>CAVTRE010000009.1:0-42108 GCA_963737055.1 uncultured Solirubrobacterales bacterium | reverse complement strand
GACCCTGGGCTTGACCCGACGGCTACGCGGTGAGAATGAAAATTGTCCTGGGCGAGCGGAAAACTGCCGTGTGCAGGACTTTCTGGGAACGCGCCCGGAGAGATTCGAACTCCCGACCTTCGGTTCCGTAGACCGACGCTCTATCCAGCTGAGCTACGGGCGCTTGCCGCGCTGACGGCTCGACCATCGTAGCGGCCGTGCACGGACGTCGGCGGGTGGCCCGGGCGCTTTACGGCGCCCCGCTCCCGCCCCAACCGGGCGCTACGCGCGTGCCCGCGTCGACGGCCCCACGGTCTCGGCGAGCCATTTGACCAGCGGACGGGCGGCGAGCATCTCGGCACGCACGATCTCATCGCACCTCGGCTCGTGCAACCACGGCTCGAGTGGGTGGCGGCAGGCGACGGTCAGATCCCTCATGCGCAGGGCATCGACGCGTGGGTGGTCGATCGGATACCCCCGCGGCGCCCGTTTGAGCGCAGGCTCGGCCGCCGCCAAGCCGGCGCGCTTGGCCCGGGCGATCCCGCGTGCGAACCCGCGCGCTTTGCGATCGTCGTCGATGGCGAGTCGGAACCGCTCGAGCTGATCCGCCGCCGGATGGTGCAAGCCGGCGGCCACCAGCAGGCCGTCCAGCGACAACTCGACGTAGAAGCCGCCGGCGGCGCCATAGCCGATCGCGAGACCCAGATGCTCCTTCAATGGAGGACCCGGACGGAACCGGAGGTTGTTATGGGGCCGGAAGAAGCGGGGCGGCCCGAGATCGCCAAGCTTGTCCGCGAGCGCACGCGCCGGGGCCACCAGATCCCGCTCGTAGCGGTGGCGCTCCCGTCTGAACCAGTCCGAATCGTTGTTGTCCTCGAGCTCGCGGAGGAACTCGAGGGCCTCAGGCGGCCACACGTGCCTCGCTGTCGGCGTAGCGCGCGACGGTGAAGCCGACCAGCATCGGCACGTGCACGGCGAACACGACGAGCGAAAGGGTCAGCACGACGAGCGTGCCACCACGGATGTGGTCCTGGAGGAACGCGTACTCGATCATCCCCGCGATCACGACATAGGCGAGCAGGGACCATTTTCCGACGGTGAAGAACCGCTCCCAGGCGAAGTCTGGGACGCGCGAGAGGGCGATCACATTCCCAACCAGCAGCAGCGCGGACGCCGCGAGCAGCGCGACGGCAGGGCCGAGCGGCACATGCTGGGGCAGGTGGGCCGATAGGTAGATACCGCCGGCGACGATCAGGGCCAGCGAGGCCATGCCGAGCTGGGTCACAGGCGGAAGCGGCCGCTCGTTCATGAGGACGCGAGCTTGCTCATGATCACGAGCGTCGCGATCTGCATCACGCCCAGAATCCCGGCGCAGTAGATGAAGCGCTTCATCAGTCGCTCGATCCCAGCGGGATTCGGCCAGGAAAACTTCAGCTCGATCAGGACCGCGATGTTGGCGGGCTCGAGCAGGCCGAGTGCGAGCACCGCCATCACGCCGACCACGATGTAGCTCGCCACCACCCAGCCGTGGTTGGGGCTGGAGCTGAAGACGTTTCCGGTCTTGATTCCGAGCTGCCACCCCGCAGCCAGCGTGACCGTCACCACGACCGGCATGATCACCACCATCTTCGGCATCAGGCGGGTTGTGAACTCGACCCGGGCCAGGATCGACATCCGCCCGATAATCGGACCGAGCACGAGGCCGAGGAACAGGTCGATGATCGTCCAGCTGGCGCCGCCGGCGACGTGCAGGAACATCAGCGGCCACAGCTTGTTCGCCGCGATCGCGACGATCAAAAGCACGGCCGCTATCGCGGCGAGCACCCGGCCGGCGCGCGGGACTATCTCGAAGTCCGGCCTCTCGAATGCCGGCGCGGGAGTAGCAGTCTCGGGCTCGAGGACCGTCGTGACCGATATTGCGGTGTCCGCCATCGCGGAGGATCGTATCCGCTGGCGCCCCCGAAATTCCAGTGTTCGCCCGACGCGATCAGCGCTCGACGATCGACCGCGTCAGGCTGATGATCGTCACGAACGTGCGATACAGCCGCAACGGTTCCTCGTCGGTGATCGTCACGGTCCGGACGCCGGCCCGCTCCACCCCCCGGATCCACGTCGACATCTCGGCCATGTCCGCGGTCAGGAACGTGACCTCGAGCGTCGCCGGGAGCCCGATTGCCGGCGGCGAGATCGCGCTCGCCCGGGCCAGCGCCCGCGCGGCGCCGTCCCGGATCAACTCACACGCGCGGTCGGGATGTAGGCTCTCGGCCGCGAACCGGGTGATCGACCGCTTGACCACGACCGCCTCGATGTCCGGGAGGAACGGCCGCGCCTCGTCGGCGGTGGCCTCGTCGCCGGTGATCAGCACGACCGGCACGCGGTGATGCAGCGCCACAAGCGCGTTCAGGGCGCTCTCCCCCACCGCGATGCCGTTGAGGCGCACCTCCCACACCGCGAGCGGGTTGTACGTGTGGGACAGCACCGCCCGCTCGGCGCCGATCGCGCCGTGGTAGGCGATCATGAACACGGCGTCGAACGTGCCGTCCAGGCCCTCCATCATGTACAGCGGCTTGTGCCGGCCGGAGAGGTACGACGCGTTGTGGTGCAGCGCCGCTGGGTCGAGGTTCTGCATCGTCGAGTGGCTGTCGTTGACGACGATCTCAGCGGCGCCGGCGTGCACCGCCCCGTCGATCGCGCCGTTGACCTCAGCCGTGAGCAGCCGCCGGCCGAGCGCGTAGTCCGCCCCTGACGCGAGCACCTGCTGCCAGTCGGCGATCCCAGCCGTGCCCTCGATGTCGCTCGAGATGAATAGCTTCATGCTGCCGGAGCCGCGAGCCTACGGGCGGGCGTTCGGAAGCGGAGAGGGCGGGATTCGAACCCGCGATGGAGCGTGAACCCCATACTCGCTTAGCAGGCGAGTGCCTTTAGCCACTCGGCCACCTCTCCGGACAAGCGCTTGCGGCAGTGTAGACCCTGTAAGCACCTGCGCCGGCGGCTAGCATCGGGCCGGCAACTCCCGGAGGGGTGGCAGAGCGGTCGATGCGCTGGTCTTGAAAACCAGAGTCCGTGCAAGCGGACCGCGGGTTCGAATCCCGCCCCCTCCGCTGAAGTTTGGGGCGGCGGCTACGGCGTCGACATCGGCGTGCACTCGGGCCTAGCGGCCCCTCGCAGCACGACCGCGGCGCGGCCCGGCTGGCTCGCGGTCACCGTCCACGCCGAACACCGGTCGGTCACGGTCGGGAACGTCGCCGTGAACGCGCCGTGCGAATTCGTCATAGGCCGGCTCACGAATTCCCCGGCGCCGACGAACGTCACCCGGACGCGGGCTTGCGGCTTGAACCCGGTGCCGCTCACCGTGGCGGGGTCATCTCGCTTGAGTACGAGCCGTCCGGCGCTGCCCTTCGTCGTGCTGGCGCTGGCCAGACCATTCACCGCGATCGCGGCCACCGCCGCGAGCAGGAGCAAGGCCACAATTGCTCCGAAGCGATGACGTTGCGGCTGGCTAAAAGCTGTACGCATGTCGTACCTCCCGCCGCCAGCTTAGCGCTCAAGAAAGGTCGTGGGACCCGGACGAGTCCGGGCCCCACGCGCGCGTACGTCAGTCAGCGTCGACTGTGATGCTTGCTCCGGCGAGCATGATCGCCCGACGAGTGGCCGTGGCCTCCGGCCGTTGGCACATTGACCGCCGCCGTGTACGTCTCTTCGTCATTGGCGGTCTCGCCGTTGGTCTCTGTCGCACCGCATAGCTGCGGCGGACTGCCCGTTGTCCCGGTCCCCGGGCACAGGAACAGATCCGTGGCTCGGGTGTCCGACCATATGGGGTAGGCCTTGTCGGACGCCGTCAGCCAGACATAGTCGCCGTCGAACTGGCCGCCCGCCGGGCCCTCGAACTGCGTGGGGGCCGGCATCGAGCTCGACGTGACGCGGACCTGGCCGAAGTTGGTCAGGTTGTCGGTCCCGGACAGGCTGAAGTCCGAGGAACCGGTCGTCTCGTCGCTGCCGTACTGGCGGTCGTAGTAGTCCACCGCCAGCTTGCCGTCACGCGTAAACGCGGCCCACTGCCAGTACTGGTCGGTGTGCTTCTGTCCCGGCGACTGCGTGACCAGCTGTTCGGTCCGCGGATCCGCGGCCATCCCGCTGAACGATGTACCGCCGTTCGTCGAGACGCTCAACAGGATCTTGTTGGCGCATGCTCCGGCGACCTTGACCCCGGTGTACGTCGGGTTCCCGTCGCTGGCGAAGCCGGTCGGCGTGCACCCGTTGGACTCGTTCGAGTCCTTGTTGATGTAGGACCCGAAAGTGACGGCGAGGACGTTCGGGTTGTTCGGATCGACCTCCCCGGACGGGTAGTTAGTGGCGCGGAACACGGACACGGTCGAGGAGCCCTTCTCCGGCACGCACGAGCGGCCCGGGTTGGCGTTGCCATTGCCAGGGGTGTCCTGGTAGGTGTCGCAGTCGGGCAGGTCGTGATCCGGCTGACCTGCACCGGCGCCGAGAACGTCTGGCCGCCGTCGGTCGACTTGGCGAGCAGCACCTGGAAGTTGTTGTCGGTCCCGCTCGTAGGCTGGTTGTTGAAGTTGTCCCAGGCCACGTCGAGGGCCCCGTCCTTACCGATGAATGGATCGGAGAACTGATTCTCGTTGCACGGCCCGTTCGACGTTCCCGCTCCGAAGGTGTTCCGTGCAGTTCGGGTTCGAGGCGCTCACCAACACCGGGCTGCTGAACGACTCACCGTAGTCGTTTGAATGAACCTCGTAGATGTACGCCGAGCCGTCGGATGCGAACGCCGTCCACGTCACATAACTGCGGTCACGGAACGGGCTGTTGACGTTGTCGTCGATCGCCATCAGGGCCTTGTCCTGGAGCGCATTCGACGTCCCCTGCGGGTCGAATACGGCGGCACGGAGTAGCGGCCGGGGAAGTTCCAGGACGCACCGCCGTTCTGGGTAGCTCGGAAGAGCACGAACGTGCTCGACTGGTCGGGATTCGCCGATGCCACCGTGCCGCGGTTGAACAGCTGGCAGCTCTCATAGGCGTTACCGCGGGTGTCCCACGCCACCGATGTGTCGCCGCCGGCCTGCCAATCTCGCGAGCGTTGTTCCCAATGCTGTCGCGAGTGGTGCCCGTGGTAAAGCCGTTGGGATCGTCGTGTTCGACCACGACCGCCCCCCGTTCTGCGAGAAATCGATCCGCAGGTTCCGTCACCGCGGATGTAGTTGTTGTCGCTGGCGACCAGGCGCTTCGAATTGAACGGGTCAACCGAGATTGACGGCTCGTTGTTGGCCTGGCCGCGACCCTGAAGACTAGGATCGGTCAGGTTCAGGCAGTTTTGGTTGACCTTTGTGTCATTTCCGATGTTTGCCGAGCAGCTGCCCGACGACGGGAAGTAGTTGACCGTGGCGCCATTGCCGGCGCCAACCGGCGATCCGTACGACTTCGGCGGTGTGAACGGCGCGCCGTCCGGGCCGCCACCTTCGTCACCGTTGCCGATAACGGCGTGGGGTTTGACGCCCGTGGACTGTGGACCAAGGGCACTCGAAAGTGTCTCCGAGATGATGCGCTTCTGGTACTTGGTCAGGTGCGTGTAGTTCACGGTGACGCGCGCGCTCGCGTGCGATTGCAGCAACAGGAAACACGCGGCTCCCACCACGCCGATGAGCACCATCGGCAGCGCCAAACGCAGCTTTGACGTCATGAGACTCCTCTTCACTCAGGCTTGCGGGTCATCGGCGATCCTCGCCGACCTCATGCGCTAGAGAGCGCGCGTCAGCCACCCCACCCGGCTCGGACGCGGGCTCGAACCCTCCTCCTCCTCTCCTTTCCTTGCAACTTTTCTCCCAGTCCCGGCCGGGCATCTTATCCCCGTGGAGCCGCGGGTGAGGAAGTTGCGAATCTTTGCGGCTCTCCAGCGACCTCGCTAGGATTTCCTCACCAGGGAGCTCGTCTACCGTGGCGAGCAAGATTTGGTCAGCTGAGCGCGGCCGGCGCGGTGGCTGGCGTGCCGGATGCGTGGATTGCCCCGACTCCGACTGCGACTCAGACTTACGACGCTGGCACTGCTGGTGATGTTCGCGGCCTCGAGCACGAGCGCCGCGGCGGTTCCGGCATCGCGCACCGCCACCAGGGTCGTGCGCTACCAGGGTTACCGGCTGGTGGTGCCCGCGTCGTGGCCGGTGTACGACCTCGCTGCCGACCCCGGCGTGTGCGTGCGGTTCAACCGCCACGCGGTCTACCTCGGCCAACCGAGCTCCCGCCAGCGCTGCCCGGCGCACGCGATCGGGCGCACTGAGGCGATCCTGGTCGCGCCGCTGACCGCCCACGGCGCCGGGGCCACCACCACCGCGGGACCGGCACTTCCCCGGGTGGCCAGCCCGAGCGCGGAGCCTCGCCAGGGATCGTCCGCGCAGCTCACGATCCCGTCCTCCGGCGTGTCGGTGACGGCCACGTGGAATACCGACTCGGCCGTGGTCGCGCGCGCGCTCAGCGTGCGTTCGCTCGCCGCCGCCGCGACCTCGGCCCCCCGGCCGGCGACCGCCACCCACGCGAGGAGCGTCGGCCCCCGTGCACGGACCACGAAAGCGCTCCCACACGCGACTCGTCGTGCCGGCGATCCCGTCTACACCGGCCTCGGCTTCGACGCCTGCTCGACTCCCAGCGCGTCGACGATGTCGGCGTGGGGCGCGTCGCCCTACCGCGCGATCGGGCTCTACATTGGCGGCGCGAACGAGGCCTGCTCCCAGCCCAACCTGAGCCCGACCTGGGTCGAGCAGGAGTCGGCGGCCGGGTGGGTCCTGCTCCCGATCTACGTCGGGCTGCAGGCGCCGAAGAACGGATGCGGGTGCGCCGGATCGTCGCCTCGCAGGCGTCCGCGGAGGGAACCGCCGCCGCCATCGACGCCGTCAACCAGGCCGAGGCCAACGGCATCGGCCCGGGGAATCCGATCTACGACGACATGGAGGCGTACACGCGCGGGAGCACGAACACGCCGGCGGTGCTCGCGTTCCTGTCGGCGTGGACGACCCAACTTCACGCCGACGGCTACACCTCGGGCGTCTACAGCAGCGCGAACTCGGGATCGCCGACTTCGTCGCCGCCAACGGCAACGGCTTCGTCGAGCCGGATCAGATCTGGATCGCCGACTGGAACGGCCAGCAGAACACGAACAGCAGCGTCGTCCCAAGCAGCGAGTGGGCGAACCACCAACGCATCCACCAGTACCAGGGCGGCCACAACGCCACCTACGGCGGCGCGACGATCAACATCGACGGCGACTACGTCGACGCAGGCGCCGCCTCCGGGAAACTGCTGTTCCCGAACGGCACGTTCGTGCAGGTCAGCGGGTCGACCGCCTTCTACGAGATCGCGGGCGGCGCGCCGCTGTTCGTCAGCGACTGGAGCGACGTGGGTGGCGCGCAGCCCTACACCGTGATCACGCCGCAGCAGTTCGCCGCGCTCAATCCCGTTCCGAGTGACGGCACGCTGGTCGAGACGAACACGGGTGCGCTGTACCTGATCGCCGGCGGGGCGCCGATGTTCGTCACGAACCTCGCGCAGTTCGGCAACCCGCAGGCGTTCCTGGTGGACGCGTGGGACATCGCGAACGCGGGCAACCCGGCGTCGCATCTGAACGCCGTGCCGTCGAACGGCACCTTCCTGACGACGACGACCGGATTGACATACCGGGTCGCCGGCGGGGCCCCGATCGCCGTCACGAACTGGTCCGTATTCGGGGGCGCGAAGCCGGTCGTGACGATCGATCCGTACGACGTCGCCAACATCTGGAACCCGGCAGTCCATCTCGTCTACCGGCCGGCCGTTGGGACGGTCGTGGAGGGGCTGCCCTCGGGGGCGTACTGGGAGTTCGGGCCGAAGAACCGTTACCTGGTCCCGCCGAACCCGGCCGCCGCCGTTCGGGTCGACGACCACGGCCTCGTGCCCTACTCGGCCATCCCCTGCCGCGTTCCCGGCCTCGGTCACAAGACCCTCGCGCAGGTCAAGGCCGCGCTGATGAAGGCTGACTGCCGCCTCGGCAAGGTGCGTGACAAGCCCCTGACCAGGCGCCGGCACACCCTGCGCGTGATCAGGCAGAGCCCGAAGGCGCGCACCCAGCACGTGGGCTTCTACACGGTCGGCGTCACACTGGGCTGAGCAACTTGCGGGCGCGGGGGGGAGGTCTCCGCGCTCCACTGGACGACGGTCGCGCCCCAGGTGAGGCCGCCCCCAAACGCGGCCAGGAGCACGAGGTCGCCGCTCTGGAGGCGTCCCTCCGACTCCGCCACCGACAGGGCGATCGGGACCGTCGCGGTCGAGGCGTTGGCGAACCGATCGACGTAGTCAACGACGCGCTCGGCGGGCAGCCCGAGGCGCTCGCGGACCGCGCGGATGATCCGAGAGTTGGCCTGGTGGTAGACGAACAGCCCGATGTCCTCGAGGGCGTAGCCGCCGGAGGCGAGCACCTCGGTCGTCGCCTCTGACATCGAGGCCACCGCCGCCCGGAACGAGTCAATGCCGTTCATGCGGATGAGGTCGCCGCGGTCCAGCCGGATGAGGTGCGAGCCCGAGTGATCGGCGCGCAACACAATCTCGCCGATCCGCCCGGTGGGGAGGGCGGTCGCCGAGACCACGGCAGCGCCGGCGCCGTCGGCGAACAGCGGCGCCGTATCGCGATCGGAGACGTCGAGGAAGCGCGACAGAAAGTCCGCGCCCACCACGAGCGCATGCTCGGCGCGACCCGACTCGATCTGCCCGCAGGCCATCAACAGGGCCGACAGCCAGCCCGTGCAGGCCGCCCCGACGTCCATGGCGCCCGCGCGATCGGCGCCCAGGAGCCCCGCCACCAGCGGGGCCGCGTTCGGCGTGATCTCATCGGCGGTCGAGGTGGCGACGAGCACGACGTCGAGGTCGGAGCCCCCGATGCCGGCGCGCTCGAGCGCGGCACGTCCGGCCTCGGCGGCGAGCTCTGACAGGCGCTCGCCCGCGCTCGCCCACGGGCGCTCGCGGGTGCCCGTTCGCTTCGCGATCCACGCCGCATCGACCCCGAGGTCCTCCGCGATTTGTTCGTTAGAAACCAGCCGGTCGGGGAGCGCCATGCCGATACTCGCGATGCGTGCACCCAGGTCCACGGTCCTGACTCCCTCGTTGATCCCGCTCTAGCGGGGCGTCTTGCTCGGTGCCGTCCCGAATACGTGGTCCCAGAACGGCGCGCTCACGCCATAGCCGCGCTCATGGTTCTGGAAGTGATGCCGCATGTGCAGCTCGCGCAGCCGCTTCCCGAGCGCGGTCTTGGGACGGTGGTGGTGGACGTGATAGTGGAGCATGTCGTAGCCCAGGTATCCGGCCAGGAAGGCAGCGCCGAACGGCAGGAATCCTGGGCTCCCGATCACCAGATAGAAGGCGTACACGAACACCGCGGCGAGCGGGACGCTGAGCGCCGGCGGCATCACCAGCCGCAGCGGGTCGTTCGGATGGTCGTGGTGCACGCCGTGGATGATCCAGTGGAGCCGCGCGCCGATGCCCTTCTCGGGCTCGAAGTGGAACACGATCCGGTGGAGCCAGTACTCGGTGAGCGTCCAGAACAGGTAGCCGGCGGGAATCCAGTAGACGACGGACCAGCCGGCTCCGTGGACGAAGCCCTCGATCAGCAGCACCGCGATGACCGGCACGAAGATGATCGGCGGGACGCTCCAGTGGACCCGCGAGAACTTCTCGAACAGTCCCATGTCGAACATCCGCGGCGAGGCACGGAGGACCTCGCTGCGGCTCATGCCTTCGAGCTCATCTGGACGCGTAGCCATACGAACACGATACCTCGCTCCCGTCCTCCGGTAACAGCGGAGTCCGTGGGCGGCGGGTGCCGAGACCGCGGAGCGCCGGCGGTTCAGTCGGCGGCGTCGCCGTTGAGCGGCATCGCCAGCACCACGTGGTTGAGCGACACCGCCAGGAACGGCCGGTGCTCGGGCTGGCCGCCGCCCCACGGCACGAGCTCGACGTCCGTCAGCGCCACGAACGCGCGCTCGGACGAGTTCAAGTAGTCGGTCAGCCGGCTGCGATAGCCGTCGCGCGGCAGCCGCAGGACGCCGGTTATCCGGTAGCGGTTGGTTTCGACCACGATTCGCTCGTCGCGATGCTCCATTCCCCCTCGAAGATACCCACCAGGGCGGCCGCCCAATGCAATCCTTGGACACATGGCCGATCGCCCGCACCCCCGTTGGTGGTACATCCGCCGGGCCCAGAACCGGAAGCCTGCGACCTACCGCTGCCCGCTGTGCGGCAAGCGTCTGCCGGCGCTGAGCGAGCACCTGCTGATGTACCCGGAGGGCGATTCCGCTGGCCGGCGCCACGCCCACACCGAATGCGTTCTCGCCGCCCGCAAGGCCGGCAAGCTCCCAACCCGCGAGGAATGGCTCAAGACCCAACCCCACGAGCCAGGTGTATTCGGGCGCCTGGTGGCGCGGGTGCGCGGCCGATAAGCGGCAGGCGGGTCGGCCAGGCCCGCCCAGCTTCCCCCAGACGCGGAGCCGTGCGGCCTAGACGTGGGAGTCGCAGAGGGTGGGGCGACGATAGTGAAGGGGGCGTCATTCCGGTTCGCCCGCACTCGCGGAACCCACGACCACGCTCCGAACCCAAAGAAAACGCGATCGCGGCGGGCGAACCGGCAAGACGCCCCCGTAACGGTTAAGCGTCGTGATACAGAGCGAACTCCCACGGATGCGGACGCATCCGGATCGCGTCGACCTCTTCCTCGCGCTTGTACCGCACGTACGCCTCGATCAGTCCGGGGGTGAACACATCGCCCTCGAGCAGAAACGCGTTGTCCGCCTCCAAAGCGTCCAGCGACCCCTCGAGCGATGACGGCACGGTCGCGATCTTGGCCAGCGTCTCGACCGGCAGCTCGTAGATGTCGGCGTCGAGCGGCTCGCCAGGGTCGAGCTCGCGCTTGATCCCGTCGAGCCCCGCAAGCATCAACGCAGAGAACGCGAGGTACGGGTTGGCCGTCGGGTCGGGCGAGCGGAACTCGATCCGCTTGGACTTGGGCGCCTCGTGGTACATCGGCACGCGCACACAAGCCGACCGGTTCCGCGCCGAGTAGACCAGATTGACCGGCGCCTCGTAGCCCGGCACCAGCCGCCGATACGAGTTCGTCGTCGGTGCGCAGAACGCCAGCAACGCCGGCGCGTGCGTCAGCAGTCCCGCGATGTAGTGCTTGGCGAGGTCGCTCAGATGTGCGTAGCCGTCCGCGCCGTACATGAGCGGATCGCCGTCCTTCCACAGCGACTGGTGGACGTGCATGCCCGACCCGTTCTCCTGGAAGATCGGCTTCGGCATGAACGTGGCGGTCTTACCCGCGGCGTGCGCGGTGTTCTTGACCACGTACTTGTAGATCATCATCTGATCGGCCATCTGCAGAAGCGGCTGGAAGCGCATGTCGATCTCGCCCTGGCCGCCCGAGGACACCTCGTGGTGATGGAACTCACACCGGATCCCGAGTGACTCCATCGTGGCCACCATCTCTGAGCGCAGGTTGGCCAGCGAATCCGCCGGCGGCACCGGAAAGTAACCCTCCTTCTGCCGCAGCTTGTAGCCCAGGTTCGGCTTGGCGCTGACCACCCCGCCGGTATTCCAGAAGCCCTCTGAGGAGTCGACCTCGTAGGAGGCCCGGTGCTCGACCTGCTCGTAGGCGATGTGATCGAACACGAAGAACTCGGCCTCGGGGCCGAAATAGGCCACGTCGGCGATCCCGCTCGCGACGAGATGCTGCTCGGCCTTGTGGGCCACGAACCGGGGGTCGCGGGCGTAGGGCTCGCCCAGCACCGGATCGGCCACCGAACAGATCAGCGACAGCGTCCCGCGCGTGTAATAAGGATCGATGAACGCGGTCGAGGAGTCCGGGATCAGGAGCATGTCCGACTCGTGGATCTCCTGGAAGCCGCGGATCGAGGACCCGTCGAAACCCAGGCCGGACTCGAAGTCCCCGGCGTCGAGCGCGCCGATCGGCAGCGTCATGTGCTGCCAGGTGCCGGGAAGGTCGACGAACTTCAGGTCGACCATTTCGACGCCGCGTTCGGCGGCGAAATCCAGCACCTCGGCCGGGCTGGTGGCGCCGGCGACAATCGCCGTCTGATCGCTCTCTGTGGTGGCCACGATGTCCTCCTTTGAGTCTTGGTAGGCGCGAGCCTATCTGGGTTTCATAGTCGTTCAGCCGCCGCGAGAATCTGGGCGGCCTTGAGTCCGAGGCTGAGGCGCTCGCGGCCGTCCGATTCGTACGGCGACAGCCCCGAGACTTCGTGCACGCGCGACAACCGGTAGCCGACGGTGTGCCGGTGGAGCCCCATCGCCTCGGCGGTCTCCGTTGTCGAGCCGTGGTGCATCAGGAACGTCCCGAGCGTCACCAGCAGCTCGGTGTCGTGCTCGGCGTCGTACGCGAGCAGCGGGGTGATCGTGCTCGACCGGAGCAGCTCGAGCTCCTCGGGGTCGCGCAATAGCACCCCGATCAGCAGGCGATAGGTCTCCTCCTGGCCGGCGAGACCCGCCTCGGGCGCGCACGCCAGCTCAGACAGCAGCATCGCCTCTCGGACGGCCTCGCGCAGTAGCGCCGGCTCTCGCCGCGGCACCGACACGCCGGTCCGCAAACCGGCGGAGCCGAGCCGGAGCGCGAGCGCGGCCGCGGCGCGCTCGGGGTTCTCGCCCGCAACCGGGACGAGCGGGACGAGCGCGAGCACCTGTCCGTGCGCGAGCTCGGCGATCAGCACGCCGCTGGCATCTACGAGCTCGTCCGGAAGCTCGGCATCCCCGCGCGCGTACACGGCGATCCCTCCGCCCGACAGGTCGACACCCAGCCGGCGGCCGTCGGTAACGACCGCCGCCGGATCCGCCCCGGGGCCTCCGACCAACGCCATCAGCAACGCGCGCCGCGCGTCGCCCGGGCGTCCGTCGCCCCGCAGGCGGGTCACAGCCGCGGCCGCGGCCGCGGCCTCGAGCCAGGCGCGGTCCCCCGTGGAACCGGGGCCGGCGCCGTTGGCCACGATCGCCGCCACGATCCCGACCACATCGCTCCCGATCTGGATCGGAACCGCGTGCGAGACCGCCGCCGGCGGCGCGCCGGCCCCGCCCGCCACCGCGTACTCGACCACCTCGCCGAGCAGCGCATCTGGAATCGAATCCGCCGGCCAGACGACCGGGTCGCCGAGCGACGGAAGCACGATCACCACAGGACGCGAGAGCGCGTCGGATGCAGAGCATGCGACGCGCTCGAGCCCGTCATCGCCGGCGACGGCCCGCGAGACGATCGTTAGGGGCGTGGGCTGGGAGGCGCTCAGCTGCGCCTCCCAACCCGATTGCCCACTGTTGTCATGCTGTCGATGGCGCCCGCCGCACTCACGCCGTCGAGGGCGTGGCCGGAACGAGGGCTGGCCGGCTCCGCCGGAGACGCCCGGGATGCCGTTCGGGTACCCGAGCGACGGGACGTCGGACGGGTACACCTCGTGGCCGTGCTCGGCGACGTCGCCGATCTCCATGTTCTGCTCGGACATCCGCAGCGGGATGAACCGCCCGACCAGCTTCAGCAGGATGAACGTGATCGCCCCGGTCCAGCAGATCACCCACAGCGCCGCGAAGAACTGCCACTTGAGCAGCGTCGCGTTCCCGTGCACCAGTCCGGCGACGGCGCCGCCGGCGACCAGCCCGTGCGAGCTCGTCTTGTAGAACAGCGCCATGTTCGGGTCGGCGAAGATGCCGACCAGCAGGCCGCCGGCGAGCCCGGCGAACCCGTGGGTATAGACCACGCCGAGCGTGTCGTCGACCCGGCGGAACGGGGCCAGGCGGCTCAGGTAGTTGAGCGCGAAGTACACGATCGTCGAGGCGATGATCCCCATCGCGATCGCGCCCCAGCCGTTGACGTAGCCCGCCGCCGGCGTGATCGCGACCAGGCCGACGATCATGCCGTTGACCGTCCCGATCAGCGACGGCTTGCGGCCGGTCAGGTAGTCCCAGGCGATCCAGACGAGCAGCGCGACCGCGGTGCACAGGTTGGTGTTGAGCACCGCGGCGGCGGCCGACATGTTCGACGCGTACGGGTCGCCGCCGTTGAAGCCGTTCCAGCCGAGCCACAGCAATCCCGCCCCGACCGCGACCATCGCCACGTTGTTCGGAGCGTCGATCTCGCGGTCGCGCTGGAGCCTCGGCCCGATTACCGCCGCGGCGACGAACCCGGCCACGCCGGCCGACAGG
Organism: uncultured Solirubrobacterales bacterium; assembly: GCA_963737055.1. Lineage (GTDB taxonomy): Bacteria > Actinomycetota > Thermoleophilia > Solirubrobacterales > Solirubrobacteraceae > Palsa-465. Next base: position 27,906 of record CAVTRE010000009.1, on the reverse strand, counting down.
TGGATCACGTAGCCGCCGGAGAAGTCAACCGCGCCGTGCTGGGCGAAGAACCCACCGCCCCACAGCAGGAACGCGTCGACCGCGTACACGCAGGTGATCCACAGCAGGCAGAACGGGATCCACGCCTTGAAGTTGACGCGCCCGAGCACGGACCCCAAGGCCAGGATCGGCGTGATCGCCGCGAACACGAACTGGAAGTAGACGAGCGCCGATTTCGGGAACGCCATCGTCCCGATCAATGGGATGCTCGCCTGGTGCTGCAGCTCGGTATGCGACAGCACCGGCCCTGGCTTCCCGATGAAGTTCCCGAAGAACCCGCTGTGCGAGAGTCCGTGCCACGGCGTACCGAAGCCCATCTTGAAACCCCACAGCACCCATACGACCAGCACGATCGAGAACGTGGCAAAGGTCAGCATCATGCTGTTGATCGACCAGCGCTTCTGCATCACGCCGCCATAGAGGACGGCGAGGCCGGGCACGCTCATCAACCCGACCAGCGTCGCGGCGGTGATCTGCCACGACGTGTCTCCTGAGTTGAGCCAACTCGGTGCTTCAAGTGGCAACTGGATCTCCTTGTCCTTGACTACGCCCCAGGGCAAGGCCTGGCGACGCCAATTTGCATCGCCAGTGTCGTCTTCGGGTCTGGACGCATCTATGTCCGCAGGTCCAGCAAACCGGGAGGGCCTCTGGACATTGGGATAAGCGGATCCCGCAATCACCGCGATTCCGGCGGTTTGGGGGAGGATGGGCCGCCTGCGGCGGCGTCCGTGGGGCCATAGGGCCCGGGCATCCGTGCCCGGCCCAGGCGGTCGCGACCACGTCGCCGGGCAGGGACGCCCGGCGAAACGGCCCCACGGACGCCGAGCGAAGCGAGGCCCCTATTAGAGGAACCGACCGGCAACCCGGCCTTGCGGCACTCGGACGCGATCGCCTGCGCCGCCTGGTGCGTGTACGCGCCGGCCGCGAACACCGACTGGCACGTGTCCCGCGCCTGGGCGCCGCATTCGTGCAACTGTTGGGCGCCGGTGGCCGCCGGGATCGTCGCGTAGATGCACCCGGACTTCGAGCCGGGGCCGGATGACGCGAGCGAGATCACGAGCACGATCGCGAGCACCACGACCGCGCTGGCGACCCCGCTGATCATCCAGATCTCGCGGGGGCTGAGACGGCGGCGGGTGCGGAGGGTTTCCGCGTGTCCGGGTGGAATGATCAGCACGGGGGCCTGAGTCTAGGCACTCCGTGTGCCACGATCGAACGGCTCCCTTGCTCGTTTTTGCGCTGCATCTCTTCCATCACCACATCGCGAGCCGCGCGCAGATCGATTACGTCGCACTCGCGCTCGGCGCGTTCGCGAGCTGGGTGGGGCTGCCCGGGCCGGGCGAACCGCTGCTGATCGCGGCCGCGATCATCGCCGCTAAGCACAAGCTCGACATCACCCCGGTCCTGATCTGGGCGTTCGTCGGCGCGGTCACCGGCGGTCTGCTCGGCTGGCTCGTCGGCTGGTTCGGGGGTCGGACGGTGATGACCGCCCCGGGCCCGCTCCGAAACCTGCGGCTGCGCGCGGTGGAGCGCGGGGAGGAGGTGTTCGACCGCCTCACGGTGATCGCGATCCTGCTCGCGCCGTCGTGGGTCGCGGGGATCCATCGCGTCGGTCCGGTCCTCTACAACGTCACGAACGTCGTCAGCGCGGCGGTATGGGCCGTTGGTATCGGGCTCGCCGCGTACTACATCGGGCCGGCGGTGCTCGACGTCCTCGCGGACGTCGGCACGGTCACCGCGATCGGGCTGGTCGTGCTGGTGCTCGTCGGGGTCGGCCTCGAGATCCGGCGCCGGCGGCGCCACCACATACGCTGAGTTAGAGCTTTGTCCCCGCCCACGAGATCACGTGGGCGGTCACGACCGGGCTACCAACGTCGAGCTGGATCGAGGCGTGGGGGATGAGCGGGATGGCGCGCGGATCCTTCGTCCACGGCTTGCCGTTGACGAACGCGGTCACCTTGCCCTTGTTGCCGGCGACCTCGGTCGCGCTCAGCGGCTGCTGCCACTCGTCGAAGAACGTGCCCAGCGTGTACACACGGGCGCTCGGCGACTCGATGTGGATGACGCCGTCGCTGGCGTGGGTGTGGAGCCAGTAGTAACAATGCTGCGCGCCATAGAACCGGCCGTACGGCGTGTTCTCGTAGATCGGGCCGATCAGGCCGATCGCGGCCGGGAGCGCGCGGGGCTGGCCGGCGACGTACACCTGGAGGTGGGCGTGGATGTGGTATGCGAGCTGCTCGATCGGGGCGCACTGCACTCCGTCGACGGTGGCGCCCTGGGTGGTGGTCGAGGCCGACGCGAGGTCGGGCCCCTGCTCGAGCGGAATTCCCTCGGGTCCGATCGAAGGCTGGGTCGAGATGGTCGTGGTCGCGGTCTGGCGCTGGCGCTGGCGGTGGCGGTCGAGGCCGCCGACGAGCTCGACGAGCTGCTGCCACCGCACGCGGCGAGCAGCGCGGCCAGCGCCGGCAGAAGCATGATCACGAGCCGCCGTGGGGTCATCCGAACAGCGAATGTAGCTGGCCTCCCCTGATAAGTTCCCCGCGAATGTCTGAGTCCGCCCCTGCTGCCGACCTGCCGATGACCACCGCAATCGAGCTGCCGGGCATGCGGATCCGCGAAAACCTCGGCGTCTGCTACGGGCTCGTGGTCCGGAGCATGGGGTTCACGGGCGGCGTCGCCGCCTCGTTCAAGGGCCTGCGTAGGGGCGAGATCCCCGAATACACCCAGCTGCTCGAGGACTCCCGGCGCCACGCGATCGACCGCATGTCCGACAACGCCCGCCTGCTCGGCGCCGACGCGATCGTCGCGGTCCGCTTCGACTCATCAGAGATCGGACAGCAGTTCACCGAGATCGTCGCCTACGGGACGGCGGTCAAGGTCGATCGCGTCCCGTAGCCGAGCATGCTGCTGGGCGACGCGGAGCGCGAGCAGCTCTACGAGACGCTCAAGCGCCACGCCGCCGAGGGACGCCTCGACGTGGCCGAGCTCGAGCGGCGCGTGGCGCTGGTGGCCGAGGCCGACACCCGCGAGGCGGCCGGCGCGGCGGTGGCGGACCTGCCACCGCTCGCATCGACCCCCAACCCCGATCGCCGGCCCCGCCGCGGGCGCGGCCACGGCGAGGTCGACAAGCCCGGCCCGGACTGGCGGCCCACCAGCGAGCGCTTTCGCGACCCGCGTACCCGCAGGGTGCTGCGGGTGTGGGTCGACCCGGCCGGCGACCGCCACTACGTGGCCGAGTGACGCCTGCCGGGTCCGCCACCGGGTGGCGGACCCACACCCCCCGCCCGGCGCTTGGGAAGAAACTGCGTCCATTGCTGACGTTTCTTCCCAAAGAGACGGTTTACGAGCTAGCGCCAGCTAGCGCGTTGACTTAGCGCGTCGACTTCTTGACCGCGCTCCGGGCCTTGCCGACGGTGTTCTTGGCCTTGCCCTTGAGCTCCTCGCCGGCGCCCTTGGCCTCGGTGCTTCGGTCGCCGGTAGCGGCACCGGCGGCCCGCTTCGCGCGACCCTTCTTCTCCTCGGCCTTGCCCTTCACTCGTTGCGTTCGATCGCCCATCGAGACTCTCCCTGATTTCGGAGGTGTTTATCGAGGGCTACCCGCGCGCGCGTGGCGGAACACCTCGGCGAGCACGCGCGGCCAGTGCTCGCGGAGCGCCTCGTGGCCCATGAACAGCCCCAGGTGCCCGCCGGTGCTGACGTGACGGGTGACGAGCTCGGGCGGGGTTGAGGCGTACTGCGCCAGCGCGAAGACCTGATCGGGTGGGGTGATGTGGTCGGTGGCGCCGGCGAGCAGGTTCAGCGGCATCTCGAGGCGGCCAAGGTCCACCTTCTGGCCGCGGACCTCGAGCGAGCCGCTGATCAGCGCGTTGTCGCGGAACAGGTTGCGCACGATCCACAGGTAGAACGCGCCCGGCACGTTCTGGGTGTGCTTGAACCAGTCCTCGAACTCGCGATAGCGCGCGACGTGCGCGGCGTCGTCGAGGTTCAGCAGCAGATCGATCTGCCGCGCGATCTCAGCGCTCGGCTGGATCATGATGAAGCCCGTGAGCATGTGGCGGCCCTCGAGGATTCCGCCACCCGACGCGACCAGCGCCTCGTAGAACCGCAGGTTGCCGTCGGGAGCGACGCGGCGTATGACCTCGTGGATCACCGGCTCGCCGGCGTGGAAGTCGATCGGCGCTCCGGCGATCGTGAGCGTGTTGATTCGCTCGGGATAAAGCGCGGCGTAGATCGTCGCGAGCCATCCGCCCTGGCAGTCGCCGATCAGGTTGACGCGGCCTCCGCAGTGCTCGACCGCGCGGTCGACGATGTCGATGTAGTCCTCGATCGAGGCGTCCTTGGAGTCACGCGTAGCGCCGACCCAGTCCAGCGAGAGCGCCCGCTCGAGCCCGGCCTCGAGGATCGTCCGCATCTGGCTCTGCTCGGTCGAGTAGTCGACGATGCATGAGTCGTGGCCGGCCTGCGGGGGGAGCACCAGCGTCGGGACGACCCGGCGCCTCGAGACCGAGAAGTCGCGCAGGCGCGCGAGCGGCGTCTCGAACACGATCTCGTGCGGCGTGGTCCACGACGGTGCCTTGCGATCTGTCGTGAGCGCGACCCAGCGTGGGAAATCGAACGCGGCGGGTCCGCGCTGGAGCGCCGTCGTCCAGCACTTCCCGACGCTCTCGACTGCCGCGGCGCAGCCGTCGACCCAGCTGTCCAGAAGACCCGAAGCCATGCTTGGCGCGGGGACCGGGGGACATTGCGGCACAACGGTCATATTCGACCTCCTTGCGAAGAAACTGCGAAGTACCAGCGAAATACCGTTAAAGGGTGAAGCACCGGCGGTAAACCCACCGGTGCCTCTGAATAACGTCGATTAGCGAACGCTACTAACGAACGCCGACGGATGTCTTACTTCAGGAAACCGCGCGCCGTCGTGGTGTACGTGCTGGCGAGCTCCTTCGAGACGTCGACCTGGGCCTCGATCAGGCTCTTGAGCCACTCCTGCTGGGTGAGGCCGGCGAGCTTCAGCTGCAGCTCGGCGGTCCGGTCGACGGCCTTCTCGTACGAATCGAGGTACAGGTTGCCGGCCTTGCGGGCGGCCGCCCACACCTGCTCGTTGCTGTCCTTGACCTGCTCGAACGCGGCGTCAAACGAAGGGACGCCGGTCTTGGGGGTGGTGGTGGTTGCCATAGGTACGTCTCCTGGGGGATCGGGGTTCAGTGTGCTTGCAGCTTAGCAGCTTTGGAGCAAGCGGTTAGCAAGAATACGCCGCCGCGACCGAACGGTTACACGGCCGGTCTCGAACGCTCGAGGCCGCCAAAGGCGCTGTAGGCTGCGGCCGCCCGTCCTTCCCTTCAGCGAGGAGTTCAACGTGACCGATCACGTCTATTCCGTCAGCGAGATTGTCGGCTCTGCCCCCGGGTCGATCGACGATGCGATTAGGAATGCGCTCGACCGCGCTCGCAAGACCCTGCGCCACCTCGATTGGTTCGAGGTCACCGAGATCCGCGGCCACCTCAGGGACGACGGCTCGATCGACTACTTCCAGGTTGGGCTGAAGGTCGGCTTCCGGCTCGAGAACTGAGCTCAGGCAGTCGAGATCGCCACCTCGCGCGTCGCCGGCGCCAGGTGGACGACGTGCAGCAGTTTGAGCTGCGGGGTGTAGATCGCGAGCGTCCCGCGCAGCAGCGAGGAGGCGACGACGTAACCCTGCCCCGTGGCCAGCTCGAACGATCCGTATGGAGAGCTCGCGCGGCGCAGGACGTGGCCGGTGGCGGCGTCGACCTGCTCGATCACCCCGCCGTAGCCGCTCGTCACGTACGCGAACTGGCCCGCGAACGCGACGTGCTGCGGCCCGCTGCCGACCGAGACGCGGAACAGGAGCCGCCGGCTGACCGCGCCGAACACCGACACGTGCGGGCTGTCGGCCGAGGTGACCCAGGCCTGCCGCCCATCGGGACTGAACTCGACGTCGTGGGCGGGGAAACCCGGGTCGAACCGCCCGATCACGCGAGGACGCGCGACGTCGGCGGGGCTCAGGATCACGATCGTCCGCGCCGTCTCCCCGAGTGCCACCCAGGCGAGATTGTGCACGGGGTCGAAGCTCAGATGGTGCGCGCGTGCGCCTACCTCGATCGTGCTGGTTACCCGTGGTGTCCCGAGGTCGATCACGGTGACCGTCCCGCGAGCGTCGTCGGTCACGTAGGCGTACGCGCCGCCGGGGGCGATCTCGGCGATATGCGGAGTCCCGAACCCGCCGATCACGCTTCTGCGCCGCAGCGTCTCACGATCGAGCACGGTCACCTTTCCTGCCGACGCGCTGGTGACGACCACGCTCGAGCAAGCGCCGCTGTCGGCGGCGACGTCCTCAGGGTCGGTCGGCATCGCCAGCCGCCGCGCTACGCGCCCGCTGGGGAGATCGACGACCAGCAGCCGGTTCTCGGTCTCCGCCGTGACGAGGGCCTGGACGGGTGGGCGGACCGCGGGTGGGCGGGCCGCGGCGGGCGCCGGTGGCTTCTTCGGCGATGGGACGGGCGCCACCGCGGCGACCGTGGTCGCGCTCGGGCGATGATGCGATCCCCCGCCGCACCCTCCGAGGGCCGTGCCGAGCCCCAGCGCCGCGGTCAGCGCCGCGGCGACCCGCGCGCTCATCCCGCCACCCCCCTCACGGTGCAGCACCACCCGTCGAGCTCGGGGAACGCGCGTGCCGCGCCGGCGCTCGAGAACTGCTGCGCGATCCGGGAGACGGCCTCGATCCGGGGAGTCCCGGCGACGCGGACGAACACCCACTGGTTCGCGGCCGGCCAGGTGACGAGCAGCCAACGGCCGTCGGGCGACCAGCTGACTGCGTTTCACGCCGGGGCCGGCGAGCACCTGGCGCAACAAACCACCGCTCCTGACTGCGACTTCGCGGCCGCCCAGCACGAGCGCGAGCTTCCGCCCGTCGGGAGACAGCGCGCCGTCGCTCACAACGCCGGGCAGCGCGACCCGGGAGATCAGGGCGCCGGCGGCCGAGTAGGTCCGCGCCTGACGTGACGAGAGCACGAGCAGGCGCCCGCCGTCGGCGGACCACATCAGCTCGAACGGCCTCGGCCCCGGCGCCGTGGACCACAGAGCGCGCCCGGTGTCGCCGTCGCGGACAACCACCCGGCCGCGCGCGGTGACGTACGCGAGCTCGAACGGCCCGAGCGCGCCGCCCGGCCGCCACGCCGGAGCGACGTGCGCCACCCCGGCGGCGAGCAGGTGGTCGCCCGTTCCATCGCCGGCGACCACGCGAAGCGTGCCCCCCGCGAGGTACGCGACCCGGTAACCGCTCGGCGAATACCACCGGGGATCGCTGACCGCCGGCCTCGCGAGCCGCCAGCGCACCTTGCCGTGCGGATCGACGGCCGCCAGCTGGTTCCCCGAGGCGACGGCCACGTATAGCCCGCGTGGCGACCACGTCGCCTGCGACCACGGGCCGAGCCGACGCACCGACCCGTCGGCGGCCGCGGTCCACGCCCCGCCCGGCCCGGACACGAGCAGTCGCCCCGGGGAGGGGAGCGCGAACAGCGCCGGGGCCGCGTGCTTCTCGCCGAGCGCTCGATGGATCAGCCGCCGCACACTCGCGCCCGCCGGCGAGAGGAGGAACGCGCCGACGATCAGCGCGAGCGCCGGCGCCACCGCGATCCGCCAGCGCGGCCGCCGGGCCATGTTTGGCTCGAGCTCGCGCTCGCGGTATGCCGACCGGACGACGCCCCAGGCCCGGTTTTCGGCGCCGATCTCGTCGGGCGCGCGAAAGTCCCGGAGACGGCGCTTGGTCGACGGCGTCATCGCTCCATCTCCTTGAGATGGGTCTCGAGCGAGTCGAGCCCCCGGCGCAGCCGCGAGTTGACCGTGCCGCGCGGGAGCTCGAGCGCGCGGGCGATCTCGCCCGGGCTGTACTCGAGTAGGTAGCGGAGCACGATCACCGCGCGATGCTCGGGCGACAGCGCCGCCAGTGACGCGAGCACCTCCTGTGAGTAGCGGCCGAGCGGCACCTCGGGCGGGGAGGGCGGATCGGTGCCGGCATCGGCGGTCTCGCGCCGAGCCGCCCTCGAGCGCGCCCAGTCGATCGCCCGGTTGGCGACGATCGTGCCCAGCCAGGGACCGAACCGCCGCCGGCGGTCGAACCGATCGAGCCGCCGGATCGCCGCCAGGAACGCCTCCTGGGCGATGTCCTCGGCGGCCGCGTGATCGTGGACGATTAGGAACGCGGCCCGGTAGGCCCGCGGCCAGAAGCGCCGGAACAGCGCCTCGAGATCGGCCTCGGACCCGGCCAGTGCGCCGCGGATGAGGGCTGCCTCAGACCGCGGGCGGCCCGCGCGCAGGCGCCCGACCTCGCCGGAGACGGCGAGGCTCTCTGCCGCGGCCGGCACGGATTCACCCGCGGGGGACACGATCGATGCACATCGTCTCCCTTACGGATCACGACGCGCAAGAGGTCCCTGCCACCGCGTCTCTCCACCCACCATGACATCAGTGGCAGTCAGGCCGAGCCGGCGCGCGACGCCCATGGACGCGCTGTGACCGGGATGGATGTGCGCCGTGATCGTCTGCACGCCTTGAGCCTCGAGCCACGCGACCATCGCGCCGGCGGCCTCGGTGGCGAATCCGCGGCGTTGGTAGGCGACGCCGATGATCCAGGCGATCTCGGCCTGGTATTCGTCGGCGGTGCGGGCGAGGGTCGCCTGCACGGTGCCGACCGCGGTCCCGGAGTCGCGGTCGCGGGCGATCCAGTTCAGCCATCCGTGGCGGCCATCCGGCGAGCGGCCAGCCGCCTGCATCGCGTATCGGGTCCGGAGCTCGTCGAACGAGGGCGGCTTGCCGCCGGTGTACGCGTAGAGGGCGGGGTCGCCCAGGACCTCGCGCATCTCGCCGGCGTGATCGACGCGCAGCGGTTCGAGCGTCAGGCGTGCCGTCTGGATCGGCTCGGCAGCGGGCCAGTCCACGTCCACACCGTACGGCCTCTCGTGTCCCCGACCGCCCCACTCATCCAACACTCCCGCGCCACCTTCCACCCAACGCCCCCGCGCCACCTTCCACCCAACGCCCCCGCGCCACCTTCCACCCAACGCCCCCGCGCCACCTTCCACCCAACACTCCCGCGTCACATTCCACCCAACGCCCCCGCGCCACCTTCCACCCAACGCCCCCGGCCTCGCTAGATAGAACGTTCTACTCGTGATACGGTGGCGCGGAGGCCGCGATGCCCAACGCCACCGAAATCCCGACCCGCGACCGGATCCTCTATGCGAGTGCCGAGCTCTTTCGGCGGCAGGGCTATGCCGGCACGGGCCTGAAGCAGATCGCCACCGAGGCGCGTGCCCCGTTCGGTTCCGTGTACCACTTCTTTCCCGGCGGCAAGGAGCAGCTGGCCGACGACGTGCTCCGCACCGGCGGCCGCTTCTTCCTCGCGCTGTACGAGGCGATCGCGGGCGCCGCGCCGGACCTGCCCACCGCCGTGGGCGATTTCTTCGCCGGCGCGGCCGAGACGCTCGAGGACACGGATTTCGCCGACGCTTGCCCGATCGCGACCGTCGCCGGCGAGATCGCGAGCACGCACGAGGTGCTGCGCCAGGCGACCGCGGACGTGTTCGAGTCGTGGCTCGGCGCGGTCGAGCGCGACGCGATCGCGGCGGGGGTACCTCGCGAGCAGGCCCGGTCGCTCGCGCTGAGCGTGCTCGCCGTGCTCGAGGGAGCGTTCCTGCTCAGCCGCTCGCTGCGAACGACCGAGCCAATGGACGCGTGCGCGGAGGCTGCGGTGGCGCTCGTTCGATCCGCCCTGATCCAACAGCCCACGACCCCGGAGGCGACAATATGACCCACAAGACCAGCCTGATCGCCGGCGCCGGCGCGGCCATCGCCGCTCGCGCGCTGCTGCCGCGCCTGGCCCTCGTCAAATTGCGCCGGGACCTTCGCCGGCTCAATGAAGGCGACTACAAGCCGCTCCTGGCCGGCTACGCCGACGACGCGGTTCTGCATTTCAACGAGGGACCGCACCGGTGGTCGGGGGATCATCGGGGCAAGCCGGCGATCGAGCGCTTTCTGCGCGAGTTCACCGCGGCGGGGTTGAAGGGCGAGATTCGCGACCTGTGGATCGGCGGTCCGCCGTGGGCGATGACACTGATCGCGCGCTTCGACGATCGCGCCACCGGGCCGGGCGGCGAGGAGCTGTATTCCAACCGAGTCGTGATCCTCGCGCGGACCCGCTGGGGCAAGATCGTCGAGCACGACGACTTCTACGTCGACACCGCACGGATCCTGGCGTTCGAGGAGAAGCTTCGCGCGCTCGGGATGTCACCGGTGGCCCGTGACGCCCCGGCGGCCGTCGCGGTTTAGATCGCGGCCGGAAGGAGGCGGGCGGGTGCATTCTGGCCCGAAGGAGCGGGCGGGTGCATTCTGGGCTGCGGTCCGCGGTGTGCTGGGCGTATCTCGACACGTGCGGTTTCCGGTTAACCGCTCAGTCGTAGCCGCGGCCGGGGTGAATTCGGATTCCCCCGGCTCTGGCACGGTTAACGTCGCATTCGCGACCGGCGGCTTGTCGAGTGTCGACTTACACGCGTAGGCGCACTCGGGGAAGTCGCCGGCGAGGGGTACGGAGGGTCGGAGGGGTACGGAGGGCGGCTCGGACGTCAGGGTCCGATAACGGCCTGGGCCTGCGTCGTGTGAGCGGCGAGGCGGCCGTCGTCGTCGCGCAGTTCGGTCTCGACCACGATCACGGTCCGGCCGACGCGGAGCGGCCGCGAGGTCGCGGTGACGTAGCCGTCGCGAATCCCGCGCAGGAAGTTGGTCGACGACGAGATCGTCGCCGTGCCCGCGCCGGGCGGGAGGTTGAGGAATGCGCACGTGCCTCCCATGTTGTCCGCGAGCGACATCAGCGCACCGCCGTTGAGCACCCCGCCGGCGGTGCACAACTCCTCTCGCCAAGCGAGTCGGCCGACCACCTCCTCCGGGCTCGCGGACACGACCTCGATCCCGAGCGTCGCGATGAACGGCACGGCCGCCAGCAGGCCGGCGAGCGAGGGTTCCGGCTGTGGTTCGGTCACGGCACGTTCCACCCGAAGTAGACCTCGGTGCGGCACACCTTGTCGCCGCGGAACGTCAGCACCTCGGTGTTCCTTCCGACGTGGCCCTCGGCGTGCTTCACCTCGTAGGTCACGATCACCTCGTCGCCGGATTCGATCACGCGGACGAACTCGAACTCTTGACCCTGGCCGGCGCCGGGCCAGCACCGTTCGAAGTAACCCTCCCGGTCCAGCCCGACGTCGACCGGGCTGGAGAAGGTGAAGTCGTCGGTGAAGCTGCGCTCGACGACGTCGCGGTCGCCGGACGCGAATGCGAGGTAGATCTCGCGCGCGTGCTGACGTCGGTCGCGGTCGGCCATGAACAGATCGTATGGGTGGCCGCGATCCGGGGCTTCGCCGCCGCGAGCTGCATGACGCGACAAACGACGCTGGCAACGCGGACCGTGCCCGGGCGGGTCGCTCGCGACCTGCATCTCCTGCCATTCGGTGACGACAACCAGGACCGTGGCATTCCGGGCATGTGGGGCATGCGCGCCCTGCCACCGTCCCCATGGAATGCCTCGACTGGCAGGCTTCGCAGGTCCCCACGCCGCCGGCGGGGAGCGGGCGCGGCGAGCCGGAGCCACCAGCCGCCGCCCGGGCAAATCGCCCCAGACGAGGGAGTTAACTCAGGCGACGGGCGGCTGGGAGTCCGTGAGCGCTCGGGGGCTGAGCTCCTTGGAGTGCTGCCAGAGCGCCTTGTCGAGCGTCCGGATGCTCACGTCGGCGTCGCGCGCGAGCCGGCGGCACGCCTCGAGGTACTCGAGCCAGAAGCTGACCGGATAAGTCGAGCGGGGCTTGACCCCTAGCGACTCGAGCGCGCGGACGTCGAGGATCGGATAGTCATCGGGGAACGCGAAATACAGGAGCGTCGACGCCGTCGGCACGCCGACGCCCTCCAGTTCCAGCAGCGACGCGATCCTGGTTGCCTCATCGACAGCCGCCAACGCCCGACCGGTGGCGTCGAGGACCGCGGCCTCGGTGTTCGCCGCGACTTTCGGGCGGCTGCGCACGGTCTTCCAGGCACACACCTGGAGAAACTCCTCGCGCGTGTAGTAGCCGCGCTTTCTCGCGGCCGCCCCGACCGCGAGGCGCGAAGGGTCGTCGGTGCCGGGGAAGCGCGCCGCGAGTGCCGGGATCTCCTCGGCCGGGAACTGCAGGACGAAGGACCGGCCTGGCGCGGGCGTCAGTTCCGGTTTCCGCCGCCGAATATCTGCAGGAAGAACAGGAAGACGTTGAAGATGTCGAGGAAGATGCCCGCCGCGATCGGGACCGCGGCGTTGTTGTTCGCCCGCCGCAGGCGATTGAAGTCGATGATCGTAAAGCCGCCGAAGATCACCAGGCCGAGGACGCAGTAGATGATGTTGGCGTGCGGGATCGAGACGAAGATCGTCACGAGCCCGAACACGATCAGCGCGAGCAGCGCCCAGAACAGCGCTCGCGCGAACACCGACAGATCGCGGCGGGTGGCGTAGCCGATTGCGCCTGCGCCGGCGATGAACGCGCCGGTCGCGCCGGCGGCCTGCCACAGGGCCGCCGGATTCGCCTTCGCGTAGTAGGCGATCACCGGCGCCACTGCGAGACCGAGCAGCAGCCCGAGACCAAACAAGAGACCCACGGCGAGCTGCTCGCGCCCGCGCGAGTTGGCGATGTTCAGGCCGAACACGCACGCGAACGCGCCGATGAAGAACAGGATCCCGGCGCCGCCGCTGAGGTCACGACCGATGTAGGCGCCCAGCGCGGCAAACCCGCAGGTAAAGGCGACCAGGCCCATGACCTGGCCGAACACCGCTCGCGACTGATCGCGCGTGAGCGCTGCGCCGTAGGCAGGTGAGTCGTACGTAGACATGGGGCTGCTCCTGATCGCTTGATTGGTCCCGTACCGCCGCTGCAAAAAGTAGACGATGACGCAAGCGGGTTGACTAGTTATGTTCTGACTAGTATGATCATGGCCATGTCCATGTCCAATCCAACAACCCCGAAAAGCTCTTCGCTCGGACTGATCGTGCTCTGGCAGCTGTTCGAAGGGCCGATGCACGTCTACCGAATGCAGAAGATGTTCGAGGCGCAGGGCAAGGATCGCGTCGTCAACTTGCGGTCGCGGGCGAGCCTCTACCAGACCCTCGAGCGCCTTGAGCGCCACGGGCTCGTCGAGGTGCATGAGACTCGGCGCGCCGAGGGTTACCCCGATCGGGTCGTCTACGCGATTACCGACGCCGGGCGCGACGTCGCCCGGCAGTGGCTGCGCGAGATGCTCCACGACACCGAAGGCGAGTACCCCGAGTTCATCGCGGCACTGTCGATCCTATTCGGGCTGGAGCCCGACGACGCTCGCGCCGAGCTCGAGCTGCGCGCCGAGAAGCTGCAAGCCGCCCTCGACGGGACCGAGCGCGGACTGGCGGTCGCGGACACGGGGCTGCCGCGTCTTTTTCTGCTCGAGGAGGAGTACCGCAAGGCGATGCTCGAGGCCGAGCTCTCGTGGCTCGGCGGTGTGATCGATGACCTGCGCGAAGGACGGCTGACCTGGAGTGAGGAGTGGCTGCGCGAGCTCGCGGAGAAGTTCCTCCCCGCCGAAGATCGACAAACCGAGGAGGACAGATAGATGACTGCAATGATCGAGGCCCGCGGCCTCACCAAGCGCTACGGCAAGACCGTCGCGCTCGACGGCCTCGACCTGACGGCCGAGGCCGGCCAGGTGGTCGCGGTACTCGGGCCTAACGGCGCCGGCAAGACGACATTCGTCCGCACCGTGGCGACGCTGCTGCGACCCGACGCGGGGACGCTCCTGGTCGCCGGCCACGACGCCCGCAAGCAGCCGGCCGTGGTTCGCCGCGCGATCGGGCTGGCGGGACAGTTCGCCGCGATTGAGCCGGCGATGACCGGCCGCGAGAACCTCGAGATGGTCGCGCGCCTGTTCGGACAGAGCCGCCGTGCCGCCAGGGCGAGCGCCGGCGCCGTGCTCGAGCAGCTCGGGCTCGTCGACGACGGCGATCGGCTCGCGCGCACGTACTCGGGCGGGATGCGTCGCCGGCTCGACCTGGGCGCGAGCCTGGTGGGAGCGCCTCGTCTGCTGCTGCTCGACGAGCCGACCACCGGCCTCGACCCGCGGAGCCGGATCGAGCTGTGGGACGCGATCCGAGAGCTCGTCGACGCCGGCACCGACGTGCTGCTCACCACCCAGTACCTCGACGAGGCTGACCACCTCGCGAACCAGGTCGTGATCATCGACCGCGGAACCTCAGTGGCCACCGGTAGTCCGGCCGAGCTCAAGCGGCAGATCGGCGGCAGCATCGTCGAGCTTCACGCTCGCCGCGACGCGGATCTACCGAAGGTCGCCGAGACGCTGGGACGACTAGGCCACGGCGACGCGCAGATCGATGCATCGACCCGGCAGGTGAGCGTGCGGGTCGACTCGGGAGGCGAGGCGCTGATGGCGGCGCTCCGAACGCTGCATGACTCGGACATAGAGCTCGAGGACATCGCGATGCGCCAGCCGAACCTCGACGAGGTGTTCCTGTCGTTGACCGGCCAGCCCATCGAAGACAGTGGCTCGATGGCGGCTCGCGCCGCCTAACCGGAAACCGAAAGGAAAATCAAAAATGACAACAGACGTCGTTTACGGCACCGCGGGCGGAGGCGCGGGGCTTGCCAGAAGCACCGCCACCGTCACCCGCCGCGCGCTCCTGCGCTATGTGCGTACGCCACAGCTGATCGTGCTCGCCACGGTCCAGATGTCGCTGTTCTTTCTGATCTACCGCTACATGTTCGGGGGCGCGATCCACATCGCCGGGATGTCGTACGTCGACTATCTCGTGCCCGGCTTCGTCGCCACCGGCGTGCTGTTCATGGGGATCGGGACGGCCACCGCGATGGCTGAGGACCTCGAGCAGGGGTTCGTCGACCGGTTGCGATCGCTGCCGATCCCGCGCTCGTCGGTTCTGATCGCGCGTGCGGCGGCGGACACTGCGATCCTCGCGTGGAGCACTGCCTTCACCGCGGCGGTCGCGTTCGTGGTCGGCTTCACGCTCCACGGCTCGGCGCTCGAGGGACTCGCGGCGTTCGGGCTGGTTGTCCTGTTCGGATTCGCATTCGAGTGGGTGTTCATCACGATGGGTCTGTTCGCCGGCAGCGCGCAGGCGGCCCAGGGGATGGGGATGATCGTGTTCCCGTTCGCGTTCGTCTCGAGCGCGTACGTGCCCGTGAGCTCGATGCCGAGCTGGTTGCGGGTGTTCGCCGAGCACCAGCCGCTGACTTACATGGTTGACGCGGTGCGGGCGTTGACCCTCGGTCCGCACGCGCAGGCTCTGCTGGGACACCCCAGCTCGTATTTCGTCAGCCGCTCGCTGGTATGGACGCTCGCGATCATCGCGGTCGCGCTCCCGGTCGCGGTCGTCAAGTACCGGAGGGGCTGAGCGCTCGGGAGGCGATCGGCGCCGATAATGAGTCGCTGCATGTCGTTGAGCGGCTTGACGATCCGGCCCGGAGACGAGGCCGATGGCCCCGCCGTGATCGCGATGTTCGACGAGGCCATCGCCTGGCTCGTCGACCGGGGCCAGACCGGACAGTGGGGAGCCACCCCGTTCTCGGAGCGGCCCGGGATCCGCGAGCGCGTGTACGGCTTCAGGGTCGGCGGCGGATTGCACATCGCCGAATGGAACGGAGAGCCGGTGGGCGTGCTCGTCGTCGGACCGGCGCCGGCGTACGTCCCTCCGGCGCCCCTCCCGGAGCTGTACATCATCCTGCTGCTGAGCTCGCGCCGCCTGATCGGTCAGGGGATCGGCGCGGCGCTGGTCACAAAGGCGATCGAGGTCGCCTACGAACGAGATGCCGAGGTCCTCCGGGTGGACTGCTGGGCCCACGCTCCGGGGCTCGTTCACTGGTACGAGAAGCAGGGGTTCACGCGGTCCAACCGGTTCGAGCTGAACGGCTGGCAGGGGCAGATATTCACGATGGAGCTGTGAGCGCAAGTCGCGGCCGCGCGCGTCACAGGTACGCGAGATGCACGGCGTCGATCGACCAGATCGCGCCGGCGTCCTCGCGGTGTGCGGCGAGCAGCGCCGGAAAGTAGTCACGCAGCGATTGCTCGTAGGTGAGCGAGCCGTCGAGCAGCTCTCGCGCTCCGTCGACGATGCGATCGAGGTCGTCTCGGATGCGAGCGGTCGTCATGCTTGGCGTGCGGGGCTGTCCGTCACCGTCCTCGATGATCGCCGCCGGCGCGAACTGGGTGAAGCTCGCGTAACGCTCGGGATCGGGGATGATCGAGCGGAACGGGACCCGATTGAAGAAGTACTCGAACCATCGTCCGCCGGACAGCGCCAGCCATGGAGTCCCGACGGCGAGCGCGGCCATGCCAAACCCGGTGTGCGGCGCAAGGAACAGATCGCAGGTCTCCACCACGGCGAGCTGTTGTGCGAGCGGCCGGTCGAAGCAGTCGAGCGGGCGGGTGCGATGCGCCAGGAGCTGGCCGAGCTCCGCGTGGCGGAGCGACGTGGACGTGCGGCGGTCACGCCCTCGTTTGCCGATGAGCGCGATCTCGATTCCGGGAAACGCGTCGGCGAGGGCGTCGAGGATGAGCAGCCACGAGGCGGCCGAGGGGTACAGCGCGCGCTCGGCGGACCCGGAGGGCATCAGCGCGATCCGCCCGCTACTGGGCAGCTCGAAGCGTTCGGCGAGCCGGCGCTCCGCGGCCGCCCTAACGGCCTGGGGGAGCTCGAGCCGAAGCTGCCGATGAGGGACGTATCCGGGCGGAGACGAGGTGACGACCGTGCGGCTTTGCGTCGCGGTCAGCAGCCGGTCGCGTTTTGTAGTAGTCGATAGCAGTGCCGGCGTTGAGCACGACCGACACCTCGCGGGTGGGGTCGGCCGCGTGGTGGCCGAGGCAGTAGTGAAGCGCCTCGACGGCGTGACCCACGGGATTGGCGTAGAAGAAGTTGACGAGGAGCCGTTCAGCCGTCACCTATCCATGGTTGCGGAAACTCCGCAGTCGTTGCAGATCGCGGTTTCGATGCTCGGGCCCGTGGGAATCGAATCTGCGTGCCGCTGTATTCCTGTCGCGCGTGCGGGTTCGCGACAACGGCCTCGTGGCGGAACGCCGTCACGGCCCACGACGTCGGTGCTCCGCACTGCCAGGGGGAGCTCGAGATGAGGGCGAGCTTCACCGTTCCGCCGCCGGCCTTCCCGTGGCGCGTCGCGCCCGCGGACGGCGTTCGCCTCGGCGCCCAGCTTGGCGATCCGGCGACCGATCCGGCGCGCGACCAGGCCTGACGACAGGGCGACCCGCCGTCGCAGTCGGCGGGCTTCAATCGACCGGGTTCTTGTCAGGGCCGAGCCTGGGGCCCGGCCGCTCGAGCTCGAACCACACGTGGGTCGTGCCCTCGTGGATCCCCCACCGGCTCGCCTCGGCGTCGACGATGGCCAGGCCCCGGCCACCGATGCTGTCGAAATCGCCGTGGCGCACGGTGCGCTCGAACCCGCCGCCCTCGTCGATGACCTCGACGAGGAGGCGATCCTGGTCGAGGTGCGCTCGCAGAATGATCTTGCCGTGTCCGTGCATCACGGCGTTCGTGACGAGCTCCGAGACGAGTAGCTCGGCCGTCCGGAGCTCATTGCTGTCCGCGTCGCCGGCGAACCAATGCGCCAGCGACCGGCGCGCAAGCGCCGGTGACCCGCGCGTACGCGGCAGTTCCTTCTCGAAGGTCTCGCCAGTCACGTCTGCCCCGCTTCAAGGACTCGGATCCAAGATACCCATGGGTGCGGCCGCCAGAACGACTTTTGGCCGGATGGCCGGTATTGGCGTGCATGCGGCCCCGGGGCGGGGGTGGTGAGCACCCAGGCCCGCGCCGCCACGCCGCAGGGCGTCGGGCGCGGACCTGGGATGCGGTCACGCCTTGACGTCGACCTTGTTGGTCTTGGTCGACTGCGCGGTCTGGGCGATGGCCGCGCTGGCGCGGCGGGCGGCGGCGTCGCCGTCGTTGAGCGCGGCTGCGCCCTTGCGACCGTCGCCGTCGTTGTCGGCCGCGAGCTTTGCCGGGCCGGTGTACTGATGGGGCTGCGACGCTGAGGTCGCCCCGGTGATGTGCATGGGGGTTGACTCCCTTCCGTGGGTCTACGCCCATGAATATCGGCTCGGGGGCACGACGAGCCGGTGAGACTTCGCTAACCCGGGAAGACGGATGCGCGTTCGTGCATGATCCGGCACGAACGCGCAAGATCGTGTACTATCACGCAAGTGCTGACCGACGAACGACGCGCCCTGATCCTCGATCGACTCGGAACCTACGGGCGCGTCCTCGCCGCCGATCTCACGGCTGAGCTCGAGGTTTCCTCCGACACGATTCGCCGCGACCTGCGCGAGCTCGACGAAGCCGGCCTGCTCCGGCGAGTGCACGGCGGCGCGCTGCCCCGCCACGGCGACGCCGCGCCGTTCCAGGCCCGAGCGCGCCGCGCGCCCGCGGCGAAGACGTCGATTGCTCGCCGGGCGGCCGAATCGGTGCGAGACGGCCAGCTCGTGGTGCTCGACGGCGGGACGACGACACTCGAAGTCGCCCGCGCGCTCAGCGCTAACCCCCAGCTCCGCGCGCGCGTGATTACTACGAGCCCGCCGATCGCGCTGGCGCTGGCGGACCACCCCGGCCTTGAGGTGACGGTCGTCGGTGGCACGCTGCGCCCGAACTCGCTCGTGACCGTCGGCGCCGAGGCGATCGAGGCGCTGCGGCCGATCCGTGCCGACGTCGTGTTTCTCGGCGTCTGCGGGCTGCACCCGGAGATCGGCATCACCACCGACGACCTCGAGGAGCGCCACGTGAAGGCCGCGATGATCGACGGCGCCGCCGAGGTCGTCGCCCTCGCCGACCACGACAAGCTCGGCACCGCCATGTCGGTGGTGGTCGCGCCGCTGACCGCCGTCACCCGTCTAGTCACCGACGCGGAGGCGGACGACGAGGCGCTTGGCCCGTACCGGGCCCTCGGCATCGAGGTGCTGCGCGCGTGAACGCCCTCGGAGTACGGCTGAGCGCCCCCCTCGGACTGCGCCTCAACGCCCGCACCGGCGTCACGGCGGTGTTCTTCGTCGATGGCGCGCTGTTCGCGACGTGGGCGTCGCGGATCCCGGCGCTCTCGAACCGCGTCGGCGCCACCACCGGCGTGCTGGGGCTCGCGCTGCTCGCCCCGGCCGTGGGCGCGGTGATCGCGATGCCGCTCGTCGGTCGCCGGCTCCCACGCCGCTCCAGCCGGGGGTTCTGCCAGGTCGCGCTCGCCGGGCTGATGGCGGCGATCGTGTTGCCGGCGCTGGCTCGAAGCGTTCCCGCGCTGGTGGGCGCGCTGTTCGTCGTAGGACTTACCAACTCGACGCTCGATCTGGCGATGAACGCACAAGGCGTATCAGTCGAGCGGCACCTCGGGCGGCCGATCCTCTCCTCGCTCCACGCCGCGTTCTCGTTCGGCGGGTTTGCCGGCGCCGGTCTCGGCGCGCTCGCGGCCGCGCTCCGCGTCGCGCCGCTCCCGCACTTTCTGGTGGCCATGGCGCTGTTCGGGATCCCGGGCCTGATCGCGACCCGCCTCCTGCTCCCACAGGACGAGGACGCCGACGCGCACGCACCGGCGATGCGCTGGCGGTCGCTTCCCTCGCGCCTCGTGCTGCTCGGAATCGCGTGCCTGTTCTGCCTGATGGCCGAGGGCGGCGCGTCGGACTGGAGCGCGAAGCTCGTCCACGACGACCTCGCGGGATCGGCGGCGCTCGGCGCGATCGCGTACGCGGTATTCAGCGTGGCGATGGGCACCGGGCGGCTGCTCGCCGATCGCCTGTGGACGCGCTGGGGCTCGGTTGGTCTGCTCCGCCGGAGTGGCGCCCTCGCCGCCGTGGGGTTTGCCGCCGGGCTCGCCGCCGGCACCGCGCCGGCCGCGATCGCCGGGTTCGCAGCGCTGGGATTCGGGCTCGCCGGCGTCGTCCCGACGCTGTTCCGCGCGGGCGCCGACCAGCCGGGTGTGTCCACCGGGCCGGCGCTGTCCGCCGTCACGTCGCTCGGCTATCTCGGATTCCTCGGCGGTCCGCCGCTGATCGGAGGCGTGGCGCAGCTCACCTCGCTCCGGCTCGCAGCCGTCATCATGGTGTTCGCCGGGCTGCTCGTGACGGTCCTCGCCGGGGCCGCGGCAATCCCCGCGGAAGCGGACGCCGTTCCTGACTGCGCGGCGGGTTCGCTCGCGACCAGCGCAGCGATACGGTAGGCGTCATGGCCGAGGAATCGAAGAGCCCAGCCGACCAGCTCGGCGAGATCTCAAAGCTCGTCCGGGACGCCCAGGACAAGCTCGATCAGGTCGCCCGCGCGCTGCGCAGCCTCGAGGCGCGGATCGACCGCGAGGAGCGCGCGCGCGAGACCAAGTAACCGCGCGGTCAGAGCAGCTTGGTGAGGACCGCCACGCCGACGGCGATCAGGACGATGCCCGACCCCAACGCGCTGGCGGGCCCGACTCTGGCACCGAGGCGCCCCCCTGAGCCGCCGACCCGAGTGAATGTGACACCGCCCGCCCGATCAGCAATCCGACGATGGGCATGGCGGCCTCGAACAACCCGAACGCGAATGCGATCCGAACGCGGCCAACCCGATTGATCCCGGACAGACCAATCGCAATCGATGCCGCGAAGTTGTTGAGTCCGAGCGACCCCGCCGCGAGCAGCAGGGCGAGCACATAGCTAGTTTCGCAGCGCAAATGGGCGGACTTTGGCGATGCGGGTACCAAATACGTGGCGCGAGCGCCAAAGTCCGGGAAGGTAACCGACTCGGTGGCGTCTTTTAAACCATCAATCGGTAGAGCAATCCGCCCGGTGACTGCGTATTGGCCGACAGTGAGAACGCGCACTTCTCGCTGACGGGCACTGTTCCATGCCGTAAGCCAATCGACACGTCGGCCAACGGGCGTCGCGCACGAGTAGATCGGAGTTGAGCGGTGAGCATTCACTCGTCGGATTCTTTGCAGGCCTCTCCTGACCCCGAGTCGCGAGAGCCATCCGATACCAGTCGACGGTCGTTCATCGCCGGCGCCGGAGCCGGCATTCTCGGTGTCGGCATGCTCGGAGCAGGCGGACTGACGGCCGCCCCTGCGTTCGCGAAGGGCGGCCTCAGCCAGGGAGATGCCGCGATCCTGCGGTTCTTGTCCGCGGCCGAGATCCTCGAGACAGACCTGTGGCAGCAGTACAACGAACTGTGCGGAATTCAGGATCGCGAGGTACCGGGCGGCAGTGGCAACAAGGCATTCACCAAGGCGCTGTCCGTACTCGACTCGGATATGGCCCAGTATGTCCACGACAACACCGAGGACGAGTTCACGCACTTCACGTTCATCAACGCTTACCTAAGGTCACGCGGCGCCGATCCAGTCAACCTCGAACCGTTCCGCACGCTGCAGGGCAGCACGGCCACCGGCGCCGCGAACCGCAAGCGGCTCACTAACCTGATGCAGCTGACCGTCGACACGAGCTGGTGGACGCGGTACCGCTCACGCCACGGCAACCCCGACCTCGGCAGCACCTTCCGGCAGGCCATCCCCGGGTTGATGCGTGGCCAGTTCCCGGCGATCCCGCGCAGCGACGCCGATCTGAAGCCGGCCAAGCACCTGCAGGCGATCGCCAATACCGCCGGCTTCCACTTCGCCACGATCGAGCAGGGCGGCACCAGCCTTTATCCCGCGGTGGCGCAGCGGGTCAACGACGTCGAGGCGCTCCGAGTCGTCCTGAGCATCGGGCCGACCGAGGCGATGCACTTCCAGACCTGGAGCGACAAGGCCGGGAACGCACCGCCGCTGACCGACCCCACGAACGGCCTCGTGTTTCCGGACCTCAACAAGAAGCCGTTCGGCGGCCAGGACTTCCAGACGAACCTGATCATGCCCGAGCCGACGAGCTTCCTGAGTCGCAAGTTCCCGGTCGTCTCGATCGTGCGCCCGACGGAGACGAAGGGCATCGCGATGGCCGTGGTCAACTTCCTCAGCGCGATGGGACTGTTCCGCGGGCAATCGCCAGCGTTCTTCGCGACGCTGACAACGCTCGCTCAGCAGGCCGACGCCGCACGACGACATTGACAGGCGAATGAACCGGGGGGTCGAACGTTCCTCGCTACTCGCTGCCGTCCGGTGGTAAGAAGTAACAGCTGGCCGCAGCTACCCACCGAGAGAGGAGACGGGAGATGAGCAAGCGGACATTCGTGATCGCCGGCGCCAGCCTGGCCGGCGCGAAGGCGGCCGAGGAGCTGCGCGACCGCGGCTTTGACGGCCGGGTCGTGCTGATCGGCACCGAACCCGAGCGGCCGTATGAACGCCCGCCGCTGACCAAGGACTACCTCCGCGGCGAGTCCGAGCGCGAGAAGGCATATGTGCACCCGGCTGACTTCTATGCCGAGCACGAGATCGAGCTCATGACGGCCACGTCGGTGACCGCGATCGACCCTGACGGCTCGCGCGTGACGCTCGGCGACGGCAAAGAGCTGGCGTACGACAGGCTGCTGCTGACGACCGGCGCCGAGCCACGACGGATCGAGGTACCGGGCGCCGCTCTGGAGGGCATTCACTACCTCCGGACGCTCGCTGACTGCGATGTGCTCCGAGCTCGTCTGGTTGAGGGCGCCCGCGTCGCCGTGATCGGCGCCGGCTGGATCGGCAGTGAGTTCGCCGCCTCGGCGCGTCAGCGTGGCCTCGAGGTGACTGTCATCGATTCGCTGGAGGTGCCCTACGAGCGCATCCTCGGTCCCGAAATCGGCACCTTCTACCGGGATGTGCACGTACGGCATGGCGTCGAGATGCTCCTGGGTCACGGGGTCGATGCGTTCGAGGGCGACGGCACGGTCTCGCGCGTGCTCACGAGCGTCGGCGAGGTGGTCGAGTGCGACTTCGCGGTGGTCGGCATCGGGATTTCGCCGCGGAGCCAGCTGGCGGCCGACGCCGGCCTCGAGGTCGACAACGGCGTTGTCGCGAACGAGCACCTCGAGACGTCGGCAGCAGGGATCTTCGCCGCCGGCGACATTGTCAGCGCCTGGCACCCGTTCTACGAAGAGCGGATCCGCGTCGAGCACTGGGCCAACGCGCTCAACCAGGGTCCGGCCGCCGCGCGGTCGATGCTCGGCGACGACGCGTCCTACGAGCGAATCCCGTACTTCTACTCGGATCAGTACGACGTCGGGATGGAGTACTCGGGATACGCGACGAGTTGGGACGAGGTCGTGTTCCGTGGCGACCGCGAGGGCGGCGAGTTCATTGCCTTCTGGCTGCGCGACGGCCTCGTGGTCGGCGGTATGAACGTAAACGTGTGGGACGTCAACCAGTACGTCCAGGCGCTGATCCGCTCGCGACGGCCGGTTGACGCGGCCGCTCTCACCGACCCGGATACGCCGCTCGAGTCGCTGGTCCCCGAGCCGGCCACATAACGCGGTCCGGCCTGGGGTCAGAAAACGGACCGTGTTCACACGCGTCTGCGGAGCGGGTTAGGCTGCCGCGCCGTGAGCATGGTCTCCGACCCCAAGGAGGAGCTCGATCACATCGCGGAGTTCGCCGATTCGGGGGTCCGGGTCTTTCAGCGACAGGGCTCGCTCATCGGCATCCCCGGGACGTACGGCCTGAAGCGGTGGCTGTACACGAAGTGGCACAACCGCGGCAACGCCGCGTACACCTTCATCGGCTCGCTGTTCGCGATCGGGCTGAGCGGGCTGTGGGCGTACATCGTGAAGCAGCCGCTGGTGTTCCCGAGCCTGGGCGCCACTGCGTTCCTGATCTTCGAGACGCCGATGGCGGAGGTGGGCACGCCGCGGAACACGATCATCGGGCATACCGTGGGGGTGGCCGCGGGCGCCGTGGCTCTCGCGCTGTTCGGGCTCCTCGACGCGCCGAGCGTGTATGTGTCCGGCGTGACGCTGGGGCGGGTCGGCGCGATCGCGCTCGCCGTCGCGCTGACCGGCGGCGTGCTGCGCCTCCTGCGCTCCGCGCACCCGCCGGCGGGTGCGACCACGATCATCGTCGCCTCGGGCCTTCTGGCCAAGCCTCGCCAGCTGCTCGACATCCTGATCGGCGTGCTGCTGTTGACGATTGCCGGCTGGTGCTTGAACCGGTTGATGGGCGTGCCGGCGCCGGTGTGGGCCGCGCCGCGGTAGATCAGCGGCGGGACTCCAGCAGGCGCAACCAGACCTCGCTCACCGTCGGGTATGACGGCACCGCGTGCCACAGCGTGTCGAGGGTGACCTTGCCGACGATCGCGGTCGTGGCCGAATGGAGCAGCTCGGCGACCTCGTAGCCAACGAACGTCGCGCCGACGATCGTGTCAGTGGCGCGGTCGATGACGACCTTGGCGCGACCGGTGTATCCGTCGCGGAGGAGCTTCGCGCCGGCTACGGATCCGATGTCGTACTCGAGCGTCGCGACATCGAAGCCCTTGGCGCGCGCGGCCGATTCGGTGAGGCCGACCCACGCCACCTGAGGGTCGGTGAAGACGACGGCGGGAACCATGTCGTGGTCGGCGAGGTCGCGGTAGCGCGAACCGTCGGTCGAGCGCCTCTCGGCGCGGGCCGCGATCACGTCGCCGGCGATCCGTCCGTGGTACTTGCCCATGTGGGTGAGCAGGGCTCGCCCGCAGATGTCGCCCACCGCGTACAGCCAGCCGCCGCCACCGACCACCGCCATATGGTCGTCGGTGTCGACGTAACCATGCTCGTTCGCGGCGACTGCGACTCGTTCGAGGCCGAGGTCAGCGGAGGCCGGGGTTCGGCCGGCGGCGACGACGATCTCGTCGACCTCGAGCGTCGCCGCACCCGTTTCGATCGTGGCCGGGCCGCCATGAATCCGGCCGAGTCCCGTGTCCCGCACCTCGGCACGGTGAACCGACTGCAGCTTCGTGTCGAGGCGCACGGCGATTCCGCGCTGTTCGAACTGCTCCGCCATGATCGCGCCGGCGAATGGCTCGAGGTGGCCGAGCAGCGCGAGCTCGAGCTCGATGACCGTGACCTTGCGGGAGCCCAGCCCGCTGAGCCATGTGGTCGACTCGCAGGCGACGACCCCGCCGCCGATGATCGCGACCCGGTCGGGGATCTCGCGGAGGTTCGTCAGGTCACGCGAGGTCCACGGATTGGCTTCGCGGAGACCTTCGACCGGCGGAACCGCGGCGATCGTACCGGTCGCGATCACGACGGCGTGACGCGCGTGCAGCACCCGGGTCCCGCCGTCGCGTGCCGTCACCTCAACCAGCTTCTCGCCGGCGAGTCGGCCCCGCCCACGGACGACGTCGATGCCGGCGTTCCTCGCCCACTCGACCTGTCCCGAGTCGTCGTGATTGTGGGTGAAAGTGTCGCGCCGGGCGAGCACCGCCGGGAGGTCGATCGAGCCCTCGAGAGCCTCGGCCACGCCGGGCAGCGCCCGGCCGGTGTCGACGACCTCAACCGGGCGCAGCAGCGCCTTGCTCGGCATGCACGCCCAGTATGAGCACTCGCCGCCGACCAGCTCGTGTTCGACGATGACCGCGGTGCGATCGCTGCCGCGGATCGCGTACTGCGCCGCGTTCTCGCCGGCCGAGCCGCCCCCGATGATGATTACGTCCCAGGTGTCTTCGACCTCAGTGGGGCGCGTGGACATGCCTGCACCCTAACGAGCGGAGCGTGCCGCGCCGCCGGTCCGATCGCGGCCAGAGGGAGAGCCGGCTCAGATCCAAGCCATCTCGCTGGCGCGGATCACGGCCTGGGTGCGACCCCCGACCTCGAGCTTGCCGTGGATGTTGTGCAGATGGGTGCGCACCGTGCTGACCGAGAGCGTGAGCTCGGTCGCGATCTCGGCGTCGCGCCTGCCCTTGGCGACGAGGCGAAGGATCTCGGTCTCACGCGCCGACAGCGGCGAGTGCTCGGCTCGCCGGCGCCGGCCGACGATCGCCGGCGGCTGGTCGAACACCATGTCGCGGAGAGCCTGCACCGGAAGCTCCCAGTCGGCCGCAAGCCGGAGCATGGCTTCACGAGCGACCGCATTGCCCTGGGAGTGGTGCGCCACCATGTCGGCGAGTCGCACCAGCGCCGCTGTCTCGCTCTCAGGGCGCGAACGGTGATGTCTGGCCACGGCATCGACGAGTCGCTCGGGTAGACCCCATCTCCCGAGCAGCAGTCCGCCGATGCTCGCGTGATCGACGCCGAGTTCACGCACCTCCTCGCGGATCCGCTCCTCGGGCGTGCGGCGGGCGGCGAGCGGGGCGAGGTAGTCGGGCCGCGCGCGCGCGAGGACGAGCCTGCCGATGTCGTGCAAAAGCGCGGCGGCCACAAGGTCTTCGGTGTCGAATGGCTTGGTCATGTGCCCGAGCCGCTCGGCGGCGCGGGCCACCGTCTGGGCGTGGAGCCTTGAGCGGAGCAGCAGGGCGTCGAAGCCGTTGTGCCACGGGAACGACGCGCGTGGAGCAATGCGACCGTGGCGTCGATCTCGTCGCGGGTGAGAACGGCCACCGCGTCGACGACGTTGGCGATCCCGGCTTGGCCAGCGCGCGACTGCGCGCGACGGAGAACCGCGACCGTGAGACCGATGTCGCTTTCGATCGCTTTGGCGAGTGCGCTTCGCCCATCCGGCCCGGACGCGTCGGGAGCGGCGAGGACCTGCTCACAGGCGGGGGCGAACGCCGGCACGACGTCGAATCGGGCGAGCGCGGTGCGCAGGTCGCGTACGGCTTTAGCCGGCCTCGGCACTTCGTGCGGGCTCTTCTCGCGGCTGCGGTCGGGTGCGGCCGTATGGGGCGTGGACCTTCCCTTGCCGGTGACGGCGGCCGCGAGGCAGTCGGCGATGCTTGGGTCGAACTGAGACTCGCGGTGGCGGCGGATGAAGTCGAGCGCGCCCTCGGCGCCGATACCGCGGCGCTGCGGGCGATCGGTGGCGACCGCCACGAACGCGTCGCAGACCATGACCACGCGGCTTGGCAGGGGAATGGCGTCGCCGCGAAGTCCGTCGGGGTAACCCGCGCCATCCATCGCTCGTGATGCGCGCGCACGCTTGCGGCGGCGGCGATCATGGTCGGCAGCGACTGCAGCATCGCGGCCCCGATCGCGGGATGACGGTTCAAGAGGGCCTGATCACCGGCGGACAGCGAACCGGCGTTCGCGATCACGTAGTCCGGCAGCCCGATCATCCCGATGTCACGAATCCGCGCGCACACGTCGATCGCGAGTCGCTCGTGATCGTCGAGCCCGAGCAGGCGGCCGACCTGCGCAGCGAGCTTGTGAACGAGGGTGTCCCGACGTAAATGCCAGGTGCGCGGGCTTCAGCGAGGCTTCGAGCCCCGCGGCGATCGGGGCGAGGGAAGACCAGTCGGGCTCCTCGTCGACGCTCGCGCGGGGAGGCGTGGCTCACTCGTCTCAGGGATGTCACGCTCACGGCGTCGTCTGACCTCTCACCCCTCCACACGTGGCCGCGCGGCCGCCGCTCCTAGGTCAACACGCTCGGCGGTCTCAGTCCGTCGAGACCCCGAAGCGCGGCGCGACGCCAACTCAAGTGACTTGACTGGACAAGGACGGCTTCTGCAATGAGAGCAAGTCGGACAACTGGGCTGGACAAATCCTCTGTAGAAACTGCTCTCCTGGGTCGCTGCGCCACGTCACGGCGGCCTCCTCGGCATTGTTTCGGCGGGGTACGGGAGCGTACAGGTCCGCGTCTGCGACGGTCCCCCAGCTGGGTGTCTGACCACGATCCAACGGGAGCGGAGCACTCGGAAGGGAGTCGCTGACTCATGGAAAGTGAGACGTCAGCGTCCACACGGTCTCTGATCCAACGATCGAGGAGCCGACAGATGCGATCGTCAAGATCA
>CAVTRE010000008.1:0-235985 GCA_963737055.1 uncultured Solirubrobacterales bacterium | reverse complement strand
CCGCCGGCGTCGAAGTGCTCAGAACGGCCCTGGCCTGACGATGGCGCTTGACATCGCCACCATTCAGAACACCGCCGCGCTGGACCGAGCCATCGGCGAGCTTCGTGACGGGGAGCGGGCCTGGGCCGCACCCGCTCGCAGCTCGCCGCGAGCTGCTGGTTGAGCTCGGCGACGCTGCCCGGCGCGAGGCCAGCGGCTGGGTCCAGATCGCCGCGCACGTCAAGGGCCTCGACGTCGCCTCGCCGCTTATCGGGGAGGAATGGCTCAGCGGCCCTTATGCCCTCTGTCCTCCGTGTCCGCGCTCGCTGAGACCATGGGCGCGCTCGCGTCGGGCAGGACCCCCTGGCGGGGTATGGCATAAGTGAAGCGCCCGGCGAGCGGACCGCGATCGAGGTCCTCCCGCACGGGATCTACGACCGCCTGCTGCTTACTGGTTATCGCGCTTCGGTCTGGATGCGGCCCGGCGTCGGCGTCGAACAGGTCCGAGCGACCGCAGGCCTGGCGCAGCGCGCGCCCGGGCACACGCGCGGAGTGGCGCTGGTCCTGGGCGCGGGGAACATCACCTCGATCGCGCCACTCGACGTCCTCCACCAGCTTTATGCCGAGAACCGAGTCGTCGTGCTGAAGCTCAACCCGCTGCTCGACGACCTTGCGCCGGTCCTCGACCGGATCTTCGCGCCATTCATCCGCCGCGATCTCGTCCGCATCGTCACCGGCGGCGCGCCAGAGGGCACATACCTCGCTGAGCATCCGGGCATCGCCGCGGTGCACATGACCGGAAGCGCCGCCACCCACGACGCGATCGTGTTCGGCCCCGGCGCTGTCGGAACTGCGCGCAAGGCGGCGGGCGAGCCGCGCCTAGCCAAGCCGATCACCAGCGAGCTCGGCGGCGTTTCGCCGTCATCGTCGTTCCGGGACGCTGGTCCGATCGCGAGCTTCGCTTCCAGGCCGAGCACGTGGCGACGATGAAACTCCACAACGCAGGCCACAACTGCATCGCGGCGCAGATCCTGCTCCTTCCGGCAGCCTGGCCGCAGAAGCAGCGGTTCCTCGAACTGCTGCACCATGCGATCGCCGATGCGCCCGCGCGGCCGACCTGGTACGAGGGCGCGAGCGCCCGCGCGAAAGACGCGGCCGGCCGTCCGGGCGCGAGCCGCTACGGCGACCGCGTCCTGGTCGACGGGCTCGACATCAACGATCACACCGACACCGCCCTACGCAACGAGTAGTTCGCGCCGGTTCTCGGCGTCGCCGAACTCCCGGGGGATGACCCGGCAAGTTTCATCCGTGCCGCGGTCGACGCCGCCAACGACCGGCTCCGCGGCACCCTCGGCGCCAACCTCATCGCCCACCCGCGCACCATCCGGACGCTCGGCCGCACCTTCGACCACGCCATCGCCGAACTGAACTACGGCACGATCGCCATCAACGCGTGGACCGGCCTCGGCTACCTCACACCGCGCACCACCTGGGGCGCGTTCCCCGGACACCCGCTCACCGACATCCAGAGCGGACGCGGCGTTGTGCACAACGCGCTACTGCTCGAAAGCACAGAGCGCACCGTTCTGCGTGGACCGTTCCATCCCCGCCCGAAGCCCCCTTGGCTGATCACCAACCGCACCGCCGCAGTGACAGCACGACGCCTCACCGCGTTCGCCGCGCGGCCCGGGTGGGCCGCGCTCGGTGGAATCCTGGTCTCCGCCCTGCGCGGTTGACCAACATCGGTGAAGATCGTCCCGGCGATCCACCGCGTCAACCGTCGCGCTGATCAGACGAGCACGACGACCGCGGCGCTCCGCACTCCGACACGCGCTCGTGCGTCCGCCCGCCCCCGGCGCAAGAGTTGAGCTCCTAACCACGGAGCGCTGTCGGGATGGCCGGTGAGCTCGCCGGCACGATCTGGCCGGCGCGCCTCCACAAGTGAGGCCTGGGCTTGTAAGCACATCACAAGCACGCCGGTCTCGAGAGTTCGGGCGCTCGACCGACGCTTGGCCGAAGCCGTGCCGAGCCGCGAGGCGACCGAGAGGCCGCTGGTGCACCGGACGACATCGGACAGGCTACGAGCCGACCATGGTACCTGCCGGCCGCTTCCGGTCCGACCCGGCGGAGGAGCCGGCGGTCTGGCTGCAGATTGGAGATCGGTGATCTAGCTGTCTGACGATAATTACGGCGTAATTGCCGTGATAGCCTTGAGGTATGGCGAAGGCAGCTCCGTTCAGCATGCGCCTCTCCGACATCACCGACCGGCTCGTCAACGAAGAAGCCAGACGCACGCGCCGGACCAAAGGCGCCGTCGTCGAAGGACTCGCCGAGGAGGCGCTCCGCGCTCGCCGGTTTCCGGGGATCGCGTTCCGCGGCAGCGACTGGAACCGCCGTCCCTGGGTCATCGGCACCGCGCTCGACGTCTGGGAGATCTCGGCCGCCTCACGCTCGTACGGACACGCGGAGCGAGATGGCGGCGGCGACCGATCTGACCGAGCCGCAGATCCGGGTGGCGCTCGCCTACTACGCCGAGTTCGCTGAGGAGATTGAAGCCGCGATCACTGAGAACGAACGATCGCTCGCGGAGTTCCAGCGCCAGTACCCGACGGTCGACACGATCGCCGTCGGTGATTAGCAAACCGTGAGGCTGTTCCTCGACGCGCACGTCTCCGGGCGCCGCATCGCGACGGCCCTGCGCGAGCAACACGATGTCCGCGCCGCTGACGAGGAACGCGAGCTCGACGGCTCCGACGACGAAGGCCTGCTCGCTCTCGCCACCGAGCAGGGACGCATCATGGTCACCTTCAACGTCAAGGACTTCGCCCGGATCACCACCCAATGGGCAGCAGCCGGAAAGTCACACGCCGGCTCCCTACTCATCGTCGGGATCGACCACGCCGAGTTCGGGCTCACCCTGCGGGTGATCGACCACGCCCTCTCAACCAGGGCCGAACAAGCCGCCTGGATCGACTACACCGCCTGGGGCATCCGATCAGCCACGACATGAGGGACCGGGCTGCGCGACCGGCCTGCCTCTGTTCGAAGGGTCGCAGATCCGGTGGACGGAAACCGGAAGGGGTCAACCAGCGCACAGACCCCGTCTACTGCAGGCAACCCCGCCCAAACCAAGCTGCCCTCTGCGCCCGTGGACGAGATATGGACGGAGCACAGCCGTCACGAACGTCAACTCCAGAAACCAATAACTGGCTCTGAGCAGCCCAAAACGGAAAGCCCTCTGTCGGACTCGAACCGACGACCCCTTCCTTACCATGGAAGTGCTCTACCAGCTGAGCTAAGAGGGCGAGGGTGCCAGCGTACCGCGTAAGCGCGGACGGAGGCTAGCCTCCGTAGGCGGCTTGCAGGAGCGAGAGCATGGTGCCAGCGGTCTGGGATCCGATCGGGGAGCCGCTCGCGTCGGCGAAGCCGATCTCGAGGTGGGGCCCGGTCGAAATCCCGACGTCGCCGGGTCCGACCGAGCTCATCACCTGGCCGGCGCCGACGTGGGTGCCGATCGGCAGCTGGTAGAGCGGCCCCGCGTGGCCGTAATAGACGTAGCTGTAGCCGTCGATCGAGCCGTCGCAGTGGATCACCGGCGCCCACGGTCCGAAGCCGCCGATTCCGTGCAGGACGATCGTGCCCGAGCACACAGCGTACTCCGGGGTGTTGCCAGGCGCCGAGATGTCGACGCCCTGATCGGGCGACCACGCGCCCGGCGACGCCGCCGCGCTCTTGGGCAGCGGGAACGTGAACCCGCCGGAGGACACCGGCCCCGAGCCGGCCGGCGGCGCCGGCGCAGAGCCCGACGAGCCGGACGAGCCCGATGAGCCTGACGAGCCCGACGACTGCTGGGCGGCCTCTCGCCTGGCCAGCGCGGCTTGCGCTGCCTCGAGCTGTGAGAGCTGGCTCTGGAGGTGGCCGACCTCGGCGCGCGCGCCGGCGAGCTCGCTCGCTTTGGCGTTGCGGAACCGCGCCACCGCCTGGCGCTGCTGCTGGAGGCTCGCGTTCGTCCTCGCGAGTGCGTTTCGCTGGGCCAGAACGTCGGCGACGAGCGCCTGCTGGCGGACCTCGAGCTTCCCGAGCGCGGTGGCCTCGGCGGCCACGGCGCGCCGGGCGGCGCGGACCTGGCCGACGACGTTCCGGTCCTGCTTGCTGACCCGCTGCATGAAAGACAGCTTGTTCAGCAGGTCCTGGAATCCGGTGGCGCTGAGAACCACGGTGATGAGGTTCGGCCGATCGGATTCGTAGGTGGCGATGAGCTGCTTGGAGAGCACCTGTTCGGCGTACGTCTCGTACGCCACAAGCTTGGCGAGACGGATCCGTGCCGCCGACAGCTCGCCGCGGATCTTCGCCAGCTCGGCGCGCTTGGCGACCAGGTCGGCCTGGATGCGATTCAGCCTGCGCGCGAGCGCGGCGATGTTCGCGTCGAGCTGCCCGATGCGCTGTGACGCGGCACCCACGGTGCCCGACAGAGACGAGATCCGGCCCCTGCCGGCGGAGATCTTGTGCTGGAGCTGGCCGACGCTCGCGGCCCTGGCGGCCGGCGAGCTCGAGGTGAGCGCGACGGCCGCGGCACATACAACGACGAGCACCGCCAGGATGGCGCAGGTGGCGTCGGTGAATGGCCTACGTCTGAGCATCATCGTTGGCGCGGGCTCGCCTCCACGCAGCGGCCGCGACGTGGGTCTCCGCCCTGCGGCATCAGGCGGCGGGCACGCTAACAGCCCAGCCAGCTTCGCGGCTGTGTCGGACGTCTCGTGCAAGAAAACGTGCAACGAGCAGGAGTTGCGGGAGGAACGGCGCGCGTCAGACGCAACCGCCAGCCACGGACACCGCCGTGGGCCCGTTCCAGGCGCGCGGCCCGGGTTCTAGGCGCGCGGCCCGGGTTCTAGGCGCGCGACCCGGTTCTAGGCGCGCGACACGCGGATCACGCGCAGATCGGACGGCGCGCCGTCGGCACGCAGCCGCTTGGCCTTTCCCGTGCGCAAGCCGTCGCCGTCGATCTGCTCCAGCAGCGCTTCCGACACCAGCACCTGCTCGGCCTTGGCGGCCGCGGCAACTCGCGCGGCGACGTTCACATCCACCCCGAGATAATCGCCGCCGAGCTTGCGGGGTCGGCCCCAATGGATGCCCGCACGCATTCGCGGCGAGTACCCGTCGACCACGATGCCGTTGACGGCGTCGTGGGCGTCGAGCGCGGCCGTCACGGCCGCTTCGCCGCTCAAGGAACGTGGCCATCACGCCGTCGCCAAGCCGCTTGACGATGCGCCCCTCATGCGAGGTGATCGCGTCCTCGACGGCGGTTCCAACCTCGCGCAAGAGTTCGAGCACGGCCGCGTCGCCGACGCGCAGTGCCCATGACGAGAACCCGACGAGATCGGTGAACAGCAGCGCCATGTCGAGATCCCCCCGACCGCGGCCCGTTGCCTCCGACAGCGACTGCCAGACCTGAAGGGCGGACAGTCCGAGTTCCTTCGTGACGCTTTCGCGACCGGGCTGGAGGGCCGAGACGCCGCGCGCGATCACCTCGACCGGCGCCTGGCCCGCGGTCGACAGCGGATCGCCGAACTTCTCATCCCCGGGCAGCCGCTGGCGAAACCGCCGTGCGGCCGAGATCAGAGACGGTTCGCTGTCGATCCGCGTGACGGCGCCGCGCAACCGAGCGAGCCGGTCCTCAGGCTGCTCGGCGTCGTCCGCGCGATCCTGGATCACATCGCGCGAGTCCATAGCCCGGTTGAGGATAGTGACCGGTCCTGACTCTCAGATCAGTACCCGCCGGCTACATCGGCTGCGGGGATCCTCCGATCATCCGCCGGAGACGGGCAGCACCGGTGTGCACGCCGGATGCTGTGGATGTGCGGGATCGAGGGCGCTGAGCACGTCGGCGTCGGCTATGTGGTCGTATGGCATCGAGAGGTGTTCGCCCTGGTCGAGCGCGCACTGGGACTGGAGCACGATGTTGGTGACGTTCGGAGCGGATGCCAGGAAGGCGGAGGTATACGGCGTGACAACCTCATCGTTCTCGGACTCGATGACCGTGTAGTCGACTCCGGAGACAGTCTCGCCGCCGTTGTTCAGATCCGTGATGAAGCTCGATCCGGCCTCCTGCTCCGAGCAGGCCGGACAGTCCGCCCCGACGAGTGCGCTGCTCCCCGGGAAGTAGCCCGCGAGCGTGAATAGCCCGTTCAGTGTCGTCCCGTGGTTCGAGGGCGCCAGCCCGACCAGCGTGTGCACCTTGGAGGCGCCACCCAGGTACTTGATGTAGTAGCGCGGCATCATCCCGCCCTGCGAGTGGCCGACGATGTCGACCTTGCTCGCGTGCGTCGCCGCCAGCACATCGCTCACGAACGTCGAGAGCTGCGCCGCGGAGTCCTCGATCTTGCCGGTCGCGTACACGCCGATCGACCCGCTGCCGTTGTACGAGCCGTAGTTGAGCGCGAACACGCAGTAGCCGTTGTCATACAGCAGCGGCGACAGCGCCTGCCAGCTGTCCGACATGTCGGCGAACGTGCCGTGGACGAGGACCACCGGAACGGGGTGTGCCGCCGACGGCTTGCACGACCAGTTGTT
Organism: uncultured Solirubrobacterales bacterium; assembly: GCA_963737055.1. Taxonomy (GTDB): domain Bacteria; phylum Actinomycetota; class Thermoleophilia; order Solirubrobacterales; family Solirubrobacteraceae; genus Palsa-465. Next base: position 229,436 of record CAVTRE010000008.1, on the reverse strand, counting down.
CGCGCCCGGAGGACTCGCAGTCGGGCTCGCATGCGCATACCCAAGGACGCCGTTGTAGATCACCGGCAGCTGCGCAGCAGCCGCGGTCGAGGCCGTGAAGGCGAACGCGAGCGCGGCGACGACAGCCGCGAGGGCACGATGACGCATGACTGACTTCCTCCCGCGAGTTGGAACGTCGGTCCGCCAACTTATACCTACGCGCGTGTCGCTTCGCGCCAGTTAAGGCGCGCTCGGGGCCTTGGCACGCGGGTCGCGCGCCACCGATACGACGCGCGACACAGGCCAATGGCGGGGGCAGGATTCGAACCTGCGAAGGCAGAGCCGCAGCGTTTACAGCGCTGTCCCTTTGACCGCTCGGGAACCCCGCCGGCGGCCTCTGAGTCTAACGTCGAGCGGACGCGGGAGCGGTGTCAACGGGTGGCGGTCGCGCCTGCAATGGCGCACCCGGTTCGACCTCGTGCTCGGAATATTTCGGTCCGCCAAGCACGATCCCGCTACTGCCGCCCAACGCTTCAGCGGGGATGTACCAGCGTCGGCCGTCACCAACGTGGACAAAGACCGCGTCGCAACGGGTCGCGTCGAGGCGCTTGACGATCCCGTTCCAGCTCTGGTTCCCGCCGCGCGTGCAGAGCGCCACGATGAACCGGCCGTTCTTCCAGCACGTCGACGTCTTCACTTGAACGCGGACGAGTCGATCTCCGAACTCCGCGATCAGGTCGTAGTCGGGAGCGGAGACGAGCGGCACCCAGACGATCGCACCAGCGCCGACGAGCCATTGCATCGCCGACACCTCGCCAAGATCGCCCTGCCGCCGCGGTGTCCATGCCGATTCCACACAGGCATCTTACGTCCCGACCCGGACAGAAAAGCCCTGGAAATTGCACACAAAACCGCAACAATTGATCGCGCCCGCACGGCGAGGTCGAATCGCAGACGAGGTTGAAGCGCGGGCGAAGTTGGGTCGAGCCGAAGTGGAGTCGGGGAAGTGCCAGCCCGCGCGAGCACTCGTGGACGGCTACGGCGCGACGCAGACTGCGAACGCCGAGCAGAACCTAGGAAGCGTCGCGCAGGCGCTGCGCCTCGGGCAGCGCCTCGAGCTTCTTCAGCGTGTGGTTCTCGATCTGGCGGATCCGCTCGCGCGTGACGTTGAACGCCCGCCCGACCTCCTCGAGCGTGTACGGACGCTCGCCGGTCAGGCCGAAGCGCATCTCGATCACCTCGCGCTCGCGCTCGGGCAAAGCAGCGAGCGCCCGCCGCAGGTTCTCGCGCCGCAAACGCTCAGACGCGAGCTCGAATGGCGATTCCGCGGTCTGGTCCTCGACGAAGTCGCCGAGCTCGGACTCCTCCTCCTCGCCGATCGGCTTCTCGAGCGAAACCGGCTGCTGTGCCATCCGGAGCACGTCGCGTACCTCGCGCACGTTGGTCTCGAGCTCGGCGGCGATCTCCTCGGAGGTGGGCTCGCGCCCGAGCTGCTGGACGAGCTGGCGCTCGACGTGAACGACCTTGTTGAGCTTCTCGACCATATGGACCGGGATGCGGATCGTGCGGCCCTTGTCGGCGATCGCGCGCGTGACGGCCTGGCGGATCCACCACGTCGCGTACGTCGAGAACTTGTATCCGCGCCGGTAGTCGAACTTCTCGACCGCGCGGATCAGACCCATCGACCCCTCCTGGATCAGGTCCAGGAACGTCAGGCCACGGCCCAGATACGACTTCGCGATCGAGACCACCAGCCGCAGGTTCGCCTCGATCATGCGCTGCTTGGCGTCCATGTCGCCGCGCTCGATGCGGCGGGCGAGCGTAACCTCCTGCTCGGCGGTCAGCAGCTGGACGCGACCGATCGAGCGCAGGTACAGACGGAGCGAGTCGAGGCTCGGCTCGACGGTGAGGTCGATTTCGACCTTCTTCGACGACTGCTCTGGCCGGGGCTCGGCTGCCGCCGCGGCGCTGGCCTCCATGCTGGAGCCCTCAGACTTCGCGGGACGGCCGTCGCCGTCAACGACCTCGATGCCCTGGTCGTCCAGGTACGTGTGGAGCTCCTGGACCTGCTCCTTGCTGACCTCGGACTCCTCGAGCCAGTTCTGGATCTCATTGATCGTCAGGAAACCGCGCTCATGACCTTCCGCGATCAGCGGACGCAGTTCCTCGAGCTCCGCTATCGGAGCGTCATCGCTTAAAAGGATCGTCGACTTCTCGCTCACTCGCCCCTGAGCTCCTCCCTAACCACGCCTCGAGAACACCCCCGGCCACGGGGCTTCTGTCAGCCCTCTCTCTCTCGATATCTCCCAAATGCGCCGGGTTGGAGTGATACCACAATCCCCGCCGATGTCCAGGGAATCAGCGCGGCGGGACCCCAGCGGCCAGGGAATCCAGACCGACCGACTAGTTCACCGGGGCCCGGGCCGGTCGGAACGAATCGACTCGACCGGCCGACCCGCCGCGCTCTCTACCCTGTACGTAACGCGATGGCCTCCCATACCTCACCGAGCGTCTCCATAAGCGATGTGCAGTCCCGCCGCCCGGCGGTTCAGCTCAGCCTCTCGCGCGTCGGCGTCACGGGCGTCGAGAAGGTGATCCGGATTCAGCAGAACGGCACCGAGCAGCTGTTCTCGGCGCAGTTCGAGTGCGTGGTCGAGCTCGGTTCCGACCAGAAGGGCGCGCACATGTCGCGGTTCGAGGAGGTCGTGAACGAGGCGATCGGCGAGGTTGTCCTCGGCGAGTCGACACTCAAGGTCGAGACGCTCGCCGAGCACATCGCGCAGCTCGTGCGCGCGCGGCAGAACGCGCGTCGGGCGGAGGTCGGCATCGAGGCGCGGTTCCCAGAGCACAAGCCCGCCCCGATCTCCGGCATAAACACCCAGGAGCTGTACACGCTCCACGGCTCGGCGGCGTCCACCGAATCCGGCACCCGCCGGCTGATCGGCGTCACCGCCCAGGGCATAACCGCGTGCCCGTGCGCCCAGGAGCTCGTGGCGGCCAACGCGCGCGCACGACTCGAAACCCAGGGATTCGACGACGAGGACATCGAGAAGATCCTCGACGCGGTCCCGGTGGCGACCCACAACCAACGCGGGCTCGGGACCTTGCACATCGGTTGTACCGAGCTGTGCGACGACGAGATCGACGCCGCCACCCTGCTCGCGATTGTCGAGCACGCGATGTCGTCCGAGATCTACGAGCTGATGAAGCGGTCGGATGAAGCCCACGTCGTCGAGAAGGCGCACCGCCGTCCCCGCTTCGTGGAGGACGTCGTGCGCGAGATGATCCGCGGCGTAGTCGACGCGTTCCCGCACCTCAACGACGCCGCGTTTGTGGAGGCCCTGCAGGTCAACCTCGAGACGATCCACCAGCACAACGTGGTGGCGGAACGCTTCGGCACGCTGGGCGAGATCCGCCGTGAGCTGGACGAGGGCATCGCGCCAACCCGACACACCACCCGCCGGACCTGGCTCGACGCCGTCCCGTAAAGCCAGGCCTCGGGACCGCAGAAAGCATGCGAGCCGTAGTCCTCGAACGCCAGGGCGAGCCGCTCAAGCCGACGACCCTCCCCGACCCAGACCCACAGCCCGGTCAGCTGCTCCTCAAGATCGGCGCCTGCGCGGTGTGCCGCACTGACCTGCACCTGCGCGACCACGAGATCGAGGCCACCAAGCTTCCGGTCGTTCTCGGCCACCAGATCGTGGGCCGCACCGAGGACGGCCGACGAGTGGGCGTCCCGTGGCTCGGCTGGACTGACGGGACCTGCAAGTTCTGTACGACCGACCGCGAGAACCTCTGCCTGAAAGCGCGCTTCACCGGCCGCGACATCGACGGCGGTTACGCGGAGCTCACCGTCGCCGACGAGCGCTACTGCCTGTTGCTCCCGGACGAGCTCACCGACGAGCAGGCCGCGCCACTCTTGTGTGGCGGGCTGATCGGGTACCGGTCGCTCACGATGACCGGCGACGCCCACCGGCTCGGCCTGTACGGGTTTGGATCGGCCGCTCACATGATCTGCCAGGCGGCCGTGTACCAAGGTCGCGAGGTGTACGCCTTCACCCGGCCGAACGACGAACGGACCCAGCAGTTCGCGATCGAGCAGGGCGCCATCTGGGCAGGCGGCAGCGACGAGACGCCGCCCGAGCTGCTCGACGCGGCGATCATCTTCGCGTCCGCCGGCGAGCTCGTGCCCCAGGCGCTGAGGGTCCTGGACCGCGACGGCAGCGTGGTATGTGCCGGCATCCACATGACCGATATCCCCTCGTTCTCCTACGACGACCTGTACTACGAAAAAAAGATCCGCTCGGTCGCCAACCTGACGAGACAGGACGGCCACGAGTGGCTGGCTCTCGCCCGCGAGGCCCATATCCGGACGAGCATCACCAAGTACCCGCTCGAGGATGCCGAGCATGCGCTGGACGACCTGCGGGCCGGCCGCTTCGAGGGCACCGCGGTGCTCGTGATTTGAAGCCAACTGGTGGGTCTCGCGTCAACGTCACGTCCGTAACCGCTCGACCCACTACGCTGCAGATATGCCCCTGATTCCGATGGTGATTGAACGGACCGCGCGCGGCGAGCGCGAGTTCGACATCTACAGCCGCCTGCTCAACGAACGCATCGTGTTCCTCGGCACGCCGATCGACGACACGATCGCGAACCTGATCGTCGCCCAGCTCCTCCATCTCGAGTCCCAGGACCCCGACAAGGACATCTCGATCTACATCAACTGTCCCGGCGGCTCGATCTACTCCGGTCTGGCGATCTACGACACGATGCAGTTCATCAAGCCCGACATCCAGACGATCTGCGTCGGGATCGCGATGTCGATGGGCTCATTGCTCCTGACTGGCGGCGCCAAGGGAAAGCGCTTCTCGCTGCCCAACAGCCGCCTCCTGATCCACCAGCCGTCCGCCGGGTTCGAGGGTCAGTCGACCGACATCGAGATCCACGCCCGCGAGATCCTCAACATCCGGACCCGCATCGACGAGATCTACGCGCACCACACCGGTCAGTCGGTGGAGCAGGTGAACTCGGACATGGAGCGCGACCGGTTCTTCAAGCCCGACGAGGCCGTCAAGTACGGCCTGATCGACCGCGTGATCGACCACCACTAGGAGGGACTAGACATGCCCATGGCTGAGCGGACGGCGACGACCGAGTGGGATGGCGACCTCGCGCACGGCAACGGTGTCGTGGACGGCGCGAGCGGTGCGCTGAACCAACTGCAAGTCACCTGGGCGTCGCGCACCCAACGTTCCGAGGGCAAGACAAGCCCCGAGGAATTGATTGCCGCCGCGCACTCGAGTTGCTTCTCGATGGCACTCGCCCACGGACTCACCGAAGCGGGTCACCAACCCGAGCACCTCGACGTCACCGCGAAGGTGACACTCGACGAGCGCGACGGTGCACCGACGGTTACCACCTCGGAGCTGACGGTGAAAGGCCGGGTTCCCGGAATCGATCAGGCGGCGTTCGAGCAGGCCGCGGCCGACGCCGCCAAGAACTGCCCGATCTCGCGCGCCCTCGCCGGCGTCGAGATCAGCGTGAACGCGACGCTCGGGTAACGCATACGAGGTCGGCGGCGCGGCGGGCTACGTCGCCGGCGCGCGCCGGATCCGTCCTGATCCCTCGCCACGGGTCTCCGCCGGCTCGGGCATGACGGGTCGCGACAGCGCCCAGAAGATCATCAGCGCCCCGAACACGAGCATCCCGAGGCCGGTCCACAGGTCGATATTGATCCCAGCCGCCTTGTTCTTGATGGTGTGCGAGCCGAAGATCCCGAGCGCGATCAGGATCAGCGCGTAGAGGCAGAACAGCCCGCCGATCAGTCGGCGGATGTCGAACCTGTTCGCCGCGCGCGCGGCCTCGGCTTCGTCCTCATCGCTTTCGCCCGTCGGCTGCATCGGCTCCGTGCGCGAGGACGGACGGGGCCAACGGATGCGCTTCTCGGTTGGGGACACGACCGACTCCTAGATAAAGATGATGTTCAGGATCACGACGAGCGCGATCGCGACTCCGCCGAGCAGCGCCGGCGAGCGCCACCACAGCCTGTCCCGCGGATCGGCGTTGACCTCGCGCTCCTCCTTGCGGGTGAGTCCCCAGACAAGCCCCTCCAACTCCTCGACCGGTTTGGGTTTGGTCACCAACGACACCAGCACGAGCACGAGGGCGCCGGCCACGAACGCCCAGATCGCCTGGTAGAAGCTCGCGCTCAACGCCGAGCCGAAGTGGAAGATGGTGTGATACGCAGCCAACCGGTTGACCGCGTACGCGGTCGCCGTCCCGGCCACCAGGCTCCAGAAACCGCCCCACGCGGTCGCCCGCTTCCAGAACATCGCCACGATGAAGGTCGCGAACAGCGGCGCGTTGAAGATCGAGAACAGCGTCTGGATGTAGTTCATGATGTTCGAGTAGCCCTTGGCGATGAACGCCGTGGCAATCGAGACGAGGATCCCGCCGACCGTCACCAGACGCCCCCAGCGCAGGTAGAACGCCGGGTCGCGGTCCTTCCAGACGTAGGACTGGATGAGGTCGTAGGTCACAACCGTGTTGAACGCGGTGACGTTGGCCGCGACGCCGGCCATGAACGCCGCGAGCAGGCCGACGATCGCGATCCCCAGCATTCCGTCCGGGAAGAACTGGCCGATCAGGTGCGGAATCGCGGTGTTGTACTGGAGGTTGAGGCTCTTGCCGACGCCGAGGCCGTGGACCGTCACCACCGCGATCAGCCCGGGGAGGATGATGATGAATGGCAGGAAGATCTTGGGGTACGCGCCGATGAGCGGCGTCCGCTTCGACGCCGACAGGTTCCTGGCGGACAGCGCCCGCTGGACCTCGGCGAAGTTGGTCGTCCAGTAGCCGAAGCTGAGCACGAACCCGAGGCCGAACACCAGCCCAATCCAACTCGACATCAACGGGTTCGTCGGATGGTGGATGCTCAACCCGTGCCAAGCGTGTAGGCCGGGGTTCCCGAGTTTGGTGAAGTGCTTGATGCGGTTCTCGAGCCCCGACCAACCGCCCACCGAGTGAAGGCCGACGAGCGTCAGCGGGATCAGCGCGGCGCAGATGATGAAGAACTGGAGCACCTCGTTGTAGATCGCCGAGGTCAGCCCGCCGAGGGTGATGTAGACGAGCACGATCGCGGCCGCGATCAGGATCGAACCGCCGACGGGCCAGCCGAGCAGTAGGTGGATGATCAGGGCCAGCGCGAAAAGATTCACGCCGCTGATCAGCACGGTGGCGATCGCGAACGTGACGGCGTTGAACGCGTGCGCGGGCTCGTTGAAGCGAAGCCGCACGTATTCCGGGACCGACCGGATCTTTGCCCCGTAGTAGAAGGGCATCATCACCAGCCCGAGGAACACCATCGCCGGGACAGCGCCGATCCAGTAGTAGTGCACCGCCGGTACGCCGTACTGCGCGCCGTTGGCCGACTGGCCGAGGATCTCGAGCGCCCCCAGGTTCGCCGCGATGAATGCGAGACCAGTGATCCACGCGGGCAGCGACCGCCCGGACAGGAAGAAGTCGAGATCGGTCTTGATCGACAGCCGGGCGACGAACCCGATACCCAGGACGACCGCGAAGTAGATCGCGATGATGACGTAATCGATTGTGCTGGGATGCAATCGCAGCATGGTCTCTCCTCGGCCATGTCGCTACCCAGCACGAGGGCTGATAACTCACCCCTCCTGAATTTTTTTCACCGTCAGACGGTGGCGCCCGCCTCAACCTTGTTCGGCGCCGCAACGTGTGTGACCGGCAACCCCAGCCCACGCGCCTTGCTCACGATGTCGAGCTTCAGCCATCGCGAGATCCCCAACGGCAGCGTCGAGATGATGATCTCGTCGTAGCCGCCGAGGTTGACCGCGTCTTGGATCGCCATCAACGGCTCGGCGTCTCCGATGCTGCCGGTCACCTCCTGGCCGGCAGCCTCCGACAGCTTGGGCAATGCGACGGCGAGCACCTCGTTGGCCTCATCGGCGCTCGCGTCCTGCGGGTCGACGAGCTTGTGCATCCCATGCGCCTGGCGCGGGACGACTAGATGGAACTTGGCCGGACTGCGGTGCGCCCGTTCTCGGACCGCATCGAGCAGTCCGGGGGTCGCCGCGGTCTGATGCGCGACGACGAGGACGTTGGCCGGCTCTGACATGAGTCACCTCCAGAGAGATGGACCGGTCGTCCGAGTATTCCACCGAGAACGCACGTGGACAAGGGGTCTCGCTGCGCTCGACATCCGTGGGGCCAGGTACCCCATCCGGACACGAGCCGTCTAGTCCAGGAGGTACTCGCCCCGCGCCACGACCACGGCCGACCCGCCGACGAACACGCGCTCGACGCCTGCGGAATCGCTGCCCTCGGCCCGCGCGCGGAGCACCGACCGGCGCAGGATCTCGACGCCCTGCACGATCTCGATCTCGGTCCCGAACGGCACGCGGCCGTAGCGCACGAGATGCACCGCGAGCGGCCCGGCCGCCGAGCCCGTGGCCGGATCCTCGGCAACCCCGAGCGCCGGACCGAACATCCGCGTCTTCCACCGCGAGCCCGAGCCCGCGAAGCAGTTGATCCCGTACTCGCCGAGCCGCTCGATCGCGCCGATGTCCGGCCGCAGAGACGCCACCGCGTCCTCGCTCGGGAACTCGACGTACACGTGCACCGGGCCGTTGGGATAGCCCTCGATCGGGAGTCCCTCGTACTCGTCGACCCCGAGCGCGGCGAGTAGCTCGTCCACCGCCTCGAACGGCACGACCTCGGGCACGAACTGCTCCATCTCGCCGTACACTGGAGCGCCACCGTCGGTCCGCTCGAGCTTCACCGCCACGACGCCGAGTCCCGTCTCGAGCCGGACCACGTTCGATCCCATCGCCCGCCCGACCACGAACGCGGTGCCGAGAATCGGATGGCCGGCGAACGGCAGCTCAGTGGTCGGAGTGAAGATCCGCACTCGGAGATGCGCGTTCGGTTCCGCCGACCTGAACACGAACACAGTCTCCGACAGGTTCAGCTCACGCGCGGCGCGTTGCATGGTCTCGGCGCTCAGGCCGGTGGCGTCGGTGAACACCGCCACCTGGTTCCCCTGGAGGGGAACGTCGGTGAACACGTCGGCGATCGTGTACCGGCGCATGGTCACGACTCGCGCGCCATGTCGAGCAGCGTGGTGACCGTCGTCCAGTTGCGGGCAGTGGCGCGGACGCCTAACCCCGAGCCGGCCAGCTTCGTCCACATCTTCGACCGCCCCACACCATCCGGGTGCCAGGCGTACAGCTCGCGGCCGACCGCCACGAGCTTCTCCGAGGGGGCGGCCGCGGCGGCGATCTTTTCGACCGCCTCGGGATCGGGCTCGCCGTCGCAGAAGCTGACCTGATAGCGCTTGGGGTTCTCGGCCACGTCCGCCAGTGGATTGAGGCGCACGACCTCGGCGAGCTCGTCGGCGGTCCGCGCGATCACGTCGACGTCGAACCCGAACCGCGCGGCGATCAGCTTCTCGGCCCGCGCCGCGACCTTGTCGGGCGAGGCCTGCGAGATCAGCACGACGTTGCCGCTCTGCACGTACGTGCGCACGTTCTCGAACCCGGCATCGGTGAGCAACTCCCGGAGCTCAGGCATCGCCACTCGCTTGTTCGGACCGAGGTTGATGCCACGTAAGAGGAGGATTTGTGAGCGTTTGCGGGCCACGTTGCGGGTTACTACGGACCGGGGTTGCGGGCGGGCGCGGATGTATACAGACGCGCTTTGGCCGATGTCATTCCCGCAAGCCGGAACTTGAGCCCGGCCCCCAATTTCCCTCGAGAATACGGAGTCCTGTAGATGCGGAACGCGAAGGACAAGAGCGGCCGGATGTCGGCGCAGGAGACGCTCGAACTGTGGCAGGAGTACAAGCGGACCGGCGATGGCCGTATCCGCGACCGTCTGGTCCTGACGTTCGCGCCGATGGTCAAGTACATCGTGTACAAGAAGGCGCGCGAAATCCCGGCGCGGTGCGAGGTGGAGGACTTCATCTCGTGCGGCCTGGAGGCGCTGATTCGGTCGATCGACCGGTATGACCCCAACAAGGGCGCCACGCTCGAGCAGTTCGCGTGGACCCGGATCCACGGCGCCGTGCTCGACGAGCTCCGCCGCAACGACTGGGCCCCCCGCTCGCTGCGCCGCTGGGATCGCGACATCAACAAGGCCAACGAGCAGTTCGTCGGCCTGTACGGCCGCAAGCCCACCCGTCAGGAGCTGAGCGAATCCCTCGGGATCTCGACCCAGGACCTGGTCGCCCGCCAGGACGACATCGCGCGCTCCCACGTCGGATCGCTGAACACGGTGGTCCTCGCCGAGGACGACACCACGATCGAGCGGATCGACACGCTGCACTCCGACGATCCCGAGTGCGACCCCGAGCACGCGGCGATGCGCGACGAGGCCAAGGCGCGCTTCCGTGAGGCGTTCGAGCGGCTGCCCGAGCGCGAGCGCAAGGTCGCCGTCCTCCTGTACGTCTACAACCTCACTCTCCGCGAGATCGGCGAGATTCTCGGCGTCACCGAGAGCCGCGTCTGCCAGATCCACGGGCAGATCACGAAGAAGCTGCGCGCCGAGCTCGAGGTCGACGAGGCGCTGTTCTCAGAAGTCGCGTAGGCGGCCGGCCCGGCCTACGAGCCGAGCCGCCCGCTCACGTCGGGTAGCTCGCCGCTGGCCGCCGCCTCGGCGGCGGCCTGGTTCTCGCGCTTGACCTCGAGCCAGATCTCCTCGCGGTACACCGGCACCGCGCGCGGGGCGTCGATCCCGATCCGGACCGTCTGACCCCGCACCTCGAGGACCTCGATGACCGTGTCGTCGCCGAGCATGATCCGCTCGCCCGCGCGTCGGCTGATTCTCAGCATGCTGGGTCGGCGTCCGGCGTACTCGCCCCATTGGGGGCGGCGAACAGCCGCGCGCGGAGTTCACAGCCGGGCGCCTGGTTAATCACCTGGTAGGCCGTTCCGGCCCGCACCAGGATAGGCGCCTTGAGGTTGGCCGTGAAGTCTTCCAGCACCGGCGCGGCGCGCACAGTCACGTACACGTCCATCGCGCTCGACTGATCGAAGCCGAGGCGCTCGGCGTCCTCGTCGATCACCTCGACGGCGTACTCCGCGAAGAACTGGTGCGGGTTGGTCACCGGCAGCGCGAGCGACGGGTCGTCGAGGGACTGAAGCCAGAGGAACGGCGTGTCGGGATCGTTCGCGAGCAGCGCGTAGCGAGAGCCCCCGAGCCCGATCAGGCCCTCGGGGAACTCGAGCACCGCCTGCGGGTCGATATCCACGCGCCCGAAGCGCGAGCTTTCGATCGTGAGCGACAACGCCGCGCTTACTCTAGCCGGAGCTGCCGAGGAAGTTCATCAGCGACTCCTGAACGATGTGCGCGCCCGCCTGGAGCGCCGCGGTCAGCGCCGCCTGCTGGGTCGAGAAGTTGATCTCGGTGGACGCCATGTCGGCGTCTTGGGTGTTCGAGAGGACTTGGGTGTCGCTCGTCTGCAGGGTCTGGATCCGTGAAGAGGCCATCTGGAGACGGTCCTGCGTCGCGCCGACGTTGGCCGACAACCCCGTGAGCGAGTTCAGGTTGGTGGTGAGCGACGAAAGGTTGGCATTCAGCCCCGAGCTGTTACCGGACTGCATGTTGCCGGCGATGGTGCGCAGCGTGTCCAGCAGCTGCCCGTCGCTCGAGGACTGGCCGTTCCCGAGCACCCCCTGCAGGTTCGCGCTGACGGTCAGCGTGGTGTTCGGACCGATCGTCCGGGTGACCGCACCGCTGTTGCCGCCGTAGGTGTCGTTCGATCCCGACTGGTAGGGGGCGGTCGAGGTCGCCGAGCCCGAGAACACGTACTGGCCGTTGTACTGGGTGTTGGCGTCCTGCTTGATCTCGTCGATCAGCTGGTTGACCTCCTGGGCGGAGGCCTGCAGGTCGGCCGTGGTCTGGGTGCCGTTGGCCGCCTCCGTGGTGAGCTCCTGGATCCGCTGGGCCGCGTTCGTGATGTCGGTCAACGCGGAGCTTTGTGCCTGGGCCCACCCGGTGCCGTCGGTGACCTGATTCGAGTAGTTGGTCAGGTTCGCCAGCTGAGTATTCAGATTCAGCGTCAGCGCAGTCCCGGAGGGATCGTCGGACGGCTGGTTGATCCGCTTGCCGGTGGACAGCTCCTGCTGCGTGGTGTCGAGCCGGTCGAGCGTGGTCTCGATCCCGGCCAGCGTCGTCTGCGCCGCCATCTGGTTGGTGATGCGCCCGATCATCTAGATCACCCCGCCGAGACCATGTTGAGGAGCGTGCCGATTGTCGTGTCGATCGTGCTCATCACACGGGCCGAGGCCTGGTAGGCCTGCTGGTACTGGATCAGGTTGGTCATCTCCTCGTCGAGGGAGACGCCCGACACGCTCTGGCGCTGGTTGCCGATCGCGGTCAGAAGCGACTGCGCGGTCTGCTGTGAGTTCTGGGCCGACTTCACGTCGCTGCCGACCCGGGTGACAAACGCGTTGTAGGTCTGCTGCGCGGTACCGTTGGTCAGGCCGGCGACGGCGTTCGCCTCCGCAGAGGTGTACGGCGGGGTCGTCGAGCTCGCGGTCAGGCTCGGGTTGACGGCGATCGTAGCCGCGGTCGTGCCGGTCGTGGTGAAGAACGGGGTCGCGCTCGGACCGCTCGCGTCGGCGCCCGAGATCGCGCCGTTGACGGTGGTCACAAGCTGGTTGGCGACCTTATTCAGCGTCGTCATGTAGTTGTCGATCTGGCCCGTGCCGGTGGTCGCGTCGTGGAGCCCGAGAAGCGCCCCGAGCGTCCCTCCCCCGCCGCTCAGGTTCGCGTCGGTCAGGTTGTCGGTCAGGTCGACGCTCCCGCCGTTCACCAGCGGCGTCGAGTCGGCGGTCCCGTTCTGCGCCGCAACCGCGGCGTTTCCGAGGCTTACGTTCACCATCCCGTTCGACTGCGTGGTGACGTTGACGTTCGAGTACTGGGACAGGTCGTCGATGACGTTGTCGCGCTGGTCCTCCAGCGCGTTGGCGTCGATCCCGGCGGACTGCGCTTGGGCGATCTGCGTGTTCAGCTGGGCGATCTGGTTGGCGTCGTTCGCAACCGCGCCGTTGACCGGGTCGGTCAGCGTGTTGTACTGGTCGGTGACCTGCGATTGAAGCGTGGTCAGCTGTCCCGAGAGCGTGTTGAGCTGGTCGGCGACGTTGGCCCCGTCGCCCATCACCGCCTGTTGGGCGCCGGCGTTTCCGGGTGACGCGCCGAGCGTGCTCCAGTCGGTGAAGAACTGATCGAGGGCATGCGACAGGCCGGTCGTACTGCTCGCCTCGGCCAGACCCGCCTGGACCTGCCCGAGGATCGTCGAGGAGGTGCTGTCGCCGTTCTCGGTGGTGTTCTGCGCCCGGTACTGGCTGTCGAGGAAGGTGTCGCGGATGCGGGTGATCGACGTGATGTCGACGCCCGTGCCGAACTGCGAGCCGTCGCCCGTGTAGCTCGACAGCGCGGGAATCGTCAGCTGGCTGCGCTCGGTCAGGTTCACCCTCTGGCGCGAATACCCGGGAGTGCTGGCGTTCGCGATGTTCTGGCCGGTCGTGTCGATCGCCGCCTGCGCAGCCTCGAGGCCGCTCAGCGCCGTGTTCAGTCCCATGTATGTCGGGATCGTCATCGTTCAACACTCCAGGTCGAATACGCGGTGTCCGGTCGTCTGGGCCGGCGTGCTCGACAACATGTCGCCGCCGGCGGTGTAGCTCTCATCGCCGGCGACGCCGGCGAGCTTCAGCAAGTGGTCGAGGAACGCGAGCTCCTGACCCATCAGCGCGCGGTTGACGTGATGCTCGCGCTGGACGGTCTCGAGCAGTCCGCGGAGCTCGGCGCTCCGGGCACCGGCGACGAGCGCCGATTCGGGATCCATCAGCGTCTCGAGTAGCGCCACGGTGACCGACGCGCCGGGGACGCCCAGCCTCGCGCCGGCGCGCTCGAGTAGCCCGATGCGCTCGGTCTCGAGCTGCTGGCGGCGGTGGAGCTCGGCCTGGAGCACGCCGGTCAGCTGCACCACGACGCGGACGTCGCGATTGCGAATCGCGACGCCCTGCTCGAGCACCACTCCGAGCAGCCGCCGCGCGGCGACCAGCTGCGCTTCGAGGTGAGCGATCACCTCGGTGGTCAGGGCGGCGTCGGCCCGTGCCATGAGCTCGGCCGTCGCCATCACTGCGCCCCCACAGTCTTGTTGTCGGTGCTCGACGCCTCACCCTGCGGCGTGCCGATCGCGGGATCGATCGACTGCGCGAGCTGCTGCGCGATGCCGAGGCCTCCGCTTGACATGATGCTCTGGGTGAGCGCGGTAGGGATCAGGCTGGCGAAGGCGCTCGTGCTCGGGTCCGAGCCGAGGATCCCGCCGGAGGAATCGCTGGAGCTGTCCGAGCTCCCCGAGCTTCCCGAGCTGTCGGAGCTGCCGGCCGGGCTGGTCACGGTCGAGGCGAGCTCTTGGGTGAGCTGCTGGACGAGAATGTCCTCGAACCCGAGCGCCTCCTGGTAGGCCTTCTGGGCGGCCGAGTTCCCGTTGCGGATATCCGCGGGCTCGTTGGCCGCGTCGACCACCGGGACGTTCGTCGACGTAAGCGGCGAGTCGTACGACGTGAGGCCCGATGCCGACAGGACGCTCATGGCTTGATCTGGTTGGCGATCGAGATCATCTGCGCCTCGTAATTGATGGCGTTGCTGCCCATCGAGTACTGCTGCTGGGCCGCCATCATCTTGCTCATCTCGGCGCCCATGTCGACGTTCGAGCCCTCGAGCGCGCCCTGCTGGACGGAGGCGCCCTTCGCGGCTCGGATCGCGCCGCTGGCGGCGGTCGCGGAGAAGACGCTGTCGCCGTCGGCCACGAGGCCGTCGGGCGCGGGAACGTCGACGAGCGAGAGCTTCCCGAGTGTCTGCTTGCCGACCGACACGGTGCCGTTCGACGCAATCGACACCTGGCTCGGGTCGACGCCCGCCGGAATTGTGATCGGGGGCTGCGTCAGCATCCCGGTCTGAGTGGTGAGCTGGCGCTTGTTGTTGAGCTGGAGCGAGCCGTTGCGGGTCAGGCCGATCGTGCCGTCGGGCCGGCGGACCTCGATGAAGCCCTGGCCCTCGACCGCGACGTCGAGCGGCTGGCCGGTCTGCTGGATCGCGCCCTGAGTCTGGTCGCGGCCCATCTGCTCGGCCTCGGCGCCGGCGCCCGTCGGGACGTTCGAGCCGTAATTGCCGTTGCTGTAGAGCAGATCATGGAAGCCCACGATCGTCGACTGGTAGCCGGGTGTGTCGACGTTCGCCATGTCGTTCGAGACGGCGTCGAACTGCGCCTGCTGCGCCTCCATGCCGGAGGCCGCGGAGTAAAGACCTTCGAGCATCTATCAGCCTCCTAGCGAGCCCACCGACGACGCGCTCTCTTGCATGGTCGAGTCGATCGTCTGGATCGCGTTCTCGCCGGCCTGGTAAGTCTGGGTTGCGGTGATCATGTGGACCATCGTGTTGACGGCATCGACCGCCGAGTCCTCGAGCTCGCCCTGCTTGACGACCCCGGCACCGCGGCCGCCGGCCGCGCCGGTGTAGTAGTTGTCGCCCTGCTTGGTGGGGTTATTGACGTTGAACACGCCGAGCGACGACGCCGGGACGGTCCCTTGGGCGCTGACAGCGATCGGGGCGCCGTTCTGGGAGAGCACGTCGTTGCCCTGTCCGTCGACGAGCAGGCCCTGGGCGTCCTCGGCGAACTGGCCGTCGCGGGTGTAGCGGACTCCCTGGGAGGTGCGCACGGCGAAGAAGCCGGTCCCCGCGATCCCGAAGTCGAGTGGTTGGCCGGTCGAATGCAGTGACTGTGGGGTCATGTTCGTGACCGGGGTGCCGAGCTGTACGCCGGTGTTGATCTGACCGATCGGCTGGCCGGTCGCCGTGTTGGCGAGCAGCATCGACCCGAAATCCGACTGGACCGAAGCGTCGGTCTTGTAACCGGGCGTGGAGGCGTTGGAGAGATCGTTTGCCAGCTGATCTTCCCTGACCTGCTGGGCGAGCATCCCGGACGCTGCAATGTAGAGGCCGGTATCCATCGCCCCGGGTAGTCGCCCGTCCTTCATCATCCTTGAGGCATGGACCCGATCAACGTGGACATTCGTCTGATCAAGGCCGTGCTCGGCGCCGAGCTCCGGATCGCGCCCGGGCGAGCCCTGATGGCGCGGGTGGTCACGGCCGACGGCCTCGGTCGCGGGTCGCTCAACATCGCCGGCGCGGTGATCGACGCGGCGCTACCCAACGACATCCAGGCCGGGCAGGAGCTGCGGCTGACCGTGCGCCACGTGAGCGCGGAGCGAGTCGAGCTGAGCCTGTCCGGCCAGGGTTTGCCGACGGCGGCGGCCGGAGACGCCGTCCCGCTCCCGGGAGGCGGCACGTTGCGGGTGACCGAGCGTGACACCAGCGACGGCGGCGGCGGCTCTGGGTCGGGAGACGGCGCGGACCGACACTCGCTGGCCCTCCGCTACGACGCGCCCGCGCTCGGCGCAGTCGATCTTCGATTCGATCTCGACTCGGGGTCGCTCCGGCTGTCCGCGACGCTGCGCGCCGGCGAGTCCTACCAGGGCGCCGTCGACGGCGCCGGCGAGTTACGTGACGCTCTCACCGAGGCGCTCGGGCGGCCGGTCACGGTCGAAATCTCCCCGCGCCGCGAGCCGCTCGACGTCTATGCCTGAGCCGCCGCCCCGGCGGCGCGCCACCGCGCTCCACTACGAGCACGGGGAGCGCGCCCCCCGCATCACCGCCACCGGCGTCGGGCTCGTGGCCGACCGGATCATCGCGGCCGCGCGCGAGGCCGGCGTTCCGGTGCGCCACGACCCCGCGCTGGCCGAGGCCCTCGGCAAGCTCGAGCTCGGCGGCGACGTGCCCGAGGCGATGTGGAAGGCGGTGGCGGAGACCCTCGCGTGGGCGTACCAGCTCGACGCCAAGGCGACGGCGCGCCGCCGGGTCTAGGGTCATAAGCGCACACTCGCCACCGTTTCGGTGCCGGATGTGCATTCGGGCACCTATACGGGTCACCAGACCACACTCGCCGGCCGGCGAAGGTCGAATGTGCACTCGTGACCCATCCGCGCATCCGCACCCCCGCCGCCACCGCCACCGACGGCTCAACCTTTCGGCCACCGTGCCGATGAACCCGAAAGCCTGCCCTCCCTCGGAAAGGCGGTTCCCTCGTATGGCACTTCGCCTCACCGGCATATCCACGCCTGCTGACGGCGCCGGCGCCCCCGCCGGCGTCGGACTCCCGATCGCCCTCGCGCCCGCGCAGGGCGCCGGCTTCGGCAACCAACTCGCGAACCAGGCCCGCGCCCACCTCGCGACGAATGACCTCAAGAGCTACCAGTCGCTGTTCGAAAGAGCCGCCGAGCACGACGACCCCCACGCGCGCTACCACGCCCGCGTGCGCCTGATCGAGGAGGGCCTGACCGCAGCCGGCCAGGCGGCGTCCTCCACCCAGGCCACCCAGCGCTTTGCCGCCGTCGCCGCCGGGGCCATCGACGCGCTCGACGCCGAGCCGCG
This sequence comes from uncultured Solirubrobacterales bacterium, assembly GCA_963737055.1. GTDB lineage: Bacteria > Actinomycetota > Thermoleophilia > Solirubrobacterales > Solirubrobacteraceae > Palsa-465. The sequence continues at coordinate 211,928 of CAVTRE010000008.1, read as the reverse complement.
CGAGCCGGTCCTGCTCAACTACGCCGGCGTCGCCCTGTACGAGCTGTGGAGCCTCGACGCCGCCCACGCGATCTTCAAGGCCGCCCACGACCTCGACCCGGCGCTCCCCCACCTCAAGCGCAACCTCAATGAACTCGGCCGCCGCCGGCGCGAGGCCAGCCAGAGCGGCCGCTCGCTGAAGCCGCTCCACGCCTCCGTCCCGGGTCTCGCCGCCAAGGCGAAGGTCATCGCCAAGCAGGCCCGCCCCGCCGCAAACCTGAAACTCAGCCTGTGCATGATCGTCAAGGATGAGGAGGAGATGCTCCCCCGGTGCCTGGCCGCGGTGGCGCCGGCGGTCGACGAGATCGTGATCGTGGACACGGGATCGACCGACCGCACGATCGAGATCGCCCGCGCCCACAACGCCACCGTCATCGAAAAGCCATGGACGGGTTCGTTCTCCGAGGCCCGCAACGCCTCCTTTGACGCAGCCACCGGCGACTGGATCATCTACCTCGACGCCGACGAGGTCCTCGTCGCCGACGACGTCGACCGACTACGAAATCTCACCGGCCGCACGTGGCGCGAGGCCTTCTACGTCGTCGAGACCAGCTACACGGGCGAGCTCGGCGACGGCGCCGCGATGACCAACAACGCGCTGCGCGTGTTCCGGAACCGCCCGAACTACCGCTTCGAGGGCCGGCTCCACGAGCAGATCGCGCACAACCTGCCGCTTTACGCCGCCGGGCGGGTCGAACAGAGCTCGGTGCGAGTCGAGCACTACGGCTACCTCGGCGCCGTCCGCAACGCCAAGGAGAAGTCGCAGCGCAACCTCGACCTGCTGAAAGCCCAGCAGGCCGAAAGCCCCTCCGACGCCTTCCTGCACTTCAACCTCGGCACCGAGTACGCGGTGATCGGCGACTACGCCTCGGCGCTGACCGAGCTCGACAGCGCGTGGAGCCTCGTCCGGAGTCAGGGCCAGGAGGACCGCGACTACGTCCCGGTGCTGCTCCACCGGCTCGTGACCGCTCTGCGGCGATGCAACCGTCCCCAGGAGGCGATCGCACGCGCGGAGGACGCCCTCAACCGGTTCCCCGGCTTCACGGACGTGGTGTTCGATCTGGCACTGGCGTCGCTGGCGCTCAACCGCGAGGACGACGCGATCGGCTACTGGGAGCGCTGCATCGAGATGGGCGACGCCCCGCCGCGGTTCGGCGGGTCGCTCGGCGTCGGCACCTATCTCCCCCGGATCTCCCTGGCCGATCTGCACGCCCGTCGCGGCGAGCTCGAGCAGGCCAGAACGCTCCTCGATTCGTGCATCGCAGAGCACCCGAACGTGGTCAGTGTGGTCGCGCCGTACGCCGCCACCCTGCTCCGCAGCGGCAGCCCAGCCACAGAAGTGGCAGAGAAGATCGAAAATAGCGTCCCCGAGTTGACGCCGGCCGCACGCCACGTGCTCGCGACGACGTTCTTCAGCCACGGCGCGATGGCCGCGGCCGAGAACCAGTTCCGGGCCGTCCTCGACGCCCGCCCGACCAGCTCGGAGGTTCGCGTCCAGCTCGCGGAGACCCTGTTGAACGAGCGCGACTACGCCAACGCCGCAGACGAGGCCCAGCGGATCGCCGACGACGACCCGTTCGCCGGCCTGGCCTGCCGGATCGAGCTTTGGAGCCTGATCGCAGCCGGGAACATCGACAAGGCGCAAGCCGCCACCGCTCGCGCCGCCCGCGCCGGCGTCCCGGCCGCCGAGCTCGAGGTGTTCACCGGCTGGGCCGAGATCGCCACCGACACGCGCGAGCAGCAGCCCCGCAAGCTCCCGGCCGCGGGCGTCCCACTGCTGGGCGTGATCCTCGAGACGCTGCTCAGCGCCCACGACTTCGACACCTTCGAGAAGCTGACGACGCTCCTCGGCAACTCGGCGACGCCGGAGCGGGAGCAGCGCGAGCTGCTTGGCTCGATGTACCTGAAGAACGGCTTCCTCCAGTCGGCCGCGATCGAGTGGATGGCGGTTTGCGAGACCACCCCGGACGTACGCGCGCTCTTGGGTCTGGCGCGCGTCGCCCGGGCGAACGGACAGCTCGACGACGCCGCGGTGTTCGCGGGCGAGGTCCTCAAAGCCGATCCGACCAGCGCCGGCGCGCGGGAGATCCTCGCGGCGGCCGCCTGACCCGGACAACTCGTCAGCGGGCCACCTGACCCGGACAACTCGACAGCCGCCCGGCCACCCGGACAACTCGACAGAAAGCTAAGGAGGCGCTCAAGTTCTCGGCGGTGCGCTCGATTACCCCACCTGAGCGGGAAAGGAACCCCGCCACATAGGTAGGAACCGACGCATCCAAGGAGGAATGCAATGAGCTTCGACATCGGGTCGGTGGGCCGGACGCCCGCCGCAACGCCGGCAGCGGGCAGTTCGCGCCCGCCCGCCGCGACCTCGTCGTCCGCGAGCGAGGCCGAGACGGTGACCGTGGACACGATCCCCGCGAGCCCTCCCGACGAGGTGCACGACGCGATCGGCGTCGCCAATCAGGCGTACCACAACCTGAAGGCGAGCGGTAGCGAAATGCGCTTCAAGGTCAACGAGGCAACCGGCAAGCTGTCCGTCGAGGTCCACGACGTCCACGGGAACCTGCTGTTCACGGTCCCGGCGAGCACCGCGCTCGACGTCGCCTCGGGCGGTCCGCTCCCCACGCCCTCAAACTAAGCCAGAGCAACAGCGCCAGAGAGGTTCAGAGGCCATGTCAACTCAATCCGTCGGCTCGGGCACGAGCTCTACGACCAGCTCCAGTTCGTACAAGACGGGCGACCAGCTTCAGTCGCTCGGCGGAAGCACGCCGCTGCAGGTCACCGGGCTGGCCTCCGGCCTGGACACGAACGCAATCGTGACCGCGCTCATGGCCACCCAGCAGCAGCAGGTCACGAACCTCACCAATCAGCAGACGGGTCTCACGGCGATGAACACCCAGCTGAAGAGCATCCAGGCGGCCCTGACGAAGGTGGCCGACGATGCCCAGGCGCTCGGGAGCCCCTCGCTGTTCGCGTTCACCCAGACGATCACATCGACCAACCCGACGCTCATCGGCGCCACCGCGACATCGAACAACGGCGCGGTCGTGGGCGGTTATCAGGTCTCGGTCACGCAGCTGGCGAGCGCCTCACAGCGGACGTTCCAGTTCACGAGCCCGACCTCGGCGGACACGGTCACGATCGACGGCCAGCAGATCTCGCTCGCGGCCGGCGCGAGCGCGCAGGACATGGTCAACGCGATCAACTCCAACAGCAACGCCAGCGTGTGGGCGACCGTGACGTCGTCGCCGACCAACGGCCCGGCCACCGTGGTCCTGTCCGACCGGGCGACCGGCGCACCCGCCACCGCCGGCAGCTTCATCGCGGTCACCGACACCGCCGGCGCGCTCACCGAGGAGACGCAGTACGCACAAGCCGGCGTCGACGCCCAGTACACGATCAACGGCGGCGCGACCCAGTACTCGTCCTCGAACACGATCAGCGGCGCGCCCGTGAGCGGCACTCCCAACTCGACCACGAACCCGGGAGCGACCCAGACGATCCCGGGCGTCTCGCTCAGCCTCAACGGCATCACCGGCTCGACGCCGGTGACCGTGACCGTCTCGAGCCCGGCGCCCAGCACGCAGAACATCACGACCGCCATCCAGCAGTTCGTCACCGACTACAACGCGGCGGTCACCCAGATCCAGACCCAGCTTGCCCAGACGCCGTCGAGCAGCGACCCCACGCAGGGGACGCTGTTCGGCGATCAAGACCTCCAGTCGATGCTTTCGAACATGCGCCAGGAGATGGACGCGACCCTCGGCGGACTTACCGGCAGCATCACGAGCATGCTCGACATCGGCGTCAGCACCGGCGCTGCGTCGGGCACCGGCGCCCCGTCGCAAAGCTCGATCAGCGGCCAGCTGACGCTCAACACCACCGCGCTCACCGCGGCGCTGACGACCAACGGCAGCGCCGTGAAATCGATGCTCCAGAGCTGGTCGATCAACTTCTCGTTCATGGTCAACAACGAGGCCTCGCCCGGCGGAACGATCGACTCCCGGGTTCAGGGTGACGACACCCAGATCAGCTACCTGACCAATCAGATCGACAACTTGAACGTGGCCAACACGCAGAAGCAGAACGACCTGGTCCAGGAGTTCGCCCAGATGGAGGCGGCGCTGTCCTCGAGCCAGTCGACGAGTAGCTGGCTGACGAGCCAGATCAGCGCCCTGCCGGTCGCGTAGCTCAAATTGTGGCCGCCGCGGCCGATGTTCGGCCCATGACGAACTCCTCCGGTCTCAGGCAAGGTCGTGTCCATCGGCGTCCGCGGCAAGCTCATCGGCCTCGTCCTCGCGCTCGCCGCGGTCTCGGCGATCTGCATCGGGGTCGCGGTCAACGGGCTGGTCACCGGCCGTACGAAGGCTAGGCAGTCCCAGTCGACGTTCGCGGTGTTCGCCAAGGAGCGCGACGCGTATGAAGGCTGGCTGACCGTCACCAACCAGCAGACGCCCCAGGGCTACCAGCAGGCGAACTCCGACCTGACGTGGCTGGCGCTGCACGCGCCGACCGCTCAAGTTCGCGCGATGGCGGCCACGCTGCGGTCCGATCTCGCGAGATACAACGCCGTCGCCAGCGCGAGCGTCGCCAACCAGACCCAGGCCGACTTCGACAAGCTGAGCGCGACTGTGACCGAGCAGGCCGCGGCGATCAACGCCTCGGCGACGACCGAGCAGACCAGCGCCTCGACTCAGCAGATCGCCGCGTCCGCTCAAGAGCTCGCGACTACTGCCGAGCATCTTCAGGGACTGGTCGCTCAGTTCAACCTCGCCTAGGAGACCCTCTCGATGACCCCCCCAGCCGCCGCCTCGCCCAACGCCTACCGCGAAAGCGCCGTGCTGAGCGCCCCCCCGGAGATCCTCGTCGTGATGCTCTACGACGGCGCCCGCCGGTTCCTGTTCCAGGCGGGCGTCGCGATGCAAAACCAGCAGATCGAGCTCTCGCATCGCAAGCTCCGTCGCGCCGAGGACATCATCCAGCACCTCCGCGACACCCTCGACATGGAGCAGGGCGAGGTCGCGCAGCGGCTGGAAGCCATCTATCTGTTCTGCCTTCGTCACCTCCAGCAGGCCCGGTTCGATCGCGACGCCAAGAAGCTCGAGCAGGTCAGCAAGCTGCTCGGCGAGCTTCGCGACGCCTGGGCCGCGATCAGCGGGCAGCATGAGCTCGGCTGAGCACAGCCGCCGCGAGCACCAGACAGCGCCCTACGAGGCTCTCGCCCGGCTGATCGAGCGCGAGCTCGAGCTGATCTGCACCCGGGACTACGACGCGCTGGAGACCCTGAGGTCCGAGCGCGAGGCGGTGATCGCGAACCTTCCCGCGACGCCGCCCGCCTCCGCCCGCCCCGCGCTTCAGCGCGCCGCGCTTATGAACAAGCGCCTCGAGATTGAGATCCTGCGCCTCCGCGAGGCGCTCCTGCTCGACGCCGCCAACGTCGAGCGCGTCGGCCGCACGGCCCGCGGTTATTCGCCACCGCGCGAGCCGCGCCGGCATGTGCAGGCCACGGCCTAGCGCAGCTGCATTAAAGGTTCGGAATTTGCTGCCGATTTGCGGGGCATGAGGCTCGTAGCCACCGCCAACCTTCAAGAGGAGACGACGCTCGCCCGCGACATTCTCACCGGGCGCGACGCCGCTCCCCTGCTCCGGGCGGGCGCGAAGCTCAACGCTCGCTACATCGAGCACCTCCGCCGCGCCGGGATCCTGGGCGTCTACGTCGAGGACCAGTTCAGCCAGGGCATCGATCCTCAGCCGGCGATCGGCGCCCAGACCCGCGGGAAGGCCACGCGCGCGCTCGCCGACCTGCACGACGAGGCCAGGCAGGCGGTTGGCGCCGGCCGGCCCCTCGACGAGGAGGCCACCGACCAGCTGTCGGAGGTCGTCGATGAGATCCTGCTCGAGATCGAGGAGTCAGACGGAAAGGCCGTCGTGCTCGACGACCTGTGCGCCGCCGACGCCTACCAGTTTCAGCATCCGATCGATGTCACCGCGCTCGGGCTCCTGATCGGGCGCCGCCTGATCATCGAGCAGGGTTGGCTCGACTACAAGGGCGAGCGTCAGGACGACCGCCACGAGGAGCGCCTGTTCCGGCTCGGGATGGGGCTGCTCCTGTCCGATATCGGCAAGCTCGTGATCCCCGAATCGATCCTGAACAAGCCCGCCAAGCTGTCCGAGGAAGAGTGGGCGATCGTCCAGACTCACCCCAAGGCGGGCGTCAAGCTCGTCCGCGACACCGGCGCCTGGTGCCCGTTGGTCCAGGCCTGCATGCTCCGCCACCACGAGCGCTGGGACGGCAGCGGCTATCCCGAGGGCAAGAACGGCGGAGAGATCCACGAGATGGCGCGGATCGCGGCGGTAGCCGACGTCTACGACGCGATCACCTCCGAGCGCGCGTTCGCGCCCGCCAAGCCCGCCCACGTCGCCTTCCAGGCCATACTCGCCGGCGCCGGCACGCAGTTCGACCCGACGATCATCGACGTGTTCTCCCGCCGGGTCGCCCCGTTCCCCCCGGGCGTCGAGGTCGAGCTCGCGGACGGCCGCCGGGCGGTCGTTGTCAGCGTTTCCGAGCTAGCCCCCGACCGCCCCGTGGTGCGCGTCATCAGCGGTCCTGGCGCTCCCGTGGACATCTCCCTGACCGCTGATCCCAGCGTTCAGATCGCCGGCTGGAACCCCACTCCGGCCGCCGGCACCGCCCGGGCCGCGTAACCCGCCCCGCGGCCGCCCATGCCGGCGTTGTTCGGCTCAAGCTTTCCAGGGTGGCGGTCGATTCAACTGACCGTTCCACCCCCGAAAGGACTCAGCCCTCCGTGTCATTCCTGACCTCATCCGTCCGCCGCCAGCTGATCGCCGCCTTCATGGCCGTGTCACTCATATTCATGGTCGCGATCGCGCTTGCCTGGACAGGCAGCTCGAAGACGCTCATGCTCGTGGTCGCACTGGCCGCGGTGCTGTTCGCCGCCGTGATCAGCCTCACGATCTCGCGTGACTTCAGCCGCCGGATCGAGGAGCTCCTCGGCGGGATCCAGAGCCTCGACGCCGGGGCCCTCGCCGAGCTCGAGCACGGCCTCGACGCGATCGCCCACGGCGACCTCACGCGCGAGGTCCGGCCGGAGCTCGAGGAGATCGACGCCGACCGCGAAGACGAGATCGGCGAGCTGACGCGCACCTTCAATGGGATGGTCGCGAAGACGAAGGCGAGCGTCACGGCCTACAACGCCACGCGCACAAAGGTGGCCGGGATGCTGCGCGAGATCTCGACGACCAGCGAGCAGCTCTCGCTGTCCTCGCAGCAGATGGCGAACACCTCCGAGGAGGCCGGTCGCGCGGTCGGCGAGATCGCGCAGGCGGTCGTCTCGGTGGCCGCCGGGGCCGAGGATCAGGTCCGCTCGATCAACGAGGCGAAGATCCTCAGCGACGACGTGGCGGCGGCTTCCCAAGCGTCGGCCGAAGGCGCGCAGCAGACCGCCGAGGCGGCTGCCGCGGCCCGCTCGATCGCTGAGGAGGGCGCGCAGGCCGTGACTCAGGCCACCCACGCGATGCAGGCGATCCGCGACTCGAGCGCCGAGGCGTCAGGCGCGATCCGCTCGCTCGACGCCAAGAGCGAGCAGATCGGCGAGATCGTCGGCACGATCACCGGCATCGCCGAGCAGACCAACCTGCTCGCGCTCAACGCCGCGATCGAGGCGGCCCGCGTCGGCGAGCAGGGCCGCGGCTTCGCGGTCGTCGCCGAGGAGGTCCGCAAGCTCGCCGAAGAGTCTCAGTCCGCTGCCTCCTCGATCTCGACCCTGATCCAGGAGATCCAGCAGGAGACCCGCCACGTGGTCGAGGTTGTCGAAGACGGCGCCAGGCAGACCGAGGACAGCGCCGCCACGGTCGAGCAGGCCCGCGAGGCGTTCGCGCGAATTTCGGGTGCCGTCCTGGATGTCGGCAACCGGGTCGAACAAATTGCCGGCTCGATCCAGGAGATCGCTGCCGCCGGCAGCCGGGTGCAGGACAGCATGACCTCGGTGGCTGCGGTCGCCGAGGAATCGAGCGCCTCCTCGGAGCAGGTGAGCGCCTCGACGCAGCAGACGAGTGCCTCGACGGAGGAGATCGCTGCGTCCGCCACCGAGCTCGCCCGCACCGCGGAAGAGCTCGAGCGGCTCGTCAGGCAGTTCACCCTCGCCTAATCGGTATTCCGATCCAGGCATCACGCGCCGGGTGCGGGCCCCAGGGTCCGTGCCCGGCGCGATTCGCTTAATGGGCCGCTTCGCGGCATCCATGGGGCCATCAGACCCCGTCCGGACGGGGCACGTGGCGGTCGGGGCGACGGCGCGCTCGGCATCCCGCCTCGCAGGCGCGCCTGCCCCGACTCATCCGGCGGACGCCGAGCGCAGCGAGGCCCATTAAAGGATCGAGACCGCGCGCCGATTCATGGGAGGACTCGATGGATCGAGTCGTGACCGAGCCCAAGGAGGGCGCGTCTTTCAGAGACCTGTTCATGTCCCTCCTTGACACCACGCAGCAAGCCCTCGAGTCCGCCATGAGCGGCTCGATGCTCCGTCAGACGCTGCTGACCAACAACCTCGCGAACGTCGACACGCCCGGGTACCAGCCCGAGGACGTCAACTTCCAGTCGACGCTCTCCTCGGCGCTCTCGTCCGGACAGTCGCCCACCTCGGTCACCTTTCAGCCTTACTCGGTGCAGCAGGCCACGAGCGCCGACGGAAACGGCGTCAGCCCCGAGCAGCAGCAGGCCGCGCTCTCCTCCAACGGCCTCCTGTACGAGACGCTCACCCAGGTCGCGGCGCAGCGCGAGTCGATCCTCGAGAACGCGATGGGGATGGGCCAGACCTGATGAGCTTCTTCGACGCGATCAGCATCGCCGCCAGCGGGCTCACGGCCGAGCGCACGCGCATGGACGTGACGTCCGAGAACCTCGCCAACGCCGACACCACCCAGGGTGCGAACGGGCAGCCGTATCAGCGCCAGGAGGTCGTCCTCCAGCAGGTCGGGGGCGGGTTCGGCGACGCGCTCGCCGGCGCGATGGGCTCCAGTCCGACCGGCAGCGCTCAGGTCAACGGCAGCGCAGCCGGCGGCGTGCAGGTGGCGGGCATCGTCAGCGATCCCACGCCCGACCAGGAGGTCTACGACCCCGGTAACCCGGCGGCCAACTCCCAGGGCTACGTGAAGATGCCGAACGTCAACTCGGTGAACGAGATGGTCGACATGATCGACGAGTCTCGGTCGTATGAGTCCGATGTGACCGCGATGACCACCGCGAAGACGATGTACGAGAAGACCCTGGATCTCCTGAAATGATCCCGGCCATCTCAGGAGCAGTCGGGCCGCTCGGCCCGAGCGAGTGGAGCGTGGGCGGAGTCGGCGGCGTCGGACAGAGCCCGGCGGCCGGCACGAACGCCACCGGCAGCACCGACGGCAGCTTCGGGAGCGCGCTCACGGGCGCGATCAACTCCCTGGAGGCGACGCAGGCCAACGCCACCACGGCGTCGCAGCAGCTCGCCACCGGCCAGCTGACCGACCCGACGCAGGCGATCACTTCGGTCGAGAACGCGTCGCTGGCGATGGACCTCGCCTCGCAGGTCCGCACCAAGCTCGCCGACGCCGTCAACACGGTCTTCCAGACCCAGATGTAGCCCCCCAGCACCGAACCAGGTTCCCACCCACCCACCCCCGCCACCATGGACATTCGTCAATTCATCGGAAAGCTCACGCCCAAGGGCTGGGCCATGGTCGGCGGGTCGATCGCCGCCGCGATCGTGTTCCTCGTCGTGATCATGCAGTTCGCGTCCGCGCCGAGCTACTCGACGCTGCTCACCGGCCTCGACCCGGCGCAGACGGGCAAGATCGAGAGCACGCTGTCCTCGAAGGGCATCGGCTACCAGATCCAGAACGGCGGCACCGCGCTCGCGGTCGACTCGAGCCAGACGGGCCAGGCGCGAATCGCACTGGCGTCGGCCGGCCTGCTCGGGGTCGGCAGCACGCAACCCGGCTTCGAGCTGCTCAACAGCTCGCAGCTCGGCGCCTCGAACTTCCAGCAGCAGGTCACCTACCAGCGTGCGCTCGAGGGTCAGCTCGACCAGACGATCGAGCAGATTCAGGGCATCGACTCCGCCACCGTCAACCTGGTCCTCCCCAACCAGCAGGACCAGCTGTTCGGCGACAACAGCCAGAGCTCTAGCGCCTCGGTGCTGCTTTCCGACTCCGGCTCGCTCGACCAGAGCTCCGTCAGGGGCATCGCCGAGCTCGTCGCCTCGAGCGTCCAGGGGCTGTCCGACCAGAAGGTCACGATCACGGACTCGACCGGAGCGCTGCTGTGGCCCGCGTCGGGCGCCGGCGGCACGGCCGGCGGCGGCACCTCGCAGCAGACGGCCGACCAGCAGTACGACTCGACGACGGCGGCCGCGGCCACGGCCCTGCTCACGCAAACGCTCGGCCCGGGCAAGGCCCAGGTCGTGGTCAACGCCAACGTGAACGCCAACCAGGCGACGTCGGACACGCTCACCTACGGCAAGAAGGGCGTGCCGCTGACCGCGCAGACGCAGACCGAGACCCTCAAGGGCGGGAGCCCGACTGCCGCGGGCACCACCGGCACGATCCCGGCCTACGCCGCGACCGCCGGCAGCAGCAATTCGAACTACTCGAACAAGACCGCCAACACAACCTACGGCGTCGACAAGACCGTCACCCACGCGGTCATCGCGCCGGGCGCGGTCACCAACCAGACCGTGTCAGTGCTGGTCGACAAGTCGGTGCCGGCCTCGGCGATCCCGGCGATCAAGAACGCGGTGGCCGGCGCCGTCGGCCTGAACGCCAAGCGCGGCGACAGCCTGTCGGTATCCCAGATCGCGTTCGCGAAGCCCGCCGCTGCCCCGGCCCCGGCCTCGACGACGAAGATGATCGGCTACGCCAAGTACGCGATCATCGGTCTCGGCGCCCTCCTGTTCCTGTTTTTCATGCGGCGCAACCTCCGCCGGCGCGAGAAGGAGACATTCGCCGGCCAGCCCACCTGGCTGCGGGAGCTCGACGCGCCGCGCCCGCTCACGGCGCTCGTCTCGGGCGACGAGCCCCCGACCGAGGTCAAGCGCCTGCGGTCCCCGGTCAACGTCCCCAAGCGCCAGGTCGAAGAGCTGGTCGAGCGCGACCCCGATCGCGTTGCCCAGCAGGTGCGGGCCTGGATGAGCGAGGACTAGTCGGTCACTCCGATGGCCGCCGAACTGGAAAAGGCACCCGCGAGCGCCCCGGCCGCCCCCACGCCCGCGGCGAAGCGCAAGCTCGAGATCAAGGGCCGCAGGAAGGCGGCCGTGCTGCTCGTGGCCCTCGGTCCCGATCGCGCCGCCGAGGTGTTCAAGCACCTGCGCGACGAGGAGATCGAGACGCTGTCGCTGGAGATGGCGGGGCTTCACCGGGTCGACCACAGAGTCACCGAGGCCGTGTTCGAGGAGCTGGCGCTCACGGTCGAGGCCTACGATTCGCTGCTGTCGGGCGGCGTCGACTACGCGCGCGAGGTGCTCGAGCGCGCGCTCGGCCCGGAGCGGGCGCTCGAAATCATCGGGCGGCTGTCGAGCGTGATCGAGATGCGCCCGTTCGAGTTCCTGCGCCGGACGCCGGCCGAGCAGCTCGTGACCTTCCTGCGTAACGAGTCGCCGCAGACGGTGGCGCTCGTAGTCGCCAACCTTCACACCACGCTCGCGTCCCAGGTGCTCGCGAACCTGCCGGGGACTGAGCAGGCCGAGATCGCCGTTCGCATCGCGCGCATGAGCGAGACCAGCCCGGACGTCGTCAAGCAGGTCGAGAGCGTGATGAAGAAGAAGCTCGACAGCGTCGTTCAGCAGGAATACGTCCGCGCCGCGGGCGGGATCAAGTCGCTTGCCGAGATCCTCAACCACACCGACCGCTCGACCGAGCGCAACGTGCTCGACTCGCTCACCGAGGCCGACGAGGAGCTCGCGGCCGAGGTCCGTCGCCTGCTGTTCGTGTTCGAGGACATCGTCAAGCTCGACGACCGCTCGATTCAGCTGGTGTTGCGGGAAGCCGATCAGAAGGATCTGGCGCTCGCTTTGCGCGGCGTCAACGACGACGTCAAGGAGCGGATCCTGTCGAACATGTCGGAGCGCGGCGCGACGATGCTGGTCGAGGAGATGGCGTACCAGCCGCCGCAGCGCAAGCGCGTCGTCGAGGAGGCCCAGGGACGGATCGTGGCGATCGTGCGCAAGCTCGAGGAGGCCGGCGCCCTGGTGCTCTCGCGCGGCGAGGAAGACGCAGTTGTCTGAGTCAGACGCGGGCGGGAGGGTCGGCGGCGGGGTGGGCGGGGATCCCATTCAAAACTACGCCTTCCGGCAGCTCGACGCCCCGCCTCCGGGCACCTCGAACGGGATCGCGGACGTGCTGTCGGCCGTCCGCGCCGAGGCCGAGCAGATCCGCGCCCAGGCGTGGGCCGCCGGCGAGGCCGAGGGGCGCGCCGCCGGGCTGGCCGCCGCCCGGAGCGAGGCCGCGCCCGCGGTCGCCGCGATCGCGGGCGCGGCTGACGCGATCTCCGAGCTGCGGGCGCAGGTCAGGGCCGAGCTCGAGCAGGACGCCGTCGAGATGGCGATGCACCTTGCCGAGCAGATCCTCGCCGGCGCGATCTCGGTCGAGCCCGAGCGCGTGATTGACGTGGGACGGAACGCGCTTCGCCACCTCTCCGAACGTCGCCGGGTGACGCTGGTCGTGAACCCGGACGATCTGGAGATCGTCAGCGAGTGCGTCGAACAACTCCAGTCCGAGCTCGGCGGCATCGAGCACCTCGGCGTCCAGTCCGACCGGCGGATCGGACGCGGAGGAGCGATCGCGCGGACCGACTCGGGCGAGATCGACTCGGGCTTCGAGGCCCAGCTTGGGCGGGCCCGCGAGATCGTCGCCGCCGCCCTGGCGCGCGAGCCCACCGCCGATGTCTAGCCTGGCTGTCGCCGCGCGGGCGCTCCAGGGCGCCGATCTGTCTCGTCGCGTCGGCCGGGTCAGCGACCTCATCGGGCTGATCATCGAGGCCACCGGCGTCCAGGTCGAGATCGGCGAAGTCTGCATGGTCGGCGACGGCCGCGACGGGGGTGGGCGGGATCAGGTTCCCTGCGAGGTCGTGGGCTTCCGCGGCGGTCGCACGCTGCTGATGCCGCTGGGCGAGCTCCACGGGATCGGCCCGGGTACGAGCGTGCATCCGACGGGCCGGCCGTTCCGGGTGGCCGTCGGCGAGCCGCTGCTCGGCCGCGTGATCGACGGCTTGGGTGTTCCTCTGGATGGGATCGAGCCGCTTTCGGGCGTTCCGTGGCGGGATACGAACGGCGCCCCGCCCGATCCGTTGACACGCCCGCGTATCGCCGACCGGGTTTCGCTGGGCGTGCGCGCGCTGGACACCCTGGTCCCGTGCGGTCGGGGGCAGCGCCTCGGCATCTTCGCCGGGTCGGGCGTCGGCAAGTCGTCTTTGATGGGGATGATCGCGCGGTCGACCTCCGCCGACGTGAACGTGATCGCCCTGGTCGGCGAGCGAGGCCGCGAGGTCCGCGAGTTCATCGAGCGCGACCTGGGTGATGCTCTTTCGCATTCGGTCGTGGTCGTCGCGACCTCGGATCAGCCCGCGCTGGTGCGGATCCGGGCCGCGTTCACCGCCACCGCGATCGCCGAGCACTTCCGGGACGCGGGACGCGACGTGATGTTGATGATGGATTCGGTCACCCGGTTCGCCATGGCCCAGCGCGAGGTCGGGCTCGCGATCGGCGAGCCGCCGGCCACGCGGGGCTACACGCCCTCGGTGTTCGCCCTGCTGCCGCGGCTGCTCGAGCGCGCCGGGACGAGCGCCATCGGATCGATCACCGGCCTCTACACCGTGCTCGTCGACGGCGACGACATGAACGAGCCGATCGCCGACGCCGTCCGGTCCATCTTGGACGGGCACGTTGTTCTGACGCGATCGCTGGCGCACTCCGGGCACTACCCGGCGATCGACGTGCTCCAGAGCGTGTCGCGTTTGATCGGCGAGATCGTCACGCCGGAGGTGCGAGAGGCGGGCACGCGTCTACGCGCGGCCTTGGCGGCCTACCGCGAAAAGGAGGACCTGATCTCGATCGGCGCCTACCAGGCGGGCACGGACCCGGTGCTCGACGCCGCGATCGGCCTGCGCCCCGCGATCGATGCCTTCCTGAAACAGCGCGTCGACGAACCGAGCATCGTCGACGACGCCGACGCCCAGCTACTCGGGCTGGCGGCCGAGCTCACGCGGCGGATGCCAGGCGCCGGCGAGGTGCTGGACGGCCCGCCCGCGCCGGCGCCGGCCGGCGTGCCGGTCCGCCCGGTCCCCCCCGGCGGCGTCGCCGGCGCACCGGTCGCGATCCCGGGTCTGCAGCTCCGCGCCTAGCGCGCCCGGTTCGGGAAGAAACTTCAGCATGGACGTAGTTTCTTCCCAAGCGGCCCCGACCCCGTCGACTCGGACAAGCGTCCAGCGGCACTGAAGCCGCCCGCTCCCCGGTCGAGTACAGGGGCATGAACGGACAGTCGTTCCGGTTCCGCCTCGAACGCGTTCGCGCCCTGCGCGAGCGTCGCGAAGACACCGCCAAGCAGGAGCTTGCCGGCGCGATGATGCGTCATCGCCGCTGCGAGGACGAGGTCGAAGCTGCCGCCACCCGGCTCGCCGGCGCGCGCGCGGCTCAGGTCGACGCCACACGCGTGGCCAGCAGCGCGACTGACATGCTTGCGCGGCAGGCCTACCTCGAGCGCGCCGAGCGTGCCCACCAGGCCACACGGCAGGACCTGCAGCGGCAGGAGCTCGAGCTCGCCCAGCGCCGTGAGGCGCTCGTGCACGCGGCTCGGGACCGTCAGGCGCTCGAACGTCTGAAGGAGCACCGGCGCGCGGACCACGAGCGCGAGGTCGCTCGCCGCGAGGGTCTGGCGCTCGACGAGATTGCAATCAACAGTTTCCGGAGGAGAGCCGCATGACCCCAGCCGTCACCGCGACGCTCCCGCCGCCGAGTACGGACTCGCCGGCGCCGAGCGGAGGGCCCCCGGAAAAATCATCCGGACCGCCCTTCACCAGCGTCCTCGACAACCACGTGGCCCGGACCGCCGTAGCGGAAGGCCAGACCAAGAGCGCCGGAGGAGCCGGCTCTCAAAGCGACCAGCCCACGACGGCTGCGACCGATGCCGCGAGCATCGCCGCCGCCGCCGCGCAGGTCGTGAGCGCCACTCAGCCGCAGCCGGCGCAGGCTCCCGCTTCGGGCGCGGCCGCCGCGCCGAGCGCGGACTCCGCGGCGCCGGCGCAGGCCCAGCCGACCGGTTCCCAGCCCCCGCAGCCCTCGGCGGCCGATCAGTTGACCGCAGCCGTGGCGGCAGTTGCGCCCGCTGCCCCGGCGACCGCCCCGGCCGCGACGACCACCGATACTGAGGCTAACGGCGCCCAGGCGCCGGTAACGACCGCGGCCGCCCCGGCGCCGACCACGACCCCCGTGGCCGCTCCGCCCGCTCCGGCACAGGACCAGGCGACCGCCGACGTCGCGCCCGCCGATTCGACCCCCGCGCAGCCGACCTCCCAGACAGCGCCCGCCACGCCGGCCCCGGCCGGCCCGCAGGCTCCCCAGCAGCCGACGCCCGACGCGACCGCGACCGCGAAGTCGTCTCCCTCACAGCCGGCGACGCAAACCGCGACGCAGACTTCGGCCGCGGCCGCGAGCGCGGCGCCGGCCGCCCCGCAGGCCGGTGGCCAGCAGACCACCTCGGGCGACGCGCAGACGGACGCGCAGGCGCAGCAGCAGACGCAGGGCCAGACCCAACCCGCGGCCCACACGACTCCGACCGCCTCACAGCCCGTCCCGAGCAATGCCATTCCCACCGTGTCCCCGGCGACGCCCCAGCCGGCCCCGACCGCCGCTACCACGACCGCTGCGCCGGCGACCGAGGTCCCCACGCGTTATGGCGTCACGCTCGACCACGCGATCGAGACCGTGAAGGCGACCGTCGAGATGGCCTCGCGCCAGGGCGCCACCACCGCGCGCATCGAGCTCTCGCCTCCGTCGCTCGGCACGATCCGGATCCAGCTCCAGCACACCGATGACGGCGTCATGGCGCGGGTGCTCACCGACCACGCCGCCACCGCCGACACGCTGTCGCAGGGCGGCGACGATCTCCGCCGGGCGTTCCAGTCTGCGGGCATCAACCTGCTGAGCCTCAACATCGAGGCCCGCGCCGACGGCGGCTCCCAGACGTCCGATCCCGGCCAGACCTCCGGATCCAGCTCCTCCGCCAATAGCGGGGCAACCGGCAGCGACGAGGACGCCGACGCCGGCAACCCCGTACAGCCAACCACTTCGGCGCCGGCGGGCAGCGCGCTCGTGAACGTGCTCGCCTGAACGCACCCAGATCAGACAAGGACGACACCGATGAGCTTCACCACCCCCACGACGAGCACCACCGGAACGACCCGACCGCACCACCGGCACGACCGCGACGAACCCGAACTCGAGCACGCTCCCGATCACGCAGAACCAGTTCCTCGAGATGCTGATGGCCGAGCTCAAGAACCAGAACCCGATGAACCCGAACAGCAGCGACCCGATGCAGTTCGTCACCGAGCTCGCGCAGTTCACTCAGGTCGAGCAGGAGACCAACACCGCCCAGTCGACCTCGACGATCGCTTCGGGGCAGAACACCGCGACCGCGATCGCGCTGCTCGGTCACAACGTGACTTACACCGACCCGACCACTGGCAACGCCGACACCGGCACCGTCCAGAGCGTCGAGTTCAACTCCACTGGCCCCACCCTGACGATCAACGGAACGTCCGGGATTGACGCCTCGGCCGTCAGCGAGGTTCAGTGAGCTCAGTCCTCCCCAATCCCGCGATCGTCGCGCCGGGCCCTGTCGCTCCGGTCGCAACGCCGGCCACGCCGGCGTCGCAGACCGCTGGCGGCCAGGCGGCCGCCGGCCCGTCGTTTGCGGAGTTGCTGTCGAAGCAGACGAGCGCGCCGCAATTCTCGCGGCACGCGCTCGAGCGCCTCCAGCAGCGCGGGGTCAACCTTGACCAGCCGACTCTCGGCCGGCTCACGGACGGAGTTCAGCGGGCAGCGGGAAAGGGCTCGCGCGACTCCGTCGTGTTCGTCGACAACACCGCCTATGTGGTGTCGGTCAAGAACAACACCGTCATCACGGCGGTGCCATCCGAGCACATGCGCCAGCACGTGTTCACCAACATCGATAGTGCCGTGATCGCATGAGTGACACGGTTAAAAACAACAGTGGCTGGACCTCTTCGAGGAGGCCGCGGAAGGCAGGGATGTTCCGATGATGTCAGGAATGTATGCCGCGATCAGCGGCCTCGACGCACACCAGACGATGCTCGACGTGACCGCCAACAACCTGGCGAACGTCGACACGATCGGTTACAAGGCACAGAGCGCCCAGTTCTCCGATGAGCTGTCGCAGCTGATCGCCGCGGGCTCCGCGGCCAACGGCTTCAGCGCCGGCACCAACCCGGTGCAGGTCGGTCTCGGGGCGCAGGTCGGGTCGATCGACAACGTGATGACCGCCGGCGGCGTCGCGTCGACGGGCAACGCGACGGACGTCGCAATCCAGGGCAGCGGCTGGCTCCGCGTCGCCAACGGCAATGTCGCCACCAGCCCGCCGACGTTCGATGCCACCCAGTACACCCGGGCGGGTGACCTGACGTTCAACGCGTCGGGCTACCTGTGCACGCAGACCGGGCAGTACGTCCAGGGCTACGCCGCGCAGTCCAACGGCTCGGGCGGCTATCAGCCCAACGCTGCCGGTGGAGCGAACAACGCGATCGTGGTCCCGCCGGGGTCGACGAACGTGACGATCGGCCCGGACGGGAGCGTCAACTACCAGAACGCGGCCGGCACGACGATAACCGCCGGCTATATCTCGCTGGCGACGTTCCCCAACCAGGCCGGCCTCCAGCGCGACGGCGGGTCCCTGTGGAGCGCGAACGCCGCATCCGGTGTCGAGACCGCGGGCCAGCCGGGCACCGCCACCTTCGGGAAGACCATCAGCGGCGAGCTCGAGCAGTCGAACGTCGACATGGGCACTGAGTTCACCAACATGATCGAGGCCGAGCGTGGCTACCAGGCCAACGCGAGCACGATCACGACGGCCGACCAGATGATGCAGACGGCCGTCCAGATGAAGCAGTAATTGGACTAGGCGCCCACCCACCCCCACCCTCCCTGGGCGGAGGGGCGGCAATCGAGGGATGCCGCTCCTCCGATCAGGGGTCGGTTGGGGGGTGGGCCCCCAATAAAAACCAGTTACCAGAGACCGGAGAACCGAACAATGATCACGCTGCATCGCCTCGGGCACAAGCTCGAGCTATTTCATTTGAATCCCGATTTGATCGTCACCGTCGAGGGTCACCCCGACACGGTGATCACGCTCGCCACGGGCGGCAAGATCGTCGTAGCCGAGACGCCTCAGCGCGTCTGCCAGGCGGTGCGTGCGTACCGCGTCGAGGTCCTTGCAGGAGCGATGAAGCGGCGCCAGGAGGAGCGCGAGACGACCGGTGGGACGGTGTCACAACTCCGACCGGCAACTCCGATCGACCACTCCGAACTGGCGTGACTCTGAAGGTTTCCATATACCGGCCGATGACCGGGTAATGAAGGCCGCAACCGGCATAGGAATCGCTGTCGCGATCGTCGGCATTCTGTTGGGCGCGATGATGGACGGGACCAGCCCGGCCGCGTTCATGAACCCGACCGCGCTCATCCTGATCATCGCCGGCACCGCCGGCGCGACGATGGCGAGCGTCGGCATGGACGGCATGAAGAAGATCCCCGCGCTGTACAAGCGCGTGATCAGCGCCGAGCCGCAGGATGTCCAGGGGCGCGTCACCCTCCTGGTGTCACTCGCGGAACAGGCACGACGAGAGGGTCTGCTGGCGCTCGACGCCCAGATCGCCGAGATCGACGACGCCTTCACCAAGAAGGGCCTCCAGCTGGTCGTCGACGGCACCGACCCCGAGCTCGTGCGCGACATCCTCGACGCCGAGATCGACGCGATGAGCGCCCGTCACCATGCCGGCGTCGCGCCGTTCGAGAAAGCCGGCGGGTTCGCGCCGACGATCGGGATCATCGGCACGGTCATGGGGCTCGTCCACGTGCTCCAGAACCTGTCCGCGCCGGCGACGCTCGGCCCGTCGATCTCCTCTGCCTTCATCGCGACACTGATGGGCGTCGGCTCGGCCAACGTGATCTACCTCCCGGTGGCCAACCGCCTGAAGGCGCTGTCGGCCGAGGAGATCGAGCTCCGGACGCTGACCGTCGAGGGCATCCTCTCGGTGCAGGCGGGCGACAACCCGCGCGTGGTGGCCGACAAGCTCACCTCGTTCGTGCCCCCGGCCGAACGTGACGGCGCCGGCGAGGCCGACAACGTCACGCCGATGCCCGAGCGCGAAGCGGAAGCCGCGTAGCGATGGCCGCCCACGACAAGCGCGGGCGTCGCGGAGGAGCGGTCGAGCACGAGAACGAGGAGCGCTGGCTCCTGACCTACGCCGACATGCTCACCCTGCTGTTCGCACTGTTCATGGTGCTGTTCTCGATCTCGTCGGTGAACATCTCCAAGTACCAGGTCCTCCAGCAGTCACTGAAGGCGGCCTTCTCGGGTTCGATCCTGCCCGGAGGACGGGCAATCCTCTCTTCAGGCTCGGAGTCGACGAGCGCCCACACGCCGGCGACCGCCGAGGTGCCCTCGATCGTGCCGCTGGTGCCGACGCCGACCTCGCGGTCGAGCAGCAGCACGGGCTCGGCCAACAACGCCGCCGCCAAGGCGATGACGAGCGCGCAGCTCCAGGCGGCGCTCAACAGCATGAGCGCCTCGATCGCAGAGCAACAAAACTTCGCCCAGCTCAAGGCGAAGCTCGACGCCTACGCCAAGGCCCACGGTTTCGGCAACAAGGTCCAGACCGTGATCGAGCGCCGCGGCCTCGTCGTCCGCGTGCTCACCGACAACCTCCTGTTCGTCTCGGGCTCGGCCACCCTTCAGCCCGGCGCCGACCAGCTGCTGGCCGAGGTGGCCCAGCTGCTCAACCTTGACCCGACTCATCCGATCACCGTGGAAGGACACACTGACAATCAGCCGATCGCGACCGCACAGTTCCCGAGTAACTGGGAGTTGTCGACCGCGAGGGCCACGAATGTCGTGCGCTTCCTGATAGGCCGAGGCGTCAATCGCTACCGGCTTGGAGCGGTCGGTTATGCCGACCTGCACCCGATCGCAAGCAACGCAACGGCCGCCGGACGCGCGCAGAACCGCCGTGTCGAGATCGTGCTGATGCGACTGAACCCCGTCCCCCCATCCTGATCCCGCCCCCGATCCCGAACCCGAGCCCATGAAAAAGAAGATCCTGATCATTCTCCCGATCATCCTGCTCGGCGGCGGCTACGTCGCCAAGGGCAAGCTGATGCCGCCCAAGGTCGTCAAGCCGAAGATCGCAGGAGAGATCTACATCCTCCCCAAGCAGTTCACGCTCAACCTCAAAGACGGGCACTACGCCACGCTTACCGCGGCGCTCGAACTGGCGCCGGGCCAAAGCGACGGCGCCACCGCCGATAACACCCCGGCCGCCGGCGCCACGGTCGGCACGCTGCCTGAGGAGGCCGTGATCCGGTCGATCATCACCAACGAGGTCACCAACCAGGGCTCGAGCGCGCTGGTCGACCAGACGGGGCGAAACGGCCTCGAGCAGCAGATCCTGACCGACATCAAGACCGAGACCGACGTCAAGGTCGACCAGGTCTTCTTCACCGACGTGGCAGTCCAGTAGGAGCAGCGATGAGCTACGAACTCGAACAGCTTCCGTCGGGCGCCGGCGAGCCGGCTCCGGCGAGCCTCAACGGCGTCGCGGACCTGCGCCGCCTGAGCGCCGTGCCGGTTGACCTCAGCGTCGAGATGGGGCGCACCCGGATGACCGTCGGCGAGACGCTCGAGCTCCGCCAGGGCTCGATCATCACGCTCAACCGGATGGCCGGCGAGCCCGTCGATCTGCTCGTCAACGGCACGGCGATCGCCCGGGGCGAAGTGGTCGTGATCGACGAGCAGTTCGGGCTCCGCGTGACCGAGGTGATCGGCCAGGCGCCGGTTGGCGTGCCCGCGCCGACGGAGGACCCCGCCGCGGCCAGCGACGCTTAGTGGCCGCTTTCGCAAATACGAAAGAGACCACTCGCCGCATCGCCACCTCGGAAGCTAAAGCTACTCCGGGCATGTGACGAGTACCCGGTTACCGAACCCACTGATGGGAACGGTTTCGCCACCCCGGCTCGTCTGAACGTGCAAGGAGCAAGAAGCAATGCCAGACGCAAACAATCCACGCCAGCTCGTCGTGTTCACCCTCGGGCCCGAGCACTACGCGCTTCCGATCCAGCAAGTCCACGAGATCATCCGCTACACCGAGCCCCGTTCGGTCGCCTCGCGCGCCGACTGGGTTCGTGGGGTGATCAGCCTTCGCGGCCGGATCGTTCCCGTCTATGACCTCGCGGCGAGGCTGGGCGTCCCGTCCGAGCTCACCGAGCACAGCAAGATCGTGATCGTCGAAGCGGGATCGGAGACCGCCGGCGTGATCGTCGCCGGCGTCGAAGAGGTCCTGACGGTCCAGGACGAGCAGTTGCAGGACGCGCCGGGTGCGGACACGAGCCTGATCGACTCGATCGCCAAGCTCGACGACCGCCTCGTGGTCTTGCTCAAGCCGAGCGCGATCTTCACGCCGCCGGACCTCGCGCTCGCCGCCTGAGGCATTCCCACACACCGAGAAAGCTGAGGCATGACCACCACCACACCGGCGCGGGTCGTCGTCGTCGACGACAGCGCGTTGATGCGCAACATCGTCACGCGCTCGCTGACGCGCGCTGGGATCGAGGTGGTGGGGAGCGCGGGCGACGGCGACGAAGCGCTCGCCCTGTGCGCTCGTGAGCGTCCTGACGCGATGACGCTCGACCTGACGATGCCGGGCCTCGACGGCCTCGGCGTCCTCAGAGCGCTGCGGGAACGTTCGGACAGCAACATCCCCGTGGTCGTGGTCTCGGCGTTCTCAGCCGCCCACGGTGCGCGCGCGGTCGACGCGCTCGCCGAAGGCGCCTTTGACCTGGTGTCGAAGCCGACCGCGACCGAGAGCCTCGAGGCGTTCATCGAGAATCTCGGCGCCAAGGTCAAGCTCGCCGCCGCCTCGCGCCGCACGCGCCGCTCCGCCCACAACGGTGGGGCGCACATCCCGAGCCGGCCAGCGGGGCCCGCGCACGACGGCGCCCAGGTCATCCCGACGCGGCGACCCACGACCGCTCACAGCGCAAAGCTCGTCATGATCGCCACCTCGACCGGCGGCCCTCGCGCGCTCGCGTCGCTCGTCCCCGAGCTCCCGGCCCCGCTGGGCACCGGCACCCTGATCGTCCAGCACATGCCCGCCGGCTTCACCGGCTCGCTCGCCGCCCGCCTCGACGCGAGCAGCGCCCTGAGCGTGCGAGAAGCCGCGGGCGGAGAGTCGCTCGACCCCGGCGCCGCCCTGCTGGCCCCCGGTGGCCGCCATCTGCGGCTCTCTCTTGACGGCCGCACGACCTTGACCGACGCGCCCGCGGTCGGCGGCCTGCGCCCACGCGCCGATCTCCTGATCGAGGACGCCGCGCGCGTCTACGGCGAGCGGATGCTGCTGGTCGTGCTGACCGGCATGGGCAGCGACGGGCTGTCGGGCGCGCGCGAGGTGCACCGTCGTGGCGGTCGCATCCTCGTCGAGTCCGAGGAGAGCTGCACCGTGTTCGGGATGCCGCGCGCGATCGTCGACGCCGGTCTCGCCGACGGCGTTCTCGACCTCGGCAGCCTGGCCGAGGCGATCGCGAACGAGGCCGGGGCATGACGGAGCGCCAGACTCGCACGTTCGGGCGGGCCCCAATCCCCCGCCAGCGCGGCCACGACGCCGCGCTCGAGGGCCCGAAGAGCGACCTCGCCGCCGCCGACGACTACGTCGCCTTCTGCGAGGGCCTGCGCCTCCTGTGCGGGATCGATCTGTCGCAGTACAAGCGCCCGCAGATGGAGCGGCGCCTGCGCTCGTTCTTCGCGCGCCACGGATACGCCCGGCTGACCGACTCGCTGGTGCGGTTGCGCACCGACGAGCAGCAGCTCGATGAACTGCTCGATCGCGTCACGATCAACGTCTCGCAGTTGTGGCGTCATCCCGACCAGTGGGCGCGCCTCGAGGCCGGCCTGCTCGAGGAGCTGGCGGTGCGCGGACGGCTCCGGGCGTGGAGTGCCGGATGCTCGTACGGCGCCGAGGCCTACACCCTCGCCGCGGTCTGCCGCCAGGCGATCCCGGGCGCCACGGTCCGGATCCTCGGGACCGATATCGATCAGCGCATGGTTGCGCGCGCCAAGGTGGGTGCGTTCAGCCCCGAGGACGCCCGCACGGCACCTCGCTCAGCGATGGAGCGCTGGTTCGAGCCGACCGGCACGGGCTGGCAGGCCAAACACGAACTGCGGGGCATGACCCGCTTCGAGGTGGGCGACCTACTCAAGCTCCAGCCCCCGGCGTCGAGCTATGAACTGATCATGTGTCGCAACACCGTCATCTACTTCGCAGATCAGATCCGAGACGAGCTCCACGCGAGGCTCGCCCACGCCCTGCGACCCGGGGGCGTGCTGGTGATCGGAGGAACCGAGCGGATCTCGGATGCCGCCGGGCTCGGTCTGTCGACGATCCACCCGTTCATCTACCGAAAGTCGTGATGGATACATCCGAGTACATGCCGATGTTCGTCGCCGAGTCGCGCGAGCACCTCGAGCAACTGAATCTCGCGATCGTCCGGCTGGAGGAGAACCCCAAGGATCGTCCGACCGTGGAGGAGATCTTCCGGATCGCCCACTCGCTCAAGGGCATGAGCGCGACGATGGGTTTCAGCCGGATCGCCGAGCTCACGCACGAGATGGAGGACGTGTTCGAGCTTCTGCGCCAGCGGACCAACGGGCTGCCGGCCGAAGCCATTGACACCGTGTTCGCGTGCCTGGACGCTCTGTCCGCGGCGGTCGAGGCGATCGAGGTCGACGGGCAGGAGTCGCTCGATCCGGCCCCGGTGGTCGCGCGGCTGCGCTCGCTCGTCCGACCGCGTACGCCGGAGCAGGAGATGGCTCGTGTCGGGATCGCGGACCCGCTCGACCATGCCGCCGTGATCGCCGCGCAGGAGGCGGGCGCGCGCGTGCTCCGCGTGCGTGTCGCGCTGAGCCCAGAGGTTCTGATGCCGGCCGTCCGCGCACACATGGTGTTGGTAGCGCTCGCCGACCACGGCGAGATTCTCGCGAGCTCGCCTCCGCCCGACGGCGTCGAGCAGTTCCAGGGAAGTCAGATCGACGCGTGGGTGGCGAGCGATCACGAGGACGAGACGATCGCCGCGAACGTCGGCGCCGTGTCGGAGGTCCTCAACGTGGAGGTGACCGCCGTCCCCGCCGTTGGAGGCCCAGCCGCGGCCACATCCGGGGGACCGCCCGCGCCGCACGCCGTCGAGCCCGCCAAGCGCGCGCCCGCCCCGGCCGAGGCGACGGTCAAGACGACCCAGACCCGGACCGTGCGCGTCGACGCCGAGCGCCTCGACGCGCTCATGCATTCGATGGGCGAACTCGTCATCCACCGCACCGCGGTCGAGGCTCTGACCGCGAACCTCGAGGTCGAGGGGCTCCAGCACGCGGTACAGGAGCTCACCCGGAGCTCCCAATCGCTCCAGGCGATGGTCATGCAGGTCCGCATGATCCCCGTCGATGTCGTGTTCCTGCGCTTCCCGCGGCTGATCCGCGACCTGTCGACCAAGCTCCGGAAGGAGGTCAAGCTCGAGCTCGTCGGGAGCGAGACCGAGCTCGACCGGACAGTGGTCGACGCCCTCGGCGATCCGCTCGTCCACCTCGTCCGCAACGCCGTCGACCACGGACTGGAGGGGCCTGAGGACAGACTCGCCGCCGGCAAGCCCCGCCAGGGCACGGTCCAGATCGCCGCGCGTCACGCGGGAGGCAGCGTCGTGATCGAGGTCCGCGACGACGGCAACGGGATCGACCCGCACGCGATCGCCCGCAAGGCCCTATCGCTCGGGATGATCGACGAGGACGCCGCCGCGTCGATCGACATCCGCGGCGCGGTCGAGCTGCTGTTCACCTCGGGTTTCTCGACCGCGGAGGCGACCAGCGACATCTCCGGCCGCGGGGTCGGGATGGACGCCGTGCGGGAGAAGATCCGCCAGCTCGGCGGGGAGGTCGTGATCGACTCGACTCCGGGCGCCGGCACGCTCGCCCAGATCCGCCTTCCCCTCACGCTGGCGATCGTTTCCGCTCTCCAGGTCGACGTCTCGGGCGCGCCGTTCGCGATCCCGATCGATCGCATCGAGCGCACGCTGCGGCTGTCCGAGCAGACGGTTCGCTCGGTCGCCGGCAAGCCGATGCTAGTGCTCGCCGACGGCGTGCTGCCGCTCCTCGATAGCGCCGAGGTGTTCGGCCACGAAGCTGTCGCCGACCACGAATTCGTCGTGATCATCCGTACTCAGGACCGCCGCCTCGCGCTCGCGGTCGACGACCTGGTCGGCCAGCGCGAACTGGTCACACGGCCGCTGCCGGAGATCGTCTCCGACGGCGAGCCCGTGTCCGGAGGCGCCGCGCTCGCCGACGGCCGGATCGCGCTGATCGTCGACTGCGATGCCCTCGCCGCCGAGAACAGCGTGGCGGCCACGATCAGCCTCGCCGCATAGAACACCGAACACGAACACAGGAGACCGAACCATTGACCCCTCGCTACACCGAACTGCAGCTAGATGCTTTGCGGGAGCTGGCGAACATCGCCTCGGGCAACGCCGCGACCGCGCTCTCGCAGATGCTGGGGCGAGAGGTTGGGCTGACCGTGCCGCGCGTGCTCGCGCTGCCGCTGGTCGATGCCGTGGACGCGTGCGGTAGCCCCGACGAGTCGATCACGGGCGTCGTGATTCCGCTCGAGGGCGACATCGACGGCCTCGTCCTGCTCCTGATCTCGACCGAAGGCGCCGACGCGCTCTGCCGGCTGCTCGGCGTCGAGGCCGGCAGTGACATCGGCGACTCGGCGCTGCGCGAGATCGGCAACATCCTCGGGACTTCATGCCTGAATGCGCTGGCGTCGATGACCGGGCTGAATCTCTGCCCCTGCCCGCCGCATCTGTCGACCGACATGCTCGGTGCGATCGTCTCATCGCTCGCGCTGACCCAGACCGGGTCCGCCGATCTTGTGCTGGTCCTCGACTCCGAGCTCGACGTCGCCGATCAGCCGTGCTCGATTTCCTTCGTCCTGCTGCCGAGCGACGGTGGCGTCTCAGATCTGCTGACGCCGCTGGGTCTCGCCGCGTAGCGATGGGTTCCGTACGAATGGGTGAGATCGTGGTCTCCAAGCGCGCCGGTGACGAGCTAGTGGCTCGCGGGCTCGGCTCGTGCATCGGTCTGGCGCTGGTCGACCGGTCCGCGGGCGTCGCCGGCCTCGCTCATATCGTGCTGCCCGAATCGAGTGAGACCGATCGCCAGCCCGGCAAGTTCGCCGACCTGGCGGTTCCCGAGCTGATCGATCGCGTCTGCCGCGCTGGAGCCAGCCGCCGCCGCCTGGAGGCCGCGCTCGCCGGGGGCGCGAGGATGTTCGAACTCGGAGAGCTCGACATCGGCGCCCGCAACGCCGATGCGGTCCGGATGGGCCTCGCCGCGTCGGGCCTGGCAGTCCACGCCGCCGAGACCGGCGGCAGTCGCGGACGGACGATGCGGGTCAGCGTCGGCGACGGCACGATCACCGTAAAGGAGGCCGGCGGCGAGCTCACCATCCTGCTCGACGGCTCGGCCGGAAGCGCGCGCCTCCCGCGCGTCTCCGCCACTCTGGAAGGAGCGCACCGATGAGCGAGATCCTCGATCGCGACAAAGTGGCCGCACTCGTCGAGGCGGCCAAGCGGGGCGAGCTCCCCGACCAGCCGACCACCGCGCCGCACCGCCGGGGCCAGCGGCTGCGCACAGTCGACTTCTCGACCCCGACCAAGTTCACCTCAGACCATCAACGCCGGATCGCACGCGCGATCGACACCTTCTGCCAGACGTCGGTGACGAGGCTCTCGACCGAGCTGCGCAGCCCAGTCGAGCTCGAGGCGATCAACAGCACGCAAGCGACGTGGTCGGGCGCGCAGTCGCAGCTGCCCGCCGGGTCCCTGTTCGTCACGCTCGACGTCCAGCCGCTCGGCACCAGGATGCTGTTCACGGTCGAGCAGTCGTTCGTGCTGATGTGCCTCGACCTCCTGCTCGGCGGCTCGCCCGACAAGCCCCCCCGGGAGCGACGCTTCAGCGAGATCGACACGGTGCTCACGCAGCGGCTGCTCGAGTCGATGGTCCACCAGTTGTCGCTGGTGTGGCAGGACCTGGCCGGAATCAGCCTGTCGGTGATCGAGATCGAGACGCACAACGACACGAGTCAGATCGCCGCGGTCTCGGAGCCCACGTTCGTGATCGTGATCGAGAGCCGCGTCAACAAGCACTCCGCCTCGATGGCGCTGCTGATCCCGTGGCTGGCGATCGACGCCGTCGGTCAACGTCTATCCGGCAAGGAGACTCGTGAGCCGGAGGCCGAGTCCGCCGGCGCCGCCGAGATCGGCCGGGCCGTGGCCGCGGTCCCGGTGACGCTCCGAGCGGAGGTCGCCGCGATCGACGTCCCGATCGACGAGATCCTCTCGCTCGGCCCCGGCAGCGTGATCCGCCTCGGGACCCAGGCCGAGGAGGGCGTCACCGTGTTCGCCGAGAACGTCAAGCTCGCCCGTGCCCAGCCGGGAAGTAACGGTCCGCGGCGCGCCATCCAGGTGTCGGGCACCGAGAGGAGGTTGGGATGACCCAGCAGGAGATCACCCCGCGCGAGGCGCTGATTCGCCTCGGAGCCTCCACCGGCGAGGCGATCGCCAAGGTGCTCGAGATGTTCGTCCCGGGGACGGTCGAGCGCGGAGAGGTCACCGTGCTCGCCGACGGCGTCTCCCCGTTCGCCAACGTCGCCCGCGGGTCGATCGCCACGAGCGTCTCCTACGTGGACGGCGTCACGGGCGCCAACGTGTTCGTCATGACGCCGGCCGGAGCGCGCGCTCTGGCCGCCGCGATGGGCGCAGCGGCGGAAGAAGTGGCTGAGGGCGCGGACCCGTCGCCGCTGTCCGAGCTCGAGCTGTCCGCCCTCTCCGAGGCGGCCAACCAGACGATGGCCGCGGCCGCGGCCGCGATCGGCGTCGTGCTCGGACAGGGAATCGAGATCTCGACGCCCGACACGCGCGTCCTCGGCGACCCGGCCGGTGCCGCCGACATCTACGGCACGGCGCCGCATGCCACCTCGACCACGTTCATGATCGCCGGCGAGTCCTGCCGCCTGATCCAGCTCGTCCCCAGGGCGTTCGTGGTCCGCATGGTCCGCGCGATCGACGAGGAGAGCGCCGAGCGGACCGATTCCACGGTGGGCACCGGCTCGGCCGCGCGCGCGGCCCGTTCGGCCGTCGACTCGAGCCCGCACAGCCTCGCGCTCGAGGAGGCGCTCGGCGGAATCAGCCTTCGAGTCTGGGCTGAGCTCGGCCGCACCCGCATGCCTCTGGGGTCGGCCCTGGGACTGCCCGTCGGCGCGGTCGTGGACCTCGATCGGACCGCCGACGCGCCCGTCGACCTGTACGTCAACGGGATGCGCTTCGCCCGCGGTCAGCTGCTGGTCACCGACGACGGCGAATGGGCCGTGTCACTCGACGGGCTCGACAGCCAGGGCCTGAGCATGCTCGACCTGGCCCGCTCGGCGCAGGCCCAGCCTCGCGAACTCGTCGAGCCTGCCCCCGAAGTCGTCGAGCCCGCCGCGGAATCGTCCGATATCGAGTCCGAAGACAGGATCGAGGACCGGGACCCAACATCCACAGCTGAACCAGAAACCCCAGAAGTGACGCAATCCGAAGTGGAAGGAGCCGTGACGTGATGGCCCGTGTACTCGTTGTCGACGACGCCGCGTTTATGCGCAAGGTGGTGAGCGACGCGCTCGCTTCCGGCGGCCACGAGGTGGTTGGAGAGGCGGGCAACGGCGTTGAGGCTGTCAAGCAGTTCCAGGCGCTCGCCCCCGAGCTGACCACGCTTGACATCACCATGCCGGAAAAGGACGGCCTCGAGGCACTCGCCGAGATCATTGCGCTCGACCCCCGTGCCCGTGTGCTGATGTGCTCGGCGCTCGGCCAGGAGAGCAAGGTGATCGAGTCAATTCAGAAGGGCGCGAAGGACTTCGTCGTGAAGCCGTTCCAGCCCGCGCAACTGCTCGAGGCTGTCGGCAAGGCGCTCGCCGCTTAGCCGCCGCCGCTTAGCGGCCGCCGCCTAGCGCGTCGAACGAATCAGAACGATCGGAAGCGCCGGGTCATCTCGGCGTCGGGACCAACGTCATCATCGGTGGCCTCGGACTCGGACTCGTCCGCGTCCGGGGCCTCTTCTTCTTCCTCTGACTCCTCGGGCGCGTGATCGGCGTTGGCCTGGGCGACGACGGACTCGAGGTGGAAGCGGAGCTTGTCCTCGCCCCCGGGCTCGACATCGCTGACCCGGACGCTGTCCCGCTTGAGCTGAATCTCACCCCAGTCGCCGTGGCCGAGCAGGACCACGGTTGCCTCGAAGCTCTTCTTCCAGCCCTTGGGAATGTCGCCCTCGAGCGGAACCGAGAGCTTCGAGCTCTTGACCTCCGCGGCCGACCAGTTGAGTTCGACTTCAGGCACTACCGGGCTCCTACCCCATTCCACGCGCCGCGACTCAGCGGCGCTATTCAAGGCCCCAGGGGTACCGGCCGATTACCGGGAGGACTCTCCCTCGGAGTCCTTTCCCTCGATGAAGTTGCTCACGTTCATTCGTGGCGCCTCCCTTGCCGGCGCCCTGACGATCACGCATGCCGCGGTTGCGTTCGGCGCAGCCTCGCATGCCACGACGACGTCTACGACGTCGACGGTGGAGAGCGCCAAGGCGCTCGCCCAGTCCACGGGCGAGAACACGCCGCTGCGCCTGAGCGGCAGCACGGCAACGAGCCACGCCGCCACGAGTAGCAGTGGCGGGGGGAGCATCGTCCGCACGATCGTGGGTCTGTTCATTGTCATCGCCGTGATCTACGGAATCGCGTGGATCATGAAGCAGGCCAAGAAGAGCAAGACGCGTCCGACGGGTACCAGCCTGACCCAGGTCGCGAGCCTGCCGCTGGGCAGCGGCCGTTCGGTCGCGGTCGTGCGCGCCGGCCGTGAGGTGCTGGTGGTCGGAGTCGCCGAGAACGGCGTCACCCCCATCCGCAGCTACTCCGAGGCAGAGGCGATCGCGCTCGGTATCGAGGTTCCGCCGGAGAAGCCCGAAGTGGCCGACCGGGCGGAGAAGCCCTCGGACCGTGTGCTCGACGTCCTGCGGCGGATCACGGCTCGCTCGTGAAGGTCGACTCGAGCAACGCCCTCCAGATCCTGCTCCTCATGGGCGGGCTCTCGATCCTGCCCGCGATCCTGTTCACGGTCACGGGGTTCACACGGATCCTGATCGTTCTCAGCTTCGTCCGCAGCGCGCTCGGGACCCAGAACACGCCGCCCAACCAGGTGCTGGTCGGGATCGCGCTGTTCCTGACTCTGTTCGTCATGTCGCCGACGATCAGCGCGATCAAGAAGGACGCCTGGGACCCGTACTCCAAGCACGAGGTCTCGACCTCGCAGGCGATCTCGCGCGCGGAGGAGCCCTTGCGCCAGTTCATGTTCAAGCAGACGCGCACTCAGGACCTGACGCTGTTTGTGAACCTCGCGCATCTGAAGACGCAGCCGCAGACGCGCGCCCAGATCCCGACCTATGTCCTGATCCCGGCGTTCATCATGAGCGAGCTGAAGACGGCCTTCGAGATCGGGTTCCTGATCTTCCTGCCGTTCCTCCTGATCGACCTGATCGTCTCCTCGACGCTGATGTCCATGGGGATGATCATGTTGCCTCCTTCATTCATATCCCTGCCGTTCAAGATCCTGCTGTTCGTCCTGGTCGATGGCTGGGACCTGATCACGCACTCGCTGGTGGCGAGCTTCCACTGACATGAATGAAGACACCGTCGTCAGTCTCGCCACTCAGGCGATGACGCTTGCACTCGAGATCGCCGGCCCGATCCTGCTGCTCGGACTCATCATCGGGCTGCTCGTCAGCATCTTCCAAGCGGTCACGTCGATCCAGGAGCAGAGCCTCTCGTTCATCCCCAAGATCGTGGGCGTGGCCGTGCTGATCGTCGTGCTCGGGCCGTGGATGCTCGACCAGCTCGTCAGCTACGCCCAGAACCTCTACATGTCGATCCCGTCGCTGATCGGATGAACCAGCTGACTCTCCACAACTTCCTGCAGGCGCTGGGCGGTGGCCGGTCGATCACTGCCTTCTTCCTCGTGCTTGGACGGGTCACCCCACTGTTTGTGCTCGCGCCGCTGTTCTCGGCCAAGCAGATTCCGGCCCAGGTCAAGGGCATCATCGCCGTCGCGATCTCGATCGGGTTGACCGGTCTGGCCATGCACGGCGAGACGATCCCGACCCAACCGCTTCAGGTCGCGGGCCTGCTCATGGTCCAGGTGCTCGTCGGCATCCTGTTCGCGTTCGCGATCGCGGCCCTGCTGGCCGCGGTGCAGACCGCCGGCGGGCTCGCCGACATCGTCTCCGGGTTCTCGTTCGGCGCCACGGTCGACCCGATCAACGGTAACCCGGGCGGCGCGTTCGCCGAGCTGTACTCACTGATCGGCGTGATGCTGTTCATCGCGATCGGCGGCGACGCCTGGATGCTGCGCGGACTCGCGCGCACGTTCGCGCTGGTCCCCCTCACCAAGGCGCCGCAGTTCAGCTCGCTCGCCAACGCCGCCGAGCTGTCGTTTGCCTCGATCTTCACGTCCGCGCTCGAGGTGGCCGCTCCCGTCGTGCTGACGCTGCTGATCACCGACGTCGCGTTCGGCATGGTCTCGCGCGTCGTCCCGCAGATGAACGTGTTCTCGGTCGCGTTCCCGCTCAAGGTCGGCGTCTCGCTGCTGGCGGTCATGGCGACGCTGCCGTTCCTGGGCGGCTGGATGTCGAACCAGATTTACACCTCGGTCGCCACCGCGCTCAACGCCCTCTAGATCCCCAGCACAGCCATGGCCGATCACGACAAGACAGAAAAACCGACACCCAAGCGCAAGACCGAGGCTCGTAAGAAGGGCCAGGTCGCCAAGAGCACCGACCTCAACGGCGCAGCCGTGCTCGTCGCCGGGCTGATCGGGATCGTCGCCGTCGGCCCCGCGGTCGTTTCCGGCGTCTCCGGCTCGATGCGCTCGACCTTCGCCCAGATCGCGCATCCGGGGGACGCCACCACCGCCGCGGGACTCCACGGGCTGTTCCAGGCGTTCCTCCACACGATCCTCGGCACCGTCGCGCCGATCGCCGCCCTGTGCCTGGCCGCGGGCATCATCGTGAACGTCGCCCAGGTCTCCTTCAAGCCGACCAAGCAAGCGATCAAGCCCGACTTCAAGAAGATCAACCCGATCTTGGGCTTCAAGAACCTGTTCGGGATCCGCATCGCCACCGAAGGGATCAAGTCGATCTCCAAGGTGGCCGCGGTCGGCGTCGTGGTCGCGATGGCGCTGGTGCCGCAGCTCACGAACATCGGCGCGAGCATCGACACCCCGCCGGCCGCGCTCGGAATGCTGATCAACTCGAGCATCATGGGCATCGCCGAGCGCGCCGCGATCGCCTACCTGCTGATCGGGATCCTCGACTTCCTCTACCAGCGCTACCGCCACGGCAAGCAGCTGAAGATGTCCAAGCACGAGATCAAGGAGGAGTCCCGCTCGGCAAATGCCCCGCCGGAGGTCCGCTCGGCGATCCGCAGGCGTCAGCTGCAGGCCGCGCGTGCCCGGATGATGGCCGCGATCCCCCAGGCCGACGTCGTCGTCACCAACCCGACGCATTTCGCGGTCGTGCTCAGCTACGACGGCAGCCACCCCGCGCCGATCGTGGTCGCCAAGGGCCAGGACCTCGTGGCCAAGCAGATTCGGCGGATCGCCGAGGAATCAGGCGTACCGATCGTGCCCGATCCGCCGCTGGCGCGCTCGCTCCACAACAGCGTCGAGATCGGCCAGATGATCCCGGCCGAGTTGTACGCCGCCGTGGCCCAGGTGCTGGCGTTCGTCTACCGGATGGCCGGGCGTAGGAAGGCCGCGGCATGAACGAGAACACGATCGAGAAGCTCCTGAAGCACACCGATCTGGTCGCAGCCGTGGCCGTCGTGGTGGTCGTGACGATGCTGATCGTCCCCCTCCCGTCGATGCTGCTCGACCTGTTCATCACGATCAACATCTCGGCGGCGCTGGCGGTCGTGGTGGCGACGATGTACCTGCAGAAGCCGCTCGAGTTCTCGGCCTTCCCGAGCCTCCTGCTGCTGACCACGATGTTCCGGCTCGCGATCAACGTGTCGGTCACCCGCCTGATCCTCACCAAGGGCAGCGCCGGCAGCGTCGTCCACGACTTCGGCCAATTCGTCGTCGGCGGAGACGTCGTTATCGGCCTCGTGATCTTCCTGATCCTGGTCGTGATCCAGTTCGTGGTCGTCACCAACGGCGCCGGCCGCGTCGCCGAGGTCGCCGCCCGCTTCACCCTCGACGCCATGCCCGGTAAGCAGATGGCGATCGACGCCGACCTGAACGCCGGGCTCATCACCGACCAGGAGGCGCGCCACCGCCGCAGCGAGATCGCGCGCGAGGCCGACTTCTACGGAGCGATGGACGGCGCCTCTAAGTTCGTCAAGGGCGACGCGATGGCGGCGTTGATCATCACCGGGATCAACCTCATCGGCGGCATCGTCGTCGGCGTGGTCCAGCACCACATCGCGTTCGGCGACGCGACGCACACCTACTCGCTGCTGACCGTCGGCGACGGTCTCGCCGCCCAGATCCCGGCGCTGCTGATCTCGGTCGCGACCGGCATCCTCGTCACCCGGTCGGCGTCCGAAAAGGACCTCGGCTCCGACCTCGCCAACCAGATCCTGCGCCAGAAGAAGGCGCCGTTGGTCGCCGGCTGCGTCGTCTGCGCATTCGCGCTGATCCCGGGACTACCGAAACTGCCCTTCCTGTTCATCGGCGGGATCATGACCGCGATTGGCTGGTCGGTCCGCAACGGCATGCCCGATGAGCTCGCCGCCGCCGCGGCCATCGCCGCGCTGCCGGCCGAGACGCAGGCCGACAAGCCCGCCGCCCCGCGCGAGGAGGTTCTCAAGGAGCTCCCGATCGACCCGCTCGAACTCGGCATCGGCTTCGGGCTCGTGCCGCTCGTCGACCGCCGGACCGGCGGATCACTCGTTCGCCGCGTCTCGATGATCCGCCGCCAGATCGCGAGCGAGCTCGGGATGGTGATCCCACCGGTCAGGATCCACGACGAGGTCGACCTCGATTCACACGAATACGTGGTCAAGGTCCGCGGCACGATCGTGGCCCGCGGTCAGGTCATGGCTGGCCATCACCTGGCGATGGACCCCGGCGACGCGGTCGGGACCCTGCCGGGAATTCCGACCACCGAACCGGCCTTCGGGCTGCCGGCGATCTGGATTCCGGAGGGACAGCACGCCGAGGCCGAAGCCCTCGGATACACCGTCGTCGACGGTGAATCGGTGATCGTCACCCATCTGACCGAGACGATCCGCAAGCACGCCGCTCAGCTACTCACGCGGCAAGACGTACGCCAGCTTCTCGATCAGCTAAAGGAAATCAACGAAGCTGTCGTTACGGAGGTTGTGCCCGATGTTCTCTCGCTTGGCGAGATCCAGCGTGTTTTGCAGTCGCTCCTCTCCGAGGGCGTTTCGATCCGCGACCTTGGCGCAATCGTCGAATCGGTCGGAGACAAGGCCCGGATCACGCGCGACCCGAGCCTCCTGGCCGAGTACGCGCGTCAGGCACTGGGCCGCGCCATCACCGCGCCGCATCTCGACCCGATGCAGACGCTGCGCGTGATCACGCTCGACCCGACGGTCGAGCAGGAGCTGGCGACGTCGATCACCCAAACCAGCGACGGCGAGTACCTGGCGATGGAGCCGACCCGGGCCCAGGCCGTGCTCACCGCCGTCAAGAGCCAGTCCGACCAGGCTTCCGCGCGTGGCGGAATGCGACCGGTGCTGCTCTGCTCGGCGCGCGTGCGCCGCCACGTCCGACGTCTCATGGAGTCGTCCGTGCCCCACCTCCCCGTCTGTTCTTACAACGAAGTCGCCCCAGGCATCAGCGTCGAAACCATAGGAGTAGTTAGCGCATGAGCACCCTGACCGAGCCCCACACCAACGGCCACGAGCGTGAGCTGAGTGGCGTGCGCACCTACCGCGGCCGCAAGCTCGAGGACCTGATCCCGCAGATCCGCACCGAGCTTGGCCCCGACGCGATCATCCTTCGCCAGCGCGAGGGCCTGATGGGCGGCGTCGGCGGCTTCTTCGCCCAGAAGTGCGTCGAGGTCGACGCCCAGGCAGCGCCCCGGGCCGAGGCCCCGCGCGTCGACATCTACGACGAGGATGAGCCGGTCAACGGCTGGGAGCTGACCGACGAGGAGGCCAACTCGTTCCGCACAGAGCCGATCGCTCCGCTTCCCGACGACTTCCCCGCTCTGCCGGCCGCCGAGCAGCCACTCGCGCCACCGCCGGTGGCCGCCGACCCCGTGGTGCCTGCGACGCCCGAGCTCGAGGCGTTCGCCGCCCCGGCGCCCGAGGCGTTCGCCCCGCCCGCTCCCCATGCACCCCCCATCGAGGGCGCCGCAGAATCGTTCGTCACCCGACTCGAGCAGGCGGCGGCGCACGTCGACATCGACGAGCTGGTCAAGCTTGTGACCGCCGGTGGGCTGCCGGCGCAGACCGAGGCTCCAGATGCTCCGCTCGTCGCCGAGCCGATCGTCCCCGAGCCGCAGGTCGTCGCTGAGCCGGTTGCTCCCGAGCTCGTCGCCCCCGCCTCGGTGGTTCCCGAGCCCGTTGCTCCGGAGCCGATCGTCGCCGAGGCGCCCGTGTTCGAGACGCCCGCCCCCGCGCCGGCGCCCGTCTTTGAGACCCCGGCCCCTGTCTTTGAAGCCCCGGCCCCCGCGCCGGCTCCCGTCCCGCCGGCCGCCACCCCCTGGGTCGCCAAGCAAGCCGGAGCGGTCCAGCCCGACGAGGCCACCGCCGTCGCCCAGGAGCTCACGTCCCAGGGCATCAGCGAGGCCTGGGCGCAGCAGCTGATCGTCGCTGCAGCGGCGCACCGCTCGCCGCTCGCTCAGGGCGGCCTGCGTGACGCAGTCCGGGCCACGCTCGCGGCAACCATCCCCGCTCCCGCTCCCCTGCCCGCCACCGGAGCCGCGGTCGCGTTTGTCGGCGCCGGCGGCGCCGGCAAGACCCGCTGCGCGGCTGCGCTCGCCTCGGCCTACGCCAAGGGCTCGACGCTCGCCGCGAGCGTCGTGTCGCTCGGCAGCGACGATTGGGGCGGCGACCTCAAGGAGCTGCTCAAGGGCCAGAACGTCTGGGTCATGGGCGCCGCCGTCGGCCCCGAGGCCGCGCCGGCCGTCCAGCACGGCCGCGACGGTGGCCTGGTCGTGATCGACACCGCCGGCGTGACCCCGCGCGATCCGGCCGGCGTCGAGGCGCTCGGCGGCGAGCTCCGCTCCCTGTCGCTCGACGCCGTGTACATCGCCGTCCCGGCGACGTTCAGCGTCCACGCGGCCCGCAAGCTCATCGAGGGCTTCGCCGCGCTCGGCGCGGACGGAATCGCGGTCACGCACGCCGACGAGGCCGATCAGCTCGGCATCGCGGCCGAGCTGGCCCACATCAGCGGGATGCCGGTCGCCTACATCCACGAGGGTCTAGAGCTCGACGGCGCGCTGTCTGCCGCAGATCCCTCCTCGCTGGCGGCCCGCCTGCTTCCCTGAGACCCCGGTCCGAGGCGCCCCGCACCCATGACCTCCCAGCCCGAGCCGACCGACAACGTCGTCCGCCTCAACGTGGGCGGGAAGCAGGGCAAGCTGACGACGCCCGTCGGGGGCCACATCCCCGTGCGCGTGTACGAGCGGAGCGGCGATTATCTGATGCTCGTGCTGATGCTCGACGCGGGCGATGAGCTCTCGCACGACGTGGTCGAGCCCCTGCTGCTCGAATATGTGTCTCCTCGCGGCCTCGTCCGGTTCCACGGGCAGGGCGTCCTCCAGGAGCGCGACCTCGTGCGTTTCGACGTGTCGGCCGCGCCCGAGGTCACCCAGCGCCGCGAGTTCGTCCGCGTGCCCGCCGTCCAGAACGTCGAGGTGGCCAAGGCCCACGGCGGCGGGGTGCGCGGGGACCAAATCAACGGGGACGCAATCGACGCACACGCCATCGACGTCAGCGGCGGCGGCATGCTCGTGAGCGGGGCCGACTCGCTCTCGCTCGGCGCACACGTCCGCTTCACCCTCAACCTCGGCGCCGGCGTCCCCCCGATCGAGGGCAGCGCCCAGGTGGTCCGCGCCGCCGACGAGGGCAAGCGGGCGCTCGTGTTCGACCAGATCTCTCGCACGGACCGCCAGCGGCTGATCCACTTCGTGTTCGAGCGCCAGCGCGAGGCGCTCGCCAAGGTCGGCCGCGTGATCGATCACAGGAGCGCCGGATGAGCAAGAAGGCCGACAAGTCCACCGAGACCGGCGGGGATAAGAAGAGCAAGAAGAAGAAGGGCAAGGACGGCGCCTCCGCCGCCCCAGGCGCCCACGGTCCCAGCGTCGCCAACCACCCGCGCGCCCGCTACCAGGTCCGCCGGGCCAAGGGCTGGAGTGGGATCGCCGGCTTCGCCATCGCCGGCTACCTCTCCTACAAGGCCGGCGTCCCGGCCTTCGATGTCGGGATGCGCGCGCTCGTGGCCGGCATCGTCGCCTACATGCTCGCGTGGATGTGCGCGGTCACGGTATGGCGCCACCTCGTCCAGGCCGAGCTGCGGGCGGCGCTCGAGCTCAGCCAGGCCCCGGACCCCGACGTGATTCCGGCGCGCAAGCCGGCGGCGTCCAACGACGCCCGAGCGGCACAGCCCGCCGGCACAGCGAGTACGTAGCCCCCACTGATCCAGCGCCATGGATCCGCTCCATCCGATCGTTCCGGTCGCGCCGAACATCCCGCCGGTCACCCCGGCGCCGATGGCCGGCCGCGTCGACCGCGACGGCGGCCGGAACGCTCAGGATCCCGGACAGCGCCGGCGCAAGCGCGAGCCCGCGGCCCATGCTTCGGTCGCGGGGAGCGATTACTACGTCGATGACGTCGACGAAGACGAAGGCGATTCCGGGCTTCACATCAGTGTGACTGCCTGACTCGAGCGGGAGTGTCCAGACGGTCCTGGACGCCCCTCAAGTGCGGGCCACCGGGGGCGATAACCGGGAAGACCGGCAGCAAGGAGCAGCCGGGGGACAACCCCAAAACGACCACACCACGGAGGTGTAAATATGTCCCTTTCGATTCTCACCAACACGTCTGCGATGCAGACGCAGATCAGCCTCGGCAAGTCGAGCATGGCGGTGTCGACCGCGATGCAGCGCCTGTCCTCAGGCCTGCGCATCAACTCCGCGGCGGATGACGCCGCCGGTTATGCGATCAGCCAGGGCCTGACCTCTCAGGTCAACGGCCTCCAGCAGGCGAGCCAGAACGTCAGCGACGCGACCTCGATGGTCCAGACCGCGGATAGCGCGCTGAACAACGTCCAGAGCATGCTTCAGCGCGTCAGCGAGCTGGCCGTGCAGTACGGCAATGGCGACCTTTCCTCGACGGACAAGACGGACATCCAGGACGAGGTCAACCAGCTCACGCAGGAGATCGACCGCCAGAAGGGCTCGGTCCAGTTCAACGGCATCAACCTGCTCGACGGCTCGGCCGGCAGCGGCGGCGCGGTCACCTTCCAGGTCGGCCCCGCCTCCAACGACACGCTCACGGTGTCCTTCCAGAACATCGAGAGCTCGTCGAACCTGGGCGTCAGCGGCTTCACCTGGACCAACGCTTCGGGCGGCGGCACGGTGTTCGACCTGAGCCAGAGCGGCGCCGTCAGCGCCATCAGCAGCGCGATCAACAACATCTCGTCGCTCGCGGCGACCCTGGGTGCGGTCCAGAACCGCCTCCAGTACACCGCCACGGCGATCTCGACGACGCAGGAGAACATGTCCTCGTCGCTGAGCAGCATCCAGGACGTCAACATGGCGTCCGAGATGACGACGTTGACCCAGCAGCAGGTGCTGCAGCAGGCCGGCACGGCGATGCTCGCGCAGGCCAACTCGCAGCCTCAGCTGGTGCTGAAGCTGATCACGGGCTAATCCCCTCTCGCAGGGCCGGGCGGCGCATGACGCGTCGCCCGCGCCCGGCGAACCAAGTTTTCGCGGGGCCGGCGACGCGCACATGTCGCCCGGGCCCGGCGAACCAAGCTCGGCACTGCCGAGGGCACAATCCGCCCGCGCCTCTCCTCATACCGCGCGGGCCACATAACCACGTCCGATTCATCGAGGGAACCGGAAAGCGGAGGCGGGCTGCCTTGGTGGCCCGCCTCCGTGTGGATTAAGGAATCGCCCCGCCGGCCGATCACCCGGGGAGAATGTCCTCGAAGGTCTCGATCATCGTGCCGTTGGCCGGCGGGCCCGCGCAGGCCTTGCGCTGCTTCGAGGGCATCGCCGCCCAGGCCGAAGACCCGGCGCACGAGATCATCGTCGTCGACGACGCGTCCGTCGGCCTCGAATCGCTCCTCTCCCAGCTTGCCGGCGACGTCGAGGTGCTCCGCAACGACAGGCGCCTCGGGTTCGCCGCCTCGGCTCGACGCGGCGCCGAGCACGCCCACGGAGAGATCATCGTCTTGATCCGCGACGCGGCCGTGCCCGCGCCCGGATGGCTCGCTCCGCTCGCCGCCGCCCTTGCCGATCCGGCCGTCGGGCTCGCGGCCAGCGCCACCGCCGGCACCGCAACCGACCAGAGTCCCGTCGCCGCCTGGTCGGCCGCGATCCGGACCGCGGACCTGCGCGGCGCGGAGCTGCCCGACCTTCCCGGCCACCTTCTCTTCGGTGCGCTCGCACTCGCGCTCGCCCAGCAGGGCATGCGGATCGTGACCGCGCCCCCCAGCAGCATCCATGCTCCCGGTTCGCGCACCGCGGGCGTCCGCCGACGGGCCGGCGAGGACCCCGAGCTGACGATTGTCATCCCAACTCTGGACGCCGCCTCCGAGCGTGTCCGCGCATGCATCGCCGCCGTGCAGGCGACGACCGACGTCGCTCACGAGATCGTGATCATCGACAACGGCGCTCCTCCGCAGGGCTTCGCCGCGCCGGTCAACGCTGGGCTCCGGGCCGCGCGCACCCCCTACGCGGTCGTGATGAACGACGACGTCGAGCCGTTGTCCGGCTGGTGGCCGCCGCTCCGCGCCGCCCTCGACGCCGGCGCCGCCGTGACGTTCCCGCTCACGATCGACGGCCCGATGAGGTTCGACTTCGCCGCGTGGTGCTTTGCCGTGACGCGCGAGGCCATCGACGAGCTCTCCCACGCCCCCGGCGAGTTCTTCGACCCATCGCTCGTGCTCTGGTACCAGGACACCGACCTGCTGCACCGCCTTCGCCGGGCCGGTCGGCCGCCGGTCCATGTCGAGGCGTCTCGCATTCGCCACGGCCTGTCGGAGACCGTCGGCAGCGAGGACCCCGAGCTCAACGCCTGGATCCGCGTTCAGGTCGCCGCCGACCGCGAGCGCTTCCTCCGCAAGCACCCGGGCGTCGCGATGAACGGACACGCCCTTGCCGGCTGATTCGACACCCCTCGATGTGCTGGTCGTCGGCGCCGGCTTCGCCGGCTCGGTGTGCGCACGCCGCATGGCCGAGGAGTTCGGTCTGCGCGTGCTCGTCGTCGACCGCCGCCCGCACGTCGCCGGGAACGCCCACGACGCGCTCGACGAGCACGGCGTCCTGATTCACACCTATGGGCCCCACATCTTCCACACGAACGCGCGCAAGGTGGCCGACTTCCTGTCGCGGTTCACGCAGTGGCGGCCGTACGAGCACCGGGTGTGGGCCGAGGTCGACGGGCAGATCATCCCGCTGCCGATCAACCGGACCACCGTCGAGGCCCTCCACCGGGTGGAGCTCTACGGCGAGGACGAGACCGCGGCCTACCTGGCCTCGCTCGCCGAGCCTCGCGCCGAGCTGAAGACGTCCGAGGACGCGGTCGTGGCCAAGGTCGGACGCGACCTCTACGAGCGCCTGTTCCGCGGCTACACCCGCAAGCAGTGGTCGCTCGACCCGAGTGACCTCCACGCCTCGGTGTGCGGCCGCCTGCCGGTGCGCACGAATCGCGACGACCGCTACTTCGGAGATTCGTTCCAGAAGATGCCCGCCGCCGGCTTCACCGCGATGTTCGAGCGGATGCTCGACCACCCCAACATCGAGCTCGGCCTCGGCACCGAGTACGAGGACATCCGGAACGAAGTGAACCCGCGCCACATCGTGTGGACGGGCCCGATCGACGAGTTCTTCGGCTACCGGCTCGGGAAGCTCCCCTACCGGAGCCTCCAGTTCGAGCGCGAGACCCGCTCCACCCCGGGCGGCCGACTCGTCCAGCCCGTCGCGGTCATCAACTATCCCAACGAGCGGATCCCCTTCACCCGTGTGACCGAGTTCCGCCACCTCACCGGACAGGTGTCGGACTTCAGCACTCTCACCTACGAGTACCCGACCGCCGAGGGCGATCCCTACTACCCCATCCCCCGCCCGGAGAACCGCGAGCTCTATCACCGCTACGA
The DNA here is from genome assembly GCA_963737055.1 of uncultured Solirubrobacterales bacterium. Classification (GTDB taxonomy): domain Bacteria; phylum Actinomycetota; class Thermoleophilia; order Solirubrobacterales; family Solirubrobacteraceae; genus Palsa-465. Next base: position 170,136 of record CAVTRE010000008.1, on the reverse strand, counting down.
GGCGCTCTCCGCGAGCGAGCGCCCGGACGTGCTGTTCGTCGGCCGGCTCGCCCGTTACCAGTACCTGAACATGGATCAGGTCACCGCCGCGGCGTTCGTCGCCGTCGAGCGGTGGGCCGCCGAGCGCGACCTCGCACCCACGCCTCTCGCGGAGGCCGCGTGAGCATGACCGCCCCCGACGTCATCGTCGGCTGGCTCCAGAACGACTACGGCAAGCTCGGACGCGCCGGCGAGGCGATCGCGCACTCGCTCGTGAGCTCGACGGCCGCCGGCCGGGTCGCGTACGTCGAGCCGTTCGTCCCCGCCCCGGGCGACGCTCAGCTCGGCGCTCACGACGACCGCGGCCTGCTCGTGTTCTCCGGTAGCGGCGCCCCGCCGACCGGTCAGCACGAGGTCGCGCGCGGCGTGGTCCAGGTGGCCGAGCTCAACGACCCAGTCTTCTTGAACTTCGGCGTCTCCGAAGTCAACTGGTGGCTTCACTACGAGTTCGCGCCGGTGTGCTCCCGAACCGTGCTCGTCGCCTACGACAAGCTCGCCGAGTGGGACGTGCTGGCGGCGCGCAAGCCGGTGCTCGAGCAGGTCCGGGCGCAGCTGCTCGCCTCGAGCGACACGGTCGTCGGGCTCTCCAAGGGATCGATCGACGACGTCCCCGACGCCTTCTACGTCGGCCACGGCGTCGACCGCCACTGGCACGACCCGGCAATCGATTCGTTGTCCGAGCCCGCCGATCTCGCTGCTATTCCCAGGCCACGCGCGGTCTACGTGGGGGCGCTGTCGATGCGCTTCCACGTCGACGCCGTCCGCGACCTCGCCGATGCCGGGATCGACGTTGCGCTCGTCGGCATGGCGCCGCAGCCCGCGCTCGTTGAGCTAGCCGCGCGAGATCCCCGCATTCACCTGCTCGGCGAGCGTCGCCCGGAGCAAGCCGCGGCCTACCTGCTCCACTCGGACGTCGGCATCGTGCCCCACACCGACGAGCCGTTCACGTACTCGATGGAGCCACACAAGGCCTACAACTACGCCGCGGCGGGACTCCCGACGGTCACCCTCAATACCGCTCACGCGCCGGCGCTCGGTCCTTTCCTCAACGCGACGCCGGACCGCGAGGCGTTCGTCGAAGGCGTGCGCGCCGCGATCGCGAGCGGGCGGCTGTCGGCCAATCAGGTCGTGCGGGCCCGCTCGCTGAGCTGGGGCCGGGTCGCCGACGCGATCCTCGACGCAGCCTAACCGGCCGCGCCCTTCTCAGTCTCAGCGCCCTTCTCCAGTCTCAGGCCGGGCGAAACGTGATCGTCGCGCCCGCGGCACCCTGCTCGATGTGCGGGCAGGTGTCGCCCCCGGGCAGGAAGCCGCCGTGGAGCTCGATCTGGACGTGGGCCTCCGCTGGCAGCGGCTGCGCGAGCGGCACGATCAGCGCCGCGTGGGCGTCCATGTTCAAGATGTCCTGGGCCACCCACGAGCAGTTCGCCATCGGCAGCGCCTGAGGATCATCGCCGGCCGACCAGGACCACAGGTCCGAGCGCCAGCCCGACGACGTGCTGATCAGCGTCACCCGCAGCGAGTCGAGTCGAAGCAGGCCGTCGATCAGCACCGGGAACACGGTCACGCCGCACACTCCGCCGGCTTCCCCGCTCCACGAGCCGATCGCCACTCCCTCCCGGCCCAGTCTCAGCGGCGCGACGCCGCTCGAGTCGGGGCCGTTCATCCGGTGGAGCTCGACGCGCATCGCGCCGGCCTGAGACAGCGGTCCCGTTGTGGATGTCGCCACCGGGTCCTCCCAGACCGCACTCGCGCCGCCGGGCCAGAAGATCCGCTCGAGCGGCTGCTTGCCCAGTTGCTCGCGGGTCAGGCGGCGAAGAATCGGATCGCGGTCGCGGGGCACGAGCGGCGAAGCCTGGAGGCTGTTGTAGTCGTCCTCGGCCTCCCAAGCACCAAATGTCCGAGCCTCCTCGGGCGTCGGCTCGACCAGGAAGCGCTCGATTATCCGGCGTCCGACCAGCGTGTCCACGGCTCCCACATGATCGTCTCCGCCGACGAGTCGGTATCCGTTGACGTGCCGCTGAAACGCCCTGATGCCGTCGTGGACCGCGCGACGCTGCGTACGCTGGCGCTCGGGCTCGGGATTCGCCGCGAACACGGGCCGGCCCTCGTCGTCGATCTCCAGCGTGCTTCCGTCCTCCGAGATCAGCAGCAGCTCGAGCAGCAGGCGGTTGCGGTCCAGGTCGACGACCTCCATCGGCGACGGATCGCCAGGGCTCGTGAGAAAGCCCTCGATCCGTTGTCCTCGGAGCAGTCGGTCCTGGGGGCACGGGTCGGACATCAGATACAGACCATGCAGCCGCACCCCGAGCCCCTCGGCGTCGATCAACCGCTGGAGGTTCTCCTGGTTGCCGCCCGAGAAGCCGACATCGACGTAGGCCACATCGCCGCGCACGCCGCCGAGGGCGTCGCGCAGATGAGCGACAAAGTTCGCCCGGCGCCTGACCGCGGCCGCGCGCACCTCGGCGAGCAGCGGGGGGCTGCTGAGAACCGCGCTCAAGAACCGCTCGAGCACGGCGCGATTGCCGGCGTGCTGGGCGGCCTCCTCGGCCAGTTCGGCGCCGCCGGGCACGGCCGACGGGTCGATGCCGAAGGTCCGGGCGGCCTCGGCGACACTCGGAATCCTGGGGCGATTGAACAGTGCGGCCACCTCGGCCGCGTCGGCTTTCGAGACGTTCGCCCGGGCGATCGCGGCCCTCGAGGCCCACAGAAGCTCGCACTGCAACGACGGGTTGCGCCTCGAAACGGCGACGCTCTCGATCAGCTCCTTGAGCAGCCGGCCTTCGCGCATCACGCACAAGGCCCGGGTGATGCCGAGCTCGGCGGTACGGTGGTGAACCCATTCGGCGTAACCGGTCATCACCGGCCCGAGCACGGACGTCCCCGTCTGGAAGGCGACCGCGTCGTCGTGGTCGGCCGCGGCCGCGGCGAACGCGGCGCGACCCCGCAGCGCGGTCAGACCGCCGTCGTTCGTGGACGGGACCCGGACCTTGGCGTCGGCGCCGGTATGGCAGCCCTCCGCGACCAAGATCCCGGAAAGCCGCTCCGGCAACTCGGCCCAGTACACGGCCCGGACACCGGCCGCGCGCGGGGCGGACGCATCGGCCACGGGGTTGTTGCCGACGTGCACGACCTGAGCCGGGGACACGCCCCACCGCTGCGGGAGCAGCTGCCACAAACCGTGCTCCTTCCCGATCCCCAGATCCGATGAGCTGATCACCTCGGCCCCGGCGAGGTCGGCCATGTCTGGGCGGTCGATCAGGAAGCCGATCTCCTCGCTCGAGAGATACATGTCGCTCACGAACACGACCCGCAGGTCGAGCTCTGCCGCCAGCCGGCTCAGGGTCTCGGCGAGCTGGCCATCGGCAACGGTGATGCGGCGCTCGAGCGCCACTTCCGCCGCGCGTAGCTGGTCGACGCTCAGCGGCGTGATGTCGCCGCTGAACTCGGCGTAGATGTCGCCGAGGTTGATCTCGTGCGATCCCGTCTGGATGCGTTTCCGGTGGCGGGCGACCTGCTCCGCGTAGATCCGCATGGTCGCGAACGTTGCCGCGCTCATGCCGCCGGCCAGCGCCCCGCGCTCGCGAAGCTCCTCGCCGAGAAGCTGGAACGCGTCCGCCGGCTTCGGGACCCGCCGCCACAGCAGAGTGTCAAAGCAGTCGAGCGATAGAAGCGAGACGCCCGGCTGACGCAAGGCCGCCTCGAGCTCGGCCAGGCGAACGTCATCGAGCAGCGTTGCCGTGTCCACCACCTGGCTGACCTCGGTCATGGCCTCACGCCGCCCGCGCCATCACTTGCCCGAGCGAAGAGGGCGTCAATACGGGCTTGCGGCCGGGCTCGCCCGCGTGGCGCGAGTAGCGAGCCTGGACGGCCTGCAACAGTCGGCGGCGGGCGCCGTCCTCCTGCGGTCCGACGATCGCGACCAGATCGATATCGTGGCGCCCGTTCAACCGGTGGCGGTCGACGAGTCTCTGCAGGCCGGCTTGCGCGACCTCGGTCGGAAGCTCGCTGGCATCGATCACGAGCGTGACCGAGTCCGATCCGCTCATCGCCTCCGCGTAGGCGGACATCAGGTCGTCGTCCTCGAGCAGCTCGCGCGCGTCGACGAGCATGCGGTATGGCCGCGCGCCGGGAAGCGGGTCGGTCAGGCCCTCGTGCGCGACGGCGCGCCTGGCGCTGTCGTGGAGGCGCCCGCGCGTTTCGAGCCGGAACGGATCCCACGCCAGCGCCTTCAGCGTGAGCCGCGCTTCGGCCCGCGAATCACCGTTGGCCGCGGCGTTGTCGGCCTCCATCAGCAGCGCGTCGGCTTGTTCGGAATCGCCCGGGGCCCTGTCCATGAGATCGAAGAAGAACGAGCCTCCGACCTCGACGCCGATTCGGGCGTGCCGTTCGATCCCGTTCCACGCGTGAAGCACGTCCTCGCCATCCAGCGCGTCGAGCGGCAGGTTCCGGAGCGCCCAAAGCTGCCAGGCGATCGCCCTGCGGTTCTCAGCCAGCGCCACTCCGGTACCGCCGACGCTCATGTTCCTACCGTGCATCCGGTACAGCGCCAGCGGCTCGGGAACGTAGTCCAGCCGCGCCCGCAGCGCGACCTGCATCGCAATCCACCAGTCGGCGGCGTGAACGTGAGCAGGGACCGGGGCATAAGCATCCCGCAGCGACGCCCGGACCATGATCGACGACGTCGTCGCGAAGTTCTCGAAGAGAAGCGCCGCCAATCGGTTCTCCCCGATCTCCCCGTACTCGGTGAGCTTCGACGGCATGAGCACAGCCTCTTCGGCGTCGACGACCGTCATGTCGCTGAACACGAGGCCCAAGGTCGGATCTGACTGGAACATCTCGACCTGGCGCCGGGTCTTGTCAGCTCGCCATACGTCGTCGGCATCGAGCAGCGCGATCAGCTCGCCACGTGACTCCGCCAGGCCGCGGTTGGTCGCGCCGATATACCCCGCGTTGGCCTGGTGCACGATCCGCACCCGCCCGGGATTGCGGTCGGCGATCTCATCGACGATCTCGCCGGTCGAATCCGTCGAGCCGTCGTCGATCACGATGATCTCCGCGAGCTCGGCCGGGTAGTCCTGCGCCAGGGCGCTCTCGAGCGCTCGGCCCACGAACTGCTCGTAGTTATAGGCGCACAGCAGCACGCTCACCGAGGGCAAAGCCATTGCCCCCGTGATCGGCAGGGATGTCAAGTTGTTGAGGCTTGCACCGATCACTCTGGGCATGGCCTCGGTGTCCGAGTGTGCGTCCAGCGATGACCTCCTGACCAGAGGCGAGGAGCTGTTCGCCCAAGGCGACCTGGGAGCGGCTCGCCAGCTTCTAAATGCGTGTGCACACGGCGACGGCGCGAGTGTCGAGCAGCGAGCGCAGGCGCTCAACGACCTGGCCGTGATCGCGGCGGCCACCGGTGAGCCGGGCGACGTCGCCGAGCGGTTTCTGCTCGACGCGCTCGAGATCCACCCGGGTTACGCTCCGGCGCTCGAGAACCTCGGAGATTGGTGCGCTGCCCGCGGCGACCTCGCGCAGGCGACGCACTGGTTCGGTCGTCTCACCGGCGTCGAGCCGGCGGATCCAGCCGCGTGGGAGCGGCTCGCCGGCGTACTGGGCGAACGCCAACGCCGGGGCGAACTCGCCACGGTGGTCGAGCAGGCGCGGGCGCTTGGGCACGACCTGAGCCTGCCGATCGCGGCCCAACCAACGACTGCGCCCCCCGCGACACCGGTTGTCGCCACTCCGGAATCCCCGTCCGCGGTGCGCCGCGTGCTGATCGTGGCCGACCGGTTCTTCCCCTCGCTCGGCGGCACCGAGCGCCTCGCCGAGGCCGTCGGCGCCGCGCTCCAGTCTGAGGGCATCGCGGTGGGAGTGGCGACCCGTCCGTCGCCCGAGCGCACCGCCGACGAGCACCGCGGCATGCAGATCCACGAGATCGACGGCGACATGGTTGCGAGCCTGTATGCGGTCGCCATGGGTGAGCGGTACGACGCCGTGCTCGCGTTCGCCAACGCCACGGTCTGGCCGATCACCGCCACGCTCCAGCTGCCGCACCCGCGGCCCCGGGTGGTCGTCGTGCCATGCGTCAACGCCAACGACTCGGCTGATGTGCGCGCCCGGCCCGAGGTCCTCCGCGCGTTCGGCGAGCTGCTGTCGGGCGCTGACGCGGTCGGCTACAGCTCGTGCTCGGGCTACGACATACGCCTGTGCGAGGACCTCGGTGTCGGCGGCGTGTATGTGCCGAACGCGGTCGAGCGTATCTCCGCGCCGGCGGCCCCGGCGCCGACGGCCGCGATTCCGGGCGACTCTCCGCTGCTACTGATGGTCGCGAACCAGTGGCCGGTGAAGAATCACCTCGGCCTGCTCGACGCTCTGCGGTCGCATCCCGGCGACTGGCGGCTCGCGATGATCGGAGCCCCGGAGTTCCCCGATTACGCCGCCGAGGTGCAGCGGCGAGCCGCGCTCGATCCGCGCGTGCACCTGCTGGGTCAGCAGTCGCCCGACGCCGTTGCGGCGGCGATCGCGCACGCGCAGCTGCTGGTGCTCCCCTCGCTCGCCGAAGCCACCCCGCTCGTCCTGCTCGAGGCGATGAGCCGCGAGGTTCCGTGGATCGCCACGCCGACATGCGGCGCCGCGCACGACTACGCCGGCGGGCTCGTGCTGCCGCTCGAGCTGTTCGGCGAGGGCATCGACTTCCTGCTCGCCAACTCCGCGATTGCACAGCGACTCGGCACGGCCGGCGCGCGGCACTGGGGCGCCTGTTACACGTGGGACGTTATCGGGCCCCGGTACGCCCGCATCGTTCGCGGCCAGCCGGTCGCCGACCTCGCCGCGCCGGCTGAGGCACTGCTCGACACCGACGGCGTGCGTGCCGCTTTCTACGATCAGCGGCCTGGCCGCTGAGACGCGACGGTTCGCTGGATCGCGACGCTGCGCCCGAAACGCGACGGTCCGCGTCAGGCTGCCCACCGGCGACACAGCTCACCGTGAAGGCGGTCGGCGACGGCTTCGTGTGAATAGCGCGCGCGCACCATGCTCGCGCCGGCCGCCGCCATCGCCTCCAGCCGCTCCGGTTCGCGAACCGCCGCGCGGACGACACGCGCGAAGTCTTCGACATCCTCGGCTCGATGCAGCAGCGCGTTCTCGCCGTGCTCGAAACCGAGCTCGCGTACGGCCGGCGTGTCCGCCGCCACGAGCAGTGAGCCGCAGGCCGGGCCTTCGTAGGTGCGAGCCGGCGGGAACGCCATCAACCCCTCGTCGTTGGCGAACATGGCGTGCGCATTGAGCAGCGCGACCGCGTCGTAGGTGGGATCCTTCGTCTCGGGGAAGATGGGAAAGCGCGACACGAAGACGTCGCCGAGCGCGCCGGCGCGTTCCAGCAGGGTGCGCCTCCAGCGGTGCGTCCAGCGCTCTGCGCGATAAAACGCAACGTACTCGTCGAGCTCGCCGGGCGGGCACAGCGGATCGTCCACTGGGTTGACCGACCCGATGCCGAGCACGGTGCGCTCACGCTCGCGGAACGGCACCGTCGCCTTGAAGCGGTCGCCGTAGCCGAATGGGACCGGCAGGACGCGACCCGCGAACGAGGGATAGAGCGACCCGAAGAAGGGCGAATACTCATCGTGACGGGCATAGCCAAGCGCCACGTCGACTCCGCCTTCGTTCAGGGCCTCGTGCGCCTCCCGCGCGTGAAACACGAAGTCCATCACGTGATAGGCCTTCAGTCCGGTGAACTCGCGTGGCGGTGCGAAGTCAGGCAAATACGGCCGGCCTTCGAAGCACACCAGTACGTCGGCCACGCGGTCAAGCTCGCGGGCATCGGTGACGATCTCGAGGTCGAGTCCATCGATCCGGGCGGGCACGCCGGCGGCCCGCGCCGCCGTGATGCGCGGGTCGGCCGCGAGCTGCGGAAGATAGGCATAGCGTGCATGACGCCGTGCGAACAGCGGGGCGTAGCCGTTGAAGTCTCGTCCAGCCGGATCCGCTGCCCGCGGGGCATGGACGGCGATCACAGGATCGCTCGAGCCGCGCTCTTCTCGGTCCGCGAGGACGGTCAGGCACGCCGACCCGTCGGGCTTGGCGGGCGGCGGCCCGGCCGAGTGCACATCGCTCACGCGCTGCGACAGCGCCGTCGCCGCCTCGAGGTTCACTGTGCGCTCGAGCTCGGCGAGATCCCGCTCCGGGTTGTGCTGTCGAAGACGATCGAGCGCCTGCATCCGCATCGACAGCTCCTGAACGAGGCTGTCGACCGCTCCGGCCTTCGCCGAGTAATAGCGGCGGCTGGGCACGTCGAACACACCGATCGATTCGGCGACATATAGGACCGGATGGCGAGCCGCGATACCCAAACACGCCTGCCAGTCGGCCACCCACTCCTGACAACCGAAGTCAACCTCGTCGATGAGATCGCGATGCAACGCGTGACCGATGGGAGAGCCGAACCAGTTGCCGGCCTTGGCCGCCAGCGCCATCGACTCATCCGGCTCGAGCAGACGGGTCGTCGGTACCGTCCGCCAATGGGTCAGCCGGCCGTCGGGCTCGCGGATCTCGTACTCGCAGATGATCAGGCGCGCTTCGGGATGGGCGGCGCGCGCGGCGTCGAGCAGGTCGGCTGCTCCGGGCAACAGTTCGTCGCCGGCGAACAGCCACTTCATCCAGTCGGCCGTCGTCTCATGAGCGAACGCGGCCAGTGCCGCGCGCCAACTCCCGAGCCGCGGCAGCGCGTCGTGACGGCGAACCACACGAACGCCCGCCGCCTCAAGCCGCTCGGCGGTGTCATCGGACGAGGCATTGTCAACCGCCAGGTGGACGAAGCCCGGCTCGGGACGTACGCCGGCGGCCCAGGCGCCGCCGTTGCGCACCGGCGATAGGGCGACATACGGGGCCACGCGCTCGCGCACTGCCGACAGCGTTTGGTCTGCACTGTCCGGGCGTAGGCGATGCGTCGCCGCCACAGGATCCGGGATCCGTCCCGTGGACACGGCGATCTCGGGCAGGCGCGACCAGCGAGCGGCGATGCCGGGTCGCTCGCGGGCGAGTCCGACAACCCGCTCGGCGGCCTCGGCCTCGCCGACCTCCCCGACGGCGAGATGGAGCTCGACTCCGTCGGAGGCGCGGACGTTCGCCACGAACCGCTCGACGATGTCGATCGCCGTGGCCGGCGCATCCCAGTCCACCGACGCCCAATATTGCTCGGTCCCCATGGGCGCTCCTCAGACCCGCGAGGGCACTCCGGGAAACAGTCCCAGCTCGGGACCACAGGTCAGCGCGGCGTGGGGGCGGAGCGTCGAGAGGTCCGTCGTGGCCGGCACCACCGCCAGGTCCGGACAGTCGTCCGGGTCGACGCCGACGCTGGTCAGTGCGTCGCGCAGCTGCGTGGCGACGGTCGAGAGCTCAGCGGCGGCGGTGACGATCACCAGCGCGTCGTCGACGCTCTCCACCCGCTCGCAGTAGATCGAGAGCAGCTCGGGAACCGCGACTAGCTCCTGCGCCCAGCCGACCGTGATTCGCCGGCCGTGATTGACCGGCCCGGGCTCGGCGCGATCGAGCTCACCGTTCGCGCCGCCCTGCCGCCACCACCCGACGCCCGGCCGCCACCACCCGACCGCGGCTCTGGCGTCGACGCCGAGCGGGTCGAGCAGCGCCGCCCTTGCGCACAATCGCACTCGCTCCTCTGCCTGGGGCGCCGCCAGCGCACCGACCAATTCCGTGCGCGCGAGCGCTCGGTCTTCAGCGGGGACGGGCAGGAGTTCGTGGAGCGGGAGGCCGGCGCGCGTGCCAATCGAGTCCGCGTTCAGCCTCAGCTCGAGCGTCACACGGACGAGCGCGTCGGTGCCAACCGAGTCAGCCAGTTCGCCGGTGAGCGCGAGACGGCGAAATGTCAACTCGCGCTTGAGCTCAGCCAGCAATCGCTCGTCAGTCGCGCCGAAGCCCATGTTCGCGCCGTGCAACCGGTAGTTCGACAACGGTCGGTCGATCACCTCGAGCTCACCGGCGGCTGCGGCGTGCAGAACCAGCCAGTAGTCGGCATACGGACAGTCGACGGGGATCGGCCGGACATGCGCCGCGCGGAACATGAGAGTCGAGTTCGAGGTGAAGTTGACCGCGACCAGCTGATCGAGGACGCGGCCGCGAAGCGGCGTGATTCGCTGGCGTGCAAAGAAAGACTGGTCGAGCAGGGAGCCATGCTCGTCGATCACGCGCATGTCGCCGTAGACCAGCGTGACCTCGGACCGGCTCGCGAGGATCTCGGCCTGCGCCATCACCTTTCCGGGCAGCCATTCGTCATCGGCGTCACAGATCGCCACGAGCTCGCCTCTTGCCCGGTCGAGTGCGGTTTGCGTGGCCGCACCCAGACCGGCGTTGTCCTGTCTGATCAGGACAACACGGTCGGGCGCAGCAGCCTGAACCTCGCGAACCGCCGCCGCCGTGCCATCGCTCGATCCGTCATCCACCACGACCACCTCGAGCAGGTCGTCCGGATAGTCCTGTGCGAGCACGCTGCGAATCGCGCCGCCGACGTAGCGTTCGTAGTTGAACGCCGTCATCACGCAGCTCACCGAGGGAAGCGCCACGATCACCTTATTCGGCGTGACCACCCCCAGCTTGACCTCGAGCGCGCCCGTCGAAGCTTCAGTTCTGCATCGCGGCTCCGACTACTCGAGTGTGGCTTCCCTCGCACACCGCGGACTGTGGACGGTCGCGCACGAGCGGAACTCGCTCGCGGCGCTGACGGCTGCCTTCGCAACCGGATGGGGGGCCGAGCTCGACGTCCGCGACCTCGCCGGTTCGCTGGTGGTCAGCCACGACCCGCCGGACGACGGGACACTTCCGCTCGAGGCGGTCGTGAGGGCATACCGTGAGCACGGGTGCCCCGGCGCGCTCGCGGTCAACGTCAAGGCCGACGGCCTGAGCGCGATGCTGGCCAACGCCCTGCGCGACATAGACCGCGACCGCTGGTTCGCATTCGACATGTCGGTCCCCGACATGCGCCACTACGCCCGCGAAGGCCTTCCGTTCTTCACCCGCCATAGCGACCTGGAGCCAACACCGGCCCTGTACCACGAGGCCGACGGCGTGTGGCTCGATGACTTCGATGGCGGCTTCATCACTGAGGAGCGGATCGTGGATCACCTCGACTCGGGCAAGCGGGTGGCCGTCGTCTCCCCCGAGCTCCACGGCCGCGATTGCAGTCGGACCTGGGAGCAGTGGCGCGACTGGCGCGTGTGGGGGTCCGCGGAAGTGCTCCTCTGCACCGACCATCCCACGACCGCGGACAAGGTACTCGCATGAGCCAGGAGATCAGGGCAGTCGTGTTCGACATGGACGGCGTCCTAATCGACGCCCGCGAGTGGCACTACGAAGCGCTCAACCGCGCCCTCGGCCTGCTCGGCTACGAGATCAGCCGGTATGAGCATCTGACCACGTACGACGGTCTGCCCACCAAGCGCAAGCTCGGGATGCTGAGTGTGGAACGCGGCCTGCCCGAGGAGCTGCACGAGTTCTTGAATTCGCTCAAGCAGCAGTACACGCTCGAGCTGGTGGCCACTCGTTGCAAACCGGTCTTCCACCATCAGTACGCCCTGTCGCAGCTGAAGGCGGCCGGCTATCGCCTCGGGGTCGCGTCGAACTCCGTGCGCCGGACGGTCGAGGAGATGATGGAGCGCAGCGACCTTATGCGCTACCTCGACGTCTTCATCTCGAACGAGGACGTCAGCCGCCCGAAGCCGGATCCCGAGATGTATCGGGTGGGCATGGAACAGCTCGGTGTACGACCCGAGGAGACTGTGATCGTCGAGGACAACGAGAACGGCGTGAAGGCGGCTACCGCCGCGGGGGCCCACGTGCTCATCGTCGAGGGACCCGACGACGTGACGCTGGACGCGATCGAGACGCGCATCGCCCATGCGCAGTCCGAAGGAAGGGTCGCCGCGTGAAGCTGGTCGTCCTCATGGCGGGAGACAGCGCGATGTTCGAGGTGGCGGGTGCCAAGTACCCCAAGAACCTCGTCGAGATCGACGGGGAGCCCCTGGTCCAGCGAGTGATCGAAGGCCTGCGCGCCACGATCGACGTCGCCTCCCGAGCCATCTTCCTGATCCGCGAGGAGGAGCAGCGACGTCATCACACCGGCGACGTGATCCGATTGCTCGTCGAGCCCGCCGAGGTGGTTGGCGTTCCGGCGGTCGCATCGGGCGCCGCCTGCACCGCCCTCCATGCCATCGGCCACGTCGACCGCGAGGAGTCGCTTCTCGTGTTCAACGGCGACCAGATAGTGGAGGCGCCAATCCCCGAGATCGTGGACGGCTTCGAAGGCGCCGGGCTCGACGCCGGCACAGTTACCTTCGACGCGGTACATCCGCGGTGGTCCTACGTGCGCACGGGCTCCGACGGCCTCGTCGTCGAGGCTGCCGAGAAGCGCCCGATCAGCCGTCTGGCCACCGCCGGCGCGTATTGGTTCCGTCGCGGCGGCGACTTCCTCGACGGTGTCATGTCGATGATCCGCAAGGACGCGTCGGTCGACGGCGCCTTCTACGTCTGCCCAGTGTTCAACGAGCTGGTTCTGGCCGGCCGGCGGATTGGCACCCATCACATCGAGCGCGACCGCTACTTCTCGTTGACCTCGATGCACGGAGTCGATGCCTACGAGCAACACCTCGCGCGCCAGCGCCAGGAGATCACGGGATGACTCGCCACACGCTGGACGGGATGATCCGGGGCTGGTTCGTTGGAGACTTCGAGCCGACGGCGTACCGCACATCGGACGTCGAGGTCGCAATCAAGCACTACGCCGCCGGTGAGTCCGAGGGGCGCCACGTCCACAAGATCGCCACCGAGCTCACGGCCGTGGTCTCGGGCTCGGTGCGCATGGACGGACAGGAGCTGCACGCCGGCGACATCCTCACGTTGAGCCCCGGGGAGCCGTCGGACTTCCTGGCGATCACCGACGCGACCGTCGTGGCCGTGAAGGTCCCGGCGGCGCCCGGCGACAAGTATCTCGTGGGCGAGTCGTGCTGACCGTGGTGATCCCGATGGCCGGGCGCGGCAGCCGCTTCGCCGACGTCGGCTACGAGCTGCCCAAGCCGCTCCTGCCCGTGCACGGTGTCCCGATGATCGAGGTGGTCGTGCGGAACCTGACCCCGCGCGGGCCGAGCCGCTTCGTGTTCATCTGCCGCCGCGAGCACGTCGATCAGTACGGCTTCGTCCCCGCTCTACGTGAGGTGGCGCCGGGCTGCGAGATCGTGACCGTCGACCAGGTGACCGAGGGCGCGGCCTGCACCGTGATGCTCGCCGAGCACGCTGTCGATCCGAACGACGTGCTCGTCATAGCCAACAGCGACCAGTGGGTCGACTGTGACATCGAATCCCACCTTGCTCTGCTCCGCCGGGGAGACCTCGACGGGCTCATCATGACGATGACCGCCGACGATCCCAAGTGGTCGTTCGTCGAGCTCAACCCCGACGAGCGAGTGACTAACGTCGTCGAGAAGGAGGTCGTCTCAGACGAGGCCACCGTCGGCATCTACACGTTCGCCGGGGGCCGCGACTTCTTTCGGGCGGCCCGCGCGATGATCGCCGCGGACAGGCGGGTGAACGGTGAGTTCTACGTGGCGCCCGCGTACAACGAGCTGATCGCGGAGGGCGCCGCGATCGGGATCGACAACGTGGGTTCGGAGGGTGCCGGCATGTTCGGGCTGGGTACCCCGGACGATTACGAGGGCTTTCTGCGGCTGCCGGTCTCGTTCCGCGCGGCCGGACGGCCCGCGCGCCGGGCCGCGTAGGTCCTCTGCCTGGCCGGCGGCCTGCTAGTCCGCGTCGGCGACGATCGAGCCCACCCGCTCCCCGAGCTCCGGGTCGCGCAGGTACATGATCGCGCCGTACGCCAGCGCCACCACGACCACCCCGAGCGCGATCCACACGTACGAGTCGAACGGTGCCGGCTGCCCCGGCTTGATCAGCTCATACAGCGGATATCCGATCGCCACCGCCCCGAGCAGCGGGAGTATCAGGTGAGTCACGAGCGAGAACCGATCGGGATGGAACCGCCGCCAGTACACCGGCAGCGCGAGATTCGCGAACAGGTAGGTCAGCGCGACCAGGATCGTCCCGAGCGTGGCGATCTCGCCGAAGAACACGACCACCCCGTCCGGGTTGCTGCTTCGGCAGAACACGTAGACGAGGCCGAGCGCGAGGCCGAGGAACACCACGAAAGCGACCCACGGCGTGTGGGTCTTTGCGGTCACGCGACCCGTGACGGACGGGAGCAGCCCCTCGCGCCCGGAGTTGAAGATGATCCGGGCCTGCGAGTTCGCCGCGGAGATCAGGCTCGAGCAGATCGACGTGAACCCGGCGATGTAGGCGAGGAACGCCAGGAAGCTGGCGACGCCCTGCGCGGCGTCGACCATCGGCACGCTCGCCGCCGTGAGCGCACCGGCGTTGTTGTTGAAGCCGACGACCGTGGAGTAGGACAGAAATATGTACAGCGCTGCGATCAGCGCAATGCTCGTGAACACGGCCTTGGGCACGGCCGTTCGAGGATCCCGCGTCTCCTCGGCCATCGCCGCTGAGTTCTCCCAGCCGATGAACAGGTACACCGCCAGCGGGAAGCCGAGCGACAGCCCCGAGAAGCCGCGGTGCAGGTTCGACGGATCGAACGGCTTGAGGTTGATGCTCCCCGAGTGCTGGATCAGCAGCGCGATCGAGACCACGATCAGCAGCACCGCCTCGAATCCGAAGAACACCGCGGCCACGTTCGTCGACGGCTTCGCGCCCCCGATGATCAGGAACAGCGCGCCGCCCGTAAGCAGCGCGGTGAATATCTGCCAGGGGATCGTGATGCTCAAGTAGTGCTTGATGATCGTCTCGGTCCAGCCGCCCGAGATCGCCACCACCGACGCCACCGCGAGGATGTATCCGGCGCACAGCACGACCGCCGCCACCACGGCCGAGTAGCCGCCGAACGCGCGCCCGATGAACGTGACGAACGATCCGGTGGACGGCTGCGAGCGCGAGAACTGGCTGAGCGTGTTGCCAAGCAGCGCGATCGCGATCGCCGCCGCGACCACGGTGAGCGGAGCCGCGATCCCGGCCGTCGAGACGATCAGCGCGAACCCGAAGAAGAAGCTCATCGCCGGGGCGATGTTCGCCAGCGTCGCCGCGGAGATATCGAAGTTAGTGAGCACGCCGCGCGCCAGGCGCGCCGGGGCCGGCCGCTGGGGCGTCCCCACCGGTGTCGTACCTACTGTCGCCACGATCCCCTCCTCGCGTAGTTGGAGGCCCGTCAAGCTACTCCATCCAGCGGCAGGTTCAAGCGGGCCCACCCGTGGTCGATCACTCGGGTAATCGATGAGCTACACCGATGCCGTAAGCCGGGTCTCGCAGATCCAGGCACAGATCGCTTCTCTTCAGACCGCATTCGACCCGGCGGCCGCGAGCACGTCCAGCACGTCCGCCACGGGCGTGACCGGGACCTCGTCCACGGGCGCTGGGTCGTCGTCCTCGAGCAGCTTCGCCAACGTCCTGGCGCAGGCTCAGGACACGGCCTCGACCTCGACGATCCCGAGCACCGGCGGAACGTCGCTCTCGACGAGCGCTCAGACCATGCTGACCTCGAACCAGCAGCAGTTCGCCTCCCGCCTGGCGGCCGATACCGGCCTCGACCCGGGCGTCATCTCGGCCTGGCTCCTCGCCGAGGAGTCGGGCGGTGCGGCCCAGTCGCGCGATAGCCAGAACAACAACGACTGGCTCAACATCGGCTACACCGACAGCGCCACCTACGGCTCGAGCGACTCGATCTGGAGCAACCCGACCACCGCCGCCGACGCCACCGCGGGCTGGCTCAAGGGCCAGAACACGATCCCGGGCTACGGCACCGCCAGCTCCGGGATCCAGGCCATCCTCGGCACCGTCGGCCAACCCGCCTCGACGCAGATCTCCGCCTTGCAGAACTCCGGCTGGGCCTCGAGCGGCTATCCCGACCTGCCGTCGCTTTACCAGCAGGTCGCCGCCTAGCCGCTTCCCAGGTTGTCGCCTAGCGGCTTCCCAGGTCGCCGCCTAGCGGCTTCCTGCCACCTAGCGGCTTCCCGCCACCGCCAGCGAGATCACCTGCGCGGTCGACTGACCGGGGGTGGGCGGGGTCAAGTACCGGGTGCACTCGCTCGCCACCACCGGCCGTCCCATGTGGAACCCCTGGGCGTAGTCGCACCCCAGCTCGGCGAGGACCTCCTTGACGTTCTCGGTCTCGACACCCTCGGCGGTGACCCGCAAACCCAGGTTCCGGCCCAGGTCGATGATCGAGTGGACGAGCACCGCGTCCTGACGGTCGGTTTCCATCCGGGTCACGAACGAGCGGTCGATCTTGATCTCGTCGACCGGTAGCTGCTGGAGCTGCGACAGCGACGAGTAGCCGGTTCCGAAGTCGTCGATCGCGATCATCACGCCCATCGCCCGCAGCTCTTCGAGCGCGGCCCGCGCGCGCGGCAGGTCGGCCACGATGCGGCTCTCGGTGATCTCGAGCTGGAGCGCCGAGGCCTCCAGATCGAGCCGGGCCAGCAGCGTCCCGATGATCGTCAGCAGGTCGTGGTCGAGCAGACTCCGCGTCGACACGTTGACCGAGACGGTCACCTCGAGGCCTTCCTGCCGCCAGCGCTTGCATTGCTCGAGGGCGGCCTCCAGCACCTTTTCGGTGAGGGGCTTGATGATGCCGGTCTGCTCGGCCAGCGGGATGAACCCGTCCGGACCGATGCACCCGAGCTGCGGGTGGTTCCAGCGCACCAGCGCCTCCAGCGCCAGCGTCGCGCCGCCCTGGAGCGGTACCTTCGGCTGATAGTGGACCGCCAGCTCGCCGCGCTCGATCCCGCGGCGGAGCTGCGCCGCCAGTGCAAGCCGGTCGATGCTGTACTCGTCGTCCTCCTCGGCGTACGTGTGAAAGACGGCGTCCGAGTCCTTCGCGCAGTACATGGCGACGTCGGCGTGGCGGATCAGCTCGGGCGCGGTGCGCCCATGCTGCGGGAAACAGGCGATGCCCACGCTCGCGCAGATGTGGAGGGCGACGGAGTCGACCTCGAGCGGGTCGTCGAGCGCCGCGAGCAGCCGCGTGGCGACCGCCTCGGCGTCCTCTTGGCGGCCTTCGACCAGCACCGCGAACTCGTCGCCGCCGATCCGCGCCAGCACGGTCGATTCGCCGACCGCCTGACACAGCCGCCGCGCGACCCGCTGCAGCGTCAGGTCCCCACGCTCGTGGCCGAGCGTGTCGTTGATCGACTTGAAGTCGTCGAGGTCGAGCAGCATCACCGCCAGCGGACGGTGCTCGCGGTCGGCGGCGTCCAGCGCCTCCTGCAGCGTCTCCGACATCGACGAGCGGTTCGGAAGGCCCGTCAGCGCGTCGTGGTGCGCCCGGTGACTCGAGAGCGCGGCCTCGCGCCCACCGAAATAGACGGCGAGCATCGGCACGAAGCACACCGGCACGAGCGCGACGCTCGCGTCCGCGGACGCCAGCAGCGCCGGCGCGAATGCGAGCACGCAGCCGCCGGTCCACGCCTGGAACGCCAGATCGTCTCGCAGATAGCCGCTGATCGGGACGCGCGCCAGCAGTGCGCCCGCCACGCACGCCAGCACGTGGTTGGTGACGAAGAATGCAGCCGCCGCGACGAGCACGATCGGCAGCTCGGAGCCCGTGATCGCCCCGATCGGAAGCCGGTTGGCCAGCGTCAGCACCCCGGCCGCGGCGACGATCGCCAGCAGATACTGCGCCGCGTTGAAGAGGATCTTGAGCGGGGACACGCGCGCGATGGCGTCGGCGATCACCGAGCTCGCGACGTACACCAGCGCCGCCACGCCGGGACCGAACCGCAGCAGGATCGCGAACGCAAACGCGGCCGAGATCGTCACCCGCGCCAGCCCCCGCCGGCGCGGCACCGGGACCGGGAGCAGCTCACCCGCGAGCACGAATGCCGACAGGACCATGAGCAGCACCGGATCGTTGACCCGCCACTCCGTGACCCACGGCAACACCACCACCGCCGCCACCGCAAGGGCGGCGACTAACACGACGTAGACGGCGAACTCGCTTACCTGTAACCGGCGCGCAATTCCTCCCATGCCGGTGCTCAAGCGATCTTGTGGCCGGCCGCGCGCGCGATCACCGCCGGCCCGAGCTTCACGGTCGGCGAGTGCGAAGGCGCGCCACCCCGGGCCTGGACGTGCACCGACGACCGCGCTTGGACGGCGATCGACTTCGCCAGCGCGCTCGACGCCGAAGCCAGCACGACTGCCAGCCCGAAAGCAAGCGTCGCCCCCACTACCAGGAGAACCGAGCCGGTCCGCCGCCTCCCAGAGCGGTAGATGTTCCCACGCATTCCTCTACCTCGCTTCGTCTCGGCGTGCGCCCTGGCGAACTTCGCCCCCGAGCGACACCCCTCGCAATCGTTTGCTCTGCTATCGGCAGACCTGTATACAGGCCCAATAGAACATCCGTCCAGGTTCGCAGGGAACGCTCAAGCTCCTCCGACGGAACCTGCCGAAACCCTCCCCGGGGCGCTGCCGAAGCCCTCCGCGGGCGCGCCGAAACCCTCCCGCGGCGCCACCGAAATCTTCCCGGGCGCGCCGAAACCCTCCGCGGGGCCTCAGAAGAGAGCTTCTTGACCCGGCAGCTCGGCGCCGTCATGCAGTCGCCCCGCGCCCCGTCCGAGCGCGCCGGCGACGTCGCGCGCGATCGCTCCCTCGGACCGCGATGCGACGATCGGCTCCTCGATCCCCTCGATGTACACCAGCGTTCGCCGCCCGTCGCCCCGGTCCCGACCCTCGAGCGGGACAAGCGCGTAAACGCGGTCGGCGCGCACGAACTTGCCGTATCCGAGCGGGATGAGCATCGGGGTTTGCCTGGCCATGGTGCTGCGCAGGATCGTACGCCTGCGGGATGCCGGTAAGCTCGGACTCGATGCCCGGAGAGGACACTTTTCTGCTCGGCGGGGACCTCGAGGTCCGGCGCCTCGGCTTCGGGGCTATGCGAATCACGGGCGACGGCATCTGGGGCGAGCCGGCCGATCCCGCCGCTTGCCGGGAGTTGCTCCGGCACCTCGTCGAGCGCGACGTCAACCTGATCGACACCGCCGACTCCTACGGGCCGGAGGTGTCCGAGAACCTGATCGCCGAGGCGCTGGCGCCGTATCCGGAAAACTTGGTGATCGCCACCAAAGGCGGGCTTGTGCGTCCCGGCCCCAACCGCTGGGAGGCCAGCGGCCGCCCCGAGCATCTCAGGCGCGCCTGCGAGGGCTCGCTCCGGCGCTTGCAGCTGGAACGGATCGATCTCTATCAGCTGCACAGAGTCGACCCCAAGGTACCGGTGGAGGACTCGATCGGCGCGCTGGTGGAGCTGCAGGAGGAGGGAAAGATCCGCCACATCGGCGTGTCCAACTTCGGGCGCGAAGATCTTGAGCGGGCGCAGCAGATCGCGACGATCGTCTCCGTCCAGAATCGCTACAACGTCATCGACCGCCAGTCGGAGGAAGTCCTCGAGGAGTGCGAGCGCCAGCAGCTCGCGTTCTTCCCTTGGGCGCCGATTGCCAGCGGGCGCGACGTCGCGGCCCACGGCCAGGCACTGAACGAGATCGCCGGCGCCCACGACGCGACGCCTCGCCAGGTCGCCCTGGCGTGGCTACTCGCGCACTCGCCGGTGATCATCCCGATCCCGGGCACGAGCTCGATCGCCCACTTCGACGAGAACCTCGACGCCGTCGGGCTCGAGCTCGAGCCCGAAGAGCTCGAGACGCTCGACGAGCTCGCGTCGGGCTGACGGCCCCGGACTCGGCCTACTCGCCCAGGATCTGCGCGAGCCGCCGCTCGAGCGCCTCGCTCAGCCGCTCGCGCACCGGGCCCTGCTCGAACCGCTCGACCAGCGCCGACAGGAACCCTTCGATCACGAGCCGCTTGGCCACCTCGAGCGGCAGCCCGCGTGAACGCAGGTAGAACAGCTGCTCCGGGTCGACCTGCGCCACCGCCGCCGCGTGCGTGCACCGCACGTCGTTGGCCTGGATCTCAAGCCCAGGAATCGCGTCGGCATGTGCTCGCTTGGACAGCAGCAGGTTGCGCGACTCCTGGAACGCGTCGGTCTTCTGCGCGCCCGGGTCGACGATGATGTTGCCCTTCCAGACCGCGGTCGAGCGCCCTGTGAGCACCCCGCGGAAGGCGAGGTCCGATGTCGTGTTCGGCGCCGCGTGCTCCTGCGTGGTGTCGAAGTCGATGTGTTGGCGGGCATGGCTTGCGTACGCGCCGGTGACGCGCGCCTCAGCCCCCTCGCCCACAAGCCGCGTCTCCATACGAACGTGGCCGCGGGCCGAGCCGAAACCCAGCGCCACCCAGTCAAGCGCGGCGTCCCGGCCTACCTCCGCGCGCTGCGCGCCAAAGATCCAGCTCTTCTCTGAGAGCCCCTGGCCGCACACATAGCGAAGCCGCGCGCCCTGGCCGACGACCAGCTCGGTGACCGTATTGAAGACGCCGTCGACCTCGCCCGAGCCGGACAGAAACTGCTCCCACACCTCGGCCTGTGCGCCTTCCTCGAGAACCACCAGCGTCCGCTGATTGAGCAGCGTCCCGGTGCGGGCCTGGACGCTCGTCAGCGAGATCGGGTCCTCCAGAACCACGTTCCGCGGGACGTACACGAACGCGCCGGCGCGCACGCCGGCGTCGTTGAGCGCCACGAACACGTCGTCGTCAGAGACCAGCGACCTCAGATGACGTTGGACCAGCTCCTGATGCCCGGCGTCGTCGAGCGTTCCAACGATCACCCCCTCCGGTAGCCCGCCATCGCCGGCTAGCTGCCACAGCGGCTCCGCGCCCGCCACCCGGTGCGCGCCGGCAGCCCCGTCGGGCGCCGCAGCCACCTCAGCGCCCACGCGCTCATACGCCGCCAGGTCGAGCCCGGTGATGTCCGTGAACTCCCAGCCCGGCCGCCCCTTGAATTGAGGAAGCTTCCACCCACCCTGCTCCACGGCCGGAGCCGACGCGCTAGCCAATCGAGCCCTCCATCTGCAGCTCGATCAGGCGGTTCATCTCGACGGCGTACTCCATCGGGAGCTCCTTGGTGATCGGCTCGATGAAGCCGTTCACGATCAGCTTCGAGGCCTCGTCCTCCGGGATGCCATGCGACATCAGGTAGAACAGCTGGTCGTCGCCGACCTTCGAGACGGTCGCCTCGTGGCCGACGTTGACGTCGTCCTCGCCGATCCGGATCGTCGGGTACGTGTCGGACCGCGACTCCTCGTCGAGCAGCAACGCGTCGCAGACCACCTTGGAGCGCGCGCCGTGCGCGCCCTTGGCGATCTCGAGCAGGCCACGGTACGAGCCGCGCCCGCCGTCCTTGGAGATCGACTTGGCGAAGATGTTCGAGGTCGTGTTCGGCGCCGCGTGGATGATCTTCCCGCCGGCGTCCTGGTGCTGGCCCTTGCCGGCGAACGCGATCGACAGGATCTCGCCGTGGGCCCGCTCGCCGAGCAGGTACACGCTCGGGTACTTCATGGTCAGACGGGACCCTAGATTGCAGTCGACCCACTCGACCGTCGCGTCCTCGTGCGCCACCGCGCGCTTGGTGACCAGGTTGAACACGTTCGTCGACCAGTTCTGCACGGTCGTGTACCGGATCCGCGCGCTCGGTCTGGCGATCAGCTCGACCACCGCCGAGTGCAGCGAGTTGGACGAGTACGTTGGCGCGGTGCAGCCCTCCACGTAGTGCACGTACGAGCCGGGCTCGGCGATGATCAGCGTCCGCTCGAACTGACCCATGTTCTCGGTGTTGATCCGGAAGTAGGCCTGGAGCGGCATCTCGACGTGCACGCCCTCGGGCACGTACACGAACGACCCGCCCGACCAGACGGCGCTGTTGAGCGCGGCGAGCTTGTTGTCGTTGGGCGGGATCACGGTGGCGAAGTGCTCGCGGACGATGTCCTCGTGCTCGCGCAGCGCCGTGTCCATGTCCATGAAGATCACGCCCTGCTGCTCGAGGTCCTCGCGGACCTGGTGGTAGACGACCTCGGACTCGTACTGGGCGCCGACGCCGGAAAGGAACTTGCGCTCGGCCTCGGGGATCCCGAGCCGGTCGAACGTGCGCTTGACGTCCTCGGGCACATCGTCCCAGCTACGGCCCGGCTTCTCGGAGGCGCGCACGAAGTAGTGGATGTCGTTGTAGTCGACCTCGGCCAGCATCGGCGAGCCCCACGTCGGCTGCGGCCGCGAGAGGAAGTGCTCGAGCGCCTTCAGCCGGAAGTCGCGCATCCACTGCGGCTCGTTCTTGAACTCCGAGATCTTCTCGACGATCTCGCGATTCAGACCCTTCGGAGCCTTGTATAGGTAGTTCTCCGCATCGCGGAACCCGTAGCGCTCCTCGTAATCGGCGTTGATCGCCGCCAGCTGCTGGTTCTCCGTGAGCTCTACGGCCACTATTCCACCTCCAGCTTGATCGTCTCGTCTTCGATGATCACGGGGTACGTATCCACCGGGACGTACGCGGGCAAAGTCATTGGCTTACCAGTCTTCAGATCGAACAGCGATCCGTGCCGCGGGCATTCGACCGTGCAAGTCTCGGGATCGAACTCGCCCTCCGCGAGCGGCCCGTCGTCATGCGAGCAGCGGTCCTCGATCGCGTAGAGGGCGCCGCCGCAGTTGAACACGCCGATCTCCAGGTCCTCCCACTCGACCAGGCGTCGCTCGCCCGGGCCGAGCTCATTCACAGGGCAAACTTCGATTACTTGCGACACGGCTTTAAATCCTAGCGCGAAGATAGGATTTGCCTGGCGCCGCGCTCCGCCGCCGGTCCCCCGCCGCCACAACCCCGCCGACGCCCGCGGCGGCCCCACCGCCTCCGTGACTATGCCGCCGACTCCCAATCGGCCGCGTGGCCGAGCGAGGCGCCCTTCAGCACCTTCAGAGACAGCAGCGCACACTTCATCCGCGTCGCCGAGATATCGATCCCGAGAAGATCGAGCACGAACGATCTGTCCAGCGCCAGCAGGTCCTGCACCTGCATCCCCTTGACCTCGTCCGAGGCCATAGACGCGGCCGCCTGCGAGATCGCGCACCCATGGCCCGAGAACCGCACGTCGTCTATCCGCCCCTCGGCATCCACCGCCAGCTGCACCGTCAGCTCATCTCCACACAGCGGATTGAGATCGGAGAACTCCAAATCCGGACTGGCGATCTCCTCCCCGGGAGGACTCCAGTTGTGCGGGTGCTTGTAGTGATCGAGGATGTTTTCGCGATACAGCTCGTCCACGTCATCAAGCGTAGCGAGCCAAACCTCACCCGCCGGCAAGTGCCTTCGCCGTCAACACCTCCACTGCCAGCCCGTAGTCCAGCCGATCTCCCGCGGACAGCGGCCGGCAGCTCCGCGCGTCCACGGCAATACCCCGTGCCCGATGCTGCTCGTCCAGCCCCGGCCCCCGGGTCCGACCACAACCGGGCGACTGCGCCACCACCCGTCCGTCCGGCCGCCGGAACCGCACCGACCCCCGCCCCAACGACTCCACCTGGAAGCCGCCCTCGTGCACCAGTCGGTGGTGGTATGAGCACAGCTGAACGAGGTTCTCGAGCGTCGTAGGTCCTCCTCGCGCCCAGTGCTTTATGTGGTGCGCGTGCATGAACCGCCCGTGAGTGCACCCGGGGAAGCGGCACCCATCGTTCCGACTACGCAACGCCCGCCTCAGCGCCGGTGGGATCGTCCGTGTCCGCCGGCCGACGGTCAACGGCCGGCCATCCCGCTCGATGATCCGCACCACCCCCGCGTCACACCCCAGCCGCCTCACCGTCTCGGGCGAGAGCGTTGGCCCGTCCACCAGATGGCTGCGCTCCTTGACCTCGTCGGCGGCCAGCGTCTCCACGTCCACATGCACCATGAGCTCGTGCCGAGCCGCGCCACCGGACCCCGCTCCCGCGGCCATCGACAACTTCGCCAGCTCCACCAGCGCATCCGCCCGCCGCGCACCGGCCGGCGATGCCAGCATCGGCTCCTCGGGCATCTCCCCGTCTGGCCGCCCCGCCTCCGCCGCCAGCAACGCGTTCAGCACCACCGCACCGTCATCGGCCGGAAGCCTGATCTCGAGTCGCAGCGAGCCGTCGTCCTCCCAGCTCCACCGCAGGTATCGCTCCGCGATTGCCCGCTGTGCCGCCCCAAGGGTCGCCGACAGGGCGCCCGCGTAGCCGCGAATGAGCTTCTCGAGCTGCGCCCCCGTGGCATGGCGAGCGATCTCGAGCAACCCCGCCTCGGTCGCCGGCGTTGCCGCCCGAGTCAACGCGCGCACCTTGCAGTAGGACAGCTCCCCGCGCGAAAACGCCTCCCGGATGAGCGGCAGTTCCTGAAGGCGATGCGCCACCCGCATATGTTCTCGGGCCGCTCGGAGTCCCAACGAACATCGCCACGACAGCCAGTGTGCACACGATCGGATGCCCCATTCGGCCCAGCCTCGCCGATCGTCGAATTCCGCCAACAACCCCAGCCAGCGACATGTCGCGGCGGCGATGTGCCCCGCGAGCTCGCAGATCTCGCGCTCAAGATCCTCGAGCGACGTGGCGCCTGGCTTCGACTGGTGGTCGGGAGATTCATCCGAACACATGTTCGATAGACTACGCCGCGCCCCGGACGGAAAGGTGGCGGGCACCGACGTCATATGCAACTTGAAGGTTGCGAATGGTGTTCCGCGGAACCGCCGACCGCCGGGGGTGAATCCGGGCCACTGCCCGACCGCCGGGGGTGAATCGTTCCGCGGAACCGCGCGCTTTGGTTCGCTGGAAATGAGCCAGAATCGAAAGATGACCAGGCGTAAACCGTCAGGCGCCCAATGGGAGAGCTGGATCGATCGCCAAATCCGCGAAGCGGAGCAGCGCGGCGAGTTCGACGATCTACCCGGCGCCGGGAAGCCCATCCCCGGGTTGGACAAGCCGTTCGATGAGATGTGGTGGGTCAAGGACAAGCTTCGTCGCGAGGGTCTGTCCTACATGCCGCCGTCGGTGGCGCTTCGCAAGGAGGCTGGTGATGCCCTGGTAGCGGCGTCCCACGCCCGCTCTGAAGATGTGGTGCGGGAGATCATCTCGGCGATCAACGAGAAGATCCGCGAGGCCAACCGGAACACCATGGCGGGGCCGTCTCTAATGCTCGTGCCCTACGACGTGGAACGCGTCGTAGGGCAGTGGCGCGAGCAGCACCGAGGCCGGGTGCGGCCGGGGTAGCGGACCGACCGGCCCCGGGGGGTCCCGGAATGAGCCCGCTATCGGACGGTTCCGCAGAACACCCTCGCCAGCCGACGGTTCCGCGGAACACTCACGCCAGCCGACAGCGTCGCGGAACACTCACGCCGGCGGCCGAGTCCGCCGAGGGGCACGCAGCCCTTGCTCACCCGCCGGCGCAGCCGTCAGCCGAGCTCGGAGGCGAAAGCCTCGAGCGCCAGCTCGATGTCCGCACGCGACACATCGAGATGCGTGACCGCCCGCACCCGGTGCTCATCGAAGGCCTGTAGTTCGACGCGGTCCGCGAGGCGTTGCACCAACCCCGGCGCGTCATCGACCGAGAAGATCACGATGTTCGTCTCGACGTCAGCCGGATCGAGCGTTACCCCCGGCAGCGCAGCCAACCCGCGAGCCAGAAGTTGCGCGTGAGCGTGGTCCTCGGCCAAACGGTCCACGTTGTGATCGAGCGCGTACAGACAGCCTGCGGCGACGATCCCCGATTGCCGGAACGCGCCACCGAGCATCTGCTTCCATCGCCACGCCTCGTCGATCAGCTCACGCGAGCCGGCGAGGACCGCCCCCACGGGCGCCCCCAACCCCTTGGTGAAGTCGATCCAGGCGGTGTCGAACCCGGATGCATACGACGATGCCGACGCCCCCGAGGCGACGACCGCGTTCATCAGGCGCGCCCCATCCATGTGCACGCGCAACCCATGCCGCCGGGCGACGTCCAGCACGGAAGTCACAGCGGACAGTGGCCACACGCGGCCACCGCCGAGGTTGCTCGTCTGCTCGACCGACACCACCCGCGACCGCGGCGTATACCGGTTTCCGGGAGGCCGAAGAGCCTCGGAGAGCTGAACGGCGGTGAACACGCCACCGGCGCCATCGAGAACCCGCACCATCAGCCCCGAGACCACAGCCGGACCGCCGGCCTCGGAATTGATCGGGTGGGCGGTGCGATCAAGTAGCAGCTCATCGCCGCCGGGCCGGGCATGCAGACGCAGCGCGATCTCGTTGCACATCGTGCCGCTGGGGAGGAAAACGGCCGCCGGCAAGCCGAGCAGCTCCGCGACCCGCTCCTCCAGGGCACGCGTCGTCGGATCCAGCCCTCGCTGCTCGTCGCCGACCACGGCCCGAGCGATCGCCTCTCGCATGCCCTCTGAAGGACGGGTCTGGGTGTCGCTGTACAGGTTGATCGGCGGCAACTCGCGGGGCAGCCTATCGACCCCGGCGCGCCAGGCTCAGCGCCGAGAGCTCAGTCCAGCTGCAAAGTCCGACGCACGACTCCGAGCCCGTCGATCAGCCGCGAGAGGTCGTCGCTCGTGTTGTGCACCGCGAACGACGCCCTGGTCGTCGCGTGAACGCCCAGGCACCGCATAAGGGGCTGCGCGCAATGGTGGCCGGCACGGACGCACACGCCGAGGCCGCCGAGGATGTCGGCGACGTCATGCGGGTGCGCGCCGTCCAAGGTGAACGACACCAACGCACCGCGATCAGCAGCCGAGAGCGGCCCCTGAACCGTCACTCCGGGGACCCCAGAGAGCCGATCCAACGCCTCTGCCACCAAGGCCTGCTCGTGGTCGCGAATCGCTTCTATCCCGACCGCCTGGATCCAGTCGACGGCGGCGCCCAGGCCGATCGCCTCGGCGATCTGGGACGTCCCGGCCTCGAACTTCCCGGGCAGGTCGGTCCAGGTCGACTCGTTGGCCGCCACCGTCCGGATCATGTGGCCGCCACCGATGAACGGCGGCATCTCCTCGAGCAGCGCCCGCCGCCCGTGCAAGACGCCGATCCCGGTCGGGCCGTAGGCCTTGTGGCCGGTCCACGCGTAGAAGTCCACATCCAACTCCGGCAACCACACGGGCATCTGCGGCACCGCCTGCGTCCCGTCGACCAGGACCACAGCGCCAGCCGAATGCGCCCGGCGCGCAATGTCCGCAACCGGATTCACGGTCCCCAAAACATTCGACACGTGCACGAACGCCACCAAGCGCGGCCCTCGCGCCAGGAGCAAATCCAGCGCGTCCAGGTCCAAGTACCCCTCACCGGTAACCGGAACGTACGCCAGTTCGGCCTCGCGGTCCTGACAGAGAAGCTGCCACGGGACGATGTTCGAATGGTGCTCCATCTCGGTCAGCACCACGAGGTCGCCGCGATTGACGTTCTGGCGGCCCCATGTATACGCGACCATGTTGATCGCGGCCGTGGCATTCGCGGCGAACACGGTCTCCTCAACCGTCGAACCCAGCCAGGCAGCGATCCGGCCGCGCGCGCCCTCGTACAGGTCCGTGGCCTCGGCCGCAAGCGGATACACACCTCGGTGGATCGACGCCCGCGACTGGGTGTAGTACGACGTCATGGCGTCGATCACCGGATCGGGCGTCTGCGACGTCGCCGCGGAATCCAGATACGCCACGGGCCGACCGTCGAACCGCCGGTTGCGGAGCGTCGGGAACTGCGACGCCACGTCGGAGATCGACAGACCAGGAGCGCGACCCGAGACAGTGGTCATCAGGCTGCCGCCTCGATCTCATCGGTGATCCACCCGTAGCCCTTGGCCTCGAGGCTGTCGACCAACTCCGGCCCGCCCTCGCGGACGATCCGCCCCTGGTACATGACGTGCACGTGCGAAGGCTGGACCAGGTGCAGGATGCGCTGGTAATGGGTGATGATCAGCACGCCCATGTCCGGGCCGGCGACCGCGTTCACACCGTTGGCGACGACTCGCAAAGCATCGATATCCAATCCCGAGTCCGTCTCGTCCAAGATCGCCATCAAAGGCTTCTGCAGCGCCAGCTGGAGGATCTCCATCCGCTTCTTCTCGCCGCCAGAGAATCCCTCGTTGAGATACCGGGTGGAGAAGTCGCGCGGAACGTTCGTCAGCTTCATCGCCGCCTCGACGGTCTGCCTGAACTCCTTCAGCGGAATCGGTTCCTCACCATGCGCCTCGCGGTGTGCATTCAGAACGGTACGCAGGTATTTGGTGACCGTGACACCCGGCACAGCGACCGGATACTGGAACGCCATGAACAGGCCCATCCGGGCGCGCTCATCGGGCGCGGCCTCGGTTACATCCTCACCGCGGAACACAATTTGTCCCTCGGTCACCTCGAGCCCCGGGTGCCCCATAACGGCGTTGGCGAGTGTCGACTTGCCCGAGCCGTTCGGGCCCATCAGCGCGTGGATCTCACCCTTGTCGACGGCCAGATCCACGCCTCGCAGAATCTGCTTGTCACCGGCGCGGACGTGAAGGTTTCGAATTTCTAGATCGGCCATTTCCAACTTTCTGTCGAAGTCTCAGGCGTGCGCGGGTTCGCGCTCGGTGCGACGCGAGAACTCCACGAGCTCGGCTAGCGTGGTCGTCTGCAGCGAGCGGATGATCCCGCCCTGCACGCGCGTCCAAAGCAGCTTGGTCGCGCATCCGCGCCCGGCGTCGGGCTCGTGCGAGCACAGCACGCGCTCGGTGTGGTCGTGGACGAAGCACTCCATCGGGGCAATCGCGCCCTCGAGCGCCTGCACGACATCCACCATCGCGATCTCGTCCGCCGGCCGCGACAGCCAGTAGCCGCCGTGCGCGCCGCGAGCGCTCATCACGAGCCCCGCTTTCCGCAGCTTCGCGACCACCTGCTCCAAATAAGCCAGAGGCAACCCCTCGGCATCGGCGATCACCTTCAGGGAGGTGGGCTGCTCGGGCGACTGGCGCCCGAGCTCGACCATCAGGCGCACGCCATACTCGGCCTTCGAGGAGAAGATCATCGGGGTCATATCCTACCAGGGCGGTCGGATTGGCCGGGGTGTGGTTTTTGGGCCTCGCTTCGCGAGTCATCCGTGGGACCGTTCCGGCGGGCGTCCGTGACCCGCCGGCCGCACCCAGCGGCCGCACCCCCGCTAGATTCCAGACTCATGCGCACGCAGGCCCGCCGCGAAACCACCGGCCCCCTGGCCACCTCCAAAGACATCGCGGCAGCGGCGAGCGCGGCGCGCGCCCACGGACGCATCGGGATCGACACCGAGTTCATGTCCGAGGGCCGCTACCGAGCGCTGCTGTGCCTGGTGCAGATCGCGGTCGACGACGACACGCGGCCCGCGGGCGAGCCGCGCATCGATCTGATCGACCCGCTCGAGTCCGGCGTCGACGTCACCCCGGTGGCGGAGCTGCTCGGCGACCCGGGCATCGAGGTCGTGCTCCATGCCGGTCGACAGGACGTCGCGATCCTCCGCCGCGCGTGGTCCACGGAGATCAACAACATCTTCGACACGCAGCTGGCGGCCGGATTCGCGGGCGCGAGCGCGCAGACCGGTTACGGGAACCTGCTCGGCAGCATGCTCGGGCGCCGGGTCGGGAAGACCGCAAGCTACACGCGCTGGGACGCCCGGCCGCTGACCGCCGAGCAGCTGAGCTACGCCGCCGAGGACGTCGCGCACCTGCTCGAGCTCGCCGACGAGGTGCAGCGCCGCCTGGAACAGTCCGGTCGCCTATCGTGGGCCCGCGAGGAGTGCCGGCGCCTCGAATCGGCCACCGACGAGCGCGACCCCTACACCGCGTGGGAGCGGCTTCCGCGCGTCGGACAGCTCGACCCCCGGGCGCGCGCGGTGGCGCGCGAGCTGGCGGCCTGGCGCGAGCGGACCGCCTCGGAGGAGGATCGGCCGGTCGGGTCCGTACTCGGCGATCCGGCGCTCGTCGAGCTCGCCAAGCGGCACCCCTCGAACGTCGGTGCGCTCGAGCAGATTCGCGGGATCCATCCGTCGGGGATCCGCCGCCGCGGCGCGCAGATGCTCGAGGCGATCGCCGCCGGGATGAAGGCCGAGCCGATTCCACGCGAGGAGCCGCGTGGCCGCTCCGAACCCGAGGACGTGCCGCTGATCGTGCTGGCCGAGGCGCTGTTGCGCGCGCGCTCTCTCGAGGCGGGCCTCGCCTACGAGCTGATCGCCTCGCGCAACGAGCTCGAGCTGATCGTCGCCGCGTCTCGCCGGCGCGAGGCCGAACCGGACGTGCGGACGCTCGAGGGCTGGCGCTCGGAGCTCGTCGGCGCCGATCTGCGCGACCTGCTGGCGGGGAGGAAAGCCGTCTCCGTCGGGCCGGACCGCCGCCTCGTCCTCGGCGACGCCTGACCGCAGCGGTTCAGGTCGATCCGACCTCGAGCATCATCGACATCGCCGCCGCGCGATCGAACATCGAGTTCGACAATGCGTAGGTGATCGGCCACGCCCGGTTGATCACGCCGAGGTCGATCTGCTGGAGATCGTCGGCGGCGCTCGAATACGTCAACCGCAGCTTGTGTCCCGGGGAGTTCGCCGCCGTCTCCGTGCCGGTGTCACCGCCGGCCAGGGTCCAACCTGAGTTGCGCAGCACATGACTTTCGTCGTGCGCCAGGATGTCCGACGACCGATAACGGGGATCGCGAACGACGAGCTCGATCGAGCAGTACGCATTCGAACCCTGGTCGCACTTGCGCACCTGCGATGTGATCCGAGCGCCGGGGACGAGCGGCACGGCGCTGGCGGTAGGGGTGCGGTTGGCCTGGCTGGAGCCGCACCCGGCCAGCGCCGCGGCCAGTGCAACCCCGCCGGCGACGCCTAGTCTTCGGGCGGTCATGGGAAGCAGCGCTAGCGTAGCCGAGCTCCCCGCTTGGGCCCGGGCGCTGCTCGACGGCTCGCCGGTGGCTCGGTTGGGGATCGCCGACGACGAGGGCAACCCTCGCGTGCTACCGGTGACGTTTGCGGTCCACGAGAACTCCATCGTGACCGCAGTCGACCACAAGCGCAAACGCGTGCCCGCCGACCGGCTCGCCCGCGTACGTTGGCTGCGAGCCCGGCCGCGCGCCGCGCTGACCGTCGACCACTACGAGGATGATTGGTCGCGCCTCAAATGGGTCCAGGCGATCGGCCCGGTCACGATCGTCGACGCCGCCGATGTGCCCGATGCGGTCGCCGCGCTGGCGGCGCGCTACGCGGCGTACCGCGACCACCCCCCGAGCGGCCCGGTGCTGTCCCTCGAACCCGACCGGATCCTGTGGTGGCGAGCGTGAACACGAGCGTCGCCCGCTACGCGCTGGGCGCGGTGGCGCTCGTCGTCGTGATCGGCGGGCTCGCGATCGCCGCGGTGGCGATTCGTCGGCGCACGCTGCCCGAGTGGACGGGACCGTCGGCGCGGCTCTCCGAGGTGATCATCGGGCTCGCGCTCCTGATCGCGATCCTCGAAGTGCTCGGGACCGTGGGCCTGTTCGAGCTCGGTCCGATCGTGATCGCCTGCGCGCTCGTAGGCCTCGCCGGGGTCCGCGAGCTCGCCGGCACCCAGGTGGCCCACCGCCACAGCGCGGAGCGGCGCGGCTGGACGGTGGCCACGGCGACGACCGCGGTGGCGCTGGTCGCCGGCGCCGTCGTGCTCGCGGAGTGGGGCGCGCTCACGATCCAGTCCTTCGACGTAGGCATCCGCGGGTTCGACTCGCTCTGGTACCACCTCCCGTGGGCGGCGAGTTTCGCGCAGACCGGGAACATCGTCTCGCTGCGGTTCACCGACGTCGAGTACCTGACGCCGTTCTATCCGGCGACCGCGGAGATGCTCCATGGCTTGGGGATCGTGCTGCTCGGGCGCGACACGCTGTCGCCCGGGCTCAACCTGGTCTGGCTCGGGCTGACGCTGCTCGCGGCCTACTGCATCGGCCGACCGCGCGGAGTCGGCGCCGCCACGACGATCGGCGCGGCGCTCGCGATGGGCACGACGATGATGGACTACTCGCAGGCAGGCTCGGCCGCGAACGACGTGGTCGCGGTGTTCTTCCTGCTCGCGGCGGTCGCCCTGCTCGTGACAGACGTGGAACGCCGGGCGCCGGCGCCGCGCGTACTTGCGGCGATCGCGGCGGGCCTCGCGGTGGGCACCAAGCTAACCGTGCTCGCGCCCGTGCTCGCCCTGACCGTCGGGGTCATCGCGATCGCTCCACGCGGAAGACGAACCGCCACCGCCGGCCTGTGGCTCGGACCGCTGATCGGCGCGGGCGGGTTCTGGTACGCCCGCAACCTGATCGCGGTCGGTAACCCGCTGCCGTGGACGAGCTTCGGTGGGGTCCTGCCCACGCCGGCCGCGCCGCTCCAGCAGCACACCGGGTACAGCGTCGCCCACTACCTAATGACCGGGCACTTCTGGAGCGCGTTCGCGCAGCCGGCGCTCGCCGCCGGCCTCGGGCGATGGTGGTGGGCGGTGCTCGCGGTGGCGATTGTCGGGCCTCTCCTGTGCGTCCTCCCGGAGCGTCGCTCGGGAACTAACTACCGCCATGCTGAAGTTTCTTCCCGAGCGATGGTCCGGATGCTCGGGGTGGTCGCGCTGTTTTCGCTCGGGGCGTATCTGATCACGCCCGAGACCGCCGCCGGGCAGAACGGCAACCCGGCCGGCTTCGCCTTCAACCTGCGCTACCTGGCGCCCGCGCTGACGCTGGCGCTGGTGGTGGCCCCGCTGGCGCCGGCGCTCGCAGGCCCACGAGCGCGGACGGCAACCGTGGCCGCGCTCGCGGTCGTCCTCGCGGCGGCCGTGGCCGAACCCCGCCTGTGGCCCTCGCAGCACACCGCCGGCGCAATCGCGATTGCCGTGGCGGCGGTTGCGGTGCTCGGGATGCTCGCGCTGGCGCAAAGGTCGCGCGCACGGCCGGCGATCGCGATCGCAACCGCCGCGCTCGTGGTCGCCGGCGCAGCCGCGGGATACCCACTCCAGCGCCACTACCTGCGCGGACGCTACGCCTACCAGCCGAACGTCTCGTACCTCGCGCGCGCGTGGGCGCTGTTCCGGACGGTCCACAACTCGAGGGTGGGCGTGGTCGGCACGTTCGGGGGGTTCTTCTCGTATCCGTTCTATGGCCTCGACATCTCGAACCGTGTCCAGTACGTGGCGGAGCGTGGCCCGCATGGGTCGTTCACGCCCATCAGCACCTGCGCTCGATGGCGAGCACAGGTGAACTCCGACCACTTGAAATATCTAATAACCACACCCGCACGGGACCCTTGGCACCCCACCGTGCTCACATCCTCGCCCGAGACGCGGTGGACCGTGACCGACCCCGCGGCCGCCCCCGTGTTCACGGAGCAGGCGCTGGGCCAGCCGATCGTCGTCTTTCGTTTACGCGGCCCGCTCGACCCGGCCGGGTGTTCACAAAGCTGAAGGTAAGCTCCATACACATGACTACAGCTGCTGATCCGCTTACCGACCAGGAACTCCTCGACACCGAATGGGACCTCGGCCCCCTCGTCGACGGCGAAGGTCGCGCCGGCGCCGAACGCCAGCTCGGAGAGGGCAAGGACCGGGCGTCGAAGTTCCAGTCGCGATACGCCGGCAAGGTGGCTGAGCTCGACGTCGCCGCGCTGCAGACCGCGATGCGCGAGCTCGAGGAGATCAACGAGCTGATAGGGCGCGCCGGGTCGTACGCGAGTCTCGAGTTCGCCACCGACACCGCCGATCCGGCCCGCGGGGCGCTGCTCCAGCTGGTGCAGGAGCGCGCCACCGAGATCGAGACGCTGCTCCTGTTCTTCGACCTCGAGTGGGCCGAGGTCGACGACGAGAAGGCCGACGAGCTGCTCGCCTCCGACGAGCTCGACCGCTACCGCCATCACCTCCAGAGCGTGCGGCGCTACCGCCCCCACCTGCTCTCAGAGAGTGAGGAGAAGATCCTCGCCGAGAAGTCGATCTCGAGCCAGGCGGCGTGGGGCCGGCTGTTCGGCGAGCTCACGGCCGCGCTCCGCGTCGACCTCGACGAAACCGAGCTGACGCTGGAGGTCGCGCTGAGCCGTCTCCAGTCCCCCGACCGGGAGGTCCGGCGGAGCGCTGCGGACGCAGTCTCGGTGGCGCTCGAGCCGGGCCTGCGCACGCGCGGGTTCATCTACAACACGCTCGTGTTCGACAAGTCGGTCGAGGACCGGCTGCGGCGCTACCCAAACTGGCTGGCCAGTCGCAACCTCGCCAACGAGGCCTCCGACGAGTCGGTGATGGCCCTGATCAAGGCCGTGCGAGGCCGCTACGACATCCCCCAGCGCTGGTACCGGCTGAAGGCCAAGCTGCTCGGCGTCGACCGGCTGGCCGATTACGATCGCTCGGCGCCGGTGCTCGCCGAGGACATCGTGTACTCGTGGGGCGAGGCCCGCGATCTCGTGCTCGACACCTACCAGTCGTTCTCGCCCGTCGCCGGCGAGGTGACGCGGCAGTTCTTCGACGATCACTGGATCGACGCGCCGGTCAGGCCGCACAAGCGCGGCGGCGCCTTCTGCGCCTACACGGTGCCGAGCATGCACCCGTACGTGATGCTCAACTTCACGGCCACCCGCCGCGACGTCCTGACGATGGCGCACGAGCTCGGCCATGGCCTGCACGCCTCCCTCGCCCGGCCCCAGGGCGTGTTCCACCAGTCGACTCCCCTGACCCTGGCCGAGACCGCGTCGGTCTTCGGCGAGGAGCTGGTGTTCGGGCGGATGCTCGCCGAGGCCAGCGACGACGAGCAGCGGCTCGGCCTGCTTGCCGAGCGGGTCGACGGCGCGATCGCGACCGTGTTTCGACAGATGGCGATGAACCGGTTCGAGCACCTCGTGCACACGCGCCGGCGCAGCGAGGGTGAGCTGTCGACCGACCGGATCAACGAGACGTGGGTCGAGACGCAGGCCGAGCTGTTCGGGGACTCGGTCGAGATCACCGGCGGCTATCGCATGTGGTGGTCCTACGTTCCCCACTTCATGAACACGCCCGGCTACGTGTATGCCTATGCGTACGGCCTGTTGCTGGCGCTGTCGGTGTACAGCCGCTATCTCGAGGAGGGGGATCCGTTCGTGCCGCAGTACATCGAGCTACTGTCCGCCGGCGGCTCGCGCAGCCCTGAGGAGCTCGCGGCGATCGTCGGGATCGATCTGACCGACCCGGGCTTCTGGGATTCTGGGCTGGCGCTGGTCGAGCACCAGCTCGCCGAGGCCGAGGCGCTCGCAGCCAAGACTCAGTGATGTGAGGCCTTGCGCGTGCGCGAGCGCTCCTCCTGGCGCTCGACGACGTTGACGATCAGCTTCATCACCTGATCGATCCCGGTTGCCTTGGCGTCGCCCTTCTCGAACGCCTCCCGCCAATCCCGGATGTGGCCCTTGGTGGCGAGCTCGTTGAAATGCGAGCGCGACACCGAGATGTTCACCTTGGAATCGGCCGCGAAGCCCTTGGTCACCTTCGGCCCGGGCAGCTCGACCCGGTACATCTGCGGCTCGCCCCGCGCGCGCAGCTCGAGGCCGGCGACGAGCTTCAGGTTCGCCAGCGCCGGCACCTCGTCGAGGAACCGCGTGACCGCGGTTTCGATCAGCGATTTGGTGTCGGTGGCCATCAGATCTTGTGGCGCTGGAGCAGCTTGCGCCCGATCACCATGCGCTGGATCTCGCTGGTCCCCTCGCCGATCAGCAGCAGCGGGGCGTCGCGATAGATGCGCTCGATCTCGTACTCCTTCGAATAGCCGTAGCCGCCGTGGATGCGGAGGCACTCCTCGGCGCAGAAGCGCCCGGCCTCGGAGGCGAACAGCTTGGCCATGCCCGCCTCGATGTCGGAGCGCTCGCCGGCGTCCTTCATCCGCGCCGCCCGGTGGGTGAGGAGGCGCGCGGCCTCGACCTGGGTCGCCATGTCGGCGAGCTTGAACTGGATCGCCTGGTGCTCGGCGATCGGCTTGCCGAACGTCCGGCGCTCTTGCGAGTACTTGAGCGCCAGCTCCAAAGCTCTTTGCGCGAGCCCCACGCCGCGAGCCGCCACGTTCACTCGGCCTAGCTCGAGCGCGTCCATCATCTGCGGGAAGCCCTTGTTGAGGCCGGCCTCTTCGCCGCCGAGGATGTTCTCGGCCGGGCAGCGGTAGCCGTCGAACACGAGCTCGGTCGACTCGACGCCCTTGTAGCCCATCTTCTTGATCTTCGGGGGAACGTTGAACCCGGCGTAGTCGCCGGTGTTCTCGCTCACGCCCGGCTCCTTCTCAGCGATGAAGCACGTTAGCCCCCGGTGCTTGGGGTCTGCGTTCGGGTCGGTCCTCACCAGCACGAACACGAGCGACGACAGCAGCCCGTTGGTGACCCACATCTTCGTGCCGTTGATCTCGTAGACCGCCCGGTCGCCCGCGCTGTCCGGAAGCTTCTTGGCCGAGGTCTTGATCGCCGCCACGTCGGAGCCGAGCTCGGGCTCGGACAAGCTGAAAGCGGCGCGCATCTCGCCGCTAGCCATCTTCGGCAGGTACTTCTGCTTCTGCTCGTCGGTCCCGAACTTCATCAGCAGATACGACCCGATGAAGTGGGTGTTGACGATCCCGCTGATGCTGATCCACCCACGCGACAGCTCCTCGACGATCATCGCGTAGGTCGTCAGGTCCAGCCCCATCCCGTCGAAGTCCTCGGGGATCGTGACCCCGAACAGCCCGAGCTCCTTCATCTGCTCGACGATCGGCTCGGGGAACTCGTCCTCGTGGTCGTAGTGCTCGGCGTTGGGGATGATCTGCTCGTCGGCGAACTGCCGCACCATCTCGCAGATCGCGCGCTGTTCGTCGGTCTTGTCCGTGGTTGCGATAGCCATGCGGCCGAGAATACCCGGCCGCGGCAGGGCGAGATTCAGCTACGGGCGGGGGCCGCCTCGGACTTGACCCCGTGCTTCCAGGTTGTCTCGGGCCGGCCCTCGACCTCGCCGTCGATCTCGACATCGACGCGCTCGTTGAAGAAGCACAGCCGTCCGGCGATTCGATCGACCGCTCGGAGCGGCTCGTCGTAGTACCAGATCAGGTCCTTGACGGTCTCGCCGTCAGACCGCTTCACTCCGTAGTAATTCGCCGTTCCCTTGTACGGACAGCGCGTGACCGTCTCGGTGGGCACGAGCTCGGCGGACACGTCCTCGAGCGGGAGGTACCAGCGGGTCGGCAGGTTGGACTCGAACAGCGCCATCGCGTGGTCGGTCTCGGCCAGGACCTCGCCGTCGAGGGAGATCTTGATGTGGCGGCTGGTGGGGATCACGTCGACCCGGTGGTACGGGTCGCGCGGGTGGACGACGATCTCCTCGTCCTCCTCGTACCAGTGATCCATCCGGTCGAAGTAGAACGCGATCATGTCTTTCAGCGGCTCCGCGCCCTCGAGCGGCTCCGGGTAGTACCACGCCCCGTTCTCGACGACTTTGTCGCCGGCGCGGATCGTGTAGAACGAAGCCTCGCCCTTCTTCGGGCAGCGCGTGTGGCGGTCGGAGGGCTCGAGCACGTCGGCGCGGACGTCCTCGGGCGGGAAGTAGTACACCGGCTGATGGCCCGACTCGGACAGCAGCAGCGCGCGACGAGTACTGGCGATCGTCTCGTTGCCGACGATCACCCGGACCCACTTCTCGCACGGTTCCATGTACAACGCGCGACCCGGAGGCGGCGGCTCGTGGTTGAACGTCCCCGCGGGGTTACGCCCCATCGGCCCGGTGCCCGTCATCAGCCCCATGTGGGGGCGAGCTTACCACCGGGTCCGCGCGGCAATTCGGAACGGCGCCTTAAAAAGTCTGCCGCCGGCCGCAACCAAACCGATCGCCAGCTCCGCTGACGAGCTCCAAATGGAGCCGAACCCGCATGTTGTCGGTCTAGGCCCCCTTGCGCCGGCGGCCGGCCTCGATTCTCGCGCAAACTTCATCAAAATTCTCAAAAGTGGACAAATGTTTGACTAAGGAGATTCTTATCCGGCCTCGACGATCCCGAGCCGTTCCAGAGCGTCACGCGATCCTGGCAGACTGGCCGCCGGGATGAACTTCGCCCGCGACGTCGTCGAGGCCGCCCCGCGCGACCGCTTGGCTCTGCTCGAGCTGGCCCGGGACGGGCGCCGTCGCGAGTGGTCGTTCGGCGAGGTGGCGGACCGCAGCGCCCGCCTGGCCGGGGCGCTCGCCACCCACGGCGTGGGCCGCGGCGACGTGGTGATGACGCTGATCGGGAACCGTCCCGAATGGGTGCTGACGATGGTCGCGTGCTTTCGGATCGGCGCGGTCGCGCTCGCCTGCAACGAGCAGCTCCGCGCCCACGACCTGGCTCAGCGGATCACGGCCGCCTCGCCCAAGCTGATCGTGGCCGACGAGCGGAACCTTTCCGAGCTCTCGGCGGCCGAACCGACTTGCGGCGTCGTCACGGTTCCCGATCCGGCCCTCTACGACGACGAGACTGCCGATCCGGGGCCTGCGGCCGAGCTCGAGCCGACCGAACCGTGCCTGATCACCTTCACCAGCGGAACCACGGGGGAGCCGACCGGCGTCGTCCACGGGCAGCGCTACCTGCCTGGACAGCGGCTCCAGGCCGAGCACTGGCTGGACGCCCGGGAGGGCGATCTGGTGTGGTGCACCGCCGCCACCGGGTGGTCGAAGTCGGCCCGGAACGTGTTCATCGCCCCATGGCTCCGCGGCGCCGCGTCGCTCCTGCACGACGAGCGTTTCGATCCCGCGCAGCGCCTCGAGGTGCTCGCCTCCGAGAAGGTCAACGTGCTCTGCATGGCCCCGACCGAGTACCGCGTGATCGCCAAGCGCGTTCAGCTCAGGCCGCTGCCGGCGCTGCGGTCGCTCGTGGCTGCCGGCGAGGCGCTCAATCCGGAGGTGATCCGGGCCTTCACCGACGAGATCGGCCTGGCGATCCGCGATGGCTACGGCCAGACCGAGACCGGCCAGCTGACCGGCAATCCCATCGGCGAGCCCGTCCGTCCGGGATCGATGGGGCGCCCCCTGCCGGGAGTCGACGTGCGCGTCGCGGATGGCGAGCTGGTGCTCGCGGACCCGGCGACCGATCCGACGTTCTTCGTCGGCCACCTCGACGGCACGCCCGCGCCGGCCGACCGCCCGTGGCGGACCGGCGACCGGGTCAGCGCCGACGACGACGGCTACCTGTATTTCGAGGGCCGCGCCGACGACCTGATCATCTCGGCGGGCTACCGCATCGGCCCGTTCGAGGTCGAGTCGGCGCTGGTCTCGCATCAGGCGGTCGCCGAGGCGGCCGTCGTCGCCGCCCCCGACGAGGAGCGGGGCGCGATCGTCCGCGCTGTCGTGGTGCTACGCGACGGATTCGCCCCCGGCCACGACCTGGCCACCGAGCTCCAGGAGCACGTCAAGCACCAGACCGCCCCCTACAAGTACCCGCGGATCGTAGATTTCGCCGACGAGCTGCCGAAGACGGCGTCGGGAAAGATCCAGCGGGCTAGGCTGAGGAGACGATGACCCAAACGCGCCCAGTCATCGGCATCTGCACCGCGCTCGTCTGCGCGAACTGGGGCGCGTGGACGGAGCGGGAGGCCGCCCTGCTGGCGTTCTCCTATATCGAGGCGATTCAGCGGGCCGACGGAATGGCGGTGATGATCCCCCCGGACCAGCTGTTCGAAGACGACCCGGACGAGATCCTCGACTTGCTCGACGGGCTGATCCTCGCCGGCGGGAACGACATCGACCCCGCCCGCTACGGCGCCGACCCCCACCCCGAGACTCACCACCTCGTTCCCGAGCGCGACCGCGCGGAGCTTGCGCTCGCCACCCGCGCGATCCAGCGCGACCTGCCCGTGCTCGGCATCTGCCGTGGCATGCAGCTGATCAACGTCGCCCTCGGCGGCACGCTGCGTCAGCACCTTCCTGACGAGCTCGGCCACGAGGAGCACCGCCGCACAGTCGGAAGCTTTGACAACTCCGACCACGATGTCCGCCTGGCCCCGGGCTCACTCGCCGCGCGCGCCGCCGGCGCGGAAGTGCACGCCACGAAGTCCCATCACCATCAGGGGATCGCGGCCGTCGGCCACGGCCTCGAGGTCACCGGTCATTCGACGTTCGACGGCCTCCCGGAGGCGATCGAGGCGCCGGATCGGCAATTCGTGCTCGGCGTCCAGTGGCACCCCGAGGCCGACGAGCAGAGTCGCGTGGTCGCGGCGCTCGTCGAGGAGGCGCTCGACTACCGGAGCGCGCGGGGCTCGTCGTACCCGGCAGCACGCACGGCCTCGGTCACACGCTCGGCGTGGGACTGACCGCGCGTCTCCAGAACGAGCTGCACTGCGGTCTCGCGCACGTGCAGATCAAAGCCCTCGCGGATGTGCTCGACGTCGACCAGGTTCGCGCGAAGCTCGCCGACGAGCGCGAGTAGCCGGGCCAGCGACCCGGGCCGATCGGGCAGCGACGCGAGCAGCACGAGCCGGCGACCGGCCTGGCTCTCGTGCCGGCGCGCGACCTCACCCAGAAGACCGGCGTCGACGTTCCCGCCCGACAGGACCACGACGGTCGTCCCCGGCATCGGCGTCGATATCCGGCCCGCGAGTAGCGCAGCGACGCTGACAGCGCCCGCACCCTCGACTACGAGCTTGGTCCGCTCGAGCAGGAACACCATCGCCTCGGCGACCTCGTCCTCCTCGACGGCGACCACGTCGTCGACCCAGCGATCGATCAGCGACAGCGTGAGCTCGCCGGGACGCTTGACCGCGATGCCGTCGGCGATCGTCAGCGCCGACCGGACAGGGACGGGCTTGCCGGCGGCGAGCGATCCCCGCACCGGCGCGCAGCTCGCCACCTGGACGCCCACGACCTCGATCGACGGGCGCGCCGACTTGACCGTGATCGCCACGCCGCTGATCAGGCCGCCGCCGCCGATCGGCACGACCACGCGAGCCAGACCGGGCACCTGCTCAAGCAGCTCGAGGCCCAAGGTGCCCTGGCCGGCGATCACGTCCGGATCCTCGAACGGGTGCACGAACGCGATCCGGTCGTCCTCGACCGCGAGCTCGTACGCGGCCTCGAGCGAATCGTCGACCGTCTGGCCGACCATCCGCACGTTCGCGCCGAGGGACCGGGCCGCCTCGACCTTGGCGATCGGCGCGCCCTCGGGCATGAACACGAAGCACGGTACGCCTCGCACCCGGGCGGCGTACGCCACCGCCTGGGCGTGATTGCCGGCGCTGCCGGTCACCACGCCGGCGGCGCACCCGTCGCCGAGCGCCGCGAGCTTCGAGAGCGCGCCCCGAAGCTTGAACGAGCCGGTCCGCTGGAGGTTCTCGGCCTTGAGCCCGACGGTCCAGCCGACGCGCTCGCTCAACGTGCGCGAGCTGACCACTGGTGTTTCGCGGGCGATGCCGGCGATGCGGAGGGCGGCGCGGCGGACGTCGTGTACGGAGACCGGCTGTCGAGCCGTGTCAGTCAGGGAGCGCCACCACCGCGTCGATTTCGACCATTGCGCCGCGCGGCAGGCCCGCGACGGCGATCGCGACTCGCGCCGGCGGATCGGACTCGAAGAACGACTCGTACACCTCGTTGACCGACGCGAACGACGCCATGTCGGTCAGGTACACGGTGAGGCGCACGGCGTCTCCGAGCGTGGCGCCCGCCGCGTCGCAGACCGCGGCCAGGTTCTCCAGACACCGTCCTGCCTGGTCGGCGGCGGTCGCGCCGACGAGGTCGCCGGTCTTCGGGTCAAGCGGGATCTGGCCAGAGCAGAACAACAGGTCGCCGTTGGTGCGGACGGCGTGCACGTAGGGACCTACTGCCTCGGGAGCGCCTGGCGCCCGAATCGACTCGCGGTGTGCTGGCAACGAATCTCCTCCTCGGTGTACCGGTGGACACAGCGTATTGCTCTCCTGTTGGCCGGGGTAGCCTGAGGGTCGTGCCCAATCGCCTCGGGGGCGAGAGCTCGCCGTATCTGCTGCAGCACAAGGACAACCCCGTGGACTGGGAGCCATGGGGCGACGAGGCGCTGGGGCGGGCCCGCTCCGAGGACCGTCCGCTGCTCGTTTCGATCGGCTACTCGGCTTGCCATTGGTGCCACGTGATGGCACACGAGTCGTTCGAGGACGAGCAGATCGCCGCGCTCATGAACGAGCGGTTCGTCTGCGTGAAGGTCGACCGCGAGGAGCGTCCCGACATCGACGCGATCTGCATGGAGGCCTGCCAGGCGATGACCGGACACGGCGGCTGGCCGCTGAACGCGTTCCTCACCCCCGAGGGCGTCCCGTTCTACTGCGGCACCTATTTCCCGCCCGAGTCGCGCCACGGGCTGCCGAGCTGGCGGATGGTTCTCGATGGCGTCGCCGAGGCGTGGTCGACGCGCCGCGATCAGATCCGCGGCCAGGGTGGCCGCATGGTCGAGGCGCTGAGCGCGACCGCCCTGCTCGAGCCGTCGGTCGAGCCGATCACCCAGGAGCGCGTGCGCGAGGCGCTGGTATCGCTGTGGGGGACCTACGACCGGGCCGGCGGCGGCTTCGGGCGCGCGGCGGCGGAGGCGGTGGGCGGGCCTAAATTCCCGCAGGCGTCGGTTATCGAGCTGTTGCTGGCGCGCGGCGAGCGCGAGATGTCGCTCGAGACGCTCGAGGCAATGGCGCGCGGCGGCATCTACGACCAGGTCGGGGGCGGGTTCGCACGCTACGCGGTCGATGCCACCTGGACCGTCCCGCACTTCGAGAAGATGCTGTACGACAACGCGCTGCTGGCCCGGGCCTACCTGCACGGATGGCAGGTGTCGGGGCGAGAGCGGTTTCGGCGGGTGTGCGTCGAGACGCTCGACTGGGCGCTCCGCGAGATGCGCGGCCCCGAAGGCGGCTTCTGTTCGGCACTCGACGCCGACTCCGAGGGCGTCGAGGGGAAGTTCTACGTGTGGTCGACGGACGAGCTCCGTGAGGCGCTCGGCGAGCTTTACGAGACCGCGGTCGA
Organism: uncultured Solirubrobacterales bacterium; assembly: GCA_963737055.1. Lineage (GTDB taxonomy): Bacteria > Actinomycetota > Thermoleophilia > Solirubrobacterales > Solirubrobacteraceae > Palsa-465. Next base: position 127,253 of record CAVTRE010000008.1, on the reverse strand, counting down.
TTACTTCCAGCCGCAGCGGTTCGAGCACGGACTCATCCTCGAGGCCCACGGCCCCGAGCCGGCCGATCTCCCTGAGATCAAGCGCCGGCTGCTCGAGGTGCGTTCGCAGCGCGTCTGGCCGGGACTAGACGACAAGCGACTGACGTCTTGGAATGCGCTGATGATCTCGGCGCTCGCCGAGGCGGGCGCGGTAGTTGGACGCGAGGATTACGTTGCGGCTGCGGTCGACTGCGCGTCGTTCCTGCTGGGCCAGGTGCGTGACGGAGACGGTCGGCTGCTCAGAACCTGGAAGGACGGCCGCGCGCGGATTGACGCCTACCTCGAGGACCACGCCTTCCTGCTCGAGGCATTGATCGGGGTCTACGAGGCGACCGGAGACCCCCGCTGGTACGGCGAGGCGGCGGCGCTCGCCGGCGTAATGATCGAGCGCTTCGAGGACCCCGAGCGCGGCGGCTTCTTCACCACCGCGGGAGATCAGGAGCGGCTCGCGGCGAGGCGCAAGGACCTCGAGGACTCGCCGATTCCGTCCGGCAACTCCGCGGCCGCGTTCGGACTGCTCCGCCTCGCGCTGTTGTCGGGCGAGGGCCGCTACGAGCGCCACGGACTCGGCGTGCTGCGGCTGCTGTTCCCGCTGGCCACCCGCCATCCGCTGGCGTTCGGTCATCTCTTGCAGGCGGCCGACTTCTATCTGGCGCCTGTGAAGGAGGTAGCGATCGTCGGTCCGCCGCCCGAGGCGGGCGAGCTGTTGCGGGTCGTCCGCGGTTCCTACCGCCCGCACATGGTGCTCGCCACCGGGGCTGCCGACGGCGTGCCGCTGCTCGAGGGCCGCGAGCCGGTCGAGGGCCACGCGGCCGCGTACGTGTGCGAGCGGTTCATCTGCCAGGCGCCGGTGACGAGCCCCGACGAGCTCGCGGCCGCGCTTGGCGAGTAGCAAGGTGTCGGTGCTGGGCAAGTAGCAAGGTGGCAGTGCTGGGCGAGTAGCGCGGTCGGCGTTCCGGGTAGCCCTGGGATATGCCCTCAGCCGCTACCGCCGAACGGGAGGCCAGGAACGCCGGGCAAGAAGCGCTTTCGGCCCAGCGTTCACGGCCGTTCCGCGTGCTCGTGCGCATCGGATTCGTCGCCCGCGCGCTCACCTACGGGGTCATTGGCGGCATCGCGCTCGCGCTTGCATTGGGCGCCGGGGCTGCGCCGGCCAGTCCAAATCAGCAGGGTTCGCTCTCGCTGATCGCCCGCGCGCCGCTCGGCCGCGTGGCCCTCGTCGTGGTCTGTATCGGGCTGCTCAGCTACGCCTTGTGGAAGCTCGGGCAGGCGGCGTTCGGCCGAGGGCCCGAGGGCGGCGGTAGCCCCAAGCTGAAGGACCGCATCTCGAACGCGGCGGGCGGCCTCGTGTACATCGGCCTATTCGTCGTCGCGGTCCGGATCCTGCTCGGCAGCTCCGGTGGCGGCTCGAACAACCCCTCACGGACTACCGCAGGCGTGCTCGGCTGGCCCGGCGGCCCGGTCATTGTCGCGATCACCGGCGGTGCATTCATCGCGGTCTGTGCCTATCAGATCTACGACGCCGTCGGCGGCGGGTTCGCCGAGAGCGCCAAGCTCGGCGAGATGACCGAGCGCCAGCGGCGCACGTACATGACCCTCGGGCGCGTCGGGCTATGCGCGCGCTCGATCGTGTTCGGGATCGTCGGCTACTTCCTCGTGCGCGCCGCGATCTCGTATGACCCGCACGACGCGGTCGGGATCGACGGTGTCCTCGCCCGGGTCCACCGCGAGCCGCTCGGCACGTTCCTGCTCGCGTTGGTCGCCGCCGGGCTCCTCGTTTTCGCCTGCTACTCGCTGTTCGACGCGCGCTACCGGCGGCTATAGGACGGGCAGGTAGCGCTCGAGCTCCCACGGGGTCACCTGGACCCGGTAGTCGTCCCACTCCTGGCGCTTGATCTCGATGTAGCGATTGAACGTGTGCTCGCCGAGCGCGCGCAGGACGAGCTCGGACTGGGCCGTGAGCTCGATCGCCTCGCCGAGCGTGGCCGGTAGCTGCTCGATGCCAAGGCGCCGGCGCTCCTCCGAGGACAGGTGGTAGAGGTTCGTCTCCATCGGGTCGGGGAGCTCATAGCGGTGCTCGATCCCCTCGAGGCCCGCCTGAAGGAGCACCGCGAACGTGAGGTAGGGGTTGCAGGCCGGGTCCGGGCAGCGCAGCTCCATACGAGTGGCGCGCTCGATGCCCGGGTGGTACATCGGCACGCGCACGAGCGCCGAGCGGTTCCGCCGGGACCAGGCGACGTACACGGGCGCCTCGTAGCCGGGGACCAGGCGCTTGTAGGAGTTGACCCACTGGGCGAAGATCGAGCAGATCTCGCGTGCGTGGCGGAGCTGGCCGGCGATGAACGCCTTGCCCACGTCGGAGAGGTAGTACGGATCGTCGGCGTCGAAGAACGCGTTCTGCTCGCCCTGGAACAGCGACTGGTGGGTGTGCATCCCCGAGCCGTTCTTGCCGAACAGCGGCTTCGGCATGAAGGTGGCGTGGAGGCCGTACTTCATGGCGTATTCCTTGACCGTAATCCGGTACGTCATGCAGTCGTCAGCCATCTTCAGCGCGTCCGAGTACCGCATGTCGATCTCGTGCTGGCTCGGGCCGACCTCGTGATGGGCGTACTCGGTGTGGATCCCGAGCTGGTCGAGCGCGAGCACGGTCTCGCGCCGCAGGTCCGACCCGGCGTCGAGCGTCGTCAGGTCGAAGTAGCCGCCCTCGTCGAGCACCTCGGTCGAGGTCGAGTTCTTGAAGTAGAAGAACTCGAGCTCCGGGCCGACGTAGTAATGGTCGAAGCCCATCGCCTTGGCCCGCTCGACGGCGCGGCGCAGGACGTGGCGGGGGTCCCCCTCGTACGGCGTCCGCTCGGGCGTGACGATGTCGCAGAACATCCGCGCGACGCCCTGTTCCTCCGGGCGCCACGGCAGGACGCGGAACGTCGTCGGGTCGGGCATCGCGATCATGTCCGACTCCTCGATCGGGTTGAACCCGGTGATCGACGAGCCGTCGAATCCCATTCCTCCCTCGAACGCGTCGGTCAGCTCGGTGGCGTTGATCGAAAAGGCCTTGAGCTGGCCGAGGATGTCCGTGAACCACAACCGGATGAAGCGGATGTCGCGCTCCTGCACGAGCGCGCGGACGTCGTCGGCAGTCAGGGGAGAAGCGGTGGTCGCCATCGGGCGGCGAACGTTACTTGCTTGCCTGGCGTTTTCGCCCGCCATATCCTCGGGGAGGTGAGGCTCCGTCCGATGCTTGTGGCGATGGTCGCCTTCCTCGCGGCGTGTGGGAGCTCGTCGGCCCACACGAGTACGACGACGCCGGTGCATCCTGGCGCGCCCACCATCGCATGTGGCCAGGCCACGGCAAAGACGGTCGCCGCGAGCGCCCGAGCACGCGTCTACCAGGTGGGCAACGCCGTGTACGGCTGCGCCGCCTCGGGCCGCGGAAGCTTCCGGCTCGGGAACGCGACTCACACGATCAAGGAATTGCGAGCGGGTCCGGTGGCGGTCGCGGGCGACCTCGCGGCATACGGCCTGACGTCATTCGGAATCGACACCGCCCACGCTCAGGTCGTGGTGCGCCGGCTCACCGACGGCATCCGGCTCCAGGCGTTCCCGGCCACCAAGGCAGTGGGGGCGGAGTCGTTCGAGTCGGTGGGATCCGTGGTCGTCAAGCCCGACGGGGCGGTGGCCTGGATAGCCCACGAGAGCTCGATCGGGGCGCGCGGACAAACCACGGAGGTCCAGAGTGCTCGCGCCGGCGGGTCGAACGTCGTCGTCGCGTCCGGTTCGGGGATCGACCCGAGCTCCCTACGGCTCCGCGGATCTACGTTGAGCTGGCGGGACGCCGGGGTTACGCGCCGCGCGACCCTGCGCTGACGCCGTTCAGAGGCGGGCGGAGAACTCGCGTTCGCCGAGCCAGCGATTGGCCCAGCGCTCGATCTCCGACAACGCCGGCTCGAGGTCCCGCCCCATCTGCGAGAGCGAGTACTCGACCTTCAGCGGCGGCCCCGAAATGACCCTGCGCTCGACCATGCCGCGCCGTTCGAGCTCCTTCATCCGCTCGGACAGCAGGCGGTCGGACAGCTCTGGTACGGCTTGGGCGATCTCGGAGAAACGCAGCGCGCCCTCCATCAGCACGGCGAGGATCGCGCCGGTCCAGCGGCGTCCGACCAGCTCGACCGCCTCGTGATAAAGCGGACAACAACCTGTCGGGCGCATTTCGCCGCGATCAGACTCGGCCGTGTCCTCGGGCGCTCCCATCTTGCCTATCGGAGCTTAGTGCTTACGCTGCCTGCAACGCGCGCGACGCCTCGCTCGATCCGTCGACCGGCACCTCGCCGGCGACGTTGACCATCGCGGTAAATCCCTCCAGGGAGACCGTCGCGATCGCCTCCAGGATCTGCTCATCGTCCCAGCCGGCCTCGCGGGCCTCCTCGTGGAGGTGCATCGGGGCACGGCCGCGCTCCTCGAGCAAGGCGTGCAGATAACGCAACAGCGCCGCTTCTCGCTGATCCTTTGAGTTGAATTGACGTGCCAGGGCGACCTCGTCGAGCGCCAGGCCTGCCGCGCGAGCGGTGCGCGAATGCATCGCGATCCCCGGCTCGGACTGGTAGTACTCGGCGACCGCCAGAGCGATCCGCTCTAGCGTCGGCAGCGTCAGCTTGCCGTGGCGCAGTTCCGAGCGGAAACGTGCGTACGCCCGTAGCGCGGCGGGCGAACCCGCCAGCACGCCGAGGAAGTTCGGCAGCTGACCACCCGTCGCGAGGGCGCCTCGCAGCACCGGGACCGAGCCCTCAGGCGCGGTTAGGTCGTCGTGAATCTGAAATCGGCTCATTGAAGTTTTCATGGTTGACCACCAGTAGGTCCGGGGGGCTGAAAAGGGCCTTAAACAAGCCCTTCACTTTCGAGACCTGCTTACGCTAAATAAGTCTAGTTCGGCCCGGCCGGGCGCACAAGTGGGGGACGCACTACTTTTTGCGCCACTTCGCCTCCGCCCGGCGAGGGCGCAAGCGTCGTCCGGCAAGGACACGTCACCGTGGCCGCAGAGCCGTTCCTCTTTATATACGTCGCCCCATAAAGACTGGATCAGCCGCGGTTGCGAGATCCGTAATGGGCTTGTGAATTAGTCCCGCTGAGCGCTCAGTGAGAGCGCCGCTGAGCGCTCAGTGAGGCAGCGCCGCGGCGTGAGCGCTCGCGGCGGCGACCAATATCAGCAGCAGCCCGAGCACTACCGCCCACATCGCAGCGCGGTCGGGCTGGAAGCCGGCCCGCTCGTGGCGGCGGAGGGTGGGGCTACCGGCCGGCAGGTTGCGCTCTGCCCGGCGAGTGACGGGCGGCAGGTTCCGTTCGGCGCCGCGGCCGGTGATCTGCACCGTCCTGCGGCCGTTCGCCGCCCGCGGGGCCCAGGTCACTGGGCGCTCCCGCCCGAGCTCTGATTCAGGCTCACCCGAGGACGGGTCGACCGGCGGAGCGGGCTCGGCGATCGTGCCTGCCCGAAATTCGCGGAACAGCTCGCTGTCGAGCTCGTCCCACCAGGGAACTACGTCCTCACGCTGTGAGCGCACAGGAGCGCCAGCTTGGGCCATCTAACCGTCCTCTTTCTCGTTACTTACGGGGTTAGCTGACGGGCTCGCACCGAAAGAGCGGCGCTACGCAACGAGGCGATTCGCCCCAACAACTTGGGTCCCCCGCTCCCTCCGCTCACACATTCGAGCGGCGCGGGATTCAGTTTGCGGGCGCGATCCTAACATCGAGGACGGACGGAACGCGGTCTCATCCCTGACCATATCCACGCAAGTTGCGGCCTGGCCGTTCAACCAGCCGGTTCGTGGTCCCGGGCGGGGGTACGGACCCGCGCCGGCGCGCTACCCGGCGGGGGAACGGACCCGCGCCACCGCGCCACCCGCGCCAGCCGGTTCGCGGGCCCCGGGCGGGGGTACGGACCCGCGCCGGCGCGCTACCCGGCGGGGGAACGGACCCGCGCCACCCGCGCCAGCGCGCTACTCGTTCCCCGCGACCTTGCTCACGAACTTCGCCACGTCCGTGGCGTCGACGCCCTGCACCACGTCGGCGGGCATCGTCCCCTCTCCGAGGCACGCCTCCTGGCTGCCGGACGGCGGGTTCTGGAGACAGCCGTACATGATCGTGTGGAGCACGAGCTGCTCGGTCGGCTGAATCGTGTCGAGATTCGGACCGACCTTGCCGACCGCGTTGGCGGCGGCGAGCGTGTGGCAGAGCGCGCAGCGCTCGCCGAAGATGTCGCGCCCGCGCTTCTCGGCCGCGGTCAGCTTGATCCCGCCCACCTGGCCGTTGGCGTTGTTGCGGTTCCCGATCAGGAACACCGTGGGAAGCACAATCCCGAACGCGATGTAGGTCACCGCCATCACCCAGCCGAGCGTCCGGCGCCCGCGCCACCCGGGCTCGCGTCCACTGGCACTCGGTCCGCGGCGGGCGCCGAGGAGGAATACTCCGACGCCAAGCACGACCCAGAAGGCGGCGAACAACAGGACGGCTAGCACGGAGCGGCACCTTACTAGTAGACGCGGTCCATCGCCGCCGTCCGCGGTGTACCGCCGCCCCAGCGGTCTACCGCCGCCGTCCCGAGGCGAAGCTCATCACGGGCGGAGCAACCGCTCGGAAGTCATCGGCATCGGCGTCCCGCGCGGCCCGCTCCTGCTCGCGCGCCCGCCGCACCTGCTCGTCGAGCATCGAGAAGTCCTTGACCTCGGCCGCCAGATGGTCAGGAGCGTCGATCGCGCGAACCCGATCGACCAGGACGTTGATCGCACCATCCGCCGCCGGATGACGCTCGAGCTTCCCCTTGGCGATGATCAACGGCTCGGTCCTCACCGTCAGCCGGTGGCGCTCGTAGATCTGGGCGGGGACGATCAGGTTGATCGTCCCGTACTCGTCCTCCAGCAGCACGAACACGATTCCGTTGGCGGTGCCGGGACGTTGACGCGCCACCACGAGCCCCCCCACCGAGACTCGGGTGCCATGGGGCAGCGTCTTCAGCGCCGGGCTCGCGACCATTCCCTCGGGCAGCCGGTCTCGGAGCAGCGCGAGCGGATGCGCATCCGCCGTCAGCCCGATCGTGCCGTAGTCCGCGAGCATCGTCTCCCACGGCGTGAGCGCCCGTAGCTCCGGTGGCGCCGGCAGGTCCAGGGGGAGGGCCAGCTGGACACCACCCGGCACCCTTCTCCCCGGCGTCGCCACCCCCAGCTGCCATAGCGCGATCCGCCGCGCGGACCCTGACGCCGACACATTGCCCGAAACCGAGTCGGACACGAGCGAGTCGCACGCCCCGGACCAGGCGAGCATCTCCAGCGAGGCCGCGCTCGAGCTTCCCCTTGACGCCAGGTCCGAGAGGGTCCGAAACCGCCCACCCTCCTCCCGGACGGAGACCAGCTCTCTCACCTCCTGCTCGGCGACGCCCCGTACGTAGCCGAGGCCGATGCGGACCTGGCCGTTACTCATCTCACATTCGGCGGCGCTTTCGTTGATGTCCGGGGACAGCACCTCGATTCCCCGTCGCTGGGCCTCGTGCACAAGCGCGTCGGGCGGATAGAAGCCCATCGGCTGCTCGTTCAGCAGCGAGCACAAGAACTCGGGCCCGTAATGGACGCGCAGCCAGGTCGATTGGTAGGCGAGCAGGCCGAAGGCGGCGCCATGCGCCTTCGGAAAGCCGAATCCCGAGAAGCCCCGCACCATCGCGAACACTCGCTCGGCCATGTCCTCGTCCACCCCGTGCTTGCGCTGCGCGCCGGCGACGAAGCACCGGTGGTAGGCCTCGATTGCGGCGTCCGAGCGCTTGCGGCTCATCGCCCGCCGCAACCCTTCGGCCTCGCCGGGCGAGAACCCGGCGAAGGCGATCGCCACCTCGATCACCTGGTCCTGGAAGATGATCGAGCCGAGCGTCTCGCGCAGCGCCGGCTCGAGCGACGGATGCTCGTAGGGGACCTTGTAGTCGGGATCGACGCGCAGCCGCTGGCGCCGCTCGATGTACGGGTTGACCGCGCCTCCCTGGATCGGCCCGGGCCGGACGATCGCGACCTGAATCGTGATGTCTTTGAGGTTTTCCGGCCGGGTGCGGTACAGCGACTGCATCTGCGCCCGGCTCTCTATCTGGAAGACCCCGGTCGTCTCGGCGCTCTGGATGCACTCGTAGGTCGCCGGATCGTCGTACGGGATCCGGCTCAGGTCGACCTCCTCGCCCCGAGTGCGCGAGATCAGCTCGACCGAGCGTTCGACCGCCGACAGCATCCCCAGCCCCAGCAGGTCGATCTTCAAGAACCCCGCATCCGAGCAGGAGTCCTTGTCCCACTGGACGATCTGGCGGCCCTCCATCGCCGCGGGCACGATCGGGCAGCAGTCGATCAGCGGACGGGTGGCGACGATCATCCCGCCCGAGTGCTGGCTGAGATGACGCGGCAAGCCGTGCGCCTCGGCCGCCAGTCGCGCGAGCCACGCCCACCGACCCGCAGCCCCCCGGCGCCCCTTGAACACGTTCTCGATGTCGCCCCCAACCTCGCGCGCGTCCCATCCCTCGCTGCCCCTGGCCACGCGCTCGATCTCCCCCGGCGGCAGCCCCAGAGCCTTGCCCAGCTCGCGGATGGCTCCCCGGGCGCGGTATGTCGGGAAAGCCGCCACCAGCGCCGAGCGGTCATGCCCGTAGCGCTCGTGTACCCGCGGGATCAGCTTCTCCCTGATGTCGCGTGGGAAGTCGAGGTCGATGTCGGGCAGCGCGGTCAGCTCCTCGTTCAGGAACCGCCCGATCAGCAGGTCGTTGGCGATCGGATCGACATGCGAGAGGCCGGTCAGGAAACAGACAATCGATGACACACTCGAGCCCCGGCCTCGCCCGGGCGGCAGCAGGCCGCGGACGCTGCCGGGTCCGCGCACCTCGAGCGCCACCTCTCGAGCCAGCTCGAGCATGTCGTGATGGAGCAGGAAGAACCCGGGCAGCCCGAGCCGCTCGATGATCCGCAGCTCCTGCTCCAGCCGGGCCTGCGCCTCCGCGCGCGTCGCGCCTGCCCCCCGCTCGTCGACCCTGCGTCCCCGTATCGGTTCTCCAACCGCGACTGGCACAGCCCCGAGAGCTTGCGCATCGCCTCCTCGTCCTCGGCACCCGGATAGCGGTACCCGAGGTCGCTGCTCAGATCGAACCGCAGGCGCTCCGCCAGCGCCGCCGTCTCCGCGACCGCCTCCGGATGGTCGGCAAAGCGACTCGCCATCGCCGCCGGCGACGCGAGCACATGGCTGAAGTTGCCCCGCCGCTCCGGCTCCGAGGCATCGAGCGTGGTATGCAGGCGCACGGCGACCAGCGCGTCCTGAAGCGTGGCTCGGGCGCGCGCGTGCGCATGCACATTTCCGGTGGCCACGCACGGCACGCCGAGCCGCGCCGCCACGCGCTCGAGGCGCCGGTTGCGGGCGCGATCGTCGCGCAGGAACGGCCGCTGTAACTCGACCCGGAGGCGATCGGGCCCGAACGCATCGAGCAGGCGTCTGAGCGTGAACTCGTCGTGCACCCCGCGCAGTGCACAACCGCTCAGACAGATCAGCCCACCGGCGTGGTCCAGCACATCGGCCAGCTCGACAAATGCCTGCGACGGAGGCCCGGATCGGGGGCGGGTGGGCGGGTGGCGGGGGTGGGCGGGCGGGCAATCATCTCCGCGCGTGTGCGCGTGTGCGCGAGTCAGGATGCGGCACAGGTTCGACCAGCCGCCCGCGTCCTGCACGAGCAGCGTCAGGTGACGGCCGTCGGCCAGATCCACCTCGGCGCCGTGGATCGGCCGCAACCCAAGCGCCCGAGCGGAGACCGCGAACTCCATCGACCCCGAGACCGTGTTGTGATCGGTGAGCGCCAGCGCCTCGTATCCCAGCTCGAGCGCGGCAGGGACGATCTCGTCAGGAAGCGAAGCACCGTCGAGGAACGAGAACGCCGAATGGCAGTGAAGCTCGGTGTAGGGTGACCCTCCCATGGCCGAACACATGTTCGCATCCGCCGCGGACGGTGCGATGCTCCGCGGATGGGATCCACCGGCACCGACGAGCTCCGCGAGCTCGTTGCCCTCGGCTGTCGCATCCTCGGGGCCAATGGCCACGACGACTTCGTGTGGGGACACGTGTCCGCCCGCGACCCGGACGGACGCGGCGTGTGGATGAAGGCGGCGACGTTCGGGTTCGAGGAGATCACCGCGGAGCGAGTCATCCTCGTCGGCTTCGACGGCGAGGTGCTCGCCGGCGACTGCCAGCGGCACGTCGAATGGCCAATCCACACCGAGGTGATGCGCACGCTCCCGGACGCCGGCGCCGTCGTCCATTCCCACCCACCGCACTCGATCGCGCTCGGCGCAAGCGGTCAGCCGCTCCGGCCCGTGTCACACGCCGGCACTCTGTTCGTCCCACCCGACGTGCCCCGGTACACCCGGACCGCCGAGCTCATCGTCACCACCGAGATGGGAGCCGATGTCGCCAGCACCCTCGGCGAGCGGTCTGCGCTGCTCCTAGTCAACCACGGGATCGTCACGTCTGGAGTAGACGTGCGCGACGCCGTCATCCGCGCGGTGTTGCTCGAGAAGGCGGCCCACCAGCAGATGCTGACCCAAGCCTTCGGTGGGACACGTCACTGGTCCCCGGACGCCGAGGCGCTCCGAAAGCGCGAGACCGTATGGTCCGAGCGGCAACGAGCGACGCTGTGGGATTACCTCATCCGTCGCGCCCCCACCGCCTAACCCGCCGCCAACAGCGCGCCCAGATTGATCGCGCCCGCCATCGCCCGGTAACCGGCGCCGTTCGGGTGCAGATGGTCGCCGCTGTCGTACGCCGGGTTCAGCCGATCGGGATTCTCCGGGTCGGCTACCGCGCCGGCGAAATCGATCACGCCGTCGAACGCGCCGCTCGTCCGGATCCAACTGTTGACGGCCTCACGCTTGGCCTCGCCCGCTGGTGTCCAGTGGCGCGCGCCCTCGAACGGCGTCAGCGTCGCCCCGAAGATGCGCAGTCCGGCCGTGTGCGCGAGCGTGATGATGCGCTCCCGATGCGCGGACGGTCGTTCGGTTAGTCCCCTGCTCACCAACCGAGAGGTACCCGCCGGGGCGTAGAGCCAGCGTAAAGAGCATTCGGGCCGCTGTCGCGTCCGTCGGCGTCCGGGCCTTGACAAATTATTAGTGGCTGCTAATCTACTGCCTAGTTAGCACTCACTAAGAAGGACGGAGGGCCAAGTGTCTCAGCCGATAAGCCAAAGCCGCAGGATCTGGACTCTCGTCATCGTCTCGCTCGGGTTGTTCATGACGGTGCTCGACAACCTCGTCGTCAACGTCGCGCTCCCGAGCATCCACCGGGACCTCGGCGCGTCGATTCAGACGCTCGAGTGGACCGTCAATGCCTACGTCCTCGCCTACGCGGTGCTGTTGCTGACCGGCGCGGCCCTCGGCGATCGGCTGGGGCGCAAGCGGATGTTCATGATCGGCATCGGCGTATTCACCGCCGGGTCGGCGGCGGCAGCGCTGTCTCCGTCGATCGGCTTCCTGATCGCCGCCCGGGCCTTCCAGGGCGTCGGCGCCGCGATCGTCACGCCGCTGACCCTCACGCTGCTGGCCGAGGCCTTCCCGCCCGAGCAGCGCGGCCTGGCCCTCGGCGTGTGGTCGGCGATCAGCGGGATCGGTGTCGCAGCCGGTCCGCTCGTCGGTGGCGCGCTCACGCAGCTCTCCTCCTGGCACCTGATCTTCTGGGTCAACGTGCCGATCGGCCTCGCCCTGATCCCACTCGCCGGCTCCCGCCTGACCGAGAGCCGCGGTTCCATCAAGAGCCTCGACCTAATGGGTCTCCTGCTCGCGTCGACCGGCCTGTTCGGCCTCGTCTTCGGCCTGGTCCGCTCGCAGTCGCTGGGCTGGGGAAACACCCAGATTGTGATCTCGCTGGCGGCGGGCATCGTGCTCGTGCTCGCGTTCATCGCCCAGGAGCTGCGGACCAAGGAACCGATGCTGCCGATGGAGTTCTTCGCCAACCGGGGATTCGCGGTCACGAACGCGGTGTCGCTGGCGATGTATTTCGGGATGTTCGGCTCGATCTTCTTCCTCAGCCAGTTCCTGCAGAACGTCCTCCACAACACTCCGCTCCAGGCAGGCGTGAAGCTCCTGGTCTGGACCGGCGCGGTTATGGTCGTGGCGCCGGTGGCGGGCTTCCTGTCCGAGCGCTACGGCAGCCGGGTGTTCATGATCGCGGGACTCGCGCTACAGGCGATCGCCCTTGGCTGGATGGCGAGCGTGGCGAGCGTTGGTGAGTCGTACGTCAGCCTGGTGATCCCGTTCGCGCTGGCCGGCAGCGGCATGGCGCTGGTGTTCGCGCCGTCGGCCAACGCTGTGTTGGCCTCGGTCCGGACCTCCCAGACCGGGCAGGCGTCAGGCGCCACCAACGCGATTCGCGAGCTCGGCGGCGTGCTCGGGATCGCGGTGCTGGCAACGGTGTTCACGAGCCACGGCAGCTACCTGTCGCCTCAGGCCTACGTCAACGGGCTGGTGCCGGCGCTGTGGGTGGGCGCGGTCGTGCTCGCCGCCGGCGCGCTGATCGCGGCCGTGCTCCCGTTCAGCACTCGCGAGTCGGCCTCGGCACACGCGCTCGAGGAAGCAGCCATTGCAACAGCGCAGGCGGCGTAGGAGGATCGTCCCCTAGGATCGAGGAACCGACCATGGCTACTACAGATACAACGAACCAAGCGACCGAACAGAAGTCACCTCGTCAGCGCATCCCGGCGGCCGAACGCCGGGATGCGCTGATCGATGCCGCCGTGCACGAGTTCGCGCACGGCGGGCTGCATGGCACTCCGGTCGATCGCATCGCCCGGCGGGTCGGGGTCGCGCAACCGTACGTCTTCAGCCTGTTCGCCAACAAGCGCGAACTGTTCCTGGCCGCCGTCGAACGGGGCTTCGAGCTCGTCGCCGACACCTTCACCAAAGCCGCGGCAGAGTTCGACCCCGCGACCGCTCCGCCCGACGTCGACCTGCGCAACGCGATGGGCCAGGCGTACGTCGAGATGCTCCGCGCGGACCGCGACTACCTGATGATCCAGCACCAGGCCTACGCGGCCTGCGACGACGAGGAGATCCGGGACCGGGTGCGAGCCGCGTACGCGCGCCTCGTGGCGCACGTGGAGAGCCTGTGGGACGCCAGCACGGAGGAGATCGACGACTTCTTCCGCTACGGCATGTGGCTGAACGTGGCCGCGGCGATGGGGGTCGAGGACCTGTCGGTCGGTTGTGACTGGGTCCGCGCCGAGCAGGAACCCGCGGCCGCCCACCCGGAACCCGCGGCCGCCGACCAGCAGCCCGAGGCGACCGAGCAGCCCTAGTCGGCGACGCGACGCTCGGGGTAACGCGGCAGCCCGTCGTCGGGGATCGGCTCCCACGGCGCGGCGTAGGCGACGAACTGGTGCGCGGCAGGCTGGACGCCGGGATCCTCATCGAACGCGCCAAGCCGGACGCCGACGCGCGTGGCATCGTCGCGGTCGCGACTGAAGAGCGCGGAGCCACAGTCGCCGCAGAACCACTTCTCGGCCCCGTCCTCGGGCTTCCACGCCCGGAGCCGGTCCTCGCCCGCGACGATCTGGAACGAGCCGGGCTCGATCCGGGCGTTTGCCGAGGCGGCGGTCCCGGTGCGTCGCTGACACCGGGTGCAGTGGCAGTACAGGGCCGACACCGGCGGAGCCGTGATCTCGAAGCGGACCGCGCCGCAGCCGCATCCGCCCGTCAGTCGGAAGCTTGTCGCCATGTACGTGAGACTAGAAGCTGGAGTGCCGTAGTGGCGCCGGCACTTTGACGAGCTGGCGGTCGGGGGCGATCCCCCACCGCTCGGCGACTTCCACGAGGTGGTCGTCGAGGTCCCAGCGGTCGGGCCGTTCCTCGCCGGAGTGCTCGGCGCTCGCGCCCTTGAGCGCCATGCAGCCGGTGTTGTCGCCGATCGACCGGATCGCGTCGACGTCGTCGGGCGTGAGCCGCAGCTCGGCGGGGAGCGCCGCGAGCTCGGCGCGCTTGGCCTCGACCGGCCGAGCGCCCGCGCCCACCTCCTGGATCAGCGTCGGCACGACGCAGGCCACCGGGCGGTGCGCCAGGTTCCACTGGCACGCGAGCTGGATCATCGTGAGGTCGGCGCGCTCGGCCACCGGTCGCATCTGCTCCATCCGCTCCCGGCCCTGTTCGATCCACCCGTCCGGCCGGAAGCTACGGTGGTCCTGGCGCGCCAGTTCCTGGCCGGGAACAAGATCGTCGAAGAACAGCCCGCCGTAGTCGACCACGCGGGTGATCACCTGCACCTGCGCGGCCGCTGCAGCGTCGAGGCACAGCTCTCCGGGCCAGGGCTCGAGCGGGTTGAGGATGATCATGGCCCAGTCGAGCAGCGCGCCAAACCGCTCGAGGCAGTCGATCAGGTCGAGCGTGAACCCATTGGCGGGACCGGGCGCGACCCCAATCCGGCGGGTGAGCCCAGCGTCGCGGAGCGCGGCCATCCCCTCCCAGACGGTCTCGCTCGTGTAGCCGATGCGGTCTGGGTTGTGCAGGAGGAGCAGGTCGAAGCAGTCGATCCCGCAGCCCTCCAGGCTGCGCTCCGTGGCCATGCGTAGATAGCCGGCGTATTCCGACTCGTCCCGCAGCCTGGGGTCGGTGAAGCGCGGGAACCCCCTGGCCCCGTCGCGCTCACCCGCATAGAAGTCGTGGCCGATGGCTCCGACTACGCACATTTCGCCGCGCGGCCGGCCTTCGATCGCGCGTCCGAGCATTCGGTCCGCTTCGCCGGCGCCGTACACATCCGCGGTCATCACCGTCCGGATCGCCTCGTCAGGTGTAATCAGCGCCTGGAACCGTTCGTCGTCGAGCGGCTCGCCGAAGTGCATGAACCGCCCGCCGCTCCACGTGCCCACGGCGATCGGCCCAGGTTCGAGAGGGCCGGCGAGCCCAGGGTCGGACGGGATGGGAGATGGCTCAGCCACGGAGGTCGCAGTTTAGGAGGACGGGTCAGCGCTGCCTCCACCACCTCCCCTTCTCGAGGTCGTGGAACACGATGTCATTGCGGCCGCACGTCGTGACCACCTCCCAATAGCGCCGGCGCAGCGGGCGATCGGTCCACCACCGGTCTTCCACCAGCCACGATTCGCGCACCGAGTCGACGGTTCGGCCGTCGACCGTCAGCGGACAGCCCTCCTGGCCCGCGGTGACCGCGACCCGGGTCGGAACGGACAGACGGCGCGGTCCGGTCATGGTAGTTGTGTAATTCTTACACAAAAACTGTGTAAGAATGATATGATCCGCGCATGCGGCAAGCGAGTGGCGACCTGTTCCCGACGGACATTCCGATCCCCGCGAGTCAGTTGATCGGCCGCGGCGACGACGTCCGGGAGGTCGCGACGGCGCTCGAGAACGGGACGAACCTGATCCTGGCCGGACCGCGACGGACCGGCAAGACGAGCGTGTGCGATGCAGCGCTCGGTCGCGTCGAGCGCGCTGGCTGCTACACGGCACGACTGGACCTGTTCCGAATCTCCGACGCGGCCGAGCTGGCGGAGGCGTTGGCGGTGTCGGTGATCGCCAACCGATCCCCGATCCGGCGCATCGTCCGCCGGGCGCGAGAGCTCGGACGCGCCGCCCTGAACGCGACGCAGGCAGCCGCCGTGCTCAAGCTCAAGGGCGAGCTCGGCGATGGCGTCGAGCTCGCGATCACGCCGGGATGGGCCGCCCAGGATCCGGTCCGCGCCCTCGACCTGGCGCTCGACCTTCCCGAGCGAGCCGCCAAAGCGGACGGACGGCGGCTGGTTTTGTTCTTCGACGAATTCCAGGAGCTCGCCAGCGAGCGACGCCCCTATGGCGATCCCGACCTCGTGACCAAGCGGATGCGCGCCGCATTCCAGCGCAGCCCCAGCGTCAGCTTCTTGTTCGCCGGCAGCATCGAACACGTCATGCGCAATCTGTTCGCTCCCGGGAACCGGGCATTCAGTGGCTTCGGAAGCTTCCACAGGCTTCATCCGATCGCCGCCGATGACTGGTCCCAGGGACTGCTCGAGCGCTTCTCGGCAGACGACTGCACGATCGATTTGCCGGCCCTCGCGCGGATCGTCGAACTTGGAGCGCACCATCCGCGCGCGACCATGCGAATCGCCCAGCAGACACATCTCGTCTCCGTGCAGCTCGATCGCCGCGACATCGATCTCGACGTGGTTCAGCTGGGCTACAACGCCGCGCTCAACAGCGACCTCCCGACGATGGAGCAGACCGTCGAACACATCAGGAGGCTTCACAAGAACGCTCTCCAGGTCGCACGTGCGCTGGCGAGAGGCGAGCCCGTTCCGAGGCGACTGCCTCCGGCAATTCGAGACCGCGTGCTCAAGCTGCTGATGCGCGCGGGCATCGTCGAGCACGTGGCGAGGGCTGACTGGCGGATCGTCGACCCTCTGTTCCAGGCCTATCTTCGAGACCTGGACCCGCTCGGATGACCGGTGCTCGCCGTAGAACGGTTCCGCGGAACCGGTAATCATAAGATCTGTGTAATTCATACACGGTAGGTGTGTAAGGCTGGCGGGCAGCAACGCTGCAAGCAACGAGACCAGCGGCATGTCACCCCTCGAACGGGGTCAGCATCGCGCGGCGTTCGGGGAAGCGCGATTGCGGGTCGACTTCGAGCACGCGAAGGGCGGCATCCGGGCCGGCGGCGGCTCGTGCCTGGCGGATCGCCTCGCGCAGCCGGGCGGTGCGGGCGGCGACGGGATCGTCCAACAGCCCACCCTGGTCGCTGGCGTGCGGCCCAAACCGCTCTACCGCGAGACGCAGCTGCTGCGCTGGCGCCGGCATCAGCGCGAGCCGCGGGGCGAGCGCGAGCCGCATCCTCACCGGGTCAGCCAGGGCCTCTCGGAACACGACCTGCTCACGCCACGTCCCGCCGTGCTCGACGAGCACTGCGGACAGCACGACGGCTCGCAACGTCCGGCCGCGTCGCTCACGCCGCGCGAGCAGGCGATCGATCAGGAGCCCGAGCGCCCGCTCGAGCTGGATGCCCGACGCGGCCTCGGGCAGCTCGAGCGCCTCGCGTATGAACTCGCTCGCCGGCCGCGGGCGAAGCGCGCCGTCACCACCGCTCGCGAGCTCGTGGGCATGGAGTCCTGCCGTGCCGAAGCGGTCGGCCAGCGTCGCCGGCGCCAGCGCCGCCAGCTCGCCGAGAGTGCTGATCCCGAGACGTTCGAGCGCCTCGGGCAGATCGGCCAGAGCCGGACGGGCGCGCAGCAACGCCACCGGCAGCGGCCTCAGGAACTCACCCGCCTGCTTGCGACCGCCGGAGACGATCACCGGCCGGCGAACCCGGGCGCGGGTCGCCGCCGCCACCGCCGCGAACCGCGACGGCGCGACTCCGTAGCGAGCCGGCGTGCGCAGGCTTCTCCGCGCCGCGGTCAGCACGCCCTCGAGGCCACGGTGCAACCGCAGCAGCCCGCGCACGTCGAAGCAGACGAGCCCAGGCCGCTCGGGCTCGACCGCCGCCCCCATCGATTCCAGGCGTACCAGCAGCCGCTCCCAGGCGTCGGCGACGCCGGCGGGATCGGGAGGGATCAGCTCGAGCCGAGGGCAACGCGCCAGCGCCTCCCCCAGGCGCATCCCCGGATGGACGCCGAACGCCTCGGCCGACAGCGAGACCTCGCCGATCTGCTGCGTTCCGCCGGGCTCGGGGGCGAGCGCCGTGGGCGACTGCAACAGCTCAGCCCTGCCTTCGGAGGCGACGGTCAGCTGGAAGCGGGGCATGAGGACGCAGGCGATCATGATCGAACGCATGTTCGCATACGGCTCGGATGGATGACCGGTCAGATAGGGTCCCGGCGCCTCGCAAGGCAGGGACCAGTTAGCCGCGGACTAAGTGCTCTCTTTCGCAACTACGACGGAGACCACTAGAGGGAGGACACATGCGAACTCGTGCACTGGGCAGCGTCGGACTGCTCGCCACCACCCTTCTGCTCCTCATCGGAGCCGCGCCGGCGGCGGCCGCCACCGGGCCGTACGTCTCGCTAGGGGACTCCTACACCGCGGCGCCGCTCGTGCCCTCCCCGACGGGGAACCCGATCCTGTGCGGACGCTCGACGAACAACTATCCGTCCGACGTCGCCCGCGCGATCTCGCCCTTGAGCTTCACCGACGTGAGTTGCTCGAGCGCGACCACGGTCGACATGACCCAGGCGCAGAACCTGTACGGAGTTCAGTCGAACCCGCCCCAGTTCAACGCTCTCAGCACCGCCGATGCGCTCGTCACCATCGGCATCGGCGGAAACGACGCCGGCCTGATCAGCGTGGCCGAGGAGTGCGCGAAGCTCGACGCCACCACGCCAACTGGCACGCCGTGCAAGAACCACTACACGGCGAGCGGGAGCGACCCTAATGTGGCGGCGATCAACGCGACCGGGCCGAAGGTGGCAAATGTCATCCAGGGCGTCCACACCCGCGCTCCGAGCGCCAAGGTCCTGATCGTGGGCTACCCGGACGGCCTTCCCACCAATGGCACCGCGTGCTGGCCATTCGTCCCAGTCACCGCCGGCGACATCAAGTACTTCAACGGACTCGAGCAGCAGCTGAACCAGGTCGAGGCCGGCGAGGCAACCGCCAACAACGCCACCTTCGTCGATACCTGGAATTCGAGCATCGGGCACGACGCGTGCAAGCCGCCGGGTGTCGCCTGGGTCAACGGCATCGTTCCGACGTCGGCCGCGTTCCCGCTGCACCCGAACGAGCTTGGCGAGGCGAATATGGCCCGGCAGGTCATCGCCGCGCTCGGGTGAGCTCGACCCTCGCGTGATCGCTCGGTGAGCTCGGTGAGCTCGGTGAGCTCGGTGAGCACGACCACCGGTCTGACCCCCGGCCAACCGCGCGATGGTACGGTCACCTCTCGCCAATGCCCCCCAATCCGCTAGACATCGCCGCCGACGGACTCCGGACGCTGAGGGCGTTCGGGCAGCGCATCCCCGGAGCGGGCGACGTGCTCGCGCGCTCGCTCGAGGACGCGGTCAGCGGACGGACCGTGATGATCACCGGCGCGTCGTCGGGGATCGGCAAGGCGGCCGCGCTCGAGATCGGTGAAGCCGGCGGCACGATGCTGCTCGTCGCCCGCCGCAGGGATCAGCTCCAGGAGGTGGCGGACGAGATCGACGAGCTCGGGGGGGTCGCCTACGTGCATCCGTGCGACCTGACCGACACCGACGACATCGACCGCATGTGCGCCGAGGTGCTCGAGCAGCACCAGGCCGTGGACGTGCTCGTCAACAACGCCGGGAAGTCGATCCGCCGTTCGGTCGACCGCGCTTACGACCGCTTCCACGATTACCAGCGGACGATGCAGCTCAATTATTTCGCCGCGGTGAAGCTGATCCTCGACCTGCTGCCGACGATGCGCGAACGCGGTTCGGGCCACATCGTGAACATCTCGACGATCGGGCTTCAGATGAACACGCCCCGGTTCAGCGCGTACGTCGCGTCAAAGGCCGCGCTGGACGCGTTCTCGCGATCGATCGCGCCCGAGGTCATCAACGACGGCGTGCACATCACGACCGTGTACATGCCGCTCGTACGCACCCCGATGATCGCGCCGACCAAGATCTACGATCGGTTCCCCACGCTCAGCCCCAAGGAGGCTGGCCACATCATCGCCGAGGCGATCCGCAAGCGGCCCAAGCGGATCGCGACGACGCTGGGGACGCTCGGACAGCTCACGTACGCGGTAGCGCCGGGCGCCCAGGACCTGGTCGTCAACCGCGCCTATCACCTGATCCCCGAGGGTGACCAGAAGCAGCCCGACCACGAGCCGACGCCAGAGGAGCGCGCGTTCGTGCGGGCCACCCGCGGCGTCCACTGGTAGCGGACAACCAGTCCGCTCGCGACTGACTGTCGAGCCCCGAGCGCCACACCGCTAAACCGGCTAAATCGGCTAGACCGAAGAGCCGGCGTCGCGGATGAGCTGAGCGACCGGAACCGCTCGAAGGTGGAACGTCACCAGTCCGCGGTCGAGCTTGCCGAGCAGCATCGTCAGCTGCGATGCCTCCGTCACCGACAGCTCGACGACCTCGCCGGCGCGCAGATGGCCGATCCGATCGTCCTTGTCCTTGAGCCGGATGGCGCCGGCCACGAGCCGGCCTCCGGCCCCATGGGCCATCCACCATTGACCCACGCTGGGCCCGCTCGAGGCATACAGGAAGTGGTGGCGGTAGCCGAGCATCCCCATCAGGTCATGCAGCTGGTCACGGGCGCCGAGCCAGCGCACGAGTCCGCCGTTGGGTAGGCGCGGCACCGCCTGATCGCCGTAGGCCGCGACGAGCGGCTCCTGCGGATAGGCGGCCTGCTCCATCGTGAACGACGCGCGGATGCCTCGATTCGCCAGGTCGTTCGCGATCGTTGGGATCTCACTCGCCGGCGCGTCGATGAGCACGCCGACCTCGGGACGGGTCGTCGACACGTCGGTCACCGGGCGCATATGTACGAAGTGCGAGACGAGGCTGTAGGACGCGCCGGTGGTGAGCGTCCAGCTCGCGATCGCGATCACGGCGGCTCCGGTCAACGCCCACCGCGCGGTCCGGACGCGCCACGCCGGCAGCGGTACGGAGCGGCGCTCGTCGCTCAGGATCAACGACGCGGTCGACGGACGCCGCGCGAACGAGCCGTTCGGTTCGGGGCGATGCTCGAGCGCACGATCGAGCGCCGGCCCGATGTCGGAGACCTTGGGTGCCACCTGCGCCAGGCCGAAACGCACAAGCGCCTCGTTGCTCACGCGGACGTGGCCGTACCCGAAGCCGTAGGAGATGACCGGGCAGCCCCGGATGATCGCCTCGAGCACGGTCAGGCCGGCGCTCGAGTGCACGAGCGCGTCACTCGCCGCGAGCACGTCGCCCATCCGGTCGGTGAAGCCCATCACGCGCAGGCGGGGCTCGCCGGCCAGCTCGCGCGACACGCGGGCCCGCAGCTTGTCGTTGCGCCCGCACAGGCACAGCACGATCGCGTCCGGAACCTGCAACCCGGCCCGGGTGGCGCCGAGCAGATCGCCGACGCCCCATCCCCCGCCAGACACGGCGATGACCTTGGTCCCGTCCCCAGGCAGCCCCAGCGCCCGGCGGGCATCGGCGCGGGACCGAGCCGCCAGGAATGCCGGCGACGTCGGCGGCTTGGCCCAGCGCACGCTGCCCGGGCCGGCGATGCTCTCGACCTCGTCGATCGTCTCCGGATGCGTGACGAAATGCAGGTCGACGCCAGGATGCGCCCAGAAGTGCATGCCCGCGAGATCGGTGATCGACGAGTAGACCGGCACCTTCAAGCGCCCGGTTCGCCGCAGCTCGCCTAATACAGCCGTCACCCCTGGGTACGTGGACAGGATCACGTCCGGGTTGTGCGACCGGATCAGGCGCATCAGCCCGCGGTGGCCGAGCCCCGTGAGCAGTCTGAGCGCCAACCAGCGCGTCGGCGCGAAGCTCATGAACAGGCGGTACTGGAAGTCGAACCACCAAGGCACCCAGCGGAACATGAAGGCCGAGTTCTCGCGCAGGAGATGGGTCAGGAACCACCCCATCGCGGGCAGGCCGTTGACGATCGCGACGAGCGCGTCGGGATCCTCGTCGTGGAACTCCCGCGCGACCGCGCGCGCCGGCAGGTCGTGGCCCTCGCCGATGTCGGCCGAGATGATCAGGACCTTGCGCGGGCCAGACTCGGTATCGGGCTCGCCCGCGGGGATCACCGCTGCCGCGGCCTCGCGCTCGGCGGCCCTCGCCGCGTGCTCCTGGCGCCACTCGACGTATCGCTTGACGCCTTCGGAGAACGGCGTCCGCGCGGTCCAGCCGAGCTCGCGCTCCGCCCGGTCCGACATCACGACCTTGCCGTTGAAGTCGCCCGGCCGCGCCGGCGTGTAAACGATCTCGACGTCACCGAGGATCTCCTGCACCCGAACGGCGATCTGCTTGATCGTCACGTTCTCGTCTGACGCCAGGTTGTAGACCCGGTTTCGAGCCACATCGCTGAGCCCGAGCGCGACCCCTTCGGCGAGGTCCTCGACGTACACGAAGCGCCGCGACTGGCCGCCGTCGCCGGCGAGCGTCAGCGGCTCGCCGCGCAGCGCCTTGCCGACGAATGCCGGGATGACCGCAGCCTCGCGCGCGCGTGGACCGTATGGAATGCCGAAGCGCAGGATCGTGTAGTCGATCCCATATAGCTCCTGGTAGGCCTTGCAGTAGAGCTCGCCGGCCAGCTTGGTGCTCGTGTAGAGATGCGAGGGAGCCGGCAGGAGCGTGTCCTCGTCGACGACCTCGTTCTCGCAATCCGAATAGACCCAGATGGTCGAGGCGTAGACGATCCGCTTGACCCCCGCGCGGCGGGCCGCCTCCAAAACAGTCACAGTCCCCCGGGCGTTGACGCGCTCGGCGTCCTCGGGCTCGGCGTGAACGTCGTTGACGTCCGCCACCGCGGCCAGGTGCGCCACCGCGTCGCACGAATGCAAAGCCCGTTCGAGCGCCTCGCGATCGGTGATCGAACCGAGCACGGTGTCCACCGACTCGGCCCCCCCCAAGTTATGCCACGGCGACGGCCGCAAGTCGTAGATCACCGGCTCGTGGCCCTGCGCGCGGAGCTTGTCGACGACGTGCGAGCCGATGAAGCCCGACCCGCCTGTAACCAGGACTCTCATTCGCTCTCCGGCCGGTAATACAGCGGAACGCACGAATGGTTGCGCGCGACCCAGTCGGTATTCGGGAGCTTGACATCGTGCCCCATGATCCGGTGGCACGGTTCGTCGTACACGCGGCCGGTCGAGCGCTCGAGCCACTCGAACACGATGTACTTGTAGAGGCCCGAAACCATGCCGCGGGGAAGCTCGAGCCGGCTCGGGTTGACCGGGTCGAGGTACTGCTTAGCGACGGCGTTCTTCCACGCGACAATCTCGGGCAGTCGCTCGATCTGTGCGAGACCGATAGCGGCCGTGAACTCGTTCATCCGGAGGTTGAGGCCTGGGACGGAGTAGCTTGGCTTGCCGTAGTTTCGGAAGGCCTGCGCATACTCGATGACGTCGGGGCGGCTCGAGACCAGCACTCCTCCCTCTCCGGTGGTGATCGTCTTGGTCGCGTACAGCGAGTAGACCCCGGCGTCACCATAGGTTCCCGCTCGACGGCCGTTCCATTCAGCGCCGTGGGCGTGGGCGCAGTCCTCGATCAGAAAAATCCCATTTTCGGAGCAGTAGTGCGCGATCTCCTCGACCTCGAACGCGAGGTGGCCGCCGATATGGACGAGGAAGGCCGCGCGCGGCTTGTGCTTTTCCGCTTTCGCCTCGAAGTCCTTGAAGGACATGCACAGGTCCTCGCGATTGCAGTCCACGAACTCGACGCTCGCGCCGGCATTGACTGCCGCGAGTGGCGTCGCCATGAACGTATTCGAGGGACACAGGACGGTCTCCCCCTTGACCCCGGCGAAGTTCAGCGCCGCGAGCGCCCCGCCGGACCAGCTCGACATCGCCACGGAGGGGACGTTGTTGTAGAGCTCCCAAGCGTCCTCGAAGCGCGCCGTCATGTCGCCTTCGGACCAGCGGCCGGAGTCGAGGACGTCGTCGATCAGCGCGTGGAGGCGCGGGCGGTCGCGCGGATCGAACCCGATCGCGAACCGCGAGAAATCGGGGACGGCGTCGACCCGCGTCTGGCCGGGTCCGCTGTCATGCGAGAAAACGGTTTTCATAGTCGTGGTCGCGCGCACCAACAGGCATGAATCGCGCGCTGCTCCGCCGGCCGGACGCAACGATCCCTGCGCTGCTGCCATCCTCTCAGGTGCTCGTGCGCTCGGGCAAGCCTGTCAGACCGGGAGGACGGTACCGATTTTCTGACGTTTGAGTTCTCTCACGATCACACGGAGCGCCGCCACGGTGCGCTCGTGAGAGCCTCGAGATGAGTAGAAATCCGCATCGTGCAGGAGGATTACGTCGCCGGGGTGTACGTTTGCGCTCGCCCGGGTCGCGATCCGTTCAGGGCTCGTGAACCGCCGCCAGTCTTTGCCCCAACGGGACCAAAGCAGCGGATTGAGCCTGCTCGCGCGGATCGCAGCCAGGCCGGCGGGGCTGTAGAGGCCGTACGGAGGCCGGTGCCAGGCTACCTCAGCCCCGGTCGCCGCCCTCACGGCGTCTACGCCACGCTCGACATCGGCCCACACCGCTTTCTGGGTCATCGCCGGCTGGGGACGGTGGCGATACCCGTGAAGCGCGACCAGATGGCCCTGCCCGGCGATCCGCGCCGCCAGCGCCGGCCGGCGCTCGACCTGCTCGCCCACGAGAAAGAACGTGGCCTTGATGTCCGCCGCGGCCAGGACCTCGAGGACCGCCGGCGTCCCCTCGGGGTGAGGCCCGTCGTCGAATGTGATCGCCACACCCGCCGCTCCCGGGAGCGTCCTCGGAACGCCCAGGCCGGCGGCGGCGCGGGGGACATGGGAAGCCAGCAGGTGACGGATCATCTTGATGATTTTTCTAGTGATCGCCAGCGACCGTGGTCGCCATCGAGCGAACGTCCTTGGGAAGTAACTCCCCCTATAGACCCAGTTTCTTCCCAAACACCGCCGGGGAAAGGATCTCGTCAGCATGGCGTCTTCCCTCGTAACGTGTTGACGCAGCGCATGCTCGACCTCGATCAGTGGCTCCCGAAGCCATCGATGCGGGTCGCCTACCGCCGGGAGAGCGACACCACGCCCGACCGGCTGTGGGAGGCCAGCCGCCAGGTCCGCCTGAACGACGCCCGGCGTCTCGGCCGGCTCGTGCGGTGGCGTATTCCCGACCTGGCGCCCGACCTCACGTTCGACGAGATGTTCCGCGCCTCGCCGTTCATCGTCCTGGACGAGGCGCAGGACGAGGGCCGCGCGTTGGTGTCCGGCCTCGTCGGGCGGATCTGGACGCTCCGGCGGGACTACCCGCGCCTGACCGATCCCGAGGAGTTCCGGACCTGGTCGACCTCCGGCACCGCCCGCGTGCTGTTCGCGAACTGGATCGAAGATGGCGGGAACGGACGCGCCGCGCTCGCGTCCGAGGTGCGGGTGGAGGCGATCGGCGCGCAGGGCAGGATCGGGGTGGCGGCCGTACGCCCGCTGGTCAGCGCGTTCGGGAATCTCGTCGGCAGCGACGGGATCGCGGCCGCGGTGAGACTCGCCGAGCAACGGTAGGCTCGCCCGCGTGGCGACCGAACATGCAGCGGGCACCGCCCTCAACGGCCTGACCCGGTTCTTTGTCGTCCCCCACACCCACTGGGACCGCGAGTGGTACGTACCGTTCGAGGAGTTCCAGCTGAGGCTCGCGGCGGTCGTCGACGAGGTGATCGACGTGCTCGAGTCCGACCCGGGCTTCACACATTTCACGCTCGACGGGCAGGCGATCGTTATCGAGGATTACCTCGACATCCGGCCCGAGAATGAGCGCCGCCTCCGGGCCTTGATCGAAGCCGGCCGGCTCGAGGTCGGACCGAGCTACATCCTGCCCGACGAACTGCTCGTCGGGGCCGAGCCGCTCGTTCGCAACCTGCTGCACGGCCGCGCCGTTTGCCGGCGCTACGGCGCCGAGCCGACGCCCGTGGGCTACATGCCGGACAGCTTCGGCCATCCGCTCCAGCTCCCCCAGATCCTCGCCGGCTTCGGGATCGACACGTTCATCTTCTCGCGCGGGATGGGCGACGAGCTCGACGAGGTCGGGGTCGTGTTCCGGTGGCGCTCGCCGGACGGGAGCGCGGTCCGCGCGTTCCAGCAGCTGCCGTCGTACAGCAACTTCAACGTTGCCGATGGTGGCGCGGAGGCGCGGGTCGAGCAGATTGCCGACCGTTTCGGGGACGCGCTGACGCGAGCGGGTGTCGACACCGTCCTTCTCTGCGACGGCGACGACCACCGCCGCATCCGCCGAGACCTTCCGACCCTGTGTACGGATCTCGGGCGCCGCCTGCCCGGTACGAGCTTCGAGATCGCACGCTACGCCGACTACGTGGCCGCCGTTGACCCGGAGAACCTGCCGGCACACACGGGCGAGCTGCTCGGCAGCCGCATCCAGAACGTGTTGCGCGGGGTCAACTCCGCGCGCCTATATCTCAAGCGGGCCAACGAGCGCGCCGAACGCCGGCTGCTCGAGGTCGAAACGCTCGGAGCGCTCCGCACGCTTCACACGGGCCACCGCTTCCCGGCCTCGGATTTCAGGCTCGCGTGGCGCCAGCTCTTGAAATGCCATCCCCACGACTCGATCTGCGGCTGCTCGTGCGACGAGGTCCACCGCGACATGCTCGTGCGTTACGAGCAGCTCGAGCGGACGGTGGCGCAGCTCGAGCGGCGTGCGCTCGGCGCGTTCGCCGTGGATACGCCAGGGGCGGTCGGCGTCGTCAACCTCCTGCCGTATCGGCGGCGCGGGCTCGTCGAGGTGCCCGATCGCGAGCCCGCGGTGGTCGAGCTCGACGGATTCAGCGCTCGCCCCGTCGGGCTGGGGGCCGTGGGCGGCGTGCAGCGACACGACGGCGATGGCACGGCGATCGAGAACGATCGCTTCCGCGTCGAGGCGGCCCCGGACGGGACCCTGACGCTGCTCGACAAGACGACCGGGCGCCGCTTCGAGCATCTGCACGGGCTTGAAGACGAACCCGACGTCGGCGACCTCTACAACTTCTGCCCGGCGGACGGCGCCGAGACGTGGCGTCCCCCGTCCGCGACGGCCAGCGTTCTGCGGAACGGCCCGGTGATCCATGAGCTCGAGATTCGAGTCCAGACCGAACCGCTGACCGTCGCCACGGTCGTACGGCTGGTCGACGGAATCGACCGTGTCGAGTTCCGCACTACGATCGACAACGCCGCCGCCGATCACAGGCTCCGGGCCGTGTTCCCGGTCGGGCCGGAGGCGGACCCCGCAACAACGGTCCGCGCCGAGGGGCAGTTCGCGGTCGTCCACCGCCCGCTTTCGCCACCGCCCCCGAAGACGGAGTGGCTCGAGCCACCCGACTCGACCCAGCACACCCTCGGAGCGGTCGCGCTTGGGCCTCTCGCCCTCCTGACCAAGGGCCTCCCGGAGTACGAAGCGCGCGGCGACGAACTGTGCCTGACCCTGCTCAGATGCGTCGGCGTGATCTCGCAGCCGACCGGAGCGATCAGCACCCGCCCGCTCGGCGCCGGCCCGGGCACCGAGACGCCCGACGGCCAGTGTCTAGGCCGCCACGAGTTCGAGTACGCGCTCTTGCCGGGCGCGGACGAGCTCGACGACGCCGAGCTGCTCCGCGCCGCGCACGACTACCGCTCCGGCTTCCTCGTGACTCCCGAGCCGGTGGAAATCCACCCGCCCATCAGCATCGAAGGCGACGTGGTGTTCTCGTGCCTCAAGGGCGCCGAGGATGGCGAGGGCCTGATCTTGCGCTGCTTCAACCCGAAGGCCGCGCCGGCGAGCATCGAGCTCGCCGGCGCGTTCACCCTCTCCCGTGTCCGCCTCGACGAGACAGGGATCGAGGCAGAGCCGCAGAGCGCCGATCTCCTCCCCAGCGAGATCGGGACCTTCAGGGTGCGACCACGAGCGTGAGCCCCCAACCGGGGGGATGGTGCTCGAGCTGCTGCGTGTCCAGCGGTGCCTCCTACTTGTGGGCTTTCCCACTCGTCAACGCCGGGGACGCCCCAACGTCAGACCCTTCTTTCTTGGCGGCACCAAGTCCTTTGCTCGAATTCGTGTTGACGGCTGTGTGCTGCTCGGTCACCGCGGGGGTCTTCTTGACCTGACCCGGTGCCGTCAGCTTCCCGACGCCGTGCGCGCTGGACGCGCCCTTCACATCGCGCTCGCCGTTCGAAGCCGCTGAGTTGCCGTGCGTCGACGCCGCGTTGCCCGGCGACGACGACTCTGAGTGACCAGGCGACGACGCCGACTTGCCGGGCGACGACGATCCCGAGTGACCGGGCGCCCACGCCGCCGACTGGCCGGACGACGACGACCCCGACTTACCGTGCGCAAACGACCTCGCCCGGCCGTGCGAAGATGCCGACCGGCCACGGGACCACGTCCACCGCCCGTGGCCTCGCGTGGAGGTGGCCCGAGCCGGGAGCTTCCCGACGAGCGCGGTGGACGTCCCGGAAGCGGCGCCGACAGCCGCGCGTACGGAGGCCGGCGCCGGCAACCCGCCGGCGGTCGAACCCCGGTGGACAGGCGCGCGCGCCGGTGCCGCGTGCCGACCGCCCGCGTCGACTGCTGGGCGACCGTCGTGCGAGAGCCGGACCACCGTTGCGACGCCGCCAACGCTCACCGCCGCGGTTGCGAGCAGCGATGCGGCCGCGAATCCCTTGCCGCCGATCGCGATGCCGACAGTCTTGCCCGCAGTCCCGGCCACGGCCGCGCCACCGCCACCGCCACCCGCGCCACCGCCGGCAATCCCGCCACCGACCGCGCCGCCATGCACGATACGAGCGAGCACGGCCGCAGACGCGGCCGCGGGAAGCACCGGGACGAGCGCCCGCAGCTCTGCCTGGCGCCTCACGATCGCCGAAGCGAACGCCGCGCACGACGCGCAGTCGCGTATGTGCGCGCGCACGCGTCGACCCCGGAGAACGCGACGGTCGCCGTCGGAGATCGCTCGACAGACCTCAGCGCAGAGCATCGCGCGTCCCTCGGCGCACTCGTGCAGCCCGCGCCGGGCCTCGAAGATCGCCTGCTTCGCGGCACCCTCCGAGATGTCGAGGGCGATCCCGATGTCCTCGTGCGAGAGGCCGCTGAGCTCCCTCATCACCAGGGCGTTCCGCGCTCGATCCGGCAATGCCGCCAGGTCGCCCATCAACATCGCCAACCGAGCCCGTTCGCCGGCCTGATCCGCCGCCGACGGGGCGGACAGGAGCGGTGCCGCGTCCGACGGATCCGAAACGCCGCCTCGGCGCCGCCGGAGCACCGAGATCGACTCGTTGTGCGCGATCCGGAACAGCCACGGCCGGAGCGGTGCGTTCCGCCGATCGCGCTTCAGCGCCGACAGTGCGCGCGTGAAGGTGGACTGCAGCGCATCCTGCGCGTCCGCATCGTCGTGCACGATCGACCGGCAGTAGCGGTACAGCTGCCGGTGGTAGCGCTCGTAAACCGTCGCGAAGGCGCGCGTGCTCCCCCTGGCGGCAAACCAGGCCAGTCGTTCGTCGCCGAGCCGCAGCAGCCGGACCGGCGACGGCGTGGTGGTCTCGGCTGTCCATTCGTTATGAGGGACGCTCGCGGACACCAGAAGTCAGGACCTTAGTTGGTCATCGGCCCTCCGCGCCGCCCCCTACATACCCATCTCGTGACATCTATGCAACAAACGAACGCGTTCCGCCAGAGCCCCGTCTAATGTCAGGCTCGTGACCGCGTTCGAGTCCGAGATGACCGTTCGGCGCACACGTTTCTCCAGCGCCGACACGGGCTGGGCTGTGGTCGAGGCCGTCGACGACGACGGGACGCCGATCGTCCTCGTCGGCTCGTTGATCCACCTCGAGCCTCGCGAGCGCGCGCACGTGATCGGGACGTGGGTGCCCGACAGCAAGTACGGACCGCAGGTCAAGGTGACGGAGGCCAGGCCTCTGCCTCCGACCGACGTCCCGACGCTGGTCGCGTACCTGTGCCGGGTCAAGCACGTCGGTACCAAGCGCGCCAAGTGGCTGATCGAGCGCTACGGAACGACCACGGTGTTCGACGCGATCGACGACGACCCTCACGCGGCGTTCTCCGCCGCCGGGATCCGGCGTGGCGTGGTCGCGGAGGCGTCGCGGTCGTGGGAACAGCTGCGGGTCACGCGCCGGCTGCACCTGCTGCTCGCCCCACACGGCCTCACGTATCTCGCGAGCCGGATCCGCGAGACCTACGGCGATCAGGCGCATCGCATCGTGTCCGAGCGGCCTTACGAGCTCACGAGCGTGTTCGGCGTTGGCTTCCGGACCGCCGACCAGATCGCGCGGCGGCTCGGCGTGAGCCTCGACAGCCCCGACCGCAGGCGCGCCGCCGTCCTGCACGTGCTGTCGGAGGCCGAGCGCGGCGGCAGCACATGCATGCCGATCGACCTCCTGGTGCCCGCGGCGGGAGAGCTGCTCGGCCCGACGGAGTTCGGTGAGCCCGCCGTCGGCGAGTCGCCGATCGACGAGCTCGTCGACGCCGGCGATCTCGTCCGAGTAGAGCAGTGGATCTACCGCACCGAGACCGCTGAGCTCGAGGCCGAATTGGCCGCCCGCGTCGAGGAGCTGCTGGCCGGCCCGGCGGGCGACCGCCTGACCGACCCGGCCGCCGGCGCCGACGAATGGGGCGACCCGGCCACCGCCGACGACGACGGCAACAGCAGCAGCACCGCCACCACTCTCACCGCCGAGCAGCTGACCGGCGTCCGCAACGCGTTCACCCACCGCCTGTCGCTGATCACCGGAGGTCCGGGGACGGGCAAGACCGCGTCGATCAAGACGATCGCGGCCGTGGCCACCGGTCAGGGAGCCCGCGTGCTGCTGGTCGCCCCCACCGGGCGCGCGGCGATCCGCATGCACGAGGCGAGCGGGATGCGCGCCACCACGGTCCACTCCGCGCTCGGCTGGATTCCCGGCGAGGGCCCGACTCACGACCAACACGATCCCCTGAACTGCGACCTCTTGATCGTGGATGAGACCTCGATGGCGAATCTCGAGCTGCTCGTCGCTCTCCTGCGCGCGGTCGGCCCGAAGGCCCACGTCGTGCTGGTCGGCGACGCCGATCAGCTCGCCCCCGTTGGCGCCGGCAAGCCGTTCGCCGAGCTGGTCTCCTCGGACTCAGTGCCGACGGTGCGCCTGACCCACATCTTCCGCCAGGCCGCCGGAAGCATGATCGTCCAGGGGGCGCACGCGATCCGCCGCGGGCACGCGCCGAGCTTCGCCCCCGCCGACGGCATGCGCCGCGACCTGTTCCTGATCGAGCGCCGCGACGCCGGCGCCGCGCTCGAGGAGATCGTCACCCTCGTCGGGGAACGTCTCGGACCCCACTACGGCGTCGACCCGGTGCGCGATATCCAGGTATTCGCGCCGGTGTATCGCGGCGACCTCGGGATCGACGCGCTCAACGGCGCGCTCCGAGACAAGCTCAACCCCGGCGGCCGCCCGGTCCGCGGCGGGCGCCTGCGGATCGGAGACAAGCTGATGATGACCGGGCGGAACCTGCACGACCTCGGCCTCATGAACGGAACCCTGCTCCGCTTGCTCGACGAGACGGGCGGCCCGAGCGGCGACGACGAAGGGAGCGCCCAAGACGACGCCGCCCTGATCCTGGCCGCCGACGTCGGCACGATCTTCCGCCTCCCGCCCGAGCAGGCCGACCGCCTCCAGCTGGCCTACGCCTGCTCGGTCCACCGCGGTCAGGGGATCGAGCTGCCGGTGGCGGTGATCGTGGCTCATCCGGCCGCCGGCGCGTTCTTCCTGCGCCGCGAGATGCTCTACACCGCCATCACTCGGGCCAAGCTCGCCACGGTGATCGTGGGAACCCGCGACACCATCGCCCGCGCCGCGCGCACGCCCGACACGGGCCGGCGCCATACCCGCCTCGCGGACAGACTGCTCCGCGCCGCCGTCTCGAGCGCCTAACCTAAGCCGACGTTGGCCGCGTCCGCTCCAACTTCACCGTCCCCGCGCAAACGGCACGCGCTCGAGCTGTTCGCCGGCCTCCCGCGGGCGTACGACCGGATGGGCGCCGTGCTCAGCTTCGGGCAGGACCCACGCTGGCGCGCCACGCTCGTCGATCAGGTCAATCCGCTCCCCGGCCAGCGCGTGCTCGACGTCGCCTCCGGTACCGGTCTCGTGGCCTTCGCGCTCGCCCGGCGCGGCGCCGAGGTCGTCGGTCTCGACCAGAGCGACCGCATGCTCGCGACCGCGAAAGGCCATCTCAGCGAGCAACCGGAGCTGCGCGACCGGGTCACGTTCATTCATGGCGAAGCCGAACATCTGCCGTTCGACGACAACGAATTCGACGCGCTCACGTTCACCTACCTCCTCCGCTACGTCGACGACCCTGCCGCGACGATGCGCGAGCTCGCCCGAGTCCTGAAGCCCGCAGGACGCATCGGGATGGTCGAGTTCGGCGTCCCGCAATCGGCCCCGCTCCGCGCCGCCTGGCGCGTGTATACAAGAGCAGGGCTGCCAATCATCGGCCGGGCAGTGTCGCCGGCGTGGTTCGAGGTCGGCCGCTTCCTCGGCCCCAACATCGAGGAATTCCACGCCCAGGAGCCCAGCCTCCCATCCCTGTGGAGAGCGGCAGGGATCGACGAAGTAACAGAGACGCGGCTCAGCTTCGGCGCGGGGCTGGTGATGTCTGGAGTGAGACGCTCGTGACGCGGGTGGTGTCTGGAGTGACACGCTCGTGACGCGGGGAGTCAGGAACGGTCGTGGCGAGCGCCCCGCGTGAGCTCGACCGCCCGGCGTTCTACGCGCTGCGATCCGGCGGCTGGCGCGACCTGGTCACGCTGCTTCATCCGCCGTACACCCTCTGGCATCTGAGCTACGTCGCCATCGGGGCGGCGGCCGCACCCCACATCTACGCGGACCGCCTCGCGGCCGCGCTCGCCGCCTTCTTCCTCGCGGTCGGAATCAGCGCCCACGCGCTCGACGAGCTTCACGGCCGGCCGCTCGGAACCAAACTGAGCCGCCGGACGCTCATCGTGCTCGCCACCGCCTCCTTCATCGGCGCGATCGCGATTGGCGTGGCCGGAGCGATAACCATCTCTCCCCTGCTCGTGCCGCTCATCCTCGTGGGCGGGCTGCTCGTGCCCGCGTACAACCTCGAGCTCGCCGGCGGCCGCTTTCACAACGACACCTGGTTCGCGCTCGCGTGGGGCGGGTTCCCCGCCTTCACCGGCTATTTCGTCAATTCGCTGACGGTCCGTCCCGCCGGCGTGCTGGTCGCCGCGGCGTGCTGCCTGCTGAGCGCGGCCCAGCGGCAGCTGAGCACGCCCGTCCGGCAGCTCCGCAGAAACACGACCGAGGTGACCGGCCGCCAGACCCTCCGAGACGGTCGAATCATCGAGCTCACCAGAGCAAGCCTGTCCGCCCCGTACGAGAAAGCGCTCAAGGCGTTATGGATCGCGCTCGTCCTGCTGGCCGCCGGCTTGGTCGCGGTGCACCCGTAGTAGTTAAATAGGGCCAGCAGCCACGACGAGAATTGGGGGTCGGGCGACGTGCCAGGGCGGGCGCGGCGAACGTGGATCGGAGACCCGGAAGGCACCGTGTCGGGGTGTCGAGGACGACACCAGGGTGATTCCAAGACGGCTGCGCCGAGGATCAGAATCGCGTCATGTGGGTGGCCGACGACGACATGACTCTCGAGGGTCTCGGGACCGGGGTCGCACCCGCGCACGCGGGTCGCCGTCGAGGCGTAGGTGCGCGCGCCGCACTCCGCTGGGGCCGGGAGCGTCTCGCGACCACGCCCGGACGGCTCGTCCTCATTTCGCTCTCGGTCGTCGTCGGAGCGGTCGTCTTCGGCGCGATCGCCATCGGCGCCGAGCAATCGCGCGAACGTGCCGCGAAGGCCGCCCGGAGCCAGACCGAGCCGCTCCTGGTCCAGGCCAAGAATCTGTACACGTCGCTGTCGGACGCAAACGCGACGGTTGCGACGGGACTGCTGTCCGGAGGCGTGGAAGCGGCGGCGAACCGGAATCGGTACCTGGGGGACCTTGCCGTGGTCTCCACCGCTCTGTCCACCTTGACGCGGGCGGCGGGAACGGCGGGGAACGCATCCGCGGCGCTCGGCACGATCGCCGACCAGCTCCCTACCTACAGCGGCCTGATCGAGACCGCGCGGACGGACAACCGCCTTGGGTTCCCGATCGGCGCCGCGTACGTGCGCGCGGCGGCATTGCTGATGACGTCGCGCATGCTTCCGGCGGCCGACCATCTCTACACGATCGAGGCGGAACGGCTGAACGACGACTATCGCACGGGCACCTCGGCGTCAGCGCTGCTCGCATTCGTGGCCGCGAGCGCGGGCGCGCTGATCCTGCTCTTGCTGGCCCAGTGGTACGTGACGCGGATCAGCCGGCGGATCCTCAACGTTGCGATGGTGGTGGCGACGGTCGTGGTGGCGGGCGTGTCGGCGTGGGGAATCGTCGGCCTCCTCAGCGCGCAGAACGCGCTCAAGAACGCGGAGCGGAACGGCTCGGACTCGGTGGAGGCGCTGTCAGCGGCGACCGTTCTGCTCTCGCGCGCGCAGGGCGATCTGAGCCTGGCGATCGTCAACCGCGGCACCGATACTGCCGATCCGAACGATTTCAAGGTGGTGAGGCGCGTGCTCGAGCGGCCCGGGGGTGTCATCGCCGAGATCTCGGCGCTTGCGGGGCGAACCGGCACGCCCGCTGCCGCTCAACAGTTCGACCGCGAGTACGCGGCGTACCAGGCGAAGACTCGCGAGCTCACCGGGCTCGAGGACGGCGGCCAGCTCACCGACGCTATAGCGCTCGCGCCACAGGCCTCGGCGATCTCCGAGGAGCTCAGCCACGGCCTCGCTCAGCAGATCGACGCTGCGCAGGCACGGTTCAAGCGGGCGGCGGCCGACGCCACATCAGCATTTGACGGGTTGGCGTTCGCGATCCCGCTGATCATTGCGCTCGCCGCAGTGCTGGCGCTGATCGGGCTGCGGCAGAGGATCAACGAGTACCGATGAGACGGCCGCTCCTCTACCTGGCCGGAATCGTGCTCCTGGCGGGGACGCTGGCCGGCTGTGGCGCGACGTCTGACCACGCGCTGAACCTGACCCTCAGCGCGCTGGCCACCCCGCTCGCGAAGGGCACTCCCTCGCCGCCTTCCAAGAACGTGAACTGCCAGCACGCCACCGCGAGCCTGCGTCCACCAGCGACGTTGCCCGCGCCGAACGACATGCCGGCCGCCAGCTTCATGGCTCAGATTCGCAGGAAGGGCTATCTCGTCGCCGGCGTCAACACGGGGGCCTACAAATTCGGCTCCCTGAACCCCGCCACCGGGAACATCGAGGGCTTCGAGATCGACCTGGTGAAGCAGGTAGCCGCGGCGATCTTCGGCACCGCCAACCGCCACGTGCGGTTCGTCGCGCTGACCGTGCCGCAGCGGTTCACGGCCGTCGAAGACGGCAGGGTCGACATCGTCGCCGACACGATCACAATCACCTGCTACCGGCGCACGCTGGTCGACTTCTCGACCGTCTACTACAACGCCACGCAAAGGCTGCTGGTGCCCACGAACTCAGGCGTCAAGGACCTCCACGCCCTCGTCCACGAGCGGGTCTGCGCGAGCGCGTCGTCGACGCCGATCGACGTGCTGAAGGCGATGCCTGCCGAGGATCGCCCGGTCCCCGTCGGCGAGCCTCAGGCGATCGACTGCCTGGTGGCCCTGCAGCAGGGGACGGGGAACATCGCCGCGATTTCCACCGACTCCTCGATCCTGCTCGGCTTCAAGGCGCAGGACCCCGGCACAGAGATCGTCGGGCCGAGCCTCTACCCCGTGCCCTACGGAATGGCGATCAGCAAGGCCCACCCGGACTTCGTGCGCTTCGTCAACGGCGTCCTCGCGCGCCTTGAGCGCGACGGCACCTGGCAGCAGCTCCAGACGAAGTGGCTCGGCCAGTTTCATCAACTCGAGGCGACCCCCAAGCCCCAATACGACGGTTGAGATGAGTCACGAGGACCCCGCCCAAGAGCTGAGTCGCCTCCAGAAGGCGAGCGAGCGCGCCGCCGCCAACCTGCTCGAGCTCGAGATCGACTCGAGTCGCCAGTTGCTCGAAGTGAGCGCGCTGACCGGACGATCGGCCGACCGATGGTCGCACGCGAGCGGCGAGCTGACCGACCTGTGGCGGTGGCAGGGCCTACTCAAGCAGGTCCTGGAGCGCGCAGAGAAGCTACGAGGTCCCTGGCGCACAAACGACCTCAGGGCGCTTCTCGAAGAAGAGTCGATCGAGCTCACCAGATCCGAGATCCCGCTCGCCGAGCGCGACCTCCTCGGGAGCTCAGAGCGAACCGTCCGCTGCACTCCGGATCAGCTGCTCGAGCGTATGTCCCGCGCATTCGACGAAGTAAAGACAGTCGTGGCCGGGTTCGGCGAGGCGTGGGATGCCCTCGCTCCGGGTGTGAAGGCCGCGCAGACCTCCCTCGAGCAGGCGCAGACGCTCGCGGACGGACTCGGCGAGCGCGAACTCGGCGAGCGCGAACGCGTCGACGAGGCCGCGCGCGCCGTCGCCCGGCTGGCGGCCTCCGCGAGCGCCGACCCGTTAGCGACCCGCCCCGAGGACGTCGACCGCGTGATCGACTCGCTCGAAGACATCCGGAGCGACCTCGAGGCCACGGCCGCGCTCCGGCGCGACTTCGACGCGACGCTGGCAGGCGCCCCCCGCCTGTTGTCCGACCTGGAGACGACGGTGCGGGAGGGACTGGCGGTGCACGAGCGGCTGCAAGCGAAGATCTCGGTCCCGACGCCACCCGCGCCGCTCGCGCCGCCGAACGACCTCAGCGCGGCCCTTGACGCGATTGCGGGACTCGCGCGGTCGGGGTCCTGGCGAGACGCGAGGCACAGACTCGACGAGTGGACGTCGCGCACGCGCGCACTCCTCGACGACGCCCAGCAGGCGCTGCGCGCCAACCGGGCCCCGATCGAGGCACGCGACCAGCTCAGGGCGTTGCTCGAGGCCTACCAGGTCAAGGCGGAACGACTGGGACTCGTCGAGGATCCCGAGCTCGAGCGGATCTTCACGCGCGCGCATGAGGAGCTTTACACCGCCCCGACCGACCTCGCGCTGGTGTCGCAGCTCGTCCGCAGCTATCAGGAACGACTTGCATCCGCGCGACCGGAGCAGGAGACGGTGCGATGAACTGCGCGCGATCAGGTTGTAGCGGGACGATCGTCGACGGCTACTGCGACGTGTGCGGCATGGCGCCCGCGCGTGCCGCGGACGCGCCCGCGGCAACCGCGGCGCCGCCGGCCCCCGCGCGCCCGCCCGCGGCCGCCGTGACCGCGCCCCCTTCCGCGGCCGCCGTGACCGCACCTCCGCCGCCGGGAGCACTGACCGCGTCGACGCTCGGCTCGGCGCGCCGCACTACGACCGGCCGCACACGCACGAGCGGCCGCGCTCACCTGGGCGCCGGGCTCATCGAGATTCCGGCGGTGCCGTTCCGCGACCCGGCCGACGCCGTCCTCGGACCTGCCGCGATGGTGCCCGAGAGCCGGCGCTTCTGCGCTCGCTGCGACGAGCCGGTCGGGCGCGGACGCGATCGCGCGACGGGGCGCACGACGGGGTTCTGCCGCAAGTGCGGAACCCCGTTCTCGTTCGAGCCCAAGCTCGCCGCCGGGACGGTCGTCGCCGGCCAGTACGAGGTCGTGGGCTGCATCGCCCACGGCGGCATGGGATGGGTGTATCTCGCCCGCGACCGGAACGTGTCCGATCGCTGGGTCGTGCTCAAGGGGCTCCTCAACGCGAGCGACGACGACGCGATGGCCGCCGCGCTCGCCGAGCGCCGCTTCCTCGCCGAGGTCGAGCACCCGAACATCGTGAAGATCTTCAACTTCGTCCAGCACGAGAGCTCGGGCTACATCGTCATGGAGTACGTCGGCGGACGCAGCCTCAAGCAGATCCTCACCGATCGCCGCGAGGCGAACGGCGGGGAGCCGGACCCGCTCCCGCTCGCCCAGGCGATCGCTTACATGCTCGAGATCCTGCCGGCGCTCGGGTACCTCCACCAACTCGGGCTCCTGTTCTGCGATTTCAAGATCGACAACGTCATCCAGACTCAGCACTCGCTGAAGCTGATCGACCTCGGTGGCGTCTACCGGATGGACGATCCCTCGACGGCGGTGTTCGGGACCGTCGGCTACCAGGCGCCGGAGATCGCGTCCCGGGGCCCGTCCGTCGCTTCGGACCTGTTCACGGTCGCTCGGACCTTGGCCGTGCTCTGCTTCGACTTCCGCGGATATCAGAGCAACTTCCGTTTCACTCTTCCGTCGCAGGAATCGGTCCCGATTCTCGAGCGCTACGACTCGCTGTACCAGCTTCTGCAGACCGGCACCGCATCCGACCCGGACGATCGCTTCCAATCGGCCGAGGAGATGGCCGACCAGCTCTACGGCGTCCTCCGCGAGGTCGTCAGCAACGAGGAAGGCCGTACCGTTCCGGCCGCGAGCAAGCTGTTCACGGGTCCGGTCCGCGGCGGCAACGACGAGCCCGACTGGCACGCGCTGCCGCGCCCGTTGCTCGACAGCGACGATCCCGCCGCCGGCTACCTGGCCACGATCACGGCGACCGACCCGGAGCAGATGATCGCCGATCTTCAGGCCGCACCGGAGCGGACCGTCGAGGTCGCGCTGCGATTGGCGGCGGAGCAGATCGAGGTCGGCGACTGGCCGGCGGTCGAGGAAGCGCTGGACGAGGTCGAGGCGGTCGACCGGTGGGATTGGCGCGTCGCCTGGTATCGAGGCGTGATGAATCTGGCCAGGGGGCGGTTCGGCGGCTGCCGATCGAGCTTCGCGACCGTCTACCGCTCGCTGCCCGGCGAGCTGGCGCCCAAGCTCGGGTTGGCGATCGCGTGCGAGTCAGGTGGCGGGACTATCTCCGAAGCGGCCGGCTGGTACGAGATCGTGTCGCGCACCGACCCCGGGTTCACGGCGGCCGCGTTCGGCCTGGGGCGCTGCCGCGTTGGGACCGGCGACCACCCCGGCGCGCTCGCCGCCTACGACCGGATTCCCGACTCCTCGAGCGCGTATATCGAAGCCCAGACCGCCCGGATCAGATGCCTGGCCGCGGTAAACGGAGGTGCCGCGGTAAACGGAGGTGGACAGAGCACCGCCGACAACCTGCTGACTGCCGGCTCGATCCTCGAGTCGCTCGCGGTCAGAGGAGAGCAGCGCGCCCGCCTGAGAGCCGAGGTGCTGGAGGCCGCGCTGGCGCTTACGACTCGCGGGGGCGCGTTCGACGACGGCCGCGCCAGCCTCCTTGGCTACCGGTTCTCCGAGCGCGACCTCCGGTTTGGCGTGGAGAGCTCCTACCGGGAGCTCGCCCGCTGGGCACCCAGCAGTTCTGAGCGCATCGAGCTGGTCGATCGCGCCAATCGAGTTCGACCTAGGACGTGGACATGACCATCGAGGAGCTGATGTGACCGACCTGGACGTGACAACTGGAACCGTCCTTTCCTGCCCGTCGTGCGGCGCCCCCCTCCAGCCCGGGGACCTATTCTGCGAGCACTGCGGGGCGCGGCTCGAAGAGCCCCAGCCCGCCGAAGGCGACCTCCGCGTCGAGCTCGATCTCGGGACCGCGGCCGCCGTCAGCGATCAAGGCCTCGTGCACCGCCGCAACGAGGACTCGTTCCACCTCGAGGTGATAGACGGGGGCAACGTTGTGGTCGTGATCTGCGACGGGATCTCATCCGCGAGCGCCGGCAATGTCGCCGCCCGCGACGCGGCCAACGCTGCAGGTAACGTGCTCTCCCGGGCGATCGCCGATCCCGACAAGGATCCGCGCGACGCGATCGTCGAAGCGATCAAGGCCGCCGTGGAAGCGGTGACCCAGGTCGAGTGGACGACCCGGGTCAAACGCGTCGACCCGTCGTGCACGCTCGTGTCCGCACTGTGCCGCGACGGGAACATCACCGTCGGGTGGGTCGGCGACAGCCGCGCGTACTGGTTCGACGCCGACGACGCGAGCCAGCTCACGGTCGACGACTCGTTCGCCGAGGAGGGCATCGCCAAGGGCCTGCTGACGCCCGACCAGGCGGCCAAGAGCCCGTTCCTGCACTCGATCACCCACTGGGTCGGACCCGACGCCCCCGAGCGGCCGCCCCGGCTGGTCGAGCTCCGCCCCGAGCGTCCCGGGCGTCTCGTGCTGTGCACCGACGGCCTCTGGAACTACGCACCCGGCGCGCGAGAGCTGGGCGGTCTGATCGACGCGCTGCCCCCGGGAGCGGCGCCGGCCGCCGTCGCACGCTCGCTCGCGGACATGGCAAACGACCGCGGGGGCCACGACAACATCACGGTCGCGGTCATCGATATCGACCCGTCAGCCGCCTAGTGGTCTCTGAGGAGCATCCATGAGCGCTTTCACCGCCGAGTGCTACCAGAACGAGTACCTCCCGCTCGGCGCCTCAGAGGTCAACACGATCGTGACCGTGACCTCCGACGGCGCTGCGGGCCACGCTGACCGACCGGAGGCCGCGGAGATCGTCATCGTCGATACCTCCGGGTCGATGGGCGCGCCTCGCCGGAAAATCAAATCCGCCGGTGAGGCCACTTCGGTCGCGATCGACTGCATCCGGGACGGCGTCGCCTTCGGAGTCATCGCCGGCACCGAGGTCGCGCGGGCCGTGTATCCGATCGACTCGACGCTAGCGATCGCCTCGCCGCAGACACGAGCCAAGGCCAAGCGAGCGGTCGACCGCATCGAGGCCAAGGGCGGCACCGCGATCGGCTCCTGGCTGACCCTCGCCGGCCGCCTGTTCGCGACCGCACCCGGCCGCAGCTGCCACGCCATCCTGCTCACCGACGGCGAGAATCAGCACGAGACCGAGGACGAGCTCGACCAGGTGCTCGCCGAGCTCGAGGGCCGGTTCCATTGCGATTGCCGCGGCGTCGGGACCGACTGGCGGGTGAGCGAGCTCCGGCGGATCGCGTCGGCACTGCTCGGCAGTGTCGACATCATCGCCGAGCCCGAGGCAATGGCCGACGACTTCCAGGCGCTGATGCAGACCGCGATGGGCAAGGCCACCGGCAACGTCTCGCTACGTCTGTGGACGCCACAGGGCGCCAGCGTCGCGTTCGTCCGGCAGGTCGCCCCGACGATCGAAGACCTCACCGCTCGGGGCCTGCCGGTGAACCCGCTCACCGTCGACTATCCGACCGCGACGTGGGGCCAGGAGTCGCGGGACTACCACGTCTGCATCAACGTCCCGCCGCGGGAGATCGGCGACGAGATGCTCGCCGCCCGCGTCAGCCTGGTCGAGGGAGAAGAGCCCTGCGCGCAGGCTCTGATCAAGGCGATCTGGACCGAGGACCAGCAGCTTTCGACGCGGATCAACCGCGAGGTCGCTCACTACACGGGCCAGGCCGAGCTCGCGGAATGCATCCAGGAGGGACTCGAGGCTCGCAAGGAGGGCGATCTGGGAACGGCGACGTTCAAGCTCGGACGCGCCGTCCAACTCGCCACCGAGAGCGGCAACGACGGCACGATGAAGCTGCTCCAGGCCGTCGTCGAGGTCGACGACCCGGCCACCGGGACGGTTCGCCTCAAGCACGAGGTGAAGCCTCTGGATGAGATGTCGCTCGACACGCGCTCGACGGCGACGGTACGAGTGGGGCCCGCGGCGACATGACCGTCGCGTGCCCACGTGGTCACGAGTCTCAGGCGGCCGACTACTGCGATCAGTGCGGGGCGCCCATCGGCGCGCCGCCACTCACCGCCGGCACCACTCACGTGTTCCCCACGGTCGACGAGCTCGATACGTCTCCCGCGGCGAGGCGCGAGCCCTGCCCGGTTTGCGGGGCGCCGCGCTCGGGCGACGATCGGTACTGCGAGGGCTGCGGGTTCGACTTCCACGGGCCGCCACCGGCCGCCGGAGCCTGGGAGGCCGTGGTCACCGCCGACCGCGCGCAGTTTGAACGTCTCGCGGTCGCGGGGATCTCGTTCCCGACCGACTACACCGAACGGCGGTTCGTGCTCGCCGACGGCGAGAACCGAATCGGCCGCAGCCGCGGAAACCCGGACGAAGCGGTCCCCGAGATAGACCTGGCCGCGGCCCCGGCGGACCCCGGGGTCTCCCGGCTGCACGCGATGCTCGAGCGGCGCAGCGACGGCGTGATCGTCCTGCGCGACCTCGGGTCGACGAATGGCACTACGGTCAACGACGACCCGGTGCCGATCGCCCCCGAGAGTCCGGTCGCGCTCGGCGACGGCGATCGCGTTCGCGTCGGAGCGTGGACGACGATCACGGTCC
Source organism: uncultured Solirubrobacterales bacterium (assembly GCA_963737055.1). GTDB lineage: Bacteria > Actinomycetota > Thermoleophilia > Solirubrobacterales > Solirubrobacteraceae > Palsa-465. The sequence continues at coordinate 85,327 of CAVTRE010000008.1, read as the reverse complement.
ACAGACGCTAGTCGCGGGGCGTCAGAAATCGTGCCGGGCGAGCAGGCCCGAGCCAAGCACGATCGCGACCAGCTGGTGTCGCTTTTCGTTCTGCGGCAGCTCGCCGAGGTCGAAGCGATCGAACAGGTGGCGCATGTGCGCCTTGACGGCGTCGACGCTGAGGTGCACCTCGGCCGCGATCTGCGGATTGGTCGCCGGGGTCGACGAGGTCGACTCGACGATCGGGCGGGCCAGCGCGATCAGCAGCTTGCGCTGCGTCTCGGTCAGCGGGATAACGCCGGCGGCTCCTGGCGGCCGCGCGGTCGAGACGCTGTCCTCGGCCGTCGCCGGCTCGCGAAACACCACGTGGGTGTTGCCGAAGCACATGCGATCGCGATCGTGGAGTCGCTGACGACCGTGGATCCGGCTGCCGTTGACGAACGAGCCGTTCCGGGAGAGGCCGTCGTCGACGAGCGTCCACTCCTCGCCGACCGGCTCGAGCAGGGCGTGAGCGCGCGAGACCTCGAGATCCCAGCTCAGCGGAACGTCTGACTGCTCGCGCCGGCCGATCGTCACCCGCGGCCGGTCGCCGGCCAGCATCAGGACGTGCTGCTCGCCCTGATCGTCGAGCCAGTACAGGAACGGAACGCCCGTCCGCTCGGCCTCGATCACCGCCTTCAGGTGACGGGGAGAGGCGAGTCGCGTGGCGTGCTGGTCGGTCACTGCCGGGCTCAGCATCTCACGCCGGCGGCCCGGATGCCATCGCATCCGGGCCGTCCGGCCGGGACTGCGCCCACGGGCGTGCCAGTCAGCGGGAGTCGGTGAACCGCACCGGACCCGAGTCGCACTGGTCGGTCTGTCCGGTCTGTGAGATGTAGGTCTGCTGGACGCGCCACGTCCCGGTCAGCTCCGTCCGCTGCCGATTGAGTGTGGCGTTGAGCGAGTCCGTTCCGCCCACAGTCCCACCTCCAGATGTCGGCGTCGGCGCCTGAGCGAAGTCCGCGTGCAGCTTGCCGCTACGAGCGATCGGGACCCGCACGTCCCGGTCGTTGAACACGAACTCGTCACCGGATGCGCACGTCATACCCAGCACGATCGCGCCGAGCCTCAGCGTCCGTCCGTTACTGGAGACCACGAAGAACGACGGGAATCCCTGTGTCGTCAAACCCGCCAGCGTCGTCGGGCCCACGGGCGCTGCGTCCGCCGGCACGCTTTGGAACGCGAGCGCTCCACCCGTCAGCAGGCCGGTTACGGCGAGTCGGAGCCACCACCTTTGACTACATGCCCTCATGTCGACCCTCCTGTTCGTTGATGCCGGCAATCTCTCGCGCGCGCGCCACCACGCCCAGCCCCCCATGGGGTCGTTGGTGCTGCCCTCGGTGTCGGAAACGACACCGAGGTGGCCGACTCGCTACGCGAGCCGATCGGGGTCCGCGCTAGGCGAGGCGATCCGGGGTCCGGGTCTCCACGAACGCCGCCTCGAGCTCGGAGGGGAGCCGCTTGATGTCCGCCCCTGCGGCCAGCCACCGCGACAGCCGGCGCCGCATGGCCTCGGCGGTGGCCTCGTCATTCGCGAGCAGATGCGCCAGCTCGCGCGTCCGGAAACGTCCGCGCGGGGCGCACCGTCGCCACACCGACTCGTAGCGCTGGCCGAGCACCCTCCGCCACAGGTCCTCGCCGGCGCGGCGTAGGTCAGCGGTGAGGAGCGCCGCCCACCGGTCGGCCGACAGCTTGAGCAGACGCGGTCCGAGCCAGCCGACGACCTGCTCGTCGAGCGGCGCGCACGCACAGGCCACGAGCAGCCGGGCGCGCGAGCGCTCCCCGTCGTTCCACATCGGCGGCGTCGTCTCGAACGCGAACCAGTCCCACAGCCGCGCGCCCGCCGACTCGACCGAGCGTTCGGTCTGGCTGACCGCGACCTCGACCAGCTCCTCGTACTCCGGGATCTCCTCGAAGAGCCACTCGAGCTCGGACACGTTGGGCGGCTCACCCGCCCGCTCCCCCCGCCGCTCGGCGACGGCGCTAGCGGCGGCGGCGAACGCCACGTCGAGCGTGGCCGGAGACCCCGACGCCTGATAGCGGTCGAGCGCGGCGCGGAGCGCGGGCACGGGTTGGATCTCGCCGGCGCCGCTCACCATGGAAAGGCTAATCGGGACGGGCAGATCGCAACTCGAGGGGTCCGGCCGGGTTACGACGAATAATCTGGCCCAGCTTCTTGCGGGGGGATTGCCGCTGCGTCGCTCACGAATTCTGCTCGTCACCGTCCTGGTTGTCGCCCTGGCCGGCGCCGCCGTGGCGCTCGCGCCGAGATCGAGTGGTCAGTCACCGGGGGCGAACGCCCCTACCTGCAAGCCCGCGAACAATCAGCGCGCTCCGCTCGCCAAGGGCCTGACGGTCTACGCCGCGCCGAACCCGCTGACGGCCACCAGACAGCTCACGGTGTTCGGGCGGCTCGTCGGGGTCCGCAAGGGCGTCCACCGCTGCGGCATCTCGGTCGTGCTATGGCGCAGGTTTCCGCAGCAGAAGGGGTTCAGCCCGGTGGCGCGGACGTCCACGAATGCCGCGGGCACCTACAGCTTCGCGATGGCCCCCGGGACGGTGGCGACGAATCGAGACTGGCGCGTGACCGTCAAAGGCCTCGAGAGCCGGACCGTCGTCGAGCAGGTGCGTCCGCTGATCACGCTGGCGAGCACCGCGACGTTCGCGGTCGCCGGCGACGCAGAGACGTTCAGCGGCCAGCTCGAACCGGGCGCCGCAGGGCAGATGGTGACGCTCCAGCGCCGCGTCGGCCCGCGCTGGGTGAACACCGCCAGGGCCAAGCTGAAGCGGGGCGGGACGTTCTCGATCGGCCACACGTTCAACACCGGCCGCACCGAGCAGTGGCGCGCGATGGTGCCGACCAGCGTTCACAACCTCGGGGCGGAGTCGCCCACCGTCAAGATCAAGATCGCGCCGTTGACCGGGATTCACAAGATCCGCCACGTCGTGATCATCATGCAGGAGAACCGGTCGTTCGACAGCTACTTCGGCACGTACCCGGGCGCGGAGGGAATCCCTGCCGGGGTGTGTGTGCCCGACCCGGCGAACGGCGGATGCGTGACCCCGTTCCACGACTCCTCGGACGTCAACTACGGCGGCCCGCATTCGGTAGGCAACGCCCTGGCCGATATCGACAACGGCCGGATGGACGGCTTCGTCGCCCAGGCCGAGTCGGGGATGAGCTGCAGCTCCCAGGACCCGAACTGCAGCGCGTGCACCGAGACCAGCCACACGACGTCAAGCTTTCCGTCGTGCGTCGACGTGATGGGCTATCACGACGCCCGCGAGATCCCCAACTACTGGACCTACGCCGAGAACTACGTGCTCCAAGACCACATGTTCGAGCCGAACGACTCCTGGAGCCTCCCGGCTCACCTGTACATGGTCTCCGAGTGGTCGGCGTTCTGTACGAACCCGTTAGACCCGTCGTCCTGTCGCGGCGATGTCCAGAACCCCAATCCCGACTCGACACTGAACACGCTCGGTTCCACGCCGAACAACGGCCAGCTCCTCTACGCCTGGACGGACATCACCTACCTGCTCCACGGGCAGAACGTCCCCTGGGCCTACTACGTGTTCAAGGGCACCGAGCCAGACTGCGAGAACGACGCCGCGATGAGCTGCTCCCCCGTTCAGCAGGGCCCACAGACGCCCGGGATCTGGAACCCGCTGCCCTCGTTCACCGACGTAACCCAGGACGGCCAGCTCGGCGACATCGAGTCGCTGTCGAACTTCTTCACGGCGGCCAAGAACGGCACCCTCCCGGCGGTCTCGTGGATCGACCCGAACGGCACCGTCTCGGAGCACCCGCCGGCCACCGTCAGCGCCGGCCAGACGTACGTCACCGGGCTGATCAACGCGATCATGCAGAGTCCCGACTGGGCCAGCACCGCGATCTTCCTCTCCTGGGATGACTGGGGCGGCTTCTACGACCACGTCGTGCCGCCGGTCGTCGACCGCAACGGCTTCGGCCTGCGCGTCCCCGGAATCGTGATCAGCCCCTACGCCAAGCAGGGCTACATCGACCACCAGATCCTGAGCCACGACGCGTACGTCAGGTTCATCGAGGACGACTTCCTCAACAGCTCCCGTCTCGATCCCGCCACCGACGGCCGCCCCGACCCCCGGCCGGACGTTCGCGAGGACAACCCGATCCTCGGCAACCTCACGGCCGACTTCAACTTCAGCCTGACGCCGCGCGGGCCGACGATCCTCCCGGTGCATCCCGCGCCCGGCCCGGCGTCCACGCCGCCCGGGGGCTAGTTCGGGGGCCTCGCTTCGCTCGGCGTCCGTGGGACCGGGGCGGCCTCATCCGGCTGTGATCGCGAGGTCTACGCCGACATGTCCTGACCGCCGTTGACGTCGAACACGGCGCCGGTGATGAAGGAGCTGTAGTCCGACGCCAGGAAGTGGACGACGCGGGCGACGTCGTCGGGGCGGCCGAACCGGCCGACGGGGATCTGGGACTTGACGCGTTCCTGTGCTTTCTCGGGCATCGCTTGGAGCATCTCGGTGGCGATGAACCCGGGCGCGACCGCGTTCACGGTCAGCCCGATCGAGTCGTCTGAGAGCTTGTCCGCCCGCGCGAGCTGGAAACAGGCCTCGCGGGCCAGGGACTTGGTCAGCCCGAACATGCCCGACTTCGACGCGGAGTAGTTCGCCTGACCGATGTTGCCCGTCGACCCGATGATCGAGGAGATGTTGACGATCCGGCCGGTCCCGCGCTCGAGCATGTGCGGCATCACCGCCTGGCTCATGAAGAACGCGCCGGACAGGTTGACCGCGAGCACCTTGTACCAGTCCTCGTCGGTCATCTTGAGCGCGGTCTTGTCGATCGTGATGCCGGCGTTGTTGACCAGCACGTCGAGGCGGCCATGCTGCTCGAGCACCTCGTTGATCGTCCGCCGGCAATCGTCGGCCGAGCCGACGTTGCCCTGGTGGATGCTCGCGGTCACATCGTTGTCCTCGAGCTGCTTCAGCAGCCCCTCGGCCTGCTCGCGATCGCGCCCGTAGCCGGCCGCCACCACGGCGCCCTGCTCGGCGAAGCTGCGACTGATCGCCGCCCCGATGCCGCGCGTGCCGCCGGTCACGAACACGACCCGGCCGGTCATCCGCGCGCGGCGCACGCCGGCGGGGAACGACTCGTCCGTCGGAACGACTCCGGCCCGCTCCTGAGTTCCAGTTTCTGTGCTCATCAAATCCCTCTTCTCCGTGGTGTCGTTGTCAGTCCGAGCGCTTCGCGAGCCACTCCGCGATGCCCGGCCAAAGCTCCTTGCGCGCCGCCGAGCCCGCGACCAGACCGATGTGACCGCCCGGTCGGTCGAAGTGCTCAACGTCTTCGCTCGAGATCAGATCGAAGAACGGCATCGTTCCCGGGCGCGGCGCGATGTGGTCGGCCCCGGCCGTGATCACGAGCACGTTCTGATCGATCCGGCTCAGATCGACCAGCCGGTCGCGGAGCCGCACCCGCCCGCGTAGGAGCCCAGCGTCGCGATACATCAGGCGAATCCACTCCCTCCACGCACGGCCGGCGAACGGCGGATTGTCCGCCACCCACTTCGACATCGACTGGTACGCCTCCCGCCGGGTGCTCCCGTCCTGGACACCGTCCCACAGCCGCCGGTACGTCGTCCAGAAATTCGTCACCGGCTTCATCATCTTGTTCGCGAAATCGATCGCCCCTCCCGGGAGGGAGCCCCACAGCTCGCTGACCTTGTCGATGTCGAACTCCTCGTCGCGGACCCACTTGGCGTACGTCGAGTCGCGCCCGTCGATCGGCATCGTCAGCAGCGCTAGGTTCTTTACCGGCACCCTCCCGCCTCGCTCGTCGCCCCGGTCGAGGCCGCAGTACATCGCGCACAGCGTCGCCCCGATGCACCATCCCATCAGCGACAGCTCGGCGGCGCCGCTCGCGCGCAGCGTCTCGCGCACCGCCCAGTCGAGCTCGTCGCACACGTACTCCTCGAGCCCCATGTCGGCGTCCTCCTCGTCGGGATAGCCCCAGTCGACGAGGAACACGTCGAACCCCTCGTCGATCAAAAACTCCACCAGCGACGACCCCGGGCGGAGATCGAAGATCTCAGGCCGGTTGATCAGCGCGAACACGAGCAAAATCGGGACCGCATGGCGCCGGTCAGCCGACCGGTACCGATACAGGGTCGTGTTCCGGTGAGACCACACGACCTCGCGGGGCGTCGCGCCCACGACCGCGTCATCGGTGGTCAGCAGAATGTTCGTGTACTCGAGCGCGTTGACCGGGAACCGGACGGCCCGATCGACCGCGCCGACGAACGGATCGACCACGCTCACGACCGCGACCCCTCCGCATCCCGTTCCCGCGCGACCTCATCGCGCAGGCTCTCGACCTCCTGCAGCACCCGCTCGAGCTTGTCCTCGGTCCGGTAAAGCTGCCTGGACAACCGCACGATGTCGGCCCGGCCGGCCAGACGAAGGTTGCGCCACAACAGATCAACAGCGTCAAAGCTCATCCGCGCCACGGCCGCCGTGTTCTCCGCGCTCAGTGCCAAGAGCCGGCCGAAGCTCGGCTTGTTGACCAGAGCCTCGAACGCTTTGGCCGTGTTCGACTCGGCCTCCTCGTACAACGCGCGGACCTGCTCCTCGGGCGACTGTGCGCCGTTTCGCCGGTCTGCCATCGCCTTCCCTCCTTCGGTGGTCCGTATGTAATTCGAGCCTACCCCATTGCCTGGAGTGCTCAAAAGCCCGTTCGGAATAGTCACCCCCTCGGTGGGGGGTGACCCGAGGCGCCGATCCGATCGTGCAAGACTGCGCGTGATGCCCCGTGAGCACTGAGGCCGATGTCGGGGTGGTCGGGGCCGGGATCGTCGGCCTCTCGACAGCGTTCGCGCTGACCGAGCAGGGCGGGAACGTGACGGTGTACGAGCGCGGGGTCCCCGGCAACGCGCAATCCGGTGGGGAGTCGCGGATCTTCCGCCACGCTCACGACGACCGCCGGCTGGTCGACTTCGCCCTCGAGGCCCGCCGCGTGTGGCGCGAGTGGGAGGAGCGGTTCGGTCGGGAGCTGCTCTCGCGCGACGGGGTCGTGACGCTGGGCGCGGCGGGAATGCGACACCTCGAGACGATGCTCGTCGCCGGCGTGCGCGCGCACCGGATCGATGGCGCCGAGCTCGCCGAGCGCCTGCCTCTGCTCGCTCCGTACCAGGAGCCCGCCGTGTTCGACGAGGACGGCGGCGTGATCCGGGTCCGGGCGGCGATCGACGCGCTCACGGGCGCGCTGCGGGAACGGATCGTGTTCGACGAGGTGCTGTCGGTCCGCCCCACGTCAGCCGGCACCGTCGAGGTCCGCGCCGGCGGTAGGACCGTCGAGCACGACCGTGTTGTCGTGTGCGCCGGCCGGGGGACCGCGGCGCTCGCGCGAGGGGCCGGCTTGCCGCTGCCGCTCCGGCAAGCGGCTCACGTCCGTCTCACCTACGCCGTGCGAGACGACCCTCCGGAGAGGTTGGCGTGCCTGCTCGATTCGAGCGACGCGTTCGGCGACGACGTCGACGACGGCGGTTACGGCGATCCGCTCCCCGGCAACGCCGCGTTCGCCGTCGGGCTGGCCGATACGCCGCTCCACGACGACGGGAGCCTGATCGACGGCGGCGGCCTCCCCACGATCGCCGAGCGCACGAACGCGTATGTCGCCCGCGCGTTACCCGGCCTGCACCCGGAGCCGATCGACGTCCGGCACTGCTGGGTCACCGAGCTGCCCTGGAGCCCCGACGGCTTCGCCGTGTGGGAGCTCGGCGAGCTGCTGATCTTCGCCGGCAACCACCTGTTCAAGCACGCACCGGCGCTCGGGCGCGCGCTGGCTCGCGCGGGGCTCGGCGAAGGCGTCGCGCCCAGCCTGCACCCCGAGGCGAGGCTGGGCGCGGAGCTGTTCGAGACGAGCAGTCCCTAGGGCCGGGAATGGTCTGGCCGCGACGGCTGGGGTTCCGCGGCGACCGGTGACGGCGTGGGCATCGGCTGTGACGCGGCGACCGGCGACGGCGTGGCGGGACGATGCTGCGCGGACGCTGCCGGCGTCGCCGGCGCGAGTGCGCCCGGGGCGGGCGCCGGCTGAGCGGCCGGGGCCGGCTGAGCGGCCGGGGCCGGCTTCGCCGCGGGCTGGACCACGCTCGCGGCCACGGTCGCGGACTCCTTGCCGCCGTCCTCGGGGAACCGGTCGGTGGCGTCCTCGGCGAGCGAGAACAGCGACGTGGCGACGTTGCGGACGTCCTCGATCAGCCGCATCCGCTCGGCCCACACCGCGTCGGTCTCGGAGTCGAGCTGGCGCAGCTTGCGCTTGGCATCCTCGGTCATCGACACCGCGTTGGCTGCGGCGTCGGACACGCAGCGCTCCGCCTCGACCCGGGCGCGGCGCGTGATCTCCGCCGCCTGCTCGTGGGCGACGCGGAGGATCGCGCTCGTCTCCTCGCCCACGCGGTCGATCTCGGCTTGCACGGCCGACGTCGGCGACCGCTGAGCCGACAGCTGCGCGGCCATTTGCCCGATCTCATGCTCGAGGCCGTCGATGTAGTCATCGACGGCGTCACGGTCGTAGCCGTGCAGGGACGTCGAGAACCGCCGCCGGGAGGGCTCCTCCGGGGGCAGGGTGTCGACCGCCGCGGTCGGCTGGTCCACCTCCTCATACCGATCCCAGTCGGCATCGTCCGGTTGGGGTCGGTCGAAGCCGTTGAAGCCTCGAGCAAGCTTGTCGCCAAGGTCGGCGAAGAACGTGCCGGGCGAACGGCGCTTCATCGGCTCGTCGTAGGTCACACCGGCCCTATCGCCGGATCTCTCGAAGTCGCTCATCCATAACTCCTCTGCGCGTCTCACGGGTATGGGCGTGGTTCGGCACACCCGGGATGAATCCCCCGTCGGGCGCAGCCTTGCAACAGAGCTCCCAGAAGCCTCGGCTAGCTCGCAGGCCGGCCGCGGGGCCAGAGCTGGGGACCGATCCCCATCATCTCGACCATCCGGCGCACCGGCGGGCTGACGTCGGGGTCCACCTCGAGCTCGGACCCGCTGTTCCTCGCGTGCTTCATGCCGAGCACGAGCGTCTGCACTCCCGAGCTGTCGATGAAATCGAGCTGGGAGAGGTCGAGCCGTACCGTGCGGCCGTCCTCGCGGTGCTGGCGCAGGCGCTGGTCGACCGCGTCGGCCACGGCGATGTCGAGCTCGCCGATCAGCGCGACGCGCACAACGCCGTCGGTCTCGACTGTCTCTCGTATCTCAAACGATGGGCCGGCGAGCGCCACGAGTACAGACAAACCCCGTTTTCGAGCGGCAGGTGCGCGCGAGCGCGCATCCTAACCGAACCTTGGGAAGGAATCTGCGGTGCTGGCGTCTTTACTGCCACAGGCGCGAAGCCCCCCTCGTGCCCGGCATCGGCGGCGGCTTCTCACAGCCGCCGCCGGCATGCCGGCCTCACTTCACGGGGTCGCGCCGATCACGTGTCGACCGGCTCAGGGTCCGGTCGCACGAGCACGGTCGGCGCCAAGTTACGCTGCGGTGGCTACGTCGGAGTCCGACTCGCCCACGTCGACCGGCTCGCCGGCAAACTCGGCGTAGAAGGCCTCGACGACCTTCGGATCAAACTGCGAGCTCGCGCCGCGTTTGAGCTGCGCGAGTGCGTCCGCCGGATCGAGCGCCGCGTGGTGCGGGCGGTCCGAGGTCATGTCGTGGAAGGCGCTGCATACGAACACGATCCGCGCCCCGAGCGGGATCGCGTTCCCCGCGAGGCCGTCGGGATACCCCGATCCGTCCCAACGCTCGTGGCTGTTGCGCACGAGTCGCGCGACCGCGTCCATCCCGAGCGGACCGGCGAGGAGCCGCTCGCCCACGAGCGTGTGCAGGAGAATGAACTGCCACTCGGGTCCGTTGATCTTGCCCGGGTAGCCGAGCACGGCTCCCGGCACGGCGACGTTGCCGACGTCGCATAGGTTGATCGCCCGCTCGATCGTCTCGATGTCGGCCTCGGGAACGTCGAGTCTGCGCGCGATCCCGGTGGCGAACGCGGCCACATCCCGGCGCGAGCGAACCAGGCGGAGCGCCTCGATCGCGTCGCCCGGCGCCCGCCGGCCCGACTTGACGTGGCGCTCCGAGCCGTGCTGGCTGGCGCGGCGAGCGGCAAGCTCGAGCGCCGCGCGCGGCGACGGAGCCTCGGCGGGGAGGGCCGCCTGGCCGACGTCGCAGTAGATCTGGAAGCCGTCTCCGTTCTCGCTGAGTGCGCTCGCCGCCGAAGCGCATAGTGCGCTCGTGAACCGCTCGGACCCGACGGCGAGCAGCGCGAAGCTCCCGCCGCGCATCCGGTAGGCGTTCCCGTACGAGCCGACGGCGTCGCGGAGCTTGCGAGCCAGCCATCCCAGCAAGGCGTCGCCGCACGCGTCACCGTAGGCGCTGTTGTAGTCCTTGAAGCCGTCGAGCGAGAACAGATACAGCGTCAGGACGCGATCGTCGCCGGCGTCGAGCGCCTCCTGCAGATCCGCGAGCAGTTTCTCGTGGGTCGGGAGCCCGGTGACCGGGTCGACCTGGGCCTCGGCCGCTGGCTCGCCGGCAGCGGTCCGCGCCAGGTTGGAGTGACCGATGACGGTCAGCGTCGCAACGACGCCCAGGATCGCGCCGACCACCATGCCCAGCAGCCAGGCGCCGCCGCCGACGATCGCCACCGCCCCGATCACCGCGACCTCGGCGATCGCCACGGCGACGATCGACGTTGTACGTGCCGGGGCCGGAGAGCTGGACATGGAGTTGTATTCGGCCGTGAGCCGGGCTCGGGCGACCTCTTAGCCGCGGAGGACCGGACGGACGGCCTCGGCGATGCGACGGCCGAGCTCGAGCACCTGCTCGTCGGACCAGTGAGCCAGGTTGACGCCAGCCTGCTGGAACTCGCGACGGATGTTGACGGTGGCCTGCGCGGTGTCGACGGCCCGGGCCAGCTTGGCCAGCGCGGAGCTCACCACCGGGGTGTCGGTGGCGGCCGTGCCGTTCAGCTCGGTCTCGAGCAGCCAGGCACGGAGCGCCTGGGCTTCAATCAGGTCAAGGTCGAGGACGAGCCGGGGCTCGTTGTTGTTCCCGTCAACGTGGGAATCGTTCAGCTGGTCGGTGGCGCTCATCTTTTGCGGGCCCTCCAAGGCGGCGGTGATTGGGTAGCGCAGGCCGCGCCCGCGCGAAAGTCGAATTGGCCCCTCTATCGGCCGGCGCGTCGGCCCACTTGAGCCGGGCAACGTCCAGGTCCAACTACGGGCCAGCCCCGGGTGGCATTACTCTGCAGCCGTGGCCAAGAGTCGCCTCGTGACCGCGGAGTTCACGCCGGAGCAGGCACAGGCCGTGCTGAGTTGTATTCGCGAATACTTCGCGATGCTGCTCGAGCGCGGCGGCCTGGGCGATCCAAACCTGTCGGCGGCCGCCTCGCATCTGTACGCGGCGATGCTCGACGCCGGCGTTTCGCCCGACAAACTGGAGTAGCGCCGTCCGCCCAGCGGCACGCGCATCTCGCCGGTCAGCGGCGGGCGCGCATCTCGCCGGTCAGTGCCGGGCGCGCATCTCGGCGAGTCGATCCGGATCGAACTCGTCCGAGCGCACCCACCTGAGCAGCGCCTGCTCGGTCTCGATCACCCGGTCGGCGGCTGCCGGGAGCTCGGCAGCGATCTCCGGAGGAATCTTCAACACGCCATGCTGATCGGCATGGAGTAGGTCGCCGGGTGCGACCTCGAGGCCGCCGATCTCGACCGGGTCGCCCACCGTCTCCACGCGCACGTACGCGTGCGACACCGAGGGCCCGGCCGCGAAGAAATGAAAGCCCATCGCGCGAGCCTCGTCGAGATCGCGCACCGAGCCGTCGGTGACGCACCCGACGCAGCCGAGCGCGCCGAATATCGTCGCGTGGACCTCGCCCCACAGCGACCCGTGCGCCGGCGGGTTGTCTAGGTCCTTGACCACCACCACGCGCGGCGCCGGGATCGTGCGCACGTACGCGTACAGCCCGGTGTTGCCAACGCCGGCCCAATCCGGACCCGGGACCCCGCGCGCGACGATCGTGGCCGTAGCGGCGTACCCGACCATCCGCCCGAGCTCGGGGAACATGCACCTGATGCGGCTGTCGGCAAAGCCGACGTCCCGGGGCTGGATATCGAACGTCTCGATCGCGTTGGCCAGCGTTGGCGAGTCGTACCGGGCCAGCGCCGTCAGGAGGTCCTCGCTCAAGCAGTGACCTTCCCTGGGTTGAAGATGCCGTGCGGGTCGAGCGCGCGCTTGATCGCGCGCATCATCTCCACGCCCGCCGCCCCGTGCTCGGCCGCCAGGAAGCGGGACTTGCCGTAGCCGACGCCGTGCTCGCCGGTGCAGGTGCCGTCGTGCGCCAGCGCGCGCTCCACCAGCCGGGCGTGGAACGCCTCGGCGCGCGCGACCTCGTCGGGATCGTTCGGGTCGACGAGCACCGCGGTGTGGAAGTTGCCGTCGCCGACGTGCCCGACGATCGGCGCTATCAGACCCGAAGCGGCGATGTCGTCCTGCGCCGCGGCGATGCAGTCCGCAAGCGCCGAGATCGGGACGCACACGTCGGTGGTCATCCCCTTTGCCCCCGGGCGGAGCGCGCGGGCCGCGTCGTAGGCGCGGTGGCGCACGTGCCACAGCCGCCGGCGCTCCTGCTCATCCGATGCCCAGGCGAAGTCGCTGCCGCCGTGCTCGGCGGCGATCTCGCCGGCCTCGCTCGCCTGGGAGGCGACGTCGTCCTCGGAGGCGCCGTGGAACTCGAGCAGCAGCGTCGGCGCCACGGCGAAGGTGGTGCCGTCGTGGCGGTTGATGGCCTCGATCTGGAGCTCGTCGGCGAGCTCGATCCGCGCCACCGGAATCGCGTACTGCGCGACCTGTGTGACGCATTCAACGGCATCCCGCACCGTCGGGAACGTGCACGAGGCGGCGGCCGTCGCGGGCGGGATCGGGTGGAGTCTCAGCGTAGCCTCGCAGATCAGCCCGAGCGTGCCTTCGGAGCCGATCAGCAGCCGCGTGAGGTCGTAGCCCGCCGAGGACTTCCGCGCTCGCGAGTGGGTGCGAACCACCTCGCCGCGGCCATTGACGATCGTCAGCGCGAGGACGTTCTCGCGCATCGCGCCGTAGCGCACGGTCATCGTGCCCGAAGCGCCGGTGGCGACCATCCCGCCGATCGTCGCGTCGGCGCCCGGGTCGACGGCGAAGAACACTCCCTCGGGACGGAGACGGGCGTCGAGCGCGCGGCGGGTGGCGCCCGCCTGGACGGTGACGTCGAGGTCCTCGATCGAGGGCTCGCCGATCGTGTCCATCTCGCGCATGTCGACGCTGATGCCGCCGGCGAGCGCCGCGACGTGGCCCTCGAGCGAGGTGCCGGCGCCGAACGGCACGAGCGGCAGGCGGTGCTCGGCGGCGACCCGCACGATCCCGGCCGCCTCGTCGATGCTTCGCGGCCACACGACCACGTCGGGCGGAGCGTCGGGATGGAACGACTCGTCGCGCCCGTGCTGAGCGAGGACGTCGGCGCCGGTGCTCACGCGATCGGCCCCCAGAAGATCGGTGAGCGCGTCCCGGCCCGCCGCGATGCTCGCCGCAGGAGGGCGTATCGGCGTGGGCACGTCCACGACTGCCATCGGGCAAAGGTTGCCAGACTACGCCGAGGATCGACCGAGGAAAGGTGGCCATGGCCCGACTGGAGGACAAGGTCGCCCTCATCACCGGGGGCGAGAGCGGAATCGGACTGGCGACGGCGAGGCTGTTCGTCTCAGAAGGCGCGAAGGTTCACCTCGTCGGCCTCGACGAGGGGAAGCTGACGGCCGCCGGCCAGGAGCTTGGTGCCGACGTCGCCTCCTCGTCGGTGGCGGACGTCACCGACGAGGACGCGGTCGCCGGGGCGGTCGCTGCCGGCGTGGACCGCTACGGACGATTCGATGTCGTCGTCAGTAACGCCGGGATCAGCGGCGCGGTCTCAGAAATCGTCGACTATCCGTCCGACGTGTTCTCGCGCACGCTGGCCGTGCACATACTCGGGGGCTTCCACGTCCTCAAGCACACGATTCCCCACATCAGCGACGGCGGGAGCATCATCATCACCTCGAGCGTCACGGGGCTGATCGGACCGCCCGGCGTGGCGGCGTACGTCGCCGCCAAGCACGGCCAGGTCGGCCTGATGCGCACGGCTGCCAAGGAGCTCGCGTCCCGGCGCATCCGGGTGAACACGATCCACCCGGGCCCGACGTCCACTCCGTTCCAGGACGACATCGAGATGCGCGCGACTCACCTCCCACAGGAAGAAGCGGCCACCGCGTTCGACGCGATGATCCCGCTTGGCCGCCACACGACCGTCGCCGAGATTGCGTGCGGCATGCTCTATCTGGCGAGCGACGAGAGCGCGATGATGACGTCACACACGTTCGCGATCGACGGTGGCATGAGCGGCTAATCGTCGTCTCGCCGGCTGAGGGTGGGTTCGCCGGACGTCCAGAGGATCCCGGTTGCTTAATGCACGACGAGCACGATGCCGATCGGGGCGGGGTGGGACCATCCGTACCGCCCCCCGGATTTGACGGACCGCCGCAACCCCAGCCGGCGTCGTCGCCGGTTGGACAGTCGCCGTCACCGTCGCCATCGCTTTCGGCCTCCGGGTCGCCCGGCAACCGGTCGAAGCTAATCGCCGGCGCGGGGATTGCGCTCGTGGCTGTGGTCGCCGGCCTGGCGTTCCTGCTTTTCGGGTCGGGCGGCGCCGGCGTCGGCAGCCCGATCGCCCAGGCGGCGACGCTGTCCTCGAGCACGCCGGGGTTCCGGATGCAGATGTCGCTCGAGATGACGTCCTCGGCACTGAACGGCCCCATCTCGGCCACGGGTAGCGGCGTCGTCGATCTGCGTGACCACGCGACCGCGATGTCGATGTCGATGAACCTCGGGGCCGAGCCCGACGTCACCCAGCAACTCGGAGGCTCAACCATGCGGGTCGACATGATCCTTGTCGGCGCCACGGCGTACGTGAAGCTCCCCTCGGCGCTGATGAGCCAGCTCCCGGGTGGCGCCGGGAAGTGGATGCAGGTCAATCTCGCCAAACTGTCCGGAGTTCCCGGGCTGTCCTCGCTCGAGAACGGTCCGACCACGGCAGATCCGAGCCAGACCCTAGAGTCACTCCGATCGGTGTCCGGCAGCGTCCTCGACCTCGGTCAGGCACAGGTGGACGGCTTCGCGACGACCCACTATCGAGCCTTCCTCAGCGCCTCGCGGTTGCTTGGCAGCCTTCCCGCGTCGGAGCAGAGCCTGGCGAAGCCGGCCCTCGCGCTCCTTCAGCAGGCTCTACCGGGCGGCGAGTTCCCCGAGGACGTTTGGATCGACGCTCACCACCTCGTTCGCAGAGTGCAGACGACGCTCGACATGGACCTCGGCGGTCAGAACATCCAGGAGACCGTCACCGTCGATCTCAGCGACTACGGGCCGCAAGTGCCCCCGGCGGCGCCGCCGGCGAGCAAGGTCCTCAATCTCTCAAGCCTCGCGGGCCTGACCGGCTGACCATCCGTCACGGCCGGCTGACACCGGTCACGGCCGGGTCGTCAGCTTCACACCGAGGATCGCGCCGGCCCGGCGCAGGAGCTTGCCGCCTTCGAGCAGTCCTGGCTCGCCGTGTCCGCGGACCTGGAAAGTCGTAATGAAGCAGGGCTCGGCGACCGTCGGCCAATCCGCGGGCTCGGTCACTTGGGCGAGCGCCGGGCCGTTCGAGGACGCCCGGAAGGTAAATGTGTCGGTCGGCCCGAGCATCATCGCCGGGCACGAGAACGCGACTCCGCGCAACGACGCGACGAGCGGGAGACCGTCGACGACCGCCGCGATATGGCGGATCTGCGCATGATTGGTGACGGTCAG
The DNA here is from genome assembly GCA_963737055.1 of uncultured Solirubrobacterales bacterium. GTDB lineage: Bacteria > Actinomycetota > Thermoleophilia > Solirubrobacterales > Solirubrobacteraceae > Palsa-465. Next base: position 69,439 of record CAVTRE010000008.1, on the reverse strand, counting down.
CGACAGCAGCGGGTTGGCGTGGGGGTTGGCCTCGGTGATGTCGAGCACGCGCGCCTGGGGCGGGATCCGCTGGTCCGGCGGGCGTGGTGCCGTGTAACGAACGTCGGCATCGGCACGGACTCCCGTGCTCCCGTCGGACAGCTCAACCGCGTCCACGCTCAGGCTTCGGGACCCGAGCGCCGGCGCAGCCACCGTTGGCAGCGAGTACGAGGCAAACACGCTCGTTTCGGCCCCGTTGTAGGCCGAACCCGATGATTTGGCGCCCGGGGGCAGGTTGGCCTCGAATGAGGCGATCACCGCCTTCGGCGACGCGGTCGTCGTCCAGAACTCGTGACGGTCAACCTCGGCCGCGAAGATCGGCAGCTCGAACGAGTGCGCGAGCAGATACTCGTCACCTGCAGGCTCGCTCGGTACCGCGGTGCTCCCCGGGGGCAACACGACGCCGCCCAGCATCTGATCGGCCGCGCTGACCGCCGCCGTCTGGTTGGCGTGCAGCACCCGGGTCGGCGTGGCGGCCGCGGCGATGACGGCCGCCGCGCCCGCGGAAACGACCAGCATGGCCGCCGCGATGACGAGCACGATCCTGCGCACGATGCGCACACTACGCACCGGCGGTCGGGTTCGTCACGCTTCCCCTTATGCTCGCCATCCGCCCGGTGAGGAACGCGACCTCGGCGGCGTTGTCGGTGCGGTCGATTGCCGCCTGATACGCGGTCGCGGCCTCGTCGGTGCGCCCGAGGCGGCGGAGGAAGTCCGCGCGAATCGCGTGGTACACGTGATATTGGTCGAGCGGCAGCCCACCGACCAGCTCGAGGGCAGCCCGCGGCCCGCTGATCTCCGCCACCGCGACCGCCCGGTTGAGCGCCACGATCGCGGTCGGGGTGAACGTCATGAGCTGGTCGTAGAGAGCGAGGATCTGGTCCCAGTCGGTGTCGGAGGCGGTCGGGGCGTCGCTGTGGACCGCGTTGATCGCGGCCTGGATCTGATACGGGCCAGGCTGGTTTTGTCGCAGACATCGCCTGACCAGCGTCTGTCCCTCGTCGATCAGGCTGCGGTCCCAACGGGCGCGGTCCTGGCCCGGGAGCGGCACGAGTTCGCCGGTGGGGGCGGCGCGGGCGGCGTTGCGCGACTGCACGAGCAGCATCAGCGCCAGCAACCCGGTCACCTCGGGCTCGTCCGGCATCAGGCCGCGGAGGAGCCGGCCGAGACGGATCGCCTCTCCGGCGAGCTCCTCGCGGATCAGGCTCTCGCCCGAGCTCGCCGCGTAGCCCTCGTTGAAGATCAGGTACACGACGGCCAGTACCGAGGCAAGCCGCTCGGGTAGATCGGCCTCGTTCGGCACCCGGTAGGGAATGCGGGCGTCGCGGATCTTGCCCTTGGCGCGGACGATCCGCTGCGCCATCGTCGTCTCCGGGACGAGGAAGGCCCGCGCGGTCTCCGGCGTGGTCAGTCCACCCAAAAGCCGCAGTGTCAGCGCCACCTGAGCACCTCTGTTCAGCGACGGGTGGCAGCAGGTGAAGATCAGCCGCAGGCGATCGTCCTGCACCGGGCTCTCCTCCGCGGGTTCGTCCTGGGCGCGCAGCAGCACCGCCTGGGCGTGCCGATCGGCACGCGAGGACTCGCGGCGCAGGCGATCGATCGCGCGGTTGCGAGCCGTCGTGATGATCCATCCGGCCGGGGCCGGCGGCACGTCGTCCTCGGGCCAGCGGGCGACCGCCGTGGCGAACGCGTCCTGGACCGCGTCCTCGGCGATGTCGATGTCACCGAAGACGCGAGCCAGGACCGCCACCGCCCGCCCGTACTGCTCCCGAAAGACACGCTCGATCTCGGGAAGCGTGACGGTCGGCACGCGTGCGTCAGTCCTCGGCCTCGCCCTGGAACGGACGCACTTCGACCGGCAGCGTTGTCGCGAGCGCGACCTTGCGCCCCCATGCGAGCGCCTCGTCGAGGCTGTCAACCGCGACGATCACGAGTCCGCCGAGGTGCTCCTTGCCCTCCACGTACGGGCCGTCGAGCATCGGCAGGTCGTCACCGCGAGGATCGAGGACGGTCGCCGTCCCGGCGGCGTGCAGGCCGCCGGAGAACACCCAGACGCCGGCGGCGCGCATCTCATCGTCCACGGCGCGCACCTCACGCTCGATTTCCTCGAGTACATCCGCCGACGGCGGGTCGCCGTCCGGCTGGTAGATGCTGAGCAGATACTGCTTCATCGCACGATCCTTTCTCAACTTAATCCCGCGGGCGGCGTTAGTCCCGCGCGCGCTCGTACGTGGCCATGACCACGCCCGTGCCCGACGTGATGCACTCGTTGAGCCGAAGCGACGCGTACGTGCCGCTGCCAAACATCCGCCGTCCGTCCCCAAGGACCAGCGGAGCGATCATCAGCAGGTACTCGTCGATCACGTCGGCGGCCATCAGCGAAGCGATCAGGAGACCGCTGCCAAAAATCACGAGGTTCGCGGTCGCACGCCGCTTGAGATCTGCCACCGCCGCCGGAACGTCTCCGGTGAGCAGCTCGGAGTTCGGCCACTCGAGGCGCGCCTCCGGGTTGTGCGACGCGACGTACTTGGGACCGTCATTGAGCGCGTCCTTGAATGGGCCGCCGCGCGCGTTCCACGTCGCCAGCAGATCCTCATACGTTCGCCGTCCGAACAGCCACGCGCGGTCCTGGCCGATCCGCTCGCCGATCTTGGCCACCATGGCCTCGTCGTTGTACGGGACCGCCCAGCCGCCCTGCTCGAAGCCGTCTCGGGTGTCCTCATCCGGGCGGCCCGGTGCCTGCATCACGCCGTCGAGCGAGACGCTGTTGATCACGATCACCTTGCCCATCCGCCTGTCCTTTCGCTGTGCGGGCCGGCGGTGTCGCCGGCCTCTCACCCCCTACACGAATGGCCCAGGCCGAAATCGACATCCCGCCAACCGGTGAGGTTGGCGTCACTAGCTCACGGCCTGCGTCACGAGCGCGGTGATCCTGGCCTCGACGTCGGCGGTCAACTCGTCGATCGCGAATTCGGTCGGCCACATCGCGCCATCGTCGAGGTTCGCCTTGTCGCTGAAGCCGAGCGTGGCGTATCTCACCTTGAACTTCGCCGCGGGCTTGAAGAAAAAGATGACGTCGCCGTCTTTGGCGTAGGCGGGCATCCCGTACCAGGTCCTCGGCGCGAGCTCGGGCGCGCTGGCTTTGACGATCGCGTGGATCCGCTGGCCGATCGCTCGATCCGATCCACGCATCTCGGCGATCTTCGCGAGCACGTCCTTCTCCCCGGCTTCCCTGCTTGCCTCGGCCTTCAGCTCCCGGGCGCGCTCCCTCATCGCCGCCTTTTCCTCGGCGGTAAATCCGTTCGACGCCTTGCGCGTCGCGCTCTTGGCGGACCGCTGGGCGTTTCTCTTCGTGGCTTGCTTCTCGGCCATTGACTCGCTCTCCTGAACTAGTTGACGTGATCACCCTAGTGCGGCTCGGCGCCCACCGCTTCTCGATTACTGATCAGTTCCGGCCGGCGCGGTAAGGGTCCACAGGGGCGACATCGCTCCTAATGCCCGATGTGAGACGTCGCACTTAGCTCGATGATTCCCGCCTACCCCGGACAGGAGGCAGCATGGAACTAGTCGAGTCCGCCGATGGCACCAGGATCGCGCTCGACCGAGCCGGTACCGGCCCCCCGCTGGTGATCGTCCTCGGCGCATCCTGCGACCGCTCGATGAGCAAGCCGCTCGCCGGGCTGCTGGCGTCGAGCTACACCGTTTACGAGTACGACCGCCGCGGACGCGGCGACAGCGATGACGGCCTGCCGCTCTCGATCGAGGGCGAAGTCCGGGACCTGGCGGCGGTCGTCGCGGCCGCCGGCGAGGCTCCATTCGTCTATGGCCACTCGTCCGGTGCCTCGCTCGCGCTCGAGGCGGCCGCGCGCGGAGTCGCGATGCGACGTCTGGCCGTCTACGAGCCGCCGTATACCGGCGGCTACGACCCCGGCCCGGAGTTCGGCCGGCACCTCGACGAGCTCGTGGCGGCCGGACGGCGCGACGCGGCGGCCGAGCAATGGCTCGCGGCGACGGGCACCACACCCGCGATCATCGAGTCGATCAAGAGCAGCCCGGGCTGGACGCAGCGCCAAGCACTCGCCCACACGCTCTCCCAAGACCTGAGGCTCGCCAACAACGGACGCGTGCCCGTCGAGCGGTTTGTGCGGATCGAGATCCCGGTGCTCGCGCTCGCAGGCGGAGCGAGCCCGTCGTGGGCTCAGTCGACGACCGCGACGCTCGCCGGCGCACTCCCGCACGCGACCGAGCACGTCGTCGATGGCCAGCAACACATACCCCCGGACCCCGTGATCGCCGCGATCCTCGAGAGCTTCTTCTTCTAGCCCGAGTTCGGGTTCAGGGCTTGGTAGAGCGCGTGGTCCTGCCAGACGCCGGCGAGTCACCCCCGCGGTCGCTAAGCCACGGCCGTTATCGGCCTGATTGACCCAGTACCCGAGGTTGCACGAGTGGAACGGTCCGCGAACGATATTGCTCAGTGTCACCCGGCCCACAATGCGGTCACCGTCAAGAATTACATGTGGCACTCTGGCTCGGTCGGCGTACCTGTCAAGGGCCTCCTCGATCGCCCGGCGTTGACCTTCAGGGGTGAAATAGCCCTCTGGCCGGATCGGGTCCCAGTCAGCCATGAACCCGATCATGACGGGGCATTCTCGCCGACGGCCGGAACGGACGCGTCCTACAGGCGGGCGGATAACCTGGCGGCGTGCGCCTGGGCATCGCGGACCATCTCGGCTGGGCGATTGCGGTGACGGCATCGAGGGACCACGAGGTGGTCGACCGCCGGCGGATCGAGCTGATCGAACCGTGCGTTTCCGCGGCGCCGATCCACTACGAGAGCCGCCGTCTCGACGTCGCCGGCACGGCCGCGCTGGTCACACGTGCGCGGGCGTCCATCGCTCGGGCGACGTCGGCTGCGTTCGAGGAGCTCGCAGCCGCGCTGCCGGCGCCGGTCCGGTCGGTCTCGCTCCGCTTCTGGCCGCTCGACTTCCCCGAGGACATCGCCGTCCAGCGTCGCGTGCCGTATGAGGCCCGGGCCGACGCGATCATGTACCGCCAGGAGATCGCCGAGCTGGCACACGCCCGCGGCTGGGACGTCCACGTCTATGACGCGAAGGCGGTCGTCGATCAGGCGACCAGGCTCCTCGCCGACCGGGCCGACGAGGTCCTGAACGGGCCGCGGGAGACTCTGGGACCACCCTGGACGAAGGACCACCGGGTCGCACTCGCCGCGGCCATCGTTGCCGGCTAGCTCATCAGTGTCACGCCCGGGCGCCGAGCGCTGTCTTCATGTCAAACACCTAAACGGACTTGGAGGACACCATGGCACTACGCGTTCCGAAGGCGGAGCTCGACACGAGCCTGACCGAAGGCATGATCGACCAGTTCGGCGCCGTACCCGAACCCGTCGAGGTGACATGGCACAACCCGAAGGTCGCCGCGGCGGCGATCGAATTCGGGGGCAAGGTTGGCGAATGGGATGGGGTCGACGAGAGCCTCAAGTCGTTCGCGCACATGGCCGTCGCGTCGCAGGTCGGCTGTAGCTGGTGCCTCGACATCGGCTACTTCCAGGCGCAGAACCAGAACCTGGATATGGCCAAGGCGAGCCAGGTGCCACGCTGGCGGGAGTCGGATGTGTTCACGCCGCTCGAGCGGGACGTGCTCGAGTATGCGGAGGGGATGACGAACACGCCGTTGACGGTCACCGACGACCTGTCCACGCGTCTCCTCGAGCGGCTTGGGCCGGCCGGGATGATCGAGCTCACCGTGTTCATCGCCTTCTCGAACCTCTCGACCAGGGGCAACGTGGCGCTGGGGATCGAATCACAGGGCTTCTCCGCTGCCTGCGAGATTCCGCTGGCCGCCCGTCCCGGAAAGGTCGCGGGCTAGATTCATCTAGGATCGGACGCGATGCGGCTGACCGGCGGGTTCAGGATCTCGCGTGCTGCACTCCTCGGCGCCGCGGTGCTAACGGCCGCGCTCGGCGCCGGAGTGCTCGTGGGACCGGTGGCGATTGCGTCCGGTGCGGCATCGGCGCCCCACTTCGGCAACCCCGCGCATCACGTGGATGTGCCGCCCGCAGGCCGCGCCGTGAACACCAGCCACCCCAACCACGTCGTCGGGAACGGCCGAGCGGCGAGTTGCACGTCGGCCGCCGTCGTGCGCGACGTTGCCGCCGGCGGCATCATCACCTTCGACTGCGGACCCAAGCCGGTCACGATCGTGATGACCACCACCGCGAGCGTGATCAAGACCCGGCACCTGGTCGTGTTGGACGGCGGCGGCCTTGTCACCCTGAGCGGCGGCGGTAAGCACCGAATCCTGTACTCGGACACCTGTGCGGGCACCTGGTCAACCGATGACTGCGTCAACCAGCCGTATCCCCGGATCGTGGTCCAGAACATGACCTTCGAGGATGGTTACAGCGGCGCGCATCAGGCGACCTGTACGGCCAACGTTCCGAAGTGCTGGTACGGCGGGGTCGATGGCGGGGGAGCCGTCTATGTCGAGGGCGGCCAGTTCAAGGCGGTCAATTCGCAGTTCGTCGACAACCGCTGCTACGCCTTCGGCCCCGATCTCGGCGGAGGGGCGATCCGCGCCCTGGCCCAGTACCAGAACCGCCCGGTGTACATCACCGCCGACACCTTCCGCGGCGGACGCTGCTCCAACGGTGGTGCGCTTAGCAGCATCAGCGTCCAGTGGGACGTCCTGAACAGCGAGTTCACCGACAACAGGGCCCTCGGCTGGGGAGCGAACCCGGCGTCACGCGGTACGCCCGGCGGCGGCAGCGGCGGCGCGATCTACCTCGACGGCCAGGACGACGACGTGCGGATCGCCGGCACCGTCATCGACGGCAACCGTGCTCGAGAAGGCGGCGGTGCCGTCTTCGACGTCGTCGACAACGGCTGGGGCGCGCTGACGTTCAACGAGTCGCAACTGCACAACAACATCAGCGGACAGTTCCAGACGTTCCCCGGCGTCTACTACGACCTCGACGGGCACGACCGGCCGCCGGTGATGATCAACTCGACCGCCAACTGAGCTCAGGCCGCTTGCGGGGCGTGAAGCCCCGTTGCGGGGCGTGCAGCCCGGCGGCGTCGAGCGGCGCTCCGGCAAGCTGCCCGCCGGAGCACTGACTTGCCCGAACGACGCGGCGGGGGTTGCGGATCCCGGCGCCGATGAGGCCGCCGATGATGACGAGCCCGCTCGCGACGCCGACGCCGACGCGGAAGGCCACGAGCGACGACTGGCGAGCTTGTTGTCCAGAGATGAGCTGAACTGCGCGGCCACGAGCGCACCGATCGCCACCGTCGCGATCAGGCCGGCGACTCGGGCGACAGCGTTGTTGACGGCCGAGCCGATTCCCGCCTCGCTCTCGTCGATGCCGGCGAGAATCGCTGCGGTGAGCGGCGCGACCGTCATCGACAGGCCCAGCGAGAACACGAGGATCCCGGGAAGCACTTCGGTCAGGTAGTGGACCCGCACGCCGAAGCCCAGGAGCAGGAGCATGCCGGCACCCGCGACCAGCGGGCCGCCGCCCATGAACAGGCGCGGGCCGAAACGGTCGGCGAGCGCGCCAAAGCGTGAGGACAGCGCGAACATGACGAGGCTCTCGGGCAGCAACGCCAGACCGGATTCGAGCGGGGTGTAGCCGGCGACCTGCTGGAGGTAGAGGACGAGGAAGAAGAACAGCGCCGACAGTTCGCCGTACAGCGCGAGCGTCTCGATGTTCCCGACCGCGAAGTTCCGGCTCTTGAACAGATCGAGGCGCAGCATCGGATCGCTCGCACGGGACTCGTAGACGAGGAACGCCGAGAACAACAGCACGCCCCCGATCAGAGACCCGGCCACCGCCGGATTCGACCACCCGAGACGCGGCTGCTCGATCAGCGCGAACACGGCACCGCCGAGCCCCAGTACGCACAGCACCGCACCGACCACGTCGACCCGCCGCCGGGTCGTGGTGGGACTCGCGGCCGGGACCGCCTTCAGGATCAGCCACAGGCACGCGGCCCGCCCTGGAGCACGCGGAACGCCACGAGCAACCCGATCGTCGGCGCGACCGCGCACAACAGGGAACACACGCCGAACCCGGCCACCCCGAGCGCGAACACACGCCGCTCGCCGAAGATGTCACCGAGCGACCCGCCGAGCAGGATCAACGAACCGAGCGTCAGCAGATACGCGTTGCTGACCCACTGCTGACCGGCGAGCCCACCGCCGAGGCTCCGCTGGATCGACGGCAGCGCCACGCTCACGACGCTGCCGTCGAGGATCGCGATGCTCGATCCCAGGATCGTCGCCACCAGCGTCAACCGCTTCCTCGACGGCGACAGGACCTGTCGCTGTTGCGCCGGACTGCGTTCGCTTATGAGATTCGCGCTCCTTCCTCGCCGTCTCGAACGAGCCTACACCGGGGTCGCCGGCACGCTCAACCCGTCGCAGGCGGTCCGAACCACCTGGTGAGCGCGTCATCGAGCCCTTCCGCGATGCCGTCTGCGACCCAGGCGACGTGTCCGTCGGGCCGAACCAACACGGCGGTGGGGGCGGTGACCGTCCCGAGTACCGGTAGCTCCCACCTACCGTCGTATCCGGCGTCGATCAACTGAACCCGTTTCGGCCGCGGGGCGCCGTCCAAACCGCCGGGGTCGGCGAGGTTCAGCAGCACCGGCCGTGCAGTATGCAACAGGCTGAACACCCGCCGCGTGCCGTCGGCGGTGACGAGGTCGAGATCGGGCATCCGGCGCCCGAGGAGCGGGTGGCCCTCACCGAGGTCGTAATGAATGTCCAGGCCGGTGAACATGCCGGCGAGCCGCTTTCGTGGCTCGTTCATGCTCACCACCTCCGAGACGATCTCGCGCAACGCGTCGATTCGCGGCTCGGACCGGCTGAGCGCCGTCAGCGCCATCGTGTCCCGCTGCACCCGGGCGCCCACGGGGTGCCGCTCGGCCTGGTAGGTATCCAGCAGGCTGTCCGGCGAAGTCCCGTTGAGCACCTGAGCCAGCTTCCACCCCAGGTTCACCGCATCCTGCACACCAGTATTGAGGCCTTGGCCACCCATCGGCGTGTGCACGTGGGCGGCGTCGCCGGCGAGCAGCACGCGTCCCTGTCGGTACGACACCGCCTGCCGCGTCATGTCAGTGAACCGGGAGATCCATGTCGGATTGCGCACCCCGTAATCCGTCCCCCGTGCCGCGGTGAGCTCCTGGCTGAGGTCGCCCAGGGTCGGTTCACCGGTTTGCCCGACATTGCGCTCCCTCACCACGATCCCAACCCGTTTCCCATCCTCGTGCGGGCCGATGGCATGGACACCCTTCTCATCGCGGCGGACGCCGAACTCCGGCTGCTCGCTCGTCTCCGCCTCGGCGATCAGGTAGCTGGTCGACGCGTCCCATCCCGCGAACTCGATCCCGGCCGTCTTGCGGATCAGGCTGCGACCTCCGTCACACCCCACGAGGTATGCCGCGCGCAACGACTCACCATTCGACATACGGACGTGCACGCCGGTTTCGTCCTGCGCGAACCCTGTCACCTCACATCCGCGATAGATGCGCACCGGTAGCTCGTCCACCCATCCACCCAGGATCTCCTCGAACCGGTTCTGCAGGAGCGCGAGCCCGTAGTTGTGGCGAGTCGGAAAGTCGCTGATGTCCAACGTCGTCATGGCGAAGGTGGCGATCTGGGCTTCCTGCCCCTCGGAAAGGAAGCGCTCGGCGATTCCACGCTGATCTAGAACCTCGATCGTGCGCGAATGCAGACCGCGTGCCCGCGAGCTCTCGAGCTCGCGCCCGGTGCGGCGCTCGACAATCGCGACGTCCACCCCCGCCAGTGCCAACTCCCCCGCCAGCATCAGCCCGGTCGGACCTCCGCCGGCGATCACCACCGCGTGCTCGACCATAGCCACACTTCCTCCCGATAAGTCGACACCAACACACACATTTCGCACCCCTCGCCCGCATCTCCAATGTCCATGACTCCCGGCTCGCGGCTGGCGATTATGCGGCACAACCGGGGGCTTCATGAAGCCCCCCTCAGTGGTATAAATTGGAAGTGGAGAGGGGAACTCAGTCGCCCGAGCTCACCGGGTGGAACTCGATCCGGTAGACGAGGGTGTCCTCGTCGATCGGCCCGGCGTGCGCGGCGCGCCCGCGCATCGTCTCGCGGTCGGGCTCGCCGGCTCGTCGGACGTCCTCCCCGGTGATCGCCGCGAACGGGACCAGCTCGATCGCGTCGACCTCGATCTCTCCCAGACCGACGCGGTAGCGGCCGCCCTCCTTGACTCGGAGTCGCTTCCACAGTCGAACCGTGAGCGTGATGTCGCCGGCGAGAACGTCGTTGCGCAACTCGCGGCTGAATTCCATGACCAGGCCGACGGGGCCCTCAGCGTGCCCGGTCTTCGAGCGCGCGGATGCGATCGAGAAGCTCGCAGGCGAGTACGGCTCCGGCGTAGTTCAGGCCAAGGTCGCGCCGGAGGCGCTCGGCCTTTGCCAGACGGCTCGCGGCGCTCGGCGCGAACAGCGGCTCCTCGCTCGTTCTGGACGCCGGCTCGAGCAGCCCGAATTCGACGTAGCGACGCACCAGCGTGACTCGTATTCCCGCCTGGCGCGCGATCACGGAGAGCTCGACCAGCTCCTCATTCATGAGCGGCCCTTCCTCGGGTCAAAGTCGGACACCTCGGCAAGCTTCTCGAAAAGCTCCTGCTGCTCATCGGAGAGATGCTTCGGGACCGTGATCTTCACGATCGCGTGGAGATCGCCGTGCCCGCCGCCCTGCTTCGCCAGCCCGCGGCCGCGTAGGCGTAACCGACGGCCGCTCGAAGATCCCGCAGGCACCTTGACCCTGGCGGTGCCCGTCAGCGTCGGCACAGGGACGGTCGCGCCAAGCGCGGCCTCCCACGGAGCGACGGGCAGATCGACGTCCAGGTCGTCGCCCTGGCGGCGAAAGGTCGAGTGCGGCTTGAGCCGCACCCGCAGATACAGATCGCCGGGCGGGCCGCCGTCACGCCCGGGCGCGCCCTGGCCGGCGAGGCGGATCAGCTGGCCGTCCCTGACGCCGGCCGGGAAGTTGGCGTCGATGCTACGGCCGTCATCGACCGTGAGCCGTCGCCTGCCGCCGGCGACCGCGTCCTCCAGCGACAGCTCGAGCAGCGCCTCGCGGTCCAGCCCCCGTAACGGCCCGGACGACCGCATGCCGGCGCCGTTGCCGAACAACCGACTGAAGAAGTCCGAGACGTCGCCGTCGCCGAACTCGAACCGCACGCCGTCGCCGAAGCCCTCGCGGTCGAAGAACTCCTCGAAGTCACCGCCCCCGCCCGGGGCTCGCTCCTGCGCCTGCCACTGAGCTCCCAGCCGGTCATACCGCTCACGCTTGTTCGGTTCGGAGAGCACCTCGTAGGCCTCCCCCAGCTCCTTGAACCGCTCCTCGGCATCGCTGTCCCGGTTCAGGTCGGGGTGATATTCCCGCGCCAGCTTCCGGTATGCCCGGCGTATGTCGTCCTGGCTCGCGCCCCGAGGGACTCCCAGAACCTCGTAGTAGTCCTTGAACTCGACGGCCATCAGCGCGCGTTCAGCACCGGTTCAAGCCGCTGCTCGAGCGCGGCGCGCGGCAGCGCGCCGACGATCCGATCGACTTCGTGCCCATCACGGATCACGACCAGCAGTGGGATCGAGCGCGCGCCGAACCGTGTTGCGAGCCCGGGATTTGCGTCGACGTCGACCTTGACCACCTTGAGGTGGCCTGCATGACTCTGGGCGAGCTGCTCGAGCACGGGCGACACCATCCGACACGGACCGCACCAGGCCGCCCAGAAGTCGACCACGACCGGTACCGAGGCAGTCGTTTCCGCCTCGAACGTGTCGCCGTCGGCGTCGACAAGCCATGCCAGCTCAGCCTTGCATTTCGGACAACGTGGGACCCCTTGGTCGATTGGGCCGACCCGGTTGCGCGCGCCACACGTCTCACACCTGATGACCGTCATGTTTCGAGAGTAGAACGTCCGTGGGCGCCCAGGCCCGAATTTCGCTCGCGCGGTGGTCCTCGGGCACCTCGACGATCATCCGATCCCATAGCCTTCATCGGGTGACCTGGACAGTCGACGTGGCCGCGTCCCCGCCGGCCTTGCCGCCGCTCCCGGGGGTGCTCGCCGCAGCGGTGAGCGAAGCGGTGGCGCGACCGGCGGCGCAGCAGCCACCGTGGCCGGACCCCGACGAGGTCGAGCGGGTCCGCTGGGTGTTGGAGAACGTCCCGCCGATCGCGGTGCCTGCGGAGGTCGACCGGCTGCAGGAGCGGCTCGGGATGGTCGCCCGTGGCGAGGCATTCTTGCTCCAGGGCGGAGACTGCGCGGAGACCTTCGTCGACAACACCGAGTCGCATCTCCGCGGGTCGATCCGAACACTGCTCCAGATGGCCGTGGTCTTGACCTACGGGATCTCGATGCCCGTCGTCAAGGTCGGCCGGATCGCCGGTCAGTACGCCAAGCCACGGACGTCCGATCTCGACGCGGCCGGTCTGCCGTCCTACCGCGGCGACATGATCAACGGGTTAGAGGCGACGCCGGAGGCGCGGCGCCCCGACCCCGGCCGCCTGATCCGGGCCTACGCGAACGCGGCGGCGGCCATGAACTTGGCGCGCGCCATCACCGGGGCCGGCCTCGCGGATCTCCACCACCTGCACGAATGGAACATGGACTTCGTGCGCCGGTCGAGCGCCGGAAAGCGCTACGAGCGCGTCTCGACCGAGATCGACCGCAGCCTCCGGTTCATGTCGGCATGTGGCGTCGATGACAGCTCGCTGCGGACGGTCCAGCTCTACGGAAGCCACGAAATGCTCGTGCTCGATTACGAGCGCGCGATGCTCCGATCCGGTGACGATCGTCTGTACCTGCTCTCGGCCCATCTGCCCTGGATCGGAGAGCGCACGCGCCAGCTGGACGGCGCCCATGTCGCGCTCGGCGCAATCATCGCCAACCCGATCGAGGTCAAGCTCGGGCCGACGGCCACGCCGGCGGACACGGTCGAGCTGGTCGAGCGGCTCGATCCGCAGCGCGTCGACGGCCGGGTGACGTTCGTGTCACGGATGGGCAACAACGCCGTCCGCGAGCTGTTACCGCCCATCATCGAGGCTGTCGCTCGTTCGGGACATCGCGTCGTCTGGCAGTGCGACCCGATGCACGGCAACACCGAAGAATCGCCGAGCGGGCGCAAGACGCGCCACTTCGATCGCATCATGGACGAGGTCGAAGGCTTCTTCGAGGTCCACCAGCGGCTCGGCACTCATCCCGGCGGCATCCACGTCGAGCACACCGGCGAGGACGTGACCGAGTGCCTCGGGGGTGCTCAGATGATCTCCCACAGCGAGCTCTCGTCTCGCTACGAGACCGCGTGCGACCCGCGGCTCAACACCCAGCAGGCACTCGAGCTGGCCTTCCTGGTCGTCGAGATGCTCCGGCGGACTACCTGACGAAGGTCGGCGCGGGCGTGGATGCCCCCCGATGCCCGCCTCCTGTGCGCCAAGTGGGGGTCGGGAGGGGCATAGCCACAGGCTCCCCTCCCGACCTCCGGCGCAGAAGGGAACACGGGTCTCGACCCCCGCCCCAGAGGTGTCGCCTTACGGCCCCCGGGGTGTCGCCGCTTGGGTCCGACGAAACGACGCGGAGCTACACGGCGGGTTGCCGCGGCTGAGTCAGCGGCCTTGCGCGCGCGCGTACTGCACGAGGCTACGCAGAAGCCAGAGGTCGACGGCTAGAAACGGAAGGAAGACGAGTCCCCACCAGTAGCCCTTCACACATAGGAACACGGTGACGAAGAGGATCCACGGCGCCAGCAGGGCGCGCACGACGATCATCTGCTTGTAGTGCTTACGCGCCCACAGGCCGCCCGGGCCGACGCCGTGGTCGTTTGCCGTCATTCCGGAGAACGATCGTACGCGTGGCCGCCGGATCAGCCGACCGCGTACTTGATGTGTGTGACGCCGGGCGCGTCGACGGCCCTGATCTGCTTGAGCTCGAGCGTCCCGCGATCGACTCCCTCGAACAGGCGCGCGCCGGCGCCGAGAACCAAGGGCGCGATCGAGACGTCAATCTCGTCGACGAGCCGTGCGGCCAGGTACTGGTTGACCACCGACGCGCCGCCGGCCAGCCAGATGTCGCCTCCCTGTGCGGCGTCCTTGGCCCGCGCTAACGCCGACTCGATCCCGTCGCTGACGAAGTAGAAGGTGGTGCCGCCCTCCATCTCGAGCGGCTCGCGGTGGTGGTGGGTGAGCACAAATACGGGATGGTGGTAGGGCGGATTCTCGCCCCACCAGCCTCGCCAGGACTCATCTGGCCACGGGCCGCGCACCGGGCCGAACATGTTGCGGCCCATGATCGTGGCCCCGATGTTGGCCCGACGCTCTTCGACCACGGGAGAGCTGGCGTTTGTCTCACCTCCCTCTTGGCCGTGCATCTCCCGAAACGCTCTGAGCGGGAAGAACCACTCGTGCAGATCCATCCCGCCGACCCCGAGCGGGTTCTCTTCGCTCTGGTCCGGACCCGCCACGTAGCCGTCCAGCGACATCGTGATGCTGAGTCTCAGCCTGCTCATCTGGTGACTCGAAATCGCGGTTTCACAACCTGACCGGATGCCGAGGCCCCGTCGCGTCTCGAGCGTACCGGGGACCTCCGGTACAGAGGATAGGCGAACGTCTTATCTCGGTCTGGTCAGCCCCCCGCGCCCGCACGGTCACGCCGCAGTCGCGAGAGTCAAGATGTGCTCGTTGCCAGTCGCCCATTGGAGGGTGAACGTGATCCCGGAGATCCGCCAGCCGTCTGCGGTCCGCTTCAGCTGATAGTCGTGGCGGCCGGCGACGACCCACCGGGAGCCGCCGGAGGCGTTGGCGAGGACGTGCGTGCCCTGCATGTTGGCCGCGCTGGTTGCCTCGTCTCCGTTGAGGTTGATCACCTGGCAGCTGATCAGGTGGTGGGTTGTGTCGAGCTTGCCGAGCACGTATTGGAGGCCGGCAACGAGCTCAGCCGGAGTGTTGGTCTGTGGCTCGCCCCCGAAAAGTGATGTGCGGTCGCTGTAGACCGGATCGGCGAACAGCTGCTCGAGCGCGTTCCAGTCGCGCGCGTCAACCAGCAGCCCGAGGCGTCCGATCAGGTCAAGGATCGCGAGGCGGTCCTCGGTTGCGGTTGTGGTGGGATACGGCGTGGTCGTGCTCATGCATGCTCCCTTGCGTAGGTTTGTCCACAAGCTTGCGCCCAGCCTGCCGAACGATCGGGTGACCGGGCATCACCGGATCCGAGTGATTCGGCCCAGCGACCATTGCTCGCTGACTCTTACACGGGACGGGCTGAGTTCGACCTGAGTCTGGCCGGGAGAGCGCTCAGGCGGCCTCGGACCGCATCGGCATGCCGGCTGCGTGGTAGGCGTCGATGCCGTCGAGCGTCTCGGCGCCGAGCAGAGCGGCGGTGAGTTGTTCGAGTTGCTCGCGGTGGTCGGTCAGGAGATCCGTCACCGCGCTGTGCGCGCCATCGATCAGGCGGCGGACCTCGTCGTCGACGATCTGCTGGGTGGCCTGGGATGTCTCGCCGGCCGTGCCCAGCAGCGGTCCGAGACCTTCGGCGGGGAGCACTGAGACGAGTCCGATCGCGTCGCTCATGCCCCATCGGCCGACCATCTGCCGGGCGATCATCGTGAGTTGCTGGATGTCGCTCTCGGCTCCGGTGTGATCGTTCCGTACACGATCTCCTCCGCGACGCGGCCTGCGACCGCGACCTTGAGCTTGGCGAGTAGATCCTCGAGCGTGCAGGAGACCTGGTCGTCGTCTGGTGCCGACAAGGTCACCCCGAGCGCCATCCCACGGGGGATGATCGAGACTTTGCGCACCGAGTCCGCGCCCGGGGTGAGCATCCCGACGAGCGCGTGTCCGGCTTCGTGGTAGGCCGTCCGCTCGCGGTCGGCCGGGGAGAGCACAATTCCACGCGGAGCTCCGAGCAAGATTTTCTCGAGTGAGTCGGTGAAGTCGATCCGCTCGACGCGCTGGTGTTGGCGCCGCGCGGCGAGGAGCGCTGCCTCGTTGGCCAGGTTGGCCAAGTCCGCCCCGACCATCCCCGGCGTGCTCGCCGCTAACCCGTCGAGGTCGACGCTGTCGGCCAGCGGGATCAACCGGGTGTGAACATCGAGGATCTTTCGGCGGCCGACTCGATCGGGTGGCGCCACCGCCACGCGGCGGCCGAAGCGCCCCGGACGCAGCAGAGCGAGGTCGAGGATCTCGGGCCGGTTGGTCGCCGCGAGCACGACGACGGCCTCGACGCTGTCGAAGCCATCCATCTCGGTGAGGACCTGATCGAGGGTCTGCTCGCGCTCGTCGTTACCGCCGGTGACCGATACCTGACCCTGGCGCGAGCGGCCGATCGCGTCGAGCTCGTCGATGAAGATGATCGATGGCGCGGCCTCCTTGGCCTTCGCGAACAGGTCACGGACGCGCGCCGCGCCGACGCCGACGATCGCCTCGATGAACTCCGAGGCTGAGATCGAGAAGAACGCCGCGTGGGCCTCGCCCGCCACCGCTCGCGCGAGCAGGGTCTTGCCGGTTCCAGGCGCGCCCGAGAGCAACACGCCGTGGGGCATGCGGCCACCCAACCGGCCCTAGCGCTCGGGGTTGCGCAAGAAGTCGACGATCTCGGTCAGCTCGGCCTTGGCCTCGTCGATCCCGGCCACATCGCCGAACGTGACCCTGATCGTGGCTGGGTCGATGCGGCGTGCCTGCGAGCGACCGAAGTTCCCCAGCGCCCCGGCCGCGCCGCCGCGTGCCGCCCGCCGCGCGAACATGACGAACAGTCCCACCAGCAGGAGCGTCGGCCCGAACCCGAGGAGCACAGACCCGACCACCGACCCGCCCTGAGTCGGCGAGGACGCATTGATCTGGACGTGATGGGACTCCAGGAGCGCGGCGAGCTGGTTGTCATTCCAGAACGTCGGGACCTCGGTGCTGAACAGCGTCGTCGGCGGCGCGGTGGGGCTCTGGGCCGGGTAACGCACGGCGAGCTTGAACGTGCCCTGGATGGTGTTCCCGGTGGAGGCGATTGACGCGACCCGGCCCGCCTGCACGGCGCTGAGAAAGTAAGGGCTGAACGGCACCTTCACGCGGGGCTGAGCGCCGGGCTGCACCAGCAACACCGAGCCGAAGTTGACGGCCAGCAGTAAGCCCACCAGCCACACGAACCAACGGGACCGGTGCGGCGGTCGCCGCGCAGGAGGATCCGGCATACCTCGCCCGTCGGGAGCAGGGGCGACCCGCCACCCCCGCGCGTCACGCGGCATACGGCCGTCTGGCCTGTGCGATCGAAGAAATCTGGGCACGGATTGGAATTATACTACGCGACGTAGTAGATCGTGCAGAAGCGTGGACCCGGGTCGGTATTTCGTAACCGACCGCGCGGAGCGCGCGGAGCCACTCGCCGAGGCGCGGCCGACCGGCACACACCACCACCAGCGATTCCGGCCGGCTGGTCACAAAACATCGAGGACCTCGGAAAAAGCGAACAACTCGCGGCGTATCTCTTGCGCGTTGTCGCGGCCGTGTGAGATGTTGATCTGGTGGGTTCGGGCTGGATCCTTCCGGGCTAGGCTAGGATCTACGACGCGTCATAGTATTTCTACCGAGTGACGTGCGATATGCGTCGCCGTCGCTCCGACCATCGAGTCGGCGAGGCGGAGGCCATCGGATTACTATACCGCGCCGTAGGCGCTTTCTGCTACACCGCGTAGTTGCCCCGGGAAGGTATCGGCCGACCCTGGAGTCTTCCAGTGAGAAGCACCGCTGACCTAGCCACGGACGCTTGTTCGAGAGGTGAGGGCACGTTGGACACTTTTCATAAGGAGCAACGTTTAAATGAGTCGCACACGATCCCCACTGGTGGCGGCGGTCGCCGTTGTTGCCGCGGCAGCCATCGCGGTGCTGGTGGCCACCACCGGCGCGAGCACCACGAAGTCTCAGCCGGCCGTTGCAGCCGCGTCGGCCATCTCCGTGAAGCAGACCTCGCTGGGCCCGACCCTAGTCGATGCCAACGGGCGCACGCTGTACTTGTTCGAGGGCGACAGGCCCAACGTCAGCACCCTGTCGGCGGCGGGCCAAGCCATCTGGCCTCCTTTCGCAGCCACCACGAAGCCGCGGGCGCTGAGCGGCGCGGTGGCCGCACGGATCGGCACGGTGACGCAGCCGGGTGGCGGGACCCAGGTCACCTACAACGGACACCCCCTGTACTACTACGTCGGCGACCACGGCGCGGGTCAGACGACGGGCCAGGGCCTGAACCAATTCGGCGCCTTGTGGTATGTCCTCGGACCCGGCGGCAACGCGGTCACCTCCGCCCCCGCCACACCGTCGGCCGCCAGCGGATCCGGCGCGTCCAGCTACGGATACTGAGCGCACCTTCGCGCCAGCGCGGCGCCGAGTCCCCGGCTGAGGTCGGGGCTCGGCGCCGATCCGTAGCACGGGGCTCACCTCCGCAACGAGTCGGTAACTGGTCGCGCGCCGCGGCCGTTCGTCGATCGGCTCAAGCCGCTGATCGATCTAGTGAGCAGGTCGTGTCGGCAGGCCTTCGGCGGCTTGCAGCGCGCTCGAGTGGGTGGCGTCCAGTGCCGATCCAGCCGAACCGGCTGCCCCGATCCCCGCCGAGGCGACCCATAACGGCACGGGGCCTGAAGCCGCATGACCGCTGTCAAGACATTCGTCTTCGGCGTGCTGGCCGGAACCATCTTCGGGGGCGATATCAGGAGGGCGCCGCCGGAACGACCTGAACGGCTCGGGGACTAGCCCCTGCCGCAGACGGGATGACCGGTTCACATTTGTGCACCGCCAGTGCCGGCATCGGGGTTGAGATGATCCTGGGGAATCGTCGGTCCGCGCGTCGGTGGCTTACGAGCGGCGATCGAACAGGCCGGCGACGAACACGCTGAGCTCGTAGAGAACCAGCATGGGGATCAGTTCGAGGAGCGTGGTCACGACGTCGGTGCCGGGAAGCAACAGCGCCAGCGCGACGAGGGCAACGATGGCGTGGCGGCGGTGCTTGCGCAGCTGACGTGTACTCACGATCCCTGTGCGGATGAGCCCAATGACGGCAACGGGATCTGAAAGAACAGCCCGGTTGCCAGCAGCGTCAGCAAGATGAATCGGTAGTAGGTATTGGCCTGCACAAGGGCATCGAACGAGCTGGCGTTGAAGTTCTGCAGAAACCCGACCGCGCCTGGCAACACGACGAAATAGCGAAATGCGATTCCGGCGATGAACAGGAGGGGCGCTATCGCCATGAGTGGCAGTGCGACGCGACGTTCGCGATCGCTAAACGCGGGGGTGATGAATGCGTAGAGCTGCCAGAGGACGACTGGCAGCGCGAGGAGCAGCGCAAAGTAGCCGGCGACGAGGAGCGTCTGGGTGAACGGTTCCGCCAGGCCAAGGGTCACCGGCTGCCGGCCTTGGAGCTCTGCCGGGCTGACGGCTACGACCGCCCCGTCGGCCTGGGCCGCTGAGTTCAGCGCTTGGCGCTGCGCGGCGTCGAGTGGCGTCGAGGACCGCGCGAGCAGAGCGAACGCGAGGCGTTGACGGGCCAATGCCACGCTGAGGGTCTGCTGCACTCGGGCGGTTTGGGCGAGCGGACCGTGCGAGTGCCTGAGCGCCCCGGCACTCGCACGCGCCAGCGGCCGGTTCAGGACGTTCAGGAGCGCGTGGTTCTGCCAGAACGCAAACCCGAACGCGACCACGACCGCGGCGAGGGTGACGACCAACCGCGTTCGGAGCTCGCTCACGTGCTCAAGGAGCGGCAGACGAGCTTCGTGGCTAACCGGTCGGAGTGGTAGCGCCATGACGCTCGCTGACGACTCTAGATGCGCTCGGTCGCGCCCGCATGAAGCGCGTCACTGCCGCGGCGCGGTCTCTTCGTGGGTGACATCGGACCGCGCGGCGATCTGCGGGTCTTCCGGGTGGCTCCCGGCGATCGAACTTCTGAATTCCTTGAGTCCCTGACCGAGGGCGCGGCCGGTCTCGGGGAGGCGTTTGGGCCCGAGGAACAGGAGGGCGACGACCAGGAGAATGATCAGGTGCGTGGGTTGCAGAATTCCGGTGAACATGGTGGTGTCCTTTGGCTTGGGCGGATCGGCCGCTGCTCTCGAGATGAGCCGCGGCCGGTCCGCGAGATTGGTTGGCGGCCGGGTAGTCTCAGCGGCCGCGGGCTCTGTCGCCGCGATTAACGGAGGCTGCGCTGCGCGGCGTCGGCCTCTCTGGCCAGCTCGAGGACGGTCCTAAAGAACTTCGGGGACTGGCCCTCGAACAGCCGGTCGGCAGTGAAGCTCTTGATCGTGGCTACGGCGCCCCCGTTGTCGTCCAGGGTGGGTCGTACGATCGAGCATTGGGGCAGATCCTTGTGCAGGAAGTCACATGGTTCCGGGAGGATCAGGTTGGTCTGGTTCAGCTCGCCGCCCTTGGCGTTCAGATCGGGGAAGGTCACGCCGGTTTCCGGATCGGTTACCCCGGCCAGTGGCTGCGCGACGGCGTTGCCGGCCTTGTCGTGCCAGAGCGAGAAGTGGTTGGTCTCCACCCCGCCGATCGAGACGATGACCCGCAGCACCTCGAGGCTGGTGGCCTTGAGCGCCATGATGCTGTACAAGCCCGAGCCGCCCTGCTCGATGTAGGCGAAGTGAAACCCCGCGGTGTTGGCGATCGCCTGCATCCGCGTCTCCTGGGCGCCGACCGGCGGGACCGGCGCCGGCAGGCCCGGAGGGGTGTCGGTGTCGTTGAGCGGGATCGCCGGCTCGTGCTTGATGTCGACCGCCTGGGGGAAGGTGGCCCCCAGATCGGGGTTCTGGGTGCTGCGATATCGGACATACCAGCTCGTGTCGACGTCGAGCGTCTGCAGGTTCGTCAGCCGTCGCTTCTGTTTCGCGCCGGTGGCCTGGCTGCTCGGAAGCGTCCGGAACTCGTCCAGGTTCACCGGCGGCGCGCCCTTCGAGCGCAGATACGCGTTCAGGAAGGCGGCGTGGCTCTCCTCATCGTCGGTGTTGTCGGCGATGTACTGCGGCATGTCGCTGTCGAGGTTCGATAGCGCTGCCATGTAGGCCGGGTTGCCTCCATTCACTCCGCCCAGCTCGTTGTACTGCTGCCACAGGTCGGTCTCGATCAACTCGATTGCGGCCAGCAGCCGCAAGATTGCGACATCGCCGGCGGTGACCTCGCGGGTGGCGGCGCGCGCCTCGCTCGCGAACAACGCCGCCCCTGGGACCGCAGCGACGCCGGCCAGTCCGACGCCCTTCAAAAACGAGCGACGCCCGACGACCCCGCGCCACCGAGCTTCCAGGTCGTCCTCGCCAGACCACTCGACGGAACCGGCGGACGTTACATCTGATTTGCTCATGTTGTGCCTTTCGTTTGTTGGTTGATTGGTTCAAGTGATATGGACCGCGGGGGCAAGGGCACGGTCGTGTGCCGGCCGAGCCCCCAGGCCGTCCGGTGGCCGCGCGCGGCTTTGTGCCCTCACGCGCGGAGCGTTTCCGGTGCTGAGGCGCCGACTGACGATTCCGTCGCTGATGCCCTCGAGCCAGTCGTCGACGTTCGCGTCGCCCTGGTAGACGATCAGCAGGGTCGCAGTCATCGTGGTCGCGAGGACGTCCGTGATGCCGGGGAAATCGTCAAGCAAGCGGTCGTGGACCGCTTGCCAGTCCGAAGCAACTTTCAGCCCCGGCACCGTGAGCATGAGCAGTCGCGGCACCGCTACGCCTCCGACGCCGTAGGCCTGCAGGCCGCGTTGGCTGCCTCGTCGCGGGTGACGAGCCTGGCCGGCCGCCCGTGCGCTCGTCTGTCCGCGATGGCGAGAAACACACCGAGCGAGACGATGGCGACGGCCTCGGCTGCAATTGCGATCACGATCTCAAGGCGATATCCGTGTTCCATGAAACCGAACAGCGGTCCGTGCTCGCTGATCAACAGCGCGGCCAAGGCGCCCGCCGCCACCCCGATACCGGCCAAGGCCGCCAGCGAGTCAAACAGCAGCCGACCGCGGCGAGCGGACCGTCGAATTGGGATCAGCAGGACGAGACCGAGCGACGTCGCCGCGATGAAATTCACCAGGAAGAGCGGTCCGATGGTAGGGATGACCGAGAAATGGGCGACCGTGTACTGCTCAAGGTGCACACCCCCCACGACGAGCAGCGCAATCGCCCCGATGGCCCTCGCTCCAGTTAGCGCAGGTATCCGATGTCCCGGTTCAAGGCCTGGTTTCATGAAATCTCCTCAACGTTTTCGCGTGCTTTGCAAACGCTCTACGACGCCGCGTCGTAAGCGGCTGTCTCCTCTAAAGACACCTGCGCGAGCGAAAACTTCCCAGTACCGGGATCAAAACTACGCAGCCTCGTAGAAGCCCGCCGCTGAAGCCCTCGGGAACCCGTGTCAGACGGCGTTGCGGCGCAGCCAGTGTGCGGCGCCGGCGCACCCCAGGACCACGACAGCGGGGATCAGCGCGAGATCACGACGGATGTCGCACCGGCTTCCGGCTCGCTGTCGATCGTGCCAGCCATCCGCTACGGCGGATCGTGGCCGACCCCGGCGTCTCGATTGCGCTGCCCTCTGGAAAAAAAAGCGACCCCGCCCGGGAGCAGGGCGGGGTCGCGGGGGACGTCGGCTGGTGGGGGAAGCGCCGGCGTCTGGTCGAGGGCGTTTGCAGCAGCAGCCCTCGAGCCTTGAGGGGCGGTGCGAACCGAGAACATCCGTCGGTTCACTGGGAACCTACTATAGCATCTCGCACTACGCACCGTAGTAGAAACGCCGAGTGACTACGGATGACGACGTTGGCAAGGAAGGTTTGGCGCGGAGCGGCGTCTACGTGGATGGGAGCTACGACGTGCGATCGTAGATACCAGCATCAAGCACCCGGCTTCGACCGACCCAGGAGTTGATCGGCATGAACCTAAAAAGACCACTTCGAACTCACGCTCCTCGCCTCGAGCTGCTCGACGCGCTGATGGACAGCTACCTGCGCTGGCGCGACGCGAGTCGCGCGGTGACCGACTCGTATCGGACCTGGCGCGCCGCACGCGGTCCCGGCCGCGACGTTGCCTTCGATGAATATCTCGCGGCGCTAGATCGCGAGGAGCACGCTGCCGGGGGCTACCGGCGCGCGGTCGAGCAGACGCAGGCGGCCTGACGAGGCCGACGAGTCCGCCCGACCGTCTACTATGGCACGTAGTACAATACGAAATCGTGCATCCTCCTGTAACAGCCCGACCATGACGGCGCGCCGCGGATCGATCCCGACCGGACGTGTCCGGCGAACCGCCAAGGTCGGTCGCCTCGTCGCCGGCGAAGTCGCCAAAACCTACGCAACGAAGGCGGCGAACCTGGTGCGACCGGAGGAAAGTCGGAGCGCCGCTAGCGAGCGCCGGCGTATGGAGGCAGCAGGCCGCGTCGTCGAGGTGCTCGGACAGATGAAGGGCCCTGCCATGAAGATCGGGCAAATGGCTTCGATTCTGGATCTGGGCGGGTTGCCACCCGACGAAGTGGAGCGGCTTCAGGCCAAGCTAGGCGAGCTCCGCGATCACGCGCCTCAAGCTTCGTTCAAGGAGATGCGCAGGGTGATCGAGCAAGACCTCGGCGAGCGTGTCGAGGATCTGTTTGCCGAGTTCGACCCCAATGCCGCGGCCGCGGCGTCCATCGGACAGGTCTATCGAGCGCGTCTTCACGACGGCCGAGACGTCGCGGTGAAAGTGCAGTACCCGCACGTTGGCGCTGCGGTGCGCGCCGATCTCCAGAACCTGGGCCTGATCATGCGGGCCGCCCAACGCTTCGCGCCCGGGATCGATCCCGCGACCACAGCCTCCGAGCTTCGCGAGCGCATCAGCGAGGAACTCGACTACGAACACGAGGCTCAGGCCCAGCGGGCGTTCGCCCGGCGATGGCGCGGACACCCGTTCATCGTGATCCCCAACGTGGTGACTAGCATGTGCCGCACTCGCGTGCTCGTCAGCGAGTGGGTCGACGGCGTTGGCTTCGAGCGGATCAAGGAGGCTCCGCAAGCCACCCGCGACCGTGTCGGCGAGATCGTCCTTCGGTTCTTCCTCGGTTCCCTGTACCGGTTTGGACAGTTCTCAGGTGACCCTCATCCGGGGAACTTCCGGTTGCTCGGTGACGGACGAGTCGCCTTCCTCGACTTCGGGATGACGAAGCGTGTCGCGCGCACCAGGATCGATGCCGAACTCGCCGTGATTCGCGCCGCCCTCGAGCACGACGCGACCGCCGTGCACGCCGGCCTGGCCGCACTCGGCTTCTTCGAACCCGACGATCCCCGCTTCGATGCGCGGCTCGTGCTCGAGCACGTACGCGCCATCAATGCCTGGTACGCAGACGACGAACTCGTCACGCTGAATACACGGTACGTTTCCGCGCTCCTGGCCCATGCCGGAGACCCCCGCTCGAAGTACTGGGAGCTGATGAGGAACGAGACGATCCCGGCAGAGTCCCTGTTATCGAGCCGGATGCAGGTCATGACGCTCGCGACGATCGGCCAGCTCAGCGCGACCGCTAACTGGCACCGGATCATGTCGGAATGGCTGTATGGGTCGTTTCCCGCCTCACCGTTGGGTCTCGCCGAGGCTGAGTTCTTTGAACGGCCGGGCGCCTCGTCCCGAGCGGCGGCGGCATGACCATCGCGGTCGACGGCGTCGGCTCACGCAAAGACGCCACACACGTGCGCGTTACCTAGGACCTCACCGCGCTCAGCCCTACCGGGGATGCCTGGCTCGAAGGCTTCAACGGTGATGACGAGACGGAGATCGCGGCCTGGTCCACAGAAATCGCCGCGGCGATTGGACGCCCGAGACGGACCGGCCAAGACCCCGGTGAGGGGGCGCTAGCCGATAGCTCCGGCCGGAGAGGCAATCGGCGGAAGCTCGGTGCGGACAAAGGACCGCGCCGATGCTCAAGCGCACCGAACACCGACGCCGTTGCCCAGGGACAATCACTTGAGCGATGCCGGAGCTGGTCGGGATGCACTCGCGGAGATCGACCGCACACGCGCTCGCCGCCGGCGCGCGGATCGCAGCCGGCGCGCAGGGACGAGCCCCCAAGCCAAGGCCCCGAGGCCGACCTGGAGTGACAATGAGATCCCACGGTAGAGGAGTACGGCGGCTGCCGCCGGTGCCGCAGGCGAGCCGTACAGCACGAGCGCGCCGATGAGGCCTCCCTCAACACCACCGATGCCAGCCGGCAGAGGCAGGAGAGCTCCTAGCGAACCCACCAGGTACGCCATCACGATCACGCTGATCGCCGGCCCACGACCGTACGCCTGGAAGGCGGCCCACAGCACCGCGTTGTCAAACGCGTAATAGCCGACCGCCCCCGCCAGCTTCCAGTTTCTGTCGGCGACGAGGCGGCGCGCTTCGACTGCACCGTGACGGCAGGTCGTAGCGGTCGCGCTCAAATGGCGGCGTCGCTTCGATCGAGGCTGCTCGCGGCCGGACGTGCCCCGGGGCCAGAGAGGGCGTCCGACAAGCCACGCACCGGCGACGATGGCAGTCGCGACGCCCGCCGCGGGGAGAGTGAGGAGTGCGCTGTGCGGCCCCGGTGGCCAGCCCAGCCAGAGCGCGAACCCAAGCCCTCCGAGTACCAGGAGCTCCGGTGCGTTGGTGAGGATCGTCAGCGCGACCATGGATTGCGTTAGGGCCGGCAGCGGCCTGGCCTCCACGTCCGACGTTTGGGCGGCGACCACCGGCCCGATCAGTCCTCCGGCCGGTAGCACCGTGATCGCTGCGAGCGCTCGCAATCCCGCGCCGATCCGTTGGCGCGCGCCCAACCGCCTACCGAAGACCAGCGCGAACACGAGCACGAACCCCAGCATCGACAGCAGCTCGAGCGCGACCGCTAGGGCGATCCACTTCGCGCACGCCGTTACGAGACGAGCCGGCACGTGAGCAAGCGCCGGGATGGCGAGGAATGCCGCCGCGATCGCCGCAAGCATGACAACTCGTTTCCAGTGGATCGCGCGTGTAGCGCTCATCCGGCCGATCACGCGCAGCGGGGGCACGGCTGGAGCTAGGAGCCGGAGCCCACCGTCTTCGCGACCCCCGCTAGCGCGCCGGCCCGCCTGGGCGCCCGCTTGCCGCGAGCGCGCCTGAAGGAGCCAACGCCAGCGGCGTTTGCGCACAGCACGACCAGCGCGGTGCCGCTTACGAGCTCGTTCAGCCAGGCCGCGTGCTCGGTTGCGTAGCCCAGCAGCCAGGGACTGGCGATCAGCCAGACGCCGGCAAGCATTGTTACGAACGCGGCGGGACGGAGGTTGACCATGATCAGCGCCAACGGCGCGAAGCCGAACACGAGCGAGACGTGGTTGGCGACAGCGGCGTGATTATCGGCAAAACCCCAAGCCCACGGGGAAGCCGCGACCCAAAGGAATATCGCTCCTCCGGCGATCTGGCGTCGGTCGGGGACCGGAAGGGTTGGGAGAGTCTTCATTCGGATTCGGAGAGCCTTCATTCGATTACCTCCAGCACGGGGCGGCCAAAGAGCGCGAACAGCAGGTAGGTCGCCGGGAGAACAAGCAGCAGCACGATCGCGATCGAGATCGCGATCGCGATCAGAGCAGGGTGGGTGGCCGCCGCCGCGTGAATCGTCAGGCGGGTTCCGACCAGTCGGGGCGACTGCGCCAGGAACCAGCCCCAGAGCACGGCGGCTCCGCTGAGCATGGTCAGGACGCGAGCGACCCCGTACCAGCGCCCGGCCAGGGCCAGCAGCGAGAGCACCATTGCGAGCGACCCGGTGATCAATGCCGGTAGACCCGCGCCGATCAGGCGGTGCCACAGCGCCGGCGTCGTTGCGGCTGAGGTGGCCAGGGCGGCCACGCTCAACGTCAGCACGCAGACGCCCGAGCAGAGCGCGCGACGCCGGAAGCGCTCGGTGATCAGATCCTCGCCCGAGCGGTAGAGGTTGAGGCTCACGAACGTAGCGGCAAGCTGCGCGCAGAGCGCGACCGCGAGCGCTCCAACGAGTAAGGCGAATAGGCCCGTCCACGGGATCGCCGGTGTGCCGTGGCCGATCGGCACGCCTTGGACCGAGGCGACGGCCAGGCCACCTGCCACGGTCCCGAACGCGAACGGGGCCACCATGCTCGCCAGCCCGAACAGCCGGCCGAGCATGACCTGGCTACGGGTCTGGGCGCCGGGGCTCGAGCGCAGGCCGAGCGCTGCACTGCGCAGCACGATCGCCAGAAGAGTGACGGTGAACGGAGCGAGGAGCGCAGTCCCCAGCGCGGAAAATGCGGCCGGGAAGGCCGAGAACAGGATCGTGATCGAGAAGATCAGCCAGACGTGGTTGGCCTCCCAGAGCGGCCCGATCGTCTCAGCTATCGCTTTACGGTCAGAGCTTCTCTTCCCCGAGAGAAGATCCAGGGCCCCAGCGCCAAAGTCGGCGCCGGCCAGCACCGCATACGATGTCAGAGACAGCCCCAAGGCGAGCGCGATTACGGCGGGAAGGCTCATTTAGCCACCGCCAGGGCTGTCGTCGGGAGCCCCTGGACCGGCCTCGCGGTGATCCGCCGCACGGCCCACAACGTGAGCGCGGTCAGCCCCACATAGAGCAGCGTGAAGGCGGTGAAGGTGACGCCGAGCCCGGGCGCGGTGGTGATCCCGCTCGAGGTTCGAAACACCCCATAGACGATCCAGGGCTGGCGTCCCAATTCGCTGACCAGCCAGCCGAACTCGTTGGCCAGGAACGCCGCCGGCCCGGCCGCCGCGAGCGCCATCAAGGTAAGTCGGTCCTCTGGCCCGTGGGTGCCCCTGCGTCGGCGCAGCCAGTACCACAGGCCCAGCGCGACGAGGCCGGTGCCGATGCCGACCATGCCGATAAAGGCCAGGCGCACGTACGGTGCGAGTGGCGTGCGGTCAGCCTTAGGGAAGGTGTTGAGACCGCGCACCGGGGTGTTCGGATTGTCGAACGCCAGCACGCTTAGCAGATGCGGCACCTTGACGTTCAGCACGTCGCCGTTGTGGCCGGGTAGCGGCAACCCGCCGATGTTGAGTCCCGCGCCTCGCTCGGTGTGCGTGACGCCCTCGATCGCCGCGAGCGTGGCCGGCTGGTGGTTGGCGACGGTGCGGCCGAGCAGATCTCCGACGGCCAGCTGGAGAGGCGCGAGGATCGCCGCCATCGACAGCGCGAGGACGATCGCCTTGCGGTGGTAGGAGTCGCGGCGGCCGCGCAGCATCCCGACGGCGTACACGCTGGCGACGCCGAACGTGGTCGCCAGATAGGCGCCGAGGACCATGTGCGAGGTCTCGGTGGCCCACGCCGGGTTGAACATCGCCGCCAGCGGGTCGACGTGGGTGACGCGTCCGTGGACGATCTGGAACCCGCGCGGGACGTTCATCCAGGCGTTGGCGGTGACGATGAAGAATGCCGAGGCGACCGCGGAGATCGCGATCGGGATGCCCGAGAGCCAGTGGGCGCGGGGAGACAGGCGGTTCCAGCCGTACAGGTAGATCCCGACGAAGATCGCCTCGATAAAGAACGCGGCTCCCTCGAGCGAGAACGGCAGGCCGATGATGCCGCCGGCGTAGGCCATGAAACGCGGGAACAGCAGCCCGAGTTCGAAGCTGATGATCGTTCCGGATGCGGCGCCGACCGCGAACAGCACCGCGAACACCTTCGACCAGCGACGCGCGAGCGCGCGCCAAACCGGATCTCCAGTGCGCAGGTGCATCCCCTCGGCGGCAAGCATCATGACCGGCAGGCCCACGCCGAGCACGGCGAAGAACAGGTGGAAGCTCAGCGACGTGCCGGTCTGGCTGCGCCCGGCGGTGAGATGGGAGACGGTGGCGATCGGAAAGCTCATCTACTACATACCGTAGCAGACATCGAGCCACGGCGTCCAGTGTCCTACTATCAAACATAGTATTCATTTCGCCGTAGACGTGCGATGCGCGCGTTATAAGCCGGTCTCGGCTGCCCGCACTGGTGGGGTTCGGCGCCTCGGCGCTGGGGCTCACGGTGCTGGCGATCCCGGGCATGACGCTCGACGGCGTCGTCACGATCCTGCCGTTGATCCCCGTCGGCCTGGGACTCGGAATGCTCTTCGTGCCGACCTCCCGGGCTGCGCTCAACGCCACCCCCTAGCCTCGCACGGTCGCGCGTCGGCGCTGCTCTCCGTAGGCCGGCTGCTCGGCGCTACCGTTGGCGCCGGGGTGGCCGGTATCGCGCTGTCGGGAACGCTGACCGCATCGACGGTCCACCGAACGCTTCTGTTTGGGGCGATACTGTGCGTCGTCGTGGGGCTTCCCGCCGCGACCCGCCTGACTGCCCCGGGCGCCCGGCCCGTCGCGCAGGCCACCAGCGCCTGACCGACGGCACGCGCGGCGCAGCCGAAGGCCTGGCTCAGCCTTTGCGGGCTGCGCGCTGCAGAGCCCGCCGGCGCGCTGGGTCGAGTCCAGCCATCTGCTGTGCGAAGTGGCTGAGCGCGACGTCGCCGTATTGATCGACGAGCGCCGCGACCTCCGACTGGGCTCGAAGCGCCATGTACTCCTCGCGCGTGTACGCCGGCGCGTAGTAGTCAGTCTTGCCCTCGCGACGGCGGCCGAGGAGGCCCTTCCTGTGCAGCCGGGCCATTATCGTCATGTAGGTGGTGTATGCGCGCGGGTTGGCGGCGCGCTGATTCAGGCTTTCCATAACGGTCCGGACGGAACTTTCGCCGGCCTTCCAGAGTTCCTCCATGACCTCGGACTCGAGTTCGTGGAGGGGGGGCAGTGCCGACTTGCGGCTCGATTTGGTGCGCTTTCGCAGTGGCATCTACGACGCAGCATAGCAAGCGCCTCGGGACTCAGGCGCTGCCTCACGGGTCCGCCCTGGCGAAGATGGGCGATCTTGCGCGTGCTCTTTTGCAATCAGCTACTATGCTGCATAGTACGAAAGGAGATGTGTCCATGCGACAGCAGCGAAGGAACCAAACGAGGCTCGGTCTGGTACCCGACGTAGAGGATGGCGAGGTGACGGTCGAGCAGGCGCTCGTTATGCGGGCCGAGCACGCCAGGCGGGCCGAGCAATATGCCGATCGGGTCGAGCACGCACGAACGTCCGGGCATTGGGGCGCGATGCGGCACTGGATGCACGAGTACCGGCGCGCCACGAAACAATGCCGCCTACTGGGCGAGCGGATCCGGGGGGAGCGCACCGCGCGGGATCAGACAGCGGCGGTGGGCGCTCCACAAATCGCGGACCCTCCCGGCGTCGCCCGCCTCGCCCCACGGGTCGCTGCTGACATGCCGCCTGCCGGGGAAGCGGCCTGAACCGGTGGGGACTTTGTCTACAGACACAGACGCTCCCGTCCCTCCCGAGCTTCACGAGCTCGAGGAGGCGGTGATGGACGTGATCTGGGCGCGCGACGAAATCTGCGTGCGAGAGGTCATGCAAGCCCTTAATGGTCGTGGCACCTCACGCGCGTACACGACCTATATGACGATCATGGCCCGGCTGGATGCCAAGGGCCTGCTCGTCCGCACACGCCGCGGGAAGACGGACTTCTACCGGGCCGTGTACACCCGGGAACACTACGCGGATCTTCGTGCCAGCGCGGCTATCGACGCGATCGTCGACCGATTCGGCGAGGTCGCGCTTGCTCACCTCGCCCGTCAGATCGCGCAACTGGATCCGGCCCACCGTCGATCGCTCACGCGTCTTGCCCGCGGGAAGTGACATCGGGCACCGCTATGTGTTCCGGCTGGCGGCCGCGCTGGGCGCCGGCGGCCTCGGCGTGACCGCCGGGACGATTACCACCACGCTCGCGTCGGTGCATCGAGCTTCCGCGGGCGCTGGGCAGATCGTGCTCGCTGGGATACGGTTCACCTACCCGGCCGTGAACGGCGCAGAAGTCCTATTGTTCGTGCTCGGGATGTTCGCGGCCGCGGTGATTGCGACGGCCGTTCGCGCAGTTTGGCGCCAGATCAGTGCCCACCGGCGCTTCACGGCGGTGCTGGAGCCTGTCGAGTTCCTCGACCGAGATCCGAGAGTCGCCGTGATCCGGGATCTGCGGCCCCAGGCGTTCTGTGCGGGCTATCTGCGGCCTGCCGTCTATATCTCACGCCGAACGGTCGAGCTGCTCGGAGACGCCGAACTCGATGCGGTACTCGCGCATGAGCATCATCACCGGCGGGTGAGAGATCCGCTGAGGATCGCCTGCGGCCGGGTCCTGAGCGAGGCCCTATTTTTCCTGCCCGTCCTCAAGCCGCTTTGCGATCGCTACGCGGACGTCGCTGAGCTGAGCGCAGATCGGGCGGCGGTCCGCGCAAGCGCGGGCCGCGAAGCGCCGCTGGCTTCCGCGCTGCTGGCCTTTGATGAGACCGCACCGCCGGGCACCAGCGGTATATCGCCCGAGCGCGTCGACTCGCTGCTGGGCCAGCCGACACGCTGGCGCCTGCCGGCGTGGCTGCTGGCAGGGTCGGTCACCGCCCTGGGGGCGCTCACGGTAGTCATCTGGTTGATCAGCGAGAGCGCCCGCGCGCACGCCACCTTCAACCTCCCGATCGTCTCGTCACGACCGTGTCTAGTGATCATGAGCATCTTGCCGGCCGCCGGCTACGTCAGGGCGCTCACCCGGTGGGTGCGATCGCTCAACGCGGATCGGTGAGAGCCGGCCCCAGCGGGGATCGCCGACGTGAGCGAGCAGCCTCGAGACGTACTGAGGATTCACGGTGACGGGTGTGGTGTGCCGTCCGCATACCCGGCACTGATGGCACCGAAGGCCCAGTCCGTGCGCAAGGAGGACTGCGGGTGCGGCGCCTCGACGGCGCACCGCACGGTGGCGTTTAGTTGGGGCTGGGGACGAGTGTTCCGAGCAGGCCGTCGGCTTCGTGGTTGAGGCCGGCGGTGAAGAAAGCGCGTTTGGGCCCGGGCCCGGAGTCACGGGGGCGAAGCGCAGTCCCCAGAGCCCGTCGATCTCGACCTCGCCCACGAGGATGTCGCCGCCGAAGGCGCCGAAGGTGGAGGGCGCGAGCGCCACCGGCCCGCGGCGAGTCGAGCGCCACCGGCCCGCGGCGAGTCGAGCTTGCCTCGCATGACAAGACGCTGGAGCAGGTCGCCGTTCGGGACGAATGCACGGACGAAGCCGTTGCCAGGACCGGCGGCGCCGGCGGTCGCGGTCGCGCGATCACCGCGATGAGTACGTTTGCTTTGTCGACGTTCGGGTTCCAGCCGGCGATCGTGCCGTCCTCGATCGCGAACAGGAAGACGGCGGGACCCGACCTGCCGTTCTTCGAGGTGACGAAGTCGGTCGAAGTATGGTCGAGCGTGTTGAACGCTTGCCCGTCCGGCGCGCCGACCGCGCCCGGGCCGGCGGAAGGCGGGGCGGGAATCGCCACCTGGCGCGGTTGTGTGTTCCCGGCGCCGTCGTGGAGCGTGGCCAGCCGGCGTGGTTTACCGGGCGTCCCGACGGCCGGCGCGCGCTGGGTTGCGCGCGCCGGCATGTGTCGGGGGAGCGCCTGGGGAGCGCAGGCGTGTGTCCCGGTTGAGGGGCTCTAGCGGTCGCCCTCGTGGATGGACAACCGTGCGTGGTCGACCACGAAGTCGGCCACCTGGCTACCGAGCGTCTGCCCGGCCTGTTCGTCGTAGCGGAAGTGCTGCCCGGCGAAGATGCGGCTGTCGGACGCCTCGTTCGAGGCCGCCGAGAAGCTCGTGAACGACCGGGTGATGCCGACTGACGGGTTGGTCAGGGAGAACGAGAACACGTCGGTGCCGAAGAAGTCCTCGAGCACGGTGTTGGCTGCCTGGCTGAACGTGGCGTGGGCACCCGGGTAGCTGGGGTCGTTGGCGGTGTTGGCCAGAGGTACCCAGTTGGGGTCCGCGACCGTCGTGTTGTTGCCTTGATCGGGTGCGGTTATCGCGGTGATCGGTCGCCAGCGGTGGAAGGCGTATTTTGCGTCGTAGAGAGCGATTGCGCTGTCAGCGAGCGTCGTGTTGAGCTGCGCGAACAAGCGGGCGTTCTGCTCGAGGCTATTGCCGAAGCCGACGGCGGCCTGGTCGGCGATCTCGTTCCAGACGATCCAGATCGGAGCCGCGCCCCAGAATTTCCCGATCGCCGTCTCATCGGCGGTGCGGGCGGTGCTGTTCAACTCGCCGAGAGACTTCACCTCGTTGAAGTCCGCCGCGTACTCGGGACTGGTCAGTGCGGGCGGAGGTGCGGGCCGGAATTGGCTCGCGCTCTCGAGCACGAACGGAGTCACGTGTGCGGTCTGGGTGAACCCTGCGGCGGCGAACGCGGGAGGCGTGAGCTGGTATTCCCCGGGCCCCGTTCCGGGCGTGAATACAGGGGGAGTGGCGGTGGCCCCGTCGGCGGCACGGGCGGCCAGGACGGCCTGCGCAACGGCGTTACCGAAGCGAATGCCGCGGTTCACGTGCTCACCTGACCCGATCTGAGCCAGCGAGGACTGGAAGAACGCATCGATCGTCGGCTGCTGGCTGGGCAGCAGCGCATCGAGCGTTGTGCGCGCCGCGGCCGCGGCCGCCGCGTCCGGGGACGCGCTGCGCGAACCACGGAGGTCGACGAACAGGGGTCGGCCGCCTCCGAGGATGCCGTTGACCGCGTCGTATACGGCGACTTGGGTGATCGCGAGCGTGCGGGTGGGATGAATCGAAGCGGGCTGGGCACCGGGCGCGACCAGAACCTTCTGCAGCTCCTGGTTCCACTGGATCACCTCGTCGGGCGTGTCTGAGGCGAGGCGGGCGCGCACGGCGAGGTGACGGTTGCGCGAACCGTGTCCACTGGCGATGGCTGCGGTCGCGAAGCTCGCGATGAGCGTCGCGGCGGTGGCGAGGAGGGCAAAGCGTTTTATCACAAGGGGTCTCCGAATCGGTCGAGGGGGAGCTTCAACTATGTAGTATAGCACTACAAGTCGTAGTAGATCTTCGAACGACTCGGGAAGGTTTGCGCAACCCAGGCGTCTTCCACATATGATGATGACTACCTACTACGTGATGTCGTTATACGTCCACAGACGAAAGGTAACCGTCGACCACGTGCGCTCCGAGCTTTGACGCTTGGCCCACGCCATCAACAACCACACCGACCGAAGAGCAAGCCACATGCCGCCCAACAACGCCGAAACCCACCATCTGCGGTCCCCAAGCCGAAGAGCGCCCGACCCCGACACGGCCCAACGGCGCCTCGCGCTACTCACCAACTGGCATGGCGCTCTCGCCCAAACTCGTCCATCTGCCAGACCTCGATTCCGAGCAAGCGGTTGCAAAGCGCGCGTACCCGCGGCATGCTAGCCGCGGGGCTCAGACGAACAGCGGACCCCGTCCAGCCCTTCCGCCGCCTGGACCCTGCCCGGTCTTGGTCGACCGCGTTGTAGCAGCACGCCCGGAACTGCTCGAACTCGCCGACGATCTCGAACGGACGCAAGCACCCGATCCTGCGTGCGTCGCTGTTCTACGCGAGCTCCTGACGAACGGCAGCAGCCCCCTCTACAACCCCAACGTCCCCGCCGATGACCTCCAAACCACCCTCGCCCGCGCGCGCCGGACTAATTACCTACCCCACCTCGTGAACCGACGCTAGCCAAGCCGAGCCCGAATCCCGCGGCGATCAAGCTCGCCGCATACAGGCCGGGACTGCGGGCTGTGATTAGACCTGGGACTCAACCAGCATTCGGATCGCGTCTAGCGTCGCCGCGACATCGTGATCGCTCGCGGCCGCATGCGGAGTGTCAAGGAAGAGCGTGAGCCGAGAGCCTTCACCGTCCGCGTCGACCTGCAACCAGCCGCGGTAGCCGGAGGCTGCCCCCCACTCGATTCTTCGCGCCGCATCGTCAGTCGCGAAAGACGCCTCGCCGTGCTGCTCGTGCCCCTCATAGCGGGCATCGACCTCTACACGATTTGCGCCGGCGGCGCGGGCGGCGATCACCTGTGGTACGAACCTCGGCAGGTTAGTCACGTCGGCGATCGCCGCGTAAACCGCATCCGGCGGCGCCGCAACGTGTTCGGTGTGCTCATGTTGCACGTGCGCTCCTAGCTTTGGGGACGCTCAGGCAACCATATCTCCTGAGAACGAACCGCTGCGCGTTCTTGAGACCATGATCGCGGCCGTGCAGCGCGCGCATGAAGCCGTCTGGGTCGACGCGTCGCGAGAGGCCGGTGCCTGGGGAGCAGCCGGGAGATTCGCATGGACTGGTGGTGGTTTGAGAGGATCGGGTCGTGACGGACGCCAGCATCAGCTTCCCTCGCCAGCACGCCCGTACCGTCGGGTTCTCCCTGGGCGTCCCGCACGCGTTCGCGATCGCCCCCGACGGCAACCGCGTCGCGTTCCTACGGTCGCGGTCGGGCACCGACCGGAGCACCGCCCTATGGGTACGTGATGCCGCCACAGGCGCGGAGCGACTGGTCGCCGACCCGGAGGACCTGCTCTCGGGGCGGGCGGAGACCCTTCCGCCAGTAGAGCGAGCGCGCCGGGAGCGCACGCGGCAGGCCGCGGCCGGCGTGGTGTCCTTCGCCGCCGACGAGGAGGTGGGGATCGCGGCGTTCACGCTATCCGGACGGCTGTTCGTGGCCGATCTGGCCGACCCGGACGGCACCCCTCCGCGCGAGCTGGTCGTGCCCGGGCCAGTGCTCGACCCGCGTCCAGACCCGATGGGAGCGCACATCGGGTACGTAGCGGACGGGGCGCTTCGGGTTGTCGCCGCCGATGGCGCAGGCGATCGGGCGGTGGCCGTGCCTGACGCCGAGAACGTGACCTACGGCCTGGCCGAGTTCGTGGCTGCGGAGGAGATGTACCGGACCCGCGGTTTCTGGTGGTCACCTGACGGACGGGAGCTACTGGTGGCCCGAGTCGACACCACGCCGGTGGCCCGCTGGCACCTGTCGGATCCAGCCCGTCCGGACCGCCCGGCGGTGGAGGTCGCCTACCCGAGGGCGGGCACCGCGAACGCCGACGTCAGCGTGGCGCTCGCTGATCTCGACGGAAACCTAACGCCGGTGGGGTGGGACTCCTCGGACATGCCTTACCTGACCTCGGCGCACTGGTCGCGCGGCGGGCCCGCGTTGTTGCGGGTTGCCTCGCGCGACCAGCGAACGATGCGGGTGCTCGCCGTGACCACGGACGGCACGGTGGAGCTGATCTGCGAGGACACCGACCCCGATTGGGTCGACGTGGTCGTCGGGACTCCGGCCTGGACGCCGGGCGGCGAGCTGGTGCGGGTGGTGGCCAGAGACGGCGCGTACCGGTTGATGATCGGGGAGGATCCGGTCACGCCGGTGGGCCTTAACGTCTCCGAGGTCCTCGACGTCGATGAGGACGTGCTGTTCGCCGCCACCGGCGAGGACCCGACCGAGCGGCACGTCTACACAGTCGGTCCGAATGGCGCAGTCCGGGTGACGCCCGAACCAGGCGTGCACCAGGCGGCCCGGCGCGGGGACGTCGTGGTCATCTCATCCCGGTCGCTCGGTTGGTTCGGCGCTCGGGTGCAGTCCTGGCGGGGCGGCGAGCCGACAGGCGAGATTACGTCGCTCGCGGAGACCCCGGTGCTCACGCCGGAGGTCACGTTCCTAACCGTGGGCGCGCATGAGCTGCGTTGCGCGCTGCTGGTGCCGCGCGGGCATCAACCCGGCTCGGCCCGGCTGCCGGTGCTGTGCGACCCCTACGGCGGCCCGGGCGCCCAGCGCGTGGTCTGCGCGCGTAACGCATACCTGACCCCGCAGTGGTTCGCCGACCAGGGCTTCGCTGTGCTAATCGCCGACGGCCGGGGTACGCCCGGCCGCGGGCCCGAATGGGACCGCCTAATCCACTACGACGAGGCCACACCCAACCTGGAGGACCAGGTGGAGGCACTTCACGCGGCCGCCGCGGCGCACCCCGACCTGGACCTAACCCGGGTCGGCATCCGCGGCTGGTCGCACGGCGGCTACCTGGCCGCGCTGGCCATTCTGCGGCGGCCCGACGTCTTCCACACGGCCGTGGCCGGTGCGCCGGTCACCGACCAGCGGCTCTATGACACTTTTTACACAGAGCGTTACCTTGGTCACCCGGATCGCCACCCTGACGCCTACGCTCACAACTCGTTGATCGATGACGCGTCGAGGTTGGAGCGCCCGCTCATGCTCATTCACGGGCTGGCCGACGACAACGTGGTGGTCGCGCACACGCTGCGGTTGTCGTCGGCGCTCCTCGCGGCCGGGCGGCCGCACACCGTGCTGCCACTGTCCGGCGTCACCCACATGGCCCGCCAAGAAGAGGTCGCGGAGAATCTCATGCTGCTCCAGGTGGAGTTCCTTAGGCGCACGCTCGGCATCAGCCCCGCCTGAGTCGATCCGGGCCCCGACGCGCCGGCCCCCCGGTAAAGCACGTGTTGGGCTCGGTCTCGTGTCGGTGGTCCTAGCTGATTCCCCGCCACACGCTTGCCGTGCCGTCGAATCCTCCGGCGGCGAGGGTCCGCCCGTCGGGGCTGAAGGCAACGCTAAAGACCGGGCCGGTGCCGCCGTTCAGCGTCGCAAGCAGCTTGTCGCTTGGCAGACTCCACAGCTGGACCGTCCCAGTTTCGCTCCCGGTGGCGAGAAGCCCCGTGTGGGCAGCGAACGCGACGCTGTTGACGGGGCCTGTGTTACCGATGCGCAGTGTCCGGATCACGTGGTGGCGCCGCACGTCCCAGAGGCCGACGGTTCCGCGGTCGCCGTTTCCGGCCGCGAGCGTCAGACCGTCGGGACTGTAAGCAACGCTGTTGACGAGGTGATGCGTCTGCAGTGGGGCTCCGATCGGCTGGCGGGTTTGCACGTCCCACAGCACAACGGTTCCGTGGATGTCAGCGGCCGCGAGGCTGCGACCATCGGGACTGAACCCGACGCTCGTGATCGCACCAGCGTGATTGTTGAGCTGCCCGAACGGGATGTGTCGCGGCACGTCCCACAATTGGACCATCCCATCCGCATTCGCAGCCGCGATGATGCGCCCGTCGGGACTGAACGAGACGCCGTACACCGAGCCGGCGTGCGCTCTTAGCGCCGCGCCGAGTTGTTTGCGGCTTGGCGCGTCCCATAACTGGACTACGCCTCCTCGGCTTCCCGCGGCGACGGTGCGCCCGTTAGGGCTAAACGCCACACCGTCGACGATGCGGACGAGTCCCTTGAGCGTCCCGGCGAGGCGACCGCGGCGCGAGTCCCACAGTTGGACCGTCCCGTTCTCGGTCGCGGCCGCTAGGGTCCGCCCGTTCGGACTGAATGCGACGCTGCTGACCGGGCCAGCGTGACCGACGAAAGGGGTCCCAGGCCCGATCGGCACCGCGCGTTCGGACGTCCGACCGTTGGCCGCGAGGGCACTCCCGGCGATAAGGAATCCCGCCCCCGCTCCGACAACAAGCGTTCGTTTGAAGTCGATCACCACTTGCCTAGGCTACGCCGGATATGCGGGCACACTCGCGGAGCCCGCGACGAGCTCCGTTACTTCCTCGCCCGACTACTCCTGCCACGGCTACCGCCGCTGCTCTTCTTAGCGCTGCTCTTCTTACTGCTGCCGGTCCGGCTCCTGCCAGTCGTGCTACTGCTGCTCTTCCTGGCGCTGCTGCTCTTCTTGGCGCTGGTGCTCTTCCTCGCGCTGCTGCTCTTCCTGGGGGTGCTGCTCTTCCTCGGAGTGCTGCTCTTCCTGGGACTGCTGCTCTTCCTAGGGCTGCTACGCCCGCGACTACGCCTCGGCGGCTCCGGCTCTTCCTCCACGTCGTCCTCGGGCTCTTCCTCCACGTCGTCCTCTGGCTCTTCCTCCACGTCGTACTCCAGCTCTTCCTCGGGCTCTTCCTCCACCTCGTCCTCCGGCTCTTCCTCCGCGTCGTACTCCGGCTCTTCCTCCGCGTCGTACTCCGGCTGTTCCTCGACCTCGTCTTGCGGGTCTCCCTCCTCGTCGTCCGGCTCTTCTTCGTCCTCCTCCGGAGCCCCGTCTTCGCCCTCGCGGTCGTCCTCGTAATTGCCTTCCGAGATCTGCTTCAGTGCGAACCACGCGACGACGGCTCGGACGAGATCTCCATCTCCGTCCTCTGCAACGTCGTCGACGATCTCCAACGCGTCGTTGATGCTGTCGACTATCTCACTCCGACGTCGTTTACTGGCACGAGGCATGTTCTTCCTCCCCTGGTTGGTGTGCGTAACCGACTCTCTCCGTTACGTAACGGTGCAGTCCTGTTCGACAGCGCCGTCTTCACCGAGCCGGTACACGTAGCCTGTCGCCACCCAATGTTTCTCCGCCATTTCCCAAACGATGAACGCTCAAACTCAGCGGCAGCCACTCACCGCGGGCCCGGGATCCCAAGTCCGTGCTCGCCCTGGGTCGGCGGAACGTCAGGGCGTCTACACCGTCGGGGCGCGCGCCGGCGCGCTGCCCCGTAGCGTTCAGCTGACGGCGGTGATGCGCAGCCGGCGGACGCCCTTGGGCGTGTGGACCTCGGCGAGCTCACCGACGCCGCGGCCGTTCAAGGCCGCGCCGATGGGCGACTCGATCGACAGTTCCCCCGCCGACGGATTGGCGTCATGCGACGCGACCAGCCGGAAACTCTGGCTCTTGCCGCTTCGCTCGTCCTCGAACGTGACCGTGGCACCGAAGCGGGCCCTGCCGTCGCCTGAGGCTCCCGCCTCGACGACCTCCGCGGTCAGCAGCTTCTCCCGAAGGCGCAGGATGCGCGTCTCGAGGCGCGACTGGGCGTCCTTGGCGGCGTGGTACTCGGAGTTCTCCTTGAGGTCGCCCCACTCCCGTGCGGTCTTGATCTGCTCGACCACCCGAGCGCGCTCCACGGTCTCCAGGCGGTGCAGCTCATCGCGGAGCTCCTGCACGCCCTCAGCGGTCATCAATGTGCTCTCGCCCATAGAGGCTCCTCCTTAGTCTAAGAGTCGGCGGCGTTTCCCAGACGCTGCTCCTGCCAGAAGCCGCCGGGCGGACGACCCGCATCCCGGCGCCGGTCCGGCGCGCGAGCGCTCCGCCTCGCTCATTGAGCATAGCCCAGCGCACATCTGAAACGGCACCGAGGAGTCACCCCCACGCAGTTGTCAGGCGATCGCTTCGACTCTGCGCCGCCGGCGCATACAGCGGAGCGCGTTCAGGCCCGGCGGGCGCCGAAGCCGAGGCGACCTCGGCGATGAGGCGCGGCACTTACGGCTTGCTCGGCCCGTGGCGAGCGATGTTCATCCGAGCCCACTCCGCGTCGTCTGGCGCCGCTCGCGGCCTTCATGTCGGCGAGGATCGCGCCTTCGGAGCGTGAGGCCACGATCGGCACCGCGAGCCCCGTGACATGGACGTGTGTTCGTCGTCCAGGGGCCCGCCCTTCCTCGATCGGGAGCACAGCCACGATGTCGTCCGCTCGCACGAACCGCCCGTAGCCGAGCGGCACCATTCCGATGTCGGTAGCCCGCATAAAGTCTTCTTCGCGCATGTACACATTGTAGCGAACGTGCGTTCGCTTTCAGGGCCACCGATGACGGCGGATAACGCTCTGTGGGTTCAACCGTGCACTCTGATCGCTCATTACCGACGTCCCAACATCAGACGTCTGATGTCATCCGAACGTTCCAACTCAATTCACCCTGTCGCACCGGGGCATCAAAGGAACGGTCGTGACAGCAGACGCGATCGTCGGCAACAAGCCGGCGACCGGCGGGATCGGGAGCCCGCGTCGCGCGCGAGTGCAGTCGCAGATGTCGGGCCGTGTTCGGGACTGATGGCGACCGAGGCATCACTAGGGTCTGCCGGAGGCTCTCAGCGAGGGGCGCTGCTAGATACGACGCGAGACCTTTCACCAGGAAGCGCCGGAGCTGGGGTAGTGTACGCCGTGAGAACCGACGTGGCAGAAGCCATGGGAAAGGGGTTGCGCGGATGCATGTGGTAATTCGGAGCTACTCCGGGCAGGGCGCGTCTGAGCTGTTCGATCTTCTCGGGCAACGGGAGGAGGACGTTAGGTCAGTGATCAGCGGGGTGCCGGCGTTTGTTAGCTACGCGGCCTTTCGCGTCGGCGCCGGCGGGACGACCGTGACCGTGTGCCAAGACAAGGCCGGCACTGATGAGTCTTCGCGACGGGCGGCCGAGTGGGTCAAGGAGAACGTCAGCACGACAGTCGACCCGCCCACCATCACCGAGGGCACCACCTTCCTCCAGTTCTGAATCGCGCTCGCAAGACGCGGTCGGGAGTGTTGCGCGGTGTCAGTCCGCGCCAAGCCCCTCATCCACCGTCACGCCGCGGCCGGCTCCCGGCGGGCTCCTGCCACCGCACCCACGTCGACGGCCTCCAATCACTCGCCGGCAATCACGTCCGGCGGTCGAATCCCGACACCCCCCGAGCTGTGCTTGACGCGGGGTCTGGCAAGTGCAACATGAGTCAGAACGCCAAGCCATTGGCACAGTTCAATGCCGTCACCAGCACGGGCGACGTGAGCTTCGGCTAGGAGCCCGTCCGCCAACTCCGGCCAGCGCGCCCCCGCTCGCGGCGAGGCTCGTCCACCCCGCGCGGTCAACGCGATCGACCAGGAACTCGGGACGATTGGCGCTGATACGGGCGTTGGCGTGCAAGTCATCCGCTGTCTTCCTTGGGACTGGCGGTTTCGACACCAGCCAGCTTCCACGGAGGCCCGGGTTAACAACCTGCGCAGGAACTACAACTGGGTCAGCGCGGGTGCTCGGCGGGGTGTCCCGTCGGCGCGAAGTCGTAGCCTGGTTTTTCGCTTTGTCCAGAGGCGGTCGGCGAGTGCCCAGCCGCCGTAGGCAAGCGAGCCGAGTGTGCCGGTGGCGGTCAAGAGAACGCCGGCGGCGCTGACGCCGGCTACGCCGGTGGACCCGAGGATGAGCACCATCGCGGCGGTGCCGGTGCCGGGGCCGATCGGCAGCGCACCGAGCGCCGCGACGGCGATCAGCACCGCGGTCGCGTCGAACACGGAGGCATGGACGCCGCTGGCGTGCAGCATCAGCCAGTTGCGCGCGACCTGCCCGGAGACCGCGAGAGCGACGAAGATCGCGACGCGTATGCGGGCGGGGGGTTCGCTGAGCGCGGCGAGGCCCTTCCACCATCCGCTCGGGTGGCGCCGAGCCAGCCGCGCGAGCCCTGCAACGACGGCGAGGACCGCGCCCAACCCGACCAGCGGCGTCCACCACGGCAAACCGAGGGGTGCGACGAGCGTGAAGGAGAACAGCGTTGCCAGCGAGAGTTCCATTAGCACGATGGGGATCTCGGTAGTCGCGAGAACCAACGCCTTCGGGGTATCCCGCGGCGCGGCACGCCGAAGCGACGCGATCCGCGCCGCGAACCCGAGTTCGCCGTTGACGATGTTGCCGAGGTAGCCGACACCGGCCGCGCGGTATAAGCGCCGGCGGCCGACGGTGCCGCCGGCGGCGCGCACGGTCACATTCCATGCCTCGGTGCGCGCCAGCAACGACGCCACCTGTAGCGCAGCAGCGGCCGTCAACGCCCACCACGGCGCGCCGGCGGCAGCGCGCTCGAACTGTCCCCACCGGCCGGCCAGAACCAACACGAGCACGCCCACCGCGAGCAGCGTGCCGACCACAGTCAGCGAATTGCGCCGGCGAGCGGCTAGCGCTCCCAGACGCCGCCCCGCCCTCACCACGAAGGGTCTCGACCCGCACGCCGACGACTCCTCGACGACGCTCTGGTCAGCTGCGCTCGGGCCGGACATCAT
This sequence comes from uncultured Solirubrobacterales bacterium, assembly GCA_963737055.1. GTDB lineage: Bacteria > Actinomycetota > Thermoleophilia > Solirubrobacterales > Solirubrobacteraceae > Palsa-465. Next base: position 26,758 of record CAVTRE010000008.1, on the reverse strand, counting down.
TTCTGGCCTGCGAACGCAAACAGGCCTCTCCCCGCGGGCAGACCGAGGCGTTTGAGCCCTTGAATGGAGATTCGCGGTCGGGACTGCGCACTCGCCCGTAGCATCGGCTCCCGGAAGCGCGTCTGAGCAGCGTTCACGTGCGCCGCGCCAGCGATCGCCAGGATCCCAGCGCGTGGCCCCATGAGGTGAGAACCGTGGAAACCTCCCTTGAGCGCCTCTGGGCCGCCCCGCAGGGCGTTCCGGGCGACTTGTTGTCGAGAACAACGGCTCTCTAAAGCTCGGGACGAAACTGTCCGTGAGGTCCCGTGGGCGGCTGCCCGGCGGTGGCCCTGCGCGAGGCGGATCCGCAAAAAGCGACGAGTGACCTTGTCCGCTGAGTCTACCCCCAGGCGGCACGAACACAACACGAGGCGCTCGGGTTGCCTCGCCGCCTGTGCTGATCACCGCGCGTTCGGACGTCCGAGCCTCTCGCTTGGCTGGCAATCCGACCAAGGGAGGATCATTTACTTCGGGTGAATCCTCCGAGATGCTCGATGGCGACGGTCAGCGCGACCTCGTCACCGGTTTGGGTACGCATGGCCAAGGCCGCGAGAGCTTCCGGTGGTGATCCAGGTACGAGGCAAGGCGACTCACATCGCCTTCAGCGTGTCGAGACGTGGACGGGTGAGCGTGTTCGAGGTACTCATTTCTTCCCTTTATCGCGCGTGCGCGGAGCGCCCGCGCGTCGTTGTCGTGGTGTTGATTGAACCGGTCGTTCCGGTCAACGGAGCTGTCGCGCCGTCGGCTGGACGAGCGCAGGCCCTTCGGACGCCCTTCGATCGGGGAGCGCCGGATCGCTCGGGATCTAGCTCACACGCCACCCGCTGGCGAGCGCGGTACAGCCGCGTCGTGATCGTCGCCTCCGGCGCACCCAAGACTCGCGCCGCCTCACCGTAGGAGAGGCCTGCGATATCGACTGCCACTAAGGCCAAGCGGAGGGACTTCGGCAGCCGGGCAATCGCCGGCAACACTTGCCGATTGATCACCGCTTCCTCTGGACACGGGCTTGACCGACGGTCGGCGGGGTCGAACTCCTCGAGCGTCGTGACCAGGTGGGGGCGGCGCGAGGCTGTCCTCCTGTTGCTCAGGAACGTATTGCGCAACGCTTGCATTAGATACGCAAGCTCATCTCCGCCGCGCAGCCACCTCGGCCGCGCGAGGATCCTGGCGACCGTGTCCTGGACGAGGTCCTCCGCGCTCTCGCGCGAGTCACACAGCGCCGACGCGGTCCGCAACAGGCGACCACGGTACGCGCCGAGGACCTCGGGGTCGAGCCGCTGCATGCCGGACCGGGAAGGGCCAGTCACAGGTCCGACCGGCAGAGGGCGGGGATGGGTTTGCTGCCAGGCATGTAGCTCCTTCGATTCAGGAGCATCGACAGTCGCAGCCACGAGCGGTGCTCGAATCACGCGACGCGTAGTCGGAAAGAGAAAGCCTCGTAGTCGCGCAGGTGTCGAGGGGACCGGGGGCGCGGTATCGTCGGTGTCGCATGGTCACTGAGAGGCCGGCGGAGCTATTGCACGGCCGGCGCAACGAGCGCGAGGTGCTGGATCGCGTGCTCGTGGCCGTGCGGGGTGGGCAGAGCGGGGTGTTGGTGGTGTGCGGCGAGGCGGGGGGTTGGGAAGACGGCGCTGTTGGAGTCCGCGATCCGTTCCGCGTCGGGGTTCCGGGTGTTGCGGGCGGTGGGTGTCGAGTCAGAGATGGAGCTCGCGTTCGCGGCGCTGCAGCAGTTCTGTGCGCCCATGATTGACCGGCTGGATCGGCTTCCCCGCCCTCAACAGGACGCGCTGGGCGTGGCGTTCGGGTTGCGCTCGGGCGACGCACCGGATCGGTTTTTGGTCGGGTTGGCGGTGCTAAGCCTGTTGGCGGAGGTGGCCGAGGAGCAGCCACTCCTCTGTGTCGTTGATGACGCCCAGTGGCTTGACCGGTCCTCAGTGCAGGCGCTCGTGTTCGTGGCGCGGCGGCTGTTGGCGGAGTCGGTCGCGCTGATGTTGGTGACGCGCGAGCCGAGCGAAGAGCTCGAGGGATTGCCGAGGCTGGTGGTCGAGGGCCTGCGTGATGGTGACGCCCGCGCGCTGTTGGGCTCGGCGGTCCGCGTTCCGTTGGACGAGCAGGTGCGCGAGCGGCTGGTCGCGGAGACTCGCGGCAATCCGCTCGCGTTGTTGGAGCTGCCGCGGGGGTTGGCGCTGGGTGAGCTGGCGGGCGGGTTCGGGTTGCCTGATGCGCCGGGGCTCTCGGGACGGATCGAGGGCAGCTTCCGGAGGCGGTTTGAGCGCCTACCGGCCGAGACGCAGCGGCTGTTGCTGGCCGCGGCGGCGGAGCCGGTCGGCGACCCGCTGCTGGTGTGGCGGGCCGCCGACCTACTCGGGATCGGGGTCCAGGCGGCGGCGACACCGACGATTTGCTCACGATCGGTGCTCGCGTGACGTTTCGTCACCCACTGGTCCGCTCGGCCGTGTATCGGGCGGCCTCGCCGAAGGACAGGCAGGCGGTCCATCGCGCGCTGGCGGACGCGACCGATCTCGAGGTCGATCCCGATCGCCGTGCTTGGCATCTCGCCCAGGCGACGTCGGGGTTTGACGAGGACGTCGCCTCCGAGCTCGAGCGCTCGGCGGGCCGCGCTCAGGCGCGCGGCGGCTTGGCGGCGGCTGGTGCATTCCTGGAGCGCGCCACCGCGCTGACGCCCGAGCCCTCGCGCCGGGCGAGGCGGGCGCTCGCCGCGGCACAGGCCAAGCACCAGGCCGGCGCGTACGATGCGGCGCTCGGACTGCTCGCGATCGCAGAATCCGGACCCCTGAACGAGCTCCAAGGCGCCCAGGTCGACCTGCTGCGCGGTCAGATTTCGTTCAACTCGAGTCGGGGCAACGAGGCTCCGCCGCTATTGCTCAAGGCCGCGAAACGTCTCGAGCCAGTGGATCCGGGGCTGGCGCGCGAGATCTATCTCGATGCAGTGGCCGCCGCGATCTTCGCCGGCCGCCTGTTCAACGACTACGGGTTGCGGGAGATCGCGCAAGCCGTCCGGGCGGCTCCGTCTCCGTCGCGGCCGGCACGGGGGCCGGAGCTCCTCCTCGAGGGGTTCACGCTGCTCGTGACGGATGGCTACCGCGCAGGCGTGCCGGTGCTGAATCACGCGCTGAGCGCGTTCCGCGGCGATGAGGTATCCGCTGAGGAAGGCCTTCGCTGGCTATGGGTCGCCTGCACCGCCGCCGGACTCGTTTGGGACTTCGACGCCTGGGACGTGCTGTCGGGGCGCCTCGTGAGGCTCGCTCGCGATGCTGGGGCCCTCAGTGCCCTCCCGTTCGCTCTGAACTCGCGCGGAGGGTTGCATCTGGTGGAGGGCAAACCGATCTTGGCCGACTCCCTGGCCAAGGAGGCGGCGGCGGTCAACGAGGCGACCGGAAGCAGCATTGCGCCCTACGCGGCGGTGGCGCTGGTCGCCTTCCGGGGGCGCGAGGCCGAGGCCTCCGAGCTGATCGAGGAGACGAGAGTTGAGGTGCTGCGCCGGGGGGAGGGAGCAGGGCTGACCTTCGTTCTATGGGCATCCGCCGTGCTGTACAACGGTCTTGGTCGCTACGAGGACGCGCTGGCCGCGGCCGTGCAGGCCCGGGAAGACTCGAACGCGGCCTGGTTTCGGACCTGGGGCCTGGTGGAGCTGGTCGAGGCGGCCGCCCGCTGCGGCAAGCACGAGCTCGCGGTCGACGCGCTCGACAGGCTTTCGCAGACGACTTCGGCCAGTGGCACCGACTGGGCGCTCGGCGTCGAGGCCCGAACACGCGCGCTGCTGACTGAAGGAGACGCTGCCGAGCCGCTCTATCGCCAGGCGATCGAGGCGCTCGAGCGGACCCGCGTTCGCGTGGAGCTCGCCCGCGCACACCTCCTGTACGGAGAATGGCTGCGCCGCGAACGACGCCGACTCGACGCGCGCGAGCAGCTACGCACCGCCCACACGCTGTTCTCCGAGTTCGGCATGGAAGCGTTCGCCGAGCGCGCCCGGGTCGAACTCGAGGCGACCGGCGAGCACGCCCGCAAACGGACCGTCGAGACCCGCGACGACCTCACCCCCCAGGAAGCGCAAATCTCGCGCCTCGCCGCCGACGGAGCCACCAACCAAGAAATCGCCGCGCAGCTGTTCATCAGCCCCAGCACCGTCGACTACCACCTAAGCAAAGCCTTCCGCAAGCTCGGAGTCAAATCCCGTCACCAACTCAAACTGCACCTGCTCCAGCGAGGCGCCCACGCCTAAGCCCGGGCTCGAGGAACTGACCCGTCACCCGGTGCCGGTCGATCAGCAGCATCGAAACGTGGGCCTGAATGAGCCCATCTGACTGGACCTGGATCGCGCCGACGACCGGCGCGCCCACGGTCGCGAGGCGTCAGTCATGCGGCGTTGGGCGACTCGGCGAACGCGATCGCGTTCCCATCCGGATCGGGGACCTTCACGTGGCGAACGCCATTCGAATAGGTCTCGAGCGGTTCGTGCTCGATGCGCTGGGCGGCGAGACGCTCAAGGAGCGCGTCAAGGCCCGCTACGCCGAGCGTGATCCGCCCGCTGCCGGCCTGCGCCGCGTTTGGCTCGATGAACAGCGTGGCGTGCTCGTCGATCTCCCAGAGGATCTCGTCCCCAACGCGATGGTCCGGGGGCCGACCGAAGAAGCGCGTGTACCAATCGATGCTGACATCCAGATCGGATACTGGGACGCCGGCGAAGAGGTCGGTGATAGCGCTCATCTAGGACTCGCTCCAGTCTCGTTATTCGCTGTCTCAGAGACCCAGACCGCGGGAACGCCTCGAGTTCATCGATCGCCCCGACCAGGAGTCGAAGGGGAGGTGGCGGCGGCTGTCCCGGAACCATTGATATCAAAGACTTTGACATCAAAGACTTTTACATCTATGCTTCTGCCGAACAAGGGTAAGACCTAGACCACGGGAGCCTCGATGAACGATCAGCAGACAGAGATCGACGCGATTCAGGAGCTGGAGATGGCCTGGTCCCAGGCCGAGATGGGGGCCGACACGAGCACGCTCGACGCGATCTCCACCTCGGACTTCATGCTCGTCGGACCCCTCGGGTTCGTGCTCGACAAGGGGCAGTGGCTCGAGCGTTATCGGTCCGGCGACCTCGTGACCGGCTCGCTGGCGCTCGAGGATCCGGCGACCCGGGTCTACGGCGAGGCGGCGGTGACGATCGCGCGCCACATCCAGCACGCGTCATACCAGGGCCAGCCCGTAGACGGCCAGTTCCGCACCACTCACATCGCCGTGCGCGTCGACCGTCGCTGGCTGCTCGCCGGCATCCAGCTAAGCCCGATCGGCGGGCCCCCGCCGTTCGCACCGCCGGCCGAGCAGCGAGCTGGCACAGAGACACCGCCGAGTGGAGCAAGTGGACGGTGAGCGCCCGGGCCGACGACGGGACCGGCGGTGAGCCTCGCTACCCCGACCTGGCCGGCAAGGTCGCCGTCGTCACCGGCGGGTCGCGCGGCATCGGCGCAGCCACTGCCCGCGCGCTGGCGGCCAATGGCGTCGACGTGGCTGTCGTCGGCCGGGACGAAGCGGCGCTGAGCGCGGTCACCGACAGCATCCGCCTGGCCGAGGCGCGGGTCATTGCGCTGTGCGCCGACTGTACCCAAGAGGATCAGATGCGCCGACTGGCCGACACGGTCGACGACCGGCTCGGCGCCGTGGATATCCTCGCCGCGTTCGCCGGTGGCAACGGCATGCCGGTCCCGACCATCGAGGAGACCCCCGGCCACTGGCGCGAGGTGATCGACACCGATCTCACGTCGACATTTCTCACCGTCAGCGCCTTCCTCCGGCCGATGGTCGAGCGCCGGCGCGGCTCGATCGTCACGATGTCCTCAGCCGCCGGGCGTCAGCCCGCCCGCTCGAACGCCGCCTACGCGGCCGCCAAGGCGGGCGTCGTCGCCTTCACACGCCATCTCGCCAGCGAGGTCGGTGCAGATGGCGTCCGTGTGAACTGCCTCGCGCCTTCTTCGATCGAGACCGAACGCCTGCGCAGCTGGACCACACCGGAGGTGCGCCGGCAACTCGCTGAGTCCTTCCCGCTGAGACGGATCGGTCAGCCAGGCGACGTCGCAGCCGCGACCCTGTTCCTCGCCTCCGACGCGTCCTCCTGGGTCACCGGCATCACGCTCGACATCGCCGGCGGCAAGATCATGATCTGATCCCGGAGGCGTGCGTTGCGGGAGGGTGTCCCGATGGAGCGATGCGCTCTCGGACGGATGGCGAGGCCGTCCGAGAGCGCGTCTGCTCGGTGCTAGCCAGTCCCCCCAGCACCGGCAGGGTGTGCGCGGTTAGACGATGAAGTGGGTGCCGCTCACGGCCTTGAGGATCGCGCTGGCCGGGAGGCCGTTGTCGAACGCGCCGTTCGGGTTGATCGCCTTGTTGATGATCGACCCGATCGCCCCGGAGTGGCGCGCCTCGATGGTCACGATCGACGCGGCCGCGAGCAGGTAAGCCGGCGTCTTGATGTTCCCGGCCTGTCCGAGGTAGGCGTGAACGCCGGTGTTCTCGAGCACGTACGCGGTCTGCTGGAAAGTCGCCTGGTCGGCGGTGGTGCCGTGGAAGTTGAACTTCGGCTCGTTGACCGCGTGCTTGCCGAGAGCCTTCTGGAGGAAGGCGACGTGCTTGCGCTCGTCGTGCGTGGTGACCTTCAGGAAGGTGCCCGTCTTGGGGTCGGTGATCGCACCCTTGGCGGTGGCCTCGTTGTAGAAGGCGCGCTCAAGGTATTCGAGCGTGAGCGCGAAATTGAGGATGCCAATGTCGCCCTTGCCGAACGTGGCGGGCGGGCGACCGCCAGCCAGCGCGACGCCCGGGACTAGCGCGCTGAGGATGGCTCCGCCGCTAAGCGCCGCTCCCCCCGCAATGGCGCCTTTGCGCAGAAAGCTCATGCGAGTGTCACCCGCCACTTCCTCGGCGCCTTCCCGGATCGCGCCGTCGACGTCGACGGCTTCGAGGTTGATCGCTTCAATGTTCATCTCATCCATGGGCTGCATGCTCCTTTTCGGACCGCTGGGGTCGTGTTGTTTTACTCGTGTTGGACACGTCTACTAATGACTTCGGAACGGCGCGCGGTTTAGATCAAAACCGGTGCCCGGGGACTAGAGACCCGGTGTCTCGGCGTCGCGTTCGCGCTCGTGAGCGCGAGCTGCTCGGGCTCGCTGGCGACGGTCGTCGATCGAGGCGACGAGCACGCTGGCCTCGAACAGCAGGTAAAGCGGCAGAGTCTCGAGCAGCATCGTGATCGCGTCTCCGGGCAAGACAGCGGCGACGCAGCCGCACGCGAGGACCGCATACCGACGGTTGTGTCGCAGCTGGCGCGGAGTAACGACGCCGGCCCGGGTGACGGCGATGATCGCTACCGGGATCTGGAACAACAGCCCCATCGCCAACAGTGTGGTGGCGGCGAACTTGTAGTACTGACTGGCTTGCACGAGGACGTTGAACTCGCCGCTGTTGAAGTTCTGAAAAAAGTGCAGCGCCGCTGGGAGGACGACCTCGTAGCCGAACGCGACACCGACGGCGAACAGCACGGGGATGGCGACGGTCACCGGCAACATTCTTCGGCGCTGGGAAGGGTCGAACGCCGGCATGAGAAACCCGTAGGCCTGAAGCAGGATCACCGGTAGCGACAGGATCAGCGCGAAGATCCCGGCCACGGTGGCGGTCGTGGTGAACGGCTCGCCGATCCCGAGCGTCACCGGCTTGTCGCCCGTCGGCGCGGCCGATAGCCGCGACACGTCCCGCTGGAGGCTTTGCCGCACCCGCGCCAGCGCGGCCGTCGCGGCCGGCGTCTTGCTCTGTGCGCTGAGCACACCGGCCACGGTGTCCAGCTGCTCGGCGACATCGCGAGCGCTCTGCTGAACGGTGTAGGTCGCGCCCAGCGGCCCGCGTCCGTCACGCACCTGCTCCTGGGTCTGGTGCGCCAGCGGCTCGTTGATCACGCGGAGCAGCTCATTGTTCTGCCAGAAGCAGATCCCAAACGCGACCGCGACTGCGAGCAGCGACACGATCAAACGAGTGCGTAGCTCGTCGAGATGACCAACGACGCTGAGCTGGTCGGTGTGCCCGATCGGCCGCCAGCGAAGCGACGAGATGGCGTTCGGCATCTGCATCTGGTAGCTCAGGTCCGGCGGTTACACGGCTGTCCCAGCGGGCTCGCGATGAGCCGGCTCGGCGGGACGGTCGCTCTGCTCAGTCGTCGAGGCCGGCTGAACTGGAGTGGTGACGGTGTGGACGGTGAGCGTCGACGGCGGCTCGTCGCCGCTGATCGATTCCTTGAAGCCGCGCAGCCCTGCCCCGAGTGAGCGACCCATCTCGGGGAGCCGCTTGGCTCCGAACACCACCAACAGCAGAATCAGGATGAACGCCAGGTGGATGGGATTGTCAAGTCCGAGCATGATTGGTCATTCCGATCAGTGGATTTTTCTCCGACACCAAGTACTTCGAGGTAGAGGGCGGAACGGATCACTATCCGGGGAGAAGCACCGTCTCAACGTGGTCTCGGTCGCCTTCGCCCGCCTCGGGGCGCCGTTGGCGCCGGGACCGAAGTTGGGCTCCGGCCGCTCACCCTCCCGGCTCGTTCGTTTCTGACGGGTCTGGGTGGGGTCGGATGGCGAATGTGATCCAAATCGGCAGCCGGCTCGAATCACCTTGTGTACCCGGGCTGACGGATCCGGGCTAATCCCAGGCAGGGAGACTTGATGACTGGTTCCGTAAAAGCGGCGGTCGAGCCGGCCACCGATGGTGTGGTGCGGGAGCCCGCGAACGGCGATCCGCTGATCAAGAAGGGCTGATCGCCGCCGTGACGGCACACGGCCCGGGGATCCCCCGGGCAGAGGGCCGCCTGCTCCCGCGTTCCACTCGATATGGCAAGCGTCTGAAGCTCCGAACACCGGTCGCCCTTCGCGCCTCCGAGCTGCGCGCGTTGACCGACGAGGCTCTGATGCAGCGCGTCGACGACGCGGACGCGGCTGCGTTCGAGGTCGTGTTCGACCGTTACTCCGCGGTGGCGTTCTCGCTCGCTTACCGCATGTGCGGCCGACAGTCGATCGCCGAAGACATCGTTCAGGAGACTTTCCTGTCGTTGTGGCGGCGCGGCGGGCGGTTTGACCGTGCCCGGGGAAGCGTCGGCGCCTGGGTGCTCGGCGCGGTCCGCAACAGGGCGATCGATTCGTTCCGACACGAGACCGCCAAGACCGGCCGCAATGTCAGCGATGACGTCGCGGCCGAGGGGATGGCGGCGCGTGAGCGAACCGATCATGAAGTCGAACGGCGAGACGAGGCGCGGCACGTGCGAGGCGCGCTCGAGCAGCTTCCGGCCGAGCAGCGTCGGGTGATCGAGCTGGCGTACTTCGGCGGGTTCACGCACACCGAGATCGCTCAGATGCTCGACATCCCGGCGGGTACGGTCAAGGGGCGGATGCGGCTGGGCCTGACCAGGATGCGCCTCGCCCTCGGCAACCGGGCGCAGGTCGGTGTCGCGAGCGGCGCGGGAGGTCGTCGATGAGCCCCGAGAGCCAGTGCCTCCACGATCGCGACGACGCGGCGGTATGGGTGCTGGGGGCGATGGAGCCCGGGGAAGCGGCGGCGTACGGGCGACACCTGAACGACTGCCGCGTCTGCTGCGACGAGGTCGACGCACTTCAGCGCGTCGTCGACGTATTGCCCATGGCCGCGCCGCCGTTCCCGGCGCCTGACGATCTCTGGCAGCGAGTGTCGCGCGGCGTCAGCGCCGAGGGGCGAGGCCGCCGCCCCGGCCGCTGGTGCCCCCGGGTTCCCGCGGCTCTCGCGGCGCGGGTGCCGAGGAACGCTCTCGCGTTTGCAGCCACCGGCGCTGCCGTGCTGGCGGCGACGGTGATCCTCGCCACCCGCGTGACCGGCAGCGGGTCGAGCTCTCGGGTCCTCCAGGCGAGGGTGGTCGGGTCACCCGCGACAGCCCAGCTGCGAATCAGCGGCGGCCGGGCCGAGCTGATCGTTCGCCGCCTCCCCCCGCCACCGGCGGGCCGTATCTACGAGGTATGGCTGGCCCGGGCGGATGGCTCTCCTGTGCCGGCCAGAGCGCTGTTCAGCGTGAACGCGCACGGGGCCGCCGACGTCAGCGTGCCCGGCCAGTTACGCGATGTCAGCGAGATCCTCGTCACTCAAGAACCTGCGGGCGGGAGTCCGGTCCCGACGCATCAGCCGGTGATCATCGCCCCGACCGGCTGAGACCCGATAGTGATCGGTCAGTCGTATCTCAGCGCCCCCTTCGTAGTCGACGACAAGGTCAAACTGGCCCTCGCGGGTAAAGCAAGAGGCCCACAAAGCGGCGGCAGCCCGGTGAGGTCGGCGAAGATCGGGCTGACGAGCTCCGCGGCGCGGTCGCTGTCACCGAGATAGTCCGCGGTAGGCAGCGACGGCGTCCTCGATCGCGGCGGGCTGTGGGTGCTCGGGCGCCAGGCGGTAGTCGACCGTGATCAGCCGCGTTTCGGCGCGACGCGCGAGGTCTGACGCGGGCCACGTCGCCGCCGAGATCGAACGGCGCGTCTCGCAGCAGCTGGGCAAGCGCGTCGCGCTGTTGCTGGCTCATGGCTGTCCCTTTCGGGTATAGCCGGTCAGGGCTTTGGCTCGTCGAGCAGAAGTTCGGTCCGGTACTTCGGGGCGAGTGCGGTCGCCTTGGCGATAAACACGGCGGTGGCGGCGTCGTCGAGCGCGGGCGGAGCTTCGGTTCGGTGCGGGACCGGCACGCCGACCTCCTTGAAAAACTCCTCCTGGCCCGCGGGGGAGCAGAGACACAGCAGCCGTGCGGGGCGTTCGGAGGCGTTCCGGAAGACGTGCGGGGCGTTCGCGGGCACGTTGATCGTGTCGCCGGCCGTCGCGACGCCGGTGACGCCGCGGAAGGTGAGCTCGATCTCACCGTCAAGCACAGTGAACATCTCCTCGAAGTCGTGGCGATGAGGCGGCGGGCCGCCGCCCGGCGGGACGTACATGTCGATGAGCGTGTAGCGCCCAGCGGTGTCATCCCCGGACACGAGGATTGTGTACGTGTCGCCAACCACCCCCAGGTGAGGCAGCGACTCATCCTTGTTGGGGCTTACGTGCGTCAGGACCCGCCCGGGATCATCGGCCGGAATGGGCTCTGCAGGCTGACTCTGGGCCGGCGTGGTGTCGTTCATCGGGCTCCTCTATCGTAGACTAAGCGGACGAAATCATCCGCTTATGACTGGAGCCTACCGAATGCGAGCCCCTCAGGTCGCTGAGTCGCACGATCACTTCCGCGATGTCTGAAGCACCGGCAGAGGCGCGGAGCGCCGCACGGAGACCGCGAAGTGACGCGGCAGCCAATCGCGAACGTATCCTCGCCGCCGCGACGATCGCGGTCAGGCGCGACGGCGAGCGAGTGCCGATGGCGACGATCGCCGACGATGCGGGCGTCGGGATCGGAACCCTCTACCGCCACTACCCGACGCGCCCCGCCCTCCTGGAGGCTTTGACGCTGCGCTCCTTCCACCTCGTCCTCGAACACGCGCGCGCCGCGGCGCTGAGCGACGAGCCGGCGCCCGCGGCACTCGAGCACTTCTTCGAACAGACGATCGCGGCGCGCAGCGAATTCGTCCTCCCGCTTCACGGTGGCCCGGTCATCCATGACGAGAAGATCGCCGCGCTTCAAACCGAGATCCGAAACCTCCTCGAACGGGTCCTCGCCCGCGGACGCCGCGACGGGACGATCCGAACCGACGCCACCCCCGTCGACATCATCATCACCGGAGCGATGCTCGCCCAACCACTCCCGACCGCAGCTGGCTGGGACCAACTCGCCCGCCGGCAAGCCAGGATCTTCATCGCAGGCCTCGCTGCCACCGAGGCGCCACCGTTCGGGTCGCCACGCACCCGGGCCTGACTATCGAAGCCCAGCCTCCCGGTCTCCGCGCAACGAGGGTAAAGAGCCGGATTTCCGCTCGCTCGGTGCTCGAGCGTCTCATCGACGAGCGATGGCTGCGTGATCTGGGAGACTCGGCTCCCAATCCTGCATTCTTGGAAGGGAGGCGTGATGCCGGGCGAAGGATCCGAGTCAACGCGGTGGAACCACGCGAATCCGGTCCTTGAAGTTTCTGACGTTCCGCGCGCGATCGCGTACTACCGCGACGTGTTCGGCCTGACCCCGTCGTGGATGTGGGTCGAGCGCATCGGCGGAGTCCACACCGATTACAGGCGGAGTCGCCCACTTGTGGTGTAGCGATTGGGTGAGCCGTGGGGGGCCTCACGCGCCCCACACCGCCGGGCGTGACCCCAGGCTCCGCAGGTAGTCGCGGACCGCGGTGACGCCGGGGTCGCCAGGTCGCTCCTGTTCCAGTGCGTATTCGGCCCATCCGAGCGCGTTGTCCCCGTTGAAGTCGTTTCTCCGGTCGATGTCGGCGCCGGCCGCGATCAGGAGACGAACGCATTTGATCGCACCGAAAGCGGCGGCGAGGTGAAGCGCACCGCAGCCTTGGTAGGGGCCGGCGTTCGGATCGGCGCCTTGATCGAGCAGCCAGGCGACGGCCTCGGGGCGTTCGTTCTGGGCGGCGTGCACAAGCGCTTCGTCGAGGACGTCCTGAGCGACATCGCGTGCCGGCAGGCGGTGCAGCCATCCAACGTCGGCGGGGTTTGGCCGGTTCAGGTAGGCCTCGGCGATCAACCCCCCGCGTCCGTCCAGGAAACGCTCAAGCCGGTCGATGCGTCCAGCGCCGGCCGCGACCCACGGCGCGTCGGGGACCAGCTCGATCGCCGCGAGCACGTCGACCGAGGCGCGGGAGGCGTGGTATATAGCCGTCTCAAGCGGCGTTATGCCGTGGATTCCGCGCGCTTCCACCTGGGCGCCGGCGGCGAGCAGGATCTCGACGAGCTCGAGGCGGTCAAAGCACGCCGCGAGACCGAGCGGGCCGTCGAGGTCGCTTCCGCGCTCGATCAGCAGATCAACGCAGGCCCGGTCCACCCCGAGCGCTTGGCCGAGTGAGGTCCCGAACACGTCGGGCTCGGCGACCTCGCCGAGTAGCGAGCCCCCAGCCCCGAGCTCGAGGTGCACCAACTCTGGGTGCGCGTCGAGCAAACGCTTCAGCGCGACGGCGTCGCCTATGCCGATCGCCGCCAGCGCCGCCGCCACCGGATCACGATCTTGGCGAGCGCCTTGCCAGCCCGCCGATTCCTCTCGCAGCCCCTCAACCAGCCCACGCCAAGTCGGGAACCCGTACTCGCGCGCGATGACCAGCCGAGCATCGGCGATCGTCGCGCGCTCGACCAGCACAGCGTCATTGACCGCGACAAGACGCGGAACGTGCGCTCGCACGCGGCGCCGAGCTCGCTCATCCCCGCTGACGAGCCCGCGTAGTAGTGAACTGGCGGCCTCCTCGTAGCGGGCGGGAGTTCTCGGCCCGATACGCGCCACCGTCCGCTCGGGCTCGCCGGCCTGGCGTTCTATATCGCGACGGAAGGCCGCCCAGGACGAATGACCATGCTCTCGTGCGATTGCGCGCTGGGCATCGGCCAAACGCAGCTCACCGGGCAACTGTCCGAGCGCGTCCTGCAGACGGGCAACCGCGTCGGCCGTTCCGGCGCGCGCAGCGCGGAGGAGCTCCTTCGCGGCCTTGCGATGGTGCTCGACCCGCTCGACGGCGGGCAGGCTGTGATGGACTTCCCGTGGCGCTGGCATGACGGCTACCTCCGCTCGCCCGGGTCCGCGTTCGGGCTGGAGAGGGCGTCAGGCAACCGGTTCGGCACGCACTTTTGCGAGGTGGGAACGTCCCTTTCCGCGGACTGGTGGCAACCTCGCTCGCCGGACTCAGCGTATCGCAGCCGACCGCCTCCGCCCCCGGACATTGCGCGCGGAAGGGGCGCGGGAGACGCCCGCTTCGGTAATGGGTCCCGTCCCCGGTCGGCTGATGGATGGCCGGCGTCCAGTGGCGTTAGGGTCAAGCGCGTGTGCTTTTCGCCGCAGGCTGACTTCGTCGCTGGCGCGGTCGTCGCTGGCGTCGGTGTCGAGACGCTGCGCTGCGTGCGCGGGCGGCGCGAACTGATCGTCGGCGCGCTACCGCTGCTGTTTGGCATCCATCAGCTCGTCGAGGGCTTTGTCTGGCTTGGGCTCCGGGGTGAAGCCTCGCGTGGGCTGGGGGACGCTGCGAAGGAGGCGTACATTCTCTACGCGCACGCGGTGTTACCGGCGATCGTGCCGCTCGGATTCATGCTGCTCGAGCCAGACCGGAGGCGATCGCGGGTCATGATGGCGATGGCGTGCGTCGGGGTGCTGTTGGGTGCGTATCTGCTGTGGCAGGTCACCGCGTATCCGGTCGGAGCACACGAACAGGCCCGTTGTATCGATTACACGACACATACCCCAAACGATGTCTCCATCGGGCTGCTGTACATCGCCGTGACATGCGGGCCGGCGCTGATCTCGAGCCGCCGCTACTTGCGATGGTTCGGCCTCGTCAGTCTCGTCGGGGTGATCGTGACGGCGGTGGTTCGAGTCGACGAGCTGACTTCGCTGTGGTGTGTGTACGTCGCGATAGTCAGCGTTCTGATCCTCGAGCATTTCCGACGGCAGCGCGCGTCCGAGGTCTACGCGATCTCAGACCCGGCGTGGTCATCCTAGGCTCCGCGACGGGATCGGCCGAGTGCGACCCGGCGCCTTGAGTTAGCGTCCGCTCGGCCTGGAGAGGCGGGGCCATGTGTTTGGCGGATAGCCGGTCACTCGGACTCCCGTGGTGCGTCGGTCGGTCATGCCGGTACGATCGCTTGCCCTGGCGATGAAACCCGGGGCACGCCGAATCGTCAGGTCAGCGCTTTTATTGCGGGGAATTTGTGGCATGGATCTCGGATTGGATAACAGGGTTTACGTGGTGACTGGGGGCAGCCGGGGCCTCGGGTTCGCCGCGGCGGAGGCTCTGATCGCTGAAGGGGCCCGGATCGTGCTCAGCTCGCCGCGGGAGAGCACCGCGTCCACGGCTGCGATTCGTCTTACGCAGAATGCCGCGGCCGGCGGCGGCGTGACCTGGGTCGCCGCGGACAACGCAGATCCCGCCACCCCCGGTCGGCTGATTGCGGCCGCTCAAGAACGCTTTTCCCGCCTCGACGGCGCACTGATCAGTGCGGGCGGAACACCACCGGGCACGATTTCAAGCACTACCGATGACCAATGGCGCTCGGCGTTCGAGAGCGTCTTCCTCGGTGCGGTCCGGCTGGCTCGGGTTCTCGCGGCGCATCTTGCGGGCCAAAGCGAGGACGACGCTGGGGCCGGCCCCACGACGGGGGCGGCCGGTTCGATCGCCCTCGTGCTCGCGGCGTCGGTTCGCGTGCCACTCGCCGGGCTCCCGATTTCCAACGGTCTTTTCCCTGGCCTTGCTGGCGTGATCAAGGCGCTCGCCGATGATTTCGGCCCAGCCGGAGTCCGGATAAACGGTCTGTTACCAGTTAGGATCGCCACCGACCGCGTCCGCGAATTCGACGCGCTGACCGGCGACCCCGACGAGGTGCGTGCCCGCCAGTCCCAGCTCATCCCGCTCCGAAGGTACGGAGAACCCGAAGAGTTCGCGCGTGCCGCGGCGTTTTTGCTCTCTCCTGCCGCTTCCTACATCACCGGCGCAATGATCCCGGTCGACGGTGGTGCGATCCGGTCGATTTGAACGGCGGCCCGAGCAGCGCGTTCGTTCCCGACGGCAGTCTGGTCAGATGACGCGTAGCGTGATTACGGCGGCGTCGTCTTCGGGGCCATCGGGTGATGCGATGGCGATGGCGTCGAGGATGCGGCGTACGGTCGCCGCCGCCGATTCGTGTCGGGTGGCCATGATCGCCTGCTGGATGTCTGGCCCGGCTATGACGAGCTGACCGTGAGCGAGGTCATCGCTGTGTTGGGCGAGGGAGACGAGGACCGCGCCAAGCGGGCCCGTGCCTATGAGCGCTCGCACAAAAACCGCGCCGGCGTCGTCGACACGACCGAGCGCGAAACATCTAACGCTTAGCAGCTGAGTAGCTCGCCAGCGCCTCCACCCGGATCGGGGTGGGGGCGCTTCTGTAAGGCGTGTGCGGACGCGCCGGGGCATCTACCGGTGCGCCCGGTTGCGCCAGGCGGGCGGAAGCGAGAGGCTCCGCCTAACTTGCGCCCGTCGACACTGAGTTCGGCCGTGTCGTAGTACGGTCGAGTCAGGCGGGACTTAGCAGCTCCATGTTCGACGTGTGGAAGTGCTCGGTGCCGCGAACTGCGACGATCACCATGATGACCTCGTCGCATTCCCGGCATCGAGCCACCGCGCCCGGCGCCTTCATGTAGACGCGAAGCTCCGCGATCATCGAAGCGTGGTGGCAGTGGACGCCTCGCACCTCCGCCATCGTCATGTCGTGGCCGAAGTGCGCAAAGAGGGCTCCGGCGATTGCGTTGCCGTCCAGTGCGTCCATGTCTCCTCTCCCCTCCTCCGATCACGTGCCGGTCGCGCCGAAGCGCTCGGTTCTGACCCGTCTGGGATCGTGCCCTCGGTCGACGAGCGATTGCGCTGCGGCCTCGACGAACCCGGTGGGGCCGCAGATGTAGACCAGCGGACGCTCACTCGGCGCCCACGCCACCTGCTGCAGCAGTTCGCGGTCAATCCTGCCGCGGTGCCCCTGCCAGTCGTCCGGCCACTGCCGCGTGAGTGCGATCTGCACATCCACGCCGTGATAGGCGCCGTCCACTAGCTCTTTTTCGTAGATCAGGTCGTCTACCGACCGGGACGAGTACAGGAGCCTCGTCGGCACTGAGCTGTTGGCGGCCGCCCAATGTCGCAGCATCGCGCGAAACGGCGCCACCCCCGAGCCACCGGCGATCAGCAAGAGCGGCCCGCCCAGCGACTCCTCCCACACGAAGTAGCCGCCGATCGGGCCGCGCAGCTCGAGCTCGTCGTCGGGCATGACGACCTCGGTGAGGTAGGGCGAGACCTCGCCGTCGTCCAGGCGCTCCACCGTCAAAACAAGGCGGGGGTCCTCCGGAGCCGACGCGATCGAGTAGCTGCGTTGCGCTTGATAGCCGTCCTCGGCGGTCAGGCGGACGTCGACGTGCTGTCCCGCGAGGTGACCAGCCCACTCCGGAACGTCGAGCGCGATGCTCTTGGTCCGGGCGGTCTCGTCGACTCGTTCGACCACTCGGCCCAGCTGCCAGTTCAGCCGCCCTGGTAGCGCCGCTTCAGCCACGGGTGTCCATGGTCGTGGTAACCGTAGGTCTCCGACAAACCGGGTTCGTCGTCCGGCGTAAGCGACAGCCCCCGGACCCACTTGGCGCTCTTCCAGAAGTACAGGTGCGGGAATGGCAGCCGTACCTCGTGACGTACTGGGCGGGCGGAACACGCGACGCGTCCTCGACCGGCTGCTGGCGACCGAAAAAACCCACGCGAGACCGGCGACATCGTCCCCAGACTAACCACAAGGCGGCGCCGGTGCGAGATTTTTTCGATGGCGTGGCGTGCGCCTGAGATGTTCGCCACCCTGGGGCCATTGACGGCACCGAAACCGCTTCTTTGGTGCTCGGCGTCGGTCTCGAGGAATGCACGCCGACGATGTCGCCCGGCAGGGTCTCGACGCCGCGGGACGCGGCCCCGAGATTCGCCAGTAGCGGCGCGCTCGCTTCGCCTGCGCGAGCGACGCCAGCTTCGCGCCAACCGGCAGCTCGAGTCTGCAGCGCTTCTCCCAGATGCGATTCCGGCCGCAGCTGCGACGCGACGAGCGGAAGGTCGACGCCTAAGCGACAGCGGCGGTCGATGCCGTCCGGACGCGGAAGCGCCCGTGTGCGAGTCGCTTCGAGTTTTGCCCGGGGCTCCTTGTGCTCGTCGTTGGTGGCAGGCGGAAACCTTGCGCTCGTAAGGCGGGGTAGCCGCTTGTTGGGACGGACCGTCTGGAGGACCATGGGCACGTGCCCAACTTGCGGATTCGCGCCACGCTTGGCGCCGGTGTGCTGGTTGTCGTCATTGCCGCCGTAGCGATCGCCCTGGCGACAACCGGCGCCGGCAACCGCCGGACCGACCGCGGCGCGCCGCCGCCCGTCCGGCCGCGACCAGAGGCGCCCGTTCGATCCATCCGCCGCCAGCTCGCGGCCGCGGTCGACCACGCACAGACGGTGATCGATGACCCGTCAAGCAGCGTCCGGGAGCTTGGGAGCGCCGCCCTGGTCGAGCAGCTGGCGGCGCGAAGGCTCGCTGGCGAGACGCGAGCCGAGCGCCGCGCGACGCTCGGTCTGCTGGCCTCGCGGGCTCGGTCGAGCACGCGCGCGAACCTCGCCGCCGCCGCCGCGCTGTCGACGATCGCCACCCGGCCGCGCAACCTTCCGCGGTGGAGGATCGTCGAGCCGCCACCGCCAGACACGCTGCGAGGATACTTTGAGCGCGCGCAAGAGCGATCCGGCGTCCCTTGGCAATACCTGGCGGCGATCGAGTTCATCGAGACCAGGTTCGGGCGCGTCGACGGGGTCAGCACGGCCGGCGCGCAGGGGCCGATGCAGTTCCTCCCCGCGACCTGGGCCCGGTACGGCAACGGGAGCGTCCACAACCCGCGCGACGCGATCCTCGGCGCGGCGCGTTACCTGGTCGCGAACGGGGCACCCAGCCATCTGACGAATGCGGTGTACGCCTACAACAACAGCGTCGGATACGTACAAGCGGTCAAGGACTACGCCGAATCGATGCATGCCGACCCGCGCGCGTACTACGGCTACTACTACTGGCAGGTGATCTACGACCGCGCCAGCGGGGCGGTGATCCTTCCCCTCGGCTACCCGCAAACGCGCCCCGTGCCGCTTTCCTAAAAGATGAAGAGCTGAGTCCTACGGCGGCGACCCGATGGCCGAGTCAGCTGTTGTCCCGCGGCTTCGTGCTACCGGGGCGGGGCGGCTGGCCGATCGTCGGGGCGCCGTGGGCTTATCATGAGACGGCCGTCGTGGACTGGGAAATCGACTGATGCGACAGGGCCCCTGGACCGGCCGTTATCCGGCGGCCGCGGCGATGGTGATCTTCGCCCTCGTCCCGTACCTGGCGCTCTCGGCGGCACTCGAGCCGATCACCCCGATCATCGCCAAGGACCTGCACATAAGTCTGCAGGCGATGAGCCTCACCTCGGGCATGGCCAACGCCGGCTATGCCGTGGGCACGGTCCTGGCCGTGCTCTTGGCTCAGCACCTTCCCCAGCGTCGGATGCTGGTTCTCTATGCCGCACTGCTGGTACTCGGCTCCGTGCTCGCGGCGGCCGCGCCCGACGCGGGCTTCTTCATCGCCGGCCACGTCTTGCAGGGCCTGTGCACGAGCCTCTTGCTGATCGCGGCCGTGCCCCCTCTCGTCGTCTCGTTTTCGCTCTCGAAGTTGCGCTGGACGGCGATGATCCTGAATGTCTGCATCTTCGGAGCAGTCGCCCTGGGCCCCCTGGTGGGCGGCATCCAGGCGCAAGCCAACGGGTGGCGTCCGTTGTTTTGGATCATCGCGGGTATCGCGGCGGCGGCGCTGGTGCTGTCGCTGCTGACCTTTCAGGACGCGCCGCCGGCTGACCGCAGCGCCACTCGCAACCCTCTCCCCGTCGCACTGGCTGCTGCGGGATGCGTGGCCCTGTTCTACGGCGCCTCGGAGCTGCTCACCCACCCGTTCGTGGACGTCATGACGCTCGTGCCGCTGGCATGCGGGCTCGCGCTGATCGTGGTTCTCCTGGTGTATCAGTACCGCGCCAAGCGACCGCTGCTGTGCATTCGCCCGCTCGGCAGCACACTCCCGGTGAGCGGGATCGCAGTTGCGATGTGCGCCGCGGCGAGCTCCATATCCGCGGTCGCGCTTGCAGCCGTCCTGCTCACTGACAAGTTCAGTCCTGTGCACCTTGGCCTGCTTCAGTTCCCCGAATTCATCGCTGCGCTGATCACCGCGGTTGTGCTTGGGGTGGTCTTCCGTACCCGGGGTCTCCACTACCTCGTGCTCGGAGGCATGCTCTCGCTGATCGCGGGGATCCTGGTACTTCTGTCTCGCCTCCCGCCCACGTCGCTGGGTATGGCGATCGGCTCTGGACTAGTCGGACTCGGCGTCGGCGGCTCGGTGGCACCGGCGCTGTTCATCGCCGGCTTCTCGCTGCGCAACAACGCCCTGCAGCGCGTGTTCGCGATCATCGAGCTGCTGCGAGGAGTTGCAGCATTCGCGGTCGGGCCGGTGCTGGTACATGTGGCCACGACCGTCGGCGGGAGCCCGGCGGCGGGCACCCGGTCCGCGCTGTGGATCTGCTTTGGGATCGCTAGCGCCGGCACGCTATTCGCGGTCTCCCTTTATGCGCTCGGCGGGGTACGCCCGCCGGCGCCGGCACTGGAGACGTGGCAGAGCGGCGAGGCGCCGGCGTGGTACTCGCCGCCGCTGCTCGCGCGAATCCGTGACTCCTCCAGGGCGACAGTTCTGACCGAGCCGCTCGCCTGTGACGCCGGCGGACGCTACGGCGGCCCGCGCGACGGCGACGCGGCGGAGTCCGCGGCCGATCGGGTCGGCGCAGCGACATGAGCGCCGGCGACCTTGGCCCGGTCCTGTTTGCCTACGACGGCTCGGAACTGGCCGGGCTCGCGATCGACGAGGCGGCCCGCCAGCTGGCGGGCGGACGGGACGCCATCGTGCTGACCGTATGGCGTCCGTTCGTGGTCGGGTTCATCCCGCCGCCAGGGGTCGAGTTCGACGCGGCGGCTAGCGACGAGGTCAGACGAGCTGCCGAACAAACCGCCGCGCACGGAGCCTCGCTGGCACAAGCCGCCGGCTTCCGCGCCGAGAGTCTCGAGCTCACCGAAGCGCCAACGTGGAAGGGGATCGCCCGCGTCGCCGACGACCGCGACGCGAGCCTGATCGCGATCGGCTCCCACGGCAAGAGCGGTCTCGCGGGCGTTTTCCTCGGCAGCGTGGCGGCCGCCGTCGCGGCGCACTCGGGACGTACCGTGATGATCGTGCACAGGCGCGCCTGAACCACTACGCGCTCGGTCGCGGCGGTTTCCGCGCGGTGCGCTAAGAGTTGTGCTTCCGCAGGAACGCGAGCAGATCTAGTCGGACATCCTCCTAGTCGCCAGATGCCGACCGGCGGACACCGCGCGCCGGGTTGATCGGCACCGGCGCCGTGGTGTCGGACCCTATGCGCGTACGGGGTCGGGTTGGTCGAGCGGGCGCGGGTGGAATTGATCGCCTCGGCGAGTCCGGGTGTGCATTTCACCGCGGGGGAGGCTGCGGCGCTCAGTGGCGATGCTGCACACGAGCAAACCGAGCACAGCGGCCAAAACGGCGAGCAACGCTGCGTTTATGCCAGGCGGCGGCGGAGCCAGCGCAGGAACGGGACTGGCGCGGCAGCGGCGTGTCGGCGGGCGGGGACGTCGTTGCCGCAGCTGGTGGTGGTGGCGGCGCGCACGAGACGGTTGTGGTCGGCGGCTCGGTGCAGGTCGGCGATGTGCTGCTGGGCGACGATGAGGGTGAGTTGGGGATGCATCGGTTGACCTCGTGTCGGGTTGTGGTGCGAGCACTGTGATCCGGTGCGGTTGCAGCCGGCTTGCAGTCCGGTAAACGCCGCGGCCCGATAATCGCAAGGGCGGGTGGGGTGCCGTCGGCGGTGTTCGGTCGGCGGGGAGCGACGGGGATCAGTACGGTCGTGAAGGCGTATGCGTTTCGGGATCCTGGGTCCTTTGCAAGCGGTCGGTGATGATGGGCGTGAGCTCGTCCTGGGCGGGCGGATGCCGCGGGCCGTCCTTGCTTTGCTGCTGTTGCGGGCGAACGAGGTCGTGTCGAGCGATCAGTTGGTTGAGGGGCTGTGGGCGGATGCGCCGCCGGCGAGCGGCGCGAAGGGGCTGCACGTGCACGTATCGCGGCTACGCCGGGCCCTTGCCGCCGGGCACTCACACCCAGCCGGGGAGCGACTGGTCACTACTGCCGGTGGCTACGTCTTGAGAGTCGGGCCTGACGAGCTCGATGTGCAGCGGTGCGAGCGGCTGATCGGCGAGGGCCGATCGCTACTGGCGGCGGGACGGCCAGATCAGGCACTCGCCGCGCTGAGCGGCGCAGTCGAGCTGTGGCGCGGCGACGTCTTGGCCGACTTTCAATACGAGGCGTTCGCGCAGGGTGAGATCGCGCGGCTCGGCGAACTACGCGCCGCCGTGCTGGAGGAGCGGATCGCGGTCGAGATGCTGCTGGGCCGGGAGGCGCAGGTGCTGGGCGAGCTCGAGCGTCTCGTACGCGACTACCCGTACCGCGAGCGTCTGCGGGGCCAGCTGATGCTGGCGCTGTACCGGACCGGACGGCAGGCGGAAGCGCTGGCCGCCTACCGTGCCGCACGGTCGGCTCTGGTCGACGAACTGGGGATCGAGCCGTCGGTCGAGCTTCGGCAACTGCACGAAGCGATCCTCGCTCAGGACGGGGCGCTGCTCCAAACCGACCGAGGGCAGCCCGCCGCGCCCGGCGCCGGCGCCACGACGGACGGGCGAGCGCCGGGCCGTGTCCATCTGCCCGTGCAGGCGACGCCCCTCATCGGCCGCGAGCGCGAACTTGCCGAGCTGATGACGCTCGCTGATTCGTGCCGGCTGATCACCCTGACCGGAACTGGTGGGACGGGAAAGACCCGGCTCGGGATGGCGTTCGCGGCGGCCCTCGCCGACCGGTATCCGGACGGCGTGTGGTGGGTTCCGCTCGCCATGGTCAGCGAGGCGCGGCTGGTACCGGCGGCGATCGCGGCGGCGCTCGGCGATATCGCGGATCTGCCGATGTATCTGCGCGGGCGAGCCCTGTTGCTCGTCCTCGACAACTTCGAGCATGTGATCGAGGCAGCTCGCGCGGTCGCCGAGCTGCTTTCCGGCGCTCCGGGTTGCGGGGTGATCGTTACGAGCCGGGAGCGGCTCGGGGTCGCCGCCGAGCAGGAATACCCGGT
Source organism: uncultured Solirubrobacterales bacterium (assembly GCA_963737055.1). Lineage (GTDB taxonomy): Bacteria > Actinomycetota > Thermoleophilia > Solirubrobacterales > Solirubrobacteraceae > Palsa-465. The sequence goes on along the minus strand of CAVTRE010000008.1, from coordinate 3,820 downwards.
GGCGCCGCTGTCGCCCCACAGCGCCGTCGAGCTGTTCACCGCGCGAGCGCGGCAGGTGGAGCCGGGCTACGAGCCGGGCGCCGAGATCGACGCGATCTGCGAGCGACTCGATCGACTTCCGCTCGCGCTGGAGCTCGCGGCGACGCGGGTCAAGCTCCTCTCCGAGCAGCAGCTCCTTACTCGGCTGGAGCAGCGGCTCCCGCTCCTGGCCGGTGGCCGGCGCGACCTCCCCGAGCGGCAGCGCACGATGCGGGCCACGATCGCCTGGAGCTACGACCTGCTGAGCGAGCCCGAGCAGCGGCTGTTCACCCGGCTGGCGGTGTTCGTCGGCAGCTTCGAGCTCGAGGCAGCGGAACAGATCTGCGGCGCCGATCTCGATGCAATGCGGTCACTGATCGACAAGAGCCTTGTGCGCCACGGCGACGACGGCCGGCTCTTTCTGTTCCTGACTACGCGCGAATACGCACTCGAGGAGTTCGACTCAAGCGCCGAGCGCGACGAGATTCGCGCCCGCCACGCACGCTGGTACTTCGCGCTCGGTGTCGCTGATGGTGACGGCCCCCGGGAGGGCACCGATGACCTGATCCGGCTGCGCCACGAAGCCCCCAATGTCGGACTCGCGCTTGCCTGGGCGCTCGACCACGATATCGCCGGCGCTCTCCCGCTCGCCGATGCCCTCCTCACGCCTTGGCTAGGGGCCGGACGCATCCGTGAATTAGAGCGGTGGTACGAGCGGGCGCTGGCCGATCCGACCGCACTCTCGCCAGGAGACCGCGCCGAGGCCCTCGCCGGGCTCGGCTACGCGCTGGTGTTTCTCGAGCGCCCCGCGCGGGCGCGGGCGGCACTGATAGAGGCGCTCACGCTCTACCGGGACGCCGGCGATGAACGCGGCCAGACCCTCGTGCTGCTTCGCCTCGGCGCCGCCGAGTTCATAGCCGGCGCGCCGGAGAGCGCGCTCGCGTGGGCGGAGCAGGCGCTTCCGATCTACGAGCGCCTCGGCGACGCGCTGGGGATCGCCCGCACCTTGCACCACATCGCTGAGGCTCTCCGGGACCTCGGCGATCTCCGGCGGTCCGCCGAGCTGTTTGCCCGTTCCATCGAGATTCGGCGCGCAAACGGACTCGGCAGTAGTGCGGCCACGGTGCATAGCCTCGGCGACCTCTATCTTGACGCTGGCGATACGCCCACCGCCGAGCGTTACTACCGTGAGGCGCTCGCACTCGGCCGGCAAGAGGGAGACGTGCGGTTGGGGGCGTACTGCCTCGCGGGTCTCGCCTGCGTCGCCGCGCGAAACGAGGACGCAACTGCGGCCGGCCGCCTGTGGACTCTCGCCGAGCGGCTCGAGCACGAGATCGGCTTCCGGATCGTCGCCGCCGAGCGAGTCCGCTACGAACGGAACCTGACCCCACCACTCACCAACACCGACGAGTACCGCGCCGGCATCGCGGACGCGGCAAACATCGACCCGCTCACCGCAGCTGGCGAGATCGTCAACCCGTAGTGCGACAGACGCAGTCGAGAAAACAAGTCGATCGCGCGAGACCGCCACCAGCTGCTCACGTCCGAGACGCCTCGTTCGCGGGCCACACAGGATCGCGCCGTTCAGCTCGCGAGAACTACCTTGACCTTCGCCCCCCGGGGTCTATGCGATCCGGCCGGGGGGCTCTGGACGACTACTCGTCCGCGGCGGGCGTGCTTGATGCGCCTGCGCGCGATCCGTCCGAGGCTGCACTTTGCGGTCTTCAGGCTCGCGCGTGCCGCCTGGAGTGTCTTGCCGAGTAGCCGCGGGACGGTGCAGCCCGGGTCGGCCATGACGCGGTAGAGGACGACGGCGTCGGGTTGGACGTACGCGCTGATCTTGCCTCTTGACGTTGAGGTCTGGTTCGTCCAGACGTTCAGGAGCGTGTAACGGCTGGCCGTTGGTAGGCCGACGGCGCTGGCGCTTGTCGTTATCTGCTGAGGTCCGGCGCCGCGGTTGAACAACGCGACCGCGCGGGCGCCGCCGGCGAGTGGTTTGACCCACACCTGGTGGCCGGTACTGGCCTGTGAAATCGGCCATCCCTGCGCGCCGAGCGAGTCTTGATCGATCGCGATCACCCGCGAGTTCTCGAGCATGCTGATGCTGGTCGACGACAGCGAGCGTGGGTCGCTGCCCAGGATCAGCGGCGCCGCGACCATCGCCCACATCGACAACTGCGATTGCGCCTGTGTGCTCGTCATACCAAGCCCGGGACCGAGATAATCCGGATCGTTCCAGTGACCCCATCCGATCCCGGAGGACCCGGGCGGCCCGGCCGCGTTCTGAATGTTGGGATACAGGGTGGAGTCCTGATCAAGATTCCGTAAGACCCACTGGAACTGAATGTTTCCTTGGTAGCCGATATCCGTGTCGGTCCGCCAGCTCTGCGCAACTGCGGGTGCCCACGAGAACGTGTCCCAAGATGAGTCAGCGTACGAGGGAGCGGTTCCGTTGATCTGTCCCGGCGTCCAGAAGTTGCACACGTTGAGGATCATCGCCCGCGGAGCGGCAGCCACCGCCTGAGAGAACTCCGCGTACAGCGTTCGAGGATCGTTCGGAGGCTGGTCTAACCACTCTTGTCCCGCGCCGCAGAAATCGACCTTGACGGCGTCAAACCCCCAATTCGCGAACTGGTTGACGTCCTGCTGATAGTGGCCGTAGGAGCCCACGCCCCGTCCACTGCAGCCGCTGGTGCCCGCGTCGGTGTAAATACCCGCGAAAAGTCCTTGTGCATGAAGCCAGGAGGTCAGTCCGGACATCCCGTCGGGCCACTGGGTGGAATCCACGAGCAGGTTGCCATTGCTGTCCCGTGCCCCAGTTGCCCAACCGAAATCGAGCCATACGATCTTGTAGCCGGCCTGTGCCAGTCCGCTTGAAATCAGCGAGCTGGCCGCCGACTTGATCGTCGCCTCGTTGAAGGTCCCGCCAACGCCGTAATAGGTGTTCCAACCCATGTACGGCACCGGGGTCGGCGCCGGGGTGGCCCGCGCCGAGCCCGCCGGAATCGCTAGCACGGCCAGCAGCGCTGCAAGCCCCGACACGAAGGCCGCCGACCGGCGTCGGAGAGCCGACCTCGAAACAACCACTTCAATCGCGCGATACATAACCGCCCCAACGGCTCGCAGCCCCCAGCGGACCGCAGCACTATACGGTACGCGGACCCGCCCGTGGGAGATTCGACAAGTCGCAGCGATCGCATTCCGCGCGCGCGATGCGAACATCGCCCGAAGCCGCCGCCACGATCGCATTCGGGTCCACCCGCGTCGATGCCCCCGCCGTCCCGACGACGGCGACGAGGCGGCAGTCATCGACGCGAGCGGAGAACGTAGCCGATCGTGGAGGTTGGAGGTGGCGTGGGGATTGCAGCTCGCGGGCCGTCGGGCTAGGCGAACGCAGGGATCTGTGTGATCGCGCGCCCCATGATCAGGGTGTGGACCTCGTCGGTTCCCTCATAGGTGCGTACGGCTTCGAGGTTGTTGGCGTGGCGCATAGGCGTGTAGTCGAGCGTGATTCCGTTCCCACCAAGCAGCGTCCGAGCTTCGCGGCAAATCGCGATTGCCTGGCGCACGTTATTGAGCTTTCCGAAGGAGATCTGCTCGGGGCGCAGCGTGCCGGCATCCTTCTGGCGGCCCGTGTGCGCGGCCACGAGCAGCCCCTTTTGTATCTCCAGGACCATGTCCACGAGCTTCTGTTGCGTGAGCTGGAAGCTTGCGATTGGCCGGTCGAACTGGTGGCGCCGGAGGGCGTAAGCAAGCGCCACCTCGTAGGAGTCGCGAGCGGCGCCGAGCGCGCCCCACATGA
>CAVTRE010000007.1:0-679171 GCA_963737055.1 uncultured Solirubrobacterales bacterium | reverse complement strand
GCCACAAACGCGCACGCCGCGCATGGTCGACGGATCAGCCCGACCGTTGCTCGCGGCGCTAACTGAAGTCGGGAGCCGCAAGCACCAAAGCGGTCACGACGGCATCGACGCCAGGACTGCCGCTCCAGGCGTCGAGGAGTAGCTCCTCTGGCGCCTGACTCGACTCGACGACTGACGGCGGCGCTGGCCAGGCTGGCACGACCGGTCGTGTCCGCAAGGAGCAGCGCCGTTCCCGCCACAGCGGTGTGGTGTCGTGGCTCCTTTACGAGCCGAGCGGGCGCGCAGCAGTTCGCCATCGCGTTGGCGCTCGTGGACGAGGAGAAGTCCCGCGCGGGTAACGCCGACGAATGGACTGCGTCGCCGGTGCAGGCTTGCGGCCCCATGGGCGCATGCTTGTCGGCCGTCGATCCGATGGCCCCGGATGGAGCGACGGCAATGCGGCGCCGAGACCCAGCGCGAGCGTGCCGCCGGCGGTGGAGTTCTAATGCCCGCCGGGGCCTGCTACGCGGTCGCCCACGCACGGCCATTGCCGCGACGATTGGCCACGAGCGCCCCAAACCGAGTCTGACCCGGCGGCTATTCGAGCCGGGTCAGACTCCGTCACGTGAGTGGGCATGAGATGCTCGTAGTATTGGCCGTAGCTGGGAGCTCGTTAGCTGGTCGGCGTCGCGGGACGATGGGGGTGGCGTGCGCGTCGTTGTGAGACCACGAGCGCTCCTCCAACCCCCAGCATCGTGATCGCGAGGCCACCGGCCGCGCCGACGCCGGCGTCGACCCAGTCGAAGCCGCTGCCCGGGGTGGTGATCTGGACGATCGGGGTCGTCTGCGCGGTGAAAGGGGCACGATCGGGACCGACCGGCTTGGCGGAGGCTGCCGCTGGGGCGATCGCGCCTAGAGCGAGCGTGAGGATGGTGGCCTTCTTGACGTGTTGGGTGGTGAGCATGGGTGTGCTTCCTCCTGTTAGGCCGGTCGCCGGGTGCGACCGGATCGGCCCGGAATGTGCTCTTTGCCGGTGAGGAGCGGCCTGTGAGCGGTTAGGGACCGGTAAAGGCGCCTCATGAAAGCCACGCCTGCGGGGCAAAGCGATAGCGTTGCGGGTGGGGGTCGAGACTTGATCGAGTTCCGGATCCTGGGACCGTTGGAGGTCGTCGAGAACGGTCGGCCGGTGATCGTGGGCGCGCCCAAGGTGCGGGCACTGCTGGCGGTTCTGCTCCTGCACCGCGGCGAGGTGGTCTCGACCGACCGGCTGATCGATGCTTTGTGGGGGGAGCGGGCGCCGGCCACCGCCGCGAAGACGGTGCAGGTGTACGTCTCGAACCTGCGCAAGGCGCTCGGCGACGGGCTGGTCGTCACCCGCGGGCGCGGGTATGTGCTTGAGGTCGACGCTCGGGCCGACGTGGACCGCTTCGAGGCGCTGGTTGCCGACGGTCGCCGATTGTCCGCATCAGGTGATGCACGAGGTGCTGGTGAGCGCCTGCGGGAGTCGCTGACAGTGTGGCGCGGGCCGCCGCTCGCGGACTTCGCGTATGAGCCGTTCGCACAGGGCGCAATCGCGCGGCTCGAGGAGGCACGCCATGAGGCGCTGGAGGATCGGATCGAGGCCGATCTTGCGATCGGCGAGCTGGCGGGGCTGGTGGGCGAGCTCGAGGCGCTGGTTGCAGAGCATCCGTTGCGCGAACGCTTGCAGGGCCAGCTAATCCTGGCGCTATATCGCTCCGGACGCCAAGCCGATGCGCTCGAGAGCTACCGCAAGGCGCGGCACGCGCTGGTGGAAGAGCTCGGCCTCGAGCCCGGCCCTAACCTGCAGGAGCTCGAGCGGGCGATCCTCGCGCACGACCCCGCGCTTGACCCTCCGCCCCGAGCGTCCAGGCCACCGCCGGCAGCGGCTGGTCGATCGCGTCGCGGGGGGTGGATGATCGCGGCCGCGGGCGCGATCCTGTTCGCCGCGCTCGTGGCCGCCGCGGTCAAGCTATCGGGCTCAGGCGCCGGTTCGGTGCGGGTGGCGGCCAACTCGTTGGCGGTGATCGATCCTCGCAGCGATAGTGTCGTCGCGTCCGTTCCGGTTGGCACCCGGCCCGGCGCGATTACGTTTGGTTCAGGATCTGTATGGGTTGCAAACCAGGACGACCAGACCATCTCGCGGATCGATCCGGCGACGCTACAAGCGCTGCGCATGCTGTCGGTCGGCGAGCTGCCGACCGGCTTGGCCGCGAGCAATAACGCGATTTGGGTGGCCGGAGCCAGCCCCGACGGCAGCGGCGCGCTGGTTAGCTCGATCAACACGGTGTTCGACGAGGTTGGCCCGACTGAGCAGATTGGTGACGTCTGGGGAGGAGGGCCGGTACGGGTAGCGTCGCAAGGCGACGCCGTCTGGGTCGCGCCATTCGGGGGCCTGCTCTCGCGCCTGGCGCCAACGAATGGCCGCGTTGTCCAGCAACTCGATCCGAACTCGGGCGGGGCGGCGATCGCTCTCGGCGACGGGGCGGTGTGGCTGACCGACACCGAGGGTGACAACGTCACGCGCGTTGACCCGAGCGGGCTGGTTACGCCGATCCCGGTGGGCAACGGGCCGACCGGGATCGCGTTCGGAGAAGGCGGCGTGTGGGTCGCGGACTCGATTGACAACACGGTGGTTCGGATTGACCCGAGCACGGGCGAGGTGAATCCCAAGATCCCGGTAGGGACCTCGCCCTCGGGAGTTGTCGTCGGTGCGGGTTCGGTGTGGGTGGCCGACAGCGGTGACGGCACCGTGACGCGAATCGATCCTCGCACGGACAAAGTGACTGCGAGGATCGCCGTCGGCGGCAGCCCTCAGTCCCTCACCGTTGCCGCAGGACATGTCTTCGTGACGGTCGACGCGCCGACGACCGGGCCGGCAACCCTCGCTTCTGGCGGTGCCACGCTGCGGATTGAGGCCGGGCTCGATGTTGATTCGATGGACCCGGCGCTCGCGTACGAGGTCGCGGAGTCGTGGCAGCTGCTGTATGCAACCTGCGCGAAGCTCCTGAACTATCCGGATGAGTCCGGTCCCGCCGCCGCGCGGCTCATCCCGGAAGTCGCGGAGGCGCTGCCGGTGCGAGCGGCCGACGGCAGAACGTACACGTTCAAGATTCGTCCGGGCTTCCGTTTCTCGCCGCCGTCGAACCAGCCGGTCACCGCGCAGACGTTCAAGGACACGATCGAGCGCACGCTCAATCCGAGGATGGGCAGCGCCACGGCGTTTTATCTCGCTGACGTTGTCGGCGCCCGCGCGTACATGGCCGGCAAGACCGATCACATCAACGGCGTCGTCGCCAACGGCGACACGTTGACGATCCACCTGGTCAAACCGGTGGGCGATTTCCCAACCCGTATCGCTACGCCGTCGTTCTGCGCCGTGCCCTCTGGCACGCCGTCCGACCCCAGGGGGCTGCGGGTGCTCCCTTCGGCCGGACCGTACTACCTTGCGTCTTACACGCCGGGCCACGGGATCGTGCTCGTACGGAATCCGAACTACCACGGCAGCCGTCCGCGCCATTTCGCGCGGATCGAGTTCACGGTCGCCCCGTACCGGCAGGCAGTGGCCGACGTGAGGCGGGCCGTGCCGACTACGTCTGGCTCTCAGGCGCAGGCGCGGCCGACCTGAGGAGCCTAGCCTCCGAGCTTTCTACTCGCTATGGCGCGGGCAGCGCGGTCGCCAAACTCGGAAGACAGCAATATTTTGTCACCCCGCGGCTAGGGCTCGATTTCTTTTACCTCAACACGCACCGTCCACTGTTCGCCGACGCTCGCATGCGCCAAGCGGTGAACTATGCGATCAATCGTCACGCGCTGGCGGAGGTCGGGGACGCCGCCCCGGCGCCCGACTACCCGACCGATCAATACCTCCCGCCGGGCATGCCGGGATACGCCCGAGGACACGTCTACCCGCTCACTCCTGATCTGGCGAAAGCCGGAGCGCTCGCGCATGGCGGAGGCAAGGTGGCCGTGCTCTATACCTGCGACGGCCCCCCTGCCTCGAGCAGGCGCAGATCATAAAGACCGACCTCGCGGCAATCGGCGTTCAGGTCGATATCCAAGCCTTTCCCCTTCAGACGATGTTCTTGCGGGAGGGGCGGCCGCACGAACCGTTCGACCTCGGCTACGTCGGCTGGATCGCCGATTACCCGGATCCGTGGGCGATGCTGGACACAGTCCTTGAGCAGGGTGCCTTCCCCAATTTCAACGACCCGGCCTACCAACGGCGGCTCGCGCGAGCCGCTCTGCTGTCGGGCCCCGGCCGCTACGTGACCTACGGCAAGCTCGAACTCGACATGGCCCGCAACGCGGCACCGCTCGCCGTCTACGGCAGCCAGGTCATTCCCGACTTCTTCTCCACCCGGATCGGGTGTCAAACCTTCGGTGTGTACGGCACGGACCTCGCTGCGCTATGCATCAAGTCGGTCCGATGACCGCCCGCCTACATCGCCCCGCCGACGGTCCGCTGCCTCCGGCCCCAATCGTCCGTTCGACGGTTCCGCCACTGGTGGGCATTCAACCCGCTCGGGCGGGCCCGCCACGACGCTGATTTCCGCATCGCCGGGAAAACCGCGCCTCGGCCGGCAGGACGCCAAGCCCGAGTTGGACGAGTTGAGAGGAGCACGCTCTCCAGCACCGCCGGCGCCTGCTCCACCGGGTAAGCAGCTAGGCCCGCGCCGTACGGCGCTGCCGCTTTTGATCGAGAGAAGCTACGCCGCCGCCGTGACCCGTGTAGGCGTCACGCAGTCGCGAGGCGACGTCGCCACTGACAACTGCTTTCATCGTCCGACAGTCCCCGGTGGCGGGCGAGCGCAATGGCGACGACGGGGTCGTTGGCGGGCAGCCGGGGCGCTCTATCCAGCTCCGCTACTGCTGGTTGCGGCTGGACGGGGCGGTCGCAGACCATCACTCAGGTGGGCGACCGATCAGGTGCCGGTTACGCGGAAGACTGGATGATCGGGTGCGATGTGGCGCAATTCCTCGTCTGAAGAGTCGGGTCCAACGCCGGCGAAAAAGACGCCGACTTCGAACTTCCACTTCTTCAAGTAGGCTCGGAGCAGCGGTGGCTTTTCGTCGTCGGCGAGCTCGACCGCGTGGAACGACTGAGTGCGCCTGCCGACACGCAGCCTCCCTTGACCGCTAGCGCGAAGGTTCTTGACCCACTGTGTGTGACCACGAGGCGCGACCAGAAACTCGGCGCCCTCGTAGCGCAGGAGATTCACCGGGGTCTGTCGCCACTCCCCGGACTTGCGGCCCTGGACTTCGAGCACGCGCGCCCCGTATACGCTCACGCCCAGTCGCGTCAGTACGGCAACGACCCGATTGAAGACGTTCGTCGTGAACCAGCCCGGACGCTGGTAGTGCTCGGCCACGTGACCCATTCTCCCACCGTGGGATAGGGCCGCAAGCCCGACACCATGCCCCCGCTCGCTCCCGTTGCCCGGGGCGAGTGCTTTCAACAGTGCAGCCCGTGCCGACGGCACGATCGGATCGGCAACGATCCAGCACTCCGACGTTGCCGGCGCCGACTTGCGCTTGGCCACGAGAGGACTCGCGATTGGTCAGCAGGCAGCACGAATGCGCTGGCGACGGGACCTCCGCGCTCGCCGCGCGAGGCGTCATGCAGATCGGTCTCGGCCGGTTGGAAACATTCCGGCAGCCAGGCGGGATGCGCCCCTCGCTGCCCGTCGTCAAGCGCTCATATTGGGCGAGCCACAGGCCAGTGGTTGAGGCATCTGACAGCCCCCGCCTGGTGAGCCGATCGGCTACCCCAACGAGAACCGCCCGACTGCACTCACCGAGCCGAAGCCGGTCTCGACCGGGGCGTTCATGTTGCAGCTCCCGTTTGGCTTCTTTGCAAAGACGCCGACGAAGCCGGTACTCGCGTGGCTGGTGCCGGTGATCCCCTGGTACGCGCCCGTCCCGCTCCCCGTCACAATCGGCGCTGGACCTGAGCCCTGAACGACGAGCGTGCAGGACGTCGTATCGAGATGCTGGTGGATCTTGATCTTCCCCACATTTACCTCAAACGAGCCCTTGGTCAGCACCAGCTTGTTGTAGGTGTGATTCGGGCCGGCGACGCCCGCGCGGTCCAAGCCGTGATCGAAGATCGCTCCGGTCAGGATGATCCTCCCCGGAACATTCGTTGGCGGGTCGTACTCGTACACGTGGACGACACCGCCAGTTGGCTGGCCGCTCGCCTGCGCTCCCACGACCAGTCCTCCGGTCGCGACAAGACCCGCTGCAGCGATGGCTGCTTTGCCTCGCGTCAACACAACCGACCCTCCCTCGGATTGATGGTTGGTAAGGCTCCGAGCATACAACTTTGTGCTATTCCGCACCAACGTCCTGGTCAAAGACGCCACTCCTTCACCTCCGCACGACCGTGGTTGACGCCGCCAGGTGGGAGAACCAGCGCGAAAACGACACAGACCGTTACGACCTCAACCCCTAAATCCAAGCAAGTCGAACGGGTGGCCGAACAAAACCCCGGGTTCGAAGCCCATGCCGAAAAAGGGGTTGAGTCGCCGGGGGAGTTTCACCCCCGGCGCTCGCAGATCCCGGCGTGAGCCTCTCGACTCACCGGGCTCTTGTCATCCAGCCGTCGGCTGCGCTCCCCAGGCCCAGTGGGCGAGCAGCACCGGTTCCCGCTTGGCGATTGCCGCCAGGAACCGGTTCGCGCGCACAGGACGGGCGCGCAGCCGCTTGTATTTCCGCATGGCCCAGCGCATCAAGTAGTCGTTGATGCGCTTGAGAGCCTGGATCAGCTCGGTCCGGTAGAAGCGGCCGTAATAGTTGATCCAGCCCCGCACCGTCGGGTTGATCTCCAGTGCGAGGTCGGCGAGAGTCTGCCCGCTCCACAAGTGCAGCCGCCAGCGCTTGACCCGGCGACGGATCGCCTTCGCGGCATCTTCCGAGACCGCCGGGAGGAAGCTGACGAACTTCACGCCAGCCCTGCTCCGCGCCAATCTCGGCCGAAACGTGTACCCCAGGAACGTGAACTGCTCGTGCTCGTGCGAGCCGGCGCGGTTCGAGTCCTTGCAATACACGATGCGGGTCTTGTCCAGATTCAACTCCAGACCGACCGCCGCCAACCGCGCGATGATCGCGTCGAGCACGATCTGCGCCTGCTGCTTGCTCTCGCAGTGCAGGATCGCATCATCCGCGTAGCGCTCGAAAGGCACGTCCGGGAACTCCCGGCCAAGCCACATATCGAGCGCGTAGTGCAGAAAGATGTTCGCCAGCACGGGCGAGATCGCCGAGCCCTGCGGACTCCCGCGATCCCGTTGCCTGAGGGTGTCGTCCTCCAGTTGCAGCGGCGCTTTCAGCCACCGCTCCACGTAGAGGAGGATCCACCGCAGGTCCGTGTGGTGAGCGACCGCCTTCAGAACGAGCGAGTGATCGAGCGAGTCGAAGAACGACTTCAGGTCCAAATCCAGAACCCAGTCATATCGCCAACACCGCTGCCGACATGTCCCCAACGCATCATGAGCCGACCGTCCCGGCCGATACCCATACGAATCCCGGTGGAACACGGGCTCCACCTCGGGCTCCAAGTACAGGTACGCGACCGTCTGAGCGACCCGGTCCGCGACAGTGGGCACCCCGAGCATTCTCGATCCGCCCGACTTCTTCGGTATCTCGACCGCCCTCACCGGCGGCGGGACGTAACTCCCCGAGGACATCCGATTCCAGACCTTGTAGAGGTTCGCCTTCAGGTTCGCCTCAAACGCCAGAATCGACTCCTCGTCAACACCCGCAGCACCCCGGTTGGCCTTGACCCTTCGCCATGCCTCCCAGACCAGCCGCTTGGAAATCGCAAACGGCTTGCCGACAGGTTTCGGCTCGCTCATCCGGCTCCTCCCACCCGAGGGCGGTTGACCAGTGACCAAACCAAGATGACCCTTCCCCTTCGCTCCAGCCCCATTACGGGACCTTCACAGCTACTACGGTCAGGTCCGCCCCTGTGCCCCGCATCAGTACGCAACCCCTCGCGGATCAGCCGCTTGGAGCTCTCCCTTCCACAAGCGACCGCAGGCCCACGCTGGCGCCACAGGTCGCTCGCGGGCGCGAGACGACAGGTTCCCACGTTCCACACCAGAGCCCGGACCAAGCTCACGCCACCTCCATGCCGGACACCACCTGGCCAATCAGCAGGACACCCGCCAGGCTCATCCCGGGCTGGGTAGGCCGCCCGGTTTCGATGTCGTCTAACGCAGATTTCGACACGTCATCAGTGGATCGCTCACGCTCGTCTTCTTGGCCCACACCTGACGCGCTCAAAGGCGCGCCTTGCTCCCCGACGCTCACCACCACGGCTGTTAACCGCAGCAGCTCGGGGTGGTTTGCGGCCTCCCCCTGCAGGGCGACCGCGGAGGCCCACCAGCCCATCGGACTGGCTCCTCCATCTCCGATGCAGCACCGCATCAACAGGCCCGATCTTCCACATCGCCCTCCTGATGCGTTCGTGGCACACCCTACCCGTCTGCGCTGCCCCATGAAAGGCCCCTGTCCCCGGACCGTAGGCCCGGGGTCGGACGGACCGTCCCAGCCGTATTTTCGTGCCGCCAGAAGAGCGTTCGGGGGCGGATCCATTACGACTGCTTTCATCCTCCCGCCGGCGCCCGGCCGTGCGATCGGATTGGCGACGGAGCGTGTCCAGTTACGGGATTGATCGGAGTTCGGCGTGTGGTCTGCGAGCCGTGAGATTGGCGCGAGGCGGAGGTGGGTCGTGCAGGCGGACACCTGCTTCGTCGTCGCGATGAGACTGTGGCGCGACGCCGCTCGCGCTGCGCGAACGCTGGTGGAGGTAGCGCCGGCCGGCACGCGTGACTACGTCCGATGGAGCGAGGGCTCGCCCACCTTGGTGGATCTCTCTCAGGCCCGCGCGGCGATCTGGCATCAGTCGGCTGGCGTGGTCGCCGGCGACCTCGTGCCTGCGCCCCCCGCCAGGCATCGGTTGCTTATACAGGTCGGTGCTGTGACCATGGTCCGGTGGCAGGCTTATGCGACCGACGCCGCGTCGGCCTCGTCCTCCAGATTGGGCCCCGCGCCGACGGTCGCTCGTCTCGTCGAGCACGTCGCGCATGCGCGCTGACTTCGAGTTGGCTAGTGGTCAGCGCCTGATAGGCGGCGGTGCGTCGGCGTAGCGTCGATCGCGGCCTAGGAGTCGACCCATGGCGCGCAGGATCGGGAATACCAGGACGCGGATCGGTGCCGGGATGTCGCCTTGCTCGATCTCCGTCCGGTAGCGCCCGAGCAGGTACGCCGCGTCGAACGGGTTCGGGCGGCCGCCGCCGCGCTGCATCGATGCGAATACCTCGGTGAGGATATATTCCATGTTGTCCGGAGGACTGACCCGTCCCGAGCAGCGCAGGACCCCGTCGCCGGCGTTCCAGAAGCGGTGCATCTGGCCCGGGGCGAAGGTGACCGTGTCTCCCGGCCCGGCGAAGCGGTCGGGCCCACCCGCCAGGCGATAGCCGATGCGCCCCTCTTGCACGGTCAGGCTCTCCTCCTGGAGGTGATGCGCGTGCACCGGTGGCCCGGCGCCCGGCTGCACCTGGTTTTCGACCTCGAGCACCTCGCGACCGCCGGGCCCAGTGTGCACACCGAGGAACGTCAGCAGCTCGCCGGCGCCGTTGTCGATCGTGCGCGGGTAGTGCTGCTGTCCGCCGACGGCGTTCGTGCTGGTTACGGTCTGTGTGCGAGGGGCGACGTGGGTGTTGCTGGTGATCGTGGATGACATGATGCTCCCTTACCGTAGGTGTAGCTTCTGTTGGCTAGAAGTCAATTCTATCTAGAGTAGTGGTATTCTGTCAAGCGTGTCTGAAGTGCGCATCGATCGCCGCGAACGGATGGCCCAGCAGACCCGGGGGGACATCCTTCGCGCTGCTCGCCGTCTGTTCGCTGAGCGCGGTTACGTAGCGACGTCGATCAATGACATCGCCGAGGAGGCTGGTGTCGCGATTCAGACGATCTACGCAAGGCTCGGGTCAAAGGGCGGAATGGTGCTTGCGCTCATCGACCTGATCGACGAGGAAGCACGCGTTGGGCCGCTCGCAGAAGATGTGACCAGTGCCACCACACCGGTCGCGACGCTACGAGCCAGTGTGCGTCTCACCCGAAGCTTCCAAGAGCGGTGCGGGGACATCATCGACGCGCTGTTCAGCGCTGCCGGCGCCGAGCCCGAACTTGCCGATGCCGTCGCCGAAGGCCAGCGACGCCACCGACAGGGAGCCCGCATCACTATCGATCGGATCCAAGACCTTCACGGGCTTCGAAAAGACGTAGCACCTGAGCGAGCACAGGCGCTGCTCGCGCTCAGCACCAACCACGAGGCCTGGCGAGAGCTCATCACCGGCTACCACCTCGACTGGGATCAAGCCGAGGACTGGCTCGTCGACGCGCTATCCCGTGCAGTGCTCACCCCTCAGCGCAACAAGAGCGGCACGGCGAACTAAGCCGGCCTCACGCGCCAGTCGCAACAGCAAGACGTCAGTGACCTCGGCACCCGTTCACCGCGCCGTGCCACGTCCAGACCCGCGCGGCTCGTTGCGCTCGCCCCCCGGTCGCGCCCGCCGCCGCACCCCCTTCGCGCGAGGCGCACGTCGGACCGCGTACTCCCGCGGGTTGCGGCGAGCGCCTGCAAAGGGCGCAAGTTCCCAATCGCCAACGTCGTTTTAGTCGTCCGGACCACCCTGGAGCTCACGATCGGTTTGGCGACATCTGAATCACGCCGATCGTCGCGGTCCGGCGCTGACCGCATGATTGCTTTCGCGCCGGCTGGTCTTGGGGGCAGCCGCCGAGCGCGCTTGCGTTTGCCGCGCATCGAACGGTTAGGGCCGGCTGCTGTTTTGCCAGGATGCGATAGTGCGTGTTCGGGATCGCGGTCCTAGCGACGGTGCTCTACATGGACAGCAGGGGCGATGGATGGGCTCCCCGGGCGGTAGAGATGGGCGGTCAACTCCGGCTCTCCAAGGGAGGGAGCCATGTCTTCTGCTGTGCAGTTGTTCGATGCTGCCGGCCGCCGCCGCTCGCCAGCGACGCTGCCTGACTTTCACGCCGGCAAGGCGCCCGCGAACAAGGGTCAGCGCTACGCGGCTGACCCGCCGACGGTCGATGAGATCATCGCGATCATGCGCCACGCCCAAAACGCCCCATACGGCAATCGCCTCAACGGGCTGATCGTGGTGCTCTGGCGTGCCGGGCTGCGGATCAACGAGGCGCTCTCGCTGACCGAGACCGATCTGGAGGAACGGCGCGGGTCGATTTTGGTCAGGCACGGGAAGAACGATCGCCGCCGCCAAGTCGGGATGGACGCGTGGGGCTGGACGGCGCTCGGACCTTGGCTGTCAGAGCGCGCGCGACGCTGCCGATCGGCCCATTGTTCTGCGTGATCGCCGGACCCACGCGCGGACACGCCTGGTCGGCCAGCGCCGCCCGCCTGGAGCTACATCGCGCCGCGCTCGCGGCCGGCGTCCGCCGGCGCGTAGCTCCGCACCAGCTCCGCCATGCGCACGCTGTCGAGCTGCTGCGTGAGGGCATCGCGCTGCCGCTGATCCAACGCCAGCTGGGGCACTCGCACCTCTCCACGACCGGCACCTACCTGCAAGGGATCTCCTCAGAGGAGATCGTCTCGACCGTCCACGCTCGCCGCGCGCCGATGATGCACGCGAGCGCCGGCCTTGAGCTGTAGAGCGCCCCGCGGGAGCGCGCATGACGCGCTCCCGCGACCCCGCCGGTCGTCCGCCCCGGGTCAGACGATCGCTCCGCGCCTCAGCAGCAGCCAGCCGTCACTGGCCCTGGCGTGGCGAACCAGTAGTCAGATGCCCTATAGAAGCAATAGTGCGGCGTCCGACGTCGATCTCGCGCGGTTCGACTTGCGCATCATCCGGGCTATGCAGTCGTCGGCCCGCCCACGGCCCGACGGCTGAGTGCGTGGCAAGGCGCTCGCGGTGTGGCCGGGCGCCTGACGCCTGGTCCGTCGCCAAGGCGATCGCGCCGGGTGCACCGTCGAGGGGCATCAAAGATGGCATGTGCAGTAGCGGCGTGACGGCCGGTGGCGCAGGTGGCCGGTCCTCCGCGTCGAACGACATTGGTTGAAGGCGCGCGCGGATACGAGCCGCGCGGCCGGTCATCCGAACACGAAGGGCCGACCGTTGACTCACGCTATGCGATGGGTCGGCTGAGCGCTGCGCGCGTTGGTTTGCGAGCGAGGAGGGACGACGGTGACGATCGTAATGGGTCTGGATCAGCATCGGGCGCAGATCACCGCGGAGTGGATTGACACCGAGACAGGTGAGATCGCCCGGTCGCGGGTGGCGCCGGCGCATCGGGAGCCTGTCCGCCGGTTCTTGGCGCGGTTCGGTGGCCAGGAGCTCGAGGTGGCGCTGGAGGCGACGACCGGGTGGCGGTTCGTGGTCGAGGAGTTGCGGGCGGTGGGCGCCCGGGTGCATCTCGCCGAGCCGGCGGAAACGAGCGCGCTGCGCGGCAACAAGAAGCGGCCGAAGACCGACCGGGCGGACGCCAGGCATCTGCGTGAGCTGTTGATGATCGGCAAGCTGCCGGAGTGCTGGATCCCGCCCGATCATCTGCTCGACCTTCGGGCCCGGGTGCGGTTGCGTCACACGCTGGTCGATGATCGCGGCGAGTGGCAGCAGCGGATCCGCGCGGTGCTCTACCACCACGGGGTCCGGCACCGACGCGACCTGGTGCTGCTGAGGGCGGAGGGTCGCGCCTGGCTCGAGCAGGCGCCGCTGCCTGGGACCGCGCGCGAGCAGATCACCGTCGCCCTGCAGATGATCGACGCGCTCGACGCGCAGCTGCCAGCGCTCGACCGCCAGCTGCGCGCGTACGCGCGGCGCCAGACCGGCTGCAAGGCGCTCATGGCCCACTACGGCATCGGGGAGCTGACCTCGGTCGCGATCCTCGCCGAGCTCGGCGACTGCCGGCGGTTCAGCTCCTCGCGGCACGCCGTCCGATACGTCGGCCTGGACATCACCGTGTATCAGTCCGACCAGCGCCGCGCGCCCGGGCGCCTGAGCCGCCAAGGGCCCCCGACGCTCCGCTGGGCGCTCTACGAGGCTGCTGTCGTCGCCAGTCGCACGGGCTCGCCCGACCGCGACTACTACCTGCAGGCGGCCAAGCGGCTCGGGCATAAACGCGCCTGTCTAGCGATCGCGCGCAAGCTGCTCAAACGCAGCTACCACACGCTGCGAGAACTCGGCGACGGGGCGCTTCAGCCCGCATGACGTCCCCGTCGTGTGCGCCACGCCCCACGTCAGCCGATGCACCGCGGCCAGCTCCCGACAGACTGCTGCCGCCACGCCCGCGTGGACGGCCCGCAAAGACCGAGCGGCCGCACCGCACTTCCCCCAGCGGGAAACCACACCCCATCACCATCATGTCGCCGGCCCAAACCACACGCCAGGGTCGTGGACCAAGATAAGCATGGGCGCCCGCGCACACGAATTCGCTAGCGCCAGCCCGGCGCCTGTCAAGCGCTTCGCGCTCGGCCCCTCCGGGCCGCCCTGCGGGTGACAGAGCGCGCTGCCACTGGCGCTACATCACAACCAGTGGTCCCCGAGGGACCCACGTCAACAACAAACCCTCTCCATGCACGACTTGACAACGGTCAGGCGGCACAGATAAGCAGTCGTGCCGGAATAGGGGCAGTGCTCCATCCGCATGCGCTGGCCAGCTGGGAGAGGGAGTGCGCTCCGCCACGTCGGCTATGACCCGGAAACTCGTCGCCACGCGAGGCTGAGCGCCAGGCTTCGGCGTACCGGCGCGGGAGGGAGATGGTCAGCGGGGTCGTCGCTGGACCGAAGCCAGGTCGGACCGGTGGAGAGCAAGACGGCACCAACGCGGTCTGACAGACTCCGACCGGTGGGAGCGTGGCGCCAGATCTCGCGCCGGATCGGCTGTGCTGCTGGCGTGTCGTGCGTTGCGCTGAGCTGCTCCGGGTGCGGCTCCTCGCATCACCGGGCGTCCACCGCGGCCGCGAGCGTGGCGACCGTGACGGTGGTGCCGCTGGTGCCGACGTCCACTCCCACGAGATCACGCACGGCCGCGACGGCTCATCCGATCGTCAAGCGCGCAGGACCGACGGGCATCGCGGTGCTGGCGGCGGCGCGTCGGCAGGGGTTGTTCGGCTGGACACCGGCGGTGGCGGTCGGTGGGCGGACTGCGGTCTGGATCGCGCGCGTGAGGGCGTTTCACGAATCAGGGTTCACGATCACGCTGCTGCGTTTCGACCAACGATTGGTGACGCTGGCGTTGCATGCGGGCGGCTCACAGCCGGGTGGGCAAGGCTGGCGCTACGGCGACGCGATCGGCCGCCGGGAGGGGCGGATCGTGGTCGCGGCGTTCAACAGCGCCTTTCAGGAGAGCTACGGTGCCGGCGGGTTCGAGGAAGGCGGGCGGGTCGGCTGGCCGCTGCGCCGGGGCGCGGCATCGGTCGTGATCTACCGAGACGGAACGGCCGATCTCGGCCGCTGGCGGGACACCGTCCCGGCGGCCGGGCGGCCGGTGCAGGCGGTCAGGCAGAACCTCGGCCTGTTGATCGACGGTGGGCGCATACCGCCGAGCGTCGACACCTGCATCAAGGTGTGCTGGGGGGACCCGCTGCACGAGCAGCCGGTCGTGGCGCGATCGGCGCTCGGAGTCACGCAAAACGGAGACCTGGTCTGGGCCGGCGGCCACGACCTCTCAGTGCGCGCCCTCGCCAAGGCGCTGGCCGGGAAGGGTGTGGTCCAGGCGATGGAGCTCGACATCAATCCGCGCTGGGTTGCGGGCTACGTCTACGCCCACTCCGCGCGCGCGGGCGCTCCGGTGCCCATCCCGATCGTGCCCGGCCAGACAGGGATCCCCGGCCAGTTCCTCGCGCCTTACTTTCGCGACTTCTTCACGGTCCTCACGCGTTCACGCTGAACTCAGGGCCCGGGATGGGAGCCTCGAGCGCGGCTCGGCTCCCGAGGATCGTGGTGGCCCGCGGAGCAGCGTCCCCCCGGTGAGCAGGGCTGGCTCGCGGTGCCCACGAATCCTCAGCACTTTTGTGAAGAGGGATCGGCTCGGGTTGTCGTGTTGGCTGGCTCGCTCACAGCGGCCAGCACGGGACCGGTGGGCGATTCGCGAAACGTGAAATGTGCCCACTGGCGCCACTGGCTCACCGACCCGGGTGGCTACCGGATCGAGTTGGTGCAATGGCCGGCGGGGCACGCCGACCGGATCACCGCCGCCGACTTCCCGTGAAGCCCGCACCGCGCCGGGCGATGCCCGTCGATGTGGGCGCCGGGTGAAAACTGACCCATCTGCGCCGGTCGAAAAGTGACCCATCTGGCGTGGGGTCGGTTCGTCCGGCCGGGTCCTGACCCTCGCTTGATCGATCACGATCGCAGCACCGTCGGGGCTGGGTGGTGACGTGCGAGGTGTGCTGGTCGCGTGCGATCGGTGGGACGCTGGTGTTCTCCAAGGAGGCGCCGGACATCTTGTGGGGGCTGGCGAGGAACCTGTGGCGGCTGGGGGCGCTGCCGGAGAAGTTGATGTGGGATCGGGAGGCGGCGATCGCGGCGGGCGGCCGCCCGACCGAGGCGTTTGCGAGGTTCTGCGGCGAGCTCGAGGTTGGGTGGGTGATCCTGGAGGCGCGGATCCGCAGGCGAAGGGTCAGCTTGAGCGCTCGCACATTTGGCTGGCGAGCGCCGTCAGGGCGGGGATCAGGGAGACTTTGCTTCGTGACCCTCGACGATCTGCTCGCCCGGCCGGCGGAGAATGATGCGACGGCGGCCAGGGTCATCGATTTCCTGCGCTCCGAAGGCGCCGGAGACCTCGGCCATGCCGGGGGACGCACACTGCTTGCCCATCTCGTCGGCTCCTACGAGATCGTCAGGCGTTGGCAGCAATCGACCGTCGTCGCGCACGCCGGGCTCGTCCACAGTGTCTACGGCACCGATGTTTACGCGCGGCCGCTTCTGCCGCTGACGAGGCGGCACGAGCTGATCACCCTGGTCGGGGAGCAGGCGGAGCGCCTCGCCTATCTATTCGCGCTGACACCGCGCGGTCCGCTCTTTGCTGGCACCCATGCCTGGCTGCGCGATACGCCCCAGCGGCCGGTCGGTGAGGCGGGCGGTGCGGTCGAGTCGCCCGCCAGCCGCGATGAGAGCGATGCGCTGATCGTCCTGCACATGGCGAATCTGGCCGAGCAGGCACAGGCCCGTGACGGTCGCCCCGGAGTCTGGCTTGCGAAGCTTCGCGACCTGGCCGAGGTGGTCATCGCGAGCGACACCGTGGCCCTGCCCGTGTTCCTCGCCGAGCTCGCCACGTTCACGGCGACCGATGAGGAGCGCATGCGTGATCTGTATCGCGCCGGCCTAGCCGATGGTGAAGATCTGGACGAGCGGCGCAACCGGCTCGCGCTGGCCGCCGCGACGTGCCCGGTCGTACCCGAGCCGTGCATCTGGCTGGCTCTTCTGTCGCGCTGTCGCCATGACGGATCGGGCGCCATGTGCTGGGCGCGATCCGCGCAACGGCGCCTGCTGAAGCTGGGCACGGTATGGGACAAGCGCTTGACCTTTGGCGAGTGGGGTCAGCTCGCGCGGCGCCTCGAGCGACCCGGTGGTGACGATGCGTCATCACCGGTCGAGCTGATCACTGATCCGACGGCGCTGCACGCTGCACTGTGTCAGCGGCGAGATGACACGGCCTCACCCGCGCCGCGGCCGGCCTTTACCGATAGGGGCACGCCACCCAGCGACCCGGCGGGGCGGAAGCGCTTTCACCAATACATCGATACCGTCGCGGCCACGACCGGCGGGACCGGTCGCGGCGAATATCCGGGTCTTGAGTTACGGCCGTGGCACGATCCGTCTGACTTCCCGCTGGCGGGCTACCTCGAGGCGCACTTCGCGGAGATC
Source organism: uncultured Solirubrobacterales bacterium (assembly GCA_963737055.1). GTDB lineage: Bacteria > Actinomycetota > Thermoleophilia > Solirubrobacterales > Solirubrobacteraceae > Palsa-465. Next base: position 662,264 of record CAVTRE010000007.1, on the reverse strand, counting down.
CGTGACGAGGTTCTCGCTCTGGAACCAGCCCGGTTTCACCGTGAAAGTGAGCGCATCGGGCGAACCGGCGATTGGGACGTCGCGTTCTTCTACGAGCGCGGCCGACGGCGCGAAGAGGTGTGCGAGGCCTGCCCGGTCACGACCCGTGGGATCGAGACCATGCCGGCGATGCGAACAGCAGACGGGTTGATTTATGTGTCGCGGATGCGACCCGGAACGCACATCCAGCCCCACCGCGGCCCCACGAACCTGCGACTGCGGTGTCATCTCGGCATCACCGTGCCTGACGGCGACTGTGCGCTACGCGTCGGCGACGACACCCGGCAGTGGCAAGACGGACAGTGCCTGGTGTTCGATGACTACCTCGAGCACGAGGCCTGGAATCACACCGAGCAAGACCGCATCGTCCTCATCGTTGATCTCTGGCACCCGGGATTGTCAGCCACCGAAGTTCGGTTGCTGGAGGGGCTGCATCGCTACGCCTACGCCTACGCGCGGCGGCTTCAGCGCTACTGGGGCGCCAACGAGGCCGCGGTAGTTACACCCCGCCGGCCAGCGAGCCGTCCCGCGGTCGGCCGCGATTAGAAGTCTCCGCCTCCGAAGTCCCCGCCGCCGTCGCCGCCATCACCCCAGCCGCCGTCGCCGCCGTCGCCATCTCCATCGCCGTCTCCGTCGCCATCTCCGTCGCCGTCTCCGTCGAAGAGGCCGGCGGCGCCGAAGCCGAGGCCGGCGCCAAGGGCCGAGCCGAGGAGCAGTCCCGGCAGCATGCCGCCGCCACCGAAGCCGTTGAAGTAGCCGCCCATCAGCGGCCCGAAGTGGCGTGGCGCATTCCAGTAGTCGGTCTGTCGGCCGCCGACCGATACCTGTCTGCCGTGCGGTGCAAAGCCGTCCTTAATGCGCACCGCGTCAGCGGCGCACGCCGGAACCGGGCGCGGCTGACCGCCGGGGGGCGCCCAATCGACGTCCTCGGTCGACGGTCCGTGGCGAGGATCGAAGAAGCACGGTGGCCGTCGCTCCGGGGGCGGCTTGCCGTCCAGCAGCGCCTTGGCGTACGCCATCGCGAACCGGCCCTCCTCAAGCGTCTCACTCACCGGAGCAAGATCTTCAGGCCGCTTCGCGCGATCGAAGACCTCGCTGGCGTGCTGGTAGGCCTCTACCGCCTGCTCGTAGCGCTGCTTGGCGTCGTCGGCAACACCGGGCATCCCGATGTCGACGTCCAGCGACCGAATGTCGTCGCCAAGCGAGACAAGGTCGTCCTGCGCCGACGCGCGGACCTCCTCCCACTCGCGCTCGCGGCGCGACTTGTGTCCGAAGAACGGCATTGCGCATCAACCATACCCCTCGCCAGGGCCGGCCGGTCGACGGCGGACCGCCGCCAACCGACCTCACCGCCAGCCGGATCGCCGCCCATCCCGGGCCAGACACCTCGGACGAGGCGTGAACGATGCGTTTGGCTGCCGAACAGGTGGCGCGCTCCGCCGCTTCCGCTTTCATCACGACTTGTCCACTGGGCTCCTTCCGCTTCCGCGTGAAGGAGGCGGTCTTGATCGGCGTCGCGAGATGCGTGCCCTGGACGAGCCGGCGGTCCCTAAGGTGCTGGCGTACGTCCCCTTTGTCGCCGACCGAGCTGTCTGGGTCCGACTGGCTCGTTCCGCGCGATGCAGCAGCACCCGCGGCGTCACTGCTTGAGGCGTAACTCCGTAGCGCGCCTCAACGACCCGGCTGCGGCCTTGAGGTGCGGGACGCACCGGAGCTCGCGATCGCCTTCACAAGACGGCAGCTGGAAGCGACTATCGCTTCGGCGATCAGAGAGGGCAGCGCCGCTAATCGCCGTACGATCGCTCCGCCACGCCAGGGCCAGTGACGGCTGGCTGCTGCTGAGGCGCGGAGCGATCGTCTGACCCGGGGCGGACGACCGGCGGGGTCGCGGGAGCGCGTCATGCGCGCTCCCGCGGGGCGCTCTACAGCTCAAGGCCGGCGCTCGCGTGCATCATCGGCGCGCGGCGAGCGTGGACGGTCGAGACGATCTCCTCTGAGGAGATCCCTTGCAGGTAGGTGCCGGTCGTGGAGAGGTGCGAGTGCCCCAGCTGGCGTTGGATCAGCGGCAGCGCGATGCCCTCACGCAGCAGCTCGACAGCGTGCGCATGGCGGAGCTGGTGCGGAGCTACGCGCCGGCGGACGCCGGCCGCGAGCGCGGCGCGATGTCGCTCCAGGCGGGCGGCGCTGGCCGACCAGGCGTGTCCGCGCGTGGGTCCGGCGATCACGCAGAACAATGGGCCGATCGGCAGCGTCGCGCGCGCTCTGACAGCCAAGGTCCGAGCGCCGTCCAGCCCCACGCGTCCATCCCGACTTGGCGGCGGCGATCGTTCTTCCCGTGCCTGACCAAAATCGACCCGCGCCGTTCCTCCAGATCGGTCTCGGTCAGCGAGAGCGCCTCGTTGATCCGCAGCCCGGCACGCCAGAGCACCACGATCAGCCCGTTGAGGCGATTGCCGTATGGGGCGTTTTGGGCGTGGCGCATGATCGCGATGATCTCATCGACCGTCGGCGGGTCAGCCGCGTAGCGCTGACCCTTGTTCGCGGGCGCCTTGCCGGCGTGAAAGTCAGGCAGCGTCGCTGGCGAGCGGCGGCGGCCGGCAGCATCGAACAACTGCACAGCAGAAGACATGGCTCCCTCCCTTGGAGAGCCGGAGTTGACCGCCCATCTCTACCGCCCGGGGAGCCCATCCATCGCCCCTGCTGTCCATGTAGAGCACCGTCGCTAGGACCGCGATCCCGAACACGCACTATCGCATCCTGGCAAAACAGCAGCCGGCCCTAACCGTTCGATGCGCGGCAAACCACTAGCGGCATTAGCCGGCAGGCGGACGGCCGAAGCGATCGTGGCAGCGACCGAGCCCGACGATCGCTATCCCGCGGGTCGCTCCCAGAACCCTCAAGACGTCACGGCATCGAGATGTCGCCAACGCGATCGCCGGCCTGGCCACGTCGCGGGCGCGAAAGCACTCGTCAGCGCCGAGATCGGTCAGTCGTCACTCAACATTTGATCACCTCGTAGCAGCGCGATGTTCACCTCGCGGACGAACCGTACGTGGTTGAAGAACTCGGCGAGCGTGATCGCGAACTCGTTCTGCATCAGGGCGAGCATGACCGGGTGCCTCCGCCATACGTCGTACTCGTCCCGCTTATCCGGGTTGAGGTGAGCGAGTCCTCCGTAGAGGAAGACGTCGACGAGCCGGCGACGCGTGATCCGCTCGCCGTTGATCTCGCACATCGTTGCGCCGTCGAGAAACTCATTGACGCCCTGACGAGCCCAGCGGTAGTCATCGCGCAGAGCCGCCGTAGATCTCAGCCATCTCTCGGAATGAGACCCCGTCGCGATCCCGGAAGAACATCCGGAACGTGAGCGCGAACGCGCGGACGGCCTCGTCGTCGGGCCCCTTCACCTTAGCCTCCAGCGAACCGCCCTCCTCCCAAGAAAACGTCACGCCGGTGACGGACCCGAACATCGTCGCGGCGAATCTGGACCCGAGGAAAATCTCGGCCTGCTCGTTGAACAGCGCTAATCGGCGCTGGCGCTCGCTGGGGATTGGGTTTTCTGCGCCGATACGCGAGATGGAAGCACCCGTCGCAGTCGTGCGGGCCGAGTCGCTTGCGCACGGCCTGTCGCGATCGCGAGCTTCGCAGCTGCCGGGCAGAAGAATGCAGTCGTGAGCGACGGCCTTGCCAGGCGCCCGCTTGACGCCTGGAGCGGTCGTCCTGGTGTCGACGCCGTCGTGACCGCTTTGATGCTTGCAGCTGGCCGACATCGAGTTAGCGCCTCGAACCACGATCGAACTATCCATTTGCGGCGCGCAGCGCGCGCACCTTTGGCGACGAGCGGGGCGCGCTGTCTCCCGCCCCGTGACACCTGCTTCGGCGTGATCGCGGTGATCAGCTCGGATTGCCGCGACGCTCTCCAGATCGTTCCAGAGCGACGGTACTCGTTCGACGTGGCATGCCGCTGGTCAGGCCGGACCCGCACTCCCGCTGCGTTGCGAGAGCGGTCTTAGTCGGAAATCGCGCAAGCGGGGCGCTGTTGCCGCTCACGGCCGGTTGCGACGCCACGACGCGCGCTCGGATGGCGTGCGCCAGGAGCTCGCCTGTTCCCGTGCTCGCTGGTGCGGAGGATGTTCAGCGTACCCAGAGCTGGTCGGTCAGGACGCCCCAGAATGGGTGGTATTGGTAGTTGCCGATGCGTGTTGAGATGACGTCGGTCTCTTTTCCGTTTACGGTGGGGAGCCAGATCGCGCGGTCGGTGAGTTCGCGGTCGAGGCGAGCCCAGAGGATCGCGGAGCCCGCGGGATTTGTTGCTTGGACGGACTCGGCGCGCGCGATCTGCGTGTCGATAGCGGGGTCGCAGAACTCGCTGTTGTCGACGTTCGAGGTGCTGCGTGGGGTGTAGTTGGCGCAGCTGAGCCTGCCGATGAAGTCCGAGGGCGACGGGTAATCGGCGCTCCAGCCTCCGGAGACGACCTGAGCGTTATTGCTGGAGTCGTTGGTATAGGCGTAGAACTGGTTGACCTCGAGCAGGTGCAGCGAGGCGCGGTAGCCAAGCTGCCGGAGCAGGGCTGTCAGGTAGCGGCCCTCGTCAAGGGCGATCTGCGGTTGGGGCGTGTCCCAGACGTTGACCTTCATCCCGGCGGTCCCGGACGCGGTTACGAGACGACGGGCTCGCTGCATGTCTGGTGCAAGCCAGCGACCGTCGGACTGCGGGTCTCGCGTGAATGGGCAGTAGCGCCTGTACCCGAGCATGTCCGGCGGCAGGATCTGGCAGGTGGGCTGCGCGAAATCGGCTCCGCCGTAGATTTGCACGATGCGATTGCGGTCGATGGCGTAGTTCAGCGCGCGCCGAACGCGTGCGTCGTCGAACGGCTTCGCTCTCGTGTTGAGGAAGAAGAAGTCGGTCAGCATGAACGGGTTGACGCGCAGCTGGCTCGGGAAGCGGGTGGTGAGCACCGTGCGGGAGCCGTGAGGTGGCGGGCCGAGGTTCGGCATGAGATCGGCCTGTCCACGTTCGATCAGGAGCGCGGAGTGCGCGGGGCTTAGGCCGAGCTCCCAGACGATCTGGTCTGGATAGCCCGCCGGCTGGGCGGCGCTTGACCACTCGTGGAAATAGGGATTTCGAACGAGTCGGATCTCATTCCCCGGCGCGTAGGCTCCGACCTTGTATGGGCCGGTGGCCGGCAGCGCCGCGCGGGCTTCATGCCGCGGTGTTGACGCGGGCAGTACGTAGGCATCGGGCTGCGCGAGTTTGACTAAGAAGTCGGGGTCCGGTGCTGTGAGATGGAACGTGACGGTGCCTTGGTTGTCGTCGGTGACGATTCCCCGCGATAGGTCGCATCGCTGATGCGTGATGCAGCCTTGGGCGCCGACGATGTTGTAATTCGTTGTGGTCTCCGGGGAATGCATCGTGAACAGCCGCTCGAACGAGCTGCGGACATCGCTGGCTGTGAGGAACTGTCCGTTCGAGTATCGGATCCCGGGCCGCAGCCGGAACGTGTAGGTCCGCCCTTCGTCTGCGGATGCTGGGAGCGAGAGTGCCAGGTCGGGGACGGGCTGGGCTCCATCCGCGCCGGCGACATGGTCGAAGCTGACCAGTCCGTCGTTGGTCGCGGCTGTTGGCCCGAGTCCGGTGGGGTCGATCGATGGAGGGTCGACGTTCACCACCGTCAGGGTGCCGCCGCTGTGCTCGCGGCCGCCTGCGACAACACCAATCCAAAGGCCCCCACCCCATGCGGCGAGTGGCCCGGCGCGCTGACCGACGGCCGTCGCTCGCGTCACCACGCCGCGCCGCGGATCAATCCGCAACAGGCTCCCGTTCCGCCCGCTCGAAACCCAAACGACGTTATCCGTCGCCGCGATTCCTCCCGGGCTGCCACCGATCGAGATCGTCGCTGCGACGTCGTCTCGGGTCGTATCGACACGCGAGATGGTGGAGTCCAACGTGTCAGTGACCCATACGCTGCCGCCGGCCGCGACGATCCCCGACGGGGCGTCGCCGGCATCGATCGTGTCGATCAGCTGATTGCTGCGCGCGTCGATCCGCGAGAGTGTGCCGGCGTCCTGGTCGGTCACCCACACTGCGCCCTCGGCGTAGGCAAGCCCGCTTGGACCCTTCCCGACCGTCACCACGGCGTCGACCCTGCCGCTAGCGGCGTCAAGGCGCGTGACTGTGCCGTCCTCGCTGTCAGCCACCCAGACCGCGCCTGCGGCCGAGATGATCGCACTGGGCAGGGCGCCAACCGGAATTGTCTGGACCACGGCCTCGGTGTTCGGGTCGATCCGCGAGACGCTGCCGCTCAGCGTATTTGCCACCCACACGTCACCGGCCGCCACCGCGATCGCGCCCGGACCGCCGCCGACGCGGATCGTCTGGCGAATCGTTCGAGTTCTCAGGTCCACGCGCGAGACCGTCCCCGCTGCGGATTGCGTCACCCACAGCGAACCGAAGCCGGCGGCCATGCTCGTCGGCGCTGCGCCAAGCGAAACCGAGGCGGACGCGCGGCCGGTCTCGGGCGAGACGAACGCCACGGCATTACCGCGTATTGGTGCGAGCTTCGTGGTGGTTTGGCCCGCCGCGGCCTGGAACCCGATCGCGGCGAGGGCGGCGGCCAGCGCGATTCCGGCGGCTACCCAGCCGCGGGGCACCCTTGCCGATGCCCTGCCGAACACCGGCCACGGACTCTCCGGGGTCCTGCCTGCGGGTCGCTCTGGATACCGGGCTGTCGCCACGGCGAGCGTCGTTCCATGATCGGACGGCAGCTCGAGCGCTTCGTCTTGGCGCAGGATCGCCTGCTCGAGCCTTCTCAGTTGCGGCCCAGGATTGAGCCCAAGCTCCCCGTTTAGTCGCATCCGGGTCTGGCGATACGCCGCGAGTGCGTCCGCTTGGCGCCCGCAGCGATAAAGCGCAAGCATCAGCTGGGCGCGCAATCGCTCCCGGAGCGGATTTTCTTGGACGAGCGTCTCCAATTCCGGGACCAGCGCTGCGTGGCGAGCGAGCGCGAGTTCCGCGTCGATGCGGTCCTCGACGGTCGCGGTCCGCCCCTCGGCGAGCCGGTCGATCTCGAGGCGCGCGAACGGCTCGAACTCCAAGTCCGACAGGGCGCGCCCCCGCCACAACGACTCCCCCTCGCGCAACATTTCAGCGGCGCGTCCTGCGTCGCCGGCGGCAAGTGCCTTCCGGCCCTGCGCGACTAGCCACTGGAAGCAATGCAGGTCCAGCTCGTCGGGCTCGACCCGCAACAGATAGCCCGGCGGTCGAGTGACGACCCGGTCTAGCCCCGCGCCGTCGCAATCCAGCGCCTTGCGTAGCCGCGACACGCGAACCGTGAGCGCGTGCTCCAGCGTCTCCGTCGGCTCGCCCGGCCAAAGCTCGTCCATCAGTCGCTCGCGCGAGACAACCTCGTTCGCGCTCAGCAGCAGAATCGCCAGCAGAGCGCGCTGCATGGGACCGCCGATCCGCAGTGAATCGCCATTGGCGCGGACATCGAGCGGGCCGAGTATGCGGAAGTTCATGCCCCGTGAACCAGTCTGTCTCGGCGAGTCTCCCACCATCCGACGCTCGCTACCACCAGAACCCAAGCCTGTGACCCAATTGAGACCTCGTTGAGACCCCAGGGCGGGATGCTCCCGGCGATGGTTTTCGCAGCCAAGTGCTACTGGCCCGGCATCACCCCCGAGGAACTCACCCGAGCGGCGGGCAGAGCGGCGCGCGAAGCCGAGCTCGCCCGCCATCGCGGGAGCGCGCTCGCGTACCTCGGCTCGATCCTGTTCCCCGACGACGAACTCGTCCTATGCCTGTTCGACGGCCCCTCCTCAACGGCCGTGAAGGAAACCAACGAGCGCGCCGGCATCCCTTGCGAGCGCATCATGCACTCGATCTGGCTGGAACCTGAACACAAACACGCACGAGCGCAGACAACTGCCATCTGGCCGACGCTCCGGCGAAAGGAATCACGATGAAATGGTCACGTCGAATCGCGCGAGGCATCGCGCGCGCCACGATCAGCGAGTCCCGCACCCATCGCGGCCTTGCGGTCGCATCGGTGGTAGCCATCATGGCTTCGCTGGGCGCAACCCGAGCGGAGGCGGCGACCCTGAGCGTCTGCCCGAGCGGCTGCCCATATTCACAGATCGCCCCGGCAATCGCTGTCGCAAACAGCGGCGACACGATCAACATCGGCGCCGGCACATACAGCGGTGGGCTCACGATCAACCTCGACGTCAAGCTCGTCGGCGCCGGCGTGGGCGCGACGATCATCAAGGGCGGCAACACCGTCCTGACAATCGGCGCATTTGGCGCTAGCACCGAGCCGACCGTCTCGATCTACGGGGTTACGATCACCGGCGGCGTCGCACACTCAAGCCCAGAATCGATCCCGTTCGCCGGCCAGGAAGGCATCTGGGCGCTCGGAGGCGGCATCGAGATCCCCCAAAACGCCGACGGCACCGGCGGCGCGACCGTCACGATCGCGAACAGCGCCATCACAGCCAACACCGCAATACCCTCGAACGCCGATCCCCAAGGATTCGCGTTCGCCGGCGGCGGCGGCATCGACAACTGGGGAACATTGAAACTCACCAACACGACCGTCAACGACAACCACGCCGGGGGTCGCCTCGCGAGCGATGCGAACGGGGCCGGAATTCTCAACTGGACCGACTTAACGGTCAGTAACAGCGGCGTCAATCGCGACAGTACGATCGCGACCGGTCCCAATGGGTGCCGAACCGCGGGCGGGGGCATCGCCTCGTTTGACAAGCTCACGGTCAACGCCAGCGACGTCAGCGACAACACCGTCACCCTGAGGCAAACCTCCGACTGCCAAGCTCAAGGTGGCGGAATCTTCATCCAGGACGGGACAACGGCGACGATCAACCAGACCTCTGTCAGCCGGAATCGAGTCGCCGTGTTCAGTCCCACCGCTGGCGCGGTTGCTTTTTCGGGCGGCATCGCCGATAACGGCGACCTTGTGCTGCGCGACAGCATCGTCGACGACAATCGGGTCAGTGCGATAGCTCCAACCGGCACCGCGAACCCCACCTCAGGCGGGATCGGCATCGACGACACAGCCACGATCTCCAATACTCGCGTCACCGGCAACACAGTGAGCGCCAAAACCACAAGCGGCGTCGCGATCGCCGAGGCCGGCGCGATCCAGACCACGGAGACCACGCTCAGCAACAGCCTAATCAGCGACAATCGGCTCACCGCAAGCAGCCAGACCGGGACGGCGAGCGTGCACGGCGCCGGTCTTCAACACGGCAACGGAGTACTCGCCGTTCGCAACACAACGATCAGCAACAACACAGCAAACGCGACCGGACCCACCGGGGAGGCACTCGGAGGTGGAATCTGGAACGACGTGTTCTTCCCACCACCACCAAACCCACAACTCATCCTCGAGAACACCACCGTCACCGACAACGCGCTAACCGCGAGCCCAGGCATCACTGTCGACGGTGGAGGCCTCTTCACCACCTTCCCCGTGACCCTCCACAACAGCACCATCGGCCACAACGAGCCCGACAACTGCTTCGGACAGACCTGCTGATCGAGACAATGAGCGCCAGGCAGGAACGCCGTCCCCGTTCATGTGCTCAACGCACTCGGACCGACCGCTCGGAGACGAAGCGGCAGACCGCCTCCCGCCCGCCCACAAGACGACAGTGCTCGTGGGTCGCAGTCGGCGACTTTGCCATATGGATGCACAAGAGCTTTGCCAGCGAGCCGCTGCCCCGACAAGTGGCACAGACCTGCATTCGCGCCGGCGCGTGCCTCATCGCCGCGCCGGCGACGCACCTGAGTTGCGCGGCAAGCGCGACCGCCGGCGGCATCGCTGTGCCGAACGAACTGCTGGCGAGGGCTGAGGCGCCCTTTCCGCGCAAGGCGGAACGGTCGATGCGGTCGCCGGAAGATCCGTGGGTTATCCAATGCAGGTCTGGCGGTCTGACGGGTTCCGGGTTCCCGGCCGTTCGATTACGCTGGTGGCCACGTGGACGGCGTTCACGATATGGGAGGGATGCACGGGTTCGGGAAGGTTGTCGAGCGCGGGGGTGAGTTTGTCTATCACGAGCGGTGGGAGCCGCGTGTCTTCGCGATCCAGATGCTGGTGGGCTTGGAGGGGCTCGGCGCGGGTCCGGGGGGCCGCCCGGTGCGCGAGGAGATGGATCCTGCCCGTTATTTGGCTGCCTCTTACTACGAGCGCTGGCTGTATAGCGCCGAGCAGCGGCTGCTTCGCAAGGGGACGATCGCGCCGGGAGACGTCGAGGCGATGATGGAGCGCCTCAGAGCTGGCGACGCGATGCCCCGGCATCACGACGCGGCGATGGCCGAACGTGTGCTCGAGGACCTGCGAACTCGCATGCCGATGGACCCGCCGCCCCAGGAGGCACGCTTCGGCCCCGGCCAGAGCGTTCGTGTCAAGCGGATGCACCCGCCGGGTCATACGCGCTGCCCGCGGTACGTGCGTGGGGCGGTGGGGTGGTCGAGGCGGTGCGCGGCGCCGACCGCCTGCCCGATCGGGCGGTGTACGGCGAGAAGGTGGACCCTGAGCCGGTGTATTCGGTCGCGTTCGGCTCGGAGGAGCTCTGGGGGCCTGGCGACGAGCCCGCGTGGAGGGTGTCCCTCGATCTGTGGGACAGCTACCTGGAGCCGGCGTGAGCGAGGGTCACAGCCATCACCATCCCCGGCCGGCGTCGCTGGTCGAGCTGCGTGCGCAGGCGCTTGAGGCGCTTTTGGCCGAGCGCGGGCTGGTCTCGACCGACGCGATCGACGCCGTGGTCGAGCTGTACGAGAACGACGTCGGGCCGCAGAACGGCGCCAAGGTCGTCGCTCGCGCATGGCTGGACGAGGCGTATCGGGAGCGGTTGTTGACCGAAGCGGTGCCGGCGATCGCCGAGCTGGGATTCGGCGGCGCCGAAGGCGACAACATGGTCGTCGTTGCCAACACTCCGACCGTCCACAACATGGTCGTCTGCACGCTCTGCTCCTGTTATCCGTGGCCGGTGCTGGGGTTGCCGCCGACCTGGTACAAGAGCCCGCCGTACCGCGCTCGAGCCGTCTCGGAGCCGCGTGCGGTGTTGCGCGAGTTCGGGCTCGAGCTAGGCGACGACGTGGAGATCCGAGTGTGGGACTCGAGCGCCGAGGTCCGCTACCTCGTTCTCCCAATGCGGGCAGAGGACACTGAGGGCTGGAGCGAGGAGGATCTCGCGGCGATCGTCACCCGGGACTGCATGATCGGGACGGCCGTACCAACCTCCAACCAGCCGGCGATCACGTGAGCGAACGGCCGAGCGACCTCGCCCGGGTCGACGCCGCGCTCGGCGCCGAGGCGCCGCTCCCGCGTGACAACGGCGAACTCGTGTTCGAGGAGCCCTGGCAGGGCCGGGCGCTCGGCATGGCCGTGGTCGCGCTCGACCGGCTTGGGGCGCCGTGGACCGACTTCCGGCGCCACCTCGCGAGCGCGATCACGGTTCGCGCGGCCAGCCAGGACGAGTCGCCGGCGACCGCCTACTACATCGCCTGGCTCGACGCGCTCGAGACACTCCTAGCCGAGCGTGGCCTGAGCGACTAAAGGCCCGCACGGTGTCCCCGACGCGGCGCCGACGCGCCAGCCCAGCAATGACCAAACGGATGCAACAGGCGCCAACGCTTTCGGCACGCTGAGCAGAGAAGTCGGCGTCGCGACCGAGATACTCCCGACAACGGGCAGAGCAGGTCTCGGACGACGGGGCGTGCGCCGCCGGGTTACGCCTGGAGCGGCAGTCCTGGTGTCGACGCCGGCGTTACTGCTTTGGCGCTTGCAGCTTCCCGACCGTCAGTTGGCGCCCAGAGCACGATCGGTTCGATCCGTCCGCAACGCAGAGCGTGCGCGCTTGTGCCGAGATAGAGGCGCGCGGACGCTCGTACGGACACCTGCCCACGACGTGCACCTCGAATTTGCTTTACGCGATCCGGCGTCGCACCCACCAAATCGCGAGAGCGGTGAGCGCGACGGCGAGTGCGATGAAGACGGCTGCTTCGATGCTTTGAAAGAGCCAGAAGCGGCTGACGGGTTGCCAGACCTCACTCACGTGCACGCCGTGCGAGACGAGGCACTGCGGCACGGGAATCTTTGTGCCTATCGGACAGAGTGCTGGAAGGTTGTCTACTGAGTGTCCTGCCCGGTCGAGGGTGCCCTGGCTGATTATCCAGTCGTGGAGGCCCACCTGATCGACGCTGCCGAGGTGATGGAGGTTGATGGGCTGGTCGACTCTCAGGGGAGCCTGGTAGTGCGGTCGCGCGAATTCGATGATCGCGACGCGGATCGTGGTAAAGGCTGCGAGCGTGATGCCCATCGCCGGTAGCGTCTTGCGAGTCACCGCGCCCGCGGCGATGCCGAGCGCCACGGCGAAGCCGGTGTAAGCGACCGGCGCGATGCCCAATACATCGAATGCGATCGGTTGCATCCGGCCCACGTCGCTGTTGGCGAGCGGCCCGAACCACCACGACACGATCGCCGTGAGCACCGCCGCAGCGGCTGTCGTGGCTAGGAGGACCGCCGCCAGCTGGGTGGTGATCCAGCGTGTGCGCGTCACGCTCTGGGTCCACGCGAGGCGGTGCGTGCCCTGCTCGAGCTCACGCGCGACCAGCGGGGCGCCCCAAAACACGCCCGCGAACAGCGGCAGCACCATCAGGAGGACCCCGAGCGCGTCCATGATCCTGAAGCGATTGCTGAACGCGGTCGCCAGCGAGGCGCAGTCACCCTGGTTGTTCGTGCAGCGTGAGAGCCCCGAATCGCGGAACACCGAGGCCATGTGGAGCCCGGTGAACAGCAGCAGAGCCGACAGCACCGCGAGCGTCGCCAAGCCGCAGAGCGCCTGGCTGCGGTGCTGTCGCCAGATCATCCAGGTCATAGCGCGTGCACCCTCCCCCGGCGAACGTCGCTCTGAGCATCACCGGGTTCGTGGACGCTCGACATCGAGCCCATGTGGGCGAGGATCAGCTCTTCAAGCCCAATCTCCTGCGAGCTCCATTCCGGATGATGAACCGGCCCGAGGACTCGGGCGACGAGCGTCGTCTGTCTGGCGGCATGGTCGGCGTGGACAATCCTGGCCACGCCGGGCAGGCGCGGGTGCGTGTCACGGGGACCGGTGAGGACCCTGTGCTCGGACAAGATCTGCTCGATCTCCCCGGCAAGCCGGACCTCGGAGGCCATCAGGAGCACCAGGTGGTCACATACCCGCTCGAGGTCGTTGATCAGGTGGGACGAGAGCACGACGGTGAGCTGGTGCTCGGCAACAGCTTCCATGAGGACCCGAAGGAAGCTGCGGCGAGCCAAGGGGTCAAGCCCGGCGACAGGCTCGTCAAGCAGCAACAGCCGCGGCCGCTTGGCCAGCGCAAGCGTGAGCGCCACCTGGGCACGGTGACCGCCGGACAGCGAGCCGGCGAGCTGATCGAGCGGGATCTCGACCGCGCGAAGACGCTCCCGAGCCCAGGTCTCGTCCCAAACCGGGTTCATCCGACGTCCCAACATCAGCATCTCGCTGACTCGAAAGGTCGGGTATAGGGGCGCATCCTGAGCCACGAACCCAACACTGGCGAGCAGCCCCGGCCGCTCGCGCAACGACTCGCCCCACAATCGGATCTCTCCCTGACTGGCTGCGAGCAAGCCCACGGCCAATTCCAATAACGTTGTCTTGCCGGCACCGTTAGGGCCAACCAATCCCACCACTGCCCCCGCGGGTAACTCGAGTGTGCAGTGTCGCAGCGCCCACTTGGAGCCATACCTTTTCCCCAGGTCGTGCGCTGCCAGGGGTGCGGTCATGCGACCTCTCGCCCCTCGGCGCTCTCGCGCAGCGTCGTAGTGAACAGGGAAGCGATCGCTTCCTCGTCCAGGCCTGCCGCGCGCGCATCGTGCAGCCACCGTTCGAGAGCGTGGCGAACGCGGAGATAGTCGGGGGGAGGAGCGCCCAGCGTGCGCACCACGAACGTGCCAAGCCCAGGTCGCCCCTCCACAAGGCCTTCGAGCTCCAGCTCGCGGTACGCCTTCAAGACCGTGTTCGGATTGACAGCCACCATCCCCACGACCTCCTTGACCGTCGGGAGCTGATCCCCCACCTCAAGCCGACGAAGCCGCAGCGCATGCCTGACCTGATCGACGATCTGGCGATACGGAGCGACACCACTCCCGGATTCAAGGCGAAACAAGATCATTGGAAACCGGCGGACTAATACCTAAATACCTAGGAACCTAGTTAAATCACTTCTCGCCATGCTTGTCAAGCCCGCCAGGTGTAACGGCAGACCCGTCCTCCGGCGTCAAGACGAGCTTCCGGGAATCCGCCACCCGTGCGTCCTTTTGCTCGGATAGCGAGCACGACGCCCACGAGCGGAGGTTGTCCCGCTCGTCGTGGAAATTCATAGTGGCGGCGGTCCGACTGTCATCGTTACATAGTGAGCGCTGCGATGTCGTCCTCCTCGGTGGTGTGAGTGACGGCTTGGCGACGACGGAGTAGGTCGGCTTCGATCTTGACTGCGAGGGTGGCGAGGCCGCGGTAGCCCTCGACCTTGCGGAATCGGCTCTCGGCTTCGAGCATCCCGGCGGCGGTCCAGCGCAGGCACATGTCGCCGGAGCTCCAGTGCTTGACGTTGCGGTGGATGACCCGGACGGTGGAGATCATTGACTCGCACGGATTGGTCGACTGGAGCGTGAGCTTGAGCTTGCCGGTGATCCCCAGGCGGGTCACGGTCAGCGTCTCCTCCATCCCCTCCCGGAGCGAAGCGGCGGCACCGGGATGGTCGCGGTCCAGCTCGATCGCGAGTGACGTGAGCTGCTCGAGCGCCCGCTCGTGGTTGGTCTCCTGCCACGCCCGCCGCAGCCGGGTCTTGACCGCCGAGCGGTTGCGCTCGGGGAGATGGTCAAGCACGTTGCGTTGCTTGTGCTGTGTACAGCGCTGCACCGGGACGTCGTTGCCGAACACCTGGCGTATGGCTTTCCGCAGGCCCTTCGATCCGTCGATCACGAACAGCAGCCCTTGCTCGACGTCAAGGCCCCGGTCGACCAGGTCGGCCAGCAGCGCTGACGCGACCGTCGCGTTCTCGGTCGAGCCGTCCCACAGCCCGAGGGCGAGCTTCTCGCCCTCGGTCGAGATCCCCAACGCGACGATGTTCGTGCGACCGTGCAGATCGATCCCGTCGAGCATGATCACCGCCAGGCGCAGATCGGACAGTGGCCGGTTCATCAGCTTCCACAGCTGATCGCGGGTCCGCTGCACGAACGTCCGGGACACCGCCGACTTCGAGGTCGACCGGGCGTCCGCCTCGACCTCGGCGCCGACCGGCTCCTGCGCGCGGCCGTACTGGCGGGTCGAGACGCCGGCCAGGATCCGCTCCAGCACGACATCGCCGAGCTGATCACGATCGGCGAAATGGTCATAAGTCGCGAGCGGCAGCTCTGACTCGCCGTCCGCGGTCCGAGCCCGCGGCCGCCTGACCGCAACGCGCCGGCCGCCGAGCGTGACCTCGCCGGTCTCGTGGCCGTGACGGACCGCGGTCCGCTCGGGTTCCACTTCCCCTTCGGGCCGACGACCTCGTCGACCTCCTGCTCGAGCAGCTCCCTGAGCACACCGAGCCCGACCTCGACCGACAGCGCGAGCAGCCCCTCCATCGCGACCCCCACCAGCTCCCCCAACGCCTCCCGCACCCGCTCCGGGAGCACGGCCTCATCCTGGGTCGCCTCTGCGACCGGTACGTTCCACTTCACGGCGGTTCCTCCTTTGGATCTCGGCGGATCGCCCATCACGCTCCCACCAGGAGCGGACGGGCCGGAGGGACCGCCGTCACCTCAAACTTCTACGAGCCGTGGGACAACCTCCACGAGCGCTCCACCGCCCAGCTTGACGCGCCCAGTGCTAGCCAGGCACTCGGAAGTTGCAAGCAGCAAAGAGCAGCAGCCACACGGCTGGCGGCGCACTAGCCCTTCCGGACAAAAGGCGGCCATGCGAGCGCCGCCACCATGCGCATCCCGGCAATCCGGTTCGCGTGCCATCGCCAGTCGTGCTTGCCGCGCATAGCTGGTCTGCGACCGATGTCGCCGAGATACCCGTGCGACAACAAGAGCAGGTGCCCGCCAGCCATGCTCATCGGACTCCGGTCTGACTGCTCCACGCGTCTCGCGGTAGCGCCTGTGTCGATCCGGTCGCGACCGCTCTCGTGCTTGCAGCTTCAGAGCCTGCAGCAAGCGCATTGGGAGCGGTCGGACGGGTCTCGCGGCGACCGGCGCTGTGCGCGCTTGTGGCGAAAAGCACGTCGCCCCTGTCCTGCGAGCCGGCACATGCTTTCATGTTCGCGCGGGTGTCGTCGTTGGCGGCGGCGTGCTCTCTACGTCCGGCAGGGTCGGTCGCCGAGCCCGGGTTTGTTGTCGCCGATGCTGCTCCTTCTGCCTCAAAGCGGTAGCTCGGCGCGAGTCGGCGGCGTCGCGGGGACGCGGGGACGCGGGGACGCGGATGATGCTCAGGACGAACACCTGTCCAGGTTTCTTGTCGCGGGCATGTTGTGTGCGCGCTGCCGCCTTGCGCGACGCGCGGCAAGCCCGCCAGCCGCCGCGGGCGGCTCGCTAGGAGCGTAGGAGTCTCTCGAGCTTGTGGAGACATCCTTGCCATCCGGCGGCCGCCTGGTTTTGCATCTCCCCGGTGTGCGGGCCCTGGGTCACGGTCACCCGTGTTCCGTCGCGCTCGCTCTCAAATTCCGCCCGCGTGATCATTGGGTAGACGAGGCCGATCTCTGGCTCGGGATCGGAGGCGAGCACGAGCAGTGCAGGCTCGGAGATCTCGACGATGTTGAAGCGCACTCGGTAGACGGCTCCGCCCTTAAGGTCAACCATCGTGAAGTGGATCCGCCCCCCGACGTGTGGCTCGATCTCGACCGTCTCGCGGGGGATCTCGTACTCCTCGGGCGCCCACCACGCCGCGACTTGGTCAGGGTCGATCCAAGCGTTGAAGACGAGTTCGCGCGGAGCGCGGAACAGACGGGTGATCCGAACTTCCCGGCGTGAGGGCGATCTGGGGCTCGGCTCGCTGGTCATATCATCTGCCGCTGCTCGGGTTCTGGATCTCCTCCAGATGGGCCGCGAGGCGATCCATGCGACTTTCCCAGGTCGCGCGGCAGGTATCTATCCACTCCTCCGCTTCGTCCAGGGCGTCGATTCGCAGGCTGGTTGGCCGTGACTGGCCCGCGCGACGGCGGGTGATCAGGCCCGCTCGTTCCAGCACTTTGAGATGCCTCGAGATGGCTGGAAGGCTGACCGGGAATGGCTCGGCGAGCTCGCTGACCGTGGCCTCGCCCTGGGCCAGACGCGCGAGGATCGCTCGTCGGGTCGGGTCCGCGAGGGCGGCGAACGTGACGCTCAGTTGGTCGGCGGCCATCATGCGTACTTGATGATATGGTTAATTAACCGGAAGGACAAGTAAGGCACTTGTGTGCAGCACGCTGCGCGGACTGCACGTCGAGATCGAGAAAGGGTTCGTCCGTGCAGTTCGGGCGGCCAGCCCACCAAGCCGCGATCAGGAGCGAACATGACGGCCACCTACACCTACGACGTATTCTCGAGCGTGGATGGATTCGGCACCGCCCGCGAGGGCACCTGGCCAGGTTATTGGGGCAAGCAAGGACCCGAATTACTCGAGCACCGCCTGGCCCTGTTCAGCGAGCCCCAGCGACTAGTCCTCGGCGCTACGACCTTCCGGATCTACGAGCGAATGATGACCCCGGACGCCGCCGGCCAGGACGGGGTCGGTGACGCATGGGTCAAGCGGCTCAGAGAGCTACCGACCACCGTCATCTCCAACACGCTGACGGAACCGCTCAATTGGCCGGACGGAACCCTTGAGCGCGGCGACGCACGCGACGTCGTCGCACGACTGAAGGAAGAGTCGCCAGTCCCGTTGCGCTCGACCGCCAGCCTGGCGATGAACCGATCGCTGATGGCCGCCGGCTTGGTCGACCGAGTCCAGGTCACCGTGTTCCCCGCGATCACCGGCCAGACAGGAACCGAACCAATCTTCGCAGGGGCGGCCGACTTCGACCTCGAGCTGATCGAGCAGCGAGTGCTCGACGCGAACACGGTTCAACTCATCTACCGGCCGACCCTGCACTAATCCCGTCTGCGGAGCGGGAACTCGTGAGCGACGCTTCCTGGTCGCCAGCCGGGCGTTCGACGACCGGCTGCGATCCGCCGAGGACTACGACACAATCCTCGACCGACTCCCCAACTAGATCCGTCGTAATGACCGAACAGGACGTACGCGAGGCGGATCGTGTGGCCGGCGTGGTGATCGCGATGACCCGAGGGTCGTAGGCGTACGGGAGAACTCCGCCGCAGTGGGGCGCTTACGCCCGCCCGTCGCCGAGCGTGTCCCGCTTCCAGGATGAGGGACACGTGGGTGGGTGAATGGCGCCGCGCCCCAGCTTTGCGCGCGGACAGCAGGGCTGGCGCCTACTCCGTCCCGGCCGAGCGCGAGGGGCCGAGACGCCAGACGACGTTGCTGCTGCGGACGAGTCGCAGCAGCCAGCGGCGCCGACGGGCTGCTGCTCCGGCCGGATGCTGAAGAGTGCGTGATCGCCACCATACCTCGGCCACGAGCGAAGCAGGACCGTGCTGCGGTCGTCCCGAAAGACGGGCAAGTCGGCCGACCCTTGAACTCGGCGTCAAAGTCATCCGCGAACGCCGGTGCGGGATTGTCGGCCACGGACATAGTGGAAGCGTATGGCAGGGCCGGCGCGCAGGGACCACGACGGCGGGGAGTCCGCGCCGCTGTCGCGACGACCGGGGACGGTCCGGTCGTCCGACACCTGCTCTGCCTCCGGGGGAAGCATCTCGGTCGCGACGTCGACTTCCCTGACTTGCGCGGAAAGCGCGCACGGCCCGAGGAGTCGATCCAGGCCGAATTGTCGGAGGTTGTCCCGCTCGTCGTGGAAATTCATAGTGGCGGCGGTCCGACTGTCATCGTTACATAGTGAGCGCTGCGATGTCGTCCTCCTCGGTGGTGTGAGTGACGGCTTGGCGACGACGGAGTAGGTCGGCTTCGATCTTGACTGCGAGGGTGGCGAGGCCGCGGTAGCCCTCGACCTTGCGGAATCGGCTCTCGGCTTCGAGCATCCCGGCGGCGGTCCAGCGCAGGCACATGTCGCCGGAGCTCCAGTGCTTGACGTTGCGGTGGATGACCCGGACGGTGGAGATCATTGACTCGCACGGATTGGTCGACTGGAGCGTGAGCTTGAGCTTGCCGGTGATCCCCAGGCGGGTCACGGTCAGCGTCTCCTCCATCCCCTCCCGGAGCGAAGCGGCGGCACCGGGATGGTCGCGGTCCAGCTCGATCGCGAGTGACGTGAGCTGCTCGAGCGCCCGCTCGTGGTTGGTCTCCTGCCACGCCCGCCGCAGCCGGGTCTTGACCGCCGAGCGGTTGCGCTCGGGGAGATGGTCAAGCACGTTGCGTTGCTTGTGCTGTGTACAGCGCTGCACCGGGACGTCGTTGCCGAACACCTGGCGTATGGCTTTCCGCAGGCCCTTCGATCCGTCGATCACGAACAGCAGCCCTTGCTCGACGTCAAGGCCCCGGTCGACCAGGTCGGCCAGCAGCGCTGACGCGACCGTCGCGTTCTCGGTCGAGCCGTCCCACAGCCCGAGGGCGAGCTTCTCGCCCTCGGTCGAGATCCCCAACGCGACGATGTTCGTGCGACCGTGCAGATCGATCCCGTCGAGCATGATCACCGCCAGGCGCAGATCGGACAGTGGCCGGTTCATCAGCTTCCACAGCTGATCGCGGGTCCGCTGCACGAACGTCCGGGACACCGCCGACTTCGAGGTCGACCGGGCGTCCGCCTCGACCTCGGCGCCGACCGGCTCCTGCGCGCGGCCGTACTGGCGGGTCGAGACGCCGGCCAGGATCCGCTCCAGCACGACATCGCCGAGCTGATCACGATCGGCGAAATGGTCATAAGTCGCGAGCGGCAGCTCTGACTCGCCGTCCGCGGTCCGAGCCCGCGGCCGCCTGACCGCAACGCGCCGGCCGCCGAGCGTGACCTCGCCGGTCTCGTGGCCGTGACGGACCGCGGTCCGCTCAGGGTTCCACTTCCCCTTCGGGCCGACGACCTCGTCGACCTCCTGCTCGAGCAGCTCCCTGAGCACACCGAGCCCGACCTCGACCGACAGCGCGAGCAGCCCCTCCATCGCGACCCCCACCAGCTCCCCCAACGCCTCCCCCACCCGCTCCGGGAGCACGGCCTCATCCTGGGTCGCCTCTGCGACCGGTACGTTCCACTTCACGGCGGTTCCTCCTTTGGATCTCGGCGGATCGCCCATCACGCTCCCACCAGGAGCGGACGGGCCGGAGGGACCGCCGTCACCTCAAACTTCTACGAGCCGTGGGACAACCTCCTGTCGCTCGCCCGGCGTAGCAGCCACCGGCGTCGACACCCTCGTCGCTGCCGGTTGGGACGAGCTGGGACAGCGCTGCCTAGCCGGCGGCGGATGGCTGCTCAGCCGGTTGCAAACCGGAAGCGCAACCTCAACCAGCCGCCGACCGCGCCCACGCCTGGGCAGTGCCTTCTGCAACGCCAATGAGTGTGCGGTCGTCTCTGGCGCTGGCGTTGCTCTGGCCGATCGTCCAAATGCTCATCACGTGCTGGCCGGAATCGATCTAGCAGCCGCCCTGCCTCGGCTGCTCGTCGCGTGGGGCAAGGGGAGCATCTCGCCGGGTCTGACGCGTCCGCCGTCGCCCGGCGTTCCGGAGCGGGCGTGTCGTTCGGCGTCGTCACATGCCCGGAATGCCTGAGGCGGTTCGCAGCGTGGTGGAGGACAGAGGCGCTGATCGGGGGCGGTGGGGATGGATTGCGGTACTCGATCGGCATGGCACCCGACGGGCGGAGGATGGACTCCGACTGTCTAATTTCAGGCGTCGCTGCAGTCGATCGGCATGGCACCCCACGCGGAGGCTGGACTCCGACTGTCTCATTTCAGGCGCCGCTGCAGCTCTGCGGGCAGCTTGCCGCTGACAAGCATGCGGACGGCATTCGCGAGGCCGAGCGCGACCAGCGCGATCGACACGGTGCGGAGCCTCCTCTCGCCCTCGGGTGTGAGCGGCTTGGGCGGTGGATAGCCGATCCGGGCAATGGTGGCCGATGTCCACCCCATCCACCATCCGCTGCACACGAGCCGAAGGGTGGTCCAGGCCTGAGAATCCAACCGGCGCCGCGCGAGGAGGAGGATGGCACCCCATACGCCAGCGCATCCGATGCTGTATGCCGTATAGGTGTTGGGTCGTGTTCTCATCCGGGGGATTTTTGGCCGCAGCATCGACGGGTTAGGAGCTGACGTCGCGTTGGCGAACGATTATGGTGCCGGCGATTACGAGCACCACGGCGTACCCGAGCAGCAGGAGCCCGGCGGGAAACTGGTCGATCCTGGTCGCGTGGGTGGCGGTGCGGGCTAGCGAGCTGCCGACGCCGCTGAGCCCGTACTTCTTGATCGCGTCGCCGAACCCGCCGGGGATGATCCCCAACAGGTTCTCGATCACGAACACCCAGGCCAGCACGACGACGATCGCGCCGACCTGGTTGCGCAACAGCGCGCCCACCCCAAGCCCGAGCGCGGCGTAGAGCATGGTGGCGACCGCGCCGCCGATGACCGCGCCGATCCAGTCTGATGTGCTCATTGCGCTGGCGATCCCGCGCCCCGCCAGGATGACCGACACGACGCCCGCACACAGCGCGTAGCACATCGCCCCGAGCGCCACGCCAACGATCAGGATGGCGGCGACCTTGGCCGCCATCAGCCGGGGGCGCACCGGTTCCACGAGCAGGCTGGGGGTGATTGTTCCGTGACGAAATTCCGTGGTCACCCCGATCACCCCGATGACGAGCGCGAACAGCGGCGCGAGTCCCGCGATCGACAGCAGGTCACGACCCGGCGTTCCCGTGTTCTTGAAGTTTCCGAGCGCGGCGCCGAGCACCGCGATGATCACGATCAACGCGATTGCGCCGCCCGTGAGCGCATAGAACGTGCGGGTGGTTCGCAGTTTGAGCAGTTCCGAGCTGAACAGGCGTGTCATGACGGACCTCCCTTGGAGCCGGTCAGTTCGAAGAACACATCCTCCAGCGACTCAACGCGGGCGGCCAGTTCGGAGATGACGATCCGGTTGGCCGCGATCATTTCGCCGATCTGCTCGCCGGTGCGGTCCGCGACCACGATTGCGCCGTCGCCGGCTCGCTCGACCTGCGCTCCGTCTGCGCGGAGCAGCGCGCCCAGTCGCGCGACGTCGGGCCCGGCGACGCGCATCCCGCCGTTGCGCTGGGCTATCAGCTCGGCCAGTGGCGCCTGCAGCACGGACCGGCCGTGGTTGATGACTACCACTTCATCGGCGATCTGTGAGATCTCGGCCAGCACGTGGCTGGAGACGAGGATCGCGCGGCCCTCGTCGGCCTGGGCGCGTAGGAAGTTGCGCAGCCAGCGGATCCCCTGGGGGTCCAGCCCGTTCGCGGGCTCGTCGAGCACGAGCACGTGCGGGTCGCCCAACAGCGCAGCGGCGAGACCGAGGCGCTGGCGCATGCCCATCGAGTAACCGCCCGCCCTCCGATCGGCGGCACCCGTCAGGCCTACGAGCTCGAGCAGCTCATCGACGCGTGTGGGCGTCACCCCAGCCGCCCGGGCGAGCACGCGCAAGTGGTTGCGTCCCGAACGCCCCGCGTGGAGATCGTCACCGTCGAGCAGCGCCCCGACTGTTTGCGCAGGATACTCGAGTTCTGAGTAGCGTCGGCCGTCGATCGTCGCGCTCCCCGCGGTCGGGCGTACGAGTCCGAGCAGCGCGCGCATCGTCGTCGTCTTGCCCGCCCCGTTGGGACCGAGGAAACCGACGATACTTCCTGCGGCCACCGAGAAGGACAGCCGCTCCACGGCCACGGTCTCGCCGAACCGCTTAGTCAGTCCGGTCACCTTGATCGCCGCGCTCATGTCCGTGGCCCGGGCGCCTCGGGTTCCCGGCAGAACCCGAGGGTCCACATGATCGAGTACTGCAGCGGCAGGTTGGTGGCCTCCGTGGAACGGATACTGCGCTTCCCGCCGGCGGTCCTCGGGCTCTAGCCCCGCCCCCGCCGCGGGTGCTTCGGGCCCGAGCAGGGGGTCAGCTGACTGGTCGGGGCGGTACTCCCGACGGCCGGTATCCCGGTCATACCACACTCGCATTCGACGCCCGGTGTCGGGATCGACAAACACCTCTTCGGTCGGTTGGGCGTGGCTACCGTCGCCCGCCGCCTTGCGATTGTCTCGATAGCGGTCCCAGCCGAACAGGGCGATGACGATCCCTGCGACGACCACGACCACGACGATCACCAACAGCATCGGAGCCTCAGTTCCCGCCGGTGACGTCGGACGGCGCCGTGTCCCACTCGACCACCTGGGCGGTGCCGTAGGCCACGATCTCGCTCATGGTCCGGCCCATCTCGGTCGAGTCAAACCGCATCATGGAGACGGCGTTTGCCCCCATCGCGGCGGCGTTCTCGACCATCCGGTCGACCGCTTGGCGCCGCGCATCCTCGTTGAGCTTGACATAGGAACGGATCTCGCCTCCGACGAGACTCTTCACGCCCGCGGCAATGTTGCCGCCGAGGCTTCGCGACCTGACCGTCAGTCCGAACACCTGCCCGAGGTTCTTCCTCACCCGCGCGCCCGAGACGTTCTCGGTGGTGGTGACGATCATGGATCGCGACTGAGAGACGCTGTCGAGTGATGTCATCGGTTCTCCTCCATGGAAATGCCAATCTTCATGATGGCGTCATGATATCAAATCGATGTTGCTGTGGCAACACAACGCTGCCTGCTCTTAGCTCGCTTCCTGCCCGTGGCGATCAGCACCACTGAGCCCGAGCGGCGCGGCGAGACGCTCGGTTCCCTGCCGAAAGGACAGCCTGAGCTTGACCGGTGCCTGCTCGATGCTGGCTAATCCCGACAGCCCCCTACGGACGAGCTCCGCAAGTGAGGAGAGGCGCACTCTGAGCTTCTCCTCGCCGCCGTTGCAGAAGCCCTCCTGACCGCGCCGCCCTCAGCCGCGACCTACACCCCGGCATGTGCGTTCCCTACACCCGAGCCCCGCCGAGCGGCGCTTGCGGAATGGACGAGCACCAGGCACCTCACCGACGGAGCCAGACTGCTGGTCGCGCCCGGCATTGCGGAAGTCCACGGCTGAACACATGACGCTCGCCGGTTGGGGCACTACCGGCCACGCCGACCGGCTCGGCCACAGCTGCTGTCCGACCCGGCGGTGCAGCACCTTGGCGGCGCGACCCCGCGGCCGCCGTCATCGTTAGCCACGAACTCCCGAGTAGCAAGCACAAGAGCAGCAGCCTCCGTCTCTGGAATTCTTGGCGGCGGTCCGACTGTCATCGTTACATAGTGAGCGCTGCGATGTCGTCCTCCTCGGTGGTGTGAGTGACGGCTTGGCGACGACGGAGTAGGTCGGCTTCGATCTTGACTGCGAGGGTGGCGAGGCCGCGGTAGCCCTCGACCTTGCGGAATCGGCTCTCGGCTTCGAGCATCCCGGCGGCGGTCCAGCGCAGGCACATGTCGCCGGAGCTCCAGTGCTTGACGTTGCGGTGGATGACCCGGACGGTGGAGATCATTGACTCGCACGGATTGGTCGACTGGAGCGTGAGCTTGAGCTTGCCGGTGATCCCCAGGCGGGTCACGGTCAGCGTCTCCTCCATCCCCTCCCGGAGCGAAGCGGCGGCACCGGGATGGTCGCGGTCCAGCTCGATCGCGAGTGACGTGAGCTGCTCGAGCGCCCGCTCGTGGTTGGTCTCCTGCCACGCCCGCCGCAGCCGGGTCTTGACCGCCGAGCGGTTGCGCTCGGGGAGATGGTCAAGCACGTTGCGTTGCTTGTGCTGTGTACAGCGCTGCACCGGGACGTCGTTGCCGAACACCTGGCGTATGGCTTTCCGCAGGCCCTTCGATCCGTCGATCACGAACAGCAGCCCTTGCTCGACGTCAAGGCCCCGGTCGACCAGGTCGGCCAGCAGCGCTGACGCGACCGTCGCGTTCTCGGTCGAGCCGTCCCACAGCCCGAGGGCGAGCTTCTCGCCCTCGGTCGAGATCCCCAACGCGACGATGTTCGTGCGACCGTGCAGATCGATCCCGTCGAGCATGATCACCGCCAGGCGCAGATCGGACAGTGGCCGGTTCATCAGCTTCCACAGCTGATCGCGGGTCCGCTGCACGAACGTCCGGGACACCGCCGACTTCGAGGTCGACCGGGCGTCCGCCTCGACCTCGGCGCCGACCGGCTCCTGCGCGCGGCCGTACTGGCGGGTCGAGACGCCGGCCAGGATCCGCTCCAGCACGACATCGCCCAGACAAGCCTCCCCGGTATGGCCAGGCCTGCTGCAATCGGACACTTTGGGCCACGCCGGGGCCCCTGCGCGGCGTCGCCGGCGTCGTCCACGTCGTCCGCGACTGCTCGACGCCTAAAGCGGTCACGGCTCCGGGGCTACCGCTCGGCGCCGAAACGGGCAGTCAGGTCGAGGGTGCCGCATGGGCGACAATGCGACACTCTCAAATGCGGGCGCGCTAGGCGAGACGGTAGATGATTGCGATGAGTTCCTCGTGGCCGTACCTGTGACGCCGGGCGAACTCGATGAGGTCTGTGGCTCGAGTAACGACTGCGCACCGAGCGCGTCGTGCCAATCCCCGACCTCGTACGCGACGGAAACGGTGTCGCAGTGGAAGAGCGACTCGATCGGCCGAAGTGACGGCTCCTGTGACAGAGACCCAGCTGATCTCGCCGACGTCCTCGGCGATCCCACGCCGCCCGGTGCGTATCCGACACGACGCCGAACTGCCCCGACTCCCTCGCGCCACATGAGCCATGGCTCAGATCACCTTTCTCATGTGGACGTCCTCGGGCTCCAGCTCGAGGAGCTCCGGTAGCGGCCGCGCCATGGGCCGGTAGCCGCGACCCCAGTAGAAGCGCACGGTGTTCTCGGACGGCGTCGCGGAGACGACGATCTCACGGTCACCAGCCCGGCGCACCACCAGCTCCAGGTCGGCGGCCAGTCGGCTGCCGACACCGGCGGCCCGGAGCTCCTGGCTCACGTGGAGAAACGCGAGCTGCGCGATCGCGGGGCGCATGTGTGGCACGACCACTCCGATCCCAACCAGCCGTCCGTCCGAGAACGCGCCACGTGCGATTCCGCCCGCGTCGGCGTAGTACATGAGCGCTTGGCGCTGCGCGTCGACGGAGTGTTCGCCGTGTCCGTCCGGATCCCAGGCGGACGCGCTCCAACTCCCTCGCCGGGCAACGACCTCGGTGCCATGTTGCTCGAAGAGGACTTCGATGCGCTCGGTGCGGTCGATCTCGCCGACGCGCGACAACTCGCTGCGCGCCAGGTCCCGGATCTCGACGGGTACCTGCACCCCGCAAGCTTGCCACGCGAAGGCGACTGCTGCTCCCACGAAATAGGAGTCATCTGCGAGGCTCCACCCTGCGCCTGCCAGGCTTCTGGTTACGGACAGCTGGGGCCACGCCATGACGCTCGTCGCCGTGACTGCTGTCAGCTCATAGGAGTCATGCGGCTGCGAGAAGCGCGACCCCACGACTTGCCGGCATCGTGGCATCCGGCGTTGACGGACTGCACTATCGCTTTGACCTCGCGGGACGCCGTGTAGCGCACCATCGCAATGCGGACATCTCGATGCCGCGACGTCATTAGGGTCCCGGGAGCGACCCGCGGGATGGCGATCGTCGGGCTCGGTCGCTGCCACGATCGCTTCGGCCGTCCGGCTGCCCGCTATTGCCGCTAGTGGTTTGCCACGCACTCAGCCGTCGGGCCGTGGGCGGGCGGACGACTGCATAGCCCGGATGATGCGCAAGTCGAACCGCGCGAGGTCGACGTCGGACGCCGCACTATTGCTTCTATAGGGCATCTGACTACTGGTTCGCCACGAACTCGATAGTCAGGGCATCGCTGTCGCGGACGAATGCCTCGCCGGACTTGGGCCGGGCGACGTATTGCGCCGTGACGGCCAGCTGAAGCTCAGCTCCGGTTACGCCGGATAGTGGGCGCCGCGGAGGTTCAGTCGCAGCGAGTAGACCGAGCTCGTTGCAGTGATGAACAGGTCGTTGCGCTTGGGCCCGCCGAAGGTAAGGTTGGAGACAATCTCGGGAACGTGGAGCTTGCCCAGCAGCGTGCCGTCTGGATCGAAGCAATGGAGTCCGTCGTGGGCTGCCGCCCAGATCCGTCCCGCATCGTCGAGCCGGATCCCGTCGAATGAACCCGCATCGCAAGTCGCGAAGACCTCTCCGCCGGCGAGGCGGACTTCGTCCTCGACGTCGAATCGCCGAATGTGCTTCTGGTGGGTGTCGACGATGTAGAGCTGGCTCTCGTTGGCCGAGAACGCGAGACCGTTCGGCCGGGCGAAATCGTCGGCCACGACCGTCGTCTCGCCATTCGAGGGATCGACGCGGTAGACGTTGCACGCGCCGATCTCGCTAACGGCCTGGTGTCCCTCGTAATCACTATCGATCCCGTAGGCAGGGTCGGTGAACCAGATCGAGCGATCAGAGTGCTCGACGAGGTCGTTGGGGCTATTGAGCCGCTTAGCGTCATGGCGGTCGGTCAGCACCGTGACGCTTCCGTCGTGCTCGGTTCGACTGACGCGGCGATAGCCATGCTCACAGCTCACCAGACGACCCTGCCGGTCGACGGTGTTGCCGTTGGAATAGCCCGCCGGAGCGCGGAACACGCCGACCACGCCCGTGAGCTCGTCAAATCGCAGCATCCTGTCGTTCGGGATGTCGCTGAACAGCAGATAGCGGCCGGCAGGGAAGTACGCCGGCCCCTCGGTCCAACGACCCCCCGTGTACACACGGTCCATCCACTTATCGCCCTTCAGGCCGCGGAACCGCTCATCGATGACCCCCAGCTCCGTCCTGATCCGATCCACCACAAACTCACCCTATCGTCATCAGCGCCCCGCGGAATGCGCGGCACATGGCCCCGTCGCTGCCGGACGCAGCTCAGTCGTCGATAGCGATGCTGTATGACGGTCGGTCTTCGATCGACGCGGGAGCGAAATTCCCGAATCCGCGGTTGCCGTGCCCGCTGGGCAGAAAAGTTGGCGAAACGCTGGTGAAGCGGGATGATGGAAGCGTGGAAGGGCATCAGAACGAGCGCGAGCTTTACCGGAAGATCATCCGCCATGCCAAAGCGGTTCGTGACCGCGCTGCCGAGTCGCTACGACGTCCCCGCGCGGTGAAGGGCCAGGGAGACGTTGGAGAACAGGCTGACGTTGCTCAGAGGCGGCGGCGGATTCGGTGGCACGACTAATCACGCCGCGAGGGCACGGCTCGCGCCCCCGAGCGCGAACACGGTTCGGGAAGATCGTCAGAGGGGCGTCGAACTGATCCCTCACTCAATCCCGCCATCGCAAGCCGCGCCCGACTACCCCCTTTTCGATCGGTCCGACACTCTCGCCGCCGCTGGTCAGAGTGCTCCTTTCGTAGCATTGCAGTGTCGCCGTCACGAGACGCCGCGCGATCGCATTTACGAGGCTGAAGTCGGGGCGATGGCGGTGCGGGACCGGTCCGCTTGCTCGCTACCGGTTAGCGCCGCGTCGTCGCGAGATTACGTTTGGTCGCCAAAGCGCTCACAGGCTGGGTGGACGTCCCCCGGTTTGCGTGACACCCGGTCTTTGCTTGTTGATGTTGATTGTTGTTGTTCGAGCGAGT
Organism: uncultured Solirubrobacterales bacterium; assembly: GCA_963737055.1. Lineage (GTDB taxonomy): Bacteria > Actinomycetota > Thermoleophilia > Solirubrobacterales > Solirubrobacteraceae > Palsa-465. The sequence goes on along the minus strand of CAVTRE010000007.1, from coordinate 633,467 downwards.
GATCTCAACCGCCCAGCAGAGAGAGTTGTGGAGTTCCCCCGGTTCGGTGGACAGGGGAGCGCTTGCGAGCCAAGCGTAGTTGTTGGTAGTTGAAGTTGTTGTGTCAGCGAGGGTCTGGCACCGTCGAGCGGCGAGGTCCTTCTTCGAACTCGACGGGTGAGAGCATCCCGAGGGTAGAGTGTCGGCGCTGGCGGTTATCGAACGCTTCGATGTATTCGAAGATCTCGCCGATCAGGTCGCGTCGGGTCGGCCAGGAGTGGCGGTAGATCAGCTCTTTCTTGAGCGTGGCGAAGAACGTCTTCGGCCACGGCGTTATCCCAGCAGACGCCGGTGGATCCCATCGACCGGGCGATCCCCGCCTTGGCGCATTGCTGGCCAAAGCCCAGAGACACGTATTGCCCGCCCTGGTCGGAATGATGAATCAGCCCCGTCGCTGGGTCGGCGGCGGCCGACGGCCATCGTCAGCGCGTCGACGACGAGCTCTGAGCGCATGTGGTCGGCCATCGACCAGCCCACGATCCGACGGCTGTAGGCGTCCTGGACAGCGGCGAGATACAGCCAGCCCTCCCACGTCCGCAGATAGGTGATGTCGGCGATCCAGAGCACGTTCGGAGCGTCGGGGCGGAACTGGCGCCTAACCAGGTCATCAGCGACCCGGACGCCCGGCACCCGGACCGTCGTTCGCCCGCGCTTCTTGGGGACCAACCCCGACAGGCCGGCCTGACGCATCAGGCGCTCCACCCGCTTGCGCCCCACCCGAATCCCGTGCTGCAGACGCAGCTCGGCATGGATGCGCGGAGCGCCATAGACGCCGCGGTTGTCCAGGTGGATCTCGGTGATCTTCTCGACCAACCACGCATCGCCCAGCACACGGTCTGACGGCGGCCGGCCCCGCCACTTGTGATATCCGGAGCGGCTGACACCGAGCAGCTCACACGCACGGGAGACCGGCACGCCCTCCGTGGCCTTCTCCGCCTCGATCATCCGGTACACGCTCACCGCCGATCGGTCTCCGCGGCGAACAAGGCCGCGGCTCGTTTGAGCAGGTCACGCTCCTGCCTGAGCTGCGCGTTCTCACGGCGCAGCGCCCGCAGCTCCTCGCGCTCAGCGTTCGTGAGCCCATCCTCGCGTTCGTGTCGGCTGAGCGCCTCCTGCTTGACCCACGTGCGCAACGACTGTTCGGTCACCCCGAGCGCCGCGGCGACCTCCGACACCTTGCGTCCAGAGCGGACCATGGCGACCGCTTCACGGCGGAACTCCGGCGGATACGGCGGACGAGACTTCGGCATGCAGACCATCCTTTCGCAGCTTGCAGACGCAAGCGCTCAGATGTCTACAAAACCGGGGGAACTCCAACCACCTGCCCAGGCCCCGGAAGGCTGAGCGCCCGCGCCGGGGCCGGCGCGGCCGCGGCTAGCCCGAGGCCGACCGTCAGGACGCTGGCGCCGACGGCGAGGAAGCGCCAGCGGCTCCGAGTCGGGAAACTGAGTCGGCTCACGAGGGAGCGCCGGAAGACAGCCGCCGCCACGGGCTACGCCTAGTCGATCAGCGCAGTGACGCTGCCCAGTAGCAGCAGCACGCCGATCGAGGTGCCCACGATCTGCATCCCACGCCGGCCGCCGAACAGCAGGATGACCGCGCCGACGATCAAGGCCAGCGGCGCGATCGCCGCCACCATCACCAGCGCCGGCGTGACCAGTGCATGCGCCCCATTCACAAACCCGCCGAGCCCAGTTGCGTTGCTCGGAATTCCCGCCGCTTTCATCACGATGTCCACGCGCATGCCAGCGGCTACTAGAACCCAGATGGCGACTGCTGTTACGAACGCGACGGCCACCGCACTCGATCGCTGACGCTCGACGGATGAGCATCCGGGGTACCTCCCTGTTGAGCGACGTGGATCTGCCCCGCGGGGAACGGGGACTCACTGGAGAGATATGAGGTCTGGCAGTGGAAGCCCCGCCGCGTGCGAACGATTGGGATGGCAAGCTGCTGAGCGCCACGTCATGTTCCTTGCGGTTGGAAGAGGAGCAGCGGCTTGCGCGCACTGCACCCGGCTTGTCAACCGCTAGCCGCCAGCATCCGGCGGACGAGCCGGCCTGCCACCGTCCTGCCCCCAGCCGTCGCTCCGGTCCTGTCTCGTGGCAATGCACAACGCCGGCCGGCGACGCCAGCCAACCGGTGATGCCCCGATCGCTGCTAGCGGTTGGTCGCCATTGCGCTCGTCCGCTCGGGCGCCCGCCGGGATACGAATGCGATCGCGGGAACAGTTAGCCGGAGACGCGCTCGTTGCCGATAGCGGGGCGCGCGAGAACGCGTGCGGAAACGGCGCGCCACCTATGCAGCGCTGCCGGCGTCTAGCGGCTGACACGGCGCCGGCACGGGCGCTCGGATCGGGCGAAGCGATCACGCGGCTGGCCTGGCCCTGACGATCCAGATCGTGGCAACCCGATAGCGAGCCGTCCAGCGCCGAGAACATGAAAGCGGTCGTCCGGACGGCCCTGGCCGCACGCTCGGGTTTGAGCGATAGGAGCAGCGCGCGATTCGGCGGTCGGCGCCCGTTCGTCGCCACCTTGGGACCAGCATCGACGCCCGCGCGGACTACTGCTTCGATCCGGGCGCTACCACGAAGGCTGCAAGCACGCGATGCGCGCTTGTGGCGAAACTCGAGTCTCAGCCGATCTTGGCCAAGAGACCTCTCGCCGCGCGAAAGCGGGGCCGGCGATTCGTCGCGCCGCACTCGGTCGCTCGTACGCGAAGCCGACGGAAAGCGGGTCTTCCGGGCCGACGATCCGGGCGACCGCCGGGTCGACGACGCGGCGATGCTCAAGATTGGCGAACGGGAGGTGTGTCGTCCCGGCGGGCGAGACACCTCCTTCCCAATGACACGCAACTGGCGGTGCTGCTCCGGCCTTTCCCTTGAGGAAGTCTCGCGGTCCGCCGTCGATCTCGGGCGGAAACTCCTCCGTTTGGCGGGAGGGAGCAGCGGGGCGTGCGCCGCTGGTTCGGCGACGATGCACCATTGTGGAACGCGTCTGCGAAGAGGGGGCAACCTCGCCCGGCCGGGCCTGGCGTCCAGCGCCCCGGCGCAGAGCTTGTAGAAGCAGACGCTGGTGGAGTCGGTATGACCGCGGCTCGGGCCGGCATCGAGCTCTCGATCGAGGCGGGGATCGACGCGATCCGGCGAAGTCTGTGGCGCTGACCGAGTGTGCGATCGAGTTGGCGGTCACGGCAGTGGCCCCGCTCGGGGTCAGCGTGGATTCGCCCCGGGACCCTGCCCGGCGCGGCAGCCGCGTGGCGCTGGTCCACCCCGAAGCGCGCACCCTCACCGCCGCGCTCGCCGCCCGCCAGGTGATCAGCGACTTCCGCGCGCCCGACGTGATCCGCTTCGGGCTGTCGCGTTTGTGTAGCACCTTCGCCGACGTCCTCGCTGGTGTGGGAGCCCTCCGGGCGCTGTTGCTCGAATAGGGCCTTGACTTTGCCCCACAAAGTCCGCTAGGGTTTGCATCACAAACCCTAGCTTGGAGACACGACTATGACTACACACATCGGACCGTCATCCGGAATCCCCGAGGAGAGCAGGATGGAACCCCGCGAGGCGGCGCGCCTGCTGGCGCAGACCCAGGCCGACACGCGGCGCTCGCTGGACTTCCGGGCGCCGTGGGTGTCGCTGATGGCGGCGGTGGTGGCGCTGGCCGGCTTCGGGATCGTGTGGCTAAACGTCCGCAATCAGCACCCCTTCACCGGCCCAAGCCCCGCGTCGCTGGTGTTCTTCTACGGGCTGATCGCACTCCGGATCGCCACCGTCATCTACGCCTACGCGCGAGCGCGGACCGGCATCAGCGGCCACTCGGTGAAGGTGCAGCGCAACGAAGCCGCGGCGATGGGCGCGGCCCTCTTGGTCTGGTATGTGCTGCTGATCGCGATCACGACCAGCGCCCACCACAGCGCAGGCTTCTACTGGTCGCTTGGCCTGAACGGAACCCTGATCGCGCTCGCCGCCATCTGGGCGGGGCGCTCCGCGATCCACAAGAGCTGGCAACAAGTCGCGCTCGCCGTTGCGGTCGCGCTGATCGCCGCCGTCGGCGCAATTGCCGGCCCCCGAGGCATGTGGCTCGTCAACGGTGTGGGGCTCTGCGTGTTGCTGCTGGCGACCGCGGCGATCGGCACGTGGCGGCGGCGCGGAACTCGGACACACACGGTGCGGGCGGGCGCATGACCGCCGAGGCGCTCGACCCGCTGATTCACGTCCCGGCGCGACTCCAGATCATGGCGGCGCTGGCCACCCTGCCCGACGGCGACCAGCTGTCGTTCAAACGCCTCCAGGACATGATCGAGCTAACGCCGGGCAACCTGATCACGCATCTACGCAAACTCGAAGAGGCCAGCTACCTCGCGACCAGCAAAACGGGCAGCGGACCGGCCTCGCGGACCTCGGTCGCGCTGACCCACGACGGGCGCCACGCCCTCGAGATCTACGCCACGACACTGCGGGGACTGCTGAACGGAGTGTCAGCAGGCCCCGCAGCCTCGGGCTCGCATCTCGACCGCCACGGTGCTAGTCCGGGCTAATCCGACGCGGGGCGGTGGCGGTCACCGCAACGGCCGTGCGTGAGAGTGGCGGAATCCCGAACCAACAGAACTCTAGGCCTCGCGAATAACGGGAGCGCACTGCTGCTCTCCGCCGTCAGCAGGTTCAGACGAGTCTCGCTTTCAATCCCCGGCCAGCAACTGCGGCCCTGTCACAAAAGACGCGCCTTGCGCGGATCTCGAGCACATCGCAGCTCGGATCACGTCGAAGACGCCGGGAGCGATGGCGGAGGCGCCCTTACCGCGCAAACGAGGTGCGCCGACGCGGGCCGGGAGGTGCCTGTCGGGGCGTGAAAGCGGGTCCTGCTCGCGCAGCGTCAGGGTCTGGCCTGGTTCCTCATTGATCGCGCTGGTGTGAGCCGAGTCGGCGGATGGTTGTCCTTTTCGGTGTTCCGCCGTTCGTCTAGAGCCGAAAGTGATCAACCGCCACCCCCATCAGCTCGAGGCGGAGGGATCGACGGCGCGCCCGAGGTGCTGTGCGAGCTGCTCGCGGCTGGTGATATTCAGCTTCTGCAACGCGTGCCGCACGTGGGTCTCGACCGTGCGGGTCGAGACGAACAGGGCCTGTGCGATCTGCTTGTTTGTCTGTCCCGCGGCGGCCAGCTCGGCGACTCGTCGCTCGCTGGGCGTGAGCGCCTCACGACCGGAGAGCATCAGCCGCCGCGGCCGGGCGCCGGTCGCTCGGAGTTCGTCGCGGGCTCGTTCGGCCAGCGCGTCGGCTCCGCATTGCGCGGCCAGGGTCATGCCGCGCCCGAGCGGCTCGCGGGCAGCCTTGCGCCGGTTAGCGCGCCGCAGCGCGGCACCTAGCTCGACCAGAGCGTGGGCGAGCTCCAGCCGTGCCGGAGAGTCCTCGAGTGTGGTTGCGGCCCGTTGGAGGTGATCGACGCCGGCCGCTCTGCCGGGGATGAGACCGAGCGTCAGGTGGGCGACGCCGAGCGCGCGCGGGGTGCCCCACTCGCGCGCGGCGGCGAACTCGCGCTCAGCCCAGACACGCGCCTCGCGCTCATCTCCCTTGGCCCGGTAGGCCCGCGCCAGCAGGGACCTCCATGGTGGAATCGGTCGGCCGATCCCCCATTGCTCATAGCGGTGGCCGACCTGGTGCAGGTCATCGATGGCCTCTGCGGTCCTGCCCTGCTCGAAGCGTAGGCGGGCGCGCGCGAACAACGCCAGGTTGAAGTTCATCGCGTCGGGCAGCGTCCCGTCGAGGCCGGCTTGCTCCATCAGCTGCGCTGCCTCACCAGTTCTACCGCGTTCGAGCAGCGCCGGGACGAGTGCGGCGGGGATCATCGCTGGCGGCCGTGTGTCGTGGGCTCGGCAAAGCTCGACCGCCAGCCGTCCGTCGGTCTCGGCGTCGGTGACCGAGCCGCGAGCGCGGGCGAGGTGCGCGCGAAGGCCGAGCGCCCGTGCGAGCATCCCCGTCAGCCCTCCCGCGCGGGCGCGCTCAAGGATCTGCTCGATCAGGCTCTCGGCATGGTCGAGGCGTTCGGCCGCGATCAGCGTGTGGATCAGGCTGCCTGGACCGGGGAGCTCCAGCTCGAGCTCGAGCACGCTCCGCGCGACTCCTTCGGCGAGGTTCGCCGCCTCCTGGGCGGTGCGTGCCTGGCCGAGTACAGCGGCGCTGCTCCACTGCGCGATCGCGACCCGCTCGGCGTACGTCTCGCCCCCCAGGGTCGGAACGATGTGGGCGAGGCGCTCGGCGAACCGCCGAGATCCGAGGTCGCGGCGGGCCGCGTCGTGCAGATCAGACTCAAGCAGGAGCCACAGCTCGCGGTCGCGCTCGCCGAGCTGCTCGATCGCGTCGACGAGTAGAGCCGCTGCCTCTCCGAGCCGCAGCTCCTCGGCTATTGCGCGGGCCAGGTCCCGCGCCGTTGCAGCCTTCGCGATTGGATCCGGCAAGTCGTCGATCGCCGCACGCAGGTGCCGCGTAGCGTGCGGGCTACCGGCCGCAGCCTCGGCTAGCCCAAGCTCGCGCAGAAGCCCGGGCCGGCCGTTCACGTCAGGTGGCTCTTCCAGGGCGCGTTGTAGGTACACCGAGGCGGTGTCTGGGGCACCCGCGCCGAGCGCTCCCCGCGCCGCCTGTCGCAGCGCTTCGACCACCCACTCCTCGCCGCGGGCGGGCGCTCGCAGCAGTTGCGCGGCCGCGGTCTCCGGTGGGCCCCGGTCCGCCAAAAGCCGTGCCGCCCGGGCATGCTGAAGCCCCCGCTGGGCCGGCGGGATGCTCTCGTACAAGGCCGCCCGCAGGATCGGGTGGCGAAAGCTCACCCGATCCCCCTCCGAGACGAGCACCTCGATCATCTCGAGCTCCCCGGCCGACCGAGCCGCGGTGGCAGGCTCAAGCTCCGCGAGCGCAGCCGTCGTGATCAGCTCCGCGTCACCGCCCAGGATCGCGACCGCTTGCGCGAACGCGAGCGCTGCGGCGTCAAGGCGCTCGATCCGGCGTCTCACCACTCGGGTGACGCTCTCGGGTCCAAGCTCATAGACGCGTCCGGCCTGGTCCTCGCGTGGCTCGATGCCTTCGGCTTGCGCCGCCAGCACCAGCTCGCGCACCAGAAACGGGTTGCCGCCGGCGACCCGCTGGACCGCGTCGCTGAACGGCCGCTCCACTGGGCTGTCGAATGCGGCCTGGACCAGGGCCGCCACCTGCTCGCCGCCGATCGGAGGCAGGCGGATCGTGACGCAAGCAGGCTCATCCGAGATCCGCTCGAGGATCGGGGTGCTGGCGTTAGCTGGCTCGCCGGAGCGCGTCGTGAGCAGGACTGCGATCGGCAGGTCCTCGAGCCGCCGAATCAGATAGGCGAGGAACCGCAGCGACAGCATGTCCGCCCAGTGGGCGTCGTCGATGCTGATCAGCAGCGGGGCGCGCTCGGAGAGATTGGCGAAGAACCAGTACAGACCGTGAAAGCTCGCTCCCTGCTCGGACTCGAGCGGCTCGGCGGAAGGTTCCGATGCTCGCTGGGCATCAGGCGCGAGTCCCAGGGCGGGCGCGGCCAGGCCGGCAGCGCCGTCTAGCAGCTCGGCGCGGCCGGCGGGCGTCTGAGCTCGCAGGACCGGGTCGGCCAGCTGGCGGATGACCCCGTAGGGAAACTCACGCTCCAGCTCGCTCCCGCGGGCGACTGACAACTTGAGTCCGGCATCGTCGGCCAGGTCGCGGGCGGCTTGCAGCAGGCTGGTCTTGCCGATCCCCGCCGGCCCCTCGATCAGCAGCACACCGCCGTGCCCGCGGGCGGCGCGCTCGCACACCCCGCCAATCAGCTCGAGCTCTTCATCGCGACCAAGCAGCGGCACGGGAGTGGGATTGAGGCCAGTAATCGCCCGCACCCGCGCGAGTCTAAATCTACGTACCGGGACGGAAAAGATCAGTGCTCGCGCACGGACGCGAAGCACACCCCGCGACGCCAGAGTCCTGACTGCAAGGCAAACCGAGTCAGGAGGCTCTAATGAGCACCGTCCAATCCCCCTCCACCATCCACTCCACCGACCTGAGGACCGGCGCGTGGCGGCTTGATCCCGAGCGCTCAAGCGTCGAGTTCCAGGTCCCCCACCTCTGGGGCCTGGGAACCGTCAAAGGCCGCTTCGAGAGTTACGAGGGCGTCCTCGACCTCGACCGCCATCCCGCGATCGTGCTGACGATCGACGCGGCCAGCGTGCAGACCGGCAACAAGAAGCGCGATCAGGATCTGCGATCGGCACATTTCTTTGACGTCGAGCAGCACCCGTACGTACGGTTCGTGTCGGACTCGGTCAGCGTCGAGGGCGAGGGCATGAAGGTGCTGGGCCGACTGCACGCCCGCGGCAGCGCGATCCCGCTCGAAATCGACGCGCAGATCCGCACGACCGATGACGGCGTCGAGATCGAGGCGACCGCGACCGCGTCGCACCAAGAGCTCGGAATGACCTTCAACCCGGCGCGGATGATCCGCCCCACCACCCGGCTGATCGTCAGCGGCGCGCTTGTGCCGACCGAGCGCTGAACAGCCGGACGCAGCCGACCCACCGTGGCGGGAGCCGCGGCTCCCGCCACACGCCCGACCAGGAGCCAACAATGCCCAACCAACACGAACACCCAAACGTGCAGACGAAACAACCGAGCGAGGAGCGCGGCGATCGACCGGACGGCCATAACGACGGTGAGCCAGGCGCCCCCGATGCGTCGTTGATCGTGCAGTTCACCCAATCCCTGGCCCACCAGCTAACGCGCCAGGCAGCTGACGGGCCGCAGCACCGCTCGTCGCGGCTTCCAAGCGCCGGCCGCGGTACGTTCGCCGCGCTGTCGGTCCCCAATTTCCGGCGCTACTTCGCTGGCCAGGCGATCTCGATGATCGGAACCTGGATGCAGGCGACCGCCCAGTCGTGGCTGGTGCTGACGCTGACGCACTCGAGCACGGCGCTCGGTGTCGTGGTCGCGCTGCAGACGCTGCCGCTGCTGCTGCTCGCCCCCTACGGCGGGGTGATCGCCGACCGCCTGGACAAGCGCAAGCTGATGATCGCTCTGCAAGCCGTGATGGGCGCCCAGGCACTGATTCTCGGCGTACTGAGCGTGACCGGTTCGGTGCGGGTCTGGCAGGTCGGCCTGCTCGCCGCACTGCTTGGCGTCAACACCGCGTTCGCTAACCCGGCCGAACAGTCCTTCACGCCCGAGCTAGTCGGCTCAGAGCACCTGCGCAACGCCGTCACCCTCAACGGCATCATGGTGAACGTCGCCCGAACCATCGGCCCGGCGATCGCCGGAATCCTGCTCGCGACGGTCGGCGACGGCATCTGCTTCCTGTTCAACGCGGCCAGCTTCATCACGGTCGTCTTATCGCTCGCCACGCTCGACCGCTCGGCGCTCACCCCCACCACAACCGCGCCTCGCACACGCGGCCAGCTTCGTCAGGGGCTGCGGTACGTCCGCTCGAACGCCGAACTCGTGGTCCCGCTACTGATGATGGCCGCGATCGGATCACTCACCTACGAGTTCCAGATCTCCCTCCCGGTCATGGCAAGCGGAGGATTTCACGTCGGCCCCGCCGCCTTCGGGTTCATGACCACAGCCATGGGCACCGGTTCGATCATCACCGGCCTCATCCTCGCCTCACGCGGCAAGACCGGAACAGGACCGCTCGTGCTAGCCGCAACCGGCTTCGGCACCGCGATGACGCTCGCGACCGTCGCGCCCAGCCTGCCCTTCGAGCTCGGCGCGCTCGCGCTCGCCGGCGCAGGCAGCATCGCGTTCATGTCCACCGGCAGCTCCACGCTGCAGCTCACCGCCGAACCGGACATGCGAGGCCGCGTGATGTCGCTGTGGCTCGTCGCCTTCCAGGGCTCAACCCCGATCGGCGCACCGATCGTCGGCTACGCGATGGCAGCCCTCGGCGCGCGCGCCGGCCTCGGCCTGGGCGCGCTCGCCTGCTTCACCGCCGCGATCGCGGGGCACCTCGCGCTCAACCGCCAGCCGCGGCCAACCCTTCCGGTACCCGGCACGCAGACAGCCTGACCCCGCCGACCGGTCATCTCTCCCATGCGATCCAACGCATCCAGCCCTCTGCCCACCGCCCGCCCCTCGCGCAACCTCGCGCGCACCGAGAGCCGCGGCCGGATTCACATAGGCGGACGCGCACTACCCATCTCCACGAATGCGAGCACCATTCGGACCGGGCCGAGATGGACGAGGAGCACCTGCCCGAGCCCACCATCGGCGCGGTGCCGCTCCCGGTGCGAGCGGAAGCGGCGACGTGCTCGTCAAAATGCCAAAGCAGGGCAGAGCCCCGTCGACGGGACTGGTCTCGCAAATCGCCACCTGCGGGGCTCGTCCCGTCATCGGCCCGGCCCGCGTCGAGACCGCCGACCAGGAGTAGCGCGTTCTCACGAATGCAGGGAACGCGCGACCGGCAGTTGCCGGACCGATTCGGAGACCCGCAAATTTCGGAAGCGAGACTTTGCTCACCGCACCGCTCAGACCCGCAACGCGCGGAACTCGAGCCCGGCGCGGCCCTGGTGCTAGCCAGGAAATTGCAAACGCTGCCCGCCGAAGAGTCGCCCTTTCCGCGCTTAGGAGGTGCGAGCTTGGCGCCGTCGAAGGTGCGCGTCGGGCGAGCAGAGCGGGAGCCTGGGCGGGTCGCAACCCGCGTCCGCGGTTACCGGGCCATCATCAGCGTGGTCTGTGGTCGGGACGTGACACCGGCGACCGGCGTTCTCCCGCGACCCTGGGCGTGGCTACGCGGTCAGTAGGTAGAAGCGCCAGAACTTGTCCTCGATCGGCTGGATCTCGAATCCCGTAAATCCCGCGTCAGCGGCGTATCGCCGCACGGTGTCGGGCCGCATCACGGTGCCTGTGCCGGCAGCGTTCTCTCCGACCATTCCGACCGGTAGGCAGTGGAGCACGCTGAATCCGTACTGGAGTCGCTCGGTGTCGGGGGCGTCGGGCGAGAAGCGGTCGGCAGTCCGTTCGTCAGCCACGAGAACGCTGCCGCCGGCGACGAGCATGCCGCGAAGTGTCTGGAGGACGTGGACGGGATGCGCCATGTCGTGGAGCGCTTCGAATAGTGTGACCAGGTCGTATCGGCCGGACAGGGCATGGTCGCCCGCATCGCGAAGATGGAAGGCAACTCGGTCCCCAAGCCCGCTCTTGGCGAGCAGCCCACGCGCCGCCTCGATCGAGGACGCGTCGAGGTCGATTCCGTCGACTAGGACCTTCGGATACCCGCGTGCGATCGCGAGCGTCGAATGGCCGTGCCCGCAGGCGACGTCTGCGATCCGGGCCGGCGGGTCGTCCTGAAGCCGCTGATGAAGGCGTGGGATCGCGGGAAGCCACTCGCTGGTTAGCAGTCGCTCATAGAGGGCGCGAGTGCTTCGGGCCTGGCTCTCGTTCCCGTCGGTGCCGTAGGCGGCGTAGGGGACACCGGCGCCGGTCCGGAAGGCGTCCAAGAGCGCCTCGAGTGGCCCGGTGCATGAGACCACCCCCTGGGCGAGCGCGGCCATGAAGTGAAGACTCGACTCATCCAGGATCGCCTCATCATGCCCGCGCGGGAGACGGTAGCGTCGCTCGTCGTCGTCGGCCTCAGGATTCTCGGTCTCGAGGATCCCGCTCACCGTCTGCTGTTCGAGCCACTCCCGCACATAACGCGGGTGCAGATCGGCGGACGAGGCGAGTTCTGCTGGGGTTGCGCCCTGGTGCTCCGCGAGCACTCGGTAAAGACCCAGGCGATCGCCGAGGTAGACCGATATGAGATTGAGTGCGCCGATGGCGTCCGCGGTTAGCTTCTGCACGAGCGCCTCCCGCCGCGCCTCATCCGTGCGAATCTCGACGGGCTCACTCATGGGCTGACGCTCCTTTGGGCTGATGTGCGCATGGCTGAAACTTAGGGTCTTCGGTCTCGCGTAGCGGAAGAGGACGCCGGGGATGTGCGTCGCACGGGGCGTGATCGACTGGAGCATGAGAGTCGGCGATGCGGCTGACGCTCGCAAGGGCGAACTCACCGTAGGACCCTAGGCCTTGACTTTGTACCACAAAGTGTGGTTTGCTTTGAATCGCAAAGCGAACGGAGGTGGCAGCACCATGCAAGGAACACACGAGAGCGATCAGACCACAACAGCCGACGACGGCGACCGGCTCGACCCGCGTGAGGCGGCGCGGCTGTTTGACCAGACCCAGCGCGACGCGCGGCGTCAGTTCGACCTCAGGCCGCCGGTGGTGTCCGGGGTTATGGCGTTCGTGATCCTCCTCGGCTACGGCGCGCTGTGGCTCTCGACGCGCGGACAGCATCCGTACAGCGGTCCAAGCGCCGGCGCGATCGTCCTGGTGTACGCCGCGGTGGTCGTCTCGATCGTCGTCGGGGCTAAGGTCTACCAGCGCGCGACCGCGGGCGTCGGCGGGCCATCGGTGCGACAGCAGAAGATCGAGGGGATCGTGATCGGGGTGTCGTTCATCGGCAGCCCGGTGATTCAGGGCGCGCTCAAGCACTACGGCGCCAGCCACGCGATCGTCTATGGGGTGATCCCGGCGGCGGTGCCGCTGATCATCGTCGGCACGACCTTGCTTGGTATTGCTGGCAGCAAGGCCGACTGGCGGCAGTTCGGCTCCGCGCTCGTGGTCATCACCGCCGGCATCGTCGCCCTGTTCGTGGGGCCGAGCGGGGCGTGGCTGGTCGCCGGCATCGGCGTGTTCCTGGCGGTGGTCGGCCACGCCGTTGCCAGCGCCGTGCTCCGCGGCGAACATCGCGGCGTAGTCGGGGTTAGCCCGCGGTAGGCGATTCGCAGCATGACTACCGAAGCGCTCGACCCGGTGATCCATGCCCCCGCGCGGCTGCGAATCGTCGCGACGCTGGCCGCGCTCCCCGACGGAGACACGCTCTCCTTTACCCGCCTTCAGGACATGCTCGACCTGACCCCCGGGAATCTGATCACCCACCTGCGCAAGCTCGAGGACGCCGGCTACCTCAACAGCGAGACGACTGGCAACGGGAGAGCAGCGCGCACCTCGATCGCACTCACCGGCCAGGGCCGCGCCGCGCTTGACAACTACACCGAGACCCTCCGCGGCCTGCTCAACGGGCTATAGACACCACGAGGAGTTGAATACCGTGCAAACGAGCTTGACTGGTCGCGCCGCGCTCAGCGTGGTTCTGCTTGGCGTTTGCTTTTTGCTGGTCGCTGGTTGCGGCGGGACCAAGCGCGTAGCGGCCCGCCCCGGATGCAAGACCGCCGCGGCGAACGTCGCGGCTTCGTCGGCGGGGGGTTCTGGGTCGTGGCCGTACTCGAATGCCGACCTCGCGAACACCCGCGACGCGGCAGGCTCGACGATCTCATCGGCAAACGTGTCCAGGCTGCAGCCGGCCTGGGCGTTCAAGCTGACCGGGACCGCTGCGGCCGGGGTTGGCGGGGCCGGGTCGTTGGCCGCGAATCCGATCGTGCAGGGTGGCGTCGTCTATCTACAGGATCTCGACTCGAACGTGTACGCGCTATCGCTCACGTCCGGGGCGCTCGAGTGGGAGTACCTGCGCAACGCGCCTGAGACGAGCGGGCCGGGACCAAACGGTGTCGCTGTCGTTGACGGGACGGTGTACGGGGAGACACCGACATCGGTCTTCGCGCTCAGTGCCGGCACCGGCAAGCCGATCTGGGTGAACACTCACGTCCTCAGCACGGGCCAGGGGACGTTCGGGATCCAACCCCAAGTGGCGGGGGGCTGCGTGTATCTAGCCAGCCAGTACGGGATCGGACCCGGCGGCGGGGTGTTGCTCGCGCTCAACGCGTCGACCGGGGCGCTGCTGTGGAAGTTCAATACGGTGCTCGGGGCGGCTCGCGGGGTGCAGTCTCTCGGCCTGGGCTCGGGCGGCGCCTGGGAGACGCCGCTCGTCAGCGCCGACGGGTCAGTGACGTACGGCATCGGTAACCCGTATCAGACACCCGCGTCGGCGATCGCGCACCCGGCCGCGCAGCTGTACACCGACAGCGCTGTGAACCTCGACGCGGCGACCGGGAAACTGCGCTGGTACTACCAGGGCGTGCCTAACGACTTCAAGGACTACGACATGCAGGCGTCGCCGATCTCGGCGCTCAGTGGTGGAGTCCCCGTCGTCATCGGTGCTGGCAAGATGGGCTACGTCTATGAGATGAACGCCCAGACCGGCAAGCTGATCTGGAAGACGCCGGTCGGCGAGCACAACGGCCACGACAACGACTCACTCGAGGCGCTCGAGCACAAGAGCACGATCAAGGCGCCCTACACGATCCTTCCCGGATCGATTGGTGGTGTATTGACCAATCTCGCTCTCGCTGGCGACAACCTTTACGTGGTCACCTGCGATATACCGCTCACCTACACAAGCCTGAATCAGCCCGTGCCTACGAAGCCCGCTGGCCCTGCTACCGGAGAGGTGGAGGCGCTCGATCTCGCCACCGGCAAGGTCGAATGGGACACCAAGGTGAACTCGTTTCCGCTCGGCGCCGCCACCGTCTCGAACGATCTTGTTTTCACCACGCTTCTCAACAGCCGTCTCATCGCTCTCAACCGCCACACCGGGGCGATCGTCTACCACCGCCAGCTGCCCACAACGTCGAATGCTCCGATTGCGATCGCGGGTCACACGGTGCTCGTCCCGGCAGGGGGCATCACGGGAAAGAGGACAGGAACAAGCCGAAATCCGCAGTTGGTGGCGTACACGGCCCCATAACCATGCTCAGTCTTGGGCCCCACTGCAAACCGCACGCGCGAAGGACCTGTATTGGCTTGGCACGGAGGTCGGGGGCTGCGTCACCGATGCGATCACGTCGTCGGTCATCGCGGAGCGCTCTACCTGGTCTGGGTAGAGCGCACGGATCGATATAACCTGAGAGATTGGCTGGGAGCCGATGCAGAACCCGCTCGCGGCCGTATCGGCGACGGAGCAGCGATCTCGCCGGGCCTTGTCTCGCACCACCTTAGAACTTCCTGGCCAGCGCGCTCGGCTCGGCGGCGATCATGTCCGGCTCTTGATCGACTGCCCACGCCGGGCCGGATCCCGATTTGCGCGATCCGTCTGTTGGCGTGGAACACCCGCGCGAGCACGAAGGCAGTTATGCGCAGCTGCGCATAACTGCCTGTATGGCTGGCTTCCGATTATGTTCAGTGGCGGCTGGTTGGTGTTCGTTTTGCCTGCTGAGCGGCGGGTTGTGGTGGCGGGCTGCTGCGCATAATCGTCCGCGGCTGATTGACGCTTCCCGTTTCGGTTTGTGCGATCGGACGGGAGGCAGTGATGGGTGCTGGTTGTGTTTCGTGGTGCAGGGTGCGGGGCCCGTTGGAGCCGTGGGCGGCTGGGTATGAGCGGTGGTTGGCGGCGCATGGGTACGCGACGTTGTCGGTCCGCAAGCGGGTGTGCCAGCTGGCGCGGCTGAGCAGCTGGCTTGAGCGGGAGGGGCTGGCGGTCTGGGAGTTGAACGAGCAGCGCGTCGAGTTGTTCGTGGCGGCGCGGCGGGAGGCTGGGTACGTGACGTGGGTGACGTGGCGGTGTGTGGAGTTGCCGCTTGCGTATCTGCGGGAGGTCGGGGCGGTGCGGCCAGCGGCGGCCGTTGTGAGCGAGGGACCGTGGACGGGGCTGCTCGCGGGCTATCGCGAATACCTGGTGTGCGAGCGTGGGTTGGCGCCGTTGACGGTCGCCGGCTATGAGCGAGTCGCGCGCGTGTTCTTGGAGCAGCAGCAGGACCGGCTGGAGTTGTTGACGGCTGCGGACGTGAGTGGGTTCTTGGCGCGGGAGTGCCCGCGACGGAGCGTGTCGGGCGCCAGGGAGCTGGTGGCCTGCTTGCGGCCGTTGCTGCGGTATCTGCATGTGGCGGGGATGATCGGCTCGCCGCTCGTGTGGGCGGTGCCCGGCGTCAAGGATCTGCGGGATCGGTCGCTGCCGCGCGGGGTCGAGCCGCAGGTCGTGGCCCGCTTGTTGGCTGGATGTGACGGGCGGCGAACGGTCGGGCGGCGGGATTACGCGATCTTGTTGTTGCTGGTCCGATTGGGATTGCGCGCAGGTGAGGTCGCCGCGATGCAGCTTGAGGATCTCGACTGGAGGGCGGGCGAGATCCTCGTGCGCGGGAAGGGCGACCGGCACGACAGGCTGCCGTTACCGATCGATGTCGGCCAGGCGCTGGTGTCGTATCTGCAGCGTCGCGGCTCGAGCGAGTTCCGGGCGGTGTTCTTGCGGATGCACGCGCCCGCGGGCGCGCTCACCCGCATCGGGGTGTGCGGCGTGGTCCATGACGCGTGCGTTCGGGCCGGGGTACCGCCGGTCGGCGCGCACCAGCTCCGGCACACCGCGGCGACCGCGATGCTCAGGGAGGGCGCGTCGCTCGTGGAGATCGCGCAGGTGCTGCGCCACCGGGAAATCAAGACGACCGCGAGCTACGCGAAGGTCGACCGGGCCAGACTCAGGCCGCTCGCGATGCCGTGGCCGGGAGGTGCGTGATGACCGATCTACGTGTGGCCGCACACGACTACCTGACCGTCCGCCGACGGCTCGGGTTCGAGCTCAAGCACCCCGGCCAGACGCTTGAGGACTTCGTCGAGTTCATGGACCGCGCCGGCACGGAGCGCGTCACGACCGAGCTCGCGTTGATGTGGGCGACATCGGTGCAGGCGCACCCGCACCGCTGGCGCCGGCGGCTCGGGGTGGTCCGCGGGTTCGCTCGCTACCTGAGCACGATCGACCCCGCGACCGAGATCCCACCCGAGGACCTGCTGCCAGCCACCCTGCCGCGCGTCGCTCCGTATCTGTATTCGCCGGCCGAGATCCAGGCACTGATGAGCGCCGCGCGGGCCCTGTCACCCCAGTTACGTGCCGCGACGATCGAGACAGTGATCGGGCTGCTGGCCGTCACCGGCCTGCGCCCCGGCGAGGCGCTCGGAGTTGACCGAGCCGACGTCGAGCTGTCCGACGGTTTGTTGCACGTGCGCGCCGCCAAGCAGAACAAGCATCGCGAGGTGCCGCTGCACGACACCACCACGATCGCGCTGCGCAAGTACAGCCGGCTGCGCGACCGCCACCTACCCATATCCAACTCGCCGGCGTTCTTCGTCTCGCCGCAGGGGTCGCGACTGACCGCCGGCGCGTTCAACAAAGCGTTCGCGAAACTGATCGGGCAGGTCGGCCTGGAGGGAGCCGGCGAGCGGACCCGCCCCCGCGCGCACGATCTCAGGCACTCGTTCGCTGTCCGCACGCTGATCGGCTGGTATCAGGCCGGCGAGAACGTCGACGCCAAGCTGCCGCTGCTCTCGACGTTCCTTGGGCACGTCGACCCTGCCTCGACCTACTGGTATCTGCAAGCCTCCCCAGAGCTGCTCGCGCTCGCGCGCGACCGGCTCGAACGCGCCGCCGGAGAGCGGTCATGAGCCTGCTCGCGCCGACGCTCCAAGCGTTCTTCACCGACCGGCTGATCACCCAACGGGACGTCAGTCCGAGAACCGTCGCCGCCTACCGTGACACGTTCCGGCTGCTGCTCGCGTTCGTCGAGCAACAGACCGGCAAGCAGCCATACCAACTGGACCTCGCCGACCTCGACGCGCCGCTGATCGGCGCATTCCTGACCCACCTCGAACAAGACCGCCACAACACACCCCGGACCCGCAACGCCCGCCTCGCGGCGATCCATTCGTTCTACCGATACGCCGCGCTGCGCCACCCCGAGCACCTCGCCACGATCGCCAGGATCATGGCGATCCCGACCAAACGCCACCAGCGCAACGACCTCACCTACCTCACCAAACCAGAGATCGACGCGCTCCTACAAACACCCGACCGGACCACCTGGCTCGGCCGCCGCGACCACACCCTGCTGCTGACGATGATCACAACCGGCGTCCGCGTTTCCGAACTCGATCGCCATCAACATCAGCGACGTGACCCTCGCGACCGGCGCGCGCCACCTCAAAGTCCACGGCAAAGGCCGCAAGAACCGCACCACGCCGCTGAAAGCCGAGACCACCACCGCACTCCGTGCATGGCTACACGAACGCGCTGGCGGGTCCCACGAGCCGCTGTTCCCCACCCGCCAAGGACACCAGCTGCACCGACAAACCGTCGCGCTGCTCGTGACCAAACACGCCCACGCCGCGGCAGCCCGCTGCCCGTCCCTCGCGACCAAACGCGTCAGCCCTCACACCCTCCGGCACACCAACGCGATGCTCCTCCAAGCCGAACGCGTCGACATCGCCACGATCGCGCTCTGGCTCGGCCACGAGAGCATCAAGACCACCTACGTCTACCAGCACGCCGACAACCAGCTCAAACAAGAAGCGATCGACCGCACCGCCACGATCGGCACCCCACCCGGCCGATACCCCCGACCGACAGCCTCATCGCCTTCCTCGAGGCACTCTGATTATGCGCAGCACCCCACCACCACAACCCGGGCGCTCAGCAGGCAAAACGAACACCAACCAGCCGCCACTGAACATAATCGGAAGCCAGCCATAGAGGCAGGTGTGAGGCATGCCTTCAGCAGCGACGTGCTTCTCGCCACAAGCGCGCATCGCGTGCTTGCAGCCTTCGTGGTAGCGCCCGGATCGAAGCAGTAGTCCGCGCGGGTGTCGATGCTGGTCCCAAGGTGGCGACGAACGGGCGCCGACCGCCGAATCGCGCGCTGCTCCTATCGCTCAAACCCGAGCGTGCGGCCAGGGCCGTCCGGACGACCGCTTTCATGTTCTCGGCGCTGGACGGCTCGCTATCGGGTTGCCACGGTTGCGGTAGCCGCGTTGACCGCGAGGCCGTTATGTTACGGTCGGCGATGGCCTAATTGTGGCTCCCGCACAAACGGCGGCTGCGTACAGACGCCGCCGGTTCGGGTGGCCCCAGTTCCCGGCGGACGACCCGCGAGAGTCTCACTGCCGACCGCAATACTTCCGCACCTCTCGAGCGTGCATCATCGCTAGTCGCCCGGTAGGGAAATCACAAGCCACCGCGATGGTTGTCTGCCCACGAGAAAGTTCCCGATCGCGCTGGTGACTACGGAGGTGTCGCGCGGTGCGCGAGCGATCCTCACAGATGCGACCGCGTGTGCGACGTCCAGGGTGCCGAGCCTGTCGCCATGCTCGAGCAGTCCGAGCACGCGCCTTGTCATATCAAGGCCCGGCATGGTTGCCACTCGGCGACTGCTCCACAGTGCGTAGTCGCGTACGAACGTCACCGCCGCTGATCGTGCCGCTAGCGAAACGTTCGAAGCCGGGGGGAGCTCTGGCTCGCCAGGTTCCGGCACGGGGGAACCTGGGCGGAGCCTGGCAATTGGACGCTGGCGGCTCGCCTGGTGAACCGGAGCAGGGCTCAGCGTCGCTGCGATCTCCGCTGCGATGACCAGCGCTCCCGCTAGGACCGTTGCCGCAATGCGCCGCACGATCGTTCCGCGCCGCAGATGACGGACGCTCGCCGGTCCCCGGTCTTGCGGTGCCATCAGCACGATCCGCCCGCATACATCGGCCCGGGCCCCGGATCCTGCTCGGTGCTCGCGCCCAGGCTGCGCAGGAAGCGAGCGAACGCGCGACCGCCCGGATTGACGTTGTCCTCCTCCGTGCACCCGCACTCGGCCCGCGTAACTGCGGGCGTGTCGAGCGCCTTGGCCCACCCCCACTCCGTCCAGTCCGGACCGGGGTATGCCGTCGCGAGCGTGTCGCCCGCGTTGAAGCTCGTGCCCGGCGGCAGGATGCTCCCGATGTGCTCGGCGACGTAGATGCACTTGCCGGCGAACTCGCCGTCGGCGAGCTTGTAGTCGAACCACGGCCCGTAGCTCCCCCATGAACCGATGTCGATGATCGTGCCGGCGCCGATGGCGCGAATCGGCTCCACCTTGAGCGGGTCGTAGTCGACTCCCTGGTCGTTGCGCGACAGGGCCCAGTCCTCACCGGCGAACGGATTGACGTAGGTGCCGGCGGCTGCCGCAACGCATCCCGCGAGGACGACGGTGCCGGCGCCCGCGTAGGCGTGCGCGTCGGCGATCACCCGGGCGGCGTAGGCCGCGGCGCTCGGGCCCGAGCCGTTGTAGGCCTGCACGGCAGGTAGGCATCGATCGTCTGTTTGGTGGGCGCGCCCTTGTCCTTGATCAGCACCAGCGCGGCCAGCTCGACCGCGGTCGCCGGGTCGTGCGGCCCGAGCGACGGATCGGGCAGGAACTGGCGGAGTTGGTCGTACTCGTCGCCAGCCGTGCCGCAAGGACCGCCGCCCACGCCGATCTGCATCGGGCCGGACGCACCGGCGCAGTTCGCTACCCCGGGGCCCCTTGCACCCGGTTGCGGCGCGCAGGACGGATTGGGATTGCGGCCGTGGTCGCACTCCTCCTCACCGATCCCGGCCAGCACCTCCCACGGGATGCGGTAACGGGCACCGACGGACTCGTAGATCGCAAGGAAGCTCACCGGAATATTCCGCTGAGCCACCTGCGATGGCGAATCGGCAAGACCGGTTCCATCGGAGCAGCTCTGGCCCATCAGCACGCTGATAAGCGCGGCACCCCCGGCGAGCAGCAGCGGGACGATTGCCGCCGCGACAATCAGGATCCTGGTGGCACGCTGGCGAGTCAGGACCGGCATCGGCGGCGGTCACCCGTCGATGCCGCTGACCAGCCAGCCATCCCGGCCTGCTCGCAGGATGATCCGGACCGCGTAGGTCGTCACCCCGCCGTCCGCGATGACACCGGTCGCCACCGCCGCCGCGGGCGCTTGTCCGACGGCGGTGAGCGAGACCACACGGGGATGCCGGCGGCGCTCCACCGGCGTGACCAAGCCCGGCACACGAATCAGCTGCAGACGCAAGTCGGGCGTGATGCCGTCGATCGAGCGCGCGGATCCGCGACCGTAGAGAACCGGGAGGTAACCGGCGAGGAATCGGCCCGCTACGCGTCTCGCGGCGACCAGCCCGCCCGGGGAGATCGGGCGCAAGCCAGGGGCGGTAGGCGTACGCCGGGCGCGCGCCGGCACCGTCGGCGGCGGCACCGCGCGGTGCGCTGGGTGACGCGCTGGCGCCACGGCCGACGCCATGACGACCAGCACGATCAGACCGAGCGCCGCGAGCGTCAGCCGGCGCCTCGCCCGCGATCCGCGGCCGAGCGCCACAACCAGCCGGCCGATCATCGGCCGTCGACCGCCGCGGTCAAAGGGATATCAGCCAGGCCACGCAATACCGCCTAGGTATGGCTCACACCCTTGACTGCCCCCGATGCCTCGGCGCGACCCGCCGGCCAACTGTCGAGCATGCGACATCCGGCCGCTCTCGTCATGCTCCCACCGAGCGGTGAACGACCTCGACGACACCTACGGGCGGCTGGCCACCCCACGGACCCAGCAGCACCTCGCCGACGACTACCACACCGCCCTGCGGCAGGGTGTGATCTCCGCCGCCGGCTCGGCGCCCGAACTCGCCCGGCCGATCCCGCTGCTCGCCTCGGCGATAGCACCGTCCGCCACGGTCAACACGGCGATGCATACGCTCCACGCGCTCCCGAACGACGTCGAAGGCGAGCTACCCGGACAACTCCTCGAGATCGCCCAGCG
This sequence comes from uncultured Solirubrobacterales bacterium, assembly GCA_963737055.1. Lineage (GTDB taxonomy): Bacteria > Actinomycetota > Thermoleophilia > Solirubrobacterales > Solirubrobacteraceae > Palsa-465. The sequence continues at coordinate 611,896 of CAVTRE010000007.1, read as the reverse complement.
GAACGTCGTCGACGCACTTGGTTGCTGTCAACGCGCGCTCGAGCTCGACGGCGCCGACCACGGCTACACCGTCGAGGAGTGGCTCCCGACGTTGTACGACATCGCGGGTCCGATACTTCAGTCAGCGCGCCTGAACGTGGAGCCACCGACTCTCGTACAGGTCACGCAGGAGGCCATCAGCTGGCTGTCGCGGGCGATCGCCGAGCTCGATCAAAGCTCGGAGGAAGCCCCCACAAGCGTCGCCGAGACCCTCGCTCGCCTGCTCGCCGTTTGGATCTTCACCGATGTCGGGCTACAGGACCGACAGTCCACGTAACGGCGTAGCGTGACGGCGTTCCGCGCCGTTCGCCACTTCCCACAGGACCGGAGCCAATCGGTCGATCGAGACCACCAGCACGCCACGCTCGTAGCGCTCCACACCCCCCGCGCGAACCACGCACAGGACCGGGAACGCACCGCGGCTGCACCACCTCCGCCGGCGCCGACGGAGCCAGCTTGCCTGCTCGAGCACCCGACCGAGCTGGCGCTCGTCGTACTTCCGGGTCTTGGTCTCGATGGCGAACCCGACCCCGTTCGGCGCGATCGCCAGTGAGTCGATGTCCCCACCGCCCTGCCAGCGCAGCGCGTGGCGAAGCCGCCATCCATTTTGCTCGAGTGGGGCCAGCGCGCGCCGTACCTCGTCCTCTGAGTGAGCGCCGACTCTGCTGCGCCGAGCGAGGGACAGCCAGTAACGGGCGCGGAAACCAATCGTTAGCGGCCAGGGCGAGCAGCAGTCCGCCGAGCAGAGCGAAACCGATGCTCAACAGCAGCATCCCGAGAAGGGCGACGCTCACGCCGGCGAGCGCCGACCGGCCCGCGCGAGACAGCCGACTGTACTGCTGACGGCGTGCGTAGTTCATACGCAACTCCGCTCGTAGCGCAGCAGCCACCACATGGGGGCGATGGAACGTCGTCCAGAACCGGCAGACCGCTGCCGCTCGCAGACCACCCGCCCCGGTCCACCGCGGTTCGCGAGCGTCCTAGCGTTTGCGTGCGTGAGCCGGCGTTACCCACCTGGCCATCCTCACACCGACGCTGGACGGCGTCACGGCGCGCGTGGCTCCCGCATGACCGCGTTGGCCGAGAAGCAGCGAGCGGCAAGCGGGGCCTCCGGCGGCCGGCGCCATACCTTGTTCGTTGTGAAGGCGTCTACGAGCTACCGGCCGTGGATCGGCTCCTGACCGCCGAGGAGATTGCCGAGCGACTCGGCATGAGAACCGACTGGGTCTGGGCCCAGGCCCGCGCCGGCCTGATTCCGCACATCCGCCTCGGCCGATATCGGCGCTTCCGCGAGTCCGCTGTCGAGGCTTGGCTACGCGAGCTCGAGGCCAAGAGCACAGTCCTTACCCCGGCCGCGCCGACTCCGCTGCCGCTGCGCCGTCGCGCCTGACCGCGAGCCCGCCGCACGACCCCTGCACGTCGCCGGTTAAGTGCGGCCCCGGGAGAACTTCCAAAAAAAAAAATTGGACCCCATTTGGACCCCGTGGCGCATTTTTGGACGCCGCTTAAAACGACAAAAACCCCGCATTTGCGGTGCTTTTGTGCCATCGGGGAGACAGGATTTGAACCTGCGACCGCCCGGCCCCAGCCCGGGCACCGCACTCTGCTCACGGATACGAACCCTTTCCTCGGGGACGGTCCGAGTACGACCATGCAGCACCCGATGAACCAGAGGGTGCGGGCCGCGCGCGACCACCCGACCGACCACCCGCCCCTCTCACCCGCAGAGGCGTACGGGCGTCAACAAATTGGTGGACAATTGGTGGACGCTATCGCCGGGCCGCCATGCCCTCGAATCCAGAGAACTGGCGGCTAGCAGGTAATTCGTGAAGGTGAGCGAGGGGACTCGAACCCCCGACCGCCTGGACCACAACCAGGAGCTCTACCAACTGAGCTACGCCCACCGCGGGAACCTGAATCTACCATTGCGCGACCCGCGCACCGGACAAACGTGACGATCGGAGCGTGCAATGGTCGCTTCCTCAACAGCGGCTTCGGCCGGGCGGTCGAGGCCGGCGCCGGGATCGGGCTCGGCGAGGACTTGACCAACAGCATCTTTTAGCCCCGTACTGTTTGGGGGACCTGGCCCCCGTAGCTCAGCCGGATAGAGCGACGGCCTTCTAAGCCGTGGGTCGCAGGTTCGAATCCTGCCGGGGGCGCTGTCGAGGGGGACCCTCAGCGACTCGCTTGCAGCTGTTCGCCGCTCGGTGGTGATTCGCCTACGCTGCGGCGCGTCCCACGTCGAGACGTTGCCGCGCGGCCGCGCGATCGACGCCCAGCGCGGCGATCAGCTCGGCGGCGGGGTCTGGCGGCTCGAGCTCGAGCACGGTTAGCAGCACCTGTTGCGGGCCGTCGTGGTGACCACGGCGTATCTCTTTGTACGATTTTTCGAGCGCTTTCTTGGCTGCGGGTGTCAGTGGCAAACGGTCCCGCAAGACGGCCTTGAACGTCGGCCTCGACGGACGTTTGATCGGCTCGTCGATCGGTATCGGTGGGGCGTTGAACGCAGCGCCGATGCCGACGGCGGCGAGCGCATCGTGATCCATCGCGTCGAGCGTGTCGCGGGCTGTCCGTAGGTCGCATCCGAGGGCCTGCGCCAGGACTGGTTCTCTGAGCAGCGCGAGTATCAGGTGCTCGGTGCCGACCTTGCGGTCACCGCGGCGCCGTGCTTCCTCGCGAGCGTCGATGTACGTGCTCCAGGGGTGATACGCGTCGGCTGGTTTCGAACGCTTGGTCATGGGAGTCGCTTTCCGTATTTGGCGTGGACGGATTGGCGGGTAACGCCGAGCGCGTCACCGATCTGCTGCCAAGACCACCCCAGCTGGCGGGCGGTCGCGATGTGGTCTGCCTCGACCCGTTCCGCGAGCCGATGCAGAGCTAGAGCGGCACGGAGCCCCAGCGACGGGTCGTTGGACGTGATCGCGGAGGCGATCTCTTCGGCGTTCATGGCTGTCAGTCTAGATTGACAACGGGCGTTTGTCAACCCAAACTGACACCGCGGGGTCCCAGGACGATCGGTATCCAGTCCCGTGCAACGCGTGTCGCTCTCGCAGGGGCGTGGACTGGACGCGTGCCCCGCATCAAGTCCGGCGACACGCTCTCGAGCGTTATCGCGATCGCCACGTCGCGATGATCCGCGCCACGTCGTCACCTACCCGCTCGCGCGCTTCGCTGCGCTCGACGCCCGCCATCAACAGCTGGTCGTAGGCCGTGTCGCGGTGGCGCACGGAGGCCGTCACAGCGAGCTCCAGCGCCCATTCTTCGAGGTGGCGCCCGCCGGCGGACCGGCCGACGCGGCCGCTTCCACGAGCAGCGGCATGGCGAGCGATCTCGTGCGCTCGCTCCGCCGGGCAGCCCGGAAACAGAGAGGCGATCTTGGCCGCCATGCGCGTCTCTAGCTCGAGGTCATCCTCGGCGCGCCGGAGCGCGTCGCGCTCGCGGCGCCTGCCCCTCAGCTCGGCATCGGCAAGACAGTCGGCTTCGGCCTGACCGATCGCCGGCTCTTCCACGAGAAGGCCTTGGCGCTCATAGCGCCGGCGCGCGCGGCTAAAGCGCACCACGACTGCGGAAAGCCCACTCGCGCGCTTGGCGCGCCTGGTCAGCGCCGCATCGCCGGCAGGCAGGAACACGAGATGATCCATGTCGGCGCACGTTAGGCACAGCGGTCCAGCGTCGTCCATGGTCAAGAACTCGCCGGTAGTGCCGCACGAGGCGCAGCTCCAGTCTTTGAGCGGCATCACCACGACGAGCTCAGCTCGCCGCCGCGGGCCGTCGGACTGGTCGTCGCCGAGCCTTGTCTCGGCAGCGCGGGACGCGCTCATCTCCTGGTTGCTGTCCGCGCCCACAGAGTAGGAAACCTACGCCTGCCAGCGCCGACGGCGCAACCGTTTACGCCGGTCAGATGAACGAGTGAGCCGACGCGGTGACGGAGTGCCTCGTGCGAGTCCCGGTTGCCTGCCGACGGCACCTGGCACTCGCCATCTCTCTGCCCTTGTCGAAATAGAGGGGGCTGGTCCGTCCGAGCTATGACGGCTCGGCGCCAGGCCGACCCACGTACCTCAAAGGAGGTCTCATGCCCCACCCTGTTGTCCACGTCGAGATCCGCTCGAACGACCCGGACGCGACCAGGAGTTTCTTCGGCGAGTTGTTTGGCTGGACGGTTGCGTCCGAAGGCTCGTACCCGGGATATACGTTCATCGACACCGGCATGGAAGGTCCGCCGTACACCGCGATCAGTCCCCGTCAGAGCGACGATGACGAGGTGCTCTTCTTCGTGGGCGTCGAAGACGTCGCCGCCATGTTGAAGAAGGCCGAGGAGCTCGGCGGCACGATTGTCCAGCCCCTTCAGACTGTTCCCGGGACGAGCTTTGGCGTCCTTGCGGACGTCCAGGGGCACAGAGTCGGAGTCGCGTCGTCGGCGTGAATCCGACGATCGCCCGGGGCCACCTGATGCGGTGGCCCCGGGCCGCGTATGGGTCACGGCGTCTGCGCGCTCCGGCTCCTAACTGCCGCGGCGGCGGCAGCGCGGCTCTCGCCGAAATGGCTCAGCGGTTGTGGTTGACGATCTCGACGTTGTGCCCGTCGGGGTCGAGCACGAAGGCGCCGTAGTAGCCCGGGTGGTAGACGGCGCGCTCGCCGGGAGCGCCGTGGTCCTCGTATCCCGCGGCGAGCGCGGCGGCGTGGAAGGCCCGGACCGTGGCGTCCGCGTCGGCGGGGAACGCCAGGTGGACGTGCTCGGTGAGCGGGCGCTCGTCGCGCACAAGCGAGAAGGAGAAGTCCGGGCCGGAGAACTGGACGCGATCCGGCGCGTCGTGCGTGAGGCGGAGCCCGGCATGGGGCGCGATCGTCTTATAGAAGCGCCGCGACGCCTGCGGGTCGCGGACGCGGAGCCACAGGTGGTCGATCGAGCCGTCGGGCACACAGCGCTCGCGCTCGTAGTGGACCGCCTCGACGCTGTTGCCGTCCGGATCGAGCAGGAAGCCGCCGTAGTAGCCGGGGCCGTAGACCGTGCGCAGCCCGGGCGCGCCGTCGTCCGGGTAACCGGCGTCGATCCCCGCCCGCCAGAAGGCGTCGACGGCCGCGCGGTCCGGCGCGCGGAAGCCGACGTGCAGGCCGCGGGTCACAGCGTGCTCGCGGTCCGTCGGACCGATGTCCCAGTCCTCCCACTCGACCAGCTCGGCGTCGGCATGACCCGGCTCGACGCCGAGCACGGACAGGACGGTGCGGTAGAAGCGCTCGGACGCGGCGAGGTCGGATACGGCGATCCCGACGTGGTCGAACATCGCTCCGAGGCTACTGTTCTCTTTGGGGCCGCTCGCCGTCCCAGTAGTCGAGGTCCGGGCTGCGCCGGATGACGTGGTCGAGCGACTCGTCATCGCGACCCCAGACGCCAATCTTGTCGCTGTCGGGATATTCGATGATGCCGAACTCGTGCTTGTTGGAGAAAAGGGCGACGCGGGCGGCGTCGTCGGTCGCGTTGTGTACCCGGTGCGCTCCCTCCGGACCCACCGGGAAGCAGACGACATCGCCCGGCTCCAGCATCTGTTCACCGGTCGGCGTCCGAACCGAAGGCGTTCCGGAAACCACGACCAGCCACTCCTCATCACCCCAGTGGAAGTGATAAGGGCAAATCGCCTGCCCTGATGGCAGGTCATACACAGTCATCGCGAGGCGAGACCCTCCGAGCCTTGGCGCAAGCTGTGCGGATTGGGCACGGTATCCGGGCGAATCACTCTCGTCGCCGATTGTCTCGTCGCGGAACAGGTTGAACGTATCCATGGAGGAAGTATTGGCGAAGTCCTGCCGATACGGTCATCGAACGTCCGTCAGCGGCGCGCGGAAACCGTGGACGCTATGACGGGTCGATCGGGTCCGCTGCGACGTAGATCGAGGCGGACAAAACGCCTTCGGGAGTCGAGACATCGACGCTGACGCGACGATAGCCCGGTCCCTCGAACGCATCCAACCGCGGCCAGTGATCGCGAAGCGCCTCGGACTCGAACATGAACACCTCAATCGATGCACCATCGGGGTCCAGGACCAACGCCGGGAATCCGAGCTCCGCACCCCACCCGCTGTCCACCAGTGACCCGCGGACATGGCCGACGACCCACCGCCCTGGTAAGTCCGTCAGCTGACCGTGATTCTCACGACCGGGTGCGAGCGTGCCGTAAGTGGCGAGCCGCATTCCCGCCCCGCCCCTCACGCTAAGACTGTCCAAACGTGTCGGTAGCGCGGACCAGAGCGACATCGGTCGCACCGCCGCCTCGGTGGCCCTCGTCTTCGATAACCACGAGCTCGCCCTCGGGCCAGCCGCGCGCTAGTCGCCAGAAGAGATCGAGGGGCGGCGCGAAGTCGAATGCCCCGCGGATCAGGACCCCCGGGATGCCGGACAGGCGTTCAACGTTGTGGGCGAGGGCACCGTCCTCCATGAAGTGTCCGTGACTCCAGTAATGAGTCACGAGCCGAGCGGAGCACAGCCGGAAGTCGGGATCCTGGTACCGGGCAGACGCCGCCTGGCCGGGCATACGCATCTGCCGGTCATCCCAGTCACACCAGTTCTGCGCCGCCCGCTCGTGGACAGCTGGATCGGGGTCGAGCAGCAACCGGTAGTAGGCCGCGCTCAGATCGCCGTCTCGTTCGCTTTCCGGGACGCCGGCCTGAAAGCGCCTCCACTCCGCCGGAAAGAACCGACCCATTCCCCGCGTCGCCCAGTCGACCTCGCCCTGCGTCCCGCCGACGACCGAGAAGAAAACCAGCTCGCTGACCGACCCCGGATGCGTCTGCGCGTAAGCGAGCCCGAGCACCGAACCCCAGGATGCCCCGAGCACGAGCCAGCGATCGATTCCAAGGTGCGTGCGCAGAGTTTCGATGTCGGCGATCAGATGCTGGGTGGTGTTCGCGCGTAGAGCAGCCACCGTCCGTGCCGCGCTCGGCATGCTCCGCCCACAGCCGCGCTGATCGAACAGCACGACGCGGTACCTGGCGGGGTCGAACAGCTCGGTCCAGGTTGACCTGGCGCCCGAGCCCGGACCGCCGTGCAGGACGACCGCGGGCTTTCCGTCTGGGTGACCGCAGACCTCCCAATAGATGCTGTGACCGTCTCCGACGTCAAGCCATCCATGCGCATGCGGCGCGGACTGCGGGTAAGTCGGTGAACTCGTCGGCGCTGCGTCCATCGGCCCTGAGCATAAGCTCGGCGCCCGGCTTGCGCCGGGGGCGCCGGCGCCGTTATCTTGACCGGCAGGCCCGAGGGACGCTGCGACGGACGGCCTTCGCCACGCTCGGGCGGCTATCGATCCAAGGGCGTCCTCGATCCCGAAGGGAGGCGTACATGCGCCATAACCCGCATCACTTCGAGGATGACCTCGAGGTCGTCCGCCGGCTGATTCGCGACAACCCGTGGGCCATCCTGGTCAGCGGCCACGACGATCAGCTCGTGGCCTCCCATTACCCCGTGGTGCTTGACGAGGACTCCGACGACCTGGCCGTGTTCACGCATGTGGGCCGACCGGATGAACGGCTGCACGGCTTTGGGAACCGGGAGAGCATGCTCATCGTCCAGGGCATACACGGGTATATCTCTCCGAGCTGGTACGCGCCCGGGGCGACGCGGGCGCCGACTTGGAACTTCACCGCGGCTCACTGCTACGGGGTCCCCCAGATCCTCGACGAACAGGCCAACCTTCACACGCTCGCGCGGCTGGTGGCGTATTTCGAGCGCCACGTCGAGGAACCGATGCTGCTCGACCTCGAGTGGGGTGCCCAACTCGCGAAAGGCACCGTCGGCATCCGACTACCGATCACACGCTTTCAGTGCAAGGTGAAGTTGAGTCAGGACAAGGACCCCGACACCCAGCAGCGGGTGATCCAAGCGCTCCGCGCTCCGGGTGCCTATCGCAACCCTCGCCTCGCCGACAAAATGCAACGCGCACTCGCCAACGCCTGACGGAGCGACCTCCCCGCCCTGCTCGCCTGACCGGCAAGAATGCCGACATGCTCGGTTCCCGGCTCCGGTGGTGGGTTGCCTCGATTGCCCTGGCGAGCGCGGCTTCGGTCGTCGCGCCCGGCACCGCGAACGCAACCCAGTGCCTCGTGCCCGGTACGCAGAAGCCGCTCTACAAGCTTTGGCACCCGGACATGCTGGCGGCGATCGGTTATACCGACCACCGGACCGGCGACGTCGCGTTCGCGGTTCGCACGAGCGACGGCCGCTTCTACGGATACCGGCCCGACCACGACGAGTGGTCGGCCAGCGTCGTCAAGGCGATGCTGATGGTCGCCTACCTCGACGAACCGTCCGTCTCCAAGCGCGCCCTGAACGCCGGCGACAAGTCGCTGCTCGGCCCGATGATCACCGAGTCCGACAACGACGACGCCCAGGTGATATTCGACACCGTCGGCCAGGGGGCGCTCCGGGCACTCGCGAACAGGGTCGGCATGACCCACTTCGCGACCTCGCCGATCTGGGGCGAGACCGAGATCACCGCCCGCGATCAGACGAAGTTCTTCCTGCACATCGACAGTTACATCGTCGCCCGTCACCGTGCGTACGCGATGTCGCTGCTCGCCGGGATCGTGCCCTCGGAGCGCTGGGGCATCGGCGAGGTCGCGCCCAAAGGCTGGACGCTCTACTTCAAGGGCGGCTGGGGTTACGGCACGGGCCTCCTCGATCACCAGGTGGTCCTGCTCACACGGGGCTGCGTACGCGTCTCGATCGCGGTCCTGACGATGTACGACGGCTCGCACCCGTACGGCAAGGACACCCTCAAGGGAATCTTCGAGCGCCTGCTCCGCGGACTGCCTTACACTCGGCGCCCAAAGACACGGGGCGTAGCGCAGCCTGGTTAGCGCGCAAGCTTTGGGTGCTTGAGGTCCCCGGTTCGAATCCGGGCGCCCCGATCGATCGACCACGCACAGATCGACTGCCGACGTCCGCCCCGAGTCGGTAGCCTCCGGCGCCGGCATGGCCGATGTCGAACCGCTGCGGGCGCTGCACTACAACCTGGACCGAACCGGCGGCCTCCAGGACGTGGTGGCCCCTCCCTATGACGTGATCGACGCCGAGCAGCGGGCGAAGCTCGAAGCCAGATCGCCCTACAACGTGGTGCGGATCGACCTGCCGGTCGGCAACGACCCGTACGGCAACGCGGCACGGTTGCTTGCGGCGTGGCGCGACGAGGGAGTGGTCGTTCAGGACGAGCGACCCGCGCTTTGGGCGATCGACCAGGACTACACGGGGCCCGACGGGCAGATCCGTCGGCGTACCGGGTTTCTCGCGCGCGTGCGCGTGGAGGACTATGGGCCGGGACGGATCCGACCCCACGAGCGGACCCACCCCGGCCCGAAGGAGGACCGGCTGAACCTCACCCGGGCGACGAAAGCCAACCTCTCCCCGATCTTCTCGCTCTACGACGACCCGACCGGAACCGCAACCGGCGTGCTCGCGAACGCAACCACCACGGCCGCACCCTGGGGCGAGGCGACCGACGACGACGGCACCGTCAACCGCGTCTGGCGCATCGACGACGCAAAAGCGATCACCGCTATCCACGACGCACTCGCCAACTCCGAGCTGCTCATAGCCGACGGCCACCATCGCTACGAGACCGCACGCGTCTACGCCGAGGAAATCGGCGGCGAGGGTCCGCACCGCTACGTGCTCATGTGCCTGGTCGCGCTCGAGGATCCCGGACTGACGGTGTTCCCCACGCATCGCCTACTAAAGGACCTCAGGCCGGACCAGCACGAGGCGCTCGCGAACGCGATCAGACGGGACTTCGACCTCAAGCGCCTCGAGAGCACCGACGAGCTCGTGCCGGACTACGGCCAGCCCGTGAGCATGGGCTACATCGACGCCCACTTCCGGCAGCCGTGGATGCTCACCCTCAAGGACCAGGCGACCGCCGACGCCGCCCTTTCCGATCACGCCGAGCCCTACCGCCGGCTCGACACCGCGGTGCTCGAGGCGCTGATCCTGAAGGGCGCCCTCGGGATGACCGACGACGACATCGACCACCTCACCGGGCTCGGGTACGCTCGCGACTTCGACGATGCCCTCCGGCTCGTCCAGGACGGCGACTACGACGCGGCGTTCTTCGTCGCCGCCACCCCGATCGAGCAGGTGCGGGCCGTCGCCGCCGCCGGCGAAAGCATGCCCCCGAAGTCCACGTACTTCTTTCCGAAGGTCCCCACGGGGCTGCTTTTCAACCCGCTGTCCGAATAGGTCGAACGGGCCTCAAACGGGTAGTAGAAGCAACGCTAGGATGAGATACGTGACTACTTTCCATCAGCGAGGATCACATCGATGAAGGCCACCGCGCGCCGCACTGCACGGACAGCGTTTACGCACCGCATCGACGTGCGGCAACATCGGCTGACGGCCGACGAGCCCTCGGAGCACGGCGGCGACGACGACGGCCCGAGCCCCCAGGAGCTCCTCGCCGCGAGCCTTGCCTCCTGTACCGCGGTCACGATGGAGATGTACGCCAAGCGCAAGGGCTGGGATATCGGACCGGTCGAGGTCCAGTGCGAGTACACCCCCGCCGAGCGCGGCTGCCAGACCACCTTCAAGCTCGTCCTGCGGCTCCCCAAAGACTGCAGCGAGGAGCAGATCGAACGGCTGCGCGTGATCGCCGCCAAGTGCCCGGTCCACCGGACGCTCGACGGCGAGGTCAGCTTCGACGAGCGCATCGAGCTGTTCGAGCCCGCGGCCGTCTAGTCGACGACTTCGACCCCGGCCGCGCGTAGCTCGTCTACCGCTCGATCTCCGTCCCCGGGCGACACATCGACCGCGCGGGTGGCGTCCCGGTGGACGACCACGTCGAAGCCCGCGCGACGAGCATCGAGCGCGGTCGCTTTGACGCAGTAGTCGAGCGCGAGTCCGGCCACGTCGACGGTGTCGACGCCCCGCTCGCGCAGCAGCCGCTCGAGCTCGGTGCCTTCAAACGCGGAGTACCCCTCGGCGTCGCGCGACTGGCCCTTGTCGACGACCGCGTCGACCTGGGCCACGTCGATTCCGGAATGGAGCTGAGCCCCGGAGGTGTCGCGTAAGCAGTGGGCCGGCCACGGGCCGCCGGCCGCCGCGAACGAGCCGTGGTCGGGCGGGTGCCAGTCGCGCGTGGCGACGACGAACGGCGCCTCGGAAGCCAAACGGTTGATCGGTTCGACCACAGCATCGCCCTCGGAGACCGCGAGTGCTCCGCCGGGACAGAAGTCGTTCTGGACGTCGACGACGATCAGCGCCTGCATTACTCGCGAATATAGTCAGCTGATGGCGCGGGGAAACGACCACCTTGCCGAGGACCTAGGTCGCGTGCTCCTCAGCACCGAAGAGGCGCTGACGCTCGAGGTACGGGGACGCACCGACGCGGCCGTGCTGGTGCCGTTGTACGTCGAGCGCGGCCGGCTCCACGCCGTGTTCACCAAGCGAAACGACGACCTGCGCCGTCACCCGGGCGAGATCTCGTTCCCCGGCGGGCGCTACGACGAGGGCGAGCAGGACCTGCGAGCTACGGCGCTCCGCGAGGCCCGCGAGGAGATTGGCCTGCCCGAGGACGCGGTCGAGATCGTCGGCGCGCTCCAGCCGACGCCGACGATCGCCACCGCCTACGCCGTGTATCCGTTCGTCGGGCTGATCGAGCCGGGCCGGACGTGGACGCCGAGCGTCCGCGAGGTCGCCGAGGTACTCGAGCTTCCGCTGTCGGCGCTACTGGCCGGCTATGCCCGCCGGCGCCTCGTCCGGCGCGGCGTCCCGATCCGGACCGACACCTACCTGGTTGCCGACCACCTCATCTGGGGCGCAACGGCCCGGATCCTGGCCGACCTGTTCGACCGGATCGGGCCGTTGCTGGAGAAACGCGGGTCGGCGGGCCGGGTCAGCCCTTCTCGATCGGCACGTTGACGAGGTTCCCCCACTCGGTCCACGACCCGTCGTAGTTCTTGACGTCCTGCTCGCCGAGCAGCTCGTGGAGCACGAACCAGGTGTGCGCCGAACGCTCCCCGATCCGGCAGTAGGCGATGATCGGCTCGCCCGAGAGCACGCCCTTGCCGCCGTACAGGTCCCGGAGCTCCTCGGCGGACTTGAAAGTGCCGTCCTCCTTGACCGCCTGGGCCCACGGGATCGACTTGGCCCCGGGGATGTGGCCGGCCCGCTGCGCGCCCTCGCTCTCATAGCCCGGCATCGCGATCAGCTCGCCCGAGTACTCCTGCGGTGAGCGGACGTCGACGAGCTCGTGCGAGTCCTTGAGTGCCGCCAAGACCTCGTCGCGCTTGGCGCGGATCGTGTCGTCGCCAGGGTCCGCGGTGAACGTCGTCTCGGGGTAGCTCGGAAGGTCAACGGTCGTCGGGCGCCCCTCGGAGATCCAGCGCTCGCGCGGCCCGTTCAGCAGCTTGACGTTGTTGTGCCCGTAGTACTTCAGGTACCAGTAGGTGTACGCCGCGAACCAGTTGTTCCGGTCGCCGTAGAGGATCACCTGGTGATCGCCCGAGATTCCACGGCTGCCGAACAGCGCGCCGAACTCCTCGGGACCGAGGAAGTCGCGCTTGACCTGGTCCTGGAGGTCGAGACGCCAGTCGAAACCAATCGCGCCCGGAATGTGCGCCTCGCGGTACAGGGCCGGGTTCTCATCGACCTCGACGATCCTGATCGAGTCGTCGTTCAGGTGTTGCTCGAGCCACTCAGGCTCGACCAGCACATCGTTTGCGTAGTCAGCCACTGCCGCCTCCTGGGTAATTTCCGATCGACTTTTACTTATTTATCTTTTTCAGTTTACCGTTGCCCGACGGGGTCGCCATCGAGCGCGCTCTGCACGGCTGCCGCGGCTGAGGCCACCCACGCGCGATGGTCACCGGAATCCGCGCGAAGCAGCGCGTACGGGATCCGGGCATCCTCGCAGCGGGCACGCACGAGGGCAACGCCGCCGTCGAGGATCTCCGGATCGACCGAGCCGGCCGCCTCGTACACGAGCCCCCGCACGGTGGTGTCGACCACTCGCGTGAGGAACATGTCGAGGCGGGAGCCGTGGAGCGCCGCGAGTTGGTCAGGCGACCCGACGGCCGAGCCGAGCAGCACACACGCCACGCCCACGTGCTCGAGTGAGCGCGCGAGGGTGGCGACCACATCCGGATCGCCGACCACCGGCTCCGCGCCGGCGGCCTCGATCTCCGCGCACCGTGCCGGGTCGCGCGTCGTGCCCCGCACGGCGTGGCCGGCGTCGATCAGCTCGCGGGCGAGCGAGCGCCCCCGGCATCCACAGCCGATGATCAGGCAGCGCGCCAGCGGTGCTCAATCCTCGTGCCGGCGCGGCTGCTCGGACAGCTCGCGCAGGACCCGCGCCTCGAGCTCGTCGGCGCTGATCTCGGACTCCCCGCGCGCGCGGCGGCGCTCGTTATGCGCGGCCAGCATCTGGTCGAGATCCTCGGCGTCGAGCGCCTCGCGCCGCTCGTGCAACTCGCGGGCGGACTGGAGCCCGAGCTGCTCGAGCCCCGAGCCGGGGTAATACCGCCCGATTATCCAGAACACGAGTACGAGCGCGGCCAACCCACCTATCACGACAACAGTGAACGGGTCCACGTAAACGAGTCTAAGCGTCGGCTCAATATGAGCGCAACTTCGACGGGGGCACTGTGTTTTCAGGGACGTCTCAATCGCCGCCGCCTGGTAGGGAGCCGGGATCCCAGCGGAGGCACACCATAGTCCACGCTGGGAAAGGAGCCTCATGCGCCTTCGCCTTGCCGTGCTCGCGACCCTGGTGACAACGCTCGTGGCAGTCGCCGCGACGGGCGTCGCCAGCGCCGCGCCAGGGCACAATCGCGGTCTCACCATCAACGCCATCCCGAATCCGATCGATGCCGGGGAAGGCGTGTTCATCTACGGTCACCTGAACGTCGCCCCGGTCGGCGGCCAGACGATCGTGCTGTATCACCACCTCGCAGGCTCCGGCCTCGGGTACTCGAAGATCGGCCAGACGACGACGGACTCCCACGGTTTCTACGAGTTCACTCGCGCCGAAGACGTCGTCATGACGAACCGCAGCTGGTTCGTGCGTGAGCAGGGTATACACCAGATCCACAGCCGAACCGTTTTCGAACGCGTGGCCGCGCTGGTCAGTATCGCCCCGAGCACGACCTCCGCGGTCACCGGGCAGCCGGTCACGTTCACGGGGACGGTAACTCCGAACCACTCGTTCGAGCGGGTCGTCCTCCAGGAGCAGACCAATTCCGGCGAGTGGCGTGACCTGAAGAGCGACCGCCTCGACGGCGGGTCGAATTACTCGATCACCTACCGCTGGCGGTTCGCCGGCGATCACACCGTCCGTGTCTTGTTCCCCCGGGACGTTCGCAACATCGCCGGGGCCTCGGACCAGGCGACGGTCGCGGTCCAGCAGAAGCAGGTGTCCGGGTTCACGATCAACAGCTCGGATCAGCTGATCTCATATGGTCAGTCGGTCACCATCTCGGGCGTGGTCGACGGTGCCGCGCTGAACACGCCGGTGACTCTCTGGGCCCGCAACGCCTACCAGAGCCAGTTCACACCGGTCGCCGACACCACCACGGGCACCGGCGGTAGTTACACGTTCGCTCCCCAGGTGCCGGGATACAACACGGTGTACATCGTCCGCACGACGCTCGCACCTCACCGTCACAGCGCGTCGCTGTTCGAGGGTGTTCAGGACGTGCTTACGATGACACCGAGCTCGTCGACCTCGCAGGTCGGCGGCCATGTCACGTTCACCGGCACCGTCCTCCCCGACAAGGCCGGTCACGTGATCTACCTGCAGCGCCTCGGCGCCGATGGTGACTGGCACAACGAGGAGATCCGCTTCGTCACGAACGCCTCGACGTTCCAGTTCGGTTGGACGTTCGGCAAGGCCGGGACGTACCAGTTCCGTGCCCGGATCACGGGCGATCGCGGGAACGTGGGCGGTGCCTCGGCGCCGGTGACCATCCAGGTCTCGCCGACGACGACCACGGCGGGGCTTCCACAGGCCTCTTAGGCAGGGAATGCGCCGGACAGCAGGGGCGGCGTCGCCGCCGCCCCTGCTCCGGTAGCGTGCCCGGCCATGGACTTCGAGCTCACCGACGAGCAGCGCCTGATCCGCGAGACGGCGCGTGCTTTCACAGATAACGAGATCGTCGAGCGCGCGCGCGAGAACGATCGCAATGAACATTTCGACGTCGAGCTGGTTGAGAAGATCGCCGCACAGGGTTACCTCGGGGCGATCGTTCCGCGCGAGTACGGTGGCGCCGGGCTCGACTACCTGACGTACGGCCTGATCGTCGAGGAGATCGGCCGGGGCGACTCCGCGATGCGGACCGTGGTGTCGGTCCAGACCTCGCTCGTGTGCTCGGCCCTCCTCCGGTGGGGGACCGAGGAGCAGAAGCAGAAGTACCTGCCGAAGCTGTGCTCGGGCGAGTGGCTCGGCTGCTTCGGACTCACCGAGCCCGACACCGGATCGGATGCCGCCAACCAGCGCACCCGCGCGAAGAGGACCGACTCCGGGTGGGTCATCAACGGCTCCAAGATGTTCATCTCGCTGGGCAACCACGCGAAGCTCGCGCTCGTATTCGCGCAGACGGACCCCGACAAGCGCCACCGCGGACTGGCATGCTTCCTGGTCGAGACCGACCAGCCCGGCTACCAGCCGCAAGAGGTGCATCACAAGCTCGGCCTCCGTGGATCGGACACGGCCGCCATCTCGCTGAGCGACGTCGAGGCCGCGGACGACGCGATGCTCGGGGAGATCGGCGACGGCTTCAAGGTGGCGATGAGCTCGCTCGACTCCGGGCGCTACAGCGTCGCCGCGGGCTGCGTCGGCATCTGCCAGGGCTGCCTCGACGCGTCGGTTCGCTACTCGAAGGAGCGCCAGCAGTTCGGGCGGCCGATCGCGAGCTTCCAGCTCGTTCAGGAGATGCTCGCCGACATGGCGCTCGAGACCGACGCCGGCCGGATGCTCGTCTGGCGAGCGGGCTTCCTCAAGGACACCGGCAAGCCGAACACCACCGAGACCTCGGTGGCCAAGCTGTTCGCCACCGAGGCCGCGGTCCGGTGCGCCAACGCGGCGATCCAGGTCCACGGCGGCTCGGGCTACGTCGACGACTACCCGGTCGAGCGCTACCTCCGCGACGCCCGCGTGACGACGCTGTACGAGGGGACCTCGCAGATCCAGAAACTGATCATCGGCCGGGCCCTGACCGGAGTCAACGCGCTCGTCCCCGCGTGAGCGGGCAGCCCGCGGGCACCATCGGCGTCGCCGGCGCCGGAACGATGGGCGCCGGCATCGCCCAGCTGGGATGCCAGTCGGGGGCCCGCACGCTGCTGCACGATCCCATGCCGGAGGCCCTCGAACGTGGGCTCGAGCGCATCCGGGCGCAGCTCGCGCGCGGTGTCGAGCGGGGGCGCCTCAGCTCGTCGGAGGCCGAGGAGGCAACCCGGCGCCTCGAACCTGCGCCGGCGCTCGAGGACCTGCGCGACTGCGGGCTCGTGATCGAGGCGGCGCCCGAGCGGCTCGAGCTCAAGCGCGAGCTGTTCGCCCGGCTGTCAGACGGCATCGTCAGCGGCGAGTGCGTGCTCGCGAGCAACACCTCGTCGCTGCTCGTCACCGCGATCGCCACAGCGGCCAAGCGCCCGGAGCGCGTGGTCGGGATGCACTTCTTCAATCCGCCCCCCGTGATGCGCCTGCTCGAGGTGGTGGCGGGCGAGCAGTCCTCGGACGCGGCCGTGGCCCGCGCCCGCGCCACCGGGGAGGCCATGGGAAAGCGCGTGATCATCGCCGCCGACGGGCCTGGTTTCCTCGTCAACCGCTGCAACCGCCCGTTCGGCCTCGAGGCCCTCAAGCTGCTGGAGGAGCGGATCGCGCCGCTCGAGCAGATCGACCGCGTATGCCGCATGGCGGGCGGTTTCCGGATGGGCCCGTTCGAGCTGATGGACCTGGTCGGCGTGGACGTGGGGTTCGAGATCTCGCGCTCGTTTTTCGAGCAGAGCTTCGGCGAGCCCCGCTGGCGCCCATCGCCGATCGCCGCGCGGACGGTGGCCGCCGGGCGGCTCGGACGCAAGTCGGGGCGCGGCTACTACGACTACTCAGACGGCGCCGGCAAGCACCGCCCCGACGATCCCGCCCCGCTCCGCGCCGGCGGCGGCGACGGCCTCGTCGTGATTGCCGGCCAGCACGAGCTTGCGCACGAACTCGCGGACGCCGCGGCCGACGCAGGATGGGAGGTGGCTTCGCCCGAGGAGGCCATCGGGCAAGACCCGCCGGCGCTGATCGTCGACGTCACGCTCGGCGAGGAAACCGATGTGCCGCTCCAGGGCGGCCCGCAGGCGATCTGCTGCGCTCCCGGCTCGCTGACGGTGCTGGATCCGGGGGGCGGAGCGGTCGGCTTCCATGCGCTACCGCCGCTCGCGGAGGCTAGCCTCGTCGAGCTGACGCGAGGTCCCGACACCGCGGAGTCGGCGGCGACCGCGGTCGAGCGCTTCTTCGCGACGCTCGGCAAGCACACCACCTGGGTCGCCGACGCGCCCGGGCTCGTCCTCGGCCGGATCGTGTGCCAGGTCATCAACGAGGCCGCGTTCGCGGTGGCCCAGGGTATCGGGAGCGCCGAGGACGTCGATGCTGGGATGATCCACGGCCTCAATTACCCCCGCGGGATCCTCGCCTGGGCCGACGCGATCGGCCTCGACCACGTCCTGTCAGTGCTCGACGGGCTGTACGAAGAGCGGCGCGAGGAGCGCTACCGGGCGGCGCCACTGCTGCGGTCGCTAGCGATGTCAGGCCGGCTGGGTCTTCAGACCGGCGAAGGCTTCTTCGCATACGAGTAGGCCGCTTGAGCGGCGGCCCGTGCCCCGCGTCCGGCATGCGTCGCGCCCGTTCGATAGGGTGCACGCCGCACGACATACCCAGCCGAATCCCGTGGCCCCAGCGGCCCGCGGGAGCGGGGAACCCGATGGGGCGACCAGCCCCCGGGGCGAATCGCCGGAAACTTCCGGCGTAGCGCGACCTCTTTCAGCGCGAGCCCGACAGCTAACCCCGTAGGCAGGAGAAAGAGAGGGGTTGAGATGGCTGGCAAGGTGTCGGCGCGCGGTGACGCGTCCGCTGACGTGACGGGTTCGGTGGGTCGCCAGACCGGCGAATGTTTTTTGTTCACGAGGACTAAGCCGATTGTTTTCGGGGTAGCACGCCGCCGGGGTTCGCGGGAGGACCCGGAATTTGGACGTTTTGTGTCCGCCCGCATGACATTCGCATCACTTTTCTCGATCAATCGGCCATTTAACTTGCGCGTCGTTTGTGGGACGCCGGCCTCGTGACGATTCTCACCGCGATGCTGAGCCCTCGCCGCCGCTCCACGTCCGTCTCGCCCGATCGGCATCGTGGTTCGCGCGTCGCGATCGCAGCCCTCAGTCTTTTGGCGACAGCCGCCCTCGCAGTCGTGCCCGCGGCGAGTGCCGCCCAGCGTCACCACCGCCGGGCCCGCGCCGCCAGTGGGTGCGCGAACGCCAACGCGAACGTTGGCCGCGCCTCCGACCAGGCGCTACGCGCCGCGGTCGTGTGCCTGATCAACCAGCAGCGCGCAAGTCGGCATCTGCCGGCGCTGCAGGCCTCGCACCTACTCGACAGCTCGGCCCAGGGCTGGACGAACGCGATGGTCTCGAGCGACGTGTTCAGCCACGGCACCAACTTCGCCGCACGGATCAGCGCGGCCGGCTATGTATGGCGCGCGGCCGGCGAGAACATCGCCACCGGGTTCCAGAGTCCCGCCGGCGTCGTCCGCGCCTGGATGGCCAGCACCGGGCACTGCCAGAACATCCTCAATCCGACCTACGGCAACGTCGGCACCGGCGTCAGCCACCGTCCGGTGAACGGGTGGGCGTCCGGCGCCGGGACCTGGACCCAGGACTTCGCGCTGTCGATGTACAAGTCGCCGCCGTCCGCGAACTGGGGACCGGCGGACGGTTGTCCCTACTAGCGGCCGCGGCGCGGCCGGCTAGAGCGTGTCGCTAGGCCGGGGCCTCGGCCGCGGCGCCGGCCACGTCGGTCACCGGGAACGGCGTATCGCGGAGGTACCACTCGGCGTCGAGCGCGGCCTGGCAGCCCGATCCGGCGGCGGTGACCGCCTGGCGATAGGTGTGGTCGACGAGGTCGCCGGCGGCGAACACGCCCAGAATACCGGTCAGCGTCGACTTGCCCTGGGTGACGACGTAGCCGCCGGCGTCGGTCTCGACCTGGCCTTCGACGAGCTGGGACTGCGGGTCGTGGCCGATCGCGATGAACGCGCCGGTTACCTCGAGCTCGCGCGTAGACCCGTCGCTCGTGTTGCGAAGCCGGGCGACCGCGAGCGACCCCTTCTCGCCGCCGGCGAACTCCTCGACGGCGTATGGCGTCAGAAACTCGATGTTGGGGATCGCGCGAGCGCGCTCGAGCATGATCTTCGAGGCGCGGAAGTCGTCGCGGCGGTGGAGGACCACCACCTTCGAGGCGAACTTCGACAGGAACATCGCCTCCTCCATCGCGGAGTCGCCGCCGCCGACGATCAGCGTCGGCGCGTCCCTGAAGAACGCCGCGTCACAGGTGGCGCAGTAGCTGACGCCGCGGCCTGACAGCTCCATCTCGCCCGGAACATCGAGCTTGCGGTGCTGGGCCCCCATCGCCAGGATCAGCGCGCGCGTCTCGTGCATCTCGTCGCCGGTCCACACCTTGTGCAGGCCGCCGTCGCGAGAGATCTCGATCTGCGTCACATCGTCGGTCTCGAGACGCGCACCGAAGCGCTCGGCCTGGTCCCGGAAGTGCTGCATCATCTCGGGGCCCATGATCCCCTGAGGGAAGCCGGGGTAGTTCTCGACGTCGGTCGTCTGCTGGAGCAGACCGCCCCACGCAAACCCCTCGATCACTAGCGGCTCGAGGTTCGCGCGCGCCGTGTACAGCGCGGCGGTGTAGCCCGCCGGCCCGCTGCCGACGATGATCACGTTCTCTACTCGCTCGGCCATCGACTGATTATTCACTTCAAAAAGTATAGCGTCAGGGCGCGTTCGGGGTGACGGTGGTTCCGGAGGAGACTATGACACCGGATCGGACGCGCCGCGGAGGACCGTCGGCTTCTCGGCGCTCCAGCGGTGGACCGTGCGACGAAGCTGCAGATACGCGACGGCGCCGGGGAGAGTCGGGAGCCAGAACGCGAACGCCCGGTAGGCGAGCACGGCGATCACGGCCAACTCGGCGTCCACGCCGAACGCCACGAACGCCCCGATCATGCCGCCGTCGACGCCTCCGATCCCGCCTGGTAGCGGCAGCGTGTTCGCGAGCATTCCGACGAAGTACGACATCACGATCACGCCCTTCGGCGGCGAGGCCCCAAACGCGTGGAAGCACGCCCAGAGCACGGCGATGTCGAACCCCCACCACGCGACGGCGCCAAGCAGGCTCAACTCACGCGCTCGCACGAGGTCGATCGCCGTCCTCACGCCGGTGGCGAGCGTCGCCGAAGCCGCCGCGACGCGGAAGATGAACCGCTGAGCGCGGCGCCGGCCGGCGGTCCACCGTCCGGCGATCCGCTCGAGGTCGACGGGGATGGTCGACAGGCCCAGGAACAGCACGATCACGACCGCGCCGAAGATCGCCGGCCCCATCGTGATCGCGAACGAGCCGCCGCCCGGGATCACGCCGAGATACAGCCCGACTCCATCGATCACCAGGGTGATCATGTACACCGCGTACAAGATCACCGTGAACGCGACCAGCCGGCAGCCGACCGTCCGCGGCCGCATGCCCGAGCGGCGCAGCGCCCAGGCGGTCAGTGCGATCCCCCCCGCCCCGGCGGCCGCGAACAGCCGGGTCGCGGCGAGCCCCGCCATCGTGATCTGGTAGCTCTCGCGCCAGCCGATCCGCGACTCGCCGCGCACGAACACGCCGCGGAACAGCCACACGTAGCCGAGGAACGAACACACCTCGAGCACCGCGGCGAGTCCGAACCACCATCCGTTGCCGTGCTGGATCCGGTCCCACGTCTGATGGAGACCGAGCAACTTCGGCAGCACGAAGTACAGGAATGCGAGTGCCGAAGCGACGAACAGCAGCGTGCCGAGAATCCTTCCGCGGGTGAACAGGACCCGCGGCGCCCCATCGTTCGAAGCCTCCTGTCGCTGTGCCTCCGGGGGCACCTACGTCCCCGCGCGTAGCTCGAGCGCCTGCAGCCCCGTCGACAGCCGCCGGTACACCGGCGTCAGGCGCGGCGCCGCGGCCCGAACTCCCTCCGCGAGCGCCGCTCCGCCGATCAGGTCGACGGCGTAATGCTCGCCGAGATAGACGAGCGCCAGGCCTAGCGTTATCGCGTAAGCCCATCCGACCGCGCCCGGCACCGGTCCGACCTCGGTGAGCAGGTGCGCAGCCATGAGAGACGTGGCGAAGTGCAGCGACGGCATGGCGGCGAGCGGATTTCCTCCGAGGACATCGTAGAGGGCGCCCCAGCGGTCACCCCAGAACTGCTGCCCGTACTCGATCATCATCCGGCGCACCTCGAGGGCCTCGCCGTCGTCGAGGCGACCCTTCGACGCGGCATACCACGGCGGCGCTGTCGGGATCGCCCAGTAGAACACGGCGCCGAGATCGAACACGCCGTACATCCGCGCCGCGGCGCTCGGGAAGCGCTCCGGCGCTCGCCACCAAACGTACGCGACGGTCGCGTGGGGCACGAAAAACCACATCCAGTGGCTCCACACCAGCACACGCTCCAGGCGGTTGATCTTGCCCGGCGTCGAGAGCCGTTGCAGGCGCAGCGTCGGCGGCACGCCGAGCCCGAGGACCCGGTCGATCGCGACCGGGTAGTCGATCCTCACCCGGGCCTCGAGCCGCTCGGGATCGTCGTGCGGCATCTCGTACGCGGCCACGTAGGCCCACATGTTGAGGACGCAGACGGCCGCGTCGCGCCGGCGTGAGCGCGGGGTCGCCACGCACAGCGCCGCGGGCGCGAGTCCCGCGCCGACGAGCACCGCCGCCGGCGGGATCTTGACTCGCCGTCGCAGGGCGGGAAGCGCCACGCCCGTCGCGACGAGAACCCAAGCCGTGGCTCGAATGCCCCTCCGTGCGCGCAAGAGCGGCGAGTATATGGAGTGGTAGTCGCGACCCGGCCAGCGCCGATCGTGGCACTCCGCACAACCCCATGGTCGCGGGGTCAAGGCGGGGTCGGCCTAGATAGAATCGCGCGGCCTTGCGATCCGACGCCTCCGACGCCAAGCGCCGACGCCGTACTCCCCGGCTCCTCGGCGGAGCGCTGGCGTCCTGTGTCCTCCTCTCGCTGGTCCTCGCGCCGAGCGCGTTCGCAAACTTCATCACCCCGAAGGGCGGGGGGTCGCCGAACGCCGACCAGATCAAGTCGCTGTACATGATCATCCTGTACATCGCGGCCGTGGTGTTCGTGATCGTCGAGGGGGCGCTCGTCTACTCGGTCTACAAGTTCCGCGCCAAGAAGGTCCGGACGGCGGCGCAGATCCACGGCAACACGCGGCTCGAGATCGCCTGGACGATCGCCGCGGCGATGATCCTCGTGGTCCTCACCGTGGTCACCTTCATCAAGCTCCCGAGCATCCTCAACCCGCCGAACTCGAACGCCGGCTTCCTCGAGTCGTCGCTGAGCCAGCCGACTCCGCCCAACGGCAAGAAGCTCACGATCTGCGTCCAGGGGCGCCAGTACATCTGGCGCTACGTCTACGGCGCGGACTGCGCGAACAACCCGTTCACGCCGAAGTTGCCCTACTCCTTCCAGGAGATGGTCGTCCCGGCCGGCACCACGGTGGTGCTCAACATCACGGCCATCGACGTGATCCACTCGTGGTGGGTTCCGTCGCTGGGGGGCAAGGTCGACGCGGTCCCGGGCTATACGACCTACACCTGGTTCAAGGCTCCGTACGCCGACGCGCTGTACCACGGCCAGTGCGCTCAACTGTGTGGGCGCCAGCATGCCTTCATGACCGCGCAGGTGCGGGTGGTCTCCCCCAGCGAGTACCAGGCGTGGCTGACGCGCCAGAAGCAACTCATCCAGACCGCCAACTCACAGGTGACCCAGCTACGGTCCTACCTCCAGCGAACCGGAAACCTCTAGGAGACCGCGAATGTCCGTGATCACCACCGAGCCAACCGTCGCCCGCCGTCCGGTTCCACAGGTTCTCAGGAGCGACATCGACTCGCCGCGCACGAGCAAGCGCTGGGTCGAGTGGATCGTGACCACCGACCACAAGAAGATCGGGATCATGTACCTGGTCACGACGTTCGTGTTCTTCATGCTCGGCGGCGTCGAGGCGCTGCTGATGCGTGTCCAGCTGGCCGAGCCGAGCAACACGCTGCTGAGCGGCGAGCGCTACAACGAGCTGCTCACCCTCCACGGCACAACGATGATCTTCCTGTTCGTGGTGCCGGTGATGGCGGGGTTCGGCAACTACTTCGTGCCGCTCATGATCGGGGCGCGGGACATGGCGTTCCCGCGGCTGAACGCGCTCTCATACTGGCTGCTGCTGGCCGGCGGAATCGTGTTCTACATCACGCTCTTCTACCACCCGCCGGAGGCCGGCTGGTGGAGCTACCCGCCGCTGTCGAGCATCACGTACTCGCCGAGCGGCGGCCAGGACGCCTGGATCTTCCTCATCCACCTCACGGGCATCTCCTCTCTCCTGGGCGCGATCAACTTCTACGCGACGATCGTCAACATGCGCGCCCCCGGGATGACCTGGGGCCGCTTGCCGCTGTTCATTTGGACGATCCTCGTCTACGCGATCCTCCTGATCATCGCGCTCCCCGTGGTCGCGGCGGCGGTGACGATGCTGCTGACCGACCGGCACTTCGGCACCCACTGGTTCGACCCGACCGCGCACGGATCGCCGGTCCTGTGGCAACACCTGTTCTGGTTCTTCGGCCACCCCGAGGTCTACATCATGGTCCTGCCCGGGTTCGGGATCATCTCCGAGGTCATCCCGGTGTTCTCGCGCAAGCCGATCTTCGGCTACAAGGCGATCGCGGCGTCGACGGTCGTGATCGCCTTCCTGGCGACGCTCGTGTGGGCCCACCACATGTTCGCCTCGCCGATCCCGGTCGTCGTGCTCGGGTTCTTCATGTTGAGCTCGTTCCTGATCGGCGTGCCCACCGGTGTCAAGATCTTCAACTGGATCTCGACGCTGTGGCGAGGGTCGATCGTGATGACGACCTCGCTCTACTACGCGGTCGGGATGATCGCGATCTTCACCGTCGGCGGGATCACTGGGATCTTCCTCGCTGTGTTCCCGGTGGACTGGCAGCTCAACGACACCTACTTCGTCGTCGCCCACTTCCACTACACGATCTTCGGCGGCGCCATCTTCCCGGTGCTCGCCGGGATCTACTACTGGTTCCCGAAGATGACCGGACGGCTGCTGAACGAGCGGCTGGGCAAGGTCTCGTTCTGGTTCACCTTCATCGGCTTCAACATGACCTTCCTCGTCCAGCACGCGCTCGGTCTGAGCGGGATGCCGCGGCGGATCTACACCTACCAGCCGGGCTTCGGCTGGTCGACCTACAACCTGATCTCGACGATCGGCGCGTTCATCCTCGCGGTCGGCATCCTGCTCACGATCGCCAACGTGGCGATGAACTACAAGCGCGGGGCGTTGGCCGGGCCGGATCCGTGGAAGGGCAACACGCTCGAGTGGTTCGTGCCGTCGCCGCCGCCGGTCAACAACTTCGACGAGATCCCCCGCGTAAGGTCGGTGGAGCCGATGCGCGACATCCGCCGCCAGATCGAGCGCACGACGGGCGAGCGCCAGAAGACGGGCGGCAGCGAGCGGTTCGTCCGGGCGTAGTCTGTGGCTGTGGACGCTTCGTCGGTCACGCAGGTCCCCTCGGCATCGGCCGTCTCGGGTGCCCGGCAACTGCTGGCCGACTACTTCGAGCTGACCAAGCCGAAGGTCCAGACGCTGCTGCTGTTCACGACGATCACCACGATGGAGATCGCGGGCAACCCGCCCGTGTCATTGATCGCCCTGACCTGCCTTGGCGGGTACCTGTCGGCGGGTGGCGCCGGAGCGGTCAACCACTACTACGACCGCGACATCGACGCCCAGATGCCCCGCACCGCCACCCGACCGATTCCCTCTGGCCGGGTGTCGCCACGCGCGGCTTTGATCTTCGGATTCGTGCTCTGCGGGCTGTCATTCCTTGTTCTGTCGCTGACCGTGAACCTGCTGGCCTCTTTTCTCGCTCTGGGCGGGTTCGTCGGCTATGTGGGCGTCTACACGATCTGGCTCAAGCGGCGGAGTCCCCAGAACATCGTGATCGGCGGCGCGGCCGGCGCGGTGCCGCCGCTGGTGGGCTGGGCCGCGACGCGCGGGTCCCTGGCCTGGACCGCCGTCTACCTGTTCGCGATCGTCTTCTACTGGACCCCGCCCCACTTCTGGTCGCTCAGCCTGCTGATGAAGGATGAGTACGCCCGCGTCGGGATCCCGATGATGCCCGTGGTGCGTGGCGAGCGCGAGACGCGCCGGCAGATCCTGCTCTACACGCTGCTGCTGTACGCGATCTCGCAGCTGCCGTTCTGCGCCGGCGAGTTCGGGGCGGCGTACCTGATCGCGTCGATCGTCCTCGGGCTGGCGTTCATCGCCGGCGCGGTGCTGCTTTATCGCCGGGCGGATCGCCGCAGCGCTCTGCACCTGTACCTGTTCTCCCTGGCCTACCTCGCGCTGCTGTTCGGCGCGATGGTCGCCGACGTGAAGCTGTAGCCTTTCGCGCCAATGGACCGCAGGCTTGCACGCAAGAACATCCGCTCCGGGTTGATCGCGGGAGCGCTTTGCGCCGTCATGTTCGGGATGACCTTCGTGGCGGCCGCGATCTACGTCCATCCGTGAGCGAAGGCGACCACCCCACTCAGGCCCCGCCGGCCGGCGAGCCCATCCACCTCCCCGGCCCGAGCGTCAAGCCATTCGTGACCGCGATCGCGATCACGCTCGTCGTGATCGGGACGACGATCAACATCCTCATCAGCATCGTCGGGCTGATCGTGCTCGTGGTCGTGGTGCTCTTGTGGATCGGGGACACCCGGCGCGACATCGCCGAGCTCCCTGAGGAACATCACTAGGGAGCGCACCGCCCCCTTTCTCTAGCGCTAAGCCCTGGCGGCCTCGGCCTGGACGTCGCTGGTGGCGCCGTCCTGGATCCAGCAGCGCATGATGTCCCGCATCGACAGGATCCCCGCGAGCTCGCCGCGGTCGTAGACGACGAGGTGGCGGAAGCTGCCCCGGACCATGGTGGCGGCGGCGCGCTCGAGCGACCAGTCCGGAGACGCGAGCGTCAGATTCGACGTCAGGTGGTCTGAGACCAGCTCCTGATCGGGATCCTCGCCGGAGCCGACCGCGATCAGGATGTCGCGCTCGGTGATGACCCCGGGTCCCGGAGCGTCCGGGTCGAGCACGACCGCCGCCCCGACGTTGCGGCGGCACATGGCCTTCGCGGCGTCACGCAGCGTATGGCTCGGGCCGATCGTCAACACCGTCTCGGACATCCCCTCACGTATCTGCATCACGCCTCCTGGCTAGATTGCAACAATTGCCTCAATCATAGATCAACCGGTGGCGGTGCTGGCCGCGGTTCGCGCCACGAGACGGCACGCGTTCGGGTAGTCCGAACAACGAGCCCGGCGGGCGTTTCCGGCGGGGCGGTGGTCTCTGACGTCCTTCGTCGACCAGAAGGCTTAGGATGCGGGCAGAGTGACGCTCGAGGGCCCGGAGACTCAAGACCACCGTGCGTAACCGCCCGATTCTGCAGATGGTCGTGATCGGCGTGATCGCCACGGCGATCGGCATCCCGCTGGCGCTCATCATCCCCTGGTTCCCCGCGAAGGGGTCAATCCAGGCCGGGAACGTCCGAACGCTCTACGACGTGCTGCTGATCGCCACCGTGCCGATCTTCGTGCTCGTCGAGACCGTCGTCCTGTTCTCCGTGTGGAAGTTCCGGATGCGGCCCGGGCAGGAGGAGATGGACGGGCCGCCGATCCACGGAAACACGCGGCTCGAGGTCGTCTGGACGGCGGTGCCGGCGATCCTGATCATCGGGTTGTGCACCTATGCCTACACGGTCCTGCGCTCCAACGAGGACAGCAAGAAGGGCGAGATGACCGTGAACGTCACTACTCGCCAGTTCGCGTTCGAGTTCTCATATCCGGTCTCGCCCGGCAAGCAGGTCGTCTCCCCCGTCCTGTACCTGCCGAACAACCGGCCGGTGGTGTTCAGGCTCCGCTCGCTCGACGTCATCCACAGTTTCTTCGTTCCGAACTTCTCGGAGAAGCTCGATGCGGTGCCGGGAATCGTGACCACGCTCCGGGTGACCCCGACCACGCTGGGGACGTACCCGGTCGAGTGCACCGAGCTGTGCGGCGCCGGCCACTCGCTGATGCGCACGAGCGCCCACGTCGTCACCCCGGCGGTGTTCGCAAGCTGGCTAAAGCGGCAGCCGATCAACGGGCCGCCGCCGGTCGGGTCGCCGCCTTCGACCGTGACACAGGCGGTTCCGGACTACAACGCCGTCCCGGGCGCCGGCTCGTCCTCGAGCTCGCCGCCGTCGTCCGGTTCCTCTTCGTCATCGTCGTCGACATCCGGGGCGGGCTCGTCGGGCGGGAGCGCCGCGGCCGGCAAGGCCGTGTTCAGCGGTGCGGCGGGCTGCAGCGGATGCCACACGCTCGCGGCAGCCAACGCCACGGGGACGATCGGGCCGGACCTCGACACCAGGCTGAAGTCCGACTGCGCGCTGCCGGCGTCGCAGAAGGTCCGCGGGGCCACCCTCCAGCAGTGCATCCGGACCGCGATCACGAAGCCGTACGCCTACCTGCCGACCGGCTACAGCGCCGGGATCATGCCCTCGAACTTCTCGCAGCGCCTCACCCAGGCGCAGATCCAGGCCCTTGTCAGTTTCCTGTCCACTGCGGCCAAATGAGCAGCTATGCGGCGGTCGCGAAAAGGTATCGTGCAGGCTGATGGATAGCGGTAACCGTCGCGAGTCGACGCGTGTGTGCGCCGTCCACGGCGGGACCCGTCTCGGAGAGGAGGTCGACTGATGGCCGTCACAACCGCAGCGCACGAGGCGCCGGTCGCACGCCGGACCCGCGTACCGCTGCCGCCGTCGCTCCGTCGGCCGGGCTGGTACCGCGCGGCGCTGTTCGAGGTGATGGGCTTTGCCTTCGCGTTTGGCCTGACCGTCCTGATCCGCGCGCTCATGCACGAGCACCCCGTGATCGACGGCCACGCGATCACGATCGTCGCGTTGATCGCGGTCCCGCTCTTCTTCCTGTTCGGGCTCGGCGTCGGCGACTACTGGCTCTACTGGGCGGCCGGGCGCCCCACCCGGGCCGAGGACCACTCCGGTCACGGCGCCTATTCGTGGCGCGACTACTTCCGCGTCAACACCGACCACAAGGTGATCGGGATCCAGTACACCGTCACCTCGTTCTTCTTCCTGCTGGTCGGCGGGCTGCTGGCGATGCTGATCCGTGCCCAGCTCGCCAAGCCGGGCATGCAGTTCCTGACCCCCGAGCAGTACAACGGCGTGTTCTCGGTCCACGCCACCGTGCTGATCTTCCTGTTCGTCATCCCGGTGTTCGCCGGGCTCGCGAACTTCGTCCTGCCGCTGATGATCGGCGCGCCGGACATGGCCTTCCCGCGCCTGAACGCACTGTCCTACTGGATGCTGCCCGTGGGGGGGATCCTGATGCTGATGAGCTTCCTGGCTCCCGGAGGCTCTTTCGCGGCCGGCTGGACGGCTTACGCGCCGCTGTCGACGACGATGCCGCTCGGCCAGTTGTTCTTCTCGATCGCGGTGCAGTTCGCCGGCGCGTCGTCGATCGCCACCGCGCTCAACTTCCTCGTGACGATCATCACGATGCGCGCGCCCGGCATGAGCTTCTTCCGGATGCCGCTGCTGGTGTGGGCGAACTTCTCGACCTCGCTGCTGGTCGTGATCGCGACGCCGTTCATCGCGGCGTCGCAGTTCTTCATCCTGCTCGACACCGCGCTGCACTTCCACTTCTTCGACGCGTTCGTCGGACCGGACAAGAACGGCAACGTGCTCATGTACCAGCACGTGTTCTGGTTCTACTCCCACCCGGCGGTCTACATCATGATGTTGCCCGGGTTCGGGATCATCTCCGAAGTCATCGCGGTGAAATCGCGAAAACCGATCTTCGGATACCGGATGATGGCGTTCTCGCTGCTCGCGATCGTCGTGCTCGGCTTCACCGTGTGGGCGCACCACATGTTCGTGTCGGGGATGGCGCCCTGGATCCGCATCCCGATGATGATCACGACCGCGATCATCGCGATCCCCACCGGCATCAAGATCTTCTCGTGGCTCGCGACGCTGTGGCGAGGCGTGCTTCATCTCGACACGCCGATGCTGTTCGCGCTCGGCTTTCTGACGATGTTCACCCTGGGCGGGATCAGTGGCGTGATGCTCGCGATGATCCCGTTCGATATCCACGTCAGTCAGACGTACTTCATCGTCGCCCACATCCACTACGTGCTGTTCGGCGGATCGCTGTTCACGATCTTCGCCGGCGTCTACTACTGGTTCCCGAAGATGACCGGCCGGATGTTCGACGATCGTCTGGGCAAGTGGCACTTCTGGATGACGTTCATCTTCTTCAACCTGACGTTCGGCCCGATGCACCTGATCGGGATCCAGGGCATGCCACGCCGCGTCGCCGAGTACGCCGACAAGTTCGCCGCGTGGAACCTGTTCATCTCGATCTCGGCGTTCATCCTCGGCCTGAGCACGCTGATCTTCCTCTACAACATCGTCGTCAGCTGGCGCGGCGGGCCGCGCGCCCCGTCGAACCCGTGGCGAGCGCTGACGCTCGAGTGGCAGGTCTCCTCGCCGCCGCCGATCTTCAACTTCGACGCGGTGCCGACGGTCGTCGGCGGTCCATATGAGTACGGCGTGCCGGGCGCGGTCCACGGGATCTTCAAGCCACCCGCCGAGGCCGCGCGCGTAACCGCCGGAGCGCTCGTGACGCCACCGAGCCAACAGAGCCACACATGAAGACCGTCTTGATCGTCGCCAACGAGACGCTCGGCGGCCGCTCGCTGATCGAGGCGATCCGCAAGCGGGTGGCCGAGGGCGAGGTCCGGTTCGTGCTGGTCGTGCCTCAGAACCGGCCGCGCGCCGGCCTGGTCGTTTACGACGACTCGGTGTTCGACGCCGCCCAGACGCGGGTCGACCTGGCGCTCGAGGCGGCCCGCGCCGAGGGAATCGACGCGATCGGCGAGGTCGGCGACCAGGATCCCTACAGCGCCACGATCGATGCGATCCACACCTATCGCCCGGACGAGATCATCATCTCGACCTATCCGGCGACTCGGTCGGGGTGGCTCCGCCGCGACCTGATCGACCGCGTGCGCGACGCCACCGGCCTCCCGGTCGAGCACGTCGTGGCCGACCCCGACACTGAGGGCCTGCCGTTCGACGTGACCCTCGCCGTCGCCAACCGCACCGCCGGCGGCGACGAGCTGCTCGAGGCGCTCAAGGCCAAGGCGGACGCCGAGCCCGAGGACCGCAGCCGGCTGTTCATCGTGGTCGTCCCCCAGGAGGGCGGCAGCGGCCAGGACACCCGGCGTGCCCGGACCCGGTTGAAGCTGGTCCTCGACCGGATGCGCGCCAAGGGCATGTTCGCGGCCGGGATGATCGGCGACCCCGATCCGTTCACGGCGATCATGAACGCGCTTCAGTACTTCCGGGTCGACGACATCGTGATCTCGACCTTCCCCGACACCAGGTCCGGGTGGCTGCGCACCGACCTGATCGAGCGGGTGCGTCGCTCCACCGGAAAACCCGTCGAACACGTCGTCCAGGAAGACGTCGCGTCGAGCACGGCTTAGAGCCTTGAACGAAATGAGCGCGAGACTGGGATGGTCGGGGATCGAGCGGGGCGGCCGCGGCGATCGGCGTGGCATAGCGGCGCTACGTGAGCCGATCGCCGCGGCCGCATCCGCGACGATAATCCGGCCAGATCCAGGCCGCGGTCATTTTGAGAGAGGCTCTTAGACCATGGAAGCCGCCTCGATCGCCCACGGCCATGCCGAGCACCACGGACCGCCTCCGGCGCACCAATCCTCCCGCGTCCACGCGCCGACGCTCGGGATGCTCCTTTTCATCATGTCGGAGATCATGATCTTCGGCGCGTTCTTCACGGCCTACTTCTTCATCCGCGTCGTGACCCACAACCCGTGGCCGGCCCGTGGGACGGTTGTGCCGGAAGCGGTCGCCGGCGTCAACACCGCGATCCTGTTGTCCTCGTCGCTGACCCTCCACTGGGCACTGACGTCGGTCAAGAACGGCAACCGCTTCGGCCTTCGGGCCGGTATGGCGTCGACGTTCATGCTCGGCCTGACGTTCCTGTTCATCCAGATCAACGAGTACATCCACCTGGGGTGGGCGCCGCACGACTCGGCCCAGGCGACCGTCTTCTATTCGCTGACTGGGCTGCACGGGGCCCACGTGTTCATCGGCCTCTGCCTGTTGCTGACGGTGACCGTCCGTGCCTTCCGTGGGCACTACTCGCCCGAGCACCACGCCGGCATGGAAGTGCCCGGCATCTACTGGCACTTCGTCGACATCATGTGGATCATCGTGTACACGTCGGTCTACGTGCTGTAGCGGCGGTCCTCGCGCGGTGGCAAACCCGTTGCGTTACGAGGCGGACGCCTTCCGGGTGTTCCTGTACTGCCTCGCCGTGATCGTCGCGATCGTTGCGATCGTGTTGATCGTCCGGGCGATTACCTAGTGGTTCGGTGGCGGGTGCGCCACCATTGGGGATTGGTGAGGCCGTGCCCGCTCTGATTTCGCTCCCGTTCGCCGGCGCGGGCCCGATCAACGGCATCGTGCCCTCGGTCGTCGTGCTCCTGTGCTGGCTGCCCTATCGGGCGCGCGTAGAAACGCTGTCACACGAGCGGCGCGCGGTTCCGGGATGGCGGCAGGCCTGTTTCGGTTTTGGCCTCGTGACGCTGGCGATCGCGCTGAGCGCGCCGGTCGACTCGCTCGCCGATCAGCTCCTGGTCGCGCACATGGCCGAGCACCTGGTAATCGGGGATATCTCAGCGCTGCTGATCGTCCTCGGGCTCACCGGACCGCTGCTCGCGCCCCTCCTGCGCCGGCGCTACATCGGGAAGCTCCGGGTGTTCGCCCACCCGCTGGTCGCACTCCCGGCCTGGGCGATCAACTTCTACGTGTGGCACCTGCCGGTGCTCTACCAGGCGGCGCTCCGCCACGACCTGGTCCACGGCCTCCAGCACGCCTGCTTCCTCGGGTTCGGCATGGCGATGTGGATGGCGCTGCTCGGCCCCCTACCGAAGCCCGCCTGGTTCGGCAACGCCGCCGGCCTCGTCTACATCATCGCCGTCCGCCTGGCTGGCACGATCCTCGCCAACATCATGATCTTCTCGGGCACCGTGCTTTACCCGATCTACCGCGCCGGCGACGCCCACTGGCACATCAGCCCGATGGGCGATCAGATCGCCGCCGCCGGCGTGATGATGGTGGAGGAGAGCCTGCTGACGATCGGCCTGTTCTGCTGGCTGTTCCTGAAGGTGGCGCGTGAGGCCGAGGAGCGCCAGGCGATCCTCGACGCCGCCGCCGCGTCCGGGCTCGAGCTCGACGAGCAGCGTGCCGCGCGTGCGGTCGCCGCCGGACGGGGCGAGGAGCTGCTCGAGCGGATCCGCGCCCGGGACGCCACGACCACGGTTTCCTGAGGGGCTGCGGTGGCGCGTTGGGCGTGCGGGCGGACGGTCACCGCATCCTGGCATGTCGGGCCTGACAATCGAGCCCGCTCGGCCCGAGCATGGCAGGGCGCGCATGTGGGGCATGCGTCCTCGGCCACGGTCACCCGCCGGCGTCTCGAATGGCAGTTCTTGCAGGTCCGCGGCGACCGCGATCGTCCCGACCGTCCCGTCCGCCCCCGGCCGCCCGACCGTCCCGTCCGCCCCCGGCAGCCCCGGCCGTCCCGTCCGCCCCCGGCAGCCCCGGCCGTCCCGTCCGCCCCCGGCAGCCCCGGCCGCCCGGCGACCCCGGCAGCCCGGCGATCCCCGGCGGCCCCGCGCTAGTGCGAGGCCGACGACAAGAACGCCACCAACGCCTGGATCTGACTCGGGCTGAGGGTCTTGCTGAAAGTGTTCGGCATGATGCCGGCGTGGTAGCCCGACGGGATGTACTTGTACGGATCGGTGATCGCCGTCGTGACGCACTTCTCGAACGTCGCGCCGCGCGCCTGCTGCGACGCCGGCGTCGCGCAGGCGGTCTTCAGCGTGTTGAGGTTGGGCCCGACCGTCCCGGTCGTCCCGGCCGCCGCCAGCGTGTGACAGGACCCGCATCCGCCGACGCCGGTGAAGATCTGCTTGCCCGCCGCCGGCGTCGGGTTGACCTTGGCCGCCACTGCCGACGCCAGCGCGCCCGTGTCCTGCCCGGGTACCGCGGCCACAGCCGCCACGTACGCCGCTACGTCCTGAGCGTCCTGGCCCTTGACCAGCATCGCGGGCATCGCGCCCTCCGTGTTCGGGTACTGGATCCAGTAGGAGATCAGGCCCTCGATCGACGTGCTCTTCACCCCGTCGACGCGGTCCTGCCGAAATGCATCGTCCAGGTTCGGTCCCACAGTTCCGGTCGAATTCGCGTGGGAGAGCGTGTGGCAGGACGCGCAGTTCGTGGCGAACAGCTTCTTGCCCGTGACAACGTTCGCGGTCGGGTGCTTGAGCGCGCAACCACCGACTGTGACCGCGATACACACTGCCGCCATCAGCGTGGCGATGCGTCCCAGCGACTTGGCCATACCTGAGACGCGGCACTCTATCCAAGCCGTCGGCACGGAGGCCCGGTGGCTGGGTGGCTTCCCGGCATGGCGGGGTCCGCGGCCCCTGTCGTGCCCAAGCGCCGCCCGCCAGACGCCCGGACCGACCCACCACGCGCACGGACCGACCCTCCACCGAGGCGCCGGGCGTCCGTCCCCTGCTATACGATGGCGAAGGATGAGGACGCGTCAGAGGTACCGTTTCCGGACGCCATCCACCGGTCGTGAGGTCGTGATCGAGGCTGCGCCCGGGCGGGTTTACGTCGACCGCGAGACGGGGGAATCGCTCGAGGTCGTCGGTGAGCTCCTGCCGCTCGCGCCCACGCCCTCTGAACTGCCGTGGGCGGTCGACAACCTGCGCTTCTGCAACTGGTGCGACCAGCACTGCCAGAAGGACCTGAACGACTGTCCTCATTGCGGCAGGCGGATGGACCCACTCGAGGTCTGAGGTACCTCTCGTGCCTCGTCGTTCAGCCGTAATTCGTGGTTCTCGCATCTTGGGCGCGCTCGCTGCCGGCGCGGCCATCGCCGCGGGCGTGGCGGCGTGCGGTGGTGGATCCGCGGCGACGACCGACACCTCTGACGTACCGCCTCTGACCGTCCCGACCGCGACCATCAGTGCGGCGCCGGCGACGAGCGCGTCGACCCCGACCAACACCACCGGCACCACCTCCACGTCGTCGAGCAGCTCCTCGCCGTCCTCGTCGCAATCTGCATCGTCCGGCACCGGCAGTTCGTCGGCCGGCTCCTCGAGCGGCGGCACGTCGGGCGGGGGCACGTCCGGCGGCACGGCCGGCGGAGGAACCTCTGGCGGCGGCACCTCGGGCAACACGAGCGCCCCGGCCGGCGCCGGCGGCGGGGCTACGCCAAACGGCGCCACCTCGTCCGGCAACACCACCTCGGGCTCCGGTGGCTCGGGCAGCGGCGGCGGCGGACTGCCCTAACCGCCCCGACCGGCGCCACCAACGGGCGGCGCCGGCGACCCGGCCCTACTTCTTCTTGGTCGTCGTCGTGGTGGTTGTCGTCGTCGTCGGCACGGCGTTGGTCACCTCGGTGGCGCTGTACTCGACGCGAGTCCCCGGGTAGTCACAGGAATAGGTGACGCTTCCGCCGATCGAGACCTGCGCTTGGCTGGTCGAGGGCGGGTTGTTGCAGTTCCGAGTCCGGCTCTGGCGATAGGCGAAGTGAGCGGTCGAGAGGTCGATCGTGAGGACCGGCGCCCAGGTGGGCGTGGTCAGGGCGATCGTCTCGCCGCGCACGACGGGAATGCTCGTGCTAAGCGGGAACTGCGCTACCTGTCCGAGGTAGGGCTGGACGTCGACGATCGGGCTCTGGGCCGCGACCTGCCAGGTCCAGGTGTTCTTCTTTCCGACCCGCTTGAGGACGGTGATCCCGACCTGAGCATCGCCGCCGTAGGTCTTGTCGAGGAACTGCACGTCGCTTTTCGCCGTGTTGGCGTTGGTTGAGAGCGACGACAGGCCGACGGTGAAGGCGACGACGCGACCAGCCGACTTGACCGTCGTCGGGTAGGCGATGTTGTCCCTGATCGTCTCGAGCGCGGTCGCCCGGGTCAGGATGATCGTGCATTGTGAGGGCGGCACGCCCGCGGGGCAGGCCGGCGCCACGAGCGGCGTCGTAGTGGCGCCGAGCTCGGTAATCGTCGCGTCCGCGGCAGCGGGAACGAGCCCGCAAAGCGCGACGGCGCCGACGGTTGCCATCAGAGAACGTTTCATGTTCAGATTCAACACGACACCCCGGCGCCAGTTGCGCCGCAACAGGACGGCGATCGCCATCCTGGCGCCGGCGGAGCGTGTTCGCTACTGCAAAGCGGCTAGTCCAGCCGCCTCGTTAGAGCTTGGTGACGTTGACCGCCTTCGGCCCCTTCGGACCGGCCTCCTCCTCATACGTAACCTTGATTCCCTCGGACAGCGAGCGATAGCCGTCCCCCACGATGCCAGTGAAATGAACGAACAAGTCGCGCCCGCCGTCATCGGGCGTGATGAAGCCGAAGCCCTTGTCGTCGCTGAACCACTTGACGGTACCCGTTGCCATGTACTCCCCTTAGATGCCTGCTATCGGACACGCCGGTCGCGGTGCCAGAGGGCCCCGACCAACCCGGGGAAGGTAGCAAGGAACTCCAGTGCATGGCTTTCTGGAGTGATTCGATGCAACTTCCCCGCTCCGGAATCGGCTTCCGGAGGCTTCAGCGCAGGGCCTGAGCCGCCCCGTTGATCTCGTCTGAGTCGCCCGGCTCGGGGGTCCACGGAAGCTTCAGCGGATCGTCCTCGTAGCGCGGGATCACGTGAATGTGGAAATGGAAGACGGTCTGCCAGGCGGCAGCTCCGCAGCTGTTGATCAGGTTCACCCCGGCCGGATTCAGCCGCTCGCTAGCCCGGCGCGCCATCCGCTGCGCCGCGCGCGCCGTCGCCGCGAGGTCCTCCGGATCGATCTCCAGCAGATCCTTCGCATGCTCGCGCGGGATCACGAGGAGATGACCGCGCGTGGCCGGGTTGATGTCCATGAACGCGACCGTCCGCTCGTCCTCGTCGACGATCTGGGCCGGAATCTCGCCGGCGACGATTTTGCAGAAGATGCAGTCTGGATCCCTCACCGCCGCGGAGCCTACCGATCCTCCCCGGGCCCCCGCGTGCCACCCGCGCCACCTGCCCCACCCGCGCGACCGCCGGCGCCACCCGCGCCCCCCGCGCCACCACCGGCGCTCCGCACGCCGGCCTCGTCGACAATCGCGCGCGCCCGATCGATCGCCTGCTCGCGTGAGCTGATCTCGCCGGCGAAGCTCGCTTCCTCGAGCTCCTCGAGGACCCGCCCGAGCTCGGGGCCGGGCCGCAGGCCCACCGCCCGCGCGAGCACGTCGCCTCGAACCGGCGGCCGCGGACGCGCGTCCCGCCACGCCAATGCTTCTCCGAGGAGCTCGCGCGCCAACTCCAGATGGCGGGCGATCGCCTCGTCTGCGCCACGTCCTCGCGTGGCCAGCCGATCGGCGACGCTGAGCAGCGTCACGTCGACCTGAACCGGCTCGCAAGCGCGCAGGTAGCGATATATCGCCCGCCGGCTGATGGGCGTCTCGTGGACGAGGAAGCCGAGCCGCAGGTGGTTGCGGGTGAGCGCCGCCACGTACTCGCGCAGGCGCTCGCTGGCCCGCAGGCGCGCGAGCACGCCGGCCGCGACCTCCGCGCCGACGACGTCGTGGCCGACGAACGTGATCCGACCCTCGGCGCTGACCCGCCGGGTCTCCGGCTTGGCGACATCGTGCAGGAGCGCTCCGAATCGGAGCGCCTGCCCCCGCGTAAGCTCGTTCGCCAAAGGCTCGTCCAGGAACCGGGCAACCGCCGCCGCGTGCGAGCCGAACCACTTCTCCGGATGCCGGGACAGCTCGACCGTCGAGGCGAGCACCAACTGCGTGTGCTCGTACACGTCGAGGTGGTGGTACTGGCTCTGTTCGACGCCGCGCATCCGGCTGAGCTCCGGCAGGACCGCGTCGATCGCACCGACGGCGTCCATCAGGGCGAGGCCCTCCAAAACCCGGTCGGCGATCACGATCCGCTTGAGCTCGGCGAACACGCGCTCGGGCGCGACCCGTACCAGCTGAGGCGCAGCAAGGGCGGCCGCCGCGGCGGTCTCCGCATCCACCTCGAACTCCAGCTCGCACGCGAGCCTCGCCAGGCGCATGGTTCGCAGGGGGTCGTCGACAAACGCCCGCGGCGACACCATCCGGAGCGTGCGCGTGCCCACGTCCTCCAGCCCGCCGAACGGATCGACGTACTGGCCGCCGCCCACCGGCTCGGCGATCGCGTTAACCGTGAAGTCGCGCTGTGCCAGGTCGGTCTCGATCGACCGGCCGACTACCGGGAGGACGTCGACCTGCCAGCTGTGATCCCGGGCAACGACGCGCCAGACGCCGAACGCCTCCGACAGCCCGAACGTGTGCGCGTCCAGTGCGCGCGCGAGCGCCCGGGCCACGCGGCGAGCATCGCCGGCAACCGCGATGTCGTAGTCGTCGGTCGGCCGCCCGAGGAGCCGGTCTCGTACCGCCCCGCCGACGAGCCAGGCCGATTCCGGCGTCGCGACCGAGACAAGGGCTTCGAGGGGCGCGCTAACGCTCAACCGGCGCCCCGTCGCGGTGGTAGACGCGGGGCACCCGCGGCGTCAGGCCGCACACGATCTCGTAGCTGATCGTGCCGATCCGCCGCGCCAGGTCCTCGGCCGTCTGGCGTTCGCCCCCGTCGATCCCGATGATCGTGACCCGATCGCCCTCGCCCACCCCGCCGGCGTCCGAACCCAGCGCCACCGTGATGTTGTCCATGCTCACCGTGCCCACCAGCGGGTAGCGCCGGCCGTTGATGAGAACGTCGCAGTTGTTGGTCAGCGCGCGGCGGATCCCGTCGCCGTAGCCGATCGGGACCGTCGCCACCCATGTGTCGGACGACGCCACCCACCGCCGGCCGTAGCCGGCACTGTCACCCGGCCGCGCGAGCTTCACGGCCGCCACGTAAGAGGTGAGCTCGAGCGCCGGCTCGAGCCCGTGTCCAGAGGGATCTCCGTTCATCGGGTCGCAACCGTAGATCGCGATGCCGCAGCGGACAAGATCGAAGTGGCTTGCGGGCTCGCGCAGCGTGGCGGCGCTGTTGGCCGCATGCACGACGATCCCCGGCCAGCGCTCGCGCATTGCCGCCACGAACGGAGTGAACCGGGCAAGTTGCGCGGAGGTGAACGATGGGTCCTCGTCGGCGCTCGCGAAGTGAGTCATCGCGCCGGCCAGCTCGAGCGCCGGCCCTGCCGCCGCGACGCACTCGGCAACGCGCATCGCTTCATCGATGTCGCGCGTCCCGAGCCGCCCCATGCCGGTATCGAGCTTCACGTGAACCCGCACCGGAGCGACCCTTGCACCCGCACCCGCACCCGCACCCGCGCCCACGCCCACGCGCCGCACTCGCTCCACGCGCTCGACGAAGTCCAAACTCCACGCCACGAGCTCGCCACGAGCCGCCAACGCGACGGGCAGCTCCTCGTCACTCACCGCCCCCATCACGAGCACGGGCGCCTCGATTCCCTTGGCGCGCAACTCGGCCGCCTCCCCCGCGGTCGCGACCGCGAGCATCCGCGCGCCGCCGGCGAGGGCGGCCCGGGCGGCTGGTAGCGCCCCGTGGCCGTAGCCGGCGCCCTTGACGACGCCACACAGGCCCGCACCGTCTGCCAACCCGTCCCGCAGACGCGCCACGTTGCGTTCGATCGCCGCGAGGTTCACGCGGGCCAGCGCCCGGACCGCCATGACTAGCCGACCGCCATGGCTAAACGAGGCTCGTCAGGGCACGAGGCAGGGCCCGAATCACGTCGCCGGCGATCACGCCCTCGGGACCGATCTCCTCCGCGCAAAGCTGCCCGGCGCGGCCATGGACGAGCACGCCGGCACAGGCGGCCGCGAATGGGTCCATGTGCTTGCCCAGATACGCCCCGATCACGCCGGATAGCACGTCCCCGGTGCCCGCGGTGGCGAGCGCGGAAGATGCTCCCCGGTTGACCGCGGCGCGGCCGTCCGGCGCGGCGACGATCGAGTCATCGCCCTTCAGAACGACGATCGCGGCGGCCTCGCGAGCCGCCCGACGCGCGCTTTCGAGCCGTCGCGCTCCGATCGAGGCGCTGTCGGTCTCGAGCAGCCGGGCGAGCTCCCCGGCGTGCGGGGTGAGCACGGTGGGCTCCTGCCGGTCGGCGAGCAGGTCGAGCGCTCCGGCGTGCGCGTTCAGGCCGTCGGCATCGAGCAGCAGCGGGACGGGCGCCGCCCGGGCCAGCTGCCTGGCGAACTCCTGCGCCCCCTCGGTCCGACCGAGCCCTGGCCCGAGGGCGATCGCGTCCGATCGGTCGGCGCGCTCAAGCACCCGCTCGACACCCCGGGGCTCGAGCGACCCATCGGTATCCGGCAGCGAAATCGTCATGACCTCGAGCAGCTTCGACCCGAATACGGCGCTCAGTGACCCGGGGATGCACGCCGTCACGTAGCCGGCGCCCGCACGCATGGCGGACTCGGAGGCCATACACGGCGCCCCGGTCAGTCCGCGCGACCCTCCGCACACCAGCACGCTGCCGGCGGCGAACTTGGTCGACTCGCGCCCGCGGCGCGGAATCTCGTCCGCCACGCGCGCCGAGATCAGCCCGACGCGGGGCTCCACCGGGCCGCCGGCTGGGATCCCGATATCGACCACGTGGACCGAGCCGGAATGCGTCTTGCCGGGCTCGATCCACAGCCCCGGCTTGCCCGCGTTGAAGGTCGCGGTGGCGCGTGCCCTCACCGCCGGGCCGGCGACCTCCCCCGAGGACGCGTCGACGCCGCTTGGAACGTCGCACGCGACCACACACGCCCCGGAATCGCGCGCGAGGTTGATCGCGTCGATCGCGCCGGCCGCGGGCTCGCGCGGCTCTCCGGAGAAGCCCGTGCCGAGGATCGCGTCGACGATCCCCGCGGCGCCCTCGAGCCGCGACGCGTCGAAGCCCACCGGCGCGGCTCCCGGCAGTCGCTCCAGATTCGCCCGAGCGTCGCCCCGGAAGTCGCCCGCGCCTCCCAGCAGCAGGACATCGACCTCGCGGCCCCGCTCGCGCAGCACCCGGGCCGTGACAAGACCGTCGCCGCCGTTGTTGCCCTTGCCGCACACCACCACGACCCGCCCGCCGGGGACGAGCGAGCCGACGAGGTCGGCCAGCCCGGTCCCCGCGCGCTCCATCAGATCGATGCCGGGAATGCCGCGCTGATCGATGGCCCACTCGTCGAGCGCACGCTGCTCGGCGGCGTCAGGGAGCGGGTCAAGCCACTCGGGAAGGCTCACGCCCTCAGAATCTAGACGTCAGGCCGCGATTGCGACCGCGGCGGCGTCGCGCGTGGTGTGCGTGAGCGAGATCTCGACTTGCACGCCGAGCTCGGCCGCTCGGGCGGCGGCGCTGCCCGACAGCCGGATCCGCGGGGGTCCCCCGGTGCCGACGACCTCGACCTCGTGGAAGTTCCACGACTCGACCCCGAGCGCCTTGGCGACCGCCTCCTTGGCGCAGAACCGCGCCGCCAGATGCTGCCCCGGCCGACCGCGCGAGGCCGCATACTCGCGCTCGGCCGGAGTGAACAGTCGCTCGGCCAGCCGCGGCGTCCGCTCCAGCGCCCGCTCGAGCCGCTCGATCTCGAGGAGGTCGATCCCGACTTTGAATGGGAGCCCGCCCGGTGCCCCCGCCTCCCCGGGCACGCCGCTCACTCGACGGTGACGGTCTTGGCCAGGTTCCGCGGTTGATCGACGTTCAGTCCGCGACTGCGGGCGATGTGGTACGCCAGCAGCTGCAGCGGGATCACCGCGAGCAACGGCGCCAGCATCCACTGCGTGCGCGGCACCTCGATCACCTCGTCGGCGTGCTGCGCGATCTGATCGTCGCCCTCGGTCGCCACGGCGATCACCTTCGCGCCGCGCGCCCGCACCTCCTGGATGTTCGAGATCACCTTCTCGAGCACGGGCGACTCGGTCGCGACCACGACCACGGGGGTGCTCTGGTCGAGCAGCGCGATCGGGCCGTGCTTCATCTCGCCGGCGGCGTAGGCGTCGGTCGCGATGTAGGAGATCTCCTTGAGCTTGAGCGCGCCCTCCAGAGCGACCGGCAGGCCCACGTGGCGCCCGAGGTAGAGGAAGAAGTCGGCTCCGGCCACGCCCGCGGCAACCTTCTCCACGCCGCCCATGTCGCGCTCGAACATCTCTGCGATCCGGTGCGGCAGCCGCTTGACCTCGCTGATCGTCGCCTTCAGCTCGTCCGGCTCGAGCGTGCCGCGGAGCTCGGCGAGCCGGAGCGCGAGCAGGTACATGGCGACGACCTGGCTGACGAACGTCTTCGTGGCCGCGACCCCGATCTCGAGGCCGGCCCGGGTGTACAGGACGCCGTCGGCGTCGCGGGTGGCCTGAGACCCCATGATGTTCGTGATGGCCAAGACACGAGCGCCGCGCTCGCGCGCGGTGCGCATCGCGGCCAGCGTGTCGGCGGTCTCGCCCGACTGAGAGATCCCGATCACCAGATCGCCGGGGCCGACGACCGGGTTGCGGTAGCGGTACTCGGAGGCGATCTCGACCTCGACCGGCACGCGCGAGAACTCCTCGATCGCGTACCGCCCGATCAGCCCGGCGTGGTACGAGGTGCCGCAGGCCACGACGACGATCCGGCGCAGGGTGCGCAGGAGCTCGTCGTCGATTGGGGACCCGGCCCCCGCGGGACTCAAATCCCCCAGATCGATACCGACCCCGCGCGCAGCGCGCTCGCCGATCGTCTCCGCGACCGCGTCGGCCTGCTCGTGGATCTCCTTGAGCATGAACGTCTCGAAACCCTGCTTCTCGGCGGTGTCGGCGTCCCAGTCGATCTCGACGATCTCGCGCTCGAGCGCGACGCCGTCGGCGGTGAAGAACTCGACGTCGTCCGGTCGCAACACGACGATCTCGTCGTTCTCGATGTACTGGACGTGGCGGGTGTGGCGCAGGAACGCCGGAATCGCCGAAGCGACGAACTGCTCGCCGTCGCCGCGGCCGATGATCAGCGGGCACTCCTTGCGCGCCCCGACGAGCAGGCCGGGATCGTCCGCGGACATCGCCACGAACGCGTAATGGCCGCGCAGGTCGGCGTAGGCCCGGCGGACGGCCTCCACGAGATCGCCGTCGTTGTGGTGCGCGACCAGGTGGGCGATCACCTCGGCATCAGTCTCCGAGGTGAACTGCGCGCCCTCCGCGACCAACCGCCGCTTCAGCGAGATGTAATTTTCGACGATCCCGTTGACGACGATGTGGACGCGATCGGTGTTGTCGAAGTGCGGGTGGGCGTTCTCTTCGGTGACGCGACCGTGTGTCGCCCAGCGGGTGTGACCGATTCCGGTCCCCGGGACGGGTCGCTCGGCCACCGCGACCGAGCCGCCGCCGGCGTCTCCGTGTTCCTCCCCGCCGCCGCAGGCCGCGATCGCGCCGCGCAGCGCGCTCAGGTTGCCGACAGCCCGGACGGCATCGATCCGGTCGCCGTCAAGCACCGAGATGCCGGCGCTGTCGTACCCGCGGTATTCGAGCTTCTCTAGTCCTGCGAGCAGGAGCGGCCGTGCTTTACGCGGTCCGACATACCCGACGATTCCACACATACGCGGTACTTCCCCTTTCGTGGCGGGCAAACGAGCTCGATCGCCTTCCGGTCGGTCCCGTCAGAGGAGGCGGACGATGTTAGCCGGAAGAACGGTCGCTTCAATCAACGCACCACAGCGTGCGAGACTCGCGGTCGCGGACAAATCCCGCCGCGCCCCGGGCGATTCCCTACGCGAGCGCGGTCTCCACGACCTGCCGGAGCCGGGCGCAGATCTCGTCCGTCTCCTCCTGGCTCGGCGCCTCGACCATCACCCGGATCAGCGGCTCGGTCCCCGACGCCCGGACGAGCACGCGGCCGCGGCCCGTGAGACCGGCGTCCTCGCGCGCCACCGCCTCCTCGACGCCGGGATCGGCCATCGCGGCGGCGAGGCCGGCACGGTCGGACGCGCGGATGTTGACCAGGCGTTGCGGCAGCTTCTCCATCGCGCTCCGATCGGCGAGTTCGCGGCCTCCGAGCGCCTCCAGCGTCAGCAGCGCACTCGCGATCCCATCTCCCGACGGCCCGAACCCGAGATCGATGATGTGGCCTGACTGCTCGCCCCCGAGCGTCCAGCCCCGCTTGCGGAGCTCGTCGAGCACGTAGCGGTCGCCGACGGAGGTAATCGCGACCTCGATCTCCGCCTCCGCCATCGCCTGGTGAAACCCGTAGTTGGTCATGACCGTGACGGCCACGCCGTTGCCCGGCAGCCGTTCCGCGGAACGCAGGTGGAGCGCCGCGAGCGCGATCAGCTCGTCGCCGTCGACGACCGCGCCGCGGCGGTCGACCGCGAGCACGCGATCGCCGTCGCCGTCAAACGCGAACCCGACGTCGTAGTCGCCGCCGGCGATCCGCTCAATCACCCCGTCGAGGTGAGTCGAGCCGCATCTCTGGTTGATGTTCATGCCGTCGGGCTGGTCGGCGATCACGTCGACGTC
This sequence comes from uncultured Solirubrobacterales bacterium, assembly GCA_963737055.1. Taxonomy (GTDB): domain Bacteria; phylum Actinomycetota; class Thermoleophilia; order Solirubrobacterales; family Solirubrobacteraceae; genus Palsa-465. Next base: position 567,959 of record CAVTRE010000007.1, on the reverse strand, counting down.
CGCACCCAGCCGTCGGAAGATCTCCGGAGCCGCCTGGAAGGTTGCGCCATGGGCGCAATCGAGGAGGATCCGCATTCCGGCCAGGCTCAGGCCCGCGAACCGCTTCTCGAGCGCTTGAAGGTAGTCCTCGAGTGCGCCGTCGAAGCTCCGGACGCGACCGATGTGGGCGGGCGGCGGCGGTGCCGTCCCGAGCGCGGCTTCGATCGCATGCTCGGCGTCGTCGTGCAGCTTGAAGCCGTCGGCGGCGAACAGCTTGATGCCGTTGTCCTCGTAGGGGTTGTGTGACGCCGAGATCACCGCGGCGAGGTCGAGGCCGTGGCGGCGCACCAGCAGCGGAGCGGCCGGCGTCGGCAGGACCCCCGCCAGCAGAGCGTCCCCTCCGGCAGCCGTCACGCCGGCGGCGATCGCCGACTCGAGCATCTCGCCCGACTCGCGCGTGTCCCGGATGATCAGGACCTGCGGCCGCTCACTCTCCAAACGGGCAACCGCGGTCCGGGCCAGGGCCAGCGCCAGATCGGCGGTGAGGAAATGTCCCGCCCGGCCGCGGACACCGTCCGTGCCAAACAGCTGCCTCGCCATGTGGTACTAGCGCTTGGAGAACTGCGGCCGCTTACGGGCCTTCTTCAGGCCGGCCTTCTTGCGCTCCTTGACGCGCGGATCGCGTGTCAGGAAGCCGCGGCGCTTGAGCTCGCCACGCAGATTGGGGTCGGCAACGATCAGCGCGCGCGAGATTCCGTGCCGGAGAGCTCCGGCTTGGGCGGAAACGCCGCCGCCGTGCATCCGCGCGACCACGTCCATCCGCGTCTCGTAGCCGACGGTCTCGAGCGGCTGGCGAATGATCCGCCGGAGCGTCTCCCGCGGGAAGAACACGTCGAGTTCCTTGCCGTTGATCAAATAGCTCCCGGTGCCGGGCTTGATGATCACGCGCGCGACCGCGGACTTGCGCTTGCCGGTGGCGGTGTAGCGCGCGCCGGCGGCGAGGTCGATCGCGGCGTCGGCGATCGGACTCGAGTCGTCCTCCTCTTCCTGCTGGCGGGCGGCGAGCTCGGCGGCCTCCGCCTCGGCGGCGGCCTGGGCCTCGGCGTCAAGGAACTGCTCTCCCTCCGAGACGATGTCCGGGATCAGATCCGCTCCCGGAATCTCGGGCTTGAGGCGGGGAGCGACGTCATCGAGTTCCTCGACCTCCTCGTCCTCTTCCGGGTTCTGCTCGGCCTCGATCACCACGTCGGGCTGGACGGCGTCCGGATCGCCCACCTCGGCCTCGCCCGAGCTCGCCGGCTCGGCGTCGGGCTCAGGCGCGGCCTGGGGCTCCGGGGCGGCCTCGGGCTGGCTGGGCGCCTCCGCCTCAGGCTCCGCCGGCGTTTCCGCCTCAGGCTCCGCCGGCGTCTCTGCCACGGGCTCCGCCGGCGTCTCCGCCTCAGGCTCCGCAGGCGTTTCCGCCTCAGGCTCCGCAGGCGTTTCCGCCTCAGGCTCCGCAGGCGTTTCCGCCACGGGCTCCGCCGGCGTCTCCGCTTCAGGCTCCGCCGGCGCCTCCGCCTCGGGCTCCTCGGGAGCCGTCGGCTCCTGTTCTTCGGCCTGCTGTTCGTCCTCGGGGCGCTCGGTCACTTCTCGATCTCCATCGGTTGCGGCTGCTGGGCGGCGTGCGGATGCTCGGGCCCGGCGTAGACCTTCAGCTTGGTCAGCTGTTTGCGCGCGAGACGGTTGCGCGGCAGCATCCCCTTGACCGCAAGGCGGATGACCTCTTCCGGCCGGCGCTCGAGCATGTCGTTGAGCGTGCGGGACTTCAGCCCGCCCGGGTACCCGGAGTGACGGTAGTAGCGCTTGTCGGAGAGCTTGTTCCCGGTCACCGCGATCTTCTCGGCGTTGACGACGATCACGAAGTCGCCCGTGTCGATATGCGGCGTGTAGGTCGGCTTGCGCTTGCCGCGCAGCGTGTCGGCGATCTGAGTCGCCAGACGCCCGAGGGTCTGCCCCGACGCGTCGACGATCAGCCAGTTGCGCTCGCGGTCTGCTGGTGTGGCTACGTAGGTCTTCATGGCATGCACAAGCCGCGCGACCGTCGCGCGGCTCGCGCCCATGATAGGCGATCCCGCGCTACACGGCCGTTCGTCGCCGGGTGCGTACGCTCAAGGGTATGACGCGGCTCCCCGTCTGGCTGCGACGCGCGCTGATCCGCTGCGCGTACCTGGCGCAACGGACCTACTGGTTCGTTTTCCGGCCGAACGTCACCGGCGTGAAGTGCCTGGTGACCAACGGAGACGCGTTGCTGCTGGTGCGCCACACCTACGGCCGTCGGGTGTGGGATCTCCCGGGCGGGACCGTCCGCCGCCGCGAGGCTCCGATCGACGCCGCCCGGCGCGAGATGCACGAGGAGCTCGGCCGGCGGATCGAGCACTGGGAGGAGCTGGGGGAGCTATTCGCCACCGGCGACCACCACAAAGACACCCTTCACCTGTTCCAGACGTGCCTCGGCGACCGGCGGCTGGACATCGACCTGACCGAGCTCGCCGAAGCGAGCTGGTTCCGGCGCGATCAGCTGCCCCCAGATCTCGGCCGCCTCGTCGAGAAGATCCTCGCGCGCGCCGCGCTGGCGCGGGTTAGCGAATCCTGACGGCAGCGACGCGCGTGACCGTCGTCGCGCGGGTGGCGTGAGAGGTCGCCGTCAGCGTCAGCCTCAGCGAGACGCGCTGGTGCCGACGCCCGGCGGTGCGCAGGTCGCCCAGTACCGCGCCCGACGGCTTGATCACGAGCACGGTCGGGCGGCCGCCCGCGATCGTCGTCTTGAGGCTTCCGAACTGGATCGTGAAGGCCCTGAACCTCCCCTCGCGGGCGCCCGTCGCCTTGACGCCGATCGTCACGTTCGCGCGGGCGTCACAGGTCACGACCATGCCGAGCACCGCGGGGTGCGCCTTCAGCCGGCCCGGCAGCGCTCTCAACCTGCACCGCTGCGCGCGCACCCCGACGATCGCGGTGTCGAAGCTGGCGGTGTGCGCGCTGTCGCCGCCGTAAGCGGCGTCGATCCGCGCCTGCGTCGGGGGAAGCTCCGTCGGCGTGAACTGGACCCCGCAGATCGCCACTCCAGGAGTCGCGGTCGCGCCGAGAACGCATCCGGAGTCAGTGGCAAACGACCCCCCGGCTGTGGGCGAGCTGAACGCGACCGTGCCAGTCGGCGTGATCGGACCATCCGGGCTGGCGTCCGCGACGATCGCCGTGCACATGGTCGAGGCCGTCACCGCCACCGGCGAGGGCGAGCACGACAGGCTCGTGGCGGTCGCACGGTGCGCGACCTGGATCCGCGCCTGGGTGGTGAGCGCGGAGCCGCCGAAGTCCTGGACGGTTACGGTAGCCGTGTAGCTCCCGGGCAGCGCGTAGCTGTGGCTTCCGGTCACGGTAAAGACGCCTCCCCCTTCCGGAACGATCGTGCCGCTGCTTCCGGTGCCGTCGCCCCAGTCCACCGTTGCCGTGATGTCGGCAACCGCATCGTTCGAATCGAAACTGGCAAGCGACGTCGAGACCGGCACCCCCGCGGTAACGGCGGCGGTCGCGGCCCCGGCGCCAGGCTCGGCCACCACGATGTCGTCACCCGCGGCCATGGTGTTCGACGGGGTGTTGTCAGCCGTGACGGTGCTGCCGTCGAAGCTGAAGATCTTGGCCGTCCCGAGAGTGATCACCACGCTGGTGACGACCGGTTTGGCGAACAACACGCCCTCGAACGACGTTGCGCCCTGAGGCACCGGCTGCGGCTGAGCGAACAGGGCCTGGCTGCCGCTGTAGTACTGGATCGTTGTGCTCGAGTTCTGAACGTTGACGAACGTCACCCCGAGGCCGCGGGTCACCGCCGGCACGGGCGCGCCCGCCTGCGCCGTGGGAGCAACGATCTCAAACTGCGTGGTGGTCGAGCTGAACGGGGCCCACAAGTTCGGCGGGCTGAACCCGGCGTTCGGGTTCACCGATCCAAATCCGTCGTTGGCCACTGCCACCGCGGGGCCAAGCTCTAGCCCCCAGGGCTGTAGACGACTGGATGCGACCGCGGCGGTGTGGCCACCCGGGATCGCCGTCGAGCCGGGGTCGCTGCCGTCGACCGCGATCCCACCTGGGGTGAAGTGGCGGAAGCCACTGCCCTGCTCGGCGGGCGCGGTGTGGTTGTCCGTCCCGCCTGCCGCCGCCTCGAAGGCCGCGATGTTGGTGAACGTAGTCGACGAAACGAACACCGTCGCGTGCGCCGCCGGCGCCGACACGCCGAGCACAACCAAAACGGCAAAAAGCCCCCGAAAAGCCCTACCCCTTACCAACAACGCCCGGTCAGGTTACTCCCATTCGATCGTCCCCGGCGGCTTGCTCGTGATGTCCAGGACCACGCGGCCGACGGGACGGATCTCGCCGATCATCCGCGCGGCGATCTGTTCGAGCAGGTCGTAAGGCAGCCGCGCCCAATCCGCGGTCATCGCGTCGTCGCTGGTCACGGCGCGGATCACGATCACGTTCCCGTATGTCCGCACGTCCCCCTGGACGCCCACGGTGCGGATGTCCGGCAGCACGCAGAACGACTGCCACAGCTCCTGATACAGGCCCGCCTTGCGGATCTCGTCCTGGAGGATCGCGTCGGCCTCGCGCAGGATCTCGAGCCGCTCGCGCGTGGCCTCGCCCCCGACGATCCGGATGGCCAGGCCCGGCCCCGGAAACGGCTGTCGCCACACCAGCCGCTTGGGCAACCCGAGCTCTTCCCCGACGGCGCGCACCTCGTCCTTGAACAGCGCCCGCAAGGGCTCGACCAGCTCGAAATCGAGGTCGTCAGGAAGGCCGCCGACGTTGTGGTGAGACTTGATCGTGGCCGCGCCCGTGCTGCCGCCGGACTCGATCACGTCGGAGTACAGCGTGCCCTGGACGAGGTAGCGGACGTCGTCGAGCTTGCGGGCCTCCTCCTCGAACACTCGGATGAACTCGGCGCCGATCCGCTTGCGCTTCTCCTCGGGCTCGGTCACGCCCTGCAGCCGGGCGAGGAACCGGTCCGAGGCGTCGACCGCGATCAGCGGCACGTGGAAGTGGTCGCGGAACGCGGCGATCACCTGGGCGCCTTCGTCCTTACGCATGAAGCCGTGATCGACGAACACGCACGTCAGCCGGTCGCCGATCGCGCGGTGCACGAGCAGCGCCGCCACGCTCGAGTCTACCCCACCCGAGAGCCCGCAGATCGCCCGCCCGTCGCCCACCTGGGCGCGAATCGCGTCGATCTGCTCGTCGATCACCGACCGCGGGCTCCAGGTGCGCTCGCACCCGCACACGTCCTCGAGGAAATTCGTGAGGACCTGGTTGCCGTAGGGCGTGTGGACCACCTCGGGGTGGAACTGAATCCCGTAGATGCCGGCCTCGACAGACTCGAACGCGGCCACCGGCGAGACCGTCGAGGACGCGAGCGCGGCGAACCCAGGCGGCGGCGCGAAGACGGTGTCGCGATGGGACATCCAGCAGCTCTGCTGGGGCGGCGTGCCCGCCAGCAGCCGGCCGGGCTCCGCCACGGTCAGCGCAGAGCGCCCGAACTCTCCGACCTCGGCGCCCTCGACGCGACCGCCCAGCTCGCGCGCGATCAGCTGCATCCCGTAACAGATCCCGAGCACCGGCACGCCGAGCTCGAGCAGCTCGCGGCGCAGCGCCGGCGCGCCGTCCTCGTACACCGACGCCGGGCCCCCGGACAGGATGACGCCCTTCGGCCGCCGGCGCCGAACCTCGTCCAGCCCGACGTGATGCGGCAGGAGCTCGGAGAACACCCCGCACTCGCGGACGCGGCGGGCGATCAGCTGCGAGTACTGGCCTCCGAAATCGAGGACGAGGATCTCTTCGGTTCTCGGGCGCCGCTGCGCGGCATCCGTGGGGCCATGTACCCCGTCCGGACGGAGTTCGTCGGACCCTCCACCACCGTCCGGACGGGCCCTCACGGCCCCATGGACGCCGAGCGAAGCGAGGCCCGAACTAGTCGGCGGCGACACTCACTGCCGCCGGCTTGGCGCCCATTCCCACGCCCTGCTCGCGCTGGAGGTGCTTGCCCTCCGTCTGCAAGGCCGGCGCCACCGCGAGCTCGGCGCGGTTGAACTCGGCGATGTCGCGGTAGCCGCACGTGGCCATCGAGGTCCGCAGCGCGCCCATCAGGTTGAAGGTGCCGTCGTTCTCGCGGGCCGGGCCCCTGATGATGTCCTCGAGCGTCCCGTTCGGCGTCGTGGCCACCCGGGCGCCGCGCGGGAGCGTGGGATGGAACGTCGCCATCCCCCAGTTGTAACCGCGCCCCGGCGCCTCGTACGCCCGCGCGAGCGCAGAGCCGAGCATCACCGCGTCGGCCCCGCACGCGATCGCTTTGGCGATATCGCCGCCGTTGCGCATCCCGCCGTCGGCGATGACCTTGACCATCTCGCCGGTCTCGAGCATGTGCTGCGAGCGCGCGGCGGCGACGTCGGCGATCGCCGTCGCCTGCGGGACGCCGATCCCGAGCACGCCGCGGGTGGTGCAGATCGCTCCCGGACCGACCCCGACGAGCACGCCGGCGGCTCCGGTGCGCATCAGGTGAAGCCCGGTGTGGTACGACGCGCAGCCGCCGACGATCACCGGTGTCGGCGCCAACTCGCGGATGAACTCCTTGAGGTTGAGCGGCGGCCGGGTCTCATCGAGCGAGACGTGCTCGGCCGAGACCACGGTCCCCTGGATCACGAGGATGTCGAGGCCCGCCTCGAGTGCGACCTCGTAGTAGGTGCGCACCTTCTGCGGGGTGAGCGACGCGGCCGCGACGACGCCCTGCTCCTTGATCTCCCTGATCCGCTGGGCGATGAGTTCCGGCTTGACCGGCTCGCGGTAGATGTCCTGCATCTCGCGGGTCGCGATGTCCTTGGAGAAGGTCGAGATCCGCTCGAGTTGGGCGTCCGCATCCTCGTAGCGGCAGAAGATGCCCTCGAGGTTCAGCACCGCCAGCCCGCCGAGCCTGCCGATCACGCCCGCGGTCTCGGGCGAGACGACTCCGTCGAGCGCGGCGCCCATCAGCGGCAACTCGAACAGGTACGGCCCGAGGTTCCACGAGATGTCGACGTCGTCCGGGTCGCGTGTGCGCCGCGACGGCACGATCGCAATCTCGTCGAACCCGTACGCCCGCCGGGCCTTCTTGCCGCGTCCGATCTCTACTTCCATTGCGGCATCGTATTAGTCGAGGCGGACGTCAACGGTGATCCGAGGTCCGCCGCCTGGGGCGAGCGGCGAGTCACGAGAACGTCGATGCTAGCAGCGGGTTATGGAGCGTCCACGGGCCTGCGCGGGCCGCTGTTACACCAAACTGCGGGGTGTTTGTCAGCCGATCTCGGCGCCGATCTGAAGCGGCTCGAGCTCGACCTCGGGCAGGAGCCGGTCGACCGCGGCGGGATCGAGCAGACCGGCGCCGAAATGCTGGACCGATTCGGCGCCGCAAGCGACTCCGTACCGGAGGCACTCCGTCGGCGAGCGCCCGAGGTACCGGGCCGCGATATAGCCCGCCAGGAAGGCGTCGCCGGAGCCGATCGCCGAGCGCGCCTCCTGCTCCTCGATCCGGACCCGGTAGAGCGCCGGACCGCCACCGTCGAGCACGTGCGCGTAGCAACCGTCCGAGACGGTCATGATCGCCTCGGCCGGACCGAGCCGCGTCATCTCGACGACAGCGCGCGCCCGGTCGTCGATGTCGTTGAACTCGTTGCCGACGAGCTCCTCGGCCTCGAGCTCGTTCGGCGACACCACGTCTGGCTCGGCGCGCACCGCCATCCGCATCGGCTCGCCTTCGGTGTCGACGATCGTGGTCACCCCGAGCTTCTTGAGCTCGCGGATCAGGCCCGCGTAGACGTCCGGCGCCACGCCGCGCGGGAGGCTGCCCGCGAATACGCACATGCTCGCCCCCTTCGCCAGGTAGAGCAGCTTGTCGCGGAACAGCTCGAGGTCGTGGGCCGACACCGACGGCCCGCGCTCGTTGATTTCCGTCTGGACCCCGGTCGTCGGGTCGAGGACCGCGGTGTTCGTGCGTGACTCCTCGCGGATCCGAACGAAGCCGTTGAGGATCGCCTCGTCGTTGAGGGCGTCGACAATCATGTTTCCGGTCGCACCACCCGCGAGGCCGGTGGCGATCACCGGCTGTCCGAGGCGCTTGAGCGCGCGGGCGATGTTGACCCCCTTGCCGCCCGGCATCGTCGTCTGCTCGACAGCTCGATGCCGTCGGCCAACCCTGAAGTTCGGGACCTCCAGGGTTTTGTCGAGCGCGGCATTCAGAGTGACGGTGATGATCATCGCGGGGTAGGCCTACCGCCCCTTCCCCTGGCCCATTCGCGCCAAAACATTGTCAGCCCGATTACCGCACCTGCCGCCACCACAAGTCCCAACAGCGTAACTGATATGCCCAGTGCGCTTACGTCGGAATGCTTCTTGCGGATCTGCGGGACCGCCGCCTTTAGTAGCAGCGGGACCCGGGTCACGACGCGATGGTTTTCGAGGATCGCGACCGAGCCGACGACTGCGTTCGCGGCCAGCGGCCCGGTAAGCGTCGCCGGTGCGGAGACCCTCAGCCCGACCGTCGCCGAGCGCGGGAACACACGCGTGTAGGTCGAGGCCGCGACCAGCTGTGCGCGCCCCTGCGGGTTGCCGGTGATCGCCGGCCGGGCGAGCACCCTGCCCGCGTGGACCGGCGTACGCAGACCGTAGTTCGCGAATCCCCAGTTCAGGAGCGACAGCGCGTTCGCGTCCCGAGCGGATTCGCTCGATGTCCCGAGCACGGCGTCTATCAGCGTCATGCCGTGCTGGGTTCCCGAGGCAACGAGCACGTAGCCGGCGTCGAGCGTGTGCCCGGTCTTCACGCCGTGGATCCACGAGAAGTGCGCCACCAGGTCATTGAGGTTGGTTACGGGGCGAACGTGGTTTCCGGTCCGGAGCGCGGCGTGCGACTGCGCGACCACCGACCTGAAGTACCGCTCGTGCTGGATCAGGTAGCGCGCGAGCGTCACGAGGTCGCCGGCGCTGGAGTAGTTGCCGGGCGTGTCGAGGCCGCTCGGTGTCGTGTAGTGCGTGTGGCTGAGATGGAGCCGGCCGGCGGTCGCGTTCATCATCCCGAGGAAGCGGCTCACCGATCCGTGGCCGACGTTGAACGCCAGATCGTAGGCCGCGTCGTCCGCGCTCGGAAGCAGCATCGCGGTCAGCAGATCGTGGACGTTCATCCGCTCGCCCGGTACCAGCCCAATCTGCGAGTCGACTGACGAGAGGTAGTAGACGGGGTAGACGAACACGCGGCTGAGCGGGACGTGGCGGAGGGTGATGAGCGCGGTCATGAGCTTCGTCGTGCTCGCGATCGGCAGCTCGGCGTTTGCGTTGCGGCCGTACAGCTGCTGCCCGGTGCTCTCCTCGACCAGGGACGCGGCCCGTACCGCGAGTGCCGGCGGGGTGGGGGTGGCCGTCGCCGCCGTGGCGGGCGGGGCTTGGGGAACGGTCACCGCGGTCGTGGACGGGGTGGCGGCTCCTGCAGTTGCGGCCGTGGCACCGACCATGGCACCGACCAACGTGGCGCAGGCCGCCACGCAGGCTACGAGCGCAACGACGCCTCGAACCGCCGCGGCGGCCAAAACCCGGTCCACGACTACCTCATCGGCGCAGCCGAAGCCGCTGCGACGGTTGAAGGGCGTTGGGGTTCAGGTGCGGGTTCAGGCTCTCGATCGTGGCCATCGAGACGCCGGTCTTGGATGCAATCGCCGACAGCGAGTCGCCCGACTTGACGACGTAGAACTTGGCCTTTGAAGACCCCGACCCTGGGCCGCCGTGACGGTGGGCGACGGTGCTCGTCGTGAGCACCGTGGGCGTCGTTGTCGACCTGTGCTTGTTGGCGAGCGCGTGGTGCACGATGAAATACGTCGCGGTGACCGTAGCGGCAAGCGCGAGCGGCACGATGTAGCGCGCCGGGTTCCTCCACCCCTCCATCGCATCGGCGATCATACTGGCGCTCGGGGCACCAACCCGTTCTCAGCCTCCGCGCGGTCAGGCGACCGGAGACCGCGAGTCGGCTCACGCCTCTGACGCCTCACTCACGCCGCCGACTCCATGCTCACGGTCGGACGACCTGGCTCACGCCGCCAGGCGCCAGGCGAGCTCGCGCAGGCGCCGGGCCTCGCGGGTCGCGGCGCCAGCCGGGTCTCCGCCGGCGCGCTCGTGCGCCGCGACGATCCCGCGGGAGGCCGAGACCAATCCGCCGGCCGGCCCGTTCGCGAACGCCGGCTCGAGGTCCTCGACGTTTCCGCCCTGGGCACCGACGCCGGGCAGCAGGAATACCGCGTGCGGCATGCGCTCGCGCAGCGCCGCCAGCCGGCCGGGTGCGGTGGCGCCAACGACCGCGCCGATGTCGGACAAGCCGCTCTGGCCGACGCCGGGACCGCCGATGTCCGCCACCAGGCCGGCGAGGTGCTCGCTGACGGCGGTTCCGTCGGCGAGCGGGCGCTCCTGGACGTCCGCGGCCCCGGGGTTCGACGTGCGCACGAGCACGAACAGTCCCCGGCCGTGGGTCCGGGCGGTGGCCACGAACGGCTCGAGCGAGTCTCGGCCGAGCAACGGGTTGACGGTCATCGCGTCGGCGCCGAGACCCTCGATCGGGCCGAAGGGGCTGGGCGTCTCGCCCAGGAACGCCTGCGCATACGCCGCCGCGGTGACGGCCACGTCGCCGCGCTTGGCGTCCGCGATCACGATCAGGCCGTGCGCGAGCGCCACCGCCACCGTTTCGGCGAGCGCGCTCCAGCCGGCGGCACCGAGCCGCTCGAAGCAGGCCACCTGAGGCTTGACCGCGACGCACTCGTCCGCGGTCGCCTCGATCGCGAGCGCGCAGTGCGCCGCGACCGCGCGCGCGGCGCGAGTCGCTGCGGGCGCGTCGGCCGCGCCGGCGATGTCGGCGCGGCGGATCGCCTCGGGCCACAGTCGCGCCGGATCGGGATCGAGCCCAAGCACGATCTGCGACCGGCGGGTGGCGACTCGGTCCGCCAGCCGGTCGCCAAAGCTTGCCGTGAGGTCCCCGTGCCCCGGATTGGCGGCCATCGTTGCGTCTCCGATCGACGCGTCGGGGGTCACGGGCCCCCGACGGGGAGGTCGATGGACGCCACGGTCACGGCATCCAGCACGCGACCGCAGCATCCAGCGTCCGGCACGGTCTTACTTGACGGCCTTCTTCAGGCCCGCCCCAGCCGTGAACCTCGGAACGCGCGAAGCCGCGATCTGGATGCGCTCGCCGGTCGCGGGATTGCGACCCTCGCGTGCGCTGCGCTGCGAAACGCTGAACTTGCCAAACCCCGAGAAGGACACGTCGCTTCCGCGCTTGAGCGCGTCCTCGACGGTGTCCAGAAAGGCGTCGACCGCGTCGCCCGCATCCTTCTTGCTCAGTCCGGCACGATCAGCGACTTGGTCCACGAATTCTTGCTTCGTCACTTGCTCCCTCCTTCAAGGTGGTAGGAATTCCCGAAGCTAACACGGGCGGCGGACAGCCGGATCCGTGGTTGTCGCGGGATCGGCGCCATTCTCCCCGGTGAGGACGACGCGCCACACGACATCGCAGCGGGATTTTCGGAATTTGCGTAATTCGACCACCACTACTACCCGGATTGAGCCCCCGCCAGACCCGGGAGAGCAGAACGTCACCCCGGAGGGCCACAATGATCCCGTGGACGACAGTCAGAATCCGGCCGTAGATCTCGGGCGACTGGCCTGGCTGGGGACGGTTCTGGTCTGCCTCATCGTCGTGGTGATTCTCGTGCTGCAGGGCTATTACGGGTACGCCGGGGTGACGTTCGCGGTGGCGCTGGCGGCCGGGATTAACCTGGTCTAGCGGCTTTACGCCAGATTCCGGTGTCACGGAGTTTTTGGGGGCCCGGGTCGGTGGCGTGGGCGGTCACACCCGGGACGAGTCACGCCGCGTCCAGCTCGCTTCCGCCGGCGAGAACACCCTGGCCGCGATGCATAGCCTCAGTGCGCTGCGACCTGCATCGCCCGAGTGCCCCCGGGACCTGCAAAACCTGACATTCGGCGCCACGAAGGCTGACGATGGCATCCCACGCGTGTGGTGCATGCGCCGTCTGCCACGGTCCGAGAAATTCGACGCGATTGGCCTGTTACGCAGGTCCGGTGTGGTGGCGTGCGGCGGGCGCCCGGCACCGGGCGGGGGCCGGCCCCAACCCCCGGTAAGTCGCCGACGCCCCGGCGGCCCAACCCCCCTGGTAAATCGCCCGCGGCCCCGGCGGTCCAACCCCGGTAAGTCGCCGAACGCCCAGGGAATCAACCGGCGGTCGACGACTCGGGCGACCCGGCGCCCGCGATCTCTTCACCCGGCCGCACCCGATCCTGCGGCTCCAGATGGATCAGGACATCGGCCCCGCCGAGCCGGGCCCCGATCACGTCCTGGAGCTCGTGCGCGGTCCGGTGGGCGTCTTCAAGCGAGGTGCCGTGGCGGAACTGGACGTGCAGATCGACGTACCGGCGCGAGCCCGCCCGCCGGGTGCGCAGCTCGTGGTAGCCGACCACGCCCACGGGCCCGAACTCCTCGACCGCCCCCTTGATCAAACCGACCTCCTCAGCGGGCAGCGCCTCGTCTACGAGAACCCGAGACGACCGCGTCAGCAGACGCACGCCCGTGACCACGATCGTCGAGGCGACGGCGAGCGCCACCACCGGATCGAGCCACTGCGCGCCGGTGATCTTCACCAGCGCCAGCCCGACCAGCACCGCCAGCGACGTCAGCGCGTCGGTGCGCAGGTGGGCGGCGTCGCCCTCGAGCGCCGGCGAGTCGGTCTTCCGCGCGTTCCGGGCGATTACCCCGGACACGATCACGTTCAGGACCAGCGAAAACGCCACGACCGCGATCCCGACCCCGATCGACTGCACCTGATTCCCGCCGGCGAGGTGACGGATCGCCTGGAACGCGATTGCAGCGGACCCGACCAGGATCAGAATGCCCTCGATCGCCGCCGACAGGTTCTCGACCTTTTCGTGCCCGTAGCGGTGGCTCTCGTCCGCGGGCTCGCCCGCCTTGCGGACCGAGAAGAAGGCGACGATCGAGGCGACCAGGTCGATGCTCGAGTGCACCGCCTCGGTCAGGATCGCGACCGAGCCGGTGATCGAGCCGGCGATGACCTTGAGCAGGATCAGAGCCGAGTTCGAGACGATCGACAGCGCCGCTGTCCGGGTTTTGACCTGGGGATCGGCCAGCGCGCCGGCTGGGCTCAGGGGCGTAGCCATCTCGTTAGCGCGCGCACAGCGTGGCCGCGATGGCTGATCGCGTCCTTTTCGGCATCCGTGAGCTCGGCCATCGTTCGATTGTCCCCGGTCGCATCGGGAACGAACACCGGGTCGTAGCCGAATCCGTTTGACCCGGCCCGCTCGCGGGCCATGTGCCCGCGGCAATCTCCGAAGAACACGCGCTCCTCGCCGGTCTCAGGATTCACGTACGCCAGCGCGCACACGTATCGCAGCCGGCTGTCCGCCGGCGCCTCGGCGACCAATTTCGAGAGGTTGTCCTCATCGGTGGCGCTGACTCCCGCAAACCGCGCCGAGCGGATCCCGGGCGCGCCGCCGAGCGCCGTGGCTTCGATGCCCGAGTCGTCGGCGACCGACGGCCGACCGGTGCCGGCGGCCGCGGTCCGCGCCTTGACGAGCGCGTTGTCGGCGAACGTGGTGCCGTCTTCGGGCGGCAGCTCGAGCTCGTCCGGCAGCGCCTCGACCGCGATCCCGGCGGGTTCGAGCAGACGCTGCATCTCGACGACCTTGTGGGGGTTGCGCGTGGCGAGCACGACCGCCCGGCCCTCGGTCGAAGCCCCCTCTGACACGGCTTCAGCCGGCGGCGGCCACGGCCGCATCTTGGAGCGCTCGGAGCTCGACTATGCCCTTGGCGGCCAGCGCCAGCAGATCGTCCAGGTGGGCTCGGGAAAGCGGGGTGCGCTCGGCGGTCGCCTGAACCTCGACGAGACCGCCGTCACCGGTCATCACGACGTTCGCGTCCACCTCGGCCGTCGAGTCTTCGCTGTAGTCGAGGTCGAGAAGCGGCACGCCACCGACGATGCCGCACGATACGGCCGCGACCGCACCAGTCAGTGGCGATCGATCCAGAGCGCCGTCGGCGATCAGCCGCGCGCAGGCCAGCTGCAGCGCCACGAATCCGCCCGTGATCGACGCGCAGCGCGTGCCGCCGTCGGCCTGGAGCACGTCGCAGTCGATGTATACAGTGCGCTCGCCCAGCAGCGAGAAGTCGACGACGCCGCGCAAGGACCGGCCGATCAGCCGCTGGATCTCGACCGAGCGACCGTCGAGCTTGCCGCGGGTGATGTCGCGCTGCTTGCGGTCGCCCGTGGAGGCGGGGAGCATCCCGTACTCGGCGGTGACCCAACCGCGGCCGGAGCCGGCGAGCCACCGGGGCACGCTCGGCTGGACCGACGCGGTGCAGATCACGCGCGTCTCCCCGATCGAGATCAGCGCCGAACCGGTCGCGGTCCGGACGAAGCCCGGGTCGATCGCCATCGGCCGGAGCGCGTCGGGGGCGCGGCCGTAGCTGCGCTCGGGAAACGCCGAGGGGGTCATGCGGGGATGCATGGTGCCAAAGCGACGGTAGTCTCGCCCGGCCGCATGCGAGCGCTGATCGTCACCAACATGTATCCGAGCGCCGCTCGGCCGGCGCTCGGCAGCTTCGTCCGCGATCAGGTCGACGCGCTCCGCCGGATCGACGGGGTCGACGTCGACGTGTTCTCGTTCGCACCGAGCGGTATGGCCGCGTACGTCAAGGGCGCCGCCGAGCTTCGCCGGCGCCACCACGGCGACCGGTATGACGTTGTCCACGCCCACTTCGGCCTGACCGTATGGCCGGCCTTCGCCGCGCATGGCGAAGTGCGCGCCGTGACGCTCCACGGCACCGACCTCGCTCACCCGCGCTCCCGTGCGATTACCACCACGGCGCTCCCCTTCCTCGACCTCGTGGCCGCCGTCTCCGAGTCGCTGGCGGCGGCCATACCGAACAAAGCAGTACGCGGCCGGACGGCGGTCCTCCCCATCGGCGTCGACATCCATCGCTTCCGCCCGATCCCGCGCGACGAAGCCCGCCACACCCTCGGCCTGGCGCCGGACGGCGCCTATCTGCTGTTCCCGGCGGACCCAAAGCGGCCCGAGAAGCGCTACGACCGCGCGCTCGCGATCGCCGGTGGCGTCCCGCTGCTCACGCTCGGCGACGTGGAACCGCAGAGGGTCCCGCTATACGTCAACGCTGCCAACGCTGTTCTGGTCCCATCTGAGCGCGAGGGGTTCGGGCTAGCCGTGCTCGAGGCGCTCGCCTGCGACGTGCCCGTACTCGCCACGCCGGAAGGGATCGCGCCGGAAGCACTCGAAGGCATCGGCGGCGCCCACGCCGGGCCGTTCGACGAGGCCGCATGGCGCGTCGCGCTCGAGCCGCACGTCAACGCGGACGATCCGCGGA
Organism: uncultured Solirubrobacterales bacterium; assembly: GCA_963737055.1. Classification (GTDB taxonomy): domain Bacteria; phylum Actinomycetota; class Thermoleophilia; order Solirubrobacterales; family Solirubrobacteraceae; genus Palsa-465. The sequence goes on along the minus strand of CAVTRE010000007.1, from coordinate 552,490 downwards.
TCGACGGACGCGCGAGGGCGGAGAGCTTCTCGACCGACCGGATGGCCGCGCGAGTCGTCGCCGCCTGGCGATCACTCCTCTGAACCGACTCAGACGATCAGCTTCGCGCGGCTTCACCAGACCGCGAGCCCCCACGCCACCAGCGCGAATCCACACAGCGCCGCGACGTGCACCACATCGGCTGCCGGGTCGAGGCCGAACGCGCAGTGCCTACCCCGGTTCGTCGCGGCGCTCAAGCGAGCGCCGGCCACCACTGTGCGAGGCGCTCTCGCGCCTGCCCGACGAGCGACGAGACGCCGTCGCCGTCCGGGACCGGCGCCGGCATCGGAAGCGGGTCGCGCAGCGCCTCGAGCGTTGCAGCGACCGACCTCGCGAGCGTGTCGAGCGCGTACCCACCCTCGAGCACACACCCGACCCGGATCCCCAGCGAGTCACTGACACCGCGGATCGAGTGCGTCATCGCGGCGTACCCCTCCTCGGTCACCTCGCACGCCGCGAGCGGATCGTCGCGGTGGGCGTCGTAGCCCGCTGAGACCAGCATCAGCTGGGGCTCGAACGATCGCGCCAGGGGTACGACCACGCGATCGACCAGCGAGCAGAACAGCGTGTCGTCCGCGCCCGGACGCACCGGAAGGTTGACGGTGAAGCCGAGGCCCTCCCCCGACCCGACGTCGGTTGCCTGACCGGTGCCGGGGTACAGCGGCAACTGATGGATCGAGACGAACAGCACCTCGCCCGATCCGTGGAAGATGTCGTTGGTCCCGTTGCCGTGGTGCACGTCCCAGTCGACGATCATCACGCGCTCGAGTCCCCGGACATCGAGCGCGTAGCGTGCGGCGACCGCGATGTTGTTGAACAGGCAGAACCCCATCGCGCGCGCCGGCAGCGCGTGGTGACCCGGCGGGCGGTGGGCGCTAAACGCGCACGGCGCGTCGCCGTCGAGCAGAAGATCGACCATCCGCACCGCGCCGCCGGCGGCGTGGAGTGCCGCCTCGAACGAGCCGGAACTGACCACGGTGTCGGCGTCGAGAAAGCCGCCTCCGGTCAAGCACACCCGCTCGATCTCGTCGATGTACGCCGCCGGGTGAACCGCCTCCAGCACCTCGCGAGGGACCGCCGGGGACGTGACGCGCTCGAACCCGAGCCAGCCGCGGGCTGACAGCTCGCGGTCGATCGCGACGATCCGCGCGGGCTGCTCCGGATGCGGGTCCGTGTCGTGGAGCAGCGACGACGGATGCTCGAGCAATACGGGCGCGGACGGCATCGGGGTACGGTATCGGTCCTCGTGCAGGTTCTTGCCACTCAGGCCACAGTGGTGGGCGCAGGCGCCGCGGGGCTGTACACGGCCGTGTGCGCAGCCCGCGAGGGTGTGCGCGTCACGTTGGTATCGGCCACGCCACTCGCCGAGTCTTCGAGCTGGTGGGCCCAGGGCGGCCTGGCCGCGGCGGTCTCGGCCGACGACAGCCCCGAGCTGCATCTACGGGACACGATCGTGGCCGGCCGGGGCGCGGTCCGCGACTCGGCCGCGCGCGTGCTGTGCGACGAGGCGCCGGAGGCGGTCGCCGACCTCGGGCGGCTCGGCGTCCGGTTCGACGCCGATCGGAACGGGCGTCTCGCGCTCGGCCTCGAGGGCGGTCACTCGCGGCGGCGGATCGTCCACGCCGGCGGGGCGGCCACCGGCCGACGGCTGGTGCGGCAGCTGAGCGCGGTGGTGGCCGAGCATCCCGGAATCGACGTGCTCGAGGGCCGGCGCGCGGTCGAGGTGATCGTGGCCGGCGATCGCTGCGTCGGCGTTCGCCTCGACGACGGACGCGTCATCGCCAGCGGCGCCGTGGTTCTCGCCACCGGCGGCGCCGCCGCACTGTGGTCGCGCACGACCAACCCAGCCGGCGCCGTCGGCGGAGGGCTGCTGCTGGCGCACGCCGCCGGGGCGACGCTGGCCGACCTCGAGTTCATGCAGTTCCATCCCACGGCGGTCGTCGGCACCAACGGGGCGGATGGTTTCCTCGTGACCGAGGCGGTGCGCGGCGAAGGGGCGCGGCTGCTCGACGCCAGCGGGGAGCGGTTCGTCGACGAGCTCGCCCCGCGCGACGAGGTCGCGCGCGCGGTCCAGCGACAGATGGCAGCGACCGGCGCCTCGTCGGTCGACCTCGACATGCGCGACATCGACCCCGCTCTGTTCCCGAATGTGGTCAGCGCGCTCCGCCAGGCGGGAATCGATCCCGAGCGCCAGCTGATCCCGGTGGCGCCTGCGGCCCATTACATGATGGGCGGGATCGCCACGGACGTCCACGGCCGCGCCACGCTCGCCGGGCTGCACGCCGTCGGCGAGTGCTCATGTACTGGCCTGCACGGCGCGAACCGGCTCGCCTCGAATTCGCTGACCGAGTGCTTCGTGTTCGGGGCCCGGGCGGCGCGGTCGGCGGTGGCGCAGCCCACCCCGGACACCGCAGTGGTCGAGTCGGCCGTGGAGTCGGGCGGCGCGACGCGAGGGCCCACAAAGCCGTCACCGATCTCAGCCGCCAGTCGCGAGGCGCTGTGGCGTCACGCGGGGCTCGAGCGCGACGCCGCGGGCTTACGGGAGCTCACCGCCGATCCGCACCCACTCGTGCGCTTGATCGCCGAATGTGCTCTCGCTCGCACCGAAAGCCGCGGCGCCCATCAGCGCTCCGACTTCCCCGAGCGCGACCCGGCATTCGATGGCCGCCACGAGACAATCGGCGCAGCGGGCGATCCCGCCCTGCAAACCTGGACGTAGGGCACGCGGGGCGAACCTCGTGGCCCAAAACCCCGCCAAAGCTAGAAACACCTTCTTTTGAGTTAACGCCAACTTAATAATTGACACCGCTGTAACTTCACACATAGCGGGTAGCTGGATTCGCGCTAACCAAGATCGCCCTGGCGGGGGCACGGATCTAGGAGTGGGTGTTTTTATATGTACCGGTTCAGCCGAGCCATCTACCGTGAGCTTGCCGATGAGGTCATCGAGGGCCCGTACGGCGGCCAGCACTGCAATCAAGAGCGCGTCCTGAAGGCGTGCGAAGCGGCCATCGAACGCCTGGCCACCGATCGGCATTACTTCGCGCATCCTTCGCGCACCCTGTTCAACGACATCCGGGTGTACTTCCCGATGACGTCGCAACTGCGGGTGCTTCGCGTGATTCAGCGATATCTGACTCTGGCGGACGAGTTCCTGCGCCGCCTGCCGCAGAACGGCTTCGACGCCTACGGCAACCCGCTGCAGTGCCGGGCCAGCACGCGCAAGGGCACGCCGTGTCAGCGCATGCCGCTGCCGCACAACGGCTACTGCCCGTCGCACCAGCACCTCGCGGAGACAGAGGAGCTCGAGGCGCCGCTCGCGGCGTAAGGATTGCGCCCGCGGCCGCGGGAGGGCCGCGGGTTGCACTTTTTTGGGCCTCGCTGCGCTCGGCATCCCTGGGACCGGTTGCGCTGGGCCTCCGTGCCCAGCGCGCGCGCTCCGGTAGGTTGAGCGGCCATGCTGATCGGCGTCGACGTGGGCGGGACGTTCACCGACGCCGTTCTCGCGTTCGACGGCCGGCTGATCACGGCAAAGTCCCCGACCACACCTGAGGACCAATCCGAGGGCGTGATGGCGGCGATCCAGGCGGCCCTCGACAAGGCCGGCGCGAGCGCTGAGGACATCAAAGAGTTCTCGCACGGCATGACCGTCGCCACGAACGCCCTGCTCGAGGGCCGTGGCGCGAAGACGGCGTTCGTCGCCACCGAGGGCTTCACCGACCTGATCGCCCTCGGCCGCCAGGACCGCCCACAGCTGTACCGGCTGTGCGCGGCGCGGCCGGCGCCGCTCGCCCCGGACGAGCTGAGATTCGGTACGCCCGAACGGATGACCCCGGACGGACCGCTGACCGAGCTGAGCAACGACGCTGCGTCGGAGCTGGCCGCGCGCGTCGCCGAGGCCGAGCCCGAGGCAGTGGCGGTGACGCTGCTCCACTCCTATCGCCACCCCGAGCACGAGCAGGCGATCGCGCGGGCGCTGGCGGACGAGCTCGGCGACGACGTACACGTGTCGCTCTCGCATGAGGTCGTCGGCACCTTCCGCGAGTACGAGCGCGCCGCCACCACCGAGATCGACGCCGCCCTGTCGCCGTTGCTCGCGAGCTACCTGCGCCGGCTCGTCCAGCGAGCCGAGGAATCCCACCTGCCGGAGCCGGCGATCATGCAATCGAACGGCGGCCTGATCGACGTCGCGGCTGCCGCCGGCCACGCCTCCTGGACGGTTCTCTCCGGCCCAGCGGGCGGAGCGGCGGGCGCCGCCTTCGTGGCACGCAATGCCGGCACCGAGAACGCGCTGTGTCTCGACATGGGCGGCACGTCGTGCGACGTGTGCGTCGTCGACGACGGGGCAGTCCAGGAACGGTCGAGCGGCGAGATCGCCGGGCGTCCGCTCGCGCTGCCGATGCTCGCCGTTCATACCGTCGGCGCCGGCGGAGGTTCGATTGCCTGGCGTGACGCCGGCGGCGCGCTCCGTGTAGGGCCCCAGTCGGCCGGGGCCGACCCCGGGCCGGCGTGCTACGGGCGCGGGGGCACGGACCCGACGGTCACCGACGCCAACCTCGTGCTCGGCTATCTGTCCTCGAACGCGCCCCTCGGCGGCGGCGTCGAGCTCGACCGCGACGCGGCCGAACATGCGGTGGGCAACCTTGCCGAACAACTCGGCCTCGAGGTCGACGCCTGTGCCGAGGGGATCAGGCGTGTGGCCGGCGCCGAGATGATCCGCGCGCTCCGCGTGGTTACCGTCCAGCGCGGCATCGACCCACGCCGGTACACCCTGATGGCGTTCGGAGGCGCCGGCGGCCTGCACGCGGCCCAGATCGCCGACGAGCTTGGGATCGACACGATCCTGTGCCCGCGGGCGTCGGGCGTCCTGGCCGCGCTGGGATTGGTGGTCTCGCCACGCCGGCGCGACGTTCAAAGAACCGTCCTCCTCAGCGGGGGCGAGCTCACCGCTGAGGCGATCGAGCAGCACGTCGAGGAGCTCGGCGAGCGCGCGCGCGACGCCATGCACGATCCCGGCGCCGATCTGAACGCCGTGTACGAGCTCCGCTACCGGGGTCAGTCGTTCGAGCTCCCGATCGGCGGCGCCACCGACGCTGACCCCGACGAATTGCGCCAGGCGTTCGAGGACGAGCACGAGGACCGCTACGGCTACCGAGACAGCGAGCAGGAGCTCGAGCTCGTCACGATCCGGGTGACCGCCACCGCCGCCGGTGTCGACGTCGATCTCGCCGGCGGCGACGATCACCCCGAAGCCGACCGCAGCACCCGCCAGGCAACGCTGGAGGGCGAGAACATCGAGCTCGAGGTGCTGCGGGGTATCCCGTCCCCGGGCGCCGAGCTCGACGGCCCGGCCGTGATCGAGCTTCCCGAGTCGACGGTGCTGATCCCGCCGGACTGGAGAGCCGAAGTCGACGAAACCGGGACGATCCGCATGAGCAGGTCCGATAGATGAGCGGCACCATCGACCCGGTCGAGCTCCAGGTGCTGACGGGCGCCCTGCGTGCGGTGTGCGAGGAGATGGGCGCGGTCCTGATTCGCTCGGCTCACTCGGCGAACATCAAGGAGCGCCGCGACGCGTCCACCGCGCTGTTCGACTCGGGCGGCGAGATGGTCATGCAGGCCGAGCACATCCCGGTCCACCTGGGCGCGATGCCCGCGGCCGTCGCCGCCGTTCTCAACGAGGACCACGCCCCCGAGCGCAGCTGGATCCTCAATGACCCCTACCAGGGCGGCACCCACCTGCCCGACATCACCGTGATCACCCCGCTGTTCGCCGGCGACGAGCTGATCGCGTTCGCGGCCAGCCGCGCGCACCACGCCGACGTCGGCGGACCGACCCCGGGCTCGATGCCCGCCGACAGCACGACCCTCGAAGACGAGGGCGTCGTGATCTCCCCCCGCGTGCTCGACGACGACGCGATCGAGGAGATCACAGAACAGATGCGCCAGCCCGCCCAGCGCCGAGCCGACCTGCGAGCGCAGCTCGCGGCCTCACGCGTCGGCGGCCGGCGCCTTCATGAGCTCGCACACCGTTTTGGCGAGGAAAAGCTCACGGCCGCGTTCACTGAGGTCCTCGACTACGCCGAGCGGCGCACCCGCGCCTGCATCGAGGAGCTCGACGACGGCACGTACACCGGCAGAGACGTGCTCGAGGCCCGCGAGGGCGACCTCGAGATCGTCCTGAAAGCGACCGTCGACGGAGACCGATTGACGCTCGATTTCACCGGGTCGGCCGACCAGCACGAGGGCAATCTCAACTGCCCGATGGCCGTCACCCGCTCGGCGTGCTACTTCGCCATCCGCGTCCTCACGGACCCCGACATCCCGCCGAGCGCCGGCGCCTACCGCCCGGTAGAGGTGATCGCACCAGAGGGCTGCCTGCTGAATGCCCGGCCTCCGGCGGCCGTCGTCGGGGGCAACGTCGAGACGTCGTCGCGGATCGCCGACGTCGTACTACACGCCTTCGGACGAGCGCTCGGTCAGGGGACGATGAACAACGTCACGCTCGGGAGCGAGGACGTCGTGTACTACGAGACGATCGGCGGCGGCCAGGGTGCGTGTCCGGACGCGGACGGGCCGAGCGGGGTCCACGTGGCGATGAGTAACACGCTGAACACGCCGATCGAGGCGCTCGAGCTCGAGTTCCCGATGCGGATGATCGAGTACGGGCTGCGCCGTGGGTCAGGCGGAGATGGAGCGTTCCACGGTGGCGACGGGGTGATCCGCGAGCTCGAGGCGCTCGAGCCGCTCAGCTACTCGCTGATCACCGAGCGCCGGCGCCACCCGCCTCCCGGGGCCGACGGCGGCGAGCCGGGCGCGCCCGGGCGCAACCTGCTCGACGGAGAGGAGCTCCCGTCAAAGGCGATCGGCCGTCTCGATCCCGGTCAGCGGTTGCGGATCGAGACCCCCGGCGGCGGTGGTCACGGCCGCCGCAAGGGTGCTAACTGCTAACTCGTCCAAACTCGCACAAGCGGTTCAAAGTTCGCGATCCGACAAGTTGTTCGACACGCGGCCATCTATCTGGAACCGGTTTCAAGCCGGGTCGCCCCGGATAGTGGGGACCGTGTATGTCCCGTGTTCGTTGCGATTCGCACACATGCAGTGCAGGGTTTTCAGGACCAGCACCGCTCCGGCACGGGACCCCGCCAGCGAACCCACTGATTTGCGGTGACATTTGGCGATTTGCCAAAGCTCGCGTACAATCAAGTCCTCCTGTGCCGCACTTGCACTGCGTGCCGCGCACGGGATTTTGTTTCGTTCAACCCCCCGTTCCCCCTCATTTCTAAATGCCGATTGCTTTCAAGGAATGGGCCGTGACTGTGCGGGCCCTTGCCGAGGGAGAGCAGCTTCTGACTCTCCGCAAGGGCGGCATTCGCGAGCCCGACAAACACTTCAAGCTGGACCACGACCGTTTCTTCCTCTATCCAACGTTCGACCATCAATGTTCGGACTTGGTGCGGGAGTCTCATCAACCTGAGCTCACCCGCGCGCTCGAGGAAGGCGTCTGGAGCGACGGTGAACCGTCGCCACAGTCGCTGCGCCGAAACCGCGAGATCCCGCAGCCCGACCGGGTGCGCATCCGCGCCTGGGCCGAGGTTGCAGCTCACTACACGATCAACGACCGTCGCACGGTCGACGCGCTGTCCCCGTTCTACGTCTGGACGAGTGACTACGCGGAGAAGCGTCTGGCGTGGAAGCGGCGTCATCCGCTCCACGTCATCCTGCTGCGGACGTACCGCATTCCCCGTCCCGTCACCGTGAAGGTGCGTGACGAGTACGGCGGCTGTCGATCGTGGCTCGAGCTCACCCGCGACCTCCCGTTCGAGGGCACACCCGTGCTGTCGGACGACGAGTTCGAACGCGCTTCGGAGGAGATCGCGTCGATCGCCTCGGACCGCGAGCCGGTCCTGGTCTGATCCCGGGCGACCGGGTCAACCACCAAACGTCACGTGGCATGGGTCGAGTCGGCTTCGCCGTCGTTTCGCGCGCGGCACGAGTCGACCCATGCCGATGACGTAGACGGGTCCCCGACGGTGCCGCTCAGCTGGATCACCGCGGCGCCGGCGGCGTGACGTTGGATCAGTGCACGACCTGGCTCGCGAGCCAGACGACCAGCGCCCCGATCACCAGCGCCACCAGCAACCCCACGAGTAGCCGCCCCGGCGCCACCACCCGCTCCGGGGGCCTGTCGGATATGACCTCGCCTTCTAATAACACCTGACGCGCCGTCGCCACCGCGGTCTCGGGCACGAGCACGTCGCGCGGCCCCGCCGCGAGGAAATCGGGCACGTCGAAGCCGGCGCTCCGGCGCAGCATGCTGGGGACGCCCTCCTCGAGCAGCAGGCCCTGGATGAATTCGGCCTCGGCCTGATTGCGGGCGTACGCGACCTTCACCAACCTCCCCTCAGTGAGCTGCGGCTTGATCTTGCGGGCGCGCTCGTGGCTGGCCGAGACCTCGCGGACCTCGCCCACGTGGTCGCTGTACACGAGCGGCAGCTTGCACGTCGCGCAGAACCGCTCGTCCTCGGGATACGACATACCGCAGACGGGGCAGAAGAGCTCACCGGCTCCGAGTGCCCGCTTGCGGGTCACTCCACGACCAGCTCCGCGTCCGACACCTGGCCTTCGTCGATGCGCCAGGTCCGGACCTCGGCCTCGTCGCCCTCCAGGCCGACGATGATCCACAGCACGCCCGGCCACAGCTTCGCGAAGTTGATGTCGGTTTGGGACGGCTTCGGCGCCGTTCGCGTGTGCGAGTGGTAGATCGCTCCCAGGTCGAGCCCGGCGTCCTCAATCTGGTTGTGGAGCTCGAGTTGCTCGTCGGGATCGATCCGGAAGCGCAGCGGGCTCGCTTCGGCGTTGACCGCGCGGTACACGGCGAGGGCCTGCCCGTCGTTCGAACCGACCATGCCGCAGCACTCGTTCGGCGCTTCCTCGCGGGCGTGGGCGATCATCTGGTCGTACAGGTCTCGCGGTATCTTCATGGTCGGTCCGAGGCTACCAAGGCACCTGATGGGTTCTGGCGCAGGCCCTCAGTGGTCTCTTTCGTAAGTACGGCGACACCGAGAGTGGTCACCGGCGGATGTCTGGCAAGGACGCAGCGAGCGTGGTGTGGCTCTGCCACACGAGCGAGCGAGGACGCCGCCAGGCGCCGCCGGGGCCGCTCGAATGTCGTCGTGTTTGCGAAAGCGACCACTTAGCTCGAGCCCGTCACGAACGGCCACGGGACCGCCTTCACGTACTGGCCGGGATTCCGAAGCCCGCTGAGCGCCGTCCAATGCTGGGCCTCGCACGCCATGATCTGGACCGCGAGCTGCTGCAGCCCGGGCTTCGAAAGCGTCTTCAGCGCGGTGAAGTAGACGCCCTCTGCGAGCGACTCGAGGTTGACGAGCAGCCTCAGGCAATCGTTCTGCGAGTGCAGATCGGTGAGGCTTCCGGGGACGTTGTGCTTGGACAGCAGCGCCGCGGCGGCGTCCAGGCTGAGCGGTGCCGTGGGCGCGCTCTCGCCCACGGCCGTGAGCTGGGACGCGACCGTCGAGGCGTGCTCGACCTCGTGCCCGAGGTAGGGCGCGATCGCCCGTTGGATGTCGGCCGCGAGCGCCCCTGAGGCGAGCACCCGCCGGTAGGCGAGCACGATCAGCCGCTCCACCTCGAGCGCCTTGGACAGCGCCTCGCCGTCGCTCACGGGCGCATCGGCCGCCGCGGGACCCACCAGGACCCCGGCTCCGACGGCTGCGCCCGCACCCGCCGCCGCCGCGGCCGCGAAGCCACCGACCGCGAACTCTCGTCTCGTCGCCAGACGCCGCAAGGTCACTCCCGTCCGGTCACGAACGCCGACGGGATCGCGGGCTGGCCGAGCGCGGCGCGGACGACGGCGATGTGCTGGGCGTCGTTGGCCAGGATCGAGGCCACCTGCTGCTTGAGCGTGCCGGGCTCGAGGACCGCGATCGCGTCCACATAGGCCGCGATCTGCATGTTCTCGACGTTGTGCAGCAGCGTCAGCACCTCCTGGCTCGTCCGCGGATGCCCGAGCGCGTAGCTCGGCGCCGGCTTGATCGGCTTCCCGCCGGCCGCCCGTACGAGGCCCGCGATGTCGCCGGCGTGGGAGATCTCGTCGTTCAGGAACAGCTGGCCGGCTTTGTGGGTCGCGGGCGCCAGCAGGGGAATGCCGGCGGTGTAGGCCGCGATCGCGACGTGCTCGAGGTGGAGAAGGCGGTTGAGAAGATCGACGTCGCTGTGCAGCACCGGGCGCGAGTTCTGGACCTGAGCGCGGATCGACTGGCTCCCGCACCCGGCCAGAATCGCGCCGGCAAGGCCTGCGCCGGCGGCGCGCAACAACCCCCGGCGTGAAGAGGGGTCGGCCTCAGAAGGCTCCTCGCTCACCACCAGACGGTGGAGTCTAGGTTCTCGATCGCTTCGATCGGACGCGTGTAGATCCCGGACGACAGGTACTTCCAGCCATCATCGGCGACGAGGAACACCACGTTGCCCTCGTCGAGCTCACCCGCGATCCGCACCGCGACCCGCGCGATCGCCCCCGAGGAAACCCCCACGAACAGCCCCTCCTCGTCGAGCAGGCGGCGCGTGAACACGATCGCATCGGTGTTGGTGACGAAGATCTTCCGGTCGAGCAGCGAGAGATCGATGATCGGCGGGATGAAGCCGTCTTCGAGCGAGCGTAGACCCTGGACCGGTTCGCCCTGCATCGGCTCGGCGGCGACGATCTTGACCTGGTCTCCGAGCTCCTCCTTGAGCCGCCGGCCGTTGCCCATCAGCGTCCCGCCCGTGCCGAGCCCGGCGACGAACGCGGAGATCTCGTCGAGCTCCTCGAGGATCTCGAGCGCCGTCCCGTTGTAGTGCGCGAGCGGGTTTGCCTGGTTCCCGTACTGGTAGGGCATGTAGTACGAGGCGTCCTTCTCAGCCATGTCGAGCGCCAGCTCGACCGCGCCGTTCGAGCCCTTCGCGCCCTCGGAGTAGACGATGTCGGCGCCGTACATACGCAGCAGCTCGGTCCGCTCACGGGTGACGTTCTCGGGCATGACGACCTTCAGCGGGTAGCCCTTGCGGCTGCAGATCATCGCCAGCGAGATGCCGGTGTTCCCCGAGGTGGGCTCGAGGATCGTCTGCCCGGGCCGGATCAGCCCCTTGTCCTCGGCATCCTCGATCATCGCGCGAGCGACCCGGTCCTTGACCGAGCCGGTGGGGTTGCGGGACTCGAGCTTGGCCCACAAGCGGACACCCGGCTTGGGGCTCAGGCGCTTGCACTCGACGAGCGGGGTGTGCCCGATCGCCTGAACGATGTCGCCGTACCGACCCCCGCAGGGCTTGTTCTCGAGGCGCTCGGCGGCCATTGCTTTACGAAGTGTAGCGAGGCAGACCCGGCGCGTTCGGGGCCTGCCTCGCCATTTTGGAGTCGCCTTGCGGCGCGGCTGCTACCCCCAGCCGCCCGGGTAAGGATTGGTCGTGGTCCCGGCTGTGGAGCTGGTCGACGTCGTCGACGTGGCCGACCCGGGCGACGGGTCCGACGCCTTCACGACGTGCCAGATCGAGCCGAATGTCTTCAGCTCATCGCCGGTGGCCTGGTGCTTGTTGTGCCCCTGAATGTCCGGGGTGAAGTAGTACAGCGGCTGCCCGTTCAGCGTCAGCTGCGTCACACCGTGGTTCTTGAAGGTGCCGAGCTTGCCGCTGATGCCGGAGGCCTTGCTGACCGCGCCGCTCCCGGACGGCGACACCGGTGGCCAAAAGGCCCAGCAGTTGGTGGCCGCGCTGCTGGTCTTCTTGCAGATGATGTGGTGGGTCGTCTCGCCCTGGAACGTGTACACGGCGAACCCCGACGGGCCGACCGCCACCGCCTCGTGAGTATTGACCGGCTTCACGGCGAACATCGCCGTCGGCACGTTGGTCACGTGCACACCCTTGCTCACCTTCAGCGTGAACGACTTCGCGACCGCGGTTGCGGCCAACACGAGCGCGGCCGCAGCCGCGACGGCCGCCATCAGCGCGACGGCCGACCGCCCCGGATGGCGGGCGGTGGCGTGGACGAGTCTTGGCATTCCTCCGGCTCCCTTCGTTTTTGTGGATCTACGACTAGGGACGCCGGGTCGTGCCGAAGCCTTCCCGAGCGGATTCCGGACAGAGGGGCCGGCGGGCGGAAGAGCTAGCGGCCGCCGGCCATCGCCGGCAAGATCACGAGCGTGTCGCTCTCGCCGACGCTCGTGTCGAGGCCGTCGAGGACGCGCACGTCCTCATCGTTCAGATAGACGTTCACGTACCGGTTCAGCCCGCCATCCGACCCGAACAGCTGCGACTGGGTGTCGGGATGCGCGTCGGCGACAGACCGCAGGATCTCGCCGACGGACGAACCCGAGGCGGTCAGCTCCTTCTCGCCGCCGACCGACGGCCGCAGAACCGGTGGGATTCGAATCGTCGCCATGGCCGAGGACACGGAACCCTAGTGCGCCCCGGCGCAGAATGCCTCGTAGTCGGGGAACACGCCGAGCTCCTCGTCGGCGATCGACTCGGGCTCGCGCGAGCAGATCGGGCAGTCCGGGTCGCGGCGGACCTTGACCTCGGTGACCCTCGCCGACAGCGCGTCGTACATCAGCAGGCGGCCGATCAGCGGCTCGCCCTCGCCCAGGATCAGCTTGATGACCTCGGTCGCCTGGAGCAGCCCCATCGTCCCGGGGAGCACGCCGAGCACGCCGTTGGCCCCGCACGACGGCGCGAGCTCGGCCGGCGGCGGCACCGGGAAGAGGCAGCGGTAGCACGGCCCGTCGTAGGGCTTGAACACCGACAGCTGGCCCTCGAACCCAAGGATCGCGGCCGACACGACCGGGATCCCCAGCCGCACCGAAGCGTCGTTCAGCAGGTAGCGCGTCGGGAAGTTGTCGAGGCCGTCGACGATCACGTCGTAGCCGGAGATGATCTCGACGATGTTGTCGGCCCCCAGCCGCACCGGGTACTTCTCGACCTTCACGTCCGGGTTCAGCGCGTTGATCGTCTGCTCCGCGGAATCGACCTTGGAGACTCCGATCCGCTCGCTCGAGTGGATCACCTGGCGCTGCAGGTTCGACAGGTCGACCTCGTCGTTGTCGACGATCCCGAGCGTGCCTACACCAGCGGCAGCAAGGTAAAGCGCGGCCGGCGAACCCAATCCGCCGGCACCCAGGAGCAATACGCGAGCGTCGAGCAGCTTCTGCTGGCCGTCGATGCCGACCTCGGGGAGCAGGAGGTGGCGCGAGTAGCGTTCACGCTGCTCGGCGGTCAGCGTGCGAGGCGTCTCGACCTCGTAACCGCGATCCTTCCAGAGCGTGAAGCCTCCGGTCATCGACTCGACGTGCTCATAGCCGAGATCCTCGATCAGCGTCCGCGCCGCCCAGGCCGAGCGGTTCCCGGACGCGCAGTAGAGGACGACGTGTCCCGAGCGGTCGGGCACCGCTCCCTCGATCCGCGACTCGAGATAGCTCTTGGGCACGTGGACGGCGCCCGGGATATGCCCGGCGCCCCACTCCTCGGGTTCGCGGACGTCGACGATCACTGCGCCGTTACCGACCTGCTCGCGCACGGCGGCGGGATCGACCTCATCGATCCTGGTCTTGATCTGGCGGAGAACCTCGGCTCCGGACGGGCTCATCGTCGAAAACTCCTCAAATGCGGTAGGGATTCAATACTTCACGGAGTATAGCGCCACACAAATCGTGTCCGAACCTCTTTTCCCCAGCCTGGCAGACCCCGACGGCCGCGAGGCGATCCGCATCGGTGACGCGGCCCTCACCTACGAACAGCTCGCCCGCGCGGCGGCCGCCAACGCCCTCGAGCTCGACGGCGCAGGCCGGGTCGCGGTCTGGGCCGAGCCCACCCTCGAACTCGCCGTCGCCACCGTCGCGGCCCTCGCCGCCGGGGTGGCCGTGGTCCCGATCAACCCGGGCCTCGGCTCTCGCGAGCTCGGCCACATCGTCAGCGACAGCGCCCCCGAGCGACTGCTCGCGTGGCGGAACGTCGATCCCCCAGAGCAGCTCCAGGCGCTACCCCGGATCGACGTCGACCGCGACGCCGCCGGCGCCGGCGCGCTCCCGGACGAGCTCGGCGAAGACGACGTGGCTTTCGTCATGTACACGTCGGGTACGACCGGCCCGCCGAAGGGCGTCCAGATCCCGCGGCGGGCGATCGCGAGCAACCTCGACGCGCTCGCCGAGATCTGGCGGTGGACCGCCGAGGACCGCCTGACCCACGCGCTCCCGGTGTTCCACGTCCACGGGCTGGTGATCGGGCTGCTCGGGCCGCTCCGGCGGGGCGGACAGCTCGAGCACGCCGGCCGGTTCTCGCCGCGGGCCCTCGCGGACGCGCTCACCCGGGGCGCGACGATGGTGTTCGGCGTCCCGACGATGTACAGCCGGATCGCCAAGGAGGCCGAGAACGACCCCGACCTGGCGGGCGCCTTCGCGAAAGCCCGCCTGCTCGTGTCCGGGTCGGCGGCACTCCCGACGACGGTTCATGACGCCCTCAAACGCCTCACCGGCCAGGAGATCCTCGAGCGCTACGGGCTGACCGAGACGCTCATGAACGCGGGCGTCCGGATCGGCGATCCCGTTACCCCCGGCCGAGTCGGCCCGCCACTCCCGGGCGTCGAGATCGAGCTGCGAGACGACGACGGAGCGACGATCGACGCCACCGACGACGAGACGATCGGCGAGGTCGCCGTCCGCGGCGCCAACGTGTTCAAGGGCTACCTCAACCGTCCGGACGCCACCGCCGAGGCCACTCGTGACGGCTGGTTCATCACCGGCGACATGGCCACCCGCGACGCCCATGGCTCGCTCAAGCTCGTCGGCCGCAAAAGCACTGACCTGATCAAGTCGGGCGGGTACCGGATCGGCGCCGGCGAGATCGAGGGCGCGCTGCTCGAGCATCCGGCGGTCGCCGAGGCCGCCGTCACCGGGGGACCCGATCCCGACCTCGGCGAGCGCGTCGTGGCTTGGGTTGTCGTCGAGCCGGACGCCACCGCGACCGCCGACGAGCTCACAGACCACGTGGCGAACCTGCTCACGAAGCACAAGCGCCCGCGCGAGGTGCATTTCGTCGACGAACTCCCCCGCAACGCCATGGGGAAGGTCGTCAAGCGGAACCTTGCTCGGGAAGAAACTTCTGGATAGCGCCAGTTTCTTCCCAAACGTCCGGCGGGGCGTCCTCAAAACCCCAAAGAGGACGCCCCGCGCAAACCGGAGACCCAATCACCGTCACAGCTGACCCGGACGGTCCCACGCCGGGAAAATTCTGTGGAGGCTTGCAGTCGGAATTATCGGCCCGCCCGCGTCCGGTCGATATCGGGCCTAGACCCCATCTTGCTCCCGCCGCCGGGCACCGATACCGGCAGTGGGAGCCGCGAAATGATCATGAAATCGCGATCGCTGCTTGCCCAGATCCTGTCCGTGAACCTGCTGCTGATCGCGGGCACGTTCCTTGTGGCTTTGGTCGCGCTCGACGAGCGCGTCGGTAACGCCTTCCACGGGCGCGAGATGGTCGTGCTCGGCCTGGCACTGGTCGCCACCCTGCTCGGCAACTGGCTGCTTCTCCGCCGCCGGTTCATCCCGCTCGACCGGCTGATCTCCTCGATGGAGCAGGTCGACCTCGACACTCCCGACCACCAACTACTCGCGTGCGACCGGATCGACAGCGCGGAGGCCGTCCGCCTCGAGGCCGCGATCAACCGCATGCTGGCGCGGCTCGAGGGCGCGCGCCGCGCCGCCGGCCGCGCCGCGATCCAGGCCCAGGAGCGGGAGCGCCGGCGGATCGCGCAGGACCTCCACGACGAGGTCAACCAGGCGCTGACCGCAATCGCGCTGAGGCTTCAGGCCTCGATCGAGCACGCACCGCCCTCGCTCCAGAGAGAGTTGACCGAGACCAAGCGCCTCGCCGGGCAGGCGATGGAGGAGCTCCTGGCCCTCGCGCGCCAGCTCCGCCCGGCCGTCCTCGACGACCACGGGCTGCTGCCGGCGCTCCACAGCCAGGTGCGGGACTTCTCCGACCAGACCGGGATCCACGCCGCGTTCAACGTCCGCGGCCAGGCGCCGCGGCTGACGCCCGAGCAGCAGCTCGTCGTGTACCGGGTGACCCAGGAGGGGCTGTCGAACGTCGCCCAGCACTCGCGGGCGAGGAAGGTCGACGTCGAGCTTTCATTCATCGGCCGCACGGTGCTCCGGATCACCGACGACGGCCAGGGTTTCGTGTCTAGCAGGGATGGCGGGCTGGGACTGTCGGGCATGCGCGAGCGTGCGCTGCTCGTGGGGGGTCAACTATCGATCTGGTCCGGCATGGGCCGAGGAACACGAGTCGAGCTAACGCTCGCGTAGCGGTAGGAGAGGAGCACGGATGCGAATCTTGGTGGCGGACGATCACGGGATCGTCCGGTCAGGGATCAGGCTGTTGCTGGAGCGCCAGCCCGGGATGGACGTGGTGGCGGAGGCGGCCGACGGGGTCGAGGCGGTCGAGCAGGCGCTGGCGGCGCGCCCGGACCTCTGCATCCTCGACGTCGGCATGCCGCGGATGACCGGCCTCCAGGCCGCGCGCGAGATCCGCTCGCACCTCAAGGACGTCCGCGTCCTGATGCTTTCGATGCACGACGACGAGCACTACCTGTTCGAGGCGCTCAAGGCCGGTGCCTCGGGCTATGTGCTCAAGCGCGAGGCCGACCAGGACCTCGTCGGGGCCGTGCACGCGGTCGGGCGCGGCGAGGCGTTCCTCACGAACGCGGCCGAGCGCTCGATCATCCGCCGCTGGATGGAGGGCGACGTCGACGGACCCGCTGTGTCGCTGACCCCGCGCGAGGAGGAGGTCGTCAAGCTGATCGCCGAGGCCTTCACGAACGCCCAGATCGCCGAGATCCTCCACCTCTCCGAGAAGACGGTCGAGTCGCACCGGGCCAACGTGCTCCGCAAACTGGGGATGCGCGACCGGGTCGAGTTGGTCCGCTACGCGATCCGCCGGGGTCTGGTCGAGGCCTAGCTAAATTTGGGGCCGCCTGCGGCGGCGTCCGTGGGACCGTTCCGCCGAGCCTCCATGCCCGGCGGCCCATCGCGACCACGGTCCGGAAGGGCCTCCCCGGCCCGCACGGATGCCGAGCGAAGCGAGCCCCAAAACATGCGCGCGCCCGTCGATCACATCTCCGCCCCCCCGTTCCCGCCGCGCTTGCCCTGGCTGGGCGGACGCCCCGAGGGGTTCCCGATGCTGCTCGAGTTCTGGGACTTCTGCCGGGTGCAGTCGCTCAGGACGCTTCCGTACATGCGCGCGTGGCACGACCGTTACCCGGACCTCACGGTCGTCGGCGTGCACACGGCCGGGTTTCCGCCGTCGCACGACGCGGACGCCGTCCGCGATGCGGTGGCGCGCCTCACGGTCCCCTACCCGGTCGCGGTCGACACCGATTTCGAGGTGTGGGACCTGTATGGCAACCTCGGCTGGCCGGCGCGGTACCTGTTCGACGACCGCGGGATGCTGCTCCACTACCACTACGGCGAGGGCGGGTACGACGAGACCGAACTCGCGATCCAGGAGCTCGTCTCCTCAGGTCAGCCGCTGCTGGCCCCGTTTCGGCCCGAAGAGGCGGCCGGCGCGCTGCTGGAGGCCCAGACCGACGATGTCGAGGGGCCGTACTCGGGGCCGTACACGGCCGGCGGCGTGTGGGCGGTCCTCGAGGGAAGCGGGTCGGTCGAGGTCAACGGCCGCACGATCGAGGTCGACCACCCCGGCGCCTATGAGCTGATCGCGCACGACCACAGCACGACCGGGGAGTTATCGCTCGAGGTTGGCGCCGGCGTGACCTGCCACGCCGTCTGCTTCACCCCCGGTCTAACAGGTTGACCAGCTCCGGGGGGTCGTCGTCGGGCACGATCGCGGCGAACCCTGGCCGGTAGGGGCTGCCGGCCGGGTCGTCCCCGACGAACCGCTCCTCGTAGACCCAGCTCCCGATGTTCAGCAGGCGCCCCCATTCGCTCCGGTCGTCCCCGGGGAGCGGGCCGGCGCGGTGGGTGTGGCCGAAGATCACGTGCGCCGCCGGCGGGATGCCCAGCCGGTCGACCACCTCGGCGAACCCCGCGAGCGCGCCCCGGCGCAGGGCGACCCCGGAGACGTCGGCCCGGAGCGGCCCGACCCCGGCCCGGTTCAGCCCAGCCACCGCTGCCGCGAGCCCGAGCGCCATCGCCCGGCTGCGGAGCCGTTGGCGCCCGGCGCCGCCGTTGAGCGCCTGCCAGGCGGCGATCTGGAAGCTGCCGCCGCCACCAACGTGCAGGCCGCCGCTCTGGGCGACCGAGTCGGCCCAGGCGTACATCGGCCCGAGCGCCGCCTCGTAGTCCTCGGCATGCGCCGGACCGCCCTCGGGCTCGCCGGCGACGCGAACGGTCACGCCCGCGCCGAGTCGCTCGAGGATCGGGACGGTGTTGTGCCGGTCGCCGTAGTGGCCGTGGGTCGCGTACACGTCCTCGCGCAGCCACACCCCCGGGTAGGCCACCCGGACGCGCGTCGGCGCCAGCCGCTTGACGAGCGCCCCGAGTGGCTCGCGCTCGTCCCACTCGACCTCAGATTCCAGCCCGAGCGGCGAACCAGCGTCGCGGCGCTCGAGCCACCCACGCAGCAGCGCATGGTCGTGGTTGCCGGGCACGATCACGACCTCGCGCCCGGCGCCCAGCGCCGCCGCCAGCTCGTTTAGCACGGGCGCGCCCGCGGCCAGCGCGTCACGCACCGGCCCGTGGCGGAGCTCCAGTGTGTCCCCGAGCAGCACCAACCGGTCGAACTCCGGCACGCGCGCCACGAGCGCGGCTCGGTCGAGCTCGCGGCGCAGCACGTCGGGGCGGCCGTTGGCGCCGAGGTGGAGATCCGAGATGACGAGCGTGCGCAGCGGCTTACGCGGAGCCGGCCGCCACGGCCTGGCGGATGACCTTGGGAAGCATGAAGCGGACGTCCTCCTGCACCACTTCGAGCTCCTGCACGTCGGTCGTCCCGCGGGCCCGGAAGAACTCGACCAGCCGCTGGACCAGCGACTCGGGCGCGCTCGCGCCCGACGTGATCCCGACCACGCGCTTGTCGGCGAGCCACTCCTCGCGGACCTCGGTCTCGTTGTCGATCAGGTGCGAGGCGGCGCCGTGCTCGCGCGCGACCTCGACCAGCCGATTCGAGTTGGACGAGTTGCGCGAGCCGATCACGAGCACAAGATCGCACTCCACCGCGAGCTGCTTCACCGCCGCCTGGCGGTTGGTCGTGGCGTAGCAGATGTCGTCGGTGCGGGGGCCGACGATCGCCGGGAACCGGTGGCGGAGGCGATTGATGATCGAGCGGGTCTCGTCGACGGACAGCGTCGTCTGGGAGATGTAGGCGACCCGGCTGGGGTCGGGGACTTCGAGGCGGTCGACGTCCTCCTCGGACTCGACGAGCACGATGCTCTCGGGCGCCTCGCCCATCGTCCCCTCGACCTCCTCGTGGCCGGCATGGCCGATCAGCACGATTGTGTAGCCGTCGGCGGCGAACTTCTTGGCCTCGACGTGGACCTTGGTCACGAGCGGGCAGGTGGCGTCGATGGTCTCGAGGTTCCGCTCACGGGCGCCGGCGTGCACGGCCGGCGATACGCCGTGGGCCGAGAACACGACGGTCGCGCCCTCGGGCACCTCGGCCTCGGACTCGACGAACACCGCGCCGCGATCGCGCAGCTGCTCGACCACGAACTTGTTGTGGACGATCTCCTTGCGGACGTAGACCGGCGCGCCGTACAGCTCGAGCGCGCGCTCGACTGTCTGCACCGCCCGGTCAACGCCCGCGCAGTAACCGCGCGGCGCCGCGAGCAGGAGCTTTTCGGGCACCGACCCCATCGGCGAAGAGTGTAGGAGGGAAATGCGAACATACGGCGATGGCACAGCGACACCTGGACCGCCTCAGCTCGATCGACGCGTCGTTCCTCCACCAGGAGGGGCCGAGCTCGCATATGCACATCGGGGGTGTTTTGATCTTCCAGGGGCCGCCGCCGGACTTCGCCGATTTCCTCAATCACATCCGCAGCCGGTTGCATCTGGTCCCGCGGTACCGCCAGAAGCTGGCCACGCCGCCGCTCGAGACCGGCCGGCAGCTGTGGGTGGACGACCCCGACTTCAACATCGAGTACCACGTCCGCCACACTGCCCTGCCGGCGCCCGGCACCGAGGAGCAGCTGTTCCTGCTGGCGGCGCGGATCGCCTCCCAGCAGCTCGACCGCGACAAGCCGCTGTGGGAGAACTGGCTGGTCGAGGGGCTCGAGGGCGACCGCTTCGCGCTGATCTCGAAGACGCACCACGCGTTGGTCGACGGCGTGTCGGGGGTCGACCTCGCGACCGTCCTGTTCGATCTCGAGTCGACGCCTCCCAAGCAGTCGCCGGCCGCCCTCGAGCCGTGGAAGCCACACCGAGAGCCGTCCTCGGCCGAGCTCGTCGCCGCCGGAGTTCGAGGGATGGTCGGCGTCGCGACCGGCCTCGTATCGCGCGCGGTGTCCGCAGCCACGCATCCCGCCACCTCGTTCGCCGGGGTCCGGGACGCAGTCGAGGGCGTCGGCGAGATCGCCTGGGCCGGGCTGAACCCCGCCCCGGTGACGCCGCTCAACGTCGAAATCGGCCCCTATCGCCGGTACGCAGTCGTCCGCCACCAGCTCGCCGACTACAAGACCGTCAAGAACGCCTTCGGCGGGACCGTCAACGACGTCGTGCTGACGGTGGTCTCGGGGGCGCTGGCCCGCTGGCTCGAGTCACGCGGCGTCCGGACCGAGGGCCTCGAGATGCGGGCGCTCGTGCCCGTGTCGGTCCGCACCGATGCGCACCGGGGCACGCTCGGCAACCAGCTCGCGGCGATGCGCGGTCCGCTGCCCGTCTACATCCACGATCCGGTGTCGCGGCTGGCGTTCGTCCGGCGCGCGATGGACGGGCTCAAGGAATCAAAGCAGGCTGTCGGCGCGGCGACGCTTGCGGCCGTCAACGATCTCGCGCCGCCGACGATCCTCGCCGAGGCGTCGCGCCTGAATTTCTCGACCCGCCTGTTCAACCTGCTGGTCACGAACATCCCCGGCCCGCAGATCCCGCTGTACCTCCTCGGGCGCCGGCTCGAGGACCTGTTCCCGCTCGCGTTCCTGCCCAAGAATCACGCGCTGGCGGTGGCGATCATGTCGTACAACGGCGGTCTCGACTACGGCCTGCTCGGCGATTACGACGCGCTCCCCGACATCGATGTGATCGCCGATGGCATCGACGCATCGCTGGCGGAACTGCTCGACGCGGCGCGCGCACGTGCCGCCTCCACTGGGGGCGAGAAGTCCCGAAACGGTGGCCGGAAGGCCCGTAACGGTGGCCCGACACAGATCCTGCCGACCGCCGGCACCCGCCCGAGGCAGGGACCGGCGGCGGATATGCGGGCGAAGCGGGCCAAGCGGTCCGGACGTCCGCCCGGCGGAGCGACAAGCTGAGGTATCCCTTGCCGTTTCACCTGCAAACGGCTACCGTTCCGCGCGTATGGACGATCTGATCGCACCCGACGAGACCGCGTTCCGCCTGGACCTGACCGCGGCGCAGCTGAAGATCGTCCACACGGCGCTCAAGTCGCTGTACGACGACCTCGGTCACGAGGAGCACGACGTCAAGCAGGTCGTCTCGGCGGTGCTGGACAAGCTCCCGGGCGAGCACGAGATCCGCGCGATCGACCTCACCCGCGAGCTGCGCCGGAACGGCCCGGCCTGAGCCGCGTCAGAAGCCGAGCGCGAACTTAGCGTCCTCGCTCATACGCTCGGGCGTCCACGGCGGCGAGAACGTCATCGTGGGCTGGACCTCCTCGACGCCTTCCAGCTCCATCACGAACTCCTCGATCTGCTCGGACACCTGCGGTCCGATCGGGCAGCCGGGGCTGGTCAGCGTGTAGATCACCCGCACGGTCGGGCCTTCGATCTCGACGTCGTAGATCAGCCCTAGCTCGACGAAATCGAGCCCCAACTCGGGGTCGATGACGTCGCGGAGGACGTCGGTCACATCTTCGACAGTTGCCATCTCGTGACTAGTTTAGGAGGTTGCGAGAGTTGGCCCTTGCGGACACTGCACCAGTTTGTATAAGTTTTGCGGTATCGTCGACTTCGATGAACACTCCGCCACTCTGCGGGTTTGCGGAGATGAGGACCGGTCAACGCAGGGCGGCCGACGGCGTGCGATGACGCGCGCGCTCCGCTCGCAGACGAACGTGATCGTCGACCTGACCGACCTGGCGTTCGCCGACTCGTCGGTGATGCTCGACCTCGCGGTCCTGGCGCGGCGGTTACGAGCCAAGGGACGGGAGATCCTGGTTCGCGGCGCCCAGCCGCAGGTCATGATGCTGATCAAGCACGTCGGCCTTCACCGCCTGCCGGCGGTCAGGTTCGAAGGCGCCTCCCCGGCGTTCGCCTGAATTCGTTCAGCTAGGCACGGCCTCGTGCTCGACGCGCTCCGGCATGACGCTACTCGTCTCCGGGGCGGGCTCGCGCAGCAGCTCGGCAACGTCTGAGCCTTCCTCGCCGAACCGCGGGAACCGCTTTCCCTCGGTCTCGCCGATCGCCACAAGCTGCTCCCCGACCGCCCGCATGTCCTCGATCAACCGCCGGCGCTCGCGCCAGACCGTCTCGGCGCTGCGAGCCAGCTCGCGGGCGCGCAGCTCAGCCGACTCGCGCATCTCGTCGGCGTCGCGGCGCGCGGCGGCGAGCGTCTCGTCGGCCTCGCGCTGGGTGGTGGTGCGGAGCTGTTTGGTTTCGCGCGCGGCCTTGTCGCGGAGATCGGCGACCTCGCGGTCGGCGGTGGCGCGCAGCTCGGCGACATCGTGGTCGGCGGTCTCGCGGAGCGCGGCGACGTCGCGGGCGGCGGCTTCGCGCTGGTCTGCGACCTCGCGCTCGGCCGTCGCGCGCAGGTCGCCGGTCTCCTGGGCGGCTGCCTCGCGCATCTGGGCCGCCTCCTGCATAGCGCCGTCGCGCGCCTCTGCCGCCCGGCGCAGCGCCGACTCGTGGAGGTCCTGGCTCTCGCGCTCGGCCTGCTGGAGCCGGTCGTCCGCCTTGGCGCGCGAACGCGCGGTGATCTCCTCGGCGGTCTGGTGGGCGCGTTGGAGGATGTCGCGAGTCTCGTCGCTCACCTCATCCAGGGCGTGCCGGACCGCGGCCTCGGGCGAGGAGGACATCTCGAGCTCGGTGATCAGGCGACTCATGCGCTCGACATAGCGGTCGACGGCCGTCCGGTCGTAGCCGCGCAGGGCCACCGGGAACTCGACCGACCGCGCGTCCTTGAGGATCCGGTCGCGGTCGGCCGCCGACAGGACCCGGCTCGAGCCGAACCGGCGCGTCTGGCGCTCGTCCTCCCGGGCGTGCGCGCCGACGAGCTCGGCGGCCTGGGTCTCGACCTCGGGCGAGATCTCCGACCCCTTCTTTTCGTTCTCGGTCCCCGTGTCGGTACGCGCCATGACCAAACGCTCCCTTCCTCGCTTGTCAGTCGGGGCGTCGGGTGGCAGGTCACACGCGCCCCCTCAGCATCAAGCTACCCCCCTGGTCAAGGGTGGTTGAGGGTTGAGGAGGATTAGCCACAAGCTAGGCTCTTGACCATGATCTTCTTGCTTGTTTTCGTCGTCTGGGTGGTCGCGGAGGTGTTTGTGGCGATCCAGGTCGCCGATGCGATCGGAGCGCTTGCCACCGTCCTGCTCCTCCTTGTGAGCTGGCCGCTCGGCTGGTGGGCGTTGCGCGCCCAGGGTCGCGCCGCGTGGCGCCGGCTCGGAGCCGCGGTGTCGGAGGGACGCTCCCCCGGCCGCGAGGTGCTCGACGGAGTGCTCGTGCTGCTCGGCGGCCTGCTGCTGATCGTGCCGGGGTTCATCGCCGACGCCTTCGGAGTGCTCGCGCTGTTCCCGCCGACGCGCGACCTGATGCGCCGCGGGCTCGCTCGCAATGTCCAGAGCCGGCTCGTCGTCCAGGCGACGCGGTTCACCGGCGCCTCGCGGCCATACGATGTCGACTCGACCGCAACCGACGTCGATCAGCCGCACCTCCATCCATGACCCCTCCCCCGTCCGCCCTTCGGACGCTCGCGTTCGGCGACCTCGAGCGCGGGATCTGGGGCGCTGCATGGGTTCCCGTCGACGACGGCCCGGCGTTGACGGCGCTCGGAGCGGACGGCTCGGTGACTTTTGGTTCCGGTCTGCGGTACTCGGTCGATGAGGACGGTGGCGAGTGGCGCGTCGACGGTGACGGCACCGCTCTGACCGTCTCTCCGGTCGGCGATCCTGTGGGGGTGGCCGCGACCGACGATCACGTCGATGGCTTCGACCAGTTGTGTCGCGTCACCGGCCGGTTCCAGCTCGGCGGCGCCGAGGTTGAGGTCGAAACCCTCGGGCTGCGCAGTTCGCGTTCAGGAGGATTCGATCTCGGGAAGCTCGAGTCCGTGCGTGCGGTCTCGACGTGGTTCGAGCCCGACGAGGGACTGGCGCTGATGGCTTTCCGGGCCCGGAAGGCGAAGGGCCACGACGGGGACGTCCTCACCGCCGCGGTGCTTGGCACGGAGGCTTCGGCCGCGGCCGAGGATCCGCGCCTGTCGACGACGTATGACGCCGGCGGATGGCCGGTCCGCGCCGGCCTCGAGCTGTGGATCGCCGGCGAGGAGGAGGATGAGCAGTATCCGCGGCGCGCGTCCGGCGAGGCTACGGGCGCCCACGCCGAGTTCGCCGACGGCGGCCTCGAGCTTCAAGTCGAGCCGTTCCGGTGGCACAGCCACGGCCGCGACGGAGCCGGGATGTACATCCTCGCCCGGCGGCGATGAACCGGGTCGAGGCGATCATCAGCGACTTCGGCGGGGTCCTGACCTCGCCGTTGCTGGATGGGTTCACCGGTGTCATGGAGTCGTCCGGGATCTCGCTCGAATCGCTCGGCAAGGCGATGGTGGCGATCGCCGAGCGGCAGGAGTCGAACCCGTTGTTCGAACTCGAGACGGGCCGCATGACCGAGGCCGCGTTCATGGACGCGCTGTCCGAGCAGCTGTCCGCCGACCACGGCAGCGATGTCGAGCTCGACGGCTTCGGCGAAAGATACTTCCAGCACCTACAACCCAACGAGCGAATGATCGAGTACATGCGCGAGCTGCGCGGGCGCGGATACAAGATGGCCATGTGCACCAACAACGTCCGCGAGTGGGAAGCGCGCTGGCGGGCGATGCTCCCGGTTGACGAGATCTTTGAAGTGGTCGTCGACTCGGCGTTCGTCGGCAGCCGGAAGCCCGAGCCGCGGATCTACGAGATCACCCTCGAGCGGCTCGGCGCCGCCCCGGAGATGACGCTGTTCATCGACGATGTCGAGGTCAACTGCGAGGGCGCGCGCAAGCTTGGCATCGGCGCAGTCCGGTTCCGATCGACCGAGCAGACGATCGGCGAGATCGAGGCTGCGCTCGGTGAAGCCTGAGACGGCCACGGCGATCCTCGAGATCGCCAGCAACGCATTCGTGACCCTCGACGCCGGCGGGCGCGTGCTCGAGTGGAACCGCCGGGCGTACGAGCTGTTCGGATACTCGCGTGAGGAGGCCCTCGGCTCCGAGCTCGCCGAGCTGATCGTCCCCGAGCGCTACCGAGAGGGCCACCGGGAAGGGCTGCGGCGGGCTGCCGCCGCGAGCGAGACGGACGCGATCACCGCCCGCCTGATCGTCGAAGCGGCGCGGCGGGACGGCCGCGAGCTCCCGGTCGAGGTATCGCTCACGGTCGTGCGCGACCGCGGCGAGCCCACCTTCCACGCCTGGATCCAGGACGTGTCGGAGCGAACGCAACTTCTGCGCGAACTGGAGGCGCAGCTACGGGGACGCGATCCCGGTTTCGGCCAGATCCTCGATGCGCTGGCCGAGGCCGTGACGATCCGCGATCCCCACCATCACATCCTCTACGCCAACCGGGCGGCCTTCGAGTCGATGGGCTTCTCCTCGCTCGAGGAGATGCAGCGCCGGCCGCCCCACGCCATCTTCGACGAATACATCGTGCACGACGAGCACGGCCACGAGCTCACGATGGACTCGATCCCGTCGGTCCGCCTGCTCGCCGGGGAGCGGGCGGAGCCGCTGCTCATGTGCACCACCAACCGTTCCACCGGAGAAGTTCGCTGGCAGCTGCTGAAGTCCGCGCCCCTCAACGGCGAGGACGGACAGCCGGTGGCGGCTGTCACGGTTATCGAGGACGTCACCCGCGAGCGGACCGCGGAGCTTCACGACCGGTTCCTCGCCCGCGCGTCCGAGATCCTGATGTCCTCGATCGACTACGAGGAGACCCTGCGGAACGTGGCCTGGCTGGCGGTCCCCGAGATTGCCGACTGGTGCGCGGTCGAGCTGGTCGATCACCGCGGCAGTCGCCAGCGAGTCGCGGTCGCGCATCACGACGCGTCCAAGCTCGAGCTCGCCGAAGAGGTCCGCCGATTCGAGCCCGCGGAGCTCGATCCAAACACGGGCGTCGGGCGCATCCTGCGGACCGGGCAGTCCGAGCTCTATCGGGACATCCCCGACGATGTGCTGGCGAGAGCCGCCGTCAACGACGAGCACCTGTCGCTGTTGCGGTCGATCGGGTTCCGCTCGGTGCTGCTCGTGCCACTCCGCGCCCGCGGGCGGACATTCGGCGTAATGACGCTTGTTACCGCTGAGTCGATGCGGCGGTTCGAGGAGGCTGACCGGGAGTTCGCCGAGCAGGTCGCCGGCCGGGCGGCGATCGCCGTCGACAACGCACGGCTCGCCACCTCTCGCCGAGACACCGCCGACACGCTCCAGCGCAGTCTGCTGCCGGACGTGGTCCCCGGAATCGAGGGGTGGGACGTCGCCACGCTCTACCGCGCCGCCGGCGACGCCGAGGAGGTCGAGGTCGGGGGCGACTTCTACGATTTCTACGAGGGCGACGACGGTTGGATCGTCGTGCTGGGCGACGTCACCGGCAAGGGCATCGAGGCGGCCGCGCTCACGTCGCTGGTGCGCCACGGCGCCCGCTTCCTCAGCAAGTACGAGCGGAGCCCGAGCCAGATCCTCGTCGGCCTCAACGAGGCGCTGAGGGAGCAGCCGGGGCTGTGGCTGTGCACGGCGGTGTGCGTCCGCCTCGAACGCGAGCGGGCGGTGGTCGCATCAGCCGGTCACCCCGGCCCGCTGGTGGTGCGGGATGACGGACGGGTGCGCGAGATAGGGGCGGTTGGTCCGATCCTTGGCGCCTGGACGGGCGAGCCGTCGGTCGATCGGGTCGTCGAGGTCGCGGCCGACGAGACGCTGTTGCTGTACACCGACGGCGTGATCGACACGCTTGGAGCGGACGAGCGCTTCGGCACCGAGCGGCTCAAGCAGCTGGTGTCGGCGAACGCCGCCGGGACGCCGGAGCGGCTACTGGCCGAGCTTGCCGCCGGCCTCGACCGTTTCCAGGTCGGGCGGCAGGCCGATGACACAGCGGCGCTGGCGTTGCGGCCTTTGGCGGTTGGTGGCGGGGTGCCGGCTCACCCCACGCACGGCGCGGGCGCTTCTCCTAATCTTCCGGTCACATGAGGTAAGGCGGCGCGGTGGGTTCCCTGCCCAACTTCCGACTCGAAACGCAGGAAGACGATTTCAGGACCACGATCAAGCTCGGTGGAGAGCTTGACAGTGCTTCTTGCTCCGAGCTCGTGGGGGCGTTCGAGGCCGCTATCCCCGCCCTCGCCGGTCGCAACCTGGTGATCGACCTCGGCGAGCTGACGTTCATCGACTCCTCCGGCATGCGGGCGATCATCATGATCGAGGGTCGCACCCGCGAGGAGGGCATCGCGCTCGGGCTCAACCGGCCGCCGGCGGCGGTCACCGAGCTCCTCCGGATCACCGGCATCACCGGGCGCGTAGAGCTGACGCCGAGTCCCGGCGATTTCTCGGCCGTGGAGCCATTCGTCGAACGGATCGACATCGAGCTCGACCGCGCCCCCGATGCGCCGGCCCGGGCGCGTGCCGAGCTCCGTCAGGCGATCACCGGGCGCCTCTCAGAGCAGGACGTCGCGACGGCCACGCTCCTGACCTCCGAGCTCGTGACCAACGCCGTGATCCATCCGGCCCTGAGCATCGGCGGCGCGGTCGGGCTCCGGATGACCCTGTTCGTCGACCGCATCCGGGTCGAGGTC
Organism: uncultured Solirubrobacterales bacterium; assembly: GCA_963737055.1. Taxonomy (GTDB): domain Bacteria; phylum Actinomycetota; class Thermoleophilia; order Solirubrobacterales; family Solirubrobacteraceae; genus Palsa-465. Next base: position 524,316 of record CAVTRE010000007.1, on the reverse strand, counting down.
ACCGATCCTGGCTCCGGCTTCGACGCGGCCCGCCTGCCGCCGGCACGACCCGGCGAGCCGGGCGGACACGGCCTGTTCGTCGTCGACGGGCTGTCTAGTCGCTGGGGCACGGCGCCGGGCGACGCCAGCGACGCCAGCGACGCCAGCGACGCCAGCGACGCCAGCGACGCCAGCGACGCCAGCGACGCCAGCGACGCCAGCGACGCCGACGCGTTCTGCGTCTGGTTCGAGCTCGACGCCGACCTCGAGGAGGCCGGCGATAAAGCGGCTCAGTTCTCTACGCCCAGCCGATCCCAGCAGTACAGCTCGAGGCACTCCTTGGCGAGCTCGACGCAACGCGCCTCGGAGAGCCAGGGCAGCACGGTGTCGAACGCCTGATCCTCGCCCACGCCGGCCTCGAACGCCTCCTCGCCACGGAAGCCGGCGGCAATCTTCAGCGCCTCGCGCCGGTGGTCGCCGAGCGATGGGAAAACGTTGACCAGGAACTCCCGGTTGGGGAGCGGATGCCCGACCTCGAGCGAAGCGTGCCACGCCGCCAGCAGCGACAGGTCATGCTCGTCCAGGTCGGCGAGCGCCTTCGCGTAGTGCGATTCGAGCTCGGATTCGGGGATCTCGTCCACCCACGCCCGAACCACTTCTCCGAGAATCTGGCGACGCGCCTCACGCCCCACCGACTCGGCGATCACGCGGATAGCGTCCTGAGGTTCGATGAAGCAGAGTGACATTGCGGCTCCGGTAAGGGGATGCGGACGCCGCAGAAGGTAGGCGGTCGACCGGACGTAACCGGTTCTTGACCGCTCGGTGCGCTACTTCACCGTGACGGTGAGCGTCGGCGAATTCGAGCGGTTGTTGCGGGCGTCGGCCGGCAGCACCGCCCGCAGCTTGACCGCCCCGGCGTGCATGAATCTATGCGAGAGCTTGTAGGCGGAGGCGTGCGTCAGCCGCGGCCGGCCGATCACGGCCCACGATCCCCCGCGGCGCTGCTCGATCAGCAGGACCTGGCCCGCGTGCGACGGCGTGACTTGTCCCGACAGCGCCACCGCCTGCCCTGCCGTCACCGTGTGGGAGGCGGAGGCTAACCCGACGAGCGCGTTGACCTTTTGCGCGAGCGTCGGGCTCGTCAGACCGTTCGAGGTCACGTACCACTGCTGGTCGGCATTGACCGACCCGCTTTTCATCGTGAACGTGTACTGGCCCGCGCTGTCCGTCGTGGTCTGCGCGAGCTGATGGAAGCTCGACTGGCCGGACAGCTCTCGCCACAGCACGACCTGGGCGCCGGATGCTGGATTGCTGGTCAGCCCGCCTGAAATCACGACCTTTCGCCCGGCCGTCGAAGGATCGGGCGACGCCGCGATCGACAGACCTCCGGATGGGCAGCTCGTCGTGCAGCATGTCGTCCCGGTCGTGCAGCACGTGGTCCCGGTCGTGCAGCACGTCGTCCCGGTCGTGCAGCACGTCGTCCCCGCTGTGCAGCAGTTGGTCCCGGACGTGCAGCAGGGGTTGCTCGCCTGCGGGCAGCACGGAACGTACTGGGCGCTGGCGCGCGCCTTGGCGTTGGTCGGGAGCGGGCAGCACGGGACCACGGTCGGCTGTCCATGCTGCTGCGGGCACAGGATGTGCGGAACGCTTCGGGCCGTGCCGGCAGCGCCGGCGGGACCAGGCGCCGCGATCACCAGCAACGAGGCGACGAGGATGAAAAGCGACGACGGGAAGATCAGGCGGCGCATCGCAGAAACCGGCACTCAAGTACCCGGATTTGTGAAGCCTAACGCACTTTTTGTATCCGGCGGGGTCAGAGTGCGAGCGCCGGGGCGCCGCCGGCGAGGTCAGAGAGCCCGCGCCGGCGAGGTCAAAGAGCCCGCGCCGGCGAGGTCAGAGAGCCCGCGCCGGCGAGGTCAGAGAGCGAGCGCCGCGGACACGCGGGCGAGCGTTTCCGGATCGGGGTCGGTGTCGGCGGGCACGCCGAGATGGACCCGCTCGCCCCGCTGCCAGTTGTGGAGGCCGAGGTCGAGCGCCTCGAGCGGGAGGGCCGACGCCTGGGCGAGATCGGACGCCCGGCGCTCGAGCAGCAGGGGGTCCCCGATCCCGAACGCGCGCTTGGCGCCGACCGTGACGTCGTTCGCGCCACCGAGGACGAGCGAGGCGGCGTCGATCTCGTAGACCCCGAGTCGCCCGAGCGTGACTAGCAGGTCGTAGCGGGCGTCGCGGTGCAGCCCGGGAAGCGCCAGACGCTCGAACGCGCGCGCGAACCGTCGCTCCGGAGACCACGCGGCGTCGCCGGTGTACGCGGACGCCTGCGAGCCCGACCGCGCGGCCCACGCCCGGTAGGCCTCGAGTGTCCTCGTGCCGCGCGAGGGGTCATGGGCGGTGCGCGGGCCAAGCTGCACTTCGTCGAGCGCCGGCAACTCACCCGAGGCCCACGACGTCCGCACGCGCTCGATCTCCGCGAACGGCTCCTCGTCCTCTAGCGGGCACAGATAGGCGATCAGGAACGCCAGCCAGCTGCGCTCTTCGATCGCGCCGGCCGCGTCCGCGACCCCCGCGTACAGCCCCGGCGGTTCCTGCTCGAGCAGCTTTAGGCGAGTGTCGGCGAACGCCAGCTCCTCGGCGAGCCGTGTCGCATCCTCGGTCGACTTCAGTCCGATCACAAGCGACGAGCGGTAGCCGTCGTCGGCGCCTCGCGCCACCCGGCGCACCGTCAGTCCGCGTCCCGACCCGCCCGACCGCGAGCCGCCGGACCGCCCCGCCGATCCCGCGCGTGCCCGGCCGGGCCGCGGCGTACTCTCGCGCGGCTGCGTGGTACGTGGCGCGCTCGAGGTGACGATCGGCCGCAGCTCGACCGACTGCTCCTTGGAGCAGATCGGGCAGTTCTGGATTAGGCGGTTGTGGCGGCAGAAGGTCGGCACACCGTCAGCCTAGCTTGCCGGCGGTGCGTGTCGATGTTGGACGGCGCCGGCCGTTGCGTGTCGATCTGGGCGGACGGCGGCGGGCGTTGCGTGTCGATCTTGGACGGCGCCGGCCGTTGCGTGTCGATCTGGGCGGACGGCGGCGGGCGTTGCGTGTCGATCTGGGCGGACGGCGGCGGGCGTTGCGTACCGCTCACGGTGCGTCCGCGCCTTCGCCCGGTTCCCGCACCGCTCCATGCTGCACCACGCGCCCGAGTGGTTCTTGGTGTGGTCGTAGAAGGCCCACGCGCAGGTGTGGTCGCGGCACGCCTTGAGGCGGTTCCAGGTCCCCTGGGCGATCGCGTCATGGACGATCGCCAGCAGGCGTCCGAACGCGCCGTCGACCCCGGCTGCGTCGGGTACGAGCGACGCGCCGCCGTCGTCTTCGAAGTGGAGCCGCAGCCGGGCGCGACGAGCGGTGGCGTCGAGGATGCGGCTCGTCTCCGCCCGCGCGCTCTCTCCGACGTTGTGTGCAGCCAGCACCCCCCGGAGCGCCTCCCGAAGCTCGATCGCGCGGGACAGGTCCGCGCGAGTCGCCCTCAGGCCGTCGGGCGCGAGGCCCTCGGCCGCGAACCAGTCGGCCATCGCCGCCGGATCGGTCAGAAGCTCCGTCCCGCGGCCGATCTGGCGCGTGTTAACGAACCGCCTGACGCGCTCGAGCTCGCCAGGAGCTGATCGCTGCTTACTCATAACCAGTAATCCTAGTAAAGCGGTTACGAACCAGCTAATATGTTTTGGCGGTTATGGAAGCTCGTCAGCCCAACGTCACCCTCCGACTCGCGGAAGCCACCGACACCCGCCGGCTGCGGATCCTGGCCCAGCTGGACAGCGCCCCGGCCCCGAGGGGGCCGATGCTGATCGCCGAGGTCGACGGCCGCCTGCGCGCGGCGCTCCCGCTCGACGGCGGCGAGCCGATCGCCGATCCGTTCCGTCGCTCGGCGGATCTGATCGAGCTTCTGCGGACACGCGCAGCGCAGCTGACCGGACCCGAGCGGCGCCGTCGGCGCCGGCGCGGGCCGCTAGCCACTACCCTCTCGGCGCTTGAGCGCCGAACCGCCGACCTTCGATCTCCAAAGCCACTCGCTCCACTCTGACGGAGCGCTCGAGCCGGGCGACGTCGTGGCCACCGCCGCGCAGGCGGGCGTCGATCTGCTCGCGCTCAGCGACCACGACACCGTCGACGGAGTTCAGGCCGCCGCCGACGCCGCCGCCGCGGTCGGGGTCCGTCTCGTGCCGGCCGTCGAGATCTCCTCGGTCGACCGCAACAAGCAGGACCTGCACGTGCTGGGTTATCTCGTCGATTACCACGACCGCGTGTTGCGCGAACGCCTGAGCGCGTGGCGCGAGGACCGCGAGCGCCGCGCCGAGGCCATGGCCGATGCCCTCCGCGAACTCGGATACGAGTTCGACGATTCCGAGATCGCACGGCGCCGGGCGGAGGGAAAGCCGATCGGCCGCCCCCACATTTCCGACGCCGTCGTCCGCCACCCCGGGAATTCGCAGCGGTTGCACGACGAGGGCCTGGCCGAGCGCTCGGCCTTTCTCGAGGCCTATCTGATCGACGGCAAGCCGGCGTTCAAGCCCCGGACGACACCCACGATCGCCGAGTCGATCGAAGCAATCCACGACGCGGGCGGGGTCGCGGTCTGGGCCCACCCGTTCTGGGACATCTCCGATCCGCCCGAAGTTCTCGAGGCCATCGATCGCTTCCGAGGCTGGGGGCTCGACGGCGTCGAGTGCTTCTACGCCACCCACACCCGCGAGCAGACCGAGCTCCTCGCCGACCGCTGCGCCAAGCTCGGCCTGCTGACCACGGGCTCGTCCGACTTCCACGGTCCGGCCCACAAGCTGTTCTCGCGGTTTCGCGCGTTCAGTACCTACGGCCGCGAGCCGGTGCTCGGCCCGATAGCGGGCTAGGTGGGCGGGCGGGCTCCGGCGCGCGCGACCGGGCGGGCTCCGGCGCGCGCGACCGTCCATATCACCTGCAAAACATGCCATTTGGCGCGATCGTGGTCGACCGCGGCAGACGGCGCACGTGGGGCATGCGCGCCCTGCCACGGTCCCCGGGCAGCGCGTCGAATGTCAGGGTTTGCATGCTGGGGGCCACCGCGCCACGACCACACCGCCCGCCCGCCACCGCTCGCGGCCAAAGCGCCACCGCGCCACGACCACACCGCCCGCCCGCCACCGCCCGCGCGCCAAAGCGCCACGGCGCCACGACCACACCGCCGCGCGCCACCGCCCGCGGCCAAAGCGCCACGGCGCCACGACCACACCGCCAGCCCGCCACCGCCCGCGGCCAGAGCGCCGCCCCATCCTCAGGTGCCGGCCATTGACGTTCGTCGGCGACCGCGCCCGGCAAACGCCCGGCGACCCTACCGCGGCTCCCCCAAAACCCCCCGCGCCCGCAACTCCATCACGAGGTTCTCCACCAGGTCGTCCAGCGGGTGCTCACACGGCCGGAGCTCCATGTCGGCATTCTTCGGCGTCTCGTACGGCGCGTCCACGCCAGTGAACCCGGTGATCTTCCCGCGCCGCGCCCGCGCGTACAGCCCCTTGGGATCGCGCCGCTCGCACTCGTCGAGCGGGGTGTTGACGAACACCTCGAGGAAATCGAGCTCGCTGCCCTCGTGAATGCTGCGCGCGAGCTGCCGGTCGACCTCGTACGGGCTGATCACGCTCACGATCGCGACCGCCCCCGAATCGGCGAACAGGCTGGCCACGTGAGCCACTCGCCGGATGTTCTCGGCGCGATCGACCGGATCGAAGCCGAGATCGCTGTTGAGCCCACAGCGGAGGTTGTCGCCGTCGAGCCGATAGACCCGGTAGCCGTCGCGCGCGATTCGCTCCTCCAGCGCCGCGGCGATCGTCGACTTGCCGGCGGCCGGGAGGCCCGTCATCCACACCGTGGCGCCGCGCTGGCCGAGCAGCGCCCACCGGGCTCCGCGCGCCAAACGGCTCCGATCCCAGGTGACCTCTCCGCGGCGCACGTCGGGGTTCTCGATGTGCGCCTCGATGATCATGCCGGCGCCGACGGTCGCGTTGGTGGCCTCGTCGATCAGGATGAAGCTGCCCGTCGTCCGGTTACGACGGTATTCGTCGAAGATCATCGGCACAGTCGTGCGCAGCCGGATCCGGCCGATGTCGTTGAGCCCAAGCTGGCTCGCCGAAGCGTCGCGGTGCAGGGTATTGACGTCGATCCGGTAGCGCACCTCCTCGACGACCGCGCGCGCCGAGCGGGTGGTGTGCTTGATCGCGTAGACGCCGCCGGCGACGATCGGGGCGTCGGTCATCCAGCACACGATCGCCTCGAGGTTGCGGTCGACCGTCGGCCGGTTGTGGGGGCGGCAGATCGTGTCCCCGCGCGAGATGTCGAGGTCGTCCTCGAGCCGCAGCGCGATCGACATCGGCGCGCACGCCTCGGCCAGCGGTCCGTCGAAGCTCTCAACCGACGCGATGCGCGTCTCGTCGCCCGATGGCAGCACGACCACCGGATCACCGGCCCGGAACACGCCGGCGGCGATCTGACCGGCGTACGCGCGGTAGCCGCGCGTACCCCGCCCCGAGTCCGCCACCAAGCCCGCGCCCGGCCAGATGGGGGGCTCCGGGGCCGGGGCTGAGCCGGGGCTCGTCCTGATCACCCACTGAACGGGAAGCCGGCAGTCGATCAGGTTGCGGTCAGAGGAGATGTGGACGTGCTCGAGGTGGTAGAGGAGCGCGGGCCCCTGATACCAATCCATCTCCTCGGAGCGCCCGACCACGTTCTCGCCGTGAACGGCCGAAATCGGGATGAAGGTCACATCGGTCGTCTCCAGCCGCGCGCAGAACTCGCGGAAGTCCTGCGCGACCTGCTCGAACCGCGCTTCCGAATAGTCGACCAGGTCCATCTTGTTGACGCACACGACGAGATGTCTGATTCCGAGCAGCGAGGCGATGAACGCGTGGCGCCGCGTCTGCTCGACGACGCCCTGCCGCGCGTCGATCAGAATCACCGCCAGGTCGGCCGTCGACGCGCCGGTGACCATGTTCCGCGTGTAGCGCTCGTGGCCGGGGGTGTCGGCGATGATGAACTTGCGGTGCGGGGTCTGGAAGTAGCGGTAGGCGACATCGATCGTGATCCCCTGCTCGCGCTCGGCCCGCAGGCCGTCGGTCAGCAGCGAGAGGTCGAGCCCGCGCGCGCCGTTGCGCCGCGCGGACGCGGCCCGCAGGGCCTCGAGCTGATCGGTCAGGATCTGCTTCGAGTCGTACAGCAACCGGCCGATCAGGGTGCTCTTGCCGTCATCGACCGAGCCGGTGATCACCAGTCGGAGCATCGCCGTCCCCGGGGCCTGCTCGAGCGTCGCCGGCGCCACTTGCCGTGCACCGCTGGTTGTCATGGCGCCGACCGTACAGCAGCCCACGGATACGCGCCCCGAGGCTCTAAGAACTCGCTCATCGCCGATAACAACACTGCCGGACTACCAAAAGAGTTCAAGCCCCGACCGCCATCCCCTCCTCGCGCCGGTGCGCCTTGCCGCGCGCGATCACCTCCCGGAAGCTCCGGAACCGGAAGATCAGCACGAGCGCCGCGAACCCGCACGCCGTGGTCAGCACGGCCGTCGCGATCTGCTGCCCAACCGAGAATGAGGCCACGTACTGATTGTGGGCGAAGATCGTCAGCAGCAGCGCCTGCTGGACGCCGGCGCCGCCCGGCGTGAACGGGAATACCGACGCCACCACCTGCACCCCGAGCACCAGCAGCGCGTTGCGCACCGATCCGCCGATGTGGAACGCGTCCAACAAGAACCAGTACGCCGCAAACCGCGCGATCCAGCTCGCGAACTGCCACGCCGCCATGTCCCGGCGGTAGCGCGGCCAGTCGCGCAGGATCGCGAACCCCTGCCGCACCCGTTCCCAGAACGCCTTGACCCGCGCTGAGAGCAGCGCGAACGCCACCAGGAAACCGACCGCCAGCACGGTCAGCAGGAACAACGTGAAGCGCACGTGCGACGCGAAGAAGCTGATGTCGAACGCGGGTAGCTTCGAGAAGTCCGGAGGCTTCGGGAACACCCCTTGGGTGAACGCGAAGCACATCACGAGCAGGCCCATGAACCAGTCGAAGATCACCCCGGTCGAGAGCGCCGAAGCGACGGTCGGATAGGAGCTCTCGGGAATCGCCATCCGGGTCAGGTACAGCTGAGCGATGCTTCCGCCTCCGAGCGGGAACACGTTGTTGATCGCGTAGCCGACCATGTAGGCGCCCCACACGTCGCGCCAGCGGATTCGCGTGCCCGGATAGGCCGCCCGGAGCGCGCCCCAGAGCGCCCGCGAGCGCAGCAGCAGGTACACGGCGTACAGCGCCAGCCCCACCAGCAGCGCGAACCAGCTCAGGCTGGTGAGCTGCGACAGGAACGTTCCGGCCGAGTTGATCAGGTGGGTGATCGTCGAGCCGACCGAGGCGTGGTGTTGGACCCCACCCTCGCCGCTCGCCGTCACCGCCGCTCCCGCGAGCGCTAGCGCTGGCATGCGCTCCATTATGGGCCGCGAGGTCCCGGTCACCCCCGAGACCGCGTTCACCCCCGGGACCGCAGGCATTAAAGAGCCCGGGGGGCCCAGATCCATCTGGGCCCCCCGGAGAGTCAGGGAAGTGGGGGCGCAGTTCCCTGACCGACAGGGGCGAGTTTCCCCGTCCCAAGCTCTGTCTAAACCTAAATTTCCCTCGCAGGCCGCTCCACCACGCGAATCGCGCCGCTAACACTACCATTCCCACCTGTAACCGAGGTCAAACGTGGGGTATCGGAACTGTTGGTTTTGAACCCTCGGGACGAACGTTCACAACCGGTTAGCGGCCCTGCGCGCCGGGGCCGGTAAAGAACTCCTCGCCGGCCCGCACCGTGCCCGCAGCCTCGGCCTCGTGACGCAGCGTGCGGTCGGCCTCGCCGCTCCATGCGCCGATCGCCAGCATCTCCCGGTCGGCGTCCATCGGACTGCCACCGAGGTCGTTGTTGACGACCCGGGCGCACTTCCGTCCCTCGGCGATCGCGGTGACGATCAGCGACTGCCCGATCCGGGCGTCGCCGCACGCGTACACGCCGTCCACCGACGAGCGGTACGTCATCTCGGTGCGGATGTTTCCCCGCTTGTCGAGCTCGAGATCGAGGTCCCCGACGGGCCCGCCCCGCTCTGGACCCTCGAACCCGATGGCGATCAGCACCAGATCGGCCTCGAGCACGAACTCGGACCCCGGGACGGGCGTCAGGTCGCGCGATGAGGTCCCGGTCACCTTGCGCGCGTACACGTGGCTGACGTGCCCGTCGCGGCCGCCGAACCCGGTCACCTCGGTCCCCCACCGGCGCTTCCCGCCCTCGTCAAGCGCGTACGTGGACAGCGTGCGCTTGGGCGGAAGCGGCCACGGGTGCCTCGAGTCCCGCCCGCTCTCGGGGATCTGGGCGTACACGTCGAGCATCGTGACCTTCTCGGCGCCCTCGCGATGCGAGTTCGAGATGCAGTCCATTCCGGTGTCGCCACCGCCGACCACGATCACCTTCTTGCCCGCGGCGCTGATCTCGGTTCCGGGCGCCGGGGCGCGCGAGGGCCGCCCTTCCTCGAACGCCACCCAGCGATTGCGCTGGTATAGGTAGTCCATCGCGAAGTGGATCCCGCCGAGGCTCCGCCCGGGGGCGTCGAGGTCGCGGTGGAGGCGCGAGCCGATCGCGACCACCAGGGCATCGTGGCGCGCGGAGATCTCCGAGGTCGACACCGCTACGCCCACGTCGGTGTTGTAGACGAACTCGATCCCCTCGGCCGCGAGGATGTCGACCCGCCGATCGATGACCCGCTTCTCGAGCTTGGCGTCGGGGACCCCGAACCGCATCATGCCCCCAGGACCCTCGTCGCGCTCGTACACGGTCACGGTGTGGCCGCAGCGGTTGAGCTCGTCGGCGACCGCGAGGCCGGCCGGCCCGGACCCGATCACCCCTACGGTCTTGCCGGTCCGCCGCTCCGGCGGGGTCGCGACGATCCAGCCCTCGGAGAACGCGCGCTCGGCGATCGCCATCTCGATCTGCTCAATCGTCACCGGGTCGTCGTTGACCGCCAGCACGCACGCCGACTCGCACGGGGCCGGGCAGATGCGGCCGGTGAACTCCGGGAAGTTGTTGGTGGCGTGGAGTTGGTCGATCGCTTCCCGCCACTTGCCGCGATACACGAGGTCGTTCCAGTCGGGGATCAGGTTGCCGAGCGGGCAGCCCTCGTGGCAGAACGGCACCCCGCAATCCATGCACCGGGCACCCTGGCGCTGGAGCTCGGCATCGGGCTGGAGCCCGAAGTACTGCTTGTAGTCGTGGACCCGCTGCTCCGGGTCGCGCTTCTCGAAGCCGACCCGGTGGATCTTCAGGAACGCGCCGAGCTCGCCCATCAGGCTCTGACCGCCTCGCCCATCAGGCCTCGACCGCCTCGCGCTCGGCGGCGGCCAGCGCGCGCTTGTAATCGCGCGGCATCACCTTGACCATCCGCTCGCTGGCGCGGTCCCACGACGCGAGCACGTTTCGCGCCACGATCGACCCCGTCCGCGCCGCGTGCTCTGAGATCAGGTCCCGAACCGAAACCGAGTCGTCGTCGGAAAGCTCCTCCAGGTCCACCAGCTCGAGGTTGCACCGTCCTTCGAACCGCCGGTCGAAGTCGTACACGTACGCGATCCCGCCGCTCATCCCGGCGGCGAAGTTCCGCCCGGTGCGCCCGAGCACGATCACCCGCCCACCGGTCATGTACTCACAGCCGTGGTCGCCGACGCCCTCGACCACCGCGCACGCGCCCGAGTTGCGGACCGCGAAGCGCTCGCCGGCGAGCCCGCGGAAGAACGCGCGGCCGGCAGTGGCGCCGTACAGGACGGTGTTGCCGACGATCATGTTGTCCTCGGCCCGGAAGCGGAAGCCCTCGGGCGGCCGGACGGCCACCACCCCGCCCGACAGGCCCTTGCCGGCATAGTCGTTAGTCTCGCCGCGGAGCGAGAACGTCACCCCGGGAGCCAGCCAGGCCGCGAAGCTCTGCCCGGCCGAGCCGCTGAACGAGATCTCGATCGTGCCCTCGTCGAGGCCGGCGGCGCCGTGACGGCGCGCGATCTCTCCCGAAAGGATCCCGCCCACAGTCCGATTGACGTTGCGAACCGGAATCGGCCCGAGCTTGACCGGCTCGCGGCGCTCGAGCGCCGGCGCGCACCGGCGCACCAGCTCCCAATCCAAGGCATCGTCGAGCACCGGCTGCTGGGCGCGTGTACGCCGGCGTGGGGTGCCCGGCGGCAGATCCGGCGAGTCGAGCACCATCGACAGATCGACCCGGCTCGCCTTCCAGTGGTCGATCGCACGCTCGGTGTCGAGCAGCTCGGACCGCCCGATCATCTCCTCGAACCGCCGGATGCCCAGCGAGGCCATGATCTCGCGAACTTCCTCGGCCACCAGCATCAGGTAATTCACGACCTGCTCGGGTGTTCCGCGGAACCGCTTGCGCAGCTCGGGATCCTGGGTGGCGATCCCGACCGGGCAGGTGTTCAGGTGGCAGACGCGCATCATGATGCAGCCCATCGCGATCAGCGGAGCGGTCGAGAACCCGAACTCGTCGGCGCCGAGCAGCGCTGCCACGACCACGTCTCGCCCGGTCCGCATCCCGCCGTCGACCTCGACCGTGATCCGCGTGCGGAGATCGTTCAACAAGAGCGTCTGCTGGGTCTCGGCCAGCCCGATCTCCCACGGCACGCCGGCGCCCTGGACCGAGGACTGCGGCGAGGCGCCGGTGCCGCCGTCGTGGCCGGCGATCGTCACGTGGTCGGCGTTCGCCTTGGCGACTCCCGCCGCGACCGTCCCCACGCCCACCTCGCTGACCAACTTGACCGATACCGACGAGGTCGGATTCGCACACCGCAGGTCGTAGATCAGCTGCTTGAGGTCCTCGATCGAATAGATGTCGTGGTGCGGCGGCGGCGAGATCAGGCCCACGCCCGGCGTCGAGTTCCGCAGCCACGCGATGTACTCGTCGACCTTGTGGCCGGGGAGCTGGCCGCCCTCGCCCGGCTTCGCGCCCTGGGCCATCTTGATCTGGAGCTGGTCGCAGTTGACCAGGTAGTGAACGGTGACGCCGAACCGCCCGGAGGCGACCTGCTTGATCGCCGAGCGGCGCAGATCGCCGTTCGCGTCCGGCACGTAGCGTGAGGCGTCCTCCCCGCCCTCGCCGGTGTTCGAGCGCGCGCCGATCCGGTTCATCGCGATCGCGAGCGTCTCGTGGGCCTCGCGCCCGAGCGCGCCGAGCGACATCGCACCGGTCGTGAACCGCTTGACGACCTGAGTCGCCGGCTCGACCTCGTCGAGCGGCACGGGCTCGTCCGCGAGCCGCAGCGTCATCAAGCCGCGGAGCAACCCGCGGCGAACCGAGTCATCGTTGGCCAGGTGCGCGAACTCGCCGTACGTCTTGCGCGGGTCGCCGTTCTGTCCTTGCACCGCGTGCTGGAGGTTGGCGATCGTGTCCGGGTTCCACACGTGGAGCTCGCCGTTCCGGCGCCACTGGAGCACGCCGCCGACCGGGAGGACCTCGCGGTCCGTGCGCGGATACGCGCGGAAGTGGCGCTCGATCGCCTCCTGGGCGAGCTGCTCCAGGCCGACCCCGCCGATCCGCGACGCCGTGCCCGTGAAGTGCTTGTCGATCAGCGCCGGCTCGAGCCCGACCGCCTCGAAGATCTGCGCGCCGCAGTAGGACTGGATCGTGGAGATCCCCATCTTCGAGATCGTCTTCATGAGGCCCTTGCCGATCGCCTTGACGATCCGCATCTCGGCCTCCTCGCGCGGGAGGTCCTCGGGCAGCAACGCACGGTCGGCCAGTTCGTCGAGCGACTCGAACATCACGTACGGGTTGATCGCGGCCGCGCCGTAGCCGATCAGGGTCGCCATGTGGTGGATGTCGCGCGGCTCGCCCGACTCGATCACCAGACCCGTCCGCAAGCGCGTTCCGCGCCGCACCAGATGATGATGCACCGCGGCGACCGCGAGCAGCGACGGCGTCGCGACCCGCTCGGCGCCGAGGTTGCGGTCGGACAGGATCAGGATGTTCGCGCCGTTGTCGACGTAGCGGGCGGCCTCCTCGCACAGCGCCTCGAGCCGGCCCTCCATCCCCTCGTGCCCCTGCTCGATCGGCCACGTGATGTCGAGCGTCGCCGCAAAGAAGATCTCGTGCGAGACCTGACGGAGCTTCTCGAGCTCCTGGTTGCGGAGGATCGGCTGGTCCATCACGAGCTGGTGGGCCTGCTCGGGGTTCTCTGACAGCAGGTTGACCTCGGCGCCCACGCCCGCCTGCAGCGACATCACCACGTTCTCGCGGATCGGGTCGATGGGCGGATTCGTGACCTGGGCGAACAGCTGCTTGAAGTACGCGAACAGCGGCGGCTGGCGGTCGGACATGACCGCGAGCGCAGCGTCGTTGCCCATGCTCGCCACCGGCTCCTCGGCCTTGGTCGCCATCGGGGCGATGATCATCCGCAGGTCCTCCTGCGAGTACCCGAACGCGAGCTGCTTGGAGCGCAACGGCTCGATCCGGGGCGTGCGCGGATCGCGCTCGGGAAGGTCGTCGATGTGCACGACGGAGCGCTCGTACCACTCGCCGTAGGGCCGCTTACGGGCGACGCGGCGCTTGACCTCCTCGTCCTCGACGATCTTCCCCTCCTCGAGGTCGACGAGGAACACCTTGCCGGGGGCCAGCCGCCCCTTGCGCTGGACGTGCTCGGGAGCGACGGTCATCACGCCGGTCTCGGATGCGAGCACCACGTACCCCTCGGTGTCCTGAATCCAGCGCCCTGGCCGCAGGCCGTTGCGGTCGAGCACCGCGCCGGCGAGGCGCCCGTCGGTGAACACCACCGCCGCGGGACCGTCCCACGGCTCCATCAGGCACGAATGGAAGTCGTAGAAGCCCTTGACGTCGGGGTCGAGGTCCTTGCGCGTCCGGTAGGCCTCGGGGACCATCATCATCACCGCGTGCGGGATCGAGCGGCCGCTCAGGACGAGCAGCTCGAGCACGTTGTCGAAGATCGCCGAGTCCGAGCCGCCCTCGCGGACGACCGGGATGACCTTCTCGAGGTCGTCGCCGAACAGCTCGGAGGCGAGCTGCGACTCGCGCGCCCGCATCCAGTTGACGTTGCCCCGGAGCGTGTTGACCTCGCCGTTGTGGGCGATCATCCGGTACGGGTGGGCGAGCTCCCAGCTCGGGAACGTGTTCGTCGAGAACCGCGAGTGCACGAGCGCCAGCCGCGACGCGACGCGCGGGTCTCGCAGATCGGTGAAGTAGCGCGGGAGCTGCGGCGCGGTCAGCATCCCCTTGTAGATCAGCGTGCGGCTCGAGAAGCTCGGAAGCGCCAGGTCGCGACCAGCGGCGCGCTCGATCACGCGGCGGATCACGTACAGCTTGCGCTCGAATGCGTCCTGGTTCTCGATCTTGTCCGAGGCCGCGATCAGCACCTGGCGGATCACCGGCGCCGACAGCTGCGCGGTCTCGCCCACGTGGCGCTCGTCGACCGGCACGTCGCGCCACCAGATCGCCCGCTGCCCCTCGGCCTCGATCGTGTCCTCGATCAGCTGCTCGAGCACGACCCGGCGCTCCTCGTCCTGCGGCAGATAGCAGACGCCGACGCCGTACCGGCCGGGGCGCGGCAGCTCGACGCCCGCGACTGCGGCCCTCAGGAACCCGTCGGGGATCTGAAGCAGGATCCCGGCGCCGTCGCCCGTGTTCGGGTCCGCGCCCTCCGCGCCCCGATGCTCGAGGTTTTCCAGCGCGTCCAGGGCTTTTTCGACGACGGCGTGGCTCGCCTCACCCCACAGCTTCGCGACGAGCGCGATGCCACAGCCATCGTGCTCGTTGGCGGGGTCGTAGAGACCAGTGGCCCCTGGGGGAGCGATACGTCGGTACATGGAGGAGGGTGGGGCGGAACACAGACGGGTGCAGACTGAGCGCCGAAATGTACCAGCGAGTGTTGGCGCCCCGTTACGGCTCCGTGAGCATGGGTTTTATGGGGCCGCCTCCGGCGGCGTCCATGGGGGGTGGGCGGGGTCCAAATCCCCGTCCTGACAGGGAATGCGGGTCCCCGGTCCATCCGGGATTCGGGAGGCGCCGGGCCCTTGACCCGCCGGCGCCCGCCCTTCCCTGGACCGGGAGCCCTGCGGGTTACGTCTTGGCCTTCGCCTTGCTCCGGGACTTGCCGGCGCCGTCGCCATCGTCGGATTTGGCCGGTTCGCGCCGGCGGCGCGGCTTCGGCGCCTCGTCCTCGTCGCCGCTGCGGACAGCGGCCAGGCTGGCCTCGAGCGCGGCCATCAGATCGGGCGCGGCCTCCGGCTCCTCGGCCTGCGGCTGGACGGCGATCTCCTCGCCGGCGGCCTTGCGCTCGATCAGCTCGAGCACCCGGTCGCGGTACTCGTCGCGGAACTTCGACGGCTCGAACTCGGCGGACAGCGAGGCGATCAGCTGCTCGGCCATCTTCAGCTCGCGGTCCGTGGCCGACGCCTCCTCGATCTCCCCGATCTCGTCGAGCCGGTCGGCGGGCAGCACCTCGTCCCCCCACAGCATCGTGGTGAGCGTCAGCACATCCCCGGTGGGTCGCAGAGCGGCGAGCTGCTGCTTGGAGCGCAGGACGACCTTGCCGATCCCGACCTTGCCGGAGTCGCGCATCGCGTCGAGCAGCAGGCGGTAGGCCTTGGCGCCACCGGCCGTGGGCGCGAGATAGTAGTTGTGGTCGTAGTAGATCGGGTCGATCTCGGACAGGTCGACGAACTCCTCGATGTCGATCGTCCTCGTCGCCTTGGGATCGAGCGCGTCGAGCTCCTCGTTGGTGATCACCACGTAGCGATCGGGCGTGATCTCGTAGCCCTTGACGATGTCCTCGTAGGGCACCTCTTCGTCGGTCGTCGGGTCGACGCGCTTCTGCCGGATGCGCGCGCCGGTCTTGTTGGAGAGCTGGTTGAAGCGGACGGTCTTGGGCGAGGTCGCGGTGTACAGCTTGACGGGCACGTTGACGAGTCCGAAGCTGATCGCGCCTGACCAGATTGCACGGGCCATAGATGTCCTTGTATAGCGAACGGGTCGTGGTGGCAAGGGGTGACGGGCGGATTGCCGGCGCGAGGCCGGCGACGCCCCGTCCATAAGACGCCAAAGCCGCCCCGGAATCATCGCCATGGCGAGATAAGCGCCGCTGAGGCGCTCATGTCGCCCGGGCGGGGCTGCGGTCCGGGGTTTGCTGCGTTTTGCACCCTCCGGCCGGCGTCCGCCACCATCTCACGGAATGCCCCGCCGAGGCGTTTCATCACCGGTGCACCTCCCCCCCTTTCAATCCCTGCTCGACGCCCACGGGCGCGACGTCCACCGCTTCCTGGTGGCGACCGTCGGCGCCGTCGACGCCGACGACTGCTACCAGGAGACGTGGCTGGCGGCGCTCCGCGCCTACCCCAAGCTGCGCGACGCCTCGAATCTGCGGTCGTGGGTGTTCACGGTCGCCTACCGCAAGGCGATCGACCACATCCGGACCCGCCGGCGGACCGCGGTCCCGGTCGGCGAGGTCCCGGACATCCCCGTGGACGCCGCGCCGGCTCTGCCCGACGACGGCTTGTGGGAGCGCGTCCGCGAATTGCCCGACAAGCAGCGCACCGCGCTCGCCCTGCGCTACCTGGCCGACGCCGGCTACGAGGAGATCGCAGCCGTCATGAGCACGAGCCAGGACGCGGCGCGCCGCAACGTCCACGAAGCCCTCAAGCGACTGCGAACGGAGTACCAGCGCATGAACCTCGAACTTGATCTGAAGCGGAGCGCCGAATCGGCGACGCCAGAGCTGCCCGACATCGGCGAGGCCGCGGCGGCGGCCGGGCTGCTCGACGTCGCCTACGCCACCACCGACTCGCCGCTCGGGACGCTGCTGCTGGCGACCACCCCGCGCGGGCTGGTGCGCCTGGCCTACGTCGACCACGAAGACGAGGACGAGGTCCTCGAGCAGCTCGCGACCAACGTCTCTCCGCGGGTGTTGCACGTCGCGCGCCGGCTCGACGATCCGCGCCGTGAGCTCGACCAGTACTTCGCCGGCCGGCGTCACGAGTTCGACCTCCCGCTCGACTGGCAGCTGTCGCGCGGCTTCGGCCGGCGCGTGCTCGAGGCGACGGCGCGGATCCCGTTCGGCTCGACCGCGACCTACAAGCAGGTGGCGACCGAGGCCGGCAACGCCCGCGCGTACCGCGCCGCAGGCAACGCACTCGGCTCGAACCCGATCCCGATCGTCGTCCCCTGCCACCGCATCCTGCACTCGGGCGGCGGCCTCGGCGGCTACACCGGTGGACTCGACCGCAAGCGCGTGCTGCTGACGGTCGAGGGCTACAGCGGGTTGAAGCAGCCGTAGATCACGAACAGCGGGTTCACGACCTGGTTGCCGGCTGAGTCCTTCATCGTCTGCTGACCGACGAACGAAGGCGGCGACTCGGCCTTGTAGCACCCATTCGACTGGACGCTCACGTCGTAGGTGACCGGCGTCTGCTGAAACGGAACGGCGCCGGGCTGCGGGATGAACACGTCGAGCGTGCAGATCCAGTCGCCGGGGCCGGCAGGGGTGCTCGCGCGCCGGCTGCAGTTCGTGAGCACGTTGAGCTTGGCGCCCGGCGCCACCGTCCGGCCGAGCTCGCGCTGCTGGAGCAGGGTCAGGTTGTTGAATGCCGGATCGATGCTCGCCTTCAGCTTCGCGGCGGTGTCGCCGGCCGGACCCCAGTTGCCGGCGATCGCCAGGAACGCGATCAGCGCGGCGGCGCCGACCGCCACGCGGACCGGCATCACCCAGCCCGCCCGGCGCGCGACCGGCGCACCCGCGAAATCGCGCCGGCGGAGGATCAGCCACGACCCAGTCAGGCAGGCCGCGATCCAAATCACGCTGACGACGCACGCGATCGCCAGCGGCCCGTAATACGGATGCGCCGTGAACAGCGCGTACCACCCGCCGAACGCCGACCCCGCCAGCAGCATGTGCATCCATACGCCCGACCCGACGAGCAGCAAGAGCTGCATCACGAGGGCGACGATCGCCGGTCCGACCACGCCCACGATCCCGTTCCGCGTCGCCACCGAGAACAGCACAGCGAGGCTGGTGAACGCGAGCATCGGGAGGATGTCGAGGAGCCACGCGGTGACCACGAGCGCGAGGCTGTGCCCCGCCGAAAACGTCGTGCCGCCGAGGCTCACGAGGTCGCCCGTGCCGACGAGCAGTACGCCCGCGAGGAGGCTCGACGCCGCCAGCAGCACGAGCAGACCGATCGAGAACGTGAACGCCGCCAGCACCTTGCCGGCGAACAGGTCTCGGCGGGTCGAGGATCTGGTCAGCACCATCTTCCAGGTCCCGTAGCGGTCCTCGGAGGCGAAGATGTCGCCGGCTAGCACGCCGGCGACCACCGGGAACCCCCAGGCGCCACAGAACGACAGGACGACCAGCGACAGCGCGAACCCGGAGGAGTGGACCCATACGCCGAACAGCGTGTCCGCGGGGCTGCCGGACTGGATCCTGAGCACGCCGGCGAACGCGAATGGACCGAGGACGCAGATGAGCGCGAGCAGCCGCGTAGAGAGCTGGGTCGCGAGCTTGCGCCGCTCGGCCCGGTAGACGCTCCAGACGCTACCGTGGCGCCGCGCCGCGTCACTCGGGAAGGCCTCTCCGGGCCTCAGGGCGTGCGTCGCGCTCATGTCCCCGCGAGCGCCGCTTCGGCGAGCTCGGCGAGCCCCGCCGAGTCGAGCTCGACGTCGCTCGTGAGCGCGAAAAACATCGACTCCAGTGGGCTCACGACGAGCTCGAGGCGTCGGACTGCGATGTCGGCCCGCCCGAGGTCGAGCACGTATGCGTCCACGCGTCCCTGCACCGCGAGCCGGATCTCGCCGGTCTGCGATCGCGTGGCGTGGATCTGCGGGTGCTGCTCGGCGATCGCGAGCGCGCGGGCATCGTCGCTCGTGGCGAGCCGGTAGGCCGATCCCGGCGCCTGATCGCGGATCTGCGCCGCGGTCCCGTTCCAAACCACCTTGCCGAGGCGAAGCACGGTGAACGTGTCGCACACGTTCTCGAGATCCCCGATCAGGTGGCTCGAGAGCAGCACGGCGGTGCCCTCGGCGGCGAGCCGGCGGACGAGCCCGCCCATGTCCCGGGCGCCGGCCGGATCGAGGCCGCTCGTCGGCTCGTCGAGCAGCAGCAGCCGCGGCGAGCGAAGCAGTGCGGCGGCGATCCCGAGACGCTGGCGCATGCCGGTCGAGTAGCCGCTGACCCGATCGCCGCCGCGTGTCGCGAGGCCGACGCGCTCGAGGACCTCCTCGACGCGACCCGCGTCGGCGCCGCCGTCGAGCTCGGCGAACAGCTCGAGGTTCACCCGCCCGGACAGGTACGGGTAGAACGTGGGCTCCTCGACGAACCCGGCCACGCCGTCGAGGTTGAGCGATTCGGCCCCGCCCAGCGGCCGTTCGAACAGCGCGATCTCGCCCTCATCGGCCGCCACCAGTCCGAACAGCAGACGCAGCAGCGTGGTCTTGCCGGCGCCGTTGGGGCCGAGCAGCCCACGAACCTCGCCGTCCTCGACGACGAGATCGACCCGATCCACCGCGACCGTCGTCTCGAACCGCTTGACGAGGCCGCTCGCACGTACAGCTGCCACCGGCGTCACTATACGGCGACGCTTTTTCGCTATTTGCGTTGGGGTAGGACCGGAACGTGGATCTGCTCAGCCCAATCAAGCGGTTCGATCGCTTCCAACAGCGCCATCCCGCGTGGGCAGTTCCGATGGCCGTGATCAGGAAATTCGGCAACGACTCCGCAGGCCAGCTCGCCGCGCTCGTCGCGTACTACGCGTTCTTCTCGATCTTCCCGCTGCTGCTCGTGTTCACGACGATCCTGGCGTTCGTACTCCAGGGAAACAAGGAGCTGTACCACGACGTCACGACCTCGGTACTCGCCCAGTTCCCGGTCGTCGGCGATCAGTTGCAGTCGCAGGCGCTCACCGGAAAGGTCACCGCGCTGGTCCTCGGCCTACTCACCTCGCTGTGGGGTGGGCTGGGGGTCACCCAGGCGGCCCAGAACGCGTTCGATCGGGTGTGGGCCGTCCCGTACAAGGATCGCCCCGACTTCCTGCGCAAGCGAGTGCGGGGGCTGCTGCTGCTGATGTGCCTCGGTGTGCTGTTCGTGCTCGGGGCCGTCATCACCGGGCTCGTGACCACGGCGTTTCACGGCACGTTCACCAAGATCGCCGGTTATACGGTCGGGCTGGGGATCAACTTTGGGCTGTACGTCGCGGCATTCCGGTTCCTCACCGCCGCGACGATCCCCACCCGCCACCTCTGGCTGGGCGCTGGGATCGCCGCGGTGTTCCTCGGGGTCCTCCAGCTGGTCGGGAGCATCTACATCAACCACGTGATCAAGCGCGCGAGCAACACATACGGCACGTTCGCCACCGTGATCGGGCTGCTCGTGTGGCTGCACCTGATCGCGCAGCTGACGATGTACGCCGCCGAGATCAATACCGTCGTGGTGCGCCGGCTGTGGCCGCGCAGCCTGCTCGGTCCGCCCGAGTCGGCGGCCGATCGGGAGACGCTGCGGGCGCTCGCCAAGGTCGAGGAGCGCGACGCCCGCGAGCAGGTCGACGTCCGCTTCGAGGACTTCTAACCGTTACGTGATCGAGACGGTTTCCGTGTTCGAGACCTGACTCCCAACCGTGACCGCGACCGTCGCCGAGCCGGGGGTAAGCGGGAACGGCGGGCTGTCAGGAGGGAGCTGGAACGTGATCGAGGTGTCGCTCCAGCTCGTGATCGTCAGCGTCGCACCGTCGAACGGCGCGCCCCAGCTCGTCCCGCCCTGGGCCAGCGTCAGATAGCTCGAGCCCTTCGTCGCGCCGAAGTTCTGCCCGGTGAGCGTGACCGTGGTCCCCGGGGCCGTGCTCGAGGGCGACACCGAGGAGATCGACGGCGCCGTCCCCGCGGCAATGTTCAGGGTCGCCGCCGGCGACGTCTGCCCGGCCACCGTCACCGTGACCGTTGCCGACCCGGGGGTGAGCGGGAACGGCCGGCTGTCGGGCGGCAGATCGAACGTGATCGAGGTGTCGCTCCAGTTCGTGATCGTGAGCTTGGCCCCGTCGAAGGGCGCTCCCCAGCTGATCCCCGGTTGCGCGAGCGTGAGATAGCTCGATCCCTGGCTGGCGCCGAAGTTCTGCCCGGTGAGCGTGACCGCGTCGCCCGGAGCGGGGCTCGCGGGCGAGGTCGAGGTGATCACGGGGACGGGGGGCGGCGCCGGCGCCGGCGGCCCCTGTTGGGTAGCGGTGACGGTCTCGGCCCGGCCGGCGCTCCGGTAGGTCACCGTGGCCGCCAGGGCGGCGGTCACCGGCGAGGTCGAGCCTGAGGGCGCGGTCACCGTCCACGACTGGGTGACCGCGGCGCCGTCGGCTAGGCCGCCGGCGCGCACCGGCGACGCCGGCGCGACCGTCCAACCCGCCGGGGCGCTCAGCGCCACGGCCAACCGACGTGCGGCCCCCGGGCCGTCGTTGCGCTCGGTGGTCTTGACCGTGGTGGAGCTACCGGCCGCGAGGCTCAGCGGCGCCGACGGGTCGATATTGAGGTCTACCGCGGCGGGCTCGGCCGAGGTGATCGGGGTCGCACCCCGCGCGGTGACCAGCGCCCCGGCGTGCAGCGGCAGGTCGTCATCCGATACGACCAGCGTGTGAGTCGCCCGGTCATAGCTCCATGCACCCGGACCGAGGCGCCGGCCGTCGAGCAGCACCCGATCCGGTGCGCTCACGCGCTCGATCTGCACCCTGAAGCTCCGGACGCTCGGCTGCCCCGGATAGCGGCCGGCGGCCGGTCCGATCGCCACGTTGGTGTCTCGCCCGTCCCGCGAGGGCCACGTCGCGATCTGAGTGTGGCTGTCCTCGCCGTGCAGGTAACCGGTGCCACTTCCGGCGTCCTCATACAGCGAGAAGCGCCCGGCGTCGCCGGGATATACGCGCACGATCGTCGGGGCGCCGGGTCGGGCTCCGACGTGCTCCATCCGCGCCTGCTCGGGGACGATGCCGCCGGCCTTGACGAACACTCCCGTCCGGTCGAGCGGGACGGTCAATGTCTGCGTCGAGGGGCCGGTGAACGTCGCTCCGGTGAACCAGTCGGTCCACTGGCCGGGCGGGAACCACACCGACTCGGTGCTGACGTTCCCGGGCGTGGTCACCGGCGCCACCAGCACATCCGGGCCGTACAGGTACTCGCCGGGGTTGGAGTACGCCGCGGGCTCGCCGGGATAGTCGAGATACAGCGGCCGCGTGATCGGCAAGCCGCTGTTCACCGACTCGTCCGCGAGCGTGTATGTATACGGCACGAGCGCCTCGCGCAGGCGCAGGAAGTCCGCGGCGATCCCGTTGGCGGGCTGCGGGTAGTCCCATGGCAGGCGAAGGGCGTGACTCGAGTGCAGCCGGAGGATCGGCTGGAACGCGCCGAGCTGCACCCAGCGGGCGTAGATATCGGGGTCATCGGACGTCACCGCCGTGGGATCACCAGGCGGCTGGCCGAGGAAGCTGCCGATGTCGTCGCTGACGTAGGGCTCGTCGATGCTGGCCTCGTCGGCGGTCAGATGAACCTGGAAGGCCAGTGTGTTCCACGTCCCCCACGTGTCGCCGGTGAACGCGAGCGTCGAGGTATGCCCGGCCCATGGACCGGCCGGGTAGACCTCGTCGGGATTCTGGTAGGAGCTACCGGTGCGTGACAGGACGAAACCTCGCTGATTCTTGTTGGCGAGCTCCTGGGCGTACAGGTGGTTGATCCAGGCGTCGGGGGTGACGCCGGGGTTCGACGCGGTCGAGCTGTCGCAGCACCAGTCGAGCCACCAGAACGACACGCCCTGCGACTCGAACGGCTGATGGAGAGCGAAGTACGACTCGGCCTGCGGGACGCTGCTCCAGTCCCATACCTTGCACATCCCGCCCGGGGCGAAGCACACGCTGTCGTCGACGAGGGAAGTGCCGGCGAGAGCCTGGGTTGCAGCCAGTTGTGGGTCGTCGTCCTGGATGCTCGCGTGGATGTTCAGCGTGACGTGGATCCCTTGCTGGGCGGCCCAGTTCAGGAAGCCCTTGGGGTCCGGGAACAAGTTCGAGTTCCACTCCCAGCCGTTCCAGGCGTTCGGCGCCTTCCAGTCGGTGTCGACCGACAGGGTGTCGAGCGGCACGTGGTTTTTCCTGAACGCCGGAATCAGCGACCCCTCGTAGTCGGAGGCGCTGTAGGGGTAGTAGCGCGAGAACCACACCCCGAACGTGGACTCGGGCAGCAGCGGCGAGTTACCGGTGAGACGGTTGAGATCCTCTAGCGCCTGCTGGTAGTCGTGGCCGTACACGAACAGGTAGCCGTCCTGTACGTCGCCGCCGGCGCGGGGCGTCACCCAGCCGTCGGGGGTCCACACCGCGCTATGGCTGTCGTCGAGCAGCCGGTAGCCGGCCTGGTCCAGGATCCCGGGGTGCATCTGCGGCAGCGCGGCCGTGCACTGGGCCGCCGTAGGCGTTCCCGCCGGGCAGCTGTAGCCGGGCCCGTAGGTCGCGGTGTCGAACCCGCGGGTGTAGCCGCCCAGGTAGTGCAGGTCGGGTTGCGCGGGCGCCGGAGCGCCCGCCGGCGCCACCGACAGGGTGTCGACATTGACGTTGCAGCTGTCATTCGCGCCGCACAGCAGACCGATGGTGTTCGTGCCGGCGGTCAGCGGTACCGTCGCGCTGACGGTGTTCCAGTCGTCCCAGCTGCTCGTGGGCGCCAGCGTCAGGGCCTTGACATCCGAGCCGTTGACGGTCAAGTCGATCGTGCGCGGCGCCGGGCCTCCGAGGCCGCCGATGTAGTTCGCATAGCGGACGGTGACTACGGCCTGGCCGGCGGGCGCGCCGAGGACGGTCCAGGTGGCGTCGCCGCTGCCCTGGTTGAGGCCGGCGATGAACCCGGCGATGCTCTGATAATTCGCGTGGTTGGTCTGGATGTTCGCCCCGCCGCTCAGCGCCGCGGCGCCGGCGTCGCACACCTGGTCGAACGGGCACACGTTCTCCCATTGCGGGCTCACCGTGTCTCCGCTGGCCAGCCGCACGGACGTGTTGTCCGGGCCGAACGGCCCCGACCCGGGGCGGTAGCGGAGCGTGGCCTCGGACGTGGTGATCGTCAGCCAGCCGCCGGATTGGCTGACCCGATAGCGCGGTACTGCGAATCGCCGGTTGAGCGCGTTCACGGTCGGGGCGTCCTCGAAGTGCCCGGTGGGCGAGTACTCCATTCGGATCAGGCCGTCGCCGAGGACCTGGAAGCGCGCGTCGCGGCCGGCGGGGACGGTGGCGCCGGGCGAGGCCTGCGCCGCCGCGAGGTCGACGGGCGTGGCCAGGTTCACCGGCGAGGTCGGCGACGTGGCCGCCGTCTGGGCCTGCGCGGCGGCAGGCACGGCGATGGCGCCCAGCGCGCCGGCGACCAGGATCGACACGAGCGTGGCGACTCGCGGACTCCTTCTCATTTCCCAACCTCCCACGCCGGCGGACCGGTCCTGCCGGGCAGCCTACCACTCGTCTGGAGAGTTCAGAACAGCCGGTCGGCAGCTTCGCGCCGGGTCATCTCGAGCGGCCACGAGCACAGCCCGCCCTCAGCCGGGCAGCCGTCGCAAACGCCGCGGTGGGGAGAGTCGGTCACCCTGAACTCGCGCGCCAGCACGCCTCGGGCGAGCGCCGCCAGCTGCGTCTCGAGCGCCGGCGCCTGATCGCGGGTGAACGTCGCCACCGCCGGGAGCTGGGGGCGCTCGAGGAAGGTGTGGACGACCTCGACCTCCGTCGCTCCGGCCCGGAGCGCAGCCAGCGCGTACACGAGCCGCTGAGTCGAATAGGAGCTGTCGGCGAGCGCCTGCGGGTCGGCGCCCTCGAGCCGGTCGGTCTTGTAGTCGACGACGAGTGTCCGCCCTCCGGGCTCGCGGGCGATCACGTCGAACACGCCACCGATCAAGACTCCCCCGCCGCCGGTCGCTCCACCCTCGCCTGCGGTCGATCTTCCCCCCAATAAAAACCGGAAGCGCGCCTCGCGGCGGACCGCGGTGGCGCGGCCGAGCCGCCGGCACAGATCGCCGGCGGCGAACCGCTCGACGAGCTCTGCGACCTGGGCGGCGTCGTCGGCGCCGAGCGCGGCGCTGAGCCCCGACCGCGCCCATGCCTCGGCGATCGTCGCCTCGGTCGGCCGCACCGGGCGGCGGAAGTCGAGCCGCTCGAGGAGCGCGTGGACGAGCGTGCCGCGGTCGAGCGGGGTGATCGCGCCAAGCGTCTCGCCCGTGCCCCCGGCGCCGCGGCCCGCCTGCCAGGGGAGCGGCGGCAAGCGCAGGACCCGCTCGGCGTAGAAGCGGTATCCGCAGCGCTGGTATTCCGCCAGCGATGAGTAGCTGAGCGTGCTCACCGGTGGCGCGGCCGGCGGCGCATCCGGAGCCACCGGTGCGTCGTGAATCGCGTCGAGCTCGATCTCGCGGATGGCGGGGTCGTCAGCAATCTCTACGGGCGCAGGCACGTCCTCGGGGCCGACGAACGTGACCTCGACGCCGGGCTGCTGCTCGACCGCCGGCCCGATCCACACGATCGGACCGCCACCGGGCGGGCGGGGATCCGAGTCTCCCGGCGCCGGCCAGGCGTCGAGCTTGGCCGCCCCGCTCAGGATCAGCCGCTCGCGGGCGCGGGTCATGGCGACGTAGAACAGGCGCCGCTCCTCACGCGCCTCGGCCTCGAACCGCTCGTCGCCGAGCGCCTTGTAGTCGAGCGCCGACTCGCGCCTGCCGGTGCCGGGCTCCGCCAGCCTCATCCCGAACCGGCCGTCCCGCCCGACCCGGATCAGCTCGGTCCGCCACCGCGGCCCGCGGCCGAGATCGGCGACGCACACGACCTCGAACTCGAGCCCCTTGGCGCGGTGGATCGTCATCAGCCGCACCGCGTCGAGCGCCTCCCCTTCGACCGGGGCCTCGCTCTCGCGCGCGTCGCCCGCGGCGAGACCCCGCGCGCGCCCGGCCACCAATTCCAGGAAGCCACGGAGGTCGGGCCCGTGCGCCGCCTCGTGCTCGCGCGCCAGACGCATGAGCTTGCGGATGTTCGCCAGGCGCCGCTGCCCGCCCGGCATCGCGAGCACCGTCAGGTCGTACCCCGTCCGATCGAGCACGCGGTCGATCAGCCGTTCGGCGCCGGCGCGGGCGGCCACCTCCCGCTCGATGGCGAACAGGTTTGCGAACCGATCCAGTAAATCCCTATCCACAGAATCCAACGCATCGAACGCTCCGTCCGGCTCGCGGAGGACCGACCACGGGTCGCGCCGGCGGTCGCGGGCGGTCGCGGCCAGCACGACGAGCGCGTCGGCCGACACGCCGACGAGCGGGGAGGCCAGCACGGTGAACAGCGCCTCCTCGGCGCGAGGGTTGGCGAGCGCCTCGAGGTAGCCGACCATGTCGATCACCTGCGGATGGGCCCAGTAACCGCGCCCTCCGATCACGTACGTGGGGATCCCCCGGTCCTCGAGCGCTCGCTCGTACACCCGGAGGTCGGTGGTGGCGCGGGTCAGCAGCACGACGTCGCGGGCCGCGGTGCCGTCGCCGAGCAGCCGCTCTACCCGCGCCGCGAGCGCGCGCGCCTCGGCGATCCGCCACGGCGACCCGAGTCCCTCCATCGTCCACTCCGCGCCCTTGTCGGCGACGAGCAGCTCGACCCGCGGCGAACCGTCGGCGTCGTCGCCGTCTGGGGCGTCGTCGCGACCGGCTCGCAGCGGCCGGAAGCTGCCCCCCAGCTCGTGCTCGAACACGCCGTTGATCACCGCCAGAATCTCCGGCCGCGATCGGAAGTTGGTGTCGAGCGTAGCCCGCGCCCCGACCGCGGCCAACCGCTCGCCGAGCCGCTCGAACAGCTCCACGTCGGCGTGGCGGAAGCCGTAGATCGACTGCTGGGCATCACCGACCGTGAACAGGTTGCCGGTGGCGATCAGCTCGATCAGCTCGAGCTGCACCTGGTTGGTGTCCTGGAGCTCGTCGACCATGATCCGGGCAAAGCGCTCCCGGTAGCGCTCGCGGAGCGCCGGATCGGAACGGAGCAGCTCACGGCACTCGAGCTCGAGGTCCTCGAAGTCGAGCCCCGAGACCTCGCGCTTGGCGCGCAGGTACCGCTCGCCGAACAGGCGAAGCAGGCGGTCGAGCAGCCCGTGGGCGCGTTCGGCCCGGCGGTGCTCCGCGGCCTTCCGGAAGGCGGTGAGCGCTTCCGTGTAGCGCACGCATGTGTCGGTCGAAAGAGCCGCACCATTGCCGCCCGGGAGCCCGACGCTCCAGATGTCCCCGGGCCACGGGTCGGGTGCCGCGATCACGTCCGGGAGGCGCTCGAGCCGTGCGATCGCCTGGAGCACCTTCGCGCCGGGGTCTATGACCGCGGCCAGCTCGGCGAGTGCGGCGGCGGCGGCGCGTTCGACCTCGCCGCGGGCCGCGTCGAGGTCGGGCGCCGGCCCGAGCGCCGGCAACCTCGGGCGGCGCTCGCCGCGGGAGCGGAGCTCCGCGTGCAACGACCGGATCGCGGCGCGCAGGCCGCCGGCAGTGTAGGAGGCGATCAGGTCGATCGCGGGTGGGTGGGTACCGGATCCCGTGCGCGCGAGCTCCTCGAGCGCGTCGTCGAAAGCGGCGTCCGCGAGCCGCTCGGCATCCTGGGCGTCGAGCACGACGAACGCCGGGTCGAGCCCGGCGGCGAGCGCGTGGGCCCGAAGGACGCGCGCGCAGAAACCGTGGATGGTCGAGATGAACGCGCCTTCGGTGGCGCGTGCGGCGGCGTCCGCGCCGAGCTCGCGGAGCCGCCGGCGAATTCGGTCGCGCATCTCCGCGGCTGCCTTCTCGGTGAACGTGATTGTGAGGATCGCCCCGACCTCGAGCTCGTCCTCGAGCACCGACCGGACGAACCGCTCGACGAGCACGGACGTCTTGCCGCTGCCGGCCCCGGCGTCGAGCAGCAGGTCCCCGTCTCGCCGCTCGATCGCGACGAGCTGCTCATCGGTGAAGGACCGCGTAGGCATCTCCAGGTCAAGCACGACAGATCCCGGGGTACCGGCACCCGTCCCGCGAGCAGTGGGTCGGGCAGGGCTCGAGCTCGCCCGCGCGGAGGCGGGCGGCGAGCGCCACCGAGCGCGCCCGCGCGTCCTCGAGCAAGTCGTCGAGTTCCTGCTGGTCGCGCGCGTCGTTGGCAACGACCGAGCCGCCGACGCCCGAGCCCTCGAGGAACACGCCGCGGGCACGCAGGTCGCCGCCGCCGAGCGGCTGGTAGAAGCCGGCGACGGGGTCGAGGCCGAGCCGCTCACGTACCACGAGCATGTACAGCGCGACCTGGAGCTGGCGGTCGAGCCTCCAGCGCGCGCCCTGGTACTCGGGGCGGGTGCCGCCGCTCTTGTAGTCGCGCACGACCGCGTGTCCGTGCGCGTCGGTGTCGACGCGGTCGATGATCCCGCGGACGCGTACGTCGTCGCCGAGGTCGAGTGCCGGCAGGGAGCGTCGGTCTTCGCCGCTTTCGCTCTCGTCGCCTTCGTCGAAGCCGAACCGGAGCTCGAGGCCGTAGGGCTGCCAGTCGAGGCCGTCGCGCGCCTCGTGGGCCAGGTACCGGCGCAGGTCGGCTGCGGCGCCCTGCTTCGCGGCGGCCCGGATCGCCTCGCCGCTGCCGACCGCGATCGCGTGCGGCTCCTGGTCGAGGACCTCGTCGAGGATCTCGAGCGCGCGCGGGAGCGTTTGGGGCGTGACCGGCTCGCCAAGGCGACGGAGCACCTGCTCGATCACGTTGTGCATGTACGCCCCCCGAACGAGCGGATCCGGATCGGGCTCGAGCTTCTCGGGCTGGAGCTCGCGTTCGATCAGCCACCGCACCGGGCAGTCGCCATAGCTCTCGAGCGCCCCTGCCGACAGGATCCGGCGGTGGCGGACGTGCTCGAGCGCCGCCTCGGAGAGCGAGTGGATCGGCGAGGGCACGTCGCCGGCGAGCGGGGCTTTCGCCGCCGCGCTCGTGCGGGCGAGCTCGCGGGCGGTGGGCGCCTCCGTCGCCGGCCACACGACGTCGCTGAGCATCCGGCGCCGGCGGCGCTCGGGCCAGTCCTCGACGAGTAGCTCGGCCACGTCGGCGAGGAATGGCGAGGGCAGCGCCAGATTCCCCTCCTCGTCCGAGCTCCGATACGCCAGGATCACCTTTTCCGTCGCCCGTGAGACGCTCGTGTAGAACAGGTAACGCTCGCGGTCGAGCGCGTCCTCGCGCGGGCCCAGGCGCAGCCCGCTGCACGCGGCGAGCTCCCGGCGGAGCTCGTCGGACAGGAACGGCTCCGGCCCTCCCGGCGCCGGGAACTCGTTCTCGGTCAGGCCGCAGACGATCACCGCACGGAACCGGCGAGCCCTGATCGCGAGCGGGTCGCTGAGCAGGACCGCGCCGGGCGCCGCCGGCGCTCCGGACGGCACCTCGAGGCCCTCGAGCATCTCGATCACCTCCGCGCCGGTTGGCGTCTCGCCAAGCTCTTCGAGTTCTGCGAGCGCGCGGGTCAGTGTCCCGACCGCGCGGGCGTCGAGCTCCTCGTCCGGGTCCAGGACGGCGGCGCGCCGGCGATGAGGGGCGGCCAGCAGACGCCGGGCGTGCTCGGCGAGCGCTCTTGCCGGATCGTCGGCGTCCCGGAGCTGGTCGATCTCGGGGAGGTCGAGGTCCAGACGCGCCCGGGCCTCGGCCATCGTCCGCAGGCCCTTTCGTCGCACGTCGGCCTCGAGTCGGTCAACCGCGTCGGCGCCGTTCTCGAGCAGGCCGGGCGCGCGCAGGTACTCGAGCAGGTCCTCGGCCCGGGCCTGGCCGTCGGCTGGGAACGCGCACCGGG
The DNA here is from genome assembly GCA_963737055.1 of uncultured Solirubrobacterales bacterium. Classification (GTDB taxonomy): domain Bacteria; phylum Actinomycetota; class Thermoleophilia; order Solirubrobacterales; family Solirubrobacteraceae; genus Palsa-465. Next base: position 494,494 of record CAVTRE010000007.1, on the reverse strand, counting down.
CCAGCGCCAGCAATGCGTGGCCGAGCGCGGTGCGATGAAGCGCCGTCCGCGTGTCGGCGGCGATCGGGGTCCCGTAGCGGCGGAAGGTGTTCTCGACTAGCGAGGCCATCCGCGCCGGCGAGCGGTAGACGACCGCGATCTCCGCGCCGGGGACGCCCGACCGGATCAGCGACAGCGCCTCGGCGGCCGCGACCTCGGCCTCGGCCAGCTCGCCGCCGGCCTCTCGCAGCTCGATCGCGTTCCCGGGATCGATCCGCTCGGGGGCGGACTCGAACAGCTCGCGCTCGAGGTGGTGGAGCGCCTGGCGTGCTCGCGGTTCGTAGTGCTCGGCGGACGCCGGCAACTCGCGCACGCGCTCCGCGAGCGGGCGGAGCTCCTCCACGACCTCGGCGCGAGCGGTCAGAGCCTGGCGCCCCGCCTCGTAGGTCAGGGACACGGTCACCTCAGCGCCGGCGACGCGCGCCAGCGTCTCGATCGCATCGCGTTCGAGCGGGTGGAGGTCGTCGAACCCATAGAAGAACACCGAGGTCGTCCCCCACCGGCCCGGGGCGGCGCGCAGGGCGTCGAGCGCTTGCCACGCGTAAAGCTCGACGTCGACCCGGTTGAGGTCGTGGAGCGCAGTGGCGTAAGCCTCGTAGATCGCGGCGACGTCACGGGCGTACGAGCGCCGGCGAGGGTCCTGCTCGGACCAGCTCGCGAGCGCGCCGGCAAACCGCGCCGGCGTGATCAGCGACCGCTGCAGCTCGGCGATCAGCTCGCCGGCGGCGTCCGGGAAGCCGGCAGTAGCGGCCGCCCCGCGCAGGGCGTGGAAGTCGATGTCCTTGAGCGCCCTCGTCAGCACGCGCTCGCGCTGGAGCTTCGTCACGCGGCGGGCGCCGTAACCCGCTCTCGCCGCGATCTCGGCCGCCAGCCCGCTGAACGTGAGGACCGACCCGAGGACCGCGCCGGAGTCCGCGAGCTCGCGGGAGAAGTGGTCGGCGTCGACCGCGGTCGGGACGACCAGGATCGCGCCGCGGTTGGCCGCGGCGGCGAACGCGCCCAGCACCTCACCGGCCTTGGCGGAGTTCGCGGGTCCCAGTACGAGCGTGAGGGGCACGTCCCCCATGGTGGCGCGCGCCCCAGACGGGGCGAAAATCGGTCCGTTCGGGGCTCTTAGGGGGGTGATTTTCAGCGCCTCGGGGCTCTTGAGGACGTGAGACCGCCATCTTCAATGAAGGTCAGCGAAAATCGCAGTCGCTTCTGGGGTGGGGCGGCGTGATCGACCACTTGATCGCGGCCCTCGCGGAGGCGCAGCACGGCGTGATCGCCGTGTGGCAGCTCCTGGAGCTCGGACTCGGGCGCGGGGCGATCGCGTACCGCGTGTCCATCGGCCGGCTACACCGCGTCCACCAGGGCGTGTTCGCCGTCGGCCACGCCAAGCTCACCCGCGAGGGCCACCGGATGGCGGCCGTCCTCGCCTACGGTCCCGACGCCGTCCTCAGCCACCGAAGCGCCGCGGCGCACTGGGGCATCGGGCACGCCTCGTACAGGCACGATGTGACCACGCCGCAGAGCAAGCGCTCCCGCAAAACGATCCGGGCACACACGGCCAAGCTCCACGCCGAGGACCGCACCGTCCACGACGGGATCCCGACAACCAGCGTCGCCCGCACGATCCTCGATCTCGCCGCGCAGTGCACGAAGGACCAACTGACCTACCTCATCGAGGAGGCCGACCGCAAGCACCGCCTCGATCTCGCCGCGCTCGACCGCGCCATCGCCCGCCGCCCGCGCGCCGCCGGCGTCGCCCGCCTGAAGGCAGTGCTCAAAACGTACCGCGGCCCGGCCGACACCAGGTCGAAGCTCGAGCGCAAATTCCGCGCGCTGATCGCCCGCGCCAACCTCCCCGAGCCGCAGTTCAACGTCGTCATCGCGGGCCTTACCGTGGACGTCTACTGGCCACAGTGGGGACTCGTGGTCGAGCTCGACAGCGACGCCTACCACAACAACCCGCGGGCGTTCGAGACCGACCGCATCCGCGACGCCACGCTTCAGAAAATCGATCTCCGCGTCCTCCGCGTCACGGGCGACCGCGTCGACAACGACCAACCAGGCGTGCTCGCCGACATCCTGGCCTTGAGGCGCCCGGGCTCCTCGACCTAACGTCCAGCCACCCCTCTCGTCCTCACACAACCGCCACGGCGGCTCGATGAATACCGCCTAAGCACGGAAGCAAGTTGGCCAGACGCCGGTGCCGGTTACACCGAGATCACGGAGATCTCAGGACGGGACTGCAGGCCGACACGACCAGGAGGGACCCGATGAAAAGGCTCTGGAGGGCGCTCGCCTTCCTGGCCGCCGCGGGAGCGGCGCTGTTCCTGTCGACGTCCGCACTCGCGGTCGGCGCAGGCTCGAACCCGACGCCGGCTCAGCCTCACTGGAGGAGGGCCCTCGGACCTGTGACCTGGTCCGGGAAGCTGACCGCCCTCTATCCGGGCGCCCGCGACGACATCGAGAGGTTCGCGGTCACGATCACCAACGCGGGCAAGTCGGCTCAGATCCTCCACTCGGTCACGGCATCGGTCCAGAGCAAAACCAACGGGTGCCGAGCGAGCTGGTTCACCGTCTCGATCGACGGCCGCGATCGCCGGCTTCCCGCGCGTCTGGCGCCAGGTGCGTCATACGCCGCCCACGTAGACCTGGTCATGCGCGACACCGGCGCGAACCAGGACGCCTGCGAGGGCGCCTCGCCGGCGATAACCGCCACGGCTCGGTAGTCAACCCTCAGGCCAGCGTCAGCGCAGGCCCGGTGAAGCTCACGGAGCCCGCGGTCCCGCCGGCCCCCGCGCCACCGCCCGCTCCGCCGCCACCGCCCGAGGCGGACGTCACGGTGACGGTGTAGTTATTCGCGCCGCTCTGCGTTCCCCCGGTGTAGGCCGAGCCGCCACCACCGCCGCCGGCGAAGTTGCTCGGGGCGCTCCGGGAGGCACCGCCGGCGCCGCCCGAGGCCTCGCCGCCACCCCCACCCCCGGCGCCGAAGGTGGCGCCGCTGCCGCCGCTTCCGCCCGGTCCGCACGCGCCGGCGCTGCACACCCCGCCGGCGCCGCCCGCCGACACCGATCCGGTGCCGCCGGCACCGCCGGTGTTGGTGATCGCGAACGGGAAGGAGCCCGCGGTCAGGGTGCTGCCGCCCGCGCCACCAGTAGCAGACGACACCGTGGCGCCGCTGGCCGCCGTGTTCGATCCGGGGTTGCTCGTCGGGCCACCTCCGCCCGCGCCACCGGTCCCGGTGGTGCTCCCGGCGCCCCCGCCTCCGCCGCCGCCGACCGCGACGATCGTGCCGGCGGGTGCTCCGACCAGATAGATGCACGTGGCTCCGCCGCCACCACCGCCGCCGCTGGTGGACCCAGTGGCGCCGCTGCCGCCGGCGGCACAACCCGTACCGGAAGCGCCGCCGGTGCCGCCCGCCGTGCCCGTCGACCCCGCGCCGGCGCGGCCGACGATCACGGTGAACGTGATGCTCGTCGCGCTGAACGGGATCGCGATCGCCCCGCTGACCGTCCCGCCGCCGCCCGCGGCCGCGCCGCTGCGGCCGCCGCCACCGCCGCCGCCCTTCATCGTGAACGTGAACGAGGTCACGCCCGCCGGCGCGGTCAGCGTGTAGCTGCCGGCGGCGGTCTTCGTCACGGTCGTCGATCCCGCTGCGGTGAATGTGGAACTGTTGGCCGTGAGGGTGCCGTCAGAAGCGGTCAGCTGGTACCCGGTGCCGTTGGGGCTCACCTCACATCCGGAGAACGTCGTCACCCCTGCCGACAGCGCGCCCGTGCATCCGCTCAACGCGCCGCCGGTCGGCCCCGTGCCCGTCTTGATCGACAGAGTCACGGTCTTGGCGTACCCGGTGGCCACGTTGCCGTAGGCGTCCTTGGCGGTCACGGCGGGCTGGGTCGTGAACGAGGCGCCGGCGGTCACCCCGGAAGGCTGGGTCGTGAACGTGAGCGACGCGGCGCTGGACGGAGCGACCGTGAACGATCCGGACACCCCGCTCAGAGCGCCCTGCGTCGCCGTCAGCGTGGTGATCTGCGCGTCGTACAAAGTGATCGACGGAGTTCCGACCCCGCTCGTGAAGGACACCGAGGCCGGATACGCCGGCGCGGTGCCGCCCGGAGAGCTCGACGGCCCGGAGAAGGTCACGGTCTTGGAGCCGGTGTACCCGGTAGCCGTGTTCCCGTACGGGTCGAGCGCCGTGATCGCCTCGCTGAACGCCGCGCCCGCGGTCGGCGCGGCCGGCGTCGTGACGCCGAACGAGCTCGCCGCCCCCGGCCCGACCACGATCGCTCCGGAGGCCACGCCGGCGAACCCGTCGGTCGTATCGCTCGCCGTGAGAGTCGTGGTCTGAGCATCCTTCAAAGTGACGGAAACCGTCGCGTGACCCGCGCTGAAGCTCGCCGTCGCCGGGTACACCGGCGCGCTTCCGTTCGGCGAGTTCGCCGGCCCCGAGAAGCTCACGTTCTTGGTCCCGGACAACGTCCCCGGTACGTTCCCCCATGAGTCCTGCGCGGTCAGCGTCACGTTGAACGCGGTCCCGGCGGTCTGCGGCGAGGTCGCGCTGGCCGCGATCTGGTGGTTGGCCCCCGCCGCGACCGCAACAGAGCCCGACGTCCCGGTCGCGGCTCCCTGGGCTGCCGCTAGCGTCGTGCTCTGTGCGTCGTACAAGGTCACCGACGCGGTGCCCACCCCGTTCGAGAAGCTGACCGAGCTCGGGTACGCGGGCGCGGTCCCACCCGGCGAGTTCGACGGGCCCGAGAAGCCGATCGTCTGCGAGCCGGTGTACGCCACCACGGTGTTTCCTGCCGCGTCCTCCGCGGTCACGGTCACCGAGAAGGACGTGCCGGCCGTGGCGCTCGCCGGCGCGGTGACTACGAACTTGCCGAGCGCGCCGGAGCTGAGGGTCACCGGCGCGGCGACGCTCGAGGACGTCCACGACTGCCAGATCGCGGTCACGGTGTAGCTGTAGCTGCCCTTGGTGAGACCCGAATCGGTGCAGCTCGTGGCGGCGGTCGCGCTCGTGGCCGAGCTCGGGCAGTTTCCGCCCACGGTGCCGCCGGCCCGGGTGACGTAATACGTGACGGTGGCGCCGGCCGGCGCGCTGACCGATGTCCACGACAGCGCCGCCGTGCCCGCACCGGCGGTCGCGGTCACGGTCGTAGCCGGTAAGACGCCGACGGTCGTCGAAGCCGTAGCTGACCCCGAACCTCCGCTGAAGTAGGCCAACGCGGGCGCGGCGGTCAGCCCGGCCAGCACTGCGCAGACGCCGCAGGCGGCCATGAGCCGCCTGCGGCGCCGGGCGCCGGACGAGTATCTGGTTAGACGTCGTGTGTGCACGCGCCGCTTTCAGCGAGCCGCCGAGGCTCCCCGCGCAGTCCTCCTTGACAACCCGGTGAGCCCGGAGCGATTCCTAAGAGGCCGTAATCGTGACCGCGGGGGCAGCGTTCTGGCACTGGTTCTGGTTCGTGCCGCTGTCCTGCATGGTCAGGTCGACCTTGCCCGTGTACGTGCCGCCGGGCGCGAGGTTCGAGGGCAGAGCTGGGTTGCCGCCGTCAACCGCGACGGTGAACCAGCTGGCCAGGCATCCCGTGATGGGGGTGCCGGACGCGGTTTCTGCGTTACCGCTTCCATCTTTCAGCAACGCCACCGCGATGGTCGTCACCGACTGGTGGCCGTTGCCGTTGTTGGTCACCGTGAACGGAAGGAACTGGGTGTTGTTGGTGGCGCCCGGGTAGAGCGCGGTCAGGCTCCCGGACCAGGTGGGGGTGCCGGTCGTGACGCTCAACGCGGACGAGGCGCCGACGGTGCCGGATCCGGTGACGGAGCCCGATCCACCCGTGAAATACGCGACCGCGATGCCAGACACCGCCAGCACGGCGACGAATGCAACCCCAGCGAGACGCTTCTTGGACAGCTTTCGAAACATGATCGGTCCTACCTTCGTTTTCGGGCCCCTGGTAGGGCCGGTCCCGACTGACGGCGGAGCTTTCTTAGGTTCCCGAGACCCGAGCTTCACGTGCCCTGCTCGCGCCGTGTGCCCTCGTCAGTCGCTTGGCAAGTAGGTCATCGACCGTTCGGTTTAGCGTTTCCAGCCCCTCTGGACGAATGTTCGAGGGAGGGTTGGAGGGATTGAGTAGGTTCAGGCGGCTATTGCCGGTGCGACATCGCTTCAGGCCGCGGCGGACTGCTCGGCGGGGGCTGCGGCCTGCGCCGCCTCCCTCTCTTCAGCCTCGGGCGGCTTGGCGCCCTCGCGAGCCCACGGCTCGTCGAACTCGACCCGCCACTTCCCGTCGTCGGTCTGCTGCAACGCGAGCCGCGCCCGGAAGCTCTTACCCGAGCGCCCTTTGAACCCCGTAACCGCCTTCACCGTGCGCCCGGTCTTGATCAGCTCGCGAGCCACCGAAACCGGCAACGACTTGCCGGCCTTCGATTTCCAGATCACGAAGCCGCAGCCGGGGTCGTCGCGCGACCAGCACGAGTAGCCCTTGCGGTTCTCGACGATGTCGTGACCACACACCGGGCACGGCCCCAGGTTCGCCCGGGGGATCCGGACGTCTTTCAAATTGCGATCCAGCTCGCCGACCGTGTCCTCGGTGAAGCGGATGATGTCGCCCATGAACGCCTCGCGCGAGTCCCCGCCGGTCTCGATCAGCGCCAGCCGCCGCTCCCAGTCGCCGGTCAGCCCGGGCGACGTCAGCGCGTGCTCGCCGAGCAGGCGGATCACGTTCAGGCCCTTCTCGGTGACGACCAGCGCGCGGCCGTCGCGCTCGATATAGCCGACCTGGATAAGCCGCTCGATGATCGCCGCGCGGGTCGCCGGCGTTCCGATCCCCGAGTCCTTCATCGCCTCGCGCAGCTCCTCCTCGTCGACGAGCTTGCCGGCCGTTTCCATCGCGGCGAGCAGCGAGCCCTCGGTGTAGCGGCGAGGTGGCTTCGTCTCCTTCTCTTCGGACGCGATGTCCGTGACCTCGGCCCGCTCGCCCTTGACCAGCTTGGGCAGCTGCTGCTCGCGGCCTTCGTCGTCGTCCGACTGGTCAGAGTCGGGCCCGTCCGCCCGCTCGCCATACACCGCCCGCCAGCCCGCGACCAGAAGCACCTTGCCCCGGGTCCGGAAGACGTGCTCGGCGACTGTGGTCTCGACCCTGGTGTTCTCGAACACCGCGTCCGGGTGGAAGATCGCCAGGAAGCGCCGTACCACCAGGTCGTAGATCTTGCGATCGTCGCCGCTCATCTTGTCGACTGGGTGGCGCTCGGCCCGCGTCGGGATGATCGCGTGGTGGTCTGTGACCTTGGCGTCGTTGACCACCCGACCCAGCGGGAGCACGTCGAGTCCGAGGACGTACTGTGAGGCCTTGGCGTACTCGGCCTGAGAGCCGACGAGCCGAGCGATCGGCTTGATCTCCGGGATCATGTCGCGGGTGATGTAGCGCGAGTTCGTGCGCGGATAGGTCAGGGCCTTGTGCTCCTCGTACAGGCGCTGGGCGGCGGCCAGCGTGCGCCGGGCCGAGAAGCCGTAGCGGCTGTTGGCATCCCGCTGCAGGGAGGTCAGGTCGTAGAGGAGCTGCGGGCGCTCCTTGCGCTCGGTCTTCTCGAGCTTGGTGATCTCGCCGATCTGCGAGCGGCAGGCGTCCACGATCGCGGCCGCCCCGTCGGCGCTCTTCACCCGCGGGTTGGCCCCGGCGTGATAGCGGCCCTCGTACCGCCGCGGCCGCTCCTCCACGGGATCGAAGACGGCGTCGACGACCCAGTACGGCTCGGGCTTGAAGTCGCGGATCTCCTGTTCGCGCCGGGCCAGGATCGCCAGCGTCGGCGTCTGGACCCGGCCCAAAGAGACCGCCCCATCAAACGAGCTCCTCAGCCGGATGGTGGCGGCGCGCGTGGCGTTCATCCCCACGATCCAGTCGGCCTCCGAACGCGACCGGGCGGCCTCCTCGAGCGTCGCCAGGTCGGCGCTCGGGCGCAACGCCCCAAATGCGTTGCGGATCGCCTCCTTGGTCATCGAGTTCAGCCACAGTCGCTCGACCGGCTTCTCCGAGCCGGCCTTCTCGTACAGGTAGGCGAAGATCAGCTCGCCTTCGCGCCCGGCGTCACAGGCGTTTACGACGAGGTCGACGTCGCCGCGGTCGAGCAGCCGCTTGACCACGTTCATCTGCTTCTTGGATCGCTCGTCGCGGACGACCAGCTTGAACCGGTCGGGGACGATCGGCAGATCGGCCATCCGCCACTTCTTGAACTTATCGTCGTACTCGTCGGGATCGGCGAGCTGGACGAGGTGGCCGACCGCCCAGGTGACGATGTGCTCGGGCCCCTCGAGGAACCCCTCGTGCTTGGTGAAGGCGCCCGGAAGCACCGCGACGAGGTCGCGTCCGACCGACGGCTTCTCGGCTATGACCAGGGTCAGGCTCATGAGTTCGCGAGAGTAGCGCCCCGGTCAACCGGCAACCGAGATCTGGTGATTTTCTTGTAGAGATGGTGCAGTCGCGGCGATGCTCACGCGGCCGCCGCGTTGAGCGCGGCCACCTTCCGCGCCACCGCCCCCAGCCCGAGGTCGGCGGCGGTCCGTTCGGCGGCTGCCAGCAACTCCGCGGCGCGCGGAGAGCCCATGCCGAGCGCGCGGGCATAGTCGACCTGGGTACGCGCCAGGCACGCCGGCGCCCCCAGCCGCTCGTTCACGGCCAGCGCCCGCTCGAAGTGCCGCTCGGCCAAGGCCGCGTCGCCCATCGTCGCCGCCAGCTTGCCGAGGAAGCTCGCGGCGGAACCGAGGCACACCGCGGCCAGGCCAATCACCACGTTGGCGTCCGCGTACGGCTCGAGCCTCGCATACAGGAGCGCCGCCCGAGCGCCGTCATCGAGGTCCGCGCACACGTCGCTCAGCAGCGTCATCGCGATTATCCAGTCCAGGTCCTTCGGGATGTCCTCGAAGTCACCCGCGGCCAGCCGCGAGAACTCGTCGCGAGCCTCGGCCAGCCGGCCCTCCTCGCACAGCGTGGTCGCGAGCGCCGCCCGCCACGCCGGGCGAGCCGGGTTCTCCTCGACGAGCTTGCGCGCGGCCTGCTCGAACTCTCCCATCCGGCCCTGGTCGCGGCGGATCCCGAGCAGCTGGATCGCGTGGTACTGCGACGCCGTGACCGCCTCCACCGGGCCACCCGCGGCGAGCGCCTCGGCGGCCAGCTGGTCCGCGAGCGACAGCGACCCCGCCAACAGCGCCCGCATCGCCCGCCACACGAGCGCGTTCCACTCGAACAGCGGCTGGCGCAGCCGGTCGGCGCCGGCCTCGAACGCGTCGAGCTGGGCGTCGACGGCGTCGAGATCGCCGCGCTCGAGGAGATCGACGACGAGCCAGGCGTGGGCCTGGAGCTGGAGCTCGAGGTTCCCGATGTGGCGCGCCAGCGTGAGCATCTCGGTCGAGACCTCGATCCGCTCGGCGAGGTGGGGCGCGTCCCACAGCACCCGCCGCCTCGCCGAGCAGGCGTACGCGCGCGCCTCCGGATCGCCGAGATCGTCGGCGATCTCCACCGCCTCGGCGCTGACCGCCGCCATCCGATCTCGCTCGGGCGAGTAGTAGATCGCTCCGCACAGGCACGCGAGCAACCGCACCCGCACGATCGACCGCTCGGGTTGGAGCTCGAGCGCCCGCTCGATCATCGCGATGAGCTCGGCGTCGACCACCCCGGGCGGCTGCACGTACAGGCGCGATGCGCCGATCGCGGCGCGCGCCAGCGACGCGCCGTCGCGGAGCTGCTCCGCGAGCGCGGCGGCGTCGCGGAAGGCCGAGGACCCGCGCGCGCGCTCGCCGCCGCGGACCCGGGCCTCGCCCAGGCGCAAGAGCAGCTCGCAGCGGCGCTCGGACGCCTCGGGCTGGAAGCGGCCCTGGACCTCGAGCGCGCGGGCGTAGTGCTCGGCCGCCTCCTCGTGCGCGAGCATCGTCGTCGCCTGCTCGCCGGCGCGGAACGCGTACGTGATTGCCTTCTCGGCGTCGTCGGGATCGGCCGCGCGGGTGAAGTGGTAGGCGAGCTCGGGGAGGTAGCGCTCGTGCCGGCGCCCCTGGGCGGCCTCGATCGCCTCCCCCACCCGCTTGTGGATCCTGGCCCGCCGCAGCGCCGACATGCTCTCGTACAGCGTCTCCCGGATCAGCGCGTGAGAGAACAGGTAGGACCCCGGCCGCTCGTCGGACTCCACGAGCAGCACCGCGCCGAGCGCCTCCTCGAGCGCCGCCAGGAACTCGTCGTCGCCGAGCTGCACGACGCTTTCGAGCAGCTCCCCGTCGACGTCGCGACCGATCACGGCGGCCACGCGCAGAAGCTCGGCCGCCGGCGCCCCGAGCCGCATGAGACGGAACGCGATCACCTGCTTGACGCCCTCGGGCAGCCCGAAGCGCTGGAGCTCGGACGCGCTGGCGCTGCCGACCTTGACCCCGGCCTCGATCAGGTGACGGATGATCTCCTCGACGAAGAACGGGTTGCCCTCGGTCTCCTCGTACAAGGCCCGGGCGAAGGCACGCGCCGGCGCCTCCCCCGCCCGCAGCCGCACGAGCTCGGCGGTCTCGACCTCGTCGAGTCCCTTGATGTCGAGCTCGGAGGCAAGCCGGTCGCGACGGAGCTCGGTCAGCGCGTTTGTGAACGTGTCGCCGCGCTCGGCCGAGCGGTAGGAGCCGAGGATTAGCACACGCGCGGGGTCCGTCGCCCGCGCCAGGTGGCGCAGCAACAGCAGCGTCGGCCGGTCGGCCCACTGGAGGTCGTCGAGGACGAGCAGTACCGGCGCCGACCGGGACAGGTCACCGAACAACCCGACGACGGCCTCGAACAGCCGGTAGCGCTCGGTCTCGGGCTCGTCCTGGGGCGGCGGCGGCATGTCAGGGACGCGCCGGCGGAGCTCGGGGATCAGCCGCGCGAGCTCGGCCCCGTACTCGCGCGTGTTCGCGCGCACGTCGGCGACCAGGGCGTTCAGGGCCCAGTGCCGAAGGGCCTCGAGGAATGGCTGATATGGAACGACGGTCTCGCGCGGCGAGCGCCCCGCGAGCACGATCGCGCCCGCGCCGTGGACCTGTCGCGCGAGCTCGGCGATCAGTGTCGTCTTGCCGATGCCGGCGTCGCCGGCGAGCAGCACGATCCGGCCGCCGTCGTCGTCCGCATCCGAGCCGGGGCTCGTGCCGGCTCTGATGCCGGAGCCGGGACCGGGGCCGAGACCCGCGCCGGCACCGCCACACGCCAGCGTCCATCGCTCCTCGAGCTCCGCGATCTCAGAGTGGCGCCCGATCAGCCGCCCCTGCGCACGGTGGCGCAGCTCCGCCGGCAGCGGGATCGCCGAGACGCCCGCAACGCCGGCACCCCCGCCCGCCTCGACCCCGCGCTCCTGCGGCCTGAGCAGCCGGTCGTGCGCGGCGATCGCTTCGCGGGACGGGTTCGTGCCGAGCTCGTCCCGGAGCAGGATCCGCAGCCCATCGAACACGCGCAGCGCCTCGGCGACGTTGCCGCGCGCGGCGAGCGCCTCCATCAGCAGCACATAGCCGGACTCGCGATACGGCTCGGTCTCGATCAGCGTCCGCGCAGCCCGCTCGGCCGACTGGAGCTGCGTGCCGCCCATCACCAGACCGGCACGGCCGATTACCTCGAGCGCCTGCTGGTGGACGTCCTCGAGCTCGCGCCGGGGCGCTTCGAGCCACGTCGCCTGGGCGCCCGGGAGCAGTCCCCGGCTGGCGATGTTGAGCGGCACCTGCGCGAGCGCCCACGCCCGGCGGCCGTCGCCGCCGTCGAGCGCCTCGAGCGCGCGCGCCACCTCGGCCGCGGCCGCCTCGACGTCGATCCACACCGGCTCGGGCAGCGACAGGATCAACTCGTCGCGCCCGGCGAGCGACGAGGCCCCGAGCGAGGAGCGGAGACGAGACAGCAGCGTCCGGAGCGCGGCGTCCTCGGAGGCCGGCGCCTGATGGGGCCACAGCGCGTCGATGAGCTCGTCGCGACCGACGTGCCGCCTCCGGTTGAGCACGAGGTAGGCGAGCAGCAACGGGACCTGCTTGCCGCGCAAACGCTCGGAAAGTTGCACGCCGTCGATCTCCACGGACAACCGTCCACAGAGCTGTATTCGAGTCATTTCCAGGGCGCGCTCTGCCTGCGGCAACGTTCTGGAAACGTATCGACAACGTCAAAGTTCCATCTTGCTGCGCAGTGAGTACCGAGGTTTCACGCAGCGACGCCCTCGGCGGGGCGCGACATGAGGTGCCAGGCGAGCCGGTTGACGATGGCCTCACGACCAGAATCGACGGAAAGCACCGGCGGATTGCCCACTGCGAGTGCGGGGCGCTACTCGCAGGAGACGATGAGCACGAGCTATTCGTGGCGGCTCAACGGCACCTCGCACATCACCATCCACAGCTCCTGGGGGCGCTGGGGCCTGGGACGGTGAGTCAAATGGCCGAGGACGTTGGGGGGCAAGAAACTTTCGGGGCCCCCGGGGGCATGCACCTAGGGGCGGGCGGTGTGCAGACCACCGCCCGCCCACAGGCGCAGCGTTAGGGCGCACCTGCGGATCCGGCTACCCGGCGCAGCCCTGCGTGCTGACCGCGCGGGTGCGCGAGGCGGACTTCGAGAGCTCGTGTGCCACGAGCCCGTTCGGGACCGCGAAGCCGCCGGCGCCGGTGGACGAGCCGGTGATGGCCGCGAACACGGTCGCGATGACCTGCCCACCCTTGTCGATCATCGGGCCGCCCGAGTTGCCCGGGCGGACACGTCCGCGCAACGAGGTGATGCTCCGCGACACGGGCCCGTTGCCGTAGGCGTCCTCGGTGCTCACGGTCTCGGTCTGGCCGATCCGCCCGGGCTCGGAGTCGAACGTGCCATCGAGCGGGTAGCCGAGGATCGCGGCGGCGGTGCCGGACTGCGGGTTCGACGCCAGCTTCAGCGGCGGCTCGTCGAGCCCGGGCACCCGCAGGATCGCGATGTCGTCGTGGGAATCGAAGTCGATCACCTGGGCGTCGAGCCCGGGCGGGTTCCCGCCGACCTGCACCGTGGTGTCGGACTCGCCGGCGACGACGTGGGCATTGGTGACCACGACGTCGGGCGCCGCGACCCAGCCGCTCCCCTCGATCCCGAGCCCGCAGGCGGTGCCGAGGACCTTGACGACGCTTCTCGCGGCGTCCCGCACGTGCGGGGCGGCGACGATCCCGCTCGGCGGCGCCGCGACGTTCGCCTCGGGGCCGCGCACCGACGGCAGCGGATCGATGCGGGCCAGGGCGTGGAGGAACGGCCCCGACGGCGGCAGGATCCCGTCGAGCTCCTTCAGGATCGCCGAGCGCTGGATGTCCGATCTAAGCACCGGCGAGTTCGCCGACTGGAGCGCGACGGCCCCCACGATCCACGCGATCCCGAGCGCCACCGACGCCGTGAGCAGCGCGCCGAACACGCCGTCGACCAGCTGCAGCCCCGGTAGGCGCAGGAACATGCGAGCGCGCGTCCCCAGCCCCTGCAATCCGCTCGCAAGCACGGCGCCGGCCAGCAGCGCCCCGAGCAACCCGAACAGCGGCGCGTACTGAGAGTGCGACCCGCCCGGCAACACGAGCGGCCCGAGATGGCTCCCCAGGAACGCACCGACGCCGAAGCCGACCAGCGAGAGCGCGCCGACGATGAAGCCCTGCGCGTACCCATACAGCGCAAGTAACACCGTGAAGGCGACGATCAACCAATCGACTTCGGTCACCGACGGGAGGTTATTCCGAGCATTGCCCTACCGTTTCGGTACAGGTGGCACTTGGGGTGATACGAGGTAGGTGAGTTGGCACAAGGGGCCATCCACGGTGGGGTGTCGACGCAACGCCCACGCGCAAGGCGCCGTCGCCGGCGTTGGCAGAGACGACTGAGGTTGCTCGCGCCGATCGCCGTGATCGGGTTGATCGCGATCGCGGTCGTGCTCGTGGTCCAGGCCTTATCCGGCCAATCGGAGCGCCCTCTGGTCACGAACTACGTGCAGGCGTGGTCCGCCGGTAACTACACCCGGATGTACTCGCTGCTCGATCCCGAGTCGAAGGCCGGGATGAGCGAGGCGCGGTTCGCTGCCGGCTACATGCGAGACGCGCGCACGGCGACGCTGCTCAAGCTCACGGCCGAGCGCGTCGGGTCTCGGCGCGGCGCGTACATCCCGGTGCAGATGCTCGTGGCCACGAAGCTGTTCGGGACGCTCCACGAAACGCTCGAGGTCCTGATCACAGGCAGCGGCTCTGGCGCCACCGTGCACTACGCGAGCAGCCTGCTTTTCCCGGGACTCCAGGGCCACGAGCACCTCGCGCGGCACATGTCGCTCCCACCGCGCGCGACCCTGTTCGCCGCGGACGGCTCGCCGCTCGCGCAGGGCCCCGACCGCATCTCGACGATCCCCGACGTGGCGTCGCAGATCGTCGGCGTGCTCGGCCCGATCCCGCGGGCCGACGCCGCCAGGTACGCGGTCCAGGGCTATCCGGCGAACGCGCGCGTCGGGCTCGACGGGCTCGAGCGCGCGTTCCAGACCGAGCTCGCCGGCACGCCCGGCGGCGTGCTCCTCGCCGGGAAGCGCGCGCTCGCGAAGACCGTCCCGATCCACGGGCAGGACGTCACCACCACGATCGAGCCGAACCTAGAGCGCGCGGCGGTCGCCGCCCTGGGCGGCAGCTACGCCGGGATCGCGGCGATGGATCCGCGTACCGGCGCGCTGCTAGCGCTCGCCGGGATCGCGTTCTCGGCCGGCCAGCCGCCCGGGTCGACGATGAAGATCGTCACCTCGACGGCCGCCCTCGCCGCCGGGATCGTGAAGCTGAGTACGGTGTTTCCCTACAGCACGCAGGCGGTGCTCGACGGCTACACCCTGCACAACGCCGGCGGGGAAGACTGCGGGGGCACGCTCCTGAACTCGTTCGCGGTGTCGTGCAACTCGGTGTTCGCCCCGCTCGGGGCGAAGGTCGGCTCCAAGCGGCTGCTCGCCATGGCCGAGAAGTTCGGCTTCAACCAGACCCCGACTATCCCCGGCGCGGTCGAGAGCTCGATTCCGCCGAACAGCCTCGGCACCGATCTCGACGCCGGCTCCTCCGCGATCGGCCAGGGCCAGGTCCTGGCCACTCCGCTCGAGATGACCGACGTCGGCGCCACGATCGCGATGGGCGGACGCCGCCCGGCGCCGACGCTCGCGGCCCATCAGCCGCCGAAGTTCGTCCGCGTCACGAGCGGACACGTCGCCGACGAGGTTCAGCAGATGATGGAGGCCGTGGTCCGGTACGGGACCGGCACAGCGGCCCAGATTCCGGGCGTCACCGTGGCGGGCAAGACCGGCACCGCCGAGCTCGCCAACACCACGACCTCGAGCGGGGGGAGCGTCGCCAACGCCAACTCACTGACCGACGCCTGGTTCGTCGGGTACGCGCCGGTCGGGCATCCCCGGATCGTGGTCGGCGCGCTGTTCCCGAACCAGGGCGCCGGCGGCGCGACGGCGGCGCCGGCGGTCCGGCAGGTTTTGGTGGCCGGCCTCGAAGGGCACTGAACGCGCAGGCGCGATCAGCCATTCGTTAGGAGTCGAGCGAGATCATCCCCGTTTGGTTCGTACCGGGCGCGACGATATGAAGCGTCAGCGGCCGGTTCGAATAGACGGACGTGGGCAGCTTGAACAGGATCAGGCCGCCCTGGGTCGGGCCGAAGCTCGCGGTCGTGTTCGGCTCCGGCTCGACCGCGAACGGCGCCAGGGTCTGCGAGGTCCAGGCGTAGCCGTTGACCTGAGTGTCGAGCGGGATCGGGTGGTATGTGTCCCCGTTGGTGTCGGTAATCGTGAAGTTGTCGGACGTGGCATGGAAATCGTTCGTCTGGTTCTTGGCCCACAGGAACACCCCGTACCAGAGCTGATCCGGCGACAGCGTGGCCTGGCCGGCGGGCAGCCCGGCCAGGTACTGATGGTCCTCGACTGCGTACTGGTTCAGCTGCCGCGACACCTGCATCTGATACGTGATCGGCCCGGCGTCGACGTACACGCCGTCGTTCTCGGAGCTGACCGGCTGCGACACCTGTCCGCACGCTCCGAGGCCCACGGCCAGCGCGAAGGCGCACACGAGGATCCATATGCGGCGGGCGCTCACGGCGGCGAAAGTTTAGACGTGCCGCTCCACGACGGGTCAGCCACCGGCGATCGTGGCCCGCTTGCCCCGGTCGCGGTCCTCCTCGAGGATCGTGCGCAGCCGGCGGACTGCCTTGCCGGTTTGGCGCCGGGTCCAACGCTTGCCGCCGAGCGCCTCCATGATCCGATCGGACGGGAGCTTTGGCACGGTCTCGAGCGTGTACTCGAGCCTCGTGCTGTTGGACGGGCCGGGCTGCAACGTATAGGTGCCGAGCATCCGGGTCCGGTTGTACTTGCCGCCGCGGCCGCGCTGGACGATCCGGAACGGCGGCTCGAGCTCGGCGAGCGTCACGTCCGCCCAGTTGAAGCGCCGGAGCGGCTGCTTCATCCGGAAGCGCGCGCCGGCGCCGGTCCCGTAGGACTCCTCGCGCGTCAGCCGCCAGTCGACCAGATAGTGGTCGGTGAACTCCGGGTGGTTGGCGATGTCGGCGAGGTACTCGAACACCTCCTCGCGGGGCTTGGAGATGTTCAAGGACACGGTGAAGGGCTCCACGTCCCGGATTCTAAGTTCGCGCCCGGTCCGGAGGCGGGCCGGTAACCGCATCCGGCTCTGGGCCTGCGCGCGCTCCGCTCTTAGAGTGCGTGGAGACCGCTCAGCGCGCTCCGGCATTTTCCACCGCCCAGCATCCGGCTGGGCGCTTTTATGCCGCCCTCGGCCGCCGGTCGGTCAGCTTCATCGTGTGCCCGAACTCGGGCCCGTGCACGACGCGGGACTCCCGCGGCGGGTCGGGCTCGAGCGCCCGGCATAGCTCACAGAACAGCGCGCCATGTCCGTCTTCGTACACGGTCTCCCCCACCAGCGGCGTCCTGTTGCACCCGTGGCACCGCTCCTGACCGGCGTCCCGGCGGCCGACTCCCCGTCTGAGCAGGGCCATCTCGAACTCCGGAAAATCCCCGTCAGATGGGTGCATGACGGGTCTTTTCGGCGCCTCCCAAGGGGTTCCTGCGTCGCTCATATCCCTGTTGGGTAAACGGTAAGAAGCTCCTCAATCATCTGTCCAGGGGCCTCTCGGGGGCTTTGACTCGGGGGATATGATGGATCGACCGGCTTGTCCAAGTCGGCGAGTACGCGGCACCTAACAAGGAGACAGCGGCTTAATGAAAGCTTGGATGTCGGGCAATGTTGCGGGGACCGGAACCTTTAGATGCACGGATTGCGACTACCCCGTGTCGCTCGACGCGGTGGACGAGCTGCCGACCTGCCCCAACTGCGGCGGGACCGAGTTCGTCCGGGCTTCGCTGTTCACCACCGCTCAGACGAGCGTGCTCGAAGTCGCGTCCGAGGACGACGATCAGGGCTGGCTCGACGAGATTCGCGACGGGCTGAACGAGCCCGGCCAGTACCTCGCCTATCGCGGCGAGGGCGACGCTCCGGTCGCCTACGCGCTCCAGCGCGAATGGACCCGGATCGGTCGCAGCCTGGCCGCGGACATCCGCTTCGACGACCCGACCGTGTCTCGCCGGCATGCGCTCATCGTGCGCCAGCCCGACGGCCTGCGGGTGCTCGACGACCGGAGCCTGAACGGGGTGTTCGTCAACGGCGAGCGCGTCGAGTGGAGCACGCTGGCCGACGGCGACGAGGTCGTGATCGGGCGCCACCACCTGCATTTTGTGGACGTACCGGCGGTCTCGGGCATGCGCTACACGCACGCCCCGGAGCACGGCGCGACCGCTCACACCGGCTGATTCTCGACCGGTCACCAGAGTGACCACCGGCGGCCCCGCCGCTGACCTATAGTGGCGGGCCCGACGATGGCGGCGACGATCTCGGTTCTCTCACAGAAGGGCGGCACCGGCAAGACGACGGCGGTGCGAACCCTGACGGACGTGTTCCGGCGCGTCGACCTACGCGTGCTCGCGATCGACCTCGATCCGCAGGGCAACCTGTCGGACTACCTCGACGTCGACCCCGAAGCCTCGCCGACGATCGGCGATGTCCTCGCCGGCCGCGCAAACGCGCGGGAGGCCGTCCACGACGGGATCATCCCGGCCAATCTCGGGCTCGCCGAGGCCGAGCTCGCGCTCGGCGGCAAGATGGGCCGAGAGCTCGCCCTCAAGAAGGCCCTCCGCGAGCTTCGCGACGACTACGACGTGATCATGATCGACTGCCCGCCGGCGCTCGGGCTGCTCACGGTCAACGCGCTCGTCGCGTCCGACTACGCGCTGATCTCGGCCGAGGCCCAGTACTTCTCGCTCCAGGGCGTCGAGCAGGCGCTCGAGGTGATCGAGCTCGCCCGCGAGAACCTCAACCCCGACCTCGAGTGGCTCGGCGTCGTGCTGAACATCGCCGACATGCGCACCCGCCACTCGCGGGAGGCGTTCGACTCGTTGCGCCAGCACTTCGCCGACAAGCTGCTCGAGACCACCATCCGCCAGTCGATCGCGTATGCGGAGTCGGCCGAACGGGCGGTGTCGATCCTCGACTACCGGCCCGACCTCGCGGCCGACTACCTCGCGGTCTCCGAGGAGCTGCTGAAGCGCCTCGGGATGGACGGCCCGCGCCGGCGCGCCCGGACGCTCGCCAACGAGACCGCCGGCGTTTCTTAAGGGTCTCGCTTCGCTCGACGTCCGTGGGGCCCTGCGAGCCCGTCCGGACGGGCTCGCAGGGTCCCAGGGATGCCGGCGAAGCCGGCCCCAAATCAAACCGACCGCTGATACGAGCGGAACGCCCTGGTCGCGAACGCCACCGACAGCCCGAGCAGCGCTACGAGGAACCCGGCTCGGGCGGCGATCAGTCCCCAGTCGGCGCTGGACGAGACCGCCGAGCGGCCCGCCACGACGGCCCAGTTCACCGGGTTGAAGTCGGCGACGTGGGCGATCCACCCCGGCATGATGTTCGCGGCCAGGAACGTGGTCGACAGGAACGTCAGCGGCAGCAGGATGAACTGTGTCGCCCCGATCAGCGCCTCCTCCTGACCCATGATCAGCGCGAAGCCGTTCGACAGGGCTCCGAACATCGCGCCGAGCAGCGCGGACACGACGAACAGCAACGCGACGCCCCCGACCCCGCCCGGGAAGCTCGCGCCCACGATCAGCGCCAGCGCGACGATGATCAGCGATTGGATCACGACCACGACCGCCTCCTTCAGGATCCGCCCCGCGATCAGCGCCTCGCGAGGCACCGGCGAGACGAGGAAGCGGGCGGTGACCCCGCGCCGCATGTCGTCGATCAGCGACATGCCGCTCCACGCGGCGTTGAACATCGCGGTCATCACGACCACGCCGGGGGCGAGGAACGCGATGTAGGAGTGGCTGTGGAACCCCGGGATCTCGATCACCTTCTTGAACAGCGCGCCGAACAGGAGCAGCCAGATCACCGGCTGGACGAGCGTCACCGCGACGAACCACGGCTGGCGCCACAGCTCCCGCAGGTGTCGGAGCGTCATGTACAGGGTGTGCCTGATCACCGTCATCGGCCGACCTCCGCCTCGTTCTCGGCCGCGTCGAACGTGCGGCCCGTGTACTTGAGATAGACGTCGTCGAGCGACGGTCGGGCCACCCGGACCGAGGACACCTCGACGCCAGCCGACTCGAGCGCCGCCAGCACCGCCGGGACCGCGCGCCCGCCGTCGTCGGATCGAGCGCGGAGGCTCCGGCCATCGACGGTCACGTCGCGGATCGCCGCGAGGTCGGCGAGTGCCCGGGTCACGGTGCCGTTGTATTCGCGCTCGAGGTCGACGTGGATCGCATCGCCGCGGAGCTCGCGCTTGAGCTCCTCGGGCGTCCCCTCGGCGACCACCTGGCCGCGGTCGACGATCGCGATCCGCTCGGCGAGCTGGTCGGCCTCCTCCAGGTAGTGCGTGGTCAGGAGCACGGTCTTGCCGCGCTCGGCCGCAAGCCGCGAGATCTCGGCCCACATGTCCGCCCGGACCTCGGGATCGAGCCCGGTGGTTGGCTCGTCGAGGAACACCACCTCCGGGTCGTGGACGAGCGCCATCGCGATGTCGAGGCGCCGCTGCATCCCGCCCGAGTAGCCGCGGGCGATCCGGTCGGCGGCGTCGGCCAGCCCGAACCGCTCGAGCAGCTCCTGGGCGCGCTGCTCGAGTGCGTGGGGTGGGCGGGATCCAAGTCCGTAGATCTGGCCCTGCAGGCGCAGGTTCTCCCGCCCGGTGGCCTGGATGTCGACGGCCGAGCCCTGCGCGACGACGCCGATGATCCGGCGCACGGCATCCGGATTCGAGACGACGTCGAGCCGCCCGACGAGCGCTCGGCCCGAGTCGGGCGTCGCGAGCGTCGTGAGGATCTTGACCGCCGTCGACTTGCCGGCGCCGTTCGGCCCGAGCAGCGCGAAGACGCGCCCCGGCGCCACCGCGAACGACAATCCGTCGAGTGCAGTCACCCCCTTCGGGTATTTCTTGACGATGCCGACCGCCTCGATTGCCTGTTCCATACGCGTGACCTCCGGGCTAGAATTCGCTTAGTCCGCGAGTATCTTAATAACTAAGAGACTTAGGTGTCAAGAGAACCTTCCCCCGAACGCCTACAGCTGTACGCCGAGCTCAGCGACGAGGTGCGCGCCAACCAACGCGCGACGGATGTGGTCGACGACCTTCTCTGCCTGCTGATGGGGATCAATCGCAGCGACGCGCGCTGCCTGGACGTCCTCGATCAGCACGGCAGCATGAGCGCGGGCGATCTGGCCGAGGCGAGCCGGCTCACCACCGGCGCGATCACCGCGGTGATCGACCGCCTGGATCGCGCCGGGCTGGCCCGGCGGGTGGCCGACCCATCCGACCGCCGAAGGGTGCTCGTCGAGTTGACGGAGAAGGCCTTCGAGCTGTCGAACGAGCTGATGGTCGAGCCCATGAGGCAGCAGTACACGCCGATGGCCGACGAGCTACAGCGAGGACGATCTCCGGCTGATTCTCGACTTCACCCGGCGCGGGCGCGAGATCCAGGAGCGCCACGCCGAGTGGCTGCGCGAACGGCTGGCCGAGCGGCGCGCCCAGACGGCCTAGAGCGCGCGCCCGGACGGGGGCTAGAGCGCCCGCCCGGACGGCTTAGAGCGCGCGCACGTCGGCGCCCTGAGGCTCGAACCCCGCGCGCATCACCGTCGCCCACCCGGCGGCCTCGCGCTTGAGCGCTTCGACGAGCGGGCCGGTCTGGTCGTACCGGGACCACACCAGCACGCTCGGGCCCGCACCCGAGATCGTCGCGCCGAGCGCCCCGAGGGCAGCCGCCCGCTCGAGCAGGTCCACCGACCGCGGATACAGGTGGGCGCGATACGGCTGGTGGAGCCGATCGCGCAAGCCGGCCGAGATCAAATCCCAGTCGGCCGTCGCCAGCCCCAGGGTCAGCATCGCGACGTGCGACAGGTTGAACACCGCGGCCTCGATCGGCACGGTCGCCGGGAGCGCGTCGCGGGCCTCCTCGGTCGAGAGTCGTTCGGCGGGAACGACGAGCACGGCCTCGAGCCCGGGCGGAGCCTCGAGACGGCGGGCGTGGGGTCTGTTACAGACCACGAACCCGCCGCAGAGTGCGGCGCCGACGTTATCCGCGTGGCCCTCGAGCTCGGCGGCGAGCTCGAACACGTCGGCGTCGAGCTCGAACAGGTGGTCGGCGGCCATCAGCCCGGCGACGACCGCGGCGGCGCTCGACCCGAGCCCGCCGGACAAGGGGATGTCCGAGGTGATCCGGAACTCGAACTCGTCGGCGGGATGCAGGCGCTCGAACCCCTTCACCACAAGGTTGTCGCGGTCGCGGGGGACGTCGAGATCGGTGTGGACGGCGAACGTGCCCGTCTCCTGGACTTCGAGCTCGAGGTGCAACCCGAGCGCGGCCGCGAGCACGTCGAAGCCCGGTCCAAGGTTCGCCGAGGACGCCGGCACGCGCACCACGCGCCGGCGGGTGAGGCCCGGCGTCACTCGAGCACCGCGCGCTCGATCGCGCTCAGCTCCGGGTCGCAGGCGACGACCGCGCCGGCCTGATCGAGCGCGGTGTCGGGATCCTTGAGGCCGTGGCCGGTGAGCACGCAGACGACCCGGTTCACTTCGTCGCCCGTGCCGTGGACGAGCAGCCCGGCGACGCTGGCCGCCGAGGCCGGCTCGCAGAACACCCCCTCGTTGGCGGCCAGGAAGCGGTAGGCCATCAGGATCTCGGCGTCGGTGACCGCCTTGACCGCGCCGCCGCTCGAGGTCATCGCGTTCATCGCGTCCTCCCAGCGAGCGGGGTTGCCGATGCGGATCGCGCTCGCGACCGTCTCGGGGTGGTCGACCGGCGCGCCGTGGACGAGCGGCGCGGCGCCCGCCGCCTGGAATCCGAACATGCGGGGCCTCAGACCGGACTCCTGGAAGCCCTTCCAGTAGGCGGTGATGTTGCCGGCGTTGCCGACGGGGATGCAGAGCGCGTCGAGGCCGCCGGCGAGCTGCTCGACGATCTCGAACGCGGCCGTCTTCTGGCCCTCGATCCGGAAGTCGTTGACGGAGTTGACGAGCGCGACCGGGTGACGGTCTGCGAGTTCGCGCACGAGCTTGAGCGCCTCGTCGAAGTTGCCCCGCAGCGCCACCACCCGGGCCCCGTGCATGAGGGCCTGGGCGAGCTTTCCGGTCGCGATCTTGCCTTCGGGCACGATTACCGCGCCTCTCAGTCCCGCCCGGGCGGAGTAGGCCGCGGCGGAGGCGGCGGTGTTGCCGGTCGAGGCGCAGATCACTGCCGTGGCGCCTTCCCGGACGGCCGCCGAAACCGCGCACGTCATCCCGCGATCCTTGAACGAGCCCGTCGGGTTCGCGCCCTCGAGCTTGAGCCACACCTCGAGCCCGGCTCGCTCGGACAGGCGCTCGGCGAGGATCAACGGTGTCGAGCCCTCGTTCAGCGACACCACCGGGTCGCCGGCCGCGAAGGGCAGTCGTTCCTGGTAGCGCTCGATGATCCCCGGCATGGCCGGGAGCATGCCAGAGCCGGCGCAGGCTACGAGACTTCGAGCACGACCTTGCCGGTCGCGCCGCGGCCGTCGATCAACTCGAGCGCGTCGCCGGCCCGCTCGAGCGGGAATCGGGCGCCGACCACCGGGCGCACGAACCCGGCTTGGATCAGGCGATCGATGGCATCGCCGATCTCGCGGTTGAGCTCCGGCCTGCGCATCACGAAGTTGCCCCAGCCGGCCCCGATCACCTCGGTGTTCGCGAGCAGCAGCCGGTTGACACGCACCTCGGGGATCGAGCCGCCGGTGAACCCGACGACGACAACCCGCCCGCCCTCGCGCAACGACCGCAGGCTGTCGGTGAAGCGGTCGCCGCCAACCGGGTCGATCACGACGTCGACCCCTCCGTGCGAGATCTCCTTCGCCTCGTCCTTCCAGGCGCCGTCGCTCCGGACCACGTGATCCGCGCCGGCCTCGCGCGCGACACGCTCCTTGTCGTCGCTCGACACGACCGCGATCGTGTTCGCCCCGAGGCCCTTGGCGATCTGGAGGGTGGCCGTGCCGACGCCGCCGGCCGCGCCGTGTACGAGCACGGTCTCCCCCTCGTCCAGCCGACCGCGGGTCACGATCGAGAAGAACGCGGTGTGGTAATTGAGGACGAGGCCGGCGCCCTGGGCGAAGTCGAGCGCGTCGGGGAGCTTGAACGTGAAGAACGCCGGCGCCACCGCGATCTCGGCCCACCCGCCGAGCATGCAGAACGCCGCCACGCGGTCGCCGGGCTTGACCGAGGCGTCGTCCGGAGCGCTTCGCACCGTCCCGCCGACCTCGCTCCCGGGGGTGAACGGGAGCTCGGGCTTGACCTGGTA
This sequence comes from uncultured Solirubrobacterales bacterium, assembly GCA_963737055.1. GTDB lineage: Bacteria > Actinomycetota > Thermoleophilia > Solirubrobacterales > Solirubrobacteraceae > Palsa-465. The sequence continues at coordinate 470,623 of CAVTRE010000007.1, read as the reverse complement.
CTCGCCGCGGGTCTGGAGCACCTCGGGGAACGACACCCCGGCGGCGTGGACATCGACGACCACACCGCTGCCGGGCGTCATCGGATGCTCGGGCGCCGGCTCGGGCGCGTCCTCGACCACGCGGAGAGCCGACTGCGGGCCGGTGAGCTCGACGATCTGGACGGCCTTCATTTCGGTCCGGGACCCTAGCCGAAGTGGTCTGGCCCCGCCGTTCCGGTTAGCCGTCTGGCCCCGCGATTCCGGTTAGCCGTCTGGCCCCGCGATTCCGGCTAACCGCTCACTCGCCGCCCGCCCCGCGGTGAATGCAGATTCACCCGGCCCTGGCGCGGTTAGCCCGACACCCGCTGCCCCGGGGTCGTCGCGTGTTGACTTAACCGGACCGCAGGGCCTACGGCCGCCTACCCGAACTCTTCCTCGAGCACCCGGATCGCGCGCGGGGGCGCCCGGACCACGTCGAGGCGCTCGAGCTCGGCCATCGCGCCGGTGAACCGCGACTCGAGCACCGGGTGGACGACCATCACCAGCCGCGCCTGATCGCCGAGGCCCCGCTGCACGACCGACTTGACCGACACGTCCTGAGTGGCCAGCACCTGCGCCACGCGCGCGAGCACGCCCGACTCGTCGGCGACGTCCAGATGCAGATAGAACGCCGACACCACATCCTGGACGATCTCGAGCACCTGGCTCGTCGGCGGGGTCGAGGCCGGCGGGATCATCGCGCTGATCACGTCCCCGAGCACGGCGCTCGCGGTCTGCGGACCGCCGGCGCCCGGGCCCGACATCGTGATCTCGGTGATCGCCTCGGACTCGACGGTGACCGCGTTGAACGGGCCGCTCACCGAGGCCAGCGGGTGCCTCGGGTACAGGAACGCGGGATGGACGCGCACCGATAGCCCGTCGCCGATCCGCTCGGCGGTCCCGATCAGCTTCAGCCGCAACCCCAGCTCGTCCGCGTACGCGAGATCGTCGGGCTGGATGTGCTCGATCCCCTCGTACCGGACCTGGTCTAGATGGACGGGGGTGTCGAACGCCAGTCGCGCGAGGATCGCCATCTTGGCCGCGGCGTCGCGGCCGTCGACGTCCTCGGACGGATCGGCCTCGGCGTACCCGAGCCGCTGCGCCTCCGCGAGCGCCTCCTCGAACGCCATCCCGGTCCGCGCCATCTCGGTCAGGATGAAGTTGGTCGTGCCGTTGACGATTCCGTGCACCCGGTCGATCGTCGCCCCCGCGAGCGACTCCTGGATCACCCGGATCACGGGAACGACGCCGGCGACGGCCCCCTCGAACCGGAGCTGCACGCCTTCCGCCCGCGCGACGTCCCACAGCTCCTCGCCGTGCTGGGAGAGCAGCTGCTTATTGGCGGTGACGATGTGCCGCCCCGCCCGCATCGCCTGCAACAGATACGAGCGCGCCGGCTCGATCCCGCCGATCAGCTCGACGATCAGGTCCGATCCCTCGAGGATTTCGTCGAACGACCCCGAGCGACGGGTCATGACCCCGCTCAGCTCGGGCCGGAGCCCCGTCGTCCGCTCGATCCTCGCGGCGTGCTCCGGCAGCAGCGCCGCGAACGCCGAGCCCACGGTGCCGTGCCCCAGAAGCCCGACCCGGAAAATACGATTGGAATGGTCGGCGGCGCCTGGCGACGGCGCCTTAGCGTCAACCGATGTCACGCGCCGCCAGGTCCTCGTAGGTCTCGCGGCGCACGACCACCCGGGCGTCCCCGTCCCGGCAGAAGATGACCGGCGGGCGCGGAACCCCGTTGTAGTTGTTGGCCATCGAGTAGCCGTAGGCGCCGGTCACCGGCGTCGCGACCACGTCGCCGGGCGCGGGGTCGGCCAGCCAGGCGTCGCGGACGATCACGTCGCCAGACTCGCAGTGCTTGCCCGCGAGGTGACAGCGCTCGTTCGGCGCTGCCGACGCCCGGTCGGCGACCAGCGCCTCGTACTTCGAGCCGTACAGCATGGGGCGCAGGTTGTCGGACATCCCGCCGTCGACCGCCACCCAGGTCGAGACGTTGCGCTTGACCGTCTGGATCGTGTACAGCGTGACCGTCGAGTTCGCGACGAGCGCGCGCCCCGGCTCCAGCAGGAGCCGCTTTTCCCCGCCAAGCTCCGAGTGCACGGTCGACACGATCGCCTCGACGTAGTCGGCGACCGCCGGCGGCTGCTGTGCGGCGCCGTACGCGACGCCCAGGCCGCCGCCGACGTTGTAGACCGGGAAGTCGCCGAGCTCCGCGAGCATCCGCACCGCGGCCCGGAACGGCTCGAGCTCGAGCAGCTGGGACCCGATGTGGAAGTGCAGCCCGACCAGGTCGAGATGCGCCGCGTCGTTGAGCCGCGCAATCGCCTCGCGAGCGGCGTCGACGCCGAATCCGAACTTGGAGTCGCTCTGCCCGGTCGAGATTGCGTGATGGGTGTCACCGGCGACGCCCGGGGTGATGCGGATCAGCACCTCCTGGCGCGGGCCCCCGTCTGACGCCACGATCCGCTCGAGCAGCTCAAGCTCGCGCAGCGAGTCGATCACGATGTGGCCGACCCCCGCGGCGCGGGCCTCACCGAGCTCGGACTCGGACTTGGCGTTGCCGTGGAAGTAGATCCGCGCCGGGTCGAACCCGCCCCGGAGCGCGAGAAAGAGCTCGCCGCCAGAGGCGACGTCGCACGCCAGGCCCTCGTCGGCGAGCAGCCGGTACACCGCGGTGCACGGAAACGCCTTCGAGGCGAACAGCACGTCGAAGTCGTCGTGGCGGGCGGCCATCGCCTCCATGAACGACCGGGCTCGGGCGCGGACGTCGTCTTCGGCGACGATGTAGGCCGGGGTTCCGAACTCGCGCGCGAGGTCGATCGCGTCGCAGCCGCCGATCTCAAGCCGTCCGCGCTCGTTGACCCGCGATCCGATCGGAAAGACGTGGGACAGGGTGGCGGCGGTCGCGGACATCGCGGGCCGATCATGCCATGCCGCACCGGTGCCTGGCATGATCGGCGGGTGCCGCGGCCGCGCACCGTCAGGCCCCAGCTCCCCGCCGAGATCGGCGTGCACGACGGGCTGTCGTACTCGCTGTGGCTGCCCCGATCGCCTGAGCCGCCGCCGGGCGCCGTGATCACGCTTCACGGCGCCGGCTCGTGCAAGGAGAACCATTACGACTTCGCCCGGGCGGCGACCGGCGCCGGCCTCGCGGCGATCGCCTTCGATCAGCGAGGCCACGGCGACAGCCAAGGACCGCTCGACGGCGGCGCGCTCGACGATGTCGTTGCGATCGCGGCCCTGCTGCGCTCGCGCCTCGGCGGCGGCCACGCCTCGCCCCCGGTTGCGCTGAGGGGCTCGAGCATGGGCGGCTATCTGGCGCTCGTGTCGGCCGCCGCCGTGGGCGCCGCGGCGGTCGTCGCGATCTGCCCGGCTTCGAATGAGGGCCTGCGCCGCGGGCTCTCGGACGGCCGGTTTACGTTCGGCGCTGACTGGCCGGCGCTCGATCGGTTCCTCGCCGACCACGACGTCGCCGCGGCCGCCGGCCGGCTCGAGGTGCCGGTGCTGCTGCTCCACGCCGAGGGCGACGAGCAGGTTCCGGTCGAGCACTCGCGCGAGCTCGTGGCCGTGCTGCGTTCGCCCCGGAGCCGGCTGATCACGCTCCCGGGCGGCCACCACCAGTCGATCCAGCACGACGGCGAGATGCAGGCGGTGAGCCTGCGGTTCATCTCACGGGTTCTCGAGCGCGCGAGCCCGGGGCGCGAGCAGGCGGATCCGCGGCCGAGCTAGTGCCCGCCGAGGCCTGAGACGAGGCCGCCGAGGGCGTTGGTCGCGCCGGTGACGGTCTGGGCAGCCCCTGTTCCGACGCCGTTGACCGCGCCGCCTAGCTGCGGGCTAACGCTACTCACCGCGCCGGCAGCGGTGTTCGTCGTCTGCTGCACGGTCGTGCCGACGTTCGAGCCCGTGTTCGTCACGATCGTGCCGAGGCTGTTCGTCGCCTGTGAGAGCGTCTGCTTCACCGGCTGTGTCACCTGCTGAACGGGCGTAGGCGATGGAGGCGGTGTCGTGGTGGCCGGCGCGGAACCCGTCGAACCTGACGAGGGCTGGCCGGCTGCCGCGCCCACCGGAGCGGAGGTGCTGGTAGGCGCGCCGATCGATCGCCGCGGCGGCTGTCCGGGCCCTTTCGCGAGACCGCGACCGGCGGTCAAGCCGGCCGGTCCTCGGGCCGCCCCTCCTGCGGCGGGTGCGGCGCGCGCGGCGCCTGCGCCGGCCGCCGGACCAGCCGCCGCGAACGCCAGCCGACGCGTCGCGAGCGTGGCCCCGGACGCGGCCCGGTGCGCCGAGTTAACGACCTCGCCTGGCGTGGGCTGCATGGCGACCTGTGGCCAGCCGCGAAAGGCGACGAGCGCGCTGGCTACGATGAACATGAGCGCGGCACCGGCCAACAGGGAACCGGCCGTGCCAACCCCCGCGAGATATGCCCGGGCGGCACGCACCATTTCCCAGTATCGGCCGCAACCGCGGAAAGCTTTAGCGATTCCCACTTCTTCTCAGATTCATATGGAACCCTTCGGGGCCTAGATACCCCAATCTGCCAACATTAACTGCACTATGCCTAGCAAGTCATTTGGACGCGACACCGGACTTCAGACCCGGATGGTGTTCACGATCTTCCTCCTGGGCCTCGTATACGCGGTCCTGATCGCCGTGCTGATCGCGGCCGGAGCCGGCGCGGTCACGATCGCGATCGTCGCCGCCGGCCTGTTCGCCGTCCAGCTCTTCACCTCCGACAAGATCGCGCTGGCCTCGATGGGCGCGCGCGAGGTCAGCCCGCAGGATGCGCCGCAACTCCACTCGATAATCGACCGCCTGTGCGTCCAGGCCAACATCCCCAAGCCCCGGGTCGCTATCGCTCAGACCCCGATGCCCAACGCGTTCGCGGTCGGGCGCTCGCCGAAGAGCGCCACCGTGTGCGCCACGACCGGCATCCTCCAGCTGCTCGACCCAGCCGAGCTCGAGGCGGTGCTCGGACACGAGATCACCCACGTGATCAACCGCGATGTCGTCGTGATGACGATCGCGAGCTTCTTCGCGTCGATCGCGGCGTTCATCACCCAGTTCGGGTTCCTGTTCGGCGGCGGTTTCGGCGGCGGCAATCGCAACAACCAGAACAACAACGGCTTCTTCATCGTGATCCTCGTCTCGGCCGCCGTGTACGTGATCTCGTTCCTGCTGCTTCAGGCGCTCTCGCGCTACCGCGAGTTCGCCGCCGACCGCGGCTCGGCGATCATCACCGGTCGGCCGAGCGCCCTGATCAGCGCGCTGATGAAGATCAGCGGAACCATGCAGCGGATCCCGCAGCGCGACCTCCGGGCCGCGTCCTCGGAGCTCGCAGCGTTTTACATCTTCCCGCCCAAGGCGAAGGAGTCGATCACGAACCTGTTCTCGACCCACCCGCCGCTCGAGGCGCGGATCGAGCGCCTGCAGCGGCTCGAGGCCCAGCTCCAGGGCACCGCCTAGTGGGTCCTCGCTAAACCGGCCGTGGGCTTCCTCGACGTCCTGATGGGCCGTCGCAAGCTGGCGCAACCCGCGCCGGATCGCCTGTTCGCGATCTCGACCGCCTACGTGACGATGCAAACGTCGCTCGGGATGGAGTCGCGCGGGACGGCCGCGATCGTGTTCCAACCGCTGTCGACCGCCGACTTCGAGTCGATCGTCCGCGACATGGAAGAGGTGGTCCGCGCCACCGCCTCGGACAGCGGCACGACCGTCACGAGCTCGGACGACAGCTACGACTACCGCTGGCTCGTGCTCCGCGGCCCCGACTTCGACGATCTCGTGGTCGGGATCAACGCCGTCGGCGGTGCGCTGGAGGCCGGCGGCTACGGCGACCGCGTGCTGTGCGCGGTGTTCGCGTTCGAGGACTCCCGTAAGCGCCCGCTCTACTGGATCTACAACTACAAGCGGGGCACGTTCTATCCGTTCGCCCCGGCCGCCGGCAGCGAGCAGCGCGACAACGAGCGCGAGCTCGTGCTCAAGGCGCAGATCGGCAAGGAACTGCCGGTCGAGCAGGAGCTAGAGCGGTGGTTCCCGCTGTGGGGAATCCCGATCTAGGGGCTTTGGGTCGCGCTCACGCGCGACCCACGTGACGGACCTAACGCCTTGTCCGACATAACGGACCTAACGCCTCGTCCGCCGGACGACCAAGAAAAGCCCGACGACGGCCACGGCCGCGACCACCCCGATCGCGGCCGGCGTGGGGATCGACGCCTTGGTGCGCTCGATCCGCTCGCGAGCGTGCTTCTTGACGTCGGCCTTTTCCGCGAGCGCCTCGACGGTGTCGCCGAGCTGCTGGCGAGTGGCCTCGATCTCGGCGCGGATCTGCTCGGGGTCCTTGGCCTCTACTGGCGCGCCGACTTTGCCCGGGTCTTCGCCCATTCCACGTCCTCCTTCACGCTCTCGGTTGCCTGTTCGGGAACCGGCGGGGTCGCCTGCGACACCTTGCTCTTACCCTGAAGCGCCAGGATGCCGGCGACCGCCGCCAGGACCGCCGCGACGATCAACGCCGCCAGCCAGGCCGTAACCGCGGTCGCCAGTGCGAGGACCGCGGCCGCGACCAGCGCGCCGAATCCGTAGAACCCGAACACGCCGGCGCCGCCGAACATGCCGGCGCCGATCCCGGCCTGCTTGCCCTTGATCGCGAGCTCGGCCTTGGCCAGCTCGATCTCCTGCCTGGCCAGGCGGCTGCTCTGCTCGGACAGCTGCTTGACCAGCTCGCCGATCGGCGGATCAGATGCGGTGCCTGTGCTTGACATCGGGGATCTCCTCTCAGCGATCTGAGTTCTCCCGGCCAGTGTCCGCCGCGACCTCGTCGCGCTCGACCGCCGGGTCCTCGCGCACCGCCGCCGGATCCTCGCGAACGGCCTCCCCGCGGCGGCCGGCTTCCCCGTCGTCGCGCATCAGCTCATCGTCTGCGAGTCCGCGCTCGTGCGCCTGTGCGGTCTCCTCATGCAGGCGCGCCTCGGCGCGCTCGCGCTCGGCAAGCGCATCCGCCACCCGGGCGCGATGCTCGGCCTCCTCGGCGCGGCCGGTCCTCGCTTCCGCCGCCTGGCGGTGCTCGGTGGCAGCCGCTTCTCGACGCCTTTCCAGCTCGCGTTGCTGCCGGCGCTCGGCGCCGCGTCGGCGCATCATTCCGGCGACCAGCGCGCCAACCAATACCACTACTACGACCACGATCACAATGATCAAAACGGTCGACATCCTCCACCTCCTCGTATTCGTTACGAGCAGGCTTCCCCACAATGGGGCCGCGAAACGGCCGCCCCTAACCCGGGATCAGGCCTTCACCGCTGAACTCGGCCCTGGCTTCCTCGAACGAGACGTCGGGCGGAGGCAGGATCACGTCGGAGGGCTCGAGCCGGTCTTCGGCGACCGGCTGTCCGTTCTTGCGAACGAACTCAATCAGGTTCTTGAACGTAGCGTTGAAGGTCGCCTCGTCGCCCCCCTCGCACGCCCCCACGGCCTGGTTGTCGAGCGCGTTGAGCGCCTCGGCGTCGCTTTCGGTGAGTTCGTACTGGCCTTCCGTGGCGATCCGGACGATCACGGAGCCTGCCCCTGGGACGGGCCGGCCTGTTCAGCCTGCGCCGGCTCTCCCGCCGGCGCGCCCGCGCCCAGTTCACCCGCCGACGGCGACGAGCCGGGTCCGAGCTCGGCCTTCATCTTGGCCAGCTCGGCGTCGACCTCGCTGCCGCTCGACAGCTCCCGGAGCTGGCGGTCGATGTCGTCCTCGCCGGCGCCGAGCTGCGTGAGGTCCTCGAACGTGCCGGCGGCCTCGAGCTCCTGCACCGCGTCGGCGCGGGCCTTCATGTTCTCGGTCTTGTCGAGCGCGCGCTGCATCGCCAGGCCGACGTCCGCCATCTCCTCGCCCACGCCGCTCGCGGCCTCGGAGATCCGGACCTGGGCCTCGGCAGCCGAGTACTGCGCCTTGATGACCTCCTTGCGCGAGCGGAACTGCTCGATCTTGGCGCGGAGCTTCTGCTCGGAGGCCGTCAGCTGCTCCTGCTGCTGCTCAAGCTGGCCAACCTGCGAGTCCAGCGACTGAAGCTCGGTCTGGGCGACGTTCTTGCGCTCGAGCGCCGTCCGGGCCAGCTCCTCGTTGCCGGCGGCGAGCGCCGTGCGGGCCTGGGTGTCGAGCTTTACGACCTGATCGCGGAGCTTCTGCTCCTGCAGCTGGAGCCGCTTCTTCGAGGTGACGACGTCGGCGATCCCCTTCTTGACGTTTTGGAGCAGCTCGACCTGCTTCTGATAGCTGTACTCGAGCGTCTCCGCTGGATCCTCGGCGCGATCCAGCAGCTTCGAGATCTTCGATTTGATGACAACCGACATGCGCCCGGAAAGGCCCGGCATCGCATCCTCCTTGGCGTGTTTCTAGACGAGCCCTCCTAGCGTAGCGGCCAGCCCACCGTGAGCGCACGTTTCCGACCCGCGCCTGGTCCCCGACCGCCCGGCGGTTAGAACCCGCGCGGGTGCCGCGCCATGTAGCCCGCGGTGCTGGTCATCAGCGGCCGCCACCGCGGGCCGGTACCCGAGGGCGGGTTCGGATCCTGCTCGGCCGAGGTGTCGAGGCGGATCCCCGCGATCTCGATGAACGCGTGCCCCGGGTTGGTGTAAACGGTCATCCACTGCCCGATCCCGTGCGCGCCCCAGCTCATCATCTGCCCGGAGTCCTCGGACACCTTCAGCAGCCCCGCGGCGTGCAGCACGTAGGACACGCTCCCCGAGCAGTCATACGCGGAGTCGTTCCACACGCCGTGCCCGCCGCCCACCCGGTAGGGCTTCAGGCGGATCCGGTCGCCGGCCCAGATTGCCTCCTGGACGGCGAGCGGCGCGTTCGCGGGCGCGTAGGCGACGCCGTGGATGATCCTGGCGACTGCACCCGGCACCGTCGGCCGTGGGACCGGGAGCGCCGGCTGGGCGCTCATGCCCGCGCCGCCGGAGATCGAGGTCGTCCCCGGCGACGACGTGGCTGTCGGCGACGACGCCCCCGTCGCGCTCGCCGCCGGCGCGCTCGCCAGCGCCAGAACGGCCAAGCTCGGGAGTATCAGATGGGGTACCCGCAAAAGTCTCTTTCGTGGGCCTGCGGGGTTAGCTGACGGGCTGGCGCTAAAAGAGCCTGCGCCTCCCGCGGTTTCACCGCGGGACTCGCCCCAACGAACTGGGTCCCCCGCTCCGCGGATGTCGTGGCCCGCGGATTCGGCGTCGCGGGAATATACCCACTGACGGAGCGCGAGGAACCTTCGCCACCTGTGCACCCCCCTCCTCTTTTTCCGCAAAATGCGGATACCCGTGCCGCATCGCAAAGTGCGGCGATCGAACGTCTTCCCCGCTAACGTCCGCCGCAATGCGACGGTCTCTGCCGATCGCGGCCCTGGCCGCCTGCCTGTTGATCGTCGCGGGCTGTGGTGGGGGCGCCACACGGCTGATCATCAGAACCACGAGCACCGCGGCGAGCGCGGCGACGCCGGCCGCTGGACTCGGGTTTCCGGTTCTCGCCACCAAGAACACGACGCGCGTGTCCGGCGCGGACCCGATCGCCAACGCCGCCGGCGTCGCTCTGGCGGTGTTCCCCTCGGTCGCGCAGGGCACTCATCCGACGGCGATAGCGCTCGCGCCCACTGATGACTGGCAGGCCGCGATTGCCGCTTCCGTGCTGATGGCGCCGCCGATCCGCGCGCCGCTCCTGCTGTCGGGGAGCGCGTCGCTGCCCGCCGCCACCTCCAACGCGCTCGGCCTGCTCGCGCCGACCGGCTCGGGCCCGGCCGCCGGTGCGCAAGTGATCCGGATCGGCGACGTCCCCGCGGTCAAGAGCTACCGGGGCGCTTCGATCGCAGGGACCGGGCCGTACGCGCTGGCCGCGTCGATCGACAAGTTCGTCAGCGCCGCTGGTAAGCAGAGCCCGGACGTCGTGATCGCTTCCGGGGACAACCCCGCCTACGCGATGCCGGCTGCCGGGTGGGCCGCGGAGAGCGGCGATCCGATCCTGTTCGTGACCGCCTCCGGGATCCCGGCGCAGACCGTGCAGGCGCTCCAATCCGACCAGATGCCCCATATCTACGTCCTAGGGCCGCCGAGCGTGATCCCAGACTCGATCCTGACCCAGCTTCGCAAGTACGGGACGGTCAACCGCGTCGGAGCGGACGACCCGGCGACGAACTCGGTCGCGTTCGCGACGTATCGCGATCCGGCCTGCGTCGCCAATCAGCCCTGCGCACACGTCCCGGGAAGCTTCGGGTGGGCGATGCGCAGCCCCGGCCACGGTTACACGCTGATCAACGCCAACCACACGCTCGACGCCGCCGCCTCGGCGGCCCTGTCGGGGAGCGGGAGCTACGGTCCCCAGCTACTCGTCAACAGCCCGGACTCGCTCCCGCAGTCGGTGCTGAACTTCTTCCTCGACTACGCCACACCCGGCTACACGGCCGAGGGTCCGACCGCGGCGGTTTACAACCACGGCTGGGTGATCGGCGACCCGAGCACGATCTCGGTATCTGTCCAGGCCGAGATGGATAGCCTTCTCGAGGTGGTGCAGCAGAAATGAGCCAGGCCGAGCATCCAGATCGGTTGCGTCCGGGGCGCGAAGTGACGGTCGAGGACGTCCGCCAGCTGATGGGCGCATCGACGCCGCACTTCGCGCTGCAGCTGCGCGAGCGGATCCGGGCCCTGATCCGCGGCCTGCCGGCCGGCCATCCGGCCCGGGTCGAGGGCGAGCGCGAGATCGCCCGGCTGAACCGGATCGCGTTCGCGGGCGAGGTGCGCGGACAGCCGGCCGAGCCCGGCCTCACTCCACTGCGCAGCGTGACCGCGTCGGCGGCGACGGCGGGCGACGCGCACGACGGCGACGCCCTCGCCTGAGGTCTTCATGAGCGCATCAGGGTCCGTCGCGGTGATCGGTCTCGGGCGCGTGGGCCTGCCGCTCGGGCTGTCCTTCGCCGACCGCGGGCTGCGGGTGCTCGGCGTCGACCACGACCAGTCGGTCCTCGCCTCGATCCGCGCCGGCCGGATGCCGTTCAGCGAGCCCGGGACCCAGGAGCAGCTCGACCGCGCCCTCGCCGGCGGCCGCTTCGAACTCGCCGAACGCGCTGTCGACGCCGCCCGCGCCGACGACATCGTGATCACGATCGGGACCCCATCGTTCTCGCACATCGAGTCAGACCTGCGCCAGGTCCGGGCGGCGGTCGACGACCTGCTCCCGATGCTCCGCCCCGGGCACGCCCTGATCCTGCGCTCGACGATCGCCCCTGGGACGACCGAGTTCGTCGCCGGCTACCTGGAGAAGCGCCGCGGACTCCGCGTCGGCGAGGACCTGTTCGTGGCGCACGCGCCCGAGCGGATCGCCGCCGGGCGGTTCGTCGAGGAGATCTCGACGCTCCCGTGCATCATCGGCGGCGTCGGCGAAGCCTCAACCGAGCGCGCCGCGAGCACGTTCTCGGTGTTCGGCGCGCCGATTGTCAGGACCACGCCGGTCCAGGCCGAGCTCGCCAAGATCTGGACGAACATCCTCCGCTACACGACGTTCGCCCTGCCCAACCTGCTGATGATGGATTGCGAGCGGTACGGCGCCAACGTGTTCGACGTGATCGACCTCATCAACCGCGACTATCCCCGCGGCGGGATCGCGCAGCCGGGCATGACCGCCGGCACGTGCCTGCGCAAGGACTTCGCGTTCTCGGAGGAGCGCTCGGCCGCGCCCGGCATGCTGCTCGCGGTCTCGCGAGTCAACGAGTCCGTGCCGCTGTTTCTGGTCGAGGGCATCAAGCGGCGGATTGGGTCGCTGTCGAGCCGCAAGGTCGCCGTGCTCGGGCTGACCTTCAAGCGCGACACCGACGACGAGCGCGACTCGCTCTCGCCGAAGCTGATTCGGCTGCTCGAGCGCGAGCTGGCCGACGTCGCCGTGTGCGATCCGCACGCCCACTCCCCCACCCAGCCGCTCGACCAGGCCGTGAAGGACGCCGACATCGTGATCGTGGCCACCAACCACTCCGAGTTCGACGGGCGCGAGGCGCTGAACCAGATCGTGGCCGGCGCGACGGCCGACTGTCTGCTGGTCGACCCCTGGAACGCCCTGGGGAGCGGTCAGGTGTTCCTGTACGCCGCCGAGTCCATCGCGATGCTGGCCCCAGCCGTCCGCGGATCATCGCCGTCGGCATGAGCCGCGTGCTCGTCACAGGCGGCGCCGGGACGATCGGCTCGGCCGTGGTCAGGCGCCTCTTGTCCGACAGCCGGTGGGAGGTGCGGATCGCCGATCACCGCCGCCCGCCGCTGTGGATGCGCGAGGGGTGCGAGATCCACACCGCCGACCTCCGGGACGCGTCGGAGGCGCACGCCGCCGTCGACGGTTGCTCGCACGTGCTCCACCTGGCGGCGATCGTCGGCGGGATCGCGAACTTCCACAAGCTGCCGTTCACCCTGTTCGAGGTCAACAACGCGCTCACCGGGGCCGTCGTTCACGCCGCGGTCGATCTCGACGTCGAGCGTTTCGTGTACGTCTCGTCCTCGATGGTGTTCGAGCGCGCGATCGAGTTCCCGACCACCGAGGGACACCTGGATGCATGCCTCGCTCCCCGGTCGGCATACGGGTTCTCGAAGCTCGCCGGCGAGGTCTACACCCGCGCCGCCCACGAAGAGCACGGCCTGCGCTACACGATCTGCCGGCCGTTCAACGCCTACGGCCCCGGGGAGCTCCCCGACGTCGACGAGCCCGGGATCGCCCACGCCGTGCCGGACCTGATCCACAAGGCGCTCACCGGCCGCCGCCCGCTCGAGATCTTCGGCTCGGGCGAGCAGACGCGCACGATCACCCACGTCGATGACATCGCCGACGGGATCGTCACCGCGATGGCCTCCGCCGCCGGCGAGAACGAGGACTTCAACATCTCGGCCTCCGAGGAGATGACGGTCGCAGCGCTGGCGCGCCTGATCTGGGAGGCGTGCGGCAACGATCCGGCCGAGTTCGAGCTGCGGCACCTGCCGAGCTTCGACGTAGACGTGCAGCGGCGGTGGCCCTCGGTCGAGAAGGCCCGCCGCCTGCTCGGCTGGGCGGCGCGCGTCGATCTGCGCGACGGTCTCGCGGAGACGGTCGCGTGGCTACGCGATCAGGAGCGCGAGGCGGCGGTCAACTCGTCCCGCTGAAGCCGGTCAGCTGGTCCCGCTGAAGCTGAATGCGCAGCCGCGGGTCTCGAGCTCGGCGAACATCGCGGCGGGATCGATACAGCGCTCGGGCGGTTGCGCGCCGGTCGCGGTGAGCACGCCCCGCGCGAACAGGCGGACGCAGGCGGCGGCCGGCGCCGCGGTCGAGACCACCGAGCCGCCGAGCCCGAAGTGGGGCCGCGTGATCGCTCGGGCGATGACGATCTCTCCGTCGACCGCGCGCGTGACGACGAGGTGGATCGAGACGGTCTCGTTCGACGGCGACGCCGCCTCGCGGGCCGCGGCCTGGACTTCCTCCGGCGTCGCGGTCGCCAGTTGCTCGAGTCGCTCGAGCAGCGCCGCCGCGAGCGACAGACGGAAGCTCGCGCTCTGGCAGCCGAAGCTCCGCCCGAACGTGGCCAGCTCAGAGTGGAGCGTGTAGATCGTCTCGGCGGCACCGATCGGATCGCCGTAGTCGACGGTTCCCCCGAGCGCGAGCGGCTCGATCTCGACCGGCTCTCCCTCCTCGAGCACGACGGGCCTGAGCGTCAGCTCGTCGAGCAGCGTCTGGATCGCGTACGGCGGCCGCAGCCGGCCGTCGGGTGGTGCCGCGGGGTCTCGGCCGGCGGCGAACACGTCGACCGAGTCGATCCCCTCGGCCTGGGCGCCGAGCCGGTCGACCGCCGCCGCCGCCATCAGGTTGGTCTTGCCCGGGCTCGAGCCGATCCCGAGCACGGCCAGCCTTCCCGCCCGTTCGAACTCCGCGCTCAGTTGCAGCTGCTCTCGGGTGACGTGGTAGAGGCCCCCGAGGTCGAGGTAGTGACATCCGGCCTTGAGCGAGGCGTGCATCGCGTCCAGGTTGATCCGGTAGGAGGCCGTGTTCAGGAGGACGTCCGCTTTGGCGTCGTCGAGCGTCCTGGCGAGCGATTCGACATCCCGCGCGTCGGCCGGCGCCGCGGTCGCCTTGCCGCCGCCGTGCTCGTTCGCGACCGTGGACGCCTTATCGGCGTCGAGGTCCAGAAGCAGCATGCACGCAACCTCGTCCGAGACGGCGAGATCGTGGACGATCGCCGGCGCGATCGTGCCGGCGGCGCCGAGTACGGCAACGGATAGCGGTTTGGAGTTCATTCCGCGGTCAACCGTAGCGGGCGCATTCTTGGACATTTCGGCACAAAGCGGTGGTACTTTCTCACCACGGTTGCCTTGCCGCCCGGTCCGCGGCCGCGTTACCGTTCCCACCGCTTTGGACACAACAGCTACACAACCGGAACAACCCGCCGGCGCCGTCGACCCGACCGCCCCCGGCGCCAAGGGCCTCAAGCCGGACGCGCTCGGCTATGCCTCGAACCTCGTCATCGCGGTCGCGTCGACCGCGCCGGCGTACAGCCTCGCGGCGACACTCGGCTTCGTCGTCGCGGTGACCGGGGTCGGCGTGCACGCGCCGGCGATCCTGATCGTGGCCTTCATCCCGATCCTGTTCGTGTCGGTCGGCTACCGCTTCTTCAACCTCGCCGACCCGGACGCCGGAACGACGTTCGCGTGGGTGACGCGGGCGTTCGGCCCGCAGCTCGGCTGGATAAACGGCTGGGCGATCTTCCTCGCCGACATCATCGTGATGGCGTCGCTGGCGGTGATCGCGGCTAACTACAGCTACCTGCTGTTCGGCCTGCACGGGCTGGCGACGTCGAACCTGGCGCTGATTATCGGCGCGGTCGTATGGATCGCGCTGATGACCTGGATCTGCTATCGCGGCATCGAGCTGTCGGCGCGGGTGCAGCAGTTTCTTCTGACGCTCGAGATCTTCACGCTCGTGCTGTTCACGATCGTCGCCCTGATCAAGGTTTACGCCAACCACCCCGCCCACTCGATTCGTGTGTCCGCCGAATGGTTCAACCCGTTCAGTCTCAGCTTCAGCACGCTGACCGCCGCCGTCCTGCTCGGCATCTTCATCTACTGGGGGTGGGACTCCGGCGTGGCCGTCAACGAGGAGTCGCGCGACCGCCACCGGGGGCCGGGCAAGGCCGCGGTCGTCTCGACCGTGCTCCTGCTGGTGATCTACGTGGTCGTCACGGTCGCCGCGCAGGCCTACCACGGCACCGCGTTCGTCGCCAACAACTCGAGCGACGTCCTGAACGCGCTCGGCACCAACGTCTTCGGCTCGCCGCTCGACAAGCTGGTGATCATCACCGTTCTCACCTCGGCCTCGGCGTCGACGCAGACGACGATCCTCCCGACCGCGCGGACCACGTTGTCGATGGCCAAGTGGGACGCGATTCCGTCGGCCTTCGGCCGCGTCCACCCGCGGTTCTTCACGCCCACCTTCTCGACGCTGCTGATGGGTGGCCTGTCGATCGTCTGGACGGTGGCGCTGCTCGCGTTCAACCCCAAGCAGAACGTACTCGGGGACACGATCTCGGCGCTCGGCTTCGCGGTGGTGTTCTACTACGGGTTCACCGGGCTCGCGTGCGCGGTGTACTTCCGCCGCGACCTTCTCAAGAGCGCCCGCAACTTCTTCCTCGCCGGGCTGATCCCGGTTCTCGGCGGAGTCATGATGGCCTACATCGGGGTCAAGGCGTACAGCTACTACAACACGGCGGGCAATAACTACTCGCACGCCCTGTTCGGGATCCAGACCCCGATCCTCGTCGGCATCGGCGGTCTGATCCTCGGCATCATTCTGATGTTCGCCTCGTGGCCGTTCTTCCCCGAGTTCTTCAGGCGGCGGTGGTGGGAGACCGCCGACCCTGCAGTGCTCGCGGCCGATGCCGTACATGGGCAGGAGCCGCTCGTGCCGGGCGAGCCGCCGGAGGTAGCGGGTCCCCACAAGCGGGGGCTGTGACGTAACCAGTCCCACAACCGGGCGTACCACCACAAGCGGCGGGCCGTGACGTAACCGCTACACGCCGGCCAGATCCGCCACGCGGTCGCGATGCCAGCGCGAGTCCCCGAACGCGTGCGCGTTGGCGTGCGCGCGCTTGAGGAAGAAGTGCAAGTCGTGCTCGTAGGTGAACCCGATGCCGCCGTGCACCTGGAGGG
Organism: uncultured Solirubrobacterales bacterium; assembly: GCA_963737055.1. GTDB lineage: Bacteria > Actinomycetota > Thermoleophilia > Solirubrobacterales > Solirubrobacteraceae > Palsa-465. The sequence goes on along the minus strand of CAVTRE010000007.1, from coordinate 454,441 downwards.
CCGAGGCCGCCACGCGGAAGCCCGCGTCGCCGGCGTAGGCCTTCGCCATCGACGCCGCGCGGGGCCCGGTCTCGGGCTCGTTGTCGAGCGCCCAGCCGGCCCAGTAGGACAGGGACCGCGCGCCCTCGACCTCGAGCAGCATCTGCGCACAGCGGTGCGAGACCGCCTGGTAGGAGCCGATCGGCCGATCGAACTGGGTCCGGTCCTTGGCATAGGCGACCGCCATCTCCATCGCCCGCTGCGCGGCGCCCACGTTCTCGGCGGCCAGCAGGGTGACGATCGTGGCGTATGCGCGTGTGATCTCGTCCGGTGCGTGCTCGAGCGGCTCGGCGGCGGCTTTGTCGAGCTCCACACGGAACAGCTTCCGCGTAGGGTCGATCCCCGGTTCGGCGACGAGCGTGATCCCCGGGTCCGAGACGTTGTGGAGGAAATGCCGGCCGTCGGCGCCGGCCACGATCACGAAGTCGGCTGACGCCGCATCCGGTACCGCGATCTTGGTCGCCGTGAGGGTGCCGTCCGAAGCGAGCTCGACCTCCGAGTGATCGGGCGCCCAGCCGGAGCGCTCGTCCCAGACGGCCAGCGTGCCGCGCGCCGCGCCGCTCGCCAGCGGCTCGAGCCATCGCGCCCGCTGCTCCGCGGTGCCGGCCGTGGCCAGCATCAACGCCGCGCACGTCGTCGAGAACCACGGGCTGGGCGCAAGCGCGTAGCCCATCTCTTCGGCGATCACCACAAGCTCGACGGCGCCGAGGCCGAGTCCGCCCTGATCATCCGGGATGATCACCCCGGGCCATCCGAGCTCGACGAGCTCCCGCCACTGCTCGTCGGTGAACCCGCGGTCGTCCTCGGCGAGCTTGCGCACCGTCGCCAGCGGATAGCGGGCGGACAGGAACTCGCGGGCGGTCCGCTTGATCGCCTGCTGGTCGTCGGAGAATCCGAAGTTCATCTGCTGGGCTCCTTCGCGCTCGTGTGCGCGGTCAACGCATCCGCGGGAGCCCCAGCACCCGCTCGGCGACGATGTTCTTCAAGATCTCGGTCGTCCCGCCCTCGATCGAGTTGGCGCGGGAACGGAGGAAGCGGTAGGTCCAGTTATCGTCGGCCAGCATCGCGCGCGGACCGGCGATCTCCATCGCTACCTCGGTCAGCGACTGGTTCACCTCGGACCAGTGCCACTTGCCGAGCGAACCCTCGGGACCCGGGACGCCCGAGCGCATGATCGCGCTGAGGCCGCGATAGGCATTCAGCCGCAGTACCTCGGACTCGATCAGGAGCTGCGCGAGGTGCTGGCGAACCACCGGATCCTCAGTGGCGACGCGTCCGTTCTCGCCGCGGGTCTCGTGTGCGGACTCGATCAGCTCACCCAGCGCGATCTGCACGCTCACCTGGAGACCGAACGCCAGCGTCGCGCGCTCGTGCATGAGCGTCGTGATCGCCACCCCCCAACCCTCGCCCTCGGCGCCGATGATGTTCTCGTCAGGGACCCGCGCCTCCTCGATGAACAGCTCGTTGAACTCCGATTCGCCGGTGATCTGACGGAGCGGCCTGACCTGGACGGCGTCCTGCTCCATGTCCATCAGGAAGTAGGTCAGCCCCTTGTGCTTGGGCGCCTCCGGGTCCGTCCTCGCGACCAGCATGCACCACTTGGCGTGGTGGGCGAACGTCGTCCACACCTTCTGCCCGGTCACCACCCACTCGTCCCCGTTCCGCACCGCGCGGGTCTTCAGCGACGCCAGGTCGGAGCCGGCGCCCGGCTCGGAGAACCCCTGGCACCAGATCTCATCTCCGGACAGGATCGGGGGCAGGAACCGCTTTCGCTGCTCCTCTGTCCCGTGCGCGATCACGGTCGGGCCGCCCATCGCGAGGGCGAGCACGTTCGCCACCGACGGCGTCCGGGCACGCACGACCTCCTCGTTGAAGATCGCCTGCTCGACGAGCGTGGCGCCGCGGCCGCCGTACTCCTTCGGCCACGACACGCCGGCCCAGCCGGCGTCGTTCAGCTTGCGCTGCCAGGCGAGACGGAACTGGAAGGCGGCCTCGTCGCCGGCGGGCTCGCGCCCCGGGTTGTTGGCCGCAAGCCACTCCCGCAGCTCGTCGCGGAACGCCTCCTCGGCCGGTGAAAGCGTCAGGTCCATGGCGGCCCATCCTATCCGTGGGGAGCGGCCGGTAGCCTCGATACCCGAGATGAGTCAGCCCGCGATCGTCGCCGCTCCCCGGGAAAGTGACCTGCCCGGCCCCTATGAGGTCGGCGGGTATGCGGCACGGCTCAAGCAGGAGCTCCAGAAGTTCGCCCGGGTCCAGCTCGTGGGCGAGGTGTGGGGGCTGCGGTCGAGCCGTGCCCGCGTGTACTTCGAGCTTCGCGACGCGCGCGGTGCACTGCCGTGCTCGATGTGGTCCTCAGACTTCGAGACGCTCGGCCTCACCCTGTCCGACGGCATGAAGGTCGTGGTCGGCGGCGGTTGCGACTACTACCCAGGCAGCGGCTCGTCCTCCCCGTCGTTCACGTTCGCCGTCAGCGAGCTGCGGATCGCCGGTGAGGGCGATCTGCTCGTCCAGCTCGAGCGGCTGCGCCGCCGGTTGCATGCCGACGGGCTGTTCGAGCCCCAGAAGCGACTGCCGCGGCCGCTGCTCCCGCGGACGATCGGCGTGGTCACGGGCGAGAGCGGCAAGGCTCGCGACGACGTGCTGGCCGGCCTTCAGAGGCGCGGGTGGGCCGGCCGCCTGGTGTGGGCGTTCGTGCCGGTGCAGGACCGCCAGGCGGCGCCCCGGATCGCCACCGCGCTCCGCGACCTGGCCGCGATGCCCGAGGTCGAGGTCGTGATCGTCGCCCGCGGCGGCGGGTCGCTGGCGGACCTGTTCGCGTTCTGCGACGAGGCCCTGTGCCGTACCGTGGCGCTGCTCCGCGTGCCGGTGATCTCGTCGGTCGGTCACCACACCGACCGCACGCTGATCGACGACGTTGCCGCGGTCTGCTGCTCGACGCCGACGCACGCCGCCGAGGCCGCCGTCCCGATTGACTGCACGGCCGCGCGGGCGGACCTGCTCGCCGCCGGACGCCGCCTGAACGTCCACAGCCGCCGGGCCATCGTCGAGCGGGTGCGCACGCTCGAGCGCCTGGCCGCCGCGCCGACCCAGCACATCGCCCGCCACCGCCGCCAACTTCACCAGCTGCTGCGCGAGCTGCGGGCGAGCGCACGGCGCGCGGTGCGCGACGGCCGCTCGCGGTCAGGTGTTCACGCGGCGGCGCTCGAGCGCACCGTCGAGCGGGCACGGGGTTCGGAGCGGACCGCGCAGGCACGCGAACTCCAGCGCCTGGCGCTCGCGCTGGCGGCACACGATCCCCAGCGGACGCTGGCGCGTGGGTACGCGCTCGTCGAGGACCGCGCCGGCGACCCGGTGACCTCGTCGGCCGCAGCCCGAGCGGCCCACGACGTTCGTGTGCGCTTTCACGACGACGTCATCGACGCGGAGGTGAAATGAGCACCGCAGAGCCTGCCCCGACGTACGAGGCCGCGGTCACCCGGATCGAGGAGATCATCCGCCGGCTCGACTCCGGCCAGGCCGGCCTCCGCGAGACGCTCGCGCTCGTGAAGGAGGGGCGCGACCTGGTCGAGTACTGCGCCGGCGAGCTCGACGCCGTCGGCCAGGGACTCGAGGAGCTCAGGCTCGACGACCTCGTGGCCCGGCTCGAGGGCACCCAGGGCGCGCGGAGCGACGCGTGAGCACGTTCGATCTGTTGTCGGACCTCACGCTCGAGGTCGACGGCTACACCCTCGAGGGGCTGCAGGCCAACGTCTCGAGTGGGTTCGAGCGCCTGAGCACGGTCGTGCATTTGACCGGCGGGGGGCTCGACGGCGTGGGCGAGGACGTCGTCTATGACGCCCTGGACCACATCGCTTTCCAGGACGCCGGTCCGGTCCACGCCCAGGCCCTGTCCGGTCGGCGCACCCTCGGCGAATTCTGCGAGCTCGTCGACTCGCTCGACCTGTTCCCGGTCGACCCCGTGCGCGACGTCTCGCGGCTGTACCGGCGCTGGACCTTCCACAGCGCCGCCCTCGACCTGGCGCTCGCGCAAGCCGGGCAGCCGCTGTGGCAGCAACTCGATCGGGAGCCGCGCCCGGTCACGTTTGTGGTTTCGCTTCGGCTCGGCGAGCCACCGACGATGGACCCGATCGAGCTCCGCCTCAGGCGCTACCCGTCGCTGCGCTTCAAGCTCGACCCGACATCCTCCTGGACACCCGAGCTGATCGCCGACCTGGTTGCGACCGGCGCGGTCGACTCGGTCGACTTCAAGAGCCTTTACCGCGGCACGGTCGTCGACCAGCCGCCCGACCCGGTGCTGTACGAGCGCGTACTCGGGGCGTTCCCGAACGCCTGGATCGAGGATCCCGACGTGGTCACGCCCGAGACCGCGGCGGTACTCGAGGGCCACCACGACCGGATCACGTGGGACGCGTCCATCCATGGAGTGGAAGACATCGAGGCATTGCCGTTCCCACCGCGCATGGTCAACCTCAAGCCGTCGCGGATCGGGGGGCTCCCGAAGCTGTGCGCGACCTACGACTACTGCGCCGCCCACGGGATCCAGGCCTACAGCGGCGGCCAGTTCGAGCTCGGGCCGGGACGCGGACAGGCCCAGTACCTGGCCGCGCTGTTCCATCCCGACACCCCCAACGATCTCGCCCCGGCCCCGTTCAACGAGAACGACCCGCCCGACGGCCTTCCGGTGAGCCCCCTGCCGCCGGCGCCGTCGCCCGTCGGCTTCCGCTGGGAGGCGGCGTGATGCCGGACCCCTTCGACGGCACGGTCGCGCTCGTCACCGGCGCGTCATCCGGGATCGGCGAGGCCACCGCGCTCGCGCTCGCACAGCAGGGAGCGTCGGTGGCGCTTGCGGCGCGCCGCATCGATCGGCTGGAGGATCTGGCGGGCCGGATCCGCAACGGCGGGAGGCGCGCGTTGGCGCTCGAGGCCGATCTGACAGATCAGGCACAGGCCCGCGGAGCGGTCGAGCGGACCGCCTCAGAGCTCGGCCGGCTCGACATCCTGATCAACAACGCGGGGATGATGCTGCTCGGTCCGGTGCTCGACGCGCCCACCGAAGAGTGGTGGCAGATGCTCGACATCAACGTCCGCGCGGTCCTCAACTGTGCGGACGCCGCCCTCCCCCACCTGCTCCGTGCCGCTCAGGACAGCCCTCGTCAGGTATCCGACATGGTCAACATCAGCTCGGTCGCCGGTCGCGTCGTCAGGCGCGGCAGCGCCGTCTACAACCTCACCAAACACGGCGTCGGCGCGTTCAGCGAATCGCTACGCCAGGAGGTGACCCAAAGCAACGTGCGCGTGGCGCTCGTCGAGCCGGGCGCGACCGCGACCGAGCTCTCGAGCCACAACCGCGCCGAGATCCGCGAGGGCATCCAGCAACGTTTCGCCGGCGTGCAGCGGCTCGAAGCCTCCGACGTCGCCGACGCGATCCTCTACATCGTCACGCGCCCAGCGCACGTGGCGATCAACGAGTTGTTGATGCGCCCAACCGCGCAGGCGGACTGACGCCTAGACGCGCTGGATCAGCGTCCCGGTCCCGAGGCCGCCGCCGCAACACATCGTCACCAGCCCGACCTCCTTGTCGGAGCGCTCGAGCTCGTGCAGCAGCGTCGTGATCAGCCGTGCCCCGGTCGATCCCAGCGGGTGACCGAGCGCCATCGCGCCGCCGTTGACGTTGACGCGGTCCATGTCGGGCTCGAGCTCGCGCCGCCAGGCGGCCACCACGGGCGCGAACGCCTCGTTGATCTCGACCAGATCGATGTCGTCCATCTTCATCCCGTTGCGCTCGAGCAGCTTGTGGGTGGCCGGAATCGGCCCGGTGAGCATGATCACGGGATCGACGCCGACCGTGGTCTGGTCCATGATCCGCGCCCGCGGCTTCAGTCCCAGGGCGTCGGCCTTCTCGCGTGACATCAGGAGCACCGCGGCGGCGCCGTCCGAGATCTGCGAGCTGTTGCCGGCCGTGACCTTCCCGTCCTCCTTAAACGCCGGCTTGAGCTGCGAGAGGGCCTCGATCGAGGTGTCGGGACGGATCCCCTGGTCTGAGACGTACGTCGACCCGTTCACCTTGAACGGCATGATCTCCCGCTCGAAGCGACCCTCCTCGGTGGCCCGGGCGGCGAGCTGGTGCGAGCGCAGCGCGAGCTCGTCGAGCTCCGAGCGCGGGATCTCCCACTGGTCGGCGATCATCTCGGCCGACAGGCCCTGCGGGATCAGGTTGTAGCGCTCCATCAGCTCCGGCGGCCACGGCGAGCCGACCTGGTCGACCCAGTTGAAGCCGATCCCCATCGGCACGTGGCCCATGTGCTCGACGCCCGAGCCGATCGCTACGTCGTGCACGCCGGCGGCGATGAGCGCTGCGGCGAAGTTGACGGCCTGCTGGGCCGAGCCGCACTGGCGGTCGACGGTGGTCGCGGGGGTCTCGATCGGGAGGCCGGCCTGGAGCCAGGCGTTCCGGGCGACGTTGAACATCTGCTCGCCGTACTGCTGGACGCAGCCCGCGACGACGTCCTCGACCTCGCCCGGGTCGATCCCCGCGCGCTCGATCACCTCGGTATAGGAGCGGCCGAGCAGCTCGTTCGGGTGGATGTCCTTGTAGTAACCCTTCTCCTTGTGCCCGCGGCCAATCGGCGTCCGGACGGCTTCAACGATCACAACTTCGCGGCCATCTTGCGGCATTCGCAGCTCCTTATTACCGATTTCAGATGCCGCGGAAGCCCAGCGGCGCACTTCATAACGAGGGTCCCGTACTGTACTGGAGCTTCCCGGACCTACACGACTGTAGTACCCACCGAAACATAGGAGCTGCCTTGCGGGAACGACTCGGAATCGCCGGCTCGGGCGTCATCGCCTGCGGCTTGGCGGTCGCTGCCGCGGAGAGCGAGGAGGTGCTGTTGTGGGCGCGCTCGGACGACTCGGCCGAGCGGGCCCGCGCGCGCGTAGCCAAGACGTGCGCGAAGCTCGACGGATTCGACGCCGAACGGGTACGGATCGTGACCGACCTCGACGCCCTGGCGGCCGCCACATTCCTTGTCGAGGCCGTCGTCGAGCACCACGGGAGCAAGACGGCCATGCTGGCCGACCTCGGCGAACTCGCGCGACACGCCGGCGCGGGGGCCGTTCTCGCCACGACCACCTCGTCTCTGTCGATCGCGGAGCTCGCGCACGCGAGCGGTCACCCCGAGTCGTTCGTGGGCTTTCACCCGTTCAACCCTGTCCCGCGGATGCAGCTGGTCGAGCTCGCGTTCCCGCCGGAGGCGACCGCCGAGACGCGCGAACGGGCCAGGAACCTCTGCGAGGTGCTCGGCAAGACGCCGGTCGAGGTACCGGACATTCCCGGGTTCGTCGTCAACCGGCTGCTGTTTCCGTATCTGTTCAGCGCGGTCGAGCTGATGTCCCAGACCGGCCTGACGCCAGAGGACGTCGACAACTGCATGACGCTCGGCGCCGGCATGCCGATGGGGCCGATCGCGTTGCTCGACTACGTCGGGCTCGACGTCTCTCAAGCGATCGGCGAATCGATCGGCGTGCGCGTCCCCGAACGGCTGGTCGAGCTGGTCGACGAGGGCTTACTCGGCCGCAAGACCGGCGCCGGGTTCTACCGCTACGACTGACGAAGCCCAAAGGCAGTATTTATCGGTCGTTCAGGTGCGGGGGCCAGACTTCCAATCGCGACGTACCTCATAGCAGCACCTCCTCCCCAGAAGCACGGAGCCGGCCCGTCCCCAGCGGGCCGGCTTCTTTTTTGGCCCGAAGCCCCCTCTCGACTGCTCCCACCGTCAGCAGGGGGTGAAGCCGGCCCAGCTCGCGGGCCGGCTTCCTTCTCTCCTCTCAACCACCGGGAGACTGTTCGCGTCTAGCTTGCGACCCTCCGGGCGTTGCCTGAAGCGCGAAATGTAACGAATGCCGCGAGGCCGTGAGGTTCGATCCCGTCACCCGTTTGCGGTATTGGCAGCCGGACACGGGTAGAACTCCGAAACGATGGCGCAATCCATCTCCGACAGCCGCGACGTCGATCCCCGCAACGCCGATGACGGCCGCGATGAGACCCGGCTCGAGCGCGACGACCGCAACCTCATCGAGCTCCTCCAGGAGGCTCGCGTGGTTCAGACGGGAGTCCAGATCCTGTTCGGCTTCCTGCTCACGGTGGCGTTCCAGCCCAAGTTCGAGAAGCTCTCGAGCTTCCAACGAGCCGACTACTTCGGGACCCTGGTCGCCGCCGCCACCACCCTGATCATGCTCACGGCCCCCACGTCGTGGCACCGGATCCTGTTCCGCCAGGGCGACAAGGAGCACCTGGTGAGGGTCGCGAACCGCTTCATGCTCGTCGGGCTGGCGGCCATGGGCCTCACCATGGTGGGCGTCGTGATGCTCCTCAGCGACATCGCATTCTCGCCGGCGGTTACCGCGATCGTCACAGCGGCGGCCGTGGTCGGGTGCGCCACCACCTGGTGTGTGCTGCCCCTGGCCCGCCGCCGTGCGCTCGACCGGAACCGCGCGCCCGACCCGGGTACCGCGCGTGACCGGACCGGGGACCCGCCGCTCAGGCGGCGACCCGGCGCTGCCTGATCCGGACCGCCTCGATCCGGTTCTGGCGCACCGATTCGACCCGGATCGAGAACCCGTTGGCGGCAATCGTGTCGCCGCGCTTGGGTAGCCGGCCAAGCTCGGCGAATACGAATCCGCCGACCGAGTTGTAGGCATCCGTGTCGACCGGCAGCTCGAGCCCGTAGTCCTCGAGGTCGGACACCGCGACGTGCCCGCGCACGAACCAGTCGCCGTTGGCCAGCCGCCGCACCGCGCCGCCCGCGGGGTCGGTTTCGTCGGAGATCTCGCCGACGACCTCCTCGATGATGTCCTCGATCGTCACGATCCCGGCCGTGCGTCCGTACTCGTCAATGACGATCGCGAGCTCGGTCCGCTCGCGCTGAAGGTCGGCCAGGAGATCGTCGAGCGGCTTGGTCTCGGGGACGATCGGCGCCTCGCGTACGAGCCCGTCTAGATGCGCCTCCATTCCGTCGTTGAGCATCTTCTTGACCAGCTGGTTGACGTGGACGATCCCCTTCACGCGGTCCTGGTTGTCGTCCTCAGTCACGACCAGGCGAGAGTGTCCGGTCTGGACGCACCGCCGCAGCGCGGTCTCGATGGTGTCTGACACGTCGACGGTCACAACCGCGGGGATCGGGGTCATCACCTGCCGCGCCTCCTGCTCGTGCAGGTGGAAGACGCCGGTCAGCATCTTGCCCTCGCCCAGGTCGAGCTGACCGCCAGTAGTCGACTGGGCTATCAGGCGCTTGAGCTCCTGCGGGGTGCCGCCCTCGGGTTCGGCGTCGGGGTCGGTGCCGAGCAGTCGCAGGATCGACTCCGAAGTCGAGTTGAGCAGGATGATGAAAGGGGTGAACAGCCACCGGAAGAACTGCATCGGGCGCGCGATCCGCCGCGCCAGGTCCTCGGCGTGCTGGATCGTGTACAGCTTCGGGACGATCTCCCCGATGATGCTCTGGGTAACGGTGATCAGCAGATACGCGATCACCACGGACACCGCCACCGCGGCCGCGTGCCCGAACGCGTGGCCGAGCAGCGGCTCGAACACGTGCGCGAGCGCGGGCTCGCCCAGGGCCCCGATGCCGATCGAGGCCGCAGTGATCCCGACCTGGCAGGCGGCGATGTAGTCGCCGATGTCGTCGATCTGGCGCAGCGCGAGCCGCGCGCCCCGCTTTCCCTCCTCGGCCATCGTCTCCAGCCTGGCCTTACTCGAGCGTACGAGTGCGTACTCCGCGATCACGAAGAACGCGTTGACCAGGACGAGCAGCCCGGTGAGGATGATGAAGAGGGCCGTCACCGGCTAGGTGATACCCGCCCGGCCCCACGGCGACCGTGCGTACCGGGGAAGCCCCTCATCGGTCTGCGTGGCCCCGTGGTCCTTCCTCGCTGGGCAGCTCTTCGTCTCTGAGCCGCTACTTCGGGATGGGTCGTCGTCGTTCATTCAGCGACGGGGTAACGGTAGCAGCAGCCCCGGCCCCCATGGCGGGGCTGCTGTCGCCCGTTGCCCCCTCTAGCTGCAGACCGCCTTACTGGGCGGAGTTGAGGCCGCCGCCAGGAACTTGCTGTCCGCGATCAGGCGGTCGGCCCTCCCGACCAGGTAGTCGGCCTCCCACTCCGACACCGGCGCGCGGCCGCCCTCGGCCGCCTCGAGCACCGACTGGATCTGCCCAACCAGCGTCGTCCGCGCGCTCTCGCAGGCCGCGAGCTGCGAGTCGGTGCCGGTGTATGTCGCGTCGTTCGCGCTGTTGCTGGCTAGCGCGGTCGTGTCTGCGTCGAGCGTCTGCAGTCCGAATTCGCCGAACGGCGCGTCGAGCTGCTTGTACGCCGCGTCGAGGCGCTCGTAGCCGCGCTCGTTGGCCCGGATCGTCCACGGCAACGCGCTCTGGCCACGGCCCCCCCAAGGATCCCAGCCGCGGTGGGTCGAGCCGACGATCTGCGCGATCGCGGCGCCGTCCCAGCTGTAGTCGTCCTTGAGTCCGAGGACGGTCATCAGCGTCGGTCGTGCGTCGCTGTGATCGGTCCAGACCGCCGAGGTCTGGCCGAGGTTGTTGATCCCGGGTCCGACCCAGCCCTGCCACGTACTGGCGATCTCCGGCTGGACGTCGCCGTGGTTCCACGCGAACCCGTTGTCCTGGGTCGGGCAGCCCGGTGGCGTGCCGGGGGGCGTGGTGCTGGGATTGCAGGCGGGGGTGGTGTCGAAGTAGAACGTCGGGTCGCCGAACAGCGTGAACGTGGGCTCACGCTTTGGATCCGCGTTCACCATGTGGAGGATGTTCTCCTCCTGCTGGTCGGCCATGTTGACCGTGATCGGGATGTTATGGCCGACGATCGGACTGAACGTGGAGGCCGAGCTGAGCGTTTGCTCGAGGGTGCGCAGCGTCGGGTTGTCCTGGTCGCTCGAGCTCGCTTCGCCCGGGACGAGGATCGCCGGCGCATCGTCGAAGTCCCAACCGAAGCTCGGTGCGCCTGGGTCGACGCTCTGGGCCAGGCGGGTCAGGTTGGTATCGACCTCGCCAACGTTGCGCTGGCCGGTGGAGCTCGTGTACTGGCACGGCGTCGACACGCCGTTGCAGCCCGGGTTGAGCGGTGGGCCACCGTCGAAGTGGTCGCCCTCGTCGACAGTCACGAGGAACAGCGTGTTGTGCTTGTTGATGTGGTCGCTCGCGAGGCGGCGGAAGAACGCCTCGAAGGCGGCGTTGTACTCGCGGATCTGCGCCTCGTACCCGGCCTCGCCCGGTCCGAAGGCGTTGTAGTCGTTCACGCCGTACTGGTCGTCGTGCACGTCGGACAGGTAGGTGTAGGTGACCGGGATCCCGGCTTCCTGCGCGGCGGCGGTATAGCCGAGCGCGTTGTTGGCCTCCATCCCGTCGAAGCCGGGGAAGCCGGCCTGCCCGTCCCCGTCGACGATCGGGCTGCTGGAGGTGACGCCGGGCTGGTAGGTCTGCGGCGGCTGCCCGCTCGGCACGCCCGCGTCCAGGGTGTTCGTCGGTACGCGGTGCGGACCACTGTCGTTCGCGTTCGGGGCGAACACGTCGTCGACCGCCGGCGCCTGCCAGTTGCCCGCCGGCGGCGGGGTGTCCCCGGCTGGCGTGTAGTTCGCGGGCAACGGCTGGTCCTGCTTCCCGGTCAGCAGTGGGTTGACGCTCAGCGCGCCGAACAGCGCGTTGTAGCCGTTGTAGCCGCCAGGCTCGCTCGGAAGCACGTCGGGCCCGCCCCCGTTGGCCGACGAGCACTTGCCGCCAGGGGCACTGTCTGCCTGCGAGCAGTGGACGGCCAGGCCCTCGAAGTCGGTCGTGCCGAGGTCCGAGCCGGCGTTGAACTTCTGGTCGAACGCCGTGTTGAACGACCAGTTGCCGAACTGGAACTGCGGTGAGGTCGAGCCGAACACGTTGGACACGTCGGTGGTGTCGTTCTCGAACTCCATGTCGGCTGAGCCGATGCCCGCGAAGTCGCAACCCGCGCGGGTGAAGGCGGCCCAAGGCGCCGGGGTGTTGACCCCGGGGGCAGTGCCGTTGTTCGCGTGGATCAGCGTGTAGAACGGGTCGGAGGTGCTCGTAGTGTCGGTCCAGTATTTGAAGAGGGAGGAGTTGCTGGTCCCACCCGTCGAGTTCAGGTACTCGAACGAGTTGGCGACGCCGCCACCGAACTGGTCGGGATACAGGCCCGTCTCGGTGCTGAGGATTCCGTCCGCGGTGTGCGAGATGAGCACCGTGTGGTCGTTGGACAGGAGCGAGCCGTTGCCCTTCAGGAAGCTGTCGAGCGCCGACATCTGCTCGATGTCCGAAGGCACGGTCGGGTTGTCCCGCTTGAGGTGCACATTGTCGAACTGCAGGATGACCACGTGCTTGATCGCACCCCCCGGTCCGAGCGAGCAGTCCGTCGCCGCCGCGGCCGTTCCCGCCGGCAGCGCAACCATCGCTCCCACACCTCCGAGCACAAGTGCGGCCGCGCATGTGCGCAGCCTCCTCCGGATCGAACCTCGCATGACGTTCACCCCGCGGCTCCTTTGCTAATTGCCACCGTCGCTGACTGGGAAAACCTATGTTCCGGGGTCGGTCCGGCGCGTGGCTGAGTTGTTGGCGAGTAGTTATCAGTTTGTGACCAGGCCGCCAAACTATCCTGAGAGTCGAATGCGCATCGTCAGCCTTATCCCGTCCGCCACCGAGACGCTGTTCGCGCTCGGGCTCGGCGCCGACGTGATCGCCGTCACCCACGAGTGCGACTACCCTGCGGCCGCCCGCGAGCTTCCGAAGATCACTCGCGACGTGCTTCCCGCGGGCCTGAGCGCGGGACAGATCGACGCCGCGGTCAAGGAGCGCACGCTCGCCGGCGAGTCGATCTACGAGCTCGACGCCGACCTGTTGCGTGATCTACGGCCGGATCTGATCGTGACCCAAGAGCTGTGTGCGGTGTGCGCGGTCTCCCACGACGAGGTCCGCGCCGTCGCCGAGGAGATCGACACCCACCCGCGCGTGCTGTCGCTCGATCCCCGTACCGTGGGCGAAGTGCTCGGCGACGTCCGCACGCTCGCACAGGCGACCGACCGCAACGACGAGGCGGTCGAGCTCGTGCGTGACGTGTCGGCGCGGATCGACCGCGTCCGCCTGGCGGTTCGTGGCGCGCGCCGGCCGCGGGTCGCGGCGCTCGAGTGGCTCGATCCGCCGTTCGCCGCCGGCCACTGGACTCCCCAGCTGATCGACTACGCGGGCGGCGCGGACGTGCTGGGCTTCACGGGCGAGAAATCCGAGGAGCGCACGTGGGCGGACGTCGCGGCTTCACAGCCGGACATCGTGATCGTGATGCCATGCGGCTTTGACGCCGAGATCGCGCATCGTGAGGCCGAGATGCACCGCGACGAGCTCGCCGCCGTCGGCGCCGGCGAGGTCGTGGCCGTCGACGCTGCCGCCTACTTCTCGCGTCCGGGTCCGCGGATCATCGACGGCCTCGAACTGCTCGCGCACATCATTCACCCCGAGCTGTTCCCCGAAGCGCCCACCGCGGCGTTCACCGTCGAGCTCTAGGGTCGCCCCCGGCCGGGCCGCGCATCCCCGCGCACCCCGGGGCGCATCCCGTGGCACCCCGGGCGCACCCCGCGGCACCCTGGGCGCATCCCGCGGTCCCCCGGGTCAGAGCGAGAAGCCGATGCCGTTCGGCGTCAGACCGGTCCCGCCCGCCACCGCCAGCGCGCCCACCACGCTCGCCACACCGACCACGGCGCATCCGATCAGCGCCAACGTCGCCATGCGCCGGCGCTCGGCCACCTCGACGATCAACCATCCCGTGATCAGCCCTCCAACCAGCCCCCCGAGGTGGTCGCCGATCGAGATGCCGCGCACGCTCAGGGAGAACACCAGGTTGAACACGAGCACGATCCCGAGCCCGCTCTGCCAGATCGGGATGCCGCGACTGCGCGCCACCACGATCAGCGCGCCGAAGATTCCGAAGATCGCGCCCGAGGCGCCGACCGTCGGGATCTGCGGCTGGAACCACAGCGCCCCGAACGATCCGGCAAGTAGCGAGACGAAGTAGACGGCCAGGAAGTTGACCCGTCCGATCGCCGGCTCGAGCGCCGCGCCGACGAAGTACAGCGACAGCATGTTGATGAAGATGTGGAGCAGGCCGTCGTGCAGGAAGCCGGCGGTCACGAGCCGCCAGTACTCGTGCGTGCCGATGCCGAACGGGTCGTTGCCCGTGAGCGCCGGCCCGAACAGCACGCCGTGATTCCATACTGACCCGCCGCCGCCCCCGCCCAGCGGCGCGCCCGACGCCGTCTCGATCAGGAACGCGATCACGTTGATGGCGATCAGCGTCTGCGTCACCACCGGCGCCTTCGGCGTTGATGGCATCCGCCGCACCTTTGTACGCTCGCGCGAACATTCGGGGCAGCGCATCCCCACGGGGGTCGGGGTCATGCAGTCGGGGCAGATCGGCCGCCCGCACGAGGAGCACGAGACTCCTGTCTCTCGCGAGGGATGGCGATAACAGACAGGCATTTGGGATCACGCTATCAGCGGCCCGTAAGGGTTCGGATAGACTTGCGGCGGCGGGGCCGCAGGTGCCCGGGGCCCGCTAGTGGCGGCCCAGGTACCCGGAGCCGCTAGTGGCGGCGCGGCAGAATCTTCCCGGCCTCTTCCGCGACGTCGTGCAGCGTCCGTTGAGCGAGCTCGAGCGGGCTGCGCGAGCGCTGCTGACGAACCCGGTGTCGCGCCCTCACTCGCAGCACGACGAGCGCCGTCCCGGCGCTCACGCCGACGACCGCGGCCGCCGCGGGACGGACCCAGTTGCGCGGGTCGCGCATCGCCTTGAGCTCCCAGGAGTCGAGCTCCTCCTGCGCCAGCTCGGTCAGATTCACGAGCGTCAACTCGAGCCGCTGCGCGAGGTCGGCCGGCGGATCGACGGGCGAAAGCGCCTCGCGCAGAAGAGCCTCGAACTCGGCGGCCCCGGAACTCATTCCCGCGCCCCGAAGTCGACGGTCCCGGGGTTCATTCGCGCTCCCGCGGAGTCGGCGCCGGGCTCGGACACCGCCGCCGGCTCGGAGAGCGCGGCTGGCTCGGAGAGCGCGGCCGGCTCGGACACCATCCCCTCGAGCTGGCGGATCGCCCGGTGGAGCAGCACCTTGGTGGCGCCGTCGGTGCGCCCGAGGGCACGCGCGATCTCGCGGTTGTCCATCCCCAAGGCGAAGCGCATGATCAGCGCCTCGCGTCGGTCGTCGGGAAGCTGCTGGACGCCGTCGAGGATCACCTTCAGCTGCTCGCGGCCCTCGACCAGCGACTCGGTCGTGTGCGGCGCCGAGATCATGTCGGCGTCCTCGATCCCGGACTCCGGCTTGCGCGCACGGTCCCGGTAGAAGTTGGCGGCGAGGTTGTGGGCGATGCGGATGAGCCAAGGCCTGAGCGGCCGCCCGTTCGCCTCGCGCAGGGCCCGTTCGAAGTGGCGGTAGGCCTGCAGGAACGTCTGCTCTGTGAGGTCCTCGGCGTCGTGATGGTTTCCGACGCGGTAGTAGCTGTACGAGTAAACGTCGCGCAGGTGCGTGCGATAGAGCTCGGTAAACCGCGCATCAACCTCCGCCTTGGTCTTGGGTAATTCGTCTTCCGCCACATCAAGAGCCTAGCTTTCGTTACGCGGCGCGGATAGATGGCGGGCGGGGCGGCCGTGCCGGCTCGGTCATCGTGGCGGTCCACTGGTCGGGTTCGATCCGCCCTTCGACCAGCGCCGCCAGGCTCTCCAGCGCGGGCGCCTCGAGCCGGGATTCCCGGGCGACGCTCGCGAGCAGCGGCGCCGAGTCGACGGCCTCGACTGCCTGGCCGAGCGCGTTGCCGATCTCCGACGCCGGTATCCCCTGGGCGAGCAGCTCGCCGGCGCGCCGGTCCCGGGAGCTCGCCGAGACGACCGTGGCGACCAGATCTCCGGCGCCGGCAAGCCCGGCGAACGTCTCCGGCTTGCCCCCGCGCGCCCGCGCGAGCGCGTCGACTTCGGCGAATACCTTGCCCGCCGCGGCGCCCGCGATGTTCGGGCCGGCGACCGAGGCGACGGCCGCGGCCAGCACGGCCACGTTCTTGGCGGTGGCGGCGAGCTCGACGCCGGTGACGTCGCTGCTCTTGGACACGTCGAGTCCGGCTGCCGCCAGCACGTCGCCGAGGTTCCGGGCAAACCCGCGATCAACGGACGCGAGCACCACGGACGCGCCGCTGTCGAGCACTTCGGCGGCGCCGGCCGGTCCACCCAGGACCGCGACCGCGCGGGCCGCGCAGCGCTCGGCCGCGAACGCGGACGGGAGCGTGCCGAGCGGCGGTACGAGGCCCTTGGACAGCACCAGCACGCCGGCGTTACGAGGGATCCGCTCACCGTGGGCGGCGAGCACGCTCGGCAGCGCGCGGGCGGGGACGGCCAGGCACACGAGATCGTGGTCGGCGAGCTCGAGGTCGGCCGCGCGCGTCACCTGGACCGACTCGGGCAGCTCGACGCCCGGCAGGTAGGCCTCGTTCCTCCGGGTCGCGGCTATCGCGACGGCCTGCTCACGGGTCCGGCAACCGAGCTCGACCTCGAGCCCCGCGCGCGCGAGCAGCACCGCGAGACTTGTCCCCCATTCGCCGGCCCCGATGATCGCCGCACGACGAATCGGAGGGAGGCCCCCGAGCCATTCCCACTGGAGCATGACCATCGGCCAGATCCGGTCGGTGACCGCGCCGGCGAGCGCCGGCGAGGCGGCATCGATTCTCGGGAAGTGCAACTGGCGGCCGGCGCGGAGCCTGACCTTGCGCGGCCGGATCCGCCAGCCCCGGCGGATGTCTTCGGTGCCGATGATGGCGATCGGGACGACGGGCGCGCCGCTCTCGAGCGCGAGCCGGCCGACGCCCCGCTTGGGCTTGCCGAGCGCGCCGGGCCGCGTGCGCGTTCCCTCGGGGAACATCAGCACGATCTCGCCCCGCCCGAGGATGACCTTCGCCGTCTCGATCGATTCCTGGTCGCCGGCCCCTCGGTCCACCGGGAACGCCCCGAGCGAGTTCAGCAGCCAGGTCAGGAAGCGGTTGTAGGTGAACAGCTCCTTCTTGGCCACGTAGTACACCGGGCGCCGCGTCATCGTCCCGATCACGAACGGATCGAAGAAGCTCCGGTGGTTGGAGGCCAGGATCACCGGGCCCTCGGATGGGATGTGCTCGCGCCCAATCCGCTCCATACGCAGGTAGATCAGGAAGAACGGCGTCAGGATCGCCCGCACCACGAACAGCACGAACGGATTCACGCCTCGCTCGCGCGCCCGCCGATGCAGCTCGTCTTGATTCGCCGCCGTGGCCTCGTGATTCATCGCACTTTGCGTTACCCGCCGCGGCGGCGCCCGTTACAGTTCGGCACTCCTTGCCCACCGACGGCGTCCCCATCCGTACGCTCCGCGGCGCCCTCTGCGGCGCCCTCGCCGCCGGCGTCTGGGCGCTCGAGCAACCGCTCGACAAGCTCCTCCTCTCCAGCGGCTACGACGACGTCGAGCTCCTCGGCCGAGCCGTCCGCAACGGCCCGGGCTGGTACCGCCTCGGACTCGTCCTCCACGTCCAGAACGGCGCGCTGTTCGGCGCCGTCTACGCCAACGTCGCCCCCAGCCTCCCGATCGCGCCCGCGCTCCGAGGGCCCGTCCTCGCCGTCGCCGAGCACCTCGCCGGCTGGCCCCTCGTCGCCCTCACCGACCGCTTCCACCCCGCCCGCGGCGACCTCCCGGCCCTCAGCCGCAACCGCCGCGCCTTCGTCCAGGCCACCTTCCGCCACCTCCTCTTCGGCATCGTCCTCGGCGAGCTCGAGCGGCGTCTCAACTCCGAGCCCGAGCCCGAGCCCCATGGCCCGCCGCCCGACTACGCCTCGAACGGCCACGGCTCGCTCGAGCGTGCCGTCTCCCCGGTGCGAGACTGAGCCCCGTCTCGTCCGTGCGAGACTGAGCCTCACCCAGCCTCACCGCCCGCCTAGCTCAACTGGTAGAGCACTTCACTTGTAATGAAGGGGTTCGGGGTTCGAGTCCCCGGGCGGGCTCTGTGTGAACCCAGACACCCCGGCGGGCTCTGGCATCACGGTCGCACCTATCGATCCGGCCATCGCGATCGGCCGCTTCTAACCGCAGTGCCCGCTCGAATATTCTCTCCCAATGAGCCCTGACGATGGTCCAACTCTGATCGCCTTCGACGGCTCCGCGGCGGCGCGTCAGGCGGTAGCCGCGGCGGCCGCGCTGTTGAAGCCCCGCCCGACGCTCGTACTCACTGTCTGGGAGGCGGCGCTCGCCTACGCTTCAGTGGCCGGGGCCCCGGACGTGGCGATGACCCCTGTCGTCGACCCTTCGACCGTGCTCGAGGTCGACCAAGCGTTACGCGGCCACGCCGAACGTGTGTCAAACGAGGGAGCCGAGCTGGCGAGATCGCTCGGGTTGGATGCCCAACCGCTCGCGGTGGCCGACGCTCGGGACATCGCTCGGACGATCGTGGAGGTGGCTCGTGAGCAGGAGGCAGCAACCATCGTCGTCGGTTCTCGCGGCCTGGGCGGGCTGCGGGCCCGGCTCGAGGGCAGCACGTCCAAAGACGTTGTGAAGCACGCCGAGTGTCCCGTGGTCGTCGTCCACGCCGCGGACGAGGAGGAGCCAGACCGTCCCAGCTGACCTGCTCGGTGCCCACGAGACGGTCTCCACAGGCGCCGGGGGTCAAGGTCCCGGTCGCCTGGGCCGATTCCAATGAGATGAGCCTCGAGGCCGTCCTTGGACGGGTCGATCAGATACTCCAGTACCAGCAAGCCCTGGTCGACCCGGGGTCGCTTGCCGTTGCGCCGTCGACTTCGACATCCTCCGGCTTCGCCGCGCAGCTGGCCTCGGCGCAAGACGCACAACCCGGCTCGACGCTTGACGGAAGCGGCGCGATGTCCTCGGACGTGGCATCGGCAACGGGTGCTCTGCCCGCGTCGTTCGACGTCGCCGGTGTCGGGGGCAACACAGGATTGGCTGGAGCGGCCAGCATGCTGGCAGCGGCGCAGGCGGCGCTCGGTGGCGCCTACAACCAGGGAAATCACGATGCCGTCTCCGACAGCGCGAGCCAGATCCAGCAGCAGGGAACCGACTGCTCCGGATTCGTCTCCTACCTCATGGGACCGAGCGGCGCCGGCGATTGGTCGCAGAGCTACGCCACCCCCGGCATCCCGACGGCGCCCGGCATCGAACCCGGCAAGGGCTCCTACGTCACGATCTGGAACAACCCGAACCCAGGCAACGCCGGCCACGTGTGGATCGAGATTCTCGGCCAATACTTCGAATCGTCGGGCAGCGGCGGGGTCCATCAAATGGACCCGAGCGAAGTCAACGAGTACCTGAACAGCGGCCAGTACCAGCCGTTCCACCCAGCGGGCATGTGAACCTGGCTCCGCGGCGCCCCGACCGTCCGTACGGTCGGCGCGACTACGCGGCCTCTGGGGCAACCTCCTGGAGGCCGATTCGGTCGTGCAGACGCCGGAGGGGTCGTGGCGCCCACCAGTTGAGCGGTCCGAGCAGGCTCATGAGGGACGGCACCAGCAGCGCTCGGATCACTGTGGCGTCGAGCAGGACGGCGAGCGCGGTGCCGATTCCAAGCTCTTTGATGAACACGATTTGTGAGGTTGCGAATGCCCCGACGGCCACGGCGAACAGCACAGCGGCTGCGGTGACGATGCGTCCGGTTCGTTCGAGCCCCAGCGCAACCGCCTCCGTGTTCGGGGCGCCCGCGTCGTGCGCTTCCTTGATCCGCGCCAATAGGAAGACGCCGTAGTCGGTGGCGAGCCCGAAGCCGATCGCGAAAAGCAGGATCGGCTGGGTGGCGTCGAGCGCGCCGAGATTGTGGTAGCCGAGCAACCCCTCGAAGTTGCCGTGTTGGAAGATCAGCACCAGCAGGCCGAACACGGCACTCAGATTGAGCGCGTTCATCACGACGGCTTTGAGCGGCAGCACGACCGAGCCGGTCATCAGGAACAGGACGATCAGGGTGGCGATCAGAACGATGGCGACCGCGACGGGTAGGTGCTCGCCGAGACTGTGCTCGAGATCGAGGTATGACGCCGTTTCCCCGGCGACACCCAGGTAGTAGGGCGTCTGGATCGCGCGGACCTCGCGCACTAGCTGCTCGGTACTGCCGGTCAGCGGACCGCGTACCGGCGCAACCTGGAGCAGCGACGTCTCCGGGCCTGCAGGCTGCGCGGGCGCGACCGCCGAGACATCCGGCAAGCGGAGTATCCGCTCGGCCAGCCCTCGAACCTCGGGCGAGGAGGAGGGCGCGCCGACGACCACCTCGATCGGAGCCGTGCGGTTGGGTGGGAATTGTGTGTCGAGCGCGTTCTGCACCTGATGTGCGCTCGCGTTCTCGGGTAGCGCCCGGGCGTCCGCGGTGATGAACCGGACCTGCGTGAACGGGATGCCGAGCGCGACGAGCACCGCGGCGCTCGCGACGGCGACCCGCGCCGGTCGCCTGGTGACGAGCTGCGCGAGGCGATACCAAGCCCCGCTCTGCGCGGGGCGGGCGTCGCGTTCCGCGACCTGCCGCAGCCGCCGGGATGAGAGCGCGTTGACGCACGGGCCGAGCAGCGCCAACAACGCCGGCAGCACCGTCAGCGCCAGGGTCGCCGCCAGGAGCGCCACGATCGCGCCGGCGATCCCCATCGAGTACAGGAACCGCTGCGGAAAAATCGTCAGTGCGGCGACCGACAACGCGATGGTGGCCGAACTGAACAGGATGGTGCGTCCGGCAGTTTGGAGGGTGCGACGCAAAGCGTCGACGCCGAAGCCGTCGCGCGCGGCCTCCTCGCGGTAGCGCGAGACGATGAACAGGCTGTAGTCGATTGCCAACCCGAGCCCCAGTCCGGTCGTCAGGTTGATCGCGAACACCGACAGGTCGGTGAATGTCGAGACCACCCGCAAGAGGAAGAACGTGCCGAGGATCGCCAGTCCACCGAGCACCGGCGGCAGAAGCGCCGCGACGACCGACCGGAAGAAGAGGAGTGAGAGCAGGAAGATGATCGGGAACGCCAGCAGCTCGGCGTGTGCCAGGTCGTTGCCGACCTGCGAGTTGACCTGCGCGTTGGCGATCGCGTCTCCTCCGAGCTTCACATCCGGCTGTGCGGAAAAGTGACTCTCGATCACGGTGGCGTCGTCGGATAGGCGCTTGTCCGACAGCGCCTTGAAGTAAGCGATCACGTAGGTAGAGCGCCCGTCACGCGCCACCATGGCACGGTTGTGCGTGGTGTAGAACGTCGCCACGCTCGCGATGTCGGGCTGGGTCCCGAGCTCCGCCGCTACGCCCTCAACCCGCTGTTTGGCGGCAGAAGTGTGCACGTCGCCGCTCGAGACGAGTGCGACCACGCCGGGGTCGATCTGGCGCCCGGTCTCGTCCTGAAAGCGGTTGGTCGCCTGGACGCTCTGCGTCGCAGGGTCGTCGGCGCCGTACGGACTCAGCCGGTTCGTTACACCGGCGCCGAACGCGCCGGCGACCACGGCCCCAACCACCGCCGCGATCAGGACGCGGCGCCGGTTGGAGTAAAGGAAGGTTGCCAGTCTCGAGAGCATGTGATTACACCTTTGCTCCGCACTGCGGGCAGCGGTAGCGACGCATCGCCGCGGCGCCCCGCGCTGCCCCGGTGACCATGAACGGGAACTTGAGTTTCGGCACCGCCTTCTCGGCAGTCACTCGGCCGTGAACAGGGCACGTTCCAGGACGGGTGCGGATCTCGTTGTCCATGGTTGCCATCTGAAGATCTCCTCTTGGTTGTTGATTGGGAGCACGGCGGGCAAGGTAGGTTTTGCGCGCCGCGTTGTCATCGGCGCCAGGGCCGATCTTTCGCCGCCCGCCGACCTCGTGTTGCGGACGGAGCCGGCTCCGCCCCAGGGGTGGAGATGCGGGCCGCCCGATATCTCCACCCCGACGCCGATGACACGCCCCGCGCCGGGACCTACAGTTCTCGCATGGCTGAGCAGGCTCCTGCTGACCATGAACCGATCGACCAGTCACTGCCCGCACTGCGTCGGGCGCAGCTGCTCCCGCCCTTCGTGATTGGGGCCGTCGTGGCGCTGTCATTCACGCAGGATCCGGCGCCGTCGCTGGCCGGCTCGGGGCTGGGTGTTTCACTTTCGCTCGCGGTCCTGATCGCTGCTACCGCGGCCCTCTTCCTCCGCGTCGAGGCGCCGGTCGCCACGATCGCCGTCGCGGTCGCGGTCGCGGGACTGGTCGTCGCCTCGGCGTCCCTCGTCTGGCTGCAGCCCAACGGCGTCGGGAGCGCGGGCCTGTTCGTGGCGGTGGCGGTCGCGGGCATTCTGCTTCCGGACAGGCCGTCGATCCTCGTGCTGGCGCTCGCGCTGTCCGCGGCGGTCGCTCCAGCCCTGCACGCACATCGGTCGGCCGGGGTCTTCGCCGGCACCGAGCTGGGGATCGTCGCGTTCTACCTCGTCGCGCGCTTCGGACGAAGCGCCGCGCAGGCACACGAACAGACGCGGCGGCTGTTGCTCGAGGTCCAGGCGAGCCGCAGTGCGGAGGCTGAAGCGGCGATGCTGCGCGAGCGCGGCCGGCTAGCCCGCGACATGCACGACGTGCTCGCCCACTCGCTCTCGGGGCTGATGCTGCAACTCGAGGGCGCGCGGATGCTGTCGACACAAGTCGATCCAAACGGGCAACTGCCGCCCGCGCTCGACCGCGCCCACCACCTCGCCCGCGCCGGCCTGGAAGAGGCCCGTCGAGCGATCGCCGCACTGCGTGACGAGGACCTACCAGGCCCCAACAGGCTCGAGCAGCTGGCCGCCGACTTCGAACACGACTCGCACGTCCATACCTCCGTCGAGATCACCGGCACCGCCCGCGAACTCGATAGCGAAACCTCGCTCACCGTCTATCGCGTCGCCCAGGAGGCGCTCACCAACATCCGCAAACACGCCAGCCCCGACCGCGTCGAGGTGTCGCTCAGCTACGACCCCAGCGGCACCCGCCTCACGGTCCGCGACTACACACATAGGTCTTCCGCGGCCATGCTGAGCCCGCGGGACGGGGGCGGATACGGGCTCACCGGCATGCGCGAACGCGCCGAGCTGCTCGGCGGCTCGCTCAACGCAGATCGCACGCCCGACGGATTTCGCGTCCAGCTATGGATCCCGGCATGACGGACGAACGGACAACGGTGCTGATTGCCGACGACCAGCGGGTCGTGCGCGAAGGACTGACGATGGTGCTCGGCCTCATGCCGGGTGTCGAAATCGTCGGCAGCGCCCGCGACGGCGAGGAAGCAATCGCGCTCGCGGAGGAGCTTCGCCCCGACGTCGTGCTCATGGACCTGCGCATGCCACGGTGCGATGGCGTCGAAGCCACCCGACGTCTCACTCAGTCCGGCACCGCCACGAAAGTCGTCGTTCTCACCACCTATGCCGACGATCACAGCGTCATCCAGGCGCTGCGCGCGGGCGCCTGCGGCTTCCTGACCAAGGACGCTGGCAGCGCGGAGATCGCCGCCGCACTCGAGGCCGCGAAACGCGGCCAGTCGGCGATCGACCCCGCCGTCCAGCACCACCTCGTCAAAGCGATCGCCCGCACGGCGCCGCTGCAATGGTCCCCGCCCGACCAGAACGAGCTGCCCGACGGGCTCACGCCCCGCGAAGCGGCCGTCCTCGCGCTAATCGCCGAGGGACTCTCCAACGCCGACATCGCCGAGCGCCTGACCGTTACCGAAACCACCGTGAAGAGCCACATCAACCATCTCTACGGCAAGACCGGCGCCCGGGATCGCGCTCAAGCGGTCGCCTACGCCTACCGACATGGCCTCGCGCCTGGCTCCCACGGCTCTTGACTGGCCGAATCGGAGCAGCTCGTGGCGCACGTCGATGAGATCGCCGAAATCCCGAATTCCGTTCGCCGAGGGACCGAGGTCAGGCTCGCCGGCGTGAAGGTCGCCTCGACGCGCGCCTACGGTCTTCGTCGTCCGCTGCACGCCGTGGCCCGGGACATCCGGATCTCCGTGGCCCGGGACATCCGGATCTCGGTGTTCGCACACCTCTTGACATTTCCTAATACTATTAGGTAGTGTCCTAAATACATTAGGAATCGCCACGACCCCCAGGAGACAGACCATGAAGACCGTCACGCTCGACGACCACCTCATCCAGCTGACCCGCTACCACTTCGTCAACGCCTACCTGGTGCGCGAAGGCGATGGGTTCACGCTGGTCGATACCACCATGCCCCGCACCGGCGCCTCCCTGATCGCCGCCGCCACCGCCGCGGGCGCGCCGATTCGCCGAATCGCGCTCACCCACGGCCACGGCGACCACGTCGGCTCCGTCGACGAGCTCAAACGGACGCTGGGCGACGATGTCCCGGTGCTGATGCCCGAGCTCGACGCCCGCATTCATGCCGGCGAGAAGGTAGTCGAGGGCAAGCTGACGGGAAGCTGGCCGAAGCTCGCCACCGTCCCGGATGTGCGGCTGGCCGCCGGCGATCGGGTGGGTAGCCTCGAGGTCGTCCCCAGCCCCGGCCACTCGCCCGGTCATGTGGCGTTCCTCGATACCCGCAACCGCACGCTGATCGCCGGCGATGTCTTCACCTCGTATGGGAAGGTCGCGGTCAGCAACCACTTCTATCTGCGCTTCCCGCTCGCGGCGATGGCCACGTACGACAAGGACGAGGACCTGCGCTCCGCCCGTGCCCTGCGCGCCCTGGACCCCCGCCTACTGGTCGTCGGTCACGGGCCGGCGACTCCGAACCCCATCGACGCGATGGACGCCGCGATCGCGCGGGCGGCCCGCTGATGCCGCGTGCCGGCCTCGACGCCGGGGCGGTTGTCGCGGAGGCCGCTGTCCTGGCCGACGCCACCGGCCTGCGCCAGTTGACGCTCGCCCGGCTTGCCGCCGCGCTCGGGATCCGCACTCCGTCGCTGTACGCCCACATCGACGGACTAGACGACCTGCGCGCGCGGCTGGGAGCACGAGCAGCTCGGGAGCTGGCCTACGCCCTCCAGCTCGCCGCCGCCGGGCGCGCCCGCGGCGACGCGCTCCGCGCGATCGCGGAGGCCTACCGGGAGTACGCCCACGCCCACCCAGGGAGCTATGCCGCCATGCAGATCGTTTCCGACAGCGAAGAATTCGAAGCAGCCGCGGCCGAGGTCCTCGGGCCGATCGTGGCTGTGCTGCGCGGCTACGACCTCGAGGGAGAGCGCGCCATCCACGCCGTGCGCGCGATCCGCAGCGCGCTTCACGGCTTCGTCTCGCTCGAGCGCGAGGGCGGCTTCGGTCTCCCGATCAAGGTTGACGACAGCTACGACGTCCTGGTCGCCATGCTCGACGCCGGGCTGGCCGCCACCCATTGACCGCGTACGAACGCGCCGATCTCAGCGGACCTTGGACGTGACCGTCAGAGGCCCCGGAACAGCGGCAGCGCGAACCGCGCGGCGGCCGCGACGGCCACACCGATCGCCGCCACGGCGGCCGTGATCCCGATCTCGCCTGCGGCGAGCGGTTCGACACCCAGCGTCGCACCGACCTGGGTCAGTGAGAGCGTGAAGGCTGCGATGAGCGCGCAGAGCGCCCACACCGGGAACGCGATATTCCGCCGCAACGGAAGACCCGGTCGGGCGCGCAGGATCCACGCGATCGCCACATTCGCAATGAGCCACCCGCCCACGGCGGCCCCGATCGCCATGCCGGTGCCCGACCGGGCATGGACGATGAGAAACGCAGGGAGCACAGCGACGATGAGTCCCACGGCCGTCAGCGCGATCGCCGACAACTGCGTACCGTCGAGGAACCGGCTGGCGGGATCGCGCGGGGGACGATCCATCGTCGCCGGCGCCGTGGGCTCAGAGACGAAGGCCACCGACGCGCCGACGTCCATGAACAGCTCCAGCAAGACGATGTGCACCGGCTTAAACGGAGACGGCAGCCCAAGCGCCAGTGGCACTGCGATGACAACGACCAGCGCGATCTTCGCGCCCAGGTAGAATGCGACGGCGCGCCGCAGCTGCGACGCCAGTCCTCGGCCGCCTTCGACCGCGCCGACAATCGTCGGGTAGGCGTCGTCGACGAGCACCAGGTCGGACGCCTGGCGAGCGAGATCGGTGCCATGCGCGCCCATCGCGATCCCGACGTTCGCCGCGGCGAGAGCCGGGGCGTCGTTCACGCCGTCGCCGGTAACCGCGACCGCTTCGCCGCGATCCTGGAGCACCCGGACGAGGCGTAGCTTGTCCTCGGGCGTCGCGCGCGCGATGATGGCCTCGCCGCGCAGCCGGCGAGCGAGCTCGTCGTCGGTGAGCGCGTCGAGCGGCGCGCCGCCGCGCAGGACCTCTGATGCGCGGACGCCGGCCTCGCGCGCCGCCGCGGCGACGGTCTCGGGGTGGTCGCCGCTGACGACGATCGTCCGCACGCCGGCGTGGGCGAGCTCGGCCACGGAATCACCGACACCGGCGCGCAATGGATCGCGAAACGCGACCAGGCCGAGGAAGTCCAGCTGTGACTCGGCGTCGGCGATATCGCGGGGGGCCGAGGCGAGACGACGCTCAGCGACCGCGATCACCCGCAGCCCGTCGTCCGCGAGCGCCGCAACGCGCGAAAGCACCGAAGTGCGCCCCGTCTCGGACATCGCGCACACGTCGAGGACGGCCTCCGGCGCTCCCTTTACGGCCACCCGTGCGCCTCCGGGGTCGCGCCACACCGCGCTCTCGCGCCGGCGCGCCGGATCGAACGGGTAGCGGGCAAGGCGCTCGCCCGATGCGGGCGCACCGCCGGCCTCGACCAGCGCGCGATCGACCGGATCCTGAGCGGCCGTCGCGCCGTGCGCGGCCACCGCCGCAGCGAGCACGCGCTCGCGGTCGCCATCGATGCGTTGGATCAGAAGCCGGTTCTCAGTCAGCGTCCCGGTCTTGTCGGCGAGCAGCACGGTCATCGCGCCGACGGCCTCGGCCGCGCGCAGCCGCCGGAGCAGGACGCCCTCCTTCGCGAGGCGTAGACCGCCGAGGGCGACGAGCACCGTGACGAGGATCGGCAGTTCCTCGGGGATCGTGGCGAACGCCAGCGTCAGCCCGTCGAGCAGCATCTCGCGCGGCGAACGACCCCGAAGGACCCCGAGAAGCGGCACGAGCACGCACGCCGCCACCGCGACGATCAGCGCGGCGCGCGCGAGCTCGGCCATCGTGCGCTGAAGGGGGGTAGGCGGCTCCTTGGCCTGTGCGACAAGCCGGCCGAGGCGCCCAATCTCGGTCTCATCACCGATGGCGATCACGACGCCCTCGCCGGCACCGGCCACCACGGCGGTGCCGGCGTGCAGCAGCGAGGAGCGCTCGGCGAGCGGCGCGTCGGCGTCAACCGGCTCGGGGCCTTTAGCGGCCGTCCCGGACTCGCCCGTGAGCCTGGACTCGTCGGTGCCGAGGCCGTCGGCCTCCACGACGCGGGCGTCGGCCGCGACGACGCTACCGGCCTCGACCAGCAGCACATCGCCGACCACGAGCGCGCCGATCGGAACTGCCACGGCCGCGCCGGCGCGCCGGACAAGTGCATTCGGGGCGCTGAGCTCGCGGAGCGCCTGCAGCGCGCGCTTCGCCCGAACCTCGGAGATCGCCTCGACGGCGCTGACGAGCACGATGATCGAGAAGATCGCGATCGCGTCGCGCAACTCGCCGAAGATCGCGGAGAGCACACCAACGACGACCAGTAATAGCTGAAGCGGCTCGACCGACGACTCGCCGATCTCGCGCAAGATGGCCGAAGCGTTGCCGCGTTCGGTCCGGACCGTCACTGTGTGGCGCTGCGCGACCTCCTCGGGTCCCAGCCCACTCGGGCGGCTGACGGTGCGCTCCCATGCGACCGCGAGCGGTTCCGCGTAAACCGGAACCCCCGGCGCATGGTCCGCGTGTGACGACGCGAGCGTTGCGCTCGGCATGCAACGCATGATACGTCGTAACGGGAACGGCGCGAGGGCGTCTGGGATGATGGTCATCCTGTGGCCCGCGACTGGCTGCTGATCACCGTCTCCACCCCGCCCGGGGGAAGCTCGACGCTCCGGGTGTACGCGTGGCGCAATCTGCGCAGCCTGGGGGCTCACTACCTGCAGCAGTCGGTGTGCCTGCTCCCAGCGACGTCGAAGACCACCCGCGCAGCGGCGAGGGTCGTGGCCCGACTGCGCGCGGAGGGCGGCCACGGCGAGATGCTTCGCATCCGGCTGACGGACTCCAAGCAGGAGACCGCGATCGTCGATGCGATTCAACGAGAGCGGACCGACGAGTACGGAGAGTTGGTCGGGAGCACCCGACAGTTTCACGAGGAGCTCCAGCTCGAGCGCCGCCGCGGCCGCACCACGTACCCCGAGCTCGAGGAGTCCGACGCCGATCTCGCCCGCTATCAGAAGTGGCTCGCCGCCATCCGTGCGCGCGACTACTTCAATGCTCCCGGGGGCCACGAGGCCGCCGCGGCGGTCGCCTCGTGCGAGGAAGCGCTCGCCCGCTTCGAGAGCGAAGCCTTATCGGCGGAGCTAGACGACTCCACGCCCGAGAGCCGGCCCGGACTCCGCGCGGTCGAGGGGAATAACGACTGACTCATCCCACCGGAATGGGAGGATCACATCAAGAGCGGTTATCCCGCCTTTTACGAAAGCCCGCTGATCACGTTCTTTCGGACGTAGATACCGGTTTGGCTCAGTGCAACAGCCAACCACCCGCGACGCGAGGCGCGGACCGTGCGGTCCAGCTGATGAGTACGAGCATCTCGCACGCCACCGCCGCGAGACCGAGCGGGTTGCCCCAGTCGCCGATGTCGTCGGACATCGAGGGAAGCCCGACGGAGCGCGAGATGAAGTAGGCGACAACCGCGCCGAGCGAGATGGCCCCGGCGCCCACCCAAACGCGCTCGTCGTCGGTGGCCGATAGCAACATGGCCGCCGCCAGCGCAGCGACGCTCAAGGCGATGAACAGGCCGCCGGCGTACGGCGCCTCATGAAGGTGCTCAGGCACGAGGGTCATGTGGATGGCGGCGGTCGCCGACAGTGCTGCCGCGGCCGGCCATCGCCAGATTGAGCCTGACTGTGAAAGATGCATGATGTCCCCGGTTTCTGAGAGTGGTGAGGAGCGCGGGACCGCGCGGTCGTAAGAACGCGCGGCCCGCTTGATTGCCCCGTTGTTGACTTGACCCGTTACTTGACGACGCGGATCAGGCGCTCCATGCCCAGCTGGGTGTGCTCGCGGTGGTCCTGCGTGTCCATGAAGCAGGCTTCGATGTAGTAGCCGGGCTTGGCGTTGAGAACCGCCTGCTGAATACCCCCGGGCGAGATCGGACCCGCCAGGTTCAGGAAGTTGCGATTCGTCAACTTCTGGGCCTTGCCGTCCTTGCCGGCGCGCAACAACGCCATGACCTCACGCCCGACGGTGGGGTTCTTTACCCCGAAGGCGATGATCATGTGCACCAGGTAGCCGCCGTTCTGGGCGCGCACGATCGTGCCGTTGTGCAACACCGTGGGTCCACGGAAGTTGAACTCGATCGACGTCTCCGTCGCGCCGGCTGCCGGCAGCGCGGCAGGCGACGAGGACTGAGTGACCGTGAACGGTGCGAACGCCGGGTTTCCGTTCCCGCTGAGATTCAGGGCGACCCAGTTGCCGGGCGTCAGAACCGTTTGCTCAGAGCCCGGTGCGGACTGGTCGGCGACCAGCGAGCCGTACGGATCGAGAGCGTTGAGGTCGCCGTGAGCGGCCTGGACTGCGCCGGCGGCCTGCAGGATCGATACGCCCGGGTTCAGCCGGACGAGCCCCCACGTGGGCCCGTTGCTGTTTGGGCCGCTCGGGGCCTTGCCGCTGAAGGTCGAGACAACGTTGACCGCGCCCGATACCTCGCTGCCGGACACCGACACACCGTTCGTACCGGTGAGCGCGATGTTCAGCGTGGGCAGTGAACTGGTGCCGGCGGCGCCGGCACCCCCGGCGAGCAACAGCGCGCCGGTTACGGCGAGTGCGGTCGCCGTGGCAATTAGCGATCTCAATCGCTTTGACATGTGGTTGAAACCTCCGCAGTTGGAGTGATGGTCAGAGAAGACGGCTCGATCGCGATTCCTGGTGTGACGCGCGCGAACGCGAGCTGCGCCCGCCGGTTGACTTCCGTGATCGCCTCCGCCCGGTCTGAGTCGAAGCGACAGAAGCACGCCTCTTCGAGAGCGAGGAAGATCGACCCGCGGTAGTGGATTTCCGTCCCGGCTGCGCGCAGCTCGGCGCACGCCACCTCGGCTCGGCTCAGCGCCGCGCGGACCGCGGCCTCGGATAGCCCCGGGAGATAGCGCTCGACCAGATACGCGTTCACGGCGGCCAAACTAAGGGCGCCCACCGCGTGCGATCAACCAGTGAAATCCGCAGATTTAGCCCAGTGTCATCAAGCCCGGATCCGGTGATTCTCCGGGCCGAGCTCGCGGGCCAGTTCGGTGCGAGACCGCACGCCGAGCTTGCGATATAGCTTCGACAGGTTCCACTCCACGGTGCGGGCACTGAGATGGAGCGCCGCCGCGACCTCGCGGTTGGTGCGCCCCGCCGCGACTAACCGCGCAATCTCCGACTCGGTCGCGGTGAGCGCACCCGGAGGCGAGCCCCGCCGTCCCCCGATCCGCGATAACTCGACGCGCGAGCGCTCCGCCCAGTGCTCGGCGCCGGCGGCGTCGAACAGCTCACGCGCCGATTCGAGAAGTTCGCGAGCGAGCGACTTGCGGCGCCGCCGGCGGTGCAGGGTCCCGTAAGCCAGCATTGTGCGGCCTTGGTCGAGTGGGCGGGCCTGTAGGGCGTGCTCGCGGAGCGCGCGCTCGAAGGCCGCCACCGCCGTCGTCTCCTCGCCACGGGCGTCCGCGACGACCCCCTCGCAACGGGCCGTCAGGGCTCGGATCCATGGGCGATCGAGCCTCCGCGAGATCCGGCGGTGCTCGCGCACGACCGCGGCCGCGCGATCGACCTCTCCGACCGCGACCAGCGCTTCGATCAGATCGGGCAGCACCGGGAAGCGGCCCGGCGACAGCACTCCCCCGTCGGACATCAGCTCCCACGCCCGCTCCAGCGCCCCAGCCGCCGCGGCCGGATTGTCGAGCGACAGCTCGAGGCCTCCCATCGCAGCCAGATTCCCGATCACGTACAGGTAGTGGCCGGTTCGCTCCGCGAGCTCCAGCCCTTGCCGCGCAGCATCCCGCGCCTCCGCGACACGGCCGAGCCATCCGGCGGCGCTTGCCAACGGCCACAGCGCACCCGCCCGCTGAGCGTCTTGGTCGGCCGCGGCCGCCAGCTCCAGATAGCGCGCCGCCAGCTCCAGCCCCTCCGCCGGACGTCCGAGATTCGTCTCCATCGCGCTCAGGTACGCCAGCGCGTGAATCTCGCCCCACGGGTCCCCAGACTCGACCGCGTAACGGAGCATCGCTTCAAGCGGGAGGCGCGCGTGCTCCGACTCGCCCGCCCACAGCAGCACCACACCTTCGAGCGCCGCCGGGCCGATCTCGGACCACGCCCACGGCCGTTCGCTCGCGCCGGCGCTGCTTCGCACCTGACTCGCGAACCCGGTGAGGACCGGTTGCGCGCGAGCGGCGAGCACGAGCGACAGGGTCGCGCCGGCCGCCGCCTCGGTTGCCGGATCGATTCCGTCGGCGAGCCGCAGCATGGCGCGGGCGTGGCGCTCGGCGCGCTTGGCGTCCGCTCCCAGGAGTCGCAGCCAAGCCAGCTTCTGGTGCAGATCCGCCCGGAGCTCACGAGATGCGGCGGGCTCGCGCAAGGCGCGGCGGTAGAGGTCGGTCGCGGCCTCGATGCCCTCCTTGTCGCCGGCCACGGTCCCGAGTACGGCGAGCGCACGAGTGCGCACGCTGGGCTCGGTGGCGATGTCGAGCGCTTCGCGCGCGCGATCCGTCGCGACCTCCAAGCTACCGGCGTGATGGTGGTATTCCGCGCTGGCCAAAACCCGCTGCGCCCGCTGGATCGACGCCGGCGATAGCCGAGCGGCAAGGTCGCAAAGCTCCGCCGCGGCGCGCGGGCCGCCGCGTCCAGCCGCCGAGGCGGCGGCGAGGTCGAGCTGCGACGCGATTCCCTCATCCACCCCAGGGGTCGCGAGCGCCATGTGGCGGGCCTTCTGTTCCAGGTCGTCCACGAGCACGCTCAGGCGGGCGTGGAGCCGGCGCCGCTCGGCCAACGGGGTCTGTTCGTAATGCACCGAGGCGAACAGCGGATGGGCGAACCGAACTCGCTCGGAACTCGACGCAGTGATCAGGCCCGCGGCGAGCGCCTCGTCGAGGCCGGCGTCGGCGTGCTCCTCGAGCTGCGAAAGGATCGCGTGGGTCGGTCGGGCGAGGGCGGCGGCCGCGAGCAGCACCGTCCGCGCGGCCGGCGACAGCCGCGCCAACCGAGTCTGGACGAGCCCGCTCACACTCCCGGGCACTGGCAGTGCCTCATCCGGCGTCAGCTCGTCGCCGCGAGCGATCAATTCCCGGCCGATCTCGAGCGAGTAGAACGGGTTGCCGCCGGCGAGCTCCTGCAGGCGCACCAGCGTCGAGCGCGATGCGTCGAAGCCGAGCCGAGCCACGAGCAACTCGTGGACCCCGCCGAGGCTGAGGGGCCCGACGCTGACCCGCATGACCCGCTCGTCGCCGAGCATCCGCTCGAGCTCCAGCGGGGCGGTCCGCCCCGCTTCGAGCCGACGCGTGGCCAAGACCAGGACGGGCTCGTCCCGGAGCCGGCGCAGGGCGAACCGCAGGGCTGCCGCCGACGAGGCGTCAACCCACTGCAAGTCGTCGATGGCCACGAGGAGTGGGGCGCGGGCGGCGATCAGGCGGAGCGCCGACAGCGTCGCGACGCCGATCGTCCGCTCGTCGATCGGCCCTTCCCCGGCGTCACCGTCGCCCCGCAAGAGCGCGACCTCCAGGACGCGCCGCTGCGGTTTCGGCATCGCCGGCAAGGCGTCGTCGATCACCAGGTCGAGAAGGTCACCGAGCGCTGCGAAGGCGAGCCGGGCCTCCGAGCCGGCCGGCGCGCTCGACAGTGTCTGCCAGCCTCGCTCGGCCGCAGCATCGAGCGCCCGGCGCCAGAGCGCGGTCTTCCCTACTCCCGCCTCGCCCTCGAGCACGATCGCCCGGGGGCCGTCGTCCTGCGCCTCGATCGCACCTAGCAACGTCTCGACCTCGCGATCACGCGCGATCAGCTGTTCAGACGTTCTCCACCCCTCGAAGTTGTCCCCCCGGGCGTAGCCCCGTGCGCGAAGGATACCGACTCTCCCTATCCCCACTCAAATCTGGCGAAACACGCCTACCCCATCTGCGGGGGGGTGGCGCCGGCGACCGGGCCGGGGGCCGCCGGCTCCCGTTGCCTTCAGTCCTTGCCTTCAGTCCCTTGCGTTCAGTCCCACCGGCTCATCTCGCCGCCGGGGAAAGCGTTGAACCCGTGGCCTTCGGCTCCGGATTTGAGGCTCATGAGATAGGCGGCCCAGTTGGTCGAGCAGCCGTTCATGAACTCGGTCTCCTGCTGCCAGCCTTCATGGCTGAACAGGAGGGTGGTCCCGGCGTCCTCCCTGCGCTTCAGGGCGAACCTGATGCGGGTGTCGATCCAGTCGTGGGGGCCGTTGACGCACCGCCAGAGGATCTGATCCGGGGTCCGTTCGACGACTTCGAAGACCGCAGCGGGGTCACCCGGGGCGCGAAAGTAGACCTCGAGCACGCCACCGACGGAGTCCTCGCCGGTGACCGGGTGGCCCGTCCACCACTGCTCGATTCCTTGCTTGGTGGCTGCGATCTCGTGCACGCGCTCGGGTGGCGCGTCGATCGAGAGGCGGTGCAGGATGTTCGGCATCGTGCATCTCCTTTGGAGTGGTCGGTTCTTTTGAAATCGCCGCGGTTCAGGCGACGATCGGCACGGCCGCCGGCTCGCCCTCGACCGCCGGCTCGCCCTCGACCGCCGACTCGCCCTTGGCCGCCGACTCGCCCTTGGCCGCCGGCTTCGACCGGCCGGACATCGCCGTGGCAGCGAGTGCCCCCAGGCCGGCAAAGATGCAGCAGGCCCATACCGCCGGCTTGAATCCGGCCGCCACGGTCGCCGGGCTTGCGAAGCCGCCGTAGCTCGCGAACACGGTGCTGCCGATCGCGACCCCGAACACCGCGCCGAAGCGCTGCGCCATGTAGTTGATCCCCGACGCCTTCCCCATCTGTTGGGGCGCGACGGCGCTCAGGACCGCGGTCGGCACAGTCGGGAGGGCCATCGAGATCCCGACGCCGGCGATCAGAAGTGCGATCACGATCTCGACCCAGCTCGTGTGCAAAGAGTCATGCCAGGCCACCCAGACGAACCCGCCCGTCAGCATGCTCAGCCCGACGACGATGATCGGTCGGCGGCCGATCCGATCCGACAGAGCGCCGGCCAGCGGCGAGACGAGCATCGGCGTCGCGAAGAACGGAAGGAGGCGTGCCCCGGCGCCAACCGGCGAGAAGTGGCGCGCGAGCTGGAACTCCTCCGTGACGAGGAGTCCGCCGGCGAAGATCGCGCCCGACATCAGGAACGTCACCACGTTGCCGATCGCGAAGTCCCGGTCCGCAAACATCCGGAGCGGCACCAACGGCTCGCGCACCGAGCTCTCCCACCGGACGAAAGCGACCAGCAACACGGCTCCCGCGACTAGCGTCCCCACGACCTCGGCGCTCGACCAGCCGACGTCGCCCGAACGGCCGAGCGCCCACACCAGCGCGACAACACCGGCGGTGACGAGCCCGACCCCGACGAGGTCAAGCCGCTCCGGTGCGCCATAGCTTTCGGGCAGCAGGCGAAGACCGAGAAAGACAGCAACGACGCCGATGGGGACGTTGATCCAGAAGATCCAGTGCCAGTCGATGCCCTGCGTGACGGCGCCGCCGACGATCGGTCCCATCGCGACGGCGAGACCGGCGAGGCCGCCGTAGATCCCGACGATCATCCCGCGGCGCTCGATCGGAAAAGCCGCCGTCAGGATCGTCAGGCTCAGCGGAAGCACGACCGCGCCGCCGAGCCCCTGCACCGTCCGGGCGACGATCAGCACGGACAGGACCGGGGCCAGCGCGCACGCGACGGAGGCGACGGTGAAGAGGGCGAGCCCGATGTTGAAGAGCTTCCGCCGACCAAACCGGTCGCCGAGCGCGGCGGCGGTGATGATCCCCGCGGCGAACGCGATGCCGTAGGCGTTCAGCGTCCACTGCAGCGAAGAGAGGCTGACGTGGAGGTCGTGTTGCATGCGTGGTAGCGCCGTGATCACGACGACCGAGTCGAGAACGACCATGAAGTAAGCAGTCGAGGTCAACCCGAGCACCCAGCCGAGGCGACGATTCGGTACCGATGTGTCTGTCATCTGTCCTCCTGGAGTCGTGGCCGGCTCGTCGGCCGGTTCTGCCTGGGTGACGAACGGCCACGCGCGACGCGGACACGCCCACGGTGTCCGTCTCAGGTCGCGCTATTCGTCTACAAGGGACAAGCCCGCACGACTCAGGAAGGAGACGGCTGTGAGATACGCGCTCTTGGCCTACAACAACCTCGAGGTTCGCGACCGCAGATCCGCCGACGAACGAACGCGGATCAACGCCGGGATCGCCGAGGTTCTGGCGCGGCCGAACGTGACCGGTTGGCTCCGCCTGCAGGACGTCGAGTCGGCCACGACCGTACGACACGCACGCGGCACGACGCTGCTGACGGATGGACCCTTCGTGGACAGCAAGGACTTCCTCGGGGGCTTCATCGTCGTCGAGGCGGAGAACCTCGACGGCGCCCTCGCCGTGGCCGCAGAACTGCAGGAGCTGCAGGGCGCGGGCGCGATCGAGGTCCGGCCGGTTCGCGAGGAGCCTCTCGCCAGTGCTTGAGCAGGTATTCCGCGACGAGTGGGCCCGCGTCCTGGCATCGCTCGTCGGCTTCCTCGGGGACATCGAGCTCGCCGAAGACGCCGCGCAGGAAGCGTTTGCCATTGCCGCCGAGCGCTGGCCGCGCGCCGGCGTACCCACAAATCCGACGGCCTGGCTGATCGCCACCGGTCGCAACCGCGCGGTCGATCGCATCCGCCGCGAGCGGACCCTGGCGATCAAGACCGAACAGCTCGAGCGCCAACTGCGCGATCAACCGGAGGAGCCAATGGACGAGACCGCGATCTTCCCCGACGAGCGGCTCGAGCTGATCTTCACCTGTTGCCACCCCGCGCTCGCGCTCGACGCGCAGGTGGGTCTCACGCTCCGTACGCTCGGCGGCCTCTCGACCGAAGAAATCGCCCGCGCCTTCCTCGTCCCGTTCGAGACGATGAGCAAGCGCCTCACGCGCGCCAAGCACAAGATCCGTGACGCCGGCGTACCGTTCGCCGTCCCGCCCGATCACCTGTTGCCCGAGCGGCTCGACGCCGTGCTCGCGGTGGTCTACCTGATCTTCAACGAAGGCTGGGGCGGCGGCCGCGTCGACCTGTCCGCAGAAGCGCTGCGTCTCGGCCGTTCCCTGGTCGAGTTGATGCCGGACGAAGCCGAAGCGCACGCGCTGCTCGCGCTCATGCTCATCAACCACGCGCGCACCGCCGCGCGTTTTCAGGCCGGCGAACTCGTCCTCCTCGATGACCAGGACCGGTCGCTGTGGGACCAACGTCAGATCGGCGAGAGTCGCCGCCTGCTCGAACGCGCGCTCAGTCTCCACGGCGGGGGGCCCTACCTAATCCAGGCGGCCATCGCCGATCTCCATCTCTCAGAGCCACGCGACTGGGAGGAGATCGCGCTCCTTTATGAGAGGCTCGAGCGCATCACCAGCTCGCCGGTGGTGACGATGAACCGCGCGATCGCCGTCGCCGAACTGGAGGGACCTGAGGCCGGACTCGCGCTGTTGGACCGCCTCGAGCTCGCTCACTACCGCTACTTCCATTCGACACGCGCCGACCTTCTACGTCGACTCGGCCGCACCCGCGAAGCTCGCGCGGCGTACGCGCGCGCCCTCGAGCTGACACAGCCGGGGCCGGAGCAGCGGTTCCTCGAGGGCCGCCTCGCCGATATGGGCGCCGAACCAGGGAGCGGACCAGGGGGTTGACGGGTGCGACCGGCAGCGTGAGACGCCAGGCTTCATGCTGGCCCACGCCGTCGAGTTCGTCCCGCCTCACCCGTCGAGCCAATGACCGTTTTCGAACACGTGCACCTTCCGTCCCTGAGCGGAGCGGCCGACTGGATCAACTCCAAGCCGCTCGAGCCCGAGGATCTCCGCGGGCACGTCGTCCTGGTCAATTTCTGGACCCTCACGTGCATCAACTGGTTGCGCCAGGAGCCATGTGTCCGTGCCTGGTCGCAGGCCTACCGGGACGACGGGCTGATCGTCATCGGAGCCCACACGCCGGAGTTCTCCTTCGAGCATGACATCGAGCGCATCTCGTCGAAGGCAGGACGGTGACCGGCTTCGCCAACGCCGAGGAGGAGTTCAGCGACACGTACGTCGGCCAGAAGGTGATGCCCTGGCGCGTCGAGGACGTGCTCAGGGAACGCGGAGCCAATTACGTACAGGGCGGCCTGTTCAAGGCCTATGCCGTGCGCGACGGCCGGCTCATCACGGGCCAGCAGCAGTATTCCGGTCGGAGGGTCGCGCAGATGGTGATCGAGGCGCTGGGGGTGTGACCATAAAGATCGGAGTCATCGGCGCCGGGCACATCGGCGGCAACTGCGCCCGTCAGGCCGTGAAGGCCGGACACGAGGTCATGCTGTCGTTCGCCCGTGACCAATCCAAGCTCGACGAGATCGCGTCCGAGCTCGGCGACCGCGCCTCGGTCGGTACGACCGCCGACGCGGTCGCGTTCGGCGAGCTCGTGATTCTGTCGGTGCCGTGGGGCGCCGTCCCCGAGGCGCTCGCCCAGGCCGGCGATCTGAGTGGCAAGGTGGTGATCGACACCACCAACCAGTTCGGCTCGGGCTCGGTGCCCGTGGCCGGGCAGACCGCCGCGTCGTTCAATGCCGGACGAATGCCCGGAGCCCGCTACGTCAAGTCGTTCAACACGCTCACGTCCCGCTTCCAGGAGCAGGCAGCCACGCGTGACGACGGCGATCGAGTCGTTCAGTGGATCTGCGGCGACGACCGCGACGCCAAGGCCCTCGTCGCCGGCCTGATCGAGCGCATGGGTTACCTACCGATCGACCTCGGCGGCACGGATACCTGCGCGGTGATGGAGGCGCCCCGCCGTCACGGAGCGGTGTACGGCGAGGAGTACCGCGCCGAAGACGCCCAGGCGGTCGCCGACGCCGTGCGCTACGGCGCCCCCATCCCGCCGACGCCGCATTACGACTGAGCGGCGATCTCAGGAGTTGACGTCGTTCAGCGTCCCGCACTCCGGGCACTCGATGAACACACCAAAGAGTTGCCCGTCGCTGACGCCTTCCGCCAGCACGATGGCGCAGCCACCGCACAGCAGACGATCGGGTCCGTCACCCCTGAAGGCCATCTTTCCCTTCGGTGGGGCGTGGATGATCGCGCTTGATCGTGGGACCTCGTTGACGACGGTCAGTGTTTGATCGGCCATGCGCGAAACCTATCCGCCTGCGGGCGCCGGGGCAACCCAAGCGTCCAGGACAACACCGCGCAACTCAAGCCTCGCCGCCGTTTGCCGACCTAGGAAACAACCGTCTCACAGCCTTGCCATGCCAGACGCATTCGTCGCCCGCCAGCCAATCTTCAACCCCAAGCTCGAGGTTGTCGGCTACGAGTTGCTGTTTCGCGGCGAGGGCTACGTCACCGATATGGCGACGATCGCCAACCCGGAGAGCGCGACGGCCACCGTCGTCCTGAACGCCCTGACCGAGCTCGACCTCGAGCGCCTCGTCGGGACCAGGACTGCCTGGGTCAACATCTCACGCGAGTTCGTCACCGGCGGCCTGGCGCACGCCCTCCCCTCGGGTCTCGTCGGGCTCGAGATCCCCGAGACCGAGCAGTTCGACGAGGACATGGTGGGGGCGCTCCGCGACCTCAAGCACGAGGGTTACAAGCTCGCGCTCGATGATTTCCGCTTCCGTCCGGGCTCCGAGTCGCTGCTCGGCCTTTTCGATGTCGTGAAGCTGAATATCAACGAACTCGGCCGCGACCGGTTGAGCGATCTGGTCAAGCGCCTGAAGCCCTACGAGGGCAAGCTTGTCGCCGAGAAGCTCTCGACCCAGGCCGACCACGAGTTCTGCGTCGAGGCCGGCTGCGACCTATTCCAGGGCTATTTCTTCTGCCGGCCGGCGGTCGCCTGCACCCGCGGGATCGCCGCCAACCGCCTCGCGCTCCTCCAGGTGGCCGCCCAGCTCAACGACCCCGAGGTTCAGCTCGAGCAGATCGAGCAGGTGATTGCCCACGACGTGGCGCTCAGCTTCCGCCTGCTTCGCTACGTCAACTCGGCGTTCTTCGGACTGCGCGGCGACGTCAGGTCGATCGGCCAAGCGCTGGCGCTGCTCGGCCTCGACAACCTCAAGCGCTGGGCGACGCTGAGCGTGCTCGCCAGCATTGACGACAAGCCAACCGAGCTAACGGTGACGGCGCTGATCCGCGCACGCTTCTGCGAGCTCGCGGGCGAGCCGCTAGGGATCGCCAGCCCGTCCGAGCTGTTCACGCTCGGGCTGTTCTCGGTGCTCGACGCGATGATGGACGCCCCGATGATCGACGTGATCGGCTCCCTTCCACTCGCCGTCGAGATGCGCGAGGCGCTTGTCTCGCGCAAGGGCAAGCGAGGCATCTTGCTCGACTGCGTCACCGCACTCGAGACCGGAGAGATCAGCGACATGCCGTCGATCGTGGCCAACGCCGGCGAGCTGTACCTCGAATCGATGATGTGGGCAAGTGCCGCCTCCGAGTCGCTGTTCAGCGCGGCCGCCGCGCCGAGTCGGCCCAAGAGCACCCCCCCGCCTGTGTCGACCCCGGCTCAAGTCCAGGCCCTCGAGCCCCTCGCCGAGCCGCCAGCAGAGCACACCGCAACCTCATCGGGACAGCCGGGCCTGTTCGGCCGGATCCGGGACACCGTCCTAGGCTGGTTCGGTCGGCGCCGGGTCACTCACGAGTCGGCCTGATCGCGCGGAAACGCGTCGCGCAGCGCCCGCTCGGTCGACCAGAAGGCGAGCTCATCCCACGGGAGCTCGTCGAGATTGAACGCGCGCACCTCGATCGCCTCGGGACTCGTTTGCGGGGGATCGATCGCCCGCGCGCGATAGACGATCAGCACCACGCGCTCCTCGGGACGGGAGTAGACGCCGACCAACCGTTCGACCTCGATCGCCATGCCCAGCTCCTCGGCGGTCTCGCGGAGCGCCGCCTCCTCGACGGACTCCCCGAGCTCGACGAACCCGCCCGGGAACGTCCACAGTCCTTGCCGCGGATCGAACCCGCGACGCAGGAGCACAACCCGGCCCTCGTCGTCGACCGGAATCGCGCCCGCGACCGGCTTCGGGTTGTAGTACGCCTCGTAGCCGCAGTGCGCGCACACGATCCGCTGCGGGAACTCTACGTCCGCCGTCCGTCCGCATCTCGGGCAGAAGCGCGCCTCGGCCAGCGCGGGGTTCAGCGACGCATCCATGCGTGCGATGCTACGGCGGTTGTGTTGGTGAGGTTCGGTGACCGTGGGATCCCTCACGACGAGCTGACGGCACAGGCCGCCTTGATCGCCGGCGCGCTAGGTGCTGCCGGCGTCGAGCACGGCGACCGAGTCGCGTTCGTGCTGCGGAACGAGCCCATGTTCCTCGCGCTCAGTGCCGCCTGCTCGCACATGGGAGCGGTCGCGGTACCCGTCAACTGGCATTCGCGCGGCCGTGAGCTCGAGCACGTCCTGTCGCACTCGGGCGCCCGC
The DNA here is from genome assembly GCA_963737055.1 of uncultured Solirubrobacterales bacterium. GTDB lineage: Bacteria > Actinomycetota > Thermoleophilia > Solirubrobacterales > Solirubrobacteraceae > Palsa-465. The sequence continues at coordinate 413,589 of CAVTRE010000007.1, read as the reverse complement.
TCGGTGTTTGTCCATTCCGACCTGATCGCCGCGGTGGAGGAGGCTCTGCCCGAGGGCATCGACCTGATCGAGGTTCCAGTGCCGGCCGAGCTTGCCGCGCACTATGGTCCCGCGCCTACCACCGGCCGTCACCGTCTGCTCAGCGACCTCCTCCGCGACGCGACGCCCGCGGAGCCGGCCCAGAGCGCGCGGATGAGCTTGATCTACACGTCGGGGACCACTGGGTTGGCCAAGGGCGTACTGCGCGAGGCTATGACCTCCGAGCAGTCGCAGCAGGTGGCCGCGACGACGCTGGCGGCGATGGGACTGCGGCCCGGCATGCGGACGCTGGTCACTGCGCCGATGTATCACGCCGCCCCGAATGCGCAGGCCGTGTTCGCGCTGGCGCTCGGCATCGAGCTGACGATCATGCCCCGGTTCGATCCCGAGAAGTTCCTGGAGCTCGTCGAAACGCAGCGGATCACGCACGCGCAGGTCGTCCCGACGATGTTCGTGCGGCTGCTCGATCTCCCCGACGACGTCCGCGCCAGCTACGACCTCAGCTCGCTCGAGTGCGTCGTACACGCCGCCGCCCCGTGCCCCGTCCACGTCAAGCGGCGCATGATCGAGTGGTTCGGACCGGTCATCCTCGAGTACTACGGGGCGACGGAGATCGGGATCGTGATCGCGTGCGACAGCCACGAGTGGCTCGCCCACGAGGGAACCGTCGGTCGGCCGCTCGGCGGCGCTGACGTCCACGTGTTCGACCCCGCCGGCGAGTTGCTCGCGCCGGGCGAGACCGGCGAGGTGTACATCCGGCCGCCCGGTTACTGGCCCGGCTTCACCTACCTGGACCAAGAGGACCGTCGCCGCGAAATCGATCGCGACGGCTACATCACGATCGGAGATATCGGCAAGGTGGACGAGGACGGATTTCTCCACCTGTCCGACCGCGCACGCGACATGGTCATCTCCGGCGGGGCGAATATCTATCCCGCGGAGATCGAGGCCTGTCTGCTAGAGCTCGACGGCGTCCGCGACGTCGCCGTCTTCGGCATCCCCGACGACGAGTTCGGCGAGGCACTCGCGGCCCACATCGACGTCGAGCCGGACGCCGGATTGACCGAAGCGTCGGTGCGCGACCATGTCGGCACGCGGCTGGCCGGCTTCAAGGTTCCGAAGGTCGTGGTGTTCGACGACAGCCTCCCGCGCGAGGAGACCGGCAAGATATTCAAGCGCCGTATCCGCGAGCGCTATTGGGAGCACGCCGGACGCAACATCTGAGGAAGAGCGGTCATGAGTGGCGAGCGGACGATGCGGGTTGGTGAGTTCGAGCGGGCGTTCACGGCCGCGTGCCCGACAGCTCAGTTCGTCGTCGGCGGCAACGGGCTGACGAGCGTCGTGCGTTCGCAGGGCGGCGTCGGAATCTGCCAGCGCGTATCCGAGGTCGTGGAGGCGGTCGACGCCTCGGTGATGCGCGCCGGGCTCAACTGACCGGGGCGCGGATCTCATGGCAGCGACGAACTGGGCGGGAAACCACACCTATCGGGCCACCGAGCTTCACGCCCCGTCGACTCTCGATCGGGTGAGGGAGATCGTGGCGACCGCGCCGCGCATCCGCGTGCTGGGCTCGCGTCACTCCTTCTCGGACATCGCGGACTCCGCCGAGCTCTTGAGCCTCGAACGTCTCCCACCCGCCGTCTTCGTCGATCGCGCTGCCATGACGGTGGCGTGTGCCGGGGCGGTTCGGTACGGCGAGCTGGCGGTCGAGCTTGATCGCGAGGGATTGGCGCTCGCGAACCTGGCGTCGCTTCCGCACATCGCCGTCGCGGGCGCCGTGTCGACGGCCACTCACGGCTCGGGTGACGGGAACGGCAACCTGGCGACCGCCGTCGCCGCGCTCGAGATCGTCACCTCGGACGGAAGCATCGTGACCGCGGCCCGCGGAGATCCCGACTTCGCCGGGCTCGTCGTCGGACTCGGCGCCACCGGCGCGGTTACCCGGATCACGCTCGACGTCGAGCCCGCCTACCAGGTCCGGCAGCGGGTGTTCGAGGGGCTCCGATGGGTTGATCTGTTCGACCATTTCGACGCGATCAGCTCATCCGGCTACAGCGTCAGCGTATTCACCCGGTGGGGGGACGTCGTCGATCAGGTGTGGGTCAAGGAGCGCGTCGCCGAGGGGTCCGACGCGTCCACGCGCCCGGACTCTGGCGCCGGCGACGAGGGGCTCTTCAGCGCCGTTGCCGCGACCGAGAATCGGCACCCGATCCTCGGGATCGATCCCGTCAACTGCACTCCTCAGCTCGGCGTCGCCGGCTCCCCCGCCGAGCGCCTGCCTCACTTTCGGATGGGCTTCACGCCGAGCAGCGGGGCCGAGCTCCAGTCCGAGTACCTCGTTCCGCGGCGGTACGGCACGGCCCCGATCGAGGCCGTCCGACGCCTCTCCGCGACGATCCAACCACTCATTCAGGTGAGTGAGATCCGCACGGTCGCGGCCGACGCGCTGTGGATGAGCCCTCAGTACGGGCAGGACACGATCGCGATCCACTTCACCTGGAATCCCCAGCTCGCGGCGGTGGAGCGCGCGCTGGCGGAGGTCGAGCGGGTGCTGGCCCCGTTCGAGGCTCGTCCCCACTGGGGCAAGCTGTTCCTGGCCGAGGCCCGCGCGATCGGCCCTTTGTACGAGAGGCTCCGCGACTTCAGCGCGCTGCTCGACCGGCTCGACTCGCGCGGCGCGTTCCGGAACGACTGGTTGAGTACCCGGGTGCTCGGCGTCGCCGAATAGCCAGATCAGCGTTCGCGCTCGACGTTCCGGCGCAGATCCTCGTGATCTCCGCGGCACTGCCCGCGCATGCGGAGGCTTCCCGACCCCCAGTAGAACGGACCGCTCGTGCTCCTGACCGTGATGTCCCAACCGAGCCCGCGGAGCTTCGCCTCGAGCTCGTCCGGGGCGTGCGGAACCTTCAGTATGCGGTAGCGGGTGCCGTCGGTGAGGGCACGATGGATCGTGCTCGACTGCGGACCGTCGATCAGCTCCTCCTCGATCCGATAACCGTCGTCGACGAACAGCACGCGTCCCGTCGGCTTCAGCGCGGTCGCCACCGTCGCCCAGAACGACTCGAACCGCTCGAGCGGTACGTGGGACAGCCAGAAGCCGAAGAACACGCAGTCGTACAGACGATCGGCAGTCCAGTCGAAGATGTCGGCCTGCACGAACCGGACCCGCTCATCGGCGATCCTCGACCGCACGACCGCGAGCATCTCCGGCGCGGCGTCAACTGCAGTCAGGCTCGTCGCTCCGGGGAGCAGCGACTCGGTCCAGGTTCCCGGCCCGCATGCCAGCTCGAGCACGTCGCCGGCGACGCCGAACTCCTCGATCGCGGCCGCCAACTCCGCCGCGGCGGCTTTCAGCGTCGTCTCGCCAACCTCGGGAACCGCGGTCTCGCCATACGTCGGCGCCACGGCGCGGTAGTAGGCGAGCTGCTCAGCCAGCAGCGGCTCGAGCCCGTCGCTGGATGCCGACCGGGGTGCCCTGATCTGCGGCATCGTAGCGGCGAGCGCCGGCCATTTTGGATGCCCGCTTACACTGCCGCCCGTGCCACCGGGATTCGAGAAGAGCGTCCGCGTCCAGCTCCGCTGGCGCGACATGGACATGCTCGGCCACCTCAACCAGGCGGTCTACCACGAGCTGCTCGAGGAGGGCCGGATCGCGATGATCGCCGAGCTCGTCCAGCGCGTGGGCGGCGACCACACTCACGGCGGGTTCGTCCTCGCCCACGTGGACCTCGACTATTACCGTGAGGTGCGTAAGGACCATGGGGAGGTCGTCGTGGTCCTCCGGCTCACACACGTGGGGACGTCGAGCGTGGTGCTCGAGCACGAGGTCAGGCTGCCGGACGGCGCGGTGGCGGCGTCCGGCAAGTCCGTGCTCGTCGCGTGGGATCTGGCAGCCCGAGCCAAGCGGGTCTTGACCGAGCACGAGCGCGCCGCCCTGACCTGACGCCCGGCTCAGCGGAGCTGCCAGAGGGGGTGTCGGTCGGGAGCATCACCACAGGGACAGACCGAAGCCACCGTCGACGCGGAGCACCACGCCCGTCAGGTAGCCGGCCGCCGGCGAGAGCAGGAAGCTGACGACTCCGGCGAGCTCGTCGGTTTCCGCGAACCGCCCGAGCGGGATCCGCCCGAGCGCGGCCGCCTGAACCTTCTCGGGCATCGCGAGCACCTTCGGCGTGGCGACGAACCCGGGCATGATCACGTTGCACCGGATTCCCCGCCCGGCCCATTCCACGGCCAGCGTCCGGGCCATGCCGACGAGCCCCGCCTTCGACGCGCCGTAGGCGACCTGGCGTGGGATACCGGTCTCGGCTGCGACCGAGGAGATCACGATCACACGCCCGTCGCCCGACGCGGCGAGCGCTTCGAAAGCTGCCTGCGCCACAAAGAACGCGCCGTGCAGGTTGGTCTCGATGTCCTTGCGCCACGCCTCCTCGGAGAACCGCTCGGCGCGGTGGATGGTGTCGACCAGCCCGGCGTTCGCTACGACGGCGTCGCATCCGCCGAGCTCGCCGATCGCCGACGCCACGCCATCGACCACGGCCGCTCGGTCGCGCACGTCGAATCCCAGGGTCGTCGCGGCGCCGGGAACGGCATCCACCCCGGATCCGGGCACGTCGCACGCCGCCACCGAGCACCCGGTGTCGGCCAGCGCGGCCACGATCGCCCTCCCGATCCCGCCGCCGGCGCCGGTGACGATCACCCGGCGTCCGCTCGGCACGGTGCTAACCGGCATCGGCTTCCTCGGCAGCGCGGACGAGCCCATAGCGCTCCCAGTGGCGGTCCGGGATGTCCGCCGGGTCCTTGTACCAGTACCAGGTGCACGGGTCGCTCGCGAAGTCCTCGGGCGGGTCGCTCGGATACAGCGGATAGCCGATCCAGCGAATCGGCAGCGACTCGTTCATGAACGAGCAGTGCGTGCAGTACAGGGGGAACCCCTCGCGCCCGTAGCTCCAGTCGTGCCCCGAGCGCGTCACCCCGAGCGCGTTCGGACCCTCGTAGCGCCCCATCCGCACGAGCCGTTGTCCAGAGCCGCACGGGTTCATCGTGAACGTGAACTTCTCGTCGTCCTCGGTGATCGTGAACGCGCCCGGGTGCGGTCCGGTGCCGCTGCACGAGTGCGCGCGCCATGTCGCGGCGAGCGCGTGCACGATCTGCTTGCGGTCGCGCGCGGCGATCGTCTGGACGTCCCGTTTCCAGCCGCGGCCCTGACCGTCGGTCCACGCCTCCGCCACGCCATCGTCGCCGAGCCGGTCCTGGACGAACGAGATCAGGCCGGCGATCCCCTCGACCATGAGGTCGTGCAGGTAGCGCCATTCCTGCTTCATCTGCTCGCACAGGGCGCGCGCCTCAGACACGTCACCCCGGTCGAGCGCGTCGATCGCACGGTCCATTGTCGGCCGGGACATCTGCTCGAGCTCCTCGTCCGAGAACCACCGCTCCACCATCGCTCCTCCAATCGTCGACGGCTAGAACGTATCGATGATCGGAAACGCAGCGTCCGCCTCGAGGCAGCTGCGCAGGTACAGCGCCACGCCGACATCGCCGGTGAACAGCGTGTAGCGCCCGCGACCAAGCGCAGCTCGCTCGCGCTCGACCTGTTCGATCGCGTGCATCGCGAACCGGCGGGCACGCTCCAACCAGATCGTGTCGCCGGTCACGTCATGAAGCTTCAAGAAGGCGAACCCGTTGCCGGCCGTGCCGTGGCACAGACCGGCTCCCTTACGCAACGGCCCAGCGCGCCACGTCAGCGCGCCGCCGCCGATCGCCAGCCCGAGCGGCATCAGGTCTTCGAGCGTGGTGACCAGCCCCGGGGCGCACGCCCGGGCCGCGAGGATCGTGCCCGGAGAACCCCACATGAGTTCCCATGTCGGGTGCTCGCGGTTCGCGTGTACGAGTTCTCGCAGGCGGTCGCGATCGGCGACTCCCGCGCCTACCCCGTCCGCGACGATCAGCACCCCGGTTTCCCCCATCAGCAGGCTCGCGGCGTGTGAGAAGTCGTCGAAGTCGGGGGCCTCGCGGCACCGGCGGAGCGCGGCCGCGATCGCGGCCGGCGCGTCCAACCTTGACCCGAGCGTGGCCAGCGCCCAGGTATTCCGGCCCCACCGAGATACAGCGAGGTCAGGCGGCGGTCCGCTGGCACGTCGTCGAGCGGATGCCCAGGCCACCCGCCGTCGCTCTCCGCCGCCTCGGCATCGGCCACGATCGCGCCGATCGCGGCGCGGGCCACCGCCGCGTCCCATTCGCGCTCGGTCAGCGCTTCGTGCTCCTCGACGCGCCACAGCATTCAGCCATTTTCCAACGGAACCGCGAAGTTCCTGTTGGTTGACCGGGCCAGTGTGCGGCTTCCCCAAGGGTCAAAGTCACGCCCTCTCACGTGACGTAGGCTTCGGCGCCTGGATCGCCCTGGTTGGCTTGACGCTTCGGAGCTGCGCATCGGTCTCGGCTGCATGCGCATGTCGACCGACCCGGACCGCGACGAAACGGTGGCCCGCGCGACGATCGCGGCCGCGGTCGCCGCCGGAATCACAGTGTTCGACACCGCGCACGCCTACGGGCGCGACGGCGCCGATCTCGGCCACAACGAGCGCCTGCTCGCGTCCGCGCTCCGCGAGAACGGCGCGGACAGCCGAGCGCGAATAGTCACTAAGGGAGGGATGACCCGGCCGCGGGGAGCGTGGATCCCGGACGGCCGTGCCAAGGTTCTGCGGCGCGACTGCGAGGCGAGCCTCGAGGCGCTGAACGGCGTGCCGATCGACCTGTTGCTGATACATGCCGTTGACTCCCGCACGCCGTGGAAGACCTCGGTCCGGGCCCTCGGCCGGCTCCTCGACGAGCGCCTGGTCGGCCACATCGGTCTCTCCAACGTGAACCGCGCGCAGCTCGACGAGGCCCTCGAGCTCGTCCCGATCACCGCCGTGGAGGTCGGCCTCGGTCCGTTCGATGACCGCCCGCTCCGCGGCGGGATCGTCGAGCGCTGCGAGCAGCTGGGGATCGCGGTGCTCGCCCACTCGCCGCTCGGCGGGCCGCGCCGCGCGGGCGGACTCGGCCGACGACACGAGACGCTGGTCGAGGTCGCGAACTCGCTGGGTTCGACGCCGGCGGAGGTCGCGCTCGCCTGGCTGCTCGATCTGTCGCCGGTCGTGGTCCCGATACCGGGCGCGCGCCGCCCGGAGACTGCGCGGTCGGCGGTCCGCGCCGCCGAGCTGCGACTCGATCCAGAGACGCAGGGAGTACTGCGCCGCGCGTTCGGCGGTGCGCGGCCGGAACGTCGCGAGTGGCCTCCCGCCGGCGGCGACGGCGAGGTGGTTCTCGTCATGGGCGTTCCCGGCGCCGGCAAGAGCGTCGTTGCGAGCGAGTACGCGGATCGTGGCTACGTCCGGCTGAACCGCGACGAGCGCGGCGGGACGCTTAGCGCGCTCGCCGACGCGCTCGAAGCGGACCTCGCCGCCGGCACTCGCCGCGTCGTGCTCGACAACACGTATCTGACCCGCGCCGCTCGCAGCCACGTGGTCGAGACCGCGCACAGGCACGGGGTCGCGGTGCGATGCGTGTGGCTCGACACCTCGCTGGCACACGCCCAGGTCAACCTCGTCGAGCGCATGCTCGATCGGTTCGGCGCGCTCCCGACCCCGGACGAGCTGCGCTCGCGGGCACGCAGCCACCCGGGCCTGCTGACCCCCACGTCGCAGATGCGGACGTTCCGAGAGCTCGAGCCGCCGGCGGCGGACGAGGGATTCGCGGAGATCGAGACGATTGCCTTCGTACGCCGGCCGCCGCCGGACGGCCGAGCGCGCACGGGCGTGTTCGTCGCAGCGGCGGCCCTGCGCCGCGCCGGCTGGGAGCACGCGCTGCAGCAGGCCGACCGGCACGCCCCGCACCTGGTGTTCGACTGGAGCCCGGGCGGCTCCCCCGCGGCGTTGGCGCCGGATCTCGCGCGGCTCGCGACCGTGGTCGAAGGTTCCGTCGAGGCCGCGCTCTGCCCGCACCCCGGCGGCGCCCCCACGTGCTGGTGCCGACCGCCACTCCCGGGACTGCCGCTCGCGTTCGCCCATGCCCGCGATCTCGACCCGGCGCGCTCGGTCCTGATCGGAGCCGGGCCCGCGCATCGCAATCTCGCGGCGGCGCTGGGCGCGCGTTACGTCGGACTTTGACGACGACCGTCAAGGTACGGGCCGTCGCGCCCGATGCCCACAGGTATGACTGAGATAGCGCTCTCCGGTGTGATCGGGGCGCTGTCCTACGCGCTCGACATCGCCGAGGGACAGCCACCGGGCCATGCCATTCGCTCGTGCCTGATCGGGATGCGGCTGGCCGCGGAGATCGACCTGTCCCCGAGCGACCGCTCGGATCTGTTCTACGCGCTCCTACTAAAGGACGCGGGCTGCTCCGCGAACGCGAACCGCATGTCGGCGCTGTTCGCGGCAGATGATCGCGCGGCGAAGGCGACATCGAAGCTCATCGACTGGGCGAACCCGCGTGCGGCGTTCGTGTGGTCGCTGCGGACGGTGGCGCCCGTACCGCGGTCCGCTACCGGTCGAGGAGGCGCTCGCGATCATCGACCGGGATGTTCCCCACAAGCTCGACGCGGATGCGCGGAGCGCGTTGGAGGTACACGTCGGCCGATCGACCGCGAGCGCCAGCCTCGCCGGTGGCTCGCTCAGCTAGCCGCAGTCGCTCGGTCGGCCGCCCACGGAACGACGACGGCCTCGGCCTTGCCCAGTCTGACCTGGGTCACGAACTTCTCGGCGCCGGCGCTGGTGCGTGCGGCTCGGCGGCTGATCCACAGCCGGAGCGGCTTGGGCCGCTGCGCCCGATCGAGTGAGCGCCGCACCTGGACCTCGGAAACCGGTGTCTCGGTATCGATCATGCTGCCTCCAGTTCGAATGTCGCGGAATCGTCCTCGCGCAGCTCCGCGACCTCAGCCGATCGGCTGCTCGGGCGGAGCCATATCAGTGCGATCAGCGCCCCGACTGCAACGGCGCCGGCGCCGATCGCCCACGCCAGATGGAAGCCCCCCGTGAGGGCCTGGACCTGGTGCTGACCGAGTCCCGCCAGCACCTTGGTCCGGTCGGCCGCGACCGTCGACAGCGCCGCGATCCCGATCGCCCCCGAGATCTGCAGCGACGCGTTGACGATCCCCGACGCCAGACCAGCGTCAGCCAACGGCACGTCGGCCATCGCGATCGTCGTCAGCGGCAGGAACGCCATCCCCGCGCCCAGCCCCAATAGCGCAAACGGCACGACGATCGTCGGGAAGTAGCTCGCGTGCGCGGGCAGTTGCGAGAGCAGGACCAGCGCGCCGGCGATGGCTGCCAGACCGGCGAGCAGCACCCGGAGCGATCCGAACCGCGCCATCAGCCGGGCCGTGATCCCGACGGACATGAGGCCAAGGATCAGCGTCAGCGGCAGGAACGCGAGGCCAGTCTTGAGCGCTCCGTAGCCGAGGACGTGCTGGAGATACAAAACCCCGAGCAGGAAGGTCGAGAACATCCCGGTGACCAGGAACCCGCGCACGACGCTCGAGGCCGCCAAGCCGGGAACGCGCAGGATCCGCAGCGGGAACATGGGGTTCTTCAGCCGTGACTCGACCGCCACGAACGCGGTCAGCAGCGCGAGCGACGCCGCGCCGAACCCGAGGGTGTGGGCCGACAGCCAGCCGTATTCGGTCACCTTGACGATTGCGTAGACGCCGAGCATCAGGGCGACGGTGACCAGCAGCGCCCCGAGCACGTCGACTCCGTGGCCGAGGCCCAGACGGTTGGTCTCGGTGATCAGCGCGCGCCCGAGCGCGAACGTCAGGATCCCGATCGGGATGTTGATGAAGAAGATCCAGTGCCAGCTCAGCGACTGCGTCAGGACGCCGCCGGCGAGCAGACCGATCGACCCGCCGCTAGAGATGATGAACGTGTACACGCTCAGGGCAATCGCGCGCTCAGACGGCTTGGGGAACTCCGTGATGAGCAGCGCGAGGACCGCGGCCGAGGCCACCGCTCCGCCGAGGCCCTGAACGAACCGCGCGACGATCAGCACCGCCTGGCTGTCGGCGAGTCCGCAGGCGGCCGAAGCCAGTGTGAACACCACAAGCCCGGTCAAGAACATGTGCTTGCGCCCCAACAGGTCGCCGAGTCGTCCGGCAAGGAGCAGGAAGCTGCCGAACGCGATCATGTACGCGTCGATGACCCACGCCAGGTTGGCCTGCGAGAAGCCCAGGTCGCGCTGGAGCGACGGCAGCGCGACGTTCACGATCGTCGCGTCGAGCACCATCATCAGCTGACCCATGCAGACGACCGCGAGCGTCACCCACCGCCGCCGCTCTCCACTAATTAGACTATTGATAGTGATCATCCCTTCTCCGTAGCTCGTCTCTCTTAAGTTGATGATCACTGTATCATGGACTATCATCGGGTGCAAGATGATAGTCCTGATACCCTGGAACTTCCGATGGCTGTAGACACTTCGCCCGGGACGGTGGTGATGTTGCTGCGGCTGGCGAAGGTCATCCACAAGCGCAGCACCGATGAGCGCCTGGGCCTCAAACTTCGCCAGGTGATGTTGCTGAGCTACCTGCGCGCGGGCGCGCCGGCGCTCCAGCAGCAGCTCTGCGAGTCACTGTGGCTTGATCCCAACAACTGCGTGCTGCTGCTGAACGAGATGGAGGAGCTGGGGCTCGTCGAGCGCCGCCGCGATCCATCTGACCGCCGCCGCCACGTCGTCGACATCACCGACGAAGGCCGCGTGGCCCTCGAGCGCGCCGAGCGCGCCCAGGAGTCCATCGGCGACGAGCTTCTGTCGGCGCTCAGCGACGACGAGCGCGCCACGCTCCGCTCGCTCCTCTCCCGCGTAGTCACCTGACCCCACCGCAAACCGGCATGGCTGAAACCGAGGGCAGCAGCCGTGCCGTACTCGTGACTGGGGGGTCCCGCGGAATTGGCGCCGCCGTCGCCCGGGCGTTCGCACGGTCGGGTGACCGAGTGGCGGTCCACTACGGCGCGCGTCGTGACCAGGCCGTCGCGGTGCAGGAGTCGTTGCCCGGCGACGGCCACCTCGTGGTCGGCGCCGATCTCATGGACGCGAGCGCGATTCGTCGCATGGTCGACGACGTGGCCGAGGCATTTGACGGGATCGACGTGCTCGTGAACAACGCGGGCATCTTCGAGCCGCACCCGATCACCGACACCTCCTACTACGAGTGGCAGGAGTCGTGGCGGCGCACGCTCGGCGTCAACCTCGTCGGCGCCGCCAACGTGACCTGGTGCGTGGTACAGCACATGGGACGCGGCGGCCGGATCGTCAACGTCGCCTCGCGCGGGGCGTTCCGCGGCGAGCCCGAGCAGCCCGGCTACGGCGCCAGCAAGGCCGGACTGATCGCGTTCGGCCAGTCGCTGGCGCGGGCGCTCGGGCCGAGCGGGATCTCGGTGACCGCGGTCGCACCCGGATTCACGGAGACCGACATGGCCGCGAGCGAGCTCGCCGGCGAGGGCGGCGAGCGACGACGAGCCGAGAGCCCCATCGGGCGCGTCGCCACGCCCGAGGAGATCGCGGCCGCCGTCCTCTACCTCGCCTCTCCGGAGGCCGAGCTGGCAAGTGGAACGGTTCTCGACATCAACGGGGCCTCGTATCTGAGGATGTGACGTCGTCGCCCCCGTCCGCAGCGGCGCTCGTACGGAGCAGGGCCTTCACGTCTGCCACCGGCCCGAGGTGGGCCAGCTTGTCGGGATTGACGACCGAATTGATCGACTGGATTTGCCCGCCGGAGATCCCGAGGGACCAGACGCCGACGAGGAGCCCGTCGCCGTCGAGCAGCAGCCCGCCGGGCATCCCGTTGACCTCGACCTGGCGCAGCGACGCGCCGGGGATCCGGGTCGCGATCTTCGTCCAGTTCGCGAGCGCCCGGGCAACCCGGTTGCGACCCCGGAGCGGCCGGGCCAGCGCCGGCACCTTGCCGCCGCCGTCGCCGGTGAGCACCACGTCGTGGGCGAGCAGAGCCTCGAGCCCGGCGAGATCGCCATCCTCGGCCGCCGCGAAGAACCGCCGCGCGAGCTCGTCGCGCTGCTCGCGCGAGCTCTCGAACCGCGGTCGGCGCGACTCGACGTGCCCGCGGGCCCGGCTTGCCAACTGGCGCACGTTGTCCTCGCTTTTGCCGATGATCGCGGCGATCTCGGAGTAGCGGTAGTCGAACACGTCGCGCAGCAACAGGACCGCGCGCTGCTCGGGAGACAGCGTCTCGAGCAGGACGAGCATCGCCGTCGACAGTGAATCCGCGATCTCGGCGTGCTGCGCCGGGTCATCGCGGCTGTCGGTCAGGATTGGCTCGGGAAGCCACTCGCCGACGTACCGCTCCCGCCGGACCCGCGCCGACCGAAGCTCGTTGATCGCCAGCCGCGTGGTGATCGTCGCCACGAACGCCCGCGGCGACTCGATCTGCTCCCCCGCCTCGACGGCACGGTGGACACGGAGGAGGGCCTCCTGGACCACGTCCTCGGCCTCGGCGACGCTGCCCAGCATCCGGTAGGCGATCGCGAACGACACCGGGCGGAGCTCGTCGAGCAGCTCCTCGCTCGAGTTCGGGCTCATGCGGCGAATCCTTCCCGCCAGCTCGGATGCCGGGGCTGCCACCCGAGCTCGCGCTTGGCCTTGGCGTTCGACGCCCCGCGGATGTCGGTCATCATCACGGTCGCGGCCTCGCCGGCGAGCATCCGTCCGACGAATCGCGGCACACGCCACGGCTTGGGCGCCCCGATCGCCTCGGCCAGCGCCGGCAGCCACTCGGCCACCGCAGCCGGATCGTCGTCGACGACGTTGTAGATCCCGCGCTTGCCGTGCCCGACGGCCGCGACGGTCGCATCGGCGGCATCCGCGACGTGAACGAACGACCACACTCCGGCGCCGTCGCCGACCACGGGGAACTTTCGCTTGCGCACCATCTCGAACTCGGGGCCGCCGGGAGACAGGCCCGTGCCCGGACCATAGAACCCGCCGTAGCGGAGCACGATGCCCTCGGTCCAATCGGCGCCGATGACGACGTTCTCGAGGTGGCGGATCGCCGCGAGCGACTCGCGCATCTCGCGCGCGGGGTTCGGGTCGAGCGGATCCTCCTCGGTCTTCACCGGACCGCCGGTCCGCGCGTACGGCCACCCGGTGTAGCTCTGAACCACGAACTTCTTGACGCCGACGGCACGCCCGGCCGACACCAGGTGATCGGTTCCCTCCGTCCGCAGCCGGTTGGTCATCGCGAAGCTCCGGTCGAAGTGGCGCATGTCGAGCACCTCGATCGACGTCAGCTCGTGGACGATCACGTCGGGTTGTGCGCCCGCGACGGCCTCGGCGACCTGCTCGGCATCGAGCGCATCGACGACAACGGGCTGCGCACCAAGATCCCACAGCGCCGCCTGCTTCGACTCGCTCCGGGTCGTGCCGACGACCCGATGGCCGGCGGCCACCAGACGGGGCACGAGTTGCCTGCCCATCGCCCCCGTTGCACCTGCAACCAACACTTTCATCTCTTGGCTCCTCTGGTCGAACTCCACCAGTTGAGACCAGGTAGCCGGCGCGGCTGTGACAGGGACCCGGTCCCCGGGACTAAGCCGGCCCGCTCGAGCCCCGGACGATGAGCTCCGTCGGCAGCAGCTCGAGACCGGCGGGCACCTCGCCGTCCAGCTGCGCGAGCAGGAGCTGACCGGCGCGCCTGCCCTTGCCCACATGCGGCTGGCGCACGCTCGTGATTTCGTCTCGACGCGCGGCCGGCGAGTCGTCGAAGCCGACCACCGAGAGGTTTCCGGGTACGGCCAGGCCGAGTTCGTGCGCCGCCTGCAGGGCGCCGAGGGCGTGCCCGTCACTCATCGCCAATATCGCGGTCGGCCGCGGGCGCAGCGCGAGCAGCTCGTGCACCGCGGCGGTCGCGGCACGCGGCATGTGGCATTCGTACACGGGGACCTCGTCCCAGTCGATCCCGGCGGCGGTCAGCGCGCTCCGGTAGCCCGCGAGCCGCGCCCGGGTGACCGCGAACGTCGCTTCTCGCTGGCGCCCGAGCCCGGCGAGGCCCTGGACCGCGTCGCGGGCGAGGGCGAACGCCAATACGGCAATCCGGCGATGGCCGAGGTCGAGCAGATGCTCGGCCGCGCCGGCGGCCGCGGCTTCGTCGTCGATGCCCACGGTGGGGACGCCCTCGAGCCGGGGCTGGTCGACAATCACGACGGGCCCGCGTGAGCGTGCGAGCGGGACCTGACGGTCGGTATCGGCCACCGAGTAGACCACGAACCCGTCCACGAGCGCGGTGTCCAATGGCAGCGTCTCGCTGTCCTCGGGCCGCGGCGAGGGAACGAGCAGCACGCCCATGAACGCCCGCCCCGTGGCATCGCTCAGACCCTGGAGGAAGCCGACGGCGGCCGGGTTCCGGAACACGTACGCCGGCCACGTGTCGTACAGGACGCCGAGGGCGCCGGTCCTCCGACGCCGCAGCCCGCGGCCGAGCGGATCGGGGCCGGGATAGCCGACCTCCTGCGCCTTGGCCAGGATCCGCTCGCGGAGCGCGGCGGAGAGCTGGTCGGGCCGGTTGTAGGCGTTGGACACGCTCATCACCGACACGCCTAGCTCACGCGCGATCTGGGCCAGCGTCGGGCGGGGGCGGTTGCGCACTGCGCCCATCTTCTGTATCGTTACAGATCTTGCGGACGAATAATCCTTTTCCACTGTCCTGGTGGGAGCGCATGCCCAGCCAGCCGGGGCTCGACCCCGAGTACTTCGATTCGCCCTACCTGACCGCGGCGGTCAACATCTGCTCGGCGATCGGCGTCTTTGTCGGCGCCTGGACGGCAATCCTGCTCCTAGGGGCTCTGCACCGCGGGTTCGACCGGTACTGGCCGTTCGTTCTGATCATCGGCGTCGACGTCGCCGTCAACATTGGCGTTCGCGTCGCCCGCCACCGCCGCTCGCACAAGACCGACGCTTCGCGGTCAGCGCCCGACGTCCAGGGTCGCCTGCAGCCCCGGTAGGTCAGCCGAGCCGAACACCACACGATTCCGGGTGGCCACGTAGACGAGATCGAGGTCGACCCCGGCCTTTGCGATCTTGCGGGCGAGGTCGGCGAGCACGCCCGGACGGTCCTCGACGTCGACCACCACGACCTCGCGCTCACGGCTGACCGCGAGGTGCGATATCGCCAGCGAGTGCCGGGCGGCCTCGGCGTGCGGGACGAGGATGTGAAGCTCGGCCCGCTCCCCGGTGCCGATACAGGTCGCTGCCGCGATGTTCACGCCGGCGTCGCTGATCGCCGCAGCCACCTCCGCCAGCGCCCCGGGGGTGTTCTCGATGTCGATGACCAGGTCGAACGCCATGTCCGCGGGGCGCCAGCCTATCCGGTGGCGCGTACGGTGCGACCCAACGTCGGCCCGCGCGTACGTGGGTCAGGACTCCGTGAGCGTCGCTTGACCCATTCGCCGGAACCCGAGGTCAGGACTCCGTCGGCGTCGCCTGACCCATGTCGCCGGAACGCGGCCCCCAATTCCGGTTAAGTCGGCACTCGACCGGCACACCAGCGCGAGTGTTGGGTTGACCGCGCCGGGGCCGGGTGAATCGACGTTCACCGCCGGGCGGGCGGCGAGTGAGCCGTTGACCGGAATCGCCGAGCGAGGCCGATCTGCGGAATCGCCGGCGATAGGTCGGGTTGCGCGCGGCGGCGGCCGCCCCGTGCGCGTGACCGTCTAGAAGACGTCGGGCGCCGGCCCGGGGCGAGGCTTGCCGAACGTCGCGTACACGTCGGCGGCCGACGATTCCGAGTCGGGCACGCCCGCGCCGCGCGCGGCGGCGACCGGCTCGAACGGATACCGCGCGCTCCCCTTCTCCTTGCGCGCGCCGACGGCCAGGATGAGCGCCGGCTCGGTGCCGGTGTTGACGATCGTGTGGGCCGTACTCGGCGGGCAGTGGAAGAAGTCCCACGGACCGACGGGCCGCTCGTCCCCCTCGACGATGAGCGTGCATTGGCCGCGTAGGATCAGGAAGTCCTCCTGCCCGGACTCGTAGTGGTACAGCGACATCGGCTTGCCCGGCTGGATCCAGTACAGCCCGATGCCGAGGTCGTCGAAGTGGGCCTCGCCCTCGCCGCCGAACTTGCACACCGCTCGCATGTCGTTGTGCAGCCACCGCGCGTCGCGCGCATTGACGACGAACCACCCGGCCGTGACCGGAACGCCGCTCTCCAACCTGGCTTCGGTCACGCCGTCACGATGGCGCTTCGCTCGCCGGTGATCGCCTCGAGTGCCTCTCGGAGCGCGGTGACGCGCTCGGCGCCGAACCGCTCCGCCCATTCCTGCTCGATCTCGTCGATCAGCCCCACGCCGAGTGCCTGCGCGGCGCGGCCGCGCTCGGTCAGGCGGATGATCTTCGCCCGGCCGTCGCTTGGGTCGGGCACCCGCTCGACGTAGCCACGCTGCTCGAGGTCGCTCGTGACCTCGCCCACCGACTGCTTGGTCATGCGGGCGCGCGCAGCGAGCTCGGTGAGCCGCGTCCCTTCGGGGTCGATGTTCCCGAACACGCACCCGTGGGTGACCCGGATGTCGCTGTACGGCGTATCGGCAACGCGCCTTTCGAGGTCGTCGCAGAAATCGTCGAACGCCACGTTGAGCAGCCGAATCATCAACGCCGGACGAGGTGTGTCGTGGTCAATTGACATTTTGTCAGGACTCCTGATAAGGTGGCCAGACAGTTCGGAACCCTTACAAGGTTGCCTGACTAGTTTAGCAAGCTGAGGCGCTCAGGCGCGAATCCGGAGGTATCTGATGGCAAGAAAGTGGTGGACCTTACTGGCGGTGAGCGTCGGCACCTTCATGTTGCTGCTCGACATCACCGTCGTGAACACGGCGCTCCCCTCGATCGAGAAGGACCTGTCGGCGAGCTTCACCGACGTGCAGTGGGTGATCGACGCGTACACGCTGTCGCTGGCGGCCGTTGTCCTGACCGCCGGTTCGCTCGCCGATCGGCTCGGTCGCAGAGCGGTGTTCGCGATCGGGCTCGGCATCTTCTCGGCGGCCTCGTTGGCGGCGGGACTGGCGCCGGACGCCACCTTCCTGAACATCTCCCGCGCGATCCAGGGCATCGGCGGCGCCGCGATGTTCGCGGTCTCGCTGGCGCTTGTCGCGCAGGAGTTCGCCGCGGGTCGTGAGCGCGCGATGGCGATGGGCGTCTACGGCGCGACGATCGGCGTCGCCGTCGCCGTCGGCCCGCTCGTCGGCGGCGCGATCACCAGCGGCCTCGGCTGGCGGTGGGTGTTCTTCCTGAACGTCCCGATCGGGATCGCGGCGATCGCCGTGACCTTCCTGCGTATCCGGGAATCGCGTGATCCCAACGCGACCCGGATCGACTGGCTCGGGCTCGTCACCTTCAGCAGCGGGTTGGTCATGCTCGTGCTGGCGCTGTTGCGCGGCAACGACGACGGCTGGGGCAGCCCGCTGATACTCGGCCTGTTTGCCGGGGCGGCCGTGATGCTGTCCGCGTTCACGGCGATCGAGCAGCGAGTCTCGGAGCCAATGCTTCCGCTCGGCCTGTTCCGCCGGCGCGCGTTCACCGGCGTCCAGCTTGCGGCGGCCGCGGTGTCGGCCTCCCTGTTCGCGCTGTTCCTGTACCTGACGCTGTATCTGCAGAACTACCTTGGCTATTCGCCGTTGCAGGCGGGGCTCCGCTACCTGCCGATCACGCTCGTGCCGTTCCTGGTGGCGCCACTCGCGGTAGCGCTGATGGCGCGGGTTCGTGCCCGCGTCCTGATGGGAGGCAGCCTGGCGTTGATCGGCGTCGGCCTCCTGCTGATGTCCGGATTGACGCCGAGCGACGGCTGGACGGCGCTGCTGCCCGGCTTCATCGTCGCCGGTATCGGGGTCGGACTGCTCAACCCGGTGATCGCGGACGTTGCGGTGAGCGTCGTCTCCAAGGAGCGGAGCGGCATGGCGGCGGGGATCAACGACACCTTCCGCCAGGTCTCGATTGCGGTCGGCGTGGCGGCCTGGGGAGCGATCTTCCTCGCGCGCGGTGCGGACAAGATTTCCTCGGTCGCAGCCGGCACGCCGGCGGCCACCGGGGATCATCCGCGCCAGCTGATCGAGGCGGCGTCGGGCGGCCAGCTTCAGGCAGCGCTTCAGGCGGTGCCGCACGGAGCCCGGGCGGCAGTCGCCAGCGCAACCCGAGACGGCTTCCTGAGCGGGTTGAACACGATCCTCGTGATCGGCGCCGCGCTCGCGTTCGCCGGCGCGCTGCTGGCCGTGTGGCTGGTCCGCGAGCACGAGATCGAGCGCGATGCGCAGCCCGAGCTGATCGGGGTCGGCGACAACGAGCTCGAGGCGTTCGCAGCCTGAGGGTCGCCTCGCCCTCCGAATCGGGTAGCCACCGGGTGAGATGCACGGCTCGTATGACTCCATCGTCTCCCTTATCGACACAGTCGTGGGCGACAGCGTCGAGACGGCGGTGCGCGCCAAGCACAGATGGCGCCTGCGCCGCCTCGGCTGGAGTCATGCGCTCGACCCCTCGGACGATGGCGGCCTGTGGGCACAGGGCGATCCGCCGCCCCGGCAGGGCTGCGCACTGGACGTGCTCGTTGACGGCGCGGAGGCCTTCCCGAAGGTTGCCGAGGCGATCGCCGGCGCCCGCGACTACGTCCACGTGGCCGGATGGCACGTAGCGCCGTATTTCGAGCTCGTCCGCGGAGAACGTCCGGGCGTCCTCGGCGAACTGCTGGCCGAGGCGGCCGACCGGGTCGACGTCAGGGTGCTCGTGTGGGCGGGGGCGCCGGTGCCGGCCTTCCACCCAACGCGCAAGGAGGTGCGCGAGGGCATCGAGACGCTGACCCGTGGGACGCGGATCCGCTGCGAGGCCGACCCGCGCGAGCATCCGTTCCATTGCCACCACGAGAAGCTCGTGATCGTCGACGGGACCGTGGCGTTCGTAGGCGGAATCGACATGACCGACTTCGCCGGCGACCGGTTCGACACCAGCGACCACCCGGCTCGACGGCGGATCGGCTGGCATGACGTCGGCACGCGGCTCCGCGGCCCGGCGATCGCCGACGTCGACGACCACTACGCGCTCCGCTGGCGCGAGCTGACCGGCGAGCAACTGGAGCGGCCGGCGCCGCCGCCGGCCGCCGGCGAGCACACGGTCCAGGTCGTCCGGACGATCGCCAACGGTATGTACGAGGCGATCCCGGACGGCGAGTACCGCATCGTCGAGAGCTACGTGCGCGCGATCCGCGGCGCCCAGCGCCTCATCTACATCGAGAACCAGTTCCTCTGGGCGCCGGAGATCGTCGACCTGCTTGCCGGTAAGCTCCGGCGGCCGCCGTCCGACGAATTCCGGATCGTTTTGCTGCTGCCCTCGAAGGCGAACAACGGGCACGACGACACGATGGGGCAGCTGGGACAGCTCGTCGGAGCCGACAACGACGCCGGCCGGCTGCTGGCCACCACGATCCGCTCTCTGAGCGGGCACCGCGACGACCGGCTGTACGTGCACGCCAAGGTCGGGATCGTCGACGATCGCTGGCTGACGGTGGGGTCGGCGAACCTCAACGCCCACTCGCTGCTCAACGACACCGAGATGAACGTCGTCACGGATGACCCCGATCTTGCCCGGCGGACCCGGCTCCGCCTGTGGTCCGAGCACCTCGGTGTCGATCCGGAGACGATCGCCGGCGAGGACCCATGCACCGTGGTCGACGAGCGCTGGCGCGAAATCGCCTTCGACCAGCTCGACCGGCTCCGGAGCGGCGCGCCGCCGACCCACCGGCTGCTCGCGCTCCCCGGCCTGTCCCGGCGCTCCCGCCGGCTACTCGGTCCGCTCGTCGGTCTCGTCGACGACGGTTGAGGTTCGGGCCAGCCGGGTGACGGACCGCGCCGGCGGCGTCAGGCCCAGGCCGGCTCGCGTTCGTTCTCGCGCACCCACTGGCCGACGAGCCCGCGCAGGTGCGCGACGAAGCGCTCGTGCTCGTGCGCCGGGTACGTCGCCCGGACGGTGTTCACGAGCAGCCGGTCGAAGTCGGCCGAGCTCACCCAGTCGAGCACGAGCTCGTCGACGTGGCCGAGGCGGCTGGCGCAGAAGTCGTGATAGCGGTCGGCCTCGAAGTAGTCGTCCGACAGGCGTCGGTAGGCCGCGAGCTTGTCCTCGTAGCTCAAGTCCTCGCGATCGCCGATCTCGAAGTAGCGCCGGGTGTCGAGGTCGACCCGCGGGTGTCGGCCGGTGACGAGACAGAACGTGCACCACCTGAGCAGCGCCTTCATCGCCCAAGGGAAGTAGTAGTGCAAGCTCGTCAGCGCCACGTCGGGTGAGGCGTTGGCGTAGTCGATGGGATGGACCTCGTCGCCGCGCACGAGGCACTCGCACGAGTTGAACTCCCAGCGGAAGAAGGCGTTGACGAGGCGGCTGATCGTCAGCACCTCACCCCCGAGCTCGGGCGTGAGGAAGTCGTGCGCGACCTCGTAGCGATCGTGCATCGGCCGATCGGGGCGGAACTTCATGACCATCGTCTCCGGGCCGATCGACAGCGACCGCGCGAACACGTCGAAGTCCTCGACCGACGCCTGCAGGTGCATCAGCCGCCGGCCCGACGCATCGTAAGCGCGTTCGAGCTCCCCGCTGTCGCGCACGCGGCTCACCCCGATCCACTGGCCCCCGTCGTAGGGTTTCATGAACAGCGGGTAGCCGATCTGCTCGGCGATCGCGGCTAGGTCGAACGGGCGGTTGTAACGCGACGCGGTGTACTGGAAGCGAGCGTTGTCCGGCGGGTCCTTGTGCGGGACGAGCACGGTCGGCGGCACCTTCAGCCCGAGCCGGATCATCGCGCAGTAGGCGGCGTGCTTCTCCATCGCCTGGAACGTGAACGGGCTGTTGAGCAGGTACACGTCGTCCATCAGCGCAACCTTCTTCAGCCACTCTCGCGGGAGGTAGTACCAGTATGCGAGCCGGTCGATCACGAGCTCGTACCGCGGGCGGTAGCGGAGGTCGAACGGCTCCATCGTGATCCGCTCGGTCACGATCCGGTGGCGCCCGCCCGACGCGTCGGTGATCGGTCCCAATCGCGAGATCAGCGTCTCGAACGCCGTCGGCCAGTCGTCCTCGGTACCGAGCAGCAGCCCGATCAGATGGGTCCTCTCCGCCATCAGACGAAGCGTGGCAGATGGTGCGCGATCTGGGCGCGCCACGACGGCCAGTCGTGCGCGATGTCGTAACCCCACAGGTCAAGCTCGCATCGGATGCCCTTCGACTGGAGCAGCCCGGCGAATCGCCGCGTCGACTCGAGCGCGCCGGTCGTGTCCTCCCACTGCCCCTGCCCGCACACGAGGAGGACGCTGAGACGGCCGCGCAGCCAGTCGAGATGGTCGCCGCCGAGATGCGAGACGTAGTCCATCGGGTTGTTGAAGTAGGTGGCGTCGCCGCGCTCACCCCAGCCGTTCCAGGCTGACGGGTCGTAGTTGCCCGACAGACAGATCGCGAGCGGAAACACGTCGGCGCGCTTCAGCGCGAAGTTCGCGGCGTGGAACGCGCCCAGGCTCACGCCGCACGTGATCACCTCGCTCGCCCCGCCGCAGTCCCACCGGATGAACGGAACGACCTCGTCGAGGATCCACGACTCGTACGTCGCGTGCCGCCGCGCCCGCTCCTCGAGGGGGATGCCGTAGTTGGACCACGACTCGGCGTCGTACGAATCCACGCAGTAC
This sequence comes from uncultured Solirubrobacterales bacterium, assembly GCA_963737055.1. Taxonomy (GTDB): domain Bacteria; phylum Actinomycetota; class Thermoleophilia; order Solirubrobacterales; family Solirubrobacteraceae; genus Palsa-465. Next base: position 391,858 of record CAVTRE010000007.1, on the reverse strand, counting down.
AGCTTCACTCGCCCGCGCTCGACGAGGCCGCCGACCGCTCCAACCATCCCGCGGCGCTCGAACTCGCCGGCGTCGCCCTTCTCGGCCGGGAACACGAGGACCGGACGACCCCAGTGCCCGTACACGGCGACGCCGTTCATCGCGGGCGACCCCAGTGTCCGTACACGGCGACGCCGTTCATCGCAGGCGCCACAGCTGCGCCAGCAGCCGCGTCAGGTGAGGATCGAACGCGTCGCGCCAGCACGTGTAGTTGTGCAGGTCGGGCACCTCGGCGAGCTGGGCGTCGTAGCCCTGCGCGGCGAGCGCGGTCGCCATCAGGCGGTTGTTGTGGACGTTCTCCTCTTCGGCGCCGCAGGTCATGCTCACCGGCACCGGTGCGTCGAACGCTGCCGTACGCAGAACGCCACGGACGAACCGGACGATGCGCGCGTAGCGCGGAAAGCCCGACTCCTGGCGGTCGAAGCGCGGCACGAAGAAGCTGGCGGACTGGAGGAACAGGCCGGCGAACACCCCCGGCCAGCTCCGCCCCGCCTGGAGCATTGCGAGGCCGCCGAGGCTCGCCCCCATCCCCACGGCCTCACCGGCGGTATCGAACTCGCGCCGCAGAGCGGGCATGATCCGGTTGCAGAGCGCGCGGCCGTACGCCGCGGACGCCGAATACCACTCGTCGCGATCCCCGGGGGGCAACAGCGCGACGCGGAACGGCGGCAGCGTCCCGCGCGCGATCATCGCGCGGGCATAGCGGGTGAGCCCGGCGAGCTCGTCGTACTCGGGGCCATCGTGCGCCACCAGCAGAGGCAGCGCGCCCTCGCCCGGCGACCATATGCCGATCGCCAGGTCCCGGCCCAGCACCCGCATCCCGACCACGTCAAACGCCCCCTCGACGACCGGTTCCTCGAGCCACGCCGGCGGACGGTAACCGGGCGCCGAGACCACCGACTTCTCGCCGAACGCGCCGGGAGCGCGGGCCGGGTTGCCCGGATCGCAGACGACGACGGTCTCGCCGTCGTGATCGGACAGCTCGAGCTGGTATTCGAGCCGGGCAACGCCGGTGTCGGGCAGGCGCAACACCCAGCCGCCGTTGTCGCGGACGAACCCGGGGTCGGCGAGCGGCAACTCGGAGCACAGCCGGACGGCCGCGTATCGCTCCTCGGGGTCGTCGACGCGCAGGCTGCCCAGCACCGGCCGAGAAGGTAGCAAGCTGTACCTTCCCGTCCGTGAGCTACTCCGTCGTGAACGTCGAAGACATCGAGGGCGTCGGGCCGGGCGGAGCGGTCCGTTTCGTGCGTCGGGAGCTCGGCGTGGAGGCGTTCGGCATCAACTGGTTCGAGATTCCCCCGAACTCCAGGGGTCACGAGCACGACGAGACGCGATCGGGCCAGGAGGAGGTTTCGGTCGTCGTCCGCGGCGACGGCCACTGGCTCGTCAACGGCAGCGAGGTCCCCGTCCGGGTAGAGAGCTTCGTTCGGTTCGACCCCGAGGCCACCCGCTGCCCGGTCGCCGGTCCCGACGGTCTGACGTTCGTGTCGGTGGGCGCCCGGCGCGGAGCGTACGAGCCTCGCGGGCCGTTCTAGCACCCGCGGTGCCCCTGCCCTCACCCCGAGGACACCGCCACCTTGGACATCACCACCGGCGGGGAGGGCGAGCCGTCCTGGGGCGGGTTCGTAGGCAACGAGCCGATCTTTTCGACGACCCCGATTCCCGAGACCACCTTGCCGACCAGCGCGTAGTCGGGGGTGAGCCCGGCCGACTGACTGACGTTCGGAGCGGTGACGATGAAGAACTGGCTGCCCGACGCCCCCGCGGGCTGCGACTGCGTCTTGGCCATCGCGACGTCGCCGCGGACGTACTGGGTGTCCTTGGGCGGCGCCTCGATGACGGTGTAGCCAGGCCCACCGGCTCCGGTCCCGGTCGGGTCGCCACCCTGGATCACGAACCCGGCGGCCACCCGGTGGAAGGTCAGTCCGTCGAAGAAACGGAGCTTGACCAGCGAGTAGAACGACGCCGACGTCTTCGGCGACTGGGCCACGTCGAGGGTGAACGCGAACGTCCCGCAGTTGGTGCCGATCGTCACCGTGTAAGTGCGGTGGGGGTCGAGCGTCAGATGCGGCGCCGACAGGTGGCCTTCGCCTTTGGGAGCCGGCACCCGCACCGTCCGACACTGGCGCGCGGCCGGCGCCGGCCCCTTGGTCGAGGGTGCCGACGCCGGACTGCTCCGAGAGGTCGTCGTGGTCGTCGGGCTGGAGCCGCTACTCCCGCAGCCCGCCAACCCGAGAACCAGGGCGATCGTCAGCCATGCTCGGCGCACCGCTCACAAGCAAACCAGATCACGTCGAGCGGAGCACGTCGCGAGCACCCGCGGCACTCACCGCGAGCGGCTGTAGCTCTGGGCCGAGCCGCTCCGGACCTCGCCCCCACCGCTCGCGAAACCGCTGACGCTCGTGCGGCCGCCGGCGGCCGGTCCGCCCCCGCCGACATCGGATACCGACGAGGAGCACCGCGGCGCCAAGTGGCACGGGATCTCTGGGCTCAGGTTGAAGGTCTGGGTGACGATGCCGGTCGGAGTGGTGAGCTCTGCGGACTTGATCGGGTGCCCGCCCGGCCACCAGGCCACGAACCAGCCGGCGCCGACCGTCGCCTGGACGTTCGTGCCGTCGTCGAGCGTCAGAGTCACACCGCTCACCCCTGCGCCGGTCCGGCCGTCGGCGAACGAGTACCCGTCGCCGCCGCGGTCGGTTTGGTGCGAAGTCGAGAGCAGAATCTGGCCGGCGGGGACGTTCACCGCGCTGCTGGCAACGCTGGCCGATACGGCGACGAACGCCGGACCTTTGATGCAGGCCGCGCTCGAGTTGCTGTCGGCGTAGATCGCGAAGGTGTAGGGCCCGCGCGTGTCGGCCAACTTCAGCGGCAGGCCGGAGATCGGCGACTGTGACATCTCGCAGCTCGCCCGGGCGCCGGCAAGCTGCCCGGGCGCGGGCGGCGTCGGCTTGGCCGTCCAGCCTGCGAACGCGTTGGAGGCGCCGGCGGTGAGCGAGACGATCACCGCAACGGCCCCGGCGGTTCCAGCCGCGGTCGTGAGCGCCCCGATCGCGAGCGGCGGACGGACCCGCCGCGGTGGCCCGAGCCGTCGCGTTCGCGGGTGGTAGTCGGTATGGGTCAGCCGGGCGATCCTCGCCGCGGGGACCTGGGCCGCGCGTTCGTGGAGCGCCGCGCGCACCTCAGCTTCGAGTTGCTCTGTCATGTCGAGATGCTCCTTTTGTCATTGGTCGTGCGCAGCGCCTGCTCCAGTCGCGCGAGTCCGCGAGCGGCGGTGCTCTTCACTGTCCCGAGGGAGCACTTCATGGCGGCCGCCACCTCGGCTTCGGGAAGGTCAAGGAAGTAGCGCAGGACGATGGCCGTCCGCTGCCGTGTCGGCAGCGTCGCGAGCACTTTCAAGAGCTCGTCGTGCGCGTCAAACGCGAGTGGCTCGTCCGCGTCATCGAAGCGATCGGGGAGCGCTTCGCCGGTGAGCTCCCGCCGGCGTCGGGTCCGGCGGCCGGCGTCGTTGAGCGCCCGGTTCACGAGGATCCGCCGCGCGTACGCGACCGGGTGCTCCATCCGGCGTACCCGGTGCCAGCGACCCGCCACCTTGAGCAGTGTCTCCTGCACGAGGTCCTCGGCATCCTGGAGGTCCCCGACGATCAGGTATGCGGTCCGCATGAGCGAATCGGTGCTCGCGGCCACGAAGGTGTCGAAGTCTGCTCGCCGGCGATCCATGTACCCCGTTAAGGGGTCGCCGCCCCGAAAGGTTGAGCGGCGGCCGTATCTATCGGCGCCGGATCCGCCAGTAATTCACGTCGGCGTCCGGGTCATCGCTGGGCGGAAGCGGATGCGCCAGAGAAGCGGCAGCGCCACCCACGCCACCGGCAGCGCGATCAGCGCCGAGTAACTGTCGAAGATCGAGACGTACACAACCGCCCCGAGCAACCCCACCGGCAGCAGCCACGGAAGCATCCACGACTTCATGGCAAAACGCTACTCCCGTGCTGCCTCGGTTCCTAGAGCGTGACCTGAGCTCGATCGAGCTCGGGCCACGCTTAGGCTTTACGGCTAACTGCCGACAGTGGGGGTGATCGCAGCGGGCCGCCCAGGCTGGAAGGGCCGCGCTCAGCGGGGTGAGACTCGGCGCCTCACCGACCCGCCGCGGATCGCCTCCTCTTCTACATCAGGTGGATCGCCTTCTCGACCGCCTGCGCCAGCAGCGACTGGCCGGCGTAGCTCGGGTGAATACCGCAGGGGCCGCCGGTCGATAGCTGCGTGAGCAGCCCGGCGGTGCAGCTGTTGCCGCCTGAATGCGCGGCTCCGGCCTCGATCTGACCGAAGCCGTCGGCGATGATCACGTGGAACGGCTTGGCCGCATTGTCCTGGGTCGTGTTCAGGAGCTGGGACTGTGCCGCCGCCGCGGCGTTGCTGTAGTCCAGCGCGTAGTAGTTGACGATCGCGATCTGGCCCCCGTAGTGGGCCTTGTTGCGGATCGCCGACAGGATGGTGTTGATGTTCTTGCTAACGGTTGCGCCGACCGCGGCCTGCTCGGTGAAGCTCGCGCACTTGTCGGCGGTGGTCTCCTGGCACAGGAAGAAGTCATTCGCGCCGATCATGAGCGAGACCAACCGCACGTTGTGGTGCTTCTTCAGATACGACACCGCGAATCCGAGCTGGGAGCCGTTGTAGTTCACGTGAAGCGGGAAGTGCGTGCGGTAGCCGGCTCCGCCGTTCGGGGCGTTCTCGCAACCGTTGCTCGGGGCGGTCGCATTGACCAGGCTGGCCGATGTCTCACCGGAACATGCCGCGTTCACGACGTTCACGTGGAGCGCCGACCCGACGAGCTCGGGATAGCCGACGAAGCTCGGGGCGTCGGCGTAGTTCGGAGCGGGAACTACCTGCGGCTCTTCGTACCCGAACGTGACCGAATCTCCGAGCGCCAGATAGGTCGAGCCTGGGGTGACTGGGGTGTGTGTCGTCACCTTGGGCGCCTTTGGCTTCTTCGACGACGTCTTCGCGAGCGCGGGCGCGCTCGCGAGCGCGAGCCCCAGCGTCGCGCAGATCGCCAGGGCGGCGAACTTGAATGACCGCCGCGCGATCGCGCGCGGACCTCTAGCAGTGTGCATATCCGTGTGTCTCCTTCCCCACGGGTAGGGCGCCGCCCCGGCCTGGCCGCGCGCAGATTTGGCGGCGCGCAATGCTAGCCGGGCGCGCAGTCGCGTGTGTCCCTGGTGTGAACACATCGCCGAGCCGTGTGATGCGATCGTCATTACAATTCGCCCGTCGCGACCGAGCTTTCGATCAACCGCAGGGACGAAGCCGGGGGTGTGGTGCTCGCGCTATCGGGCGAGCTGGACGTGGTGTCCGCCCCGGAGCTCGAGCTGTGCCTGAACGAGGTCATGGCCGAGGCGCACGACCGCGTCGTGCTCGACTTGAGCGAGCTCGCGTTCGTCGACAGCGCCGGCGTGAGCGTGCTGATCAAGGGCAAGCAGGACGCGGAGTCGAGCGGGCGCACGCTCGTGCTCGGGCGCCCGACCGAGCAGGTCCACCGCGTGTTCGCGCTCGTCGGGCTGGCCGACTGGCTGACGTTCGACAGTTGACCACGCCTCATGCGGCGGCGGAGCGGGTATGGCGGGCGCGTATGGTTCGCCTGGTGACCCGCTACTCCGAGCGCGTCCTCTCTTCGCCCCTGGCGTGCTGCACGTGGGAGCAGGTCACGACCGGCGCCTGGGAGCAGCGCGTCGTTCCCGATGGCTGCGTCGACGTGATCTGGTCGGGCGAGCGGTTGACGATCGCCGGACCGGACACGCGGTCCCGTTTCGTGACGCTCGCACCGGGCGCCCGTATCGTCGGCGTTCGCCTGCGCCCTGGTGTCGCCGGCGCGGTCCTCGGCCTCCCGGCGAGCGAGCTGCGCGACGCCTCTCCCGACGCCGCCGAGGTGCTCGGCCGCGACCATGCGAACGCCCTGCTCGATGCGCTGTGGGCCGGCGAGGATCCGCACGCGCTCCTGCTCGCGGTCGTGGAGCGGGGCGGCGCCGTCTGCGCCGACCCCGTAGTGGAAGCGGCGCTGGCCGCGCTCGACCGCCCGCACGCTCGCGTCGCGTCCGTCGCCGCCGAGCTCGGGCTGAGCGCGCGCCAGCTCCAACGCCGCGTGATCGATGCCGTCGGCTACGGGCCGAAGACGCTTGCCCGCGTCTTGCGCTTCCGCCGCCTCCAGGCGCTCGCGCCGGCGCCGCTCGTCGAGCGAGCCCTCGAGGCAGGCTACGCCGATCAGGCTCATATGACCGCCGAGGTCACGGAGCTCGCCGGGATTCCGCCTGTCCGATTTCTCAAAGACCGGACGCCGACCGCCGCCTAGCCTTCGGCGCATGCCCGTCGATCGCGCCGCCGCCGAGACGTTCATCTGGTCCGCCGCTCGCCTGGTGGATCGCCACCGGTACACGATGCTGTTCGCGGACGGGTCCGCGGAGCCGGTCATCGTCGCTCTGAGCGCTTACCGCAACGCCGACGGGGGCTTCGGCCACGCGCTCGAGCCGGACCTGAGATGCCCCCAGAGCCAGCCGGCGGCCACGCTGTCCGCGCTCGAGACCCTGCACGAGGCCGGCCGGTTCGACTCTGAGCTGACCGTCGGAGCGAGCGCCTGGATCGCCCGGATCGCGGCGCCCGACGGCGGCGTCCCGCAGGCGCTGCCCGGGTTCGAGGCCTACCCCCACTCCCCGTGGTGGTCGTCCGCGCCCGCGTCAATGCTGACATTCGCGCTCGCGGGCGTCCTCTATACCGGAGGAGCCGCCGGCGACGAGTGGCTCGAGCGCGCCACCGACTGGTGCTGGCGCGCGATCGATGCCGTGGACCGGCCGGGCGGCTACTGGCTGAAGTTCGCGTGCGCGTTCCTCGACGCGGTTCCCGACGAGGGCCGCGCGCGCGCCGCGCTCGCGTCGCTGCGCCCCCGGATCGACCCGGCCGCGTTTGCGCCGACCGCGGGCACCGAGGGCGAACGGCTCCGCCCACTCGACATCTCACCCCACCCGGGGAGCCGGAGTCGCGAGCTCTTCACCGACACCGACATCAAGTCCCACCTCGACGAGGTGGAGAACGACCAGCACGAGGACGGCGGCTGGATGTTCGACTGGCTCGCGTGGTCGCCGGAGCAGACCTCGGCCTGGCGGGGGATCGTCACGATCCGCGCCTTGACCTGGCTGCGCGACAACGGGCGACCGTTCTAGCCGCCGGGGCGCGCGCGGCTACACGAACCCGAGCGTCCGGTTCAGGAAGTCGTGCTCGGCGGCGAGCGCGGCGTCCGCCACCGTCATCGGGAACGACACGAACCCGTGCGGCGCCTCGGGCCAGACCCGCAGCTCGGTGGCGTGGCCGGCCGCGCGCCACCGGGCCTCCATGAACAGAGTGTCGTCGAGCAGCGGGTCGGCGGTGCCGACCGTGAAGACCGCCGGCGGCATGCCCGCGAGGTCGGCGAACAGCGGCGAGATGTCAGGGTCGCGGCGCTGCTCCCGGTCCATCCCGGGCAGGAACTGGTCGGCGAACCAGGCGATGATCGGTCCCGACAGCACGAAGTTGCGATCGCCCCACAGCCGCTGGCTCGGCGACATCGACAGCTCAAAGGCGCCGTACTGGAGCACGGCCGCGCCGAACTCGCCCGTGATCCCGCGACGATCTCGGAGGCGCAGGAGCGTGCAGGCGGCCAGGTGCCCTCCGGCGGAATCCCCGCCGATCGCGCGCGGACCCTCGGCGCCCACGGTCGCGCGACCCTGGTCTCCGAGCAGCCACAGGGCCGCCGCCTCGCAGTCGTCGGGCCCCGCGGGATACGGATTCTCGGGCGCGAGGCGGTAGTTCACGCTGACGACGGTCAGCCCGGTGTCGCGCGCCAGGCGCTGGAGGCGAGGGTCCTGCCCGTCGCTCTCACCCAGCGTCCATCCGCCGCCGTGGATGTGGAGGAACGTGCCGCGCGGCTCGCCGTCGGGGGAAATGATCCGAAGCCGGACCGGTCCCCCGGGACCTTCGATCTCGACCATTCGCGCCTCCGGTACATACACCGGCGCGGGGAAGATGCCCCGACCCTCGCGGCGCGCTCGGCGGCTCTCCTCGGGCGGCACCTCGTTGACCGGAGGGATCGTCGCCAGCCGCCGCTCGAGCTCGGCGTTGAACGCGCGTGTCTCGGCGAGCAGGGTGTCGGGATCGGGCGTGGTCACGCGAGGGCCGACTGTACCTTCCTGTGACATCGTCCGCAGCGTGAGCCGCGTGGTGACGATCGGGGTGTACGACTGGGATCTCGACCACTTCCTCCAGGCGCTGGCCGCCGCCGACGTCCGGCTGTTGCTCGATGTCCGCCAGCGCCGCGGCGTCCGCGGCCGCGAGTACTCGTGGGCGAATGCGCTCCGCCTCCAGGCCGCCCTCGCCGGCGCCGGGATCGCCTACGAGCACCACAAGGAACTGGCGCCGACGACCGAGCTGCGTCAGCTGCAATATGCCGAGGACGCGCGCAAGGGGGAAGGCAAGCGATCGCGAACGGTGCTGGCCGACGAGTACCGAGCCCGATACACGCGCGAGATCCTCGACCACGCGCCGCTCGACGCCCTCGCCGCCGAGCTACCGGGTGACGGCGCGGCGGCGCTGTTCTGCGTCGAGCGCGATCCCGAGGCCTGCCACCGATCGATCGTCGCCGAGCGCCTTTCCGACGAGCACGGGGTGTCCGTCAACCACCTTCGTCCCTGACGGACACGGGGTGTCCGTCAACCACCTTCGTCCCGACGGCCTAACAGATCCTGAACAGGTTCGACGTATCAACCCTCTTGACATCGATGAGATTTGCCGAATACGTTTAGTGAGTTCGCCTGTAGAAGTGTTGTTCGCATCACGAACAATCCTCTCGTTTGGAGGAACCATTCAAGCCGGAGCCCAGCTGTGGTTCAGATCCGACGGCCGGGGCTGAAAATGCCCGCCGCCGCGCCGCCGCAGCTGGGCCCCGCGCTTTCTGACGAGACGGGCTGAGCGAAACGGCGTGGGGGGCCGGCGCTGCCCGCAACCCGCGCGGGCGGCACCGGTACAGTCGTGCGCCATGCGCGACCTCGATGCTTATCTCGTCCGGGTGGGTGTCAGCGGGCGCCCGGGCCTGGCCGAGCTGCATCGCGCGCACGTGACCACGATTCCGTTCGAGAACCTCGACCCCCGGCGCGGGGTTCCGGTGTCGCTCGAGCCCATGGACCTCGAACGAAAGCTCGTGACCGAGCGCCGCGGTGGCTACTGCTTCGAGCAGAACCTCCTTCTGAAGAGCGCGTATGAGGCGCTCGGTGCTGACGTCGTGCTGTATCTCGCGCGCGTGCGCATGGGAGGCGTCCCCGGGAGCCCGCGCCCACGAACGCATCTCGTGCTCGGGGTCACGGACGGAGGCGTGCGCTGGCAAGCCGACGTCGGCTTCGGCAACGGCACGCTGCTCGAGCCGATTCCGTTCGGCCCGGGCGGCGAGCACGAGCAGGCGGGCTGGCGCTTCCGGGTCGTCGAGGAGGGCCCCGAGCTCGTCCTCCAGTCCGCCGGTCTCGACGGCGAGTGGATCGACCTCTACGGGTTCATCCCGGAGCCGGTTCCGCTGATCGACGTCGTGACGAGCAACTGGTACACGTCCACCCATCCCCACTCGCCGTTCGTCACCGGCCTGATCGTCAGCACGCAACGCGCCGATGGCGAGCGCATCTCGCTGAGCGACTGGAGCGGAGTCCTCTCGATGACCGAGGAGAGCCCCGCTGGGGCCACTGTCACCGCGGTCGAACCGGAGGCCGCCGGAGACCTGATCGCCGACCGATTCGGCCTCGAGGCCACGCTTGTCTGACGCCGGCCTCACCGTGGCCGTCACCGGACCGACCGGGACGTTCGGGTTCGGTCTGATCCCGCTGCTCGAGGCCGATCCCCGGATCGAGCGAGTCGTCGGGATCGCACGGCGACCCTTCGACCCCTCCGAGCACGCGTGGAGCAAGCTGGATTACCGGCGTGGCGATGTCCGCGACCCCGACGCGCTCCGCGAGGCGTTCGCCGGCGTAGACGTGGTCGTACACCTCGCGTTCATGATCACGGGGACCGCGTCCCGCGAGACGATCCGCAACATCAACGTCGAGGGAACGCTGAACGCGTTCCGCGCGGCCGTCGACGCCGGCGCCGACCGCTTCGTCTACGCCTCGTCGGTCGCGGCCTACGGCTTCCATCCCGACAACCCGGTTGGGATGACCGAAGAGTGGCCCGTGCGCCCAGCATCCCGCCTGTTCTACGCCCAGGAGAAGGCCGAGCTCGAGCAGCTGCTGCGCGAGCAGGCCGACGCCAACCCGGGTCTCTCCGTGTATCTGCTGCGCCCGCCGATCGTCCTCGGACCACACGCGATGGGCGCGAAGAACATGTTGCCCGAGCCGCTCGCGGGGCTGGTGCAGGGAGCGCTCGACTTCGCCAACCGGCTCCCAGTGCCGATCCCGGTCCCGACGCCCGAGTTGCCCATGCAGTTCATCCACGAGGATGACGTCGGCGGGGCGCTGCTCAAGTGCGTCGTCGCCGATGGCCCCCCGGGCGCGTACAACATCGCCGGCGACGGGATCGTGACTGCCGCCGACGTCGTGCGCGAGCTCGGCTTCACCCCGCTCACCGTCCCCGCGGGGATAGCGCAAGGCGCCGCCCGCGCCGCGTCACAGGTTCCGCTTCCGTCATTCGCCCCGCCCGCCGCCGAATGGGTCGAGGCGGCGAGTCACCCCGCGATCATGGACACCACGAAGGCCAAGCGAGAGCTCGGCTGGACCCCGACGTACACCGGCCTCGAGGCCCTTCGCGAGACCCTGAAGCGCTAGTCGCCGCCCCCGAGCCAGGCGGACACGACGACCCCGGCGTCGAGCGGGATGTCGACGGTCACGTAGCCGCTATCCGGCGCGTGCATGTGCTCGACGTACGTCACCTGATCGGGATCGTCGGAACTCAAGTCGGCGATCACCAACGCCCCCGGCGAGAGCTGCGGCTGAAGCAGGTCGACGACCGGTTCGTACAGGTTGTTCCATCCGTCGAGGAACAGCAGGTCGACATCTCGGATGTCGCGGAGCGTGGTCAGCGCGTCGCCGACCCGGATCTCGACCAGATCGTCCAGTCCCGCCGCAGCGATGTTTCGCCGCGCCGCGGCGACCTTGGAGGGCTCGATCTCGGTGGTGATCACACGGCAGGCGCCGATGTCGCGCGCGGCCGCCGCGAGATGGATCGTCGAGTAACCGTGGGACGCGCCGAACTCGACGACGGTCCGCGGCCGGCGGGCGACCACGAGCACGGCTAGAAGCTCGCCGACCTCCGAGGTGATCGAGAGCGGCGCGCCACCGTACGCTTCCCCCCGCTCTTCGCCCCACACTCGCCGCCCGAGCTCGCGCTCGCGACGCAGCACGCGCTCCTTGGCCGGCGGGTCCTCGGCCTCGCCGAGCCGCTCGAGCTCGGCGAGTACGCGAGTGACCTCTTCGGTGTGAAGAGTGGGGCTGCTACTGGAAGATCTCAGTCGTGCAGTCTCCGCCCGGCAGGTGGATCTCGTGCGGGCGCGCGCCGTCAGCCTGCTCGTGGAAGTCGACGAAGAAGTCCGGATCGAGCGCGTATGTGCCGTCGCCCTGCCGGTCCAGCTTGGTTAGCCACCCCTTGATCCCGGGATAGAACTGGTTGTCCCAGGTCGAGAACAACGAGTTGGTGACGTACACCCGATTGCCGTCGAGCGAGTTCTGGATCATCTGGGGTCCGCCGTTCAGCGGCCCAGGCGCCTTCGGGTGACCGCCGTCGCGTCCAAGGAGGCCGCCGAGCCACACCTGCGACTTCAGCTCGGGGTGGGCCGGATCGGACACGTCGTAGTGACGTACGTCGCCGTGGAGCCAGTTCGAGAAGAACAGGTCCTTGTCATCGAGCGACAGCACCAGATCGGTGATCAGCCCCGGGACGCCGCCCTCGAGCGGCCAACCCTCGAGCTCCTCGTTGGCCACGTCGATCGCCTTGGAGACGCCCCAGCTTCCGTTGTCGCGATGGAAGTGGATGATGTTGCTCGAGAGCGTCGCGCCGACAAAGCCCTGAGCCGAGTCGGGGTTGTGCTGCCAGCGGATCTCGAGCGGGATCCAGCCCTCGTCGCCAAGATCGATCGTCTGCACCTTGGTCCGCTTCTCCAGATCCCAGAAGTGAAGCTTGCGTCCGTACTTGCCGGCGGCGACGTCGGCCGGGTTGAAGCCGTCCTTGAACGTGTTGGGCGCGCCCCACTCGCTCGAGACCAGCGCGTTCTGGCGCGGCTGGTACCAGAAGTCGTAGGTGAACTCGATCCCGCCGGCGTCGCGTTCCCACCGCTCGGCCACCGAGAAGTCACGCGCGTCAAGCACCGCGAACCCGCCGGGCGTGTTGCCATCGGCGTCGCCGAGCATCGAGATCGTGACGATGTCGCCGGGCATGCAGTGCACGGTGTGGGGCGCGCTCAGTCCGAGCTTCTCCTTTATCTCCTCGCCCTCGATCACGTTCTTGATCCGCGGGGCGCGCGGGTCTGAGATGTCGATGATGTGGATCCGCGACGAGCGCAGCCCGGGCACGACCATCGTGTCCCGCGACAGCTGCGAGTGGCACGCCGACGAGCACGCATTCCAGCCGAAGTGGTGAAGCTCGTCGCCGATGTTCGGCATCTCCGTGCGGTGGACGATCTGCCCATAGGTAGGCGAGCTCGAGTCGACGTCGACGACCGCGACGAAGTCGGGCTTGTTGATCCCGGTCCCCTCGTAGAGGGACGCCACGTACACAAACTTCTCGGGGGGCTGCTGGCGGGCCACCTCCGGCGAGGCATACCCGGGGCCAGCGTGCTCGTGATCGCTCAACGGATGCTCCTTGTCTTCGGCCGTTTAGCCGGCAGGTCGGAGCTTAACGCGGTTATGCCGCCGGCACGGCGCGCTCCGCCAGATGCTGCCCGACCTTCCTCTTGACCCGCTGGAGCGCGTTGTCGACGGTCTTGCAATCGCAGCCGATCCTCCGACCGACCTCTTCGTAGGAATGACCGTCGAGGTACAGCGCGAGCACGCGGGATTCCAGCTCGGACAGCGCGGTCGAGATGCAGGCCACCAGCGCGCGAAGCTCCTCTGAGCTGATCACCTGGTTGACTGGGTCGTGAACCGGCGATCCGGGAATGATCTCCTCGAGCGTCGGCTCCCCCTCGCTGGACGCGCCCGGCGAACTCGAGAACGACACGTACTGGTTGAGCGGCGAGTGCTTGTTCCTGGTGGCGGTCTTCACCGCCGTGATGATCTGGCGCGTGATGCACAGCTCCGCGAAGTTGCGGAAGCTCGACTCGCGGTCGGTGCGGTAGTCGCGGACCGCCTTGTACAGCCCGACGAGCCCTTCCTGGATCAGATCGTCCGCATCGCCGCCGGCGAGGAAGTACGACGACGCCTTCAGACGGACGAAACCGTAGTACCGCCGCACGATGCAGTCGTACGCGACCGCATTTCCCTGCTTGGCGAGGGCGATTAGGTAACCATCCTCAACCTGTAGTTGAGGGTTGGAGTATGGGGAAAGCCGAGCCACGAATCTCCTATCGGGAACCGTGGCGCACTACCTCCCCTGGCGCCGCGCTGTGCAATGTAGTTCGGGTGCGCCAGCAATTCGCCGCAGGCACCCTCAAGCTTTACTCTACCGTTACTCTCCCGCGCGGCAGATTGGCAGAGCCGTCGCGGGATGTCAAGTGGGTTCGGCAGCTGTCGCCAGCGAACAGGCCCTGCAAGCGTTTATGCAGCCGGGAGCAGCTCGGGCCCATCGGGGCCGTCGCGCACTTCCCACCCGTGCGCCTTGATCGCCTCGCGCAGGCGGTCGGCCTCGGCGTAATCGCGCGCCGCGCGGGCCCGCTCGCGGGCGTCGGCGAGCTCGACCACCTCGGCCGGGGCATCGGCGATCGGGGCGTCGAGCAGGTTGTCGAGCGCGAGCACGCCGAGCATCTCGCGCAGATCGGCGTCGCCTGAGCCCGGCGCTGACCGGTTCGCCTCCCGGACCCAGTCGAACACCGCAGCGAGCGCCGCCGGCGTGTTGTAGTCGTCGTCGAGGACGTCGAAGAACCGCTCGCGCAACCGCGCCGACCACGGCGGCGAGGGACCGGCGGTCAGCCGGCGGGCGGCCTCGGTGATCCGCCCGACCCGGGCGCGCGCCTCGACCAGCCGCTCGTCGTCGAACTCGATCGGCTGGCGGTAGTGACCGCCGCAGAAGTACATGATCAGCGCGTCCCGTCCGTAGGCGTCGAGCGCGGCGTGGAGCAGGAAGATGTTGCCCACCGACTTGGACATCTTGGCCTGGTCGAGGCGGACCATCCCGTTGTGGACCCACAGCTGGGCGAGCGGCGCGTCGTGAGCGGCGCCGGTCTGGGCGGCCTCGTTCTCGTGATGGGGGAAGATCAGGTCGGCGCCGCCACCGTGGATCGAGAAGCCGAGGCCAAGGATCTCCTCGGCCATCGCCGAGCACTCGATGTGCCATCCCGGCCGACCCCTCCCCCACGGCGCGTCCCACGCGGTGTCCTCGCCGGGCTTCTCGGCTTTCCAAAGCGCGAAATCGGCCGGGTCGCGCTTGCGGTCGGCCCCCTCGATCCCCTCGCCCTGGTCCATGTCATCGAGGTTGCGGTGAGATATCTCGCCGTATCGCGGGTAGGTCCGCACCGAGAAGTAGACATCCCCGTCGACCGCGTACGCATGCCCGCCCTCGAGCAATTCCTCGATCAACTCGACGATCTCCGCGATCGTCGCGCTCGCCCGGGGTTCGAAGTCGGGCCGGCCCAGGCCGAGGCGGTCGGTGTCGGCGATGTACGCGTCGATCATGTCGCGCGCCAGCTCCTCGCTTCCCACCCCGGCGGTCTGCGCCGCCGCATAAATCTTGTCGTTCACATCCGTTAAGTTCGCAACGAATGTGACTTTGTAACCCTCATGGACGAGCAGCCGCGCCAACAGCGAGAAGACGACATACGGACGGGCGTTGCCGACGTGGATACGCCCGTACACGGTCGGCCCGCACGCGTATATGCCGACGACACCGTCGGCATCCGGCTGCACCGGCAGCACCTTCCCCGTGCGAGTGTCATGCAGGCGAACTGTTCTACGCACGATTCGGCAACCCTAGCGTCCGCCGGCGTATCCGGCCGGACGGACGCCGGCAAGTCTGGCCGCAAGGCTCGATAGGGTGCCCGCCGTGGCTGGTAGGCCCTCACCCAACCAGCGACTCACAGCCGTCGAAGAAGCGTTTCGCTCGCTGCCCGACCGCTACCTCGGCGCCGACCCCGGCTTCGACGCGACCTACCAGATCACGCTGTGCGATCTCGGCCACACCTGGGAGGTGCGGTGCACGAGCCGGGCGGCCCGGGTGCGCAAGGGCGGATCGCGGCGGCCGCCCGATGTGACCCTGTCCACGGATGCCGACACCTGGCTGAGGCTCCGGCGGGGCGAGTTCTCCGGGATCGACGCGTTCCAGCGCCGGCTGCTCGGTGTGCGCGGCAACCTCGACCACGCGATTGCGTTCGAAGGGATGTTCCGGCTTCCCGGCGGCCGTCCGCCGCTGCTCGAGGTCCACGACATCCCGGTCGGCCGCCATCGCATCTCGACCCTGACCATGGGTCGCGGCCCGGACGTGCTCCTCCTCCACGGCCTCGGCGGCACGCGGGCCTCGCTGTTCGAGACGGCGGCGGCGCTCAGCGGCACCTATCGCGTCCACGCCCCCGACCTCCCCGGGTTCGGCTCCTCCTGCAAGCCGGCGCTCGGCGGCTACAACGCGCGCTGGTTCGCCGAGATCATGTTCGGCCTGATGGATCGGCTCGACCTCCCCCGCGCGCACGTGGTCGGCAACTCGATGGGCGGCCGGGTGGCAATCGAGATGGGGCTGAACGCGCCCGATCGGATCAGCGCGCTCGGCCTGCTGTGTCCGGCGGTCGCCTGGATCCGGCGCGGTCTGCATCCGATCGTGCGCCTCATGCGACCCGAGCTCGGACTCCTCCCCCACACCGTCCGCCGCTCGGTCGTCGCCTCGCAGTTCTGGAGCATGTTCTACGACCGCGACCTGATCGATCCCGCCGTCGCCGACCTCGTGGTCGACGAGTTCCAGCGGATCTACCACACCGCCGGCGCCCGCTACGCCCTGCTGGCGAGCGCGCGCAACATCTATCTGGAGGCGCCGTTCGGGCGCCACGGGTTCTACCGCCGGCTGGCCGAGCTGCAACCGCCCGCGCTGTTCGTGTGGGGCAGCCACGACCGCCTGGTGCCGCCGGCGTTCTCCCGGCACGTGCGCAAGTGGCTCCCACGGGCCGAGCAGGTGACGATCGACGGCTGCGGGCACGTGCCGCAGGTCGAGCGCGCGGACGAGACCAACGAGCTGCTGCTGAGCTTCTTCGCCCGCGCGGATGCCGGGGCGCCTGACGTCCCCGCGGGTCACCGAGCGGACGCCGAGGCCGCCTGACGCCCTCGACCGATGGCCCAGGCAGACACGACCAGATCCGCGCGCCGTAACGGACACGAGCCGGTCGCCGGCGTGTCGCCCCCCGAGACATCCCGCTCACGGTCGCCGTCGCTGCTCGATCGGGCCTGGCGCGAGCTCTCCGGCCTCGTCCAGCGACGGATCCCCAGCGCCGACCTCGACGAGCGCGACCCCGACTACATCCGCGAGCAGCTCCCGCTGTTCTGGCTGTTCTCGAGCGTCTGGTTCCGAGGCGAGGTGCGCGGCCTCGGGAACATCCCCGACGAGGGTCCGGTGCTGCTCGTCGGCAACCACTCCGGCGGGAACATGCTCCCGGACACGATGGTGTTCACGGTCGCCTTCTCCACCTACTTCGGGGTCGAACGCGCCTTCTACCAGCTCGCGCATAACCTGGTGCTGTCCCTTCCCGGCCTGAGCTGGCTGCGGAAGTTCGGGACGGTCGCCGCGTCGCCAGACAACGCGCGCCAGGCTCTGTCCTCGGGCGCGGCGCTGCTGGTGTACCCCGGCGGCGATTATGAGGTCCACCGCCCGAGCTGGCAGTCGAGCCGTGTCGACTTCGGCGGGCGCAAGGGCTTCATCCGCCTCGCACTCGAACAGGACGTTCCGATCGTCCCGGTCGTCGCCATCGGTGGTCAGGAGACCGCACTGTTCTTGACGCGCGGCGAGCGCCTCGCACGCCTGCTCGCGCTCGATCGCGTGCTGCGCCTCAAGGTGCTGCCCATCTCGCTGTCGCTGCCGTGGATCGTGAACGTCGGCGACTTCGGCCACATCCCGCTGCCGGCAAAGATCACGATCGAGACGCTGCCGGCGATGGATCTCCGCGCCGAGTTCGGGCCCGATCCCGACGTCGACGAGGTCTACGACCATTTGATGCGGCTGATGCAGGACGCGCTCGACGCGCTGGCCGCCGAGCGGCGCTTCCCGGTGCTCGGATGAGGATCAACTCGAACATCGTCGTCGCTGCGCCTCTCGAATCGGTCTGGGCGATCGTCACCGATCCCGAGCGCGTGCTCAGCTACATGTCGGGCGTCACCCGCTGGGAGGTCGTCGGAGACGCTCCGACCGGTCTCGGGGCCCGCTACCGGATGCTGTTCCGGATCGGCGCGGCGGAGGTCGGCGGTCTGATCGAGGTGGTCGAGTTCACCGAGCCGACCGAGCTCGCGTGGACGTCGGTAACCGGCCTCGACCAGCGCGGTCGCTGGCGGCTGCGCGAAGCCCCCGGCGGCCGGACCCGGGTCGAGCTCCGCCTCGCCTACGGCGTCGCCGGCGCCGGCCCGAGCGGCTGGATCGCCGAGCGGATCGCGGCGCCGAGCGTGTCCCGCCACGTCCGCCAGACCCTCCATCAGCTCGGCCGGCTCGTCGAGCAGGAACAGATCCGGGAGCGGGCCGCCGCGCGGCGCCGCGCCACCGCCGGAAGCTGACGCCGCCGCTCAAACCTTCGACAGCGGCCGCCTCCAGCGGCGGCACCAGGTCAGCGCGCGCACGGGGGCCAGAAGGTATAGGGTCCGCGCCGGCACAGGACCCGTCGGGTCTAGCGTGGGGCCAGATAAACAAAACTCACGTGAGGAGGAGTGCGTATGACGGTTCATCAGCGACGAAGGCTGATGATGCTGGTCCTCGCCGCGGCGCTTGTCGTCCCGGCGATCATGGCGACGAACGCGTCGGCAATCATCAAGGTGCTGCCGAACGGGCAGACGGTGTCCTACATGCCGCTGCAAACGGCCCAAGCAAGGAAGGCGCTACTCAGGTTGCAGCCGCACGACGTGACGTTGACGAACATGGACTACAACGGCGGGCCGATCATGCCGTCGAACACGGACTACATGCTGATGTGGAGTCCGGGGGGCCTGGGGGCCTACCCGTCCGGATTCACGTTCGGCATCGCCCGGTACTTCAAGGACCTGCAGCACGACAGCGGCGGGAACCAGAACGTCGACTCGGTCGACCCGCAGTACAACGACATCACCGGCGCGGTGGCGGAATACGACGTGAGGTTCGGCGGTGTGCTGGTCGACACCGACCCGTATCCGCCGACCGAGTGTCCGGTTGGCGGGACTGGCGTGACCGGTGTGGTGAAGGCCTGCCTGACCGATCCCCAGATTCAGACAGAGATCGCGAACTACGTCACGCGTCATCATCTCCCGGCCGATCTGAGTCACGAGTACTTCCTGCTAACGCCCCCGAACGTCGAGAGCTGCTTCACGAATGACCCGACGACGGGCTTTGGTGGATGCTCGGCCGGAGAGTCACAGGACCAGGCTTACTGCGCGTATCACCAGAACACGGCGACGACGACGATGGTGCTCTACGCGAACATGCCGTTCGACGCCACCAATCCGGACTGTCAGGACGGGAACAACCCGAACGGCCTGATCTCGGACGGCGAGATCAACGGCGGACTCGCCCACGAGCACAACGAGTCGGTGACCGACCCGCTCCCCAACGACGCCTGGACCAACGGCGCGGGCCCGGATCAAGGGGAAGAGGTCGGCGACGAGTGCGAGAACGGCCAGATGGGCACCCCGCTCGGTACCGCCCCGAACGGCTCGCCGTACAACCAGGTGATCAACGGCCACTTCTACTGGTACCAGGAGATGTGGAGCAACTACACCCACAGCTGCGTGCAGCGGGTGACGCTCCCGAGGCCCACGCCGATCGCGAGGGAGACGGCCACCGCGGGCAGCGGGACCACCATGACGTTCGACGGCAGCCGATCGTTCATGCCTGGCGGCGCGTCCGAATTCACCTGGCAGATGAACGCCGTTCTCAACGCCCCGGTCGCCGAGACAACGACGCCGACGTTCATGTACACGTTCCCGGGAACCGGCGCGTTCTCCACCGGGGAGACGGTGTTCCGCTCCGACGGGCTGTCCGCCGGCGCTGGCGGGATCGTGGTGACCGGTGAGAACGGCTTCCAGCCGGCGTTCACGTACTCCACGGCCCGCGGGCCTCGAAGGAACGACCGGACGGTGCAGTTCAACGCGCTCACGACCGTCAGCGGGCAGCCGGTGATGAACTACATGTGGGAGTTCGGAGACGGCACCACCGGTTCGGGACCGAGTCCGACCCACACCTATGACCACCCGGGCGCCTACACGGTGACCGCGGTGCTGTTCAGCGGCGTGGGATCCGCGTTCCCGGGAGAGGGCGCCGGACCCGTCTACGCACAGAAGGTCAGGGTGGGCGGTCGCTAGCCGACCCGACGTGATTGGGTCACAACAACCTGACCCGACGTAATTGGAGCGGCCGCCTCGCGCGGCCGCTCCGCCGTACCACCGCTTGGTGGTCCTCCCCAAATACGAAAGGAGACTAAGGCCTGGTCGCGCGCCAACGGAACGACCGCGCGCCGACTTTCACCTCGGGGGTGGGCGCCGTTCATCGCTCGACCGTAGCAACCGCGAGCGCCGCCGCACCCTCCTGCCGGCCGACGAACCCCATCCCCTCACCGCGCGTCGCCTTGACGCTGACGTGCTCGAGCGAGATGCCGATCACGCCCGCCAGCGAGGCCCTGATCTGCTCGCGAACCGGCGCCACGTGGGGCCGCTCGATCACTACGGTGGCATCGACGTGGACCACCGACACCCCGCGCGCGGACAGCATCGCGACCGTAGTGCGGAGCAGCTCGAGCGAGTCGACGTCCCGGTAGCGCTCGTCGGTGTCGGGGAAATGCTCGCCGATGTCGCCGAGGGCCGCGGCGCCGAGCAGCGCGTCGATGATCGCGTGGGTCAACACGTCGGCGTCGGAGTGCCCGGCGAGGCCGCGGTCGTGCCCGAGCTCGACGCCCCCGAGCACGAGCCGCCGCCCTTCGGCAAAGCGGTGACAGTCGTAGCCGAGCCCGGTCGAGACCGTCACGCCGGACCCCCGGCCAGAAGCAGCTCGGCCAGCTTCAGGTCGATCGCAGTCGTGATCTTGAAGTTCGGCTCGCCGGCTGGGATCACCCGCACGACTCCGCCCTGCTGTTCGATCAGCCACGCGTCGTCGGTCGCCGCCGCGAGCAGCTCGTCGGCGGCGCCCTCGAACACGCGCTCGAGCGCGGCCCGCCGAAACACCTGTGGGGTCTGCACCGCCCACAGGCGCGAACGATCGAGCGTACGCGCCACCGTGCCGCCGTCGCCGACCTCCTTGATCGTGTCTGACACCGGCGCGGCGGCGATCACGGCATCGGCGCCGGAAGCCTCGAGCTCCTCCAGCGCCCGCTCGAACAGCGCTGCGCTCGCCAGCGGCCGGGCGGCGTCGTGCACGACCACGGGATCCCCGCCCCCCGAGGCCCGCAGGGCTTCGCGCACCGACTGCGAGCGCACCGCTCCACCGGCGACCGCGACCGTCCCCGAGGGGGCGGCGTCGAGCGCGTCCGCCGGGAGCGCCACGACGATTTCCTCGATCTCAGCGATCGAGCGGAGCGTGGCCACGCTCCATTCGAGCATCGGCCTCCCCCCAAGCGTGACAAGCGCCTTGGGCCCAGTTGACCCAAGGCGCTCTCCACGCCCGGCGGCCACGATCAACGCGACCGCCATACGTACCGCGGCGCGTGTCTATTTCGCGCCGACGGTGACCTTCCCGTTCGTCTTGCCGTTCTTGCCGTTATAGGACTCCAACAACAGTCCCTGGAGATGTTCCTCGACCTCGTCCTCGTCCATACCGAGCGCGTACATCAGCTCCGACGCGAGAATCTTCTTCGCACGCGTGAACATCTGCTTCTCGCCCGTCGAGAGCCCCTTCTCGGCTTCCCGGATGGCGAGGTTCCGGACGACCTCAGCGAGCTCGTAGATGTCGCCGGTCTTGATCTTGTCGCGGTTGTACTTGAAGCGACGGTTCCAGTTCTTGGGCATCTCGGAGCACTCGTCCTGGAGTACGCCAAGGACCTTCTGGACCGTCTCCTCGTCGATCACGCGGCGTAGACCCGCGAGCGCGGCGTTCTCGGTGGGGACCATGACGGTCATGTCGTTGTGCAGGATCTTGATCGTGAGGTACTCACGCCGCTCGCCAAGGATCTCCTTGAGCTCCTTGCGGATCACCTTTCCCGCCCCGTGATGGGGATATACGACGTTGTCGCCGATTTCGAACTCGATATGAACGACTTCTACTTCTTCCTCGGCGATCTCGAGGTCCTCCAGGTGCTCTTCCATTAGCTCTGTGATGGTGTCCTCCTCTGTCCGGGACGGGCGAGGGTCGGGGACCCGCGCTCGATGTTTCCACTCCCTAGAACTACGTTTGCAGGTATCTGTCCACGAGGTTGATCTCCTGCTGCCGGCGAAGACCCTCGCGGATGTCCTTCGCTCGGATCTCGCCGACTCCGTCGACGGTTTCCAGCTCGCCGTCGGTCGCGGCGAGCAACTCCTCGAGTCCTCCGAACTCGCTGACGATCCGCTGGACCACCAGCTTCGGCAGTCGCGGAATCCGCCCTAGGATGCGGAATCCCCGGGGCGATGTCGGATAGTCGAGGGTGTTCAGCTTGCGGTCGTAGCCGAGCAGCTCGGCGAGCCGACCGAAATCCAACAGGTCCTGGTTGGGCAAGCGCACAAGCTGGTCGAACGCGGTCGCGAACGTCTCGTCTGTGTCCTCGCTCAGATAGTCGTGGACGAGCGCGGTCTTGTCCGCGGATACGCCCACCATCGTCTCGTCGAGCTGCATCTCGATCAACCGGCCTTCCGTGCCTAGCTCGACGATATAACGCTCGATCTCGACCGCCATTCGCGTGACGAGCTCGGCGCGTTGCAGCACGGTCAGCACGTCATGTAGCGTCGCGCCGCCCTCGAACTCGAGCGCGGTCAGCCGCGTCGACACCTGGTCCAGGCGGCTGCGGTATTTGTCGAGGGTGGCCAGAGCCTGGTTGGCCTTGGCCAGCACCACGGGGATGTCCTCGAGGATGTACTTGATGCCGTCGACGTACAGCGAGACGACCTCCCGGCGCTCCGAGATCGCCACGACGAGCGCATCGGTCTGCTTGGAGACGCGTTCGGCCGTGCGGTGCCGGGTGCCGGTCTCGAACGTCAGGATCGTCGGGTCCGGCGTCAGCTGGACGTTCACGTGAACGATCTTGGTGGCGTTCGAGCTGAGGACGATCGCACCGTCCATCTTCGCCAGCTCGTACAGCAGCGCCGGCGAGTAATCCAGGTCGAGCTTGATCCCGCCCGAGAACAGGAAGGCCAGCTCGTCGGGATCGCCGATCACCATCAGCCCTCCGGTACGAGCGTGGAGGATGTTGTCGATCCCCTCACGAAGCGCCGTTCCGGGGGCGACCATCTCCAACGCCCTGACCAGCCGGGAATCCTGTCGAGATTCGAGCTCTCCCTTGAGCTCTTCCCCGGAACGCGGCGGCATGAAGCCCGATTTTACCGCTTCTTGACACTGGATCGTCCGCCTCGTCCGCTTGCGTTAAGTGCGGCGAGCGAACGATCAGGCGGCAAGCGCACCGCGCCGGCCTCCACCCAACGCCGCAGCGATGGCGTGCCTGAGCGTCCTGTGGGCTCCCGGTTCGGTCACCGGACCGAGCCCGAACTTGGCCGCCTCGGCGAGGCGCCGGTCGCTGTGGGCGACGCTCCGGAGCTCGCCGGTCAGCCCAAGCTCCCCGAAGCACGCCAGCGGCTGGCCGTCGGCGCCGCCGAGCGCCACACCTCTGACCGCGCTCGCCACCGCCAGCGCCACCGCGAGATCCGCTCCGGGCTCGTCGACTCGCACCCCGCCGACCACGTTGACGAACACGTCGCTCGTCCCGGCCCCGATCCCGGCGTGGCGCCCGAGCACGGCCAAGACGAGCGCTAGCCGGTTGCGATCGATCCCCGACGCCACCCGTCGCGGGGGCACGATCTCCGAGCTCGACACCAGCGCCTGCACCTCGACCAACAGCGGGCGCGAGCCCTCGATCGCGCACAGGACAACGCTGCCGGGTGCGCGGGTGGCCTCGCCCACAAAGCGGGCGGAAGCGTCCAGGACCTCGACCAGGCCATCGTCGCGCATCTCGAACACGCCGGCTTCGTTGGTCGAGCCGAAGCGGTTCTTGATCGCCCGCACAGTGCGGTAGGTGCGCTCGCGCTCGCCCTCGAACGAGAGCACGCAGTCGACGAGGTGCTCGAGCGCCCGAGGCCCGGCGAGCGCCCCGTCCTTGGTCACGTGTCCGACGAGCAGTACCGCGATCCGCAGCGCTTTGGCGACCCGCATCAGCTCGCCGGCGACCTCGCGGACCTGGCCGACCGATCCGGACGCGCTCGACAGCTCCATCGAGTGGAGCGTCTGCACGGAGTCGATCACGCACACCTCGGGGTGCTCGTGCTCGAGCGTCGCCACCACGGTCCCGAGATCGGTCTCCGCGATCACCGGTATGTCGAGCGCGTCGGCGCGCAGACGCTCGGCCCGCAACCGGATCTGGGCCGCCGACTCCTCGGCGGACACGTACAGCGTGCGCCGGCCGGCGGCGTGGAGGTTGGCCAGGACCATTGTCGTGAGCGTCGACTTGCCGATACC
Organism: uncultured Solirubrobacterales bacterium; assembly: GCA_963737055.1. Classification (GTDB taxonomy): domain Bacteria; phylum Actinomycetota; class Thermoleophilia; order Solirubrobacterales; family Solirubrobacteraceae; genus Palsa-465. The sequence continues at coordinate 367,903 of CAVTRE010000007.1, read as the reverse complement.
GGGTGCGCCCCCGATCAGTACCAGCGAGCCGGGTACGATCCCGCCCCCGAGCACGTTGTCGAGCTCGCCGATGCCGGTGCGCAGGCGTTCGCGCTCGGCCGCGGCCACGTCGCGGAGCGCCATCGGCCTGACGACGGCGCGGCCGTCGGACCGTGCGACCCCGGCCCGGCCCCGGGCGGCCGGCCCCGCGCGCCGCACCTCCTCGACAAGCGTGTTCCACTCGCCGCAGCTCGGGCACTGCCCCGCCCAACGGAGGCTTTCGTGCCCGCAGGCCGAGCAGACGTGGATCGAGGTTGATCGCGGCATCGTCGGGCCCGAGGCTACGCCGCGGGCCCGACGGAATGCGAAGTGCTACTCGCTCGCGGGAGCGTCGTCAGACCCGGCCGGGTCCTCGGACCCCGCCGGCTCGCCGCCGCTCTCGCCGCCACCCTCGGCACCGACCCCAACCGGGGTGGGCTGGGGCGCCGGCTCGATCACGGTCAGCTTGACCTCGGCGTCCGCGGGCGGCTCGGAGCCGTCCTCGGGCGCCGGCCAGTCGACCATCACGGTCGAGCCGGCTGGCACCTGCGAGCGCAGGACGAAGTCCGCGAGCGGATCCTCGACGTAGCGCTGGATCGCGCGGCGCAGCGGCCGGGCACCCATCGACGGGTCCCAACCCTTGATGACGAGCATGTCCTTGGTCGCGTCGGAGAGCTCCAGCTGGAGCTCGCGGTCGGCCATCGACTCGCGGATCCTCCGCAGCAGCAGGTCGACGATCTCCTTGATCTCGTCCTTGGTCAGCTTGTGGAAGACGATGACCTCGTCGATCCGGTTTAGGAACTCGGGCCGGAACACCTTCTTGAGCTCGCCCGTGATCCGGGTCTTCATGTCGTCGTAGGTGATGCCGGTCTCGTCGTCGGACACCGCGAACCCTAATGGGGTATTGCGCGCAATCTCGGAGGCCCCGATGTTCGAGGTCATGATCACGATGCAGTGGCGGAAATCGACCGTCCGCCCCTGCGCGTCCGTGAGCCGTCCGTCCTCCAGGATCTGGAGCAGGATGTTGAACACGTCGGGGTGGGCCTTCTCGATCTCGTCCAGCAGCAGCACGCTGTAGGGCTTGCGCCGCACGGCCTCGGTGAGCTGGCCGCCCTCGTCGTAGCCGATGTAGCCCGGAGGCGAACCGACCAGACGCGACACCGCGTGCTTCTCCATGTACTCGGACATGTCGATCCGGATCATCGTGTCCTCGTCGCCGAACAGGAACTCGGCCAAAGTCCGGGCGAGCTCGGTCTTACCGACCCCGCTCGGCCCCAGGAAGATGAACGAACCGGTCGGCCGCTTCGGATCCTTGAGCCCAGCCCTACTGCGCCGGATCGCCTTCGAGACGACCTCGATCGCCGGGTGCTGGCCGATGACGCGCTTGTGGAGCTCCTCCTCCATCCGCATGAGCTTCGCCGTCTCGGCCTCGGTCAGCTTGAACACCGGGATGCCGGTCCACATCGAGACGATGTCGGCGATCTCCTCCTCGCCGATCGCAGGACGCTCGGTCGACTCCCCGGCCTCCCACTGTTCGGCCAGCTCGCGCTTACGCTGGGTCAGCCGGCGCTCCTTGTCGCGGAGGTTCGCGGCCTTCTCGAACTCCTGGTTCTCGATCGCCTCCTCCTTGGCGCGCCGGGTCTCCTCGATCTCGTCTTCGAGCTCGCGGTACACGGGCGGAGAGGTCATCGACTTGATCCGCATCCGCGACGCGGCCTCGTCGATCAGGTCGATCGCCTTGTCCGGCAGGAACCGGTCGGAGATGTAGCGGTCGGCCAGCTCGGCGGCGGCCTCGAGCGCCTCGTCGGTGATGTTCACCTTGTGGTGCTGCTCGTACCGGTCCCGGAGGCCCTTCAAAATCTGAACGGTCTCCTCCGTCGACGGCTGATCCACGGTGATCTTCTGGAAGCGGCGCTCCAGGGCGGAGTCGCGCTCGAGGTACTTGCGGTACTCCTCGAGCGTCGTCGCGCCGATCGTCTGGAGCTCGCCGCGGGCCAGCGCCGGCTTGAGGATCGAGGCGGCGTCGATCGCGCCCTCGGCCGCGCCCGCACCGACCAGATTGTGGAGCTCGTCGATGAACAGGATGATGTCGCCGCGCTGGGTGATCTCCTTCATCACCTTCTTGAGGCGCTCCTCGAACTCACCGCGGTACTTCGAACCCGCGACCAGCGCCGCTAGGTCAAGCGTGTAGATCTGCTTGCCCTTGAGCAGCTCGGGGACCTCGCCGTGGGTTATCCGCTGGGCCAGGCCCTCGACGACGGCGGTCTTGCCGACGCCCGGCTCGCCGACCAGAACGGGGTTGTTCTTGGTCCGGCGCGAGAGGATCTGCATGATCCGCTCGATCTCGGTCTCGCGACCGACGACCGGGTCGAGCTTCGACTCGGCGGCCAGCTTGGTCAGGTTGCGCCCGAACTGGTCGAGCAGCTTCGAGGACTTCTTGCCGGTCTCGCCGCCCTGGGCGGCACCCGCCGCTCCACTGGCGCCGGCGCCGCGCTGGCGGCTACCCGGCCCGGAGAGCATCCGGATGACCTCGTTTCGAATCTTTTCGGAATCTGCGTCGAAATCGAGCAGGATCCGGGCGGCCACGCCCTCGTTCTCGCGCACCAGCCCGAGCAGGATGTGCTCGGTGCCGATGTAGTTGTGCCCGAGGCTGAGCGCCTCGCGCAGCGCGAGCTCGAGCACCTTCTTGGCTCGCGGCGTGAATGGGATCTGGCCGGAGGTGACCTCCTCGCCCGATCCGACGATCCGGACGACCTGGGCGCGTACGCGCTCCACCGTGATATCCAGCGACTCGAGTACGCGGGCCGCGAGTCCTTCTTCTTCGCGGAGGAGGCCAAGCAGAATGTGCTCGGTCCCGATGTAATTGTGCTTGAGCGTCCGCGCTTCTTCCTGAGCCAAAACGACTACCTGGCGGGCTCGCTCTGTGAATCGCTCGAACATTATCCTTCTCTTCTGTGGCGGGTCTCGGTCTGCTCGGTCGGGATGTTTTCCGGTCGCTCCTCGCCTACCTGCTCGGTTCACATGGTAGTTCGCGAATGCGGGGACACCGACGATCCCGTTCTACCCACCTTGTCGGCCAGTAGCTGCCGATTGATGAGCGAAACGGTCTCGAGTTTTCGGGCCATAGGCCAGTTTATCAACGGGCCTCAACGCCACTGCGGCACTCGACCGGCCCGGCCCGGACTTCACACGTTGTTCATGTTCGGCCCGTAGCTACCGGATCCCAGTCATATTCGAGCTGCCTGGCGGTCTTCACCGCGAGCTCGCGGCCTTCGAATCTGTCCACCAGATGCAGCGACATTGCGATTCCGGAGCTGAGTCCGCCGGCCGTCACGATCTCGTCTGTATCGACCCAGCGAACCCACGCCCGGCCGCGCCCTCCGACCCGCCCGGCCAACTCCTCGACGTCCTCCCAATGCGTGGTCCACGACCGCTCCGAGAGCCACCCGAGCGCGCCGAGGATGAACGCTCCCGTGCAGACCGACGCGACTACCGAAGCATCGTGTGCCACCGGCGCCACCGTGCTCATCAACTCCTCGTCCGAGATCACATCATCGATCGCGACCGCTCCCGGCACGACGAAGACGTCCAGGTGCCCGCAGTCCGCCAGTGTCGCCTGCGGGGTCAGCCGTAGCCCCCCGTACGCGGCCACCGGACCCGAGCCGGCACCGAGCGTCACAACCTCGAACGGCGGCTCGCCTCCGTCGCGAACAACCAGACGCGACGCGGTCAGGAACACCTCGTACGGCCCGCCGACGTCGAGTAGGTCCACCTGGTCGAATAAGAGAATGCCTATCCGCACGGTGACTTTCGCCTGGTAATCGGCTCAATCCCGCATCGCGGGAAAGAGCACGACCTCGCGGATCGACCGGTGCCCGGTCAAGATCATGACGAGGCGATCGATCCCGATCCCGATCCCGCCGGTGGGGGGCATGCCCTGCTCGAGCGCCTCGAGGAACCCCTCGTCATACGGCTGCGTCTCCTCGTCGCCGGCGCCGGCCAGGGCGCGCTGCTCCTCGAACCGTCTCCGCTGCTCGTCGGGATCGTTCAGTTCGGTGAACGCGTTCGCGATCTCGAGCCCGCCGATGTACGCCTCGAACCGCTCGACCAACCCTTCGACCGACCGGTGGCGCTTGGCGAACGGCGACAGTTCGACGGGGTAGTCCATCAGGAACGTCGGCTCGGTCAGCGTCGGCTCGACATGCTTGGAGAGCAGCTCGTCGACGAGCTGGGGCCAGGTGTCGTCGGGCGGGACCGCGAGTTCCCGGGCGGCCATGGCGTCGGCCAGCTGAGCACGCTCTCGATGCTCCATGATGTCGATCCCGGTGCGGTCGCGGATCGCGTCGACCAGCCGCTCGCGGCGCCACGGGGGCGTCAGATCGATCTCTCCCTGGTAGCCTGCCTCGGAGGCCGCGTACGCGACCAGACGCTCGCATCGCGACGCGATGTCCTCGTAGTCGGCGTACGCCTCGTACCACTCGAGCATCGTGAACTCTGGGTTATGCGTGGTGTCGACGCCCTCGTTGCGGAAGTCCTTGCCGAGCTCGTAGACGCGCTCGAGCCCGCCGACGATCAGCCGTTTCAGGTAGAGCTCGGTAGCGATACGCAGGAAGAACTCGCGATCGAGCGCGTTGTGGTGCGTCGTGAACGGCCGGGCCAGCGCACCCCCGTACAGAGGCTGCAGGACCGGTGTCTCGACCTCGATGAACCCCTCGGCGTCGAGGAACCGCCGGACCGCGGAGATCACGCGCGCGCGGGTGATGAACAGCTCGCGCGCCTCCACGTTGGCGATCAGGTCGAGCTCCCGCCGGCGAAAGCGCGTCTCGACATCGGTCAGGCCGTGATGCTTCTCGGGCGGTGGTCTGAGCGACTTGGCCAGGAGCGTGAAGTCGGCCACCCTCAGGGTCAGCTCGCCCCGGCGCGAGGAGAACGCGGTCCCGTCGACGCCGATCAGATCGCCCAGATCAAGCCCAAGGAGCCGCTCCATCCCCGCGGGGCCGAGCTCGTCGACGCGCGCCTGGAGCTGGATCCGCCCGGAGCGGTCGACGAGATCGAGGAACGCCATCTTCCCCTGGCCCCGGCGAGCCGCGAGCCGCCCGGCGACCCGGTGGCGGGCGTCAGTCTCGTCCCCGGGCTCCAACCCCTCGTGCGCGGCGCGCACGGCCGCGATCGGCTCGACGCCGTCGAATTCATGTGGGAACGGGTCGATCCCGGCGTCGCGCAGGGTCTCGAGCTTGCGCCGGCGCGTCGCCAGGAGCTCGTCGCCGCCGTCGGCTGTGTGGCTCACGGCTTCCGAATGAGCCGAGCTAAGCGGACGCGACGTCGATCTTGGTGATCTTGAGGCGCCGTTCGCCCTTGGGCGTGGCGATGACGACCTCCTCGCCGCGCTTGCGCCCGAGCAGGGCCTTGCCGACCGGCGACTCGTTCGAGAGCTTCGCCTCGGCCGGGCTGGCCTCGGCCGACCCGACGATCGTGTACTTGACCGACTTGCCGCCGTCGTCCTTGACATGGACGACCGAGCCGACGCGAACCTGGTCGGTCGAAAGATCGGACTGGTCGATCACCGTCGCCGAGCGGAGCTTCTCCTCCAGCGAGGCGATCCGCGCCTCGAGCATCGCCTGCTCGTTCTTGGCGTCGTCGTACTCGGCGTTCTCCGAGATGTCGCCAAACTCGCGCGCTTCCTTGATCCGCGCGGCGACTTCGCGCCGGCGGGTCGTGGTCAATTGATCGAGCTCTGCCTTTAGGTTGGCGAGCCCTTCGGGTGTGATGATGACGTCCTTGGGCATTTCGCAGACCTGTACTTGAGGGGGAACCGCCGGGTGCCCGACGGTCCGGACGAGAAAAAAACCCGCCTGCTGAGCGGGAATTAATACGCAGCTGGTGTGCGTGGGCGGATGAGTATAGACACCTGGCTGAGCCTCCCTACGTCCGTATCGCCCTGAACTTCACGCGAGGGCGATACGGAGCTAGCCGAGGCTCCGCCAGGCAGCGTTTACCGCGGGATGGGTCCCTTATCTGGGCCCGTGACCCGCAATCTCGTCGGCCTGCTGGAAGGTCGGGCGGTTGATCCACTCGATCAGCGGCTGGCTGATCACGCCGATCGGCCGGAACTGGATCGAGTCCGAGCACATCTGGTCGCCGGCGGCGCACGTGCTGTCGGCCGGGTAGACCTGCTGCGGCGACTCGGAGATCGCCCGGCTGAGCGAGGACTCGAGCGCGGCGCGGCATTTGGCAAGCGATCCGCCGCCGCAGTACTCGCGATTCAGCGGTCCGGCGACCTTGTCGCCCAGGACCGACCGCAGGTCCTTCTGGACGATGCCGTAGAACCCGACGTCGAACGCGGACCCCAGATGTGCACCGGAGACGCCGTGCCCGGGCTCGTCGTTGATCGGGAAGGCGGATTCCACCTGGCCCAAGAGGCTCTGGCCGAGCGTGGGACCGAACTCGGCGCTGACCAGCAGCGGCCACCAGGCGTCCATGATCCGCACCGCGTCCGTCTGGGCGTAGTCGCCCGACGCGCCCGGATGTTCCCGGTTGATCCGATGGGCGCCGCTCGTCACCCACGCCTGCAGCTCGTCGACGGCGTTCGCGAGCGTCGGGTCGCTCGGGTGGCCGAGGATCTGGAGCGCGTACGGCAGCACCTCGACGCCGCGCAGGTCCTGGGTCCCGGCGGTTCCCATCGCGTTGATCAGGTCCGCGAGCGTCATCTTGTTCCCGGACGCCGCCAGCTCGGAGTTGACGTTGTTGTCGAGCAGCTGCGAGCGGTACACCGAGGCGTACTCCTGGCCAGTGGCGGCGTCGTTGTAGCCCGGCGCCTGCTTGTTGTTCCAACTCGTCAGGTAGGGCTGGTTGACGGCCTGCGGGTGCGCGCTCTCGGGCGTCTGCTGCTCGGTCACGCTCGCAGGCGTCATCTGGGCCGCGGGCTGGAGCTCCTTCCAGGAGTCGCCTGCCCACGACGGGAACAGAGGGTCGGTGTTGGCCGCGCGCACCGGGTTCAGGCCCGAGTTGAAGTACGCGATGTTCTTATCGTCGGCGTAGAACCAGTTGAACGTGTACTGAACGTCGTAGGCCGCGTTCATGAACTCCTGCGGGTTGCGCATGACGGCGGGCTCGTTGAACTTCTCGAACCCGAGCGCCGAGTCGAGCTCGTGCATGTACGTCGAGCGCAGGTTCGTGTAGACGACGGGCTGCCCGTTTATCCGCGCCCGCGCGATTACGATCCCGTACGCGGTCCGCTTGGTCTGGAAGGTCACCGAGCCGGCCGGCGTCGAGTCGCCGAGGTTCGGCTGCCACGATTCGCTCCGGGTCAGCGTCTCCATCTGGGTGCACTTCCGGTTCAGCGCGTAGTAGTCGGAGTCCAGCGAGACCGTGCCGCCATTCGGGTTACACAGCGGCTCGGCGAAGGTGTCGATGATGTTCTGGCTAGCGGAGGTCGCCGACCACGCGTAGTCGGGGCCGTGACCCAGCTCGACGTATAGGTTGACGCCGGGGAACGCGGCGCCGTCGGCGTCGATCCCGGGTCCGTGGATGTCCTCCTCCATCAGGATCTCGGGGGCGAAGTAGCTGACCTGCGGGCCCATGACCGCCAGCGGGTGGCCGCTCGCGCTGTCGGCGGCGCTCACCAGCAGCGCGTTCGACATCGAGCGCGGGAACTGCAGCAGGCCTTGTCCGGCGCTCTCGGCCATACCGGCGACGCCGTCCGAGGAGGAGGACCGCTCCCTGGACCCGGTCGTGGCCTGGCCGCTCTCGCCGGCCGGGACGGCGCCGGCGACGACCGGGTTAGCGTGGGAGACCGAACCCGCGTCGGGGAGCGCCATCGTCTTCTCTACGGCCTTGCTCGGCCGCGGCAGCGTCTGGTACGGGAACGACTTGCCGTGGACGGTCGTGGGCGCCTCGGGGTCGTTCGGGTCGTCGAAGCTGAGAAACGTCCCGAACCCGGAGTTGTCGCGGGCCAGCTTGCCGGCGCCGAGCACGGCCTTGCCGGCCCGGCGCGTTCCGGACCGCTTATGGGCTGCGCTGCGCGCAGCGTCCCTGGGACCCTGCGGGCCCGTCCGGATGGGGTACGTGGCCCCATGGACGCCGAGCGAAGCGAGGCCCAAAATCCGCGGCTTCTTCTTGTGTTTCTTCGGCTTCTTCTTTTTCTTCGCGGGCTGCGAGCTCAGCTCCGGCGAGCCCGCCACGACGAAGTGCTCGGGTCCGAACTTCTGCTTCATATTCTCGTATAGGACCGCGTTCGAGAGCTGCTGACCGCCGCCGTTGCCGAAGATTCCGCCGACGAGCGTCGCGATCGAGACGAGGTCTTCGACCGTGAACGGCTGCGGACCCTGGGGCTGGCCGATGGCCGCGTACTCCGCCGGCAGCATGGTGAGCGCGTTCAGCGGGTTCTCGGCCTTGACGATGTAGGCGTTGATCCCGTCGACGTAGTCGGTGGCGTCGTTCAGGATCTGCGGCCCGTCCGGCGAGTTCGCGGCCGTCCAGTTGACCTGGTTCGCGAGGTCCTGCTGCGTGTAGGGCTCATTCGCCCACACGTCCTCGTCCATGGCCACGTTGGCGCCGCCGGCGAACTGGGCGAGGTCCCCCTGCCCCGAGTGCCTGAGCACGTCGATGAAGAACAGCCGGTCCTCGGCGGTGGCGTACCCGATCCCGAACATCAGGGCCGCGCGCGTGTCGCCGTAGATGTGGGGCACGCCGAACTGCGAGTCGCGCTCGATCGTCACTCCGGCCTCGGGGCTTTCGGTGCTGGCGACGTCGCCGGCCGGGACCCCGAACGTGGCGTCCTTGTAGAACTGCGGGATCTGGGCCTCGGTGATCGGGACCGACGTCGCGAGGCTCGAGTACATCCCGAGCTGGTCGTTCGAGTGCGGCGGGTAAGTGCCGGCGGCCTTGAACTGCGCGGCCTGCAGGAGGTTGTCGAACCCGCTCTGGCCCGGCGGCAGGATGTTCCGGAAGCCGCCGTAGTCGTCGTAGCCGTAAGGCTGCACCTGGGCGTTCGCCGCGGGCGCGGGCGCCAGCGCGAACACGCCAACGACCGCCGCCGCCCTGCCAATGCGCCGGAACATGGATGCCGCAACCTACACACGTGTCGCTTCCCGCGCGCCGGTTCCCGCAAGCGACTGCGATTTGGCGCCAATGTCGCGCCAAATGACAGTCGCTTCCCGGCACTGCTAAGCCGCGGCTATCTCCACGCCCGCGCCGTGCAGGAGCGCCCGGGCAGCATCGAGCGTGGGCGCGGTCTGGAGCGCGGCCTGGTGCGCTCGGCCGCCACCAAGGCGCTCGACGTACCACGGATAGAACTTGCGCAGGTAGCGGGTGGCCCGGTCTTCACCGAGATGCTCGACAGCTGAGTCGATCACCCAGTCGAGCTCGGTGAGAATCTCGTCGGGCCCCGGCTCGTCGTCGCGAACCCCGAGCACCTGCTCGAACAGCCACGGGTTCCCAAGCGAGCCGCGGGCGAGCAGCACGCCGGCCGCGCCGGTGCGCTCGAACGCCGTCCGGACGGCCTCGGGGGTCTGGAGCCCGCCCGAGACGAGCACGGGCACCGGCAGCTCGTCGACCAGCTCCCGGACGAGGCCGTAGTTCGGCGTGCCTTTGTGCCGCTGCGAAGCGTGCCGCGGATGGATGCTGATCGCGGCCACGCCACCGTCGAACACCAGCCGGCGCGCGACCTCGAGCCCGCTCAGGTCCCCGGGCCGCTGCCCCGATCGCAGCTTGACCGTTACCGGCAGCCCGCTCCCGCGTGCCGCCGCCTGCGCCACGGCGACCGCCCGCTCCGGCTCGTCGAGCAGCGCCGCGCCGGCGCCGGTCTTGCACACCTTGGGGACCGGACAGCCCATGTTGATGTCGATCAGGTCCGCGCCGGCCGCCGCCACGCGCTCGGCCGCCGAGGCCATCACGTCCGGATCGTTTCCGAACAGCTGCATCGAGACCGGGTGCTCCTGGGGGTGGATCCGCAACAGCTCGCGGCAGGTACGCTCGTTCCGGTAGTGCACCGCGTAGCTCGACACCATCTCCGAGACCACCAGCCCGGCCCCGTGGCGCTTGGCCTGAAGGCGCACGAACCAGTTGCCGATACCCGCCAGCGGCGCGAGCACGACCCGGTTGGGAATCGCGACGTCGCCGAGCTGCCAGGCATCGGTGAGTGATCGAGACATAGCGTTTCATGGTACGAATCAAGCAATGAACCTGTTTGACGAGCTGCGCCCATGGGCTGACGTGGTGCTCGAACAGGTTCCGGGGGTCGAGCTGTTCGACGCCCACACCCACCTCGGGCAGAACGACCCCGACGGGATGAAGCAAACGCCCGAGGAGCTCGTGTCCGCGCTCGAGATCGCCGGCGCGCGGGGAGCGTTCTCATTCCCGTTCCACGAGCCCGACGGCTACCGCGCCGCGAACGACGACGTGCTCGCCGCCGCCCGGGACTCGAACGGGCTGATCGTCCCGTTCTGCCGTGTCAACCCGCACGACGACCCGGTTCCCGAGGCCGAGCGCGCGCTCGCGGCCGGCGCCCAGGGGATCAAGCTCCACCCGCGCGCCGAGCAGTTCACGCTCGACCACCCGAAGGTCCATTCGATCGTCGCGCTCGCCAACGAGCGCTCGCTCCCGGTCCTGATCCATGCCGGCCGCGGAATCCCCGCGCTCGGTCTCCACGCCGTCCAGCTCGCCGAAGAGTTCCCCGACGTGCGGCTGATCCTCGCGCACGCCGGGACCAGCGATCTCTCCTGGATCTGGCGAGTCGCCGCCGATCTGCCGAACCTGCTGTTCGACACGGCGTGGTGGATCCCAGCCGACCTCGAGGCGCTGTTCTCGCTGGTCCCCCCGGGCCAGATCGTGTTCGCCTCGGACGCTCCCTACGGCAATACGTTCATCTCGGCCGCGTTCCAGCTTCGCTGGCCGCTCCAGCTCGGTTTCTCACCCGAGCAGATCCGCTCGATCGCGTCCGAGCAGTCGCTGCGGATCGCCCGCGGCGAGCCGCTCGAGCCGGCCGGCCCGGCGATCGGAGAGCGCGATCGGGCGTCGCACCTGCTGCTCGACCGGGTGGCATTCTTCCTCCTGTTCAGCGCGATGGGAACGATGCGCGGCATCGACCCGACCGAGATGCTCGCGCTCGCGCGGCTGGCCTGCGACGTTCCCGAGGAGATCGACGACGCGCCGGTGTTCTCGGCGATCGTCTCGCTGCTCGACGGCTACGAGGCGTACGCGGCCGAGCACCCGGACGAACGCCGGCGAATCACGTTCCTGATCCTGGCTGCCACCGTTGCCAAGACGCCGGACGTCCCCATCCCGGCTCTCAATCGAGCGCGTTCCGCTCCCAGATCAGCCGCAGCCCCGTCAGCGTGAGCAGGTCGTCGACGGCGTCGATCGTCTCGCGGATGTGAGGCACGAGCACGCCGGCGAGCCCGCCGGTGGCGATCACGTGGGTCCGCTCGCCGAGCTCGCCGCGGAGCCGGCGGACGATCCCCTCGACCTGACCGGCGAACCCGAACACGATCCCGCTGCGGATCGCGTCGACCGTCGACTTTCCGATGAGCGCGCGCGGCTCCGCGAGCTCGACCTTGGGCAGCCTGGCCGCGCGGTCGTACAGCGCGTCGATCGAGATCTCCGCCCCCGGAGTGATGATCCCCCCGAGGTATTCGCCCGCCGCCGACACGATGTCGTAGGTGATCGCCGTGCCGAAGTCGACGATCACGCAGGTGTCGTGAACGCGCTCGTACGCCGCCACCGCATTCGCGAGGCGATCGGCGCCGACCTCGTGCGGGTTGTCGTAGCGGATTGGCATCCCGGTGCGGATCGTCGGGCCGACGACGAGCATCTGATGGCCCAGGTAGTGCCGGGTCATCTGCGTCCACTGGTGGGAGAGCTGGGGCACGGTCGTGGACACGATCGAGCGATCGATGTCCCTCAACGACAGCCCGCGCAGCCCGAGCAGGTTCGACAGCGCCGCCCCGAGCTCGTCGCCGGTCGAGTCGCGGACGGTCGAGAAGCGCCAGTGCTGGAACACAGTCGTCTCGCCGTCGCGGAACAGGCCGAAGTGGGTCTGCGTGTTTCCGACGTCGACGACCAGCAGCATTTGGCTGAGCCTAGACGAGCGGAGGCCCGGCGCGCCGGACGTCCTGTCCATCGCCGCCGAGCGCGGTCAGCGCCTGCGCCAGCGACGTTCCGTCGGGGAGCGTGAGACTCGGTTCGAGCTCGAGGAGGGGTACGAGCACGAATCGTCTCGAGGTCACCTCGGGGTGCGGGAGCGTGAGCCGGTCCGACTCATACTCGAACCCGTTGAGCAGCAGGACGTCGACGTCGATCGGCCGGGGGCCGTGCCGCTGGCCGCCGGGCTCCCGACCCAGCGAGCGCTCGACGTCCTTGCAAGCGCTGAGGAGCTCCTCCGGGTCGTGGTCGGTTTCGATGCGCAGGCACGCGTTGTAGAACTCGCGCTGGTCGAGCACGAGGCCCACCGGCTCGGTCTCATACACCGATGACGTCGCGACCACGGCGACGCCGTGCGCCGGCAACGCGGCTACGGCCTCCTCGAGGTTCGCACGCCGGTCACCGATGTTCGATCCGAGCCCGAGATAGCCGGGCGTCACCGCGACGCCCTCCCCGCGCGCGGCAGCCTCATTCGGCCTCGCGCCACACCTCGACCGACACCTCGCTCACCGGCAGCGCCATCGGCGGCTCGGGCTTGGCCGCCTTCACCCACACGGCATGCGCGTCGTATTGCTCGAGCAGCCGGTCGGCGATCGCCGCGCACAGCCGCTCGAGCGTCTTGTACGAGCGTTGCTGCGCGACCAGGTTGGCCGTGTCGCACACCTGGGCGTAGTCGACGGTGTCCTCGATCCGGTCGGTGACGGTCGCATCGACGTCGCCGATGTCCATCCGGAGGTCGAGCAGCAGGCGCTGCCCCACCTCGCGCTCTGCCGCGGTCACGCCCACGTGGGTGAACAGCGACAGTCCGCTGACCTCGATCGTGACCTCGGGTTCGGGATGGCCCTCGCCCTCGTCCTCGTCTACCTCGTCGTACTCGTCGGGGTCGTCCATCGCGCGCTGACCGTAGCAGCCGTGACAGCGAGTGCGTCGTGGACCGGGGCCACGTCGTGAACCCGGAACACGCGCGCGCCGCGCTCGTACGCGAGCACGTTGGTGGCGACCGTCGCCGCTACGCGGTCGTCGACCTCGCGCCCGGTGATCTTGCCGAGAAACGACTTGCGCGACGTGCCGATCACGACCGGGCGACCCAGGTCCAGGAATTCACCGAGCCGCCGGAGCAGTTCGAGGTTGTGCGCCACGGTCTTGCCGAACCCGATTCCCGGGTCGAGCAGGATCCGTTCTTCGGCGATGCCGCTCGCGATTGCAAAGGCCATCCGCTCCTCGAGGAACGCCTTGACCTCGTTGACGACGTCGCCGTAGCGAGGATCCTGCTGCATCGTGCGCGGGTCGCCGAGCATGTGCATCAGGCAGCAATCGGCGTTCGCCTCCGCGACCACGGCGGCGATCTCCGGGTCGCCCCTCAACGCGGTGACGTCGTTGACGAGCGTCGCGCCAGAGGCGAGTGCGCGCGTCGCCACGCCGCTCTTGTACGTGTCGATCGAGATCTGGGCGTTCGTGCCGCCGGCGATGAGCCCCTCGATCACGGGAATCACGCGGCGGAGCTCCTCCGTTTCGGACACCGGGGCGGCGCCCGGCCGGGTCGACTCGCCGCCCACGTCGAGGATCGCCGCTCCCTCGGCCTCGAGCTCGAGCCCGTGCTCGATCGCCACGGCGGTATCCAGGTAGCGCCCGCCGTCCGAGAACGAGTCGGGCGTGACGTTCACCACGCCCATGATTCGGAACGCCGCGGCGTCACTCATGAGGCCACCGTCCGTGGAGGTCGTAGTAGTCGCGCGCCGCCTCCTCGGTCTCGCGCTCGCGGTTGCTCTGGACGCTCAACCGGTACATCCAGTTGACCATCCACACGATCAGGGCGGCGATCACCAGCGCCACGCCGGCGCCGGCGACGACGTCGTCCTTGCCCCCGCCGACCACGATGCCGACGAGCCCGACGACCGCGATCGCCACCGGCAACCAGACCCGGGTGATGGCCAGCAGAATGCCTCCACCGCGTCCCGGATGGTCGTCGTGGGGTGCGCTCTGCTCAGGCATGTTCAGGAGGTAGTGTCCCGCACCGTGTCCTCCCCCTTCCCCCTGGATAGCCCCGTCACCCGCCGCTCGCTGCTCGGCGCCGCCGCCGGCGGGGCCGCGCTGCTGGCCGCCCGCGGGCTGCCGGCCTGGGCCCGGCCCGTGGCGGTCGGTGCGGGCCTGCGCCGACCCGACAGCCTGCCGTTCCCGCACAGGCGTGCCGGCACACCGAGCCTGCCCGAGATCCAGCACATCGTCGTGCTGATGATGGAGAACCACTCGTTCGACAACCTGCTCGGGATGGTTCCCCACCAGGTGCCCGGCCGGCGCTCGGTGGACGGCCTGCGCGTGGTGGGCGGGAAGGTCGTCAACTCGAACCCGGATGCCGGTGGCGCGCCGGTGGTCGCGGTTCACGCCACCTCGCCGTGCCAGTTATCCGGCGAGCCCAGCCAGAGCTGGAACGCCAGCCACGAGGCGTACGACAACGGGCTGAATGACGGCTTCGTCAAGGCCAGCGCGCCGGTCGCGATGCAGTACTGGGACAAGCACGACGTGCCGTTCACGTATTCGCTGGTCGAGCACTTCCCGATCGGCGAGCGGCACTTCTCCTCGCTGCTCGGCCAGACATGGCCCAACCGGTCCTACCTGTTCGCCGGGACGTCAATCGGGATGGTCAACGACATCATCGCTTCCGCGCCGCCGGCGAACGGCACGCTCTGGGAGCGGCTCGACGCCAACCACATCGACTGGGCGATCTACTACGACCCCACGAGCTACCCGACGTTCGAGCTCGTGCCGGGCTCCGACACGCCGACGCGGATGGCCAAGCGCGTGCACCCCTTCAACCGGTTCCTGTCCGACGTCGCCGCCGGCAAGCTCCCGCAGCTCACGTTCCTGGATCCCAACTACGAGACGACCTCGGAGGAGAACCCGCAGGACATCCAGCTGGGCGAGCGGTACATCGCCCAGGTAGCGACCGCGTTGATGCGCGCGCCGACGTGGAAGCACACCGCGCTGTTCATCACCTACGACGAGCACGGCGGCTACTACGACCACGTGCCCCCGCCGGCGGCCATCCCACCCGACTCGATCCCGCCGGCGCTGACCTCGGACGACGCGCCGGGCGCGTTTGACCGCTACGGCTTCCGCGTGCCCATGATCGTCGTCTCGCCGTGGGCGCGGGCGCGCTACGTCTCCCGGTTAGTCGAGGACCACACCTCCGATTACGGCGTTCATCGAGCGCAAGTGGAACCTGCCGGCGATGACGTTCCGCGACGCCAATGCGTCGCCGATGACGAACTACTTCGACTTCCGCCGGCCGGCGTTTCTGAAGCCATCGAAGCTCGCCGCCGCGCCGAAGCTGGGGCCGGGACTGGCCGCCTGCCACGCCGCGGGGCTGAACCCGCCGCTCAGCGGCTAACGGGCCTGACGGGGTTCCGGGCGTCGCTGGCAAGGACGCAGGGAGCGACGTGTGCGGCAGCACACGAGCGACCGAGACACCGCCAGCGGCGTCCGGAAGCCGTCAGCTATTCGGCGGTGCCGCCGGCCAGGCCAGGGCGCGGGAGCGGCCGCGGACCTTCGCGGCGCTCGCCGGCGGGCGTGCCGGGAATCGGCACCTCGGGCGGCGGCGGGGCCTCGGAGCCGAACACGTCCTCCTCGGTGCCGCCACCGAGGAGAGCCTCGAACTGCTCCTTCTCGATCGTCTCTCGCTTGATCAGGATCTCCGAAAGCTTCGCGAGGTTCTCGCGATGCGAGCCCAGGATGTCCTTGGCCTGGATGTGCGCCGCCTCGACGATCCGCCGGATCTCGTCGTCGATCTCGCGAGCGATCTCGTCGGAGTAGTCGGGCTCGGCGCTGAACTCGCGGCCGAGGAACGGCATGCCGTGGTCGTGGCCGAACACGCGGGGGCCGAGCTTCTCGGACATCCCGAAGCGCATCACCATCTGCTTGGCGGTGGCAGTTACCTTCTCGAGGTCGTTCGAGGCGCCGGTCGTGACCTCGCCGAACACGATCTCCTCGGCGGCGCGGCCGCCGAGGGTCATCGCCATCTGGTCCTGGAGCTCGGCGCGAGTGGTCAGGAACTTGTCCTCGGCCGGCAGCGAAATCGTGTAGCCGAGCGCCTGGCCGCGGGAGATCACCGAGATCTTGTGGACCGGGTCGGCGTTCGGCAGGTAGTGGCCGACCATCGCGTGGCCCATCTCGTGGTAGGCGGTGATCCGCCGCTCCTTGTCGGACATGACCCGAGTCTTCTTCTCGGGACCCGCGATCACGCGCATGATCCCTTCCTCGAGCTCGACCTGGGTGATCTCGCGCTTGCCGTTGCGGGCCGCGAGCAGCGCCGCCTCGTTCACGAGGTTCGACAGATCCGCGCCGGTGAACCCGGGCGTCTGGCCGGCGAGCGCGTCGACATCGATCTCACGCGCGAGCGGCTTGCCGCGGGTGTGGACGTCGAGGATCTTCTTGCGGCCGAGGCGGTCGGGACGGTCGACGACGATCTGGCGGTCGAAGCGGCCGGGACGCAGCAGCGCCGGGTCGAGGATGTCGGGCCGGTTGGTGGCGGCGATCAAGATGATGTTGTCCTTCATCTCGAAGCCGTCCATCTCGACGAGGAGCTGGTTGAGCGTCTGCTCGCGCTCGTCGTGCCCGCCCCCGAGGCCGGCGCCGCGGTGGCGGCCGACGGCGTCGATCTCGTCCATGAAGATGATGCAGGGCGAGTTCTGCTTGGCCTGCTCGAACAGGTCTCGCACGCGCGACGCGCCAACGCCGACGAACATCTCGACGAAGTCGGACCCTGATATCGAGAAGAACGGGACGCCTGCCTCGCCGGCAACCGCCCGCGCCAGCAGCGTCTTACCGGTGCCCGGAGGCCCGTACAGGAGCACGCCCTTGGGGATGCGGGCCCCGAGGGCCTGGAATTTCTTGGGGTTCTCGAGGAACTCCTTGATCTCGTGCAGCTCCTCGACCGCCTCGTCGACGCCCGCGACGTCGCGGAACGTGATCTTGGGCGAATCGACCGACATTCGCTTGGCACGCGATTTGCCGAAAGACATCACTTTCGATCCACCGCCCTGGACCTGGTTCATCAGGAAGATCCAGAATCCGATGAAGATCACGAACGGCAGGATGTAGGTCAGGAGCGACAGCCAGCCGTTCGAGGTCTTGCCCTGGATGTCGAAGTTCTGCGGCGAGAGGTTCTTGTCGGCGGACGTGATGATCTGCGAGACGTAGCCGTCGGGGTACCCGACCGTGTACTTGACGCCGGTCGTCGTGGTGGCGTTCGCCGTGTTGTCCTTCTCGTGGAGCGAGAGGCTCTGGACCCCGCCGTGGTCGAGCTGGTAGATGAGGTCGCCGAAGGTCTCCTTCTGCGACTTGCTCGAGCTGCCGATCAGCTTCTGGGCAAAGAACGCGAGCACCACCACGATGAGGATCGGGAACGCTGCGCTCTTGAAAAACCTGCTCATAGGCGATAAATGCGGTCCAGGCCGCGCCAAGACTCGGGGTCCGGGACTGCCAAGCGTAGCATCTGGTTTCGGAGCGCCGAACAGCCTTGCACGTACGCGTTCATCGCCCGGGATGGGGTTTCGGATCCGGCGTGGCCTTGATCAGTCATCCCGGGTTTACTCGTTCAACTCGGCCACGTACGGCAAGTTCCGGTAGCGCTCGGCGTAGTCCAGCCCGTACCCAACGACGAACCGGTTGGGAATCTCGAACCCCACATACTTCGTCCGTAGATCGACCTTTTGCCGCTCGGGCTTGACCAGCAGGGCGCAAACTTCCAGTGATCGGGGGTTTCGCCCCTCCAAATTGCGCAATAGGTACTGCAGGGTCAGCCCCGAATCGACTATGTCCTCGACGATCAGGACGTCCCGGCCCTCGATCACGGCGTCGAGATCCTTGAGGATCCGGACGACTCCCGAGGACTTTGTCGCCGAGCCGTACGACGCCACCGCCATGAAGTCGACCTCGCAGGGAACCTCGAGGTGCCGCATCAGGTCGGACAGGAACAGCACGGCACCCTTGAGGACGCCGACCAGCACGAGATCTTTCCCCTGGTAGTCGCGAGAAACCTCCTCGGCCAGCTCGCGGACACGGCGCCGCAGGTCCTCGGCCGGCACGAGGATCTCCCCGATCGCGTCGTCGCCTTCCACGGCCCGGGAGTCTATGGGGCGCGGCGCGCAAGCAGCCTGACCGCCTGACGCGTGGCGTCGGTTACCTTGAAGCGCTCCGAGGTCGCCACCCCCGCGACCCATGCGATTTCGCCGCCGGCTTCGATCACCGGCACGGCGGATCGCTCCGCCCGCGGGACCCGGCGCGCGGTGAAGAGGTCTTGGAGGCTCTTGGTCCCGTCGAGGCCAAGGGGCGCCATCCGGTCGCCGGCGCGCCAGGAGCGCACGAGCACCTCGGGGCCGAGCGCGTCGCGATCGAGGACGCCCGGCTCGCGGGCGGGCGCGTCGAGCTCGCACCGCACCTCGAACCCTCCGAACGACACCGTTCCCGGGATCGCCAGCCGCACGGGCGCCGGCGGCCCCGGGTCCGAGCCGAGGCGCTCGAACCGGAGCTCGCCGTACTCCACCACCGCGCGCAGCCCGTTGCCCACGTCCAGGAGCGCGGTGCCGTGGTCGCTCAGCGCCACGATCTCGTCGGCCCGGCCCCCGGTGCCCGGCGCGAACCCGCCGGCGGCCTCGTCGGCCAGGCGCTGCACGACGAGGCGACGCAGCGCTGGTTCGATCGCGCGGAGCCGCTCCAGCGCGATGGTCGGCCGGCCACCGAGCACCTCGTCGATCAGGGCATCGAGCACATCGGCCTCGCCACGAAGGATCTGCGCCACCGCGAGCACGTTGTCGACCGCGGCGGGGTGAACGTCCTCGAGCGCTGGAACCAGCCTGGCACGGATCCGGTTACGCGCGTACGCGTCCGAGGCGTTCGACTCGTCCTCGCGCCAGCGCAATCCCCGTGCCGCGCAGTACGCGGCGGTCTCGGCACGCGTGAACGCGAGCAACGGGCGGATGACCGACCCCTCGCGGGGCCGCATCCCGAGCAGCGCCCGCCGGCTCGGCGATGAGGCCAGCCGGTAGAGGATCGTCTCCACCTGGTCGGTCTTGGTGTGGCCCGCCGCCACGTCGCCGGCGGCCTCCACAGCCGCGCCGGCGGCGAGCTCGAGCGCCGCGCGGTAGCGCAGCTCGCGCGCCCACGCCTGGAGGTTCCCGGTCGCCGGCGGAGCCGGGCGACGCACCTCCATCCGTACCCCGAGGGTCGCGCACAGCTCGTGGCAATGACGTTCGTCTTCGTCCGCCGACTCCCGGATCCCATAGTTCACATGCAGCGCGCGCACCGACTCGGCGCCGGTGATACGGACCGCGAGGTCGAGCAGGCAAGTCGAGTCGCGGCCGCCCGACAGCAGCACGACCACCGGCCCGCCGGGCGCCAGCAGGCCGTCCTCGCGCACGCGCGCGTGAATATCCTGGGCGGTCACTCCTCTCCGTCCCTCGCGGTCACGACGCTCCGTCCCTCGGCGGTCACTCCGCTCCGTCCCGCCGGCGCGCGACAAAGATCTCCGTCGACTCGGTGAAGCCCTTCAGCCGAACGTCCGCAATCCGCTCGAACTCGAGGTCGGACCGTGACCGCTCGACGACCGGCCTTACGGATGTCCTCGAGCGAGTGCCCGCGTTCGCGGAGCCGCGCCACGATCTTGGCGTGACTGATCACCGCGGGGGACCAGCTCCGGTTGACATCACCCACAGGCCAGTACCCATGCCGCCGCTTCAGGTTGCGCCCCCCCGCGCCAGTGGCTCAACCGGTGCATAGTTGGCGGCGGGGCCTCGACGAGCACGGGGCCCCGCCGCCCGCGGGACTAACGGCCCGCTGCGTCGGCCGTTGGCGCTCGTCACGTTTCCGGCGGCGCCTCGCGATCATGCTCCCCAGCTGGCCTGGGCAGCGCGGTCACGCTCCGGCCTATTGCCTTTTTCTGTGGAGCTAGGTCTACTCGCCCGCTCCCGATCTGTCAATGGGAGACATAGGTAGGAGGGCATAAATAACAATAGGCTCGATGGCCGCCCCGAACGGACTGCAACCGACAGCCGCGCTCGCCGAGCGCGTCCTGCTGCCAGGCGACCCAGGCCGCGCCCTGATGCTGGCCGAGTCGCTGCTCGACGGCGCGAAGATGTTCAACCACAACCGGGGCCTCTGGGGATACACCGGGCTGGCGCCAGACGGCGAGCCGCTCACGATCCAGAGCACCGGAATGGGCGGTCCGAGCGCGGCGATCGTCATCCACGAGCTGATCGACCTGGGTGCGCGCCGCCTGATGCGGGTCGGCACATGTGGGGCGCTGCAGGAAGGGCTGGCCCTCGGCGACCTCGTGATCGTCACCGAAGCGGTCGCTGCGGACGGCACGAGCCGGGCCCTCGGCGCCGGCGAGCGAGTGCCCGCAAGCCGGGAGCTGTTGGCGGCCGTCGTCGCGGCGGCCGAGCCGCCGTTCCCGCAGGCGCACGCGGTCCACTCAGGCCCGATCGTCACGACCGACCTGTTCTACGACGAGCGCGGACTGGAGCCGAGCTGGGCGCGGGCCGGCGCGCTCGCCGTCGAGATGGAGGCAGCGACGCTGTTCGCGCTCGCCGGCGCGCGCGGGGCGCAGGCCGCGGCCCTGCTCGTCGTATCCGACATCGTTCTCCCCGAGCGCATCCGGATCGGACAGGAGGAGCTGGGTGCGGCCGAGCGGCGGATGGGTGAGACCGCGCTCCGCGCGTTGACCGCCGAGGGCGCGGTCGCTCAGCCCTGACGGGCCTGTTCGCCCGCCGGCTGTTCGGCGGCCTTGTCGCCCGCGAAATCCGCGCCGGCCTTGTCGCCCGAGGACTCGGCGACCGAGGCCTCGAGCCGGGCCAGCAGCTCCTCGATCGCGGCCAGCCGTTTGTCGAGGGCGGTGGACGATCCGAGCTTGTCGATGCGCTGCTCGAGCCGGTCGAGCGCGTCCTCGATCCCTTCGAGCCGCTGGGAGACGCCCCGCAACCGCCGCGTCAGACGCTCGAGGTCGCCCGCCGAGGGCAGATTGAGCGCGCTCATCGCGAGTTCCTGGGCGCGAGTGGCTCGTTCGCGAGCCGAGAACCCCGCCGTCAGCGCGCGGTTGACCACGGGGTTCTCGAGCATCCCCTGGGTGACCTTGCCGATCGCCTCCTCGCCCTGGCGCGCAACCCGGCCGCGGAGGCCCTTGTCTTCGCTCATGCGGACCCGCCTCTCATCTTTCGGACGACACTGATGACAGCACTCTCATATCCTGCTCAGAAGCGCTAACCCTAACCCTCAACTTAAGCCTTAGCTGATGCTTAGACAACACACTCATCGCTACAGTGGCCAGCGGATCGTGCCGATTCACAGGGTTGCCCGGGCTTCGTTCTGATTGAACGTCCCGGCGTGTTGGTATCTGCATTAGACGTCCACCACCCCCGACGGTTCCAAATTGCAAAGCTCGGCAGCAGCCAGTAGCGTCCTTCCCACCCTAACTGTGATCGTAGCTGGGACGAATTTGCGCGTGGCGCACCGCGGGAGGAGTTAGCCACAGTGTTGAAGAGGCGGAAGCTGACGATTGCTGCTGTGACCATGGCGTGCATGGTCACAGTGCTTGGCCTTGCCGCCATCCCGAGCGCGTCCGCGGACGGCTGCACGGTGACCATCACCGTCGCCGGCGGCCAGCAGTTCACCTTCCAGAACGTCGCGCCGGGCACCCCGCCGACGTCGCTTCCGCTTCCGGTGCAGCTCCCGATCACGAACGTTGCGCAGTCCTGCCCGCCCGTGACCGCGACTACGCCGGCGGCCACGGTTACGACCAGCACGCAGCCCCAAACGACCTCGACCTCGACTTCAACCTCGACTTCGAAAGCCCCCTCGCCGTCGAAGCCCAAGCCGAAGCCGACCACCACTTCTACTTCCTCGGCGTCGACGTCGGTGCCGACGTCGACGACCAAGACGAGTACGAACACCTCGACGATCAAGACGCCGACCCTCTCGTCGGGGAAGGCGCTGTCGTCCACCGGCTCGACGAATGTTGAGAAGGGCAAGAAGCCAAAGCCGAAGCAGACGCCAAAGAAGAAGACGACCACCACGAAGCCGCCGCCGCCGGTCACACCGAGCGGCGTCCCTACCCCATCGAACCCGACCTACTCGTTCTCGCTTCCGGGCCCGGCTCCGATCGGCGTCCCGAACTTCTTCATCAATAGCTTCCAGATCCCGCCGTTCCTCCTCCCGATCTACCAGGCCGCCGGCATCGAGTACGACGTGCCGTGGCAGGTCCTGGCGGCGATCAACGAGATCGAGACCGATTACGGTCGCAACCTCTCGGTGTCGACGGCCGGGGCGGTCGGTTGGATGCAGTTCCTCCCGTCGACCTGGCAGCGCTGGGCGGTCGATGCCAACGGCGACGGCGTCGCCGACCCGTACAACCCCGCTGACGCGATCTTCACCGCTGCGCGCTACCTGCACGCCGCCGGCGCCTCCAAGAACATCGGCCAGGCGGTGTTCGCCTACAACCACGCGGGCTGGTACGTGCAGTCCGTCCTCCTCCGCGCCCAGCTGATCGGCGGGATGCCGAAGGCGATGATCGGCGCGCTGACCGGCCTCGTCGAGGGGCACTTCCCGGTCGCAGCTCCGGCCAAGTACGCCGACAGCTCGGTCCTGAAGCTCGCCAAGACCCGGGTGAAGACCTCGAACGCGGCGGTCCCGGTCGGCTCGGACCCGAACAGCAAGGGTACGGCGATCTACGCGAAGCAGGGCTCCCCGGTGATCGCCGTCAACGACGGCAAGATCGTCAAGGTCGGCAACGACGCGAAGCTCGGCCGGTACATCGAGCTCCAGGACGCGACCGGCAACATCTACACGTACGCGAACCTTGGTTCGATCCCCACGCAGTACCCGGTGCCGAAGCCGGTCAAGGTGAGCTCCACCTCCATTACCAAGGCGCTCCTGGTTCCGACTGTTCCAGCGACCGGGACGACCGTCTCGAACGGCGCGACTTCGGCGCCAAAGCAGGCCGCGACGGCCGGCACCCAGCAGGCGCCTCCGATCGTCTCGACCGCCAAGGCGTCGAGCGAGGCCAAGAAGAGCGCCGCGGGCTCGCTGCCCACGACGCCCGCCAGCGCCGGATCTCAGTCGGCCACCGCCGGCTCGCAGCAGGGCGGAAGCAGTTCGACGGCTCCCGCGAGCGCGCCGACGATCTCGACCCCGATGGTCAAGGAGCGGCTGTTCGCCGATCCTTCCCGCCCCGCCTCCTTCGCGGCCGGCGGCAAGCTTCAGATCACGACCGGCAAGGCCGGTCCCCAGATCGGGAACTTCGAGAACTACTTCTCGGACGTGCTGCACCTGGCCAAGAACCAGTACACCCTCGAGCCGCTCAAGGTCGGCTCTAGCGTGGTCGCCGGCACGATCCTCGGGCGGCTCGGCGCGGGCACGCCGACGAACGCCTCGCACCTGGAGTTCATGATCCAGCCCGCCGGGAAGAGCGCCCCGTACATCGATCCGAAGCCGATCCTCGACGGCTGGAAGCTGCTCGAAGCGACCGCGGTGTATCGCGCCGCCGGCGTCGATCCGTTCTACGGCAAGAACGCCAAGAACCCGTCGATCGGCCAGATCCTCCTGATGTCCAAGCAGCAGCTCGAGAACCGCGTCCTCCAGGATCCGAACGTCGCAATCTATGAGTGCGGCCGGCGCGACATCCAGTCCGGCGCGATCGACCGCCGCGTCCTCGCGGTGATCGAATTCCTCGCCACCTCGGGCCTGAAGCCGAGCGTCAGCGGGCTGAAGTGCGGTCACACCGCGAACGGCGCGGACGGCGTCGACGACGCGGGCAAGACCGGCTCGAGCGTTGACATCTCGGCCATCAACAACATCCCGATCCTCGGCCACCAGGGCAAGGGATCGATCACCGACGTCACCGTCCGCCGCCTGCTCACGCTCCAGGGCGCGATGCAGCCCGACGAGATCGTCTCGCTGATGAGCTACAAGAACCAGCCGAGCGCGCTCTCGCTGGCCGATCACGCCAACCGGATCCAGGTGTCCTACACCCCGCTGTACGGCTCGAATAAGAAGCTCTCGGCGGAGTTCGGCAGCATCCTGCAGCCGCAGCAGTGGACGCAGCTGATCAACCACATCAGCCAGATCAGCGAGCCGATCGTCCCGATCTCACCGAGCAAGTACGCGATCAAGACCGGCCACTAAGCCGGGGCGAGCGAGCGCGTGCTCATGGCCGCTCACGCAGATGCGTGAGCGACCGCACTAATCTCCGGCAATTCCCCCTCTGTTCCGCTTCAGCCAGCTCGAGGTCCCGTGGGAGCTCGGGCCACCGGACGGCCGGTACCTGATCCGGCCCGACGGCGCCGGCCGCGACGCCTCACCGTCGCATGTCCTCGTGCTCACGACCCTTGGTGCCGAGAAACGCAGCCGGGTCGGGCGTTTGCGGCGACAAAATAAGGTTCTACCTGAGCCTGAGCCTTCGCCGGTCGCGACCTCGCGGGCGACGATTGTCGACGTCGGGGACCCGCTCGCCAGCCCCGAGGAGGCCGCGGCCTGGCTGAGTGGCGCCGGCGAGACGGAGCTGGCGGCCGGGGTGGCCGTGCTCAACCGCGCGCTCCACTCCTACCGGCTGGCGTCCGCCGATCCCCACGTCCACGGCATCGGCCGGCGCGATGCGCTGGTGGCGCGGCTCGGCTACGGCGCCGGCGAGGAGGTCGCCGACGGGCTTTGGACCGACGCGCGGGAGCTGATTGACGCCGGGTCGCGCCGCCGGCGCTCTCGGAGGATGCCCGCGGCCCAGGCCCGTCTGGCGGCTTTGCTCACCGGCCGCCATCCCCCGCTCGCGACCGAGGAGCTGGCGCTGCGGGCCCGGCTCGATCTGGATGAAGGACGCGCACGCGAGGCCTCGCTCCAGGTGCTGGTCGCGCTCGACGCCGCGGTCGCGGAGCTGGCGGAGGGCCCGGCGGCGCCCGCGCTGGTCGACCGGCTCGAGGAGCTGCGATCGTTGCGACCCGGCATCGCGGAGGCCGCGCAGGCAGCACTGGGCGCCGACGGGTCGCCCCCCACGGCCGAGCGGGACGCGGTCGCATTTGCGCTCGGGCGGATCGAGGCCGCGCTCAGGGCTCGAGCGGCGGCGCTTCCGGGCTAGCCAGTCCGACCGCATCCGGGATAGCCAGTCCGACCGCGGCGAGCACGGCCTCGAGCTCCTCGACCACGTCCCCTCCGGCGCGCACGGCCGCGACATCGTCGAACGGCGTGGAGCTCTTCGTAAGGATCGCGATCTGTCCTCCGGTCGCCAGCGCCGTCTCGGGGAGCGACGCCACCGGGTACACCTCGAGCGAGGACCCGACGCAGAGGAGCAGGTCCGCCCCGGCCGCGAGCGCCTCCGCCCGCGCGATCGCCTCCGCCGGGAGATACTCGCCGAACAGGACCACGTCGGGCTTCAGCGGCTCGCCACATTCGCACCGCGGTACCCCGTCCGCGGCCAACCCGATGAGGCGGCGCACGTCTCCCAATTCATATCGTGAACGACAGACAAGACACACCGAGTGGCCGATCGATCCGTGGACCTCGACCACGCTCCGCGTGCCGGCCCGGGCGTGGAGGCGGTCGATGTTCTGGGTGATCACGGCATCTAACAGTCCCGCCCGCTCAAGCTCGACGAGTGCGGCGTGCGCCCGGTTCGGCCGCTTGTCCTCGAGAGTCTGGAAGCGCTGCCCGTAGAAGCTCCAGAACCGCTCCGGGTCGCGCTGGAAGGCGTCGATGTGGGCAACCTCCATCGGGTTGACGTTGGCCCACACCCCGCTGCCGGGCGACCGGAAGTCGGGGATCCCGGACGGCACCGAGATCCCGGCGCCGGTGAGCGCCACCACCGAATCGGCCTCGCCGATGAGGTTCGCGATCCGCGCGGCGGCCGTGGTTGCGTCGGCGGCGCTCACCGCCCGCGGAACCGCGGCCGGCGCTTCTCCACGAAGGCCGAGACTCCCTCGCGGCCGTCCTCGGAGGTGAAGACCTCGAGGAAGGCCTGCTTCTCCCGCTCGATCCCGGCGTCGATGTCTCCTGCCGCCGACACCCGCTTGATCTGCTCGACCGCGAGGGGCGCCTGCTGCGACAGCTTCCGCGCCCACGCCAGCGCGGTATCGAACAACTCCTCGTCGGCCACGACCCGGTTTGCCAGGCCGAACGCGTAGGCCTCGTCGGCCGGGATCGGATCGCCGGTCAGGTTGAGCTCACGCGCCCGGCCCTCGCCGACGAGCCGCGGCAGGCGCTGGGTCCCGCCGAACCCGGGGATGATTCCCAGGCTGATCTCGGGCTGACCGAACACGGCCGATTCCGCCGCGATCCTGAAGTCGCACGCCATGGCCAGCTCGCAGCCGCCGCCGAGCGCCATCGCGTTGACCGCAGCGATCGTCACCACCGACGAGGTCTCGATCTCCCGAAGTAGCCCGTGCATCCCGTCGAGTAGCTCGCGACCGCTGGTTTCGTCCAGCGTGGTGAAGGCCTTGATGTCCGCGCCGGCGCAGAACAGCATCGGGTTGGCCGACGCGATGACGAGCGCCCGGACGGCGCCTCCCGCCCTGATCTCGTCCCACAGCTTTCGCAGCGCATGCACGACCTCTGGGGAGATCGAGTTGGCCGGCGGGCGGTCGAGCCAGGCGATGGCGGTCGTCCCCCGCGTCTCGAGCTTCACCGGGCCTTCCTCCCAGCCGGCGTCGGGCCGCGGATACGGAAAGAAGCCCTGGCCGGTCTTGACGCCGAGCCGGCCCTGCGTGACGAGCCGGCGCAGGACGGTGGGCGGCTCGAACCCCTCGCCCCACTCCGCACTGGCGCGCTCGAGCCGGGCCAGGACCTCGTCCAGCCCGAGCTGATCGGCGCGGGCGAACGGCGGCGGAATGATCCCGGCGCCGGCCATCATCCCGAGGTCGATGTCTTTCATCGAGGCGACGCCCTCCTCGAGCACCAGGCAGCTCTCGACCAGCGCCTTGAGCGTGAACCGTTCGACCAGCGTCGCGGTGTCGACGTCAGCCTCCGTGCTCATAGAACCCCTCTCCGGTCTTTGCTCCCAGCTTCCGCTCGGCCACCAACTCGCGCATACGCGTGTGTACATAGAACCGGTCGCCGTAAGACTCGCGGAGGTGCTCGGCGACGTGGAGGACGGTGTCGAGACCGAGCAGGTCGCACAGGTAGAACGGACCGACCGGCGCGGCCTTCGACTCGGCGACGATCCGATCGATCTCTTTGACGTCGACGCCGCTCTCCTCCTGGGCGCGCCACAGCTCGGACACGCTCGAGTTGAGGATCCGGTTGACGACGAACCCGGGCGCCTCGCCGCACCGGATCGCCGTCTTGCGGATCGCCTGGGCGAAGTTCATCGCCGCCTGCACGGTCTCGAGCGAGGTGTCGTCGCCCTCGATCACCTCGATCAGCCGCATCACCGACGCCGGATAGAAGAAGTGGAACCCGACCACCCGTTCCGGGCGGCCGGTCGCCAGCGCCATCTCGGTGACCGAAAGCGACGAGGTGTTCGAGGCCAGGATGGCGTGGCCTGGCGTCACCTCGTCGAGCTCTGAGAACACCGTCTGCTTGAGCTCGATCCGCTCGGGGACGGCCTCGATCACGAAGTCGACGTCACCGAAGGACTCGTAGCCGGTCGTCCCGGAGATGAGCCCCAGCTTCCGGTCCAGCGCCTCGGCGTCCATCTTCCCCGCGTCGACCCGCGCCTGCCACAACGAGCGCGCCTTCTCGAGCCCCTGGTCGACGAATTT
Source organism: uncultured Solirubrobacterales bacterium (assembly GCA_963737055.1). Taxonomy (GTDB): domain Bacteria; phylum Actinomycetota; class Thermoleophilia; order Solirubrobacterales; family Solirubrobacteraceae; genus Palsa-465. Next base: position 340,016 of record CAVTRE010000007.1, on the reverse strand, counting down.
CTGATCGACGTCCTTGAGCACCACCGGGATGTCGGCGTTGGCGATCACGTGGGCGATCTCGCCACCCATCGTGCCCGCGCCGACCACGCCTGCCTTGAACACGAACATCGCCGAACACGCTATCCGACCGCCCGCTGGGAGGCGGTACGCTCAGTAAAGCAATGCCAGAGACGCTCCCTGATCACATCGAGCCGTACACGGGAATCTCCTCCAAGGCGTACGAGCATCCCGCCGACCGAGCGGCGACGGCCGCGCTCAAGGCGGTCCCGATGCTCGACACGGTCGTCCGCAAGCTGATCGAGTGGCGCTACGAGCGCGCGCTGCGCCAGTTCTTCATGGGCAACTCGATCAAGGTCTCCGAGCAGCAGCTTCCCGACCTGTGGGTCGCTCACCAGGGAGTCTGCCGGATCCTCGACATGCCCGAGGTCTACGACCTGTACGTGACCTCGCCCGTGCGCGGCGTCGCTCAGGCGATCGGCTCAAAGAAGCCGATGGTGGTGATGGACGCCAAGGCGCTCGTCAACCTCGAGGCCGGTGAGCAGCGTGCCCTGCTCGGGCACGAGGTCGGCCACATCTTGTCCGACCACATGCTGTACATGACCGCGCTCAACATCCTGCTCAGCGCCGGAGGCAGCTTTCCGCTCTTCCTCGGCATGCCGTTCCGCGCGGTCCGGGCCGTGCTGCTCGAGTGGTACCGGGCCGCCGAACTGAGCGCGGATCGAGCCTCGGCGATTGTCGTGCGCGATCCCAAGATCGTGTGCCGGCTGGAGATGGTGCTCGCCGGAGCGATGCACGTGAGAGACCTCAACCTGGATGCGTTCATCGCTCAGGCGATGGAGTACGAGACCTGGGATGACCCCAGCGACCGCGTTCGCCGGTTCTTCAACGAGCTCGACAAGACCCATCCGGACTCGGTCCGGCGCGTCTCCGAGGTGCTGAAGTGGGTGCAGAGCGGCGACTATGACCGGATCATCCGCGGCGAATACCGGACGCGCGACCAGGACGCGAACGCCAACGTCCGCGACGAGGCCGGCGACGCGGTCGAGTTCTACGCCGAGCGCTTCCGCACGATCTTCCGCGAGATCGGCGAGAACCTGAACAAGGCCGGCTCGCAGGTCGGCGGGGTCGCCGAGCAGCTCGCCGACTGGCTCCGGTCGCGCAACTCCTGAAGGTCGCGTCGGCTGCTCACCCGCCCGGCGGCCCCTGCGTTGCCGGGTCGTTGCGGCGATAGGGCTGAATTCCGCGAGGGCCGCCGGACGCGTGCCGCAGCCTCGCTCCCAGCGCTGGTCCCGACAGGGTTGACAGGCGATAGTCTTCGATATATCGTTAATACATCGTTCCAGCCCTCAGGAGGCAAACATGACTCGCGATGATTGGGCCTCTCCCTGGCCATTCCTCAGCCGCGTCGCCGCGATGAAGGCGGCCTCGCGCAGCGGTCCAGGCCGCCACGGCCGCTACCCCCGAATCGACGACCTCGAGCGCTTTGCCGCCATGCGCCACATGCGCGGAGGTCCCCCGTTTGGAGGGCCGGGCTTCGGCGGCCCGTTCGGCGGCGGCCGAGGCCGTCGGCGCCGCGGTGAGATCCGGACGGCGCTCTTGACCCTGCTCGCAGAGGAGCCGCGCAACGGCTACCAGCTGATGCAGACGCTCGAGGAGCGAAGCCGGGGAATGTGGCGCCCGAGCCCCGGCTCGGTCTACCCCACGCTTGCCCAGCTCGAGGACGAGGGCCTGATCCGGAGCATCGACCGCGACGGGACGAAGCTGTTCGAGCTCACCGACAACGGCCGCGAGTACGTCGAGCAGCACGCCACCCGGACGCCCCCATGGGAAGACCCGGACGAAGGCGCCGAGGGCTCGACGCTGCCTGAAATGGCCTCGCTTGTCGTCCAGATCGGCAAGGCCGCCTGGCAGGTTGCCCAGGACGGCGACGATCGGCAGGTGGAGAAGGCACGCCAGATCCTCTCCGAGACCCGGCGCGCGCTCTACGGGATCCTCGCCGAAGATCCGGAAGATGCCGAGGACATGGACGCGACCGCGTAACGTGTCGGACCGGATGACGGGCAGCAACGGCGACACCAACGGCACGCCCCTGGTGGCGATCGAGGTCCGCGGCCTCAAGAAGAACTACGACGAGGTCGAGGCGGTCCGCGGCGTCGAGTTCGCGGTCGCCACCGGCGAGGTATTCGGGTTTCTCGGCCCCAACGGCGCCGGCAAGACGACCACGATCAACATGCTGTGCACGCTGGTCAGGCCCACGGCGGGCTCGGCCAGCGTCGCCGGCTACGACGTCGTCCGTCAGCGCGACGAAGTCCGCCGGAACATCGGCCTGGTGTTCCAGGACCCGACGCTCGACGGCTACCTGACCGCCGAGCAGAACCTCCGACTCCACGCCGAGCTCTACGGCGTCCAGTCGGACCTGGTCAAGCCGCGGATGCAGCAGGTGATGACGATGGTCGGGCTGTGGGATCGCAAGGACTCGGTCGTCGGCACGTTCTCCGGCGGGATGCGCCGGCGACTCGAGATCGCCCGCGGCCTGATGCACTCTCCGCGCGTCCTGTTCCTCGACGAGCCGACGATCGGCCTCGACCCCCAGACGCGCCGGTCAATCTGGGAGTACATCGGCGAGCTCAAGGAACGTGAGGAGATCACGATCTTCATGACGACGCACTACATGGACGAGGCCGAGTGGTGCGACCGGATCGCGATCATGGACCACGGCGAGATCGTCGCGCTCGACTCTCCCGAGACGCTCAAGGCCGGCATCGGCACCGACCGCGTCACGATCCATACCGACGACGACGACGCCACGATCGTTGCTCTCGCGGACCGCTTTGGAATCGAGGCGCGGAAGTCGGAAGGCGCGGTGAGCTTCGGTGTCCCGGAGGGCGAGCAGTTCGTGCCGCGCCTGTTCGAAAATTGGGATCCCGCCCACCCCGCCATCAAGGCGGTCAACGTCTCCCGGCCGACGCTCGACGACGTGTTCATGTCCTACACCGGCTCGACGATCCGTGATGCCGAGGAGGACCAGGGCAAGGATCGCAACCGCAGGATGATGCAGATGATGCACGGAGCTAGACGATGAGCACGACGACCGAGCCCCGCGGACCCGCGGGCGGAGGCCCCGGCGCCGGCGCGGCCACCGTCGAGGCCACCCCCACTCCGATCGTCCGCGTCACCGTCCCCAAGCGCAGCCTCGCCTCGGAGCTGCGCGCAATCAAGATCGTCTGGCGCCGGGAGATCATCCGCTACCGCAGCGACCGACTGCGGATGGTCACGACGCTGGTCCAACCACTGCTGTTCCTGTTCGTCCTCGGGTCCGGCCTCCAGCAGCTGTCCGCCGCGAGCACCCACGGCGTCAACCTGAAGACCTTCATCTACCCCGGGATCCTGTGCATCTCGGTGATGTTCACCGGGATGTTCTCGGCCGCCTCGATCGTCTGGGACCGCGAGTTCGGCTTCCTCCGCGAGATGATGGTGGCGCCGATCCGTCGCAGCTCGATCGTGATCGGCAAGGTCATCGGTGGCGCCACCGTCGCCAGCTTCCAGGGCGTGATCGTGATCGCACTCGCAGGCTTCGTCGGGGTCCCCTACGCCCCGCTGATGATCATCGGGATCTTCATCCTGCAGCTGCTGCTGGCGTTCACGATCACGGCGTTCGGGGTGATGGTCGCGGTCCGCATCAAGCAGATGCAGTCGTTCATGGGCGTCATGCAGATGATCGTGATGCCGATGTTCTTCATCTCCGGCGCCCTGTTCCCCGTCGCGAACCTTCCGGGATGGCTGGCCGTGCTGAACCGGCTCGACCCGCTGACCTACGCGGTCGACCCGATGCGCCGCCTGGTGTTCAACAACCTGTCGATCTCGCCGCAGGCGCGCGCCGCGCTCGATCCGGGCGTGACGTGGTTCGGCTGGCATGTCCCCGCGCTGCTCGAGGCGGGCATGATCGTCGCCCTCGGTCTGATCATGCTGGGCATCGCGATCTGGGAGTTCAGCTCGACAGAGTAAGTCGGGTGGGGTCGGGCTGCTGCTCGACTCGAGCGTCGCGTTCCTCATCCGCTTCCGGCGCACGTAGACGGCCCGGTGTTGACTGCCGCCCCCTTTCCGAGGGCGGCAGCCATATCCGGGGCGCAGTCTCCCGTGCCGGCTACGCCGTGGCGGGGGCGGGTTCTTCGATCCGGCGCGGGAGCAGCGTCTCTCGCGCGATCACCAGCCGCTGAATCTGGGCGGTGCCCTCGTACAGCTGGAGGATCTTGGCGTCGCGCATCAACTTCTCGACCTTGTATTCCTTGATGAAGCCGTAGCCGCCGTAGACCTGGACGGCGTCGGTCGTGACTTCCATCGCGCTGTCGGCGGCGAACCGCTTGGCGTGCGAGGACTCGAGCGTGTTGCGCTTGCCCTGGTCGAGCAGCACCGCCGAGTTGTAGGTCGCCAGCCGCGACAGGTGAACCTTCGTCGCCATGTCGGCGATGATGAACTGGATCGCCTGGTGCATGGCGATCGGCACGCCGAACTGGACGCGCTCCTTGGAGTACGCGATCGCGAACTCCATCGCGGCGCGGGCCACGCCGGTCGCCATCGCGGCGACGCCTGGACGCGTCCGGTCGAGCGTCATCATGGCGATCTTGAAGCCCTTGTTCTCCTCGCCCACGAGGTGGTCGAGCGGGATCTCGACGTCGTTGAAGGTCACCGTCGCCGTGTTCGAGGCGCGCTGGCCCATCTTGTCCTCGTGCTTGTCGACGACCACGCCGGCGTCGCGCGGGACGACGAAGCAGGAGATGCCGCGGTGGCCGGCCTCCTGGTCGGTCTTGGCGTACACCGTGTACCAGTTCGCGTACTCGCCGTTCGTGATGAAGCACTTGGACCCGTTGATGACCCACTTGTCGCCCTTGCGGACGGCGTTGGTCTTCATCCCCGAGACGTCCGATCCGGCGTCGGGCTCGGTCAGGCAGAACGAGGCGAGCAGCGGTGCCTCGGCCAGCCGCCCGATGTATTCCTTCTTGATCTCCTCGGAGGCAGCGAGGAGCACCGGCGCGGTGGCCAGCCCGTTGCAGGTCAACGACGTGCTGATCCCGGAGCAGCCCCAGGCGAGCTCCTCCTCGATGATGCAGCCCTCGAGATAGCCGAGCCCCGGTCCGCCGTACTCGACCGGAAAGTGGTTGTTAATCAGGCCCAGTTCCCAGGCCTTGTCGATGATCTCCTGCGGCCACGTGCCGTCCCTGTCGTAATCCCAAGCGACCGGACGGATCTCCTTCTCGGCAAAGTCGTGCGCCATCTCGCGCATGCTCCGCTGCTCGTCGGTGAGCGTGAAATCAACCACGGTGGGTGTCTCCTTGGAAGCCGGATAGATTGACTAGTCAGTCAACGGTCTCAATGCTACCCAATGAACGGGCGGTTCGAACTCGATCTCGCGTGTTCTGGGGGTGCTGGGCCGCTTCGCGGCGTCCCTGGGGCCGTTTCGCCGGGCATCCGTGCCCGGCGAGGGATCGCGACCACGGACAGGATGGGCTCCCCTGGCCCCATGGACGCCGAGCGCAGCGAGGCCCATCATCGATCCGCCACACTTATCCGGTGCACTCGACGTTCAACATCGTCATCTGGGTGGTGATCGTCCTGGCCGTCGTGATCGCGCTCGGCATGCTGATCGCGAGCCGCAAGACCTGGGAGGACTTCGGCAAGGGCCAATTCCTGATGGATCGAGATTCCCAGCAGGACGCGCAAACGGCGGTCGCGGAGCGGGACACGGAGATTCGCCAGCTGCTTGAGGCGCGCAACGAGCGCCGAGCCCGCCGCGGCGAGGCCCCGGTCAACGTCGATGACGAGTTCGCGCGCCTGACGACGCCGACCCCGACGGTTGACCCCGCCCTACGCGAGGAGATCCGGCAGCTGGTGGTGGCCCGCAACCATCGACGGGTGCGGGCGGGCAAGCCGCCGCTCGACGTCGAGTCCGAGATCGAGCGCGAGATCGCGGGACTGAGCGGGTTGTAGGTACGCTCCAGTTATGCCCGATCCACGCCGCTTCGAGTTAGAAGACCTGGTCAACCGTCCGGGGTCCTACTTCAACCCCCAGACCGAGGTGCTCGTCGTCGTCGACGACTCACCCGAGCTGGACGCCGAGATCTTTCACATGGAGGAGTTCGAGGGCGCCGACTGGGTCCTGATCTCCGACGAGGTCCCGGTCGACGAAGACCGCCGAGACCGGCTGCTCGAGGCCTTCCAGACACGCCACGCCGGGGAGGATTTCGCGGCTGACCCCGACGAGGAGCCCGAGGAGTACGAAGAAGAGGTCGAGGAGCTCGGCCGAGAGTAGCCCGCGCCCGCGGGCTAGCCGCCGCTGCTGAGCAGCGACGCACACTTCTGCATCTTCGAGACGTCGGTGCCCGCGGATTGGATGCACTGGCTGTACTTCGAGACGTTCGATCCGCTGGTCGAGGTACCGCCGCTCGCGCCGGCGCCGCCACTGCTACTGCTGCTGCCGCTGCCGAGCACGCCCGAGGCCGCGGCCTGGAGTCCCTGGACGAACGCGCTCACCTTGCTCTGGAACTGGCTGTAGGGCTTCACCGTGGTCGGCGCGGTGATCGTCTGCGGTTGGTTGAGATCGGAGTACTGCATGGATAGCCCGATGTCCGCCGACGTGACCCCGCCGAGCTCCGAGGACGTCTTGCCGGTCACCGGGACGGTCAGCGTGATCTGCAGCCGGCGCAGCGTCTTGTCGTTGGTGCCGGTCCAGACGTCGACGCTCGGGTTCTTGATCGCGGTGGCGATCTTCGCGCGGTCAGCCGCGGGGATTCCGGACTTCAGCGCGCTCGCGCCGGAGACCCCGAGCGAGGACGCCTTCTCGACCACGGTGTTGAGGTCGGTCAGCAGCGCATTCACGTTGACGCCCGCGTGAACGTGGGTGGTCTGCGCGCCGGCGACGTTCTCGGTCCCGACGACGGTCGGATTCGTGAGCCACTGGAGCGGATGGATGCCGAGCTTCGTCAGCGTGTTCGAGTTCGACGACGACGAGGTTCCTGTGCCGGACGCGATCTGGGCGAAGCTCGACTCGAGCTTCTGGAACGTCGCCTGCGGCATCTGATAGCTCGTTCCCTGGAGCGTCACGTACCCGGCGGTGCCGGTCGAAAGGATCCCCAGTGACACGCCGCGGCCGAGCGCGCTCGCGCTGACGGTGAAGTTCGACTCGGGAAGCTTGCCGGCGCCGCGAGTCTGGAACGGGCCGCCGAAGCTCAGCGTGATCGGACCGCTGAGCGTGCTCGATCCCGACGGATCGATCGTCAGCGTCAGGTTCAGCTTCCCGCTCGTGACCTTGTGGGTACCGCTGAAGGTCTGGCTGAGAACCGTGTTCGGATTGGCCGAGCCGCTGCTCGCGCTGCCGCACGCGGCGACGGCGAGGCCCGCCAGCACGACCATGACAAGGCCAATGAGTGCAGATCTGGAGTGATGCATCGCGTCCCTTCGCTTCTCAGCCCCCGAGCGAATGTAGCACTCCGGTCTTCGGCCTCGCGCCGGTCCGCAAGCGCCTAGACTCGCGCGATCATGGCGCCGCGCACGATCCTCTACACCGGCAAGGGCGGTGTCGGGAAAACCTCAGTCGCCGCGAGCACCGCGCGCGCGTGCGCGGCATCCGGGTTGCGCACGCTGGTGATGTCGACCGATCCCGCGCACAGCTTGTCGGAGTCGCTCGGCGCCGCGCTCGGGCCGGAGCCAAGCCCCGCCGGCGACCACCTCTGGGGACAGGAGGTCAACGCCCAGGAGGAGATGGAGCGGCACTGGTCGGGCGTGCAGGAGTGGCTCGGCGAGGTCTTCATCGAGCGCGGTATCGACCGCATCTCCGCCCAGGAGCTGACGGTTCCCCCCGGCATGGACGAGCTGTTCTCGCTGCTTCGGCTCCAGGCGGCCCACCGCTCGCCCGACTGGGATGCGATCGTCGTCGACTGCGCCCCTACCGGCGAGACGCTGCGTCTGCTGTCGTTCCCAGATGTCGCGCGGTGGTGGATCGAGAAGGTGTTCCCGCTCGAGCGCCAGATCCTCGCCGCCGCGCGGCCGCTGGCGCGGTCGCTGCTCGACATCCAGCTTCCGAGTTCCGCGGTCTTCGCAGATATCCAGCGCCTGTCCGAGAACCTCATCGAGATGAACGAGATCCTCCGCGACCGGACGCGCTCCACGGTCCGTCTGGTGATGAATCCGGACAAGATGGTGATCGGCGAGGCGATGCGTACGTTCACCTATCTGAACCTGTACGGCTATCTGACCGACGCCGTGATCGTCAACCGGGTCTTTCCGGCTGACGTCGGGGACTATTTCGCTGCGTGGCGCCGCGTGCAGGAGGAGCACCTCGAGCTGGTCCGTTCGGCGTTCGCGCCCGTGCCCGTGCTGTGCGCGCCCTACTTCGACACCGAGGTCCTCGGCGCGGAGATGCTCGACCGGTTGGGTGACGCGCTGTTCGGGTCGGCCTCGGGCAACCGCGATCCAGCCGCGGTCCTCCACGGCCGTCTCACCCAGGAGCTCGAGGTGTCCGAGGACGGCGCCGAGCTCCGCCTGGTGCTGCCGTTCGCGCGTAAGGGCGACATCTCGCTCAAGAAGATCGGGCTCGAGCTGGTCGTCGGCGTCGACGGTCAGCGGCGGACGATCATCCTGCCGTCCGCCTTGGCGGCGTTCCAGCCGACGGCGGCCACGTTCGAGGACGGAACACTCGCGGTGACGTTCCGGGGAGCGAAAGATGCCGAGCTCGCCTGAAGAGCCCGGGCGCGTCCCCGAGCCCGGGTCCCCTGAGGAGGCATTACGGCGGCTCGAGCAGCGCCTCGACCAGGCCTCCGAGGCGGCCGAGCGGTTGATGGCACAGGCCGCCGCGGCGGCGGCGGCGCGCGTGGCGAGCAGCGCCGGCGAGTCGGCTGCTGGCGCCCCTCCCCCATCGGGCTGGCAGACCACCGACGACGCCCGCGAGTCGACCTCGGAGCTCGATCCGCTGGTGGCGCTCGTCCAGGCCGTGCGCGATCTGATCCCACCCGACCTCCAGCAGCGCCTGATCGCCGCCTTCCGCGAGGTGCTACTGGCGCTCCGCGCCCTGATCGACTGGTATCTCGATCGGCTCGACCGCCGGCGCGAACAGGGGGTCGAGGTCCAGGACATCCCGATCCTTTAGTTCGGCGCTGCCGGCGGCCGTACAATCGGGCTGTGGCAGGCTTGCGGGCATGAGCGAAGGGCGCTCCGCCGGCGCCGCGCGCCGCGTGGGGTCGGGGACGAACCGGCTCGTCCGCGCGTGGAAAGCGCTGCCGGGCGAATCTCGCCTGGCCGCCTACGCCTCGGTTGGGCTGTTCGTGACGCTGTTCCTGCCCTGGTATCAGGTCACGCTGATCGCCACCGCGAAGACGTCCAAGTTGCAGTCGGCGAGCGCCTCGATCACCGGGTGGGGGGCATTCTCGTTCGTCGAGGCGGCCGTGCTGATCGTCGCCGCAGGCGTGCTCGTGCTCCTGTTCCAGCGCGCCGAGGGCCGCGCCTTCCACCTCCCGGGCGGAGACGGCGGTGTGATCACGGCCGCCGGGCTGTGGACCTGCGTGCTGATCGTGTGGCGGATCTTCGACAAGCAGGGCGCGACCACCAACGGCCCATCGGCCACCACCTCGGGAATCGAGTGGGGCATCTTCTTCGCCCTCGCGGCAGCGGCGTTCCTCGCCTACAGCGGCTCGCGTATCCGCGCCGCCCACCGCCCCGAGCCCCCGCTTCCGGGCGAGCACGGCCCGCCCACCGGCTCGAACGCGGCCGCCACGACTGTCATGTACCAACGGGCGCCGGCGCCAGCGCCGGTCGCCGCATCCCCCGGGCCCGGGTCCGCGCCACCGCGGTCTCGGAACTCGGCACCACCCCGGTCCCGCACGTCCGTGCCACCCCGGTCTGAGAGCCCGGCGCCACCGCGGTCTCGGACCCCCGCGCCACCGCGACGGCGCTCTCGGACGTACGAGGCCATTGCGTCGGACGCGCCGGCGCCACCGAAGCCCGCCCCCGCGCCGGCCGACACCGCGCCGGCCGAGACCGCACCCGACCGTCCCCGCCGGCGGCCATCGGCCGCCGACCTGTTCGAACGCGTCGTCCCGGATGACCCGCCGACGATGCCGTTCGGGCGGGCGAAGCCGGCGGACGTCGACCCAACCCCGCAGATGCGGTCCGCCAAGCCCTCGGACGAAGCAGCGGGCGAACGCCCCGACGAGCAGCTGACGATTCCGCTCGGAAGCGACGACGACACGCGCCGGCTCGACCGGGACGACGACACCCTCCGGCTCGACCGGGACGACGACACCCTCCGGCTCGACCGGGACGATGACACCCTCCGGCTCGACCGGGACGATGACACCCTCCGGCTCGACCGGGACGACGAGACGCTCCGGCTGGACCGCGACTAATCGGTCACCGCCCGCCGGGCGAGTTCCTGCGCGACCTTGGCGAGCACCATCGGCCCCCGATGCATCACGTGCATGCGCGTGAAACGCAGGACATCGAAGTGCGCGTCCCGGTAGAACAGATCCTTGTTGCGGTCGTTCTGGAAGGAGCGCGGACCGGCGTGGAACGTCGGGCTGTCGATCTCGACGATCAGCCGTTCGCGGTGCCAGATGAAGTCCGGGACGTAGGGTCCGAGCTTCACGTTCGCGTCCGGGCGGGGCAGTCCGGAGTCGTGAATCAGCTTGAGGAAGGCCTTCTCCGCGTCCGAGCGCGTGATCGTCATGGCGTTCTCGTCGCCCAGCAGCGCCGCCAGGCGAGCGGCGCCGGGGCACGGCCGGTTCCGGGCGAGCACCGCCTCGAGCTGGCGCGTGTTGATCCGTCGGTTCGCCAGCCCCTCTTCGACCACGTCGACGAGCTCGTCCGGCGCCACCGCAGCGACCTCGAGCACCGCCCGCGCCGGCGTGCTCACCCACAGCCCCTCATGCCGTTTCACCTCACGCCGGTCGATGCTGCCGATCCGGTGGACGAGGATGCCTTGCGACGACCGGCGATACCTCCCGACCACCGACACCTCGGGGTTCACGGGTGGCGCCTTGCGCATGCCCCAGATGTACGCCGCGGACCGGTGGCTGAGGAAAGCGTGCTCGCCGCATGCAAGTAAGGCCGCCTGCTCCAACGCCAACGGAGGCAGATCGCCATCGACGACGGAGTAGACGCCCAGAAAGCGGACGTGCAGCCTGCCCCGGTTTACCCAGTGCGCGATCGTGCGCCGGCTGCACCCGAGCTCGAGCAGCTGTGCGTGCCCCACGATTGTCCGCTGGGCGCCGGCCAGCCCCGCCACCGCCGCGTCCCTCCTCCCATCCAGGTGGGTCATGACCGCACACTCGCCATCCCGCAAACGCCCGGTGTGCGGTCGTGACCCGTATCGGTGCGTGAACGCACATTCACCGCCCGGAGCGCGCCGAGTGTGCGGACATGACCCACGAAATCACGCGTCACGCACCCCAGGATGCACCCGGCGGCGCCCACCCCGACCGACTTGTTTCGGAGCGATGCCTATATTTGATCTGCCGCGATGCAGACCGTGACTCCCGCGCCACAAAGCCCCCAGGAACTGGCCACCGGCCTGCGCGAGGTCGGCTACCTCCCCGGCGAGTCGACCGCGCTGGTCTCATACCTGGCCACCCGGCTCGGCAAGCCGGTGCTGGTCGAGGGACCCGCCGGCGTCGGCAAGACCGAGCTCGCCAAGTCCCTGGCCGCCTACCTGAAGCGAACCCTGGTCAGGCTCCAGTGCTACGAGGGGCTGGACGAGGCCAAAGCGCTGTATGAGTGGAACTACCGCAAGCAGCTGCTCCGGATCCAGACCGAGGCGGACAACGCCGGCTGGCAGGACGTGCAGGAGGACATCTTTGGCGAGGAGTTCTTGCTGCCAAGGCCTCTCATGACCGCGATCGCCTCAGAAGAGCCTGTCGTCCTCCTCATCGACGAGATCGACAAGACCGACCAGGAGTTCGAGGCGATGCTTCTCGAGCTGCTCTCCGACTTCCAGATCTCGATCCCCGAGCTCGGGCGGATCGAGGCCAAGACCCAGCCCGTCGTCCTCCTGACCTCGAACAACACGAGAGAGCTGACGGAAGCCCTCAAGCGTCGCTGCCTGTACCTGTGGCTCGACTACCCGGACCTCGAGCACGAGCTCGCGATCGTCCGCCTCCACGCCCCCGAGCTCGACGAGACCGTGGCCCGGAAGCTCACCGAGATCATCCACCAGGTCCGCCAGCTCGACCTCAAGAAGCCACCGAGCATCGCCGAGTCGATCGACTGGGCCCGCACGCTCCTGCTGCTCGGGGCCAACGACATCGACCACGACACGTTCATCGAGACGATGAGCGTGATCGTCAAGCACCGCACCGACCTCGACACGGTGGCGGCACGGGTCGGCGTCGCGCTCCAGCAGCAGGATGCCTCCGCCGCCTAACAGGACCGCGAAGAACGCCGCGATCTACGGCGGGATTCCCGACCACCCGCCCGGCAACCTCGACGGCCAGCTCCTGTCCTTCGCCGAGGACCTCCGCCAGCGAGGGGGTCGCGATCGGCACCTCCGAGATCCTCGACGCGTTCGAGGCGCTGAGTCTCGTGACCTGGACAGACCAGAGTGACTTCAAGGAGGCGCTCGCGGCGACCCTGGCCAAGTCGAACGACGACCGGCGCGTGTTCGACCTCGTGTTCGACCGGTTCTTCTTCCGCGCCACCGAGGCCCAGGCCGCCCGCGAGCGGATCACGGAAGCCCAAGCGGGAGGCGAGCCCCCCGGCGACATCAACCTCGACACGCTCCGCCAGCAGATCGCGGCCGCGCTCAGGGACGGGTCGGATGCCGCTCTCCGAGACCTGGCCCGGCTGGCGATCGCCGCGTTCGGCCGCGGCGAGGGCTCGGGCGTCCTCGGGGTCGACGTGCAGCGGATCAGAAGAGCCCTCGGGCTGAGGACCGAGCCCCAGCCCGATCTACCGGACGACGACCCCCGCCATGACGGCCTCCCCCGAGACCAGCTCCGGAAGTTCGAGCAGCACCTGAGGCGCGAGCTCGAAAGAAACCTGATCGAGCGGACGGCCAGCCTCCCCCCCAAGCGCCCGCTGAACGAGCTCGACCGCGCGCTCCCGAGCGGTCCGATCCAGGACCTGGCCGCCGTCCACCGCGTGGTGGCGCAACTGAAGAGAAGACTCGCCACCCAGGGCCACGAGCTCAAGGGCCACAATCGCCACGCCCACGTCGACTTCCGCCGCACCATGCGCGCCTCGCTCCAGACCGGCGGCGTCCCCGTCGCGCTCAAATACAAACCCAAGAGACCGAGGAGACCGGAGATCTTCGTGCTGTGTGACGTGTCCACGAGCGTCACGAGCGCGAGCACGTTCTTCCTATCCGTCCTCCACGCCCTCCATGACGCCTTCCGCAAGCTGCGCAGCTTCGTCTTCATCGAACGCATCTCGGAGGTCACCGAGGTGTTCGAAAAGGAGCGCGACTTCCGTGCCGCCAGCGAGGCGATCTCGAGAGACGCCGGAGTGGCCGACATCTCCGGCTACACCGATTACGGCCGCGTCTGGCTGGAATTTCTGACCACCATCGAGGACGAGCTCCACCCGAGAGCCACCGTGATCGTGCTCGGCGACGCTCGCACGAACGGACGCCCGCCAAGAGACGACGTCTTCGCCGCCATCACAGCGAAGGCCGGGCGCACCTTCTGGCTGAACCCCGAGCCGCGCCTGTACTGGAACTATGGCGACAGCGTGATCGCCGCCTACGAGAAGCACTGCACCGCGTTCGAGTGCTGGCGCACCGACCAGCTCGAGGAGTTCGTCAAGGCGCTCACGCGCCCCGGAGCCGCCTGAGCGAAACCCCGGCGCGCCCGAGCGAACCCGGGCCAATCAGACCGGCTGCGCCACCGCCTCCAGGAACAGGTTCTGGAGCCCGGCCGCGTCGGTCTCCCGAGCCTCGGCCAGCGACATACCCGACCCGTCGAACAGGCCGTCGGCCTCCCACCGCTCGGGATCCAGTGACACCGCGTACGGGTTGATCTTCACGTCCTGACCGGGCGCCGCGTCCCCCAGATTCTGAGCTGCGCGAGAAAACGCGATCACCCCTAACGCTTCCATCAGCTCGGCGGTTCCGGCGATCTTGGCCCTGAGCGTGTCGTCGTCGAAGTTGCCGGTCAGCTCGAGGTGTCGCTGGAACATCGCCGGGAAGCCGTGCGTGGGCACAATCGCACGCCGCCACTCGCGGTTCTCCAGCTGGTTCCACTCGCGGTACATCGCCTCCAGCCGGCGTGTCATCGCCCACACGCGCTCGAGATCTGGCCGCACCGAGGCCATGAACTCCGCGTCGGCGTATTTGTCGTGGAAGAACAACACGGCCTCGGTCCCCCAATAGAGGATGTTGTTCGCGCAGATCTTGACCGTCATCACCATCGCGTTGCCCCAGAACTCGTATTGGGTCTCGTACTGGGTCAGATTCGTCCGGTAGGTGCTCAGGTACAGGTCGTTGTGCGTCTTCGCCCGCTCGACGATGTCCTCCCCGTCCAGGTACCGGGAGATCAGGTCCGTCGTGAGCGTGTTCGAGATCGCGATGAAGTCCGATCCGGGCGAGTAGAACGGATCCAGGAACGCGCCCGCCTCTCCGACCAGTGACCACCGCTCCTCGCCCGAGTAGCACTGCTTGCAGCCATACGAGAAGTTCTCGACCTTGAGGAAGTCCTCGATCTGGTCGACGCGGCTATCGAGCGACTCGCCGAGCTGGGGCTCGTGGCGGCGGATCCAATCGAGCGCCGAATCGAGCGTCTTCATCTCCTCGTACGGATGGAAGCGCGGGTCGGCGACGATCCCGATCGAAATCGGACCCGAGGCCAGGGGGATCAACCACACCCAGTAGCCCTGCCCACACAGGTGGTTCGTCGAGAACTTGCGCACCCCGCGTTCGTAGATGCGCCCGAAGAACTCCTCGTCGTCTGGATCGGCCCAATCCTCGAGGTCCAGACCGCCGTCCAGCCGGAACCAGGCGGAGTTGACGATGTGGCCGTTGTCCTCGAGCAGGTCGAGCTTGCGTTTCAGCATGAAGGAACGACCGGCGGCATCCACGATCCAGCGGGCGCGGACCTTTCGGTCCTCACCCTCGTAGGTCACGGTGATCTCGTGCTCGTCGGCGCCCAGGGTCACGTCCTGAACGCGGCAGTTGCCAAACCGGTCGACGCCGGCCGCGAGGTTCCGCTCGCCGAGGTAGTTCTCGAACCGCCCGCGATCGAGCTGGAAGGTGGGATGGGCGAGCGGCTGGCCAGGACCCCGCTCGATCCGCTCGGCGATCTGGGAGTTGTCACCGGCGGGGAACCAGAAGCGCAGCCCGTACTTCTCCACCTCGTCGGACTCCAGGTGCTCGCGAGCGCCGATGATGTCGGCGAAATAGTGCGCGGACGCCTCGACCGTGGACTCGCCGACCTTGAAGGCAGCCTCCGGCGCCGGGCCCTTGCGCTTCTCGGCGATGAAGATGCTGGTCTCCGGACGCGTCTGCTTGAGCTGAAGCCCCAGCGTCAAACCGGCCAGGCCACCCCCGAGAATCGCGACGTCGTAGCTGTCAGCCGGCTGCTCGTTGCTGCCCACCTGTGTCTCCTTTGTCCACCTTCACGAATTCTCTGGCTTGGTCGGAGAGGCTCAGGCCGCGACCACGGCTCCACGCGCCTCCAGGTCGATCTCCTCGATTCCCGGCAGCATCTCGCGCGCCTGAACGAGGCTGATTCCATCGTCTGAGTACAGGCCGTCGGCCTCCCAACGCTCGGGATGCAGGCTGATCGCCAGCCAGTTGATCGGGCGGTTCTCGTCCGGCGGCTCGGGAAGGTTGCTCGCGGCCTTGTGGAAGATCCACACCGCGAGCGCCTTGAGGTACTTAAGGTTCTTGCGCGATCGCTCGAACACCTCGTCGCCTTCGGCAGGCTGCGCCATGTCGGCCTGCGCTTCGATGTAGGGGCGCATGTCTCTGGACAGGACGGACACGCCCTCGAACTGGCGCTGATCGATTGCATTCCAGTCGCGGAACAGCTGCTGCATGACCGGGATCATCTGGATGGCCTCCGAGAGGATCTCACTGAGCTGTTCTATGTCCTCGGGCTTGCGCATCCGGTTGTGGCAGAAGGCGTTCCCGATCCCGGTGAAGTACGTCGAGCTGTCGTAGACGAACTTCGCGATCATCACCTGCGGGTTGCCGAACAGCTGGTAGTTGTCGCGGTACAGGTGAGCGGTGGTGTTGAACAGGTTCAGATAGAAGTCGTTGTAGAACTCGGTGAGCTCGGTGACGTCCTCGCCGTCGAGCTCGCGCTCGATCAGCTCTGCGCTGAACGTGTTCGAGAAGCCGATGAAGTCGGACCCCGGCGAGTACAGGGCGTCGAGGAACCCGCCCGCCTCGCCAACCAGAGTCCAGCGGTCGGGCGAGAAGAAGCGCGTCGACCCGTACGAGAAGTCCTGAACGCGGAGGAAGTCGAGCACGTCCTCGCGCCGGCTGTCGATCTCGGCGTGCAGCTGCGGCTCGTTGTGCTTGAGCCACTCCATCCACGCTTCGAAGCTGTTGATCTCCTCCCAGTCGTGGAAGCGCGGGTCCGCACACACGCCGATCGAGATCGGCCCCGAGGCCAGCTGGATCAGCCACAGCCAGTAACCCGGCTGGATCAAGTGGCTTGTGGAGTGGATGCGCAGACCCTTTTCGGGCATCCGACCGAGCCACTCCTCGTCGTCGGTCCAGTCCTCGAAGTCCAGGCCGCCGGCGAGCCGGATCCACGACGCGTTGCAGTAATGCCCGGTGTCGACCCCGGTGCCGAGCTCGAGCTTGCGTCGGAGGATGTTCGCGCGGCCGCTCGCGTCGACAATCCAGTGCGCGGTCACACTGCAGGTCTCGTCCTCCTGGGACATGTGGATCGTGTGCTGGTCGGACCCGATCTCGATGTCCTGGACCCGCCACCCGCGGAACGCATCGGCGCCGGCCTTGCGGGCGCGACGGAACAGCTCGTTCTCGAACCGCCCGCGGTCGATCTGATGGGTGAACGCGTCGAGGTGACCGGGCGTGCAGAACTCGACGCGCTTGGTGATGTCGGAGTTGTCCCCGGCGGGGAGGAAGAAGCGCAGCCCGAGCTTGCGCTGCTGATACTTCTCGAGGTGATCGCGCATGCCGACCACCTCGCGGTAGTAGTACGCGCCGATCTCGACACTCGACTCACCGACCTTGAACGCCGCCTCCGGGGCGGGCTCCGAGCGCTTGTCGGTGACCAGCACGCGCGTCTCGGGCCGTTCGCGCTTGAGCTGCAGCGCCAGCGTCAAACCGGCCAGGCCTCCACCGAGGATCGCTACGTCGTAGTGGCCGTGCGGTGCATCGATCGCCATCATCTCGAGCATCGACGCCGAACGGTCGTCTGCCATCAGCTCCTCCTCGGTTGGTCGGGGTCACAAGTCGCGGCTGCGCGTGTGCCGACGTGCCGACCGTGCGCCGTCGGCGTCTCCGAGCCCCGGTTACAGCCCCCTCGTCGGTCCACGTCCACGGGGCATCATGACGCAACCCTGATTCGCCTGCAACTCGCGCGGGCGCGCAGTTCACGCGCCGTTCATGGGCTTCGTTTCGCTCAGCGCCCGTGGAGGGTGGGCAGGGTCCTAATCATCGTCCGGACAGGAGTCGCAGCTCAGAACAACTGGTTCTCGCCGCCGAACACCGCGCTCACCGATCCGTCCGTGAATATCTGGCGGATCGTGTCGGCGAGCAGCCCGGCACACGACAGCACGACCACGTTGTCCGGCGCCCCCGGTCGGAGTGGGATTGTGTCGGTCACGACGACCTGCTCGAACGGTGAGCTCGCGAGCCGCTCGTACGCTTGACCCGAGAACACCGGATGGGTGCAGGCCGCGAACACCCGAGCCGCCCCCTCGTCGAGCACGGTCTGACCGGCGGCGCTCAGCGTGCCCGCTGTGTCGATGATGTCGTCGAGGATCACCGCGGTCTTGCCGCGCACGTCGCCGATCACGTAGCCGACCTCGGCGACCTGCTGCGCCGGCCGCTCCTTGGTCATCAGTGCGAGGTCCGCGCCGAGCATGTCGGCGAACTTGTGGTTGAGCTTCACGCGCCCGACGTCGGGGGCGACCACGACCAGGTCCTCGAGCTCGAGCCCCCCGAAGTAGTCGGCGATCAACAGCAGCGCGGTCATGTGATCCACGGGCTTGCGGAAGAAGCCCTGGACCTGGCCGGCGTGAAGGTCGACGGTCAGCACCCGGTCGGCGCCGGCGGTCTCGAGCAGCTGCGCCACCAGCCGGGCGGTGATCGGCTCGCGTAGCGCCGACTTCTTGTCCTGGCGCGAGTAGCCGTACCACGGCATCACCGCGATCACGCGGTGGGCCGACGCGCCGACCGCCGCATCGATCATCACCAGCAGCTCCATCAGAGCGTCATTGGCGGTGACCCCGGTCTCCGGATTGCCGCACGTGGGTTGGACGATGAACACGTCGGCGCCGCGAACGGACTCGTCGAACCGGCAGTACACCTCGCCGGCCGAAAACGTCTTCAGCGTGATGTGGCCGAGCTCGATCGCGAGCTTGTGCGCGATCTTCGCCGCCAGCTCCGGGTTGGACCGCCCAGCGAACAGCATCAGCTTCTTGCCGGTGACGATCGGCAGGCTTCCAGATACGCCCCGCGCCTCTCTTATGTCCATGCCGGCGTGAGTCTATACGCGGGACCGCGGCCGTCTGTGAGGATTTCTGTCCTTGACGAGGCCGCCGGATCCCGCTTACGCTCCGCCGCAAATGACTTTCGGGGGGACCTAGCCAAATGGCCCGGGATGCGTCCCTCGGCGGCAGCCGCCTGTTCGACGGCCTGACCCAGGAGGAGCTCGACGTCGTCGCCGCGCGCATGCGTCCGCGCCGGTTCGCGCCCGGCGAACAGCTGTGCGCCGCGGGTGACTCGAGCGACCGCATCTGGCTGATAACCGGCGGCCTCGTGATCTGGACCGCGGGCACCACCGCCGGCGGCGGCGAGATCGAGCTGCGGATGCGCAAGGGCGACGTGATCGGCGCCCAGGACGCGATCACCGGGACCGAGCGCACCGCGACCGTATCGGCGAGCACGATCACCGAGACGCTCGAGCTCGACGCGTCCGACCTGCTCGAGCTCGCGGGGCGCTTCCCGCGGGTCCTGATCAACGTGATCCAGACCCAGCGCGAGCGCCTGTTCCGGGCGAGCGCGCACAGCGCCGCACTGTTCAGCGCGAGCGTCCGAAGCAGCTCGACCCGCGGCGAGGAGATCGGGGTGATCGCCGGCCCCTCGCTCAAGGGAGTCATCGGCGGGATCGTCGCCGCCGCGCGCACCGCCAGCCCCCGCCCGGTGACCGTGCTCGACCGCTCGCTGTCGCTCGCCGGCGCGCTCACCGCATCAGACCACCTCGCGAGCGAGAACGACACCGTGCTGATCCCGAGCGAGTTCGACCCCGACACCGTCGGCGTGCTGCTCGACCAGGCCGACCGCGTCGTCGCGCTGGTCGGCAACGCCGAGGAGGCCGGCCGGCTCGGGAACGTCGCCGCGGCTTCCGAGGGCCGCCAACTCGAGATCGTGCTCGTATCTGACGAGGCCCGCCAGGCCAGCCAGATGTGGCACCCGGGCGCACTCCGGCTTGTGATCCGCGACTGTCCGCGCCAGCCCGACTTCCCGCTCGCCGACAGGGACCTGGCCTGGATCGCTCGCCACCTGACCCGCACGAAGTTGGGCGTCGCGCTCGGCGCCGGTGGGGCCAAGGGATACGCGCACGTCGGCGTCCTGCACGCGCTCGAGCAGGCCGGCTATACGGTGGACTATGTGGGCGGCAGCAGCATCGGGGGCTTCGTCGCCAGCCAGCTGGCGCTCGGCTACGACGCCGCCGACGTCGACGCCCGCTTCCGCGCGGCGTTCAGCGACGAGAACGTCGGCCAGTTGTTCAAGTCGCCGCTGGTCGGGTCGGTAGGCCTCGAGACGCTGACCGGGATGCTCAAGGAAGCGACCAAGGGCGCGTTCTTCTCACACACTCAGATCCCGCTCGTGATCATGGCGGTCGATCTCACCGCACGGGCTCCGGTCGCGCAGCGGCAGGGGCCGCTGTGGGAGGCGCTGCTCTCGGCGTTGTCGGTGGCTGGGGTGTTCCCCACGCAGGAGCGCAACGGGCACCGGCTGATCGACGCGATCGCGCTCGTCCCGGTCCCGACCGCGGCCGTCCTCGAGGACGGCGCCGACATCGTCGTGTCAGTGAACCTGCTCGGGACCGAATCGCTGGAGCGCTGGCCGGGCGTCCTCGACGAACCCGAAGGCGAGCCAGCTAAACCAAGACGCCGCGGCCCCCTCGACACGATCCTCGAGGCGATGGATCTGAGCCAGCTCGACACGAGCGCGCGCCACGCTGCCCTCGCCGACGTCGTGATCACGCCAAGGTTCGGGCCCTCGGAGTGGCGCGACTTTCACCTCGCTGATCTGTTCTTGCAGGCGGGAGGGATCGCCGCCGGCGAGCAACTGCCCGCGCTCGAGGCGCTGTGCAGGCCGGTCGACTTGGAAGCAGCACGGCAAGAAGCCAGCATCGCGTAGCGCAACAGCGCGATTTCTCTAACAGCAGTCGTACTCACTCACGCGGCCCTGGTATGCGCAGGACCGCAAAAGACCTACTGGAGGGCATTTTGAGGTCATTCGGACGTTCTCATCGCGGCGCGGGGAAATTACTCGTGCTGCTCGTCGCCGCGGCCGTTGCCGCCATCGCCGTGGTGCCTGTGCAAGCGAGCGCGCAGCAGCAAGCCGGCACGAACAAGGTCAATTACCACGCGGTCTACACGACCACCAACGATCCTTCGGGCAACTCGGTAATCGTTTTCACCCGCGCGGCTAATGGCACCCTAACCCAGCGCAAGGTCATCTCGACCGGCGGAAAGGGGATCGCGAGCACGGCGCCGTTCGGCTTCCCGATCGTCGACTCCTCGGGTTCGGTGAACCTGACGCCCGACGGCAGGCTGCTGTTCGTGGTGAATGCCGGAGACAACAGCGTCAGCTCGTTCCGGATCACGGCGTCGGGACCAAAGCTGGTCGCCCACGTCTCCTCGCACGGGAAACTCCCGATCAGCTTGACCAGCAGCGGTCACCTGCTCTACGTGGTCAACGAGACAAGCGCCAACATCTTCGGCTGGAGCTTCTCGGCCACCGGCAAGCTCACGCCGATCGCCGGGTCGAACCGCAAGCTCACTGCGGTAACGCCCAAGGGTAAGAAGGACAAGGTCGGCGTGACCGCCGGAATCGGCTTCGCCGAGAACGGCGGAGTGGTCGTCGTCACCCAGCGCGGGCTTCCGCGCCACTACGGTGAGATCGACACGTTCCTGATCAGCCGCGACGGCGCGGCCGGTCCGTCACGCGCGTTCGCCACTCCGGGGATCGCGAACCCGTTCGGGTTCTCGGCCTCAGGCAAGCAGATCCTGGTCACCAACGCCGGCTTCGTCGCCACGCCCTCCGGCACGATGCCCAACCCGATGGACCCCACTCAGTTCAACGGCACGGCGGCTACCTACAACGTGTCGCCTGCCGGCAAGCTGACGCTCGTCAAGAACACTTCGACCAACGGGCGCGCGGCGTGCTGGCTCGTGGTGACCAAGAACGGTCGCTGGGCATTCGTCTCGAACACGCTGTCTGACTCCGTGCCGGACACGTTCACCGGGAAGAACAGCATCTCGGTCCTGTCTGTGGGCAACGGCGGCAAGATGACGCTGCACACACAGGGCAGCGCGGGCGGCATGGGCTTCCCGAGCGACGAGGCCCTCTCAGGCAACGACCGCTACCTGTACGTGGTCGATCCGTTCATCATGGGCGGCCCGAGCCACATCGACGTGTTCAAGGTGGGCTCGAACGGAAGCATCACGCACATCCAGACGACGCCCGCGACGCTGCCGAACGGCGTTTCGGGAGCAGCCGCGTTCTAACGCAAAACGGACGACGGCGACGGCCCCGCCAGGGTCGTCGCCGTCACGCGCGGTCATGAACAAACGATTTCCAGCCGGCACAAACCCATTACAAGCGCGCCCGGCTATGCGCTACAGTCGCGCGGTCCCCGACCGGGGGCCGCGCAGTGATCCTCGTGGCGAGGATGCTATAGAGTCGTGCGCGGGCACAAACGAGGGGAGTTCTACGTGATTTCGTTGGGGCGTTTCCATCCCGGCAACCGCTGGTCGGTGCTGGGTCCGCTGACGGCGGTCGCCGTCGTCGCGCTTGCGCTGCCTGGGATGGCGGGCGCAAAGAGTCCGAGTAAATCCAAGGCCAAGGTCGTCGGCAGGGTCTACACCGAGACCAATAGCCCGAAGCAAAACCAGGTCTTGATTTTCAACCGCTTCGCGAACGGTCATCTCAAGTTCGTCAAGGCGGTCGCCACCGGGGGCAAGGGAGGCCAGCAGCTCCAACCGGGCTGTGCGCCGACCTGTCCCTTCCTGGACACTCAAGGCGAACTCGCCCAGACGTCCGACGGAAAGCACGTGTTCGCCGTGAACGCGGGCAGCAACTCGGTTAGCTCGTTCCTCGCGACCCCGAGCGGCTTGAAGCTGGTCGCCGTGCGCAACTCGGGCGGCAACTTCCCGAACAGCCTCACGATTCACGGCAACCTGGTGTACGTCCTCGATTCGGGGATCTTCCCGATGCCGGGACCGGCGGTGCCCGGCAACATCGCCGGCGCGCACTTCAACGCCGCCGGCCAGCTGACTCCGATCCCCGCTTCGGTCCGCCCGTTGACGCCGACCGTTCCCGGTCTGGCGAGGCAGATCGGCTTCAACAACACCGGCAAGCTGCTCGTCGTGTCGCTACTGGGCGATCCGACCCTTGCGACTCCCACCGGCGTGAACTCGATCGACACCTTCAAGGTGAGCGCGAGCGGCGCCGCGAGTGCAGCCACACCCCATAACGCGACTACGCCGTTCCCGTTCGGGTTCGCGTTCGATCCGAAGGATCGCCTGATCATGTCGCAGGTCACGAGCCTGACGGTTCCGGGATCCGGCGACGCGGCCAGCTACAACGTGGCCGCCTCGGGTGCGCTGACTCCGATCAGCACCGTGGCGACTAAGGGGACCGCTCCGTGTTGGGTGACGATCACCCCGAACGGGAAGTTCGCCTACGTCGTCAACACCGGCGGCGGGGCCCCGACGGGGGGATTCACCTCGCAGTACAGGGTGTTCCCCAACGGCAGCCTGAAGCTGCTAGCCAACACGCCGGTACGCAAGGAGTTCGCGCTCACCGATGAGACACTCAGCAGCGACACCCACTACCTGTATGTGCTGGCGACCGGGTCGACCCCGGCGACCCATCACATCGACGAGTACAAGGTCGGCGCGAACGGCCTCCTGACGTTCATCGGCCAGACGCCCGCGATGGCCGTACCAGGCGCAAGCGGCTTGGTCGGAACCTAGTCAGGGCCGCGGGGCATAGGGAAATTGGGACCGGGAGACCGCCGGAGATGCAACCACCAGACACCATCTCAGCGGTCTCCCGCGATCCCGCATGAGGTCGGTGACGTGTCGACGCCGACCGCGTCAGCGAGCGAGCCGAACGTGACCGACGACCGGCTCAGCGACCCCACTCTCGGCACGAAGGTCAAGGTCTGCGGCATCGTCGAGCGCTCGGAGCTCGACTTGCTCGCGGCCCAGCGTGTCGACTTCGTCGGCCTCTGGTGGGGAGTGCCCGGCGGGCCGCACGACCTCGAGCGCACGCGCTGGGTTGAGCTCGCGGTCGCAGCAGCCGCCACCGAAGCCCTGACGCCGGTGCTGGTCACGTTCGCCAAGGACGCCGAGCAACTGGGCGAGACGCTCGCGGGCACACCGGTGCGCTGGATCCAGCTGCACGGCTACCCCACTCCTGGGACGATCCGCAAGATCAAGGCGATCGGGGGCGGGGATCGGGTCCGTGTGATCAAGGTCCTCCACGTCCGTGGCAGCGAGTGCGTCGAGGCGCCGCTGCTCGCCTCCTACGAGAAGGCGGGCGTCGACGTGTTCCTGTTTGACGTGGTCACCGAGGACGGCCGCGTCGGCAGCACCGGACAGACGATCGATCCGGCCGTGGTGGCGCCGCTCGCCGACAAGCTGACCCGGCCGTTCCTGCTCGCCGGTGGCATCTCCGCTGCCAACCGCGCGGACTACGCGTCGCTCGCGGCGCACCCGCGATTCCTCGGAGTCGATATCGATACCAACGCGCGCACCGCAGATGGGAATATCTCCTCTGAGAACGTCGAGGCGATCAGTCGGGTGTGGAAGGATCGGTCAGCACGAGTGAGTGATCAAGATGGCTAGCCTGTTCACAAATGCGCTGCTCGCCGGCCGGGTGCCGATCATCATGGAGGTCAAGCGCAGCGACGGCGAGGGCGCCGAGTTGATCGGCGACCGGACGATCGCCGGGATCGTCGAGCAGTACCTCGCCGCCGGCGCCCCGTGCATCTCGGTGGTCACCGGCCGCTGGTTCGGTGGAGACGACGGGATGCTCAAAGAGGTGGCCGGCCTGACCGACGTGCCGCTGCTGAAAAAGGACTTCATCACGCGCGAGAAGCAGATCGTCGCGGCGAAGGAGATGGGCGCCTCGGCGGTCCTACTCACCGCGAAGATCCTCCCCGCCAAAACCTTCCAGCACCTGATCGAGCTCGCGCTCGGTCACGGGCTCACCCCGTTCGTCGAGATCGTCGACGAGGCCGAGCTCGAGTCCGTGGTTCACCCCGGCGACTGCGTCATCGCGGTCAATAACAAGGACATCAACACCCGCGAGCGCGAGCCCGGAGACATCGAAACGAGCCGCTCGCTGCTCGACGCGACGATCCAGGCCGGCACGCCGTGCCCGGTGAGCGCGAGCGCGATTCTCGACCCTAGGATCGCCGCCGAGCTGGTCGACTCCGGCTTCAAGGGGCTTCTGATCGGCACTGGGCTGCTGCGCGCCGACAGCATCCAGGGCTGGGTCGACGAGTTCGAGCGCCACCGCGCCGAGTTGCAGTCTCCGGTAATCGGAACCCACCCACCCCACTCATGAGCCAGACCACCACGCGATCGATCGCCGATCACTTCGCCGAGCAGGCCGAGCGCCGGCCCGACGCGGCGGCGCTGATCTGGGACGGCGAGCCGATCTCCTACGCCGAGCTTCTGGCGCTGGCCGACGCCGCTCACGCCGAGATCGAGGGCGCGCGGCTCCCGCTCGACCGCCCGGTCGGGATCCGGGCGAAGAAGTCTCCCGAGGCGATCGCGCTCATCATCGCGTGCCTGCGCGCGGGCCACGCATTCCTGCTGCCGTCGATCGAGCTCGCGTCCGAGACGCTCGCCCAGCTATTCGCGCAGGCGGGCACGAGCCAGGTTCTGTCGCCCCACGGGCCGCGCAGCGAGAGCGCGGCCAGCCTCCGAGCGCTCGTCGACGACGCCCGCGCACAACCGGACGAGGTGTTGGGGTTGGCGGGGGCCCAAATCCGAGTGGCCGCCGGCGGGCGGCGCCGAGGGCGTCACGTTCATGCTCACGACCTCGGGCTCGACCGGGCTACCGAAGATCGTCCCGCTCCAGAACGCGGGAGTTGACGCGTTCACGGACTGGGCCGCGGATCAGTTCGAGATCCGCCCGGGGACCGTGGTCGCCAACTACGCGCCGCTCAACTTCGACCTCTGCCTGCTCGACATCTGGACCACGCTCAAGTACGGCGGCACGGTCGCCATGGTCGATCAGGACCGGGCCACGCAAGGCGCCTACCTCGCCGACCTCATCGGCGACAACGAGGTGAACGTGCTCCAGGCCGTGCCGATGCTCTACCGCTTGCTGATCGACGTCAACCGCGAGAACGGGCGGACGTTCCCGAGCGTCCGGCATGCCATCACGACCGGGGACAAGATCCCGGCGAGCTCGCTCGCCGAGCTTCCCAAACTGTTCCCGAACGCGCGCTTCTACAACGTCTACGGCTGTACCGAGACCAACGACAGCCTCGTCCACGAGTTCCTCGGGCTCGCCGAGGGCAACGTTCCGACGAACGTTCCCGTCGGCCAGCCGATACCCGGCGTCATCGTCCGGGTGCAGACCGAGGACGGCACCGCGCTCGAGGGCACCGGCACCGGCGAGTTCATGGTGTGGACGCCGTTCCAGACCCGGGGCTACCTGAAGTCGTCCTTGAACGAGGGGAAGTTCGTCACGCTCGAGGACGACGGCCGTACTTACTACAAGAGCGGCGACATCGTCCGGCGCCACGACGATGGCACGCTCACCCTGGAGGGCCGCGCTGACTTCTACGTCAAGGTCCGCGGCGTCCGCGTGAGCACTCAGGTCGTCGAGCAGGCGATCCAGGAGCACCCCGCGGTGATCGAGGTCGCGGTCATCGCCGTGCCGGACGAGCTTGCCGGGCGCGCGACTCCACGCGACCGTTCGCCGCGAGGCCGACGGGAAGCTCAACAGCCTGCAGCTTCGCCAGCACTGCTCGACCAGGCTGGCCCGCACCGAGATGCCCTCGACGATTCAGATCGTGACCGATCCCCTGCCCAAAACATCAACTGGAAAGGTCGACCGCAAGGCGGTGGCCGCAGAGCTAGAGAGGAGTCGTGCCAATGGCGGATGAAACCACCACGAAGATCAAGACGTTCATCGTCGAGGAGTTCATGCCGGATGTTCCGGTCGAGGATCTCGAGGACGACTACGACCTGTTGACCGGCGGGGTCGTGGACAGCCTCGGCCTGCTCAAGGTCGTGGCCTGGCTCGAGGACGAGTTCGACATCGGCGTTGACGACTCCGACCTCGGACCCGACAGCTTCCGCACCGTGGCCGCGATCAAGGCCTACGTGGATCAGGCACGCGACCCGGCGCATGCCGAGTAAGCGGGTGGGCGGGCCTCCATCTCAGTTGCTGGCGGCGCTGGTCACCCAGCGCTACCCGGTCTCGGAGGAGGTGTGGGGCGACTTCTGGGATCGCCTGGCCGGCAAGAGCCTGCACCCGGGCGAGGCGCTCGCGGTGCTGGCGTCACTGACCACCCGGATGCCGGACGGCACCTCAGTGAGCACGCTGCTCGGCTCCCTGAAGGAGCGCAACCCGCGCCCCGACCCGCCGCCGCGCCGGACGGTCAACATCGTCGGGACCGGCGGGGGCCCAGCACGTTCAACCTCTCGACTGCGTCGGCGTTCGTGGCCGCGGCCATGGGCGCGCGGGTGATCAAGACCGGGTCGCGCGCCTACGCCAGCCGCACGGGCTCGGTCGATCTGCTCGACCGGCTGGGCATCCGGCAGACCAGCTCCTACGAGCAGACCGAGGAGATGCTCGACACGTTCGGGATGGCCTGCGCCGGACCGTTCGTGTACCCGAAGGAGCTGCGCATGCTGGCCCGCCAGATCCTGCCCTTCGACATGAAGACCGTGGGACGGTTCTTCAACCTGATCGGGCCGTTCCTGGCCGCGGTACCGGTGTCGTTGCAGATCACAGGCGTGTCCGATCACAGCGTGCTGCCCACCTTCCGCGCGCTCGTGTCCGAGGACCCGAGCAAGGATTACTGGGTGGTCTGGAACGACGTCGGCGTCGATGAGCTGATGAGCGTCGTCGACTGCCACGTCTACGACAGCGCGCGAGGCGAGGAGTTCGTTCTCAGCCCAACCGAGCTCGGCCTGAGCGCGCGGCCGTTCGAGGACCTGCTCCCGGTGACCGACCTCGAGCAGACTGTCGACCACTTCCTGGCGCTGATCAGCGGCGACGGGCCGCCGGGCGCAATCGAGAGCATCAAGTTCAACGCCGCCGCGCTGGCCATCAATTGCGAGGTCGCGCCGGACTGGCCCACCGCCCTGGAGCTGGCCGCCGACACGATGACCGCCGGCGTTCCCGGGCGGCTGATCGAGCGGATGCGCGAGCACGGGCAGGTAGCCGCGCAGGCATGAGCTTCTTCGACGACCGCCAACCCGGACGGCCCGGACTGGCGCTGTTCCTGAACGCGGGCGATCCGCCGCTCCCGACCTTCCGCGAGCTCGTCCTGGCGCTCGACGACGCCAAAGTCGACTGCCTCGAGCTCGCGATCCCGTTTCCGAACTCGGCCAGCGACGGCCCGGTGATCCGTGCGTCCGCCAGCCGCGCGCTCGAGGACGGGATCGACCGCGACGCCGTACTCGAGTTCGTGCACGACGTCCGCCCCGAGCTGAACCATCTGAAGATCGCGCTCCTCGCGGACTGGAGCTACTCGATCAAGGGCACGCCGATGCGCGAGTTCCTCGAGCGCGTGCGGGCGTCCGGGGCCGACGGGCTGCTCGTCCACGGGCTCCCGCCGCGACTGAAGCCCGAGTACTACGAGGCGGCGGGAATGGTCGACCTGCCGATCGTCACGACCTGCTACGCCACGTCGGAGTCAGCGGTGCTGGACGAAGCCGCGGAGCACGGCTCGGCGTACATCTACCTGGTCGCCGCCTACGGGCGGAGCGGCACGGTTGGGCCGCCGGACCACAGCACGCTCGTCCCCGTGATGGAGAAGCTGCGCGCACATACCGATGTGCCGATCGCGGTCGGATTCGGCGTCAAGGACAAGAGCCACATCGACGGGCTCGGCGAAGTCGGCGCCGACGCGGCGATCGTCGGCAGCACGTGCGTGGCGCGGGTGACCGAGGCTCGCAACGCCGGCCATGATGTCGTCGATGATTTCCGCGGGTTACTTCTTGAATTGGGGATCCCACCCACCCCAATCCCACCCACCCAATAATCCCACCCACCTAAACCACAACAACAAGGGGCGTACATGATCATTCGTGATGTCGAGGACGTGAAGACCGTCGAGTGGGGAAACGGGCTCAGCCGTCGCTTCCTGCTCGAAGCCGATGGCATGGGCTACACGGTGACCGACACGATCGTGAACAAGGGCACCAAGACGCTGATCGAGTACGCCAATCACCTCGAGGCCTGCTACTGCATCGAGGGACGCGGCAAGGTGATCGAGATGGACGGGACGGAGCACGACATCTTCCCGGGACGGATCTACGCACTCGATAAGCACGACACGCACTGGCTGCTCGGCGGCGAGGACGAGGACCTGCGACTCGTGTGCATGTTCACGCCGGCGCTGACCGGTGACGAGTCGCATCGCATCAGCGAGTCCGGCATCCACCCGTCGGTGTACGGGGAAGTCGTCGGGAGCTAGACGATGGCACTGACCGCCCCAACCGGTGAATGGACCGACGAGCAGAAGTCGCTCAGGAAATCCCTGAACGAGTACTTCCCCGCGCTCAACCAGGGTCACCTCGAGGACGACGCGGCAAATCGGTTCAACCGCGACAAATGGGATCTGATCCGGACGTCCGGCGTCTTGCGGATCCCGTTCGACACCGAGTGGGGCGGTCTCGGCCTCGATGTGCTCACGTTGGTGTACGTGCTCGAGAACCTCGGGTACGGCTGCCGCGACACCGGACTTCTGTTCGGCGCCGCGACGCAGGTCGTGAGCGCGGCTATCCCGCTGCAGAAGTTCGGCTCCGATGAGCTCAAGCACCGCTACCTGCCGCGACTGATCGACGGCGAGATCCTGAGCGCGCACGCGATCTCTGAGCCAGGCGCCGGCTCGGACGCCACCGCGATGGTCAGCACCGCCATCGAGGACGGCGACGAGTACGTCATCAACGGCAAGAAGATCTGGATCACCAGCGGCCCGCTCGCTGACATCATCACCGTCTACGCCAAGACGAGTACCGACGTTGGTGCCGCCGGGATCACCGCCTTCCTGGTGCCGACTGACACTCCGGGTTTCCACGTGGGCGAGCCCATCGAGAAACTCGGGTTGAACACGTGCCCGTTCTGTGAACTCGAGTTCACGGACTGCCGCGTGCCGAAGGACAACATCCTCGGGAAGCCGGGCGCGGGCTTCTTCATCCTCGAGCACGTCATGAACTACGAGATCCTGTGCATCTTCATGATGATGGTGGGCGAGATGCAGGAGCGGATGGAGCGCTGCATCAAGTACGCCAAGGAACGCCAGGCCTTCGGCCGATCGATCGGATCCAACCAGTACATCGCCGGCAAGATCGTCGACATGAAGATCGGCCTGGAGAACTCGCGCAAGCACCTGTACGACACCGCGCGGCGGTTCGCCAAGGGCCGCAGCGTCACCACCGAGATCTCAATGGCCAAGCTCATCACGAGCGAGGCCAACGTGGCCTCGGCGCTGTCGGCGATCCAGATTTTCGGCGCGCGCGGCTACACACGCGAGTACGGACTCGAGAAGGGCCTGCGCGACGCCATCGGCGCCCCGATCTACTCCGGCACGAACGAGACCCAGAGGGTCCGGATCGCGTCGATGCTCGGGCTCTAGGGCTGCGCATGCCTCCGGAGAAGGATTGCGGCACTTTACGGATGTAGTTCGATGGCACAGTGCCGGATGTCGCCCGCTTCCGATCGGTTACTTTCTCGCGCGACCGGGCTCAGGCGGGGCTGCGCCAGCCGGGTGAATAAAGACCAGCGAGCCACGAGGGGGCGTAGATGCCGGGAGTGAAGGAAATGCCGCGCGGTCAGCTGGCGAGGCGGCTGATCATCTTCTACGCGATCCTGGCCGTAATCGGGGTGGCCGTCGTGATCTTCGTGGTCGACCGGGGCGGCAACGAGAAGGCCCAGCCGTCGATCGCCGGCGGTTATACCGTGTCCGCGGCCAGCCCGTGCATCGGACCGGTGCCGAAGCCCGCCGGCGGCATTCCGCTCCCGCCGACGGCGCCGACGCAGGTGGCCGCCACCGGGCCTTCGTTCAACGTCCTCCAGTCCGGGCAGTTCGTCAACTTCACCAACAACCAGAACACGCTGGGCGGCCAGCTCAGGCTGGACGCCACGACGCTCCCCGGAAACTCCCACCGCCTGACCGGAACCGTCGACTGCGTGTCGGGAGGCGGGTCGCTCAAGCTCGCCGCCATCGCCACCCCCGGGGCAAAGGCTTCGATCATCGGCACCCTCGGCGGCCGCCCGTTCGCGGCCGCGTTCAAGTCCGCTCCACCGCCGCCGGGCGCCTCGGCGCCGCGGACGCCAAAGAACATCCAGGGAACGTACGCCCTGTCCCCCGCCTCGACGTGCTTCGGGAGCTCGTTCTCGATTCACGGCACGGGCTCGGTGTCGACGCTCCACTCCTCGGCGGGCAAGAACCTCGGACCGATTGCCTACTCCACCAACACGAGCGGGGTGTCCGGCGATGTCAAGTGCGTGAGAGGCGGCATCGCGCGCATGACCGCGACGGCCAACGACCTTCAGCTCCAGAACATCACGGTGATCCCGTTGAACGTCGCCACGCCGGTCTCCTCGACGGCCACGGCGGCCAAGCCGGCGCTGATCACTCCGTCCGGGCTCTCGCCGGCCGGCGAGAAGTTCACCGCGACCAAGCAGCGCGCTGACTTCAACAAGCTCGTAGCCGCCGTGTTCCTCTCGATCGCGATCGTGCTGATCGTCGCCCGCCTGTTCGGGGTCCTGGCCGTGAAGTTGGGAGAGCCGCGAGTGATGGGCGAGGTGATCGCCGGACTCGCGCTCGGGCCGTCGCTCCTCGGCGCGATCTCGCCGAATCTCCAGGCGACGTTCTTCCCGAGTGATGTGTTGCCGGCGCTCGGGGTGGTGGCCAACCTCGGGCTGATCTTCTACATGTTCCTGGTAGGGCTCGAGGTCGACCGCGGTCAGCTCAAGGGCAAGGTCGCGCAGGCGGCAGCGATCTCGAACGCGAGCGTCGCCGTGCCGCTGCTGCTTGGCATCGCGGTCGCGCTGCCGCTGTACAAGCTCATCGGGCCGCAGAAGAAGTTCGTCGCGTTCGCGCTGTTCATGGGCGTGGCGATGTCGATCACGGCGTTCCCGGTGCTGGCGAGGATCCTGGCCGAGCGGCGGATGCTGAAGCGCCCGGTGGGCGCGCTGACGATCGCCTGCGCCGCGATCGACGACGTCACGGCATGGTTCCTGATCGCGCTCGCCACCACGATCGCGGTATCCGGCACCTTCGGCGACGTCCTCAAGACGATCGCCGAGGCGACCGTCTACATCCTGATCATGGTGCTGCTGGTGCGGCGGATCGTCGCCCGTATGGCGACGGCGTTCGACGAGGTCGGACGGATCCCGGGCGCGTGGTTCGCCGGGATCATCGTCGGCGTCCTGCTGTCGGCGTACGTGACCGAGGAGATCAACATCGCGTTCATCTTCGGCGCGTTCGTGATGGGCTTGGTCATGCCGCGCCACGCGCGACTCAGCGAGGAGATCACCCACCGGATCGACGACTTCGTCGTGACGTTGCTGCTGCCGGTGTTCTTCGTCTACACGGGCCTGCGGACAAACGTCGGCCTGCTCGATCGCCCAGAGCTGTGGCTGCTCACGCTCCTGCTGGTGGCGGTCGCGATCGTCGGAAAGCTCGCCGGGGCGGCGATCGCCGCCCGGGTCGCCGGGTACGGTTGGAAGGAGTCGTCCGTGATCGGGACGCTGATGAACACCCGCGGGCTCACCGAGCTGATTGTGCTCAACCTGGCGCTCGATGTCGGCGCGATTTCGAACACGCTGTTCGCGATGCTCGTGATCATGGCGGTGGTCACCACCCTGATGGCGGGACCGCTGCTGAAGCTGCTCGATCCGAAGAACAGGTACGGCACCGCCGTCGAGGACGAGTTCGCCGACGCGGCGCTGGCCGCCGTCCAGGCGCACCCGGAGCTCCCGGTGCCCGACCGCTCGATCCTGGTCGCGCCGGAGACCGATGCCGCCATCGCGCAGCTCGTCGCGCTGGCCGAGCCGCTGGCGCGGTCAGAGCCCCCGCGCGAGCTCATCATCGCCCGTCTGGTCCGGCCGCCCCGAGGCGCCGGCGCGGGCGTCCGCGGAGGGCTGCAGTCGGAGAACCTCCTCTTGGAGCGCGCTTCGCGGCAGATCAACGATCTGCGCGAGCAGCTCGCCTCCGACGGCGTGGTGGTACGGGGCGTCGCGCTGACCTCGACGAATCCCGGCTCGGACCTCGCGCACATCGTCGAGCGCGAGCCCGTCGATCTCGTACTCACAGAAGGCCGCCGGCGGCTGATCGGCGAAGGAGTGCCGCTCGGCGACGTGACCGAACTCCTCGAGCACGCGGCGTCGGACGTCGCTGTGCTGGTCGCCAAGGAGGGAGATCCGATCGAGCTCGGTCCCGACAAGCCCGTGCTCGTCCCGTTCGGCGGGGCCGAGCACGACTGGGCGGCACTCGAGCTCGGGTCGTGGCTGGCCGCGAGCTCCGGAGCACCACTCAAGTTGCTTGGCGCGGCCGGACAGACCGACGAGGGCGGATCGGTCACGCGCATGCTCGCCGACGCCGGGCTCCTCGTGCAGCAGGCGACCGGGATCTCCACCGAGCCGCTGGTCGTCGCCGGCGGACGCGACAGCATCCTCGAGGCGGCCGATGGAGCCGGACTGCTGGTACTCGGGCTGTCGGACCGGTGGCGCCGTGAGGGCCTCGGGACGACCCGCTCGGCGATCGCCGGCGCCGCCTCGGCACCGGTTCTGTTCGTCCGGCGCGGGACGCGGCCGGGGCTGTTCGCGCCCAAGGAGGACGTCACCCAGTTCAGGTGGTCGATGGTCAGCGGACCGGGTTCGCTCGGCGCTTCGCCGCGCGGCCTCTCGGCCGCGATGCCGACCCCCGCCGCGAAGCCGACCCCGTCGCCGCCCGCGACGACCGACGGCCCGTCGTCTCAGGAGCCGCCGACGTCGGCTTCCTGAGAGACCTCAGCGTGTTCACGCCGGTGGCAACGGCAGCACGGCGGTAACGCTGGTCGGACCGCAGTCGGCGGACTGCACGGTGAGCAGGCCACTGGCGAGCAACGCACGCTCGCGCATCCCGGTCAGCCCCGAATCCGGCGCGGACGCCGACAGGCTCGAAGCCCATGTGGAGGTCGAGCAGCACGACCGCATGGTCGTCGGCGATCACGATCGTGATTGGGGTGGTCGACACTGGAACGTCGGTGGTCACGGGGCCTTGGCGAGATATGTCTGACCGGTTCGCACCGTCACGGTCCTGTGCAGAACGAAGTCACGGACGGTCACGACCCCGGTGCGGACGACGGTCAAGGTGCCGTCGCAGCGGTCCCGGACGCCCCAGTCGGTCCCGAGCACGGTCGCCGCCGAGAACCGGCCGACGGTGCGGAAGTGTCCCTTGGCGGTGCCCCGCAGCAGACCGAGGATCCGCTTGCTGAGCGCGGCGGCACGTGCCGGGGCCGCCGCCTTGCAGGTGAGGAGCCGCGACGACGTGTCGCGTAGCACGAGGCTGACCAGCCCGTTGCCGCGCCTGCTCTGCTCGATCTTGAAAACTCCCTTGAAGAACTCACCGCTCTGGATGCTGCCCGGGGCGGGATTCGCGGACTTCAGACTGACACGGCCGGCGGTCGTATCGACCAGTGTGCCGACCGGCACCTCCGTCGGTCCGTTGAATAGCCGCACGAACCCGTACCGGGCGCCGGGCGCCTCGATCAGCACCGTGCCGCTGACGGGTACGAGCACGACGGTCTTGGCGAACGTCGGGGTCGGTCCCGGGGCCGCGCCTGTCGCGCCGGCCGCGAGCGCGGCCATCAGCATGCATGCCCCGCCTGCCCCCCAGATCCCTGATCGTCGTCCTGCTCTCACCGTTCGGTCCCTCCGGGACGGTAGAACGCCCTCCTGCTGCGCGTCAACCC
The DNA here is from genome assembly GCA_963737055.1 of uncultured Solirubrobacterales bacterium. GTDB lineage: Bacteria > Actinomycetota > Thermoleophilia > Solirubrobacterales > Solirubrobacteraceae > Palsa-465. Next base: position 305,447 of record CAVTRE010000007.1, on the reverse strand, counting down.
TATACCTGCCAAGCGCTTGTCCGGCCGTTCGCGAGTCCGTACACTCCCGCGGCGTATCCGTGTGCCGCGACGCCGGGGCGGACGCAAGGGGCGAAATGGGGCCAATCCGCGAGGGGTGATTTGAAATGAAGAGGACGCGGCTATTCGGTAGCAACCGGAACCTCAAGCTGCTGATGCTTGCACTGGTGGCGCTGGGTGCGACCGGGCTGGGCGTCGCCGCCTACGCGACGAACCTGCTGCGCACGCTCGACCTCAACACGATGAACTCGCGGTTCGCGGTCCGGGGCAATCAGCGACCGCACCCGAACATCCTCGAGGTCAAGATCGACTCGAACTCGCTCGCGAACATCCCGTACCAATGGCCGTTCCCGCGGGCCGTCGACGGGAAGGTGATGAGCAACATTGCGGCGCAGCACCCGAAGGCGATCGCGTTCGACGTCCAGTTCACCCAGCCGAGCGACCGCGGACAGAAGGACGAGGTCGCGTTCCTGAACGGCGCCGGCAACGCTAACGGACGGCTGATCCTTTCCTGGACCGCGACCGACCCGACAAACGGCAACGTCCAGCTATTCGGGCTGGCCCAGACGCAGTCCGCGCTCCGCCAAGCCGGAGTACAGCCGGCGAACGGGCTGTTTCCGACCGAGCCCGGAGATTTCGATCGCGAGATGCAGTACTCGATTGCCAAGCTCGAGACGTTCGCCCCCGTCAGCGCCGGCGTGGCCACCGGCCACAAGGTCAAACCGTTTGCCGGGAACCGGTGGATCGACTTCGCCGGCCCCTCGAACACGTACCCGTCGATCTCGTTCTCGAGCGCGTACTACGGCACGACCGACGGGACCAAGAACGGCCCGAAGCTTCCGTCGAACACGTACACCGGCAAGATCGTCGTGATTGGCGCGACCGCTCCTGTCCTCCAGGACATCCACCCCACGCCTACCGATGCCGCGATGCCGGGACCCGAGGTCCAGGCCAACGCGATCGCCACTGTCCTCGACGGCTTCCCGCTGTCGTCGGTCCCCGGCTGGGTCGATGTCCTGCTGATCGTGGTGCTCGCGGTGGCCGTGCCGCTCGCCAGCATCTGGGTTCGGCCACTCGTCTTGATCGGGATTGCGGTCGCGCTCGGCATCGCGTTCGCGATCTTCGTCCAGCTGATGTTCAACGCGGGCTTGGTCGTGACATTTGTGTATCCGCTCGGGGCGCTCGTCCTGGCCGCCGTCGGCGCGCTCGCGGTGCAGCTGGTCACCGAGGCGTTCGAGCGGATACGGACGGTTGACCTGTTCGCGCGGTTCGTCCCCGAGGACGTGGTCGACGAGGTCCTGAAGAGTGCCGACGGACTCCGCCTCGGCGGCATCCAGCGCGAGGGCACGATCATGTTCACCGACCTGCGCGGCTTTACCTCGTTCTCCGAGTCGCTCACCCCCGCCCAGGTGATCGAGGTCCTCAACCACTACCTGAGCGAGATGAGCGACGCGATCCTCGACAACGGCGGGACGCTCGTCGCTTATATGGGCGACGGGATCTTCGCCGTGTTCGGTGCTCCGCTCGAGCAGCCCGACCACGCCGACCGGGCGCTCCGGACGGCACGCGAGATGCTCGAGACCCGCCTCCCCCGGTTCAATGAGTGGATCCGGTCCGAAGGCCTCGGCGACGGGTTCCGTATGGGGATCGGGCTCAACAGCGGAAGGGTGATGTCCGGCCACGTCGGCTCGGAGCGGCGGGTCGAGTACGCCGCGGTCGGGGACACGACGAACACGGCGTCTCGGATCGAGGGCATGACGAAGGGCACTGCGCACCAGCTGCTCCTGTCCGATTCGACGCGCGAGGCGCTCGTCGAGCCCGCGGAGGATCTTGTGTTCGTCGACGAGGTCGACATCCGCGGCCGCGTCGCGCGGATGAAGCTGTGGGGGCTGAACGAGACGCCGTCGCCGCCGGCGGCGCCGGCCGAGGCCGCCCAGACCACCGCCTGACTTGTTCGGCATACGTACGTTTGTCGAGCCGGCCTGGACACCGGTAACGGATCGGCGCGCGCGTCCGTTAACGAGATTGTGGTTGAGAACATCGGGATCACTCATCGGGAGGTCGACGAGCGGACCTGCGTCGTCGCCGTCGAGGGCGAGCTCGACCTCGCCTCCGCCCCGCATCTGAAGCTCGCCCTAGTCGAGCTGCTGGGCAAGGGCTACGGCCGCTACGTGCTCGACCTCTCGCAGCTCACCCACATGGACTCGATGGGGTTGGGCGTGCTCATCGGCTTCCACAAGCGCCTCCCGCGGGACGCCCGCCTGGCGCTGGCCGGTCTCCCGCCCAAGCAGCGCAAGCTGCTCGAGCTCACCGGTCTCGACACCCGCTTCGACAGCTTCGCGACCGTCGACGACGCACTGAGCGCCCGCGCCGAGAGCGCGCTGCCGTTTTGCACCGACGCCGCGATGGTTCTGGGGCTCGCCTCGACCGCGCTTCCGTTCGCGACCACGCGGCACGCCGAGGCGCTCCGGTGGCTGCGGATCCTTCGTCTTCACGGCGAAGCCGCGCGCGTGCTGTGCGCGCTCGGCGTCGGCGAGACGCCGCTGCCCGATCTCGATCAGGACGACGGCGACGAGCTTTTGGGCCCCGCCGGCCGCGCCGACCGCGATCCGGTCGCGAGCGTCAGCGAGCTTGCGGTTCGCGTCGCGCGTAAGCGCGGCGCCGCCAAGGTCGGAACCGGCGACATTCTCGTCGCCGTGCTGCGCTTCTACGGCTCGGACTTCGACCTCGTGCTCGCGGCGCACGGCACCGATCGCGACGAGGTCATCGACCGGCTGGACGAAGCCGCCTGATCATCCGGCGCCTGCCGTCCGACGCGATCGGCTTTCGATCAGGCCGGCGGCGGGCCCGTTGGAATTTGGAACACCCCGGACGGGCTCGGCGCCCGGCGGAGCTCCTCGGGTATCTCGATCACCGCGGCCGAGAACTTGCGAGCCAGCGGCGGCGGGCCGCCCTCGGCGAGATCGGGGGTGAATGCGGTCACCGCGAGCGGTACGTATTCGGGCGCCACGGACCAGCTGGTCAGGCGGAACTCGCCCGCGTCCTCTATCCAGCTCAGCGAGACCAGCGGCAGGATCACGACCTTCGTCCAGATCGCGATCACCCACGTGATCCAGTACACGGCGATGGGGATCCAATCGGAGGAGAAGTGGATGCCCTTGAGGCTCTTAGCCGCGAGGTACACGAGGATGAACTCACCCACCGCGAGCACGAACGTCAGCCACGGCGGCTGCCAGCGGATGACGAACGGATAGAACGCGGTGTCGAGCGCGACGCCGATAACGAAGTACAACCCGATCAGCACGATGTAGCTCGGGTTCTGGGTGATCAGCGAGACGATCGTCCAGATGATCGCCGGGATGATCAGGATCGCCCACCGGGTCTGGACGCGGCCTAGCACTGTCGGACACATAGCGTGAACCTCTCCCTACGCGAGCTGCTGGGTCGGGGACACAGTGCGGAGCGCCTGAGCCACGTCGCGTCCCATAGAGAACTGCAGTGACATGCGCGACGGGAACGACCGCCTCTGGAGCTTCTCCGCGCGCGCGCAGTCCGAGACGAACCGGCGTGAGATGAACTTGAGACCAGCGATCGTGTCGCCGTGCGGGATCACGTTGTTGGCGATCAGGCCCATGCAGCACAGCCGCGACTCGGGCAGGTCGAGCCCCGGCACGCCACAGTTCGTCTGCAGCCTGAGCCTGCCTTCGATCACCGGCACCTTGTAGAACTCGACCAGCCGACGGATCAGCGGGAGCGTCAGCACCGACTTATTGAAGCCGGTGCCCGCGGTGACGCCGGTGACGTCGAGCCAGCCCGGATCCTCGCCGTCCTTGCTCTTCACGTACACCCGCAGGCCGGCACGTCCCGGCTCGATCTTGTCGATCTCGCCGACGATCGCGTCGAACCTTCCCTCCTGCTGGCCGGTCTGGATCCGCGACAGCCACTGCCTGCGCTGGGGACGCGTGCCGCGCAGGACCTGCCCGAGGAACTCGATCCGCTGGTCGAACGGCAGCCGCGTATAGGCATCGATCCCGATCGACTCGAACAGACAGCGGGGAACGTTCAGGTCCTGGGTCTCGGGTTGCTCGTTCCGCGTCAGCGCCAGCACCGATCCACCGGCGTCGAGGATGTTGGCCCACTCGTTGACCGAGGCGATCCCCGCGCCGAGCACGATGTAGCGACCCCCGGCCGCGTACTGCTTGGGCTCGTACGCCTGGACGATGCGGTCGGCGAGTGCCGGGTCCTTGCGCGCCTTGGCCAGCAGCGGCGGGAACGACAGCGGGCCGTGGCCCGGAGCGAGCATCACGTGCTTGGCGCGGCCAATGAAGTTCGCCTGCTCGTCGTACATGACGAAGTGCGGCGTCGGGTTCATCTGTCGCTGCAGCCACCCGACCTTCGTCGGGATCCGTGCCTGCTCCCACCCCGTGCGCCGCGTGACCACGGCGGCCTCAGTCAGGATCTCGGGAACGCCCGGGTTGTACTTGCGACGGATCGTGCGCCACAACGGTCTGAGTGACTTGTGCGACCACGCGTCGAGCTGGGCGAACGTCGGCCAGTCGGGCGCGAGGAAGTGCGATTCGGACTCCGACCGCAGCACGGTCTGGCCGAGGTTGTAAGCGAACTGCTGATAGGTACCCACCGGGTTGTCGCTCGGCCCGAACACCGTCAGCTGCGCGTTCTCGAAGCCGAGATAACGAGCGGTGGTGTGGACCAGGAGTGAACCGAATCCGTCGCCGACGGTGGCGATGACTGAGTCTCGTGCTGCTGTCGCTGGCATGGTGCGGCACCCTATCTGGAAGACCTCGAACCGCGCAAGCCCAAAGGGACAGTGTTTCCATCAAGTTCATGTGTCCCCCATTCGTCGAGGTGCCGTTGCACAAACACCGGCTCGGACGATATGCTCGCGCCCGTGGCGGGCGAGATCAATCTGGAAGTCATCGAGGGGCCAGACGCGGGCAAGCAGATCGCAGTCGATCGCCCGATCGTTATCGGCCGGGATCCGGGGTCCGATTTCGTCCTCGAAGACGGTGAGGTCTCCGGCCAGCACGTTCGGGTCACTCCGTCCCCCGGCGGGACGGCGACCGTCGAGGACCTGGAGTCAACCAACGGCACGTTCGTCAATCAGAACGAGTTGGAGGGACCGGCCCGACTCGACCCCGGCGATCACTTGCTCGTCGGCGTCAGCGTGCTCGAGCTGCGAACTCGGCAGGACATCGCCTCCCGCGCCTCGGCCGTAATCCAGATCCCACCCGCGATGGCGATGGCCGCACGCGAGCCAACCTATGTCAACCCGGCCGTGCGAAGCGTCGAGCTTGCGCCGGCGCCCGCGGCGTCGGGAGACGTCGCACACCCGACGGTCGACAAGTACCTCGACATAAAGGTGCGCCGGCGCGCCCAGCTCGCGCCACTCGCGCTGTTCACGCTCGTCGCAATCGCCCTGATCCTCTACTTCTCGCTTAAGTAACGCGTTGCGGCCGCTTGCTCGCGGCTACGAGTGCTGCGAGAAGTAAATGACGAGCGCGATCGCCACGATGATCACCGTGCCGAACGAGAGCGCTACGGGTACCCACGAACGGGACGCGAGTCCCGGCTGCCGGCGACTGCGCTCCGGCGGACGGAATTCACCAACAGCCTGAGTCGGGGCCGCGAGCGGCGGGGCTGCGGTGGCCGTGACCGGAGTCGCCGACGGTGGTGGTGGCGGCGCTGCGCCCTGTGGGATGGCGGCGCTCACGCGCGTAGCATTACGTGGCGCGACGATGTCCCCGCTTGAATCCGACACCGGCAATACCCCCTCGACGACGAGCACTGTTGTCCCCACCTTGATCTCGGCACCGCCGCCGAGCAGCGTCGGCTCGGCGATGCGTGTGCCGTCAACGAACGTCCCGTTGGTCGAACCCAGGTCTTCTACCTGGAGGCGGTTGGCGTGGCGCCGCACGACGGCGTGACGCCCGGACATCTCGTCGTCGTCGATCGCGAGATCAGTGTCTTCGCGACCGATGACGAGCTCCTGCTCGACGTCCACCGTCAGTCCAGCGTTAGGCCCACTCACTACACGCAGCCGTGCCATAGCGCGCGCAGCGTACTCGATGCTGGCCGGTTGCTCAAGCCCGGTGAGCAGCGTGACCCCGGCGAACGTCGCGGTACAGTCCGGCGCATGAATGGCGCGACTGCCCGACTCGAGGTCGTTGCCGGGCGAGCGATCGGCATGTCGGTCCTGCTGGATGACGAGCTGCTGATCGGACGCCACGCCGACGGGGCCGGACGGCTCGCCGATGACGATGAGATCTCCCGGTCGCATGCCCGCATCAGCCTGGACCGCAGCGGCTTCTGCGCGATCGAGGACCTCGGCTCGACCAACGGAACATTCGTCAACGGCCTGCGGATCACCGGACCCCAGACGCTGTCGGTCGGCGACACGATCGAGGTCGGTGGCACCACGCTCGTGGTCCGCGAGCTCCCCATCCCCGCCAGCGAGCGCGCGCTGAAGGCGGTGCCCCCCCAGCCCACAGTCTCGCCCCCGATCAGACCGGCCGCATCTTCGCCGTCGCCGAGCCAGACGACTCCTCTCACCACCGGTGCGCGGTCAGGCGCACCCAACCCCGCCTCGCCCGCCGGGCCCCCGACCACGCCTCAGCACAAGGACCAGGGAGGCGGGGCGGCGAAGCTCTCGCTCAGGCTCCACATCGACTTCGCCGCGCGTACCGCGACGGTCGCCGTCGACGACGGCTCCGAACCGCTGCAGCTCGAGTTCGACGGCGACGCCTGGCGGCCCGCTTCGTCTTCGTAACTCGGGCTCAGCCGAGAGGCGCCTGGATCAGCCGGTAGCCACCGCCGTGGAACACCAGCGGCGTGCCGTCCTCGCTGTTGGCGATCTCGAGCACCTCGCCGATGAAGATCAGGTGGTCGCCGGCCTCGTGGGCGGCGTGCACGCGGCAGTCCAGGAACGCGGCCGCGCCCTCGAGGATCGGCGAGCCGCTGGTGCCTATGCGGTGCGGCACCTCGACGAAGGCGTCGCGCCCACGAGGGCGGTCGCGCGAAGCGAAGTAGCGCGAGAGGGGCTCCTGTTGCTGACTCAGGATGTTGACCGCGAACACGCCGTTGCGGCTGATGTGGTCTGCGCCCTCCGAGGGGCTGATCACGCACACCAGAATCAGCGGTGGATCGAGGGACACCGAGGAAAACGCGTTGGCGGTCATGCCGTAGGCGTGCTCCTCACCCCGCGTGGTCACGACGGTCACCCCGGTGGCGAACGCGCCGACTGTGGCTCGGAACTCCTTACTCGAGAAGGATGTCTGCACGGTCCCGTGGCCCCTGGCTAGCTTGCCCGACCGAGGCGGTCGCGGATGATCTGATCGAAGTCGCGCGTCGTCCCGAGCGACTGAGCGACGACGGCCCGGAAGGTGTCGCCGTCGATCACCACCATCTTCGTCGGCTTGGTCGCGCGGGCGCTCGTGCCGCGCGGCTTGTCGAATAGGATCGCCATCTCCCCGTAAAGGTCTCCGGGCCCGAGCGTGGACACCGTTTCGGTGCTTCCACCGTCCTCGCGGGTGACCTCGAGTTCACCGTCGACGACGATGAAGAACTTGTCGGCGGGTCCGCCCTGCCGCGCGACCACTGAGTCCGCGTCGGCGTCGACCAGTTGCGTGGTCGCCGAAATCGTCTGGGCGGTCTGCGTGGGAAGGCCGCCGAACACGCTGTATGAGCGCTCGCGGTGGAACTCGGCGCCGAACACGCCCTCGGGCGACGCGCTCGAGCTCTTCTTGTTGTCGATGAACTGGATCTCCGTCGGCGTGATTCGGAAGAACGAGATGCTCATGGTCGCGCCGGGCGACAGCGCCGGGAACTTCTGTCCGAACAGGTCGGCCACGCGCGCGATCCGCTCGCCGCTCAGCAGCACCGAGGCCTCGCCGACTCCCTGCACGCCCCGCGTCTGGTTCAGGTCGTTCGTGTACTCATCGATCGTGAACGCCACCATCGGGTTCTGATCGATGTGGCGCGCACTCTCGGTAGAGCTGCGCGACCAGAAGTACAACGACGGCCCGTCGTTGACATAGAGGAAGGTCGCAGCGTGCGGCACGCCGGTCGGCGACGCGGTCGCCAGCGATAGCGTGCTCTGCTCACCCAGGTACTCGAGTACAGGGCCCGGTAGCTCCTGCTCGGTCGCGCTCATCCACAAATCTCCTTGTTCGAGGTCTCGCTGGCGATCCTAAGGGTTTGGTCGCCAAGAAGCGAGCGGCGCTGGGCCCAAAATCAAGTGCCGATCAACAGCGCGGTGAGGAACAGCGCGACGAAGTGAAATGCCTGATCGAGCGACAACCCGAGCTCCGGGTGGGCATCGAGGTCGGCCTTCTTGAACACGCGGGCGTAGGCCGTCAGCAGTCGCCGGTCATCCTGGATCAGGTGAGGGATCGCGATCAGGGCGGCCAGCCCGATCACGCCCCAGTGCAGGCTCGGCCACAGCCACACGAACGATGGGACGAACGCGATCGTGTAGGTCGCTATGTGCGAGACCAGCGCGCGCCGTCTCACCCCGGGATGCGACAGCCCGCCGCTCTTGTGCGTGGCCTGCCATTCCGTCTGGAAGATGTAGTCGCCGACCTCGTGCGACACGAAGAACACCGCGAAGACCTCGACCCAGGGCATGCGGTGGAACCTATCTCACTATCAGATAACCAAACACTTACGCCGAGCCCGCCGCACGTTCAGCGGCCCGCGAGTTCGCGATCGCGTGCCGGCGCGCCCAACTCGAGCTGCTGCTCGGCGCGGATTATGTGCATTACGGCGTTGATCAGCGCCAGGTGGGTGAACGCCTGCGGGAAGTTCCCGAGGTGACGCCCGGTCGAGGCGTCGATCTCCTCGGCGTACAGGGCCAGCGGGCTCGCGAACGACAACAGCTTCTCGCACAGGCCCTTGGCCTGGGCGATCTCGCCGATCTCGGCCAGCGCCGAGACGAGCCAGAACGAGCAGATCGTGAACGTACCTTCCTCGCTCGCGAAGCCGTCGTCGGTCTGGCCGACGCGGTAGCGCAGCACGAGGCCGTTCTCGGTCAGTTCATCGGCGATCGCGAGCACGGTCGCGCGGATGCGTGGATCATCAGACGGCAGAAACCGGACCAGCGGCATCATCAGCAGTGACGCGTCGAGCGCGTCGGTCTCGTAGTGCTGGACGAACACTCCGCGGCTGTCGATGCCGTTTGCGCAAATGTCGCCGTGGATCTCGGCCGCGGCCTCCTCCCACTTGGACGCCATCCGGTCGTCGTTCCGGATCCGCGCCAGCCGCGCGCCGCGGTCGGCGGCCACCCAGCACATCAGCTTGGACGAGGTGAAGTGCTTGGGGTCGCCTCGCACCTCCCAGATGCCCCGGTCGGGGTCGCGCCACCGCTCCAGCGCGGTCTCCACTTGACGCTTGATGATTGGCCACAAGCGGTCGGGCAGCTGATCGCGCGAGCGGGTGTGGAGCCAGATCGAGTCGAGCACCGCACCCCACACGTCGTGCTGGGCCTGGTCGTACGCACCGTTGCCGATCCGGACAGGCCGCGATTGGTCATATCCCGACAAGTGCTCGAGGATCTGCTCTTCGAGCTTGGACTCGCCCCCGATCCCGTACATGATCTGGAGCTGTCCCTCCTCGGCCTCCGCCATATCGGCGACGAAGTAGAAGAAGTCGTTGGCCTCCTCCTCGAATCCGAGCGAGTACAGCGCCCACAGCGTGAACGTCGAGTCGCGGATCCAGCTGTAGCGATAGTCCCAGTTGCGATCGCCGCCGGGAGCCTCGGGGAGCGAGGTTGTCGACGCGGCGATCAGCGCTCCCGAGGGCGCGTAGGTCAAACCCTTGAGCGTGAGCGCGCCACGTTGAAGGTGCGTGCGCCACGGGTGATCGGGGAACGTGCCGTGCTTGAGCCATTCCTGCCAGAAGCGCTGCGTTCGGTTCAGATACTCAAGCGCCTGCTCGTAGCTCGTCGGCATCTCGTGGTCTGACCAACCCAGCGCGACGAACGCGACGTCGCCCTCGCGCATCGTCGTCCGCGCCCTCGCTCGCGGTCCTTCGAAGCCGAGGCGCAGATCGGTGACCAGCCGCAGCTGGAGGTTCATGCCCTCCGACCGAGCGATCGCCTCGCGGTACCCCGAGCCCGTGTAATCCCAGTCGACGGCCAGCCCGCCGTAATCGAACGCGGGCTCGCACTCGAGCTTCATCTCGGCCGAGCCCTGCACGCACTCGATCATCCGCAGCAGCACGTGGTCGGCGTCGTGGTCGGTCGGGGAGCGGCGGTGGCTGTGCGAGCGCTCGTTGTCGTGGTGCCACGGCCCGATGCAGAGCGCGTCGCGGACGATCACCCAGCCCATCCGCGTCTCCCAGCTCGTCTCGAGCACCATCGTGCCGGGGATGTACCGCCGGCCCGCGGGGACGTTCACGTCGGCCGGGCCGACGCGGAAGCCACCGGCGTCGCGGTCGAGCATCGCGGCGAACACGCTCGGCGAATCCATCCGCGGCAGGCAGAGCCACTCGACGTTCCCGTTCGGCGCGACCAGCGCGGTCGTCTCGCAGTCAGACAGGAACCCGTAGTCGCCAATCGGCGGGAACGCGCTTGTTCGAATCCCGTGATCGCTTTGAGCCCCCGACATCCGTGCGGCGATTCTGCTGTGGTCCCGGAGACGTGTCAAGGTATGCTCGCGCGCGACCAGGGGAGCACGAGGAGAGAAAAGTGCCGCCGCAAATGAGTTCGATCGACGTAATCGCTTCGGCGCTCGAGCCTGTGGCGCCGGCGCTCGGGCGGATGAGCTCGCCCGACGGGGCGGTCACGTTGATGCTGAGCGACATCGCCGAAGCCGACGCTGCCGCACAGCAACTCGGAGCCGAGCGCTGGGAGCAGCTCGTCCGCGACCACCACCTATTGGTCGAGCAGATCCTCGCGCGCCACGACGGTCAGGTGGCGAGGTTCCAGGGCGACGGGTTCCTCGCTTCGTTCGGGAGCGCTCACGCCGGTCTTCACGCGGCGGTCGACCTACAGCGGACGTTCTCCGCCGCGCCCACGGACGATCAGTCGTTGTCGGTCCGGGTCGGGCTCCACTCGGGCTTCGTCATCGGCAACCCCGAGCAGATGATGGGCCGGAACGTCGTGCTCGCGGCGCGGATCGCCGGTCAGGCCAAGGGCGGTGAGATCCTCGTGTCCTCGACCGCCAAGGAATACACCGAGACCGACCCGAGCTTCCAGTTCGAGGAACGCGGCGAGTTCCACTTCAAGGGCCTCCTCGGCGAGCACATCGTCTACGCCGTGAGCTGGAAGTAGTCGTCTGATGTATGCGCTGGGTCAGCCAGCGGCCGCGGCGAGCATTCGGGCGTACTCGCCGGCGGACTGTGGCCGCTGAGCCGCGTCCTTCTGGAGCGCGGTCAGGAGCGTGTTGGCGAACTCATCCGACATGTCCGGGCGAGCAGCGCGGGGATCCGGCGGCGGATCCTGGAGATGGGCCCACAGGATCCGCATGCCCTGGACCTCGGCGAACGGAGGACGCCCGCACATGCACTCGTACATCACGCACCCGAGCGCGTAGATGTCGGTGGCGGCGCCGACCTGCTCGCCGCGGATCTGCTCGGGCGCCATGTAGTCCATCGACCCGAGTGCCTGGCCGGGGAGCGTCAGCAGGCTTCCTTGGGTGTCCTTCGCGAGGCCGAAGTCGGTGATGTAGCCGCGGCCCTCCTCGTCGAGGAGGATGTTCGCGGGCTTGACGTCGCGATGGACCATGCCCGCTGCCCACAGCGCCTCGAGCCCGGCGGCGACGTCGGTGCAGACCTGGACGGCGGTCTGGACGTCGAGCGGACCGTCACGCTTGAGCTTGTCGTCGAGCGACATGCCGTCGATGAACCGCTGCGCCATGTACGGAAGGCCGTCGACCTCGCCGGTGTCGAGCACCGGGACGACGTTCGGGTGCTTGACCGTCTGCGCGATGCGGGCCTCTCGGTAGAACCGGCGCCGGAACGTCTCGTCGCGCGCGTAGTCGTCCTTGACCAGCTTGAGTGCGACGCGGCCGCCGTCGGGACCGGTGGCCGTGTAGACCTTTCCCATGCCCCCCTCTCCGAGCAGGTCATCGACGCTGTACTCGCCAATCTGGCTCCCGATACGGGGATCGCTCACACTCATCGCTCACTCATTGATCGGTCTGGAGACTCTTCGGAGGGCCCATCATAAAGCCCTGCCGATACTTCGGCGCACCAGTCTCTCGCACGTGTACACGCACCTGATCACGGTCCGGTAGGCGACCGCCTAACGCCGGCTCGGCGCCGCGGCCCGCGCCGGTAGAATCCGCCTGCTTTGCTAGAGGAGGGCACGATCGTTTCCGGGTACCGCGTGGATGGCGTACTCGGAGAGGGGGGCATGGGCGCCGTTTATGAAGCAACCCAGCTTTCGCTGAACCGCGTCGTCGCACTCAAGCTGCTCGCCCCGAACCTGAGCGACGATCCGGGATTCCGTGCCCGGTTCGAGCGCGAGGGACAGGTCCAGGCGGCGCTCGACCACGACCACATCGTCAGCGTGTACGAGGCCGGGCAGAGCGACTACGGGCTGTTCCTGGCCATGCGCCTGATCGGCGGGCCGACGCTCAAGCAGCTGATCCTCGACGGCGACCTCGACCCGCGGCGAAGCGTGCGGCTGCTGGCGCAGGTGGCGCAAGCGCTCGACTCCGCCCACGACGCGGGCCTGATCCACCGCGACATCAAGCCGCAGAACATCCTGATCGGGCGGGGCGATCACGCGTATCTCGCGGACTTCGGGCTGATCAAAGCCCCCGACGAGGCCCGCCTCACCGGCACTGGCCAGTTCATCGGCACGATCGACTACGTCGCACCCGAGCAGATCCAGGGCGAGCCGGCGACGCCGGCGAGCGACATCTACGCGCTGACAGGGGTCCTGTACGAGTGCCTGACCGGGGAAGTCCCGTTCCCCAAGCCGTCCGAGGCCGCGACCTTGCACGCCCATGTGATGTCGCCCCCGCCGACGGTGTCCGCGCGCCGGCCCGACCTGCCGTCCGCGCTCGACGGCGTCGTCACCCAGGGGATGGCCAAGGATCCGTGGTCGCGGCCGTCGCGCGCCGCGGAGCTGGTGCAGTCGGCCGCGCGCGCGCTGTCCTCGAGCGCGTCGACGATTGCCGTGGCACCCGAGGCCGCCGATGGCTCGGATGGGAACGACGAGCGCCGGCGGCGGGTCCAGATGACCAAAGTCCCCGGCTTGGGGTCGCCGGGCGGGGGTGTCGCTGGGAGTGTTGAGGCTGCCGCGGGTGCCGACTCGCGTGCGGAGGCCCGATCCGACCAGACCCGAACCCGGTCGGTGATCCCTCCGGTGGCTCCTCCTGTTCCCGAGCCGGCTCCGGTGGTCGACGAGGTCCCGCCGGTTATGCCGGCCACGCCGGGCGCCGACCGGTCCGTCCCGCGCGCCGGCGAGGTCCCGCCGCGGCTGGTGGCGCTGATCGCGGCTCTGGTGCTCGCCGCGTTCGCCGTCGGCTTCGTCGTTGGTCTGGTGGTGCACTGATGCCCCGCCGCCGAAATTCGGCCCCCCTGGCGGCGGGCAGCACCTACCTGGCCGCCTGGGGAATGTCTTGCGAGATTTCGGCAGCCTGAGATAGACTGTGGGGGCGGGCCAGTCTACACTGCAAGGGGTAGCAGCGGATGGGGCAGGAACAAGGTGGAAGTTTGGCGACGCTTGATCGCGTGAACCAGCCAAGAACGGCCTCGCAGGTATTGGGGCGAACACTAAGGGGCCGATACAAGGTCCTCGAGCCGATCTCCGCGGGGGCAATGGGCCAGGTCTACCGCGCGATCGACATCGAGACCGACACCGAGGTCGCGCTCAAGCAGTGCACGAATCCGCACCACGATCAGCGGTTCGAGGCCGAGGCGCGGCTGCTCTCGAGCCTGGGGCATCCGCGCGTCGTCCGCGTCACGGACCACTTCGCCGCACCGTCCGGTCAGTACCTCGTGATGGACCTGGTACGCGGGATCGATCTGGGCGTGCTGCTCAAGCAGCGCGGCCAGCCGGGACTTCCGGTCGAGCAGTCGATCGAGTACACGCGCCAGACGTGCGAGGCGCTCCAGTACGTGCACGACCAGCAGATCGTCCATCGCGACGTGAAGCCCCAGAACCTGATCCTGAGCGAGAACGGCGTTGTGCTTGTGGACTTCGGAATCGCGCGTCTGCTCGACGAGGTCGAGCAGCAGGGCACCGTCGGGATCGGGACGCCGCGCTTCATGGCGCCCGAGGTGTTCGCGGGCGGCAACGTGTCCGCGCGCACCGACGTGTTCAGCGTGGCCGCCACGTTATGGACCCTGCTCGTCGGCCGGCCCCCGGTCTACGCCGATCCGAGCAAGCTTTCCTCGGTCAACCCGGACGTCCCACCCGAGCTGGAGCGCACGGTCGCCGCCGGCCTCGAGATGATCCCCGAGCGTCGCGTCGCCTCCGTGGCCGCCTTCGCCAAGGCGCTGGGCGCCCCGCTCCGCACCGAGACCGGCGTTTCGCTCGCGGTCTCGATCGACGATCCGGACGCCTCGCGCGGGCTGATGGAGGCAGTGGTCCACACCGCCGCCGGCGTGTTCGGCGCGGCCGCCGCCTCGATCTGCCTCGTCGACGAGACCACCGGCGAGCTCGTGTACCAGTCGGCCTGGGGCGCCGGCGCGCGCGAGATCGTGGGCGTGCGGCTTCCGCCCGGTACCGGCATCGCCGGCCAGGTCGTGCAGACCAACTCGCCTGAGGCAGTCCCCGACTGCCGGACCGACCCGCGCTTCGCCGCCCGAATCGCCGCGGGCACCGGCTACGTGCCGTACACGATGCTGCTCGTGCCCCTGCAACGCGCCGGACGTCCGATCGGCGCGCTCTCGATCCTCGATCGACGCGACGGGCGCGCCTACCGCAACGATGATCTCGAGGCCGCGGCCCTGTTCGCCGATCTGGCGGTCAAGGCGCTCGACGTGACGCCGAACTCGTTCACGAGCCTCGGAATGACTTCTCTCGGCTAGCCGCCCCGCTTGCGCCCTTCACAAAGTTGTTGTAAGGTCGCGGCCGCTCGGGGCCGAGGCTGAGCGACACGGAAAAATCGCGGGGCCACCTAACGGGGGGTACGAATGACGGGGCTGCTTGGTTGCTGGATCCGGCGGATGGCCGGGGTCGTTGGCGTGCTGGCGGCGGTGGCGCTGGTCGCGGCGCCGGGGGCGTTGGCCAACGGGGACACGATCACCGCGCAGGCGACTGTTCCGTTCTCAGGCGTGGTCGACTGCCTCGCCGTGCCTGCGCACCCTGCGAGCCGCCACGATCGACTGGGGCGACAGCACCGGGACGCTCGCACGGGAACGTCGACCCGCCGCACCATCGCCGTCAGCGGCACCCACACATACGCCACGCGGGGCACCTACTCCGGCACGATCTTCTTTAGCGGCGGCAACTGCACCAGCGGCGCCACCGACAACTTCACGGCCAACGTCAGCGCCCCGCCCCGAGTTCACGGAGTGCCCGCCAGTCGACCAAAACAGCGGCTGCCAGTTCCTGATCACGGTCAACAACGGCACCGAGACGGTGCTTCAGGACACCAACCAGGGGCCCTACGAGGGGGCGGACGACTCGCTGATCGGCGTGCTGAACAACTCGTCGCTTCGCCGGTCTCCCAGCTCCCGCTCGCGGTCCCGGGCTCAGGTCTATTCGGGTTCGAAGGCGATGGCATCTGCAACCCCGGCGGCCCCCCGGTTCCATCCGGATGCGCACCCCAGGCCGGTACGGCAGCCGGCACCGATTGCACCCAGGGCCTGGGCGGGACGTGCGCGTTCCCCGGCCCGCCAGTGAGCCCGCCGGCTACATCGAACCCGGGGGCTCCACCGGAGTCCCGCAGAACGGCTACGAGGGTCCGACCAGCTGGTTCTCGAACGTGAGCACGGACACGAGTTCCGGCGTGGTCCACTTCTCGCCGGCGATCCCGCCGGGCGGATCGACCTACTTCAGCCTCGAGGAGCCCCCGGTGGGCACCACAATCGGGGTCGGTGGGACGGCCCCGTTCAACGGCGGCATGTCGCCACCGACGGTGACGAGCACCGGCGCGAACTTCTCAGCGCTCGTCAACCCGAACGGTCAGGCGACGACCGGCGTACTTCCAGTACGGGCTCGACCTGAAATACAGCAAGTTCGGCGGCTCGGGCGCCAACTACACGAACTCGACCCCGGTGCAGGCGATCCGCGGCCGACTTCAACGACCATTTCGTGACCGCGTCCGTTTCGGGCCTCGTCCCGAACGCGCTCTACCACGTACGCCTCGTGGCTACGAACGCCGCCGGGACCACATTCGGGCCCGACATGACGTTCATGACAACGCACGGCGCAACTCCCGGGTCGCCGACCCTTGGGCAAGACGTTCAACATCTCTCGGTCAGCGGACTAGTGCTGGTCAAGATCCACGGCGTCTTCATCCCGCTGACCGAGCTCACCCAGATTCCCGAAGAACACCGTGATCAACGCGCTTCACGGCACGCTGTCGCTGATCACCGCCGGCGGCTCTCACCCCGCCGCAGACATCGCCGCCAAGAAGGGCAAGGGTAAGAAGGGCAAGACGACAACGCAGTCCGGCACGTTCGGCGGCGCGATCTTCAAGATCAGCCAGGCAACCGGCGGAGCCACCAAGGGCCTCGCCACGCTCAGCATCGTCGAGAACGCGTTCAAGGGCGCCCCATCGTTCTCGCTCTGCACGAAGCACAAGGCGGTCGAAGCGACAGCGGCCTCGAGCAGGACGTTGCAGCTGCTCCACGCGAGCGCCAAGGGCAAGTTCAGCACCAAGGGCAAGTACAGCGCAGCCACCGTGCTAGGCACCAAGTGGACCGTGGCGGACCGCTGCGACGGCACGCTCACCCATGACCAGACCGACTCGGTCAAGGTGACCGACTTCGTCCACCACAAGACGATCACCCTCCACGCGGGACAGAGCTACCTGGCGAAGAAGCCGTAGGAGAGATCGTTAGCGAGGTTGGGCTGAAGTTGAAGGCATCGCGTAGGCAGCCGGCCCGGCGTATCGCCGGGCTGGTCGCCGGAACGGTGGTGGCGGCGCTGATCGCGGTCCCGACCTCGGCCGCGCCGACTGCCGGTCCCCGGGATCGCATGTCAGCAGGGCCGCGTCAGCGACAACTACATCGGCAAGTGACTCGAGCTGCGGTACGACGGCCTTCACGAGTCGCCGAGTTCTTCCGAAGCCGTAGCCGTGGCCCGGCGACGGCGGAACGTTCTGTACATGCGCACGCCGACGGCTCGCTGTCGACTCTGCGGGCCCGACTTCGCGAATCACGCCGGCGGCGAACAAGCACGACCGGGCAACTTCGCTGCGACCACGGCGAGACGCCCGTCGACACCGGTCAGCCAATCGACTGACGGGCGCCGGGACCGCGGCGAGCCCACTGTCACGGTGACGACCGTCGTCACCGGCGACGACCTCGGTCGACGGCAGTCGACGCCGGTCGTGATCCACGATCACCGAGGTCGACACCTACGTCGTCGGCAACAACTGTCTACGAGACGGACGTCACGGTCGCGAACAACGCGAGTCACTGACGGAGCTCGGCTGCGGCGGGGAAGCTCGACCACGCCGCCGATTGCCCGCTGCGTGGCAAAGGACAGCGGGCTTCGGCGGCATTAGACCGACGGCCACAGCTGGCAGCCGATTACGGCGTTGGCCTGCACGCCGACGGGTCCTCGGCAATCACCGCTGCCAGCGCTCGAGGAGCACGGCACCGATCACCGACCGGCGCTCAGCCTCGACGCAGACAACCAGTCGTCGGGCGATCTCGGGGCCGTTGCTCATCGGCAACGCGGACGGGTCCCTGACCAGCGCCAACTGCATCGAGGAGAGCCCAGCGACGGACAGCAGCCGGAGGGGTTCGCATAACCCGGACACGGCCTCGGCGACGGCGGCACTCAGTCACCCCGACGGTGCGAACGTGTCGAGCACGGCACAGGACGATGCAACACGACGTGCCATGCCGCCGGGGTCGCGTTCGGTCGCCGCGCCGACGGCACCGTACAGCTCGGCGGACACGGTCGCGCACGATCACCGATCCCGGACACGAGCGCCACCGCCGTGCGCGTACACCGGCGACGATCAACCGGGGCGACGGTCAGCTCACGCGCGCCGGCGACGAGTCACGCGGTCGGCAACCTCAGCTTCTACGGGCGAGCGGCGAACCACTGCGCTACTCGTGTCGCGACGGCGCACGTTATCCGATCGTCGGTCAGCGACCACCTCGGCTCGCGCACGAGCGGCGGCGGATGTTCAGGCACGTCGACCTGTCAGTCGTCATGAACGCCGACACAGCGGTGACCGCCACGTTGACTTACAGTCGGCTCACGACGGTGTTGACCCGCGCTCCGCCCGATCACCGCCACCGGCGCCGGGTTCTCGGGCTCGGCGGATCCGAACGGTCTGCCGACGACCGCTGTGTTCCAGTACGGCCTCGATCTGAGATACAGCACGCCCGGATTATCCGGGCCGAACTACACCCAGTCGACTCCGGCACAGACCGTCGGTTCCGATTTCACGAGCCACGTCGTGTCTGCGTCGGTGACCGGACTCGTGCCGAACGCGCTCTACCACGTCCGGCTCGCCGCGACCAACAGCGCCGGCACCACATTCGGTCCCGACGTCACGTTCACGACCGGGAAGCTGCCGGCACCCGGATCCCCCACGCTCGGCAAAACGTTCAACGTCTCGCTCGTCAGCGGCCTGGTGCTCGTCAAGGTCAACGGGCAGTTCATCCCGTTGACTGAGCTCACGCAAATACCCAAGAACACGGTGATCAACGCACTTCACGGCACGCTGTCGCTTACCAGCGCGGCCGGCAGCCCATCGCCGGCGCATGATCCCGCCGCGAAGGGCAATAAGCACAAGACCAAGACCCAGAAGGGCACGTTTGGTGGCGCGATTTTCAAAGTCAGCCAGACGACCGCGGGCTCCGGCAAGGGCCTCGTGACGCTCGCGATTGTCGAGAACGCCTTCAAGGGAGCGCCGAGCTACGCCACGTGCAAGGCACACAAGGCCCTCGAGGCGACGGCTGCCTCGAGCAGGACGCTCCAGCTCCTGCACGCCAGCACCCACGGCAAGTTCCGCACCAAGGGCAAGTACAGCGCCGCCACCGTGCTCGGCACGATCTGGACCGTCGCCGATCGGTGCGACGGCACCCTCACGCATGACGTCACCGACTCGGTCGTCGTCAACGACTTCGTCCATCACAAGACGATCGTTCTCCACGCCGGCCAGAGCTACCTCGCCAAGGCGCCTGGCAAGCACCCTTAGCCCTCGATCTCAGGGAAGATCCAGGGCGTGGTTCGACTGCTCACCCTGGTCGTCTCGATCGCGCTCGCCGACTCGGTGAACCCGAGCACCATCGGTCCGGGCCTGTACTTCGCGTCCGGGACGCGACCCCGCAGCTCCGTGACCCAGTTCACCGCGGGCTTGTTCGCGGTCAATCTCCTCGGTGGCCTGGTGATCGCGCTGGGTCCCGGCCAGGCCGTGCTGGCTCTGGTGCCCCATCCCGGACACACCGCGCGATACATCCTCGAGCTGATCGCGGGGGTGGTGATGCTGATCGGAGCGGTGATCCTGTGGCGCCGGCGCACGAAGCTCGCCCGCCATGAGCTTCCGTCGCCGTCCGCAGGGGGAAAATCAAGCTTCCTGCTCGGCGTGACGATCGCCGGAGTCGAGCTCCCAACCGCGTTCCCGTATTTCGCGGCGATTGCCGCCATCGTCGGATCGGGCCTTCCCGCCGGTTCTCAGGTTCTCGCGCTCGCCGTGTACAACCTCGTGTTCGTGCTGCCGCTGATCCTGATCGTCGTGACAATCACGGTCGCCGGCGATCGCGCGCAGCCGATGCTCGAAAAGGGACGTGACTGGCTCCAGCGCCATTGGCCCGCGCTGCTCGCTGGCCTGGCCCTGCTCGCCGGGACGTACGTGACTGTGCTCGGCATTACAGGACTTGCCAGTGGCGGGCACAACAGCCTGGCCCGCCTAACGAAGACCATCCGCCGCGCCATCGCCCATTAGACGCTTGGACGCGCACAGCCTGGGCCGCGGGGATCCTGGCTTGCGCAGTAACATCCAGACGGCAATTTGAAAACCAGGGGTGCTGGCGGGAAAGCCGGCTGAGATAGCGCCCTCCGCACTGGATGCGACCTGGCGCTGACCCTTAGAACCTGTGGGGTAATGCCCGCGAAGGGAGCGACGACCGAGATGATCGAGGCTCCTCCAAAGGAGCCTCGCGAGCTTAATGCCCCGGACGGCGTCCGGGTTGAGCTCGTGAGCCGAGGGTTCACCACCCCGCGCGGGCGCATAGAGGCGCTGGCGGGAATGTCCCTGGGCGCGGACGCGCATGAGGTGGTCGCGGTCGTCGGGCCGAGCGGCTGCGGGAAAACGACGCTGCTCGAGCTGATCTGCGGCCTGCAGGCCCCGGACGCCGGGACCGTGCACGCCGCGCCGGCCGCGCTGATGCCCCAGCGCGACCTCCTGCTTCCGTGGCTGAGCGCAATCGACAACGCCGGCCTGGCGTTGCGGGCGCGCGGCGCCTCGAGGGAGGAGGCGCGACGAACAGCCGCCCCGTGGCTCGAGCGGTTCGGCCTCGAGCGATTCGAGCACACCCGGCCCTCCGAGCTTTCGGGCGGAATGCGCCAGCGCGTGTCGTTCCTGCGCACGCTGCTCGCGGGCAAGCCGGTACTGGCGCTCGACGAGCCGTTCGCGGCGCTAGACGCGATCACCCGCCAAGAGATGCAGGGCTGGCTCGCGCACGTGCTCGCGGGCGAGCCGCGGACCGTGATCCTCATCACCCACGACGTCGAGGAGGCCGTGATGCTCGCTGACCGAGTAGTCGTGATGTCGCCCCGCCCGGGACGAGCCGTGGCCGAGATCGAGGTGACCGTCCCGAAACCGCGGCGACGCACCGACGCGAGCGTGGTCGAGCTGCGCGAGCGAGCGCTCGCCGCCCTGGGGGCGGACACATGAGACGGGCACTGCGGGCCGTGCCGGCCGTGATTCTCGTGCTGGCGTTGATCGGCGTCTGGGAGCTGTACGTCGACCTCAAGGGACCGACGTTCTCGCTGGCAATCCTGCCCTCGCCCCACGCGGTCGCCAGCTCGCTGTACCACGACCGCTCGCTCCTCTGGAGCAGCTTCCTCGTCACCGCCCAGGAGGTGCTGCTCGGCATCCTCGCGGCGGTGGTGATCGGTGGGGTGCTGTCGGTCGCGATCCACTTCTCGCCGACGCTGCGCCGAGCGACCTATCCGCTGATCGTCGCCTCGCAGGCGGTGCCGGTGGCCGTGTTCGCGCCGGTCCTCGCGTTCTGGCTCGGCTTCGGCATACTGCCCAAGCTCGTCGTGGTGGCGATCGTGTCGTTCTTCTCGATCGTGGTGACGGCGACCGCCGGCCTGGACGCCGTCGACCCCGACCTGATCAAGCTCATGCGAACGTTTGACGCCTCGAGACTCACGACGTTCCGGCACGTTGAGCTGCCGTCGGCTCTCCCGAGCGTGTTCGCGGGGGCAAAGATCGCGGTCGCGGTATCGGTGATCGGCGCGGTGTTCGCCGAGTACACCGGCTCGAACTCTGGCCTCGGCTACGTGATCCTGGTGTCAGAGCCGCAGCTGCTCGTCGCGCGCGCCGTTGCCGCGACGGTGATCCTGTCGCTGTTCGCGATCGCGCTGTTCGCTTTGCTGGCGCTCGCCGAGCGGACGGCGCTGCCGTGGGCGTATGGCCCTCGCGAGGAGCGCGCGGCATGAGGCGCGCGCTCGCAGCGATCCTCGCGGCGGCTGTCGCGCTCGTTCTGGCCGGATGCGGCGAGAAACAGGAGGCCGTGACCGGAACGACAAGCAGCGCCCAGCAGCTGACCCTGATGCTCGACTGGTTCCCGAACGCCGACCACGTCGGCATCTACCAGGCGCTCGCCGAGGGCGACTTCACCAAGGCCGACCTCGACGTGCACGTCCAGGTGCCGTCAGACCCCTCAACGCCGCTCAAGCTCCTGGCGGCGGGCAAGGTCGACGCCGCGATCTCATATGAGCCCGAGGTGATGCTCGCCCGCGACCAGGGGCTCCCGCTGGTCTCGGTCGCCGCGATCGTCCAGCGGCCGCTCACGTCGATCGTGTCGATCGGTTCGAAACACATCAAGACCCCCGCCCAGCTGAAAGGCAAGCGCGTCGGCGACGCCGGAATCCCCTACCAGCACGCCTATCTCGACACGATCCTGGCCCAGGCGGGCGTGCCCGCCAGCTCCGTAAAGGAGATCAATGTCGGCTCCAACCTTGTGCCGGCGATGCTGTCGGGGCACGTCGATGCCACCCTCGGCGCGTTCTGGAACTACGAGGCGATCCAGCTCGCCCAACTCCACAAGCACCCGAACGTGATCCACGTCGAGGACGTCGGCGTTCCGACGTACGACGAACTCGTCGTGGTAGTCCGCAAGAACACGATCGTCAACCACCCCGATGTCGTCCGGCGGTTCGTACAGGCGCTGGCGAGAGGCTACGAGTCGACGCGGCGCGATCCGCAGGCGGCCGTGGCCAACCTCGTACACGCGAGCTCAGGCCTCGATTCGAAGCTCCAGCTCGCCAGCGTGCGCGCGACGCTGTCCTCGTTCTTCCCGAGCAACCCGAGCGAACCGTGGGGCTGGCAGAACCAGACCGAGTGGAACGCCTACGGACAGTGGATGCTGAGTCACCACTTGGTCTCCGATCCGAACGCGGTGCTCGACGCATCGACCAACGAGCTCCTCGCCGGCCAGGGCCTGTAGAGCGCGGCCGCGAAAATCGGTCACCGCGCTGACCGATGATTTTCTGTCTCGCCGCCGGTCTCATGTCGTACGATGGCCCTCGTGCAGGAACCTCAACTCGCGGTCGCGCAGGGCGGGCTCGAGCAGCAGTTCGAGCTGTACCGGTCGGAGCTGACCGGGTACTGCTACCGCATGCTGGGGTCGCCGTTCGAGGCCGAGGACGCGGTCCAGGACACGTTCATCAGGGCCTGGCGGGGGTTCGACCGGTTCGAGGGCCGCGCGGCGCTCCGCTCGTGGCTGTACCGGATCGCCACCAACGTCTGCCTCGACATGCTGAACGGACGCAATCGGCGGGCGCGACCGATGGACTTCGGGCCCGCGGTGGAGCCCGTGGAGTCGAACCTGAACACGCTGCCCGAGGCCACCTGGGTCGAGCCGATCCCGACAAGCCTCGTCAGCGCCGAGGCCGATCCGGCTGAAGTGGTCGCCGAGCGCGACACGATCCGCCTGGCCTTCGTCGCCGCGCTCCAG
This sequence comes from uncultured Solirubrobacterales bacterium, assembly GCA_963737055.1. Lineage (GTDB taxonomy): Bacteria > Actinomycetota > Thermoleophilia > Solirubrobacterales > Solirubrobacteraceae > Palsa-465. Next base: position 282,137 of record CAVTRE010000007.1, on the reverse strand, counting down.
CACCTTCCGGCCCGCCAACGAGCGGTGCTGATCCTGTGTGAGGTGCTGCGCTGGAAGGCCAGCGAGGTCGCCGAGCTGCTCGACACGAGCGTCGCGTCGGTCAACAGCTTGCTCCAGCGCGCCCGGGCCACCCTCGAGGAGCGCGACATCGAGGCCACCGACGCCGCCGCGCCGATGGACGGGAGCCAGCGAGAGCTCCTTGCCCGGTATGTCGACGCATTCCAGCGCTACGACGTCCAGGCGCTCACCTCCCTTATCCGCGAGGACGCCAGTCAGTCGATGCCGCCGTTCGACATGTGGCTCTCTGGCCGCGACGACGTCCTTTCCTGGTGGTTCGGGCCGGGGATCGCCTGCCAGGGATCGCGGGTGATCCCGGTCGAGACCGCCAACGGATCGTTCGCCTTCGGACAGTACAAGCCGAGCGAGTCGGGCAGCGGCTACGACCCCTGGGCGCTCCAGGTGCTGGAGATCGCCGACCGCAAGATCGTCGAGTTCACGTTCTTCCTGTCGACCGACCGGCTATTCCCGCTGTTCGGACTGCCACGGCGCCTCGACTCGTAGAGCCGGGACGCCGGAAGAATCACGAATCGCGGGTGCCGCCTACGCGGCTCGTCGACTCGCGCCGTCGGCCGCAAACTCCGCGATCAGGCCGGTCCGCCGGCTTGTCCTCCTCGACGCTCCCACAATCCTGGGCTGGGCCGGGTTCCGCGAGATCTCCCTGCGCTAGGGCGTGGGCATGACCGAGCAGCTCCTCGCCGCGGCGATCGAGGCCGGACAGCTCAAAGCCCAACCCGTGCGACCGCTCGCCACCGTCATGATCGGCGCGCTCGACGAAGCCGCGATGTCGATCGCCAACGCGGATAACCCAGCGATCGAGCGTGAGCAGGTGCGAGCCGTCGTCCACGACCTCATCGATGGACTCATGACGCGAGCTACGCGGGCAGAACGTCCTCGAGACCGATGAACGCGATCAGGTCGCGCAGCTCGGGCGAGGCGTGCCGGAACTCGATCCGGCAGCGGTGTCGGCGCGCGGCCAGCTGAAGTCGGGCCAGCGCGTCCACGCTCACGGCGTCCGCGGCGACGCCCTCCACGTCGCACACTGCCGCGTCGGCCCCGGCCCCGCCGAGCAGCGCGCACACTCTTTCATATAGGTCGGGCAGGTCCTCGCGCGCCAGCGGACCACGGATCGCGAACGTAATCGTCCTCGGCGGCGAAGGTCCCATTCTGATAAGGACTGCCCGAACGGGGGGAAATCATCGGAGCTGGCCGGCGTGACGCCGGACGGCGGCCACGAAGCGGGCGTCATCCGGGTCCGCCGGCGCGGTCGTCGCGATCCAGTCCTCGAGCAGGTCGACGAACCGCTCGGGCTCGTCGAGATGCGGGAAGTGGCCGGCGCGCTCGAACAGCTCGAACCGACTGCCCGGCACCAGCTCGTGCGCACGCCGCCCATGCTCGACCGGGATTATCCGGTCGCGCGCGCCCCACACGATCAGCAACGGCAGCTCGGCGGCCAGATACAACCGGTCGACGGCCTGGACGCGCTGGCCGCCGACGTCGACGCTCGCCCGCAATGTATGGACGAAGGCCGCGCGGCTCTGAGGATCTCCGAGCGAGGCGTGACCCCGGGCCATCTCGATCACGTCGTTGCCGAGCGGCACACGGGCTTTCGCGAGCGCCCGCCCGACGGCCCGGCCGACGTTCAGCACGTGGCGACCGGCGAGGACGGGCAGCACGAGCTCGGACCCGGGGAACGTCGCCGCGCGCAGCAGGCCGCTCACCTGGCGTCCGAGCCCGCCGCTCGAGATCAGCGCCAGTCGCTCGACCCGCTCGGGGAACTGGTAGGAGAACTGCATCGCGACGCCGCCGCCGAGCGAGTGCCCGACCACCGTGACCGGACCGAGATCGAGCGAGAGCACCAGGTCGCGGATGCCTGACGCGAACGCGCCCATCGAGTAATCGCCCCGGGGCTTGGCACTCTGTCCGTGTCCGAGAAGGTCGGGCGCCAGCACGGTGTGGTGGCGCGCCAGCCGCGGCGCCACCGACTCCCACACCGTCGACGAGGCCGTGATCCCGTGGATCAGCACGATCGGGGGACCGCTGCCCGCCAACCGGTAGGCGACCCGGTGGCCGTGGATGGTTGTCTCTTGCAACTCGAAGCTCATATGACGCCCCTTGTTGTCGCCCCCACACGCGTAAGCCCTGCGCGCGCTGGTTCGGCGGGTGCAAAAGGTGCCAAAGCCCGTACCCGCCCGTTCGCAGAGTACACATAAGTGGGGCGTGGCCCGGGGTCAAGCGGCCACACGTCGCAGGCGCCCACACGACTCATGCGGCGACACGGCTGGCCGCCGACCCGCCACCAAGCCGCAGCGCGTGCAACCCCGCCAGCCCCGCCCACGGCGCGTACGGCGCGAAGAACTCCTCGACCTCCTCCTCGGTGGCGCGTGCCCACGGATCGCCGGGCGCCAACAGCCGCCCCACCAGCTTCAGGTAGCCCACATCGCCGGCGGGCAGCTGGTCGAGCCGGCCCTGGCCGGTGAGCCCGAGCATCTGGATCGTCCAGCTGCCGATGCCCCTGATCGCGCGCAACCGGCGCCAGCCGCGCTCGTGATCCGGGTCTTCCAGGTCCACCCGGCCGCTCGCCACCTCCCGAGCGGCCCGCACGAGCGTCACCGCCCGTCCGCCCGAGAGGTCGAAAGACTGGAGGAGCGCCGGCGCCTGGACGGCGAGCACCGCCGCCGCCGGCGCGTCCCGCATCCCCGTGACCGAACAGCGCCGGCCCAGCCGCGCGATCAGCCGCCGCTCGATCGCCGCCGCTCGCGAGAACTCGATCAGCTGCTCGCAGATCGCCCAGGCCAGCGCCTCGAACGGGTCCGGCTTGCCCCCGACCCGCAGCCCCGGGTCAGACCGGACCGAGCGACCGATCAGCGGATCGAACCGGAAACGCTCGTAGAACGGCTCGATGTCCTGGTCGATCCCGAGCGCCCGGCGCATCCGCTCGATCCCCCACTCGGCCGCGTCGCGCGTGCCGGCGCGGGCCCCGAAAACCACTCGATCACAAGCGGGCTGCGCGACCCGCACCAACACCGGGTCGCCGCCGCAGTGGATCAGCCGGTGCAGGACCCCGCTCCGCACCCGCGTGAGGCCGTCGAGCCCGTTGCGGAGCGGCAGCGAGAACATCCAACGAGGCCGGACCTCGACACGAACCTCAACCCCGGCGGGCGCGCTCATACGCGAACCTCAACCCCTGAGGGCGCGCTCAATCCCCTTGCTTGCCGATCACGTGCACGTCGACCAGGAACGACCGCGAACCGACGATCGGCAGCAGGTCGACGGCGCGGCGCGGTCCGGACCGGCCCGTGCGCGCCAGCTTGCGCGCGTTCCGGCGCTTTACCAGCGCCACCGTGGCGGCGCCCGCAACAAACCCCGTGGCGGCCGCCGCGGCGGCCTGGACCGCGGGCAAGGAGGCCGCCGTGACGCGCTCGACGGTCCGGACCTCTGCGAGTACCGGAAAGCCGTCGACCACCTCCTCTTCTGAGTCGACCCCAGCCGGCTCGCCATCCTCCCGAGCCCCGGCTGGCTCGCGAGCCTCCCGAGCCCCGGCCGGCTCGGCAGCCTCCTGAGCCCCGGGCGGCGGCGCGCCAGCCTCCCGAGCCCCAGCAGGCTCGCCAGCTTCCGGGACTCCATTGGGCGCCGCGGCGTCCGGGACCCCGGCAGGGCCACCGGCCCCCGAGCCAGCCACCTCGGGGGCGTGTTCGTCCGCGAAAGGCTCAGTCATGCCCGCGACATGGTGACAGCGCCGGCGGTCAACTTCAAAGGAGCTTCTCGTAGACCCGGTAGGTACGGACGATTCTGCCCCCCATCCGCTCCATCGCGCGGTTCATCGACTTGTTGCTCTCGAGGATCCAGCCGGTCTCGCCCTTCTTCTGGTTGGTGCGCTCGGCGGCGTCGTAGTGCATCTCGTACAGCTTCGCCCCGATCCCGGTGTGCTGGTACTCGGGCTTGACGCCGAGCGCGAACACCCGGACGCGATCGATCTTGCCCTTGTAGTACAGCGCTTTGGCCCAGCCGAACGGCAGCAGGCGCCCGTTGAGATGGATCAGGACCTGGTTGTAGTCGGGCAGCGTCAGCGCCGCGGCAACCGGCTCGCCGTCCTTCTCGGCGATGAACGCCCAATTCTCGTCGAGCACCGGCTTGAGATCTTTGGCGTAGTGGCGAACCTCGTCTTCGGTGAGCGGCGTGAAGCCCCAGTTCCGCTCCCAGGCCGCGTTGTAGACCTCGAGGAAGCGCCCGATCTCGGCCTCCATGTCCTTCTTGCGCATCGGCCGGACGGTGATCCCGTATTTGCGCTCGACGTCGGCGGCGGCGCGCCAGATCACCCGGCTCACCGACGATCGCTCGGCCACCTCGAGCGTCCACATGTAGAGATCCATGGCCTTGGTCAGGCCGGCGCTCTCGATCAGGCCCGGGTAGTACGGGTGATGCCAGTTGGTCAGGACCGTCGGCAGCAGGTCGTACCCCTCGACCAGCACGCCGCATTCATCGTTGGTCGTGAAGTCCATGGGTCCGACCATCCGGTCGCGCCCGCGTGCCGCCAACCAGTTCGAGGCGGCCGAAAGCAGCGCGCCGGCGGCCTCGGGGTCGTCCTCGCACTCGAAGAATCCGAACATCCCCCAGTCGTGATGCTGGAACTCGTTGAAGTGGCGGTCGATCTGCGCGGTGATCCGCCCGACCGGCTCTTCGCCCCGCCAGGCCAGGAAGAACTCGACGTCGGCGTGCTTGAAGAACGGGTTGCGGCCACGGTCGAAGAACCGCTTGCGGTCGAACAGCAGCGGCGGCACCCAGTTCGGCTCGTTACGATAAAGCCGCCACGGCAGCTTGATGAAAGTGTTGAGCTCGCGCTTGCTCGAGACTGGGCGTATCTCCAGGGCCCGACGAGCCGGCAGGGTCACGTCTAGCGCCATCTGGTCCGGAACGTTATATGTCCACCTCGATCGACGTCTTCGCCAAGGCCCGGGAGCATGAGCGCCTCGAGCAGCTGCGCACCGCGCGCGAGCTCGATCTCGTGCCGTATTTCCGCGTGCTCGAGGGCCCGACGCTGCCCGTCGTCGAGATGGAGGGCAAGCGCCGGATCATGCTCGGCTCTAACAACTACCTGGGTCTGACCGGGGACGAGCGCGTCTCCCGGGGCGCCGAGGAGGCGCTTCACCGCTATGGCACCGGGCTCACCGGCTCGCGCTTCCTGAACGGGACAACCGACCTCCACCTCGAGCTCGAGAGTGAGCTTGCCGACTGGTTCGGGACCGAGGGTGCGCTCGTGTTCACCACCGGCCACCAGGCGAACGTCGGCGCGCTCGGGACGATCCTCGGCCCCGGCGACACCGTCGTGGTCGATTCGGGCGACCACGCCTCGATTCTCGACGGCTGCATCCTGTCGCGCGCCAAGCTGCGTCCCTTCCGCCACAACCGGATCGACCGGCTCGAGCACACGCTCGAGAAGGCCGCCGGCGACGGCGGCGGCATCCTGGTGGTCGTCGACGGCGTGTTCTCGATGGAGGGAGACGTCGCGCCCCTCCCCGAGATCGCCGAGCTGAGTCACCGCTACGGGGCTCGGCTGATGGTCGATGAGGCCCATGCGCTCGGCGTGCTCGGGCCCCGCGGAGCCGGCGTGTCCGAGCTGTTCGGGGTTGAGGATCAGGTCGATCTTCGGATGGCAACGTTCTCGAAGTCGCTGGCATCGTGCGGCGGCGTGATCGCCGGGCCGGCCGACGTGATCGAGTTCCTGCGGGTCTCCTCGCGCCCGTTCATGTTCACGGCCTCGGCCGTGCCGGCTGCGCTCGGAGCGGCGCTGGCCGCGGTCCGCATCTGCCGCTCCGCCGAGGGCCGCGAACTGTTCGACAAGGTCCTGAGCAACGCGCGCTACCTGCACAGGGGCTTGGACGAGCTTGGGTTCCAGGTTGTCGAGCCAACGAAGCTCGCGGACGGCACCGAGATCGTGACCACGGTCGTCCCGGTCGTCGTCGGCGACGATTGGAAGGCCGCGTTCCTGTGGAAGGCGCTGTACGACCGCGGCCTGTACGTCAACGTCGCGCTCCACCCGGCCGTGCCGCCGGCGGGCGCGCTGCTGCGGACGAGCGTGATGGCCACGCACGATCACGACACGCTCGACCAGGCGCTCGAGATCTTCGCCGACGCCAAGCGGACATTCGAGAGCGAGCACGGCCCGCTCCCGGGTCGCACTTAGCCAACCTCCGGCCGGCCGCGCGTTAATCCTGCGCTTTCCGAACGCGGGCACGAGACGTCCGCCCTATCGGTAGTGCAGCATTCCCAACACTCGGCTTGTCCACACTCGCACAAGACCCGCGGCCCGAAAAAAACCTCGCTCTAAGCGCATGGACCACACTTGTGACGTTGCTGTTATCCGCGCCGATGTCGTAGCTTCTTCCTCGACCGAAACGGCCACGCAGAGTAGGGCCGAGAACACGGTTGGGAAGGCCGGATCGGGGGTTTACAGAACCGCTCGTCCGCGTGTGGGATTAGCAGTACGCACATTCAAGGACCCACGGGAGGGGGCCCTCGCGGACCCCTGCCGTTTGCACATAACAATCGTCCGCCAGATCGGACCAACGGGAGGAAGCGAAGCATCAACATGAGTGAGACCGCCACGATGACCCCGGCGCCGCAACGACTGCGAGCACTGGAACGAGCCAACGCGGTCAGGCTCGCCCGCGCGGAGCTGAAGCGACGGATCGCTGAGGGAGAAGCTTCGGCTGCGGACGTGATTTTGGATCCGCCCGCTGAGGCACTCAGCTGGGCAATCGGGGAGCTGCTGATGAGCCAGCGGCGGTGGGGCAATACGAGGTGCAGGAAGTTCCTCTCGCGCCACCACATCACCGAAACCAAGGCGCTCGGCGCACTCACGGACCGCCAGCGTCACCTTCTCGCCGACCAGCTCGAGTCGTGCAGCGCTCGAGCGCTCGAGCTGATCGGCGTGTAGTGACGCCGGAACGGGCCCGCGCGACTGCCGAGGGGCAGTGGCGCGGGACCCGGACCTCGGGGCAGGCCGAGCCCTAAGAGGCCCGAGCGCGCGCCGTCAGATCTGGATTCCGACCGGCACCGGGCTCGCGCCGGCGAAGAAGAAGAACCAGATGACAAACGCCGCCAGCGTCAATCCGGCGCTCACCACAAGCACGGTCTCGAGCACGTAGTGGCCCGTGTCGGCGAGACCTCTGGAGCGGCGATTCGCCTGGTAGACGTCGCTCAGCTTGGCCAGCACCGCCGCGAGCAGCCCGATCGTCGCCACCACCCCGATGAAGCTCACGCCGAGCGCCGTGCCCAGCGAGGACGTCGCCCCCTGCACCTGGGAACCCACCCACAGCCAGAGCAGCGGCGTCCCGATCCACAGCACCAGGCTGCCGATGACCATGATCAGCAACACCAGCGTCGCGCCGGCACCCGTCCTCAGCAGCTCGCGCACGTAACGCCGAGCTTAGCTTTGCCCGCGAGCCGCGGCACCCCTCAAATCGGGGCGCACGCGGCGCCGGCTAACGGACAGCCGGAGGAAAGCTTGACCTCCCACCAGCCCATCAGCATCCCGATCAGCCCGAGACGCGGGCGGACGAACCACTCCCCGCACCCCGGCTCGCCGATGTCACGGTTGGCGATCCGCACGAACCGGTAGCGGCCCGGCTCGAGCAGCATCTTCTCGAGCCGCACCCGGTTGGCGGCCTGGGTGTCGGCGCGCTCGGCGATCGACTTGCGCGCCACCTGCACCCGGACCGCGAGCTCGTCCCGAACGCGCTCGAGCTCGCCGAGGCCGAGCAGCCGTGGTCCCGCGTGCGACCCCGTCGGCTCGACTCGATCGAGCCCTCCCATCGGATACGCGGTCACGAAGGCGTCGGCCAGCTCACGCTCGAGCTTGTCGATCTGCGCCCTGAGCGAGCGTCGCGCCCCCCGCTCGTCGTGCTCCGGGGCGGTCAGCGGTGCGGCTGGGTGTTCGAGAAGCTCCAACGGTGCCTCCTTTCGGGAGCTCGGGCCAGCTTACCAGCCGTCGCCGCCCCGATTTAGGCGGTCTTGAGAAGGTCGGTCGCGACCCACAGCGCCTCCTCGAGGTGAATCGCGGGAACTCCCTCGACGCCGATCGCGAACAGCACGATCCGCTCCGTCCGGGGTCCAGGGGAGTGGCCGGGCGCCGGTTCCCCGAACAAGGTCGCGTGGACGCTCCCCGAGTCCGCGACCACGAGCTGTCCGTCGGGAACCGGAATCTCGCCCCCCGGACCGCCGCCGAGCACGTCTCCCGCCGCGGCAACCCGGATCCCGAGACTTGTTACATCGGCCACACCGGCATCGAGCGCCCACACCGGCACCCCGGTCTCGATGAGCGCCAGCAGCAGCGCGTCCGCGAGTGCGTCGCGCGAGCGAAAGCCTCCCTGGAGCAGGCGCCGGACGGCCGCCTCCTCGCTCGGGATCCGCGCCGCGTCGGGATCGAGTCCAACCTGGCGAAAGAACGTCCGGTAGGCGTGAGGGATCGGCTGGGTGCGCATCGCCACCACGCCGCCGCCGCGGAACCGATCGGACAGCTCCCGGAGGCGCCGCTTCATCGGAGCGGTGCTGCGGCGCACGCGCGCCTCGACGTCCGTCCAGACCAGCCGAAGCCCCGGAAACTCCTCGGCCAGCTCGGGCTCCACCCGACCGCTCCCCGAGCTCATCGCCCCGGATCACCCCCGACGCAGCAGCGCCTGCACCTGCGCGGTCAGGGCCGCCCGTCCGATCCAATGCTCGCCGATCAGCCTGCTCGCCACGGTTCCGCCACGATACGAGAGCTCGACCAGCGGACAGGCGGTGACGCTGTAGAGGCCTCCGACGCCCCCGTCAGCGTCATAGGCGACTGGGATCGTCCAGCCATGCGCGCGGACCGCCTTCTCGGCGGCCGAGCGGCCGGTGCTGACGGCGACCGCCGCATACTGTGCGCCGCTCGTGCCGGGCGCGGCCGCAAGCGCCTGCATCGTGCTCACCTCGCGCTCGCACGCCGACGAGCCCGTCACGAAGAAGGCGAGCACGAGCGGGCCGCGCTTGGCCAGCAGACACACGTTGAGCGCGCGCGGATCGTGGTGCGCGAGCGTGCACGGCGGGCTCAGGTTCGCGTCGCCGTTCAAATCGGACGCCGCCAGCGGCGCCGAGAAGTAGCGCAGTGGATGACCGGGCGCGACCCCGGGGGTTCCGGCGCCCGACTGATGACTGGTCAACGCGTAGACGAGGAACCCGGCCACCAGCACCGCCGCCAGGACGCCGACCGCCCACGCGTAGCGGCGATTGTCGATGAGGGCTTGGAACGGAGTGGGGGGCTCGCGCTCCGGCGGGACCTTGCCCGCTCCGGGGCGGCTGTTCACGCCACGCGGGCCCGCCGCCGCCGGGGAAGCCCACCGGCAACGCGCCCCGGAAGCTCGCGAACGCGCTGCCAGACGTCTCCCCGCTCCGACAGCGCGAGCACCGAGGGCAGCACCAGCAGCACGCCTCCGAGCGACACCGACAGGTCAATCAGCGTAACCAGCCCGAAGTCGCGCAGCATCGTGATGCTCGATAGCGCGAGCACGCCGAATCCGGCAATCGCGGTGATTCCGGAGGCGAGCACCGCCGACCCGGTGAACCGGTAGGTCCGCGACAACGCATCCGCCGGCGACAGCCCCGCTCGCCGCTCCGCCCGGAACCGCTCGGACAGGAGCACGCTGAACTCGGTCGAGATCGCGATCACCAACGCGCCCAGCGCGGCCGACATCGGGTTGAGCGGAATCCGGGTCGCGAACAGGATCAGCGACGACCACCCCGTGGCCAGCGCGATCGGCACCAATGGCACCAGCGCCCGCTGCACCGTCCGCAGTACCAGCAGCAGCACGAGCCCGACCGCAGCCAGGCCGGCCAGGAGCATCAGCATCCGGCGCCCCGAGGACGACAGCGACGCGTCCGCCTGGGCCGCCAGCACCGGCAGCCCGGCAAGCTCCGCGCTCACGCCCGGCGGCGGATGCATGTGCGAGCGCATGTAGTCGATCAGGCGTTGCTGCCGCGACAGCGGCATCAGGCGGATGCCGAAGGCGAGAGTCGCTTCCCGGTGGTCGGCCGTGATCACGGCCTGGGAGAAGTACGGCGGGACGGCCTTCAGCAGGCTCGAGATCAGGCCGGCGTTCAACGAGTTCGTGCACGAGCCCACGCTCGTCTGGCTGCCCGAGCAGAACAGGTCAGGTAGAGAGAGCGCCGGGCACAGGCTGGCCTTCGCGCAACCCTTCGCCTCGACGTAGCCGAAGTGGGCTAGCAGCGTGTTCTCGTAGGAGACCATCCAGCTGATCGTCTTCGGCGTCGCCACGTTGTTTGACTTGACGAGCACGTCGATCTCGCCCGACACGCCGGTGACGCGCTCGAGCGTCCGCAGGTCCTTGAGCGCGGGCATGTCGGAGGGCACGAGCTTGGTCACGTCGGACTGGACCGGCATCTGCGTGTCCGCGACCCAGCCGGCCGCGGCCAGCACGAGGCCCACCAGGAGCACTCGTCCGGGACGCCGTACCGCCCCCGCCACCGCCGCCCGCGAGATCCTTCCGACCCGTGACGAGACCGCAGCCCGGCCATCGCCGAGGATCTCGCCCGCTTCGCGCGCCGACGCGCCCACGACGCCGAGCGACGGCGGGCTGAACCGCGGGACGCGACCCGGAGCTGGAACCGAAGTGGGACTCGATCGCCGGCGCCGGCTCAGCACCATCGCCGCCGAACCAGCGGTCAACGCGCACGCCAGCGCGATCGCGATGCCGACGATCAACAGCTTCCCGAACCCCTGGACCATCGGCACCGGCGACAGCAGCAGCGCCAGGAACCCTGCCGCCGTGGCCAGCGCCGCGGTCGCGATCGTGGGCGCCGCCGCGGCCGCCGCCCGACCTACGTCCCCGCCAGTCTCCTCGGCTCGCGACTGGAACTGGATCGCGTAGTCGACCGCCAGGCCGATCAGGATCGGCAGCACCGCGATCGAGGCCATCGTCAGCGACCCGCCGAACAGTGACACCACTCCGAACGTGATCCCGGCCGCGGCCAGCGCGATTCCCAGCGGCAACAACCGCGGACGCGACCGGAACACGAGCAGCAGCACCACGCCCATCACCGCGAGCGCCGCGGCGAGCAGCCCGGCGATGCCACCGGTGATCGTCGAGGCGAGGTCGTTGGTGACGACCGGGACCCCGGAGACGGTGTACGTGCCGTGATAGGCAGAGCGGAACATCGGCATCTGCACCGCCTGCTTGATCCACTTGATCGCCTGGGCCTGCTGCGCCGGCGTCAGCGACGCCTTCAGCCGGACCTGGATCAGCGCGGAACTCGCCGTCGGGAACAGGTACGCGAACCGCGCCTTGGGCTGGTTCACGCCCCGGGTCTGATCGAACACGATCTCCGGGATGAACTGCGGGTCGTCGATCTTCGGCTGACCCGAGATCCCCGAGTTCAGGTACATCTGGAGCAGATTCGTGGTCTCTTGCTCCTGGGCGATCTGCCCCGCCGCGTTCTCGAGCGCCGTCGCCTTGCTCTTCGACAGGTGCTTGGCGAGCGCGAGCTGGTACGCGCTCGTCTTGGCGGTCTGGATCGTCTGCTGCGCCGAGCTCGCGATCTGCGCGATCTCCGTGTTGACCGCGGCGACGGCGCGGTTCAGGAACGTCCCCGGCCCGTACACGACCTGCGCCGGCCGGGCCTTTGTCAGCTTGCCGCACGGGCTGTTCCACCCTCCGTAGGGCTTCGCGGATCCCGCCGGCGCCGGCGTGAACGCCTCGAGCTGCTGGTTTGCCACCAGCGTCTGGCCGGCGAGACAGGCCTCGAGCTCAGAAATCGTCGCGAGGTCCTTGGTCTCGACCAGATCGGTCAGCGGCTCGCGGATCAGGATCACGACGGGATCGCCGCCGAAGTGCTGGTTGTCGTCGAGGCTCGCCTGGTACGTCGCCGACGACCGGCTCACGAACGTGTCGCTCGACGTATTCGGCTGCAGGCGCAGCGCGAGTGCGCCGCCGCCCACGGCAAGAGCGAGCACAATGCCCAGCGTCACCGCCGGCTTGCTCGCAGCGGCCCGCGCCAACCGCTCCAACATCCGCCCGATCATCGCGCTCAGTCCATCGCGCTCAGTCCATCGCGAGCGGGCCCTGCGACTCCCCTGACAGGAACTGTCGGATGAATGGGTTATCGGAGTTGAGCATGTCTTCGGCAGGCCCGGCCTCGACGATTCGCCCCTTCCACAGGACGTTGATGTAGTCGGCGACCCGGCGGGCGCTCATGATGTCGTGCGTGATCACACAGAACGTCGGGAGGTGCTCCTTACCCTTCGACTTCGCCTCTTCCATCATGTCGCGGTGGATCTCGAGGATCAGTTCGCCGAGCAGCGCCGTCCGCACCGGATCGAGTCCGGAGTCGGGCTCATCGAACAAGAGGATGTCGGGCTCGAGCACGAGCGCGCGCGCGAACCCGGCGCGCTTGCGCATCCCGCCCGAGAGCTCGTTCGGCATCTTCGTGCGCGCCTCACCGAGCCCGACCTCCTGGAGCCGGCGCATGACGATGTCCTCGACCTCGTCCTCGCCCTTCTCGGTGTGCTGGCGGAGCGGGAACGCCACGTTGTCGTACAGATTCATCGACCCGAACAGCGCGCCGTCCTGGAACAGCAGGCCGAACTTCTTGCGCATCTCGAACAGCTGGTCGTCGGGCATATTCGGGACCGACTCACCGTGGACGAGGATGTCGCCCTCGTCGGGATACAGCAGCCCGACCATGTGCTTGATGCAGACGGATTTGCCGGTGCCCGACGGCCCGAGGATCATCGAAACCATCCCCTCGGGCAGCCCCATATTCAGACCCCGGAGGATCGGGGTCCGTCCGAACGCCTTGTAGGTGTCGATGAACTCGACCGCGTCGGGACGGCCCGACGGATACACCTTGTAGGTGTGCCACTTGTATTCGTCCTCGGACGAGCCTGCCGGCGGACCAGGGCGCGGCGCCTGCTCGTCAACGACCGATACGCGCGAGCCGGTTGCCACGGGATGGTCGTCCTCGTGCTCACCGTCGATCGGCGCCGGCTCGTCGCCGTCCTCAGCGTCCCAATCTTCTATGTCAAACGCCATGTTCAGCCTCCGATTGGTGCCCGGGGGTTGGCGCCCCAGAAGAGCTGTGTGCCGAGCATTCCGATGAGATGTACTCCGACCAGGTTCAACACCATCGACTTCGCGGTCGCGGTACCGACACCTACAGGCCCACCGCTTGCGTTGTACCCGTAATAGCAGCCGACCAGCACGATGAGCGTAGCCATCGCCATCGCCTTTATCAGGCTGAATAAGAGGTCAGGCGGGTTCTGGAATTCCCAGAAGATCAGGAAGTAGCCCCCTGAGGACACGTCTCCGATCTGCTGCACGACCGCGATGTAGCTCGCAAGGAAGCCGGCGCCGATCGAGATCACGTACACGAACGGGAGCACCATCCACGCCGCGAGCAGCCGCGTCGCGCACAGGAACGTCATGCCGCTGATGCCCATGACCTCGAGCGCGTCGATCTCGTCGGAGATCCGCATCGAGCCGAGCTCGGCGACGATCCCGGTGCCGACCTTGGCGGCCATCATGTAGCCGAACGCCAGCGGCGCGAGCTCACGCAGGTCGCACCACGCCGAGAACACGCCCGAGAACGCCGGCGCGCCCTGCGAGCGCAGCAGATACGCGCCCTCGATCCCGCACGACAGGCCGACGATGAACACCAGCGTGCAGATCACGAACGCCGAGCCGACGATCAGGATGCCCGCTTGACGCAGCGCCTCGCCGAAGAACTTGAACACGCGCAGGCGGAACACCTCGGCGACCACCTGCGTCGTGAACTTCGCGATCTCGCCGAAGCTCTCGATCCAGCCCTTGGGGGTGACGATCAGGTCGTTCATCTATCTCGGGATCGTGGTGATTTCCGGATGCGTCGCGAGCAGCGTCTGGGTGAACGCGTAGTTGAACGCGAAGATCCCAAGGAACGCGATGACCACCGCCTGGTTGACGGCGCGCCCCACCCCCTCGGCGCCGCCCGAGGCGGTCATCCCCTTGTAACAGCAGACGACCGCGATGATCGCGCCGAACAGCGTCGTCTTCACCACCGATCCCCACAGGTCGGTCGTCTCGGCGTTGTTGAAGAAGGTCGAGAAGAACGGGCCGAGCGGCGCGTGGTTGACGACCGTCGCCAGGATCCCGCCGAAGATGCCGAAGATCAGCGCGTAGATGTCGAACAAGCCGGTGACCAGCATCAACGCCAGGAAGCGGGGCACGACGAGGTTCTTGATCGGATCGACGCCCAGTACCTGGAGCGCGTCGAGCTCCTCGCGGATCTTGCGGGCGCCGAGGTCGGCCGTGATCGCCGTGCCCGCGACGCCGGCGAGCACGATTGCGTCGACGAACGGCGCGAACTCGCGGATCGAGGCCAACACGAAGAATCCGCCGAGGCGGTCGAGCGCCCCGAACAGCACGAGGAAGTTCGCGGCCTGGAGTCCCGGCGCCTCGTACCCGAACGCGATCGTCGAGATCAGCAGTGGGAACCAGCACAGCCGGAGCGCGAACATGAACTGTCCGACGAACTCCGGCCCGTATGGATACGGCGGGCGAACCGCCGACACAAGCGTCTTGCCGGTGAGGATCATCATGTTGCCGACCTCTTCGAGTAGCCCCTTGATGGGCGAGTACCCTCGATCGGCGACGGCTCTGATCAAAGCTTGCTCCAGCCTCCCTGTTCTGCAGTGCCGCCATGCGGCTGACGGGATAAGCGTACGGGCAGCTACCCCGAAGTAGCAAATGGGAACCGTCGCCGCATTTGAGCCCGGTTGGTATGTTCGGGCCGCGGTGAGATCCTGGAGAAGCGGTGCGATCTGCGGAGTGCTGGCGACGGTCGTCCTCGCCGGCTGCGGCGGTGGCGCGCGCCAGGACGCGAGCGAGCCGAGCGGGAATTTCCCGGTCGCGGTGGCCACTGCGACCTTCCCGGCCTCGCAGCGCCTCTCCGAGCACACCCATCTCGTGCTGGCCGTGCGCAACGCAGGCTCGAAGACGATCCCGAACATCGCGGTAACGATCTGCAACGTCACGTGCGCCTATCCCGCGCCCGCCGGCGAGGGCACGGATGCGGCGGCGTTCGCGCAGGACCTCGACCAGACCGGACTGGCCAACCCGTCGCGCCCGGTCTGGGTCGTCGACCAGCCGCCGGGCACGTGCAACGCCGGCTGTCAGCCCGGCTCGAGCGACGGCAGCGGCAGCCCTGGCGGCGCCGTCACCGCGTACTCGAACACGTGGACGCTCGGTTCGCTGGCCCCGGGCCACACCGCCAAGTTCGACTGGGCCGTGACCGCGGTGGCGCCGGGACGCCACATCGTCGCCTGGGAGGTCGCGGCCGGCCTCAACGGCAAGGCCAAGGCGGTGCTCCAGGGCGGCGGCCTCCCGCGCGGGAAGTTCACGGTCCTGGTCCACCAGGCGCCGTCCGAGTCCTACGTCAACAACAACGGCCAGATCGTCACGACGTCGTCGAGCGCGCCCTAGGTGCGATGGGCCGCCTGCGGCGGCGTCCGTGGGGCCGCGTGCCCCGTCCGGACACTCCCGACTACTCGCTGCTACTCGTGGCCCAAAGGTTGATCCCGCCGTCGACCGCGAGCCCGTCGATCTCGTCCAGCTCGGACGGATCGAAGTCGAGGCGGTCGAGCGCCGACACGTTCTGCTCGAGCTGGCGGACGCTGCTCGCGCCGAGCAGCGCACTCGTGACCCGCGGATCGCGGAGCACCCAGGCGATCGCCATCTGGGCGAGCGTCTGTCCACGCCGCTGCGCGATCTCATTGAGCGCGCGCACGCGCGCGAGGTTCTCGCTCGAGAGCATCCCCTCGTCGAAGTAGTTCCCGATGCGCGCGCGCGAGTCCTCGGGGACGCCGTCGAGGTAGCGGTCGGTCAAGAGACCCTGGGCGAGCGGCGAGAACACGATGCACCCGACGCCCTCGCGCTCGAGCACTTCGAGCAGCTCCTCCTCGATCCACCGGTTGAGCAGCGAGTAGGACGGCTGGTGAATCAGCAGCGGCGTGCCCAGCTCGCCGAGGATCAGCGCCGCCTCCTCGGTCCGCCGGGGGCCGTAAGAGGAGATCCCGACGTAGCGGGCCTTGCCCTGCCTGACCGCGGTGTCGAGCGCGCCCATCGTCTCCTCGAGCGGCGTGTCGGGGTCGAAACGGTGGGAGTAGAAGATGTCGACGTAGTCGAGGCGCATGCGCTTCAGCGACTGCTCGAGGCTCCCGAGCAGGTATTTGCGCGAGCCCCATTCGCCGTACGGCCCCGGCCACATGTCGTACCCGGCCTTGGTCGAGATCACGATCTGGTCGCGGTAGGGCTTCAGGTCCTCCTCGAAGATCCGCCCGAAGTTGATCTCGGCGCTTCCGTAGGGCGGCCCGTAGTTGTTGGCCAGATCGAAATGCGTGATGCCGAGGTCGAACGCGCGCCGGATCATCGCCCGGCTGTTCGCGAGCGGTCGGTCGTCGCCGAAGTTCTGCCACAGTCCCAGCGTGATCGCCGGGAGCTGGAGGCCGCTCCGGCCGCAGCGGCGGTACGGGATCCGGTCGTAGCGGCCCTTGTCGGGGACGTAAGCCTGCCAGCCGAGCTCGGGGTTGAACGGCACGCCCACGAGTATTTCATGCCGGCCTTTGTCCACGTGCTACGACCATTTTGGACATTCGGATAATGACGCCCCAGGGAGGCCCGCGTTACGCTCGGGGCCCTTCGAAAAAGGAACCGATAGCCCATGCCTCGCATCCGACAGCAGAATGTTCTAGCCGCCCAATGGGCCCCGAACGGTGGTGCGCTCGGAGCGCCCGACCTCACCGTTCCCGACAACCAGGTGTTCGGCGCGAACGTGTTCAGCCGCGCCGTCCAGCGCCAGCGCCTCCCCACCGACGTCTTCAACCGGCTCGAGGTCACGCTCGCCCGCGGCGAAGCGCTGGACACGTCGCTCGCCGACGCGGTCGCGCTCGCGATGAAGGAGTGGGCGCTCGAGCGGGGCGCAACCCACTACACCCACTGGTTCCAGCCGCTGACGGGCTCGACCGCGGAAAAGCACGACAGCTTCTACGCCCCGACGACCGAGGGCACGGCGATCGCGGAGTTCTCGGGCAAGGAGCTGATCCAGGGCGAGCCCGACGCGTCTTCGTTCCCCACGGGCGGGATCCGGGCCACGTTCGAGGCGCGCGGCTACACCGCCTGGGACCCGACCTCGCCGGCGTTCATCCTCGAGAACCCCAACGGCACGCTGCTGTGCATCCCGACCGCGTTCGCGTCGTGGACGGGCGAGGCGCTCGATCACAAGATCCCGCTGCTGCGCTCGATGGACGCCCTGTCGAAGTCGGCGACCCGCGCGCTCAAGCTTTTCGGCGACACCGACGCGAACCGCGTGTTCACGACGATCGGCCCCGAGCAGGAGTACTTCCTGATCGACGAGCAGTACTACTTCGAGCGGCCCGACCTGATCACGACCGGCCGCACGCTGTTCGGCGCGAAGCCGCCCAAGGGCCACGAGCTCGACGATCACTACTTCGGGTCGATCCCCGAGCGGATCCTGGCCTGCATGCTCGAGACCGAGCGCGAGCTCGCGAAGCTCGGAGTGCCGGTCAAGACGCGACACAACGAGGTGGCGCCCAACCAGTACGAGATCGCCCCGATCTTCGAGAACTCGAACGTCGGCTCCGACCACCAGCAGCTGACCATGCAGCTGATGCAGAACGTCGCGCGCCGCTACGGGCTCGTCTGCCTCCTGCACGAGAAGCCGTTCGCCGGCGTCAACGGCTCGGGCAAGCACAACAACTGGTCGATGGGGACCAACACCGGCAAGAACCTGCTCGAGCCGGGCGACACCCCGCACCGGAACCTCGAGTTCCTGTTCTTCTGCGCGGCGGTGATCAAGGCCGTCAACGAGTACCAGGGGCTGCTGCGGGCATCGATCGCCTCGCCGGGTCAGGATCATCGCCTCGGTGCCAACGAGGCGCCGCCGGCGATCATCTCGATCTTCCTCGGCGCCGAGCTCGAGCATGTGTTCGGCGCGATCGAGCGGGGCGAGACCTCCGAGACGCGAGCGCAGTCGTTTCTCGGGCTCGGCACGCCGGTGCTGCCGCAGCTGCCCAAGCACGGCGGCGACCGCAACCGCACCAGCCCGTTCGCGTTCACGGGCAACAAGTTCGAGTTCCGGGCGCTCGGGTCGAGCCAGTCGCCCGCGCTCCCGAACACCGTGCTCAACACGATCGTCGCCGAAGCGATCGACGAGCTCGCCGACGAGCTCGAGGCGGCCGTCAAGGACGGGCCGCCCGCCGGCGACCCGCTGCGTGACGCGGTGCTCGAGGACGCGCTGCGGCCGATCCTCCAGCGCACCTACGCGGACAACAAGCGGATCATCTTCGGCGGCGACAACTACGACGAGGAGTGGCACGCCGAGGCCGAGCGCCGGGGCCTGCTGAATCTGCGAGCGACTCCGGACGCGCTGCCGTATCTGATCTCCGACGAGACGGTGTCCGTGTTCGAGAAGCACAACGTGCTCTCGCGGCGCGAGCTCGAGTCCCGCCACGAGGTGTTCCTCGAGCAGTACGTGACCAAGCTGAACATCGAGGCCGAGACTCAGGCGTCGATCGCGCGCACGATGCTGCTGCCGGCGGCGGCCCGCCACCTGGCGTTGCTGCTCGAGGCCCAGCTCGGCGAGCTCGCGAGCGAGACCTCGGACCTGATCGCCGAATTGACCGAGGCGGTCAAGAAGCTCGAGTCGGTCAACCTGGCCGAGAATCAGCCGGAGGAGCTCGAGCCGCACGCCGAGTTCATGCGCGACTCGGTCGTCCCGGCGATGGAGGACGTTCGCGCGGCCGCCGACAAGCTCGAGAAGGTCGTCGCCGACGATCTGTGGCCGCTTCCGAAGTACTCGGAGATCCTGTTCATTAAATAGCCGCCCAGCATTAAAGGCATCCATCCCGCGTGCCGACGCCAATGGCACGACATGCGGGATGAGATTCCTCTATTCGGCAACGCAACTTGTCCACACGTACCGGGTTCTACGGTACGGTGGCATTGGTGGCAGGCCGTATGACTGGACGCCGCGGGCGCTTTTTGGCCCTACTCACAGGGCTGCTCCTCTTCACGGGGGTGATTCTCGGCCCGGCTTCGGCGAGCGGAAGCACGAAGATCCATAAGGCCGGCGACGCGAACGCGCTGGCCGGTCGCGGCATGTGGATCTGGTACGTCTCGCGCTCGAACGGCGGGACGCTGTCGTCGATCATCAGCAACGCGCGCCGCTACGGCATCAGCACGTTGATGATCAAGTCGAGCGACGGGCCGACGGTTTGGTCGCAATTCAACTCGAGCCTCGTCTCGACCCTCCACGCCAGCGGACTGCACGTGTGCGCGTGGCAGTACGTTTATGGCAACCACCCGTTGCTCGAGGCGCAGGCGGGTGCGGCCGCGGTGCAGGACGGCGCGGATTGCCTCGTGATCGACGCCGAGAGTGAATACGAAGGCAAGTACGTCGCCGCGCAGAGTTACATAACACAGCTGCGCAAGCTCATCGGACAGAGCTTTCCGGTGGCACTCGCCGGATTCCCGTACGTGGATTACCACCCCGGGTTCCCGTACTCGATATTCCTCGGGGCCGGCGGCGCTCAGTACAACACCCCGCAGATGTACTGGGTCGACATCGGCACCAGCGTCAACACGGTGTACGCCCACACATACGCGTACAACACCGTCTACCGGCGCCCGATCGACCCGCTCGGGCAGGTGTACGAGAACCCGCCACTCGGGCAGCTCATCCGCTTCCGCCAGCTTTCGCGGACCTACCGCGCCGCCGGCGTCTCGTGGTGGGACTGGCAACAGGCGACCACGGCCGGCTGGAAAGGGATATCGATCGGCGCTGGCAACCTCACCGCCACCGCCACCACCAGCACCCCGGTCCTCAAGCTCCACTCGCTCGGCGACCTCGTCGTGTGGGCACAGGAGCACCTGGCGACCGCCGGTTACACGATCCCGATCGACGGCGACTACGGGACGACGACGCAGGCCGCGGTCGAGAGCTTCCAGGCCGCCAAGGGCCTCACCGCCGACGGAATCGTCGGGCCCGCTACGTGGGCTGCACTCCTGAATTACGCGCCGGCGCCCGTGACCTGGACGCACACCGGCGCGACGGTGGCGTCAGCGGCGGCGGTGCGGGGATCGCGCGCGGGGCACGGCCGACTGGTCTTGCAGGTGCCGAAGTCGGCGCACGCGCACGCCACGCGCGACGAGATCGCCGGCGCCGGCGGCGCTGGTTAGACCGCCGGCTAAAGGAGTTCGTGCTCGTGCGCGTAGGCGACGAGCGCAGCGCGAGTCGTACGCCCGGTCTTCTGCTGGATGTGGGCGCGGTGCGACTCGACCGTGCGGACGCTGAGATACAGGTGCGCGGCGATCTCGGTGTTGGTGTGACCGAGCGCGATCAGCCGCAGCACCTCGATCTCGCGCGCTGACAGATCGTCGGGCGGGCCGTTCGACGCGTCCGGCTCGGCCGCGAGCCGTGCGCCGAGCTCCGGGTTCAGATACGTGCGGCCCTCGGCCGCGAGGCGCACCGCCTGAACCAACTCGCTGTCGGCCGCCTCTTTGAGCACGTATCCGATCGCACCGCCGCGAAGGGCCTCGCGCGCGAACGCCGGGTCGTTCTGCATGGTGAGCACGACGATCTGCGTGTCGGGCGCGCTGTGGCGAAGCCGCGGGATCGCGGTGAGGCTCGACTCCCCGGGCATGTTCAGGTCGAGGATCAGGACGCGCGGGTGATACGCCGCGACGCGGCGTTCGGTCGTGGGCACGTCGCCAGCCTCGGCCACGACCTCGAATCCGTCCTCGGCTTGGAGCAACATTCGGAGACCCGCACGCACCACTTGGTGGTCGTCGGCCAGAACGATGGTGATCGAACCCTGCCGCGCTACCTCCTCCATCGTGGTCACAATACCTCGCAATCCGGCGAGCCTCTGCGCATGACACGACCGTATGTGGTGTCATGCGTGCGCTCAGTACGCAAAGCTTTGCGCTACTCATCAAGTTCAACAGGGAGAAGCGATGCCCCCAGCCCGTAGGTCCACAACCAAAAAGTCCACCGCCCGCGTGAGCAAGACCACCGCGGCAGTGCGTGCGCGCGCGGCCTCCACGTCCGCCGCGACGCGGCGTGAGGTCGAGCAGTCGATCTCGCGGTTCGAGAAGCGACTCGACGACGCCAACGACGCGCTCAAGACGCTCGGCGGTCATCTCGGTCGTGGAGCGACCGGCAGCTACAAGGACGTGACGGCCGCGCTGACGTCGCTCCGCCGCGAAGCGTCGAAGACGAACAAGCAGGCGCTCAAGGACTTCGACTCGCTGCGCGGCGCGCTCACGCAGAAGACGTCGGCGGCGCGGACGAACACGCGAAAGAAGACGAGCTCCACCGCGAAGAAGAGAGCTCCACCGCGAAAGCTCCACCGCGAGCAAGCGTTCAACCGCCAAGCGTTCAACCGCGAAGCGCTCGACCGCCAAGCGCTCTACTGGGAGTCGCTCGACGGGCTCGCGCGCGCGCAAGAGCAGCTGACACAGCCACGCCGCCGCCCGTCGCGGACCGAGCTCAGGACCCGAGCGTTGTCCCGGGATCGATCCGCATCGGCTCTTCGGCGTCGAGCTCGACCGCGCCGCGCACGCGGACGCCTTCCTCGAAGGTGACGTCCCCGTGCACGATGAGCCGCTGCGCCTCGCGCAGTGAAGGGGGCCCGGCCGGAAACCGCTTCTCGAAGTCGTCGAGCAGCTTGTAGAAGTCCGGGTCAAGCTCGACGTAGGGCAGGTTTCCCACTCGCTCGGGTACGGGTGACACCACGAACTCCTCAGACAGGGTGTACACGTCAGAGCGCAGCACGAGCAGGTCATCGGTCGTCTTCACCGGAACGAACCGGGTGCGCGGCACGCACAGGAGCTGGGCGCCCTTGAAGCTGCCGATCGCGGCACCCATTGCGCTCTCGAGCTGAATCACGGCCGGCGAAGTGGAGTCGCGCGGGTCGACGGTCTTGCGGTTGATGATGAGCGGCAGCTCGAGTACGCCGTCGGACTCATCCAGCCTGTCACTGAGCACGCGCAGGTCGATCCACAGGCTGTTGGTGTTGTAGTAACGCCAGCGGCGATAGTCGCGGAACGACTCTTCGTCCTCGGGAGGAGTCTGGGCGGTCTCGCGCAGCACGAGCTGTCCGTCCGAGCGCCGCCGCGCGATGTGGCCGCCCTTGCGGTCGGCCTCGGTTCCCTCGACCACCTCCATCAGGAACGGAATCTCGCCCCGCTCGAGATGGCCCGCGATCCGGGCGTCAGGAGTCGCGCCCAGGTTGTCGGCGTTCGAGATCATCGCGTAGCGGAAGCCGTGATCGAGCAGGGCGTCGAGCGTTCCCGAGCTGCGCAGCGACCCGTACACGTCGCCGTGACCCGGCGGGGCCCATTCGAGCGCCGGGTCCGCCGGCCAGCTCTCGGGCTCGTGCGACTCGGCATCGATCTTCGGCTCCATGCTCTGGAGGAAGTGCGTGGGCAGCCCGGTGTCCAGATCGGGGCGTGACTCGAGCGCCGGCATCGTGTCCCGCTGCGTGGCCTGGCTGTTCATCAGCACGAGCGGCAGCCTGACGCCGTACCGCTGCCTGAGCGCGAGCGTGTTGCCGATGATGATGTCGAGGAACGACCTGCCGTCGCGCGCCTCGACGAGTGACTTTGGGGTGCGTAGACCCATGGTCGTCGCGAGACCGCCGTTGAGCTTGACCACCGCGACGCGGTCGAGCGCGTCCGCATCGGCCTCGGGGAGCCGTTCGAGCGTGTCGACGTCGCCGGCGGGCTCGAGCTCGGCGCTCGGAAGCATCGCCGACTCGCCGCTTTCCAGCCGCCGGTATGCACTGGCGAACGCGCGGATCGCCTCCTCGGGCTGACCCGCTTCGCGCATCTTGGCCTCGGCGGCCTCGAGACCCTCCTCAGCCATGCGGCCGCACGCTAGCGAAGATTACGGCTGCCCGTAGTACGCCTGCGAACCGTGTTTGCGCTCGTGGTGCTTGTCGCGCAGCGCGGCCTGGAGGGGCGGCACGTTCGGCGCGAGCAGCGTCGTCAGCAGCGCCATCCGCGCCACCTCCTCGAGCGTGACCGCGACCTCGACCGCCTTCGCGGCCGTCGAGGACCAGCAGAACGGCGCGTGCCCGCGCACGAGCGCGCACGGCAGGTCGAGCGGTCCGCGCGTTGAGATCACCTCGACCAGCGTCGTCCCGGTCGCCCCCTCATAGTCGGACTCGATCTCCCCCTCGGTCAGGGCGCGAGTCACGGGGATCGGGTACGCGCACAGATCGGCGTGGGTCGTGCCGAGCACCGGAATCTCGCGCTGCGCCTGAGCCCAGGCCACCCCCCAGGTCGAGTGGGTGTGCACCACTCCCCCGATCTCGTCGAACGCGCGGTACAGGGCAAGGTGGGTCGGCGTGTCGGTCGACGGCCGGCGCTCGCCGTCGACGACGTCGCCGTCAAGGTCGACCACAACCATGTCGTCCGCGGTCATGTCGCCGTAGCCGACGCCGCTCGGCTTGATCACAACGAGGCCCTCGTCGCGGTCGATCGCGCTCGCGTTTCCCCAGGTCAGCGGCGCGAGGCCATGCGCGGCGAGCGCGCGATTGGCCTCGAGCACCTCTTCGGCCAAACCCTCCCGCACGGGTATCAGATCTCCACGTGCTCAAGGTCGAGCAGCTCCGCGAACCGGCGCCAGCGATCCCGGTGATCCCCGAGGTTGGTCACGAAATGGTGCGGCCCGCCGAGTGACAGCCACCTGTTCATGAACTCCTCCATACCCGTATCCGGGCGGAAATGAAAGTAATGCATCTCGACTTTGGGCAGCTCGGGTGTGTCGAGGACCTCGCCCTGTGCGACCACGAGGCGGTAGTACTCACCCTCGATCGGGACGAGCGCCGCGGTCGTTGCGGCGACCGGCTCGGCCGAGAACACCGGGGTCGGGGGATTGTCGAGGCGGCCGATGCCGAGGGGGCGATCGATCAGTTTGATCGGGCGGTCCTTGCGGGCGATCTTCCAGTTGCCCTCGCCCATGTGGCTGATCAGCACCGAATCGAGCTCCCAGTCCATCGCGTACATCTCGCTGAAGTGGGCGTCGCCGATCATCGTCTGCGCGGCGCACATCAGCGTCGTGGTGTTGGTGTCGCCCTCGGCCGCGAACCCGTAGCCGTCGGCCATCAGGTCGGACGCGGCCAGCAGCGGCAGCTGCTTGAACCGGCCGTCGCCGCCGATCGAGTCGAAGTGGAACGAGAAGCCGGCATAGTCGTGCTCCTCGAGCATTTGGCGGAGCGCTACTTCGAACCGGGCGGCGTAGGCATGGCGCTCGCGCGGGAGATCGCTCGATACTTCGAAGAGCTCGGCGTGCCGAGCCATGACCGCGTCGACCTCGGCCTGTGGTGCGGATTCGATCCGCTTTACGAGCGGACCGAGGTCCTCGCTGACGATCATCGGTCCGAGCTTGCGCAGCAACGACGGAGCGTCGTAGAGGATGTCGCCCATACCGTTCATCGGGTAGCCGAGCAGTCCGATCCGCGTTCGGCGAAGGGCCGTCACGGTCTGCGCTGCCCGCGCCCAGTCCTCGAACCCCCGCTTGAAACCGTCCGTACGCCAGTCGCCGGTGATCACCGAGAACGGCAGCTCGGCGCGGACGAGCGCGTTGGCCTGGTCCTGAGCGCCGTGGATGCCCTGGTTATACGTCAAATCGGCCATGTCCCAGCTCGGCGTGATCGAGCGCTCGGGCTGGATGTTCGCCAACAGCAGCGGCACGGGCGTGTCCATGAGCGCTCGCACCGTGCGCATCGCCGGCCCGTAGGTCAGCATCACGATCGCGATCCCGTCGACATCGGCGTTGACCAGCTCCCGTGTGATCGCCTCGACGTCCTCGCGGTTGCGCGCCGGCCGCGTGAACTGCACCTCGGCGACGCCGGCAAGTCGCTTGGCCACCGCGGCCGCGTACTCGCCCTGGCGCTCGGTGATCCCCGGGATCATGTCGTCGTAGAGCTCCTGCATGATCCCGAGCAGGCCAATTCGCGGTTGCCGGGTCACTCCTCTCCCCCTTCCGCGCGGGTGGTTCGGATTCGCTTCAGGTCATGGAGGAGCCGTACCTCGGAGCGACCGAGCATCTCGTACAGGGTCCGGTAGATCTCGTACACGCGGTCGTAGGTCCTCTTGGCCTCGAGATCCGGCCTGTAGGTGTGGACGCTCCGCGGACGGGTCGCCTCAATCGCGGCGGTGATGTCCTCGAAGTGACCGGCGGCCACGGCGCCGAACAGCGCCGCGCCTCGCGCGGGTATCTCCCTGGCTTCCGGCACGTGCACCTCGCGTCCGCTGGTGTCGGCGAGCAACTGCATCATCAGCGGACTGCGCTCGGCGATCCCGCCGCAGGCGACGATCTCCGACAGCACGAGCCCGTGCGCCTCGAAGTTGTCCATGATCCGGCGGCTGCCGAACGCGATCGACTCGAGCAGCGCGCGATAGATCTCCTCCCGCGTGGTGTGCAGCCCGAGTCCGAAGATCGCACCGGTCAGGTCGGCGTCGGCCAGGATCGTGCGGTTGCCGTTCCACCAATCGAGCGCGACCAGCCCCGTCTCGCCGGGTCCGATCCGCTCGGCCGCCTCCTCGAGTTGCGCGTAGGCGCCTGGATCCTGCGCGATGCGATCGACGAACCAGGCCAGCATGTCGCCGACCGCCGCCTGTCCGGCCTCGTACCCGTACATCCCGGGCAGGATTCCGTCCTTGACCACGCCGGTGATTCCGGGCAGCCGGGTCTCGTCGGGGTGGACGATCATGTCGCAGATCGAGGTGCCGATCACGACCACGTACCTCCCGGGGGACTCGACGCCGACCCCGGGGACCGACACCCACGCGTCGACGTTCCCGACGGCGACCGCCACCGATTCCGGCAGCCCGGTCTTGTCCGCGACCTCCTTCCGGAGAGTGCCCGCCTTGGTGCCGAGCGGCACGAACGTGTCGCCGAGCTTCTCGCCGGGCTTGTCGAACCCGGGGTAGGCGGCCTCGAAGTACTCGGTCGCGGGCAGCCCCTCGGTCGGCGACCACATCGCCTTGAACCCGGCCGTCGCGGTCTGGCGGCACTCGACGCCGGTGAGCCACCACACGATCCAGTCCGTGGCTTCGATGAAAGCGTCGCACTCGTCGTAGATCTCGCGGTCCTCGAGCCACACCTCGATCAGCTTGGGGAAATACCACTCCGAGGAGATACGCCCGCCGTAGCGCTCGAGGAACGACTCGTCACGCTCGAGCGCGACCAGGTTCAGCCGGTCGGCGATCGGCTGGGCGGCGTGGTGCTTCCACAGCTTCGGCCAGGCGTGCCGGCGCTGTCGCCATTCCTCGAGCGTGCACAGCGGCACGCCGTCGCTCGTGACCGGCAGCACGGTGCACGAGGTGAAGTCGACGCCCAGTCCGACCACTTGCTCGGGATCCACTTCCGCCTGTTGGAGGACCTCGGGTACCGCCTCCTCGACCACCTTGACCCAGTCCTCGGGGTCCTGGAGCGCCCAATCGGCCGGCAGGCGGTCGCCGGTCGACGGCAAGGTCGAGTCGATCACCGCGCTCGGGTAGCGGACGACGCTCGTGGCGAGCTCCCGCCCGCTGTCGAGGTCGAGCAGCAGCGCACGACCGGACTCCGTTCCGAAGTCGACACCGACCGCGTATGCGCCGCGATCCCGGCGCCGGCCGGGTTCAGGCGCCGGCGTTCTGCACCTCTTCGATTTGACGGCGATAGCTCGAGACCATCAGCTCCGTGAGCTCCTCCAACGACGTCTCGCCCACCTGCTGGTTGATGGTGATCCGGCCGCCCTGCATGACATTGATGCGGTCGCACAGCTCGAACAGGTGAGCGTAGTTGTGGTCGATCACGATGATCGAGACTCGGTCGCTCGTCGCCAGGTCCTTGACGAGGTCGATGATCAGACGTGACTCGCGTGCCCCCATGGCCGAGAGCGGCTCGTCGAGCAGCAGGATCTTCCTCGTCGCGCGGACGGCCCGGGCGACCGCGATCGCCTGCCGTTGACCTCCGGAGAGGTCGCTGGCCTCGGCGTTCACACTCGGCACGTGCACGTTGATGTCGTCGAGGTACTGACGTGCGAGCTTGCGCATCTCGCGCTTGTCGAGCAGGCGCAGCGGACCGAACTTCGTCAGCTCGTGGCCGAGGAACAGGTTCTGGAAGACGGGCAGCTGTGGAATCAGCGCGAGATCCTGGTAGACCGTCTCGATTCCCTGGGATCGGGCGGCCTCGACCGAGTTGAAGCTCACGCGCTCTCCGCCGAGCAGAACCTCTCCCCCGTCGGGCTGGTGAAAGCCGCTCAGGATCTTGACGAGCGTGCTCTTGCCGGCTCCGTTATCCCCGACGAGCCCGAGCACCTCGCCCTGGCGCAAGGTGACGTCGATGCCGCGCAGCACCGCGAGCGCGCCGAAGCTCTTCGTCACGCCGCGCACCTCGAGCGCCGGCGCGCCGACGGGAGCTAGCGGCTCGGCCGGCTGGGCGGCGGCGCTCATCTGGACCTCGAGCGGGCGATTACCCGGTCGAACTGGACGTTCAGCGCCATCGCGAGGATGATCACCACGCCGACCCAGATGAAGAACTCGTTGGTGCTGACCCCGATCAGCGTCAGCCCGTCCTCGAGAATGCCGATGAGGATCGCCCCGATTAAGGCTCCCACCACCGTCCCGCGCCCGCCGGTCAGTGCTGTGCCGCCGATCACGCACGCGCCGACCGCGTAGAGGATGTAGTCGACGCCGAAGTTGCCCGGGTCAAGGCTCCCGTACTTGACCGAGTCGACGATTCCGACGAGACCGGCGACGAAGGAACAGAGCACGAAGCACCACACCTTGACGCGCCGGATGGGCACGCCCGCCTCGGCCGCGCCGACGAGGTTGCCGCCCGTGGCGATGACCCGAACGCCGAAGCGCGTTCGGTTGAGCAGGACGGTGAGGACGATCGTGATCGCGACCACCCACAGGATCTCGGACCATCGCCAGGCCCCCATCAGCTTGGCGATGAAGCTCGTTTGCCCGCTCAGCGGGATCGGCGACGCCTCGGCGTCGTTGGAGTAGACGAGGACCAGTCCGTAGAGGATGAAGTTCGTGGCCAGCGTAGTCACGAAGGAGGGCACGTTCAGACGCACGGTGATCAGCCCATTGATCGCGCCGACAAGACACACGGCAATGAGCGCGATCAGGATCGCGACCACGAGCGGCAGACCGTCGTTGTGCATCCAGTACATCATCCAAGGGGCGAACAGGAAGACCTGGCCGGCGGACAGGTCGATCTCGGCGAGCACGAGCAAGAACACCTCTCCGACGGCGATCGCGCCGATCGGGCCCGCATAGCCGCCCGCCGAGCTGAGGCTGAGTTGGCCGGTGAACGTCGACCCGGCTCTGATCGTGAAGTACACGAACAGCGCGACCGTGATCACGAGCGGGGTCAGCTCGCGCTGGTAAAGGAAGACGCGCAGGACTCGGCGCCCCATCGATGGGCCTTCGCGCTGCTGCCCCGGCGGGCTGGCCGGCGGGGCAGCAGCTGACGTTGGAGCGTCCGATGCCACGCTCGCGGGAGACTACGTGGAGATCGAGGACGGTGTCGCGAGCGCCTTCTTCGTCGCGGACGTTCCCTCGAACCGGTTCGGAATGAGGTACGGCGCGACGTTCGCCTTGGTAACGATGCCGATTCCCGTGTCGGTGTCCGTCGGCTTCATCAACCCACCCGAGACGTTCCACAGGAACAGCTGCATGATCGTGTCGAAGCCCTGCAGGTAGGCCTGCTGGTCGATGGTGGCGGTCACGTAGCCGGCTTGGATCGCCTGCGCCACCGGCAATCCGACGTCCCAGACCGACGCGCCGACCTTGCCCGACAGACCCTCGGCCTTGATGAACTGCGCCACCGCGTTGCTGTCCCCGCTGTCCACGGCCATCATCCACCTCACGCCCTTGTTGCCGGCGTACCACGAGGAGATCTTGTTGTACTCCGGCGCGCCCTCAGTCGCCGAAGTTCCGACCTCGACGAACTTGACGCCGGCGCCGGTCAGGATCGGCTTCGCGCCGTCGATCCGCGGCTGGATATTCCCCGTCCCCGGAGTCGCGATGATCCCGGCGACAAGGTCGCCCGACTTCACGCCGGCTTTGAGGATCGCCTCCCCAACCGCGGCGCCCGCGGTGAGGTTGTTCTGGCCGATGTAGGCCATCCTGGCGTTCTTGGTCCCCGGCGCGACGTCGGCGTTGTACGCGATCACCGGAATACCCGAGCTCATGGCTTGGTCGACGGGCGAGTTGAACGCGGTGTTGTCGATCAGACAGCACCCGATCCCGTTCGCTTTTGCCGCGATGGCGGAGTTGAACGCCGAGACCATTTGGCTGACGATCGAGTTGTTGGAGCCCGTCCACTGGAACGAACTGCCGGTAAGTGCGCAGGCGTCCTGACATCCATATTGCGTCGCGGTGAAGAACGAGTTCGTCGTCACGTGGTTGACCATCACGAACTTGTGGCTCCCACTGCTCCCGAAGGTCCCGCCACCGCCCCCGCTCGCCGCCGCCGCCGAGGTCGCGCTCTTGCTCGAGCCGCAAGCCTCGAGCGCCGCCGCTGCGATTCCCGCGGCCGCGCCGGTGAGCGCGGTCCGTCGCGTCAGCTGACGCCACTTCTTGCCCGGAGTTTCCTCCTGCTTGCGCTCGTCCCACTCGAGCCGCTCAATTGCGTCACCCACAATATCTTCTTGTGACACCTGCACTGCTCCTCTCGTCCGCTCGGACACGACTTGAGTTACTCACGCTCTCAGACGGGGGCTCTCGAAATCCACCACCGTCACCGTCGTCCAATCAGCAGTTAGCCGCATCTTCACGAAGTCACAACAGTCGTTGGACGTCTCTTGAAGCGGCGTACCCGGCAACGTCAACCACGCCGACCTCGCTTGCGGCATATCGCCGCAGGCGTCGGCTTGGCCCACGCTTTGAGCCCTCCTCTCGCGTTGATGCGGCGGCCATGTTAGCGATCACAACGTCACGGTGTCAATGCCATCACGGGGCCGCGCTCGTGCTGGCGCGGATGATCAGCTCCGGCGGGACGAGCGTCCCCGACGACGGCGATTCGCCGGTTTCGAGCGTCCGCAGCAACAGCCGCAGGCTGCGCGTGCCCATTTCGTTGAAGTCCTGACGGACCGTGGTCAGAGGCGGAAGGAAGAACGGCGCCTCCGGGATGTCGTCGAACCCGACCACGCTGAGCTCGCCCGGGACGTCGCGCCCGGCCTCGTGCATCGCCCGCAACAGGCCGAGAGCCATCTGGTCGTTGGCCACGAACACCGCCGTGGCCGCCGGTTCGCGGCTGAGGCGCCGGCCGAGCTCGTATCCCGCGTGCGGGCTCCAATCGCCGACCAGCGGCTCGGGGATGGCCGCGCCGGCATGTTGCAGGGTCGTCCGCCAACCCTCCATGCGTTTCCGTGACTCGATGAAGTTCGGCGGCCCGCTGACGTGCCAGACGGTCTCGTGCCCGAGCGAGAGCAGGTGCTCGGTCGCGCTTACCGCGCCCGCGACCTGATCGACCGCGACCACCGCGACCCCGTCGTCCGGGCCCGCCTCCACCGCCACGAGCGGCACGTCGGCGTGGGTGTGCAGCAGCGCGTCGCCGGCCTCGTCTTGGGGGGCGATCACCAGGATCCCGTCCACGCCCTGGCGGCGCAGACGTTCGACGGCGTCGGTCACCGACGAGCGGTTGAGCGCCTTCAGGCTGGCCACGATGATGAAGTAGCCGGCCTCGTGGGCGGCCTGCTCGATCCCGAACAGAGTCGAGGCCGGCCCGTACAGGGTGGTGTCGAAGCTGACTACGCCGAGCGTCTTCGAGCGGCCGGTGACGAGCGCACGCGCCACCGAATTCGGGCGGTAGCCGAGCTCTTCCATCGCCGCCAGCACCTTGGTGCGGGTCTCGGCGCGAACGTGCGGGCTGCCGTTGATCACCCGCGAGACCGTCTGGTGCGACACGCCCGCGAGCCGCCCGACATCGGACATCACCGGCGCGCGAGCCCGGCGCGAGGAGACCGTGATGTCCTCTCCTGTCTCCATCCCAGACCAATTCGTGTCGCGCCGCGTCCCCCCTGGAACTTCCTTACCGACGCGGGAATGTTAGCGCTAACGAGCTGACCCGAATAAGATCGCCGCGCACGACTCGACCTCGGACTCGGAGGAGCGGTGAATGAAGACGAGCTTGGGCATCTGGGCGTTCGGACCGATGGTGACGCGATTCGTCCCCGGCGGCTATCAGCCGGAGCACTCCTACGAACGGGAGCCGGTCGCCGAAAAGGTGCATCGCGCGGTCGAGGGGCTTGGCGACCTGATCGACGGTTACGAGTTCCACTATCCCGACGAGCTCTCCCCGTCAAATCTGGACGAGGTGCGGGCGGCGTTGTCTGGCCATGACATTTACTGCATCGCGGGCGGATTGCATCTGCATCCGCAGTTCGGCCGGGGCGGCCTGGTCAACCCGGACCCGGCGTTGCGCGCCGAGGCCGTGTCCATCGTCCGCGACGCCGCCGCGTTCGCCGGCTCGCTCGGGGCGCATCTCATCATCTGGCCGGGCGGCGAGGGCTACAACTACCCGTTCCAGACGCCGTACGCGGACTCGTGGCGATGGCTGATTGAGGGCATGGCCGAGGCGGCGTCGGTGTGCCGCGATCACGGGGTCAAGCTGTTCCTCGAGCACAAGAATTCCGAGCCCGCGATGAAGATCCTGATGCGGAACATCGGGATGACCCTGTTCGTCGTCGGCAAGCTGCGGGCGCTCGGGTTCGACAACGTCCAGGTGAACATGGACTGGCAGCACCTGATCATGAACGGCGAGCACCTCCCCGAGTACGCCGCGCTGCTGGCGTCGGAGGGCCTCCTTGGTCACCAGCACGGCAACTCGGGCTGGGGCACGTTCGACGACGACAACATGGTCGGCGCCACCGCGTTCATGGAGACGCTCGAGCTGGCGTTGGAGTTTCGGAGGATCGGGTACGGGAGTGCTGGTGAGCGGTTGGGCTTCGACCTCTATCCGTACACCGAAGACCAGGTGGGCGCGGTCCGGCGGTCGGTCCTTCAGTGGCAGTTCATCGACTCGGTGGCGGCGCGAATCGACGACGCCGCGCTGCGGGAGGCACAGGCGTCGAAAGACGCGGTGCGGGCGTACGAGATCGTCTACGCGGCTCTCGGCGCGTGACCGGCTCTCGGCGCGTGACCGGCTCTCGGCGCGTGAGCGGCTCTCGGCGCGTGACCGGGTCTCGGCGCGTGACCGGGTCTCGGCGCGTGAGTCCGACCGGGCCGCCTGCGCCGGAGGATCGCGTGCAACCGCTTCGCCTCGCGTTCCGGCCGCTCGTCCAGCCGCTCCTCGGTGATGCGGACGGTGACGAGGCCGTGCGCCAGCGTGTCCGCGTCGCGCTCCCGGTCGGTCTCGAACGCGGGCTTGCCTTTGTGGAACCGCCAGCTGTCGAGCTCGACGATCACGCCCTCGTCGACGAACAGCGCGTCGAGGATGTATCCGCCCATCGGCGCGCCCATCACCGGCGCCGGCAACCCGTGCTTCGCGCAGAAAGTGGGGAAATCGTCCTCCCACCCCGAGCGCGTCGGCGTGCCCGCGAGGCCGATCAGCTTGGCGATGCGTTTCGTCCCCGGCGCGGTCGGGTGGCGCGCCAGCGTCTCGGCGAGCTGATCCTCGGTGAGCCACGGCGAGTTCAGCGCGTTGTTGACGTTGCGCTTCAGTTGCCTGTCGTTCAGGCGGGGCGACATGTCGATGAGCATCCGTGCCGGCGTGGTCGTCCTGATTCCGAGTTGGGTGGTGACATCGCGCCGGCGGAGCGTGGTCGACCTGTGGACGCGGATGCCCTTGGTGCGCCGGTCGCCCACCACCGTGACCTCGAACGGCTGGTCCCACTGGCGCCAGAAGCCCCAGAGCGTCATCGCCGAGCTGTGGCTGAGCGCCGCGCCCGGTCCGCATGCCAGCACGGCGGCGGCGGCCCGTTGGTGTGGGGTGATCGGAGGATGGCCGACCGCGTAAACCCCCCGGAACACGCGGAACAGCCGGCCAATCGACACTCGCCATGCGATCCCACCGTCGTCGATGCCCAGATCGAGCAACTGGCGGCGCGTGATGTTCCCGTTCTGCCTCGCGGCGATCTCCGCGATCGCCCGATCGACCGCGCTCTCCGCCGCCCCGTGGGAAGAAACTTCAGCATGGCGGCAGTTTCTTCCCGAGGGCTCGGGCTCGGGCGCGGGGTCGGGGGGATGGATCGCGGGCGTCGGGGATTCGGGGTCGGGGGGATGGATCGCGGGCGTCGGGGATTCGGGGTCGCGGCTGAAGGGCGTCATGTATTACAAGAGCCTCGACCCCGCCACGATTCACCCCCCCGATGACCGTTTTATTCGGCATCGACGTCGGAACCTCGGCGACGAAAGGGCTCGCGATCGACCCGGACGGGAAGGTCGTCGCGACAGAGGAGGCGCCGTATCCACTGTCCACGCCGCGCCCCGGGTGGTCAGAGCAAGACCCCGAGGACTGGTGGCGCGCCACCGAGACCGTGCTCGAACGCCTGACGAAGGCCGCCGGCGTGCCCGCAGGCATCGGGCTATCCGGCCAGATGCACGGACTGGTGGCGCTCGACGCGCACGACCGCGTGCTCCGCCCCGCGATTCTCTGGAACGACCAGCGCACGCAGGCCGAGTGCGACGAGATCGAGTCCACGATCGGCCTCGACCGCCTCATCGCCCTGACCGGGAACCGCGCGCTCGCCGGCTTCACCGCCCCCAAGGTCCTCTGGCTTCGGAATCACGAGCCCGATGTCTACAAACAGATCAACCGGATCGCCCTGCCCAAGGACTACGTACGGCTCCGCCTCACCGGCGAGCACGCCACCGACGTCTCGGACGCGTCCGGGACGCTTCTCCTCGACGTGGCGAACAGAAGCTGGAGCGACGAGGTCCTGACCGCCCTGCAAATCGACCCCGCGTGGCTCCCGACCGTCCACGAGAGTCCGGACCCCACCGGCCACACCACCGAGACAGGCATCCCCGTGGCGGCCGGCGCCGGCG
Organism: uncultured Solirubrobacterales bacterium; assembly: GCA_963737055.1. GTDB lineage: Bacteria > Actinomycetota > Thermoleophilia > Solirubrobacterales > Solirubrobacteraceae > Palsa-465. The sequence goes on along the minus strand of CAVTRE010000007.1, from coordinate 247,992 downwards.
ATCAGGCCGCCGGGGCGGTCGGAGTGGGCGTGGACCGCAGAGGTCCGGTGTCGGTGGCGGTCGGGACCTCCGGGGTCGTGTTCGCGGCGCTCGAGAAATTCGCCGCGGACAAACAAGCGCGCGTCCATGCCTTCTGCCACGCGGTACCGCAGACCTGGCACGCGATGGGGGTGATGCTGTCGGCCGCGGGCTCGCTCGCGTGGCTGCGCGACGTCGCCGCGCCCGACACCGACTTCGACACGCTTATGAGCGAAGCCGCCGCGTGGCCGGCGGGCACCGAAAACCTGATCTTCCTCCCCTACCTCGCCGGCGAGCGCACCCCGTACCCCGACCCCGACGCCCGCGGCGCGTTCGTCGGCCTGAGCGTCCGCCACGACCGGGGCGCGCTGACCCGCGCGGTGCTCGAAGGCGTCGCGTTCGGCCTGAAGGACTCGCTCGACCTCACCGAGGAGCTCGGTGGCGCGCCACAACTGGGCCGGATCTCCGGCGGCGGCGCGCGCAGCGATCTGTGGACGAAGATCATCGCGTCGACCCTCGAACTTCCGCTCGAGCGCGTCGCCGTCGACGAGGGGGCGGCGTTCGGCGCCGCGATCCTCGCCGGCGTCGCCGCCGAAATCTGGCCCGACGTCCACGCCGCCGTCGAAGCGACCGTCAAGCCCCGCGACCTGATCGAGCCCGACCCCGAGTGGGTCGAGATCTACAGAGAGCAGCGGCCCCGGTACCAGGCGCTGTATCCCGCGCTGCGATCACTGGCCTGAGCCCGCCGCTGTTAGCGCTCACAAAGTTAAGATTCTCTCGCCCGAGCCGGGGGTAATCGCGTCACCGTCCAAGCAGTTCAAGCAGTCAGTCCGAGAGGGAGGTGGGGTCGATGGGCCTCAGAATCATGCGCGCGCTCACGTGCGTCGTGACCGCCGTCGTGTTCGCTGCGTCAGCCGGAGCCGCCGGCGCCCAGACCTCCTCCACCCCGAGTGATGTCGGGCCGGCGTCGCTGAGCGACGCCACCGCCGACCCGAACCTGGGCCTGGCCAACCAACCCGGACGCACCATCAACTTCGATGACGGCTGGCGGTTCAAGCTCGTCAACACCGCGGACACCACCGACCCGAGCGGCGTCTACGGCAACTCGGCCGACCCCAAGGCGGCCGCGCTGAACTTCCCCGACTCGGACTGGGAGCGCGTGACGCTACCCCACGACTGGAGCATCACCCAGCTTCCGAGCCCGACCCAGACCAACGCGACCGGCTTCTTCCCCGGCGGCCTGGGCTGGTACCGGAAGAGCTTCACGCTGCCTCCCTCGATGACGGGCAAGCGGATCTCGATCGACTTCGACGGCGTGTTCGACAACTCGTACGTCTACCTGAACGGGCATCTGCTCGGAAATCATCCGTACGGCTACACCGGCTACAGCTACGACATCAGCGGCCTGGCCCACACCGACGGGCACACGCCCAACGTGCTCGCCGTGGTGGTCCAGAACCAGGAACCGAGTAGTCGCTGGTACTCCGGTAGCGGCATCACCCGTCACGTCCACCTGACGGTCGTCGACCCGATCCACATCGCGCGGTGGGGGACGTTCGTGACCACGCCAGATCTGGCCGGAACGATCAAGCAGGGCTACGCCACCGTGCACGTCGCGACGCAGATCGCCAACGATGCCGGCGCACCCCGCAGCGTCCGGGTCAAGTACACGATCAAGGCGCCGGACGGCCGTACCGTGGCCCGCGGCACCTCGACCCGGGAGACGGTCCCCGCCGCCGGCGCCACCGGCACGATCGATCTCAGGGTCGCCCATCCCCAACTGTGGTCGACCACCGGCCCCGCCCTCTACACCCTCCAGACCCGCGTAACGAGTGGACACGAAACGATCGACCAGGCAAGCACGACGTTCGGCATCCGCTGGCTCACGTTCGATCCCAACCAGGGCGTCTTCCTGAACGGCCAGCCGCTCAAGCTGCACGGGGTCGACCTGCACAACGACGAGGGCGCGCTGGGCTCGGTTGACAACTACGACGCCTTGTGGCGCCAGATGGGCGCCCTCAAGGCGATGGGCGTCAACGCCTTCCGCACCTCGCACAACCCGCCGTCGCCGGAGATGATCGACGTCTGCAACCGCTTGGGCATCGTGATGATGGTCGAGGCGTTCGACGCGTGGGACGTCGGGAAGCTCTCGCAGGACTACCACCTCTACTTCAACCAGTGGAGCGACTACGACATCAAGGAGATGGTCAACGAGGCCAAGAACTCCCCGGCGGTGATCATGTGGTCGATCGGCAACGAGATCCCCGACTGGACGTCGCCCCAGGCGCTGCCCATCGAACGACGCCTCATCGATGACATCAAGTCGATCGATACGACCCGCCCGATCGTCGCCGGCTCGGACCGGTACCGGAGCGTGCCGGACACGGGGACGGCCTCCGGGTTAGTCGCCGACGAGATGCTGAAGAACCTCGACGGTCTCGGGGTCAACTACGACACGGCCCAGGCCATCGACGGCCTGCACGCCAAGTACCCGACCAAGTTCTTCTTCGCCTCGGAATCCTCTTCTGAGACCTCGACCCGCGGCTACTACCAGGACCCGACCCTGCTGAACACAGGGCAGAACTTCACCCCAGGCAAAGAAGAGCTCTCCTCCTATGACAACAATCTCGACGACTGGACCCTCAGCGGCGACTACAGCCTGAAGTCCGACCGCGACCGGCAGTTCTTCGCCGGCCAGTTCGTGTGGTCGGGGTGGGATTACATCGGTGAGCCGACCCCGTACTCAACGTTCCCGGTGAAGACCTCGTTCTTCGGCCTCGAGGACACCGCCGGCTTCCCCAAGGACCAGTACTACCTGTTCAAATCTCAGTGGAACCCCGCGCCGATGGTGCACATCGTCCCCATGAACTGGACGGACTACAAGCCGGGACAAACCGTGCAGGTCTGGACGTACGCCAACGCGCCGACGGTGGAGCTATTCCTGAACGGCCGATCGCTCGGCGCCAAGTCGTTCACGACTAAGACCACCACCTTCGGTCAGAGCTACCTCGAGACGACCGAGTGCCCCGGCGACGACAAGAACTACACCGGTGGCGCGTGCCCGGGCAGCTACGAGAGCCCGAACGGAAGCTCCGGAAAGCTGCACCTGGCCTGGAATGTGCCGTTCGAACCGGGGCGGCTCGTGGCCGTGGCCAAGGACGCAAGGGGCCACACGGTCGCCACCGACGAGGTCGACACAGCCGGACAGCCGGACGCGGTCGGCCTCACGACGGACAAGAGCTCGGTGCTCGCCGACGGCAAGTCGCTCGCCTACATCACGGTTCACGTGCTCGACGCCCGCGGCGTCCAGGTCCCCGATGCTGACAACACCATGCATGTCTCGGTCAGCGGAGCCGGCTCGTTCGCCGGCGCGGACAACGGCAAGGAAGATGACGCCGAGGGCTACAAGTCCACGACCCACGATGCCTTCAACGGCCTGATGCTCGCGATCGTCCAGGCCGCCACGCACCCTGGCCCGATCCACGTAACTGTGACCTCACCGGGCCTGCAAGGGGCCGAGATAACGCTCAACACGAGCCGGCGCCCGGACGCGCGCGGTCCGGCAGCACGCGAACAGCAGCTGCCGCGAAGCCCCGCCGCGCCCGCGCGGAGCAGCATGCCGCCGACCGCCGACGCGAGCTTCACCGGCGGCGTGTTCTCGGGCTTCGGCTCGGACTTCGGCGTGAGCACGACGCTGCCGGCGAACATGCTGGACGGGAACCTCTCGACCTACTGGTCGAACCGTTACAGCAAGGTGGCGACGCAGACGCTGAATACGGTCACCGCCGCGCGGCCCGAGGACTGGGTCAGCGTCACGTGGGCGCCGGCGAACCAGGTCTCCTCGCTCCAGGCCTCGTTCATCACCGATGCCAACGACGAGCTGCCGGCGGCCGTTACGGTCTACTACCGCAACGGCGACCAGTGGGTGCCGGTGAGCGGCCAGCATGTGACGTTCGCGGGCGCGTCGAACCAGCCATCCACGATCACGTTCGACCCGGTCACGACGACAGCGCTGAAACTCGACATGACCAGCGCGGCCCCGTACGACCCGACCACGGGCAACCTCGCGATCTCCGAGCTCTCCATTCCGGGGGTCAGATAAGCGGGCCGATCGCCTGCTCGACCGCTTCCAAAACCGCGCCCGACCGCACCAGCTCCTCAACCGACGCGAGCTCGGGCGACAGGAAGCGGTCGGGCCCCGGCCCGGCCGCCCGCGAGCGAACGCACGCCAGAGCCGCAGCCGTCCCAACAGCCGGCGACAGCGGCGCCCTGAGGTCGAGCCCACGCGCGGCACACGACAGCTCGACGGAAAGAATCCGCGCCAGATTTGCCACCGACAGGCGGAGCTTGCGCGCCGCACCCCAGCCCATCGACACGTGATCCTCCTGCATCGCGCTCGTCGGCAACGAGTCGACGCTCGCCGGCGCTGCGATCCGCCGGTTCTCGGCGACGAGCGCCGCCTGCGTGTACCCGGCGATCATCATCCCCGAGTCGACCCCCGGGTTCGCCGCCAGGAACGGCGGCAGTCCGTGCGAGCGCGCCGCATCCAATAGCCGGTCGGTCCGCCGCTCGGCGATCGCGCCCGCCTCGGCCGCCGCCACCGCCAGGTAGTCGCAGGCCATCCCCACCGGCGCGCCATGGAAGTTTCCGCACGACTCGACCCGACCGTCGGGGAGCACCATTGGGTTGTCGATCGCCGAACGCAGCTCGACCTCCGCCACTGAGGTGGCGAACGCGAGTGCATCCCGCGCTGCCCCGATCACCTGTGGCGCGCACCGGAGCGAGTACGCGTCCTGGACGCGTGGATCGCCGAAGCGGTGACTCAAGACGATCTCAGACCCGGCCAACAGCGCCCGCAGGTTCGAAGCGCTCGCCACCTGCCCCGGCTGCGGCCGCAACGCGATCAGGTCCTCGGCGAACGCCCGGTCGGTTCCGAGCAGCGCCTCGACCGACATGGCCGCCGCCACGTCCGCGGTCCGCAACAGCACGCGGAGATCAAACAGGGCGATCACGAGCATGCCGAGCATCCCGTCGGTGCCATTGATGAGGGCAAGCCCCTCCTTCACGGTCAGCTCGAGCGGCTCGATCCCGGCAGCCTCGAGCGCCTCCGCCGAAGGCACGCGCCGGCCGGCGGCGTCGAACACCTCTCCCTCGCCGATCAACACGAGCGCACAGTGCGCCAAGGGAGCGAGGTCGCCGCTCGCCCCCAAAGACCCGTACTCGGGGACGACCGGCGTTATCCCCGCCCCCAAGAGCGCCAGGATCCGCTCGGCAACGACAGGCCGCGCTCCCGAGTAGCCCATCGCCAGCGTCCGGGCGCGCAGCAGCATCATCGCGCGTACGACCTCGCGCTCGATCGGCGGGCCCATGCCGGCCGCGTGCGAGCGCACGAGCGCCCGCTGGAGTTCGACGCGCGCATCCGCCGGGATCCGGACGAGCGCCAGCGACCCGAAACCGGTCGAGATCCCGTACGCCGGCTCGTCCGAGGCGGCCAGCGAGGCCACGACCGCGGCGCTGCGCTCCATCGCCGCGCGGGCCTCGTCACCAAGCGAAACCGCGACGTCGCCCCGGGCCACCGCGACCACGTCGGCGGCGCTCACGCCAGAAGAACCAAGGAGCAGGCTCACGACGACACCCTAGCCCCGTCCCCCGGTCGTACCTCTACCGCGTCCTCCAGCCGGCCGGCGTCCGGAGGCAGCAAGGCGATGACGTTGCCACCGAACCCGCCCCCCATGATCCGGGCGCCGAGCGCCCCCGCGCGCTTGCACCGCCGCACGGCCTCCTCCACCGCGGGGGTCGACACCTCATAACAGTCGCGAAGCGAAGCGTGCGAGGCGTCGAGCAGGCGCCCGAGCTCGACCATGTCGCCGCGCTCGAGCGCCTCCACTGCGGCATCGACGCGCGAGTTCTCGGTGATCACGTGGCGGGCCCGTCGAGACAGCGGCTCCGGCAACGACTCGGCCATCGCGAGCGTGGCGTCCCGAAGGCTCGAGATCCCCAGCTCCGAGCACGCGCGAGCACACTCGGTTCGCCGCTCGTTGTATCCGGAACCCGCGTGGACGTGCTTCTCGCCCGAGTCGACCGTGACCAGGCTGAAGTCGCCCAGCTCGAGTGACACGAGCCGAACGTCGAGCGAGCGGAAGTCGATCCTCAGGGCGCACGCAACCCGGCCGCACAGCGACGCGATCTGATCGAGCAGACCCGTCTGCGCTCCCACCCAGTCGTTCTCGATCCGCGAGCACAGCTTGGCGAGCTCGATCCGGTCCGGCTCGGCCTCGCCGCTCACCGCGAGCATAGCCAGCACCAACGCGACCTCGAGCGCGGCCGAAGAGGACAGGCCGGCGCCGCGGGGGACCGTGCCGCTTATCTCGAGCTCCGCGCCGCGCAGCCTCGCCCCGGCCCGGTCGAGCTCGCCGGCGGCGCCCCGCACGAATGCACGCCACCCTCGCGCCCGTCCGGGGTGGTCGACCAGGAAGCTGTCCCGCTCGCCGCCCACATCGACGGCGATCGCCTCGATTCGGCCGTCGGCGATAGTGCTCGCCCGGACGGTCACGCCCTCGCTGATCGCGAACGGCAGCGCGAGCCCCTGGTTGTAGTCGGTGTGCTCCCCGATCAGGTTCGCACGACCTGGCGCGAAGGCGACGGCGTGGCTGGGCAAGGTTCGAATAGTGTCCCGGCGGTGTCGGTGAACTGGGGCATCCTGTCAACTGCGCACATCAACCGTCTGTTCCTGGCGGGCGCGCGCGAATCCCCGGGCGTTGAGATTCTCGCCGTCGCCAGCCGCGGCCAGGCCCGCGCCGACGCTTACGCCGGCGACAACGGCATCGAGCGCGCGTACGGGAGCTACGAAGCCCTGCTCGCCGATCCCGACGTCGAGGCGGTCTACATCTCCCTCCCGAACTCGCTCCACATCGAGTGGACGATCAGAGCGCTCGAGGCCGGAAAGCATGTCCTGTGCGAGAAGCCGCTCAGCCGACGGGCCAGAGAGGTCGAGCGCGCCTTCGACGTGGCCGAAACACAACAACGCCTCCTGATGGAGGCGTTCATGTATCGCCACAACCCCCAAACCCGCCGACTAACCGAGCTCGTCGCGCAGCACGCCGTCGGCCGCGTCCGCGTCATCCGCGCGACGTTCGGGTTCGTCGCCCACGATCCCGAGAACGTCCGGCTGAGCGCCGCGCTCGACGGCGGTGCGCTGATGGACGTCGGCTGCTACTGCGTGAGCGGCACCCGCCTGATCGCCGGCGAGCCCGAGCGCGTGGCGGCCGAACAGGCCCTCGGCGGCCAGGGCGACGGCGTCGACGTCGCGTTCACCGGCGTCATGCGGTTCCAGAATGACATCGCGGCGCACTTCGACGCGGGCCTGGCGCTGGTCAGCGGGGACCTGCTCGAGGTCGTCGGCGACGAGGGCACGATCAGGCTTACCGATCCCTGGCACTGCCGCAACCCCGGGATCGACGTAATCCGGGGGGATGGCGGCGTCGAGCGGATTGAGGTCGAGACCAAGAACTCCTATCGGCTCGAGGCGGAGAACATGTCGGCGGCGATCCGCGGCGAGGCCAATCTGCTCCTCGGTCGCGACGACGCCGTCGGCCAGGCCCGAACGATCGAGGCCCTCTACCGAGCGGCCGACGATGGCCGCGTCGTGAGCCTATGCTGACGATATGGCTCCTCGCAGCTCCGCAGCACTCGGCGAGATCATCCGCCAGCAACGCGAGTTGACCGAGATGTCGATGCGCCAGTTCGCCACGCTCGCCGGGATCTCGAACCCCTACCTGTCGCAGATCGAGCGAGGGCTTCGCGCCCCCTCCCAGCAGGTCCTCGACGGGATCGCCAAGGCTCTCAGCATCTCGGCCGACGCCCTGTACGAGCAGGCCGGCATAACGCCGCCGGGCGTGGAGCCCGAGGACAATGCTGTGCTCGAGGCGATCGCCGCCGACCACCGGCTGACCGCCCGCCAGCGTAAGGCGCTCGCCGAGATTTACGAATCGTTCGTGGCGTCCTCCCCGGCCGGGAAGCGAACATGAGCACCGGAGCAAGCAACGGCAAGGCGGCGATCGTCACGGGAGCGGCCAGCGGAATCGGCCGCGCCGTGGCCGAGCGTCTGACAACCGACGGGATGGACGTTCTATCGGTCGACCTGAGGCCCGACCCGGACGGCCCGGGGATCCCGTTCGAAGCGGACCTGACGAACGGCGACGCGAACGAAGCCGCGGTCAACGAGGCGATTAGACGCTTCGGCCGCCTCGACGTGGTCGTGCCGAACGCCGGCATCCAGCACGTCTCTCCGATCGAGGAGTTCCCCGTCGAGAGGTGGAACACGATCGTCTCGCTGCTACTCACGAGCCCGTTCCTGCTCGCCAGATACGCCTGGCCCGCGTTGAAAAACTCAGGCGCAGGCCGCTTCATCGCGATCGCCTCCGTGCACGGCCTCGTCGCGTCGCCCTACAAGGCGGCCTACATCAGCGCCAAGCACGGGGTCGTCGGGCTGTGCAAGACGCTCGCGCTCGAAGGCGCTGAGGTCGGCATCACCGCCAACGCCGTGTGCCCCGGATACGTCCGCACTCCGCTGGTCGAGAAGCAGATCGCCGATCAGGCCCGCGCCCACGGCCTGCCCGAGGACGAGGTCCTCGAGAAGGTGATCCTCCAACCGCACGCGGTCAAGGAGCTGATCGAGCCCTCCGAGGTCGCGGGCGTGGTCGCGTTCCTGGCGAGCCCGGAAGGCAAGATGTTCACGGGCGCACCGATAACCCTGGACCAGGGCTGGACCGCGCGCTGAAAGCGGGCGCTCAGCGCTGAAGCGGGCGCTCAGCCCGTCCGCGCCACCGATTCGCGCAGCGGCCGCAGCGCCGCCTCCATCGTCACGAGCTGGTCGAGCATCGTCGCGGCGGCCTGCTCCATCACCTCGTTCGCTCGGAGCACGCCCTCGTTCTCGTCGATGAACTGTTGGTAGAACGGAACGTTGACCTGCTCAATCAGCGGAAACAGCTTGACCGCGGTCACGACCTGTTGAAGCTGCTCTACCGACCGCGTGCCCGCGGCCACCCCACCGTACGAGACGAATCCGACGGGCTTGTAGCGCCACTCGTGGTGCAGGAAGTCGATCGCGTTCTTGAGCGAGGCCGGATAGCCGTGGTTGTACTCGGGCGTGACGAACACGAACGCGTCGGCGGCCTCGACCTTCTGGCTCCACTCGTGGGTGTGGCCCTTCGTGTACTGACGGAGCCGCGGGTGATTCGGCTCGTCGAGCAACGGGAGCTTGAACTCGACGAGATCGAGCACCTCAACCTCGAACCCGCCGTGGTGGCCGGCACGCGATATGAACCACTGTGCCACCGGCCAGCCTCCGCGGCCCGGACGCGTCGAGGCGATCACGATCATCAGCTCGGCCATCGCCCGCCAGACTACCCGGAACGACTTAGCGGAAGCCGACCAGCGAGACCTGCCCGTGGACCGTGGCCCCGCCGTCGGTGATCGTCACCGACGCCCCGAGCTGGTTGCCGTGGGCGTGAGCGAGCATCGACCGCCCGGCCGATGTCAGCGAGAAGATCAGGTAGCCGACGTCGCGGGCGCCGAGCAGTTCCGAGCCGGTCGTGGCGATGACGGTGTTGCCGACCGATACGGTCGTCTTGGTGTGGCACGGCGTCGACGCGAGGCATTCGGCCAGGATCCCGCCCACGCCACCGGACGAGACGAAGTTGGTGAGCCCGAGGAGCCGCAGCGTCTGCGACTGGCTAGCGCTGTGCGCGGGCGAACCGCCGCCCGTCGAGAACGGGACCAAGGTGATGAAGCGGCTCAGCGTCAGCGTCTTGGAGGCGCTACCGCTCAGGTGCACGAGCAGCCGACGACCGCGAGCGTGGGCGAGCATCGACCGGCCGGCGGCGTTCAGCGTGAAGTAGATGATCCCGCCGCCGTTGGCGGGGATCTGCTCGGAGCCGGTCCGGGCGACCACCGTGCGCCCGACAGTCACCGTGACCGAGACGTGGCACGCCCGACCGTTGTCGCAGATGGCCGGAAGGCCGCCGGTGCCGCCCCCGCCCACGTACGCGGTCCTACCGGCGACCCCGATGTGGGGCTTGGCCGTGGCCATCGCCGAGGTCCCGAGCACATTGCCGCTCGAGTCGAGCGCCTGCACCTCGAAGTCGGCCACTCCAGTCGGCGCGGCGATCGCGGTCTCGAATCCGCTCCGATTGGCGTTCTGGAGTGGAACCATCGAGCTCGGGCCCGTCCCCGCCAGCACCCGCCACGACGACACGCCGGTGGCGCCATTCCAGCTCGCCCACAGCTCGGTCGTCCCGTCGTTGTTCGGGGCGAGCGTCATCGGAGGCGGCCCAGCGGGCTGACCACTCCAGCTCAGCTTGTACGCGCGATAGCTCGACGTGTTCGAGGTGAAGCGGGCGTCGAACACGAGCTTCCCGGACGAGTCGAACTCGGAGAAGTACGGCTGCTGACCCCAGCCGACGAACAGGTTCCCGTTGGGCAGCACCTGGGCGCCGCCCTCGAAGTTCGTGTCGAGCCCCGGACTGTGCTCGAACTGCTTGACCAGCGTCACCGTCTTATTGGTCTCATTCACGGACAACTCGAGCGCTCGGGCCTGGTGCACCGTGGGCGGCCCGCCGCCGTCGTCGAACAGCGTGAACGTGCCGTTCGGCTGCACCAGCACGTTGTGCTGGAACGCGGTCTGGGTGCCCGGCCCCATCTTGAAGCTGTTCTGGTTCGAGCCGAGCGTCCAGATGACCGCGCCGGTCTGGTGGTCGACCTTGTAGACGGCCCAGGTGTTCCGCATCGAGATGATCAGATTGCCGTCGGTATCGAGTGAGACCGAGTTCAGGTGGTAGGGGTCGAACACGTATCCGGACGCGCCCTTCTTGAAGAACGACTCGGTGATCGGGATGTGGTCGAGCGCGTGCCACTCGAACAGGACAAGCCCGGTCTTGATGTCGATCTCCTGCACTACAGAGTCCATCAGCGGCCGCCCCATCCCGGGGTAGTGCACCGGCGAGACGCCCACGATGTAGGCGTCGCCCTGGGGCGTGACGAGGAACTCGTGCAGGTCCATCCCCTGCAACCCGTTGGCGGCCTGGACGGTGGCGATCTGCTGATACTGGCTGTTGAGGATCACGCCCTCGCCGCGGCCGCTCCCGTTGTTGGTGAAGCCCTGCCACCAGGTCAGCACCGGCTGCCCGTTGAGCTGCTGCACGCGGAAGTCGGTGGCGAGCTCGTTGGCCGGCAGCGGCTGGAACCAGATCATGCGGCCAGAAGAATCGAGGATCATCGGGCCGTTCTGCACCGGGCCGTACTGCGGCGTCACGAAGATGTCGCCGGCGTACTGAGAGGACGATTGCCGGTTTACCGTGACCGACGCCGGCTGCAGGTCAGGGCGCGTTTGGAAATGCTGCACGCCGTTGGACCCGGCCGGAACCATCGGGAGCTTCATCGGGTTGATCGTTCCGAACGGCGCGGCGATCCCGAAGTGGAAGGAACCATTCGTGCCGCCCAAGACGGTCAGTCCGGTGGTCACGGTCACGGTCTCGCCGGCGGTGAACGGCGTGCTCGGGATGAAGCTCCCGCCCTGCCCGTCGGAATCGGCCTCGATCGTGCCGCTGTGCGCCCCGCTGCTCGACCCGACAACGGTGAGGTGCCCGATCTGGCTCGCGGGGATGCCGCGGAACGTGATCTGGGTCTGGGGCAGCGCGCTCGTCGTGTTCGGGCTCGGGAACACGGCGACGTCGGGCTGTGCGAGCGCAACGCCGGGCGCGGCGGCGAGCACGAGGCACGCCACCACCGCGACCACCGTCCCCCGGGTGATCCCAGACCATCGTCGGGATCGGGACCTCAATTGTCTCGATACCTCCTGCAACCAATCATGAAACCCGCCACATCCGCAAACGTTGCGCAGCGCAGGCTAGCTTGCCGTCCGTACGGATACGGTCAGTCGGACACCGCGCGCGAGGCCCACGTATCGTTCCGGCGCGATGCGCTTCGCCTCGGTCCTGCACGACGGCACGCCCATGGCCGTCCTCCTCGACGGCGACCAGGCCGTACCGCTGCGCGGCGTCTCCGAGCTCGGCCGGGACACGCCCCTCTTCATCCTGCGAGACCCACCGCTCGAGCCCGACTCGGCGTTTCCGAGCGCGGACCTCGCGCGTCGCCCGGTCGTCCCGAGACCCGGAAAGGTGATCTGCGTCGGTCTCAACTACGCGGCCCATATCGAGGAGACCAGGCGCGAACACTCCGACTACCCGGTCCTGTTCACGAAGTTCGCGACCACGCTTACCGGCCCGTACGATCCGATCCCGCTGCCGCCTGAGAGCGAGGCGACCGACTATGAGGGCGAGCTCGTCGTCGTGATCGGCGACCGCGGCCGGCGGATTGCGCGCGACCGCGCGCTCGAGTTCGTCGCCGGCTACACCGTCGCGAACGACGTCACAATGCGCGACTACCAGTACAAGACCCACCAGTGGCTCCAGGGCAAGGCCTGGGACGCGTGCACTCCGGTCGGTCCGGACCTGGTCACGCTCGACGAGGCCCCCGAGCCGCTGACGCTCCGAACGTTCGTCAACGGCGAGAAGGTCCAAGAGGCCACAACCGAGCTGCTGATCTTCGATGTGGCCACGCTGGTCAGCACGATCTCGCAGTTCGCCACGCTCGAGCCCGGCGATTTGATCCTCACCGGGACCCCCGGCGGCGTCGGCTACCGCCGCGACCCGAAGCTGCTGTTGAAGGACGGCGACGTGGTCGCGGTCGAGGTCGACGGCGTCGGCCGCATCGAGAACACCTGCGTGGCCGAAATTCCCTAGGCGATTGATTCCGCGGCTGGGCGGCGGCTAGCGGGCGAGCGCGGCCTGGACGGCGGTGGCGAATCCGTCCACGTCGTCCTCGGTGGTGTCCCACGAGCACATCCACCGGACCTCGTTCGCCTGCTCGTCCCACACGTAGAACGGAAAGTCCCGGCGGAGGTCTCCGATCACGGCCGCGGGCAGTTTTACGAACACCGCGTTGGTCTGCACCGGCCGCGTGATCGTCAACCCCGGAGCGTCCGCGACCGCGGCGGCGAGACGGGCGGCCATCGCGTTGGCGTGCCCGGCGCAGCGCAGCCACAGCTCATCGGTCAGCAGCGCATCGAACTGGGCGGCGAGGAACCGCATCTTCGAGGCGAGCTGCAGCGACTGCTTGCGGATGTAGTCGAACTCGTTGGCTATGTCCGAGCCCCGCAACACCACTGCCTCGGCCCCGAGTAGGCCGTTCTTGGTCCCGCCGAACGAGATGAGATCCGCCCCGGCGGCGACCTCCGCGAGCGATACTCCGAGCGCGGCGGCCGCGTTGCTGAGGCGCGCCCCGTCGATGTGCAGCAGGAGCCCGCGCTCGTGCGCCACCGCGGCGAGCTCGCGAAGCTCTTCTTGCGCGTACAGAGTCCCCAGCTCGGTGCACTGCGAGATCGACACGACGCGTGCCTGGACCGCGTGCTCGTCCCCCACCCGCCCCACTCGACGCATCACCGCCTCGGGCGTGAGCTTGCCGTCGACTCCGGGCACGGTCAGCAGCTTCACGCCGGCGATGGCCTCCGGCGCACCGCATTCGTCCACGTTCAGATGCGCGCTGTCGGCGCAGATGACGGCGTCGAACGGACGGCACACGGCGCGGAGGCACGCGACGTTCGCGCCTGTGCCGTTGAACACGAAGAACGCCTGCGCCTCCTCGCCGAAGCGTTCGGCCACACGCCGCGCCACATCCCAGCTGTAGCCGTCGTGCCCGTAACCGAACGCATGGCCGACGTTGACCGCCGCGATTGCCTCGAGGACGTCGGGATGGATCGTGGCCGAGTTGTCCGAGGCGAACCCGCGCGCCGAGCTCACGCCGCGAGCTTAGCCTTCAGCGACGAATAGAAGATCGACAGCGGGAACTCGTCGTCCCTGACCAGGTCGACGTACGGCCTCGGATCCTCGACGTCGTCGAACTCCCGCACGGCCGCCACCCACTTCGAGCCCGACGCCGGCGGCACGCTCGCGGCAACGAGATCGTGTGCCGCCGCCCAGTGCTGGAGCTTCGTGCGATCGATCCCCTGCCGGTAGAGCTCCTCGACCTCGTGGCGCAACGACGCCACCCCGTCGGCCACCCGTTCCCACTCGACCGTGAGCTGGTTGTCGGTCCAGTGCAGGTACCCGTGCCGGTGCAGGTAGGCGAACAGCAGCTGCCCGCCGAGCCCGTCGTAGTTGCGGATCCGCTCGCCGGTGATCGGGAACCGCAGCAAGCGGTCGAGCAGGATCGAGTACTGGACGTAGCGCGCGAACGACACGCCCTCGGCCTCGAGCGCCACCGCCTGGCCGAACGCGGTCAGGTCGCACCGGAGCTCCTCGAGCGAGTACATCCAGTACGGCGCGCGCTGGCGGATCATGAACGGATCGAACGGCAGATCGCCGTGGCTGTGGGCGCGGTCGTGGATCAGGTCCCACAGGATGTAGGCCTGCTGCGACATGCCGGGGTTGGCGAGCATGCACGCCGCGTCGGGCGGGAGGTTCAGCTCGGAGAAGATCGGCTGCGGCGCCGGCCAGGCGCCTCAGCCGAGCGGCCTCACGGTCGCAGAAGATCGCCCCGAAGTTCGAGACCGGACGACTGGGTCGGTGGGGGTGGGCGGCGGGATCCCCACTCGACACCATCTCCGGGAACAGCACCGCGCACTCGCTGTCGTAGCCCCGCGTGGCGTCCACGAGCTCGACCGGGACGTACTTGGGGTTGTCAAACCGCGTGCGCTCGAGCTCGGCGATCCAGTCTGGCCACGGGACCCGGACGATCAGCGCCTCGAAGCAGGTGTCGCGCGAGCCGTTCTGCTTGTACATCGGGAACAGCACGAGATGTTCGATGCCGTTGGTGCGCATGAGCTCGGGCCGGAACTCACCGAGCGCCCGCGTGAAGTCCGGCTTGCCGAAATCCCAGGCGCGGAGATCCTCGACCGCGGCCGTCAGGTACGCGGCGTCGTGCGGGAAGCGCGGCTTCAGCTCCTCGATCGCCTCGGCCATTCGCTCCACGTGGCCATGTGCGACCCGCCGATCCGTGTCGCCGAGCAGCGATCCGTCGGGCGCCTGCAGCGCGGCCAGGGCGTTCGTCTCGTCGCGCAGCGTGCGCCAGGCAGGCAGGCGCTCGGCCCCGACCGGCCGCTCGGCCACCGGCCAGATCCCGCCGTCGGCCCGCGCGGTCCAGTAACAGAGGTTCAGCCACAGCGCGCGGTGATCGAGCTCGTCGATGCAGTCGTCGCCGAACAGGTCGGAGTCGGCGAGCACGACGACCCTCCCCTGTCCATGCGTCGCGGCGACGATCAGCGGCGCGCCCGGGACCGATGCGGATTCGTGAGTTCGCGCCAGGACCGCCGCCCCGTTGCTCGATGAAATCGTCGTCGCCCGATACAGGCACGCCGCGTTCACCCGCGCCAGCAGGTCGCCGGCGCGGCCGCGTCCGCCGCGCTGGAGGTCGGCGAGCACCCAGCTCGGCGCGTTCCGGTAGTGCTCGTAGTCCTGGACGGTGTCGTTCTCGAGGTGGAGACCGAAGCGGCCGAGCAGCTCGTTGAGGTTGTTGCCGTACTTGTCCTGCTCGGTCTCGCCGAGCACGATCAGACCGCCGCCGCGAGCCACGAACGCCTCGACGGCGTCGATCTCGTCCGGACTCAGCCGCGGCGCGCCGGTACCGGTCGTCCGCTCCCAGGTCGGATCCGACGGATGCGCGATCACGAGCACGCCGGCGCCTCCCAGCGTCTCCGCGCTCAGCGGCGCCTCGGCGTTGACCTGGACGACGAAGTCGCGCTCGGCCAGAGCGGCGGCGGCGCGGGCGTACGAGGCGTCGCCCGGGTGCGCGGGCTGCATCTGGCGCGCGAGCTCGGGACGGACCGTCCACGCCTCACTGTGGGCCTCATCAAAAACGACACGCGCAAGCATTCCGGACTCGGTCATCCAGGGAGCGTAGCGACACGTCCGGCGGTTGTCGACGTCGAAATCGATGTAATCTCTGCAAGAAATCGCGCTATGGACACCCAAGATCGTCAGATTCTTGCGCTACTCGTCGAGGACGGCCGACGCACCTACGACGACATCGCTCGCCGAGTTGCGCTGTCGGCGCCGGCAGTCAAGCGCCGCGTCGACCGCCTCCTTGCCCGGGGCGCGCTCCAGGGATTCACGGCGGTCGTCGACCACAACGCGCTCGGCGACCACACCGAGGCGCTGATCGAGTTGTTCTACGCCCCGGGCACGCTGCTCGACGCCGTTACTGACACCCTGCGCCGGCACCCCGAGGTCGTCGAGGCCTGGAGCGTCACCGGCGAGGCCGACGCCATCGCGCGCGTGCGCACGCAGAACAACGCCGACCTCGAGCGCCTGATCATGGACCTCCAGCGCGACGGACATGTCGTGCGGACGCGGTCGCAGGTGGTCATGTCGCGGCTGGTGTCGCGCGCTGGGAATTAGGGGCCGGCTTCGCCGGCGTCCATGGGGCCGATTCCGCCGGACATCCATGCCCGGCGGTGGGGTCGTCGATTCCGCGGCGGTCGAGGCAGATCGGGTCTTTAACGGCGGACACCTGGAGAGCAGTGCGGTCGTCCCCTCGGCCGGATCGCGGGGCGCCAGCATGCTTACCCTGCCAATCGCGGAGCCTCGGTGTGACCGTGGCCTACGACGCGTGTGGGGCATGCGCGCTCTGCCACGGTCCACTCGAACCGCGTCGAGTGGCAGGTTCTGCATGATCTGCGAGCCGCCTCGCGCCGGCAGCCCAGGCCCGGCCCCTCCCCAGGTGCCGGCCGTTCAACCAACCGCCGGCCGGACCGGATAGCGCGGAACGCGACCCCGCCCGCGCGGCACGGACGCCGAGCGCAGCGAGGCTCCAAATCCCCACCCGACGCAAGCCCGCGCCGACCTCCATCGTTAACCTTGACAGGATCATGTCAAGGTTTGGTACAGTCCCCTCGATGCGCGATTTCATGGCGGCCACACGCGACCGCGTCATCGTCTACGACGGCGGGATGGGCGCGACCCTCGAGCAGTTCGATCTCAGCCTCGAGAACGACTACAAGCTTCCCGGACGGTGCCATGAGGTGCTCGTCCTCAACCGCCCCGACGTTATCGAGGGCGTTCACACCGCCATGCTCGATGCCGGCGCCGAGGTGCTCGAGACCGACACCTTCCAGGCGTCGCGGCTGAAGCTGTCCGAGTGGGGGCTCGAGGCCCACACGTTCGAGATCAACCAGAAGGCGGCCCAGATCGCGCGCAAGGCCGCGGGCGAGAACCGGTTCGTCGCGGGCTCGATCGGGCCGACCGGCTTCCTGCCCGCGAGCGACGACCCGACACTCGGGCAGATCCAGTTCCCCGAACTGGTGACCGTGTTCGAGGAGCAGGCGCACGCGCTGATCAAGGGTGGCGTGGACCTGATCATCATCGAGACCGCGCAGGACATTCTCGAGGTCAAGGCGGCGATCTTCGGCGCCCGCGAGGCGTTCAAGCAGGCGGGCCGGACCGTCCCGATCCAGTGCAGCGTGTCGCTCCTTCCCCAGGGCGGGAAGATGCTCCTCGGGACCGACATCAGCGCGGTGCTGGCCACGCTCGAGGCGCTCGACGTCGACGTGATCGGCCTGAACTGCTCGACCGGCCCCGAGGACATGCGCGACGCGATCCGCTTCCTCGGCGAGAACTCTCCGGTCCCCGTCCATTGCATCCCGAACGCCGGCCTCCCGCTCCAGGGCCCCAACGGCGAGACGATCTTCCCCGAGGAGCCCGAGCCGCTCTCGAACGTGCTCGGGGAGTTCATCGAGCGCTACGGCGTCACAATCGTCGGCGGCTGCTGCGGCACGACGCCGGCGCACATCGAGGCGATCGCCGAGCGCGCGCGGGCGCACACGCCGCGCGAGCGCCCGACCCGGCGGCCGCCGCTTGTGTCGAGCATGATCGCGGCGACGCCGATCGTCCAGGACCCCCGCCCCACGCTGATCGGCGAGCGGGTCAACTCGCAGGGGTCGCGCAAGGCCAAGGAGATGCTGCTGGCCGACGACTACGACGGGCTGCTGACGGTCGCCGAGGACCAGGTCGCAGGCGGCGCCCACGTCCTCGACGTGTGCGTGGCGCTGACCGAGCGCCAGGACGAGGCCGAGCAGATGCGCCAGGTCGTCAAGCGGATCTCGCTCACCCAGCCGGCGCCGATCCAGATCGACTCGACCGAGCCCGACGTGATCGAGACCGCGCTCCAGCAGATCCCGGGGCGCGCGATCGTCAATTCAATCAACCTCGAGGCCGGTCGCGCCAAGCTCGACAAGGTCGTGCCGCTGGCCAAGGCCCACGGCGCCGGCGTGATCGCGCTGACGATCGACGAGGTTGGGATGGCCAAGACCGCCGAGCGCAAGCTCGAGGTCGCCAAGCGGATCACCCAGCTGTGCTGCGAGGAGCACGGCCTCGACCCCGACGTCCTGATCTTCGACTGCCTGACGTTCACGCTGACCACGGGCGATGAGGAGTGGCGCCCGAGTGCGCTCGCGACGATCGAGGGAATCCGCGCAATCAAGTCCGAGATCCCGGGCGTGAAGACGTCGCTCGGTGTCTCGAATGTGTCGTTCGGCGTCTCCCTCCCCGCGCGGTCCGTGCTCAACAGCGTGTTCCTGCACCACTGCGTCGAGGCCGGGCTCGACCTGGCGATGGTCAACCCGAACCACATCACGCCGTACGGGGAGATCCCCGAGAACGAGCGCGAGCTCGCCGACGACCTGGTGTTCAACCGACGCGAGGACGCGCTCGAGCGCTACATCGCCCACTTCGAGTCCAAGGGCCCGGCCGAGGCCGAGGACAAGGCCGACCCGACCGAGGGCATGGAGCCCGAGGAGGCGCTTCACTTCCACATCCTGCGCCGCAAGAAGGAAGGCGTGGAGGACTGGATCGACCGGAGCGTCGACAAGATCGGCGCGGTGCCGACACTGAACGACGTCCTCCTGCCGGCGATGAAGGAGGTCGGCGACAAGTTCGGGGCCGGCGAGCTGATCCTGCCGTTCGTGCTCCAGTCGGCCGAGGTCATGAAGCGTGCTGTCGCCCAGCTCGAGCAGTACCTCGACAAGATCGAGGGCTACACCAAGGGCACCGTCGTGCTCGCGACAGTGTTTGGCGATGTCCACGACATCGGCAAGTCGCTGGTCAACACGATCCTGACCAACAACGGCTACAGCGTCGTCGACCTCGGCAAGCAGGTCCCGATCCAGACGGTCATCGACGCGGCGGTCGAGCACAAGGCCACGGCGATCGGGCTGAGCGCGCTGCTCGTCTCGACCTCCAAGCAGATGCCCGCCTGCGTGCAGGAGCTGCATTCGCAGGGACTCGAGTTCCCGCTGCTGATCGGCGGCGCCGCGATCAACCGCAACTTCGGTCTGCGGATTCTGTACCCGAACGGGACGGAGTCCGACGATGTCTACGAAGCCGGCGTGTTCTACTGCCGCGATGCGTTCGAGGGGCTGTCGAAGATGGACCAGCTCGTCGACGGCGAGGCCCGCAAGGCGCTGGTCGCGAAGACGCGCGACGCGGCGCGCGAGCTGCGCGAGCGCCCGCAGGTAACCGACGACGATGCGCCCCCGGTTACCGACGCCTCGGTCCGCTCGGCAGTGCCCGTCGACAACCCGATCCCCGAGCCGCCGTACTGGGGCGTCCGCGAGATCGAGGTGCCGATGGACGAGGTCTTCCACCATCTCGACACCCACGTGCTGTTCAAGCTCCACTGGGGTGGCCGCGGGGTGAAGGGCGAGGAATGGAAGCGGCTCGTGGGCGAGGACTTCAAGCCTCGCCTCGAGCGCATGTGGCGGGAGCAGACCTATCTGCACCCGCGGGCGCTCCTCGGCTATTTCCCGTGTAACTCCGACGGTAACGAGCTGATCGTGTGGGATCCCGATGATTTCGACCCCGCCCACCCCCGGGAACTGCAGCGGCTCACGTTCCCGCGCCAGCCGCGACACGACCGGATCTGCCTGGCCGACTTCTACCGCCCCGTAGGGTCCGGCGAGGTCGACGTGGTTGCGCTGCAGGCGGTCACGGCCGGCGACGAGGTGACCGAGCTGATGGCCCGGCTCGAGGCCGATGGCGAGTTCGCCGAGCAGCTGTTCGTCCACGGGCTCGGCGTGCAGACCGCCGAAGGCATGGCGGAGTGGTTGCACTCGCGCGTGAGGTCGGATCTGGGCATCGAGCCGACGCAGGGGCGGCGTTTCTCGTGGGGCTATCCGGCATGCCCCGAGCAGTCAGAGCACGAGAAAGTATTCGCGCTGCTCGACGCCCCATCGATCGGTCTCCGCCTGTCGGGCGGCTACGCGGTCGAGCCCGAGCAGTCGACGCTTGCGATCATCGCCCACCATCCGCAGGGCGTGTACTTCGGGATGAAGTCGGGCTTCCTGCCCAAGACACCCAAGCAAGCAGCCGACGAGCTGATCGCCGGCAGCGATCGCGACCCGGCGCGGCTGTCCGAGCAGCTCAGCGACGTCGACCCGGAACTCGTCGACGAGGGCGAGCCGGCGATGGCCGAGGCCTGAGGTCAGGAGCGCACGCGGACGGGCTCCGCGCCGGTCCGCGGGCTCGCGGTCCGCGAGCTCGAGCTCGGGCGCGCCGGCAGCTTGACCGGCGTGGTGTGCATCGCGCGGAGGCGTACCTCGCGCCAGGACATGCCTTCCTTGAGCAGAGCCGGCATGCCCATGAGGATCGCGGTCGTGACCTCGACCGCCTGCAGGATCACGCCGAAGGCGACACCGTCGCCGTAGCCGATGTGCCAGCCGGTGTGGAGCACGGCGGCGCAGGCGGCCTGGAACACGCCGAGGTTCGCCGGTGTGGCCGGCAGCACCGCGGTGATGTTGACCGCGAACAGGACGGCCGCCGCGGCCCCGAGGCCGGCGCCCTGTTTGTCGAGCCCGAGCGCGACCAGCAGCACCCAGCAGGACAGGCACTGGAGCGCCCAGGCCGATAGCTGGGACACCGTCGCGATCCCGCCGAGGCGCGGGTCGCGGAACACGGTGAGGCCGGCGCGGACCCGGGTGAGCGCGTTGCGGGACTGCACCGCAACTGCGTGCAGCCGAGAGCCGGGCGAGCGATTGGCGGCGTCGCGCAGCACTATCGGCGCCAGCATCACGACTACCAGCAGCACGACCGGCGCGATCGCGGCGACCAGCAGGGCGTTCTGGTGTCCGTTGAACAGATCCACCGACGAGAACATGATCGCGCCGAGCACGATCAGGGCGACGATGTTCAGCAGCGTCTGCGAGACGACGGTGCCGAGCACGATCGGCAGGTTCTCGCGTGGTCGGCCGGTCCGTCTGGCGACGACGAGCGCGCGCGAAGGCTCGCCGAGGCGGGCGGGCAGGGTCGATGACATCAGCACGCCGATGAACGTTCCCTGCGCGGCGTCGGCCAGCCGGACGCGGGCGCGAGGTAGCGCGGCTTTCAGGATCGCGTGCCACGAGAAGGCACGCATCACCATCGCGCTGCACATGATCGCGAGACCGAGCAGCACCAGCGTCGGGCTCGCGGTGATCAGCGCCTTGGCGATGCTGGTCAAGCCGATCTTCTGGAGCGCGACGAACGCAAGCGCGGCGCCGCCGATGGACACCGTGGCGAGACCCACTCGGCGCGCGATCCCGAGCGCCTTGCTGTGCTTTTGCGGGCCGGTCAGAGGCGGTTCGAGGCTCGCGAGCCGCTGGGCGGGGGCTCGAGGCTCGAGGTCAGCAGCGAGGGCGCCTGTGGCTACGGCGAACCGCTGGAGAGTGGTGGCGGGCTCC
Organism: uncultured Solirubrobacterales bacterium; assembly: GCA_963737055.1. GTDB lineage: Bacteria > Actinomycetota > Thermoleophilia > Solirubrobacterales > Solirubrobacteraceae > Palsa-465. The sequence continues at coordinate 226,211 of CAVTRE010000007.1, read as the reverse complement.
GGCACCGCGATCGCGTCCCCGTAGGCCTCCATCACCTGCGCGGCGACCCGCGGCCAGGCGAAGCGCTCGGCACCGAGCGCGGCGGCGCGCGCCATCGCGGCGCGGCGCATGGGCTCCTCGTACAGATCGCGGAGTGTCTCGGCCAGCGCCTGGGCGTCGCCGCGCGGCACGAGCACGCCGTCGACTCCATCACGCACGACGTCGCGATAACCGGCGATGTCCGAGGCGACCACCGGCGTCCCGGCTGCGAAGGCCTCGGTCAGGACCATGCCGAAGCTCTCGCCACCGAGCGACGGGGCGCACAGCACGTCGCCGGCCTCGAGCTCGCGGAACTTGGTCTCGTCGTCGACCTTGCCGAGCACGCGCACGTCGCGCATGTCCAGCATCAGCGGCGACAGCTCGTGCTCGGAGGGGCCGATCACGGTCAGCTCGGTGGGGACATGCTCGCGGAGCGCCTCGAACGCCCTGAGCAGCAGCGGGAGACCCTTGCGCTCAACCGCCTGGCCGACGAACACGATCCTCAGCCTGTCCGATCGCGGACGCAGCGCGCCCAGGGCGGCGCGCTCAGAGTCGACGTGCACCCCGTTGGGGATGATCCGGTAGTGGCCGCCGAAGAACCGCCGAGCGGTCCAGGCCGCGGCCTCGGAAACGGCGATCCGCACGTGGAGGCGGTTGAGCATGCGGCGCGCCCCGAGCACGTTCGCGATCCCGTTCGAGATCCGGTTCTCGTTGTAGGTGTGGAACGTGCCGACGACCGGGACCTTCGTGCGGTCGGTGATGAGCCACGGCGACACCGGCGCGAGCGGCTCGTGGACGTGAACAACGTCGTAGTTTCCGGTGCGGAGCTCCTGCAGCGCGGTCGCGTACGCATATGGCGTAATCGAGATGTTCGACACCGCCTGGTTGGCCTTCAGCGAGAACGTGCGGCCGAGCGAGACGAGATAGTCGGGCTTGTCCATCGGCTGCGGCCGGGCACCTCGGTGGAGAACCGATCCGTAGCGGTCAGGCAGGTCGTAGGGCGCGAGCACGCGAACGTGGTGCCCGTCATCGATCAGGCACTCGGCGAGCGCCTCTATGTGCCTCGTGACGCCCCCCGGATACGTCCACGAGTACGGCGACAAAATCGCTACTCGCATCATTGGTAATGGTAGACGTTGGTGAACCGGATCATGGGCCCGCGCGGGGTCGCGCGTATCATCAACTACACCGGTGCCGGTTAGACATTTCGTCAAATACACCTTCCTCAAAGTCGATCCTGCCTGGCGGCGGCTCGACGATGAGCGCCGGGCCGACGACAAGCGCGAGTTCATCGCCGCCTGCGAGGATTTCGCCGACGGGCACCTGCTCCGCGCGTTCTCACTCGTCGGGACACGCGGTGACGCCGACTTGATGCTGCTGTCGCAGGCCCAGAACCTCGAGCGGATCCACGAGTTCCACGTGGTCTTGGCGCAGAGCGGGCTGATGAAGTGGTGCGAGGTGCCTTACTCGTTCCTGGCGATGACCAAGCCGTCCGAGTACTCGGAGGAATCGCGCCTCGAGGTCCGCCCGGCGCACGGCAAGTACCTGTTCGTGTACCCGTTCGTCAAGACGCGCGCGTGGTACGCGCTGCCGGCGGACGAGCGCTGGCGGATCATGCAGGACCACATTCGGGTGGGGCGCGAGTACCCCTCGGTCGACCTGAACACGAGCTACTCGTTCGGGCTCGACGATCAGGAGTTCGTGGTGGCGTTCGAAACCGACGACCCGGCAGATTTCCTGGATCTGGTGCAGCGGCTGCGAACGACCGAATCGAGCTCCTTCACCCTCCGCGACACGCCGACGTTCACGTGCATCTCGTGCTCGGTGGGGCGCGCGCTGGGCGCGCTCGACGGCGCGGCGCTGACCGTCACGGAGACCGTCGACGGCTGACGGCGGGCGAGGGGTCGTTGCCGGCCAGCCCTGAACAGGCGATGTCGCGCGAGGACGCGAACGCTGTCGCAGCGCTCCGCGAGGCCGATCCAGTGCTCCGAGGCGCGATCGAGTCGGTCGGGACCAACGGCCTCGGCGACTTCCGCACCACCCTCCCGAGCGACCCCTACGCCACCCTGATCCGCGCGATCGCCGGCCAGCAGCTCTCGAACGCGGCCGCCGCATCGATCTACAACAAGCTGCTCGACCGGTACGGGGGCCGGGCACCGACGCCGGCTGAGATCCTCGCGGAAGACCCGGAGGAGCTGCGCGTCGCCGCCGGCCTCAGCCACGCGAAGGTCAAGTACCTGCGGTCGCTCGCCGAGCACGTGCTCGACGGCTCGCTCGACCTCGGACATCTCGACGAGCTCTCCGACGAGGAGGTGATCACCGAGATCACGGCGGTCAAGGGGCTCGGGCTGTGGAGCGCCCAGATGTTCCTGATCATCCACCTGCGCCGGCCGAACGTGCTGCCCGCCGGCGACCTCGGGATCCGCAAGGCGGTCATGAACCTCTACGGCTTGCCGGTGCTGCCGTCGCCGGCCGAGGTGATCGAGATCGGCGAGGCGTGGCGCCCGTATCGCACTTTGGCGTCGCTGTTCCTGTGGCGGTCGCTCCACGCCACGCCGATCTGAGCGCCGGCGCGCCGCGTGCGCTAGACCGCGGAGACTTCTTCCTCTTCGGCGACCCGGAACGAGGATCCGCAGCCACAGGCCGCGATCACGTTCGGGTTGTCCACCTTGAAGCCGGCGCCCTGGAGACCGTCGACGAAGTCGATCACCGAGCCCTTGACGTACGGCAGGCTGGGCCGGTCGACCAGGAGGCGGATCCCCTTATCCTCGAACACGGTGTCCTCGGAGCGCTGCTCGTCGAAGGCGAGCGCGTACTGGAAGCCCGAGCACCCACCGCCGCGGACGCCTACCCGAAGACCGGCGGTCTCGGCCACAGAACTCTGCGACGCGAGGAATTCGCGGACCTTCTCAGCACCTTTGTCGGTCAGTGTGATCATGCAAATCGGTATCGGCAGCTTGCTTCATTCAGTATAGCGATGGCATCTCGCTACGCTAGTAAGCATGGCAGCCACGGACCTACCGGCGACGCCCGACGAGCTCAAACAGCGGATCGAGACGGGCATTCCCGGCGCCACCGCAGCCGTGACCGGCGACGGCCACCATTTCAACGCCGTCGTGTCCTCCTCGGCGTTCCAGGGCCTGTCCCGGATCGCCCAGCACCGGCTCGTCTATGACGTGTTCGGCGCCGAGCTCGGTGACCGGATCCACGCGCTGTCAATCCAAACGCAGGCCCCGGCCTCCACGGCCCCGGAAACGGAGAACATCGCATGAGCGAAGACGTCAGCATTCAGATCCGCGAGGCGATCCAGAGCGCGATCTCTGAGAACCCCGTGATCCTGTTCATGAAGGGCACTCCGGATCAGCCGATGTGCGGATTCTCGGCTCGCACGGTCGCGATTCTGCAGTCCGTCGGCAAGCCGTTCGCGGCGGTCAACATCCTCCCCGACCCCCGGATCCGGCAGGAGCTCTCGGGCGTCTCGAACTGGCCGACGATCCCGCAGCTGTTCATCGACGGCGAATTCGTCGGCGGTTGCGACATCGTCACCGAGATGTACGAGTCGGGTGAGCTGCAGACGGCGCTTGGCGTCGAGGACGCGACGAACGGGGACTCGGGCAAGGCCGCTCCCGAGCCGGCGGCGCAGGAGCCCGCGCCGCTGACCATCGAGAACCGCCTCTAAGGCTCCCCGACAACCAGCCGTAGCGTCGGCGCGGACGGCGTACCCCGGCGACCGCGGGATAGCATCGGCCCATGGCCACGACTCGGGCCACCCCGCCTAGCGTCGTCGCCCTGCGCTTCGACGGCGGCGCGTTGTGGGCGATCGACCAGACCGAGCTGCCGTGGCGCGAACGCGAGCTCGAGCTCCGCAGCGCCGAGGACGTCGCCGCGGCGATCCGGCGCCTGGCGATCCGTGGGGCGCCGCTGATCGGGGTCGCCGCCGCGTACGGCGTCGCCCTCGAGCTCGCGCGCGACCCCTCGGCGGAAGCGCTCGAGCGGGCTCGTCACATCCTCCGGGAGGCCCGCCCGACCGCGGTCAATCTCAGCGCCGCAGTCGACCGTGTGCACGAAGCGGCGAGCGCGGCCGACGCCGACCGTCCGGCTGCCGCGCTCAGCGAGGCGCGCGCGATCGAGGCCGAGGAGGAGGCCGCGAGTGCCGCGATCGCGGCGCACGGCGCTGACCTGCTCGTCGGCGCCCGCCGGATCCTCACCCATTGCAACACCGGCGCGCTCGCCGCGCCCGGCCGCGGGACGGCGCTGGCCGTGATCGCCGAGCTGGCCGCACGCGGCACGCTCGAGCACGTGCTCGCCACCGAATCGCGCCCGCTCCTTCAGGGCGCCCGGCTGACGGCGTACGAGCTCGCACGCCTGAACATCTCCCACGAGCTGATCGTCGACAGCGCCGCCGCCGGGCTGATCGCCGGCGGTGCGGTCGACGCCGTGATCGTCGGCTGCGACCGGGTGGCGGCCAACGGCGACGTCGCCAACAAGGTCGGTACCTACGGGCTGGCGCTGGCCGCGCACGCGGCGGGCATCCCGTTCGTGGTGGCCGGCCCGACCTCGACGATCGACCAAGGGACCCCCACGGGTACGGACATCAGGATCGAGGAGCGCGACGCCGACGAGGTCCGACTGGTCGCCGGACAAAGGGTCACGCTCGACGACACCCGCTGCCGGAACCCGGCCTTCGACGTCACCCCGGTTGCCCTGGTGACCGCGCTCGTGACCGAGCGTGGCGTGGCTCGGTCGCCCGGTTCCGCGCCGCTCACCACATGAGAGTCGCCCGGTCGTTCGCCGCCGGCGACGTCCGGATCGAGGAGGCGTCCGACCCCGAGCCGGGCCCTGGCGAGGTGGTCTGCGACGTCCTCGCCTGCGGCGTGTGCGGTTCCGATGTGACCGACTGGTACATCGCATCTCGTCTCCCGGCGGTGCTCGGACACGAGGTCGTGGGCACCGTCCGCGCAGTCGGCCCCGGCGTCACGAAGCCCGCACCGGGAACCAAGGTCGCGATCCACCACCACACCCCCTGCGGCGAGTGCCGGCGTTGCCGGCGTGGCCACGAGACCCTCTGCGAGCGCTTCCGCGCGACGCGGCTCGACCCGGGCGGGTTCGCCGAACGCGTCCGCATCAGCCAGGACCTGGTACCGGAGCTGCTCGAACTGCCGAACGCGCTCGACCCAATCACGGCGACGTTCATCGAGCCGCTGGCGTGCGTGCTGCGCTCCCATGATCGAGCCGGGCTCCGCGGGGGCGATTCGCTCCTCGTGGTCGGCGCCGGCGTGAACGGGCTGCTCCAGATCGCGGCCGCGCACGCCCGCGGCGTCGAGGCCGTGTGGGTCCGCGAGCCACGACCAGAACGGCTGGAGCGTGCCGAGGCATACGGCGCGGAGCACCACGGCAACGAGCTCGTCGACGTCGCGATCGTATGCACGCCCAAGCCCGACGCGATCGCCTCCGCGGCGGCGACGGTCGCCCCGGGCGGCACGCTCTGCTTCTACGCCCCTCCCGCGCCCGACGCGCCCCCGAACCTCGACGCCACCGCGCTCTATCTGCGCGAGATCACCGTCACCGCTAGCTACTCGGCCGGCCCCGCGGACATGCGGTCCGCGCTCGCGCTGATCGCCGACGGCCGGATCGACCCGCGCGCGCTCGTCTCGCACCGGCTCCCGCTTGAGCAGACGGCCGAAGCGCTCGATCTCCAGCGACGGCAAGCCGGTCTCAAGGTCGTGGTCGAGCCGTGAGAGCGGCTGTCCTGTTCGGCCCGCGGGACCTCCGCGTCGAGGAGGTCCCCGATCCGGAGCCGGAATCGGAGGCGGGCGACGGCGTGATCGTCGAGGTCGAGGCCGCCACCACCTGTGGAACCGACGTCAAGATGTGGGGCCACGGGCACCGGGTCCTGCCGCCGTATCCGTGCCGCTTCGGCCACGAGACCGCGGGGGTACGCATCGACACCGGCGAGCGAGTGCTCGTGTCCGATTCCGTCGCCTGCGGCGTCTGCCTCCCGTGCCGGGCCGGCCGCGCCCAGATCTGTCAAGAGCCGACCTGGGTCCTCGGCGGCTTCGCCGAGCGGATCGCGGCCCCGGCAGGGGCGCTTCACCCCATCCCGGACTCCCTCCCGCCGGAGGCCGCGGCGATGGCCGAGCCGCTCGCGGCCGCGGTCCATGCCGTCGCCCGCGGCAGCGACGCCGCCGACGTCGCCATCCTGGGCGGCGGTCCGATGGGCCTGATGCTGACGTCGCTCCTGATCACGCAGGGCCGAAACGTGACCCTCGCCGATCCGCACCCGGAACGACGCATGCAGGCCGAAGCACTCGGCGCCTGCTCTACGGAGCGCTTAGACGACCGGCACGACCTGGTGTTCGAAGCGGTGGGCCGCACAGAGGCCTGGTGCCAGGCCGCCGCCGCGGCCGCGCCCGGCGGCGTCGTCGTCCTCGTCGGCGGCTGCCCGAGCGGTACCGAGGTCAGCTTCCAGACCGGACCGCTCCACTACGAGGAGCTCGAGTTTCGCGGCTCGTTCCACCACTCCCCTGCGGAGGTCGATCAGGCACTGGCGGCGCTTGCCGCGAGCGAGGCGCTGTGGCATACGCTCCGCGGCCCGACGATCTCGCTCGAGGAGCTCCCGAACGCGCTCAGGACCCCGACCCGCGGGCCGGCGAAGAAGTGGGTGGTGGATCCGCGGCCGCAGTCGCGCGACGGAACTCGAGGTGCTCGACGATCCGGCGCGAGTCGCAGATGACCTCGCCGTCGATCACCAGCACCGGCACCCGCCGCTGACCGGTGAGCGCCTCGACCTCGGGCCGGCGAGCGCGCCGTTGCGGGACCCTGACCTCCTCGAAGTCGATCCCATCGCGGGCCAGCGCGCGGGCGACGCGCCCGCACGGGCACAGCCAGTTCGTCGGGGTGGTGCAGCGGTAGAGGGTTGCCACTACCGCTGCCCGAGCGGCATCCGCCGCGCGAACGCGCCGGCGACGCGCAGTGCGACCGGCTGGCGGGCCCCCGGCGGAGATAGCCGCTCGCCCTCGCGTTCGCGATACCAGACAATCGTCTCCTCCAGGCAGTCCTCGTGGGGCGAGGTCGACCAGCCGAGCTCGCGCTTGGCCCTGGCGCTCGAGAACGCCCAGTTCAGCGAGGCCGCCCGGACCTCGGACGGTAGCGGCACAACACCGCCGACGGGCATGAGCTGGGCCGCCTGGGCAGCGAGCAGCGCGGCGTGCAGCGGTAGCTTCAGCGACGGCGGCTCGACCCCGGACAGCCGGGAGAGGTCGTTGAACAGGCGGTCGAGGGTGAAGTTGCGATTGCCGAGGATGTAACGCTCCCCGGGCACCCCGTGCTCGTCGGCAAGCAGGTGTCCGCGGGCGACGTCGTCGACGCCGACGACGTTGAGCGTGCCGTCCACGTAGGCCGGGATCCCGCGGCGGAGGAACCGCCGGACGAGCACCGTCGAGGAGCGGCCTGGATCGCCCGCACCGAGGACGTGCGCGGGGTTGACGATCACCACCGGCAGCCCGCGCCCAAACAGTCCCAGTGCCACGACCTCGGCGTCGTGCTTGGAGTCGACGTACGGGATCGCGTATCGGGCCGCATCCCAAGTAGTGCGTTCGGTCGCGACCCGCCCCTTGGCCGACGGCCCGATCGCCGCCGCCGAGGACGTGTACACGACTCGCTCGACGCCCGCCCGGAGCGCCTCCTCGAGCACGATCCGGGTCCCCGCTACGTTCAGCGCGAACACGCGCTCGCGCGGAAGCCGGAGGTTGGTCGTGCCGGCCAGATGGAACACCCGATCGACATCGTGCATGGCGCGACGGACCGCGCGACGGTCGCGCACGTCGGCGCGAAGCGTGCCCACCTCGAGTTCATCGAGGGCACGGGTGTTCGAGCGAGCGCGGACGGTGGCCCAGACGTCGTCGCCTCGCTCGACCAGCAGCCGCGTGACTCGAGAGCCGAGGAACCCGGTGGCACCGGTCACGAGCGTGCGGGGCATCGAACCTCGTCCTCTCGTACCTGCTGTCGTAACGGTGCCGGAGCCCGGCGCTCAGCGGCCGATCTGCCGCCGCCGTCGCCGTCCGAACACGAGCCCGCCGAGCGCCGCGATACCGCCGCCGAGCACGAACCCGGCGATTCCGGCTCCGATCAGCACCTCTCTCTGGTTACGGCGGATCTGGCCGCGCCAGTCGGTGAGCTCGGTCACCTCCGAGCGAAGCCTCTCGAGCGAACTGCCGAGCTCCTGGCGGTTCTGCTCGATCGAGGCGCGGATTTCTGCAGGCGAGCGTGTGGCCATCAGGATCCGGATCCAATCTCGGTCTTGGACGTGACCGTCTCGCGGATTCGCTTGGCCTCGTCGATCGCCATCGTCGGGGTGGGCGGCGCTCCCCGCTGAAGTGCGCGCCACGCCAGCATGAACGCCGTCACAGCGAATACCGCCAGCACGCCGAACACGATCAGGAATCCCTCCCAGATACTTCCAGCCCCCGGGACCAGGATCGCGTTGAGCGCCCAGGCCGCGGCCTCGAGCCCCATCACGATCGCGAACACGCCGAACACCGCGCCCGCGACGACCGCGGCGGTGCCCCGCGCGAGGCTCATGGCCTTCTGGGTGACCTCGGCCTTGGCGAGGTCGATCTCGTCCCGGACCAGGTTCGTGACCCGGTCGGAGACCTCCGTCACCGCTTGAACGAGATTCTCGGGCTTGCCGTTTTCAGCGGGCAAGGCGCTTGAGGATCAGGGCGACCACCAGGCCGCCGGCGAAAGCAGCACCCATCGCCACCTCCGGGCGCTCGTCCGCGATTGCGGCAGCTTTGGCCTGCAGCGAGGTGCTGTCGGCCGCGCCGGGTGAGGCGTACGCGGTGGCTTGCGTGGTCGAGGTCTCTATGTCTTCGGTCACTCGGGCGGATCCTCGCCGAACACGCGCGTCCAGATCATCGCGGAAACACGTGTCGACAGGAGCGTTGCGAGCGCGCCGGTTCCGGCGAGCAGGCCCGACCAAAGCAGGCGCTTGACCAGGGGACTCTCAGTCATCGGAGAGGATTCAATCAGACATCGAGGCGTCGCTTGACGTACCCGCGGCTGCGACCCCCACGGAGGCCCGGGTCGCATCTCGCTCCAGCCCGCCGCAGATGGTCTCGACGATCATCCGCTTGGCCCCCTCGAGCTCGTCGTCGTCGACCGCGTCGCGGTCGAAGATCCAACGGGTCAGCACCTGCTCGAGCGACCCATAGAAGGCCAGTGCCCCGAAATCCGGCGAGATGTCCGGGCGGAAGATACCCTCGGCCTGAGCGCGCTCGACGATCCCGGCGATCTGGGCGTAGGCCTCGCGGATCTTGACCAGATGGGTGCGGCCGAAAGTGTTCGCGGCGCGGGTGACCTCGACGACAATCACCTTCATCAGCTCCGGTTCGCGGCGGTAGGAGTCGACGATGAAGCCCGCGATCGCCGCCAGCTTGTCGCGCGGCGACCGCTGGGAGCGATCGGCCTCGGCGATCGCGGCCAGCATCACGTTCCAGCGCTCGAGGAACAACGTGTCGAGGATCTGATCCTTGGAGGAGAAGTAGTGGTAGACGAGGCCGTAGGCCACCCCCGCCTCGTCGGCGATGTCGGACACCCGGCACGTGTGAAAGCCCTGTCGCGCGAACACCCGCATGGCGGCGTCGAGGATCACCCGGCGCTTGTCGGCGGCCGCGGTGCCTGGCGCAGCCATCAGAGCTTCCAGCCGTAGACGTCGGCCCGGCGGTGCTCGAGTGCCGGGATCCGCCGGCGGACGCCGTCGAGGACGTCGAAGTCGAGGTCGGCGACGATCGCAGTCTCCGTGTCGGGAGCCGACGCGAGCACCAGGCCCCATGGATCGATGATCAGCGAGCGGCCGCCGGCGCGATTGCCGGGCGGATGGGCGCCGATCTGGTTCGGCGCGACCACGAAGCACTGGTTCTCGATCGCGCGGGCCCGCAGCAGCACCTCCCAGTGGTCCCGGGTGGTAGCGAGCGTGAACGCCGCCGGGACGGTCACCACGCGGGCGCCCCGGACGGCCAGGATGCGGTACAGCTCGGGGAAGCGGACGTCGTAGCAGATGCTCATGCCCAGGTGCACGCCGCCCGGCAACTCGGAGACCACGACCTCGTCGCCGGCGTCCTCGGAGGCCGACTCGGCGTACACCTCACCGTCGACCTCGACATCGAACATGTGGAGCTTGCGATACACGGCGCGCACCTCACCGTCGGGGCCGACGTGCACGCTCGTGTTCGCCGCCTTCGCCTGCCCGTCGATGCGCTCGACAATCGAGCCCGCGACGAGATCGATCCCGAGCTCGCGCGCGGTCGATCGCGCCCACGAGATGCACCTTCCATCGAGCGGCTCCGCCGCTGCCGTCATCTGCTCGTCGGTCCCGAGGACGCTCCACTTCTCGGGCAGAACGATCAGATCGGCGCCCAGCGACGCTGCCTCGCGCACGAGGCGGTCGGCCGTTTCCAGATTGCGGTCGGTGTCCTCGGTCGAGTTAAGCTGAATAGCCCCGGCGCGCACGGGCCCTCCCAGGTTCGATTGACCAGTCAGTCTACTCGGCTGGCCTGGTGCCTGTCAGACGTCCCTCAACGGCCACGGGGGCCGTCTGACAGGCACCCAGGCCACCTCGTCAGCGCACCGTTTGAGAGGCATCCAGGCCCGCCACTCAGCGCATGAACGACGCGGATACGTTGCTCGTAGGCCCGGCGACTGCGCCGGCCTCGAGCAGCGCGTCGATCTCCTCGGCGCGGTAGCCGGCCTCGGCCAGGACCGCGCGGGTGTGCTCGCCGAGCCCCGGGCCCGGCGCGCGTGTCGGATCGCCCGGCGTGCGGCTCAGCTTGATTGGCACGCCGAGGAGTCGGACAGGCCGCTCGGCGCCTGGTTGCGGGAGATCTATGAGCATGTCGCGGGCCGCGACCTGGTCGCCCTCGAGCGCCTCATCGAGGTCCAGCACGGGCTCGAGGCAGCATTCGTGCTCGGAGGCGAAGGCGCGCCACTGTTCCCGCGTCCGAGCAGCGAAGATGTCCGACAGCGCGCGGTGCGCCGCTGACCCGGGCGGGTCGAAGGCGCGATCGAGCAGGTCCTCGCGGGCCACACCGCGGCAGAACTCCGCCCAGAACTTGGGCTCGAGCGCACCAAGCGTGACGTACCCGTCCGCGCACTCGTACGGCCGGTAGCAGATGATCCCGCCGGCCAGGCGGAGCTCGCCCCGGCGTGGGGCCCTGCCGTCGGCGAGCATCTCGCCCGCAAGCATCGCCAGGAACGACAGCGAGCCGTCGAACATCGAGCAGTCGACGAGCTGTCCCTCGCCCGAGCGGGCGCGCTCCTGGAGCGCGATCATGATTCCGGCCACGGCCATCAGCGCGCCCCCGCCCAGGTCGGCGATCTGCGCCGCGGCCGATACCGGCGGTCCGTTGGCCTCGCCGCTCAGGCCGAGAATCCCGTTCAAGCCGAGGTAGTTGATGTCGTGCCCGGGCCGATCCCGGTTCGGGCCGTCCTGCCCGTAGCCTGTGATCGCGCAGTACACCAGCCCGGGGTTCTCGGTGCGCAGGCGCTCGTATCCGACCCCAAGCCGGTCCAGCACTCCCGGCCGGAACGACTCGAGCAGGACGTCGGCATCGCGGACGAGGCGAAGCAGTACTTCCTTGCCGCCCGGCGACTTCAGGTCCACCCGGATCGAGCGCTTTCCCCGGTTGAGCGACAGGAAGAGCGCGCTAGCGGCACTCTTTTCGGCGCCCTCGTAATACGGTGGCGCCCAGCGGACGTAGTCGCCGAGTCCGGTGTCCTCGACCTTGATCACGTCAGCGCCGAAGTCCGCAAGCAGCAGCGAGCAGAACCCGCCCGGAAGCAGCCTCGTGAGGTCGAGCACCCTGAGGCCGGCGAGCGCGGTCACGCGGGGGCCTCGACCGGAATCGCCAGCAGTTCGCGAGCCTCCTCAACGGTCGCCGGCCGACGCCCGGCGTCCTTGGTCATCTGGCGCGCCTTCGCGATCAGGTCGCCGTTGGAGCGCGCCATGCCGCCGCCGGGCAGGTAGAAGTTGTCCTCGAGCCCGACCCGGATCGAGCCGCCGAGCGTCAGCGCGGCTGCTACCAGCATCCATTGGTCGCGCCCGATCCCGATCACTCCCCAGTGGTGCTGGGCCGGGACCGCCGCCGCCCCCGGGATCTGCGCCAGGTTGTCGGCCATCACCGCGAGGTTGCGCGCGCTCGCGGGGATCCCGCCGACCACGCCCATGACGAAATCCGCGTGCAGCGGCGTCGAAAGCAGCCCCATGTCGACCAGCGGGGCGAGCGAGCCGACGTGCCCGACGTCGAAGCACTCGTGCTCGGGTTTGATTCCGAGCCGGCGCATCGCTTCGAGCAGCTCGACGATCTCCTCGAACGGGTTGGTGAACACGAACTTGAACACGAAGTTCTTGCGGCTGCGCGAGTACTTGGCGTAGTTCATCGAGCCCATGTTGAGCGCGGCCACTTCCGGGCGACCGGCCTCGAGGTAGGCAATGCGCTTGGCCACGGGAACGCCGACGGTGCCGGTCGAGAAGTTGATGATCACCGCGTCTCCCACCGCACCGCGGATCGCATCGCGGATCGCGAGGAAGTCCTCGAGCTCGTAGCTCGGGGTCCCGTCGGGCTTGCGGGCGTGGATGTGGATGTGGACGCCGCCCTCGTCGACGACCCGGCGCGCCTCGGCGCCGTACTCCTCCGGCGTGTAGGGGATCGCCGGGCACTGATCGCGGTTCGCGATCGCACCCGAGATCGCGCACGTGATGATCACCGGATCCTCGACGCTCACTCGGCGGGCCTCATACGGGCACGACCCCATTGCGCTTCCACGGGCGCTCCACCCGCTTGCCCTCGGCCAGCTCGAGCGCGCGGCAGATCGTGAGGCGCGTCTCCCGCGGATCGATCACGTCGTCGACCATGTCGTTGCCCGCCGCGATGTAGACATCGATGATCTGGCGGAAGTTCTCGATCAGCTCCCGTCGTTTGGCCGCCGGGTCCTCGGCCTCCTGCACCTGCTTGCGGAAGATGATCTCGACCGCCCCCTCCGCGCCCATCACGCTGATCTCGGCCGACGGCCAGGCCACGATCAGGTCGGGCTCGTAGGCCCGGCCGGCCATCACGTAGTACCCGGCGCCGTAGGCCTTGCGCAGGACGACCGTGATCTTCGGCACGGTGGCGTTCGCCGTCGCGTACAGCATCTTGGCCCCGTGGCGGATGATGCCCGCCTGCTCGACCTTCGTTCCGACCATGAAGCCCGGAACGTCCATCAGGTAGATGAGCGGCAGTCCGTAGGCGTTGCAGAGGTTGATGAACCGGGCCGCCTTGTCAGCCGAGTCGTTGTCGAGGATGCCGCCAAGCTGGCGCGGCTGGTTGGCCACGATGCCGGCCGGTCGCCCGCCGAACCGCGCCAGGCACGTGATGACCGTCTTTGCGAACTGCGGCTTCAGGTCGAAGTAGGCGCCGTCGTCGACGATCCGGGCGATGACCTCGTACATGTCGTAGGGCTTGCGGTTCGAGTCGGGGAGGATGTCGAGCAGCTCGTCGTCGCCGCGGCCGATCGGATCGGCGGTGGGCTTGACCGGCGGCGGCTGCTCGCAGTTCTGCGGGAAATAGCTGAGGTAAGCCCTGATCGCCTCGATGCACGCCTCGTCGGATTCGACCTCGAGATCCCCCACCCCCGACTTGCGGCAGTGGACGCGGGAGCCGCCGAGCTCCTCCTGGGTAACGTCCTCGCCGATCGCGGCCCGCACTAGATGCGGGCCGGCCAGCGCCATCGAACCGCGGCCGCGGACCATTGGCACGAAGTCGGCCAGCCCTGGGATGTACGCGGTGCCCGCGGCGCACGGCCCCATCAGCGCCGCGACCTGCGGGATCACACCGGAGCTCACCACCTCCTCGCGGAACAGCTGGCCGGTGCCGGCGAACAGCGAACCCACCGCCTCCTGGATGCGCGCTCCGGCGGAATCGAGCAGCCAGATCATCGGGATGCGCTTGGTCAGGGCCAGCTCCCGCAGCCGGCCCACCTTGAGCTCGCCGGTCATCCCCATCGAGCCGGCCATCACCGTGAAGTCGTACGCAGCCACGGCGGCCAGCCGTCCGTCGATCTTGCCGTAGCCGGTCACGACCCCGTCGGCGGGCGCCTCGCGGCCGTCCATCGCGCGCTGCGAGGAGTGCGGGCGACCGTGGATGCCGAGCTCGACGAACGTGCCTGCGTCGATCAGCAGGTCGATCCGCTCGCGCGCGGTCAGCTTGCCGGCGGCGTGCTGGGCCTCCACCTTTTCGGGTCCGCCGCCGAGCTTGATCCGCTCTCGCCGTTCGCGGAGGTCATCGGCCAGCGGGCGCAGCAGGCTGGTACTCACCGTCCCTTCCACTGCGGCTCCCGTTTCTCGAAGAACGCCTTCACGCCCTCCTGGATGTCCTCGGTGGAGAACGCGATCGTCAGCTGAGAGCGCAGGAAGTCGAGCGCCTCGAGGAACGCCATGTCCTGCTGGCGGAACATCGCGTCCTTCCCCAGTTTCATGATCAGCGGGGACTTGGCTGCGAGCTTCTCGCCCCACTCGCGTACGCCGGCCTCGAACTCGTCGGGGGCGAACACCTTGTTGACGATCCCGATCCGCTCGGCCTCGGCCGCCGAGATCTGCTCACCGAGCAGCAGCAGCTCGTTGGTCTTCTTGCGCGGGACGTTCCGGTAGATCAGCGCCATGATCATGAACGGGAACACGCCGACGTTGATCTCGGGCGTGCCGAACCGCGCCCCCTCGCGCGCCAGGATCAGGTCGCAAGCGAGCGCAATCCCGAGCGCGCCGGCAAGCACATGCCCGTTGGCAGCGCAGATCGTCGGCTTGCCGAGCTCGCCGATCAACCGGAACAGGCGCGGGAACCGCTCGGTCTCGAAGTGCTTGTGCGCCAGCGGCACCTCGGCTGCGAACCCTCCGAGGTTCGCGCCGGCGCTGAAGATCCGTTCGTGCGTCGAGGTCAGCACCACGCAGCGCACGGCCGGGTCGTCCCGGGCGGTCTCGAACGCCGCGATCAGCTCGTCGAGCAGCTCGTCGGACAGCGCGTTGCGGGTTTCGGGCTGGTCGAGCGAGATCGTCGCGACGCCTGGGTGGGAGACTTCGTAGCGGAGGGTGGCGTAGGAGGACACCGGTCACGGGATGATTACTGAAACTCGGATTCCTGGCCCCAGGGACGTCGAGCGAAGCGAGACCCCCAATCCACGAGTCCGCTAGCGTCCGCCGCCATGGCCACCGCAGACGTCCTCAAGCCCGACTTCGCCACCCGGCGCAAGCACTTCATCTTCACCGACGATCACGAGCAGCTGCGCGACTCGATCCGCCGGTTCGCGATCAAGGAGCTCCAGCCCCACGCCGACGAGTGGGAGGAGACGACGTTCCCCGATTGGGTGTTCGAGCGGATGGGCGAGCTCGGCTTCCTCGGGCTCGACAAGCCGGTGGAGTACGGCGGGCAGGGCGGCGACTACTACACCACGCTGGTGCTCGCGGAAGAACTCGTCCATGCCCACTGCGGCGGCCTGGGCATGGGCATCGCGGTCCAGACCGACATGACGATCCCGCCGATCCTGAAGTTCGGGACCGAGGAGCAGAAGCAGGAGTGGGCCGTGCCGGCCATCGCCGGCAGGAAGATCCTGTGCCTCGGGATCACCGAGCCCGACGCCGGCTCGGACGTCGCCGGGATCAAGACCCGGGCCGTCCGCGACGAGTCCAGCGGCGAATACGTGATCAACGGCTCCAAGACATTCATCACCAACGGCCACCGGGCGCACGGGATCGTGCTCGTGACCAAGACCGATCCGAATTTGGATTCCCCCCACCCACCCCCCACCCGACCCACGACGGGTTCACGCTCCTGCTGGTGCCGATGGACTCGCCGGGCGTGATCCGCGAGAAGCGTCTCCAGAAGCTCGGAATGCACGCCTCTGACACCGCGCTGCTGGCCTTCCAGGACGTACGAGTGCCTGAGTCGGCGGTACTCGGACAGATCGGCAAGGGCTTCTATCACATCATGTGGGAGCTCCAGGGCGAGCGGCTGATCGGCGCCGCCGGGTCGGTCGCCGGTGCCCAACACGTGTTCGACCGCACGCTCGAGTACGCCAAGGAGCGCACCGCGTTCGGGCGCCCGATCGGACGTTTCCAGGCGATCCGCCACAAGTTCGCCGAAATGGCGACCAAGATCGAGACGGCCCGCCAGATGGTGTACACGACCGCCTGGCGCTTCCAGAACGGCGAATACCCGGTGCGCGAGATCACGATGGCCAAGCTCTACTCCGCGCGAATCGCCGTCGAGGTGGCCGACGAGTGCATCCAGATCCACGGCGGCAACGGGTACATGAAGGAATACGGGATCGAGCGCTCGTGGCGAGACCTGCGCCTGAACCGGATCGGCGCCGGCAGCGACGAGATCATGCTCGAGGTGATCGGCCGCTCGTACGGGCTTTAGGGGCAGCCGCCCATCGGCGCGTCCCGCAAAGGATGAGCCCGCCCCGCACCAAGCCAGGTGCAAGGCGGGCTCATTTCGTTCCCCAAGTTGCTTGCGAGTGCTGCTTGGTGCTACCGCATCTCGTGTGGATCGACATACACGTCGTCGATCTCCGAGGACCCGGTGACAGCGGTGAACCTCAGCGCCACCTGTGGCGTGCCGCTCCCGAGCAACCCGTTGACGATTTCCTGCGCGAACGAGGCGGTGAGCATCGGCAGCGACGGGCCCCAGCTCGGGCTGAGCGCGACGGGCCCGATCGGAATCGCGACCGGTCCGAGGAGCGGCTCCTTGTACACGACTGACACGACGACGGTCGACAGCAGGGTGTTGTTCTTGGCGAAGAACCGGAACGTCGGATACGCGAAGTCGACGCAGGTATAGGGCGACTGCGCACTCGCGCCCGCCGGCAGATACAGCGAGTGACCCACCGATCCGGTCGCGCCGAACGGCTCACTGCCCGACTTGACGGCGGCACCGTGGCTGAGGGTCCAGCCGGTCATGCTCCCCTTGAAATTCCCGCCCGGGACGAGCTTGTAAGAGTTCGAATCTCCCCACTTCAAGAATGGCTGCGTGAGCGTGGCGTTATCACACGCATCGGTGGTCACCAACCCGGTGGCGGCACGGGCGGAAGCCGCCGGAATGCAGACGAGAGCAAGAGCGCCGACCAGACTCTTCAGCGCGAGGCGGCGGCGAGACGGAACGATGGACGCAAGCAAACTTGACACGTGGAGCCCTCCATGGCTTCAGTGGCAACCGAGCTATCTCACCTGCGGATGAGACCTCTGGCTTTGCGTCCCCAGCTCGCGCCGAGTTTGCCCTTTTCAGTCTTCGTATTACGCCCATGATCGACGCCGCGGCCCGCCGGAAGAGCCACCTGCTCAGAAATTGGACACTTGTTCGAGGAATGAGGATGAATTGCCACGATTACTAAAGACTTGGTCGGCTTCGGATCGATATCTCGGCGGAGATGTCTTTCGAGCCGAGCTTCGAGGAGCAAGCGCTCCTGGCCGAGTCCGTCGAGCGCGAGCACTCGCGCATGGACACCCGCGACCGCGTCGCGGTGACGATCATCGGCGCGGCCTTTGCTGCGGCGGTGGTCGGACTGTGGGCGCTCGAGCCGCCGCGCTCCTTCCCGATACTGCCGGCGCTGGTCTGTCTGTTCGTGCTCGTGCTCGCCATGCTCGTTCGTTTCGACACGCCGTTCGGGTGCACTCGGGCGACGCAACTCGGGGTCGTCCCGCTGCTGTTCGCGGTGCCGCTGGCGATCGTCCCCATCGCCGCGGCCGCCGCGATGGCGCTGGCCTGGCTCCCGGACATCAGATCGGGCGAGCTCCGGCCGAGCCGGCTCATGCAGATCCCGTGCAACGCCTGGTTCGCCATCGGGCCCGTGGCCGTTCTCGCGGTCGCGCACGTGGATCCTCGCAACGCCGGCGCCGCGCTCCTGCTCGCGGCGCTCGGCGCGCAGTTCCTCGCCGACTTCATCGTCTCCTCCGTGCGCTTCGTGATGCTCCGCGGCGCCACGCTCGCCGCCGTGCTGCGCTCGACCTGGGTCTACGGGATCGACGCCGCGCTTTCCGGCGTCGGTCTCGTGGTTGCCGAACAGATCCACACCAGCCCGGTCGCTGCCCTCGCGCTCGTCCCCCTGCTCGGCCTGCTGGCCGTGTTCGCCCACGAGCGCCATCAGCGCCTCCAGAGCATGCTCGAGCTCTCGAGTGCCTATCGCGGCACCGCCCTCGTCCTCGGCGACGTCATCGAAGCCGACGACGGCTACACCGGCGAGCACTGCAAGAGCGTCGTTAGCCTGGCGCTCGAACTCGCCGACCACTTGAAACTCAGCCCCGAGCGCCAGCGCAATCTCGAGTTCGCGGCGCTCCTGCACGACGTCGGCAAGATCGCCATCCCCAAGGAGATCATCAACAAGCCCGGCAAGCTCGACCCCCACGAATGGACGATCATCAAGACCCACACGCTCGAGGGCGAGAAGATGCTCGATCGGGTCGGCGGGTTCATGCGCGAGGTTGGCAAGATCGTGCGCTCGCATCATGAACGCTGGGACGGCGCCGGCTATCCCGACGGTCTCGCGGGCGAGCAGATCCCGCTCGAGGCCCGCATGATCACCTGTTGCGACACCTGGAACGCGATGCGCACCGACCGGCCTTATCGCCAGGCCCTGTCCGAAGAGGTCGCGCTGGCCGAGCTCACCTCCGCCTCCGGCACCCAACTCGACCCGGGGATCGTCGACGCGTTCGTGGCCTTCGTGGTCAAGCCCACACCCGAAGCCGACGCGGTCGTGCGCAGTGACGCCGGGGTCGCCGCGATCGCTGCGACCAGACCACCGATTGCCCCTGCACGGGCCTGAAATCACGCCGAGTGAGATCGTTTGCAATCATCCCTGATGATCCTTGCGAATCGCTGGGGATCGCACGAAACACCGCTTTGCGGTGTAATTTTGTTAGTCTCGAATTCTGCTCCGGAGGTCTGCCCCTTTTCCGGACAGTCTGCCCCCCGCTCAGGCTTGCGCGGCGGCCCGCCGCGAGCGGTAGCGGCACGGCTAATGAGCGCAAGATGACCGTGACCTTGACAGCCAGCACCGGTGCGACCGTTCTCGTGTGGCGCGAGAAGGACATGTTCGCCGCGTCGCTCGCAAGCGGCGCGGTAGAGGCTCAGATCTGCCTCGGGATCGATCTGTTCGAGGTCGTCGCCGAACTGGCCGGGCTCGACCTCGACGACGACGGTGAGGCCGAGGAGGCCACGCAGCTGGCCGACGCCGCGCGACAGCGGCTGTCCTCGCTGCCGATCCACCCCAACCGCCGGTAGCGACCGAGCGACCGGCGACCAGACGAACTTCACCGGCTCGACCGCGGGCATCAATCGCCCGTAGCAACCACCGACCGGCTCGACCGCCGGCACTCACGGGGGGTTACGCTTCGACGGGCCTCGACCGGGGCCGCCACCTTCCGATCTGGGTAACGATGACGCGTCATGGAGTCAGTCAGAGGACAACTGCTGGTTGCGGGTCCGTCCCTGCTGGACCCGAACTTCTGGCGCACGGTCGTGCTCGTGGTCGAGCACAACGACGAGGGCGCCCTCGGCCTCGTGCTCAACCGCCCCTCTGAGACCAGCGTCGGAGAGGCCGTGCCCCAGCTCGAGACGCTGCTCGATCCCCAGGAGCGCCTGTTCATCGGCGGCCCCGTCCAGCCCTCCGCCGTGATCGTCTTGGCCGACTTCGAGGAGGCGACCGACGCCGCCCTGTTGGCATTCGATGACGTCGGCGTCCTGGGCACGAGCTCCTCGCCCGACGAGCTGACCGCCGGGGTCCGATCCGGCCGCGCCTTCCTCGGCCACGCCGGTTGGGGTCCCGGCCAGCTCGACGGCGAGGTCGAACGCGGCGACTGGATCCTCGAGCCGGCGCAGCTCGGGGACGCCTTCTCTGACGATGCCCGCACCCTGTGGTCCGAGGTACTGACGCGCAAGGGCGGAAGCTACGCCCTGCTCGCCCGTATGCCGGCCGATCCCTCGATGAACTGAGGCGGCCGCAGCCGCGGGCATCGGGTCTACGATCCGATCATCGCCCACGATCACTCTCACGTAAATCGCGACGCCGACCGGAGCGCGTTGAAGGCCGCGCTGGCGCTGATCCTGGCGTTCATGGTCGTCGAGATCGTGGCCGGGGTGCTCGCATCCTCACTCGCGCTGCTGTCCGATGCCGGGCACATGCTGACCGACGCCGCCGCGCTGGCGCTGTCGCTCGCCGCCGCACGGCTAGCCGGACGAGGAGCGACCGGGTCGCTGACGTATGGGCTAGGGCGCGCTGAGATCCTCAGCGCCCAGGCCAACGGGCTCACGCTGCTCGTGCTCGCCGGCCTGATCATCTACGGCGCGATCGGGCGCCTGGTCTCGCCGCCCGAGGTCAAGGGCGGCGTCGTGCTCGCGGTCGCGGTCGTCGGTATCGCGGTCAACCTGTTTGCCGCGAGGATCCTCGCGGGGGGCGGCAGCCATGACCGTGACCGCGGCGATGACCGTGACCGCGGCGATGACCGTGACCGCGACGGCCATGACCACGACCACAGGCGGAGCCTGAACGTCGAGGGCTCCTACCGCCACATCCTCACCGACCTCTACGGGTTCATCGCCACCGCGATCGCCGCCGCGGTGATCATCGCGACCGGCTTCGACCGGGCCGACGCGATCGCCTCGCTGCTGATCGCGGCGCTCATGCTCCATGCCGCTTACGGCCTCCTGAAGGCGTCGGCGCGAGTGTTCATGGAGGCCGCGCCGGCGAGCCTGGACCCCACCGAGATCGGGCGCGCCCTCGCCTCCCAACCGGGGGTGGTCGAGGTGCACGATCTCCACGTGTGGGAGGTCACATCCGGGTTCGCAGCGCTTTCGGCGCACGTCGTCGTGCGCGCCGGCGACGACTGCCACGAGCTGCGCCGTTCGCTGCAACTGCTGCTCGAGGACCGGTTCGACATCCACCACACGACGCTCCAGGTCGATCACGAGCCTCCGCCGCTCCAGATCGAGGTGCCGACCCCGGCCGGCGCGGAGCAAACGCGGCGTTAGACTCGGCCGGCATGGTGGTCCTCGAACCCCAGACCCTGCGGACCCATTCCCCGCGGATCCAACCCCCGCGACCCCACCCCGCGCGATGAAGGTCGTCAAGCCCGGCACGGACCACGACGTCCCGCGCGGCGTGGTCGGCGGCTCGGAGATCTCGCAGGCCACCACGGGCGCGCAGAACATCTACATGGCGGTGTTCCGCGTCCCGCCTGCCGCGCAGTCGCGACCGCACTACCACGAGAACTGTGAAAGCGCGGTGTACATGCTCTCGGGATCGCTGCTCGTGAAGTGGGGCGACCATCTAGAGCACGAGCTGCTGCTCGAGCCGCGCGACCTCGTGTACGTCCCGCCACGAGAGACGCACGTCCTCGAGAACACATCGGACACCGAGCCCGCCGAGTACGTGGTCTCGCGCGACTCGCCGCTCGAAGACGCCGTGATTGTCCCTTGGGCCGAGGCCCCGGAGACGAGCCTGCCCGGCTAGCGCACGGCCGCCGGGCGAGACTGCCCGGCTAGCGCCCCGCCGCCCGGGCGAGCCTACCCGGCTAGCGCCCGGCCGCCGTCTCGCTCCAGCACGATGAAGTTCCCGTCCTCGAGGACGATCGCGCCGCCGTGCACGAGCATCTGCTCAGCCCGCTCGGGGCCGCTCAACAGGGCCGCCTTCGATAGCGCCTCCGCCTCGGTCGCGGTCGGGGCAAGCGCGGTGACCTGGACGATGCCCGTGAACGCCGGCCGGCCGGTCGCTGGGTCGAGCAGGTGGTGGGCAGGGCGTCCGTCGGAGTCGAGCCAGCTGCGCCGCCCGATGCCTGAGGTGGCGACGCCCCCGCTCGACAGCGCCATCGTGTGCAGGATCGAGTCGTCGAACGGACTGGCCACGTGCACTTCGCGGACGAGGCCGAGCCGTCCGCCGAGCCGCATGTCGCCACCGCAGTCGACGACGAACGCGTCGTAGCCGGCGAGCAGCGCCGCGAGCTCGTCGGCGAACACGCCCTTGGCGATCCCGCCGGCGTCTATGCGCACCCCCGGCGGGCGGGTCACGGACCCCATCCGACGGTCGGTCCGGATCGACCGCCACCGCGCGCCCACAGCGGGTCCTCCGGGCACGCGGTCGCCCGCGAGAGCCAGAGCGACCGCGAGCGGGAGGCCGTCTCCGTCGAAGTGCGAGGCATAGCCGGCCCGCTCGATCTCGCCGACCATCGTCGGGTCGACAAGGCCCCCGGTGGCGTCCGCGGCCTCGACCGCGGCCTTGACCACGCGGCGCATCAACGGCGAGACGGCCACCGTGTCCTCGCGGGCATCGTTCAGCCGAGTCAGCTCGCTGCCGGCGTCGAAGCGCGAGAACTGGCCGTGCCACTCGAGCAGCTGCCGGCGCGCCTGCGCCACCGCCCGTTCCGCCTCGGCCACGCGAGCGTCGGCGACGATCACCGTGCATCGCGAACCGAAGCAGGCGAACTCGTCTCGCTGCTCGACCGGTATGTCGATCGTGGCGCTCATGACTGGCTCGTCGTGACGCCGCTGACGGACCCGCTGCCCGAATTGCCGGACGCGGCCGAGCTCGAATTCGAGCCCGAGTTCGAGCTCGAACTCGAATCGGACGAGCTACCGGACGTCGTGCTCGTGCCGGACCCGGAGCTGGTCGTGGTCGTCGACGGCGTCGAGGACGACGTCACTGTGCTCGCGGACGACTTCTTGGCCAGCGCTGGATCGTGCCCGGACACGAGCACGACCGCGATCAGCAGCCACGCGGCGACGAACAGCGCCACCGACCCGCTCACAATGCGCCGGCGGATCGTGCTCGCGCGTCTGAGCCGCGCGTTTCGAATCGCCTGGCCGCGGGCCCGCGCGGCCTCGGTATCTCTGTCGCTCATGGTTCCAAGTACCTCGTTGTCGAATCACAGGGGAAGCCTGTCGGTAGCTTCGGCCCCGCCCATCTCACGGAGGTGAGGAACCCCTAAGAGCTACGTATGAGCGTCACCGGACTGTCCCAGCTCGAATAGGCAGCCACTGAAGTACTCGCCCGCCGGCGAGACCAGAAAACAGACCAGCTCGGCGACCTCGTCGTCGGCGGTTTGAACGCCGGGAGCGATCGCCACCGCTCCCACCCCGTACCGAGCCCACTCCACCGACAGCGTCCGCGCCAGGTTCTCGAGCGCCGCGCGCGTGGCGGTCGCGAACGGCCCGTCCCCCGGCCGCGGGCCGATGAGCACCACCTTGCCGGCGCCGGCCGGGATCAGCGCGCCGGTGGCGGCCCCCCGCACGGCGACCCACGCCCGCTCGAGCGTGTCCCGGAGCGCGTCCTGGCCGCCCGAAGCGAACGCCGACGCCGCGTCGTATACGAGCGCGCGCAGCCCCGCGACGCCTTCGGCCCACTCCCGGGCAGCATCCTCATCGAGCGCCGCGTCGAGCTCCACCACCCGTGCTCCCAGCGCGGCCAGCGCGTCGGTGATCGCCGGCGCGAACCCGCCCGCGACCCCGCCCGCAACCGCGATCGCGCGGCCGTCGAGCAACCCCTGTCGAAGCATCGTCATAGCGAGCGAACCTTACGGTCACGGGAGTAGGATCGGTGCGGTCACCGAGGAAGGAGTGAAGACCCCATGCTGTCCTACGCACACGGCGCCTGCGCGGATCCACTGCTCGGGGAAACGATTTCGCACAACCTCGATCGGACGATCGCGCGCGTCCCCGATGCCGACGCGCTGATCGACTGCGGACACGGGGTCCGGTACACCTACGCGCAGTTCGGCGAGGCGGTTGATCGGCTCGCCGGTGGCATGCTCGCGGCCGGTCTGCGCAAGGGAGACCGGGTCGGCGTGTGGAGCCCGAACCGCGCCGAGTGGGCCCTGACCCAGTACGCCACCGCCAAGGCCGGGGTCATCCTCGTCAACATCAACCCCGCCTATCGCGTGAGCGAGCTGCAGTACGCGCTCAACCAGTCGGGCTGTCGCTGGATCATCGCCGCCCAGCGCCTCAAGGACTCCGACTTCGTCGAGATGGTCGAACACGTCCGCCCGCAGCTCCCCGAGCTCGAGCGCGCGATCTTCTTTGACACCCCTGACTGGGAGGAGCTCGCCTCGGGCTCCGGCTACACCGGCGACCTCGACGCCCACGCCGAGGAGCTCGACTTCGACGACCCGATCAACATCCAGTACACGAGCGGCACCACTGGATTCCCCAAGGGCGCGACGCTCACCCACCACAACATCCTCAACAACGGTCACTTCGTCGGCGCGATGCTCGGCTACACCGAGCGCGACAAAGTCTGCATCCCGGTGCCGCTTTACCACTGCTTCGGCATGGTGCTCGGAAACCTCGCCGCCACCTCACACGGCGCCTGCATGGTCTACCCCGCCGAGTCGTTCGACCCCCTGGCGACCCTCGAGGCGAGCGCGCACGAGCGATGCACGAGCCTGTACGGCGTGCCGACGATGTTCATCGCGGAACTCGCCCATGAGCGCTTCGGCGAGTTCGACTTCGACTCGCTGCGCACGGGCATCATGGCCGGCTCCCCGTGTCCGATCGAGGTCATGAAGCGCGTCAGCGACAAGATGGGAATCGACGAGATGAGCATCGCCTTCGGCATGACCGAGACCTCGCCCGTCACCACCCAGGTGCGGTGCGACGACACGCTCGAGAACCGCTGCGGCACGGTCGGCGAGGTCGGCCCCCATGTCGAGATCAAGATCATCGGGGTGGGTGGGGGTCCCAATGATGGCCGCACCGTCGAGCGCGGCGAGCCCGGCGAGTTCCTCGCGCGCGGGTATGTGGTCATGCGCGGATACTGGAACGACCCCGAGCGCACCGCCGAGTCGATCGACGAGCAGCGCTGGATGCACACCGGCGACCTCGCGACGATGGACGAGCACGGTTACGTCCGCATCGTCGGCCGGATCAAGGACATGGTGATCCGCGGCGGTGAGAACGTCTACCCGCGCGAGATCGAGGAGTTCCTCTACACCCATCCCGACATCGCCGATGTCCAGGTGATCGGCGTGCCCGACGAGCGCTACGGCGAGGAGCTGATGGCGTGGGTGATCCCGCGCGCCGACGCCACCCTGACCGAGGACGAGGTCCGCGACTTCTGCAAGGGCCAGATCGCGCGGTACAAGATCCCGCGCTACGTGAAGCTCGTCGAGTCGTTCCCGATGACCGTCACCGGCAAGGTCCAGAAGTTCAAGATGCGCGAAACCGCGATCGAAGAGCTCGGGCTCGGCGAGGCCGCCGCGATCGCCACGGCCTAGGTTTTCAGGGGCCTCGCTCCGCTCGGCATCCTTGGGGCCGTTCCGCCGTGCGTCCGTGCCCGGCGGCTCTTGCGGACCGCCGAGCTAGAGCGTGGTCGAGAAACCGCGCTATATCGGGGGTTTCTCGACCAGGCTCCTGCCCGACGTCCCCGCCCTGCCCCAGGTGCCGCAGTTAAATCGGCCGCGCAGCCCGCGCGGCCCGCGCCGCCCGGAACGCCCCCCGCCGCCCGAGCCGCGCCAGATCGGTGTGCAGCTCACGGATGCGATCGAGGATGTAGTCCGCGACCTCCTGCTGCTGCTCGCGCGTGGACCCGCGAACGACCTCGAATCGGAACGGCGCGCCGTATTGCACGGTCACCTTGGGGAACTGAAAGCGCTTCCAGTTGCGCACCTGGTAGGAGCCGAGGATGGCGACCGGGACTACAGGCGCGCCAGACTCGAGCGCGATCCGGCCGATCCCCGGCCGAGCCTCGTCGGCGATCTTGCCTGACCGCGAGCGCCCGCCCTCGCAGTACATCACGACCGCGCCACCGCGCCCCAGGATTCGGTCCGCCGTGACGAACGCCTCCTCGTCCTGGTTTCCGCGCCGCACCGGGAACACCCCGCCGTGGCTGAAGACCCACCCCGGGAACCCCTTGAACAGCTGTGACTTCCCCATGAACTGAACGCGCCGGCGGATGAACGCGCCCGTGAAAAAATGGTCCATGAACGAGGCGTGGTTGGGCGCGAGGATCACCGGCCCGTTGGGGACGTTCTCGCTCCCGATGCCCCGCGCCCGGTACACGAGCAGCGCGTTGAGCTCGGTGAAAACCCGCACGGTCTCGTACACCTTCGACTCGGGCGGCCGCGAGCGGACGAGCTCGTGGAAGCGGTCGAAGTACTCCTTCGGCCTGGGGTCCTTGTAGACCTGTGGTTTGAGCTCGACGTCAGGCATCGCCCGCGAACGCTAGCCGCTCTAACCGGTCAGCGGCAGCACCATCGCCGGCTTCTCGATCTCATGGTCCTCGCTCGTCGCGACCACGCCGGTGCCGATCGCGAAGAACTCGATCACGTGCGAGCCCCAGCCGTGCGAGCGCTCGACGATCCGCGCGCCGACGATCCCGCCGGCCTGGAGCTCGTCGGCCTCATTCTGCATCCGCTCCATCGCGAGCTCGCGCGCCTCGTACAGCGCCTGCGTGTAGTTCGGCATCTCGACGTTGCGCCCGACCTGCTTCAAAGACGCGAGCATTCCCTGGCGACCGACGTGGTAGACGCAGTTGCCCATCACGAGCCCCACGGGGCGGTAGCCGGCCCGCAGCAGCTTGGCGAAATCCTGGCCGCTCAGATCCGAGGTGAACGGCCGTCCGTTCGGCGCGCGGTGAAGCTCGCCGCCGCGGTGCTTGACCGCCGTCCCCACCGCGATGAACTCGGCGAGGTCGGCGCCCCACTCGTAGCGCCCGATGTCGAGGCGCACCCCAACGATCCCGTCGGCCCCCAGCTGATCGGCCTCCTCCTCCATGCGCGTCATCGCGAGCTCGCGCGCGTGATACATCGCCTGAGTCAGCACGCCGAGCTCCTGGCTCTGGTTCCACATCGCCTGCTGGAAACCGATGTGGTAGATCGAGCTGCCGAGCACGAGTCCGACCGGCTCGAACCCAGCCTGCTTAACGAGCAGGAACTCGTCGACCGAGAGGTCGCTGGTGAAGAACCCGCGTGCGACGTCCTGCTTCATCCGCGCGATCCGCTCCCGGCCCGACGCGGGGATGCCGGCCAGCGAGCCCGCCTCATAGGTCGCGGCGTGCGGCGCCTCATCGGTGACCGAGCCGGGCCCCGCGCCGGCCCGGGCCGCCTGGGCGCCCTGGTTGTCGTCGTCGCGCTTCAGGAATCCCATTGCTCCTCCTAGGTCACTGCATCAATAGGCGCTCCAGCGCCTTCCTGGTCGTTTCGCTCCGCTTCGCCTCGGCCGCCAGCGCCTCGCTGAGCGTGGCCAGCCATTCGTCGGTGTCGAGCACCTCGTTCTTGAGGACGATCCCTCCGGACAGCCGCGCGCAGCGCGTCACGACCCCGCCCCGCTCGGTCCGCAGCTCGAGACGACGGTCGCCCAGGTCGACCGTGACCCCGGAAACCGCTTTGGGCCCGAACATCCCGGACCGCCGCCGGTCGACCCGAGTCCGCCCGGGCACGGCCTCCTCGAGCTTTGCGGCCAAACTCTCGACGAACGCGCTCAGATCGCTCGAATCCGCGCGCAGCGACGCCGCGAGCAAATCCATGTCGACCACGGGGCGATCGATCTCGTCCACGACGTCAGGCTACGACATCTGAAACAGTGTGATTCGTGGGAGAGGCTGTGGGAAGTCTCTCCGATATGACAACCAAGACGACAGTGGTTCCAGATCTGAACTTGAACGACGGCAACCGGATGCCCCAGCTGGGCTTCGGGGTATTCCTGGTCCCCGAGGACGAGACCGCACAGGCGGTCGGTCACGCGCTCGGAACGGGCTACCGGTTGATCGACACCGCAGCCGCGTACGGCAACGAGGTCGGCGTCCGCGACGCCGTGGAGACGAGCGAGCTCGATCGCGGCGACATCTTCATCACAACCAAGCTGCGCAACAGAGACCACGGGCGCCACAATGTGCCGCGCGCGTACGAGCAGAGCCTCGACAAGCTCGGCGGCGGCTACATCGACCTCTACCTGATCCACTGGCCGGTCCCGCAGAAGGATGATTACGTCGAGACCTGGGAGGGGTTGTGCGAGCTCCAGCGCGAGGAGCGCGTCCGCTCGATCGGCGTCTCGAACTTCCAGGTCGAGCACCTGGAGCGGATCATCGACGCCACCGGTGTCGTGCCGGCGGTCAACCAGATCGAGCTGCACCCCCACCTCCAACAGCTAGAGCTGCGCCGGTTCCACGAAGAGCACGCGATCAAGACCGAGGCGTGGAGCCCACTCGGGAAGGCGCAGTTCCTCGATGATGAGACCATCCAGCGGATCGCGTCCGCCCACGGGCGCACGCCTGCGCAGGCCGTCCTGCGCTGGCACGTCCAGCTCGGGAACATCGTGATCCCGAAGTCGGTCACGCCGAGCCGGATCGAGGAGAACTTCAACATCTTCGATTTCGAGCTGAGCGACGAGGAGATGCACGCGATGTTCGAGCTCGATCGCGACGAGCGCACCGGTCCCGATCCCGACACGTTCGGGTAGCGGCGGCGAACCGGCGAAGCGCACCGATTCCGGCCGCGATGTGTTCGACTACGTGTCGCCCGATTTGATTGGAGACCTATGCGCAACGCACTAAAAATCACGATCTTCCTGGCCGTCCTGGCCGTGCCTTCGGCAGCGCTTGCCGCCAACGCGAGCCAGCCCCAGGCGATCAACTGCCAGAGCCTCAAGTTCAAGCCGGCGAAGATCATCCTGTCCTGCGGAGACGGCGGAACGTGGCTTGGGAAGCTGAAGTGGTCTAGCTGGACCAACACGCAGGCCGTGGCGAATGGCAACTACACGGCCAACAACTGCACCCCGAGCTGTGTCGCAGGCCACACCCACTCGACCGCGGTCAAGGTCACGCTGTCGAAGCCGAAGCTGTGTCCGGGTCAGGTCAACCCGGCGTTCAAGCAGGCCGTGTTCACCTACAAGGGCACCAAGCCCAAGGGTGCGCCGTCCAAGTACACGTTCAAGTGCCCGCAGGGACTTCCGGGCGCGTACTGACCGCCGCCCCGTCGTGGGCCTGACCTGGTGCGGCGCGAGTCGCTTATCCTCCTGCCGTCCCACGAGCACAGGAGGATGAGTTGCCGGAGGTCGAGGCCCACATCACGGGCACCGTCTGGAAGATCGAGGTCCAGGTCGGCGACAACGTGGAGGAAGGCGACACGGTCGTGATCCTCGAGTCGATGAAGATGGAGATGCCGGTCGAGGCCGAGGATCCGGGCGTCGTCAAGGAGATCCTGTGCGAGGAGGGTCAGTCGGTCTCCGAGGGCGACACGCTCGTTGTCCTCGAGTGACACCGATGAACCGCGCCCGGCCGTCGGGCGCCTGCTGGTCGACGAGCCCGCGCCCGGCGTTACGCGGCTGACGATCTCGAACCCCGCCAAGCGCGGCGCGCTCGACCACGCGATCCTCGACGCGTTCACCTCGACGCTCGCGGACATCGACGCCCGCTGCGTGATCGTCACCGGCGAGAAGACGACGTTCTCCGCCGGCTACGACATCGGCGATCTCCGGGGAGACGGGCAGTTCGCCGACCAGGCCGACCGGCTCGTCGCCAACCCGTTCGCCGCCGCGCTCGAGGCGGTCGAGGACTACCCGTATCCGACGCTCGCCGCGCTCAACGGACACGCCATCGGCGGAGGCCTCGAGCTCGCTCTCGCGTGCGACCTGCGCATCGCCGCGGGCACGATCGCGCTTGGGATGCCGCCGGCCAAGCTCGGCCTCGTCTACTCGCACACCGGAATCCGCAAGTTCATCGACACGATCGGCGCGCCCCGGACCCGCGAGCTGTTCCTTGTCGGCCGCCGGATCGACGCGCGCTCCGCCCGCGAATGGGGCCTCGTCAACGCGATCGCCGAGGAGGGACGCCTCGCCGAGGAGGCCGTCGAGCTTGCCAAGGAGATCGCTGCGAACGCGCCGCTCGCGCAGAAAGGCAACAAGCGCGTGATCCGCGCGGTCCTCGACGCGCAAGCCGCGCTGGACCCCGACGTCGAACACGAATTGATCGAGTTGCGCCGCGCCTGCTTCGCGTCCGAGGACTTCCGCGAAGGAGTTCGCGCATTTTCCGAGAAGCGCGCCCCCCGGTGGCAGGGACGCTGATCCGTCCGCAGGTCTCCTTACCCTACGGTTCCAACATGATCGAGATCGAGGCTCGCCTTAGCGAGCTCCGTGCGTTGGGCCTTCACCACCGCATCCGCTTGGTCAGCGGGCCGCAGGGTCCTCACGTCGTCCTCGATGGCAAGCCCGTGCTCTTGTTGTGCTCGGACAACTGCCTGGGCATGGCCGACCATCCGCGCGTCCGCGAGGCCGCGGCGGAGGCCGCGATGCGCTGGGGCGTCGGCGCCGGCGCCTCACGTCTGGCGTCGGGGACCATGACCGTGCATCGGCGCCTCGAGGAGCGCCTGGCCTCATTCCTCCGGCGCGACAGCGCGCTCCTGTTCGGCTCGGGATTCCTCGCGGGCGCCGGGGTCGTCGCCGCGCTCGCCCGCCCCGGCGACGTCGTCTTCTCCGACGAGCGGAACCACGCGTCGCTGATCGACGGCTGCCGGCTGTCGCGCGCCGAGGTGTTCGTCTACGACCACGGCGACGTCGAGCACCTAGCCTGGGGGCTCGCCCAGAATCACGGCCGCGCGGCACTGATCGCCACCGAGGCCGTGTTCTCGCTCGACGGCGCGGTGGCGCCGCTCGAGGGCATCGTCGAGCTTGCCCAACAGCACCGGGTGCGCGTCCTGGTCGACGAGTCGCGCGGTCTCGGGTCGCTCGGCCCGGGTGGCCGCGGCGCGCTGGCCGAGCACGGCCTCGAGGATCAGGTGGACGTGATCGTCGGCACGCTCGGCGAAGCTCTCGGCTCGTACGGCGCGTTCGCGGCCTGCGACCGCGTGATGACGCAGTATCTGCTCCACGCCGCGCGGACGCTCACGTTCTCGAGCGCGCCCGCGCCGCCGGCGGTCGCGGGCGCGCTCGCCGCGCTGGCGCTGCTCGAGGAGCGTCCGCGCCTGGTCGAGAAGCTCCGGCTCAACACCGCCGCGCTCCGCGAGGGACTCGAGGCCGAGGGGTTCGACATGCGCGGGTCGCGCACGCACATCCTCGCGCTCGACGTTGGAGAGCCGGCGCTGGCCGTCCGTCTGTGCGACCGCGTGCTCACCCAGGGGGTGTTCGCGCAGGCCGTCGGGACGTACGTTCGGCTGGCGGTCATGGCCACGCACCGCAGCGAGGAGCTCCGCGCCGCGGCCCGGGTGCTAGGTGACGCGGCGCGGGCAATGGGATTCGACCCGAGGGCGACCGTCGTCTACGCCGAGCCCGAAGCGGAGTACTTCGAGCCCGACGAGCACGACCAACCCGAGCAGACCGGGCCGTTCGACTACGAGCGGATCGCCCACGCCGCGTAGCGGCCAATCGTCGTCGGGCCCGCGGTAGCGGTTAGTCGTCGTAGGGCTCGAAGTCCCGCTTGCGCGCCCCGCACACGGGGCAGAACCATGTCTCCGGGATGTCCTCGAACGCCGTCCCGGCCGGGATGCCCCCATCGGGATCGCCCTCAGCGGGGTCGTAGATGAAACCGCACGATCCGCAGATCCATTTCACTCGACCTAGGCTATCGGCGGGTCGGGGACAATGCGGCACGATGGGCAGCGCGCCATGAGCACCGATCGCCCAGGCCCCGAACAGCCGCTGAATCTCGGCGAGCGCACCGAGCCGAGACCGGCCGGCACCGTGATTCTGCTCCGCGGCGGCGACAGCGCGCTCGAGGTCCTGCTCGTCCAGCGCAACCCGAACGCGCGCTTCATGGGCGGCGCCTGGGTGTTCCCGGGCGGCGCGGTCGACCGCCACGAGGGCCACGGCGACCCGGCGCTGCGCGCCGCGGCGGTCCGCGAGCTCGAGGAGGAGGCCGGGATCTCGCTCGGCGACCCCGCGAAGCTAATCGCGTTCTCGCGCTGGATCACTCCGGCCGAGGTGAAGACGCGCTACGACACATGGTTCTACCTGGCGTCCCTGCCCACGGGCGCGGAGGCGAAGGCCGACGGCGCCGAGGTTGTCGACGCCCGCTGGTACTCACCCGCCGCAGCACTCGAGGCCCGCGCGCGCGGCGAGCTGTTCATGGTGTTCCCGACGATCAAGCATCTCGAGCAGCTTTCGGGGTTTGTGTCCGCCGATGCCCTGCTCGCGCACGCGCGCGGCCAGGAGGTCCACCCGGTACAGCCGCGCGTCGTCATGCAGGGCGAGACCGCCCGGATCGTGCTCCCGGGCGAACCGGGTTACTCTGACTGAGGCCCCCTCCGACTGAGGCCCCGTGACGGCATCTCTTCCATCCGATGTCCAGGCGGTGTTCGACCGGTTCATCACGACCGAGCTGACGACCGTCGACCGCTCCGGCCACCCGATCACCTGGCCGGTCACCCCCTACTACCGCCCCGGCGATCCGTGCATCGACGTCACCACCGGGCTCGGCTACCCGAAGAAGGCCGACGATGCCCAGGCTAACCCGCTCGTCTCGCTCCTGTTCTCGGACCCGACCGGGAGCGGCCTGCCGGATCCGCCGGTAGTCCTCGTGCAGGGGTCGGCCCAGGTCGACGACCAGGACCTCGACGCCAACCGCAAGCGCTACACGCATGAGATGCCCGAGAAGCTCCCGGGTCTGGCGCGGTGGGACCCCCCGGACCAGTTCAAGCGATTCCTCAGCTGGTACTACACGCGCATCTACATCCGCGTCCGGCCCGAGCGGATCTACGTCTGGCGGGCCGACGGCGAGCCGGAGCTGTTCGACGCCCATATGGAGGAGGTCCGCTCCGGTCACTCCGAGGAGCCCGACCGCTTTCATGCCGCGCCCGAGGGCGGCGTCAGCACGTGGCATCCCCGGATCAGGCAGCTCGGCGCCAATCACCGAACTGCCGTCCTGTCGTTCGTCTCGCCCGACGGCTTCCCGTTCGCGATGCGGGTGCAGGTCCAGTCCGACGAGGACAACCGGTGCGTCCGGATCGAAGCGCCGCCCGACGGCGCACCGCTCCAGCCCGGTCTCGCGTGCCTGACCGCCCACGCCCACCAGCCCGAGCTCAAGTGGATGGAGAACTTCCAGGTCCGTGGCGATCTCGTCGAACGCGAGGACACGTGGACGCTGGTCCCGCACAAGCTCGTCGGCGGCCTCGAGGTGCCGACGTCGCGGATCGAGATGCTGCGTGCCAACGCCGGCAAGGCGGTCCGGTTCCGGCGCGCGGCCAGGCGGGAGCTCGCCCGCCGGGGCTGACTAAGCCTCTGCCTCTGCCCGCGCGAGATCACGTTGCAGCACCGCGTCCGGGCCCGGCTCGATCGCACCCGTCGTGTCATCGGGGCCCGGCTCGATCGCACCCGTCGTGTCATCGGGGCCCGGCCCGAGGCCCTGCCACATGCGAGACCTGCCATTCGCGATGCCGGCGCTCGACCGCGTCAGACGCCGCATGTGGTGCATGCGCGGGCTGACGCGGTCGCATCCGCGCGTGTCAAATGTCAGATCTTGCACGTGATTCCGGCCTCCCGGGCCGGCACCATCCCATTTCTCCAGGTGCCCGCCGGCGCAGAACAACCCGCGTCGGCGCCAAACGCCACCGCGGCCCGCCGGCTCGCTAGGCTTGTCCCAGGCGAAGGAGGGAGGTTTCGAAGTGTCCGAGGAGACGACAGACGGCATGCACAGGCGTTCCAGCAGCGCCGAAGCCGCGGCGACTCGGTGGCGACAGACGCACCCCGATGAGGACATCGACCACGACCCGCCGTCGGTGATTCCGGAGGACGAGGCCAGCGTGCCGAACCGGCACTCGGCCAGCGCCGAGGCGGCCGCGCTTCGCTGGCGCGAGCGCCACCCGGACGACGACCGCTAGCCGCGAGCGGCTCAGCCGCCGCCGTACGTAACGATCAGGTCGGTCAAGACGCCGACGATGAAGCCCGCCGAGACCATCAGCAGACCGATCTCGCGGTGGC
This sequence comes from uncultured Solirubrobacterales bacterium, assembly GCA_963737055.1. Lineage (GTDB taxonomy): Bacteria > Actinomycetota > Thermoleophilia > Solirubrobacterales > Solirubrobacteraceae > Palsa-465. The sequence goes on along the minus strand of CAVTRE010000007.1, from coordinate 192,279 downwards.
CGTAGCGGCGCATGCCGTTCCAGACCTCGCCGATGACGTACAGGATCGCGCCGCCCGCGGCGGCGTAGAACGCCAGCTCGAGCGGATTGCTCGTCACCGCGTAGCCGACGATCGAGCCGAGGAACGTCGGGCCGCCGCCGATCAGGCCGGCCAGGCCGATCCAGCCCCACGAAGGCTTGACGTCGCCGAGCGGGCCGACGATGCCGAATCCCTCGGTGGCGTTGTGCAGGGCGAAGCCGATGATGAGCACGGTGGCAAGGCTGATCGCGCCGGCACGCGCAGACACGCCGATCGCCAGGCCCTCGGCGAAGTTGTGGACGCCGATCGCGGCCGCGATCGTGAGGCCCACCCGGAGCGCGCGACGGCGAGCGGCGTCGAGCTCGCGCACGAGTGCCTCGGGCTCGGTGGCGCCGATCGCCGCGGTGTCCGCGCCGCCCGCAATCGGGGGCTTGGCCGGGCGCATTCGCCGCTCGAGCACGGCCAAGCCGGCACTCCCCGCCGCGAACCCGGCGGCGAGCAGGACGACCAGCCAGACCACGTACGACAGGCTCTGACGATCGCTCTTGTATGCGTGCAACGCGTCGTTGACGATCGTGAGTCCGTTCGACATGACATCGACGAAAATGAACGCGAGCACGCCGACCGCGAACATCGCGAGCGCGACCCGCGCCTTGCTCCCCAGGAGCTGGAGGCGGCCGACGGGCAGGCCGAGAAAGATCGTAAATCCGGCGAGCGCGCCTAGGACGATGGTCTGTGCGAAAGACAAATGACCTCGAGGGTTTTAGGGCACCCTAACAGCGAGAAAGCGGAGCGTACCAGAGACAGGGCCATCAAGTCCAACCACCTCGGTCGGAGTTAGAAAGCGCGGGCGCGCATGGGAGACGCGCCGGCTCGTATGCGGGCTATATACCCGTTTCCGGTCGGCGTTCCTGCCGGGCGTCAAGCCCCCGGACGGCCGGGCGTGAAGCCTCCGGACGGCCGGGTCGTCAAGCCCCGGACAGCCGGGTCGTCAAGCCCCGGACGGCCGGGTCGTCCTCACCGCCGGCAACTCCCCTAAGTATCCGAGTTGAGATCGGGCAGGCCCAGCGACTGCAGCCAGTGGTTCACGGTGATGTTGAGCTGCGTGAACTCGCCCGTCCAGATGAGGATTCCCATCCCGATCAGCACGAGCCCGCCGGCGGTGATCACGACCGCGTAGTGGCGGCGGACAACGCCCAGTGCGGAGGTCACGGTTCCGAACGCGAGCCCCGTGACCAGGAACGGAACGCCGAGGCCGGCGCAGTAGACCGCCAGCAAAAACGCCCCGTGAGCCGCCGATCCCGAGACCCCGGCGGCGGTGATGATCGCCCCGAGCGTCGGCCCCGTGCACGGCGTCCACGCCAGCGCGAACGCGGCCCCGGTCAACACCGGCCCGCCCCGCCCGGCTCGGCTCACGAGCCCCCCCACGTGCCACTCCCGTGAGAGCTGTGGCACGAACGGTGCGAGCACGAACACGACGCCCATCGCGATGATCACCGCGCCGGAGATCTTGAGCGCCGCCGGCCCGGTCAATGCCCCGTGGAGCGCCTGCTGCCCGAGCAGCCCGAGCGCGATGAAGATCACCGAGAAGCTCGCGACGAACGCGAGGCTCGGCCCGATCACGCGGCGCGCCCGGATCTCGGCCGGCGCCACCCCGGCGACTGCCGAGATGTAGCCAGGCACCAGCGGCAGCACGCAGGGCGACAGGAACGAGATCAACCCGGCGCCGAACGCCACGGGGATTCCAATCCCGGAGGTAGGGTCCATCGTGCTCTGCTGAGGGTATCGCCACGAGATATCCGAAACGTTCTCCCGGTTTAGGCGTTAGAGTGATCACGGGTTCACGTGGAAGCTTCCGCCCTCCCAGCACCGGCTGCAGTAGCCCGGACTCGGACTTTAATTGGGTCCCACCCGCCCACGCCACTGCTTCGCCTCCGATCCGACGAGCAGCTGGTGGCGCTGTTCCGCGCGGGCCACGACGACGCCTTCCGGGTGATCCATGATCGCTACCGCCAGCGGCTGTTCGCCTACACGCGGCAGATGCTTACCCAACGTCAGGACGCCGAGGACGCCCTTCAGGACATCTTCGTGCGCGCCTACGCGGGGCTACGCGCCAACCACCGCGAGCTCGCCCTCCGCGCCTGGCTCTACCGGGTGGCGCACAACCGGTGCATCGACGAGCTGCGCCGGCCCTCGCCGCCGCCGCCCGAGGTGCTCGAGCTGCTGCGCTCCCCCGTGCACGACCCGATCGCTGAGGCCGATCAACGCGAGTCGCTGCGGCGCCTAATCGCCGACGTCCGCCGGCTTCCCGAGCAGCAGCGATCCGCGCTGCTCATGCGCGAGCTCGGCGGCATGTCGTACGCCGACATGGCCGCCGCGCTCGGCGTCACCGTGCCGGCGGTGAAGTCGCTGCTCGTCCGGGCCCGGCTGGCGCTCGCAAAAGCCCTCGAAGCCCGGGACACCGCGTGCTCGGAGATTCGCGAGGAGCTGATCCTCTCTCACGACCGCGGGCTGCGCCCAAACGCCACGGCGCGCCGCCACATGCGCGACTGCGCCGGCTGCCGCGACTTCCGACACGAGCTGCGCGGGGTGAGCCGGACGTTCGCGGCGATCGTTCCCACGCTGGGCCCGCTCGGAGTCCTGGCCAACGTCCTCGGTATCGGTGGCGCCGGGAGCGGCGCGGCCGGCGGCGCGCTCGCCGCCGGGGCCGGAGCGGGAGGCGGATCGGCCGTCGTCGGCATCGGCGCGATGAGCGCCGGGGCCACGCACGTCGCGACCCTGCTCGCCGCCGCGGTCGTCACCGCGGGCGGCGCGGTCGAGCTCCAGCACACGATCACCACCCCCGCGTCGCATTCGCACCACCACGCGCACGCGGCGCGTGTTGCTCCGGCGACCCGGCACGTGATTTCCCCGGGAGCCGGCTCGGCCGCGGGCGCGACCGTCGACCCACCCGAGGACGGAGCGCCTCTGGCGGCCAGCCAGGCGCCCCAGACCCAAGCGGTCAGGATCGCGGCCACGTCCCGCCCGACGTCCTCGGCCACGCCCACCACGGTGACCACCTCGACGACCACCGTCACGGCTCCGTCGAAGCTCAAGCTCCGGACGTCGGGGGGCACGTCGACGATGACCGCAGATGGGGGCGTGACTCCATACTCGGCGGGCACGCCGGCCAACGACAAGCCGGCCGGCACCACGACCTCCACGCCTACGGGGACGTCGCCGTCGACGACCTCGACGACGGCGGGCACAACCCCGTCGAGCACCGGCTCGAGCACGACCACTCAGTCTGACTCCGCGTCGGGTTCGACCACCTCCAGCTCCGCCTCGAGCACCACGAGCTCGCAGGGCGACAGCAGCGCCGGAACGGGATCGACGCCGGGGATCTCCCCGAGCGGGACCCCGCCGCCGGCACCGTGAGCACGCCGGTCGCGGATCGACCAGGCGACTCATCTACTGGCCCGGCAACCGACCGCTATCTCGAGCCGCTCGATCACGAGGACGTGGTCGTCCACCGGGGACGCCGGTCCGGGCTGTACACCTTCGTCGCCGTTCACTCCACGGTTCGCGGCCCGTCGCTCGGCGGATGCCGGATGTGGGGCTACGCGGACGCGCGCCTCGCATTGCGCGATGCGCTGCGGCTCTCGCGGGCGATGACCTACAAGTCCGCCGTGGCCGATCTGCCACTCGGCGGCGGCAAGGGCGTGATCATGACCGCCCCCGGCGAAGTCCTGTCCTCCGAGCGCCGTACGGCGGCCCTGCTCGACTTCGGCGACACCGTCGAGTCGCTCGGCGGCCGCTACATCACCGCCGAGGACGTCGGCACCTCGAGTCGCGACATGCGCGTAATCGCACAGCGCACCGCGCACGTGGCGGGACTCCCGCGCCGGCAGGGCGGCTCCGGGGATCCCAGCCCGTTCACGGCGCTCGGGGTCGAGTCTGCGATCCGCGCCTGCTGCGAGCGCGTGTTCTCGACGAGTTCCCTGCGCGAGCGGTCGGTGGCCGTGGTCGGGCTGGGACATGTTGGATCACGCGTCGCCAGGCGATGCGCCAGGGCTGGCGCCAACCTCGTGCTGAGCGACATCGACGAGCGCAAGCGCCGCTTCGCCGACGAGCTCGGGACGGGTTGGGCGTCCCCGGCGGAGGCGCTCGAGCTCGACGTCGACGTGGTGGCGCCGTGTGCACTCGGAGGTGTGCTCGACGACACGACCGTGCCCAGGCTGCGCTGCCAGATCGTCGCCGGTGCCGCCAACAACCAGCTCGCGCGCGAATCGGTGGCGGACCTGCTCGCCGCCCGCGACATCCTGTGGGCGCCCGACTTCGTCGCCAACGCGGGCGGCCTGATCAACATCGCCGAAGAGCAGAACGGGTACAACCCGACGACCGCCGGCCGGCGCGTGCGGATGATCGGCGACACGCTACGCCAGATCTTCGACGAGGCCGCGGCGACTGACGCCACGCCGCTGACGGCCGCTTTGGCGATCGCGCGCCAGCGGCTGGCGACTACGTAGCGCGCCGCTCAGGGGCAGACCGCCGCGTAGGGCGGTCCTCCCACGAACTGCGCCCATTCCGCTCGCGTCAGGTTCCGGCCGGCCAGCGAACAGGCGTGTCGCTGCCACACCGCCAGTGAGGTCGGCCACGTGAACCCGCCCCCGCGGTCGTCGACGACGAGCAGGTCCCCGCCGCCCGGCTCGAAGGCCGCTGCCGACGTGGAGTTCGGGTCGGCTGCGAGCCGCGGCCCTTCCTGCTGCAAGCCCGCGATGAACCACAGCTTGATCGTGCCGTCCTCGTCACCCGTGGTGGCGAACCTCCGGCCGCTTTGGTCGAACGCCACGTCGGTGATCTCCTCGGTGTCGGCCAGCAGCGGCGGCGCGACTCGCTTGCCCGTGCCCGCGTTCCACAGCTCGACGTCCCCCCCGATGGTTCCGGCAGCCAGCAGGTCGCCGGCCCCGAAGGCGATCGCGGTGCTCTCATCGCCTGGATCGGCGAGCGTCCGCACGAGCTGCCCCGTCGAGGGGTCGAACACGTCGATGCCGCCGACGAGCAGGCTCGCCGCGAGTAGCTTTCCGTCACGCGAGAACGCGACCTCGTCCGATCCGGTCAGGCCGTTGCCGGCCCCGAGGCTTGCCGTTCCTCCGACGGGCGCCCCCGCCGCGACGTTCCACGTCACCATCGTCGCGAGCGGCGAGGCGAGCGTGTGTCCGAGCGTCGTGCCTTCGCTCTTGTCGGTCGCCGCGAGCAGCTGACCGCTGGGCGAGAATGCGAGCGACTGGACGGCCTCGGCCAGCCGCGGCACGGGCGCTAGGCCGTCGAGCGTGCGCTCGAGTGTCGGCGCGCCGTTGACGGCCCATACCTGCACGACGCCGCCGTGAGCCCCGACCGCGAGCGTGGCGCCGTCCGGAGACCAGGCGAGCGCCGTGATCGGATCGTCCGCCGGCGCGATCGTGAACGACCCCAGGCGCGCGAGCGTGCGCGTCGCGAACAGACCGACGGTCGAGGCGGCGATCGGCGCCGCGAACCTCGATCCGTCAGGTGAGACCGCCAGCGCGGGCTCAGGCGGAGAGACCGAATCGCAGCAGGTCAGCGTCCGATCGAGGCGCGCGCTGTGTCCGAAGCCCCGCCGTCCGGTGAGGTCCCAGGCGAGCACCACGCCCCCTAGCGCGGACGTGTACAGGGTCGAGCCGTCCGGACTCATCTGCGCGTCCTCGAGGTGTCCGGCCGGACCGGATAGAACAGCCGCTTCGGTGCGCGTGGCGGTATCCCAGACGATCACCCTGCCGTCGTTGCCGGCGGTCACCGCGGTCCTGCCGTCGCGCGCGAACACCGCGCTCGCCACGGTCGTCGCGTGCCCACCGGCACCGGGCATGGCCCGCCCCGTGGCGGCGTCGACGAACGACACCGAGCCACCCTCCGAGCCGATCGCGATCGTGGCTCCGTCCGCGCTGATCACGGCCGCCGAGGGAGACGCCGGCGCCGGCTCGATCACCACGGACCGCTCCCGCCGCAGTGTCCGGGCGTCGTATGTGTCCACGCCGTGCGCGGTCACGACCATCAATTCGGCCCCCCCGGCGATCAGCGCCACCGCGAGCAGCGGGCCGGACCCGAGCCTGACCGTCGGAAGTCGGCGGCCGCTCGGCATCGACCACCGGGCGAGGTAGGCGTCGGTCGGCTGACCGGCCTGACCCAGAAGCCAGTACGCGTAATAGACGGTCCGGTGCCCCGGCCCGATGAGAATGCTCGAGTCCGGTACGTCGGCTGTTGTCCGGTTACTGAACGGCGGCCCGATGAGCAGCCGCTCACGCAGCGCCAGCGAGCGCGCGTTGCGCACTGCGAGGAATGCCCCCGCCGAATAGACAAGCGCCGAGCCGTCGCCCGAGTACGTCGGCGCCTGATCGCCGAAGAAATCGGTCAGCACTCGGCCGGAGGGCGCACGGGTCCGGGTGTCAAAGAACCGGACCTGGTCGGCGACGCCGTCGGCGACCGCCACTGTGCGGCCATCTGGGGCGACCGAGACGTTCGGCGCCGCGTTGGTGGGCATCGGGAACGTCGCGATCAGCGCGGGGCTCCGCATCAGAGTCGACAGCAGGGTCCCTTCGGTCTGTGGCGAGCGGTCGAGCGCCACCGCTTCGCGCGCCAGCAGCGCCGCCACGTCGAGCTTCGGCTCGTTCACGGCCTCTTCGCCGAGCTGCCGGCCCAGCGCCGCATGTTCCTCGGCAACCGCCAGACGCGCATCGCTGCTCGCCCGCCGCTGACCGATTACCGCCACAGCTCCCGCGACCACGGTGAGGACCAACAGCACGGCGGCGCCGATCAGCAGCGCGCGGAGGCGACGATTCTGCGAGCGCTGCCGGCGCACCTCGCGGTCGGCTTCTGACCGGCTGGCGTCGACGAACTCGCGCTCGAGGCGGTCCATCTCTTCGGGATGCTGTGCGCCGAACTCGAGCGCGGCCGCCAACCTGGCTCCTCGGCAGAGGTCGGCCGGATCGCGCCCTCGGGCGGCCCAGTCGCCCGCGGCCACGCGCAGGTGGGCGTGCAGCCTGCGGCCCACGCGATCCTCTTCGAGCCAGCTGAGGTATCGCGGCCACTCGCGGAGCAGCGCCTCGTGTGAGAGCTCCACCGTGCCCGCGCCGACCGTCACCAGCCGCGCATCCGCGAGCGCCGCGAGAACCGGCGGCGCACCGTCGATCCGGTCGATCTCCTCGAGCGCCATCAGCCTGCGCTCGGGCGCGCCGTCGCCGACCTCGGCGAGACGGAGGAGGAGGGTCTTTGCGATCGGGCGTTGCGACTGCTCGAGGCGCGTGTACGCGGCCTCCGCGATCCGGGCCACGGCGCCCTGGACTCCGCCGGCGGCACGGTAGTCCCGCAGACGGAGTACCCGCCCGTCGCGGGCCTGCCACAGCTCGAGCAGCGCGGTCGACAGCAGCGGCAGGGCTCCGGGCTGGCCCGCGACCTCCTCGACCAGCGCCTCGATCAGCGGTCCCTCGACCTCGAGCCCGGCGCGCGCGGCCGGTCGCTCGATCGCGTCGATCAGCTCGTCGCGCCTCGGCGGACCGATCAGCGCATGGCTGCGACTCAGGAGCTCGCCAAATTCCGGATACGCACCCAGGCGTCCGTAGTAGTCGGCACGGAGCGCGCAAAGCACGAGCGCCCGACGCTCGTGGTCGCCCGCCGCGGCGACGAGCTGCTCGAGGAAGTCGGCGCGCTCGGCCTCGTCGTCGCATACCGTGAACAGCTCCTCGAGCTGGTCGATCGCGATCACGATCCGGACGTCATGCCCGGCAATCGCGATCGTCTGGGCGAGATTCTGTCCGCCGAGGGCTCGCGCGAGCTCCCGGCATGGATGCCTGCCGGGCCGGAGCAGAACCTGGCGCCAGCGCGCGCTCCCCGGCAGCGCCCCGGCTCGCAGCGCCGGCAGGACCCCGGCGCGCAGCAGCGAGGACTTGCCGATCCCCGACGGGCCCAGGATCCCCACGAGTGGCCACTCCGCGAGGCGCGCGACGAGCTCCGAGACGATCCGCTCGCGCCCGAAGAAGAAGTCGGCGTCGGAGCTCTCGAACGCCGCCAGCCCCTTGAACGGACACATCACTTCGCGATCCAGGGCGGGCTCGGCGCGGTCCGGGTCGAGGCCGGCGTCGTGACGGAGGATCATGACCTCGAGTTCTCTGAGCTCGGCGCTCGGGGTCAATCCGAGCTCGTCGCGGAGCAGTCCGCACGCCTCCCGGTAGGCGGCAAGGGCCTCGGCCTGACGACCGGAGCGATACAGAGCGAGCATCCGCTGCGCGCGTAACCTCTCCTGCAGCGGCGCGGCCGCGATCAGGCGCTCGAGCTCGACGACCACCTCGGCAGCCGCGCCGAGGGCGAGCTCGGCGTCGATCCGCTCCATTTCCGCGAGCAGGTGGAGCTCCTCCAGCCGCCTGGCCTCCGCCTGCAGCTCGTCGACGCCGCCGAGGCCAGCCAGCGGCGGACCTCGCCACAGCGCGAGCGCCTCTCCCAGCCGCGCCGACGCCGACGCCGGGTCGCTGTGAGCGAGCGAAGCACGGCCCTCGGCCACGAGCCGCTCGAACACGGCGGCGTCGAGCTGCTCGGCTTCGATCTCGAGCGAGTATCCGCCGCGGCGGGTCAGGAGCATCGCAGCCCGCTCGTCGCCGAGAGCCCGGCGCAGCCGGGAAACCGCGACGTGGACGGCGTTGGCCGAGCTGCGAAATCGCGACCCGTCGAACAGCTGCTCGATCAGGCGCTCGGTGCTGACCATCTCGCCCGAATGCACCAGCAGGAGCGCGAGCAGCGCGCGCTGGCGCTCGCCGCCAAGCGCGAGCCCCTCCCCATCGACGGCAGCCGTGAGCGGCCCGAGAATCCGGAACTGCACCGCGGTCCTCCCCAGCGAGCGCATTACGTCGATTATCGGCTAGGCGCGGAGGCCGCGCAACGCCTTATCTGACGAGGTCTGTCAGCCACCCGTCAGGGAGCGGTAAGCGAGCCGCCCGATACTCGCCGCGGCGTGCCCGGTCCAGACACGAGTTGGGCGCGTCTGGGATCGAGGAGCCCACAAAGGAGGTACGAGGTGCGACGCGTGTTCCTGGCAGTGCTGCTGGCGGCCGCTTCGTTCGCCGCGGCGGCCTGCGGATCGAGCAGCAATTCGAATACCGCGAGCAGTGGCGGCACGTCGGGCGCGGGCCAGAGTGCGGCTGTGAGCAATGAACAGGCCAAGTTTCCGCCGGTCGTCACGGCGCCCGCGACCGCGAAGAAGGGCGGGACGCTGACCGCCATCGCGAACAGCGATGTCGACTACATCGACCCCGGCGCCGCGTACTACCAGCCGACCTACATGATCGACCTCGCGGCTGACTCGCCGCTCATGGGCTGGCCGCCCAACGACACCGCGGCGCCCCAGCCGCTGCTGGCGTCGGGACAGCCCGTTGTCTCGAATGGCGGCAAGACGATCACGTTCCACATCAAGACGAACGTGAAGTACAGCCCGCCGCTGGGCGGTGGCGCCGGCTGGACCAAGCCGGTCGTCGCGGCCGATGTCAAGTACGCGATCGAGCGCGGGCTTCTGCCTGGCGTTCCGAACGGCTACGTGACCCTGTACCTCTCCGATCTGAACGGGCTCGCTGCGGCCGAGGCCGCGGTCAAGAAGGATCCGACCAAGGCCCCGAACATCAGCGGCATCACTACCCCGGACTCCTCGACGGTCGTGTTCAACCTGAGCAAGCCGTCGTCGATCGGCGTGATCGACGCCCTGTCGCTGCCGCTCTCCTCGCCGGTGCCGCAGGGTTACGCCGCGCAGTACGACTCGAAGACGCCCTCGTCGACGTACGGCGAGCACCAGATCGACGTCGGTCCGTACTACATCTCGGACTACTCGCCCGGCAAGCAGATCGTCCTGCTCCGCAACCCGAGCTGGACCCCCGGCGAGGACTTCCGCGCGGCCTACCTGGACAAGATTGTGGTGCAGGAGGGATTCTCGGACGAGAACTCCGCGATCAGCAAGATCCTGACCGGTCAGAGCATGACCAACTTCGACTTCGGCGCGACGGGTGAGGCGCTGAAGCTCGCGGCCACCAAATACCCGAAGCAGCTGACACTCACCCCGGACGGCGCCAACCGCTACATCACGCTGAACACGAGCAAGCCCCCGTTCAACAACATCGACGTGCGGAAGGCGGTGATCGCGGCCTCAGATCGCGTGGCGCTGCTGGACACCCGTGGTGGACCGCTCAGCGGAGTCCTCGCGACGCACTTCATCCCGCCGGGAATCGCGGGCTTCCAGCAGGCCGGCGGTGTCGCCGGCCCGACGGGCTCGCAGTACGACTTCCTCCAACATCCCACCGGGGACATGGCGCTCGCCGAGTCGTACATGAAGAAGGCGGGTTACTCGAGCGGTAGGTGCTCCGGCAACGCGTGCACGATCACGATCGTCAGCGACAACACCCCTCCGGGCAGCAACACCGCCCAGCTGATCAAGTCGCAGCTGACCGCGCTCGGCTTCAACGTCCAGTTGCATCCGGTCGAGCACGCCACGATGATCACGAAGTTCTGCTCGGTCGTGGCCAACGACCCGAATGTCTGCCCGAACGTCGGTTGGGTGAAGGACTTCAACGACGGTCAGGCGATGATCGACGTGCCCTTCAACGGCGCGACCATCACCGCGAGCCCGACCAACAATGCAAATCAAGCACTGTTGAACAACCCCGCGATCAACGCCGCGCTGAACTCGGCGAAGTACATCACCGACCCGACCCAGCGGGCCGCGGCGTACGGCAGGCTCGACGACCAGATCGTGGCCCAGGCTCCGGCGATCCCGTGGGACTGGGACTATGAGGCGAACGTCGCGTCGACGAACGTGCTCCCGGTCATCAACGAGTTCAACGGCCTGACCGATCTCGCGTTCACGTCGATCAGGTGAGGTGAATGAGGTCTGGTCGCTCCACCCCGGCCGGCAGGCGGTGCTCGTCGGCGAGCTTGTCGAGATGGGCCGCGAGCGTGACCGTGGCGGCCTGGCGTAACCCCGGGGGCACGTCGGCCCAGGCGTAGTCGAGCAGCTCCTCGGTGCTCCGCCGGCCGCCGTCGAGGGCTTCGATCAGCCGGCGCTCGCGGTCGCGCCGATGGGCGATGTACTCGTCGAGCTTGGCCGCGGGGTCGGAGACCGGCGGTCCGTGGCCGGGAAGGAGGACTTTGAGCGAGCGCTCCCGCAGCCGGGCGAGGGCGGCCAGGTACGACGCGAGCGCGCCGGGGTCGGGGGCGATGAACACGCTCCCCTGGCCGAGGACGGCGTCGCCGGTCAGGGCGGCGTCGCCGGCGATGTAGGCGAGGTGGTCGGGCGCGTGCCCCGGAGTCGCCACCGCTTCGAGCGGGCCGAACCGCTCGCCGTCACTCAGCTCGACGTCGACGTCGCCCCGGGACGCGCCGGCCAGGGACGCGTCGGGGAATCGTGCGCGGATCGCCGGCACAGCTCCGGTGTGGTCGGCGTGGTGGTGGGTGAGGGCGATGCCGCCGAGGCCGCCCCGGGCGTCGAGCTCGGCGACGAGCGCCGCGACATGCTCGTCGAGGTCAGGACCGGGGTCGACCAGCCACGCCGGGTCCCTTCCTACGACCCACGAGTTCGTCCCGCTGAGCGTGAACAGTCCGGGGTTGTCGGCCCGGATGCCGACGAGATCGTGCCCCGGGATCTCGATGCGAGTCACCGCGGCAGCATGACAGCCGCCCTCGGCGGGCTACGCCGCCGCCCGGACCGCGGGCGCGTCCGGCACCGGCGCGACCGCGTCGGCGTGGTCGAGGCTCCGTACCCGCCGGCTGAGCAGCGGCGCGAACGTCACGACCGCGCCGAGGACACCGGCCCAGATCAGGGTCGTGCGGGCCCCGAGGCCGGCGCTGATCGGGCCGGTCAGCGCGTACGACAGCGGCAGCAGGCCGATCGAGATCAGCCAGTCGAGGCTCGAGACCCGGCCGAGGAGCTGTGCCGGGACGTGGCGCTGCTTGGCGGTCGCCCAGGCGATCGTGCCGGCGGTCTCGAGCGTGTTGAAGAGGACGCTCGCGAGCATCAGACCCCACAGGCCTTTCGAGAGGCCGTAGCCGGCCACCGCGAGCGTTGCGACGGTCCACACGGCGTACATGAACGTGAGGCTGCGGCGCGGAAGGCCGAGCTGGCCGATCGTGAGCGCGCAGATCAACGACCCGAGACCGCCGGCGGCGAAGATCAGGCCGAGATCGCGCGCACCGTCGGCGAACCGGTGCTTGACAATGAACGGGAGGAGCACCTCGGTCGGCCCCATGAACAGCAGGTAGGCGATGGCCGCGCTGACGAGCGTCGCCCACAGCCAGGCGTGGCTGCGAACGTAGCGGAGTCCGGCCTTGATCTCGTGCACGCCGGATCGCGCCTCCGCTCCGGCCGGGATCGGCGCCGGGGACATCGCCAACAACGCCGCCACTGAGACCGCGAACGAGCCGGCGTCGAGTCCGAACGTCCAGCCCGCGCCGATCGCGCTGACGGCCAGACCGCCGAGCGCCGGACCGGCCAGTCGTAGCATCACCGGTCTGATCAGCTGGTCGAGCGAGTTTGTCTGCGCGAGCGCGTCGGCGGGGACAAGCTGCGGCACCAGGGCATCGGAGGCGGGGTTGAAGAACGCGGTGGCGGCGCCGTACACCACGGCGATCACGAGCAGCTCCGGCAGTACCAGCGCGCCCGTCACAGCGAGCGCCGCGAGCGCCGCCAAGACCGCGGCGCGAACCACGTCTGCGGTCAGCATCACCGCGCGTCGGTCGAAGCGATCGCTCACCGCTCCGCCGATCAGCAGGCAGGTGATCGTCGGAATCGTCATCGCGATCCCGACGGTTGCCAGGGCTGTCGGAGCGTCCGACAGCGTGTAGACCTGCCACGCCAGCGCCACCAGGAACAGCCCGTCTCCGAGCAGCGAGACCGACATGCCGGACGCCAGCAGGCGGTAATCCCTGTGGGCCAACGGCGTCAGGAGCCGGACGCGGCTGAAGCCCCCCGGCCGATCCAGCCCCTCGTAGCTCTGCTGCATGCGCTCAGCTCGAGCCCGGGCCGGCGCTCAGTCCGAGCTCGCGGCCAGCGCCGTCCCCTCGCCGGTGCCGGCGTGCTCCTCGAGGAAGCTGACCAGGTGCTCGGGCACCATCGGCCTGGCGAAGTAGAAGCCCTGCCCGGTATCGCACCCGAGCTCCCTGAGCGTGGCCGACTGCTCGGGGTACTCGATGCCCTCGGCGACGACCTCCAGATCGAAGGTCTCGCCCAGGCTCAGCACCGCGGACGCCAGGCCGGAGGTGACCGGTGCGGCGCCGGCGGCCAGAAGGGAGCGATCCATCTTGAGGATGTCGAGCGGCAGCATGCTCAGCGAGCTCAGCGACGAATAGCCGGTCCCGAAGTCGTCCATCGCCAGGCGCACGCCGAGCGCGCGCAGCTCGTTCAGGCGGCTGATCGCCAGCTGGGTGTCGGTCATCATCACCGACTCGGTGATCTCGAGCGTCAGGGCGTGGGGCTCGAGCCTGGCGGCCGCCAGCGCCGAGGCCACGTCGCGGACGATGTCGGAGTGGAACAGCTGCTTGACCGACAGGTTGATTCCGATAGTCGGAAGGGTCGGGCCCGTCATCCGGTCGCGCAGTTCCTTCGCCTGGCGACAGCCCTCCTGCAGCACCCACCGCCCGATGTCGATGATCAGTCCGGTCTCCTCGGCGAACGGGATGAACTCGAACGGCGGGATCAGCCCGCGCGAGGGATGGCGCCACCGTAGGAGCGCCTCGACGCCGGTGACAGTCTCATCGGCCAGGCGGACCAGCGGCTGGTAGTGGAGCTCGAACTCGCCGCGCTCGAGCGCCTTCTGGAGATCTGCGCGCAGCGCCAGGCGGGCCACGACACGGTCGTGCATGGCGGGCTCGAACAGGCGGTAGCCGCCCTTCCCGTCGGCCTTGGCGATGTACATCGCGGCATCGGCGTTACGGATCAGCTCGTCGGCGTCGGTGGCCGTGCCGGGCTCGACGACCGAGATCCCGAGGCTGGCGCGGATGATCAGGTGGTTGTCATCGAGCTCGATCGGCCGGCTGAGCGCGTCCAGGATCCGTTCCGCGGTCTCGACCGCCGCCCCCAGGTCGTGCACGTCCTCGAGCAGGATCGCGAACTCGTCACCGCCAAACCGGGCCGCCGTGTCGGCCGCCCGGACGCTGGCCGAGATCCGCTGGGCCACCTCGAGGAGGACGCGGTCGCCGGTGGCGTGACCAAGGCTGTCATTGACGGTCTTGAAGTCGTCGAGGTCGACGAACAGCACCGCCATCCCCATTCCCTCGCGGAGCGTTCGCGCCACCGCGTGGCGCACGCGCTCATTGAACAGCGCCCGGTTGGCGAGGTGGGTCACCGAATCGTGGAAGGCCTGGTGGGCGAGCTGCTCCTCGAACGCTTTGCGCTCGGAGACGTCGCGGCCGTTGAGGACGATCCCGCCGACCGAGCTGTCGGCGAGCAGGTCGGCGTGGAGGATCTCGAAATGTCGAAGGCTTCCGTCCCTATGCGCGAGCAGGCAGTCGATCACCTCTGCGCGTCCGTTCGCGCCGGCGCCGTCGGTCAGGCGGCGAAGCATCCGTCCCTGCTCGTCGGGATGCAGCAGCTCCGCGAACGGCCGCCCGGTGACCTCGTCGGGGGTGTAGCCGAGCACGCGCTCGATCGAGGGGCTCTGGTAGAGGATCGTGTTGTCGTCGCTGAGCACCGTGATCAGGTCGCTCGAGTTCTGCACCAGCGTCGAGAATCTGGCCTCGCTGGCGCGGCGGTGCACCTCCTCGGCGAACTCCGCGCTGCTCAGCGCAAGCGACACCTGATGAGCGAGCGTGCGCAACGCGTAGCGGGTCTCCTCGTCATTGCTCACCTCGCCGGCCACGATCAGCATTAGGCCGGCGGCGGTTCCGCCGCCGGGATGAAGCTCGAGCTGTAGGACGCGGTCCATGCCTGCCGGCAGCCGCAGCCCGTCGCGGGCGCCGCCCGGAAGGATCACCGCGCCTCCATCCCCGGAGTCCTCGAGGAACGGCGAGATGCCCGGAGGCATGTCCCACTCGGCCAACCCGCCCCGCTCGTCGAGCGCCATCGCGCGTACCTCGTCGCCCACGATCTGGCATACCCGAGCATCGGTTTGGTCCTTGCCGAAATCCGCGAGTGCCTGGAGCGCCGCGATCAGGATCTCGCGGGGCTCGGTGGCCGCGACGAGCAGGCCGCCCGCGGCGCTGAGCGCCCGCTCCCGGGCCACCGACTTCTCGCGCTGGCGCACCAGGCCGGTCATCCGCGCGACGACCAGCGAGAACAGCACGGCCGACGCCCCGATCACGAACAGCAGGTCCCAGTTACGGGTCGGGACCACCTTGATGATCTCGATCGCCGGTGCGATCAGGGTTGCGCCGGCGAGTAGCGCCAGTCGCAGCCAGGTCAGACGCGGCTGGCGATCGGGCGCCTCCTCGGAGAGCTCCTGCATCGAGGGGTGGAGTGCGGCGGCACCCCAGAACAGATAGAAGAAGATCCAGCCCGCATCGAGCCACAGCTGGTGGTTGTAGGTGTTGTGCAGCGTGAGCAGGCCGTAGATGTCGTCGGTGACCAGCATCGACACGATCCCGCCGATCAGCAGGTAGAAGGCCGGCCGGCGCTTCCCGCCATCGACGGCGAGGCGGATCCCGGCGGCGAGCAGGATGATGTCCCCCATCGGGTAGCCGATCGAGACAAGCTTGGGCAGCAGCGTGAGGGTTCCGTCGTGGACGTACGGGGCGATCAGCAGGATCCCGGAGACAAGCGCCAGGCCCAGCGTCATGATCAGGGCGTCGACCGCCCCTGGGCCGTCCGCGCGCCGATTGCGACGACGGACGAGGAGCATGATGCCCGCCATCAGCACCGGGTACATGGTCAGGTAGACGGCGTCGCCCCATGACGGGAAGGGGACGCTGACGTTGAACAGGATCCGGATGCTGTACGTGTAGACGTCGCCGACCCAGAACAGGAACACGCCCAGAGCGAGCAGCCACCAGGCAAGCCGGGCGCGCGGGCGGTAGAAACGGATGCCGGCGACCACGGCGACCAGGCCGTAGAGGCCGAGGCCGTTGATCACCAGAGGGCTGCCCTTCAACGGAGGCACGAACACGTAAAGCCCGGTGACGAGCGCACCGAAGGCGAAGAACATCCACCAGAGGCGGCGTCGGTCAACGGCGCGGATGTGCGTGTCGGCGGACATCGTGCTCAAGGGCGGTCGTCGACCGGCGCCCGCCGGAGCTTGAACCTTTCGGCGACTTCGCCGAGCACGATGCACAGATGTTCGATCTGCTCGTCGGTGTGCGCCGAGGTGAGCTGCAGGCGGAACCCGACCTCGTCGCGCGGGACGAGCGGGTACACCGCCATCGTCACGTAGATGCCGCGGTCGAACAGCAGGTCGCCGACCTCGTCGACCTGGTCCGCGTCCGCCAGTGGGATCTCGATGATCGGGAACCCGGATTGGTTCGGCGTGGCGACGCCGAGCTCGCTCATCCGCTCGAGCACGCGGCCGGTCAGGCGATGGAGCTTCGCCCGCAGCTCATCGCCGCGGACGTCGTTCACGCGAAGTCCCTCGAGCGTCGTGGCGAGCGAGGCGACCGGTGAAGGACCGGAGTACAGGTACGGCGGCGCAGCGGTCTTGAGAACTTGCTTGAGCGCCGTCGGGCACGCGATGAACGCGAGCAGCGACGAATAGGCCTTCGAGAAGCCGCCGACGAGCACGACGTTCTCGTAGCCCTCGTCCACGTGCCGGACGATGCTGTTCCCGCGGACGCCGAAGTCGCACGGCTCATCGGGGGAGCGCTCGCCGATCACGCCGAAGCCGTGGGCGTCGTCGACGTACAGGATCACGTCGTACTTCCGGGCGAGCGCGGCGAACGCGGCGAGGTCCGGGGCGTTGCCGGTCATGCTGTTGACCCCGTCGATGCAGATCATTCCCGGCCGGCGCCACGCACGGTCGCGGAGCAGGCCCTCCAAGTGATCTAGGCTCTCGTGGGCGAAGCGCTGAACGGCGGCGCCGCGGCCCCGGGCGAGCGCGCAGCCGTCGTAAATCGTCTTGTGAGCGCGACTGTCAAGGAACACCGTACCCCCGCCCGCCAGCACCGGGATCACCGACATGTGGATGTGGGTGATCGTCGGCAGCAGCAGGCTGTCCTCGCAGCCGAGAAGGTCAGTGAGCTTCGCCTCGATCTCCTCGTACAGGACCGGGCTGCCCAGCAGTCGCGACCAGCTCGGGTGCGTCCCCCACTTGCGGAGATACTCAGGGACGGCCGCGATGATCTCCTCGTCGAGGTCGAGCCCGAGGTAGTTGCACGACGCGTAGTCGGTCAGCCACTGATTCCCGATGCGAATCAACCGCCCGTCGATCTCATCGATTACCGCGTCGAGCATGCGGTGCGAGTACTGCAGGCGCGCGAGGTCCTCGGTCGAGCGGATCCACCGCTCGAGCCAGCGATCGTGCTCGCGCTCGCCCCACCTCAGGGCATCGCGCGCATCGACCGCCGGCGAGGCGCCAGGGGCCGTCCCGCCGTTGCGGGCATAGGGGGTGGATTCGCTGACATCGGAGCGAGCCATCACACCGCTTATCGGACGGGCCGCCTGTTACTGAAGTCTCGAGGGCAGCGGTCGGCCGATAAGCGGAGCCCCGCGGCCCTCATCCCGTCACGCGCATTTCTTGACATGCGCCGACAGAACGGATGATGATGGCGTTCACGGGACCAGACCAACGTGATACGTCCGACCCCGGCGTTCCGCCCAGTGCGGACGGAGACCGCGAGACACGGTCGTCCGCGCAGGACCGAGGCGCTGACCCCTATCACGTGCGGGCGAAGCACCTCCTGATGGCGCGGACCATCTGGACCGTCCCGCTGATCGTCAGCTCGGTCATGCTGGTGCTGATCACGGTGTTCTACATCGGCTCGGTGGTCGACCCGGTCGCTCACCTGCGTGGGCTGCCCATATCGATCGTCAACCAGGACACAGGCGCGAGCATCGGATCGCAGCGCATCGATCTCGGGGCCCAGCTGCAGTCAGGACTGACCGGGTCGCGCACGGTCTCGACGCTGCTGGCGCTCACCCCCGAGCGGCTGCCGGCAGCTGAGAGCCGGATGAACCGCAACGGCGCGTATGCGACCGTCGTGATCCCGCCCAACTTCACCGCCTCGCTGCTTTCGCTGACCGGCGCTCGCGTGTCGTCGGCGACGCCCGCCGGCAAACCAACGGTCGAACTGCTCGCCAACCGGCGGGCCGGGACCGTCGGCGTGCAACTCGCGGCCGGCGTGCTCACGCCCGCCATCGCGAAGGCGTCGCAGCGGATCGGTCGCCAGCTCTCGGGCGCGGCCCGGCCGGCACCGTCCGCCGGCACGGCGACGGCCGCCGTGCTCGCCGACCCGATCACCCTCATGAGCGCTGACTTCCGCCCGCTGCCGCCGCACTCCGCGCTGGGACTGAGCGCGTTCTACATCGCGCTATTGACGCTGATGGCCGGGTTCCTGGGCGCCACGATCATCAATGCCACCGTCGACGCCGCCACCGGCTATGCCACCACCGAGATCGGCCCCAGATGGCGCCAGCGCCAGCCGCTGCCGATCAACCGCTGGCACACCCTCCTGACCAAATGGACGATGGCCCTCCCCATCACAGGTCTTCTCACCGGACTGATGCTTCTCGTCGCCGTCGGCCTCCTCGGTATGGACGCCCCGAGCGTCGGCCTCCTGTGGCTCTTCACCTGGCTAGCCGCATTCAGCGTCGCCGCCGGCACGCTCGCTCTCTTGGCAATCCTGGGCACTCAGGGACAACTTCTCGCGCTGCTCATCTTTGTCTACCTCGGGCTCGCGTCCGCCGGTGGCACCGTCCCCCTCCAGGCGCTTCCCGGCTCGCTCAAGGTGGTCAGCGAGATCGAGCCGCTCCGCCAGATCCTCGCCGGCACGCGCTCAATCCTCTATTTCAATGCCGCCGGCAACGCGGGCCTCACCCGAGGACTTATCACCGCCACAGCCGGTCTGATCTTCTGGCTTGCGCTCGGCGCCGGCGTCGTCAGGTGGTATGACCGCAAAGGCCTCCACCGGCTCCGTCCCGACCTCCTCGCCTACGTGCAGCAATCCGTTAGCGCCTACCGCGCCCAAGCACAACCACAGCCCGCCCCTCCGGCAGGGGCCGGACAAGCTCCAGAGGCATAGCTGAAGGTCCTGAGCGCGAGCACATAAGCGCCCCCACGTTTGCGTGATGACGCCGCGGCCTAGAGCCGCAACGCTTCAGCGCATGTCCGCAACCAGCAACCTGTACGTCGACGTTCATATCGCCGAGGGTCGCCTGAGATGCCGGCAACCCGGGCGCCTGTGGGATACTGGGGCCCATTCGGGGCGTGGCGCAGCCTGGTAGCGCGCACCGTTCGGGTCGGTGAGGTCCCCGGTTCAAATCCGGGCGCCCCGATAGATAAAAGCCCCGCAAATGCGGGGCTTCGTGCCTGCGTACGTCCGGCTGCAGTCGCGCTGAGCAACGGCCGGGACATCGACACGTCGCTCGTTTGCGGCGTGAGGGGTAGCGCGCCGGCGCTTGCTCATGCCGATGGTTCGCAAGAGTCGAGCGAAAGCGGTCGACGCTCGGAGGTTGCCGTTCGGTCTCGGTGTGGGTTGAGGATTTTCGAGTTCGCTCGGAGGACGGTTGCCTCAGCCCGCGCACAAGTGTTCGCCAACAGTGTCGAGCTGGAGCTCCAGGGCTGCCTGACGCCAGGCTTGGAATCCGCCGATGCCGTCGGTCCCAATCAGTAACCCGAACCGCAGGAGGGTGGCGGCGGGGAGGCTCGATTGCTACCCCTCGTCGCATATGACGCCCAACTGTCGTTGCGGTTCTGCGACCGCATCCGGGCCGTGCCGCGCGAGCTGCGGTCGCGGCGCCATTCGAACACGTTCCGCGCGGCGGACTCCCGCGCCGGGGTCGCGCTGTCACCCTGACGCTGGAGCTCCGAGCGAATCTCGGTAAGCAGGGGCCCTGCACGGATCGCCTCGCGCGCTTGCGCTGGCGATAGACAGCCTAGGTGGGCGCGCCTCGGCGAGCAGCCGGGCCGCCGTCGTCGGTCGGCGCTCGCTACGGGGTTAGCTGCTCGACGATCTCATACGAGCCGTCGAGCAGCACCTCCTGTACGTACGGCCCGACTCGGTCGACCTGCGATTCGCGGCGGAGCAGGGCCTGCGCTTGGCGCAGTTCTTCGAGCGTTCCGTCGAACAGCCCGAACGAGATCACCACGTCGGGGTCCTCGACGTCGCGGCAGTGATAGATCCGCTTCCAGCGACGCAACGCGTCGTCAGGGGCGTCGAACGGGTTCCACGCTGCCCGGAACCCGTCGTATGTACCGGGCTTCAGACGGCGGGCTGTGAACGTGCAGATCATTCTGACCTCTTTTGCTGAGTTGCGAGCGACGCCGGGTCGCTCGCTTGGTTGCCATCGGACGCCGACCGAGTCACGACCGGCGGCTTCGGACGGTCGTCGACTTCGAGCCGCACCCGCAGGTCCGAGCCGCCACCTCCGGCGCACGGGCCGCCTCGGCGAGCTGCTCGCACGCCGGGCCCGGCACCGACACGCTCTGGCGCATCAGTCGCCCGTGCCACTCGGCGTCGCCCGAGACGGACAACGCGTCGATCCACACCGGCGGGCCAGGCACGAGCGCCTCCGGGAACACGACCAGGTCGGCTCCCTGCGCGGCCGCCACGCGGGTCAGCTCGTCGACCAGACCGAGCGTCGCCGCTCGATCGAGCAGCACCGGGCAATCCTGAACGGCGGCCACACGCAGAGTCATCGCTACGGCCGTGCCTCGAGCACGATGTTGAACGGTGTCTCGGTCGCGCGGCGGAAGCGGGTGAAGCCGCCCTCGGTCGCGACTTCGCGCAGCCGCGCCTCGCCGGCCTGTGCCCCAAGCGCAAGCCCGACCTCCTGGTCTCGCGAGGCGGGCGTGCAGACGAGCGTCGAGGCGCCGTAGAACACGCGGCCGACCGGGTTGAGGTTGTCCTCGAGGCGGTCGCCCGCGTACGGCTCGACGATCATCCACGTGCCGTCCGGACTGAGCGTCCCCAGCACATGCTCGGAGGCGCCGACCGGGTCGCCCATGTCGTGCAGGCAGTCGAACATCGCAACGAGGTCGTAGCCGTCTCCCGGATACTCCTTCGCGGGTGCGACCTCGAAACTAACGCGCCCATCCAGCCCCGCTTCCGAGGCCGTCTTGCGCGCGTGCTGGATCGACGCTTCGTGGTAGTCGAAGCCGACGAACTCCGAGTGGGGGAACGCCTGCGCCATCAGAATCGTCGACGCGCCGTGGCCGCAGCCGACGTCGGCGACCAGTCCGCCGGCCTCGAGCTTCGCCTGCACCCCGTCGAGGGCTGGGATCCACGACGGGATCAGGTTCGCGGCGTACCCCGGGCGAAAGAACCGCTCGGTGCCGGCGAACAGCTCGTGATGATGCTCGTGCCAGCCGACGCCAGCGCCGGTCTCGAACGCGTTCGAGATCTTCTCCTCGTCCTTGGTCAGCGAGGTCGCAACCTGGAACGCGCCCGGCACGAACGCCGGGCTGCCCTCCTGCGCGAGCGCGAGCGACTGCTCGGGCGACAGCGAGAAGCTCCCGGTCGGGGCGTCATACATGACGTAGCCGCCGGCCGCTTGGTTGGACAGCCACTCGCGGACGTAGCGAGGGTCTGTGCCCGTCCGCCGGGCGAGCTCCTCAGGGGTAACGGGCTGGCCGTCGGCCATCGCCCGGTACAGGCCGAGGCGGTCGCCGATCACCACCAGCGCCGCGCTGAGCGCGGCGCCGAGGTCGCCGACGAACCGGCCCATGAACTCGTTCAGCTTCGCCTCGTCGATTGTCTGCTCTGTGGTCGACATTCCTGGCTCCTCCTACTTCTCGTCCCAGACCTGCACCACGGTCTGGTCGGAGATCTGCCCGCTGTCGAGCGCGATCACCGTCGCGCACAGGACATTGGTGCCGTCGGGGTAGCGGCACGCCTGCGTGTATCCCGCGCCGCCGTGGTCCTTGACCCGGTGCTTGACCGCGTGAGTCATGTCGCGGCCGTACATGTCCTCGAGCCAGCCCTTGATCTCCTCGCGCGTGCGCAGCACCCGGGGGGAGCCGGGCTGGGTGATCTTGTCGACGACCGTGACGGTCGCCTCGGGGCCGTACATCGACAGCTGCGTCGCGGCGTCGCGCTCTTCGGCGGCCCGTGTGAAGCGGTCGAGGTCGAACGTGGTGATGGTGCTCATGGTGTCCTCCTTCGTCGATGTTGTCTCTGCCATGCGCTTGCAAGGCTCGCGGTGCCGCGTCTCGCCGGCGTCAAACGAGCGTCAAACCCCGGTGGCGGTACGCTTTGACGACCGTGCTGTCTGCACGACTGCTAGGGGCGCTCGAAGTCGAACTGGACGGGACCGCGATCGACGCGCCGACGGGGCAGCGCCCGTGGGCGCTGTTCGCGTACCTTGCGCTGGCGCCCACCGCCGTTTCGCGCGCTGAGCTGGCGAGCAGGTTCTGGCCGGACGTGCTCGATCAGAGCGCGCGAGCCAGCCTGCGGAGCGCGCTGTGGGCGCTGCGCCGCCAGATTGGGGAGGCGCTGGTCGTGAACGGACAGCGGGTCGGGCTCAGCGACGAGGACGGCCTGTGGGTCGACGTGCGGGAATTTGAGCGGCTCGCAGCGAGCGCCCCTGAGCAGGCGCTCGAGCTGTGCCGCGGAGAGCTGCTCGAGGGGCTCGAGGACGAGTGGGCGCTGTCGGC
This sequence comes from uncultured Solirubrobacterales bacterium, assembly GCA_963737055.1. Taxonomy (GTDB): domain Bacteria; phylum Actinomycetota; class Thermoleophilia; order Solirubrobacterales; family Solirubrobacteraceae; genus Palsa-465. Next base: position 169,507 of record CAVTRE010000007.1, on the reverse strand, counting down.
GCGCGAGCGCTACCGCGAGCGGGTGATCGGGCTGCTCGAGGAGCAGGCGCAGGCGCGCGAGGCAGCCGGCGAGCTGCGTGAGGCGATCGAGCTGTCCCGACATCAGATCGAACGCGACCCGTTCGACGAGCAGGCCCACCGGCGCCTGATTGCACGGCTCGACGCGGCGGGTGACCGCGCCGCCGCGCTGCGTACCTACCGGACGCTGGCCGAGCGCCTGCGGCGGGAGCTGGGCGTGGCGCCCTCCGCGGCGACGCGCGACCTGGTGGAGGCACTGCGGGTCGAGCCCGCGTCGGCGCCCGCCCCGCCCGCGACGCCGGCGAAACCAGAGCCGGGGCTGCTGCCGCTCGTGGGCCGCGAGCGTGAGCTAACCGAGCTCGTGCGCGCATGGCAGGCGGCGGCGCGCGGGACTGGAGCAGTGGCCGTCGTCCGCGGCGAGGCCGGGATCGGCAAGACACGGCTGGCGACCGAGCTGCGCCTGCGCGCGGGCGCGGCGGGCGCCGTGACGGCGACTTGCGCGGCGCTCGACCTCGGCGGCACGGCGCCGTTCAGCCTCTGGGCCGAGCTGATCCGGGAGCTGCTTCCCTCGCTTCCCGCGCCGCCACCTGAGGCCGCCTGGCCGGATGACCTGGCGACGCTGGTCTCCGTGTTGCCGGCGCATTTCGCGCGCGCCGGGGGCGCGGGCATCGCGGTCGCGCCGGACCTGCAGCGCACCCGGCTGTTCGAGGCGGTGGTCGCGCTGCTCGGCTGGGCGACGCGCGAGGCACCGATGCTGCTCGTGCTCGAGGACGCTCATGATGCCGACGCTCCCAGCCTCGAGCTCGCGGGCTACGCGGCGCGCCGGGTCGCGGGCCTGCGGCTGCTGATCCTGCTCACGCGCCGCGAGCTGCCGCACAGCGCCGACGCGGACCGGCTCGAGCATGCGCTCAGATCCCGCGGCTTGCTCGCCTGCGAGCTCGAGCTCGGCGCGCTTGCGTCCGAGACGGTCGCCGCACTTGCCCGCAACGCAGCTCGTCTGAGCGACGCTGACGTCACGCGCGTGGTGGAGCACGCGGACGGCAACGCGCTGCTCGCGGTCGAGACCGCGCGGGCGCTCGGACGTGGTCACGAGCTGCTCGCGCCCAGCCTTCGCGGATCGGTGCGCGCGACGCTCGCGCCGTTGTCGGGTGACGTCCGCAAGCTGGTCGAGATCGCGGCGGTGGCCGCCCGGCCGCTGGATCCGCTCGAGGTCGACCAGCTGGCGCTCGGCGAGGCCGCCACGGAGGCGCTTCAGACCGGCCTTTTGCTCACGTCCGACGGTCGGATCGGATTCCGTCACGCGCTGCTCCGAGACGCCGTCTGCGGGGAGATTGCCGATCCGCGCCGACGAGGCCTGCACCAGCGCTGGGCGCAGGCGCTGCTGGGCAGCGAGCAGGCGGGTGCCGTCAGGCGCCCGGACGAGGTCGCGCGGCACCTGCGGCTCGCTGGCGACGACCGGGCTGCTGTCCCGCAGCTCGTCCGCGCGGCCGCCGACGCGCGCGCGGTGGCAGCGCTCGAGCAAGCTGTCGCCTACCTCGAAGAGGCGCTCGCGCTCGCGCCCGAACGGGCCGACGAGTGGCTCGAGCTCGGCGAGCTCGAGGCGTGGCGAGGGCGCCGCGAGGCAGCCGAAGCCGCGTTCACGCGGGCGCTCGGGCTGCTGTCGGAGAGCGAGCCGGTCGCACACGCGCGCGCGTTCCTGCGCCGTGCGCGTGCCTACCACGGACCGATCTGCTTCCCGCGCGCGGTGCTCGACAGCGCGACCAAGGCGCTCGAGCTGCTCGAGCGCGCGGACCGACCGGCCGATGAGGAGCGCAGCGAAGCGCTCGCTGCGCGGGCGTGGTCCGAGGCCGTCGCCGGCAGCGTCGAGGAGGCCGAACGGTTGCTGGCTGAGCTGAGCGCCGACTCGCGCGTCAACGACGACCTCAGGATCTATAACGTCGGTCACGCCCGCGCGCTCGCGCTGATGCGGCGCGGCCGGTTCGCCGATTCCTACGGGCCGTCGATCGCCGCCGGCGAGGCGGTGAGCCGTGCGGGCCGGCCCGACCTCGCCTACAGCTGCTGGGTCGACGTGGCCAGCGCCGCGAACGCAGGCGGAGAGCCCGAGCGGGCGCTCGAGTTCCTCGATCGGGGCATGGCGGCGCTCTTCGGTCAGGGACTCCAGAGCCTCGAGATCCACTTGCTGGCGGCGCGATCGTTCGTGCTCAGGGGGCTGGGCCGGCTCGAGGAGGCCCGCGCCGCCGCCGAGTCCGAGCAGGCGCTCGCTGAGCGGCTGGCGCAACCGGAGCTGGAGGCGATGGCGAGCCATGATCGGGGGCTGGTCGCGCTCGACGCCGGCGGGCACGAGCTCGCCGCCGAGCTGCTCGCGAACGCGCTCGTCGAAGGGGCGCCGATCAGCCGGCCGCTGACGCGCCTAGCGCTCGCGGAGGCGCTGGCCGCCAGCGGGCAGCCCGAGCGAGCGGCTCAGGAGGTCCGGGCAACGGTGCTCGAACCGCTGCAACCGAGCGACTTCCCCGACACGCTCGTCCCCCGGCTCGCGCGCGTCCAGGGCCTGATCGCGCTCGCAAACAAGCAGTCCGCCGAGGCCGAACGACGACTCGAGGAGTCGATTGCAGGCTGGGAGCGCGTGCTCGAGCGGACCGTCCGTGCGGAGAGCATCACGACCGTGCTCGCAGACCTCGGCCGGCCCGTGGTCGGCGTTGTCGAACCCGAACGCGAGCTCGAGCGAGCCCGTGCCGATCTCCGAGCGATCAAGAGAGGAACCCTCAGTGCAGTCGTTCCATGACACCACGACCTCGGCCGCGCCGCCCGAGGACGTCTGGAAGCTTCTCTACGACCCATCCCGATTCCCGGACTGGTGGGCCGGAATCGGGACGGTCGACGTCAAGAGCGACGGCGAGTACACGATGTACCCGGACGGCTACCCCGACTTCCCCATGGCCCAGCTGCTCGACACCCAACGAGACCAGCGCCGCGTGACTGTCTCCTGCCTGGTCTCCGACCTCAGGTTCGAGTGGCGGCTCGAGGCCGCGGGCGAAGGCACCCGGATCACCATCGACGTTGAGATCCCCGACGCGGAGGCGCACCGCCTCGACGGCCAGCGCAAAATCATAAGCACCTCGATGAAGCAGCTCGCGCAGCTCGCCGCCAACGGATAGGCGCACCCACCAACGCTCATCGCACCGGCCATCACCCGCCGACTCATCGAGGAGTTCTGCCGCCGCCCGTCCGTCCAACACGCAAGACACGCGGAACTCGTCGAACTGACGCCCCGGGAACTCGAGGTGCTCACGCTGATCGGACGGGGCATTTCCAACCGCGAGATCGCGAACGCTCTCGTAGTCGCGGATACCACCGTCAAAACCCACGTCGCCCGCATCCTCAACAAGCTCGACCTCCACGACCGCGCGCAAGCCGTCGTCGTCGCCTACGAAACAGGCCTCGTCCAACCAGGGTCGAGCTAGTTGCTTGTCGAGTCGCCGCAAGAGCCAATCCACTCACCGCTCCGGCCGACGGTCGAGGAGATCATCCTTGTGATGCGCGATGCCGGGTCAGGCCGATCCGGGAACCGAGCTGGCGCCGGCTCCTCCTTCCGCGGGAGCGCAGGGCTCTCAGGAGCGACCGCTCTCGCAGATCGGCGCCGCAAGCGGGCCGGTTGCGGAACTGGCGAATACGGGTCTCTTGGATCGCCCGTGCTGGAGTCCCGCTGGTGTCTCAGATCGGATACCCGTGACCCGTGATGTCGCGCGCACAGCGCCTTCCACAGGGGTTGCCTGGAGAGTCGTACGGCCCTTGTGGCCGTAGGCAAGTCAGCGGTGGGCGCGTCATCGCGACGGCCGTTGGTCGAGCCCGGGACGCCCGCCGGCGCGCCCGGCGCGATGCCTCAGGCGTGCATCTTGACTTCGTAGGTTTCGAGGCGTGGCGATGTCAGGCCGGCGGCCTCAATACCCTGGTCATGGATGCCGGCCGCCGTGCCTCGAGCGACCTCCTCCATGTGCTCGCGGGTCTCCCAGAACGAGATGTTGATGAGCTTTCCGGTCTCATCGTCGGCGAGCAGGTAGAAGCCCCGAAACCCCGGCCGTTGCCTGGCGGCGGGGAGCTGTTGCTCGGCCAGACCGACGACGTCGTCGAACCCTTCTGCTCCAGCCTGGGCGGTAATCACGCGGGCGAACATCCAGTCTCCTTCGAGGTCGTGTGAGAGCAGACGCGCACGCGCCGAATTACCGGCTGCTCTGCAGTGGCGCGGAACACCGATAAGGCCCGGAACGCCTGCTCCGGATGTCCTGGACCATACGGAAGTGGTCCGCCAGGACGGGAGCCTGATCTCAATTGGAGCGGCCAGAAATGCCAGATGGCCGTGATCGCAGCCTGCGCGAGTGGCTCGCCGACGTCCTGCAAGGACTCGTTGAAGGCGGCTCGCCTGGCGGCCTCGACCCACCCGACGCACACCTCGACCGGCTTGACACCGCCGCTGCCAGGTGACCCGACCATTGCTCCGCCACGCGACCAGTCGCCCGCCGGGACCTGCTTCGACGTCGCGACGTGCATCTTCACAGGATCGGCACCGCACCTGCATCGCGCGGAACTCGAGAACGTTGGGGCTACAGGGGTCGGATCACTCAGCCAGGAGTCGTTCCCACAACGCCATGAGCGCGGCGGTAGCTTCGGTCCGGCGCTCCGGGGAGTCGTGGCCGCCGCCGAATGTGTCGAGCAGATACGCGCGGTGGGTGGCCATCAGTAACAGCGCGAACTCGCGTGGGTTGGCCGGCGGGTGCGGCGCGTTCGCGACGAGCTGCTCGAGCAGTCGGCGCGGACCGACGAGAGCCCGGTCCAGCTCGGTCGCAACTGCCGGATCGGCCGCGGCGGCGGCGTCGAGCGCGCGCAGCCACCGACCGTTGTCGGCATAGAGCTGCACCAGGCCGGCGACCATCGCTGTGATCAGGTCTTCCGCAGAACCGCGCAGGACCTGATCGAGTAGCGGGTCCTCGGAGTCCGGGAGCAGTTCGGGCGCAATCTGCGCGAGCCTGTCGAAGTGGCGGTAGAAGACGGTGCGCGTCAAGCCCGCCCGCGTCATGACATCACCGACGGTCAGGGCTGCGAACGGCCGGTCGAGCAGTAGTTCCCGGGTCGCGTCGAGGATCCGTCGCCGGGCGTCGTCGGACGGAACGCGTGAAGACCGTTGCGACATCGTGTCGCAGAGTATGCAATCCTATTGCGACACTATGTCGCAACCTGAACCGGACACACACATCACCCTGCCCGATGGGCGCACGCTCTCGTACCTGCTCGCGGGTGCCGACAGCGGGCCGGTCGTGACCGTGCTTGACGGTCCATGCAGCCGCGGGCTCGGGCGGGCGCTCGCCGCCACCGCGCGCGAACTTGGGATCCGGCTCGTGATCCCGGACCGTCCGGGTTGTCACGGGAGCACGCCGAAACCAGGTCGCACGGTCGCCGATTGGCCCGCCGATCATCTCGGGCTGATGGACGCGTTGGGCGTTGACCGCTTCGGGATCGTGACGCAATCCGGCGGGACGCCCTACGGGATCGCCGTTGCCGGTGCGGTTCCAGAGCGGGTCACCGCTCACTCGCTGCTAGGAGCTATGGCGCCGCTCGCGGAGAAGGCCCAGTGGCGCACGGCCGGGAAGGACATGAAGATGACGGCGATGCTGTCCCGGCGCGCGCCGTTTCTGCTGCGGGCGGGCTTCAAGCGGCAGTACAAGAAGCTGCCGGACTCGGCGCTCGGGCTCTTCAAGGGGCCAGACGCAGAGGTCGTCCAGATCTCGTGGGTCAAAGAATTGTTCGTACCGACGACCGCGGAGCTGTTTGCGAACCCGGACGGATTCATCGAGGAGGCCCGGATCCTCTGCCAGCCGTGGGGTATCACGCCTGGGGCGGTCCGCGCCTCTCTCTGGACTGGTGAGTTTGACCGGATGCACCCGCCGTCGCACGCCCGTCGCGTCGCCGAACTGCTCGGCGGAGACCCGCCGGTAACGGTGGTACCGGGCGTCGAGCAGATCGGCCTGCTCGTGATCTTCGAGGAAGCGCTGCGATTCGCAACATTCAGCGGTCCTTGAAACACCCGCTATTCGCCGCTTGCGCAACGGCCCGCTCGCGGCGCCGCTCTGCGAGAGCGGTCGCTCCTGAGAGCCCTACTCTCCCGCCGAAGAAGGAGCCGGCGCTAGCTCGATTCCAGCAAACGCCGACCGCCGCTCCGGACGAATCGGAGAAGCTTGACGGTCTTCTTCTCGGTCAGCAAAGCAGCCACCAGCGAGCCGCGCAGCTGACTGCTGCTCTGGGCTAAACCCGGGCAGACTTGTCGGTCGGCGGTCCTCGAGGTCGGCAGGCGAGCTTTTAGCTTTTGGTGTGCAGGGTTATCTGGTATCCGTCTGGGTCGGCGAATGTGAAGGTCCGCCCGAATGGCCCGTCAAAGGGCTCGGTCACGATCCTGACCCTGTCCTCAGCGAGCGCGTCGTGGATTTGCTGGGCATCGGGTGCGTGCAACCACACCGCGATGCCTTCCCCGGCCTGCTCAATGGCGGCCAGATCGACTCCGGGCAGTGGATCGCGAACGGCGAATGCGACCGGCTTGGTGTCAAAGACAACGGCGTGTGGCGGGCCTGCGGGGTTGCGGACCAGGCCGAGGTATTGCTCGTAGAAAGCGGCGGAGCTTTCGAGGTCGCGGACTTGAAGTGAGATGAAGTCGGGTCCAGTAGCGGGCATCAGAGGCTCCTTTGAAGGTGGTTGGAGCCATCAAGCTTACGTCAACACCTTGACAAATGTCAAGGCCTTGACACACTCATGTGCTCCGTGCCGGAGTGTGCCGTGCCGGTGGTTGCGACTCAGTCACTCCCCACCGAGAGCCCACCGAGAGCTGCGGTGCACCTCTCCAAGTCGTCATGCAGCCGCTGTCGCTCTGATGGCTGCAAGCCAGACAGCATCTGTTCCTCCACCGCTGCGACGGCCGCTGATGCGGCCGTGATGATTCGTTGTCCTTCGGGGGTCAAGGAGTAACGCTGGACGCGCCCCTGGCCGCCGGCGCTGACAAGCTCGGCTTCTTGTAAGCCGCCGAGGAGCTGATGCATCGCCTGGCGGGTGACGAACACACCCCGGGCTAGGTCCGCGTTTGAGATGCCAGGCCGGGCGTCGAGGATCTCCAGGCAGGAATACTGCGGCACGCTCAGCCCAAAGGACCGCAGCGAGGCCTCCATCGCCGTCCGGAGCGCGGTGGTGGTCCGTTTCAGGGCGTAGCCGATTGAGGTGTCGATATCAACTCGCGGCACGTCAAGATCTTGACACAGATCGCGGGCGACACTACGTTCCAGCGAGCGAAACACGGCCCGCTTTTGCCGAACGATGACCCCTTCACCGCGTCCAACCACCAGCTCGCACACCGCTCGACTGGTTCCCGTTGGACCGTTTTCGCTGGAGGCGGCCGCGACCTTTGGCTTTGGGCCGACTGAAGGCCAGCCGCTTCGCTTCGACGGTGCTATGCGGCTTGCGTTCCCGGTTGATGGGGGCAGCGGATACGCCGGTGCGGTCCTTCGCCAATCCGCCGCCGATCAGGAGATCACCGTCGAGCTGCAGAGCACCAAAACGGCAGATCCCGAGCTCGCACTCAAACAGATCGCGCGGATAATCTCGATCGACTATGACGGCAACGAGTTCTTGGGCGTCGGCGAGCGTGACCGCGTCATCGCTGAGCTGCAAACGCGGTTTCCCGGGCATCGACCGGTGCTCTTTCACTCCCCCTATGAAGCCGCTGCGTGGTCGATCATCTCCGCCCGGAGACCATCGGCAATGGCCGCCCGGACACGCACCGCGATCAGCGAACGTCTCGGCCACAGCTTCATCCTCGCCGGTCAAACCGTTCATGCCTTCCCACAACCCGATGCACTCAGTGACCTCAGCAACGTCCCGCGGCTGGACCAGACCAAGGCACGACGCCTACACAAGATCGCCGACGCCGGCACCGAGTTACAGGCCGACGGGCTGAAGTCCCGCGGACCAGAAGAAGCATTCATCTACGCACAAACCCTCGAGGGCATCGGACCGTTCTACGCGAGCCTCATCGTCCTACGCGCAACCGGTTTCGCGGACGCCCCACTCAGAATCCCTGAACCCCGAACGCTCAACTACGCCGCCGAGCTCTACGACGCCCAACAACTCTCGCTCGAAGGCCTAACCCAACTCGCTGAGAACTGGCGACCGTTTCGCACCTGGTCCACCGTCCTCATCCGCATCGCCGCCGCCCACCCCAGAGCCCAACAAGTCACACCGTCCGGAGCGCGCCCACCGCCCGACATTCAATAGACCGCCGGCCGCCCAAGCCACACGCCCAAAGAGCGGTTTTGACCGTAACACCAGAACTTCTCCGGCAGCGCGCCCAACCGCGTGAGATTGCGCGCCAACCCCCACATGACGTCTGGCGCCTCCTTTGAGAACACCAACGTCCCGGCGATCACGCGCGACCAGCACCCCTCACAAGTCACAACCCAGTTGGGCTGGTCAGCCCAAGATAGGTAGCAGCGACCTCCAACATAGGTGTTCCTCCCGATGCGCGCCGGTCACGGTGCTCGTACGTTCACGGCATACCACGGGGCAACCGATCAGGAGGATTCACATGCCGCGATATATGGTGCACCGCACGTTCCCCGACGGGCTGCAGATTCCTGTCGGCAATGGTGGTTCCGAGCTCTGCGAAACCATTGTCGAGCGAAACGCTGAGGAAGGTGTCACATGGGTGCACTCGTACGTGAGCGCCGACAAGTGCACCGCCTTCTGCATCTACGACGCACCCACGCCCGAGGCGATTCGCAAGACGGCCGCTCGCAACGACCTGCCCATCGACCAGATCACGCAGGTCCAGGTACTGGACCCCTACTTCTACACAGGCGATTGGAGGTCGTAATGACGACCATGTTTCATCGGCTCGGGAGGCCCGTTGCGGGCCGTGCCGCAGCCGCTCTGCTCACCCTCGGCCTCGCCGCCGTGGCCCTCATGTTCAGCTCATCCGCGAGCGCCCAAAGCAGTCCTGCTTGTTCCGACGATGTGACGAGCGCTCCGACCGGCCCTGCGACCGTGTCAGCCGCGTCGACGACATCGTATGGCAGGGTGCTGGTCGTCGGTTCGGGCGACTACGCCGGTTGTTCTTTGTACGTACTCACCTCAGACCAGCTCCATGCGCTAAACGGCGCGCCGTTCGCGTGTAGCGACAACGCGAACGCTCTAAAGATGTCTTGCGACAGTGACCTCTGGCCAGCGCTCCTCACCAAGGGTGCTCCGATCGCGGGGCCCGGGATCAACCCCAGGCTTCTCGGGACGGTGACCCGCACCGACTTCGACTTCCTGACGGGCGGGTCGTCGGTCAAACAAGTGACCTACGCCGGTTATCCGTTGTACAGGTTCTTCCTGGACAAAGCGCCGGGGGATACGCAAGGCGCCAACTTGGACGATCCAGTGACCAGCCCTCCGGGCGTCTGGTACCTGGTCGATCCGCACCGGGGCACTCCGGCAACGGGTCAGGCTCATTTGCAGCTCGAGACCGCTCCCGTCGGCGGCACCGGGCCAAACGCGACCGTGCTGGCCGCGATGATGAACAATGACTTCAGCGCCTTCCCCGACGCGAGCTTCCCCGTCTACACCTTGCGCCGCGACCGCGGCCACGAGCGGGGCGCTCTACGACCTCACGACTGGGGCCACAAGAGCGCCTGTCAAGGGCTATGTGCCGTCTACTGGCCACCGGTCCTCACCTCAGACCGGCCCGTAGCCGGGCCCGGCGTTGACCAGCATGCCCTCGGGTTCATCGTCACACCCGACGGCAGTCATCAGGTGACCTACCACGGCCGGCCACTGTACCTGTTCTACAAAGACGCCTATATCGGGCCGCCCGTCGGCGTGGGGACGCAGGGGATCTACGGAGCAGGTGCGCACACCCCCTGGGGCGTGTTCAACACGATCGCACCGCTGCCCTAGCACCCCAAGGGCTCGACAAAACCAAAAGCCCCGGCCGACTGGATCGACCGGGGCTTTCTCACGCCGTCGAGCGCAACCGCGAGGTCGGAACCAGTCGGCGCGAGGGGGTCGCAATCGGGGCCGCGAGGCGTATTGTCGCCTTGGCCAAGGAACCCGAATGCGTGGCGCGTGTACGAGGCTGTCCAGCTGGCAGATGTACCCACGTCACACGCTGATGACTCTTTATGTCGAGCCGGTCAGCCGGAGCCGCGCGGCTTCTACGCTCGCCTCACCGCGCGTGCGCACGTCGAGCTTTCGCAGGATCGCTGACACGTGGTGATCGACGGTCTTCTCCGACACGACCAGGCGCTCCGCGATCTCGGCGTTGCGCAGGCCTTCGGCTAAGAGCGCCAAGACGTCGAGCTCGCGCGCCGTCAGGCCGGCTGGGTTCTCGCGCGTGCTCGGGCGCGGCCCCCGCGGCACGCCGCGGATTCCCCGCTCGCGCATGTGGCGAGCGACGATCGCTGCGGCGGGCCGGGCGCCAAGGGTCTGCAGCCGATCGAACGCCTCCCGCAGCGCGGTTTCGTTGTCGCCATCGGCGAGCGCGAGCGCGGCGTCGTACGGGCAGCCAAGTTCAGTCCAGCACTCGGCCGCCCGGCGCCAGTCGCCATGGATCGAAAGCGTGAAGGGCTCGGCCGTGCCGGGTGGAACGTCCTCGACGATCCCTGCGCGCCAGCGCCAACAGGCGAGCTCGCCAACAACCCACCATGCTTCCGCATGAACCGCGAGATCGAAGGCTTCCTCGGTCGCCTCGAAGACCGCCGACGGCTCGCCCTTGAGCCAGGCGATCTCCGCGCGTGCGGCGGCGAGGTACATCCTGCTCGTTGGAGGAGGCGCTGATCCGGGCCGCGGGGGTGCGACGCTCGCGTCATGTGTCGCCACGGCGAACTCGAGGGCCTCGTCCACGCCGGGGTCGCCGCGCCGAGCACGGACCAGCGCAAGCACTGAACGTGCAAGCGAGGGTGCCGATGCCTGCGTCCGAGCCGTGCGCAGCACGCGCGCGGCACCGGTAGCGGCGTCGCTCCAGCGTCCCCGGTCGAGATCGGCCCGCGCGCCCATTGCGACAAGCGATTGACGCCAGTTACCGAGATCGCGCTCGCTGCAGTACTCGACGCCGCGCGCGAGGTAGAGGTCCACTAATACAAAGTTACGGGCTCGACCCGCCTCCCTTACGAGCCAGTTAAAGGCCTCTCCCGCAACCTCCTCAAAGCCAGCGTCGATCGCGGCTTCCAGCGTCCGTTCGAGCCTCGCGCTTCCCGCCGCGTCGCCGCGCTTGGCTTCGATCGCGCCGATGCAGACGGCCACGCGGCTGGCCGTCTCGCTGTCATCGAACTCGCGCGCGACCTCGAGCGCGCGTTGCGCCCACGCGCTCGCCTGTCCCGGATCTTCGCGCGTCATCGCAAGCTCGGCCAGATTTCCGTATGCCACCGCGAGATCCCGATCCGGTGGCAATGTCTCGAGCAAGGCGATGGCCCTCTTCCCCGCGGCGATCGCATCCCGATCGCGGCCGAGCTGCAACAGCAGGCGCCCATGCAGCCGAAGCGAAGCCGCCTCTTTCCGCAGCGCGCCGGCCGCACGATGGCTGACGAGCGCCTCGCTACACGCCTCGAAAGCCTCAGCGAAATCTCCGGTCAAATATGCCTCGCTGGCTTGCGAGTCAAGAAGACCCGCTCTGGCGGAGGCTTCATCAGCGAAACGCACGGCGCGTGCGTAGAGCGCGGCAGCCTCACGATGCGCTCCCACGGAGGCTGCCCGCGCCGCCGCCGCCGGCCCATACTTCAGGACAGCCTGCGCGTCGCCCGCTGCCTCGGCGTGCTCAGCGAGCCGGGCCACATCAGGATCAGCCTTGACTTCCAGTGCCGCCAGCGCGGCGCGATGCAGCTCCAAGCTGCGGGCGGGAGAGATCGCCTCCTCGATCGCCAAGCGGGCCAGCTCGTGGCGGAAGGAGACGGCCGTCCCCGAAGCAGCCAGCATGCCCGCGGCAAGGCACCCGTCGAGGTAGCGCACCAGGTCGCCGGCGAGCGCTTGGAGCAACCACATCTCAGTCGGTCCAGGGACGATCGCCACTGCGTCGAGCAGCCCCTGGGCCGGTTCGGATAGCCGAGCGGCACGAGCCAAAACGGCATCACGCACAGTGTCGGGGAGCCGCTCGCCGCCCGTCGCAAGCACCTCGGTGACGAAGAACGGGTTACCGCCAGTGCGACCGTAAAGCTCTTCCGGGTCCAGGCCGTGCGGCTCGGCCAACGCCGCAACCGCCGCCCGCGACAGCCGCTCGACTTTCAGCCGTCGCGCTCGTGGGGCCTTCTCTCCGAGTAAGACCCTCAGCGCCGATCCACGCTCGAGCTGGTCATCCCGATAGCTCACCAGCACGAGCGCTGGCACCGATCGAATTCGCGACGCGAGCAGGGTCAGAACATCGAGCGTCGCTTCATCGGCCCAGTGAAGATCCTCGAGCACCAGCACGGTTGGGCCCTGGCCGCGCAACGCATCCAGCAGCGTGACCATCACCTCGTGTGGCCTGGCGGCGGCGGCGACGAGCCTCGCGAGCTCGCCGCCGACAGTCCCGGCGATATCCACAAATGGACCTAGCGGACGCGGGGTTCGGAGCGGCTCGCAGCCGCCCCACAGCGCCCGCGTCGGCTTGCGCTGCAACTCGCAGAAGCGGCGCAGCAACGAGGTCTTGCCGACGCCGGCCTCACCGCCGATCCAAGCCAACCTCCCCGTGCCGTCCGCCTGGACGCTTGCCAGCAACCCGCTCAGCGCGGAGATGCTCTCGCCCCGCTCAAGCAGCTGCCCCTCGACGTTCGCCGCGATAGAGCTCATCCGCTCGCTCCACCTACCACCCAATGCGCCGGCCCCATGATCGCAGCCAGTCTGCCACGCCCCGCCGCACGCGTGAAGAAACCGGCCGACCGAGCCGGCCGCCCGCTTTCAGCCTCGGACGATCGCGGCATTGAGCTCGACCCGGGCGACCAGACGCCCGGTTTTCCACGCGAGGAGCAGCCGTCACCAGCCGGGTCCTAGGTCGATTCCTCGCACGAGAACCAATGCGGGGGATTCGAGCTTTTGTACTTGGTTCGTACGCCCGATCACGGCCCCTCCGCGGACAAGACCGGCTCGTCGGGGCTACGGCCGCGCAAGCTGAATGGGCGCTCGATCTGCTCGGTAGCCGGTCAGCCACACCGAGCTCGAACCCGCGTCCACCACGGATCCCACAACCTGAGCTCTCTCGCGCGCGCGTCTCGATCTCGCTGCCCAAACCCCGGGAATTCCACGGCAACATCGGAGGATCTGACGGGCGGCGAGCTCACCCGGAACTCGCCGATGTTCAGGGGCTTTCTACAGCACTTGCGGATTTCGCCCATGATTCGGGTCGGTAGAGGTCGCCGTTCAAATCCGGGCGCCCCGATTGTCCAGCCGGGTCTTCTCCGGCGCGTCAGGCGACCGCGAGCGAGTCCGCCGCCGGAGCCACTTGCGGCGGACCGTCGACGGCCGGTCGGCGCCGGCTGGCCAGCGGGATCGCTCCCGCCGGGACCTGAGCCGGCTCGGCGACCCGCGCGAGCCTCGCGTGGCGCCGGCACGGCTTGCAGTGCGCGAGATGCCGCGCCAGCTGGCGCGTCTCTCGTACCCCGAGCCGACGCAGGGTGTGGCCTTCCCAGGCGTCGACGACCTCGCGGGTGTGCTCGCACCGCCGGCCGCTGATCAGCTCCTCGTATTCGTCGGCGAGCCGGCGGCGTGCCCGGAACAGGGTGCTCTCGACGACCGCCCGCGTCATCCCTAGTCGCTCGCCGATCTCACCGTAGGAGAGACCCTCGAGCTCACGCAAGACGAGGATTTGATGATGCAGCTCCGACACCCCCCGGAAGGCGCCGCGCAGGTCATCGAGTTGCTGCTTGCTCTCGACCGCGAAATCGGGACCCGGAACGCTCCACCGGAGTTCCTCCATGCGCGCTCCGGACTCGTCGTTGAGGTCGAAGGGGACTTCGCGCGCGCGGCGGGCCCGGCGCAGCTCGTCTATGCAGGCGTTCTTCGCGATCTGGTAGATCCACGGCTTGAACGCGATCGGGCGCTCGGTGTCCCGCAAGCGGCGCAGCACCGAGATGAACACTTCCTGAGTGACGTCCTCGGCTCGATCGGGGTCGCGCAGGATGCCGGTCACATAAGACCAGATGCGGGTGCGATAGCGCGCGACCAGCGCTTCGAAGGCGCTGTCCTCGCCTCGCCGGACCGCCGCCACGAGATCGTGATCGTGGCGCCACGCGACTTGAAGCGCCTCTGGAAGCAACCGTGCCATACCGCGTTGTCCCCGTCCTTCCGAGATCCCCCTTGGTTGCTGGGACTCTACTGGGAATCAGCCATATGTCCAGAGCTTTTATGAAAGACGCTAACGTTTGATGAGGGTGCTGGCCGAAAGACCTGTTGAGACCGTCCGGCACAGACGGCATACTTCGCGCCCACAGCGCAGCCGGCAAAGGAGGACATAAGACCGATGGCAATTCACCTCACCCCCACCGAGCTCGCACGAGAGTCCGGACTGGAGCGCCGCGACGTGATCGTCAAATGCGTCGAGTGGGGGATTCCGATCTTCAACGGTCGGATCGACAAGACTCTGTTCCTATGTAGCTTCCGCGAGATCACGGGCTCGATGCCACAGCCCACGCAGCAGCCCCAGCCCGCCTAGCGGGATCTCGTAACCACCTGCCGCTCCACCAGGCTCGCTTCGCCCCGCGGGCGAGTCACTCTTGAGCTGACTGACGCAGCAGCGTCGATGTCGTCTGCTCGAGGATCTTCCGCCACGCCCGCGTCTTCTCGCGCTCGGCCTCGAAGTGCTTGACCACCTTGCGCACTCGCGTAGCCGAGATCTCGATCCCGTGCCGCGCGCAGATCCGCTTGAACCGCGGGTAGTCGTTGGCCAGCTTGAGCGTCACCGACTGGAACCCATGGCGCGCGATGTCTAGCCGTGACGTGTAGTTCATGATGCTCGTCTGGAACATCAACTCGTCGTTGGGCTCTGGCTCGATCAGAATGATGTCGACCCCCGGGTAGCGCTCCTCCCACCGCCGCGCGAGGTCGTGTAGTCGCTGGTAGGCGAGGAGCTTGAACGCCTGGTAGCCGATCTGGGGGAAGCCCATATCCGAGACGCGTCGCGCCCGCGACCCGGTGATCGTCGGTATCCGCTTCTGAAAGTCGTTCACGTAGGGGACGAGCGGGTTCACCACCACGACGAACTTGGCGCCGGCCTCGACCGCGATGTCGAGGTTCGTGGTCGACACGATCCCGCCGTCGACCAGCTCGCGGTCCTTGATCCGCACCGGCTTGTAGATCATCGGGAGCGCGCTCGAGGCGGCGACGGCGGTCGAGATCGGAACGTCGTCCCAGTCCTCGGCGCCGAACACGATCCGCTCGCACGTGTCCAGATCGGTGGCGGCCAGGTACAGCTCGTTCTGGAGCAGGCGAAAGTCGTCGGTCCGGTCCGGATCGGACAGGATCAGGCGTACGTAGCGCTCGATGCCCTTCTCCGAATACAGGCCCGAGGGCAAGACCTCGGCGAGGCCGATCGCGATGTCGACCGCCGAAATCTGGCCGAGATCCCGAACCAGCGAGCGGACGAGCTGCGCGAGCCGAAACGGCACGAGCAGGCCCTTTCTCGCGAACTCCCGGTAGTTCGGGTGCAGCAGCGCGCTGACCCGGGCGTCCGGGAACGCGGTCGGTACCTGCTGGACGATCACCCGCATCATCTCCTCGGGCGTGACCCCGTTGGCGACCGCCGCCGCCACGAACGACCCCGCGCTCGTCCCGACATAGACGTCGAACTCGTTGACGGTGCGGTTCACCGACAGCAGATCGAGCGCTCGCAGCGCCCCGATCTCGTACACGCCGCCCGTGAAGCCGCCGCCCCCGAGCACGAGCGCCGACTTCGATCGTGTGCGCCGGCGCCCCGTTCCGCCCCCCCGGGAGGCCGTCCCCTGCCGCTCCGCCGCGGCGGTGTCGAGCTTGACCACCTTGCCCATCCTGCGCGGCATTCTACGAGGCGCGAGGCGAAGCCTGTTCATAGGCCGCACGCTCGTTCATCCCCCGCACGCCGGCTCATTCCCGCACGCCGGCTCATTCCCGCACGCCGGCTCATTCCCGCACGCCGGCGGGCTCCGGTCGCCGGCGTGCGACATTAGGAGCCGCTCATGCGCCGCTACTTTGACCCCCGCCGGCGGTTTATAGCCGCCGATGCGGGTGTTTTTGGCGACCTTGGGCGCGACCCTCGCCCTCCTCGCCGGCACTTCGGCAGTTGCCGGGGCGCAGCCTCCCTCCCCCGCCCAGGCGGCGCTCACTAAGTCGCTCCAGCAAGGCGTCGCACTGGTCGGGAACCAGAGCGGCGCGTACGTGCTCGACCTGACCACCGGCCAGGTCCTGTACTCCCAGGCGGCCACCACCGCCCGCCTCCCGGCCTCGGTCGAGAAGGTCTACACGACCTCGACCGCGCTGCTGCGCCTCGGACCGACCGCCACCTTCACCACCTCGGTGCTCGGGACCGGATTCCGCGACCCCGACGGCGTCTGGGTCGGAACGCTCTACCTCAGGGGCGGCGGCGACCCGACGTTCGGCTCGGTCGGCTTCGACCACAGCTGGTATGACACGGGGACGACCATGCACAGCCTGATCGTCGCTCTGCTCAGGGCGACCGGGATCTCTGCGGTGCAGGGCCGGATCGTCGCCGATGAGTCGTACTGGGACTCGGTCCGCGGGACCCCGGCCACAGGCTTCGGGCCGTCAACCGACGTCGAGGGCGAGTTGAGCGCGCTCGCCTACAACCGCGGCTTCGCGAACAGCCAGGGGACCGCGCTCCAGCCCCGGCCGGCGCGCTACGCCGCTCAGCAGTTCGCCGGCGGACTCCGTGCGTTCGGGGTGAAGCTTCCGGGGGTCCCCGTCTCCGCCGGTCGGACCCCCGCCGGCGCGACCACGCTCGCCACCGTTCAGTCCCCGCGGCTCTCGACCTTGATCCAGCTCACGAACACGCCGTCTGACAACTACTTCGCCGAGTCGCTCCTGAAGGACATCGGCGCTCGCCTCGGCGGCGCCGGCACGAGCGCCGCCGGCGCCGCGGTCGTCCGCGCGGAGATGCTGAGCAAGTTCGGCATCACTCCCAGGCTGAACGACGGCTCCGGCTTGTCGCGCTACGACCGCACCAGCCCCGAACAAGTGGTCACGGTCCTCGACGGGATGTCAACGAATTCGGTCTTCGTCAACTCGCTGGCGCTGATGGGAGACTCCGGCACCCTGCAGACGGAAGCGGTCGGGACTCCCGCCCAGGGCGACTGCCGCGGCAAGACCGGCACGCTCCACGACGTCGCGAACCTCGTTGGTTACTGCCAGGCGCGCGACGGCCACACGCTGGCGTTCGCGTTCCTGGCCAACGGGCTCGGCAATCCGGACTACGTGCACTCGGTCGAGGCGAACATGACCGTCGCGCTCGCGAAGTACGACGGCTAAGCCGCCTCCCGCCCGCAACGCCGCGACACCAGCGCCGACGCGCCGCTAAGACAGCAGCGCCCGCAAGCCCGCCTCGTCGAGTACCGGCACACCGAGCTTCTCGGCCTGCGCGAGCTTTGATCCGGCACTCTCGCCGGCGACGACGTAGTCGGTCTTGCGCGACACCGAGCCCGTGACCCGGCCGCCGGCGGCCGTGATCATCTCGGTGGCCTGCTCTCGCGTGAGGTCGGGAAGCGTCCCGGTGAGCACGAACGTCTTGTCCGCCAGCGGGCCCTCGCCCGGGGGCGGTCCCTCCTCCTCGAGGCGCAGCCCGCGTTCCCGGAGCGCCTCGATGAGCGCCCGCATCTGCTCGTCCTGGAGCTGCTCGTAGATTTTCGCGGCCATCTTCGGCCCGACACCCTGGGCCTGCTCGATCTGCTCGGGACCGGCGGCCAGCAGCGCATCGACGGTGCGGAAGTGCTGGGCCAGGTTGCGCCCGATGACGTAGCCGACCTCCTCGATCCCCAGCCCGAACAGCACCCGTCCGAACGGCTGGCGTTTGGAGGCCTCGATCGCTCCCACCAGCTTCTCGGCCGAGACCTGGCCGAAGCCAGGCTGCGCCGCGATCTGCTCAGGCGGGAGGTCGTAGAAGTCCGCGGCCGTCCGCACCCAGCCGAGGTCCATGAACAGGCTGACCTGCTTCTCGCCGAGGCCATCGATGTCCATCGCGCCGGCGAAGTGCTTGAGCAGCTGCCAGCGCCGGCCCGGGCAGTCCCGATTGGGGCATCGGGTGAACACGCTGTTCTCGGGCTTGACGGTCCGGGTGTGGCAGATCGGGCATTCGCTCGGGGGGTGCGGCGGCGCCGGTCGGTCGTCTCGCTCGGCGACGTGCGGCGCCGGACTGAGGACCTGGGGGATCACGTCACCCGCGCGCAGCACGATCACGTTCTCGCCCTCCCGGATGTCCTTGCGCGCGAGATCCTCCTCGTTGTGGAGCGTCGCCATCTTCACCGTGACCCCGCCCACACGCACCGGCTCGAGCATCGCGCCCGGGTGCAGGTCGCCGAACTTGCCCGGGGCCCACACGATCTGGTTCAGCCGGGTGACGGCGGTGGTCGGCGGGAACTTCCACGCGATCGCCCACCGCGGCTCGCGCCCAACCGACCCCAGCCGTCGCTGGAGCTCGACCTGGTTGACCTTGACCACGACCCCGTCGATCTCGAAATCGAGCGACCCGCGCCGCTCCTCCCACGCCTTGCACTGGGCGATCACCTCGTCTTCGGTCCCGAGCTTATTGACATCGGGGTGGACCGGGAAGCGATGCTCGCGCAGCCATTCCAGGGCGTCCCAGTGGGCGTCGAAGCTGATCCCCTCGGTCGCGCCGACTCCGTAGGTCCACAGCGACAGCGGCCGATCGGCCGCGAGCTTCGGATCGAGCTGGCGAATCGTCCCGGCCGCGGAGTTCCGGGGGTTCATGAACGTGGACAGGCCGGCCTCCGCTCGGCGCTCGTTGAGCGCGGCGAAGTCGGGCAGCGACATGTACACCTCGCCGCGCACCTCTACCAGCGCCGGCGGGTTCGGGTCCTCCAACCGCAGCGGGATGGCGGGGATTGTCCGCAGGTTGTGGGTGACGTCCTCGCCGACCTCACCGTTGCCGCGGGTGGCACCACGCTCGAAAACGCCGTCGCGGTAGATGAGCGAGATCGCCAGCCCGTCGATCTTGGGCTCGGCGACGAACTCGAACTTCGGATCGGTGATCCCCTCCCGCGCGAGGTGGTTGCGCATCCGCTGGATCCAGGCCTTGAGGTCCTCGGCCGAGTGGGCGTTCCCCAGCGACAGCATCGGTTGCGGGTGGCGAACCTTCTCCAGCTCGGAGACCGGCTCCGGCGCGACGCGCTGAGTGGGTGAGTCGGGGCTGACGAGCTCGGGGTGCTCTTCCTCGAGCGCCTTGAGCTCGTTGAACAGAGCGTCGTATTGGTCGTCCCCGATCTCGGGGTCGTCAAGCACGTAGTAGCGATAGGCGTGGTAGTCGATCGCGCGTCTCAGCTCGGCCGCGCGCTCCCGCGGATCGGCCGCACGCTCCCGCGGGCCGGACGCACCCTCCCGCGTTTCGGCGGCGCGCTTCTGCCCGCGGGTCACGGGTGCTCGGCGAGGTTCTCGGCCGCCGGCTCGACCAACCGCTCGAGCTCGTAGCGCTCGAGCACCGACATGCCCTCACGATCCGTCAGGTCGAAGTGCACCGGCGTCACGGCGATCTTGCCCTGCGCCACCGCCGCCAGATCCGTGCCGGCCTCGTCGGCTGAGTAGCTCGCTTCGCCGTAGATCTTGTACAGGCGTCGCTCATCGCCGTCCTCGTCGACCAGCGACAGCTCGTCCTGGTAGACGCGCTTGCCGAGCCGCGCCACCTCGACGCCCGCCGGCGGCGCGCCCGGCACGTTTATATTCAGCAGCGTCCCCGCCGGCAACGGCGTGTCCTCGAGCTCCGCGACGAGACGGGCCGTGAACGACGCCGCCACGCTGAAGTCGAATCCGGTCCCGACCCTGAAGTCGAGCTCGCGGGCGCTCGACTGCTGAGATACCGCGACCCCCGGGAGGCCGAGCACGATCGCCTCGAGCGCGGCTGCCACCGTGCCCGAATAGGTGATGTCGTCCCCGAGGTTCGAGCCGTGGTTGATGCCGGACACGACCAGCTCGGCCTCGAACCCCTCGACCAGCCCGAGGTTGGCCAGACGCACGCAGTCCACAGGGGTGCCGTCGGTGGCGTAGCCGACGGTGCCGTCCCCGAACTCGACCTCCCGCACCCAGAGCGGGCGCCGGGTCGTGATCGACCTCGCCATCGCCGACCGGTTCCCATCGGGCGCGATCACCACCAGCTCGATGCCGTCGACCGCCAGCAGCGCCGATCTGAGCGTCTGCAGGCCGGCCGCCTCGATCCCGTCGTCGTTGGTCAGTAGGACACGCATCCCGTGGCTGATCCTAGCCGCGGGCCCGACGGTCAAGCGCCCGGGCGATCACTGCGGCCACGAACAGCGGCTCCTCCTCCAGCTGCCGCACCGTGAACCGCAGGACTTCGAAGCCGGCGTTCTTGTGGACGATGTCCCGGCGATGGTCGCGCTCGAACGCGGCGCGAGCGCTGTGGAATGGATAGCCGTCTACCTCGACAATCAGCCGCTCCTCAGGCCACAGGAAGTCCGCCTTGAACCCGGCGACAAGCACATTGGTGCGCGGCGCCGGCAATCCCGCCGCCCGGATCAACCGGAGCATGGCCTGCTCGCCACCGGACCGCGTCCGCTGCGGACCGCCCGGCTGGCCGATGATCGCCCGCAGCAACGCCACGCCGGCATGGTTGGGCACACGCTCGACTGCCGCTAGGATCCGCCGCTCGTCGGTCAGACTGCCGGCGTAAGCCTCGGTTAGCGCGTGTTCGAGCTCATCTGAGTTGGCCGTCGCGGCGAACTCGACGATCGCCCGCGCCGGCGAGGTGACGGGGATCCCTCGTCTGTGGGCACGATCTGCGGCGTCGAGCGTTTCGACTCGATGAACGCGCAGGCCGTCCCGCGAGCGGCAGCCCCGGTCGACCACGGTGATCTCGACGTGGTCGAGCGGAGCCTTTGCAAGCCCCCAAAGTCCCGCAGCCGAGCGGTGACTGATGAACGCGCGGTCCCCACACGCCAGGACCGCGCCGAGCTCATGGGCACCCGGGAGAGGTATTGGGTGTCCGACCAGGTAGACGCCTCGATAGCGGTGATGCAGGGTCCCATTCTCGAGCCGCCTCCGCACGCCGCCGCGCCCCACGCCGGCGATGTGCAGCTGAAGGGTCGTAATCAGCGCGAGCTGCTGATCGGCGACCCACAAGACTGCCGCTTCACCGCCGCCAGTCGCGTGCACAAAGCGCCAAACCGCGGTAGCCGAGACGACCTTGGCGAAATAAGCGCCTGAGAGGCGCTTATGTTCCATAGACGGCGGGACACGGGGGGCTTTGTCGCGGTTTGCACCCGGTTCGGCGGCCATCGCCCGCCCAGGATGCGCCACGCGGGGCGCGGTGGCGCGGAAACGGCCAAGAAGTTGCAGAGTTGAGACGAACCCGCGACGGGCCGGCAACGCCACGTCACACAGACAGCACCCGCCCGCCACGTCACACAGACAGCACCCGCCGCCACGTCACACAGACAGCACCCGCACGCCACGTCACACAGACAGCACCCGCGCACGTCACACAGACAGCACCCGCACGCCACGTCACACAGACAGCACCCGCTCGCCGCGGTACCCCACCCCCGCCAGGTACAGCCCGCAGGCCGGCGCGGTCCGCCCCGCCGCAGAACGCGGCCGCCCCTCCAGCAGCTCACAGAACGACTCCACCGACCGCCGGCCGGCACCGACCTCGAGCATCGTCCCCACGAGCACCCGGTTCATCTGGCGCATGAATGCGTCAGCCTCGATCCAGAACTCGAGCACGTCCTCGCCGGCGCCCGCGGGACGCCAATACGCCGCATACACCACCCGCGAGAACCGCTCGTGGTAGGTCTCGGTCGGGGTGAAGGCCGTGAAGTCGTGCTCGCCGACCAGCGCGGCAGCGCACGCCGACAGCGCGTCGAGATCCAGATGATGAGGCCACCACAACGCCCGCCCGACCTCGAACACCGATCGTGCCCGCCGCACGAGCACCCGGTAGCAGTAGGCCCGCGACGTGGCGTCACGCCGGGCATCGAACTCGGGAGCAGCCTCCTCACACGACAGAACTGAGACGTCACCAGGCAGCACCGCGTTCAACGACCGCACAGAAACTGGAGCCCCGGCATACGAAGCGACCTGCCGAAGCGCATGAACGCCCGCGTCGGTGCGCCCCGCGACCACAAGGGACACGCGCTCCCGCCGCAAGATCACCCCAAGGGCGCGCTCAACCTCCGCGGCAACCGTCCGCCGCCCCGGCTGACGCGCCCACCCCGCAAACCCCGTCCCGTCGTACTCCAGAACGAGCCGCGAGACCGACTAGACCAGCTCCAGCAGCACCATCTCGGTCGAGTCCGACCGCCGCGGCCCCAGCTTCAGAATTCGCGAGTACCCACCGGGCCGCTCGGAGTACCGCGGCGCGATCTCCTCGAACAGCTTGTAGACCATGAACTTGTCCTGACCCAAGGCCGACAGCGCCTGCCGGCGCGCGTGCAGATCGCCCCGCTTGGCAAGCGTGATCAGCTTCTCGAGCTCGGGCTTGACCGCCTTGGCCTTGGCCTCGGTCGTCCGGATCCGCTCGTGCGCGATGACTTCCTTGGACAGGTTCATCAGCAGCGCCTTGCGGTGCGCCGCGTCACGACTCAGCTGATATCGGTTCCGCTGGTGGCGCATGACAATCGAGACGGTACCGACAACCTATTCGTTCCGCAGCCCGAGACCCCGCGTGTGCAGCGTCTCGATCACCTCGTCGATCGACTTCTTGCCGAAGTTCGGAATCGCCGCCAGCTCGGACTCGCTCTTGGACACCAGGTCGCCGACCGTCTGGATCCCGGCCCGCTTAAGGCAGTTGTACGAGCGAACGCCCAGCTCGAGCTCCTCGATCAGGATGTCGTCCATCGCGTTCGGCGGACGCGAGGGCGCGCCGACGCCACCGGGAACACCAGGCTCGAGAACGCCACCAGGCGCTCCGGCCTCGCGCAGCTCCACAACCCGCTCGGCATCCGTGAAGATCGCCAGCTGCGAGATCAGGATCTCGGCGGCCTCCCTCAACGCAGCGTGCGGGTCGATCGACCCATCGGTCTCGATATCCAGCGTGAGCTTGTCGTAGTCGGTGCGCTGCCCGACGCGGGCCTGCTCGACGTTGTACGCGACCCTCCGCACGGGCGAGAAGATCGAGTCGATCGGGATCACGCCGATGGGCTGGTCGGGAGACTTGTTCTCCTCCGCCGGCCGGTACCCGCGACCACGCCCGATCGTCAGATAGACCTCGAGCTTGGTCTTCTTCTCCAACGTCGCGATATGAGCGTCCGGGTTCAGGATCTCGACGCCCGACGGCAGGTCGATGTCCTTGGCGGTGATGTCACCAGGGCCGGTCACGACAAGAGGCGCCTCGATTTCGGTCGCGTCCGAATGCATCCGGCAGACGACGCCCTTCAGGTTCAGAACGATGTCGGTCACGTCCTCCTTGACGCCGCGAATCGTCGAGAACTCGTGCGCCACGCCTTCGATGCGTACCGAGGTCACCGCCGCGCCGGCCAGCGAAGACAGCAACACGCGCCGCAGCGAGTTGCCAAACGTGTAGCCGAAGCCCCGATCGAGCGGCTCGATCGTGAACGACCCGCGGTTGTCGTCAACACTCTCGGAGGAGATTCGGGGGACTTGGAAGTCGAGCATCAGGGTCCTAACGTCGTCGTGGGTTCATGCCGCCGTCTGGGCGGTGTCAGGGCCGCGGCCGGCCATACCCGGGCGCGCGGCTCAAAGCTTGTTCCTACTTGGAGTACAGCTCGACGATGAGCTGTTCCTGCACAGGAGCTGCGATCTCGCGGCGCTCGGGCTTGCGGAGCACCTTGGCCGTGAGCGAATCGTGGTCTGCCTGTAGCCACGCCGGCACCTGCCCGGTGAGCTCGGTGGCGTCGCGAATCACCTGCGTTGCCGAGGACCGCGGATGGATCGCGATCACGTCGTCATCCCGGAGCTGGTAGCTCGGGATGTTCACGCGCCGGCCGTTGACCGTCCAATGCCCGTGCAGGATGAGCTGGCGCGCCTGCCTCCGACTCGCGGCGAATCCCAACCGGACGAGCACGTTGTCGAACCGGCACTCGAGCATCCGGAGCAGGTTCTCGCCGGTGATCCCGGGCTGGCGGGTCGCCTTGTCGTAGTAGATCCGGAACTGCTTCTCGAGCACGCCGTAGTAGCGCTTGGCCTTCTGCTTCTCGCGGAGCTGGACGCGGTACTCGCTCTGGCGCTGGCGTCCTCGTCCATGGTCGCCCGGCGGATATGACCGCCGCTCGACGCCGCACTTGTCCGTCAGGCACCGCTCGCCCTTCAAGAAGAGCTTCTGTCCCTCGCGGCGGCACTGCTTGCACTGGGGCGAAGTGTCACGAGCCATCAGACACGCCTCCGCTTCCGGGGCCGGACCCCGTTGTGAGCCTGCGGGGTGACGTCCTTGACGCCCGTCACTTCGAGTCCTGCCGCCTGCAAAGACCGGATGGCCGTCTCTCGGCCCGAGCCCGGGCCCTTGACGAACACCTCGACCCGCTGGAGGCCGTGCTCGATGCCCTTGCGGGCCGCGGCGTCGGCGGTCACCTGGGCCGCGAACGGGGTCGACTTGCGCGAGCCCTTGAAGCCCGCACCGCCGGCCGACTCCCACGCGATCACGTTGCCCTCGCGGTCGGTCAGGGACACGATCGTGTTGTTGAAAGAGGTCTTGATGTGGGCCTGCCCGATCGGGATGTTCTTGCGAACGCGCCGGCGGCCGCGCTGAGGTCTACGAGGAGCTGGCATTTACTTCTTGGCGGCCTTCTTCTTGCCCGCCACCTGCATCCGCTTCGGGCCCTTGCGCGTGCGCGCGTTGGTCTTGGTGTTCTGACCATGGACCGGGAGCCCGCGGCGATGGCGAAGCCCACGATACGAGCCGATCTCCTGAAGTCGCTTGACGTTCTGAGACCGCTCGCGGCGCAGGTCGCCCTCGACCATGAAGTCCTTGTCGATCAGCTCGCGCAGCTTGATGACCTCTTCCTCGGTGAGGTCGCGGACCTTGCGGTCGGGCTCGATGCCGAGCTCAGCGAGCATCTTGTTGGACGTCGAACGACCGATCCCGTAGATGTACGTCAAGCCGATCTCAACGCGCTTGTTGAGGGGGATGTTGACACCGGAGATGCGTGCCATCTCAACCTTGCCTTTGCTTGTGACGCGGATTCGAGCAGATCACCAGGACCCGCCCATTCCGGCGGATGATCTTGCACTTCTCGCACATCGGTTTGACCGAGGGTCGTACTTTCACGGTTTCGCTCTCGTCGACTGTTTCCAGTAGTTCCCGCAGCCCGGCTCTGGAGACCGTTATGGCCGCCGCTACCGCGCCGCAGGGCGCCTCGTCCGCGCACACAATTCGCGCTCCGAGGGCAACCCGTGATATTAGCAGGGGTCGGTTGGCGTGCCGCCCCCGGGATCGGGGCGCGGTTTCACGAGCTTTTGGGGCCGGCCTTCGGCCGTCGTCCGTGGGACCGTGCGGCCGGGCGTCCATGCCCGGCCGGGGTCGCGAACACGACCGACCGGCACGGAAGCCGGGCGGAACCGGCCCCATGGACGCCGCCGCAGGCGGCCCAAAAGCTACGCCACGCGCGAGTGGCTCGCCGGCGCCAGCCGCGCGCCGGCTGACTCGTGCCAGGGCGTCAGGACCTGCGGCCCGGCGGCGGTGATCGCGATCGTGAACTCGAAGTGCGCGGCCAGCGACCCGTCCTGGGAGTAGATCGCCCAGTGATCGTCGCCGACGCGCACGGCGTGGCGGCCGGCGGTGACCATCGGCTCGACCGCCAGCACCATCCCTTCCTCGAGCACGATCCCGGTACCCGGGCTGCCGTAGTTGGGAATCTGCGGGTCCTCGTGCATCTCGCGCCCGATCCCGTGGCCGACGAGGGAGCGAACGATCGACAGGCCGGCGGCCTCGACGTGTTCCTGGATCGCGTGCGATACGTCCCCGAGGCGGTTGCCGGCGACGCACTGGTCGACGGCGATGAACAGCGACTCCTCGGTGACCCGCAACAGCTTCGTGGCGACCGGGCTGATCGGTCCGACCGGGAACGTCCGCGCGGCGTCGGCGACCCACCCGTCGTACACGACGCCGATGTCGACCGACAGGATGTCCCCCTTCGCGAGCGGATACCCACCCGGGATGCCGTGCACGATCATCTCGTTCGGCGACGCGCAGATCGAACCCGGGAAGCCGCGGTAACCCTTGAACGCCGGCGTCGCCCCCTGTGAGCGGATGAACTTCTCGGCGGCCTGATCGAGGTCGGCCGTGGTCACGCCGGGGCGGATCTTGCCCGCCAGCAAGTTCATGGTCTTGACGAGGATGGCGCCGGCGGCGGCCATCTTCTCGATCTCCTCGGGTGTCTTCTTGATGATCAAACGTCTTCCTCGAGTCGCAGCGTCGCGATCACCGCGCGAATGTGGTCGTGAACCTCGGCCGGTGGACGAGTGCCGTCGACGCGACGAAGGATTCCCTTCTGATCGTAGTAGTCGATCACGGGCTCGGTCTGATCGTGATACACGTGCAGTCGCTTCTTGACCACCTCGGGCTTGTCGTCGTCTCGTTGGACGAGCCGCGAGCCGTCCTGATCGCATACGTCGTCGTGCTTGGGCGGGTCGAAGTCGACGTGGTAGTTGTGCCCCGATTTGACGCAGACGCGGCGGCCCGACAGCCGCCGCACGAGCTCGTCGTCGGGGACGTCGATCAGCAGGACCGCGGTGATCCGCCGGCCCATCTGCGAGAGCTGCTTGTCGAGCGCCTCGGCCTGAGGTTCGGTACGCGGAAAGCCGTCGAGGATGAACCCGTCCCGCGCGTCCTCCTCGGCCAGCCGCTCGCCTGCCATCGCCACGATCAGATCGTCGGGGACGAGCTCGCCGGCGTCCATGTATTCCTTGGCCTTCTTGCCCAGCTCCGAGCCGTTCTTGACGTTCGCCCGCAGCATGTCGCCGGTGGCGATGTACGGGAGCTGGAAATCGGAACGCAGGCGATCCGCCTGCGTTCCCTTGCCCGCGCCCGGAGGACCGAACAGGATCAGGTTGAGCTCTGACACGAGGGCCCCACTGTATCGAGCCGACGCACCCAAAAACACACCGGGCCCGAGTCGTGTGCGCGACTCAGGCCCTCGTGCGTTCGGTCGGAGCGGAGCGCGACTATTGCCCCAAGACAGGCGCCGGGCCGGCCTCCATGCCGACCCCCCCGTGCGCTGCCAAAGTCGCCACCGCTGTCTGCTGGCGTCCCCCTACGTTTGCCCCCAACGTGGATCTGCGCCCCGAGATCCACTCTGCACTGAACAACTGCCCCCACGGCGGGCCTGCGCCCCCAGGCCCGCCTGAGCTTGCCCCCTGCCTCGAATCTTGCTCCCGCATTCACGACGGATCCGCGCCGGTGCGCTTTCCCTGATCCGGTTTGTGTTCGACGTCCGAGTCATGCGATTGCGGTAGCTAACTAAAGCTCCGAGACCTTCGCACCAGGGATCGACCCTAGTGTTTCGATGGGGTCTCCCCCGGCTCCCCGAGGGTCGCGGAGGCGCCGCGAGCCGCCTCGATCACCGCGGTGAGCTCGATCCAGCCATGGAACGACTTCGAGACTCCGGTGCCGTTCGAAACCCAGCCGGCGATTGGCTCGGAACCGATCTCGATCGCGAGCCGCAGCTGAGATGTGCCCCTCGTCACGCTCAGGAATATGGCTGTTCGATTTACAACTCGCCCCAGGCAAGTACCCCAGGATTTGGCAAGACTCCAATCCGGGTACAAAGCTCTATATGCCGGTGCGGGAGGCGCCCGACAGACGTGGTCGGTCCCTGCGCGGACGCGCAGGGCTCCTGGAGCGCGACGATCTGCTCCAGGCGATCTCCGCTGCCCTCGACGCGGTCCAGGATGGGAACGGCCGGGCGCTTCTGATCGAGGGGCACGCCGGAATGGGCAAGACGCGCCTTCACGAGGCGGCGCTCGACGACGCCAGACGACGCGGCCTGCGGGTGCTGCGGGCAGCGGGCGCCGAGCTCGAGCAGAACGTCGCCTTCGGCGTCGCCGGCCAGCTGATCCGCGCCTTGCTCAGCGAGCTTCCGCCGGCGGGGCGCCGTGCGTTCCTGGCTGAGGCGCCCGAGCGCGTGCGCTCGCTTGCGGGCGCGCGCGAGGAAATGTTCGACCCGGGCGACGCCGGCGATCTCACCATGTCCCATGGGCTGTTCACGATGATGGCGGGCGCGGCTGAGGCGCGGGCGACGATGCTGGCGATCGACGACCTCCACTGGTGCGACGTCGCCTCGCTCGAGTTCGTCCTCTATGTCCTGCACCGGCTCGACGAGCTGCCGGTCGCGCTCGTGATGACCCGCCGCCCCGCGGTCGGCGGCGAGTCCGCCGACGCGCTCGACCGCGTGGCCGGTCATCCCCAGGTGCGGCTCGAGGGCCTGAGCGGGCTCGGCCACGAGGCCGTGGAGGAGCTGGCCCGCGGAGCGCTCGGCGAGCGCGCCGATCCCGCCGTGGTCGAGGCCAGCATCGAGGTCACGAACGGCAACCCGTTCTACGTTCACGAGCTGCTGGCGGCGCTGGCCGAAGAGCAGAGCCTGCGCGGAGCCGCGCTCACGCGCCGAGCCCGCGCGCTCGCCCCCGATGCCGTGATCCGCTCGCTGCGCGTCCGGGTCGGGCGGCTCGGCGCGACGGCGGCGGCGCTCGCACGCGCGATCGCGATCCTCGGCGACGACGTTCCTCTGCGGCGCGCAGCCGCGCTGGCGGGGCTCCCGATCGACGCCGCCACGGCCGCGGCGGACGCGCTGGCCGGCGTCGAGATCGTGCTCGCCCGCGAGCCGCTGCGGTTCGTGCATCCGCTCGTCCAGCACGCGATCGAGCAGGACGTCCCGTTGTTCGAGCGCGCCAGCCGCCATCTCGACGCCGCTCGGCTGCTCCACGCCGACGGCGACGACGCCGAGCGAGTCGCGGCGCATCTGCTCCTCGGCCACGCCGGCGGCGACCCGTGGGTGGTCGAGCAGCTACGGGCGGCGGCTCGCGAGGCCCGCGCCGCGCAGCCCGCCGCGCGGTATCTCGAGCGCGCGCTCCAGGAGCCGCCAACGGCGCAGCTGCGCCCCGAGGTGCTCGCCGAGCTGGGCGCCGCCGAGGCGGCGCTCGGCCGGCCGGCGGCCGCCGACCACCTCGAGCAGGCCGCCGCCGCGTCGGCTGACCCCCGCCGGCGCGCGGAGCTCGGGCTCCAGCTCGGACGCGCGCTCGACGCTCTCGCGCGCCACGAAGAGGCAGCCGGCGCATACGACGCCGCGCTGCACGAGCTGCCGGCCGCGCCCAAGGATCCCGATGAGCTGGAGCTCCGCGACGAGCTCGAGTCCAGCTTCATCTCGACGGCGTCGATCGTCCCGGACCTCCAGCCGCTCGCGCTCGAGCGGGCCACCCGGGTGGTCGAGCATGCGGTCAAGGGCCCGAGGACCCAGGGGCAGCGGCTGCTACTCGCCCACGCCGCGCTCCACGCCACGACCACGGGCGAGTCGGCGCATAACGCGATCGAGCTGACCGAGCGAGCCTGGGATGGCGGGCGGATGCTGTCCGACGCGAACCCGCAGTGGATCGGGTGGAGGCTGGTCACCGCAGCCTTTCTGCTGAACGGCGAGCTCGAGAGCTCCCTCGAAGTGTCACAGGCCGCGCTCGAGGAGGCCCGCCGGCACGCCTGGCCGCTCGCGTTCGCCACCGCCAGCTATGTCCGCGGTCTGCCGCTGCTCTGGCAGGGCCAGGTCACGGACGCGCTCGCCGACCTCGAGCTAGCGCGCGACGCGCGCCGCTACGCCTGGCAGCAGTTCGCCCGCTCGGCGGCCGCGCATTACGCGCTCTGCCTGATCGAGCGCGGCGAGCTCGACCAGGCCCAGGCCGTGCTGGACGAGGACGGGCCGCTCGACGAGCCGCAGGACATCGAGGACGTGCTCCGGCTGTACTCGCTCGCGGAGCTCCGGCTGGCGCAGCGCCGGCCTCGCGAGGCGCTCGACGCAGCGCTGGCCGTCGGCGATATCGGCGAACGGACAGTCGGATACCTCGGCTACTGCGAGTGGCGCGGGACCGCCGCCCAGGCGGCGCTGATGCTCGGCGATCGCGAGCGCGCGCTCGCATTCGCCGGCGACGCCCTCGCTCGCGCCGAGAGGACGGACGTGTTCCACCTCCGGGTTCGCGCCCGGCGGATCATCGGCCTGTGCGAGCCGGGCACCCGCGGCGTGCGCAGCCTACGGACCGCGGCGCGGCTCGCCTCGAACGGGCCGGCGCGGCTCGAGTCGACGCGCGCGCTGGTCGACCTCGGGGCGGCCCTTCGCAGGGACAACCGCCGCTCGGACGCGCGCGAGCCGCTCGAGCGGGCGGCAGACCTCGCCCGGCGAGGTGGGGCGGTGGCACTGTCCGAGCGGGCCCGGGTCGAGCTCGCCGCCGCGGGCGCGCGGCCCCGGCGCGAGGCTCTGCTCAGCGGACCGGCATCGCTGACCCCGTCCGAGCGGCGGATCGCCGAGCTCGCGGCGACCGGTCAGAGCAACCGCGAGATCGCCCAAGCGCTGTTCGTCACGCCCAAGACGGTCGAGTACCACCTGCGGAACGCTTACCGCAAGCTCGACATCCAGACGCGCGGGGAGCTTGCGCAAGCGCTCGCCTAAGAGGGCAGGCCCGGTTGGATCCTTGGATGCGATCCCGCCCGGGCGACCCCGCCCGGGCTACTTTAAGAAGCCCTCGTAGTTGCGCATCATCAGCTGCGCCTCGAGCTGTTTCATCGTGTCGAGCGCGACGCCGATCACGATTAGGATCGAGGTGCCGCCGAAGAAGAAGTTGGCCGACGTCTGGCTGATCAAGATCGTCGGCAGCGCGGCGACCGCGGCCAGGAACAACGCGCCCGGGAACGTCAGGCGGGCGAGGATGCGGTCGAGGAACTCGGCCGTGGGCCGCCCTGGTCGGACCCCGGGGATGAACCCGCCGTACTTCCGGAGGTTCTCCGCCTGGTCGACCGGGTTGAACGTGACAGCCGTGTAGAAATAGGTGAACACGATGATCAGCAAGCTCTCACCGACGACGTAATGCCAGCCCTGGGGGCTGAAGAAGCTCTGGACGTCGGTCCAGAAGTTGTTGCGGTTCTGTCCGAGCAGCTGCCCGAGCGTCGGCGGGATCGCCATCATGCTGGCGGCAAAGATCACCGGGATCACGCCGGCCATGTTCACGCGCAACGGGAGGTAGGTCTGGGTGCCCTGGGTCATCCGCCGCCCTATCACCCGCTTGGCGTACTGGATCGGGATCCGGCGCTGGCCCTCCTGCACGAACACGATCGCCGCGACCACGCCGATCACGATGAACGGCATGATCACCTTGAACACCTGGTCGGGGTTGGTCCACCAGGAGTGAATGCCGTTCGGGATTCGGGCGACGATGCTCGCGAAGATCATCAGCGAGATTCCGTTGCCGATGCCGCGCTGCGTGATCAGCTCGCCCATCCACATCAGCAGCACGGTCCCCGCGGTCAGCGAGATCACGATCAAGAGCACCTTGGCCAGGTTGAAGTTCGGGATCACCGTGACGCCGGCTGACTGCTCGAAGGTGCGGAACAGGAACACGTAGCCGATCGACTGGGCGAACGCCAGGCCGACCGTCAGGTACCGCGTGTACTGGGTGATCCTCGCCTGACCGACCTCGCCCTCCTTGGAGAGCTTCTCGAGCGAGGGCACGACCACCTGCAGCAGCTGCAGGATGATCGACGCGGTGATGTAGGGCATGATCCCGAGCGCGAAGATCGCGATCCGGCCGAGCCCGCCACCCGAGAACAGGTTCAGGAAGCCGAGGATGCTCGAGCCGCCGAAGTTGTTCTGGATCGCGTTGACCGCGGACGCGTTGATGCCCGGCGCGGGGATGTGCGTCCCCAGGCGGTACAGGCCGAGGATCGCAGCGGTGAACAGCAGCTTGTTGCGGATCTCGGCGACCCTGAACGAACTCAGGATCGTCGCGATCATCTGCCGGCCGACTCCTCGACGATCTGGCAGGTGCCGCCGGCGGCCTCGATCCGCTCGCGCGCGGTCTTCGAGAACTGGTGAGCGTGCACGGTCAGCGGCTTGGTCAGCTCGCCCTTGGCGAGGATCTTGACCGGAATCTCCTTGCGTCTCGCGAGGCCCGCGGCTCGCAGCTCATCCAGAGTCACCGACGCGCCGGACTCGAAGCGGGCCTCGAGCTGGAGCAGGTTGACCGGCTGGGTGTGCGTCCGGAATGGCTCGAACGGCATCGACTTCTTCATGTGCGGGCCGCGGAGCTTCCGCATCCGCATGTGAATCGGGTTCTGGCCGCCCTCGAACCGGACGCGACGCTTTGCGCCCGAGCGCGAGCCCCAGCCCTTCTGGCCACGACCGGAGGTCTTGCCCGTGCCCGACCCCTCGCCGCGGCCGACGCGTTTGCGGGCCTTGCGTGACCCGGGCGCGGGCCTCAGGTTGTGGAGCCCGATGCGCTCCTCGCGCTCTTCGGCCTGGGGCGTTTGGGGTGTGGCGTCCTCGGCCATCAGGACTCCTCCGAGACGTCGACGAGATGGGAGACCTTCGCGATCATCCCCCGGATCTGCGGCGTGTCCTCGTGCTCGACGCGTTGGCCGATCCGGCGCAGTCCGAGCGAGCGAAGCGTGTCGCGCTGGCGCTGGTCAGAGCCGTTCCGCGACCGCCGCTGGGTGACCACCAGCTTGCTCACGCCTCAGACCCCTCGGTCTCGGCGGGCGCCGCCTCAGTCGCGGTCGTGGCCTCGGTCGATCCGCCACTGCCGTTCGCGCTCGGAGCGGCCGAAATCGTCTCGGCGGCGACCGGCTCCGCTTCGTCGGTGGCCAGGCCGAGCACTTGGTTGACCGACAGACCGCGAATTTCCGCGACCTCGTCGGGCGTGCGCAGCGACTGCAGCCCGGCCATCGTCGCCTTGACCAGGTTGATCGGGTTCTGCGACCCAAGCGACTTGGACAGAATGTCGTGGATTCCGGCGAGCTCGAGCACGGCGCGCACCCCGCCGCCGGCGATCACGCCGGTTCCGGGGGCCGCCGGCTTCAAGAACACGCGCCCGGCCCCGAAGATGCCCGTCGTCTGGTGCGTGATCGTCGAGCCGTGCTTGGGGACGCGATACAGGTTCTTCTTGGCCCGCTCGACGCCCTTCTGAATCGCCACCGGCACCTCGTTGGCCTTGCCGTAGCCGATCCCGACGATCTCTCGCTCGTCGCCGACGACGACCAGCGCGGTGAACGAGAAGCGGCGTCCGCCCTTGACCACCTTGGCCACGCGGTTGATCTCGACGACTCGCTCCTGGAGGTCGAGGCCGGCTGAAGAAACTGAGCGATCGCGTACGGAAGGCATCGGGAGGTCCAGGTTAGCGGTACTAGAAGGTCAGGCCGCCCTCGCGGGCGCCTTCGGCGAGCGCCTTAACGCGCCCGTGATATTTGTAGCCGCCGCGGTCGAACACGGCGGTGTCGACGCCGGCCGCCTTGGCGCGATCGGCGAGGAGAGAGCCGGCCCGTGTCGCCTGCTCCATCCGCTTCAGTCCGCGCAGGTCGGCCTCGGTCCAGTTGACCGAGGCGAGCGTGCGCCCGGAGTCGTCGTCGATCAGCTGCGCGAACACGCCACGATTCGAGCGGAACACGGAAATGCGCGGCCGCTCGGCGGTGCCGTGGATCTTGGCGCGCACCCGGCGCCGGCGCTTGAGCCGCGCCGCGGGCTTGGTCATCACGGTCATGCCCGCTTACCGACCTTTCTTGCCACGTACTCGCCCTCGTAGCGGATGCCCTTGCCCTTGTAGGGCTCGGGCTTGCGCTGCTTGCGGATCAGGGCCGCGGTCTCGCCCACCTGCTGCTTGGATGCGCCCTTGACGACGATCCGCGTCGGCTGCGGCACCTCGAACTCGATGCCGTCGGGAGCCTTGATCGACACCGGGTGCGAGTACCCGAGCGCGAGCTCGAGGTCGCGACCCCGAAGCTGGGCCCGGTAGCCGACGCCCTGGATCTCGAGCCGCTTCTCGAACCCGTTCGTGACGCCCTGGACCATGTTCGCCACCAGCGTGCGGGTGAGCCCGTGGAGCGCGCGGTGCTCGCCGCGATCGGTCGGCCGGGTGACGACGATCTGATCGTCGACCTGCTCGACCTTGATGTCGCGGTTGACGCGCTCTGACAGCTCGCCCTTCGGACCGTTGACGCGCACGAGCTCGGGCTCGATCGCGACCGTCACTCCGGCCGGTACGGGAATGGGTTGTCTGCCAATGCGGGACATGCGCGCGAGAGGGTCTACCAGACCTTAGCCACGACCTCGCCGCCGACGCCCGCGATGCGGGCCTCGTGGCCGGTCATGACGCCCTTGGAGGTCGAGATGATCGCGGTCCCCATCCCACCGTCGATGCGAGGGATGTGGGCGTGGTCGACGTACGTGCGCTGACCCGGCCGAGACACCCGCTGAAGCCCGCTGATCACCGGCTTGCGGGCCTGGGTGTACTTGAGCGTGATCGTCAGCTGGTCGCCCGGCCGTCCCGAGCGGTTCTCGTGTACCTCGTAGGCCTCGATGTATCCCTGCTCGCGGAGGATGCGGGCAAGCTCGCGGTTCAGCTTCGACGACGGCATCGTCACGTCGTGATGCTGGGCGTTGGCGGCGTTCCGGAGCCTGGTCAGGAAGTCGGCAATGGGATCGGTCATCGACACGGTTCGGTCCTCACCAGCTCGACTTGGTCATGCCGGGGACGTAGCCGTTGTGTGCCAGCTCGCGCAGGCAGATCCGGCATACGCCGAACTTGCGATACACCGCGCGGGCCCGGCCGCATCGGCGGCACCGGGTGTAGCCGCGCGTCTTGTACTTCGGCGTGCGCCTCTGGCGAACAATCTGGGAAGTCTTGGCCATGTGTTCCTTTAAGTCTGGGTCGCGGCCGCGTCGGGGCGGCCCTCTCTGGCGAACGGCATTCCGAGCGCTTCGAGCAGCGCGAACGCCTCGTCGTCGCTCTGGGCCGTGGTGGTGATCGTGATGTCCAGGCCGCGGACCTGGTCGACCTCGTCGTAGTCCACCTCTGGGAAGATGATCTGCTCGCGGACGCCCATCGAGTAGTTCCCACGGCCGTCGAACGAGCGCGGGCTCAGCCCGCGGAAGTCGCGGATCCGGGGAATCGCCACCGACATAAGCCTGTCCAGGAACTCATACGAACGAGCCCCGCGCAACGTCACAGCGACACCTACCGGCATCCCCTCGCGGACCTTGAACTGGGCAATCGACTTCCGCGCCCGGCGGACGTTCGGCCGCTGGCCGGTGATCGTGCCGAGCTGGTCGGTCGCCGCCTCGAGCATCTTCGAGTCCTGCTTGGCGTCGCCGACGCCCATGTTGACCGTGATCTTCACGATCCGGGGCGCCCGCATCGGGGTCGAGTAGCCGAAGCGCTCGATCAGCGCGGGCAGGATCTCCTCGTCGTAGCGAGTCTTCAGGCGTGCCGGCGGCATCAGTCGACCCTCGCTCCGCTCCGCCGCGCTATCCGCAGACGCTTGCCGTCCTGAAGCTCGACGCCGACGCGCGTGGGCTTGCCTTCCTTCGGGTCGACCAGCATCACGTTGGACACGTGGATCGGACCTTCCCGCTCGATCACGCCGCCGACCTGCTCGGCGCGCTGGGCACCGGCGACCTGCTGCGGACGCTGGTGGCGTTTGATCATGTTCAGGCCCTCGATGAACACGCGCTGGTGCTTCGGATCGACGCGGAGGATCTTGCCGCGCTTGCCGCGGTCCTTGCCGCCGATCACGATCACTTCGTCGCCGGTCCTGAGTCTCGCTGGCATCACAGCACCTCCGGAGCGAGCGAGACGATCTTCATGAAGTTGCGCTCGCGCAGCTCGCGCGCGACCGGCCCGAAGATGCGCGTGCCGCGCGGGTTGTTCTGGTTATCGATCAGCACCGCGGCGTTCTCGTCGAAGGCGATGTAGGTGCCGTCCTCGCGGCCGTAGGACTTGCGGGTGCGCACGACCACCGCGGTGACCACCTCGCCCTTCTTGACCGACCCCTGGGGGCTGGCCTGCTTGACCGTCGCGGTGACGATGTCCCCGATACCCGCGTAGCGGCGCCGGTGGCCGCCGCGCACGCGGATCACCAGGATCTCCCTGGCGCCCGTGTTGTCGGCGACTCGAAGTCGTGTCTCGTTCTGGATCATCGCGGGGTCCCGTCGCTACTCGGCTCTCTCGACCACTTCCACCAGGCGCCAGCGCTTGAGACGCGACAGAGGACGGCTCTCGCGCACGATCACCGTGTCGCCGATGTGGGCGTCGTTGGTCTCGTCGTGGGCGTGCAGCGTGCTCGAGGTGCGGACGATCTTCTCGTAGCGCCGGTGGCGCCGGGCGATGTCGATGCGAACGGTGATGGTCTTGTCGGCCTTGTCGGAAACAACCACGCCCTGGCGAGTCTTCTGCCGGCCAGGCCCGTGCTCGCGGGGCGGGGTCGTCTCGACGGCGGTGCGGCTCGCGCGCGCCTTCTCGCGGCTGCGCGTGCGCTCGACGCGCCGGAGTCCCGCCTTCTTGCGCCGCTCGGCGAGGCGGTCGGCCTGGCGCTCCTCCGGGGTGCGGGGCTTCCGCGTGGGGGTCTTGGCCGCCTTGCCTGCGCGGGCACGGCGCCGGCGCTCCTTGGGCGCGACGACCTCCTGCGGCTCGCTCGGAGCAGCCGCTTCGGCCGCAGCGGCGGGCGTTGCGGTGTCCTCGGGCGCCGCCGCCGCTTCGGGCGCGGCGTCCGGGGTCTCTTCAGTTTCGGTGTTGTCTGTCTCTTCAGCCATTTCTCAGTTCTCGTTCGCGCTGGACCGTCAACGCTCGGGCGATCTCGCGCTTTGCGCGCTTCAGGCCGGCGGTGTTCTCGAGCTCGGACGTGGCGTGCTGGAAGCGCAGCCCGAACAGCTCGCGGCGAGCGGTCTGGATGTGCTCGCGCAACTCGGTATCGGTGAGGTCACGAACGTCGGAAGCTCTCATCTCACGCGTCCTCTCGCATCACGAACTTCGTGCGGACCGAAAGCTTGTGACCGGCGAGCCGCATGGCCTCGCGCGCGAGCGGCTCGGGCACGCCGGCGAGCTCGAACATCACTCGCCCGGGCTTGACCACGGCGACCCAGCCCTCGGGTGAGCCCTTGCCGGATCCCATCCGTGTCTCGGCCGGCTTCTTCGTGAACGACTTGTCCGGATAGACGTTGATCCACACCTTGCCGCCGCGCTTGATCTTGCGCGTCATCGCGATTCGAGCGGCCTCGATCTGACGGTTCGTGAGCCACCCGGCGTCGAGTGCCTTGAGGCCGTACTCGCCGAACTGGACCTTGGTCTGCCCGCGGGACATGCCGCGCCGGCGTCCGCGGTGCACCTTGCGGTGCTTCACGCGCTTGGGAGCGAGCATCAGCGGTCACCGCCCGGCGAGCTCGGCCGGGAGCCGCCGCCTCCGCCGCCTCCGCCGCCTCGGTTGCCGCCGCGGCCACCGCCGCCGCCACCGCCACCGCCACCGGGGCCGCCGGGACCGCGTCCACCACCGCCGCCACCTGGGCCGCCGGGACCACGTCCGCCACCGGGACCGCCGGGACCGCGTCCGCCACCGGAGCCACTGCCGGGACCGCGGCCACCGCCGCGACCGCCGCCGCCACCAGGGCCGCCAGGACCACGTCCGCCACCGGGACCGCCAGGACCACCCGGACCGCGTCCGCCGCCGCGACCACCGCCGCCGCCGGGACCGCCCGGACCACCCGGACCGCGTCCGCCGCCGCGACCACCGCCGCCGCCGGGACCGCCCGGACCACCGGGACCGCGTCCGCCGCCACCGGGACCACCGCCGCGTCCGCCGGGACCACGTCCGCCACCGGGACCGCCCGGACCACCGGGACCGCCGCCACGACCGCCGGGACCACCGCCCCGACCGCCGCGGCCACCGCCGCCACCACCGCGTCCGTCGCGCCCGCCGCGTCCGCCGCGGCCGTCGCGCTCGGGCGCCTGGGGCGGCGGCTCGTCCATGATCGTCAGGTCGGCGCCGGTGTAGCCCTCGGGCATGATCTCGCCCTTGTTGATCCAGCACTTGACGCCGATCCGCCCAAACGTGGTGCGGGCCTCGTGGAAGCCGTAATCGATGTCGGCGCGAAGCGTGTGCAGCGGCACGCGTCCGTCGGAGTAGCCCTCGGTGCGCGCCATCTCGGCGCCACCCAGGCGCCCGGAGACCTGGACCTTCACGCCCTTGGCGCCGGATCGCATCGCGCTCGTGAGCGCGCGCTTCATCGCGCGGCGGAAGGCGACGCGGTTCTGGAGCTGCTCGGCGATCGACTGCGCCACCAGGCGCGCATCGAGCTCAGGGCGCTTGATCTCGAGGATGTTGACCTTGACCTGCTTGGAAGTGATCCGATGCAGGTCACGGCGCAGCTGGTCGACCTCGGACCCCGACTTACCGATCACGATCCCGGGCCGGGCCGTATGGATGTTGACCTCGACCTCGTTCTGGTTCTTGCGGATCGTGATGTCGGACAGGCCGGCGTGCGACAGCCGTCCGATGATGTGCTTGCGGATCTGCGTGTCTTCGTCGAGGAAGTCAGCGAACTGGCGCTCGTTGAACCAGTTCGACTTCCAGTCGTGGATGTAGCCCACGCGGAGACCCTCGGGATGAACTTTTTGACCCATATCTGTGACTAGTCCTTCGGCGTGAGCAAGATCGTGAGATGGCTGGTCCGCTTGCGGATCCGCGTCGCTCGGCCCATCGCGCGCGGCCGGAAGCGCCTGATCGTCGGACCCTCGTCAGCGTGGACCGCCTTCACATACAGGTCCTCGCCGACGAGCTCGTGGTTGTTCTCAGCGTTGGCCACCGCCGACTCGAGCAGCTTGCTCCAGTCGCGCGCGACCGCACGCGAGGTGTGAGCGAGGATAGCTCGCGCATCCTCAACGCTCTTTCCGCGGATGTGATCGCACACCAGGCGCGCCTTCCGGGCGGACGATCGCACGTACTTGGCCTGGGCCCGAACCACCACATCCCGCCGTTCCGCGCTTCCCCTTCTCCGGCGGCTGGGGGCGGGCGTGGGAGCGGCCGGCGCCGCGGGTTCCTCCTCGGCGGCCTCGGCCTCGGCTGCGGCACCACCGCGCCGGCGACGCCTCCGCGACGGGGCGGGCGCCTCAGCCTCCTCCTCGACGGGCTCGAGATCGGCCAGCGCCTCCTCGTCGGCTTCCTCTTCGGCCTCCGCCTCGGCGTCGTCCTCGCCCTCGGCCTCGGCGTCGGCCTCGAGCATCACGTCTGCCGCGGCCTCCTCGGCCTGCACGTCCTCCGGGGTCTCGTCGACGGCGTCGCCGGTGTCGTCGGCGGACAGCTCGGCCGCGACCTCGGTCGTCTGGGCCGGCTTCTTCCGCGAGCGACGGCGTCGCTTCGGCGCCTCCTCGGCCTGCGGAGCGTCCTCGGCCTTCGGAGCGTCCTCGGCCTTCGGAGCGTCCTCGGCCTGCGCGGCGTCGGTGTCCGGGGTCTCGGGCTCTGGCGTCTCTGGCGTGTCTTCCGGGCTCATCGCCTCTTACCGGTTCCGGCGTGTCCGCGGTACAGCCGCGTCGGCGCGAACTCGCCGAGCTTGTGCCCCACCATCGACTCTGTGACGAACACCGGCACGTGCTTGCGGCCGTCGTGGACGGCGATCGTGTGACCAACCATCTCCGGGAAGATCGTCGACGCACGCGACCAGGTGCGCAGCATGCGCTTCTCGCCCGAGGCGTTCATGGCCTCGATCCGCGACATCAGCCGCTCCTGAACGTACGGTCCCTTCTTGCTGGAGCGACTCATCGCTTCTTACCTCTCCTGCGTCCGCGCACTATCAATTTGTCTGAAGCCTTGCCCTTCGGCCGCGTGCGATACCCGAGAGTGGGCACGCCCCACGGGGTCACCGGGTGGCGCCCGGGCGTCGTCGAGCCCTCGCCGCCGCCGTGCGGATGGTCGACCGGGTTCATCGCCGTGCCGCGGGTCTGCGGGCGCACGCCCAGATGGCGCTTGCGTCCGGCCTTCCCGATCGACACGTTCTGGTGGTCGGTATTGCCGATCGACCCGACGGTCGCGCGGCACTCGGCGCGCACCATCCGCATCTCACCCGAGGGCAGGCGGAGCGTCACGTGGTCGCCCTCCTTCGCCAGGAGCTGCACGCCGGCGCCGGCCGCGCGCGCCATCTGGCCGCCGCGCCCCGGGGTCAGCTCGACGTTGTGGACGACGGTGCCGGCGGGCATGTTGCCGAGCGGCAGGCTGTTGCCCACGCGGATCTCGGCGCGATCGCCCGACTGCACGGTCATGCCCACGCGCAGCCGCTGGGGCGCGAGGATGTAGCGCTTCTCGCCGTCGGCGTAGTGGAGCAGCGCGATGTAGGCCGACCGGTTGGGGTCGTACTCGATGTGCGCGACCTTGGCCGGGATCCCGTCCTTGCGGCGCTTGAAGTCGATCTTGCGGTACAGACGCTTCGCCCCGCCGCCGCGGTGGCGCGAGGTCTTCCGCCCGTACGAGTTCCGCCCGCCCGACTTCTTGAGCCCCTCGACCAGAGACTTCTCGGGCTCGGTCCGGGTGATCTCGGCGTAGTCCGGATAGGTGACGAAGCGCCGACCGGGCGAGGTTGGCTTCGGCTTACGAATGGGCATTTACTCGCCTGCCTCCAGTCCACCGAAGATCGGGATCGTCTGGCCCTCGCGCACCTGCACGATCGCCTTCTTCCACTGGCGAGTGCGTCCGCGGGTCTGGCCACGGCGCTTGGGCTTGGAGTGGACGTTCGCGGTCCGGACCTCGAGGACGTTGACGTCGAACAGCTGCTCGATCGCCTGGCGGATCTGCGTCTTGTGCGCCTTGTCGTGGACGCGGAAGGTGTACTTGCCGACCTCGGCGAGCGCGAACGTCTTCTCCGACAGAACCGGGCGGATGATCACCTGCGTGGGCTCCATCAGGCCGCCTCCTCCTCGTCTTCGTCGCCGGCCGACGACGTGCCCGAGGCGCGCGCGACGAGCGACTCCATCGCCGCCTGCGACACGAGCACCGACGCGGCCCCGACGAGATCGGCGACGCCGGTGTCCTCGACCGGGAGCGCGCGGGCGTGGGAAAGATTTCGGAACGACTTGCCGGCGGCGGCCTCGGACTCGGTCAGGACGACCAGCGTCGGGGTGGTCGCGCCCCACTCGGTGAGTAGCTCCGCCGCGCGCGCGGTCGAAGGCTCGTCGAATGCCGCGGCGTCGAATACCGCGAGCGACCCGCGACCAGCGTGGAGCGAGAGCACGCTGCGCAACGCAGCCCGCCGGGCCTTGCGGTTGACCTTCACGGTGTAGTGGCGCGGGGTCGGGCCGAACACTGTGCCACCGCCGGTCCATACCGGCGAACGCGACGATCCGGCGCGGGCCCGGCCGGTGCCTTTCTGGCGCCACGGCTTGGCACCGCCGCCCCGGACCTGGCCGCGCGTCTTCGTCGACGCGGTGCCGTGACGGCGCGCGTTCAGCTCGGCGCGCACGGTCTCGTGCACCAGCGGCATGTTGAACGACACCTCAAAGGCGGTCGAATCGAGCGCGAAGCTTCCGCCGCCGAGTACGGGCGCGCTAGGCATCGGTCCGCACCTCCACGGTCCCGCCACGCGGGCCGGGAACGGCGCCGCGGACGAGCATCAGGTTCTGGTTGGGGATGATCTCGACCACGGTCAGGCCGCGCTGGGTGACGCGCCCGCCGCCCATCCGGCCCGGACCGCGCACGCCCTTGAACACCCTCGACGGCGTCGCCGACGCGCCGATCGAGCCCGGCGCACGGACGTTGTGCGAGCCGTGCGATTTCGGTCCGCTGCTGAAGTTGTGGCGCTTGATCGTTCCCTGGAAGCCCTTGCCCTTGGTCTTGCCCGAGACCTTGATGTTGTCGCCGACGGCGAACGCCTCGACGGTCACGGTCTGACCCACGAGCAGCTCGCCCGCCTCGTCGCGGAACTCCGCGAGGTGGCGGTGT
Organism: uncultured Solirubrobacterales bacterium; assembly: GCA_963737055.1. GTDB lineage: Bacteria > Actinomycetota > Thermoleophilia > Solirubrobacterales > Solirubrobacteraceae > Palsa-465. The sequence goes on along the minus strand of CAVTRE010000007.1, from coordinate 127,389 downwards.
GCGGACGCGTCGGCCTTCTTCAAGTGCCCGAGCTCGGGCTTGGTGATCGACTTCTCCTTGCACTGCCCGAACGCCAGCTGGACCGCCTCGTAGCCGTCGCGCTCGACGGTGCGGATCGCGGTCACGGGACACGGGCCGGCCTCGAGCACGGTCACGCGCTCGACGCGTCCATCGTCGAGGAACCGCTGCGTCATACCGAGCTTCTTGGCGAGGATCGCGGCCATCGGTCTCAGGACGCCAGGCGGATCTCGATATCCACGCCCGCGGGAAGATGGTCGAGACGCTGGAGCGAGTCGACGGTCTTCGGCGTTGGCTGGTGGATGTCGATCAGCCGCTTGTGCGTGCGGATCTCGAAGTGCTCGCGCGAGTCCTTGTCCTTGAACGGCGAGCGGATCACGCAGTACACGTTCTTTTCGGTCGGGAGCGGCACGGGACCGGAGACGGTCGCGCCGGTGCGCGTGGCCGTCTCGACGATCTCCTTCGCCGCTGTCTCGATCGCCGTGTGGTCATAGGACTTCAGGCGGATTCGGATCTTGTTTTGGGCAATCGTTGCCAAGGCTTTTTATCTCTGTCTCTTCAGTGTTGAGGGCGAGCCCCGGGCTTCGGGGCCCGCCCCAAAAGGTCGTATCTGTCACTAAAAAGGCGGCGGGCCCGAAGGCACCGCCGCCTCGACAACTATTGAATTACTTCGCTGACGACCCCCGAGCCGACCGTACGGCCGCCCTCGCGGATCGCGAACCGCAGCCCCTGGTCCATGGCGATCGGCTGGATCAGCTCGATCTCCATCTGGACGTTGTCGCCGGGCATGACCATCTCGGTGCCCTCGGGCAGCCTCGCCACGCCGGTGACGTCGGTGGTGCGGAAGTAGAACTGTGGCCGGTAGCCGGTGAAGAACGGCGTGTGACGGCCGCCCTCCTCCTTCTTCAGGATGTAAACCTCGGACTTGAACTTGGTGTGCGGCGTGATCGAGCCTGGCTTGCAGAGCACCTGGCCGCGCTCGATCTCGTCGCGCTTGGTGCCACGCAACAGGCAGCCCGCATTGTCGCCCGCCTGACCCTGATCGAGGTTCTTCTTGAACATCTCGACGCCGGTCACCACGGTCGAAGTGGTGGGCTTGATCCCGACGATCTCGACGGTCTCACCGGTCTTGATGATCCCGCTCTCGATCCGACCCGTGGCCACCGTCCCGCGGCCGGTGATCGAGAACACGTCCTCGACCGGCATCAGGAACGGCTTATCGAGATCGCGCACGGGCTCCGGAATGTAGGTGTCCAGTGCCTCTGCGAGCTCGAGGATCTTGGCCTCGTACTCCTCGTCGCCCTCGAGTGCCTTGAGCGCGGAACCGGCGACGAACGGGATGTCGTCCCCGGGGAAGTCGTACTCGGACAGCAGGTCGCGGATCTCGACCTCGACGAGCTCGAGGAGCTCTTCGTCGTCAACCATGTCGACCTTGTTGAGGAACACAACGATGTAGGGCACGCCGACCTGACGAGCGAGCAGGATGTGCTCGCGCGTCTGGGGCATCGCGCCATCGGCCGCGGACACGACCAGGATCGCGCCGTCCATCTGGGCGGCGCCCGTGATCATGTTCTTCACGTAGTCGGCGTGTCCAGGACAGTCGACGTGCGCGTAGTGCCGGTTCGGAGTCTGGTATTCGACGTGAGAGGTCGCGATCGTGATGCCGCGAGCCTTCTCTTCCGGAGCGTTATCGATCGATTCGAACGATCGAACCTCCGTGCCACCGTACCTCTCGTTCAGCACCTTGGTGATGGCCGCCGTCAGCGTCGTCTTGCCATGGTCGATGTGACCAATGGTCCCGACGTTGACGTGGGGCTTATCTCGCTCGAACTTGGCTTTCGCCACTTTGCTTTCGCTCCTTCTGTTTCTGTAGTGGTGTCCGTCTCAGGACGAACCTATTCAGGATATAAAGATTTGCCGGGTCAGTGCGGCTAAGCCGCCGCCTGCCCTTGGTCTCCGACCACGCGCTCGGCGATATTGGGCGGGACCTCGTCGTAACGCTCGAACTGCATCGTGTACGTCGCGCGGCCCTGGGTGTTGGACCGTACGTCGGTGGCGTACCCGAACATCTCGGCGAGCGGAACGTACGCGGTGATGACCTGCGCGTTGCCGCGCTGCTCCATCCCGTTCACGTGGCCGCGCCGGCGATTGAGGTCGCCGATCACGTCGCCCATGAACTCCTCGGGAGTGACGACTTCGACCGCGAAGATCGGCTCGAGCAGGATCGGCTTGGCCCGCGCCACCGCCGCCTTGAGAGCGAGCGACCCGGCAACCTTGAACGCCAGCTCCGAGGAGTCGGTGTCGTGGTACTTGCCGTCGGTCAGCGTCGCGCGTACGTCCACCATGGGGTAGCCCGCACGCGGTCCGTTCTCCATCGCCTCCTCCATGCCCTTCTCGACCGCCGGGATGAACTCGGTCGGGATCGACCCGCCCCTGATCTTGTTCACGAAGTCGAATCCCTCGCCCGGCGCCGGCTCGACGTCGACGTAGACGATTCCGTACTGGCCCGCGCCACCGGTCTGGCGGACGAACCGGCCCTCGACCTTGTGCGCGGTGCCCTTGATCGTCTCCCGGTAGGAGACCTGCGGGCGGCCAACGTTGGCGTCAACCTTGTACTCGCGCAACATCCGGTCGACCAGCACCTCGAGGTGAAGCTCGCCCATTCCGGAGATCTCGGTCTGCCCGGTCTCCTCGTTGGTTCGGACCTGGAAGGTCGGGTCCTCTTCGGCCAGGCGCGCGAGCGCCGTCGCCATCTTCTCCTGGTCGGCCTTCGTCTTCGGCTCGATCGCGACCTTGATCACCGGCTCGGGGAACTCGATCGTCTCGAGCTTGATCGGCTTGTCGGGCGCGGCGAGAGTGTCGCCGGTCACGACTTGCTTGATCCCCACAGCCGCGGCGATGTCGCCGGCATGGACCTCCTTGACCTCCTCGCGCTCGTTCGCGTGCATCATCAGGATGCGCCCGATGCGCTCGGTCCGGCCCGTGTTGACGTTGAGGATGCGCGCCCCGGCCTCGAGCTGACCCGAGTACACGCGGAAGTAGGTGAGCTTGCCGACGTACGGGTCGGCCATGATCTTGAAGGCAAGGGCCGCGAACGGCTCGTCGTCCGAGGCATCGCGATGCGCCGGCGCGCCGCCGTTGTCTGACCCCTTGACGGGCTCGAAGCCCTCAACCGGCGGCACGTCGAGCGGGCTCGGCAGGTAGTCGAGCACCGCGTCGAGCAGGACCTGCACGCCCTTGTTCTTGAAGCTCGAGCCGCACAGCACCGGGGTGATCTGGATCGCCAGCGTCGCCTTGCGGATGGCCTCCTTGAGGCGCTCCGGCGAGATCTCCTGCTCCTCGAGAATCATCTCGACCAGCTCGTCGTCGTGGTGCGAGACCTCATCGAGCAGCTTGTCGCGCGCGGCCGCGGCCTCGTCGGCCAACTCCGCGGGAATCTCGATGACGTCCTGCTCCTTGCCGAGCTCGTCCTTGTACACGATCGCCTTCATGCCGATCAGGTCGATGATCCCGCGGAAGTCGGCCTCGGCGCCGATCGGCAGCTGGACGGGCACCGGGTTGGCTCCGAGGCGGTCGACCATCGTCTGCACGCCGCGGTGGAAGTCGGCGCCGATGCGGTCCATCTTGTTGATGTAGGCGATGCGCGGGACGCGGTACTTGTCGGCCTGGCGCCACACGGTCTCGGACTGCGGCTCGACGCCGGCAACCGAGTCGAACAGCGCGATCGCGCCGTCGAGCACGCGCAGCGAGCGCTCCACCTCGACGGTGAAGTCGACGTGCCCGGGCGTGTCGATGATGTTGATCCGATGGCCCTTCCACTCGGCCGTGGTGGCCGCGGAGGTGATCGTGATCCCGCGCTCCTGCTCCTGCGCCATCCAGTCCATGACGGCCGCGCCCTCGTGAACCTCCCCCATCTTGTAGGTCCGGCCTGTGTAATACAGGATGCGCTCAGTCGTCGTCGTCTTACCGGCGTCGATGTGAGCCATGATCCCGATATTGCGAATCTTGTTCAGAGGGAATGTTCTAGGCATGAGCAGTAGTTATTGGGGGGAGAGGGGCGTCGGTCCGGCGCTACCAAACTGCACCGGTTCTCCCGAGGAAAGCTGCGGACATGAAAAAGGGCCCGGAGGGCCCAATCACGACGCACCTGTCGGGAAGGGGCGGGGGTCTATGCGGTGGACGACTCCATTACAGGGAACCTGCGTGCCTGGGGGCAAGCGCAGGTGAGCGTGCCACCCGAGGCCAACGCCGAATATAGCAGAGGATCTGAGCCTTTCGGGCGCCTGCTCGTGCGGGGTGAACGCGTCCTTTCAGCGCCCGATCATGAGCCTCATTCCCAACCCCGCGAGGGGCGCTCGGGCGCCCTCGTCGCGGTCGTTCTCGCGGCCGGGTTCGGCGCGCTTCTGATCATCGTCTCGCAGTTCACCGCCCTCTACCACGTGCACGTGGCCACCAGCGCGGCACCGGTCAAGACCATCGGGACCGGAGGCAATCACGCCTGGGCGCCGATCCCGCTCGCGCTGCTCGCGGCCGTGCTCGCGTTCGCCGCCTACCGGTACCGCAACCGCACGGCGCTCCTCGCGATCGCGCTCCTCGGGGTGGTCACGCTCCTGATCGCGCTGCTCGGCGACCTACCCGACGTCCACGCCACCGGCCTGATCGGGTCCGGCGCAGGCCAGTACGTCGAGGGCACCGCGAGCCCGAGCGCCGGCCTGTACATGGAGACGCTCGGAGCGATCGTGCTGCTCGTCAGCGGCGGCGTCGGGTTCCTGCTGCTCGCCCCACCCCGGTCCGTCGACGCCGCACCGCGCCCCGCCGACCCCGCATCGCGCCCGGCAGACGGTTAAAGCCCTCTCACGATTCAACGCTCGAAGGTCGGCATCCTGACACTGCAGGTTCAGCAGTGCAAGGCGTCAGGAATCCGCCGTTACTCTTGGAAAACGCGAGGGTTGTCTCACTGCAGCCCCCGGTCCCGTGTGGTGGGCAGCCCTCGCGTCAGCTTTGCCGGGGGCGCACCAGCGGAGCCGCCTACCAGCGATAGTGGGCGAAGGCCTTATTGGCCTGCGCCATGCGGTAGACGTCGTCCTTGCGCTTGTACGCGCCGCCCTGCTGCTGCTGGGCGTCGAGCAGTTCGTGCGCGAGCCGCTGGGCCATCGACTTCTCCCTGCGCTGGCGCGCGAAGAGCACCAGCCAGCGGACGGCAAGCGTGCGGGCCCGTCGGGCGGGGACCTCCAGCGGCACCTGGTAAGTGGCGCCACCCACCCGGCGTGACTTGACCTCGAGTACCGGCGTGAGCGCCTTGATCCCGGCCTCGAGCTGCTCGACCGGGTTCTTACCGCTCCGCTCGCCCAGGATCGCGAGCGCGTCGTAGACGATCTGCTCGGCGACGGACTTCTTGCCGTCCAGCATCACCTTGTTGATGACCTGCTGGACCAGACGATTGCGGTGAACGGGGTCGGGCTCGACCGGCCGGACCTGAGCGGCTGCGCGACGCGGCATCGGTTGGCTACTTCGCCTTCACGCCGTACTGCGAGCGCGCCTTCTTGCGGTCGCCCACGCCGGCGGCGTCCAGCGTGCCGCGAATCACCTTGTAGCGGAACCCCGGAAGGTCCTTGACCCGGCCGCCGCGCACCAGGACCACCGAGTGCTCCTGGAGGTTGTGGCCCTCGCCGGGGATGTACGCGCCGACCTCCATGCCGTTCGTGAGCCGCACACGGGCGACCTTCCGCAGCGCCGAGTTCGGCTTCTTCGGCGTGGTCGTGTACACGCGCGTGCACACGCCCCGTCGCTGAGGAGCGGCGACCTTCTTCTTCCGGCCCTTGCCGGACTTCAGGCCCGGCGTGGCCAGCTTCTTCTTGGGCGGCGTACGGCCCTTGCGGATCAATTGGCTAGTAGTCGGCATGCGGACCGGAGCGTAGCAGGGCCGGAAATCGAGACTGTTTCCACAGTGTGGCGCCCCGCGACCACCGGAAGGCGTGCCGCCCGGGGGTCGCCGCCGGCCATAACTCGCCAAAGCGCCACCGCCCAGCCACCGCCGGCAACATAAGCGCCTCACAGGCGCTTATCCGACCAATGCGGGTGCCGAGGGGTCGCGTTGGTGAGAAATACACCCCCGCGCCGCCTCGTATAACGCCCGAAACCACCCGCGGACCAGCGCCGGCAATCCAAGCGAACCTACCCGCGCAACCGCCCGCCCGCGCGCGCCCGCGAATCCGCGTACTACGCCGCCGCCACCCCGAGCGCATCGTCGACCGGCACGTAGGGCACCCCGACCGCCTCGGCCACCGGCGCGTACGTGACGCTCCCGCCGGCGACGTTCACGCCCAGCTTCAGCCCCGGGTTCTCGGTGATCGCGCCGACGACACCCACGGTGGCGACGTGGAGCACGTACGGGATGGTGGCGTTGGTGAGCGCGTAGGTCGAGGTGATCGGGACCGCCCCGGGCATGTTGGTCACGCAATAGTGGGTGATCCCGTCCACCTCGTACGTCGGGTCGGAGTGGGTGGTCGGGCGCGAGGTCTCAAAGCAGCCGCCCTGGTCGATCGAGACATCCACGAGCACGGCCTGGTGCTTCATCAGCCCGAGCTGGGCCCGCGTGATCACCCGCGGCGCACGGGCGCCGTGGACCAGGACCGCTCCGATCACGAGGTCCATATACGGCAACCGCTCTTCGATCTCCAGCGTCGTCGCAAAGCACGTGTCCGCCCGCCCGCCGAAGGCGATGTCGAGCTCCCGCAGGCGGTCGATGTTCCGGTCGTAGACGTAGACCGTCGCCTCCATCCCGAGCGCGATGAACGCCGCGTTCATACCGACCACCCCGCCGCCGATCACCATCACGTTCGCGGCCGCGACCCCCGGGACGCCCCCAAGCAAAATCCCGCGCCCACCCAAAGGCTTCTCGAGCATGAACGCCCCGGCTTGGGTGGCGATCTTGCCGGCGACCTCGGACATCGGCGCCAGCAGCGGCAGCCGCCCGCGCGCGTCCTCGACGGTCTCGTAGGCGATGCACGTCGCCCCCGACTCCATCAACCGCCGCGTCAGCGAAGCGTCTGCCGCCAGGTGGAGGTACGTGAACAGGGTGTGGTGGGGCTTCAGCCGCCCGACCTCCTCGGGCTGGGGCTCCTTGACCTTGACGATCAGCGTCGCCTCTTCGAACAGGGCGTCCGCGTCGGGGAGGATCGTGGCCCCCTGGGCCGCGTATCCCTCGTCGGACATCGCCGAGCCGCGCCCGGCGCCGCTCTGCACGAAAACCTCGTGTCCGGCGTCGGCCAGCTCGCGCACGCCCGCCGGCGTCAGCGCCACCCGGTACTCGTCCGACTTGACCTCTGTTGGAACCCCGACCTTCACGCTATGACCGCCTTCCCGGTTGCTCGGCAACCATCTGCATCCACAGGCTCAACTCACCAGCTGCCGGCCCCGGAGCGCCAGCCAGAACTCGATCCGATCGCGGGCCGATCCCAGGTTCCGCCCCGTCAGCTCTTCGACGCGACGGATCCGGTAGCGCAGCGTGTGGCGATGGCAGTACAGCCGCCGGGCCGCCCGCTCCCACTGCCCGTTCTCCTCGATGAAGGCCTCGAGTGAGCGCATCAGCTCTCCCCCATACGGACCCTCGCTGGCCTCGATCGGCCCCAGGATCGAGTCGCAGAACAGCCGCAGCGCCTCGTCGTCCTGCAATGACAGGAGCAGCTGGAACGAGCCGAGATCCTTGTACGTCCCCACCCGCGGGCGGTCCCCGGCAACGGACCCCGCCGAAGGCGCCGACCCATTCCCATTCGGGACCGCAACCGCGCCGAGCGCAAGGGCCTCCAACGCGCACCGCGCCTCGTGGAAGCTCCGCCGGGCGTCGACCACCGGCACCGAGCGCCCGATTCCAACCCGGACCTCCATGCGCAGCTGAGCCGCTGCCGCCGCGGCGACCCGCTCGCCGAGGGCGAACAGCTCCTCCTCGGGACCGCCGCCCGCGTCAACCAGCGCGCACGCGAACGAATCGACCGAGGCCACCAGCGCCGGCGCCGCTTCGTCTCGCAGCGCCGACCACAGCGCGGCCTCCACCGACGCACCGGTCGGCCGCCCGTCGCCGGCGGGGGCGAGCACGATCGCGGCTACCCGGTCCGAGAGCCCGAGGAACGGGGCCAGCCGCCGCGCGACATCCGTCCCGCTGAGCTCGCCGCTCACGATGGCGTCGAGCACGTCGCCGGCCAGCCGGCGCTCGGTCTCCCCGGCCACCCGCGCCCTCAGCAGCTCGAGCGCGACGATCGTCACCGCCTGGTGCAGGGTCAGCCGGTCGAAGTCCGACAGCGCGCCGGTGTCCTTGATCGCCACCAGCCACGCCTCGGGCGGACGGCCCGAGCCGCCGCCGGAGCCCGAGCCAGAGCCGGAGCCAGAACCAGGACCCGAGCCAGAGCCGGAGCCCGTCCCCGATCCCGATCCCGGCGTCCCATCGGACGCGACCGGCAGCGCCAGCCCCTGGTTGCCATCGACCAGCGATGGCATGAACGTCCGCGCCTCGCGCCGGCGGGCGCGCTCCCGGACCTCCTCCCGCAACCCCGCGAGCACCTCGGGCTCGATCGGCCGCCGGAACGCGTGCTGCTGCAAAGGCTCACCGCGCGCGTCGAACACCACGACGGCCGCCCCGATCAGGGTGGCCAGGGCGGCGACGAGCGTGTCGAGGCCCCGCTCCGACAGGACGATCCGCTCGAGCCGCTCCTGCGCCGCCAGGGCACGGCGCAGCACGGCGTACTGCTCGTTGACGAGCTGGGTGAATGCCGCCTCGGTGACCGCGATGAACGGCACCTCGTACGGAACCTCGAACACCGGGAACTCGCGCTCGGCCGCGACCTCGAGAAGTGCCTCCGGGACCGCGGTGTGCTTGAAGCCCGTCCCGAACCCGACCCCGGCCAGGTGATGATCGGCCAACCGCGCCGCGTACTCCCGGGCCTGGGCCGGCGTGTCCAGCTGCATCCCGGTGGTGAGCAGCAGCTCCCCACCGGACAGCCACGGCGTCGGATCGAGTAGCTCGGAGATGTGCACCCACCGCACCGGCAGGTGCAGACCGCGCTCGCCCGCGAGCAGACGGACGTCCAGATCGCGCAGCAGGTCCCCTACGGTCAGCATCGAGCGCTACACACCTGGGCGGACAGCAAAGTGCCCCGTCCCCGAATGCACGTGCATCCGCTCGCCGGCCTCGGTCAGCACGCTGCGAAGGATCTCCTCGATCTCGGCGAACTGCTCGGGCCCCGCGATCAGCGGTGGCGACAGCTGGATCACCGGATCGCCCCGGTCATCGGCGCGGCAGATCAGGCCACGGCGGTAGAGCTCGCCGGACAGGAATCCGCGCAGCAGCGTCTCGCACTCCTCGTCGTCGAAGGTCTCCTTGCTCTCCTGGTCCTTGACGAGCTCGATCGCCAGGAAGTAGCCGGTGCCGCGAACGTCGCCGACGATCGGGATGTCCCGCAGCCCTTCGATCATCTCGCGGAACTTCCCCTCGTTGGCGCGAACGTTTTCGAGGATGCCCTCGCGCTCGAACACGTCGAGGTTCGCCATCGCGATCGCCGAGCACACCGGGTGGCCCGCGAACGTGAACCCGTGCGTGAAGCTGTGCGTGCCGGTCTGGAACGGCGCGAACACCCGCTCGGACGCGATCACCGCGCCCATCGGCGCGTACGCGCTCGTGATCCCCTTGGCGGTCGTGATCATGTCGGGCAGGTAGTCGTACTTGATCGCCCCGAACCACTCACCGAGACGCCCCCAGGCGCAGATCACCTCGTCGGAGATCAGGAGGACGTCGTACTCGTCGCAGATCTCGCGGACGCGCTCGAAGTACCCGTCCGGCGGGGTGAAGCAACCGCCCGCGTTCTGCACCGGCTCGAGGATCACGGCCGCGACCGTGTCCGGCCCCTCGAACTCGATCTTCTCCGCAATCGACTCGGCGAACCAGCTCTCGCTGATGCCGTCGGGCAGCCGGTACGTGTTGGTGTTGGGGACGTGGTGGTCACCGGGTGTCAGCGGCTCGAACGGCTGCCGCAGGCTGGTGATGCCGGTGGCCGACAGCGCCCCCATGCTGGTCCCGTGGTAGGCGATCTCGCGGGCGATCAGCTTGGTCTTGTTCGGCTTGCCGGTCAGCTTGTGGTACTGGCGGGCGAGCTTGTAGGCGGACTCGACCGCCTCGGAGCCGCCGCTCGTGAAGAACACGCGATTCAGGTCGCCGGGAGCGAGCGACGCGATCCGGGCCGCCAGCTCGATCGCGCGGGGGTGGGCGTAGGACCAGTTCGTGAAGAACCCGAGCTCCTTGGCCTGATCAGCACCCGCCTGGACGACGTCGGCGCGACCGTGGCCGATGTTCACGCAGAACAGCGCGGACAGCGCGTCGAGGTAGCGCTTCCCGTGCTCGTCCCAGACGTAGCACCCGTCGCCGCGGACGATGATCGGCACCTCGTGATCGTGGTACGCCGACATGCGGGTGAAGTGCATCCACAGGTGGCGCCTGGCCAGCTCCTGGAGCGTGCTCTCCCCCGTCCTAACTGCCTCCTCGGTGCTCGCCATCCGGTTCCTCCAGTCGTGTGCCGTTTTGTACAACGGTATCGGCCCTGCTAGGCCAGGGCAATTGTGCAGACCGGACGGGCCGTTGGCCGATGCGGAGGATGGGCCGCTGCGCGGCATCCGTGGGGCCGTTCCGCCGGGCGTCCGTGCCCGGCGGGGCGCCCGCGACCGGTCCGGACGGGCCCGCACGGCCCCACGGACGCCGAGCGAAGCGAGGCCCAGGCTAAGCAGCAGCCGCGGCGACCGCAACCGGCGAGGCCGCGCGGACCGGGGCCGGCATCAGCCACGCCGCGCCGACGACCAGCAGGAAGGCGAGGCACTGGACGACCAGCGCGATCGGGCTGGCGGGAAGCGGATCGCCGAACACGATGAACCCGCCGATGATCCCGGCGACGTTGGCGGCCGTGCCGGTGACCGCGATCACGGGGACCGCGTCGCCGTCCTGGAGACCCTTGGCCGAGGCGTAGAAGGCGGCCACCGAGGCGGCGACGCATACGAGCAGCCACGGGGTGAGGAGTCCGGCGAGGCCGGAGTGGCCGACCATCCCGGAGATCGCCTTGATCGCCACGTCAGAGACCCCGAACAGGATCCCGGAGGCCGCCCCGAGCATGTAGCCGTGGTGGTGCTCCGGCGCGCCCATGCTCGGTCCCATGATCAGTAGGCCTCCGGCCGAGATCAGCACGGCCTCGAACGCGATCATGCCGGCGATCGAGAAGTGCGAGTCCGCGCCGTGGGCGGCGGGAAGTGTGAAGCCGAGCAGCATCAGGCCGAACGCGGTCAGTCCGAGGCCGATCCACTGGCGGCGGCCGATCCGGCAGCCGAGCATCTGCTCGGCCATGATCGCCAGCAGGACCATGCCCCCGGCCAGGACGGCCTGGACGAGCGAGAGCGGGGCGACGGACATCGCGGCGACGTGGAAGACCCACGCGCCGGCGCCGATCACCCATCCGATCGTGAACAGCGGCGAGGCGAACAGGGCCTTGGCCGAGCGGAGCGGCCGGCGGATGTCCACCGCCGGCGCCGCGCAGGCGCCCCGATGCTTGTACAGGAAGCCGACATTCGTGGCCAGGGCGCACAGAAGCGCGAGGAAGATGCCGAAAAATGAGCTCATTGCTAGGTGGCGGGGCGAGCGATCCGTGCTCGCCGTCACGGGGAACTTCGGCAGCACGAGCGGCGGGCTTGAGTCAACCCGACGGCTACGGCCAGATGTGTACCCGTGACAGCATCAGTTCACTCATGGACCGTCCCTTGCTCCTGATCGACGTCGATGGCGTCATCTCCCTGTTCGGGTTCGACCACGCCGCTCCTCCCGCCGGCCGCTATCAACTGGTCGACGGGATCGCCCATTTCCTCTCGGGCACTGCCGGAGCGTACCTGCGACGCCTAAGAACCGCGTACGAACTGGCCTGGTGCACCGGCTGGGAGGAGAAGGCCAACGACTACCTGCCGCTGGCGCTCGGGCTGGATGGGCCCCTGCCGCACGTCGTGTTCGACAATGGCGAACGCCCTACCCAGGCTCACTGGAAGCTCGGCGCGATCGACCTCCACGTCGAGCCGTCCAGGCCGATGGCCTGGATCGATGACGCCCACGACGGGGCGTGCCGCGACTGGGCAGCCGCCCGTCCGGGGCCCACGCTGCTGGTGACCACCGACCCCGCGGTCGGCCTGACGGAACGCGAGGTCGAACGGTTGCTCGTCTGGGCCGGCGGCCTGAAGAACGGGGCTACGCGCTCGCCGTGACCGAGAACACCGGCGGGAGGCGCGAGGCGACCTCGAACCAGCTGCCGCCGGCGTCACCGGAACCGAACACGTCGCCCGACGTCGCCCCGAAGTAGAGCTGCAGCGCCTCGCCCTCGCCGGCCTGGTCGAAGGCGCGGCGAAGGACGGTGAGATACGCCTGTTCGGCCGGGAGGCCGTCGCCGCGCGGCGTCCAGGTGGCGCCGCCGTCGCGGGTCTCGTACACGCGCACGTGGCCCTCGGGGGTCACGCGGTCGAAATCGCCTGTGAGCGGGATCACATAGGCGCTGTCGGGGTCGCTCGGGTCGAGCGCAAGCGGGAAGCCGAAGTCGGACGGCAGCCCGGATCCGATGTCGTTCCAGGTCTGGCCGGCATCGTCGGAGCGGTACACGCCACCGTGGAACTGGATGAACATGCGCTCGGGATCGCGCTTCGCGCGCTCCATCCGGTGGACGCACAGCTGAAACGTGTCCTCGGGCGCGTCATCCGGCAGGTAACGCGGGCGGATGCCGCGATTGCCGCGCCGCCACGTCTCGCCGTGGTCCTCGGTCAGCCACACGCCGGCGGCCGACACGGCGATCGCAAGCCGATCGGGCTCGCCAGGCCAGGGCACGATCGAGTGCAGGCACAGACCGCCGCCGCCCGGTTGCCAGTCCTCGCTGACCCGGTGCTCCCACAGGGGGCGGTTGAGCTCCCAGGTCGCGCCGCCGTCGCGGCTCTCGAACAGCACGCCGGGATCGCCACCGGCGTACAGCGCTCCGCCGTCGCCTGGGACGATCACCCAGATCCGCTCGAGCGCCTGCTCGCCCCCCTCGGGGACCGCGACCCCCTCGGCCTGGGTCCACTCGCCGGCCGGGTCGTCGGCGAACCAGATCTTCGGGCCGTAGAACGGCGACGTCGACGTGGCGATCGCCCGGCCGCTGACCGGATCGCGCATCGCGAAGTCGACTGGCTCGCCCGCGAACGCGCACCTCGAGACCTCGAAACTCGAGCCCGGCTCGCCCTCGAGCACGAACAGGCCCTTCTTCGTTCCCAGCAGCAGCTCGGTCATCTTCCTCCCGTGATTGCGGGCAAAACCTCAACTCGGTCGCTTGCGGCGACGGCCGTCCGCTGGTCGACCCGCTCGCCGTTGACAAACACGCTGATATGGCGGCGAACAGTGCCGCGCTCGTCGAGAATCCAGCCGGAGACGGCGGGGTGTTCGTGCTCGAGGCCGCGCAGGAGCTCCTCCACGGTGGCGCCGCCGATCTGGACCTCGGCGGAGCCCGCCGGCGAGCTTCCGCAACGGTCCGTGAACGCAGACGAGAGCCATGGGGTTCGCATCCTAAGACCGTGAGGTGAGCGAAAACTCATCGGCCACCGGGGCCTGGTCGAGAAACCGCGGTATACGAGGGGTTTCTCGACCAGGCCTAGGCGGCCCCGCCGTGGCGGCCAGCCCCCGACCGGAAGCGGTCCAATCCGGCTTGGACCTCCTCAAGCGACCGCACCCCGTGCCCGAGCTCGTTAGCCAGCGCGGCCGGCTCATCGAGCCCGTCCTGCTCCAGGAGAGAAAGCCGATCTTCCCGCAGGCACCGCTGCGGGAGCGCGGCGAGCTCACTCGCGAGCGCCTCGGCAGCGGCGCGACTCGACCCATCCGCCACCACCCGGTTGACCAGACCCATGTCGAGCGCCTCGCGGGCGGAAACCGGCCGCCCCGTCAACACCATGTCCATCGCCCGTGAGACGCCGATCAGGCGCGGGAGCCGGACCGTCCCGCCGTCGATCAGCGGCACCCCCCACCGCCGGCAGAACACGCCGAGCGTCGCGCCCTCCTCCGCCACGCGCATGTCGCACCAGAGCGCGAGCTCGAGGCCGCCGGCGACCGCGTACCCGGCCACCGCCGCGATCACGGGCTTACCCAGCCGCATCCGCGTCGGGCCCATCGGGCCGTCGCCGTCGGGGGCGACGCGGTTGCCCGCGGGGCCGCCCACCTCCTTCAGGTCGGCGCCCGAGCAGAACACGCCGCCCTCGCCGTATAGGACCGCCACCGCGGCATCCGGATCGGCGTCGAACCCCCGGAACGCGTCCGCCAGCGCCGCCGCGGTCGGGCCGTCGACCGCATTCCTGCGCTCGGGGCGCGACAGCAACACGGTCGTCACGGGACCATCGCGCTCGACCCGGACCGCGTCGCTCATGCCGGCGCCCCGATCGCCCGGCGGACGAACGTTCGGAGCGATCCGACGACGTCCTCGGCCGACGGCTCATCGGCGGACAGCGGGCCGACCAGGGCCTCGCCGCAGCCCCCGACCAGCGCGGCAGCGGTGAACGCGACGTCCTGCGTGGGGATTTCGCCTGCCGCGACCGCGGCCGTTAGCTCGGCGGCAACCCGCGATGCGTAGCGCTCGCGGTAGGCCAGGCGCTCGGCATCGACGCGCCGGTCGACCGGCTCGGCCAGCAGTGCCCAGGCAAGCCGTCGGTTCTGCAACGCCCGGCGGGCGAACGTCGTCAGCACCGCCTCGAGGCGCTCGACCGCGGCGGCGCCGGCGGGCAGCGACTCCGCGGCGGCCACCATCGCGCGCTCCTCGTGTGAGCACACCGACCGGAACACGTCGACGAACAGGTCCTCCTTCGAGGTGAAGTGGCGGTACAGCGTTCCCGAGGCGACGCCGGCGCGCTCGGCGATCGCGACCACCGACGCCGAGGCGTAGCCGCCGTCCTCGATCAGTTCGCGTGCGGCCGCCAGCAGATGCTGTCGCGTCGCCAGGCCCGCGACCGTGGTCACGCCGGGAGCGCGCGGTCGACGATCGCGCCGGCGTCGACACCCGTGGGGAGGGTCCCATAGACCCGGCCCCCGGAACCGCCGCTGAGCCGAGACGCACAGAAGGCATCGGCAACCGACGGCGGGGCGTTCCGAACGAGCAGCGACCCCTGCAACGCCACGGCCAGGTCCTCGACGATCCGCCGCGCGCCAAACTGCGGCTCGCCGGACGCAAACAGCTCGGACATAGAGGCGCGCACGCCCTCCAGGTGCGCGTCCAGCCGCGCGTCGGCGCCGGCCGCGAGCGCGCACTCATCCAGGAACGCCGGCAGTCCGTCGGGCTCCTTCACCATCGCCCGCAGGACATCGAGCGCGGCGACGTTGCCCGAGCCCTCCCATATCGAGTTGAGCGGCGCGTCGCGGTAGAGGAGCGGCAGGCCGGAGTCCTCCACGAACCCGTTGCCGCCGAGGCACTCGAGCGCCTCCGCCGCGTGCGACGCGGCCCGCTTGCACACCCAGTACTTCATGACCGCGGTGGCGAACCGCCGGAACGCGCCCTCGTCCGGAGAGTCGTACGCGCGCGCTACCCGCAGCGCCGCGACCGTGGCGGCTTCGGACTCGATCGCGAGGTCGGCCAGGACATTGCTCATCGCAGGCTGATCGACCAGCAGCGCCCCGAACGCCGCACGGTGGCGGGCGTGGTGGATCGCCTCGACCGTGCCCCGCCGCATGCCGGTGGTGCCGCCGAGCAGGCAGTCGAGCCGAGTGTGGTTGACCATCCGGATGATCGCGGGCACCCCGCGCCCCTCGTCGCCCACCAGGCGACCGAGCGCTCCGTGGAACTCGACCTCGGATGACGGAAGCGACCGCGTCCCCAGCTTGTCCTTCAGCCGCTGGAACTCCATCCCGGGGCCGCGCTCGACGAGGAAGCACGACAGTCCGGCGGGAGCCTGGGCCAGCACCAGGAAGACGCTGCAGGGCGGATAAGAGCAGAACCACTTGTGGCCGTGGATCTCGTACAGGCCGTCGCCAAGCGGCTCGGCGCGGGTGATGTTGGCGCGGACGTCCGAGCCGCCCTGCTTCTCGGTCATCGCCATCCCGGCGAGGGCGCCGGCGTCGTAATCGGGCGCGGTCAGGCGGGGTTCCCACTCGGCCGCGAGGTCGGGTGAACCGTCCCGGAGCGCGGGCACGGCTGCATAGGTCATCGACACCGGACACATCACGCCGGCGTTGACGTTGCCGTAGACCATGAACACCGCCGCCCGGACCACGTGGCCCCCGGCGCCGGGCTCGGTGCGCCAGGGCAGGCTGTGGACCTCGCGCTCGACCGCGCCGCGCAGCAGCGCGTGCCACGACGGGTCGAGCTCGACCTCGTCGATCCGGTTCCCGTACCGGTCGTGGGTGCGGAGGATCGCGACGTTGCGCTCGGCGCGCCGGCAGTGCTCGAGCGCCTCGACGCTGCCCGCGAACGCGCCGGCCTCGCGCACCCGGTCGGCGCCCCAGCCGCCGCCCTCGCGGTCGAGGGCCTCGCGCAGGGCGAGATCGACCTCGAACAGGTTGACCGGCTGGAGCGGCGGCGCCTGGTTCAGGACCTCGCGGGCCGGATTGGTGACGTCGATGGTCGCCATGTGAATCCGGATTCACATGGTACCCGCGGGTCGGAATCTGTCAACGCAGGCGCCGCGGCCGGCCGCGGCTGCGACCGAGCCGGATCCGCGGAGATCGCTCTTCCGCGTGCCCGCGCTTGGCGTCATCCAGCTTGGCGGCGGCCTCGCGCTCGGCCTCACGCCGGCGCGCTTCCTCGCGCCGGCGCGCCTTGTCCTCTCGCGCGCGCGCGCGATCCTCGGTCAGGCCCACCTCGTAGAACACGAGGCTGGTGGCGAGCACCAGCCCGAGCGCCACGAGCACGAACGCCAGGTTCTGGCCGAGCGCCCCGCTGAAGACCACCGCGCAGGCGATCCCGAGCAGAACGAGCAGACCGGCGGAGCCGAAGCCGGCGATACGAGATCGCCGGCTCATGTGGCTCCGCCGGTGCTGAGAACCTGGTTAGTCGTCGCCGTCCACGTCGTCCGGAACGTCGAGCTCGGCGAGCTCATCGACGAACCCGATCGAGGAGCGGCCATCGCCGATCCCCTCGAGATCCGAGAGGTCGGGCTCCGGGCCGCCGAACCCGGTCAGGCCCTCGCCGTCCGTCAGCCCGAGCTCGGCCGCGAGATCGTCGTGATCGAGCAGGCCGACGTCGTCCATGCCGCGGGGCAGGGGCTCGGAGGGCTCGATCTCGATCCGGCGGTAGCGCTTGAGTCCGGTTGCCGCCGGGATCAGCTTGCCGATGATGACGTTCTCCTTGAGCCCGACCAGACGGTCGATCTTGCCCTCGAGCGCCGCGTCAGTGAGCACCTTGGTGGTCTCCTGGAACGACGCCGCCGACAGGAAGGAGTCGGTGTTCAGCGATGCCTTCGTGATCCCGAGGATGATCTCCTCGGCCTGTGCGGCCTCGCCGCCGCCGTCGATCACGGCCTTGTTCACACGGCCGTACTCCTGGCGGTCGACGAACTGACCGGGCAGCAGATCGGTATCGCCCTTCTGGTCGACCCGGACCCGCTTCATCATCTGGCGCACGATCAGCTCGATGTGCTTGTCGTCGATGTCGACGCCCTGGGACTTGTAGACCTCCTGGACCTCGCGGACGAGGTACATCTCGGTCTCCGTCCGTCCCCGGACCGCCAGCAGCTCCGCGGGATACAGCGACCCCTCGTTGAGCTGAACGCCGGGCTCGATCTTCTCGCCCTCGTCGACGAACAGCCGCGTCCGGCGCGGGAACGTGTTGCGGTGCTCCTCGCCGGTGTCGTCGGTGATGACGACCGTGACGGCCTTGTCGGACTCTTCGATCGAGACCTTGCCGCCGACCTCGGCGATCTTCGCGAGACCCTTCGGCTTGCGCGCCTCGAACAGCTCGACCACACGCGGCAGACCGTGCGTGATATCCGCGCCGGCGACACCGCCGGTGTGGAACGTCCGCATCGTCAGCTGCGTGCCCGGCTCACCGATCGACTGCGCGGCGATGATCCCGACCGCGTCGCCGATCTGCGCCAGGTTGCCGGTCGCCAGCGACCGTCCGTAGCACGCCTGGCACACGCCACTCGGCGCCTCGCACTTGAGGACCGAGCGCACGGGCACCGTGATCACGTGGCCCTTCTCGGTGTCGTCGTGCCAGGACTCGACCAGATCGGCCAGCTCGGCCCGATCGATCTCCTTGCCCTTCTCGACGATCACCCGACCGCGCTTGGTCGTGACGTCCTGGGCGGCGATCCGGCCGATCAGGTTGCCGTTGGCCTCTCCCGTCGGCCGCAGGCTGCGGGCCTCAGAACCGGCCTCGAGCGTGGACACCGGCATGTCGATGTACTCCTCGGTGCCGCAGTCCTCCTGGCGGATGATCACGTCCTGGGACACGTCGACCAGCCGCCGCGTCAGGTAGCCCGAGTCGGCGGTGCGGAGCGCAGTGTCCGCGAGTCCCTTGCGGGCGCCGTGGGTCGAGATGAAGTACTCGAGCACGGTCAGCCCCTCCTGGAAGGAGGCCTTGATCGGACGCTCGATGATCTCGCCCTTCGGGTTGGCCATCAGCCCGCGCATTCCGGCCAGCTGCCGGATCTGCGAGAACGACCCGCGAGCGCCGGAGTTGGCCATCATGTAGATCGGGTTGAGCTCGTCGAGGTGGTCGTACAGGGCCTGTCCGACCTCGTTGGTGGCGCGGTCCCACAGCCCGGTGACGAGCTCGTGGCGCTCCTCCTGGTTGATCTCGCCGTTCTCGTACTGCTCCTCGATCGCGGCCAGCTCGGTGTCGTACCGAGCCAGGATCTCCGGCTTGGTCGGCGGCGTCTGGACGTCGTTCTTGGAGATCGTCACACCCGCCTGGGTGGCGAAGTGGAAGCCGACGTCCTTGAACGCGTCGAGCACCTGCGAGATCGTCGGCGCCCCGTACAGCTGCACGAGGTCGTCGACCAGCCGGGTGGTGTCCTTCTTCTTCATCGAGCGGTTGACGAACTCGTACGTGCTCGGATCAAACCCGTCGCCGAGCGCCTCCGCCAGCGCGCGCTCGATCCGGTCGTTCCAGAGAATCCGCCCAATCGTCGTCAGGACATGGCCGCCCTCGCGCCCGAGCGGGCGGTACTCCGCCAGATCGTGGAGCTTGACCACGCCGTGCTCGTATGACCACTCCGCCTCCTGGGCGGTGCGGAACACGTGCGGGCGCGGCTCGTGGGTGGCCGGGTCGATCTTCGAGAGCGCATCGCCCTCGGGACCGTACGTCAGGTAGTACGCGCCGAGCACCATGTCCTGTGACGGGGTCGCCAGCGGCGCCCCGTGCGCGGGGGACAGGATGTTGTTCGCGGACAGCATCAGGATCCGCGCCTCGGCCTGCGCCTCGGCGGACAGCGGCAGGTGGACCGCCATCTGGTCGCCGTCGAAGTCGGCGTTGAAGGCGTGGCAGACGAGCGGGTGAACCTGGATCGCCTTGCCCTCGACCAGCACCGGCTCGAACGCCTGGATTCCCAGGCGGTGGAGCGTCGGCGCGCGGTTGAGGAGCACCGGATGCTCGTGGATGACCTCCTCGAGCACGTCCCACACCTCGGGGATCATCGAGTCGACCATCTTCTTGGCCGCCTTGATGTTCTGCGCGGACTTGCGCTCGACCAGGCGCGCCATGATGAACGGCTTGAACAGCTCGAGCGCCATCAGCTTTGGCAGACCGCACTGGTGCAGCCGCAGCGACGGCCCGGACACGATCACCGACCGGCCCGAGTAGTCGACGCGCTTGCCGAGCAGGTTCTGGCGGAACCGGCCCTGCTTGCCCTTGAGCATGTCTGACAGCGACTTCAGCGGGCGGTTGCCCGGTCCGGTGACCGGCCGGCCGCGCCGGCCGTTGTCGAACAGTGCGTCGACCGCCTCCTGGAGCATCCGCTTCTCGTTGTTGACGATGATCTCGGGTGCGCCGAGGTCGAGCAGTCGCTTCAGGCGGTTGTTGCGGTTGATGACGCGGCGGTACAGGTCGTTGAGGTCTGAGGTGGCGAACCGGCCGCCGTCGAGCTGGACCATCGGCCGCAGCTCCGGCGGGATCACCGGCACGGCCTCGAGGATCATCATCTCGGGCTTGTTCCCGCTATTCAGGAACGCCGAGACGACCTTCAGCCGCTTGACCGCGCGGGCCTGCTTCTGGCCCTTGGCCGTCTTGACCTGATCCTGGAGGTCGGCGGCCTCGGCGTCGAGGTCGACCTGCTGGAGCAGATCGCGTACCGCCTCGGCACCCATCCCGCCGCGGAAGTACTCGCCGAACCCGTACGGCGACCCGAACCGGTCCTTGAGCTCCCGGAACGTGGTCTCGTCGTTGACGACGTCCTTCGGCTTCATCGTCTTGAACAGCTCCCACACCTGGCGCATGCGCTCGGCAGCGTCCTCGATGTAGGCCTCGGTGTCGTCGATATCGGCCTGCAGGCTCTTGCGAGTGTCCTTGAGCAGTTTCTCGCGCTCCTCGTCGGACAGCTTCGAGATGTTCACGCCGAGCGACTCCGCCCACATGTGGTCGTCGTCGGAGAAGTCCCGCCCGGTCTTGCCGCTCTGGAGGTGCTCCTCGCGGCGGGCCAGCGACTCCTTGAGCTCGAGGATCCGCTCCTCCTTCTCGGCCGCGTAGGCGTCCAGCACCTTGTTGACCTCGCCCTCGAGCTGGTCGACGTCCTTGGCGCGCGCGTCGTCGTCGATCCAGGTGACGATCGAGGCGGCGAAATACAGGACCTTCTCGAGCTCCTTCGGAGCCATGTCCAGCAGGTAGCCGATCCGGCTCGGAACGCCCTTGAAGAACCAGATGTGCGATACCGGCGCGGCCAGGTCGACGTGGCCCATGCGCTCGCGGCGAACCTTCGAGCGGGTGACCTCGACGCCGCACCGCTCGCACACGATTCCCTTGTAACGGACCCGCTTGTACTTACCGCAGTAGCACTCCCAGTCCTTCGTCGGACCGAAGATGCGCTCGCAGAACAGGCCGTCCTTCTCGGGCTTGAGCGTTCGGTAGTTGATCGTTTCCGGCTTGGTTACCTCCCCCGAGCTCCATGAGCGGATCTGCTTGGAGGAGGCGAGGCCGATCTCGATCGCGTCGAAATTGTTGATGTCGATCAAATTGATCCCTTCTCGGTGTCTCTAAAAATCTGTGTCATGGTCGGCGGGGCGAAGTCAGTCCTCTTCCAGGACTCCCTCCGCCTCGCCCACCGGAATATCTTCCTCGGCGATCGACTCGTCGTCGCCGTCGGAGGAGAAGTCGTCGTCCGCGAGGTCCTCGCCGGGGTCGAGATCCTCGGCGTTCTCGTCGTCGGCCTCCTCCTCGTCCTCGGAGGCCTCGTCGGGCGTGTCGCCTTCGCTGTCGGTCGTCTCATCCGCGGCCGCGCCGTCGGTGGCGCGGACGCCGCTGAGGTCGATTCCGAGCTCCTCGGCGGCCCGCAGGAGGTCGTCGTCCTCCTCGCGCATCTCGGCCCGCTCGCCTTCCTCGGAGACCACGTTGACGTCGAGCGCCAGCGACTGCATCTCCTTGAGCAGGACCTTGAACGACTCGGGGATCGACGGCTCGGCGATGTTCTCGCCCTTGACGATCGCCTCGTAGGCCTTGACGCGGCCAACCGTGTCGTCGGACTTGATCGTGAGCATCTCCTGGAGGGTGTACGCCGCGCCGTAGGCCTCGAGCGCCCACACCTCCATCTCGCCGAAGCGCTGTCCACCGAACTGCGCCTTGCCGCCCAGCGGCTGCTGTGTGACCAGCGAGTACGGACCGGTCGAACGGGCGTGGATCTTGTCGTCGACGAGGTGGAGCAGCTTCAGGATGTACATGTAGCCGACCGTGACCTGTTCCTCGAACGGCTCGCCGGTGCGGCCGTTGAACAGCGTGGTCTTGCCCGAGGCCTGATCGCCCTCGCGCCGGCGCTTGTCGACATCCATCTTGATCCGACCCTCGTGCTCGTCCTGCCAGCGGACGAGCGCCTCGTCGACGTCACGTACGGTGGCGCCGTCGAACACCGGAGTGGCGACGTACACCTTGCCGCCGTCGTCGTGGGCCTCCTTGTAGGCGACCGAACCGTCGTTGTACCAACCGTTGGCCGCGACCCACCCGAGGTGCGTCTCGAGGATCTGGCCGAGGTTCATGCGGCTCGGGACGCCGAGCGGGTTGAGAATCACGTCGACCGGCGTGCCGTCCTCGAGGAACGGCATGTCCTCGACGTCGACGATCTTCGAGATCACGCCCTTGTTGCCGTGGCGTCCGGCGAGCTTGTCGCCCTCCGCGATCTTGCGCTTCTTGGCCACGAACACGCGAACCAGCTCGTTGACGCCGGGCGGCAGGTCGTCGCCCTCGTCGCGGCTGAAGGTCTTGACATCGATGACGACGCCGCCCTCGCCGTGCGGCACCTTGAGCGAGGTGTCGCGGACCTCGCGCGCCTTCTCCTTGAAGATCGCGCGGATCAGCTTCTCCTCGGCGGTCAGCTCGGTCTCGCCCTTCGGCGTTACCTTGCCGACGAGCAGGTCGCCGGAGCCGACCTCGGCGCCGATGCGGACGATGCCGCGGTCGTCGAGGTTGCGCAGCGACTCCTCCGAGCGGTTCGGGATGTCGCGGGTGATCTCCTCGTCGCCGAGCTTGGTCGTGCGAGCGTCGATCTCGTACTCCTCGATGTGGATCGAGGTGAGCTCGTCGTCCTTGACGATCCGCCGGGACAGGATGATCGCGTCCTCGAAGTTGTAGCCCTCCCAGGACATGAAGGCGACCAGCAGGTTCTTGCCGAGCGCCATCTCGCCCGCGTCGGTGGCCGAGCCGTCGGCCAGCACGTCGCCGCCTGTGACCTTGACGCCCACATCGACGATCGGCTTCTGATGGATCAGCGTGCCCTGGTTGGACCGCATGAACTTCTGGAGCAGGTACTCGTCCTGCCCGCCGCCGTCCTTGTCGACGACGATCTGCTCGGCGTCGACGTAGGACACGGTGCCGCCCTCGTGCGACACCACCAGGTCGCCGGTGTCGATCGCCGCGCGACGTTCCATCCCCGTGCCGACCAGCGGCGCGTCGGTGACGAGCAGCGGCACGGCCTGAGCTTGCATGTTCGAGCCCATCAGCGCCCGGTTGGCGTCGTCGTGCTCGAGGAACGGGATCATCGCGGTCGTCACCGACCAGATCTGCTCGGGGGAGACGTCGATCAGGTCGACCTCGTCCGCCGCGACGGTCACGTACTGACCCGCCTGGGTACGGCAGATGATCTCGTCCCCTGTCAGGTGGCCCTTGTCATCGACCGGCGTGTTCGCCTGGGCGATGATCCGCTCCTCCTCCTGGGTGGCGTCGAGATGGACGATCTCGTCGGTCACGTTGCCGTTCTTGACGACCCGGTACGGGGTCGTGACGAACCCGTGCTCGGACACCTCGGCGTATGAGGACAGCGACCCGATCAGGCCGATGTTCGGCCCCTCCGGGGTCTCGATCGGGCACATGCGGCCGTAGTGAGTCGGGTGCACGTCGCGCACCTCGATCGGCGCGCGCTCGCGCGTGAGACCACCGGCGCCGAGGGCGGACAGCCTGCGGCGGTGCCGGAGGCCGGCCAGCGAGTTCGTCTGGTCCATGAACTGGCTGAGCTGAGAGGAGCCGAAGAACTCCTTCAGCGCCGCCACGACCGGGCGGATGTTGACGATCGTCTGCGGGGTGATCGTGTCGGCATCCTCGGTGGTGAGGCGCTCGCGGACGACCCGCTCCATCCGGTAGAGGCCGATGCGGAATGCCTCCTGGATCAGCTCGCCGACGGTACGCAGCCGGCGGTTGCCGAAGTGCTCGTATTCGTCGAGGTGATCCTGGATCGGCTCCCGCGGGAGCGACAGCGCCTCGGCGGCGTAGTCCTTGACCTCGGCGCCGTTGTCCTCGGGCATCCCGAGGAGACGCGGCAGCGTGATCAGCTCGCGGACCAGGGCGATGATGTCGTCGTGGGTGAGCGTCCTGGTCTCGAGGTCGATGTCGAGGTTCAGGCGCGAGTTCAGCTTGTAACGACCCACGCGCGTGAGGTCGTAGCGCTTGGGGTCGAAGAACAGCTGGTTCAGCAGCGAGCGCGCGGCGTCGACCGAGGGCGGCTCGCCCGGGCGCTGCTTCTTGAACAGCTCGATCAGCGCGCCCTCCTCGCTGCGGACCATCTCCGGGTCCGCATCCAGCGTGAGCCGGATGTACAGCGAGTTGTCGAACAGGTTGAGGATCTCCTCGTCGGAGGCGTACCCCATCGCGCGCAGCAGCACGGTGACCGGCAGCTTGCGCTTGCGGTCGATGCGGACGTAGACGCGGCCCTTCTTGTCGATTTCGAGCTCGAGCCACGACCCGCGCGCGGGCATCAGGTTCGCGATGAAGACCTGCTTCTCGCGATCCTTCGGCTCCATCACGTAGGCGCCGGGGGAACGGACCAGCTGCGTCACCACGACGCGCTCGGTTCCGTTGATGATGAATGTGCCGCGCTCCGTCATCCACGGGAAATCGCCCATGAAAACGGACTGCTCGCGGATCTCGCCGGTCTCCCGGTTGATGAACGCGACGGTGACCGTCAGCGGCCGGGCGTAGGTCAGATCCTTCTCGCGGCACTGTTCGAGGTCTGCCACCGGCTCGTCAAACGTGAAGTCGCCGAACTGGACGGCGAGGTTGCCGGTGTAGTCCTCGATCGGCGAGATGTCGTCGATCGTCTCCCGCAGGCCGCCGCCGTCAGGATCGGTCAGCCATGCGAAGGACTTTCGCTGGATATCAATGAGATTTGGAACTTCAAGGACCTTGTTCAGACGCGCGAAGCTCCGGCGCGTCCGGGGGGCATGAGTGGTTGCCAAGACGGCGACTCCTCGGAACGGTCGAGAGGGAGGCTGGTCAGCGCTTCCCGAGGGGCGCGTACGCCCGGCGACCCGAGAGCACGTACTCCCCACGAAGCGCGACCATCAAAGATAGCACACGGCAGCAGTGCCCTGTGCAGGGACGCTCAGCTCTCACGGACCCCGCCCTCGGATCGCCGCGTATGTGGCGCGGCGCCGCTGCAATCGGGCGGCTGCGGCTATTGGCTGACCGGGGCAGTGTAGGCGGTGGGAGCGTTTCCGGCAAGCCCATGAAGTTTCGCCACCGACCCCGGCCGGGGCGATAGATTCGCCTGCAGTGGGGCGAGCTTGTCGCCGCGCGCGCTCGTCAGCTTTGCGAGGGGGAACGTATGTCGGTTGCACGAGTCCGATCCGCACGATTCACGCGATTCGTCGTGATGGCCGGCGCGGTGCTGGGGTTGGCGACGATCGGCGAGGCGACCGCGACGGCCGAGCCGTCCGCGCACGCCGCCGGCGGGGCCGCGGCGCAACAGACGGCTGCGGGCACGCCATCCTTCAGGGTGACGATCTCTCCCGCCTACGCCACGGCCGGGCAGGTGACGTGGTTCGAGGTGACGGTCGTGAACGCGTCCCCCAAGGGCATCGCGCTGAAATCCCTCCAGCTCACGGCGCCGACGGGATTCAAGTTGTCGCAACCCGCGGGTTGGCAAAGCAAGCCGACGGTCCGCGGGCGGACGCTTTCCCGCCCCAAGCTCTCCCTCGCGCCCGGAGCGAAGACGCGGTTCAACATCCGCGCGACCGCCCCCGTCAGGTGTGGCAACTCCGCGCTGCACTGGAGTCCTCGCGCATTTCAGAGCACGGCGAACTCTGGCCCGCAGTTAGCGCTCCAGACGGGGCCGAGCAGCGTGGGTGTCACGGTGCTCTGCCCGTCGACCGCCGTGTGCGGCAACGGCGCACCGGCGTGCTTCACGAGCATCAAGACGTCGGTCAGCACGTACGGCGTCGTCTCGAACGCGAATTCGGGCACGCTCCGCACGACGATCAACGTCGGCACGCCACTGCCGTGCGGCACCTACCGGTTCCGCGATCCCAACTGGTACGACTCGGTTCTCACCTCCGCCGCCCCGCCTCCGGCCGGAGCCGCGTCACCTGTCGAGCAGGTGAGCTACACGATCAAGAACACGTCCTCGAACGGGATCGGGTTCTGCCTCGGGGCAACGTACGACTTCACGACGGCATCCGGCAGCCAGGCGCCCGCCGGCAAGCTCCCCAACGGCACGCCGGGGTTCATCGGCCTGCTTCCGCAATGCGTCAACGGGGGGCCGCCGTGCATATCGGGGATCACGCAGCAGTCCGACGCGTCGGTGAAGTCCGGCCACGACGTGGTGATGAGCATCCTGGTCCCGGAGCTGGGAGACCCCTGGGGATCGGGCTGACGGCTACGCGGGCGCGGGTGTAGACGGCTCCGCGGCCTCGGACGTCGGCGCGGCCGCAGGCGCGGGCGTGGCCCCCCACGCCGGCGCGGGCGCAACCAACCGGGCGACCTTCAAACGATCGAGAATCTCGTCCCGCTCGTGGAGCAGTTCAGGGTTGGGACCGCACAGCGCGCAGAGCGCGTCGATCGTCGCCGCGATGTCGTACTCGAAGCCCCTGTCCCTCGCCGAGGAGAGCGCGTCGAACAGGACGCCGCGCGCTGCCGCCGTCTGACCGAGACGACCGAGGGCGACCCCGGCGGCGCGCTCGAGCACCGGCCGCTGCCGCTCCGCCGTGCGGAGCTCGCGACGGGCGATCTCAAGGCCGCGCTCGGGGTCGCCCGCGAGCGCCTCAGCCTCCGCGATCAGCGCCTGCGCGAAATCCGCATAGGCGTGCAGTTCGAACCGCCGGAGCTGGGCGGCCGCTGACTCGAGGATGCTGACTCCCTCGCCGGCCTCACCCCGGCGGACCGCGAGCCGGCCGAGGAGCACGTCCGCGAACGCCACCGCCTGCCGCTCGCCCGTGGCGGTCCACACCCGCCGCACCCGGTTGAGATGCATCTCGGCCTCGTCGAAATGCCCTTGATCGGAGAGGATCTCCCCGACGTTGCAATCCACGCGCGCGGCGTCGGCGGGGCGACCGGCGCGCTCGCCGCACACCCCCGCGCGCCGGTAGAGCTCGATCGCGTCCTCCCAGCGCCCGTTGAAGTAGGCGAACATGCCGAGGTTGTTGAGCACGTCGAACTCGTGCTCGAGGTCGCCGAGCTGCTCGTAGATCTCTAGCGCCCGCCAGGAATGGTCAGCCTCCCGGGCTCGCCCGGACTCGACGAGCGCCCAGTCGAGCGAGTATGAGGCGTGCGCCAGCGCGCGGAGCTCACCGACCGACTCGGCCTCGGCGATGGCCTGGCGGCAGGTCGCGATCGCCTCTGGCCATCGACCCTGGCGGTTGCGAATCCCGCCGAGTCGCGACCGCATCCGGGCGCGCCACGCGGTCGCGTCGTCGCTGTCGACGTTCTCGAGGCAGTGGAAGCCGCGCGTCAACCACCGCACCGCCGCGGTGAGTGACTGATTGCGAGAAGCGACGCTGGCGTGACGGTCGCACAGGCGCGCCTGGGCGATCGGGTCGTCGCGCTGCAGCCGCCGCGCCTCGGTCAAGGCCCGGCTGGCCGCCGCGGGCTCCCCGATTGAGCGAAGCGCGTCGCCCATCTGCTCCCAGGCCTCCGCAAGCGCGCTCGGGTCCGCCGAGCCCCCAGCCCGGCCGGTCTCGATTGCACGACGGTAGAGACGCGCTGCGTCGGCGTGGGCCAGCCGCTCGGTCGCCTTCTCGGCGGCGAGCATCGCGTACCTGTGCGCGCGTACATAGTCACGCGCGAGCGCGAAGTGGTTTGACAGAACGGCCGGATCCGCCTCGAGATCGCCCCCCTGCTCCTGCTCGAGCCTCAGCCCGGCCGCCGCGTGCAGCTCTCGCCGCAGCTTGAACGGCAGGCTCGAGTAGGCCACCTCCTGGAGCGCAGGCCTGCGGAACCGCACGGACCCGTCTCGGCCTCGGGAGAACACGGACGACAGCCGCTCCCAGAAGCGAGCGTCGGGCAGCGGCATGTCCGGGGCGAGGACGTCGGACAGGCGGCGAGGGTCGAAGACCGCGCCGAGCACCGCCGCACGCCGTACGACCGCGGCGTCGGCTCGGTCGAGCGCGTCGATGCGAGCCCTCGCCGCCGCCTCGACGCTGTCCGGGAGCTGGTCGCGGTTGCCGGCGCGCGCCGCCGCGAGCAGGTCGAGGAGGAACTGGGGGCTCCCTCCCGACCGCGCGACGGCGAGCTCCACGACGTGTGGAGGCAGTTGCGCGGCCTCGGGTGTGCCGTGTGCGAGCGCGAGCGTGTCCTCCCCCGTGAGCGGCGGAAGGTCGATGCGCGCGTGGGGCCGGTCCGCCAGGTCGAGCCCGCCCTGCACGTCGCGGCGCGTGACCAGAACGACCCAGGCCGAGGACTCGAGCTCGAGTGCCAGCGCACGGAACAGATCCGCCGACGCGGCGTCCATGAGGTGTACCTGCTCGACCTCGACGATTGTCGGCATGACCATCGCCCGGCTTAGGAACTTGAGCACGACCTCCTGGAGCTTGGCGGCCTCCATCTCGGGCGCCAGCCGTTCGACCTCGATCGAAGTCGGCACCTCCACATCGAGGACGATCGCGATCAGCGAGAGCCACGGGAGCAGGTCGGGATGGTTGGCCTTGACCTCGCCGCGGAGCCGGCTGAGCACAACGCTCTCGGGCACTTCCGCGGCGACGCCGAGCAGTTGGCGAAGCAGGCCGCGCCAGACCGAGTACGGCGTTTCGCGCATGTAGACCTCGCAGCCCACGCGGAAATGCGACCTCCCCCTGCCGGTGCTGGCCGCCTCGGCGAGCAGCCGCGACTTGCCGCTGCCCGGTTCGCCGACGAGCTCGATCATCGTGCCCTTGCCCCGGCGCGCGCACTCGATCGCGGCGCGGAGCTCCTCGAGCTCGGACTGCCGACCCGCGAGCGGCACCTCCATCCTGATCGCCACCTCCGAGGCTCCCCGCACAGGCGGACCGACATCCCAGGCCTGGACCGGCCGCGACTTGCCCTTGACCGCGAACGGCTCGAGCGCCGTCTGCGCGAATGCCGTCTTGGCGTCGTCGAGGACCGCGCGCGTCGCGTACACATGACCGGCCGGCGCCTTCGCCATCAGCCGCGCCGCGAGATTCACGGTGTCCCCCATCACGGCGTACCACCGCCGGTAGGTGGGCCCGACCTGACATGTGAACACCGGCCCGCGATTGACGCCGATCCGCACCGGGAGGGGCGGGTGGGCCTGGACGATGTGGCGGAGCGCGAGGAGCATCCGCTCTTCGTCATCACCCACCACCCGCGGGGCGCCGGCGCTCAACCGCATCTTGATGCCGTCGTTGGCGATGTCGGTGTCGAGGAAGCACACCTCGTAGCGTTCGACGGCGTCCTGAACCAGCTTCACGAGCTCGTCGAGTCTCCGCCCCGTCCCCTCGGGTCCCTCGCGCGCGATCACCTCGTCGAGGCCGCCGAAGTGGAGGAACGAGATCGCGGCGGTGCGGTGCTCGGGGGCCGTCGAACCCCTGAGCAGATGGGCTCGCACGGCGACCGGAAGGAAGCTCTCGATCACCTCCCTGGCGGGCGTGGGCAGCCCGGCGGGCGGTTCCCACTCGCATCCCTCGGGCGAGCGGGAGAGCGCGACCCCCGGTCCGGTCTTGGCGCCCAGGCAGCTGCGGGGCAGGGCCCGGGCGGTCTCCGGGCTGATCAGGATCTGCCCCGAGGACGCGCACGCCTCCAGCGCGACGACCTTCGTGGCCGCCGCACCGCCGATCAAGAGCTCCCGGTGCGACCCGCCGACCACGAACATCTCGTACGCGCCGGTGTGCACGCCCACCGAAATCCGCAGCGCGACCTTGCTGTCTCCGACCTGGACCTCGCCGATCTCGCGGAGGCGTCGCCGCATCGCGGCCGCCGCGCAGGACGCCCGCACCGCGTGCTGCTCGTCGCCCCGCTGGTCGTAGAACAGGAGCACCATCGCATCGCCGCCGAACTTGACGAGCGAGCCGCCGCGCCCATATGCCTCGGCCAACAGCGCCGTAAAGCAGGCGTTGATCAGGTCGACCAGTTGTTCGGCGCCCTCGTCGCCCCGGCGGGCGAGCCGCTCGGAGAGGCGGGTGAACCCGGAGACGTCGGCGAACACGACCGTGCAGTCGACGGTCTCGGTCAGGACATCGATCGGCCGGGCTAGACGTGCGAGAAGCGCCCGCGGTACGAACGGGGCGAGGGTTGCGGTTTCGGATTGAGCCTGCAAGCGAATGCCTGAGCCGGCGCGCCCCGCAGCCATCCCCGGCTAGGGAAAGTGTACGAACGAGCGCGAGCACCCGGGCGTCGCGGGCGCGACATTTTTTTCGCGCCCGGCCAGCCAATCGCCGTGGGAAACGGGGACGAACTGGTCCTCGGCCCCGTGCCAAACGCGCCCACCGGCCAACCGTATCCGACGGGTCGGGCGGGCGCGAAAGAGTGTGCGCCGCGGCTGCTGAGGCCGCGGCGCTACCCGATTACTTCAGCTCGACGGTGGCTCCGGCCTCTTCGAGATCCGACTTGAGCTTGTCGGCCTCGGCGCGGTCGATGCCTTCCTTGACCGGCTTCGGCGCCTCGTCGACGAGGGCCTTGGCCTCCTTGAGGCCGAGACCCGTCGCGGCACGCACGACCTTGATCACCTGGATCTTCTTGTCGCCGGCCGCCTGGAGTACCACGTCGAACGCGGTCTGCTCCTCGGCCTCCTCGGCGCCGCCATCAGCCGCACCCGCGCCAGCGCCGGCCGGGGCCGCGGCGGCCACGGCGGTCGCCGATACGCCAAACGCCTCCTCGAGCGCCTTGATGCGCTCGGACAGCTCGAGCACGGAGATTGACTTGAGCTCGTCGATCCACTCTTCTGTTGTGGGCATGTTTCCTCCTTAGGCGTCGAACGGTTCTTCGTCCGACGCTGATTCCTGTTCAGTTTCTTCTGGCGCGGCCTCCGGCTCCGGCGCAGCCGCCTCCGGCTCCGGCTCCGGCGCGGCCTCGGCAACCGGCGGGGCCTCCCCGCTGACCAAACCCTTCTCGGCGATCTGCTGGAGCTGGATGGCGAGCCCGGCGATCAGCGCGTTGAGCGTGCGCACAAGGCCTGTTATCGGCGCCGCGATCGTGCCAACCAGCTGAGCATTCAGCACCTCGCGTGCCGGTAGCCGCGCGATCGAGCGGACGTCGTCGGCGCTCAGCGCCGTGCTGTCCATCAGGCCGCCCTTGAACTCGAGCGCGTGCATCGCGCGCGCCGCGTCGTTCAGTGCCTTGGCCGCCACCGCCGCATCGCCGGACACGAACGCCAGCGCTGTGGGCCCCTCGAGCATGGCCTTGAGCGCCTCGGCGCCGGCCTCATCGGCGGCGCGCTCGGTGAGCGAGTTCTTGACGACGCGGAACTTGGTGCCGGAGTCGCGGAGCCTGTCCCTCAACTCGGCCGCCTGCGCCACGGAGATGCCGCGGTAGTCGACGGCGAACACCGCCTCGGCCGACTTGATCTGACCGACGATCTCCTCTACGACTGCTGCTTTTTGGTCTCGATTCATGATTCCTCTCGGAAAGCGAAACGCCCGCTCATCGGCGGGCGTCGCATCCAGAACCAGAATCCAGTTCCAAACGTCGAGGCTCCGCCTGCCCCGGACTTACGAGAAATCCGCCGAGGGTCTCGGGCTTCGTCTCTGTACCAACCAGTTTACGCCGCTACGGGCTCCTCGACGATGTCACGCGTGCGCGTGGGATCGACCTTGACGCCCGGACCCATCGTCGTCGCGATGGTCACCGTGCGGAGGTAGCGGCCCTTGGCCGCGGAAGGCTTGGCGCGGATCATCTCCTCGATCACGGCGGCGTAGTTCTCGAGCAGCTTCCGGTCGTCGAAATCGCGCTTGCCGATCACGAGGTGCACGATCGCGTTGCGGTCGGTCCGGTACTCGACCTTGCCCGCCTTGGACTCCTCGACTGCCTTGGCGACATCCATCGTCACCGTTCCGACCTTCGGGTTCGGCATCTTGCCCGCCGGTCCGAGGATCCGGCCGAGACGGCCGACGACCGGCATCAGGTCAGGCGTCGCGATCGCGACGTCGAAGTCGTCGAACCCGTCCTGGACCCGCTGGGCGAGGTCCTCGGCGCCAACCACGTCGGCACCAGCCTCCTCGGCCTCGCGGGCCTTGTCGCCCTGCGCGAACACGGCGATCTTGACGTCCTTACCAAGCCCGTTCGGCAGCGCGATCGTGCCGCGGAGCTGCTCGTCCGCGTGCCGGACGTTCAGCCCGGTGCGCACGTGCACCTCGACGGACTCGTTGAACTTCACGCGCCCGAGCTGCTTGATCAGCGCGATCGCCTCCGCCGGCGAATATTCGCGCTCGCGATCGAGGCGCTGCTTGGCGTCTTCGTATGTCTTTCCGTGATGTGCCATAGCCCTAGACGACCTCCACACCCATCGAGCGAGCGGTACCGGCGATGATCCTGGCGGCCGCGTCGATGTCGCCGGCGTTCAGGTCCTTCATCTTCTTCTCGGCGATCTGGCGCAGCTGATCCTGGGTGATCGTGGCGACCTTGGTCCGGTTCGGCTCGGACGACCCCTTCTCCAGCGACAGTGCCTGCTTGATCAGAACCGCCGCCGGCGGGCTTTTGGTGATGAACGTGAACGACCGGTCCTCGTAGACAGTGATCACGACCGGAATCACCGTGCCGAGGTCGCCCTGCGTCTGGGCGTTGAACGCCTTGACGAACTCCATGATGTTGACGCCGTGCTGGCCGAGCGCCGGCCCGACCGGGGGCGCCGGCGAAGCCTGGCCGCCCACCGCCTGCAACTTTATTTGTGTCAGAACTTTCTTCGCCATCGTCTTAGTGCTCGCTTTCGCAAATACGCCGACATTCGAGCGGCCCCCGGCGGCGCCTGGCGGCGTCCTCGCTCGCTCGTGTGGCAGAGCCACACCACGCTCGCTGCGTCCTTGCCATGCATCCGCCGGTGCCCACTCTCGGTGTCGCCGTACTCACGAAAGAGACCACTTAGATCTTCTTCACCTGATCGAACCCGACTTCCACCGGCGTCTCGCGACCGAAGATAGACACCAGCACCTTGAGCCGCTGCGCGTCCTCGTTGACCTCCGAGATTTCGCCGGAGAAGTCTGACAGCGGACCGGAGATCACCTTGACCGACTCGCCGATGGTGAACGTCGCGCGGCTGCGCGGTCGCGCCTCCTGCTCGCGATGGAGCAGGCGGTTGACCTCGTCCTGGGTGAGCGGGACGGGCTCGTTCGAGGCCCCGACGAAACCGGTGACGCCCGGAGTGCCCTTGACCAGCGACCACGAGTCCTCGTTGAGGTCCATGTTGACGAGCACGTAGCCCGGCATCGTGCGCTTCTCAACCGTGATCTTCTGGTTGTCCTTCATCTCCGAGACCGACTCGGTAGGCACGACGATCTGCCTGACCGCCTGCTGCTGACCGAGCGACACGATGCGGTGCTCGAGGTTGTGCTTGACCTTGTTCTCGTGACCCGAGTATGTGTTTACGACGTACCAGCGGAACATTCTGTTTTTTTCGTTTGGCCTCTCTAGCCTGCGGCGCCGGCGGCGCCTACTTCAAGACGAAAGTCACTAGCTTCCCGGCCACCCAGTCCGCCACGCCGAGGAACACCGCAGCCACGATCACAAACCCGATCACGACTCCCGTGGCCTGGAACACCTGACGGCGGTCGGGCCACTGTACCCGGTGCAGCTCGCGCCAGCTTCCTTGGAGGAAGGCGATGAGGCGCGCGAACACACTCGGAGCCTTTTCCGGAGCCGCGGCACCGGTGGCAGCCAGTTCGCCGGCGCCGCCCGAGCCGCGGGAGGCACCACCACCATCGTAGCCGCCACCTCGCCGGCGCCGGCCACGGCGGCCGCCGCCTGACTCCGAGATCGACTCCTCGACCTCGCGCTCGTATTCCTCGTCGTCGGCCTCGTCGTCGGGCTCCGGCTCGGCGGGCCGGCCGTAGGCGAGCTGCTCCTCGGCGAGCTCTACGTCCGGCGTGGCGTGCTGGAGGGGAGGAGGCGCGCCCTCGTCGTCATCCTCCTGGCGCGCACGCTCCAGGTCGTCCTCGGGCGCCTGCACCTCGTCGTCCTCGACCGAGTCGACCTCGAGGTCGTCGTCGAGCGCGTCAGAGCTGATGTCGACCGGCTCGAGCCCGGCGGCGCCGTTCTCGGGCTCGTGCTCGGACGAGCCGGCGGCGCCGAAGTCGTGCGTCGCGGTCGGGAGGCCCTGACGGGGATCAGGATTCGTCCCGGGCGGGCGAGTCCGCCGGCGTTTGCGGTTGCGAGCCACGGAGCGCTCCGGTCAGGGGGTCAGCGCGTTTCGCGGTGCGGCGTGTGGCACCTGCACCAGCGGCAGTACTTACGCAGCTGCAACCGCTCCGGGTTGTTCCGCTTGCTCTTGTTGGTTTGGTAATTCCGGCGCTTGCACTCTTCACAGGCGAGAGTCGCAGCGATCCGAACGTCTCCACGAGCCATCTACGCGCTTCCGTCGGGAATGTCAGGGTCCGGCTACCGGACCGCGGGCGCGAGAACGATCGCCGCCCGGCGCCGGTGCCCAGTGTAGCGACCGGACCGTAAGCGAGAGATGGCTCGCAGCTATTCGACCAGCTCGATCGGCGATACCTCCAGATCGAGCCAGCGATCGCCGCGGAGGATCCTGACCGGCAGCGGTCTGCCGATCGCGTCCTGGGTCATCAGCCGCTGCACATCGTCGACGCGCTCGATCTGCTGGCCGCCGAGGTCGACGATCAGGTCCTCGGCGCGGAGTCCCGCACGCTGGGCGGGACTCCCCTGGGAGACCTCCACGATCTCGACCCCGGCGCTTCGCCCTACACGCGCGCGCGCGTGAGGCGGCAGGGGGCGCGGACCAGCCGCGATCCCGATCCACGCCCGGCGCACGCGCCCGTCCCGCATCAGCGTGCCGACGATCTGCCGAGTTGCCTCGTTGATCGGCACTGCCAGCCCTAGTCCGACGCCGGCGACCGCGGTGTTGATCCCGATCACCCGCGCCGAGGAGTCGACGAGCGCGCCCCCGGAGTTGCCGGGATTCAGCGCCGCGTCGGTCTGGATGACGTTGTCGATATGGCGCACCGTCCGCCCCGCCCGCGCCGGCAGCGAGCGCCCGAGCGCGGACACGACGCCGGCGGTGACCGAGCCGGCGAACCCGTTGGGGTTCCCGATCGCCACCACCAGCTGGCCGACACGCAGGTGCTCGGCCTCACCCAGCGTGGCCGGGACGAGGCTGTCGCCATCGGCGCGGAGCACGGCCAGATCCGTCAGCCGGTCCGTCCCGACAACCCGCCAGCTCAATTCGGAGCCATCGACGAACGTGGCCTTGCCCGCCCGCCCCGGTCCGGCCACGACGTGCGCGGACGTGAGCAGGAACCCGTCCGGCGTCAGCGCCACCGCGCTGCCGGCGCCCGCCGGCAGCGCGCCGCCGCGCCCCCGGCGCATCACGCGCAGGTTGGCGACGCTCGGCGCGACGCGCTCGGCCACATCCACCACGACTCGCGAGTAGGCGTCGAGCGCCTCGGCCTCGCGCCGTTCGGCCTCGTTCTCGTGCCGTTCGGTGGCAGTGCTCATGACAGGCTGACCGAAACCGTGCGCTCGTCGGCGCCGCGGACGATCGTCAACTCGAGTTGCCCTTCGGCTCCCGCGCCGTCGATCGCCTCGTACAGGGCCTCGACGCGGTCGAGGTCGTTGCCGGCGGCGCCGACGATCAGGTCACCGCGCTCGAGACCGGCACGGTCCGCGGCGCTGCCGCGCTCGACCGCCCGCACGAGCACGCCTTCGCGCTCGGGCAGGCCAACCGCGCGACGCAGGCGCCGCGCCACCCGCGGCGGGGCGATCGCCACGCCGAGCCGGGCACGCTTGGGCGACTCGCCACGTCCGAGCTGGTCGACACGCTCGCGCGTCGCCCGATCGGCCGGGATCGCCAGGATCAGCCCGCCGTCGGCCCGAATCGCGTTGATCCCGAGCAGGCGCCCGGCGCCGTCGATCAGCGGTCCGCCAGACGAGCCTCGCGGCAGTGGGGCGGTGTGCTCGATCGCGCCGCTGATCCGACGACCACGCGGGCCGCGGAAGCTGCGCGCCGTCGCCGACACGAACCCGGGCGTGACACGTAGGCCGCGGCCGCCCGGATTGGCGAGGGCGAGAATCGAGCGGCCAAGCGGCGCGGCCTCGGCGTCCTCGGCCCACTCAATCGGCTCGATGTCGGCCGTGTCGGCCTCGATCACCGCCAGGTCGAGATCCTGGTCGGTCGCCAGCACGCGGCCGGTCTCACGCCGGCCATCGGCGAAGACGACGGTTACCTCCTCGCCGCGGAGGTTGTGGGCGTTGGTCAGGATCCGGCCCGATTCGATAACGACGCCGGAGCCCCGTCCCCACCCCTGGCCGAGCCCGATCACCTTGGGTCCCGTGCGCTCAGCGGCGGTCTGGATCGCGCCTTCAAGTTCCTCGAGAACAGTCATTTCCTTCTCCTCACTGACCGGCCGCGGCGACTCGCCGGACCGTTCCTGTACTTACTTGCAAACTGCAAGTGACAAGATACCAGGTCGCCTGGGGCGTTCCAGATCACATGGGGCGTTCCAGATCGCTGAGCGCGTTCCAGATCGCCTGGGGCCGTTCCGGATCGCCTGAGGCCCTCCAGAACATGCACCGTCTGACATTCGTCGTCCCGGAGCCGGACCGTGGCAGGGGACGCATGCCCCACATGCGCGCCCTGCCACCGTCCTCCGGGGAGGTGCCGATTGGCAGACGGCGCATGGCGGTGGCGGCGGTCGGCACCTCCCCGCCACCGTGCGTACGATCTGGATATGGCCGAAACGCGCCCGCAAACCGACGACGGCCTCGACCCGGACTCGCGGTCGGCGCTGGCGGACGCGCTCTCGACGATCGGGGACCGCTGGACCCTGCTGGTCATCGCCGCCCTGCTCGACGGCCCCCGGCGGTTCGGCGACCTCCAGGAGGAGGTCGCGGGGATCGCCCCCAACGTGCTCTCCCAGCGCCTGCGCCAGCTCGAGCGGAACGCGCTCGTGGTGGCGCGCCCGTACTCCGAGCGGCCGCCCCGGTTCGTGTACGAGCTCAGTGCGGCGGGCCAGGAGCTCGCCGGCGCGCTCCGGTTGATCGCCGGCTGGGGCGCGCGCAACGCCGAGGGCGCCACCGCGCCTCGCCACTCGGAGTGCGGCACGCCGATGGAGGCCCGGTGGTGGTGCCCCACGTGCGAGCGCGTGGTCGACGACGGCGAGCACGAAGAGCTCCACTTCGCATAGGACCGGGATCGGGATGGGCCTCGCTGCGCTCGGCGTCCCTGGGGCCCTTTCCGCCCGGCATCCGTGCCGGGCGGCCGGAGCGCGATCCCGCCGGCGGGCACGGATGCCCGCCGGAATGGCCCCATGGATGCCGCGAAGCGGCCCAACCCATGCCCTTAGAGACCTCTCACCCCGACGCACGGCGAACCCCCGGGAATAGAGAATGCGCACATGTTTCGCCTCGTCGGCCTTGTGATCACGATCGGGTTGGCGGATTCGCTCAACCCGACGACGATCGCGCCGGGGCTTTATCTCGCCACCGGCGAGCGCGCCCGCGGCCGCGTGGCGGAGTTCACGTTGGGGGTGTTCGCGGTCTACTTCTTCGGGGGCGCCGCGATCGCGGTCGGCGCCGGAACGCTCATCAGGCCGCTCCTCCCCCACCCGCGCCACGAGATCGCGGACATCATCGAGATCGTGGTCGGGGCGGCGATGATCATCGCCGCGGCGCTGCTGTGGCGCCACCGGCTAAGGCTGGCGCGGCGCGATCCGCCCGACTTCGATCCGCACGGCAAGTCCAGCGTGGTGCTCGGGGCATCGATCATGGCGGTCGAGCTGCCGACGGCATTTCCGTACTTCGCCGCGATCGCGGCGATCGTCGGTTCGGGGCTCGGCCCGGTGCGCGATCTGTTTTTGCTCGTCCTGTTCAACGTGTGCTTTGTGTGGCCGCTCCTGGCGATCATCGGGATCCTCACGTTCGCGCCCAAGGAGTCCCAACGCGTCCTGGCCGACGCCCGTAACTTCCTCCAGAAGCGTTGGCCCGCGGTGCTCGCCGGCCTCGCGCTCGTCGCGGGGGCGTTCGTGGTCGTGCTCGGAATCACCGGCCTCACCGCGAACCACAGCGAATTCGCCCGGCACATCCACACGACGCTCCGCGGCTGACGGACGCTCTCGATCCGGCGCCAGACGCGGCCCCGACACTTATGATCGGGCGCGATGGCGACGACCGAGCCGCAGGCCACCGGGGTACAGGCAGAGGCGCTGCAGCGGCTGCTCGAAGGGCGCTACGCCGACCAGCGGCGGCGCATCCTCGACGTCCTCGGCGAGGCCGAGTTCTCGCCGCCGCTCGCGATTCCGACCGACGAGTACCGCCAACGGGTCCGACGGTGGATGCAGCGGATCGCCGACGAGGGGCTGACCGCGCCGGGCTTCCCGAAGGAGTTCGGGGGCGAGGATGATCCGGGCGCGAACATCGCGGGGTTTGAGACGATCGCCTACGGCGACCTGTCGCTGCTGGTCAAGTTCGGCGTCCAGTTCGGGCTCTGGGGCGGCGCGATCCAGCAGCTCGGCACCCGCATCCACCACGAGCGCTATCTGAAGCCGACCGCAACGCTCGAGCTGCTGGGGTGCTTCGCGATGACCGAGACCGGCCACGGCTCGAACGTGCAGCAGCTCGGGACGACCGCCACCTACGACTCCGACACCGACGAGTTCGTCGTCAACACTCCGGCCGACGAGGCGCGCAAGGACTACATCGGCAATGCCGCCTGCCACGCCCGGATGGCGGCGGTGTTCGCCCAGCTGATCGTGGGAGACGAGTCGCACGGCGTCCACGTACTCGTCGTCCCGCTCCGAGACGAGCACGGCGACATCCACCAAGGCGTGCGGATCGAGGACTGCGGCGAGAAGATGGGGCTGAACGGCGTCGACAACGGGCGGATCTGGTTCGACAACGTTCGCGTTCCGCGCGAGGCGCTGCTGAACCGCTATGGCGGCGTCAACGAGCGCGGCGCCTACGAGAGCCCGATCGAGAACCCGAACAAGCGCTTCTTCACGATGCTTGGAGCACTGATCCAGGGACGGGTGTGCATCTCGGGCGCGTCGATCAGCGCGGCCAAGACCGCCCTGTCGATCGCGGTGCGGTACGGCCTGCGGCGCACGCAGTTCGGACCTCCCGAGGAGGACGAGGTCGTGCTGCTCGATTACCGCACCCACCAGCGCCGGCTGATGCCGCTGCTGGCGAAGACGTATGCGCTCCACTTCGGTCAGGCGGAGCTGGCCGAGCAATTTCACCAGGCGTCGGGGCCGAATAAGCACGACGAGCGCCAGCAGCGCCGACTGGAGTCGTTCGCGGCGGGGATGAAGGCGACCGCGAGCTGGCACGCCACCGAGACGATCCAGACGTGTCGCGAATGCTGCGGCGGCGCGGGCTACATGAGCGTCAACCGGTTCGCGGCGCTGAAGGCCGACACCGATGTGTTCACGACGTTCGAGGGCGACAACACCGTGCTGATGATGCTCGTGGCAAGGGGCCCGTTGACCGACTACCGGGACGACTTCGGGGCGCTCAACCCGCGCGAGCTCGTGATGTTCGTCGCCGAGCAGGCCGTCGAGACGGTCGCCGAGCGCCTGTTCGCGCGCAAGATCGCCCAGGTGATCGCCGACGTCGTCCCGGGCCGCGACGAGACCGGCGACCTCCTCGAGCGCGAGAGCCAGCTCGAGCTGTTCCGCTGGCGCGAAGGGCACATCACCGCCTCGATCGCCCAGCGCTTCAAGCGCGGCGTTGACGAGGGGTACGACCCGTTCGAGGTGTTCCGGGCGGTGCAGAACCACGCCGTGAACGCCGCCCGGGCCCACACCGAGCGGGTGCTGCTCGAGGCCTTCACGGCGGCAGTCGAGGCGTACGAGGAAGGCCCGGTCAAGAACGCGCTCGGCCGGATGTGCAACCTCTACGCCCTGTACGCGATCGAGCAGGACAGGGGTTATCTCCAGGAGCACGGCCGGCTCACCGGACCGCGGTGCAAGGCGGTGACGCGCGAGGTCAACCGCCTGTGCGACGAGGTGCGCGGCGACGCCGAGGCGCTGGTCGACGCGTTCGGGATCCCCGATCAGGTGCTCCGGGCGCCGATCGGCCTGCGGGACCCCGCCTGACCGTGAACGACCACATCGACTTGGGGCGGATCGGCGAGCTTGAGGAAGTCATGGGCGCCGACGCCGCGGCGATCGTTTCCTCGATGCTTCAGAACATGACCGCCGCGATCGACGAGCTCGAGGTCGCGATGGCGGTCGGAGACCTCGATCACGCCACACAGGCCGCCCATCGATGCCGAAACGACGCATTGATGCTGGGGGCGCAGGAGCTGCTGAGCGCGCTGACCGACCTCGAGGCGGCGACGCGCGGCGCGGACGAATCCGGCGCCACCGCGGCGCTGGCGCGCGTGAGCCAGGTCTGGCCGCCGACCCGCGACGAGCTGGCGGCCAGCTCGAACCCTCCATAAAACCTGCACCCAGGAGTCAAGCTCCGGCGTCCTGGAGACGATTAGGGCGTCATGGAGCGGCGCATCCTCATCGTCGACGATCACGAGCCGGGCGTGGCGCTGATCGAGCGGCTGCTCGAGCTCGACGGTCACAAGGTCCGCGCGGCGGGCTCTCTGGCGGACGCCGAACGCGCTCTCGCCGAGGAACAGCCCGCGATGATCGTGCTCGACCTGAACCTGCCCGACGGCAGCGGGCTCGAGCTGACGCGCAAGCTCAAGGCCCACCCGGTGACCGCCGAGATCCCGATCCTCGCCTGCACCGCCGCGGTGTTGCCCGCCGACGGGCACGAGGCGCTCGAGGCCGGCTGCGACGCGTATGTGTCGAAGCCGATCGACCTGCACCGGTTCCAGACGATCGTCGCCTCCATGCTCGCCGCGTAGTCGCCGCGCGCTCGCGCCCGGACCGCGCCGCGGCCGCCTGATCCCATCGGCGCCCGCGCCGGTAGTGTTCGGCTCGCAAGGCCCATGGACTTTGAATTCTCAGATCGCTGCAACGAGCTCCGCGAGCGCCTGCTGGCGTTCATGGACGAGCACGTCTACCCCGCGGAGGCGGTCTACCACGAGCAGCTAGTCGCCTCGGGCGACCCTCACTCGCACCCGCCGGTGATGGAGGAGCTCAAGGAACGCGCCCAGGAGCTCGGCCTGTGGAACCTGTTCCTCCCGCACGGCGGCGAGCACTGGGGCGCACCCGGGCTGAGCAACGCCGATTACGCGCCGCTCGCCGAGATCATGGGACGTAGCCACATCGCCTCCGAGGCCTGCAACTGCTCCGCCCCCGATACCGGCAACATGGAGGTCCTCGCCCAGTTCGGGACTCCCGAGCAGAAGGAGCAGTGGCTCCGACCGCTCCTCGAAGGCGAGATTCGCTCGGCGTTCGCGATGACCGAGCCGGCGGTGGCCAGCTCCGATGCCACCAACATCGAGCTCCGGATCGACCGCGACGGCGACGACTACGTGCTGAACGGGCGCAAGTGGTGGATCTCGGGTGCCATGCGCGAGCGCTGCAGGATCTTGATCGTTATGGGCAAGACCGGGGTGGGTGGGCCCGAATCATCGCCGTTCAAGCAGCAATCGATGATCCTCGTGCCGAAGGACACGCCCGGCGTGACCATCGTCCGCAACCTGCCGGTGTTCGGCTATATCGACCAGGAGGGCCACGCCGAGGTGCTGTTCGATGACGTCCGCGTGCCCGCCTCGAACCTGATCAGTGAAGAGGGGCACGGGTTCCTGATCGCGCAGGCACGGCTCGGCCCCGGCCGGATCCACCACTGCATGCGCTGCATCGGCGCGGCCGAGCGAGCGCTCGAGCTGATGTGCGCCCGCGCCGCCTCGCGCGTCACCTTCGGTCAGGCGGTGGCCGAGCGCGCGAACGTCCAGGACTGGATCGCCGAGTCGCGGATCGAGATCGAAATGACCCGGCTGTTGACGCTCAAGGCGGCGTGGCTGATGGACACCGTCGGCAACAAGCACGCCCGCACCGAGATCTCCGCGATCAAGGTCGCCGCACCCGACGTCGCGCTGCGCGTCGTC
The DNA here is from genome assembly GCA_963737055.1 of uncultured Solirubrobacterales bacterium. Lineage (GTDB taxonomy): Bacteria > Actinomycetota > Thermoleophilia > Solirubrobacterales > Solirubrobacteraceae > Palsa-465. The sequence continues at coordinate 85,350 of CAVTRE010000007.1, read as the reverse complement.
GATCGAGCCATCCAGGTCCACGGCGGAGGCGGCGTCAGCGACGACTTCCCGCTGGCGACGATGTACGCGCACCTGCGAACGCTGCGACTCGCCGACGGACCGGACGAGGTCCACAAGCGGTCGATCGCGCGTCACGAGCTCCGCAGCGTCGGCACGCCGGCGGCCGTCCCCGGCTAACTGGCCAGCTGCTCAGCGCCGGCCGGGACGCCGGGCGACGGCGAAGGTTCCGACCGCGGTCGAGAAGAGCGCGGCGGCGAGCGGGAGTCCGATCGCGACACCGGGGACGCTCGCCAGCGCGGCGATGCCGCAGGCCAGCAGCACGATCCCGATCAGCGCGATGTCGTAGCTCCGCATCCTGGCCCCAACATCGGCATTCGCCCGCTTCTCCTTGACCGCGGTGTACACCGAACGGCAAGAAGGCGCCAAAACATCCTTCCCCGGGGGCGAGTCCCGGGAGCCGCATATGCTGCGGTCGTGGCCGATCTCGACGGCAGGACGTTCCTTATCACCGGGGCCAATACCGGCATCGGCAAGGAGACCGCGCGAGCGCTCGCAAGCCGCGGAGCGCGGGTCCACATCGCCTGCCGGTCGGAGGACAAAGGGCGGAACGCGATAGAGGAGATCGCGGCGCAGACCGGCAGTCGCGAGCTCGGGCTCCTGTTGCTCGACCTCGGCGACCTCGAGTCGGTGCGAGCATGCGCGCAGGAATTCCTGGCGCGCGGCGAGCCGTTGCACGTGCTCATCAACAACGCCGGCGTCGCCGGCAAGCACGGCAAGACCGCGAGCGGGTTCGAGGCCGCATTTGGCGCGAACCACATCGGCCCGTTCCTGCTCACGAGCCTGCTCCTCGATCGCATACGCGAGAGCGCGCCCGCGCGGATCGTCAACGTCGCCAGCACTGCCCACTACGGCGCTCGCGGGATCGATTTCGACGCGGTACGAAAGCCCACCCGGACGATCACCGGAATGCGCGAGTACTCGGTCTCGAAGCTCGCCAACGTCCTGCATGCCGGCGAGCTCGCGCGCCGGCTCGAGAACGCCGGCGTCACGACGTACTCGCTGCATCCGGGCGTGGTCGCGTCCGACATCTGGCGCCGGGTTCCGTGGCCGGTGCGGGCGGTGATGAAGCGGCGCATGATTTCGCCCGAGGAGGGCGCCCGAACGCCCGTTTACTGCGCGACGGCCCCGGAGCTCGCCAATCAAAGCGGCCTGTACTACGACGAGTGCGCGGTCGCACCGCCGGGCGCCGCGGTGACCGCGAGCCTCGCCGCCGAGCTGTGGCGGCGAAGCGCGGACTGGGTCACCGCGGTTGGTAGCGCCGGCTGACCGGCGGCCGCACCCGGACTGACGCCAGCGCCCCGCCGACGGGGGCCGAGCCGTCTGACCCGCCCCCCGTCTGACGATCAGATCACGGCGCTGCCAACAGGTTCAACGTGTTGGTCCCGTCGTCGACGAAATACACCGCCCGTTGGTCGGGCGTGAGCGTCAGCCCGAACAGAACACCGCCACCGGCCGGGTCCGCGGTCACGGACGACGTCCGGCGCCCGTCCGGCGTCGTCTCGACGATGTTGCCGTCGCCGCCGTTGGCGGTCAGGATGTCGCCGTTCGGTGCGAGCGTCATCCCGAGTGGGGCGTTCAGCGGCAGCCCCGCGAATACCGTCCGCCCGCCGCCGGGCGCCGGGAAGAAGCGGAACGGCGCGCCGGGGATCGCCGCGATTCGGCTGTTCACCGCGTCGGCGACATACAGGGCGCCGTCACGCCCGAGAGAGACGCCGGTGGGCCCGACCACGAGGGCGGCCGGGTCGGTCTCCTCGGCGAACCCGGTGCCGATCACGTCCTCGTCGAACACGACCGGCCGGACTCCCGGGATCGTCAGCAGCTGGATGCGCACGACGGTGCCACGATTGACCACGGGCCCCGTCTGGGTGAAGTCCTTCGTAGCCGCCACGGTGCCGTTGAGCACGTTGGTCACGTACAGCGTCGTGAAGAAGCCGTGGTCGACCGCGGTCATGTCCCACGGCCCGTTGATCGGACCGCCGGCGATCGTTTCGACGACTTTCCCGTTGCTGTTGAGCACGAGCAGGCATCCGGCCTTGGCCGTCTGCGCGGTTCCGTCCGAGGTCGGGAGACTGCCCACGACCACGAACCCGCTGCGGGTGACCGCGAGCGCCGTGGTCAGACCGACGCCGCCCGGGCACGGTCCCGGCAGCGCGTGGGGGTCGATCTGGGCGAACGCCGGCGCGTCACCGGGGTTCTGATCCATATCGCCCGGGGGGATCTGCACGATCGTCGTGCCCGTGCCCTGCGAGTTCCCGGAGTCATTGAAGTTGCTGACGAGGACGTCGCCGCGCTTGAGCGCGCCGACGGTTCGCGGCACCGTCACGATCCCGTACGGGTTCACGTCGCCGTTCGGCGGCACGGTGGTCGCCAGCGTGGTCGGCGAGAACCCGTCGATGAACGGTCGGGCCTGCGCGCCCGCCGCGCCGAGCGCGAACCACCCGCACAGGCACACGAGCATCGGCAGGACCGCTCGTCTGCCTATGACCAGGGGCCGCGCGACGGCCGAGGACGCAAGGCGATGTCGACTCGGGGGCTGATCGGAGATCATGCTCTCCTCCTTTTGTCGATGGGTAGCCCTCCGTAACGGTCTGACGCCGCGCGACCCCACAGACTTCCTGAGCGGTCGCAGATTCACAGAAATGACACGCCGCCTCGAGCCACACGATCGTCACTTGATCCGCCGTTCCCGCTCGGCCCACCGGTCGGCCCACGCGTCGAGCGCCGGATACAGCGCCAGCAACTCCCGCCCCTCGTCCGTCAGCCGATAGCCGGCCTCGCCGGTCTCGACGATCCCGGCCGCGCGCAACTCGGCGAGGCGATCGTTGAGGACCGACGAACTGATCGCGTCGCAGCGGGCCTGCGTCTCGCGAAACGACAGTGGCTCGCCACGAAGCTCCCAGATGACCCGCAGCGCCCAGCGCCGGCCGAGCAGGTCGAGCAGCGCCATGATCGGCCGGCCCGTGTCCGATCCGCGAACTGGTTCTCCGGGCTTTGGAATGCTGGTCACTTGCGCTTTGGTTTCCGAAGCGGTAGCGTGGTGGCGCTCTTATTTCCGAAGCGGAGTGTAGCCATGATCGACGTAAACGCAGCGCCGCGGATCGCGCCGCTCGAGCCCCCTTACTCGCCCGACACCGAGCAGATGCTCCAGCGGTGGATGCCGCCGGGCACCGGGCTCGAGCCGCTTCGGTTGTTCCGCACTCTCGCCGTCCATGAGTCCCTGGCCGCGCGGATGCGACCGCTCGGCGCCGGCATCCTCGCCCACGGGCTGCTCGAGCCGCGAGACCGCGAGCTGATGATCCACCGCACGTGTGCGCGCTGCGGCGCCGAGTACGAATGGGGAGTCCACGCCGTATCTTTCGGCCGGCAGGTCGGGCTCAGCGACGAGCAGCTCGCCGCCACGGTGATGTCACCCGCGGACGACACAGTCTGGTCCGAGCGCGAGCGCGCCGTGATCGGGCTCGCCGACGAGCTGCACGACACCGCGCGGGTCTCGGACGCCACCTACGCCGAGCTCGCGAGCCACTTCAGCGCGCCGGAGATCCTCGAGCTGGTGATCGCCTCGGGCTGGTACCACACGATCTCGTTCGTCCTCGGCGCGGCTCGTGTGCAACTCGAGCCATGGGCCGCGCGGTTTCCGTCATGATCGCGCTCCACGCCTATCGAGGAGCACGATGTCGACATCGCCCGACGATTTCAACGCGAGGATCATCGAAGAGTTCCGCGCCAACGAGGGACGTGTCGGCGGCCCGTTCGAGGGCGGGAGGCTGCTGCTGCTACACCACGTCGGCGCCAGGACCGGCACGCCCCGGATCAACCCGCTCATGTACAGCCGCGACGGCGACCGCTACGTCATCTTCGCGTCCAAAGGCGGGGCCCCGAGCAATCCGGCCTGGTATCACAACCTCATGGCCCACCCGAACACGACCATCGAGGTCGGGACCGACAAGATCGACGTGGTCGCCTCCGAGGCGACGGGAAGTGAACATGACCGCCTCTACGGCGCCCAGGCCGAGAGCTCGCCGCAGTTCGCCGAGTATCAGGCCAAGACCGACCGCGTGATCCCCGTGGTGCTGCTTACCCCGGCCGGCTGATTTAGGCCGGGCGTCTGTTTACTGACCAACCGTACGACGGACGCGTTACCTAGGCGTTACACGGGGTAGCGGCGTTGCTAGCTCGGCAGGGGTAGGACTGTCAGCTTGGCTCGGCCGAGTCCGGCAGAGGCGCGAGGAAGTCGAGGCGCCTGGAAGCGTCAAGGCGGCCTCGCGCCCGCTTGCCAATCGTCCGGTTGTCAGAATCGGGCGGAAGATGGCTGACGGAATCGAAATCGAGCGGAAGTTCGTGGTCGATCGGCCGCCGGACGGCCTCGACGATCACCCTTCCGCCGAGATCGAACAGGGATACCTGGCGATCACGGACGAGGTCGAGGTGAGAGTCCGCCGCTACGGCGAGCAGGCGTTCCTTACGATCAAGTCGGGCGGAGACCAGGTCCGGGTCGAGGAGGAGATCGAGATCGACGCGCGCCGGTTCAGCGAAATGTGGCCGCTGACCGAGGGTCGCCGGATCGAGAAGCGCCGCAGCAGGATCCCGACCGGCGACGGCCTGACGATCGAGCTGGACGTGTACCACGGGCGGCTCTCGGGGCTCCTCGTCGCCGAGGTCGAGTTCGACTCGCCCGACGCCGCGGCCAGGTTTGACCCGCCCGAGTGGCTTGGGCGCGAGGTGACCGACGACCCCCGCTACAAGAACAAGCGACTCGCCACCACCGGCCTGCCGTCCTGAGGGGTTAGGCTGCCGCCCATGCGATTCGTCCACACCTGCGTGCGCGTCCGCGACCCCGAGGCATCGGAGCGGTTCTACGGGCTGCTGGGGTACGAGCGCCGCGGACGGCTGAACTTCCAGACCGCCTACAACATCTACATGGGGCTTCCCGGTGACGGCGACACCCTCGAGCTGACAGTCAACCGCGACCGTGACGAGCCCTACGACATCGGCGAGGGCTACAACCACATGGCGCTCGTGGTCGAGGATCTCGACGCCCTGCTGGCGAAGCTGAGCGCCGCGGGGATCGAGCCCGAGAAGCCGCCGTACGCCCCGGGTGGCCGCGAGGAGATCGGCAGGATCTGCTTCGTCCAAGACCCCGACGGCTACCGGATCGAGCTGATCGACAAGGACTTCCCGACGCCGCAGGATCCGGACGACTGATCCCGGCGGCGCCGCCGGAGCCGCGCGCGAGCACCGTCCGGATTACCCGAAAACACCCTGGCGGATGGGAGTGGGCGCGCAGTAGAGTGGCTCGAACCGACCGTTCGAGAGGAGAGGCATGTACGAGAAGAACGGGGACAAATACTTCGTCGTCGACAGCCACCTTCACTTCTGGGACGCGAGTCCCGACAACTGGGTGAAGGGGCAGGAGCAGTACGCGAAGGGCTGGATCGAGTGTTTCCACGCGTACATGGGCCTCGGCCCCCCGGAGACGCACTGGCCGCTCGAGAAGTTCATGAAGTACTCCGAGGACGACTTCGTCAAGGACGTGTTCGAGGATGGCCACGTGGACGCCGGCATCTTCCAGTCGACCTACCTCAAGGAGTGGTACACCGAGGGCTTCAACACGGCCGCCCGCAACGCCCGGATGGCCGAGAAGTACCCGGACAAGCTGATCGTCAACGGGCGGTTCGATCCGCGCGAGGGAGAGGCCGGGCTCAAGCAACTCGAAGAGGACGCCAAGCGCTACAACCTCAAGGGCGTGAAGGTCTACACCGCCGAGTGGTACAAGGGCTCGCGCGGGTGGAAGCTCACCGATCCCGAGGCGCAGATGTTCCTCGACAAGTGCAAGGAGCTCGGGATCAAGAACATCCACGCCCACAAGGGCCCGACGATCTGGCCGCTCGACAAGGACGCGTTCGACGTCAAGGACATCGACGTCGCCGCCACCAGCAACCCCGAGCTCAACTTCATCGTCGAGCACGTGGGCCTGCCGCGAATCGAGGACTTCTGCTTCATTGCGACGCAGGAACCGAACGTCTACGCCGGCCTGGCCGTGGTGATCGGCGGCCTCATGCATGCCCGCCCCCGGTTCTTCAACAAGGTGATGGGCGAGCTGCTGTTCTGGGTCGGCGAGGACAAGATGCTGTTCTCGAGCGACTACGGCATCTGGGAGCCCAAGTGGCAGGTCGAGGGATTCATCGATTGGGTCATGCCTGACACCGAGGAGTACTCGGACTACCCGCACCCCACGACCGAGAGCAAGAAGAAGATCATGGGGCTGAACGCGGCGAAGCTGTACGACATCGAGGTGCCCGCCGACCTCCAGCTCCAGAACGGAGGCACTCCGGCGGCGAAGGAGGACGCGCAGCTGGTCGAGTCCGCATGACCGCGTCGGCGGCGATGACGACGTCGAGCGTGCTCGACGCGCTCGCCGAGGTTTACGACCCCGAGCTCGATGAGCCGATCACCAGGCTCGGGTTCGTGACGTCGTGCAAGGTGAGTGCGGACGGCGATGTGCAGGTCGTGCTTCAGCTGCCCACGCCGCAGTGCGCTCCGAACTTCGCGTTCCTGATGGCAGCCGACGCCCGCACCGCCGTGCGCCGGCTGCCAGGAGTCCGCGAGGTGACCATCCGGCTCGAGGACCATTACACCGGGGCGGAGATCAACTCTGCCCTCAGCCGTGGCGACGGCTTCACCGGGGCGTTTCCCGGTGAGACCGTGGACGACGACCTGGCCGCGCTCCGCGAGCTGTTCGTGCGCAAGGCGCTGGTCGGGCGGGAGTCGCGGCTGTGCGAGGCCATGCTGGCCGACGGGCTCACCCCCGAGGAGGTCGCGGCACGCCGTGTCGAGGACCTGCCGGACGATGCTCCCGACGCCCGCCGGTGCCTCGAACTTCGCCGCCGGCTCGGCTTGCCCGACGGGCCCGAGTCGCCGGCGTTCGTGCTGCCGAGCGGCGAGCCGGTGCCGGCCTCGGAGCTCAAGCGCTGGCTGCGCACGGCCCGGCTGGTGCGGATGAGTCTCGAGGTGAACGGCGGCATCTGCCGCTCGCTGCTGCGCGTCCACCGCGGAGTGGTTATCGACGATCCTGAGGAGGTTTTGCGATGAAGGCCGCGAGACTGCATGCCTATCACGACACGTTGAAGCTCGACGAGATCGACGAGCCCAAGATCGTGGGACCGCTCGACGTGATCGTCCGGATCGGCGCCGCCGGGCTATGCCGTACGGACCTCCATATCCAGGAAGGGCAGTGGGCCGAGAAGTCTCAGGTCGTCCTGCCCTACACGCCCGGCCACGAGAACGCCGGCTGGGTCCACGAGATCGGCTCCGGCGTGACGAACGTCGCCGTCGGCGACACCGTGATCGTGCACCCGTTCATCGCCTGCGGGCTGTGCGGGCCGTGCCGGCGCGGAGACGACATGCACTGCCTGAACGGCTCGTTCCCCGGGATCAACCGCGACGGCGGGTTCGCCGACTTCCTCCAGACCTCGGCTCGCTCGGTGGTGAAGCTTAATGATTCGGACCCCGCCCACCCCCTCGAGCCGAAGGACATCGCCGCGCTCGCGGACGCGGGCCTGACCGCGATCCACGCCGTCAAGAAGGCGGTCCCGGTGCTCGAGCCCGGCACGACCGCCGTGGTGATCGGCGCCGGCGGCCTCGGGCACATCGGCGTCCAGTGCCTCAAGGCAATGACGTCGGCGACGATCATCGTGATCGACCCTTCAGAGAAGGCCCTGGCGCTGGCCGGCGAGCTAGGGGCAGATCACACCGTCAAGGTTGACGGCTCGACGCATGTCGACACCGTCAAGGAACTCACCGACGGGCTCGGCGCCGAAGCGATCATCGACTTCGTCGGCGAGAAGGGCGCGATCGAGGACGGCATCGCGATGATCCGCGACGGCGGCTTCTACTACGTGATCGGCTACGGCGAGAACATCAACATCCCGACGATCGACGTGATCTCGCGCGAGATCTCGTTCATCGGCAACCTCGTGGGGACGTATGCCGATCTCGAGGATCTGATGACGCTGACCGCGCAAGGTCAGGTCACCCTGCACACGAGCACGTATCCGCTCGACGCGATCAACGACGCGATGGCTGACCTCGACGGCGGCCGGCTCCAGGGTAGAGGCATTCTCATCCCCGGGTAACACGCTTTCCCGACGTCGCGGACTACCCTGAGGCGGCGATGTCTCCAAGCACGGCCGAGGTCAGCCCTGAGGTGCGCGACCGCCTGCTGGAGGCATGGCGCGGCGAGATCGTCGCCGGCCGTGTGTACGACCTGATCGCCGAGCGTATGCCCGCGCGGGAGGCGGACATCCTCCGACGCATGGCCGACGCGGAGGGCGGTCATCGCCGGCGCCTCGAGGCGCGCATGACCGAGCTCGGGATCCCCATCCCGCCCGTAGACAGCGTGCACCTGTCGCTCTGGCTACGGCTCCAGACGCGGATCGCCCCGGTCGACCGGCTGCTGGCGGCGCGCGAAGCGGCCGAGGACGAGGAGGTCGGCGATCTCTACAAGCGCTCGACGGGCGACCCGGTCACCGACGATCTGCTGCGGGGGATCCGTAAGGAGGAACGGGCGCACTCGCACACCGTGAGCGAAATGCGCTCGGGACGGTCCGACGGCGCCGGCGGCAGCGCAGAGCCCCCCGTCCATCCCGCTCAAGACCGGCTCGACAAGATCCTCGGCCGCGAAAAATGGCACCGAACCGGTGGAGGCTGGATCAGCGGCGCGATCTACGGCGCCAACGACGGGCTCGCGGCAGTGTTCGGGATCGTCGCCGGCGTGTCGGGCGCGACCGGCGGATCGAGCTTCGTCCTGACCGCCGGCGTGTCGGCCGCCGTCGCCTCGGCGCTGTCGATGGCCACCGGCGCGTTCCTCGCCGAGCGCTCCGAGGCCGAGGTCGCGGCGGCCAACGTCGAGCGCGAGCGGCAGGAGATCGCCGAGCACCCGGAAGAGGAGCGCGAGGAGCTGTCGCTCTTCTACCAACTGAAGGGCATCGACCAGGCCACCGCGGACGCGATGGCGGACCAGCTCGCCAGGCAGCCCGACGCGATGCTGCGCGCGCTTTCCGTGGAGGAGTTCGGCATCTCCGGCGACCGCGGCGACCCGAAACAGGCCGCGCTGGCGGCGGGCATCTCGACCGGGCTCGGCGCGATCGTGCCGGTGATCCCCTTCATCTTCACCACCGGCACGGTCGCGATTGTTACCGCGGCCGTTATCTCGCTGGTGGCCCACTTCCTGGTGGGCGCCGCCAAGTCACTCGTGACCCTCAGGACGTGGTGGTCAGCCGGACTCGAGATGACGCTCGCCGGCGTGATCGTCGGCGGCGCGACCTACCTGGTCGGACTCGCGCTGCCCTCCTGACGCGCGCGTGAAGCACGCGCGCGGAGCGACGCCAGCGTGGCGCCGGGAGCTCACAGTTGACGCCGCGGCGACGTCAGGCCGCGAGGCCGGCTTCCCAGCTGATGTCTTCGATCATGTCGGGGCAGGCACCGACCGGCGCCGGCTTCACGAGCTCGAACGCGCTGCGGATCTTGTCCGGCAGGAACTCGAGCTGGCGAAGATTCCGGCAGTTCTCGACGCTGATCTGGACCGTGGAGATACCCATCACCCCCGGGCCTCTCTGCATGCCCGTGACCTCGTAGAGGTCGATGCCGTCCGTGATATAGGCGCCCGGCTGCATCCGGGGGTCCCGCTCGATCACAGCAGCCCTCTACCCGGGAATCCGCACCGTCAACCCAGGGTCACGATCGCATCTACTTGCGGGCGTCGACCGCCCGCTGGAGCTGCGCCTTGCTCATCTTCGAACGCCCCTCGACCCCGAGGTTCTTGGCCTCGTTGTAGAGCTGATCGCGCGTCCGCCCCTTGGGCCTGTTCGTCCCCGAGCGCTGACCGCCGCGCTCACCCGAAGACTTGTCCCGGGTGGATGTCCTCGAGCGCTGCTGGGACTCGCCCGCACGCGCCCGCTCCTTGTTGACGGTGCGAGCGGCGATCTCCTCGGCGCGACCCTCGCTTCGCCCCTGATCCTTCTCGCTCTGCTTGACGTGCTCGTACTGGCGGGCACGCTTCGTTCCCGGCTTCACTCCACGAGGTGGCATCCGACCGCTCCTTTCAAGTCGACGTCGATGCCATCCTCCTACCCCTATTTCGTCTGCAACGTGTAGCGAACCGTCTGGACGCGGATCAGCCCGTCGCGGAACACGAACGTGTCGATGCCGTCATCGGCCATCGTGCTCTCGGACTTCGCGTTCCATTCGATGAACAACACGTCACCCTCGAAGATTTGCGTCGGCACATCCCACTCGGCGCTCGGAAGGTCCGAGAGCAGTTTGGTGAAGCCCTGGCGGACGCCGTCTTTGCCGTGGAGAACCCCAGCCGGCGTGATGAACACCGCGTCGTCGGAGTAGTCGGCCACGATACCTTCGAGATCACCGGCGATCAGCGCCTCGGCGTGATGCTGGAACACTTCCTGTGGGGTACGTACGCCCGTCGCCTCCATCGCCTTCTCCTCTCGTGCGTTGACCTGGCCGCTCAGTCTCGCAGCAGCTCATCCAGGAAGCGAGCGCGGGAATCGAGAAAGCTCCGGGTGAGCCGCACGGGTTCAGCGTCCTCGTAGTCGACTTGGTCCAGGCCGCTCTCGCTGCACTGGTAGATCGTCGCCTCGGGGTAGGCGAGGATGATCGGCGAGCGGATTGCCGGCGAGTGCGGCTGCCTCACCGTCGAGCTTTTCGTTCAGCTGCTCGAGATACGTCCCGGCGTTGAACATGCTCTCGGCGCGTAGGAAGAAATCGGTCCTGGGGCGCCGGCCGCCGCGGACGAGTCGAATCGTGCTCGAGAGCTCCGAGTGACTCGCGCGGGTGTTGAAGGCGAAGCTCGAGGAGCCGCCCTCGGGATTCATCAGGGCGGCGACCGCGATCGCCTCGAGGAGTGTCGACTTGCCGCTCCCATTCTCGCCGATCAGATAGGTGACGGCGGGGTGCAGTCGCACGCCGGCGGCGAGTGACGCGATCGCCGGAAGCGACCACGGGTAGCCGGATCGCGGCCTGCCCTCGCGGTCGGGAGGGAGCTCGACCGCGCGCAGAAACGGGTCAGCCACGACCGACCAGCGGCATCCCCGAGGCCATCACTGTCATCGACAGGACATTCGCACCCAATGGGAGCTCGACCATGTACAGCACCGCGTCGGCGACATGCTCGACGGACATCGTCGGCTCGGCGACATAGGACCCGTCGGGCTGGAGCGCCCCGACCTCGAGCGATCTTGTCATGTCGGTCGCGGCATTTCCGACGTCGATCTGCCCGCAGGCGATCCCGTGCCGGCGACCCTCGAGCGCGAGCGCCTTGGTCAGCCCGGTGATGCCGTGCTTGGTCGCCGTGTAGCCGACGGCGTTCGGGCGCGGGACGTGAGCGGACAGCGACCCGTTGTTGATGATCCGGCCACCACTCGGCCGCTGGCGGATCATCTGACGGAACGCCGCCTGCGCGCACAGGAACGCCCCGGTCAGGTTGGTCTCGACGGTCGCCGCCCAGCCGTCGTGCGGGTAATCCTCGACCGGCGCTGCCGGTCCGAACACGCCGGCGTTGTTGATCAGCACGTCGACCCTGCCGGCTCGGCCTACGACCACGTCGAACAACTCCTGCACGCTGTCGGCGCTGGTCACATCGGCCTGCACCGCGAACGACTCGGACTCGGCGGGCAGCTCCGCCACAGTGACCTCCAGCGTCTCCATGCGGCGGCCCGCCAGCGCAACCCGGTGGCCTGCCCCGGCCAGCTTGCGTGCGACTGCGCGCCCGATCCCGGAGCCGGCGCCGGTGACGACTGCGACGGGGCGGGACGCTGGCTCCGGCGTGCTCATCGAGCAGATTCTCGGTTATCGTCGCCGCGAACGTGACCGAGCGCCTTTTGTCCAGCACCGTAATTGGAAGCTATCCCCAGCCGGAGTGGCTGATCGACCGGGACGCGCTCGGATCCCATTCGGTCCCGCGGGTGCGCGCCAGCCACGCCTGGCGGATTCCGGACCTCCATCTCCGGGAGGCGCAGGACGACGCCACCGTGGTCGCGATCCGCGAGATGGAACTCGCCGGCATCGACACGATCACCGACGGCGAGATCCGGCGCGAGAGCTATTCGAACCGGTTCGCGACCGCGCTCGACGGGGTGGACGCCGACAACCCCGCGACCATCCACACCCGCGGCGGAGAGCCTCGGGTGGTGCCGCGCATCGTCGGGCCGGTGCGGTGGCGCGAGCCGGTCGAGGTGGCCGACGTCGAGTTCCTGCGCGCCCACACCGACCGCGCCACCAAGATCACGCTCCCCGGCCCGTTCACGATGGCCCAGCAGGCGAGCAACGAGGCCTACAGCGACCCCGATGAGCTCGTCATGGACCTCGCCGCCGCGGTCAACACCGAAGCGCGAGCGCTGGAGGCCGCCGGGGCCGACGTGATCCAGCTCGACGAGCCGTGGCTGCGGAACGATCCCGAGGCCGCTCGGCGGATCGCGGTGGCGGCGATCGACCGCTCGCTCGCGGGGCTGTCGGCGACCAGGGCCGTCCACCTGTGCTTCGGCTACGCCGCGCTGATGGGCGCCAAGGACCGCAACCGCTACGACTTCCTCGGGGAGCTGAGCGACAGCGTTGCCGACCAGGTCTCGATCGAGGCGGCGCAACCGCGACTCGACCTTTCGCAGCTGTCCGACCTCAGTCCCAAGGTCGTCGTGCTCGGCGTGCTCGACCTCGGGGACGAGCGCGTTGAGACCCCGGAGCAGGTGGCCGACCGCATTCGCGTCGCGCTCGCGCACGTGCCTGCCGACCGGCTCGTCCCCGCCCCCGACTGCGGGATGAAGTACCTCCCGCGGGGGCGGGCGTTCGCCAAGCTTCAGGCGCTGAGCGCGGGAGCCGCGCTGGTCCGAGCCGAGCTATAGGGCTGCCTGGTACCCCAGATGGACGACACCGTTGTCGTAGCTGTGTCTGCGCGAGAGTGAATTTCACCGGTTCGTCGCCGAACAGCGACCGCATTCGCACGCTCGTCGTGCACAGTCATGTGACCGTCCTTTATTTGGTGTTCACGTCTGTCCCCCCCGAGCCCGACCCGAGAGTCGAGCTCGTAATGTGGGGAGACGTGGCGCGGTACGGGTTGATTCCCCGAGGCGCGTGAAAGTTTTGCTATCTGATGCGTGCGGCTATCGGAGCACAGGCGCGTCGGGCTCGCGCGGGGTCCAGCGGTCTTCGATGTGACCGAAGTGCCAGACCGCGAGCGCGATCGCCCAGGTGGCGACGAACATCCCGACGATGATGAACCCGAGCGCGTTGATGTTGACGTTTTGAATCCATCGCCAGAACGCGCCGTGAGCGCCTAACTCCTGGGAGAACAGCCCCGCGAGCTCGACCGTGCCGATCACGAGCGCGATCATCACCGACAGTCCGGTGATCGTGATGTTGTAGTAGAGCTTGCGGACCGGCTTCGAGAACGACCACCCGTAGGCGAAGTTCATGAACGAGCCGTCGATCGTGTCGAGCAGGCTCATGCCCGCGGCGAACAGAATCGGAAGGCACAGGATCGCGTAGAACGGCAGGCCGGCACCGGCCGCGCCCGCGGCGAGGAACAGCAGCGCGACCTCGCTCGCGGTGTCGAACCCGAGGCCGAACAGCAATCCGACGGGATACATGTGCCACGACTTGGTGATCGCCTTGGTGAACCGGCCGAACACACGACTCATCAGCCCCCGCGCGTCGAGCTGCCGCTCGAGTTCGGTCTCGTTGAATGTTCCGCTCCGCAGCCCGCGGGAGACCCTCACGATCCCGACGAGGATCACGAGGTTGAGCGCGGCGATCACGTACAGGAACGTGCCCGACACACTCGTGCCGATCAAGTTGCTGACGCTGTGCAGCGTCGAGCCGTCGTGTTGCACCGGTCCGCTGAGCGCCCGGATGCCGATCGCGAACAGGAACGACAGCGCGAACACGATCGACGAATGCCCGAGCGAGAACCAGAACCCCACGCTGAGCGGGCGCTTGCGTTCAGCCATCAGCTTGCGCGTCGTGTTATCGATCGCCGAGATGTGATCCGCATCGAACGCGTGACGCAGCCCGAGCGTGTACGCGGTCAGGCCGAGGCCGATACTGAACCCCCCCGACGGTCCCAGGTGATACCGGTGCGGGGCGACGAGCACGATCAGGATGAAGAACCCGATCACATGGAGCCCGACCACAGCGGCCGCCATGCCGGCGATCGTGCGCCACTCGCGCGGCGTCAATGCCCGCTTCATGTCAGCTCGACTTCCGCGATCGCCCCGTCGAGGACGGTCACCACCGGTCCTTCGGTGGTGGCGTCTTCCCACACGACATAGTCGCCGGCCGGCAGGCTGCCGAAGATCGCGGTCAGGCGTGACCGCACCTCGGTGGTCCGTTCGTGGACGCCGGTGTGGACGCGACCGCGCTGACGGCTGCGGTCGTGGCGGTCGAGGAGGCTGATCTCGATTTCCCGTCCGCGGAAACGTTCGCTCGGGTAGAGCACGAGTGCTCCAGAGCCTGCGCCGATGTCCAGCGCGACGCTTGCACACGCCGCCGGAGGGTCGATCGCCGCGTGCTCTCCGGTAGTTGGCATCGCTCACACCGTCCCGAGCGGAGCGGTCTGGTAGCCGCCCTGTGGGGTTCCGAGATACGGGAACGTCGAGAGGAAGCCTCGAGAGACACTCGCCGGAGTGAGCCCGTCCGTGACCGCGGCCGCCGCGGCGTCCGGGGTGTAGCTGGAGTTGACGAGCGGGTAGGTCGCGCCCGCGATCGCCCGCAACTCGATCGCGACGACATCGTCTTGGACCCGGCGCCCGTTCGGGAATCCGGCCAGGTCGTTTCCGAGCAGCCCGAAGATGCTCGGGTTCGAAGCCGGCGGGATCGCCATATTGAGTCGGAGCATGTCGGCCAGGGTGTTCCCGGTGAGGTTCTGGAAGCCCGGGATGAGTCCCGAGGGGATTCCCGTGAGCAGGATCGCGACGAGGTCGGCGCGTGCCGCGGTGAGCTTGGCCAGGTTGGGGAAGACCCCCGGGTACAGCACGGGCAGCAACGCCGCGAGCTCCGGGTGCTGCACGCCACCGGCGAAACGCTTGTCCGCCGAGGGCGGGAGCGAGTTCCAGAGGTCCTTGAATCCCATCCCGACGAGCACCTCATTGAACAGCGGGTTGCCGAGGCGGGACACCTGCGTCCATTCGCCGGCCTCATGCACGTATTCCGACCAAGGCTCGCGCACGATGGCCGCCTGCCGGCTAGCCGACGCCCACACGCCGATGACCGAATCCGGCGAGGAGGCGCTGCCCGGGTTCGAGCCGTTGCGGGTCAGGTCTGACTTCGGGACCTTGAGCGCGATCGAGTGCACGCTGAAGTTGTCGGTCCCGTTGACGCCGGGTGCGGCCGCCAGCGACGGAAGCCCGAACGTCGCGTGCAGGTTCTCGAACGGCCGCAGGTTGCCGAGGTCGAAGATCGACCCGAGGTCGACATAGAAGCCCTCCGCCCGCTGGCCGGCGAACACCGTCCGGCCGCCGGGGAGGCCGTGAATCGCCTGCGAGGCGAGCATGTCGTAGTCCGGAGTCGACAACGGACCGATGTTGCACGGCGGGCACGCCAGAGCCTCAGCGAGAACTTGCCGGCGCCCGCGGCTGATGCGCGTAACCGAGTAGAACTGCTTGCGGTTCCAGGCCGCGCTGTCGAGGGAAAGAATCGGGCCGCTGTTGTACAGGAACGAGTCCGCGTTGGCGACGGTCGTCTCGAACGCGAACTCGTAGATGATGTCGGCGTCGCCGTCGCCGTCGTTATCGATGTTGATGCGGTAGCGGACATCGGGTCCGAACTCAAAGAAGTTCGGCCCTCCGAACGGCGCCTCGAGCGGGATGTAGTTCGAGATGATCGTCACGGTGCCGGGGTCGTCCGGGCTGACGAACGCGTATAGATCGGTGCTGTCGGCGACGGGATCGCGACTGATCGCCGGCGCTTCGCGGTGGGATGACACTGTTTGCCTCCGAATCGATTGATGCGATGAGCTTGATTTGGGTGGCAGGCGTTGCGCCCGCCGGTCGCGCCCGCGGGTCAGCGGGCGGCGCGGGCCAAGCGCGCGGCGAGCTTGCGATCCTCGAGCTTCACCTGGCGCTCGCCCGCCATCACCGTGATCTCGCCCGTGCGCGGCTCGCGGATGTAGGCGACCACCGGCCCCGACTTCGCCGCCGCCTTCGCGTCGGCCTGCTCTGCGGCGAGAGCGCCCACGACCGTCATACCCGCGGCGGCCGCGGCCGACCGCTTGACGAAGCCACGCCTCGTACTCTCACTCATGGTCTTCCTCCGTTTGAGGGAACGAATTTGCTGTGTCATTCGCAGCGCCGGCGAGACTGGATCACTCCGCGCGTGTAACTTTCCTGTTACCGAACGACGCGAGCAGCGGGATCCGGAAGGCATCGGCCGGCGACGTGATCCGGAACGGCCGCGGCTGCGTACCGCTTGACGTGCTCGGCCTCTTCTCCCCCGACCTGCGGAAGCTGGCCGATGAGGAGCTGATGCAGCTCGTATACGACGGCGACGCTCGCGCGTTCGAGGTGGTCTTCGACCGTCACGCGGGCCCGGCTTTCTCGCTCGCGTATCGGATGTGCGGTCGCCGCGCGCTCGCCGAGGAGATCGTCCAGGAGGCGTTCATGTCGCTGTGGCGTAGCACGGCCCGGTATGACCGGACGCGAGGAAGCCTGCGGTCGTGGGTTTTGCGGGTTGTGCACAACCGCGCGGTCGACACCTTCCGGCGCGAGCTCTCGAGCGCCCGCCGCGACGTCTCCGACAATGGGATCGCCGACGCGCTCCCTGCGCGCGAGCGGACGGAGGACGAGGTCGAGCGCCGCAGCGACGCCCTGCTGGTGAGAACCGCGCTCGACGGTCTGCCGCCGGACCAACGACAGGTGATCGAGCTCGCGTATTTCGGCGGTTACTCGCAGTCGCAGATCGCCGAAGCGCTCGGGCTGCCGCCGGGCACCGTCAAGGGCCGGATGCGCCTCGCCTTGCGCAAGCTCAGGATCGCGCTGGGGGAGCCCGCCGGGGTGGCGCCATGATCGTTCCGGGCGGGGGGCGCGGCGACGACGTGAGCGCGGAGCTTAGGCGGCGGGTCATGCGAGCAGTTCAGGCCGAGCCGAAGCGAGTGGGTGCGAGAAAGCGGTCGCGGCGGTTTCCGGTCGCGGGCGCGCTCGCGTTGGTCTGGGTGCTCGGGATGCTCGCGACGGCCGGGGCGGTCGAGCTCCGGTCGGGCGGCTCTCCGACCCGCGTAATTCCGGCCAGCGTCGGCCTTGCCCGCCTCCGCGTGTCCGGCGGACGGGCCGAGCTGATCGTCACTCACCTTCCTCCGCCACCCGCCGGCCGGGTCTACCAGCTGTGGTTTCAGCGCGGCGCGGGCGCGCCGGCACCGAGCACCCTGTTCACCGTGACCTCGCGCGGGACGGCCGACCTCGGACTCCCTGGTTACGCGACCGGTGTCACGCGTGTGCTCGTGACGATCGAGCCTCCGGGCGGTAGCCGGGCGCCCACCACCCGGCCGGTGATCGTCGCCTCGCTGGTGTGATTGATCCAAATCTCCGCCGACGCCGTATGGACCGGTGCAAACCAACTCGATCGGAGCAAAGCCATGATGGGACTCGACAATCCAATCCACATCGCCTTCCTGTTCGTGCTCCTGCTGCTGGTGTTCGGGGCCAAGCGGCTGCCGGAGCTCGGGCGATCGCTCGGGTCCGGTCTGCGCGGCTTCAAGGAGTCGATCAGCGGCGAGACAACGGTCGTGCACTCAGAGCCCGCGCGGATCGCCGGCGCACCGGACGTGACCTCCGCGACCGACGCCGTGGTCGACCGCACCCCCGCCCAGACGGTCGCGTAGTGGGGGCCACGAGTTCGGTCCGGGCGGTACCTCGGCTGGGCCGTTGCGGGGCGCGGCGGTTACCGGACGCGGCGGTTACCGGACGCGGCGGTTACGGGACGCGGACGTCCTTGTGCGCGCGTGCGGTGCGAAGCTGGCGCGCGGACAGATCTGACTTGTCGACGAGGGTTACGAGGGACCAATGCCGCCCGACCGGACACCACTGGACTCGGCGCGGACCGAGCCGGATCGACTTGACCGACGCTCCCGGGACCCAGATCGTCGTGAACAGGTGGCCCTTGTGGCACCTGACGACCACATTCCCCCCTACGCCGTAGCCCCGCCGCCAGACGGGGATGACCTCCGCCAGCGCCGCGGCGGCGACGAGGGCGAACCGCTTGCGACGACGGCCCCGGCCCGAGTCACCTGAGTCGCTGTGGTTGCCCTCGGATGTCGCTGAACCACCCATGGCACTCCTTTCGTGTTATGCGAACCCTAATCTCTCAGATTCAAGAATGATCTCAGAAATGATAAAGGATGCCTGGCGTTCCTGACAAGTAGTTCGCACTCGGGCGAAATCCAGGAGGCGCGCCGGGGGTGGCGGACGAAATCGATGTGGCGCTCCCGATCGGAATTGCGCGTGAATTTGAGGTGGCGCGCGGGGCGCATCGGGGTAGTACGGTCGGGGCAACGTCCAGGCAGGGACTCCCCTCGCCATGTCCGAAAGGGAGGAAGTAATGCGTAGAGCCGTCGGGAGCGGACTCACCGCCGCAATCATCGTTCTCGCCATGCTCGCCGGAGCGAGCGTGGCCACCGCGAAATCGAACGCGTCGCGGCGGGCCAACGGGTTAGGGGTGCTGGTGCCGAAGACCAAGGGGGAGATACTTCCGAGGCACGGAGGGACAGCCGACAGCCTCAACTGGTCCGGTTACGCCGTAACGCCGAGCGGCGGCGGCATCACCGCCGTGTCGTCGACGTTCACGGTGCCGTCCGCAGGCCTGGTCCCGCCGGGATTCGCCGCGACGTGGACCGGGATCGGCGGCTACAACACGAGCGACCTGATCCAGGCCGGAACTGCCGAGCAGTCGGCGCCCGACAATCCAGTGCTCGGGCCTCAGTACTACGCCTGGTACGAGTTGCTGCCGGCGAGCGAGACCCAGCTGACCGGCTGCACCGGTGACGCCAACTGCACGGTCACACCTGGCGACAACGTCACGGTGAACATCAAGCAGGTGTCGGGCAACACCTGGAACATCGCGATGACCAACGCCGGCAAGTGGAGCTGGAGCCAGAACCTCACGTACGCCTCGTCGGAGTCCTCGGGCGAATGGATCCTGGAGGCCCCGACGCTCGTCGCCCAGACAACGCTGGCGAACGTCGGCACGGTCCACTTCGGACCGACGTCGACGTACACCGCCGGCGGCGTCACACACACGATCGCCCAGGGCAACCCGACGCAGATCTTCCTGTCGCCGGGGGTCGTCAACGAGGCCACGCCATCGGCGCTCGCCTCGGACGGTCAGTCGTTCAACGACTGCGCGTACGCGCAGACCTGCGCGGCGCCGTAAACCATCGGTCACCGTGGCCGGCGCGGGAGCACCCCGCGCCGGCCCCGCGACCTGCATAAGCTGCCAATCGATCCGTTCGGCGCGGATCGTGGCAGACGACGCGTGCCCCACATGCGTCAAATGTCAAGGTCAGCCGAAAGCGCGTCGAATGTCATAGTTCGCAGGTCCGGCTCGCCCAGGCCGACCACGCCCGCTCGCCGGCGCGCCGTCCGCCGCGCGCCGACCACGTCCGCTCGCCGGCGCGCCGTCCGCGCCGGCGCGCCGACCACCCGCGCGATCTACCCTTCCCCGCGCGCCGCCTCCCACTCCCGCGCCAGCCGCTTCGGCGCCTGCACGAGCCACGCCTCGACGATCACTTCCTCGAGCTCCTCGGGACCGATCTCGCCGAGACGAACGAGGATCGCCGGGTAGCCGTCGAAGTGCGGCGTCGTGAAGTAGACGCCCGGGTCGTCCGCGAGCAGCGCGTCCTTCGCCCCGACGTGCTCGACCCGCGCCCCGAGAATCGGGCCGTCCGGCGCAGCGTCACCGAGCGCCCGCAGATCCGCCGGACGGAGCGGGCGCTCCCACACGAACGGCTTGTCGCGCACGCGCCACGAAGCGTTGCCGTGCGAGGGCCGCTCGCTGGTCTCGGGCAACGCGAGCGCGATGCGCCGCACGTCGTCCCACCCGGCCACGTGCACTCAGCCGACGGTTGACGCGGGGGTCGGTTTGCCGGCGTCGGAGATGACCGTCACCCCAGTCTCGGTCGAAGCCGCGGCCCCAGTCTCGGACGTGAGCTCCACCCCGACCCGCCCCGGACGCGCCCACACCCCGCGTCCCTGGAGCAGCTCCACCTGCCTACGCGTCACGTGCTCGCGATACTCGGCATGCGTGTACGGCGCGCGCTCTAGGTACAGGTTCTTGGGGTACACCGGCCGCTCGTAGATGAGCTGGTATTGCTCGGTCGTGAGGTCCTTCATCCAGTTGTCCCACTGAGCGGTTTGGCGGAAGTTGCGGAGCGCCTCGATGTCGATCGTGCCGGCGATCCACGTCGAGCCGGCGCCGTATGGGACCTCGGTCACCACCTGGCCCCGGTAGTCGACGATCTGCGACCCGCCCGAGAACGTGTCGATCGGCGTCGTCGAGTCCTTATCGAGGTAGTAGGTGCCGAGATTCATCCCGATCACGTACATGTTGTTGTCGAGCGCACGAGCCCGGTTCTGGACCGAGAACATGCCGCTCATCACACCCGGTGCCGGATACGGGCCGCGGTAAGCGATCTCGCAGCCGTTCATCGCGAGGCCGCGCGCGTTCTCGGGATAGGAGGCCTCGTTCGCCATCATGATCCCGATCCTGCCGATCTCCGTGTCGGCGACCGGATAGAAGGCCTCTAGCTCCCTTCCGTACAGCTCGATCCATCGATCCCACACATTGTGCGGCGTCACGGAATGCTCGACCGGAAGCAGCGGCACTACCTTGTGATGCCTCAACACGACGGTCCCGTCCTCGGGCTCGATCACGAAGCCGACGTTGAAGAAGCGTCCGGGGAACTCTGGATGGCGCGCCTTGGCCTGGGCGATCACGAACGCGCCCCACTGCTGCGCGAGCCGCCCTAGGTTCTCGGTCTCAGGCCCCGGGATGTCGATCGCACATTCGCGCGCGTATGCCTCATGATCGAGGTCGAGCACCTCGTCGGTGAAGCCCTGCAGCCCACCCTCCGGGATGCAGATCAGCCTCACCGGGAGATCCATGCTCGACAACCAGGACGCCGCTTTGACCAGATGCGCGATGTGCTCGAGATTCCAGCTGATCTCTTCGCGCCGGCGGATCCCGCGCATCGTCGAGATCAACCCGACGGCCTGGTAGGGCTCGATCATGGGAGGCTCCCCTCTCTGCGGTCTCTTTTGGCGACCACTCAGTTGGGAGCGACTCTAGCCGGATCGTCTAGCCCCGGGGCGCGGGTTTCGACCGGGCCCGCGGACGTCCGCTCGACGGCGATCACCGCGGTGTCGTCGACCTGCGAACCGTGGGCGAACTCGACCAGCGCGTGCTCGATCCGGCGGACGGCGTCAGCCGCGCCCGTGGCGCCGCTCAGCGTCCGCGCCAGGCGCTCCTCGCCGAAACGTTCCTCGACTCCGACCGTGTCGATAACACCGTCGGTATAGAGGATGAGCTGATCGCCGGGATCGAGCTTGATCGTTGTCGCCTCCCAGCCGCCGTGCTCGTAGGCGCCGAGGAACGGGGCGAACACGCCCACCGGCCGGCAGGAGCCGCGACGCACGTGGTACGCGGGCGGATGACCGGCGAGCACGAGATCGGCGTACGCGTCGCCGTCGCCAGTGCGCAGCCGCACGCAGCAGACGCTCACGAGCGACAGTGAGGGGCTTTCGCGCAACGCGGTGTTCAGTTGCTCGAGCGCGGCGATTGGATCTCCGAGGAGCTTGCCCGCGGTGCGGAAGGTGTAGCGCGAGAGCGACGTGAGCGCAGCCGCCTCGGCGCCGCGACCGGCCACGTCGCCGACGACCACCATCCACCCCCCGGGGACCTCGAACACGTCGTAGAAATCGCCACCAACCTCGTTCTGCTCGCCGGCTGCGCGGTACAGGCTCGCCATCCGAAATCCCGGCATCGCGGGCAGGTCGGGCGGCAACAGGCTCCGCTGGAGCGTCGTCGCGATCTCGGAGAGCTCGCCGTACAGCCGCGCGTTCTCGACGGCGATCGCGGCGCGCCGCCCGAGCTCAGATGCGAGCGCCAGATCGGTCTCCTCCAGGCGCCGACCGGACTCGGCCGTCGCCAGCGTCAACGCACCGATCGGCGGCTGGTCGGCGAGGGCCAGCGGAACCACGATCACCGACCGGAGGCCGAGCTCGCGCGCCAGCCCGAGCCCCTCCTCGCTCAACGGGCCACCAGCGACCACCTCGCCGGTGATCTCGGGGATCAGCAGCGCTTCCCCCGATCGGACCACCTCCGCCGCGCGCGCCGGGTCGCCCAGGTGCACCGGGTGGCGCGCCTCGAAGTCGCGCACGCGCGCGACCTTGCCGATGTCGACATGCGCGAGGGCGACCAGCGGGAGGAGATCGCCCTCCCGCATCGCCACGGCGCACCAGTCCGCCAGGCGCGGAACGGCCAGCTCCGCGACCCGCTGCAGGGTGCGCTCGTAGTCCAGCGAGGAGGAAAGCTCCTGCCCGGCTTCCGCCAGCACGCGCTGGGCGAGCTCGGCGCGCTTGACCTCGGTGAGGTCCTCGATCACGCTCACGATCAGCGACACCGATCCGTCGGGGTCGAATACCGGGGTTGCCTTGTGGAGCAGCCAGCGCTCATCGCCGGTGGCGCGGATGATGTTGCGTACGAGCAGCGGCGCGGCCTCCTCCCCCCGTCCCGCGTGCGATGACGGCAGGTCGGCCAGCTCCAGCCGTCTGCCGTCTTCGTCGAAGACTTCGTAGAGGTCCATCAACTGTTGAGGGGTTGCCTCGATCACCGCACGCGCGGAGTCCAGGTTCAACAGCCGCGCCGCCGCCGCGTTGGCGAACACGATCTGCCCGCCTGACTCCCGGACCAGCACCGCCTCGGCGAGGTTGGTCAGCGTCGCCTCGAGCCGTCGCTCGAGCCCGGTGACCGTCTGCGAGAGGGCTGCGTTGTCGAGCGCGAGCGCGATACGCCCGGCCAGCACTTCGGCGAAGCGGAGATCGTCCTCGCCGTAGCTGCGGCCCGAGGTGCCGACGCCGAGAGCGAGCGCGCCCACAGTGCGCCCGCGCGCGCGGAGCGGGATGAACAGGGCGGAGCGCAGCTCGAGCGCGCGCAGCAGTTCGAAGTCTTCGTCGCTCGAGGCGATCGCGTGGAGGTCGGCGTCGGTCACGCTAGCGAGCAGCTGGCTTTCGGAGCTCACGATTGCCCGCGGCAACCCGACTGGGGCATCGGGCAGAGGGCGCCGGCGAAGGAGCGCGGCCTCGAGCTCCTCGCGCGCGCGGGGCGCGTCGACGCGCGATCCCAGCCGCCGCAGGTCACCGTGGGGCGAGATGCTGTCGAGTGTCGCGACGTCGGCGAACGCCGGCACGACCAGTCCGAGCAGGCGGGCCGCGGTATTCGCCAACAGCAGGGTGCCGTCCGCGACCTCGTCGGCCGCGGCGAGCAGCGCGAACCGGTCCTCCTCAGGCGCTGTGCTCAAGCGCCATCACCGCGCTCAAGCACCATCACCGCCGGCAAGCTCGGTGGGCGCGCCGGCGAACAGCGGGTGCCCCTTCCGGAACCCGGCGATCTCGAACAGTCGCCGAATCCGGTCCGACCCTGGGACGACGACGAAGCGGTAGTCATCGGCCTCGGCGCGCTGCTGTTGTGAGATCACGAGTCTCAGCCCGGAGGTGTCCATGAACCCTGCGGCTCGCAAGTCAAGGACCAGCACCGTACATTGCCCGCGCGCCGCGTCAAGCGCGGACTGCACGGCGGCAAAGGTTGTGAGGTCGATGTCGCCCCCGACCGATACGACTGCGGCGTCGCCGATTCGTCGCGTGTCCAACGTTAGATGACTCGACAGTCCCAATCTCTGTCCCACCCGCCAACTGCACGGTCACCCGGAAGAACCGTGGCGACATTCTACGCTCGGCAGCCGGCGTCAACCAGGCCTCGATCGCCACCGTCCGGGGACGCCGCGTTTTGCGACACTTCAGGACGCGGGCGGCGCATCGATCAGTTCGAGGAGGACGGCGATGGCCATTTCGCAGACCCCGATGACCGACGAGCAGCGCAAGTCGGTGGCGCTCGAGTACCTGAAGGCGTTTGACAACGCGGGGACGACGTCGACCGGCGGGAGCATTCTCGATCTGTTCGCGGACGACGCCCAAGTGCACTTTCCGAAATGGGGCCTTGGCGACGGGGAAGGATGCGATCGGCCGGATGTTCGGTGATGTGGGCGCGACGCTCGAGCGGATCGTGCACGACTACGCGAACTTCAACTGGATCATGACCGGGACGGACATGTTCGCCTGCGAAGGGACCAGCTTCGGGGAACACCAGGACGGCCCGTGGCGCGCGGGCATGACCCACGCGGGACGGTGGTGCGATGTATTCGAGGTTCGCGACTTCCTGATCCAACGGTGCTTCATCTATCTCGACCCCGATTACGCCGGAGTCGACACCGACAGGTATCCGTGGCTGGCCCGCGACGGGCGCGACCCTTCGGTGCCGCTCAACGTCGGTCTCGGCGAGCCGGCCTCGGCCGCGTTAGACAAATAGGTACTCTCCGCTGCTTACATCATCGGCAAGGAGTCCCATGGAACATAGTGAAGCCCTCGCAGCAAAGATCGAAGCTCGCATCACCGAACTGAAAGGCGAGATCGCCGCCCACGAGCGCGCGCTCGCAGCGCTGCGCGGTCGCAAAACCGCGACCGCGAGCAGCGCCACTGCCGCGAACGGCCGCCGCGCCGGCTCCCGGCGGACCGCCCGCCGCGGCGGCTCACAGCAGGACGGTCGCGCGACGCGGCAGGCCCGCCGGCCTCGTCGCCCCCGCACGGCCTCGGCCGAGGCCGTGTTCGACGCGCTCAAGGAAGGTCAGGATCAGGCCTCGGCGATCGCCCGGCAGTTCGGCGTGTCGGCCGCGGTCGTGCGCAACCGACTCGCGCAGCTCGAAGAGGCCGGCCGGGTGAGCCGGACGGGCAACCGTCGCTCGACTCGGTGGCGTAGCCACGCGAGCTAGCGCTCGTCTCATCAAACCTAGCGAGCCCTGCGAATTGTGCACAAGTCACTACGGTGAAATTGCACACTGTAAGCCCCGGCCCGTTTAGGTCTTACTGACCACGGGCAGCGCATGCTCCGAGACAGACGCCGGTGCGGAGGCAGGGCCGCACGGGTAAAGCTGTAACCAACATCCCGGATGGGCGCTCGGGCATCGTGCCCGAATCGCCGAGCATCGACGCTCGCGTCTCGCGACTGATTTGTCGTAACCAAAGGGAGGCCCCATCCATGTCTCACCCCCGTATGGGACCGCTGCTCGCTGCGGCGGTCTTCGCCATCATGCTGCCGGTCGGAGCTACTGCGTTGGCCAGTACCAACGGCAACACCGTGATCTCGCACAGCGGCGACGGCGCCACGCTGACGCTGTCCGCGAAAGCCAAGCGCTCGTTCGCCGGGCAGCACGTCGCGCTGACGGCTCAGCGACCGGCTACGCGCACACAGGCGACTTACGCGCTTCCGGACACCTCGGGTAACTGGAACTTCGCCAAGGCGACCGGAACGCTGAACCTCAAGGGCGTCCTCTACTTCGTCCTGCGCAAACGATCGGTGGCGTTGAAATCGGTGACGTTCACCCGCCCGGCCAAAGGCAATGGACTCCTGACGGCCAAGATCGCCGGCCACAAGGTCAAGCTGTTCACCGTCACGGGCAAGGTGCATGTCAATCAGAGCGGGACGACCGAGACGCTGACCGGCATGACGGCCAAGCTGACCAAACCCGGCGCTACGAAGATCGACAAGGCGCTTCACAAGAATTCGTTCGCGGCAAACCAGGCGATCGGGTCTTTCACGGTCAAAGTGAGCACGACCGCTCTTACCGGCGCCGGCGCGGGCGCCCCGGGCGCCACCGGCGTCACACCGACCTCGAACTCCGGCGTCGGCGTCGACTTCGCGCCCGCTTTCCGTTCGCTGCTGGACTCGGCTGGGGTGTCCACGGTGCCGCTGGTCCCGGCGTCTGGCGGGCTACCGGCCCCGTTCGGGACCACCTCGATTCCCGGAGCCGACGGCACGAGCGTGACCCTTCCCCTCGCCGGCGGAACGGCCGGCGGCAGCTTCGATCAGGGCACGCTGACCGGCACGATCCCGCTGAGCGGCGGGCTGCAGCTTGACAACGGCAACGTGTCGGCATCGCTCACCAATCCCGAGCTCACTCTCGGGACCGGAACCGAAGGGTCGAGCCTCAGCTTCCGGCTCAACGGCGGCCCCGAGGTCAAGTTGTTCGATATCGACACCTCGCAGCTCGAGCCGGCGGCGACGCCGAACGGCTCGCTCGACCTCAACGGTCTGCTGGCGACACTCTCGAGCGAGGGCGCTTCGACGCTGAACACCGTGCTCGGACAGAACGTGTTCACCACCGGGGAGCCCGCCGGCGGCGTCTCGGTGATTCTCCCGGCGGCCGCAACCGGCTAGCCGACGGGCCAACTGCCGCGAGGCGAACGGCCCGGGGTGACCTCGTTCCACCCCGGGCCGTTTCCTTGCGTCCGCCCACCGTGTCACGTTTGGCACTCGCGTCGCGTCATATGAGAGATGAGTTTCGATCGGACTGCGGGTCTTATCTGCGGAGACCCCCGAGACGACGTGCACGCGACCATGACAACCATTCCGAACCGAGACCGAGCGCCACGCATCGCGCGGCGCCTCGTAGCGCCGATTCTCCTGAGCGCCGCGATCGGATCGCTCGTATTGGCGGTGCCGCCGCTGCGGGGTGTGGCCGCGCAGATTGACCGCGTTCAACCGGCGTGGGTGCTCGTCGCGGTCGGACTCGAGCTCGGCTCGTGCGCCGGGTTCGTAGTGATCTTCCGGCTGTACTTCGATGGGGTGGGGTCCGGGACGGCGCGCGAGCTTGCGTGGACCGAGCAGGGATCGGGCGCGCTGCTGCCCGGCGGCGGCGTCGGCGCGCTCGCGATCGGCGGCTGGCTGCTTCGCCGCGCCGGGATGTCGACCAAGAGCATCATCGACCGCTCGAGCGCGCTGTTCTTCCTGACGAGCGCCGTCAATGTGGCCGCGCTCGTCGGCGCCGGCGCGGTGCTCGCGGTGACCGCCCGCGCAGGGGCGTTCGGCTTCGTGCGTTCCGGGATCCCGATACTCGGTGGCCTCGCGGCGGCGGCCGCCGTCCTGGCGATCCCGATCGTCATCTGCCGCTCGCCGCACCGCGACTGGCCGGAATGGCTCATCGACCTCGCCGCCGGGATCGACCGGGCGCGTCGCTCGCTCAAGGCACCGAGCTGGCGGCTGCTCGGCGCCGCCGCCTATCTCGGCTTCGACATCGCCGCACTCGGCGCCGTCTTTGCCGCCACCGGGCGCCCGCTCCCCATCGCGCCGCTCGTGCTCGGCTATCTGATCGGTTACCTCGCGAATCTGATTCCGGTACCCGGTGGCTTCGGCGTGCTCGAGGGCGGTCTTGCCGGCACGCTCATCGCGTACGGCGCCCCCGCCACGCAGGCCACTGCCGCCGTTATCGTCTACCACGCGATCGCGTTCTGGATCCCGAGCCTCGGCGGTCTGCTCGGCTTCGCGCTCCTGCGCCGTCGCCTGGGCGCCTTCGAGCCGACTGCTGAGCGCGCGGTTGTACCCGCCGCTCAGCGGCTGACCCCGAGCAGTCGCTCGGTGGCCTCGTCGGGGACCCCGCCGAAGTACGCCTCGAGCACCTGCACGAAGATCGGGTTCGCCGAGTCGGCGTAGGCGAACAGCGTCATCGACGAGCGCAGCTTCATCGCGTCGATCCCGCCGAAGATCTCCTCCGCAGACCGGCCGTGGTGTTGTCCGACGATCTCAGCGCAGTGGATCAGCCGCCGCCCGAGCACCGGATGAGCCAGGTACGCCCGCGCCTCATCGAGCGACGAGATCGCGTACTTCCGCGATGTCGGTGTCTGGCCGAGGCCGGCAATCTGCGGGAACACGAACCACATCCAGTGGGTTCGCTTCCGACCGGCGCGCAGCTCGTCGACGGCCGCGTCATATGTCCCGGCCTGGTTCTGGGCGGCGACGAACCGCTCGAGTCCGTAGGGATCGGCCATGTGGTGCGGCGTCAAACCTAGCGCGGCTCCGGGACATACGATGTGGAGATGCTCGAGCACGAGCGAGTGGAGATCGTCGTCGGGGAGCGTTCGGGGCTGCCCGTCATCGTCGCGGTGCACTCGACGGCTCTCGGCCAAGCCGTAGGAGGCTGTCGCCTGTGGCGCTACCGCGATTGGCGCGACGCGCTCGACGATGCGCTGAGGCTCTCGGAGGCGATGACGCTCAAGTGCGCGCTGGCGAACCTGCCGCTCGGCGGCGGAAAAAGCGTGATCGCGTTGTCGCCGGAATCCGAGCTCACCCCTGAGCGCCGGCGCTCCGCGATGCTCGACCTCGGCGACGCCGTCGACACCTTCGGCGGAACGTACGGCGTCGGCGAGGACGTGGGCACGACCGCCGAGGACATGCTGATCGCGCGCGAGCGCACCCGCTACGCCTACTGCCTCCCGGAGTCCGAGGGCGGGGCGGGCGAACCCTCAGAGCCGACGGCCGAGGGAGTCCGCATGGCGATCGGGGTGACGCTCGAGCGGGCGTTCGGCTCGCCGGAGGTATCGGGGCGGCGGGTCGGCATCGTCGGCCTCGGACAGGTCGGCTCGCGCGTCGCGCGTCGCCTCGCCGCCGACGGAGCCGAGCTGCTCGTCACCGATATCGACCCGTCCAAGCGCGGGCTGGCCGAGGAGCTCGGCGCTTCCTGGGCGGACCCCGAGACGGTTCTCGGAGCCGAGATCGAGCTGCTCGTGCCGGCGGCGCTCGGCGGCATATTCACGAGTGACTCGGTGGCGACGCTCAGGTGCGGCGCAATCGCCGGTCCAGCGAACAACCAGCTCGCCGACGACGGCGTCGCCGACGCCCTGTCAAGTCGGGGCATCCTGTGGGCCCCCGACTTCGTCGTGAACGCCGGCGGGGTGATCTACGGCAGCGCAATGGAGATGGAAGGCTGCTCCCGCGAGGACGCCGTCGCGCGCGTCGGGGCGATCACGGACACGCTAGAGGCGGTGTTCTCGGCCGCCACCGAGCACGCGATCACGCCGCTGGCCGCGGCGCGTCGGGTCGCCCACGAGCGGCTGCGCACCGCCGATCCCAGACGGCCCGCCGCGGCCTAACGACGGATCTACTCGAGGGCGGCCGCGTGCAGCCCGGTCGCAGGCCGCTCGCGCTGATCCCACCACTCGTTGACGACTGCGATTGCGCCGCCGAGGATGCCCTCCTTGAACGCCGCCGTGTCGTTCACGTTCGGGAGCGGCTCGTCCGGGACCGCCACTTCGAGGAAGTCGCACAGCGGTCCCCACCCCTCGCGCGGCTCCCACACGAGCAGGCGGTCGGCCGGCACGTCCCGCTTCACGCGCTCGTTCCAGCGATGCATCGCCGCGGCCAGGCCCTCGTCGGTGAACGTGCCCTCCGGCGGCTCGAGCCCCCCGGTCCCCTCGGCCCAGGTCATGTGGATCATCAGGTCCATGAACCGACGCCACAGAGGATCGAGCTCGGCTCTTGCCATGCACATGTGGTGCATCACGGAATCGCCGAAATACATCGACCAGATCGTGTCGCGCATGCTCCGCACCCACCCCTCGGCGGAGCGGACGCTGAGCACCACCTTCGAGTCCGGGTACTGCTCGAGAATCTCCTTGTAGTACCGCGCTCCGGGCCAATCGCATGTCGACGCGGCGTCGCCGAAGATGGTTTCCCAGTCGGGCTCGCCACGGGCCACTGCCTCCCACAGCGTCAAGCCCCTGTCCATGTCCATCAACACGTCGCGCATGTGGTAGCAAGGCCCGAACCCGAGCTTCTCGAACGCGATTGCCTGAGTTGTGGTGGCCGTGCGCGGTAGCCCGGCCCCGATCACTTTCATATGTCTCCTCGGCTGAAGGGTTCGCGGCGGTTCTATCAAAGGCGACGTTGGCACTACCCTCACCTGGGCAATAACGATGAGCGCCGGCCGACCAGCCTCCAACGGCAAACCGTGGACCTCCGACGTCTCGTCGAGCAACGGCGCGTCCGCCCGTGCGCCAGGCGCCGGTCCCAGCCGGCTGGTCGTGCTCGGGTACATCACGGCGTTCGCGCTGCCGCTACTCGGGCTCGTTCTCGGGTTCGTCATCGCGACCCGTCCCGCGCGGGAGACCTCGCGACACGGGCGCTGGATCATCGGCTTAAGCATCGTTGCCTCGGTCATCTGGGCGCTCGTGTTCACATCGGGCGTCCTGACCTCGACCAGCAACGACATGGGGTACTGATCCGGACACCCGGAAAGGACGCGGCGAGCCGGCGTCGAACACCTCGCCCAGTGCCATGGGGGATGGCGCACCCGTCCCGGCGGCCGCTCACCGAGCGCGGGCCATCCCCCTTCAATCAGGATCAGGAGGATGCATATGACCGAGAAGCCCGCCAAGCCCGCTCGCCGGCGTACGCGCGTGACCAAGCCGAAGGTGGCCGTTGCCGCGCCCGCGCGGCACCTGGCCATCCAGGTACCCACCCACGCCGAGATCTCCGAGCGCGCCTACTTCATCGCGCTCGAGCAGGGTGGCGCCGACGAGCTCGGCAACTGGCTGCGCGCCGAGCGCGAGCTGGCCGCTGCCTGAGCCGGGAGCCACACCATCGGTCGGCTGATCGCCGCGCTGACCAGTCACCATGTGCGGCGATGAAGCCGGTCGAGCTGCGCGATCGCTGCCTGTCGCTCCCCGGAGCCGAGGAGTCGTTCCCGTTCGGTCCCGAGAACTCAGTCTTCAAGGTCGCGGGCAAGATCTTCGCGCTGTCCCGGCTCGACGCTACCCCGCTCCGGATCAGCCTCAAGTGCGAGCCGTCGCTCGCCGAGCAACTCCGCGAGACGCACGCGGCGGTAACCCCCGGCTACCACCTGAACAAGCGCCACTGGAACACCGTCACCCTCGACGGCTCGCTGGCGGAGAACATGGTCGGCGAGATGATCGAGGACTCCTACGATCTGGTCGTGAGCAAGTTGCCTACAGCCCGCCGGCGCGCGCTCGGGTGGCAGGGCGACGCGTAAGTGGTCTGAGGGAATGGAGGCCAGTCACCGCAGCCGGGTCGAGGCACTGTTGTCCGACGCCGCCGCCGAGCACGCGAGCCTCATGTCGACGCTACCGCCGGACCTCCAGGCATCGCTGCCCGTCGACGCTCAGGGCGTGACCCAGGCGATCGACTACCTGGCCGCCGCCGCCGGCCTAACCCAGAGCGAGCGCCGCGCGCTCATCCGCCCCCACGCGGTCAATCCGGCGGTGCTGCACGCCCGCGTGTTCGGACGGGCGCCGCTGGCTCGCGAGACCGTGATCGCCTCATTCGTCGAGGGCGCTCGCGTGCGCGCCGATTCGCTGGCCGCCCTCGCCGACAAGATCGGTGGCGAGGCCCTCGGCCGTGAGATCCGGACGCTGTTGGTGGCCAACCCGCCACCGGTGCGAGCCGACGCGGACGACGTGCTGCCGGCGCTGCGCGCCACCTACGACGCCCAGGAGCGAGCCGCGATCGTGATCGCCGCCAGCCTCGACGGGGGCTGACCCGGTGGACGGCGCGGCCGGCTGCTGGGAGCGTGTACGGTTGTCGCCTTACATGCCTCGCCGTCTCGCCCCAACCATCCTCGTCGCGCTCGTCGCGCTCGTCGCGCTCGTCCTCGCGGCCTGCGGGAGTAGCGGGGGCAGCAGCTCGTCCAACGGGATCGCGTCCAAGTCCCCAAACGAAATCGTTTCAGCAGCGAGCAGTGCCGTCTCGAGCGTCAGCTCGGTTCACGTGTCCGGCACCGTGCTGAGCGGCGGGCAGCACGTGACCCTCGACCTGAACCTGGTCAACGGCAAGGGCGGCAGGGGCTCAATGTCGCAGAACGGCCTCGGCTTCCAGATCGTCGCGGTGGGCTCGGAGGTGTACATCAACGGCAGCCAATCGTTCTGGAAGACGTTCGGCGGCTCGGCTGCCGCCTCGCTGCTTAGCGGGAAATGGCTGAAAGCCCCGGCGACCGGCCAGCTGTCGTCCCTGGCGACGCTCACCAACGTCCAAAAGCTGTTCAACCAGCTCCTCTCGAGCCACGGAAAGCTGGCCAAGGGCAAGACGACGTCGATCCACGGACAGGAGGCGATCGCGGTCAGCGACACCACCAACGGTGGCACGCTCTACGTCGCGACCATGGGCAAGCCGTACCCGCTCGAGATCTCGAAGACCGGCTCGTCAGGCGGTCAGATCACGTTCGATCACTTCAACCAGCCGGTATCGCTGACGCCTCCGGCCAACGCGATCGACATTTCGCAGCTGAAGTAAGGGCACTCACGGTCGCGCCTGCAGCAGCGCGCGGAGGTCGTCGATCGTGTCCGCTTCGCCAGCGTCCTTGTCCGGCCGGTAACGCTTGACCCTCGCGAACCGGAGCGCGATCCCGCCCGGGTAGCGGGTCGAGGTCTGGACGCCGTCGAGCGCAATCTCGATCACGAGCTCGGGACGCACCATCACCGCGATCCCGCGGCGACTCGTCTCGCGCTCGAGCAGCGTCTCGGTCTGCCACCGCAGGAGCTCGTCGGTCATCCCCTTGAAGGTCTTGCCGACCATCACGAAATCGCCCGTGCGCGGGTCGCGGGCGCCGAGATGCAGATTCGACAGCCAGCCTTGGCGGCGGCCGTGGCCCCACTCGGCGCCGAGCACGACGAGGTCGTAGGTCCGGACCGGCTTGACCTTGCGCCATGCCCCGCCGCGCCGGCCGGCGGCGTACATGGACGCCGCATCCTTCACGACGACGCCCTCGTGGCCTGCCTCGAGCGACGCCTCGAGCACGCGCTCCCCCTCCTCCGGATCGGCTGTGAGGACTCGCGGGATCGTCAGCTCGGGTGCTATCGCGGCGAGCCGCGCCTCGCGCTCTACCAACGGCACGTCGAGCAGGTCCTCTCCATCGAGATGCAGCAGGTCGAACAGGAACGTCACGATCCCCTCGGGCGGAGCGTCGCTGTCTATCTGCGAGACCGTCTCCTGGAACGCCGCCGGGCCTCCGTCGCGCATCCACAGCGCCTCCCCGTCGAGCACCGCCTGGCGGACCGGGAGCTGCAATGCCGTCGCGGCGATCCCGGGGAGGGTCTCGGTGATGTCGTTGAGGTTGCGCGTGTAAATACGCACATCCCGGTCGCGACGGTGGATCTGGATCCGGATCCCGTCGAGCTTCCACTCCACCGAAGCGCGCTCGAAGCTCGACATCGCCTCGGACACAGTCGCGCCGGTCGAGGCGAGCATCGGCAGGATCGGGCGGAAGAGCTCGAATCCGACCGCTCTCAGGCCCTCCTCTCCATCGGTCATCGCAACCTCAGCCATCCGCGTCAGGTCGCCGGACAGCATCAGCGCCCGCCGGAAGATCTCGCCCGGCACTCCCGCTGCTTTCGCGATCGCGTCGGCCATGATGCCCGCGAGCGCGCCCTGCCGGAGCTCGCCCGTGAACAGCCGTTGCAGGAACGCGGCCTCCTCGGCGGTCGCGCGCCCGAGCAGGTCGGCGAGCAGCTCGCTGCGCTTCCGCGCCGAGCCGGGGCCCGTGGCGTGCTCGATCTCGTCAATCGCACGGTCGACCTCGACCACCGTCAGCGTGGCATCGTCCGCGGGGACGGAATCGATCGCGTAGACCGTGGAATAGCCGACGCCGACCCTTCCCTGGCGGGGCGCGCCCGAGAGGAAGCCGACGCTGATCGGCACCTCATCCGGCTCGAGGCGCCTCAGGAGGTCGCCGAGGATCGCGACCTTCTTCGACCGCGAGCTCGTCTCGCCGACGAGCCTCGACGCGGTGACCACTTCGGCGAACAGCGTCACGCCACAGGTCTACCAAGCTGGGCCGTGCGCACCTATCCCCGGTAGGCTGGGCCGATGAGCCATACCGTCAGCAACACCGACCTGTACGACATCCCGCAGGAACTCCTGGACTTCCGTGACCTCGTTCGCCGTCTCGCCCAGGACCAGATCGCACCCCGCGCCGGCGACATCGACCGGAGCGCCGAGTACCCGTGGGACGTCCGCCGGCTCCTGGCCGAGCATGACGTCCTGGCGCTCCCGTTCGACGCCGAGTACGGCGGCACAGGCACCGGGACGCTGATGCTCCAGATGGCCGTAGAGGAGATCGCCAAGGTGTGCGCGAGCAGTGCGTTGATCCTGATGCTCCAGGAGCTAGGTTCGCTGCCGATCTCGCTGTTCGGTTCTGCTGAGCTCAAGTCGCAGTGGCTACCGCGGTTCGCCACCGGCGAGCTTGCGCCCGCGTTCGCGTTGAGCGAGCCCGAGGCCGGCTCTGACCCGGCGGCGATGCGGACAACCGCCGTGCGCGACGGCGACGAGTGGGTCTTGAACGGCGCCAAGAACTGGATCAGCAACGCCGGTATCGCCGATGCTTACGTCGTGTTCGCGAAGACCGACCGCGAGGGCGGTCGCAGCTCGGCGTTCCTGGTCGAGGCCGACCGGCCGGGCTTCTCGATCGGCAACATCGAGCACAAGCTCGGCATCAAGGGATCGCCGACGGGCTCCCCGGTGCTCGAGGACGTTCGCGTCCCGCACGGCAATCTCATCGGAACCGAGGGCAAGGGCCTAAGCATCGCGCTGGCGACGCTCGAGCGAACGCGCCTGGGCGCCGCCGCCCAGGCGGTCGGGATCGCCCAGGGCGCGACCGACTACGCCAATGCCTACGCCAAGGAGCGCATCGCGTTCGGCAAGCCGATCAACCAGCTCCAGGCGATCCAGTTCAAACTCGCGGATATGGAGACGGGGACGGCCGCCGCGCGCGAACTCCTCTACAAGGCCTGCACGATGGTCGACCGCGGCGTGCCCGGCGTCGGCAAATACACCTCGATGGCCAAGCTGTTCGCGTCCGACAACGCGATGCGCGTGACGATCGAGGCCGTGCAGGTCCTCGGCGGCTACGGCTACGTCAACGAGTATCCGCTCGAACGGATGATGCGCGACGCCAAGATCACCCAGATCTACGAGGGCACCAACGAGATCCAGCGCGTCGTGATCGCGCGCGCAATGGCCCGCTGACCGCGAGAGCTGGGCGCGGCGCATGACTGGCTTCGCGGACAAGCTGGCCGTGGTCACCGGCGGCGGCTCGGGCATGGGTCGCGAGCTCGTTCGTCAGCTGGCGGCGGAGGGATGTTCGGTGGCGACTTGCGACTGGAACGCCGAGGGCGTCGGGGAGACGGCGGCGACGGCGCGAATCGGCGCCCCGGGCGACGTCCTCGTCACCGGCCACACGTGTGACGTCTCAGACGAGCAACAGGTCCAGCGGTTTCGCGACGAGCTGGTCCAGCGGCATTCAGCCGATCGCGTCGATCTGGTCTTCTGCAACGCCGGCATCGGTGGCGCCCCGAGCTTCGTCGCGAGCCCCCGAGAGGAGTGGGAGCGCACCTTCGACGTCAACTGGTGGGGCGTGTATTACTGCGCCCGCACGTTTCTGCCGCTCCTCGTCGCCAGCGGCGACGGCGTGCTCGTCAACACGAGCAGCGTCAACGGCTTCTGGGCCACCGTGGGTCCGGGCGCACCCAACACCGCCTATGCCACGTCCAAGTTCGCGATCAGGGGCTTCACCGAGGCGCTGATCGAAGACCTGCGCACGAACGCCCCGCAGGTCCGCGTGGCCCTCGTCATGCCCGGGCACGTGGGCACCGACATCATCGCCAACAGCTGGCGCGCCCACGGCCAGGGCTCGCCGGAGGAGATGAGCGGCGCCCAGCTCGAGGAGCTGGTGCCCACCTCGGCGCGGGCCCGGCTGATCGATGCCGGCGCGCTCCCGGCGGACGCATCCGACGATGACGTGCGCGGGCTGTTGGCGCAAATGGCCAAGGACTTCCGCGACAAGGCACAGCTGACCCCAGCCGACGCCGCCAGCATCATCCTCGACGGCGTCCGCTCAGGCGCCTGGCGGATCCTCGTCGGCAAGGACGCAGAGACCCTCGACGCGGCGATTCGTGCGGATCCCGAGGCCGCGTACGACTATCCCAAGCTGGCCGAGGCAGCGAAGGCGCTTCGAGCCGGGAGCGGAAGCAATTGAGTTGGCCGCTAGCTCTGCTGAGCCAGCGCCAACCGGCTGACGATCGCGACCCATGCCGCCGCAATCAGCCACCCCGCAATTACGTCCGTGGTCCAGTGAACCCCCAGGTACACCCGCGACCAACCGACACCCGCGGCGAGGACGGCCGCCAGCACCCGGGCAGGCCACGCCGCCCTCGATGTACAAGCGGCCGCGACCAGCGCCAGCGCCGCAAACGTGGCCAGCGATTGTGTCGCATGCCCGGACGGGTATGAAGTGGTCTTGCCCACGTTCGTCAGCCAGATGGCCGACGGTGGGCGCGGCCGTTGAACGAAATCCTTCGTCAGGTTGTAGAGAAGGATCGCTCCGCCCCATGCGGCGACGAGTGACGCCGCCGCCACCAGTCGCCGTCGCACCAGGAGCACCGCCGCCACCGCCACCGTCACCGGAGTCAGTACAACCTGGCTCCCCACCGTCGACAGTCCACGCGCCAGCGCGGTCCAGGCGGACGATCGATGCGCGACCATCCAGGCGGTGATCGAGCTGTCAAAGCCGGTCGAGCCGCCCGGCCGCTCGGCGTGCTTCAGCAGCTCGCCGCACAAGATCGCGCAGAGCAATACGGCGCCGAACCCTCCCAACATCAAGCTGACCAGGCGCGCGGGCCGATGAGTTTGTGACACGGGCGAGGTCGATATTGCCATGACAACGACAACCCATACGCTCAGTACCGCCGAGGCCGACATCGCCTACGACGTGCACGGCCCGATGCCTACCGCCGACGGACGCCCGCTGCTGTTCATGGTCGGCCAGCCCATGACCGCCGACGGCTTCGACGCCTTGGCGTCGTACTTCCCCAACCGTACGGTCATCACTTATGACCCGCGAGGCCTTGGACGCAGCGTCCGCAAGGACGGCCGGGTCGACAACGACCCCACGATCCAGGCGAGTGACCTGCACGGGCTAATCGAGGCCCTCGGCGCCGGCCCGGTCGAGATGTTCGCGAGCAGTGGTGGCGCGGTGACCGCACTCGCCCTCGTGGCGGCTTACCCCGACGACGTCCTCACTCTGGTGGCTCACGAGCCGCCGCTCATGCCGGTGCTCCCCGACGCCGCGGCGGCCGAGCGCGCCCAGGCCGCCGTGCGCGACGCCTACGATGCCAACGGGTCGAACGCCGGCATGGCCGCGTTCATGGCGATGACCTCGTGGCAAGGCGAATTCACCGACGAGTACTTCGCCCAGGCGGCGCCCGATCCGGCCGCGTTCGGGATGCCGACCGAGGACGACGGCTCCCGCGATAGCCCGCTCCTGTCAGATCGGTCGTGGGCGGTCACGAGCTATCGCCCCGATGTCGACGCGCTCGTCGCGGCGCCGACTCGCGTAGTGATCGCCGTCGCCGAGCAGTCCGGAAACAGCTTCACGGGACGGACGACGCACGCTACGGCCGACCTGCTGAGTCAGAGGGCAACCGTATTCCCGAGCCACCACGGCGGCTTCGTCGGGGGAAACTCTGGCTACGCCGGGCAACCGGAGGCCTTCGCGCGCAAGCTCCGCGAGGTCCTCGACGGCGACAGCTGAACCGGCGTCAGGCACAGCCATCATTTTCGACCGAGGCCGGACCCGGGCACACGCGTCGACGGTGAGGGCTGAGGAGACCTGCCACGATCGAGGGATGAACGATGAGAATGGAAACGTGCGCTGGATCGCGCTCGACGGGGCTGCCAACGCCCGCGTGGTCGTACCCGGCGTGTTGATGCGCTCCGACAACCTGCAATCGCTCACCGCGCAGGACGTCCGCCTGCTGGTTGAGCGGCACCAGCTCGAGGTCGTGCTCGACCTCCGCACCGACCTCGAAGTGGAGCTCGAGGGACCTGGACCGATCACGCGCGAACCGCGCGTGCGAATCGAGCACCGCTCGCTCTACCCGCGGTCGGGAGGAAACACCGACCTCGACGCCGCCTCGACCGGCGTTTGGCCATCGACCGGCCCGAGCCAGTGGCCGGATGAGACTCGTGTCGTCCAGGCCTACCTGAGCTACCTGAGCGCCCGTCCGGACTCGATCGTCGGATCGATCCGCACGATCGCGAATGCTCCGGGAGCGGTGCTCGTCCACTGCGCGGCCGGGAAGGACCGCACCGGCGTGGTTGTCGCGCTCGCCCTGGACGCGGCCGGAGTCGGCCGCGAGGCGATCGGGCGCGATTACCTCGCAACGACCGGGCGCATCGACGCCATAATCGCCCGCCTGGTCAGCTCGCCCACTTACCGGTCCGAACTGGAAGGACACGATCCGCGGTCCCACGCGCCGGTCCCGGGCACAATCGAGCGATTGTTCGAGATCATCGACCAGGACCTCGGCGGGTCCGCCGGCTGGCTCGAAGACCAGGGGCTATCTGCCGCGGAGCTCGAGCAACTGCGCCGCAGGATCGCCACGAGCAACGGCGACCTCACGACCGGTTGACGGTGGGTTTACGGCGGCCGCGGTGGGGCCCCGTCTGGGGCTCGGATTCTGGCCCGACCACACTCAGGGGATGCGTTCAATCGAGCGGGTCAGGTCTTCCCGTCCGGGAAGCGGGTCGTAGCTCGCGGGCCAGTACTCGATCTGACGAACGACCTGGCCGGCCTCGAGCTCGGAGAAGGCGATGACGCGGGCTGACTGCTCGCCGTCGGTGACGGTGACCTCGCTCACGACGACGTCTCCGTCGGCCACGAGGCGGTGAACCTCGAAGCTCCAGTGTCCAGTGTTCGTTGGGTAGCGAGCCTGGATGCTCGCGAAGTCTTTCCGCCCCACGATCCGCTCGCCAGAGCATGGCCAATCGATCACACAATCCGCGGCGAGATATTTCGATGCCTCGTCCCAATCATTGGCCTGCATCGCGGCCCAGAACGCACTCACTACGTCTCGGCTCGTCATCGCTCGGAGGCTACCGTGGACTTCGCGCCACCAGCCAACATCCACACAAATGAAAACGCGAGACAGAGGATCACGATGACGACGCTCACCACCCCACCCCTTGCCCCGCTTCTGGAGCGACTGTTCAGCGAGGCGGAAGCGCCGGGCTCAATGCGACACACCCCCGCAAGGGCGCAGACCTCGTCTGCGGAGCGCACCGCGATGATGACCAGCACCAGGGAAGCGGATTACCGGAGTTTCTACTTCACTGCGAAAGACGCCTACCTGGCCGTCTCGCGCGATACCGCACAGCTGCTCTACATGCTTGTCCGCGCCACCGGGGCACGCTCGGTCGCCGAGTTCGGCACGTCGTTTGGTATCTCCACGCTCCATCTCGCGGCCGGCCTTCGGGACAACGGAGGGGGTCGGCTGATCACGACCGAATTCGAGCCATCGAAGGCCGCTCGGGCGCGCGAGAACTTCGCCGCCGGCGGCCTCGCCGACCTGATCGAGCTTCGCGAGGGCGACGCGCTGCAGACGCTCGCGCACGACCTTCCCGACCGCATCGATCTCGTACTCCTCGACGGCGCCAAGGGCCTCTACACAGCCGTCCTGGAGCTGCTCGAGGAGCATCTCAACCCGGGCGCGCTGGTCGTCGCCGACAACGCTGATCGAACCCCGGAATACCTCGAGATCGTGCGGTCCCCTTCGCAGGGGTACACGTCGGTGCCGTTCGCCGACGACGTCGAACTGTCGATGCGAACCGGCTGATTCCGAACAGCAAGTCAACTGCCGTCTTGGTGGCTGTCGCCGATCGCCGATGGTTTCAGGGTGAACACGTTCACGGCCATGCCGTGGCGCGGGTCGATCCCCGTGACGAACGCGACGGTCTGTCGCCCGAGCACGCTTTCCACCACGGATCGCGCCCGCTCCTCGAGCGCTTCCTGAATCGGCAGCCGGGAGTCCCGCAGCCGCTCGATTTCGCCGAGGGCGAGGAGGGTTCGCTCGGTCACGGTGAGGGCATCCTCGAGCAGCACCAGAACCGTGTCCGGTCCGGCGAACGTTGTGCGGGCCTTGGTCGGTCCGCGACCGAACGCCCCCTTGTACAGCTGAACCATCGCGTTTGAGATCTCAAGCGCGGGCGGGGCACTGAGCGTGACGGTACGCAACGTGGTGTCAGACCGTGGCCACGTTCGGCTCGGGTCGGAGTCGCTCGTCGCCGCTGGCCACGCCGCTCTCGCGGGAGCAGTGCACGGTCAGTACGTCCAGCAGGCCGACCACGGCGAGGAGGCGGTGCACCTGGCCGCCCTCGCGGCAGACGATCGCGAGCCGGCGGTTCTGGGGCTCGAGTCGCCGGAGCGCCTCGACGAGCACGTGCACTCCGGTCGAGTCCATGAACGCGACCTCGGACAGATCCAGGACTACCGGGCCGGTTTCGCGCTCGAGGACAGGCAGCAGGGCCTCCCGCAGCAGCGGCGCCGTCTCGAGATCGATCTCCCCGTGGGGACTGAGCACGACTACGTCGTGGCGCCGGAGGCGATCTGCCACTTGTCCCTCAGTCTCGTGCTGGATCACACACGCTCCGAACCAACGAGTCGGAAATTAGGAACTGCGGAGGTAATGATTCCTTTTTGACGAGAATTTGTCAATAGATGGCGTAGGAACTTAACATGGAGCGAGCGCGTGCTGCGGAGGAAACGGCGATCTCAAGCGTCGCATGCGATAGTCTCAGGCGTCGTTGGCGAAAGCTCGCGGCATCTACAGCATCGGGTCCGTGGCTCGGATGCTTGGTCTGTCTCAGCCGGCGATACGTAGTTGGGAGGATCGCTACGGCCTGATCGTGGCCGAGCGCACCGAAGGCGGGCGAAGGCTCTACACGCGCGATCAGCTCGAACAGCTGCAATTCGTCAAGGAGCGCCTCGACGAGGGACTGTCAGCTTCCGACGCGCACCGCCTGCTCGCCGAACGCCAAGCGGGCTTACAGCCGACTGTAGAGCGGCGGACGGCGAACCCACCCGCGCGGCTGCTGGTCCTATTGGCCTATCGCGATCGGCGTGGCGCGGAGCTCAACGAGTCCTTTCTCCGCGCCGCGGGCTACGAGGTCGATATCGCCTTGACGGCGGAGGACGCTGAGGAGAAGTTCGCCACCCAGGAGCCGGCGCTGTCGATCGTCGAGCTGATGATCTCGGGCGGCGTCGGCCGCGCGCTGTGCCATCGACTGAAACAGCGGCGCCGATCCCCCGTGTTGTGCATCTCGACCTTGGATCTCCGTGAGCAAGCGATCGCCGCGGGCGCCGACGCCTTCCTCAAGAAGCCGCTCGAGCCAGTCGAGCTCGTCGCGACCGTGCGAACCCTGCTCGGCCGCGACGGACTCGTGCGCGAGGCGCTCGGAACGGCTTGATGAGTGAGCGTCGGTTCTCGAGCGGCGACCGCCGCTTAGACGCGGTTCTCGGCGGAGGGCTGCCGGCGAACGCACTGAGCATGATCATCGGTCTTCCGGGCAGCGGCAAGACGATCCTTGCGGAGCAGTTCATGTTCCACAACGCATCGCCGCAGCGACCGGGCATGTATCTCTCCACCGTTTCAGAACCGCTCGAGAAGATTCTGCGCTACGGGGAACGCCTTGCGTTCTTCGATGCCGACGCGATCGGGACGAGCGTGTTCTTCGAGGACCTCGGGGACACGCTCAACGACGGCGGCCTTAGCGATGTTCTTGGCCGGATTCGAACGCTGATCACCGACCGTCAGCCAGGCGTGATCGTGATCGACAGCTTCAAGGCCCTGTCGGCCTACGCACCCAACCTCCAAGCCTTCCGCCACTTCCTGCAAGAGCTCGCCGGCATCCTCACCGCCCTCCCCACGACCACGTTCTGGGTCGGCGAGTACGCCAGCGAGGAAATCGCGACCGCACCGGAATTCGCGGTCGCCGACGGGATCATTTCGCTCACCACACGCCGCGAAGCCGAACGCGCGATCCGTCACCTCGAGGTCCTCAAGCTTCGCGGCACAGGGTTCATGTCAGGCGAGCACACCTACAGGATCAGCCACGACGGCCTGCACGTATTTCCCAGGCTCGCGGAAAGCCTCCCCGTCGAGAGTTACGCGTTGCAGCCGGAGCGTATGTCCTCCGGCATCGCCGCCATCGACGAGATGCTCGCGGATGGCTACTGGCCGGGAGCCTCCACCATGATTGCCGGGCCGTCAGGCTCGGGGAAGACGCTCATGGGGCTGCATTTCATTTTCAACGGCGCCGCGACAGGCCAAACAGGAGTCATCGCGACCCTCCAAGAGAACACCACCCAGCTCGATCGGATCGTCACGGGCTTTGGTTGGTCGCTCGCCGACGACTCGGTCGAGCTGATGTACCGCTCGCCCGTCGACCTATACCTGGACGAATGGTTCTACGAACTCCTCGAAGCGATCGATCGAACCCGCGCGCGCCGGGTATTCATCGACAGTCTCGGAGACCTCCGGCGCGCAGCCGCGGATGAACTGCGCTTTCGCGAATATCTCTACTCACTCCTGCAGCGCTGCGCAAACCGACAGATCAGCGTCATGATGAGCCAGGAAGTAACAGCGTTGTTCGGCATCTCACACATATCCGAAGACGGCATCTCCCACCTCTCCGACAACGTCATCCTGCTGCAATTCGTGCACCGAAATGCGCAACTACGACGTGCCGTCACGGTACTCAAGACTCGCGCAAGCAGACACGACCCCGACGTCCGCGAGTTCAGAATCACCCCGCACGGAATCGTGCTCGACGACCTGGACAGCAACGCAGCAACGAGCTAGCGGCACGCATCAACGCCGAGAGTGGTTTCAGGCAAGCCGTTGAAGACCGAGCCAACGAGGAGCACGTCGACCTCCTGATGAAAG
Organism: uncultured Solirubrobacterales bacterium; assembly: GCA_963737055.1. Lineage (GTDB taxonomy): Bacteria > Actinomycetota > Thermoleophilia > Solirubrobacterales > Solirubrobacteraceae > Palsa-465. The sequence goes on along the minus strand of CAVTRE010000007.1, from coordinate 42,409 downwards.
CGCCACAGGCCCGCAGCCTCGTCGCGACAATCGCGCAGGTAGGCGCCGAGGTGCGGGGCCATCATCATCTCCTGAAGCGAGACGGAATCGTGCCGTGCCCTGGGCTTCGCGGAGGTCGTCGAGGAAGTGGCGGTAGAAGCGAAGGTAGTGACCCTCGCGGCTGCCCTGGGCGATGAGCAACGCGCCGCCGGGAGCGAGTGCGGCGAGCATGCGTGCAGTCGCCGCGCGGACCGCGGCAGGCGTGAGGGAATAGAGCGCATGAGTGGCCCAGACGACATCGAACGGTCCGACGGCGTCGTCGAGGTCCTCCACGAGGGTTTCGTGGCGACCGGCAGCGACGAACGGCGGGCGAAGCGCTTGGGCGGCCTCCAACAGCGAGAACGGAGACGGGTCGAGCCGAGTGGTTGACGAAGCCTCGAGCTAGGCGCTCATAATCCCGGCCCGCGAGCTCGTAGAAGGCGTCCATTTCGGCCGGACCCTCCTCGCTCCCGTGGGCCAGGCTGCGCGCTGCGGTGTCCACGATCCGGAGTCTAGGCTGGTAACCACGATCTAGCTCATCGCCGCTTCGACGATGGCGATGTCCTGCTCTGTGGTTCCGCCGCTGACTCCTACGCCGGCGATCACTTCGCCGTCGCTGGTGAGCGGCACGCCGCCGCCCATCGCGGAGTACCGACCGCCGGAGACGGCAAGTAGGGGATAGAGAGCCGAGGACAAGAGGGAGCAGCGATGACCAACGAGCGTCATCGCGTCGTGATCATCGGCGCTGGGTTCGGCGGCCTGTTCGCCGCGCGCCGGCTGCGCCGCGCGCCGGTGGACGTGACTATCGTGGACCGTACCAATCACCACCTATTCCAGCCACTGCTCTACCAGGTGGCCACCGGCGTGCTCTCAGAAGGGGAAATCGCACCACCGATCCGCGACGTGCTCCGCAGACAGGGCAACACGCGCGTCCTCATGGGCGAGGTCACCGATATCGACCTGGAACGGAGACGACATCGGCCCCGCTACCGCGCCGGGATTCTGACGGTCATCGGCGTCGCCGTCTTACGCCGAGGAGTTGCTCCGCTGCATGCGCTGCAGGTAGACACCGGGAGGGTTGACCGCCGAATCGCTAACCCGCCGCGGCCTACCCCTCCTGACGTGGATGATCGACGTCGTCGTGTGGGGTTTCGTCTTCCGGGCTCGGCTCGAGTGTGAAGATCACCGCCGCGACATCGTGGTGAGGGTCAATGCCGGGGACGAACGCAATAGTCCGCCGATTCAACATCCGCTCTACTACCGAGCGCATTTCGTCTTCTAGCGTGTGCTCGAGGAAGAGTCGCTGCTCGCGCAGCCGTCCGTCCTCGCCCAGCGCGAGCAGGTTGCGCTCGGCGATCGTCATGGTGTCTGCCAGCAGAACGATGAGGATGTTCGTTCCGGCAAACTGAACGCTGGCTTTCGTTGGTCCGCGGCCGAACGCCTGCTTATGCAAACGCACCATCGCATTGGAGATTTCGAGCATCGGCCTTTGCCCGTTGGGGGGCGAGGCCGGCGTGACGCCGGTGGCGGATGCTGCGGTCACCGCGCCACACCTCGCCTCTGCCGGCGCGATTCATCCGCGGTCGCTTCCGCCGAGATGACTCGTGGATCAGCCACGGGCCTGCCTGCGGTGGGCGAACTCCCTGAGGACAGCTGATAGGTGGCTCGATCCTGCGCCGGCGCCGGACGTTGCCTTCGGGGCGGTGGCGAGATCGACGCGGCCCCTGGTTGGAAAGGTGTACCGGTGCTGGGAGCGGCGCCGGCCGCCTTTGGACGGCGGCCGGCGCCGTTGGCGGGGAGAGAGAAGCCGCCAGATCCCGCTGCGCCATCCGGGGCGTTGCGGGATCTCGCGGCTCGGCTCGGCGGCTGCTCCTCGATGAACGGGAGCTGCCCGGCGAGCCCGGTGACCTCAAACGCGCGCTGAACGGCCGGGGGGCCGGGGATGATCACCGGTCGAACGTTCTGCGCGATCGAGCGTCGGGCGAGCTCGACCGTGGCGTGCACTCCGCTCGAGTCCATGAACGCGAGGCGACTGAGATCGAGCACCACGCACTCCGGACGGCCCGTCAGCGCGCCCGCGATCGCTCGACGGGCGGCGGGTGCACCGCCGAGGTCCCACTCCCCGGCCAGCTCGATCGTGATCGTGGTCCCCTGCTTACGCGTGACGATCGCCAGCAGGCTCGGGACCTCCAGCGAATCCACTCCTCGATTCACGGCCACGGCTCACCTCCACACGATTGCTCTCTGCTGTGGGAGGAATCGAACGCTCCGCCAACGAAGCACCCGACATCCAGCCTGCCGAATCGGCCTGAAGGGACTCAGCCCCCCAACCCGAGGCCAACAATTTTAGCGATCGTCCGCGACGAGTCCAGGTCCGATCTGCGACACTTTCCCTAGTCCGTTCAGGCTTGAGCGGCATCTTGCGCTCGCGGCAGACTCGCCGTCTTTCCCTTCTTCCCGCGTGGGATCTCGAACTCCAGGGGAAGGCGGGAAGGGAAGTGCCATGTCCGCTGAGACCGAGCCGGAGCGTCCACCGGGAAGCTCCCTCTATGTGACGATCTCCAACGCGATCGTCGGGCTGCTGCGCGAATACACCGGACGTGGACCGATGAAGGCGCGCACGACCCTGCGGGACAACCTGGTCGTGGTCCTGCTCGAGCAGACGCTGACCAAAGGTGAGCAGGTCCTGGTCCAGAAAGGGCGCGGCGAGAACGTACTAACGCTCCGCCACGAATACCAGGAAGCCATGCGCGAGGAAGCCAGCGCCAAAGTAGCGGAAATCACCGGACGCAAAGTGATCGCGATGATGAGCGCCAACCACCTCGACCCCGACCTCGCCGTCGAGCTGTTCGTCCTCGATGGCCCACCCGAAAACCACATCTCGGTAGCCGCAACCCGGGAGTGACAGCTCGCTCCAGGCGCTCAGGAGATCTCGCGCCGAACCGGCGACAACGCTCCCCGACCGCGCGCCGCTGCCTCCGCTCATCGGAGCTACAAGTTCGACGAGCAGTCCACGCGGTACTTGGACAACCTGACCGAAACTTGACCACGCTCCGTCAACGACGGTGGGAAGCGGTTAGGAGCGCTGCCGAAAGCGTCCGTTCGGCGGCAACTGCCCGATGTAGCCAGCCGGCTCGAACCGGCGACGTCCTGGATACGACGGCGCGGGACTTCGGACCGATCCCTGCGGAATCGTCCGCCGCCCCGCGCCTTGATAACCCGGCCGGGCCAACTTAATGCCCTGGAAGCCAGGGTATCCGGACAATTCTTTACCCGCCTTGGCGAGCTTTGACGCCAACGGCAGCGAGAGCGTCCGGTCGACGGCTACCTCGCATCCAAGTCTCGAGAGCACGCTGCCGCCGAGCGGAGGCGGTCGCTGTTTCCACGGGCGCTCCACGCCACGCTCGAGGACCAGGGCGTCGGCACCGTCGGCTGCTGTCACCGTGGCACGAGAACCTGTCGGCTTGCCACACGGCTCGCATGTGCCAAGGCGCGATCATGCGCGCGCTCGGGATCAGAGTTTACCCAATCAAGTTGTCGGTGTGGTGAGCTACCCGCTCGACTTCTTGCCTCCCTTGCGCCCGGCTTTTGCTTTCTGCGCCTTGTTGCCGCCGCTGCCCGAGCCGCTGCTCTTCCGGCTCTGGCTGCTGCTGGCACCACTGCCGCTCTGCTTGCCGCCGCGGCTCGAAGAGCCTGGCGAGTTGGCGATCGCAGCCGCGCGCGACTTGTTCATTCCCTTCTTCCGGAGACCCTCGTACTGCTTGTCGTCCTTGACGCTCGGACCGTGATCCTTAGCCACTGCTTACCTCCTATCGCTCGGACTGATGACTTGCCATTACCCATGCGACGGGGTCGGCACGCGGTGCCTCCAGCGGCTGGGGATGCGTCGTGGCGTCACCGTGCCGCGAGCGGGTACCGGCCTTTGATGCGCTTCGTCATCCAGAAGCACGCGGCGAGCAGCCTCCACTATGACTTTCGTCTGGAGGTCGGCGACGTGTTGAAGTCCTGGGCGATCCCCAAAGGGCCCTCGACCGATCCGCGGGAGAAGCGCCTCGCAGCAGCGGTCGAGGATCACTCGGTCGACTATGCCTCCTTCGAGGGAACGATCCCCGAGGGTCAATACGGCGCCGGCGCGGTGATCGTATGGGACACCGGGCCCTACCGAAACCTCACCAAGCGGGACGGCCAAGAGGTTCCCCTCGAAATGGCACTAGACCAGGGCCACGCGGTCGTCGGCCTCGATGGCAAGAAGTTGAAGGGCGGCTACGCGCTCACACGCATCCGCAGCGGTCCCCGGGAACAGTGGCTGCTTGTCAAGCAGCGCGACCAAGCAGCGGACGCTCGGCGCAACCCGGTCTCAACCCAGCCGGAATCGGTGCTCAGCGGACGCACGGTCGAGCAGGTCCGGGACGAGGGATGAGCACGGCCAGAGACGAGCTCGTCTGGACGGGCACCTGGGTGTCTCCTTGATCTCGGTTACCCACTGAACTGGGCCAGACATGCCCGCTCCATCTGACCGGTCGCTAAGCGTTTGAGTGCTGGTCGGTGTCGCCGACTGGGGAATCGTCGTCTGAGGGGGCGGCTGGAAGCTTGTCCTTAGCGTCGGATTGGGAGCCACCTTCGGCTCCGGGTTCCCCAGGCTGCTCCTCAGGGGCCGGGGAATCAGGCTGGTCCTTTTGTTCGCGGTCCGGTTGCATGTCGATCGGCTTGCCTTTCGATAGGAGGGGGTCAGGGGTGGGATTTCTCAAGAGTCAGTGATTCGCGCCAAGCTCGCGGTGCCGCGGGTCGCGCTGACCGTGATCTCGTCGCGGTTCTCGCCGTCCGGGGGTGGGCATTCAGGTTTCGGCGTCCGTGGATAGGGAGCGTTTCGCGGCAGCGATCCGCTCGGTCTCCAAGATCTGCCGTTGGCGCTGGGCTCGTTGGAGTAGGTCATCGAGATCGGCTGAAGCAAGCTCGGGATAGTGGCCGCGGAGTTCTCGCAGCGTCGTCCAGAGCGCGGCTTTGCCCTCGACTCCGAGCGACAGCGCTTCGATGCTGAGAAGCGTGCCGATTTCATCGTTACCGGAACTCACCCCGGTGAGCTTGAGTCGACTGGCTTTCTCCGCGACCCACGCCGCGACCTGTTTGCCGGGATTCCGGGTTGCGCCGAGTCGTTCCATCAGATCGCTGAGCGTGTCGAGATCGGCTTCGATTTCCCCCGCCAGCCGGCTCATCTCGGGTTGGGAAGCCGTCCCCTCTGTCCGGGCTTCGAGCTGGCGAGCTATGTCGGCGCCGAACGTCGCTCCGGCGAGGTGATCGTTGAGGTACACGTCGATCGGTCTATGAGCCATCGCGTCGTTCTCCTGTCTGGCTCCGTCCGCTCGATGTCGCTGAAAGCGGCTGGGGTGACCGATGGTTGGCGCGGGTCGTCATCGGAACGGATGCCCGTTACGCCGGCTCGGTTGGGTCTTGGTCGCCGGCGAGTCGAAGTGATTGCTCTTTGACGGCGTTGACGTGGGCGTGCTGAAGCGGGAGAGCGAACTCGACGACCCGGGCGATCTCGCTGTCGTTCGCGGTTTCGTTGAGCTTGGCGAGGATTTCCCAGTGCGCGAGCTCGCCGGCCTCGGCCATGCTGAGGAACTCGAGGCCGTCGAGGGCCTCGGCGTCTTCGAGGTAGGTCCTCATGAAGTCGTTGACCTCGGCCTTGGTTTCGCGCGCCTTTTTGGTGATCGCGGTCTTGACGCCGTCGCGCGAGCTGGTTGCCGCGTCGCAGCGTTCCTCGACTTCCGCGGCCTCGTCTCCCATCCGCTCCAGGAGCTCCCGCAGCTCCGTGTCGTTCTCCTGGCGGGCGAGGGTTGCGACCTTTTTGGTCGCCGCTTGGGCGGCCTGCGCAAGCCCGAGGACTTCCGCCAGTTTTTCGTCGAGGTGAGTTAGTTCTGCCATTGCATCTCCGAGTTCGGGGTGTGAGGGCCTACTGTGTGATCCGCTGGTAGCGCCCCCCCGCCCCGGGGAGCGCTACCAGCGGGCCTGGCGTTTAGCTGACGGCGTCCTTGACCTTGTCGACGACGCCTTTGCCGTTCGCGCCGTTGCCGTTGTTGGCAACCACTCCCGTGGGCTTCTTGGGAAGGCCGGCGGCCTTGCGTAGCTTGGCCGAGACCTCGGCGAGCATCTCGGGGTCAGGCCCGGGCGCGAACACCGCGGGCTGCGCGGGAAGGTCAAACGGCGGCGCACCCTCGGGTGAGATCTCTTCGGCGATGGTCAGCTCCTCACCGGTCTCGGGGTGCGGGCCGTTGAACACGGCCTTGATCTCCTGGAAGTCCTCGGGGGAGAAGCGGTAGAGCTTGAGGTGCTCGCCGCGCTTGATGTGCGGCTGGCACTCCGGGATCTTGTCGGTCGGGATCCGCGGCGAGGGGAACAGCTTCATCAGATCAGCGCCGGTCAACTTCTCAAGCGCGCGCGCGTACGCAACCTGATGAACACCGCCGCGGACCAGCAGATAGCCGGTCAACGCGCGCGCCGCGGCATGCTCGACCATCTCGTAGACCTTGAGCTTGTTGTTCCGCGCGCCGGTCTCCAGGAAGAAGTTGTGCGTCAGATCCTCGATCAGGTCTCCGGACGCGAACACGTAGTCGCCGCTCCACGGCTTGGCGTTCGAGTCCTGGACGAGCGTCCCGGCGCCACCAGCGATGAAATGCTGGGTGTTACGCACATCCTTGACGGCGCTGAGGTCGCCCAGCTCGCCGGGCTTGCCCTCCGTCGCGCCGGTCAACATCGTGTTGATCGCGGTCGAGACGAGCTCGATGTGCCCGAACTCCTCGGCGGCGATGCTCGCCACCAGGTCATAGAAAGGGCGGGCGCCCTGGCGGTTGCGGAAGTTGAACGACTGATACGTGTAGTTCATGAACGTCGACATCTCGCCGTACTTGCCGCCCAACAGCTCCTGGACGGCGGAAGCGCCGATGGGATCTGGATCAGACGGAGGCGGCAGCTCGGTCTGGAGACGATCGATACGCAATATCACGGGGTCACTCCTCGAGAGAACAAGCTACGAATAGCTTCTAGATAAGACATTGTCCGTTTTAGTACCCCTCATTTACTGCGACAACCAGCAACCGTCGTCTTCACGCGCGAGAATGCGCCGATGAGTCCGCACTCAGACAGCGCCGGCGAGCTGCTGCGCGCCCACGGGCTGCGCAGCACCCCCCAGCGTCGCGCCATTCTCGGAGCGTTCCGCGGCGACCCGACCGAGCATCTCTCGGCCGATGAGGTCTACGCCCGGGCGGCGGAGTCGGTGCCCGATCTCAGCCGCGGCACCGTCTACTCGACGCTGGCGGAGTTCAGCGAGCTGGGGCTCCTGTCCGCCTTCGGCGAGCCCGAGCCCGTGCGGTATGAGACGAACACCACCCATCATGCGCACTTTCGCTGTCGCCTATGCCTGCGCATATTCGATCTCGTCAGCGGGTTGCAGAACCCCGAGGAGATCACCGACCCCGGTTTCTCGGTCGAGCGGGTCGACACCCGCGCCGAAGGGATCTGCGCCGAATGCAACGACTACGCCGCCGGCCTCAAAGCCGGAGCTCGCGCCATCTCACAATCCGGACCCGCCGCCGACACGCTCTCCGCGCCCGGCGTGGCCACCGCCATCCTCGATGGCCCGCTCGGAGCGCTGCTGCTGGCCGCCACCCCCCAAGGCCTGACCCGCGTCGCGTTTGAAGGTCACGGCGATTTCGACGCGCTCCGGGCTCACGCCACCAGCCGCCGCGGCAGCCAAGTCGCTCGCCGCCACCTCGCCGATGCCGCCGCCAAACTCAGCGACTACTTCGCCGGCAACACCGACCGAATGCACTGGGTCATCGACTGGGCGTTTCTGGAGTCATCCGGCGCGGCCGCGCTCAGATCGACCGAATCAATCCCCTACGCCGGCCACCGGTCCTACATCGACCTCACCAACGCCGGCTCGGCTCGAGACCTCGGCCGGATCATGGGCGCCAACCCCATCCCCATCGTCGCCCCGTGCCATCGCGTCACCCGCGGCGTCGAGATCCCCACGACATTCGTCGGCGGATCTGACCGCCGTCACTGGCTCGAAAGCCACGAAAGCACCGCCAAGAACCGACCGCCGGCTTGAACCCACTTGCCGCTGGGGCGCTCGCGCGTTTCGGGGCCTGTGGGGCGGGTACCGCGGGGAAGATGAGAATCGGTTATTTCCTGTCGAGTGAGGAGTGGGGTCCGCGCGAGCTCGTCGCTCAGGCGGTCAAGGCGGAGGAGGCCGGGTTCGAGGGGCTGTGGATCTCAGATCATTTCCATCCCTGGAACGATGAGCAGGGTCACAGCCCGTTCGTGTGGTCGACGATCGGTGCGATCGCCAACGCGACCGAGATGAAGGTCACGACCGCCGTCACGTGTCCGACAGTGCGGATCCATCCGGGGATCGTGGCTCAGGCGGCCGCGACGTCAGCGATCTTGCTTGACGGCCGCTTCTGTCTCGGAGTGGGCAGTGGCGAGGCACTCAATGAGCACATCTTCGGGGATCGGTGGCCGGAGGCGGACGAGCGACTGGAGATGCTCGAGGAGGCCGTGGAGGTGATCCGCCTGCTCTGGGAAGGCGGTGTCCACGACCACCGTGGCCGCCATTATCGGCTTGAGCATTGCCGCGTATACGACCTCCCGGACCAGCCCCCACCGATCGCCGTGTCGGGATTCGGGCCCAAGGCGACCGAGCTGGCGGCCAGGATCGGGGATGGTTACTGCACGGTCGGGCCGGACGCTGAATCGGTCAGCAAGTATCGGTCCAAGGCGAAGAACGGAAGCTTTGTGCAGGGCGGGATGAAGGTGTGCTGGGACGCGGACGAGGGCCGAGCGCGCAAGACCGTGCATCGCCTCTGGCCCAACGAGGCGCTGCCGGGCGAGCTCGCGCAGGTGTTGCCCACGCCCGAGCATTTCCAGCAGGCAAGCCAGCTCGTGACCGAGGAGATGGTCGCCGACGAGCTGCCATGCGGTCCCGATGTCGGCCGGCATGTCGCGGCGATCAAGGAGTACGCCGATGCGGGCTTCGATGAGCTGTACATCAACCAGATCGGCCCGGAACAAGACGCGTTCTTCGCCGCGTATCGGGACGAGGTGCTCCCGCGCGTACGCTGACGCGCCGATTCGGGAGCAGCTCCTGCCTCCTGAGATCGCGGCCGGCCGCTGATCACGCGCCTCGTCCCGAGTGGCGTTGCACCGCGGCCGTGTCGCCCGGTTGATCACCTCACAGCCGCTGATGCCGCTTGCGACGTGGGCCGCCAGCTCCAGCACGGGTCGCCGGAACGATGCCCTCGCAGCGGGTAGCCGGTAAATAGAACCGACGGCCTTCTAGACAGGAGTGAGCTCATGCCGGACTGCGACGGAAACACCAAGGCGGACGCGGAAACGATCCCGCAGACATCGTTGCACGCCTAAGCGACCGTTTCGAACCACACCGTCAAGTCCGCACCATCACACAGTGTCACGCCGGCGCCCAGGTGAACGACGTTGAGTTCCCGCGGGTACTTCGCCGGACCGCAGCTACGAGTCGTTCCCGCGGCCGGAAGTGGGTGGCGCGTCGAGGATCGCGCAGGTGTGAGAACGGTATGTCCGACGCTGAGCGACGCGGAGGCAGAGGCCCAGCGAATGCTCGATGACCTCGGGGGCGGGGAGCTGCTGATCTATGATCCGGATCTACGCCTGCGCACCGTGAAACGGAGCACGGGAGCGGCGAACCGGAACGGTGACCAATAGTCGGCCCGGCGCTGCGTTGACCTGCTTCGGCGCGCACGGCAAACTCGCGCTGCGGCGGACGCTGCAAGAACCGGATCTCGCCGAGCCCGCCTCAGCGCCGGTCTCGCCGGCAGATCGATCATTCGCGCGAAGCGGCGGCTTGTGGCCTGATTGGGCATCGCTCAGGCTGCGGAGGCGAGAGCTCCAGAGCCTGCCGACGCTCCCGCACTTCACGTTGTCAGTCGCCGGCGCGCGGGAGCACTCCGACCACGGCCGCGTTCGGGACGCGGCTGGCCCAATGAGCGAGATCTGTGTGCCGGAGGGTTCGTCCTGTCCACCGACGGAGCTGTCGAGGTTTCCATCAGCACCGGGATCCGCGCGCGGGCGACGCAGCGCGGGCAATACTGCAGCGCGATCTCCGGGTGACGCTGATAAACGCTTAAGCCACAACGCGGGCAACTCAGATAGCTCATCGCTTCTCCTCACTTGATCGGACCCGACGGCCCGGCAGCCCGACCGACCTAATGGTTGCCGTTCCCCCAGCGATGAAATCTCCCACACGCCCCAACGAGCAGCGGGCAGGACGGAAACGTAGCAGCTACTCAAGAGTCCCTTCCACGGTCGCCGCGCCACATGTCCGCACTCGTACGCCGAACCTCTAATCGCCAGGCTCGCTTCCTCGATCGGACACCGGTCTCTCCCCCGGCACCTGCAAATGCACACAGTGTGGCCACGAGCTCAATCGCGATTCCCCGGGGGACCCGTCTCCCTGCCCGAGGTGCAGCAACGCTCATTGGCACACATCATTTAAGAGACAGCATTAACAAGCCGTGCCCCCGGCCCGCTGGGGATGTTCGCCGCAGCCCAGTCTAAGAGGTGACACCTCACGAGATCGCCGCGGGACCCATCGGCAAAGCGCTCCGGAGTGCGACGCCGGGCTCGACCCGCCGGGCCGCGAGCGCACGCACGGTCTTGCCTGGCCGACCCGGCTCGGCGCGCGGGCTGGTCGCTCTCCGTTCCCCGCCTACGTTCCTCGTGCATGTTCATTCCATCCTTCCGGGTGGGGGCTGAACTCGTTACCCGGGCCCTGGCTGAGCAACCAACGCTGTCGGTCGCGTTACCACAGCGGCGGCGACGGTTTCTCCGGCATTCGCTCGGGTACTCGACCCGTGAATGCCCAGTCGTCGCCTGATCCCCCCGTTCGTCCGTCAGCTGGGCGGCGATCCGCTAGGGCTCGGGCGCTCGGCTCAGTCGGCGCGGTCGGAGCGGCTGCGGCCGCGTACCGAGACCGCTGACAGGGTCGTCCAGTCGATCTGCCCGTACTGCGCGGTTGGCTGCGGCCAAAAGGTGTACGTCAAGGACGACAAGGTGATCCAGATCGAGGGCGATCCGGACTCGCCGATCTCCCGCGGCCGGCTGTGCCCGAAGGGGTCGGCGTCGGAGGCGCTCGTCAACTCGCCGATGCGGGAGACGCGCGTCAAGTACCGGCGACCGGGTGGGACCGAGTGGGAGTACCTGAGCCTCGAGCGAGCCAGCGCGATGATCGCGGAGCGGTTGTTACGGACGCGTGAGGAGACCTGGGAGGAGGAGACCGCGGACGGCAAGCCGCTCAAGCGGACGCTCGGGATTCACTTCCTCGGTGGCGCGACGCTTGACAGCGAGGAGAACTACCTGATCAAGAAGCTGTTCACCGCGCTCGGTGCCTTGTCGATCGAGAACCAGGCGCGAATATGACACAGCTCGACCGTCCCCGGTCTGGGGACATCGTTCGGTCGCGGCGGCGCCACCACGTTCCAGCAGGACCTGCAGAACTCCGACTGCATCCTGATCATGGGCTCGAATATGGCCGAGCAGCACCCGGTCGGGTTCCAGTGGGTGATCGAGGCCAAGGAGCGGGGGGCGAAGGTGATCCACGTCGACCCCCGGTTCACGCGCACGAGCGCGATGGCGGACATGCACGTCCCGATCAGGCCGGGCACCGACATCGCATTCCTGGGCGGGATCGTCAACTACATCTTCGAACGCGACGCGTGGTTTCGCGAGTACGTCAAGCACTTCACGAACGGCCCGGTGATCATCAAGCCCGAGTTCCGGGACGCCGAAGACCACGCCGACGGGTTCTTCTCGGGCTGGGATCCGGAGGACAGCGCGTACGACATCTCCAGCTGGAGCTACAACAAGACCGAGGGCGAGACGGCCGCGGGCAAGTCCGAACAGCAGGCCGATGTCTCCGGTGACCAGGCTCACGGCGCGCACGGAATCGAGCTCGAGGGTGGCGATCCTCCCGACCTCGACAACTCGATGGAGCACGAGCGGTGCGTGCTCCAGCTCGTGCGCCGGCACTTCGCCCGCTACACGCCCGAGATGGTCGCGGACATCTGCGGGTGCTCGCCTGAGGACCTCCTCAAGGTCGCGGCAGCGCTTTGCGAGAACTCCGGCCGCGAGCGAACCTCGTCGCTCGTCTACTCGGTCGGCTGGACGCAGCACACCGTCGGAGTCCAGAACATCCGCGCCGCCTCAATCGTCCAGCTGCTGCTGGGCAACGTCGGCCGGCCGGGCGGGGGCGTTCTGGCTCTCCGCGGCCACGCGAACATCCAGGGCTCGACCGACATCCCGACGCTGTACGACATCCTGCCGGGCTACATCCCGATGCCCCACCCGCAGTCGCACCCGACGCTCGACACGTTCGTCGAGCTCAACGGGCCGAGCACGGGCGCCTGGGGCAACCTGAAGCCGTACATGGTGTCGCTGCTGAAGGCGTGGTGGGGCGACGCGGCCACCGAGGACAACGACTTCTGCTTCGACTACCTGCCGCGGATCACCGGCGATCACGCCCACTACGCGATGATGCTGAAGATGCTTGACGGGGGGGTGAGGGGCATGTTCTGTGTCGGGCAAAACCCGACCGTGGGGTCGGCCAACTCGAAGCTGATGCGCCTGGCGCTGGCGAAGCTCGAGTGGCTCGTGGTCCGGGACTTCCAGCCGATCGAGTCGGCGACGTTCTGGAAGGACTCGCCCGAGCACGAGTCCGGCGAGGTCAGCGCGCAGGACATCCAGACCGAGGTGTTCTTCCTGCCGGCCGCGGCTCACACCGAGAAGGACGGATCGTTCACGAACACCCAGCGGCTGCTTCAGTGGCACCACAAGGCGTGCGAGCCGCCGGGCGACTGCCGTTCTGAGCTGCATTGGATCTACCACCTGGGGAAGGCGATCCGCGAGAAGGTGGCGGGGCGCGAGCAGCCCAGGGATCGGCCGGTGCTCGATCTGACCTGGGACTACCCGCTCGTCGGCCCGCACGACGAGCCCGATGCCGAATGCATCCTCCAGGAGGTCTCGGGCCGCAGGGCCGACGGCTCGTTCCTTTCGAGCTACGACGAGCTCGAGCAGGACGGGTCGACAGCCTGCGGATCGTGGATCCACTGCGGCGTGTACGCGGATGGCGTGAACCAGGCAGCGCGCAAGCAGCCGGGCGCGGAGCAGAACTGGATCGCCCACGGCTGGGGCTGGGCGTGGCCGAAGGACACGCGGATCATCTACAACCGCGCCTCGGCCGACGCGGACGGCAATCCCTGGTCCGAGCGCAAGCGGTACGTCTGGTGGGACGCCGAGGCGGGCAAGTGGACGAGCCTCGGAGACTCGCCGGACTTCCCGCCGACCAAGGCGCCGGACTTCGAGCCCGACGACGACGCCAAGGCGATGGACGCGATCTCCGGCGACAAGCCGTTCCTGCTGCACCCGGACGGGCGAGGCTGGCTCTACGCACCCTCGGGGCTCGTCGACGGGCCGCTGCCGGCGCACTACGAGCCGCAAGAGTCGCCGTTCGCCAACTCGCTCTACGCCCAGCAGCAGAACCCGACGCGGCAGGTGTTCGACCGGCCCGAGAATCCATATAACCCGGGCAACGGCGCGCGCGGATCGGAGGTGTTCCCGTTCGTGCTCAGCACCTACCGGCTGACCGAGCATCACACCGCCGGCGGCATGTCCCGGACGGTGCCGTTTCTCGCCGAGCTCCAGCCCGAGTTCTTCTGCGAGGTCTCGCCCGAGCTCGCCGGCCTGCGCGGACTCGAGCACGGGGGGTGGGCGACGATCGTCACCGCGAGGCAGGCGGTCGAGGCGCGAGTGATGGTGACCGAGCGGATCAAGCCGCTCCGGGTTCAAGGCCGGACGATGCACCTCGTGGGCACGCCTTATCACTGGGGCGGCGTCGGGATCGTGACCGGCGACTCGGCCAACGAGCTGCTCCCGGTCGCGCTCGACAACAACGTGCACATCAGCGAGTACAAGGTGGCGACGTGCGACATCCGGCCCGGGCGGCGGCCCCGCGGACCGGCCCGGCTGGAGTTCGTCGAGGACTACCGCCGCCGCGCGGGGGTGGATACGTGAAGCTCGAGGCGCACGCCTGGCCGGGATCCTACGGCGAGCACGCCAAACCGCGGATGGGCTTCTTCACCGACACCTCGGTGTGCATAGGTTGCAAGGCGTGCGAGGTCGCATGCAAGGAGTGGAACCAGATCCCGATGTCGATCCACGGGTTCACCGGGAAGTCCTACGACAACACGGTCGCGCTCGACGCCAACACCTGGCGCCACGTCGCATTTATCGAGCAATCCGTTCCGGCCGGCGTCAACGACGGCGCGTCGCTCCTCGACGCGGCCGAGCGCGGCCAGGCGATCGACGCCGGCGTCCAGACGTACCAGGAAGGCGACGGCTTCAGGTGGCTGATGGCCTCGGACGTGTGCAAGCACTGCACGGATGCGGCGTGCCTCGAGGTGTGCCCGACCGGAGCGCTGTTCCGGACCGAGTTCGGGACGGTCGTCGTCCAGCAGGACGTCTGCAACGGCTGCGGTTACTGCGTCCCCGCGTGCCCGTTCGGCGTGATCGACCAGCGCGAGGGTGACGGACGTGTGTGGAAGTGCACGCTCTGCTACGACCGCCTCAAGGACGACCAGGAGCCGGCATGCGCTCACGCCTGCCCGACGAACTCGATCCAGTTCGGGGAGCTCGACACGCTCCGCGAGCGCGCCGAGCACCGACTGGCCCACCTGCAACAGGCAGGGCAGGACAAGGCCCAGCTTTACCTCGCCGACGGCGACGACGGCGTCGGCGGCGCCGGCGCGTTCTTCCTGCTGCTCGACGAGCCCGAGGTGTACGGCCTCCCCCCCGACCCCGTGGACACGCGCCGTGATCTCGCGTCGATCTGGGCGGCCGCGGGCGCGGCGGCGGTGGCGCTCGGAGCGGGATTGGCAGCGGCGGTGTTCGGAGGCAAGCGGTGACCGACATCAGCAGTTATCACGGGCAGCCCATCCTCAAAGAGCCCACGTGGACGTGGGAGATCCCCTGCTACTTCTACGCCGGGGGGATGGCCGGCGCCTCCGCCGGTCTGGCTTATCTGTCAGAGCTCAGCGGAAACGAGGTGCTCGCGCGGCGCGCCTGGGCGGCCGCCATGCTCGGGATCGGCGTGAGCCCAGCGCTCCTCACCTCCGACCTGGGGCGGCCGCTGCGCTTTCTGAACATGCTCAGGATGTTCAAGGTCACGTCGCCGATGAGCGTCGGGTCGTGGATCCTGACCGCGAGCGGCGCGACCACGGCGCTCGCGGCAGCGAGCGTGTGGACCGGCCGGTTCCCCCGAGCCGGGAAGGCGGCGCAGCCGGCAGCCGCGGCGTTCGGTCTCCCGCTCTGCACCTACACCGCGGCGCTCGTCGCGAACACGGCGGTGCCCGTGTGGCACGAGTCTCATCGATGGCTTCCGTTCGTGTTCGGGTCGGGCGCCGCGCTCAGCGCCGGAGCCGCCGGCGTAATCGCCGCGCCGCCCGACCACGCGCGGCCGGCGCGCAGGCTGGCGCTTGCGAGCGCCGCCCTCGAGGTCGGGCTCAAGGAGCTCATGGAACGCCGGCTCGGCGAGCACGGCGAGCCCTACAGGCAGGGGGCGGCGTCGAAGTTCGGGCGTATCGGCCAGCTCTGCATAGCGACGGGAGCGAGCTTGCTGGCAGCCCGCGGCGGCAGATCGCGGGGGGCGGCGATTGCGAGCGGGGCGCTGCTGTCGGCGGGAGCGCTCAGCGCTCGCTGGAGCGTGTACAAGGCGGGCTTCCAATCTGCGGCTCACCCCAACTACGTAGTCCGGCCTCAACGCGACGGGATCGAAAGAGGTGAGCGCCAAGGTGCCGCGCGCCAGGAGTCCCGCGTACGTGATCCCGAGCATGCGCTCGGTTCGCCCGCGACGGCGCCGCCCGCGTTGTCCGCCTCCTGACCGGCTCGGCCGTCCTCGCACGGACGCGGCCGGGTGGACCGCTGGTTGCGGGTCCGGTTCACGGGTAAGGCGAAGTCGTGTGGTCGTTGAGCGGGCTTGCAGTAATGGAGGCGCTGGTCAGCACCCGCAGCGAGTACGACCACCTGTTCTCGATCTACGTTCCGATCGCGATCGGTGTGTTCCTCCTGATCGTGCTCGTGGTCGCGATCAGCGTCGTGATCTTCCGCCGGCGGCCCGTCGAGCGCGCCGCGCGCTGGCATGAGCACAACCTGCTCGAGGGCTCGTACGCCGTCTTGCTCGCGTGCGTCGCGGCGTTCCTGCTCTACCTCACGTTCACCGCCGAGCACCAGGTCGATACGGTGGCGAACCGGGAACGTCCCGCGCTGACGGTCGACGTCACCGCCTCCAAGTGGGAGTGGACGTTCACCTACCCGGCGTATGGCTTCAGCGTCCGCAGCGGCACAGTCGGGCGACAGCCGCTCGTGGTCCCCGCGGAAGAGCCGGTTCGCTTCAACCTCACCTCCGCGGATGTCATCCACTCCTTCTGGATCCCCGCGCTTCGCTACAAGCGCGATGCGATCCCGGGCGCCACCGAGATCGCCACGCTGATGTTCCCGGACGGAGTGTTCCCCGGGCAATGCGCGGAGTTCTGCGGGCTCCGTCACGCCGACATGATCTTCGTGGCGCACGCCGTGAGCCGCGGCGCCTTCGCAATATGGGCTCAGAGCAACGGGAGTCGCCCGGCACCATGAGCGCCGCGAGCGCTCCCACCGCTCGGATTCCCCGGCTGACGGGGTTGCTCGGCGCCACGGTCAGCACAGATCACAAGCGGATCGGGCTGACCCTCGGGGTGTGCTCGCTGTTCTTCTTTCTGCTAGGCGGCGTGTTCGCGCTGTTGATGCGCACCCAGCTGGCTCAGCCGGACATGCAGTTCGTGTCGGACAACTCGTACAACCAGCTGTTCACGATGCACGGCTCGACGATGATCTATCTGTTCGTCACGCCGATGGCGATCGCGATGACGATATACCTCGTGCCACTCCAGATCGGCGCCCTCGGCCTGTCCGGCGCACGTCTCGCGCTCGCGGGAATGTGGACCTGGCTGTGCGGCGGACTGGTCATGCAGCAAGGATGGTTCGCGTCCGGCGGCGCGGGACGTGATGGCTGGTCGTCCTACGCCCCGCTCGCGAACGGGACCAACACACCCGGGGTGGGGCAGGACCTGTGGGTGATCGGCGTGATTCTCGCGGCCGCGGGCATGACCGTGATGGCGGCGTGCGTGCTCGCCACGGTCGCCCGCCGGCGAGCCCCCGGGATGTCCCTGCTGCGAATGCCGGTGTTCACGTGGACCGGACTCGTCAGCGTCCTGATGGTGGTCGGGGCGTTCCCGATCCTGGTGCTCGCGATGGTCCTGCTCTACATCGACCGCCATGGGGGGCACATCTTCACCGGGTTCGCCGGCGCGATCGACTACCAGGATCTGTTCTGGTTCTTCGGTCATCCCGTGGTGTACGTGATGTTCTTTCCCTACCTGGGGGCGGCCGCCGAGACGATCGCAGTGTGCTCGCACAAGCGGTGGTTCGGTTACACCGCCTTCGTCGTCTCGATCATGGCGTTCGCGGCCCTGTCGATGGCCGTGTGGTCACACCACATGTACGTGACCGGCGGGGTCACCAACCAGTATTTCGCGTTCACCTCGACGCTGCTGCTGGTGCCGGCCGGGATCGAGTACTTCGACGTCGTCGGCACATTGATCGGAGGCTCGATCGTGCTGCGCACGTCGATGCTGTTCGCACTGACGTTCTTCATCCAGTTCCTGATCGGCGGCCTCAGCGGCATCTTCGTCGCCTCGCCGGTGCTCGACTATCAGGCCTACGGCACGTACATAGTGGTCGCGCACTTCCACTACACGCTGTTCGCGGGCAGCATCTTCGGGTTCTTCGCCGGCGTCTATCACTGGTTCCCGAAGTTCACCGGCGCGCTGCTGCGAGAGTCGCTCGGAAAGCTCCAGCTCGTGCTGATGGTGATCGGCACGAACCTGACGTTCTTTCCGATGTTCTTCCTGGGCAACGACGGGATGCCGCGGAGAATCTCGCGGTATCCGACGCACCCGGGGTGGGGCACGCTGAACCTGCTCGAGTCGATCGGCGCGGGGATCATCGCGCTCGGCGTGCTCGTGTTCCTGATCAACCTCGTCGTCTCACTGCGCCGGCGGGTCCCGGCCGGCGATGATCCTTGGCTCGGCCACACGCTCGAGTGGGCGACATCCTCCCCGCCGCCGCCGCTCAACTTCGAACGGCCGCTGCCACCGATCCGCTCCTACGCGCCGCTCCTCGACCTGCGGCTCGCCGCGCTCGACCGCGCTCAAAAGCACCGGGAGGTGACCGCAGCCCAATGAGAGGCGGAGCGATCCCGATCCTGGCCTGGGCAACGATCCTGCTCGTCCTGTGCGTCGGCAACTGGGTGTGGGACGACAAGCCGGTGAACGGGGCGGTCGCCACCGCGGCGGTGGCGATCGTGTACGCGTTCGGGATCGTGCTGTGGCTGGCTCGCCGAGAGTCCATCCGGCGCGGTCCGCCTGAGGCGACGACGGAGCCACAGGCGGTGCCCGAGGCGAGCGTGGCCGCGGTCGGGATCGGGCTGTCGGTCGGCTGCGCGCTGTTCGGCCTCGCCTGGTCGAAGTTCCTCCTGTACCTCGGTATCGGGACGCTGGTGGCGTCCTTGGCTCGACTCACGATCGAGCTACGCGCCGAGCGCTCATCGCGGCGGCAGGCGCTTCGCGAGGGAGACCCGCGATGAGCGCTCGGTCGCTGTCGACGTTGCTCGTCTCGCGCTGGACGCTGAGTCCGTCGGTACTCGTCCCGGCGATCGCATCGGTGGCCCTGTACGGGCTCGGAGTACGCCGGGTGGCCGGTCGCTGGCCGACGCGCAGAATTGCCTCGTTCGCGGCCGGGATCGCCTCCGTCATCGTCGCCCTGCAGTCAGGAATCGACGCTTACGACGATCAGATGCTGTCGGTCCACATGGTCCAGCACATGCTGCTGCTGCTCGTCGCGCCGCCGCTGCTGCTGGGCGGTCGGCCCGTGGTCCTCGCGTTGCGGTCGCTGTCGCCCGGTCCTCGGAGCCGGCTTGCCCGGGTGATGGACTCCGCCCGCGGCGGCACCGGGCCGGTCCCGGCGCTCGCGTTGTTCGGCGCCGTCGTGGTGCTCACGCACCTGCCGTCCTTCTACGACGCCACCCTTCACCACCCCGCCCTTCACTACGCAGAGCATGCTTTGTATCTGGTGTCGGGGCTGCTGGTGTGGTCGCCGCTGCTCGACGCCGACCCCGCCCCCCGGCACCGGTTGAACGGTCTGGGCAAGCTTGTCTACCTGATCGTGGCGATGCTGCCGATGGCGATCGTTGGCGCCTATCTCAACCGGCACGCGACGCTCGTCTACGCGCCATACGGGCCGCCGGCACGTGCGCTCGGCATCTCCGTGGTCGACGACCAGGCACAGGCCGGCGCGATCATGTGGGTGGTTGGCAACTCGATCATGGTCGCCGTGGGGCTGTGGTCGGCGCTCGTGGCGATGCTGACCGAAGAACGACGGCAGCTCGCCCGGGAATCTCGTGGCGCCCCGTTCGCAGCCGGGGATGGAGGACCCCCGGCATGAGGCGGCTGTTCATGCGCTGGCTCACACGGCGCGCCCGCGTACCGCGGGTACCGCGCATATCGCTCGCGTTGGTGCTCGGCGCGATCGCGATCGTCGGAATCGCCGCCTCGAGCTCGAGCGGACACACCGGCGCACCCGCCACGGCGGGCGGTCCCGCGTCCGAGATCAACCCGCCCAGCAAGTCACCCGAGCCCTCGGGTTCGGGGAACCCGACGAAATCGTTCCCCGACTCGCCGGCGCTCCGCGCCGAGGGCTTCAACCTGTACCAGCAGAGCTGCTCGTCCTGCCATGGGATCTCAGCTCAGGGAATGCCGGGAGTGGCCCCTTCGCTGCGCGCGGTCGGGCCCGGTCCGGTCGACTTCTACCTGTCGACGGGACGCATGCCGCTCGAGCAGCCACGCCAGGAACCGCAGCGGAACTCGCCGGCGTTCACCCGAGCACAGATCGATGCCCTGATCGCGTTCATTGGATCGTTCGGCGGCCCCCCCGCGCCGAACGCGAACCCTGCGGAGGGCGACCTCGCGCTCGGCTTTCACGAGTTCACGTTGAACTGCGCCGGCTGCCACCAGATCGCCGCCCGCGGCGGGATCACCGTCAACGCGCAGGTCCCCGACCTCCAGCAATCGACAGCGCAGCAGATCGCCGAGGCCGTGCGGATGGGGCCGTACCTGATGCCGCACTTCGACTCCACGCAGATCAACCAGCGCGACCTCGACTCGATCGCCCGCTACATCCTGTGGACCCGTCACCCGACCGATCTCGGCGGCTGGGGCATCTACAACATCGGGCCGATCCCCGAGGGGATCGTCGCCTGGTTCATCGGCCTGCTCGCGCTCGTAATCGTCGCCCGCCTGATCGGAGAGCGCACGGGTGAACAGCCATGAGCTGGCTGTCGAAGCTCCTCGGCCTGCTCGTGGCGCTTCGCGCGGCGAGGCGCGCGGTCACCGACCGACCGCACCCGCCTCCCGCCCCGAAGCCGGACTTCGATCCCCGCAAGCGCACGGTGCCCTCGAACCGCCGCGCGGAGACCGCGGTCGCGGTGCTGCTCATGCTGGCGGCGCTGTTCGGACTCGGCTTCACGGCGGTGTACGTGATTCTGGACGCGAACACGCAGCTGCTCGGCGTCGCGATCGGCGGAGCGCTAATTCTCCTCGCCGCGGCGGCGATCGTCGCGGGAAAGCTCGTCGTCCCGCAGGAGACCGCCGTCGAAGAGCGCGGAGCGCTGCTCGACGAGCACCAGACCGAGACCGTCGTGGAGATCATCCAGGCGGGCGGGGAGGGGATCTCCCGTCGCGTGTTGCTGATCGGCGCCGGCGGCGTCGCCGGAGCGGCGATGGTGACCGCGGCGGCGACGCCCCTGGCGTCGCTCGGACCGACGCTGAATGCCCTGCACCAAACGCCCTGGGCGCGCGGGATCCGTCTGGTCGACGATCAGGGAACTCCGTACCGTGCCCACGACATCCAGATCGGCGCGTTCTACACCGCGCTCCCCGAGCACTCCGACCCGGAGGCGTTCGGGGCCGGGCTACTCGTAGTCCGACTCCCGCCGGACTACATCCACCTCCCCGCCGCACGCCGGGCCTGGGCGCCGTCCGGGATCCTCGCGTACTCGAAGATCTGCCCTCACGCCGGCTGCGCGATCTCGCTGTACCGCTACCCCACGTACGCGCCGACCAGCCAGCAGCCGGCGTTCACCTGCCCCTGCCACTACTCGACGTTCCTGCCGGGAGAAGCGGGTAGGGTGACCTTCGGCCCGGCCGGCCGCTCACTTCCCCAGTTGCCGCTGATGATCGACTCGGACGGCTACCTCCGCGCCGCCGGTCCGTTTCACGAGGACATCGGCCCCTCCTGGTGGGGTGTGCACCGGGCGGAGTCATGAACCTGATCGAGCGCTACGCCCACCGTCGCTTCGAGCGGGCCGCTCGCTCCGGCGACGAGCGCCTGGGCATGATGGGCGGGATCAAGTGGGCCATGCGCTACGTGTTCCCCGACCACTGGTCGTTCCTGCTCGGGGAAATCGCGCTCTACTCGTTCATCGTCCTCGTCGGGACCGGCATCTTCCTGACGCTCTACTACATCCCCGGCGCCGACCAGGTCATCTACCACGGCTCCTATCCGCTCCTGCAAGGCGAGCAGATGTCGGAGGCGTACCGGTCGGTGCTCAACCTCTCGACGACCGTGCCCGCCGGACTGCTGTTCCGCCAAGTGCACCACTGGGCCGCCGACGTGTTCATCGCCTCGATCGTGCTGCACGTGGTGCGCGTGTTCTTCACCGGCGCCTACCGCAAGCCCCGCGACCTCAACTACTTCATCGGACTCACCATGCTGATGCTCGCGATCCTCGAAGGCTTCGCCGGCTACTCGCTCGTCGACGATCTTCTCTCCGGCATGGGGCTCGCGATCGCGTACTCGGTCGCGATGTCGATCCCGTTCATCGGAGGGCAGCTCGCCACCCTGATCTGGGGCGGCCCCTTCCCCGGGAGCGACACGTTCCTGCCCCGCCTCGAGATCGTGCACGTGCTGCTGATCCCGGCGGCACTGGCGGTACTAATCAGCGTGCACCTGGCCATCATCATGCGCCAGCACCACTCCCAGTTCCCCGGTCCGGGCCGCCGCGAGCGCAACGTCGTGGGAACGCCGATGTGGCCCGCGTACGCGCTGCGTTCATTCGGGCTGTTGCTCGCGGTCGCCGGCGTGCTGTTCCTGCTCGGCGGCCTCGTCCAGATCAATCCGATCTGGCAGTGGGGGCCATACCACCCGTACCTGTCAGAGAACGGCGCCCAGCCGGACTGGTACATCGGCTGGCTGATCGGAGCCCTGCGGCTGATGCCCAACTGGGAGCTCGTGATCGGCGGTCGTACCGTGATCCCGAACCCGTTCTGGGGAGGGGCGGCATTCCCGCTGGTCGTGTTCGGCGTGCTGTTCGCCTGGCCGGCGCTCGAGCGCCGGATCACGGGCGACATCCGGCGCCACGACCTGCTCGACCGGCCCCGTGACCGCCCAATCCGAACCGCGATCGGCGCCGCGTTCCTGAGCTGGGTGGTAATCGTCTTCGCGGTCGGTTCGACCGACCGGATCTTCTACCGCCTCGGCATCGCCTACACCACGCAGATCCATGTGTGGCGAGTGGGCATCTGGATCATCCCGATCGTAGTTTTCCTCGCCACCAAAAGCGCCTGCCGCTCGCTGCAACGAACCAGCGCTCACCCATTCCGATCATGGCACGGCACCGTCGTCCGCCGCCGACCCGACGGCGCAGTGGAGGTGGTGACCCAAAGCCCTGACCGCTCCGAGCCACAGCCGACCGAGTCGGCGATCGGCACGGTCCCCGGTCGCGAAATCGAAAACTGAGCGCTACTGCGATTCGCGCCGAGCGTCCACGAGCTCTTCGGGCGACGTCGTCCCGGACGAGCCGGGCTGGGGCCGATTGGTGTGCGGGAGCGGACCCGGCTCCATCTCAGATGCGCTCTTTTTGCCGTGAGCCCTACCACCTGTACTCCGTGCCCACATGGCCACGACGATCGCGCAGACCAGCACGATCGCCCCGAGCGGAAGCACCAGGATCGTGAAGATCCCACCGCTCACGATCGAGCCTCCGATGCCGAAAATGAGCAACACAACCGCGATCATGTACAACCACATGCTCTGGCGTTACCCGCAAGGGTGGCCGACAAACTGCCGAGGCGACGGACCGCTCGCGCGACCGAGTGTCGCGAGCGACGGGCGCTCACCGCCACCCGGTGGACGCCGGGTGACGCCTCCCCATCCATCCCGTCTCGATGAAGGCTTTCGCAGAGCCAAGCTTGTCTAAATGCTGGGGCTACGGATCGATCGGTTAGTCCGCACCGGACGCCGGCTACCAGCTCGGCGGGGGAGAGCATCCAGGCCTCCCTGGCGATAGCGGGGTCAGCAGACGGTGTAGGTGCCGGAGGGAATACCTGTACTCGGCAGCAGGAGCGGGTAACCGATAGTTGGCAGAGGCGGCCTTGAACAGCAACGCGAGCACGAGGCATACCCGCCAAGGAACCCAACACCACCCCGCCGAACCCCCGATGGCCGGTCGGATCTCGACCCGGCCCGGTTGCGGGGATCGGCCGGCGAAGTGACCGCCGCGAGGACCGCCGCGACGACCGGGGAGATCGCCGCGAGGACCGGCGCGACCGGCGCGGCTTCCGCTGAGGTCCCCAAAGCATCCCTGGTAACACCATGACGTGTCTGCTCCGGGAGCCGGTCACGCCAGCGCGGGCAGGCCGCCGTCATCTCCGAGCGGTGGCCTGCCGGCGCAGGGACATCCGATGGCGGCCGGGATGCCTGCCGGTGCGCCGGCGGCTTTTCACCTGCTCGCGAAACCCACCGGCGCCGTCTGCAACCTCGACTGCTCCTACTGCTTCTTTCTCTCCAAGGAGATGCTGTACCGGGCAGTCGCTCCCGGATGGCCGAGGAGTTGCTGGAGACGTACGTCCTTCAGCTGATCGAGGCGCATGCCCGCGTTCCGGTCGTGCAGGTGGCATGGCAGGGTGGCGAGCCGACGTTGATGGGGCTCGAGTTCTTCCGCCGCTCCGTCGAACTGGTCGACCGCTATCTGAAGCCGGGGCAGCAGACGGAGTACACGATCCAGACCAACGGCACCAAACTGGACGGGGACTGGCCGGCCTTCTTCAAGCCCGAAGGACCGCTTCACCCTAACCCCCGATGGCGAGCCGGGACTGAACTAGCTCTGCCCGTCCTTCAAGCTCTTCTTTCATCACGTGCAGGAACCGATGCGGACAATGGCCGAACTCCTCGCGGCCCACCGCGCGCGCCAGCCGAGATCATTGACGTCTACGCCGGCCGCGACGCACGACGGGGTCGCAACGACGCCTGCACCTGTGGCGTGCGGCCCGCAAATGGAAACACTGCCACGGCGACTCCCCGCCGCCCGCGGTCCACGCCCTCCAGTGAGATCGCATCCCGATCCGGAGCGCTCGATTCGCAGTTCCTCGGACAGTCTGCGCCGGCGCTGTCCCTCGGTCGTCTCTATGAAGGCGGGCCTCTTGTCAACCCCCTGTGTCAGATTGCTGACACCTAAGTGTCAATTGCCGGGTGAGCGCTGCCGTGTCAAGCGTCTGAGCAAGGTCACTGGAGTGAACATGTCGGCTCATGGCGCTTGACACGACAGTGTGAACCTGGCAGGAAGTTGACTGTTCACGGTCCGCGTGCGGGTCGGGCCGTTGGAGCGGTGCTCATCTCTCTATCGCCTCATTGAACTTCGAGGATTAGGTGTCATCGGGGCTCGCTCCGGTGGCGCAGTTCCTAAAAGGGCTGTCAGGCAGCCAGACGAAAAGTGGCGCCTGCCGGAGCGAAGGGTTGGTTACGGGTGAGCATGTACCAGATCGCCTCGGTGAGTTTGCGGGCGAGGTCGATCTGCGCGACCTTGGGGCCGCGCTGTTTGCCGAGGCGGCGTTTGGTGCGCTGGTAGCGCTCTCGGTAGAGCGGGTGCGAGGAGGCGGCGATCGCGGCCTCCATCAGCCCCCAGCGCAGATATTTGGGGCCGTGCTTGGACAGCGGGCCGCGCTGGTCCATCTGCCCGGACTGTTTGACGCGCGGGCACAGGCCGGTGTAGCCGGTCAGCTTGACCGGCGAGGTGAACCGGCTGATCTCGGCGATCTCGCACGCGACGGTGAACGAGGTGATCCACCCGAACCCAGGAGCGCTCATCAGGATCGGGATATAGCGGTGATCGGCGCCCGAGCGCCGGAGCTCTTTCGCGATCTGAGTAATCCGCGCCTCGAGATCATCAATCAGCACCAGGCTGGCGTCGACGTGCGAGCGCCACGGCTCAGGGATGTCGAGCTGCTTGAGGAGGCTGCGGCCCGAGACGCCGAACAGGTCGGACATCTGGCGCTGGTGGCCGAAGGTGATCAGGGTCGAATGCACCCGGTTCTTCAGCGTCGATCGGTGCTTGACCAGGTGCAGCCGCCACCGCGAGATCTCCCGCTCGCGACGCAGCTCCAACGTCGGCAGCCAGATCGCCGGCACCAGATCGCGAAACGACAGCTCGGCCAACACCCGCGCGTCGATCTTGTCCGTCTTGCACGCCAGCGGCGCGAGCCCCTTGACCTTCTGCGCGTCGGCGACCAGCACCTCCCAGCCGTGGGAGACCAGTTCGTCGTGCACGAACCGCGCGCCGTTCATCGACTCCACCACCCCACCGACCGGTTCGTCATATACGGCCACCCGGCGAGCCAGACCGTACAGGCCGTCGCGATCCGGGGTCGCCGTGAACCGGTCGATCAGCTCCCCCTGATCAGAGATCAGGCACACCTCGACTTGTTTGCGACTCAGATCCAGACCAACATGCAACACGAACACTCCTCTCCCGGCACGAGGACAGGCAGGATCCGCCCAGCCCACCGCGTACCGTGACGACGGTCGGTTCTCTGTTTCGAATGGCCGGCCGCGCGGATAGCGCCGCGCGCGCCTAACCCATGCTGTTCGATTCGGAGGGCCGACCTCCTCCCGGAGCGCTACACCGCCCGAGGGGGGCCCGCCTTCATCGCATTCCTAAGCAGTGACGGGATCAGCGATGCTACGGATGCTGCTGGGGTCTACTTGATTGGAACTGGCCGGCAGTATGCGCGTTGGCTACCGCCCCCCCACGCCAGAAAGCGAGCGCGCCTCGCTTGCGCGAGATCTCAGCTAGCGAGTCTTACGGGGGTGAACGCCAGAACTCGGGCAAGCGTCTCGTAGTGCCGGTCGACGTGGAGCACGGCCGCTTGGTGTTGGTGGGCACACGCCGCGATCAGGAGGTCTGGGATCGGTACGCGATGCTGACTGTGTGTCGCGAGCTCACGCTGAGCGGTCAACGCGGTCGCGATCGTCTCGGCATCGACGCGGAGCTGATGGAACGTGTCGAGCTCGGTCTCGAGCTCCTCGTAGGAGCGAGCCGAGCGGGCGCTGTAGAGCATCTCGAGTCTCGTTATCGCGCACAGACAAGGCTCCCCGTACCCGCCGTCGATGTTCGCACCCCGCACGAGCGCTGACTTGTCCAACAGCAACCAGCGCCGCTCGCGGGACTCGGTCAGCTCCACGCCTCATCGGAGAGCAGCCGATCGACGTCAACCAGCGACGGGATCCGCTCGAGCGCCAGCGCCACCCGGCCGCGCCGATCACGAGCAACCATCGCTAGCTCAGCGCTGGCAAGCGCGTGATGCCCTTCCTCCGCGAGTCGGAGCAGCAGCTGCTTGCGATCACCGACATCCGGCCACCGGCGCGCCGCCGCGTCGAGCAGCTCCGCGAGATGCCCAGTGTCCGTCACCGTGTATCGAGGCTTGGTCGTCGGCACAGACCCTGAGTGTAGCACCCACGCTCGTCAGGTGCGACACCTTCTAGCACCGGCCACCCACGGCGTCGTTCGCCTTGATGGGGTACGGCGAGATGCTCCCGCATTACGAGAACACTGTGACCCTCGATCCCGTCCGAACGGACGCCTGGGGCATTCGCGTACCGCACATCCGATGCGCGGTCACCGAGCACGAGCGCATGCTGATGAGCGAACAGGTGCGGATCGCTAAGGACATGACCGCTGTGGCCGGCTACCGCCTCAATTTCACCGGCTCGCCGCTTGGGCTCGACTCGACGAACGTGTTTCCGGATGCGGACCCGATCAGCCGCGTGGCGTTCCGAATGGGCTTTCGAAGGAGCGTTGCCATGGGTGCCGCGATCCACGAGTGCGGCGGCGCTCGAATGGGCAACGATCCGGCGACATCAGTGTTGAGCGGCGTTAACCAATGCTGGGATGTACCCAACCTGTTCGTGACGGACGCCAGTTGCTTCGTTTCAAACGGGCTCGTCGGACCGACCTTGACCATCATGGCCCTTACCGCCAGAGCCTGCGAGCACATCGCCCGCGAATATTGTGCAGGAAGGCTTTAACCTCGATGGGCGTCGTCAGCACTGGTCCCGACCGCCGTCGGGCGCCGGGGTAGGGAGTCGTCGGCCGCGGGCCGGAGGCTCCCGATGTGCTCAGCCCGGATACGGGCCACGGGGTCGAGTCGGCACGGCCCCGCTTAGGCCTTGGCGAGGCGATCGCCGCCATCGAACACGGTACCGTCGCCGGGGCCGGCGTGACCGGGCGGGATGGCGACCATGTGGACAGCGGGGATGCCGCTTTCGTTGCGGTAAGAGTTGTTCGGGCCGTCCTCAAGACTCCAGAAGTGGGGCTCCCAGTCCGGCACGTAATTTCTGATGCCTCCGGCGTTGAGCTCGTACCGGAGGCCTACCGGGTCGCGGAAGTAGAGGAACTTCTGCTCGCCGATCCCGTGCTCGCCGGGTCCATAGTCCGGCACGACGTCGTGCTCGACGAGGAACTTCGCCGCCTCCAAGAGCTCACTGCTCTCCTCGACCCAGAACGCGACGTGGTGCAGCCGCCCGGACTTGCCGTCCATGTCGAGAAGGAAGCCGAGATCGTGGGACTTCTCGTTGTTGGTCACCACCCCGAAGAACCACGGCGCGTCCGGCGCCGGCCCGGCGGCCGCCATCATCCGGAAGTCGAGCACGGCTCGGTGCCACTCCATGGACGCGCGGACGTCGGGGGTGGTCACCGTCAAGTGGTCGAGAATCCGGACGCCGATTCCGTGCGAGCCCGGACGCTGCGGCCGGTCGACGTACCGCGACTCCTCACCGGCAGGCGCGGCGGCCCGCTCGACGTCCCAGACCAACTCGGTCGGGTGACCGCCCGGGCCGACGAAGCGGTAGGCCCGGCCGTGGCCGTACGACGACTCGATCCACTCGCCACGAATGCCCGAAGCCTCGACGGAGGCGACGGCGATATCGAGCTGCTCGTCGTTCCACGTCCGCCACGCCCCGTGACCGAGACCCGGCTGAGGAGCTTCGGTCAGCACCAGGCTGTAGGCGTAGTGGTCGCCCCAGCACCGCAGGTACACCGAGGCCCCCTCCTCCTCGACAACGAAGAGGCCAAGCATGTCGCGGGCGAACGCCACGGATGCGTCGAGGTTCGGTGTCAGCAGCTCCACGTGCGCAAGCATCGATAGGGGCCGGTGCGGCATGTGGGTCTTCTCCTCCCTAGGCTAACCTGTACGAAACGGAGCGTATCACTACACGCCTGAACACACAACCTCCGGGTTCGTGACTGCCGACCTGGATGATTGCGGCGTCGATGTCGCGCGCATTCGTCGAGCAGTGCGGTCCGACCCGGAACCGGCTCGCCCGGGCGATCACGGCTTGCCTTGACTCGATGTGATACGACGCGTATCGTACCTCACCTCCCGCAGCTCGACGCGATGTTCAGCCATCGCCGCCACGAGGAAAGAGGCCTGCCTTGTCAACCATGCCGCAGCTGAGCGCGATCGACCTCAACGGCACGTTCGGCGAACTGTCATCGCTGACGGTCGATCGCGAGTTGCCAAAGAGATATCCGCACGAGACAGCTCTCGAGGCTGCGGCTCAGCCGGTGACCGCGTAGCCCGATGTCCATCGGCAACCAGGATCCTCAGGAGTACGGCGAAGGTGAACTGTCGTTCACCGACTTGAGCGAGGGCGTCGCGCTGAGTGGCGATGCTCAAAAGCTCGCTTCCCTCGGCGCGTCCATCATCGCCGATGCGGCCGGGGGCGCGGGGGTGGTGAGCGCGGGCCTGACTCGCTTCAGCGGATCGGGAACCGTCGCTGGTCCGGCCGTGACCGCCGATTGCGCGGAAGGCTCGCTGTTGGCGGTGTTTGCTGCGCTCGAGCACGCGGATCCCGGGGACGTCCTCTGCATGACCGCCCCGGGCTTGACCGCGTATCTCGGCGATCTGCTCGCAACTAAGATCCTCAACCGCGGACTCGTAGCCGTGGTGGTTGACGGCCTGATCCGCGACAGCGACACACTGGCGCGTCTGCCGATCTCGATCTTCGCGCGCGGGGTCACCCCTGCGGCACGTCGGGGCAGCGATCCGGGGAGGTCGATGGTGCCGATCCTGGTCGGAGGAGTCGAGGTGAATCCCGGGGACTGGATTGCGGGCGATGGCGACGGGGTCGTTGTGATGCCGGCGGATGAGCTCGACGCGATCCTCGAGCGGGCCGAGGAGGGCGCGCGAATCAAGGCGACGATGATGGCGCGCATCAAGGTCGGCGCCAGCGTTCTGGACGCCGTAAACGAAGAGGGTCGCAATGCCGCTCGGCGAGATTGACAAGACCGGTCGGCTTGACGAGGCGACGTCGAGGCGCAGCGACCCGCCAGCGTATGATCGCTACGCCTGTGCCGTACTCGCCGACGGCGAGGTGGTGACGTCTCGCGCGAGCGCCGTCGAGACGCGAGAGCGCCCGCGCGCGGCCGCCGCGGAGCAAGCGATCGCTGCGCAGACTGGAGGACCGTCGTGACCATCGCCGAGGAGGTAGCCGTCACCGTCGATGAGCTCGTACGGGATCCGTACGCGGTGTACCGTCGCCTGCGAGATGCCGGGCCGTGCGTATGGCTCGCCCCCGCCAATCGCTACGTGATTCCGCGCTGGGCCGACGTCTTCGCGCTCGACGAAGATCCGGCGTTCACCGCTGCGGAACCGGACTCACTGATGACCCGGGCGATGGGCCTCAGCATGCTGCGAACCGACGGCGAGACACACGCTCGCCAGCGGCGCCCGGCGCACCGCGTACTGCGGGTCAAGGAGTTCCAGGCGCGGTGGGCCGGAATGCTCGATCGTGTCGCCGTCGAACTGGTGGACGAGATCGAGCCACAGGAAGACACCGACCTCCTCAGGGCGTACGCCGGTCCTTACGCCGCGAGGACGCTGAAGCTGCTGCTTGGAATCGACGACGTGCCCGACGCGGACATGCAGGTCTGGTCGCAGGCGCTGATCGACGGGATCGGAAACTATGCAGGTGATGACGAGGTGTGGCGCCGCTGCGACCGTGCCGGTGCCGAGATCGACGCCGCGCTCGAGCGCTGGTGGACGCGCGCGTCCGAGGGCACGGTGCTCCACAGCCTCGTCTCTGCGGGCGACGTCACGGCCGACGAGATCCGGGCAAACATCAAGCTGTTCATCTCGGGTGGTCTGAACGAGCCGCGAGATGTGATCGCGACGACTGTATGGGCGCTGTTGAAGGATCCCGAGCAGGAGGCCCTGGTGCGCGCCGATCCCGCGAGGCTGCCGGCGGCGGTCGAGGAATCGCTCCGCTGGATGTCGCCGATCGCGATGTACCCGCGCTACGTCGCGGCCGATACACGCCTGGGCGACGTCGACCTGCCAGCCGGGACTCGCGTCGGTGTGCTGCTCGCCTCCGCTAACCGCGACGAGCGTCACTGGCAGGATCCCGATCGGTTCGACCTGAGCCGGGCCACTCAGCGCCACATCGCGTTCTCCCGGGGACCGCACGTGTGCCTGGGTGCGTTCGTCGCCCGCCAGCAGATCGGCCGTAGCGCGCTGCCGCACCTGTTCGCGCGCTTTCCGCGCCTTCGACTGGCCGATGGCTTTGAGGCTCGGCAGATCGGTTGGGTCTTCCGCGGCCTCACCAGCTTGAGCGTGACCTGGACCTAGCCGGAGGTACGTTAAGCCTTGGACGCTGATGTCATCATCGTCGGGGGCGGTCCGGTGGGTCTCACCCTGGCGCTGGACCTCGCCAGCCGCGGGATCGAAACGCTCGTTTTCGAACGCCGTGCCCCGGGGGATCGGCCCTCGGTCAAGACGAACCACATCTCCTCACGGTCGATGGAGACGTTCCGACGGCTCGGACTATCGGACGAATTGCGTGCCGCCGGCCTTCCGGCAGACCACCCGCACGACTGCGCCTATCGGACGGCCTTCCTCGGGCACGAGTTCGGTCGGACACGACTTGGGTCGACCGCCTCGAAACTGGCCGGAACCGACGACGGCTGTGACGCCGATTGGCCAACGCCGGAGCCACCTCACCGTGTCAACCAGACATTCGTCGAGCCGATCCTGGCAGCGGCGTCGAATGCCTCCGACCACATCCGGACCATGCATCGCGTCGAGGTCAACGACGTTCGTCAGAATGACGAATTCGCCTCGGTTCTGGCGCGCGAGAACGCGAGTGGGCTCCGAAGGGAGTGGCGTGCCCGGTTCGTGGTCGGCTGCGATGGACCTCGCTCGGCCGTCCGTCGTCGCATCGGCGCCGCGCTCGAGGGACCGCCCTTGCAGGGCCGCGTGCAATCAACGCTCATCCGCGCACCGCGCCTCATGCAACGGACGCAGATCCGGCCAGCGTGGGCGGTTGTCACGTTCAATCCCCGCCGCTCCGGAGCTGTGTTCTCAATCGACGGACGCGAGCAGTTCCTTATCCACAGTCCGCTGCTGGCGGACGAGCGCTACGAAGATCTCGATCGCGACCGGATCATCCGCCAGGTGCTCGGCGCCGACGACCTTGACTACGAGATCCTCAGTATTGAGGACTACACCGGGCGCGGGTTGGTCGCGTCGGCATTCCGGGCCGGACGCGTCTTCCTCGCGGGAGACGCCGCGCACATCTGGATGCCGTTTGCCGGGTACGGGATGAATGCTGGCATCGCAGACGCGGTCGACCTGGCCTGGCTGCTCGCCGGTTACCTGTCGGGCTGGGCCTCCTCCACGATCCTCGATGCCTACGAGCCCGAGCGCAGGCCGGTCAGCGCGCAGGTGGCGAGCTATGCGATGGGGTTCCTCCCCGACCTGTTCGAGCTCTCGTCGCGGGTACCGGCCGAGATCGAGGACGATTCGCCGGATGGCGTCTCGGCGCGGGCGACGTTCGGCCGCCGCGTGAAGGCACTCAACGAGCAACAGTACGTGGCCGGCGGCTTGAACTTCGGCTATTTCTACGACGCCTCGCCGATCATCGCCTATGACGGCGAGGCGCAGCCGGCATACACGATGCGGGACTTCACCGTCTCCACCGTGCCGGGTTGCCGCCTTCCACACGTCTGGCTCGACGACGGGCGCTCGCTGTTCGACGCCTTAGGACCGGCGTACACGCTGATCCGGACCGACCCCGGGGTCGAGAGTGCCCCGATCCAGGCAGCCGCGGACGCCTGGGGTGTGCCGCTCGAGGTGGTCGAGGTCACCGATCACGATGCCTACGACTGGCCTCTGGTCATCGGCCGGCCCGATCACCACATCGCGTGGCGGGGGCGACGGGCGCCTGACGATCCCACAGCGCTGTTCGAGCGCTTGTCGGGGCGAGCCGGGGGAGTGCAGGCGCGCCCTGGGTCTAGGCCCGATTCGAGCTGACCGCGACCGGTAGCTCGACGTGAGAGCTCTCCCCCAGAAGCGCCGCGACCCGCTGTCTTGCGCGGTCGCCGAGCGGCGCCAGCGGCTCGCGAGCATGCGACGAGGGGAGTAGCCCGAGCTCCTGCATCACCCACTTTGCCGGAACCGGGTTGGTCTCGGCGAACGCCGCGTCGACCAGGGGGTGCAGGTCGTAGTGCAGCCTGCGCGCCCGCTCGTGATCGCCCGCGACGAACGCGTCGTAGAGCTCGGCCACCGGTCGCGGGGCGAAGTTCGCGACGCAGCTCAGGTGTCCCGCGCCACCGAGGCACAGCATCGGATAGCACAGCAACTCGATGCCTGACAGGGCGATAAAGTCGCGACCCGCCTCGTCCAGCACGTAGGAGACGTGCTCAAAGTCGTGCGTCGTCTCCTTGATCCCGACGATGTTCGCGTGGGCGCGGCGGAGCCGGCCGACGGTCGACGGGGCGATCTCGACCGCGGCGCGCACGGGGACGTTGTAGACGATGATCGGCATGTCGGGGAATGTGGCAGCGACGCGCGAGTACCAGCGGAACAGCCCCTCCTGCTGGGCCCGGCCGTAGTAGGGGGTGACGACGAGCGCCGCTGCGGCCCCCAGCCGCTCCGCCTCGGCGGTCAACTCGAGCGTCTCGTCCATCAGGGCGCTTCCGGTTCCGGGCAGGAACGGCACGCGGTCGTCGATCGCCTGGGCCGTTGCCCGCATCACCGCGATCCGCTCAGCGACCGTTTGCGAGGTGGGCTCCCCGGTCGAGCCGCCGACCGAGATCCCGTGCGTGCCCTGCTCGAGCTGCCAGTCGACGAGCGCCTTGATTGCCTCGAGGTCGAGCGCCCCATCCTCGGTGAACGGCGTGACCAAAGGCGTGATCGCGCCGCGAACGGCGGTCGCGTCGGCGGCAAACGGTGTCTTCATCGAGGCTGCTCCTTCGCGCGGGTGATTAGCCAGTGCTCGTACTCGGCGCGGCGTTCGTCGGACATCGGGTAGACGCCGCGGATCGACTCGCCGGCTACGACGCGTTCAAGTGCCCACGCCTCGCGTTGTTCCTGCTCGATTGCGTCGTGGGCGACCTCTTCGGCGAGAGCCGCGGGCACGATCATCGCCCCCTCGGCATCGCCGACGACGACGTCGCCCGGCAGTACCAGCGTTCCCGCACATGTGATCGGGATGTCGACCTCGAGCGGGATATGGGCGCTCCACAGCGAAGCGGCATTCGCGGCCTTGAAGTACGTGGGGATGGCCAGCTCCGCGACCCCTGGGGTGTCGCGGACACCGCCGTCGGTCACGATCCCGACGCCGCCGCGCGCGAGAACGCGGGCGGCGAGAATGTCGCCGATCGTTCCCGCGCCGGTTTCTCCGCGCGCCTCCATGATCAGCACGTCTCCCGGCGACACGGCCTCGATGGCGCGCTTCTGAGCATCGTCGCCGCGCCGGGTCTCGTCGCGTATGTCCTCGCGCACCGCGACGTAGCGCAACGTGTGCGCGTAGCCCACCATGCGGAGATCCGGGCGGCTGGGGCGGAGCCCGGCTAGGAACGTGCTGGCGAGGCCGCGGTTGGCGAGCTGCGCGGTGAGCGTGGCGGTGGAAACGGAACGGAGCGCGGCCAGTGCGTCCTCGGAGAGCGTCACGGCCCGCGGCGCGTTGACGCCGGTGGCGTGGGCCCGCGCCTCCGGCGTGGCCCGAGGCATCGCGCCGTAGGGGGCGAGCGGCCGTGAGCCTTCGGCGATCGTGCTTCGTACAGTCGACGTGCCTCCGTCGACGTCGAGCTCGATCTCGATCACGTCGCCCGGCTCGGCCAGGCCGGCGCCGGACGGCGTGCCGGTCAGGACCACGTCGCCGCGCTCGAGCGTCATGAACCGCGACAGGTCGGCGACCAGCTGCCCAAACGAGAACAGCAACTCCTCGCCGCCCGCCTCCTGGACGACCTCGCCGTTGACCCGTGTGCACAACCGCAGCGCTGACGGCTCGGCGTCGCCCGCGGCGATCGCCGGCCCGATCGGCGTGTAGCCGTCCTGGCCCTTGGAGAGGAGGTTCGAGCCGCGGTCGGCCCAGCGGAAGTCGTGCGCGCCGAAGTCGCCGGCGGGGGCGTACCAGCCGATCGCTCGCTCGCCATCATCGGGCGTGACGTCGCGCGCCCGCTGGGACAGGATCACGGCGATCTCGCCCTCGAACGCGAGCAGCTCCGTCCCGTGCGGCCGGACGAGCGGTCCTCCGTCGGAGAGCGACGACGGCGGCTTGAGGAAATAGGACGGCACCGACGGGATCCGCCCACGCTGATCGGCACGACTCCGATAGTTGAGATGGACCGCGATCACTTTGGTCGCGGTCAGACCCTCCGGCAGCGGCACTTCAGATCAGATCCTCGATCCCGAGTTGGGTGTCGGGAATCGCGGTGAAGCGGCTCGTGTGGAAGGCGAGCGCGGCTCCGTCGCGGTAGTCGAAGTCGACAACCTCGCCGATGAACAGCGTATGGTCGCCGCCGTCGTAGTCACGCCAGGGTCGGCACTCGACGTGCGCGAGCACGCCGGCGAGTCGCGGAACCGCGGCCCCTTCCACCCAAGCGACCTGCCCCTCGCCCGAACCAGCGAACTGCCGGGCGATCGCCTCCTGCTCGGCGGCGAGGACGTTGACGCAGAACGGCCGGCCCTTCAGCGCGTCGTGCGAACGAGCCATGCGGGCGACGCTGACCAGCACCAGCGGCGGCTCGACCGACACCGACGTGAAAGAGTTGACCGTGACCCCGCGCCTGCCCTCCTCCGTGTCGAAGGTCACGACGACGACGCCCGTAGCGAACCTCCCGAGGCAGGAGCGCAGCGACCGAACGCGCAGCTGTGCGCGGGGCATTGCCTCACGTCCCCCGTCCACCTCGTCCTACGCTGCCACCGGCTCCGCCTGAGTCACGCGGCGCAGGAACGCGCTCACCCGGGCCTTGTAAGGCTCTCGGTCGGTTGCCTTGAGCAGCGCTCCCGCCATTCGGACCGGGTCCCCGAAGAAGTAGTACTCGTACAGGTTCTGACGCCCGGCGAAGCCGGATACCGACAGGTCCCAGGCCAGGCGGAACAGTCGTACGCGCTCGGGTCCTGGGAGCGCGGCAGATTGCAGGTAGCGCTCGATGTCCTGCTTGGCGCTGCCGGCAATGTCGCCCTCGGTCGGGATCGCCATCAGGCCGCTGGCCCCGAACTTGCGCACGATCTCCGGCAGCCGCTGCGAGGCCTTCGGGAACCAGTTGCGGGCGGTGTTGAGCGGCTCCCACGCCGGCGTGAACACACCATACGAGTTCAGAGCCGCGTCGGCCTCGGCCGCGCGAACCAGGCCGTGCAGCGTCCCGACGATCGTTACCACCTCGGCCAGGTCCTCCTGGATGTGGGAGAACTGTTCGATCCCGATCGCCTCCGTCATCAGTGACATGAGCCCGAGAAATGCCTCGGCCTTCGCGGTCGTCCGCGCGGTCACCTGGTGGGTCATGTGGACGACCGCGGAGGTATCGGTGTAGAACGTGTTCGACAGCTCCGGCCGCCCGAGCAGGAACATCCGCTCCCATGGCACGTTGACGTCGTCGAACACGACCACGGCGTCGATCTCGTCGAAGCGGCTTCCGAGCGGATGCCCGCGCCCGTAGTCCAGATTCTCGCGGCAGATGAATCGCAACCCGGGCGCGTCGCAGTTGATCGCGAAGGCAAACGAGTACGGCGCATCCTCGGGGTTGCCCTTGAGCACCGTCGACGGAAACACCAGCAACTCGTCGGCGATCGGGCCGATGGTCGCCAGCATGCGCGCGCCGCGGATCACCACCCCGTTGTCGTCCTCTGACACTACGTGGGCGCCGAGCGTGCGACCGTCGACCTGTTGACCGGGTCCGACGGCGCGATTGGCCTGTGGTGGAATCAGCGTGTGCGTCGTGAGCAGATCTTCCTCGCGGACCTTCTCGTAGTAGGCCCGAATGTTCTCGGCGAACCGCGGATCGGCCTGCGCAAACCACTCTCCCGCCACGCTCAAGGCCATTAGGGCCGAGTTCAGGTAGTCCCCGGTCCGGCCGAGCGTGCCCAGGCTGTGGTCGGCCCACGCCTTGAAGGCCGCCCGGCGGCGAGTCAGGTCGTCTGCGCTGCGCGGCACGAGAAACGACATCCCGACGCGGTCACCGCTGGTCGGTGACTCGTAGGTCAGGACGTCGTGCAGATCGGGATCGTGTTGCAGGTCATACAGCTCGGCGTAGCTGCGCGCGCTCGCCGCCAGCGCCGGGTGTTCGGACACGGGGCCGGCGACCCGCTCGCCGTTGATGTCGACGGTAGGACGGGTCTGCGCGAGGCGCTCGAGGTACTCCTGGCCGTTACGGGCTCCCACGGTGAATGCTCCTTAGTCCTCGCAGCTTCTAAAACGCACCGTATCGTATCACTTCGTGCCGCATGCGCCAAACGGCGCTACGCCATCACCTCGGTCCGGTGATCGCGCTCATCGACGCTCGCGTCCTCCGTCGGCACGATCTCCCCGTCCGGCCCGAGGATGCTCGATGACTCCTCATACCAGCTGTCCGGCACGCGCGTGCCCCAGAACGAGCGGCAGCGCACGTCGTTCACGGACCACCGCACCGGCTGGTGACCGGGATCGCCGGTGTAGTAGTCACAGGCGTACAACTCGATCCGGTGCCCATCAGGGTCACGGAGGTAGACGAAGAACGCGTTCGACACCCCGTGCCGTCCCGGGCCGCGCTCGATCGCGCTCGCGTGCCCGCCGGCGGCGAGCTGATCGCAGGCGCGGAGCACCCCGGCCGGCTCTCCGATCCAGAACGCGAAGTGGTGAAGCCGCGGCCCGCGGCCGGCGGTCAGCGCGATGTCGTGGACGCTCGGCTTGCGCAACATCCAGACGCCGGTCAGCCGCTCATCCGGGGGATCGGTCGAGATGTACTCCGAGCAGCGGAAGCCGAGGCTGGACCAGAATCGGAACGCCGGCTCCATCGTCGGCACGTGGAGGTTGAGATGGTCGAAGCGAAGAACCGGCGCTCCGCGATGGAGGTCGAAGCGCTGCAGCTGCGTCTCGACCCGCTCCATCTCGTGGAAGAACTCGAGCGGGTAGCCAAACGGATCGGACACCTGCAGCACGCGGCCGACGCCGGGCTCCGGCGCCTCGGCCCACGTCGGCGCGAGCCCCCGCGCGGCCAGATCAGCCTCGATCAGGTCGAGGTCGCCCTCGTGCCGGACACGGAACCCGAGCCGGGCCGCGGCCGCGACCGGGCCACGCCGCAACACCAGTGAGTGCCTCAGACGCTCCTCCCAGCCCCGCAGATAGACCGCGTCGGCCGACCGTTCGGTCACGATCATTCCGAGCAACCCGGAGTAGAACCGCTCCGACGCGTCGAGGTCGGTCACGCGCAGCTCGACGTACGCGGCGCGGACGATGTCGTACGGGGTGCTCGACGCCGGGGCCGACACCAGTTCCGTGGCGGTGGTCATCGTCCGCGCTGCATCGATTGTCAGCCCTCCTCGCCGAG
Organism: uncultured Solirubrobacterales bacterium; assembly: GCA_963737055.1. Lineage (GTDB taxonomy): Bacteria > Actinomycetota > Thermoleophilia > Solirubrobacterales > Solirubrobacteraceae > Palsa-465. The sequence goes on along the minus strand of CAVTRE010000007.1, from coordinate 4,077 downwards.
GCCGAGACGCGGAATGCGATGCGAACCGAGCGCGATCTGCACGACCTCGGTCTCGGAATAGAAGTCGAACGCGTAGTCGCCGCCCTCGCGTCCGATGCCGCTCGCCTTCACCCCTCCGAACGGCGTGCGCAGGTCCCGGACGTTCTGCGAATTTACCCAGCACATTCCGGTGTCGATCTGGTGCGCGACGCGATGAGCACGGCGAAGGTCGTTCGTCCACACGTAGGCGGCCAAGCCGTACGGCGTCGCGTTCGCGAGGCGAACGGCTTCCGACTCCTCATCGAACGGCATCGCCACCAGAACCGGCCCGAAGATCTCCTCTCCGAACACGCTCATCCGCTCGCGGACGTCGGCGATCACCGTCGCCCGGAGGTAGTTGCCGTCGGGCAGCTCGGGCGGACGCTCGCCGCCGGACAAGATCCGGGCGCCGTCGCGGCGCGCCGAGTCGATGTAGGCGAGCACGCGCTCGTGATGCTCGGGGCGGATCAGCGGCCCGAGCTCGGTGCGTGGGTCGAACGGATCGCCCACGCGGATCCGCCTGGCGCGCGCCGCCACTGCCGAGACGATCTGCTCGTACAGCGGCTCCTGCACGATCAGACGCGAGCCCGCGGTGCACCGCTGGCCGTTCATCGTGAAGATCTGGGCGAGCGCCGCGTCAACGCACAGCTCCGGATCTGCATCCTCGAACACGACCACTGGAGACTTGCCGCCGAGCTCGACCGAGGAGCGCTTGAGCGTCGCCGCGCCGGCGGCGATCACGAGCTGCCCGGTCGTGGTCTCCCCCGTGAAGCAGATCAGCTGCACGCCGGGGTGGCGGGACAGCGCAGCGCCGGCGGTCTCGCCGAAGCCGTGCACGACGTTGAACACTCCGGTCGGGACTCCGGCCTCCTCGAGCACGGACGCGAGGTGGTCGCGGTGAGCGGGGACCACTCCGCGGGCTTGAGCACCACGGTGTTGCCGGCGGCGAGCGCGGGCGCGATCCGCCACGTCGAGAGCATCAATGGTGCGTTCCACGGCATGATCAGGCCGGCAACGCCGACCGGTTTGCGGATCGTGTAATTGAGGAACTCGTCCCCGACCTGGAAGGACCGGCCGTGCAGCTCTCCGATCACGCGCGCGTAGTAGTCGAAGTTCTCGGCCGCCCTCGCTGCGAGCCCCTTCATCTGGGCGATCGGCATCCCGACATCGGCAACCTCGCGCACGATGAACTCCTGCGCGTGATCGCGGATCGCGTCTGCGATCCGTCGAAGCACGGCTGCCCGCTCGGACGCCTTCATCCGCGGCCACGGTCCTTGGTCAAACGCCTCCCGTGCCGCCAGCACCGCCGCGTCGACCTCGGACTCGTCGCCGGCGGCGGCGAGCGCCAGCACCTCGTTGGTCGCCGGGTTCAGGGTCTCGAATGTCGCGCCGGACTCGCTCGGGCGAAAGGCACCCGCGATGTAGTGCTCCTGCACGCCGAGCTCGAGCGCATCCAGGCGGGATTCCGAAGAGGGCGAACCGCTCGCCTCTGTCGTGCGGAAGGTCATGTCACGCACCGGTTGCGCTGTACGCCGAGACCGGAGATCTCGCCCTCCAGGCGGTCGCCGTCCTGCAAGAACCGCCCGTAGTGCGTGCCGTTCCCGGCCGGGGAACCGGTCAGAACGGGTCCCCGGGCAGCAGCTGCGCCTGTCTCGAGCAGTAGCTGATGAGCGTGGCGACGTCGAACACCATGTCAGCCGTCGACTCGTGCTGCATGACCTCGCCGTTTAGCCGCAACGTGATCGTCAGGTCCTGGGGATCGTCGACGAACGTCGCCGGAACGACGTACGGGCCCGTCGGCTTGTACGTCGGAGCGAGCTTGGCCCGGAGGAAGTCGGCGCCAATTGGCCCGACGTCGGCACGCCGGATCAAGTCTCGGCTGGTGAGGTCGTTGACGATCGTCCACCCGGCCACATAGCTCAGCGCGTCCTCGGCCGAGACGCCTCTCGCCGGCCGGCCGATGACCGCGGCGAGCTCGAGCTCCCAGTCGTTGCGCTCGCTGTCCTTGCGGAGGTGGATGTCGTCGTCCGGACCGCAGATCGCGGTGGGGAGCCCAGCGAACACGAACGGCACCCCCGAGGCCGCGCGCTCGTCCATCATCCGCTCGGCCTCTTCGCGAATTTCCTCAGCGGTCATGCCGGGTCGGGAGCCCTCGCCCTGGTCCACGAACAGCTGCACGACGTGGGTGCGGTAGTTCATCCCGGCGAGAAACAGTTGGCGCGGCGCGATCGGAGCCAGGCGCTTCAGGTGGGCGAGGGGCTGTCCGGCGCGAAGGCTCCCGTTCGTTTCTTGTCGGAGCGTCGACTGGATCGTCGCGACGTGCTCGCCCCAGCCTTCAACAGCTGCTCGAGGTCTCCCGTTTCGTCGACGCCTGCAAGCACCGACCCAACCGGTATGACCTCATCGCCGACGACCACACCGACGAACTCCTCTCGACCACGGCGGAAACGGCCGAACGCGAAGGCGGGGAGGATTCACTTTGGAACCTTCACCGACGCAACCGCGGTCCATTTGTCCAGCACCGCCTCGAGTCCCGCGGCATCGCGCGATGCCGAGCACGTAGCGGTCCGGCCGGACAACCAGGGCCCCGCTGGCGCCGTGCCTGCGGAGCAGCTCCCGTGCGACCTCCGAAGACGAATCGAGCACGTGAAACCACTGCTCGTCGGCGATCAGATCCCGGGCCGTCGAAGTCAGCTCAGCCTCCACCGCCGGCGTCATGGCGACCAGGAACCGCCAGCCGGTGAGGTCGTCGAGCCGCGTGCCGTCGCCCAGCACCGCCTGCTCGGAGAGGACCCCGGCAGGCGGCGGGGCATCGCCGTGCAGCCCGGGGCCGAGCGGTGGCGTCTCGTTCGTGTACGGCATCGGATTGGCGAGCATGTGCGCGTCCCGCCCCGCCGCCACCTCAGAGTCGGTGGTGTTGATGATGCTCGAGAGCTGGGTCGCGATCTCGATCCAGGCGCGTGCGTGCGCCTTGCGCTCGGACTCGTAGGTGTCGAGCAGGCTGTCGCGGCTTCTCCCTGGAGAACCGCCGCGAGCTTCCACGCGAGGTTGACGGCGTCGCGGATGCCGGAACACAGCCCCTGGGCTCGGAGCGGCGGCTGCAGATGGGCCGCGTCGCCGGCGAGGAAGGTGCGACCCACTCGCCAACGCTCCGCCAGCGACGAGCGGAACTTGTAGACCGCGGTGCGCTCGATCTTGACGTCGGCGGGTGTCGCGAACCGCTCGATCAACCGATACGCGCCCTCCGTCGTGCCGAGCGTTGACACGTCGTCGTCTGGCCGCACCATGAGCTCCCATCGCAGCCGCGGTTCTGCCATCGGCACGAACATGTGGGGCCGGCTCGGCCAACAGTAACCAGTCAGGATCTCCGGGAGATCGAGTGCCCGGAGTTTGACCGCGTCGATCACGACCAGTCCTGCGTTGGCCCAAGGGTCTCGAAATGGGAGTCGATCGCCCTGCGCACGAACGAACCCGCGCCGTCGCATCCGACGGCGTAGGCGGCGGTCACGGTATACGCCTCACCCGTGTCCACGGCGCGGACAGAGATGTGGACTCTGCTGCCATCCTGGCTGAGCCCGACGACCTCATGGCCGTCACGCAACTGGGCGGAGGGAAGCGATGCGATCTCAGCCCGTAGCTGACTCTCGACATCCGGCTGGTGGAACATATACGCGTCGCCCCAGCCCTGGCTGCCGGTCCGGTCGTACGGAATGTCCCAGTCGAGCAACGCCTGTCCATGCTCGTTCTCGTACCGGAACCCGCGCAAGGCGGTCGACACGCTGGCGATGCCATCCGCGAGCCCGAGGCCCTGGTACATGCGCAGGATCTCGCCGTCGAAGCATACGGCGCGGGGCAGGTGGTGGATCGACTTCTCGCGCTCGATGGCGAGCACCCGCAGGCCTCGCTGCCCCAGCGCAATCGCCAGCGTTGAGCCGACAGGACCACAACCGATGATCGCCACGTCGAAGTCGGTGTCCACTTCCCGCTCTCCTCTCATCGCCGGCCAGAGACCGTCATACGCAACGGATCGTATCACTTGCGGAGCCAGCGCACGAATCA
>CAVTRE010000006.1:0-1404832 GCA_963737055.1 uncultured Solirubrobacterales bacterium | reverse complement strand
GATAGCAGTGCCGGCGTTGAGCACGACCGACACCTCGCGGGTGGGGTCGGCCGCGTGGTGGCCGAGGCAGTAGTGAAGCGCCTCGACGGCGTGACCCACGGGATTGGCGTAGAAGAAGTTGACGAGGAGCCGTTCCGCCCTCGACCTATCCATGGGTCTCGGTAGTCTCCGTAGTCGTTCCCCTCGGCGGTTTCGATGCTCGGGCCCGTGGGAATCGAATCTGCGTGCCGCTGTATTCCTGTCGCGCGTGCGGGTTCGCGACAACGGCCTCGTGGCGGAACGCCGTCACGGCCCACGACGTCGGTGCTCCGCACTGCCAGGGGGAGCTCGAGATGAGGGCGAGCTTCACCGTTCCGCCGCCGGCCTTCCCGTGGCGCGTCGCGCCCGCGGACGGCGTTCGCCTCGGCGCCCAGCTTGGCGATCCGGCGACCGATCCGGCGCGCGACCAGGCCTGACGACAGGGCGACCCGCCGTCGCAGTCGGCGGGCTTCAATCGACCGGGTTCTTGTCAGGGCCGAGCCGGAGCCCGGCCGCTCGAGCTCGAACCACACGTGGGTCGTGCCCTCGTGGATCCCCCACCGGCTCGCCTCGGCGTCGACGATGGCCAGGCCCCGGCCACCGATGCTGTCGAAATCGCCGTGGCGCACGGTGCGCTCGAACCCGCCGCCCTCGTCGATGACCTCGACGAGGAGGCGATCCTGGTCGAGGTGCGCTCGCAGAATGATCTTGCCGTGTCCGTGCATTACGGCGTTCGTGACGAGCTCCGAGACCAGTCGCCGTCCGAGCTCATTGCTGTCCGCGTCGCCGGCGAACCAATGCGCCAGCGACCGGCGCGCAAGCGCCGGTGACCCGCGCGTACGCGGCAGTTCCTTCTCGAAGGTCTCGCCAGTCACGTCTGCCCCGCTTCAAGGACTCGGATCCAAGATACCCATGGGTGCGGCCGCCAGAACGACTTTTGGCCGGATGGCCGGTATTGGCGTGCATGCGGCCCCGGGGCGGGGGTGGTGAGCACCCAGGCCCGCGCCGCCACGCCGCAGGGCGTCGGGCGCGGACCTGGGATGCGGTCACGCCTTGACGTCGACCTTGTTGGTCTTGGTCGACTGCGCGGTCTGGGCGATGGCCGCGCTGGCGCGGCGGGCGGCGGCGTCGCCGTCGTTGAGCGCGGCTGCGCCCTTGCGACCGTCGCCGTCGTTGTCGGCCGCGAGCTTTGCCGGGCCGGTGTACTGATGGGGCTGCGACGCTGAGGTCGCCCCGGTGATGTGCATGGGGGTTGACTCCCTTCCGTGGGTCTACGCCCATGAATATCGGCTCGGGGGCACGACGAGCCGGTGAGACTTCGCTAACCCGGGAAGACGGATGCGCGTTCGTGATGATCCGGCACGAACGCGCAAGATCGTGTACTATCACGCAAGTGCTGACCGACGAACGACGCGCCCTGATCCTCGATCGACTCGGAACCTACGGGCGCGTCCTCGCCGCCGATCTCACGGCTGAGCTCGAGGTTTCCTCCGACACGATTCGCCGCGACCTGCGCGAGCTCGACGAAGCCGGCCTGCTCCGGCGAGTGCACGGCGGCGCGCTGCCCCGCCACGGCGACGCCGCGCCGTTCCAGGCCCGAGCGCGCCGCGCGCCCGCGGCGAAGACGTCGATTGCTCGCCGGGCGGCCGAATCGGTGCGAGACGGCCAGCTCGTGGTGCTCGACGGCGGGACGACGACACTCGAAGTCGCCCGCGCGCTCAGCGCTAACCCCCAGCTCCGCGCGCGCGTGATTACTACGAGCCCGCCGATCGCGCTGGCGCTGGCGGACCACCCCGGCCTTGAGGTGACGGTCGTCGGTGGCACGCTGCGCCCGAACTCGCTCGTGACCGTCGGCGCCGAGGCGATCGAGGCGCTGCGGCCGATCCGTGCCGACGTCGTGTTTCTCGGCGTCTGCGGGCTGCACCCGGAGATCGGCATCACCACCGACGACCTCGAGGAGCGCCACGTGAAGGCCGCGATGATCGACGGCGCCGCCGAGGTCGTCGCCCTCGCCGACCACGACAAGCTCGGCACCGCCATGTCGGTGGTGGTCGCGCCGCTGACCGCCGTCACCCGTCTAGTCACCGACGCGGAGGCGGACGACGAGGCGCTTGGCCCGTACCGGGCCCTCGGCATCGAGGTGCTGCGCGCGTGAACGCCCTCGGAGTACGGCTGAGCGCCCCCCTCGGACTGCGCCTCAACGCCCGCACCGGCGTCACGGCGGTGTTCTTCGTCGATGGCGCGCTGTTCGCGACGTGGGCGTCGCGGATCCCGGCGCTCTCGAACCGCGTCGGCGCCACCACCGGCGTGCTGGGGCTCGCGCTGCTCGCCCCGGCCGTGGGCGCGGTGATCGCGATGCCGCTCGTCGGTCGCCGGCTCCCACGCCGCTCCAGCCGGGGGTTCTGCCAGGTCGCGCTCGCCGGGCTGATGGCGGCGATCGTGTTGCCGGCGCTGGCTCGAAGCGTTCCCGCGCTGGTGGGCGCGCTGTTCGTCGTAGGACTTACCAACTCGACGCTCGATCTGGCGATGAACGCACAAGGCGTATCAGTCGAGCGGCACCTCGGGCGGCCGATCCTCTCCTCGCTCCACGCCGCGTTCTCGTTCGGCGGGTTTGCCGGCGCCGGTCTCGGCGCGCTCGCGGCCGCGCTCCGCGTCGCGCCGCTCCCGCACTTTCTGGTGGCCATGGCGCTGTTCGGGATCCCGGGCCTGATCGCGACCCGCCTCCTGCTCCCACAGGACGAGGACGCCGACGCGCACGCACCGGCGATGCGCTGGCGGTCGCTTCCCTCGCGCCTCGTGCTGCTCGGAATCGCGTGCCTGTTCTGCCTGATGGCCGAGGGCGGCGCGTCGGACTGGAGCGCGAAGCTCGTCCACGACGACCTCGCGGGATCGGCGGCGCTCGGCGCGATCGCGTACGCGGTATTCAGCGTGGCGATGGGCACCGGGCGGCTGCTCGCCGATCGCCTGTGGACGCGCTGGGGCTCGGTTGGTCTGCTCCGCCGGAGTGGCGCCCTCGCCGCCGTGGGGTTTGCCGCCGGGCTCGCCGCCGGCACCGCGCCGGCCGCGATCGCCGGGTTCGCAGCGCTGGGATTCGGGCTCGCCGGCGTCGTCCCGACGCTGTTCCGCGCGGGCGCCGACCAGCCGGGTGTGTCCACCGGGCCGGCGCTGTCCGCCGTCACGTCGCTCGGCTATCTCGGATTCCTCGGCGGTCCGCCGCTGATCGGAGGCGTGGCGCAGCTCACCTCGCTCCGGCTCGCAGCCGTCATCATGGTGTTCGCCGGGCTGCTCGTGACGGTCCTCGCCGGGGCCGCGGCAATCCCCGCGGAAGCGGACGCCGTTCCTGACTGCGCGGCGGGTTCGCTCGCGACCAGCGCAGCGATACGGTAGGCGTCATGGCCGAGGAATCGAAGAGCCCAGCCGACCAGCTCGGCGAGATCTCAAAGCTCGTCCGGGACGCCCAGGACAAGCTCGATCAGGTCGCCCGCGCGCTGCGCAGCCTCGAGGCGCGGATCGACCGCGAGGAGCGCGCGCGCGAGACCAAGTAACCGCGCGGTCAGAGCAGCTTGGTGAGGACCGCCACGCCGACGGCGATCAGGACGATGCCCGACCCCAACGCGCTGGCGGGCCCGACTCTGGCACCGAGGCGCCCCCCGAGCCGCCGACCCGAGTGAATGTGACACCGCCCGCCCGATCAGCAATCCGACGATGGGCATGGCGGCCTCGAACAACCCGAACGCGAATGCGATCCGAACGCGGCCAACCCGATTGATCCCGGACAGACCAATCGCAATCGATGCCGCGAAGTTGTTGAGTCCGAGCGACCCCGCCGCGAGCAGCAGGGCGAGCACATAGCTAGTTTCGCAGCGCAAATGGGCGGACTTTGGCGATGCGGGTACCAAATACGTGGCGCGAGCGCCAAAGTCCGGGAAGGTAACCGACTCGGTGGCGTCTTTTAAACCATCAATCGGTAGAGCAATCCGCCCGGTGACTGCGTATTGGCCGACAGTGAGAACGCGCACTTCTCGCTGACGGGCACTGTTCCATGCCGTAAGCCAATCGACACGTCGGCCAACGGGCGTCGCGCACGAGTAGATCGGAGTTGAGCGGTGAGCATTCACTCGTCGGATTCTTTGCAGGCCTCTCCTGACCCCGAGTCGCGAGAGCCATCCGATACCAGTCGACGGTCGTTCATCGCCGGCGCCGGAGCCGGCATTCTCGGTGTCGGCATGCTCGGAGCAGGCGGACTGACGGCCGCCCCTGCGTTCGCGAAGGGCGGCCTCAGCCAGGGAGATGCCGCGATCCTGCGGTTCTTGTCCGCGGCCGAGATCCTCGAGACAGACCTGTGGCAGCAGTACAACGAACTGTGCGGAATTCAGGATCGCGAGGTACCGGGCGGCAGTGGCAACAAGGCATTCACCAAGGCGCTGTCCGTACTCGACTCGGATATGGCCCAGTATGTCCACGACAACACCGAGGACGAGTTCACGCACTTCACGTTCATCAACGCTTACCTAAGGTCACGCGGCGCCGATCCAGTCAACCTCGAACCGTTCCGCACGCTGCAGGGCAGCACGGCCACCGGCGCCGCGAACCGCAAGCGGCTCACTAACCTGATGCAGCTGACCGTCGACACGAGCTGGTGGACGCGGTACCGCTCACGCCACGGCAACCCCGACCTCGGCAGCACCTTCCGGCAGGCCATCCCCGGGTTGATGCGTGGCCAGTTCCCGGCGATCCCGCGCAGCGACGCCGATCTGAAGCCGGCCAAGCACCTGCAGGCGATCGCCAATACCGCCGGCTTCCACTTCGCCACGATCGAGCAGGGCGGCACCAGCCTTTATCCCGCGGTGGCGCAGCGGGTCAACGACGTCGAGGCGCTCCGAGTCGTCCTGAGCATCGGGCCGACCGAGGCGATGCACTTCCAGACCTGGAGCGACAAGGCCGGGAACGCACCGCCGCTGACCGACCCCACGAACGGCCTCGTGTTTCCGGACCTCAACAAGAAGCCGTTCGGCGGCCAGGACTTCCAGACGAACCTGATCATGCCCGAGCCGACGAGCTTCCTGAGTCGCAAGTTCCCGGTCGTCTCGATCGTGCGCCCGACGGAGACGAAGGGCATCGCGATGGCCGTGGTCAACTTCCTCAGCGCGATGGGACTGTTCCGCGGGCAATCGCCAGCGTTCTTCGCGACGCTGACAACGCTCGCTCAGCAGGCCGACGCCGCACGACGACATTGACAGGCGAATGAACCGGGGGTCGAACGTTCCTCGCTACTCGCTGCCGTCCGGTGGTAAGAAGTAACAGCTGGCCGCAGCTACCCACCGAGAGAGGAGACGGGAGATGAGCAAGCGGACATTCGTGATCGCCGGCGCCAGCCTGGCCGGCGCGAAGGCGGCCGAGGAGCTGCGCGACCGCGGCTTTGACGGCCGGGTCGTGCTGATCGGCGCCGAACCCGAGCGGCCGTACGAACGCCCGCCGCTGACCAAGGACTACCTCCGCGGCGAGTCCGAGCGCGAGAAGGCATACGTGCACCCGGCTGACTTCTATGCCGAGCACGAGATCGAGCTCATGACCGCCACGACGGTGACCGCGATCGACCCTGACGGCTCGCGCGTGACGCTCGGCGACGGCCAAGAGCTGGCGTACGACAGGCTGCTGCTGACGACCGGCGCCGAGCCACGACGGATCGAGGTACCGGGCGCCGCTCTGGAGGGCATTCACTACCTCCGGACGCTCGCTGACTGCGATGTGCTCCGAGCTCGTCTGGTTGAGGGCGCCCGCGTCGCCGTGATCGGCGCCGGCTGGATCGGCAGTGAGTTCGCCGCCTCGGCGCGTCAGCGTGGCCTCGAGGTGACTGTCATCGATTCGCTGGAGGTGCCCTACGAGCGCATCCTCGGTCCCGAAATCGGCACCTTCTACCGGGACGTGCACGTGCGGCATGGCGTCGAGATGCTCCTGGGTCACGGGGTCGATGCGTTCGAGGGCGACGGCACGGTCTCGCGTGTGCTCACGAGCGTCGGCGAGGTGGTCGAGTGCGACTTCGCGGTGGTCGGCATCGGGATTTCGCCGCGGACCCAGCTGGCGGCCGACGCCGGCCTCGAGGTCGACAACGGCGTTGTCGCGAACGAGCACCTCGAGACGTCGGCAGCAGGGATCTTCGCCGCCGGCGACATTGTCAACGCCTGGCACCCGTTCTACGAAGAGCGGATCCGCGTCGAGCACTGGGCCAACGCGCTCAACCAGGGTCCGGCCGCCGCGCGGTCGATGCTCGGCGACGACGCGTCCTACGAGCGAATCCCGTACTTCTACTCGGATCAGTACGACGTCGGGATGGAGTACTCGGGATACGCGACGAGTTGGGACGAGGTCGTGTTCCGTGGCGACCGCGAGGGCGGCGAGTTCATTGCCTTCTGGCTGCGCGACGGCCTCGTGGTCGGCGGTATGAACGTAAACGTGTGGGACGTCAACCAGTACGTCCAGGCGCTGATCCGCTCGCGACGGCCGGTTGACGCGGCCGCTCTCACCGACCCGGATACGCCGCTCGAGTCGCTGGTCCCCGAGCCGGCCACATAACGCGGTCCGGCCTGGGGTCAGAAAACGGACCGTGTTCACACGCGTCTGCGGAGCGGGTTAGGCTGCCGCGCCGTGAGCATGGTCTCCGACCCCAAGGAGGAGCTCGATCACATCGCGGAGTTCGCCGATTCGGGGGTCCGGGTCTTTCAGCGACAGGGCTCGCTCATCGGCATCCCCGGGACGTACGGCCTGAAGCGGTGGCTGTACACGAAGTGGCACAACCGCGGCAACGCCGCGTACACATTCATCGGCTCGCTGTTCGCGATCGGGCTGAGCGGGCTGTGGGCGTACATCGTCAAGCAGCCGCTGGTGTTCCCGAGCCTGGGCGCCACTGCGTTCCTGATCTTCGAGACGCCGATGGCGGAGGTGGGCACGCCGCGGAACACGATCATCGGGCATACCGTGGGGGTGGCCGCGGGCGCCGTGGCTCTCGCGCTGTTCGGGCTCCTCGACGCGCCGAGCGTGTATGTGTCCGGCGTGACGCTGGGGCGGGTCGGCGCGATCGCGCTCGCCGTCGCGCTGACCGGCGGCGTGCTGCGCCTCCTGCGCTCCGCGCACCCGCCGGCGGGTGCGACCACGATCATCGTCGCCTCGGGCCTTCTGGCCAAGCCTCGCCAGCTGCTCGACATCCTGATCGGCGTGCTGCTGTTGACGATTGCCGGCTGGTGCTTGAACCGGTTGATGGGCGTGCCGGCGCCGGTGTGGGCCGCGCCGCGGTAGATCAGCCGCGGGACTCCAGCAGGCGCAACCAGACCTCGCTCACCGTCGGGTACGACGGCACCGCGTGCCACAGCGTGTCGAGGGTGACCTTGCCGACGATCGCGGTTGTGGCCGAGTGGAGCAGCTCGGCGACGTCGGAGCCGACGAACGTCGCGCCGACGATCGTGTCGGTGGCGCGGTCGATGACGAGCTTGGCGCGACCGGCGTATCCGTCGCGGAGGAGCTTCGCGCCGGCTACGGATCCGATGTCGTACTCGAGCGTCGCGACATCGAAGTCCTTGGCGCGCGCGGCCGATTCGGTGAGGCCGACCGACGCCACCTGAGGGTCGGTGAAGACGACGGCGGGAACCATGTCGTGGTCGGCGAGGTCGCGGTAGCGCGAACCGTCGGTCGAGCGCCCCTCGGCGCGGGCCGCGATCACGTCGCCGGCGATCCGTCCGTGGTACTTGCCCATGTGGGTGAGCAGGGCTCGCCCGCAGATGTCGCCCACCGCGTACAGCCAGCCGCCGCCACCGATCACCGCCATATGGTCGTCGGTGTCGACGTAACCATGCTCGTTCGCGGCGACTGCGACTCGTTCGAGGCCGAGGTCGGCGGAGGCCGGGGTTCGGCCGGCGGCGACGACGATCTCGTCGACCTCGAGCGTCGCCGCACCCGTTTCGATCGTGGCCGGGCCGCCATGAATCCGGCCGAGTCCCGTGTCCCGCACCTCGGCACGGTGAACCCACTGCAGCTTCGTGTCGAGGCGCACGGCGATTCCTCGCTGTTCGAACTGCTCCGCCATGATCGCGCCGGCGAATGGCTCGAGGTGGCCGAGCAGCGCGAGCTCGAGCTCGATGATCGTGACCTCGCGGGAGCCCAGCCCGCTGAGCCATGTGGTCGACTCGCAGGCGACGACCCCGCCGCCGATGATCGCGACCCGGTCGGGGATCTCGCGGAGGTTCGTCAGGTCACGCGAGGTCCACGGGTTGGCTTCGCGGAGACCCTCGACCGGCGGAACCGCGGCGATCGTACCGGTCGCGATCACGACGGCGTGACGCGCGTGCAGCACCCGGGTCGCGCCGTCGCGCGCCGTCACCTCAACCAGCTTCTCGCCGGCGAGTCGGCCCCGCCCACGGACGACGTCGATGCCGGCGTTGCTCGCCCACTCGACCTGTCCCGAGTCGTCGTGATTGTGGGTGAAAGTGTCGCGCCGGGCGAGCACCGCCGGGAGGTCGATCGAGCCCTCGAGCGCCTGGGCCACGCCGGGCAGCGCCCGGCCGGTGTCGACGACCTCAACCGGGCGCAGCAGCGCCTTGCTCGGCATGCACGCCCAGTATGAGCACTCGCCGCCGACCAGCTCGTGCTCGACGATGGCCGCGGTGCGATCGCTGCCGCGGATCGCGTACTGCGCCGCGTTCTCGCCGGCCGAGCCGCCCCCGATGACGATTACGTCCCAGGTGTCTTCGACCTCACTGGGGCGCGTGGACATGCCTGCACCCTAACGAGCGGAGCGTGCCGCGCCGCCGGTTCGATCGGGGCCAGACGGAGCGCCGGCTCAGATCCAAGCCATCTCGCTCGCGCGGATCACGGCCTGGGTGCGACCCCCGACCTCGAGCTTGGCGTGGATGTTGTGCAGATGGGTCCGCACCGTGCTGACCGAGAGCGTGAGCTCGGTCGCGATCTCGGCGTCGCGCCTGCCCTTGGCGACGAGGCGAAGGATCTCGGTCTCACGCGCCGACAGCGGCGAGCGCTCGGCTCGCCGACGCCGGCCGACGATCGCCGGTGGCTGGTCGAACACGATGTCGCGGAGAGCCTGCACCGGAAGCTCCCATTCGGCCGCAAGGCGGAGCATGGCTTCACGATCGACCGCATTCCCCTGGGAGTGGTGCGCCACCATGTCGGCGAGTCGCACCAGCGCCGCTGTCTCGCTCTCAGGGCGCGAACGGTGATGTCTGGCCACGGCATCGACGAGCCGCTTCGGGCAGACCCCATCTCCCGAGCAGCAGTCCGCCGATGCTCGCGTGATCGACGCCGAGCTCACGCACCTCCTCGCGGACCCGCTCCTCGGGCGTGCGGCGGGCGGTGAGCGGGGCGAGGTAGTCGGGCCGCGCGCGCGCGAGGACGAGCCTGCCGATGTCGTGCAACAGCGCGGCGGCCACGAGGTCTTCGGTGTCGAATGGCTTGGTCATGTGCCCGAGCCGCTCGGCGGCGCGGGCGACCGTCCGGGCGTGGAGCCTTGAGCGGAGCAGCAGGGCGTCGAAGCCGTTGTGCCACGGGAACGACGCGCGTGGCAGCGATGCGACCGTGGCGTCGATCTCGTCGCGGGCGAGTACGGCCACCGCGTCGACGACGTTGGAGATCCCGGCTTGGCCGGCGCGCGGCTGCGCGCGACGGAGAACCGCGACTGTGAGACCGATGTCGCTTTCGATCGCCTTGGCGAGTGCGCTTCGCCCATCCGGCCCGGGCGCGTCCGGAGCGGCGAGGGCCTGCTCACAGGCGGGGGCGAACGCCGGCACGACGTCGAATCGGGCGAGCGCGGTGCGCAGGTCGCGTGCGGCTTTAGGCGGCCTCGGCACTTCGTGCGGGCTGTTCTCGCGGCTGCGGTCGGGTGCGGACGTATGGGGTGTCGACCTTCCCTTGCCGGTGACGGCGGCCGCGAGGCAGTCGGCGATGCTGGGGTCGAACTGAGATTCGCGGTGGCGGCGGATGAAGTCGAGCGCGCCCTCGGCGCCGATACCGCGGCGCTGCGGGCGATCGGTGGCGACCGCCACGAACGCGTCGCAGACCATGACCACGCGGCTTGGCAGGGGAATGGCGTCGCCGCGAAGTCCGTCGGGGTAACCCGCGCCATCCCATCGCTCGTGATGCGCGCGCACGCTTGCGGCGGCGGCGATCATGGTCGGCAGCGACTGCAGCATCGCGGCCCCGATCGCGGGATGACGGTTCAAGAGGGCCTGATCACCGGCGGACAGCGAACCGGCGTTCGCGATCACGTAGTCCGGCAGCCCGATCATCCCGATGTCACGAATCCGCGCGCACACGTCGATCGCGAGTCGCTCGTGATCGTCGAGCCCGAGCAGGCGGCTGACCTGCGCAGCGAGCTTGCGGACCAAGGGCGTCCCGATGTAAATGCCAGGTGCGCGGGCTTCAAGCGCGGCTTCGAGCCCCGCGGCGATCGGGGCGAGGGACGACCAGTCGGGCTCCTCGTCGACGCTCGCGCGGGGAGGCGTCGGCTCACTCCGTCTCAGGGATGTCACGCTCACGGCGTTGTCTGACCTCCACGCTGGTACACGCGGCCGTGCGGCCGCCGCTCCTAGGTCAACACGCTCGGCGGTCTCAGTCCGTCGAGACCCCTGAGCGCGGCGCCACGCTATCTCAAGCGACTTGACTTAGACAAGGACGGCTTCTGTATGCAGAGCAAAGTTGCACAACCTGGGGTGGACAAATCTCTGTAGAAACCGCTTTCCGGGTTGCTGCGCCACGTCACGGCCGCCTCCGGCATCGTTTCGGCGGGGGTACGGCAGCGTACAGGGGCCGGTGTCTCGCGATGGTCTCCGGGTAGCGGAGCTCCGACCACGATCGAACGGAGCGGAGCATGAAGGCAGTTGCCTACCACGGAAAGCGAGACGTCCGCGTCGACACGGTTCCCGATCCAACGATCGAGGAGCCGACAGATGCGATCGTCAAGATCACGTCGACCGGGATCTGCGGGTCGGACCTGCATCTGTACGAGGTGCTTGGCCCGTTCATCGACGAGGGCGACATCCTCGGGCACGAGCCGATGGGCGTGGTCGAGGCGGTCGGATCGGAGGTCACGCACATCAAGCCGGGCGACCGTGTCGTGATCCCGTTCAACATCTCCTGCGGTCACTGCTACATGTGCGATCAACGGCTCTATTCGCAGTGCGAGACCACGCAGGTGCGAGACCAGGGCAAGGGCGCCTCGCTGTTCGGCTACACCAAGCTGTACGGACAGGTGCCCGGTGGACAGGCCGAGTTGCTGCGCGTGCCGCAGGCGCAGTTCGGTCCGATCAAGGTTCCCGACGGGCCGCCCGACGAGCGGTTCGTGTACATGTCCGACGTGCTCCCGACTGCATGGCAGGCGGTGGAGTACGCGGCGATTCCCGAGGGCGGCACAGTGGCCGTGTTCGGGCTCGGTCCGATCGGTCAGATGTCTAGCCGGATCGCGCTCAGGCGCGGAGCGTCGGAGGTGTTCGGGATCGACCTCGTCCCCGAGCGGCTAGAGATGGCGCGTCGCCACGGCGTCCACGCCGTCGACCTGCGCGAGCACGACGACATCGCCGCGGCGCTCCGCTCGTTGACCGACGGCCGCGGCCCGGACGCGGTGATCGACGCGGTCGGGATGGAGGCGCACGGCGCGCCGCTCGGGAAGCTGGCCCAGCAGCTCGCCGGCATGCTCCCGGACGCGATCGCCGCGAAGATGACCGAGAAGGCCGGGGTCGACCGTCTGAGCGTGCTGCACGCGTCGATCGACACAGTGCGTCGTGGCGGCACGATCTCGCTGAGCGGCGTCTACGGCGGGATGGTCGACCCCATGCCGATGATGGATCTGTTCGACAAGCAGATCCAGCTGCGGATGGGGCAGGCCAACGTCAAGCGCTGGATCGACGACATCATGCCGCTCGTCGAGGAGGAGTCGGACCCGCTCGGCGTAGAGGACCTGGCGACGCACACGCTTCCGCTCGACCAGGCGCCGTACGCGTACGAGATCTTCCAGAAGAAGCAGGACGGCGCGATCAAGATCCTGCTGCAGCCGAACGGCGCGTGAGCGCGGGGGGCGGCGGGCTCGGTCGTCCGCCGACCTTACTTACGGACGTCCGCCGATCCCGGTGAGCAACTCACGGATGCGCGCCGGTCCGCTTGTCCCCCCGGCCAGCGGCGGCGTGCGGTAGTCGGTGCCGAGTCGCATCGCCTCGATCAGCTCGGCGAGCGCATCGGTGCCCGCATGGCGCGGTCCCCATCCGAGCTCGGTGCGGGCGCGCGTCGAGTCCATCAGTGGCACCGCGAACGCCATGTCCAACCAGCCTGGCTCGCTGGGTTGGAGGCGTAGCGCAAAAGTCACACCGGCGCCCGCCCGGAGCAGCCGCGGCGGAACCTTGAGACGGCGCGCTCGCAGGATTTGCGCGAGCTCGTCCGGACCGATCGGAGGCTCCGCGGCGAGGTTGAACGCGCCGCGCGCGTCGGACACGATCGCGCGCCGGTACGCGTCACCGACGTCGAGTGAGTGCACGGCCTGGAAGCGCAGGCGAGGGGTGTCAGGGACGAACGGGATCAGCTCGGGGCGAAGCAGCGCGCGCGGCAGAAACGGACCCGCGAACAGCCGGCGTATCTCGGTCGCCGCTTGAGCCTTGAAGATCAGCCCGGGCCGCATCCGCACTACGCGCATCTCGGGTTGGTCGCGTTCGAGTCGATCGAGCGCTCGCTCCACGGCGACCTTGTGCCGGGAGTAAAACGAGGTGCGGATCCCGTCGGTCGGCCACGACTCGTCAACCAAGCGGTCCTTCGGTCCCGGCGAGTAGGCGCCGACCGAGGACGCGTACACGAGCGCCGGAACCTTTGCTGCGACCGCCGCGCTGAACACCCGCTCGCTGCCGCCGACATTGACGGGGTACGTGATCGACTCGTTGCGGCCCGGTTGGATCAGCCAGGCGAGATGGACGACGGCGTCTGCGCCGCGGAACAGCGGGACGAGTTCGGAGTTCGCGATGTCCGCCTCAGCGAACGTCGTCCGCTCGAACGCGCGATCCGGAGCGCGCCGAGCCACGGCGACGATCTGCTCCACGCGGGACTCGCCCTCGAGCGACTCGAGCACGCTCGTACCTACGTTCCCGGTCGCGCCAAGCACCACAACTCGCATAGCGGGCCGCTACCCGGGTGGCCCGGCGGCGACACCGGCGTCACGTTTCGTCAGCGCCGCTTGCCGTTGCCGGTCTGTAGTTCCTCGAGCGTTCGCTCGAGTGCCTCCATCAGGTCCGACGGCACCTCGGGCGGCTCGCCGTCCTCGGGGACCTTGATCGTCTCGCCCTTGCGCTTGCGGTCGACGACGCGCTTGAGGCGGGCGCGGTAGCGATCCTTGTGCTTGCCGGGATCCCAGTCGGACGAGAGCTCCTCGATCACGGCCACCGCGGCGTCGATTTGCTTGGCCGTCGGCTTGTGCGATTTCTGATGGGCGGAGCCGATGCCCTTGGTGTCGCGGACGTCGTCGGCGAACAGCATCGTCGTCAGCGTCAGCGCTCCGTCGCGGTGGCGGACGATCGCGAGGTACTCCTTGGCGCGCATCACGAACGTACCGAGCGCCGCCCGGTCGGTCTTGCTCATGACCTCGCTGAGCAGACGGTATGCGCGGAGCGTTCCATCGTCGTCACCAGCGGGGACGAGGAAGTACGGGTGATCGAAGTACATCGGGTCGACGTCGACGAGGTCGACGAACTGCTCGATGTCGATCGTCCGGGTCTTGCGCGGCTCGATCGCCTGGAGCTCGAGATCGGAGACGATCACCTGATCGCCGTCGTCCAGCTCGTAGCCGTGGGTGATCTCCTCCCAAGGGATCTCGACCTTCTCCCTCGAACACCAGCGCTGGACTTCGATCGGCGCGCCGTCCTTCTCATGGAGCTGGCGGAAATGGACGTCGAGATCGCGTGCGGCGGCCACGACTGCGACCGGCACGTTGACGAGGCCGAAGCTGAGCGACCCTGTCCACAGCGCACGAGGCACGAATCAGCTCTTCGATCCCAGGCTGGCCTCGAGTGCCGCCATCAGATCCTGCGATTCCTCCGGCTCCGGGGGCTCGGGTAGATCCGGCTCCTCGCCGCTGGCCTTGGCCTTGATCAGGTCGAGGACGCGGTCACGGTACGTGTCGTGGAACGAACTCGGGTCGAAGCGGGCGTGCAGCGAGTCGACGAGCTTGCTCGCCATCTCGATCTCACGCCGGTTCGGCGTCCGGCTCGGCGCGCCGATATCGAGCGAGTCAGCGTCGATCAGCTCCGACTCGAACCGCATCGTGTGCAGCGCGAGCACGCGGTCCAGCGGCCGCACCGCGACCAGGTACTCGCGGTTGTGGAACACCCAGCGGCCGATGCCGACACGCTCTGAGCGTTCGAGCGCGTCGTGCAGCAGGCGGTAGGCGTCCTGGCCGTCCTTGCCCGCGCCGAGGTAGTAGCTGCGGTCGTAATACACGGGATCGATCTCGCCTCCGCGAACGAACTCGTCAAGCACGATCACCTTCGACTGCTCGCCGGCGGCGGCGTCGATCTCCTCCTGGTCGAGCATCACGTACTCGCCCTTGCGAACCTCGTAGCCCTTGGCCACCTGCTTGTAGGGGACCTCTTTCCCCTCCTTGGAGCAGATCCGCACCTGCTTCACGCGCGCGCCGTCCTTGACGTGCACCTGGTGGAAGTGGACCGCGTTGTCCTCGGTCGCCGAATGTACCTTGATCGGCACCGCCGCCAGGCCAAACGTGATCGTGCCGTTCCAGATTGAACGCGCCATGCCTCGTTAGTGTCGCGAAGCCGACCGCGTCCGGGTGCTCAGGTCTCGTCCGTCGTCTCGGACGGGACGGGCTCCGCGGACTGCTTCATCAGGCTGCGCTTGATGTGCGCCCGGTTCTTGGCGAGCTGCGTCGAGATCTTCGTCTTCTTGATCCCGTGGAGATAGCCAATGCACCAGTCGAGTTGCTGTAGTGCGTCCTCCGCCGCCTGGCGGTAGCGCTCCGTCTCGTCGCGGGCCGTGGTCTCGTCGCGGGCCATTGCATCCTCCGTTTGCGGTTGCAGGCTCCTGATACCCGCATCCCGGTGCCGATAGTTGTCGATTTCGCGCGCGTGAAGGCAAAGTCCTCAATCATTCGTTGATTGTTTCCATAAGTCCGGCATCGAACATTCGTCCAAAAATGGTTGGAATCGCGCATAGGATTGGGTAGGCGCATATCAAGAAGGCCTGCTCCCGAGAGTTCGAGACAACTCCGAGCTGGTGGGAGTCGAACAGCAGGAGGTTGAAATGTCCGTTTCAAGTGGACGCAGCTCTTCGGGCGGATCGGCAAGCCGCGGTCGCTCGTCGGCAAAGTCGTCGAACAGATCGACGGAGTCATCCAGCAGCGGTGCGCGGAAGCGAAGCACCGCTCAGCAGAGCGGAGGTTCGGGGAGCGCGAGTGCGCGCAGCTCCGGTAGCAGTTCCCGCAGCGCCAGCCCGCGGAAGAGCACAGGCGAAAGCGCGAGCGGCAGGAAAGCTACGAGTCGCAGCCAGGGCGCAAGCGCCCGGAAGAGCACGAGCAGCCGCAGCCAGGGCGCGAGCCGGCAGAGCGCGGCCAAGGCGACGGCCAGCAACGGCACGAGCGGAGCCCCGTCGGCTTCGGACAACGGGTCTGGCGCCGACCACAGCGCACTCGGAGCGATCGCGAGGATCGGCGTGCCGGTGGTAACGGGCGCGGCCGGCATCGCCGGCGGCATCCTGCTCGGACGCACCAAGCTCCAGCAGCACAAGAAGGTGCTCGGCATCCCGGTGAAGACCACGAAGATCGACCTCAACGGGGTCACGCAGCAGATCGGCGAGGCCGGCAAGCAGTTCGGCAAGCTCGCCGGTGAGGTGCGGAATGTCGCCGGAGAGGTGCGCGCCGCGCGCGAGAAGGCCGAGCAGATCGGCAAGATCCTCGGTTAGGGCTCAGTCGTGGCTTCGAGTGGTACCCAGCAGCGCAGCAGCGCGGTGCGCCGCGCCAAACCGCCGGTCGGTGAGAAGGTCGCCGCCAAGGCCGGCAAGAAGGTCGCGGAGAAGGGCGCCAAGAAAATGGCGAAGGCCGTGACCGGGGAGGGAGGGTCTCTCGTTCCCGCTCCGACGGGACTCGCCAAGGTCGCGGCGAAGAAGACGACCAAGTTCGTCGCGCGGAAGGCGCTCCAATCCGGGGCGAACGTGATCCGGTTGGCCGTCGACCGTGCGACGCTCGCCGGCAAGAACGCGTACGAGACGAGCCTCGACCGGCGCCTCCCGATCCAGCTGTCGATCGACGTAGCGGTTCCGATCGACATCGCATGGGTGCAGTGGCGCAGCTGGGGCAGCCTCCCGGAGGGCGTCCATCGCATCGAGGATGTGGAGCGCGACGGCGACATGCTCGTCGGACACACGGCCGGGCCACGCGCCGTCGACTGGGAGGCCGAGATCCTGGATGAGCGAGAGAGCGAGAGCTTCGCCTGGCGGTCGGTGGAAGGAACCGACTGCGCCGGGCTCGCCACCTTTCATCAGATCAGCGACCGGTTGACGCGGATCGAGCTCGATCTCGACGTGCTTCCGACCAACCCTTCGGAGGCGCTGACGTTTGCGCTCCACGTGGCCCACCGCCATGCCGGGGCCGATCTGCGCCGGTTCAAGGCGCACGTGGAGTTCATAAGTCCGGACGCCTATGAGGAAATTAACAGTAAGAACGGCAACAGGCGGCGGAATGCCGGCGGTAACTCAAGCCGGCGTAAGAAGGACGGTTAGAAGCGGTGTCTGCCATGTACGAACGGGGTAAGGGCGCACAAAGCCTGACCAGATAAGGGAGGAAAGAACATGTCAGCACTCGGATCATCATTCCCACGCTCGGGATACGTGAGCCGCTCGAACTCAAGCGGGCTGGCCGACGTACTCGACGTGCTGCTCGACAAGGGCCTCGTCATCGACATCTTCCTGCGAGTGTCACTCGTCGGCATCGAGCTGCTGACGGTCGACGCCAGGATCGTGATCGCGAGCGTCGATACCTACCTCCGGTTCGCCGAGGCGGTCAACCGCCTCGACATCGGCAACTCAGAAGGCGAGGGTCTCCCGCAGCTGATCGAGGACATGACCCAGGACGGCGCCTCGAGCAAGACCAAGGGGATTCTCGAGGGCGCGAAGGAATCGCTGTTCGGCTCGAGCGGCGGCGAAGACGAGGACGAGGACGACGGCAATTCGAGCTCGAGCTCGGGTTCGTCGTCTCGGCGGTCGCGTTCGGGTTCGTCGGGGTCATCGGGGTCGAGGTCGCGCGCGCGCAAGAGCAGCTCGAGCCGCGGCCGCAGCAGCTAGCGCCGACCCGCCTGATCGCCGTGCCTCACTACGTCTATGGGATAGTCGGGGCGGACAAGCAGCCGCCGTCCGTTCGCGGCATCGCCGACGCCAGGGTCAAGCTGGTCGCCGGCGATGGCGCGGCCGCGCTGGTTAGCGACCTGCCCGCGGGCGAAGTGCGTCTCGGGCGCGAGGAGATGCTCACGCACGCGCGCGTACTCGAGAAGGCCCTCGCCCGTGGGACCGTTCTGCCGATGCGCTTCGGTGTGGTCATGTCCGATCACGACGAGATCCGCCAGCGCCTCATCGACGAACACGCTGAGGAGCTGAGCGTTCAGCTGGGCGAGTTCGACGGCAAGGTCGAGATCAGGATCCGCGCGGTGTACGAGGAGGAGGCCCTCTTCCGCGAAGTCGTGCGCGCCGATCCCAAGATCGCGGCGCTGCAGAGAGAGATGGGTGGACAGTCGGAGGACGCGACGTACTACGCGCGCATCGAACTCGGGGAGCGCGTCGCGGCCGGGGTGGAGCGAAAGCGCGAGCGCGACGCCAACGAGATCATCGGCGCGCTCGCAGCCGTCGCGCTGGCCGTCGACGAGGGCAAGACCGGCCACGAGCGCATTGCCGTGAACGCGTCGTTTCTCGTCGAACGCGACCGTGTCGCAGAGTTCGACAAGGTCCTGGACGCGATCGCGGAGGCCCACGGCGGCAGGATCAAGTTCAAGTACACGGGGCCGCTGCCGCCGCACTCGTTCGTCCAGTTGGCCGGGAGTACGTGACATGGGTCTGTTCACGGGATTGCTCACGCTCCCGCTCGCGCCCGTAAGGGGTGTCGTGTGGGTGGCGGAGCAGGTCACCGAGGAGCTTGAACGGCAGCTCTACGATGAGGACAGCATCCGCCGGGAGATGTTGCAGCTCGAGCTCGACCACGAGGACGGGCTGATCGACGACGAGGAGCGTCGGAGGAAAGAGGAAGAGTTGATGGAGAGGCTTTCGATAAGTCAGGTCCAAGGCCCGTACTCGGTACCGGAGGTCGACGATGGCTGAGCAACGGTCGCGACGAAGTCAAAACGGCTCCAGCCGGAACTCGAGGAGCAAGCTGTCCGGGCGTGAGGCGATCCAGCGGGTTCGCGCCGACTTGCCGCAGCTGCTCGGACACCGCGTCGAATCGATCCTTGGGCTCGAGTCGGCTGACGACAACGGATGGACGGTGACCGCACAGGTGGTCGAGCTGTCGCGCATCCCTCACTCCACCGACGTCCTCGGCGCCTACGAGGTGAGGCTGGACGAGCACGGTGAGCTCGTCGGCGCGCGGCGGCGCCGGCGCTACTACCGAAACCAAGCCGACAGCGACGATTGACATGGCCACAGACCCGAACAACCCCGGCCGCGATCTCAGTCCGACGGTAGCCCAGAGCGGGCGACTCGGGCAGCGCTACGGCACCGCCCAGCTGCACCCGGCGCAGGAGCCGTCGAACCTCGCCGACATCCTCGAGCGCGTGCTCGATAAGGGCATCGTCATCGCCGGCGACATCCAGATCAACCTGCTCGACATCGAGCTGATCACGATCAAGATCCGGCTCTTGGTCGCGTCGGTTGAGCGCGCCAAGGAGATGGGGATCAACTGGTGGGAGGCAGACCCGACCCTCAGCGTCGAGCCGAGAGAGGAGCGGGTCGAGTTCCGGGCCGAGTTCGAGAGCGACAGCGATGGCACCTCGCTCGAGGAGCGGATCGCGCGGCTCGAGCGAGCGCTAGAAAGCGGTAACGGGGACGACGGGAAGCGTCGTTCGGGCCGGCGCGCGCCCGCCAAGAGCGCGACGACGAAGCGGGCGACTCGACCGGCGAGCGCGAAGCGCGCAACCGGATCACGAGGCGGCAATGCCCAGAAGCGATGACTCGTTCGAGCGGCTTCGGGCGGCGATAGACGACCTCGCCGCCGCCGACGCGGAGGATCTGCTGGCCGAGGCGCGCATCGAGGCACGAGCACGGGTCCGAGCCACGCTGACCGACGCGCTGGCTCATTCGATGCTCGAGCACTTGCATGATCAGCTCGAAGCGTCTGCACCGCCACCCAAGCGCTCCCCGGCACCCAAGCCCTCTCGGAGTCGCGCCGCCAAACGACGGGGACCTTCCCGGAGCCGTGCGGCCAAACCGGCACAGGCCCCCGGCCTCGACCCCCTCCCGTCGCCGCCCCGAGCGAAGCCGTCGGGTGAACGCGTCTGGTACGTCTACGGCGTCGTGGCAGCGGACACCGAGTTGGCGGGAGAGCTGCCCGGCGTAGACCCAGCCCGGCCGCTCACGATCCTCACAGAAGGTGCGTTGGCGGCGGTTGCGAGCCAAGTCCCGCTCGAGGAGTTCGACGAGACCCGTCTCCGCGAGCACCTGGCGGACATGGTCTGGGTGGAGGCGACCGCCCGGGCACACGAAGCCGTGCTCGACGACGTTCGCCGCCAGGCGACCGTGATCCCCATGCGGATGTGCACGGTGTACAGGACCGAGGGAGGCATCCGCGAAATGCTCACCCGCGAGTCCGAGCCGCTCCGCGAGGCGATCGACTATCTCGAAGGCAAGGCCGAATGGGGCGTGAAGGTGTTCACGGACTTCGCCCGCGCCGGCGGAAGGACCCATAACGTAGATGCCGGCGCGGGCGAGGCTACTGGTGCCGCCTACATGGAGCGCGTGCGGACCGAGCGCGAGCTGCGCGAGCGTGCGATGGAAGTTGCCGAGGACGCCGCGGCGCAGATCCATGACCGACTGAGCGCGGTGGCCGTCGACGCCCAGGTGATCCCGCTTCAGCGGCCAGAGGTCAGCGGGCACAGCGGCGACATGATCCTGAACGGCGTGTATCTCGTGGCCGATGACTCCGCCGCGGCGATCCACCAGGAGGTTGAGGCGCTCAGGTCAGAGCTCGAGGTTCATGGGATCGACATCGCGCTGACCGGCCCGTGGCCGGCCTACAACTTCGTGCCGGGGGCGATCGGGGCGGCCTGGTGACGACCGCCCGCACGCTGTACAGCTCGGGACGCGCGGCGTCGTCGGGCTCGCGTCCGGTCTCGCTGGTCGATCTGATCGATCGCGTCCTCGCGGGCGGCGTCGTGGTCCACGGTCACGTCACGCTGGCCGTCGCGGACGTCAACCTGATCGAGCTCGATATCGCGCTGATCGTCGCGGCGACCGCCACGCTGGCGGAGCGATGAGCCTGCTCCTGTACGGCATTGTCGAGACTGACGGCGATGGGCCGTTCGGCGCGGGGCTGGACGGCGGCCCGCTCCGCGGCGTCGTCGAAGAGCCGCTTCTCGCCGTGGTCAGTGAACACGCCGGCGCTGCTCCCGAGCCGAGTGCGGCCACGCTGACGACGTACGAGCGCATCGTCGCTCGGCTGATGGACCGCGGTACGATTCTGCCCGCGCGGTTCGGGAGCATGCTCGATGACGAGCCTGAAGTCCGAGCGCTGCTACGGCGGCGTCGCGAGGATCTGGTGGCGCGGCTGCGCCGGGTCCGCGGCGCGGTCGAGATCAGCCTTCGCGCGAGCTGGCGCGAAGCCACTCGTCTGCAGTCGGACGGGAGCCGTCCGCAGTCGGACGACGGCGGCACCCAATCGGGCACGGCATATCTGCGTGAGCGCCTCGAGTTCCGTCAGAGTGCGAGGCGCGTGGCCGGCGAGCTCGAATCGCTCAAACCCCTCGCACTCAGTTCACGGCGGACGCTGGCACCCCGACCCGATGTTCCGCTCCTCGATGCCTACCTCGTCGACCGAGAGCGGGTGGACGAGTTCGTGGCGCTGGTCGAGCAGATTGATGTCGATCTCGACGACGTGGACCTCGTGTGCACCGGCCCGTGGCCGCCTTACAGCTTCGCCGAGGGGGCACCGGTATGAGCGATCGCGGTACCCCCTTCGAGCGAGAGCTGTTCGGGGACAGCGCCGGCGCGCTCGAGCGCCTCGAGGCCGCCATGCCCCGCCGCCTGAACGCCGACCCGGAAGGGCTCGAGAAGGGACTCGCCCACCTCGTCCTCACGCTCGTCGAGCTCCTGCGCCAACTGATGGAGCGCCAGGCGCTCCGCCGGATCGAAGGCGGAACGGTCAACGACGAGGAGATAGAACGGCTCGGGCAGACGTTCATGGCCCTGTCCGAGCGAATCGAAGAGCTAAAGCGGGTATTCGGGTTGGAAGACGAGGAGCTGAACCTGAATCTCGGCCCCCTTGGGAACCTGATCTAATAAGGAAAGGAGAGGCCCATGGCGACGATCCAGCAGCACTACTTCGACGTCCTGATGCATCGCGTCCGGAACGACAAGTATCCGAGCCATCAGCTGATGAACCGCATCGAGCTCGCGCTCGCGACCAACGACCAGATCGCCGACTACACGGAGATGCTGATCGAGAAGGTCGACGAGACGTGGTATCCGAGCGGCCAGATGCTCGACCGCATCCAGCGGATGCTGGAGCGGACCGCGAGGGCACGATGAGCTCCCGGGCGCTACGAACCGTCGGCACGGCGGTCGTCGAGCGGGTGGTCGGCGATGGCCCAAGCGGTCCTCGCGCGCTGGGGGCGGCCGTCGTGGTTGCCGTGGCCGCCGGTGTCGCCACGTACAAGCTGCTTCGCAGCGGCGGCGACGACGATTAGCTCCCCCCGGGCGGCAGCTCCCCGCCGTTTCCTCGTCCCACGCAGGGGTAGAGCCTCAGTGTGGAATTGAACAGGAGGTAGAGGAGATGTCCAACCAACTTACCGAGCTAGTAACTGATCACAAAGGGTTATCCGCTGGCGCTGCGGGTGCGGCCGCCGCGGTGGCGCTAGCGCCGCTTGCCGCGAAGGGCATCGGGAAGATCGCGGGCAACGGCTCGTCGAACGGGGTGGTGGGCGCCGTCGGCGACGTCGTGAAAGCGCCCGTCCGGAAGGCCGAGGAAGCGAAATCAAGCGTCGGCGACAAGATCAGCGGCGCTGTCAGCGACAAGGTCTCCGAGAAGGTCGACCAGGCTGGTGGCCCGGGCGGGATCCTGAAGAGCGCGCTGAAGAAGTCGTTGCCGTTCGGTGGGGGTGGCGATGAGCAGGACGAGGACGGCGACAGCGGCGTCCATGGCATCGGCGAGGGTCGGCGCATGCCGGTCCAGCAGAGCATCGACATCGCGCTGCCGGTTGACACGGTCTACAACCAGTGGACGCAGTTCGAGGAGTGGCCGAACTTCATGCACCGGGTCAAGCGGGTGACCCAGGAGGACCGGTGCAACGTGTCGTTCGCGGTGAAGATCTGGGGTCGGACGCGGGAGTTCAATGCCGAGATCGTGACTCAGCGCCCCGACGATTGCGTGAAGTGGCATGTCACGCAGGGGATCACCCATACGGGCGCTGTGTTCTTCCGCGAGCTCGCTCCCGGGCTGACTCGGATGGAGCTGTCGTTCGACGTCGAGCCCGGTGGCCTGATCGAGAAGTTCGCCCGGGGTGCTCGGCATATCAAGCGTGCGGCTCGGGGTGACCTGCACCGGTTCAAGGCGTACGTCGAGATGCAAGAGGAGGAGACGGGCGGCTGGCGCGGGACGATCGAGGACGGAAAGGTGAAGCGGCGGACGCAGTCGTCCCGGTCGGGCGGCCAGAGCTCCGGGCGCCGGCGCTCGGGCTCGTCCTCGGGCCGCTCTGGTTCCTCGGCTTCGGACGAGTCCGGTTCGCGCGGCCGTTCGCGCACGCGGCGCGATCACTGAGCCGCCTGGCGGGTAGCGGGTGCGTGTGGGCGCACCCGTTCTTACCTCACCCGCGTTGATCTCACCGGCTTTCGAGCAGGTGCTCGCCGAGATCGAGTCCGGCGCAGCACATCGAGACGGCGAGACGCCTCCGAGGTTTCCCGCGGGCCCGATGGCACTGCTCGAGCGCGCCGGGATGCTTGCCTGGAACGCGGAGACGGGCGTGTCGCGGCCACTCGCAGCCGCCGAGCTCGACCTCGTGCGCCAGGTGGCGCGGGCCGACGGCTCCGTCGGCCGGATCTACGACGGTCATCTGAACGCCGTCGAGCGGCTGGCGATCCAGGCCCCGGCGGACGTCCGTGACCGGGAGCTCGCCGCCGTCGTCGCCGGGCGACTTCGAGCCGGCGTGTGGGGCGGGGATCCCGGACCCGGCGAAGGACTACCCGCGACCGTCGTCGAGGTCGGCGGGGCCGAGGTCCTTCGCGGCGTGAAGACGTTCTGTTCGGGCGCCGGCGGGCTCGACCGCGCCCTGATTCTCGCCCGCCAGTCCGAAGGCGGCCCACCGCTCGCGGTCTGGATCGACCTGACCGACGAGCAGCGCGTCCAGGTCGACCCGACCTGGTACCGCTCCTACGGCTTGCGCGCGTCGGTGTCCCACCGAGTCGTCTTCCACGACGCGCCCGTCGTCGCTCGGTTCGGGGCGCCCGGCTCGCTCGCCGAGCAGCCGTGGTTCTCGCGCGACGCCCTTCGCACCGCCGCGAGCTGGGCCGGGATGGCCGATACCGCCGCCATCGCCGCGCTCGACGAGCTGGCGGGCCGACCCGGGCGTGGGCCGCTCGAGGCGCTCGCGGCCGGGCGCATCCTCACCGCGCAGCGGACGATCGACCTGTGGCTTTCGCGCGGGGCCGAGGCGATGGACGAGCCAGACGACACGCTGCCCGAGATCTCGGTCCAGGCACGCGTGGGAATCTCCGACGCGTGCCGTGTGCTGCTCGACGAGGCGGCGCGAGCGTGCGGGTCGCGGCCGTTCGTGCGGGCCGGCGCGCTCGATCGAGCACGGCGTGATCTCGAGGTGTTCCTGCTCCAGCACAGGCTCGACCCGCTGCTCGCACGACTCGGCGACGCGGCGTTGGAGGAGCGCTGAGGCATGGCGCGGATGTCACTCGCCGAGTTCGAGGCGCGCTACCGGTCCGATCCCGACCCTTGGGGGTACTTGACCAGCGAGTACGAACGCGACAAGTACGCGGCCACGCTCGACGCATGCGGCGACGGGCCGTTCGCCGACGCGCTCGAGCTAGGGAGCTCGATCGGCGTGTTCAGCAAGTTGCTCGCGCCGCGCTGCGAGCGACTGACCACGATCGACGCTGCCCCCACCGCGGTCGCTACCGCGCGCCGGCGGCTCGCCGGAACGCCTCAGGTCCGGATTGTGCTGGGAGCGATTCCCGACGCGATTCCTGATCGGGCATTCGATCTCGTCGTCGCCTCGGAGATCCTTTACTACCTGAGCGACGCCGAGCTAGACGCGACGCTCGCGCGGCTTGAGTCATGCATGGTGCCCGGAGCACGGCTGGTGGCCGTCCATTGGCGGCCGCCCGGGCCAGAGCGGCCGCTCGATGCCGCGCACGTTCACCGCGTCCTGCATGAACAACCTTGGCTGACCCAGCAGGCCTCCGGCGGCACCGACGACTACGCGCTCGACGTGCTGGAGCGCGGGTGAGCGACGAGGTGGGGCTGCTCGTGGTGGGTGGCGGGCCCGCGGGTCTGTCGGCGGCGCGCGCGTTTCGTACGGCCGGGGGCGGCGGCGCCGTCGCGCTCGTCACCGACGAACACCGGATGCCGTACAACCGCCCGCCGCTAACCAAGGAGTTCCTCCGTGGGGAGTCGAGCGAGGACGAGCTGCCGATCGAGGATGAGACATGGTTGGCTGACCAGGATGTCCGTCTGGTGAGCGGTCGCGCGGTGGCGCTCGATCCGAGCGACCGGTCGGTGTCGCTGTCCGGCGGGCGTGAGCTTCGCTATCAAAGCTGCGTGCTCGCGACGGGAGCGGAGCCGACCCGGCTCCCCGTACCCGGGGCGGACCACCCCGCGGTCAGGGTGATCCGGACGCTCGACCACGTGCGCGAGTTGACCGCCCGGCTGCGCACCGGCGATCCCGTGGTCGTCATCGGGTCGGGATTCATCGGGTGCGAAATCGCCGCCTCGCTCAGGCGGCGCGGCCACGAGGTCACGCTGGTCTCCGACGAAACCGAGCCCAACGTCGCGCGGCTCGACCGAGCGGCTGCCGAGCGCATCCACCGTTGGCTGCACGAGGAAGGCGTGCAGCTCCACCTCGGAGCCGAGGTCGAACAGATCGCATCGATCGCCGACGGGTCGCTCGAGGTGCGGGCCGGCGCGGTGCGCGCTACGGGCAAGGTCGTCGTGATGGCGGCCGGCGTGGCGCCGCGCACCGAGCTTGCGGTCGCCGCCGGACTCGAGCTCTCGGCTGGCGCGGTGCCGGTGGACGCGTCGATGCGGACCGCACGAGACAGCCTGTACGCCGCCGGCGATGTCGCGTTTGCCTTGAACACAAGCGCCGGGCGCCGGCTCCGCGTCGAGCATTGGGGCGACGCCCTCGGCCAGGGCGAGGTCGCGGGCCAGAGCGCCGCCGGTCAGCCGGCCGAGTGGGCCGCCGTCCCGGGGTTCTGGTCGACGATCGGCGACCACACGCTCAAGTACTCGGCCTGGGGCGACGGGTTCGACCAGTCCCGACTTGAGAATCACGGCGACGGTGCGTTCACGGCGTGGTACGGCCGCGACGGGACGATCGTCGGCGTCCTCACCCACGAAGCCGACGAGGACTACGCGCGCGGCCGCGAACTGATCGAGCGGGGGGCGCCGTGGAGCTGACGAGTGTCGTCGTCGTCCCGGCTCGCGACGAGGAGCACCGGATCGCCGGCTGCGTGGCGGCGCTCGTCGCCCAGACCGTGCCGCCCGACGGGTTCGAGGTGATCCTGATTCTGGATGGATGCACCGACCGCACGGCGGAGGTGGCAGAGCACAGCGCACGGCGCTTCGGACTCCGGCTGGCCCTCGTCGAGGGTCCGGGTGTTGGTGCGGGCGCGGCGCGCCGCCTCGGCATGGACCTGGCCGCCGAGCGTCTGCTGTCCCGCGGCCTCGCGCGGGGGCTGATCGCGACCACGGACGCCGATTCGCGCCCGGCGCCCGACTGGCTCGCGCGCCAACTCGCACACGTCCGCGACGGAGCGCGCGCGATCGCGGGCTTGATCGAGCTCGACCCGGAGGACAGCCCCACGCTCGCGCCGGAGGTGCTCCATCGCCGTGAGCGCGACGCCGCGGAGCGGCTCCGACGAGTGCGCCAGTCCGATCCGAGCGCCGCCCACCATCATTTCGCCGGCGCATCGATCGGCGTCACCGCCGGGACGTACCGCGCGGTCGGCGGGCTCGAGCCCGTGGTTGCGCTGGAAGACGCGACCTTCGCCGAGCGCCTGGCCGGGTACGGCATCCCGATCCTCCGCCCCGGCGACGTGCGGGTCCGCACGTCCGCGCGCGCCACCGGCCGCGCCGCGCGTGGCCTCGCGGTCGACCTCGCCGTGTCGACGTGGGCCGCCCGGCGCCGGTACACCGCCGACGCGTTTCCACCCGAGGTGCTGCGTCGCCACAAGGCCTCGACCACGGTGGGCGTGGTGATCCCGACCAAGGAGTGCGCCGACACACTGGGCGATGTCCTGGCCCGCACCGTGGACCCGCTGCGCGAAGCCGGCGTAGTCGACGACGTCCTGGTCGTCGATGCCGCGTCCGCCGACGGCACCGCGCGGATCGCTCGCGACGCCGGGGCGCGGGTGATCGAACAGGACGAGGTGCTCGCCGACCACGGTCCCGCGCTCGGGAAGGGAGACGCGATGTGGCGCGCGCTGCACGCGACCAGCACAGACATCGTGTGCTTCCTCGACGGGGACACCGGTAATCCCCATCCCCATCATCTCCAGGGGCTGATCGGGCCGCTGCTCGTCGACCCGACGCTCCAGCTGGTCAAGGGAGCGTTCGACCGGCCGCTGCTCGCCGGCGGCGTGGCCCTGCCCAACGAGGGAGGCCGGGTCACCGAGGTGATGGCGAGGCCGTTGCTCAACCTCCACGAGCCCAGGCTCGCCGGGTTCGAGCAGCCGCTGGCCGGGGAGTTCGCCGGGCGCCGGGACCTGCTCGAGTCGATCTCGTTCCCGGTCGGGTACGGAGTCGAGATCGCGGTGCTGATCGACGCCCTCCACCGTCACGGCCTCGATGCGCTCGCCGAGTGCCACCTCGGATCCCGCCAGAATCGTCATCAGCCGCTCCGCGCGCTCGGCGAGATGGCGTACGCGGTGCTGGCCGCGGTGGAGCGGCGGATCGGCGAACGCGGTACGCCGATTGGCGGCCACTATGTGCGGCCGTGGGATGACTACGCCGTGGCCAACGTTGCGGTGGCCGAGCGGCCTCCGTTGGCGACCCTCGCGCTCGAGGGGGACGCGGGCAGCGTTACGACCGGCACGCGGCGCGCGGCGTAGGCCGGAGCGCCGCCGCGGCGGCATGATGGGCGGATGCACGTCACCGAGGAGCCGAGGTGAGCGAGGCTGTCGCCCTCGTGGTGCTGGCGGCCTGCCTCGCGGCCGCCGTGACGCGCCCGTCGTGGGCGCCGGACTGGACGGTCGCCGCCGGCGGCGCGGTCTCGCTGGTGGTCGTGGGGATCATCAGCGTGAAGGGCGCCCGCGAGGCTCTCGGTCAGCTCGGCCCGACCGTCGGGTTTCTCGCGGCGCTGCTGGTCCTGGCCGACGGCTGCAGGCGAGCCGGGATGTTCGACGCGCTGGGGGCGTGGATGGCGGTCGGCTCGCGGGGGCAACCGCGTCGGTTGCTCGCGATGGTGTTCCTGGCGGCGGCCGTCACGACGGCGGTCCTGAGCCTCGACGCCACGGTCGTCCTGCTGACGCCGATCGTGTTCGCGACGGCTGCGCGGCTGCGCACGAACGCCCGCCCGCACGTGTACGCCTGCACGCATCTCGCGAACAGCGGGTCGCTGCTGCTCCCGGTCTCGAATCTGACCAACCTGCTCGCGTTCCAGGCCAGCGGCTTGTCGTTCGCGCGGTTCGGCGGCCTCATGGCGCTCCCGTGGCTAGTCGCGCTGGCGATCGAATGGCTCGTCTTGAGCCGGGCGTTCGCCGGCGACCTGCGCCGGCCGGGGCTTCGGTCGACCGCGAACCTCGACCGCCCTGAGCTCCCCACGTTCCCGCTGGCGGTCGTCGGGCTGACGCTGGTCGGTTTCGCGCTCAGCTCGCTCATCGGGATCGCGCCGGTGTGGGTCGCCACAGCCGGCGCGGTCGCGATGGTCGTGCGCGAGCGTCCTGATCCGACGGGCGCGTTGCGCGCGGCCGAGCCGGCCTTCCTGGTCTTCGTGCTTGGCCTGGGCATCATCGTTCAAGCTGCCAGCCAGCACGGGCTGTCGACCGCGGTCGACGCGCTCCTTCCCCACGGCACGGCGCTGCCGGCGCTGCTCCTGGTGGCCGTGATCAGCGCCGCCGTCGCCAACCTCCTCAACAACCTGCCGGCGACGCTGATCATCCTCCCCGTCGCCGCCGTCAGCGGCCCCGGCGCGGTGCTGGCGATGCTCGTCGGAGTCAACGTCGGCCCGAACCTCACTTACGTCGGTTCGCTGGCCACGCTCCTGTGGCGGCGCATCGTGCATGCCCACGATCAGGAGACGGACATGGGGGAGTTCACGCGTCTGGGTCTGCTGACCGTTCCGGCGGCACTGGTGGCCTCCACGGTCGCGTTGTGGTTGGCTCTACAGGTGATCTGATGCGGGTCGTGGTGTGGATATCCGAGGACACGTGGGAGGCCTGCGTCGATTGGACGCGTGCGCTGGTGCCGGAGGGCGCGGACGTGACGTTGCTCCACGTGGCGCCGGCCGACGTCGAGGAGCTGGCCGCGCACCCCGGCGCGCGTCTGCTCGGGCGCCATCCGCCCCCGCCCCCCGGCCCGCCGGTGCGGGCGATAGCCGACGAGGAGGCGCAAGCGCTGCTCGAGTCGGCGCGGAGCCGGTTCGCGCGTCCCGCGCACACGATGGCGCGGCGAGGGAGGGTCGAACGCGAGGTTGTCCGGGCGTGTGCCGGCGCCGATCTGCTCGTCCTCGCGCGCGACGGCGAGCTCCGCCTCGGGCCTAAGAGCATCGGCCCGCGAACGCGTTTCCCGCTGGACCACGCCCCGTGCCAGGTGCTACTCGTCTGGCCCGAGGAGCCGCCCGGGATCGAGACGATCCCGCCACCGCCCCGCCCGAAGCGGCATTGAGTCAGCGGATCTGAGCTCGGCGACGTCGAAGCCACATCACGGCGCCGGCGACGACCACGGCGCCCACCGCCAACGCGGCGACGCCGGCTGGGCTCGCGCCACCGCCTCCGCTCCCGCCTCCTCCGCTGCCCTCGCTGGTTCCGGATGACCCCGACACCGCGCCGATCGGATGGCCCGCGGCGGCGGCGAGCTTTGGTATCGCTTCCAACGCTGCCCGCGCGAGATCGTCACTCTGGCGGCCTGCCGGCTTTGGAAGCGAGGCCGCGGCATCGGTCGCACGCGGGGTCAGGCCCGCGACGCCGTATCCGGCCGGCATCACCACGAGCAGAAGATCCTTTGTGTTCGCGAAGCTGATCTCCTGGTCGAGGAAGGTCGCGTACTGCTGGGGTTTTCCGAACAGGGTCGGGATCGCCCCCAGGTCGACCGGCGAGTCGATCAGCGCGATCTTCAGTGGAAAATGAGCGCGGTTCGCGGCGGCCGCCTCGGCATTCAGTGTCTTCTGGAGGCCGGCCGCGACCGCGGGGCTGAACGGATAGAAGACGCTTTGCGCGAGCAGCATGTCGCTCGCGGGATCGCCATCGGCTCGTGCCCGCGCCGGCGCGAACGTGGTCGCGAGGACCGCGAACGTGGTCGCGAGAACCGCGAGCAAGCGCATGAGCCGGAGGAGCTTCACCCCACCTATCCGAGCGCGCTTCGCACGAGTTCGATCGCCACGATCACCGCGACGACGCCGGCGCCGAGCGCGACGACCGCGGCGAACAGGCGGAGTCGAACGCCAGGGGACCTCATGACCTCACCTCCAGCGTGTAGGGCGCCGTGACGATGCGCCCGCCGAGCTTCATCTGCAGGAACAGGCGCCACGTGCCGGGCGCGGGTAAGAGCACCCCGATCGTGAGCTTTCCGGGTGCGCTCGACGTGCCCGAGATTCGCGACGAGGCCACGCCGGGCAGCGCGCCGCAGTTCGGCGCGTTCGGGGCGCAGATGTGGGTGTGGAAATAGTCGAGCGAACCCTCCCGGAAGAAGATCGCGTGGGCGAGCGCGCCGAACCACGGGACGAACGTGGGCTTCTGGCCACGGGGACCGGTCACGTCGACGTTCAGGAACTCCGCCTGGATGGCGTGGAGCGTGGAGTGTGGTGCCATCTCGAAGTGGTAGCCGCCGGCCGTCAGGTTCGCCTTGTATGAGGGCAGCGGCTTCGGCTTGTAGTCACCGGTGACGTCGATCGTCCGGAATAGCTGAAAGTTTGCCTGGCCCCCTGGAATGTTCGGATACACGTCGACGAGGACCTTGTAGGGGCCGGGCGCCGGGAACGTGACGGTCTGGCGCAACAGCCCGTTCGGTCCGACCGGTGGATGCTGGTGGATGATGTACGCGAGGTCGTCGCGGACGATGATCAGGTGCACCCCGGTGTGCGGGCCGGAGCCGGTCTTGTACTGAGTCAGCGGCTTCCCGCTCGGCAGCACCACGGTGAACGACACAGTGACCGGGTCCCCGGCGGTGACAGACGCGCTCGGGGTGAACCCGCCAAGCGTGTATACCCTGGCGGGCGCGACCGTCGGCACGGTCAAACCGCTGCCGGCGCCGCCGCAGCCGGTCAGCAATGTGATGACGGCGACGGCAGCGGCGAGGGTGTAGGTGAGACGTGGCGTACGGTTACTCACGAGCGCTTCCTTTTCTCGGGGTTTCATCCGTTGGCCTGGTCGACGATCAACGCCGTGAACGGCGGGCCGTTCCTCGGCGTCACCTGGAACGTCAGTCCCCAGCGGCCGACCATCACCAGCGCCGGCGCGGCGCGCGAGTAGACGCCGGGGGCGGTCTCGGTGAGCTGATACTCCTGCGTGGGCATCTGCATCTCGAGGTGGTTGAACAGGAGGGTCACATCGGCTCCGCGCACGGGCTGCCCGCCCTTGGTGATTCGGAGCGCAAAGGAGTCGGGCGCGGCCGCCTTGTTCGGCGAGACCAGGACCTGCAGGACGTACCCGGCGTGTCTGATGGTCTGCACGACCCGTCCGGGCCCCACCTTAGCCAGCGCCGAGTTTTCGAGGGCGAACGCCGGCGGCGGTGGCGCCAGGCTCGAGAGCACGGCCGCGGCGAACACGATGGCGATCACGACCGCTACCTCGCCGCTCACCAGTCGGCGCAGGAGCCGCGCCGCGGGTTCGCCGAGCTCGGGGCGCCGCTGCGCGGCGAGCAGCTGCGGGCGGGAGCGGAGCAGGTTGCCCGACGCGATCAGCATCGCGACGCCGAGCAGGCCGGCCTTCACCAGGATCGCCTCGCCGTATCCGGTCTCCCACAACGCGTTGACGGCAGGCATGTGCACGACCGACTCCCCGATGCCGGTGCCGCCGACCACGACCACCGAGCCGAGCGCGACGTTGGAGAAACGGGGAACGAGCGCCGACAGCGCGGGAACGCGCTCGTCGGCCGACAACGCCCCCCACAGCACGAGCAGACCGGCGAGCCCACCCAGCCAGACCGATCCCGACGCCAGATGCAGCCAGTCCAGCCACAGCGTCAGCCCGCGCGGCGAGGTCTGGGCGGCGTGGCCGGCGGCGCCAGGGACGATCAGTACCGCGGCCGCCGCGAGGAGCGCGCCGACCGACGCGATCAGCTCGGCGACGGATCGCCGGTCACGGCCGGGACGGTCGAGCCAGAGCGCTGTTGATGCCGCCAGCGCGAACAGGGCGAAGCACATCTCGAGGTCGACGATCGCCCGCCCGAACGCGGTGACTCGGTAAAGCGGTACGAGCGCGGTCAGATCGAACACCGACCGGAGCGAGTCGTTGGCGGTCGAGACGTCGAGATACACCGGGATCGCGATCAGGCCGAGCACGGCCGCGATTCCAAATGCGATCGTCAGCGGCTTGAGGTTGACGCCCTCGACGGTCCGAACGAGCGGGCGCGCGATCAGCAGCCGGAGGACGAACAGGCCGATCGCGCCCATCACGAACACGAACATCGCCCATCGGGCGATCAGCAGGCCCGGGGTGGTCGCGGTCGCCGAGATGCTCGGAACCTGGAACTGGGGCGGGGGGCCCGGGTTCGGCCCGACCGCGTACGTGAACGCGCCGTTGACGGGGTGGCCGTCGACCGAGATCGCCCGCCAGTAGATCAGGTACCAGCCCTCGGGCAGGTTGGGACGAAGCGGCACGACCAGCGTGTCGGGATCGGCAGGCGAGCGATGCACGGCGCCCGTCGTCTCCTGATGCCCCTCGGCGTCGGTCACAGAGATGATCGCGAACCTGGGCTCCACCGCCTCGTCGTAGGTGAGCTGGATGTTCGGGGGCGGCGCGTTCAGCACGACACTCGCCGCCGGAACGGTCTTGACCAGATATGCGTGCGCGTCGGCGACGGCGGGAAGGGCGAGTCCCGCGGTCACCGCCGCCGCCGTCACGGTGAGCGCGAGCGCGGTTCGGAGCGCGCGGGTCACGCCAGCTCGCGCTCCTTGGAGCCGCCGAGCAGGGCGAACCCGCCCGCGAGCAACCCGAGCACGCCCACCACCAGCGCGATGATTGTCAGGACGGACACACCGCCGCCGCCGAGCGAGCTCTCCGCTTGGACCGTAGGCGCTGGGGCCGCCGACGACTCCGAGCCGGACCAGTTGACGATCGACCCGTCGGAGTACGTCTGCTCGACCTCGAACGTGTACGTCTTCGCCGACGCCGGCTGCGCCAGGAACTGGAACAGGGTGTCCTCGCCGGTTGGCGTATTCCCGCCGGTCAACGTCACCTTCGTGACCACAGCGCTGTCGCCCGAACCGGTCTGAGCGAGCTGGACGTGCCAGGGCGTCGAGGGGGGCACGAACGAGTCGATGCCGAACCCAGACGGCACCGTCATTACCAGCTTGGTCGTGGTCAGGCCGCTCTTCTCGGTCGGCACGGCCAGGCTGTACAGCTGCAGCTTGCCCGCCACCGACACCGGCGGACTGATGCGCGCATGCGCCGAAGCCATTGCCGGCAACGAGAGCCCGGCGCCGGCCGCGACGAGCGCGACGAGCCCCATATGGGACATACGGTTCAAGGTTGTCCTCCTTGGTTGGTGATCAGGACCGCGCCGCCAAGATGGCGCGCGAGATCAACCGAGAGGAGGACCGCGGCCGGACCAGCCGTCCGCCAGGGGCGCGAGCTTCGGAAGGAAGGGGTTGAGCCGGACGCGCGCGACGATTGGCGCGCGCGGTGCGGCTGCCGCAGGCTGTGGGTGGCGCTCGGCGACGGCTTGGAGCACGCGTCGCGCTCCATGGAACGCGGCCGCGAGCACGAGTCCCACTGCGACCGCCGCAGGGATCGACCACCAACCGCCGTAACCGAAGACACCGGCCACGCCTGCGGGGTGGCCGGTCACGAGCAGCCCCTCGAGCAGCTCCTGAGTGACGTACACCGCCACCAGGCAGACCGCGCACACGAGCCACAGCCCGCAGAACGAGAGCGTGTAGCGGGGGAGCGACACCCGGCCGCCGAGCGCGCGACCCAGCGCCACCAGGAATACGCCGCACGCCAGCGCGATCAGCAACACGATCCAGGGAACGAGCGAGTTCAGGTACCGGTGGCCCTGCGTGGCCAGCGCCAGACCGGCCCGGTTGCCGAAGGCCAGCCAATACCGAAGCTGGTGGACCGCGAACGCACCGGCCGGCATCAATGCCGCCGGCGCGAGGCGCCTGATCAGGACGCCACGCTCCAGACGCATGTTCATCCTGCCGGGAAGATACCGCGCGCCGCTAGGACAGCTGCGCCAGGGTGTGCCGCAGATCCTGCGGATAGAACGGCCACACGAATAGCGCGCGCTCGTGGCCCGTCGAGTCGATCACGTACGCGGCCTCCGTGTGCGTGATGTAGTTGATCGTCGTGCCGGAGATCTTCTTCGTTATCACCGACACGCCGATCGCGTAGTGCTTCCAGACCTGGGCGAGCGCCGCCGGGGTGCCCACGGCCCAGTGCCACTCCGGCACGAGCTCCCACTGACGCTCGTCCTGGAGCAGGTCCTTGCGCGAATCGGCCCAGTGGTCGACGCTGACCGCGAGGATCGCGGGACGCTGGGCCGCCGGTATCTCGCCCACGACCTGGTTGAGCAGGTGCGCTTCGAGCGGGCAGAGATTGCGGCACAGCGGGTCGACAAACGTCACGATCACCGGCCGCCCCCGATACTGCGCCACCGACACCGTATGCCCGGTCTGGTCGCGGAGCACGAAGTTGGGCGCCGGGCGTCTGTTCGCGGGCCAGCTGAGCGCCGGCGGTGTGACGATCGAGTTCACTGATTCGCCCGAAGCGCCGGGGTGTCTGAAGATGGCAAGCAACGCGAT
Organism: uncultured Solirubrobacterales bacterium; assembly: GCA_963737055.1. Taxonomy (GTDB): domain Bacteria; phylum Actinomycetota; class Thermoleophilia; order Solirubrobacterales; family Solirubrobacteraceae; genus Palsa-465. The sequence goes on along the minus strand of CAVTRE010000006.1, from coordinate 1,370,234 downwards.
CGGCGTCCCGATCGCGAGAACCGCGACCGCGGCTACGCCCGGGGCGGCCCACCGCATCCACCCTGGAGGACCGCCGGGCGCGATCTCCGGCTCGAGCGGTTTGGGCCGGGGCGGGCGGCGCCGCCGGCGGCGGACAACGAGCGCGCAGACGGCCGCGCCCAAGAGCACGATCACGGCCGCTACCACGAGGACCGCCGACACCGAGTGTCCCGCGTTCGGCTGCGATGGCGTCGCCGCTGGAATGTTCACTCCGGCGGCGCCCGCCAGTTGCCGAACCGCCTGTTCGGCGGTTGCCCCGAGGGTCGCGTCGCCGGCACCGATCCGGGTGCCGGCCAGGAGACGGTACGCGGAGGCGGTCGAGTGGCCCGGCCAGTTGAAGCCGAATCCGTTCGGCATGATCACGAGGAGCCGCTGTTTGTAGATCGAGGACAGCTCGAGTCCGAGGAAGCGCGCGTACACCTGTGGCTTTCGCCACAGTTCTGTGATCGACCCGAGGTCGTACTCGGTCGAGACAGTCGCCACCCGGATCGCGAACCCGGACCGGTTCGCGGCCTGGACAGCGCTCACGAGCGCCTGTTGCTCGCGGGTTTCTGACCCAGGAAGCGAAGTCAGAAAGACCTGCTTCGCGACCAGGTAGTCGCTTGCGGGATCGCCATCCGCACGGGCCAGCGCGGTGAAGATTCCGCAGACCGCGACGGTCGCCGTCAACGCGATGATGCTCGGACGCCTCGACAAGGGGCCCCAACGTCTATCACCTCACACTCCAGGAGGGAAGCTATAGGCGCGGTGCGGAGGCACGTGTGGGCCGATCTCGAGCACGATCTCGGCGTGGCGGCTGAGGGTCACGCCTTCCGGCGGTCCGGGCCACCGCCGGCCGTCGACGAAAACCGCGACGTGACCGTCGATGGCAGCCTCGAATGAAGCAAGTCGTCGGTTCGATAGCGGCTCTCCCCACGCCCGGAACAGGTCCTGGGTGGTGGCGTGCGTCCCGGGGCGTACCAGCACAAGCCCCGTGGGATCGAGCGTGACCAGATCGCCGTAGCAGTGCGCGCTCGTTATCCGGCCCGCCGTCGTGGTGCGCGGCGATGTGGTGCCGATCCCGGCGGGGAGGATCACGACGCGGTTGGCGGCGAACACCTCGACGTGGACGCCGTCGCGCGGACCGAGCGTGGGCCGGCACGCGCCCGGGACGGGACCGCGCGCAGGGGGCTGAAACCGCGGGCCTCTTCCGATCGGGCGGGCCTGGGCGACAAGCGCCGCCGGAGGCGCGGGCGTGTCTGTTGCGGCCCGCTGGGTGGATCCGCACGCCGCTGGCAGAATCAGCGCCGCGACCGCAGCGCAGCAAGTCAGGCCTCGGCGCATCACTCCGCCGGCGTACCCGCGGCGGTGTTGATCGGTGACGCTGCGGACACCGGGGCCGGCGTGCGAGAGTCGCCGAGATCTGCGAGGCGGAACACGAGCAGGAGCAGCCCAGCGCCGGTGCCGAGGCACACGATCGTCGCCGTCCGGGCGAGGAACGCCGGGAGCGGGATCAGGACGAAGCCGTACAGGAGCGTCGTGATCATCTCGCCTCCCGCCCAGAGCGCCGCCACCCCGATCAGGAAGCACGTGAAGTACCCCGGTTGGCGGAACAGCGCCCGCGAGAACCCCCAGCCGACGAACACGAGGATCGCGGCGAACTCGACGAACTGGAACGGAGTGATCGTCGGTCGGCCGTGCAACTGCAGGCCGAGGGCGGCGATCGTCACAGAGACCAGCGCCGTTACCGCGAGCACCCTGGCCATCAGCCGGTCGAGCGCGGCGCGGCGCACTCGCCACGCCGCGAGCACGCACGCCAGCAGCACCACGATCGGCCAGAACCACACGATCGACGGATTGTCCGCGTGCCACAGTCCGCCGGAGATCGAGCTGACCTCACCATCGATCCGGACCGGGATACGCCACCGGCCGACGAACGAGACTCCCGGCGGCAGGGCCACCGCGGCGAGCGCGTGCAGCCTTCCGTCGTGCCACTCGTAGCTGTGGCCGCTGCTCACCCGGTGCCAGCTCGCTGGCGTCGACGCCGTCAGGTAAGCCGGCGGAGTCAGCGCCACCGGAGTCTGATTCAGGTAGTACATCGACGAGTTGTGATTGACGTCGACGCCCGCTTTCGTGAACCGCACGTACGGCGCGCCGCGGTAGTCGAGGATGATCACGCTCTGGTTGGGCGGAACCTGGAGCCACATCCGTAAGTCGCCGTCGATCACCTTCGCCCGCAGGCCGGCGGGGAGCGCGAGCACCTTCGCGAAATAGCTCGAGGCGGCCGGCGCGATCGGACCATGACCCTGGGCCGCGGGCGGAAAAGCGGCTAGCGCGGCCGCGAGCGCGAGGACGACGAAGGCCCCCGTCCGTCGGCGGGTTCGGTCCCTAGACTTGCCCGGGCTCATCGAGGTGACGGACTCTACGCACAAACGTAAGGGGTATTTGCGGGCGCGGCTCGTCTCGTCGGCCGCGATCCTGGCACTCGCGTTCGGCCTGCTCGCTTCTTCGGCACTGGCTGACGGCGATCCCGCCAGCGACGTCCTCGCCACCCAGCCGCTGTTCCTGCCTCAAGATGCCGGAATCCCGCTCGCCCAGCAGAACCAGCTGTCCGCGCTGCTCTCGAGCGCCGCGGCCAGCGGGTACCACATCCGCATCGCGATCATCGCCTCCTCGTCGGACCTGGGTTCGGTCACGGAGCTGTGGCGCGCGCCACAGACGTACGCCCGGTTCCTCGGGCAGGAGCTTTCGCTCGTCTATCACGGGCCGCTGCTGGTGGTCATGCCCAATGGGTTTGGCGTGGCCGCGGTCGGCGCGACGACGCCGATCGACTCGTCTGCACTGTCCGGCGTGCGGATCGCCTCGACGGGCGGGCCGGCGCTCGCGACCGCCACGCTCACCGCGGTCCAGCGCCTCGCGCATGCGGCCGGCCACTCCGTTCCGATCCCGGCCGCGGTAGCGACCAGGTCCGGCCCGGGGTCGGGCTCGGGCGACCCGCTGCCGTTGATCGTGTTCGCGGTCGGTGCGGCCCTGATCGTGGTTGCCTGGGCGGCGAGCCTGCGCGCCCGGCCGCTGCGCGTGCGCGCGCGCTCCTGACCGCGTTCGTCAGCCGCCGCCGCTGACGATCCCGGTCCCGCTGTTGCCGCTGACGGTTCCGGTCCCGCTGCCGCCGCCGGATCTGCCGCTGCTCGATCCGGTGCCGGTATGCGCGCTGGTCGGAGGTGTCGTCACGGTGGGACGGCTCGAGGCCGTCGGCGCAGGCTCCGAGGTCGTGGTAACGCGAGACGGCGTGACCGTCTGGACTGGCGGAGTGCTGGTCGTCGTGGGGTGTGTCGTCACGTCGGCTGCGATCTGCACCTGGCTCGTCGTCGTAGTCGTCTGCGGCACCGTGGTCGTGGTCGTGGTCGTGGTCGTGGTCGTGGTCGTCGTCGTCGTGGTCGCCGGGCGCTTCGGCTTGGGCTCGGCGGGGCTGGTCGATTTAGGCGTGACGATCGTCCTGGCACGCGGCTTCGCCGGCGGAGACACCTGTGCCGCCGGCGCGGAGACGCTGACCGGCGGTGTCTGCGCGGCTGCCGCCGGTGGCAGCGTGGTCTTTGCCGCGGCGCTGTGCGAGCCAAGCTCAGAAGCGAACGCGGCAGCTACCCCGACTGCGATTGCCGCCACGAGCAGCGCGATCCATACCCGACGCCAGCGGACCCGTCGCATGCGCGGGCCGAAGCTAATCCGACGGCGCTCGCGAGGAGCAGGAACCGGCGCCTCACCGGCGTCATCGACGTCCACGTCCGTGGTCTCGCGCTGGACCACCGGCGCGGGCTCATCGAATTCGGACCGGTGCTCACGCAGCACGCGGAGGTTGTCGGCAGCAGCCCCATGGCCGCGCTCGGCGGCGCGAGCGAACGCCTCTTCGGCTTCGTCGAACAGATCCTCCCCGACGAGCAGCATTGCGAGCTCGAATGCCCCGTCGGCGTCGCCGCGCTCGTCGGCACGCCGGTACGCGGCCGCAGCGCCGGTGAAGTCGCCGCACTCCTCGAGCAGCACGCCAAGCTTTCCGGGGGCCGCGGGGTGGCCGAGCTCGTCTGCCTGGACGAGCGCGTCTTCGGCCGCCTCCAGCCTGTCCTGTCCGGCGAGCAGCATCGCGAGATCGAACGCGGCCTCGGGGACGCCGCGCTGCTCGGCCCGGCGGTAGGCCGCCTCGGCGCCACCGAAGTCGCGACGATGCTCGAGCAGCACGCCAAGGTTGTACGCGGCAACGCCATGGCCGCGTTGGTCGGAACGGGCGAATGCCGCCTCGGCTTCATCCAACCGGTCCTCGCCGGCGAGAAGTATCGCGAGTTCGAAGGCTCCGTCGGCCTCGCCGCGCTCATCGGCACGCTGATAGGCGGCCACGGCGCCGGCGATGTCACCGCGCTGCTCGAGTAGCACGCCGAGGTTGTAGGCGGCAGCGGGGTGTCCGCGCCGATCGGCGCGGGCAAACGCATCCTCGGCTTCGGCCAGCTTGTTCCCACGAGCGGACAACATCGCGAGCTCGAACGCCCCGTCGGCGTCGCCACGCTCGTCTGCACGCCGGTAGGCCGCCTTCGCACGAGCGACGTCGCCGCGGGATTCCAGGAGAACACCAAGCTTGGTCGCGGCCGCAGGGTGGCCTCGCTCATCGGCCCGCGCGAGAGCTTCTTCCGCTTCGGCCAGCCTGTCCTGCTCTGCGAGTTGCATCGCGAGCTCGAAGTTGCCATCGCCGTCGCTGCGTTCGACGATCTCGTTGGGCGAAACCAACGAATCGCTCGCTGGGCTTCGCCTGTCCTGCTCGTGATTGTCAACCTCGAGCTGGCGAACCCCCTTGCCCCGATTCCGAGGCCCGGCGCCGGCCGTATCTCGCTTCTTGGTGCGGGGGGCTTGCCGAGTTCCCCGTTGATCGACCTTCCGAGCAGCCCAAGCGCTTGCCGAGCCCCGAGCCGAACCGCTCTCACGCACGCTACCGCTCCCACGCACGCCCCTATTTACTCGCGAGGTGCCGATCCGAAGACCATACCGTCGAATCTAGACCGGCCATAGCGCCTCCCCCGGACGAAGGTCCAGTCGTCTCGGCAAAAACCCAGACCCTCGACAGATGGCCGGGCAGAGACCCAGGGCACATCATGTCCGCAGGCCCGATCAGCGGGCTCAACGGACCTGAGTGGGGGTCTGTCTAGCGTGGAATCAGAAAGGCAACGCTGCTCACGCCTGAGCGGGGGTGCTCGGCGACTCGTATCCGTGGCGGTTCTCTCGACCGTCGCGAGCTGGTGCCTGGCGGCTACGCCTGCCTGGGCGGAGCCATTGCCGCCGGCGCCGGCGGCAATGGCCCTGACGCCGGCGGGATCGCTACCCACCACGACAGCTCTGTTGGTATCTCCGGCGAGTGCCGTGACCAACCAGCGCGTGACGCTGATCGCCACGGTGACATCGATCGTAGACACCAGCACGGCGCTCTGGGGGTCGGTGACCTTTGAACACGCTGGCGCCCCGATTGAGGGCTGCGCAAACATGGCGGTCACCGCGAACGGTCAGAGCGCAACCGTGGCCTGCACGACCTCTTTTGCGGCGTCGACCGCGAGTCTCAGCGCTGTCTTTTCGCCGACCGGCGGCTCGATCCTCATGGGCTCCGCTAGCCCAGGCGACACGCTCGCGGTCGGACCCGACTCGACCTCGACCGTTCTCGACCTGACCCCTACGGTCAACCTCGGCGCGGCCACGACCTATACAGCCACGGTCGCGCCGCCATCCGTCCGTCCGGGTCCGGTCGTTCCTACCGGGTCGGTTGAGTTTCTCGATGGGGGGGAGCCGATTGCGTCGTGCGCGAGCGAGCCCCTGACGAACGGCGCGGCAACCTGTACCGTCACATACGCGTCCACCGGCCAGCACTCCCTCACCGCCCGCTACGTCGGTGACGTCAACTTCGTCGGCTCGAGTTCGCCGGCGGAGGCGGTCAGCGCCGTCCGCGTCCCGACTGGCGTGCTGGGCACGATCACCACGACGATGCAGTGGGCGTTCTACTACACGCCGTCGTACACCAAGGCAACCAACCTGGTTGTCAACGGCGTGCCGCCGGGCGCCACCGTGGTGGTCAAATGCAGCGGTCGCGGCTGCCCATTCGCCCACCACTCCTCCGTGCTGGCGAACAGCACGCGGTGCGGAAGGAGCCCGCGGATGTGCTTCGCCCACGGGACCAGCTTCAACGTCACGCCAGCCTTCGCGAGCCGTCGGCTCGCCGTCGGCTCCCGCGTCACCGTCGAGATCATCCGTCCGAACTGGATCGGGACGTACTACCGATTCACGATAAAGGCCCGGCGCGGGCCGGGAGTCCAGATCGCCTGTCTCGCGCCCGGCGGCAGCGTTCCGGGTGCGGGCTGCTGAGGCCCCGCTCAACGCGTTCGGCGGAGCACCGGCGGCGCTCGGATGTTCGTCGAGGCGGCCGCCACCATCCGGCGGGACAGGGTCGCGCCGCCGATGAGGAGGTGTGCACAAGAGACGGGTCCTCCTCGCCGCCCTGGCGGTGTTGGCCGTCGCGCTCGGCGTTACCGCCGCTGCGGGCTCTCGCACGTCCCGACCCGGTACTCGAACTGCAATCCAAGCCAGCGCGGGTCCGATGATGCGACTCCACCCGGGTCCCGCACCGATGGTGCGCCCGCGAGGAGGCCGCCGGCGCCCCGCGATTGTCGTCCAGCCTCGTAGCGTGACGGTATCTGCCGGACGCCTTGTCGGCTTTACCGCCGTGGCGTCGGGTAGCCCGGCTCCAAGAGCGCAGTGGCAGCACTCGGTCAACGGCGGCCGGACATGGACCGACATTCCGGGCGCGCACGGGGTGACTTATGTGTTCGCGGCCAAGACGTCGCAGAGCGGCAACGAATACCGAGTCGTATTCACGAACCGCCTCGGCCGGGCAACGACGAAGGCAGCCCGGCTGACGATCGGCCGCGGGCGGTCTTCCGGATCGGGAGGCACCACCTCGCCGAACGGCGGTAGCCCGGGATCGGGCTCGGGAGGCTCGGGCGGAGCTGGCGGTGCGGGAGCGTCCGGGGGCAGGATCACTTCGCCGCCCCAGATCATCGTCCAGCCGGCTGACCAGAGCGTCCAGAACGGCGATCCCGCCACATTCATCACCGGCGCCATCGGCGTGGTCGCCGGCACGCAGTGGCAGATCTCCACCGACGCCGGCGCGGATTGGAGCAACGTGCCGAACGCGACCTCGACGACCTACGCGATGATCGCGACCTCCGGCGAGAGCGGGTACGAATATCGCGCGGTGCTGAGCAACTCGGCCGGGAGCGCCACGACTCGCGTCGCCACGCTGACCGTGGCCGGTCCGCCGGGGAACTCCGCCCCCCAGGTGACGACCGAGCCCACGAACCAGACCATCGCGGACGGCGACTACGCCACCTTCACCGCGGCGGCATCGGGCTACCCGGTGCCGACGGCGCAGTGGCAGACCTCGAGCGACGGCGGGCAGACCTGGGTCCCCGTCCTCGGCGCGACCTCGACGAGCTACACATTCCAGCCGACAACGGCCCAGAACGGCTACGAGTACCGGGCCGTGTTCAGCAGCGTCGCGGGGACCGCCACCACCAATGCCGCCACGATCGTGATCGCGGCTCAGTCGGGCAACTGGTCTGGCTACTTCGCGCTGGGGCAGGCGTTCAGCGCCGTTACCGGCAGCTGGAGCGTCCCCGCCGTCACCTGCCCGACGAGCGCCACCAGCTATTCGTCCCAGTGGATCGGGATCGACGGCGCCCAGAGCCAGACCGTCGAGCAGGACGGAACCGAATCCGATTGCTTCGGCGGCACCCCGAGCTATGACGCCTGGTACGAGATGTACGGGGACAACGCCGTCAATTCCGGCTATGAGGTCGAGCTGTCGCCCACCAGCTACCCGGTCGCGCCGGGCGACGCGATGACCGCCTCGGTCAGCCTCGCGGGCCCCACCTGGACGCTGGCGATCAGCGACACGACCCGGAACTGGACATCCAGCATCAACATCCCGACGCCTTCGCCGGCGCCGCCGCAGTCGTCGGCCGAATGGATCGTGGAGCGACCCGAGGTCGGTGGCTCGCTTGCCACCCTGTCCGACTTCGGCAACGCGGCATTCACGAACGCGACGGCAACGAACGGTTCGGCCAGCGGTCCGATCACCGACTTCGCCTACGAGGCGTCTCAGATGGTCGGCAGCCAGGTTCTGGCGAATCCCGGTCCGCTCACCGCCGGCGGGTCGGGCTTCAACGTCGCCTGGAACGCCGGCAGCTGACGCTTCAGCGGCCGTGCCGACGACGGAAACGCTTGCTCGCGAGGGCGAAGGGAGTATTGTCCGAACGACATAGCCGAACCGCCGCGCAACCAGCCGCGGCGGACGGGGAGCCCAAGTAGTCGGGGCGAATCAGCCGGTGTTCCGGTTGTAGCGGTGGTCGAAAGATCGTCGCGAGCCCGTCAGCTAACCCCGTAGGCATCGGGACCAAAAAAGGAGTTACAAATGACGCCGCATTGGCACGCGGGCGCCGTGAGCGAGCGGCCCGCGTCCGATTTGAGCGCGCTGCTTCGCCGTTGCTCCTCCGGCGACGCGCAGGCGCGGGAAACGGTCATCATGCGATTCCTGCCGCTGGCGCGTCGGGTCGCGCGGGATTACGAAGGGCGTGGGGAGCCGATCGAGGATCTCTGCCAGGTGGCCAGCGTCGGCCTGATCAAGGCGGTTAACCGGTACTCGGCGGACCGAGGCGCCGCGTTCCCCGCTTACGCCCGGTCTGTGATCGTCGGGGAGATCAAACGGCACTTCCGCGACACGACGTGGCGTGTGCACGTGCCGCGTTCAACGAAGGAATGCGCAGGACGTGTACTTCGAGCTCAGCGGGAACTCGGCGTTGGTCCCGCCAAGCCGAACGCAATCGCTGACTACCTTGGGGTCGGTCCGGAGGAAGTCGGCGAGGCGTTACGCGCGCTGGAGGCGTATTCGCCCGCCTCGCTCGACGCCGGCGCCTTGACGCCCGATGGCGCCGCCCGACCGCGTCACGAAGTCATCGGTGCCGACGACTCTGACTACGAGCGTGTCGAGCTCTCGGCCGCGATCCGACAAACGCTTCTCACCCTGAAGCCCCGCGACCAGACGGTAGTGCTGCTGCGGCTTGTTCGGGAACTCACTCAAGAGGAGATCGCCGGCCGCGTCGGACTGTCCCAAATGCACGTCTCGAGAATCCTGCGCAACGTCGGCGCTATGTTGGCCGCCTCGTCTGGACTGGCCGTCAGCACCCGAACGCGCACGCGACGGGGGTCTCCGCCGAGGATCGTGAGGAAGGGCACGGCCGGGCTCGAACCAGCGACCTCTCGCGTGTGACGGCGGAGCAGAGGCCACGTCGCCTCGACGCAGCCATGTTCCGCAGCGGCGACGATATTGTGGGCCGATTCGGCGACCCGCTCACCCCGGAGATCGCCGGCGCCGCGATCGTCGAGCTGGTCAGGAAGGACCCGGCGTCGCTGGCCCGCGGCTCCATGCTGACCGGCGCCGGGCTCCAGGACGGGCCGGGGGCCGTGACTCCTAGGCTCGATGGCCAAACCCAACACTCGCCGGTCCTCGCCGCTCGAGTGTGGCGATCAGGCCGCCATACGCATCCGAATACACATTCGGCTCGCGCGGGGCGTCAAGTGTGGGGTTTGGCCGGGGATGGGCCTCGCTTCGCTCGGCGTCCGTCGGACGTCGCGCGGCCGGCCGCGTCGGCGAGGCATGGATGCCGAGCGCGGCCGTTGCCGCGTCCGCCAACTCCCCCGGGCGTCCATGCCCGCCGGCGTGGTCGCGATCGGGCTCAGCTGAACATCTCGTCGAGCAGCAGCTTCAACGCTTGAGCGCTTGTTGCCCGGCGAGCAACGCGTCGTGCGCAGCGTTGCCCTCACGCGCGTTGAGCTCGATCCACTCGTCGATCTCGTCCCGATAGGGCCCCGTAGTAGGCGACTGCCGCCCGGATCAGGCCGAGCGGGATCCCGAGGTATTCCGCCGCTTCTCGCTTATCGCCGTCGTTGTCGCGGACGACACAGATCGCCTCCCAGACATCGAGTCCGGTGCCCTGGCGCCGTGGGCGGCGGTCAGCTGGCCCATCGACGAACCGGATCAGCGGATGCTCGTCGGTTCTGGCCCTTCCTCGATGTAGCGCTGGGCGAGCGTGCGAGGGCGACGCTGCGGGTACACGCCCGGACCCCGAGCCGGTCGAGAGTGGCTTCGGGTAGGCGGAGACTGAGAGGCCGAGACCCTTATCTCGAGGTCCCGGGTTATGCCGAGAGGCCGCCGAGGCCGGCGGGCGGAGCGTCCCGATAGCGGGGGGGTGGCCGTCGTGCGGATGCGCCGGGCCAGGGGTTCGGAACGGTGCCGTGTAGTCGCGTTCCGTGCGAAGGTGTCGAGTCGACGGTCAGGGTGCCGCCGACGGCGGCGATGCGGTCGTGCATGTTGTTCAGTCCGGCTCCGCTCGGCGACCCGTTGGGGTCAAACCCGCAGCCCGTGTCGCGGACCGTGAAATGCAGCGCTTGGGCGGTATCCCAGGCACGCACGTAAACCTCGGCCGGTCCGGCGTGCTTGGCCGCATTGTCGATCGCTGCGAGGCAGGTGAAGTAGACCGCGCTCTCGACCTCGGGCCGGCAGCGGCGTATTCCGTGCGCTGACACCGTGATCGGCACTGCGGCGTAGCGGCTGGCGGAGACCAGCGCCGCACTCAGTCCTTCGGAGGCCAGCATCAGCGGATAAACACCCCGCGCGAAAGCGCGGACCTCCTCGATGGCCTGCTGGACCTCCTCTCCGAACCCGTTCAATGCCGCGCTGGCGTCCGCGTCGCCGCGCTCCTGGAAGCTTTCGGCAGCGACCGCGAGCCGAATCCGGAGCCCCGTCAGGCGTTGCTGAACCCCGTCGTGGAGGTCTCGCTCGATGCGCTGACGATCGGCGTCAGCGGCAGCGAGCACGCGGCGCGCCAACCCGGACGGGAGGACCCGCGACAGAGACTTCAACAAAGCGCCGTGCTGTTGGCCGGCGAGCGCGGCCCCGGGCGTCGCGGTCTCTTTCACTGAGACGCTCATCCCGGGCGCCGGATCGGCCGCCGCGATCGCCGAGCGGATCGTCGGGTCCCCGCCCAGCGGCTCGGGCATGAACGCCTCGACTCCGGTCAGCCAGGGCGAGCGCATCGCGCTTGAACGGCGTTGAGCATTGGTACGTTTGCCGCCGGCGTGGTCGCTACCCCGGGCGGGATTGGTCGAGCAGGAGCTCGCACCAGACGCAGGTAGGGCCGAGGTCCTGCCAGGCTCCCCATGTCTCGCAGAGCTCGTCGACGAGAAACAGCCCGAGGCCGCCGGGGGTTTCGGGGTCAGGCGGGAGTACGCAGGGTTTCATGCGTGAGCCTGGGTCGGTGACGGCGATTCGAAGTCGATCGTCGAGCGTCGTCACCTCCACGGTCAGCGTTCGGTGAGGGCCGACGTTTGCGTGGACCACGCTGTTGGTGACGAGCTCACTGACGAGGAGCGCAGCATCTGACGCTGTTGTGGCAGGGATCTGGCCAGCGAGCTGTGCATGCACCGACCTGCGGGCCCGGGTGGGTGCATCGTCACCGCCAGGAATCCGCATGGAGATCGATCGTTGCGAATCTGGGAGCTGGAACGCCGACGCCGTCATCCGGCGCCTCGCGTCCGAGACCATAGCGGCCGTGACTGAGTGGTCCGAGGGCCACGCGCTTCGCCCCAAGCGCGTGGCCGACGACCCCTCCTTGGTGTGATCGCGCGATCGGCTCGTGGAGGGGCCCCAGACCTCACAAGGCAATCGCCCGAGGAGGGATCGAGCGGCTCGAGGGCCGCGCGCTGCGGGAGGTGGAGCGCGCGGCCGACGAGCCCTCCTTCGAGTCGGCGCGCGATCTCCTCGTAGGTACCCCCAGGCCCAACCAGGAGATCCCTCCGGGTGGCTGCCCATTGCCACCCGCGCAGCAGCGCGAACTCGGAGTTGATGAAGCGAGAAAAGTCTGTGATCACCGAGCGCCGCCCGAAGCGAGACGCCGCTGACCACGGGTACTGCAAAACACTTCGCTGAAATCCGGCTTTGCGGCGCGTGGCATAGAGCTCCTGCACGGGGTGGATGTTGTTGCTGCAACCACCCCCGCATGCCGCCATCGGCCGCCGCGAGCGCGCTTTTCGCTCGGCGCTGATGCCTGGCCGCCCCGCCCGCGGACGGCGCAGCCAAACCTCAACCCGCCCGACACTACTCCGATCCCAACCGAATGCAAGGGTTCCAACTGACGTCATCCGGGTACGCTCACGTTCAGCCTCGCTCCAGCCCAGGCGCAGAGGCTTAACCGGCGGAGGCTCGCACTTGTGAGCAGCACATACGGCCGAGGACGACGAGATCGGCGATGAGCGACCCCGGCCCCGACAATCGTGCCCGGCCGCTCGTCGGCGGCAGGCTGCTGGCCGAGATCACCAACCGAATCGTCGCGTTCATGCGCGAGCACTACGGCCGCGGACCGATCAAAGCCAAGACCTATGTGCTCGACAACCTGATCGTGTGCGTGCTCACAGACGGGTTCACCGCGATCGAGCGCACGATGATGGAAGGCGGCGAACCCGACCGCGTGCTCGAGATGCGCCGCGACTTCCAACGGATGATGAAAGAGCGCTACACCGAGATGATCGAGGCGCTCACGGGCCGCAAAGTGCTCGCGTTCCTCAGCCAAGCACACGTCGAACCCGACCTCACGATCGAGATCTTCCTGATGGACGGGCCGATCGCCGGATTCGGCGCACTTGAGCTCGTCGACCCAGCAGTGACCAATCCCGCCACCGGCGACGACTAACCGCCGCCCCGAGCCGAGACAAGTCCCCGGGCCACCGGCCTATTGCTGCCGGACCGCGGGAAGTTCGAGCCATCCCCTCGGCATGCGAACGAGCCCGCCGTGAAGCCTCACGAGCGCGGCCAGCCTAGGACGCTCCCGGCACCCCTGAATGTGATCGAGGGCTTCTGTGTTGCCAATTCGCGGTGCTGGCAGATTGCCGGCGTGCACCTGATGCGACCCGGTTCGAGTCGGCTGCCGATGAGGAGCAGCGTGCGGATTTCCGTCGTCGTCCCATCGTCGTCCGCACCCGTCTGTGTGCTGCGGGCGGCGGCGTCGCTGGTTCGGGGTGCTGGGCTGTCGCGCTAGACCTTGTCGCCAGGCTCGAGGACGAATACCTCGATTGCGAGGTCGGGATCGATGTGGTTCTGACTCATGAAGGCGATCACCTTACGATTAAGCTGCCGTTCCACGATTCCTACGAGGTCGTCGCGCATGACGAGCTGATAGTCGTGGCGGAGTTGGATGACGCGGTTCGCGCGGCCGCTCTCGACGAGCCTGCGCTCGCCGTTGGTGAGCGTGTCCGCAAGCAAGACGGTCACCATGTTCTCGTTGATCGTGGCCTTCGCCTTGGTCGGTCCTCGACCGGTGCACTCGTGCAGTACCTGAACCACAGAAGTGGCGATCTTCGCCGAGGGGCCTTGGCTCTCGTGCTGGTGGTCCATGGGACGCCTTTCGGCCGCATCCTCGGGCGGGTGTTGGGCACCACAAGAGGGAGAGGAAGCGTTGGAGCCCCACAGGCAGCGTTCCCTACAGCGTACTCCTCGGGAGCCGCTTGTGTGAGCGGCCGTTTTCTCGGCAAATTGCGCGGTCTGGGGTGGCGGCGTCACTCGAAACGTGATACCCCAGTCGTTCATCAAGCGGGACCGCGGGCTATACGCTCAGGACAGTCGCGCGGGACCTAGGAAAGGAGGCGCGTCGATGACAGTGAGCGCGCCACTCAGCTTCGACCGCAGCCAAGCGCAGGTCGAGGCCATGATGGAGCAGGGCACGGCGTTCTCGGACGTCGAGGACGTGATCGACGCCAGCCAGCTCTCAAGCGTGCACAAGGCCGCGCTGTGGCTGCTGGCCTGGTCGCTGCGCGACGTCGAGCACCAGCGCCAGGATGCCCGGCTTACGCTGGCTGCCGTCGGTGCAGGCGAGTTGGGGGGCTGGTGATGCAACCGCGTCGGGAGCAAGACAGCGTTGGGCGTCGTCCGCGTTTGACTGTCGTAAGGAGCGAGTTGCGATCGCGCCGATCCGGTTTGGGCCGCGAGCGCGGACGTCGTCTGCCCGCGCATCCACTCGAATTCGACGAGCGCGGTTTTCCGATCGCGCAGCCGCGGCTTACCGCCGCCGAACGCTTGGCACGGCTCCTGACCGGCTGACCGGCGAGGCGCGGCGAACCCGCGCGATAGGTGCATACGGGCTCGCCCCGAGGGACGGCTCGACGCGGGTTCTATCAGCACCGACCGTACAGACGAGTCCCGGGTGTCAGCGCCTGCTTGCCCTCGAGCGCGCCTTCACGTTCGGCTCACCCGCGCCACGCTCAAACGGCGACTACGCGCCGTTGAGGTCGCGGCGGCCGACGCGATCCTGCGCAGCTTCCCGCGACACCGACACGATGACCGTCGCCGAACCACTTCTGAGCCAGCACGGGTCGGGGACCGACGTGTTCGGCGAAATGCTGCGTTCGGTAGAACAGCTTGTCCGGGTCGGCCTGCTTCGTATCCGCAACGAACGCGATCGCCTTGTCGACCAGATCCTGGCTCAGGTGATAGCCCTCCTCGGGCTTCTTCGGAGGCTCCACCTGGTGGTTGTCGTACACAAGATCTGGATACCACTGACTCGTATCGCCACCGAGAAATCCATAGAAGCGCTCGAAGCCACGCCCCAACGGCCAGCGATCGTACGGCCCAGCAGCGGTCTCCTGGTTACTCGGCGTCAGATGCCACTTACCGACCATGAACGTGCTGTAACCCCGCTCGACAAGGATCTCCGACAGCATCCCGTTCTCGAACGGCATCGCCCCGTTGTACCCCGGGAAACCGGTCGCGAGCTCGGTGATGCACGCCATCCCGTTGCTGTGGTGGTTACGTCCGGTGAGGATGCACGAGCGGCTCGGCGAGCACAGCGCGGTCGTGTGCATGCTGTTGTACCGCAGCCGTTCGCGGCGATCCTGTCGATGTGGGGTGTCTCGATCGGGCTGCCGTAACCGCCCAGCTGACCGAAGCCTGTGTCGTCGAGGACGATCATCAGCACATTCGCGGAGCCCGTATCCGCCCGGACTGGTGCCGGCCACGCGGGGCTGGACTCCTCAGCGGTGCGACCGATCAACCCCGGGAAAGCTGCGCCAGAGCCGTACTCCACGATCGGCATCCGAACGCCCCCGCTGTACGCGCCGACTGCACGCCACCGTCGAACTCCGACACTCGTAGAGGAGTCTCAACCCTGTACGGCGTGGTGATCGACGCTGGCGTATCCGTCGTTGCGTTCATCTCTCGCTCCTCCTCGTTGCCATCGATAGGTCGCGATCGAATGCACGCGATCGACCCCCGTCGTTCGACCGTAAGGAAGTGGAGTGGTCGCTGACGGCCGTGTACGGGACGATCGTCATCACGTCGACGCTGGTGATCTACGACGGTTCGGCCAACCTGAGGGTCTTGGGCGCGGTCGCGGTCATTCTTGGCCCGGTCGTCGCGATGGTCATCGGGCACATTTTCGCCGCGAGCCTGGCCGCCTACGCCGAGCTCGGCCGCCGTTCTACCAAGCGGGAGCTGCTCAGGATCGTCAGACCCCAATCGCGATTCCGGCTCGTCTGCGTGCCGCAAATCGTCCTTCTCCTCTCGCTAAAGCTGGCCGGGATGAGCCTGAACGGTTCGGTCCGTTTGGTGATCTGGACCAGCGCGGCCTCCCTAGGGTTTGGGGCGGCATCGCGGCGCCGCGCGCCGGCCTGCGCGGCCGAGGGATCGCGTTCGGCGTGCTCGCGGGATTCGCGGCCGGCGGTGAACTTACGAGAGCGCCTGGCCCCACTGGCGGTGGATTCGCGCGTACTGACGGCCGGTGAGAAAAGCCCGGTGACGGGAGACTGTCACGCCGGGATCCGAGGGAGCCGGGGGCTGCGATGCCCCCGGCGACCCGACAATCGATATGGGCACGGCTGGGCTTGAACCAGCGACCTCTCGCGTGTGAAGCGAGCGCTCTCCCACTGAGCTACGCGCCCGGTCTCGTGGCGATTCTACGCGTCGTCCCTGGACGAACGCGCGTGGCCCGCGAGCCGTCGGTCGCTAGAGCCGCAGCCGACCGCCGGCAACGGCCCGAGCGGTTCCCTCGGGATTGGAGGCCGTCAGGCTGAAGGAGCCAGAGGCGCGGATCCCGCGCGCTAGCGCGCCGAGAAGCGTCGGCCCGACGCGGAGTTGGAGTGTCGTGGCGACGCCGCCGGTGACCGTGCTCGTCACCTTCGCGACGTGGAAGGTCCTGGTCCTCGCGTTGCCGCGCCTGTGCTTCTTGCCCAGATGCTCGGTCACAACTCCCCGGATAGTGACGCCGCCGTCCTCGCTGCAGGTCGCGACCAGGCGCACGGTCCCGAACGGCGGCGCAGGATGCTTGTGGTGTCCGCGTGGCTTGGGGTGGTGCACCTTCACCCGGCCGCTGCGCAGTTTGAGCACGCACGTCGGCGGGGGCGGTGGCGCAGGCGGTGGCGCCGGCGGCGCGGGGCTGCTGGCTGGATTGGCGATCGTGTACGCCTCGACGGTGGATCCCGTAGCCAGGAACAGCTTCCCGTCCGATGCCGCGGGGGTGGTGAAATGCTCCGTCCCAGGGGCCGTCTGCTTCACGACCGCCTGGCCCGTTTGCGGGTCGAGCCCGTACAGCATTCCGGTGTTCCAATCCGTGGCCCAGACCAGGCCGCCGGCGACGATCGGCGGCCCGTTGATCGCCGAGTTCACCTGCCAGGTCCCGACCGCGGAGAAGCTGGGGGCGCCGGCGTTCAGCGCGAGCGCCCGAAGCCCACTCGAACACGTGACGTAGATGATCCCGTTGTAATAGATCGCGCCTCCCCAGCTGCCGCTGCAGACCTGCCCCTGGTACGACGGACTCGCGCCTGTACCGCCCAGGTGAGAGGCCGACAGGAGATAGCCGACGCCCTGCTTCCCGATCTCGAACACGAGGCCGTTCGGGAGCAGCACCGGCGCGCTCGAACCAAGGTCGACGTCGCCGGAGTCGAGGGATTGCCAGTTCGACGGCGCCCAGTGGTCGAGCAGGGTCATGCTCGAGTCGAGCTTCAGGACCGACTCCTGGTAGTCAAAGGACGAGCCCGTGTTGCCGTTGCCGGTCGAGACCCACACGTCGCCAGCTGAGTCGATTGCCGGGCCGTTACCGGCGCCCCAGATCGCCCCCTGTCCCTGGGTTGCGCTGGAGTCGACCTCGAACGTGTGCAACGAGCCGCCCGCCTCAGGTATCGCCACCAGCCAGCCGTGATAGGTGCCGCAGTCCCCGTCGTTTCCTCCGTATCCGATGATGACCTGCCCGTTGTCGATGGCCAGCGCGGGGCGCTGGAGCTGGTCCGCCGGCACGTCTCCCGGAGGCTCGACGTCGATCGGGAAGCCGGACACGGCGCTCCCGTTCGAGAGGTTGAACGCGTACAGCCTGTGCTCGATGCTCGAGCCGATCAGGTTGTCGGCGACGACGAACACCTGGTCGGTCGCCGGGTCGATCACCGGCGTCGAGGTGATGCCGACGGTCGGCGAGATGTCGCCGCAAGGCAGTTGACTCGAGGGGACCGGCGTCCCGGCGCTCGCCTGCCACACGAGCTGCCCGGTGGACTCGCTGAGGGCGGCGACCTGGTCGCTCTCCGTGGCGACGACCACGAGCCCGTCGTGCACCAGAGGCTCGCCCCAGATGGCACCGCCGAGGCTCCGAGACGTCCACGCGGCGGCGAACGGCACAGAGCCGATGCTGCTAGCGTCAACCCCGGAGCGGGCGGAATCTCCTCGGTAGGTGGTCCAGTCGGCTCGCGCCACGGCCGGAGCGCACGTCAACAGCACCAACGCCAGGATCAGTCGTCTCGGGGTGATCCGGACCGAGCGCATCGGGCGGGTCTACCACGACTCGCACCCGGGCGGGCCGGATCGGCAGGTTCTGCACAAGAGGCAACCCCGGTCGCCCGGGCGGCTGGACGTTACAGACGAACGAGGTTCTCGACCCGCATGCCGCGGGTCACACCTCGGAGGTCTACGAACAGCGCGCTCCGGGCGGCGATGGACGGGTGATCGATCCGGGGATGAGCGGTGACCAGCACGACGGCGTCGGCTGCGGCGACGGCGTCGTCGTCGAGCGGCACGCTCTCGAGCCCGAGCATCGGGAGCGAGGGCACATATTCGTCGTGGTAGCTGACGATGCCGCCTCGGCCGGCCAGGACCTCGATGATCCTGAGCGCGGGTGACTCGCGGATGTCGCCGACGCCGCCCTTGTAGCTCGCGCCCAGGATCAGGATCCGCGAGCCCTTGACCGGCTTGGACACATCGTTGAGCGCCTGCTCCACCCGCTCGGCGCAGTGATAGGGCATGTACTGGTTGATCTTGCCGGCGAGCTCGATGAACTCGGTGGACATGTGGAACTGGCGTGCGCGCCAGGTCAGGTAGAACGGGTCGACCGGGAGGCAGTGGCCGCCCATGCCCGGGCCCGGCTCGAACCGCATAAACCCATACGGCTTCGTCGCTGCGGCATCGACGACCTCCCAGATGTCGATCCCCATCCGCTCGGCGAGGATCGCGAGCTCGTTGACGAGCGCGATGTTGACCGAGCGGAAGATGTTCTCGAGCAGCTTGGTCAGCTCCGCAGCCTCGGGCGTCGAGACCCTGACCACGTGGTCGCAGATCTGGCTGTAGAGGTCGTCGGCGCGGTCGAGGCAGGCGGGCGTAATCCCGCCCATGACCTTGGGCGTGGTGCGGAGCGTGTAGTCGGTGCGGCCCGGGTCGACGCGCTCGGGCGAGAAGGCGAGGTTGATGTCGGTGCCCACGCGGAGGCCCGAGGACTCGAGCAGCGGCATCAGCCGCTCGCGTGTGGTTCCGGGGTAGGTGGTCGACTCGAGCACGATCAGCTGACCGGGCTGGAGCACCTGCGCGAGCGACTTCCCGGCGGCGTCGAGGGGACCCAGATCAGGTTCGCGGTTCTCGGTCAGCGGAGTCGGGACGCAGATGATCACGGCGTCGGCCTGCGCCAGGTCCGCGTAACGGTAGGTCGCGCGGATCTTCGGCAGCACCGCCTGGAGCCGCTCAGAGGAGATGTCCTCGATGTAGGAGTCGCCGGCGGCGACAGCCGAGACCTTCAGCGGATCGACGTCGAGTGCGATGACGCCGTTGTCGGCTTCCGCGAAGGCGACCGCCAGGGGCAAGCCGACGTAGCCAAGCCCTATTACCCCTACTTTCATCGTGGTCGAGCCTCCGAAGTGGTAGCTGTGTCCGGTGCGTGAGCAAGATAGCGGCCGCCTCCACCGACCCCTGCAACTGGCGTCGCCATCAAGCAAGTAACGACCGGCGGGGTCAGGATTTCGCGGGTGGCGTGCGGGGCGCTACGATCCTGCATGGACCGTGCTAGGCGGGGTGCTAGCGGTGCCCTGTACCCGCAATCCGCTCTAGCGGGGCTGAATCCCCTCCCGAGGGGCACAGGCCCCGGGGTCTGCGCCCTGTACGTGATGTCGATCGTTTGGTCCCTAGGCGATGAAGACCCGTGAACCAGGTCAGGTCCGGAAGGAAGCAGCCTTAAGCGGCCACCTTCAGGCGCCGCGGGAGAACCGAACAGGAGTCGCGATACGGCGGCCGCGCCCCGGGTACCGGCCACGACGGAGGGTGCACGGTCCGCTTCAGCCCTTCCTGCGGCGGCGCGCCGCAGCGCCGGGGCGCTGCGCCGTTGCGCCGGGGCGCTGCGCCGTTGCGCCGGGGCGCGGAGGCGGGCGGCTGAGCGGCAAGTTCGCGCCCTGGTGAGACGTTAGTTCGGCATGGGGCACCAACGGAATCCGCTCGTCGGCTACTGCTCGCGGGTGGCGAGCGGACTGGTCGCGATCGCGGTCGTTGCGGTAACTCTGCACCGTGATGTGGCGGCGGTGGCGATCCTCGCCGCCGTGCTGCTCGTGGTGTTGGCGGTCACGTCCGTAGCCCTCCACGACGGCGACCTCTGAACGCCGGCGCGCGGCCCACGTAGCCGCGGGGACGACCACTAGACTCGGTTCTCCCGTGTCCTTCGGTCCCTCGCTCTACCGCCGCCATCGTCCCCGCACCTTCGCCGACGTCGTCGGTCAGGAGCACGTCGTGCGCACGCTCCAGAACGCCGTCGAACAGGGCCAGGTGCACCACGCCTACCTGTTCGTGGGCTCGCGCGGGACGGGCAAGACCAGCATGGCCAAGATCCTCGCCGCCTGTCTCAACTGCACCCAAGGACCGACCACGGCGCCATGCGGGAAATGCGAGTCGTGCGTGACCATCGCCAACGCCACCTCCCTGGACGTGATCGAGATGGACGCGGCATCGAACAACTCGGTCGACGACATTCGCGACCTTCGCGAGAAGGTGGCCTACGCGCCCGTCTCGGGGCGCCACAAGGTCTACATCCTCGACGAGGCGCACATGCTTTCCCCGCAAGCGTGGAATGCGTTCCTGAAGACGCTCGAGGAGCCACCGCCGCGGACGATCTTCGTGCTGGCGACGACCGAGGCACAGAAGGTGCTGCCGACTGTTGTCGACCGTTGCCACCGGTTCGACTTCGGCCGTCCTACCGTGGACCAGGTGGCGGCCGTGGTGCAGCGGGTCGCCGGGCAGGAGTCGATCGACATCGAGAAGGGCGCGGTGGCCCTGGTCGCTCGCCATGCCACCGGGAGCTTCCGCGACGCGCTGGGCACGCTCGAGCAACTCGTCACCTACGCCGGCGGGCGGGCGATCGAGCCCGCCGACGTGCTCGCGGTCCTCGGGGTCGCCGACGCCGAGCAGCTGTTCGACGCCGTCGACGCGGTGATCGCCCGCGATCCCGCGCGAGCGCTGCGGGCAGCGGCGAAGCTCGCGGACTCCGGCCGGGACGCCGGCCAGCTCCTGCGCGACCTCGAGGTCCATGGGCGCGAACTGCTTGCCGTGCAGGTGCTCGGCGACGTCCCCCCCGAGTTTCAAGTCACCCCAGAGCGCGACATCCGGTTGGCCGAGCAGGCCACCGCACTGGCCGACACCGACGCGGTCAGGTTGCTCGACCTCGTATCGGCGGCGCTCGACGCCACCGCCAACGGCGCCCAGGCCCGGATCCAGCTCGAACTTGTGCTCGTGAAGGCGGCCGCGCCCCAGCTTGACCCGTCGATGGCGGCGCTGCTCGCCAGGGTCGAGCGACTTGAACGGGGCCCCGCCCACCCCAGCGGTGGGGTCGGCGTCCGCGCCGCGGCACCCGCCGCAGCCGAGCCGGCGCCCGCGCCGCCGGAACCGCCGCCGCACAATGGCGGGCCCGTCGAGGCTGCCGCGCACGAGCCCGACCCTCCTCCGGAACCCGCCGCCGCACTTGAGCTCGACGACGCCACAGCGTGCTGGCCGGCGGTGGTCGACCTGGTCCGGGGGGAGAACGCGATGCTGGCGGCTCTGCTATCGGACGCCCGCCCGGTGGCGGTCAAGGAGCGAGAACTGACGCTGGCGTTTCCGGGGGGCGCGGCGTTCCTCAAGCGCAAGGCCGAGCAGGAAGATTACCGGCGCGTGGCGGGAGAGGCGCTGAAGGCCATCACCGGCCGCCGGCTCGTACTCCGCTATGAGCTCCGCGACGACGAGGAGGAGCCCGAAGGCGAGGCGGTGCTCTCAGGCGAGGAGCTCGTGCGCCGCTTCGTAGAGGAGTTCGACGCCGAAGAGGTCCTCGAAGACGAACCCGAAGAAGGCGAGGTCAAGGGCTGATGCCCCAACCGAACATGCAACAAATCCTCAAGCAGGCCCAGAAGATGCAGCAGGACATGCTCGCCGCCCAGGAGGCGCTCAAGAACGAGGTCGTGGAGGCGTCGGCCGGTGGCGGCATGGTCACGGTGAAAGTGACCGGCGACCTGGTGGTCAAGTCGATCACGATCGATCCCGAGGCGGTCGACCCCGACGACGTCGAGCTGCTCCAGGACATGGTCCTGGCCGCGATCAACGAGGGTCTCCGCTCGGCCCAAGAGCTCGCCTCGACGAAGCTCGGAGGGATCACCGGCGGCCTCGGCGGCGGCCTGGGCGACCTCGGCCTCCCTGGTTTCGGCCTCTAACTGATCGGGACGGAGCGTGTACGCACCGCCCGTACAGCGGCTGATCACCGAGCTGTCGAAGCTGCCCGGCGTCGGCGGTCGCACCGCTCAGCGACTGACCTTCCATCTGCTCCGCGCGAGCGACGAGGAGGCGCTGGCGCTGGCGCGCGCGATCACCGAGGTCAAGGAGCGGATCGGGCTGTGCGAGACATGCTTCAACCTCGCGGACGGCCCGAGCTGCCGGATCTGCGCCGACGAGCGCCGCGATCCCGAGGTCATCTGCGTCGTCGAGGAGCCCTCGGACGTGATCTCGATCGAGCGCACGCACGAGTTCAGCGGTCGCTACCACGTGCTCGGGGGAGCGTTGTCGCCGATCGACGGAATTGACCCCGAGGACCTCAAGATCGCCGAGCTGTACGAGCGTATGGGGCGCGGCCAGGTGCGCGAGGTCGTGATCGCCACCAACCCGACGACCACCGGCGAGGCGACCGCGCTCCACATCGCGGCCGGTCTACGGGAGCTCGAGCCCGACATAAACGTGACCCGGCTCGCCAGCGGGCTGCCGGTGGGCGCCGACCTCGAGTACGCCGACGAGCTGACCCTCGGCCGAGCTCTGGTCGGAAGGCGGGCGGTCTAAGCCGCGACGAGCGGCCGAGCGCCGCGGTGCCTCGCGATTGCCTGAGCCACTCGCTGACCGCCATACCAGCTGCCGGACACGAAGCGCATCGTTGGCCCGAAGCTCCGCGAAGCCGGCGCACCCATGATGTGCAGGCCGTCGAGAGACGTTTCGAGTCCGCGGCGGAGCACGGGGTACCCGTCGACCACCTTCATCCTCTGTCGGATGCCGTCGCCGAGGAACGGATAGCGATTAACGTCCACCCGGTAGCCGGTGCCGAACATCAGGTGGTGAACGTCACGAGTGGTCCCGTCAGAGAGCCAAAGCCGAAGCCCTTGGCCCGTACCTTCAGCGCGTGTCAGGTGAGTTGCCGTGGTGAGCCTGATCCCGTCGACGCGGACCTTCACGAAGTACGAGCATGCGGGACGGATCGACCGGGATGCGATCCGCTCCTGCGTCTCAGGCGGTAGGCGCGTGAACAGTGCGGGTGTCGCCACCAGGCGGCTGTACCACAGAGGCCCGACGTCGGTGGGCGCATAAGCGATCCGGCCGAGCGGCCCCATGAAGTGGATCGGCGACCAGCTGCGCAGCCACACGATCTCCGAGGCGCGCGCTATTACCTCGACCTCAGCACCCCGCTCGCTCATGAGGACGGCACTCTCGAACGCGCTCTGGCCGCCGCCGACGACTGCGACCTGCTTGCCCGCGAACGCAACGAGATCGGCGTGATGACCGGTGTGGGAAACCGTTCCGGAGGGCAGATCATCGAAACCGGACGGGATGCGCTCGAAGGGCGCGATCCCGCACGCTAGGACGACACGGCGGGCGGTCACACGCTCGCCGTCGTCGAGATCAAGGACGAATACATCCTTTGCGCGATCGACGCAAGCCACTCGGCGGGTGTCCAGATCGGGAACAGCCTTGCGCTGGACCCACAGACCGTAGCCGACGAATTGTCGCAGCGGTACCGGGTGCCCGAATCGCTCCCCTTTCTCGGTCATGTAGCTGAGCAGCGAGAGCGGACCCTTCGGCTCGATCATATTGGTGGCACTCATGTTTGAGCGCAAGCTCATTCCCGTGGGCATGCCCTGCCAGAACGACATCGGCTCTCCGAAGGCGTGCGCGGCGATCCCGGCTCGCCTGAGATGCACGGTGGCCGACAGACCATGCGGCCCTGCCCCGATGACAGCGACGTCTAGATCCGGGCTTGTCGCTCGCGAGCGCATAACGCCGGCGTTTGAGTCGCTGAAATCGAGAACGGTTGCTGGCATGGATTCAGATACCTCGCTTGACGGCTAGATAGGGAAGCAGTGCCAGCTCGGCGAGCCACGGGCGCACGTCGTCGCGACTGAAGACAGACTCTGCCTGCACATCTCGCAGCGACCGTACATATGAGCGCCAGTCGAGCCTCCGCCGGCCGAGCTCGATCACCATCGTCGGCAGGTCGGTCGAGAGGCGGATCCACGACACGTCCGTGGCGGTCCCCAGAAAATCGGGGACAGGCAGGCCCACCTGATCGGCGTACAAGAGATACGGAAAGTCGACGCCCGCCCGCTGCCCAAGGCTGTGATAGCCCCACGTCCGAGCGTTAACGTCGAGAAGCTTCATCAAGCCGTCCCGCGGATCGCGCTTGTACTCCAGCTCGACCAGCCCGTAGTAGTCGATCGACCGCAGGAACGACGCCGACATGTCCGCCAGCTGCGGCATCTCCGCGGTGCGCACGAACGTGCTGGCCCGCCCGAACTCGACGGGATGCTGCCGCAGGCGCTTGGCCACCATGCTCGCCCGCGCAGTGCCGTCCTTGAAGAAGGCGCAGTAAGCGAACTGACTGTCACCCCCGCCGGGGATGAGCTCCTGGATGATCACCTCTTCGCTGCCCACCAGCTCCACCGCCGCGCGGAACCGCTCGTTCAGCTCCTCACGACTGTCGGCTCGCCAAGCCTTACAGCGGGTCGTGTAAAAGAAATGCTCTTTGATCGCCGGCTTGAGCACATATGGCGGCTCGCCGTCGACCGTCTGCAACTCGTCCTCTCCGGTGACCCTCCACATCCTCGGCGTCGGAATCCCCAGCTCCCGGGCGCGCTGGTAGGTGTTGCGCTTGTCCCATGCCCACTTCGTGACCTCCCAGTCCGGCGTCGGGATCCGGAACCACTCGCGCAACTCCCCGCGATGACGGGCAAGCGTCGCCACCGTCTCCTCGCGAGTCGGGTATACGACCCAGCCGTCAAACTCGCCAGAACGGCCGAGGTCGAGCAGAACGCGCAGCGTCGCGCCTTCGTCACGAAGGTCGCGGAACCGGAACGCTCCGCGCGCGTACCGCGAATGGCGGCTGATCGAACGCTCGTCGTCGATCACCACGACGTCCACACCGCGCCGCCCGAGGCTGCGTACGACCCCCAGTCCCTGATAGTCGCCTCCGATGACGATCGCGCCCGGCTGCGCCGCCGGCCGCATGGCCGTTCGAAAGCGGGTCACCAGCAGCCCCTTGCGAACGCAATCCTCGCCTCGCCCTCGGCCGGCCCGACCACGCGCCACTTCTCGCCGTCGAACTCGATCGATGACGCGTTCCGCCGCCGCCACCAAGCGCTGACCTCCCGTGGCAGGGCCGCCCACGCGGTCACGTCGGAGGAGAAGCGCTCGAGAAAGCGCGAGTAGGCGCGGAAGATCGTTTCGTCGATCAGATAGTCGGGATGGGTGTCGATCATCGCCATTCCCTCGCGCGCTCGCAAGAACTCGGTCTTCGCAACCCACGCCGATTCGTCTCGCTGGCCCAAGATCACGAACGGTGTGTGGTCCTGCCCCACGGTCAGTGGCAGTTCGACGAGCTGGCCGTTGAAGAAGGGGAGCCACGTACAGCAGCCACCATTCTGGGGCTCGAAGGGATCCGTGTCCGGCCACGACGAGTCATAGTCGAAGTCCAGGGATTGCATCCAGTCGGCGCGGCGATGAAGCGCGGCGGAGCGAAACCCGACGGCGTTCCAGCGGTCAGCCGCTGCATGCGCGACGGGCAGGCGTTGCTGCCAGGTGGACCACGACTCTAGGTCCCGCCCGTCGTGATAGATGCCGTGAACGCCGACCTCGAAGCCGTCATCGATTAAGTCCGAGACGCGGGATGGGTCGACCTCATACCGTCCTGGAACGAGATTCCACGACGATCGCAGACCGTGTGCGCGCTCCAGCTCAACCACCGGACCGATCGCCGCTAGACCTTCAGCCTGCTCCACATCGTGCGTCAGCACGAGGGCCCAGCTGTAGCCGTTCGGCCACGGCGCGATCCAGGGGATCGGCACCCCCGAAATCCCGGAAAGGACAGCAAGCATCAGCTCGAAGAAGTCGTGCAGGCACGTCTCGACCGGCCAACGAGGAAAGGTCGTGCGGGCTTGCAGGCCCGCGAACCGTCGTCGGAGCCAGATCTGGAGCGGCCGCATTAGCAAGGGACGCGCTCGGTAGTAGGCCATCATCAAACCGTGCTGCAGCCTGAGCAGTCGCCGTCCCGCAAGCGTGCACATGTACCGCTCGGTCCAGAAGCTCTCTACCGCCTCATTCGGATCGAAAGGGAGGAATACGCTGCCGTCCTGTCCGCGCCAGATCGAGGCGACCAGCGCACCATCGGGCGATGCGAGTGTCCGAGCACGCTCCCAGACGCCACCGTGCGCCCGGAGCAATGGCTCGATCATTTCGTCGCTCAGCACCCGAGCAAACAGTGGAACCGGCGTTACACGATCGGCACCGAGCAGAGTGGACGCGAGCACCGGTCCACTCAAGTCGCGCTTCCACAACAGCGAAGGGCCGCCCTCTACGGGTCGTATCTGCTCGAAACCGCCGTCGCCGAGCCCGGAGTCGAGCTCGTAAGGAACCCTAAAATGGTCGAGCACCGCAAGTCGACTGGACGCACGGAAGACGCCGCGGGCCGGAGCCTCATCTCGCAGCTCAAATTTCGCGTCGACGACCGTCACGGCCGGCGCCTGTCCATGCCCGAACGCGCACGTGGTGCGTCCATCATCTACGTACCCCTGACTCCTCAGCTGGTCGCTGTGCCCTACAAACGAGAGACGAGCATGGATTTTCTCGTGCGGGGACAACACCACCCCTCCGGGCAGTTCGTTCCCCACCCCCGAGAGTTGCGCCGGCGGCAGACGTTGTTAGGTTCTTGCTTACCGACCCGGCGTTGGACCAGGCGCTGATCGAACGCTCGGCTGCGCCAGTCCTCAGCTAACTTTGCAGTCGATAGTGCCCGAGACGATTGTGATGAAGTTCGGAGGGACCTCGGTCGCGGATGCCGACCGGATCAAGCGCGCGGCCCGCCGGATCGTCGAGAAGCGCGACGCGGGCAAGCGCGTGGTCGCGGTTCTATCCGCGCGCGGGAAGACCACCGACGAGCTGATCGCGATGGCCGAGGAGGTGTCCCCAAACCCCGATCCGCGCGAGATGGACATGCTGCTGTCGACAGGAGAGCGGATCTCTTGCGCGCTGTGCGCGATGGCGATCAACGACCTCGGGCACCGCGCGGTCTCGTTCACCGGTTCACAGGCCGGGATCGTCACTGACGCCTCTCACACCAAGGCGCGTATCCTCGAGGTACGGGCCGATCGGATCCGCGACGCGCTCAACGACGACCTCGTCGTCCTCGTCGCAGGCTTTCAAGGCGTCTCGACGAGCCGGGACGTGACCACGCTCGGCCGCGGCGGGTCGGATACGACCGCGGTGGCGCTGGCGGCGGCGATCGGCGCCGAGGTGTGCGAGATCTACACCGATGTCGCCGGCGTGTTCACCGCAGACCCGCGCGTCGTTCCGGATGCGCGGAAGCTGCCACAGGTGAGCTTCGAGGAGATGCTCGAGATGGCCGCCTCCGGGGCCAAGGTGCTGCAGCTGCGCTCGGTCGAGTACGCGCGCACCCACCGGGTACGGCTGCACTGCCGCTCCAGCTTTGATGCGAGTCCCGGTACCGTTGTGATCGGAGAGGACGACACGATGGAGCACCCACTCATCACCGCCGTGACCCACTCGACCGAAGAGGCGAGGATCACCCTGACCGGCGTTCCCGACCGGCCGGGCGCCGCCGCTTCGATCTTCAGGGCGCTCGCCGAGGCCAACTGCAACGTCGACACGATCATCCAGAACGAACCGCGCGAGGAGGGCCGCCAGGCCGAGGTGTCGTTCACGATCTCGAGCGAGGACCTCCGCGCCGCCGAGCGAGCGCTTGAGCCAGTCCGCGCGGAACTGGGCCTCGTGGCGATCGACACCGACCCCGAGATCGGCAAGGTGTCGATTATCGGCGCCGGCATGCGCTCCCACCCGGGCGTGGCCGCGACGGTGTTCGAGACGCTCGCCGAGGAGGGCATCAATATCGAGATGATCTCGACCTCGCCGATCAAGATCTCCTGTGTGATCCGCTCCGAGGCGGTCCCAAGTGCGGTCAAGGCGCTCCACTCGGCGTTCCAGCTCAGCCTGGCCGAGGTTCAGCGCGAGCGTCCGATCGGACAGGAGGCGCGATGAGCAGCGGGGTTCGTGTCGCCGTCGTCGGCGCCACCGGGGTCGTCGGCACGACGATGCTCGAGCTGCTGCGCGAGCGGAGGTTTCCCGCGCGCGAGCTCGTGCCCTTCGCCACTGAGCGCTCGGCCGGTCGAGAGCTCGAGGGCGGCCTCAGGGTGCGGGCGCTGAACGATCAGGCAGACCTGAGCGGTTTCGATCTGGCTTTGTTCTCCGCCGGTGCGAGCACCTCCCGCGCGTGGGCGCCGCGGTTCGTCGAGGCGGGCGCCGCCGTCGTCGACAACTCCTCCGCGTTCCGCCGCGATCCCGAGATCCCGCTCGTCGTGTCCGAGGTCAACCCGCACGCTCTCGAGCGCCACAGCGGACTGATTGCCAACCCGAACTGCTCGACTATGCAGCTGATGGTCGCGCTCGCGCCGATCCACCGCAAGGCGGGGATCGAGCGCCTGGTCGTGGCGACCTACCAGTCGGTGTCGGGCACCGGTAAGAAGGCGGTCGACGAGTTAGACGCACAGGCCAAGGCCGATATCGAAGGCGAGCACGCGCCGGCGCCGGCCGTGTATCCGGAGCCGATCGCGTTCAACGTGATCGGAGCCGCGGGCAACTTCGCCGATGGTGACGATCACACCGACGAGGAGCGCAAGATGATGTTCGAGACGCGCAAGATCCTCGAGGACGAGTCGATCGGCGTTGCCGTCACGTGCGTCCGGGTGCCGGTCCGCATCTGCCACTCCGAGGCGGTCAACATCCAGACACGCGAGCCGCTGTCCGCCGATGAAGCCCGCGAGCTGCTCGCGGACAGACCGGGCGTGATTCTCGAGGACGTGCCGACGCCGCTCCGTGCCGCGGGCCGCAACGAGGTGTTCGTCGGTCGGATCCGGCGCGACGAGTCCCATCCCCGCGCCTTCAGCATGTGGATCGTCAGCGACAACCTCCGCAAGGGCGCTGCCACAAACGCGGTCCAGATCGCCGAGGTGCTGGTTGAGCGGGGCCTGCTCCGCGGACGCCAGTCCGTCGCGGTGTAGCTGTCAGCACGCGACCACAGAATCATGTTTCAAGACCAGGCTGCTCTGGGTATCACCCGAGCCGAACTTCGAGCCTGAGGCTCAGCAGCACTTCCAACGGGCGGACCAGGGGTAGGACGAGGGCGAGGCACACGGGCCTCGCTCTTCGTCGCTAAGGACGCGTCGCCGGGACGGCGGCCGACCCCATTTTCACCCTACGCGACAGCTCGGAGGCCTCGGCGAGCAGCCGCTCGGCAGCCGCCCGCAGCTCGAGGGAAACTGCACTCAGGCTCAGGTACTCGGGCGAATCTGGACGCGCGCGTTGGGCGCGTTTCTCGATGTGCGCGGCCCGAGCGATCAGACGACGCGCGTCGTGCTCGCTTTCCCGCAGCTGCGTCCGAATCGTGCTCGTTTCGGCCACCCGCTCGCGCATGGGCAACGAACGAGTTGTTGCCCCGGAAACTTGCGCGTCGCCGGGCGCGCTCAGATCATGCCGATGCGCCGGCCACCACGGACGTCGACCAGTCGATCACCGACGTCGGTCTGACGATGTGCTTGTTCATCCCGAGCTCCTTCGGGGAGAGTCCAAGGGCAAGCCCGACGAGCTGAGGCAGATGCAGCACCGGCATTCCGAGCTCCCGACCGACGACCTTGGAGGCCACCGGCTGCTGGAGGTCTAGGTTCAGGTGGCACAGCGGGCACGGGACGACGAGGCAGTCGGCCTCGGCGTCGATCGCGTCTCCGAGGTGGCGCCCGGCCTGCTTCAGCGACGCTTCCTTGTTCATCGTGATGATGGGAAAGCCGCAGCATTTGTAGACGCCCGCGTAGTCGATCACGGTGCCGCCGAGGGCCTCGATCACCCAGTGGAGGTAACGGTCGCGCGGGTGCTCCTCGTCGACGCCGAGCCGGTCGACCGGCCGCACGATGTAGCAGCCGTAGAACGGTCCCACGCGCAGGTCGGTCAAAGGACGCTTCACGCGCGACCTGAGCTCGTCCAGGCCGATGTTCTCGACCAGCAGCCACAGGAAGTTCTTGTTGCTCAGGCCCCTCTCGTACCGGAGGCCCTCGTCGGACAGGTTCGAGTTGACGTGCTCTCGGTAGTCGGTGTTGGCGTCGAGCCGCTCCTGGCACTCCGACTGCGCACCCTGGCAGGTCGAGCAGATGTTCATCATCAGCTCGCCGTCCGTGGCCTGGGCGAGCGCGAACGTGCGGGCATTGAGGGTGTCGGCCAGCTCCTGGTTGTGCTCGGCAATCACGCCGGCGCCACAGCACGCGGCGCGGTCGAGCTCGATCAGCTCGATGTCGAGAAGCGGCGCCACCTTGGCCATCGAGCCGTGGAGCTCCGGTGTGAACCCGCGGCTCACGCAGCCCGGCCAGTACGCGACCTTCATGACTGCTCCTCGGTCTCGGTTGCTTCGGGCTCGTCCTCGTACCCGGTCACGTACAGGTTCAGCTCGTATCGTTGCTGTTTGCCGTCGATCGTGTCGAATAGCTCCTTGACTTCGGGCGGTGCCTTGTGCGGGTGCAGCAGGGCCGTCCTCGGCGTCATCTTTCCGCGCAACAAGCCCGTGACCGCCGTCGGCAGGCCGCTCAGCAGCTCCTTCCCGGCTGCCGGGTGCAGCTTCCCGCCGTAGGAGTCGGCGAGCAGGTCGGGTTCGTGCAGGATGCCGTTCTTGCGGATGTTCTTCACGAACGCGTGCTCGTGGTTGTAGCCGTTGTTGCGGTCCTTGATGTCGAAGTCCGAGCCCGCGACCCGGCGCAGCCGCATGATCTGGCTCATCGGGTCGACGCCCTTGGGGCAGGCGTCGATGCAGTTGAAGCAGTGGGTGCAGTCGTAGATCCCGTGCGGATCCTCGGACAGGTCGTCCAGCCGCTCGCGGTGATCGGCGTCGCGAGGGTCACCGACGAACCGGTAGGCCTTGGCCAGCGCGGCCGGCCCGATGAACAGCGGATCGACCTCCATCGCCAGGCAGTCCGACACGCACGCGCCGCATTGGATGCACGCCATCGTCTGGGTGACGTCGACCATGTTCTCGTGGGGGACGATGTACTCGCGTTCGGGGACCGGCTCCTTGTTGATCAGCCACGGAGTTACGCGCTGGATCTTTTTCCAGTGGACCGCGTCCATGTCGACGATCAGGTCTCGGATCACCGGCATGTTGCCCATGGGCTCAACGGTGATCACCGAAGCCTCTTGGCCCTCGTCGGGCGGGTTCCAGCCGGTGCCGTGACCGCGCTGTGCGGCCTCGTCGAGGTGCGTGTTGCACGCCAGGCCCGGCTTGCCGTTCATCCGCACGCCGCACGAGCCGCAGATCGCCTGCTGGCAGGAGCAGCGGATTCCGATCGAACCATCCTCGTCGTCCTTGATCTTGAGGATCGCGTCGAGCACGGACTGAACCGGCGAGAGGTCGACGGTATGGGTGTCCCAGCGAGGGGCCTCTCCTGACTGCGGGTCGTAGCGTCGGATCCTCAGCGTGTACTCAGGCATGCGCTAGTACGTCCTTTCCTCAGGCTGCCAGCGGGTGATCGTGACCGGCGAGAAGCTCACCTGCGGCGCGTCGGCCCCGTTCATCGAGATGTCGATGTGCTTGAGCCATTCCTCGTCGTTGCGTCCTGGATAGTCGAGGCGCCACTGGGCCCCGCGGCTTTCCTTGCGCTCCAGGGCGCCCACCACGATCGTCTCGGCCACATCCAGCATGTATCCGAGCTCGATCGCCGCGATCACGTCCTGGTTGAACACCGAGCCGCGGTCGTCGATAGCGGCGACAGCAGCCTCCTCCTTCAGCCGGCGGACGATCTTGTGCGCCTTCTGTAACCCCTCCTCGTCGCGGAACACCGCGACGTACTCGTTCATAGCCTCCCCAAGCTCACTCTTGATCGCCCCGATCCGCCGGCCGCCCTGCTTGCGGTTCATGATCGCCCCGATGTTCTTCTCGGTTTCGGCGATACGCGAACTCGGAGTGGAAGGCATCGGCATCTGCAGCGCCTGGGTCGCGCCGTGCAGGCCCGAGCGCCGGCCGAATACCAGCGTGTCGAGCAGCGAGTTCGCGCCGAGGCGGTTGCCGCCGTGGACCGACACGCACGCCACCTCGCCGGCGGCGTACAGGCCCGGGATCGTCGTCTGGCCGTCCGAGTCGGTCTTGACGCCGCCCATGATGTAGTGCATGCCGGGCTTGATGTGGATCGGCTCGCGGGTGATGTCGACGCCGGCGAAGTCGCGGCCGATGTTGACGATCTCGCGGAGGGCCTCGAGTGTGCGCCGCCGCGGCACCTTCGTGATGTCGAGCGCGACCGTGCCATCGTCGAATCCGCGGCCCTCGTTGATCTCGGTCTGCTCGGCGCGGGACACGACGTCGCGCGAGGCGAGCTCGAACTTGTTGGGGGCGTACGTCTCCATGAACCGGTCGCCCTCGGCGTTGAGCAGCCACGCGCCCTCGCCCCGAGCGCCCTCGGTGATCAAGAGCCCATTGCCGGCGAGCGTCGTCGGGTGGTACTGGACCATCTCCATGTCCATCAGCTTGGCCCCGATCCGGTAGGCCTGGGCGATCCCGTCGCCGGTGACGATCAGCCCGTTGGTGGTCGGCTTGTACACCTGGCCGGCGCCTCCGGACGCGAGGATCACGGCCTTGGCGTTGAACACCTCGAGGGCGCCGTCGCGCAGGTCGCGGCAGATCGCGCCGACACAGCGACCATCTTCGTCCTGGAGCAGGTCGGTCGTGAACCACTCCTCGTAGCGGTCGATCTGCTCAGAGCGCTTCATCAGCTGCTCGTAGAGCACGTGCAGGATGGCGTGGCCGGTGATGTCCGCCACGTAATACGTCCGCGCCGCGGAGGCGCCGCCGAAGGCGCGCGTGCCGAGATGGCCGGTCTCGTTGCGGTGGAAGGTCACGCCGATGTGCTCGAGGTACAGGATCTCGTTCGGCGCCTCCCGGGTCATGATCTCGATCGCGTCCTGGTCGCCGAGGTAGTCCGAGCCCTTGACGGTGTCGAACGCGTGCGACTCCCACGTGTCCTCGGGGTTCAGCGCGGCGTTGATCCCTCCGGCGGCCGCGACTGAGTGCGAGCGCACCGGATGGACCTTCGAGAGGATCGCCACAGACGCTCCGGCCTCAGCGGCGGAGAGAGCCGCGCGCTGGCCGGCCAGGCCGGCTCCGATGATCAGCACGTCGTGGGAAGGCACTTTCTTCGATTCTATTTACGGGGGCTGACGGGCGCGTTTTGGCTAGATTGCGCGCTCGTGCGGCGACTTCCGACCGAGCTCCCGGGCCCGGTTCTCATCGAACCGACGGCCCACGGCGACCAGCGCGGCTTCTTCCTCGAGACGTACCGCCGCAGCGTCCTGGCCGAGTTCGGCATCGACGATTACTTCGTCCAGGACAACCACTCGCGCTCGCGACAGGGGGCGGTCTGGGGCATGCACTTCCAGCCGGGGATGGCGAAGCTGGCACTGCGCCGGCGGGTCGATCTACGACGTGCTCGTCGATCTCCGGGCGGGTCCCCGACCTTCGGGCGGTGGGAGGGGTTCGAGCTCAACGACTCAAACCACCGCCAGGTCTATTGCCCGGATGGCTTCGCGCACGGGTTCTGCGTACTCACCGAGGTCGCCGACGTGGTGTTTATGACTTCGGCTTACTACGACCCCGAGCGCGACGGTGGCTTTGCCTACAACGACCCTGAGGTGGCGATCGCGTGGCCGGGGAGGTTGGAGCTGTCGGCGTCTTCTCGCGACTCCGATGCGCCGACGCTAGCGGAGATCGCCGACCAGTTGCCGTTCGTGTACACCCCCTGAGCGGGCGGCCTCTCTCAAGAGTCGCCTGCCGGGGCGCGTAACAGCGCCGCGGACCGCGCCCGGGTAGACCTACCGGCGCGACGTCGCCCAAGCCAGAAGTTGCGTCTGCGGAGCCCCGTTAAGTCCGTGACTGCACTTCTAAAAGGACTCAACATGGCCGTATACGATTGGGTAGGGGCGAGCCCGCTGCGTGTGGAGCGCGGCGATGCCTCGCCGACTGAGACGCCCGCCGCAGACGGCAAGCTACTCGGCTGGCTCGCCGGGATGATGGCTCAGGATCGGCACTACCACACGGTCATGGCCACCCTCACCGCGAGCGAGAACTATCCGAGTGCCGTCGTGCGCGCCGCGGCTGCCTTCTTCGGTGGTGAGCACTACTTCTTCGATGCGCCAAGCCCAGGCCACTGTGGCGAATGGTCGTTCCCGCGTTCCGCGACACTGCCCGCCCTCCAGTCGAAGTTCCTGGCCCAAATGAAGCGGCTCTTCGCGGCCGACATCGCCGACTGGCGACCAAACGGTGGGTCGATGTGCGAGCAGGCGGTCGTGATGGCTGCCTGCAAGGGCGGAGACGCGTTCATCGAGTTGAGTCCCGACGACGGTGGCCACTTCGGCGCCTCCGTCCTCGCGGAGAGGCTCGGCATCGAGTCCTTCGCGTTCCCGATGCGCGACGATCTGATCGACGTCGAGGGGACCGCCAGGCTCGTTTCTGAGCATCCAAGTATTCGCTTGCTGCTCGTCCAACCATCGCATTGCCGCCGACCGCAACCGATCGACGAGCTGGCGAGCGCACTGCCGCGCGAAGTCACGCTCGCGGTCGACGTGAGCCATACGGCCGGCCTGATCGCGGCCGGACTGCTCCCGCAGCCTCTGCTCCAGGGAGCGGACATCCTGACCTTCAACACCCACAAGACGGTGCCGGGGCCCAACAAGGGCGTCATTGCTTTCGCGGATGCGAATCATCCGCTTGCGCACGCCACGTGGGAAACAATCTGTCCTCAGCTACAGTCGAACAGCCATGCGGAGTGTCTTCCGGGGCTCGTCATCGCGCTCGAGGAGATCGCGACGTTCGGTCGAGCTTACGGTGAGCAGGTGATTGCCAATGCACGAACGCTTGCTCACGTCCTCGACAGCAACGGCCTGCACATCCCAGGTATGGAGTACGGCGGTACGGAGACCCACCAGGTTCACGTGCGCCTCGGCGAGGCAGAGGCGGCAAACAAGGTCGCGAACGAATTGCTGCCGACGTGCGGGATTCGCGCGAACTCGGTGCTCATCCCGGGCACGGGCGGTGAATACGGCCTGCGCCTGGGCACCCAGGCACTGACGCGTCGCGGACTGACCGAGGTCGAGTTCGCCAAGCTCGGTGGTCTGCTGGCGCAGGCGATGCGCTGGACCGCCGATAGCGGGCGTATCAGGCACGAGGTGGCTGAACTGCTCGCAGACTATCCATTGTTCCCGTTGCGTTTCAGCTTCGACGAGCCCGCCTACGGCCAGCATGTTGAGCGGCTACTAAGCGAAGTGCTGCGTTAGCTAGATCTTCCCCGCTGCGAGCCGGGGTCATCGCGCAAGGGAGGTCGGCCCCGGTACTCGGATGCCAGCCTCCGGATCCCCTGACGGAGTCCGAGCCGCAGATCGAACGCGATTTGATTTGCTCAAGGCTGGGTAAATATCCGGTGCAATGAGAGGGAGGCGGGCGGCGACTCGGCGGGGCCACGGGTGTTGTGGTTGGCTCGCCCGTACCGCGCGCTGGTGTCTCGGGATCGCGCTGCTTGCGTTTGCCGTCCAGGCGATCCTTGCGGTGAGCCCGCACGTGGGCCGCGCGCTTACCGTCCCAACGGTGACCACGCCGACGGTGACGGTGCCGACGGTGACGGTGCCGACGGTGACGGTGCCGACCGTGACGGTGCCGACGGTCACCGTTCCGTCGGTAACGACCCCGACCGTTCCGGTCGCACCGACGGTCACGACTCCTCCGGTCCGGGTTCCGTCGGTCACCGTGCCATCCGTGCCGGCGCCGTCAAAGTTGCCAGCGCCATCCCTGCCGTCTGGCGCCGGTGGCTCGTCTGGCAGTAGGACGGGCTCGCGTCCCTCGGGCTCAGCGAACCCGCCGAGGGGGGCTAGCGGATCGTCGATGCCGGGGGCTGGTGGCTCGGCCGGCGGCGCGTCTGGTGCCTCTGGCTACGCCGACAACGCACAAGGCTCGGCGGCAAGCTCGGCCGCGCGGTCGTCGGGTCACGCCGCAGCCTACGCTGCGCGGGGCGCCGAAAAGGTGGGAGGATCACGGTCAGGCAAGTACGCTCGCCGTCCGCCCCTCGGCCAGCAGAAGCTCGTCGCGCTCGTCGCTCGGCTCCACGGCTGCCTCGGCTCGATCACGCCGCGTCAGAAGGACACCTTGCTTCTGCGAACCGGCTTGAACGGAGGACGCGCGTACAACCCTGGGCAGGTTGCGCGGATCCTCCACCTGAGTGCCCGTCGCGAAAACCAGATCGAGCAGGCTGCGGTGGCCGGCCTCCGCAGCGCGAACGCGCACACCTCGTGCGCAACTGTTTCGAGTCCCGGCTCGTCGATTGCGCTGATCGCCGACACGTCGCTCAACATGATCCGCCAGATCTTCCGGCCGGTCGGCTCGGCGGCGGCACGCCCCGCCGCAAATCAGGCGGTGTCGGCCGGGCTCCATGCTCGCGGCGGCCGGCGCGGTGGTCACCCAACGACACCTGCCCCTCCGGCGAGCTCGCCTCCTGCGAACAGCGACGTGATCTCGCCGGCCCAAGGCGACGGCACGAACTGGGTTCTGCTCGCGGCCGCGATCGCGTTACTACTTGCGGCCTGCGCCATCATCGCGGTGCGTAGGCGCTCGCAGCTTGTCCATGGCGCTGCGGGCCCCGCCGGGGTGGCTGCCGCCGGCCTCGGACGCTGGCGAACCGGCTTGGCGCCAGCATTGCTCGGCTGGAGAACGCGACTCCGGCGACCTCGCCTTCGTATGCCGCGGTTCTCGACTGGCCTGCGGCGCCTACCGCAGCCGACGCTGCAACTACCTCGATTGCCTGCTCGCCGCCCGGAGTTGGCGTTCCAGTGGCGGCCTCGTTTGGCGCGCCTAGCTGCGCTTGTCGGCGGCTTGATGTCACTCACGGTACTGACCCGGACGCGGAGCGGCACCGGTCCCGGTGCCCAGTCGGCACCAATAGCTCCCGAGGCTGGAACGCCGCGGCCCGGCTCTGAGGCCCCAGTCGCGCGTCGTGTTGGTGCGGGAGCGGCGGACGTTCCCGACTCCCCAGCGATATTCGCGGAGGCCAGGGCGCTCGAGGACCAACACGACCTGGTCGGTGCCGAACGTGCCTACAGCCGCGCCGACGCCGTTGGTCATCCCGAGGCGGCGTTCCACCTGGGTGGTATGTACGCCGAGCTCGGGGACTTCCAAAGAGCCGAAGCGTCCTACCGGCGTGCCGACGAACTCGGCCACGCCGACGGTGCCTTCAATCTCGGCGTCCTCCTGGAGCACCGTGGCAATGAGTCGAGCGCCGAGGCTGCCTACCGGCGTGCAGATCAGCGCGGTAGCGCGCTGGCTGCGCTGAATCTCGGAGCCCTCCTGGAGCACCGGGGCGACCACAGCGAAGCAGAGTCGGCCTATCGGCGGGCGGACGAGAGGGGCGACGCTGCCGCCGCCTACGCGGTTGCCAGTCTCCTGCATCGACGCGGCGACCTCGAGGAGGCCGAAGCGGCCCTTCGCCGTGCGGATGAGCGAGGACACGCTTCTGCCGCGTTCAGTCTGGGCGGGCTGTTGGCGGACCGGGGAGATCTGGCCGGCGCCGAGGCCGCATTCCGCCGCGCCGGCGAGCGCGGCCATGTCGCGGCCGTGTTTAACCTAGGTGTCCTTCTCGAGGAGCGTGGCGACCTAGGCGGTGCGGAGGCGGCGTATCACCGGGCCGAGCAGCGCGGCCATGACGAAGTCGCCGACCTGGCGAGAGGTGCGCTGCGCGAGCTCCGGGGCCACCGCTAGCGAGCCGTCAGCAGAGCGCCACTTCGG
Organism: uncultured Solirubrobacterales bacterium; assembly: GCA_963737055.1. Taxonomy (GTDB): domain Bacteria; phylum Actinomycetota; class Thermoleophilia; order Solirubrobacterales; family Solirubrobacteraceae; genus Palsa-465. The sequence goes on along the minus strand of CAVTRE010000006.1, from coordinate 1,332,219 downwards.
TGCCCGCGCCCACCCGCAGGCGCAAGGCTCGCGGGAGCGAGAAATCACGGAATACTCGCGCGTCCGGCCCGACAACACTCGCGACCAGGCGGCCGCCAATGTGTTGAACCTTGGCGCCGGCGGCGATGATCGAGCGCTCGATCTCGGCCCCCTCAATGCACGCGCGCTCGCCGATGGACGTATAGGGACCGATGTAGGAGTCAGCGATTCGCGCGCGCGCCCCGATCACAGTCGGTCCAACGATCACGCTGTTGCGAACGCTCGCGGTCTCGTGGATCCAAACCCGGCCCTCGATCTGGTTGCCGTTGTTGGCCCGTTGGCGCAGGCCGGTATCCAGTCTGTCGAGGACGATACGGTTGAGTTCGAGGAGCTCGAGCGGATCGCCGCGGTATTGACGCCAGCTGTCGGCCAGCTCGACGTGGAAGGAGCCGCCAGCGGCCGCAATCTGCGCACCCAGTGGAGTGAGGTCGACATCGCCACCGGAGCCCCACGCGGAGGAGGCCACGATCGGCAGGGCCCCGGGACCGAACAGCCACACGCCGGCCATGCCCAGCGCGTGGTCGCCGCTGAACTCCGCCAGGTGGAGCATGTCCTGGGTGGCGGGGCTGAGGTGTTCATCCGGACTCGGCGCCTGGTGGACGACCAGCAGCGCATCCCCCGCGCCGTGGAGCCGGGTGACGAACCGTCCGAGCGGCTCCTCGAGCAAACCCGTGGCGCGATGGACGATGCACGGTGCACCGTCCAGCGCCGGCGCGGCCAGCCGGAGCGCGCCGGGCAGGTCGAGTTGCGGCTCGTGCTCGAGATACCGCAACGCAAGGTTTCTGTGTGCGTCGATGCGCGGGCGGATTTCGCCGGCCAGCCCGGCCGGCGCCGCGATGAGGACCTCCTCAACGCCCTCCCGGTGCATCGCCTCGAGCACGTGGTCCAGGATTGGCCGGTTGGCCACGTGCTCCAGCGCGGGCATGCGGACACGGCTCTGGGACAGGTGATAGGGAACGCCATCGTCGATCAGGACGAGGCCGCGCAGCTTCATATCTGAGTAACGGCCCGAGTGGACCGCTACTCGCGGAGGCGCGGACGCGATTGCTCGTCGTGCGGCTACGAGGCGATGGCGAGCGCCGGTCGCGCGGCGCGCACCGGCGCGGGCGCCTGAACCACTGTCAGCGGCTCGTGCGGCGCGACCAACCCGTTGACGTGCGCGTAATGACACGCTTCGGTGCGGTTGGCGACGTCGAGCTTGCGGTACACGTTCGAGACGTGGAACTTCACCGTTTGCTGTGTGATCCACAGCTGGCGCGCGATCTCGGCGTTGGTGGCCCCAGATGCGACGAAGCGCAGGATCTCGGTCTCCCGATCGGTCAGTGCCGAGTGCTCGGCGGCAACGGCGGCGGGCGGTGGGCTGGTCGAGCGAAGGCTCGCCGGCGAGTGGACGATGTGACCCGCGACCGTCTCGCGGATGAGCGTGGCGAGGGCGGACGGGTGGATCGCCTTGGACATCGCGCCGTTGGCGCCGGCGGCGAACGCCCGCTCGAGCCACTCGCCCTCCATGCGGAGCGCTAGCACGATCACTTTGATGTCTTCGTCCTGCTCGCGCAGGCTCTGGATCAGCGCAACAGCGGCTTCGGAGTCGCCGCCTTCGTCCACGAGCACAACCTCGGCACCTGCCTCGGTGATACGTGCGGCCGTGGTCTTGCGAGGGTCGACGTAGCCGAGCAGTTCAAATGCCCCGCTTTCGCGCAGTCCCGTGCGAATCGCCCCTACGATCAATGGGTTGTCGGCTACGACGACAAGTCGCTTCATGGTGCCCTTCCGTTGATTTGCCCCAAGACCAGGCCTGCCCCCGCGGCCCCCACGAGCAAGCGGGCAGGACTCACCTGGTCCTATATGTGTTTCCCGGGTGGGCGGCGGGCCGGTCCTCGGTCCGTGGCCTCCCTTCGTTCAGAAGCATGCTGTCGCGTCCTGATACGGGCAATAGGCCGGGGTGGCACTCAGCCGTTCAACTTCCTGAACGCTTTAGGGGCTGCGATAAACTTCACACGGCACGAACGCTGCGAACCGCCGTTCCGTGCTGTACGCGCGGTCGGGCTGGCATGCGCGGGCCGGTCGTCGTGATGGAGGCGAGCCGGCGAACGGCGAACCACCAAGGACCCAGGAGCCTTTTTTGAATCGACACCTGTTGGGGACGGATGTCTTGTGAGGCGACTCGTCGTCGTCGCGGAGGACTCGCTGATCGTCGAAGCGATCGCTATTGCCTTGCGCAAGAGCGGGGAGTTCAACCTGCTTGACCACCTCGATGCGCGCACGGCGTCGGTCGAGCAGATCGTCGAGGCCGGGCCCGACGCCGTGCTAATCGACGAGATGGACCAGTCCGATCGTGCGGTCGAGCTCATTCGGCAGATCAGGGCCGCAGGCGACAGCATCGCGGTTATCGTGCTCACGCTGTCGCCGGAATCCGCGCGGCTCGACGAGATTTTCGACGCCGGCGCGAGTGCGGCGGTCTCCAAGGCGACGAACCCCGGCGCGCTGGCCACGCTGATCCGCGAGACGCTCGACGGCCGACTGCTCCACGTCCACAAGCCCGCCGACTCGGTCGCGGGATCGTCCGGCACCGCGCAGGCGGCGGAGGAGTCCGTGCTGTCGGCGCGCGAGCTCGAGGTGCTGCGGCTCGTGGCCGCCGGATCGACGAACGGCGAGATCGCTCGGAAGCTTTGGGTGACCGAGCAAACGGTCAAGTTCCACCTCTCGAATATCTACCGCAAGCTTGAAGTCGGCAACCGGACCGAAGCGAGCCATTACGCCCACGTCAACGGTCTGCTGAACGGCGGCGAAGCGGTCGCTTCCTGACCTAGCCCGCCTCGCCGGTCCGACCGGCGCGGGGAGCGCCGGTCACGCTGTTGAGGACCGCTGGCGTAGCACGGAGAGCGGTGTGCGTAGCAGCAGCCGGAGGTCGAGGCCGAGCGACCAGCCGCGCACGTACGCGATGTCCATGTCGAGCGCCTCTCCATATGTGCAGTTGGCGCGGGCAGTCACCTGCCACAGGCCGGTGATCCCCTGCGGCATGGCGAAGCGCTCAAGGTGATGAGGCTCAAAGTTCTCAGTCTCGTACGGGATGCAGGGCCGCGGCCCGACCAGCGACATGTCGCCCTTGAGCACGTTGATCAACTGCGGCAGCTCGTCGAGACTGGTTCGGCGTAGGCGACTCCCGAACTTCGTGACGGCGTCGGCGCGTTCGAGCTTATAGACGCCCCCACTCTCGGTTGCGACGGCATCGGACGACATGATTTGCTTGATCGCCATCCGATGTACCGACTCGTCCGTGTTCACCTTCATCGTGCGGAACTTCAAGGCGGTGAACTCCTTCATGTTCGTCCCAAGGCGGGTCTGGTGGAAGAAGATGGGCCCTTCGGAGTCGAGCCGGATCCTCAGCGCGATGTAGGCGAACACCGGAGCAAGGAGGGTCAGCGCGGCGGCGGCTCCGACGATATCGATGACCCGCTTGAGCGCTCGCGAGCTCCGCGATGCCGCGTTGGGCGGCAGCCCAAGCAGGGGCAATCCCTCCACGGAGTGCACCGTCATGCGAGGACTGACGAGCTCGAAGAGTCGAGGGACAAGATCGATCTGGACCGGGAAGGCCCGCAGCTGGCGCAGCAGCGATAGCAGCTCCGCCACCGGTTCGTTCGAGAAGGCGATCACCACTCGCTCGACATCGAGACACTTGACGATGTCCGCCAGCCGCTCCGGACCGCCGAGAATTGCCAGGTGCTCGGGGAGATCGGGACGCCGGGCCTTAGGATCGCGGTCGATGAATCCGACGACGTTCGCACCGTACTCCGGGTGCTTGACGAGCTTGCGGGCGATCAGTTGGCCGACCTCACCGGCGCCAACGATCAGGGTGTTCTGCTCGTAGGCCTGCGCCCGTTTGCAAGCCCGGCGCGCGACCGTTCGGGCGATCGGCAGGATGCATATGGTAACCCCCCAGAACGTGATGAGCGCCCAAATGCCCGGGTTTGTCCGTCCGTCGAGTCGAGTGGCGACGAGCAGCACCCACACGCCGATTGTGACCAGGTGGAAGACCGCGACCACGTCGTCTGCGGTCGAATGGTCGGCTTGCTCCTGGTCTGAGCGGTACAGCCCTTGCAGCCTGGCCACGAGCGCCCAGCACGGGAGCGTCGCCAAGAACACCAAGATCTCACGGAACGAGCCGAACGCCCCCGCTTCGCCCCAGAAGAGGGTGGTCAGGAGGTAGGCAAGACTGAGGCCGCAGAGATCGGCGGCGAGGAGACTGCGCGGGACTAGCCAGGCGCGCCGCTCCAGCCGTCCCCGCCCAAGCAGCTTGCGGGTGTGGTCGTCCATCGCGGCGATCAGGTCATTAACGCCGTAGGGTGACCCCGCGATGGGGGCGTCAGCCTCGGGCTCCGGGTGGTTTCGGTGCGTGCTGATGGATGTGACTGAGCTCATCGCCGAGTAGCATGAACACGGACGTCGGCTTTGCGCTAGACCAGGAACCCAATACCGGTCGTAATCCCGGTCGAGGGACCGGGGAGGAGGGGACGGCACCTGTACCTTGGTCCAGCACGCCCTCACGAGTTCGGGGCTACGTTACACGCGGCCCGAAGGACCCTCGCACGGAGGGTCCCGACTCATAGTACGGGGCTGCGAGCAGCTTTGGACGCAATCAGGTTGATCACCATACGAGAGGACGAACGAAAAATGCAGGCCGTGGGGGCACGAAGTTCGATGAAGCGGCTGGTTGTCGTAGCAGACAACTCGCTGATCGTGGAAGCGATCGCGATTGGTTTGCGCAAGAGCGGCGAGTTCAAGCTGCTAGGCCACGTCAACGCGCGCACGGGGTCGGTCCAGAAGGTCGTCGAGGCGGAGCCGGACGTGGTCCTGGTCGACGACATGGACCGGTCGGATCAGGCGATCGAGCTGGTCGAGCAGATCAAGGCCGAGCGGAGCGATGCAGACGTGATCGTGCTGACCACATCGATGGACTCCGAGTGGCTCGATGCCATCTTCGACGCCGGCGCGGCCGGCGCGATTTCTAAGGCGACCCACCCCGCCGCCCTCACGACGCTCCTCCGGGAGACGATTGAGGGGCATGTCGTCCATGTGTACAAGCGCTCTCGTTCTGTAGGCTTCGCCCGTTACGCTGTGCTGGCAGGCGAGCAGTCTTCGCTCACCTCTCGCGAGCTTGAGGTCCTGCAGCTGGTAGCCGCTGGATCGACCAACGGCGAGATCGCCCAGAAGCTCTGGGTGACCGAGCAGACGGTCAAATTCCACCTATCGAACGTCTATCGAAAGCTGGACGTCGGCAACCGGACCGAGGCCAGTCATTATGCGCATGTCAACGGACTGATTAGCACACCGGAGTTCGCCGCCACCTGAGCCGGGCACGGTTGTCGGTCGGTTCGCCTCGAGCAGATGGCTTGGCTTAGTTAGTCAGCGAGCGAGCCATACCGCCGAGCTTGACGGTCGGAAGGTGGCTACGCGAGAGAGAGTGGTTTAACAGAAATTCGCCAGCCCTCAACAGTCAACCGCGGGACCTCCGAAAGAACCACGATGCGTCTCACTCTCTACAATGCTCAGCGTGTTATGCCTCGCGTACACGTGTCCGCACACGCTCCGGTGGTAGGCCCAGGATCCAAAGCTGATCGAGGGACACACGTGAGCGTGGCTCGGTCGCTAGACGAGGTGGAAAGGCTCCGAGATGCGTGGGGGGCTGTTCCGTGGGGGCGAATGGACGCCGACGTCGACTTCTACCTGCGCGTCATAGCCGCCCGACCGTACATCGAACGACCGCATGCCATTCTCGTCGAACGCGATGGACGAACTATCGCAGCGCTCGCGGCGTGGATCGAGAACGTCCCGCTCACGAGCCGGTTCGGCTATGCGAGAGTATTCGCGCCGACTGTGCGATCTCTCACCGCTACGCTCGGCGGGGTGGTGAGCCCCACGGACGAGGCGGCGGCAATGCAACTGACGGATGCGGCGCTTGAGGTCTTCTCGGCACGAGATGCCGACCTCATCCGCCTCCCGGGTCTCCCGAGCGAGTCTCCATTGGTCCGGACTCTCGAGAGACGTGTCGCCCACTTTCGCCGCGAGTTCCTGGTGCAGCAGCGTACTCACCACCAGCTCACACTGCCCGAGACATTCGACGAGTTCCTTGCCTCCCGCTCCAAGGGAACCCGTAAGAACATAAAGCTCTACCGCAACAGGTTCGAGCGAACGTTCAATGCCGACGCGTCGCTCAGGGTTCTCTCCGGTCCGGATGACCTCACACGGATTCGTGAAGATCTCGAAATCGTCGCGGGGAAGACCTATCAGCGCGGACTCGGCGTCGGTTTCGCCGATTCGCCAGAGCAACGGTCTCTGGTTGAGCTCTCCCTGACGCGAGGCTGGTTTCGGGCCTACGTTCTCTACCTCGCCGAGGCTCCGGTCGCCTTCTGGACGGGCGAGAAGTACGGCGATACCTTCTACACGGGGCCGACAGGATACGACCCCGCCTTGGCAAATCATCGCGTCGGCACGTATCTGCTGTGCCGGGTGATCGAAGATCTATGCGGCGATCCGTCGATTCGTATCGTGGACTTTGGATCCGGAGATGCGGCGTACAAGCATCAGTTTGGGAGCGAGACGTGGAGCGAGCAAGACATGCTCGTATTCGGACCGACCCTCCGAGCCGTAGGCATTAACGCGGTGCGTACGGCCGTCCAGGCCGCCGACCTCGGGGCGAGGCGCGTTCTTCGATCGGGTGGGTGGGGAGATAAAGTCAAGACACGGTGGCGCTATCGGCTCAGGGAGTCGACGCAGCAGGTGGCGCCCGACGGATAGCGACTGGGGATGGTCGCGTTCGGGAGCCGGCGTTTCGGGTCGGGAGCGAGGGAGAGCCGACTCATTTCTTGTTCTTCAGCTAGCGCTCGAGTGCGCTGGCGCCACTGGTCACGGACAAGGCGATGCGGTGGTACACGAGACCAACGACTAGACGAATGGACAGGCGGGAGCTCGCCTGGGTCGAGTTGTTCGTCTAGAGGTCTGGGGTCGACGTGGCGGCTCCTGGCGATGCGATCATGCAGCGAATCTGGTTCATTCTCCCGGCACTGCTCGTGGTCGGGATGCTGGCCGCGTGCGGCGCTTCTAAGCGCCGGCCACAGTTGAGCTCAGCGTCGGCAAGCTCGACGCGTACGGCCGTTTCACCTCCGGCGAAGAGCGGCCCCGCGTTGCAGGTCGGGGCGCCGACGCCTGCGGGCGTTAGCTGCACTCAGACGCTGAGTCCAGGCGCAGACGTCGAGAGTGCGCTCCTTTCCGCGTCGCCGGGTGCCGTCGTCTGCCTCAGCTCCGGAACGTGGTCGGCGATCACGCTCAGCGGCGTCGCTCCCACGTCGCCTGGCCTGACGCTCGCAGCGACCCCCGGTCAGACCGTCATCGTGCCGGGCATCACGGTCACCGGCGCCAGCACGCGAAACCTTACGATCGAGGGGTTCGACATTAGGGTCCCGGGGAACGTGGGTGATAGCCAGGGCGGAAATCCGAACAATGGCGTGCAGCTCTTGTGCGGGATCGCCGGCGGCGTCAGGCTCGAATACAACACGATCGAGGACCAGCCGAACGGGGATGGGATTTACGCATTCGCGAATAACTGCAGCCCACATACCGGCTCCACGCAGTCTGGCGTCACGGTGGAGCACAATCAGATTGATCACGTCGGAACAGCCGTCGAGATCGACGGCGGGATGAGGGAGGAACGGAACTTCGTCATCTCGCACAACGTGATCGGCCCCTACATCCAGGATGGGGGATACGGGCATTACGTGCAAATACAAGGCATCAGCGGCCTGACGATGAACAACAACGCCTTCGAGGGCCCGCCCGACCCTGGTTATGATGACTGCGCCGCGAACGGCTCCGCTTCACATCTCAACGTGCTGCACGTCGATGAGGGCCAGATCAACGTCACATTCGACAACAACATCATGTGGCACGTGCGGACCTGCGGCGAAAGCGTGCTGATCCAGAACACGCCGATGGACAACATGACGATCGAGAACAACCTCGACGTTGAGGACCCCGCGTGCAACAGCAACGATTCGAATGGCTGCCAGGCAGAGTCTGTCTTAATCGAGGCCCCGCACAGCCTCGCGTTCGAGCACAACACGTCCGTCAACGCCGCCCGAGGAATCACACTCGGGTATGTATCCAGCGCGGATGGGACATACACGGATCCGCACGGGATGACCGCTGAGTACAACATTACGGTGCCGGCTCCGGGCGAATCTGGAGAGACAAACTACGGGACCTGGGATTGCACCCGGTTCTGCGCCACTCGGCACAATGTTTCCGCTGATTCGAGCGCTGAAACGATGCTTCGCGGGACTGACAACACGGTGAAATGGACGCCGAGCTGGGCGACGACGAGTTGGACGCCGACAAGCGGTCCAGGCTATGAGTCGCCACCTTTCGGCTATTACCGACCGACCGCGCTCGCGATCACCGGCGCTGGTTACCAGGGGCACATCGGCCCATGATGTTGCTTGGCTCGCGACCGGCGATCGGGTTCGGCTCGGTGTCAGCCACCAACCAGCGTCCGGCTTGACAGGCGGGCCGCGGCATGGCTGGCGGGCCCCGCCGTAGCTTTCGGTTGCGGTTAGGGCTTTGTCCTGGCGCGACTTGGGTGAGATCACGGTTCGCTCGGCGACGGGCCGATGGCCGTCGTCGAAGGGATCGAGGGAAAGGCTCGGATCTGTCCCGCCTGAGGCCGGCACGGGGGCCGACCGATCATTGCGCCCGCCGAGGCGGGCGGTGCGCTCTGGTGAACGTGGACCTGGACGATTGTTCGAGCCGCTTGGACGGTTGGCGCATATGGAGGCCGGGCATCTAACGGCGATCCTGCGTTGCGGTCGATACCGGCGGGTAGTTGACCCCAGGCTCGAAGGGACCGGATGCGTCGTGTAGCGATTTGCTGTGTTCTCAGTCTGCTGATGGTCGCCGCGGTCGGGCGTGCTGCGCCGCTTGGCCCCCATCGGGTGGCTTCGGCGCGGCCGGGGGGCGGAGGCGGGACGGTCCTGTTAGGCGATCGGAAGGTTGAGCGCGTGGTCGGCCGGACGAGGGCTGGTCGGGCGGAGGCGTTTCCGTTCGCCGCGCACAGAGCCGGGAAGGTGTCAGCGATCAGGGTCTACGTGGACGCCCACAACAAGGCCAGGAAGCTCATCGTGGGTCTCTACTCGAGCCGTTCCGGGAATCCCGTTAGACGCGTGGCCTCGGGGACGCTTTCCTCGCCTAAGGCCGGGGCCTGGAACACGGTCAGCGTGACGCGGGCGACGGTCCGAGCTTCGAGCACCTACTGGATAGCCGTGCTCGGACGAGGTGGGACCCTCTACCTCCGGCACCACAAGAACGGTTCCTGCCAGGGCGAGACCTACCTCAAGTCCCACGTGGCCTCGCTTCCACGGTCGTGGGATCGCGGGACTCGTCTGAATGCCTGCCCTATCTCGGCCTACGCCACAGGCCACCCGACCAGCGGCAGGGGCAACAGCACGACGACGTTCGGAACGCGTGCCCCGCCGGCCTCGACGCTTCCCCCTGCCACCACGATAACCACGACCACGAGCACCTCCGGTGCCCTCCCCCCGCCGGCCCTAACCCTCCCCCCTGTAAGCAGTGGCTCGCCGGAGATCATCGGCGATCTGGTCCAAGGCGACGCATTGACGACCACGACTGGCTCCTGGAGCGATGCCGGGACGTCGTATGCGTACCAGTGGCAGGACTGCAACGCCAGCGGCGGGAGTTGTACGAGCATCTCTGGGGCGACATCGAGTAGCTATACGCTGCAGGCGGGTGATGTGGGGAGCACGGTCCGTTCGGTCGTGACCGCCAGGAGCGCTGGCGGGTCGACGTCGGCCAGTTCTGCTCCGACGGGTGTGGTGACGGGTGAAACGGCTTCGGGTTCGCAGGTTCAGGTCGGGGCGCCGACGCCGAGCGGGCTTACGTGTACTCGGACGCTCAATCCTGGCGCGAATGTTGGGAGTGCGCTCTCGTCTGCGTCGCCGGGGGCGGTCGTATGCCTGAACTCCGGTAGTTGGCCGGCGATCACGCTCAGCGGGATCGCGCCCGCGTCTCCTGGCGTGACGCTGGCTGCGACCCCGGGCCAGACCGTCGTTGTCCCGGGCTTTACGGTCACGGGCTCGAACACCCAAAACCTCACAATCGAGGGGTTCGCAATCACGGCGCCTGGCAACACGGGTAACCCGCAGGACGGTAACCCGAACAATGGCATCCAACTTCTGTGCGGCATCTCCGGCCTCAATCTCGAGTACAACACCATCGAGGGCCAGCCGAAGGGCGACGCGATCTTCGCATTTGCCGGCAACTGTGGGAGTGGGCACACCCAGGATGATGTTGAAATCGAATATAACCAGATTGATCATGTCGAAAATGGATTGCAGGTTGATGGGGGGGACACCGAGGAGGAGAACTTCACGTTCGCTCACAACGTGATCGGCCCGGATATCCAGTATGAGGGGTCGGGGCATTACATCCAATTCCAGGGTGTTGCTGGTCTCGCGGTGGACAACAACGTGTTCGAGGGGCCGCCGGATGCCAGCGAGGAGATCTGCAATCCGAGCGGCGCCAACTCGCATTTGAACGTCATGCACGTCGACAATGGCGAAACTAGCGTCACGTTCGCCGGCAACATCCTCTGGCACACGCAGGCGTGCGGCCAAGAGGTGCTGATCCAGAACACTCCGCTCGACAACATCGCGATCACCAACAACCTCGACGTCGAGGACCCGGGGTGCGCGACGATGACTCCCTACCCCTGCGATTCGACGTTCGCGCTCGTCGAAGCCCCCCACGGGTTCACGTTCGAGCACAATACGATCGTCGGCGCGCTCCGAGGAACGACCCTCGGGGACACAAACGGCGAGAGCTACTCGAACCCGAACGCCATGACCGCTGAGTACAACATCGCGGAGGGAACCCCCGAGTCCGGGCAGCACGACTATGACTCGTGGTCGTGCTCGAGCTCCTGCACCACGGCGGACAACACGTCGCAGGACACGACGGCCACCAGCGTGTTCGGCGGATCGGGCAACGTGACGGGCTGGACACCGAGCTGGACGACCACGACGTGGACTCCGGTCAGCGGCCCCGGCTACCAGCCACCCCCGACTGGCTACTACCAGCCCACAGGCCTGAGCATCTCCGGCGCCGGCTACCAAGGACAAATCGGCCCATAAGGTCGCTTCCCGGCCGACCGGCCTTCGGGCTCGTCTAGGTGGCGGACGCCACCGAATGTCAAGGAGCCGGAACCGGACGTCGCTGCGGCGATGCTCGAGCGCCCGCAGGGGACAGGACTCCTCGCGCTCGAGCGCCGGACCTTGCCGAGCGCGCTCGCGCGGCTGATCGTGGCGTACCTGGGTAGCCGAGCCGCAAGAAGCGCGGGCGGACGAACGTTTGATCCTTTAAATGTGTGGAATCGTCGGCAAGGTGATGGCCCCCCGCTGCGGGCCGGTGGATCGACCAACAGTTGTTCAGCCCCGCTGATGACGCCGCGAATCCTGATCGTCTCTCCGGTCCGCAACGAAGCGGCCCATATCGAGCGCGTGGTGAATGCAGTGGCCGCGCAGCAACTCCAACCGGCGCGATGGATCGTGGTGGAGGATGCCTCGACCGACGGCACCCTCGAGCTCCTGCACTCGCTCTCGCGCGAGGTCCCGTTCATGGACGTGGTGGAAGCCGAACGTACGTCGCCACACGCCGGCGCTCGAGATCGACTGGCGCGCGCCGCTGCTCCGCGGAACTTCAATCTGGGACTCGCGGACGTCGAATGGCGACAGTACACCCACATCATGAAGCTGGACGGCGACATCGAGCTGGCGCCCCACTACCTTCGCGTCCTGCTTGAGCGGTTTGCGGCCGAGCCAAGTCTCGGACTTGCGGGTGGCGTGTTGGTCGAGCCGATGCCGGATGGAGAAGAGCGCCGACTCGTGATTCCCCGCCATCATGTCCACGGCGCGCTCAAGTGCTATGCGCGCGAATGCTTTGAGGCGATCGGCGGGGTTCAAGAACGGCTAGCCTGGGACACGATCGATGAGACGTACGCACGGATGCGTGGGTTCGCCACTGTTAGCTTCGAGGATCTCGTCTCCGTGCACCACCGGCGGTGGGGCAGCGCTGACGGTGTGGTACGTGGCCGCGTCCGGCTCGGCGAATGCGCATACATCACGCACTATCCACCAAGCTGGGTGGCGCTGCGGTCGGTCAAGCTGGCGTGCAGCCCTCCCCACGGGATGTCGGGTTTCGCGTATCTGTTCGGCTATGTCCGCGCGGCAGGACGCCGAACCGTACGGGTCGAGGACTCCGCCTATCGACGCTTCACGCGTCGTGAGCTCCGCAGGCGCATGATGCGGGGCGTGATTGCGGCGCGCGGCTAAGTGCGCTGCGCGAGGATCGTCGAGAGCGTAGCCGGCGACCCCGCAGAAGTCGCGGTGGCTGTCGTAGTTACGGCCCGATGTGTCCCTGGTAACCAGCGTTCGCGATGCTCAGGCTCGCCGGCTGGTAATAACCGGCAGGGGAAGCCCGATAGCCGGGGCCGCTGACCGGCGTCCAACTCGTTGTCGTCCAGGTCGGTGTCCAGTTCACAACGTTGCCCGACCCTCCAAACACACTGGTGGCGCTCGAGTCTTGAGACGTGTTGTACCCGGTGGTGCATGAGCTAGAGCACTTCCACGAGTCATAGTCCTGCTCTCCGACCTCCGCATGGCCGGCTGCGATGTTGTATTCGCCGGTCATACCGTTTGGATCGGTGTAGGTCCCGCCTGTGGTATATCCGAGCGTGGTGCCGCGGAGGGCGTTCACGATCGTGTTGTGCTCGAACGCGAAGCCGTGCGGGGCTTCGACAAGCGCGAACGTGGACTCGCAACTTGGCGCCGGCCCGCACGACGGATCCTCGACATCGAGGTTGTTCACCATCGCAATGTTGTCGAGCGGAGTGTCCTGGATCAGCACACTCTGTCCGCAGGCCCCCGTATGCCACAGTATGTTGTTATCGAACGTGAAATTCGTTTCACCAGTATCGACGTGAACCACATTGAGATGCGAGGCTGAACCGTTTGCCGCGCAGTTCTGGTAGCTCGGGTCGGGCGGACCCTCGAAGGCATTGTTGTTCATCGTGAGGCCGGAGATGCCTTGTACTTGGATGTAATGCCCGTCGCTCCCATCCTGGAGATAGGGGCCGATCACGTTGTGTGAGACGACGAAGTTCAGCTCCTCTGAGATGCCTCCGTCGATCTCCATGCCAGTGGCGACGTGATCGATCTGGTTGTACTCGATCGTGACGCCATTTTGGGTATGGCCGCCACCACCGCAGCTGTTCGCGTAGGTGTACACCCCATCGCCCTTCGGCTGGTCTTCGATCGTGTTGTATGCGACCGTGACGCCGCCGGAGATGCCGCACAAGAGTTGAATACCGACGCTGGTGTTGCCGCCGGCGGGATTTCCCAGGTTACCTGGTTGCGTGATGTTGAACCCCTCGATTGTGAGGTTCCGGGTGCTGGAGCCGGTGACCGTAAAGCCCGGCACGACGACGGTCTGACCCGGGGTCGCGGCGAGCGTCACGCCGGGAGACGCCGGAGCGATGCCGCTGAGCGTGATCGCCGGCCAACTGCCGGAGTTGAGGCAGACGACGGAACCCGCCGACGCGGACGAGAGAGCACTCCCGACGTTTGCGCCAGGGTTGAGCGCCTGGGTGCAGGACACGCCCGCGGGCGTTGGCGCCCCGACCTGCGCAGCGGGCACGCCGCTGGTTCCAGGGGGAGACGTCGGGCCGGTCGGCGGGCCGATTATTCCAGAGGTGGTCGGGTGGCCTGTGGCGTAGGCCGAGATAGGGCAGGCATTCAGACGAGTCCCGCGATCCCACGACCGTGGAAGCGAGGCCACGTGGGACTTGAGGTAGGTCTCGCCCTGGCAGGAACCGTTCTTGTGGTGCCGGAGGTAGAGGGTCCCACCTCGTCCGAGCACGGCTATCCAGTAGGTGCTCGAAGCTCGGACCGTCGCCCGCGTCACGCTGACCGTGTTCCAGGCCCCGGCCTTAGGCGAGGAAAGCGTCCCCGAGGCCACGCGTCTAACGGGATTCCCGGAACGGCTCGAGTAGAGACCCACGATGAGCTTCCTGGCCTTGTTGTGGGCGTCCACGTAGACCCTGATCGCTGACACCTTCCCGGCTCTGTGCGCGGCGAACGGAAACGCCTCCGCCCGACCAGCCCTCGTCCGGCCGACCACGCGCTCAACCTTCCGATCGCCTAACAGGACCGTCCCGCCTCCGCCCCCCGGCCGCGCCGAAGCCACCCGATGGGGGCCAAGCGGCGCAGCACGCCCGACCGCGGCGACCATCAGCAGACTGAGAACACAGCAAATCGCTACACGACGCATCCGGTCCCTTCGAGCCTGGGGTCAACTACCCGCCGGTATCGACCGCAACGCAGGATCGCCGTTAGATGCCCGGCCTCCATATGCGCCAAACCTACCAGTCGGCTCGAACAATCGTCCAGGTCCAGCATCGAAAGTCTCACGAGGCGGGGCCCGGCCCGTGAAGGACGGGTTCGGGTGCATCCGCTCACGCCGCCGTTCTTCGCGCGCAGAGACCGTCTGACGACAGCTGGCCGAGGGCAGCGTGATCTCAGCGTCGGGAATGTGTGAGCCGGCTTGACCCGATGGTGGAGGAGAAGCCCGTCGCTTCGAGCTTGGCCGCCTGGTTGGCGAGTGGAGCTAGATGCGCTTTCCAGCAGGAGCGGGGTCAGCCGGATCGGCTTTCCACGCCCACACCAGCCCGTTCTGATCGTGATTCATCACGACGTGCGTCGCATAACCGGCCTGCCCGAACAGTCGCTGGACCAGTCCCGTGATCCGGGGTTCCGGGTTTGCGATGCGGTGGTACTCGACGATCCAGACGCAGGACGTATCGGCGAGGCGTGGATCCTGAAGGATGTCCCACTCGGCGCCCTCGATATTCATCTTCACGAGGTCCGCGTCGGCCACGAGCGGGAAGACGTCAACCGCGGGGGTAGTGCTGTCGCCATCGGCATCGATGCGCGAGAGGTTGTGAAAACCGGAGCGGAAACGCACAACATGCGGGCGATTCGATGCGCAGGCGCGGATGATCTCCCAGTTGGCACCGTTCGCGTTACGTACGCGCTCCAGCACCGCAGCGTTGTTGGGATCAGGCTCAACCACGATGACGTGTCCGACGTCGAGCTCCTCACTCGTGTGAACGTCGAAGAAGCCGATGTTGGCACCCAGGTCGACCACGTTGACCGGCCGGCCCACGCCCTTCAGCGAGGCGATGACGTTGGCCGGCCAGTCGTAAAGGCCGTACGCGTAAAACTTGTGGAAGATGTCAATGTCTCCGCTTCGGTGGCGGAGAACGATCCGGCCGTGGCGGCCGCGGAGCTGGTACTCGGCCACCGTCGGGCGCACCAACTCTCGGAACGCATAGCGGAATGGTGATCGAACCGCGCGTGCCTCGACTGCCGTCCACACGACCTTCTTGGCTGCCGAACGCAAAGGCTCGAGCCGTTGCGGCAATTTGGGACGCAGCATGCGGCGGCCTAGTTTGGCCGCGGGATTCACCGGTTCAGGAAGGCGCCACGCCTCGCCGGCGGGATTGGGGTGCGTCGATGACACGCGAAGTGACTGTTCCATAGCGCGAATCGTAGCCTCGCCCTACCCGTGCTCCAAGGCCATGCGGGTAGGCTTCGATTCACCAAGCACTACCCAATCAGCCAGTGCGGCAGATGTCCATATCGTCCCACAGACTCGGACTATCCCTCAGGACTCGGGACGACGTCGAACAGGGTGTGTTCGGCGCGATCGACAGTCTTGATCGTGGGTGAGCTCGCGCTGGTAGCAATCTGCGTCAGCGCCGGAGCCGACTGAGCCTCGGCCGCGCAGTTGGCCCTGGCGCGTTCCACCTCATCCAAAGCGGAAGCGCGCGTGGGCTCGGGAGTCCCGAACGTTCCTGGCGACGGGCGCCGACGGATTCGGCCAGGGCGGAGGCGCCGTGCGACGCTCTCGACGCCGGGGAGCACGCGATGGGCGAGTAGTACGACGTCGCTCCAAGCGTCCTTGGACAGGACGCGGAGCACCACCAGATAGACCGCGCCGCCGGCGGCCCCGGCGAGGATCAGCAGAACGAGGACCGGGACCTGGCCCTCGAGCACCCGGCGAACCGCCATCGCGACCAGCAGGAGCGGAACGCTCGCCACAACCGCGGGACCCAGGTCGCGAAAGATCTGAGCCCGGCTCATGCCCACCGCCGAGTGCAGCAACACGGTATACGCGATCACCAGCGAGGCGATCTGGAAGCCGCTCACAGCCACGCAGATCACGGTGAGCCCGTACGACGCGGCCACCCATACGGTAGTTGCGTACAGCACTGTCTCGATACAGCAGAATGCGAACAACGCCTTCGGACGGCCTGCTGCCAGCACCGTCGGAGCGTGAAGATTGCGCACGCACGAGGCCATTCCGGCCACGGCGAGGATCTGGGCCGGTAGCACGGCCGGGGCCCAGTGGGGGCCGAACAGCCACGGCATCAGTGTCGGGGCCAGCGCAATGAACAGTGCCAACATCGGATACACGAGCGACACGTTCACCCGCACTATCCGCAGGCGCAACGCCAGCCGCCGCGCGGGGTCCTCGGTGCGCGTGTAGACCGGGAAGGCGATCCGGGCGAGGACCCCGCTCAAACGCCGTTCGTATTCGACCCCGACGGTGAACGCCCGGTAATAGAAGCCTACGATGACCGACGGCAAGCGCGCGCCGAGGATCATGTAGTCGACGTTCCGATAGCTGACGGCGGCGAAGCCGGCGGCGGACGCCGGCAACCCAAAGCGAAGCAGCTCACGCATCTGCTTGGGACGCCAGCGCGGCATGACCGGGCGGCCGCCGGTGATATAGCCAAGCGCCATGATGACCACGCTGATGAGCATGCCGAGGACATAGGACGCCGCGCCCAGCCCCGCGAAGGCGAGCACCACCGATGACACGGATCCGACGACAACGCCGATGCCCTCGGACAGGCCGATGCGGCGAAACCGCAGCTCGCGCTGGAGCCGCGCCTGCGGAACGATCATCAGGCCGGTGATTGCGAACTGAGGAGCGAACAGCCTGAAGAGGTCACTGGTACGCGCGCCAAACGCCGGCGTGGTGACCAACGGGACGACGAATAGCGTCAGCAGTGCCAGCCCAACTCCGAGGATGATTCCGACGAGCGTCGCGGCCTCCAGGTGCTCGCGCGTGATATCGGATCGCTGGACCAGTGGCGTGCCGATCGTCTCGTTGGCGATGACGAGCGAAAACTCGCTGACGACCAGGGCGACAGCGAGCCGGCCGAAATCTGCCGGCGAGATAAGCCGTGCCAGCACTACCGCGGCGGCCACATTCACTATCTGGACGACGGCGGACGTCAGCCCGAACCACCGGACGCCGCGGAATGCCGCCTCGCGCACCTGCTCATTCGAGAACGCCGCGGCTGTCCCATCGGGACCATCGGGGGTCGACTGACCTTCTGAGGGCGGTACCGCAGCCGTGACCGCCGAATCGAGCGCGGCCGGACCGACGCGCTTTCGGAGTTTCCGTGGGTCGGAGCGCGATGTCATGTGCGAAGCCATCCGCGAAGCGCGAATCACCTATCGCTGCGGCGCAGGAACGGCATGCGAATCAGGACGGCACGGCCGCCCGGTTGGCACCCGTTCGAGTCGCGACGGGTAGAGCCAACAGGACCGCGGTAAACCCGATCAGGAGATGCATGAGGAAATAACCTTGCGTGAATGTGAAGGCGTCGTAGAACCACATCGAAGCGACGAATCCGGCGAGCGACGCCGCCATAGCCACCGGAAGCCAGCCCTCCGGAGCGTCTCGCTCGAGCTTGGCGCGCTTGCCCAGTCGTTTAATTGACAGGCCGAAGAGCCACATCCATCCGAGCACGCCGAACACTCCTGTCTCGAGCAATGTGCCCAGCCACTGATCGTCCAGGATCTCGGCATTGTCCTGAGAGCTGCCGGTCGATGACCTCTGACCGGTGAAGCTGTAGTCGCCGATGCCGGTCGTCTTCTCTCCGATGGAGGTTTTCCCGACAATCCGTGTGCCGAACCCCTCGCCGACCAGCGGATTGTAACTCGCGAATTTGTGTAGTTCGGGACCCCACCGCGATAGGCGGCTCGCGTTCTCCTGTGTCCCCCCCGGGCCGTAGAAGGTCTGACTCTCGGAAGCAACCAGTCCGCCCTGGGGGCTGAAGCTCGCATAGAGCCCTCCGATCGCTCCTGGGTCGAGGAAGTGAGTAACGGCAAGGATCGGAATGAGCGCGGGCCAAGCCCTTAGGGTTTGGCGCGGCCGTAGCCATATGAACACCGCCAGCATGACCACGATCGCAATCAGACCTGTTCGGGAGCCGGTAGCAAAACCGCCGGCGAGCATCACCAGCGCGGCGCCATACCACCTGCGCTGGCTCGTCGTGACACCGAGATAGATGGCGAACGGCACGAGCATAGCCATGACCGCGCCAAGCTCGATTGAAATTCCAGAGGACGCTTGGGCACGCGCATTTCCCTGTCGGACGAGGTCGGTGGTCTGCGGGTGATTGAAATGGAAGATGGGCAGCAGCAGGTGCTCGTGGTTGAAGACGTTGTAGCCCAGCTTGCGCTCGACGATTGCGCTGAAGCCGACGATCGTGCCAGCGACGACGAGGGTCTTCACGAGCCATTCGAGGACTGCGCGGGTGCGAACGACACTGACGATGAGGTAGATGATCAATAAGAAGGACACCTCAAGCCACAGCGACTTGATCACGAAGCTCATCGTGCTGTTGACGCGGCTCGGGTTGAGGAGCAGCGAGCCCACCATCGCGAACACGATCAACCCCAGCGGCCCCTCGAACCCGGTTCGCCGGAACTTCATTCGAGGATCGCTTAGGAGGGAGGCAATCCATCCGACCAAGAGCAAGGCCACGAACACCCGGTAGGGTTCGAGCTGGAAAGAGGACGAGGCGCCCATGCCCGCGAGCGTGTAACGACCGTCGCTTGGGATCAGCAGGTCGATGATGACGAGGCCTGAGACCAGCCACGACCAGCGCGCGGCGACGTGCGCCGCCCCGAGCAACACGACGATGGCCAGAACGACGGCGGCCGGCGTCTTGGCCTGACCCCCAACCAGGACGTCCGCGGCCAGAAATCCGACAGCGGCGATCAGGATGACTGCCGATTTCGGCAGCGCCGGCCTGCGGAGTGCCGCGATCATGCCTTAGTCGCGCGACTCGGGCTCGAAGCGGGACCCACGCTGGACATGCGGTGGCGTTCGGTCGCTCCGTACCCGGCGCACGTCCGTGGGCGACGACCCGTCGGGTGCGTCGCGCGCCGTAGGTGCGCTGTCCTCATCGAAAAGCTGGATGCCGGATGCGGACCTGCGGAGACCAATCAATTTCATCCTTGCACCGCTGGTCCGAGCCAAACCGTGGTCGGACTCCGCTACGTGACCGTTGCCGGTGCCGGCGAACGTCAGGCCCCCGTTCTGTTCCAGTCCCTCATCCAGGCGTCGGCGGGTGGAGCGGACTGGAGCTTCGCTGTGATTGTTTAGGATGAAGGCCAGGGCGATGCTGGCCGACAAGATGGCAAACAGCACGAGGATCGGGATGCTCTTGCTGTGACCCTGAGCGAGCGTGGCGGGCGATCCGCTGTTGACCGTCTCCAACTCGACGCGCTGGTTGGCCAGCGTACCGGCGGCGGTCTGTTGCTTGCTGATCTGGTTCTGAAGGACCGCGATCGTGCTGGTGGCGAGCTTGGCCGCCTCAGCGGCGGTCGCAGCCGAAGAAGTCAACGTGATCAGCGGCAGCGGCGCTCCGGTACCGGTCTGTTGGAGCGATGCCGCTACGACGGTTCCGCAGTTCCCTGTGGCGCTCGCCGCCGCAGGTGCTGTGGCGGTCGTCGTCGTGGCACACACGGGGACGTGCGCCTCGGCTGCCACCTGCCGCTCGACGGAGTCGCTGTTCGCCAGCGCTGCGTAGACCGAAGACAGGTTGGACATGTAGTTCAGGTCGCCGATTGTCTGGGGAGGGACGGTTATGCCCTTCCCCGGGATGACCTGCTGCACGGCCCGGTCGTACGGGAATCCTTCCTGCGAGAGCAGGACCACGGCGTTACCCTGCCAGACCTCGGCGCCACGGGGAATGATCGTGGGCATGCCGCCCTTCAGGCCAGGCGTGCCGTAGGAGAGCATGGACAGTAAGACGGCTAACACCGCGCCCCCGATGACCACGCGCTTGTAGCGCTTGATCACCGCGAGAAAGAGCTTGAGGTCCATTCCTTATTCCCTTCCATCCCGGTACTGCGCCCGGGCTTCGCCAAATCCCGAGTGGGGATGGTTTGCGTAAAACATGACCCGGATCGTAGTTCTGGGCGTCTCCGCTTTCACCGGCCATCGGTGCGGTTTGGCGGCGTCCGACTGGCCCATTGGCTAGGCTGGGCGACCGGGCTTCCAGCGCGGGACAGCTCGACCACGCGGGTCCTCACCGACCGCCGGCTACGGCACGCAAACCGGCGTCGCGCCGGCGCCCGGACACGCATCGGCACGGTGTGCCCTAAAGGACTGGCCAGCCGGAGCCGGGTCGCGCCCCGCCGGCCTGCCGAGGCTGCCTACAGAGTTACTGGACAGCCTGGCGGGGGATCACCCGGCGACGGCCGAGGGTGAGCGGTCGCTGCCGGCAACCTCGGCGTGAGACCTAGCCTTAGTCGTGGTGGGTTCCGACGAATCGAGCTGCGGCCATGCGGGTAACGCCGTCGCCGGCGGATGTCCAAACGGAGGCGGAGTACGCCCGGCAAGCGTGCTCAACGCCAGCAGCGCGGCCGTCCGTCGCTCGGCGCGCGATTCGCCTCTCGCTGGGAAGAGACCTCGCACGACATGCCCCAGCGCGATCGCCGTCATATACAGCCACCGGTAGGGACGACTGAAGTGCTTTCGCGCATACTGGAGGCGGCTGAAGATGTCCTGTGCGACCATCTTCGGCCTCACGCCGCCCTTGGCGGCATGGTGAATGATGGTCATGTTGGGCAAATGGCAGACGCGCCATCCAGCTTTCTTGATCCGGAGGGCGATCTCTGGGTCTTCTGAGTAGATAAAGAGCCGTTCGTCGAAGAGCCCGCCACTCAGCAACGCTTCACGGCGCGCCAGCATGAACGAACCCGATGTCCAATCACACTCCACCTCGTGGGCGTAGCGCGACAGGTCAAGCTCTCGCTCACCGCACCAACTCGCGGAGAACGGCCACTTCTCCGAGCCAAGCGCCTCCGCCAGCGCGCGCAAGAAGCTCGGGAAGCGGCGGATTGTCGGCCAAAGCTCGCCGTCGGCAGTTATTTGGCGAACCCCGATAAGTCCGACATCCGGCCTCTCGTCCATTGCGGCGACGAGCTCGTCGAAGGTCCCGGCAACTATTTCGGTATCGGGGTTCAGAAACAGAACGTACCGCGCCGAACAGGTCAAAGCTCCTCGATTGTTCGCATGACCGAAGCCATGATTCGCCGAGCTGACAATCCGCGCCTCCGGGAAGTGCGATTCCACCAGCGCGGGCGTGCCGTCCGTCGACGCATTGTCCACGACAACCACGTCGAGACTTGCGCCGCCCGCATGCTCGAACACCGTCCGCAGGCAGGGCTCGAGCCACCGGGCCTCGTTCGTGGAGATGATGATGATCGCGAGATCATCCATGCCGGACAACTTCGTTGACATCATGTGAGCTCGTCTCGAGGTCAGATGGTCAGGCCGCGCGCGGCGAGTTCTTTTGTGGCGTCGTCGACCCGGTCGGTGGCCTCTTGGTCCTGCAGCCATTCGATAAGCCCGGCCATGCCGTGTTCGAACGTCGTCTTCGCTTCGAAGCCGAGCAGTTCCCGCGCAAGGCTGGGATCCGCATAGCAGTGGCGGATGTCCCCGGCACGGTAGCGGCCATTACGCTCGGCCTCGATGTCGAGTCCGAGCCCGCTGGCGATCACACGGGCAACGTCCTCGACGCTCGTGGGCCGGCCTGTGCCCAAATTGATCGCTTTGCCCACTGCAGCGTCGGACTCGAGTGCGAGCAAGATGCCCCGGACGACATCGGAAACGTGTGTGAAGTCGCGGGACTGGGCGCCGTCCTCGAAGATCAGCGGCGGCCGATGATTGAGCAGACGTGACGCAAAGATCGCCGCAACGCCGGTGTACGGGTTTGACAGTGCCTGTCCGGGTCCATAGATGTTGAAGAACCGGAGGGCAACGGTCGGGATCCCATAAGCAGCACCGGTCACGAGCGACATCTCTTCATGATCACGCTTGTTGATCGCGTAGATCGACGTAGGGATGATGGGCTTCGTCTCGCGCGTGCCAGTCGGGCGCAGTTCGCGTCCACAAGTTGGGCACTGCATCTCCCACGCGCGGGTCAGGAGTTGCTCCTCCGGCCGCGGGCCTGGAGCGATGTGGCCGTGCTCCTCACAGATGTACTCGCCCTCGCCGTAGATCGACATCGAAGAGGCGACGACCAGCCGCGTCGGCATTGGGCGAGCGGCGACCAGAGCCTCGAGGAAATGCGCCGTGGCCATCGTGTTGAGCTCGGTGTAGCGAGCGATCTCGTACATCGACTGACCGACTCCCACTGCGGCGGCCAGGTGGACGACCCGATCCACCCCGTTGAGCGCGCGCGCGGCCAGCTGAGGGTCGCCGACATTGCCGACGATGAGCTCGACCCCGGCCGGCAGCTCGGGCTGACTATTTCCGTGGACCTGCTCTTCAAGGCTGTCGAGTACTACGACATCGTCCCCACGCTCGTCGAGCGCGCGCACAACGTGCGTACCTATGAACCCTGCGCCGCCCGTCACAAGCGTCTTCACGAGATACCCATCCTCTTTCTTAGGAGACTTTGACTACGATGACAAAACGGCCCTCGTAGATCGCTTCTTTCGCGATCGCGTGGCTCGGCGAAGTCACAACGAAGGTGCACCCGAGGTGACAATCTCGCTGGCGGCTGGTTCCTCGCTGGCGGCTGGTTCAGAGGGCGAGCGAGGCGTCGGCGACCTCAGACTCCGCTGCAGACTGCGGCCGGTCTCGCCGTGGATGGCGGCTCGGACCGCAGCGTTCAGTCCCTCGCCGTGGAGAATCCGACGGGCGCCTCGCCGTGGCGCAGACTCGACGGCCACGCGCAGTTC
The DNA here is from genome assembly GCA_963737055.1 of uncultured Solirubrobacterales bacterium. Lineage (GTDB taxonomy): Bacteria > Actinomycetota > Thermoleophilia > Solirubrobacterales > Solirubrobacteraceae > Palsa-465. The sequence continues at coordinate 1,309,000 of CAVTRE010000006.1, read as the reverse complement.
CTCAGCGTTAGTTGCAAGCAGGACGGTGCCCCGCTCCGCAATCGCCGACCCGAGTTCCAGCTGGTGATCGTCAACGGTCTCTCCGTAGCGCTTGAGGCGCGGAAACACGATCGGGACATGACCAGCCTGGAGGGCGCACATGATGCTCCCGACCCCGGCGTGGCTGATCACCAAATCGGCTTCTTGCATCAGTTCGACGACGCGGCCAAAGGGGAGAAAGTCGTAGGCCATGGCGCACGCGGGGGCGGCGGTTGGGCCATGCTGGACGATCAGCTCGGAGGGCGACAGGGCCTCAAGTGCCCGCATCATCCGCTCGAAGCCGATCGGGCTGGATCCACAGGTGACGAAAATCACCCGATGTCCCGTGGAGGCTTGCTTCACGCCGCCACCTCGTCCAGCGTCCCGATCGCCTCGCCGAGCGTAACGAGTGACAGCTCTCGTGCCTGGACGCCGGCGGCGATCAGTGGGAGCGCCTCGGCTGTCGGCCGTGCACTTGTCCGCCGGGCGTAGAGAGGGGAATCGTGAAGCAGGACAATTCCGCCATCTTGGACCTGCGCCAGCGCGACCGACGCGATCCGATCGGCGTCGGTGTCCTCCCAATCCAGTCCCCAAGCGGACCAGTACACGGTCGTCATTCCGAGAGCTCGGCACGCATCGTCCGCGGCCGCCGACATCTTGCCGTAGGGCGGGCGATACCAGCGACACCGAATGCCGAGGATGTCTTCCAACGCCGCCGAGCCTCGCGCGAGATCATCGCGACTGGTCGCGTCGTCGACTCGGTCATGACGCCTATGGTCGAACCCGTGCAGACCGATCTCGTGCCCGCGGCGCATGACTTCTAGAGCGAGGTCAGGGCGGGCGACGGTCTGGCTACCGAGGAGGAAGAAAGTCGCCTTCGCATCGCAAAGCTCTAGTGCGTCGAGCACGCGGACGGTGGCGTCCTCGTCCGGACCATCGTCGAACGTGAGGACGACGTTCCCCGCCGGTACGCGCTGGACGCCGGGGTGCTCCTGCCATCGGCGGGCCCGACCGGGATGCCATTCGTACAGTCGCTCACGCGCCGACTGAGGCAGCAGATACCGCAACTGATCGATGCTGTGTCGTAAGGTCATGAAGGATCTCCCGAGGTATTAGCTTCGGCTCGATTTACGGCGTACGTGAGCGAAGTAGGAGCCAACGTCATCTCACAACAAACGGTTCGCGCCGGCATTTCTCCCGCCGTACAGGAACAGTGGACTGATCGCTTTGGTCACACCACGCTGCCGGCGTAGATCGCCCGCCGGTGGTGGGAGCTGGTCGGCCATTGAACAAAGAACGCACCGGTCAGCGGATACACGAGGCGGCCCGCCAAGGCAGGACGATGCACGCGCGTGAAGCTCTCGACGTAGACGAGCCGTATCCCGAGCGCGCGCCCGACAACGAAAAACGGGACAGCGAGCGCCGCGCCCGTAGATAGGATCACGTCGGGTTTGTAGGCCCGGACGATCTTCCACGCAAGACGAAGGTTCCGGAAGAAGTTCGGTATGTTGCGCGCCGCGGGGCCATGTGCAAAGACCCTGGCTGCGGGGTCGAGCAGGAACTTCGTGTCGGCGGCTTCGAGCGTGACCCAGCGGCTCTCGAGATCTCCCCAGGCTGGCTTGAGCGCCAGCATCTGCTGCAGATGTCCACCGGGAGAAGCGACGAGCAGGATCCGTTCGGCCGAGGCGTCTGTGTCCATTCCGGGGGCGACTGTAAGACCACGACTCTCGAAGGTCGCCCCTCCATGGTCCGGTCTAACGACCAGTTCCCTGAACGATGGTCCAGCCAGCGGGAGTAAGCGAGTGTGGTGCCCGGCGATCGGGCGGGTTCGGGACGCCGGAATCTGGGCTTTCGGCCAGGCGCCGCGAGCGGCGGATTTGCGAGGCTCGTGCACAGATGGATCAGTTGACCCATGCTCGACACCGGCCGGAGCTCAGTAGGCCCTCGGCCATGCCCGCAACCGACTGGACGAAACGCGTCGTCGTCGCCGGTCTGATCTTGACGATCGGGCTGGTGGTGCTGCAGGCTGCGACTCAGGCGATCGACTTCGGCTTCTTCAATCTCCGGATCTGGGCGCTTAACTGCGACAAGCGCTACAGCATTTTCGGGGTCGGCAGCCTGTTCGCGCAGCTGGCTGTCGCGCTGGCAAGCGTATGGCGAGGCCGCAGCATAGAACAGCACCGGCGAGCGTGGTTCGGTCTGGGAGCGCTCGTCGGCGTGCTGATCCTCATCCGGGGACTGACGTCGTTCAACGCAAAGGTCCTGGCGCTGCCGCTCGCGTTCGTGTTCCTGTTGCTGCTCTTGCTGACGTGGCGCGACCCCGGCTCCGCCCGAGCCGTGGTGTGGTCCGGCCTGGTGCTGTTAGCGGCATCGTTGCTCCTGCACAAGGTCGGCCTAGGCGCCGACGACAGCACCGCGAGCGATTTCACCTGGGCGTATCAGATCACCAGCATGATCAAGCACGGTGCGGAGCTGGCCGGCTGGTCGCTGGTGGCGACGGGCATCGTCGCCGGGTTCGCGGAGCGGGCATCCGAGGTCGCGCCCGCACGGGCCGTGGCCCTAGCCGCGAGGTTGAACTCGTCACTCGGTGACTTGCGCCCGTAGGTGTGCGCCGCGCGCCGGATCTCGCCGCCGGTTGGCGGTCTGGCCGCCGACCGTCGAGGTCATCGCGTCGAAAGACCATCGGCACCCAGAACGTTTCATAAGCGGACGCAGATGAGAAATCCGAGGTAGCCATGCTGAGCGGTCTGATGATGAACGACTTTCAACTGTCGCTGACGGTCGTTGTCGAGCGGGCAGAGCGACTGAATCCAGGCTCCGCAGTGGTGTCTCGTCGGTCTGACGGCTCCGTGCGTCGCACAACACTTGGCGAGTGCGCAGGTCGTGCCCGGCGGCTAGCAAGCGGGCTCGCCACCTTGGGCATCGAAGATGGCGATCGTGTCGCGACGCTGCTGTGGAACCAAACCGAACATCTGGAGCTGTACTTCGCGGTTCCGCTCATGGGAGCGGTGATCCACACGCTCAACCCGCGTCTCAGCGGCGACGACCTCAGCTACATCGCCGCCGATGCTGAGGATCGGGTCGTCGTCGTCGACGAGTCTCTGCTCCACGTTCTCGACTCGATCGACTACGAATTCGAGCAAGTCATCGTCGTTGCCGACCCTGGAGATTCGCCGGCGGGGACGATCGAGTATGAGTCGCTCATCGCAGGGTCAACGCCGATGACCTGGCCGGCCATCGACGAGCGTCAGGCCGCAGCAATGTGTTACACGTCGGGGACGACGGGTCGCCCGAAGGGAGTGATCTATTCACATCGGGCATTGGTCCTTCACTCGCTCGTCTTTGCCCTGCCGGACGCCCTCGGGATCAGCTCGCGCGATTCGATCCTGCCGGCGGTCCCGATGTTCCACGTCAACGGGTGGAACCTGCCGTTCACGGCCGCGTTGACGGGCGCGAAGTTGGTACTGCCAGGCCCTCGCCTGGATCCCGTCAGCCTGTTGGACCTGCTCGAGGGCGAGCGGGTGACGTTTACGGCCGGTGTGCCGACCGTGTGGATGGCGGTCCTGCAGGCGATCGACGCAGAGCCCGAGAGATGGGATCTCGACTCCCTGGGGCAGGTGAACCTCGGTGGCGCAGCCGTTTCGGTGAGCCTTATCGAGGGCTTCGAGCGCCACGGTTTGACCATCATCCAGGGATGGGGCATGACGGAGACCTCACCGCTCGGCACATTGTCAAAGCTGCCGGCGGACTTGGAGACGCTGGGCCTCCGCGATCAGTACGAATACCGCGCTCGCCAGGGAACTCCGATCCCGTTGATCGAGATCCGTGCTCGCGGCGACGATGGAGCGCTGATCCCCTGGGACGACCAGGCGATGGGAGAGCTCGAGATCCGCGGCCCATGGGTCGCAGCCGCCTACCATGGGGGGACCGGCAGCGACAAGTTCACCCACGACGGCTGGTTTCGCACGGGTGATGTCGTCCGCATCAACGAGCGCGGCTGTATGCGGATCTGCGATCGGGCCAAGGATCTCGTCAAGTCTGGCGGCGAATGGATCTCGTCGGTCGACCTAGAGAACGAACTGATGGCTCATAGCGCCGTCGCGGAGGCCGCGGTGATCGCCGTTCCGGACGAGAAATGGGGCGAACGGCCGCTGGCGGCGGTCGTGCTCCGGGACGGTGTACAGGCGAGCCCGGAAGAGCTTCGCGAGCACCTCGGCGGCGAGTTTGCAAAGTGGCAGCTGCCCGACCGCATCGAGTTCGTCGAGGCGATTCCGCGTACCGCCACCGGCAAGTTCAAGAAGACGGCCTTGCGCGAGCGGTTCGTCGAAGCAGCGCATTAGTGGAGAAACGCGGCGGGTGGCGATGAGCCAAGTCCACAATCTGACGTTCCACGGGGTCGGAGACCCAGGTCGCGGCCTGGAGCCCGGGGAGGCCGCCGTGTGGATCGATACCGACGCGTTGCTGGCGTCGCTGGACGCGGTGCGTGACCGCCGGGATGTCCGAATCACATTCGACGACGGAAACCGTTCCGACGTTGACATCGCGCTGCCGGCCCTGCTCGAGCGGGGCCTCACCGCCACATTCTTCGTCATTGCCGGGCGTCTCGGACAACCGGCGTATCTCGCCGAAGCCGACATCGACCGGCTGATGCAATCTGGCATGTCCGTCGGTTCGCATGGCATGGACCATGTGAACTGGCGCTCTCTACAGTCAGCGGCGCTGCAACGCGAGCTCGTCGACGCGCGCGTGATCCTCGAGCGAATTACCGGCCGACGGATCACGGAGGCCTCGGTGCCGTTCGGTTCCTACGATCGTCGGGTCTTGTCGGCCGCACGTTCGATCGGCGACTTCCGTCACGTTTATACGAGCGACGGCGGGGCAGCGTGGCGTGGCGCCTGGCTTCAGGCGCGTACTACGGTGAGCGCTTCCGACCCGAGCGCCGCACTCGCATCTGTGCGCCCAGCCGCCAAGCTCACGGGCGCGATGAAACGGTGCGCGAAGAGATGGCGCTGACGGCCGATCAGCTGCCCGGACCAATCGTGGTCGGCTTCGGAGAAGCGCTCGCGGCGCCGGAAGCGGTGGAGAGCCTCGTCCGCGCGCGGTTTAGGGTGGTGGTGTTCACCCGGCGTGGCGGTCGTTGCGCGCTGCGCCGCCATCGCGGCGTCGAGTTGCACGGGATTAGGTCGCCCGAGGCGGACGCGTTCGGCGCGGCGGCGGACATTTCGGATCTCGCGGCTCGGGTCGGCGCGATCGCCCTGATGCCGCTCGACGATCCTTCGCTATGGCTATGCGACCACGTAGCGAGCCGCGCTGACATTCGCGTGCTGGGACCGACGGGAGAGCAAGCCCGACTCGCACTCGACAAACAGCGCCAGATCGAACTGGCCCGCGCCGCGGGGCTGCGGGTTCCACCCACCGACATCTACGGTGAGAGTCGCGACCTGCCGGACGTTCGTACGTTCCCGGTAGTCCTGCGACCCGCTCTGGCACTTTACGAGCAAGATGGCAAGCTGAGGCGCGGCGACACCCGGGTGTGTGCGGACGCAGACGAGCTCCGCGCCGCCGCCGGCGACCTCGGGTCGGGGCCGGTTCTCGTGCAACCGCTCCTGCGCGGCTCGGGCGAAGGTCTGTTCGGGCTCGGTGCCGGGGGCACCGTTAGCCATTGGAGCGCGCACCGACGGCTGAGGATGGTCAACCCTCAGGGATCCGGGTCAAGCGCGTGTGTCTCCAAGACACCGGAGTTGGACCTGACCGAGCCGGCGGAGAGGATGATGGCTGCCGCTGGCTGGCGAGGACTGTTCATGCTCGAGTTCCTGCGTGATCGAGCCGGAACCGCGTGGTTCATGGAACTCAACGGTCGTACATGGGGGAGCCTCGCGCTTGCGCGCCGGCTGGGCCTGGAATATCCCGCCTGGGCGGCTCTCGACGCGCTTAACCTCAGCGACACGTCAGCGCGTCCCGAGCTCGATACCCCACCCCCCGTCGTCTGCCGGCACCTTGGGCGCGAGCTCCTGCACGTCGCCGCGGTGATGCGAGGGCCCAGATCAGCTGCCCTCTCGGACTGGCCGTCGCGCTTGGACACGCTCCGAACAGTGGCGCGGATCCGCCGTAGCGACCGGTGGTACAACTGGTCCTCCCACAACCCCGCAATCTTCGTCGACGACACGGCGCAGACGCTACTCGGGGCCTGGCAGCGGAAGCGTGATCGTTGACTGAGGTTCGGATCGCGGCACACGTTCATTCGGACTGGTCCTACGACGGCACCTGGACCCTGACGCGGCTGGCCGAGGCGTTCGCCGAGCGGAAGTACCAAGTCTTGCTGACCGCCGAGCACGATCGCACCTTCGATCCGGCACGCTGGGATCATTATCAGGAGGCTTGCGCCGCGGCCAGCAACGAGCAGCTCCGCATCGTTCCAGGGATCGAATACAGCGATGCCGAGAACATCGTCCATGTACCCGTGTGGGGAGCAGGCGGCTTCCTCGGGCGCGCTCGGCCGACCGGGGAGCTTCTCGCCGATGCTCGCGCCTGTGGCGCGGTGGCAATGATCGCCCATCCCTCACGCCGCGATGCTTGGCGTACATTGCGACCCGATTGGCTTGCCCTGGCGAGTGCCGTTGAGGTGTGGAACCGAAAGTACGACGGGTGGGCACCTAGCTCGGTCGGGCTGGAGCTTGCTGAGCGCGAGGAGCTCATCCCCGTAGTCGGACTGGACTTCCATAGTGCGCGCCAGTTTTTCCCACTCGCGATGGTCGGCGAGATCTCCGGACCGATCGAGGAAGCAGCCATCGTCGATGCACTACGGGCCGGTCGACTGGCTCCCACCGCGTTCACGCAACCACAGGAACGGTTCGGGCAAGGCGCCGGCCTCGAAGCTGCCAGGGCGGCGGAGTCTCTGAGGCGCGGCCTGGCGCACACGAGGCGTCGGCTCGCTTCGGTCGTCCGGTCGTAGATCCGCTAGCGCGCGCAGCCTCGTGAGCGGGCCGCTAAGGGACGGCCTGCAGCCCGTAGCTGCCGGTGCCCTGGTCGGCGTCGCGGTTACGGCCGAAGCGCTCGTGGCTGTTGACCCAGGTCCCGGCGAGGACGGCTGAGGTCAGGGAGATCTCCCCGGCGAGAACGGTGCCGGCGACGATCTCGGCGAGTTTGTGCGCCTTGCCGGTGCCGTAGCAGCCGAGCAGCTCGAGGCACTCGCGCTGCGTGGGCAGGGCGGTGCCGCCGCCGTAGGTGCCGACGATCAGGCTCGTCAGCGTGATCGACCAGTAGTAATCGCCGTTCTCGAGCAGTCGCGCGTAAACGATCGACGCCTGCGACTCGGCGATGTTGGCAGCGTCCTGGCCGGTCGCGATGAAGATCGCGGTTATGCCGTTGGCGGCGTGGGCGCTGTTCGAGGCCGAGCCAGCGAGGAACGCACCGAGCGTGTGGACTTGGCGGTAGTCGTAGAGCGATTGGGTGTCTACGCCCAGTTGGCGCTGAAGCACATCGTTCTTGATCACGGCCTCAGCGACCACGCGCTTGCCCCGGGTCAAGAGCATGTTGATGTGCGAGTGCTTCTTGTCGGTGTCGATCGCGCCGGTCAGCCGGTACTCGGCCCCACCGGGGTAGTTCGCCTTCATCCACTCGCAGGCTGCCTGGGTCGCCTTGGCGGTCATGTTCTGACCGGCGGCGTCGCCCGTCGTGAAGTTGACGCGCAGGTAGAGCAGCGGACCGACCTGGTACTGGCCGATGTAGGTCATCTTTCCCGAGCTGGTGGTGGCCTCGGCGGCGACCCGGATCTCGTCCTCGTGCTGCTCGATCCAGTCGCCGAATTCGCGTGCCTCGAGGGCATCGTCGAAGATGAACACCGGAGCGCGCTGCATGCTGTCCTCGACCACGGTGGTCTTGACACCGCCACATTCGCTGAGCACGCGCATGCCACGGTTGTAGCTGGCAACCAGCGAGCCTTCCGTGGTGGCCAGCGGGACGTAGAAGTCTCCCCGGGCATGCTCGCCGTTCACCCGCAACGGGCCGGCCACGCCGATCGGCACCTGCGCCACGCCGGAGAAGTTCTCGATGTTGCCTGGCAGGACGCTGGGATCGAACGAGAACGATCCAACGTGCTCGAGGCTCGCCCCGGTCTGCTCGTGCAAGAACGCCCGGCGGTGCGCCGCCATCTCCGGCGTGTGGTCGGCCTCCCGGTCGCGCGGAACGCGGGGGGCCGAGGCGGGCGTGGAGGCGTCTCCGCTTTGGCGCGGGAGACGGGCGGCGTTAGCGCTCGTGGACATGCACTAACAACGTCGCGCGCGAACCGGTCTTTGTGGCGGTCCCAAAATTAGTCTCTCCCGCGAAAGCGTCCGGTCTCGCCACCCGTTGCTCGGGCGAGTGGAGATGACCGGCGAGACCTCGTTTTGGCATCCGTACGCGGACATGGGCTCTGTCCGCCAGTCCGAGCACGTAATGGAGCGTGCCGAGGACGTGTGGGTTTGGGACACGGACGGCAACCGCTACCTCGACGCGACTGCAGGCCTGTGGTACTCGAACGTCGGCCACGGCCGACCCGAGATTCGTGCCGCCGTCGCCGCCCAGATGGAGCGCATGGAGGCGTGCTCGGCGTTCTTTGATCTCGCCAACCCGCCGGTGCTGGAGCTGGCTGATGCGCTCGCCGCGCGGGCGCCGATGCCGTCCAAGGTGTTCTTCAACTCCGGCGGTAGCGACAGCATCGACACGGCGGCCAAGCTCGCGCGCCGGTACTGGTGGGAGCTCGGCGAGCAGGACCGCACCGTCCTGGTCAGCCGCACCGCTGCGTATCACGGCACGCACGGTTTCGGGACCGCGCTCGGCGGCATCCCCAGTAACCGACAGGGCGTGGGGCCGCTAGGCGAGACGGTCCAGGTGCGCCACAACTCGCTGGAGGAGATGGAGGAGACCTTCGAGCGGGTCGGCCCGGAGCGGATCGCGGCCGTCTTCATGGAGCCGGTGATCGGCGCCGGCGGCGTCTACCCGCCCGCTCCGGGCTACGTCGAGGGCCTCGCCGACCTCTGCAGGCAGACCGGAGTTCTGCTCGTGATCGATGCGGTGATCTGCGCGTTCGGCCGCCTGGGCACCTGGTTCGGGATCGAGCGCTGGGACGTCGAGCCGGACATGATCGTGTTCGCGAAGGGTGTGACCAGCGGCTATTTGCCACTCGGGGGCGTGATCATCTCCGAGCGGATCGCGGAGCCATTCTGGGGGGAGCCGGGCGGACCGATCTTCCGGCACGGCTCGACCTACTCGGGCCACCCGACGTGCTGCGCCGCCGGGCTCGCGAACATCGCCATCCTCGAGCGCGAGGGACTGATCGAGCGCGGACGCGAAAACGAGCAGGCAATGTTCGACGCCCTCGCGCCGCTAGCGGACCATGAGCTCGTCGAGGAAGTCAGGGGCGGCGTCGGCATGATGGCCGCCGTCGAGCTCACCCCCGAGATTTGCGAGCAGCCTCGCGTCACTGCTGCGCTGGCGTTGGGCGCACGCGCGGCCGGCGTGTTCATCCGGCCCGGAGGCACCTGCGTCGCGGTATCACCGCCCCTCACCGCTCGGGTGGAGCATTTTGAGATGATCGCCCAGGGGATCGAGTACGGCCTGAGGCGCATCGGGAAGGCGCGCATGTGGCAGCGCGGAGCCGCCGGCGGCGTTCGCCGGGCCGCCTAAAGCGCCCGATCAGGAGCTCGAAACAGCGGGGAGGACCGCCTCGATCAGATGCGGTCCCGGATCCTCGAAGGCGCTTTCGAGCGCGATGGTGAGTTGCTCCGCCGTGTCGACCCGCCGCGAGGCCACCCCGAATCCGCGGCCGAGCTTGACGAAATCGAGGTCCGGGCCGCGCAGGTCGATTAGTGCCCTAGCTCTATCACCCGCGCGTGGCTCAGCCATGCGCCCAAGTTCCGCATCAAGGATCGCGTAACCGCGGTTGTTGAAGATCACCACGGTGACGTCGAGTTGCTCGCGCGCCATCGTCCAGAGCGACTGGATCGTGTATTGAGCCGAGCCGTCCGCCTCGAGTGCGATGACCGGACGGTCGGGGCACGCGATCGCCGCGCCGACCGCGACAGGCAGGCCCTGACCGATGGCACCACCAGTTAGTGCGAGCCAATCGTGCCTCGGGGCCCCGGCGGTGAGGGTTGGCAACGCGGCGGCCGAGGTGATCGCCTCGTCGCAGATGATCGCCCCCTCGGGCAGGACGGCACCAACCGCCTGACAGGCCTTCGCCGCGGTCAGCGAACCATCCGGCCGCGGCGGCACCGACCCGGTCTGCAACGTCAGCCCGCCGTCCACGGCACCAACCGCTTCGAGCAGAGCCTCGAGGCTCGCGACGACGTCGGAGGTCGACGGTGCGAGCTCGTGCATCTCGCAGCCGTCCGGCGCCAGCTCGCTCTGCGCGCCTGGGTAGGCAAACCACGCGACGGGAGGCTTCGCGTCGACCAGCACCAGGTGCTCCAACCCTTCGAGCTGCTTGGCGGCGAGCTCGGGCCAGTACGCCAGCCGCTCCACCCCGGGTAGGCCGGCGCCGCGCTCCAGGCGGGGCGTGCTCCGCTCACCGAGAAGCTTTGCCCCGGTGGCGGAAGCTACGCGTCCGGCGGTCATCAGTCCACGCCCATGCAGCGCCGTCCCGCCCAGTAAGAGGGCGGTCCGATGGCTGCCCCGGAGCGCCCGCCCCACCGCCTCGACGGTTTCGGCCGAGGCCGCGGGCGGAGGCGTCGCCCGCAGGGGTGGCCCGGGTTCGGCGCCTTCCTGCCAGGACACGTCGGCCGGCACAATTAAGGTGGCCACCTGACCAGGGGGTCCGAGCGCGGCGACGATCGCCTCGGCCGCGTCGCGACCGAGCTCGTGGACGCTCCGCGGGGTCCGGACCCAATCCGAGACGTTGCGCGCGATCGTCCCGATGTCGGACTGGAGCGGGGGGTCGTACTGAGCGTGGTAAGTGGCGTGATCGCCGACGATGCTCACCACCGGGACCTTGGCTCGGCGGGCGTTGTGGAGGTTCGCCAGCCCGTAGCCGAGTCCCGGTCCGAGGTGCAGCAGCGTCGCCGCCGGCGCGCCCGTCATCCGCGCGTACCCGTCGGCCGCGCCCGTGGCGACGCCCTCGAACAGCGTCAGGATTGCGCGCATCTCCGGCACCGAGTCCAGAGCGGCGACGATGTGGATCTCGGAGGTGCCCGGGTTCGTGAAGCAGGTATCGATGCGGCCGTCGACCAAGGTACGGATCAGTGCCTGCGCACCGTTTGACATGCTCTGCGTTGGCAAAATAGATCGCGGCTGGGCGGACGTCTGGCGGCTCGCCAGACTAGCGCAGCTCGGCCCATCGATCGGCGGCTTGGAGCGCCAGATGCGGCGTTGGCCGGCCGACCACGGTTGCCGCAGCTCTCGGCGCGACGACGGCCACGGTGGCCACCGCTAGGGCGAGCGACGCCACTAAGCGCCGCCTGAACGTACTCACGCGGAACGTATGAGCCGGGATCACGTGCCGTAGCTCGTAACCGAGCAGGTGCTGATAGTGCTGAACGGCGGCCGGATATCCGAGCGCCCCGAACGGCCCTTCTCCGTCGCCGAGGAGGTATCGCACGCGCCGGGTGATCAGGAGGCGAACGAGGTACTCGTGAAGTGCCCATCTGGGGTCGCGACTTGTCGCCACGGCTGAAGTTATGAGGCATACCCGGTCGTCGATGACGCATGTCAGGATTGCGACCGGTCGGCCGGCTTCATCTCGAGCGACGGTGACCGTTGTTCCTGGGCGTTGGGCCGTCGCACGGACCCTGTCGACCACCGTGTGAAAGCCTGGATCGATCGACGAGCGCGGGTGGTTGCGCAACACTTGAGAGACATCTTCAAGAGCGCGCCGTCGATCGCTCACAACTTCGCAGCGGATCCCGCCGGCCGTGGCTCGCCGGAGATTCCTTCTGAGAGCTTTACGGTTGCGTCCCCCCATGTGAACCGCGTGGTCTTCCGGCAGGAGCAGCATTCCTCGGAAGAACCGCTTCCGGGGTACAACCCCCATCGCACGCTGGTTGAAGTACTCGCGGAGAATCTGACCAGTCGTCGTTCCCGACAGAAAGACACGCTCTGTCGGGGTCCGTAGCAGGAGTGCGATCAGGGCGGCGAGGCGATGAGGACGTCGCACAGCCGCCCCCACGAGACGAGCGACGGGCTGCGGGCGAATCCCGTCCGCCGTGAGTGGCAGGGCACTCGCTGCCGAGACCCAAGGGCCGCCGTAGCGGATCCTGTCATCTGCTTCCCCCTTCGCTGCTGTGATCTCGCCGTCCCTGAAGTGGAGCGCCTCAGTGAAGCGCTGCATTGCACCCCCCGTTCGGTAACAACTGGCCGAACAACGGGCCCCAGCCTCGTCCGCTTTTGCTCGGCCGAGTCCGCCTCGTTCGACGACGGGAGACGGGCGGTGGGTTCATCTTGCCCTGCGGGCGACGCGTTCAGACGCCTGAACGATCAGCGCGCAAGCGGACGCGTCCCTGCACCGTTCATCGAATGGCACAACTCACCACGCAAAGGATCACTCTGAAGGGGCAGATTTTGGAGGCACTAGGCACGCGGAGGCACGGGGGGTCGGTGCGTTTCGTCGCGCTCGACAAGCAGCATGGACCCATCGAAACGGAATTGACGCAGGCGTTTGTCCGCCTACTGGGGACGAGCGCGTACACGTTGGGCGCAGAGGTCGAGCAGTTCGAGGCCGAGTTCGCCGACTACTGCGATGCGGGCTACTGCGTCGGCGTGTCCTCGGGAACGGCGGCCCTGTCGCTCGTACTACGTGCCGCGGGCATCGGCCCAGGCGACGAGGTGATCGTCCCGGCGCACACGTTCATCGCCTCGGCGCTTGGCGCCGTCCACGCGGGGGCGACACCGGTCCTGTGTGACGTCGACGAGGCCACAGGACTGATCGATCCGGAGGCCGCCCGGGCGGCGATCACACCTCGCACTGCCGCGATCGTCGCGGTCCACCTCTACGGCCAGATGTGTGACATGGACGCGATCGGTGAGATCGCGAAGTCACGAGGGCTGTTCGTGCTTGAGGACGCTGCCCAGGCGCACGGGGCTGTCTACAAGGGCCGCCGCGCCGGTTCAGTCGGCGACGCTGCAGCATTCTCGTTCTACCCGAGCAAAAACCTCGGCGCGCTTGGCGACGGAGGTGCCGTCTGTACCGACGACGAGATGCTTGGCGCCCGGTTGCGGCGATTGCGGAACCTCGGCCAACGAGCCAAGGGCGAGCACGTCGAGCTTGGCTACAACGAGCGCCTCGACGGCCTGCAGGCGGCTCTGCTGCGGGTCAAGCTCCCGTACCTCGACGGCTGGAACGACGCGCGGCGTATGCACGCTCAGCGCTATCGCGAGTTGCTGTCGCGGCACGTTGTTCTTCTGAAGGAGCGGCGCGAGAGCCCCTGCGTCTATCACCTCATGCCGGCGCGGTTCGCGAACCGCGACGAGGTGGCGGGGGCGCTGCGCGCCCAGCGAATCGAGACGGGGGTCCACTACGCGCCTGCGATGGACGCACATCCTGCGCTCGCCGGGGTGGCCACCGTCAGCGGCGAGATCCTCGCCGCGCAGGCCTGGGCGGCGGAAGAGTTGTCGCTGCCGATGCACCCGGACCTGACCGTCGACGAGGTGGACCGCGTCGCCGAGGCCGTCTTCGAGGCCATCACCACGACGGCAAGCGCAGGAGGGGCAAGATGCTGAAGCCGACGATCAAGATCAACCCGGAGGAGCACGCTCCAGCGGGCGCTCCGGTTGGAGTGGCGGTCGTCGGCCTTGGATATTGGGGGCCGAACCTGTTGCGGGTGCTCGGCGACAACCTCGACGCCGACATCCGGTGGATCTGCGACCTTGATCCGGAGCGGCTCGGTAAGTACCGCCGGCGTCACCCTGGGGCGCGGGTCACCACGCGGATCGACCGAGTGCTCGGCGACCCGGATGTCGACGCGGTGATCATCGCCACGCCGGTGCACACGCACTATGACCTGGCGGCGCGGGCCCTGAAGGCCGGCAAGCACGTTTTCGTCGAGAAGCCGCTCGCCCATTCCAGCGAGCTCGCTGACGACCTAGTGGCCATTGCGGACGCGCGCGAACGGATCGTGATGTGCGGACACACCTTCCTCTACAGTCCGCCGGTCAGGGCGATCAAGCGGATGATCGGCGAGGGCAAGCTCGGCGAGATCTACTTCATCTCCTCGAGCCGCGTCAACCTGGGGTTGCACCAGCGCGACGTGAGCGTGATCTGGGATCTCGGGCCGCACGACTTCTCGATCCTGCTCTACTGGCTGAGCGAGATGCCTACGAGCGTCCGTGCGATCGGACGCGACTCGATCGTAAAGGGCATCCCCGACGTCGCGTTTGTGACTATGAGCTTCGCCTCGGGGATCATTGCCAACATCGAGCTCAGCTGGCTGGCACCGAGCAAGCTCCGCCGCACCGTGCTCGTCGGCTCCGAGCGCATGGCGATTTACGACGACGGCGCGCCGGAGCCCGTGCGGTTGTTTGACCAGGGCGTGGTCTACCGCGATCCCGAGACGTTCGGGGAGTATCACTTGTCATACCGCAGCGGCGACGTGATTTCGCCTCGGATCGAGTCCTATGAGCCGCTCGGACTCGAACTGGCGGACTTCGTAGGTGCGATCCGCTCAAACGAGAAGATGGAGTACCACACCGCGATCGCTCGCAGCGTGGTCCGCCTGGTCGACGCCGCCGATCGGTCGCTACGGGAGGGAGGCCGCGAAATCGCGGTCGAGCAGGATATGAATGAGAACCACTTCACGGCCGCGCGCGGCCTGGCGGTGCACTGATGTCCGACCAGGTAAACGGTCCGCCATTCATTCACTCCCATGCACTCGTGGAGTCGGCAAACATCGGTCCCGGAACTCGCATCTGGGCTTTCGCTCACGTCCTAGAGGGCGCCGTCATCGGAGCCGAGTGCAACATCTGCGACCACTCCTACATCGACCAGGACGTGGTGATCGGCGACCGGGTGACGATCAAGGGACAGGTTGCGATCATCGACGGTATGAGGCTCGAGGACGACGTGTTCATAGGGCCGAACGCGACCTTCATGAACGACCGGTTCCCGCGCAGCCGGCAGTCATCGTGGAAGTGCGAGACGATGGTGATCGGCAAGGGGGCGAGTATCGGCTCCGGTGCCACCATCCTCCCCGGTGTCAACGTTGGCGAGGGGGCCATGGTCGGGGCGGGCGCCGTCGTGACTAAGGACGTGCCCCCATTCACCGTTGTGGTTGGCAATCCAGCACGTGTGATCCGCGAAGTGGCGGACGCCGAACGCCTGCCGGATCAGGTGGGGAAGACGGACGGCGTCGCCCTTTCTCCCGCCAGCCCGGCTTAGGGCCCCGCGGCCGATACACAGCGTGGCTGCGGGCTACCAGTACCCCGCAGCCAGACCTCGGTAGGACGGCGTTTTATTCAGGTCGTCCTGCCCGACCGCGCGTCGGTCGGCCGCCTTCGTTCAACTAGCTGAACGCTGGAGGGGGCCCTGCGACCCAACGGCCGAACGGGGAACCGTCCGCAGGTATGAACGCTAGAAGTCGAGTCTCGTCGCGTTGAAAAATAACCAGCGTGCGGTTCGTTCAGTAGGCAGGACACAGGAAAGATGGGGGTCTTGCCGCCGTGCTACGTATCGCAATAGTCGGATTGGGGCCGTGGGGCGTCTGTGCTCTCGAGCGCGTCGTCACGATTGCACGCCAGGAGCTTCGGCCGGGGGTCGACGTGGCTGTACACGTCATCGAACCCGGAACCCCGGGCTCGGGGGTCTACGACGTGAACCAGCCCGATTACCTCCTGCTGAACAACCCGTGCGGCGAACTCTCGTTGTATCCGTTCGAGATCGAGGCAGACCAACCGTCTTACGGCGTTGGCCTTTACGACTGGGCAGTCGCGCGGGGGTACCGCTGGGTCGGCGACCGCTGTGTAATCGCCTCGGAAGGCCAGCCGATCGAGCCGCACCACTTCCTTCCTCGTCGCTTGATGGGCGAGTACCTTCAGTGGTTCTATCGGGCTCTCGTCGCCGGCGCTCCCCGCGGCATCCACATCGTCCACCACCCGACCGCTGCCGTCGATCTAATCGCCCGCGGCAATGGCACCGAACAGATCCGGTTGGCCAACGGCGGAACGATTGTCGTCGACCACGTGATCGTCACATCGGGGCACACCGCGAACCAGCACGCGGATAACGCCCGACGCGTCCTCGATCCGTATCCCGTCGGGTCGTACGTTGACTCGATTCCGGCCGGCGACACCGTCGCCGTCTCCGGAATGGGATTGGTGGCCGTTGACGTCGTGACTGCACTTACGGTTGGGCGAGGCGGACAGTTCGTCGACACGGGCAACGCGCTTCGTTATCAGCCGAGCGGCCGCGAGCCGCGTCTCCAGCTGTTCTGTCGGAGCGGCCTGCCGTTCACCGCCAAATCAGTCACAGGCAAGGACCGCACCGATGTCTACAAGCCCGTGATCTGTACCGACGAAGCGCTGGACGCACTCAACGGCCGCTCGCATGGCCGGCGGCGGCTGGTCGATCTGCGCGCCGAGTTGCTTCCGCTCCTGTTCGCCGAGATGTCCGCGCGCTACTACAGTCAGATTGCCTTCCAGGCGTCGGGCGCGCGTGCTGACGGCGCGGCGGTGCGCGAGCAGCTGCGCAGGGCCTGGAACGAGCGCCGCTTCGACGAGGAACTCGCGCGACTTGGCGCCCGGTTTGGCAGCTTCGACGCCGAGGCGCTCTTCTTCGGCCATCAGCCCAAATATCGAAGCAGCGACGATTACGAACAGTTCGTCCATCAGACGCTGGCGGACGATCTGCGCGAGGCGGACGTGCCGGATGGTGCGAGTCCCGTGAAGTCGGCCGGGCAGGTGCTACGGATTTTCCGGGACAAAATGCGCACGGTGGTCGAGCAGGGCGGACTGACACTCGACTCCTACCTCGACTTCAACGCAGACGTCTGCAGCCGGATCCATCGTCTCGTGGCCGGCCCGCCGGCGCTGCGGACACGGCAGGTGCTCGCGCTTATGGATGCGGGCATGCTACGCATGCCGTACGGTCCCGCCCCGGCTCAAGGCCTGGCCACGAACGGTGGCGATCCGGCCGCGGCTCGCACGCGCATCTCGTCGACCGCGTTCCAGACGCCGTATCTGGAAGACGTCGACGTGGTGATCCGCGGTCATCTCGAAGAACCGCGGATCGCTGGCTCAGCCTCCGCGCTGCTCACGCAGCTGTACCACCGCGGCCGCGTGAGTCAGTTCCGGTACGGCGAGGTCGCTGTTGGCAGTGTCGACCTGACGCCGGACTCTCACCCGATCGACGTCGAGGGCCGGCCGCAGACCGGCATCTCGATGTTCGGGGTGCTCACCGAGGGCGTCCGTCACTTCACCGCGTACATCCCGTCGCCTCGGAGCCGAATGCGCGCGGTGGAGGACATCGGCGCCTGCGTGGCCGAGGTCTTGGCCGACGCCTGCATGAGCGAGGAGCTGGTGGCGTAGCGGCGACGCGCGCTGGCTCATTAGGTACACGATGCCGTTTCTCGACGACCACCACGATTCTCAGCCGCTCACGGTCGCGCTGGTCAACAACATGCCCGACTCGGCATTTCTCGACACCGAGAACCAGTTTCGAGGTGCGGCGACGGCCAGCGACGGAGACGCCGTCGAGTTCGAGCTCTACACGATTAAGGAGGTTCCGCGGTCGGAGAAGGTCGCCACGGTAATCGAGCAGCGCTACCGCGGGCTCGACGAGCTGTGGATGCGTCCGCCCGACGCGCTGATCGTCACCGGAACCGAGCCCACGCAGAGACAGCTGCAGTTCGAGCCTTGCTGGCCCTACTTGGCCCGGCTCCTTCAATGGGCGGCCGACCACGTCCCGACGACACTGCTCTCATGCCTGACCTCGCATGCCGCTGTGCTGTTGTTCGACGGCATCGAGCGGACACCACGGCCGGTCAAATGCAGCGGGGTGTTCGGAGGCACCGTTGAGAACCCGTTCGATCCGCTGGCAGTCGGAATGCCCGGCGTCGTTCGGGTCCCTCACTCTCGGCTGAACGAGGTGCCCGAGGCGGCGCTCACCGACGCCGGGTACCGGATCGTCGTCGGCAGCGGCAGCTCGGGAGCCGGCTGGTCTGTCGCGGCGCGGGAGCACGGAGACGCGCTGTTCGTCCTCTGCCAGGGCCATCCGGAATACGGCACGCTGAGCCTGCTGCGCGAGTATCGCCGCGACGTGCGCCGGAGCCTGTTCGGTCGAGGCGCGGTCCCGTATCCTCGGTTGCCGGATGGCTACCTTGGCGAGGAGGCGGTGGGCAAATTGATTGAGTTCGAGCGTCGCGCCCAGGCGACGAACCTGGATCCACGCGAGCTGTGGCCGACCTTCCCCTTCGAGGAGGTGGCCGCGACCGTGGAGAACACTTGGGCATCGGCATCGGCCACGCTGTACGCGAACTGGCTGCAGGTGGCGCGGGCCGCCGGGCCCGCTCGCGTGGGTAACGTGGTTCTCCGCCAAGCCGCGGCGTGACCGGCCCCGGCCCGCGGCCCGAAGAATCACCGATGCGCGACGAAACCCTCGCCATCCACGGCGGCTACACCCCGGACTCGACGCGGGCCGTGGCGGTCCCGATCTACCAGACGGTCGCCCATGACTTCGTCGACGCCGATCACGCCGGGGCGATCATGGATCTGGAGTCACCCGGCTTCCATTACAACCGCATCAACAACCCGACCGTGGGTGTGCTCGAACAACGGGTCGCGGCGCTGGAGCGTGGGGGGGCGGCGATGGCCGTTAGCTCGGGTGCAACCGCGGTCAGCATGTCGGTGCTCAACCTGCTCGGCGCCGGTGACAACTTCGTCTCGGTCCCGACGCTCTACGGGGCCACCTACACGTACTTCGCCCACGTGCTGCCCCGCCTCGGGATCGAGGTCCGCTTCTCGGCCGACGACCACCCGGACTCGATCGCGGCCTGCATCGACGAGCGGACCAAGGCGGTGTTCTGCGAGACCGTAGGTAACCCGGCCGGCAACGTGATCGACCTCGTCGCCGTCGCCGACGCGGCCCACGCCCGGGGTGTTCCGGTCATCGCGGACAACACGGTGGCCACGCCCTTCCTGCTCAAGCCGTTCCATCACGGTGCCGACGTGGTGATCCACTCGCTAACGAAGTTCATCGGTGGGCATGGCACCACACTCGGCGGGATCATCATCGATGGTGGGACGTTCCCCTGGGTCGATCACCCAGACCGGTTCGGAATCATGGTCGAACCCGAGCCCGCCTTTCACGGCGTGAGGTACGCGACCGACTTCCCCGACGCGCCTTACGTCACGCGCTGCCGAACGATTGGGCTGCGCAACACCGGGGCGGCCCTGTCCCCGTTCAACGCGTTCCTCCTTCTCCAGGGGCTCGAGACCCTCGCCGTGCGCCTGCCCCGCCACGAGGCGAACACGCGTGTGGTGGCGGCATTCCTCGCCTCACACCCCCAAGTGACCTCGGTCAGCTTCCTCGGCTTTCCGGACAACCCGTACCACGAGCTCGCTCGTCGTTACCTGGGCGACCGGGCACCGTCGATCATGACCTTCACAGTCCGCGGCGGACGGGAAGCCGGGATCGCCGTCTTCAACCGGGTCAGCCTGTTCAAGCGGCTGCTGAACATGGGAGATGCGAAGTCATTGATCACCCATCCGGCCTCGACGACTCACCGCCAGCTCACGCCCGAGGACCTGAAGCGCGCCGGCATCACCTCGGACATGGTGCGGCTGTCGATTGGACTAGAACATCCAGACGACCTGATCGAGGACCTCGACCAGGCCTTGGCCGCGGCGACAGGTTGACTTGCGGCGGGCGCCCGCTAACCCGGCCCTGCGCTGACGGCTGGTGGTCTCGCTTACGCGGCCACCAGCTCGCGGGCCGGTGGCCGCGTTGACGGCGTTGAGTCGAGAAGCTGGAGCTCGCGCTGGAGGCTGCGTCGGCCGCGGTGGTGAAGGCCGTGGATCGAGCTCTCGCTTCGTCCCATCCGATCCGCGATCTCGGCCGGGGTCAACCCCACGATGTGTCGCAGGACCACCACCTCACGCTGTTCGGTGGGCAGCGCGGCCAAGGCGGCCCGCACTGTCTCGCGCCGATCGAGGTCCACCCCGGAGGGCGACGCAGGATCGAGCACGGTTTCCGTCGGCGTCACGCGGTTGGCCCGCAGGTGATCGATGGCCACGTTCCGCGCCAGCCGAATTAGCCAGGCGAAGAACGGAACCCCCCGGTCGTCGTACTTGACGACCGAGGTCATCAGCTTCGCGAAGACGTGCTGCGTCACGTCCTCGGCCTCGTGGTCGTCTCGGACGATCGACCGGACGTAGCCGTAGATGTTCTGCGAGTAGGTGATGTAGAGGAACCGGAGCGCCTCGTGGTCGCCTTCCTTCGCTCGAGCGACCGCCAGTCTCGTCTTCTCACGCGTTCCCGGCGCGTCGTCGAGCGTCGCTCGTGTCCTGAATCCAATGGTCCCCCGTGCTCCGGCCAGTGTTTCCTTAATCACCGTTCTGCCCTTCTCGCCCGGAACGCGGGCACGCGACCCGTGCCGACATCGATCGCTCGATGCTGGCGCGTGCCCCCATTCGCTGATTGCCCCTCCGAGAGCGATCCCGCTCTCGGCTTTCTATGAGGAGAGTCTCGTTCCGAGGCCCCCGTCGGTCAATGAACGGAGCGACCCATTGCCGCGTTCAGGTGCTTGAACGCGAGACAAGGTTGGCGAAACCTGTCAAGCGTGGCGAAACCTACTAATTGCTCCCAAAGCCTCAAGTCGCGGCTTAAGACTGCCGACAGAAACTCTGTGGATCGCGGTTCGTTTATGCGTTATGATCACGTTCAGCGAGGGATTCGCGACGAAAGCCTTGGGGGCAACAACATGGGGCGAAGTGGCGCGGAGTCCGGGGCGCGGGGCTGCGCTTCGGCTGGCGAACAGTCGTTAAACAGTCGAATAGGCTCGATCGCCGGCGCATTCAGCGCCACGAGATCATTGCCCAACCTAACGCTGCCCGGGCTCGCAATTCTCGCGCTCGTGGCACCGGTGGTGTTCCGCTCGACAACGGTGAACACTCCGACGCTGCGCGCGGCTCTCGAGATGATGATGACCCTGTTCGCGCTCGCCGGCGCCTGGCTGCTGCGAGCCCAGTTCATCTCCTCTCGGCGGCTTCGCGACCTTCAGCTTCTGGCCGGAGCGCTGGTCCTGGGCCTGATCAACCTGGCCGTGGCCGCCTTGCCCGCTGCATTCGACTCGCACGGCGGGGCTTACTTCGCCGTCGCCCAGCTCTGGGGCCGTTTGTTCGTTGCCGCGATGTTCGCCGCCGCGGCTTTTATGCCGGCCGATTGGCTTGTGGCGCGACGACGCCATCCGCTGGTGCTCGTCATCGGACTCAGCCTGGCGGGGCTCACGGTCGCGGGTCTGGGCCCGCTCGTGGGCGGGACTCACGAGTTGTCGCCGAGTCTCTCGGTGACCGCCGGACACCCGGGGCTCGCCATTCTGGTGGTGGCCGCCACGGCGCTCTTGGTCTACGCAGCGGTCGGATTCGTCCAGCAACAGCATGACGACGAGGACCGCGTCCCGCGCATGGTGGCGTTTGCGCTCATCCTCTTGGCCTCGGCCAGCTTTGCCAGCCTTCTGGCGGGCTCACTCGCGTCCGGTCGGATCGGTGTCGGCGAGGCACTGCGGACGGTGTCCTTCGGGCTAATCCTGGCAGCCGGGGTGATCCGAGAACGGCAAGTCAACGCCCGCACCTCGCGGGCCACCGCGCTCGCTGAGCGGCGCCGCGTAGCGCGTGACCTACATGACGGTATCGCGCAGGATCTGGCCTTCATCGCCGCGCACGGTGCTCGCTTCGTCGCCGAGCTCGGCGATGATCACCCGGTCGTGGTGGCCGCGAGACGAGCCCTGGCTCTCTCTCGCGCGACGATTGCCGAGCTCTCGGACCCGGGCGGGGCGACCACTCACGAGTCGCTCGAAGCCCTGGCGCACGAGCTCAGACATCGGTTCGGCATCTCCATCGCGGTCAACGCGCAGCTGAGAGGCGAGCTTGAGCCGCTTGAGCGGGAGAACGTCACCCGGATCGCGCGCGAGGCCATTGCCAATGCCGCGCGGCACGGTGGAGCACGCAGTGTGATCGTGTCCTTGTGCCAGTCCGAGACCGGAATCGCGCTGCGTATCGTCGACGACGGCCGTGGCATCGCCGGCGCCGATCTGCATCCCGCCCCCGACGGCTTCGGTCTCCGCAGCATGCGCGAGCGCGCTGCCGCGCTAGGCGGGCAGCTCAGTGTCCGCCAGCCCCCAACGGGGGGCACGGAGCTTGAGGTCCTTGTCCCTTGATGGAGCGCCTGCGACTACTGATCGCCGATCGAGCCGCGACGCGCGTCGGCATCCGGCTGGCGCTGAATGGCACTGTCGAGGTGTGTGCCGAGGCCGACGACGCTGAGCACGCCATCCGGGCGGCGAAGCGCGAGCAGCCCGATCTCTGCCTGATCTCTGACCACATCGCCGGAGACGGGCTGGCCGCGATTCGCGGGATCACGCGCGCCGCTCCGGGGTGTGCGGTCGTCGTGCTGACTCAGGCCCGCGATGCCGACTACCTGCTCGAATGCGTGCGCGCCGGCGCGGTTGGGTATGTCCCCGGGGCCCTCGACGCCGAGCGATTGAACCGCGTCGTCCAAGCCGCAGCGAACAACGAGGCGGTCGTGCCCCGCTCGATGGTTCTCGAGCTCGTCCTAGAGCTGCGGGGTGGTGGAACCGGGAACGATTCTCTGACCGCGCGTGAGTCGCAGGTGCTGGGAATGCTGCGGCGGGGCCATCGGACCGCCGAGATCGCCGAGCGGCTGGCGATCGCCCCTGTGACGGTGCGCCGGCACATCTCGGAGTTGGTACGCAAGCTTGGCGTTGAGAACCGTGCGGCCCTGACAGCCACCGTCTCGCCGAATGGTGGCCGGACGGCCCCCGCTCGCGTGCAGTAAACCTGAACGGCGCCGGGGCTCAGCGGCTCATTGCCGTTGCCCGCCGTACCGGGCACGATGTCCCGATTCGGGTGACGATGACGCAGCCTCGGGACATCCAGCCAGCTCTCGCCCACCTGGAGTCCGCGCTCGAGGCGAGCTGTGCCACGCTCATCGCCCTGCAGGCGAGCGCGCTCGCGATGCCTGACAGCGGCCGCGAGTCAGGCGGTGTTCGGGCGCAGCTCACCCGTGCAATAGCGTCGGTGCGTGACGCCATCTCGGAGCTGCGCGCGCTGCACGACACCGAGGCAAGCATGCTGGCGTTCGGCTTTGTGCTGAGCGCCGATTCCCCCGCGACAATCGCACGCGACGGCGCGGTCAGCTGACGCCACGGCGGACAGCGTAGATCGCGGCCTGGATCCGGCTCGGAAGACCGAGCTTGGCCAGGATGTTCGACACATGGTTCTTGGCGGTGCGGGGACTAATGCCCAGCTCCTTAGCGATCTCGGCGTTTTCCATGCCGCGCGCGATCAGTCGCAGCACCTCGAGCTCGCGCACTGAAAGCTCGTCGAGGAGGTCGTTCTCGGGCTCCGGATCGGCGCCGTCGCGTCGAACCCGCCCGAGGACCACCTCGGCCGCCCGGGGCGAGAGCCAGGCGACGCCGTTGGCGGCGGCTCTCACCGCCAACACCACCGCATCGATCGCGGTGTCCTTTGCCAGGAAGCCGCAGGCGCCTGCCTCCAGGACGGCGGCGATGTCGGCATCGTCAGAGACGACGGTCAGCGCCACGACTCGCGTCGCGGGATGGCGATCCATGATCTCCCGCGTCGCCTCGGGACCTTCGAGGTCCGGCATCCGGACGTCCATCAGCACCACGTCTGGTTGCAGCTCATCGGCAAGCCGCACCCCCATCCGGCCACCGGACGCCTGCGCTACCACCTCGATGCCGGGCTGCGAATTGAGCAGCGACGCGAGGCCAGCGCGGAACAGGTCGTGATCATCCACGACGAGAACGCGGACCGCCCCGTCAGGCCACACGGCTTCGGTCGTTTTCGATGTCATCAGTTGTCGCCCCGATTCGGTGCGAATTCAAGCGCCGCCATGCGCTGGAGTGCCCCCAAATCCCGGCTCCGAGTATACCTCGCGGCCGACGTTCATCTGCTTGAACGAGGCATGGGCACGGCGACCCATTCCGTCGTCGACAGGCAACTGCCATAACTCCTCTCGAACGGAAACCGGCAAGGACGGAACATGGAGCCAGCAGCAGCCGCGCGTGGAGGGGGCAATTCGCGCGTCGTCGCCGTCGAGAGACGAAACACCCGCAGGCCTTGTGTGGTGGATGGCTCTCTGCATCCCGACTACGCGATCAGGAGAGACCCATGCTGAACCCGGCCCTGGCCATCACAGGTGATAACGAACCGCAACCGGTTGGAATCGCCGTCGTGGGCGTTGGCTATTGGGGGCCCAACCTGCTCCGGGTTCTCGGCGAGAACCTCGACGCCAAGGTCCGCTGGATCTGCGATCTCGACATCGAGCGCCTCGCCAAATACCGCCGTCGGCATCCGCAGGCCAGAGTCACCACCCGGATTGACCGAGTACTTGCTGATCCCGCCGTCGATGCAGTGATCATTGCAACGCCGGTCCATACCCACTACGTGCTCGCTGCGCAGGCGCTCGCGGCCGGCAAGCATGTCTTCGTAGAGAAGCCGCTCGCCCAGTCGAGTGATCTGGCCGATGATCTGGCCGCCCTCGCCCGGGAAAACCACAGGGTCCTCACCTGCGGTCACACCTTCCTATACAGCCCGCCCGTCCGGGCGGTCAAGCGCATGATCGAGGCCGGGACGCTGGGCGACATCTTCTTCATCTCCTCCAGCCGGGTGAACCTGGGACTCCACCAGCGCGACGTCAGCGTGATCTGGGACCTGGGTCCGCACGACTTCTCGATTTTGTTCTACTGGCTGAGCGAGCTTCCGACGAGCGTGCGTGCCGTCGGGCGCGACTCGATCGTCAAGGGCATCGCCGACGTGGCGTTCATCACGATGACCTTTGCCTCCGGGATCGTGGTCAACGTCGAACTGAGTTGGCTGGCGCCGAGCAAGCTGCGGCGGACTGTCCTGGTCGGAAGCGAGCGGATGGTCATCTACGAGGACGGCGCGCCGGAGCCGGTTCGGCTGTTCGACCGTGGCGTGGTCTACAAGGACCCGGAGACGTTCGGCGAGTACCACCTCTCCTACCGCAGCGGTGACGTGATCTCGCCGCGGCTCGAGTCCTACGAGCCGCTCAGCCTCGAGCTGGCCGACTTCGTCAACGCGATTCATACTGGCGACTCAATGGAGTTCCACCTGACGGTCGCGCGAAGCGTGGTGCGGATCGTCGAAGCGGCGGATCGTTCGCTCCAAGCCGGCGGGTGTGACGTGTCACTCGACCATGTCGATATCGGGAGCGAGCTGACCGTCCGTCGCGAGCTCACCGCGGTATGACCTCGCCAGCGGCTCCTCCCCTAGCCCATTTTCGGCCTCGGACCCCACCAAAGGCTAGGGTCGCTGCCTGGTGCGAAAGGCTCCATCAGGAGTAGCTTTAGGCAGGCCTGCTGAGCTGGACGAATGTTCAAGCAGGCAGTCGGATTTACACGAAACGGACGTCAAGACCAATAAGGGGGCCAGCCCGGCCAGGTGCATGGGGCGCGTTCAGACTGCACCTGGCCCGGCTGATATTCGCATGCATAAAAAGACCACGCTTGCCGCAGTCACGCCGGCCCAATCCCGGCGGCACCTCGAGCCCGCGGCCTCGCCCGGATTTCGGGTCAGCAAGAAACTCGAGCACAACAACAACGACGAGTCGATCACGCAGGCTGTGATGGCCGCGAAGTCAGGCGACATGGAGGCGATCCGCTTCCTCTACGTTCGCTACAAGGACAACATCTACGGCTACGTCCTCAGCATCGTCCGTGAAGAGCACGAAGCCGAGGACTGCACCCAACAGGTGTTCATGAAGCTGATCTCGGCGATCCACAAGTACGAGCCGCGGACCGTGCCGTTCACTGCGTGGATTCTCAGAGTCGCTCGTAACATCGCGATCGACCACCTGCGCCAGCGACGCGTGATTCCGTGCGAGGACGTGTTCGAGACGACACGCCAGACGGATGAGACGAGCCGCGAGTGCCGCTGGGGCCTCGAGGTCGCGCTCGAGGCGCTCCCTGAGGAGCAGCGCGACGTGGTGGTGCTCCGTCATCTCGTCGGACTGAGCCCGGGCGAGATCGCCACCCGGATGGGCAAGACCGAGTCCTCGATTCACGGTCTGCACCACCGCGGCCGGCTTACCCTGCGGCGTGAGCTGGCCGACATGGACTGCGCTCCGACGGCCAGGGCTGCCTAGCGGTTCTTCGGTAACGTCCAGTCGGCGATGCCGATCGGACTGTTCGACACCGAGACCCCGCTACTCGCCCTCCGGGAGCAGATCGCCGCGCGCGTGGGAGAGGTCCTCGAGCGCGGCACGTACATCCTCGGACCCGAGGTCAAGGCGTTCGAGCAGGAGTTCGCGGAGTACATCGGCGTAAAGCACGCGATCGGCGTCGGGAACGGCACCGACGCGATCACGATCGGGCTGAGGGCGCTCGGCATCGGGCGGGACGACGAGGTGGTGGTGCCGTCGTTCACGTTCTACGCTTCGGCCGAGGCGATCGTCAATTCTGGCGCGCGCCCGGTGTTCTGCGACGTCGACCCGGCCACCCGCAACGTCACCGCCGAGACGGTGCGGGCCGTCCTCACGCCGCGGACGAAGGCGATCGTGGCGGTCGACCTGTTCGGCCTCCCGGCGCCGGTGGCGGAGATTCGCGAGCTCGGCCTGCCGGTGCTCGAGGACGCCGCGCAGGCCGCGGGGGCGAGCCTCGACGGGCGCCGCGCCGGCGCCCTCGGCGACGTCGCCACGTTCTCGTTCTACCCCTCAAAGAACCTGGGAGCGTTCGGCGACGGCGGCGCGATCACGACCGATGACGACGAGGTGGCCGAGCTGGCGCGGGCGCTCCGGTTCCACGGCTCGCGCGACAAGAAGACGTTCCAGTGCGTGGGCTACAACTCGCGCCTCGACGAGCTACAAGCCGCGATCCTGCGCGTGCTGCTACCCGAGCTCGACGGGTGGTCAGACCGCCGGCGCGCCGGCGCCGAGGCGTACGCGGCGGCGGGTATCGAGCAATACGTGAACCCGCCGGCGGTGCTCGAAGGCGCCGAGCCGGCGTGGCACCTCTACGTCGCCACCCATTCCCGCGCCGACGAGCTGATCGCGGGTCTTGCGGACCACGGCGTTCAGGCCCGCTCCTATTACCGCACCCCGCTGCACGAGCAGCCCGCGATGGCGCCGTACGCGCCCGCGGCCGGCTCGCTGCCGGCGACCGACGACCTGGCCCGCACGAACCTCGCGCTGCCGATGAGCGCCGCGCTCGATCCCGAGCGCGCCGGCGAGGTCGTCGCCGCGCTCGCTGCCGTTATCGGCGACTGAAGCCCCGGGGTCAGCGCCAGCGCTCGATCAGGTCCGCGTCGGGGACGCGGCGGACGACGCGGGCCGGCACCCCCATCACGACCTCGCGCGGCCCGACGTCCCTGGTGACAAGCGAGCCGGCGGCGACGAACGCCTCCTCGCCGAGCACCACGCCCGGGACGATCACAGCGCCACCGCCGACGCGGCAGGCGCGCCGGAACGTCGGGCCTTGGAGTGGCTCGCCGCGCGGGTGGCGTCCCATCGTGTTGTCATTGGTCGTAACGACGCCCGGGCCGAGGAACACATCGTCCTCGACCACCGAGCCGCCGGTGACGTACACGCCGGTCTGAATGAGCACACGGGCGCCGACCTGCGCCCCGAAATCGACCGAGGAGCCGCGGCCGACCACCGACTCGGCGCCGATGCTCGAGCGCTCGCGAACCTGTGCCTGGTCGCCGATGATCGCTCGCTCGGCCACGCGAGCGCCGGCGTAGACGACGGCGCCGCAACATACCGTCACATCCGATCCGAGCACGAGGGGCGCGAGCTCGCCTCCCACTGCCATGGACCCAGGTCGGAGCCTCGGCCGCTTCCCAAGCACCGCGCCATCCTCGACGACGCACCGCTCCCCGACCTCGGTGCCCGTGTAGACGACGACCCCCGAGCCGATCACCGACCCAGCGCCGATCCTCGCGCCCTCGTAGATGATCGCGCCAGGGGCGATCGTGATGCCCTCGGCTACGTCGCGGATAGGGCGGATGCTCGCGTCCATGGTCGCGCAGTCTAGGGCTACGGGCCGGCTGACCCCGCCGCCAGCTCCTCCAGTCGCCGGGAGATGAACTCCTGCTCGGCGGGGTTACGCGTCAGCTCGAGCGCTCGGCGGTAGGCGTCGCCCGCCTCGTCAGGACGGCCGAGCCGGCGCAGGAAATCGGCGCGGACGGCGTACAGCAGGTGGTAGCGCTCGAGTCCGTCGATCTGGTCGACCAGCGCAAGGCCGTCTTCGGGGCGGCCGGCCTCAGCGACCGCCACTGCTCGATTAAGCGCGACCACGGGCGAGGGGACGAACGCCAGGAGCTGCTCGTAAAGCGCCGCGATCTGCGGCCAATCGATCTCGTCCACGGAGGCGGCCGAGGCGTGGAGCGCGGCGATCGCCGCCTCGATCTGGTACCGCCCGGGACGGCGGACGCGCAGTGCGCCGTTCAGGACGCGCACCCCTTCCTCGATCTCGCGCCGATCCCAGCGAGAGCGGTCCTGATCGGCGAGCAGGATCAGCTCGCCCTCGGGGCCGGTGCGCGTCCCGCGGCGTGAGTCGTGGAACAGCATCAAAGCGACCAGCCCGAGGATCTCGGGCTCGTCGGGCATCAACGTCGCCAGCAGCTTGCCGAGCCGGAGGGCCTCGGCGCACAGCTCGGTCCGCACCAGGTCAGCGCCGGTGGTGGCGGCGTAGCCCTCGTTGAAGATCAGGTAGATGACCGACAGCACGGCCTCGAGACGGTCGGGGAGGGCGGCGTCGCCGGGCAGCTCGAACGAGATTCCGGCGTCCCGGATCTTGCGCTTGGCGCGGACCAGGCGCTGCGACATCGTCGCGTCGGGCACGAGGAACGCCCGCGCGATCTCGGCGCCGGTGAGGCCGCCGACCGCCTGGAGTGTGAGGGCGACCCGCGCCTCTGGCGCGAGCGCGGGGTGGCAGCACGTGAACAGCAGCGCCAGGCGCTCGTCGCCAAGTTCGGCGAGTGTGTCCGGCACCGGGTCCGGAGCGTCGACCGAGCTGGACTCGACAACCGCGCCGAGTTGCTCGAGCTTCTGTTCAGCCGTGCGGAGGTGGCGCAGCCTGTCGATCGCCCGGTTGCGCGCCACCGTGTACAGCCACGCCGCCGGGGTCCGCGGGACGCCGTCGCGCGGCCAGCGTTCGAGCGCGAGCTCGAACGCCTCCTGCAACACGTCTTCGGCTAATTCGAAGTCGCGCAGCCCGGCGACGAGAGAGGCGAGTACGCGCGCGCGATCCTCACGGAAGGCGTTCTCGACGACGTTCGCCGACATCGGCCCAACGTTACGGGGAAACTATCCGGGTGTGATCGTCCGCCGGGCCGGTGTCGCCGATGTGACCGACGCGGCCCGAACCGTGGCCGCCGTCGCCCCCGAGGGGTTCCTGGGTGCGCAGCCGCCGGTCGACATCGAGCAGCGGGTCGAGCGGCTCCGTGACGTCGTCGAGCGCGGGCAACCGGCGGGGCTCTTTGTGCTGGAGGACGACGACGGCCGCCAGGTTGGGCATGCGGCGGTCGAGGAGACGACCCCGGGGGTCCTGACGATCGGGATGGCGATCCTCGCCGACTTTCGTGGCCGCGGCGGCGGGCGAGCGCTGCTCGCGGCCGTCCAGGACCACGCCAGCACGAGCGGCGCCCACAAGATCTCGCTCGAGGTCTGGCTCGACAACGCCCGGGCGATCGCGCTGTATGCCGGCGCCGGGTTCGAGGTAGAGGGCCTTCGGCGCGACCACTACCGCCGGCGCGACGGCCGGCTTCGCAGCACGCTGATCATGGCGTGGCGGGTCGATAACCCCAGAAATCCCCGGCCATGCGAACGGGTAACTAACCTCTGAGGGGTACCCCACGAACGGAGCGAGAAGATGAGCAACCACCTGCGCGAGATCGAGGCCCTCGGCCAGTCCATCTGGCTCGACAACATCAGCCGGCAGCTTCTGGACGACGGGGACCTGCGCCGCCTGATCGAGGAGGACGGCCTCAGCGGCGTGACCTCGAACCCGACAATCTTCGAGAAGGCGATGGGTCATTCCGACCGCTACGACGATGCCTTCCGCGAGCAGCTGAACGAGACCAACGACGTCGAGGAAATCTTCAACCAGCTGGCCTACAAGGACATCCGTGACGGTGCGGACCTGCTCCGGGAGACCTTCGACCGCACGAAGGGCGCCGACGGCTATATCTCGTTCGAGGTCGCGGCGTCGCTCGCGTTCGACGCCGACGGGACAATCGAGGCCGCCAAGCACCACCGCGCCGCGATCGACCGCCCCAACGTGCTGATCAAGGTACCGGGCACCGACGCCGGCGTGCGCGCATTTGAGGAATTGACCGCGATCGGCCTGAACGTCAACGTCACGCTCCTGTTCGCGGTCACTCGCTACGAGGCGATCGCCGAGGCCTACCTCCGCGGGCTCGAGCGCCGGGCGGAGTCGGGCGAGTCGCTCGAGTCGGCCGCGTCGGTGGCGAGCTTCTTCGTCTCTCGAGTGGACACGAAGGTGGATAAGGCACTCGAGGGAACCGGTCGTGAAGATCTAAAAGGCAAGGCCGCCGTGGCCAATGCCAAGATCGCGTACGAGTCCTTCCAGCGGATCTTCAGCGGGCCGCGCTGGGAAGCGCTGGCGGCCAAGGGCGCGCGCGCTCAGCGTCCGCTCTGGGCCTCGACCTCAACCAAGAACCCCGACTACCCGGACACGCTGTACGTCGACAATCTGATCGGCCCGGACACCGTCAACACGATGCCCGACCAGACGATCGTGGCGACGCGCGACCACGGGAAGGCCGAGCGCACCGTCGACAAGGATGTGGATCAGGCGCATCAGGTCATCCGCGAGATCCAGGACGCCGGCGTCGACTTCGAGGACATCGTGCTCCACCAACTTGTCGACGAGGGCGTCGAGTCGTTCGCGAAGTCCTACCAGGACCTGCTCGACGCGATCGAGCGGAAGTCCTCAGAGCTCGCGCACGCCTAGAAGAGGCCGCACGCCTGGGCGAGGGGCACGCCTGGGCGACGGCGCACGCCTAGGCGAGGCGCACGCCTAGGCCAGCCGGCCCGGGGACCCGAACGCCGCCTGGAGGGCCCGGCGGACCTGCTCGACGGTCACCACGCCGCGGAGCACGCCGTCGCCGTCGACGGCCATCAGCGCCCCCAGCCGGCCTAGGTTCTCCGACGAGATGACCTCGGTGATCGGCCGGTCCTCGTTGACGCGCCAGCCCCCGTCCTGCTCGGGCTCGAGCACCGCGTCGACGGTCAGCCAGTCCTCGCCCCGGTCCTGCGCGGCGGCGAGGCGCTCCTGCCGGGCGATCCCGAGAAACCGGTAGTCGTCGTCGATCACCGGAAACCATGACCACCCGTAGCGCAGGAAGAACTCGTCGAGGGCTTGGGTGACCGCCGTTCGTGACGGGATCGCGACGGGCTGGCGGTCCATGATGTCGGCAACTCGGACGCCTTCGATCCGGGCGCTGATCGCGGTCTGCACGAGCGCTGCCTTAGCCGACTGGTACATGAGGAACGCGATCCCGATCAGCCACAGGCCGGACAGGTTCCGATAGTCGAGCGTCACGAACACGCCGATGCCGGCGAGCACCAGGGAGAAGCCCTGTCCGAGCTTGGCCGCGGTTCGGGTGCCACGCTCCTTCTGGCCCGTCGCTCGCCAGATGACTGCTCGGGTCATCCGGCCGCCGTCGAGCGGGAACGCCGGTACCAGGTTGAAGAACAGCAGGAGAATGTTCCAGAACAGCAGCCAGCTCAGCGACAGGAGGACCGGCGTGATCTGGACCGTGTTGTCGAGCTCGGCGGCGTGTACCAGCCGGTGAGGGCCAACGATCGCGAGGTCGACCGCGAGGCACAACAACACGAACCCGAACGTGGCCAGCGGGCCGGCGGCGGCGATCTTGAAGTCCTCGGCCGGCGTGGCGGCATCCCGGCTCATTTCGGTGAGCCCGCCGAACAGGAACAGGTCGATCCGGCGGACCGTGATCCCCTCTCGCCTGGCGACCAGGGCGTGGCCGAGTTCGTGCACGATCAACGACCCGAACAGCACGAGTACGGTCACGACCGTGGTCAGATACGCAACAGCGTCAGAGCTGTGCAGGGCCTGGCGGAACTCCCCGGACAATAGGAAGATCACGAGGAATAGGATCAGGAACCAGCTGCGGTCCACGCCGATCCGGAAACCGAACAGGTCCATGAGCTTGATCGACGACGACCGGCGCCACATGCTGCAATGGTCGCATAGGCGCAAAGGCGACCTAGCGTGAACGGGACCCGGGGAGATACAGATGGCAGATCCATTTGAACAGCTACGCGAGCGAATGGCGGCGCTGGCGGACATGAGAAACGTCGCCCAGCTGCTGGATTGGGACCAGCAGACGATGATGCCTCCACGGGGCGCGCCCGCTCGTGCCGAGACCGTGGCCACCGTGCAGCGGCTCAGCCACGAGATGTTCGTCTCTGGGGAGACCGGCCGGCTGCTCGAAGCCGCCGCGTCGCATCTCGACGGCGCGCCGCCCGACTCGGACGACGCCTCGCTCGTCCGGGTCACCCAGCGCCAGTGGGAGAAGGCGCGGCGCGTCCCGTCCGAGCTCGCCGCCGACCTGGCGCGTGCGTCATCGGTCGGTCATGCGGCGTGGGTGACCGCCCGCGAGCAGTCGGACTTCGCCCGCTTCCTGCCGTACCTGGAGCACAACTTCGAGCTGATTCGCCGCTACGTCGACTGCTTCGACAACTTCGACTGCGCCTACGACGTGCTGCTCGACGACTACGAGCCCGAGGGGCGAACCCGCGAGGTGGCCCGGCTGTTCGACGAGCTGAAGTCGGAGCTCCGTCCGTTGATCGCGATCGTCGAGCAACACCACGACCGGGTGGACGACTCGCTCCTCTACGGCGACTTCCCGGTCGTCCGCCAGCGGCAGCTGGTCGACTGGCTGTTGCGGCAGATGGGCTTCGATCGCTCCGCCTGGCGGATCGACGATGCCGTCCACCCGTTTGCCACGGGATTCAGCAATCACGACGTTCGCATCACGACGCGGTGGGACGAGGGCTTCCTGCCGACGTCGGTGTACGGCGCGATGCATGAGTGCGGGCACGGCCTGTACGAGGAGGGCATCGCGCAGTCGCTCCAGCGCACGCCGCTCGGTCACGCCGAATCGCTGGCGCTCCACGAATCCCAGAGCCGGCTGTGGGAGAACATGGTCGGTCGCGGACGCCCGTTCTGCGGCGTGCTCGCTCCGCAAGTCGCCCAGGTGTTCGGCGATGGTCTCGCGGGGCTCGAGCCCGACGCGCTCTACCACGCCGTCAACCGGGTTGCACCCTCGCTGATTCGCGTTGAGGCCGACGAGGTCACCTACGGTCTGCACATCATCATCCGGTTCGAGCTCGAGCAGGAACTGGTCGAGGGGCGCCTCGCGATTCGCGACCTTCCGGAGGCGTGGAACGCGCGGTACAAGGAGTACCTCGGAGTGGAGGTGCCCGACGATGCGCACGGTGTGCTTCAGGACGTGCATTGGGCGGCCGGGCTGATCGGTTACTTCCCGACCTATGCGCTCGGGAACCTCATCGCCGGGCAGATGTTCGAGCGCGCGCACGCTGACCTTCCAGATCTCGACGCGCAACTCGGCGCTGGCGAGCTACACGGGCTGCGCGAGTGGTTGCGCGAGCATGTACACCGCCACGGCGCCAAGTTCACGACCACCGAGTTGCTCAAGCGGGTCGTCGGCGGCCCGATCGCGGTCAGCCCATTCGTCGACTACCTGAAGGCGAAGCTCGGTCAGGTGTACGACCTCGACCTTCGCTAAGGCGCGGCGCCACCGCCGTCGCCCCGCGGCGAGCAGCACGATAACTTGGCGGGACAACCCACAAGGAGATGAACCTCAGTGACTGATTCGCCCGTACGTGTAGCCGTCACCGGAGCCGCCGGCCAGATCGGTTACGCGATCCTTTTCCGCATCGCCAGCGGCCAGCTACTCGGTCCCGAGACGCCCGTTCACCTGTCTCTGCTCGAAATCCCGGACGCGCTGAAGGCGGTCGAGGGAACCGCGATGGAGCTCGACGACTGTGCCTTCCCGCTGCTCAATGGGGTCGACATCACAGATGACCCGAACAAGGGATTCGACGGCGTCAGCGTCGCCCTGCTGATCGGCGCGCGACCGCGGACCAAGGGAATGGAACGGAGTGACCTGCTGGAGGCGAACGGCGGGATCTTCAAGCCGCAGGGGAAGGCGCTCAACGATCACGCTGCGTCGGATATCAAGGTGCTCGTGGTCGGGAACCCCGCCAACACCAACTGTCTGATCGCGAAAAGCAACGCGCCCGACATCCCGGCCGAGCGGTTCACCTCGATGATGAGGCTCGATCACAACCGTGCCATCGCGCAGCTCGCGGCCAAGGCAGGCGTCCCGGTTGCGCAGGTCACGAATATGACGGTCTGGGGAAATCATTCGCCCACCCAGTATCCCGACATCTTCAACGCGAAGGTCAACGGCCGGGACGCCGCCGACGTTGTCTCCGACCAGGAGTGGCTCGAGAACGACTTCATTCCCACCGTTCAGAAGCGCGGGACCGCGGTGATCGAGGCGCGTGGCGCGTCGAGCGCTGCCTCGGCCGCCAACGCGGCCGTCGATCACGTGCATGACTGGGTGCTGGGCACGCCCGATGGAGACTGGGTGTCCATGGGCATTCCCTCCGACGGCTCGTACGGCATCGACGAAGGCGTGATCGCGGGCGTTCCCGTCACCTGTTCGGGTGGCTCGTACCAGGTCGTGCAGGGACTCGACCTAAACGACTTCTCACGCTCGCGCCTCGACGTGACTGTCAAGGAACTCAAGGACGAGCGCGAGATGGTTAAGCAACTCGACCTGATCTGATCTTGGAGACTGTCTAAACGTCTTGGAGGCCGCCTCGCCCGTGCCGTCCGGCGCTGGGGGTGCGAGGCGGCTCTCCCGGTCCTCACACCGACTTGACGTCGGTCAGCCGGCCGGATGCCAACCCTGGCCCTCGCGCTTTACCTGTCCGTCGCTGAGCAGCCGGGGCATGACCCGGTACAGGTAGTTCGGCTCGATACCCATCTTCTCCGCGATCTGCGGAATCGTGATGCCGGGCTGGCTGCGCACAAGCTCCAGCGCCTGGTTGGCCCGTGTACCACCGCGGCTGCGACCACGCGGGCGGCCTGGGCGGCGACCCGTGCGGCGGCGGGTGGTTGTCGTCGACGCCGCGGCACGTGCAGCGCGCGGGCGACCCGGGCCACGGCGGGTCCCGACGAGCGCGGAGCGCGCCGCCTCGAGCTTCGAGACTTCCTCCTTGAGTTCGCGGAGTCGGTCGTCTATTTCCTTCACGGTGCTGTCGACAAATCCAGCCAAATGCCTCTCCCTCCTAGGGATGAACGATAAAACTGCTCAATACGATAGCGGTAGTTACTGACGGTGCGTCAAGTGCGTTCGAGCAGTGCCTTGAGGCGAGCCAGTGAATTGTTCGCCTCACGCTGGGATGTGGCCCCGACAATGAACCGGCTGGCTACGCTGCCGAGCCGCCCACCGGGAGGGGCAAACTCGTTCGTGTAGTCGAACTTCGTCGGTCCGTCTCCGTCGCCTGAAAGCTCATACCGGATCCGTGCGAGCGAGTGCGCCGGGCCCTGGCCTTCCCATTCGGCGTGCCGGGGAGACGTGACGTCGGTCAGCGTCCAGTGAACGTGAAACGAGACGCCGCGGATGTGGAGTACCTGCTCCATCGTTGAGCCCCTGCGCAGCGGCTGATCGGAGACGTCTCTCACCGAGCGGTGAATCGTGACCCAGTCCTTGAGGTGATTGGGATCCATAACCGTGTCCCACACCCGCTGTACCGGCACGTCGATCTCGATCGTCGCGTGGACAGTGCTCATGATCGCGCAGACACTAACGAGCGGCGAGCCGCTCGGTTGCCTCCCACTCGGCGAGGGCGTGCTCGATCGCGGCGTCGAGTGAGTGGAGCCTGACATCCAGCAGCTCGACTGCCCGGTTGTCGCGGGGCAGCAGATCCTGGTCGAGGCTCTCCATCAACGGGCCGATCAGCGCGTGCTGTTCGCCGGCAATCACCGCCGACACCCGGCTCGCAATTGGTGTAAACGTGAGGCGCTTGAAGCTGATGGTCGGTCGCGCGAGGAGCAAGTGGTCGCCGATTCTGTCGATCAACTCGCCGTAGGTAACGACGTCGGGTCCTCCCAGGTCGAGTGATAGGCCGCATACTTCCTCGCTCGTCGCCGCGCGCGCCAGCATCTCGGTCACGTCGCGCTCATCGATCGGAGTGGTGACGTGGGTGCGCCAAGCTGGCACCGCGAGGACAGGCAGCCGCTCGACCAACCTGACCAGGAACCGGAACGACCGGGATCCGGCTCCGATGACGATCGACGCGCGAAAAGCCACCGAACACGGAGCGCTGGACAGCAGGATTTCCTCGACCGCGAGGCGGCTCCTGAGGTGAGCTGATACGGGGCCGCCGGCGGGGACCAGACCGCCGAGGTAGATCACTCGTCTCACTCCTGCGGCGGCGGCCTCGCGCGCGAAGCTCTCGGCGGCGGCCCGCTCGCGCTCGCCGAAGGCGCCGGCGTCTCCGTCGCGCGATGCGACGTCGGCGACCGGCTCCATCGAATGCATCAGGAAGTAGGCGACGTCGATGTCACGCATCGCCTCCGCGAGGCCATCTCCGGACACGGCGTCGCCGACCACGATCGGTATGTCCGACCCCGCGCCGGGGGGCCGGCGGCTGAACCCGCGCACGGCGTGCCCGTCACGCTCGAGACGGGGCGCCAGGCGGGAGCCGACGAAGCCGGTGATGCCGGTCACGAGGATGTTCATCGCGGCCCGGGCGCGGGAGTTGAAGTGCTGGGCGCCATCCGGCGAGGAAAGCTACGGAAATTGCACGAGGTTTCCGCTCGGCTTCTAAATATCCCGCTGTTTGCAGGTATTTAGCCAAGTGTGAAGTTCTTGCGATTTCCGGAATTCGACGTTGCAGGAGGGGGGAGAAGTCCGCTTTGATGGTCGCAGTCGAGGTCGAGCTTTACACGAGGAGGACCGGGGCGTGAATGACGTACGCACGCGTGCGAAGAAGGTGAGTTGTGAGGATTGCTTCTTCCACCAGAACCTCCTCTGTGCCGTTTCGAACGCGGGTCCGTGCGCGACGTACAGACCCAATCATCCGGACGGTTTGCGGCCTCCGAGCCAGCTGCGGTTCGTGTTCCGCCAGGACCGCCGGCTCCAGGTGGCGTGGGCGTTCCCGTCCGCCAGCGAGCAGGTCGCCCTGCACGCCGGCGTGTAGTGTTTGCGGCCATGTACTGGCCGCTTATCGCCGGATTCATCGCGGTGGTGCTGGTCACGATCCTGATCGGCTGGATCGTCGAGGCGCCGCGCCAGCGCGACGCGGACCGAAACTGAGCACCGTTTCGGCCGTCCCGGAATTCGCGATTCCACGTCCGTTTTGACCACGCACGTGCTGGAGCGTCTTCGTACCAAGCTGTCCGGTCCGGTGCTCTTCAAGCCGGTCGTTCGCGGCGACGATCGCGGGTTCTTCTTGGAGACCTACAGGCAGAGTGTCCTCGCCGAGCACGGCATCTTTGACGAGTTCGTCCAGGACAATCACTCCCGGTCGCGCGGCGGGGTTGTACGTGGGATGCACTTTCAGCCCGGCATGGCCAAGCTCATCCGTTGTGCGCGCGGCGCGATGTACGACGTCGTCGTCGACCTCCGGCGGGGTTCCCCGACGTTCGGCCACTGGGAGGGGTTCATGCTCGACGACTCAGCGCATCACCAGGTCTACTGCCCGGATGGCTTTGCCCATGGATTCTGCGTCCTCAGCGACGTCGCCGATGTCGTGTATAAGACCTCCGCCTATTACGAGCCGGAGCTCGAGGGCGGGTTCGCCTACAACGACCCTGCGGTCGGAATCGTTTGGCCCGAGGGAGTGGCACTGTCCGCGTCCGAGCGCGACTCGTCCGCGCCGCCGCTGGCGGCGATCGCGGACTCGCTCCCGTTCGAATATCGCTGAGCCGCAAACCATGCAGCGGCACGGTCGCCGCGAACCGACGATGAGTCTCTGCACGAGCGACTAGAGTGGCGCGTCGATCTAGAGAGGAGAGGCGTGCGCATCACCGTTCTGGGGAAGTCGCCGGCGTGGCAGGACGCCGGCGGGGCCTGTAGCGGGTATCTGGTTGAAGAGGACGGATATGCCCTGCTGCTCGATTGTGGCAACGGCGTGTTTTCGAAGCTACGCCGCTACCGCGACTACGTGAACGTCGACGCGGTCCTGATCAGCCACCTGCACGCCGACCACCTCCTCGACCTCATCCCGTTCAGCTACGCGCTTTCGTACGCGCCGCGCCAGCAGCCGGTCGCGGTCGCCGGCTGGCCCGGAACCGACTCGCCGGCGCGGCCTCAGCTGCACGCGCCGATGGGCGCCGGCGATCTGTTCCGCCAGCTGGTGTCGATGTGGGGCGACGAGGCGCTGATCGAGCGCGCCTTCGCGCTGAGCGAGTACGACGGCCCTGACGAGCTCAGCCTCGGGCCGATCAACGTGCGCTTCTGCGAGGTGCCGCACTACACGCGCACGTTTGCGGTCGAGCTCCGCGCGCCGGGCGGGCGGTTGACCTACAGCGCCGACTGCAGTCCGAACGACCAGCTCGTGGAGTTCGCCGGCGGTACCGATCTGCTCGTGATCGAGGCGACGCTGCCGCGACCCGAGCGGACCGGAGTCCGCGGTCACCTCACACCGGGGGAGGCGGGCGACCACGGGCGGCGCGCCGGCGCGCGGCGGGTCGTGCTCACCCACTTCTCCGACGAGCTCGACGCTGAGTGGGTCGGCGCCGAGGCCACCGCCACCTTCGGGCGCCCGGTCGAGCTCGCCCACGATGGCGCTGTCTACACCGTGCAGGCGGAACGCGCGTAGGTCGCGCTTGTCCGGCCGGGCAGGGACGCCCGGCCGAACGGCCCCATGGACGCCGCCGTAGGCGGCCCATTAACCTGCGTCTGGATGTCCGAGCGTGACTTGTTCGCCAACTTCGAACGGATGCGGCGCGAGATGGATCAGCTGTTCGGCGACGTGTTCGAGCGCGCCGGCGTGGCGCGCAGGCGGGTTGGCTTCATGCCGGCGGTGGACGTGGCCTACACGCTCGACCCGCCGCGGGCGATCGTGACCGCCGAGCTCGCAGGGATCGACCCGTCCGAGATCGAGCTCGAGATCGAGGGCCGCAAGCTGATTCTTTCCGGCGTCCGTCGGCCCGGGGGCTCGCACACCGACGTCTACCAGCAGGTCGAAATCGAGCGGGGTCCGTTCCAGCGCGTGGTCGAGCTCGGTGCCGACGTGCGCGCGCAGGAGGCCAAGGCCACGTACGAGGACGGGATCCTGCGAGTCGAGCTGCCGCTCGTACGGCGCGAGGTCGCGGCGCGCGCCGTGCACATCGCCGACCTGGAAGAGCGCACATGATCGAGGTCGGCACCGCCGAGCGCCCCGCCCAGGAAGTGGCCATCGGCGCGACGCGAGAGCTGCCGCACGAGGTCGGCGTCCTGCCGCTGCGCGACACGGTCACGTTCCCCGACATGCTGGTGCCGCTGAACGTCGGGCAGCAGCGCAGCGTGCAGCTGATCAACGACGTGCTGAGCGGAGACCGCGCGATCGGGATGGTCGCGAGTCGCAACACCGACGTCGAGCTGCCCACCCCGGATGATCTCTACGACGTCGGCGTGCTCGGAACGGTGGCGCGGATGGTTCGCGTGCCCGACGGGACGCTGCGGGTGCTGATCCAGGGCGGCCAGCGGATCCGGCTCGTGCGCTGGGTCAAGACCGAGCCGTACCTGGTGGCCGAGATCGAGGAGATGCCGGACGTCGTCCAGCACACGCCCGAGCTTACGGCGCTGATGCGCAACGTCCAGCACACGTTCACCGAGATCATCGAGCAGGTTCCGTACTTGCCCGAGGAGCTCCAGATCATGGTCGCCAACGTGGAGGACCCGAGCGTGCTCACCCATCTGATCGCGGGTGCGCTCCGGATCTCGACCGAGGAGAAGCAGGAGTTGCTCGAGGAGGTCGACGTCTCTAAGCGCCTGCGCCGCCTGTCCGAGATCCTCGCGCGCGAGCTCGAGGTGGTCGCGATCGGGTCGAAGATCCAGTCCCAGGTCCAATCCGAGCTCGACAAGGGCCAGCGCGAGTACTTCCTGCGCCAGCAGCTCAAGGCGATCCAGGACGAGCTCGGCGAAGCCGACGAGGTCCAGGCCGAGGCGAACGAGCTGCGCTCACAGCTCGAGGCGCTCGAGCTCCCCGAGGTGGCCCGCAAGCAGGTCGATCGCGAGCTCGCGCGGCTCGAGCGGCTGCAGCCGGCGATGGCCGAGTACGGCGTCATCCGCGCCTACCTCGAGTGGATCGCAGCGCTGCCCTGGGACAAGGAGACCGAGGACGACCTCGATCTCCAGCATGCGCGCAAGGTGCTCGACGAGGACCACTACGACATCGAGCAGGTGAAGGAGCGGATCCTCGAGTTCCTGGCCGTGAGGCAGCTGAGGGGTGGGCGGGGATCCCAATCTTCGGGATCGATCCTGTGCTTCGTCGGTCCGCCGGGGGTGGGGAAGACGTCGTTGGGTCGGTCGATGGCGCGGGCACTCGGACGCAAGTTCGAGCGGATCAGCGTCGGGGGCCTGCGCGACGAGGCCGAGATCCGCGGCCACCGCCGGACGTACATCGGGGCGCTGCCCGGCGTGATCATCCGCGCGCTCCGCGACGCCGGCGTCCGGAACCCCCTGCTGATGATCGATGAGATCGACAAGATGGGCTCGGATTTCCGTGGCGATCCGTCGAGCGCGATGCTCGAGGTGCTCGATCCCGAGCAGAACAACGCCTTCCGCGACTATTACCTCGACCTGCCGTTCGACCTCTCGGACGTGATGTTCGTGTGCACCGCGAACACGCTCGACACGATCCCGGGTCCGTTGCGCGATCGGATGGAGGTGATCCAGCTCGCCGGCTACACCGAGGAGGAGAAGCTCCAGATCGCCAGGCGTTACCTCGTCCCCCGCCAGATCGAACGCAACGGGCTCAGCCCGAGCCGGATCGCGTTCAGCGATTCGGCGCTGCGCGCCATCGTCGCCGACTACACCCGCGAGGCCGGCGTCCGGCAGCTCGAGCGCGAGATCGGCACGATCTGCCGCAAGGTGGCCAGACAGGTGGCGGAGGGGAACGCCAAGCGGAAGGTCACGATCACCGAGCCCCGCGTCCGCGAGCTGCTCGGCAAACGGCGGTTCTTCTCCGAGACCCGGCGACGGACGGCGCGGCCGGGCGTCGCAACCGGGTTGGCCTGGACGCCTGTCGGCGGCGAGGTGCTGTTCATCGAGGCGACCGCCTTCCCGGGAAGGGGCCGTCTGACGATCACCGGCCAGCTCGGCGAGGTGATGCAGGAGTCCGCGCAGGCGGCCTTGTCATACGTGCGGTCGAATGCGGCCGAGCTCGTCCCGGATCTCCCAGAGGATTGGTTCGCTACGCACGAGATCCACGTCCACGTTCCGGCCGGCGCGACTCCGAAGGACGGGCCGAGCGCGGGTGTCGCGATGGTCACCGCGCTCGTGTCGTTGCTCACCGGACGCCTGGTCCGCTCTGAGGTAGCGATGACCGGCGAGATCACGCTGACGGGGCAGGTGCTGCCGATCGGCGGCCTCAAGGAGAAGGCACTCGCCGCCCAGCGAAACGGGATCCGGATCGTGATCGCTCCGGCGCTGAATGAGCAGGACGTGGACGAGATCCCCGAGCACCTGCGGAAGGACCTCGAGTTCCACTTCGTCTCGACGATCGAGGAGGCGCTCGAGGTCGCGCTCCAGCGAAGGACCACCCGCCGCCGTCCGAAGGCGCTCGAGGCCGCATAAGCCGGCCTTCACCGGGTAGTCAGTTCGAAGGGGTGCGGATGCGGGAGAAACGTCCGACGGCGAGCCCTATTCGCGTATCCTGACCTCCACGACCCCACGCAACGAGGGAGACCTATGTCAGCGAAGCGCAAGAAATCCATGGCGGCTCCATTCAATGCCGTGGACATGGACACGATCAACAAGGCGAGCCCATATATCCGGCGTCTGGTGCAGGACGCCCAGCTGCGGGAGAACGTGAAAACGGCTTTCGACTCGAGCAAGAGTGCCTACTCCCGCCTCGCCAACGGCAAGGCTCCGACAAAGGCGCTGCTCGAGGACAAGAAGCTCCAGCGCGACCTGCATGTTGCGATCGAGGCGCTTCGGGACGCGACCACCGCGTTGACCGAGGCTCCGAAGAAGGAGAAACGGCGCAAGAGCCGTGGGATCGGTCGCAAGCTCCTGATCCTGTCGCTCGGGTTCGGACTCGCTCTCGCGGGCAGCGAAAAGCTGCGGACCAAGGTGCTGGACGCGGTGTTCGGCAAGGAGGAGGAGTTCCAGTACACCCCGCCGCCGAGCACGCCGTCGACCCCGCCGAGCTCACCGGTCGGAGCCGCTTAGCCGGACGTGCGTCGATATCGACCACCTGGATCGGAGGCGCCCACCGGCGCCTCCGGCGCTTTAAGGCCCCGCAAGGGGCACTAGAATCGTGCGCCTTGGAGGCCGCAACCGAACCAGGCGCGTCGAGGTCTCGTGAGCTGTCGGGCGTCAAGGCGGCGCGGATCGTCGAGGCGATGCGGACCAGCGTCGCCGCGCGCGGCATCGCGGGATCCACGTTCGACCACGTCGCGAACGAAGCGGGCGTGTCGCGCGGGCTGCTGCACTACTACTTCGGCACCAAGGAGCGGCTGTTAGTCGAGGTCGTGCGCCGCGAGTCGGACGTGCGGATCGAACGCCTCGAGGAGGCGATCGGCGGCGCCACCGACGCCGAGGACGTGCTCGACGCGCTCGTGCGGAGCTTCGAGGAGTGGCTCGGCGACGGGCCCGCTCCCGTGATGATCTACGAGATGCTCACGCTCGCGCAGCGGAACGACGAGATCGCCGCACAGCTCGCGGAGCTCGGCCGGCGGACCCGGTCGCACCTCACGGACGCGCTCGAACGCAAGCAGGAGACCGGCGTGCTGTCGCTGCGGATCGAGCCGTCGCTCGCGGCGTTGTTCCTGTTCGCGCTCGCCGACGGGGTGATGGTCCGGCGCCTCAGTGAGCCCGAGCTCGATATCGGCCCGCTCGTCGAGCAGGCGACCGCCGCCGCGCGCGCCGTGTTGAGCTAACCGATAGTTTGCGTCGCATAGCCGTTCTCGCCGTCGTCGGGGTCGTGCTGCTGATCCTGGTGGTCGCGCAGATTGTGCTCCCCGGAGTCGCGGCGCAGGAGCTCCGGAACAACCTCGAGCAGTCTGGGACGGTGCTCGAGGTCAACGTGAGCTCGTTCCCGGCGATCAAGCTCCTCTGGCATCGGGCCGACACCGTCGTCGTGCGGATGGGCCGCTATCGCGCCCCCGTCAGTCGCCTCGGGCAGACTCTGGGTGGCGCAGGGGACGCCGCGTCGCTCGATGCCTCCGCGCAGGAGCTCATCCTCGGACCGATCACCCTGCGCAACGCCACGCTGCGCAAGCGCGGCAGCGACCTGGTCGGGTCGGCGACCGTCACCGAGGCGGACCTTCGCTCGGCGGTCTTCTTCCTCCAGAACGTCGAGCCGATCGCATCGGAGAACG
This sequence comes from uncultured Solirubrobacterales bacterium, assembly GCA_963737055.1. Classification (GTDB taxonomy): domain Bacteria; phylum Actinomycetota; class Thermoleophilia; order Solirubrobacterales; family Solirubrobacteraceae; genus Palsa-465. The sequence goes on along the minus strand of CAVTRE010000006.1, from coordinate 1,265,183 downwards.
GTTCGTTGACGCTGCGAGGAAAGGCAAGCGTTCTCGGGCTGACGGCGACTGTCGACGCGACCGTCGCCGCTCAGGACGGGGCACTTGTGGTCGCGCCGAACGTCCCGTTCGGCGGGATCGCCACGCTGACGCTGTTCAACGATCCGCACATAAAGGTGCAGTCCGTGAGCGCGACGAACGTGACCGGTGGGTTCCGCGTGACCGCAGATGCGACCGTGAGTTAGGGGTCCGGTTACGGGTCGGCGGTGATCGCGGCCACGCCGGGCATGTTCCCGGCCGAGAGCATCGTGGTCAGCGCTCGTCGTGTCTGCTTGAGGTACTTGCTCAAGAAGTCGGTCGTCACGCGCTCGACGATCCCGAGCTGAGGTTCCTCGGTCGTGTACGGCGGCAGGTGCTGGGCGCCGATGAGCGAGAGGAGGAACTTCGGTCGCGGGGCGGCGTCGAAGAACGCGTACGTGTACCGAGGCTGGTTGGTCGTGTCCGCGGTCCCCTGGGCTGCGAGCAGCGGGGGGCTCGGCGCGGGAAAGTCAAAGCCGCCGACGCCGGGGATCTCGGCGCCCGACAGGATCACCGCGGCGTGGACCCGACGATCGAGGTAGTGGCGGTCATAGGCGACCGCGAGCGCGGTCTCGCCGCCGTCTGACTGCCCGGCGACCGCGATCGCGTGCGGAGCGATCAAGCCCTGGAAGGCGCTGCCCTTGGTCGCGTCGAGTTCGAGCATGCGCGTGATCACGAGGCTCATGTCCCGTGGCTGGTTGACGATGTCCGACTCGTTTGGGCCTCCCAGGGCGTTGGCGTTGCCGAGCGGGAAGATCGGCGCAGCGACGACGTAGCCGGCCCGCGCCCAGGCTTGGAGCAGCCGCGCGTACGGGGCGGGTGTGACGGCGAAGCCGTGCCCGAAGACGATGAGCGGAAACCGCTTTGTTGTCCGGGCCGGCTGTGCATTCGGGAGGTCGGTGCCCGAGCGCGGCCCGGTGGCGGGGTAGCGGATCACGGTGACCAGCGTTCGCGGCTCTGGCGGCTTCCCCGGGAAGCGAACGGTCCGGCTCGGGTCGACGAATGTGACCGTTCGGATGCCGACCGCGAACGTCGGTCCGGGTGTCGCGGGCCGGGTCCGCGCGGTCGCCAGGGTCGCGGTAGCCTGGGTCGGCGCGGTGGCAAGGGTCGCGGTCGCTTGGGTCCGCGGGGCGACCCGGGGCGACACGCGCGGGGCGGACACGGACGCGCCGGCGCAGCCGTGAAGCACGGCCAAGATTCCCGCGGTCATCGCCGGCAGCGCGCGCACTCGGTGACTGACCTGTATAGGGCATTCCACGGGCACCTAAGAGCAGAGTGAACGGGGTCTCATCTGCGGTCCGGCACCCGGAGCTCTACGCTGTGTGTCCGCCGCGCTGCGCCTTCTGTCCCGCGCGGTCTACCGGAAGTTGCGTTGTGAGCTGTAATCGCCCCATCACGCGCCGCGCGGCGCTCCGCGGGGCCGCCGTCGCCGGCGCCGCCTCGCTCGTGCGCCCCGCGATCGGGCTCGGCGCCAACAGCAGAAGCCCCGTGTTCAGCCGTGCGCTCGGATCGCTCGCCGGCGAATCGGCGATGATCCCGGCCCCGCGACAGTTCGCGCTGCTCGGCGTCGAGTGGAGCGGGCCGGTCCGTGCGCAGATCGAGTTACGGACTCGGCGTTCGGACCGAGGAGCTTGGAGTCCCTGGACGGGCGCTTCAGTGCTCGGCCACGGCCCGGACCGGGTTGTGAGCCGCAGCACTCACTTCGGCGAGCCGATCTGGACCGGCCCGGCCGACTACGGGCAGCTGCGTAGCTCGTCGCCGGTCCGGGGCGTCCGGCTGCATTTCGTCGCGGCCGGCGCGGGCGGCGTGGGCGCAAGCTCTGGCGGGGCCGCGCACGCGGCCCAGGCGTTCCCGCTGGCCCAGCCGGTACTCGACGCCGGCCCCGGCCAGCCGGCGATCATCGCGCGCTCGGCCTGGGCCCAGGGCCACGCGCCACCGAGCAACGGACCGTTCTACGGCACGGTCAAGCTCGCGTTTGTCCACCACAGCGAGAGCCCGAACGGTTATGGCGCCGGCGAGGTCCCCTCGATCCTGATGTCGATCTTCACCTACCACAGGTACGTCCGCGGCTACTTCGACATCGCGTACAACTTCGCGGTCGACGCCTACGGGCGCATTTGGGAGGCGCGCGCCGGCGGCGTCGATCTGCCGGTGATTGGCGCGCACGCCGGCGGCTACAACCAGGAGTCGACCGGCATGGTCGTGCTCGGGTCGTTCATGGACGTCATACCGCCGCCGGCGGCGATCGGGGCGCTCGAGCACCTGCTGGCGTGGAAGCTCTCGCTCCACGGCGTGCCAACCCTCGGACGGGTCACGGTCGAGGTCAGCCCGGGCGACGCCTTCTACACGCCGTTTGCGCCCGGCGCGCACGTGTCGCTGCCGCGCGTCGCTGGGCACCGCGACGGCGATCAGACGAGCTGCCCCGGCAATGCCTTCTACGCCCGGCTGCCATCGATCCGCCCGCAGGTGGCAAGGCTCACGGGCTCGCCGGCTCGGCTGACGATGTCCGCTTCGGACGCCACCGTGAGCGCCGGCGCTCCGGTCACCGTGTCCGGGCGTCTCGCGGATCTCTCGAGCGGCAGCCCACTCGCCGGCGAGCCGATCGAGCTCCAGGAGATCACGCGAGGCGCCGAGCAGACGATCGCGGCGCCGACGACCGCCCCCGACGGGAGCTGGAGCGCGACGCTCACGCCCGCCGGCAACGTGCTCATCCGCGCGCTCCACCGCCCGGAGCCGGCCGCCGCCTCGAACGTCGTGGCTCTCGCCGTCGCGCCGGCGCTGACGCTCGCGCTTGTCGGCCCGGCGCCTCCGGTCGAGGTCACGGGCACCGTGTCGCCGCCGCTTCCGAACGTGACGCTCGATCTCTACCGGGTGGTTGGAGGGCGCCGGCACCTGATGAGGGCCAAGCGCGTCCCGGCCGGCGACGGCGAGTTCGCGGCACGCTTCCGTCCCGGGCGTTCCGGTCGCTACGTGGTGATCGCGCGCACGGGCGCGAGCGCCAGCTACGTCGCCGGCGCCTCGCCGTCGGTGGCGCTCACGGTCCCGTAGGCGCAGCCCCCACGCAGGGCGCCCACCCGGCGCGCGGAGATCACGTAGTCCCGTGGCGGGCCAGCGCGAGCTCGGCGAGGACCGTGGGACGCTGGTTGTCGATCTCGAGCCGGCGCTCGAGGACCGGTACGGCGGCGGCGGGATCGCCGCTCAGCCGGAGCGCGCGCCCGAGGTCGTACAGGGCGTAGGCGTACGTCAGACACATCGTGCTCGCGGGCTGCACGCACGCGCTGACGTCCTCGCCGGTGGCGAGCAGCGCCCGGCGCAGGATCGCCACCGCGCCGGCGTAGCTTCCGCTCTCGAGCAGGCCGTGCCCCTGCGACTCGAGCTGTGTGGCCAGCCCGATCGAGACCGGAGTGGGAGGAGGCGGCGTCGCCGGCTGAGTGGTCGCAGTCGTGCGGGGCGCGCGGATGGCGATCGCCGTCCGGGTGTGCGACCGCAAAGCCACGCTCGGCCGACCTGACCCGCCACCGCGCCCGCCGAACGACGTGGCGATGAGCGCACCGACGGCCGCGATCACGGCGAGCAGCGCCAACGAGGCGACAACGCGAGCTAGAACACGTCTGCCTCGCGGCTCGGCCGCGACAACCGACGTCGGGTTGATGCTCAGCGCTTGCGGCGCGGGCTCGTCGGTCACATCGAACCCGGGATCGAGACGCACGCTTGCCCCGCGCCCGGCGCCCCCGCGGCACCGCTCGATCGGAACCCCGGCCAGCTCGAGCTCCGACACCACGCTCGCCGGCAACTCGACTCCGGCCTCGCGGAGCTCGGCGTAGCTCACAGGCGTGCCAGCGGCGCGACGCAAGGCACCGAGCACCAACGCCTGCTGCTGGTCGTGCAGACCGACCTCCGGGACGGGCGAACTACGGTCTGCCTCGGATTATGCAACCTCGGCACCGCCGGCCGCCCACGCGAACAGCCTGTCCACGTGAACCGCCTGTCCATGTGAACAGCCTGGCTACGCGAACAGCCTGCGCGAGCGCACCAGCATCCGCAGGCTCCCGGTCGGGCGCACCTTGCGCTGGACCAGCGCGCGCCATGGCTCGGTGCGCCCGGCGGCGATGTCCACCCAGTCCTGCAACCGGCAGTGGAACGTGAGGTCGGCACCCTCGACGCGTCCTGGCGCCACCGCGGTGGGCGCGCCCGAGCCCGCAATCCGCAGGTGCCACGGCTCGGCGTCGGTGAAATCCCACTGGATTCTCGCTCCCGGCGCCACCGACGGATCGATCTGGCGGCGCAAGCCGTCGAACAGCATCGCGGTGGCCTCGGGGCTTGGCCTGACCGCCCCGTTCGGCTCGCCCAAATATCCGGCGCGTAGCAGCGTCAGCCCGCGCTCGGCCCGCGCCGACGCCGGCATGTCGAACGGCAGCCCGAGCCGCATCGAGCCAGGGTCGAGGCCGGCGGCGCGCAGCCGGCCCTCCATTGCCTCGGCGCCCTGTGTGAAGATGTCCTCGAGGGTGAAGCCGAAGGTGGTGACGTAGCGCTCATCCCATCCGGGCGGCACGAACACGGCCACCGTGAACGGCAGGACCGCGCGCAAGAGCTCGGCGATTGCGGGCTCGCACTCGGGGTCCTCGCGGACGAGGTCGGCGATCATCTTGACCCCGAACGCGATGTGGCGCTGCTCGTCGCGGGCGACGTGCCCGACTCCCTCGCGGAAGCCGGGCAGCAGCCCCCGGCGGCCGAGCCCCTCCTCGATGAAATGCTGGCCGGGTTGAGCGAGCGAGGCCTCGATCACGACGTGGTACAGCGTGATCGCCTGGGCGAGCTTGGGCTTCGAGCGGTCGCGGCGGAGCTCGTCGGCCATCCTGTCGAGGCGCTCGAACACCTTGCGAAATCCCCAGGTCAGCTTCGGCCGCGTCTCGGCCAAAGCGGATCCCACATCGGCTCCCGCTCCGGCCACCTCGCGCATGAACCGCGCGAACAGGACCGCGTGGCGCGCCTCGTCGACCTGCTGCGTCGCCAGGAAGTACTTCTGCTCCTCGCGCGGGGCGGCGTCGATGAACGGGGACAGGTTGTCCGCCACCGAGTCCTCGCCGTGGAAGAAAAGCGAGTACGTCCACAGCGCGCCGGCGCGCTCGACCTCGCTGAACTCGCGCTCCCAGTGCTCGCGGTCGGTCGTGAAGTCGATCTCGGTCGCGCGCCAGTTGCCCTGCTCCCAGCGCGCGTACAGGTCGGCGTAGGAGATCTGGTCGGCGGCGATCGACATACTCATCCTTCGCCTGTGTAGTTTGGCACCCTGTGGCCCCGGGCGCTCCGTGACCGCGGGCACCGCGTGGCCCCGGGCACTCCGGGGCCCTAGCCGTCCAGCTTAGGTGACCGCCAGGGGTGCCGGAGCCGGTTCCCGATCTCGTCGACCAGGTCCTCGATCGCGATCCGCACCTGCGTGAGGCTGTCGCGGTCGCGCAGGGTGACGGTCCGGTCCTCGAGCGACTGGTGGTCGATCGTCACCGCCCACGGCGTGCCGATCTCATCCTGCCGGCGGTACCGTCGCCCGATCGCGCCGCCCTCGTCGTATTCGGCCTGGACGCGCTCGCGCAGGTCCTGGTAGATCTCGCGGGCGAGCTCGGGTTGGCCGTCCTTGCGGACGAGCGGGAGCACCGCGACCTTGACCGGCGCGAGCACCGGGTGCAGGCGGAGCACGGTCCGCTGCTCGCCCTCGATCTCATCCTCGTCGTAGGCGTCGACGAGAAACGCCAGCATCGCGCGATCGACGCCGGCGGCGGGCTCGATCACGTGCGGGACGTAGCGGTCGCCGGTGGCGGTGTCCACGTACTCGAGTTTCTGGTTCGAGAACTTGGCGTGCTGGGTGAGATCGAAGTCGCCGCGGTTGGCGATCCCCTCGAGCTCGGACCACCCGATCGGGAACAGGTACTCGACGTCGCTGGTCGCGCTCGAGTAGTGGGAGAGCTCGTCGGCGTCGTGCGGGCGGAGCTGGAGGTGGTCGGGTCGGAGCCCGAGCGACGTCCACCACTTCATCCGCTCGGCCAGCCAGTGTTGGTGCCACTGCGGCGCCTCGGGCGGGGGCACGAAGAACTCCATCTCCATCTGCTCGAACTCGCGCGTGCGGAAGATGAAGTTCCCGGTGGTGATCTCGTTGCGGAAGCTCTTGCCGATCTGAGCGATCCCAAATGGGGGCTTCTTGCGCGAGAACTGCAGGTAGTTCTTGAAGTTGAGGAAGATCCCCTGAGCGGTCTCGGGGCGCAGGTAGACGGTTGAGCCCTCCTCCGCGACGGGGCCAACCGTCGTCTGGAACATCAGGTTGAAGTCGCGGGCCTCGGTCAGGTCGCACTCCGGCGTCTCGCCGGGATGCTTGGAGGGTTTTCGGCCGCACGCGGACTGGGCGAGGTGATCCTCGCGGAACCGGAGCTTGCACGTGCGGCAGTCGACGAGCGGATCGGTGAAGCCGGCCACGTGCCCGCTGGCCTCCCACGTGCGCGGGTGCTGGATGATCGCCGAGTCGAGCGCGACGATGTCGTCGCGCTCCTGGAGCATCGCCCGCCACCACTGGTTCTTGATGTTGTTCTTGAGCAGCACCCCGTAGTGGCCGTAGTCATAGCTCGACCCCAGCCCGCCGTAGATCTCGCTGCTCGGGAACACGAAGCCGCGCCGCTTGGACAGCGAGACGATCTTGTCCATCGTGACCACGTCGGTCGGCATCGCGCGGCGCATGCTAGACGGGTCCACAGCCGCACGTGAAAGAGACCAGCCGGCACGATTGCCGGCGGCCGCGCATCGCAGTAACTTGGGGGGCGTGAGGTCCCCGGTCTGCCTCGTCGCCGTCCTCAGCGTTCTCGCGTTCGCCGTCGTCGGCTGCGGAAGTTCGAACTCGTCGTCGAGCAGCGCGGCGGCGCCTGGAGCCGCGAGCGGGACCGCGTCCACCACCACGACGACGCATCTCGCGAAGACGAAGTTCGTGCTGCACGCGGGGCTGGCGTTCGGCGCCTTCCACCACTGGATCTACAAGCCGGCGAAGGCCGGAGACCTCAGCCACCCGCTCGAGCACAAGTTCACCACCGTGAAGGCGGCGCTGGCGGCCGCGTTCGTCTACCACGAGCTCAAGCTCGCGCTCGCCGACGCTCAGGCGAGTCCGACGCTCTCGAAGCTGGTCGCTCCGATCACCGACCTTCAGAACAAGTTCCACGGCCTCGCCGGCAGCGTGAAATCCGGCGGGGCCAGCACCGGCGACGTGGACGGGATCGATGGCGCGATCTCTCAGGTCAAGAGCCAGGCTGCGGCGGCCGGCCAGCCAATCACCGAGCAGACGCCGGCCACTCCCAGCGGCTGACGCCGGCCACTCCCAGCGGCTGACGCCGATCCCGGCAACAGCCCCGCCCCAGACCGCTAACGCTTGGCACTCTCGCCTTGAGAGTGCCAAAACCGCAGCCTATACTTAGTGAAGCGATGCCGATCTACGAGTACAAGTGCGAGCACGGCCACAGCTTCGAGGTCATGCAGCGCATGAGTGACGATCCGGTCCAGATCTGCGAGACGTGCGAGGCGCCGGTGGCGCGCGTGTTCCACCCGGTCGCGGTCCACTTCAAGGGGTCGGGCTTCTACAACACCGACTACGGCACCCGCAAGCGGGCACGCGAGAACAGCAGCAGCGAGAAGGGCGACAAGGGCGACAAGGGCGACAGCTCGTCGTCCGAATCGAAGTCCACCTCCTCCGACTCGGGTTCCTCGAAGTCGGACTCGAAGAAGTCGTCCGAGTCGAAGACGACCGCCTCGAAGTCCTCAGACTGAGGACCGTCCCCCGGCGCCCACGGCGCCCGGCCCCGCCCGGCCCGCCCGGCACGGCAGCCGAGCTCACCGCGGTCAGCGCGTAAGCGTGACCTTGACCGTGCGGCTGATCGTGGCGCCGTTTGCGGTGGTCAGCGTCACCTTCACGCTCAGCACGAGCGGTCCGGCGCCGGCCAGTTCGCGCGCGGCCGCCCGCGAGAGCTTGAGCGTGAGCGCGTGCGCTCCCGTGCCGACCGCCTGAGCGCCCGTGTGGAGCAGCGCGATCGAGCGAGTCGTGGGCTTGCGAGCGGAGTGGGCCAGCCGGGTCTGAGAGACCGGGATCGTGACCTGGAAGCTCGCCCGCGTGGCCTGGCTCACCGACAGGCTGATCCGCACACCGTGCGCCAGCGCGGGTGCGAGCCGCTGCTGCTTGGCGGCGACCACACTGGCGGACAGCGGCTTCGGCGCCGGCGTGGTCGGGGCCGGCGCGGGCGCGGGACTGGGGGCGGGCGTGGGAGTGGTGGTCGTGGGCGTCTGGGCGGGGGGCGTCGGTGTCTCGATGGTCACCTGCTTGGAGACGGTCGCGCTCATCCCGAGATCGTCGGTGGCCGTCAGCGACACCGTGTAGGTCCCGGCTGCGGCGTAGTCGTGGGACGCGGTGGCGGTCGTCCCGGTGTCCTGGCTCGAGCCGTCGCCGAAGCTCCAGCTGTAGTCGGCGATCGAGCCGCCGTTCATGGTGGCCGATGGGCCGGCGTCGAACCCGAGTGTCGCTCCCGTGGTGGCGACGGTCGCCGATGGGGTGAAGGCCGCGGTCGGCGCGTCGTCGACGGTCACCGTGCGCGTGGTGGTGGCCGTCTGCCCGTAGCGGTTGGTCACTGTCAGCGCAACCGCATAGCTCCCGCGCTGGCTGTAGCCGTGAGTGATGGTGGCGGTCGCCCCGGCGTCGTGATTCGGGCCGTCGCCGAAGTTCCAGCTGTAGTCGGTGATCGGGCCGAGCGAGTCGGTCGCACCCGTGGCGTCGAAGGTCCCGACGGCATTTGGCGCGAGCGTCGAAGACGAGAAAGAGAACGCGGCGGCGGGCTGATCGACGATCACCGTTTGCGCCGCGGCGGAGTTGGCGGTGACACCGAGGTTGTCGGTGACCGTCAGCGTGGCGGTGTAGATACCGGGAGCGCTGTAGACGTGCGTAGCCGACGGTGAGCCTGCGGTAACCGGCGCGGTCCCGTCGCCGAAGTTCCAGGTGTAGCTCCTGATCGAGCCCCCAGGCGCGGGCGTCGAGTTGCTTCCATCGAGGCTCACCGACTGCCCGGGGGTGGCGATGACCGGCGAGGCGGGGAGGACGCCGTCGGGCGGAGTGTCGACCGTGATCATCTCCGTGCCCGTGAAGGTGCCGCCGAGGCTGTTCGTGATCGTGAGCGAGACGGAGTAGCTGCCCCGGCTCAAGAAAGCATGGATGTCGCTCGGGGTGGTGCCGCTGTCGTCGGTCGTGCCGTCGCCGAAGTTCCAGCTGTAGTCGGTGATCGTGCCGAAGGATCCCCCCGAGTTCGGCCCGATGAACGTGACGTCCTCGCCCGGCGTGGGACCGTTGGAGCTGGCGCTGAACCCAAGCACGGTCACGGGCTCGCTGACCGTGTTGCTGACGCCTAGCTCATCGGTGGCGGTCAGCTTGATCGTGTAGGTGCCCGGGGCGGCGTAGGTGTGACCGGCGGTGGGGGTCGCGCCGGTGTCCTGCGTGGTGCCGTCGCCGAAGTCCCAGCTGTAGTGGGTGATCTCGCCGCCCGTCGCGACCGCCGAGTTGCTCCCATCCACGCTGACCGCGTCCGGGTTGTTGACCGTCGCAGACGGCGTGAACGCGGGATTGGGGGGATCGTCGACCGTGACCATCTGCGTGGTGGTGTCCGTCTGACCCGAGTCGTTGGTGACGGTGAGGGACACCGTGGTGACCCCGCGGGTGGTGAACGTGTGGGTGATGGTCGGGCCGCTCGAGGGCGGTGTCGCCGACCCGTCGCCGAAGTTCCAGGCGTAGCTCTGAATGGTGCCGTTCCCGGCGGTCGAGCTGGTCGCATCGAAGGTCACCGGGGCGTTCGGGGCGGCAGTCGTTGGGGAGACCGTGAACGCCGCCGTCGGACTGCCGGGCGGAGCCGCCGGCGTGGTAAACGTCAAGTCGTTGCCATACGTGGTCCCCTGGCTGTTCTGGGCCACGAGCCGGTAGTGGTAGGTCGTGGACGGCGTCAGCTGGGAGAGAAAGCCGGTCACCGCGCGCGGTGGGCTCCCGGCGCCGATGTCGATAGGTGAGGTCGCCAGGCCGTACTGGCTGCTCGTGCCGTACTGGATCGACCAGGTGCTGTCCAGCCCGTTGCGGTAGATGCCGCCGGCGATCGTGGCGCTATGCGCGGCCACGCTCGCGGTGTAGGTGCTTCCGATCCCGGGGGCGCCGGTGACGGCGGCGCCCGAGATCGACCCCACCCCGGTGGGTCCGTCGTAACCGACCCCGGCGGTGCAGATATAGCTGGGGACACAGTTCGTGCCGTTCGAGCCGCTGACCACGTCGTTCAGCGCTCCCGAGTTGCCGTAGGCCCATTGGGGGCTCGAGTTGGTGACGCTGGTGATCGCGTAGTACGCGGCGATGAGCGGCGTGGCCAGGCTGGTGCCGCCGACCTCGAGCCAGCTGCCGTTGTCATAGACCGCCAGGCCGGTTTCCGGGTTGGCGTCGGCCGACAGGTCGGCATAGGAGCGACCGGTGCAGCCGGTGTCGGATTGATAGGCCGGCTTGGCGATCTCGGTTGCGCAGCCGGAGCCCCCGCCCGACCAGGCGCCTTCGCCGAAGCCACGTAGGTTCGACGACTGGCTCGCCGGCGTCAGGGTCGTCCCGCCGGCGGCCGTCACGCCCGCCAGCGCGGCCGGGAAGTTGTCCTGGTCCGCCCCGAGGTAGCCGGTGTCGCCCGTCGCGGCCACGGTCGCGATGCCGGGGAACGTGTACTGCCCGGACAGGGCGGAGCTCGAGGCGATGGTCCAGCTGGCCGAGATCTGGTTCGCTCCGTGTGCGGCCGCCGTCTGCATCGCCGCCTGCATGTCGTTCGAGTACGTCGAGTTCGGCTCAACCAGCAGGATGTGGCAGTTGGGACAGATCGCGGAGACCGCGTCGAGATCCAGCGAGGTCTCCTGGCTCCAGCCGGCGTCCGAGATCGGGGGCGGCGTCGACCCGCCGTGCTCGTTGATCTGCCGGAAGCACCCGGTGGCGGACGTGCACGCCGGCAGGTTGTAGAACGATCGGTACGCGGCCAGATCCGCCGCCGCCGTCGAGTCGTCGAAGGCGTCGACGATCGCCACCGTGTCGCCGCTCCCGTTCGTCTGAGACAAAGACGAAAGGTCGTAGGCCTGCTGCAGATACGCGGGGGCATCGCCGTACAGCGGGCCGCCCGAGGACGCACGAGCGACGCGCGGATGGACGAGCGCCCCATTGGAGCGGAGCACGAGCGCCTCGGCAGCGCACCTGGCGTGACCGGAGTCTGCAGCGGGGCAGAGCTGGCGAGTGGTCACCTGGGCGGGGGCGAGGCCGGTCGTCTGCCGGAGCACGGCCGCGACGCCGCGGTTTGTCGGCGCCGGGGCCACGACGGCCGGGCCGCCCACGGGGACACCGGGCCGGGTACGTCCTCGGGGAGCATGAGAGCGGACGGTGGTCGTGTTCGCGACCGGAAGTGCCGCAGCCGCCGGCGCCGGCGGCCGAGGCGACGTGCGCGCGAACGCGGCGGCGACGGTGCGCGGCGGCGGGGTGCGGACGGAGCCGCCCGCGCCGAGCGTGAACGCCACGCCGGCGGCGAGAAGGACAACCGCGAAGCCGGCGAACAACCGGGGGTGGCGGCGGATGAAGCCGATGGCGCGGCTCACGCGCCTGGACGTTTGTTCGAGGTGCGCGCCCCGCGGAGGCGCGCCGCAAGGGCAAAGGTCACCCTACCCATATCGGCAGAAACCGAGAATCCTCAAGTGCGTGCTGAAAAAGCCCCCACAGTGGGGGCAAACTCAGCACGCATCGGCGTGCGTCAGCCGTTTACGAGCTTCGAGACGTCGCGCTGGACGGCCCCGGGGGTCACCGTCAGCGAATCCCCGACCCCCGGCACGCTCTCGCCGCCGGTTGGCTTGAGGATCTGGACGGGCGCCGACCCACCGAGCTCGGAGGCGACGAACATGCTCATCAGCGTGAACCCGCCCATGTCGGTCCGGACTGCCTGTGGTGCGTACCACGACGCCCACGGGAGGTGGAAGAACGTGTATGGCGTCAGCAGCTGGCTCTTGATCCCGTTCAGGATCTGCTGCTGGTAGCCCTCACGCGTGAGGTCGTTGCTGGCGGCATCGCAGGTGTTCTCCCGCGTCCGGGCGAGCGTGAGCGCCTGGATGCCGCTCAGGTGATGCGTCCCGGGCGGGAGGTCGAGCGTCCACCCGCCATTTGCCGCGCCGCCGCTGATCTGCGAGCAGATCCGCCCGGTCTTGACGTTGACGCCGCCGATCGCGTCTATGAACTTCGGGAAGTTCGCGAAGTTGATGATGACTACGTGGTTGATCTTCAACCCCGTGAACTGGTCGACGGTCTTGATCGTGAGCGCCGGGCCGCCGAACGCGTAGGCGGCGTTGATCTTGTTCGTCCCATGGCCCGGGATCGACACGAGCGTGTCGCGGGGGATCGAAAGCCGCCGCGACGTCCCGCCGCCGATTCGCCACAGCATCAGCGTGTCCGACCGGCTGCCGGTGTCCGAGGTGTTCGCCCCGCCCTCGTGCGTGCCCGCCGGCCGCTGGTCGGTGCCGATCACGAGCACGGTCTGGGCCGAGAACAGCATGTTGCCGCCCGGAGCGAGCGCGTTCTGGGCGTCGGCGGGAATCCCCGCGGACTGCGAGGAGGCGCTGATCAGGAACACCACCAACGACAGCAGCAGCCACGCCACGAGCGCGATTGCCAGCCCGAGGATCACGCGCTTGGGCGTGACCCGGCGCCGTGGGCCGCGGTCTCCACGTCCCCCGTACTTCTGGTATTCGACCGGGCCCCGGAGCTCGTCCTCCTCGCCGCGCAGGCGGGCCCTCAGGCCCTTCGGGCCGGCGCGGTAGAGCTTGTATGGGCGCTGTTCGAGATCGCTGGGCATGTGTGCATATAGTGACGGCATGCCGGGCCGGCGCACCATCGGCGTCGACATGGGCGGTACGAAGCTGTTGGCCGGCGCGGTCGATTCCGGGCTCTCGGTTCACCACCGCGCGCAACGCAACATCAACCGCCTCGACGTCTCCTACCTCCTCGATGTCGTCGTCGACGCCGTCGAGGAAATACGCGCTCGCGCGGGCGGAGAAGTCGCTGCGGTCGGCTTCGGCATCCCCAGCTTAATCGATCAGAGGACGGGCAACGCGGTGGTCGCCGTCAACCTCCCGCTCAAGGACATCATGTTCGCCGACGTAATGACCGAGCGACTCGATCTTCCGGTGTTCGTCGACAACGACGCGAACTGCGCGGCAATCGCCGAGCACCGCGCCGGCGCCGCCCGTGGTTGCAACGAGGCCGTCCTGCTCACGATCGGCACCGGCATCGGCGGCGGGCTGATCCTCCGCGGCGAGCTGTACCGCGGCGCGATCGGCGCGGCGGCCGAGCTCGGGCACGTCGTGATCGACCGAAACGGCCCGCCGTGCCAGGGAAACTGCCCGAACCACGGCTGCGTCGAATCGCTCGCGTCCGGCACCGCGCTGGCCCGCGAGGCGCTGCGGATGGCTCACGAGCGACCCGACTCCGGCCTCGGACGGGCACACGCGGAAGGCCGCGAGCTGGTCGGACCGCTCGTGACCGAGCTCGCCCACGACGGCGACGAGGCCGCGATCGAGACGATCGCGACCATCGGCCGCAATCTCGGCGTGGCGATCACCGGCTTCGTGAACACGTTCAACCCCGAGGTGGTCGTGATCGGCGGCGGCGTGATGGGCGCCGGCGAGCTGCTCCTCGGCCCCGTTCGCGCCGAGGTCGCCGAGCGGGCGCTCCCACCGTCGAAGGACATCGTCGAGATCGTGCCGGCTGCGTTCGGGGTCGAGGCGGGGATGATCGGGGCGGCGGCGCTGGCGTTCGACGGCCTGGCCCAGATGGCGGGGAATCGATGAGCGCCGGTCGCCTGATCGTCTGCCCGACGCCGATCGGCAACCTCGAGGACGTCACGCTTCGGGTGCTGGCCGCCCTCCGCGAGGCCGACATCGTCGCCTGCGAGGACACGCGCCGAACCCGCATCCTGCTCGACCGCTACGGGGTGGGGGGCCAGCTCGTCAGCTACCACGAGCACAACGAGCGCCAGCGCGCGAACGAGCTCGTGGCCAAGATGCGCGACGGCGCGGTCGTCGCGCTGGTTTCCGACGCCGGCACCCCGCTCGTGTCCGATCCCGGATTCGTGCTCGTCCAGTCCTGCGTGGCGGCCGGGCTGGCGGTCGAGGTCCTGCCCGGGCCTTCGGCGGCGCTGGCGGCGCTGGTCGCGAGCGCGCTGCCCGCGGACCGCTGGCGGTTTACCGGCTTCCTCCCGCGCAAGAAGGGCGACTTGCAGGCCGTGTTCAGCGCCCCCGAGACACTGGTCGCGTTCGAGTCACCGCGGCGGCTGGCGGCATCGCTCGAGGTGCTCGCGTCGCTCGATCCCGAACGACCGGTCGCGGTGGCCCGCGAACTGACCAAGATCCACGAGGAAGTGGTGCGCGGCACCGCAGGCGAGCTGGCGGCGCGGTATCGGGGACAGGCCCCGCGGGGAGAGGTGGCGCTTGTCGTCGGTGGCGCGCCCGAGTCGACCGCCCGCGACATGACGCCGGCGGTCGAGGCGGTGAGGCGGCTCGTCGACGCCGGCGCCAAGCCGCGCGTGGCCGCGTCGGTCGTCGCGGATCTGACGGGTGTGGCCGCGAATGCGCTGTACAAGGCACTGACCGACTAGGGGCCTCGCTTCGCTCGGCGTCCATGGGGCCGTGCGGCTGGGCATCCGTGCCCAGCCGGGTGGTCGCGACCAGGCCCGCCGGGCACGGACGCCCGGCGGAACCGGCCCCAGGGACGCCGCGAAGCGGCCCATCGTCATAAAGTCAGTGCCGACGATGTCGTTCTACATCACCACCCCGATCTACTACGTGAACGCGCAGCCGCATCTCGGCCACGCGTACACGACGATCGCCGCCGACGTGGCCGCCCGCCACATGCGCCAACGCGGCGAGGACGTGTTCTTCCTGACGGGTACCGACGAACACGGCGAGCCCGTCGCCGATGCGGCCGCCGCCCAGGGGATCTCGCCACGCGAGCTCGCCGACCGGAACGCCGAGAAGTTCAAGGCGCTCGCCCCGATCCTCGAGGCCACCAACGACTTCTTCATCCGGACCTCGGACGAGGAGCACATGGTGCGCGTGCAAGAGGTCCTACAGCGCGTCCACGACAACGGATACACGCACAAGGGCATCTACGAGGGCTGGTACTGCCCGCGGTGCGCGGACTTCAAGGTCGAGAACGAGATCCTCGAGGGCAACCGATGCCCGATCCACGAGATCGTGCTCGAGCGCCACCAGGAGGAGAACTGGTTCTTCCGCCTCTCGGCGTTCCAGGAGCCGCTCGAGCGGCTGTTCGCCGAGAACCCGACGTTCGTGATGCCGCCCCATCACTACAACGAGGCGCGCTCATTCATCGCGTCGGGCCTCCAGGACATCTCGTTGTCGCGCAAGCGGCTGAAGTGGGGCGTGATCGTCCCGTGGGACCACGAGCACGTCTTCTACGTGTGGTTCGACGCGCTGCTGAACTACTACACCGCGCTCGGGTACGCGCGCCCGGGCGAGGATCTGACGGGCGAGTTCTGGCCCGCGACCTACCACCTGATCGGCAAGGACATCCTCAAGTTCCACACGGTCTTCTGGCCGGCGATGCTGATGGCGGCGGATCTCCCGGTGCCCGAGCACGTGTTCGTCCACGGCTTTCTGCTCGGCTCCGACGGGCGCAAGATGAGCAAGTCGCTTGGCAACGTGCTCGACCCGTTCGACGTGATCGACGAGTACGGCACCGATGCGCTCCGCTTCTACCTGATGCGCGACGTGTCGTTCGGTGGCGACGGGAGTGTCGGGATCGAGGCTGTGCGGGCGCGTTATGAGAGCGAGCTGGCCAACGAATACGGGAACCTCGCGAGCCGGACGACCGCGATGTTGCGGCGGTATCGCGATGGTCAGATTCCGGCGGTGGCGACCGATCCTGTGTTGGTGGCCGAGTTCGAGGGGTTGTCGCCCGACGTCGCGACGCTGCTCGATCGCCTCGAGGTCACCCAGGCGCTCGAGCTGATCTGGCAGCGCGTTCGGCGCCTGAACCGGTACGTGGAGGAGCGCGCGCCGTGGCAGCTCGCGCGCGACCCCTCGGAGGCGGCCGCGCTCGATCAGACGCTGGCGTCGCTCGCCGAGGGGGTGCGCGTCGTGAGCGTGCTGCTGCATCCGTACATGCCGGCGAGCACCGCGCGTCTGCTTGACGCGCTCGGGGCGCCGCGAGTCGACTACGAGGCGTCGTCGTATGCCCCGCAAGTCGCCGGCGGGTTGGTGAGTGCGCTCGAGCCGCTGTTCCCGAAGCGCGGCTGACCGGCCGGGGCCCCGGGCGTGATCGACAGCCACACGCACCTGGAGCTGTGCGAGCCACCGGACGCGGAGCTCGTGGCCGCGGCAGTTGAAGCCGGCGTGAGTCGGATCGTCACCGTGGGGACGGACGGCGCGTCGTGCCGCGCGGCGCTCTCGGCCGCCGAGGACTTCCCGCAGGTGTACGCCGCGATCGGGCGCCACCCCAATTCCGCCACGGGCTTCGACGACGCGGACCTCGCCGAGCTCGAGGCGCTCGCGGCGCACCCGCGATGTGTGGCGATCGGCGAGACCGGCCTCGACTATTACCGCGACTACGCGCCGGTTCCCGACCAGAAGCGGGCGTTCGCCGCGCAGATCGAGCTGGCGCGCTCGGTGGGTAAGCCGCTGGTCATCCACACACGCGCCGCGGAGGACGACACGCTATCGATGCTGGGCGAGCTTGCCGGCGGCGTTCGGGTGATTCTCCACTGCTTCTCGATGCCCGAGCGAATCGACGAGTGCCTGCAGCATGAGGATTGGTGGATCTCGTTCGCAGGGAACGTGACCTACCCCAAGGCCGCTCCGTTGCGGGTCGCGGCCGTGCGGGTGCCGGCCGATCGGCTGCTGGTCGAGACCGACGCTCCTTACCTGTCTCCTCAGATCGTGCGGGGGAAGCCGAACCAGCCGGCCAACGTCGTGTCGACCGCGCAAACGGTGGCGCTCGAGCGCCGTGTGCCGTTCGAGGAACTCGACGCGGCGATCGAGGCGAGCGCGGCCCAGGTGTTCGGGTGGTCAGGCTAGGCCAGAACTTCCTCGTCGACCGGAACATCCTCGACGTGATCGAGCGGCTGGCGAAGCTCTCGCCGGACGACGTCGCGCTCGAGATCGGTGGCGGCCCGGGGGTCCTGTCCGCGCGCCTCGCCGGCCTGGTCGATCACCTCCACGTGGTCGAGCTCGACCGGCATCTCGAACCGGCCCTTTCCAACTCCTTGGTTGGATTCTCCAACGTCACGGTCCATTTCGCCGACGCTCTCGACCTGGATTTCCAAGCACTTGATCCGGCGCCCACGGCGGTCGTTGCGAACCTGCCGTACGGGATCGCCGCCACCGTGATCCTGCGGACGATCGACGAGCTGCCGTCCGTCGGGCGGTGGGTCGTGATGGTCCAGCGCGAGGTCGGCGAGCGACTCGCGGCGGCTCCGGGGACGTCGGCGTACGGCGCGCCGTCGGTGCTCGCGCAGCTCGCCTGCGAGGTCCGCGTGTTGCGGCCGGTGGCGCGAACGGTGTTTCGGCCGGTCCCGCGTGTCGACTCGGTGCTCGTGGGCTTGCGCCGGCGCGATGAGGCGGTCGTCGATGCCGAGGTCCGATCGCTCGTCCACGATGCGTTCGCGCACCGTCGCAAGGCGCTGGCCGGGTCGCTCGCGCTGGCGCCCGGCGCCGTTGCGGGCGTGCGCGACCGGGCGCGGGCGACGCTGGTGGATATGGGCCACCCGGCCGACGAGCGCGCCGAGCGGCTCTCGCCCGCCGAGTTCCGCGAGCTGGCGGCGAGGCTCTCGGTTCGGTGAGAGTCGTCGCGCGGGCGCCGGGCAAGGTCAACCTGTGCCTGTTTCTCGGGCCGGTTCGGGACGACGGGCGCCACGAGGTAGCGACCCTGATCGAGTCGGTGTCACTGGCGGACGAGCTCGAGTTGGTCATTGCGGCCGGCGGGAGCGACGAGGTCGTGTGTCCGGGCGTGTCCGGGCCGAACATCGTCTCTCAAGCCCTCGCCGGATTGCGGGCGCGCGGCTGGGACGCACCGCCCGTGCGGGTCACGATCGAGAAGCGGATCCCGGTTGCGGCGGGAATGGGTGGCGGATCGGCGGACGCGGCTGCCGTGCTCCGGATGGCCTCGATGGTCGCGGGAGCTGCCCTACCTGAGACCGCGCTCGCCGAGCTGGCGGCCGAACTTGGGTCCGACGTCCCCAGCGCGGTTGCCCCGGGCCTGTCGCTGGGGACCGGCGCCGGCGAGGTGATCGAGCGGCGCCCGCCGCTCGTCCCGCACGCTTTCGTGATCGTGCCCCAGCCGCACTTCCTCTCGACGGCTGACGTCTATCGCGAGGCGGACCGGCTCGGCCTTCCCCGGGTGCCGGCGGATTTCTCGCTTGCGGCGGAGGCTCTCGGCTCGAGTCGCGACGGCCGGCTCGCGCCGGAGCTGATCGTCAACGACCTCGCGCCCGCGGCGGTAGCGCTCTGTCCACCCGTCGGTGACGCGCTCCGGACCGTGGGCGAGACCGGCGCGGACGTTGCGCTCGTGTGCGGCTCGGGGCCGACGGTCGCGGGTCTGTTCTGGGGAGAAGACGGGCCGGAGCGGGCGGGTTCGGCGGCCGCCGAGCTGGTTCGCCACTACCCTCGGGCAATCTCGGCGACTCCGGTTGGGCAGGAGTTCGGGATTCCGCTGCGTAAGTGACCGCAACACCCGGCGCGACCGTGCATCGGCGCCGTTCGGCACAATTCCACCGACATCCATGACTAACCAGCAGATCACCTACCTGGTCGCGGCAGGCCTCGGAGTCATCGGCCTGCTGGCGTTCCTCCTGCTCGTGGTGGTTCCGGCGGTCACCTCGTACCGGCGGGTGCACGAGCGTCTCCTTGCCGTGGCGCTGTCGGCCTACGTGCTCGCCGCGTTCGTGGGAGTCGGGGTGGTGCTCGGCGCCGTGGTGGTGGTCGAGTGGCCCAGGGTGTTCTGACCCCGAGCGGGGCCTAACCAATTGGCTGAGCGACAGCAGACCGGGCCGGCCGGGCCCGACCTGGCTGCGCTGGCCGCGATCACTGATGCCGTCGAGGACGGGGCCGGTCTCCCGGCGATCCTCCGTGCCGCCGCCCGCGCGCTCGACACCAGCCTGATCCTGGTGGACCGCTCCGCGAGCGTGCTCGCGGTCGCGGCCCGCAGCCCCGCCGACGAGCGCTCGTTGATGCGGGACGCCGAGGATGTGACCACGATCGAACTCAAGGTCGCAGAGTCGAGCTGTGGGCCGGCTGCGGATGAGGGCGTCGGACCGCCCGACCGACCCTTCGCTCCTGCGGCTGGTCACGACGCTGATCGCGTCCGAGGTCGAGCGGGTGAGGGCGCCCGAGCGCGCCTCCGAGGAGGCCGCCACTGGGTTCATGCGAGCCGTGCTCGACGGACGGATCGACGGCCGCGGGGATCTGGTCGCGCGCGGCAAGGAGCTTGGCTCCGACCTCGGGTCCGGCGCGAGCGTGGTCATCATCCGCGCCCACCCGCGCAGCCCGACCGAGGAGGATTGGCGCCGGCGGATGCTGGCGCTGGCGGCGCGCGGCGCGCGCTCGATCGCGCCGGGGGCGATTGCGGCACCCACGGGCGAAGAGGCCTCGGAGATCGCGGTCCTGCTCCCGGACGGCGACGGTGAGACCGGCCGTCGGGCCGCCTCGGCGATCCTGCGCGAGCTCGAATCGGGCCTGCCTGGGTTCGCGTTCGCCGTCGGGCGCAGCCGTCGCGCCGAGGATCCGCTCGATCTCGGGCGCGCCCGCAACGAGGCGTTGCTCGCCGCCAACGTGGCCGAGGGCGAACCCGAGCGCATCGAGCTCGGGTACGAGGAGACCGGCACCTATCAGCTGCTGCTGCCGTACATGAGCGACCCGGCCGAGCTCCGGCGCTTCTACGACGAAACGGTGCGGCCGCTTGTCTCCTACGACGAGCAGTACGAGACCGACCTGCTCGGCACGCTGTCGACGTTCCTCGAGTGCGACGCCAACGTCAACGCGACCGCGCAGCGTCTGATCACGCACCGCCATACGGTCCGCTACCGGTTCGAGCGCGTCCGCGAGCTGACCGGGCTCGACGTCTCGTCCACCGACGGCCGCGAGAAGCTCTCGCTCGGACTCAAGGCGATGCGCGTGCTCGGCATTGCCGCGCCGCGCGGTCCCGCCCACGAGCGTGGGGCCGAGGGCGGTCGGGTACCCCGGTAGCGCGGTGGACGACTCGTCGCCCGAGGGTAGGGTCCCGGAGATGAACGGACCGGAGCCCGCCGTGCTGCTCATGGCGCGAGCGCCGCGGCCTGGCGAGGTGCGGCGGGCGCTCGAGCCGCTGCTCGGTCGCGAAGGCTGCCTGGAGTTGCAGGCGACGCTGATCGCTCACGCGGCCGTGTGGGCCCGACAGATCTCGTCGGTGCCGATCCACGTTGCCCACGATCCTCCGGACGCGGGCGCGGAGCTGCGACGGCTCGTCGGCGCCGACGCCGTGCTGTTCCCGCAGAACGGCGAGGGGATCGCGGGGCGGCTCGCGGACGCGTCTGCGCGCGTCCTCGCTCGCGCCGGCGGCCCTCTGCTGATCGTGTGGCCCGACCTGCCGCGCTTTCGCGCGGCCCACGCCGCTGGGGCGCTGGGCGACCTGGCCGCGGGATGCGACGTTGTGTTTGGGCCGGCGATCGACGGCGGCCTGTACCTGGTCGCGATCTCCCGTCCGCTCCCCGAGCTGTTCGCGCTGCCCGAGCAGACGTGGCGGCACGACGCGATGGGGGTGGCGCTCACCGCGATCCGCGATGTCGGCTACGAGGTCGGGATCCTCCGCGCCGAACGGGCGCTTCACCGGCCGGCTGATCTGCGTGCGGCCTTGGCCGATCCGCTGCTTCCGGGGGACATGGCGACGATCCTGCGGCGAGGCCGCTAGGGCGTCCGACCCGCATGCGGGGCCGCTAGGGCGTCCGACCCGGACGCGGGGCGGCGTCGCCGCCTCCGCACTCAGCTATTTGTCCAGTTCGGTTTAGGCCGGCTCAGTTGGCACCTGGGGGCCGCCGACACATCGCATAACGCGCGCGAGCAACCGTTTCCCCGCAGGGCTCGCGCGCGCAATCGATCCACCCCTGAACCGACCATGACCCACTCAACGTGCGATTGCCACCAGTCCGGTTTCTCAAGCAGCGGCTGGAGCGAGTCGATCCATCAACCGTGAACACGGGATTCGGGCAACGGGTGCGCGCTCGCGTAGCGTCGCAAAGGGGATTCACACTCATCGAGGTCCTGGTGAGCGCGTTGATCACGACCCTGATCGCGACGGCCGTGGCCGGCGCGCTGATCACGAACACGGACATCATCGCTAATCAGAACAGCCGCGCCCAGGCCGAGGCGCTGGCCGAGCAGGATCAGGAACGCCTCAAGGGGCTGTCGGCCGAGCAGCTCGACAACCTCGGTCAGACGTACACGGCGAAGGCCGGGAGCACGTCGTACACGATCACGTCCAAGGCCTGGTACCTGAGCACCAGCAACGGTCAGAGCTGCAGCAGCTCGGGCGGTGCGTCGGCCACCTACTTCAAGACGATCTCGACGGTCACCCACACGAACGCCACGGGTGGCGTGCAGACGCTCGCGACCGACGAGAGCGTGATCTCACCCGATGCCGGCGGAAGTCTTCTCGTCCAGTTCCACGATCAGACCGCCTCGCCGCTTGCCGGCGTGTCGCTGTCGGCGAGCGGCCCGGAGAGCGACGCCGGCACCAGCGACGCGAACGGATGCGTGATCTTCAGCGGTCTCGATTCGGGGACGTACGCCCTGGCGTACACCGACATCGGGTATGTCGATCCCAACGGGAACGCGTCGCCCCTGAGCGACACCGCGACCGTGGCGAGCACGGGCATCACCGCGCCGGGTAAGGGCAATCCGATCGAGCTCGGTCAGGCCGGCGGCCTGACCGGGAACCTTGTCCAGACGGTCGGCAGTCCCTCTCCTAACACCGCGTATGCCAGCGGACTGTCGTGGTTCTCGAGCGGCGGCGCCGGTATTCCGATGGCCGCCTACCGGAGCCACTCGGTGACCCCGGTGGCGTCGTCGATCGCGACCACGAACGTCGCGGGTTCGACCGGAACGGGCGGAACCGGCCTGTTCCCGTTCGTGTCGTCGCAGAATCCGGTGACGTACACCAACAACTACCAGGTTTGGGCCGGGACGTGCCGGTCCGAACAGCCGCCGACGGGATACGACATGGTCACGGTGGCGCCCGGCTCGACCCAGACGCCGTCGATTCAGACGCCGACGATGCTGCTGACGGTCAAGAAGAGCAACGGCACCATCACCGCCCCGACCGACGTGAAGGTCAGCTTCACCGACGGCACATGCACCGACACGTGGGCACTGACCCCGTCGTCGAATGGCACCCAGGTCGCAACGACGAGTACCTATTACTTCGGGGTGCCGTTCGCCGCTAGTACGACCACAGGCTCGGGCGCGAGCGCCTCGGGGCAGACCGGGACGCTCACCGTGTGCGCTGATCTCAAGTCCGGCTCGAACTACTTCAAGGCGACCAGCGCTGCGTTCACGTCCAGCTTCACCGCGACCACTCCGCTGACGGTCAGCCTCCCGAGCTCTACGGTGACGTCAGGATGCTGACGAAGCCGAGGCTCGAGCCGAAGTCCGAGGACGGCTTCACTCTCGTCGAGCTGCTGGCGACGATGGTTGCCGGCATCGTCGTGCTGATGGCGCTACTCACGATCATGGACGTCACGCTCCAGAACACCACGCACGCGTTCAGCCAGGTCGACGCCACTCAGCGCGCGCGCCCGGCGTTCACAGGGATCGAGAACGAGCTCCACTCGGCCTGCTTCGCCGACGAGGAGACGCCGATCCAGACCGGGAGCAGCCCTACCGCCTTGATCTTCCTGAGCTCCACCGGAACCACCGCCACTCCTACCGAGCTGTGGCACGAGATCGACTTCAACGGGGCTCCGACGAACACCCTCGTCGATAACACGTACTCGACGACGCAGACGACGAACAGCAACGGCGTTCCGGTCTGGAACCGGGGGACGCTGCAATCGAGCAGGACGCTGTTGACCAACGTGGCCCAGAGCCGCCCGTCGGCCTCACAGCCGCTCACGCCCGTGTTCCAGTACTTCGCCTACCAGACCGCGCCGGGCACCGACGCCGCGGGTAACCAGTACGAGATCTTGCCGGACGGCACCGCCCCGGTCCCCGGAACGACCACCACGGTGTTCAATCCACTCGCCCCGGGCGCGGCGCTGAACGGCACTCAGGCCGCCACCGTCGCCGAGGTGATGATCAACTTGAGCGTGGGTCCGGCCGGCGGATACAACGAAAAGACCAACTACTCGGACGTCGGCACAGCCGTGAGCGACTCGATCACGTTCCGCTTCACGCCCGCCGCCAACCACGTCGGAGACGGAGCAACGTTCTCACCATGCGAGTGATCCTCAGTTCTACTGGCAGGAGCTTCCGCTGGGCCCGGTCGCATGCGTCGGCCGAGCATGGCTTCACGATGGTGATCGCGCTCGGCGTGTTGCTTGTCACGAGCCTGCTTCTCACCGCGACCTTCTATGCGGTGTCGGGTGAGATCCACATCGGAACCGACAACCTCGCGTCCAAGCGCGCTTACGCCGCCGCCAGCGCCGGCGTTCAGGCTTATCTCTACCAGATGAACCAGAACCCGAACTACTGGGAGACGTGCACGAACAACACACAGAGCACCGCGGTGACCGTTCCGGGTTCATCCGACAACGCCTCGTACACGTTCAAGCCGATCTACGCCAACGGCAACACTGGTTGCACCAGCAACGTGATCAACTCGTTGGTCGACAGCACAACCGGCACGATCCGGATCGTGTTCACGGGGTCAGCCGGGACGCGGCCGGTGGTCCAGCGGGCAATCCTGGTGAGCTTCCGGATGGACAGCCCGCTCGACTTCCTGTGGTACACGCACTTTGAGTCCGTCGATAAGGGAATTCCGGGAGGCCCATCGCCCGCGTACGGCGACTGCGGCGTGTTCTACCGCAACAGCCGCGATGGCAACTGCAACATCGTGTGGATCTCGCAGGACAAGATGAACGGACCGGCGTACACCGACGACCAGTATCTGATCAACCCCGGCGCGTCGCCCACGTTCGGCCGGACTCCCGCTGACAAGATCGAGAGCTCGGCGCCGGGCACGAGCGCCGCCGACATCTGCTCGGGAAGCAACTGCCAGAGCGCCGTGTTCAAGGGCACTCCGGTCTATAACGCCAAGCCGATCCCGACCCCGAGCGACAACTCCGAGCTCCTGACTGACGCCAAGAACTACGGCAACTACTACCAGGGCACGACCCAGGTAACCCTCAACGGCAACAGCGCGAGCGTCACTACATGCGCCACATCGACCACGTGCACGACTGGCACGGTCAACCTCGTGAACCAACCGATCATCTACGTCGACAACGCCTCGGGGTGCACCACGACCGCGTACACGCCGTTCGGCGTGACCTACCCGGCGAACTCCGCCGGGCATTTCTACGGCTGCTCGGGCGACGTCTACGTGTCGGGCAACTACACCACTCCGGTCACGATCGGCGCGGCCAACAACGTGATCATCAATGGCAGCATCACAACGTCGGCCGACAGCAACAGCAACCCCACCGGCGCCGCCACCCTCGGCCTGGTGGCAAACGAGTTCGTTCGCGTGATGCACGGGCTCAACGGCAGCGACTCGAGCTCGGGCTGCAGCACGACGAACAACGCCGCTCAGACGCTGACCAGCCCGACCATCGACGCCGCGATCCTCGCCCTCAACCACTCGTTCATCGTCGACAACTACAACTGCGGCGGCTCGGACGGCACACTCAACGTCCACGGCGCCATCGCCCAGTACTTCCGCGGTCCCGTCGGCCAGCCCAACGGCTCCGGCGGCATCCTTAACGGCTACGCCAAGAACTACAACTACGACGACCGCCTCGCGAACATCCTGCCGCCCTACCTGTTCGACATCTCGGACTCGGGCTGGCACATCTCGCGCGAGACGCTCTGCACGCCCCCCGGCGTCGGCAGCAACAGCACCGGCACGATCTGCCAGTAACGCGGCCCGCAGGAGCATCAGCCGTGCGCGTCGCGGGGATGCGCCGATGAGATAACTTGAGCTACCGGGTGTGTCCCGTGCGATGGGGAGTGGTGTAGCGGCAGCACTGATCGCTTTGGACGATCCAGCCCAGGTTCGATCCCTGGCTCCCCAGCTTCCCGCTCATCCGCATAAAGACCCTGCAAAGCAGGCGCTTTTCCGTCCGGTGCACGAACTAATGTTCGGGTATGGCGCTGACGCCACGGTACAGCGAAGCGGAGGTTCGAGAAGCGGTTGCGAAAGCGCGCAGCATCGCCGAAGCGTTGCGGTTGCTCGGGCTGGTGCCCGCTGGGGGCAACCACGGCACCCTGAAAAAGCTGATCGCCCGCTATGGCCTCTCGACGGAGCATTTTGACCCGTATTGGGCGCAGCACGCTAAGCGGCCAGCGCGACCGGCCATCCCTCTCGAACTCGTGCTCGTCGAGCACTCGACGTATCACCGAAACCATCTGAAGCGCCGTCTCTACGACGAGGGACTCAAGGCGCGGATCTGCGAGCTGTGTGGTCAGAGTGAGGAATGGCGCGGCCGCTCGATGGCGATGATCCTCGATCACATCAACGGCGTCCCCACTGACAACCGGCTCGAGAACCTCCAGATCGTCTGCCCGAACTGCGCGGCGACCTTGGACACCCATTGCGGCCGGAAGAATCGCCGCGATCGCGAGCCGCGAAACTGTCTTTGGTGTGGTGGCCCGTTCGTCCCCAAGTACACGACCCACCGATACTGCTCGCCGGAGTGCGGTCACCACAGCAAAGGCCCCCGCGAGCCGAGACCTGAGCGACGTAAGGTCGAGCGGCCGCCCTACGAGCGGTTGATGGCCGACGTCGCGACGATGAGCTACCTCGCGATCGGACGGAAGTACGGCGTTTCGGACACCGCCGTTCGCAAATGGATCCGCTGGTACGAGTATCAGCGAGAGATGGAGGTGTGGAGAGCGCAGGAAGCCGAGGCGAGAAAGGCGCAGCGTGAGCTCGCGCTGCAAGGAGCGTCGAAGCCGCTGGCATCCCACGATCGGCGCGCAATCGCCTACGATCACAGAGTGGCCGCGCCGGTCGTTGTCATTCTTGCTGCCGGGCAGGGCACGCGGATGCGCTCCGCTACGCCGAAGCTGCTCCACCAGGTGTGTGGTCGGGCGATGATTGCCTGGCCGGTGGCCGCTGCTCGCGCTGCCGGCGCGGGGAAGGTGGTCGTGGTCGAGGGGCCCGACCGGCCGCTCGCGTCCGTGCTCGACGGCGAGGTGACGGTGGCGGTGCAGGCGAAGCCGCTGGGCACGGCTGATGCCGTGAAGGCCGCGGTGGTGCAGATCGAGCCGGCGGACACGGTGATCGTGCTGAACGCGGATCATCCGCTGATCCACCCGGAGACGCTGGCCGGGCTGGCCGAGGCGCACGCCAGCTCGGGCGCGGCGGCGACGCTGGCGACGGCGGTGCTCGATGACCCGCGCGGCTACGGCCGGGTGGTGCGGGCGCCCGACGGCACGGTCGAGCGAGTGGTCGAGACGAAGGCGCCGGGGGACGCCACGGAGCTCGAGATGCGGATCCGCGAGATCAGTACGGGCATCTACGCGTTCGACGGTGGGGCGCTCATCGCCGCTCTCGGCGAGGTCACCGCCCACAACGCGCAGGGTGAGTTCTACCTGCCCGATGTGCTGCCGATCATGCGGGCCCACGAGCGAAGCGTGCGCGCGCACGAGATCCACGACTCCAGTGAGCTCGGCGTGAACGACCGGGTGGGTCTGGCGGCGGTGACGGCGGTGGCGCAGCGCCGGATCCACGAGCGCCACATGCTCGCCGGGGTGACGATCGTCGACCCGGCGGCGACGGTTATCGACGTCGACGTGCAGATCGGTGAGGACACCGTGATCGCGCCTTTCACGAGCCTCCACGGCGCCACCGAGATCGGCGTCGGCGCCCACGTCGGCCCGGTGACGACGATCATCGACTCCCGTATCGGGGACGGCGCGAGTGTCGTCCACTCGTACCTGACGGGCGCCGACGTCGGTGAGCGGGCCAGCGTCGGTCCGTTCGCGTACCTGCGGCCCGGCGCCGTGCTGCGAGAGGGATCGAAGGCCGGCACGTTCGTCGAGATCAAGAACTCGGATATCGGCCCCGGGACAAAGGTCCCCCACCTGTCCTACATCGGCGACACCGACATCGGCGAGAAGTCGAACATCGGCGCCGGCACGATCACCGCCAACTACGACGGCACGAACAAGCACCGCACCTCGATCGGGTCCGGCGCATTCGTGAGCGTCGACACGATGTTCGTGGCGCCGGTCAAGCTCGGCGACGGGGCGTATACGGGAGCCGGGTCGGTGATCACCGATGACGTGCCTCCGGGCGCCCTCGGCATCGCCCGGGCGCGCCAGCGGAACGTCGAGGGCTACGGTGAACGTCGCAATCAGCGGAAATTAGAGTCACGCGACGGTGACGCCAGCGATAAGAATGTGTCCGAGGGCGGTGCCTCGGATAGCACCGATACGAGACAATCAACGCCCTCGTCCTAGTAGCCCGAGACGACGATCCGTCGGCCCTAGATCCGTCCCCGTTCGACCCTCGATCCGTCCCCCCTCGACCCTACACTCGATCGTACGATGAGCCTGCTGGAGACCCCTCTTCCACGGAGTGAGCTGGTCCTCGACGCCAGCAAGCGGCTCATGCTCGTATCGGGTCGCGCGAACCCGAATCTGGCCGCCAAGATCGCCGCCAAGCTGGGCGTTGGGCTTGCCGGGATCACCCTCAAGACATTCACCAACGGTGAGGTCTACTGCCGCTACGAGGAGTCCGTCCGCGGAGCGGACGTGTTCATCGTCCAGCCGACCTGCGGCAACCCGGACACCGGCCTGAGCGCCAACGACGCGCTCATGGAGCTGATGGTCATGGTCGACGCCGCCGTCGGCGGGTCCGCCCACAGGGTCATCGCGGTGACCCCGTGGTACGGCTACTCGCGCCAGGACAAAAAGTCCGCCCCGCGGGAGCCGATCAGCGCCCGGATGGTCGCGCGGATGCTCGAGTCGGCGGGGATCGACCGAATCCTCACCATGGACCTCCATCAGGGCCAGATCCAAGGCTTCTTCCAGAAGCCCTGCGACCACATGACCGCGCTGTTCATGCTCACTCAGTACTTCCGGGACCTGGGACTCGACGATCTCGTCGTCGTCGCGCCGGACGCCGGCCGCGTCAAGTTGAACAAGCAGTTCGCGTCGAAAATCGGCGCCGAGCTGGCGATCCTCAACAAGGAGCGCCCGAACCAGCAGGTCGCTGAGATCGGCTACGTGATCGGCGACGTGCGGGGAAAGACCGCGGTGCTGGTCGACGACATCATCGACACCGCCGGAACGCTCCGGGCAGCGGCCGAGGCCGTGTATGACGCCGGTGCGCGGCGTGTGTACGCCGCGGCCACACACGGCGTCTTCTCCGGGGAGCCGTGGGAGCAACTCAGAAGCGCGCGGCTCGAGCAGATCGTCGTCACCGACACGATTCCGCTCCCGGCCGGCGCTCCGGACAACGTGCGCGTACTGTCGTGCGCAGACCTGCTCACGAGCTCGATCCGCCAGATCTTCACCGACGGGTCCGTGAGTGACGTGTTCGGCGGCGAGAACCAGCTGTTCTGAGGACTCCGTTCGCCGGCGGCAACCGCGGGAATCAGAAAGCGCGTCGGCGCCATGGGAGAACGTGACGATCCCCAACTCGGACGGCGGGCTCAGAGTGGCCGCGCCGTCCGGCTGATGGAGACGCTCGGGCTGAGCGAGGAAGAGCTCTGTCGCGTCCTCGACACCGACCCACTCACGCTGCTCTCCGGACAGCTCGACCATCGCGGCGAGCTGCCGATCTTGCTCGACCTCCTCGATGAGGCCTCCGAGCGCGCCGGGCCGGCGGTCCTCGCGCGCTGGGTGCGGGCGTCCGGGCCCGCCGGCAGGCCGATCGATGCGCTCTTAGACCGCGACTTCGGCGCGTTTGAGACCGCTCTGGCCGAGCTCGCCGAGCGGGGCTTCGTCCTGAGAGGCGGAGGGTGACGGCGACCGTGGGCCAGCCCCTCGTGCACACGCTGCGGGTCCGCTACGGCGAGTCCGACCTCCAGGGGATCGTGTTCAACGCGCATTACCTGACCTACTTCGACACGAGCATGACCGAGCTGTGGCGCGCCGCGTACGGCAGCTACCACGCGATGCTCGACCGCGGAATCGACATCGTCCTCGCCGAAGCCCAGCTGCGGTTCCGCAAGCCCGCTCGCTTCGACGACGAGCTTGCGTTGTCGGTCGCCGTCACGCATCTCGGCCAGACCAGTGTCCTCACCCGCCACGAGGCGCGTCGCGGACCCGACCTCATCGTCGAGGGTGAACTGCGCCACGTGCTCGTCGATCTGAAGACGATCGCCAAGACGCAGATCCCTGACTGGGCGCGGGAGGGTCTCGAGCGGTTCCGCGTCGCCGACGAGGAGCCCGGGTAGCGGGCTGACCAGACGGCGGAGCTGCCGGCTGCGCCTAGCGCTTCGCCGGCTCTGGCTCGCGGTGCTCGCCCGGCCAGATCCCTGTCAGGTGGTGGAATGTCCGGGCACCCGCACGGTCGACGGCGGCGCTGATCGCGGCCACGGTGGCGGCCTCGAGCGCGGCCGCGCCCACGACTTTGGGGAAGCTCGCCTCGGCCGTGGTCGGCTTGGGCGGTTCCTCGTCGTCGATCCGAGACCACAGCACCTTGAAGATGCTGTTGGCGATCTTGGCCCCGACCAAACTGGCGATGATCCCGAACGGCTTGTAGAGGATCCTCATGATGCTCTCACCCTACCCTCCTATCCAAGCGGATATAGCGGCGCGATGGGGTAGAAGTTAACCTGCTGTAACCGCAAGGATCGGGAGGAGGCACCCGAGATGCTCGATGAGGATTCAAGGTCCGAGACAAGCTCAGCGGAGGGGCTGTTACGTCGGGCGCTGTTGGACGAGTCCTCATCGGTTGCGGTCTCGCTGAAGGTGGGAGGTCTGCCGCTCACCCAATCGGTCACGGTCATCTTCCACGGGCGCCGGGATCTCGGCACCCTCCAGACCTACGTCACCCGCGGCAGCCGGGCGGCCGGGACGACGGTGGCGGCGAGCGAGATGCTCCGCGTGCCGTGCGATCTCGACCTGGCCGATGCCGACGACCGCGCCGAAGCCGAGCGGCTATATGTCGAGCAGGCGTCGGCCTTCCGCGACGCGCTCGTCGGCGCCGACGTCGTCCTCGACGTGTGGCGCGAGCCGCTCAGTGACCTGCTCGGCTCGAGCGTCAGCGTCGATCACTCGATCGAGCTGTCGGTCCGGCTCCCGGCCCACCGCCTGATGCCGACCGCCTTGGTCGCACCCGAGTCGCACCTCGTGGTCACGCCGGTGTGCAGCGCGCGGACGCTCGCCGAGGGCAAGCCGCCGATGGGGATCGCCTGCGCCCAGCAGGACGTGATCCGCATCTATCCCCTCGCTGACGACCCCGAGCGGTGCGTCGAGGACTTTCTCGAGGCCGCCGCGGAGCATGCGCGTGCCCTGGCCGAGCGGCTCGACCACCAGGAGGCATCGGTCGAGCGGTTCCTCGAGCTGAGCGAGTAGCCCCGCCCTCCGTTGCGCTTACCTACGCGGCGATGCGCCGCGTCTACATCATCGGGATCCTTGCCGCGCTTGTCCTGTTCCTCGTGATCAGCGCACTGCTTGCCCGGGTGTTCAGTGCGAACAGCGCCGAGCAGTCCGCGATCACCGCGCTCGTGCAGTCGGAGGCCAGCGGCGACGCCAACGCCGTCGTCGGCGAAATCACCGATTGCCGGACCGACGCCGCGTGCAGACAACGTGCGGCGACGAACGCGGCGGCGCTCAAGCATCCCGGACCGGTCTCGATCATCCAGCTCCAGCCGTCGACGAGCTTCTCGCTCGGCGGGACCGAGGGGACGGCGCGGGTGGCGTGGAACACGAGTTCGTACGGTCTGCCGATCGTGCAGTGCGTCAAGGTCCGCCGCGGCGGCAACCCGATAAGCGGCCTGAAGGTCGAGCTGCTCGTGGTCAGCCACCGGATCGCCAGCGACGCCGCCTGCCCCGCGCGGTATTAGCCCGGCGCGGCAGTAACCAGTGCGGTATTAGCCCGGCGCGGTACCGACTAGTGCGTACGGACCGGAGTGCGCTCGGGCTCCCGGGCGGGGCGCCGGTCGCGCTTGGGGAGGCGCTCGGAAAGCGTCCGGCCATCACGCAAACGGATGAGCGACTGCTCGGCGTCGGGGAGCGGGATCCCGCCTCGAGGCCCCTGAGGCGCCTTCGGCGGAAGATCTGGGCCGCGGCCCCAGCCGCCATCCGCACCACCGTCGGGCCGGGGCGGGAACTCCGGGTTGTCGCGCAGCGCGGGAAGAATCAGCACCGCCGCGCACACGAGACCAAGGAGGTGCATACCGCCGACCATCAGCATGAGCTGAGCGGCTGCCGACATAAAGTCAAGCTTAGCGCCATGTTGTCCGGGCGTGAAGAGGCCTCGCTGCGGCCCGCCCGCTACCATCGCCCGTCGTGGCAACGGCCCAAACGACAGCACTTTCGGTCGAACCTCGTGAGCCCTCGGGCTCGCGCGCCGTGCGCCGCCTGCGCCGCGAGGGCAACGTCCCCGGCGTGCTCTACGGCGGCGGCGAGGATCCGCTCTCGTTCCAGGTGGACGGCCGTGTGCTCCGGAATGCGCTCGCGCACGCGGGCGCGGTGCTCGAGCTGAGTATCGGCAGCGACGCCGGCATCCCGGTCGTCGTCAAGGAGATTGCGCGCCACCCGGTGACCGGCCACACGATCCACATCGACATGCTGCGCGTTCGGCTCGACCAGGCGATCAGCGCGACGGTCGTGCTGGACCTCACCGGCGGGGAGGATGCTCCCGGCGCGAAGGAGGGAGGCGTGCTCGAGCAGGTCACGCGCGAGCTGACGATCGAAGCGCTTCCGACCGACATCCCGGACACCATCCAGCACGATGTCTCGACCATGCAAATCGGCGACACCCTGACGCTCGAGGCGATCACGGCGCCGCGCGGCGTCACGCTCCTCGACGACCCCGAGACCGTGGTCGCCACGCTCTCGCCGCCGAAGCTCCAGCTCGAGGAGGAGCCGGGGATCGAAGAGGAGACCGAGCTCGTCGCCGAGGGCGAGACCACCGACGCGGCCGAGGCGGAAGCCGCCGAAGAGGCCGCCGGCGAGGGCGAAGGCGGGGACGAGGGCGAGTAGCCCGCCTAGTTGCCGGGCGACGCACCTGTCGATTGGCTGATCGTCGGCCTCGGGAATCCGGGCGCCGAGTACGACGGCACTCGACACAACATCGGGTTCGAGGTCGCGGACGCGCTCGCCGAGCGGTGGTCGCTGCCGAAGGCCAAGTCGAAATACCGGGGGCTGCTGACCGAGGGCCGTACCGGTCCCGGCGGTCCGCGGGTCGCGATCCTGAAGCCGATGACGTATATGAACGACGCCGGCCAGTCGGTCTCGCCGGCGCGTGGCGCGCTCAAGGTCGATCTCGATCACGTGCTCGTGGTCCACGACGAGATCGATCTCCCGTTCGGTGAGATCCGCACTCGTACCGGTGGCGGGCTCGCCGGCCACAACGGGCTCAAGTCGCTCCGAGCCGGACTCGGGTCGCCCGATTTCGCGCGCGTGCGGATCGGTGTCGGGCGCCCGCCGACGACCGATCCCGATCGGGTCGCCGCGTACGTCCTCGGCCGCTTCCGCGAGCCCAAGGACGACGTCCGGGCGCTGATCGAAGACGCCGCTGACGTGGCCGAACGAACCGTCGCCGGCGATGACAGCTGAGGATCAAGAAGCAACGCGCGACGATCCGCTGTTCGAGGAGATCTACTCAAGGGCCGGCGACGACCTGGCCTCGATCCCGTGGGCGAACCTCGCGCCGAACTCAGCGCTCGAACAATGGCTGGACACGAGGCCCGCCCCGGACACGAGGCCCGCCCCGGATGGCGCACCCGCCTTGGTGGTCGCGTGCGGGCTCGGCGACGACGCCGAGGAGCTTGCCCGGCGTGGTTACCGCGTCAGCGCGTTCGACCTCTCACCGACGGCGATCGAGCTGTGCCGCAGCCGCTTCCCGGCGTCGACCGTCGACTACCTCGTCGCCGATCTGTTCGACCTCCCGGCCGCCTGGGAGGAGTCCTTCGACCTCACAGTCGAGATCCGCACGCTCCAGTCGCTTCCGCTCGAGCTCCGTAAACAGGCGGCGACGGCGATCGCGAGAACGATCGCTCCGGCCGGATGGCTGTTCGTTCGCGGCGCCGCGCGCAAGCCGGATGAGCCGCTCAGGAGCCGCCCCTGGCCCCTGACCCGCGAGGAACTCGACGGGTTCAAGAACGCCGGTCTGATCGAGCGCGAGTTCCGCGAAGAGCCGCCCCGGGACGAGCGATTCGCGACGTTCACGGCCGTGTATCAACGGCCGCCGAGCACGACCTAGACTCGAATACAGAGATGCTGCGAACGCTCCTGGTCAACGCCGACGAAGACCCCCAGGTTGCAAGCCTGGCGGAGCAAGGCGGCCGCGCGTTCGTGTCGCAGTCGCTGCGACCGTTTCTGCTCGCCGCCCTGCTCGACCGCGACCCGGACACGCCTGCGATCGTCGTCGCGGGCGACGATCGCGCCGCCCGGGACCTCGCCGCCGGACTTAAGACCTGGCTCGAGCCGCGCACCGTCCGCTACTACCCGAGCCGCGGCGTCACCTATGAGTCCCACCTGACGCCGCCGCCGCACCTCGTCGGTCTACGGATCGCGGCGCTCGACGCGCTGACCGAAGAGAACGCGAACGCAACCGCGCCGGTCGTCGTCGTCAGCGCGGTGGCTCTGTCGGAAAAGGTCCCGGACCCATCGCTCCGCCCCCATGGATTCACGCTGACCCAGGGCGATCTGCTCGACCTCGACGAGACCGCCCGCGACCTCGTCGCCGCCGGCTACGAACACGTGGACCAGGTCGAGGACCGCGGCCAGTTCGCGATCCGCGGCGGTCTGCTCGACGTGTTCCCCGCCACCGAAGACCGCGCCGTACGGGTCGACCTGTTCGGCGACGAGATCGAGTCGCTGCGGTGGTTCTCGACTTTCACCCAGCGCTCGCTCGGCGACGCCGAGCTGGTCGAGATCGAGCCGGCGGCCGAGCTCGCCGAGGAGCACCGCGAGCTCGCCGAGATTGCGGCGCTCGAGAACGAGGACGACCGCCCCGACATCGCCGAGCTGCTCCCCGTCGAGAACTTCCATCCGTTCCTCGCGCTGGCGCCGCAGGACGCGACCATCGTAATCGCCGGCGAGGAGGACGTCGCGCCGGCGCTCGCCGACCACTGGCAGGATGTGACGGCAGCCTTCCGCGACCGCGATGCCCGCCACCTGTACGAGGACGCGGACGCCATCGACGCGACCCTGAACGAGCGCGCAAACATCCGGCTGTCGAGCATCGACCAGGACCAGCCGTTCGAATTCCGTGCCCAGTCGGCCGACCTCCAGGCTCGGAGCCTCAAAGAGGCCGAGCCCGAGCTCGAGAAGCTCCATCGCTCGGGATACCGCACGGTGGTGACGTTCGCGCGCAAGGGCGAGGGCGAGCGGGCCGCCTACAACCTGGGCCGCCTGAAGGTCCGCTGGCTGGAAGACGCGGACGAGGCGCCGGGACCCGACGGCCGCATCACGTTCGCCCACGCCCGCCTCCAGCAGGGGTTCATCGCCCCCCAGCTGCATCTGGCGGTCATTCCCGAGCACCGGCTGTTCCATCGGCGGCGCGCGCCCGAGGAGCCCGAGCGACGCCGCCGACGCGGCGTGCTCCGCAGCTTCGCCGACCTGCGCACCGGCGACATCGTCGTGCACGAGGACCACGGGATCGCGCGGTTCGCCGGGTTCGACACCAAGACCGTCGCCAACGTCACCCGGGACTACCTGTACCTCGAATACGCGGGCTCCGACAAGGTGTTCGTCCCCGTCGACCAGCTCGCGAAGATCAGCCGCTACGTCGGCGCCGGCGGCACGCACCCACCCCTGAGCAAGCTGGGCGGGAGCCGCTGGGACACGATCAAGGCCCGCGCGAGAAGAGCCGCTCAGGAGCTCGCCGGCGAGCTGCTCAACCTGTACGCCGAGCGCAAGCGCCGCGAGGGCCACTCGTTCCCGCCCGACAGCGACTGGCAGCGCGACTTCGAAGACGCGTTCCCGTTCACCGAGACGCCCGACCAGCGCGACGCGATCGAGATGGTCAAGGCCGACATGGAGGCGCCGCGCCCGATGGACCGGCTGATCTGCGGCGACGTCGGCTATGGCAAGACCGAGGTCGCGCTCCGGGCGGCGTTCAAGGCGGTCCAGGACGGCAAGCAGGTGATGCTGCTCGTGCCGACGACGATCCTCGCCCAGCAGCACTACGGCACGTTCACCGAGCGGCTCAAGGATTTCCCGATCACGATCGAGCACGCCTCCCGCTTCCGCCCGCAGGCCGAACAGAGGGAGGCCGTAAAACGCTTCGCCGACGGCAAGGTCGACATCCTGATCGGCACGCATCGACTACTGAGCCGGGACGTCCGCCCCAAGGAGCTCGGACTGCTGATCGTCGACGAGGAGCAGCGCTTCGGCGTCAAGCAGAAGGAGCTGCTGCGCCAGCTCAAGCTGCGGGTCGACGTGATCTCGATGAGCGCCACCCCGATCCCGCGGACGCTCCAGATGTCGATGGCCGGCATCCGCGACATCAGCGTGATCGAGACACCGCCCGAGGGCCGGCGCCCGATCAAGACCTACGTCGGCGAGTACGACGAGGAACTGGTCAAGACCGCCCTGCTCCGCGAGCACCAGCGCAACGGCCAGGCGTTCTTCCTCCACAACCGGATCGAGTCGATCGACGAGACGGCCGAGCGGCTGCGCGCGCTGTGCCCGGGGATGAAGTTCGAGGTCGCCCACGGGCAGATGGACGAAAAAGAGCTCGAACAGCGCATGCTCGCCTTCCTCAGAGGCGACGCCGACGTGCTCGTGTCGACGAGCATCATCGAGTCGGGGATCGACATCCCGCAGGCGAACACGCTGATCGTCGAGCGGGCCGACACGTTCGGGCTCGCGCAGCTGTACCAGATCCGTGGACGCGTCGGGCGGTCAAGAGAGCGCGCGTACGCCTATCTCCTCTATCCATCCGCCGCCGCGCTCACGCAGGACGCGGCGCAGAGACTGTCAGCCCTTAGTGACTACACCGAGCTCGGGGCCGGCTTCAAGATCGCGATGCGCGACCTCGAGATCCGCGGCGCCGGCAACCTGCTCGGCGACGAGCAGTCCGGGCACGTCGCGGCGCTCGGCTTCGAGCTGTACATGCAGATGCTCGACGAGGCGGTGGCCGCGGCCGCCGACGGCGCCTGGGCCGAGGACGACTGGGAGCCGGTCCGCCTCGACGTCAACGTCGACGCCTATGTCCCCGCCGACTACATCCCGTACGAGCAGGCCAAGGTCGACGTCCACCGCCGGATCGCGGGTGCGCGCGAGGTCGCGGACCTGATGCAACTGCGCGACGAGCTCGAGGATCGCTTCGGCGAGCTCCCCGACCCGCTCAAGAACCTGATCGCGCTCCAGCAGGCCCGGATCAAGCTCGGCCAGGCGGGCGCGCGGGCGGTGACGTTCCGCAACGGCCGCCTCGCGGTCACCCCGGTCGAGCTCGATTCTGTCCGGGCCAAACGGCTCCGCCAGGAGATCCCCGAGGCGCTGTACGAATCGGGGAAGTCACAGCTGTCGGTGCGCGTGCCCGAGGACCCGGTCAAGCGGTTCCCGGCCGTGGTCAAGGCGGCCGACGTGCTGCTCGCGGTGACGCGCGAAGCGGCTTAGGGCCGGGCAAGGACGCCCGGCGAAACGGCGGTCTCGGCTCGGCCCGCTCGGCATCCAGCCTCGCCTATCGGGCTGGCCTCGACTCATCCGGCGGACGCCGAGCGCAGCGAGGCCCCAATCCACTCTTAGGGCATTCTTCACCGCCATCTCACCACGCCCTCGCTACCATCGACCGCCGATGAAGGTTCGTAGTTCTTTTCTGGCGCTTGGCGCCTTTTTTGTGATCGGACTCGGCATCGCCGGCTGCGGAAGCAGCACCCCCGGTGATGCCGTGGCCACCATGGCCGGCAACCCGATCTCCGTCCAGGCGCTCAACCACTGGATGTACGTGGCGGCCAAGAGCCAGTCGTCGGGGTCAAGCTCGCCGATCATCGTGCCCAACGATCCGCCCGAGTTCAACAACTGCATCGCGCTGGTCCGCAAGGAGGTCTCGAGCCTCGCGAAGCAGAAGACGGCGACGCTGCGTAACGACTGCAAGCAGGCGTTCCAGCAGCTCTCGAGCCAGGTGATGGATTACCTCATCAAGTCGTACTGGTACCAGGCAGAGGCCAACAAATTGGGCATCAAGGTCACCGACGCCCAGGTGCAGAAGACATTGGACGCCGCCAAGAAGGCGCAGTTCGCCTCAAACCCGGCCGGCTACACCAGTTTCCTCAGCCAGACCGGTCAGACGAACGCAGACATCATGTTCCGCTTCCGGATCAACGCGATCCTGCAGAAGCTGATCGCCAAGCACACCCAGCCGGTGACGACGGCGGCCATCCAGGCGTACTACAACAGCCACCAGTCGTCGTTCGGAACCCAGCCGACGCGGAGCCTGAAGATCGTGCTGGCGTCGTCGCAGAAGAATGCGGCGGCGGCCAAGAAGGCGCTGGACTCCGGCCAGAGCTGGGCGACGGTGGTCAAGAAGTACTCGACGGACCCCACCACGAAGAGCACGGGCGGCGTGTTGAACAACGTCAACAAGCAGCAGGTCGAGTCGGCGTTGGCCACCGCCGCGTTCGCGGCGCCCGCGAACAAGCTGGTGGGCCCGGTCAAGGGTCAGTTCGGCTACTACGTGTTCGAGGTCACGAAGATCAATAGCGGCTCGCAGCAGTCGCTCGCTCAGGCCACGCCGCAGATCAAGCAGCAGCTCCAGTCCACGTCGCAGACCTCGGCGCAGACCGCGGTCGACAACCAGGCCAAGAAGGCGTGGCTGAGCCAGACGACGTGCCGCGCCGAGTACGCGATGGCCGACTGCCAGGGCTACAAGGCGCCAAAGACGGCGACCACCAGCACCACCGGTTCGTCGACGGGGTGACCAACCCCGAGCCTCCGGACCGGGCGGCGGAGGCGCTCGCGCGTCTCGACGCGATCACGCGCCGCCTGCGAGTGGAGTGCCCGTGGGACCGGGAGCAGGACGAGCGCTCGATCGTTCCGCACACGGTCGAGGAGTCATACGAGCTCGCCGATGCCGCGAATCGCCGAGACGACGCAAAGATGGTCGACGAGCTCGGCGACGTGCTGTTCCAGGTGCATTTCCTCGCGTTGTTGCTCGAGGAGCGCGGTGCCGGCGACCTCGCGCAGGTCGCGACCGACGTCACCGACAAGCTGATCCGCCGCCATCCCCACGTGTTCGGCGACGTCGAGGCCGAGACCTCGTCCGAGGTACGGCGGAACTGGGACCAGATCAAGCGCACCGAGCCCGGTCGCGAGTCGGGCGTGTTCGGCGAGGTTCCCGAGAATCTGCCGGCGCCGCTGTACGCGCGCAAGGTCCAGCGTCGGGCGGCGTCGAGCGGATTCGACTTCCCCGGCGTCGAGGGCCCGATCCAATCGGCGCGGGACGAAATCGACGAGTTGGTAGACGCCCGGACCCGCGATGAGCAGTTCCACGAGCTCGGCGACGTGCTGTTCGCGGTGGTCAATGTGGCGCGGAAACTGGCGGTCGATCCCGAGCTCGCGCTCCGCGCGGCGGCCGACCGGTTCAGGGCCCGTGTGGCCGCCGGTGGCGAGCTGGCCGCATCCGAAGGCCATAGCTGGAACGATCTCGGCCCTGACGAGCAGCTCGCGTATTACGCGCGGGCGCGCCTGACCGAGGGAGAGGCTACGCCGCCATGAGCCAGATCGAGCACGTACACGCCCGCCAGATTCTCGACAGTCGAGGAAACCCGACCGTCGAGGTCGAGCTCAGCGTGCGTTCTGGAGCGTGGGGACGCGCCGCGGTGCCCTCCGGCGCCTCGACCGGCGAGTTCGAGGCGACCGAGCTGCGGGACGGCGGTTCGGACTGGAACGGCAAGGGCGTGATGGGGGCGGTCGAGAACGTGAACGGCGAGATCGCCACCGCGGTCCGCGGCCAGGATGCCTCCAGTCAGGCCGCGCTCGACCGGATGCTGATCACGCTTGACGGAACGCCGAACAAGTCGCGGCTCGGCGCCAACGCGATCCTGGCGGTGTCGCTCGCGGCTGCCCACGCGGCCGCGGCCGAGGAGCGCCTGCCGCTGTGGCGCTACCTGGGCGGCGAGAGCGCCCACGTGCTCCCGGTGCCGATGATGAACGTGATCAACGGCGGCGCGCACGCCGACAACGCGATCGACTTCCAGGAGTTCATGATCGTGCCGGTCGGGGCCCCGAGCTTCCGCGAAGGGCTCCGGATGGGCGACGAGGTGTTCCACACGCTGAAGAAGACGCTTCACGACCAGGGCATGTCGACCGCGGTCGGCGACGAGGGTGGGTTCGCGCCAAACCTCGAGTCAAACGAGGCCGCGCTCGGGGTGCTGGTTGAAGCGATCCGGACCGCGGGCTATATCCCTGGCGACCAGGTCGCGATCGCGCTCGACCCCGCGGCATCGGAGTTCTTCAAGGACGGCAACTACGTGCTCGAGCACGAGGGCCGGACGCTCACGTCCGAGCAGCTCGCCGACTACTGGGGCGAGCTGGTCGCCAAGTACCCGATCATCTCGCTCGAGGACGGGATGGGCGAGGAGGACTGGCTCGGTTGGGCGCTGCTGACCGAGCGTCTCGGGAACCGGGTTCAGCTCGTCGGCGACGACGTGTTCGTGACCAACACGGAGCGGCTCCAGCGCGGCATCGACGCCGGCGTCGCGAACTCGATCCTGGTCAAGGTGAATCAGATCGGAACATTGACCGAGACGCTCGCCGCGATCCGGCTGGCGCGAGAGAACGGTTATACCGCGGTCATGTCGCACCGCTCGGGGGAGACCGAGGACGTGACGATCGCGGACCTGGCCGTCGCGACCGGCTGCGGTCAGATCAAGACCGGGGCGCCGTCGCGGACCGATCGGGTGGCCAAGTACAACCAGCTGCTGCGGATCGAGGAGGCGCTGGGCGCCGAGGCGCGCTACCCGGGTCGCAGCGCGTTCCGGTCGTAGTGGCGAGCGCGCCGGCGCATTTCATCGCTGCGCATACGACGCAGCGTTTGTTGCAGGAGGAAGGACCACGACCGCGTCGAACGAAGGCCTCAGCGGATGCCTTCAGCCCGTCCCGCCACCACGCCGCCTCGCCGCCAGAGCCGCACCGCGAGCGCGCGAACGCGACCCGCTCGCCCGCGAGCAAAAGCGCGGGTGGCGAGCCGTGGACTCCGAGGCCGGGTCCGCTGGGACCGAGTGGGCCGGGTCAGCCTGCTGTTGGTCCTGACGGTCGTCGCGGGCCTGTACGTCCAGCGGGGGCTCGCCTACCTGTCGGTGCGCTCCCAGGCCAGCCAGCAAAAGGCGATCGTGCAGCAGCTGACGCGCTCGAACGCGAGCCTGAGCGCGCAGCAGCGCTCGCTGGGCGAGCCGGCGACGATCCTGAGCGACGCCCGCGCGCTCGGAATGGTGCGACCGGGCGAGCATCCCTACGAGGTCACAGGGCTCCCGGGACGCTAAGCCGCGCGTCCGGCCCGGCCCGAGGGCGGGCCTGATGCCGGCGCCCGTGAGATTCGAAGACGTCGTTGGGCTGTGGCGCGAGGGCGAGCGACGGCTGGCGCAGGCCGATCCCCGCGAGCAGCCCGCGCTAGAGCGCGTCACCGCCGAGATCGTGAACGAATTGCGCCGGCGGGTCGGCGGCACGTTCACGACTCAGGAGCTGACGCAGTACTACATCGACAACGGCACCGACTGGTGTTTCGACATCGCCACGCGGGTCGCGCCCGGCAATCCCGAGGCGTGGGATCTGACGACGGTCTCCGGCGCGGCGTTCGCGCGCTTCGTGCGTGGGGCCAGCGACTACGCCGGCGGGACTCGCATCATCCGGGAGGAATGACCCGGCTGCCACCGGCGCCGAGATCGGCACCTACGACCCGTACAGCCAGTAAACCGCGCTACTCGCTGTCGCCGTCGTTGTCATCGCCGTCGTCGTCGCCGACGCGCCGGATGATGATCTGATCCTCTTCGATCGCGACCTCGACCGGACGGTGTCCGGCCCAGTACTCGGCGTAGATCGGATCGTCCTGGACGGCGGGGTCGAGCCAAAGGCCGTAGCCCTCCTCGCCGTGGTCGAAGGTCGCTTCGATCGGCTTCCCCTTGCGGCGGGTGGTCCGTCGCCCGCCGCGCCGGCCGCGGCGGCGCTTGGCCGGAGCCTTATCGCCGTCGCCCTCGTCCTCGTCGTCTTCCTCGGCTTCCTCCGCGCGCTGGGCCTCGGCCGCCTCGAGCTCGGCGGCGATCAGCGCGTCGTCCTCGGCCCTGAGGTCGATCTCATCGTCGAAGTCGGCGG
Source organism: uncultured Solirubrobacterales bacterium (assembly GCA_963737055.1). Lineage (GTDB taxonomy): Bacteria > Actinomycetota > Thermoleophilia > Solirubrobacterales > Solirubrobacteraceae > Palsa-465. The sequence goes on along the minus strand of CAVTRE010000006.1, from coordinate 1,223,438 downwards.
CGGCGCCGGCGTCGGGATCGCCGTTGGGCTCGAGGCCCTGCTCGCGCTTGAACGCCTGGATCTGCTGCACGGTCACCTCGAGCTGGTGGGCGATCCAGGCGTCGGTGCGTCCCTGCCGAACCCATGCACGGATTCGGTTGAGGTCGGGTCGTAGGGATCGGCGCGCCATCTTCGGCGCGGAGACTAGTACAGGCAACGGTTGGAGCGCGGCGGGACACGCTCCGGGCGCCGAGCGCTGCACATGCTCCACATAGGCGCCGAGTGCTGCACATCCTCCACATAGGTTGTGTAGATCAGAACCCAACCGGTATGCTGGCCTGGGCGGACCGGCCCTCGTGGATGCGAGACGTTCCGGTTGCCTCGTTGACGACCAGGCGAGCAGGGAGGCACATCCCCAATGTTGGTACTAACCCGCAAGTCCAACCAAAGCATCATGATCGGCGACGACATCGAGGTCTCGGTATTGGCGATCATGGGCGAGAAGGTGCGAATCGGGATTCAGGCACCGCGTGACATCCCGGTGTTCCGCAAGGAGGTTTATCTCGAGATTCAGCAGGAGCGTCTCGGCTCCGGCAAGGGCGCCCGCGAAGAGGTCGACGCGGCGCTGCGTGGGCTAGGAGACAGCACCTAACACCGCCACCGGGCGGGTGGAGGTTAACTAGAGGGACGCAGGTCCCGGGCCCGCCGGCGGGCCCGGACGTCGTGGTGAGGACTGCTCAGCCGAGCAGGTAGTACAGAGTTTCGAACATCGCGATCGTCACGAGGACCGCCGTTCCGATCAGCGACGCGACGAGCAGCCAGAACCGCAGTGAGCTGCGCTTCCTCTCTCGCGCGCCGGCGCTTGCGGGTGCGCGAGACCGCGCGGCGCATCACGTGGTCCTGGCGTCGCCGGTCCAGCTGGATCTCGTGCCGGAACTCCTGCTCCAGCTCGGCGAGACTCTGGCGCATCTTCATCGCCATGCGGTCGCGAGCCTACCAAGCTCGGATCCCGACCGTTATGTAGATGTGGACAGCGCCTAGCGGCGTCGACCACCAATCCACGGGCAGGCCCGCGCTAGTGCACTGCCTGGCGCTCGTAGACGTTGATGAAATGCAGGTAGTTCTTGGCGATCTGCTCGGCCGCGGCCTCGCGATCAAGCCCGTCGTTCAAGAACGCGCCGAGCGCGTCCCACCAGATCGAGCGGCCGATCGCGAAGCCGATGAAGCCGTCGACCGGCGCAGCGATCTGGAGCCAGTGCTCGACCTTCTCGGTCGACGCGCCGCGCCCGAGCAAGACGCACTTGACGCCCTCACGGCCGGCACCGCTGCGGGCCTGCTCGGCGAGCATGATGGCGTCGGATTGCTCGTCGACGCCCTCGATCTTCCAGATGTCGACCTCGACCCCGAAGCTCTGGGCGTCTTCGATCGCGCGTCGCATCAGTTCCGGCCGGAGCTCGGCATCGTAACGGTCGGCGTCGCCGCCGACCGAGGCCAGCTGCTCGTCGGTCGCCGGGACCAGGAGCTCGAACAGGAACTTCCGGTCGGTCTCGTGGAGCCAGTCCGCGAGTCGCTTCAGCCGGCCGAGCTGCTCCTCGTTCAGCGCGGCGTCGCCTTCGGGGTTGTAGCGGACGAGCACCTTGGAGAAGTCGGGGTTGAACTTCTCGATGTGGGCGGCGAACTCGTCGCCGTATTCGAAGTCGAACTCGTCCTGCCCGGACTTCTCGACGGGCATCGCCAGCTTCAGGCCGTGCTCGCGCGCCTGCTCGGGAATGTTCGACCCGAACTGCTCGTCGACGAGCACGCCCGTGGCTCCGGCCTCCGCGCCTTCGCGGACGGCGGCCAGCATGCCCTCGAAGATCAGGTGCTTGGCGTCGGCGATCTTCTCCGTCTCCTCGGCCGTCGGGTCGCCCTGGATCCCGAACATCTTCTTCTGGAACGACCCACGGTGGTCGAACGCGAGGATGTAGAGCTTGCCGTCGTAACCGAGAGCCATCTGATCGTCCCTTCGCTTCGCTGGTCGTCTAAGTCCCAGTCTACGGCTACCCTGGCGCCCGATGGACCACCAATTCGGGGGAGATCCGTACACGATCGGCATCGAGGAGGAGCTGATGATCCTCGATGCCGATTCGCTCGAGCTCGTCAACGCGATCGAGAGCATGCTCGAACCGGCGCCTCCGGTGGGCGAGATCAAGCCCGAGCTGATGGAGTCCGTGCTCGAGGTCTCGACCGATCCGTGCCGGAACACCGCCGAGGCGGGCGAGCAGCTGCGCGCGCTCCGAGCCCAGGTGCGCGAGACGGCCGCGCGCAAGAACATGACGATCGGCTCGGCCGGAACCCACCCGTTCGCGATGTGGGAGGACCAGCGGATCGTGGCGCGGCCGCGCTACCGCGATCTGGTCTCGGCGCTCCGGTTCGTCGCGCGCCAGGAGCTGATCTTCGGTATGCACGTGCACGTCGGCGTCGACGACCCCGAGAAGGCCATCCACGTCGCCAACGGGATGCGCGTCCACATCCCGATCCTGCTCGGTCTGTCGGCGAACTCGCCGTTCTGGCGGGCCGAGGCCACCGGCCTGGCCTCGACCCGGACCCCGATCTTCCGGGCGTTCCCGCGGAACGGCATCCCGCCGACCTACCGGGACTGGGAGGACTACGAGCGCCGGATCGAGTTCATGGTGAACTCCCGTGTGATCGAGGACTACACCTACCTGTGGCACGACGTCCGGCCGCACCCGAGCTTTGGGACCGTCGAGGTCCGGGTGATGGACTCCCAGACCCACGTCGAGCACACGCTCGGGATCGCGGCGATGGTCCAGGGCCTGGTGCGCGAGCTGTGCGAGCACTTCGACGCCGGCAAGTCGCTGTCGCGCTATCCGTTCGAGATGCTCGACGAGAACAAGTGGCTCGCGGCCCGGCACGGCCTCGAGGGCGATCTGGTCGATCTGCCGAGCTGGGAGCGGGTGCCGGCGCGGGAGCTCGCGCGCCGATTGCTCGACCGGATGCGCGAGCACGCCCAGGACCTCGGGTCCATGGCCGAGCTCGAAGCCGTCGAGGATCTGCTCGAGCGCGGGAACGGCGCCGCGAGACAGATTGTGGTGTACGAGGCCAACCACGATCTGCGCGAGGTCATGGCCGAGATCGTGGCCGCCACCACGGTATAGCCAACGGATACGCCATCGGGGGCAAGGAGCACTGTTCCCGACAGGCCCGCCGTCCTACAATCGTTGAGCCATGAGCACCGGCGGCCCGGATCTGTTCGTAATTTGCAAGAACTGCCAATCCGAGGTCAGCCCGTACATCACCGAATGCCCGTACTGCGGCAGCCGGCTGCGGAAGCGCGCCCCGAAACTCGATCGCGAAGGGCGCCCGACCGAGCGCAAGCGGCGTTCGCCTAGCCCGTCGCTGCCGAGGCTGCGCCGCGACGAGATCCCGGGGATCCGCGGCGAGTCGCGTCCGTACGCGACGATCGCGCTGGTCGTCGCCGGGTTCGCCGGGACGCTGCTGTGGCGCGCCGCGCTCGTCGGAAGCACCCACGCGATCCAGCTGTGGGCGCAATTCGGCACGCACCTGTGGTGGCGGCTGCTGGTGGCGCCGTTCACGTACGTCAACACCGGCTACGCGATCGTGACCCTGGGAGCGATCGCGCTGTACGGCTGGCTGCTCGAGCGCCGGCACGGCCCGGTGCTCGTACTCCTGCTGTTCGGGATCGCGGCCGTCGGCGGGGCGGCGGTGACGGCCGCCGACTCGACGCTTCCGCTTGCACTCGGCGCCAACGGCGGCGCACTGGCGCTGCTGATCGCGTGGGCGATTCCGGATCTGCTTAGGCTCCGTGCCGGCGAGGAGATCGACGGCGACCTGCTCGGGACGGCGGTGATCGGGGTCGTCGTGGCGCTGATGCCGCTGGTCGGCGCCGGCGCGAGCTGGATCTCCGCGGGGGTCGGCGTGTTGGCCGGGATCCTCATCGGGCTGCCGCTGGCGCTCACCGGCGAACGGTAGGCGTCGGGCCGGGGCTCGCCTGCGCCGGGTCGGGTCCCCGGGTCGCCCGGGGCCGCCCGCGGCGGCTCCGCACGTATGATCAGAAGGCCCCGTGGTCGACCGCGCCTACACCGACGCCGAGCTGGAGGTCGCGATCGCAGCGATTGCCGATCCGGAGCGGCTTCGGGTTGCGCAAGACCTGGTCGCGCGCTCCGCGCCCGCGCTCCAGCGAGTGCTCGCCACCGCACTGGAAGAAGGTGGCTGGTTCGGCCTGGGCCACAGACAGGCCGTGCAGGAGGCGGCCGCGCACGACGACGTCACCGACCGGATCCGCGCCGTGCAGACGATGCTGGCCGAGGAGACCCGGCTGGGGATGTTCGTCGGCGTCGCGGTCGGCTTCGAATTGGCGCGGGAGCTGGCTGGATCGCAAACGACAGAGGAGGATTGAGAAACGATGGAAGTCCGCTTTCTGGGCCATGCCGCCTTCGAGCTCGCCGACGGCGACACCACGGTTCTGATCGACCCATTCCTGACCGGTAACCCCAAGGCCGCGATCAGTGCCGACGACGCTGCGGCCACCACGATCCTGCTCACCCACGGCCACGGCGACCACATCGGCGACACCGTCGCGATCGCCAAGCGCACCGGCGCGCCCGCGGTGGCGATCGTCGAGATCGCCAACGAGCTCGGGGAGGAGGGCATCGACGTGTTCGACCCGAACATGGGCGGCACGGTCAGGTTCGACTGGGGCTGGGTCAAGCTCGTGCCGGCCTGGCACACCTCGACCACGCCGAAGGGGACGGCCAACGTGCCCGCCGGCCTGCTGATCAACTTCCAGGACACGATCGTCTACCACCTGGGCGACACGTGCGTGTTCTCCGACTTACGGCTCGTCGGAAAGCGCCACCCGATCGACATCGCGCTGATGTGCATCGGCGGCCACTACACGATGGACCGAGTCGACGCGGTCGACGCCGCCGAGCTGGTCGGCGCCAAGACCGTGATTCCGTGCCACTACAACACGTTCCCGCCGATCGAAACCGACGCGCAGGCCTTCAAGTCCGACGTCGAGTCCGCCACGCAGTCGAACGTCGTCGTGCTCGATCCCGGACAGTCGCACTCGACGTGACCCACGCGATCGTCCTGATCCAGGCCGAACGCGCGGGGCTGGCCACCCTGGGCGGCGAACTTGCCGACCTCGAGGGGGTGGCCGAGGCCTACTCGGTGACCGGCGAGTGGGACTTCGTCGCGGTCCTTCGCCTGCGCCAGCAGGAGGACCTCGCGAAGGTCGTCACGGGCCAGATCTCCCAGCTCCCGGGCGTCGCGCGAACGCACACGATGGTTGCGTTCGAGGTCTACTCGCGCCACGACCTCGAGGCGCTGTTCTCCGTCGGACAGTAAGTCCGCGCGTGCGAGTCGCGGTCGTAGCGGAGTGGTACCCCTCGCCGGGGGATCCAGTGCTGGGCATCTGGGCCCACCGGCAGGCGGTGGCCGCGCGAGACGCGGGCGCCGAGGTGCGGGTGCTCGCGCTGCGCCGTCCGATTCCACCGCTGTCGCTTTTTCATATTCCCCCGGCCATCGGCGAGCTGAGCCGCTGGATCGAGGGGGCCCGGACATCGTTGCGGCCGTTGTCGTTGGACGGCGTTTCGGTTGAACCCGTGCCGTTCCTGGCGCCCCCTCGCCCGATCTCGTACGGAAGCTGGGGTTACTGGGCGGCGCCGTCGTTGGGGCGGGCGCTCGATCGGCTCCACGCGGACTGGCCATTCGACGTGCTGCACGCTCACTGCCTGGCGCCGGCCGGTCACGCCGCCGCGCGCTGGGTGCGCCGGCGGCGCTCGTCGGCGTTCGTGGTCTCGGCGCACGGGCCCGACATGATCCACGTGCCCGAGAACAGCTCGGTGGGGCGGCGGGCGTGCGTGGCCGCGATGGCCGCGGCGGATCTGGTCGTCGCGAACAGCACCTGGGCGGCGCGGCGGTGCGAGTCGATAGCGGGCCGCCGCCTCCCGATGCGGGTCGTCCACCTGGGGGCGGACCTGGCCCCGGTGACGGCCTCGTCGAATGGGACGGCACGGATGGTCACGGTGGCGCACCTGGTGGCGCGCAAACGTCACGAGGTCGTGTTGCGCGCTCTGTCGATGATCGACCCGGCCCGGAGGCCCGAGTACCTGGTGATCGGAGACGGTCCGCGTCGGCGACCGCTCGAGCATCTCGCGGCCGAGCTGGGGATATCCGATCGCGTGCGGTTCCTCGGGCAGCTCGACAATTCGGACGCGAGGGCGCGGGCCGCGGCGTGCGACCTGTTCGTGATGCCCGGCGTCGAGGAGCCGTTCGGGGTGGCGTTCGTCGAGGCGATGGCGGCCGGGGTGCCGGCGATCGGCAGCCGCGGCGAGGGCGGACCCGAGGACATCGCCGCCGCCGGTCCCGGGATGGTGCTGGTCGAGCCCGATGACCCGGGCGCGCTCGCCGCCGTGCTCGATCGGCTGACGGGCGACCGGGGCGAGTTGGCACGGCTGGGTGCCGAGGCCCGGGAGACGGTGGCGGCGAACTTCACCTGGGAGCGGTGCGGCATCGAGACGGTCGCGGCGTACGGCTCGGCGCTCGAGTCCCGCTCCGCTCGGCCTTGACCGACCGGGTCGACGTGCTGGTGCTGTCGCTCGGCACCACCCGCGGGTTGCGCCTCGCCGACGCGCAGCTCGTGGAGATGCTCCGCGAGGCCGGGGCGTCGGTCGCGGCGGTAGGGACATCGATCGGACTGACGAACGCGCTACGGCGGGCGTACCCGGTCAACGACGCGGTCGAGGCAGTCGCGGCGCGGCGCGCGCTGGCCGCCGCGCTACCCCGGCACCGGCCGCGGTCCGTCGTGTTCTCCACGACCACGGCGGCGCTGCTCGCCGGTGACCCTGGCGTGCCGTTCGCCGTGTGGCTCGACTCGCCGGCGCGCCTCAACCGCCCGGGCATCGCCAGCGCGCCGCTGCACGCGCTCGAGCGCCGGCAACTGGCCGCCGCGCGGGTGCTGATGCCGCACAGCCCCGGTGCGATCGAGGCGCTCCCGGTGGGATCCGCGCCGACGGTGCTGGTTCCGCCGCCGATCGCGCGCGCGCCGGCACCCGCCGACGCGCGCGAGCCGCTCGCGATCGGCTACACGCCCGACCCTAAGGCCAAGGGCCTCGGCGCTGCTGTGCGCGGCCTGGGAGCGGGCCGAGCTGCCCGGCGCGAGGCTCGTCATCGCCGGCATTCAGCCCGAGCGCGCGGTCGAGTTCCTGGCCCGTCGAGGCGGTCGGCTGCCGCCGGGGGCGGAGCTCGCGGGGATGCTGCCGCAGCGGTCGTTCCGGGATCTGCTTTCGCGAGCCCGCGTGTTCGTCAGCGCGGCCGAGTGGGAGGACTTCGGGATCGCGCCGCTCGAGGCGCTCGACCGCGGTGCGGTGCTGGTAGGCGCTCCGGGTGGCGGCCCGTTCCCGGGTTTGGGTATCGCGCGCGCGCTCGCGCCCTCGTTCGTGGCGGGCGACCGTGATCCCGGGTCCCTGGCGGTCGCGCTGGAGGCCGCGTTCGCGGCCGACGACGTTGGGCTGGCGGCGTACCGGGTTGCAGCACGTGCGGCGCTCGAGCCCTACCGGCCCGAGGCGTCGGTCATGCGGTTACGCGAGGAGGTGCTGCCGGCGTTGCTCGGCGAGCCGCGGCCGTGAGCACGGCGACAGCGAACGCCTCGACCTCGGTCCCGTCCGTCGCGCGGTCGATGGCGCGGCTCTCGGCGGCCATGCGCCGTCTGAGGTCGGCGTCTGACGCCAGCCGTTCCAGCGCGCCGGCAACCTCATCGACGCTGTACGGGTTGACGAGCAGGGCGTTGCGGGCGTCGATCGCGACGTCGCCGGCGGCGCCGGCGGTCTTCGTGCAGATGATCGGCAGGCCGGCGGCGGCCGCCTCGCGGACGGCCACGCCGAACGGCTCGTACGTGCTCGTCAGCGCGTACGCGTCGGCGGCGGCGTACAGGCCAGGAAGCTCGCCGGGCGGGAGGTGGCCGCGAAACCGTACGGGCGCCTCGAGGCGGGCCGCCAACTCCTTCAGGTCGGGCTCGAGAAAGCCCGAGCCGACGATCTCGAGCTCGGCCTGGCCTCGGATTCGCGCCACCGCCTCGATCAGGGCGCCGAAGTTCTTGTCGGGGACGAGGCGGCCGACGCTGATCACGCGGAGCGGTCCGCCGTCGGGTCGCGGGGTGGCCGTTCGCCGCGGCCGCGCGCCGGAAGGACTCGACGTCGGCGGCCTGGAGCGCCACCGCGATCCGCTCGACCGGCACGCCGAATGCCTCGAGGCGGGCCCGCGCGGCCGAGCTGGTCGCGATGAACCCGTCGGCCCGCCCGGCCAGCCAGCGGTGGAGCGCGAGATGCCAGCGCGGGAGGAGCGGGTCGATCCCGGGCGTGCACTCGGTGAAGATCACGTACGCGCGACGGTGGCGCCGGCACCAGGCGAGCGCCCGTAACGACGCCGGCCCGTACTCGGACACGACAACGCAGTCGGGGTTGGCGGCGGTCAGCGCCCGCTCGAGCCCGTGCGGCCAGAGCACCGGCGTCCGGCCGGCGCGCCGGCGTTGCCACGAGCGCAGGTGCACGGACGGGTATGGGTGGTCGCTGGGGAACCAGTCCGGCGGCACGTCCCAGCTCGGCTGGTCGGCGGACTGGTAGATCACGCAGATGTCGAGGTCGTCGCGCTCGTGGAGCGCCCGGAACAGCGGTTCCCGGTAGGGCACGGGCGTGGGCGGGACGATGGCGCAGCGCACTGGCATGGCGCGTCGAAGGTTATTGGGAGCGCGGATCGAGCTTCCGCATCGGCCGAATTCCGCGCCGGCCGAACCCATCACACGGCGTCGGTCGGTCGGGCCGAACCGAGGCCGCTAGAGCTGTGACCCGCGGCCGCGCTCGAACCAGATCGCGCGGTCCTTCCAATCGTGCGCCATCATCAGCGCCCCGCCGGCGGCGGTGAGGGCCAGAACCGACCGCGGCCCGGCGTAGGGCTTGCCGACCGGCACCGGATCCGAGACCAGCGCGAGAAATGCAGCGGCGGCGACCACGCTCCCGGTCGCGCCGTGGTGGCATCGCTGCCCGAAGATCCACAGCCGGCGGCGGAGCCCGTCGTATTCGACGAGCCTTCGGACGGAGTTGTCTGCGCCCTGTCCCATCTCCCTGATCGCCCCGGGTAATCGACCCTTATCCTGCAAACGTGAGGGGTTTCGCGGTTCTTTTGTGCGTCGTGCTACTTGGCGCCGGGGCGGGGTGTGGATCGTCGAAATCCGATACGTCGTCGACGCCGAGTTCGACCGCGCAGACGACCAGCCGGACGACTACGACGACCACCTCAGCGACTACGACCACCACCGAGACGGCGCCGCTGACGGCCTCCGGCGCTCCTCCGACAGCCCCGGACACCAATCCTCCGACCGCCCCGAGCACGACCTCGACGCCGCCTTCGGACGTCCGGCTCCCGGCGACGTTCACGGTCCTCGCGAACGGGGCGCTGAGCCCGCCGACGGTTACCGCGCCGGCGCGGATCCCGGTGCTGTTGACCGTCGTCTCGGGCGACGGGCGGGCGCACCACGCGGTCCTTCAGACACCTTCCCCGCACGCGCTCACGGTCCCAGGGCACGGCCGCGCGTCAATCCTGCTCACCGGCCTGAAGAACGGGCGCTACGCCCTCGACATCGACGGCGCCCCGAAGGGCGCGCTCGTGGTCGGTGGCGCCCCCGGGCCGTAGGAGGCGGTCCGGGGCGTCGGTGGCGCCCCCCGGGACCCCAGCCCGCGGCGCGCCCTAGGCGATCCGGGAGCCGAGAGCGACCGGCTTGTCCGGTGCGAGCAGCACGACCCCCTCGGTCGCGTCGAGCGCGCCGAGCACGAGCACCTCGGACTTGAACCGCGCGATCAGACGGGGCACGAGGTTGACCACGCCGATGACCAGCCGGCCCTCGAGCTGCTCGCGCGCGTAATGGGTGATCTGCGCCGAGGAGCGCTTGATTCCGATCTCAGGGCCGAAATCGATCTGGAGCTTCCAGGCGGGCACGCGCGCCTCGGGGAACTCCTCCACGGAAACGATCCGGCCGACACGCATGTCGACCGCTTGGAACTGGCCGGCGTCGATCACGCCGGAAGCTTAAGCCGCGGCGCCGCGCTAAGGCGTCGCGCCGCCCGAGGGGGCCGTGAGGGCCGAACCAGCCGAGGCGGTGCCGGAGCTCGAATCCGTGCCCGAGCTCGAGCTGGTGGTCGTCGTGGTGGTCGTGCTCGTCGTACCCGAGGAGTCCCCGGCGCAGGACGAGCCCGTGGTGTCGGCGGACGGGGTGGTCGGGGTGCTGGTCGTGGTCGTGCCCGGATCCGCAGTCGTTGACGTCGTGGTTGGCGTGGTGCTCGAGGTGCCCGTGTCCGCGCTCTGAGAACCCGTGGTCGTGGTCGTCGGCGTCGTGGTGCTCGTGCCGGTCGCCGGGCACGTGGTCGTGCCGGTCGCTGGGGTGGTCGTCGTCGTGGCCGGGGTCGTCGAGCCCGCCAGCACGGTCGAGTCCGTCTGGGTCTGCGTGCGGCCCGCGAGCACGGTCGCCGTCGTCTTTGGCTTCGCGTCCTTCGTCGCCGTCGTCGTCCCCTTCTTGGCCGTCGTCTTGGCCGCCTGCTTGTGGGTCGTCGATGCCGCGGCCTTCTTCGCGGCGGGCTTGTGATGGGCCGGCGCGACGGGGGTGTCGATCCTGGTGTGGACGGCGGGGGTATGGGTCACGACCGCCGCGACGGTCTGCGGGCTCGGGACCGAGGCGGTGGTCGGGGTCGTGACGACGGGAGTGTGGTGATGGCGGGGGCGAGCCGGCTGCTCGACCTCGACCGCGCCGGCGGTGACGAGCGCCGCCGCGGCCAGCCCGGCCGCCGCCTTGGTCGCGATCGCCCCGACGCTCGCCGACAGGAAGCCGGTCGTCGTCGTTCCCATGACCGCGGTGGCGCCCGCGGCTGCCGTGCCGCCGACGGCGGCGGCCTGTCCGGCCGCGCTCGCGCCCGACGCGCTCGAGCCCGCGCCCGCGCCGGCGGAGTGACCGATGTGCAGGATCGCGAGCTTGCGGAGCAGCACGAACCCTCCGATCGGGAGGACGGCCGTAAGTGCCTTGCTCGTCTCGTTGAGCTGGCCCTTGAACGTTGAGCAGCGATCGCACGCGCGGAGGTGCCGGCGCACGAGCGCGCCGGGTCGCCGCTGGAGGCCCTCGGCGACCTCGGCCAGTTCGATCCGCACCTGCTCGCAGGTGAGCAGGCGCGCCTCGGCAGCCTCAGCCAGCGACACCCGGGCCCGGACGAGCAGCGACTTCACGCTCGGCACGGTGGTCTCCATCGCCTCCGCGATCTGCTCGTAGGAGAGGGCGTCCATCTCGCGAAGGACGAGCGCCGTCCGCTGAGTCTCCGGGAGCCCTTGGATGTCGCCGACGAGCAGTCGGAACTCCTCGCGCTCGTGGACCTTGTCGGCGGTGGTCGTGCCGTGCTCGGACAGGTGGATGTCCATGGAGTCGACGCCGACGGCCTGAATCCGGCGGAGGTGGTTGAGGCTGCGGTTGCGGGCGATCCGGTACAGCCACGGTCGCACGTTGATCGGGCGGTCGTCGTCGAGGATCGCGTTGAAGGCGGCCGACAGGACCTCCTGGAGCACGTCCTCGGCGTCCTCGCGCGAACCCAGCAGGTGCCGGCAGAATGCGAGCAGCCGCGAGTGATAACGGGAGACGAGGACCTCGAAGGCGGCCGTGTTGCCCCGCCGCATCAGCGTCACGAGACGTTCGTCGGACTGCAGCCTCAGCAGCGGCGAGCGCGCGTGAAGGCCGATTCCTCCCGAATATCTAAGCGCTGAGACTTCCATCCAGACCGCTGAAACGCCCGACCTACCGAGGGCCGTCGCTGGCACTGACACCGTAGCAGCGGATTAGTTGCGGTCCTGCACGGCGACTCCCGCATACGCCGCTTGGACGAGGTACCCGGGGAGGGACTCGAACCCTCATGCCGCTGGGGCAATCGCTCTTAAGGCGACCGTGTCTGACCAATTCCACCACCCGGGCGCGGGCATAACGCTATCGGGTGGATGGGCGGTGGCGGATTCGGTGAGTACGGGCGGGTCGCCCGGTCGTCGGCCCAGGCGACCTGCAAGACCTGCCATTCGAGCGCGTCGGGTCGCACCGTGGCATTCCCCGCACGTCCCACATGCGCGCCCTGCCACCGTCCACGCTGCTGGTGGCGAATGGCAGGCCACGCATGTTGGGGCCGGGCTTCCGGGGGCTGGAGGTCCCGCGTACCGCCAATCCCGATCCCCCCACACGCGCGCGAGGAAGGGGTTTGGACCCGGGTAGCTATAGGCCGGATGGGCTTCCGACACGTGCGTCGGTTCGAAATTGACAGTGGAACAAACCCCTTGCTAGGTTCGGATTTAGGTCTGCGCGTCGGATTACCAGGGTCCGCGCGGGAGGAGATTCGCATGGCAGGTTTGCGGTGAGAAACTCGACCGTGGTCGGCAGGGTGGCCGCAGTGGCTGCGGTCGCGATTGCCGTGCTCGTCGTCGCCGTAATTCTGCTTTCCGGCGGAACGAACTACCAGGTCAAGCTGGTGTTCGGTGACGCGAGCCAGATCGTCAAGGGCGACCAGGTCGACGTGGCCGGAAACGCCGTTGGCACGGTGTCGAGCATCGCGCTGACGCCCAACGGCCAGGCGCAGATGACGATCAGCATCTCGGACTCGTCGTACGTGCCGCTCCACCAGGGGACCGAGGCGACGGTGCGGCTGGCGTCGCTGTCGGGGATCGCCAACCGCTACATCGACCTGCGGCTCGGCCCGGCGAGCGCGCCCAAGATCCAGTCGGGCGGCGTCATCGGGACCCAGGACACGACCAGTGCCGTCGACCTCGACGAGCTGTTCAACACGCTCAACCCGCCGACGCTCAAGGGCATCCAGGACCTGATCCAAGGCGCGGGCTCGCAGTTCGCCGGCAAGGGCGCCGCGGCCCAGGCGGCGTGGGCGTACCTGAACCCGGCGGTGGCGTCGAGCAGCACGCTGTTCCAGGAGCTCGACCGGCACAACGGCGGGGACTTCACGAACTTCGTCGTGCAGTCCTCGAAGCTCCTCTCGACGATCGCGGGGCGGTCCTCCGACCTGACCGCGCTGGTCAAGAACCTCGGGACCACGACCGAGGCGCTCGCCTCGCAGTCGACCGCGCTCGGGCAATCGATCCAGCGGCTGCCCGGGTTCATGGCGCTCGCCGACACCACGTTCGTGAACCTCCGCAACTCGCTGGACGCCCTGACCCCGCTGGTGAACGCGTCCAAGCCGGTGGCGCCCAAGCTCCAGAAGTTCCTCGCCCAGCTCCGGCCGCTCGCGCAGAACGCGGTCCCGACGGTGCGAGACCTGGCGAACATCATCTGCTCGCGCGGGTCGAAGCCGTGCTCCGCGAGCACTCCCGGCCAGAACGACCTGATCCAGCTGCTCGAGCTGAGCGTGAAGCTCTCGAACGTCACCTGCGGCACCACCCAGGCCGCGAGCACGTGCAACGGGACGCTCCCGGCCAACGGCCAGCAGCGGCTCGGCGCGTTCCCGCAGTCGACGGTCGCGCTCAACGACTCGACCCCCGAGATGGCCACCGCCCGGCCGTACGCGGTCGACCTGACGGGGTGGTTCGAGGGCTACACCCATCCGGGCGTGATCGACGCCAACGGTGGCGCCAGCCGGATCGCGCCGGTCGTCGGCGTCGGCTCGATCGAGAACGGCAGCCTGAACCTGCTGCCGTCGTTCCTCCAGCCGGTGCTCCGCCAGGTGCTGGCGTTCGGCAACAGCAGCACCGGCGGCCCGACCAGCTCGGGTGGCCTGTTGACGTCCGGGCAGGGAGACCGCTGCCCGGGCTCGATGGAGCGCGGCTCGATCTGGTACCCGGAGTCGGGCTTCCCGTGTAACCCGGCCGAGGTCCCGACGGGGAACTGAGATGAGAAGGGTTCTCCTCAGCGGCGCCATCGGGCTCGTGCTCGTCGCCTTCATCGTGATCGCCGGCGGGTTTACGGGCGGGCCGAGCAACCCGACCTACAAGCTCGAGTTCGGCAACGCCTTCGGGCTCGTGAGCGGCGCGCCGTTCAAGGTCGCCGGCGTCCCCGCGGGATCGATCAGCTCGATCAACCTGTGTTACGAGGACAAGACCGCCCACTGTCAGAACAAGCTGGACGCGCTGGTCACGGTGCAGGTGACCACCAAGGGGTTCGGCGCGTTCCGCTCCGACGCGTCCTGCCAGTCGCGGCCCCAGTCGCTGATCGGCGAGTACTTCGTCGACTGTCAGCCGGGCCAGTACGGCAAGTCGCTCGCCTCGGGCGCCACGCTGCCGGCTTCGCACACGTTCTCGACGATCCCGGCCGACCTGCTCGCGGACATCATGCGAATGCCGCAGCGCGAGCGGTTCACGTTGATCATCAACGAGCTGGGCGCCGCGGTGGCGGGGCGCTCCACCGATCTCCAGACCGCGCTGAAACGTGCGGTGCCGGCGATCGACGAGACCGACAACCTGCTCAACCTGCTCGGCAACGACTCGCAGACGCTCAAGGCGCTCACGGCCAACTCGAACGCCGTGGTCACCGCGCTCGCGAACAACTCCACGCAGGTCCAGAACTTCATCGTTCAGGCCGACAAGGCCGCGACCGATACCGCGACGCAGCAGACGAATCTGAAGACGGCGCTGCAGCGGTTCCCTGCCCTGCTCGAGCAGCTCAAGCCGACGATGGCCAAGCTCGGCACGGCGGCGACCGCGAACACGCCGGTGCTGGCCAACCTGAACGCCGCGGCCGGCCAGCTGCACACGCTGTTCACCAACCTGGCGCCGTGCTCGCTCCCGCACCAGGGCAATCAGTGCGGGTTCGCGAACGCATCGCTGCCGGCGCTCCAGTCGCTCGGCCAGGCGTCGGTGACCGGCAAGCAGGCGGTCACGGCGGCGGCGCCGACGGTGTCGATCCTCAACAAGTTCGCCGCGCCCACCAGCCAGGGCGGCGCCGGCACCGGGGAGCTCGCCCAGAACCTGGCGATCGTCCTCCAGGATCTCGACACCCAGAACCGGGCCGTCGAGCCCGACCCCCGCAGCCCCGGCGGCAAGGGCTTCAGCGGACTGCAGGCGCTGCTCCAGTACGCGTTCAACCAGACCCTGGCGATCAACACGTTCGGGCCGTACGGTCACATGCTCGCGGTCGACGCGTTCGCCAGCCCGATGTGCACGCCCTACGCGTCGCTCGGGACCGTGGCCTCGAACCTCCAGCAGTACGGCTCCGCCGCCCGCCAGTGCTACTCGTGGCTCGGTCCCAACCAGCCGGGCGTCAACGAGACCGACCCGTCCGATCCGAGCGCGTGCGTGCCCGATCCGGGCGGCGCGCCTCCGGGGCACACCGGTCCGACGACGAGCGCGACCAAGTGCCCGGCGGCGGCGCTCAGCACGAACGCCAAGAAGGGCAACAAGGCAACCACCCCGACGGCAGCGACAGGCACGACCACGAGCCCCTCCAGTCCGGTGCCGTCGACCGGGGTCAGTCCACCGAGCACGCCAAGCGTCCAGAACGCGCTCGGTCAGGTCAACAAGGCGGTCGGCGCGGCCACCGCGCCGCTCGGCGGCGTCACATCGTCGGTGCCGAGCGTGCCCGTGCCGAGTGTGCCCGTGCCGACGCAGCCCCAGCCCCAGACCAGCACCCCGAACAACGGCGCTCCGTCCGCCCAGCAGGCCCAGCAGCTCCTCAACTACCTCCTGTCGCCATGACGCGCCGCCAGCAATCCGCCTTCGCCAGCCCCGTTCTGATCGGCGCGGTCACCGTGCTCGTGCTGTTGGTTGCGGTGTTCCTGGCCTACAACGCCAACGAGGGCCTGCCGTTCGTGCCGACGCGCGAGCTCAAGGTCGACATCGCGAACGGGTCGGAGCTGGTCGCCGGCAACGACGTGCGCGAGGGCGGCTATCTGATCGGGATCGTGTCCGATCTCAAGCCGGTGACGCTCGAGAACGGGCAGGCCGGGGCGCAGCTCACGCTCAAGCTGAACAAGGCGTACGGGCAGGTCCCGATCGACTCGAGCGTCTCGATCCAGCCGCGGTCGGTGCTCGGGCTGAAGTACCTCGACCTGCACAAGGGGACCTCGCAGCACATGTTCGCCGACGGCGCGACGCTCCCGGTGTCGCAGACGAACGTCCCGGTCCAGTTCGACGACGTCTTCAAGATGTTCGACCCCAAGACCCGGGCGGCGGCCCAGGAGGATCTGGTCGGCTTCGGCGACACGCTGGCTTCGCGGGGGGCGGCGCTGAACGACACGATCGCGGCCCTGCCGTCGCTGTTCGGGCACCTCGAGCCGGTCGCCCGCTATCTGTCCGATCCGAGCAGCGAGCTCACGCGCTTCTTTACCGGGCTCAACTCGTTCATGGGCGCGGTGGCGCCCGTGGCGCAGATCAACGCTCAGCTGTTCGGGAAGATGGCGACGACGTTCGCCGCGATCGACCGGAACCCGGCCGACCTCAAGGCAACGATCGCCGAGTCGCCGTCGACCGAGCAGGTGTCGACCCAGTCGCTGATACAGCAGCAGCCGCTACTGACCGACCTGACCACGTTCGGGCAGTACATGACGCCGGCGACGCACTCGCTCGAGGTGGCGCTCCCGGTCTTGAATCCGGCGCTCGAGCAGGGCACCCAGGTGCTCGGCCGCACGCCCGCGCTGAACTCCCGGCTCCAACAGACGATGCAGGCCCTGCAGACCCTGGCACAGGCGCCCGGCACCAACATCGGCTTGAACGCGCTGGTCGACACCGTCCAGACGCTCAACCCGATGGTGCGCTACCTGGGTCCGTTCCAGACGGTGTGCGACGACTGGAACTACTGGTGGACGTACCTGTCTGAGCACATCTCCGAGGCGACCGCGTTCGGATTCGCCCAGCGCGTGCTGCTGATGCAGAGCAACCCGGCGCAGTCCAACAACGTGTCCGACCAGGGCGCCACCGCACCGGTGAACGGCGGCGGCGCCGACACGCCTCTGGGCGGCAACGAGTATTTCCACGGTCAGACGTACGGCGCCGCCATCGACAGTCAGGGCAACGCCGACTGCGAGACCGGTCAGCGCGGTTATCCGAAGAAGCTGAATGGGCTCGACCCGCAGGGACGCGATCTCGCGACCGACAACCACACGCCCGGCGACCAGGGCCCGACGTTTGCCGGCCGAGCGCACGTGCCGGCGGGCGAGACGTTCACCCGCGCGCCGCAGACCGGGCCGACCACGCCCGCAGTCCCGGGGAACAACTGATGCGCAAGCGCATTCGCAGAGGCGGCATCTCCCCCTTCAAGGCGGGCGTGATCGCGATCATCGCGATCGTCATCTTCGTCTACCTGGGGTTCACGAAGTTCGCGAACCCGTTCGCCAGCCAGTACACGGTCCACGCGGTGTTCTCGAACGCCAGCGGAGTGAAGCCGGGGTCGCCGGTGCGGATCGCCGGTATCGACGTCGGCCAGGTGACGGGCGTCGGGCCCGTGCCGGGGTGCAGGCTCGGCGGTACCCCGCAGAAGAGCTCTGGGGCTCCGAGCCAGCAGTGCTCGGCGGCCGACGTGACGTTCACGGTCTCCGACAACGGGCTGCCGATCCACAAGGACGCGACGTTCGCGATCCGGCCGCGGATCTTCCTCGAGGGCAACTTCTTCGTCGACCTGCACCCGGGCACCCCCGAGGCGCCGACCGCGCCTTCCGGCTACACCTTCCCGATCCAGCAGGGGACCGAGCCGGTGCAGTTCGACCAGGTGTTGACGTCGCTGCAGTCCGGCACGCGCCAGAACCTGCAGGTGCTGCTCCAACAGTTCGGGACCGCGCTCAAGAAGGGCGGCAAGTCCTACAACGCCTCGATCCAATACTGGCTGCCGGCGTACGAGTACTCGGCGGTCGTCGCGCACGACGCGCTCGGCATCGATCCGCACGACCTTTCGAACGCGATCAACGATCAGGGAACGGTGTCGGGGGCGATCGACACCCACCCGCAGACCCTTCAGAACCTGATCACGAACTTCAACGGGACCGCCGCGGCGTTCGCGCGCGAGAACGTGTCCCTCTCGAACGCGGTCGCCGAGCTGCCGAAGACGCTCGCGGCGGCGGTCCCGGCATTCCACGCGCTGAACGCCGCGTTCTGCTCCGGCGCCGAGGTGCCGAATTGCGCGCCCGGCCCGCTGCCGCAGCTCGCCAAGGCGCTGATCCCGGGCGTCAAGTCGACCGGCCCGATGATCGACGCCAGCCTGCCGTTCATCACCCAGCTCCGCTATCTCGTCGCGCCGTCGGAGCTGCGCGGGCTGACCGCCGACCTCGCGAAGACCGTGCCGGCGCTGTCGAACCTCACGCGGGCGAGCGTCCCGCTGATGGCCAACGGCGTGCGGCCGGCGTCGAGCTGCGTGTCGAACGTCGTGATCCCGTGGACGAAGCTGACGATCAACGATCCGAACTTCAATGCGTCCAACGGGTTCCCGGCACGCCCGGTGTACGTCGAGGCGGTCGACTACCTCCCCGGCCTCGCCGGCGAGTCGCGCAACTTCGACGCCAACGGCCCGTACGTGCGGATCCTCGGGACCGGAGGCACACTCACCTACTCGCTCCAGCCCGGGCTGCTCGGCCAGTCGCTATCGCCGCTCCAAGGCGAGCAGCCGCAGTCGCCTCCGGGTCAGAAGTCGCCGCCGCTCGAGCCGAATGTCGCGTGCGAGACCCAGCCGCCGATCACCGATCTGTCGACGCCGACCGGCGGCCCGCCCCAGCAGCAGTCGAGCGGCCTGGCCGCTCCGGGCGCCTCGCTGCGGTGGGAGTCCGCCGCCGCGGCGGCGATCCCGCAGGTCAAGAGCATCGCGTCGCTGTCCGGGCTCAGCCTCGGGACCGCGGCGATGCCGGCGCTCAGGCCCGCCAGCAGCACGACTCCCAAGCCCACGAGCCACGCCGTCCGATGAAACGCGCGATCAGAGAGCACTGGAAGGACTTCGCGGCGATCATGGCGCTGCTCGTGATCACGGTCGGGGTGGCTGGCTACATCCTCACCAACGAGCGCCTGTCGATCCCCTTCATCACACCGAGCCAGTACACGCTGAACGCCGACTTCCAGACGGCACAGGCGGTGACGCCGGGTCAGGGTCAGAGCGTCCGCATCTCCGGAGTCCAGGTCGGGCTGATCAGCGGCGTATCGCTCGAGAACGGCGAGGGCGTCGTGAAGATGAGCATCGACAAGAAGTACCAGGGCCTGATCCGCACGAACTGGACCGCGCTGATTCGCCCGCGCACCGGCCTCGACGACATGTTCATCGAGCTCAGCCCCGGGATCGGGAACGCGCCGGCGGCGAAGTCCGGCTACACGATCCCGGTCTCGAACACGATGCCCGTCGTGAATCTCGACGAGATCCTGTCCTCGCTCGACTCGGACAGCCGCGAGTACCTCGACCTGCTCGTGAACGGCGCCGGGCAGGGCCTGAAGTCAGGCGGCGGTGATCAGCTCGCCCAGGTGATGGAGCGGTTCGAGCCGACCCACCGCGATCTCGCGCGGCTCAACAGCGCGGTCGCCCAGCGCGGCACCGATCTCCGTCAGCTCGTCAACTCGCTAAAGCGCCTGAACGTGGCGCTCGCGGCCAAGCAGCCGCAGATCGTCCAGCTGATCGACTCGAGCGAGAAGGTGTTCAACGCGTTCGCGTCCGAGGGTTCGAATGTGAGCCGCGCGGTCGCCGACCTGCCGGGCACGCTCAACCAGACCACCGCGACACTCGCCAAGGTGCAGGCGTTCGCGCAGGAGCTCGGGCCGGCGGCCAAGAACCTGCTGCCCGCGGCCGGCGCGATCAAGGGAGCGAACCAGGCGCTGACCGCGCTGGCGGTACCGGGCGCACCGATCGTGAAGAACCAGATCCGCCCGTTCGTGGTCGCCGCACGCCCGGTGGTCCGCAACCTCCGTCCGGCCGCGGTCAATCTCGCGGCGGCCACCCCGAATCTGTCCAACGTGTTCACGGTGCTCAACCACTTCGTGAACATGGTCGGCTACAACCCGGGCGACACCGAGCACGGCTACCTGTGGTGGCTCGCGTGGCTCGATCACAACGCCCGCACGCTGTTCTCGGTGCAGGACGCCAACGGCGACTTCCGCCCGCTGTTCCTCCAGGCCAGCTGCGCGACGCTCGCCCAGCTCGCCAACTCCTCGGCGCTGACCGAGGTGCTGATGAACCTCACGCCGATCCTGACCAGCTCGAACCTGTGCCCGGCCCAGGCCGCCGCGGATCAGTCGGCGTACGCCAAGTACAGGATCCAGCACCCCGCGACCGCGACGGCGCAGTCGAACTCGTCGCTGTCCGGCATCTCCGCGCTGTCGCCCCACGCCGGCTCCGGCGTGGCCGGCACGAAGTCGAACCTGTTCCTCCCCAAGCTCCCCACCGGTTCGGGCTGATGCACACCGGCAGCCCTCCGATCTCCCGCGTCATCACGATGGTTCTGTTCGCGCTGTCGTGCGTCGGTCTGCTCCTGTTCCTGTGGCTGTCGTTCGGCGGCACGATCCCGCTGGGCGCGCAGGGCTATCGCGTGAACGTGTCGTTCCCGAATGCGCAGGACCTCGCGACCCAGGCCGACGTGCGGATCTCCGGGGTGACCGTCGGCAAGGTCGTCTCGACTCAGCTCAATCCCAAGGGCAACCTCACGGAGGCCACGCTCCAGCTACAGACGCAGTACACCCCGATCCGCCAGGACACGAAGGCAATCCTCCGGACCAAGACGATCCTCGGCGAGACCTACGTGCAGCTGATCCCCGGAAGCGCGAACGCGCCGCCGATCCGCGACGGCGGGTCGATCCCACAGGGGCAGGTGCAGTCGGAGGTGCAGCTGTCGGACATCTTCAACGCGTTCGATCCGACCACCCGCCACGCGTTCCAGGTCTGGCAGCAGCAGCTCTCAACGGCGGTCAGTGGCAACGACCAGAACCTCAACGACGTGCTCGGCAACCTGCCGTCGTTCGCGGCGGACGCGAGCGATGTCCTCCAGGTCCTCGACGTCCAGCACCAGGCCGTCGTCAGCCTCCTGCAAAACGGCGGCACCGTGTTCGGCGCGCTCGGCGCGAACCAGACGGCGCTCCAGAACCTGATCACGAGCGGCGAGAAGACGTTCGCCACCACTGCGGCCAACAACAACCAGCTCGCGAAGACGTTCGAGGTGTTCCCGACCTTCCTGAACGAGACCAAGACGACGATGCAGAAGCTCCAGGCGTTCTCGGTCAACACCGACCCGCTGATCAAGGAGCTCGATCCGGTCGCGCAGCAGCTGAAGCCGACGCTCCAATCCGTGCAGCAGCTCTCGCCGCCGCTCCGCCACTTGTTCACCAACCTGGGGCCGCTGATCACGGTCTCGCAGACAGGACTGCCCGCGGTCCACAACATCCTGACGGGGCTGGAGCCGACGCTCGGCTCACTCGGGACTTTCCTCGAGCAGCTCAACCCGATCCTGGGCTGGCTGTCCGATCACCAGCAGCTGATCTCGGACTTCATCTCCAACGGCGCCTCGCCGATCGCGGCCACCACGACATCGTTCTCGGGCAACGGGGTCGGCCACTACCTGCGCCAGTTCTCGCCCACCGGCGCGGAGACGCTCTCGCTCGCGCCCAACCGCGACTCGAACAACCGCGGCAACACCTACCCCGGGCCCGTCTGGCTGGCGAATCCGCAGATATTCAGCAAGGGCAACTTCCCGGCGTGGGACTGCAAGAACACCGGCGCGGGGGGCGACGGCTCCGTCGGGGCGAGCGGTTCAGCCGGAACGCCGGGTTCGCAGGAGGCGTGCTGGGTCGCGCCGACGCTCCCGGGTGCCCAGCCGGGTCAGATCCCGCACCTGCTCCAGGCGAGCTACCCCAGCAAGTAGCGGCTACGCGGCGTAGCGGGCGCGGTCCGACGCGCGGCCGCCGGCGCCGAGCAGGCCGTCGATCAGCATCCCCGCGAGCTCCTGGTTACCCGTCAGCTCGAGTCCGGAGCGGTCATGCTCAGGCGAGAACGCCTTGACCCATGCCGTCTCCGATCCGGCGACGCGCGCGTCGGGGAGGTCCGCCGGGTGCTCGTCGACGGTCACCGAATCGTCCGTCAGCGTGAACGCGAACGCGGCTCGGACCTCAGGCCCGTCGACGCTGAACTCGACCGTGCCGGTGGCTGGCGGGCGGGCTATGAGTCCAGGCGCGAGCCTGAAGATCGCGCCGAGATCGATCGACTCGTTCGCCCGTGGCGGGCTCCAGGCCCACTCGTAGCCCCAGCGGGCGAGCTCGCCGAGGATGGGCATCAGCTCCCGTGCCCGCGCGGTGAGCTCGTAGTCGACGCGCGGGGGAACCTCGCGGTAGCGCTTGCGGGTCAGCATGCCGTCGGCGACCATCCGGTTCAGCCGAGAGCGGAGCTGCTCGGTGGAGATCCCGGGGAGCACTCGCTGGAGCTCGACGAATCGTCGTGGGCCTGCGGCGAGATCACGAACGATCAGCAACGTCCATTTGTCGCCGACAAGGTCGAGCGCCCGCGCGTCCGGGGACCATTGATCGTAGGGGTGGCGTTTCGGTGGGGGTACGTGCGGAATGGGATGTCCTCCCGGTGGACGGTGCGTACCTACCAAGTTCGAGTCTAACGGACGTCCGGCGGTTTATTGCCTGCGCAAATGCCCATTTTGTGGTAGTCCAGCGGCTGTTCGGGCAGGCGCTTAACACGGAGTCAACGTGGGAAGCAGCTTTTCGTCAGTTTTGACGTTCAGCTTCGTTTCTGAGTTAGATGGGTGAAGTGATCGAGCTGAAGGATCAGCTGGCCGATCGGTCTCGCCCCAAGGGGGGTGTCCGCGCGGCGTTCTTCTACGACGTCGCCTGTCCGTTCTCCTACCTGGTGGCGGAGCGAGTCGAGCGGGTGCTCGGGGACGTCGAATGGGTGCCGGCGCCGGCCGTCGGGCTCGACGGTGGTGCGCGCTGGGCACGCTTCGACGCGACCCGTGAGCTCGCCGAGCGCCACGCACTCGCGGCGCGCCTTCCGCTCGTCTGGCCCGACTGGTTCCCCGCCAACCCTCGCCACGCGCTCAGGGCGGCCTCGTACGCCGCCGAGAACGGCGCCGGTGCGAGCTTCGCGCTTGCCGCCGCGCGCCTGGCGTTCTGCGGAGGGTTCGATCTGGAAGATCCCGAGATCCTCGGCATCGCCGCGGCGGCGGCGGGACTTCCGCTCGACCGCTGCCTCTCCGCGGCGCGTGACGCCGCGCGGGATCGCCCGCTGTGGGCGACCGCCCGTGGGCTCCACACTCGCGGGGTGAAGGCGCTGCCGGCGCTCCGGCTCGGGCGCCGCTTCATCGAGGGCGAACGCATCCTCTCCGAGGGTGCGGCGCTGCTCGCCGCCAACGCGCTGTAGCGTCCCCGCCCGTGGCGACGCACGCCGAGACGAGCACCCGGGTTCACGGCGGACGGCTGATCGCCGCGCGCCTGCGCGAGCACGGCGTCACCAAGCTATTCACGCTCTCCGGCGGCCATCTGTTCTCGATCTACGACGGCTGCCGGGCCGAGGGGATCGACATCGTCGACGTCCGCCACGAGCAGACCGCGGCGTTCGCGGCCGAGGGCTGGGCGAAGGTGACTCGCACCCCGGGCGTGTGCGCGCTGACCGCCGGCCCTGGCGTCACCAACGGGATGAGCGCGATCGCGTCTGCCAGTTCTAATCACTCGCCGGTGCTCGTGCTGGGCGGACGGGCGCCCGAGTTTCGCTGGGGCCAGGGATCCCTCCAGGAGATCGACCACGTCCCGTTCGTCCGGCCGTTGGTGAAGCTCGCCGCCACCGCCGGCCAGACCGCCGAGATTCCGGAGCTCGTCGATCGGGGGCTGCGGACCGCGATCAGGCCGCACTCGGGGCCCGTGTTCCTCGATTTTCCGCTCGACTACGTGTTCGGGGAGGCCGCTCCCGAGGGTTCCGCTTCGTTGGTGTCCGAACCGTGGCGTGGCGCGGGCGCCGAGGGCCGCGATGTGGAACGGGTCGGCGCCTTGCTGCGGGACGCCGAGCGGCCGGTGATCATGGCCGGCGCCGGGCTGTACTGGGGACGCGGCGAGGAGTCGCTGCGCGCGCTCGCGGAGGAGCTCCGGATTCCCGTCTTCTTGAACGGCCTGGCGCGCGGATGCCTGCCCGCGGACCACGAGCTCGCGTTCTCGCGGGCGCGCAGCACCGGTCTGCGGGGAGCCGACGTCGCGCTAGTGATCGGGGCGCCGCTCGATTTCCGGCTCGGGTTCGGCGCCGCGTTCGCGCCCGACGCGGAGATCGTGGCGATCGACGCCGCCGAGCCCGATCGCGATCCGCCTCGCGCCCTCGCGGCCGAGCTTTATGGGGCGTTGCCGGCGACGCTCGACGCGCTGCGAGCCGCCGCCGGCGGTTCGGAGTCGTCGTCGGAGTCGTCGGGCTCGTCGGGGTCGTCGTCGGGGTCGTCGTCGGGTCGTCGTCTGGGTCGTCGTCGGGGCGGGAGGCCTGGATCGAGTCGCTCCGGATGACGGAGAACGAGGTCCGCGCGGCCGAGGCCGGCGAGCTAACGGACGACCGGGCGCCGCTGCACCCGATGCGCGTATACGGCGAGTTGTCGCGCGTGCTCGACCGCGACGCGATCGTGATCGGCGACGGCGGCGACTTCGTCTCGTACGCCGGCCGCCTGATCGATTCGTTCGAGCCCGGCTGCTGGCTCGACCCGGGGCCGTTCGGCTGCCTCGGCTCCGGATTCGGGTACGCGCTCGCGGCCAAGCTGGCCCGGTCCGATCGCCAGGTGGTGCTGCTCCTGGGGGACGGCGCCTTCGGCTTCTCGGGCATGGAGCTCGAC
Source organism: uncultured Solirubrobacterales bacterium (assembly GCA_963737055.1). Classification (GTDB taxonomy): domain Bacteria; phylum Actinomycetota; class Thermoleophilia; order Solirubrobacterales; family Solirubrobacteraceae; genus Palsa-465. Next base: position 1,198,668 of record CAVTRE010000006.1, on the reverse strand, counting down.
ACCCTCGCCCGCCACGGCGTCGCCGTCCTCGCGGTGATCGGCAACAACGGCATCTGGGCACTCGAGAAGCACCCGATGGAGGCGCTCTATGGCTACTCGGTCGCCGCCGATCTCCGCCCGGCGACCCGCTACGACCAGGTCGCGACCGCCCTCGGGTGCGAAGGCGAGCTCGTGTCCACGCCGGCGGAGCTGCGTCCAGCCCTCGAGCGGGCGCTGGGGTGTGGCGGGCCGGCGCTGGTGAATGTGTTGACGGACCCGGCCGTTGCGTACCCGCGGCGGTCGAACCTGGCGTAGTGTGGGGCCGCGTGGGCGTACGTAACGCCTCCCCGAATCGTACGTAACGCCTCCCCGAATACGAAAACCGCCCGCATTCTCAGCGGGCGGCTTCCGATCCAGGTTTGGCCCAATCGGGACGGGCAGGGGTACGTGCCAGAAAGGGCCGGTTAGAGTGGCTCGGACGGCGGGAGGCGCCGATGTCTGCGGCTTCGCCCGAGCCTATGTTGGGAGCCAAGGACAAACCTGGCCCCGCAGCAATCATTCCCACTAACGCACCCAGGGACAATCGTACATTCGTTTAGTTCTGTTTAGAACAGTGACTGGACGTTTGATCTACTCGGGCGCGCAGGCATTTATAGGCTCTAATTCCGGTCGTCTTATACTGGAAAGGGTGGCCGAGCTGTTTTCTTTTCCGAACCCGGTGAACGAGAAAGCGGCGCGCGTGGTTGCCGGCGTCGTCTTAATCACCGTGCTTGTGATCCTCGCCACCGGCGCGTACTGGCTGCTCGTTCCATTGACGTACGGATTCTGGGCGCGTGTGCTGACCGGGCCGACGCTGAGCCCGCTCGGCTGGACCGCCCAGAACGTGATCGCGCCCCGCCTCGGCGCCAAGAAGCCCGTTCCCGGTCCGCCGAAGCGCTTCGCCCAGGGGATGGGGGCGGTGATGGCGAGCGCCGCGCTCGTGCTCGGGCTGATCCTCGACGATCACACCGCCGCCGATGTCGTCCTCGGACTGTTCGTGGTCGCCGCCGGCCTCGAGTCGATCTTCGCCGTCTGCCTCGGGTGCGAGGTGTTCGGGCTGCTGATGCGCGCCGGAGTCGTGCCGGCGTCGGTGTGCGAGGAATGCGCGGACATCAGCCTGCGCCTCCGCCGCGCCTCGGCCTGACCTGCATACCCTGACAACGGACTCGGCCACCAGATACCGGGACCGTGGCAGAGCGCGCATGCACCACATGCGCGGAATGCCACGGTCCCTCCGGAGACGCTCGAGTGGCAGGTATTGCAGGTCTCGACGCTGCGGTCGAGTGGCAGGTACTGCAGGTCTCGACGGTGCTGGCGCGTCAATTCGACTGAATGAACCGGATTGCGGCCGGCCAGTCGCTGGCGTGCGCGGCGGCGTCCCCCGCCGGCGTACCGCCCAGATCGAGTACGCCGCCCGTCGCGTTCTTCTGCTCGATCGCCGCCGGCGCGGAAGGGACGCCGAACACGAGGTGTCCCGCGTCCGGATAGTTGAGATGGACGTGGCGGGCGGGATCGTGTTGAAGCGACGCCATGATCTGGTCGGCGAACACGGTGGACGGCCACAGCTGGTCATCGCCGCCGCTCATCAACATGACCGGTCCTTTGAAACGCTCGATGGGGATGCGGGCCGCGGCCGCGTCGGGACCGGCGAGCCCGGACAGGAAGGAGCTGCGCCCGCTGAACGAGCCGTCGGGGTTCCGCGTGTACGCCGACTCCGCGGTGGCGCTGTTGAGTGGCCGGCCATGGAGCGTCCACGCCGTATACCCGGGCGAGGAGCACTGCCCGGAGATGCCGCCCCAGACCACAGAACTGGGAGCCGCCGCGATCACCCCGTGGACGAGCGCTGGCCAGTGGGCGGCGACGAGCAGGTCGGCCTCGCTTCCGCGGGAGACGGAAAGGATCCACACCCGGCGCGGATCGACCTGGGACTGCGATCGCAACCATTTGATCGCCTTCTCGAAGTACTCCAGCGGTATCTCGCTGAGCGCGCACGGCAGTCCAGGCTCGTCGAAATATGCGATCGCCAGCGCGGGGATGCCGTGCGACGCCAGCATTGCGGCCCACGCCGGACTCTCGCCAAGGCCGCCTTCGGATCCGCCCCACACGATCACAGCAGGACCACGACCGGAGCCAGGCGGCTTGAAGTAGTCGCCCACGAACCCGGCCTTCGCGAGGGACTCGGTGTCCTCGGTGACGCCGGGTCCGACCAGCGTCTGAGTGACGGTGGCCGAACCGGTCCGGTGCCCGCCCGCGCGCACGACCAGCGTCGTGACCGTCGAGCCGTTGGCAGCCTTGCCGGCGCCGACGAGGCGCTGCGACCAGAACAGGCCCATCGCCGACACGCCGTGATAGCTCCCGGACTGGGGCGCCATGGAAGCGAGGTCGACCACGCCGGCGCCGTTCGCCTTGTAGGTCGCGCTCGCCGACCAGAGACCACCCGGCCTCGGCGAGGTCGCCGAGATCGTCACGACCTCGCCCGCGGACAACCGCGACACGACGATCGAACGCGATACGTCATACAGCGCGCTCGCGGGCGTCACGCTGATCCGCGCCGGCGTGGCGCGACTGCCGGAGCCGCAGCCGCCGGCGAAGGCCGCGACGACCGCCACGATCGCGATGGGCCACCAGAAGCGCCGCAGACCCATGGCTTGACGATAGGCGCACGGCGCAGCCGCGGCGCCGATTCCCTCAGTCCAGCCCGAGCGCGGCGCCCCGCAGGATGTCGTTCTCCGACACCTCGAATGAGTCCAGCCCGAACAACGTGAGCGTCTCGAGCAAAATGACCACGCCGGCGACGATCGTGGGCGCGCGGTCGGGATGGAGCCCGCGCACGCGCCGGCGCTGTTCGACCGTCAGCCCGGCGAGTCGGTCGAGGATCCGCCGGCACTCATCGATCCCGACCACGTAACCCTCGACCTTGTCCGGGTCGTAGGGGTCGAGCTCTTGGGCGATCGAGGCCATCGAGGTTGCGGTTCCGGCCACGCCGATCGCCCACGCCACCGACCGCCGGACCCGCTCCGGCATGCCCGACGCCAGGATCGACCGGACGTCGGAAGCAAGCGCGTCCAGTTCCGCGGGCGTCGGCGGGTCCGACCCCAAGTAACGCTCGGTCTGCCGGACCACCCCGGCTTGGGTCGACACGTGGAAGGTCATCTCGCGGCCGGCGCCGATCACGAGCTCGGTCGAACCGCCGCCGATGTCCATGACCAGCGTCGGGGTGCGGTCGTCGGGGTCTCGTTCGCTGGTCGCGCCGAGGAACGTCAACCCGGCCTCCTCGTCCCCGGTGAGGATGTGGGGCTCAAGCCGCCACCGCGACCCGACCGTTTCGGCAAATTCACGCCCGTTGACAGCGTCTCTCACCGCGCTCGTCAGCACCGCGACCGAGCGGTCGACCCCGTCGCTATCGATCAGCTTCCGGTACTGATCGAGTACGACAAACACGCGCTCCATCGCCTCATCGCCCAACCGGCCGTCGGCATCGACCCCCGCACCGAGCCGGGTTATCTCGGTGCGGCGCTCGAGCACGTCGACCACCTTCCCGTCGTCGACGTCGGCGATGAACAGCCGCGTCGAGTTCGTGCCGATGTCGACGACCGCCCGTCGCACGTCAGCGGCCGACCTGATGGGGCATCGGCCGGCCGTCGAGCGCGGCGAGCAGGTTGTCTACCGCGAGGTCGGCCATCCGCTCGCGGGCGACCCGCGTCCCCGAGCCGATGTGCGGCACGACGATCAGGTTGGGCGCGGTCAGCAATGGGTCGTCGGGCGGGAGCGGCTCCGGATCGGTGACGTCGAGCGCGGCGCCCGCGATCTCGCCGGCTTTCAGGGCGCGGCGTAACGCATCGTGGTCGACGATCGGTCCCCGCGCGGTGTTGATGAGGATCGCCGACGAGCGCATCCGCGACAGCGCGGCGTCGTCAATCAGGTGGTGCGTCTCCGGCGTCAGTGGGCAGTGGAGCGAGACGAAGTCCGAGCGCTCGAGCAGCGTGTCGAGGTCCACGCCTCCACCAGACCCCAACGACCCCGAGCCATCCGACCACAGCACCTCCATGTCGAACCCCGATGCTCGGCGCGCCACCGCCCGTCCGATCCGCCCGAACCCGACGATCCCGAGAGTGGCGCCAAACGCCGCCGCGCCCAGGTACATCGCCGGCTCCCAGGTCAGCCAGTCGCCCTCCCGGACCGCCGCCACCGCCTCGGGCAGCTTCCGTGCCGCGGCCAGCAGCAGCGCCCACGTCAGGTCGGCGGTGGCGTCCGTCAAGACGTCCGGCGTGTTACCGACCGGGATGCCGCGCGCCGCGGCGGCGTCGAGATCGATGTTGTCGTAGCCGACCGCGTAATTCGCGATCGCCCGCAAGTCCGGGCTGCCGTCAATCAGCGCCGCGTCGACCCGATCGGTGAGCAATGTCAGCAGACCTTCGGAACGGGCCGCGTGAGCCGCGAGCACCTCATAAGGCGGCGGCAGGCGCTCGCCCCACACCTCGACGTCATGAACCGAGCGAAGCCGGTCGAGCGCCGGGCCGGGAAGCTCACGGGTGACAAAGCAGCGGGCCATCGCCCGCCGGATTGTCCCGGGTTAGAGGTCTACGCGCCCTCGCCCGCGGGATTGTCCCGGGTCAGAGGTCTACGCGCCCTCGGCCGCGATCGCCTGGCGCCGGGACGCCCGCGTCGAGACCTGGGGCAACCCGACCGCCGCGATCAGCGCACCGGCTGCCGCGAACGCGGCGGCGATCCCGAACGCGAGCACGAATCCGTTGGTCAGCGCCGCGTGTATCCCCACCGCGTGGCGCAGATCGCGGTTCGTGTGTGCGGTGGCGATCGCGGCGAGGATCGCGAGCCCAAGCGAGCCGCCGAACAGACGGAAGGTGTTCATGAGGCCAGACGCAAGGCCGGATTCGTGGGGCGCGACCCCCGACACCGCCGCGATCACGGCCGGGACGAATGCCAGCCCCATTCCGACCGCCGCCAGCACCGACGGGGCGAGGACATCGCCGAGGTAGGTCCCGCCCGGCGAGAGGAAGGTGAACAGGAACAGGCCGATGGCCAGCAGGCTCATCCCGCCCACGAGCAGCGGCTTCGGTCCGACGCGCGTGACCCCGCGCGAGGCGAGCGTCGACGCGGCGACGATCGAGAGTGTCATCGGCAGGAACGCGAGCCCCGCGCGCAGCGGCGAGTAGCCGCGCACCTGCTGGAGGTACAGCGACATGAAGAACCACATCGCGAAGGTCGAGGCTCCGAGCGTGAACACCACGAGGTTCGATGCCCGCAGCGTGCGCGACGCGTATATACGGAGCGGCATCAACGGCGCCTTGGCGAACTTACCCTCGATCGCGACGAACGCCGCCAGCAGCACGAGGCCCGCGGCCAACAGCGCGAGGGTCGGGAGCGAACCCCAGCCGGTGACGTCGGTGCGGACGATCCCGAGCACCAGGATCGACAATCCGAGTGTCGCCGTGACCGCGCCCGCGATGTCAAACCCATGCTCGCGATGCTCGGCACGGCCGGCCACGATGTAGCGCTGGGCAAGAACTGCCGCCATCAGGCCGATCGGGACGTTGATGAAGAGGATCCAGCGCCAGCTCAGGAGATCGGTGAGCACGCCGCCCAGCAGCACGCCCGCGGCGCCGCCGGCGCCTCCCATCGCGCCCCAGATGCCGACCGCGCGGTTACGGGCCGGGCCCTCCGCGAACGTGGTCGTGAGAATCGACAGCGATGCGGGGGCGACGATCGCGCCGCCAAGGCCCTGCGCCGCGCGGGCGGCGATCAAGAGCACCTTGCTGTCGGCGAGCCCGCCGGCGAGCGACGCGAGCGCGAACAGCGTCAACCCGAAGACGAACACACGCCGCCGGCCGATCAGGTCAGCGGCGCGCCCGCCGAGCAGGAGGAAGCCGGCAAAGGTGACGGTGTAGGCGTTGACGACCCACTGCAGGTCCTGCTCTGAGAAGCGGAGCGCCGAGCGGATCGATGGGAGCGCGACGTTCACCACGGAGACGTCGAGGATCACCATGAACTGCGCCAGGCAGCACAAGAGCAGCGTGGCGCGCAGATGCGGATGTTCGGATGTCGAAGTCGTGTTCATATAAAGGTGACGATCGGAACCACGCCGATTCGACACTTGCGCGGCGTCCGTTTCCGCACAGTACGATGGTTATCGAACCATAGCAGGTGGTTTGATGATCGTCGTACTATCATCGGGGTCAGAACGATGAGCACCAACGTCACGCACGCACCGACTCCGACAGACGTTTCCGTCCCCACGGCAGACGCTTCCGTCCCCACGTCATACGCCCCGGAAGAGTCACTCGCCCACCCGGCGGTCGAGGCGATCGAGCTAGCGGCGGTGCTACACGCGCTGAGCGACCCGATCCGCCTGAAGATCGTCTCCGGCCTGTCGGCGGGGGTTCCCCGGACGTGCAAGAGCTTCGATCTTCCGGTGACGAAGTCGACCTGCACGCACCATTTCAAGGTGCTGCGCGAGGCGGGCGTGATCCGTCAGCGCCTCGAGGGGACGACGCGGCTGAGCGTGCTGCGCCGGGACGACCTCGAGCAGCGCTTCCCCGGCCTGCTCGACTCGATTCTCCACGCCGCCGCCTAAACCGCGGCCGGCGGCCTAACTCGACGCCCCCGCGCGATACCCCGAGAAGTCCGGCGGGCGATTCTCAGCGAACGCCCGCACGCCCTCGCGCGACTCGTCGGTCTCGGTGAACAGCCCTAGCCCGCTGAACGACAGCTGGCCGATCCCCGCGATGTGCTCGGTGTCGGCGTTGAACGACTGCTTGAGGAAGCGAAGCGCGGTCGGAGACAGCGCCAGCATGTCGTCCGCCCACACCCGGACCTCCTCGCGCAACCGCTCCAAAGGAACGACGGTGTTGACGAGGCCCCAGCGCTCGGCGGTGGCCGCGTCGTAGCGCCGGCACCGAAACCAGATCTCCCGCGCGCGCTTCTCGCCGACGACGCGCGCCAGATACGCGGTGCCGTAGCCGCCGTCGAAGGAGCCCACCCGCGGGCCGACCTGGCCGAAGCTGGCACTCGAGGCCGCGATCGTCACGTCGCACAGAACGTGGAGAACGTGGCCGCCTCCGATCGCCACCCCGTTGACGGCCGCGATCACGGGCTTGGGTACGTCCCGGATCAACCGGTGCAGGCGCTCGATCTCGAATAGCCCCGACTCGCTCGGCCCGTAGTCGCCGGTCTCCGCGCGCTGCTTCTGGTCGCCGCCGGCAGAGAACGCTCGGTCGCCGGCGCCGGTCAAGCAGATCACACCGACGTCAGAGGAAGTCCACGCTCGCGTGAACAGATGGATTAGCTCATCGACCGTCCTCGCCCGGAAGGCGTTCATCCGGTCGGGGCGATCGATCGTGATCCAGGCCAGTCCGTTGTCAACTTCGTACAGCGTGTCGGTCAAGTCCATGCATCAGCTCCTTCGGAATGAACTCTGCGCGCCGGATTCCGTGGATGTTCGCGTGTGAGAGCGCTCGCCGTCGGCAGTCGACGCCTGTCTTGACTTTGCCGAGGCGGCGCGGGACGATCCGACGCGCGGCACGGAAGCCGTCCTCTATGCGACCAAGGGGGCCGAGGACCAGTGACCAGTGTGCTGTATCAACTTGCGCGATTCTGCGTGCGCCGGCGATGGGTCGTGCTCGCCGTATGGCTCGTGGCGACGGTCGCGCTCGTAGCGGTCTCGCATCGGCTCGGCGACAACACCAACGACAACCTGTCGCTCCCCGGCACCGACAGCCAGCACGCGACGAACGTCCTGAAGAGCTCATTCCCGGCTCAGGCCAACGGGACGAGCCCGATCGTCATCCACGCCAAGACCGGCAAGCTCACCGACCAGAACAACGCGAACGCCGTCAACCAGGCTGCGGCAAACCTGTCGAAGAACAAGGACGTCGCGGCAGTCGTGAACCCGCTGACGCCACAGGGCGCTTCGGCGCTGAGCAAGGACCAGGCCACCGGTTACATCTCGGTCACCCTGGCGGTGAGCCCCGGTTCGCTGTCGGAATCCGAGGCGCAGACGATCATCGACGCGGCCGCGAAACCGGCGCACGCGGCCGGTCTACAGGTCGAAACCGGCGGTCAGCTCGGCCAGAAGGTGTCAAAGCCTTCGACGGAGTCGAGCGAGCTGGTGGGGATCATCGCCGCGATGGTGATCCTCACGATCACCTTCGGGACGGTCACCTCGATGCTGCTCCCGATCGTGACCGCGATCTTCGCGCTGCTCTCGACGCTCGCGGTGATCCGCATGCTCGGCCACGTCGCGACGGTGCCGACGGTCGCGCCGACGCTCGCCACCATGATTGGCCTCGGGGTCGGGATCGACTACGCGCTGTTTATCGTGACGCGCCACTTCCGGGGGTTGCACGACGGCCTGGCGATGGACGAGTCGATCGCGCGCGCTGCTGCCACCTCGGGGGGAGCCGTCTTCTTCGCCGGGACAACGGTGACGATCGCGCTCGTCTCGCTCGCGGTGGCGGGAATCCCGCTGGTCACGACCATGGGACTGATGGCCGCGATCTCGGTGGTGATAGCTGTCCTCGCGGCGTTGACGCTGCTGCCCGCCGAGCTGGCGCTGCTCGGCCCGCGCATCAACTCGCTGCGAGTGCGCCATCCCGCTACCGATGACGAGGTACGAAACGGACTGTGGGCGAGGTGGGCGCGCGAGATCGCCAAGCAGCCGGTCATAGCCGGACTCGCGGCACTGGCAATCCTGATCCCGCTCACCATCCCGCTGCTCTCGCTGACGCTCGGCCAGCAGGACACCGCTGCGCTGTCCACGTCCACCACGGCCCGCCGCGCCTACGACCTGATCTCCGAGAACTTCGGGCCCGGGGTCAACGGACCGCTGCTGATCGCTGTGACGCTCGGCACGCCGGCCCAGAACGGGACGAGCGACCCGCGCCTGGCCACGCTTCAGAAAGACGTGACCTCGACTCCGGGTGTGGCCGGCGTTTCGCCGATGCAGCTCGACAAGGCCGCGACCACCGCGTACTTCAACGCGATCTCCAAGGCCGGCCCCGCGGAGAACGAGACCACCGACCTCGTCAACATGCTCCGAAACAGCACGATTCCCGGCGCCGAGAAGGGCACCGACTTGCACGCCTACGTGGGCGGCAGCACCGCCGGGTACATCGACCTGGCGGCGAAGATCTCAGCCAAGCTGCCGCTCCAGATCGCCGTTGTGATCGTGCTCAGCTTCCTCCTCCTCATCTTGGCGTTCCGCACCGTGGTGGTCCCGCCCCAGGCGGCCGTCATGAACCTGCTCTCGATCGGTGCCTCGTACGGCGTGCTGACCGCGATCTTCCAGCTGGGTTGGCTAAGCGGCGCGATAGGGCTGAACGGCGCGGTCCCGATCGTCTCCTACGTGCCGCTGTTCATGTTCGCGATCCTGTTCGGTCTGTCCATGGACTACGAGGTGTTCCTGGTCAGCCAGATAGAAGAGCACGTCCACGAGGGTCAGGACAACACAAGCTCGGTCGTGTCGGGGCTCGTGACCAGTGCCCGCGTGATCACCGCCGCGGCGCTGATCATGGTGTTCGTGTTCGGCAGCTTCGTGCTCAACGGGGATCCGACGATCAAGCAGTTCGGCGTCGGGCTGGCGGTCGCGGTGATCCTCGACGCCACCGTGGTTCGTTGCCTGCTCGTCCCCGCGCTGATGGTGTTGGTGGGCGAGCGCAACTGGTACATGCCGCGGTGGCTCGACAAGGTGACGCCCCGCATCAGCATCGAGGGCGCCGAGTTCTTCGCGGACCGCGATCGGATCTCGGACCGCGGGCCCGAGCCGATCTTCACGCCATCGTCAGGCCACCGCTGACCGACAGCGTCTGGCCGGTGATGTAGCCGGCGGCGTCGGAGGCCAGGAACACGACCGCCGCGGCGACGTCCTCGGGCCGGCCGAGCCGGCGCATCGGCACGGCCCGGCGCAGGGCCTCGACCATCTTTGCGCTGGCCTCGCCGGCGCCGAGCATCCCGTCCAGCAGTGGCGTCTCGGTTGGCCCGGGGCACACGCTGTTGACCGTGACCCCGCTGCGGGCGATCTCGCGCGCGAGCGTCTTGCCGAACGCCACCTGGGCCGCCTTCGCGCCGGCGTAGACCGCCTCCTGCGAGGAACCCACCCGGGCGGCATCGGAAGAGATGTTGACCACGCGGCCGTACTCGCGCTCAACCATGCCGGGCACGACCCGGCGGCAGGCCCGGAGACAGCCCTTGTAGTTGAGCTCGATGATCCCGTCCCAGAAGTCCGGTTCGGTCTCCAGAAAGAGGTGGAACTCGTCCCACCCGGCGGTGTTGACGAGGATCTCGATCGGGCCGACTTCGCGCTCGGCGCGCGTGACGGCCTCGTCGACCGATCCGCTGTCGGTGACGTCGAGATTAACCGCAAGCGCCGCCTCGGCGGGCGCGTCGTCGGCGATGTCGCCGGCCACGACACGGTGCCCTTCGGCGGCCAGCGCACGCACGATCGCGCTGCCGATACCGCCGGCACCGCCGGTCACGAGGGCTACGCGAGAAGAGCTCGGCATGGCGAGGAAGTATTGCGTTGACTGTCAATACGATGCGCTCGTGGGGAAATTCGGGCCAGACGGATTGCCGAGCGCCGTCGTCCTGACGATCGACAACCTGGGGGAAGCGAGCGCACTCGAGCGCGGCGAGCGGCCGACCGAGGACCTGGTGGGAACGGACCCCTCGGTCACCAAAGCACTGCCGTGGCTCCTTGACGAGCTCGACGCCCACGGCCTCCGCGCCACGTTCTTCGTCGAGGCGCTCAACACGGAGCTCTACCCGGACGCGCTGCGCGAGATCGCCGCGCGTGGCCACGAGCTCGGCCTCCACGGCTGGCGCCACGAGGGCTGGACCTCGCTGAACGCCTCGGAAGAACGCGAGACGATCGAGCGCAGCATGCAAGCGTTCGCCGCGCTCGGGCTGCCGGTGCGCGGATTCCGGCCGCCGGGCGGCGAGATGAACGCGCGCTCGCCGGCGCTGCTGCGCGGGGCGGGGATCGAGTGGTGCTCGCCCGCCGGAGGCGAGGCCGGCATGCGCCGCGGGCTGGCCTACGTGCCGTTCGACTGGCGGCTGGTCGACGCCTACCACCTGATGGACAGCTTCGCGGCGTTGCGCATCTCGCGCGGCGATCCCGAGCGCCCGCTCGGACCGAGCGCGCTCACCGATCTGTTCGAGGAGGAGCTCCAGGATCTCGCGAACGCCGGCAGCCGCCAGACCCTGATCCTTCACCCGTTCTTGATGCTCGACGACGCCTGGACCGACGGGGTCCACCGGGTGCTCGGCTTCATCCGGGAGCTCGTGCGCGAACGCCGCACCTGGGCCGTTCCCGGCGGGGCGTTCGCGGATTGGCTGAGCACCGCACGCACGTCCTGAAACCACCGCGCTCAGGTCCAAGGAGCAACCACCCGCCCGGGTTAGAATCGGGCCCGCGCGCCACAAGTGACCACGAGGAAGAGGAGCAGGATCATGGCTCGGGGCTTCATCCGCGGTACCCACCACCTGACGTTCTGCGTCGGCGGCGCTCAGGAGGACTACGACTTCCACGTGCGCGTGCTCGGCCTGAAGAGCGTGAAGAAGACCGTCCTGTTCGACGGCGAGATCCCCATTTACCACCTGTACTACGGCAACCGTCTCGGCGACCCGAGCACGCTGCTGACCGCGTTCCCGTATCGCCAGGCCGGCTGGATGGGCAGGCGCGGGACCAACCAGGCGAAGTCGCTCAACCTGTCGGTCCCCGTAGGCTCGCTCGGCTTCTGGGCCGACCGTCTCTCCGAGTTTTCGATCCCGCGCGAGCCAGGCCAGCGGTTCGGCACCGAGCGGCTGTTCTTCCGCCACCCCTGCGGGATCGAGTACCAGATCGTCGAGGACCCGAATCACGACGACCGCGAGCCCTACGACGCGATCGTGCCAGCCGAGCACGCTATCCGCGGCGCCTACGGGACCACGACGTCGGTGCGCGACCCCGAGCCGATGACGTTCTTCGTCACCCAGGGGATGGGCGGCGAGCTGCTGTCGGCCGAAGGCAAGCACCAGCAGTTCCAGATCGGCGACGAGCAGGGCTACGGCCGCATGCTCGAACTCGTCGAGGAGCCCGACCTGCCGCAGGGCACATGGAACTTCGGCGAGGGCACGATCCACCACCAGGCGTTCGACGTCGTCTCGCCCGAGAACCAGCAGGAGGTAAAGGACTGGCTCGTCGGGCTCGGCTTCACCGACGTCTCAGAGGCCAAGGACCGCGGCTACTTCTTCTCGATGTACTGCCGCAGCCCCAGCGGCCTCCTCGTCGAGATCGCATATGGGACGCCGCAGGGCTTCACGATCGACGAGTCCGAGGAGGAGCTCGGGACGCACATGTGCATCCCGCCGCACTGGGAGAACCGGCGGTCGGAGATCTCGCAGCTCGAGCCGATCGAGACGATCGAAACGGTGGTTAGTTAGGGGCCGGCTTCGCCGGCGTCCATGGGGCCTGTCCGGACGGGCATCCATGCCCGTCCGGGGGTCGCGACCAGGGCCGCGTGGCATGGATGCCGCGCGGAATCGGTCCCAGGGACGCCGAGCGGAGCGAGGCCCAAACTAAGCGGCCGACAGCGCCTTGGCCTTGATCGCGTCGAACTCGGCCTGGGTGATCGCGCCGCTGTCGAGCAGCTCCTTCGCCCGCGCGATCTCCGCGGTCGGGCTGGCGGCGGTGCCGGCGGCCTGGCGGACGTAATCGTCGAACTGGGACTGGGCTTGCGCGGCCTCCGAGTAGCGGCGGTCGGCCATGCCGGTGTGGTTGACGATCAGATAGACGAGCACGCCGATCCAGGGGAGGATCACGACGAAGATCACCCAGAAGGCCTTGGCCCAGCCCGAGATGTCGTGGCGGCGAAAGACGTCGATCAGCACGGTGATGGCGATCCAGAAGAAGATCAGCCAGGCGGTGATGATGAGGATGTCCCAGAGGACGTCCAGGAATGTGTAGGTTCCGAGCACTAACACTGCGACTCCGATCTGTGGATTTCGCGGGCGCGCACACTCAACGGCCATGCCGGAGAGATAACATCACCCAACACGGGTGATCCGATGACTGGGAAGAGCGACTTCACCGAGCAGGAGTGGGACACGGTTCTCAAGGGCCCGCCGGCCGCGGGCCAGCTAGTCGCGACGGCGTCCAGGGGCGGGACGTTCAAGGAGAGCTTCGCGATCGCAAAATCCTACGCGGAGGCCCGGCAGCAACACGGAGCGAGCGAGCTGCTCGACGCGATCGCCTCCGCGAGGCCCGACGTCGATCACCACTTCTACCATTCCGTCGATGATGTGAAGGCCGCCGCGCTCGGGCACATTCGAGACGCCGTCGGGGTGCTCGAGACCAAGGCCACGCCCGACGAGGTCAACGACTACCGCCGGTTCGTGCTCACGCTGTCGGACCATGTCGCCAACGCCCACCGCGAGGACGGGGTGGCGGTGAGTCCCGGCGAGCAGGCCGCGATCGCCGACATCACCGAGGCGCTCGGCGGCGACGGCAGCTAGCGGCCGCCCGCGGACGACCGCTAGACCGCGGCCCGGTACAGCGTGACGTTGCGGTCGAGGCGGCGGCCGGCCATGCCCTTCGGCCGGCCGCCCTGGGCGTCGAGGTACGCGAGCTGTCGCGAGATCGTGCCGAGATCCCCGGGGAAGGCGTGGTCGAGCATCCACGTCTGGATCGCGACGCCGCCGCCGGCGGTCCGCAGCACCCGGAGCGCCCGGGCCTGCTGGGGGTAGTCGATCAGTGACGCCGTGCTGATCAGCCAGTAGTGGGCGCGCGGTTCGATCAGGTTGCGGTGGGTGTGGCCGGACAGCACGGCGATCACGCTCGGATCCGAGTCGAGCAGCGTCAGCAGCGACTCGCCGCCCTCCGAGCTCGCGAGTGGCTGGTGCGATACGAGGATGACCCACCGCCCGCCACTCTCTCGAAGCTGGCTCGCTAGCCAACCAGGCTGATCAGGGCGGACCAGGCCGCCCGAGCCACCGGCGCGCCGGGCCAGGTCGAGCACGATCAGGCGTAGGTCCCGTTCGACGTCCACGGCATAGTCGAGACTGCTGCCGGCGCCGGCGCGCAGGATTCCGATGGCCTCGGCGGCGTCCATCTCGCGGCGCGAGGGATTCGCCGGCACGTGTACCTTCGGTCCGGCCAGCGCGCGTGCGAGGAACCCCTGGACGAGCCCCGGAAGCGGGGGCCCGTCGGGCGAGCCGCCGGCGGTCAGCGAGGTGCCGGGCGGCAGCGACAGGCCCGGTGGGAGCTCCCACAGCGCCTCGCCCCCGACCGCGAGCGCGCGGGTCTCGGCCGTGGGCGCGAGCTCGCCGGCGACGAGTATGTCGTGGTCGCCGAGGACCGGATACACCGGCCCGCCCGCGCCCATGCTGAAGAACGAACGTGCGGCGCGGGACAGCAGGCCGGGATGCTGCGGCGCATCGAGGTCGGGCCGGTAATAGAACGGATCCGGGTCGCTCGCGAGCTGGACGCCGAAGTAGTGGTCGGGCCGGACCATCCCGCCCCGGAGCGCCGCCACCGCCCAGGCCAGCTCGTTCCGCTGATCGTTGTCGATCAGATCGCCGCCCTGGATGACGGCGTCCGGGCGGAGCGTCCTGATCGCGCGCGCCGCGCCGGCCAGCACCTGCGCGGTCAGCGTCTCGTGCGGGCGAAAGGTCGACTCGAACGGAGGCCCGAGGCGGTCGAGGAACGGCACCCGGGCCGGCGAGGAGGCGTCGAGCACGTGGGCGTCGGTGACGTGGGCGAGCGTCGCGATCACGCCTTCGGCCGCGCGGGCGGGCCCGAGCTCGGTGCGGGCGATCAACCCCTCACCCGGACCGGGCGCGAGCGTCCCGGTTCCGCCTGGATCGAACCACGTCGACGCCAGCGTCGATCCGGTGTCGCCGGCGCTCGCCGAGCGCGAGCCGCCGCATGCGGTCGTCAGCAGCGCGCCCGCACCCAGCACGAGGGCCTCACGCCGGGTCAGGCTCACGGCGCGCCCATCCCCGCGAGCACGCTCTCGCGCGTCGTCTGGCGCGCCACCCACGCCACCGCGACCGCGCCGGCGAGCGCCAGCCCCGCGAGCACGGCGGCGATCTCCACGAGGCTCGCTCCGAGCGGGAGCGTCACGTAGCTCGCGGCCAGCCGAGCCAGCGCCGGCCCGAGCAACAGCCGCTCGATCAAGATCCCGAGCACGGCGGCGGGCACCACCAGCGCGATCACCGCGCCGGCGAGCAGCCGTCGCACGGCGGCGCCGCCGGCGCCGAAGGCGCGGAGCACCGAGATCGTTCGCCGGCGCTCCTGGACGGTCAGCGCGCACGCCTGGATCAGCGCGTACAGGCAGACGAGGCCGTCGACGATCGCGACCGCGCGGAGGATCGAGCGGAGCACGGCCACGAGCGGCACGCCGCGGCCGACCGCGCCGGTGGCGGCTGCCGCGGGCGCTCCGATCGCGGCGCTGACCGCGGCCACGTTCGCGCCCGGTCTCACCACGACCGCGAGCTGCTCGTCGGATGCGGCCGCCGGGTCGGCGTCGAGCAGCGCGGATGCCGGCACGTAGGCGACGCGGCCGTCGTGATCGAGCGAGCTCACGACCCCGGCTACTCCTAGCCGAAGCTCGGCTCCGGACCCGAGCTGGATCGCGAGAGTCGAGCCCGGGGCCAGCCCAAGGGCCTGGGCGAGCCCGAGTCCCACCTCCGCTTCGTGTCCCCCTCGCAGCCGCGTCCCCGACACCAGCGGCGGATTCTCGAACGTGGTGTGATCGCCGGGGTAGGCGATCACGTCGATCGTCTCGCCGAGCGAGTACGAGTCGACGGCCTCTTCCTCGTAGCGAGGGGCGACGGCTTGCACTCCGCGGATTGCGCGGACGTGCGGAACCGCCGACGCCGGTAGCTGGGCGGTGAGCTGATAGCGCTTGCCGAGCGCCTGCGGGTCGGTCTCGAGCGAGCTGAGCGCCGACGCGAGCGCGAGCATCAGCAGCACGAACGCGATCGAGAACCCGAGCGCGCACACCGTGGCCACGAGGCGGGTGCGGCGGGCGCCGACGAGCCGGGCGCCGAGCACAGTTAGGCCGGCTCCGGGCGCGGACACGCGGGCGGATCGCCGGGCGCCGCGGCCGAGCTCGGCGCCGCGGAGGAGCGCCACCGGCGAGCGTCCCGCGGCTCGCCACGCCGGCCATGCCGCCGCGAGCACCGGAATTGCGATCGCCACCAGCCAGGTCGCCACCAGCGCCGGCGCCAGGGCGGTGCCGGGGGCAGGCTCGTTCAGGAGCACGAGCAGCCGCGTGGTCGGGCCGTAGGTGGCGAGCGCGCCGCCGATCGCGCCGAGCGTCGCGGCCGGCGCCGCGACGAACAGCGCCTCGAGCGCCTGCGTGAGCGCCAGGTGTCCGCGCGAGGCCCCGACCGCGCGGCGGACGCCGATCGCGCCGAGGCGCCGCTGGACCTCGGCGCGCGCGGAGGCGGCGAGCATCACGCTCGCGGTCGCGAGCGCGATCAGCGACAGGGCCACGAGCAGGTCGATGACGATCCCCGCCGCCTGGTCGAGCAGCACGTGCACGCCCGATCGCGTGACGAACCGGAGCCCGCGCAGCCCGTAGCTCGTGGCGCGCGCCTGGACGAGTACCTCGTCGAGGTTGCGGGGGTCGCGCAGCCAGATCTCGGCCAGGTTCGCGGGAAGCGGTGCGATGCCACGCTGGGTCACGTAGACGCGCGGCACCGCCAGCGGATAGGAGACGTTGTCCGGACTCTCAGAGAAGCCGACGATCCGCTCGGTGCCCAGCCCGTCGATCGTGAGCCCGCCGCCGAGTCTGAGGTGCCACGCGTCGGCCAACCCGCGCTCGACTACGACCTGGCCCGGTCCCGTGACGTCGTGACCGCCGACGATCGCGTAGCCCCTCCGTCCCTGTCCGACGACCTCGGCCGCGCCATCGTCCGCGAACTCGTCGGCGGTGCCCAGCCCCACGCCGGTGACCTCCGTGCGCACGTTGTAGGCGGCCACGTCCGGCAGCGCGGTGATCCGCTGGGCGACCCGGTCGGCCGATTGCGGGTTGAAGCGCACGATGATGTCCGGCAGGTCGGCCGCGCGCGCGGCCCGGTCGAAGCCGAACCCGAGGCTGTCCGAGACGACCAGCGCCGCCACCAGCATCGCGGCGGCGAGCGCGATTCCGAGGCCGGTCAGCAGCGAGCGCCGGCGGCGGACTCTGACGCCGTAGCGGGCCTCACGGAGCGCAGCCTTCAGGCCAGCTCCCGGGGGCGGTCCGCGAGTCGCCCGTCGTGCAGGTGGAGGACCCGGTCGGCGACCTGAGCCGCCTCGGGCTCGTGGGTGACGATCACGACCGCCCGGCGCGTGAGACGGCGGAGCATGGCCAGCACGGTCGCGCCGTTCTCCTGGTCGAGGTTCCCGGTCGGCTCGTCAGCGAGCACGACCTCGGGGTCGTTGACGAGCGCCCGGGCGATCGCGAGCCGCTGCTGCTCGCCGCCCGAGAGCTCGTGCGGCCTGCGGCCGGCGATCTCGGCGAGGCCAAGCTCATCAACCAGGCGACGGGCTCGCCGCTCCCCGCCGTGGAGGGCGCCGGGGAGCCGGGCC
Source organism: uncultured Solirubrobacterales bacterium (assembly GCA_963737055.1). GTDB lineage: Bacteria > Actinomycetota > Thermoleophilia > Solirubrobacterales > Solirubrobacteraceae > Palsa-465. Next base: position 1,181,081 of record CAVTRE010000006.1, on the reverse strand, counting down.
GGCAGGAGCACATTCTCCTCGCCGCTCAGCTCCTCGATCAGTTGGAAGGACTGAAACACGAACCCGACGTGCCGAAGCCTCGTCCGGGCCAGGGCGCGCGGGCGTTGCTCGGTGATGCGCTGGCCGGCCAGCGCGATCGTTCCGGCGTCGGGTCGGTCGAGGCCGCCGAGCAGGTGCAGGAGGGTCGACTTGCCGCTGCCCGAGCGCCCGAGGACCGCGACCACCTCGCCGGCATCGACCTCGAGACTGACCCCGTCCAGCACACGGCGCTCGGCGCGCCCGACGCCGAGCGTCTTGACGATGCCGCGTGCTTCCAGTACGGGCACTGTGCTTACGGTAGCGTGACCAGCGCCGCGCTTTCCGCCGTCAGCGTGAACTCGTAGCGGCCCTGGCTGGGCTTCAGCTTGGCGACTGTCGAGCGGCCTGCGAGCCGCCCCGTGGTGGTCTCGGCGCCGAAGCTCCGGCCACCGAGTGTGACCCCCGAAGTGCTGCTGAGCCGTGGCGCCCGCAGGCGCTCGATCCTCGCCGGACCGGTGCCGTCGGCGCCCACCGCGATCGTGCGGCGGTCGAGGCTCTCGTTGATCAGCACCACGCGCGTATGGCCCGCCCGCCCGCGGGTGGCCCAGGCCGTGATCCCCTGCGCGTTCGTGATCGTGGTGGACTCGAGGCGCGATCCCGCCGGCGCGGCCTGGGCGAACATGTCGAGGCCGTAGTACTCGGGGGCGACCGACGCGCGCCACTTCCGGCCCCGGTGGGTGAACGTGAACAGCTGGTACGTCGCGCCGGGGTAGGTGTGGATGTTCACGCCATCGACGCCGACCCGCGCCATCTCGAACAGCGCGTCGAGCGCCCACAGCGCCGAGACGAACGCATTGCTGATGCCGGGCGCGGCCCCGCACGAATCGCTGTTCATCTCGTCGATGCGCACCGCGACATGTCGGGCGTGGGCGACGGCGACGGCCGGGGCGACGCCGTCGGCGAGGCCGTTCGTCGCGGCGGGGGCGAGCAGGTGCGCGATCGTGGGGAAGATCGGCGAGGACGGGGGAAGGTCGCACGTCTGGAGCGGATAGGCATGCAGGGTGGCGACAGCGACGCGCGGCTCGGCGGCGAGGAACTGGCCGGTGAGCGGGATCCAGGCACGCGAGCCCGTGGCCGGTCCGGCGAGCGGGCCCGGCAGGCCTTTCGCGAACGAGGTGAACTCGCCGAGTAAGGACGAGAAGTCGTATCCGGGCGGACGGCCCGTCACCTTGACGCCGTCGGGCGCGACGAACCAGGTGAGGCTGCCGTACAGGTTGGGCTCGTTGCCGAGCTCGAGCGCCTCGATCCGCTGCTTCCCGATCCCTCGCTCGAACGCGCTCGCCTCGGCGTCCGCCGTGGCGCGGCTGTTGGCCTCGAGGTCGACGCCCATGATGAGCCGGGCGTTGAGGGCCGCGGCGACTGCGTGGGTTACGTCGAGCCAGCGGGGCGTGAGCGTCACCCGGACGCCGCGCGGCTTGGTCAGGCCCGGGACCGGGTACCACGCCCAGTCGGTGCTGTCCCCACCGATCCGGAGCTGCGGCGACTGGCCCGGGTTGAGGTTGCGGACGAGTTGCAGGAACACCGGGTCGGGCGCTTTGGGGTCGCTGCCGGCGTAGGGCAGGATCGCGGTGTTCTCGAATGACAGCCCGAGGAAGCCCGGTTGAATTCGCGGCCCGCCGGCCGCACGCGAGACCGTAACCACCGCGACGTCTTGGGGCGCAGGGCTCGGTTCGGTCTTCGCCGGCGCGTATCCGGTGAGGGCGAGGACAGTCGTCGCGAGCGTCGCGGCGAGGACCAGACGATGCCGGCGCGAGCGAGCCAAGCTCCCGCCAGTTTGTCAGGCTGGCGGTCGATAGGCTGGCGTCGAGATGAGCGCCACGCTTCCGATCGAGCGCCGCCCTTTGGGGCGCTCCGAGCAGACCATCCCGCGTGTCGCGTTGGGGTGCGGCAACTTCGGTGGCGTCGGCTCGGCGCCCGAGCTGTTCGGGCACGGGCTGAACGAGGACGAGGCGTTCGCGCTGATGGACGCGGCGTGGGAGTCCGGAATCGATCACTTCGACACTGCCGATGCCTACGGCGGCGGGCGCAGCGAGCGGATGATCGGCAGCTGGATGCTGACCCGCGGCGTTCGACCGGGGATCACCACCAAGACGTTCAACCCGATGGACGCAGGCGCGGATCACGGTCTCGCACGAACGCGGATCCTCCGCCAGTTCGAATCGAGCCTCGATCGCCTCGGCGTCGACTACGTCGATCTCTATCTGGCCCACGAATTCGACCCCGATGTTCCGGTGGGGGAAACGATGGCGGCATTCGATGAGCTGGTCGCGATCGGCCGGGTCCGCGCGTACGGGGTGAGCAACTTCGACGCGCCGCAGCTCGAGGCGGCGCTCGCCGCGGGTTCGCCGCAGGCGATCCAGAACGAGCACTCGCTGTTCGCACGCGGTGACGAGGATGCGGTGCTGCCGCTGTGCGAGCGCGAGCGCGTGTCGTATCTGGTGTTCAGTCCGCTGGCCGGCGGGTGGCTGACCGGCAAATACCGGAGGGGCGAGCCGTTCCCGGCGGGCTCTCGCATGACTCAGCGCCCGGAGCCGTACACCGCGTTCCGGTCCGACGCCACGTTTGACCGGCTGGAGCGCCTGGCCGGGGTCGCCGCGGAGGACGGCCGCTCGATGGCGGGCCTGGCGTTGGCGTGGCTGCTGGCCGACGACCGCGTCACACAGATCGTCGTCGGTCCTGGGCGTCCGGAGCATCTCGAGCCGGTGCGCGAGGCGCTCGAGCGCCCGTTGACCGGCGCGCAGCGCGAGGAGATCGCGCGGTGCTGATCCTGGGCCACGACGACGTGGTCGCGGCGCTCACCCCCGAAGCGTGCGCCGACGCCATGGCTTCCGTGTTGGCCACGCACGCGCGCGGCGAGGCGCTGATGCCGCTCCGGTCGATGGTCCAGTTCCCGGGCGCGGCCGGGTTCATGGCGACGATGCCGGCGTGGCGAGGCGGCGACGAGCCGCTGTTCTCGCTCAAGTCGCTATGCATCATGCCCGGCAATCCCGCGTGCGGGCTCGACTCCCATCAGGGGACGGTCACCCTGTTCGACGGCGCGACCGGAGCGCCGAAGGCGATCCTCGACGCCTCGGCGGTGACATCGGTCCGGACGGCCGCCGTGAGCGCGGTGGCGACGCGGCTGCTCGCGCGCGAGGATGCCCGGGTGCTGGCGGTCCTGGGTGCGGGCGTCCAGGGTAAAGCCCATCTCGAGGCGCTGCTGCCGGTGCGGTCGTTCGAGGACGTGCGCGTGTTCGCGCCCAACCAGGCACACGCGCAGGAGGTGGCCGACGGTCACGCGAGGGCGACCGGCGGGCGGGTGGCGGTGCCCCCGTCGGCCGAGGATGCGGTCCGCGGCGCCGACGTCATCGTGCTGGCCACCACCGCGCGGGAGCCCGTCGTGCGGCGCGACTGGCTCGCCTCCGGCGCGCACATCAACGCGGTCGGCGCGAGCGTGCCGCGCGACCGCGAACTCGACGTCGAGACGGTCGCGGCGAGCGCGTTGTTCTGCGACAGCCGCGAATCGCTCCGCAACGAGGCGGGGGAGTACCGGCTGGCGGTCGAGCAGGGCGCGATCTCGGGGGAGAACCACGTCCGGGGCGAGCTCGGGGAGGTGCTGGCTGGGATCGCGGACGGACGCCGCAGCGACGGCGAGCTGACCGTGTTCCGTTCGCTCGGCCTGGCGGTCGAGGATCTCGCCGCGGCCGAATGCGCCGTGGAGCGAGCGCTGCGGCTGGGCATCGGGACCGAGGTGGCTCTGTGATCGGGCCGGGAACGTGATCGGGCTGGGAACGAGCTCGCGGTGATCGAGCTGGCCGAGATCGAGGCGGCCCGGGCGCGCATCGCCGACGTGGCGGTACGGACGCCGCTCGTGCCGCTACGCGCCGACGGCGTGCCGGCCGACACCGAGATCTACCTGAAGCTCGAGACGCTCCAGCCGATCGGCTCGTTCAAGATCCGGGGTGCGACGAACGCGGTGCGGCTGGCGCCGCCCGAGGCGCGGGCGCGCGGCCTGGTCACGGCCAGCGCCGGCAACATGGCCCAGGGCGTCGCCTGGGCCGGGCGCGAGCTCGGGCTGCCGGTGACGATCGCCGTGCCCGAGCACGCGCCCGAGGCGAAGCTCGCCGCGATCGAGCGCCTGGGCGGCAACGTGCTGAAGGTGCCCTACGACGACTGGTGGCAGGCGATCGTGACCTCTCGCGTGGATGGGGTCGACGGGTTGTTCGTCCACCCCGTCCAGGACGAGGGCGTCATGGCGGGCAACGGCACGATCGGGCTCGAGATCCTCGACGACCTGCCCGACCCCGACGCCGTCGTGATCCCGTACGGGGGTGGCGGCCTCACCGTCGGGATCGCGAGCGCGATCCGCGCGCTGAAGCCGAACACCAGGATCTACACCGCCGAGCCCTCGACCGGGGCCGCGCTGGCGGCGGCGCTCGCCGCGGGAGAACCGACGGACGTCGACTACACCCCGTCGTTCGTGGACGGCTCCGGAAGCCGACGCGTGCTCGACACGATGTGGCCCCGTGTGCGGCCGCTCGTCGACGATGCCCTGTCGGTGCCAATCGCGGATGCCGCGGCGGCGGTGCGGACGCTCGCCGGGCACGCTCGCGTGATCGCCGAGGGGGCGGGGGCCCTGGCCACGGCCGCGGCGCTGTCGGGCCGGGCGGGGACGGGAAAGGTGGTGTGCATCGTGTCGGGAGGGAACATCGATCTGACCAAGCTGGCCGGCATCCTCGAAGGAGGTGACTCGTGAACGACAGCGCCCATGACGATCTGCACGCGCCCGTCCTCCCGGGCGCCGGCGCGAGCGACTACGAGCGCTACCTCCGCACCGACGAGCTGCTGTCGTTGCAGAAGACCGCCGGCGAGCGCGTCCATCACGACGAGCTGCTGTTCCAGACCGTTCACCAGTCCTCGGAGCTGTGGCTGAAGTTCGCCACGACCGAGGTCGACGAGGCCGCCTCGCTGCTCGAGCGCGATCAGATCGATCCGGCGCTGCGGCTACTGCGGCGGGCCGTCCTCGCGCTCGGGTACGTCACCACTCAGATGGAGATGCTCAACCAGATGGATCCCTGGGAGTACTCGCAGATCCGCGTGGTGCTCGGCCACGGCAGTGGCTTCGACTCGCCGGGGTTCAGGCGCGTGCCGGCCGTGACCCAGCGCGTGGCCAAGGCGTTCGACCGGTTGGTTTCCGCGGCCGGGCTCGATCTCGAGGAGCTGTACCGGCACGGGCGCGAGCATGAGCAGCTCTACCAGCTGGCCGAGCTCCTGACCGAGTGGGACGAGCGGATCTGGGTGTGGCGGTTCCGCCACTACACGATCGTCGCCCGTGCTCTCGGCGAGGACACGATCGGGACCCAGGGGACGCCGGTCCAGGTGCTCGGCAAGCTGATCGCCCAGCGTCAGATCCCGAAGCTGTGGGAGGTGCGGAGTCGGCTGGTGGAGCTGTTCGACGCCGAGCGCAAGGGGAGCGCGGCGTAGAGCGGGCTACTGCGGTCCGACCCACCCCGGCCCCGACGCGCGACCCCACCCCCATCCCGGTTAAGTCAACACTCGCCATCTGCCACACGGTGAATTCATCTTCACCCGGCCCTGGCACGGTTAACCCCGCACTCGCCGGCGGGGAGTTGTCGAGTGTTGACTTAACCCGACCCGGCCCGGCGGTCCAGCGGCGTCGCCCGGCGGAAGTCGAGCCCGACCACTCCCGGCGAGACCGCCCTGCTGGTCACCCTCGCGGGTTGAGGAGGGCGCGGGCCATGATCTGTTCGACGACGCCGGTCTTGGCGTCGGCGTACTGCTGCATGTACTTCCAGTCGCGCGCGGCCAGCTCACGTTTGGTCTGGAGGTACAGCTCGCGGTCGGCGTCGTTGCCGCGCAACCAGTCGCGGAATCGCACCATCCGGTCGGTCTCCGAGCAGCCGGCCGAGAACACGTGGAGGTTGACGTCGCGGTGCGGGGTGTTGAACAGCCGGTGCTCGAACCACTCGGGCTCTCGGAACCGCAGCAGGTATCCGGCGGCTTCGAGATCGTCGACGTACGCCGGCTCGTCGGCGGAGTCCGGCACCTCGAGTCCGATGTCGATGATCGGCTTGGCCGGGAGTCCGGGGACCGAGGTCGAGCCGACATGCTCGAGGCGAACCGCACGGTCGCCGAGGGCCGCACGCATGCGCGCGGCGTGCTCGGCGTAGAACTCCGGCCACCGCGGGTCGTACTCGCTGAGCTCGATCCGGCCCTTCAGCGGTCGCGGGCCGTCGATCAGGCGCTGCTCGAGTTCGTCGTAGGCGGCGACGTCATTCGGATCGGGAAGTCCCACGTTCGGTCGATTGTCCCGCAGGCCGGGCCCCGATGGCGCGACCGAGCAAGACGAACCCGACAGCGGCGGCAAGTCCCTCGACCAGCCCGCGCTGGATGCCCTCGAGAACCGAGTGCTCGGCGTGTGCCTCGAACGCGCCCACCGCGAGTCCGACCACCAGCGACGCGAGCGCACCGAGCAGCCACGGCCGCGCGCGGAGCCAGCCCGATCCGACCACGGGCAGGTCGTCGTAGATGTCGCCGGGCGGGCCGGCCGCGCCCGAGACGATTGTCCGAGCGCGCGCGAGCGTTCGCGCGGCCGCCCACAGCCCGAAGCCGGCGGCTGCGGCAAGGCCGCCCGCGAGGCCGAGCCACCACGCCGGAAGGCGCTCAGAGAAGTCGACGACGTACAACTCGACGCCGGCCATCGTCGCGAAGCCCGCGGCCAGCGCGACTCGCGCGCGGCGATGGATGAGCGCGATCTCGGCGGCCGGAAGGCTCGTCACCCAGCGACGTCGCAGCGCCCGCCAGGCGGCCAGGGTTCCCGCCACCAGCGCGACCTGCGGCGCCACCACCATCCCCAGAAGCGCGGGGAAGAACAGCGCGGTCGAAAGCCCATTCGAATAGCCCGGATAGTGGGCGAAGCGGCCGAGCGTGATCAGGGAGACGACGAGCGCCACCGCCGCCACCGCGAGCGCGCCGAACGTGGCAAACGCCGAGCCGCGGGCCTCGGCCGTCGCGAGCTCGTCGGCGAAGCTCGTCGCGAGCTCGCGGGGATCGCCGAGCCGCTCCTCGCACCCGGGCTCGCACGCGATGTGGTCGCTCAGCTCGGCGACGATCCGGACGCGGTCGCGGCGGGTAACGCCGCGCGTGTACAGCTCGCCGGACAGGTCTTCGAGCCAGCTCATCCCATCACCGTCTCGACGGCATGGGCGAAGAGCCTCCACTCGCGCCGGCGCACCTCGAGTGCGGACGAGCCCGCGCGCGTCAAGCTGTACACGCGCCGGCGACGTCCGCTGTCCGTCGACCATGCGCTGCGCAGGAGCCCGTCGCGCTCGAGCCGGTGGAGTGCCGGGTAGATCGTGCCCTCGGCGAGGTCGAACGCGCCGCTGCTCCGCTCCTTCAGGCGCTGGAGGATCGCGTAGCCGTGCGCGGGCTCATCAGCGACCGTGGCCAGGATCAGCGGGTCGAGCTGTCCGTTGAGCGCGTCCGCTTTCATGCCTAGACAGATTAGGCATAGTCCGGCTAGGTGTCAAGTCGAGTTCGCGCTACCAGCGCCCACTTAGACTTGGGGGTGTGCTCTCCGCGGACCGGCTGCTGGCGTTCGGCATCACGGCGTTCGTCGTGATCGTGATTCCGGGACCGAGCGTTCTGTTCGTGGTCGGGCGGGCGCTCGCGAGCGGCCGGCGCGTCGCGGTGCTGACCGTCGTCGGCAACGCGCTCGGCGAATACGTCCAGGTGATCGCGGTCGCGTTCGGGGTCGGCGCGCTGGCCGAGCAGTCGGTGGCGGCGTTCACCGCGTTGAAGCTGGTGGGCGGCGCCTACCTCGTGTACCTCGGCGTGAAGACGTTCAGGGAGCGGCGATCGCTGGCGGCGGCGCTTGCCGCCCCGGTCGCGGCGCAATCTGATCGCCGGTCGTTCCTCCAGGGCGCGACCGTCGGCGCCACCAACCCCAAGACGGTCGTGTTCCTGGCGGCCATCTTGCCGCAGTTCGTGAGCCGCGGCGGCGGCTACGTGCCCGCCCAGATCCTGCTGCTCGGGCTCATCTTCGCCGCGATCGCGCTCGTGTCGGACACGATGTGGGCGCTCGCCGCCGGAGGCTTCCGGGCGTGGTTCGCACGATCGCCTCGGCGGCTCGAACTGGTCGGGGGAGCCGGCGGTCTCGCGATCGTCGCCGTCGGGGCCGGCCTGCTCGTGTCGGGGCGCAAGGACTGAGCGCCCCGGCGGCTGTGCACATCGAGACCGAACGTCTATATCTCCGCCCGATGGTCATGAGCGACCTCGACGACTTCGTCGCGCTCAAGTACTGGCCGCAGTACGACGAGGCCGATGTCGGGTGGGTGCTCCGCCGCCAGGAGTGGGGTCACGGGTACGCCACCGAAGCGGCGCGGGCGTGCGCCGACTGGGGCTTTCGGGTGTTCGCGTATCCCTACCTCACGGCGATGATCGTCGCCGAGAACACCCGGTCGATCCGCGTTGCCGAGGGGCTTGGCATGACGCGGCTGCGTGATGAGCTGCTGTTCGACGTCGCGGTGGTCGTGCACTCCGTCGAGCGTGGAACGTTTTACGCGGCAGACGCGTCTTAACGTTTCAAACCCCGCTTCCGTTGGGTACGCCGGTGCGCGGCGGCCACCGCAACAGGGAGAGGGAAATGTCAGAGAAGTTCGCCTCAGCCGTTTGGGTCAAGCCGAGACGGAGGTTCGGGTTCGGCGCTGCCCTAGCGGCTCTTGGACTCGCCGTCGCGCTGCTCGTGAGCGGTATGTCCACGTCGTCCAACGCGGCGTCCACGACCCGCCACGCGCGGACCAAACACGTGCGGCAGAGCGCCGCCACTCCGGCGCAGCAGCAGGCGATCAACGGAAAGGTCAATGCCCTGCTGGGCAAGCTGACGGTCGCCGAGAAGTTCGGTCAGCTCGAAATGGCCGGCCCCAGCACGCCAACCGGAAGCGACCTCGCGTCGCTGGCGGAGGCGGGCAAGATCGGGACGGTGCTCGACCTCACCGGGGTCGACAACATCAATGCAGTCCAGAAGGCCGCGGTGTCGTCGGCCGCGAACCATTACATCCCACTGATCTTCGGGCTCGACGTGATCCACGGCTACCGGACGATGTTCCCGGTGCCGCTGGGCGAGGCGGCGAGCTGGGACCCGACGGCGGTGCAGAACGACGAGTCGGTCTCGGCCGACGAGGCGGCCGCCGACGGAATCAAGTGGACGTTCAACCCGATGGTCGACATCAGCCGCGATCCCCGCTGGGGACGCGTGGTGGAGGGCGCCGGCGAGGACCCGTTCCTCGGCTCGAAGATCGCCGCCGCGAAGGTGGATGGCTATCAGGGCAATAACTACGCGGCCCCGGACAAGGTCGCCGCGACGATCAAGCACTTCGGCGGCTACGGCGCCCCCGTCGCCGGCCGCGAATACAACACGGTCGACATGTCGACCCAGCAGCTGTTCAACGACTATCTGCCGCCGTACAAGGCAGCTGTCGACGCCGGCGCGGCGACGGTGATGAGCTCGTTCAACTCGCTCAACGGCGTGCCTAATACGGCCAACCCGTACCTGCTCACGCAGATCCTCCGTGATGAGTGGGGCTTCAGCGGAGCCACGCTGAGCGACTACCAGGCGGTACAGGAGCTCGAGGAGTTTGGCTACGCGTCCGACGGCGCGGACGCCGCGCGCCTGGCGCTGACCGCCGGCGAGAACATCGAGATGGCGGTCAGCATGACCTCGACCAACCCGGTGTTCGACACGTACGCGACGTACGGCCCGTCGCTCCTGATGTCGGGCAAGATCTCGATGGCGCAGCTCAACGACGCCGTCCGGCACGTGCTGACGCTCAAGTACCTGGCGGGAATGTTCAGGAATCCGTACCAGGGGAGCGACGCCCGCGTGGCCAGTGAAGAGCTGACCTCGCAGAACATCGCGACCGCGCGCCAGACCGCGGATGAGTCGATGGTCCTGCTGAAAAACGACAACCACACTTTGCCGCTGAGCTCGAGCGTGGGCAAGGTCGCGGTGGTCGGGCCGCTGGGCGACGACCCGATTGATCAGCTCGGGCCGGACGTGCCGATCGGCTACGACACGACGTCGGCCAATTTCCAGAAGAACGACCAGATCGTCACGGTCAAGCAGGGGATCGCGAACGTGGTCGGCACCGGCAACGTCACCTCCGTGAACGGCTGTGCGACGTTCACTGTCGCCGACCCCTGCAACGAGCCCGACACCACGGCGGTGCAGACGGCCGCGAAATCCTCGGCCGTGACCGTCATCGTGGTCGGTGAGCCGGCGGGCGATTCCGGCGAGGCCTCGTCGCGGAGCGACATCGGCCTGCCGGGGCAGCAGCAGGCGCTGATCGATGCGGTCAAGGCCGCCGGAAATCCGTACGTGGTCGTGCTGATGAACGGGCGGCCGCTGACGATCCCGCAGCTGGGTGGCGACCCGATGACACACGCCGGTGGGGTGCCGGCGCTGCTCGAGGCGTGGTTCCCGGGAACCACCGGAGGCGACGCTGTCGCGGACGTCCTGTTCGGGAAGGTCGATCCGGGCGGGAAGCTCCCGATGTCGTTCCCCCAGAACGTGGGCCAGGTTCCGATGTCCTACAACGAGCTCCCGACGGGCCGGCCGTACGATCCGAACAACAAGTACACGTCGAAGTACCTGGACGTGACGAACGCGCCGGAGTTCCCGTTTGGATACGGGCTGTCGTACACGACGTTCTCGATCTCGAGCCCGCAGATCGTGGGCGCCCCGTCGAGGAACGGGACGTTCCGCGTTCGGGCCACGATCACGAACACAGGTCCGACGGCGGGCGACGACGTCGTACAGCTGTACATCCACGAGGACGACACGAGCATCCTCCAGCCGGTCGAGAGGCTCGAGGGGTTCCAGCGGGTGTCGCTCGCGAAGGGAGCATCGCAGACCGTCACGTTCAAGCTGGGACCGCAGAACCTCGGGTTCTACGACAACAACGGCCAGTTCGGGGTCCAGCCGGGTCCGTTCAAGCTGTGGGTCAGTGACAGCTCGGATGTGAGCTCGGTCACGCCCGCGACGTTCACTGTCCGATGAGGATCCGCGCATTGATCGCCGCCGCGGTGGCGGCGGCGATCCTGGTGGTGGCGGCGCCGGCGGGCGCCGCCACCTTCACCCCCCAACAGAAGGCGGTCCTGCACGGGATCGCGGAGGACACCTGGCAGTTCTACGGGGCCGACGTCGACCCGATGACGCATTTGCCGCTCGACAACCTGGGGTGGGCGGGGACCCAATTAACGCGTGGCACGTACACGTCGGCGGCGAACGTCGGCGTGTACCTGTGGGCGGTCGTCGCCGCCCACGACATGGGATTGATCTCCGAGTCGCGGGCCGACCAGCTCGCGCGGGCGACTCTGAAAGAGGTCGCGGGACTCAAGCGCTACGACGGTTTCCTGTACCAGTGGTACGACACGAACACCGGCGACGTCATTCGGAACCCGGGGGACATCGACTGCTCTGCCGAGCCGACGCCGACGCAAGACAACTGCTGGTTCGTCTCGGCCGTCGACAACGGCTGGTATGCCACGGGGCTGATCGAGGTGAAGCAGGCCTTACCGGCAGTGCGCCGTCTCGCCGACTCGCTACTCAAGCCAATGGACTTCAGCATCTTCTACGACAACCGCTCGCAGACGGACTGCAACGTCAACGCCTCGCTTCCGGGTGGTCAGCCCACGGGCCAGATGCACGGCGGGTTCTACGTCGACCAGGGTCCGGCGCCGTACTGGAACAGCGCGCTGTACAGCGACCCCCGGATCGCGATGTACGTCGGGATGGGGCGCCACCAGATGCCCGGCGACGTGTGGTGGCGCTCGTGGCGGACGCCGCCACCGCCGCGTTGCGCCACCGACCCGATGAACACCGAACCGGCCACGGGCACGGGCTACTGGCACACCTACACCGACCCGCAGTCAGGCAAGCAATTCCCGGTGTGGGAGGGCCACTACACCTATCCGGGGACGTCGCTCACGTTCGTGCCGACGTTCGGCGGCGGCATGTTCGAGGGGCTGATGGCGAACCTGGTCGTGCCCGAGACGACCTGGGGTCCGCACAGCTTCGGGCTCGACGACCTCCGCTGGGCGCAGGTCCAGGTCAAGTACGCGACCGACGAGCTGCACTACCCCGTGTGGGGGATGTCGCCGTCCTCGACCGCCGATGACACCGGGAACTACGGCGGCTTCGGCGTCGAGGGCCAGGCGTTCGGGACGGGATCGCCGCTGGCGTGGTGCCTGACGTGCGCCACCGAGAATACGGTCAGCCCGCACGCCTCGGCGATCGCGCTGCCGGTGCTCGGATCCCAGGCCGTCTCGAACCTCGAGAAGCTCCGGACTCTGTATCCCGGGATCTACACCTCCGACGGCGGCTTCTACGACGCCGTCAACCCGGTTACGGGTCAGGTTGGCCACCGGCGGCTGGTGCTCGACCAGTCGATGATCATGGCGGCGCTCGACGATGCCCTCAACGATGGCGCACTCCAAAAGCGGTTCGCCGCCGATCCGGAGTCGTACGCCGCCAAGCTGTACCTGGGCACGGAGCGGATGTCGATCCACTGAGAAACGAGCGTTGCTGGAAAGGCCCCACAGTGGGGCCTTTTCAGCGCGCCCGCTAAGCGGCCATCTCGTTCAGGGCCGCGACGAGCGCGTCGACTTCGTCGACCGTGTTGTAGTGGATGAACCCGAGGCGGACGGCCTGGTCCGCGTAGCCGAGCCGCTGGTACAGCCCTAGCGAGTACCAGGAGTCGTGGGCCCAGACGCCCATGTTCTGCTCGGCCAGCCGGGCCGCGACGTCCGCGGCCGAGACCCCCGCCACGTTAATCAGGAACGTCGGCACGCGGCCCTCCATGCTCTGAAGCCCGTACACCGACACGGCGTCGCAGATCCCGGACAGGAACCGCTCGCCCAGCCCACGCTCATAGGGGACGATCGCCTCGAAGCCGCCGACCGAGTCCAGGTACTCGAGCGTCGCGTTGAAGCCCGCGAGCAGCTCGTACGGCTGCGTCCCGGTCTCGAAGCGGCGCCCTAAAGGCGTAGACGGCGCCGGCCGGGCCTTGTACGGGCGCCACCGCTCGATCACCTCGGCGCGGCCGTACGCCATCCCGAGGTGCGGCCCGCAGAACTTGTACGGCGAGCAGATCAGGACGTCGGCGTCGATCTGGCGGACGTCGATCGGCTCGTGCGCGGCGTAGTGCACGGCGTCGATCCACGCCAGCGCGCCCGCGTCGTGGGCGAGCTTGCACACGCGCTGGGCGTCGACGGTCGTGCCGATCGCGTTCGAGGCCCAGGCGAACGCCACCACCCGCGTCCGAGGTCCCAGTTTCGAAGCCAGGTCGTCGTAGTCCAGAGTGGTGTCGTCGAGCAGCTCGACGTGGTGTACGGTGAGGTCTCGGTCGTACGCGAGCTCGAGCCACGGCGCCACCCCGCCGTCGTGGTCCAAGGACGAAACGAGGATCTCGTCGCCGGCGGCGAACTCGCGTCCGGCGGTACGCGACAGGGTGAAGTCGAGCGAGGTCATGTTCGCGCCGAAGATAACCTCGTGCGGCTCGCACCCGAGGAAACGCGCCGCCCCCGTCTCGGCGGTCTCCAGGATCCGCCCCACGCGCCGGCTGGTCTCATACCCCGCGCCGAGGTTCGCGCTGGCCTCCCGCAGCGTCCGCGCGATCGCGTCGCCGACCTCGTCGGGCACCTGCGAGCCGCCGGGTGCGTCGAAGAACATGAACCCTTGCTTCAGCGCGGAGAAGCGTTGACGAGCGGCGGCGACGTCGAGCTTGTCCGCGATCTGAGCCATCGATAGGCTCCTTCCTGTCGGTCGGGGTTCTGGAGGACCCCGCCGGTAAGACGGGGCCTAACGCATAACGCAATCGCAAGGTTAGTTGGCTTACTCTCACCCGGCCATGAGCGTCCGCGTCACACGCACCGCTGAGGCGAGCTGGCAAGGCGACCTGGCTGGTGGCGGTGGCCGGATCGGCGTGGGCAGCGGCGCCTACGAGGGGCCGTTCACCCTCCGCGCCCGGGTCGAGGACGTCGAGCGCTCGACCAACCCCGAGGAGCTGATCGGCGCTGCGCACGCGGGCTGCTTCACGATGTCGCTCGCCAATCTGCTCAGCGAGTCCGGACATCCTCCGGCCGACCTGCGGACGACGGCGAAGGTCCGGCTCGAGCAGCTCGACACCGGCTTTGCGATCACCAACATCGCGCTCGACACCGTCGGCGAGGTGCCGGGGGTCGACGCCGACACGTTCGCGCGGCTGGCACAGCAGGCCAAGGACACCTGCCCGGTGTCGCGCGCGCTGGCAGGGCCGGAGATCACGCTGGAGGCGAGGCTTGCAAGCGACTGACCCGGCGCCGGGGGGCCGCCGGCGCACTGGGCTCGAACAGTCGGTGATCGAGTGCGCTCCCGGCAGCTCGGTCACCCGCGCCACGGGCGAGGCCGAGGAGGTCCTGTTCGTGCTGGTGGGCGAGGGGGAGGTGGCCCTCGACGGCGAACGCCACCCGGTCGAGCCCGAGACGGGCGCCTATTTCGCTCCCGGAGAGGAGTACGGGCTCAGCAACCGAAGTTCGCACCCGATGCGCGTGGTCTCGGTGCGAATCTCCGATCCAGCCCCCGCCGACGCCGGCACCGACGGCGCCGGGCGGCGCACCGTTGTCCGCCGGCTCGCCGACCAGGAGGCGCACGACGCCACCACGGCACGCTGGTTCAGGATCGTCGCTGACCCCAGCACGGGCCTCCGGTCAGCGACTCACTTCGTCGGCTACATCCCGACCGAGCGCGCGCCGGAGCATTTCCACATGTACGACGAAGTCATCTTTGTGATTGAGGGAGAGGGCACATTGCACACCGGCGGTGGCCACACTCCGGTCGCCGCCGGCTCGTGCCTCGAGCTGCCGGCTCGGACCGTGCATTGCTTGGAGAACACCGGCGAGACCGTGATGCGTCTCGTCGCCGTGTTTCGGCCGGCCGGTTCGCCGGCGGCCGCGTATTACCCGGACGGCACTCCGGCATACCCCGGGACGCCGCCGGTGACGACCGCATAACCCCATGTCGTAATCGTGGTCTAAGGATCCATCCACAGGAGGAGTTCGAGCGTCAATGAAGGTACGCATCAGCCTCGCCGCCATGGCTCTGACCGCTTTGGTCGCAGCCGGCTGCGGGAGCAGCAGTAACAGCAGTACCACTTCGGCCAGCAGCGGGAGTTCGACTGCGGCCGCAAGCAGCGGCGGCAGTTCCAAGACCTGCGCCGCGTCGATCGGCATCGAAGCCCCGATCACCGGCCAGGTGGCGGTACTCGGCGACGAGCAGCTGGCCTTCGCCAAGCTGGCCATAGCCGACGACAACAAGGCCAACGGCACCAACATCACCCTGGTCCAGGGCGATACCCAGCTGAACCCCGCGCAGGCGACCACGGTCACGCAGCAGTTCACCTCGAACTCGAAGATCGTCGGCGTTGTCGGTCCGGCGGGTAGCCAGGAGGTCCAGGCGGTCGGGCCGCTGATGGGCCGCGCCGGCCTGGCGTTCATCACGGGATCGGCGACCAACCCGGCGCTGACGGAGTCGGGTAAGAACCCGACGTTCTTCCGCGTGGTCTCCCGCGACGATGTGCAGGGACCGCAGGACGCCGACTTCATCATCAAGCACCTTCACCCGAAGGCGCTGATGATCGTCGACGACCAGGAGGTCTACTCGACCGGTCTCGTGTCCTCGATGATCCCGGTGTTCCAGAAGGCGGGGATCAAGGTCGACCACGAGTCGGTAAGCCAGAAGGTCACCGACTTCTCCTCGCTGGTGGCAAAGGTCACGCCGCAAACCACCGTGGTCGTCCTGCCGTGGCAGGTCGCGGCTAACGGCGAGCAGTTCGGTAAGAACCTCCAGGAGCAGAAGAAGAACGCGACGATCGTCGGCACCGACGGGATGCAGTCCTCGTCGTTCACGATCCCGGGCTCGTACGTCTCGGCGTTCGGACCCGACATCACGGCGATCCCGGCGGACGCCTCGATCGTGACCGCGGCCAAGGCCGCGTACCCGAAGTTCGGCACGTTCGGACCGCCCGTGTACGCGGCCACGCACGTGCTCGACGAGGCGATCGCCACGGCGTGCAAGTCCGGCACGCCGTCGCGCGCGTCCGTGCTGGCGGCGGTCAAGGCCACGGCCGAGCCGACCTCGATCCTCGGGCAGCCGATCCACTTCAACACCAAGGGCGACCTGATCGGTGCGAAGTGGTTCCTGTTCAAGATCAACCAGCAGGGCAAGTACGTCCTGGTCACTAACTCGTGATCAACTGAACCGGGCCGCGGCGCGCGTCTCCAAGGCGCGCGCCGCGCCCGGGCGTTAAGGTTGCGCCAGGACTGGCGACGTATGCGTTTCTTCATCCAGGAGCTGGTGAACGGCATCACCCAGGGCAGCCTGTACGCGCTGATCGCGCTCGGCTACTCGATGGTGTACGGCGTCCTGAAGCTGCTGAACTTCGCCCACGGCGACCTGTACATGGTCGGGGCGTTCATCGGCTACTTCGTGATCCAGTGGTTCGGCGGGCCGATGGCCCTCAGCATCCCGGTGCCGTTGCTGTTGCTGTTCATGTTCCTGCTCGCCGGCGGGGGCGTGGGCGCGCTCGGCGTCGCGATTGAGCGCTTCGCCTACCGGCCGTTGAGAGATGCGCCCAGGATCGCGCCGCTGATCACCGCGCTTGGGGTGTCGTTCTTTCTCGAGAACGCGATGCTGCTGCTGTTCGGGGCGTCGTACCGCGAGTACAACACGAGCGCGTTCATCTCGTTCTCGACAGGGATCCACATCGGCGTCCTGAACATCGACATCGTCCGGATCATGGTGATCGTGCTCAGCGTGCTGTTGATGATCGGGCTGACCCTGCTCGTCAACCGCACCAAGCTCGGCAAGCAGATGCGCGCCGTGGCCGCCGATCGCGAGGCCGCCGAGATGCTCGGGATCGACGTCGACTACGTGATCGCGGCGACGTTCTTCATCGGGTCGGCACTCGCCGGGATCGCCGGCGTGATGGACGGCCTGGCGTTCAACACGATCTACACGCTGATGGGCTTCGTCGCCGGCCTGAAGGCGTTCACCGCCGCAGTCGTCGGAGGGATCGGCTCGATCCCGGGCGCGATGCTCGGCGGACTGTTGATCGGCATCGCCGAGTCGATGGTCACCGGATACATCTCCTCGACGTACACGAACCTGATCGTGTTCGGGATCCTGATCGTGATGATGCTGGTGCGTCCGAGCGGCCTGCTCGGCAAGGTGCCGCTCCAGAAGGTGTAGGTGGCAAGTTGAGCGTCGAGCCGCGAGATCCCTCGGGCACCAAAGATCCCTCGGGCGCCGTCCCCACGGACCCCGCGGGTTCTGGGCCTACCGACCCCTCGATCGGCGTCGACGAGTGGGTCGCGCGACGCGCCGGCCGCCGCGAGTACGCGTCCGGTTTGATCGGCGACGCTCAGCGGCTCTGGGAGCGCGTCGGGTGGTGGCCGAAGCTCGGGCTGGCCGCGCTGTTCGGATTGATCGTGCCGTTCCTGACGAGCAACGACTTCCAGCTCCAGGTCGGGATCAACGCGCTGCTGCTGGCTTTGCTGGCGCTCGGGCTGAACATCTCCGTTGGGTGGGCGGGGCTGCTCGACCTCGGCTACATCGCGTTCTATGGGTTCGGCGCGTACGGGTTCGCGCTGCTGTCGTCGAATCAGCTGAATTCACCGACCGGTATTCACCTGGCCGCGTACATCTCGCTGCCGGTCATCGCGGTCGGCGCTGCGTGTCTCGGGCTGATCGTCGGCTTGCCGTCGCGCCGGCTCATCGGCGACTATCTGGCGATCCTCACGCTGTTCTTCGGCGAGGCGTTCGTGGAGTTCACGAACAACGTGGCGCCGAAGACGTTCGGCGGTCCAAACGGAATCACCGCGATCGACCCGATCCGCGCCTTCGGCCACCAGATCACGACCAACAAGGGCTATTTCTACGCTCTGCTGGTGCTCCTCGTGCTGAGCGCGGCCGCGCTTCACCTGCTCGACAACTCGCGCACCGGACGCGCGTGGCGAGCCGTCCGCGAGGATCCGCTGGCCGCCGGGATGATGACGATCCCGGTCAACCGCGTGAAGCTGATGGCGTTCAGCTTCGGCGCGGTCGTCGCTGCGCTTGCGGGCACGATGTTCGCCGCCCAGCAGATCAACGTGTTCCCGACGGACTTCGACACGCCGTACCTGATCCTGATCTATGCGGCCCTCATCCTCGGCGGCGCCGGCAGCATCGGCGGCGCGATCCTCGGCGGCCTGCTGCTGTCGGTGATGCTCGACGGCTTCCTGCGCAGCACCACCGATGCCGGCTATCTGTTCTACGGCGTGATCCTGCTCACGATGTTCGTCAAGATCCGCCCGTGGCGTAGGCTCGCCGCGATTCTGGGGGCGACCGCGGTGTTGGGCATCGTCGTCCACACGGTCGTCGAAGCGATCAGCAAGACCGCCGTCGCGGGCGGTCCGCAATCGACCGGGTGGATCGCTGACGCCCTCCACAACTGGGTCGTCGTTCCCGCGAACCCGACGACCGCGGGGAACATCGGCTTTGTGGTGCTGATCTGCCTGGCCGTCGCGCTCCGGCAGATCAAAAGCCAGCGCACCCGGGATATCGTGCTCGTCCCGACGCTGTATCTGGCGGCGTGCGTTTGGGAGGGCGTGCTCGTCGCGCAGCCCTCGATCACGCGCCAAATCCTGGTCGGCGCGATTCTGATCGTGATGATGAACGCGCGGCCACAGGGACTGCTCGGTCAGCGACGCGTGGAGGTCATCTGAGTGACCACTGACACTGCGCCCGTCATCGAACTCGACAAGGTGTCGCTCGCGTTCGGCGGTCTGAAGGCGCTGACCGAGCTCGACCTGGTCGTCGACGGGCGCGAGATCGTCAGCGTGATCGGGCCGAACGGCGCCGGCAAGACCACCGTGTTCAACGTGATCACGGGCGTGTACGAGCCGACCGAGGGCGAGGTCCGATTCCTCGGCGAGAGCATCGGCGACAAGGCGCCGCATCAGATCACGCGTAAGGGGATCGCGCGGACGTTCCAGAGCCTGCGCCTGTTCCTGAACATGTCGGTCATCGAGAACGTGATGGCCGCGACCTACGGCAACACGAAGGCGATGCCGTGGGAGTCGATCCTGCGCCTGCCTCGGGCTCGTCGCGAGGAGCGCGAGGTCCGCGAGCTCGCCGAGGAGGTGCTGTCGTTCTTCGGGCAGCGGCTCGCGGGCTACCGCTGGGAGCAGCCCGCCTACAGCCTGTCGTACGCGAACCGGCGACGCCTCGAGATCGCCCGAGCGCTCGCGACCCGGCCGAAGCTACTCCTGCTCGACGAGCCGGCGGCCGGGATGAACCCGAACGAGACGCACGAGGTGACAGAGCTCATCGGGCGCCTCCGCGACGAGCTCGGCCTGGCGATCCTCGTGATCGAACACGACATGCACGTGGTCGAGGGAATCTCCGACCGCGTCGTCGCCCTCGACCATGGCGTCAAGATCACCGAGGGCACGTTCGAGCAGGTCGCCAGTCACCCCGCGGTCGTCGAGGCATACCTGGGTCGCGATCCCGAGGCGCTGGCCGAGGCCTGATGCTGCTCGAGCTCGACAACGTCACCACCTACTACGGCCAGATGCGGATCCTCGAGGGGATGTCACTGGCCGTCGACGCCGGCGAGCTCGTGTGTCTGCTCGGCGGCAACGCGTCCGGCAAGTCGACGACGCTGAAGACAATCCTCGGGATCGTTCGCCCGCGCTCGGGCCGCGTGCTACTCGAGGGCGAGGACGTAACCAACTGGCCGGTGTCGCAGCGGATCGCGAACGGGCTCGCGATCGTTCCCGAGAACCGGCGCCTGTTCGGGGACATGACCGTGCGCGAGAACCTCGAGTTGGGCGCCGTCCTCCAGGACCGGAGCACGTTCGACGCCGACCTCGAGCGCGTTCAGACGCTGTTTCCCCGCCTCGAGGAGCGCAAGAGCCAGCTTGCCGGCACGCTGTCGGGCGGCGAGCAGCAGATGGTCGCGATGGGTCGCGCGCTGATGTCACGGCCGCGGCTACTACTGATGGACGAGCCGTCGATGGGCCTGTCGCCGGCGCTCGTGCAGCAGAACTTCCGGATCATCAAGGAGGTCCACGACTCAGGGGTGGCGGTCCTGATGGTCGAGCAGAACGCGACGATGGCGCTGTCGATCGCCGACCGCGGCTACGTGCTCTCGACCGGCGAGATCGTGCTGCGCGGCCAGGCGTCGGAGCTGCTCGGGCACGAGGACCTCAAGCGGGCCTACCTCGGGCGGTGAACCGCTCGCTGTCCGCGGAGCTGACCCGCGAGCACGCGGCCGAGCTCGACGCGCGCGATCCGTTGCGCGCGTTCCGCGAGCGGTTCGTGATCGACCCCGACGTGGTGTACCTAGACGGCAACTCGCTCGGGTGCCTGCCGCGGGCGACGGCATCGCGGCTGGAGGATCTCGTCGCCGAGGGCTGGGGCCGGCGTGGCGTTCGGGGCTGGGACGAAGGATGGCTCGAGCTCCCAATCGAGATCGGCGACCGGCTCGGCGCGGCGGTGCTCGGGGCCGCGCCGGGACAGGTCGTGATTGGCGACTCGACCACGGTGTGCTTCTACAAGCTCGTCTGCGCGGCGCTCGACGCGCGGCCCGGGCGCTCGCAGATCATCACCGACCGCGACAACTTCCCCACGGACCGGTATGTGCTGGAGGGCGTGGCAAACGCCCGCGGCCTTCGGCTCGTATGGCTCGACGGCGATCCCGAGACAGTCACCTCGCTGATCGGCCCGGACACCGCGCTCGTCACGTTCTCGCACGTTTCCTACAGATCGGCCCGGATCGCCGACATGGCTGCGATCAACCGGGTCGTGCGTGGGGCGGGCGCGCTGATGCTGTGGGACCTCAGCCACAGCGCCGGCTCCGTGCCCATATCGCTCGATGGCGACCAGGTCCCGCTCGCCGTGGGCTGCACTTATAAATATCTAAATGCCGGTCCAGGGGCGCCCGCGTACATGTACGTGTCCCGCGAGCTCCAGTCGGAGCTCCGCCAGCCAATCTGGGGGTGGCTGGGGCGGCGCGAACCGTTCGAGATGGCCCCCGGGTACGAGGCCGCGGCCGGGATGCGCGGGTTTCTGTCGGGAACACCGCCGGTACTCGCGCTGGCGGCGGTCGACGAGGGCATGCGGCTCGTCGCCGAAGCGGGGGTCGACGCACTTCGGGCCAAGGGGATCGCGCTCACGCAGCTGGCGATCACGCTCGCGGACGAGCGACTCGCGACCGTGCGCGTCGCGTCCCCGCGCGACCCGGCGCGGCGCGGGGCGCACGTGGCGCTGTCGCATCCGGACGCGCGGGGACTGTGTGCGCGGCTGATCGAGCGAGGAGTGATCCCCGACTACCGGCGTCCCGACGTGATCCGGTTCGGGTTCTCGCCGCTGACCACGCGGTTTGTCGACGTGTGGGACGGGATGGAGGCGCTGCGCGACCTGATCAGCCGGCCGGGCCGATCGTGAGCATGGCCGCGCTCGACCGAGGCAGGGTTACGGAGTAGTCGCCGTTCGCCGGCGTGACTGTGGTCGCGTTGGAGGGCCTGCTTAGAAGGCCTGTTGTGGTGGAGGTGCCGAACCCCTGGCCCCCGAGGGTCACGCCCGTCCGCGCCGAGACGCCGCGCGCCCGCAGGCGCTCGAGCGTGGCGGTGCCGGTGGCGCCGGGGATCCGCACGGCGATCGTCCGCGACTGCGCCGTGTAGTCGTTGATGAGCACGACGTGGATCGTGCCGTCGGGCGCGCGCGTCGCCCACGCCCGGACGTTCCCGAGCGCGCCCGAGGTATGCAACAGGTGCGCGCCGGCCGGGGCCGCCTGGGCGAACATCAAGAGGCCGTAGTACTCGGGTGCGGCGAACCCGCTCCACTTGCCGTCGGTGTGGGTGAACGTGAACAGCTCGTACGGGGCCCCCGGGTACGTGTGGATGTTGACGCCGTCGACGCCGACGCGGGCCATCTGGAAGACCGCGTCGAGTGCCCACAACGCGGACCCGAACGCGTTGCTGAGCCCGGGCGCGGTGCCGCAGGACACCGAGTTCATCTCGTCGATCCGCAGCGGTAAATGACGCGCGTGGGCTACCCCCACGTACCGGGCAATGCTGTTCGCGAGTCCTTGCGACGCGGCGGGCGAGAGGAAGTGCGCGAGCGTCGGGTACTGGGGCTCGGAGGGGCGGATGAAGCAGCTCTGGAGCGGATATTTGTGGAGCGTGGCCACCCCGACCCTCGATTGGGCGCGCAGGAAAGACGGAAGCTCTGGGATCCAGTGTGGGCCGCCGGTCGCGGGCCCGACTAGCGGAAGCTTGGGCACGGACCCTCCGATTCGCGAGAAATCGTGCAGGTAGTCGGAGAAGTCGTAGCCCGCCGGGCGGCCGTTGACGTGCTGGCCGTTCGGGAGTCGGTAGTACGAGAAGCTCCCGTACAGCTCGGGTTCGTTCCCGAGCTCCAGGCCTGCGATCGAGCCGGCACCGATCCCGGCCACGAGGGTCTTCGCTTCTGCCGAGGCATCGGTCGCGCTGTCCAGCTCGAGGTTGATCCCGAGGATCAGCCGGGCGCCGAGCGCGTGCGTGACCGCGGCCGTCACGTGCACCCAGTTATCCGTGAGCGAGTACCTGATCCCGTTGGGCTTGGGCACCCCCGGCACGGGCGACCACGTCCAGTCGGTCGTGTCGCCGCCGATCCGCAGCTCGGGCGCCTGTCCGGGGGTGAGGTTGCGGATCAGCTGCTCGAACACCGGGTTGATCGCGTTCGGGTCGCTGCCGGCGTAGGCCTCGACCGCCGGGTACTCGAGCGACAGTCCGAGGAACCCGGGCTGGATCGCGCGCCCTGCGGTCGAGGTGGTCACGGTCAGCGACAGCGTTCGGCCGGCGGCGGCGGCGTCTGCGGCGTCCGCGGCGCCTGTGGCGTCACGTCCGTGCGCGCTGGTCCCGCGCGAGGCGACGAGGCCCGCAACGACGGCGACGACGAGGATCGCGAGCAGCGTGAGGGCCGTGAGGCGTCGGCGCGACAGGGGGCGCACTCCGGCTAACGGTGCCACACCGGGCGGCGGTCTGTCACCCCGGCAGCACCGCGACGCCCATCAGCTCGACGAGCGCGGTGGGCTCAAACAGCTCGGTCACCCCGAACAGCCCCATCGCCGGGTAGTGGCGGCCGAAGTACTTGCGCCATGCCGTCCCGATCGCGGGTCGCGCGTCCTTGTAGGCGGCCACGTCGGTCACGAACACCTGGAGGGAGACGAGGTGCTCAGGCTCGCCACCGGCGGCGCGGACCGCGAGCACCAGATTGCCCAATGCGTGTTCGAACTGCTCGCCGAAGGTTTCCCCGCTGCCGATCTGGCCGGCCAGATACACGGCGGTCCCTCCGGCTACGACGGCGTGCGAGAAGCCGCTGGGCTCGCCGAGCTCGGGTGCGTTGACGATTCGGTGCGGTGTCATGGCGCGTCTGGACGCGCACGATACCTCTGAGCTTCCTGGCGCGGCGCCGACGATCCCGGTCCCCGGCGCCGCACGTCCGACGATACTCGACATAGAAGTCCGGAGCAACGTCAGGTATTCTCGCGCCGAGCCACGGTGGCGACGGAGAGCACCTACTGGAACCCGAAGACCGAGACCCTTGATCGGGACCGGATCGAGGCGCTCCAGCTCGCCAAGCTGCGCCGCCAGTGCGAGTGGGCAGCCGCCCGGAGCCCGTGGTTTCAGCGTCGCTTTGCCGACGAGGGGTTCGACCCCGCGCAGCTCGCGTCGATCGACAATCTCCGCCGCGTTCCCTTCCTGACCCGGGACGAGTGGATGACCTCGCAGGACGCGGCGCCGCCGTACGGCGAGATCCCGGTGATCGGGGGCGAGGGGGCAATTCGCATCCACACCACCTCGGGGACGACCGGTCGTGGCCCGCTCCGGGCCCTCGATTCGCGCAAGGACTGGGCCTGGATCGCCGAGATGTGGTGCTATGGGATCTGGGGTTGTGGGGTGCGGCCGGACGACGTTGCCTACATCGCGTTCGGGTACGGGTCGTTCATCGGCTTCTGGGGCCTCCACTACGCGATGGAGAAGATCGGCGTCCTCAACGTGCCGGGCGGCGCGCAGACCACCGAGGCGCGCGTCCTCCAGATCATCGATTTCGGCGCCACCGTGGTCGCGGCCACGCCGACGTACGCGATCCGTCTGGCCCAGGAGGCGGATCGGCTCGGCGTCGACCTGCGCGGGTCGAAGGTCAGCCGCCTGATCTTGTCCGGCGAGCCGGCGGGCTCGATTCCGCAGACTAAGGCGCTGATCGAGGAGCTGTGGGGAGCCAAGGCGTACGACACCGCGGGCATGACCGAGATCGGGACGATCATGGTGTTCGAGTGCTCCCACCAGCCCGGCGGTACGCACATCATCGAGGACCACGTGCTCGAGGAAGTGCTCGATCCGGTGTCGCTCGAGCCGGCGGCCTACGGAGAGCGAGGCGAGCGCGTGGTTACGTCGTTCGGCCGCGGGACGATCCCGCTGCTCCGCTACCGAACGGGCGACCTCGTGTGTCGCGTTCCGGCGGCGACCTGCTCGTGCGGGCGCGGGTTCGACATCTACGAGGGCGGGATCCTCGGGCGCGTCGACGACATGAAGCTGATTCGGGGGACCAACGTGTACCCGCGGGCGATCGAGGCGATCGTTCGCGAATTCCCCGAGGTCGAGGAGTTCCAGACCGTGGTCTTCCACGAGGGGATCCGCGACGAGATCAAACTGCGGCTCGAGCTCGCGCCGGAGTCATCGGCGGCAGCGTGGGAGCACCTGCGCGTCGAGCTACACCGCCGGCTCGCCCACGCCCACGAAGGGCTGAACTTCCAGATCGAGCGCGCCGGCGCCGGCGAGCTTCCACGGTTCGAGCTCAAGGCCAAGCGGATGATCGACCTGCGCGACTCGCCTACCGCTCCGGTGGTGGGGCTGAAGTGACGGTCGATCTGCTCGGATCCGAGCTGAGTCCGGAGGAGCAGCGCCTGCTCGCGGTCTACGAGGAGCTGAAGGCGCTGTCCGCCGAGGACCTGCCGCCCAACGCACACGCCGGTGTCCTCGCGTCGCTCGCGCTGATGCACAACGTGGTCAACGGGCTCGCGCTCGAATACGAGCACCTGACCGACCTCGGGGCGTGACGGGCTCGCCGATGAAGATCGCTGTCTGCGGCGCGGGCCCGGCCGGGCTCTACTTCTCGATCCTGATGCGGAAGATCCGCCCGGACTGCGAGATCGCTCTGTACGAGCGCAATGCGCCGACGGACGCATTCGGGTTCGGGGTTGTGTTCTCCGACGAGACGCTCACGGTGTTCGAGCACGCCGATCCCGAGACGTACTCGCAGATCGCCGAGCAGTTCACGCGCTGGACGGATATCGACATCCACCATCGCGGCGCGCGGACGACGTCCGGCGGCCACGGGTTCTCCGCGCTCGGCCGGCGGGAGCTGCTCCGGATCTTGCAGGAGCGGGCCGTCGCGCTCGGCGTGGACGTGCGGTTCCGCTCGCAGGCCCCGGCCTTGTCCGAGCTCGGCGGGGTGGACGTGATCGTGGGGGCCGACGGCGCCTCGAGCGCGGTCCGCACCGCGCTCGCGCGGGACTTCGTCCCCTTGCTCGACCGCCGGCACTGCCGATACATCTGGCTCGGTGCCGATGTCGCCTTCGGGGCGTTCAAGTTCTTCATCGCCGAGACCGAGCACGGCGTGGTTCAAGCGCACGCCTACCCGTACGACGAGCGGATGAGCACGTTCATCGTCGAGATGCACGAGCGCACGTGGAAGCGGCTCGGGCTCGGCGACCTGTCGGTTGAGGAGAGCGTCGCGTGGTCATCTGAGCTGTTCGCGGACGCGATCGAGGGTCATCGCCTGTATTCGAACAACTCGCGGTGGATCAACTTCGTCACCGTGCGCAACCGGCGATGGTGTGTCGACAACGTTGTGCTGCTCGGTGACGCCGCCCACACCGCGCACTTCTCGATCGGCTCGGGGACGAAGCTCGCGATGGAGGACGCGGTGTCGCTGGCTTGGGCGTTCCGATCTCACGGCGACGACGTGGTCGCCGCGACATCCGCCTACGAGGCCGAGCGGCGCCCGGTAGTCGAGAGCACTCAGCGTGCCGCCCAGGCGTCGCTCGAGTGGTTCGAGGGGATCGGCCGGTACGTCGATCAGCCGCGGCTTCAGTTCGCGTTCAACCTGCTCACGCGGTCGCGACGCGTGACGTATGAGAATTTGCGGCTGCGCGATCCCGGGTTCGTCAGCGCCGTGCATCCGGACCCGCGTCCGCCGATGTTCACGCCTCTGCGGTTGCGGTGGTTGGAATTGCGGAACCGGGTGGTCGTCTCGCCGATGGACATGTACTCGGCCGACGACGGAACGCCTGGCGACTTCCATCTCGTGCACCTGGGCGCGCGGGCGCTCGGTGGCGCCGGGTTGGTCATGACCGAGATGATCTGCGTGTCTGACATCGGGAGGATCACGCCCGGGTGCGCCGGCATGTACCGGCCCGACCATGTCGACGCATGGAAGCGAATTGTCACGTTCGCCCACGCGCACGGCGGATGTGCCGTTGGCGCACAGATCGGGCACTCGGGGCGGAAGGGCTCGACGAAGCTGATGTGGGAGGGGATGGACGAGCCCCTGCCCGCCGGTAGTAACTGGGAGGTGATCGCGCCGTCGGCGGTCGCGTATGGCCCGCGCAACCAGGTGCCCCGGGCGATGACGCGCGATGACATGGACGTGGTACGCGCTCAATTCGTGTCGGCGTGTCGCGGGGCTTTGCAGGCCGGGTTCGATTTGCTCGAAATTCACATGGCACACGGCTATCTGCTGTCGAGCTTCCTGTCACCGATCTCGAACCTCCGCGACGACGAATACGGCGGGTCTCTGGAAGGACGCGCGCGGTTCCCGCTCGAGGTGCTCGACGCGTGTCGCGCCGTGTGGCCCTCGGAGAAGCCGCTGAGCGTGCGTATATCGGCGACCGACTGGGTGCCGGGAGGCTTCGGCCCGGACGACGCGGTGGCGTTCGCGCGGATGCTCTCCTTGCGTGGCGTTGACATCGTGGACGTCTCCTCCGGGCAGGTCACGCCGATGGAGAAGCCGGCCTTCGGGCGCAGCTACCAGACGCCGTTCGCCGACCGGATCCGTCACGAGGTCGGGATCCCCGTGATCGCGGTCGGCGCGATCTCGAGCTACGACGACGTGAACACGATCATCGCCGCCGGCCGCGCCGACCTGTGCGCGCTCGCGCGGCCGCACCTGTACGACCCGGCGTGGACCCTCCACGCCGCGGCCGACCAGGAGTTCGACATGGAGGCGCGGGCGGGCGGGTGGGTGCCTCAATATAAACCGGGATCTCGTAAGCCGCCGGCCGGGGTCGACCGCGTCCGGTCAGAGCTCGAGCGGACGTTTGACGAGGTGACACTGATCTCGTCGGACGCGCACGCGTGAGTACCGACCGTGCACGCGTGAGTACCGATCGTGCGCGCGTGACCAGCGGCGAGCCCCTTCAGCCGCAGGATCTGGTCATCACGCTGCTCGGGACGTACGTCCGCCCGTTCGGGCGGACGGTGTGGTCGGGCGGACTGGTGATGCTACTGCGCGAGTTCGGGTTCTCCGACGGCGCTGCCCGCGCGGCGCTGACGCGGCTCGTCCGCCGGGGGTTGATCGAGCGTGTGCGCTCCGGGCGGATGGTCCACTATCGCCTGACGCCGCGATGCGAACGGCTCCTGATCGAGGGCGACGGACGGATCTTCACCCTCGGCCGGCTGCCCGCGGACGCCGGACCGTGGACGGTCCTGTGGCACCAGATCCCCGAGGAGCGGCGGCTCGAGCGGACTCGGCTCGGCCGGCGGCTGCGCTTCCTCGGGTTCGGGTCGGTCCAGGACAGCGTGTGGGTCTCGCCCCACGACCACTGTGCCGAGGTGGTCGAGTTGGTCGGCGAGCTCGGCGTGGCCGAGTTCGCGACGGTGTTCCTGGCGCGCGTCGGCTCGGCGCTCGGGCTCCCCGCGCTCACGGGTCGGGCGTGGGATCTGAGCGGGCTCGCCGAGCGCTACGAAGCGTTCTGCTCGGGGTTCGAGCGGTACCTGGCAGGCGAGGCGCTGTCCGATCGGGAGGCGTTTCTCGTCCGCACCCGGCTGATGCACACGTTCCGCGCGTTCGCGCAGCTAGATCCCGAGCTGCCCGACGAGCTCGCGCCTCTGTCGGCGCCGCGCACGCGGGCCGCGGACATCTTCGAGGGGCTGTACACGGAGCTGGCGGCACCGTCGCAGCGTCACTTCGACGCGGTGACGGCGGCGCCGGCGCTGAGCGCCGCTACCCCTTAGGCACGAACGCGAACACGCGGCTCGGGCTGCCGGTGCCGCCGACGAGCCGGAGCGGCGAGACCACGAGCAGCGCGCCGCTGACCGGCAGCTTGTCGAGGTTCGCGAGCTGCGTCAGCCCGAGCCGGCCGGCGCCGAGCAGGAAGTTGTGGAGCGGGAACGGCGGGTCGAAGCCGCCCGCGGCGCCGGCGTCGATCCCGACGGTCTCGGTGCCGAAGCCGAGGATCTGGCGGGCTTCTGCGAGCCACCTTGAGGCATCGACGTCGGGCCCCGGGGTCTCGGGGCCGTTCGCGCCGACATTCAGGAACGCGGTCTGGTCCTGCGCCCGGGACTGCCACCCGGTGCGGAACAGCACCCACGCGCCGTCGGGGATGCGCCCGTTCTCGACCTCCCACGCCTCGAGGTCGGCCACCGTCAGCAGGTAGCCGTTGTCTTCGTCGGTCTCGAACGTCTTGTCGACCACGCACGCCGGCCCGACGAGCTGGTTGGGGCCGAGCGAGCCCACGTCGGCGCCGTCCTTGCCCGTCACCCAGTGGATCGGCGCGTCGAGGTGCGTGCCGACATGCTCGCCGATCGTCGAGCGTGTACCAGGCCCATGCGGGGCCGCGGTCGTCATACCGGCTGATCTCCTCGCGGGACAGCCCGGGCGTGTTGACGAAGGGCGGCGGGAGTTGGATCACCGGCGTCGACTCGCTGAGCGGCTGCGTGCAGTCGACGATCTCGATGCTGCCATTGCTGAGCGCTTCGAGCAGGGCGGTCGCGGGCTGGGCGGTGGACATCGGTTATCTCCTTGTGTCAGCCGGCGCGGAACGCTTCCTCGAGCCATTCGGCGCAGATTGTTGGGTTCACTTTCACGTCGAGGACGAGCGGCCCATGCGGGTTCGCGAGCCACTCGGTTACGACGTCGAGGTCGTCGACGCGGCGGACGGTGGCAGCCTTCGCGCCGGCAGCGCGCGCGATCCCAGCGAGGTCGGCGTCCGGGAAGCGGACGAGCGATACGTCGTGCCCCATCGGTGCGAAGTGGTGGACCTCGGCGCCGTAGGCGGCGTCGTCGTAGATCATCACGAGCAGCGTCAGCTTCAGCCGCGCCGCGGTCTCGAGCTCGGCGAGCGCCATGAACGCGCCGCCGTCGCCGATCGCGGCGACCGTCGGACGGTCAGGCTGCGCGATCGCGGCGCCGATCGCGTTGCCGAGTCCGAGCCCGACGGCCTGAAACCCGTTCGGGAACAGCCACGAGCGCGCGTCGGGGACGTCCAGGAACATCGACGGGTAGCCCAGGAAGTGGCCGGAATCGACCGCGACCGCTTTGTTGTGCGGCAGCAGGTCGTTGAGAGCGATGCTGACGGTGCGGGGGTCGATCCACTCGTCGGTCGAGGCCTCGTCGTAGGGGTCGTCGCGCCAGCGGTGGGTGGCGATCTCGTTCGCCAGTTCCGGGGTGCGGAAGCCCTCGTTTTGGTGGCCTCGGTTGGTGAGCTCGTCGGCGAGCGCGGTCGCGGTCGTCTTGGCGTCGGCGATGATCGCGATGTGGGCCGGCCGGTTGCGCGAAATCGCACTCGGCTCGGTGTCGACCTGGATGACCCGAGCATCGGCGCCGATCATCGCCCCGTGCTTGGTCGTCCAATGGTTGGCCGACGCGCCGAACACGAGCACGGTGTCGGCCTGGGGAAGGAGTTCGGCGGCGAATGGGCTCGCGAATCCGCCGGAGATGCCCAGCGCGTACGGGAGGTCCGCGAACAGGCCGTTGGCGGGTGCGGACGTCGCCAGCACCGCGCCGATCGTCTGCCCGAGGCGTTCGAGCTCTCCTCGGGCGCCGGCCAGGACCGCGCCGCGGCCGGCGATGATGGCGGGCCGGCGTGCCGCGGTCAGGAGGTCTGCGGCTGCTTTCACCGCGTCGCTCGCCGGCTCGGGGGGGCTGAGTGGCGGGAGCGGCGGCCGCGACGGCTCGGTCTGCCCGGCGGGCTGCGGCTGGATATCGATCGGCAGCATCAGCACGACCGGCCGGCGCTCGGTCAGCGCCCGCTGGTAGGCGCGCGCGGCGTCGTCGGCGGCGGTCTTCGGCCCGTGCACCCGGTCGGCGATCGCCCCCACCGACTCGACCAGGTCGTGCTGGTCGATCCGGAAGTTCGAGGTCAGCGCTGCCGCGGGTGTCTCGCCGGCGAGCACCAGCACGGGCGTGCGGCTCTTGGCGGCCTCGGCGAGCCCGGTCATGGTGTTCGTCAGACCTGGGCCCTGATGGACGCTGACCACGCCGACCCGGCCGGTGACCCGCGCGTACCCGTCGGCCATGCAAGTCGCGCTCATCTCGTGGCGGGCAGGGTGAAACTGGGCGCCGTGCCTGACCAGCGCGTTGGTCACCACCAGGTTGCCGCTCCCGAGCACTCCGAACGCGTCCTTGACCCCGAGGGCAGCGATCGTGGCGCCGACGACGTCGGCCACCGATGAGTCTGCCCGGCCTGGCAAGTCCGTAGCTGCATGTGCCGCCACGCTTTGCTCCGGCCCATTGACGCCCGGCTCGGGGGAAACCTCGACCTCGCTCACGAGGAGGCCCATGCTAACCCTCGCCGCTGGGCCGGGTCGACCGATCTCGTAGTGTGGGCCGCATGAGTTCCGAGGTCCCTGCGATCACCGTCCGCGGTCTCGTGAAGTCGTTCGGCGAAGTCACGGCGCTCGCCGGCGTCGATCTCGACGTCACCGCGGGGACGGTGCTCGGTCTGCTCGGGCCCAACGGCGCCGGCAAGACGACGTTCGTGCGCGTGCTCACTACGCTGCTGCGAGCGGACGGCGGGACGGCGTCGGTGCTCGGGCTCGACGTCGTGGCCGACGCGGGCGAACTCCGGGAGCGGATCGGGCTCGCCGGCCAATATGCGGCCGTCGACGAGAACCTCACCGGCCTCGAAAACTTGGTCATGGTCGGGCGGCTCTACGGGATGACCCGGGGCGAAGCGAAGGCGCGTGGCATGGAGCTGCTCGATCGGTTCGACCTGGCCGATGCGGCCAAGCGTCCGGTCAAGACGTACTCGGGCGGGATGCGCCGGCGACTCGACCTTGCGGCGGCGCTCGTCGCCAAGCCGCCCGTCCTGTTCCTCGACGAGCCCACCACCGGTCTCGATCCGCGCAGCCGGCTTGGGATGTGGGATGTGATCGAGGACCTGGTCGCTGAAGGCTCGACCGTGCTCTTGACCACCCAGTACCTGGAGGAGGCCGACCGGCTGGCCGATCGGATCGCGGTGATCGATCACGGGCTTGTGATCGCGGAAGGTACCTCGGACGAGCTCAAGGACCGGGTCGGCGGGGAGCGGCTCGAGGTCCGCCTCGAGGATCCGTCCGATGCCGAGCCCGCCGTTCAGGCGTTGTTGCCGATGGCCGACGAGCCACCCAAGTGCGACGGAATCCTCGTGACGATCGGCGTCCGCCAGCGCCACGGGACAATCGTCGAAGCCGTGCGCCGGCTGAGCGAGGCGGGCGTCGAGGTCGACGACCTCGCGCTCCGGCGCCCGACGCTCGACGACGTGTTCCTAACGCTCACGGGTCACGCCGTCGAGGAGACAACCGCGGACGAGTCGCCAGAGGCGGCGCCGGTATGAGGCGGCTCGTCTCGGATACGCTCGTGATCGCCGAGCGCAACCTCATCCGGCTGCCGCGCGCGCCCGAGCTGCTCCTCGCGTTCACGGTCCAGCCGATCATGTTCCTGCTGCTGTTCCGCTACGTGTTCGGCGGCGCGATCAGCACTCCGGGCATCCCGTACGTCCAGTTCCTGATCCCAGGGATCATCGTCCAGAACATCGCGTTCGGCGGGTTCGTCACCGCGCTCGGGCTGAACGAGGACGTCCACAAGGGGCTGATCGACCGCTTCCGATCTTTGCCGATGGCCCGTGCGGCGGTGCTCGCCGGGCGCACGTTCTCGGACATCGTCACCAATTCGCTGTCGGTCGCGATTCTGCTCGTCACCGGCGTGATCATCGGCTTCTCCTTCAACACCGACGTCCTCCACGTGATCGCCGGAATCGTGCTGCTGCTGATGTTCGGCTACGCCTTCTCGTGGGTGTTCGCGTTCGTCGGTCTCGTCGCCTCGACGCCCGAATCCGCCAACTCGATCGGGTTCATTGCGATCTTCCCGCTGACGTTCATCTCCTCGGCCTTCGTCCCGGTGGCCTCGATGCCGTCCGTCCTGCAGGCCTTCGCCAAGGTCAACCCGTTCACGATCACCGTCAACGCCATGCGCTCGCTGTGGCTCGGCCTGCCGGCGGGCAACTACGTTTGGGGGGCGGTGGTGTGGACCGTCGTGATCACCGCCGTGTTCGCACCGCTGGCGGTGTCTCGCTATCGCAAGCAGGCAAGGGCCTGATCGCCCGTCAGAACATCGTCGGCGCGAACGAGTCCATTTCGGTGTGCATCGCCTCGGGCTTTACCGACACATCGCCGGTGTAGGGCAGGTTGAGGGTGAGGATCACCAGCAGCGAGAGGGCGATGAGCGTCGCCAGCGCCGACACCATCAGCACCTGGTGCCGGAGACTGTCGAGGGCGAAGAAGTAAGTGAAGGTGATCGTGATGAACGCACCCACGAGCAGCACCACCCACAGCGTGCTCGGGATCTGGCTCTGGCTCTCGAGCAGCCGCGCGCGGCGGTCCTCGGTGGCGGTGGAGACGTCGCGGATGGCCTGGTCGGCGAAATCCGCTGAACGGTCGAGTGGGCCGGCACGTTCAGGGCCTTCACATCCCCCCACACGAGGTTGAGGTCGTTCTCGGTGTCGCCACTGCCGTCCTGATGGACGGCCATGTGCGGCCAATCGGACTCGACCACGCTGACCGCGTAGGTTCGGACAGCCGCCTCGAGCCGGCCGCCCTGGGGGCCGCCGATGCCGATGGCGTCGCGGTACAGGTTGCCGACCGCCACTGCCTCGTTGCTGGCGGTGGTATCGGCCGAGCCGAAGTCCTCCCACACGATGACCACGACGAAGGCGAGCAGTACGGCATAGATGACGCCGACCACCGCGATCACGAATCCCGCCACGTCCTGGAGCTTCGCGAGCTTGCCGGGCGCGACGCGCCACCGGGTGATGGCGAGCCCGAGCGCCGACAACCCAACCGTCAGTACCACCAGCCCTATTCCGAGCCACAGGGTCGGAACGTTGACGAGAAGAAAGCGCACGATCAAAGCCGCCGGTTCCTCACGCCGTCGTTCCGGCGGCGCGTCGCATCGTTACCCATCCGGGGATCTGGTCGCGTCGGAAGGGCCCGTCGTCGCATCGTGCGGCAGGAGTCCGGCCAGCAGCGTCTCGATGGTCGCGCGTGCGTGCCTGGTCGACTCGCCAGCGCCGAGCTCGTCCCGCAGGCGAACCAGCTCTCCCACGAACGCCAGGCGGTCTTCCCCCATCTGGGCCACCGCCCGTGCCGTCACGGCTTCGTGGCGGGCCTGCTCGGCCGGTTTGGAATCCCCCTCGGCAAGCGCCTCCACCGTGTGCACGAGCCGCTCGAGGATCCGGTACAGCACCGCAGCCGAGAAGCCGCCGAGCAGAGCCAGCAACGGACGCGTTACGTTGCCCGAGCTGTTGCCGGCGCTGATCGGGATCAGCGAGGGCAGCACGACGCCCGCGATCAGCCCGAGGATGACACGGATCCAGTAGCTGGTCTCGTACGTCGTGTCGTAGGTCCCGGCGGCGATGTACTGGTAGGCGGTGAACAGGGCATAGAACGCCGCGCCGAGGCCGCCAGCGGTTATGTAGAACAGCTCGTTCAGCAGCAGCGGCGTACCCGACTCCTTGAAGATGTCGCCGCTGGAGCTGTTGATGTCCGGCGAGATCGCCAGCACCACGAAGCCGGCGAGCATCACGATCACCACCAGCAGCATCTGCCGGATCAGGCGGACCGGACCAAGCGACCTGAACCGGCCGTGCTGGCGGCCCCGGTTGAGCAGCAGGATGCCGCGCGGCGTGGCCGGGTAGATCAGGCGCGCCAAGGCGACGTGGGCTCGAGCGAGCTCGTCGAGCCGTGCCGGCGGGGCAGAGATGAGCGACGCCACGTCCCACTCGCCCGATTCATATGGATCGGCGGACTGCTCGGCGCGGCTCGTGTCGCGCTCGGCGGCATCTGCCCCGATGCGGCGCTTCGCCCGGCGTGCGCCGGGATCGTGGACACCTCCGCCACGGTCAGTTCACCCAACCGGGCTGCATCCCTGCCGCCTCCGGATGGTCGCGGAGGTAACCGACCAGGCGATCCGTGAATTGCCGGTATCCGTCTTCAGTCGGATGGATGCAGAAATCCCACGAGATGACCCACGGCGGGTGCATGGCGTCCAGGCACTGGTGCTCCTCGGGTGGCCACGGCTCCATGCTCAGGAAGTGGATGCGCTGATCGTTCGTGCCTTTGCTCGCCACGTTCGCGACAGCCTGGTGGACGGTGGCGTTGATCTCCGCGATGATCGCCTGAACCGCCGAGTACCTCGGGAGGTAGAACTCGATCGTCCTGCCGAGGATGACCTGGCGGATCGCGGGGTGCGGGGTGTGGTACCCGAGCACGATCACGTGGTTCGTCGGCACCGAGAGGAGTCGCTCGTAGATGTGCTCGAGGTGTTCCTTGGAGTGAACCTTTTCGAGCTCCCTGAGGGCACATTTCCTAACCTGGTCGAGCGGGAGCAGGACGCAGGCGATGTCACGAGGGTTCGAGTAGAACTCGTGGAGCACCGGATTCGCGCCCAGGGTCATCAACGTCAGATCCGGACTGGCGTTCAACACGTCCTGCATGAGCGTCGTGAAGTCATAGAACCCATGTGGGCTGTTGTCGTCCCACTGGTCCGGTCTCGACCCGGTCACCGCGTAGTTGATGAAGTCCGGGATGTCCTCGCGTACGGCGAACTGGGCGACCCACGAGATCGCAGGGACGCCGTCCGTACCCGGCAGGTGGGCGGTGTAGTCACCTTTGTTGGAGGAGCAGCGGTCGTCGTAGTCGCCGCCGCGGCAGACCGACTGCTCGGAGAGGGAGTACGGTTGGCCGGCGCCGTCCGTGCAGTGGGGATCGAGCAGCCCGCAGTAGCCGAAGCCCGCGGTAACCGAGTCGCCGATGGCCCGGACGACGAACGGCTGACCCGCCGGGACCTCAGCGGCCGCGCCAGGCGCGGACACGGCGGCGCCGATGCCGGCGACGAGAGCGAGCGAGACGACCAGCCGGGTCACCCGGCCGAGGTGTGACGACGTCATTGCGGTTCGTTTCCTTTCCGGTCAGAACGGGCGAGCCGCCGCCGCTCACGCCGCTTGGGCGTGACCGGGAGCTAACGTCACGGTTCGCATCGCCCCCTGGGTGTCGTCCCTGCGGACACCCGCGACCCGCACCGTGACGCGCAGATTGCGCGGGATACCGGGCACGAACACGTGGTCGTCCCCCCGGTGGGTCTCGTCGAGCAGATGACGTCCGTCGCTGACGTTCACGTCGATGTCGTAGATCATCGGCCGCGCGGCGGCGATCGGCGCGTGGCTGGCCGCCCAGCTGATCCGGACCCCACCGCTGACGCGGTCGAGGACGAGCCTCGGCACCTCGGAGGGCTCAGGCTCGGCCGCCGTGTGGTACGTCGCGACGAGCTGCATGTCGGTGATCTCGCCGTTCATGGTCGTGATCGCATAGATGTGACGTACGCCGGCAGGTCCCGGGGCGGGGGTGAAATGGATCTCCCCACAGAGCGGGCGCGGGAGCTGGTTGGCATCGCCCCGGCAGGGCGCCCCGCGGGCCGGCCCGAGCTCCTGCTCGTAGTTGCCACCGCGCTCGACGAACCGCGTCAGGTGATTGAGATCGCCCTGGTAGCTGTAACCGAAGGTCAGGTTGAACTTGCCGGGGCTCACGCCTGCCGCGATCGTGGGCGGCGGGTCGGCGTTGGCACGGTGGAGCCCGGTGATCGACGAGCCCGGCAGCGCCCGTACCGTCCACGTGCCCGCGACGGGTCGGGCCAGCGCGACATTGACCGTGGCGTTCAACGGGTCGGGAGCGAAAACCTCATGTCCGGGCCGAATCACCGCGTTGCCTGGCGGCGAGGCGTACCGCTTGCCGTCCGGCGCGATCAGCACGACGCGCGGCGGGTGGTTCGCCCCGTGAATCTGGAGCGTCAGCAGCGACGTGCCGCGTGTCACCGCCAGCGTGAAGCCCCCGACCGCGGCGTCGTAAGCCGAGCGGGTCGCCTGGTACGGGCCGACGTCGCACGAGTCGCCCATCAGGTTCGGGCTGCCATTCGGCCAGCGAACGCCAAGGCCGCCGCGGATCCGCTTGTGTCTGATCTCGGTGTGCACGCGCCACGGCGCGTACCACTTCCAATCGCTGTTCTTGAGTATGACCGGGTAGGGGAAGTCGACCAGGGTGAAGCAACCAGCCAGTCCCACGGACGAAGCCGTCACCTCTCCGCTCGAGCAGGCGATGCTGGCCACGCAGACCCTGCCGGTGCCGAGGACGCTGAAGCGCAGCGGGCTGCGCGCCTCGATCCAGCCTGCCACCGAGCCGCTCACCGAAGCAACCTTGAAGTCGAAGTTCGCGTTGAAGCCAAAGTCGATCGTGTTGTCGGACTTGTACCGGAGGAACCCGTCAGCCACCTGGCGCCCGAACACGAGTACGTTGCCGCGCGCCTCGATCAGCCACGGCCGGCTGTCGGTGTACTGCAGGCTGCCGTTAATCGTCACCGGGGTGACACCTCCGACGGTCGCGCCGATGTTTACGCCGGCCCCGCCCTTGAAGGCTAGCGGTGGGGGCGTGACGCAGACCGCCA
The DNA here is from genome assembly GCA_963737055.1 of uncultured Solirubrobacterales bacterium. Lineage (GTDB taxonomy): Bacteria > Actinomycetota > Thermoleophilia > Solirubrobacterales > Solirubrobacteraceae > Palsa-465. The sequence continues at coordinate 1,143,910 of CAVTRE010000006.1, read as the reverse complement.
GAGCGACGCTGTCGAGATAAACCCCCTGGGCAATCGGTACCGAGTTGCCGAGGTGCGTCACCTGACCGCCGGCGTAGCTGAACAGGCCGTTCTGCACGCCGGCCCATACGCCGACCGCGGGGTGGTCGGCGGTGGGGAGCACGATCTCCGCGCTGCCGTCCCACCGTGCCACATTGCCTGGGTTTGTGCAGGTTAGGAAGGGTTGTGCGCCGAAGTTCGGCGGGGAGCAGGGGGCCGTGCTGCTTCCGGCCCCTACATATGACAAGCAAAGGTTCTTCACCTGCAGCGTGCCGATGTACGCGTTGGTGATCTGCGCCTTTACGTTGTCAGCGTGGACGCCGGCCGCGTCCACGCGCAGCCCTACCGAGGCCGTTAGTCCGCCGGCCCCCTGCTCCGGACCGTTCTTGAAGAGGCTCGGCAGCGCGAGGTTGCCAAGGAACTTGAAGTAACGGAGGTTGTTAGTCGCGTCCCACCCGATGCGGATCTGGGCCGACCCCGAGATCGGGAACCCGAACAGCTTCTCGCCGTTGACCATGCCGGTGTCGAAGACTGTCTTCTCGTCTCCTTTATTTCCGGCAGGGAGGTTCCAGTTGACTTGCCCCTGAGCGATGGTGACACCGGCGAGCGTTATTGCGGGTGTCTGTACTGATACGCGTCCGCCCGGCGAGCTCGAGTTCGGTGCGGTGAGAAGGAGGGTGGTGCCAGCCACCGGCGTGATGGGCACGCCGTTCAAGGTGACTGCGTCGGCTGTCTGCCACTGATCCGGCGCGACCTGGTTCAAACATCCCGATGTCGTCGCGTCGATCAGACCAAAGGCCACATCCTGGCTACAGGCGGCGACGCGCGCGGTTCCGCGCACGGGGGCCGCTGAGGCGGGCGCAGCGCTGATCCCAGCCAAACCGATGAGTAGTCCGGCGACGGCTCCTACCAAGCGCCGCGCCGGCCGTCGTGAGCCCACTAGGCCGTTTACCATCTCGCCCTCCACTCGCCCTACAACTTGGACTCATGCTATGTGTGAGTAAGCCGCGTGTCAAGATCGCCGCGCGCGGCAAGCGGCAGTCTAAGAGTTAATTAGTCACTGTTCTTTGTCAGGGAAAAGGTGACTTCAACGGGATTGGAAAGGTTTGGCAGCGCGGCGTGGTACGAATTCGTACGGCTTTGCCGGTCGGACGAGAACCGCGCGCGGGGTCCAGCGCCGGGTCGGCGGCGCTAGAGGTTCGCGAGGACCCCTCGGCGAGACGAGGGCCGCCGGTTTGAGAAGACCTCTAGGCGAGTGATCCGTACGTGCCGGGATCCCACGCGAGCAGCGCGAGCAGCTGGACGACCGCGCTCTGATTGAGGAGCGTCACACCGCCGTCAGAGAGATGGAACCGATCACGCCGATCTCGCGTGTGGTCCCACGCGTGGTCGGCATAGCGGCGAATCGTGTCGACGATGTCGGTTTGGAGGGCGCCGTCGCGCGTGACCGGATGAAGCAGGAGCAGGTTCCGGAAGAAGATCGCGTTGAACGCCGCCGGCTGGCGCAGGTACTCCACCTGCGAGAAGTGGGCCAGGGACTTGCGGGCGATCGCCTCCGCGCGGTCGAGGTACACGCTGGCTTGCGCCGGAGGCTCGAGGCGGGCGAGCAGCACGTTCGCCCCGATCATCGAACCCTGGTTGTAGGTCCACAGCGTCTTGTCGATCGTGCCGTCGCCTCGCACCTTGTCCCAGAAGAGCCCGCTGCCGGCTGACTCGGTGCCTCGGCCGGCATCGAGCGTCTTGAGAACCCAGTCGTACATCGCGCGTCCTTGCTCGGTGGCTGCGTCTCCCCTGAGCTCGGAAAGGTGGAACCCGAGCTCGGCATTCGGCGCGTTCGAGACCGTGTTGCGGTCGTGGTTGCGCGTGCCGATGCCGCGGCCCTGCTCGACCCAGAACACCCCGCCGGCATCGGTGAGTTCGCGCCGATCCCACCCGCTCACGGCGAACCGGAACAGCTCCTCGGCACGGTCGAGGGATCCCGACCCCGGCCGAAGGCGCTCGAGCTGGACGAGCGCGAGGCCCACCCATGCGTTGTCGTCGTAGTAGCGGTCGCCGCCGATCCGCGTGCCTATTACGTCTGACGAGAATGCCGGCGGGTCTCCGTCGGGAACCCAGTAGCGTTCGAGCGCGCCCAGGTCGCCGGCGATAGCCGCATCGGCGTCGAAGCCCGGCAGGTCATCGTCGATCCCCGCCAGATCGAGCATCGCGAACAGGGCGCGCGAGAACGGCCAGAGGTGCGCGGCGGTCCCGGGCCGGCGAAGTCTGCGGTCGCGCCGATACAACCCTTCGCGCGTCCGAAAGTGGGCCTCCATGGCGGCAAAGGCGCGCGCGGCCCGCTCGGCATAGGCGCGACGCTCCATCATGCTCGCGCGGCCCGCTCGGCATAGACGCGACACTCCATCATCCGTGCGGGCGCCTACAGGGTCGTCAAACCGATGCCCGTCAGCACCACCGCGGTGGTCGCCAGGCGACGGTCGGTGCTGAGCGCGGCAAACGGCACGAGCCAGCCGACATACCACGGCAGAAGCAATCCGGCCGTGACCAGCAGCGCCGCCGTCGCCCATCCGGCGCCGGTTATCCAGTCGAGCTCGCCCCTCCACACCCGCATCACCAGCCACGCCACGCAGATCGCGAAGGCGACCTGAAGCACCAATCCGACCGGCCCGCTGAGATGCCCGAGCCCCACCAGCGTCAGCAACAAGCCCGAAAAGCTGTTCAGGCCGCCCCCATGCTGGACCTGCTCGAGCGTGTCCGCGAGATGGATCGGGCCGCTGCCGAACACGGCGAAGCTGAGGATGCCGCCGAGCACGGCGGCAACGGCGACGCCCACGAGCACGGCGCGAACCCCGCGGCCGCCTCGCCCCTGGGCGTTGTGGGCGAACACGAACGGCAGCAGGATGCCGGCGGTCAGCTTCACCGCAGTGGCGGCGACGATCAGCGCCCCACTCGCCTGCCCGTTGTTTCGCAGCAGCACGTACACGCCGGCGAGCAGCAGCGCGAGCATCAACAGATCGTTGTGGCCGCCACCGACCCCGAACACGACGATCACCGGGTTGAGCCCTACGAGCACCACTGCTCTGACCGGGTTGACACCGCGAAGGCGAGCTGCCTTCCAGACCACGAGGACGATCGTGAGGCTCGAGCCCGCGGCGATCACCTTGTATGCGAGCACGTTCAACCCGACATTCAGCGGGGCCAGGACGTAGCTCATCGCGGTAAACAGGGGGCCGTAGACCGTTGGGGTCGCGACCCACCGGGCCGCGATGAACGTGTACGCCGGGTCCAGCGCGATCGCGTTCGGTCCGTGCAGGTACGGATTGGACCCGTACACGGCGCCGATGCGGCCGTAGGCCACGTAGCTGAACACGTCCGTGGAAAACAGCGGCGGCGCGAGCAGAAGCACGGCGTTCAGGCCGGCGACCGCGATCAGCACGGCCCGCGGCGAAAGCTGATCCGCGCCTCGAATCGCCGCCACGTAGGAGACGAACATCAGCCCCAGCACCGTGATCAGACCGCCGAGTTCGAGGTCGATACCCGAATGGCCGAAGACGCCCGCCAGCGACCTGGGTACCGGCGAGGCCGACGTCGGCAGCAACCAGCTCGTCCTGCCCGCGGAGACGGCGATCACCAAACCGGTCAAGAGCAAGCCGGCCAATCCGCACCAGCCCAGGTGTGCGGATAGCCAAGCGCGAGTGCTGGGCTTGTTCGCGGGGGAGGTGCGGCCAAGCGCCCCTCTGCCCGGTCGTTCGATCCGCGCATCGCTGACGCTCACTTCCATCATCATGCCCGCCCCGGCGCCCCGTGAACCCTCAAGCGGCGGTACGCTGGGCTCGTGAGTTCGCCCCCCGGGATCGAATACCGGAACGTGCTCGTCGCGGCCGACGCGGGCGCCGCGCGAATAACGCTCAACCGCCCTGAGAAGCGAAACGCGCTGTCGCTGGAGCTCATGGAGGAGGTCATCGCGGCGCTCCGCGAGGTATCGGCGCGGGAGACGACGCGGGCGATCGTCATCGACGGCGCCGGCCCGGCGTTCTCGGCCGGCCACGATCTGTCCGAGATGATCGACCGGGACGAGGCGTTCTTCGCGCGCCTGTTCGACACGTGCACGGTGATGATGGAGACGATTCACGAGCTGCCGCAACCCGTGATCGCGAAGGTGCACGCGGTCGCAACTGCCGCAGGATGCCAGCTTGTAGCGGCGTGCGACCTGGCGGTGGCGGCGGAAGGCGCCCGCTTCGGCACGCCGGGCGTCAAGATCGGCCTGTTCTGCTCGACCCCGATGGTCCCCGTCTCCCGGGCGGTCGGGCGTAAGCGCGCGCTCCAGATGCTCCTGACCGGCGAGACGATCGACGCCTTGACGGCGGTCGACTGGGGTTTGGTCAACCGCGTCGTGCCCGCGTCCGAGCTCGATGCGGCCGTGGATTCATTCGTCGATGCGATCACGGGGTCGAGTTCCTACACCGTAGCGGTGGGCAAGCGTGCGTTCTACGACCAGGTCGACCGCACCGAACGTGAAGCGTACGAGCAGACCAAGAGCGTGATGACCGAGAACGCTCTCGCCGCCGATGCCCAGGAGGGGATGAGCGCGTTCCTCCAGAAGCGCGCACCCACCTGGACCGGCCGGTAGCGGACGCCGACATCAGCCACCGAACGCGCCGGCGATCGTGCCGCCGTCCGTGCGCGTGGCGTGCCCGGCGACCGCGACATATTGGAACCGGGGGACGAGCGAGAAGCCGTCGGCCGAGCCGGGACGTCTCCCGACGCGACGGCACGGCGAGCTCGTATTGAGCCCGTAGTCGTAGCGGGCCGGGTTCACGAATCCTGGATTGCTCGTGACGCAGTCGTGGAGCGTGCGCGCGGTGCGCTGCGAGACGAAAGACGTGCCGCCCGCGCTGATGTCGTTCTCTGCGAACACCGGGTGCGTGACTTGTGAGCCGACGAAGATCGCGTCGCCGTGGTGGAGGTCGTTCACGAACGTGTCGTTGACGGCGAAGAGGCGGGAGCCGGGGTTCAGGTCGCCCTCCTCGCCGTACGCGAGCATGTTCGAGTTCTGGGTGCTTGTCCCCTGCTGGATCACGGTGCCGATCACGTACGACAGCCCACCATTTGGGAGATCGAGCTCGTAGCTCTCGTCCCCGTGCTCGCCGGTAAGCCGGTCATAAAGGATGTAGTTGCGGAGCGCGCGCGACTTGACGAGGTGCCCGACCCGTGCGTCGGTCGAGTAGCTGTAGCGCAGCGTGAAGCTGCGAACGTGGTTGATGTAGAGGTTGTGCGAGAAGCCGTCGCCGGCGCCGTTGTGGGCGAACACGGTGGAGTCGATCACGATGGTGCTCGCGGGGTTGTCGCCGGCGAGGATTCCCTCCTGGTTGTCGTGGAAGTAGCAGTGCTCGACGAGCAGGTTCGCGCCCTCCTGGCGGATGCCGGCGCCGTTCTGATCGGGCACGCGGGCGCCGGAGAACTCGATGCTCTCGATCGTCGTGTCGCTGCCGGCGATCACCCAGATCGCCTTTCCTTGGCTGCTCTTTCCGGCGGCCTCGATGTGGGCGCGTCCGCGGACGCCGATGATCGTCAGCCGGTTGGTCGACCAGGCGCAGACGTCGCCGCGGTAGGTCCGATTGCCGCGGGCGTCGATCTCGATCGTGTACCCGGGGTGGGCGGCCGCGATCGCCTGGCACGGCGTCCGGTACCGCTGCCCGGGGCCGACCCGGAGGATGCGGGCCGGCGCCGCGGTCGCGATCGCCCCGGTGGTCGAAGCGAGCCCGAGGAGGGCGAGCGCGAGGAGAGCGAGGGCGGGCGGGGCGAGCGCGGCCGCGCGGGTCACGCCGGACCGCTCAAAGGTCGATCACCGCTCCGTCGAAGGCAGTCTCGAATTCGACCTCGCCGAGGCGACCGAGCATCTCGTCGCTCATGTGCGTGAGCACCATCCGATCGCAGCCGAGCTGGGGGCGTTTCTCGACGAGCGTCCGGTAGTCCATGTGCCCAGAGCCCTTCCTCTCAAAGAAGTTGCACTCGCACACGAACAGGTCCGTCTCCTTGGTGACGTCGATCAGCGCGTCGGTCCACTCGGTATCCCCCGAGTAGGCGATGACCTTGTCGGCGTATTCGACCCGCAGGGCATACGAGGGCGCGCCGCTCGAGTGGGCGACCTCGAATGCGGTGATACGCGCGGGGCCGAACTCCCACGGGGTCCGTTCGGGCAGGTCGGTGAAGGTCGTCGAGAACGCGCGATCGGCCTCGGCCGTGCCGGGGTAGAGCGCCCCAAACGTCTGCTCGACACGCTCACCGGTGGTGAGCGGGCCGGCGACCTCAAGTCGCTTGGTCCGCCCGGAGAACTGGCCGTCGAGGATCAGCCAGGGAAGGCCGGCGAAGTGGTCGCCATGGAGATGACTGAGCGCGACGTAGCCGATCGACGCGGGGTCGATTCCGGCTCGCTTGAGCGCGACGAGCGTGGTCGCCCCGCAGTCGAGCAGCATCGGCTCCTCGCCGCCTTGGAGGAGCAGGCAGGCCTGAAAGCGACCGCCACCGGCGAATGCGTCGCCCGAGCCGATGAAGGTCAGCCGCACGGTGCGAGGTTGCCACGATCAGGTTGCGGCTGTCAGCTGCTTCTCGAACCAGTGGTGGGCGAACGGCTCGTCGTTGAAGGCTGGGACCTCGACATATCCGGCGGAGCGGTACATAGCGATGGCCTCTTTGAGCGCTCTGTTCGTCTCGAGTCGCGCTGTGGTCGCGCCGCTCGCAACTGCATCGGCCTCGAGCTCGGCCAGTAATCGTCGGGCGATCCCCGCGCCGCGGGCCGACTCCGCCACCCACATCCGCTTGACCTCCGAGGGCGCGCCGGGGTGATGTTTGACCGCGCCGCACCCGACCGGCTCGTCGCGCCGGTAGGCGACGAGGAACTGGCCGGCCGGCGGGGTGACCTCGTGGGGCTCGGCGGAGATCCCGGCGCCGGCGTCAAAGCCGGTGTCCGAGCGACGATGCAGCTCGGCGAAGTAGGCGCGGAGGCAGCGCTGCGCGTCGTCGCTCCTCAGATCAGCCGGTCGGATCTCGATCGTCGCGGTGGTCAGCAGCCGGGTGATCGTGCGCATCGCGCGGACGAGTTCCTGTTGCTGGTCGGCGCTGAGCGGAGCCAGGATGGACTCGGCCAGGTCGTTGCTGCGGCGATCGAGGATTGCTCGCTCTGACAGCCCTTTCCGGGTCAGCGCCGCGACTCGGATTCGGCCGTCGGCCGGGCTGGGCATGGTGACCACCAGGCCGGCACCTTCGAGCGCCCGAAGGAGGCGGCTGAGGTGTCCGGCGTCGAGGCCGAGCCGAGCTCGGAGGGACCGCACGGCGCACCCTTCGGTCCCGATCTCCCACAGCACGCGGTCCTGGCCGAGCGGCCGGTCCCTTTGCAGATAGCGGTCGTCGAGCGCTCCGACGCGCTGGGTCACGATCCGGTTGAAGCTCCGGACCTGATCGACGAACGCGCCGGCCATTCTCTGATTTTAGTCAGAGATCATCCTGCGGGTGCTCGAGCGGTTTGACCAGGCGGCGAGGTCGCTCGTCGAATCCGGCGGCGCGGTAGAAGGCCAGGGCGTCGTCACGATCCGCCCGCGTGGTCACCTCGAGCCGGAAGCACGTGAAGTCGCGGGCCGTCTCCTCGATCGTGTGGAGGAGCGCGTAGGCGACGCCGCGTCGCCGATGGCGATCGTCGACCACCAGCGCCGTGATCCGGCACTGCGGATCAGGTCGCTCGATCACGTCGATCAGCTGGTAGGCGGCTAGGCCCACGACCTCGCCGTCGAGCTCGGCAACCAGGACCTCGCCATCGGGGCGGTCGGACAGCCGCTCGATGCGCTCTGCCAGTTCGGCTGCGGTCGTTGGATATCCGAGCTGCCCGAGCAGGGGCGCGATGGCCTCGGCGTCCCGGAGCGAGGCGAGTCGGATCGTGACGCGGTGCTCGGGTTCGTTGGTCACGTCGTCGGTCAGGCGAGCCGCTTCTCGAACCAGTGGGCCCCGACGGGATTGCCGTTGTAGTCGGGAATCTGCTCGTATCCGATCGAGGTGAACAGCGCGACCGAAGCCGGTTGCCGGGCGCCCGTATCGAGACGGAGACGGTCATAGCCGGCGGACTGGGCGATCTCCTCGAGGCGGGAGAGCAGCGCGCGGGCGACACCGGTGCCCCGTGCATCCGGCGAGACGTACACCCGCTTGATCTCCGCCGTGCGCTCGTCGAGGCGCTTGAGCGCGGCGCAGCCGATCGGATCGGCGCCGCGGTATGCGACGAGCCAGCAGCCCGCCGGCGGTTCGACATCGTTTGCGGTGAGGCGCGGCGGGTCTTCCGGCGTCCAATCCGGGTACATCGCGCGAATCTCGTCCACGTAGGCAGGGACGAGCGCCTGCCCTCCCGGGCCGTCGTACGGCTCTTCGGCGAGGCGGATCTGGTTGCCGCGGAGAATCGCCGCGAACTGCGCGATCGCGTCGATCGTCTCGTCGGGCAGCTCGGTCGGCGGCGAGTGCTGGCAGTCGAGGTGAACCCGGCGGACCGGGCCGTCGGCGCGCTGCTCGATCGCGTCGAGCTGCGCCATCGTCCCGTACTGGTCGTGCTCGCCCTGGATCAGCAGCAGCGGGCACTCGATGCGCCCGAGGACGTCGGTGATGTCCCAGTCTGGAAAGTCGGGATGTAGCCAGACGTCGTTCCACCCGAAAAAGGCGGCGTCCGGGTCTTGGTGATGGCGTGCCATCCGCTCGCGCAGACCGCCGGCTTCGTAGGCCTCGCGGGCGTGGCGGATCTCGGTCAGGCAGATGTCCTCGACGAACACATGGGGCGCGATCGCCACGACCGCATGAACGGGATGATCGGCGGCGTAGATCAGCGCGATCGAGGCGCCGTCGCTATGCCCGACGAGCACGGGGTCGTCGAGGTTCAGCGCCTCGAGAACCTCGGGCAGGACGTTCCCCGCCTCCTCGTGCATGAAGGATGGGGTCCTTCGCTCTGGTGGCGGATCCGACTGCCCGTGGCCGAAGCGCGAGAAGGCCACGGTTCTCCGGCCCGTGGCCGCCGCCAGCCGGTCGGGAAATCCCCGCCACAGCCCGACCGAACCAAGCCCCTCGTGCAGAAGCACAAAGGGTGGTTTGTCGGGGTCGCCGGGGATGTCGACAAGCTCGAGCTGTCCGCCGGCGATGCTGAGGGTGGTGGACGGCACGGCCGTCCGAGCCTACCGCCCCCCAGATACGCCAACGGCGCCGGGCGGTCGGCCCGGCGCTCGTGTTTGACGTTTGGGAAGAAACTACGGAATAGTCATAGTTTCTTCCCAAAGCCCGCGGGGATCCGGGCGACCTGGCGGTCAGGCTCGGGTCGGTGACTCAGGCCGCCACGGCGTCGCGGGGCGGACGATCGGCCTCGAGCGAGTCGAAGTACGACCGCGCGCCGGCCCACCACCGAGAGTGTCGGCTAACGAACAGGTCGTGAGCTCGCCGGCGGGGCCAGCCGGCGGGCAGCAGCTCAGACGGCAGATCCGGGTCGAGGAACGGGAACTTCCGCCAGGCGTGAACCAGCAGCGTCTGCATCCGGAAAAACGCCTCGGAGGAGGAGGAGGAGGACGACGGCCGGATTGCCCCGAAATCCGCGATGAACGCCTCGTACGCCGAGCGCACCTGGTCGAGATCCCAGGCCGCCGCCACCACCTCCGAGGGGCTACCGAACGCGCCGAGCGAAGCGACGAACGAGGTGGCGTCGGCCGCCGGCGCCTCCAACACCACCTCACGGAGCTCGGATTCGCGCTCGACATGTGGTGTCAACCAAACCCCGCCGCCCATCGAGCCGAGCCCGGCCCAGGCCAAGCGCGTCCGCAGCTGATGTCGGACCTCGCGCCGCGCCTCGGGGACGCGCAGAATCAACACCAGCCATCGTCCATCCCACTGCCACGGCAGCCCGAACGAGTAAATCCGCGAGGCGCCGCTCGCCAGCAGGTCAGCCGTCCGCGCGCTCAACGACACCCGCGCCCGACGACCGTGGCGCGCGCTCACCAACCACCCGTCGCGAACGCTCCGCGCCAGCGCCTGCCGCGCCGCGTGCTGGCTATAGCCGACCGACACCAGCGCGCCGACCAGCGTCTCCTGCCACACCGCCTCGCCCCGCGGGAGGACGTACTCGCCGAGGATCGTCAGAAGCAGCGAGCGCGCCGCCGGGGCGCCTACCGACCGTCGACGGAGCTGATCGTCCATGAGGGGTTCTCGTCCGGAGTGCCCTCGAAGGCGTCCCGGATCGCCTCGAAGTACGTATTGCACCGTCGGCAGCGCATCTGGCTCGTGATCATCTGCCCGCCCCAAGGCGACACGAGCTCGACGTCGTCCGACGAACAGAACGGGCAGGTCATCGGCGAAGCTGCTCGTCCCAATCCGACCAGTCCGACGGCTCGTCGAGCGCCACGTCGTCGATCAGCGCACCAAGCCAGTCGCGCACGCGGCCACGGATCGCCGCGGGGCCGGAGTCGACCATGCCGGTCGCCACAGCCTCGGCGTATCCGGGGTCCGAGTCGGGGCCGGGCCAGCGTGCCGCCGACGCCCACATCTCGGAAACTCGCACCCGCAGCAGCGACTGATCGTCGCCGCCAACCCGAGCGATCCGCCGAGCCCACGCCTCGGCGTGCACACGATGGGCGCCCTCCTCCTGGAGGATCTTGCGTGCCCGCTGCGCCAGCGGCTCAATCGAACTTGTGCGCGCCGAGGCCACGAACGTAGTGAGCACGCCGTCGACAACCAGGTTCGCCGCGATGAACGACGCCCAGTCGGGCAGTTCGCGCGAGATCACGAACATCGGGTGACCGGCGTCCAGACCGGTCTCCTCGGAACGCGAGACGCCGAGCTTGTCCAGGACCGGGTACGTCGAACGCGCGTGACCGAGCTCGTCCTGAGCCATCGCGGCCGCCGCCACTGCGGACTCGATCGTCGGCGCGCTCACGGCCCATTCGCCATAGCGCCGCCCGAGCGCGCTCTTGTTGTCGGCGAGCGATCCGATCAGCGAGATCATCGTCGCGGTGGCGGGATCGACGCGCAGGCTGCTCACGCCCTGATCGCCTCCCGGATCGAACCCCGCGGCACGATGATCATCTCGATCCAGGGCTGCTCGTCGTAGATCGCGCGCGCCGATACCACCGCCAGATCCTCGTCCTCCTCGGTGACCGTACCCACGTGATGGAGCGGCTCGGCGTACTCCCTGCGGGCGAACACCTCCCACACCGTTTCGTCCGCACGGCTCATGGGGTCGTCTCCAGTCGGCGCGCGGTCATACCGCGATCCCGAGCTCACGCATCCGAGAACGCGCCTCGTCCCGAAGCCGGGCCTTCGTCCACACCGGATCCCAGACCACCTCGATGTTCACCACGTCGACGTCCGGATCACCCAACAGCGCGTCCCGGATGTCCTCTTCGATGAACTCCATCGCCGGACAGCCCATGCTCGTATAGGTGATCTGCAAATCCGCCGCGCGCTCCGACGTCCGGTACGCGACCGACACGATCAAACCCATCCCGACGACCGACACGGGAATCTCGGGATCCTCGACGTGACGAAGCGCCTCCCACAACCGCGCCTCGACGCTCACACGGCCCTCCGAAGCGAAGTGGTTCGGTAACCGCGCTGCAGCGTCCGCACGTAGTCGGTGTTCATCGGCCCTTTCGACCGCCACCGCGCGATCACGTCATCCCATGAAATCGCGCCATCGTCCAACAACCACGAACGCTTCTCCTCGTCGAAAGCGGCGGGGAACGGACAGTCGATCACGTAAACATCCCGCTCGATGGCGTGATGGGCGGGCACACGGATACCTATCTCATCCATAAAAGGAACAACCTCCGACATCCACCACTGCCGGAGTTCATCGTTCGATTTGCCCTTGAAGCCGTAATCGAGCTGCTCGGAGTGCTGCTTCAACGAGTCCGGTAGTCCGAACCACTCCAGGGTGAGGATGAACATCCAGTCGACCGCGGCCTGAACCTCGGCGCGACCAGCAGGATCCTTCGACAGCTTGCGCAGCCACGTCCGCCCGTGCCGGAGATGGAACGTCTCCTCCTTGTCGACCTTGGCGAGCGCGCGCTTCCACGGACCGAACGTGCTCGATTGGTACACGTCGGACAGGAGCACGAACCCGGCCTGGTCGTACAGCGCGTTCGCGCACACCAGCTCGACCCACGAGTTCAGAGGCACGTCGAACGCGTACGGGTACTTGAACGAACCCGCCGGCCGCTCATAAATCAACTCGTCCATGTCCACGCCAAGGTCCCCGAGCAGCCGGTAGCCGATGTGGGCGTGCGCGAGCTCGTCCTGGATGATCGACATCGCGGACCCGAAGTTGTTCAACGCCGGAGCGTGCTGGGCGGCGCGCAGATAAGCCGGCGCGCTCACGAACTCGGTATCGGCCGACACCGTAAGGATCCGGCGCATGCCCTCGAGATAGCGAGGCGACATGTGTTGCAGCCCCTCGACGAGCTTGCCGGCGGCCAAGTGCTGCTGCACTTGTTCTTCGGTCCAGGGGGCGAGTTCTTCGGGAGCGACGTGTGACACTTGACTAACGCCCGCCATCGTATAGTCTCTCCATGGTGAGGTCAAGTGGCCACGATCGTTGAGCTCGACGGAGTCGGGCCGACCATCGGCGAGGAGGTGTTCCTCGCGCCCACCGCGGTCCTGATCGGCGACGTCCGCGTCGGCGAGCGGTGCAATATCTGGTTCGGGACCGTGCTCCGCGGCGATGTCTCGCACATCGAGATCGGCGCCGGGTGCTCGATCCAGGACACCGCCGTGATCCACTGCGCAAGCGATCTCCCCACCGTGATCGGAGAACAAGTCGTCGTCGGCCACGGCGCGATGCTCGAGGGGTGCGCGATCGAGGACGGCGCCCTGATCGGAATGGGCGCGATCGTCCTCCAGCACGCGCGCGTCGGCGCGGGCGCGATGGTCGCCGCCGGCGCGGTCGTGTCCGAGCGGACCGAGATCCCCGCGGGCGTCCTCGCCGCCGGAGTACCGGCCCAGATCAAGAAGGAGCTGTCGGGGTCCGCGCTGGCCTGGACCGGCCGCGCCGCGCAGCACTATCAAGAGTTGCGCGAGCATTATCTGAGAACGAGTCGCGTTCGCCACCACGAGCGCGTTCCCTGAAACGACACTGGAGGCAGCGTGCCCGAGATGCTGATCGGAGGTGAGTGGCGCCAGGCGGCCGCTCATGAGGAGCTCGAGGTCGTCAACCCGGCCACGGAAGATACGGTGGCGACGGTCCCGGCGGGCAAGCCCGAGGACGTCGAGCTGGCGGTGGCGACCGCCAAGCGCGCGTTCGCCGAGTGGTCCAAGACCGATGTCGAGAAGCGCGCGGCGATACTGGCGAAGGCCGCGGACCTCATCCAAGCCAACGCCAAAGAGCTCGCCGCGACGCTGACGTCCGAGCAGGGCAAGCCGATCGCCGAGGCGATGGGCGAAGTGACCCACCTCGCGCACGGCGTCCATTACTACGCCGAGGCCGCGACCAAGGTGCGCGGCGCCTACCAGGACCTGCCCTCAACGCTCGGCTCCGCCTACGGCATGGTGATCCGCCGGCCGATGGGCGTCTGCGCGGCGATCACCCCGTACAACTTCCCGCTGACGCTGCTCGGGACGAAGGTCGCGCCGGCACTGGCTTCCGGAAACACGGTCGTCGCGAAGCCGGCGGCGACCACGCCGCTCGCGACTCTGCAAGTCGCACGCTTGTTCAGCGAGGCGGGCGTGCCGGACGGCGTCCTCAACGTCCTCACCGGGCGCGGCAAAGACATTGGAGACGCGCTCGTTCAAAGCCCGGACGTCAAGCGCGTCGCGTTCACCGGGTCGACCGCAGTGGGACGGCGCGTGGCGGAGCTCGCTGCGCCAGACCTCAAGCGCCTAACCCTCGAGCTCGGCGGAAGCGATCCCGTGATCATCTGCGCCGACGCCGACGTGGACGCGGCGGTCAAGGCCGTGATCATCGGCCGTTACTGGAACGCCGGCCAGGCGTGCCTCGGGTGCAAGCGCGTGTTCGTGCACGATTCGGTCTACGACGGCTTCGTCTCGCAGCTCGTCGAGCGGGTCGGGCGCTACGAGCCCGGCGACGGGACCGTTAAAGCCGAGAAGCCAAAGCTCCGGATGGGTCCGATCCACACGCGACAAGGACGGGACGAGCTCCTCGCGCAGATCGAGGACGGCGTCGCCAACGGAGGCGAGCTCCTCATCGGGGGCGGAACCACGGACCACCCCAAGGGGTTCTTCCTCGAGCCCGCCGTAATCGCCGAACCCTCCCACGACTCCCGCCTGATGCGCGAAGAAGTCTTCGGACCGGTTCTCCCGGTCGAGAGGTTCACCGACTTCGACGATGCGATCGCACGGGCGAACGACACCCCATATGGCCTCGGGTCGAGCATCTGGACACACGACGCCCGGCTGATCCATCGCGCGGCGCAGGAGATTGAATCGGGTATGACCTGGGTCAACCAAATCCACTACGGCTACGACGAGCTGCCGTTCGGCGGCGTCAAGGCGTCGGGCTACGGCAAGGAGCACGGGATCGAGGCGCTCGACTCCTACGTGGAAATTAAGTCCGTCGTCGTCGGAGGTCTCGCATAACCATGGCTGTCACCTACCACGACGACGGTCCGCTCGGCTTCATCACGCTCGACAAGCCGCCGGCCAACTCTTACGACCTCGAGTTCATGACCGAGTACGCCGCGGCGGTCGACGAGGCCATCTCGAGCGCCACCAGGGTCGTGACCGTCCAGAGCGCCAACCCGAAGTTCTTCTCGGCTGGCGCCGACATCAAGAAGTTCCTCGAGGGCGACGTCGAGGCCAATATGGAGATGATCAGCGTAAGCCAGGCGGCGTTCCACAAGATGGCGGCTGCGCCGCAGGTGTTCGTCGCGTACATCGCCGGCCACGCGCTCGGCGGCGGGCTCGAGATCGCGCTGGCGTGCGACATCCGCCTCGGCGCGGCCGGCCGCTACAAGATCGGTCTGCCCGAGGTCACGCTCGGGCTCCTCCCCGGCAACGGCGGAACTCAGCGGTTGACCCGCCTGATCGGTCCGAGCCGGGCGCTGGAGCTGCTCGTCACCGGGCGCACGTTCAGCATCGAGGAGGGGCGCGAGTGGGGACTCGTCGCCGACGTCTACAACGCCGAGGAAGCCGAGGCCCGGGTGCTCGAGTACGCCTCGCGACTCGCCGGCGGCGCCGCGCTGGCGATCGCGTCGATCAAGCGGTGCGTGTACGTGGGGGGCGAGCGGGCGCTCGCGGACGGGCTCGCGCTCGAGGGCGAACTGATGGAGAACTTGTTCAGGTCCAGGGATGCCGACGAAGGCCTGCACGCGTTCGTCGAGAAGCGCCAGCCGGAGTTCGTGGGCGCATGACGACCGAGACCATGACCACGTACGCCGGCTCGTTCATCGCGGGCGAGGAGCACCACAACACCGGCGATCCGCTCGAGGTCGTCAACCCCGCAGACGGGAAGGCGTTTGCCGAGGTCGCGTCCGCGACCGAAAGCGACGTCGACGTCGCCGTGCAGGCAGCCGCCGGCGCCCTCGGCGCATGGTCGGAGCTCGCGGTGTCGAAACGCGGCGAGGTACTCGGGCGTGCGGCGCACCACGTCGAGGAGCACCTCGACGAGCTGATTCCGCTGCTCACCAGAGAACAGGGCAAGACCCTCCGGGACTCGAAGATCGAGCTCACCAAGGCGATCGACACCCTCCTTCACTATGTCGGCCTGTCGAAGGCGCTACGCGGCGTCCACACGCCGAACCTCGATCCCGGCGTCGAGGGCTATGTCCTGCGCCGGCCGATCGGCGTGGTCGGCGCGATCGTGCCCTGGAATTTCCCGACCACGCTGCTGTGCAACAAGCTCGCGCCGGCGCTGGTCGCCGGCAACACGGTCGTGGCCAAGCCCGCGGCGACGACACCGCTGACCACCCTGCGGTTCGCCGAGCTGCTATCCGAAGGCGGCCTCCCGGACGGTGTCTTCAACGTGATCACCGGCCGCGGCTCCGAAGCGGGCGAGGCGCTCGTCACGCACCCGCTCACGCGGAAGATCGCGTTTACCGGGTCGACCCCGGTCGGTGAGCGGATCATGGCGCAGGCGGCGCGCGGAACCAAGCGCATCACGCTCGAGCTGGGCGGCTCTGACCCGATGATCATCTGCGACGACGCCGACATCGCCGCCGCCGCCAGCGCGGCGAGCATGGGGCGCTTCTACAACTGCGGCCAGGCGTGCCTGGCGATCAAGCGCGTGTACGTGTTCGAGGCGGTGGCCGACGAGGTGATCGATGCGATCGTCGAAAAGGCCAAGCGCCTGAAGGTGGGCCGGGGTGACGTCAAGGGGACGCAGATGGGCCCGATGCACACCGACGCACAGCGCGCCGAGGTGGCCGGCCAGGTATCGCGGACCCTGCACGCCGGCGGCGAGCTGCGGACCGGCGGCGGACCCCCCGACGACCCTGACCTCGCCGACGGCTTCTTCTACGCACCCACGGTGGTCGTCGATCCCCCGCACGATTCGCCGATGGCGACCGAGGAGGTGTTCGGCCCCGCGCTTCCGATCTGGCGTGTAAGCGATCTCGACGAGGCGATCGCCCACGCGAACGCGTCTCCGTTCGGACTCGGGTCGTCCGTCTGGACGAAAGACCTGCGAAGAGCCCGCGAAGCCGCCACCCGCATCGAGGCGGGCTACACCTGGATCAACTCGCGTACGAAGGTCTACGACGAGCTCCCGTTCGGCGGCTGGAAGTCGAGCGGCTACGGCAAGGAGCACGGCGAGGAGGCGTTCGACTTCTATACGGAGACCAAGTCCGTCGTGCTGGGGGCGGGGTGAGGGCCGCGGCGGTCGCGACCCCCGGGCGCGCGTGAGCGACGGCCCGCCGCCCTGGGACCGCGCATCGCTCCCAGCCCCCGTCATCCCGCTCGCGAACACCTTCGAGGGCTTCCTCGGGCTCGAGTGGGTCGACCTCACGGAAACCTCGGCGCATGTGCGCTTCACCGTCCGTGAGAACCTCAAGCAGCCGCTCGGGCTGATGCACGGCGGCATCTACTCCGCGGTCGCCGAGACGGTGGCGTCGGTAGCCACGGTCAACAACGTGTGGCGCGACGGCTTCATCGGCTCGGGGCTCAGCAATTACGCGAGCTTCCTGCGCCCGATCACCAGCGGCACTGTTGACGTCCAAGCCGCGCTGCGCGGCCACGACGACCGCGAGTGGACGTGGGGCCACGAGTTCCGCGACGCCCAAGACAGGCTGTGCGCGCTCGTCGACGTGACGATCGCGGTCCGCCCGGCTCCCGGTCGCTAGCGCCCCCGGTCGCTGAGCCCCACGGGGCCACTCTGCTATTTCTTGAAGCGGATGCTTGCCGAGCGTCAAACGATCCGACCTGGGCGGTTGGCCGGTCGCTATCCGGCCGCGGCCGCGATGGTCGTGTTCGCGCTGGTGCCCTATCTCGCGCTGTCGGCCGCGCTCCAGCCGTTGACGCCGATCATCGCGAAAGACCTGCATACGAGCCTCCAGACGATGAGCCTGGGGTCGGGCCTGGCGAACGCCGGCTATGCGGTCGGGACTGTGCTGGCGGTCCAGTTCGCACAGCATCTGCCGCAGCGGCGGATGATGGTCCTGTACGCGGCGGTGCTCGTGATCGGCTCGGTCCTGACCGCGGCGGCGTCGAGTCCCGCGATGTTCATCACCGGGCGAGTGCTGCAGGGTCTGTGCACGAGCCTGCTCCTGATCGCGGCCGTGCCGCCGCTCGTGCTCAGTTTCGGACTCGATCGGCTCCGCGAGACGGCGGTGATCATGAGCATGTGCATCTTCGGCGCCGTCGCGCTCGGCCCCACCCTCGGAGGTCTACAGGCGAGTGCCAACGCCTGGCGGCCGCTGTTCTGGATCGTCGCGGGCGTCTCGTTCACCGCGTTCGTGCTTTCGCTTCTGACGTTCGAGGATTCGCCCCCGATGGATCGCAGCGCTCCCTGGGCCGCCAATGTGATCGCCCTCGCGGCCGTGGGTTGCGTCTCCGCTTTCTACGGCGCGTCGCAGCTGCTCACGCACAAGTTCCTGGACGCGAGGACAGTGGTGCCGCTGATCGTCGGATTGGGTCTGATCGTCGTCCTGATCGTCAACCAGTATCGCTCCAAGCGCCCGCTCCTGACCATCCGCACCATGCTCTCGAGCACGATCCCCGTGGCCGCGGTCACCCTTGCTCTGTTCGCCGCCGCCGCCTCGGTCGCGGCGACCGATCTGACCGCAGCGCTGCTCGCGCCCCACTACTCCGCGCTGCACGTGGGTCTGCTGTTCCTGCCGGAGTTGGGCGGGGCGGTGCTCACGGCATTCGCCCTCGGCATCGTGATGAAGAGCCGCGCGATGCACTACCTGCCGCTCGTGGGCATGGCGTTCCTGGCCGCTGGCATCGCGGTCTTCCGGATCGAGCTTCCTCCCAGTCAGGCGCTCACGCTGATCGGGGCGGGGCTCACCGGCGTCGGACTCGGCGCGAGTGTCGCGCCGGCCCTGTTCGTGGCCGGCTTCTCGCTGCCGTCCAATAACCTCCAGCGCGTGTTCGCGATCGTCGAGCTGCTGCGCGCGGTCGCGGCGTTCATGATCGCGCCCATTTTCGTGCACTTCGCGGTTACGGTCGGGGGAAACCTGACCACCGGTACCGGGATCGCGCTGTGGATCGGGTTCGGACTCGCCGTCGCAGGTGCGCTGATCGCCGTCCTGCTCTACGCGCTCGGCGGCGCGCGCCCGCAAACCCCGAATCTCAGGCGCTTCGTCGACATGGAAGGTCCCGCCTGGTACTCGCCGCCGCTCCTCGCCCGCGTCCGCGGGCGCGCCAGGGGACGAGCGCCCGTCGAGGACCCCTGTCCGCCGTGAGCTCCGCCTAAGCCGGCGCTGGGGTGATCACCTCCGGGCCGGGGGGGTCCGCGTACAGCCGGTCGATGTCGCGCGCACGGCACTCGAGGCACCGTCGCTGGTTCAGGTAACCCTTGTCGGTGATCTCGCCGGCGTCGAGGCTCGGCGGCGTCTCGAGCAGGAGCAGGCGCTCGACGCGCGATGCCGAACCCGAATCCTGATTCAGCTGGGTGAGCGCTTGCGACAGGCGCTCGCGAAGCGCGGTCGCGTCGCTCTGCGCCTCGGCCTGGTTGACCCAGGCCAGGGCCGCCACGTACTCGGCGTCGTGCCCCGCGATCACGGCGTCGCTGAGGACCCCGGCGGTACTTAGGAGGCGAGTTCTCAGCGATCCCACCGCGACCCAGGTGCCGGTCAGGAGCTTGAAGTTCTCGGCGATCCGCCCGTCGAACATCATTCCCCGGTTCGGGTCCTGGTCGTCGATCAACGTGGCTGCGTCGCCCGAGCGGTAGTAGCCGTCCTCGTCGAACGTGGCCGCGGTCAGCTCGGGCTGGCGGAAGTAGCCGGGCGTGACGTTCGGTCCCTTGACCCGGATCTCGAGCTTGTCGCCGACCGGGGCGAGCTTGACGCTGACGCCGGGATAGGGGACGCCGATGCATCCGGTCGGCGCGCCGAGGTAGTGCATCGTCGTGGCCGCGGGCGACGTCTCGGTCGTGCCCCAACTCGAGGTCAGCGGCACCTCGTGGTCGGCATGCTTTCGCGCGACGTCACGCAGGCGCGCGGCCAACGCGTCGGGCAGGGCCGCGGCCGCGTAGAACATGAACCGCAGGCGGCTGAAGAACCGCTCGGCGAGCGCGGGGTCGCTCTCGAGCGCAGGCGCGAGCAGCGCGTAGCCGGCCGGCACGTTGAAGTACAGCGTCGGCGGGACCTCGCTCAACGCGGCGAGGGTCTTCGAAAATGGGTTCCCACCTGCCCGCGCCGGCCGGCCGTCGTCGATGTGGATCGTGCCGCCGTTGAACAGCGCTAGGTTCAGGTTGTGGTTACCGCCGAACGTGTGGCTCCACGGCAGCCAGTCGACGAGGATCGGCGGCTCCTCGGACAGGAACGGCCATGGCAGCCGAAGCATCGCCTGGTTGGAACACAGCATCCGGTGGGTGTTGATAACGCCCTTCGGAACGCCGGTTGATCCTGATGTGAATAGAAGTTTTGCCACCGTATCGGCGCCCGGACCCGGATCGCCATCGAGCGGGCTGTCGCCGTGAGCGTTGGTTTCCCACAAGTCGGCGAGGCGGAGCGCGCCCGACCGCTCGCCGCGGGCGACGAGCACCTGTGGTGCATGCGGCGCCAGCGCGTCGAGTGCGCCGGAGAACGGGCCGGCGTCGTCGGCGAACACCAGGCCCGGCTCGGTCAGCTCGGCGATCGCCTTGATCCGCGCGTGATCGGAGCTCATCAGCGAGTAGGCGACGCTGATCGGCATCACCGGCGCGCGGGCGGCGTACGCGGCGAGGCTTACGACCAGGTGCTCGAGCGAGTTGCCCGACAGGATCATCACGGGCTTGTCGGGACCGAGGCCGAGCGCGGAGAAGGCGCCGGCGAGCGCGTCGGATCGCTGCTTTGCCTCGCCGTAGGTGAGCGTGACGCCCCCGTGGACGGCGAACGGCCGGTCGGGGTGGTCCGCGGCGCGCTTGCGGAGCACGGCCGTGATCGATGGCTCCCACGCGGTGAGCGCGACCCGTGAGGTCAGGACGATCGCGCCGTCCGCGCGGCGGTCGATCGCGATGTCCGGTGACGCGAACGTTTCGGTCATGGCCGGTCCAGCAGCGTCGAGAGCACGATCAGGGTCCGCGTCCTGACGATGTTCGGGTCGCGCCGGAGCCGCTCGACCAGCCGTTCGAGATGCTCGATGCTGTCCACCCGTACGCGGATCACCGCGTCGGCCTCGCCCGAGACCGTGAACGCCGAGACGATCTCGTCGACCGTCGCCAGCGAGCGTCCAACATCGGCCGGCGACGTTCGGTCGGCGCAGTAGATCTCGATCAGCGACTCGATCGCATCGCCGAGCGCCCGCCAGTTGATACGCGCGCCGTACCCGGTGATCACGCCGTCGCCCTCGAGGCGGTCTACGCGGCGCTTGACCGCGGTCGCCGACAGGCCGACGTCGGCGCCGATGGCCGCGAACGTCCGCTTTCCGTCGGCCTGTAACAACGCAACAATCTTGCGGTCAATGCCGTCTAGAGGGCGACTGAGCTGCATTTCACTAGCGATCGAGTGCGTGTGAGTTGCGTCGAGCCTATCACCGCGGGAGAGTTCGACGATGGCCGTCATCACTTCGGCGACGCAGGGGCGTTCCGGTCGGACGGCGCTTGAACTTGACGGCGCGTCGCTCAGTGTGCGCGACGCGCTCGAGGTCTCTCGACGAACCCGCATGGTGCAACTGTCCGAGCATGCTGCCCGGGCCGTCAGCGCGAGCAAGCGGCTCAAGGATGAGCTGATCGCCAAAGAGATACCGATCTATGGGGTTACGACCGGTTTCGGCGACAGTGCGCACCGCCAGATCTCCCCTGGCAAGGCGGCCCGGCTGCAGCAGAACATCCTGCGCTTCATGGGTGCGGGCACGGGCCCGATCGCGCCGCCCGAGGTTGCCCGTGTAACCATGCTGCTCCGCGCCAACTGCCTGTCGAAGGGCAACTCGGGCGTGCGTGTCGAACTCGTTGAGCGCTTGCTCGATCTGCTCAACCACGACGTCGTCCCGTTCATCCCCGAGCGCGGATCGGTCGGGGCGAGCGGCGACCTCACGCCGCTCTCTTATGTCGGGCGGGCGCTCGCCGGCGACGGCCGCGTCGCTTTCGACGGCGACGAGTGCGAAGCCGCGGACGCCCTGGCCGAGATCGGGCTCGAGCCGATCCTGCTCGAGGCCAAGGAGGGTCTCGCGCTCACCAACGGCACGTCGTTCATGAGCGCGTTCGCGTGCATGGCGGTCGGCGCTGCCTACGAGCTCGCCGACATCACCGATCTGCTGACCGCGATGGCATCGGAGGCGATGCTCGGCAACCGCGGCCACTTCAACGCCTTCCTGTTCGACGACGCCAAGCCCCACCCGGGGATGGTCACGAGCGCGCGCCACATCCGCGAGCTGCTGGCCGAGTCGCGTCTGGCTGCCGACAGCGACGAGCTGTTCGAAGGCGGGCTCGACGGCGCGGAGTTCGTCGAGCTCGATCGCCAGGTGCAGGACAAGTACTCGATCCGCTGCGCCCCGCACGTCACCGGAGTGCTGCGCGACGTGCTCGACTGGGTCGAGCGCTGGCTCACCATCGAGATCAACTCCTCCGACGACAACCCGCTGTTTAACGTGGCCGGCGGACGCGTCGAGAGCGGCGGCAACTTCTATGGGGGCCACGTCGGCCAGGCGATGGATTCTTTGAAAGTCGCGCTGGCGAATCTGTGTGACCTCATCGACCGCCAGCTCGAGCTCGTCGTCGACGAGAAGTTCAACCGCGGCCTGACGCCGAACCTGATTCCGCGGTTTGAACCCGGCCATCCCGAGGCCGGACTCCACCACGGCTTCAAAGGACTTCAGATCTGCGCGTCGGCGATGACCGCCGAGGCGATGAAGCTGTGCAACCCGACCACGATCCACTCGCGCTCGACCGAGTGCCACAACCAGGACAAGGTCTCGATGGGGACGATCGCGGCGCGCGACGCGCGCTCGATCGTCGAGCTCGCGCAGAACGTCGCGGCGATCCATCTCCTGGCCTGCTGTCAGGCGCTCGAGCTCCGCGGCGTGGAGAGGTGCAGCCCGCGGACGCAGGAGGCCTTCCGCCTCGTGCGCGAGCACGTTCCGTTCCTCGATGGAGACCGTTACGTGGATGTCGACATCGCGACGACTGTGGAGCTGATCCAGTCCGGCGCCGTGTCGGCCCTCGTGGGATAGACGATTTCCAACACCCTGGGGTAGGTGCTGCTCGGGGCCGGGGGCGTACATCGCCTCCGGCCCCGCGCTATGTGTGTCGGGCGTCGGAGCCGGCTTCACTCCCCACCTCGGAGCGGCTCAACTCCACACGTCGGACCGGCTTCATTCCACACCGCGGAGCGGCTTAACTCCACACTCGAGGACTCGCGTCGCTCAAGTGCGTCGAAGTGGCCGCTATACGCACCCTGGGATGCATTCGCCGCTGGCAGGGGGTCGAGTGTGCGGGTAAGCCCCATCGCGGGTAAGCCCCATCGCGGGTAAGCCCCATCGCGCCCGCGCCCCTGTTGCCCGGATCAACCGGCTTGGCGGCGGTATCGAGCGAGGGCCTCCTCGCGCGCGCGGGCGTGATCCACGATCGGAGCCGGGTAGTCGTTTGGGTGCTGGTCGAGCTCAGGGACGTACTTGCGCACGTAGCTGCCATCCGGGTCATGCCTGGCCTGCTGGAGCGCCGGGTTGAGAATCCGGCGCGACACCGGCTGTGGGTCGACCCCCACCGACGCGATCCACTGCCAGTTGCCGTTGTTGTTCGCCTCGTCGCCGTCGAGCAGCAGGCGCATGAACCAACGCTCGCCCCAGCGCCAGTCGATCCCGAGATCCTTGGTCAGAAACGACCCGACGACGAGTCGCGTCCGGTTGTCCATGTAGCCCTCGCGCCTGAGTTGGCGCATGCCGGCGTCGACGAACGGATAGCCGGTGCGTCCGTCGCACCACGCCTCGAACCGTTTGTGCGCGCGGCTCCATCGGATCGTGCCGCGGTACCGGGCCTGGTGCTCCGAGCGCGCGTTCTGCGGGTGGTGAAGGAGCACATGGGCGAAGAAGTCCCGCCAGCACAGCTGTCGTCCCAGCTCCCCGGCGCGATGCTCGAGTTCGCGAGGGGAGATGCATCCGAAGTGGAGATACGGCGAGAGGGGTGCGCTGCTGGCGCGGATCGCTTTCCGCGCGCGAGTCTCGCCGCCGCGGCAGCGCGGATCTTCGACCTCCTGGGTCAGGCCGAGATCGGCGAGCGACGGCAGCGAGCCGGGGTGCAGTGAATTTGGGAGCGGCGGCAGCTTGCGGGCCGCGCCGAGCGGCTCGCGCCGGGGCGTGCGCGCCCACATCCGGTAGAACGGCGTGAACACCGTGTACGGGGTCCCGGCGGTGGTGCGGATCGCGTCGAGGTCATCGACTACGAACGTCCCGGGATGCTCATTGACGGAAGCCCCGAGCGCACGACTCACGCGCGCGTCGCGCGCGCGGGCGAAGGGACCGACGTCGGCGCTGAAGTGCACGGCGGTGGCGTTCGTTTCGCGTACGAGCCTCGGGATCTCGGTCTCCGGTCGGCCATACCGCAGGACGAGCCGGCTGCCTCGCGCCCGGAGCGACTGGTCGAGGTCGTCCAGGCACTCGAGCATGAACTGAGTACGCGGGCCCGACGCGTGGCGGCCGTGGAGAAGCCGATCGTCGAAACAAAACACCGGCACGAGCGCGTCGGCTCCGGCGCGTGCGGCCTCGAGCGCGGGGTGGTCATGTACCCGAAGGTCGCGGCGGAGCCACAGCAGCGTGGTCATCCGAGCAGCCGCGCCACGGCCGCGCGGCGGTAGTCGAAGATCCGCGCCAGGTCGCGCTCGACGAACGCGGCGTGCGCCAACTCGCCAAGACGCCCGAGCGGGAGCGCGTATTCGACGTGATCGTGCACCAAGGTCGCGTCGCCCGCGCGCTCGAACTCGTGCCGGTGGCGCCACACTCGGTACGGCCCTCGGACCTGGACATCGACGAACGCCCGTCCGGGCTGCCACAGCGCGATCCGCGACACCCAGCGCAGCGGCAGGCGGCGCAGTCGCAGCCGGTACTCGATCATCGTCCCCAGGCCCATCGCAACCGTCTCGGACCCGCCCAGGTTGAAGCCGAGCCACGGAGGCGTGATCAGCTCGAGGTTGGCGGCTTCCGCGAAGAACCCGAACACGTCGTCAAGAGGACGGGGGACGAGTTGCTCCCGGTGCAGATGGTGTATGACAGAGTTCAACATCTGGTTGCGTATTATCTCAACAAGATGCTAGACACCGCACTCGATCGGAGCGTCGTGCTCGGGTACGGGCGGATCGGCCTGCTGGCGCGGCGGCGAGCGCCGGGGTGGCCGGCGGACCCGCCTCGGATCGACGGCGCGGCGGTGCTCGTCACCGGGGCCGCGTCGGGGCTCGGGCTCGCGGCCGCCGTCGGCTTCGCCCGCCTCGGGGCCACGGTGCACGCGCACGCGCGTGACGACGCTCGCGCTGCCGAGGCCGTGCGGGCGATCCGCGGACGGTGTCCGAACGCCGACGTCCGCCCCGCGGTCTGCGACCTCGGGAGCCTCGCGGCGTTGAAGTCCTTCGCCACCGAGTTCGCGGCGCGCGAGCCGCGACTCGACGTGCTCGTCAACAACGCCGGCGTGATGCCAAGCGAGCGAACGCGCTCGGCCGACGGGCACGAATTGATGTTCGCGACGCACGTGCTCGCGCCGCTCGCGCTGACCACGATGCTCGCCGGCCTGCTCGGCCGCGTCATCAACGTGAGCTCCGGCGGCATGTACACGCAGCCGCTTCCGCAGGGCGGAGACTGGGAATCCGACCGCGCTGCGTACAGCCCGAAGAAGCTGTACGCGCGGACGAAGCGCGAGCAGGTCGTGGTGACCGAACTGTCTGCTCAGCGGCTCCGGGGTCGGGGCGTCGTAGTGCAGGCGATGCACCCGGGGTGGGTGGAGACGCCTGGTATAGCCCGCGCGATGCCGGCGTTCCACACCCTCACCCGGCCGATCCTGCGCAACGCGGAGGAGGGGGCGGACACGATCGTGTGGCTCGGGGCGGCTCCCGAGGCGATGCGCGAGACCGGGCTCTTCTGGCACGACCGACGCGCGCGCCCCACTTACTACCGGTTTGGCCCGGACGTTGACAGCGACGGCGACCGCGAGCGGTTATGGAACTACTGCGAGGCCGCGCTCGCGCGCGCCGGGATCGACTCGCTATGAGGTTGCGCTCGCCCGGCGCCCTCGTCGAACGCCCGGATCGAGTCGCTATAAGGTGGTGGCGTAACGGACCATCCGGGTGCTGACCTGGATCGCCGAGCGCAGCTCGTGCTCGCGCGCGACCGGCGTCGAGTCGAGCCGGTCGCCGATAGCCTCGGCGACGTCGGGCGCGCCGGCGGCGGCCAGCCGCAGGCAGACCTGCGCGGCGACGCGCACCGCTGGCGCCTCGACCGTCCACACCGCCTCGAACGAGCGCTCACCCGGAACGTCGGGCGGCCGCTCCCAGCCGGCGAGACACGCCCCGAAGCTCGAGGACTCGCACACGATCGCCCACTCCCGGCCCACTGGATCCGAGGGCGCGATCGGGACCTCGATCGGCCCGCCCTTCGGCCGGCGAACGCGCCCGAAGTCGGCCAGCACGACCGCGGCCTCGGCCGTGCGTGCCAGCTCTCGCCAGCGACCCTCGGACGCGCGGTAGAAGCGCTCGCGCTCAAAGCAGCCGAACAGTAGCGGCCGCTCGGCGCGCGCCAGGGACTCGTCCTCGATCGCGTGGGACATGATGAGCATGGCGGGCTTGGAAACCAGCTGTGGCTCGAGCTGTGGGTAGCGCGAGCGCAGCGACGCGAACACCGAGGGCGCCCGGTCGTCTCCGGCATCGTGGGCGAGCTCGATTGCCGCGTGAAGCGAAAGCCCGCGCTCGCGGCCCCGAACCACCGCGCGGACGCGCGCGAGGTCCTGCTCGGAATAGCGGCGGTGGCCGCTCGCCACGCGCCGTGGCTGGGGAAATCCGTGCCGGACTTCCCACATCCTCAACGTCGCCTCGCTGACCCCGCTCCGGGCGGACATCTCGCGCATCGTCAAGCCGGGCTCGGGGGCTGAGGACGGCACGGGCTTGGACCGTACCGCAGCGAGGGGACTTAAACAACTCGTTGAGGTTTATCTCGACATAAAGTGGTAACCTGGTGGTCATGACCGCCGCCCGAGTCACTGCTGGCTCAGTCATCGCGCTCCGCATCGTCTACGGCGTCGCGCTGATCGTCGCTCCACGGCGACTCGCGCTTCGGTGGCTCGGTCCGGCCGCCGAGGACGCGCCGGTTCAGGTCGCGCTTCGCGCTCTCGGTGCGCGAGAGACAGTCCTCCACACCGGGGCGCTACTCGCGGCGACTCGCGGCGGGCCACTCCGGCCCTGGCTCGCCGCCAGCGCCGCCGGCGATCTGACCGACGTGGTCGCGACCGCGATGGGCCGCCGTCGGCTGCCACCGGCTTCTACCCCTGCCGCGGTGGCGGTCGGCGGCGGCGCGGCGCTGACGAGCATCGCGCTGGCGGCTGCCGTCGACCGGTGATCAATCCGCGCTCGCGATGCGAATCATCCACATGGACATGGTGAGACGGCGATGAGAGTGGCGATCGTCGGCGCCGGCATCTCCGGACTGGTCGTGGCGCACCTGCTTCAACACCGGCACGAGGTCACGCTGTTCGAGGCAGCCGGTTACGCCGGCGGCCACACGAACACCATCCGGGTCGACACGCCGAACGAGACCCATCACGTCGACACCGGCTTCATCGTGTTCAACGACCGCAACTACCCGAACTTCGACCTGCTGCTCACTGCTCTCGGTGTGCCCTGGCAGCCGTCGACGATGAGCTTCGGCGTGAGTGACGGACTCGGCGACTTCGAGTATTCGGGCGCGTCGCCGAACGGCCTGTTCGCGAACCGTCGCCACCTGCTGAAGCCCTGGTTTCACCGCATGGTCGCCGACCTCGCGCGCTTCAACCGCGCGGCGCGCACGCTGCTCGCGGACGAGCACGCCGGCCGCGGACCCTCGCTCGGCTCCTGGCTCGAAGACCTCCGCCTATCCCGCGAGTTCATCGACAAGCTGATCGTGCCCCAGGCGTCTGCGGTGTGGTCGGCCGATCCGCGACAGATGTGGAGCTTCCCGGCCAGGTTCCTCGCCGAGTTCTTCGACAACCACGGGATGCTCGGCTTCCGTGGCCGGCCGCGCTGGCGGACGGTCGTCGGCGGTTCGAAACGCTACGTGGACGCGCTGCTGGACCGGTTCGACGGGCGGCTTCGTCTGCGCACGCCGGTCGCTGCGGTCACCCGCGGCGACGATCACGTGCTCGTGCGTCCGGTCGGCGGCGAGGCCGAGCGCTTCGACGAGGTCGTGCTGGCGACGCACTCCGATCAGGCGCTGGCGCTGCTCGATGACGCCGGTGACCGCGAGCGCGAGATCCTCGGCGCGATCCCCTACCAGCACAACGAGGCCGTGCTCCACACCGACGTGCGCCTGCTTCCGCGGCGCCGCCACGCGTGGGCGAGTTGGAACTACCACTGGCAACCCGAGCCCGCGGCTCGCGCGACCGTCACCTACCACATGAACCGTCTGCAGTCGTTGCGGGCCGAGCGCGAGTTCTGCGTGACCCTGAACCGCACGGAGGCAATTGACCCGGCCAAGGTGATCCGGAAGATCAGTTACTCGCACCCGGTCTACACAGCCGACGGTGTCAGTGCCCAGCGGCGCTTCGACGAGGTCAGCGGCTGGCGTCATACCCATTTCTGCGGTGCTTACTGGGGGTGGGGCTTCCACGAGGACGGCGTTCGCAGCGCGCTGAGCGTCGCCGAGCGGCTCGGCGGACGGCTATGACGGGCATCGCGAGCTGCATCTACGAGGGGACGATCCGCCACCGGCGCGTCGATCCGCGCCGCCAGTTCCGGCATCGGCTGGCGCTCTTCTACATCGACCTAGACGAGCTTCCCACGCTCCTCGGCGGCCGGTTCGTCGAGCCGCAGCCGGGTCTACTGCGGTTTCGCCGGCGGGACTACCTCGGGCCGGCCACGCGCCCCCTCGACCAGGCCATTCGCGATGCGGTCGAAGCGCAGGGTCGTCCGCGCCCGAGCGGACCGGTCCGCGTCCTGACCCAGTTGCGCTCTTTCGGGCACTCCTTCAACCCGGTCAGCTTCTACTACTGCCTGGACGCCGCCGGCGCGCAGGTCGAGTCCGTCGTCGCCGAGGTCACGAACACGCCGTGGGGAGAGCGCCGCGCGTACGTCGTCCCCGGCGGAACGGCATACGTCGACAAGTCGCTGCATGTCTCTCCGTTCATGGGGATGGATCACCGGTACACCGTGCTCACCGACACGCCGGGCGAGCGTCTGGCCGTCCATATCGAGAGCCGCCGCGGCGACGAGCTGACGTTCGACGCGACGCTCGCGCTGCGCCGCCGTGAGCTGACGCCTGCTTCGGCGGGACGCGTCGCCGCGCGCTACCCGTTCGCGAACCTCCGGGTGCTCGCTCTCATCTACGGACATGCGATCGGCCTCGTGCTGGCCGGCGCCCGGGTGCACCTGCATCCGAGGGCGAGCGCGGCATGATCGGACGCGGCGTGATCGACCGCGCGGCCCGCTGGATCCTGTCGGTGTTCCTCCGGCGGATCCGGACCGGAACCCTGACCGTGGTCGCGGCCGGTGAGCGCCGGGTCTTCGGCTCCGGGCCACCGGCGGCGACGCTCGTCGTCCGCTCGGCGAAGATGTGGCGGATGGCGCTCCGCGGGAGCCGCGGCCTGGCGGACGCGTATGCCCACGGCCTGTGGGACTCGCCCGACCTGACCGCCCTCGTCCGCCTGGCGGCGCGGAACGCGTCCGGTCTCGATCGGCTCCGCGCCGGGATCGCGCCGGTGCGGGTCCCGATCCAGCGCGCTCGCGCGTATCTCAATCGCAGCACGCGCTGCCGCCGCCGGCGCCACATCGCCGCCCACTACGACCTTGGCAACGAGCTGTTCTCGCGCATGCTCGACCCGACCATGAGCTACTCGTGCGCGGTGTTCGACGACGCCGCGATGACGCTCGAGGAGGCGCAGCTGGCCAAGCTCGAGCTGATCTGCGACAAGCTCGCGCTCGGACCCGATGACCACCTGCTCGAGATCGGCACGGGGTGGGGAGCGCTGGCGATCCACGCCGCCGCCACCCGTGGCTGCCGGGTCACGACGACGACGATCTCGCGTGAGCAGCACGCCCACGCCCGCGACGCAGTACGCCGCGCGGGGCTCGACCAGCGCGTAACCGTCCTGCTGACGGACTACCGCGATCTGAGCGGCCGGTACGACAAGCTCGTCTCGATCGAGATGATCGAGGCCGTCGGTTGGCGGCACACCGGGACGTTCTTCGCCAAGTGCTCGGAGCTGCTCGCCGATGACGGCACGATGCTCCTCCAGGCGATCACGATCGACGATCGCGCCTACGAGGTCGAGAAGGCCTCGAGGTCGTTCATCAACACCCACATCTTTCCGGGCGGATGCCTGCCGTCGTTCGAGGTGATCGCGCGGAACGTCGCGCGACGCACCGACATGCAGACAGTCCACCTCGAGGACCTGACCGTTCACTATGTCGAGACGCTCCGGCGGTGGCGCCGCAACTTCGCCTCACAGTCCGCCGTGCTCGCCGAGCAGGGATACGACGAGCGCTTCCAGCGCCTGTGGACCCTGTACCTCGCCTACTGCGAGGCCGGGTTCGCCGAGCGGCGGATCTGCGACGTCCAGTGGCTGCTGGCAAAGCCCGGTTGTCGAGAGACCGGAATCGGTAGATTTGCTGCGGGCCGCTTGACCGCGGAACGAACAACGGGGCAGGAGGGCGACTCATGGCGAAGCGACGTTTCCATCCGGAGGACGCGTATCGGCTGAGGGCCACCGGCGAGCCGGACCTATCTCCGGATGGTCGACGCATCGCGTTCGCGGTAGCGGAGGCCGACGAGGAGAAGGATCGGCTGTGCTCCTCGATCTGGGTGGCGGCCGCCGACGGGTCCTCGGCCCCGCGGCGGTTCACCGAAGGCCCGGCTGACAAGAGCCCCGCCTGGTCGCCCGACGGCCGTTGGCTCGCTTACATCTCGGCCCCCGACGGCAAGGCCGAGCACGCCCACGTGCGGCTCGCGCCGCTCGACGGCGGCGTGCCGACTCGTGTCGGCGACCTGCCCGGGCCGGTGAGCCAGTTCGCGTGGTCGCCGGACTCGACGCGCCTCGTCGTCGTCTGCCGCGTCGGCGTGCCGGACCGAGCGAAGGTCAGCGCCGCTCAGCGCAACGCGCCTCGGGTCGTGCGGGGGCTGGCGGCGCGGCTCGACGGCGTCGGCTGGCAGGACGGCCGCCGCCACCTGTTCGTGCTCGAGGTCGAGGACGGCTCGGCCCGGCAGCTCACCCGGGGCGAGTACGACCACGCCGACCCGTCGTTCTCTCCGGACGGCGAGGGGATCGCGTTCGCCTCCGACCGGCACCCGCGGCGCGACGACCGGCAGTTCCGCGGCGACGCCTGGGTCGTGCCCGCGAATGGTGGGCGCGCCCGGCGACTTACGAACGGCAAGGGTCGCGTCGCGTTTCCCGTCTTCTCGCCCGACGGAGCGACGATCGCGTTCGCCGGCCAGGAAACCGAGGAGTGGAACGAGGACACGCACATATTCGTCGTGCCCGCCGATGGAAGCGCGGGCCCCGACCGCGTCGCGCCCGAGCTCGATCGGCCCACCGTGCTCTGGCCCGGGCTCCCCGCCCCGTTTCGCTGGACCGGCGACCGCGAGCTCGTGATGGTCGTGGCCGACCACGGTTCGGTCACCTTGCACCGGGCGCGAGTCGGCGACTCGCGGAGCCGCGAACTGGTCGGCGGCGACATCATCATCGACGGCGTGGCCGCCCGGCCCGGGCGGCGAACGGTCGCGTACACGGGCTCATGGCCAGACCGGCCGAGCGAGGCGTACGTGACGACCACCGCCGGCGCCGAGCCTGCCCCGGTGACGCAGCTGAACGACGATCTCGTGGCCGAGGTCGAGTTCGCGCCGGTGGGCCGGACGACGATCGCTCGCCCCGACGGCACGGAGGTCGAGTACTTCACGCTGCTTGCACCGGGTCGCGCGCCGGAGCGGCTGCCGCTCCACCTCGAAATCCACGGCGGCCCGCACGCCTCGTGGCCGTCCGGCCGCTGGCTCGTTCTGCACCAGGCGCTCGCGGCCGCGGGCTACGCCGTAATCCTGCCGAATCCGCGTGGGAGCACGAGTTACGGCCAGGCCTTCGCGAGCGGGTCTACCGGGGACTGGGGTGGGGCAGACTGTGACGACATCCTTGCCTGCTGCGACGACCTGATCGACCGCGGCGTCGCCGACCGGGGACGGCAGTTCGTCAGCGGCGGCTCGTACGGCGGGTTCATGACGAGCTGGCTCGTGGCCAGGACCGATCGATTCCGGGCCGCGACGGCCGTGGCCGCGGTCATCGACCAGCGGAGCATGGCGCTCACGACCGAGATAACCGAGTTCGACGTGTTCAACATGGGCGGTACGCCCTGGTCACGGCCCGAGGAGTACGAGAAGCGCTCGCCGTTGACGTACCTGCCCTCAGTGAGCACGCCGGTGCTCGTCGTCCACTGGGAGGGAGACCTCCGCGTCCCGATTTCGCAGGGCGAAGAGCTCTACACCGGTCTCCGCCTGCTCGGCAAGCAGACCGAGTTCGTGCGATATCCCGGCGGCTTTCACATCCAGCGCACGCCCTCCCAGGCGGTCGACATGTGCGAGCGGATTCTGGCGTGGAACGGCGAGCACGACCACCGCCGGAATAAGCGGGCGCGCTCCTGACCCGCGGTTTAGACTCGAGGAGACCGTGAGCGGAGCGGAGCGACTGAACGCGAGCACCCTGCTCGACCGCAACCTCGAGGCGGGGCGTGCCGAGGAGACCGCACTTCTGACCGCTTCCGGGGCGGTGACCTACGGGGGGCTAGCCTCGCTGACCGCGGCGGTCGCGTCGTACCTGACCGACCTCGACGTCCAGCGCGAGCAGCGCGTGTTGATGATCCTCGACGACTCGCCGGCGTTCCCGGCGACGTTCCTCGGGGCGATGCGGATCGGCGCCGTCCCGGTTCCGGTCAACCCGATGGATCGCGTCGACAACTACGTCTACTACCTGGACGACAGCTATGCGCGCGTCTTGGTCGTGGAGGCGTCGCTGCTGCCGGCGCTCGAGGCCGAGCTCGATTCGCGGCCCGGCCTGCACGTGCTCGTCGTCGACGGCGACCCGGGGCGGCACGCGAGCTTTGATGCCATGGTCCGCGCGCACGCCGGCTCCGGGGAGCTGCCACCGCCGGCGGATACCCACCGCGAGGACATGGCGTTCTGGCTCTACAGCTCGGGCTCGACCGGACGGCCGAAGGGGGTCGTCCACGCGCACCGCGACATCGGGGTGACGGTCGAGCAGTATGCGCTGGGCGTCCTGCAGATCTCCGCGGAGGATGTGTGTTACTCGACGACCAAGCTGTTCCATGCGTACGGCCTGGGGAACGCGTTGTCGTTCCCCCTCTCGGTCGGGGCGTGCGCGGGGCTGGTCAAGGGCCGCTCCACACCGGATCGCATCTTTGAGGCGGTCGCCCGCTATCGGCCGACGCTGTTCTTCTCGGTGCCGGCCTTGTACGCCGCAATGGTCAAGGCGCCCGGGGCGGCCGAGGTCGACTTCTCGGGCGTCCGCGCGTGCGTGTCGGCGGCCGAGGCGCTGCCCGCGGCGGTGCTCTCCCGCTGGCAGGCCCTCACCGGCGTGCCGATCCTCGACGGGATCGGCTCGACCGAGATGCTCCACATCTACTGCTCGAACACGCTCTCCGATCTGGCCCCGGGGACGTCGGGGCGCCCAGTGCCGGGGTACGAGCTGAGACTCGTCGACGAGCGCGGGCTCGACGTGAGCCCCGCCGAGCCGGGAGACCTGATGGTGCGCGGCGACAGCTGCGCCGCCTACTACTGGCACCAGCGCGACAAGACCCGCTTCTCGATGCGCGGCGACTGGTTCCACACCGGCGACCGCTACATCGTCGACGCCGACGGCCACTACGTCTACCAGGGCCGCTCGGACGACATGATCAAGGTTGGTGGGCTGTGGGTGTCTCCGGCCGATGTCGAGGGCTGTCTCGTCCGCCACCCGTCGGTGTCCGAGGCGGCGGTGATCGGTGTCCACATCGACGACATCAGCCGGATCAAGGCATTTGTGATCTGTACCTCGGGCGCGCCGGCGGACGCGGACGCCTTCGCCGACGAGCTGCGCATCTGGTGCAAGGACAACCTTCGCCGCTACGAGTACCCGCACGTGATCGAATTCGTCGAGGACCTGCCGCGGACTCCGACCGGAAAGGTCCAGCGCTACAAGCTGCGCGAGGCCGAAGAGGTTCGGACGACCCTGGCGGGAACCTCGTCGATCACATAATGTATTCAGAGCGCTCGCGCTTCGCGCCCAACCTTAACCTCTCGTATGGAGCGTCCTCGCATCCTTGTTACCTCGTGGCGGCGTCCGCTCCCCACCTATCTGGGCGAGCGGACGCTTCTTGACACGCTCGACCCTGCGTACGCGGCGCGGGTGTTCAACGCCGGTGGCCTGCCGCTAGTGGTGTCCCGCCCTCCCAGTGATGTGCTCGGAGACCTACTCCCTCTGGCCGATGGGCTGCTGCTCACCGGCGGCGGGGACGTCGACCCGGCGTCGTATGACGTGGAGCTCGAGAACGCCGATGAGCTGGATGGTGACGCCGACCGGTGGGAGCTCGCGCTGATCGGCGCTGCGCGTAAGGAGCGCCTGCCGACGCTCGGGATCTGCCGCGGAGCGCAGCTCCTGGCTGTCGCACACGGCGGCCGGCTGGCCCAGAGGCTCGCGGGCGTCGACGGCCACACCGAT
This sequence comes from uncultured Solirubrobacterales bacterium, assembly GCA_963737055.1. Classification (GTDB taxonomy): domain Bacteria; phylum Actinomycetota; class Thermoleophilia; order Solirubrobacterales; family Solirubrobacteraceae; genus Palsa-465. Next base: position 1,109,436 of record CAVTRE010000006.1, on the reverse strand, counting down.
CTTGGCGGCCTCACGCCAGAAGCAATCCTGTCGGCACGTCACCCGGTGGAGCTCGTCGCCGGGTCTCGAGTTCAGCGAGCGTTAGGCGGCTCGGCGCGGATCGAGGTCAACACGATCCACCACCACGGGATCGCCGACCCGGGCGAACTCGAGGTCACCGGGACCGCCCCGGGCGGCATGATCGAGGCGGTCGAGCCGCGATCCGATTGGCACTGCGTCGGGGTTCAGTGGCATCCGGAGAAGATGCACGAGCCTTCGCAGCGCGGGCTGTTTACGCAACTGGTCGCGGCTTGTCGCGAGCGGTCCGGGGTGGTTGCGTGACCCTGCGCGGGTACACCGCGCCGCTGTCGCCGGACGGGCGGGCGGGGATCGTCCCGCCGCCACCGTGGCACTACTCGGGCGACTTCCTGATCGCCGAGTACCGCACCGACCCGGACGCGGTGGCGGCGCTCCTTCCGCCCGAGCTCGAGCCGGCCGAAGACCCGGGCGCGGTCGCCGCGATCTTCGCCGACTGGCAGTCGTGCTCGCTCGACCTCCACGAGCTCGAGGACCCGATCCAGTCCCAGTACCACGAGTTCTTCCTGGTCGTCGGCGCTCGCTACAACGGCCAGCCGGTGAGCCGCTGCGTGTACATCTGGGTCGACAAGGACTTCGCGATGTACCGCGGGTGGATCCAGGGGTTCCCCAAGAAGCTCGGCTCGATCCACATGACGCGGCTGTTCGCTGCCGGCAAGGCGACGCCGGGGCTTGAGCCTGGGGCCCGGTTCGGAGCCACGTGCGCCGCCAACGATCGGCAGGTCGCGCGGATGGTGGTGACGCTCGAGCACGTCTCGCAGACCGGGCCGACGGTGAACGATCCGCCCATGTACAACACCCGGCACTTCCCCGCCGCGGCCGGCGACCGGCCCGATGTGTTCGAGCTCGTCCGTGCCGGCGGGTACGACCGCGACATGACCGAGGTCTGGGAGGGGAGCGCCGAGCTCCGCCTCTACGACGACACGCTCGAGGATCTGCAGGCGATCGCGCCGCGCGAGATGCTCCGCGGCTACCGCTACTCCTTCGGCTACACCGTCGACGGCGTCGAGGTCGTGGCCCAGCACGAACAGGAGGCGTTGATCACATGAAACGGGTACGGATCGAGCACGACGGCCGGGCGATCGACGCCACGCTCGATGGCGACACGGTCACGGCCGACGGCACTGAAATAAAAATCAGTGAAGTCAAACGCTGGCTGTCGCCGGTGACGCCGAGCAAGATCCTCGCCACCCACCTCACCTATCGATCGCGCGCGGAGGAGTACAAGATGGCTCGGATGCCGAGCGAGCCTTCCTACTTCATGAAGCCTCCGTCGTCGGTCTCCGGGCATCTCGCCGTGGTGCGCCGGCCGCCGGGGTGCCGCTTCCTCAATTACGAGGGTGAGGTCGCGGTCGTGATCGGGCGCCGCTGCCATCGGGTGACGATCGACGAGGCGCTCGGCTATGTCGGCGGCTACACCATCGCCAACGACTGGGGCGTCCATGACTTCCGCCACGCCGACCGCGGCTCGATGCTGCGGGTCAAGGGCCAAGATGGGTTCTGTCCGCTCGGCCCGGTGATGGTCGACCCCGGCGACGTCGACCCGGACGATTTGGTTTTGCGGACGTTCGTGAACGGCGAAGAGGTGCAGCACGGGCATACCGGGACGGACCTTATGTTCTCGTTCGCCTACCAGATCGCGGACCTGGCGCGGCTGATCACGCTCGAGCCCGGCGACGTGCTGCTCACCGGGACTCCGGCGAACTCGCGACCGGTCGAGCCGGGCGACGTCGTCGCGGTCGAGATCGACGGGATCGGCAGGCTCGAGAACACCGTCGTCCAGGACGAGGAGGCGCTCCCCGAGGTGGGCGAGCAGCCCGCGGTCACGGCGCAGACGCTGCACGTCGCCCTGACCATGCCCGAAAAAGAAGCCGAACGAAGCGTGGAGGTGGTCCGTTGAGCATTCCCCAGGTCCTGCATCCGTTTGCCGCCCCGGCCCGCGCGGCCGAGGACTACCTCGAGATCGTGCGCGGCGAGGGCTGCCGCATCTGGGATGTGTATGGCAAGAGCTACATCGACGGCACCGCCTCGCTGTGGTACTGCGCCGCGGGCCATGGCCGGCGCGAGATTGCCGACGCCGTCACCGAGCAGATGGGAAAACTCGAGGCCTACCACACGTTCGCCCGGTTCACGAACGCCCCCGAGGACGAGCTCGCGGGGCTGCTGCTGGAGCTCGAGCCCATCCCCGACGCACGGGTGCTGTTCACGTGCGGGGGCTCGGAGGCGATCGACAGCGCGATCAAGATCGCGCGGGCCGGGCATAAGGCAGCCGGCGACGGCGGCCGCACGGTGTTCCTCAGCCGCCACTATGCCTACCACGGTGTGATGCTCGGCGGGACGTCGGCCGGCGGGCTCCCGGCAAACCGCGATCCGTTCGGGACGCTCCTGCCCGACTTCTTCCAGGTCGAGCGCGACAGCGTCGAGGCGATGCGGGCGGCGGTCCAGTACCACGGGCCAGAGCGGATCGCGGCGATCATCGTCGAGCCCGTGATCGGGGCCGGCGGCGTGTTCCCGCCGCCCGACGGTTACCTCGAGGGGCTGCGCGAGCTGTGCGACGAGTGCGGCGCGCTGCTGATCTTCGACGAGGTGATCACCGGGTTCGGACGGCTCGGCTCGTGGTTCGCCTCGCAGCACTACGGCGTGACGCCCGACTTGATGACCTTCGCCAAGGCGGTGACGAGCGGATACCTGCCCCTGGGCGGCGTGTTCGTCGGGCCGCGCGTCCGGGAGTGGCTCGAGGCCGATCCCGCCTACATGTTGGCCCATGGCAACACCTACACCGGCCACCCGACGTGCTGCGCAGCCGGGGTGGCGAACGTCCGGCTGATGCAGACCGAGGATCTGCCGGCGAAGGCGGCCGCGGCCGGGAAGCGGCTCGGCGCGGGACTGGAAGGACTCGTCGGGCGGGGCGGCGTTGCCGAGGTTCGGGGCGAGGGGCTCGTCTGGGCGATCGGCCTGGAGCCGTCGGTCGCGCCGGGGCCGTTCACTGAGGCTCTCCTGAGCCGCGGGGTTATTGGCCGCGGGCTGCCGTACGCCAACTCGGTCGCGTACTCGCCGCCGTTGATCATCACCGACGACGAGGTCGACGAGCTGGTTGCGGCGACCGCGGCGGTGCTGGATGAGCTTGCCTGAACCTGCTGCATCGGCCGACCGCCTCAACATCGCGAGCGTCGTCGACCAGGTGTATATGGCGATCCGCGAGCGGATCTCGAGTGGATCGCTTCCCCGCGGCGCCCGGGTTCACCAGGAGGACCTGGCCGAGGAGCTCGGCGTCTCGCGCACGCCCGTGCGCGAGGCGCTCCGCCGGCTGGCTGCCGAGGGGCTCGTCGAGATGCGGACCAACCGGGGAGCACGCGTGGCCGACGTCGATCAGGTCGGCATGCGTGGCTCGTACGAGGCCCGGACGGTGATCGAGCCGGGGGCGGCGCGGCTGGCCGCCGGGCGCCGACTTGCGGAGCCGCTCCAGCGGATGCGCGCCGCCGTGGCCGCCCAGCGTCGCTCGCTGCGCAACGTCCAGCGGAGCTTCGAGGCCAACCGCGAGTTTCACCTCGCGCTCGCCGAAGCCTCCGGCAACGAGTTCCTCGTCCAGTTCGCCGAGCGGCTGTGGGTGGCCCGGATTGGCGAGACGATCTACGAGCGCCAGGTCGAGACGCGGCCGGATGACTCGCGGGCCGGGCGTTTCAAGCGAGGCTGGACGCCGAGCGCCCGGCAACCGCGACCGGATGCTGCTCGACGTCCGCGAGCACGAGCAGATCATCGAGGCGATCGAAGCCGGTGATGGCCGGCGCGCCGAGTCGCTCGTGCGCCGACACCTGACCGATGCGATGAAGCGCTCGACCGACATCCTCGGCGAGTAGCGGCCGCCCGCTATCCCTCGATCTTGCCCGGCGGTCCTCCGAGGGCGCCGATCAGCGCGGAGAAGCTCTTGCCTGCCGCGCTCGCGACGTTGTCCTCGTCGTCGGTGGGGTTCCACTGCTTCGCGACCTGTGCGTAGGCCTTCGTGCCGACGCCGGCGCCCCACCCGAGCTCGATGCCGGTCGAGTATGCCGGGATGATCGTCGCGATCGGCGCGCCGGCGCTGACCGTATCGCCGGCGCGCAGCCCGTCCGCGGGGACGATGCCCTCGGCGTAGTAGACGTAGCAGCCGGCGTCGGCGCCGTCGAGCAGTCGGTACTGGATGAACGTTCCCGGCCAGCCGCTGCCTTCCATGGTCAGGCGGGTGATCCGGCCGGCACCGATCGCCACGAGCTTCCCGACTCCGGCGTAGTCGACGCCCTGGTCGACCCGCTCCGGGTTGACGATCGCTTGTGCGAGCGGATTCACGTAGCCCGCGGGTGCGATCGCAAGCGGGCAGCGCCGCCACGCGGCCAGGGCGGCGTGGCGAGCACGGGCTTTCGTGGACGGTGCCGCTGTCGCGGCCCGCTGCGCGTCCGCGCGCGCCAGCGTCGGAGCGGAGTCCGGACCATTGTTGGCGAGCACGCTCGCCACAATCGCCGCCAAGACCGCCGCCGCGACAATGGTCTTCGCGCTCAGGATCCGGGTCCGGAGGCGCTTGCCGGTGGATCGGCGAGGGCGGTTGCGGTCGTCCGGGCGATGGCGGTTGCGGTTGTCCGGGCGAGGGCGGTTGCGGTCGACCCCGGTCGACGACGGCGCCGACTTGCCTCTCCGGGCGAGCGACCGCTCGAGCGATTCCTGCCAGGGGTCGGCGTCCTGCCAGCCGTCCATCTCCTGCCAGCGGTCCGTCTCCTGCCAGCCGTACTCGTCCCGCCAGGGATCAACCCCGGCACGCTCACGCGCGGTGTCCACAAACCTCCTCGTGTGGCCTGCGGGGTTAGCTGACGGGCTCGCGCGTTGCGCTACGCCGAGCTGCTCGGCGATTCGCCCCCGCGATCACGGATCGCTGTGGGTCCCCCGTTCACCGGCCACGGATGGTCCGGTGATTCGGCCTGTTATGTGCCCGGGCAACTTATCACCGCGACCAGCGGAAAAACCCGCCGAGCGATGCTCTAATCAGCGCTCGTTGCGGACTGGGTTCGAGAGCGTGCCGACGCCCTCGATGTAGATGTCGACCGTGTCGCCCTGGCGCAGGTACCGCTTGGGCGAGCGCGAGTCGCCGACTCCGCTGGGTGTCCCAGTGGCGATCACGTCGCCGGGCTCGAGCGTCGCGCCGGCCGAGATGTACTGGATCAGCTCGACCACCGAGAAGATCAGGTCGCGCGTGTTCGCGTCCTGCATGACCTCGCCCGAGACCGTCGTGCGGAGGTCGATGTCGGCGAGGTCGACGCCGTCGGCGGGCGCGATGCACGGCCCGAGCGGCGAGAACGTGTCGAAGCTCTTGCCGAGCGTGAACTGGCGAAGCGGCGTCTCGAGCTGAGCGCGGCGGCCCGAGACGTCGTTGATCGCAGCGATGCCGCCGACCGCGGCCCGCGCCTCGTCAGCGTCGGCCCGGTAGACGCCCTGTCCGATCACGACCGCGAGCTCGCCCTCGTAGTCGGGGCGGGTCTCCTCGCGTGGGATCACGATTTCGGCGCCGGGCCCGATCAGGGACGAGGAGAACTTCGCGAAGATCACCGGCACGCTCGGTATGTCGAGCTGCGACTCCTCGGCGTGCGACCGGTAGTTGAGCCCGATCCCGATCAGCTTGTTGGGCACGACGGGGTGCAGGAGCCTGACGTCGCCGACGCCATAGGTCGGGCCGTCCGCCTGTCGCAGCGCGTCCCATGCCAGGGTCGTGGGGACGAAACCCTGCGGGCCGGCGGCGCCGGCATCCGTGATCGTCCCGTCATCGTCCAGCGCCCCGATCTGGGTCTCGCCCTCCGGGTTCACGAACCGCACAGCCTTCACCGATCGGCCTCCTGTTCCTCGCGGAGCACTTTCATCGCGTTCACCGCACGCGGGATGCCAGCGTACGGAGTCGTCTGGAGAATCGTCTCCTCGATCTCGCTCCACGGGACGTCGATCGCCCGGAGAGCCCGGATGTGCGCGCGCACCTGGGGGTCGCTCGAGCCGAGCGCGGTCAGCACCGCGACGATGATCAGCTCCCGTTCACGCGCCGGCAGGCCGGGGCGGGTATGAACGTCGCCGAACGCCCAGTCGACGATCCAGTCGCCGAGCACGCCCATGCGGGCGATGAACTCGTCGCCGCCGGGCTCGTCGTTCAGCTCGGCCAGTCGCTCAAGCGCCCGGGCGCGGCGGTCGCTGTCGTCTTCTTGACCAGGTCCCACAGCGCGGATACTGTATCCAAAATTGCTCCGCCGAATCCATCATGTCTGTCTTCGGACGAGTGATCTCGCGACCGCCGCCCAGCGCTGGTCTGTTCAGTTCGGCCTCACCATCCGGGAGCTGACTCCCGAGCGCGCCCGGCTCGCCTGCGCGTACGAGCCGTACTCGCTCGAGCTCGTTCAGTCGGATGTTCCCGGCGCCGACCACACGGGGTACGAGCTAGCGCGGGGAGTGACGCTCGAGGATGCCGGTGCGCGGCTGGACGGGCTGGGGGTGGGGTACGAGTTTGACGGCGGTGCGCTTCGGCTCCGCGACCCCGACGGTCACGGAGTGGAGCTCTTGGCGTACGAGCCGGATCCGAACCCGCGCCCGGCGATCGCGCGCTCGACGACGACGCTCGGCGGGTTTCATCCGCGCAAGCTCGGCCACGTAAACTCGCTCACGGGCCGGCTGCCCGAGATGGTCGAGTTCTACTGCGACGCGCTCGGGCTTCGCGTCACCGACCGGCTCGGGGACGAGGGGACGTGGCTGCACCTCGGCGCCGACCACCACACGGTCGCGCTCGTGGGCAAGGGCTACTACCACTTCCACCACCTTGCGTTCGAGCTGACCGACTGGGGTGAGCTGCGGGTCGCGCTCGACCATCTCGCACAGCACGGGCGGTGGCTCGCGTGGGGTCCGGTGCGCCACGCGCTCGGGCAGAACCTGGCGGCGTACGTCCGGATCCCCGAGGAGGAGTGCATGGTCGAGCTCTACAGCGACATGGAGCAGCTGTCCGCCGATCACGAGCCGCGCGAGTGGCCCGACAACGCCCACTCGTCAAACACCTGGGGCGTCCTCCCGCCGCGCTCGTACTTCCGCTTCGACGCCGTGGCCGTCGACTGGGAGCGCCAGGGCCTCGAAGCGCTCGGCCACCCGCTGCCGCCCGTTCCCGATCCGGTCCCGGCGGAGTCTCGCTGATGTCGTTGGCCGCGACCGGACAGGCAACCGGGGCGCGCACCGGCGAGCAGTTCCTCGACGGGCTGCGCCAGGGCGGCCGCGAGATCTGGCTCCGCGGCGAGCGGATCAGCCATCCGCTCGACCATCCCGAGCTCCGCGAAGCCGCGCTGTCGCTCGCGCGGGTGTTCGATCTCCAGCACTCGCACGCGTCTTCGATGCTCGCGCCTTCCCCGTCGGCGGCTCCGGACCGCCTGGTGAATGTCACGCACTTGATCCCGCGGTCGTTTGAGGACCTGGGCCGGCGCCGGCACGCGTTCGAACTGGTGGCGGCGCTGTCGGGCGGCGTGATGGGGCGGACCCCCGACTACCTGAACGTGACGTTCGCGTGCTTCGCCGGGCGATCGGAGGTGTGGGCCCGGCGGGGTAACTCGGCTCTCGCTTCCAACCTCGTCGCCTATCAGGAGTACATGCGCGACGCGGATCTGTCGACCACCCATGCGCTGATGAACCCGCAGGTCGACCGGACGAAGCCCGAGGCTGAGCAGGCGATGGGCCAGGTCGCGCTCCACAAGGTTTCGGAGACCTCGGATTCGATCGTGGTCCGAGGGGCGCGGATGCTGGCCACGCTCGCGCCGTTCGCGGACGAGCTGCTCGTCTACCCGGGGTCGGACATCCGACCCCAGGATGGGCGCTACGCGCTGTCGTTCGCGATCCCGATCGCCACCCCGGGCCTGAAGTTCATTTGCCGCGACAGCTATTCGAAGCAGCGCGACCGGTACGACTATCCGCTGTCGTCGCGGTTCGACGAGATGGATGCGGTCGTGATCTTCGACGACGTCGAGATCCCGCGCGAGCGGGTTTTCCTGGATGGCGACACCGTCGGCTACAGCGAGGTGATCACGGACACGGGCTGGCGCAGCCACATCATGCACCAGGCGTTCACGCGCGCTTGGGTGAAGCTGTCGTTCGCGCTCGGGTTGGGGCACGCGATCGCGACGACCACGGGGGTGGTTCGGTTCGACCACATCCAGGAGAAGCTCGGGCAGATCTGGTCGATGAGCGAGCTGGCGCGATCGGCGATCGTCGCCGCGGAGGCCGGGGCCGTTTTGGATGAGGGCGGCGTCATGACACCCGACGAGCGGCCGTTCGTGGCGTTGCGAGGGGAGATGCCCAAGTGGCTTCCGCGGGTCAACGAGCTGCTGCAGCTGATCGGCGGCGGCGGGTTCATGGCGACACCGTCGCGGGCCGACCTCGACGGCCCTCTGCGCGACGAGATAGAGCAGTACTTCCAGGCCGCCGGCGCCGACGCCGAGCGGCGGATCCGACTGTTCCGGCTGGCCTGGGACTTCCTCGGGTCGGAGCTCGGGGGGCGCGGCGAGCTGTACGAGCGGTTCTATCTGAGTGATTCTTGGCGCATGACCGCGCTCGCGTACAACGTGGCCGACAAGTCGTTCCCCGAGTCGCTCGTCGAGCAGTTCCTGCAGGACTGACCTTGACGCCTACGGCGCTGATCATCGGGGGCGGCACCGGGATCGGCGCCGCGACGGCGCGGCGGATGGCCGCCGGCGGCTGGGACCTGTGCGTGAGCGGGCGGCGGATTGAGCCTCTGGACGAGGTCGCTTCCGAGATCGGAGGGCTCGCGGTCAGCGCCGACGCCTCGACTCCCGAGGGCGCTCAGCGCGCGGTCGACGCGTGCGTCGAGCGGTTCGGGCGCCTCGACGCGCTGGTCGTGAGCGCCGGCGCCGGGGCGGGCGCGATGGTCGCCGAGCAGACGATCGAGCGCTGGGACCTCGTGATCGCCACCAACCTCACGGCACCGTTTCTCGTCTGCCGGGCCGCCCTTCCGCATCTGATCGAGAGCCGCGGCGCTCTGGTAACCGTGTCGTCGTTGGCAGGGCTGCGGGCGGACCCGGCATCGGCCGCGTACTGCAGCTCGAAAGCCGGACTCATCATGCTCACCCAGTGCATCGCGCTCGACTACGGGCCGCGAGGAGTGCGCGCCAACACCATCTGCCCCGGCTGGATCCGGACGGCGATGGCCGACGAGGAAATCGACGTGCTCGCGGAGCGGCGTGGAGTCGACCGCGAGCAGGCGTACGCGATCGCGGTGGGGGACATACCCGCGCGGCGGGCCGGAAGCCCCGAGGAGGTGGCCGAGGCCGTCGCCTGGCTCGCCTCGCCGGCCGCCTCGTACGTGAACGGCGCTGTCGTGACCGTCGATGGTGGCGCCGCGGTCGTCGACGCCGGTACGCTCGCGTTCGCGCGGCCTCCAGGCTGAACCAGGAGAGGAGACACATATGGCCGAAGACCTCGGCGATCGCGCCGTCGGCGCGCATCCAAATCAGCGCGAGCAGCGCGCCGCCGCCGCGCGTACCCGGCTGGTCGGGAGCCTCTCCGAGCTCGCCGACGTCGGCGTCCGGGCGGTCCGCCTCCAGTACGCCGACCTGCACGGGATCGCTCGCGGCAAGCTGATCCCGATTTCGGCCTTCCCCCACGTGGCCGATGAAGGGATGGGATTCGTCGAAGCGATCATGACCGTCGATCTGCGTCATAACGTGGTCGCCGGCTTCGAGCAGGGCTTCCCCGACTTCCTCGCGCGCCCCGACCTGAACACGCTCGTCCCGCTGCCGTGGGAGGAGGACGTCGTCGCCTGCCTGGTCGACCTCGAGGACCCGGTCACCCACGAGCCGCACCCGCTCGACTCCCGCGGCGCGTTGAAGCGGGTGCTCGCCCAGTTTTCAGAGTTCGGGGTGTCGCCGGTGGTGGGGCCGGAGCTCGAGTTCTACTTGATGGAGCCGGATGCCTCGGATCCGCGCGGCTGGCGTCCCTACGCGGGCCACGACAGCGCGGTCTACACCGTGGGCGACATAGCCGACCCTCGCGGGACGCTCGCGAAGATGCTGGACGCGGCGGTTGAACTCGAGGTCGGCGCGATCGCGGCCGCGCACGAGTACGGCCGCAGCCAGTTCGAGATCAACCTGCGCCACTCGGCGGCGCTCGACTCCGCCGACCGCGCCTTCCGCTTCCGGGCGATGGTCAAGGAGATGGCCGCGCTCGACGGGCTTGCTGCGACGTTCATGGGCAAGCCGTTCAACGGCGACGAGGGGTCGGGATTCCACCTGCACGTGTCGCTCGTCGACGCCGACGGCGTGAACGCCGGCGAGTCGCTGGGGGCGCAGCACGGACTCACACCTGTCATGTGCCATTTCATCGCCGGCGTGATGGAGCACGCCCGCGCGATGATGGTGTTCTTCAACCCCACGGTGAACGCTTACCGGCGGATCAGCGCCGAGGCACTCGTGCCCACGCGCGTGTGCTGGGGCCACGACCATCGCATGACGCTGGTCCGCGTGCCCAAGGAGCGCGGTTCGTCGACGCGGCTCGAGCTGCGACTCGGGGACGGCACCGCCAACCCGTACCTCGCGTACGCCGCCGCGCTCGCTGCCGGGCTCGACGGGGTCCGGCGCGAGCTCACGCTCCCCGAGCCAGTCGAGGGGATGATCTACGACCTTCCGGAGGACGCGCTCGGCGCGCCGCTGCCGACGACGTTCGCCGAGGCGCTCGAAGCTTTGAAACAGGACCAGGTCATGATCGACGCGCTCGGCGCGCGCCTGGTCGAGACGTTCGAGACGATCAAGATGGCCGAGCTCGAGCGGTTCCGGGCGTGGGTCACCGACTGGGAGTTCGAGGAGTACTCGAAGCTGCTGTAGCTCGTTGTCAGCCCGCGGCGCCGGGCGAGGGCTCCGGGATCGGTTCATCGAGCGCCGGGACGCCGTGGTGCTCGACGGCGTGGGCGGCGGCCGCCTTCACCTGTTCGGGACGCGCGAAGTGCAGGACCGCGTACCAGGCCGCCGCGATCACGATGCAGGCGATCGCGATGAACACGCCGCGGTCGTTCGGGAAGGTCGGGAACGGGTCGAGCGCGCCCTTGAACGCGAGGATCGGCGTGGCCAGGCCAAGCAGCACCAGGATCGTCTTCCACCACAGCCCTCCTTCGTCGCGGCGGCTTTGCCATAGGAGCTTGAGCGCAAACACGGCGAGGAAGATGTAGATCAGCTCGACGAGGTAGCTCCCGGCCGACGTCGTGATGTTGAACGCCTCGATCGGATTGGGCAGCTTGACCGGCACCCCGTAGTGGGTGACGCCGGCCCAGATCAGCAGCAGGATGCTCCAGATGGCGATCGCGACGTTGCCGACCACGGGGGTGTCGTATCTGCTGGTCTTGGCGGCGGCGCGCGGCAGCAGGCCGTCGCGGCCGAAGGCGAAGATGATCCGTGAGGCGGTGACCATGATCGCGATGCTGAGCGACAAGGCGTCGAGGATGATCACCAGGTCGATCACCACGCTCAGCCAGTTGCCGACGTACGTGGTGGCTAGCGTGCCCATCGGGCTCGCCGCCGAGAACCAGGCGCCCTTCTCGAGCGCGGTCTTGCCGAACCCGATCGTCGCGGCGTAGCAGACGAACACATACAGCGCCGCGCTCAGCGCCACCGCGCCGACCACCGCGATCGGGATGGATCTGCGTGGGTTCTCGGTCTCCTCGGCGATCGAGGCGGCCGCCTCAAACCCGATGAACAGCGTGACCGCGAACAGGATCCCGTTGAACACCGCGTTCCAAGAGGTCTGACCGGGGCTGAATACCGACAGCGTGTTGCCGCCCACGCCGCCCTTGCCGATGATCACGACCGCGAGGAGCAGGAACGGGATCGTCGAGATCGACGTCAGCAGCAGGACGCCCCGGATCGCGAGCCTGACGCCGAAGTGGTTCAGCGTGAACGCGATCGCCAGGCCGGCGGCGCCACCGACCCACCACGGGATGTTGGTGTGGATGTGGCTCTGGAAGAAGCCCTGGACCAGGAAGCCCAGGCCGATGTAGATCCCGCCGGCGCCGAGGAACAGCGTCCCGAGCAGGTACACCGCACCCGAGAAGATCCCGAACGAGTTGTGCACCGCCTGCGAGAGGTACTCGAAGATCGCACCGGCGCCGGCATACCGCCGCGCGTAGATCGCGATCACGTATGCCAGCCCGATCGAGCCGATCGAGCCGAGCACGATCGACGCCGGAGTGGAGTACCCGGCCACGTTCGCCACCAGGCCACTCACGAGACCGACCGAGAAGATCGGGCCGATCGCGAGCGCCTGCCCGATCGCGTGCACTGTCGTCAAATGCTTCTTACCCAGGTGCGGCTGGGTAGTGCTGGCGTCGCCGATCGTCCCGGCGCCGGTGACCGGTTGAGTTGCCATTGCCTCTCCTTACCCTAGGCGTCCCTGGTGCGGGATCGACCGAGTCCTCTCTTACCGTCCGCGTCCCGGTGTGGTCCACGAATGCCCGGTTTGGATGATTTTGTCCAGTCCCGGGTTTCGGATACATTCGCAAGTGCTGGGAGGCGTGTCAAGAGAGCCGGGCCCGTCGGATCGGCAGCCGGCTCTGTCGCTTCGACCCAAACCGCCGCCTCCCGCCCGCACCCCACCGCGTGGCCGCCCGGCAGCGCCACCGCGCGCCTACTCCAACCCCCGCCCAGCGTGGATACATTACGCATAACGGTGGTATCCTCCACGCCACATGGCGACGGACCTCCAGTCGGTCGACCTGCTCGACTACGACCTGTTCGCAGACCACGAGCCGTGGGAGGTGTTCGAGCTTCTCCAGCGCCGGGCGCCCGTCTACCGCCACCCCGAGCCGGACGGCCGCGGGTTCTGGGCGCTCACCAGGTACGACGATGTGCTCGCGGTCCTGCGCGACACGAAGACGTACTCCTCCGAGGTCGGAGGCGCCGCGACGATCGAGGACCTGCCCGAGGACGTGCTGGCGGCGCGCCGGAACTTCCTCGAGTTCGACCCGCCGAAGCACGGCCGCTACCGCCGGCTGATCTCGAGGCAGTTCACCCCCGGCGCGGCCAGCCGCTACGAGGACTGGCTGCGCGAGCTGGTGCACTACCGACTCGACACCGTGCTCCCGCAGGGCGAGTTCGACCTCGTGCAAGAGATCGCGGCACCGATCCCGATCCGCGTGCTCGCGCACATCCTCGGGTTGCCCGAGGAGATCCTGCCCCACCTGATCGACCTCGGCGACCGGCTTCTCGTCGACACCGACCCTGAGTACGTCGGCGAGCACGCGTACGCCGGCGAGCGCGACGAGTACCGGTACAAGCCGTTCGGCTCGCCCTGGGCCGACGAGCTATGCGCGATCGGACGCGAGTTCTACGCCGACCGCCGCACCTGCCCGCGCGACGACGTCCTCAGCCTGATCGCGAACGGCGAGGTCGACGGGGCGCCGATGTCAGACCAGGACCTCGACAACACATTTGCGCTTCTGATCGTGGCCGGCAACGAGACGACGCGCCAGGCGATCAGCCTCGGGACGCTTGCGCTCGCCCGGCATCCCGATGAGTACGCGCGCCTCCGCGCCGATCGCTCGCTGATCCCGTCCGCGACCGAGGAGCTGCTGCGGTTCTCCTCGCCGGTGTGGTTCTTCCGGCGCACCGCCACCCGCGACATCACCGTGCGCGACGTCGAGATCGCGGCCGGCGACAAGGTGATCGTGTGGTTCGCAGCCGGCAACCGGGACCCCGACCACTATCCCAACCCGCATCGCCTCGACGTCGCTCGCAACCCGACCGATCATCTGACGTTCGGCCGCGGCGGCCCGCACCAGTGCCTCGGGGCGCATCTCGCTCGGCTCGAGCTACGCGTGTACCTGGAGGAGCTCGTGGAGCGCGTCGAGCGGATCGAGCTCACCGGCGAGCCGGTGCGCCAGCGGACGAACTTCACCAACGGGCTCAAGCGGCTGCCAGTCCGCGTCACGTTGGCGTCGTCTTGAGCTTTTCCGGGGCGTCGCCGCGCTTCGTTCTCGTCCTGTCCGAGAACTGGACGATGACCTCGCCGCGCGATCTGAGGGCTTTGGTACGGATGGCCGTCGAAGCCGAGGACGCCGGGATCGACGGCGTGATGCTGAGCGAGCACATCGTGCTCGGACCTTCCGCAGGGGCGCTTGGCCGTCCGGCGAACCCACGGGACTACGCCGCTCCCGGAAACCAGGACCCCGACACGCCGTGGCCCGACTCGATCGTGCTCATGAGCGCGATTGCGGCGGTCACGACCCGGCTGCGGCTGATCGGCGCGGCGATCATCGCGCCGCTGCGGCACCCGGTTCTGCTCGCCCACCAGCTCGCCGCCCTCGACCTTTTGTGCGAGGGGCGGCTCGTCGTCCAGCCGACGGTGAGCTGGCACCGCGAGGAGTACGCGGCGCTCGGCGTCCCGTTCGACCGCCGTGGCGAACTGCTCGACGAGCACCTGGCGGCGTGGAAGGTTTTGTGGGAGTCCGGTCCGGCGTCGTTTTCCGGCCGTCACTATCAGTTCTCCGATGTGTATCTCGAGCCCAAGCCGTTTCGTGCCGAGGGGCCGAGGCTGTGGTTCGGCGGCATGTCCGTCGGTCCGTGGATCGTGCGCCGCCTGGTCGAGTACGGCGATGGCTTTCACCCGTTCGGCCAGCCGACCGCCGACGAGCTCCGGCCGCTCGTGGACGCGATGGCCGCTGCCGGCCGTGACTTCGCACAGCTCGAAGTCGTTGGCGGCATCCGGGGGCGCTTTCCCTCCGGCGGCGGCGTTGCGGACCTCGCCGAGGCCGCGGAGGCAATTCCGGCGCAGCGCGAGGCCGGCTACACGACGATCTGCTTCAAGCCCTCGCAGTACACCGACGATCCCGCGCAGGTCGGGCGTCTGTGCCGCCAGCTCGTCGGGTCATTCGCCGGCTGAGAACAGCGCGGTCCTTTCGACGACCGTCTTCACGTCGGCGTAGAAGTCGAACGAGTGATGGCCCCCCTCGCGCCCGATGCCCGAATCGCGGGCGCCGCCGAAGGGCGTCTCGAGATCGCGCACGTAGAAGCAGTTGACCCACACGGTGCCGGCAACGACTGCGGCGCTGACGCGGTCGGCCCGCTCCTGCGAGCCGGTGTAGATGGTGGCCGCCAGGCCGTAGTCGCTGTCGTTGGCTTTCGCTATCGCGTCAGCCTCGTCGTCGAAGGTCTGCAGGGTCAGGACCGGACCGAATACCTCGCGGTGGAGGATCTCGGCATTTGGCGGCACGTCTGTGAACAGCGTTGGCGGGTAGTACAGGCCGCCGAGCGGCCGTCCCCCGAACGCGAGATTCGCGCCGGCCTCGAGCGCGCGCTCGACGTATCCGGTGACGCGCTCAAGCGCGACCGGGTGGATCAGCGGGCCGTATGTCGTGTTCGGGTCGCGCGGGTCGCCGACGCGGATCTTCGCGACGTTCGCTTCGAACCGCTCGAGGAAGTCGTCGAGGATCTCGTGGTGCACGAGCAGGCGGGTGCCCGCGAGGCAGACCTGCCCGGAGTTGTCGTACTGATAGGCGGCGGTCGCCGCCGCTGCATCGAGATCGGCGTCCTCGAACACGATGAACGGCGACTTCCCGCCGAGCTCGAACGACACCGGCGTGAGGTTCGCGGCGGCATCGCGATAGACGGTGTGGGCGGTCGCCGGCGAGCCGGTGAACGCGACCCGGTCGACGTCCTTGTGACCCGTAAGCGGGGCGCCGGCGCCGGCGCCCGTTCCGTGGACGACGTTCAGGACTCCCGGCGGCAGCCCGGCCTGGTCAGCGAGGTCGCCGAGCAGCGAGCACGTGAGCGGCGCCCACTCGGGCGGCTTCAACACGACGGTGTCGCCGGCCGCGAGCGCCGGGCCGACCCGCCAGGTCGCGAGCATGAACGGCGCGTTCCACGCCGTCGATACGGCGGCGACGCCGGCCGGGTCGTAGCGGACACGGTTCCGCTCGCCGCCGCGGAGCGTGCGAGCGGTGTCGCCGTCGTTCAGGCGGTCGCGCGCGAAGTCGGCGAAGAAGCGGATGTTGTTGGCGCCGCGCGGGAGCACGCGCTGGTTCATGGCTTCGTACAGCGAGCCGTTGTCGGCGCACTCGACCTTGGCCAGATCGGGGACGGCGGCGTCGATCGCATCGGCGAGGTTCGTTAGGTAGGCGTGGCGTGTGTCGGGTCCGAGGCCCGCCCACGTCGGGAAGGCGTTGCGCGCGGCCTGCACCGCTGCGTCGACCTCGGCCCGGCCCCCGTTGGCGACCTCGGCGAGCTTCCAGTTGTCCCAGTCGATCGGGCTTCGAACCTCGAACGTCGTCTCGCTCGCGACGCGGCGGCCGTCGATGTAGTGGTCGACCGGGACGCTGACGCCCTCGACCTCGACCACGTTGGTCACGGGTTGCTCGCTACGTCCGCGACGACGTCCGGGATGGCGCGCACGTCGTCCTCGGTGGTGCGATGGTTGACGAAGCACGCGCGCAGCACGGTGGCACCGTCGACCTCGGCCGGTGCCAGCAGGATTCGCCCGTCGGCGGCGACAGCGCGGGCGAGCGCCAGGTTGTGCGCGTCGGCGTCGATTCCGGGCGGCGGCAGGTGGCGGAAGCAGACCGCCGACAGCTGCGGCTCGACTGCGAGGTCGAAGCGGGGGTCGGCTTCGACAAGGCTCGCGAGGAGTTGCGCCTGCGCCAGGTTGCGTTCGATCGCCGCCCGGATCGCGTCGGCGCCGTGCACGGTGAACGCGAGCCACAGCTTGAGTCCGCGCAGCGGGCGGGAGTACTCGAGCGAGCGGTCGACGGCGTGGAGCTGCTCACCGTGCGGCATGTACCCCTCGAAATGCGAGAACGCGTGCTCGAGCGCCTCGACGCCGTGCATCAACAGCACGCTGCACGCCTTGGGGACGTACATCCACTTGTGGGCGTCGACGGTGGCGGAGAAGGCCTTCGGCAGGCCGTCGAACAGATGGGCGGCGCGGTTCGTTGCCGCGGCGGGCAGGCCATAAGCGCCGTCGACGTGGAGCCAGACCTCGTCGCCGCAGACCTCAGCGAGGCCGGCGATGTCGTCGACCGCTCCGGTCAGCGTGGTGCCGGCGGTGGCGACCACCGCCACGGGCGTCACCCCGCTTTTACGGTCCGTGCTGATCGCCTCCGCGCAGGCGGTTACGTCCATCCGTCGGTGGTTGTCGATCGGGATCGCGCGGACGTTGCGGCCGCCGATGCCGAGCACCTCGGCGGCGCGGCGGACCGAGTAGTGCGCCTCGGCCGAGCAGTAGAGCGCCATCTTGCGATCGCCGGCGCCCTCGTGCCGGACGCCGGGGACCGCCCGCTCGCGCGCCGCGGTGAGCGCGGTCAGGTTGGCGATCGTGCCCCCCGCCGCCAGCAGGCCGCTCGCGTTCTCGTCGAAGCCGACGAACTGTCCGACCCAGCGAATCGTCTGCGCCTCGAGTAGGTCCGCCGCGCCGGCGCTGTTCGCGACGTTGACGTCGTGCGAGGCCATCAGCGCGTCCGCGAGCACTCCGATCTCCAGCCCCGAGGACCCGATGTACGCGAACCACCGGGGTCGCGACTGCGCCAGCGAGCGGTCGAGCACATCGGCGGCGGCGTCGAGCGACTCGTTCGGATCCGACGGCGTGGCTGGGAGGACGCGGCTCAGCAACTCGCGGGTGTGCTTGTCGGGGAGTGGCTGGCCGGGGCGGGGGTGGTCGAAGCTCCGCCACGCGGCCCCGATCAGCTCCGCGGCATGCTCGAGGGCGCCGTCGCGGTCGGGGAGTGGGAGGGCGGGTCCTTCGACGTTGCCGTCGCGCCCGGAAGCGTTGGCTCGAGACTGCGGCGATTCGCGCATCGTCCGGACGTTACAGTCATCACGGGCACCGGACGGAAGCGTGAGCTCGAGTGGGCTTCCTGCACCTCTAGGTCGCAGCCGCGACTGATCCTCGCGGCGTCAGCCCTGATACCGCGCGTCTCGATCCATCGCGCGCCGCAGGGCCAGCGCACCTTTCAGACCCTCGATTGTGAGGTCGCCGCTGGCGTAGAGGAGGGCGGTCGCGTCGCGGACGACGCGCTCACCTGCGGACATGGCGGCCGGGCGGATCGTCCCGGTGAGCATCTCGATCAGCGCGACGCCGGCGTCCTCCCCTGGGAATGCGTCGTCCGGTAGATCCTCGAGCAGATTTGCCAGCACGCCCTCGAGCATGAGGCCCATGCGCAGCACCGCCATCACGAACTCGGCCGCCCAGTCGCCACTGTCGTCGAGGTTGCTTGCCACGGGAGATGCGGGGCCAGACGATCCGCTGGAACCCGCACGATGCCGTCGTCGGTTCGAACTCATCAGCGACGAGGATGGACGATCCTCTTGCAACGAAACAAGACACGTTCGTGTCAACTTCGCAACATTGCCCTCCTGGGTATCCGCGGGGCTACGCTCACGATGCTCCGTCTCATATCGCCGACTCCGGCCGAGGCGGCCGTAGACACACCGACGAACCGCCACCGTGTGTAGCGGCCACATGTCCGGCCGGACGGTCGAGCGTCGTTTGGTCTCAATCGGTCTTAGTTAGCCTAGGCCGATTTAGTATCAATTAGATCCAGTTAGAGCCAAAGGTGCTCACCCAGGGGTCAAGTGCTACCATTGTTGGTCCGCCGCGGGGTGGAGCAGTCTGGTAGCTCGTCGGGCTCATAACCCGAAGGTCGCGGGTTCGAATCCCGCCCCCGCTACTACAAAAGCCCTGGTAATCGAAGCCTCCGAGAGATCGGGGGCTTCGTGCCTAGGACGTCCCCATGCCCGCCTCGAGCACGGAGGCGATCCTTGGAACATCGTTGATGGTGCCGGTCGCGACGTTGATCACGAGTTCGTAGGCCTGGTCGTTGCTGAGCGTCAGGCGCATCCCGTTCATGCCGTAGAACGCAATCGTCGCGGCGAGGGCGCGTCGCTTGTTGCCGTCGACGAGGCCGTGATTGCGAGCGAGCGGAGTGCAGCACCGCCGCCGCCTGCTGATGAATCGTTGGATACGCGGCCTCGCCGAACGCAGATGCTTGTGGCTGTGCGAGTGCCGACTCGAGAAATCCGAGGTCACGGATTTCCGGCTCTGAACCGAGCGTCCGGGACGCGACCTGGAGCACCTCCTCGAGGTTGAGGAAGATCACTCGCCGAGCCGGCGCAATGCTTTGGCGAAACAGGGGAGTTCATCGTCGAGGACCTCATCCAAGAGCTCCTTGCGGCTCGTGCGATCGATGTACTCGCGGACGGCCGCTCTGGCGACCGCCTGCATCGAACGCCCTTCGCGGTCGGCGCGCCGGCGCAGTGCGTCGGTTTCCTCGTCGCTCAGACGCAGCGTCATAGCCATGTCCGCAGGTATCACGAGTGATACCTGCGGGGGTCCCGATGCGCCGGGCGAATCGTCCGTCCCGCGGCGAACTTGTCGCAGGGTTGCGACGGATACGTCTTGTCCCGTCACAGACTTCTGCCGCATCCTTTGGCCATGGCGAAAGCGACGTTGCTGCGAGGGTCGGTGTGTCACCCCGACACGCCCGACTGGAGGTCACTCGAGACATTGCTCGGCTCAGACGAGCTCTGCGCGCACTTCATGTGGATGCATGATGTCGTGCTCGACGATGGGACTGTGCTGCACGCGTACAAGCATCGATGGACGCGGTGTTACTTCCATTTGGCCGATGATGGTCGCGCGTGCTACTACGTGACTCGCCATCTGTACCACGAGGTCGCTCCACGCACGGCGATCAAGGCCGTATTCGCCGAGTGGGAGAGCTGCAAGCCAACGCCGGAAGAGAGAAACGCACTGGGCGCGGCCGTGCGAAGAGCTGCGAAGCGCGACGCATCGGAGTGACATCGCTAGGTCGACAGCGACCGAAGAAGCCGGGGCTGAATGACGATGAACTCCAGGGCGTGGCCACCTCAGCGGAGCGGCTCCAGCAGGTCATCGGCTACGAGCTCCTCCTCGATCTGGCGGCCAGCGTCGAGCATGGCTTCCGCGAGCCTTGGATCCCAGCACGCCTCGACGGGCGACCCGTTTAACGGTGCGGCGTGCGGGTGAATCGCCACGGCGCGCAGATAGGCGTCACGGTCGAACTCCCACGGCTCGACGGGCAGTCGCCGGTGTAGGAAGTTGCCGATCGTGAGTCCGCCCCAGTCGAAGTCGCCGTGGTGGCGCAGCCGAACGCCGGCGGCGGCGAGTGAGCGCAGCAGCACCATCGCGGCCGCGCGGGGTTGACCGTTTGTGCAGACGATCGGCGCGGCGCGTGCCCCGAGCGTATCGGTGGCGAGCGCGATGACCGACGGGTTCTCCACCACGAGGACGGCGTCGATCCCGTCCCACCCTGGCGGGGTGCGGACGAGCTGGCGGAGCGTGAGCCACAGCGGCTCGCCGCCAGCGCGGGCGGCGGCCAGGAGCCTTCCGGTGTCGGAGGCGTCGCCGGGGAGCCCGAGGGTCAGCACGATGCTCGACAACTCGTCACACAGCACGCCGACGGCGGCCCAGGCCTCGCGCCTCGCCTCGGCCGGGGACTCGTCGGGCCCCAGAGCCTCGAGCCCGGCGAGGGCGCGGGCGGCGCCGAGCGCCAGCGTTCCTAGCGCTGATCCCTCGTCGAGCGCGTGAGCGCGGCCGGTGACGCGTGCAGCGAACGCGCTCAGTGACTCGCCGCCAGGCCTGGGAAGCGCCGCGACAACCGGCGCGAGCGTGTCAAGGAGCTCTCGTCCCGCCACGGGTGAGCCGCCCGCGAGCCGCTTCACGACCCCGGTGGCCCGGATCCGGACGAGCCACTCGGCCAGCTCAGAGCGGCCAGTGCCGGCCGCCTCGATCCGCTTGAAGGCCTCGGCCCATGCACGTTCCTCGTCCGCGATCCGGGCCGCACGCGCACCAACCGGGCCGGTGAGCGTCACGACGGCGCCGACGAGACCGCCCTCGTGGACCGCGGAGCGGCGCAGCAGCGCATTGAGCTCATCGAGGGAGACGGTCAGGCCGCGAGCCGCACGGGGCGGGCGGCCGAAGAGCCGCGCCACGGCGTCGCGCTCGGCGGGAGTGGCGGAGCGCTGGGTAATCGTGCCGTCCGTAGGCTGCCCTAGCTCGATTCGCCGTCGCACGCGATCGAGCACCCAGGCTAGCTCCGGGTCCCCGAGGAGCCGGTTCAGCCGCTCGCGGTCGACGCGTCCCACAGCTGTGGTCCATCGGGAGGTGCGGTGGCTGCGGCGACCGGCGACGGCTCCGGCGCGGGCTCGACGCGGATGCGCCCCGCGCCGTCCCACTCCCATCGACTCACGAGCACCGCGGCGACACCGTCGATTCGCGAGAGCTGCGCGATCGCCAGCCCGGGAACCTCCGCGTAGCAGCCCCATTCGCGCTCGCTCGTCATCACCACGTCGAGGTCAAAGGCGGCGAGCAGGCCTAGGCATTGGGCGCGTGCCCGGTCGTCGACGCCGGCGAACGCCTCGTCGAGCATTACGAGACGCGGGGCGTGGGGGTTGCCCGCCGAGCTGTAAAACGACGATGCGGCGGCGAACAGCGGAAGGCTCGCCGCCAGCACGCGCTCCCCGCCGGACGATGGACCCGAGGCCGGGTGCCATACGCCGCCCTGCCGGCGCTCGACGCGGAAGCGGTGCCACTGGCGGTAATCGAGCGCTTGCGTGAGATGCTCGAGCCAGGTGCCGGTCGCGTCCTCGGCGCGGATCGCCTTGATCTGGTTCTGCAGGAAGCTACCAACGGCGGCACGATCCCCGTCCGACCACGCGTCTGTCGTCTGCCGGAGGAGTCGGGCGCGCGCGTCGGCGAGGCCGTCGGGGCCGGCGGGATCGGCCGTCCAGCGCAGCCGCAGCTGCATGCCAGTGCTCGTCGGCCGCTCGGCCAGCTCGCGGTTCGTGTCGGCGACCCGCTTCTCCGCCGCAGTTATCAGCTCCTGCAGCGTGCTCGCGACCTCGCCGACGAGATGATTTTCCAGGATCTCGCGCTCGTGGGCGTCGAGCAGCCGCCGGCGCTCATCCACCTCCGTGGCGAGCGCGGCGGTGAGTGTCGGCAGGCTCGTCGTGCGTCCGCGGAACGTGACCTCGATGACGATTCCGTCCTCGCGGAACGACGCCGCGGCGTTGTTGCCGTGGCGTCGCAGCGCGTCGGCGAGCGCGCCGAGCTGGTCGGTCACCTGTCGCTGCACGCGCTGCCAGC
The DNA here is from genome assembly GCA_963737055.1 of uncultured Solirubrobacterales bacterium. Classification (GTDB taxonomy): domain Bacteria; phylum Actinomycetota; class Thermoleophilia; order Solirubrobacterales; family Solirubrobacteraceae; genus Palsa-465. Next base: position 1,087,212 of record CAVTRE010000006.1, on the reverse strand, counting down.
GCGCGTTGTCGTCGGGGTCGGCGGACAGCGACTGCTCGATCTCGCGCGCCAGGCGCAGCGCCTGGGTGACGTTCCACTCCGCGTCGGGGTCGAGCACCTCGGTCCCGGGCAGCGCCACGGCGATGAGCCCAGTGGTGGCGAACCGGCGGAGACTGTCGACGGCCAAGAGCCTTGCGTCCGTCGCGACCTCCAGCTGGTGGCGGAGCTCCTGGGTGCGGGCCTCGGCGGCGCCTTGAGCGCGCTGGGCCTTCCCGAGCCGGTCCTCGGCGCCCCGCTGCGCCACGTCGTTGGCATTGAGCGCGCCGGCCACCTCGGCGAGCCGGCGCTCGAGCTCGGCGATCGCCGCGCCCGCAGTCGCCTGCAAGGTGTCGCGGCGCTCGACAGCCGCCCCGACGTGGTGCTCGGCCTCGGTGAGCCGCGCCGCGGTTTCGTCGTGCTCGGACTCAGCGGCGCCCGTGTCCTCCGTCGCCCGGCAGCGCGCATCCTCGGCGCGCTCGCGTCGCGAGATTGCCGGCCAGAGCGCGGCGAGCGTCTCTCGGAGTCGGCCGAGCGCCACTTCGACCTGCGCCAACTCGTCGCCGCCAGGTGGCAGGCCGAGATCGCCGGCGTCCGTGTGCAGCGTGCGATTGGCCTCCTGCTCGGCGGCGTGTGCCCGCTGGTCGTGGGCGCGGGCGTCGTCGAGGCGCGGTGCGAGCGAGACGAGCTCAGCCTCAGCAGCGGCCAGCGCGCCGTCCGCGTCGCGGACCGCCGCGTCCGACGGCAGCTGGGCCAGCTCGCGTTCGAGCTCTGCGTGGCGCCCCGTGAGTTCCGCAAGCTGCCGCTCGATAGCGGTGAGCTCGGCCCCGGCGGTGGTGGAGCGGTCCCGCAGCTCGGCGAGGCGTGCGTGCCGGGCCGCCTCGCGCGCGGCGTGGCCGATGAAGGCGGCAGCCTCTTTATGCCACGCGCCGCGCAGCACGCCGTTGCGAAACCGGCCGCCGCTCGTGACCCACACGGGCTCGTCGCTCTCGCCGAGCCCGATCCCGACGAGCAGCCCATGCACATCGGCCTCGGACACGCCGGTGACGTTGCCGATCGCCGGGACGAGCGCATCCGCCAGTCGCGGCCCCGCCCACGCCCCGGCGGTCCCCGCGAGCAGCACGTCCTCGGTGTCCGGATCGATCAGGTCGCCGGACGGCGTGACCCAGCCGTCCAGCATTCCCGCGGTCTCGAGCGCGGCTTCGATCCCGGCACGATCATCGGGCGAGACGTCGTGGCGGAAGTCGACGAGTTGCCACAGCGGTGCGCCGGCGAGGTGCTTTCGGGTGTCGGGTCCCCGCGTGTACGGGGCGGGAGGGGTGGGGTGGATGCCGGACTCCAGCTCCTCGATTTCGCGCTGCAGCCCATCGATCACCGCACGGATCTCGTCGGCGCCGGCGCTGGTCTGCACCTGCGCTCGCTCGATGCGCCGGGCCGCGTCGCGTCCGGCGGCGGAGACGGCCAGCTCCAATGGATTAGCGCCTTTCACCGTCTCGAGCCACGCCTCGAGGCCGGCGAAGGCGCCAGCCGAGTCGGGGAGCGCCAGCTCGCGCGCGGCGTTTAGGTGGGCGCGGACCGCACGCGCGTAAGCGGTACCGGCTTCACGGACCTGCGCGAGCGCCTCGTCGCGCCGGGCGGTCACCACGGCGTGCTCGCTGACAAGTTCCTCGGTGCGCGCCCGCGCCTGCGCGAGCGTTTCTCGCTCCTGTTCGAATCGCCGAAGGAGAGCCCGCACGCGGCCGATCGCCGTCTGCTGGCGTGCGGTCAGCGCCTCGATGCGCCGGCGCGGCTCCGCGGAACTGGCCTCGGAGAACGCGTCCTCCAGTGCGGCGGCGATGCGCGCGCGGTTGGCATGGTCGACGCCGTCGCGCTGTATGGCGGCGAGCTCGGACGCCGCGTCCGCCTCCTCGGCCTCGGCCTCGGTAAGCCGGTTGCGAAGCTCACCGATCCGGCGATCCAGGCGCTCGACCGCGCCCTGCGCGTCCGCGCGCCGCCGGCTGGCCTGCTCTGCTTCCTCGGCGGCCCGACGCAGCTCCCGTGCGCTGCGCGCCGCGGGGTCATCCTGGAGCGCTTGGCGCCGGGCGTCGAGACGCGTTCGTTCGGCTCGAAGTGCCTCCAGCGTCTCCCGTGCCTGCGTGAGCTCGGCGTGCGCGCGTGCATGATTCTCGTCGGCCTCCCCGAGCTCCCGGCTCAGGCGGTCGAATACGGTCTGTGCCTGCCGCACGGGTGCGGCCCGGCGGCGGGTCGCCATCCGCGCGTACGCGCGGTACGTGGTCAGGTACCGCGCGGAGGCGTCGCGCGCCTCGACCATCGCGGCGAGTTGTTCGCCGTCCTCCTCGAGCGCGCGGAACGCCTCGGCGACGTCGGCCATCATCGCTTGGTCGAGCGGGGGTAACGCACCCGTGAGCGCGTCGGACAGCCCTCGCTCGTCCGGACGCTTGGACAGCTGCGGCGCGCGGATCTTGATCAGCAGGTCGATGAGCCCGCCGTAGCGCACCTCCCCGAGCCCGAACAGCCGCTCGTCGACCGCTCGACGGTGGTCACGCGCTCGGCGGTGCACGCCTCCGCGCGGGCCGATCGCGTCCTCGAGCCGGTCGGCCGTCAACGCCACACCGGTGGCGTCGACGAGCGCGAGGTCCCTGCCGACTCGCTGGTCGGTGACGAAGAACCAGTGTGCCGCAATCCCGCGGCCCTTCACCGCCTTGATGCCGCACCCGATCGTGCAGAACGCGGCGCCGCCCTCGCCGCGACGGCCGAGCTCGAGCCACGCGTAGCCGAGCCGCTCATCGTGAGGATGCTCGCCGCCGAGAAGCAGATTCCACTCCATCCGCTTGCCCGGGTCGGCGTCGGGCTCGATCCGGTGCGCGGAGAGGTCGCCATCGAACAGGAATGGAAGCGTGAGCGCCAGCACCTTCGACTTGCCGGTCCCGTTGTTGCCGCGCAGCAGCAATCGCCCATCGCGGAACGAGAACTCCTCATGGTCGTAGTAGAAGAGATCGACGAGCCCCAGCCGCAGCGGCTGCCAGCGCTCGCGTGCCGGTGCGGGCAGGCGGCTCACGCGATCCTCTCGGTTTCCGGTGGGAGTGTCGGCGTCGTCAGGCCGAACCGCGCGAGCGCGGGAAGCGGATGGACGGCGTCGCCGGTCCGGCGGATGAGGCGCAGTGCCGCGAGCCGCTCCAGCGAGTGCTCCACGAGCCCGACCTCGGCGCCTAGATCGCGGGTGCTACGTCGCCAATACGCCTGATGCTCGTTCGCGAGCTGGCGGACCAGCGCGTGCAGCTCGCCGATCGGGCAGCCGGACCGCTCGTCGTCCGCACGACCCGCGAGGTATTCCGTGATGAGCAGTGCAACGTGACCGTCGGTGCCGACCTCGGGCATCCGCACGTCGGTCAGTTCGTCGCGCGGATCGACCATCGCGATCCCCTCGGCGCGGATCTCGGCGACGAAACCGGCGCGCTCGGAGATCCGCTTGGTCAGCGCGGAGCGCTGCGAAGTGATGTACGCGAGCTCCGCGTCGGACAGCTCGTCGAAGTAAACGACCGGTTCGTCGAGCAATCGCCGGGTGAGCCGGTGGCGGATAGCGCGTGTGCGGAGATCCTCGGAATGTGGCTCGGGCTCAGCGGTGAGCTCGCGCAGGCGGGCGTCGAAGTCGTGCGCGGCAATCGTCGAGGGGCCGCGGGGGGCGCTTATCAGCACCGCCAGCACGTGCCGTTCGACGTCGTAGAGGACGTCGCCGGCCTCGCGAACGAACGTATCCTCGTCACCCGCCACGCGGGCGAGCGCGCCGAGCTCGAGCAGGACGCGCACGACTGCCACGAGGTCGCTGCGCTCCTCGCGTCCGCTCAGCTCGAACTCGACGCCCGCGGCGGCGAGACGCTCGTCGTCCGCCGCCGCGATGATCCCCTCGGCGAGTCGCCCGAGCGTGATCTGCGCGTCCGCGCGTTCCAGGACCGACAGCGCGAGGCAAAGGAGCACGTAGCGCCGACGGCCGAACGGAAGCTGCGACCGTGGCTCGCGCGCGGGATGGACGCCGTCCGCGTCCGGCTCGGCGACCTTGAACAACCGTGCGACCTCGGTATCGACGTGCAGGCGCCAGCCGGTGTGCTGATCGAACCACTCGCGCAGCTCTGTCGCATGCCGGCGCACGAGCCGGAATGCGTCTGGGTCGGCGCGGTGACGCAGGAGGGGGCGGCGCAGCAGGCCGCGGGTGGCGCGCGCCAAGTCACGATCACGCGCTTCCTGGAGCGCTGCGTCGAGCGTGGGCCTCACGCGACGAGCCTCCGCGCAGCCGTCGTCAGGTCGACGATCTGGAGGACGTGGTCGCGCCCGCGGAAGACGCCAGCGTCGGTGGTGATCTCCACCGACGCGGCCCCGGGAACCGGGGTAAGCCGGATCTCCAAAGATCCGTCGCGGGTCGTCGTGCGGATCTCGCGCTCGCCGGGGTGCTGCTCGGCCAGCGCCTCGCCGAGGAGCGCCAGGAACAGCGAGAAGGCGTCGGCATCGAGATGGCCGAGGTCGCTCAAGCGGATCGGGTGTTCGGTGACGAGACGGGCGCGCGCTGCCGCGGTCTGTTCGGCCTCTGCGGCGGCGCGCTCGGCAAGCAGTCGCCGCTCCACGTGGCGGTCGATCACCCGGTTCGGCTTTCCCCGCCGCTCGTAGCTGCCAGTTCGCCGCAGTCGGGGGCTGATCATGAGCGGCGGCGCCTCACGCCACGACGTGGAGGGGGAGACCGGGTCCTTGAGGCGTGCCTGCGCGGTGTCAGCGTCGACCGTGAGATGGCGCGAGCTGTGCAGCCCGAACGTCACCTGCCACAGCCGGTGCATCGCGGCCTCGTCACGTGACTGCGCGAACCATACGGCGAGCTCCCGGAAGTCGGCGGTGCGGTCGGAGCGCCCCGCGCGGCGCTCGTTCAACAGTGCCACGACCGCCAACAGATCCGGGATCGCCTTGCGTGCGCGGGCACGGAGCAGCTTCGCCTGACTTGGGTGCTCGGGCGAGGAGATGAACCATTGCTGGAGCCCGAGCCAACGTTCGTGCAAGGAGGCCAGCTCGGCCGCGAACGCCTGCTCGCGGAAGTCGTCGCCCCCGCCGGGCGCGGTGTCCTCTGCGTCGCGGCGCGCAACGAGCGCCAGGAGCCGATCGATGCCGCCGGGATCGAGCCCACCGAGCAGCTCGGCGATCTCGCCGCCCACCCCGGTGAGGTCCTTGATGAAGCGCTCGAGGTACTCGATCAGGCGGTCCTTGTAGGCGTGGAACGCCTCGGTGTCCAGCTCGTATAGGTCGATTGTCCTCTGCAGCGAACCCATGAACGCCTGCGCGTTCTCGGCCAGGTCAATGCAGCGCCGCACCAGGTCGCGCAAGAGCAATCCGCCCGCTGCCACGTCCGGCTCTGCTTCGCGCGTTAGCTCGTGGAGAGCGCGCAGCCCCGTGGCGATGTCCTCCAGCGCGACTGCCTGTAACGCTCCGGGCCGGCCGAGCCGTTCGTCGAATAACGCCAGCGATCGCTCGGCCGCCTCGCCCGCGTGAGTGAGCTGGTACAGGAAACGCGCGCGGTGGAAGTCCTCGACGCTCGTCACCCTGCTGGTGTCTGGATCGGCCCGCAGGTTGCCCCAGCCGACGAGCTGGGTGAGCGCATCGGTGACTGCCCTCGGATCGGCCGGACCGTCCGCGGCGAGCTCCGCCACCACGTCCTCGGTGCGCAGGTGCACGACGAACCGGCGCTTGGCGGCGACGAATGCCAGCATCACCCGCCGGTAGAGTCCGGCATTCTGCGTAGCCAGATAGGCGAAGGGCTTGAACCGCCCGGCTTCCTGCTCGCGCGTTTCGAGTGCCATCGTTCCGCGCACGGTGGCAGGTGGGTCGGACGGACTGTCGACGATCTGTCGTCGCCTCAGCGCGTTCCGTCCGCTGCCGCGTCTACTTTTCGTCGCGCAATGGTGCCCGAGCCGCCGTCGATCCGGATCCGCACCGACGAACTGCGCACCGTCCGCGAAGCGATGCGCGACTTCGGCTCGCTGCTCACCGAGCTCGAGGGCGGCGAGGTCGAGAAGCTTGTGCTCACCCAGCGCAACCGGATGCGCGCGGTTGTGGTCTCAGTCGAGCGCTGGAGCGAGCTGGAGCAGGCGCTTGCTGGAACTCGCGAAGTGTCCGGTGCGCAGGACGGTCGGGATGACGAGACCGCTCTTCCTCCCGACCGGCCCGAAATCGCGGCTTAGACCCGCTCTCTCGCGGCGATCGGTGGCGTCTAACGCTTGGGCGTGCGCGGACATGGCAATGCACTTCAGACAGATCTGAGTTCCGGACCCGTCTGGATTCAAACAGCGACTCGAGCTCGCCGCGAGCGTGTTGAAGGAGTCCGCGGCTGTCACGTGCGCGTCCCCGGTGAACGGCGTGGGATGATGCTGTGGGATCGTCCGCTCGGACTACTTCGATCGGCTTCGGTCCAGGCTCGACGAAGAGCCGCAAGCGAATCCCGCGCTCATGCGCGCAAGCACGGCTGATCTTCCTATCGCGCGACGGTGGCGGCTTCCCGTTCCTGGTAAGTCGGCTCGACGAGGCTGAGCAGAGGTGAGGCACCGAGTCTCAGTTGGCACGGAGTTGGCACGACTGTGTCTTGATCCGTAACAGGGCTTCGGAAGATGCTGCCGGCATGGCAACCCTCGCTCAGAAGATTGAGGCTGAGAAACGGATGCGGGACCTGCTCGAGGAGGGCGGTCTTCCTCAGCCGGACTACGTCGAATACGGATTTACCTGCATCAGACTGTTCTTCAACGACACGAAGCACGTGATCATCATCGATATCGACGAACCCGAGGACGCCGAGGCGCACGTCGACACCGACGCAGCGTAGACAGGCGACTCCACCGGTCCGTCGCCCGGCCCGTTCGGTTTCCTCGGCCGTGGCCGAGTATTCGCATCTCTACGATCGACGACCAGGTCATGTGGTCGACCGACTTGCCTACGATTCGTTCCGTCGAGGTCACTGTCCAGGAAGTTGTCACGGCTGTTGCGTCGCGTAGAAGCCTGGCGGGGACGTGGAGATCCGTCCCGGACGCGAGCGCGTAGCGACGCTCGTCCGAATCGAGGGCCTCGGTCCAGCGCTAGGCCTTGGGCACTGCCGATCGTCGTCTCGCCGCATACCCGGTCGAGACCTTCCGGTGATGTCTCACCGGCGTGGACCTGCGACCAGGTGGTGCCGAGCAGCACAAGGCGCCGCACAGCGCTCAACTGCGTCGCGCTTCCGAGGGCGGGGGGTGCGGGCGCGAGCAGCGTTGTGCCAACGGGGAAGCGCGTAAGCCAGGAGGAATGAACGGACCCCATGGCGGATGACTAGCCAGTTGTGAACCGCGCTGGCTCGAGCTCTTGCAGTTTGGTGGGACAGCTGTCGGGAGCGCCGCGTCGCACGCTACTGTCGGCGTGTGCACCCGGACCCGCTGCTCGAGGAGATTGGTAGACGGTTGGCTCGTGCGCTGCCTGCGCGCTCACGGGTCTTGCTGTTTGGCTCGCGGGCGCGTGGAGACTCGCGTGCTGGCTCCGATGTCGACGTGTTGGTGATTGAGCCGACGGTCGACGACCCGGTTCAGGAGTCGGTCCGGCTTCGCAGCGTCCTCAGAGGGCTTGGCGTGCCGATCGATGTGGTCGTGTTGGGTCAGGAGGAGGCTGATCGACGCGCAACTGTCCGAGGAACCGTCGTGGATCGCGCTCTTCGCGAAGGACGGACGCTCATTGACGCCCGAGGAGGCTGAGGAAGCCAGCCGGTTGTTGAGGGCCGCCCGCTCTGATCTGCGCGCGCTCGAGGCGCTTGCCGCCGATCCCGAACAGGAGCAGGACGTCATCGGCTTTCACGCTCAGCAGGCGGTCGAGAAGGCGTTGAAGGCGATCATCGCCGCTTCCGGCGCCGAGATCCCCTACACGCACGATGTCAGCTTCCTCCTCGACGTGCTGGCCGACCATCCAACCCCGGTACCACAGGGCGTCGCCCAAGCCGACTGGCTGACCCCCTGGGCAGTCGGGATGAGCTACGGCGTCAACGCCGCCGTCTCGCTTGATCGTCGCGCGGCGGTTGACGTCGCGCGAACCGCCGTTCGGTGGGCGACAGAGGTCATCGACCGCGCTTGACATCGCTCCAGTGGAGCGAACGTCAGCGCGCCGGCTGCGGCGGCGTGATCACCGAGGCTGCGGCGCCAGTCAGCTGATCGCCGGCGCCGGTCGTGCCGCTCAACGATCAGGCGTGGTCGACCTCCCATCCTGGCGCGTATAGGAGCCGCTCGGTCGTTTCGCTCGTCGGTGGCGAGCAGGTAACTTGCGGTCGGGTCAAACAGAGGCTCAAACGAACCGCGCCGGACAGGCCTGCATCATTCCCGCACGTGCGAGGCGCGGAGCAACGGCTCGCGCGGACGGATCCGAATGAGGTCGGCCGGAGCGGGAGGATTACCGTCGGGCTCCAGACCCGAGAGCCCGGACGGCCGAACCGGAGGGAGCGCGTCGCTGAGCACCGGAATGCCCGGTTGCATGGAAAGCGGCAGCGCGCACGGGCCCGATGACGCGCGCGAATGGCGTTGGGGTGTCTGTGGTCGCGGCCGCGGCAATACCTTCTCGCCGAAGCACCGTCGCGGATGATGGCGATGGTCAGCATCGACGTGTCAGTCGCGTGCGGCGTGTAGCTGAGTGTGAGGAGTCCGCTGCGGGAAACGAGCAGTCGTCCGGCCTGCTCGAGCGAAACGATGGGGCTAGCATCGGCTGGGAGATGTTCGCTAGGCGCACGAAGATCGTTGCGACACTAGGACCGGCAACCGATCCGGATGGGATGGTGGACGCGCTTGTCGCTGCCGGGATGGACTGCGCGCGGCTCAACTGCTCGCACGGCACTGCCGATGATTTGCGGCGACGTACGGAGGGGGTGCGAGCCGCGGCGAAGCGCGCGGGGCGATCGGTCGGTCTGCTGTTCGATCTGCAAGGGCCGAAGCTACGACTGTCGGCTGACACGATGCCGAGGATGCTGCGGCCGGGCGAGACGGTCGTCTTCGTCGGCATTGAGGCGGCGGTCGGCAACGAACGGGTACGTGTCGATTTTCCGGACTTTCCGCGGCTGGTCACCGAGCGTTCGGAGATCGTGATCGGTGACGGGGTGCCGCGCCTGGTGGTCGACTCGCTCGGTCCCGGTGAGGTCGTCGCGAGGGCGGTCTCCGTCGGTGAGCTCGCGCCACGGAAGGGGGTCAACGTCACCTTCGCCCGGCCCGAGCTGCCGGCGATCACCGATAAGGACATCGCCGATCTGGCGCTTGCCGCCGAGCTCGGAGCGGACTTCATCGCTCTGTCATTCGTCCGCTCGGCAGCCGACATCGAAGAGCTTCAGGCCCGGTTGGCCGCGCATGACTGGCACGGTCGAACAATTGCAAAGATCGAGAAGGTCGAGGCGTACGAGAACCTTGCCGAGATTGTCGCCGTCGCGGACGGCGTGATGGTCGCCCGGGGCGACTACGGCGTGGAGGCCGGTGTCGCCCGAGTACCGCTCATGCAAAAGGAGACGATCCGGTGCGCGACACAGACGGGCAAGCTGGTGATCACCGCGACGCAGATGCTCGAGTCGATGATCCATTCTCCCGAGCCCACGCGTGCGGAAGCGACCGACGTCGCCAACGCTGTGATCGACGGAACCTCGGCAGTGATGCTGTCGGCCGAGACCGGCGTCGGCGACTATCCGGTCGAGGCGGTGCGGGCGATGTCACAGCTGGCCGAGGCAGCCGAGGAGTCCCCGGACATTCACGGCGCCCGGTCCGTGCACAAAGACACGCCCGCCGCAGCCGTGATGCATGCCGCTGTAGAGCTGGCTGAGGACATCGACGCGGTGGCGCTGATCGTCCCGACTACGCTGGGCGGCTCGCCTCGAGCGTGCGCGAAATACCGCCGCCGCCGCCCGATCATCGCGCTCCCTCACGAGCAGGCGATCGCCGATCAGCTGACTCTGGAGTGGGGCGTATATCCACAGACCATGCCCGCGGGGGCAACGGTGGACGACCTCGTCGAATCCGCCCTACTATCCGCGAAAGAGTTCGCCGGTCTGCCAACCGGCGCGCGCGTCGTAATCACCGCGGGCCGCCAAACCGGAGCGAGCGGCGGCACCAGTCTGATCATGGTCCGTGAGATCCCGTAAGCCTCTCCGGACCAGCGAATGCTCCCCATCGGCGAGACCCTACGCCCGCCGGTAGCCACGACCACGAGGACCATGCCGCTCCCTCCACCAGGGCTGGCTTCTCGAGCCTCGAGGCTAGTCGAATGCTCCTCAGCGCCAGCGGGCAGTGCGACGGCTGCCACTGTGATGCGGACTGCGGTGAGCTTGCGCGTGAGCCGGAGAGACTTGATGCAGGGCCCCCCGCCTACGAACTGGCACACGCTCCCGTTTGGAGACACGTCGCTTTTACGTCGAATGGTTCGCGAGCCGAGGGGCCACACGGTCGGGTCGCGGAGCTACCGGACTGCTCTGCGTCGGATCCATGGGCTCGAGAGCTCCCGCACCGACTTGACGACGCTCGGGGTCACGCTGAGGGACCACGACCCAGCGTCGATTGTCACCCACGTTGTCGGGCGCGAGGCTCATATAGCGATGAACACACTTTCCCGCCCCTCACGGGCCGGCAAGACGTGCTCGCGTACGGCTAGTCACACGTGTGGTAGCGAACCTTACTGATGAGGTGATAATGACGTTTGGTCGTTGCAACGATCTTGACGACGAAGCTTCCCGTCTTCGGCAGGCGCCGCAAGGTCACGTTGTGGAAGTGACCGGTTCGCTCGCGCAGTACGTGACGACCCTTGACATATACGTCGATCTCCACCACGTTGTGGTGATGTCGGGCGAGATTCCGCAGGCGCAGAGGCAGGCTCCGCTTGGCGACGCATCGGCCGTTGCCGGGTAGGCCCGTCTGAGCCGGCGGGATCGGCGTCCCAATCGAGCCAACGGGCGTGCTCTGGGGAAGCCCGTTGGACCCGCTGGTGCGCCAGCCGAGGCCGAGCTCTGAGTACCACATCTGTGCCAGCCAGTCGACAGAGGGCTGTGCGTTCGCCGGGCACGGCAGGTAGGAGGGAACGCAGCGGAATGGATCGCTTGCGTTTGGCTTGATTAGGTCGGTGTCGAAGCCGTTGTAGATGATGAGGCCGTTGTTGGTCGCGTATGCGAGCTGAGCGCCGGCCTCGTTGTGGCCGTTCGTCCCGACTGCAGCCGCGAACCACCGGGGATCGTCGGAGACGAACAGGTTCGCATCGCCAAGCGCGTCCGTGTATTTGGCCAACTCAGCGAGGTTGACGTAAGACGCGTCGGCGGGATTCGCGCTGATGAGGGCGCTGTCCTGAGGGATCTTCGAGGTGCCCGATGTGAGGCCGCAGTTCGTGCAACTCGCGCCGATCCTGGACGAGTAGGGCCCCGGCAACAGCCAGGAGTAGTCGTTGCCGGTCGTCTCGTCGGAGTCATGGATGATGAGCTTGCCGCCGTTGGCCACGAACTGCGCCAGCGCAGCCTTCGCCGCTGCGCTCAATTCGGTCGTGGGCACTTGGATCAGCGCGACCGTGTCGTACCGCGAGAGTGTGTCGGGGGTGATCTGGTTGAGCGGAACGTCGCTGAACGAAAACCTGTCGAACGACTCGTCCGGGCGCCCACTCACGTCGGACGTGGTCGGCATCATGCCCTGCGATCCTTGGGGCGGGACCGGGCCAGCAGCCGGAATCAGACCCACGTTCGTGCTGCTCGGCATGGGCGTTGTCGCCAGCGCCGACGGGACGAAGATCGCCACAACCGTTACGGCTGTCGCCGTAGAGGCTAAGAGACGACCGACGACAAATCGACCGACTCGGCCAGGAGATACCGGGCGAGTGCCCAAACGCGCTGGACCGCGCTTTGCCTCCGTAAAGAATCGTACTGAGCTGCCAAGACAGCTTCTCATGGTCAACCCCCTTGCGTACCTTACTTAGCCCCGAGCGGTGCCTGTGCCCCGCGTTGGTCATCCGACTGCAGCCGTTCGGTCCATCGCAGACGGCCACAACGCGGACCATAACAAAATTCTTACACTATTCAACCCCTCGTAATTGCGAACCGATAGGTTCCGAGCGTAGTCGTGGAGATGGGGAGACCGATTGCCGCACACGTGCGGCTGCAACTGCCACGATCGCGACGGTTCTTGCCCCTCATTGCGATGCCCCTTTACGTATGTCCGACGAGTTCGCCGTCGATGCTGCGCACGTAACGCGCGGACACATAAGCGCCAAACGCGCCAACGCAGCACGGCTACCGCGTCCATCGGCGCTCGATCCGTCGGTACGCCCTCATCGTCACGCCCTTCTGGCCTCGCTGCTACCGAAGCGCGGCTGCCCCACGCCACTCACAGACGATCGTAATTCCGACGCGCGATCGCATCAACGATGACGCAGCCGACCGTGTGCGGCGGGACGCTGAAGTCGGGCGATAAGATCACTGTGACTGTGCTGTTCTCGCGGGTGGAGGCGGCAGTCGTGTGGGCGGTCGGCGAGCCGTCTGATACGGAAGGCGAAGGGGGTGAGGGTCAATGAGCTGGACGCTAGTGCGCATGCGGCGACCGATCGTGCGGGTGGCCGACGGAGTGCGCTATACGAGGGATAGACGCCGACACATCAGGCAGTTCCATCGCGTCACCCGGGTGATGCTGCGGAACTGAGCGAAGGCGCACGACGACGCATCAGCGCCCAGCCCAAGGTCAGGACGTCGGCGAGGGATTTGAAAGAGGCTGATGACACCGACGCCCGTCGCGAGCGTGGACGCGCGTTGGCGAGCAGGATCGTGGCCGAGCTAGCGTCCACCCAGGTCATTCGCCGCGCAGTCCCTGCCGTCACTTTACGAGAAGGCGCCGTGGAGGAGTGGGGCTAACGTGAGCAGGAGCGTTCCGGTCGACGGCGGCCGGGGTCGGGCATCGGCTGACAATGAGGGGGGCCCGCGGCATGAGCACGGCTACGTCGCAACCGCCGCTGCTCTCGGCCGGCCCTCTGTCAGGTCTGCAGGTCGAGGATGGCGTCGCCCAGCCATGCCGTCTCCTCCGGCCAGGACGCGATCGGGGCGAGCGGGCGGACAACGAACTTCGACAGGCCGGCGTCGACGTAGCCCGCGATGAAGTCGCGCAAACCGGTCCGGCCGACCGGAACGAAAGCCAGCGGGTCGACGTCGGGACGGCGGGCGGCGAGCGGGGCCAGCAGGGCGGGGGTCGGGGGTGACGCGGGCGTAGGGGATGCTCATTCCGAAATGCTCGGGGTCGACCTCGCGCCCGGCGCGCCCTGCCGCGTCCTGGATGTGAAGCCGGGCGGCGCCGGCCTCGGCAAGGGTGAGCTGGGCGCCGAGCCATCCGTCGGCGATCCGTCCGACGCGGTCGAGCGCCCGGGGTCCGCGTCCGCCCAGCCACACCTCGAGCGGATCCTGGACCGGACGCCCGGCCGATGGCAAGTGGTCGAACGTCCAGCGGTCCGAGAGATGGTCCACCGCCTCGCCCGCCCACCAGCTCCGCACCAGGCCGAGCATCTCCTCGAGCACGTCGCCCCGACGCGCGCCGTCGAGCCCAAGCGCCTGGCGCTCGCCGGGCTGGCCGAGGCCGGTGACGAAGCTGAGCAGCAGCCGGCCGCCGGAGATCTGATCGAGCTGGGCCAGCTCCTTGGCCAGCAGAAAAGGATTGCGGCCGAGGGGCACGAGGTTGGCGCCCAGACGCAGCCGGGTCGTGCGTCCCGCGGCGAGCGCCAGCCCGAGCAGCGGGTCGAGCACCGGGGCGACCGGAAGGTCCGACAGCCACAGCCCGTCAAACCCGGCCATTTCGAGCGCCTCGGCGAACGCCACCGTCTCCACTCCGGAGTGGGATCCGGCGTGAGGGCCGACGGCGAAGCGGATCTTCACGTCCTGACAGCCTAGATCGCTCCCGCCCCGTGCACATTAAGCAGCAGGCGCGACGACGCCGAGCGGACGCCCCGGACCGGCGGCGCCGTTCGTTGCGCATTCCAGGTGCTCGTACGGAAATGCTCGCGGAGAGCGACGCCTTCGCTCAAACCGGATCGTCGGGCCGGGGCCATCCCGGCAGCGCCGTTCGTCTGCGCGGCTACATCAACTTAGTCCGCCAGTAGTCCGCTTCGTCGTCACGGGAGCCATTCCCATCGGTACGGCCCCCGTCGGCCCGCGAATGAGCGCAGATGTACGCGGCGGCATACGGAAATACCAGCCAACCCCAAATTCCCGCCAGAACGTACGCGAACGCGCCTGGCAGCGAGATCAGCACGACTGTCCCGAGCAAGCCCGCCGGGAGCAACCAGGGCAGCATCCACGGCGATATGGGAACTGGCGGCAGAGACCGCGCGTTTCGCGGCGGGAGCCCGGAGACGTGACCCTCGGGCGGATCGTCCTGGAGCGTCGCGGGATTCCGTCGGTCGGGCCGCGCGCCAAGCCCGCCGCGGAACTGACCTCTGGCTGACCCAGCAGGGCTCATAGATTGATGATCCCACCCGACTCAGGCCGAGCCAAGGGGCGCCTGGCTTAGCTCGGCATCAAGCTAAGCGCGATCGAGCCAGCCGATCAAATCGTGCTTGACGAATGATCCTCGCCATCCGCTGCCGGGCGACGCATGCGAGGAGCAGAATGGAGGCTGCCGACCACCATCCGGCTCCACTGAAGGAGGGATCGCGATGGCCACGCCACAGCCCACCGATCGCGCGACCGACACGGTTCGTCCATCTCATACAGAGGTCGAGCGTCGCCACCGACAGCGACTGATCGCCGCCGTGGTGATCGGGACGGTCGTGGTGGTGTTCGCGGTAATCAACCTCAACGACGTGAAGGTCCACTGGCTGATCGCGACCGGCCAGACGCCGCTCATCGTCGTGATCGTGCTCGCGTTCCTGCTCGGGATCCTCGCCGACCGGCTGCTGCTCGCGCGCGCCAAGAGAAAGCGCGGCGCGGAATCGGAAGCCGGTCGCGCGCGATGCAGAATCCCACCGCGGGGTTACCGCCGATGCTCAGCGTCTTAAACCTGGGCACACCGGATGATTACCTGTGCCGGACGGTGGAGGGGGGTTTGGCCTGGGCCCAATGAGGTGTACGTGCCCACGCCGCGCTGTGGTGGAGATCCTCTCGCCGCGGGACAAGACTTGGGAGAAACTCGGTTTCTACGGCGCGGACAGGGTCGATCAGCTGCTGATCGTCGACCTTCAGAGGCGGCGGGTCGACTCGCTGGGGCTCGATCCAAGCGCCGGATGCCGTGCGTTCACGCGAAGCGGTCTGATCGAGCTCGGGCCGGCGGAGATGGCGCAGCGGCTCGACTGGCCGCGGGCGTCGTAGACCGAGATCGGCGGTGGCGGGTTGGATCGAGCCGCCGAGGTCTCCCGGTCTCTTCTCCCGGACGCCGGGGTAGCGCAGCACCACATAACTCTCCGCCTGTGTGAGCCAGATCTAATTCAGCCCGACGTCTGAGGTGCCGCGGGCCGGATGCGCTTTGCGCAGAGATAGGCGGTGAGTGTCACTTGCGGTCGCGCGCTTCGGCCAGCGGCACCCTGACGAGAGGGAGGCCGATCGATTCGAGGGCTTCGCGGGTCGGCTCTTGAGGCGGTGGCCGAAGTCCCTCGGTACGGGGTGAGCATCCGGGAATCGGGGCCGGGGCAACACGGGGAGCGAGTCACGCCAGCCGCGGTCCGGATGAGGTGGCGGTGGAGAGGGAGCGGTTGACGCCGGTCGGGGGTGGCCGGCCAGACAGGGCACGCTGGACGTCCCGCGGCCGACGATCCCGCGCTAGGCGCGCCACTGGCCGGTCGGGCGGGGGGCGGGCGGGGGCGGTTAGGATCGCTCGCGCGCTTTGCGCATACCCCGGCGGCAGAAAGCGAGACCCAGATCGTGGCCGACTACAACCCATACGAGCAACTGCCCGAGGTGGCGTCGTTCGAGCTAACCAGCGAAGACGTCGCGGGGGGTGAGGAGCTCGAACGACCGCAGCTGAGCGGGCTGTTCGGCGCCGGTGGCGAGGACGTGTCGCCGCAGCTGGCGTGGAGCGGATTTCCGGACGGCACCAAGAGCTTCGCGGTGACCTGCTATGACCCCGAGGCGCCGACGGCCAGCGGGTTCTGGCATTGGGCGGTTGTCGACGTCCCGGCGAGCGTGACCGAGCTCCCGCGTGGTGCCGGCGACGAGCAGGGGAGCGGTCTTCCTTCGGGGGCGTTCCAGCTCCGCAACGACGCCGGCGTCAGACAGCACGTCGGGGCGGCGCCGCCGCCCGGGCACGGCCGCCACCACTACTACTACGTCGTCCACGCGGTTGACGTCGAGTCGCTGGGGATCGACAAGGACGCCACGCCGGCCTTCCTCGGCTTCAACCTGTTCTCACACACGCTCGGCCGCGCGATGATCGTCGCGTGGTACGAGGCCCCGCTCGGCTAATCGTTCGCGGCGAGGACGCGGCCGGGATCCGTGACCCGAGGGCGTCCCGGCGCTGCGTCTTCTCTGGCCGCATTGGTCAGGTCTCCCCACGCCGGGGTAACGCAGCACCGCATAGCCTCCGAGAGAGCGCCCTAGGTTCAGCCACCAGACGTCGACGCGGATTGCACGCTTCAAGTGTCTGACCGGATCGCTGTCGCGCCGGACTGGTCTCAGTGGTTGCCGGTGGCGATCGTGAACGAGCGCCGGGGCGCCGAGCCCGTGGGAGCGCACCGGACAAGGGGTACGGTCCGGGCGCGGCCGTGAATCTGTGGTAGCGAGCAGGATCTGTCGTGCGCGCGTTGAACACGTCAGGGTGCTGTTGCACGCCGTTGGCAGTACGAGCTGTGACCCGGGCACAGTGCGCGGCCTCGTGTACAGGCTCGACTTGTCGCGCGAAATCGGCGAAACTACCGGGCTGGGAGATGCGCGATCTGCGGCCGGATGAGGCAGCGGCGATGCTTCGCGTGAGTCCGGACACGCTGCGAGCGTGGGAAGAGCGATTTGGCTATCCACATTCGGTGTGTCGGGCCACCGGGCAGCGCCGTTACGCTCATCGAGAGGTGATGGCCCTGCGTAACACGTTGGACGCTGGGCTGTCGGTCGCCGCGGCGATCAACAAGGCTCGCCGCGTCAGCAGCGGCAGCCGGACGCGCCGCCGGCGTTGAGCGTCACCCCTCACTCCGTGAGGAGACACGAACGGTGATCGAGCACGTCCCGACGCGCGTTCGATCGTGTCCATCGTCCGGCGGTCTCCCCCGCGCCGCGCTCGACACTCGAGATCGTCGAGTGACAGGCTCGGCCGGCCCAGACCACGACCGGCCGAGCGACCGTGCGCGCTCAGGCGCGCTCGCGCTCGCCGTGGTGCGCCGCCCAGCCCGCCGGAGTTAGCCGCCACAGCTGCTCGTGTTGGTCGTGGCCGGCCGGAGCGATGAGCCCCGCCGCCCTCGCGCGTTCCCAAGCACCAAGAACCAGCCGCTCGTCGAGGCATAACTCCCACGCCACGAGGCCGACGCTCGCGCCGCCGGATGCATCGAACCCCTCGACCACTTCAAGCACTGCTGGCACCGAAATCGCGCGGCGCATTGCTCCTTAGCCTTTACCCCTGGATGAGGAGATTACATCCGGGATGGGCTGAGTTTGGGCGCGTTGACGACCGGGATCCTGACCCGGAGTCGCCGAGCTCACCGCTACCGGAGTCCGAGGGTTCGGGCCGACAGGGATGGACGACCGTGAGGAGCCTGCCGAGGCGCGGTCGAGGTCAGTTCCGAGCCGAGCCAGGCAGAACGCTCCGCGCCAGGTTCCGGCCCGGCGCGGCAGCGCAGGCGTCGTAGCCGCTCGGCGACGAGCTGACAGCCGAGCGGCGACGGTACGTCGGCGATCGACCGGAGCACGACGGTCGGTTCGATGCCGGATTCGAGCGTGGTAGTTGCCGACGTGGATCGGCGCGAGGCCGGCATAAAGCGCACGGTGGTTGTTCGGTCGCGATCAGCACCGCGATTCCGGCGCGCGTTTGTGACCGCAGTACCGCTCACACCGCGGCGGAAGCGGCGCGCATCGGCCGGGGTGGCCGCTCCGGCGATCGCTTAGATCAGCTCGAGGTGGGTGGTGATGTCGATCGCGCCGGCGAGGCTCCGGGCGACCGGGCAGAAGCGAGCGTGCACGCCGTGGACTCGCTCGACGTCGGCGCGTCGGTCCTCGGGGACGGCGAGGCGATAATCGACCCTGATCCGCTTGATCACGAGGACGCCGTCCTCGGTCTCGACCTCGCCGGTGGCCTCGACCTCGTAGCGCTTGGGATCGACGTCGATGTGACGCGCCTCCAGCGCGCCGGCAAACGTGCCGGCCAGTCACCCGGCGGCCGCAGCGACGACGTAGTCGAGCGTCGTGGCGTGCGGCGGATACCGCCCCGGGTCGACACCGTAGTGCTCAGCCACCTCCGAGTGGACCCCGAACGTGACGGGGCTCTCCTCGGCGGGCAGGTAGGCGAGCCGCTGGGGGCCGCCCAGCCGCTCGATCCGGACCTTCGAGATGTAGCTGACTTCTCCCACCGTCTCGCATTATCTCCAAGCCGGTTCAGATCCGCGGGTGGGTGCGGGGCGGTCGAGCGAGGCGGCACGCGACAGCGGTCGTTCCGAGCGTGAGCCCGTTGCCGATCAGGATGCTGATCGAGCTGACGTGGAACAAGGTCACCGCTGCGCAGACTCCAACGCGTGACGTGACGAGCAGCGCGGCGAGGAGCGGGGCACCCAGGAGGAGCGGGTTGGGGAGGAGGCCCGAGCCGCGGCTCGACTGACCGTGGGAGGACCCAGGGCGCGCCGTCGCGAGGAGGCAACCGCTGAGTATCGGATCTAGGCCCAATCAAGCAGCGTCGTCTACCTGCTGCATTCGGAGGCGCGTTTCTCGCGCATCCCTGCTGCAATAGGAAAGGAGCGCTTTGCGGTGTCGGACTAAGCAGTCCGCTTGGGCATCTGCGGTCGGCGGGATACTGGGGTTATGGGCACGAACGAAGCCCCCGATCGCTCGAGCGAGTCGTCGAACCTGCCGGAGGTGACCCCGATGGAGATCAGGGTGCTGGGGGACCCGGATGCGCGCACCTTTCGCGAGCGGATCGTGGCTATCCAGAACGCCACCCGGTGGCCTGCGATTGGTGCGCTCGTGCTGTTGGTCGCGATCCTAGCCATGGCGGGCGCGCTGCTAGGCGGCCCTGACGGCGCTCGACACGTGAGCGCCTTGGCGCGCGAAAGGGGACCAGCAGGGGTCGCAGCGGCCTACGGTTACCCGCTTCGCTGCTTGAGCATCACGATCCTTGCCACGGACCACGCGTACGCCCGAGCCGACTTCAATCACCTGCGCCCTTGCGGGCGGTTCACCGGATACTCGACGGCAATCTTCCACCGCGTTATGGGCGCGTGGCGCCCGGTGCTCGATGCGGCCGCCTACGTCTGCCCGGTCGCCTCACTACCCGCCGATGTGCAAACAGAACTCGGCGTGTGTCTGTAGCCGACCAGCCGGCTACACGCCCTCAACTGAGTCAGCGCCCGGCGTTGCCCTGCAACAGCTTCTAACACTGTCGCCTAGATCGAATAGATCTGAACCCGAAGGAGGCGCAGACATTGCCCGCAGCATTCGGAGGCTCCGGTACCGTGTCGGTTGTGAGCGATTCGCTTCGACTGACCATCGTGTACGAGGACGCAGGGGACGGATGGGTGTTAGCGCGGATCCCCCAGGTGCGTGGGGCGATCAGTCAGGGTGAGACCCGTGCGGAGGCGCGCGACAACGTGATCGACGCGCTTCGCGAGGTGCTGGCCGTTCGTTTCGGCACGCCGCCAGCCGTGTAGGACGCGACTGACAGCGAGTCGGTCGAGCTCACCATCGCGGCGTGAAGCGCCGCGAGTTGGAGCGCCACCTTCGCTCGCACGGGGCCGAGCTGGTGCGCGAGGGAGCGCGACATAGTGTCTGGGTGATCGGCGGCCCTGAGAGCGAGCGGATTGCTGCCGTGCCTCGCCATAGCGAGATTCGCCCGGGCACCGTCCGGGCGACCTGTCGAGACCTCGAGATCCCGACACCAGCCGGTCGCTGAGAACACGCGCGAAGCGGCGCTCTCACGCCGCACGAAGCGCCGTTCCCACCAACTGGAGCCCGACCTTCGGGCTCTGACATGACCGGCTGAGTCGGCCACTCGCAGTTACGCCCGTATCCCCACGTCCCGGGGGTGCGGGGGCTTCGTCGTTAAGGGGCGCCGCAGCGCGACGGCATCGCGCAACAGCAGAGCCCCAGGGCTCGAGGTTCCGACGTCAGCCAGGAGATGGAGTTCAGGAGCTGCCTGGTAGGGCGTGGGCGGTTAGCCAGTTGACCACGTCATCGACCCAGGCCGGCAGTGACTTGTGGACCATGAACAGGTGCGCGGTGTCGGGCAGGAATAGCTGCGTGACGTCGCAGCCGCAGTGGGCCTTGTAGTACGCATAGTCGGCGTCGGCCGATGACGGCGGGTCGGTGGTGTCTTCCTCGCCCGAGGTGAGGAGCACCGGGATTGACGGGCCGATCATCGAGATGTAGGCGTCGTTCTGGGCGTACATCGCGCCGAGGTCGGCGATCTCGCCGTAGGGCGAGTCGAGGAACGGCGGGGTGCAGGCGATGTTGGCGACGTACTGGACCACGCCGGGCGTGTAGGTGTTGAAGTCGAGGCAGTTCTGGGGGGTCTGGAAGAACTCGAAGTAGTCCGGGTGGTTGGGGTCGGGGGTGAAGCTTCCGCCCGAGGACGATCCTCCGAGTGGGCTGGTGGTCGAGCCGCCGGCGGAGCCCGAGATGTCGGTCTGGATCATCGCGGCGACGTCGTGGTATTCGCCGGGATAACCGGCGACGACCCAGCCGCCGGCGCTGTGACCGATGATCACGACCGTGCGGTTCTGCGTGTCGGCGGGCGTGGTCGGCCCCGAGCAGTCACCGCTCGCGCTGACTGTGTAGCCGCCGGTCTTCACATCGCCGACGACGTCGTGCAACATCGCGCGGTGCGCCTCGGTGGTGAGCGTGAACCCGCCGCCCGGCTGGCTGTAGTAGCTGCTCTTGGCGTACCCCAGCCGGTCATACGAGAAGACGACGTAACCGGCGCTGGCGAGCGCCCGTGCGACCGACCACGTCGGTGAGAAGTCCCAGTTCTCGGTCGAGGAAGCGATCCCGTGGACGAGCACGATCGCAGGGGTCGCGGCGTTCGTTGGCCCATCGGTGAACCGTTGACCGTAGAGCAAGCTTCGCCCGCCCGCGGGGTTGGTGACCGGGAGGCATACCGATGTGACGGTCATCTTGTTGTTGAACACCATTCGTGGCGTGTTCGATGGGCCCGTGACGGGAAGTGTGAACGCTCCGGCCGGGCCCGCCCAGCACACCAACGCCAGCGCGGACGCTGCGATCAGACCGGCCACGCCCGGGGCGAAACGACGGAGGGTAGAGCCAACTCCAGCACCGATCGGATCGGCAGCGGCTCGGCCCCGGCACGGTACGGACTTCAACGGCGGCATCGGACGATTCCTCCCAGTTTGCGGCGGACCCCTGATGGTTCGCTGACTGCTGGCGAGGGTCTACCCGTTCACCCCACGTCGATAATCCGCCGCCGATGGCGCTACGGGCGATTCGCGCATCCCATCGCGAAGCCATCTGCGCCGGACGCCGAACTTCCCCGGCCCGCCTCCGGCGCAAGCAGAGGCGGGGGCCAGCACCGGACGTCGATCGAGATCGCGAAACTACGCCGCAGCCCGGCTCAGGTACGCCGCGGCGCAAGGCCAGCGTGCGCGCACAACGCTCACCGGGCTTCGGCCGGAGGTGGGAGGAACAGTTGGCCGCTGAGCGCGCCGCGGGTGGTCCGGGTCGCGGCTGTGAGCCAGGCAACGATGAGTAGGGCGTAGAGGGCGACGCTCGCGTAGCGAAGGAGTCGGCCTGTGTGGTCAGGGCCAGCACCGAGGTGCCCGTCACGACGGTGCCTACCGGGAAGGTGAAGCTCCACCAGGTCAGCGAGTAGGGAAAATGCTCCCGCGCGGTTCGCGCCGTGATCGCGGCAGCGAGCACGAGCCAAACCATCGCGAATCCCCATACGGGAACCCCGTAGACCACGCCTGTCGCGTGCAGCATGGCTCCGTACGGGGCCGAGATGGCGGTTGGGGACGCTTTGCCGAGCAGGCCCGCGGCGGTGATCGACTGGCCGAGCGGACCGAGCACGATCCACAGCGTGGGGACCAGCCGCGCTGGTCCCGGACCGTGAAACGCCAGTCGCCCCCACGACAGCGTGATCGTGATCAGCGATATGAACAGGCTGATGCCGAACATCGCGTAGCAGGCGAACAGCAGCGCCAAGCGGGGCTGGCCGGCGGGGAGGTGCGCGATCAGTGCCGCGCCGGTCGCGGCGGACACCATCGGTGGCACCACCGGCATCAACCACCTCGCGTAGGTGTCGCGGAGTTCGAGCTTGTACTCGGTGAACGCCAGATACGGGATCGTGACCGTGCTCAGCAGGCCGGCGATGGTGCCGAGCGCCCACAGGACCTCGTCGATTCTCACCGCGGCGCCGAGGCCGACGAGGTCGCGGCCGACCAGGAGCGCACCCGCGCCAACCGTGAGCAGCGCCATAGGAGGGGCCCCGTAGAACGGGGCCATGGCCGGGGTTGTGATGGTGAGCGCGCGCCTGCTCGGGATAGCGAAACCAATGGATCCCGGTTGCCGCCGCCAGGAGCACCAGCGTGGTCGCGGCCAGGAGCCACACACCGACCGCGACTGCGCGCAAGCCGGGAACTTGGACCGGCAGGAGAGCCGCCGCGTTTGCGACGATCCCGGTGCCCATCACTGAGGCAAACCAGTTCGGGCCGAGATGGCGAAAGGCATCGCTGGGACGCTCGAGCGCTCCTAGCAGCCTCCGCGGACGGCGGGGTGCCAAAGCGGGCGTCGCCGCGATAGCCGGCGGCACCGGGCTGATGATGGGCTGTGAACCTCCGGTTCCCACGTGTGGATCGTCGAACCTGGAGCACGCGGTCGCCAGTCCGATGCGGAGTCACGCATTCCGAGATGGAATGCGTCTCTCAGCGCGCTCGCGACCGAGCGGACGGCGCGATCGTCCGTTCGAGCCAGAGCCACAGCGCGCGCGCCGGTCCTTGAAGCGCGGGACGGCTGCGACGCACCGCACGCAACGTTCGATGCAGCTCGAGGCCCGATACTGGGATGACGCAGAGTGCCCCGGCCGCGACCTCGGGCTCGACCGCGCGCTCGGAAAGCAGCGTGAACCCTTCGGCGAGCACAGCGCGTTTCAGGCCCTCGGCGCTCGATACCTCCAGGGCAGGACTGAGCTCGACGCCCTTGGCGGCCAGCGCCGCAGCGACCACGTCTCGCGTTCCCGAGCCGGCCTCCCTGGCCAGGTACGGCTGGGTCTTCAGCGTCTTGAACGGTATCGCGCGCCGCCGCGCCCACGGGTGGTCGCCGGCCACCACCACTCGGAGCTCGTCATGCGCTACGACCAGCTCGGTGAGGCCTTGCAAGCTCGAGGCCGGTCCTTCGATGAAGCCGATCTCGGCCATCCGGTCCCTGATGGCGTGCACGACCTCGTCTGAGTTTGTGATCGCGACGGAGACCCGCAGAGCCGGGGCGCCTGCTCGGAACGAGGCAAGCCACTGCGGCAACAGCGTCTCGCCGACCGTGCGGCTCGCGTGGATCACTAGCGGCTCGTCACGGCTCGACGACGTCACGGCCAGCTCTGCGCGCACCAGCGCCGCCAGCGCCTCTCGAGCGAGCGGATAGAGCACCGCGCCGGCTTCGGTTACCCGCACACCTTGTGCCGTGCGTTCCAGCAGCCGGTGACCGACGCGTCGCTCGAGCGCCAGCACTCGCTTGGTCGCGGCGGATTGAGTGAGTGCCAGCGCATCCGCCGCACCCTGCACCGTGCCCGTCTCAGCTGCGGTGACGAACGCAGCCAGCTCCCGACCCGAAAGAGGGTCCCCGAGTGACATTCCAACCCGGAATACTAGGTAGGGCGAGTCTCGAGCGGCGCCGGGGTTCGGGCTACCGCTCCGACGGTCCGGGCATCACGAACGTAGCCACCCCGCCGGCGGGCAGGTTGTAGGAGAACTCGGTCCCGCCAAGCCGCACGTTGAATGTCTGCGAGCCGGTGCCCCAGTCATCGTCGTTGGCGAGGAGCACGATGCTGCCGTCGGGGTTGCGGAACGCGACGTTCCAGATGTTGCCGGCGACATTCGAGCCGATCCGCACGGCGCCCGGCTTGACGAAGCGTGTGACGTGGCCGAGCACGTAGTAGTCGGCGGTGGGCGTCGCCTGCCCGGTCTGCGGGTCGATCGTAACCACTCCGAAGCAGGTGCCGCAGCCGCCGTTGTGGGGTCCGCCGCTCGGATCGAGCGCGAGGTTCCAAGTGATGACGTTGCGCGCCCAGTTACGCACCGCTCCGACCGTGAGGAATCGCGTGTGCCAGTGGAGGGTGTCGGAGAAGGTAGTCGTCGGGTCGCTCGACAGAGAGCCCGTGCACTCGGTGAAGTAAATCGCCTTCGTCGGGAACTGATCGTGGAGGGTGCTCTGCGCGCTGGGGTCGCCGTAGTAACAGTGGTACGCGGTGCCCCATATCCAGCGCGTGGCGGGCGAGGATAGGACCTCCTGGGGGTAGTCGTTGGTGTCCTGGGTCTCGTCGGGAGGCGTGCTGGCGATGTCGTTCGGGTGCTCTGACCAGTTGTGGTCGTAGGCGAGGATCTTCGTATGCAGGTGCGCCGCCTGGAGCATCGGCCCGAGCGCCTCGATCACCTTCTCCTCCTGCGCGGCGGACATGTCGGTTCCCGGATAGCCGGACGGGGTGCGGTTCTGGGGCTCGTTCTGAACGGTGATCGCGTTGACAGTCACGCCCTGCTCCCGGTAGGCCTCAATGAATTTGGTCAGGTACAGGGCGTAGGACTGATAGATCGCCGGCGTGTCGATCAGCCGGCCGCCGATCAGCGAGTCGTTGGTCTTCATCCACGCCGGCTGGCTCCAGGGGGTGGCGACGATCTGCAGATTCGGGTTCAGGCTTTTGGCCTCGCGCAGCAGGGGCAGGATCTGCGACTCGTCGTGAGCGATGCTGAAGTGCTGCTGCGAGTAGTCGGTGTGGCCGGCTGGCATGTCGTCGTAGGTGTACGGCTGGCCGACAACGAAGTCCGACGCACCGATCGGCTGGCGAAGGTAGCTCAGGCCGAGCCCATGCTCGGGGTCGAACAGATCACGCATGATCTGCTCGCGATGCGGCGAGGCGGCGAGCAGGTGGGCCGAGGAGTCGGTGATGGCGGCGCCGAACCCGTCGATCGGCTGGTAGGACCTCGACGGATCGATCGTCACCGTCGGGTCACCCGCGACCGGCGCCATCAGCGCGCTCGACGGCTGCTCGGTCAGTAGGTTCCTCTGGTCACCTGTGGTCATCCACACGCGCGCATCGCGCCCAGGCTGCGCTCCCGCCGCCGGCAAACCAACCGCAAGCACCGCAGCGACGATCGTCGCTGCGGCGATGAACCGCTTCACCTTCATCTCTACCTCCGCCAATTGGACTGCTAGGAGACCCTTGCCCATCGGTCCAGCGCTCAAAACATCAGTTTCGCGGCAACCCGAGAGACGTTCCATCCGCCAATACCCGTGCCTACGTCCGGATGCGCTGCTTGCAGGTTCGCAACGATTCGCTTGGATCCATCGGCTGCGGGACCGAGGTGCTCACGAGTGGCTGGCGGCGGGAAAGGTAGCGCCGGAGGGGCTTTGACTCGGGCTCCGCCACGACGAGCTTGACGATCGCCGAGGAATCGACGTAGGTCACGCCTCAGTCGTGCCAGCACCGAGGAAGGAGGCTCAGATCCAGTCGTCACGAGTGTCCCCGACCTCGCCGGACGATCCTGGGCCTCCCGCCCGGTCGGGCCGCACACGGCGCTCGCCTAAGGTGAACGAAGCGCCGAACAACACCGACAAAGATTGGAGGCGAGACGTGCTCAACATGGCGGCGGACTGGGGCGAGGTCACGGCGATCGCGACGTCGATCCTGGCCATAGGCCTGCTCGGAGGGATCGGCGCCGCGGTGTTCGCAGCCCAACAGGTACGAGAGGCTCGCAGGAGCCGCGAGGCGCTCATGGCGGCCGAATTCTTTCGCCGCTGGGACGACGACGCCCTGGTGCAGGCCCGCCGAATGGTCGCTCGGTTCAAATCAGCCGACGAATTACGCGACGCGTTTACCCGGTACGTCGCGGACGATGCCCCCGAGGCCTACGTACTCCTGCGAGAGCTGGACTACTTTGAGCAGCTGGCCGCGCTCGAAAGCCAGGGCGCCTTTGACCTAAACCTGATCAAGATGATGCTGGGACGCACGCTAATCGAGCGTTGGGAAATGTGGAGTCCCGCGATCACCGAAGCTTACGGGCCAAATGTCTACCCAATGTTCGAAGGTCTCGCAGAGAAGCTGAGGCGCGCGCTGAACGATCCGCCCGCTCCCGCCGCCGGCTAATTGCGCCAAGCATCCGGCGCGCCCGGATTCTCGTGTCCGTGAAAGGCCGGAAGGCCCGTAGGGCTGGGCGGAAGCGGCGGCACGACCGCGGCCCGAGGGCCCGAGATTGGCGCTCGGGAGCTGGACCAAAAAAATGACCACAAGGCCGCCAGGCTCGGCTAGATTCGTGCAGTCCGCGGTCGACGGGACGGCGTGCAAACTGAACGCCACCAGGGAGGCTGCGATGGCTGATCGCTGGACGATTCACGGTGCGGAGTATGCGAACTGCAACTGCGCTTGGGGCTGCCCTTGCCAGTTTGGCGCGCTGACGACGCACGGACACTGCGAGGCGATGGTATGTGGCCATATCGAGGAGGGCCACTTCAACGACACGCGCCTCGACGGTCTGGACTGGGCGTTGCTTTTGTGGTGGCCCGGTGAGATCGCCGAGGGCAACGGCAAGGAACAAGCCATCATCGATGAACGCGCCGATCGGGCTCAGCGAGACGGATTGCGGAAGATTCTCCACGGGGAGGCGACCGCGCCCGGTGCCACCCACTTCTTCGTCTACAGCAGTGTCACATCGGTCCTGGAGACGTTGTTCGCGCCAATCGAGTTGTCCATAGACGTCGACGGCCGAACGGCCGACGTCAAGATCGGAGACCTGGTCGAATCAACCGGCAGGCCGATCATCAGCCGGTTCAGCGGTGAGCCGGTGAGGTCGCGGATTGACCTCCCGGGTGGGTTTGAGTACACGATCGCTGAGATGGGCAACGCGAACTCGACGGTTCGAGCCGGCATCGAACTTGATCTGAAGGACAGCTACGGTCAGTTCAACCTCCTGCATATGAATCAGGACGGGGTCATCCGCTGACGACCTTCGCTCCCGCCACGATCGCGAAAGCAGACTCGGTTTCTCTGCGAGGAAGCCGCCGAGATCGCGTGGCGATCTTGACCGGTCTGGCTGGCATCACGGCCGCGGCGTGGATCTACGTCGTCCTTGAGGCGCACGGCATGACCGACATGTCCATGGGGATGACCGCCCGTTCCATGCCGGCATCGATGCACGCGATTGCGGGGGTGCAACCTTGGACGGCGAGTGAGTTCGGTCTGCGGTTACTGATGTGGGCCGTGATGATGGTTGCGATGATGGTCCCCACCGCGGCGCCTATGACCCTTGTCTACGGAGCTGTCGCGCGAAAGGCTGCGAGGCAACGCAACCCAGTGGCGCCGACGTTCGTGTTCGTTACCGGCTACATCTTCATATGGGGTCTGTTCAGCGTCGCCGCGACCGCCGCTCAGTGGGAGCTCGACCGGGCTGCGCTCCTCTCTCCGATGATGGTGTCCGACAGCGTCTTGCTGGGGAGCGCTCTGCTGATCGGAGCGGGGGTCTACGAGCTCACTCCGCTCAAGCACACCTGTCTGAGGCACTGCCGCGCACCGGCACAGTTCCTCTCCCAAAACTGGCGCGGCGGCATGATCGGAGCGTTTCGGATGGGGTTGCGGCTCGGAGCGTACTGTCTGGGCTGCTGCTGGGTGTTGATGGGGCTGCTGTTCGTCGGCGGAGTGATGAACCTCCTGTGGATCGCCGCGATCTCCGCGTTCGTGCTGCTGGAGAAGATCCTCCCGTTCGGTCATGCCGCCGGATGGTTCAGCGGGGCCGCGATGATTCTCGTCGGCGCCGTGAGTTTGGCCCTTTAGTTCGTCGGCGCCAGGACCAGCCGGTCGCCTCCCTGCGCCTTTCGACGGAACGGCGCTCAGCTTGGGCCCGCACGTGAAGAGCCGGCACGCGCGAGCTGGCTCACCAGGTCCATTTCGGGACCTCCCGGATCGGGTGCAGCTCGGATTCCGACTCGGCGTGGGAGTTCTGGTGGGCGACGTGCGTGCCGAACTCGACGTGCTCGTGCACTGCCTTCCGAAAGCGCTCGTCGGTGGGGAGCCCCACTTCATCCAGCGACTCCAGGTAGGCAGCGATAAATCGCTCGGATGAATGGCGCCGGTGAAGTGGCGGTATCGACAGCCCGGAGCTGCTGGCGCCCGACCGCAGTCGTAAAGAACGAGTCGCCGTGGCACTCGCCCGCCGCCGGTTACCCCCCGACGGAGCTCGCCGTGGTGGCGGAGCTCGACGGGCCGGCCGTCCGGGGGCCCCTCGCGAGGAATCATCGGGGCCGTCCGTTGTTTGGCTGGACCGGATGTCACCGAGGGGGTCAGCACGGATGTGTCGTAGAAAGCTGCCACGGCTGGCGGCCGCCGCCGGTGGGCTGTTGCTCGCCGGCGTGTTCGGCGTGTCATTGGTTACGCCTGCGCTCGCGGAGCGGTCGGCACGGACACCGACGACTCTCGTTCCGCACCTCTCCCAGATCCACCTGTGGGGCACCGATCGCGGACGAGCCGCTCGCCGGCACGCCGCCGCGCCGCACCCGGTGCGGATCGGCAGCCGACCGAGGATCGTCGGCGGCTACGGGGGAGTGCAGAGCGACTGGCCGTTCATGGCCTTCGTCCTCTACTTCGACGCCAACGGCAATCCCGAGTTCTCATGCAGCGGGACCGTCGTTTCCTCGAACGTTGTGCTCACCGCGGGGCACTGCGCCGTCGACGAGGCGAGCGGAGCGACGCTCGCTCCGAGTGGGTTCCGGGTCGTCACCGGCAGCGTCGATTGGACGGACACGACCCAGAGGGAGATCAGCGACGTCTCCAAGGTGATCGTCAACCCCAGCTACCTCCCCCTGCCGGAGGACACCTTCGACGCGGCGTTGCTTGTCCTGTCGAATCCGACGAGCGCGCCCGCGATACCGCTCGCCACCGGTTCTGACGGGTACCTCGACCTCGGCGGCACTGGCGCGCTCATTGCCGGCTGGGGCCAGACCTACTACGGGGACCCTCTGATCCAGACGCAGCTCCAGTGGGCGCCCACAGTCGTCCAAGATCCCTCGTACTGCGGGCAGTACGACCCGTACTTCAATTCGTTCTCCCAGCTGTGCGTGGTGAACCCTCCAGACTTCCTCACCGGCACCTGCGACGGTGACAGCGGCGGCCCGCTTGTCGCTCAAGGCGCGAGCGGCCAACTGGTCGAGATCGGGGTCATCACAGCTGGACCCACGGACTGCAATACGTACACGGCGGACTACTTCACGAACGCAATTCCGCTGTCGTCCTGGGTGTCGGGCTGGATCGGGGCGGTAGCGCCGCCACCACCTCCGCCGCCATCGCCGCCGCCCACGCCCACGCCGGCGCCGGCGCCGGCGCCGTCACCGTCGGCCTCGACGCCGGCGCTCCCGACGATGACGCTCGGGCAGGCGAAGCAGTACGTCCGCCAGACCGTCGTCGGCGTCCTGAAGCAACGCGCCAAACCGGCGTACAGCTACGCCGCCAAGTGCTCGCGCAAGTCCCCGACGCGCTTCGCCTGCGCCGTCTACTTCTCGCACGGCCCCAACGACTACTACGGCAACGTGACCGTCTACCTGGTCAGTGGCCCGAACAGCCTCAGCGAATGGACCGACACCTACACGCTGCACTGGGTCAACGACGAGTGCTACTTCCACTCGGGGCACCCGCAGCGATGCATGACCCAAACGCGCAAGGGAACCTGGCAAGTCCGCCGAGCTGAGCTCGGTCCGGGCGGGTCGTGATCTTCGCGAAACGTCAGCGTTAGTTGACAAGTGAGCGGTGTTGTGTCGTGAGTTTCAAATGTCGGGCGCGGGAAAGCATTGCACCAGGAGTCAGACGGAGTGAGGGAGGACTGATGGGATCAGCGCGCGTCAGCGGCCGGATGATCTATTTCTTTGGCGCTCTAGGCGGTGTCCTCTTCGGATACGACACCGGTGTCATCTCAGGAGCGCTGCTCTTCATTCCCAATGACTTCAAGCTGACGCCGTTCCTGCAAGGCGCGATCGTCGCCGGCCTGCTGCTCGGGGCGATGATCGGAGCCGCGTTCGCGGGACGGCTGTCGGACCGGTTGGGCCGCCGGCGTTTGATCATAATCGCCGCCATCGTGTTCACCGGTGGTGCGCTGCTGGCAGCGGCCGCGCCCACCGTCTGGGTGCTGATCGCGGCGCGGGTGATCATCGGGCTCGCCGTCGGCTCGGCGGCGCTGGTGGTGCCGCTCTACCTGTCGGAGATTGCGCCCACCGAGGTGCGTGGAGCCATTACTTCGCTCAACCAGCTGATGGTCGTGTGCGGCATCCTGGCCGCGTTCGTCGTCAACGCGATCCTGGCATCGTCCGGCGACTGGCGGCTCATGTTGGGGCTCGCGGCGGTGCCGTCGATGGTTCTGCTCGTGGGCATGCTGTTCATGCCGGAGACGCCGCGTTACCTCGTACACGCCGGCGAGGAGAAAGAGGCTCACAAGGTACTCGAGGAGCTACCCGGCGACGAGCAGCCTGAAGAGCGGATCGAGGAGATCCGCGAGGTCGACTCCGAGGAAGAGGGCGAGGTCGGGCTCGCCGCACTGTGGCACGCCAAGTGGGTGCGCCCGGCGCTTCTGGTCGCGACCGGGCTGGCGGTGTTCCAGCAGCTGGTCGGGATCAACACGATCATCTACTACGCACCGACGACACTGACCAATGTCGGCTTCGCCAAGACGAGCGCGATCTACGCCAACCTGATCATCGGCGTGATCAACGTCGCGTTGACGGTGGTCGCGGTCAAGATCATCGACCGGGTCGGCCGAAAGCCGATGCTGTTCGCCGGGGTCGCCGGCATGGTGGCGAGCCTGCTGGTGCTCGGAGTGTCGCTGTCGGCCTTGCCGACGCCGCACCATCCGGGTGACCCGGCGGCGATCATCACGCTGGTTTGCCTGGCGACCTTCATCGCGGCGTTCGCCGCCACCTGGGGCCCCGTTGTCTGGGTGATGATTCCCGAGGTGCTGCCGTTGAGCGTCCGCGGGACGGCTATGGGGGTAGCCGTGTTCGGCAACTGGGCGGCCAACTTCGCCGTCTCCCAGACCTTCCCGCCGCTGCTCAAGGCTCTCGGGCCCGGAACGGTGTTCCTCGGGTACGCGGCACTGGGTCTGCTCGCCGGCGTGTTCGTCAAGTCGTTCGTGGCCGAGACCAAAGGTCGCAGCCTGGAGGAGATCGAGGGCGAGTTGCAGCGGCGAGAAGGCCGGCGAAGCCGGCCCGGCGCGCGCCAGCGAGCCGCCGTCTCCCGCTAGAGGAGCCGTCAGCGAGAGGCGGGCAGCGGCCGGTCCTCCGTGGCGAGATGGTTTGTCCGAGGCGGGCTCGGTACGCATTCGCTCGGGCAGGTCGAGACGAGGCGCGAAGCATGTCGGTTATGAAGGTGAGGAGCGGTGCTTACGGCGGCGCTCGGGGTCGACTGCCGGCTCTCGGCGTTGGTGGTGACCGCCCCGCTCGCCATGTCCGCTGCTACGGCAGGAGGGAGAAGTGATGTTCAAGCGTTCTCGCCCGCGGTCCTCGTGGCGCGTCCGACTCTGCCTAGGACTCGTCGTTGCCGCGGTATCGACGTTTGGCATCGGCGGCATTGCCCAGGCCGCTGCGGGTGCGGCGGACTCCACGACGTCGATCACGACAAACCAATTCGTCAACCAGTTCGATGCCGAGCCGTACGTCGGTAACGGCTACTTCAGCCAGCGCATCCCGGCAGCAGGCGTGGGCCTTCTCACCGACCTCGGCACGATCGGTTGGCCGCTCGGCACGCCGCGCTACACAGAGGCCCTCGCCGCCGGCATCTATGCCAAGACCAACGCCTCGGTGGCGTTCTACCCGGACGAGACCAAGCAGGTGATCGCACCGATCCCAACGTGGTCGACGCTGACCTTCGCGACACCGTCCGGCGAAACTTACTCGCCGGCGACCGTCACCCCGTCCCAGATCACCGACTACAGCCAGACTGAGGACCTGCAGACGGGGACCGTGACGACATCCGGCTTGTGGACTTCGCCGAGCGGCCGCAAGGCGAGCTTCCAGTACAGCGTCTTCACCGACCTTGCACGCAAGCACGTGGCGGTCGTCTCGCTGTCCCTGACTCCGCAATGGAACGGCAACACCACGGTGACCGGGTTACTGGACGGCCAAGGCGCGACCGCCGACGAACCCTCGGGCACGCCGCCGCGGATGCAACCGGCGGCCACGGATCCGGCCGGCGTTGATCTCTCGTCAAACACAAGCCATGTCACCGCCCAGGCGGTCGGCACCGGGTTCACGCTGGCCGAGTCTTCGACGCTTCGGTCGTCGATCAGCGGGACGAACGACGGGGTCGTCGGCGGGAACCAGCCGATGACCGCGGGCGAAGCAGTCAACTTCCCAGCCCATGCGGGCCAGACCTACGTGTTCACCAAGTACCTCGGCGTCGTGACGAGCCGCGACTCCGCGACCCCCGCGGCGGACGCGCGGACCGCTTCGCAGCAGGCCGCCGCAACGGGAGAGTCCACGCTGGCGTCTGAGAACGCCTCAGCGTGGGCAGACGTGTATCGCCACGGCGTAACCGTGAGTGGCGACCCCGCGCTTCAGACCGCGATCAACGCCAACACGCACGACCTCTACGCCAGCATCCGCAGCGACAGTCCCGATGCGATCGGCCCGAGCGGACTCTCGAGCGACGGCTACGCCGGAATGGTGTTCTGGGACTCCGACATCTGGATGTTCCCGGCCATTCTCGCCACGCATCCCGATATCGCCCGGGCGGCCGTCGACTACCGCTACAACACCCTGGCTGCCGCCGAGCATGACGCGAGCGCCAACGGGTATCAGGGCGCGTTCTACCCGTGGACGGCCGGTGACGACGGATACACAGGATCCGACTGCTACGGCACTACGACCGACTCCAACGACAAGATCATCTCCGACCCAAACTTCAGCTGCAGCCAGGAGCTCCACCTCCAGGCCGACATAGCGATCTCCCAATGGGAGTACTACGAGGCGACCGGCGACAAGGCGTGGCTCGGCGCTCACGGGTGGCCCGTCTTGCAGGCGCTCGCCCGGTTCTGGGTGAGTAAGGCAACGGCCGATCCGAACGGCGGCTACGACATAAACACCGTCCAGCCCCCAGACGAGCATCACACCGGCGTAAACAACTCCGCCTACACCAATGCGGCCGCCGCCACCGCGCTGCAGGATGCGGTCAAGGCGGCGCAAGCGGTCGGCCAGCCGGCAGACGCGAACTGGACGACGGTGGCCAGCGGTCTCACGCAGACCATGCCCTTCGACTCGAACCTCAACATCTACGACGAGTACGACGGGTACAACGGCGTGCAGGTCAAGCAGGCCGACGTGGTCATGCTCACCTATCCGATCGATTTCCCGATGGCCAGCGGCG
Organism: uncultured Solirubrobacterales bacterium; assembly: GCA_963737055.1. GTDB lineage: Bacteria > Actinomycetota > Thermoleophilia > Solirubrobacterales > Solirubrobacteraceae > Palsa-465. Next base: position 1,053,502 of record CAVTRE010000006.1, on the reverse strand, counting down.
TCGCTCTGAACGACCTCAACTACTACGCGCCCCGAACCGACCTTCAAGGGCCGGCCATGACCGACGCCATCCACTCGATCGACGCTTCCGCGCTGAACGCCCCGGGCTGCTCGGCGTACACCTACATGCTCCGCAGCTACGAGCCGTTCCTCCGCGCCCCCTACGACCAGTTCGCCGAAACCCGAACCGGGCCGAACACCGGCTTCAACTTCTTGACCGGGATCGGCGGATTCCTGCAGGTCTTCGAGTATGGCTACTCCGGCCTGCGGTTCACCCCCACGGCGGTCCAGCTCGACCCGAGCCTCTCGCCCCAGCTGTCCGGGGTGACCCTGAACAACCTGCAGTGGCAGGGCCGCACGTTCACCGTCGCGATAGGACTGCAGTCGACCAACGTGACCGTCACCGCCGGACCGGCGATGCCGGTGCAGACGCCGTCGGGGACGGTGACGGTGGCGCCGGGACAGAGCGTCAAGCTGCCGACGCGCCGCCCCGACCTGCTCCGCACCAGCGACGTCGCGCGCTGCCAGCCGGTTACGGCCAGCTCGTACGTGCCCGGTGACGAGCCGGTGGCGGCGGTTGACGGAAGCCCGGCGACTCCGTGGGTCGCCACGAGTCCGCGGGCTGCCCTCACGGTCGGGCTGGCCAAGCGCACGAACGTCTCCTCAGTGACGGTCGAGCGCGGCGGGACGGCGACCAACTTTGCCTACGCAGTGCAGACGTCGACTGACGGCAGCACGTGGCAGACGGTGGCCACGGCTCCGGCCACCTCGACCGGGACCGATCAGTTGACCTTCAAACCGACACAGGCCCAGTACCTGCGGCTCGACTTCCCCGGCGCCAACGGCGCCGACGTGCCCGACATCGATGAGGTCTCGGCCGGGTAGGGGGACCGGCGTCGGAGGCGGACCGTGTTCACCTCGCCCGGCAGCGGTTCCTCGGCGCGCGTCCATCTCTGCTCGACGGCGAGTACCCGCCGGTCGAGCGCAGCGGCCTGATCGACGGCTCGGCTAGTCCGGCTGATCGGACCCGCGTACTCTGTGGAGGCATAGAGAGGGTCCGCGACCGTGGCGCATTCAGCTGGTCGCGGACCCGCCCGCGCGTGCCGCGTTGGGGGCAAGTTGCACGCGCTTGCGTCCGTGCGATGCCACCCTAATCAGACGAGCCCAGCATGTGCGCTGCTCGCGGCGTTATTGGCATAACCTCGAGAGCCGACACTGCGGAATTTCGAAGGTTTACCTGTCGAACGTGGCGGAGTTCTTAGACCGACGAGGGTGAGGCGCGCGGTCGGGTGCAGTCGGTCCGTCCCGGGGGTGCGCAGATCCGCTTGCCGTTCGACGATACCGCCATTCAGCCATGCCTTCGCAGAGCGGCCGCCCGTCGATGTCTAAGGCTACCGGAGGGACGCCGTCCGCAACGGACCCTGGGGTGGGGGGTGAAGCGGGCGGCACCAAAGCCTCGATCCGTGCCCCTGGTGCCGCCCTTGCCCCCACGATCCTTCAACGGATGACTGGCCCGAGGGTTGCGGGGCAGCCAGTCGAACATCCGTCCGCGGACCACGGGGGAGATCTGTCGGCGCGTCATCTGGCTCCGATCGATCGATCGCTGGCAGCCGACCGCGACCATCCATCCCTTACCATCGAACGATGGCTGCCGTCAGCGCCCCGGTTGGCAGGCCTGCGACCGCTGAGCCGAACCGATGGGCGGTTCTGGCATTGCTCAGCGTCGCTCAGCTGATGGTGGTGCTCGACGCCACGATCGTGACGATCGCGCTCCCTTCGGCGCAGAAGGCGCTGCATTTCTCGACCGAGAGCCGGCAGTGGATCGTGACCGCCTACGCGCTCGCCTTCGGCAGCCTCCTGCTCCTGGGAGGAAAGCTCGGCGACCTGTTCGGGCGCAAGTGGACGATGATCGCCGGCCTGATCGGGTTCTCGGTTGCCTCGGCGATCGGCGGCCTGGCCCAATCCTTCGGCACGCTCGTGACCGCCCGCACGCTCCAGGGTGCGTTCGGCGCGTTGCTTGCGCCCTCGGCGCTGGGGTTGCTGACCGTGACGTTCGAGGGATCTCCCGACCGCCCGACGGCGTTCGGGATCTTCGGTGCGATCGCCGGCGGCGGCGCCTCGCTCGGACTGATACTCGGCGGTGCGCTAACGCAGGTCCTGTCCTGGCGCTGGTGCCTGTACGTCAACCTCGTGATCGCCGTGCCGACAACGATCGTGGCGTTCCGTCTGCTGGTCAACCACGCTGCTCCGCAGCGGGACCCGATCGACATACCCGGGGCCCTCACCTCCGCGCTCGGCCTGTTTGCGCTCGTCTACGGTTTCTCCAACGCCGAGACCCACTCCTGGGGTGCGACCGCGACGATCGTGGCGCTCATCGCCAGCCCCGTGCTCCTGACCGCGTTCGTTCTCATCGAGAGTCGGGTCAAGCATCCGCTCCTGCCCCTGCACATCATCTGGGACCGAGGCCGCGGCGGCGCGTACACGACGATCCTCCTGGCCGGCGCCGGCATCTTTGCCGTTTTTCTGTTTCTCACCTACTTCCTGCAGGCGCAGCGCGGCCTCTCGCCGCTCGCGACCGGACTGGCGTTCCTGCCGCTGACCGCCGTTCTGGTCGTCACCTCGACCACGGTGCAGACGCGTGTGATCCAGCGCACCGGGGTCAAGCCGATCGTCCTCACCGGGATGGCGCTCGGAGCGATCGGGATGTTTCTGTTCACCCGACTGACGCCGAGCTCCAGCTACGCCGCACACGTGCTTCCCGGTCTGCTCGTCCTCGGCGTTGGGATGGGATGCATCTTTGCGCCGGCATTCTCCACCGCGACCCTCGGCGTGGAGGGAAGCGAAGCCGGGATCGCGTCGGCGATGGTCAACACCTCCCAGCAGGTCGGCGGCTCAGTCGGCACCGCGCTGCTCAGCACGATCTTCGCCAGCGCCCTCGCAAGCTACGCGTCCAGCCACGTCCCCAGCCCTGGCCTGGCCGACGCTGCCGCGGTCCATGGTTACACCACGGCGTTTTGGTGGTCCGTCGGCATCTTCGTCCTCGGCTTCCTTCTGGCGGCCGTGATCCTGCCCGGCCGTACCCGCCATCGCGTCCCGACCGCTCGGGCGGCGCTCGCCCGGCTCGCGGTCGGCAACTGCCACCATTTCGAGTCTCGGGACGGTGCCCGCGAAGGCGTGAGCGCTACGACGGGTGCTGAGGGGCGATGAGTACCGGCCGCTTGGTGTGGGCCGCGAGAGCGTGAGAGACGCTCCCGAGGAGCGCACTGCCGAGGGCGCCCCGGCCGCGTTGGCCGCAGACGATCAGCCCGGCGTCAATCTCCTCGGCGACCTCATCGATCGTCTTGGCCACCGATTGGTCGGACTGGGCGACTCGCGCGACGGCGTTGTAGCCGCGCGTCCGAGCTCCCGCGGCGCCGTCCTCGGCGATCCTTTGAGCGAATTCGGCTTCCTGCTCATCGACCTCGCCCTCGTCGGGTATGGCGACGATAAACGAACCCGCTCGGGCCAGTTGCACCGCCGCGGGCGTCCACACGGTCAACACGACGGCGTCGGCAGCGGGCTTGATCCATTCGATCGCGGCGCTCAAAGCCGTGCGTGAGCCCTCGGATCCGTCGTAGCAGAACAACACCGGCTTATTCATCGCTGATCCTCGTCGACTAAGAACCTGGGTCTAGCGCAGACTACCCCGCGTCGGGACCCGCGGGCGCGCGGACGGGAGCGGTGTTGGTGTGGTCTCGTCAGGTGTCCCGCCGCGAGGGCAGTCAGGCCGCCGAGGCTGGTGCGACTGCGGGGTCGGGGGTGCGGGCCGCTTCTGAGTGTTCGCGGCTGTCGCGGGAGGAGATCAGCACGGCGGCGAGGATCGCTCCGGCGACGGCGAAGCCGGCGCCGACGAGGAACGCCCGGTCAAAGCCCTTGGTCAGCGCGACGGCCGTGCTGTGGACGCCGGCGTGGAACAGGCTTTGGGTGCGGCTGTTGGCGACGGTGGCGAGGATCGCGAGCCCGAGCGCGCCGCCGACCTGCTGGGACGTGTTGATTAGCCCGGAGGCCAGGCCTGCCTCGTGCGGCTTGGTTCCGGTGACGGCGGCGATTGTCACCGGCACGAACGCCAGCCCGAGCCCGACGGCGGCGAGCAGCGACGGGCCGAGGATGTCGGCGGCGTACGAACCGCCCGTTCCTGGCACCTGTGAGAACCACAGCAGACCGCCCGCGATCAGCAGCATGCCCGTGATCAACGGGGGCTTGAAGCCGACGCGGGTGACGAGCTGTGAGGCGGCGCCGGCGGAGAAGATGATCCCGAACGCGAGCGGCAGGTAGGAGATACCGGTCTTGATCGGGGAGTAGTGCAGTACGTCCTGGAGGTAGAGCGAGATGAAGAAGAACATCGAGAACAGCGACATACCGATCAGCAGCCCGACAATGTTCGCGCCCCTGAGCGTCCGCAGACGGAAGATCGAGAACGGCATCAGCGGGTGGCGCTGGCGCAGCTCGATCACCACGAACGCGATCAGTAGGACCGCCGCGCCCGCGAAACGCAGCAGCGTGGTCGTCGATCCCCAGCCGGAGTTGACGGTGTCAACGACGGCGTAGACGAGCAGCGACAGGCCGGCGGTGACGGTCACCGCGCCCGGGATATCAAACGTCGTGGCGCCGTCCTCGGAGCGGCTCTCGCGCAGCACTCGCGGGGCGAGCAGCGCCGCGGCGAGTCCGATCGGGACGTTCACGAACAGCACCCAGCGCCAGCTCAGACCGCTGGTCAGGATCCCGCCGAGCAACACGCCTGCCGCGCCGCCGGCGCCAGCGACGGCGCCCCAGATACCCAGCGCGCGGTTGCGCTCGGCGCCCTCGGCGAACGTGACCGTGATGATCGACAGCGCCGCCGGCGAGACGATCGCCGCGCCCAGGCCCTGGACCGCGCGAGCGGCGATCAGCCAGCCTTCGGACTGGGCGATCCCACCGGCGAACGAGGCGAGCGAGAACACCACCAAGCCGAGCATGAACATCCGCCGACGCCCGAGCAGGTCGGCCATGCGCCCCCCGAGCAGGAGAAAACCGCCGAAGGTGAGCACGTACGCGTTCACGACCCACGACAGATCAGCCCGCGCGAAGTGCAGGTGGGCGCCGATCGACGGCAGCGCGACGTTGACGATCGAGGCGTCGATCACGATCACGAACTGGGTCATCGCGAGCAGCGCCAGCGCGAGATTCTTGGCGCGGGGCGTGTACAACGGCGGCGTCTGGGGCTGGCTGAGGGATGTCATTGGAAGCTGACCTCCGGTTCCGGTTTGCCTCTGCGACTATAGTGAACTACGATTCCGGTTTCAACCGGATCCCGAGTAAAAACATCGTGACCGATCTACTCACCGAGACTGAGACAACCGCCGCGCCCGAGCGACCGCTCCGGGCCGACGCACGCCGCAACCGCGAGCGCATCCTGCAAAGCGCCCGAGAGGTGTTCGCCGAATCCGGCATCGATGCCCAGATCGACGACATCGCAAAGCGCGCCGGCGTGGGGGTCGGCACCGTCTACCGCCACTTCCCGACCAAAGAGGCGCTGATAGCCGAGCTTGTGCGTCAAAAGTTCCGGCGCTTCTCGGCCGCTGCCAGCGACGCGCTACAGCGCGACGGAGAGCCATTCGCCGTATTCGCCGACCTGCTGCGCCGCAACGCGGACGAACTCGCCGACGACGCCGGGATGCAGCACGTGCTCGTCGGCGTCGGAGAAGACATCTGGGCGCAGGCGCAAGCCGAGACAGACGAACTAAACGCTCTCACCGCAGACCTGATCGCCCGCGCCCAGCACGCCGGGACGATGCGTCCGGACGTGCGCGCCACCGACATCGGGATGCTGATGTGCGGCCTGTGCGCCACGATGACGCAGCACCGTCCCGGCTTCGACTGGCACCGCCACCTAGAGCTCGCGATCGACACGCTCCGAGCACGGTGACCGTCGCCCCGGACTCGAGGACGATCGGCTAGCGAAGCGCCCTGCTCCGCCGGCAACGCGCGCCGCGGGAGGGGAGGCGTCGAGCGACTCGGCATGCTCGCAAACTTTGATAATTCCTACTAAAGCTTTCTGGACGAATTGCCGATACGAAGGCCGGGGGCAAGGACAGAAGTTGGGGGCAAGGACAGAAGTTGGGGGCAAAGACAGAAGTTGGGGGCGTGCTGGCTGGTGCGTCGACGGGACGGGGGCTGCGCCCGTCGATGCATCGCTAGCTCCCGACATCGAGAAAGTCACAGCTCGCCGCGTCGCCAAATTGCTTCCCGCAGCTGACCCGGGGCTCCCGGAGCCTAGGGTATGAGGGGATGAATCGCGAGCTCCTCGGCGTCGTCCTCGCTCTGCTCGCGAGCCTGTCGTACGAGTCGAGCTAGTGCTGATGACCCAGCAGTCGCGCGTCGTCGGGCGATCCGGGCGGGCGGGCGCTTGCTGGTCTCGCTGCTACGCAGGCCGCTGTGGTTGCTGGCGATCGCCATCGATGGCGCAGGAATCGTGCTCGAGCTTTTTGCACTGCGCGAGGCATCGCTGATTGTCGTGCAACCGTTGATGAGCGTCGGGCTGATCGGGCTCGTGTTCGCGGCGGCGGTGTTCCTCGGTGAGCGGATCGATCGGGGGACGGTCCTCGCCGCCGTCGCTGTGGCGACCGGGGTCGTGTGCGTGATCGTCGCTGCCCCGTCTGACGCCGACGCGGTCCGGCTCGGTCACCCGGTCGGCCTCGATCGTCGTGCTCGGAGTGCTCGCCGTCGTCGTCATCTCGGCGTACGTGCGTCCGGGTCACGGGCCTCCGTGCGGCTGCTGGCGATCGCCTGGACCGCGGCGGTCGCGGCGAGCGGGACTGGCTCGGTGACGGCCGAGTCCGCCGCGCTGCAGCAGCTCCCGGCGTCCCGGGTCGGGCCGATCGTCTCTTCGGTCGGCGCGGTGCTTCCCGTCGTGTTGTTGGCGCTGCTCTCGCCGCAACGCATCTCCTTCAGCCTCGGCGCGGCGACGCTCCTGGCGGTCGGACTTCTGCTGACAGGCCTCGGCGCGTATCGGCTCGCCGTGACCACCGGCAGCGGACCGCTGGCTGCCACTTGAGTACCCCGGCACACACGGCGTGGTCGTCGCCGACGCGATCGTGCGCTCCGGAACTGAGCCTTCACGCCGGATCCTGGTGCCGTGAGAAATGCCGGGAGTCGCGGGATCTGCGGCCGCGTTTCGGGTGCGTGCTGATTAGGTGGTCCCCGGATGCGACCGGGATGTGGTTGATCTAGCCTCGCGGAGCGCCATTTAGGAGGCACATCATGGGTTCGGCGGATTTCGAAATCGATGTCGAAGCGGTGGCGTTTGTGTTCGGGGCGCGGCGGTGACTGCGTCAGCGTCCTCTCCGGCGCTGTCCGCGAGCTCCGCGGAGCGGGCCGAGCGACGGGAACAGACACGTGCTCGTTATCCCGACGCGGAGGGCTACGCGCAGCGGGATGGGGTGCGCGTGTTCTATGAGGTCTACGGCGCGGGCGAGCCGACGATCTTGTTGCTCCCGACGTGGTCGATCATCCATTCGCGCTTCTGGAAGGCGCAGGTCCCGTATCTGGCGCGGCATTTCCGTGTGGTCACTTTCGATGGTCGGGGCAATGGGCGATCGGACCGTCCGGCTGGCGCGGAGGCGTACAGCCCCACCGAGTTCGCAAAGGACGCGGTCATGGTTTTGGATGCAACCGCCACGGATCGCGCTGCGTTGGTCGCGCTGTCCTCGGGCGCGCTTTGGGCAACCATGCTCGCTGCTGATCACCCCGACCGGGTCGACAGCATCGTCTACGTCGGTCCTGGGGTGGCGCTCGTGTCCAACCATCCCGAACGCGACGTTTCACCGTTCGAGGACGCACTCGAGACCGATCCGGACTGGGTGAACGCTGCCGGCCTGTTGCAGCGTGATTACCTGGGCTTCCTGGAGTTCTTCTTCGGACGTTGCTTCGTCGAGCCGCATTCGACCAAGCAGATCGAAGATTGCATCGGCTGGGCGTTCGAGACGACACCGCAGACGATCCTCGACACCATCCTCGGGATCGGAATTCCCCGCGAGGAGCGGTTCAGGGGAACCTGCGCGCGGGTGCGCTGCCCCACGCTGGTCATCCACGGCGACCGTGACCTGATCCGGCCACACGTTCAGGGGGAGGCGCTCGCGCGGGCGACCGGCGGAGATGTGGTCACGCTCCATGGCTCTGGGCACATTCCCCTGGCCCGGGACCCGGTGAGGGTCAACCTCCTGATTCGGGAGTTCGTGTCCCGGCGGCGACCCACCTCGGCCTGGACGCGCGCCAAGGCCCGCGGCCGGCGCGCGCTGTACATCTCCTCACCGATCGGCCTTGGGCACGCGCAGCGCGACGTCGCGATTGCCGATGAGCTGCGGAAACTCCACCCCGACCTTCAGATCGAGTGGCTGGCGCAGCACCCAGTCACCGAGGTGCTCCAAGCGCGAGGCGAGCTGATCCATCCCGCCAGCGCCCACCTGGCCAACGAGTCCCGCCACATCGAGTCGGAGTCGGCTGAGCACGACCTGCACTGCTTCCAGGCGTGGCGGCGGATGGACGAGATCCTCGTCGCCAACTTCATGGTCTTCCACGACCTGGTCTCAGAGGAGCGGTTCGACCTGTGGATCGGTGACGAGGCGTGGGAGCTGGACTACTACCTGCACGAGAACCCAGAGCTCAAGAGCGCCGCATACGCCTGGCTGACGGACTTCGTCGGGTGGCTACCGATGCCGGACGGCGGCGAACACGAGGCGTTCTTGACCGCCGACTACAACGCCGAGATGATCGAGCACATCGCACGCTACCCGCGCGTGCGCGACCGGGCGCTGTTCGTCGGCGACCCGGAGGACATCGTCGCCGAGAGCTTCGGTGCCGACCTGCCGGCGATCCGCGACTGGACCGAGCAGCACTTCAGCTTCGCGGGCTATATCACCGGCTTCGATCCAGCTCGCGTCGCCGACCGCGAGAGCTTGCGAACCGAGCTCGGATACAACGACGACGAACGGGTGTGCATCGTGACCGTCGGGGGCTCAGGCGTCGGCGCCGATCTTCTGCGGCGCGTGATCGCGAGCTTCCCTGAGGCCAAACGCCTCGTCCCCGAGCTGCGCATGATTGTCGTCGCCGGTCCGCGGATCAACCCAGCGTCCCTCCCGACACATCACGGACTCGAGGTCCGTGCCTACGTGCACGACCTCTACCAGCACCTGGCCGCCTGCGACCTCGCGATCGTCCAGGGCGGCCTGACGACCGCGATGGAACTCACCGCCAACCGCCGGCCGTTCATCTACTTCCCGCTCAAGCATCACTTCGAGCAAAACCTTCACGTCCACCACCGCCTGAACCGCTACCGCGCCGGCCTGCGAATGGACTTCGACGACGCGTCCCCCGGAACGATCGCCGCCGCGATCGCGAACGAGATCGGCCGCCAGGTCGACTACCAACCAGTCACCTCGGACGGGGCGGCACGCGCCGCCGCCACGATCGCAGAACTCCTCTGAACCCACGGGACTCTGCCCCGCTTAGCCCTCGACGGGCGTGTCGGGACTTCCGCTCGTGCCGCCGTACGGCAGTCCTGCAGGCTGATTTGTCGGGCCAACCGTGCGGCGTTCGGCGTCGGCTTGGAGCTCGAGCCTCGGGTCCACGCCGACACCTGCCGCGATTCGCTCGAGTAGCTCTTGCACCCACTCGGACGCGCTCATCTCGCCGGTCCCCATTGCTAGCGCCGACGCCCGGAACCCTTCTTCGTCTTGTGCGGCGGCGGCGGCGCTGCGTCGCGCCTCGCGCGTGTGCTCGACCCGATGGCGGCGGACCGCTTCGCCTCGGGCTTGGGCTTTTCGCGCGGTAACCCGGAGATTCCGCCGGCCGGACCGAAAGCGTCCCGGTCGGCGGCGGCGGCGCGCCGGCCGTCACGGCCGCGTGCATTTCGCCGCGGTGGTAACAATCGCGGCGGTCGCGGAATCCGCGCGAAGGGGGACTGTCGGGATCTGCGCCGACAGACGCCTCTGGACATCAAAGCGGGTCCGGACGGGGACGATCGCTCCCGTGGCATTGGCGTCGCGCGGCCCGGTCTCCGCGCGTGGTGCTCTTGACGCGATTGCGCTCGCAAGCTGTGCTCCACTGAAGCGCGGAAGCGATCGTGCGGACGGCGGTGGGCTGATCGTTCGAGACGGGGCATGGGATGCGTCGCTGCTTGTGGTCCGGAAGCGGTCGCGCTGAGCAGAGCCACGGCATCGACACGGTGGTTCGTTTGCGGTGCAGGCGGTAGCGTTGCTTCAGGGGGCGGCGCCGCGGAGTTCCGGATCGTCGGGCTCAAGCAGCACTTTCCTGACAGCGATGAGATTGCTGGTCGTCGTCCCGAGCGAGAGCCTCGATAGCGACGAGCACGCTATGCCGGGGCGCTGCTCCGTCGGCCGACCGAGAGTCTCGGAAGAGCGGGTCGATGTGCTCGTACTACTGCTCGCCCAGGCGGGGCGGCACCGCCGCAGTGGCACTCCGCCCTCAGTTGTGGGAATGGTCCAACCGCCCCGCCTCCGCCTCGGGCACCGTCTCCACGTGGAGCTGGCCGTCACGCAGGTCGACCCGCACGCGCTGGCCGGGCTCGATCTCGCCAGCGAGCAGCCGTTCCGAGAGCTCGTCCTCCAACAGCCGCTGGATGGCTCTCCGCAGCGGGCGCGCCCCGTACTCTGGGTCGAAGCCGGCGTTCGCCAGGTACTGGACCGCCTCGTCCGACACCTCTAGCTCCACGCGCTGGGCACGCATTCGCCGCGCGACCCGGCCGAGCAGCAGCCGCGTGATCTGCATGAGCTGATCTCGGTCAAGCGAGCGGAACACGATGATCTCGTCGATCCGGTTAAGCAGCTCGGGCCTGAAGGTCTGCCGCAGCATGTCCATCAGCTCGTCCTTAAGCGCCTCGAACGACTCGTTGCGCCGGGCGTGCGCCTGGATGCGGTCGGCCCCCAGGTTCGAGGTCATGATCACGACCGTGTGCCGGAAGTCGACGGTGCGGCCCTGGCCGTCCGTGAGGCGTCCGTCATCGAGCAGCTGCAGGAGGATGTTGAAGACGTCGGCATGCGCCTTCTCGATCTCGTCGAGCAACAGCACCGAGTAAGGACGCCGGCGCACGGTCTCGGTGAGCTGACCGGCATCCTCATAGCCGACGTAGCCCGGCGGCGCGCCGACCAGGCGCGACACGGTGTGGCGCTCCTGGAACTCGCTCATGTCGAACCGGACCATCGCGTCCTCGTCGCCGAACAGCGTTTCGGCGAGCGCCCGTGCGAGCTCGGTCTTGCCGACGCCGGTCGGCCCGAGGAATAGGAACGAGCCGACCGGCCGGTTCGGATCGCCGAGCCCGGCGCGCGCGCGCCGCACCGCGCGGGCGACTGCCTCGACGGCCTCGTCCTGCCCGACCACGCGCTCGTGGATCTGCGCCTCGAGGCCGAGCAGCCGCTCGCGCTCCTCCTGAGTCAGCTGTGAGACCGGGATCCCGGTCCGGCGCGACACGACCTCGGCGACGTCGTCGGCGAGCACCTCGGCGGCACGCTCGCGTCCGCCGGAGCGGCTCTCGTCCAGCTCCTCACGTAGCCCCTCGATCTGCGCCTTCAGCGTGTTCGCCCGCTCGTAGTCCTCCGCCGCGACGGCCTGATCGCGCTCACGCTCGTTGCGCGCCATGTTCTCCTCGAGCGCGCGGCGGTCCGCCGGCTTGGTCTTCGCGCGGATACGCACCCGCGCCGCGGCCTGGTCGATCAGGTCGATCGCCTTGTCCGGAAGGAAGCGGTCGGTGATGTAGCGGTCCGACAGCTCCGCCGCCGCCACCAGGGCCTCCGGGCTGATCCGGACGCGGTGGTACGCCTCGTAGCGGTCGCGCAGTCCGTTCAGGATCTCGATCGTCTCCTCGACCGACGGCTCGTCGATCAGCACGGGCTGGAAGCGGCGCTCGAGCGCGGCGTCCTTCTCGATGTTGCGCCGGTACTCATCGACTGTCGTGGCGCCGATCACGCGAAGGTCGCCGCGCGCTAGCGCCGGCTTCAACATGTTGGAAGCGTCCATGGAGCCTTCGGCCGCCCCCGCCCCCACGACGGTGTGGAGCTCGTCGATGAACAGGACGAGGTCGTCGCCGTGGTCGGTCACCTCATCGATCACCGACTTGAGGCGGTCCTCGAACTCGCCGCGGTACTTCGTGCCCGCGACCATGCCGGCCAGGTCGAGAACCACCAGCCGCTTGCCCGCGAGCGTCTCAGGCACCTCATCGTTGACGATCCGCTGGGCGATGCCCTCCGCGATCGCCGTCTTTCCCACGCCTGGGTCGCCGATCAGCACAGGGTTGTTCTTCGTGCGCCGGGAGAGGATCTCGATCGTCTCCTCGATCTCGTCGGCGCGACCGATCACCGGATCCAACTTGCCCTGCCGGGCCGCTTCGGTGAGGTCGCGACTGTACTCGTCGAGCGTCTTCGTCTGGCTAGCCGGCCTCCCGCCCTCGTCAGTACGCGTGACGCCGCGGATCACGGCTCCGCGGAGCGCCGTGTGCGACAGCCCGAAGCGCGCCAGCAGACGCCCGGCGTCCGACTCCGTGTCCCGCGCCAGCGCCAGCAGCACGTGCTCGGGTCCGAGATACGACGAGTTCAGCTCGCGCATCTCGTCGTACGCCCGGAGCAACGCGGCCTTGGCCTCGGGCGAGAGCGACGGCGCCACGTCCGTCCGTCCCCCGCGCTGCGCCTCGTCTTCGACCTGCGCCGCGATCGCGGCGGGATCACCGTCGGCGTGGCGGACGATCTGCGCGACGAGGTCGTCCTGCATTGCCGCCCACAGCAGGTGTTCGGTGTCGAGATCGAGGGAGCCCCAGTCGAGCGCCAGCTGCGCTGCGCGCCGTAGAAGCTCGCCCGTCGCATCCGAGAAGAACTGCGTGATGTCGACCTGCTCGACTGGCCGGCGCGCGAGTGGCGCGGAGGTTCGCGTGCCGGTAGGGCCCGTGGCCCCCTCGATGCCGAATGGCCGGTCGAAGAACTCCGAGAAGAACTCGTCGAACAGGCTACTCCGGCGGCGCCGAAAGTCGCCGAAAGGATCGTTCGTCGCCATGTCAGACCTCCTGGCGCACGCGTTTGGTGCCGTGAATCGGCCTATCCGTACCCTACGCCACGAAGTTCCTGTCCGGTGGACTCGCCGACCAACGTACCGTCGGGCAGCGCGCGCGCCGCGAACACTGCCTTGGCCACCGCGTCACTGGTTCGCCGAACCCCGGTCGTCGCGAGGCGCTCCTCGCGGCGGAGCTTGTGTTTCACCCAGGCCGTACACAGGCGCCCGGGGATGTACGTCGAGCTGAGCGGCTTGGCCACCACGCCCTCAGGACCGAGCTCCTCGACACGCGCCACGAGATCCTCACTCCGGCGAAGCAGGGCAGAGCCGGGTCGGCGCGCGCAGTCCCGAGATTCGCCAATTGCGCGCACGCCGACCCGCCGACCGCTTGCAAGATCGCATATCACCGATCCGGTCGGAGCAGAAGTGCACGGCGCGCGACGTTTAGCGGGCATCGCCGCCGCTGCCGGATTCAAGGTCCACCCGTTGTGCGCGACGATTTCGGCGCCGGCCGCGCTCACGAGGAGTTCGCTCCAGCGGCCCTCGGATCTCTCGCCGCGCCCTACGTCGAGATCGTGATCGCGGTCTTCATGACGGCGAGATGACGCGCCCGCGCCTGTGCACGCTCTGCTGCAGGCGGTTTGGCGGGCTAACCGGCGGTCTGCGTCAGCTGCGCCTTGACCGTCAGGGTCGCATCGTTGTGGGCGATTCCCAGCGGGCGCCAGTTCATGCCGAACACACGCCGGTCGACGACCGTCGTCGCGCGCAGGGTCAGGACCGCAGCAGAGTGGCTGGCGTCGAGGCTAAGAGTTACGGGCTCCTCGTGCCCGGCGATTGTGAGGCGCCCGGCCATCTCGAGCCCCGAACCGTCGATCCGCCGCACGGCGGAGGGTTTGAAAACGACCTGCGGGTGCTCGTCGGCCCCGAAGAAGTCGCCCGAGCGCAGATGCTTGTCGCGCTGCTTGTTCCCGGTGTCGACGCTGGCGGCATCGATTCTCAACTCGCCCGCGACCGCCCCGGCCGGATCGATCGAGAGCTCGCCCGCGATCTCGTTGAAGTGCCCGCGAACCGTGACCAGCCCCCAGAAGTGCTTGACTGCGAACTCGGCGCGGCTGTTGTCCGGGTCGAGAGTCCACTCCCCGGCGGCCAGCGCCGTCGCGGCGCCCGCTGATGTCGCAGCCGGATCGATGCTTGGGTCAGACATCAGTGCCTCCTCGCTTGGACGTCGCAGAAGACATTACGCCCCCGACCGCCGTTTGCACTAGTCCATCACCTTGGTCGCTTCGCGGTCGGCCATGGCGCGGTGGCCGTCGAGGTTGACGGTTCGGCCGATGACGCGGCCGGGCCGGACTCGGCCGTCGACCACGACGTGCCGCCGCGACCGCTCGACACCGCAGCCCCCGTTGCTGAACACCGCGGCGCGAGTCGGCTGCCGGACAAAAAAGGAAGGGCACTCCCGGTGGCTACAAACTTCGCTCGCGTCCCTGCCTACGTTTGCGAGCGCGGCGGCTCTCCGGACCCCAGCCCGGCGCCGGTCGCCGGCGTGTGGGCACTTCGCCCCGCGCGATGCGATACGGCGGCTCGTTCAGTCGCTCACAGATCCACCGGGGGTTGCCGTCACTCACCGTGGGGCGTGCGGGGTGCAGATGGTATGGGCAAGGCGGTCGAGCCTGGCCCCACGCACTTCGGTCTCGGCCAGGTCCTCTTGAAGGATTTCGGCTACCCAGGCGACCAGTCCTGGGCCGACGAGTCCCCGCGGCACGAAATTCCCTCGCAACGATGCCATGGATCGGCAGCGCACCCTGCAGGTCAGCCATGACGGCAGCAACCGATTCTTCAAGCCACCGCGGTGGCTGTTCCCAAAAGGCGCACGACCACAACGTGCGCCGACGCACGACCACGCTTCTCGGGCCGCGGCCGCGGGTAGATCAAGGGAGGTGAGTCGCGTGGTTCTGTCAGCCAACGAGTCGGGGTAGTCCGCGACGGCCTCCTACTCGGTCAACGAGGCCGGTGTCGCGCACGCGAGACATTTGATCGGCGCTCGTCAGTACGTGCTGCGCAGCCAGTGGGGCGACGTCCAGCCCGCGGCCGCCGCCGAGAACGCCTACGTGGACACCCACGACTGGGAGGCGTACGGGCGCTGGTTTCTCGGGCTCACCGACGGCGCGAACGAGGACACCAAGGCGCGCTACGCGTTCGCGTTTGGAGATTTCCGGCGCCTGCATCGCTCGGGGCTGATCGCCTGCCATTACCGCGCCGCCGAGTGGCGACACAAGGCGATCGAGCTCACCGCACACGAGCTCCTGCAGGAGCTCGACCAAGCCACCGCGTAACTTGAGTTTCCGGCGGCAGCTTCCTGAAGTCGCCCGACCAAAGACTCGGCGCCCTGCTACTAGGCACCCAACGAGACTGCTGCTCTCACGAAGCAGCGGCCCTCTCAACCCCGCGGCGCGCCGGCCTCAACAGTTCCGCTTTCGGACGACCAGGGCGGTGGCTCCGCGGTTACTACTGGAAGCTCGGTGGCCCGGCGAATACGCGCGGAAGCCCTGAAAGCCGCGCGCTCGTCGAGCCATGGAGGTGCGTCAGCCGGCGGCGGCTGCGGGAACCGGGTCGCCGCTGCGGGCGGCCCTCGAGTGTTCGTGGCTGTCTCGCGAGGAGATCAGCACGAAGGCCAGGATCGCACCGGCGACGGCGAAGCCGGCGCCGACCAGGAACGCCTGGTCGAACCCCTTGGTCAGGGCGACGGAGGCGCTGTGGGCTCCGGAGTGCAAGAAGCTCTGGGTGCGGCTGTTGGCGATCGTCGCGAGGATCGCTAGTCCAAGCGCCCCGCCGATTTGCTGGGAGGTGTTGATCAGACCCGATGCCAGCCCTGCCTCATGTGGCCTGGTCCCGGTGACCGCGGCGATCGTCACCGACACGAACGCGAACCCAAACCCCAGGGCCGCCAACAGCGACGGGCCGAGCACGTCCGCGGCGAACGAGCCGCCGCTGCCGGGCGCCCGGGAGAACCAGAGCAGGCCGCCGGCGACCAGCAGCGGCCCGGCGATCAGCGTCGGCCTGAACCCGATCCGGGTGACCAGCTGGGACGCGAGTCCGGCCGAGATGATGATTCCGACCGCCAGCGGCAGGTACGAGATTCCCGTCTTGATCGGCGAGTAGTGCAGGACGTTCTGGAGGTACAGGGAGATGAAGAAGAACATCGAGAACAGCGACATGCCGAGCAGCAGGCCGACGACGTCCGCGCCGACCAGCGTCCGCAGGCGGAAGATGGAGAACGGCATCAGCGGCTGCCGCTGCCGGGACTCGATCAGCAGGAAGGCGATCAACAGCACGAACGCACCGGCGATCAGCAGCAGCGTCGCCGACGATCCCCAGCCGACATTGACGGCGTTGACGATCGCGTAGACGAGCAGCGACAGGCCCGCGGTGACGGTGACCGCGCCCGGCAGATCAAACGTGTTGGTGTCGTCGTCGGCGCGGCTCTCGACCAGCGTCCGGGGCGCCAGCGCTGCCGCCGCGAGGCCGATCGGGACGTTGACAAACAGAACCCAGCGCCAGTTCAGGCCGCTGGTCAGGATGCCGCCGAGCAGCACGCCGGCCGCGCCCCCGGCGCCGGCGACGGCTCCCCAGATCCCAAGCGCGCGGTTGCGCTCGGCGCCCTCCGCGAATGTGGTGGTGATGATCGACGCGCGGCCGGTGAGACGATTGCGGCTCCGAGGCCCTGCACGGCGCGGGTGGCGATCAGCCATCCCTCCGATTGCGCCAGTCCGCCCGCGAGTGAGGCGAGCGAGAAGACGACCAGCCCGACCATGAACATCCGCCGGCGTCCGAGCAGGTCGGCCATCCGACCGCCGAGTAGCAGGAAGCCTCCGAAGGCAAGCGCGTAGGCGTTGACGACCCACGACAGGTCCGTTCGCGCGAAGTGCAGCGCCTGCCCGATGGACGGCAGCGCGACGTTGACGATCGAGGCGTCGATCACGATCACGAACTGCGTCATCGCCAGCAGCACGAGCGCGAGATTCTTGGAGCGGGGCGCGCGCGCTCACAGGCTCATCCCCAGCATCCGGCCCAAGCCCGACAGCGACGCGAACGCAAATCGCTGCAGGCGCGAGGTTCGGATCGCGGTCGGGTGGGCTTGGAACAGCATCGCTACATAGATCGCTTGACGCGGACTGTGAGGTACTCCAGCGCCCATCCTCCCGGTCGACGCCAGCGACGCCATGTCGCGAAAGAACCCCTCGAAGTCGAGGGCGCGACGGTGGCGATTGATGAACCTCACCGGCTCATCGTGACTGTTTCGCAGGGTGTGCCGGTGACCGGGAGCCGCCGCGGCGCGCTCTCCCGGACCATAGGTACGCCAGGTGCCGTCGAGCTTGACGTCGAGTCGGCCCTCGACGATCTCAAAGCTGTCCTCAGCATTGTCGTGCACGTGCACCGGGGGGCTGGGGCTGTGGGGACCAAGCCAGCTATTTGCCTCAAGCACTTCACCATCGGTGTCCTCGCCGTTGCGCACGATCTCCCAATACATGTCCTGGCCCGGGCGAAAGTCAATGCCCCGACTCACGGTACGGCGGTTTGCAGGGTCAACGGAAGCAGTAGTCACAGGACTCCATTCGATCAGTGGTTCTTGATTGATTGCAACTCGTACAACGGGTCGTCGCGAGATCGACGTGATGCCGCGCCGGCAACGACGTGGCATCGGCGTCCAAGACTTCTCGAAGTCGTTCACCATGGTTGACAAGTTGAGAGCACCTTCTCACGGATTGTGGCGTTTGTCAACCCAGGTGAACTACAATCGTGTCGACATGCCGAAGAGCCTCCAGATCCTTTTCCGCGACGCCCGCGCCGCGATCGAGGCGGCCGTCCGCGCCGATCTCGCCCGCAACGGCTTTGGCGATGTCGCGCCCGCGCACTCCGCGCTCTTGCGCGACATCGGCGACGACGGTGCGCGCCCCAGCGACCTCGCCGCCCACGCCGGCGTCACGCGCCAAGCCATCACCAAACTCGTAGACGAGCTCGAGCGGCTCGATCTCGTGCGCCGCGACCCAGACCCCGACGACGGGCGCGGCGTAATCATCAGATACACCGACCGCGGACGCGCCGGCGTAGCTATCGCTCGCAAGCGGATGCTCGCACTCGAGCGCGCCTACGCCGCCCAGGTCGGCGCCGACCGCTGGGCCCAGGTGCGCTCAACCCTCGAGACCCTATTCGGTGACGATCTCCCGAGGACCTGAGCCCGCGTGCCGCCCCAGACCTATCCAATCGGAAACGGCTGGACGACAATCAATCACGGGCGACCGTTGAGTGAGCGGTCAGGCAGCGGGTCCGCGCCGTGCCCCAACGACCGACCAAACCGCCTGCACGAACGCAGAGACACCCGTCTGCCGCCAGGAAGGCGACCGCCGAGAGGGGGACCAGCCACCCGCCCATCGGCGAGAGTTCGCCGCAGCCGTGATCGTGGCATCGTCTGCGTTCGTCCCGCCCTTCAGACAGCGCTCGGATCGCGGTTGGGATTACGCTCGATCTGAAGGCGGCTAGCGGGATCAGGCGCTTCCGAGGGCCGATGCCTACGCGCTCGGCGACTCGGAGCACGCGGTGCCGCCGCCGCGCGCCCCCTCGCCGCGCGAGGCGAGGGCCGCCGCGATGTCGAGATGATGCGAGTCACGAGGCGATAGCGGGTGTCCCCGCCTCACCCGACCGAGAGGCTGCTCCGCCGCCCGGACAACGGTGTGGGTAACCGTGGCCGCCTTGGCGACTAATCGGCAGGTGTCGAATGGGTTGTGGGCGCCTGCCGGACCGCTCGCGAGGACTGGGCACGATCAACGGAGCGCCAGGAATCGGTCAAGGATCCCGATGCCGCACTGACTCGCTCGAATGACAGCCGCGGGCTCCAGCGCTCCCTCGGGCAACTGCTCGGCGATCACGCCGGCGAGCTCGCGGTTGATCTCGACGTGAAACTGCAGGCCGTAGACGTTCTCGTTGTACCGGAACGCCTGCTCCACGGCGCGGCCGCTGGTCGCCAGCCTCACCGCGCCCGGAGGCAGCGTGTAGCTGTGTCGATGCCAGTGCATCGCGTCGAAGACGCTTTCGTCTGAGGGCAGGACCGGGTCGGCCTGGCCAGCAGGCGTCAGGCTTACCGTGCCCATGCCCAGCTCACCCGGGTCGTCCTTGATCAACTGTCCACCCAGCGCGACGGCGACGAGCTGCGCCCCGAAGCAGACACCCAGGACCGGCAGCCGGTGACGGACCGCGTCGGCGATCAGGCAGCGCTCACGCGGTAGCTGCTCGGGGAGATCGTCATCCGCCGAGCCAGTTGGCGCCCCGAGCACGATCAACCCCGACAGGTCAGTGACCGAGGGCAGCTCATCATCGAGCAAAGGCCGAAGGGTGACCGACCGCAGTCCAGCTCGACTGAGTGCTTGCCTGACGTTGCCCTGTCCGTCGTAGGGGACATGTTCGATGACCGCCCACACGGTCATCAGGCTAACCGCCGGGCCGACGAACCGGCCAGCGCCTGCTCCCCCGACCTGACTCCCCGCATCAGCGTTGATTTGCCGACTGCGTAGGACGGTTCTAGCGGCGGAGGTCCGGGTGATCTGCCGGGCGTCGAACAGCGTCGGGGGCATCGGGGCTCCTTTCTGTCGGCCTGTAGGCGAAGAACTGCTCGACGCGATGCGCCACCTGTGCGGGGTGGGTCTCGGGAGCGGGGTGGTCGAGCCCGTCGAGGATGGTGACGGTCGTGGCGGGGATGGTCCGCCGCAGCGCCTCCAGTTGTGCCGTGACCGACGGGGGGCTGCCTGAGCCGCCGATCAGCAGCGTCTGCGATTCGATCTCCGCATAGCCGGCGATGCCTGCGGCATCGAGCTGGGCCTGCTGCTCGGCGAGGTTCGCCTCCAGAAGCGCCTGGGTCCGCTGCCACTCGCGACCGCGGATCCCCGCACGCAGGACCAGCCGCACGCCCGCGAGCGGCATCGCGGCCAGCGCACGGGGTGCGAACCCGGCATGTTTGACCATCGTCGCGAACGCCCCGCGCGTGTCGCCGCGGGCGAGAAGCCCACGGTAAGGGTCAAGCCAGGCCGGTGCTGGTGCGCCGTCGAGCACGATCGCCGGTTCGTAGACCGCGATCTGGCGGAACACGGCTGCGCGTCGTGCGGTCTGCAGCGCGGCGAATCCCCCGTAGCTGTGGCCGAACACGAGTTCGGCGCCGGTGTCCGCGTGCACTGCGAGGAGGTCCTCGCACTCTTTCTCGACGCTGTAGCCCTGCCCTTGGGGCCCCGATGCTCCCCGGCCGCGGCGCTCGATCAGGTGCACGGTGAACGATCCGGCGAGCTCACGTCCGAGGTCGATGTAGTCCCGGGCGGCGCGCAGCACCCCGCCGACGAGGATTAGGCCCGGTCCCGATCCGAGGGTCTGAAAGGCGATCGTGGTGCCGTCGGCCGACGTAACGGTCGACGAGGTCCAATCGTTGTTGTCCATCACTGCCCTTTCGTCGTGGGCGTACGGGTTGGTTTGACCGTGGTCCCGGCGATCGCTCGTGACCGGTCACGGACCGGTCGCTCGCGTGTCACCGTATGGCGGAGTCGCCGGGGACCGTGATCGCCAAGCTGCCGCGCCTGCCCGATGCAGTGGCGTCCGTCTGCGTCGCGAACACGCTCGTCGATGATCGCCCTGGCCAGTTGCATATGAAGGTGTGGGTGCATGCCGGCGAGGATCCCGTTCGCCAGCCTTGGTCGCATCGGCGATGTCGCCAGTCGTTCCGCCGGACGACGGCCGCGCCACTGATGCCTACTCGTGCTCGAGCAGGCGTGCGATCGTGACGAACTACTCTGCACGCCCGATCAGGTCGGCTCCCAGTTGGTTGGCGCGGGCCCCAGTCGTCGTCGCCCGCCCAACCGCGGCGCCAGCAGCCCGCGCCACGCGGGCAGTGATGCAACGACTGGCGACATCGCCGATGCGAATCCGAGCGCGAGCGCGGATCGTTGGCAATCGCAGCAGCGACCCGAAGGAAGGAACCCATGAATCCCCGACTTGTGTACATCATCACCCAGCAACGCAACGCCGAATGTCACCGTGCGGCCCGGCTCGGCCGACTGAGCGGGAGCTTCGGTCGATCCGTGATGGACCGCTTTGCAGGAGCCACCGACGCGGGGGCGCCTATTGCCGAAGGAGGGCAGCTGCGATGAGTCATATCTGGACAGTGGCGCCCGTCGCGCTTGTCACGCTGGCGGCACTGGTGCCGCCGCGGCGGCCCCGGTCGCTCGCCTCCGCGGGCTTCTGGCTGGGCTACCTGGTCAACGAGTTCCCGTTCTTTGCCGGCTGCTGGCTGGTGGCGTCGACGCTACTCGCGCTCGGGAACGAGAGTCCCGGCTCGCTGGCCGGATTCGCGATCCTCGCCCTGGCCGTTCTGACGGCGTGTGGCCTTGCGCGCATAACATGGCGCGAGCTGCTGGCAGGCCGAGTCGTCGCGCGCGCCCTGCGCCGCGATCTCGGCCTCGGCAGGACGACCGGATTGTCGGTGGGGCCGCCGGTGAGCCGGCGTGTGCCGGCGCGGATGATGTTCTTGCCCTTGCCGCTTCGACCTCGCGACGTCCACCGGATCGCGAACATCAGCTACGGCCCTGCCGGACGGCGTAATCGACTCGATCTGTATCGCCACCGGTCGCGTCCCTCCGGCGCGCCGGTACTGATCCACTTCCACGGCGGGCACTTCCGGATGGGCGGCAAGAGTCGCGAGGCACGAGCTCTGTTCTACCGGCTCGCACGACACGGCTGGGTGTGCATCAGCGCGGACTATCGGCTCCGGAGCGTCGGCCGCTTCCCCGCATCGCAGGTCGATGCCAAGCGGGCGATCGCCTGGGCTCGCGAACACGCGGCCGAGTACGGTGCCGACCCCTCGCTGCTGGTCGTGGCGGGAAACTCGGCGGGCGCGCATCTGGCCTCGATGGCCGCGCTGACGGCGAATGATCCGGTCTTCCAGCCTGGGTTCGAGCATGCCGATACGTCGGTCAGCGCCGCCGTCTGCCTGTACGGCTTCTACGGGAACCGCGACCTCGCGGGGCCGTTGCCGTCATCGCCGCGCGCTTACGTTCGCCGCGACGCGCCGCCGTTCTTCGTCGCGCATGGCGACAAAGACAGCTTCATTCCGGCCGTGCAGGCCCAGAGCTTCGTCGACGCGCTCCGGACGATCTCGATGAATCCGGTCGTCTACGCGCAACTACCCGGAGCCCAGCATTCCTTCGACCTGTTGGACTCGGTTCGCTTCCAGCATGTGATCGACGGCATCGAGGCGTTCACGGCTTGGGTCCGCGCTGGCCGCGATCCGGCTGGCGCACAGCGCACCACCGGCCCGCCCCTGAATCAAGTCATACCTGCGCAACGGGTTGCCGGCGTCAGCCCCGGGCCGGTGGCGTGTAGTCCATAGATGATCGCGCGTCGTCGCGGGCCGGCCATCTGCTGGATCCGCGTGGCCACGACTTCGTTCGGCGCAGAGACGGCTGCGGCGATCCCGCCGGCTTTACCGAGCGCGATCGCAGGCCTGGGCAAGACGGCGTCAACACCGTCATGGGATGTGTCGGAGCACTGCATCGGCGCAGATGTCGGCTTTAGCGATGAACCCGAAGCCGTCCAGTTCCGCGTCGAAGGTCGCGCGGTCGGCGCTCGACGTGAGCACGATGGTCCCAGCGCGGGGCAGCATGCGCAGCCGGCGGGCGATTCCGAGCCCGCGCTCACTGTCGGGGCTCACGTCGACGATCGCAACGTTCGGATCGAAGGCTTCCGCCGCGGCGACCGCTTGCTCGCCGGCTGGAACGTCGGCTACGACATCCAGGCCCTCGGTCCGCAGTAGCGCTCCAATGACGGCGCGGGTTACGTCGTGGTCGTCGACGAGCAGGACGCGCAGCGGTTGAGCGGTAGCGCCCTCGTGTTGCATGCGCCGACACTGCCGCGGTTGCCCGTGGTTCGCATCGGCGAGATCGCCGGTGTCGGATTCAGCGGCATTCGTGGCGGGCCGGCCCGCGGCGGAGCAGCTCGGTCCGGGATGCGATCCCTAGCTTGCTGAAGACCTTGCGAAGGTGGTAGTCGATCGTTCGGGGGCTGAGGAACAGCTGGTCTGCGATCTCGCGGTTCGTCAAGCCCTCGGCGACGAGGTCAGCGATCTGAACCTCCTGCGGGGTCAGCTGATCCAGCGTCGATGGCTCGCGTCTGCGTGCGGTCATTCCGGTTGCGCGTAGTTCTACCGCGGCGCGCTGCTCCCACGGGGCGGCACCGAGTGCGCGGAACAGCGCCGATGCGGCGCGTAGGTGGACGCGTGCCTCGGTTCGTTTGCGTTCGCGGCGTAGCCATTCGCCGTACAGCAGCTCGTGGCGCGCCCGCTGAAACGGCGCGAGCGTGCCGCCCAGTTCTACGGCTTCGGCGAACGCTTCGCCGGGCGGACGCTGCGCGAGCAATGCCTCGCAACGCGCGAGCAGCGACCTGCGGGCGTCGGTCCCCTGTGCGACCCAGGCCCGGAACCTGGCAAGCGCGTCGTCAAGGAGCTCGCTCGGTCGGCCAGCTCGAGCGATGGCCTCGATCGCGTCCGGTACCGACGCAATGGCAATGACCGGATGGATGTCGGCTCGCCGCGTAGCGGTGATCTCGAGCAATATGCTTGCGGCCTCGGCGGGTCTGCCGACGGTCAGCTCGAGCAGTCCGAGCGTAGCCTGGGCGAGGGTGGCCAGAAGGGTCTCGCCGCGGCTTTGCGCCAACGCCAGGACCCGCTCGGTGTGCTGGCGCGCGTCCATTTCGTGGCCCCAAACCGCCTCGACTGCCGCCATCGTCGTCAAGTGCCACCCCCGGCCGTGACCGAGGTCGAGTGACAACAGGTGGCCCTCTTCCGCGGCCGCGTGGGCAAGGTCGAACTTGCTGTTCCAGAGCAGC
The DNA here is from genome assembly GCA_963737055.1 of uncultured Solirubrobacterales bacterium. GTDB lineage: Bacteria > Actinomycetota > Thermoleophilia > Solirubrobacterales > Solirubrobacteraceae > Palsa-465. Next base: position 1,029,518 of record CAVTRE010000006.1, on the reverse strand, counting down.
TCGCGTCCCAGCTGCTCGAGCACGACCGGCAGCAGACTGACCAACCCCTGCCGGCGCGCCAGGTCTACCCCACGAGTCGCGAACGGCAACCCGGCACCCGGATCAAACCGCCCAAACGACGCGATATTCGCAGCCAAAAACTGCGCCCCTGGGTCGTCATCAAGCTCTCGAGCCATCCTCAGGACATCGTCGAAGATCGCCCGTGGGCGTGCCTGTTCGCCGGCGAACTGGGCCGCGATACCGATCAGCGCCGCCTTGCTCAACTCGTCGCGTCTGTTCAGCGCCGGAAGCTCCCCGGCCCACGCGCCGAACCCGGCTACCTTCGCCGGATCGCCGGTATCGCCGGCAGCCCCGGTGGCTTCGAGCAGTATCTCGAGCGTCAGCGACGGATCAGCGCTGAGCTCGGCAGCTTCGATCAGCGTCGCTACGCCGTCGCGCAGGCTGCCGCAGCGCGACTCGATCAGACCGCGCAGATGCAGCAACGGCGCCGACCGCTCTCTTCCAGCCCTCGGCAAGGCCCGACCGATCAGCTCGCGCGCCCGATCCGGCTGACCCGCGTCCCACGCAGCGCCGGCAGCCGACGCCAAGCGCGCGACCAGCCGTGACTCGTCCAGCGTCAGTGAGGCGGCACGCTCGAAAGCGGTGGCGGCAGAGGCATGGCCGGCGCGCCGCTGAGCGCGCCGCGCCGAGGCCTCCAGCGCCGCCGCGACCTCCTCGTCCCCCCTCAACGCGGCCATCGCCTGGTGCCAGACACGCCGATCGGCATGCTCATCCCCAGACAGGGCGCTCGCGAGCGCCGCGTGCACCTGCCGATGCCGACTCTGCGGTGCCCGTTCATATAGCGCCGAACGCACCAGCGGATGCCGAAACCTGATCGTCCCACCGCCGGTTCGAATCAATGCCGCGCGCTCGGCGAAATCGAGCGCGTCCGACGGCAGACCAAGTCCGGTGGCCGCGCGCAAGACTGTTGCCAGCTCCCCGGTGTTGTCCGTCGCGGCGATCAACAGCGCTGTCTGCGTCGGATCGGGCAGTCGCTCGATCCGCTCCCGGAACAGTCCGTGAAGGCGCGGGGTCAGAGGGATCGCCTCAGGTAGCGGATCATGGCCGCCGAGCTGAGCGTCGGACAGCCCTCCCGGCAACTCGAGCAACGCCAGCGGATTCCCCGCGGCATCGGCCAGTAGCCGGCTGCGGACAGTCGACGCAGCCGTGGGTGCGGCGGCATTGAGGATCGCCATCGCGGAAGGCTCATCCACGCCTCCGACCCAGAGCTCTGGCAGGCCGACCGCTTCGAATCGCCGTGCCTCACCCTCGCGTGCCCCGAATAGCATCGCCACGCGCTCGGCGCGAAGCCGCCTGGCCGTGAAGACCAACGCATCCGCTGACGGCTGATCCAGCCACTGCGCGTCATCGACCACGCACAGGACGGTCTGATCCTCCGCTGCGGCCGCGAGCAAGCCAAGGACAGCGGCAGAGACGAGAAACCGATCCGGGTTTCTCGAGGGCGCGATCCCGAGCGCCCCCGCGAGCGCCTCTGCACGCGGTTCGAACAGCTGATCGAGCTTGCCAATGACCGGTTGCACCAGCCCCCACAGCCCAGCGAACCCGAGGTCTGACTCGGCGTCCACTCCGGTCGTGCGCAGCACGGTCATCGCGTCCGCGCACGCCTCGGCGTGCTCTAGCAGCGCCGTCTTCCCGATCCCTGCCTCGCCCCGGACCACAAGTGTGCCGCTCCCGCCCCGACGCGCTTCCTCAAGCACCCGCTCGATCTCGGCACACTCGCCCGAGCGGCCGATCAGCTCCCCGCGGTGCTCCTCCACCTCCAGCTCAGACATCGCCCATTCATCGTAACCCTCGGCCGGGAAACGACTGGACCGGCGACCCTCTCCGGTTTCCCATGCGTCGGAAAGCATCGACGACTGCCCATCCCGTGCTCACCAGCGAACGGATCGCCGGACCCAGGGTACGGTGACGCCTATACCAACCGAGAACGAAGGCGTTCGCGTTCGTCGATGTTCCCGAACCGGTGGAGCCATATACGACGTTCGAGCGGCGCCTCAGGGGGCGTAATCGACAGCACGAAAGGCCCAGCGCTCTCCCAGCCAGTGCGGGACGAGTTCGTCCAGCGCGCGTTCCAGCTCGCCGCCCGCTTCTCGGTCGACCACCCACCAAGACACCAGAGCGTCGGCGTCGTCGGGAACCTGCTCGTCCGGCGAGTCGATGTACACGCACCCGAGCAGCTCGGTTTCGTCGTGATTGAGCACCGCGTAGTTGAATGACACGTGAGCGGCGATCTCGTCCTCGTGACGGGCCAGGTCTTCGCGGTCGAACTCATATGTCATGTCGGCCGGCGGCCATCCCCACATCTCGCCGTATTTCGCCCAAAGTCGCTCATGCGATCCCATCACGGCGGGGTAATCGATGTCCACATCGCTCTCGCGTATGGGCCGAAGGTGATGCCCCGTCGGCAGCTCTAACCGGTCCGGATGGATGAAATCATCAGCAAGCCACGGCACGTGGGGCATCGTAGCCGTACGCCGCCGGACCGGGCCCACACGATCGAGGATGCCGGCTGTAGCACTAAGAAGCAGGGCGCCATCTCGAGTGGCAGAGTTCGGGTATGCGCGAGACAGCGGTGTATGTCGCGCCCGATGTGGCTGCGGTTCGAGCGCTCTGGGATCGCAGCGGCTCTATTGCGGGACCGGTCATCGGGGCGCAGCTGTCGGCGTTCGCCGACGCGTTGCGGGGCGCGCACGCCGCCCACGAGCGCGCTGCCGAGGTGCTCGTGGGCAATTGGTTTGCTGCCCGACATTGGCGGTCTGACGGACAGCCCGGCGATGACGAGCTCGCCTCAGCGGAGTCGATGTCGCTGCCTGGCGCCCGCCTGATCGTCGCCCGCGACCACGGATTCACCTCGTGGTCGGCAGTGGAGGGCGAATGCGACTCGATCTTCGAACTCGCCGTAGACGCGGTCGTATTCGGCCGAGTGGAGGAACTGAGACGTCTCCTGGTGGACAACCCCGATCTGATCGCTCGCCGGTCGGCGTATGGCCACCGCGCCACGCTCCTGCACTACACGGCTGCCAACGGGGTCGAGATCCGTCGCCAAGTCGTCCCCGCCAACGCTGCCGAGATCACCGCCACGCTGCTGGACGCCGGCGCCGACGCCACGGCAACGCTTCACGCGTACGGAGGCACCCCCGACACGCTGGCGATGCTCGGATCGAGCGCGCATCCCCAAGCCGCAGGTGTAGCCGCGGGCATCGAACGTGTACTCAAACGGCCCTGACCAGACCAGCGAGTGCCGCGCGATCATGGCCTGCCCGCCAGCACCGTGCATGTGCCGATTTGGCCGGCGCGACCGGCAGGACCCACGCTGCAGCTGAACTTCCGGCCCGACTGCAGGCGGCCGGTGCACGTCCACGCTACCTCGCCATTTGGCGAACAGCTCACGCTCTCGACCGCCAACCCCTCCGTGCTGGCGATCAAGCGCGCGGCCGCGGTGGCATGCTCCTCCGCCGTCTTGCCGCCGAGGCACCCCTAGGAACAGCACCAACGCCAGAGCGACCGCGCTCCCGCGAACGGCGCCGACCGGGCTCACCTGGCGAAGCGAGCGGCGCATCTCCTGGCCCGGACCGGTCCCGTGATCACTCGCTCAATCTAGCGCCGGCGGGTCCTCCCAGCTGCGTTTGCGTCGCCGCTCACACCGTCTTCGAAGCCACCCAGCGGGGGACTCCCGTCCAGCCGTCAGTGTCTGTTTTCGAATACGAGGCGGTAGTGGTCGAGCAATTCGCGCTGGAAGCAGACCTGGTTGGCGCTCACGCCGGGGGTGAAAGCGAGGCGGAAGTCGGCGCTGGTGAGCCAGCGCGGCAGCAGCTGGAGCTTGAGCAGCGTCTTTCTGAAGCTCGGCAGGCTGATCCGCGCGTTCCACCGGCTGATCGTCTCGATGTAGTCGAGGCGGCCATTGACGATCGAGACCAGCCGAAAATGCGGCTCGGCGCATCGAACGACCTGCTCCTGACCGAACGGTAGCCAGGAGCCGGGAAACTGGCGGCCCAGCAGCGCGATGTACCACTCGTCGGAGTCCCGCGGCGGGAGCGCTCGAAGTGCCTCGAGGTCGATCTGCGATGCCGGAATCATTTTGCGACCGAAGACCATCGTCTGCAGATAGAAGCGGCCACCCGACGGCAGCACGTTGGCGACGCGGGCGAACAGGTCGCGGTAGATCTCGTCCTGTCGTCCCGCCTGATAGTCGGCCGGGGAGCAGAAATGCTCGAACGCGCCGAGGCTCGCCACGGCGTCGAACGTGCCGAAGCGCTCCCGGCGGATCCGCCGGGCGTCCTCGAGGTAGACCTCCAGCCCGTGCCGGCGGCAGGCCGCCAGTTGCGCCGAGGACAGCGTGACCCCCACCCCTGTCCCGCCGCGCGCCCGAGCATACGCGAGCAGCGGACCCCAGCCGCAACCGAGGTCGAGCACGCGTCGCCCCGGGCCGATCCCGATCTGCTCGGCCACGTACTCGTGCTTGCGCCGCTGCGCCTCCTCAAGCCCCAGCGCGAAATCGCCGTCGAACTTCGCGCCGCTGAAATCAGCCAGCTCACCGAGGCTGAGCCGGATGATCCGGTCCGTCAGCGAGTACGTGAAATCAGCGTCCCGACTGTCGGCCATCCCTCCAACATACGACCTGCGGTCCGCCCCCTACGAAAACGGCGGATATAGGTCAGGTCTGGTGCGGCGCCCATTGAAACCGGCGAAGCGCGACCACGGCGCCCACCACACCCCAGATCACGACGATCAGCAGGTCGTGTCCGGACCAGGCTGAGCTCCCCGGATGGCTGAAGGTCTTGAACACGGCGGTGATGAAGTGGCGGATAGGGAAGAAGGTCGAGATCTTGGCCAGCGCCGAGCCGGATTTGAGCGGGAACCACAGGCCTGACAGGAACAGCAGTACGAAGAACACGGTGCTGGTCACCGGACCGGCCGCTTGCTGGTTGGGGATGAATGTGCTCATCGCGATCCCGAGCGCGGCGAAGCTGAGCCCACCGACTATGAGCACCACGACCAGGGCACCGATTCCCGATGCGTCCGATGGCAGATGGACCCCAAACGCCCAGCGTCCCACCGCGAGCATCAGCACGACCTGCGAGAACGCGATCAACAGCGTGCTGAGCAGGATCGAGGTCAAAAGCGTCCAGGTGGGCAGCGGACTTAGCCGCAGACGTTTGAGCAGCCCGGTCTCGCGGCGGATGACCAGAGTGATCGCCAGGCTGTTGAACGACGCGGACATCACCCCGTAGGCGATGAAGCCCGGGACGTAGTACTGGACAAGCTTGATGTTGTGGAGGTAACTGATGCGCGAGGACCCGGCGCTCGCGCCCAGCAGCAACAGGAACAGGAGCGAGAACCCAACTGTGAAGATCGCTCCGACCGGGTTTAGCCAGAAGGACAGCTGTTCATAACCGACCTGCCTGACGACGAGCCGCAGCTCCGACATCGCCGAGCGCGACGGGAGGATCGATTCGGTCCGCGCGCTCATTCTCGGACCGGCGCTCCTGCCGCCGAGTCGGTCTGGAAGCGGTCGGGATCGGCGCCGGTCAACTGCAGATAGACGTCCTCGAGCGTATGACGACTGACGGTCAAACCGGTCAGCTGAACCTGATGCTCGAGCGCCCACCGGGTCAGTTCGTAAAGTGCCTCGAGCTCACGGTCAGTCCGCAGCTCAACGGACGGCCCCTCGCCGACGACCGCAACGGGCAGATCGGCGCGCGTGAGGCCAGCGGGTAGCTGGAAGCGGATCGTGGCAGCACCCTGGTCGCGACCGCCGAGTGACGCCGGCGGGCCGTGGGCCACGATCTTGCCCGACGCGATAATCGCCACCTGGTCGGCCAGTGCCTCGGCCTCTTCCATGTAGTGCGTAGTGAGGATCACCGTCGTGCCCTCGCCGGCGAGCGTGCGCACCAGCTCCCAGGAGGTTCGCCGCCCCGCCGGATCAAGCCCGGTGGTCGGCTCATCGAGGAACAACAGCGCCGGATTGCCCACGATCCCAAGGCCAACATCCAGGCGTCGCTGCTGCCCCCCCGACAGCGTCTTGACCTTTGCGTCGGCCTTCTCTGCGAGACCGATCAGCTCGATCACCTCACCCACCGGCCGCGGCGCCGGGTAATAGCCGGCGTTGCGCGCGAGCACCTGGCGCACCGACAGAAACGGCTCGACCGCAAGCTCCTGCAAGACCACTCCCAGTTGGCTGCGCAGCCGCCGCCCCGACCGGCGATCACCCGGGTCGATCCCCAGCACCCGCACCTCCCCGGCGTCGCGCTCGCGGAATCCCTCCAGGATCTCGATCGTCGTCGTCTTGCCCGCCCCGTTCGGACCCAGCAGCGCGAACACCTCACCCGCGTCGACCTCGAAGCTAACCCCATCGACGGCGCGAAGCTGCCCGTACGACCTGACTAATCCACGAACGCTCACCGCAGGCACGCTTCACCTCGCCGCGTTCGCGAACGGCTCAATCGAGAGCTCTGTCGTGTCAGCTACGGCCTCCATCGCATCGTCTCGCTCGCTCGTTAGACCTGAAGGGGCGTCGAACTCATCGGGTGGTTCGAGCCCGTCGGCTGTCAGCGCGGATAAGTAACCGCGCTCAGACGGTGGAGCCGGGATCGTACGCCTGGCCGGGCACTCCGCCGATCGCCAAGAGCCGGATGCCATCCGGGCCGGGCAGAATCTTGCGCCGCGCCGTCGGCCCGACTCGGATGATGTGACCGGCGTCCACCGGGTACCGGTGGCCGTCGACCTCGACGTCCGCCGAACCGCGCAGCGCGATGTAGACCTCCTCCTGCCCGAGCTGGTGGGCGGGCGGATTCCCGGGTCCCTCCGAAGAATGGTCGTGTTCCGGGTAGGCGGTCGTTCCCGGCGGCATATCGATGATCGACATCCCGAACGGTGTCACGCCGAGCTGGGCTCCAGCACGGCGAAACGTGAACCCGGCCAAGAACCCCTGGATCGCGTCGAGCTCGTCGATTCCCGCATGAGTCACATCGGCCATGTTGAACGAAAGGCCGCGCTCATCCAGCGCAGCACGCAGGGCTTCTATCGCCGTCGGCCCCACGCCGTGGAGTCTGCTGAGGTCGGATTCGGAGACGCGGGCCAGCTGATCGAGGCGCGTGTACCCGGCACCCGAAAGTGCCCGGCGTGCGGGCGCCGATAGCTTCGGAAACCCAGTGTCGTCTTCGTTTCGCAATTGAGTCCTCCGGATCGTGGGCATGGTGTGGCTCGGGCGTACACGTGCTGAGACTGCGATCCGGAACCAGACTCATCGACTCTCGTATCACGGGTCCTTTCCAACGCTCTCTTCAGCAAGCGTGAGACTCTGCGTACGCGCCCAGGCTGTCTGGAGCGTCTCGGGGTCAGATCAGGAGGAACAATGATTACGACGCGCGTGATGCGTGGCGGCGCGATCGTCGTCGCGATGACGTTCGCAGCGATCCAGGCGGGCGTCGCCGGTGGCCAGTCCGGTCATGTGGTGGGGGCGACAGCGAAGAACGCCGCTCTGGCGACGTGTCAGACGAAGGAGGTCGGCATCACGCTCACCCAAGCGTCGCCGGGTGCCTCCCATCACGGTTACCTGATTGAGTTCAAGAATCGCGGGGGTGCCTGCACGATCACGGGATACCCCGGGGTGGATGCGCTGAATGCCAACGGTCACCGCGTTCTGAGCGCCAAGCGGACGACGTCGGGCTATCTGGGCGGAGTCGCATCCGGCCCGATCCCGAAAGTGCATCTCGCCAAGGGAAAGACCGCCTCCGCCATCGTGGAGTGGATCGACCTCGGACCACCGTGCCCGAAGGCCCAATCGCTCCGCATCACTCCGCCGAACGCCGTCAAATCGGTTCTTCTGTCTCCGAAGTCGCTGAAATCGGAGACTCTATGCAGCGTGCAGATTCACCCCGTCGTCCCCGGGACAACCGGGCAAAAGCGTTGAGCGCGCGCTCCGTGGCGGCGCGCGTTCTTCGCCACGGTTTACGCCGTCAGCGGACCGTGTTCGGCGGCCGTATATGCGTACGGGATGGGGATCACGCCGCCTCAAGCCGCGTCGCGCCTAGTGTGGTACGCGGGTCGGTTCGACCTCTGCGGCGCCGGTCCGGCGGTGGTGAGCATCTCACCCGTCGCGTCGACGCGTCAGTACTAGTCAGGCGATCAAGAAGAAGTAAGAACCCGACCGGGTAGTCCGAAACGGCGATCCCGTCCAGGACCACCGCCCGTGCCCGACGGTTCGGTCAGGATGCTGCGGGCTCGGGAAGCGGGAGTGCGGCGAGCAGCTCTTCGGTGGGGGCCTCGGCGATGGTGCCGTGGGCCGTCTCGCTGGCCTCCGAGGCCCTGACTATGTCGATCGCGATCGAACGTACCTGGCCCGCGATGTCGTTCAGAGCGATGGTCGGTTCGTGTGACGCGGCGGCGGTGGCACGCCCCGCGGCCTGCAGCGCGATGCGGAGTACATCTCCACCGCGCCAAGGCTCTCCGAACTGAGCCGGCAGCTCCCATGCCGCCAGGCCGAGATCCCGGATCGCATCCGCGAGCTCGGCTTGCGGCGGCCCGGCGCTGCGGACGTACTGGCGGACGTTACGCACGAGCACCCGCGCGCTGCGCGCCGCGAGGTCCGCGTGGTCCACGATGCGCGCGTAACGCTCGAGCTCAATCCGTGCGCCGCGCCGCAGTGGAGCCCAACGAGCCGTGTCTCTGCCCATGAGGACCGCGTGCCTCAACTCGCCGACATGGACCTCAACCCTTTCGGCCGCTCGGGCAGCCGCCTCTCCGCGAACTGCATCGCCGCCGGTCAGCACCCCCGACGTATCACGCAACACGGCTCCCAACTCGCCGAAGACACCGCTCGTGGCGCGGGCGACGCCGACCACGGGATCGGGCGGGAATACGAGCGTGTGGACCGCAAGCGCCATCCCGCCACCGATCAAAACGTCGAGCAGCCGTACCTCAGGCGTCGAGGACAGGGTCGCGACGAGAATCGCCGATACAGCTGCCTCTCCCACGAGCAGCTCCCCTCCTCCGAGGATGACCGCAGCCAACATCGCCAACACCACGAGCACCCCAATCTGAGGCAGCCCGACCCCGATCACCCGCACCAGCAGATCGGCGAGGACGATTCCCAACATCACCCCAGCGATCAACTGCACCGCCCGTTGGCGGCGCTCCCCGAACGCCGCGCCCAACGAGACCACCGCCGCGATCGACGCGAACGCCGGCCGATGCTCGACCCCCAATAACACCGCGCAGTACCACGCCCCGACGGCGGCCACACCCGTCTGGACGATCGGCCACAGATGACCGTAAACCCGCTGACGAGCCAAAGACATGTACCCCAGCACGCTACAGACAACCCGGCGGTGCGAAACCCGTTACACCCGTGGGCCCGTGTTCACCGGCCGCTAACACGGAACCAGACCGCCTTACGATCGCCGGCCCGCTCGAGCAGCGGCGTCGCTGCGGCCCGCCTCGGGCGGCCAGGGGTTGACGCGGCGGTGTAACACGCTGCGGGGTGCGGCAACGTATGCAGTGATGAGCTCGGAGTCCGACGCGAGCGTGCTCAGGCGCTCGATCGATCAGCCGGATCGCTTCGCTGTGCTGTTCGACCGGCACTTCGCGGCGGTCTGCGTGAGGTGGTCGTGCTGCACGCCTGGGCCGAGCTCTCGCACGAGGAGATCGCCGAGGCGCTCGGCTGCTCGAACGCGGCTGTGCGCGCCCGCCTGAGCCGTGCCCGCAGCCGGCTCGCGGCCGGACTGGGAACGCCGATCGCGACAGAGATGCGGGAACGATGAACGAGCTCGACGAACTGCTCGGGCGCCTCGGCAACGCGCTCGACGACGGCCTCGACGCCGCTCCGCGCGCCGCCGACGAGGCTCGGGCGCGGCTCATCGATGCGATTCACGCGGAGTCGCTCAGCACCGCCGGGCCCGGGCGCGGCCCCCGCCGCGAATTCCCGCACCCGGGCGGCCGGGGCCGCTGGCTCGGCCTGCTCGCCATCGGGGTGAGCGTGGGCGTAGTACTCGTCGTCCTCGCCGTAGCGCTCCGCATCGGGGGGCACCAGGCCTCGAGCAGCGCAGCGGTGCCGACCGTGCTGCCCTTCGGGAGCAGCCTGAACCCCTCGGGTCCGACCGGGGTGATCGCCTCGAGCGTCCAGCTCGCGGCCATCGTCCCCGACCCCGAGGGCAGCGGTCCGTCGTGGGAGATCAAGACCTATCGGGTGACCGGCGACATGACCTGCTTCCAGGTCGGGCGCGAGCAGTCCGGCCGAATCGGGGCGGTCGGCGCCTCCGGCTCGTTCGGCAACGACGGCCGCTTTCATCCGTTCACGTTCTCCAACGTCGGCTTCGGAACCTGCGTGCCCAACGACGCCCATCAGCACGCCTTCGCCAACGTCGCGTACGCCAACGCCCCGGCGAGCGCCTCCGGCGAGCCGTGCCCGACGTTCGCCGGCGGCTTCCCCCCGCACATGCCCGCGCGGGTCAAGGCGCGGCTGGCCGCGCAAGGCCACGGCGCCGGCTGCGAGCCGCGCAACCAGCGACTGGTCGCCTTCGGGCTGCTCGGCCCTGACGCCACCTCGGTCACCTATCGCACCGCCCACGGCACAGCGACCGCCCGGACCCACGGCCCAGACGGCGCGTACCTGATCGTCGAGTCCGTCGACCCGGCGATCTGCGGCAATCAATGCAAGTACTCCGGCGGGGGCAACGGCACCGCGATGAGCCTCCCGATCGGCCTGATTGACACCATCACCTACCGCGACGCACCCACCTGCCATGGCCCGCCTCTGACAAATAACGGCCTGGCACTGCAGCGGTTCGATCGCTGCCGCGACGTCGGGTACGTCGCTCCGCCCCACCCGAGGGTGACCGAGGCGGGCGTCGCCTCGCCCGTCCACGTCCAGCCGATGCCCGCCCGGTACTACTGCGCCCGCAACGGGATCTCCCGACCGGACGTGCTGTGGGTCCCCTTCGACGGGCGTGTCCCAAAGGGCTACTCCCGGATCACCGGGGTCGGGTTGTTGGTCTACATCAGCTGGATCGCGCGAGAGCCGGTGACCAACCTCAACGACAGCACCTACTCGATCCAAGTCACAAACCCAGCCCGCTGCGGCGGCGGACAAGGCCTCAGCAGCACCCAGACCCTGATCCGCGCCGGCACCCGTATCACCCGCGAGATCAACCTCTCGAGCAACTGCGCCGGCACATACCACGGCACCGTCCTCTACCAGCCGAGCTCGGCCCGGCCGGCCAGGAGGGCACGGGCCTCCTGCGAGCCGGCGCCCCGGGCACATATCTCGTCGGACGGTTCTCGATCACCGTACCGTGAACAACCCCACGTCAAATCACCCTCTCAACAGCGCACGCGCCGTCGTGCGCGGCGTTAGTCTGCGCCGTTGATGGGCGAGCTTCCCGGCTGAGCGGCGGCCGTCACGCCTGCGGGCGATAAGCCAGGTGGAGCGGGCCGGTGTCATAGGTGTCGCTGGCGATCAGCGACAGCTTGAGGGGCGCTGCGTCCTCGGGGAAGAGCCGCGGACCGGCGCCGCGCGTCAGCGGATAGACGAAGAGATGTAGCTCGTCGACCAGACCGTCCGCCAGGAGGCCTCGGACCAGCTTCGCGCTCCCGCTGACGTACAGGTCACCATCGACCTCGTCCTTGAGCTTTCGGATCGCGTCGGCGTTGTAGGGCCCGACGACCGTCGTGTTCTGCCAGGTCGGGTCGGTGAGCGTCGAGGAGACAACGTACTTGGTGGTGTCGTTAAAGAAAGGCGCCCCTGGATCGTCCTCGGCGGTCCGCGTCGGCCAGCTCTGGGCGAACATCTCAAAGGTGATGCGCCCGAGCAGGATGCCCCGGGCGCGCTGGACGACCTCGGCGATGGCCTCTCCCATCTTCGGGTCAAAGCCGTACTCGGCGGTCCAAGTCGGCGCGTCGACCACGCCGTCAAGACTCATGAACTCGTGCACAAGGACTGCTCCCATGTCTGACCTCCTTGGGGTCTGTTCGGAGTCAACCTGATAAGCGTCGGCTGTACATCTAGCAGCGAGCGAGTGACCAAGTCTTGAAGGAAAACGACAGCTACTGAGCCGTCGCGCGTGGTCGGATCTGGGACGGCGTCCGCCCCACCAAGCGCCTGAGGGACCGGGTCAGGTGGGGCTGGTCCGCGTAGCCAGCCTGGTGCGCCACGTCGAGCGCGGCCACGCCCTGCGAGAGGAGCTCGACCGCTCGCTCGGCCCGGCGGATCTGCCTGATCGCACCTCGCGTCAAGCCCGTAGCGCGTAACACCCGCCGTTCGAGCGAGCGCGGGGAGAGGGCAACGACGTCCCCTCGCAGGTCGGCGGCAGCGACCGGGTCGTGCATCAGCAGACCGGCGCGGACGAGCCGGTCGACGAACGCATCGGCGGTGTCGGGCTCTGGAAGCTCGATCCTGGACCCGTCGAGCCGCACTGACCCCCGTGTCGCCGGCGGCAGGGTAACCGAGCGATCGACCAGCCGCCCAGGCGGGAGTCCGGGCATGTAGGTGCCGAGCGTGAACTGGATCCCAAAGAAGACGGCGCCCTGAGGAATTGGTGCGGCGGTCGCTCTGGTCTCGGGTCCGCGCACGGTCAGCCGAGCCGAGTCGCCCTGCTGCGTGACAACCATCTCCCAGTGGCTCGCTGCCGCCGAGATGAAGGACTCCTCCGGCTCGCTGCTGGTCTGCCAGGCGTGGTGGATCATCGGCGACCTTGCGGACCGCTGCTCGAACGTGAATATCTCGACAGCGCGCTTCACAACGGCTATGACCGGGAACGAGTCTGGAAGTCATCGGGCGGTGGGCAGAGAGGTCGATCGACCTACAAGGTGACGAAGGGCGTCCGCATCCCCAAACACATGACCGCGTTCACGCTCTGGCACACCGCGACAGTCTCGCGACACGGCAGAACTGGCGCGGGATCCCGGCTAGGTCGGAGAGTGGCGTGGCTACGATGCGTTCGTGGCGATGCGACTGCCCGTGGACGAACCGACCCTTCTGCGCTCGCGCACCATCGGCGAGGCGTGGATTGACGTGGCCGGCCGGATCGTGGCCGGCGGCTTACCGAGCCTCTATGACGGCCAGCCGATCCGGGAGCTTTCCCTGGTTACCTTGGCGGTCACTCGGCCAGATCCCAGCGACGAGATCATCGCGACGCACGCAGACCCCGAGCGGCTGGCCTGGATGCACGCCAACTTCACTGATCATGCGCGAGTGGCCAGCCTCGGGGACGCGGACAGCTATGCGACGCGACTGTTCGACTACGAGCACTCCGGCCATGACCAGGTCAAATGGGTAATCGACCGACTCCGCGCGAACCCTTCCTCGCGTTCGGCCACGATCACGACGTTTCAACCGCATACCGACACGACTTACATCCCGTGCGTCAGCATGCTCGACTTCTGGCTTCCGGACGGTGCCGTCGAGTTAGTCGCGTACGCGCACAGTATTGACTTCGGCGCAAAGGGATACGGGAATCTGGTCGAGCTGGCTTCGTTGCAGCGCCACGTCGCCGATGCGCTTGGTGTGCCCGTCGGCCGGTTGTTGATGATCATCAAGTCGGCTCACGTGTACGAAACCGAGCTGAGCTACATCGAGGGAGTGCTGGCGGGGGGCGCCGCAGGGACCGAGCGTTTATCAAGGCCCATAGCAGTGCCGCAGACGTCAACAACGCCACAACCGCGGCGCCGAGCGACGCCGCGATGATCAGGCCCTGATGCGGGCCCGCAAGCGGACCCGGGAGGTTGAGGTCGCGCGGATGTCCCGTACCCAGGACCGCGACAGCGCTGCGGGCGCGCAGGAGGGCGAGGACGCCGAACACCGCTAGCACCAGCGTCACAGCGCCGACAGCGCCGGCTAGGCGCCCGAGCCGGAGCTGCGGCCGTCCCGGAGCGCGATTGACCGGGAGGTCGGCGAGGAGTGCGTCGAGTTCACCGTAGGTCCGGGCTGCGAGCAGCGCTTGAAGCCGTTGTTCGAACTCGTCCTCGCTGAGCCGCCCCTCAGCCATCGCCTGGCGCAGCCGTTCGGCAACCTGCTCTCGATCGGAGTCTGAACAGCGAAGCGAGCCCACGAGCTGCACTCACTCCTTCTACCGGCGACTCGGTCACACGCCCGTCACAGTGGCGAGTTGCAGTTATGGGCGACGTTGACGCCGCCGCGCTGTCCCTGGGGTCCGGTCGGCGGCGAGCGCGCCGATAACGTTCTGCAGCCACGCTCGTTCGTCGGGCTCGGCTATTGCCATTCTCCGCCTCGCCCATTCCGTGAGATCGCGCGCGGATCCAATCGCGGCCAGCGGGCCGGTTATGGCGTAACGACCGTCGGCGAGTACCCAGAGGCCGCCGGGGTGGTCGCGGCGGATTCGCAGCCGCTCGATTACCGGTTGGTCTGCGATCGCCTGCGGTTGGGAAGCGGGGCCGTTGCGTTCCTCGTTCCACGACCACACCGTGAAGATCGGGCGTCGTCCGGTCACCGGCCGGGGCGGCCGCGGCGGCGGTCCGATCGGTCCTGTCCGCCACCCGCTGACAAGGTCGCGGACGGTGTGGGCGGACGCCTCGCTGATGAGCAGGTGGAGCTCGTCGCCGGCGCGCAGGTGAGTCGATCCGCGGGTCGGGATCGCTTGCTCATCTCGAACGATGACGCTCACGAGCGCGTCTCGCGGGAGACCGAGGTCTCGGACGTGCCCGTCGGCGATCGCGTCGCCGGGGGCGATCGTGTACTCGAGCACCTCGGCGCCGAGCCGCCGGATCGTCCCGGATTCCGAGATCGGGCGCGGGAGGGCCGGCTCCCGCGTCGTCAGCCGTAGCCGATTGGCGACGGTCTCGAACGTCGAGCCCTGCACGAGGGTCGAGACCAGCACGGCGAAGAAGACGATATTGAAGAACTGCAGACTGTGAGGCACCTGGTCGATGACCGGAAACGTCGCCAGCACGACCGGGACCGCTCCGCGAAGGCCCGCCCAACCGAGGATCAGACGTTCGCGCCAGCCGTAGGCGAACGGCAGCGTCGAGACTGCCACCGCGATCGGCCGGGCCAGGACGACCAGCACGATCGCAAGGACGGTGCCTTTGACGGCAACCGGCCCGAGCTGGGCCGGGTAGACCAGGAGGCCCAGGGTGAGGAACATCGCGACCTGGGCCACCCATCCCAGGCCCTGGTGAAAGCTTACGATCGTCCGCTCTGCGGGAATGTTCGCCGACCCGAGCATGAGGCCGGCGAGGTACACCGCGAGGAAGCCGGAGCCGTGCAGGGAGTCGGCGGCGCCGTAGGCGACTGCCGCCACGGCCAATGAGGCGACGGGATACAGCCCGGCGGTAGAGAGCCGCGTCCGCTGGAGGACGCGGACCGCCAGCCATCCGACCAGCACGCCGACGACGAGCCCGATCCCGAGCTCGCGGACGAACAGCACCGCGATGTCGATCGCGCCGAAGCCCGGCTTCGTCAGCAGATCGATGAATCCGAGGACCAGCACGATGGCCACCGGATCGTTGAGACCGGATTCGCCTTCGAGCGTCCGCGCCAGCTTGCGCGACAGCGTGGAGCCGCGGAGGAGGGCGAAGATCGCCGCTCCGTCGGTCGACGAGAGGATCGCGCCGAGGAGCAGTCCCTCTTTGGTGCTGAAGCCGAACAGAGCAGCGGCCGAGAGGCCCACCACTATCGCGGTTATCGCCGTGCCGAGGGTCGCCAGTGCCACAGCCGGACCGAGGACGGGCCGCAGGTCGAGGAGCCCGCTGGTGAGTCCGCCTTCAAACAGGATCAGCGCCAGAGAGATGACGCCGATCGTCCGCGCGAGCCGATAGTTGTCGAACGAGATCCAGCCGAGGGCGTCGGAACCGACGAGCATCCCGAGGCCGAGAAACAGCAGCAGGCTCGGAACGCGCACCCGCACGGCGATGAACGAAGCGACCAGACCGGCGGCGAGGAGAGCACCCGCTTCGAGGATCAGATTCCCATCGGCCATATCCGAACGATGTCAGCCGGTGGGGAGGAGGCCCTTCGTTCGTGTGGAGTCCTGAGCGTTCGGCCCGGCGAGTCGGGCGAGCTCGCTGAGTCTGGACCGCGCGTGCCCGATCCTCGTGCACGCACGATCCGCTTCTCAAGTCACTCTTCGAACCGGTTGACCCCGGCGCCGGTCAGCAGGCGAGGGCAACGCCGGCCTCAATGGAGGCGTCGGCACGACGGGCGGCGAGGGGGGCTTCCTCGTGGGGGGATGGTTCCGCGGATGCAGGTGCCGGGCGCCAGACTTCCTGACGGCCGGGCGCTCCTGATCACCCGGCGCGGGCACCTTGACCGCGTGCCGCGCCGCTGCTGAGCCGCTCGGCGCCAAGGCTGGTCGGCGTCACGCACAATCAATGCGAGCGCCAGCTCTATGAGCACCACGCCGACCGAAGGAGCCACCGATGCCGGTGATCAAGGCCGCCGAGCGCGGCGACGCGAACATCAAGGGCGCCGACTACGGGGCGTCGATCTCGCTCATCCTCGACGAGAGCGAGCCCGGGCAGGGCCCGCGATTGCATCGCCATCCCTACGACGAGACGTGGGTCGTGCAGGAGGGACAGCTGACCTTCCAGTACGGGGAGGAGCGATTCGAGTGCGGTCCGGGCGACGTCGTGATCGTCCCGTCGGGGGTGGCCCATAAGTTCACCAACGAGGGGCCCGGCCGCTCCAAGCTGGTCTGCATCCACGCCAACCCGACTTTCATCGGCGAATGGCTTGAGTGATGTGTCAGGAAGACCAATTCCGCGCCGGGCCGGTCCGGCGCGCCTCGTACCTCCGCTGACTCCGTCGATGTCAGCCCGCGATGGATTTGACCGCGTCGGATCGCCAGCTGGTACCGCAAACTCGAAGCGATCGAGATCATGTTCCGAACGGTCGCGTTCGCCAACCGGCGCAGCTGGCGGATGCTCCCGACCTCGGCCAACGGTCAGCTCGCCGTCGGCACATACGAACGCGACAGCTCCGGCAACCACGCCCCCCACGGCGTGACGGTCCTGACGCTCCGCGGCAACAAGATCGAAGAAATCATCGCCTGCCACGGGCCGTGGATGCTCGAGCGGTTCGGGCTGCCGCCGCTGGCACCGTGGCGAGACGCGGGAATCGTGCTGCTGTAATCGAGCGTAAGGAGGCTGTCGAATGGGTCGTGGAGCTGAGTTGTTTGTGTGGCTTGTGACCGAGACCGCGGGCTTCGAGTCGGGATGGGTCGAGCTCGACGGTCTGGAGCTGCATGTGCAGGGTCGCGCGGTGGGCCAGCGCCCCGAGCCGTATTGGCTTTCATACGCGCTTGAAACCGACGCGCGCGCGGCGACGAGCAGGTTGCAGGTGACCGCGGTGACGGCCGTCACCGAGAACGTGCTTGATCTTCGCCGAAGCGGCGAGAGTTGGACCGTCAATGGTGAGCCACGACCGGAGCTCGCGGGCGCGCTCGATTGTGACCTTGGCTCCTCGCCCGTAACGAACACGATGCCGATCATCCGTCATCGCCTGCACCGGGAGGCCGGAAGCGAGCACTTCACGATGGCGTTCGTGCAGGTGCCGACGCTTCGCGTCGTCGCCGCGGGCCAGCAGTACACGCACCTCGGGCGTGTTCCGGGAGGGGCGCGCGTGCGTTACACCTCAGGCCGGTTCTCGAGCGACCTGATCGTCGACGACAGGGGCCTGGTGCTCACCTATCCGACGATGGCCACGCGTATCCATCCCGAATCAGAGAGCGGGGTCTGGAGTGTCGAGAAGCTCGCGGAGGATCTTGGCTAGCTGCGCGGTGCGGGTGCCGTCGTTTCCGCCAAGCGGCTCCGTGAGTCGCTCGCGTAGCTCGTAGACGACCTTTACGCCCTGCTCGACGGTTTTCTTCCCTCGCTCGGTGAGCATGAGCTCGACGGCGCGCGGATCGGCGGAACTGGTCGAGCGGGTGAGGAACCCTTCACGCTCGAGCGCGCGCACTAGCCTTGACACGTAGACCGGGTCCAGGCCGGTCAGGTCGGCAACCTCTCGCTGGCTCGGGCGGGCGCCGTCCAGGGAGACCCCGTAGAGGGGAGCGAGCACGGCGTACTGGGCTTTGGTGAGTCCGAGTGGGGCCAGCGCGCGGTCCATCGCGGCGCGCCAGCGCATCGACAGTCGCCAGATCAGGAAACCGACGTTGCCGCGCATCTCGCTCTCGGTCCTCTCGGTGCTGTCCTGCAGCCAGGCAAAGCACCAGAACAGGAGTGACCTCATGTCCCAAAGACCCATCCTCACCGGCCAAGACATCGCGGAGGCCTACGGCGCCGTCCAAAGCCTGCTGGAACGGGGCCTCGCCGGAACCGGGACGACCAACCGCGAGTACGTCGTCCTTCGTGTCCTCGCCACACGCGGCCCGGTCGACAGTCCCGCCAGCCTGCACGAATTCCTCGCCGCAGAGCGACAGCTTGACCTCACGCCTACCGCGGCCGGCGAGCTGCTCGCCCGACTCGAAGCACGTGCGCTGGCGACCGGGACCGCCAAGGACAATCCTGGTCCCACCGAGCTGACCCCAAAGGGGGCCGAACTACTCCGCAACCTCGCCGACAGGGTCACCGCAGGCACCAGGGAATTGTTCTCCAGCATCCCGGCAGAGGACCTCGCCACAGCACACCGGGTGCTGCGAGACATCATCGACCGAGCGCCCGGCATCGCAAACACCGAGAGCGGTGGGGTTGCGGCACGTGATCATCATCGACATCGACGAGCGTGACGACGCCGACACGCCCGTCGACCTGGATGCCGCCTGAATCGGGGCGGCTCATCAGCCGCGCTCGGTACCGAGCTGCTCGACGGCGGCGCGAGCGAGGTCTTGTTCTTCGATCGATTCGGCGCCGCGATCGACCGCGGCGACAAGCGCCGCGTGCGCGATCCCGAGGGTGGTCCGCAGGTTGCGGGTGGTCCGCGAACGGTTGAGCTCCGCGAGCATTTCGACCGCGGCGGCCGACAGGGCGGCATCGCTTGTCACGTCCGCGGCGAGCTGGGTGCGGCGGTCCAGGATCCGCCTGAGCTGGCCACTGACAACAGGCGGTACGGCAAGTAGGCGCTCGAGCGCTCCGTGCTCCACGCGCGCTCGCTCGAACGATTCCATCTCGAGGTACTCGTCATGGACAGCGACGATCACTCCGGCGTGTAGCTCAGTGAGCGCTCGCAGGACCGGGCCGAAGAACGCGCCCACAAGTTGATCGCGGCTGTGGCCGCTGCCGGGGCGGCGGGTGAAGCTGTCGGAGTCGTCGACGACGATGACGGGCAGACGGTCACCGGCGGTGATCGCCTCGAGAGCACGGTTGACGTTCTCCAGCACTTCGCCGGCGGGTCGGTGCAGGTCGACGCCGGCCAGTGTGGAAGTGACCTCGCCGGCCAGCTCGCCGTTGACAACCCAGAACTTCGCGGCGAGCTTGGCGGCAAGCCGGCGATCGCTGCCGGGGAGCGGACGCCGGGCGGCGGCGGCGGTGAGAATCGCGTCCCGATCGCGCGCGGTCAATGTCCCGGCGCGCCGGGCGTCGCGCACGATGCTTTGGATCAGATGTGCGGCGAATCGCCGCACGTCGAGCACGACCTGGTCGTCGTCGAACGCGACCGAGACCCAGATCGGCGCGATCGTTCCGGTGGGGTCGTCGAGCGTGTAGCGCAAGAGGCTCGTCTTGCCACAGCCGATCGGGCCCTTCACGCCGAGCCGCTCCGCGCTCCGTGCCGCGTGGAGGACGCCGCTCTCTGTGCCACGGCGGCCCCGGTCATCAAACGGGACATGAAAAACGGGCATATCGACATGCAGCGGGCTGCCGTCGAACGCGTGGGCGCTGAGCAGCTCGGTGAGGATCTCGTAGCTCATTCAGGGGTCCGCAAAGCGAAGCGACGCGGGGGACGCCCCCGCCGCCCGGGATCGTGCTGTTCGATCGTCTCAAGCAGCCCGGCGGATTCAAGCTGATGCATGAGCTGGCTGGCTCGTTGCCGGCTCGCGCCGATCTGACGCAGCATCGCCTCGTCGGACGCCGCAGCGGGCCCACGCTCTGCGAGGTATCGCACGAGCGCACCGGCGAGGGCGCCCGCGATGGCAGTGGCGCGCTGCGCTAGTTCGTCAGCTCCTGAGCCGGCCGGGGTGATGCCGGCCTGGATGTCGCCGGCCGCTCGTAGCAGCCGGCGCGGATTGCCCGCACCCGCCGCGATCGCGCGCTCGACGTCGCCGTCGCTGATTTCGGGTATGTGAGCTCGCAACAGCTTGGCTGCGTCTCCATCGGTCAGCGGGCCGAGCCTTACGGCGTGCTCGAAGAACGCATCGGCGGGAGGCTCCAGGTAGAGCGTCTCGGCAGCGCTGTCGCCGGCGACGACCCAGGTGGCGCCCTCGAGCGCCCAAAGCTCGTTGCGCAGGCTTCCGAATACCCCATGGGCGACCGTCGGCGCGATCCCGTCGACCATCAGGCACACCGGACGCTTCAGCGCACCGAGCCGGTCGCCGAGCAGGTCGACCAGCTCAATCAAGATCGCCGGCTGGGCGACCTGCCCGAACGGCCCGTCCGGCATCGACAGCGCCCGCAGGTCCTCAATCCACCGAGCGCGGGAGCCGGTCGGCTCGGCAAGGCGCTGGACTCGGGCGACGAGGACGCCGAGCAGCTGGGAGGGATTGCTCGCCAGCTCGCCGGTGACCATCACCGTGTCGCGCGGCCCCGTCTGACGGGCGAGCAGCCAAGCCACGTGGTTCAGCAGCGACGTACGTCCGCTACCACGATCTCCGAGCAAGAGCACCGGCTGCGAGCTCGCGACGGCTCGGACGATCGCATCCGTCTCACGCGTACGATCGACGAACCGGCGCTGGTCGGCCCGAGACTGCGCGAGAGGGCGGGAAGTCATGTGCGCGATATTAGCAAAAATATTGTGCTAATCGCCGGCACAAAGCGCGGTTCGGTGATAGGGCATACTGAAGCGATTCACTGAACCGGTTCAGCAAGCGTTGCCAAATGTCTATCGAGAAACAGCGGCTCGCCGCGTGACCGAGGACCTTGTAGTCATCGGGGGTGGCGTCATGGGTCTGTTCACGGCGTACCACGCGTCAGAGCGGGTCGACCGCGTGGTCGTGCTGGACAAAGGTCGGATCGGGGATCCGATGACCGCGTCATTCGGGCGCACGCGGTCGTATCGCAGCGACTACCTCGACCCGGGGTATGTCCGGCTTGCGCGCGAAGCCCTGAGGCTCTGGGAGGTGTTCGAGACCCAGACCGGGACGGCGGCGCTCGTTCGGTGCGGGTGCATGAACATCGCGAAGCGCTCCGTGACGCCGGACCTCACGGGCACGTACGGGTACCGCAGCCATGTGGTGCTCGAGGACCTGGGCGTCCCGGTCGCATCGTTCGACGGGGAGACACTAAAGGCTCGCTTCCCGTACCTCGAGGCCGACGTCGGCTACGTCGACCTCGATGGCGGCGTGGTGAACCTGCCCGCCGTCACGGCCGCGCTGCAGGAGGCGCTGGCCGAACGCGGAGTGCAGGTCGTGGAGGGCGTGAGCACCCGCCGCATCGCTCAAGACGGTCGCGAGATCCGCATCATGACCGACGTCGACGAGTGGGCATCGCGGTCGCTGGTCGTGACCGCCGGCCATGGAACGAACGACGTGCTCGCCGTCATGGACGGCGCGCTCCTCGACGTCCCGCTCAGTCGCGACCGCCCGGTCGAAGCCAAGTACTTCACGCCGCGAGTGGGCGAGCGCAACCAGTTCATCTCGGATGCCATGCCGGTCATCGCGTATCTCGATGCCGGCATCTACTGCCACCCGATCGTCGACGGGCTGATCGACAAGGTCAAGATCGGCTACTACCACCCGCCGGACGTGCCGCGCGTCACCACCAAGATCGACAGCGTGCTGTCGTTCGTCGAGCACTGCTTGCCCATGTTGCTCGATGCGCGAGTCGAGCCCGTCGAAGACGTCGACGGGTGCGACTACGACCTGGTCGCGGACGACGAGTTCGTCCTCGGTGCCGTGCCCGGCTTCGCCGCTGCCTATGTCGGCGTCGGCTGGCGGGGCACCGGTTACAAGTTCGCCCCGTGGGTCGGACGCGTGCTGGCGGAGCTCGCAGTCGATCAGGGCACCGGGTACGACGTCAGTCGCTTCAACCCAGCACGATTCACGAAAGGAAGCCTCCATGCCGGACCGGCCGTCAGCGCGAACGCTTGAGCAAAGGCTCGCTGAGGACGTGGTCCTCGGCGCCGAGGGTTACGTCTTCGAACTGGAGCGCCGCGGCTACATTAAGGCCGGGCCGTATGTCCCAGAGGTCATTCTCGACGCGCCGGAGGCGGTGATCGAGCTCCACCGCGAGTTCCTGCGCGCCGGCGCGGAGGTCATGGTTGCGCTCACCTATTACGCCCACCGCGAGAAGCTGAAGATCGTGGGGCGCGAGGGTGACCTCGAAGAGATGAACAGGACCGCCGTGCGCATCGCCAACCAGGTCGCTCGTGAGGGCGGGGCGCTGGTTGCGGCCAACATCTCCAACACCTGGTCCTACGATCCCGCCGATGCTCGGCGCACCGCCGCCATCGTGCGCGAGCAGTATGAGGAGCAACTGAGCTGGGCGGTGGACGAGGGCGTCGACTTCGTCATCGCCGAGACCAACGACTACCTCGGCGAGGCACTGATCGGCATTGAGGTCTGCCGTGAGCTCGGTCTGCCGGCCATGGTCACGTTCGCCAGCGTTCACCCCACCAGCACCTACGACGGCTTCTCGTACGTCGAGGCCTGCCGGCGGGCGGCGGACGCGGGCGCGGCCGTCGTCGGGCTCAACTGCTCGCGCGGTCCGCAGACGATGAAGCCGCTGCTGGCCGAGATCCGTGCGGGAGTGGATGCGCCCGTCGCCGCCCAGCCCGTTCCCTACCACACGTCCGACGCGGCGCCGGCGTTCGAGTCGCTCACCACGCCCGAGGGCGGGCGAGCCTTCCCGATACAGCTCGAGCCGTTCTCATGCACGCGTTTCGAGATGGCCGAATTCGCGGCCTGGGCCCAGCGGGCGGGCATCCGTTACATCGGCATCTGCTGCGGTGGAGGGCCGCACCATGTTCGTGCGATGGCCGAGGCGCTCGGTCGCGACACCCCGGCGAGTCTTTACTCTCCCGCGATCGACCTCCATCCAGTGCTCGGGACCGGCCCGGCTGACCACGCCGAGATGGGGGGCTGGACGGCGACCGCCGGCGACAGCGTGGCCTCAGCACTAGCCCTTGACAGCGACCACGAGCTCGTAGTGGACCGGGTCGCCGGCGGTGGAGAGGCGATGCTGGAACCGCGAGCGCTCGAGCAGCCGTAGCTGACCCGAGCTGAGAAGCTGCGCCACCGGGGTTTGGAACCCCCCCGGACCGTCGCTCTGCATCCACCGTTCGTCGATCGTGAACACCACGGGGGCGTCGGTTGGCAACAGCGCGAGTGCAGTGATCAGCGCCGCGGCTGGAGCGTGGGTGCCCCCGAAGGCGCCGGCGGAGATAAGGGCCGTGGGGCGATGCTCCCGCAGTCGCGCGAGCAGTCCGACGGAGGGTGCCGCGAGTTCGCCAACCAGATAGTCGTGATAGACGCCCGCGCGATCGCGCAGACAGGCTGTGCGGGCGGCGTCGAGCGCGTCGACGCCGATCAGCGTGCGGACCCCGAGGCCGCCGGCGAGCTCGCCGACGACCCCCGTGCCCGCCCCGAGGTCGAGCAGCACGATCTCCGCCGGGTCGATCCCGAGCTCAGCTAGTGCGCGCCCGAGCCCGTCGATCGCGATCTGGGGTGACCGGCACTCAAGGAGGTCCTGGACGATGTGTTCATAGAGCCCGGGCACGTGGTAGATGCGCTCGTAGTCGTGGAGGTGGACGATCTCCTCCTCCGAGGCGTCGGTGCGCAGGGCGACGTACTCGCCGTCGGCCTCGGGTGGCCCGATCAGACGCGCGACCATCGGCGAAAGCGCCATCACTCGCCCGTGGCGGTGGCGGTCAGCCGTTCGAAGAGCTGCTGGCATTCCCGCCCGAGCGCTCGCACCTCACCCACAGGAGGAACGACGGAGCGGACCTCGTCCACGAGCGGGCGAAGCATTTCCGGCGCCTCGCGGTTCTGCTTGTAGAGCGCCTGTGAGGCAATGACCGCCAGGCCGGTAAGCGCTCCGTCCAGGCAGCGAGCGACCGCGGCGGCCTTGCGCCAGGCCAGGAAAGCCAGCTCGGGTACATCGTTTTGTCCGAACGAGCCGAGCGACAGCAGCGTGGGTTGCGCGGTCGAGCGCGCCTCCTCGGCCCATCCGTTGACCGCCATGTGCAGCGGCTTGACCGACCACTCGTTGCCGCCGACGAGCAGCACGGTCTCCGGATGGTGAAAGAGATGGTCGGTCAGTCGTTGAGCCAACTGGCAGAGGTCGGCGTGCGCGAACGCGAGCGCATCGATCGCGGGAGCCGCCTGGGCGTTGTGGTAGCCGCCGGTTGAATAGACCTCGCCGCCGGGGTGGCGCTCGCTTTCGGGCAGGAACACGGGGTTGTCGCTCACGGAGGACAGTGACACGCCGGCGGCGCGTTCGGCCCGGGCCTGAGCTTGTCGCACTGCGCCGAGGACGCGCGGGAGTATGCGGAGTGACACCGAGGCCTGATGGTGTTGCTCGCGAGATCGGTCACCGAGGAGGGCGCGAAGTGAACGCAGCGCGGCGATCTCGTGCTCGTCGCCCCAGAGCGCCTCGAGGTCCTGCGCGTAGTGCTCTTGCGGCGTGTCGGTGATATACGCCACGAGCGCAAACACCCGCTCGGCCATAGCCAGCCGCGCCTGTCCGGCCAGTGCGGTGTCGGCGAGGAGGGCGGCCGCGCAAGGCGACCCGTTGATGAGCGCCATCCGTTCTTTGGGCGACAGGGTGACGCGCTCGCTCAGGTCGTAGAAGAGCATGCCGAGCGGCAAGACCTCGCCCGATCCGCCGTTGGACTGTGAAGGCACTGCGGGCAGCGGCCCGTCGTTGAGCATGTCGACAACCGCGGCGGCGACCTCCGAGCGCACAGCCGCATTTCCCCCCAGGAAGTTGGCCAGGCGAGCCAGGGCGATGGCCCGGACAACTCTCACCGGAAGCGGGTCGCCGTAGGACATCGCCGTCCAGAGGCGAGTCGGGCGAGCGGCCTGCGCCTCGGGATCGAGAACGGCCACGCCACGGTCCCCGGGGGCCGAGGTGACTCCGTAGATCAACGTGTTCGGATCGTCGCGCACCCGTGCCGCCACCAGCGCCTCGAAGGCCGCGGCATGACGATCCATGGTCCGAGCGGCCTCTTCGGCAAGAGCCACGCGCTCGCGTCCCCAGGCCACCCGCGCAACGGCGTCGAGCGTGATGTCGAAACGATCTCTGAGGGCGACGGCCACGAGATCGCGCACACTACCGGCCAACATCGGCCCGCCCGGTCAAGCGGGGAAGCTGACCTCGATTTCGAGCCCGCCGGCAGCCGGGGCGTGGGCGGTGAGGGTGGCACCGTGGGCGTCGGCGATCGAGTGGACGATCGCGAGGCCCAGCCCAACGCCGTCGGCAAAGGTTCGGCGTCGCGACCCGAGTCGTTCGAATGGCTCGAACAAGCGCGGCACTTCCCCCGCTGGGATGAGCGGTCCGGTGTTGGCGATCGACAGCTGAGCACGTGCGCAGTCGGTCCGGGTCGTGACCGCGATGCGTCCACCCTCGATGTTGTGTCGGATCGCATTCGACACGAGGTTGGCGGCCAGTCGCTCGAGCAGGGTTGGATCGCCCACAACCACAGCCCGTTCGAGTGTCACGACGCACTCGAGTCCGCTCAACTCACACTCGTGCAGAACGCGGCGCATCACAACGGCGATGTCGACGTCCTCCAGCCCCGCAAGCCCGGCCTCCGCGGAACTCAGATCGAGGAGCGCCTCGATCAACCGTTGCTGGTGGTCGCAGCTCGCGACTATCCCCTCGGCCATCGCGCGCCACGCGACTCCGTCTGCATCCGGATCGGCGAGCGTCGCTTCGGCCAGCGCGAGCTGCAGAGCGATCGGAGTGCGCAACTCGTGAGCGATGTACGCGACCACCATCTACGGCACCTCCGGCGACCCTCCACCACACGCCTCGGCACCGGGTGGACTGCCCGGGATCCGCTCCGCAAGCAACCTGCTGCAGAAGTACGGGCTACTGGACTGCGGCATCACGTGCTGGCACGCGCTGACATCGGCAGTGATCCGTGGGGCAGTTGGGTCGATAGCGCTGTGGAGGTCGAACACGGGACGCGGATCGCCTGGACGACTGCGGTCGACATACGGGTCAGGCCAGTTCTGCACGCCGCGCGAACGCATGCAGGCGGCGAATCTCACCATGCCGGTAAGCGCAGCCTCCACTTCGGAGTGCGTCGTCTTCGGGCGGTTCGAGTTTGGGACGAGATGCTGGCAGGCTTGCGAGGCCACGCGGAACTGGGGACTGTTGGCCAGGGGGATGACCTTGTTCTTGGGGACATTCCCGCTGCTGTCGGGGTCGGGGAAGGCCGACACCCCGTGGGAGCGCATGCAGCGGGAGAAGGCGAGCGCTCCGGTCGCCTGCGCCGACCCGGCCGAGGTAGCGGTGGTGGAGGAGGACCCGCTGCTACCGCATCCGCAGACGAGCAGGACCAGGCCGGTCGTGGCGATGATGCCCTGGGCGGTACGCACGATGCGCCCCACTGTGTCCTCCTCTCAGACGCCGGTTCGTGTCAGACGAGGTCAGGGTCCGCCCAGAACCTGAGATCAACCTGAAGCGCAACGGTTCTTCAGGTGATCTTCAGCCAGCGTCCGGGACAATCGTGGGGCGATGGGCGAGCCGGTCGGCCGAGTGGTGGTGATCGAAGATGAGCGACCGGTGCGCGAGGCGGTACTCGCCGCACTCCGCCAAGAGCGGTTCGCGGCCACCGCCTTCGACGATCTCGCCGGCCCCAACGAGGTGCTGGCGCACGCGCCGGATCTGGCGATCCTCGACGTGCTGCTCCCGAGCGGCAACGGCTTCGAGTTGGCGAGGTCGCTCCGCCAGCGGCGCGAGTTGCCGATCATCTTCCTCACTGCGCGAGACGCTGTGGCCGATCGCGTCGCCGGCCTCGAATTGGGCGCCGACGATTATCTCGTGAAGCCCTTCGCGCTCGAAGAACTGATGGCGCGCGTCCGGGCGGTGTTGCGCCGGCGAGGCGCGATCCCTCAGGTCCTCGAGGCCGAACAGCTGCTCGTCGACGAGGAGCACGGCTTCGCCGCCCGTGCCGGAAACGAACTCGCGCTGACCTCGACCGAGCTCCGACTGCTCGCGTTTCTCATGCGGCACCGCGGACAGGCACTGTCCAAGGATCAGCTGCTGACCCAGGTGTGGGGCTATGACGCTTACGACCACAATCTCGTGGAGGTTCACATCAGCGCGCTCCGCCGAAAGCTCGAAGCCACCGGCCCGCGACTGATCCACACCGTCCGCGGAATCGGTTACCGGTTCTCGCCGTGAGCCGCCCCCGACGCGCGCGCACGCGGCTGATCGCCGTCTCGATGCTCGGGATAGCCGCCGCGCTCGCGGCCTTCGTCGTGGTGATCACGGTTCGCTACCGCGACGGGCTCGAGCAGCAGCTACGCACCGACCTCGCGTCTGGCGCGCGGGCGCTCCAGCAGGCGGGCACACCTCAAAACCTCAAGCCGGTCATCGGGTCGCTGGACGCGCAGGGGATCTCGGTCGACCTCGCCGGAATCACCGGGCCGGGCGGCACGCTTCCAACCACCTCGGGCGGAAAGCTCCTCACGGTGCACGAGGTGATCCCGATCAATGGCACCGACGTGCACGCGACACTGACGGGGAGCCGAGCCGGGATCGACCGACAGGTCCACAGCCTCGAGGTCACCGAAGCGATCGGCGGCGTGATCGCGCTCGCGCTCCTGGCCGCGCTCGCCTGGGTCCTGGTGCTCCTCGATCGCGCGGTCGCTGAGGCCAGAGCGTCGGAGGCGGCGATGCGAACGTTCCTGGCCGACGCCTCGCATGAGCTCCGCACGCCCGTCGCCGCGATCCAGGCGACGGCCGAGAGACTGCTGAGAGAGCAACCGCTCCGGCCCGCTCGGGACAGCATCGAAGCCCAACTCGCGCGCGACAGCGGTCGGCTCGGGCACCTGATCGACGACCTCCTCAACCTCGCGCGCCTCGACGCGCGCGAGCGACCACACCGCGAACCCGTCGACCTCACCGACCTCGCAAATGCCGCGGTCGCCGCCACCCCAACCACCGATGCCGCCACGCGCGTCGAGCTGCGCACCAACGGTCCCGTCCTGGCCACCGCCGACCGCAGCGCGCTCCTTCGCGCCATCGGCAACCTGCTCGAGAACGCCACGGCTGTCGCCGACACCGTCGTCGTCGAAGCCACCCAGTCACCGAACGGCCCAACCATCACCGTGACCGACGACGGGCCCGGCGTCCCGGCGGATCAGCGCGAACGGATCTTCGAACCGTTCGTCCGCCTCCCGCAAAGCCCGCGCAACGGCACCGGCCTCGGGCTCGCGATCGTCCGCCGGACGATCGAAGCGCATGGCGGAACGATCACCTGTGATTCGTCGACAACCGGCGGCGCCCGATTCACCCTCCAACTACCAGCCGACACTTGAACTAGTGCCCGGCGACGAACCGGGCGACGTCGGCTCTGTTGATGAACCCGTGTGTGACGCCGACACACGCGTCGGCCGCCTGCACCACCGCCGGCTGATGGATGTTGATCCCCGCGTTCGCGAGCATCTCGTGGGTCAGCTGACCGGTGGTGCTCGGGTCGGGAAAGCTCGGGAACCCGTGGCTGCGGAGGCAGCGGGCGAACGACAGCTCCGCCGTGATCTGCGCCTGACTCGCCGGCGGATTCTGCCTCTGTTGGCGGCCGCGCGGCATCAGGTGCTGGCAGGCCGACACCGCCGGGCCGAACGCCGGCGAGTGTGCGGTGGTTGGATTGAGCGCGTCCTTGAACGCGTGGGGGGAGGTTGTCGGGTCGGGGAAGTTGGAAACCCCGTGCGAGCGCATGCAGCTGGCGAACCTGACCGCCTCCTGCGTCTCTTGTTGTACCTGGGCCTGGGTCGGCGGGCCACCGGAGCCGGACGAGCCGGACGAGCTGGACGAGGTAGAGGAGCTCGAGCCGCAGGCGGCGATCACCATCGTGGCGGCGATCGCGGCTGTGGCCGTTTGAAATCTTGCAGTAGTTCGGAGCATGACGTATGTAGTAACCGGTGGCCCATCACACGAGTGCAACACGGAAGCCCGCCCCGGAAACCCGCCACACGCTGTTATGGCGTTGTGATCCGGTGTGGTTCACGATGTGCCGATGCGCGTCCTGGTGGTCGAGGATCACGTCGAGCTTGCTCGCGACATTGCCGAGGGGTTGCGCGATCGCGGGATCGCGACCGACCTCGCGTATGACGGGTCAGCCGCGTTGCAGAAGGGTGCGGTGTACCACTACGACGTGATCGTGCTGGACCGCGACCTGCCCGGAGTGCACGGCGATGCGGTTTGCGTGGCTCTCCGCGACGGCACCTCGGAGGCGCGAATCCTGATGCTGACCGCGGCGGCCACGATCGGCGACCGCGTGGACGGGCTCAACCTCGGCGCCGATGACTATCTGCCCAAGCCGTTCGCATTCGAGGAGCTGGTGGCGCGGGTGCATGCTCTGGCGCGTCGCGCGCCGGCAACCCCGCCGCGTTTGGTCAGGGGAGATCTGGCGCTCGACAGAGCGGAGCGGCGCGCTACCCGCGCGGGGCGCGAGCTTTCGTTGACCCGCAAGGAACTGGGTGTGCTCGAGGTGCTGCTCGCGGCCGACGGCGCCGTGGTCAGCGCCGAGGAGCTGCTCGAGCGGGTATGGGATGAGAACGCCGACCCGTTCACGCGCACGGTGGCGGTCACGCTCGGGCGTTTGCGGCGAAAGCTGGGGGAACCCGAGGTGATCGAGACGGTGGTCGGCGCCGGCTACCGAGTGCGATGAGCGCCACACCCCGCTCCACGATCGTGCGGCGGCTTTGGCCACGGCGGATGCGCACGCGGCTCGCCGTTTTCTACGCGCTCCTGTTCCTGGTGGCCGGGGTGGTGCTCCTGGCGCTGAGCTACACGTTGTTGGCGAGCGTGCTGCTGCCGGCCGCGGGGCCACCGCCGAATCTCACGCCGCAGCAACAGGCGGTCCTGGGCCTATGCAAGCCTTTGCCCACCTCCGCGTCTCTGCTCGCGCAGTGCAACCACCTGATCGACATCTCTGGGGGTGGTGTCAAGGCGCGCGGCGACACGCTGGCGGCGCTACGGCAAGCGTCGGCGATCGGACTCATCGTCGTCACGATCGCCGCGGCCGGACTCGGCTGGCTCGTCGCCGGACGAGCGCTGCGGCCGGTGCGGTCCCTCACCGAGGCTGCCAAGCGGGCTTCCGAGCTGCGCCTCGGCCAGCGCCTCGCGCTGACCGGCCCCGATGACGAGCTCAAGGAGCTGGCCGACACGTTCGACGTGATGCTCGAGCGCCTCGATGCCGCGTTCACCAGCCAGAAGCGGTTCGTCGCCAACGCGGCGCACGAGCTGCGCACGCCGCTCACGGCGATGCGTACGGCGATCGAGGTCACGCTCTCAAAGCCGACGAGGACGCCCGAACAGCTCGAGGCGATGGCGGATCGGGTCAAGCGCTCGGTCGAGCGCGCCGAGGCGACCGTCGAGGCGCTCCTCACGCTTGCTACCAGCGAGGTCGGTCCGGCGACCCACGAATCGATCGATCTCGCCACCGCCGCCGAGGATGCGCTCGACGCCGCGCATGAAGCGACCGATCAGCGCCGCATCAAGGTCGAAGCTGCGCTCGAGCCGGCGGTTGCGCGTGGCGACCGCGTGCTGCTCGAGCGCATGATCGCGAACCTCGTCGAGAACGCGGTGCGCCACAACAACCCGGGTGGCTGGATCGGAGTCCGCACGATGCAGCAGAACGGCAGCGCGATATTCGAGATCGCCAACACGGGGCCGAGCGTCCCGGCTGAGCAGATTCCAACCCTGTTCGAGCCGTTCGTCCGTGCCACGGAGCGTCTCAACAGCTCTGACGGGGTCGGTCTCGGCCTCTCGATCGCGAGCACGATCGCCCGCGCGCACAACGCCACGATCACCGCCCGGCCGGGCGCCGGCGGCGGCCTCGAAGTGTTCGTGACGATTCCCACAGGCGCCTGAGTCGGAGCCAGCTCTCGATAGGGCCGGCCGTCTCCCGGGTAGCGTCGGAGCACGGTCTATGGCCTGGTCGCGCTTTCTCACGTTGGCCATGCTGGTAGCGGTTTTGTGCATAACCGCTGCCGGGTGTGGCAGTTCCTCTACTTCGCTGGCAACTGCCGACGCGGCGAGGCTGCATCAGGATGTGGCGAGCATTCGCTCCGCCGCAAACCGGCGCGATCCCGCGGCCGCGCACGCGGCCGTGCGCACGCTCGAGGCCGACATTTCGCACCTCCGAGCGTCGGGGAGGCTGGCGCCCGCGGATGCATTAGTGCTACTGGCCGATGCCGGCCAGTTGGACCGTCGGGTGACGGCGGACGTTCGCGCCCCGGCCGCGCCCGCATCCACCAATACGAGCGCGCCGGCGAGTCCCGTCGCATCTCCAGGCTCCGCCCCGCCTCCGGAGGCGGGACCCGGCAACCATGGACCGGGCAAAGGCGACGGCAAAGGCAAGGGCCATGGCCACGGCGGGAAGGGTGGCGATGGCGGCGATTGAGCTTGCGCCAGGGGCCACCCTCGGCGAGGGCGGCCGATATCGCCTCGAGCGAGTGCTTGGGACCGGCGGGATGGCGTCGGTCTGGCTCGCGATGGACGCCCGGCTCGATCGCGAGGTCGCGGTCAAGGTCCTGTCGGACGTGCTCGCCCTCGACGAGGACTACGTCCGGCGGTTCGAGCGGGAGGCGCACGTCGTCGCCAATCTCTCGCACCCCCACCTCGTGCGCGTCTACGACTTCAGCGTCGATGGGCCGCGGCCGTATCTGGTCATGGAGTACGTGGCCGGGGGGAGCCTGGCGGATCACCTCCGCCGACCCGACGCCCGGACCTGGGATGCGCACACACTGGCGCGCGAGTTGCTCGACGCGCTCGGCTACATCCACCAGGCTGGAGTGATCCACCGGGACATCAAGCCCGCGAACGTGCTGATCGGATCCGACGGCCGCGCGCGGTTGACCGACTTCGGCATCGCCCAGCCCTCGGACGCGACCCGCCTCACCAACACCGGCGTGGTGGTCGGCTCGGCGCGCTACATCGCCCCGGAGGTGATGCGTGGCCAGCCGGCGAGCGAGCGCTCGGACCTCTATTCGCTCGGCGTGCTGATCGAGCAATGCCTCGCCCCGGCGCCGACGCCGGAGTTGCGCGCGCTCGTGCGGCAGCTCACGGCCGAGCGGCCCGACCGGCGCCCGGCGAGCGCGCAGCAAGCGATCAACGCTCTCGAGCCGGGCGCGATCCAGCCCATCCGACACATGGACCACCCGACGGCCCGACACCTGGACCACCCGACGGCCCCGACCACCCCCCGGTTCACGCGCTATGGCCGAGGCAGCACGCCGATCGACGTGCGCCGCTCGACCGTCGCGCTCGCCGTCCTGCTGGTGCTGCTCGTGATCGCGCTCGTCGGTCTGGCCACCTCGGGCGGCGGCTCGGGAACGACCGGACGCGGGCCGACCCGCGCGAACGCCAACGCGCCGCTCCCGAGTCAGCTGACTCAGCTCGATCGCGCCATCGACAACTCTCGTCGATAACCGCGCCGCCGTCAGCCTTCGTGACCGTTCACCGAGGCGCCGTTGAGCGATGGCGGGGGAACGCTCCCGTTCCCGTTCCCGCCGTTGCGCCGCTCCCGGCGGCCCTCGAGGGCTGCGATCAGATGACCCGCGGCTTGTGCGTGGACGCTCTCGCCCGTCCGGTCACCGCGCTCCTCGGCAATGTACTCGAGCTCCCCGATCACACGATTGATCTGGTCGTCGGTCATCCGCCGGATGAGCGCGGTCGCGAGGACACGCGTGACGTCGACGTCGTCTTTGGTTTCCATGCGGGCTGGATCGCTCCGGTCCGGGCGGAGCTGGAGCGAACAGCACCGAAAACTGGACGAAAGGACGACTACGCGCCGCCAGAGGCGCGAG
The DNA here is from genome assembly GCA_963737055.1 of uncultured Solirubrobacterales bacterium. Classification (GTDB taxonomy): domain Bacteria; phylum Actinomycetota; class Thermoleophilia; order Solirubrobacterales; family Solirubrobacteraceae; genus Palsa-465. The sequence goes on along the minus strand of CAVTRE010000006.1, from coordinate 996,432 downwards.
CCGACACGAACTCGATCTGCGGCTCGATCGTGATCTCGCTCCTGACGCTGTTCGCGATGTAGCACTCGTCGTGCGCGAGATGAACGTAGTGCCGGATGCGCTCCTCAGCAACATCACTTGCGATCACGATCCGCGGGCGCAGCACGATCTCGGTTATGCGCACGGGCTTATCGTCATCCGGCATCACCGCCTCGGCGTCGTCGATGTAGGAGACGACGTCGATTCTCGCGCGCGCAGCGACCGCGAGGAAGGACAGTGCCTGGCACGAGCTCGCCGCGGCGAGCAACAGCTGCTCGGGGTTGAGCAGGTCGGGGTCGCCGCGGAATGCCGGGTCGCTGCTCAGGCGGAGCTCAGACTCGGCAGGCGGGCAGGACACTCGGTGCTCGCGGGTGTAGAGCTCGTAGCCGTCGGCTGTCGATCCGGTCCAGTCCAGTCGGCATCGGTAGCGATGGACCTCGCTCATCGACTGGAGCTTACGGCCCGACTCCGACTGGAGCTTAGGGCCCGATTCCAGTCGAGGATCCCTAGAGCCGGTCGCGGAGCACGGCCCGGAGATCATCGTCGCAGAACGCCGCGTCGATCGCGGTCCGCGTGATCTCGCGCAATACGTCGTCGCCGAATCCCATTCGCGCGGAACACACCTCGTATTCGCCCCCGATCGTGGCGCCGAAGTACGGAGGGTCATCGGAGCCGAGCGTGACCGGAACGCCGGCCGCTCGCAGCGCCGGCAACGGGTGCTCCTCATACGACGGAAAGACGCCCAGGACCACGTTCGACGTCGGGCAGCACTCGAGCACGATTGCTCGCGCCGCGAGCTCGGCCACGACCGACGGGTCTTCGATCGCCCGGACGCCGTGGGAGATTCGGGTGATCGGCAACTCGAGCGCCGCGCGCACGCTGTCGGCGCCCGCCCACTCGCCGGCGTGGATAGTGCAGCCGAGGCCGGCGTCGGCGGCGAGGTGGTACGCCTCGACGAAGTCATGCGCGGGGAACCCGGCCTCGTCGCCGGCCATCGAGAAGCCGACGATGTACGGGTGAGGACGCTCGGCGGCATGGCGCGCGACGCGGAGCGCCTGCTCGACCCCGAAGTTGCGAACGGCCGAGACCAGGATCCGCCCCTCGACACCGGCGTCGCGGCGGGCGTCGTCGATCCCGCGCGCGATTCCATCCCAGTGCTCCTTGTCGCTTAGCCCAACAAGCGCAGCATGGTCGGGCGAGGCGGTGAGCTCGACGTAGATCGCGCCCTCGCGACCACACAGGCACAGGTATTCATAGGTGATGTCGCGGTAGTCCTCCCCGGTGCGGATCACGCTGGCGGCCAGGTCGTAGGTGGCCAGGAAGTCGAGGAAGTCGGTGTACCGGAAACGCCCGTCTGTCCCGAGCAGCCGCTCGGGCACATCGAGGCCGTTGCGCGCGGCGATGCGGCTCACCAGCTCGGGCGGAGCAGTGCCCTCGAGGTGGACGTGGAGCTCAGCTTTGGCAACGCCGGACATGAGGCGGAATGTTTACCAGCAGGTGCGTCTGATATGTCTTCAGCAGATGCGAATTCTTGTCACCGGCAGCTCCGGGCACCTGGGGGAGGCCCTCACGCGCGTCCTGCCCGACGACGGCCACGAGGTCATCGGGCTCGACGTCCTCGACTCTCCCCACACCGACATCGTCGGGTCGATCGTCGATCGCAACGTCGTCCAACGAGCGGTGGCCGGAGTGGACGCGGTCGTGCACAGCGCCACCCTGCACAAGCCCCATGTCGAGTCGCACACTCGCACCGACTTCGTTGCCACCAACATCGCGGGCACGCTGAACCTGCTCGAGGAAGCCGTCGAAGCCGGCGTGAGCCGGTTCATCTTCACGAGCACGACCAGCGCGTTCGGACGCGCCCTCCAGCCAAAGGAGGGAGCGCCGGCGGCGTGGATCACCGAGGATGTGCACCCGGTTCCGCGGAACATCTACGGCACGACCAAGGCCGCCGCCGAGGACCTGTGCGAGCTGATCGCGCGCGACTGCGGTTTGCCGTGTCTGATCCTCAGGACCTCCCGGTTCTTTCCAGAGGCCGACGACACCGACGATGTCCGCAACGCCTACGACAACCTGAACGTCAAGGTGAACGAGTTGCTCCACCGCCGCGTCGACATCGAGGACGTGGTGGACGCCCACCGCCTGGCGCTCGAGCGCGCGCCGAGGATCGGGTTCGGTCGATACATCATCAGCGCGACGACGCCGTTCACGCGTGACGACGTAACCGCGATCCGAGACGATCTGCCCAGGGCCGTAGAGCGGCTCTATCCCGACTACCCCGAGATCTACGCCGCGCGGGGATGGCGGATGTTCCCCTCGACCGACCGCGTCTACGTCAACGACCGTGCTCGCCGCGAGCTCGGCTGGTCACCCCGGTACGACTTCCGCCGCGCCCTGGATCGCCTCGCCGACGATCAGGACCCAAGAAGCGCCCTGGCGAACGCCATCGGGGCCAAGGGCTACCACGAGGTCTCGACCGGCGTCTATACCGTCCGCTGAACCTCGATCACCGGTCCGGAAATCTCGCTCGGCGGGTCCCCGAGCACAAACGCCCCGCGCACCGCGTCCGCGGCGCGGCGCGCCCCGTCCGAGTCACGCGCATGCACGATCGCCAGCGGGCGGCCACCCGGCTCGACCCGCTCGCCGAGCGCGGCGACCTCGGTCAGCCCGACGCTGTGGTCGACGACATCGTCCTCGCGCGCGCGTCCGCCGCCGAGATTGACGATCGCGATCCCGACCGCGCGCACGTCGATGGCCGAAACCACCCCGGGCGCAAACGGCTCGACCGGGACGACGACCGGGGCCGCGGATAACCACCGAGAGGGAGCTTCCAGGAGATCTGCCGGCCCGCCCAGCTCGGCCACCATCGCGCCGAAGCGCTCGGCGGCCGCCCCGCTTTCAAGAGCCTGGTCGGCAGCGGCGCGGGCCGAGCCGACATCCGCGTGCAGTCCGCCGAGCACGAGCACCTCGGCGCACAGCGCAAGCGTGACCTCGAGCAAGCGCTTGTCGCGCGCGGCGCCGGTCAGGTGGTCGATCGACTCGCGGACCTCGACCGCGTTGCCTGCCGTCCGGCCGAGCACCTGGTTCATGTCAGTCAGCAGCGCCACCGTCGGCAGGCCGTTCCCGACCGCGACCTCCACGATCGCCCTCGCGAGCTCGCGCGCCCGGTCGAGGTCGGGAAACTGAGCGCCCGACCCGCACTTGACGTCCATCACCAGCGCGTCGAGCCCGGCGGCGAGCTTCTTCGACAGGATCGAGCCGACGATCAGCGGGATCGACTCGACCGTCCCGGTGGCGTCGCGGATCGCGTACAGCCGGCGGTCTGCCGGCGCGAGGCGAGCGGTCTGGCCGACGATCGCGCAGCCGACGCGCGCCACAGCCGACCGCAACTGATCGGTCGAAGGCGTGACGTCGTACCCCGGGATCGACTCGAGCTTGTCGAGCGTCCCGCCTGTGTGCCCGAGCCCGCGCCCCGAGATCATCGGCACGTAGGCCCCGCACGCCGCCAGGATCGGCGCCAGCAGGAGGCTGACCTTGTCCCCAACGCCCCCTGTCGAGTGCTTGTCCAGCACGGGGCCGGACAAGCCGGCGTCGCTCCAATCCAAGACATCGCCCGAGCGGGTCATCGCGCCGGTCAGCGCCACCCGCTCGGCGGGGCTCATCCCGCGCCACACGATCGCCATCGCCAGCGCCCCCACCTGGGCGTCGGTCACGGTGCCATCGGCAATCCCGCCCACGAGCGCGGCTATCTCGGAGTCCGACAGCTCGAGGCCGTCTCGCTTTCGCCGGATCAGCTCAGCGGTCAGCATCGCTCAGGCGGGGTATGAAGTCGATCAGCAGGCGCGCCAGATCGCCGGCGCCGGCCTCGGCCGCCCGCAGGGTCTGCTCGTGGGACAGCGGCTCGTCGGTCATACCCTCGGCGAGGTTCGTGATCACCGACACGGCGGCGACCCGCAGCCCGCAGTGGCGCGCGAGGATCGTCTCCTGAACGGTCGACATCCCGACCGCGTCCGCGCCGATCACCCGAAACGCGCGGATCTCGGCGGGCGTCTCGAAGCTTGGCCCGCCGACCGCCAGGTACACGCCCTCGGGCAGCGCGACGCCGAGGCCGCGGGCCGAGTCGCGGAGCAAGCCCAGCAGCGCCGGATCGTAGGCGTCGCGCAGCGACGGGAACCGTGGCCCGATCGCATCATCGTTGGGCCCGGCCAGCAGGTTCACGCCGGTCATGTTGATGTGGTCGGTGATCGCCATCAGCGACCCGGGCCCGACCTCGGGGCGCAGCGACCCCGCGGCGTTCGTGAGAACGAGAAACGAGGCGCCCGCGGCCCGCAGGGCGCGGATCGGGGCTCGCAAGGTATCGAGAGACCCGCCTTCGTACAGGTGCGCCCGCCCCTGGAGCACCGCCACCGGCACGCCTCCGATAGAACCGAGTACGGCCCTACCGGCGTGTCCGGAAACGCTGGGCCGCGGCCACCCGGGCAGCTCCTCGTAGCTCACCACCACCGGGTCCTCGACGGCGTCGGCGACCGCACCCAGCCCCGACCCGAGCACGACGCCCACGCGTGGCGACCCCAGGCTCAACCAAGCGCCTCGCGGTCGAACGCGCCGGGCAGCAACTCGCCGATGGTCGTCGTCGTCGGAGGACCAGAGTCCGGTCGCCCGAGGTACACCGGAGTGTCAACGCTCCCGAACTCGGCCAGTCGCTGCCGGCAGCCTCCGCACGGAGTGCAAACCTCCAGGCGCTCGGCGACGACGGCCACCGCGGTGATCGCCGACTCGCCCGCCGCCACCAGCGCGCCGAGCGCGGAGGCCTCCGCGCACTGCCCCTGGGGATAGGCGACGTTCTCGACATTCGCGCCGGCATAGATCGCCCCGCTCCGCCCGCGGACCGCCGCGCCGACCTTGAACTCCGAGTACGGCGCGTACGCGTTCTCCATCGCCGCCCACGCCGCGCGGAGCAGCACCTGAGGACCCTCGATCAGCAGGTCCGAGTAGCCGACCGCCACGAGCGCGTCCTCGGAGATCTCCAACTCGGCCCGGAGCCGAGCGAGCTTGTCCCGCGCGGTGGCGAGGTCGCCCGCCTGCGGCAGCACGGCCTCGAACTCGACGAAGCTGCCGAGCCCGTCGACCTCGTCGAGGTGGATGCGCACGCCCTCCCACAGGAACAGGTGCCGCCGCTTCGAAACCACGACGACGGTCCCGAGCGCCGCGTCGAGCGCCTCGGCGAGCTCGTCGGGCGCCGCGACCGGGGCCAACATGTAGCTGCTTTCGGCGGCGTCCAAGGCATCGGGACGGCCGTAGGCGATCAGCTCGCCACCGAGCGCGCCCTGTTCGACGCGGAGCTTGAGACGTCCCCGCCGGGCCATGAAGTAGATGTCGGTCTGGTGCAGGTCGCCCCCGTCGGTCGCGCCCAACGCGACGCAGCGCGCCAGCGTCGCCTCGGGGTTCCGATCGACCGCCTTCAGTTCGAGATTCGCACGCGACATGGGCGTGCGCGAGACTATCGCGCTGTGACCCAGACACTCACCATCGTCGAGCATCCCGTACTGGCCGATCGCCTGTCGGTGATGCGCGACCGCGATACGGCCCACGGCGACTTCCGCCAGGCCCTGTTCGAGGCGGCCGCGATCATGGCCGTCGAGGTCGCCCGTGAGCTACCGCTCAAGGACGTCACGATCCAGACGCCGCTCGAAGAAACAACCGGCTCAAGGCTCGCCGACGAGGTGGCGGTCGTGCCCGTCCTGCGCGCCGGCCTCGGGATGGTCGAGGGCTTTCTGCGCCTGCTCCCCGATGCCCGTGTGGGCCACGTCGGCATCTACCGCGACGAGGAGGAGCACGTCCCGATCGACTACTACGAGCGGCTGCCCCCGCGACTGCCGACCTCGCGCGTGTATGTGCTCGACCCGATGCTCGCCACCGGCGGAAGCGCGGTGCACGCGCTGGCGAAGCTCAAGAAGGCCGGCGCCAAGCAACTCGAGCTCGTGTGCCTCGTGTCCGCGCCGCAGGGAATCGAGGCGGTCCAGGGCGAGCATCCCGACGTCCGGATCTGGACGGCCGCGGTCGACCGCGAGCTCGACGAAAACGCCTACATCCGGCCGGGATTGGGCGACGCCGGCGACCGCGTGTTCGGCACGTCCTGATCGCCGCGGCGCTCAGCCCGCGGCGCGCTCAGCCTGCGGCGCGCTCAGCCCGCGGCGCCATGCTCCGCCGCGCGATCGAGCCACTTGTCGATCGTCCGGTGCTGGTGCGACGCCAGACGATCGAGGAGCGCGCCGGCATCGTGCGACACGATCAGAGTCTCCAGGTGCTCGGCCATCAGGAACCGCTCGTCGACCGCGTGCTCCAAGAAGGCCATCAGCGGCTGCCAATAGCTCGCGACGTCGAGCAGGCCCATCGGCTTGCGGTGCAGCCCCAGCTGCTTCCACGTCAGCAGCTCGAACAGCTCGTCGAGCGTCCCCGCACCGCCGGGCAGCGCGATCACGGCGTCCGAGAGCTCGGCCATCAGCGACTTGCGCTCGTGCATGGTCTCGACGACGTGGAGCTTCGTGAGGCCGGCGTGCGCGATCTCGCGCTCGACCAGCCTGCTCGGAATCACGCCGATCACCTCGCCACCGGCCGCGAGCGCGGAGTCGGCCAGTGCTCCCATCAATCCGACACTCGCGCCCCCATAGACGATCTCGATCTCACGGTCGGCGAGAAGCCGACCGAGACCGGCAGCCGCCGCGGCGTACTCGGGCGAGCGGCCCGGGCTCGATCCGCAGAACACAAGGACCCGTTTCACCACTGGCAGCGTAGTAGCCTCGCAGGCGTGATCCGCCGTCTGCCTCACGTCGACCGGGTCGGGATCGAGGAGCGCGCGGCGCAACTCGGCAAGCGCTCGATCAAGACCACGGCCAAGCAGCAGGGCATCCGCCTCGCGGTGTCGATGGTCGACCTGACCACGCTCGAGGGCGCCGACACGCCCGGCAAGGTCCGTCATCTTTGCGCCAAGGGCGTGTGCCCGGCCCCGACGATGCCCGAGATCCCGAGCGTCGCCGCGATCTGCGTCTACCCGTCGCTCGTCGCCACCGCGAAGGAAGCCCTGAACGGCACCGGCGTCAAGACCGCAAGCGTCGCCACCGGCTTCCCCGCCGGGCAGGTCTCGCTCGAAGCCAAGCTCAGAGACACCGAGGATGCCGTCGCGGCCGGCGCCGACGAGATCGACATGGTGATCTCGCGGGAGGCGTTCCTCGCGGGCGACGACGCCCGCGTGCAGCAGGAGATCGTCGCGGTCAAGGAGCACTGCGGCGATGCGCACCTAAAGGTGATCCTCGAGACCGCCGAGCTCGGGTCCTACGACCATGTCCGCCACGCCTCGATGCTCGCGATGGAGGCCGGCGCGGACTTCATCAAGACCTCGACCGGGAAGGCATCGGCGGGTGCCACGCCCGGGGTCTGTCTCGTGATGCTCGAGGCCATCCGCGACTACGCTGACCGCACCGGGCGGATCGTCGGGTTCAAGGCCGCCGGCGGCGTCTCGACGAGCAAGGCCGCGCTCCACCGCCTCGTGCTCGTCAAGGAGACGCTCGGCGACGAGTGGCTGACGCCGGACCGCATCCGGATCGGCGCATCGTCCGTGCTCAATGATCTTCTTATGCAGTACGCCAAGACGGAGAACGGGCGCTACGGGCGCTCAGAGGACTTCTCCAAGGAATGAGCATCGAGACCCGAACCAGCATTGTCTGGGACTACTCGCCGGCGCCTGAGTCGGCCGACCACATCCGACTCAAGGACCGCTATGGCCTGTTCGTCGACGGCGAATTCCGGGACCCGGCGGATGGGCGTTACGTGCCGACGATTAACCCCGCCACGGAGGAGCCGTTAGCGGAGGTGGCGTGCGGGGGCCCGGAGGACGTGATCGCGGCCGTGGAAAGCGCACGGACCGCGCATCCGAAGTGGGCCGCGCTGCCCGCTCTCGAGCGCGCCAAGTACCTGTTCCGGATCGCCCGGCTGATCCAGGAGCGCTCGCGCGAGCTCGCGGTCGTCGAGACGCTCGACGGCGGCAAGCCGCTCCGGGAGTCCCGCGACGTCGACATCCCGCTGGCGGCCGCGCACTTCTTCCACTACGCCGGGTGGGCGGACAAGCTCCGCTACGGCACGGGCGCGCGCGAGGTTGAGCCGCTCGGAGTAGTCGGCCAGATCGTGCCCTGGAACTTCCCGCTGCTGATGGCGGCGTGGAAGCTCGCGCCGGCGCTGGCGTGCGGGAACGTCGCGATCCTGAAGCCGGCGGAGACGACGCCGCTGACCGCGTTACTGCTTGCCGAGATCTGCCAGGAGGCCGAGCTCCCGCCCGGCGTGGTCACCATCCTCACGGGCAATGGCGATACGGGTGCGGCCCTCGTGCGCTCAAAAAAAATCAACAAGATCGCCTTTACCGGATCGACCGCGGTCGGCAGGGAGATCCAGTCGGCGCTCGCGGGTACCGACACGAAACTGACGCTCGAACTTGGCGGCAAGTCGGCGAACATCGTGTTCGAGGACGCCGCGGTCGACCAGGCCGTCGAGGGGATCGTCAACGGGATCTTCTTCAACCAGGGACACGTGTGCTGCGCCGGGTCGCGCCTCCTGATCCAGGAGAGCGTGCGCGACGAGGTGATCGAGAAGCTGTGGCAGCGGATGGGCCGCCTGCGCCTCGGCGACCCGATGGACAAGAACACCGACGTCGGCGCGATCAACTCGGCCGAGCAGCTCGAGCGGATCGAGACGCTGGTCGCGGCCGGCGAGGACGAGGGCGCGACCCGGCGGACGATCAGCTGCGACATCCCGGAGCGCGGCTACTGGTTCGCGCCGACGCTGTTCACCGACGTCTCGCCGGCGCACCGGATCGCCGTCGAGGAGATTTTCGGGCCGGTCGTGTCCGTGCTCACGTTCCGCACTCAAGCCGAGGCAATCGAGAAGGCCAACAACTCGCGCTACGGGCTCGCGGCCGGGATCTGGACCGACAAGGGGTCCAAGGCGTTCGAGGTCGCGGGCGCGCTGAAGGCCGGCGTGGTGTGGCAGAACACCTACAACCACTTCGACCCGACCGCGGCGTTCGGCGGCTACAAGGAGTCCGGGTTCGGGCGTGAGGGCGGCCCCGCGGGCCTCCGTCCGTACCTGAAGATCGTCCGATGACGCGCCTCGAGGTCCGCAAGACGTACAAGCTGTACATCGGCGGCGCGTTCGTCCGATCGGAGTCCGGCCGCTACGACGAGGCGGGCGGCTTCAACTTCCCCCGCGGGTCGCGCAAGGATGTTCGCGACGCGGTCGCCGTCGCGCGGAAAGCGGCTGGACCGTGGGCGGCGCGGACCGCGTACAACCGCGGCCAGATCCTGTACCGCGCCGCCGAGGCGCTCGAGTCGCGCGCGGCGACGATAGGCGTGCCGCGCCACGAGGTCGACGCGGCCGTCGACGTGCTGCTCCACTACGCCGGCTGGACCGACAAGATTCAGCCCGTGCTGGGCGGCATCAACCCGGTCGCCGCCCCGTTTCTCTCGTTCAGCCTGCCCGAGCCGACCGGCGTCGTCGGCATCGTGGCGCCTGACACGCCGCCCCTACTAGGCCTGATCGCCGAACTCGCCCCGACACTGGCGGCGGGCAACGTCGCGGTCGCGGTCCTGTCCGAGACCGAGCCGCTGCCCGGCCTCGACCTCGCCGAGGTGCTGGGCGTCTCGGATGTACCCGGAGGCGTCGTCAACCTGCTCTCAGGGCGTCGCCAGGAGCTCGCGACGGCGCTCGGGGCCCACCGCGACCTCAACGCGATCGTCGACGCCGCCGGCGACGGCGACCTCGCCACCGAGCTCGACAAGCTCGCCGCCGAGACGATCAAACGCACGCGCCACAGCGCCGCTGCGACGACTTACGAGGCCGCCACCGACGACGCACTCGAGCGGCTCGAGGCGGTCACCGAGCTCAAGACCGCCTGGCACCCCGTCGGGGCTTAGGTGCCGCCGCTCTGGAGGGCGCCCTCGAGGCGCAGGATCCGCCTGAGGATCGCCAAGGACGAGGCGTACGTCGAGTCCATCCCGTAGTAGCTGAGGCCGCGGGCGCCGAGCGTGCGCGCCTGCGTGTACGGCGTGTCTGAGGCGTAGTGGATGATCCCGAGGTCGATCGGCAGCTTGGAGAAGTTGATCGCCTCGCCGGTGGGGTGGCGCTCGGCGTCGGCGATCTCGTAGACGGCGTTGCAGTAGGGGCCGGTCTCCATCTCGACGACCGTGAACGCCTCGCGGTAGTAGAAGTCGAGGTACGAGCGGTTCTGCAGGAAGGTGCTCTTGACCGTGACCGCCCGCTGGTTGTCGAGGCCTGTGCCGAAGCGCAGGTCGGGCGCGAGGTCGTCGACGCTGAACGCGTTGTCCAGCCAGTACGTGGACCCCGAGTGCTCGTCGTGGACGACGTTCGAGATCATCACGTCGCCGACGTCGGCGTTGAGGGTGGCGGCCTTGCCGAGGATGTAGACCCCGCGCAGGGCGGTGGTGTCGACGGCGACCTCGCGGAGGATGTTGTACGCGGCGACGCCGAGCGGATAGTCGATGTTGACGATCACCGCGCCGCTCGCGGCAAGCGCCGCGGGGTCGACGCGGCCGAGCCGCGGATCCAGCGCGCGGGGGTCGAGCGCTGAGAGCGAGATGACCTGGGCGGGCACTCGCAGCGCTGTCTTGCTTCGGAGGTGGGTGACGCCGCGTCGCTGCTCGTCGGCCCGCCGCTCGGCGGCGGCGTCGGGGCCGCGCTCTGAGAAGTACAGCCGCGCGACGAAGTACAGGAAGTTCTCCCACGAGCCCTCGCTGCGGCCTTCGCGGAACGCCGTGAGCTCCTGGCGGAGGATGTCGTCCTCGGGGAGTTGCTCGACGAACGCGATCAGCTCGGCCTCCCGCTCGTTGGCGATTCCGGTGACGATGTTGACGAGGCTGTGCGAGTTGGAGCTGACGAAGTAGAGCGGACGCTCCATCAGTCCCTCGACGGTCAGCTCGGCGCTGACCGGCGTCCACCAGCGCCTGGTCAGACGGGCGTACCCGGTGTTCGTGCCGCCGAGCATCCGCACCCGCAGCGCCAGGCGTCGCGTGGCGATCAGGCGCATCCGCTCGCCGAACTTCTCGCCCCAGGCGGTGTGCAGCCGGGACCAGTCGTCGGCGCTGCCGCCGAGCTCGCGCGCGCACTCTTCCGGCGGCACGTCCGGGGACTGCTCCTCGGAGGGCCAGCCGGCCGCGCGCGTGCGAACCCGGATCTTGTTCCACTCGATCTGGAACGCCACGAGTGTCGGCACCAGGTCGTCGACGTCCGAGGAGCTCGCGAGCAGGACCGCGAGCGTTCCCGCCCCGCTGTCGTACCAACGCCGCCGGCGCGCGGGCGCCTCCGCTTCCTCCCACGAGTCGACCGGAATCCCACTCGCGGTCAGCTGCTCGACATCCTGGCCCATGACCACGAGCTCCGCGCCCGCGATGCCGTCGGGGAGGCGCTGGACCGCGTACAGGAACGCGCCGAGGTCGAGCTCCTCGCTGGCGGCGAGCGGATGCAGGCTCGAGCCCATCGCCATGTGCGAGGGCTCGAGCACGCGCAGCTGCGTCTCCCCGCTCGAGCGCAGGAGCGTCGTGTACGTGCGCTGGTAGAGCTCCACCTCGTCGCTGAGGCGGACCTCCCCGTCGACGAAACTGGTTAGGGCTAACCGGGCGACTGCCATTAGTCGCTTAGGGTACTTGCGGAATGGGCCACGTCTTACTCCCTAACGTAGGGGATTCCGTCTGCCGCCGGCGGCCGGGAGCGGCCCACGAGCCCCGCGACCGCGACCAGGGTGAGCACGTACGGCAGCGCCTCGAACAGCGTCCCGAGGGTCGGGTTGACGCTCGACACCCGGTCGGACATGGCGTTTCCGAAGCCGAAGAGGAGGCACGCCCACAGCGCGCCCCATGGCCTCCACTTGCCGAAGATCATCGCCGCCAGCGCGATGAAGCCGCGGCCGTTGGTCATGTTGTTGCTGAACGACCCGACGAACCCGACCGACAGGTAGGCACCGCCGAGCGCCGCGAGCATGCCCGACGCGATCACCGCCAAGTAACGGATCCGCACCACCGACAGGCCGACGGTGTCGGCGGCGCGCGGCTTCTCACCCACCGCCCGCAGACGCAGGCCTCCGCGGGTTCGGAACAGGAAGAAGGTGAGCGCGGGCACAAGCGCCAGCCCGATCCAGGTCATCAGGTTCGCGCTCCCGAACGCCGCCCCGAAGAAACCGACGTGCTGGATCAACGGGATCTTGACGTTCGGGACCATCGAGATGCTCAGCGGTGTGCCGTTCGGGCCGTAGTGGTACTCGAGGAAGTAGCCGGTGATCCCGAGCGCGAGGAAGTTGATCCCCGTGCCGCTGACGATCTGGTTGGCGCGCAGGTTGATCGAGAAGAACGCGTGAACGAGCGCGAGGAACCCTCCGGCGACCATCGCGACGACCAGCCCCCAGACCCACGAGCCCAGCAGGTCGGCGCCGTAGATGCCCCAGAAGGCGCCCATCAGCATCATGCCTTCGAGCCCGATGTTGATCACACCGCTGGACTCGGAGACGACGCCACCGAGCGCCGCGAACACGAGCGGCGTCGCATAACGGAGCGTCGCCGCCACGAGCGCCGACCAGGTGAACACGGACTCGAGCGTCGCGGTCGCCGAGTTCACCGATGCGGCCGCGCCGGCGACCGCGAACAGGGCGACGACGATCGCCTCCGATCCGATCTTGCGCTCGCCGCCTGCGATCGACCACGCGCCCGCCGCGGCGGCGAACACCGCCAGCACAATCGAAGGCACCATTCCGCGAACCTCGATCGGGGGGATGGTGATCACCCACGCGATCGCGGCGAGGACGATCCCCGCGATGCCGACCTGCTTCGGGGAGACGGTGCGCGCGGGCGCCGCGGCGATCGTGCCCACGCTCATTTCGCGCTGCCCTCGGGCGCGGTGGCCTCTTCAGAGCGCCTGCGCTTGAACGCGACGCCGATCCGCCGCCCACCCCTCAACAGCCGGAGGGTGATCACGTCGGTGGACACGAGCAGGATGATCATCCCCTCGATCATGAACGTCAGGTACTGGACGAGGGTCGGGTCGATGCTGAGGTTGATGTTGCGATTCGATGTGCCGGTGAGGAGCGCGCCGAACAGCACCGCGGCAGCTACCGTGCCGCCGGCGGTGTTCCGGCCGAGCAGCGCCACCGCGATCCCGTAGAAGCCGATCTGCGAGACCTGGATGTCGTTCGTGAACAGGTCGAACTTCCAGCCGAGGATGTCGAGCGAGGCCGCTACGCCCGCGAACGCGCCGCAGATCAGCATCACGCGGATCCAGGTGCGGCCGACGTTCACGCCCGCGTAGCTCGCTGCGTCCGGGTTGAAGCCGACGGTGCGCGCCTCGTAGCCAAGCCGCGTGCGCTTGATCAACAGGCCGAACACGACCGCGAGTGCGAGCGCGATGAAGATCCCGACGTCAAGCCCCTGGAGCGACGCGCTGCCCCAGAAGACCGGGAGCTTCGCCCCCGCCACGACGCTGTTCGACACGGGCGTCGACGCCTGATGGGGGTTGTGGAGCGGTCCGCCGAGCTGAAAGCAGTAGACCCCGACCCAGATCGCTATCCAGTTGAGCATGATCGTCGAGATCACCTCGTTGGCGCCGGTCGCCGCCTTCAGCACACCGGCGATGCCCGCCCACATAGCGCCGGCGGCGGCCGCGGCGACGATCGCGAACACGATGTGGAGCAGCGACGGCATCCCGTTGAACGACGAGCCGACCCACACCGCCACGATCGCCCCGACGGTGTACTGACCCTGGCCGCCGATGTTGAACATGCCGGCGCGGAACGCGAACGCGACCGCGAGGCCGACGAGGATCAACGGCGTGGCGTCTAGCAGCGTTTGCTGGAGGTTGCCGGCGGCTGTCGCACGCTCGGATCCGCTGACCCATGGGAACAGCCAGTTCAGCCCGGTCCCGTTGAAGATCGACTGGTAGGTCGACAGCGGGTTGTGGCCGGTCGCGAGCACGATCAGCCCGCCCGCGATGAACGCGATCACGGCCGTGATGATCGGCACAATCACGCCGCTGGCGCCCCGGCGGAAAGCGGTCAGAGCCGCCGGGGAGGTTGCGGCGGCGCCCTGGCTCTCGTCGGCTTCGGCCTTGAGCTCTTCCTCGAGCAGGCTCACGGCGCTACCTCAGCCCGCTCCGGCTTCCCACCGGTCATCGCTATGCCCAGCTCCTCCTCGCTCGCGTCCGGCGGGAACTCGCCGACGATCTTACCCTCGTAGATCACGAGGATCCGATCGGCAAGCGCCTTCACCTCCTCGTACTCGAGCGACACGAGCAGTACCGCGCGACCCTTGTCGCGCTCCCCGATCAGTTGGCGGTGCACGAACTCGATCGCGCCGACGTCGAGGCCACGGGTCGGCTGGTGGGCGACCAGCACCTTTGGGTTCGATGCGATCTCGCGGGCGATCGCGACCTTCTGCTGGTTTCCGCCCGACAGCGCCGCGGCGTATGTCTCGGCTCCGCCGCCACGGACGTCGTACTCGACCAACAGCTTCTCGGCGCGTTCCCTCATGTGATGCAGGCGCAGCCATCCATGCGCGCTGAGCTCCGGCGACCGATACTCGCGGAGCGCGAGGTTCTCGGCGAGCGTGAACGGGAGCACGAGTCCACGGACCTGGCGGTCCTCGGCGATGTGGGCCACGCCCGCTTCCGTCGCCGCGCGCACCCCTTTGCCGGCGATGTCCTGGCCGTCGACCATCACCGCGCCCGACTCCGGCGCGCACATACCGGTGACCGCATCGACGAGCTCCTGCTGGCCGTTCCCGTCGACGCCCGCGAGCGCGACGATCTCACCGCCGCGCACCGAGAGTGAGAGCCCGGAGACCTTCTCGAGCGCGCGGTTGTCGCGTACGTACAGCTCGCGCACCTCGAGCATCGGCCCCTCCGGCTTCGCGGCGGGCTTCTCGACCGACAGCAACACATCGCGTCCGACGACGAGTCGCGCGAGGCTACGCTCGGTCGCGCCCGCGCGCGGAACGGTGTCGACCTTCTTGCCACGCCTAAGCACCGTGATCCGATCGGCGACCTCGAGCACTTCACCGAGCTTGTGAGAGATGAACACGATCGCGGTCCCGTCCTCCTTGAGGCGGCCAAGCACGCCGGTGAGCTCCCTGACCTCCTGTGCGGTGAGGACGGCGGTCGGCTCATCGAGCACGAGGATCCGCGCGTTGCGGTAGAGCGCCTTGAGGATCTCAACCCGCTGCTGGGCGCCGACGGTGACGTCTTCGATCTTGGCGTTTGGATCGACGGCAAGGCCGTACCGGTCCGAAAGCTCCGTGACCCGAGCTCGTGCCGCCTTCAAGTCGAGCCTGCCGCCGCCCTGGGTCGGCTCCTGGCCGAGCACGATGTTCTCGGCCACGGTCATCACGGAGACCAGCATGAAGTGCTGGTGGACCATGCCGATCCCGAGGTTGATCGCGACGGACGGTGAGCTGATCTCGACCGGCTGTCCGTCGATCAGGATCTCGCCGGCGTCGGGCTTGTACAGGCCGTACAGGACCGACATCAGCGTTGACTTGCCCGCGCCATTCTCCCCGAGCAGCGCGTGGACCTCTCCGGGGAACACGTCGAAGTCGACCCGGTCGTTGGCAACGACCGAGCCGAACTTCTTCGTGATTCCCCTCAGCTCGAGGGCCGGAGGGTTTGACCCGGACACGGCGGGTGTGAGTCTTACTACTTGACCGCCACGACTGTCGCCGGCTTGATCTGTCCGGATTTCATCTTGGCGATGATGGAGTTGATCTGCGCCTCGTACTGAGCGCCCGCGGGACCGATCTTGCCGATCCCGACGCCCCCGTTGGTGATGTCCTCCTGCAGGTTGCTCGAGAACTGACCGTTCTGGAGGTTCTTGATCGCCGTGAACACGCCGGTGTCGACCTTCTTCTCGGCCGACGTCAGCACATAGGTCGGCGAGAGGTAGCTCTGGTCGGCGTCGACGCCGATCGCCTGGTCCTTGTTCTGCACCGCCGCGGAAATCGCGCCGAGCCCGCACGCGCCGGCGACCTGGAAGACGACCTTCGAGCCCGCGTTGATCTGGTTGAGCGCGAGCTCCTTGCACTTGTCCTCAGCGACAAAGTCCTGCGAGTACGCGTTGAGCAGCTTCGCGGACGGGTCGGCCGCCTTCACCCCATCCTGGAAGCCGGCGATGTAGAGATCCACGGGCGGGATGCTCTGACCACCGACCGTGGATGCGGTCGTGTAGTTGTGTGCCTTCAGGTAGAGCCCGGTGAGGTAACCGGCCGGGTAGCCGGCCTGCTGCTCGGCGAAGTCGATCCCCTCGATGTTCTTGGCCGTATCCGGGGCGGTGCCGCCGGGGCTGTCGATGATCGCGAAGTGCACGTTCGGGTACTTCGTCGCGACCGTCTGGAGCGGTTGCGCCATCAGGAAGCCGACCGCGATCACGAGCTTGTTGCCGGCCTGCGCGAGCCGGGTGAGGTTCGGGATGTAGTCAGAGCCGGACTGCGACTGCAGGACCGTGCCCTTGACCCCGAGCTGAGACTCGGCCTGAAGCAGGCCTTGATACGACAGGTGGTTGAACCCGTGGTCGTTGAGACCGCCGATGTCGGTCACCAAACCGACCTTGAAGCCCGAGCCGCTCGACGACGAGGATGTCGTGCTGCTGCTGGTGGCCGCGGCGCCGCCGCTGCTGGTGGTGGTGGTGGTTGAACTGCTGTTACTGCTGCCGCACGCGGCGAGCCCCAGAGCCAGCGCCGCCAGGGCCACAGAAAGGGGGCCTACCGGCCTGATCCTCCCCATCACAACTATCTCCTTTCGCCCACAAGACTGAATGGGCAACCATATTCGCTGGGCGAGACAGCAGGGGAGTTCGCCTAACGTGCTCTTCACATATGACGACGATCGTCCGGGCACAGGTGGCGCACACGCCTCGCAATCCATTTGTGGATGAGCACGCTTTGCAGGCGTTTTCGGATGGAGCGGTGGCGTTTCACACCGGTCGGATCGTGGCGTGTGGTCCGTGGGCCGAAGTCCGTTCTTCGTTCGCCGATGCGGACGTCCTGGACGCGCGGGACGCGATTCTGCTGCCCGGATTCGTCGATTGCCACGTCCACTTCCCGCAGATCGGGGTGATCGGGGCCTTGGGGCTCGAGCTGATGGAGTGGCTGCAATCGGTGGCGCTGCCCGAGGAGGCCCGGCTGGCCGATGACGCGTATGCGGCGCTTGTGGCGGATCGCTTCGTCCGGGGCCTGGCTCGGAATGGGACGACCACGGCGCTGGTGTTCGGGTCGCATTTCGTCGGGGCCCAGGACGCGCTCTTCTCCGCCGCGGAGGCGGTTGGGTTGCGGGTGGCGAGTGGGCTCGTCGTGTCAGACCGAGGTCTGATCCCGGCGCTCGAGGTGTCGCCGGAGGCGGCGGTTGAGGCGAGCCGCGGGTTGATCGAGCGCTGGCACGGGCGGGGTCTCCTGCGCTACGCGGTCACCCCGCGGTTCTCGGTCTCGTGCTCCGAGGAGCTGCTGTCGGCGTGCGGCGAGCTGGCCGGCTCGGTGCCGGGGCTTCTGGTGACGAGCCACCTGAACGAGACGCTCGGCGAGATCTCGCTCGTGAAGGATCTGTTCCCGTGGGCTTCGGACTATCTGGAGACGTATGAGCGCTTTGATCTGGTCCGCGCGGGGTCGGTATTCGCCCACGACGTTCGCGTTGGCGAGTCTGAGGTGGGCCGGCTCGCGGGCGCCGGGGCGGCCGTCGCGCACTGCCCGTCGAGCAACGCGTTCCTCGGTAGCGGGTCGTTCCCGCTGCGGCGACATCTCGATGCCGGGGTCCCGGTCGCGCTCGGGACCGACGTCGGCGCCGGCACCGGGCTCGGCATCCTCAAAGAGGGCCTGATGGCCTATCAGGTGCAGATGCTTCTTGGTTCTGAGGGCGTGCGGTTGGGTCCGGCTCATTTGCTCTGGCTTGCCACCGGGGCGGGGGCGTCGGCGCTTGGGCTGTCGGACGAGGTCGGTGCTCTGTCGCCGGGGTTGAGCGCGGACTTCGTCCTGCTCCGGCCGCCGGAGGGGAGCACGCTGGAGGCCGTGCTCGAGCGGGCCGACTCCGTTGATGCACGGCTCGGCGCGCTGTTCGCTCTGGCCCGCGAGGAGTCCGTCGTCGAGGTCCGGGTCGCCGGGCGGGTCGTAAGCTGATGCGGCGAGCCGCGGTCGTCGTGTTGGATGCCTGCGGCGTGGGGGAGCTTCCGGACGCGGCTGCATACGGCGATGCCGGCTCGAACACGCTGGTGCATCTGGCCGAGCAGGTCGGTGGACTTCGGTTGCCGGCGTTGGAACGGCTTGGGTTGGGGTCGATTGTGGGGGTGCGAGGCGTGGCGCCGGTCGTTGGGCCAGCGGTGTTCGGCCGGCTGCGGCCGCTCGGGCCGGGCAAGGAATCGACGACCGGGCATTGGGAGCTGATGGGAGTGGTGCCGGATCAGCCGCTCCCGACGTATCCGGACGGCTTCCCCGCCGACGTGGTGGCAGCTCTCGAGCGCGCCACCGGGCATCGCTTCTGCTGCAACCGGCCCTACAGCGGCACCGAGGTGATCAAGGACTACGGTCCTCATCACCTCGAGACAGGTGAGCTGATCCTGTACACGTCGGCGGACTCCGTGCTCCAGATTGCGGCCCACGTTGACCGCTTATCTGAGGACGATTTGTACGCGGTTTGCTCGGCCGCGCGCGAGGTAATGAGCGGAGAGAACGCCGTGGGGCGCGTGATCGCGCGGCCGTTCGAGGGCTCGCCCGGATCGTTCCGCCGCACCGAGGGGCGGCACGACTACGCGCTGCCTCCGCCCGGACGTTCGTATCTCGAGGAGCTCCAGGCCGCCGGCGCGCCGGTGCACGGCGTCGGCAAGATCCGCGACCTGTTCGCCGGCGTCGGGGTAGACGTCAGCCACGCCGGCGCCACCAACGCCGCCGGCATCGCCGCGACGACCGAGCTGCTCCGCGAGCTCGAGTCCGGCCTGATCTTCGTGAACCTCGTCGAGACCGACCAGGTCTACGGCCACCGCCACGACGTCGCCGGGTTCGAGCGCGCCCTGGTCGAGATCGACACGGCCGTCGGTGCATGGCTGACGCTCCTACGCGACGACGACCTCCTGATCCTGACCGCGGATCACGGCGTCGACCCGACCGCCCCGCACACCGACCACACTCGCGAGTACGCGCCGCTGCTGGCCATGTACGCCGGTTGCCGCGGGCGACGGCACGACGGGCTGCTCGCCGACGTCGGAGCCAGCGTGCTCGAGTGGATCGCGGGGCGGCGCGCGCCGGAGCTGCCGGGCGAGCCGTTCGTCTGAGCCGGCGAGCCGTTCGTGTGAGCGGGCGAGTGGTTCGTGTGAGCGGGCGAGTGGTTCGTGTGAGCGGGCGAGTGGTTCGTGTGAGCGGGCGAGTGGTTCGTGTGAGCGGGCGAGTGGTTCGTGTGAGCTTGGGGGGGTGATTTTCGGCGCCCCAAAGGCTCTTATGGGCATGACCGATCTCGATGCCCTTCCCACCGACGACTGCCTCGATGCACTCGTCACCCAACTCATCGCCTGCGGCGGCCCCCTCAGTCAGATGATCAGCCACATGCACGAGGCCGAGGCGTCCGGCCTGTGCTCGCCCGATGCGCCGCCGATCTTCGAGGTGGCGCACAAGTTGATCCGCGACGTGGTCGACGACCTGTCCGAGCGACACACCGAAGACGAGATCCGCACCTCTGCGGAGATCGTCGAAGAGGTCACGAATGCGATCTGCGAGAACATCTTCTTCGTCCCGCCGTCGGAGATGCGCCGGATGACGCGCGGACGAGGTTCGGCGCGTCGGGCGAACCGGCAGCAGCGACGGTCGCGGCGCCGGCAACGGTGAGCTGTCGCCATGGCAACGCTCGCACAGAAGATTTAGGCTGAGCCGAGCAAGGTCGTCGTGGTCGTCGATATCGCTGACCCCGGTGGCGCCTCGGGGACCGGCCTCGGATGCCCCGGACCTGCGAGACATGCCAATCGATGCGTTGGGAGCTGACCGTGGCAGACGACGCATGCCCCGCATGCGCCGTCGGCCACCGTCGGTCACGATCGCCGCGAGTGTCATACGTTGCAGGTGATTAGGCCCGCCGGCCGCGCCACAGCTCGACCAGCGCACCCGCGGCCCCGGTGACCGGGTCCTGGTCGGGCGGCGGGACGCGAGCGATATTCGCGAGGACCTCGTCATGCTCGGCCGGGTCGCCGCGGCGGAGGTCCCAGCGCATCCCATTCGGGTAGGCACCAACCACGAGCAGGTCATCGCTCGAGCCGAGGTTGCGGTGACCGGTGCCAGCTGGGAGCACGACCACGTCGCCGGCGGCGAGCTCGAACGACCGGCCCTCGGGACCGCCGAGCATCACGTTCGCGCGTCCGGCGACGATTCCGAGCACTTCGTGGGCCGTCGAGTGGAAGTGGTGAAACGGGAAGATCCCGTCGCGCCACGCGCCGAGCCAGCCGTGACCGGCGAACAGGTCCTCGTACGCGGCGGCGCCGGCGTCGGGCTCGAGCGCTTCGTGGTAGACGATCACCGGGAGCGGCGAGTTCGGGATGCCTCCCGTCGTCCTCGAACGTGTGCGTGTCAACCCTCATCTGATGCCAGCAACGTTGTCTGTGCCGGTGGATACGTAAGCACGCCGTCCGGGCCGACGACCGCGAAGTCGGTGAGCGTGTGGACGGTGGGGCCGCCGTCGATGCCGAGGTGCTCGACCCGCCACTCCCGGAGGACGAGCGCATCGGCGATCAGTCGTCGGTGGCAACGCCACCACAGCGCCTCGGCGCACATGATCGCGGTCGGCGACTCCGACGCCACGGCTTCGAGATCCGCAAGTGCGCGCTGAAACTCGTCGGAGCTCATGTAATCCGCATACCCCTGGAAGCCACGCTCATGCCAGCCGCCGTTGACGGATCCCGCAACCGGCACCCGCCGGCCGCCGAGCCCAGGGAAGTGGCGGTAGCCGATCCCGGCGGACGCGAGCCACGCCGCCAGCGCGCCTCGATTGAACTGCGGATGCCGGCGCGAGCTCGGGAAAGCCCGCACGTCGGCGACGAGCTGAATGCCCGCGTCGCCAAGGATCGCCAGCAGCTCGTCGGCGGAACGCGTCGAGTGCCCGATCGTGCAGATACGCTTGGGCTTGTCGATGGAGGGCGTCAAGGTCACGATCTATACCGATCCCGGCTGTCCGTTCGGATTCAACGCGCAGCGCCAGGAGACACAGCTCGAGTGGCATTACGGTCACGGGCTCGACATCAGGCGCCGGATGATCGTGCTCACTGAGAGGAGCTCGACGTTCGAGGAGCGCGGGCTGAGCCGCGAGATGGTCGCCGGCAATGCGCGGCGCCTTCGATCGACGTACGCGATGCCGATGCTCACCGATCCGCCGGAGAAGCTCACCGCCACGATCGAAGCATGCCGTGCGTACGTCGCCGTGCGCATCCACGACCCGGCCCGCGCCGATCTGCTGCTCCGCGCATTGCGCCGGCGCGTGTTCTCGGAGGGCCAGCCGCTGGACGAGCTCGAGACGATCCACGGCGCCGCCGCCGACGTCGGCATCGAGACCAATGCGCTCGACGCCTGGCTCGCGGACGACGAGGTTGAAAAAGCGCTGCGCGAGGACATGGCCGCCACCCGCTCCCCGGCGCCGGAGGCGCTCGCGCTCGCCCACCGGCTTTCGAGGAGCGACAGCGGTCTGCGCTACTCCACCGGGTCGGCCGTGTTCGAGGCCGACGGTCGTCGCGTGGTGATGCCGGGCTTCCAGCCGTTCGCGGTGTACGAGGTGTCGGTCGCGAACGTGGCCCCCGATCTCGAGCGCAAGCCGGCACCGAAATCGGTGGAGGAGCTCCTGGCGTGGGCGCCGTATCCGCTCGCTACCGCGGAGGTGGCCGAGGTTCGAGGGATCGGCGTCGATGAGGCTCGCGAGGAGCTCGAGCAAGCGGGTGCGAAGCTCACCGACGCGGCCGGAGACGGCTACTGGTCGACCACGTAAGCCTCGACCTGCCTAACCCACCGGCCGGCTTTCGAATTGGCCACTGGACCGACCCGGATGCTCGGACCGGCTGCACGGTCGTGATTCCGCCGAATGGGAGCCGGGGCGGAGTGGACGTCCGCGGCGGCGGAACCGGGACGCGCGAGCTCGAGTCGCTCTCGCCGCTCGCGAACGCCGAGGGGCCGACGGCGGTGCTGCTCACGGGCGGAAGTGCGTTTGGCCTGGCGGCCGCCGACGGTGTCGCACGATGGCTCGAGGAGCGCGGGCTCGGGCGACCGACCCCGATGGGGACGGTCCCGCTCGTGTCCGCCGCGGTCGTGTACGACCTCGCGGAGGGCGAAGCTGGCCGCCGTCCCGGCCCCGACGAGGGCTACGCCGCGTGTGACAGCGCCCGGGATGCGGTACCGCAGCGTGGTCCGGTCGGGGCCGGCGCCGGCGCGGCCGTCGGGAAGTTGTTCGGCCGCGAGCGGTCGACCCGCGGCGGGGCGGGCTATGCGGCGACCCGGCTCGGGGACGGAGCGGTTGTCGGCGCGGTCGCCGTCGCCAACGCCTTCGGCGACGTGATCGACGAGGACGGGAGGCCGCTCGGCGGAGCGCACGACGAGAGCGGCCGGCTCGTCCGCACCGCCGCCCTGCTCCCACAGATGGCCGCGCGACCCGCTCCTGGCGCCGCGCGGGAGTCTGGCCCCGCCACCGGGAACACCACCCTTGCGTGCGTGTTCACCGACGCCTCGCTCGACAAGCGCAGTTGCGCGATCGTCGCGCGGGTGGCGAGCGCCGGCATCGCGCGCGCCGTCGATCCGGCGTTCACGCCTGTCGACGGGGACGTCGTGTTCTGCCTGGCGTCGGGACCCGAGCCTCCGCGCCCCGCCGGCTTTGAGGCGACGTGGGCGCTCACGGTGCTCGGCGCGGTAGCGGCGACCGTCACCGCCGAGGCGATCAGGGACGCCGTCCGGCAGGCCGCCTGACCGTACGCGCTCCGGCAAACCATCTGACGGTTGATTCAATGCAGGCATGCTGGAGATTGAGGTGGACAGCCTCGAACTGCGCCTGGACCGCATGCTCCAAACCGCCGCCGCGCGTGGCCTCGACGCCGCCCTGATCACCAGCGACGAGTCGATCGCATACCTGACGGGCTTCCGCCCGATCCAGATGGAGCGGTTCTTCGGCGTGGTCGTCCGACCGGAACGCTCCGCCGTGATCGTGCCGGCGCTCGATCGGGGACAGATCGAGGACGCGCCCGCCGGTCTGGCCCGCATCTCCTACGGCCCGGAGTCGGACGGCCTGCCGGAGCTCGCCGACGCCCTCACCGGCGCGAGCACCGTCGGGGTCGAGGAGGACCATCTGATCTACGCCCGCGCCCGCGCGCTCGAGCAAGTGGGATTCGAGCTCGCGCCGGCCGGGTCGGCCGTGATGGGCTTGCGGATCCAGAAGGACGCCGGCGAGATCGAGCGGATTCGCCACGCCTGCGAGCTCGTCCAGGAGGGGCTTCGCCGGGCGTTCGAGTGGATGAACCCGGGCGTGATCGAGCACGCGCTGAACGCGCGCGTCGAGGGGTGGCTTCGCGAGCAGGGCGCCACCGCGGCCCATCCGCTGATCCTGTTCGGCGAGAACGCCGCCAATCCGCACGGCGAGCCCGGCCCGCGGGAGCTCCGGCGAGGCGACGTGGTGTGCGCGGATCTGTCGGCTTGCCTCGACGGCTACTGGGGCGATCTGACCCGCAGCGCGACCGTCGGGCCGCCGTCCGAGTGGGCAGCGAGCGCCTGGCAGGTCGTGTTCGAGGCTCAGCGCGCTGCCAACGCCGCCGCGCAGCCCGGGGTGCCCGGGCGGGACGTCGACGCCGCGCAACGTCAGATCGTCGAGGCGGCGAGCGACCTTGGCGCCGTCCTGCACGGCGCCGGACACGCGATCGGCCTGTCGATCCACGAGCCTCCGTTCCTCGTTCCCCGCGCGCACGAGCCGTTACCCGAGCGCGCGGTCCTGACGATCGAGCCCGGCATCTACCAGGCCGGGGTCGGGGGGATCAGACTCGAGGACGACGTGGTTGTCACGACCGGCGGCCCGGCGATCCTCTCGGATCTTCCGCTCGAGCTGTTCGACGTCAGCGCCTGATCCAGCTGTTCGACGTCGGCGCCTGATCCAGCTGTTCGACGTCGGCGCCTGATCCCGTTCCTCCGCTGCGGGACGGATAATTTTCCAGCCGAGGAGAGGGCGGTACCCTAACCCGATGGCGAGCGCGCCTCAGGTTGTCGGGATCAACCTCCTCGGGCTGCTGTACCTCGTGCTCGTGATGGCCATGGTGTTCTTGCCGATGATCCTTGGCCGCGGTGGTCCGTCGCCCGGCCAGTCTGATTCCGACTCAGACGGCGGCGGAGGTGGCGGGCGGCCCCGGCCGCCAGCGCCGCCGGACGCTCCCAGAGGCGGGATTCCGCTCGACGATGCGGAGCCGGCGCGCGTGCGACTCCGAGGCCACGACCGGTTCGTCGATCTGCTGCCGGCGCGCGTCCGCCGACCGTCGCCCGCACCGGCTCGGCGGCGGGTTCGGACGCTCGGCCGGCGCTAGCCACCCGCGCGGTCGTTCCGACAGGGATAACGGCGGTGGCGTGCCGCTTCGGACCTCGGTTCCGGTGAAACGCTTGGCGTCGTCGCGGTAAGGTCGTCACGGGATGAACGCAGCGGAACGGGCGGCCGAGCTGGCCGCCAACGGTGTCGTCGGCGTCGCGGCGTCGTATGTCGACAACAGCGGGGTCGCGCGGGTCAAGGCCGTGCCGGTGGCGCGACTCGAGCACGCCGCCAGCCACGGAATCGGGATGTCGCCGGTGTTCGACGTGTTCATGTTCGACGACGCGATCACCGCCAGCCCGAGCTCGACGGGGCCGGTCGGCGACCTGCGGCTGTTCCCCGACCTCGATCGCCTGGTCGTACTCGCGGCCCAGCCGGGTTGGGCGTGGGCTCCCGTGGACCGGCGCACCCAGGAGGGCGGGCCGCACCCGGGTTGCCAGCGGACGTTCGCGCGGCGGATGGTCGAGCGGGTGGCCGAGCGAGGCCTGGAGGCGAGGATGGGGTTCGAGGCCGAGTGGGTGCTCGACGCGGGGGCCGGAGACGAGTTCCTTCCGGCGACGTCAGGTCCCGCCTACGGCATGGACCGGCTGATCGAGGTGTCGGACTACTGCCGCGACCTGTTGCAGGTCCTGGCGGCGCAGTCGCTGGAAGTGCTTCAGCTCCATCCCGAGTACGCCCCGGCGCAGTTCGAGGTGTCAATCGCGCCGGCCGATCCGGTGACCGCCGCCGACCAGATTCTGCTCTTGAGGCATACGATCCGGGCGGCCACGGCGCGGGCCGGGCTGCGCTGCTCATTCGCTCCGGCGATGGCTGTCGGGGGTGTCGGCAACGGCTCCCACCTTCACACGAGCCTGTGGCGCGCCGGCGAGAGCCTGATGACCCGCGGCAGCGGACCATACGGACTCAGCGACGAGGCGCAGGCGTTCCTCGCGGGCGTGCTCGACGGGCTGCCGGCGCTGCTGGTGGTCGGCGCACCCAGCTCCGCCAGCTATCTGCGCTTGATCCCCCAGCGGTGGTCGGCGCCGTACCAATGCTGGGGCCGCGAGAACCGCGAGGCCGCCGTCAGGTTGGCCGCGTCGGGTGAGCAGGCGAACGCGGAGATCAAGTCCCTGGACGGGGCCGCGAACCCGTACCTGCTGGTCGGCGCGGTCCTCGCGCTGGGGCTGAATGGGATCGAGCGAGGGCTGGCGCTTCCGCCCGAGATCACCGTCGATCCCGCGACGATGTCGGAGGAGGAGCTCGAGGCAGCGGGCGTCGCGCGCCTGCCCTCCAGCCTCGAACAGGCGCTCGAGCATTTCCGGGCGTGCGAGCCGCTCGCCGAAGCGATGGGCAGCGCGCTGTTCGAGACGATCGTCGCCGTGCGCGAGACCGAGGTCGAGCGCTTCGCCGACGCCTCCGACGTGGAGATCGTGGCGGCCACGCGCTTCATCTACTGAGCGTCGGAGGCGCCGACCGCGACCGGATCGTGACGATGATCGGCTCGGCGAACCGTCGACTTGGCGCCGGGGGCGGCGTCTACGCTTAGGCCGATGACCAGCAGTTCCCAGCGCCTCCCGCGTGTGCTGTTCGACCCGTCGACGATCGATGCGTTCCGGTTCGTCGGGCGCGATCTCGCCGAGGACGGTTCCGTCAGCCTGCGTTACGCCCTCGACGACGCCTATGAGTTCGAGGAGCGGTTCTCGATCCCGGTGGCGGCGGCGCTCTCGGCCGGCGAGCGAAAGCGCGTCGAGGGGCTGCTCGCGCTGCTCCATTGGGTGGCCGGCGTCAGCTACTACAAGGCCGCGGCGCCGCCGAACGTCGCGTGCGAGACTGGGAGCCCGCGGCCGGCAACCAGTGAGCTGCTGGCGACGCTGTACTCCGAAGGCCTCGGGGAGTTCGCGTTCGTGAACGGGCTTCCGGGCTTCCCGCGTCCGGACTTTCCCCGGTCGTCCGCGCCGGCCGGCGGCGCCCCGGTAGCAGAAGCGCCCCGGCGCGTCCTGGTCCCGGTCGGGGGAGGCAAGGACTCGGCGGTGGCGATCGAAATCGTCCGTGCCTCGGGGCTCGAGATGGAACTGTTCTCGGTCGGGAACGCGCCCGCGATCGAGGGCACGGTCCACGCCGCCGGCCTGCGACGGCTGCTGGCGAAGAGGTCGATCGACCCGCGGCTGATCGAGCTCAACCGAGCGGGCGCGCTCAACGGCCACGTGCCGGTCACTGCGATCGTCAGCTGCGCCGCTCTGCTGACGGCGGCGCTGAACGGATTCGACACGGTCGCGCTGGCCAATGAGCGGTCGGCGTCCGCGGGCAACACGACGCTCGACGGCGTCGAGGTGAACCACCAGTTCAGCAAGAGCGTCACGGTTGAGCGCCTGCTGACACGAGCGGTGGCGGAGGTCGCGCCCGACGTCCGGATCTTCTCGGTGCTCCGCCCCGCCTCCGAGCTGTCGATCGCTCGCGCGTTCGCCCGGCTCGATCAGTACCACCCGGTGTTCACGAGTTGCAACCGGATCTTCAAGCTCGACCCGGCGCTGCGACTGACGTCGTGGTGCTGCGACTGCGACAAGTGCCGGTTCGTGTTCCTGATCCTCGCGCCGTTCATGGAGCCCGACGCTCTGTGGCGGATCTTCGGCCGCGCAATGCTCGACGACGAACGGCAGTACGCCGGCTTCGCGTTGCTCACCGCCACCGGTGGGCACAAGCCGTTCGAGTGCGTCGGCGAAACCGGCGAGGTGCTCGCGGCGATCCGGCTGCTCGCCGACGCTCCGCGGTGGCGAGATCAGCGGGTGGTACGGCGGCTCGCGAGCGAGGTGCTGCCGCGGTTTCCGTCGGAGGCCACGGACCCCGAGCCCGTGTTTGCGCTGAGCGGCGACCACCAGGTACCGCCGGAGCTTTTTGCGCAAGTCGATGCGCTTCTCGGATCTTGACGGCAAGACGGTCGGGGTGTGGGGCCTCGGCCGCGAGGCGCGCTCGCTCGCGCGGCAGCTGACCGAGCGCGTCCCGCGCGCACGGCTCAAGGTCGTGGTCCGGGAGGACCCGAGCGAGTCGGCCGGCGAGCCGTGGTGGGAGGCCGCGGCGATCGTCGGCCCCGAGGCCGCCGTCGCTGCCCTGAGCAGCTGCGAGGTTCTCGTCCGCTCGCCGGGCGTTTCGATCCACAAGCCGGAGCTGGTCGAGTTGGCCGCCCGGGGGGTCGCGACGACGACCGCGACCGGGCTGTGGGTCGCCGAGCGGGGCGGACAACACGTGATCGCGGTCACCGGCACCAAGGGAAAGAGCACGACCGCGTCGCTCCTCGCCCATCTGCTGTCCGCTGATCGCGTGGCCCATCTCGCGGGGAACATCGGGCGGCCCGCCCTCGACCTGCTCGACGTCCCCGACTCCGACTGGGTGGTGCTCGAGCTCTCGAGCTATCAGATCGCCGATCTGCGCCAGGGGCCTGAGGTCGCGGCGATCACCAACTTGTACCGCGAGCACATCGATTGGCACGGATCCGAAGACGCCTACCGCCGCGAGAAGCTCCGTCTGTTCTCACTTCCAGGTCTCGCGGCGTGCGCCTACCCGGCAGGGTTCGCTGACATCGAGGCCGCGGTGGCGGCGTGTCCGAGACGAGCCGCGTTCGGTGACGATCAGGGCTGGCACGTCACAGGTGACGGGATCGCTCACGGTGACGGCACGGCAGTCGCCTCCGTAGATCTACCGCTGCGGGGCGAGCACAACGCCCTCAACCTGTGTGCCGCGCTTGCCGCGATCGACGCCGCTGGTCTTCCGCGGCCCCGGCTCCCGGACGCGTTGCGCGGCGTCGCCCCGCTGCCCCACCGGCTCCAGACGGTGCTCGAGCGCGACGGGGTCGAGTGGATCGACGACAGCATCTCGACGACGCCCGAGTCGAGCCTCGCGGCGATCGCTGCCTTCCCGGAGCGGCCGGTCGTCCTGATCGCCGGCGGCGTGGATCGCGACCAGGATTTCAGCGAGCTGGGAAGGACGGTGGCCGAGCGCGACGTCGTGCTGGTCGTCCTCCCGGTGGCCGGCTCTCGGGTCGCTTCGGCGGCGCGCGACGCCGGGGTCGAGCCCGGGCGGATCGTCATGGCCGACGCGATGGAGGACGCTGTCGAGGCGGCACGCCGTCGAGCCGCGCCGCGCTCGGTCGTGCTCCTCTCGCCGGCGGCGCCTAGCTACAACAGCTACCGGAACTTCGAGGAGCGCGGCGACCATTTCGCCAGCCTGGCCGGCGGATCGTCCTAGTCAGGTGGCGAGATCCGTGCTCACCCCAGCGACGCGATGCGCGTGACCAGCAGCTCGCGGAAGACGCCGGCGTCGATGCCGACCGCGACGCTGCAGTTGCGCTCCCAGGCGCTGAGTCGCGACAGGTCGACGTGGGTTCGCCCGCGCGACGGCTCGGGACCGATGTCGACGACCACGCCGAGGTGCTCGGTGGTGAGCAATCCGGGATCGATCACGTGGGCCATCGCGACGGCGTCGTGCACGGGTGCGCCCTCCCAGCCGTAGCTCCTGCGGTGGAAGCCGACGTAGAACTCGAACAGGTCGGCGACTAGCCTGCCCGCCCGGCCGGAAGCTCGCAGGCGGTCAACATCCCGGGGTCGGAGCAGTGCCTGGTGGGTGACGTCGAGCCCGACCATCGTCAGATCGATGCCGCTGGTGAACACGCGGTGCGCGGCCTCGGGGTCGGCCCAGATGTTGAACTCGGCGGCCGGGGTGACGTTGCCCTCGCCGTAGGCGCCGCCCATCAGCACGATCCGCTCGACGCGGCTCGCGAGCTCCGGGTATCGAGCCAGAAACAGCGCGATGTTCGTCAGCGGTCCTGTGGGCACGAGCGTGATTGGGCTCCGGCTGGCCGTCAGCGTCATCGCGATCCAACCGATCGCATGCGCCGCCTCCGGCTTGCGCGAAGGCGGGGGGAGGTCCGGGCCGTCGAGCCCGGTCTCGCCGTGCACGTCCGCGGCGACGTGCCGTTCGCGCACGAGCGGACGGTCGGCGCCCGCCGCCACCGGGATCTCGGTGCGCCCGACGTGATCGAGGACGCGGATGGCGTTTGCGGTCGTCTTCTCGAGCGTCTGATTGCCGGACACCGTGGTGACGCCGAGCAGGTTCACTTCAGGGCTGGCGAGCGCGAGAAGCAGGGCGATCGCGTCGTCATGACCCGGATCGCAGTCGAGGATGATGTCGGTCACGCGCTCAGGGTACGGACCCGGGCGCCAGTGGGTCTCATCGCTGGCACACGGGGCACCAGTACGTGGTCCGGCCGCCGACCTTGCCGCGCTCGAGCCGCTGGCCGTCCCGCGGGCACACCCCGTCGCGCCGGCGGGCCTCGATGAAGTTGCCGGTGTGGGCGCCGCCCTTGCGGATCGCCGACCGGACGGCCGAGCGGAGCTCGCGGCGGAGACGGTCGAGATCGTCGACCGACAGGTCCGACGTGCTTCGTAGCGGCGATATCCGCGCCTGCCACAGGATCTGATCGGCGAGGAGATTGCCGATCCCGGAGATCGCCCGCTGGTTCAGCAGCCGAGCCTTGATCGCGGTGTGGCCCGAGCCGATCAGGCGGCGGAAGTCGTCGCGGCCCACCTCGGCGGCGTCGGGACCGACGTGGGAGAAGTTGGGGTTCAGCACCGCGCGGCCGAGTCGGCGCTTGTCGCGGAGGACGAGCCGGCCGCCGTCCTCGAACTCCATCGTGAAGCGATCCCAGCGCGTGGTGTCGTCGGGATCGACGAGGATCCGGCCGGACATGCCGAGGTGCAGGCCGAGCGCCGGGCCGTCCTCGGTCTCGAGCCACATGAACTTCCCGCGCCGGTGAGCTGTGGCGAGGGAGTGGTCGATCAGCGCCGAGGAGATCTCGCCGGGCGTGTGCGGCCGGGTCACGTACGTATCCGTGTCGTCGACGCCGACGATCCGCCGGCCGAGCGCGGACTCGAGCGTCTGGCGGGCGCGTTCGACCTCCGGGAGTTCAGGCATCGACGCTCAGCCGTCGTGGGTCACGGCTGCCAGTTCGAGCGCCACGAGCACCACGCTTGTCAGCGTCCATACCGCGAGCGTAGCCCGCGGTTTATCTCGTCGCGTTCAGGTGAGACTAAACGTAGTCGAGAAGGGAGGAAACCTTGACTACGGGAACGGAGAGGAGTCGCACCGCAGGCGCGGCGGTGGGACAGTCGCGCGGCGCGCCCACACAGGAGCGGGGGGCGAGACCAGCCCGCCGTCCGCGAACGCGCCGGCGATGGTTCATGGTCGCCATGTGCTTCTTCGGGCTGACGATCAACTACGTCGATCGGTCGAACCTCAGCGTGGCGCTGCCGAAGATGAAGACCGCACTGCACCTCGGACCGGGCGCGGAGGGCGTCGTCCTAGCCGCGTTCTTCGCTTCGTATGCGGTCTTCCAGCTTCCCGCCGGCCGGGCGGTCGATCGCTTCGGCGAGAAGCTCGTCAACGCGATCACGGTGGCGTGGTGGTCGGTGTTCACGGCGCTGACCGCCGCGACGCACAACTTCGGACAGCTGATCGGCGCCCGGCTCGGGCTGGGCGCGGGCGAGGCGGGTGGCTACCCGTCGAGCGCGAAGGCGGTCTCGCTGTGGTTCCCGACGCGCGAGCGCGCGTTCGCCACCTCGATCTACGACAGTGGCGCGCGTATGGGTACTGCGGTGGCGCTCCCGATCGTGGCCGCATTGATCGCGTGGCTGGGGTGGCGGGCCTCATTCATCGTGACCGGCGCGCTCGGTGTGGCGTGGGTGGTCTTCTGGCTGATCTATTACCGCCGGCCCCGCGAGGATCCGCACGTCTCCGAATCCGAGCTCGACTACATCGAGCAGGGCGGCGCGCGGACGATCGAGAAAGAGGCTCGAGAGGAGCATCGCGATCCGAAGGCGGTGCGCTACCGCGACCTGTTCCGCTACCGCACGGTCCTCGGGATGATGCTCGGCTTCTTCTGCCTGAACTACATCATCTACTTCTTCATCACCTGGTTCCCGACCTACCTGGTGGACGCGCGGCACTTCGACCTGCTCAAGCTGGGCGTGTTCGGGGTGTTGCCGGCGCTGGTGGCGATGCCGGGCGGTTGGATCGGCGGACTGGTCTCCGACCGCCTGGTGCGCCAGGGAAAGAGCCTCACGGTGGCGCGGAAGATCCCGCTCGTGGGCGGAATGGTGCTGTCCTCGGTGATTGCTCTGGCCGTCCTCGTGCCGACGGCGGCGGAGGCGCTCGCGCTCCTGTGCCTGTGCTACGCCGCGCTGACGTTCGCCGCGGCGTCGGTCTGGTCGCTGCCGGCGGACGTCGCGCCCACCCCGGGGCACGTGGCCTCGATCGGGGGCATCCAGAACTTCGCCTCGAACCTCGCCGGCGTGCTCGGCGCGACCACCACCGGGGCCCTCGTCGCCCTCGACGGCGGTTCGTTCGTGCCGGCGCTCGTCCTCTCCGGCTTTCTCGGCCTGGTCGGTGCGTTCTCGTATCTGACGATCGTCGGGCGGATCGAGCCGCTCCCGGTGGACGTGGCGGAAGGATGATCCCGCTCGCACCGGCGAGGTGTGGGTAAGGGAGACGAGAGTGGAGGATTGCCGGATCACCGGAGTGGATGTGCGTGACGTGCGCTTCCCCACCTCGCGCACGCTGGCCGGTTCGGATGCGATGAATCAGGCGCCCGACTATTCGGCGGCGTACGTGATCCTCGAGACCGACTGCGAACTGCGCGGCCACGGGATGACGTTCACGATCGGCCGGGGCACCGAGATTGTGGCCGCCGCCATCCACGCGCTCGTGCCGCTGGTCAAGGGGCGCCGGCTATCCGACATCGCCGAAGACATGCGCGGCTTCTGGCGAGAGGTCACTGGCGACTCGCACTTGCGCTGGATCGGGCCCGAGAAGGGCGTCATCCACCTGGCGACGGCGGCCGTGGTGAACGCCGTGTGGGACCTGTGGGCTCGAGCCGAGGGCAAGCCGGTGTGGAAGCTGCTCGTCGACATGAGCCCGGCGGAGCTCGTCGGGTGCATTGATTTCCGCTACATCACCGACGAGCTCACGCCCGGACTGGCCGTCGAGCTGCTCGAGTCGCGAGCCCGTGGCAAGGATGAACGCGAGGCGAAGGCGCGTCGCGATGGCCTGCCTGCCTACACCACGTCCGTGGGATGGTTGGGATTCAGCGACGAAGAGGTTCGCCGGCGCACGCGGGCCGCCATCGAGCAGGGGTGGACGCACATGAAGATGAAGGTCGGCGGTGACCTCGACAGCGACATGCGCCGGGCCACGCTGATCCGCGAGGAGATCGGCCCGGACCGGTTCCTGATGATGGATGCCAACCAGGTGTGGGAGGTCGATGAGGCGATCGTGGCGACGCGCCGCCTGGCCGAGTTCGATCCCTGGTGGATGGAGGAGCCGACGAGTCCCGACGACATCCTCGGCCACGCGCGAATCGCCCGCGAGGTGGCGCCGGTCCGGATCGCCACCGGGGAGCACTGCCACAACCGAACGATGTTCAAGCAGCTGATGCAGGCGCACGGTCTCGGCGTCTGCCAGCTCGATGCCTGTCGTCTGGGCGGTGTGAACGAGGTGCTCGCGGTGCTGCTCCTCGCCGCCCGGTTCAACGTGCCGGTCTGTCCGCACGCCGGCGGTGTTGGGCTGTCGGAGTACGTGCAACACCTGTCGCTGGTGGATTACGTCGCAGTTGGCGGCGACCTCGGTGACCGCGTGATCGAGTACGTCGACGAGCTGCACGAGCACTTCGTAGCGCCGGTCGAGATCCGCGACGGACGCTACGTGGCGCCCGAGGCGCCGGGGTACAGCATCGAGATGTACCCGGAGTCGCTCGAGGAGTACGCGTTCCCTGGAGGCGCCGCATGGAGCTGACCACGGTCACCGGCGCGCGTCTCGTGCGCGTGTGCGGCGGCGATCGGGACGTCCACGTGGGTGTGGTCCGCGAGGCCGAGCTGACCGTGCTGGACGGCGACGACATGCTGGGCACGCTCGAACGTGGCGAGCTGCCGGATGCGCTCGAGACCGTCCCGGTCCTCGATGTCGACACGCTCGAGCTCGCCGAGCCCTGGACCGTGCTGGTCCCGGTGCTCGCGCCCGAAACGTGGGCGGCCGGCGTCACCTATGAGCGCAGCCGCTCCGCTCGCATGCACGAGAGCAGAGTGGTCGACGTGTATGAACTCGTGTACGAAGCAGAGCGTCCGGAGCTTTTCTTGAAGGACGCCGCCGGTCGGCGCACGGTGGGTCCGGGGGAGCCGATCGCCGCCCGCAGCGACGCGTCGTGGACGGTGCCGGAGCCCGAGCTCGCCGTGGTCGTGGGTGCCGACGGTCCGCTGGCTGTAACGATCGGTAACGACGTGTCCTCGCGCGACATCGAGGGTGCCAACCCGCTGTATCTTCCGCAGGCCAAGATCTACGCCGGCGCGTGTGCACTCGGTCCGGCCCTGCTCGTCCCCGAATCGTGGGACCAGCACTATCAGATCGTTTGCCGGATCCTCGACTCCGAGGGCGCCGAGCTGTTCGCCGAGGAGACCTCGACCGAGAGCATGTGCCGCTCGATCGAGGAGCTGATCGAATATCTGCGTCGCGACAATCCGGTACCGGCGGGCAGCGTGCTCCTTACGGGCACCGGGCTCGTTCCGCCCGACGACGTCACGCTCACGCCCGGGTACACGGTGGAGATACGCATTCCGGAGATCGGTCTGCTGCGCAACCCTGTTGCCGCGGCCCAAATCACAGGAGGCTGAACCCAATGTCTGACACCATCACCGCCCCCGGCGCCGCCAACTTCGTGGGTGGCCGATGGACCGCCAGTCGTGGCGGCCGCACCTATGAACGTCACAACCCGTGGCGGCCGTCCGAGGTCGTGGGCGAGTTCCCGAGCTCGACCGCCGAGGACGTCGATGCCGCGGTCGCGGCCGCCTCGGATGCGTTCCCGGAGTGGGCGGGGCTGCCCGCCGCCAAGCGCGGCGCGATTCTCGCGCGCGCTGCCGCCGCGATCGAGTCCCGGGTGGAGGACATCGCGCAGGACATGACTCGCGAGATGGGAAAACCGCTGCGCGAGTCGCGCCTGGAGGCGGCGCGGGCGGCGCAGATCTTCCGTTTTTTTGCCGGCGAAGGCTGGCGGCCGGTCGGAGAAATGTTCGAGCAGTCGGCGACCGGGTCGACGGTGTTCACCCGGCGGCGACCGCTGGGGGTGGTCGGGCTGATCACGCCGTGGAATTTCCCGGCGGCGATCCCGGCCTGGAAGACCGCGCCGGCGCTGGCCTACGGCAACACAGTCGTCCTGAAGCTGGCCCAGGACGCGCCGCTCACCGGATTGCATCTGGCGCGCGCGCTCGAGGAGGCGGAGCTTCCCGAAGGTGTGCTGAACATCGTGATCGGCCGGGGAAGCGAGGTCGGCGAGCCGCTCGTGGCCGATCCGCGCGTACCGGCGATCTCGTTCACCGGCTCGGTGGCGGTCGGCCACGGCGTCCGTGATCGCGCCGCGTCGCTGGGCAAGCGCGTCCAGCTCGAGCTCGGCGGCCACAACCCGCTGATCGTCGCCGAGGACGCGTCGCTCGACGCCGCGGTCCAGGCCGCCTATGTGGGCGCGTTCTGGTCGGCCGGCCAGAAGTGCACCGCCACGCGCCGGATCTACGTGCAGGACACGATCTACGACTCGTTCCGCGAGCGCTTCCTCAAGCGCGTCAGCGAGGGCAAGGTCGGTGACCCGTCCGATCCGGACACTGAGGTCGGGCCGATCGTCAACGAGGCGCAGTTCGACAGCGTTCTCGAGGGCATCGCTGGGGGGCGGGACGAGGGTGGGACTGTCGTCGCCGGAGGCGAGCGGGCTGACCCGGACGCCTACCTTATCGCCCCGACCGTGTTCGAGAACGTCGCCGACGATGCCTTCCTGTCGTGCGAGGAAGTGTTCGGACCGGTCGCGACGCTTTACCGCTTCGGGAGCCTCGAGGAGGCAATCGCGCGCGCTAACGGCGTTCGCTTCGGCCTATCGGCGGCGGTGTTCACCACGAACCTCGCCACTGCGAGCAGGTGCGTGGAGGAGCTCCGGGCCGGGATCATCCACGTGAACTCGCAGACCGCCGGTGCTGACGTGCACGTGCCCTTCGGCGGAACGAAGCAATCGGGCTACGGGCCGCACGAGCAGGGAAGCGCCGCGAAGCAGTTCTACACCGAGGAGGTCACCGTCTATCAGGATGTCTGAGCCCGAGCAGTTGATCCCGTCCCGACTGACCGGCCGGCGCGCGATCGTGACCGGGGCCGGTGCTGGAATCGGCCGGGCGATCGCGATTCGCCTGGCCGCGGAGGGCGCGCGGGTGATGGTTGCCGACGTCGACGGCGAGGCCGCCGAAGCGGTCGCCGGCGAGATCGGGCCGACCGCGTTCGCGCACGAGGTCGATGTGAGCAGCGAGGACAGTGCGGCCGCGATGATCGCCCGCGCGGGCGAGGAATGGGGCGGGCTGGACGTGCTCGTCAACAACGCCGGGATCGGGATCGCGGCCACCACTCCCGACACCGACGCCGCCGATTGGCACCGCGTGCTCGACGTGTGCCTGAGCGGCACGTTCTTCGGCATGAAGCACGCGATTCCGTTGATACGCGACAGCGGCGGCGGCGCGATCATCAATATGTCGTCGGTCGCCGCGCTCGTCGGCGTGGCCGATCGCGCGGCGTACTGCGCGGCCAAGGGTGGGATCCTCGCGCTGACCCGCGCGGCGGCTATCGATCACGTTGCCGAGGGGATTCGCGTGAATTGCATCGCCCCGGGCACGGTCGACACGCCGTGGGTGAAGCGGATCACCAGTGGCTACGACGATCCCCAGAAGGCGCGGAGCGCCATGGAGGAGCGCCAGCCGCACGGGCGGCTCGTCTCGCCGGACGAGATCGCGGCGATGGCCGCGTATCTCGCCTCGGACGAGGCGGCATCGGTGATCGGCGCGGCGATGGTCGTCGATGGAGGTATGACAGCACGCTGACACCGATCGAGTCACCTCACCAAATTCTCTTGATTTGACGTTTCACATCCGCCGCCGCGGGAAATGTCAAGAACGAAGGTGGAGAGTGACCAAGGTGGAGAGTGCCACAAGTAACGGCGCCGTGGTCGAGATCCGCGGTGTGAGTAAGCGCTTCCCGGGTGTGCAGGCGCTCGAGGATGTAAGTCTCGACATTCACCCCGGCGAAGTTCACGCCGTGGCGGGAGAGAACGGAGCGGGCAAATCGACACTGATGAAGCTGCTCTCGCAGCTCGAGCGGCCGAGCGACGGGACGATCGAGGTCGAAGGTAAGGCGGTTCGTTTCCGCAACCCTCGCTATGCGCAGCGGCTCGGCATCGCGATGGTCCATCAGGAGTTTGCGCTCGCTCCCCACCTGACGGTCGCCGACAATCTCGCGCTCGGACGCGAACGCACGCGCGCGGGGCTGATCGTCCGTGGCTCCGAGAAGCGGCGCGCCCGTGAACTGCTGGAGCGCGTGCGGCTCGACATCGACCCCGGACGCCGCGTCTCGACGCTGTCGGTCGCCGACCAGCAGCGCGTCGAGATTGCCAAGGCGCTCGCGGTCGACGCCAAGGTGGTGATCATGGACGAGCCGACGGCGACGCTGACCGAAGCCGAGATGGAGGACCTGTTCGGGCTGATCGAGGAGCTCAAGAGCGACGGGATCGCGATCTTCTACATCTCGCATCGGCTCGAGGAGGTCGTGCGAATCGCCGACCGGGTGACGGTCATGCGCGACGGGACGGTAGTCGAGACGCTCGGAAAGGGTGACTTCGACGAATCGAAGCTGGTGAGCCTGATGGTGGGGCGGGAGATCGACACCCTCTATCCGAAGTCCGAGTCGGAGCGGGGCGACGTCGTTCTGCGCGCCGCGGGCATCACGCGGGCGGGGATCCTTCACGACTGCTCGTTCGAAGTGCGCGCCGGCGAGATCCTCGGCTTCGCGGGCCTGATCGGCGCGGGCCGGACCGAACTCGCCCGTGCGGTGTTCGCCGCCGATCCGATCGACGAAGGCCGGATCGAGCTCGACGGCAAGGAGCTGAAGCTCCGTTCGCCGAGCGAGGCGATCGCCGCCGGAATTGGCTATCTGACCGAGGACCGCAAGGGCGAGGGACTGGCCATGCAGCTGTCGGTCGAGCACAACATCACGCTCGCCCGAATTCCCGGGCCCGGCGCATGGATCGATCGCAGGCATGAGCACGAGGCGGCGGAGCGGCGGGTCGAGCAGCTCGACATCCGCACGCCGTCGCTGCGCACCCCGGTCGAGGCGCTGTCCGGCGGGACCCAACAGAAGGTGGTCGTGGCCAGGTGGCTCGAGACCGAGGCGCGCGTGCTGCTGTTCGACGAGCCCACGCGCGGGATCGACGTCGGGGCCAAGGCCGAGCTATTCAAGCTGATTGGTGAGCTGGCGGCGGACGGGAAGGCGATCGTGCTGATCAGCTCCTACCTGCCCGAGCTGACCAACATGTGCGACCGGATCGTCGTGCTGTGCGACGGCCGCACCGTGGGGGAGATGAGCCGCAACGAGTTCGACGAGGAGCGGATCATGGCGCTCGCGTCGGGCGTGGAACGGGAGGCTGCATGACATGAGTACACACGCTGGAGCGTCACGAGCGTCGGTCTCGTTGGGACTGCCCGACCGCGTCCGCGAACGGATGCAGGACGTCGCCTCGCAATTGGCGGCCGCGGGCAGCTTGATCCTCGTCGCGATCCTGCTGACGATTGCGTCTCCCTATTTCCTGACCTCCAACAACCTGTTCAACATCGGGGTCCAGGTCTCGATCGTGGCCATCATCGCCGTCGGCGAGACGCTGGTGATCCTCACCGGCGGAATCGATCTGTCGGTCGGCGCGGTCGCCGGCCTCGGCGGCATCCTCGGCACGATGGCGATTGCCAAGGCTGGCCTGCCGATCCCGGTCGGAATCCTGATCGCGGTTCTCGCCGGCGCGTTGATCGGCTGCATCAACGGGCTGCTGGTCACGCAGATGAAACTGCCGCCGTTCATAGCCACGCTGGGCACACTCAGCGTAGTCGGCGGGCTGCCGTTCATCGTCGGAGGCGAGAACGCGGTGTACGGCCTGCCGTCCAGCTTCCGGCTGTTCGGCGAGGGCCAGATCGGCCCGATCCCGATGCCGATCATCTACCTGGCCGTGATTGCCGTGGCCGGCCACCTGATCCTCTCGCGCACGAAGCTCGGACGCTATGCGTACGCGATCGGGTCAAACCAGGAGGCGGCGCGGCTGTCGGGCATTCCGCTCAACCGATACCTCATCGTCGTGTACATGATTCCGGCTGCCCTGGCTGGTTTCGGCGGCATGATTGCCGCTTCGCTGGTTCATTCCGGGCAGCCGAACTACGGCGTCGGGCTCGAGCTCAACGTGATCGCTGCCTGCGTGATCGGCGGCGCCAGCCTGTTCGGCGGCGTCGGGACGATCGGCGGAACGATGATCGGGGCGTTTCTCATCGCGGTGGTCACCAACGGCGCCGTGCTGCTCAACATCACCCAGTACTGGCAGCAGGTGATCATCGGCGTAATCATCTGGCTCGCGGTGTGGTGGGACCAGGTCCGCCGCCGGCGCCTGTCCGCGGCATCGGAGCAGATGGAGCGACGAAAGGCGGGCGGGGATGACCAGCGAGGGGGCGCGCGGGCCGAGCCTGGGAGCGCCCATGCTGCGTAGACGGCTGTGCAACCTCGCCATCGCCGCGCTTGCCGTGGCTACGTCAGGATGTGCGGTGGTAAAGGACCACAAGGCCAAGATCACGCTTCAGAAGACCCCACCGATCCACCTGGCGGTGATCCCCAAGTCGGTCGGGCTGGACTATTGGAGCAAGGTGCATGAAGGCGCCACGTGCGCGGCGCGTCAGTTGCCGGGCGTGCAGGTCACCTGGAACGGCGTGACCGACGAGACCGACGTCGTCGGGCAGCTCAACCTGCTCAACAATTACATCGCCCAGGGCGTCAACGGCCTGGTCTACGCCGCCACCGACGCCACAGCGATGAACGAGGTGTCGAACGGCGCCACCAAGGCGGGCATCAAGGTCGTCTCGATCGACTCGGGGACGACGCCGCAGCCGTCGGACGTCCCGCTGATCGCGACCAACAACATCAGCGGAGCGAAGCTAGCCGCCGACAAGCTCGCCAAGGCGATCGGACCTGGCGGTGGCAAGGTTGCGATCATCGCCTTCCACGCTGGCAGCCAGACCAACGACCAGCGTGTGCAGGGGTTCGAGGAGGAGCTCAAGAAGTACCCGAAGCTGCACCTTCTCGGCATCCAGTACAGCCAGAATGACTACAACACCGCGCTGACCGTCACCTCCAACATCCTGACCGCCAACCCCGACTTGAAGGGTCTGTTCGCGGCCAACGAGTCCAGTGACGTCGGAGCGGTGGAGGCGGTGCGAATCGCGCATCGAGCGGACAAGGTGAAGATCGTCGGCTGGGACACCTCGCCGGACGAGGTGGACGGAGTCAGGCAAGGCGTCGTCGCGGGGCTGATCTCACAGGACCCGTTCCGGATGGGGTACGACGGCGTGCGCGCCGCCGTAGCGATGCTGCGCCACGAGGGGCGGCCGCAGAGCGAGAACACCGGCGAGGTGTTCGTCACACGGCACGACCTGAACAATCCCGTCGTGCGTCAGTTCGTCACCCCGAAGTGCGGATCGCCGCGACAGGTCGACGTTGGCTGAGGCGGCGCGAGTCGACGCCCATCAGCACTTCTGGAACCTCGGCGAGGTCGAGTACGGGTGGCTGATGGCCTCGGAGTACGCGTCCATTCGACGCGACTTCGAACCCGCCGACCTCGAACCGCTGCTGCGCCGGTCCGGGATCGATCACTGCATCACCGTGCAGGCGGCCAACTCGTTCGCCGAAACCCAGGCGATGCTGGCCCGAGCGCGCGAGCACGCGTGGATCGCCGGCGTCGTCGGCTGGGTGCCGCTGCTCGACCCGCCCGCCACCAAGCGGGCGCTCGATCGGTATCGGCGGGACCCCGCGTTCCGTGGCGTCCGGCACCTCGTGCATGACGAGCCCGACCCGGACTGGCTTCTGCGCCTGCCGGTCCGGCGAAGCCTGGCGCTTCTGGCGGAGCGGGGGCTCGTGTTCGAGATCCCGGCCGTGTTCCCGCGCCACCTGGTGCACGTGCCAGGGTTAGCGTCCGAGCTTCCGGGGCTGCGGATCGTGATCGACCACCTCGGTAAGCCGCCGATCGCGTCCGGGGCGGTAGGGCCGTGGGCGGCGGAGTTGTCGGCTGCCGCGGAGCACCCGAACGTCTACGCGAAGGTGTCGGGGCTGAACACCGTCGCTCCCGAAGGGTGGTCCGCCGACGATCTGCGGCCGTACGTCGAGGTGGCGCTCGCCGCGTTCGGAGCGGACCGGTTGATGTTCGGCTCGGACTGGCCGGTGTGCCTGATGGCGGGCGACTTTTCGCGAGTCTGGGATGAGACGCTGGGGGCGCTCGACGGTGCCTCGGCGGAGGCCCGGCAGGCGGTGCTCGGCGGGACCGCCGCCGCGGTGTACGGCCTGGCAGCGTGAGCGCGGCGATCATCACCGGCGCGGCCAACGGGATCGGCGCCGCCTGCGCTGAGGTGTTCGCGGGCGCCGGCTGGGACCTCGTCCTCGTCGACCGTGACGAATCGTCGCTCCAACCCGAGGCCGAGCGCGTTGCCGTCGTCGCCGGCGACGTGACCGATCGCGCGGTCAACGAGTCGGCAGTCTCGTTGGCGGAGGAGCGGTTCGGGAGGCTCGACGCCGTGGTGGCGAATGCCGGCGTGAACCTCGCCCGGTCGCTCGATGACACCACCGAGGAGGACATCGACCGGCTACTGGCCGTGAACCTGCGGGCCGTCGTGCACCTGGCCCAATCGGCTCACCGAGCCCTCGCTCGCACTACGGGGAGTCTGGTCGTGATGGCGTCGAAGACCGGCCTCGTCGCCCAGCGGGACTCGCCGATCTACTGCGCGACCAAGGGCGCCGCGATCCAGCTGGCTCGGGCGCTCGCCCTCGACTGGGCCTCCGAGGGCATCCGCGTCAACGCCGTGTGTCCGGGCATCGTCGACACCCCGATGCTCGAGAGCTTCTTTGAGCAGCTGCCCGACCCGGAGCGCTCGCGCCGGGAGTTCGCGACCGCCCAGCCGCTCGGACGGCTGGCTCGACCCGCCGAATGCGCGGCCGCCGCCCTGTTTTTGGCCTCCGAGCAGGCGTCGTTCATCACCGGTGTCGCGCTGCCGGTCGACGGCGGGTTCACCGCTGAATGAGGTAAGCGGTGCGCTGACGGCCACTCGCGCGCTCGTCCGGTGGGTCACGACGGCGCTCGTCCGGTGGGTCATGACGGCACACTCGACGCGGACCCCGGCTGCAGCGTGCGGTTGTGACCCATATGCGTTCGTGAACGCACGTTCGCATTTTCCGCGACGGGTCGAGTGTGCGCTTAGGACCCACCCGGTGGAACGGCGGACGCGGCGACGGCCCCGCTCGGCATCCGTGCCTCGCAGACGGGGCCTGCCGCGCGACATCCGACGGACGCCGGCGAAGCCGGCCCTACAAGACCGTCAGCCGAGCGTCAGCTGCTTGGCCGCGTAATTGATCGTCACCGACCCGAACCGCGACAGGACGTCCGACCCGAGCAGACCGAACCCCTGCGCGTTGAGCCCGGCGATCGGAGAGCTCGAGACGACGACCGTGGGCAGCGGCACCACCCCGTCGACGCTCCAGTTCGAGACGCGGACGCGGCTCGCCAGGGCGCAACCCGTGACACCGCAGAACCGGTGACGCTTTCCGACCGTCTTCAGGTGCAGGTGGCGCGCCGCGGTCTGGTTGATCACCGACACCGTCGCGCCGGTGTCGATCAGCATGGGGATGAGCCGACCGTGAATGAACACGCGGACGAGCGCAGCGGTGGCGCCGCTCCTGGTCTTGACGACGACGATCGGGACGGTCGCCTGGGCCGCGTGGGCGTCGACCGGGCTCGCGGATGCCACCCCCGCGGTCACCCCTGATAGCCCGACGGCGCACAACAGGTTGACGACTATGAATCGACGCACGCCGCACACGCTACTGGAGCGTGGCCAGCGCGAGCGGAAGTACCCGCTCCGCACCGGCACGGCGGAGCTGACCGCCGACCATCGCGAGCGTCCAGCCGGAGATGCGGCGGTCGTCGAGGAGCGCGCCCAGCCCCGGGGGCGGCGTGGCCACGATTTTGAACGCACCCCGGACGTTGGCGGCCTGCTGGGCGGCGTTGGCCATCTCGCGCTGTGGCGGCCGCTCGTCCGCGCGAGCCACGAGCTCGACGTATGGGACGGACAGCGCCTTGGCCATGCGAGCGCCCAGCCGCGCGACAACCTCGCCGAGGCGGACCGACGGCACCGACGTGATCCAGTCGACGCCGCCCGCTCGCCGCACCACGTCCGCCATCGCGTGGACCACGTCCTCCGGGAACTCGCCGCTCTCCAGGCCGCGCTCGAGAGCGGGCCACCACCCGCCGTCGCCAAAACGCGCCAGCGCCCACCCCGGCTCGACGAGCACGTCCGCGGGGATCTTGCGCATCACGCCGCCGGCGTCGGGCGCCATCTTGCGCACCTCGAGCTCGATCGGCGCGGAGCGCAGGTGCCGTCCGGCGGCCTCCACCAGCGCCGGATCGAGCGGGGTGTCGAATCGCGGACCGGCGCATACCGAGCAGCGGCCGCAGTCCTGCGGCGAGGGGTCGTCGAGCTCTTCCTGGAGCACCCGCATGAGGCAGCGACCGTCCGCGCCGAACGCTGCCATCGCGCGCTGCTCGGCGCGGCGGAGCGCGGTCACCTGGGCGTACCGCTCGCCGTCGTAAGTCCAATCGGCGCCCGGCACCAGTCGCCATCGGCTCCCGGTGCGCGCGACCGCGCCCTCGACGTCGAGGATCTTGAGCATCGCCTCGATCCGGCCCATGCCGAGGTTGACTACGGCCAACAACTCGCGGGTCGTCCGCCCGTCCTCGCCGGCGGTTTCGAGTTCCGCGAGCACCGCGGATACCCGCTCGCGGTCGGGAAACGCCTGCTCGATGAAGAAGTCCTGGATCCGGCGGTCCTCGCCGCCCCGCAGCAGGACGATGTCGGCGTGTTCGACGCCGCGGCCGGCGCGACCGATCTGCTGGTAGTAGGAGACGACCGACCCGGGCGCCTGGTAGTGCACGACGAACGTCAGGTCGGGCTTGTCGTAGCCCATCCCAAGCGCGCTCGTGGCGACCACCGCCTTGATCTCGTTGCGGAGCAGCCGGTCCTCGGCGTCGATCCGGTCGCCGGTCTCCTGTTCGCCGCTGTAGGGCACGGCGGGGATTCCCTGGGCGCTCAGGAATCCCGCGACCTGGTCGGCGTCGCGCTTGGTGAGCGTGTACACGATCCCGGAGCCGTTCATGCGCGGGAGGTTCGCCGCCAGCCACGCCAGTCGTTCCGCGGGCCGCGGTAACTCAAGCGTCTCGAGCCGGAGACTTGACCGTGCCAACGGTCCGCGGTAGGTCCGGAGTGGCTCGCGGTCCTCAGCCCCGAGTTGCGCGACCACGTCCGCGACGACCCGGTCGTTGGCGGTCGCGGTCGTTCCGAGGACCGCGACGCCCGGCGCGAGCGCGTCGAGCATGTCCCTGACCCGCCGGTAATCGGGGCGAAAGTCGTGGCCCCAATCCGATATGCAATGCGCTTCGTCGATTACCAGCAGGCCGACCGACCTCGCGAACAGCGG
Source organism: uncultured Solirubrobacterales bacterium (assembly GCA_963737055.1). Lineage (GTDB taxonomy): Bacteria > Actinomycetota > Thermoleophilia > Solirubrobacterales > Solirubrobacteraceae > Palsa-465. Next base: position 952,179 of record CAVTRE010000006.1, on the reverse strand, counting down.
GAGCATGTCCTCGCGGAAGCGGGGGTTGTTCAGTCGCTCGGGGCTGATCAACAGCAGGTCGATCGTGCCGGCCGCGAGCCGGTGGCGGACCTCGTCCCACTCCTCGCGGTTGGTGCTGTTGATCGTGTGCGCCCGCAGCCCGAGACGCTCGGCGGCCGCGATCTGGTTTCGCATCAGCGCCAGCAGCGGGCTGACGATCAGCGTTGGCCCCGCGCCGGCCACCCGGAGCAGGGCCGTCGCGACGAAATACACCGCCGACTTGCCCCAACCGGTCCGCTGGACGCACAGGACCCTCGCCCGGTCGGCGACCACGTCCTTGATCGCCTCGAGCTGTCCTGGACGGAACTCCGCGTCCGGATCATCGGTCAAAATTCGAAGCCGAGCCAGGGCGGCCGCGGGGATGGTTTCGGGGTCGGTGATTAGCACTCTGACTACAAGAGTCGCAGGCGCCCCGGAAATCACCCCCCGAGCTAGGGTCGTAACAAATGCTGCATGTCCACCGAGCCGAGCGCGCGGACCGTCTCGCCGACGGTCTCGCCGACAGGCTGCTCGAGCCTCTCGACGACCCGTTCGTGGCCGAGGTCGTCGCGGTGCCTACCCGCGGGATCGAGCGCTGGCTGACCCAGCGGATGTCGACGCGCCTCGGAACCACGGGCTCCCGTCGAGACGGCGTGTGCGCGAACGTCGAGTTCCCGTTTCCCGGGCGTCTCATCCAGGGAGCGCTTGCCGCCGCGACCGGGATCGACCCGGACAACGACCCGTGGCTGGCCGAGCGCTCCGTCTGGCCGCTGCTCGAGGTCGTCGATGAGTGCCTCGATGAGCCGTGGCTGGCCACGCTCGCGCGCCACCTCGAGGGAGCGCGCGGCGGGCCCGAGGTTCCGACCCGCCGCTTCGGCGTGGTGCGCCACATCGCCGACCTGTTCGACCGCTACGGCGTCCATCGCCCGGACATGGTGCGTGACTGGGTCGCGGGAGCGGATCGACTAGGCGACGACTGGCAGCCGGAGCTGTGGCGGCGCCTGCGCGCGCGGATCGGCGCCCCGAGCCCGGCCGAGCGGCTCGCCACCGCGTGTGAGCGGATCCGACAGGACCCGGCGATCCTGGACCTGCCGCCCAGGTTGTCGCTGTTCGGCCTCACTCGAATGCCGCGCTCGTACCTCGAGGTCCTGGCCGCGATCGCCGCCGCGCGCGACGTCAACGTGTTCGTGCTCCATCCCTCGCCGTCGCTGTGGCGAGGGGTCGAGCACGCGCTCCACGACGGGCCGCCGATCGTCGATCGGCACGACGACCGGACCGCGCATCTGCCGGTCAACCGACTGCTCGCGTCATGGGGGCGGGACGTCCGAGAGCTCCAACTCGTGATCGCGGGCACGGGCAACGGCGTCGACCACCACCACGGGCTGCCCGAGGACCAGCCGCGGACGCTGCTCGAGGCCATCCAGCACGACATCCGCGAGGACCGCCAGCCACCCGGGCCGCCGCTGCCGGGCGAGCCGGATGCCCGCCGGCGCCTGCACACGGCCGACCGGAGCGTCCAGATCCACGCCTGCCACGGCCGCGCGCGTCAGGTCGAGGTGCTGCGCGACGCGGTCCTTCATCTGCTCGAGGACGACCCGACGCTCGAGCCGCGGGACGTGATCGTGATGTGCCCGGACATCGACACGTTCGCGCCGCTGATTCAGGCGACCTTCGGGGCGGGCCGCGTCGCTTCCGCCGAGGACGGCGACGATGAGGAGGACGCGATCGCCGGCCGACGCGACCGGCTGCCGGACCTCCGAGTCAGGCTCGCGGACCGCTCGCTCCGCCAGACCAACCCGGTCCTCGGCGTCGTCAGCCAGCTTCTCGCGCTCGCCGACCAGCGCGCGACCGCCTCGCAACTGCTCGACCTGGCGGCCCGGGAGCCCGTCCGCCGCCGCTTCCGCTTCGACGATGACGACCTGTCGCGCATGCAGGACTGGGTCGCGGCGAGTGGGATCCGCTGGGGATTCGACGCCGGCCACCGCGAGCCGTTCAAGCTCGGGACCGTCAACGCCAACACGTGGCGCAGGGGCGTCGACCGCATGCTGGTCGGCGTCTCCATGACCGAGGAGGACCGGCCGTTTCTCGGCGGCGTGCTTCCGCTCGACGACGTCGACAGCGGCGCAATCGACCTCGCCGGCCGCGTCGCTGAATTTGTCGACCGTGTCCGCCTCGCCGCGGATGGGCTCACCGATCCGAAGCCGATCGCGCGGTGGACGGCTGCCATCGCAGAGGCCGCCGATTGGCTCACTGCGACCAGCGACCGCGACTCGTGGCAGCGCCGCGAGCTCCAGCGCCTACTCGCCGATGTTGACGGCGAGTCCGTAGGCGAGACCGGGTCGAGCGCGGCGACGCTCGAGCTGGCCGACGTCCGCGTGCTGCTGTCCGACCGTCTGCGCGGCCGCCCGACCCGCGCGAACTTCCGTACCGGTCACCTGACGGTGTGCACGCTCGTGCCGATGCGTTCGGTGCCGCACCGGGTCGTCTGCATCCTCGGACTCGACGACGGCGAGTTCCCGCGTCGTGCGCGCCGAGATGGCGATGACCTGATGCTGGCCGAGCCGCACGTCGGCGATCGCGACCCACGCGCCGAGGATCGGCAGATGCTGCTCGACGCGCTGCTTGCGGCGACCGAGCGGGTGATCATCACCTACACCGGCAACGACGAGCGCACGAACCTCCCGCGTCCTCCGGCGGTACCCGTGGGCGAGCTGCTCGACGTGGTGGAGCGCACGGTCAGCGGCGCCGAGGACTCCGCGCGCGAGCAGGTGGTCGTTCACCATCCGCTCCAGCCGTTCGACCCTCGGAACTTCACGCCCGGACGGCTCGTTCCCGATCGCCCCTGGGGGTTCGACCCGCAGGCGCTCGGCGGGGCCAAGGCGCTCAGCGGCGAGCGCAGGCCCCGCGAGCCGTTCCTGGCGGCGCCGCTGCCGCCGCGAGAAGACGCGCTCATCGAGCTGAACAGTCTGATCCGGTTCGTCGAACACCCAACCAGGGCGCTCCTGCGCGACCGCCTCGGGATCAGCGTGAGCGAGTTCTACGACGAGGTGGAGGACTCGATGCCCGTCGAGCTCGACGCCCTCGAGACCTGGGGCGTCGGGCAACGGCTGCTCGAGGGAGTTCTCGCCGGCGCGGAGCTCACGGCGTGTATGCAGGCCGAGATCGCCAGAGGGGCACTCCCACCCGGCGAGCTGGCGCGCCCCGCGCTCGCGCGCGTCGGCGCGGTCGTGGAGCAGCTCGCAAACGAGGCGCGGTCGCTCGGCGTCGACCGGGCGCCCGCCTCGCTCGACGTCAACATCGGCCTCGGAGACGGGCGGACGCTCGCCGGCACGGTCACCGGTGTCTGTGGGGACACGCTCCGCGCGATCTCCTACTCGCGTGTCCGGCCGCGCGACCGCTTGCGCGCGTGGGTGAGGCTGCTCGCACTCAGCGCCGCGCGACCCGAGCGGGCATTCGAATCGGTGGTGATCGGCCGCGCCCGCGCCGACGCGCGCTGGGCCGACGCCACGGTGGCGCGGATCGCGCCGCTCGCCGACGATCCATCCTCGCGCCGGCGCTTCGCGACCGAACAGCTGAGCGTTCTCCTCGATCTCTATGAGCGCGGGATGCGCGAGCCTCTCCCGATCGCGTGCGACTCCTCCGCCGCCTACGCCCAAGCGGTGATATCGGGCGAGGACGGCCCGGCCGCAGCGCGCGAGGCCTGGGAGACCGTGTTCCGGTTCGACAAGGAGGACCGCCAACCCGAGCACGTGCTGGTCCATGGCGACGCCGTCCCGCTGGCGCGGCTGCTCGAGCCCCGGCCGCGCGACGACGAGGAGGGACCAGGGTGGGATCAGACCGAGACCACAAGATTCGGGCGCTACGCGATGCGCCTGTGGCGCGGCCTGCTGGCGGTCGAGACGGTGAGCGATCGATGAGGATCGTCGAGGCCTACGCCGAGTTCGACCTGTGCGGTCCGCTCCCGTCGGGCACGGTTGTGCTCGAGGCGAGCGCCGGAACCGGCAAGACGTACACGATCGCCGCGCTCGCCGCGCGCTACGTCGCCGAGGGCACGCCGCTCGATCGGCTGCTGTTGATCACGTTCACGCGGATGGCGACCGGTGAGCTCCGTGACCGTGTGCGGGAGCGACTGGTCGGCTGCGAACAGCAGCTGTCGTGGATCCTCGCCGGCGCTTCAGACCCTGGGACCGACGCAGTGGTGACGCTGCTCGCCACGGGCTCGCCCGAGGAGGTCCGCCTGCGCCGCGACCGACTGGCGAGCGCCGTCGCCGACTTCGATGCGGCCACGATCGCCACCACCCACGGCTTCTGCCAGGAGGTGCTCGCGGAGCTCAGCACGGTCGGCGATCTCGATCGCGAGACCGCGTTCGTCGAGGACGTGTCCGACCTGCTCGAGCAAGCGCTCGACGACCTGTACGTCCGGCGATTCGGGCGGAGGGGCGGCGCGAGGTTCAGCCGTGCCGAGGCGCTGCAGATCGCGCGCGCGGCGGTGTTCAACCCGATGGCGAAGCTCGAGCCGGTGGGTGAGCCCGAGGACAGCACCGCTTCGATGCGCTACCGCCTGGCCCGGGTGGTGCGAGACGAGCTCGAGCAGCGCAAGCGCCGGCTCGCGGTCATGACCTACGACGATCTGCTGACGCGCCTGAACAAGATCCTCGACGGTCCGAACGGACCGGCTGCGAGGGAGCGCCTGCGTACTCGCTACGACGTGGTCCTGGTCGACGAGTTCCAGGACACCGACCCGATCCAGTGGCAGATCCTCCACCGAGCGTTCGCCACCGAGGGCGTGACCTTGGTGCTGGTGGCCGATCCCAAGCAGGCGATCTATGCCTTCCGTGGCGCCGACGTGTACGCGTACCTCGTGGCCGCCGCCACTGCGGACGGGCACGCCACGCTGCTCGTCAACCGGCGCAGCGACCAGCCCCTGCTAGACGCCTTCGACGCGCTGTTCGCGAAGGCGCGACTCGGCCACGAGGACATCGTTTATCGCGAGGTTAGGGCCGCGCCGGCTCATCAGACCTCTCGGCTCCACGGTGCCCCGACGGACGCTGCGCTGCGTGTCCGGATCGTGCATCGCGACGAGCCGACGATCGAGCAGACCAACTACGGATATGCCAGGGCGCCGTCGGCGCGTGCGCACGTCGCGCGCGATCTCGCCGCCGACATCGTGCGGCTGCTGGGGTCAGGTGCGTGCATCGAGCATCGGTCCCCCGACGGGTCGCCGACCCGCAGGGAGCCGATCTGCCCGCGAGACATCGCGGTGCTGGTGCGCACCCACGCGAATGCCGACCTCGTCTGCGAGCAGCTGACCGCCGCGCGGGTCCCGGCAGTCATCAACGGCGGGGGCAACGTGTTCGCCACGACGACCGCCCGAAACTGGTTGCGGCTGCTCGAGGCGCTCGAGCGCCCGGCCTCGACGATCCGGGCGAGGACCGCCGCCGCGACGCTCTTCCTCGGCTGGAGCGGCGAACGCATCGCCACCGCCGCCGAGTCCGAGTGGGAGGGGGTCCACCGCCGCCTTCATCGCTGGAGCCGGATCCTCCGGGACGGGGGCGTGGCCGCGCTCACCGAGGCGATCATGGTCGAGGAGGACCTCGCCGCGCGGGCGCTCGCCGACACGGGAGGCGAGCGGCGGCTGACCGACCTGAACCACATCGCGCAGCTGCTGCACCGCGCCGCCACCGCCGAACGACTCGGCGTGACCGCGCTCCGCGGGTGGCTCGCAGAGCGGATTGCCGACTCGGAACGCGACGACGCCGAGGACGAGCGGGCCCGGCGCCTCGAATCGGACGCCGAGGCGGTGCAGGTGCTGACGATCCATCGCAGCAAAGGCCTCGAGTTTCCGGTCGTGTACTCCCCGTTCCTCTGGGAGGCGAGCTACATCTCGCGCGACGCCGAGCCCGTGTTCTTCCACGACCCCGCGGCCGGGTTCCGGCGGACGATCGACGTTGGGCTCGAGGGACGCGCCTGGAGCTCCCACGTGCGCCGGCACCGCGTCGAGCAGCGCGGCGAGGATCTCCGGCTCGCGTACGTCGCGCTGACTCGCGCCAAACACCAGGCGGTGATCTGGTGGGCCGGCTCCTATGACAGCCGCAACTCGCCGCTCGGTCGGTTGCTGTTCGCGATGGACGAGGACGGCAACGTCGCGCCCGACGGCGGGTGGACGCCGACCGACGACGCCGCCGCGGAGCGCTTCCGCGAGCTCGCGGCGGTCGCACCGGGATGCATCCGCGTCGAGCGGTCGACCCTCGAGCGACCGACGACATGGAGTCCGCCGGTCGACGCGCCGCTCGATCTCGCGGCGGCGCGGTTCGACCGCCGGCTCGACCTGTGGTGGCGGCGGACCTCTTACACCGACATCACGGCCGAGGCGCACGACGCGCTCGTCGCAAGCGAGCCCGAGCGGCCCGTCCTGAGCGACGAGCCCGAGACTGCCACTCCGGTTGTGGTCCCCGGCGCGGGCGACTTTCGATCTGAGATGGCGGCGCGCGAATCGCTGCTCGGCGCAGGCCCTGTCGGGGTCGATTTCGGCACGTTCGTCCATACCGTGCTCCAGGCGACCGAGTTCACGGCGCCGGACCTCGACCTCGAGCTCGGGTTGCGGATGGCCGAGGCGGGGACGCGCCGGTCGCTCGACCTGGGGGAGCCCGACCAGGTGGTCGAGGGGTTGCGGGCCGCGATCGAGACGCCGCTGGGTTCGCTGGTCGGCGGGCTGCGTCTGCGCGACGTAGCGCGTTCCGACCGCCTTGACGAGCTCGAGTTCGAGTTGCCGCTGGCGGGCGGAGACGAGCCCACCGGGCGGCTGACGCTTCACGCGATCGCCAGCGCGCTCCGCGATCACCTGCCCGCCGGCGATCCGATGGCTGCGTACGCCGCGCGACTCGAGGATCCGGCGCTCCGGTCGCAGGTGCGGGGCTTTCTCACCGGGAGCATCGACCTCGTGTTGCGCCTGGATGGCCCGCGGTTCGCGATCGTCGACTACAAGACGAACTGGCTCGGACCCGCCGGCGAGCCGCTGACGCTCGCCCACTATCGGCCCGAGGCGCTCGTGGCGGAGATGAATCGCGCGCATTACGGGCTGCAGGCGCTGCTGTACACGGTCGCACTGCACCGCTATCTGCGCTGGCGGTTGCCCGGCTATTCGCCCGGTCGGCACTTGGCGGGCGTCCTATATCTGTTCCTGCGCGGCATGGCCGGGGGAGCGGACGCGGGCGTGTTCGCGTGGCGCCCGCCCGGTCCGCTGGTGGTGGCGCTCAGCGATGTGCTGGACCGGGGTGGTTCGGCGTGAGCGCGGTCGCCGATCCGTTCGAAGCGCGCCGGGCGATCGGCGCAACGGGGCTGCTGCGAGCGTTCAACGAGATCGGACTGCTGTCGGCGGCGGACGTCCACGTCGCGGCGCGGTTGGCCGGGCTCGTCGGGGTGGAGAGCGACCCGGTGCGACTCGCGGTCGCGCTGGCCGTGCGCGGACCCCGACTGGGACACGTGTTCGTCGACCTGGCGACTGTTCGCGACACGGCGGCCGTCGAATCCGACGAGCCGGTCGATTTGTCGGAGCTGCCGTGGCCGGCTGTCGACGAGTGGCTCGACGCGCTCGCGGGGTGCGAGCTCGTCGCGGTCGGCGAGGACGGCGAGGACGGCGTGGGCCCCGGCGAAGCGCGGCCGCTGCGACTGCTCGGCACCCGGCTCTACCTCGACCGGTACTGGCGCGAGGAGCGCGCGGTTGCCGCCGACCTCAACGAGATGCGGGCGACCGGGCGGCTGGAGGTGATCGCCGGCGGCCCTGGCACCGGCAAGACGACCCGCGTGGCCCGGATGGCCGCGGAGCTGCTCGAACAGGCCGCCGTGGCCGGCGACCGGCCGCCGCTGATCGCGCTCGCGGCGCCCACCGGCAAGGCGGCGGCGCGCCTGGAGGAGGCCGTCCACGGGGAGACCGCGGAGCTTCCGCTCGGCGAGTCGGTCCGCGAGTTGCTGATGGGGCTGCGCGCGTCGACGCTCCACCGGCTGCTCGGGTGGCGCCCGGGCAGCCACAGCCGGTTCGCGCACGATCGCGGCAACCGCCTGCCCCACGATGTCGTCATCGTCGACGAGACCTCGATGGTGTCGCTGTCGTTGATGGGCCGGCTGGTCGAAGCGGTCCGTCCCGAGGCGCGGTTGATTCTGGTCGGTGATCCCGGTCAGCTCACGTCGATCGAGGCGGGGGTCGTGCTCGGCGATATCGTCGGGGATGATTCACGTGCCGGCCCTGCCCCGGGCATCGTCGTGCTCGACCGCGTCCATCGGTACGGTGGCGGGATCGCTTCGCTGGCCGACGCCATCCGGGCCGGCGACCCCGATCGGGTAGTGGCCGCGCTCGGCGGCGCGCCGGACGAGGTGACGTGGTTCCCGGTCGACCCGTTTGAGGGTGAGGCCGAGCTGGCGCTGGTCCGCGAGCGGGCGGTCGCGGCCGGAAGCGCGGTGTTCGCCGCCGCCCGCGCCGGCACCGGCGAGGCCGCCCTCGAAGCGCTCGGCCGTTTCCGGCTGCTGTGTGCCCACCGGCGCGGGCCCTACGGCGTCAGCGACTGGGCCTCGCGGGTCGTCGGCTGGCTGGCCGCCGAGCTCCCCGACCTCGACGCCGATCAGCGCGACTACGTCGGGCGACCGCTGCTCGTCACCGAAAACGACTACGAGCTCGGCTTGTACAACGGCGACACCGGGGTGATCATCCAGGGCGCCGGCGCCCACCCAACCGCCGTGTTCGAGCGCGGTAACCGGCTGCTCCACTTCAGTCCGCTGCGGCTCGGCGCCGTCGAGACCGTGTACGCGATGACGACTCACAAGAGTCAGGGCTCGCAGTTCGACACCGCGGCCGTGCTGCTGCCCGACCCAAGCTCACGCATCCTCACCCGGGAGCTTCTGTACACCGCGGTCACACGAGCCCGCCGAGAGCTGATCCTCGTCGGGACGGAGGACGCGGTCCGGGCCGCGGTGGAGCGACCGGTGGCGCGAGCGTCGGGGCTGCGGGAGAGATTGTGGGGTACAGCTACGTCGCAGACGCAGCCGCCTGGCCCTGAGAGCCGCCCGGCCACTCGTCCTGTTGACCTCGGCACCGCCTAGGTCAAACGCGCGCGTCGGCGGTAAGTGCGTTACCGCCTCGGTGTATGCGTACCGTGGCACCGGACCGCGTCGGGTCTGGAGGCACGACGGTGGATGTGTGCGGCGACGGGGAGGCTTCCCGGGCGTTTGCCAGGAATGCCGTAATTGCGATAGCCGTCAGCGCGGCGACCGCCACCGCGATCGCGACAGCCAGCGGATTGCCCGGCTTCTTCGCCTCGCAGTGAGGAGCTAAGTCGCTTGGAGCGTCGAGCACGATTGGTCCGAGCGTCTTCCAGGAGCCCGGCTCAGGACGCGCGACCGCCCCAGCCGCTTGCCTCTGCGTGGGCACGGCAGGCGCTGTGTTTGTCGTGCGGCTGCGGCGGAGTCGACGGACCAGCTTGTAACGATCGACGCCCTGGCGGGCGATCGCAATGGATTCTGATGGAGTGACCATCCCCGCGGGTTGCTCCACCTTATTCCGGTCCGAACTGTCCATCTGACGCACAGAGCAGATGCACGGTGTGCTGATACGCAGGCGACCGTGGATCTCGGCGGCCGCCCGGGTGTGGGCTTGCACCCGATGTGAATAACGAGCATGCTCAAGCTCGGCAATGACTCGACCAACTCGCATTCTCGGTGCCCGGGTGTGTAGTGTTCGCGCCGTGGGGGCTGCCGTGGAGTTCATTTTCCTCGGCCCGTTCGAGGTGCGTGTCGACCAAGCGGCCGTCGACACCGGTGGAATGCGCCAGCGAGGCCTGCTGGTCATCCTCGCCCTGAACCGGAATGAGGTGGTCTCCACCGACCGGCTTATCGACCTGCTATGGGGAGGCGAGCCGCCCTCCACAGCCGTACACACCGTGCAGGTATTCGTCTCTCGTCTGCGTAAGGCGCTGGGCGCTGCCGCCGACCGCCTCGTAACCAGGGGCCGCGGATATGTTCTCGAGATCGATGCCGACACGATCGACGCTGGTCGCTGCGAGCGGTTGTACACCGACGCCCGTGCTGCTCTCGCGACCGGAGACTATTCCGGCGCGGAGCGCCGGTTGCGCGACGCCCTCGCGCTATGGCGGGGAGTTCCTCTAGCCGATTTCACATACGAGCGATTCGCTCAACCCGCGATTGCCCGCCTCGATGAGTTGAAGCTGAACTGTCGTGAGGAGCTGATAGAAGCTGAACTGGCTCTGGGGCGCGATCAGCAGTTGATTCCAGAGTTGGAGGCGTTCGTGCGTGAGCAACCGCTTCGGGAGCGGGCGCGAGGCCAGCTTATGCTCGCGCTCTACCGGTGCGGACGCCAGGCCGAGGCGCTCGAAGACTTCCGAGAGGCACGCCAAAAGCTGATCGACGAGCTGGGCGTCGAGCCGGGCGGCGCCTTGCGAGAGCTGCACGAGGCGATCCTGCGCCAAGACCCGAGCCTGGACGGTCCCGTCGCGCCGTCCGAAGGCACCCGGGCAGCGCGAGGCCAGGGCACTCCGGGCGCGCGCGAGGGGGCTGCTCCGTCGGTTGCACCCGAGCGCGGGAACGGTGATACAGGAATCCAACTCACGAGCGATGCGCCGCGTCGGCTACGCAAGGCCCGCAAAATCGTCACCGTGCTGTTCTCGGACTTAGTCGACAGCACGGGGCTGACCCGACAGTTGGATCCTGAAGCTCTGCACGGCCTTATGTCGCGCTACTTCGACGAGATGCGTGCCGTGGTGCAGCGTCATGGCGGAACGGTCGAGCTGTATTTCGGTGACGCGGTCATGTCCATCTTCGGCGTTCCCGTTGTGCATGAAGACGATGCGCTACGCGCGATGCGGGCAGCCGTCGGGATGCGCGATGCGTTGCCCGATCTGAACCGAGAGCTCGAACAAACGTGGGGCGTGCGGCTTGGCATCCGAATCGGGGTGAACACGGGTGAGGTGATCGTCGGTGATCGGGCCAAGGGCGAGCCATTGGCGGCTGGCGCGGCAGTCAAGATCGCCAAGCAAATACAGGAGGCTGCGGCCGAAGGCGAGATCCTGATCGGCCAGGCAACCTCCCGGCTTGTCGCCGGGGCCGTGCAGATCGAGCCAGCCGAACGAGGTAACTGGGAGGGTGCCGGTGCGATCGACGCGGCTCGTTTGGTGGATGTGCTTCCTCACGGTTCCCCCCAACGGCCTCGTCGCTTCCACTCGCCGCTGGTGGGCCGCGTGCGACAGCTCGAAGCTCTCTCGAGCGTGTTCTCCAACATCGCAGCAGACCGAGCCTGTCACCTCTACACGGTGCTCGGGTCGGCGGGCGTGGGAAAGTCGCGCTTAGCGGGGGAGTTCGTCGAACGGCTCGGCGGTGGCGTCACCGTGCTGGCGGGGCGATGCCTGCCGTACGGCGAGGGGATCACTTACTGGCCGCTTGCAGACGCACTCCGGGAACTGGCGAGTTCAGATGGGCGTCCCGGCGCGGAGCTGGCGGTCGACACGATCGTCGAGCAAGTTGCCGACGAACCAAAGGCGCAGGTGATCGCCGAGCGAGTGGCGGCGGTCCTCGGAGTCGGCGCGCCGGTGGCGTGCGCGACGGAGGAGACGTTCTGGGCGATCCGGAAGCTCCTCGAGGCGCTCGCCAGCCGCCGGCCGCTCATCGTCGTGTTCGATGACATGCACTGGGCGGAACCCACGTTTCTCGATCTCATCGAGCACATTGCAGATTACTCGCGTGGATGCCCGATCCTCATTCTGTGTTTGGCGCGGCCTGAGCTGCTAGATCAACGTCCGGGCTGGTCGGGTGGCAAGCTGAACGCCACCTGCGTGCTGCTGGAACCGCTCACCTTCGGCGATTGCGCCGAGCTGATCGCGAACCTGCGCGGGGCGTCACCCCTGCCGGCCAAATCGGAGGCCCGGATTGCCGAGGCTGCCGAAGGCAATCCTCTGTTTGCCGAAGAGCTGCTTGCGATGGTCATCGATGACACGCAGGTCGGTCGCCGAGGCGAGGAGCGGCCGTCCGGCGACGCATCCCGCCTTTCCCTCCCGCCCACGATTCAGGCCCTGCTGAGCGCTCGTCTTGAGCTACTTCCCGACGACGAGCGCGCGCTCGTCGAGTTGGCATCCGTGGAGGGGACCCAGTTTCACCGCGGTGCCCTCGACGATCTCGCTCCGGATCGTTCGGAGGTATCCCTCGACCGCAGCCTGAGCGCGCTGGTTCGCAGGGACCTGATCCGTCCGGATCGACCGACCTTCGTGGGGGAACAGGCGTTTCGATTCCGCCACGCATTGATCCGGGACGCCGCCTACCAGTCGCTGCAAAAGGACGCACGGGCCGAGCTACACGAGCGCTTCGCAGCCTGGCTCGAGCGCGCGGCAAGTACCCGGATACCTGAGTTCGAGGAGATCGTCGGCTACCACCTCGAGCGCGCCTATCGGTACGTCCAGTTGCTACGAGGCGCCGGAACGGACGCCGGGTCCGTCGCGGCCCGTGCATCCCGGCGGCTGGAATCCGCGGGGCGGAGAGCTCTGAGCCGAAGCGATCTCCCCGCGGCGATCGGCCTGCTCGAGCGGGCGGCCGCACTACCCGTGGCTGACGATCCGCTACGTCCGACCCTCCTCGTCGATCTTGCGGCGACCCAGATCGAGGCGGGCAAGCTCGCGAGGGCGAAATCGGTGCTCGTCTCGGCCGTCGGACTGGCGACCGCACAGCGCGACGAACGCGCGTCCGCGCATGTCGACGTGCAGCTGCAATTTCTGCGACTCGAGGAGGTCACCGAGCAAGGTACAAACGAAGCAGAGGGAGTCGTCGAGCGCGTGCTTCCCGTCTTTGAGCGCGCTGGCGATCACCTGGGACTGTGCCGGGCGCTTCGCCTTCGCGCCTACCTGTACTGGATCGAAGCGCGCGCAGCCGTGGCGGCCCGTGCCTGGGAAGAGGCGGCCGAGCACGCCCGTCTTGCCGGAGCCGAACGGGAGCGGATCGAGCTTCTCACGTGGGTTGCCTCGTCCCTGTTCTTCGGCCCGACGCCGGTCGACGAGGCCATCACCAGGTGTGAGCAGATCCGGTGCGAGGTCAGAGCCGACACCGCCGCCGAGGCCGCGACGCTGAATCCGCTCGCCGGACTGCATGCGATCGTCGGCCGATTTGCGCTCGCCCGGGAGCTCCTGGCCACCAGTCGGGCGCTCCTCGCTGATATCGACCCGACGCTCAACCTGGCCGTCTCGCATCCCAGGGCGATCGTCGAGATGCTCGCTGGCGATCCGGCTGCCGCAGAGGCGTATCTAAAAGCGGACTCCGACACTCTTGACGACATGGAGGATGAGGCGTTCCTCTCGACCACCCACGCGTTCCGCGCACAGGCGCTGCTCGCGCAAGGCCGAGACGATGAAGCCGAGCACTACACGAGGCTGAGCGAGCAACGAGCCGCGGCGAGCGATCTACTGACCCAAATGATGTGGCGAGCCGTCCGTGCCCGCGTTCTCGCGGGGCGAGGAGACATCGAGCAGGCCGAGGCCCTGGGGGGTCAAGCGGTAATCCTCGGGGAACGGACGGACTTCCTAAACCACCGCGCAGACGCACTGCTCGACTTCGCGCACATCCTCCATCAAGCGGGACGTTTAGACGTAGCCCGCGCGAGGGCCGCGGAAGCCCTCGATCTCTACGAACAGAAAGGAAACTCGGTTGCCGCCATGAGCGCTATTTCGTTCCTCGGTCGTCTGAGCAACGATGTCAACACGGCCAGCGGTACGCCCGACACGCTCGCCGCAGGTCCCATCGTTAGCGAATGAAGTCAACGACTCGCATAGGGGGTAGACAATGCCGGCATCAAATATCAACTCGATCAACCTTGATGGAGGCTGGCTCAAGATCGTTGGCGAGATCACCGACCTACCGGACTACGAACTCAAGTTGTTACACGTCTGGCTCGCCCAACCCGGAACCTCTGGCGCTGGTCTCGCGATCGATTGCGTCAACGGAATGCCGGCCGCTGTGGTGGACAAAGAGGAATTTAGACTAACCGTCGCTCCGGCTGGCTCGGGCAACCTCGGCGTGTTCGGTACGTTCGTCGAGGGACCAGCGACCGCATCTGCGATCGCCTTCTTAGTTCCGAAGCCGCCAAACCCCAAGGGCCTAGTGACAGAAGTGCTGGAGTGGAGCCGTATCATCACGCTGTCCAAGTCTCAGAAGCACGTGGACATCGGTACCACGCCGGAAGGCCAGGGGCAGTCGGCGTAGGTCCGCAAGGTGAGTTCGCCCTGCGGCGGCGCTCTTGGCTCTAAATGTGCGCGACCCGATCATCCGCCGGCGGCCCGGCCTGGCCGCGCGCGTCACAGCAGGCAGAGTTCCGAGCAGCCGGCGCAGCGCTCCTCACGACGCGAGGCGGCTAACCCCGTTCTGGCGACCACGATCGCGGTGACTCGCTGAATCGGCTACCACGAGGTGCGCTGGGGAGCGGGCGGCATCTGATGCCGCCACGAGCTGGCCGCGCCACCGCGCCAGCTGCGCGCGCTGGCAGTGAGGGCACGTGCCGACGTGGCGAGTGTGGGCGCAGGGAGTCATTTCGCGACGCGGTCGGACGCGCCGACGATGGTGTGGGCGTACGGTTCGTAGAGTCGCCACAGGCGCTCGAGGTCGCGCGCTGCGGCCTCCTCGCGGTCGAGCGCCGCACGGTAGGAGAAATAGGCGGTTGTCGCTTCTGCGCCACTTGTGTCGAACCAGGCGCGGAGCGTCCGATCGCACTCGCTCTCGGCGTCGGACCAAGTCAGGGACGCGTCGACGAGGAGACGAAACCCGATGGTGGCGACGCCGGTCTGCGCGTTGTCGATCACGTTCTCGTCTCCTCTCAGTCGGTCATGAGGCTCAGCGTCCGCTGGCCGGCGAGCTGCTCGTGCAGCCGCTCGAGCGCGCGCTGGCGGGTTGGACCGATGCTTCCGATCGGCATATCGAGCGCGGCCGATATCTCCTCGTAGGCAGGCTGCGGGTCGGCCGTCAGGAGGCGGAGCAGCGCTTGATCGGTTGGGCGCAAGCGGGAGAAGCAGTGCTGCAACGCCTCGTCGCGTTCGCGGGTGAGGAGCGCGTCGCCCGGCGCCGGCTCGCGTGATTCCTGCTCGGGGGCGTCGTCGCCGAACGGGATGCGGCGGTGGCCGTCCCGGATGAGCCGCAGGCACTCCCGACGCGCGGTGGTCGCGAGCCAGGCGCCCACCCGCGCGGGATCGTTGAGCCGCTTGAGGTTCTCGAACAGGGCGAGCCAGGTCGCCTGCGAGACGTCAGCGGCGTCGGCGTCGCCCAGCCGGTGGGCACGCCCGATCGTCCAGATCATGCTTGCGAACTCGTCGACTAGCCGGTCCCACGCGCGCTGGTCGCCGGCGCCGGCCGCGTCGACCAGGGCGGTGACCTGCTCGCCGGCCAGCCGGGCCTGCGGTGCGCGCCGCTTCGGCTGAGCGTTGGGGACAGCGTTCATCGTCGTGCCGTTCGAGTGCGTTGGAGGACCGCGTCAGCGGTCCTCCAGTTGCGGGGCTCCGATCGGCCGGTTTCGCTTTCCCGCGCGTGCGCGTTGGCGGCGGCCGGTGGCCGGCTTGGCCTTCGCCTCGGGACGAGGGGCGGCCTCACCGCGCAGGTCGGCGGCTTCCTCGGCCGCGACCAGCTTCACGATGTAAGGATTGATGGTCACCTGCGCTCCTGTGTGGTTGATCACGGGAGGCAGGATCCCCGGGACCGGTCACCGGCCGCTCACAACCGATCACCATCCGCTCACTAAGCCCTTTGAACGGGTATTTGCCCGGTAATGGGGCCCGTCCGCGACGACGCTCCTGGCCACCGCGCGCTCTCCTACGAGCGCTTCGCACGGGTGTGCCGCCACTCGCGCGACCCGGTCGGTTGACCCCCCATACCGTCCGGGCCGCGCGCGTTACACCCGATAGAGCGCCGGCGTGGTTGCCTGATACACGCGGAGCTGCGACGATCGCGGGAGGGGAGATCAGGGACGGTCTTCGGAGCGTTCGACGAGGAGGGCGGTGTCATGCCGGACCGTGTGGAGATCCCGGGGAGCGACCGACAGCCCACGGCGCACCACCCGCGGGTGGGAGACGTCGACCACGACAAGCCGATCGAGGTGACGGTTTACCTGCGGCCGTCGGGGTCGCTCGACTGGGTCGATCAGCAGGCCGATCGACCGCCGGCGGAGCGACGGACGATGTCGCGCGAGGAGCTCGCCCAGGCCACCGGCGCGGGCGACGAGGACATCGCCGCTGTGCGTGCGTTCGCAGACCGAGCCGGCCTCGAAGTCACAGGAGTCGACAAGGCACGGCGAGCCGTGACGTTGCGCGGCACGGTGGACGCGGTCGCCGAGGCGTTCGGAGCGCAGGACCTGGGCGTGTTCGGACACCCGTCCGCCGGCGAATACCGCGGCCGGAGCGGACCGTTGACGGTTCCGAGCGCGCTCGCGGGGGTGATCACCGGCGTGTTCGGGATCGACGAACGGCCACAGGCGCGGGCGCATCTGCGCCAGAGCGCGGCCGCGGCCCAGTCCTACACGCCCCCCCAGGTCGCGGCTGCGTACAGCTTCCCGGCGGGCGTCAACGGCTCGGGGCAGACGGCGGCGATCCTAGAGCTGGGCGGTGGGTTCAGCCAGACCGATCTCGACAGCTACTTCAAGAGCCTCGGGCTGACCACCGCGCCGACCGTGACCGCGGTCAGCGTCGACGGTGGCATGAACTCGCCGGGCACCGATCAGAACGCCGACGGGGAGGTCATGCTGGACATCGAGGTGCTCGGCTCCGTGGCGCCCGGTGCCAAAATCGCCGTCTACTTCGCTCCGAATACCGACCAAGGCTTCATCGACGCCCTCTCGACGGCGGTGCACGACACCACGAACAAACCGTCGGTCGTGTCGATCAGCTGGGGCGGCCCCGAGGATTCCTGGACACAGCAGGCTCGGTCGCAGATGGAACAGATCCTCACCGAGGGAGCGGCGGTCGGAGTCACGGTGACGGTGGCCTCGGGCGACAACGGGTCGACGGACGGCGTCAGCGACGGCAAGCAGCACGTCGACTTTCCGGCCTCAGCGCCACACGCGCTCGGGTGCGGCGGTACGACCCTGAGCATCCAGAACGGCACGATCGCGAGCGAGACCGTGTGGAACGAGCTCCCCGACCACGGCGCCGGCGGCGGGGGCATCAGCATCGAGTTCCCGGTGCCGTCCTACCAGAGCGCCGTCAAGATGCCGAACAACGTGGACACCGGCAAGCCCGGCCGCGGCGTGCCCGATGTCGCCGGCGACGCGGATCCGGAGACTGGCTACTCGGTGCTCGTCGACGGTAACCGGCAGACGATCGGCGGGACGAGCGCGGTGGCGCCCCTGTGGGCCGGTCTGATCGTCTTGCTCAACGCGTCGTTGGGGAAGCCCGTCGGGTTCCTCCAGCCACAGATCTACGCGGCCGCGGCCGCGAGCGGTTTCCACGACATCACGCAAGGCAACAACGTCGGCTACCAAGCCGGTCCTGGGTGGGATGCTTGTACGGGGAACGGCTCCCCGGCCGGTGCCACGCTGCTCAAGGCACTTCGTGGGTAGCCGCGCCCGGCCGATGGCGCTAGAGGTGCATATATGCCACCCGCATCGCCATCGGCGGGCCGCGGGGGCCGCGGTTACCCGAACTCGACGCCTTGGGCTAACGGAAGCTTGTCGGAGTAGTTGATCGTGTTGGTGGCGCGGCGCATGTATGCGCGCCACGCATCTGAGCCGGATTCGCGGCCGCCGCCGGTCGACTTCTCGCCACCGAACGCGCCACCGATCTCGGCGCCCGAGGTGCCGATGTTGACGTTGACGATCCCGCAGTCCGAGCCGTCGGCGGCGAGGAAGCGCTCGGCCTCGCGCTGGTCGCGGGTGAAGATGCTCGACGAGAGGCCCTGGGGGACCCCGTTGTGGAGGGCGATCGCGTCGTCGAGCTCGCGGTAGGTCATCACGTACAGGATCGGGGCGAACGTCTCGCGCCGGACGACGGCGGTCTGGTCGGGCATCCGGACCAGCGCGGGCTCGACGTAATACGCACCAGGGGCATCGGAGACCGACCGCCGACCGCCGCCGGCGACGACCTCGCCGCCGTCGCGTCGCGCCTCGTCGAGCGCCTCGACCATTCCGTCGTACGCGCGGCCGTTGATCAGCGGCCCGACGAGCGTGCCCTCGGAACTCGGATCGCCAATCGGGAGCCGGTCAAACACTTCGCGCAAGCCCGCGACGAGCTCGTCGGCGATGTCTTCGTGCACGATCACGCGGCGGAGGCTCGTGCACCGCTGGCCGGCGGTGCCCGCCGCGGCGAACACGATCCCGCGCGTCGCGAGCTCGAGGTCGGCCGACGGCGCCACCACCGCGGCGTTGTTGCCCCCGAGCTCGAGCAGGCACCGGCCGAGACGGGCGGCGACGCGTGGCGCCACCTCCGCGCCCATTCGCTCGGACCCGGTGGCGCTCACGAGCGCGACGTTCGGACTGTCGACGAGCGCCGCGCCGGCATCCGCGTCGGCGAGCACCAATTGGTGTAGCCCAACCGGAGCCCCGGCCTCGGCGCAGGCGTGCTCCAATATCGCAGCGCACGCCATGGACGTGAGCGGGGTCATCGGCGAGGGCTTCCAGACGACGCTGTCCCCGCACACGAGCGCGACCGCGGTGTTCCAGGACCACACGGCGGCGGGGAAGTTGAACGCCGAGATCACGGCCACGACGCCGAGCGGATGCCAGGTCTCCATCAGCCGGTGGCCGGGGCGCTCCGACGGCATCGTCCGGCCGTCGAGCTGGCGCGATAGGCCGACCGCGAAGTCGCAGATGTCGATCATCTCCTGAACCTCGCCGAGGGCCTCGGACGGAATCTTCCCGGCCTCGATCGTGATCAGCTCGGCGATGTCGGCCTTGTGCTCGCCGAGGAGCACGCCGAACCGCTTGACGAGTGCACCCCGGCCCGGGGCCGGCACGACGCGCCACCGCCCAAAAGCCTCCCTCGCCGCGGCGATCGCTGCCTCGACCTCGGCAACCCCGGCCGCCGGGACCTCGAACAGGCTCTCACCGGTGATCGGCGAGCGGGCCATCACCTTTGGGCCGGGCAGCACCACCGGCTCGGCGCCACACCGCTCAAGGCTGCGCCAGGCTCGCTTGGAGAGCTCGTCGGTAGAGGTGACGGAAAGCGCGGTCGTGCTCATCGGCGCCGGTACCACCGGGGCGACGTGGTCGGGGGCGGCTTCAGTGCCGCGCGGACGATCAGCATCTCGGGCTCGTCGTTCGCCACCGACCTGACCAGCGCCCGCTCGAACTCCGGGCCGAAGCCCTCGAAAACGCTCGCCGGGACGCCGAACGACGCGGCCAGCGCGGCGAAGTCGGGCTGGACGAGATCGACGCCGAACGGCTCCTCGCCGCCCTGCACCTGGTCGAAGCGGAGCATGCCGTAGCCGCCGTCCTCGACGAGGACGATCGTCAGCGGGATCCGCGCCTCGACGACCGTCGCGAGCTCGCCGCAGGCGTACATGAAGCCGCCGTCGCCGGTGACGCAGACCGTCGGACCGGCGCCGGCGAGTCCCGCTCCGAGCGACGCCGGGAATCCGAACCCGAGCGTGCCCCAGCCCAGCGGGTACCCGAGCTTCCGGGGACGCGGCACCTGCCAGTAGCCGCCAAGCCAGTAGCCCGGGATGCACATGTCGGTCACCACCACGGTCTCCGGGGGCAACGCCCGTCCGACGATTCCGAGCAACGCCGCGGCCTGCTCGTCGTCGTCCTCGATCCAGGCCGCCACCGAAGCGCCGATCGAGGCCAGGCGCCGCTCGAGCTCCGGCAGACCCTCGCGAACCACAACCCGTGGCACGAGCTGCTCGAGTACCACGCGCGCGTCGCCGACCAGCGTGACGTCGCACGCGTAGCTCTTGTTCGCGTCGGCCTCGTCGACGTTGATTGCGATCAGCGCCGGCGGTGCGGGCATCAGCCAGTTCTGGGTGTTGGTCCCGTCGAAGTCGGTTCCGATCCCAACAACCACGTCGGCCGCGTCCCAGAGCTCGCCCACCTCGCGGGCGGCGACCGGCCCCGGGACCGCGCACGGATGGTCGGGTGGCAGCAGACCGCGACCCATGTATGTCGTCACGACCGGCGCCGCGAGCTTCAACGCCAGCTCGCCGACGGCCGGTCCCGCGCCGGCGCGGAGCGCGCCGCCGCCGGCCCAGATCAGTGGCCGCTCGCCGCCGGCGAGCAGCTCGCAGGCCCGATCGATTAGTGCGGGTTGGAGGGGCGGAGCCTCGGCGGCGGGCGCGGGGGGTGAAATCGGCTCGCCAGTCACCCGTTGTGAGAGCAGGTTCGTCGGGATCCCCAGGTAGACCGGTCGGGTCGGCGCCGACAGGGCGGCCGCGCCGGCGCTCAAAACTGCCTCGCCGATCTCGTCGGCGGTGCCAACCAAAAGCGCCTCCTTCGTGACCGGGCGGAACATCGCGGTCTGATCCCGCGTTTCGTGGAGGGTGCCGCGGTACACGCCCTCCCGGCGCAGAGCGGTCGAGACGTCGGTCGCGATCACAAGCACCGGCGACCCGGCGGCCATCGCCTCACCGACCCCGCCGAGGGTGTTGGCCGCCCCGGGTCCGGTCGTCACTAGCGCGACCCCGAGCTTGCCGGTGGCGCGCGCGTACCCGTCGGCGGCATACGCGGCGGTTTGCTCGTGACGGACCCCCACGAGCCGGATATCCGACTCGGAAAGGGCCTTCCAGATCGGGAGGGTGTGAACGCCCGGCAGCCCGAAGACGAGCTCAACCCCGAGCCGGTCGAGCATCTCGACCAGCCGCGTGGCGCCCGTCGCGGTCGTGGCAAGCGTGTCGGCCATCAGACGATGTTGTACTCCGGACGGAACGCGGCCGCACCGAAGCGCTCCACGCTCAGCGGCGAGATGTCCACGAATGCCGGCCGGCGGAGCACCATATCTCGCAGGATCTCACCGACGGCCGGGCCTTGCAGAAAGCCATGCCCTGAGAAGCCGGTCGCGTACAGGAAGCGCGAGACGCGGGACGCCTCGCCGATGATCGCGTTGTGGTCGGGCGTCATCTCGTAAAGGCCGGCCCATCCGCCGCGGATGCCGGCGTCCGCGATCGGGGGCGCGCGCCGGCGCACGACCTCCATCAGGGCGGGAATCCAGTCGTCGGTCGTCTCGACGCTGAAGCCCGGCGACTCGTCGGGGTCTGACATCCCCATCAGCAGCCCGGGGCCCTCGCGGTGGAAGTAGAAGCTCGACTCGAAGTCGATCGTCATCGGCAGATCCGCGGGCAGGCCGTCGATCGCGTCGGTGAACAGGATCTGGCGCCGCAGCGGAGTTACGGGCAGATCGACCCCCACCATCGCCCCGCAACTGCGTGACCACGCGCCGGCGGCGCAGATCACCGTGTTGGTCCGGACGCGGCCGCAATCGCTGACGACCTCGGTGATCTGGCCGGCGCCGTTCGTTTCGATCGCGACGACCGAGCAGCCGACCCGGATGTGCGCACCGTGGGCGCGCGCCGCGAAGGCGTACCCCTGGACGACGCCCTCGGGGGTGGCATGCCCATCCCCCGGGGAGAACGCCCCGGCGAGCAGATCGTCTCCCTCGAGCAGCGGGCAGAGCGTCCGCATCTCGTCCACGGTGAGCATCCGCGAATCCAGCCCGTACCGGTTCTGCAGGGCCACGCTCCGCTCGAACTCCTCGACGTCGGACTGGCGGGTGAGCGCGAACAGGTAGCCGACCCGCTTGAGCTCGATCTCCCACCCGGGGCGGCGGCCGAAGTCCCGGAACGCGGCGAGGCTCCGCTTCGCGATCTCGACGTTGACGGCATCGGAGAACTGGGTGCGGACGCCGCCGGCAGCCTTGGAGGTCGAGCCGCTCCCAAGCTGGTCGCGCTCGAGCAGGACCAGGTCGACGCCAGCCTCCGCGAGGTGAAACGCGGCGCTGGTCCCGACCACCCCGCCGCCCACGATGACCACGGACGCGGAATTGGGAAGGGTTGGACCAGAACGCGACATCGGATTCCGTTTCAACAGTGTCGATCAGATCGGAGATAATCGACGCGCCGAACGTTCGGGGGTAGTTCACCGCTCTCAAGACCGTGCACCTCGAAGCCTCCGAGCTGGTCATGCCGCAGAGTTAAGTCAGCTCGCGTACAGCTTCCGCAGCCCGGGCACGAGGTAACTCGGCAGATTCTGCTCGTGGCCCACGGTGTCAAACCATGCGGTGTCGTCCGCGACGGTGAGAGGATCGAGCTCGACCGGTGCGAGCAGGGATGAGATCGGGGGCGCGGCTGCTTGGGGCCTATCGATCGGCCCGGTTAGAGTGCCGTCGAGCGGGAGGTGAGGACGCTGGGTGAACGCCGTGTACTCGAACTCGTCGAGTGCCAGCCGTGGGTGTCCGGCGTGAACCAACGGTGCGGACGCCAGCGTCTCGGGACCGTGCCGACTCTCCTGTTCGAGCCGAATCGCCTTGATGTTCTCCAGCGCGTCCGCGAGCCTGGCCTGGGCGGCGCCATAGCCGAGAGCGGCGACATCGGGGTCCTCGGTTTCCTGCGGGAGGTAGAGCACCCGCGGTCGGCGCCACGACCTTGTCCCAGCTGAGGATCTCGGCGCCGGCGGAAGTGGCGAGGCGAACGATCTGCTCGTCGCCGAACACATTGCCGTTGTTCTGGCTGTACACGCGCGCGACCTTGAGCTCACCGAACAGGTTTTTGCTGCCGCTCGGTGACCAGTCAGAGCCGAGGCCGATCTTGAACGGCTTGCTGGGGGCGCCGGCCGACACCGCGGCGGCGACGTTTGCCGTCTGTCCATACAGCAGGAGGTTGCTGAACGGCGACCAGACCATTGACGCGCTGCTCCCGGCCATCACCTTGAAGTCGGCGGGCGCGAGCGCGACGCAGTGGATGCCCGCCAGCGATGGCGCGATCGCCCACTTGTTCCCGGGAAGCTGGAGCGCCTGGAAGTGAGCGTGGGCAGCCGCGTCGGTGCCCTCGCTGAGGTGTAACAGGAAGCACGTCTTCTTCTCGATTTCGGCGAGGAACGCCTGCGGGTTGCTCGCGTCGACGTCGGCGATCCGGGAGCCGGCCTCGGGCAGGAGCTTGTCGCCCGTCTCCTCGATGTTGCGCACGATCCCGCGGTAGTAGCGCCGGAGTCCGGGCGCGCTGAACAGCGCAATGCCCTGAGTCGTGGTCACGCCACCGACCAGCGCCTTGCACTCGACGTAGCGAACGAGCGCGGGCAACAGCTCGGTCGCCTCGCCGATCGTCTTCATCGGACCCGTCACCAACTGCTGAGACGCGGGCGTGTTGCCCCACTGGTCCCGGTTCGTGTACAGCTTGGGGACCTGCCACAGCGGCAACGCGTTGTACGCGATGTGGTTGTGAAGCTCGATCAGACCGGGGAACACGGTCCCGCCGGTCTCGAGCGGGGTGACGCCATCGAAGCCATCGGGGGCTGGGTCGCCGCGCTTGGTGATCGCCGCGATCGCCGCGTCGGCGACCCACACCGCGCCGTCCATGACCACGGTCGATTTCGGGTCCATCGTCACGATCCGCCCGGCCAGCGCCCACTTCGGGCCGGCGGCCGGGTCGATGGGACCCGAATTGTTAGGCATACGCCTACCGTACACCCGTGATCGGAGATAAGTTACCGGTGTACGCGCCAACTGCTGCGTTCCGCGTCGAATGGGGGCCGATCTTTCACCGGGGACGACTGGACGGCAGCGCCCGCCTGCTCGTGATCGGGCAGGACCCGGCCCAGTCCGAGGCGGTCGTCCGCCGGATTCTCGTCGGGGAGGCCGGACATCGGACCCAGGGGCTGATGGCGAAGCTCGGCTCCACTCGCAGCTACCTGTTGATCAACACTTCCTGTATTCGGTCTACGGCCAGACCGGCGGCGAGCAGCACAAGGACGACGCGGCCATCGTCGATTACCGCAACGGTTGGCTGCGGAGCATCTTCGGCGGGAGCGCGATCGAGGCGGTGGTGGCGCTGGGGTCGCTCGCCGACGACGCGGTCGCGCCCGGCGACCGGATCGAGATCCCCGAGTTCGACGTGCCCGCCGGGATCCCGGAGTGGATGCGCTCACCCGCCGCGTGGGCGCAACGCGTCGGCAAGACCGCGACCGATAAGCGCGCGAACATCACGATCACGATCCCGGCCGGCGTCCTCTGATTTTGGGCCGCTTCGCGGCGTCCCTGGGACCCTGCGGGCCCGTCCGGACGGGGTCGCAGGGTCCCATGGACGCCGAGCGCAGCGAGGCCCCCGAGGACGTTTAGGCTACGGCGCCACTCACGCGACAGAGGAGACGACGAGTGCCAACCGTTGAGACCGTGCGAGGCCCGGTGGAGCTGGACGACCTCGGGCGGACGCTGATGCACGAGCACGTATTCATCATGCAGCCGGAGGCGCTCCAGAACTGGGGGCACGCGTTCGGTCCCCTCTACTGGGACGAGCACGAGCGGATCGAGGACGCGGTGGCGAAGCTGAAGCGCGTGCGGGACGCCGGGATTCGCACGATCATCGACCCGACGGCTCCCGGGCTCGGCCGGTACATCCCGCGGATCCGCACGGTGGCCGAAGCCGCTGACGTGAACATCATCGTCGCCACCGGGGTGTACGCGTTTCTCGAGCTGCCGAACTTCCTCGGGTACCGCAGCAAGGAGGCGATCGCCGACCTGTTCGTCCGCGAGATCCGCGACGGGATCGACGACACCGGCGTCAAGGCGGCGTTCCTGAAATGCGCCGTCGAGCGGCACGGACTGGTGGGCGATGTTCCGCGGATCATCGAGGCGATCGCGATGGCGGCGAAGGAGACGGACGCGCCGGTGATGGTCCATACCAACGCCGAGCAGCGAACCGGGCTGCTCGCGCTCGACGCGCTGACCCGGCACGGCGTCGATCCCGCCCGGATCGTGATCGCGCACATGGGCGACAGCAACGATCTGCACTACCTGAAGCGGGTCGCGGACGCCGGCGCGTGGCTCGGATGCGATCGGTTCGGGATCGACCACTTCAATCCGCTGGCCGACCGGATCCGGACGGTGGTCGCGCTCATCGGCGAGGGCTACGCGGGACAGATCCACCTTTCCCACGACGCCGCCTGCTTCATGGACTTCTTCGTCGGAAACCCGTTCTTCGCCAACGAGAAACCGGACTACCTGCTGATCTCGAACCAGGTGCTGCCGGCGCTGCTCGACGCCGGCGTGACCCAGGAGCAGATCGACCAGATGATGGTAGGAAACCCGGTGCGGTTCTTCGAGCGCTAAGCGTCCGGGCGGTCCAACGGCAGCGCCGCGAAGCTCTGACTTACCGGCATCAGCTCGATGACGTTGACGTTGACGTGCTCGGGCTGCGACGTCGCCCACTCGACCGCCGAGGCGATGTCCTCGGGGGTGAGCGGCGCGGTCCCCGCGTACAAAGCGGCGGCGCGCTCGGCGTCGCCCGCGAACCGCACTTCGGAGAACTCGGTGCCGCCGATCAGCCCCGGTTCGATGCACGTGACGCGGACGCCGGTGCCGTGGAGGTCGGCCCGGAGGTCGAGGCTTAGCTGATGGACGAACGCCTTGGTCGCGCCGTACACGTTCCCACCCGGGTACGGATACGTGCCCGCGATCGAACCCATGTTGACGACATGACCACGCCGGCGGGACACCATCCCGGGCAGCACGGCGCGCGTCACGTACACGAGGCCGGTGCAGTTGGTGTCGATCATCCGCTCCCAGTTCTCGAGCACGGCGTCCTGCGCCGGCTCGAGCCCGAGCGCGAGGCCGGCGTTGTTGACGAGCACGTCGATCTCGGCGAACCCCTCCGGCAACGAAGTCACCAGATGCTCGATGGCGACACGGTCTCGAACGTCGAGCACTGAAGAAAAAATCAAATCCTCGCCAAACTCGTCGACCATCGCGGCGAGCCGTTCCTGGCGGCGCGCCACGGCGACGACCTTGACGCCGGTGGCCGCGTAGCGGCGGGCGATCGCCTCCCCGAGGCCCGAGCTCGCGCCGGTGACAAGTGCAACTCGCGGTTCCATGATCAGGGATCCTAGGATGACGGGATGCTGCACACGCTGCTGAAGTTCGTGCCGGTGGCGGCGCTGCTCTCGATCACCCCCGGAGCGGCGACCGCGCTCGTCGTGCGCAACGCGGCGCGGGGGGGCCGGCGTCACGCGTTCTTCACCACGTCGGGCAACTCGATCGGCGTGCTCGCGTGGGCGTGCTTCGCGGCGATCGGGATCGCCGCGGTGGTCGCCGCGTCGGCGGCGGTGTTCGACGCGGTCAAGCTCGCGGTGTTCTTCGTGGCGCTGTTCCCGCAGTTCATTCCGCGCGGAGCCGCGGTCCTCCCATCCGCGCTCGCGATGGCGGCGGTGATCGTCGCCGTCGATCTCGTCTGGTACTCGACGCTCGCACTGCTCGTCGCCCGCGCCAGGAAGGCGTTCGTCGACGGCGGCTGGGGCCGGCGGGTCGAGCGGCTGACCGGGGCCGTGCTGGTCGGGCTCGGGATCCGGCTCGCGCTCGAGCGCCGCTGAGCGATGAACGCCGCGCATCTCGACGAGCTGGACACGCCGTGCCTGACCGTCGACCTCGACGTGTTCGAGGCCAACGTCCGGACGTGCTTCGAGCGGCTTGCCGGCGTCGACGTGCGCCCGCACCTGAAGACCGCGAAGAGTCCGGCGGTGGCGCAGCTGCTGGTCGATGCCGGCGCCACCGGCGTGTGCGTCGCGAAGCTGAGCGAAGCCGAGGTGATGCTCGCCGCAGGCATCGATGATGTGCTGATCACGACCGAGATCGCCGGCGAGGTCAAGGTCCGGCGTCTGGCAGGGGTCGTCTCGGATTGGCCGGACGCGCGACTCCGCATCGTCGTCGACTCCCACCACGCGGCGGCCGCGATCGACGCGGCGCTGCCGCGCCCGGTCGAGACGCTGATCGATGTCAACGTCGGCCAGGACCGGTGCGGCGTGGCGCCCGAGGATGCGCTCGCGCTCGCAGACCGGGTCCGCGGGCTCGAGCGGCTGCGGCTGGTCGGGGTCCAGGGGTACGAGGGAAACCTCCAGCACATCCGCGATTCGGGTGAACGCAGGAGGCTGTGCCACGCTTCGATGGATCGTCTCGCGATGGCGGCCGAGAGGCTCCGCGCCGGCGGCCATCTGGTCGAGGTGGTGACGACCGGCGGCACGGGCACGGCCGAGTTCTGCGCCGCCCATGACGTCGTAACCGAGGTGCAGCCCGGGTCGTTTGCGTTCATGGACACCGACTATCTCGACACCGGCGGGCTCCCGTACAAGTCGTCGCTCCAGGTGATCGCGACCGTCATCAGCCGCTCAGCGCCGGACCGGGCCGTCGTCGACGCCGGGCTGAAGTCGCTCTCGGACGACTCCGGGCCGGCGCGGCTGGCCGACGCCCCGGGGTGGATCTACCAGCACGCCGGCGACGAGCATGGAAAGCTCACGCCTACGGGCGAGCCGGGGCGCCGAGAGCTGAACGTCGGCGACCGCGTGCGGCTGATCCCGTCGCACATCGACCCCACGATCAACCTCCATGCTGCGATGTACGCGCATCGAGGCGGCCGGATCGAGGCGGTCTGGCCGGTGGCGGCCCGCGGCATGGTGCAGTAACTAGCTGTCGAACCCGAGCCCGAGCCGGTCGAGCGTCCTCAGCCACAGCCCGCGCCGGCCGTCGTGGCGGTCGGCGGCGGCGAGGCGGTTGCGGGTGAGCTGGATCACGCCGGTGCGGAGCGGCTCGGGCGGGAACGGCAGCGGGCGCCGGCGGACCATCGTGAGCGCGGTTGCCTCGGTGGCGCGCCCGTCGACCAGGTCGAGCGCGACCCGGCCGCCGAAGCGGCTCGCCCCGACCCCGAGGCCCGTGTAGCCGAGCGCGTACGTGACCCGGCCGGCGAGCGCGGTCCCGAAAAACACCGAGAAGCGGGCGCAGGTGTCGATCGCGCCGCCCCACCGGTGGCTGAAGCGGAGGCCCTCGAGCTGCGGGAACGTCGTGAAAAAGTGCTGGGAGAGCGTGGCGAACGTCGGCTCGTGGTCGTCGAGGTCCGGCCCGACCGGGCCGCCGTACCGGTAGACCGCGTCGTAACCGCCCCACAGGATCCGCCAGTCCGCCGTCAGGCGGTAGTAGTGGAACCGGTTGCCGAGGTCGCTGATCCCCTGCCGTCCGGTCCACCCGATCGCTTCGCGCATGGGCGCGTCGAGCGGCTCGGAAACGAGCGCGTAGTCGTACACCGGCGCGACGTACCTCCCGATCGCGCGGACCAGCGGCGGGTAGGCACTGGTCGCGAGCAGTACGCGCCGCGCGTTCACCACCCCACCGTCGGTGACCACCGACACGCCCGCGCCGGACCGCTGCAGGGAGCGCGCCGGGCTGTACTCATGGACGTGGACGCCCGCGCGGACCGAGGCGGCGCGCAGTCCGTCGGCGAGCTTGCCGGGGTGGACGAGCGCGGAGCCGGTTCGCGTCCACAGTCCGCCGAGATGCGTGGGCGAGCTCACCTCGGCTCGGATCCGCTCGGCGTCGAGCAGCTCGGCCTCATGCCCGAACCTGCGGGCCAGCGACGCCTCGTCTTCCAGGTCTTCGAGCTCGCGCGGCTCGAGCGCGACGATCAGATCGCCGACCGCTTCGAACTCGCCGTCGATCGCGAGCCGTTCCAGGTCGGCGGCGAGCGCTTGGAAGTTGGCGAGCCCAAGCCGCTCCAGTTGAGCGAGCTCGTCGGGGAAGCGGGCGAGGCCGTTGCCGATCCCGTGGGTCAGCGAGGACTGGAGGAAGCCGCCGTTGCGTCCGCTCGCACCGGCGCCGCAGCGCGTCGCCTCGAGCAGGACCACGCCGCGCTCCGGATCGAGCTCCTTGGCGTACAGCGCGGCCCACAGACCGGTGTAGCCGCCGCCGACGATGCACAGGTCGGCTTCGGTCCGACCGTCGAGGGGGGCGTGGGGATCGCGCGCCGGGAGCGCGTCGAGCCAGAACGACTTGGGCGTGGCGTCCGCGTAGGCGGACCGCTGCGCCGGAGTGGGCGGGGTCTGCGGCCACGGCGAGGGCAAGCCGCGATCGTAACTAGGTTACGGGTGACGATCGAGACCGCGCAGGACCGCGTCGACGTCGCGGTGCGGGGCTCGGAGCGCGACGCCGACGATGTCGAGGTCGTCGGTGGCCACGGCGCGAACGGCAGCGCGGTTGTCCTCGTCGTTGCCGGTGGTGAACATCTCGCTCGTGTAGATGGCGAGGGTGACGCCGCGCCGCGCCGCGCGTTCGTGCACGGTCTTCAGCTTGGTCGCGCTCGCCTCGAACACGAGCACGGGCTGGACGAGCAGCGGGAGGTACCGCCGGTCGCCGCCGTCGACGTAGTCCTCCCCGATCGCCTCGGCGCCGGCACTCGCGGTGACGCCGCTCATCAGGAACGCCGTCACGTTCAGCCGCTGCCAGGTGGCGAGGTCGTCGCGGACGACGACGGCGACCTTGGTGTCGAACTGGCCCACGCCCATGCCACGAATGGTGGCGTGTCTGTCTTGAACGTTATTGCGCTCGCGCGTACCGGCCGGGGCTGACGCCGACCGCGCGCTTGAACACCCGAGTCAGGTGGGGTTGGTCGGCGAACCCGCAGGCAGCCGCTACTGCGGCCGGCGCGTCGCCCGCCGCGAGCAGCGCCCGGGCACGATCGACCCGCAGGTTGGTCTGGAACGCGTGCGGGGATACGCCGTTCTGCTCTCCGAAGCGCCGGACAAGCTCGAACCGACTGAGCCCGGCGACGGCGGCGAGCTCGGTCAGCGTGACCCGCTGGTCCCACCGCTCGCGCAGATGGTGTCGCGCGCGGCGCACGGCGGCGTGCTCGGCTCGGTCGCGACCGCGCGCCGGCGGTCCGGGCCGGAGATGCGGGCGCAGCGCGGCGACGGCCGCGAGCACCGCGTCCTCGACCGCCAGATCGCCCGACGGGTCGGACGCGAGCGCGGCGTGCGCACGCTCGAGCGCGTCGCGCAGCTCTCGGTCCCGGAACACCACCCACCGCGCGGCGCGGGGCGAGGCGCCGTCGCGTTCCTCCCAGTCGTGCACCAGCTGCGGCTCGATGTAGAGGACCTTGTACGCCCAGCCCTCCGGGACTGCCGCCATACCGGTGTGGACGGCGTCGGGCTCGAGCACGAACAGCTCGCCCTCGCTCGCGCGTTGCTTGGTGGCGTCGAGGTCGAACCGGGCCGCTCCGCGTTCCACCACCGCCACCGTCCAGGTCGGGTGCGAGTGGGGACGGTAGGCATGGCGGACGAACCTGGCGTGGAGCGCCTCGATCCCGTCGAGCCCCTTCGGCCGGAAATAGGTGGAGTGCTCGGGCAGCGTCACCCGAAGGTTAGGCTCCGCTTCGCGGCGCCGCTACTGCCTGCAGCCCGGATTCGGCTGGATTGCACTCGTAAATGCGCCCGGCGGAGTGAAGCTTATGGCTCCGTACTGCCTGTCTCTGCCGAACGACTCGCCGGTAGCGCCGGCGTTCCCGAACTGCCACGTACAACCGAGGTCGCGGTCGCGCACGAGCGTCCAGTATGGGTAGAAGTTGCCCGGTCCAGGCGGCGGCACCGTGCATCCGGCACCGGTGAGCAGGTCGCAGGCCGGCTCGGTGTCGGCGAGGTCGGTCTCGAACTGGATCTGTGGATACGTGCGGCCTTGACTCGTCGGCTGGGCGTCGGCCGTCGTTCCCGGGAAGCGGGACGGGGTCTCCGATGTCGGCCAATCGGCGTAGTAAGGAGTGCCGTCGTAGTCGAGGTCCCCGATTGCGTCGAAGAACACGACGCAGCCGGTCACCAGGTTGGGCGCGGTCGTGCCTCCGTGCGTGTCACCGAACGGGAAGCACGGGCTGTCGTCGGGTTCGACGCTCGGATTGGTCTTCGAATCCTTGCCGCCGGCTTCGTACGGCCCCTTGCAGTTCGTCCAATAGGTGTCGCTGAAGACATCTTCCGTGAAAGTCTGAGGCCCGGTCACCTTCGTGCACGGCTCGAAATGGCCGATCTCGTACTCGGTGTCGAGCATGTACGGGCCTGCTCCCCAGGGAATGATGTTCTGCGCGGCCGCGCTCGAGTACTCGGCCGCGAAGTTGAACGGCGTCCCGGAGCAGTCGGCCTTGCTCGTGTTCATGAACCCGTTCGCGGCCGAGGCGATCATATAGCCGAGCTGGTGAGTGTTCTCGTCGTATTCGCTGGCTTCAAGTGCCCGCCCACCTCCCGGAACGCTCACGTCGAACATGTGTATGACGATCGTGTCACCCGGATTCATCAGCAGCGTGTTCCCATTTGGCGTGAACGACGAAGAGTCGGATTCCTGCGGGCTCGGCGGTCCCGTCGGGACGCCGTTCGTCTGGATGAACGCGAAGTTCACGGGCTCGGGGCAGTCGTTGTTGCAGTTGCTGCCGTCGGGGTTGCACTCGAGGCTGTCGATGTTGAGCGCCGAGCACCAGTGCGTGTTGTCGCAGCTGATGTTGTCGGTGAGCGGCGCGAAGCCGGGCGGGTAGAACTGGAGCTCGACGAACCCGGCGCCGCCGCCGGGGCTAGTCGAGGTCGGGGCGTTCGAGTCCGACTCCGGTTTGCATGGCAGCATCGGGGCTGATTTCGGATCGCACACGGTGGTCGACACCCAAGGTGCGACGGTCAGCTCGAAGTAGTGGGTGATGTCGTTGCCCGGCTGGCTCACGGTGGGCAGCGCGGACGGGTCGTGGCCGAGGCGCTCGACGAACGTGACGTCGTCGCCCGTGCCGGGTTTGTTCGAGATGAACCGCACGGACGGCTCGTCGTGGCCGATGTAATGGCCGTTGTCATAGAACCGGCCGGCCCAGTCGCCATGCGGGTCGGCGCAGGCGGCGGTCGGGTGCGCCGGTGCCTGGATCGGGCTGAGTCCGTTGCAGTCGATCTCGCCCACCGGGTTCGGCGCCACGCCTGCGGCAGCCGACGCTGGGAACGCTCCGATCACGAGAACCGCCACCACGAATGCGCACGCCTTCACACGACCCATGAGCCCCTCGCTCTCCTCGCCGGCAAGCTGTTGTCGCGGAGCCTCTCCGACGGCGGGTGTCGGTGTCAACCCCGGGAGCGTCGCTATCCTCGATCCGCGCTATGTCGATAAGCACAAATCAGTTGAAGAGCGGTAACCACGTCGAGGTCGACGGGACCGTCTACAAGGTGATCGAGTTCCAGCACGTCAATCCCGGCAAGGGCGCCGCGTTCGTCAGGACCAAGCTCCGCCGGGCGAGCGACGGGGCAGTCATCGACAAGACGTTCCGCGCCGGCGAGAAGCTCCGCTCGGTGCGAAGCGAGTCCCGGCGGATGCAGTTCCTCTACGCCGACGGCGAGGCCGCACACTTCATGAACACCGAGACCTACGAACAGATCGAGTTGCCCGAGGCCAGCCTCACGGACGCGCTGAAGTGGATCAAGGTCAACGACGAGGTCGAGATCCTGTTCATCGATGACCAGGCCAGCGACGTCCAGGTTCCGGGTTCGGTCGATCTCGAGGTGACCCAGACCGACCCAGGGCTTCGCGGCGACACCGCATCCGGGGGCGGCACCAAGCCGGCCACGCTCGAGACGGGCGTCGTGGTTCAGGTACCGCTGTTCATTTCGACCGGCGAGAAGATCAAGGTCGACACGCGCGAGGGCAGGTACCTGTCGCGCGCATAAGCGGCGGTGGCCGGTTGCCCAGGGGCCGACGGAGAGCCGGTAGGCCCGGGACCGGGGAGCGAGGGGGAGCCGGTGGGCCCGGGACCGGGGGAGCGAGGGGGAGCCGGTGGGCCCGGGACCGGGGGAGCGAGGACTATCGTGGACCCGATGGAGATGGTCTACGGCAAGCACTCGGTCCGCGCGGTGTTCCTCCGCCGACCGCAAGACGTCAAGCGCGTGATCCTCGGCGGCAAGCCCGAGTACCACAGCGACACGATCGCAGCCGCGCGGCGCGCCGGGGTCGAGCCGGAGTTAGTGGCGTGGCCCGAATTTCGTCGTGAAACCGGTCTGACCGACGACGACAAGCACCAGGGCGTGTGCGTGTTCACGTCGCGGCGGCACGTGTACGGCGAGCACGACCTCGATCGGCTCCGTGACGCCCATCGCGTGATCGCGCTCGATCAGATCTCCGACCCGCAGAACCTCGGATCCGTCCTGCGCGCAGCGGCCTTCTTCGACGCCGACGCCGTGCTGTTGTTGAAGAACCGGTCCGCCGAGCTCACGCCCAAGGTGGCGCGGATCGCGGTCGGAGGGGCCGAGTTCGTCGACGTGTTCCGGGTCACGAACCTGGCGCGAAGCCTCGACATCCTGCGCGAGTACGGCTACTGGGTGTACGGACTCGACGAGCGCGGCGAGAACACGCTCCGCGAGACCGAATTCGACTCAAAGGCTGTGCTCGTGGTCGGCGCCGAGGGGCAGGGGCTGCGTCAGCGCACCCGAACCAAGTGCGACGCGCTGGTACGTATCCCGGGCGGTCGTGAGGGGGTCGAGAGCTTGAACGCGGCGGTGGCCACCGCGATCGCGCTCGCCGAGATCGTCGGCGCTAGCCGGTCGGCGGACTCGGTTGGTGGGGGAGCGGCGCGTCGTTAGGGGGCGGGAGCGTGCTCCCGTTGCGCAGGCGGATGTCCGCCACCGGCACCGGCTTCCCCGGGGGCGGAGGCGGCGGCTTCGCGGCGACCGGCGGGCTCGGCGCCGGCGGCAGGTTGATGGGCGAGACGTAAGCGGGAGGCGCCGGCGTGGGCGACTGGGCCGGGTCGACGAGGTCGGAGAGGCCTGGGTCGTTGTCGAGCCGGGGCACGCCGATGCGCCGGCAGCCCGAGCAGCTGCATCGCGGTCTTGGGGATGCTGACGTGACTGCACCAGCGGCTGTCGATTCCGGGCTTGACCGCACCGCCGAACATCAGCAACGGAACGCGTGGGCCGAGCGCGAGCTGGACGTTGTCGGGCGTGTACTCGAGCGCGGGCGTCTTCACGTGGTCGTCGTATCCGCCCCAGTCGTCCCACGTGAGCATGAACACGGTCTCGTCCCAGCCGCCTGCCTGGACGACCGCGTCGACCGACTGCCAGATGAGGTCCATGCCCTCGGTGACGTTGGACGGCGGGTGCTCGTCGTACGGGCTGTTGTGCCAGAGCATCACGAGGGTAGGCAGCTTCCCGGCCTTGGCATCGGTCACGAACTGTGTCGACGCGACGATGTTCGGCGAGCCCTTGAGCTCGGTGTAGAAGCCCACGGGATAGTCGTTCGAGGCGGCGTACGCGCGCCACGCGACGTCGTGAGCCTGCGCCAGCCCGGGAAGCGACGGCATATCCCACTGCGGCTCGGGCGTACGTGACGACGGGTTCTTGAGCGTCGGAGACTGCCCGCCCACGATCAGCAGGTGATTGGCCGTCGAGTTCGTCCCGAACCCCGCGCAATGGTTCTCGAGAAAGGCGCCCGTCGCGGCCAGGTACAGGTAGTACGGGAGCACGGCACCGGTGTCGAACTGGGTGTGCTCGCCGGTCGAAGCGCCGGTCAGCCACTCGAAGTACGCGTGCCGGTCGTGCGGGTTGTCCTTGGCCGGCGGGTTGGGGGAGATCGGCCAGTCGGTGGCGACCGCCGCTCCGTAGGGCGCGAGGCCCCGGAAGTAGTTGTCGGTCGTGTGGTTCTCCTGGACCATGATCACGACGCGCTTGACGGCAGCCATCTCGGGGGCGGACCTTACACCCATGACAGGTTTTTGTGTGTCTCGCCCTTGTAATTAATCGCGCGCTGAGTTACCCTGGCGGAGCAGCAAGGAGAAGACTCGATGCTCATGGCTATCACGACATATTCATTCCTCGCCAAGGCGGGACGCGCGTTCGGCTACGGGTCCGGCGCGGATGTCCGCACGGCGAACGAGATTGTCACCCTCGCGGAGGGGCATGCGGTTTAGAGCAACCACGCCATACCGAGCCAATCCCGAGGGCGACCAGATGGTCGCCTTTTTTGTTGCCTTTTCACGGTGAAGTCACACGTGAGTGGCGGCATACGGCGGACGCGTGCGCGGTGACGCGCACGTGACATAGCGGGCTGGTCGAACGCCCGCTCGAGTAACCAACTAAACAAACCCAAAGGAGACCTCTCATGAGAGGACAACCTCAGGTGGGCGGCGCACGCCTGCCCGCAGTGCTGCCCGGACGGCGATGGTCCTTGCGGTCGCGACAGGCCGGCGGCAAGCCACGCGTCACTCGGGAAGAGCGCATCGAGACCATCGCGCGGCGCCAGGCCGAGGAGCGAGCGGCCCGGCGGTCGGGCCGGTACGTGTCCGAAGCGTCGTATCTGGGACGCCGGTGGTAAGCGTGTGGACGTCACTGCCCTCTGGATGGCCTGATCCCGAAGGGCCGTGGACTCCCTGGTGGGGCGAGTGGTTGTCCCCGCGAGTGCAATCAGGCTCGCGGGGGCGACCACTAGGCTGTCAGGAGATGTCACTGATTTATCGCGTGATGTACCGGATCGGCTTCACGCCTTGGGACAACGGCCAGGTACCCGGCGAGCTGAGCGCGGTCGTGGAGGGCTCCGGCGCCGTGCCGGCCGGACGCGCGCTCGACATCGGCTGTGGCACCGGCACCCAGGCGATGTACCTCGCGCGTAACGGCTGGCGAGTCACTGCGATCGGTGCCATCGAGCGGGCGCTGGCGCGCGCCCGGGCGCGGGCTCAGGGCGCCGGCGTGACCACCGTCGACTGGATCAAGGCCGACGTGACCGAGCTCGGTCGCCTCGGGCTCGAGCCGGGATTTACCCTCGTGTTCGACCGCGGCTGCTTTCACGGCCTGGGAGACGACCAACGCGCCGAGTACGCCGCGGGCGCGACCGCGCTCGCCGCGCCCGGCGCGACCATGCTCATGATGGCCTTCGCCCCCAGCCGCATGCTCGGGGCTCCAGCCGGGGTGGACGAGGCCGAGATCGTCGCTCGCTTTGCGGCCTGGGAGCTCGCCGACACGGAGCCCGACACCGACGCCCCGCCGCCGGGACCGATGAAGAACGTCCCGCGCCACTGGTACCGGCTGGTCCGCCGCTGATCCGCGGGCGATCGGCGGGCGACCCGTCGGGCGGGGGCCGAGGTTCCGCCGCGCGATCACATCTTTCGTGCCGCTGTTCGCGGTATGCGCGCTGGCCTCGCCGGCGCACGCCAGCGTGCGCTCACAGCCCGCCACCCAGCAGGCGATCGCGAGTGCCCTGTCGCAGTCGACCGGTCTTGCCCCCTCGCAGGTGACCTTGGAAGTCGTGTGGTCATCCCGGTCGATCGGTCCGGTGTCGTCGCCGTCGTCGGCCGCCGTCGTTCTATCGGGCCGCCGGAGCGCGCTCCGCAACTCGCGCGGCGCCACGCTGGCGGTCGCGACGATCACCTCGCTCTCGCCAAGCGGCGACGCCGCACCTGCGCGGGCCGGCTCCCGGACGCTCGCGCTACGGCGCGCCGGCGGTGTCACCGGACCGGTGACGGCATGGGTGTGTCAGGCGGGTCGCGTTCACCTGACCACCGGCGCGCTGCCGAAATGCACGCACCGCATCTCGCTGAGGGCCCGCGCGACCGTGGCGCTCCCAGCGTGGATGAGCGGCGCCGTGCGGGTGGTCGTGGTTCGCCAGAACCGCTGAGCTCACGCCGAGCGGACCGTCGCCACGCCGAGCGGACCGCCGTCGGGGACTCGGTAGCGTTCGGGGCATGACGACCGGCGCTCACGTCCTCACCCCGACGCGCACGATCGGAGGCCCGCGCCCAGCGCCGATGGAGGTGGGTCTCGTCCCGCGCATCGCGGAGGACGTCAGGCGCGAGCGGCGGATTCGTCGACGGGCGACGCTCCCGCCCGGGAGCATGGCACCGAGTTGGGCGAACACCCGCCGGGTCATCTCCGACCCCCTCGGGCTGCTGCTCGAGCACGAGCGCCGGTTCGGGCCGGTGTTCACGATCCGCCTGCTGCACGAGCCGATCGTGTGGGCCGTCGGCGCCGAGGTCAACCACCAGATCCTCGTCAGCGAGTTCGACGCGTTCTCGTGGCGCGACGGCCGCTTCGCCGATCTGTGGCCGCTGCTCGGCGACGGGTTGCTGAACATCGACGGGCCGTATCACCGCGATTTCCGGATGCTGATGCTTCCGGCGTTCCATCGCGACTACATCGCGGGTCTCGCCGAGACGATGATCGAGGAGGCGGTGGCCGCGGCCGAGTCGCTGAATGACGGCCAGGTGCTCGAGATCTACCACTGGACGCGTGAGCTCGCTCTACGGATCGCGCTGCGAGGACTGCTCGGGTTCGACGCCACCGACGGCCGCGAGCAGGCGCTCGCCGACGCATTCGAGAAGTCCCTGGCGATTCACGGCGAGCCTGTGCCGCTCCAGTTGCTGCCCCTCCCGCGAAGCCCGCTGGTTCGCGCGATCGCGGC
This sequence comes from uncultured Solirubrobacterales bacterium, assembly GCA_963737055.1. Classification (GTDB taxonomy): domain Bacteria; phylum Actinomycetota; class Thermoleophilia; order Solirubrobacterales; family Solirubrobacteraceae; genus Palsa-465. Next base: position 914,803 of record CAVTRE010000006.1, on the reverse strand, counting down.
GCGCAAGCGGCTCGACGCCCTCATCCGGGCCGAGATCGACGATCGCCGGAGGCGAGGCGATCCAGGGCGCGGTGTACTGGGCCTGCTGCTGTCCGCCACCGACGACACGGGAGCGCTGCTGCCGGCGGGCGTTGTCCGCGACCAGGCGGTGACGCTGTTGTTCGCCGGCCACGACACCACGACGACGACGTTCACGTTCATGGTGCACGAGCTCGGGCGGACCGCCCGGGCGCGCGACGCGGTTGAGGACGAGCTCGACCAGGCGCTCGCCGGCGGGCGCAATCCCGCGCCCGCGGACCTCGACGGGCAGGCGCTTCCCGTGCTCGAGCGCACGCTGAAGGAGACGCTGCGGTGCTATCCGGCGGCCTGGGTCGGCCCGCGGCGGACGACTCGCGACGTCACCCTCGGCGGGGTGCCCGTACCCGCCGAGATCGGCGTGCAGTACTCGTCGTGGGCCACTCACCACCTGCCGGAGCTGTATCCGGATCCGTTCCGCTTCGACCCCGATCGCTTCCTGCCCGAGCGCGAGGCGGCCCTGCCCCGCGGTGCCTACATACCGTTCGGCGGCGGATCCCGCATGTGCCTGGGCAAGCGGTTCGGCGAATACGAGCTTCGCGCGCTCGCCACCGCGCTGCTCAGCCGGGTCAGGCTCGAGCCGGTGTCTGCCGCCGAGCCCCGGATCGTGACCACCCCGACGCTCGGTCCGAAGGGCGGTCTGCGGTTCGTCGTCCGCCCGCGGTGAGCCGCCTCCGGCCCTGAGCCTTCGTTCGCCGCAGAGAACCACACGCGACTCATCGCAAGCGTCATAGTCGTCCTCACGTCCATTCAAAGGAGGTAGAGGGATGAGCGCAATAAGCGTTCGAATTCTGCGATCGCGCTGGTTGCCGGTCGCCGGGGCGTTGGTCTGCGCGAGCGTGGTTCCGATTGGGCTGGCCTCGGCCGCGCCCGGTTCCCATCAGGGCCGCCACGGCGCGAACGGCTGGGAGGGGGGCAATCATCCAGGGTGGGTCTCGACGTGGGCCGCGAGTCCTCAGGTCGCCGTACCGGGAACCCCGGCGGCGGCGGGCTTCGACGATCAGACGGTTCGCAACATTGTGTACACCAGCGTCGGCGGGAACCTGGTCAGGGTTCGCTTCACCAACACATTCGGGACCACACCGCTCCAGATCGGCGGCGCTTCGATTGCGGTAGCGGGCACAGGGGCCGGAACCGCGGGTCCGCCCGTGCCGCTGACCTTCGGGGGTCAGAGCTCGATCCAGATCCCGGATGGTTCCGAGGCACTGAGCGACCCCGTCCGGATGAACGTGCCGAGGCTGCAGGATCTAGCGGTGAGCGTCTTCCTGCCGCAGGCGACTGGAGCGGCGACCCAACACGCACTAGGTCAGCAGACCAACTACATCGCGTCCGGTGATCACACGGGGGACGGTGCCGGGAGCGCCTACACCGGTCAGACGCAGTCATGGTTCTTCATCGACTCGGTCGATGTGTCCAACTCGGCCGACCGGCTCGGCACGCTGGTGGCGTTCGGCGATTCGATCACCGACGGGTTCGCTTCCACCGTGGGTGCCAACGCCCGCTGGCCAAACGATCTGGCGCGCCGGCTGGATTCCCGTCATGACACCCTGGCTATTGCTGACGAGGGCATCAGCGGCGACCGCGTGCTCACGAGCGACCTGTGCTGCGGAGTGAACGCCCTGGCCCGCTTCGACCGCGATGTTGTCGACCGGGCTGGAGCCAAGGAGGTGATCCTGCTCATGGGGATTAACGACATCGGCTTCAGCGTCACATCGCCGAACCCGGTGACCAACCCGCTACCCGACGTGTCGGCGGCACAGATCATCGCCGGCTATCAGCAGATCATCGCCCAGGCCCACGCGGCCGGGCTGAAGATCTTCGGTGGAACGCTGACCCCGTTTAAGGGCGCGGGCTACTACTCAGACGCCGGCGAGGCCAAGCGCGAGGCAGTCAACCAATGGATCCTCACGAGTGGGGCGTTCGACGGGGTGATCGACTTCGCCAAGGTCGTCGCCGATCCGAGCGATCCGACGACGATGGCTGCGCAGTACGACAGCGGCGATCACCTGCATCCCAACGACGCCGGGTATCAGGCCATGGCGAACGCCATTCCGTTGCGGCTGCTCCTCGGCGCCGGGCGTTGACGCCGTAGGCGCTCGTCCGCGCGACGGTCTGATAGGGCTCGATCCCCGCCGCGAACGGCAACAGGCTGTTCAGGCGGGGATCATGCCCAGCTTGCGGCCCGCGGCGTTCTATCGTGGAGACGAGGCAGTTTTCAACCGCGAACGACTGGAGCAGGCATTGAAAACTCGCAAGCTTGGATCGCTCGAGACCTCAGAGCTCGGACTCGGATGCATGGGCATGTCGGCTTTCTACGGATCGTCCGACGAGGGCGAGGCGATCGCGACCATCCAGCGGGCGCTCGAGCTCGGGATCAACTTCCTCGACACGGCGCAGCTGTACGGACCGCTCACGAACGAGGAGCTGGTCGGGCGGGCGATCAAGGGACACCGCGACGAGTACGTGATCGCTACGAAGTTCGCCCGGCGCATGGATAAGGCCACGCCGGGAGATATGTCGACGGTCGGTGATGTCGACGGCTCGGCCGAGCATGTCCGCAGCTCGATCGAGGGCTCGCTCAAGCGGCTCGGCACCGACCACGTCGACCTGTACTACCAGCACCGGGTGGACCCGAACGTCGAGATAGAGGAGACCGTGGGCGCGATGGCCGAGCTGGTCCAGGAAGGCAAGGTGCGCCACATCGGGCTCAGCGAGGCCGCGCCCGAGACGATCCGCCGCGCCCACGCCGTTCACGTGATCGCCGCCCTCCAGACCGAATACTCGCTGTGGTCGCGCGACCCGGAATCCGAGATCCTCCCAACCTGCCGTGAGCTCGGCATCGGCTTCGTGCCGTACTCGCCGCTCGGGCGGGGCTTCCTGTCCGGCACCTTCACCTCGGCCGACGACCTCGCCCCGGACGACTTCCGGCGCACCGTTCCGCGCTGGAGCGGCGAAAACCTGGATGCGAACCTCAAGCTCGTGGCCAAGCTCAGGGAGATCGCCGACGAGAAGGAGATCACGCCCGCGCAGCTGGCGATCGCCTGGGTCCTGGCCCAGGGCGAGGACGTGGTGCCCATCCCCGGCACGAGGCGCCGGACGTACCTCGAGCAGAACGCCGCCGCCGCTGACGTCGAGCTGTCGGCCGAGGATCTCTCGCGGATCGAGGCCGAGCTCCCCGAGGTGGCCGGCGAGCGGTACAACGAAGCCGGGATGGCTTCGGTCAACCTGTAGGCATGGGCCTCGGCGAACGGGTACGCGCGGCCGCCGAGCCCCACGTCGGCGACGAGCGCGTGCCCGGCCTCGTCGCGCTGGTCGCGCACGGCGACGACGTGTATGTCGAGGCGCTGGGCCCGCTCGCGATCGGGGGCGCCCCGATCAGGCGCGATTCCTTGTTCCGCATCGCTTCGACCACCAAGCCGATCACCGCCGCGGTCACGCTCGCCGTGATTGAGGAGGGGCTGATCGGGCTCGACGAGCCGGTCGACCGGCTGCTTCCGGAGCTCGGGGGCCGCCGTGTCCTGAAGCGCATGGACGGGCCGCTCGACGAGACCGTGCCGGCGGCGAGGGCGATCACGACCCGCGACCTGCTCACGTTCACGCTCGGCTTCGGGATGGTCCTCGAGATGTTCGAGTCGGGTCCGCCGTGGCCTGTCGTCGCCGCCACCGAGGAGCTCGACCTGTGCACGATCGGCCCGGGGAACCCCTCCCGGCAGCCCGATCCGGACACGTGGATCGCGCGCTTCGGGTCGCTGCCGCTGCTCGCCCAGCCCGGTGAGCGCTGGATGTACAACACCGGCGCGACCGTCCTCGGGGTGCTGATCGCCCGCGCCACCGGGGAGCCGTTCGCCGACGTGGCCCGGACGCGGTTGTTCGAGCCGCTCGGGATGCGCGACACGGCGTTCTGGACGGGCGAGGCCGACCGCCTCGCCACCGCCTACGGCGCGCGGCCGGAGGGGCTCGTGGTCTGGGATGAGCCGGACGGGATGTGGAGCCGCCCGCCGGCGTTTGCCGACGGGGCGTCCGGGCTCGTCTCGACCGCCGACGACCTGCTGGCGTTCTCGCGGATGCTGCTCGCCGGCGGGGCGGGCGTGCTGTCCGAGGCTTCGGTGCGGGCGATGTGCGCCGACCAGCTCACCGACGGGCAGAAGTCTTTCGGTGGCCTCGGGCGGGGGTTCTTCGCCCACAAGGGCTGGGGGTACTGCCAGGGCGTGTGGGATTCCGGCGCGTTCGGGTGGGACGGCGGGTTCGGAACGTCGTGGCGGGTCGACCCCGCGCGGGATCTCACCGTGATCGTGCTGACGCAGCGGATGTTTGAGACCTCGGAGCCGCCGCCGGTGCATCGCGACGTCCAGGCGGCCGCCGGGCTTGGCGGTTAAGTCAACACTCGGCGAATCTCATGCGCCGAGCGAGGGGTTAACCGCGCTATAGCCGGGTGAATATGAATTCACCGGCGCGGGGGCGGCGAGTGTCGCGTTGACCGGAATCCGGGGATGGGCCTCGCTTCGCTCGGCGTCCGTGGGGCCTGTACGCCGGGCGTCCGTGCCCGGCGGCGGGTCCGTGCCCGGCGGCGGGTCCGTGCCCGGCGGCGGGTCCATGGCCGGCGGCGGGTCCATGGCCGGCGGCGGGTACCTTCCCACGCGCCATGTCGATCTCTACCGAGCTGCGCAAAGTCGCCGCGATCCGCTACGTCACCCCGCTCCGGGAGGGCGGGTCGCTCCCCGGGCTCGTCGAGGCCGACGACGACGGCCTGTACGTGGTCAAGTTCCGCGGCGCCGGCCAGGGGCTGCGGGCGCTCGTCGCCGAGGTGATCGTCGGCGAGCTCGCGCGCCGGCTCGGTCTGCTCGTCCCCGAACTGGTGACCATCGAGATCGACCCGGTGCTCGGGGCCGCCGAGCCCGACCCCGAGATCCAGGAGCTGATCACGGCCAGCGCCGGCGCGAACCTGGGAGTGGACTTCCTCCCGGGCGCGCTCCCGTACACGCCGGCGGGGCCGTGGCGCCCCGACGAGCGGCTGGCCGCCGACATCGTCTGGCTCGACGCGCTCACGACCAACGTCGACCGCACCCCGCGCAACCCGAACCTGCTGGTCTGGCACGACCGGCTGTGGCTGATCGACCACGGCGCCGCGCTGTACCTCCAGCACGGCGGCCTCGACCCGGTGGCGCACGCGGACAAGCCGTTCCCGTTGATCGCCCAGCACGTGCTCCTGCCGTGCGCCGGCTCGATCCTCGAGGCCCACGAGCGGCTGGCTCCCGTCGCCGAGGCGTCGCTGGCCGAGGCGGTGGCGCTCGTCCCGCACGACTGGCTCAACCGCGGCGGCGACGGCGATGATGGCGACGGCGCCGATGACCCGGACACCTACCGTGGTTACCTGACCCGCCGCCTGCGGAGCGGGGCGTTCGCGGCAGAAGCAGAGGCGGAGCGTGCCCGAGCCGGCGCGTAGTCCGTTCTCCTACGCGGTCCTGCGGGTCGTGCCCCGCGTCGAGCGCGGGGAGCGCTTCAACGCCGGCGTGGTCGTGTTCTGCCGCCAGCGCGGGTTCCTCGGGGCCAAGGTCGAGCTCGACGAACGACGGCTGGCGGCGCTTGGGCCAGACACGAGCGCGTCCGAAGTCCGCGCTCACCTCGAGGGACTGGCGCGAGTCGCGGCCGGAGACCCGGACGCCGGCGCGATCGCGGCGCTGCCGGCGTCCGAGCGGTTCGGCTGGCTGGCCGCCCCCTCGAGCACGATCATCCAATCCTCGGAGGTCCACACCGGGCTGACCGACGACCCGGAGAAGACGCTCGACTCGCTGTTCGCGGACCTGGTCGAGCCGGTGACCGGCTAGGTCGCCCACAACGAAATCGATGTCATACGTCTCCTCATCACTGACTCCCATGCGTCTGATTCGCTCGAACGAGCATTGAGCAAGCATTGACGGCATGACCCGGCCAGTCCTTGCAATTCACGGTGGCGCCGGCGGCCTGACCGACGAACTCCGCGAGCACCAGGCGGAATACCGGGCCGCGATCGAGCATGCACTCGACGCGGGCGGGCAAACGCTCACAGACGGCGGCGGCGCGGTCGACGCGGTGTGTGCGGCGGTGATCGAGATGGAGTCGTTCCCGCTGTTCAACGCCGGCTACGGCTCCGCCCTGTGCGCCGACGGCTCGGTCGAGATGAGCGCGTCGGTCATGCGCGGCAACGACCGGGCGGCGGGGGCGGTGGCGCTGGTGACCCGGACCCGCCATCCCGTCGCGGCCGCGGCGGCGCTGCTCGGCGACAGCGAGGTGCTGCTCGCCGGCGAGAGCGCCGAGGCCCACGCCACCGCCAACGGTCTCGAGCAACTGAATCCGGAGGAGTTCGTCACCGAGCGGCAGCGGCGACGGCTGGCCGAGGGGCTCACCTCCGGCGGGCAGACGGTGGGGGCGGTGTGCCTCGACGAGAACGGCGTCCTCGCGGCCGCCACCTCGACCGGCGGTCTCCACGGCCAGCGGCCGGGCCGGGTCGGCGACTCGCCGCTGATCGGCGCCGGCACGTGGGCCGACAGGCACGTCGCCGTCTCCTGCACGGGAAAGGGCGAGTCGTTCGTCCGCGCCGGCGCCGCGCGACTCGTGGCGGCGCTCGTGGAGCGTGGCGAAACGCTCGACGCGGCGGCGCAAGCAGCCCTAGCCGCGGTGGCGGACTGCGACGGCGACGGAGGCCTGATCGCGGCCGACGCGACCGGCAACGTGACGATGCCGATGTCGACCGGGGCGATGCCCCGCGGCGTGTGGCGCCCCGGCCAAAAACCGGCCGCGTACGTCCCCTAATACCATTGACGCCTCGATGGAGGGCACCCTGATCTCGGCGGGCAAGCGACTGCGTGCGAAATGGGAGGGCGGCGAGCCCGTGTTCGGGCTCTGGGCCGGCATCCCGACGTCGCTGACGGCGGAGCTCGCCGGGCTCGCCGGGTACGACTTCGTGTCCGTCGATCTCCAGCACGGCGCAGCGACCGAAGCGACGATGGTGTCGATGTTCCAGGCTGCCCAGGCCGGTGGCGCGGTGCCGCTCGCCCGGGTGGCGTGGAACGAGCCGTGGCTGATCATGCGCGCGCTCGACCTCGGCGCCGGCGGCGTGATCCTGCCGCTGATCGACAACGCCGCCGCGGCCGCTCGCGGGGTCGACGCGTGCCGCTATCCGCCGAACGGCCACCGCTCCTACGGGCCCGTCCGTGCCGAAGCGTTCATGGGCTCGGCCGACCCCGACGTGCTCGGCGGCGACGCGCTGTGCTTGGCGATGATCGAGACCCGGGAGGGAATCGACAACCTCGACGAGATCGCCGCCACCCCCGGCCTCGACGGGCTCTACATCGGCCCGTCGGATCTGTCGCTCGCGCTCGGGCTGCCGCCGCGCGCGGTCGCGGTCGATCCCGGCGAGGACCGCCAGGCGCTGGCCGACGCGATCGATCGCGTCCGCGAGGCCTGCGAGGCCAACGGGCTGATCCCCGGGATGCACTGTGCCGCCGGCCGGGCAGCCGCGAAGTACGCCAACGACGGCTTCAAGCTGCTCACGGTCGGCGTCGACACGAGCCTGTACAAGGCTACGATTCGACGCGAGCTCGATACGGCCCGAGGAGCCTGATCACCGGATGCCCTACGCCCCCGATCTCGCCGGTTGTGCGCTCGACGGACGCTACGAGCTCCACGAGCTGATCGGCGAGGGGACGTTCGGGCGGGTGTACCGCGGTTACGACCGGCGGCTGGCGCGCGCGATCGCGATCAAGGTGATCAAGCCCTGGTGGGCCGAGGATCCCGAGGGGGCCGAGAGCTTCGAGCGCGAGGCCCAGTTGCTGGCCCGCGTGAGCGATCCGGGCATCGTGCAGATCTTCGACGTCGGGCAGGCCGAGGAGGGCCTGTACTTCGTCACCGAGCTCGTCGAAGGCGAGAGCCTGGCGATGCGTCTGAGGCGCGACGGGGCGCTCGGGGTCCGGGAGGCGTGCGACATCGCCGAGCAACTGTGCCGCGCGCTCCAGCACGCTCACGCCGAGCACATCGTCCACCGCGACATCAAGCCTGCCAACGTGCTCCTATCGGACCGCGGCCGGGTCAAGGTCGGCGATCTCGGCATCGCGCGCCTGGCCGAGGGCAGCACCGACGGCGGCACCGCGACGATCGTGGGCACGCCCCGATATATGGCGCCCGAGCAGGCCAGCGGTCAGCCCGTGACGGCCGCCACCGACCTCTACAGCGCCGGCATCGTGCTGTACGAGATGCTCGCCGGGCGCACGCCGTTCGGCGGAGAGTCCGCGGTCGAGATCGCGCTCCAGCACGTCAACCACGAGCCGCCGCCGCTTCCCCAGACGACCCCCAGCGCGCTGAGCGGCGTGATCGCGCGCGCACTCGAGAAGGACCCGGCGGATCGGTACCAGAGCGCGGTCGCGATGGCCGACGCGCTCGAGCGGGCGCGGGAGAGCTCCGGTGCGGACCGGATCGACCCGCCGGCGCCGAGCGGCGAGTGGTGGGAGGCCCCGACCCACGTTCCGGACGAGGCGACCGAGATCTTCGCGGCCGACACGCGCACGCTTCCGAGAGGCGGGATCGATCCGACCCGTCCGGCGCCGCGGATGACCCCGCGCCGGACAGTAAACCCTGCCGCGCGCCGGCGCACGGTGGCGGTGTTCGTGCTCGCGCTGGCGGTGCTGAGCGCGATGCTGCTCGCGGCGCGTGCGCTGACGGCGGCGCCGACCGTGGCGATTCCGAAACTGAACGGGCTCACTGCGCGCGAGGTCACGGCCAAGCTCCACGTGCGGCACCTCAAGGCGGCGTTCAGCCACCACTACAACTCCGCGCGGCCTGGAACCGCGTTTGCGGAAACGCCCGGCGAGGGCGACACGGTCAAGCAGGGCTCGACGGTCAGCGTCGCGATCAGCAAGGGCCCCGCTCCCGTGACCGTGCCGTCGATGACCAAAGAGATGGCCACGGCCGCCACCGCGGATCTTCACCACCACGGCCTCAAAGCCGACGTGACCGCCGTCCCGGCGCCGGGCGTCACCCCGGGCGTCGTCGTCCGTCAGTCCCCCACCGCCGGCCGTCAGCTGAAACCGGGAGACACCGTCCAGTTGTTCGCCGCAGAGCAGCCGAGCTGGCACGTGGTGACCTCGTTCAGCGGTGGCAACTCGGTCCCGTTCCGGATCCGCGGCTCGCAGTGGCGGGTCGTCTACAGCATGTCCTACAACGGCACGTGCGACTTCGTGTTCTTCTGCAACGGCCCGAACGCGCAGGTGATCGGCCCCTCCAACCAATCGTTCGGCCTGAGCTCCGGCAGCGACAAGACCCGGGTGTTCAAGACCGGACCGGGCATCTACCAGATCAGCATCGGCGGCGGGTGGGACAGCGCGAGCTGGTCGGTCGAGGTCGAGGACTGGCTGTAAGTGGTCTCTTTCGCACATACGCCGTCCTTAAGAAAGCGACACTAAGCTCATGACGGTCGGTCCGACCTCGGAGCTCATCAGCATCGTCGATGCAGACCCGGACCTCGGGGAGCTGCTCAGCCCCGCCGAGCGCGAAAAGGCGCGCCGTCAGGCGGTGACGCGCGTCCGCCGGCTGTCGCCGGGTGAGTGGAAGGCCGCCGAGGCGCTCGAGGCCGACGTCCACCACCAGGGCTTTCTCGTGATCGACGGATTGCTCAGCCGCGAGGTCGAGGTGATCGGCCGCCGTGCCATCGAGCTGATCGGGGACGCCGACGTGCTTCGTCCGTGGGGTTGGGATCCGACGGGATCGCACGTCAGGGCCGAGGTCGGCTGGGTCGTACTCGAGCCGACGCGGATGGCAGTGCTCGACCACCAGCTGGTGATGCAGATGAACCCGTGGCCGCAGCTCGGACTCGAGCTGTTCAGCCGGGGCACGCGCCGCGCCCACGGACTCGCGGTCGCGCTCGCGATCTCGCATCATCCGCGCGTCGACGACCGGCTGCTTTTGACGCTGTGGCATATCGCCGAGCGATGGGGCAGGGTCCGGCCGGACGGCATCGCGATCCCGCTGCCGCTGTCCCACGAACGGCTGGCGGTGCTCGTCGGGGCGCACCGGCCGGCCGTGACCACCGCGATGGGCGAGCTCGTCCGGTCCGGCGCGCTGAGTCGCGGCAACGATCGGTTCTGGGTGCTCCACGGCACTCCGCCCGACGAACTGCGCAGTCACCGGTTCGCGCGGGCCGATATCGCCTCGAGTTGACCGACGTGCCGTGCGGACGAAAGCGCCGCTCACAGGCGGCCGTCCACTGAGGTTAGGGATTAGATGCCCGCTACCCCCACGCTGGTGCTCGCCACCGGCACCGCCGAATATGCCGCGCCGCAGCTTGAGCAAATCCCCGGGATCAGCGTGATCAAGCGCTACGAGCTCGCGTCAACGCACGATGACGGTACGCTCGGCGGCGAGCTCGCCGAAGCGGGCGCCTGGGCGGTGGTCGCCGGCAGCGAGCCGTACACGCGTGGGGTGTTCGACCGAGCGCCGCAGCTCGCGGCGATCCTCCGCTGGGGCACGGGCTCGGACGCCATCGACGTCGCCGCTGCGACCGATGCCGGCGTTGCCGTCGTGACGACACCCGCGGTCAACGCGGAAGCGGTCGCGGACATGGCGCTTGCGCTCATGCTCGCGTGCCTGCGGAGGCTGCCCGAGCTCGACGCCGCCGTGCGGGACGGCGAGTGGCGGCCGCGCGGCCCGAGCCGCGACCTCGCCGGCGCCACCGTCGGCATCGTCGCTCTCGGCGCGATCGGCAAGGCCGTGGTCCGTCGCGTCAGCGCGTTCGGATGCCACGTCCTCGCGGTCGAGCCGCACCCCGACGTCGAGTTCTGCCGCGAGTACGAGGTCGAGCTGACCACGCTCGAAGAGATGCTCCCGCGGACCGAAGTACTCACCCTCCACGCGCCGTCCACGCACCGCACCCGCCACCTGATCGGCGCGAAGCAGCTCGAGGCCCTCCCCCGCCACGCCGTGCTCGTCAACACCGCGCGCGGGGAGCTCGTCGATCAGCCCGCGCTCGTCGACGCCCTCCATAACGGACAGATCGCCGCCGCCGGGCTCGACGTGTTCGAGCACGAACCGGTGGAACCCGACGACCCGATCCTGTCGGCGCCGAATGCGCTGCTGACGGGCCATCTCGCCTCGTTCACCGAGCTTGGTCTGTCGCGCACGGGCGAGGCGGTGGTCGCGAACCTGCGCGAGCTGCTCGACGGGCGCCTGCCCGCAAGCTGCCTCAACCCCGAGGCGTGGCGCGCTCGCTAAATCTTGTGCGCTGACTGCTGCTCGATGAACGTGAGCAGCGCCGAGTGGTCGAGACCCCCCTCGCCGGCCGCCTCGAGGGCGGCCAGCATCTGATCGACGAGCGCCGTCGTGGGCACGTACACGTCGAGCTCGCGCGCCGTCCGCAGGGCGATCCCGAGGTCCTTGTGGTGCAGCGCGAGCTTGAACCCCGGGGTGAAATCGTGCTCGAGGAAGTTGCGGCGCCTGACCTCCATCACCTTGTTGCCGGCGAGGCCGCCTGAGAGCACGTCGAGCAGCTTCGCGGGGTCGACGCCGGCCTTCGACGCGAGCACCAGCGCCTCGCTGACGGCCTCGATCGTGACCGCGACCAGGATCTGGTTGCAGGCCTTGGCCGTCTGACCGGCGCCGGCCTCGCCGAGCCTCACGATCGTCTTGCCGAGCAGTTCGAACAGGGGTAGCGCCCGGTCGAAAGCATCCGACGGGCCCCCGACCATGATCGACAGCGTGCCCTCGCGAGCGCCCACGTCGCCACCCGAGACGGGAGCATCAAGGGCCGCGGCGCCCACCGCGGACGCGGCGTCAAACACCGCCCGCGCCACCGATGGCGCGATCGAGCTCATGTCGATCAGCAGCTGGCCGTCGCGCGCGCCCGCGATCACCCCGTCGTCGCCCAGGTACACCTGCTCGACGTCGGGAGAGTCGGGCAGCATCGTGATCACGACATCGGTACGCTCGGCGACCTCCTTCGGGCTGTCCGCGACCTCGGTGTCCGCGTTCTCCGAGGAAGCGAACTCCTCGGCTTTCGAACGAGTCCGGTTGTGGACGACCAGCTGATAGCCGGCGCGCCGCAGGTTCGCAGCCATCGGCTCGCCCATTATTCCCAGGCCGATGAAGCCGATCGTGTTCTCAGGCATAGCCCAGCTCCTTCATCCAGCCGAAACTCTCCTCGGTCGTCGGGGTCGTCGGGTTGTACTCGAGCCCGACCCACCCACCGTACCCACTGCTCTCGAGCAGACCCAGCACGAAGCCGTAATCGACCTCGCCCGTGCCCGGCTCGCCGCGTCCGGGAGGGTCGGCGATCTGGACGTGCCCGATCCGCGGCAGCAGGCGGGTGATCGTCTCCGCCAGGTTCCCCTCCATTCGCTGCATGTGGTAGACGTCGTACTGGAGCGCGACGTTCTCGGCGCCGAGGGAGTCGAGGAAGCTGATGGCCTTTGCCGTCGTGTCCAGCAGATACGGTCCGTTCTGCTGCGAGTTGACGGGTTCGATCACGATGGTGCCGCCCTGCGCCCGCGCCTGCTCGGCGGCCCAGGCTACGTTCTCGCGCGCCACCTCGAGCTGGGCTTCGACCGCGAGCCCGACCCTGTGCACGCCGACGAGCGCGTTGAGGCGCGGGCATCCGATCCGCGCGGCGAGCTCGAGCGCAACCGGGACGTTCGCACGGAACTGCTCCCGCCGGTCCGGGTCGCCGGCGAGACCGCGGTCGCCGGCGGCCATGTCGCCCGCGTCGAAGTTGAACAACGCGACCTCGAGCTCCGTCTCGGCCACGGCCGAAGCCACCGCATCGATCTGATCCAACCCCGGCCACATGAACTCGACGCCGGCGAAGCCCGCATCGGCGGCCCGCCGGAACCGCTCGTCGAAGGGGGCGTCTTTGAACAGGAAGCTGAGGTTCGCGGAAAATCTCATGGGGAAGGGCTCCGGCATCGTATGCACATGGGACGGGTTCGCGACTGGTTCCGGCTGGCGCTGCTGGCCGCCACCTGCCTGGCCGCGCTCGGCGGGATCGTCCAGACCGCCGCGGCCGAGAGCAATGGCCTCGCGCCGACGCCTCCGATGGGCTGGAACGACTGGTACTCGAGCTACTGCAACGTGAACGCGCAGCTCGTCGAGCTGACCGCCCAGGAGATGGTCAACAACGGGATGAAGGCGGCCGGGTACGACTACGTCAACATCGACGACTGCTGGATGGCCCCGAGCCGCGACGCCGCCGGCAATCTCGTCCCCGATCCGACGCGGTTCCCGAACGGCATCGCCTCCGTTGCGGCATACGTTCACGGCCTGGGCATGAAGCTCGGGATCTATGAGGACGCCGGCACGACGACCTGCGCCCACTTCCCCGGGAGCTACGGGTACGAGGCGCAGGACGCGGCGACATTCGCGGCCTGGGGCGTCGACTACGTGAAGTACGACCGCTGCAACATCCCGTACGGCGACTTCCCGGGCGAGTCCGAGCAGCAGGTCCAGCAGGTGCTCTACACCCGGATGAGCAACGCGCTCAAGGCGACCGGCCACAACATCGTCTTCTCGATGTGCAACCCCGACCCGGGCGACGATCCGTGGCTGTGGGGCGCGCCGATCTCGAACCTGTGGCGGACGACCACCGACATCGAGGACAACTTCGGGTCGATGCTCGGCAACTTCGAGGGCACGGTCGGCCTGTACCGGGACGCCGGGCCGGGCGCGTGGAACGACCCCGACCTCCTCCAGATCGGGAACGGCGGCAGCAGCTTGGGCGAGTACACCAGCGAGTTCAGCCTGTGGGCCGAGATGGCCGCGCCACTCATCGCCAGCACGAACATCGGCACGCTCACCGCGGCCGAGCGCGCGATCTACGAGAACCCGAACGTCATCGCCGTCGACCAGGATCCGCTCGGCCAGGCGGGCGTCCCGATCTCGAGTGCGGACGGGCTGTGGGTCATGACCAAGCAGCTGAGCGACGGCAGCCGCGCGGTGTTGCTGTTCAACTCGAACAACAGCGCCGCTACGATCGCCACCACCGCCACCGGCGTCGGGCTTCCCGGCCGGCACGTCTACCGCATGCAGAACCTGTGGACGAACGCGATCACGGAGACCGGCGGGGGGATCACCGCGTTCGTGCCCGGTCACGGCGTCGCGATGTTCAGGGTAAGCGTCGAGTCCAAGCGCCGCGCGACGAAGCTATCGCCACACACTGTCCTGTCGCTGAATGCCGCCGATACCCAGCTCGATGCCGGGCAGTCGACGACGCTGTACGAGTCGTTCACCAACAACGGCACCTCGGACGTCAAGGGGGTGGCGCTGTCGCTGGCGGCGCGGCCGGGCTGGCAAGTGAAGCCGCTCGGTCCCGCTCGGCTCCCCCTCCTCAAGCCCGGCCGGCGCTTCACGGTCGGCTACCGGATAACCGCGCCGGCGTCTGGCCCCCCGCTCGCGATGTCGATCTTCAGCGGCGCGGCGTCGTTCGATCCATCAGACGGCAAGCGCACGTCGTCGGCGAGGCTCGGCGAGCTTGTCTCGGCCCCGGTGAGCAGGCCGCTCGCGACCGCTGATGTGACCACGCACCCGGCGTCGTTCGGCGCCTCGGGCCGGGCCCTCGCGATCAGCTCGCGCGGCCTCGGGGTGTACAACCCGCCGTTCGGGGCGGCCTCGACCGACTCGTACGCGGCGATCTACAAGCCCGGCGGCGCTGGGCGCGCGTCGAGCGCCGAGGTCACGGTCACCGCAGATCCGGCGGCAGGCCCCGAGGGCGGCGCCGGTCTGATCGAGCGCGACCGGATGGCCGGCCCGAAGCGTCCGCCCGCGGCCGTGGTCCTGTACGTCAGCGGCAACGCCACGATCGTGATGGCCTGGAATGCCTCGGGCGGCGCCGACGTCGACCAGCACAGTGCTGTTCCGTCGGTGGCGGTCGCGGCGCCGGTCGGGCTTCGTCTCGTCCGCCGGGACCACGTCTACGCCGGCTACTACTCGACCGACCGCGGCAAGACGTGGAATCCGGTCGGCACGGTCACGGTGGCGGCCTCGGCATCGGCGGGCAAGCAGGACGTGGGCGTGTTCCACGCCTCCGGCCTGTCGACGTGGACGACGACCGCGACGTTCACGAACCTGCGGGTGCGCTGACCGACGCTCGGTATCCAGCGCGGCGCGACACCAGCAGCGTTAACAAAGCGGACTTGTCTCGGGGCATCCGTACCGGATATGGTCGGTTCGTGGTGGCGCGGTACCGGGGCACGCTACGCGCGATCGCGCGCGGTTCGTGGTGACCGTGGGACCGGATATCGGCGCCCAAAAAACCGGGACCAAGGAGTAATTCATGGTGAAGAGGTTCGCTGTCACCACGGCGTTGGTTGTGCTGGGAGTCTTTGTCCTCGCCGCGGGAACGGCGTGGGCCCACGGTCGAGACCGTGGGACGCTTTGGGCCTCACCGAACGGCGGCGGCGCGATCTGTAGCCACCGCGCGCCGTGCAGCCTCTCGGGTGCCGTCGCGAGCGCGGTCCCGGGGGATGACGTGATCGCGCTGCCGGGCGTCTATCACGGTGGTGTGGTCCTCGACAAGAGCGTCGACCTCCGGGGATTCGGGGCTGTGATCGATGCGAGCTCGGCGCCGAACGGCAACGGTGTCCAGATCGTCGGCCCCGGCGGGTCGGGGTCGAGCGTCGAGGGCTTCAAGATCGAGAACGCCCAGTTCGAGGGGATCCTCGTCGGCACCGCGCCGGTGGCCACGTCGACCAACGACGGCACGCCGGTGACGAGCGGCCAGCCGGTCAGTGCTGTACGGATCGAGCACAACGTCGTCGTCCACAACGACGCCGGCTTCGGTAGCACAGCCGGGCAGTGCTTCTCGACGCCCAATGCTCCCGGTGACTGCGGCGAAGGGATCCACCTCGTCGCGGTCACGGACTCCGCCGTCGACCGAAACTACGTCGTGGATAACGCCGGCGGGATCCTGCTCACCGACGAGTTCGGCCCGACCTCCCACAACGTCGTCAAGGGGAACTACTCGTCGGACAACACGCGCGACTGCGGGATCACCCTCGCCTCACACAGCGCGGCGGTGGACCCGGCGACCCTTCAGCCGACGGGCGCGGCCGGTGTGTTCGACAACCTGATCGAGGACAACGTCGTCAACGGCAACGGAATACACGGACAGGGAGCCGGTGTCTTGATGGGAGGCGGTGCTCCTTATTCGGGCGTCTACGGCAACGTGATCCGCGGCAACTTCGCCTACGGAAACGGGCTCGGGGGCGTGACGATCCACCAGCATCTCGCCGGCGACCTGAACGGCAACGTGATCGTCGGAAACACCCTCATCAACAACAACCTCGACTTTGACGAGGACTTCGCCGCCGTCGTCGATAAGGTCACGACGGGAATCCTGGTCGAATCGGGATCACCTCCGGGGCCTGCCCTCCCGCCGTTCCTCCTGCCGGGGCTGATCAAGAACACGGTGATCGCGGGCAACCGCTTCTTTGATCAGAAGATCGGGATCTTCACGCTGGGGGTCGATCTGGCGAGCACCACGATCGCCCACAACCTGTTCGGTCCGGGTGTGAAGCCGATCGTCGCTAACTGACCGCCGGCCGGGCGGCGGGTTCGAGGCCGGGCGCGGACACCACCGCGTCCGGCCCGATCTCGGACACCGCGCGGCATCCGGCGAGCCCCATCGTCAGGTCGAAGTCGGCGGCCAGGTTCTCGATGACCTCGCGCACGCCGGTGCGGCCGGCGATCGCCAGGCCGTAGACGTACGGGCGGCCGATCAGGACGGCGCGGGCCCCCAGTGCGAGCGCCTTGAACACGTCGGCGCCACCGCGGACGCCCGAGTCGAGCAGCACCGGGATCCGTCCGTCCACGGCCGCGACCACCGCCGGCAGCGCCTCGAGCGTCGCGATCGCGCCGTCGACCTGGCGACCGCCATGGTTGGAGACGATCACGGCGTCGATGCCCTCCGCCACGGCGCGCGCGGCGTCGTCGGGGTGGAGGATCCCCTTGAGCACGATCGGGAGTCGCGTGCGCTCGCGCAGGAACGCGAGCGTGTCCCACGTCAGTGACGGGCGCGAGTAGATCTCGGTGAAGCGCTGGACCGCCGCCCGCCCGCGCCCCGACAGCAGCGTTCGCACGAACCCGTCCGGATACGCCCGCGTCAGCTCGATCAGCGTTCGCAGGGCCGCCAGGGTCGGGCGGGGCTGCTGCTCGGGTGGCTCGAGTGCCCCCTCGCTGATGAGCCGCGTGAACACCGGATCGCTCGTGTACTGGGCGATGCCCTTGCCGCGGAGGAACGGGAGGTAGGCGCCCTCGAGGTCGCGCGAGCGCCAGCCGAGCATCGTCGTGTCGAGCGTGATCACGATCGCCGAGCAGCCGCACCGCTCGGCGCGTGCGGCCAGGCTCTCGACGAGCGCGTCCGACCGGCTCCAGTAGAGCTGGAACCAGTGCGGGGAGTCCTCGAGAATCCGGGCCAGGCCCTCCATCGGTTTCGAGGCCTGGTTCGAGAACACCATCGTCGTGCCGGTGTCGCGGGCGGCGCGCGCCACCGCGCAATCGGCCTCAGGGTGCGCGAGCTCGAGCACCCCGACGGGGGCGAGCAGGAACGGGTGCGACAGGCGCCGCCCGAACAACTCGACGCTGGTGTCGCGTCGCTCGACGTCGCGCAGCATCCGGGGCACGATCCGCCACCGGTCGAATGCGGCGCGGTTGGCGGCCACCGTGCGCTCGTTTCCCGCGCCCGCGGCCACGTAGGCGAACGCCTCGGGGCGCATGCGCTTCTTCGCCGCCGCCTCGAGCCGGTCAGCGTCGAGTGGAACGCCCGGCCGCCGGCCGCTGACGCCGTCGAGGTAGATCCGTGTCTGGCGCCGCACGCCGATCATGCGGCTGCATCACAGCACACCTGACGCCTCGGGCGGGCCGCTAGGGCTCTCAGCTCGGCGGGTGGCGGCGACGCCCTTCCGGAACGAGCATGTCCGTCAGCTCTCGGAGAGACGCGACGTGAATCGTGTATCCCCGTTCCGGAAGGGCGCCATCCGTCTCACTACAGCCCCCGCTGTAAGCCCCCAGCCCAAGCCCCCTTAGCGATGAGCCAACCTCGCGTCCTATCCAGTTGCCCCGTGTTCCGGTCTGCGGCTGGCTCTTCGTCATGACCGAAACAGTAAGTCCGGGCGGGGCGGATTACAGCCACCCCTAGGGTGTGGCGGTCACACCTTCTCGGGGCCGCCTCCGGCGGCGTCCTTGGGGCCGGTTGCGCGCGGCATCCGTGCCGCGCGCCGGCGATCCGCATCCGGTTGGGTCCCGAGCGCACAGTCGGCATCCCGTCAGCGCCCAGTGTGCGGTCGTGACCCGTATCGGTGCGTGAATGCACGTTCATCGCCCGGAACGCGCCGAGTGTGCGGGTGTGACCCATGTGTCGCGTGCGGCCGCCGGGCAAGGACGCCCGGCGGAACAGGCCCCACGGATGACGCGCCGCAGGCGCGGCCCAAATCAGAACTCCCGCGGCAACAACACGCCGGCGTCGAGCACCGTCGCCACCAGCCGGGCGCGCTTCTCATTCTGGGGAAGCTCGCTCAGGCCGTAGCGCTCGAACAGCACGCGAAGGTGGGCCTTGACGGCGTCGACCGTCAGGAACACCTCCTCGGCGATCTGGCGGTTGGTCGCCGGCGTGGCCGAGTCGGACTCGTGGACCGGGCGGACGAGCGCGATCAGCACCTTGCGCTGCATCGGCGAGAGCAGGATCGCGGCCGGCGTGTCGATCGCCGAGGCGGTCTGGGTGGTTCCGCCCGAGGTCTCGCGGTAGGTGACCGTGGTGGCGCCGAGCACGAGGCGGTCCTTGTCGGTCAGGCGCCGGCGCCCGACCACGCGGCTGCCGTTGACGAACGACCCGTTGCGCGAGAGGCCGTCGTCGACCAGCATCCAGCCGCGTCCCACCTGCTCGAGCAGCGCGTGCGTGCGCGACACCTCGGCATCCCAGGGCAACGGGACGTCGGCGACCGGATCCCGGCCGATGCTGACGCGCCAGTTCGCCTGGTCGAGCAGCAGCAGCCGCTGCTGTCCGTCCTCGGTGCGCCACACCAGGAACGGATAGCCGGTGCGCTCAGCGGCGATGACTTCCTTCAGCTCGGTGGGCGACTGCTGGACCATCGACAGAAAGCCTAGTTGAATTCTTACGTTTGTACCGGTTCGCGTGGCTAGTGTCGCTGCCATGGGGGTAGAACCTTGGCGCCGCACTACACCCGAGGCAGGTGCGGCCGATAAAGGGCTCAGAGACCCATTCGAGCCAGTCGAGACCGGGACCACATCCATGCTCCAAACTTCAGCTCCGCCCGCCAGCGCCGCCTCCGCTCGCGTCCAGCTTGGCCAGGTCGCCAAGGCCTGCGGCCACGTTGCCCACGTGGGTACGTGCTCCGCCTGCCAGCGCGCCCAGTTGGCCAAGTGGCAGGCACAGCTCAACAGCGTCGCGCGCTGATCAGAACGAACGCAGGTACGAGGCCGCCGACTCCCAGGTGAGGTCGGTTAAGTCGCCCGCTCCGCACAGCTCGAGCTTGGTCGCGAGCTCCTCGTCGGTCATTGGGCGCTCGGGCGCTCCGGGAGGGAGTCCAAGCGAGGTGCGCCGGTCCGCGATCTCGATCTCGACGTCGCCGGTCAGCAGGTGATCGCCGCCGCCTGTGGCGCTGATCTCGACCATCCGGCCCAATCGAACCGCCTCCGGCCTCAACACCGCGTCGTCGGAGAAGCTGTCAAGGCCGGGTGTGCCGTCGAGCAGCGCGGCCGCGATGCCGTACTCGAGGCTGAACTTACCCTCGAGCCCGGTCTGCGGGGAGTGGTGGATCAGCGGCGCGAGTGACGCTGCCGGCGTCCGGACGACGATGCGGTGTACCCGGTCGGCCTCGACCGGCTCCAGGGCGATGGTCGCGGCAATCGGTCGCTGGAGCGCGTAGCAGCACGGGTACGGCTTGATCGCCAGACCGCCGGGGACCGCCGGTCCGCCGAGGTCGACGGCCCCGGGGTCGCCGCCCACAAGCGCGATCCACTGTTCGAGCGCGAGCGGGTCGGCGGTGGCGCCGGCGCCCGCGAGCGCCCCCGCACGCACGCCGGCGGCGGCCGCGAACCCGACCTGGAGCGCCTTGCCCGAGGTCCCGAACGCGCGTTGCACACCGCCCGCCGCGGGGACCGCGAGTGCGATCGCCGTCGACACCGCGGACGCATCCAGCCCGGCCGCCACCGCCGACGTGACCGCGGCGCCCGGCGCGCCGGCCGTGCACGTGGCGTGCCAGCCGGCGGTGTAGTGGCGCCACCCAAGCGCCGTGCCGAGACGAGCCATGACGCCCGCGCCGGCCAGGTAAGCGCGGGCCGGATTCTCGCCCCCGACCGACAGTGCCGCCGGAACGCACACCGCGCTCACGTGCGTGGTCGAGGGGAGGTGCAGGTCGTCGTAGTCGAGCACGTGCGCGAGCGCTGCCCACCGCCCGGCGTCCCCGAGCTGTGCGAACAGCGGGGCGAGCGGAGCCGCTCGCGCCGCGAACATCACCGCGACGGTGTCGAGCAGCGAGCGCCGCGCGAGCGCCAGGTCGTCTTCAGATGGGTCGAGGGCGGTCGCCCAGCGGGCCAGCTCGTCAGCGAGGCCGGCCGTTGCCGTTCTCATCGATCGCCCGCCACAGCCGTTCCGGGGTGATCGGGAGCCGGCGCGGCCTGACCCCGCCGGTGGCGGCGGCGATCGCGTTGGCGACGGCACCGGGGACGCCGACCACGGGCGCCTCGCCGACGCCCTTGGCGCCGTACGGGCCGTCGGGCGCGGGAACCTCGACGATCTCGGTGTCGATCGGCGGAGTGACGCCGGAGGTCGGCATCGCGTACTCGACGAACGAGCCGGCGACCGGCTGTCCGTTCTCGTCGTACGCGAGCTCCTCGAGCAGGGCCCAGCCGAGACCCTGGGTCGCGCCGCCCTGCATCTGCCCCTCGACGAGCGCGGGGTTCAGCGCCCGGCCGACGTCCTGGGCGATCACGTGACCGAGCACCGTCACGGCGCCGGTGTCGCGATCGACCCGGACGTGGGACAGGTGCGCCGCGGACTGCGGCGCCGGCGACAGCGACACGCGGCCGTGTCCCTCCACCGGCGGGTACGGGCTGCCGAACGTCAGCACCTTCTGCGCGAGCTGCTCGAGCGCCATCGCCTTCGCCGGCACGCCGACCGGTTGCACGGTGCCGTCGACGATCTCGAGGTCCTCGGGAGAGATCTCGAGCTCCTCGGCGGCGACCTCGAGCAGCCGTTCGCGCGCCTCGATCGCGGCCAGCTCGACGGCGCGCCCGACGGTGTACGTGATCTTGCTCCCGCCGCTCATGCCGGCGTAGGGCGCGCTCGAGGTGTCGGCGTAGTTGACCCGAACGCGGTCGGGGCTCACGCCGAACGCGTCGGCGGCGATCGCCGCGAAGCTTGTCTCGACGCCGGTCATGTCGGCGGCGCCCGTGACGACGGTCAGGCGGCCGTCGGAATCGAGCCGGCATACCGCGGCCGCCGGCTCGTAGCCGCCCGGCCACCACCCGATCGCGAGGCCGACGCCCTCGTCGTCGGGGAGCGATCCGCGGCGCGCCCACAGCGGATGTGCGCCCACCCGCTCGAGGCACTCGCGGGCGCCGAACACCTTGAACTCCTGCCCGGAAACCGCCTTGTCGCCGACCACCACGACGTTCCGCAGTCGCAGCTCGAGCGGGTCGATCCCGAGGCGCTCGGCGAGTTCGTCGATCAGCGACTCGACCGCGAACGCCGCCTGAGGGGCCGCGGGCGCGCGATAGGCGCCGAACGTCACCCGGTTGGTGGCGATGCCGTAGGCGGTCAGCCGGTGGGCCTGCCAGCGGTAGGGGCCCGCGGTGAGCATCGCTGCGATCGACTCGACCCCGAAGTCGTCGGTGGAGCCGCGATCGCACCACACCTGCGAGTGGATCCCGGTGAAGCGCCCGTCGCGGTCGGCCCCGAGCTCCAGGGCGAGGATCTCGGCACCGGCGGGGTTGGCGGCGGCGAAGTCCTCGCTGCGCGTCATCATCAGCCGGACGGGCCGGCGGAGCACGAGCGCGGCGCCGACGACCAGCGGCTCGACGATCATCAGCTTGCCGCCGAAGCCGCCGCCGAGCGGCGCGGCGCGGACGCGAATCCGGTCGGCAGGCAGCCCGAACAGCTCCATCAGCTGAGCCCGCGCCGGGAACGCCCCCTGCGTCGCCGTGGTGACGACGAGCTCGTCGTCCTCGCCGAACGAGGCGGTGGCGGTCTGCGGCTCGAGATAGCCCTGATAGACCCACGGCGTGTGGAAGCGGCCGCGGACGACGACGTCGCTGCCGGCGAGCGCGGCCTCGACGTTGCCGTTCTCGAGCCGGGCCGTGCCGAGCACGTTCTCCGAGAGCTCCTCCTCGACCACGCCACCGGCGGCGACCGCGGCGTGGGCGTCGCCGATGTCCGACCCCTCGCCCTCCTCGGCGGTGTGGATCCGGGCGCGGGGCGAGTTCGGCCGGGCTGCGGCCTCGAGGTCGACGACGGCGTCGAGGTGCTCGAGCTCGACGTCGATCAACTCGACGGCGTCGGCCGCGATCGCCTCCGTCTCGGCGACCGCCATCGCGATCGGCTGTCCCGCGTACACGATCTCCCGGCGCGCGAGCGGCTCCTTCGGGCGTCCGGGCCCGGTGGCGACGATCGGCAGATCCTCGGCGGTCATCACCGCGACGACGCCCGGGAGATCGCGGGCAGCGGTGGTATCGATCGACTTGATCAGCGCGTGGGCGTCGTGCGATAGCAGCAGTCGCGCGTGCAGGAGCCCGCGAACGTCCAGGTCGGCCGCGTACCGGGTGGTGCCACGGACCTTCGGCTCTGAGTCGCGACGGGGAGTTCGTGCGCCGATCGCAGGCACTTCACCCCAAACTATCAAGCGGAGGCTGCCACCAGTTGGCAACGTTGTGACCGGGGCGGTAGGGTCGGGGATCGAGCGGCGATGCCAGACCACAAGTGGGTGTACGACTTCGCCGAGGGCTCGAAGGACATGCGCGAGCTGCTCGGCGGCAAGGGGGCGAACGTCGCCGAGATGACGCGCGTGCTCGGTCCCGAGCGGGTCCCGGCCGGTTTCACGATCACGACCGAGGCGTGCGTCGCGTACATGCGGGACGGGCGCGAGCCGGACGGACTGGACGATCAGGTCGCGGGCGCCATGCGCCGGCTCGAGGAGACCGCGGGCAAGCAGTTCGGCGACGACCAGGATCCGCTGCTGGTCTCCGTCCGCAGCGGGGCGCGCGAGTCGATGCCCGGGATGCTCGACACGATCCTGAACGTCGGGCTGAACGATGAGGCGGTCGCCGGGCTGGCGAGCGCCACCGACAACGAACGGTTCGCCTGGGATTCCTACCGCCGGCTGGTGCAGATGTTCGGCAACGTCGTAGATGGCGTCGAGGGCGACCGCTTCGAGGTTGCCATCGCCAATGCCAAGCGCGACGCCGGCGTGGAGAGCGATGCCGAGCTGCCGGTCGACTCGCTGAAAGGCCTGGTCGACGAGTTCAAGGGCTTCTACGACTTCCCCCAGGACCCGCAGGAGCAGTTGCGGCGAGCGATCCTCGCGGTGTTCGACTCCTGGACGGGCGAGCGCGCGGTCTCCTACCGGCGGATCAACCGGATCCCCGACGACTGGGGAACCGCGGTCAACGTCCAGCAGATGGTGTTCGGCAACAAGGGCGACGACTCCGCCACCGGGGTCGCGTTCAGCCGGGACGAGGTGACCGGGGCGCCCGAGCCGAGCGGCGACTTCCTCGTCAACGCCCAGGGCGAGGACGTGGTCTCCGGCGTGCGCACCCCGCGCGACATCTCCGAGCTGGCCGACGTCATGCCCGAGGCCTACGAGCAGCTGATGGAGATCATGCGCACGCTCGAGGCCGAGTACAAGGACATGCAAGATGTCGAGTTCACGGTCGAGGACGGGCAGCTGTACATGCTCCAGACCCGGAACGCGAAGCGACCGGCGCAGGCCGCGGTGCGGTTCGCGGTCGACGCGGTGTCCGAGGGCCTGCTGACGCGCGAGGAGGCTTTGCTGACGATCGACGCCGACAGGCTCGACGCGCTGTTGCATCCGACGTTCGACCGCAGCGATGGCTACGAGGTGCTCGCCCAGGGGGTCGCCGCCTCGCCGGGCGCGGCCGCTGGAGAGATCGTGTTCACGGCGGCCGAGGCTGTCGAGCAGGGCCACGCCGGCAAGGACGTCATCCTGGTCCGGCCGTTCACCGAGGCGGACGACGTCGCCGGCTTCCACGCCGCTCGCGGCATCCTCACGAGCGAAGGGGGCAAGGCGTCGCACGCCGCGTTGGTGGCCCGGGGAATGGGCGTTCCGGCGGTGACGGGCGCGGCCCTGGCGATCGACCTGGAGGCCGGCGAGGTGACGATCGACGGGCAGGTGTTCAAGGCGGGCGACAGGATCGCGATCGACGGCTCGGAGGGCACGGTCGTCGAGCCGGGCGCGAAGCTGATCCAGCCCGAGATCGACGAGCGGTTCGACACCGTGCTCGAGTGGGCGGATGAGTTCCGCCGGCTCGGCGTCCGGGTGAACGCCGACACGCCAAAGGATGCGAAGCGAGCGCGCGACCTCGGCGCCGAGGGGATCGGCCTATGCCGGACCGAGCACATGTTCATGGCCGAGGACCGCCAGCCGAAGATGCGGGCGATGATCATGGCCGACGACCGCGAGGGCCGACGGGCGGCCCTGCGCGAGCTGCTGCCGCTCCAGGAGGAGGATTTCATCGGGATCTTCGAGGCGATGAAGGGGCTGCCGGTGACGATCCGCCTGCTCGACCCGCCGCTGCACGAGTTCCTGCCCAACCTGCCCGAGCTGCGCGCCCACGTCGAGCGCGCCCGGATCGAGGTGACCGATGACCTCGACGAGCTCGAGAAGCTGCTGGCGCGGGTGGAGGAGATCCACGAGGGTAACCCGATGCTCGGCACCCGCGGCGTCCGGCTCGGGATCCTCTACCCCGAGATCTACGAGATGCAGGTGCACGCGATCATGCGCGCGGCCAAGGCGGTCGACGAGCCGCCCCATCCCGAGATCATGATCCCGCTGGTGGCCTACGAGCACGAGCTCGAGATCGCCCGCGACCTGGTCGTGGCCGTTGGTAACGAGCACGGCATGCGCGAGCGCGAGGACTACACCGTGGGGACGATGATCGAGCTGCCCCGGGCGTGCTTCATCGCCAACCTGATCGCTCGGCACGCCGACTTCTTCTCGTTCGGGACCAACGATCTGACCCAGACGGCGCTCGGCTTCTCCCGCGACGACGTCGAGTCGAAATTCATTCCCACCTACATCGAGGACAAGATCATCGACCGCTCGCCGTTCGAGACGATCGACGCTCCCGGCGTCGGCTGGCTGGTGCGGCTGGCGGCGTGGGTGGGGCGCGAGGAGCGCCCCGGGCTCAAGCTCGGGATCTGCGGCGAGCACGGGGGCGACCCCGACTCGATCGCGTTCTTCCACCGCGCCGGCCTCGACTACGTGTCTTGCTCCCCGTTCCGCGTGCCGATCGCGCGGATCGCGGCCGCCCAGGCGGCGATCGCGTCAGACAACTGACGCGGATCGTGGCTCATAGGCGGCGATCGGGTCAGACAACTGACCACGCCCCCGGCGATCGGTCGACGGTCGCTCCGGCGCGTTCAGCAGACGTCGAGCGCGGTCGATTACCGATGTGATGAAAACCGGTCCTACACACGGCGGAGCCGCCGGCGGCTCGCGCCGGCAGCTGTGGCTGGTCGCTGCGCCGGCTGCATTGGCGGTGGCCGCCATGGTCGTCGGCCATCTCGCGCCCGAGGCGCCGTTGTGGTGGGACGTCGCCTGGACGGCGGCGGCGGCGAGCGCGCTGAGCGGCACGCTGCTTGGTCGGCGCGCGGCTTCGTCGGCCAATCGCGTTGATTGGACCCTGTGGGCCGCAGCGTCGACGTGCTGGCTGGCCGGGCAGGCGGGCTGGGACGCGTTCAGCATCGTCAGCCCCGACCGGCTTCCGTCGTCGCCCAATGTCGCCGATTTCGGGTGGTGGGCGTTTGCGATCCTGATGATCCTCAGCCTGGTCCGGTTGCGGACCAGGTCCCGAGCCCTCCTGATCGTCGGTGCCGCCGAGGTCCTGCCGGTAATCGCCGCGGCGGCGTCGCTCACGTTCGCCCTACTGTGGCACGACGCCGGCGCATCGACGCTGCCGGTGGCGCAGCGGCTGTCAGCGCTCGTGTACCCCGCCCTGTACGTATCGGCCGCGGTGCTGGCGTTGCAGGCGCTGATCGGCGGCGCGCTCACGAGCGTGCGCTCGGCGGGCGCGCGGGTCCTGGTCGCCGGGGTCATGCTCGAGGCGGCCGCGTTCATCGTGTGGAGCGACCAGCTGCTCGACCAGACGTATGTGTCGGGTGCGAGCCTGCTCGATCCGATCTGGGTGCTCGGGCTGGTGACAATCGGTTTCGGCGGGGTGCTCGCCGCCCGCCGTCCGGAGGCGGACGCGCCCACCGAAGAGCCTGGCCTGCGGGGCGGGATCCTGCCGGCCGGGCTGTTCGTCGTGCTGCTGGGCGCGCTGCTCAGGGCGCGCCTCGAGCACTCCCCGAACGCGGTCGCCTTCATCCTGTACGCCGGGCTGCTGTTCTGCGGGATCTCGATGGTGGTGCGGGGGGCGCTGCTCGAGCGCCGGTTGCGCCGGATGCTCGGGCGCGAGCGCTCGGCGCTGGCGAATCTCGCCGACCGCGAGGCCGAGCTTGCGCGACTCAACGAACAGCTCAGGGAGGACTCCCGTCGCGACCCGCTGACCGGCATGCGCAACCGGCGGGCTCTGGCCGACGAGCTGCCCGGGCTCGAGGCGGGACACCGGGCAAGGGGCGAGCCGCTCGCGATCGCGCTGTGCGACGTCGACCGGTTCAAGATCTACAACGACGAGCTCGGCCATCTCGCGGGCGACCAGGCGCTGCGGGCGGTCGCGGCCACGATTCGCGGGAGCCTGCGCGGCAAGGACATGGCGTACCGCTTCGGCGGAGAGGAGCTGCTGATCGTGCTTCCCGACACCACAGCGGAGGAGGCGGTGGCGGCGATGGAGCGTCTCCGAGCCGCGGTCGAGGCGGCCGCGCTGCCGCACCCGGCCGGGATCGGCGGCGTCCTCACAGTGTCGATCGGCGTCGCCGCCGGTCATGCCGATTACGGCACCCTGCTCGCGCACGCCGACGGCGCCCTGTACTCGGCCAAACGGGACGGCCGCAACCGCGTGGCTGCCGCGGCCGGGTCGGCGCCGGCGCCGGCGGTTGCGCGTGACCGCGCCGGCGCCGATCATGGAATGGTCCCGCGCCACCTCCGGGGCATGCTCGCGCTGTCGCGGATCGCGGCGTCGGGGGCGGGCGTGTTGCCGGTGCTCGAGGCGCTCGCGGGGGCGATCCGGTCCGAGCTGTCGTTCCAGGTGGTGGCGATCAACCTGCTCGACGACACCGGCGAGAAGATGCGGGTGATGCTCGTCGAGGGCGATGAGGAGGCGCGCCAGACACTGCTTGGCAGCTCGAGCAACTGGGCCGAATGGGCGGCGCTCATGACCCCGGAGCGCATGCGGGAGGGGGCACTGTGGGTGCCCGCCGGGACCTATGAGTGGGAGGACGAGACGTCCGTCTGGACGCCCCCGGCGGCGGCCGCGCCAGAGCCCAATGCCTGGCACCCCGAGGACATGCTGATGTTGCCGCTGCGCGGAGCCGCGGAGGAGATCATCGGGATGGTCTCGCTCGACCAGCCGCTCCACGGCCGGCGCCCCGACGACGCCGAGATCGCGGTCCTGATGGCGGTCGCGGGCCAGGCGGGGCTGGCCGTCGAACAGGCGCATCGCACAGCTGCGGGAGTAACCGGCGCGCAGACCGAATCGGCCGAACTACGCTTGGCTGCAGTGATGCTGCTCGCAGAGACGCTCGACATGCGCGACCCCAGCACCGCGCGGCACTCCCGCACCGTCGGCGAGTACGCCCGGCAGACCGCGGTTGCGCTCGGCCTCGCCGAGGACCGCGTTGAGCGGATCCACGCCGCCGGCGTCCTTCACGACCTCGGCAAGCTCGGCATCGCCGACGCGATCCTCCACAAGCCCGGGCGCCTCGATGACGCCGAGTGGCGGGAGGTCGTGCGCCATCCGGAGATCGGCGCGCGCATCCTCGAGCACGCCGGCGTGCCCGATATCGCCGACTGGGTCCGCGCGCACCACGAGCGGGTCGACGGCGGCGGCTACCCCAAGGGGACCGTCGGCGACCAGATCCCACTCGAGGCGCGGATCCTGGCGGTCGCGGACGCCTACGAGGCGATGATCGCCGACCGCCCGTACCGCGCCGGCATGTCGGCGCCCCGGGCCTGCACGGAGCTCGTCCGCTGCTCGGGCACTCAGTTCGATCCGACGGTGGTCGACGCCTTGATCGGCGCGCTCGAGAGCGGCAACGGCGACCTCGGCGGGGCCCCGTTGTCCGACGCGGACGGCAGCGCGTTCGCTCTCGCCACCGCCGAGTAGAACGCCGCGCTCCGCTTCGGAAGCCTTAGCTGCGTTCCGAAGTCCACGAAGTGCAGCCCGAAGCGGCGCTGTTATCCGCGCGCCCACTCGAAGTTGTCCATCAGCGACCACCCGAAGTAGCCGGCGAGGTCCACGCCGTCGCGGATCGCTCGCCAGGCGGCGTCGAAGTGGCCCTGGAGGTAGTCGACGCGCGCGAAGTCGTTGAGCCGGTCCTCGGGAACGACGTAGTCGTCGGCCGCGCACCCGTTCTCGGTGATGTACAGCGGCAGTCCGGGCGCCTCGCGGTCGATCGCCCGGAGCAGGTCGTACAGGCCGTCGGGTTCGACGATCCTCTCGACCCCCCCGACCCCTTGGTGCGCGGCCGCGCGCAATAAGTCGAGGCAATCTGGACGAGATCTAGCGCTTAATCAACGTCTCAGGCGGGCATGACGATACCCGAGCGACAATGGCGCGGCTTAGACCCTGGGAAGGCGAGGAGTTGGTGTCGCACGACCGTCGGTGGTCGCTGCCCGCGCTGGGTGGCGCCTGGAGGCGGGCAGCGGCGCTCGGGTTTGCGGGCGTACTGCTGGCCGCGATGGCTACGATCGTTCTCGGCGTATCCGCCGGCGTCGCCGCGCCGGCGCGCATGGCCCTGGCGGTCCGTCATCAGCCATTGAGCAACCTCGAGCGCAAGATCCCCGCCGCGCCGCGATTGGTGTTCGGCATCTACCCGGGTGGCGCTGCCGGCACCGTCGGTCCGAGCGGCCCGGTGGCGCCGGAGAATTCGACTCTCCGGATGGGGGCGCTCGAGCAGCTGCGCTCGGCCGGGCGGCCGTTCGTGCTGCACCTTTACGCGTCTTACACCGGAGCGGACGGATGGTCGGCCGCTCAGCAGGTCGGCCGGGACATCGAGCAGTACGGGCGCGCCGGC
Organism: uncultured Solirubrobacterales bacterium; assembly: GCA_963737055.1. Classification (GTDB taxonomy): domain Bacteria; phylum Actinomycetota; class Thermoleophilia; order Solirubrobacterales; family Solirubrobacteraceae; genus Palsa-465. The sequence continues at coordinate 885,351 of CAVTRE010000006.1, read as the reverse complement.
TTCCAGACGGAGCTCGTCCTCTGCTACCGCCCGGGCGACGGAGGATCGCCCGCGGACGTCCGCGGTTTCGTCGGTTTCGTGCGCGACGCGGTCCAGGCCCTCGGAGGGACGCCCGGATTCGTCTCACTCCAGGTCACGAACGAGGCCAATCAGGGTGGTTCGCCGAACACGTCCGACGGCTACTACGCCGGCGCCGAGAATGCGCTGATCGACGGCGTGATCGCGGCCAAGGGCGAGACGCGCACGGGCGGCTTCGGCCAGGTCAAGGTCGGGTTCAACTGGGCGTATGCGGCCGACGGGGGCGAGCGCGGGTTCTGGCACTACCTCGGTCAGCACGGCGGCCAGCGGTTCCTCGACGATCTCGATTGGGTCGGGCTCGACGCCTACCCCGGCACGTGGGGGCCGGCGCTCGGGGGACGCGGGCTCGCCGACGAGACGACGAGCTTCGTCGACGGCGCGCTCCGCGCGCTGCGTGTCACCTACATGCCGCTCGCGGGCATCCCGCACAAGGTGCCGCTGCGGGTGTCCGAGACCGGCTACCCGACGGGGCAAGGACGCACCGACGCAATGCAGGTCACGGTCATGAAGGCCGCGGTCGACGCGGTCTACCACGCCCGCGGCACGTACAACATCACGGGATTCCGGTGGTTCGACCTGCGCGACGCCGACTCGTCGAGCTCGAGCTTCGAGAGCCAGTACGGGCTGATGCGCGACGACTACTCGCCCAAGCCCGCGTTCGGCGCCTACCGCGCCCTGGTCGCGAGCATGTCTAATTGACGCGGTTCGAGCGCGCGCCGGCCGCGAACGCGCGCTGGGCCGACCGCGAGCTGTCGATTCGCCAGTTTGTCTCCTTGACCACGTTGAACCAGATCACGCTGCTCACATACGGGCGGGCGGCCAGATAGGCCCACATCTGCCGGATCCACTGTGCCTTGCTACCGCCCGTCTCGGAGGTGGCGGTCTCGGCGAGCTGGATCGGCAGCCCCGGCTCTGCCGCATGCAGCCGGTCGATCGTCTGGCCGCAGCCCTGGGCGAAGCTCTTCCAGCCGCGGGCGAACAGCGGCTTGCCGCCGTTCTGACACGTTGTGGCGAGCACGTTGACGTAGGCCGTGCCCGGGAACTGGGTCGTTGACTTCGCGAACGCCGGGCTCCAGACCCACTTCACGTTGGTCGCGCCGGCACGCTCGAAGATGTCGTGGACGTGGCGCCAGGCCTGGACGAACTGTCCTGGGTGGTTGCCGTTGGCGTAGTCGTCCCAGGGGAACCAGTCGCCGTCCATCTCCTGCGCGAAGCGGAGCAGCACCGGGTGCTTCCAGTGCCCGAGTATCCGTGCCCAGGTCCAGATGTAGGAGTCGAACTTGCCGTCGATGATGTTGCTCAGGCGGTAGCGCGGCTGCGGTGTGTACAAGCCCTTGCTCGCGTCCCACGGTTCCCAGGTGATCTCGGGCGTGCTGCCGCGCCGCTCGACCGCGTTCAGTTGGGACGTGAGCGGGCGGGCGTTGTGCCGCCAGTCCGCGTACCACATGACGATCGCGGCGTGCTTACCGGCGTCGCGCTCGAACGTGTCAACCGTGCTCAGGTCGGACGACCGCCACGGCTCATACCAGTTGCGGGCCAGTGGGCCGGTGGTGACACCGAGGTTCAGGGTTCCGCTCGTGGCTTTGAGCGCGGTTTCCGTCGGCTCGGTAGCCACCGGTGCTGATGACGGTTTGTGGATGATGCCCTGCTGATAGGCGAACAGAGTGAGTGTCGCCACCAGGACCAACAATGATGTCGCCGCCGCTTTCATGTGTGTCATGCCGCCGTCATCGCATGGACTGCCTGATGCCCGAAATGCGCCACCGACAGCCCGAGCAGTGCAACAAGGCAGGCGAGCGCGAGCACAACCACCGCGCGTGACCGCACCGCGGTGCGTAGCGCGCTGTCCTCGGTCGCGATCTGCTTGATGTCCATCCCAAGCGTCGTCGCGAGCACCAAGGCTCCCATCAGGGCGTTGCCTAGCACGAGCCAGTAGTAGCCGCGGATCAAGTCGCTGCCGGCGCTCGCGTCAAACAGCCAGATCGCCGCCAGCGGAACCGCGGCGAGCGCGATGTACGGAGCGTAGATGCTGATCGCGCGGGGTCCGCCGCCGCCCGCCTTGCCCTTCGGCGTGATCATGTAGGAGCGCTTGATTCGGAGCACGACGTTGATCAACGCCCACAGCACGACCGGCCAGCGCGCCGTCTGCAACACGATCCCGCGCCACGACAGCCTCAACCCGCCCGGCTGGAACCACCGGCGCGATTCGCACCACATCAGCGTCGAGGCCAGCATCACCGGCACGAAGTAGACGAAGAACCGTCCGACCGAGACGGAGGCGATCGGCCGGTTGACGAGCAGTGCGACCGCCGGCAGCGCCCACAGGACCGCGAGCGAGATCGACCACAGCGTGTACCAGCTCTGGCAGAACAGGAACTGGAGCGCCTGCCCGCGGGTGTACCGGCGGATCAGCCGCGGGGTGTGACTGAAGAAGATCTGGATCATCGAATACGCCCAGGCGAACTGCTGGCGAAGATAGGTCGCGAGGTCGTGCGGGCCGTCGCCGGTGGCGATCAGATCGGGCACGAACACCCCGGTGTAGCCGTGGGCGGCCAGTACCACCGTGTCGAGGTGGTCCTCGGCGCGGGTCGGTTGGAACCCGCCGATCTCACGGACGGCGGCGGTTCGATAGGAAGTGTGGGAGCCGATGATGAACGGGGTGCCGGTCGCGCCGTAGAACCCCATCTGCAGCGGGCCCTGGAAGATCAGGTCCTGCTCGGCCAGGCCGCGGGCGGTCCAGTTGTCGAGATTGCCGCACACGCTCGGCGCCTGCACCCACGCCACACTCTGGTCCTTGAAGTAGCCAAGCACGCGGTCGAGGTAGTCCGTGCGTGGGCGATGGTCGATGTCGAGCTGGACGAACACCTCGTAGTCGAGTCCGAGGGATTGGACGTGGTCGAGCCAGGCGTTGACGTTCCCGGCCTTGGTCTTGGCCTGGAACGGCGGCCCGGGTTGGTTCCATGCCTCGACTCCGCGGCGGGTGAAGTAGTTCACGCCGTGCTTGTCAGCGAGCGCGCGGACCTCGTCCGAGGCCCCCTCGTCGAGGATCCAGCTGTCGTGCGGGTAGTCGACGTTCCGCAGGCCGGCGAGCTGGCCCTCGATCACGTCGAACGATTCACTCGACGGGACGCACAGCGTGATCATCGCCACGCGCATGTCCGTCGCCGGCGTGACCTCGACGGGACGCTTCATCTTGCGCACGAACCGCCAGAACACCGTCGGCAACAGCGTCGTCTGGTAGAAGAGCGCGATCGTCTCCGCCCAGTAGAGCCATGGGGTGCTGTGGTCGGTCTGGTGCAGCCACCATCCCCAAAAGGCCAGGTTGACCGCCAGCCAAAGCAGCCCGACTGCCCAGAAGCGCATGCGGTCTGTTGGAGACAGTGCACTGACCTTGGAGTGGCGAAACTCCGCGACCGGCCCGTTGTCAATCGGCTCGAGGCGCGGCGTAGCTTGCGGCGCGCATCGCGCCGCCGCCTCCGAGCACTGCTCGCACTCGTGGTCTCTTCTGCCGACGGTCCGAAGCCGTCGTATCCCCCGCGGGCATTCGGAGCCCGCCACTTCTGATCGCATTTGGCCCCCGAGAGATCGGCGGCGCCCTAAGCCGCGCATAACGCTCCGACGACGGAACGGGCGCCGGGCCTTGGCTTGCTTGCCACCCGCCACATCCATTCGAACAGCGAAGACCGAGAGCTCTGGTCTGCCTTGGTTGGTGACTTCTCGATAGAGTGCATGGCGCCCTTTCTGGACGGCGTTTCCTTGTCCGGGCGCCTGTCGGAGTTCGACTGGCGAACTCGGATCCAGTGGCGCGGCCCCCTAATACATCTGTCGACCAGCGGGACCGCGCGCTAAATGACCCGCTCGGGTCAAGTTCCCTAAGACCTGTCGAAGAGCGCGCATTGACGTAGCGCCGCTGGGCCCGCACACTTGGTTGCGTGGAAGGGCTCGGTTCCTACGGCGACGAGATCGAGGATGCGCTCGAGCTCGTCAACGTACCGAGCTACGTGCTCGACACCACAGGCGTCGTCGTCTGGATCAATCCAGCCGCACGCCGGCGCGTCGGCGACGTCCGTGGCCGCGAGTTCTCCTCGATCGTCGCGCCCGAGGACAAGGAGCGCTCCCTCGAGCTGTTCGCTCGCAAGGTCGTTGGTAGCGAGTCCGTCACCGACGCCGAGTTCGTCGTCGTCGACCGGAACGGCGATCGCCTGACGATCGAGGTGAGTTCGGTGCCGCTGCTTCGCGGGCAGCGGGTGGTTGGCGTGTTCGGCCAGGTCACGAACGAGCGCGAGACCCCGCCTCTACCAGAACTCCCGCATCTGACTCCGCGCCAGTCCGAGGTGTTGCGGATGCTCGAACACGGCCGCTCGACACGGCAGATCGCTCAGGAGCTGCATCTGAGCCCAGAGACCGTGCGCAACCATATCCGCCATGTGCTGCGCGCCCTCGGCGTTCACTCAAGGCTAGAGGCCGTGACCTTGGTGCGGCACCAGCAACTGTTCGCGAACTGACGCACTTGGAGCACGTTGGTGGCCGCGCCGTTCGTCGAGCATGTGGGGTGTCCGCACTCGACTACGTAGCGCTGCCACGCACGTACCGGAGGTCGGTCTCGGTCCCGAGCAGCGGTTTGGCAAGCGCAACCACGTTGGGAATCTGGACGCATCCGAAGGCGATCCACGGCGCCTGCGATCGACGCCCGACCGACGCAAAGCAAGACACGCCAGCCCGGCCGGGACCGCAACGCAACCGGAGTGGTGGACGGCAGCGATCAGGGAGCACCGGATGTCATCCCACACCGTCGAATCAGTTTGAGGCCCGACTGCCGAGTTGTGTGGTTGGCGTCAAGTCACTACGAACTTCACTCTGACGGTTAGCCGCGTGTGTCAGGAGCGACCGGACGACGCGCTGGTGGTGGGCGGTGATCGCGGCCCAAATGGCGCGAGCGGCCGGGTTGGTCAGCTGGACGAGCGTGGCGAACAGCAGACCGCCGGGTTCGCTTCGGAACAGCAACTCGGCGCGGAGCCCGAGCCACGAGTTCGCCGCCAGCAGGACGACGCCCGGGTCGCTGTGCTTCACCTTCCACCCGAGCAGCGGTGTGAGGACCAGGGTGGGCCGAGCCGCAGCCCGAGCGCGATCCAGCCGAGCCACAGGTCTCGGCGGACGCGCGGCGGGGCGTCTTCGATCACCGCGCGGGCCCACTCCGCCGCTGATTGGTCGACGCCGACGGTGACGGCGAAGACGTCCGAGTAGTCGACCCGGGGGAGGGTGCTGAGCGCACGGGCGTCATCGGGCAGTGGGATCTGGATCACGGTGGGCGTCGAACTGGTCGCGCTGCGGGTCGTATTGCGGGGCTGTCGGGTTGTGGTCATCGCGCACGCTCCATATATATACAAAACTGTATATATGAAGGCTAGGCATTATCGAGAGCGATGTCAATCCCGCCGCTGATTCCGTAGGGAGATGGCGCCGCCGACCAGGACTCCACGAGCCGCCTGGATCGAGGCCGGGCTGCGGGCGCTGGCTGAGGGCGGCGGGCCTGGCGCCGTGCGGGTGGACACGCTCGCCAAGTCGCTGGGGGTGACGCGCGGCGGGTTCTACGGACAGTTCAAGGACCGCGGCGCGCTGCTCGAGGCGATGCTCGACACGTGGGAGCGGGCCGCGACCGACGAGGTGCTGGAGCAGGTGGAGCGCCGGGGCGGCGACGCCCGCGCCAAGGTGCGTCGGGCGGGTGCGCTCACGTTCAGCGCCGAGCTGCTGCCGGTCGACCTGGCGATCCGCGACTGGGCACGGCACGACTCCGACGTGGCCGCGCGACTCCGCCGGGTGGACAACCGGCGGATGGAATACCTGCGCCAGCTGTTTGGTTCACTCTCTGCCGACGAGGACGAGATCGAAGGTCGCGCGGTGCTCGCGTTCTCACTCGCGATCGGCTACCACTTCATCGCCGCCGACCACGGTGGTCACGGCCGCGAGGATGCGCTCGAGCTCGCCGTCCGGCAGTTGCTTGCCTGAGCGCTCGCCGTTACTCGCGGGCTGCATCCGGTAGTAACCCGTCGATCAGGGCCGCCAGGTCCTCGTGGTACGTGTCGCGATCGTGCGCCGCCGCCCAAGCCGTCGCGGCGGCCGCCAGCATCGGATAGCGCTCGGGATCGGGCGCGCCGCGAAGCTCTCGCTGCTGGCTACGTGGCTCGGAGCTGGCGCCGGCGCGCACGAGCAGCGCTCCGAGCGTGAAGTTCCACATCAGGCGGTACGTGCGGACCGCGGCGTTGATCGACAGCCCCGCGTCGCGCAGCGCGGCATGGATCTCCTCGATCGCGTCGAGCACCGAGGGCGCCATCATCCGCCGGCGCGCCAGCACCTCGGGAACCCAGGTGTGCTCGGCGAGGCTGTCGTAGATCGTCGACCACAGCACCAGCATCGCGCCCTTCGGATCCCGTGGACGCGGCGGGTACACGAGCCGGGCCGCGAGCCGGTCGACCAGCACCATCAGTAGCTCGTCCTTGCTGCCCACGTAGCGGTACGGCGTCATCGCGGACACGCCGAGCTCGCTCGCGAGCCGGCGCATCGTGAGCGCCTCCACGCCCTCGGCGTCGAGCAGCCCGAGGGCGGTTTCGAGGACGGCGTCGCGGTCGATGGTGGGTGGGCGACCTCGTCTGGAGGACTTTGCAGACATTTGCTTTACATGTATATTAATGCGCATGGCACACGAAACCCCAACACTCGCAACCGGCAAGATCTGCTACCTGGAGATCCCCGCCTCCGACGTAGAACGCTCGTCGCGCTTCTACGCCGACGCGTTCGGCTGGGAGCTGCGCACCCGCGGCGACGGCGCGATCGCATTCGACGACGCGGTCAAGGAGGTGAGTGGTTCGTGGGTCACCGGGCGGCCGCCGTCGGCCGAGCCGGGGATCATGGTCCACGTGATGGTCGCCGACCTCGACGATGCACTCGCGGCCGTCCGCGCCGCCGGCGGTGAGGTGCTGAACGACGACGCGGCGCCCGGCGAGCGTGTGGCGCACGTCCGCGATCCGGCCGGCAACGTGATCGGGGTCTACGAGCAGCCCGGACTGGCTGAGCGCGAACGGACCGTGAGCCCGGTCCCCGAGCACCTCCACACGGTCACGCCCCGGCTCGCGTTGAGCGACGCCGCGGCCGGGATCGACTTCTACAAGGCCGCGTTCGACGCCAAGGAATTGGGCGAGCGCTTCCACATGCCCGACGGGACGCTCGTTCACGCGGAGCTGCTGATCGGCGACTCGGTGGTGATGGTCAAGGACGCCCAGGAAGACGAGTTCACCGCGCTGCTGTGCACTTACTGGCCCGACGTCGACGCCGCCTGGGATCGGGCCGTCCGCGCCGGCGCGGAGGTCGTCTATCCGTTGTCGGACCACTTCTACGGCGAGCGCGGCGGGCGGGTCGCCGATCCGTTCGGCAACCAGTGGATGCTGTCGGCCCGAATCGAGACAGTCACGCCGGCCGAGGTCATCGAGCGGGGGGCGGCGTAGACCAGGCGCCGCACCGGGTCGTCGACCTGCAAAAGATGTCAGCGGACCGATTTCGGCTGAACCATGGCAGGGCGCGCATGTGGGGCATGCGCGCCCTGCCGCGGTCCGCGCCTTCGTCGTCGAATGTCAGGGTTCGCAGGTCGGGGTGCCCATCGGGCGTCGTCGATCCGCGCCGTCGACCCGGGCCTGCGAACATTTCCGCCATGGAAGACGGCACGAGCACGACGCGCCTTGACCCGGACGTCGGCGAGCGGTTCCTGCCGCTGCGCCGGCAACTCGGCGTGAGCTCGTTCGGGATGAACCAGATCGTGCTCGAGCCCGGGCAGCGCGGCCGGATCCACCGCCATCTCCACCAGGAGGAGGTGTATCTCGTGCTCGATGGCCGGCTCACGCTGCTGATCGAGTCCGAGGCGACCGAGCTCGGCGAGGGTGAGTTGATCCGGGTGGCGCCGCAGGTCCGGCGCCAGCTCGTCAACCTCGGACCCGGGCGCCTGGTGCTGCTGGCGCTTGGTGGCGCGGTCGAGCATCGGGGACGCGACGGCGAGGCGTTTACGTCGTGGGACGACGAGAGCCCCACGAGCCCGCAGGAGATGCCGATGCCTCCGGACCTCGATCCGGGCGAGCTCCGCACCGCCTGAATGCACCCGACCGCGGCACGGTTCCAGCAGCGGCTGCACGAGCGAGGGTTGGACGTCGACGTACAGGTGCTGCCGGACTCGACCCGCACCGCCGTCGAGGCGGCCGCGGCGGTGGGGTGCGAGGTCGGGCAGATCGTCAAGTCGCTGGTGTTCATGCGCGACGGCGAGCCCGTGATGGTCTTGTGCGCCGGCGACCGTCGCGTCGCGGCGCAGCGGCTGGGCCTGCGTGCCGCCAACGCCGACGAGGCGCGCGCGGCCACCGGGTTCTCGATCGGCGGGATCCCGCCGCTCGGCCACGACCAGCCGCTCGAGACGCTGATCGACGGGTCGCTGCGCCGCTTCGCCACGGTGTGGTGCGCGGCCGGAACGCCGCACGCCGTATTCGAGGCCGACACCGACGTGCTGATCAGCGCGATCCCCGGTGGCGAGGTGGTCGAGGTATCGTAGGCGCATGGCCGAGCTGCCGGCCCCGACCGAAGGATTCGTCCTCACCCACTTCATCGTCGTCAGCGATGTCGAGCGGTCGCGCCGGTTCTACGGCGACGTACTCGGTGGCGAGGTGGTTATGGCGGGCGAGCCATCGATCGTCGCGCTCGCGAACAGTTGGATCATCATCAACGTCGGCGGAGGGCCGACCGATGACAAGCCGACGGTGACGCTCGAGCCGCCGCACGACCCGAACCGGACGTCGGCGTTCATGAACATCCGGGTGGCAGACATCGAAGCGCTCTACCAGGAATGGAGTGCCCGCGGCGCCGAGTTCCTCACGCCGCCGCAGCAACGCGCCACCGAGATCCGCTGCTACATCCGGGACCCCGACGGCCATCTGATCGAGGTCGGGCAGTCCACAGCTCGCCGGTAGGCGAGACGCCGGCCGCCGTCAGCGCAGCCGCTCGACGAGCTCGGGTGTGATCTCGTCGAGGCTGTCGACGCGCGCTGCCGCGAGCGTCAGCGCATCCTCGGCGGGCGGATAGTGCTCGTTGGGATACGCGATCACGGCCATGCCGGCGGCCGCGGCCGAGCGCAGCCCGTTGCTCGAGTCCTCGACCGCGACGCATCGATCCGCCGCGACGCCCAGCCGGCGCGCGGCCTCGAGGTAGACGTCGGGCGCGGGTTTGCCGCGCTCGACCTCCTCAGAGGAGACGGTCGCGCTGAACTCGCCGGCGAGGCCGGCGACGTCGAGCACGAGATCGATGATCTCGCGGTTGGCCGAGGAGGCCAGCGCGAGCGGCCAGGAGCGGTGGAGCCGGCGAACGACGTCGACCGCACCGGGTAGCAGCGGCAGGTGCTCGCGGTAGTGCCGCTCCATCCGGTCGACCACCGCGCGGTTGATCTCGTCTGCGGTCAACGGGACTCCGAGTTCGTCGCGCATGTACGCCGACCATTCCGGCGAGCTCATTCCGATCATCGCCGTCGGCGCGTCCTCGCGCCAGTGCCCGCCGGCCTCGCGGACGACCTCGCGCTTCGACTGGTTCCACAGCTGTTCCGAGTCCAGGAGGACTCCGTCGAGGTCGAATACCACGGCCTGCGGCACGAAGTGCGTTGTACCAGGGTCCTCAACATTTCGACGGGTGGCGAAGGGTCCTGGGGTAACCATCTCTAGGTGACCTCTTCCACGCAGCCCAGATACCTGATCGTCTTCACCACCGCGGTCCTCTGCTACGCCGCGCTCGGCGCGGTGCTCGGGATCCTGCCCGACTACGTCCATTCACTGGGCGGTGGCGCGGTGCTCGTCGGCTTCGCCGTCGGGGCGCCGGCGCTCACCGGCGCGGCCGGGCGCCCGTTCGGCGGACGGTTGGCTGATCACCTGGGGCCGGCGCGGATCGTGATCGCCGGCGCGATCGTGATGGCCATCGGCACGATCCCCGCGTTCGTCCGCTCGCTCGGATTGCTGATCGCGAGCCGCCTCGTGGTCGGCGCCGGCGAGGCCGCGATGATGGCGGCGACCGTGCTGTGGCTCCTCCGCCTGGCCGGCCCCGAGCGTCGCGGCCGCGCGATGGGCCACGTCGGGCTCGCCAACTACGCGGGGTTGACGGTCGGTCCGCTGCTGGCGCAGGCGCTGTCGGGCCAGCAACACCCGACGCGAGTGTGGATCGCGGCGGCGATCCTGCCGCTGCTGGCGGCGGCGTCCGCCGCCGTGCTGGGGCGATCGCCTGATCGCGGGGTCGCGCCGGAACCGGCGGTGGAGGCAACCGATCCCAATCCGACCGATCAGCGCAGCACGCTGCGCGCCACCCTCCGCCCGGGTCTCGGCCTGATGCTGGTCAACTTCGGCTACGTTGCCGTGCTGTCGTTTGGCGCGGCGGCCGCGGCCGAGCAGGGCACGGGAATAGCCTCGCTGGTGATCCCGGTGTTCGGCGTCGGCGTGATCGCGAGCCGGACGATCCTCGCCGGCGTCCCCGATCGGTTTGGCGCCGCGCGCACGCTGACGGCGGCGGTCACGCTAGAGGCGGCCGGCCTGGCGGGCATGGCCGCGGCCACGAGCCGGCCGCTGGCGCTGTTCGCGCTCGTGGTCATGGCCGTGGGCCAGGGCCTCGCGGTCCCGTCGCTCGGACTGCTCGCGCTGGCGTCGGTCCCGCCCAGCCGGCACGGACGGACAGCGGGCGCGTTCTTCGCCTACTTCGACGCCGGCGTCGGGCTGGGCGGCCCGATCGTCGGGCTTGCCGCCCGAGCGGCCGACCCTACGGGCGGACTGTTCGCGGCAGCCGGCGCCGTGCTCGCGACCGCGCCCGTCGCGTTGCTCGCCCGCGCCGGGCCGCCCGCGCGCGAGCGCCGGCAGTCGGGAGGGCGGCTTGAGCACGGCCGGGCACAGGGATAGCGTGTGCCCGTCCGATGGCACGTGAGGAGCGGATCAGGAACAGCGACGAACGGGTGAAGATCCGCAGTCCGTGGGCGGTGGCTTTGCTGCCGTTCGTCACGTTCGGCATCTACCACCTGGTGTGGTGGTACCGCATCAACCGTGAGCTCAGCGACTTCGGTTACGCCAACAACATCGATCTCGGGACGAACCCGCTGTTGTCGATGCTGGCGCTGTTCCCGGGTGTGTTCATCATCGTGCCGCCGCTCGTCAGCTACTGGAACGGGACCAAGCGAGTCCAGTCCGCCGCGATCGAAGGAGGGACGGAGCCGGTCAACGGATGGATCGCGCTCGTCCTCTACATCGTCATCGGTCCCGCGTTCTGGGCCTATCTCCAGGTTTCACTCAACGAGTTGTGGGACGCGAACGCAGTTACTTGAGCATCCCCCGCGCGGCCGACGTCCATGCCGTGGTCACGTCGCGGATCCACTTCGCCTGCGTCGTCGCCAGCGTGGAAACCCACTCGACGTCGCTCTTGCCCGGTCCGCGCTCGAGCGAGCTGGCGATCGCCTTGAGCGCCTTCTCGTAGGCGGTCAGGGTGGTCTCGCCGGCCGACTTGCTCTCCTCGATGATGCGCTCGTTCAGCTTGCGGACGCGCTGGGCGACGGCCTCGAGGCGAGGATCGGCCGTGGCGGTGCCGTTCGACCGCGCGGCGGAGCCGGATGATGCGGACGCCTTGGCGCGTGTCGAGCGGCTCCTGCTCGCGGTGCTGCTGCTCTTCGACGCGGTCTTGCGCGTCGTGCGCTTGGCGCCCGTGGACTTCTTGGCGCTCGAGCGCTTGGTTTGACTGCGGCCCGACGTGCTGCCGGAGCTCGAACCGCTGCTTCTGGCCTGGGGCACAGTTGCCTCCTTGTGTTGTTGGGATCGAGTGCGACCGCGGACAAGCTAGCGCCTAGCGCGGGCGAGACGCGCCAGCCGACGTGCATCACGGAACGGTTCGGGTGTGCGGTGGGCGAGCGCGCACGACAGGACGACGTCGATGGCCACCTCGAGCGTCGTCCGCCAACCGGCGTGTACGGCGACCGGTCGAGCGCCGTTCCGCGTCCTCACCCAGGCACCCATAGGTTCGCCGTCGAGTGACAGGTCCGCGCGCGCGCTGCGCACGTCGTCGGGCCACGAACCAGGCCACGACGTCACGCGATCGCGACGACCGAACGCGCCGCGATCACGCGCGGTGGCGCCGTGGTCGACCGGATGACCAGCGATGGCTCGATCAGGCGGAGCTCGTTCGGCCGGCGGTTGTCGATCCGGTCGAGCAACAGCTCGAGCGCGAGCCGGCCCATCTCGGTACGGGGCTGATCCACGGTCGTCAGCGAAACGTGCGCGAGGTGCGCGATCGAGGTGTTGTCGTAGCCGACGATCGACACGTCGCCGGGCACGTCGATGCCGGCGCGGTCGAAGCCGCCGAGCAGGCCCGCCGCGACCATGTCGTTGGCGGCGAAGATCGCGGTCGGGAGCTCGCGCCGGGCGAGGAGCTCCTCGGCGGCTTTGACTCCGGCCTCTTCGGTGAAGTCGCCGGGGATCACCAGCGAGTGCCGGCCCAGCCGATGCGCGCGCATTCCTCGCAGATACGCCGAGCGGCGCTGTGGTCCGCCGGCGCCGCTGCCGCCGTCGACGTGCGCGATCCGCTTGTGTCCGAGCTCGATCAGATGATCGAGCACCAGCCCCGTCCCGTGCGCCTCGTTGATCAGCACGATGTCGACGTCGACGCTGCGCAACCCGCGCCCGACCATCACGAGCGGGGCCTCGGACGCGGCGGCGGCGATGTCGCCCGCGGGCATGCGTGGGCTGACGAGGATGAGCCCGCTGACGCGGTGTTCGAGGAGCGCGCCGACCGCGGCGCGTTCGCGCCGGGACGACCGGCCGCCGGCGGCGAGCAGCAGCTGGTACCCGGCCTCCGAGGCGAGCTCCTCCACGCCGCCTGCGATCTCGGCGAAGAACGGGTTGCGGAGGTCGTCGAGGATCACGCCGATCGTCTTGGTTCGTCGGCTGGCCAGGCTGCGAGCCATCGCGTTCGGCCGGTAGCCGAGCCGCGACGCCGCGTCGAGCACGCGGCGGCGGCGCTCGTCGCTGACGTTGGGGCGCTCGCGCATCACCAGCGAGACGAGTGCCCGCGACACGCCGGCTTCGCGCGCGACGTCGTCCATCGTAGGCGCGTGGCGAGAGTTGAGGGGCACCGCGGCGCGGCGCGACGGCGGTGGCATGGCGCGTGGACCTTACTTGGAGCGCGACAACATTGCAATTGGGTTAGAGCGCTCTAAGCGCCAGTCCAAACCGGGTCATTTCCACTCGCGGTCTTGACTTCCGGCGAAGCCAGTGGTTATAGTCGCGCCTCGGCTGTTAGAGCGCTCTAATTAGCAGGCGACGTTAGCGCGGTCTACGGCTTTGGGAGAGAGACGACCGCACAACATGGCGAGCATCGATGATCGGCTGGCCGGCGCGCCCATTTCTTGGGGTGCGTGCGAGGTCCCCGGCTGGGGCATCATGCCCTCGGTCGACCGCGTTCTGGCCGAGATGGCGGAGCTCGGGCTGAAGGGAACGGAGCTCGGCGCTCCAGGCTTCTTCCCCGACGACCCGGAGCGTATCGACGCGCTGTTGACGCGTAACGGACTCGAGCTCGTCGGCGGGTTCGTGGCGCTCGTCCTTCACGAACCCGATCTGATCGGGACGATCGACGAGGCTCGCAGGGCCGCGAGCCTGATCGCCGGGGCCGGCGGCGAGATGTTCGTGGTCGGCGTGGTCCAGGACATGGAGTGGAGCCGTCCGCGGGAGCTGGACGACGCCGGCTGGGCCCGCCTCGCTCAGAACCTGAGCGAGATCGACGCCGTGGTCGCGGACCAGGGCCTGACTTTGGCCCTGCATCCGCATGCGGGCACGCTGATCGAGACCTCCGAGCAGGTCGAGCGCGCGATCGAAGCCGTCGACGTTGGGTGGTGCCTGGATACCGGGCACCTGACGATCGGCGGGGTGGACCCGGTCGAATTCGCCAAAAGCCACGGCGACCGGGTCGTGCACGTGCACCTCAAGGACGTCGACGCCGAGATCGCCGCCGACTTCAGAGCGGGCCGCCGGTCGCTGGTTGAGGCCACGCGCAACGGCCTGTTCCTTCCACTGGGCAAAGGCGACGCACGGGTCGCCGAGGTCATGGGGGCCTTGCAAGCGCACGGGTACGACCGTTGGCTCGTACTCGAGCAGGACACCGCCATCACCGGAGATGAGCCGACGGTGGCAGGCGGACCGATGCGCGACGCTCGCGAGAGCATCGCCTTTCTTCACCATACGGCTCGGACGACGGAGGAGATCAATCAATGAGACGACTGTCTCGCACTATCGGCATCGTCGCCGCCGTGGGCGCCCTGGTCCTGTTGGCGGCGGCGTGCGGTAGCAGCGGCTCGAGCAGCAGCAAGGCGAGCGGAGGCTCGACGACCAGCGCGGTGAACATCGCCTCGAGCACCGGCGCCAAGAACTGCCCCTACAAGTTCGCGCTGATCACCCACGGTGACAACGGCAGCTTCTGGAGCGTCGTTTACAAGGGAGCCAAGGACGCGGCCTCCGATCTCGGGTGCACACTCACCGAGACCTACGGCTCGCAGCAGCAGGGCCAGGCGGAGCCCGACGACAACGCCGAGAACGCCCAGATCCAGGATGCGATCAATGCGCACGTGGACGGGATGGCGGTGTCCGATCATGACCCGTCGCTGATGAACCCGACGCTGGCCAAGGCCGCGGCGGCGGGCATCCCGGTCGTCCTTCTGAACGCGGGTTGTGACGACACCGACATCGCCGCCAGCGCTGCACTGACATGCGTCGGTCAGCCCGAGACGCTCGCCGGCCAGGCCGCGGGCGCGTATTTCAAGAAGCTGGGCTCCACCAACGTCCTGTGCGTAATCCACCAGTCCGGGCAGAACCTGCTCGACCGCTGCAACGGGATCGCGACCGGGCTGGGCGTGGGTTCGCAGTGCAAGACGGGGGGCGCGCCCTCGAGCGGGCCCGCCTGCACCGAGCTGACACTGTCCACGCCGAACGCGGCGTCGAACCCGCAACAGGCAATCGGGCAGGTGACCTCGTATCTCCAAACACACCCCGGGATCAATGCGGTGATGACGCTGAACAACGCGATCGGAACGGCATTGATCACAAGCGCACCGTCGAGTAAGCCCAAGATCGCGACGTTCGACCTGAACTCCGGGGTCCAGCAGGACCTCCAGAACGGCTCGATGTCGTTCGCTATCGATCAGCAGCAGTACCTCCAGGGCTATCTGCCGATCGTGTTCCTCGACCTGTACAAGCGCAAGAACGGTCAGAGCGTGGGCGGCGGGACCACCGTCGCCAGCGGGCCGCTCATCGTGACCAAGGCGAACATCGGCAAGGTCTCGGCGGCCATCGCCGCAGGGCAGGACTGACGGGCAGGGACGCGCCACTCGACAAAGGTCACCGGGCGGGAGTCCGAGCCCGCCCGGTGACGACATCCAAGAGAGGACCCACCCACAACCGCCGCCATCATGAGTGCCACCTCACCTCCGATAGCAACGCCGCCCGCGGCGGCGCAAGACGACGAACGGCTGGTCCCGATCAGCCGACTCACCCGCACGCTCAGACGGCCCGAGCTGGGGTCCTTCCTCGCCGCGCTGTTCGTGTTCGTGATGTTCGCGATCACCGACTCGAGCTCCAACCATCTCTGGCTGAAGCAGACCGGGATCGCGGCGTGGACCCAGCAGGCGGCGTTCTTCGGGATCGTCGCGGTCCCGGTCGGGCTGTTGATGATCGGCGGCGAGTTCGATCTTTCGGCGGGAGTGATGACCGGCGTGACCGCCATCGTGATGGCGCTGCTGGTGGGCAAGTGGCACGTGGACACCTGGATCGCGATCCTCATCACGATCGCGTTCGCCACCGCGATCGGGCTGATCAACGGCTACATCGTGGTGCTGACGAAGCTGCCCAGCTTCATCGTCACGCTGGCGACGTTCTTCGTGCTACGCGGTGCGAGTACCGGCGGCGTGCTGCTGCTGAACAGCGGGAGCACGCAGATCACCGTCACCACGGCCAATCCGCCCGGCCTGCACAGCGCGAAGTCGATCTTCGGCAGTTCGTTCTTCTCGAGCGGGGCGCTTCCGAGCGGCTACTCGACCGCGATCCTGTGGTTCATCGCGGTCACGATTGTCTGCACGTGGCTGCTCAGCCGGACCTCGTTCGGCAACTGGATCTTCGCCTCCGGCGGCGACCAGAACGCGGCGCGCAACACCGGCGTTCCCGTGAACCGCACGAAGGTCCTGCTGTTCGTGGGCACCGCGCTGGCGGCGGCGCTGGTCGGGATCATCTCGTTCACCCAGGCGTCCTCGGCCGTGTCCGAGCAGGGCGTCGGCTACGAGTTCTTCTACATCATCGCGGCGGTCGTCGGCGGTTGCCTGTTGACGGGCGGCTACGGGTCGGCGATCGGCGCGGCGCTCGGCGCGTGCATCATCGGGATGGCATTCGAAGGGGTGATCTATGCCGGCTGGGATAGCTCGTGGGACTTCGCGTTCCTCGGCGTCATCCTGTTCCTGGCCGTGATCGTCAACACGCTGATCTACCGGCGGGCTCTGAAGGCGCGGCGATGAGCGAAGGAGGTTCGAACATGAGCGAGACCGGTGCCGGCGACGTCGAGGCGAAGGCCGCCACCGCGCATCCTGAATCGAACGGCACGCCCGCGCTCGAGGTGCGCTCGGTCTCGAAGTACTTCGGGAGCGTCAACGCGCTCGAGGCCATCAGCCTGTCGGTCTACGCCGGCCAGGTGACGTGCGTACTCGGCGACAACGGCGCCGGCAAGTCGACGCTGATCAAGATCCTCTCGGGTGTGTACTCGCCCGACAACGGCGAGGTGCTGTTCGACGGTGAGCCCGTGACCTTCGCGGGCCCGCGCGATGCGCGCGCGAGGGGTATCGCCACGGTGTTCCAGGACCTCGCGACCGTGCCGCTGATGTCGGTGTGGCGGAACTTCTTCCTGGGCAACGAGCCGACTCGCGGGAAGGGCCCGCTCCAGCGGCTCGACGTCAAAGGGGCCCAGAAGATCATGCGCCAGGAGATGGCCAAGATGGGCATCGACGTCCGTGACCCCGACCAGACGGTGGGAACGCTGTCGGGTGGGGAGCGCCAGGCGATGGCGATCGCGCGCGCCGTGTACTTCGGGGCCAAGGTCCTGATCCTCGACGAGCCGACCTCCGCGCTGGGGGTGCGCCAGTCGGGCATCGTGCTCAAGTACGTCGTCCAGGCGCGGGAGATGGGGCGGGCGGTGATCTTCATCACCCACAACCCGCACCACGCGTATCCGGTCGGAGACCGGTTCGTGCTGCTCAAGCGGGGGCGGATGTTCGGCTCGTTCGCCAAGTCCGAAACCTCGATCGCGGAGCTGACCTCGATGATGGCCGGCGGCGCGGAGCTCGAGGAGCTGAGTCACGAGCTCCAGGGAACGGTCGATCCGTCGCTCAAACAGGTGGCAAAGGAGCTGGCTGCCGAGGCGCCCTCGAACGCCCAAACGCCGGCCTGACCAGATGGCGACGGATCTCGAGCTCCTGACGGTGGGACGGATCAGCATCGACCTGTACTGCGATCAGATCGGCGCCGACTGGCAGGCCGCGGAGACGTTCAACAAGGCGGTCGGCGGGAGCCCGACGAACGTCGCGATCGCGGCCGCCCGCCTCGGGCACCGCACCGCGGTATTCACGAAGGTTGGCGCGGACCCGTTCGGTGAAGTGGCGCTCGGAGAGCTGCGCGACTTCGGGGTCGACACACGCTACGTGAGCGTCGAGCCGGGCACGGTGACGCCGCTGGCGTTCGCGGTGCTCGACCCGCCCGAGGACCCGCAGCTGTTGTTCCGCCGCGACCCGCCGGTCCCCGATTTCCAGCTCCGACCCGACGACGTCGACCGAGCGACGGTCGCGGAGGTGCCGATCCTGTGGATCACGGCGAGCGCGCTCTCGCAGGAGCCGAGCGCGTCGACCGCGGCAGGGATGCTCCAGGCCCGTGTCCGCCGACGCCATACCGTGCTCGACCTCGATTACCGCCCGACGTTCTGGCGCTCGCGCGAGGATGCCTCGGCGCGGATCGGCGCCGCCGTCGAGCACGCGACGATCGCGGTCGGAAACCGCGAGGAGTGCGCCGTCGCCGTGGGCACCGATGACCCGCGCGAGGCGGCGGCGCGCCTGCGGGCAAAGGGGGTCGAGCTCGCGGTCGTGAAGCTCGGCGGCGACGGCGTGCTGCTGTCGAGCCATCAGGGCGAGCGGCTGATCGAGCCGCCGGCGGTCGAGGTGCTGTGCGGTCTCGGGGCCGGCGACGCCTTCGGCGGCGCGCTCGCACACGGGCTGCTCAACTCCTGGGCGCACGAGCGGACGATCGCGTTCGCAAACGCGGCCGGCGGAATCGTCGCCTCGCGTCTGCTGTGCTCCGAGGCGATGCCGTACGAGCACGAGGTCGTGGAGCTTCTAGAAGGGTCCCCGGCATGACCGTGGCGACGCGGAGGATCGGGGTCGGCGTGATCGGGTTCGGCTGGCTCGGGCAGGCCCACACCCGCTCGCTGCTGCGGATCCCGACGCTGTTCGAGCAGCGCGGCTTCGATCCCGAGCTGGTCGCGTGCAGCGACGCGTTGCCGGCCCGGATGGATCAGGCGGTCAGCTCGTTCGGTTTCAAGCGCGCCTCTGCCGCCTGGGAGTCGGTGATCGACGACCCCGACGTCGAGGTCGTGTGGATCGCCGCGCCGAACATGGTGCACGTGCAGCTGGTCGAGGCGGCCGCGCAGGCGGGCAAGGCCGTGTTCTGCGAGAAGCCCGTGGGCGGCACCCCCGAGCAGGTGGCCCGGGCCGCGGAGGCCGCGCGTAGCGCCGGCGTGATCAGCGGCGTCGGCTACAACTATCGCTGGGCGCCGCTCGTGCGGTACGCGCGCGAGCTGATCGCGACCGGCGAGCTCGGCGAGATCACGAATTACCGCGGGCGGTTCTTCTCGATGTACGGCGCCGACCCGCTCGGGGTGAACTCGTGGCGCTTCCAGCTCGACCAGGCGGGCTACGGCGTCACCAGCGACCTGATGAGTCACGCCGTCGACCTCGCGCACATGCTGGTCGGCCCGATCACGATGCTGACCGGCACGCTCGAGACCTTCATCCGCGAGCGCCCGGCCCCCGGCGACGGCGCGAGCCATTACGGACGCGGACGTGCGGAGGACCCGAAGACGCCGGTGACCAACGAGGACTATGCGGCGATGCTGTGCACGTTCGCGTCGGGCGCGCGCGGCACGTTCGAGGTCAGCCGCACCCTCGTCGGACCGGAGAGCGAGAACGCGTTCGACGTCTACGGCACGCGTGGCGCGGTCGGGTGGAACTTCGAGCGGCTGAACGAGCTGCGGCTGTATCGCGCCACCGAGGACCGCGGGGCCGGCTACACCACCGTGCTCGGGGGCGACCGGTTCGGGCACCACGGCGTATTCGTCCCGGGGAGCGGCAACACGATCGGGTTCGAGGACCTGGTCACGATCGAGGACTACGAGTTCTGCACGGCGCTGGCCGAGGGGCGGCCCTACGAGCCGAGCTTCGAGCAGGCGCGCGAGTGGGCGGAGGTGCAGGACGCGCTCCTGCGCTCGACCCGGAGCGGGAGTTGGGAGGAGGTGCGGTCGTGACCGCGACGACCGCCGTCGTACCGTTGAGGATCGGCGTCATCGGCGTCGGTCGGATCGGGCGAATGCACGCGGAGCTGATCGCTCACCAGGTCCCGGGGGCGGCGCTCGGCGCGGTCTACGACGCGTACGAACCGGCGGCGCGCTGCGTCGCCTCCGACCTCGGCGTGCCCGCGACGGCGACCGTCGAGGAGATCTTCGACTCGGAGCTCGACGCGGTGGCGATCTGCTCGAGCTCCGACACGCACGTCGACCTCCTGGTCGCCGCCGCGGAGGCCGGCAAGGCGGCGTTCTGCGAGAAGCCGGTGTCGCTCGATCTGTCCGAGGTCGACCGCGCGCTCGGCGCGATCGCCGCGGCGGGCGTGCCCTTCCAAATCGGCTTCAACCGCCGGTTCGACCCGGCGCACGCGTCGGTCCGTGACGCCGTCGTGGCGGGCGTGGTGGGGGAGCCGCACCTGGTGCGGATCTCGAGCCGCGACCCCGAGCCGCCGCCGCTCGAGTACGTCAAGACGTCGGGCGGGCTGTTCCTCGACATGATGATCCACGACTTCGATATGGCCAGGTTTGTGACCGGGAGCGAGGTGGTCGAGGTGTTCGCGCGCGGCGCGCTCCGGATTGAGCCCTCGTTCGCGCAGGCGGACGACATCGACACTGCACTGGTGACGCTCGTCCACGAGAATGGATGTCTGACCGCGATCGACAACTCGCGCCGGGCCGCGTATGGCTACGACCAGCGGGTGGAGGTGTTCGGGTCGGCGGGGATGGCGATGTCCGAGAATCCCCGCGCCCACACCGGAAGCGTGCTGACCGCGGCGGGCGGGCGCCGGCCGCCCAATCCGTACTTCTTCCTCGAGCGCTATCTGCCGAGCTATGTGCGCGAGTGGGAGGCGTTCGTCGAGGCCGTCAAGACGGGCGCGGCCCCGCCGGTGTCGACCACCGACGCGCGGGCCCCGCTCGTGATCGGGATTGCGGCGGGGCGGTCGTTGCGAGAGGGTCGTCCCGTGCGCATCGACGAGGTGCGGCCAACATGAGGATCTACCTGACGGGCGCGAGCGGCTTCGTCGGCTCGAACCTTGCGCACGTGTTCGCGCGGCAACCCGGGGCGGAGGTGGTCGCCCCGGGTCACGAGCACGTCGACCTGACCGAGGAGGTGGTCGTCCGCCGCTCGGTGCTCGCCACCCGGCCGGACGCGATCGTGCACGCCGCGATCTGGAACGACCCGGCCGCGCTCGGAACCGATCGCCGCCGTGCCTGGAACGAGTACGTGGGCGCCACGCGCAACGTCGTGGCGGCCGCCAACGCGGTCGACGCACACGTCGTGCTGATCTCGACCGATTGGGTGTTCGACGGTACGCAAGCACCGGCGGCCGAGACCGAGCCGCCCAACCCGATCAACACGTACGGCTTCCTCAAGGCGTGCTCGGAGCTGATCGTCACCGAAAACGCCGGGCGCGGAACGATCGCCCGGATCGCGGGCGTCCAGGGCATCCACCGGGCACGACCGGAGACGCCGAGGGCGCAGGACGCCGGGTTCGGTTATCTGGTCGCATCGCTCGTGGACGCTCTCCGAGCGGGCGGGCGCTTCGCCGTGTGGGACGGTCCGGGGCTCAACCTGCTGGCCACGCCGACGCTCGCCACCGACGCGGCGCGGATGATCTGGCGGGCGCTCGAGCGCGAGGCCACGGGCGTCCTCCACTTCTGCGGCGGGGAGCACGTCGACCGGGTGGGCCTGGCGCGCCGGGCGATCGACATATTCGAGCTCGACCCCGATCTGCTGGAGGTCGTCGAGCCCCCGGACGGCGTCAGCGGAGCGGAGCGGGTCCCACGCGACACACGGCTCGACGCGACCGAGACCGCGGCGCGGCTGGGAGTCGAATTGCCGACGCTCGACGCGATGCTGCGCCGGCTCCGGGTCGAGGTCGAGTCATCATGGAGTCTGGCATGAGCCGTCTCACGGTCGCCCAGGCGCTCGTCCGCTTCCTCGCGGTCCAGGAGGTCGAGCGCGATGGCGCGCGCGCCCGCTTCTTCGCCGGCTGCTTCGGAATCTTCGGCCACGGCAACGTGGCCGGGCTCGGCCAGGCGCTTCACCAGTACCAGGAGCTGCTGCCATACCACCCGGCGCGCAACGAGCAGGGGATGGTGCACATCGCCGCCGGCTACGCGCGCCAGCGCAACCGTCTCGGGACGTTCGCGTGCACGACCTCGGTCGGACCGGGGGCCACGAACATGGTGACGGGCGCGGCGCTGGCTACGATCAACCGGCTCCCGGTGCTGCTGCTCCCCGGCGACACGTTCGCGACTCGGACGCCGCACCCGGTTCTCCAGATGCTCGAGGTCCCGCACGACGCGACGGTGTCGGTGAACGACTGCTTCCGCCCGGTGTCGCGTTTCTACGAGCGGGTCGAGCGCCCCGAGCAGCTGATCCCGGCCGCGCTCGAGGCGATGCGGGTATTGACCGATCCGGCCGAGACCGGTGCGGTCACGCTGGCGATGCCCGAGGACGTCCAGGCCGAGGCGTTCGAGGTCCCGGACGCGTTTCTCGAGCCACGCGTGTGGACCATCTACCGCCAGCCGCCGGCGTCCGAAGCGCTGGCCCGGGGCGTGGACCTGATTCGGAACGCCAAACGGCCGCTGATAGTCGCCGGCGGCGGGGTGATCTACGGCGAGGCGACCGGCGCGCTCCGAGCCTTTGTTGACGCGACCGGGATCCCGGTCGGCGAGACGATGGCCGGGCGCGGCGCGCTCGTGTCCGACCATCCGCTCAGTCTGGGCGCTGTCGGGGCGACCGGCGGCACGGCGGCTAACCGGCTGGCGCGGGACGCCGATGTGGTCATCGGGATCGGGACGCGCTGGAGTGACTTCACGACCGCGTCGCACTCCGCCTTCCAGGACCCGGGCGTCCAGTTTGTCAACGTCAACGTGGCCGCGTTCGACGCCGGCAAGCAGAGCGGGTTGCCGGTGGTCGCGGACGCTCGGGTGGCGCTTGTCCAGCTTCGCGAGGCGCTGAGCGGTTGGCGCGTCGATGCAGCGTGGGAGGCGCACGCTCGGGACGAGGCGGAACAATGGGCGACGGAGGTCGGGCGGGTGCAGTCGCTCGATGGCGATCACGGGGGCCCACCGACCCAGTCTCAAGTAATCAAAGAAATCAACGATGCCGCCGGCGACACCGGGGTGGTGGTGTGCGCGGCCGGTTCGGCTCCCGGTGACCTCCACAAGCTGTGGCGCGCCCGCGATCCGGACGGCAAGTCCTACCACGTCGAATACGGCTACTCGTGCATGGGGTACGAGATCCCGGGCGGAATCGGCGTGAAGCTGGCCGCGCCCGAGCGCGACGTATACGTGCTCGTCGGCGACGGGTCGTATCTGATGCTTCCCGGCGAGCTCGTGACCGCGGTCGCCGAGCGCGTGCCGATCGTGATCGTGCTCGTCGACAACCACGGGTACGCGTCGATCGGGGCACTGTCGCGGTCGGTCGGGTCGGGCGGGTTCGGGACGCTCTACCGGTTCTCGGACAACGGCTCGGTGCCGGTCGACCCGGCGTCGACGGAGGTCCTGCCGATCGACCTCGCGGCCAATGCCGCGAGCCTGGGCGCGCGGGTAGTGCGGACGCGGACCATCGACGAGCTGCGCGCGGGCCTCGCGAGTGCGCGAGGCGCGGACGGACCCGTCGTCATCCACATCGAGACCGACCGCTACTACGGCGTGCCGAGCTATGAGAGCTGGTGGGACGTGCCCGTGGCGGAGGTGTCCGAGGAGGAGACCGTGCAGGACGCGCGCGCCGAATACGAGCGCGCCCACGCGAATCAGCGTCAGTATCTAGGCTGACCGCATGAGTGAGCTCCTGATCTCCGGCGCCTCGGCCCCCGGGCCCGACGGCGCGATCCTGTCGTTCGACCCCGAGTCGGTCGGGTTCGATTACGTCGGCTTCGAAGTGGTGGCGCTCGAAGGCGGCGGTACCGCCGAGCGTGCGTGCGGCATCCGCGAGCTGTGCGTGGTCGTGATCTCGGGCGTCGTGCACGTCGCCTCCGAGCACGGCGAGTGGTTCGACCTCGGCGGCCGAGCCGATCCATGGGCGGGCCCGCCCGACGCCGCGTACTTGCCGCCCGAGTCGCACGTCGGGCTGCGTGCCGGCGAGGAGGGCGCCGAGGTCGCGCTGTGCTGGGCGCCGGCGCTGAGAGGCGCGACACCGCGCGTCCTCCCCGGCGGCGCGATCGAGGTCGAGACGCGCGGGCGCGGCGAGTTCGAACGCACCATCCGCCCGATCCTGATGGAGAACGAAGGCGCCGGGTCGCTGCTCGTCGTCGAGGTGCTGACCCCGGGCGGCCACTGGTCGAGCTATCCGCCGCACAAGCACGACAAGGACGATCCCCCGCGCCAGTCGCTGCTCGAGGAGGTCTACTACCACCGCCTCAAGCCCGAGCGGGGGTTCGGGTTGATGCGCGTGTACGACTTCGAGACGGCGCTGGATGAAGCGCTGACGTTCCGCGATCGTGACTGCGTGCTCGTGGCGCGCGGCTACCACACCGTGTCGGCCCCGCCCGGCTATGACTCGTATTACCTGAACGTGATGGCCGGCCCGCAACGTCTGTGGGCCATCGTTAACGACCCCGACCATGAATGGATCATCGATGGCAGTAACCGCAACCCGTCTTCTTGACAACTACATCGACGGCGAGTGGACGCCGGCGCAGGCCGCGACCGGCGAGCTCGACGTGTTGAACCCCGCCAACGGGGAGGTGCTCGCACGCGTGCCCCTGTCGGGTGCGTCCGATCTCGACATCGCGGTCCGCGCGGCGCGCGAGGCGCTGCCCGAGTGGCGGTCGGTGTCGACGATCGCGCGCGCCCGGAAGCTGTTCGAGCTCCGCGAGCGGCTGGTGGCGCGCCAGGAGGACCTGGCGAGGTCGGTGACCACCGAGATGGGCAAGACGTTGGTGGACGCCCGCGCCGAGGTGGCGCGGATGATCGAGATGGTCGAGGCGGCGTGCGCGATCCCGACGACGATGCAGGGCCGGATCTTGGAGGACGTCTCGCGGAACATCGATGCCGAGACGATTCGTCAGCCGGTCGGAGTGTGTGCGGCGATCGTGCCGTTCAACTTCCCAGCGATGGTGCCGTTCTGGTTTCTCCCGTTCGCGATCGCGTGCGGCAACACGTTCGTGTTGAAGCCCTCGGAGCAGGTGCCGATGACGCAGCAGATCGCGTTCGAGGAATTGCACGCGATGGGACTGCCGCCGGGTGTGGTGAACCTCGTCAACGGCGGGCGCGAGGTGGTTGAGGGAATCCTCGATCACCCGGGGATCGACGCGGTGTCGTTCGTCGGGTCGGCGCCGGTGGCGCGGATCGTGTACGAGCGCTCGGCCAAGGCGGGCAAGCGGGTGCAGGCGCTGGGCGGCGCGAAGAACCACATGGTGGTGATGCCCGACGCGGTCATCGACAAGACCGTGGAGGGGATCATCGCCTCAGCGTTCGGCGCCGCCGGGCAGCGATGCATGGCTGGGTCGGTGGTGGTCACGGTGAGCGACGCGCACGAGCAGCTCCTTGGTCCGCTGGTTGAGGCGTCGCGGGCGCTGCGCGTCGGCGACGGGCTGGAGGACGCGAGCGACGTCGGACCGGTGATCTCTTGCGCCGCGCGCGACCGTATCCGCGACTGGATTTCGCGCGGGGAGGCCGACGGGGCGAAGGTGGTCTTGGATGGACGGGCTGCTGACGGCGGCGAGCCGAACGGCTCGTACGTGGGGCCGACGATCTTGGATGGCGTGACGCCCGAGATGGACATCGCCCAGGAGGAGGTGTTCGGTCCGGTCCTGTGCGTGATCAGCGCGCCCACGCTCGACGAGGCAATCGGAATCGTCAACGCGACCCGGTTCGGGAACGGCACCTCGATCTTCACCGAGTCGGGCGCGTCGGTGCGGCGCTACCGACACGAGATCCAGGCCGGGATGGTCGGCGTCAACATCGGTGTGGCCGCGCCGGTGGCCTTCTTCCCGTTCAGTGGTTGGAAAGACAGCTTCTTGGGCGACCTGCACGCCCACGGCACCGACGCCGTCGAGTTCTATACGCGCAAGAAGACCGTCACCAGCCGCTGGTTCTCGAGCGGGCAGGGGAGCGGGACGTACTTCGTCGAACGGTGAGCGCGGCGCCGACGACGATCACCGCCGCCCCCACGGGCTGGTTCCAGAGCAGCGGCTCTCCGAGCGCGACCACGCCGAGCACCGTCGAAACGATCGGCATCACATAGGTGACGGTGGACGTCACGGTCGCGCCGACGTCGCGGATCAGCGAGTAGTTGAGGAGGAACGTGAAGCCGGTGCCGATCACGCCCAGGGCGAGGATGCTCAGGATGTGCTTGGCGGCCACGCCGTGCGGCGCCGAACTGAACAGCGGCGTGAGGATCGCCAGGATCGCGGTGGCGCAGATGAGCTGCGCGGTGGCGAGCGCCAGCGGTCCGTCGCGGCGGCGGGCCAGATACCGGCGCGCGTAGGGGAAGCCGAGGCCGTACGACGCGGCCGCGCCGAGGCACAGCAGGTTGCCCGCCAGCGAGGTGGCGCCGACGCCCCGCCAGACCCCGAGCACGATGAGCACGCCGGCGAACCCGATGCCGAGTCCGGCGAGTCGGCGCGGGGTCGCGTGCTCGTCGGTGAGCGCGAGCATCGCGACCGGGAGCGTGAATAGCGGAACGGTGGCGTTCCAGATCCCGGCCAACACGCTCGACACGTGCTGCTCGCCGTAGGCGAACAGCGTGAACGGGGCGACGTTCAAGAGGATCGCAGCGACCGCGAGCTGACCCCAGAGGCGCGGGCCTCCGGTGGGCAACCGCTCGCCGCGAAGCGCCAGAATCGCCAGCAAAGTCGCTGTTCCGACGAGTACCCGTCCGAGCGACACCTCGAACGGCGCGAATGCCTCATCGCCGATCTTGATGAACAGGAACGTCGACCCCCAGGCGATCGCCAGCAGCGTGAACCGCGCCGGCCAGGGGACGGTGCGACGACTCACCCCACGACGGGGAGCGACCGTTCGTTCGACAGCCTCGTCAGCGTGCGCTGCATGGTCGAGGTGACGAGCTTGTACGCCTCTTCGGGATCCGGGCTGGAGCCGAGCCGGTCGCGCAGGTCGATCGGCTTCAGTACACGGATCGAAATCTTGGCCGGCAGCGGGATGCGTCCTGGAAGATCGAGCACGGTCAGTCCGAGCGGGGGGCCGATCGCGGCGGGCAGCACCTTCAGGCGCAGGCGCTCGTCGAGCTTGAGCGCCCGAGCGAGCCTTCGTCCCTGGCCGAGGAACAGTGCCGTCTCCTGTCCGCCGATCGCCACCACCGGGACGATCGGGATCTGATGCTTCAGGGCGAGCTTGATGAACCCGGTCCGGCCCGCGAAGTCGATCTGGTCCGACTCCCATGACGGACGGTAGGTCTCGTGGTCGCCGCCCGGGTAGACGAGCAGCGCGGCGTCGCGTCGCAGCGCCCCGGCCATGTTGGCCGGTGAGGCCGGGACCGTCCCGTAGCGCTCGACGAGCGCGCGCAGCCCCGGAACCTTGAACACCAGGTCGTGCGCGAGCTGGTGAAAGCGCCGGCGAGGGCCGAAGTGGTCGTAGAAGTACTGGCCGAACACGAACGTGTCGGCGATCATCGTGCCGCCCGAGTGGTTGCCGACGAGCAGCACCGGCCCCTCGGGGGGAATGTGTTCGAGTCCACGGACGTCAGCGCGGAAGTACAGCTGTGAGGCGAGCCTCACCGCCGGCAGCGTGCGCTCGATGTACACGGGGTCGCGCAGCGCGAAGGGGTCGCGCTCGCCGTGGTCGCTCACGGTGGCGGCAATGTCCTCGCCGAAGGCGGCGAGCATCCGCATGTACGCCTCCGCGGGCCCGAACGGCGCACGGAGCACTTTCTTGAGTCCTCCCGCCATGCGGTGTTGGTCTACCCGCTGACCGCCCACTTGCAAGCATGAAGAAGGAGGGATAGGTTTTACACGTGGGGCGCTTCGCGGTGGTGTTGGTCGCAACGCTGGTCGTGATGGTTCCGGCCGCGCAGGCGGCAACGCGCCCTGATGGCTCGGTCCCGGCGCCGCCGCAGGTCACCCAGCTGGTGACCAACGTGCCGGTCAGCACGCTCAACCGAGTCGGCATCGGCGACAGCCGCAACCCGGTCACCGGCCATTACTTCGGGATCATCAAGGGCGACGGGCACTTCACGACCGGCGGCAAGCTACAGATCGTGACCGCCGAGCTCGCCTGGTGCCCTCACTGCGCGGCGAACAGCTGGGCGTTGGCGGTGGCGCTCAGCCGGTTCGGAACCTTCAGCGGGCTGGGCGAGGTCAACACCGGCACGTATTTCTGCAAGACGGCGGAGGATCCGTGCAATCTGAACCCGCTCTACTGTTTTCCGTACACGCACGGGCTCAGCTTCATGGGCTCCACTTACCGGAGCCCCTACGTCAGCTTCGCGCCGGTCGAGATCCAGGACGTCAACGGGCACAACCTCCAGAAGCCCACTCGGCGCGAGCGGCGCTTGCTCGGGGCGGTTCATCTACAGGGGGTCACTCCCGCGATCTCTATCGGGGGGGCTTGGGGCTTTGCCGGGTCGGGATATGACCCCGGGACGCTCGCGCACATGACGTGGTCGCAGATCGCCGGGACCCTCGCGGATCCTCAAAATCGGATCGCGCGTGAGGTGGACGGCCTGGCCAACCTGTTCACGGCGGCGATCTGCAGCGCCACCAACGGCCGCCCGGGCAGTGTCTGCAGCACTCGCGGAGTGCGTGCCGCCGCTGCCGCGGTCCTACGCAAGTACCACAGGCCGCCGCCGCCGTCGTGATCCGCTCGGCCACATCCGCGCGGCGTGCCGCGCTCGCCGCCGCGGTCTTCTCCGCGGTGCTGTTCGGCTTGGTGGCCGCCGCCGGCGCGGCCACGGCACCGAGGGACGCGCTGCGCCAGGCACGGGCGCTCGCGCCCCAGGCCGGCGCCGCCGCTGCGGCCCTGACGCGAGCCACGGCCCGCGACCTCTGGATCAACGATCGTGAAGCGGACGCTCCTCCGTACGGGAGAAACGTCTTCACCGCGTCGAGACAGGCCGTCGGGGACCTCGCGGGGCTGTCGGCCACTGCCACCGGACTGATCGTCACGGCGGACCGGGAGCTCGCCGAAGACGCCATCACCCGGGCGCGCGGCGGGCCGGCCGCGTCGCTCGCGACCGCGAGGTCGGCGCTGTCTGCCGGCAACCGCCAGGCTCACACCGGCAACCTTTCGGCGGCGGTCGATTTGTACGCGAAGGCGTGGCAGCTGGCGTACGGCGACCTCGCCCATCTCGTCGCGGGCGAGCTCACGGGCGTCCCGTCCGCCACGCTCGCCGCGGCCGCCGAGCACGCGCTCGCCGGCACGCGTTTCGGCATGTCCGGCCCGAGGATCGAGCAGGGGCTGACGCCGCTGATGTCTGCGGGGAAGCCAGAGATGTTCTACGCCGGCTCGGAGGCGTGTCCGTTCTGCGGGGTGCAGCGCTGGGGAATGATCGTCGCGCTGTCTCAGTTCGGAACGTTCTCGAACCTGCACCTCATGCAGAGCGTGCCGACGACGCCTCCGCAGGTGACGACGTTCACCTTCTTCGGATCGAGTTACCACAGCCCCTACATCTCGTTCGTCCCGGTCGAGGTGTGGAGCAACGTGCCGGCGTTCCCCGGCCTCGTCCCCCTCCAGACCCTTACCCATCCAGAAGCCCTGGTGGTCCACAGATTCGACCCCTCGATCGAGACACCGTTCATCGACGTCGCCAACCGCTTCATCACGGACAGCTCGACCGTCGCTCCGGAGCTCATCGCCCACAAATCGTGGACGCAGCTCGCGGGCGCCCTGACTGACCCGGGCAACGTCTCCACCCAGGCGATCGCGGGGGAGGCCGAGGTGCTGACCGCCGAGGTGTGCGAAGCGACGGGCGGCAACCCCGCGTCGGTTTGCTAGTCGGCGGTCGTCCAGCAGTACGAAGCTGCGCTGCCCACGTTCACGGGGAAGGGCGGGTCGTGCCCGGCGCCACCGGGGCCGGGCGGTCCCGGAGGGCCGGCGAGCGACGCGGCCGCGAGCGCGCACCACCGGGCCGCCGCGGGCCCCGCCGCGTCGGGCCCCGTCGCGGTCGCGGCCCGTTGCCAGGTTTGAGCTCGACGTGCCACAGCTGCTCGGCTGACGTTCCGCCCGGGGCAAAGTTCTGCGGCCGGTGCGGGGCGCCGCAGGCACTCCACTGTCCAGCGTGCGGAACGCTTACCAGTCAGCCGGGACAACGATTCTGCCTCGAGTGCGGTTCGGCGATACCGGCGATTGAGAGTAGGGAGGCGCCCGTCGAGATGGGGTCCGCTCCGGCAGGTGCACCGCGGGCGTCTGAGGCCAGGCCGTCCTCGAGCGTGTTCGATCTGCCTGCGGTTGAGCGGCGGCTGGTGTCGGTGCTGTTCGCGGATCTGACCGGGTTCACGTCCTTCAGCGAGAGCCACGACGCCGAGGACGTGCGCCAGTTGGTGGCCACGTACTTCGTGGCCGCCCGGAGAATCGTGGGGGCCTACGGAGGGACGATCCGCAAGTACGAGGGCGACGGCGTAATGGCCGTATGGGGCGCACCCATCGCCCGGGAGGACGACGCCGAGCGGGCGGTGCGAGCGGCCCTCGATCTGGTCGCGGCCGTCACCAGCCTCGGTGATCGGCTCGGTCTAGACCTGCGGCTGCGGGTTGGCGTGCTCACCGGCGAGGCCGCGGTCGACATCGCCTCCGTCGACGAGGGCATGGTGCAGGGAGACGCGGTCAACACGGCGGCACGACTGCAGTCGATCGCTGAGCCGGGCAGCGTGCTCGTCGACGACGTCACGCGGCTGGCGACCGAGCGCGCGATCGTCTATCAGGACGCCGGAACCCATGTCGTCAAGGGCAAATCGATTCCGGTGCAGGCCTGGCGCCCGATGCGGATCGTGGCCACGGTCGGCGGCGCCGACCGACCGCTGCTCGAGCTGCCGCTGGTGGGACGGAGCGCCGAGCAGGGCATTCTGCGAGGCGCGCTCGATCGCCTGCTCGAACGGGGAGCGAGGCTGGCGCTCGTGTCCGTCGTGGAGAGGCCGGACTCGGCAAGTCGCGCCTAGCCTGGGAGCTCGAGAAGTACGCGGATGGGCTCGCGGCCCCCGTGCTGTGGCATCGCGGCCAAGCCTCGAGCTTCGGGCAAGGGGTCGGTTTCAGGGCGCTCGGCGACATGGTCCGAATGCGGGCGCGGATCACGCTCGACGACTCGCGCGACACCGAGGAGAGCAAGCTCGAGGCGCTCCTCGACGACGTCTTCGCCAGCGATACGGGGGGGCACGCGCGCGTCGGGAGAGCGCTCCGCCGACTGCTGGGACTCGATGACGGCAGCGCGCTGATCGACCGCGGCGAGCTGTTCTCCGGATGGCGCTTGCTGTTCGAGCGCCTCGCCGAGCGTCACCCGGTTCTGCTGCTGTTCGAGGACCTGCACTGGGCGGACCAGGGGCTGTTCGACTTCATCGCTCACATGGTCGACTGGGCGTTCAAGTCGCCGATCCTGATCCTCGTGCTCACCCGTCCGGACGAGCGTCTCGACGCGCTCGGCAAGCGCGAGCGGCGCCTGAACCTCGCACCGCTGTCGCCCGAAGAGATCGAGACGCTCGTCGCCGAGGCGGTGACTAACGCTCCCGCGGAGCTGCTGGCCGTCGTACGGGATCACGCCGGCGGGGTTCCGCTGTTCGCGGTGGAATCGCTGCGCATGCTTGCGGACCGAGGGGTGATGGTGGCCGAGCGTGATGCGGACACGTACCGTGTCGTCGGAGACGTGGACGAGCTCGCGGTCCCGCCGAGTATCCACGCGCTGATCGCCGGTCGCCTCGACACGCTCGGGGCTGACGAGCGCCACGTCCTGTTCGACGCGGCCGTGCTCGGCCAACGTTTCAGCGCGGCGAGCGCGACGGCTGTCGCGGGAGCCCCCGAAGGCGACGTGCGCGTCCTGCTCGACGGGCTGGTCGCCAAGCAGTTCTTAGCGGTATCGACCGATCCGCTGTCACCCGAGCGGGGCCTGTATCAGTTCTCGCACCGCCAGATCCAGCGGGTGGCGCTGGCGACAATGTCCAAACCGGCGCGGAAGGCGAGGCACCTCGCCGCTGCCGAGTGGCTCGCTCATGGAGAGCCTGACCCCGATGTCGCGGGGCTGTACGCCGGTCACCTGCTGGCCGCCGCCGACATCGACCCAGGCGCCGACGATGCTCAGTTCATCCGCCGGCGAGCGCTCAGCACGATCGTCGAGGCGGCACAGCGTGCGGCAAACGTCGGCGCGCTACGCGAGGCGGTGACTCTGTTCGAGCGGGCCGCGGAGATCGAGCCGGATGAGCGGCGCAGGGCGGACCACCTCGTCGAAGGTGCCGGGTGGGCCGAGCACTACGGCGACCGAGCCCTCGCCGCGAACCACTACGGGAGGGCACGAGCTCTGCACGAGGCCGCCGGGCGCGCTCGCGAGGCGCTTGCGTTACGGGCCCGGGAGCTCTACGCGTACCGCTGGACGCGGCCCGCCGCGGAGCTGATCGAACCGCTCCGCGCCGTGTACGACGCGCTCCGCGGAACCAACGACGCGGCGTTTGCGGCGGCCGGCGCTGCACTGGCCGGCGTTCTCTACTCGCATGGCGACGCGGACGCCGCCGAGGTGATCGCCGGCGAAGCGGCCGACGCGGCGAAGGGCGCCGGTGCCCAGGTCGAGCTCGGCGTCGCGCTCAACTGTCGTGCCTCCGCATTCGTTGAGCTGGGTCGGCCGGCGGACGCGCTCGATTTGTTCCGAGCCGCGCTCCGGGTACGCGAACTCAACGCGCCCGCCGAGGTGCCGTTCACGCTCGCGAACCTCGCGATCTCGCTGTCGGCGCTCGGCCGGTTCGCGGAGGCCGCCGACGCCGCGCGGACGGCGATCGAAGCCGCGGAGCGGTTTGCGAGCAGCGCGAGCCGCGAGGGAGCGACGCTCCATCTCGGGCGCACGCTGTTCTGTCTTGGGGAGTGGGACGAGGCACTAGAGACCATCGACCGGGTCGCGCTCGAGGCGACTCCCGCCAACGCGGGCATGGCGATCGGTCCTCCCGTGCTCGTGGCGCTCGCCCGGGGCGAGTTCGACGCGGTGCGGTCGATGATCGACGAGTTCGACCGGCGCCAAGCCGAGACAGGCGCCGCGTTCGAGAGCGATTACCGGAGCGCGTTCACGGTCGCGCTTGCGCATCTCGACCGCGCCCCGGACCAGGCGCTCGCGGCGATCGTCGAGGCCGGCTCCGGTGACTACGCCGAGTGGCCGGCCTGGCTGCCGTTCGCGGTCGATCTGATCGTGGACTCCGACGACGATCGCGCGCTCGCCGTCGCGCTCGACGCGCTCGAGCGCCCGGTCGCGCCGAAGACCTCGCCGTACGTGACCGCGCAGGCCCGGCGGCTCGCCGGGCACATCGCCTATCGGGCTGGCGACCGCGATGCCGCCGCCGAGCATTGGCGCGCCGCCCGGGTGATCGTGGGCGAGGCCCGGGTGGTGTTCGACGCCGCCGTGCTCGCACTCGAGCTGGTGGAGGCCGAGTTGGAAGGCGAGGATTTGCGCGCGGCCGCGGTGGGCACGTTCGAGCGGCTGCGGGCGGGGCCGTGGATCGAGCGCGCGCGGGGGCGGATGGTGCGACCCGTCCGCGAAACCTGATTCAGGAAGCCCGGCGGCTGGCGGCGACCATCGCGGCCAGCGCCTCGGCCTCGTCGGCCAGCTTGCGGTACTCGGCCAGCGCCTCGGGGGTGTCGATTTGGGGGAGCTGACGCCGAAGCGCCAGCACGTACGCGTAGCCGGCGGTCGGAAAGACGTCCTCCACCGCTTCGTAGGCGGCCTTCACGCGGGCTTGCTCTTCGGTCAGGGCCATGACTGGTCAGCCGCCTGGGCGACCGCGGCGCCGATCCCGCTCGGGCTCCGCCCCGCCTCGAATTCCGCGTGCGCCCGGAGCTCATCCTCGGACGGACGGTCCGGGCTGCGGTCGCTGAAACGGTCCGGCATCGCGTGACAAGCTACCGAATGGGCGCCGGCGTTCTACCGCCCGAGGTGGACCGGCGTGCCGGCGCGCGGCGCCGGGCACAGGCGGGTGATTCCCGGCGTCAGCGCCAGCATGGCCACGAACAGGACGAGTGCGACCGCGAGCACGGCGGCCAACGAGCCGAGCCCGGAAGGGACGGAGACGGGGGACACTGCCGGTGACTCGAAACGGATGAAAGGCTCAGAGATGAACATCGTGACCTCCTCGGCTGCTCTCGACGGGCGTTAGCTGACAGTCACGACTGTCTCAGCGGCGGCCTCTCGTGACCCCGCCGTCTCACCCATCCCGAGTGGGTCTTTTGACCCTGAGTGGCGTGTGACCCTAAGCGGGCGGCGGATGCGGCGGCGGGTCGCGGCGCGCCACCGCGGTGGCGTTGACGATCGAGGTCGTCGTCTCGCCGTACAGGAGGAACTGGTCGAGCACGGTCGGGAGCTCCTCGATCGAGCCGAGGTGGAGCTTGATGTAGAAGCAGTCCTCGCCGGTGATCCGGAGGCATTCCTCGACCTGGGGGATCTCGGCCGCCAGCTCGGCGATCTTCGCTAGCTGGCGGACGGCGGGCTTGACCCGGACGATCGCGGTCAGCTGGTAGCCGAGCGCGCGGGGATCGATCTCGGCGCGGTAGCCGGTGATCACGCTCGCCTGCTCGAGGCGCTTGACGCGGTCGGCAACGGCCGGCGAGGACAGGTTCGTGCGGCGGCCGAGCTCCGCGAATGACATCCGCCCATCGGCCGAAAGGGAGGCGATGATCTTGTGGTCAACCGCGTCCAATGACGGAAAATCTGCGCCCAGCGAGGCTTGCACACCGTTCTTCATAAGGCCAAAGAACCATAGCGCCTTCGATTGCCCATGTTCAAGGGGGCGGGGTGGGGCGAGAATCAATACGTGCTCGAAAACCGCTCGCAGACGGTTCCGCCGCAGGCCTATTTCGTGGGCAGCGCCGTGTTCCACTACCTCGGGCCGGCGTTCGCGGTGCTGCTGTTCGCGCGCGTCGCTCCCCTCGGGGTCGCGTGGCTGCGGATCGTCAGCGCGGCGATCGTGTTCGCGCTGTGGCGGCGGCCGTGGCGCACGCTGCGATCAGCCGATCGCGACACCGTGCGGCTCGTGGCCGGCCTCGGGGCGGTGCTGGCGATCATGAACAGCTGCTTCTACGAGGCGATCGCGCGCCTACCGCTCGGCACCGTGTCGGCGATCGAGTTCCTGCCGGTGATCTTGCTCGCGGCGATGGGCGTCCGGTCGGTCCGCAACGGACTCGCGCTCGGGCTGGCCGTGGCGGGGGTCTACAGCCTGGTCGCCGTTCAGGTGACCGGCGAACCGCTCGGCGTCGTCCTGGCGTTCGGCAACGCGGCCCTGTTCGCCGTGTACATCGTGCTCGCGCACCGAATCGCCCAGAGCGCTCAGCTCCCGAGCATCGACGGCCTCGCCGGCGCGATGCTGCTCGCGACGCCGGTGACGACGGCGATCGGCGGCTGGGACGTAATCCCGCACCTGCTCGACCCGGTCGCGATCGGCGCCGGGATCGGCGTCGGCATCACCTCCTCGGTGATCCCGTACGTCTGCGACCAGCTGGCGATGTCGCGTCTGCCGCGCGCCACCTATTCGCTCATGGTGTCGCTGCTGCCGGCTACGGCGACCGTGATCGGGATCGTCGTCCTGGCGCAGATCCCGAGCGCGCGGCAGATCGTCGGCGTCGGCCTGGTCGCCGCCGCGGTCGCGATTCACCGCGAGCGCACCACGGCAGCCACGGCACCCCATCCCCACAGACGTACTGCTGCGGACGTGGCTCGGGATAGCCGCGCCGCGACTGGGTAGAGAAAAGGCGGGCGGCAGTTCGAGGACAGGAGGGGAGCGATGGCTCGCCCGGACGATGAGCGCGCGCGCTACCGAAAAGCTGCGCACGAGACGCTCGACCAACTCGACTGGTGCGTCGAGTACCTGAAACGCATACACAAGCCGCAGATCTCGCGGCAGCTTGAGATCAACACGTCCAAGATCCGGCGACGGGTCGACGAGCCCGACCGCGGAGCGGTTACTCGCGAATAGCGGAGCGGTTACTCGCGAATAGGTTGGGTAGCACTACCCACACGGGATGGCGCCGCCCTTTGCGAGAGGAGATTGGGACATGGGGATAAAGGAGAAAGTCGACCGGAGCCAGCAGCGGAGCACGTCGGCTGGCGTAGCGGTGGCGACGTTCAAGAAGTTCTCCGAGGACCGCAGTTCGAATCTCGCAGCGATGATCGCGTTCTGGGGGATCTTCTCGATCTTCCCGCTGTTCCTGGTGCTGGTTACCGTCCTGGCATGGGTCCTGCCGGCGTCGGATAAGGATTCCGTCCTCGGTCACGTGGCGAAGATGCTCCCGCTGCTCGACCCGTCGACCATCAGCGGACTCACCGGCAGCGCGTTGGCGTTCGTCGTCGGCCTGGTCACCGCGGTGTGGAGCGGCACCGGCGTCGTGCGCACCGTCCAGTTCGCGTTCGATTCGGTGTGGGAGATCCCGTACCACCAGCGCCCGGGGCTCGTCCAGCAGACGCTGCGGAGCGTCTGGGTCCTCAGCACGATCGGCGTGGGCCTGGTGCTGACGACTCTGATCTCGGGCTTCGTCGTGTCCTCGGCGAACGGCGTTCACCTCGGCCCGCTCGGCACCGTGGGCGGCTACGTTCTGTCGGCGGCGCTCGACGTGGGAATCTTCCTCGCGGCGTTCCGGATCCTGACCTCGCGCGTCGAGTCGATGCGCGATGTGGTGCCCGGAGCCCTGCTTGCGGGCCTGGCGTTCTTCGTCCTCCAGCAGCTATCGGCGCTGATCATTTCGCACTACCTGCAGAAGGCTCAGGCGACATACGGCCATTTCGCCACGATCATCACGATCCTGTGGTGGTTCTACCTCCAGGCCCAGATCACGCTGCTCGGTGCACAGCTGAACGTTGTGCTCAAGGAGCGCCTGTATCCGCGGTCGCTCGTAGACGCGCCGCAGACGCCGGCCGATCATCGCGTGCTCGAGGCGTATGCCGGCGAGCGCACCTACCACCCACGTCAGCGCGTCACCAGCCGGGTGGAGAGGTAGCGCGGACGCCCCTCGCCCGCATCTAGAGGGGTCGCCGGGGTCGCCCGTCGCTCGCGGCTAGAGGGGTCGCCGGACCCCGACCTCGTCCACGTGCGCGAGCAGGTCCTTGGGGTCTTCGTACACCCGGTAGGCGCCCGAGTAGATGAGCTCCTCGCGGCCGTACCCGCCCGACAGCAGGCCGACCCCGAGGGCCCGCGCCCGGCGCGCGGCGAGCAGGTCCCACACGCTGTCGCCGACGACGATGCTGTCGCGGATGTCGACGCCGATCAGCTCCGCGGCGGTCAGGAACAGGTCGGGGTCGGGCTTGGCGTAGCGGACCTGGTCGCGCGTGACGAGCGGGGTGTCCTCGGGCAGTCCGAGCAAAGCGACTCCGAGCCGGGCATACCGCTCGGCGCCGCTGGTGGCGATCGCCCACGGGACTCGCAATTCGCTGAGCGTCTCGAGCAGCGCGGTCGCGCCCGGCAGCGGGCGGACGCTGTCGTAGTGGCGGATGTAGGCGTCGGCGTGCGCCTTGGGCAGCTGGGCCAGCGTCTCCCGGTCGAGCGGTTGGTCGAGCTCCCGCGCGAGCGCGCTCACGAACAGGCCGCCGCTCATCCCGATCCGCCGGTGGATCTTCCACACCTCGAGGTTGATCCCGACCTCTTCGAGCGCCTCGCGCCACGCGACCACGTGCTGGTAGACGCTGTCGATCAGCGTGCCGTCGAGATCGAACAGGAACGCCGGGTGGCTTCGGCCCTCGATGGCTGTCATGTCCGGCATGATGACGCGATGATCACTGCGGAGTCGCTAGCCCACCGTCTGGCCGGCCTTGATGGGATCGGAAACGGGGCCGACGGCGTCCGCCGCCTGGCCTGGACCGACGAGGACGCGGCGACCCGCGCGTGGTTCGACCGCCAGGCCGCGGATATCGGCTTGCGCGTCGAGCGCGATCCCGCGGGCAATCTGTGGGCCTGTCCCGACCAGGATCCGCCGTGGTGGGGGGTCGGCTCACACCTCGACAGTGTCCGGGGCGGAGGGCACCTCGATGGCCCGCTCGGGGTGGCGTGCGCGTTCGAGATCGCGGCCGCGACCTCGGCCAATGCCGCGGACGCGCGACCGGTCGCCGTCGTGTCGTTCGCCGACGAGGAGGGCGCCCGGTGGGGCACCCCCACGTTCGGGAGCAAGGCGCTCGTGGGGCGGCTCGATCTCCCGGCCGTGCTCTCGCGCCGCGACGACGCCGGCACGGCGCTCGGGGACGCCATACGGGCGGCCGGGGTCGACCCGGATCGGATTGCCGACGCCACGGACTGGCTCGAGCGGCTGACCGGGTTCATCGAGATCCACATCGATCAGACCACCGATCTCGCGCGCGCCGGCGAACCCGTCGGGCTGGTCAGCGCGCTGGCTGCGCGCACCCGGCTCGAGGTCACGCTTCACGGCCGGGCCGACCACGCCGGGACGACCCCGCGCGCCGAGCGGCGCGACGCGCTCGCGGCCGCGGCGCGGCTCATCGTCGGCGCCGAGGACCTCGCCTCGGCCGGTGGCTCCGGCTCCGGCTCCGGCTCCGCGGTCACCGTCACGACCTCCCGCATTCTGGCGAGCCCGAACGCCCCGACGACGATCGCGGCCGAGGTCCGGCTGTGGATCGACGCCCGCTCGGCCGGCGGATTCGCTGCGATAGACGCGTGGCGTGCCGAGCTCGACGACCTCACAACGGAAATCTCCGCGCGGACCCGCGTCGAGATCGAGATCGCCGTCGCCTCGCGGAGCGACGCGCGCGAGTTCTCGCCGTCGCTGCGGGCCGCGCTGGCGCGAGCGAGCGACGAGGTAGTGGGCCACGCCGTGCCCGAGGTGGTGTGCTTCGCCGGTCACGACGCCGGGATCCTCGCCGAGCGGTTGCCGGCGGCAATGCTGCTCGTCCGCAACGAGACCGGGGTGAGCCATTCGCCCGCGGAGGACGTCGACCTCGCGGACGCGGCGGTCGCGGCCCGGGTGGTCGAGCGCGCGCTCGCGGGGGCGAATCCGTCATGACGCTGACGCAGGCGATCCCCGGCATGCCGAACGCGCACTCCCACGCCTTCCAGCGCGGATTGCGCGGGCGCGCCGAGCGGCCCGGCCCGGCCGGCGCCACCGACGACTTCTGGACGTGGCGGACGGAGATGTTC
The DNA here is from genome assembly GCA_963737055.1 of uncultured Solirubrobacterales bacterium. Classification (GTDB taxonomy): domain Bacteria; phylum Actinomycetota; class Thermoleophilia; order Solirubrobacterales; family Solirubrobacteraceae; genus Palsa-465. Next base: position 846,382 of record CAVTRE010000006.1, on the reverse strand, counting down.
GCGCTCGCCGACACGCTTGATCCGGAGCGCATGCGCGCGGTGGCGCTCGAGACCTACGCCGAGATGGTGGGTGCCGGCTACTCGGTCGTTGGCGAGTTCCACTACGTCCATCACCAGCCCGACGGCACGCCGTACGACGACCCGAACGCGATGGCGCACGCCGTCGCGGACGCGGCCATTCAGGTCGGGCTGCCGATCGTGCTGCTTCCGGCCGCGTACCAACGCGGCGGCTGGGACGGTGCGGACCTTCCGCCGGCCCCTGGCCAGCGCCGGTTCTGCGATCCGGACGTCGACACTTTCCTGACCCGTGTGGACGCGCTCCGGAGATGGGCATCGTCGCCGCCGGGCGTCGACGTGGGCATCGCCGCCCACAGCGTCCGCGCGGTGGGCAGGCCCTGGCTCGAGGCGATCGCCGAATACTCCGAGCGCCACGGGATCGTCCGCCACGTTCACGCCCACGAGCAGCGTCGCGAGCTCGAAGAGTGCCAGGCGGAGCACGGCTGCTCCCCGATCGAACTGCTCGACCGGACCGGATTCCTCGGCGAGCGCGCAACCGTGATCCACGGCATCCACGTGTCGGAGGCCGATGTCGACGCCCTCCAGCGCACCGGGACGACGGTCGTGTCGTGCCCCACGACCGAGGGCAACCTCGGCGATGGCTACCTGCCGGCGATGGCCTACGCCGACGCCGGCGTGCCGCTCGCGATCGGCAGCGACTCGCAGGTGCGCATCGACCCGTTCGAGGAGGCGCGCGAGCTCGAGACGGGCTCGCGGCGCGAGCGCCAGCTCCGCTCGGGGCTGCTGGCGACGGTCGGCGACCTGTGGACCGAGCTCTGTCGCAACGGCTACCGGAGCCTCGGCATCGCCGGCGAGCCCGAGCCGCCGACGATCGAGATCGACCTCGACCACGTCGACTTGCGAGGGATCGATCCCGCGGACCTGCCGTTCGCGCTCGTCACGTGCGCGTCGGCCGCGGTCGTAACCCGGGGAGTCGCCACCGCCCTTAAGTGAGTCGCGCCCCGAATCCGGCGGGGAGGGAGGCCGGTCTAAAGGGGCGCGCTCAGCGAGGAGGGTGTTCCGGCATCATGACCGCGGCAGACATATTTGTCCAAGACGAAGTTTCGCTTGTACTTATTTGTCCAGCTTATGAATCCGCCGCCGCCGCGGTGAAGACGATCTTGCCCGAGGTGTCGCCTCGGAGCATTGCCTCGAACCCTTCCCGGGCCTCGGTCAGAGGCAGGGTCGCGCTGATCGCGGGACGCACGCCCTGGTCGACGCACATCCGGATCAGCCGCTCGAGCTCCTCGCGCGTGCCCATCGTCGACCCGATCACCGACAGCTGCAGGAAGAAGATCCGCGTCAGCTCGGCCGGCGGGGCGTCGCCGGTGGTGGCGCCGGAGATCACAATCTTCCCGCCGGGCTTCAGCGCGCGGACGGAGTGCGCCCACGTCGCCTGACCGGTCGTGTCCATGACGGCGTCGACCCGCTCGGGCAGGCGCGCGCCCGGCTCGAACGCCTGGTCCGCGCCCAGCTCGATCGCACGGGCACGCTTCTCCTCCGAGCGTCCGGTCACCCACACGCGAATTCCGGCGGCGCTGCCGAGCACGGTCAGTGCGGTGGCGACGCCACCGGTCGCGCCCTGGACGAGCACGGTCGAGCCCGGCGGCATCGCGCCGCGCGTGAACAGCATCCGGTAGGCGGTCAGCCACGCCGTCGGCAGGCAGGCAGCCTCCTCGAACGACAACTCGGGCGGCTTGCGGACCAGGTTCCAAACCGGCGCCGCCACCCTGTCGGCGAACGTCCCCTGATACCGCTCGGAGAGCAGCGACCGGCGCGGGTCGAGCGTCTCGTCGCCGTGCCAGGACGGGTCGTTGATCACGGAGTGGACGATCACCTCGTTGCCGTCCTCGTCGATCCCGGTGGCGTCGCAGCCGAGGATCATCGGCAGCCGGTCCTCGGGCAGGCCGACGCCGCGAAGCGACCACAGATCGTGGTGATTGAGCGACGCCGCCTTGACCGTGATCGTCGTCCAGCCGTCCGGAACCTCGGGTTCGGGGCGGTCGCCGATGGTCAGTCCGCTGAGCGGGTCCTCGCGGTTGATGGTCGCGGCGTAGACGGCGCGCATCGACGAATCATGCCGTAGGGGCGGCGGTCGCCGCGCCGCGGCTACCCCGGACGGGTGCGACAATCTGGGGCACATGGCAACCGTCACCGCGCGTGCCACCAAAGCGGTCGACGCCTCGCCGGACCGGGTTCTCGCGTTCCTGAGCGACTACCGGGAGTCGAGGCCGCGCATCCTCACCGACAACTTCACCGCCTACCGGGTCGAGTCCGGAGGCCACGGCCAGGGCACGGTCATCGGCTACCACTTCGCGGCGGGTGGCCGCGAACGCGACTACCGCCTCAGCGTCGAGGAGGACGCCGGCGGCCTGGTCGAGCGCGACCAGTTGTCCTCGTACGTTTCCCGGTGGACGGTCGCGCCCGACGCGGCCGGCTCGCAGGTCACGCTCGAGGCGAGCTGGCAGGGCGCCGGCGGGGTCGGCGGGGTGTTCGAGCGCACGTTCGCGCCGATTGGCCTCCGCCGCATCTTCGGCGAGATGCTCGACAAGCTCGCCGGCGCCGTCTCAGCCTGACTCGATCTGCTTCTTGAGCTCGCCGGCGCGCGCGCCGACGAGCATCTGCCGGATCACGTCGACGACCGGTCCGCGGGCCAGCAGGCTCAGCGTTCGTCCGAGGTCGACCTCGAGCGCGTACGTGGCGCGGGTGCGGTCGCCGCCGAGATCCTCGAGCGTCCAACTGCCGACCACCGACTTCAGATCACCCTTCTCCTGGGTCCACCGCAGCGCGTCCGGACCGTCGTAGCTGAAGCGGACGATCGACTTCACCGTTTTTATCTTCGCGTCGGTCTCGGCTTCGCACCGGACCGCGCGGCCGTCGCCGTCGCGGTCGAGGGCGTGCATCGACTTGAGGCCGCCCTGCCACTCGGGCGCGCTCTCCACGTTCTCGACCAGCGCCCACACCTGGTCGCGCGGAGCGTCGATCTCCGCGGTTGAGCTACCCGTCAAGTTCGCCATGCCTTTGAGCCTCCTGTGTCCGGATCGCGGTGATTATGTCCCGCCGCCGGAACAGGTCGCGCCGCCGGCCGCCGGTCAGCTGAGCGCGGTGGCGGGGTAAACGCGCCCGCTGTCCGGTTAACCCAACACTCGACGCGCTGCGTTCGTCGAGTGCGGACTTGACTGTGCCGGAGCCGGGTGAATCTGCATTCACCCAGGCCAGGGCGGCGAGTGACGGGTTAACCGGAATCCGGAGGCGGCGAGCGAGGCGTCTATCGTCCCCGGCGATGCCGGACGCCGCCGTACTCGACATCGACACCCCGCACGGGCCGGCACGGGCGCACGTCACCAAGGTGCGGGGCGCCGGCGGCGCGGTCGTGCTCGGCCACGGCGCCGGCGGGGGCGTGGGCGCGCCCGACCTGGTGCTGGCGGCCGAGGTGGCGCAGGCGGCGAAGCTGAGCGTGGCGCTCGTCGAGCAGCCCTACCGGGTCGCCGGCCGGCGCTCGCCGGCGCCCGCGCCGCAGCTCGACGCTGCCTGGATCGCCGTGGTCGAGCACCTCAAGGCCAAGCGCCTCAGGGGCGTTCCGCTGGTGTGCGGCGGGCGCTCGTCGGGCGCGCGGGTGGCGTGCCGGACGGCCGCGGATACCGGCGCGGTGGCGATCCTGTGCCTGGCGTTTCCGCTGCACCCGCCCGGCCGGCCGGCGGCCACCAGACTGGACGAACTCGACGCCGTGTCCGTCCCCGTGCTCGTCGTCCAAGGCGCGAGCGATCCGTTCGGGATGCCGCCTCCCGGACCGTCGCGAACCGTCGTCGCGGTCGCCGGCAACCACAGCCTGCGGAGCGATCGCGACGCGATCCGAACCGCCGTGAGGGGCTGGCTGTCAGAGGTACTCTGACCGCAGATGCTCTGTCAACGCATCGGCCATGGCGGCGCGAGCGCGCTGGCTCGGGCGAACACGCTCGCGTCGTTCGACGCCGCCTGCGAGGTCGGCGTCGACATGGTCGAGTTCGACGTGCGCGCCTGGAACGGCGAGCTCGTCCTCGCCCATACCGTGCTGCACGCCCGCCGCGGCGGGAACGTGCGCCTGGTTGACGCCCTCGCCCACCTCTGCCACCGGCGCGTCGGGCTGAACGTGGATGTCAAGCACGTCGGCTGCGAAGCGGCCCTGCTCGACGGCCTCCGACACGCCGGCCTGCTCGACTGGACGCTGATCTCGTCCCAGGTGCCCGAAGTGCTCGACCGAATGCGCGCGCTCGAGCCCGGCGCGCGCTTGGGCATCTCTGTTGGCGGGCCGGATTGCGCGACTCAGCCACCGCTGGCGTGATTGGCGCGCGGTGGCGCTGGCCGGGCTCCACACCGGCCGCTGGGACGCGCTCATGGCCCAGCACAAGCTCGTCGATCGCGCACTCCTGCACGACGTCAGCGACCGGGGCGGCCGCCTCTACGCCTGGACGGTCAACGAGCGTTCCGTGATCGCCCGCCTCCAGGCGCTCGGCGTCCACGGGATCACCACGGCCGACCCGCGGCTGTTTGCTCTGTAGGGGTCTCGCTGCGCTCGACGTCCGTCGGATGTCGCGCGGCAGGCCCCGTCTGCGAGGCATGGATGCCGAGCGGGGCCGTGGCCGCGTCCGCCGTTCCGCCCGGCGTCCGTGCCGGGCGGCGTCGCGGGGCCGCGACGACAGACTGGACGGGCCCTCCCGGCGTCGCGGCTGCGGCGCGCTCGGCGCCCGTGCCTCGCCTGATGCGCCGGCCGCGACATCGTCCGGAGGATGCCGCGAAGCGGCCCATCTGCGTAGCCTGGTTGACCGTGCAAGAAATCGTGCCGTCACCGCAGCGCGGGCGCATCTTCACCGAATCGCTGCGCCCCGGTCTCGCCGATTGTGCGCCGAGCGGGCGGATCCGGCTCGACGCGCTCGCGCGATGGGTCCAGGACATCGCGTACGCCGACTCGGTCGAGGCCGGGCAGGCGGGGAACGTGATGTGGGTGGTGCGGCGCACGCGTATGCGCGTGACCCGATTTCCCCGCTTCGGGGCGGAGTTCAAGCTGGCGACATTCTGCAGCGGCCTCGGGCGGATGTGGGCCGAGCGCCGCACCTCGATCACGCCGGTAGGCGACGACGCCGGGGCGGTAGAGGTGGTGTCGATCTGGGTCCACCTCGACCCGCGCACCGCGCGCCCGACCAAGCTCACCGCGGAGGAAATCGCGATCTGGGGCGAGTCGACGGCGGGCCGGACCGTGACCGCTCGCCTGCGCCACCCGGCGCCCGACGGCGTTGCCGACAGCTCCCCGTGGTGGTTTCGCAGTACCGAGCTCGACCTCGCCGGCCACGTCAACAACGCCGCCTACCTCACCCCGGTGGAAGAGGAATTGCTCATGGACGACGCCGAGCCCCGGTCGATCGACCTCGAGATCGAGTACCGCTCGCCGGCGCAGCCGGGCGAGATGCGCGTCCTGCGCAATGGGACTCACCGCTGGATCGTCAGTCCGGAAGGGGAGACGTTCGCTTCGATACTCGTCAAACAGGAGGTCTGATTCGTGCGCGCCGTCGTCATCACCAAGCCGGGGGACCTCGACGTCCTCGAGGTCGTCGACCGTCCCGCTCGCAAGCCGGGACCCGGCGAGGTGCGGATCGCGGTCAAGGCCGCGGCTGTCAATCCGACCGACATCAGCCTGCGTCAACGTGGCGGCGGCGACCTGCCGGCCCCTTGGACCCCGGGCATGGACGCTGCCGGCGTGGTGGAGTCGGTTGGGCCCGACGTCGACCGGCTGAAGGTGGGTGACGACGTAATGGCCGCGGTCAGCCCGCGCCGGCCCGAGGGCGGCGCCCAGCAGGAGCTGCTGGTCGCGCCGGCGGCGTCGGTCGTGCCGATTCCGGACGGGGCCACGCTCGTCCAGGCGGCGACCCTGCCGATGAACGGTCTGACCGCCCAGTCGGGGCTCGAGCTGCTCGGTCTGAACCCCGGAGACACGCTCGCGGTAACCGGTGGTGCCGGGTTGCTCGCCTCGTACGTGATCCCCCTGGCCAAGGAGCAGGGCCTCCGCGTGATCGCCGACGCCAAGCCCGAGGACGAGGAGCTCGTGCGGAGCTTCGGCGCGGATGTCGTCGTGCCGCGGGGGCAGGGCTTCACCGACGCCGTGCTCGAGGCCGCGCCCGACGGCGTCGACGGGCTGTACGACACCGCGCTCCTGCGCCGCGCGGCGTTCCCGGCGATCCGCGACAACGGGCAGATCGTGGTCGTGCGCGGCTGGGACGGCGACGAGGTCGAGGACCGCGGGATCCGCGTGCACCCGGTGGCGGTCGCGAGGGTGCTCGACCGGACCGACTGGCTCGAGGAGCTGCGCGCGTTCGCGTCCGACGGCCGGATCAAGCTGCGCGTGGCGGCGGAGTTCCCGCCCGAGGAGGCTGCCGAGGCCGAGCGCCTGATGGACGCCGGCGGGCTGCGCGGCCGGGCCGTGATCGTGTTCTGATCAGCCGCGGGCGGCGTCCGCGTCGGCGTCGAGTACGGCGCGGGCGGCGTTGTGGCCCGGGATGCCGCTGACGCCGCCGCCCCGGCGAGCGCCGGCGCCGCACAGCCAGACGTTCGCGTGCTCCGTCTCGACGCCCCAGGCGCCGACCTCGTCGTCGGTCTCGGCGAACGGCCACTGAAGGTCGCGGTGGAAGATGTGGCCGCCGGGCATCCCGAGCTCGGCCTCGATCTCGGGCGGGGTCAGCGCCTCGAGACCCAGCAGAACGTCCTCGATCGGCTCGGCCAGCACCGAGTTGAGCGAACGGAGCGTGGCGGCGACGGCGCGCTCCTTTGCGGTGGCGTCGGCCGGGTCGAACAGGCGCGCGGGCATGTGCAGCCCGAACAGCGTGAGCGTGTGGACGCCGGCTTGGCGGAGGTCACCTCCGAGGATGCTCGGGTCGGTGAGCGAGTGGCAGTAGACCTCGCACGGGGGGAGCTCCGGGATCCGGCCCGCGGCGGCCTGGTCGTACGCGGCTGCGAGCTGCTCGTAGCCCTCGTTGACGTGGAACGTACCCGTGAACGCGTCCTCGGAGCTGACTCCGGGCACGAGCGGAAGGCGCTCCAGCAGCATGTTGATCTTGAGCTGGGCGCCCTCGGGGGCGGGGCCCGGGTCCTCGTTCAGGAGCTTCCGGAGGACGGCCGGGGCGACGTCGGCAAGGACGTGGCGCGCGGCGTAGGTGCGCCCGTCGGCCCGCGTGACCTCGGCGGCTTGCTCATCGGTGGCGATCGCGGTCACCCCCGCGCCCGTCTCGAGCTGGGCGCCGGCGCGGCGGGCAGCGTCGGCGAGCGCGCGGGTCAGGGCGCCCATTCCGCCCACGGGCACATTCCAGCTGCCGCCGACGACGTGGTAGAGGAAGCAGCGGTTCTGCCGGAGGTGCGGGTCGTCGGCCGGCGCGAACGTGCCGATCAAGGCGTCGGTCAGCACCGTGCCGCGGGTGAGGTCGTCGTCGAAGGACCGCTCGATCAGCTCCGACAGCGGGGTCTCGAACAGCGCATTCCAGGCCTCGTCGTCGGCGACGGTGCGCCGGAACTCGTCCCGCGAGCGCAGCGGCTCGGTCAGCGTGGGAAACACCCGCCCCGCGATCCTCGTGGTCATGGCGGTGAACGCCGCGTCTGGCGTCGGCGGCGGGTACGCCGCCACCCGGCGGGGGCGGATCTCGGTCGCGATGCCGAGGTTGTCGAGGAGCGCTCGGGGGAACAGGCTGACGAGGTATGAGTAGCGAGACAGCCGCACGTCGAAGCCGGGGAAGGGGGAGACGGAGACGGCGGCCCCGCCGAGCTCGTCGCGCTTCTCGAGCACGGCCACCGACCGGCCGGCGCGGGCGAGCAGGGCGGCCGCGACGAGGGCGTTGTGCCCGCCGCCGGCAATCACGACGTCGAAGCTCTGGCGCTCGGGCATGCGACCAACGTACTAAGACCAATTGCCTCTGGTGATGCGGTCGCCGTGGGCCTAGTCTCCGGAGCATGTCAACTGGAGAACACATCGCAGAGACCGTTCAATCCTGGCCCGGCGTGGAGGCTGCGTCACATCGGTTCGGCGGGGTCGAATTCCGAGTCGGCCGGCGCGAGCTCGGCCACATCCACGGCGATCGGATCGCCGACCTGCCGTTCCCGCGGCGCGTCCGGGACGAGCTGATCGCCGAGGGCCGTGCCCGGCCCCATCACGTGCTCCCCGACTCGGGGTGGGTGACGACCTCGATCCGCTCCGACAGCGAGGTCGAGAACGCAATCGACCTGTTCCGCATGGCCTACGACCGTGCACGGAACGCCCGCCGAACCCATGCCTGACCGCTCCCGCATCTTCGTCGTCACCCGGGGCGGGGTCGTTCGGTTCATGCTTAAGGGTACGCGGGCCCACGACGCCGCCACCGTGCTCACGGTCCCGGCACCGCAATGTGTGGCCGTCGACCCGCGTGATCCGGATCGGGTGTACGTCGGGACGTTCAACGACGGGATGTACGCGACGTCCGACGGCGGCGACAGCTGGCGGCCGGCATGGGAAGGCATCGACGACCGCCGCGTCATGTCGGTGGCCGTGTCACCGTCGCACGTGGTGGACGGCGTATCGGTCGTGTACGCCGGCACAGAGCCGAGCAATCTCTACCGCTCCGAGGACGGGGGAAAGACCTGGCAGCTGCTGCCCTCGCTGCGACGGCTGCCCAGCGAGCCAAGCTGGTCGTTCCCCCCGCGGCCGTCGACCCATCACGTGCGGACGATCGCGCTGAACGCAGCCGATCCCGACGCGCTCGCCGTGGGCATCGAGCTCGGAGGCGTGATGCGCTCCTTCGACGGCGGCGCCACCTGGGTCGACCACAACCCGCAGGCCCACAGCGACGCCCACCAGCTGATGACGCACCCGCTGGCGCCCGAGCGCATATACGAGGTCGCGGGTCAGGGGATCGCGGTCTCGCCGGATCGCGGCGACACCTGGCGCCGCCTGGACGGCGGCCTGGACCGGCACTATGCGTGGGCGACCGCGGCCGACCCCGCCGATCCTGACCTGTGGTACGCGTCGGTCAGCCGCGGACCGATGGCCGCCCATGGGCGCGGAGACGGCCAGTCGCTCCTGCTGCGTTCGCGCGACGGCTCGGGCGATGGGTGGGAGGCCATCGACCGCTGGGGCGACGATGCCGAGCTGCGGCGGATGCCGTACGCACTCGCGGCTCTTCCCGAACAGCCGGGGCGCCTGCTCGTCGGGTTGCGCGGCGGGTCGATGCTGGTCACGGCCGACGCCGGCGATACGTGGTCGCGGGTCGACTCGCCGGTCTCCGACGTGCTCGCGTTGGCGGCCGCGTCGGCCTGACGCCCGGCGCCCCTCCGGCCTGACGCCTGGCGCCCCTCCGGCCTGACGCCCGGCGCCCCTCCGGCCGGACGTCCAGCGCCGCGCCGGCCTGAGCGCCAAAGTCGACGTTTGACCGAGTGAGGCGGGGATCGAAAACGGGTATCTGCCCCTCATCATGGACCGGGACGATCTTCACCACCACATCAAGTCGGCCTCCCCGTTTGGCCCCACCACCGACCAGCGCCGGTTGACGTCGCTGCTCGTCGACGCGTGCTGGCCTGGCGGATCCGAGGACCGGCTCCATCCTGTCGCGCTGGAGTGGCTCCGCCACTGGCAGCCCGAGCAGCTCACCGTCGAGTTGCCGGAGTGCTCTTGCGCTACCGGGCGCTGCGTAATCTGTAGTTAGTGAGCGTGGGCGTCGATCTTCGCGATCGGGTCGCGATCGTGACGGGAGGCGGCCGCGGGATCGGCCGCGCGATCGCGCTCGGCTACGCCGGCGCTGGGGCGGACGTGGTGATCAGCGCCGCCCGTAACGTGCGCGAGGCCGAGGCGGTCGCGGCGCTCGCCGACGCGCTCCCGGGAAGCATCGACGCCGTCCAGGCCGACGTCACCGATCAGGGCGACGTCGCGCGGCTCGTCGGGCACGCACTGGAGGTCCGCGGCCGGATCGACGTGCTCGTCAACAACGCCGCGCGCGGGATGCGGTTCGTCAACGAGCGGTTCATGACCGATCCGCAGCCGTTCTGGGAGGCGGACCCGGACGCGTGGCGGCTGGTGATCGAGACGAACATCCTCGGGGTGTTCCTGATGTCCCGCGCGGTCGTCCCGCATATGCTCGAGGCCGGCCGCGGTTCGATCATCAACGTCACGGTCAACGAGTCGACGATGGTGCGCCGGGGGTTCTCGCCCTACGGCCCGTCGAAGGCCGCGCTCGAGGCGATGACGCAGGTATGGGCGGCCGAGCTCGAGGGGACGGGGGTCCACATCAACCTGCTGTTGCCGGGCGGCGCCACCGCCACCGGCATGATCCAGGACGACATGCCCGACGATGTCCAGCTGCTCGATCCTGAGATCGTCGTGCCGGCGGCGCTCTACCTCGCAAACGCGCCGGGGAGCGGCGAGCGGATTATTGGCACGGAGTGGACCGGGTCCGCACCAGGCTGACTCTCCCGGCCGGCGATCGCGCGCCTACTCAGTGGTAGCTTTTCCGGGGTCGTTCGGTCCGCGGGCAGCGGGGACGGAGCAGGCGTGAACACCGATTTCAGCGTAGAGGAGCACAACCAGGGCACCGCGTCCGTGCTGACGGTCGCCGGCGAGCTGGATCTGCGCACGAGCCCCGAGCTCGAAGAGCGGCTCGCGCGCGCCTTCGACGCCGGCGCGGAGCTCGTGATCCTCGACCTGCGGGGAGTCGAGTTCATGGATTCGACCGGGTTGCGCGTGCTTCTGAGCGCACACCAGCGTGCCCACGAGAGCGGCCGGCGCTTCGCGCTGGTCCGAGGCGCCGATCAGGTCGAGCGCGTGCTCACGCTGACGGGGGTCCGAGAGATGCTCACGATCGTGGACGCTCCCGAGGAACTCCTCACAGCCGGCGAGCAGCCGTCCGAGAGCGCGTAGTCCGGTTCACAAAAGCCGGTGTAGGCGTCGCCCTCGCGGGCATACTTAGCTCAGCGGGTCGCAACTGACATACGAGAGAGCTACCTCAGCTTGGCTAGGAGCGCAGACAAAGTGGCCCCCATGCAGACGCACCAGGCGTTCTTCTACAAGGGCGACGACGAGTACCTGGCCGGGATCTTGGAGTTCATAGAGCCGGCGCTTGACGCCGGGGAGCCCGTGGCAATCGCGGTGCCCGCTCCGAAGTTGAAGCTCCTCCGCGACGGGCTTGGCGACCGCGTGGCAGCGATCGAGCTACTCGACATGGTCGAGCTCGGGAAGAACCCCGCGCGGATCATCCCCGTCGTGCTGTCGATGATCGAGCGGTACGGCGGTCCGTTGCGCTACGTCGGTGAGCCGATCTGGCCGGGCCGCTCGCCCGAAGAGATCCGGGAGGCGACCCGCCACGAGGCGCTCATCAACCTGGCATGGCCCGACGCTGACATCCTGGTGCTGTGCCCGTACGACGCCGAGCACCTGGATGACGGGGTGCTGCTCGATGCCGAGCACACGCATCCCGGCGTGGTCCACGACGGTCGGCTCGCGGCGAGCTCGGCCTACGGGGATGGCGCGCTGCCGGCGGGGTGCGACCTTCCGTTGTCCGAGCCGCCGGCCGACGCGGTGGCGCGGGACTTCGGGATCGGCGACCTCGGGCGTCTGCGGGACTGGGTGGCTGCACATGCCGTCGCGTCGGGGTTGGACCGCGATCGCGTCGCGGGCGTCGTGACGGCGGTCAACGAACTGACGTCGAATACGATCAGGCACGCGGCCCTGCACGGGACCCTGCGCTTCTGGACGACGCGCAAAGAGGTGATCTTCGAGGTCGAGGACGCGGGTCACATCGCCGATCCGCTCGTAGGTCGCCGCCGCCGGGCGATGGGCACGGGCGGCCTTGGACTGTGGATGGTCAACCAGCTGTGCGATCTCGTCGAGGTCCGCACGAGCGCGGTCGGGACCACCGTTCGCGCTCATTCGAGTCTCGCCGCCTCGCCGAGCTAGGCAGCCCTCTCCGGCGCCACACCATCAGCGGCTCCGCATGCGCCTCGCGCGCGGTGGGGCGGGGTCGCGCGCTCCCGCGCCTCTCCCGCGCGGCCGGCCGGTCGCATGTCATCCGCATCCAGTTTTCAGTGCGCCGGTCGCGGGTATGCCAATTGTGGAGAGGAGAGGTGAATGTCACACACAGCGCCCCACAGAAGTCGTACCGAACCGTCGACGAAAAGGGGGCGCGGTGACGCGGCGAGTGTCACCGCGCGCCTCGATCGCATCCCCGTCTGGCCGTATGAGCGCAAGCTCCTGTGGATCGTCGGCGCGGGTTACTTCTTCGCCTTCTTCGACATCGTGACGATCTCGTTCGCGACGCCGGTAATCGCGACGCAGTTTCACGTCTCAAAGGCGACGGTCACACTGTCGGTGACCAGCAGTCTGATCGGTTACATCATCGGCGCGTTCGCCGACAGCACGATCGCCGACAAGTGGGGACGGAAGCTCAGCCTCGGTATCTCGGTCGCCGTGTTCTCGCTCGGCACCGCGCTCGCGGCGGCGAGCACGAACGTCACCGAGTTGATCGTGTTCCGCTTCATCGCCGGCCTCGGCATCGGCGCCGAGATCGCGGCGGTCACCACTTACATCGGTGAGCTGTCGCCGTCGCGGCTGCGCGGGCGGTACACAAGCTGGGCCACCACCGCGGCGTACGCCGGGTTCGCGGTCGTGCCGTTCATCGCTCGCGGTCTGGTGCCGAACTTCGCTTCGGGGTGGCGCATCCTGTTCTTGATCGGGGCGCTCGGCGGCCTGACGATCCTGTTCATGCGGCGAGACCTGCCGCCCTCTCCCCGCTGGCTCGTGTCACAGGGACGGACCTCCGAGGCTCGGGAGATCGTCGCGGAGGCCGAGGAGACCGCGCTCGACGCGATCGACGGCGATCGCCTGCCCGAGCCCGAGCCCGTCCCCGACGAGGCGCCGGCCGAGCGCGTCCCGATCAAGGCGCTGCTCCGCCGTCCGATGGCGGGCCGTGTGGCGCTGTTCGTGTCGATCTGGTTCGTCTACTACATCGGTAACTACGGCTGGCTGACACTCGCGCCGACGCTGTTCACCGACAAGGGCTACAGCCTTGCCGACAGCACGACGTACCTCGTCGTATCCGGCCTCGGGTTCCTGATCGGCGCGTATGCCACGACCCACTTCAGTGACCGCTTCGAGCGTAAGTACTCGGCGGCGCTGTTCGCCGTGGCGTGGGCGATCTCGCTATTCGTGATCGGCTATTTCGTGTCGCCGCTGATCATCATCGTGTTCGGGTTCATGGCGTCGCTGACGATCGGCCTGCTGGTGCCGATGCTGTACACGTACACCGCCGAGCACTTCTCGACGAACGCCCGCGCCACCGGGGTGGCGCTGAGCGATGGCCTCGGTCACATCGGCGGTGCGCTTGCGCCGCTGATCGTGCTCGGCGCGAACTCGGCGTGGGGCTTCTCGGCCTCGTTCCTGGTGATGGGGATTACCGGTCTGATCACCGGCGCCCTCGTCCTATTCGGAGTGCGGGCCACGGGGCGCTCGCTGGAGGAGAGCACCGCGTAGGATCCCGAGGTGAGTGAAAGAGCTCACCGGAAGCGCCAGCGGCACCACGCCCGCCTCGCCCGAGGCGTCCATAGCGCTGCTTGCGGCCGTCGACCGGTACCCCGACTGGTACCCGGAGGTCGTCAAGAGCGTCGAGGTCCTCGAGCGCGACGCGTCGGGTCAGCCGAGCAAGGCCCGCGCCAAGCTGCACGTCCAGCACGGACCGATCACGCGTGACTTCGACCTGACCATGTCAGTGGACGTCGACGACCACCAGGGGACGGTCAAGCTCCACCGGGTCCCGCACGAGCCGGCAGACGGCGAGAAGTTCGAGGTGAACTGGAGCGTGGACGGACGCGCTCCGACGCGGATCGGCCTCGACCTGGCGGCCAATCTGGACGTGCCGCGATTCCTCCCGCTTGGCGCCATCGGGGACGCGATGGCCGGCGGCTTCGTCAGCGCGGCGACGAAAGCGCTGGGGACGTGACCGCTCGTGGCTCGAGGTCGAAGGCCTCGGCCAGCAACTCATAGGAGCGCCGGCGCGCCTGGTGGTCGTAGGTGATCGTGACCACGATCACCTCCTCGGCGCCGTATTCGACCGCCACCGCTTCGATCTCGGCGCGCACCTTCTCCGGGGTGCCCACGATCGAGCGGCGGCCCGGCCGCCCGCCGGTGAGCGGCTTGCCCTCGGCCTTGAGGAACTCCGTCGCCTTCTCCGGCGACGGCACGGGGATCAGCTCGCCGCGGCGGAGCATGGTGAACGACATGCGGCTGCTGGTCGAGAGGTGGATGGCCTCGTCATCGGTAGGCGCGCCCAGCGCCCAGAGAGCCACCGCCGTCCTAGGGGCTTGCAGGTGGTCGTTCGGTTCGAAGCGTTCGCGATAGAGCTTCGCGATATCGGCGCCCTCGGCGTTGATGAAATCCGCGAACGCGTACGGGAGGCCCAGCTGCCCCGCCCAGATCGCGCTTTGCGGCGAGGACCCGAGCAGCCACGGCGTTGGTAGGTGTGGGCGACCGGGGAGGACTCCTGCCAGCCGGGCGAACGGGTGGTCCTCGGGCAGGCTGTCGTCGAGGTACGCGAGCAGCTCGGCGAGCTGCTGCGGGAAGTCGTCGGGCGCGGCCTGACGGCGGTCGCGCTGCAGGGCGAACGTCGTCATCGGGTCCGTGCCGGCCGCCCGGCCGAGGCCGAGATCGATCCGACCCGGGTACAGCCCGGCCAGGATCGTGAACGTCTCGGCGACCTTGAGCGGGCTGTAGTGGGGGAGCATCACGCCTCCGCTCCCCACCCGGATGCCCTCGGTGGCGGCGGCGATCGGGCCGATCAGCGCCTCCGGGCTCGCGCTCGCGAGCATCGGCCCGCCGTGGTGCTCGGCCACCCAGTAGCGGTGATAGCCGAGCTCGTCGGCGAGCCTGGCGAGGTCCAGCGTGTTCCGCAGAGCGTCGGCGCCGGTCGAGCCCTCGGAGATCGGCGACTGGTCGAGCACGGAAAGAAGCATGTACTCGATATTAGGAAGGCCGGCGCGTCGTCACCGGCTCCGGAGCATGCACGACCTGACATTCGCCGGCGGCCGGCTGCATCGTGGCAGCCGGCGCATGTGGTGCATGCGCGGACTGACAAGATTCGCGCGGACTGTCGCCGTTGTCAGAACTTGCATGCGACCGCCGGCGCCCAGAACTCCTCAGGCGGAGGCCACCAGGTAGAAGAACTGGCCCATCCCGCCCTGCGCGATCGCGAACAGGAGCTGGAGGGAGGTCTCCTGGAGGCCCGCCTTCTCGAGCCCGCCCCGGAGCGGCTCTGCCGAGGGACGATTACGCGGCCACGCTCGCCCCGGACGGCTCCACGTCGGCGGCGGGTCCCGCCCCCTCGGCCTGTCCTTGCTGGACGTCCACGAAGTCCCGCTGGCGGATCAGCATCAGCGTGGCGACGGCGGCGGCGAACGCCACGATCGCTCCGATCAGCAGGATCGAGTTCAATCCGTCGATAAAGCTGCTCTTGGCGGCGACGGCGGCGATGGCCCGGTGGTTCGGCGGGACGCCGTGCAGCGCCTGGAGAATGCTGCCGTTGCTGATCGCGCTGGCGAGCTGGTGCGATCCGCGCGCGAGCGGGCTCCCGGCCAGCTTCGAGACGACCGAGTTGCTGACGTCGGTGGCGAGGATGCTGCCGAGCGCGGCCACGCCGGTGGCGATCCCGATCTGGCGGAAGGTCGAGTTGATTCCGGAAGCCATGCCGGCGCGCGCGGGCTCCACCACGCCGACCGCGGTTGAGGCCAGCGGCACGTTGACCAGCCCGGCGCCGACGCCGGCGACGATCATCCCGGGCAGCAGGTGCGTCCAGTCGTCGGCGGGCGTGATCCCGCGCATCAGCACGAGGCCGGCGCCAATCAACGCGAATCCTGGAGCGATGAGCAGACGGGTGGGGACGTGACCGGTCAGCCGCCCGGCGAGGCCCGCGGTAAGGAAGATCGCGCCTGTCATCGGCAGCAGCCGGACGCCGGTGTCGAGCGCCGAGGACCCGAGCACGTTCTGAAGGTAGAGAACCATGTAGGTGATCAGCGAGAACAGCGAGGCCGAGATCGCCCACGCCGCTACCAGACCGCCGTTGAAGGTCGGCACGCGCAGCAGCTTGAGGTCGAGCATCGGGTACCGCGTCCGGAGCTCGACCACGAGGAAGACGCCGAGCAGGACGACTGCGGCGAGAAGCGAGCCGAGCACGGTGCTCGAGCCCCAGCCGTCGGGATGGCTGCGGATCAGCCCGTAGACGAGCCCGGTGAGCCCGAGCGTGAAGGTCACAAACCCGAGCCAGTCGGGCCGGTGGGCGACCGGCGCCTTGGACTCGGCCACCTCCCTCAGGGTGACGAGCAGCGCGAACACCCCGATCGGGAGGTTGACGAAGAAGATCCACCGCCACGAGAGTCCACTCGTCAACACGCCCCCGAGCACGGGGCCAACGGCTACGGCGACCCCGGTGACCGCGCCGAACACCCCGAATGCCACGCCTCGCTCGCGCGGGGGGAAGGCGTCGGCGAGTAGGGCCAGCGAGGTCGCGAACATGATGGCGCCGCCGATGCCCTGGAACGCCCGCGCCAGCGCGAGGAAGGTCGGGTCGGCGGCCAGTCCGCACAACGCGGACCCGACCGTAAACACCACGATGCCGACGGCGAACACCAGCCGGCGCCCGACCAGATCCGCGACGGATCCCGCGGTCAGCAGGAACGCCGCGAGCGTCAGCGCGTACGCGTCGATGACCCACTGGAGGTCCGACAGCGACGCGTGGAACGCCTGCTGGATGTACGGCAGCGCGACGTTGACGATCGTGATGTCGAGCAGCAGCATGAACACGCCGGTGCAGACGGCCAGCAGGGTCCACCACTTGCGTTCCATCGGACCTACCTCCTTTTCCTGAGCCTCGGCTCAGAATAACATATATACTGAGTGACACATCAGGAATTGAGGACAAGGTTTGACCGTGGTGAACGAAACCCCCAAACGTCGTGGTCGGCCGCCCGCCGGCGGCCGCGAGGCGATTATCGCCGCCGCGCTCCGGGTGATTCGCGAGCGCGGGGTCGCGCGGCTCACGGCGCGTGAGGTCGCCGGCCTCGCGGGCGTCTCGGAGGCGAGCGTCTTCTACCACTACAAGGACCGCGCGGGACTGCTTCAAGCCGTGTTCGCCGAGGGTGTCGCGCCGCTGAAGGCGCTGGCCGAGGACGCCGTGCACGCCGGGGACAGTCCGCGCGAGGTCTTGATGCTGTACGGGCGGACGCTCGAACAGTTCCTCGACCAGGTACTCCCGGTGATCGCGGCGGCCCAGTCCGATACCGAGCTCCGCGACGTGCTGGCGGCCTACATGGCGGAGAACGACCTCGGACCGCATCGGGGTGTCGCCGCGATCGGCGCCTACTTTGCCGGGGAGCAGGCCGCCGGTCGAGCCCGCGCCGACCTCGACCCTTATGCGCTCGCGATGATGTTCATCGGCGCCTGCCACACGCGTGCGTCACAGCGGCAGCTGCCGCTCCCTGCGGCGGAGTTGCCGCCGCTCGAGGACATCGTCGGCGCGACGGTGGCGGCTCTGCAGCCGACGTGAACCTCCGCCCGGGCGGCTTCGACCGGGCGTATCATTCGGGAAGTGCCCGGTTGACGTTAGAACCCTGCGCACCGCCGACGCTGTGCTTCCGCCCCGGAGCCCGAGGCGATGGGTGGCGGTGCGCGCGCGCCGCCTAGGTCGTACTAGATGTCGCTCGGAGTGCTACGCGGGAGCCGCGGCCGGCGCGCCACCGGACCCAGGCGCGTCGCTCGACGCGGACGCCGACCCGACAGTGCGCTCGGATGACTCGGAGTCGAGCTTCCCCTTTGACAGCCGGTTCTCGCCATCCGCGTGGACGATCAGGACCGGGATCGGGCTGTGGTTCAGCGCGTAGTGGCTGACGCTCCCGAGAACCGACGCGCTGAGCGCGCCGCGCCCACGCGACCCCATCACGAGCAGGTCGTAATCACCCGTCTGGAGGCGCTGCATGAGCGCTTGCCTGATCGGCTTGCGGCAGATGATCGTGGTGACTGGCACGTCGTCGGGGACACGCTTGACCGCGCGGCGCATGAGGTCCACCGCTTCCTTTTCGAGATCGGCCGCTGACACGGCGTAGGCGCCGGCGGCCATCGCCGACGCGGCCCAGACCGGCGGCTGTGTAACGGCGGTCAGGATCGTGAGGCGCGCCTGGTCGGCGCAAGCGATGTCGATCGCTTCGTCAAGAGCTCGGTCGGAGTGTTCGGAGCCATCGACGCTGACAATGATGTTCCGGAACATGGCAATGCTCCAAGATCGACGATAATGTTTGGCATGCCAAAGATTAGCATGGCACCCCCGGTAATCTCAACCGATATGGATTCGGACGCCGGCATCGATTTCCTCACGGCGTTTGATGCTTTTGCACAGGCCGTGCGCCGTGCGCGGGGAGCGCCGGCGGCGAACGGCGGCCTCACGCTATCCCAGTACGGCCTGCTCGAGGGCCTGATCAACCGGCAGGATGCGCGCGTCCAGGAGCTCGCCCGCGACGCGGGAATCACGCCGTCGACCGCCACCCGAATCCTCGACGCGCTCGAACGCCGCGGCGTGGTCGAGCGGGCCCGGTCGTTCGAGGATCGCCGGGCGGTGGCGGTCAGCCTCACCGACCTAGGCCAGAGACTGCTCCACGACCAGCAGGACTGGCTGCGCGGCCGCCAGCGCGCCTTCTACGAATCGTTGCCGGCGGCCGAGCAGGAGCTCGCTCCCGACCTGCTGGTGCGCCTCGCCGCGCTGATCGACGAGCTCGCCGCCGGCGGCCCTCCGGAATAAGGGCGCTGCCGGGCACGACCGGCGGCGCAGCGCAACGCTGCGCTGCCGGGGCACGACCGGCGGCGCAGCGTTGCTTAAGAATTCGCACATATTGCGGACACCGCTGCGTAACGGCCGCGGTTGACCCTCCGCATATAAGTCCGCGCTTCCTGACTCTGAAACGAGAGGAGCTTTTCGCATGCGTAGAGTCATGAAGCTGGGGGCGGTCTCTGTGATCGCCGCCGCCCTGGTCGGAGGATCCGCCGCCGCGGTATCGGCCCATTCCGACCACGGGGACCACGGAGACCACGGGCATCGGAGCCGTGGGGTCCAGCACGTCCTGCTGATCTCGGTCGACGGTATGCACCAGTCCGACCTCGACTGGTACATCGCCAACCATCCCGGCTCGGAGCTCGCCAAGCTCGCCTCCGGCGGCGCCGAGTTCACCAACAACCACACGTCGGACCCGTCGGACTCCGATCCGGGCGGCACGGCGATCATGACCGGCGGCGACCCGCGCGCCACGGGCGTCTACTACGACGTCGAGTACAGCCATGCCGTCGACGAGGCGGGCGCAGCCTGCACGCCGGGGCAGCCGGCGACCGGCGGAGACGTGATCTACGACTCGCCGGACGACAAGCTCAACGCGGTGCCTGACCTGATCCCGGGCAACACCAGCGGCCAGACGTTTCCGTCCTTCGACGAGGGCGGCTCGATCTACCCGGGCGGGGATGACAAGAACCCGGGCCTGATCATGGGCCTGACCCCGGCCCCGCAGTCGGGCCTGAATCCGGGGAGCTTCCCCGTCGACCCGAAGACTTGCCAGCCGATCCAGCCGTGGGACTACCTGAAGGTCAACTCGATCTTCGGGGTGATCCACAACGCCGGCCTTCGCACAGCTTGGTCTGACAAGCACGCGATCTACACGTCGTTCAACGGCCACGGTTCTGGGGGCACGGCCATCGATGACTTCTTCGGTCCCGAGATCGACTCGCAAGCCGTCGAGCCGAACGGCACGCCGTACCCATCCGATACGGACTGGGCACACGACGACGCCGCCACCAAGCAGTACGACGGGTACAAGGTGCAGGCAGTCATCAACGAGCTGAGTGGCTACGACCACAGCGGCAAGAACTATGTGGGCACGCCGGCGATCCTCGGGATGAACTTCCAGACCGTGTCGGTCGCCCAGAAGGTCGATTCGGCGAGCACCCTCATCAGGAACGCGGACGGCTCCTACACGGAGAGCCCCGCCGATTGCGGGTCATCGACGCCTCCTGACCCTCTGTGCCTCGCCGGCTACTACCCCGGCACGACGACGCCGCGCCCGCTGCTGGCCAGCGCGCTCGACTACGTCAACGCGCAGCTGGCGGCGATGGACGACGCGATCCAGGCCAACCCGCAGACGCGCGGGACAACCGCGATCATCATCACCGCCAAGCATGGACAGTCGCCGCAGAATCCGCTGCTGCTGAAGCGGATCCCGGACGGCCCGATCATCAACGCGATCAACGCGGCCTGGACCGCAAAGACGGGTGATCCGAACAAACTGATCGTCGCCGGAACCGACGACGACCTGTGGCAGAGCTACCTGTCGGTCAAGACGCAGGCCGCGGCCGACTTCGTCAAGAACTACCTGTGGAATCACAGCGCGACGGCGGTGCTCTACAACAACGATGGCAATAACACGCGCGGGCCCAATGGGAATGGGACCGAGCAGGTCCCGCACTCCGGTCTGGCGCAGATCTACGCCGGTCATGAGGCGGCGCGCTTCTTCGGCGTGCCGTACGGGGACCCGCGCTACCCGGACGTGTTCGGTCGCGTGCAGGTCGGCACCGTATACACCGGCGGCACGAAGATCGCCGAGCACGGTGGCGACAACCCGAATGACCGCGACGTGCCGCTGCTCGTGTACGCGCCCGGCACCGTCCGCCCCAGTTCGTCGGATCGGTGGGTCGAGACGACCCAGGTCGCGCCGACGATTCTGCGCCTGCTCGGGCTCGACCCGAGGGCGCTGGACGCGGTGCAGATCGAGGGCACACAGGTCCTGCCCGGAATCGGCCGGGGCCACCACGAGCGGTAAGCGGTAACGACCGGCTAGCGCGCAAGCGCAAATTGACGGACGAGCGTGTCGAAACCTGACACGCTCGTCCGTCATACGGTTGAAGCCGCAACCGAGCGGCCAACCGATCCCGAGGAGGCCACACATGCCCCAGTACATGCTGTTGATCTACCAGCCCGCGGACGCCCCGATGACCCCTGAACAGTTCGCGGAGATGGGCCCCCGGTGGGACGCCTTCACGGAAAGCCTGCGCAAGTCGGGCGTGTTCGTCGCCGGCGACGCCCTCGAGCGCCCCGACGTCGCCACGACGGTGCGCGTGCGTAACGACCAGACGCAGTTCACGGACGGACCGTTCGCCGAGACCAAGGAGTTCCTGGCCGGCTACTACCTGATCGACTGTCCCGATCTCGACACCGCGCTCGAGCACGCGTCGCACATGCCGAACGTCTCGTACGGATCGACCGAGGTCCGGCCGGTGTGGGACCGCACCGGGCCGCTGGCGACCAGCCGCGAGCAGGTCGCACAGGCGTAGACGCCCCGGCTGCCTTGGGGGGCGGCCGCGGTGGCGCGGCCGCCTCACTCGGGCGGGCGGCCGCGTGGCGCGGCCGCCTCACTCGGGCGGGATGGGGTGGCGGGGGCGACGAAACGGGGGATCGAGCCCATCTCGAACTGGCCGCAGGGCCAATTCAGCCGACCCCCCGCGTGTCGGGTTTCGGCCCCGTGGCCGTTGGCAACCGCCGTGTCTTCGGAGACCGTGTGAAATATGAGCGTGACTCTCCCCGAGTTCACCGAGTCCGACGTTGCGATCGTGCCCGTCGGCGCGGCGATCTCTTCGGTTGGCGCGAGCCTGCCGGAGAGCGTCGTACCGAACGCCGAGATCGCGCCACGGATCGGCGTCACCGATGAGTGGATTGTCCGCCGCACCGGAATAAAGGCGAGGCGGGTCGCCGGGCCGAACGAACGGCTCACCACCCACGCAACCTACGCCGCCGCGGCGGCGCTCCGGCGAGCGGGTGTCTCGCCCGAGCAGGTCGACCTCGTGCTGGTGGCGACAACCACCCCCGACGAGGTGATGCCCAACGCGGCCCCGCTCGTCGCCCACGAGCTCGGCGCGGCCCAGGCCGGCGCGTTCGACATCGGCGCGGCGTGCACCGGGTTCCTGTCGGCGCTGGCGGTCGGCACGGGACAGATCGAGTCGGGCCGAGCCCAAACCGTCGTCGTCATCGGCGCCGACTTCATGTCGCGAATCCTCGACCCCGACGACCGTACGACCGCCGCGGTGTTCGCGGACGGCGCCGGCGCGGTCGTGCTTCAGGCCACAGGCGAGACGGGCCGCATCGGCCCGATCGTGCTCGGGTCCGACGGTGCGGGCGCGGACCACATCATCGTCCCGCGCGAAGAGGGCGTGATCCGCATGCGCGGCCACGAGACGTTCCGCGAGGCCGTCGCGCGCCTGTCGCTGGCGACCGTCCAGGCCGCACGGGCCGCAGGCACGAGGCTCGACGACATCGACCTGTTCGTCTATCACCAGGCCAACGGCCGGATCCTCAGCGCCGTCGGCGAGCGGCTCGGACTGCCCGCTGACCGCGTCGTCGACTGCATCTCTGAGTACGGCAACACCTCGGCGGCGACGCTGCCGCTCGCGCTCGCGCACGTCGACGAACAGGGTGCGCTCAAGCCTGGTCATCGGGTGCTCCTCGGCGCGTTCGGGGCGGGCTTCACGTGGGGCGCGACCGTCGTTGAGTGGAGCCCACCGACCCCTCCCACCTCTGGTGTGGCATGAGCGCGCGCGTGGTGATCACGGGGATCGGGGCCGTGAGCCCGCTCGGCGTAGGCGCCCGCGAGCTGTACGACGGCTGGACCGCAGGCCGGTCGGGCATCGAGAACGGCCTCGGCGAGTGCAGCGATTTCGATCCGACCGAATTCATGACCACCAAGGAGGCGCGCCGCAGCGACCGCTTCGCCCAGCTGGCGATTGCGGCCAGCTCGGAGGCGGTCGCCGACGCCGGGTGGGACGTCGACGACCCGCCGGCCGACCGGGCCGACATCGGGTGCGTGATCGGCTCGGGCATCGGTGGGATGTGGACGTTTGAGAGCCAGTGCGAAGTGCTGCGCGACCGGGGTCCGGAGCGCGTCTCGCCACTCGCGATCCCGCTGATCATGGGGAACGCCGCCGCCGGCCTGGTGGCGATGCGCAACCACCTCCAAGGACCGGTGTTCGGCGTCATGTCGGCATGCGCGTCCGGCGCTCACGCGATCGGCGAGGCCGCGCGCATGATCAAGGCTGGAGAGGCACAGGCGGTCGTCGCCGGCGGCGCCGAGGCGACGCTCACTCCGCTCGCGAAGGCTGCCTTCGGCGCGATGGAGGCGACCTCGCCGACCGGGATCTCGCGGCCGTTCGACAAGCGACGCGACGGTTTCGTGATGGGCGAGGGCGCCGGCGTGCTCGTGCTCGAGTCAGAAGAGCTCGCCACCGCGCGCGGCGCGACCGTGCTCGGCGAGGTACTCGGCTACGCCTCAACCGCCGACGCCCACCACCTGACCGCCCCCGAGCCCACGGGCCGGCCGGCATCGATCGCGATCACCCGTGCCATGAAGAACGCCGGCGTCACCCCGGAGGAGATCGACTACGTCAACGCCCACGGCACCTCGACGACGCTGAACGACCGCTCGGAGACCGAGGCGATCAAGCTTGCGCTAGGCGAGCGCGCCTACGACGTTCCGGTGTCGTCAACCAAGTCGGCGATCGGGCACCTGCTCGGCGCAGCCGGCGCGGTCGAGGCGATCGCGACGATCATCACGCTTAACGAGCGCGTCGCGCCGCCGACGCTCAACTACTCCGAGCAGGACGAGGGCCTCGACCTCGACTACGTCCCCGACGGCCCCCGCCCGCTCGGCGGCACCAACGGAAACGGAAACGGCCATGCGCGGCTCGTCGCCCTCTCGAATTCGTTCGGGTTCGGCGGTCATAACGTCGTGCTCTGTCTCGGGGGCAAGCCATGAGCGTTGCGCTCGCACCCCGCACCGAGACTCCGCTCAGCCCGTTCGAGCGTCTCGAGACGCTGTGCGATCCGGGCACGGTCGAGGTGATCCGCTCCGAGGTCACCTCGGCGGCAATGGGCGAGAAGGCGCGCGCCGGCGACGGCGTGGTCGCGGGTGCCGGTGAGATCGACGGCCGGCCGGTGTTCTGCTACGCCCAGGACTCGGGCTTCGCTGGCGGGTCGCTCGGCGAACAGCACGCAAACACGATCGTGCGCGTGCTCGAGCTGGCGGACAAGGCGAAGGCGCCGGTCGTCGGCTTCGTGTCCTCGGGCGGCGCCCGCATGCAGGAGGGCGTGGCCGCGCTCGGCGGCTACGGCCGCATCTTTCACCGGATCGTGAAGCTGTCGGGCCGTGTTCCCCAGGTCTCGATCATCACCGGGCTGTCCGCGGGCGGCGGCGCGTACTCGCCGGCGCTGACCGACTGGGTCGTGATGACCGAAGAGTCGAGCATGTTCCTGACCGGGCCCGGCGTCGTGCGCGACGCGCTCGGGGAGGACGTGACCGCCGATCAGCTCGGCGGAACGCGCGTCCACGAGCGCAACGGCGTGTGCCACTTCGTCGCGCCGACGGACGTCAACGCCGCGTATCTGGCGCGCGAGCTGCTCGGGTACCTGCCGCGCCACCGCGGAGCGCAGCCGCCGGTGCTGTCGGCGCGTCCCCCGCTCGGACATGACCCGGCAGCCGTGGTCCCGCAGGACCACCGCGCCGTCTACGACGTGCGCGATGTCATCCGCGCGGTCGTCGACGGCGGCAAACTGCTCGAGGCCTCTGCCGGTTGGGCGCGGAACCTCGTGACCGGGTTCGCCCGGCTCGAAGGCCGCACGGTCGCGATCGTCGCCAACCAGCCGCGTTACCTCGGCGGGATCATCGACTCCGACGCCGCCCAGAAGGGCGCTCGGTTCGTCTCCAAGTGCAACGCGTTCGGGATCCCGCTCGTCGTGCTGGTCGACACCCCCGGCTACATGCCCGGCACCAAGCAGGAGCGAACCGGCGTGATCCGGTTCGGCGCCGAGTTCGTCCATGCCTTCGCCGCGGCGGACGTCCCACGCGTGACGTTGATCCTCCGCAAGGCGTTCGGCGGCGCCTACATCACGATGAACTCGAAGGACCTGGGCGCCGACTACGTGTTCGCCTGGCCCGACGCTCAGATCGGCGTCATGGCCGCGCGGTCGGCCGTGGGGATCATCAATCGCCGCGAGCTCGCCGCGGCCGACGATCCGGACGCGGCGCGCGACGGCCTGGCCGAGCGCTACGCCCAGACGAACCTGTGCCCGCGCGTGGCCGCTGCCGACGGGCACATCGACGAGCTGATCACCCCGGACCAGACGCGCTCGCGGCTGGCCTGGGCGCTCCGATCATTTTCACCGGAGGAAGGAGAATGAGGCGCCCGGACGGTACGGTGCTGCTCACCGGCGCGACCGGGTTCGTCGGGATGGAGCTGCTCGCTAGGTACCTCGAGCGAAGCGAGCGGTCGATCCTCACGATCGTCCGAGCCCGCACCGACGAGGACGCGCGCGAGCGGATCGACGCCGTGCTCGAGAACCTGTTCGGGTATCGCGCGGGAGCGTACGCGGATCGGGTCACCGCGGTCGCCGGCGATGTGACGGCTCCGCGTCTCGGCCTGGACTCGGTGCGCTGGGACTGGCTTGCGGCGCAGTCGACGATGATCGTCCACTGCGCGGCCTCGGTGTCGTTCGGCCTCTCGCTCGACGAGGCCCGAGCGGTCAACGTCGAGGGGACCCGCCGGATGCTCCAGCTCGCCGGCCGCGCGCAGCAACTCGGCGTGCTCGAGCGGTACGGCCAGGTTTCGACCGCCTACGTCGCCGGCACACACGCCGGGCGGTTCTTCGAATCTGACCTGGACGTCGGGCAGAGCTTTCACAACTCCTACGAGCAGTCGAAGTTCGAGTCCGAGCAGCTCGTACGCTCGCAGCCGGGACTCCCATTCACGATCATGCGCCCGAGCATCGTCGTGGGCGACCGCAACAGCGGCTGGACGGCGGCGTTCAACGTCCTCTACTGGCCGCTGCGGGCGCTCGCTCGCGGATTGTTCCCGGCGGTGCCGGCGACCGCCTCGGCGCCCGTCGACGTCGTCTCGATCGACTACGTCGCCGACGGTATCTACGCGCTGTGCGAGGCCGGCGGGATCCGGCAGACCTATCACCTCACCGCGGGCAGCGAGGCGAGCACGATCGCCGAGATCGCCGAGCTCGCGAGCGGCTATTTCGAGCAACCGCTGCCGAAGCTGCTCACACCGGCCGAGTTCATGTCGGCCGACCACGGGGTCCCTCGGTCGATGCTCGAGGAAGGGGCCATGTACTTCCCGTACTTCTCGGTGGCGACGACGTTCGACGACGCGCTCACGCGCGCCCAGCTACAACCGGCCGGAATCAGCGTCACGCCGCTCCGCGAGTACATGAGCCGTCTGCTCGACTACGCCACCTGGAGCCGCTGGGGCAAGCACCCGATTGCGCGCGTCGACGCGGTCGCGGCGCTCGCCGGGGTTTGATCTCCCATCCCCCCACCCGGGGGGTTGTCCCAACCGGCGAGTTGCCCGGAACTTAGGGCGCGAGCATTCTCGAACCATGGCCATGCTCGCTGACACGGCCAGGTTCCGGACGGACGATCCGGATTCGCTCGTGATCGCGTCGCTCGCCTGCCCGATCTGCCTGCGGAGCGACGAGGTCGAGTGGCACGCGGCGCTCGACGGCTACGATCCGTCCGTTGAATGCAGATGTCCACGCTGCGAGG
This sequence comes from uncultured Solirubrobacterales bacterium, assembly GCA_963737055.1. GTDB lineage: Bacteria > Actinomycetota > Thermoleophilia > Solirubrobacterales > Solirubrobacteraceae > Palsa-465. Next base: position 819,679 of record CAVTRE010000006.1, on the reverse strand, counting down.
AAAGCTGGCGGGTGTACCTGGAACCGCAGCAGGCGCTGCGGTTCGGGCTGATGGATTCGTTCTGAGCCCGGGCGCAGAACTCGGAAGCGACGCGCTCGAGCTGCTCGTCGAGGTGCTCTCGCAGGCCGAAGACGCACCGTCGAACGGCGCCGGCTTCTACGACCAGCTGTGCGATGCCGTGTGCCAATTGGTTCGGATGCGTCGGGCGATCATCTTCCGCTACGACGCCGGCGTCCGCCGGGTGCGGGCCGCGGGCGCGCACGGGCTCAACCTCGACCAGTTCGCCGAAGCCTACGTGACCGTCGAATCGGCGGCGATCGCCGCCGAGTCGCTGCGCGAGGACCGGGTGATCGAGATCGACGGTGACATGACCGGCCAGTTCCCCGCGGAGTACGCCAGTGTGTTCCCCGAGCCGGTCCGCCTAGTGTGCGCCCCGATGGCGGCCGGGGGGCGCGACCTCGGCGTGATCTTCGCCGACCGTCTGATGTCAGAGCCGCCGCTCGACGACTCGGAGCGGTACCTGCTGTGGATGCTCGGGAAGGCCGCGGCCCTCGCGTCGGTGGCGCGGTTCGTGGCCACGCAGTCCGAGAAGGCACATCAGCTCGAGCAGCGGATCGACCTCGCGCGCGACATCCACGAGGGCGTGATCCAGCGCCTGTTCGGGATCTCGATGGCGCTCGACGGGGAGGGCGATCTGCCCGCCGAGGCACGCCAGCGGTGTGCGGCCGAGACCCAGGAAGCGCTCTCAGACCTGCGAATCGCGCTTCAGCGTACGCTCGGCCGGACCCCGCGGGCGACGCAGACGACGTTCGTGGCCGAGGTCGAGCGGCTCGCGCGAGTGCACCCCGATCTCGGCGTGACGCTCGACTCGGGGAGCGAGGGCGATGTTCCGCCCGGACTCGAGCCGCTGGCGCAGTCGGTCCTGGCCGAGGCCGTGCGCAACGCCCACAAGCACGCGCGGCCGAGCCGCGTGGCCGTACGCGTCGGCCGGAGCGACGGCGCGTTCGTGATGGAGGTGGCCAACGATGGCGTCACCGGCGGCCGGCGGCGCGCCGGGATGGGGCTGCGACTGGCCGCGCTGGAAGCTCTCCAAAGCGGCGGCGTGGTCGAGTTCGGCGAGCGCGAGCCCGGGACTTGGCAGGTCCGGCTGGTGGTGCCCGATGAGCTCTGACGCCGCGGTCCGTAGCCCCGAACGGTTGAGCGTGCTGGTCGTCGACGACCACGATGTCGTCCACTGGGGAATCCGGCTGATGCTGACCCAGCAGCCGTGGGTCGACCGCTGCCTGAGCGCGCACACGGGCGAGGAGGCGATCGCGCTGGCGACGCGGTACCGCCCGCACGTCGCGCTCGTCGACCTGTTCATCGGCGAGGAGTCGGGCGCGGAGGTCTGCGAGCAGCTGCGCGAGGCCGAGCCGATGACGCGAGTGCTGCTGTTCTCGGGCGCGGGCGAGATCTCCCCACGCGCCGCGCGCGCGGCCGGGGCGTCGGGCTTTGCCTACAAGGACTGGCCGGCGCGCAAGATCGCGAGCGCGGTGCGGCTCGTCGGTCTCGGCAAGACCGTGTTCGACCCGCAAGATCGGCCGGTCGCGTTCGGGCTGTCCGACCGCGAGCGCGATGTGCTGACCCTGATGGCGTCGGGCGCCACCAATCCCGAAATCGCCGAGGAGCTCCACCTGTCCAAGCACACCGTGAAGGAGCACACGAGCGCCGTGTACCGCAAGCTCGACGTCCGCAACCGCACCGAGGCGGTGCAGCGCGCGGAGCGGCTCGGGTTGCTGTCGTAGTGGATGCGGCGCTGAGCGAGATCGCGCGGTTCCTCGCGGTGAGGGCGCCGTTCGACGCGCTCGCGCCGGAGGAGGTCGGCGAGCTCGCCGCGCAAACCGAGATCGAGTTCTTCCTGTCGGGCGCGGCAATCCTGACCGAGGCCGGCGGGCCGGTCACGTTCCTGCGCGTTATCCACTCGGGGGCGGTCGACATCATCCACGACGGACGGCTGCTGGACCTGCTCGGCACGGGCGACACGATCGGCGACGCCGCGATGCTGTCCGGGCTCCCGCCCGGGTTCGAGGCGCGCGCCGCCGAGGACACCCTGTGCTACCGGATTCCCGTGAGCGTGGCGCGCCCGCTGTTGGATCGCGTCAAGCGGCGCGAGCTCGAACTGGCCGCGGGTCCCCCGAACCACCGGCCGGTGGCGAGCCTGCTGCGTTCCCCCACGCTGCGCTGCGAGCCGATGGAGAGCATCCGCGAGGTCGCCCGGCGGATGACCGAGGCCGGCGCCAGCTCGGCGATCGTCGACCTGCGCGACGGCGGATTCGGGATCGTCACCGATCGCGACATCCGGACCAAGATCGTGGCGGCGGGCCTGCCGCTGAGCGCCCCCGTAGCGACCGTGATGACCACGCAGCTGTTCACGGTCACGCCGGACCGGCTCGGCGGCGAGGTCCTGTTCGAGCTGCTCGAACGCGGGCTCCGTCACGCCCCGGTCGTCACCGAGAGCGGACAGCTCGTCGGCGTGATCGAGGACGCCGACCTTTACGCGGTCCAGTCGCGGTCGTGGTTCGGGGCGCGGCGCGCGATCTCGCGGGCTTCGTCGGCCGAGGACCTGGCAGCGGTCGCGCGAGGCTTGCCGTCGGTGGTGGCCGACCTGCACGCTGCGCGCCTGCGGGCGCCCGAGGTCGTGCGCGTGCTGTCCGCGCTGGTCGACGCGCTGACCACGCGCGCGCTCGAGCTGGCCGCGCCCGCGCCGGCATCGTCCGAGGGCGTCGTCTGGGTCGCGCTCGGCAGCCAGGCGCGCCGGGAACTGACGCCGGCCTCGATCGCGTGGGGAGCGGTGGTCTGCCACGAGCCGCCGCCCGTTGAGTGGACGCGCTCGGTGGGCGACGCCCTCCGCGCGTGTGGATTTCCCGGAGAGGTGGTCGCGCGGAGCGCCGACGATTGGAGCCGCCGCGACGGCGAGGACGAGCTGTCGCTGTCGGTGATGATCGAACGGAGGGCTCTGTGGGGGACGCCAATCGATCCGCTGCCGGCGCCCGAAGGACCCGCCCGGGATGCGATCGTCGCGGCGCTAGCGCGGCGGGCGCTGGCGGCGGTACCGCCCACGGGCTTCGACGCCGAATCGGTGCTCGAGGCGAGCGGCGGGCACAGCGACCGGCTCGACATCCGCGTCGCCGCCGTGGCGCCGATCGTCGAGCTGGCCCGCTGGGGCTCGGCGGCCGCAGGAGTGGTGGAGGGGTCGACTCCCGAGCGGCTGCTCGCCGCCGCTCACGCCGGTGTGCTGAGCGACGCAGACGCACGGACGCTCGCGGACGCGTTCGACCTCGCGCTCGAGCTGCGGATCGGGCACCACATGACGAGGATCGCGGCGGGGCGGGCGCCGGATGACCAGATCGAGCCGGCCGAGATCAGCCCGCTCATGCGCGATCACCTGCGCGACGTGTTCCGAGCGGTGACGTCTGTGCAGCGGAGGCTCCGCGGGTGAGGCTGCGGCGCTCGCCTCCGGCGGGAGCAGCGGCCGAATTCGCGAACGTTCCGCGGCCGGCCGAGGGCACGCCGTGGCGTTCGGCGGGCTGGTGTGCGATCGACCTCGAGATGACCGGGCTCGATCCCCGGAGCGATGAGATCATCGCGGTCGGGGCGGTGCCGATCGACGGCGGCCGGATCGTGCTCGGCGGCGGCATGTACACGCTCGTGAACTCGGAGCTGCGCTCGAACCTCAGGGCGGTGGTCGTCCACAAGCTCCGGGTGCCCGACCTCGCCGGCGCGCCACCGCTGGACGAGGCGATGGATCGCATGCTCGAGCTCCTCTCCGGCCGCGTCCCGGTGTTTCACACCGCGGCGATCGAGACCGCGTTTCTGACGCGCCAGTTCGGGCGCCGGCGGGTGCGGCTGCCGGAGGCCGCGGACACCGAGGTGCTGGGGCGGATGTGGCTGCGCCAACGCGACGGCTCCGCGCCCGAAGGTATCTCGCTGACGGGGCTGGCGAATGCGCTCGGACAGCCGGCGGAGACCCCGCATCACGCGCTCGGCGACGCGCTGACGACGGCCAAGGCATTCATCGCGTTGGCTAGCTTGCTCGACACGGTGGCGCCGCAGACGGTCGGGTCGCTGGTGCGGGCGAGCCGGCCGGCGTCGGTCGTGCGGCGCTTCGGCGCGGGATGATGTCGCGGCCGTGATCTTCTACGAGCCTTCGAAGCGCGACCGGGCGGTGCTGCCGCATGATCCGTTCAAGTCGCTGGTCGCGCCGCGCCCGATCGGGTGGGTCTCGACGATTAATTTGGGGACCCACCCACCCCAGGTCAACCTGGCTCCGTACAGCTTCTTCAACGCGGTCGCCGAGGGTCCGCACATGCTTGCGTTCTCGAGTCGTGGCGCCAAGGACTCCTCGACGTTCGCCGGCGAGCTGCGCGAGTTCGTCTGGAACCTGGCCACCTGGGATCTCCGCGAGCAGATGAACGAGACCTCGGCGCCGCTGCCCCGGGGTGCATCGGAGTTCTCGCGCGCGGGGCTCGAGATGGCGCCGTCGCGGATCGTCGCGCCGCCGCGGGTCGCGGCCAGCCCGTGCGCCATGGAGTGCAAGGTCGTCCATCACGTCGAGCTCCGCGATCTGAACGGCGAGACGTTCGACCAGCACCTCGTGATCGGCCAGGTCGTCGGGGTCCACCTCGACGAGCGGGCCCTCTCTGGTGAGGGCATCGACACGGCGGCGCTGCGCCCGATCGCGCGGTGTGGCGGGCCGGCGGATTACACGGTGGTCGAGCGGATCTTCCGGATGACCCGTCCGACGTCGTAGGTCCCGCGCCGCGGTCGGGCGGCGTGACCGACTTGCCCTCACTATGAGAAAAAATCGGCCACGCCTCCGTGAGCCACCGCATAGGCTTGGGGGGCCGTGATCGTCAGCGAATCGTTTGTAGTCGCGGACTGGACCGATCCGGGCACGCACCCGGGTCGACCGATCGCCGGTCTGCATCTGCATCGGTCCGACGACGAGGCCTGGATCGTGCTGAGCGGCCGCCTCGGCTTCCAGATCGACGACACCCGGCGTGAGGTGCCCGCCGGCGAGTCGATTCTGGTTCGCCGCGGCACGCGCCACTCGTACTGGAACGCCACGTCCGAGCCGGCGCGCTACCTGCTGGTGATGACGCCGCGGATCCACGCGCTGATCGAGGCGCTTCACTCCGGCGAGCGGACCGACTGGGAGCGGATCTTCGAGGAGCACGACTCCGAGCTGCTCGAGGCGGACCGCCGGTAGATGACGCATTTCGAGCCGCCGGACGCCACGGTCGCGCCTCGCTACACCGGCGTGCGCACGTTCGCCCGGCTGCCGCACGTGGAGCTGCCCCGCGACGACATCGACGCCGCGGTGATCGGAATCCCGTTCGACACCGCGACCAGCTTCCGGAGCGGCGCGCGCTTCGGTCCCGAGGCGATCCGGTCAGCCTCGGTGCTGCTCCGTCCTTATCACCCGGCGCTCGGGATCGATGTGTTCGGCACGCTGTCGCTCGTCGATGGCGGGGACCTCAACGTCACCCCCGGCAATGCCCAGCGGACCGCCGAGCAGATCGACGCTGGCCTGCGTCCGTTGCTCGAGGCCGGCATCGTGCCCCTCGTCCTCGGTGGCGACCACTCGATCGTCCTCGGCGAGCTGCGCGCCCAGCACGCTGTCCACGGCCCGGTGGCGCTGGTGCTCCTCGACGCCCACGCCGACACCTGGGACCAGTACTACGGCGAGCGTTACTTCCATGGCACCCCGTTCCGCCGCGCCGTCGAAGAAGGGTTGGTCGATCCCGCGCGCTCGGTGATGGCCGGCATGCGCGGGCCCCTGTACGGGCCCGAGGACATGGAGGTCCCGCGCGAGCTCGGGTTCGAGGTCATCGACGGCGCCGATCTGGTGGCGATGACCCCGGACGAGTACGGCGACCGGGTCCGCGCTCGCGTCGGCGACGGACCCACGTACCTATCGTTCGACATCGACGTGCTCGATCCAGCGTCGGCGCCGGGAACCGGCACGCCCGAGGTGGCCGGGCTCCAGCCGGGACAAGCGCTCGCGTTCCTGCGTGCACTCGCCGGCATGCCGTTCACCGGGTTCGATGTGGTCGAGGTCGCGCCGCCCTACGACAGCCCCGGACAGATCACCGCGCTCAACGCCGCGGCGATCGCGTACGACCTCCTCGCGCTGCTCGCGGTGGCGCGGAGCCGTCGCCCACCAGAGGACCGATCTTGACCTAAAACGGGGCTACGGTCCCGGGCAACTGTCAGTGGACTAGAGAGGAGCGATCAAATGCCCGAACTCGACCGTTACATACCCGGCGTCCCGTGCTGGATCGACACTAGCCAGCCCGACCCGGAAGCCGCCGCCGCCTTCTATCGCGACCTGTTTGGTTGGGATGTCGAGGACGTGATGCCGGCGGGGTCCGATGAGAAGTACTTCATGGCGCGGATCCGGGGCCGCGACGTCGCCGGGATCGGCGGGGTCCCGGAGGGAGCGCCGCCGATCGCCATGTGGAACACCTACATCTGGGTTCAGAGCGCCGACGAGACGGCCGCGAAGGTCAAGCACGCCGGCGGCTCAGTGATCGCGGAGCCGTTCGACGTTATGGACGCCGGCCGAATGGCCGTGTTCAGCGACCTCGAGGGCGCGGTGTTCTGCGTCTGGCAGCCGAGCCGGCACCGGGGCGCGCAAATCGTCAACGAGCCCGGCTCGCTGAACTTCAACGGTCTGAACACGCGCGACCTCGACGGCGCGAAGGCGTTCTACGGCGCGGTGTTCGGCTGGGAGACGCTGGGGCTCGACGGCGCCGCCCTCACCTGGACGCTGCCCGGATACGGCGATCACCTCGAGCTTGTCAATCCCGGGACCCGCGAGCGGATGGCCGCGATGGGCGCCGTCAAGGGCTTCGAGGACGTCGTCGCGAGCATCCTTCCGATCCCCGCGGATCACGAGGACATGCCGGCGCACTGGACGGTGACGTTCGCGACCGACAACGCCGACGCGACCGCGGAGAAGGCCGTCGCGCTGGGAGGGAAGCTGCTGGCGCCGCCGTTCGACGCCTCTTGGGTCCGGATGACGATCATCGCCGACCCGCAGGGCGCGACCTTCATCGCCAGCCAGTTCGCGCCCGAGAACCGGGACGTTCCCGCTCCCGGGAGCGCATCCGTGAGCGCTTCGGCTTAAGAAGCACGCGGGCGTCAGAGACCCGTCTAGCTCCATCCCCGTCATTCACGCGATGCGGGGATGGAGCCGATGTGGTCAGTGATGTCCAGGGAGTCCGCGTTCGTCGGCCGCGCCCGGCGAGTCCGGTCGATCCCGGCATGCCCGGGTCGGCCAGCCGCCCTCGGCCTGCTTGCCCTACTCAGCTTTTGGGCCGTCACGTACGAGGTCGCGTTCACGGTGTTCCCCGGCCTGCTCGGCGCCGTCCCGTTCCGCGGGATCGCGCCCGACGTCGTGTTCGTGATCGCCGCGGCGCTCCTCATCTTTCGGGGACTAACCGGCGAGCGCGGCTGGATTCTGATCGGGATCGGCGGGCTGTGCTGGGCCGCCGGGGACATCTACTGGACGCTCGCGCTCGGGAACCTCGCGAATCCGCCGGTGCCATCCCTGGCCGATGCCGGCTACCTGTCGTTCTGCCCGTTTGCCTTCGCCGGGATCCTGTCGCTCATGCGGCATCGGCTGTCCGCAGTGCCGAAGGCGCTCGCGGCGGACTCGGCCGCGGCCACGCTCGCCGTCGGCGCGCTCGGCGCGGCGCTCGTGGTCCAGCCGGTCGTCGCCCACGCCGACGGCGGGAGCCTCGCCGTGGCCACGAACCTCGCCTACCCGATCTGCGACCTGGCGCTGCTCGGCCTGATCGTGGGCGCGACGGCCCTCGGCCACTGGCGCCTGAACCCGCCCTGGGCCCTGCTCGCGGCCTCGGTACTCGCATTCTGGATCGCCGACAGCGTGTACGTGGTCGCCGACGCCACCGGCAGCTACACGCAGAACGACTGGTACAACGCGCTCTGGTACTGGTCGCCCGTGCTCGCGGCGCTGGCCGGATGGCTGCCCCGCCGCGTCTCGGTGTCCGCGCCCGCACGTCTGAGCGCCCGGGGAATCGTGATGCCGGTGGCGTTCGCGTCAGTCGCGATCGCGATCCTGGTCTGGTCGAGCTTCGATCGCGTCGGCGTGATCGCGATCGCCCTGGCCGCGGGCTCGCTGTCGGTGGTCATGGGCCGGCTCGTGCTGACGTGGCGCGACAACGCGCGTCTCCTCCGGGCCAGCCAGGACGAGGCGATCACCGATGCGTTGACCGGTCTCGCGAACCGGCGCGCGCTGCTGGCCGACCTGGAACGGCGGCTGTCGACGGCTCGGGACGATCGTCCGTTCACGCTCGTGCTCCTCGACCTCGACGGCTTCAAGCAGTACAACGACAGCTTTGGGCACCCAGCCGGAGATGCCCTGCTCCGCCGTCTTGGACTGAAGCTCGAGGCGCAAGTCGGGGACGGCGGGAAGGTGTACCGGATCGGCGGCGACGAATTCTGCACGCTGCTAGATGCGCCGCAGGGCACCGCCGCCGACCAGGTCGAGATGGCGGCCAATGCGCTGTTCGAGCAGGGCGAGGGCTTCGCGATCGCTTGCTCATGCGGTTCGGTCATGGTGCCGACCGAAGCGCAGGACGCCAGCGCCGCGCTCACGATCGCAGACCAGCGCATGTATGGCCAGAAGCGGATGGGCCGAGTGTCGGCGGCGCGGCAGTCCAAAGACGTCCTGCTGACCGCGCTCGGCGAGCGCGACTGGGATCTTGGCGCCCACGGGCACGACGTCGCCGAGCTGGCCGCCGCCGTGGCGGCGGCGTTCTCGCTGGCGCTGGAGGACGTCGAGGTGATCCGCCAGGCCGCCGAGCTCCACGATGTCGGGAAGGCGGCGATCCCAGATGCGATTCTGTTCAAGCCGGGCCCACTCGACCACGACGAATGGGGGCGGATGCGGCGTCACACGCTGATCGGCGAGAAGATCCTCGCGGCCGCGCCCGACCTCGCGCGGGTTGCCCGGCTCGTCCGCTCGAGCCACGAGAACTACGACGGGTCGGGCTATCCCGACGGGCTCGCGCGCCGAGAGATCCCGCTCGGCTCGCGCATCATCGCGGTGTGCGACGCGTTCGACGCGATGACGACCGAGCGCCCGTACCGCCGGGCGATGAGCGAGGCCATCGCCGTCGGGGAGCTGCGCCGCTGTGCGGGCAGCCAGTTCGACCCCGACGTGATCGAGTGCTTCTGCGCCGCGCTCGCAAACGGCGCCCGGACCCTGCGGCGCGCCGCCTGAACTAACTCAGAACAGCTGGAGGTAGCGGTCGAGCTCCCACTGCGTGATCTGCTCGTGCGCGGCCTGCCACTCGCGTCGCTTGACCTTGGCGAAGTAGTCGACGTAGTCGCCGTCCCGAGTCTTCCCGAACGCGGCACGGAGGACGTCGTTCTTCTCGAGCTCGCGGACCGCGTCGAGCAGGTTCGCCGGGAGCAACTCGATCCCGAGCGCATCCCGGTCGGCCTCGGGTAGCTCGTACAGGTTGGCCGAGTTCGGGTCGCCGGGGTCGAGCCCGCGCTCGATCCCGTCGAGGCCGGCCGCCAGCATCGCGGTCGCCGCCAGGTAGGGGTTGCACGACCCGTCGACTGTCCGGTCCTCGATCCGCCCGGCGTCGGGTATCCGGAGCATCTGCGTGCGGTTGTTGTACCCGTAGCTCACGTACGCCGGCGCCCAGGTGGCACCGCTCGTGGGCGCGCCGACGACCAGGCGCTTGTACGAGTTGACGGTTGGGGCGGTGACGGCGATATACGCCTTGGCGTTGGCCTTCAGGCCGCCGACGAACTGGTAGGCGAGCTCCGAGAGGCCGAGGCCGCGGGGGTCATCGGCGGCATCGCGCTCGAACACGTTCTCGCCGTTCGACCACAGGCTGACGTGGAAGTGGCAGCCGTTGCCGGTCAGGTTCGCGAACGGCTTCGGCATGAACGTCGCGATCAGCCCGCGCTGCTGCGCGAGCGTCTCGACCATGTAGCGGTAGAACACAGCGCGGTCGGCCGTAGTTAGCGCGTCGGCGAACTGGAAATTCTGCTCGAACTGGCCATTGGCGTCCTCGTGATCGGTGGCGTAGTTGTCCCACCCGAGCCCGGTCACGGCCTTCGAGACCGTCGAGACGAAGTCGAGGTTCCGGGTGAGCGCGCGCATGTCGTAACAGGGGAGGTCGAGCGTGTCGAGTTGGTCGGCGACCTCGATCGTGCCGTCCTCGCGACGCCGCACGAGGAAGTACTCGAGCTCGGCGCCCATCTTCAGCTCGAATCCGAGCGCCTTGGCGCGCTCGAGCTGGTTGCGGAGGATCGTGCGGGGGCAGAACGGCCACGGCTCGCCCTCGACCGTCACGTTGCACGCGAACCGCGCCACGTTGGGTTGCCAGGGCAGGATCGTGAGCGTCGTCGGATCCGGCATCGCGATCATGTCCGGGTCGTGGGGTCCCTGGCCGATGTCGCCCGCGGCGAACCCGGCAAAGCCGGCGCCCTCGCTCAGCAGGTCGTCGATGTGGTGCGCCGGGACGAGCTTGGCGCTCGGTTTCCCGTGCATGTCGACGAACTGGGCGAACAGAAACTCGATGTGGCGGTCGCGGATGACGCGGCGGACGTCGTCCTCGTCACTGATCTGGGGGACGCCGTCTTCGCGATGCTCAGTTGTTGTAGCCATGTACGAGGTATATCCGTCGGACCCACGTCCCGGCAATAGCCGCGGCCACTGGGTATCGCGGGCTAGGATGTGCGCTTCGCACATAGCGAGACGCGCATAGGGAGGCATTTCTGACGGCCACCTCTGAGGCCGGTGGGCTTCGTGAAGAGAACCGGACTCTCTACCGGGTGATCAACCTCGTCGGCTCGTCGATCGAACTCGGGCCGATGTTGCAAGGGATCGTCGACCTCGCCACCGAGGCGACCGGGTGTCACGCGTGCTTCATCTACCTGCTCGAAGACGGCAGGCTGACGATCCGGGCGGCGTCGCCCGTCTATGCCGACGCCGTCGGCGTCGTCCAGATGCGTCTCGACGAGGGGCTCACCGGATGGGTGGCCCGGCACCGCCAGCCCGAGTTCATCCGCGAGGGGGCGATGGCCGACCCGCGTACGAAGTTCTTCCCGATCCTCGACGAGGAGCGGTTCCAGTCGATGGCCGCGGTCCCGATCCTCTCGCGCGCCGGGGAGACGATCGGCGTGATCGTTCTCCACACCGAGGCTCCGCGCGAGTTCGCCGAGGACACGCTCAAGCTCCTGGTCCACATCGCCTCGCTCGTTTCGGGCGCGATCGAGAACGCTCAGCTGTACGACCAGCAGCGCCGCCGCGTGGATGCGCTGACGAGCCTGTCCGGACTCGCCCAGGAGGTCGCCACCGCTCCTGACGCCGGCGAGATCGGCCGCGCGGTCACGAACGGGATGCGCCGGCTGCTCGGCGCCGAGGTCTGCCAGCTCTACCGACTGGACGGCACCGGCAGCGCGCTGCATCTGCTGGCGTCCGCGCCCGAGACGACCGCCGAGCCCGAGGCGCTCTCGGCGACTGCGCTGCTGCTGGCTGCGGTCGACGGCAGCGCGTCGCGCCCGCCGGCGCGAACGCTGTGGCCGGGACTCGACGTGGCCGACCTGCTGGTGACCCCGCTGATCTCGGGCGGCGAGCGGCTCGGGCTGCTGTGCGCGGGCGCTCCGCCGCGGCGGCCGTTTACCGGCGAGGACACCGAGATGGCGCGGGCGATCGCGCACCTGGCGGCGATCGCGATCAAGCGGGCCGAGCTGATCGAAGGCCTGACCAACACCAACATCGTCAAGGACCTGTTCGAGGCGCTCGCGGCCGGGGCGACGACGTTCGCCGCCGCCAAGGCCGCGGAGGTGCGCTGCGATCTGTCGAAGCCCTACCTGATTCTGTGCGCCGAGCCGGCCGCCGGAGGCGAGCAGGGCTCGGGCGAGTGGCGGGCCGCCGCCGAGGTGCTCGGGCGCGACCTGGCCGAGCTCGTCCCCCGCACCGCGGTCGAATCCGGTCCCGGGCCGGTCCGGGCGGTGCTGCCTGTGAGCGCCCGTTCGCCGCAGGGGATCGAGGAGCTCGTGCGAGCCTGCCGGGAGCTCGGCCGGCGCCGCGGGGCCGCGATCGGGCTGAGCGAGCTGCATAAGACCCCGGACGATGCCGGGCGCGCCTACCGCCAGGCCCTCGACGCCACGATGATCGGCAGGGCGCTCCTCGGCGACGGCGGCGCGATCGGATACGCCGAGGTCGGCGCCTACCGGTACCTCGTACATATCGCCGCCGAGAACGCCCCGCACGATCGGATGCGGGCCGCCGTCGACCGGCTGATCGAGTACGACACCAAGCGGCGCACGGCGCTGCTCGACACGCTCGAGCGCTACCTCGCCGAGCGCCGGAGCGTGATCGAGAGCGCGCGCGAGCTGTTCATCCATCCGAACACGCTGCGCCAGCGCCTCGGGCGGATCGAGGATCTGACCGGTCTCAAGCTCGACGAGGACGACCTGCTGTCGCTCGAGCTCGCGATCAAGCTCGCGCGGCTACATGGGCGGCCTGGGACGGCGCCGGGCGGGTAGCCCGCGCCAGGCACGGATGCCTGGCGCAACCGGACCCAGGGACGCCGGCGAAGCCGGCCCCTAATCGTGCTCGTGAACCAGGAACACCGGGATCTTCGCCTTGCGGCGGACCCGCTGGGGCTCCTGGGACCATGAGAAGTCGCCGGTCACGCGGTTGCGGTCGGGATCCGCCCCCATCACGATCGCGTCGCATCCGGCGTACTCCGCCTCCTGGAGGATGCGCTTGGTCGACTTGCGGGTTCCGACGACGTGTCCGTCGGCCTCGATCCCCTTGCGCTCGAGCCGCTTGACCGCCTTGTCCACGATGTCGCGCTGCTCCTTCCACTCCGCCTTGGTCGGGAGCAGCCCGGGCATCTGCATCCCGAACGAGACGCCGTGTATCCGTGCGATCGTGAACACGCGGACGCTGGCATCCGAGGGGCTGGCCAGCTCGACGACGCGCGCGATCGCGGCGTCCGAGAACGGCCGTCCCTCGGACGCGAGCAGGATCCGCTCGAACGGGCCCGCGGACGGGTTTTCGGGCGGCTGTTTCCTCAGCCGGGTCGTCGCGCTCACGGGTCAGACGCGCCCGCGATCGGCGCCGGCGTGGGCGGGGTCATCTCCTCCACCGGCGCGGTCCGCTTGTCCTCGACGCGCTTGCGGTAGGCGTAGAAGAGCGAGTAGGACAGCAGCACCGCCCAGCCGATGAAGTAGTAGGGCAGCGTCTTGCGTCCGGCGGCGTTGCAGGTGCAGTTCGCGTATACCGGCCCGCCATAGAAGTAGATGATCGCGTACACGCCTGCGATCACGAGCGCCACGTATTTCATCCACTCGGGTAGCTTGAACGGCCGGCGGACGTTCGGGCGATGCTTGCGCAACAGGAAGTAGCCGATCAGCACCGGGATGAACGCCGCCAGGTAGCCGACATTCGAGAACGTGTAGATCTCGACGGCGCCACCCATAAACACGACCGCAATCGAGCAGGCGACGTTGAACCACATCGCGCGGTTCGGCACGCCGTGGTTGTTGACGCGCTGGAAGAAGCGGGGGAACTGGCCGTCGGTGGACATCTGGTGAAGCGACCGTGCCGTGCCGGTGATCGCGTTCAGCGCCGACAGGATCAGCGCGAGGATCAGCATGATCGCGATCAGCCACTCAAGGATGCTGCTCCCGGTGCCGGTTCCGAACACGGCGGCGGCGTAATGGACGAAGATCGTCTTCGGGTCGACCAGCGCCGCGTTGCCAAGCGCGGGGAGGCCGAGGACGACGATGAACGCCACCGGGATCGCCGTGTAGATGAACAGGCCGTAGAGGCCCTCGAGGTTCATCGCGATCTTGGCGTCGCGGTCGGGGTTCTTGGTCTCGCCGATGTAGCACGCGGCCGCCTCCATCGCGATCACGTTCCACGTCAACAGGAACGAGAACGCTATGTACAGCGTGAGCCAGCCGTGCCCGAACAGCGGCGTGAAGAAGCCGCTCCCGTTGGTATGGCGGAAGTGCCACAACCAGCTGAAGTCGACCGCGGAAGGATTGAAGATCCACGCGATCGCGAGAAACGTCAGCGGGATCATCGACAGCAATGCGAGCGTGGTCGCGAACACGGTGCCGAAGCGCAGGCCACGCACCGCCGGGATCGCCAGGACAAGCAGCCCCACAATCGAGATGCCGAGCGTCCAGTAGGCGATCGGGGTGTGGATCGGGGTGAACCCGGCGGTCGAGAGCTTGAAGCGGTCGACGATGTAGAAGGAGGCCAGGATCATGTTCAGCGGCGCCACCGGGAACCAGCCGAGCCAGTACGCCCAGGCCGTGAAGCCGTTCACGTGCTCGGCGAACCGCGGCCACCTGTCCTTGTAGGCCGGGTACGCGTACGACGGCAGGCCGCCGGAGCGGTCGGGCATCATCGCCGACAGCTCGGCTAGGAGCAGGCAGACGATGTATCCGCTGATCGTGATCAGGACGATGACCGGAACCGATGCGGCGCCGAGCTCGGTGACCATCACCGGGGCGATCCCGGTGACGAGAATCGTCCCCGCGAGCCCGATTACGAACGCGCCCCACCAGTTCGTCGTCTTCGGCAACCCTGCGGATTCGTAGACGAGTTCGTCGTGATCCGCCGGTGGCACGTCCGCCATGAGACCTCCAAAAACCTGGTTGTACTTAGCCGCGGTTAGGCTCCCACTTGGCCGGTGCACGTCCCAGGCGCGATGCGCACACAATTGCGGGGTTCGACATGGAGCAGTTGGACACATTCCTCGCCCATTACTCGCCGTTCGGCGCGCTCGATCCGGACGATCTGCGGACGCTCGCCTCCGGCGCCGTGGAGCGCGCCTACGACACCGGGGAGTCGGTCCTGGTCGAGGACGGCCTGCCGACACCGGGGCTGTGGGTGATCCTGAGCGGCTCGATGGACATCGTGCACGACGGCGAGCCGATCCAGGTGCTCGAACCGGGGGAGTGCTTCGGCCATCCATCGCTGCTGACTGGGATGGCCCCGGCGTTCACCGTCCGCGCGCGCGAGCCATCGACGTGCGCGCTGTTCGGCGCCGAGGCGGGACGGCACATCCTGGGCACCGAGGCGGGCGCGGCGTACGTCGCGGACTCGATGCGAAGGCGGATCACATACGCCGGCCACACCGTGCACGGATTGCCCGACGTCGGGACCACGCCGGTGTCCCTGATCATGAGCCGCGCCGAGTTCGTCGACGCGGATGAGTCGCTGCGAGCGGCCGCCGCACGGCTCGGGCAGGCTGGGGTGTCGTCGCTGCTCGTCCGTGTCGACGGCGACAGGCTGGGGATCGTCACCGATGCGAGCGTGCGCTCGGCGCTCGCCGACATCGGCGTTTCGCTCGAGGCGCCGGTGCTGGCGGCGGTTCGAAGCCCGGTGCCGTCCGTGCCGCCGACCCAACTCGCGGTGGAGGCGACGGTCGAGATGCTGGCCACGGGCACCGACCATCTGGTCGTGCTCGACGGCGAGCAGATCTGCGGTGTCCTGTCGGCCACCGACCTGCTGGGCCTCGAGGCACGGAGCCCGATGGCGCTGCGCCACAGACTGCTCGAGGCTCCCGACGAGGACGCGTTGGTTCGAGCGGCCGGCGAGATCCCGAAGCTGTTCCGGTTGCTCCTGCGAGCGGGGGTTCATGCGCGCGATCTCGGGCTCGTCCTCAGCCTGCAACAGGACACGGTGGTCGCCCGGCTGGTCGACTTCTCGATCTGGAAGCGCGGCCCCGCCCCGATCGCGTGGGCCTGGCTCGACCTCGGAAGCGCGGCCCGCCGCGAGTTCACGCTCGCCTCGGACCAGGACAACGCGCTCGCTTACGGTGACCCGGAGCCGGGCCTCGCCGAAGAGGTCGACGATTACTTCGCTCGGCTCGGGACGGACGTGAATGACGGGCTCGTGAAGTGCGGCTTCGGCCTGGACAACAACGGGGTGCTCGCCGGCAATCGCCTGTGGCGGATGTCGAAGAGCGCGTGGCTGCAGACGTTCGACGACTGCTTGACCGAACCCGACGAGTCGCACCTGATCCGGGCCAGCGTGTCGTTCGACTTTCGCGCGACCTCGGGAGGGCTGGTCGTGACCGCGGAGCTGACCTCGCGAATCCGGGCCGCGCGTCAGCACGTCCAGTTCATGCGCCTGATGGCGCGGACCGCGACCGGATACCCGGTCGCGCTCGGGTTTCGCGGCCAGCTGGCGACCGGCCACGAGGGCGATCCGCCGGGGAAGCTCGACCTGAAGCGCGGTGCGATCATCCCGCTCGTCAACCTCGTGCGGTTCCACGCGCTCGCGGCCGGCGTGACGATCTCGCCGACGCTCGACCGGCTCGAGGCCGTTGCCAGCGTCGGCCAGCTCGACCGCGCGACCGCCGACGCGCTCGGCGAGGCGTTCGTGGTCATAAACGGCATCCGCTTCGAGCACCACGCGGCCCAGGTTCAGGCGGGGGTGACTCCCGACAACCTGCTCGATCCCGAAGAGCTGGCGCCGATCGCGCGCACCGACCTACGCGAGGCGCTGCACGCCGTCAGGCGCGCACAGAAGCGGGTCGGAGCGTGGTCACCACCGTGACACACAGGTGTGCTAGACGGACGTGCCCAGCGCTAAGACGGCGTAAAGAAGTAGAGCCCGCAACCACATTCACAGGTGAAAGTGTGCGCGTGGACGCCATTGGACCGGTCATGTCCAGCGTCTAGCCTGATCGCCACGTGTGTGGGATAGCAGGTCTTTACACGAAGTCGGCCACGCTTCGTGAGCAGCTAGGCACGCACCTTGCCAGCATGCTCGAGCAGCTGTCGGACCGCGGTCCGGACAGCGCGGGTGTGGCGTTCTATCGCGACCCGGCACCGCCCGGGTGGTGCAAGGTGTCGCTGCACTCGCCGTCGGCCGCGCCCGAATGGGAGGCGTTGTGGGGTGAACTCGAGGCAGAGTTCGGTGAGGCCTCGACGCCTCGGGTCCGCGCGACGCATGCGGTTTTCACGATTGCCGCCGAGGCGGAGACCGCTGAGGTGTGGCTGCTCGAGCACCATCCAGAGTTGACGCTGATGAGCGCCGGACGGTCGATCGAGATCTACAAGGAGGCTGATCTACCGACGCGGTTCGTGGAGAGGTTCGCTTTGGGCGAGATCGCCGGCACGCACGCGCTCGGTCACACGCGGATGGCGACCGAGAGCCGAGTGACGACCGCGGGCTCGCACCCATTTTCGACCGGCCTCGATCTCTGCCTGGTGCACAACGGGTCGCTGTCGAATCACAACCGCCTGCGCCGGACGCTGCAGCGCGAGGGGATGGTCTTCCGCACCGAGAACGACAGCGAGGTCGCGGCGGGATACTTGACGTGGCGTTTGCGCGAGGGGGCTTCCCTGGAGGAAGCACTCGAGGGATGCCTGGACGATCTGGACGGCTTCTACACGTTCGCGGTCGGGACGGCGGACGGGTTCGCGGTGTTGCGCGACCCGATCGCGTGCAAGCCGGCGGTGATGGCGGAGACGGACGAGTGGGTGGCGATGGCCTCGGAGTACCGGGCGATCGCGGTGTTGCCGGGGGCCGAGGACGCGGTCATGTGGGAGCCGGCGCCGGGGCACGTCTACAGCTGGGGCACCGCGTCCTTGGTGGCGTAGCTAAATGGCCACGCCCGAGGTCATCCGCGAGGCGGTCGGCTCGTTCGACCTTGCGGTCGACACCGTTCGCGAGCTGAACGCCGCGCTCCATGGCGATGGCGCTCCGGGTCGGGTGGTCGTGCGTAACCCCGGCGGTCGGCACGCGATCGCGGTCGGGCTCGACGCCCCGTATGAGGTGGAGATCGACGGACATGTCGGGTACTACTGCGCCGGCATGAACAAGCTCGCCACCGTGCGCGTTCGCGGGAACTGCGGGGTGGGGGTGGCCGAGAACATGATGTCGGGGATCGTGGTGGTGGAGGGGAGCGCCTCGCAGTCGGCCGGAGCGACGGCCCGCGGGGGTCTGCTCGTGATCCATGGCGACGCCTCGGCGCGCTGCGGCATCTCGTTGAAGGGCGCCGACATCGTGGTGCGCGGCGCGGTCGGTCACATGAGCGGCTTCATGGCCCAGCGCGGGTGCCTCGTGGTGTGCGGCGACGCCGGCGATTCACTCGGCGACTCTCTGTACGAGGCGCGGTTGTATGTCCGCGGCTCGGTGGCTGGGCTCGGCGCGGACTGCATCGAGAAGGAGATGCGGTCAGAGCACGTCTCCCAGGTCGGGGAGCTGCTGGCGCGCGCCGGCGTCGACGACGTCGACCCGGGCGAGTTCCGGCGCTACGGCTCGGCGCGCCGGCTGTACAACTTCCACGTCGACAACCTGGGCGCGTACTGATGGCCGTGTCCGCGGGGTCGAACAACGGCGGGTGGCATCCGGGGCTGTACGAGTCGGCGACGTTCGACCGGAATGTCATCGCGGAGATCCAGCGTGCCGCGCGCGAGGGGATGTACGACATCCGCGGATTCGGCGCCAAACGAAAGGTCCCGCACTTCGACGACCTGCTGTTCCTGGGCGCCTCGGTGTCGCGGTATCCGCTCGAGGGCTATCGGGAGAAGTGCGCCACCGACGTGGTCATCGGGACGCGGTTTGCGCGCGAGCCCGTGCGGCTCGACATCCCGATCACGATCGCGGGCATGAGCTTCGGCGCGCTGTCGGGGCCCGCGAAGGAGGCTCTGGGGCGGGGCGCCACGGCGGTCGGCACCTCGACGACGACGGGCGACGGCGGGATGACGCCCGAGGAGCGCTCGCATTCGCGCGTCTTGGTGTATCAGCTGTTGCCGTCGCGGTACGGGATGAATCCCGACGATTTGCGGCGCGCCGATGCGATCGAGGTCGTGGTCGGCCAGGGCGCCAAGCCGGGTGGCGGCGGGATGCTGCTCGGGCACAAGATTTCAGACCGGGTGGCTGAGATGCGGGATCTGCCAGCGGGGATCGATCAGCGAAGTGCGTGCCGGCACCCGGACTGGACCGGGCCCGACGACCTCGAGATCAAGATCGAGGAGCTACGCGAGATCACCGACTGGCGGATCCCGATCTACGTCAAGGTCGGCGCCTCGCGGACCTACTACGACGTGGCGTTGGCGGTCAAGGCCGGCGCCGACGCGATCGTTCTCGACGGGATGCAGGGCGGGACCGCGGCCACCCAGGACGTGTTCATCGAGCACGTCGGCATTCCGATCCTGGCCGCGATCCCGCAGGCCGTCGAGTCGTTGCAGGAGCTCGGGATGCACCGCGAGGTGCAGCTGATCGTGTCCGGGGGAATCCGGACGGGCGCCGACGTCGCCAAGGCGCTGGCGTTGGGCGCGGACGCGGTCTCGATCGGGGTGGCGGCTTTGATTGCACTCGGCGACAACGCCCCGGAGCATGATCTTGGGTATCGGGAGATCGGATCCGCCGCGGGTTACTACGACGACTACCAGGCCGGGTTGGATCCGGCGGGGATCTCGACCCAGGACCCGGAGCTCGCGGCGCGGCTCGACCCGGTCGAGGGCGGGCGCCGGCTGGCGAATTACTTGAGGACGTTGACTCTGGAGGCCCAGACCCTCGCGCGGGCGTGCGGGAAGTCCCACCTGCACAACCTCGAGCCCGAGGACCTGGTGGCGCTGACGATCGAGGCCGCGGCGATGGCCCGGGTGCCGCTGGCGGGGACGAGCTGGATCCCGGGGTGGTAGGGCAGCCGTAGGCTGGCGTCGGCCGCTGCGACGGCTGGGGTCCTGACGCACACTCGAGCCGGCTGGGGTCCTAACGCACACTCGATGTCGGCTGGGGTCCTGTCGCACAGTCGATGACGGCTGGGGTCCTGACGCACACTCGAGCCGCTCTCCGCGGTGAACGTGCATTCACGCACGTATACGGGTCACGACAGCACTCTCGTGCGACGCCGAGCGGCGAGTGTGCACCTATGACCCAGCCTGGCACCATGGTGCGCATGGACGTCGACGAGCTCTACGGCCTGCCGTTCGACGAATTCGTGCCGGCGCGGAACGCGCTCGCGCGCGAACTGCGGAAGGCCGGCAAGCGCGACGAGGCCGCCGAGGTGTCGGCTCTCCGCAAGCCGTCCGTGGCGGCTTGGGCCGTCGACCAGCTCGTCCGCACGCAGCGCCAGGTGGTATCCGAGCTGTTCGACGCCGGCGATGCGCTCCGCGCCGCGCAGGACGACGTGCTGGCGGGGCGGGGCGACGGCCAGTCGCTTCGCGCCGCCGTCGATCGGGAGCGGACCGCGGTCGACGCGCTGGCGGGCGCCGCGCGCGGGCTTCTCAGCTCCGACGGGCATGAGCTGAGCCCGACGATCGTCGAGCGCGTCTCGGACACGCTCCACGCCGCCGCGCTCGACGACGAGGCGCGCGAGCAGGTCCGGGAGGGTCGCCTCGAGCGGGAGCTCCGCCACGTCGGGCTCGGCGTCCTGGGGGCCCCGCCCGCGGGGGCGCGACCCGCGGGGGCGCCGGCGCCGCCGCGGAAGAAGAAGCCGGCCAGGCCAACAAGCAACCCGCGGCCGATCGAGCCGCCGAACGCGCCGCCCGCGAACAACGCGAGCGGGCGCAGCGCGAACGGGCGGAGGCGCGCGCCGCCGTGCGAGAGGCTCGCCGGCACGCCGAGCACGCCGAGCGCGCTCACCGGGTCGCGGCCGAGCGGCGCGACAGGGCCGCCGAGGCGCTACGCGAAGCCGAGTCGCAGCTGAACGTGGCAGAGACCGAGCTCGCGGAAGCGCAGGAGGCGCTCCGGGCGGCCGAGGCCGCGGCGGGGTAACTCAGTGCACCAGCGCGATCACGACCAGGACGATTACCACCAGGAGCAGGGCAGCGCCGCCGATCGCCACCGGGCGCTGGCGCCACCAGAACTCGGGGTCGGCGCGATCCCGGCTGTAGTGGCCCTCGGGCGGGGTACCGACCCAATCGTCGTCGTCGTCGTATCCACTCATCCGACCAGCTTAGGTGACATGAGCGGCCGCGCTACGGTGGCGGCATGAACTATCGAACGCTTGGACGTACTGGAGTGAAGGTCAGCCCGCTGTGCCTCGGCGCGATGATGTTCGGAGCCTGGGGCAATCCCGATCACGACGACTCGGTCCGGATCATCCACCGCGCGCTTGACGCCGGGATCAACTTCATCGACACCGCCGACGTCTACTCGCGGGGCGAGTCCGAGGAGATCGTCGGCAAGGCGCTGGCCGGCGGGAAGCGCGACAACGTTGTCCTGGCCACCAAGGTCCACGGAACGATGGGCGACGACCCCAACGAGTTCGGCAACACGCGCCGTTGGATCACGCGCGAGGTCGAGAACTCGCTCAGACGCCTGGGGACGGACTGGATCGACCTCTACCAGATCCACCGCCCCGAGGAGGACACCGATATCGACGAGACACTCGGCGCGCTCACCGACCTGGTGCGGGCGGGCAAGGTCAGGTACATCGGCTCCTCCACGTTCCCCGCGAGCCAGATCGTCGAGGCGCAATGGGTCGCGGAGCGCCGCGGGCGCGAGCGGTTCGTGTGTGAGCAGCCGCCGTATTCGATCCTCGTGCGTGGCGTCGAGAACGACGTGCTCCCGACCTGCCGGCGGCACGGCATGGGCGTGATCCCGTGGAGCCCACTTGCCGGTGGATGGCTGACCGGGCGATACCGCAAGGGCCAGGATCTGCCGGACAGCCATCGGGCTCAACGGATTCCGGTTCGCTACGACATGTCGCTGCCGGGGAATCAGCTCAAGCTCGACGCCGCGGACGCGCTGGCGACGCTCGCCGAGGAGGCGGGAATGAGCCTGATCGAGATGGCGCTGGGCTTCGTCCTGACCCATCCCGCGGTGACCGCGGCGATCATCGGCCCGCGCACGATGGAGCAGCTCGAGTCACAGCTCTCGGCTGCCGATGTGACGCTCGGCGCCGAGGTGCTCGACCGGATAGACGAGATCGTCCCCCCGGGAATCAACCTGAATCCGGCCGACGGCGGGTGGCAGAACCCGGCGCTGGTGCCGGAAGCGCGCCGCCGCTAGCAGCTTCGCAGGCGGGCCGCTAGCCGCACAGCTGTTCGAAATCTGGACCATACGCGCAACTTTGCTGTCCGATCCCACGTTCATCATCTGTACTGCTTAACGGAGGGCTGAGCGGTGTTGGACGCAAACAAGAGCGCGGTTTCCACAGCCGAGTACGTCACGGAGCTTCTCTACGAGCTGCTCGACGCGCACGTCGACACGATTCGGATGGCGTGCGAGCTAGACGCCGACCCGGCTTGGGCGGCTCATCTCGACTACCTGCGGGACCTGCAGCGAGTCGGGCGCGAGACGCTGGCGCACGGAACCGGCGCGACGGTCTAGGCGTAGATCCGCCACGGGCTGGGCACCCGCCACGGCCTAAGGCGCGGCGGGAACCACGGCGCGCGGGCCGCCGTCGGCCGCGAGCGAGTCGGTGTCGAAGCCGGTCTCGGACAGGCGGTCGACGGATGGCAGCTTCTCGAGGAAGGCATCGGCCGTTTCGAGGAAGCCGACCCGCGGTGTGCGGTAGTGCATCGGCACGACCCATTTCGGGGCGAGGCGATTCACGATCGCCGCTGCCTGCTCGGCGCCGATGGTCGGACCGTCGCCGACCGGCAGGAACAGCAGGTCGACCTGGCCAACCGCCTCGGC
Organism: uncultured Solirubrobacterales bacterium; assembly: GCA_963737055.1. GTDB lineage: Bacteria > Actinomycetota > Thermoleophilia > Solirubrobacterales > Solirubrobacteraceae > Palsa-465. The sequence continues at coordinate 797,016 of CAVTRE010000006.1, read as the reverse complement.
CTGCTCGTCGCGGAGCGAGGTCTGGCCGAAGTCGCCGAAGTGGGCGACGCGCACGCCATCGAGCGTGAACACGAAGATCGTGTTCGGTCCGCGCTCGGTGCCGGCCGACTCGTCATGCTCGGACGCGATCGCGACGATCTCGCCGACCGGGGACTCGAGGCGTCCCGCGGTCGACCGCAGGATCGTCGGGTTCCCGTCCACGACCTCGACGCCGTTGTGGTCCAAGTGTTCGTGGGTGACGAGGAGCAGGTCGGCGTCGACTCCCTCGATCGCTGGGTAGTCGAAGTGCATCCCCCGTGACGTGAGGGCAGAGACGTCACCGAAGGGGTCGATGAACACCGTGCCTTCCGCTCCGCTCAAGCGGAAAGCGGCCTGGCCGTACCAATCAACGCGCATGTCACTCCAATCGTGCCGGTTCCTCTGCCGTGCCGGACCGCACACGGTCCGGCCGCGAAGCTTACGCGGCGCGATTTTCGAGGACGCTCAGCGCCGTATCCCGGTCTTAGGAGCGATCACTTAGCGGAACAGAGCCTCGGTGGCGACGATCGCCAGGACGAAGATCACACAGAGCGCGATGGTCACGATGATCCGGTGCGCTTCGGTGCTCTCTCCGGAGAGGATCTGCATCAGGCCCGGCCGGTCCGGATGGGACTCCATCAGGGTGCCGGTGGTTTTTCCGCAAGTTGGGCAACGATCGAGCATTGCTCCCTCCTTCAAAGGAAGCACTGATTTGGCGGCTTCTGCGCACGGTACCCGGTAACCGCGGCAATCTCTTAACGCACGCATTAAGGTGCGATTGTGTGCCGACGGTTACGAGGGAACCGGTTACGCAGTTGATCGGCAGGTCACCTCGACTCTTGACTTCTACCCGAAATCGCTAGGGTTCTCGCCCGTGCCAGACCGCGCCGCGATCGTCACCGGAGCCTCCCGCGGGATCGGGCTCGCGCTCGCCGAGACGCTCGGGGAGGAGGGCTTCGCCCTGACGATCACCGCGCGCAAGCCCGAGACGCTCCAACAGGCCGGAACCCGACTGCGCGACCGCGGGTTCGAGGTCGAGGAGGTGGTCGCGAACCTGAACGACGAGGAAGGGGTCCGTGAGGTCGTGGAGCGTCACCGCGCGCGGTACGGCCGGCTCGACGTGCTCGTCAACAACGCCGGGGTTGGAATCGGCGCGCCCGCCTCCGCGCACCAGACCAAACACATCGACCTCCAGCTAGACGTCAACCTGCGGGCGATCATCCTGTTCTACCGCGAATGCGCGGACCTGCTGCGTGCCGCCGGCGCCGAGCATCGGAACGCGCTCGTGATCAACATGTCGTCGATCGCGGGCAAGTCGCCGCAGGCGTGGTTATCGGTCTACTCGGCGACCAAAGCCGCCGTGGCCGCTTACTCGGTCTCTATGAACAAGGAGCTGGCCAAGCACGGCGTTAAGTCCGTCGCGTTTGCGCCGGGGTTCGTCGACACCGACATGAGCGACTACATCAAGGACAAGGTTCCTGCCGAGGAGATGCTGCGGACGAGCGACGTCGCGCAGGGCCTGAGGTTTGTGCTGCGGGTGTCGCCGACGTGTCTCATCCCGGAGATCGTGTTCCAGCGTCCCGGCGAGATCGTGTGACCGTCGATCTGTCCGGTCGCCGCGTCCTGATCACCGGCGCGGCGCGCGGGATCGGGGCGGCCACCGCCAAGCGCCTCCACGAGCGCGGGGCCCGCGTGGTGCTCGCCGGGATCGAGCCCGACGTGCTCGCGCGGACCGCGGCGGAGAGTGGCAATGCGCTCGCGGTGGTGTGCGACGTGCGTGACCGGAACCAGGTCGAGGCCGCCGTCGAGGCTGCCTCGGAACATCTTCGCGGCCTCGACGTAGTCGTTGCCAATGCCGGCGTGGCGGCGCAGCTGCCGCTCGTCGGTGGCGACCCCGAGGTGTTCGAGCGCACGATCGAGGTGAATCTGATGGGCGTCTACTACACGCTCCGCGCGGCCGGGCCGTACATCGCTCACGAGCGGGGTTACGCGCTCGCGATCTCGTCGCTGGCGGCCGCCGTGCACCCGCCGCTGCTGGGCGCGTACTGCGCGTCCAAGGCCGGCGTCGAGGCGCTCGCGGATTCGCTGCGGATTGAACTGGCGCCGAGCGGGGCCCGGGTCGGCGTCGCCTACTTCGCCGAGCTTGACACCGACATGGTCCGCCGGGGGTTCGGCACGGCGGCGGCCCAGCGGGTGGCCGAGATACGCCGTCCGGGGCGGAGCGTGGCGCCGCTCGCTTCAGGGGTCGACGCGATCGAGCGCGGGATCGCCCGGCGCTCGCGGCGGGTGGTCGCGCCCCGCTGGGTAGCGCCTCTGCTGCCGATGCGGATGCTGGCCCAGCGGGTGATCGAGCTGGCCACGCGCTCGTCGATCGAAGAGGTGCTCGAGATCGCACGGCGCGAAGAAGCGACGTTGACGACGCCCCAGCCGGACGCCTCTCACTCGCGCTCGTAGACAACTCTTACGCGCCTCCTACCGGGAGCCGACGCAGGACGAGGAACGTCCGAAGCGGTCCATCAGAAAGGAGGTGACCAGATGCGAAGGCTCAGGCCGCTGCTATTGACACTCGCCGCCACCGCGGCGATTGCGGGCGGCGGCGCGGCGATCGCGAACGCGGCTTCGTCGACCACTTCGACGAGCGACGGTTCGACCACGACCGGCACCGCGCCGGCGCGGACCACCCCCACGGCACCCGCGCAGGGCAGTCATGCCCCGCCGGCCCGGTCCGGCGGCAGCGGCTCCCACAACTGTCCGAATATGTGAGTCGCGGCAGCTGACGGCTGCACAGGACAAGGACGGCGCCCACATGGAACGACCCGGCCGGACTCGGCGGCCGGGTCGTCCATATCAGACAGACACCCCCGGTTGGTGGTGTCAGAACGTCGCGCCGCACCAGAATCCGGTGTGCGTACAGTAGAAGCATGGCCTCGATCGGCAACGGACGGCGCGGGAGGAGCTTCGCGCTGCGCCGGCCCGATCCGCGAGGCGAGAACTACAAGTGGATCGCGCTGTCGAACTGCACGCTCGGCGTGCTCCTGGCGACGCTTGACGCGTCGATCACGCTGATCGCGATGCCGGCCATCTTCCGCGGCATCCACCTCGATCCGCTGGTGCCGGCGAACAGCTTCTACCTGCTGTGGATGATCTTCGGCTTCCTGATCGTCACGAGCGTGCTGATCGTCAGCCTCGGCCGGCTCGGAGACATGTTCGGTCGGGTCCGGATCTACAACCTCGGGTTCGTGATCTACACCGCGGCCTCGCTGGTGCTGACGATCGATTGGCTCAACGGGCGCGAGGGCGCCACGTACCTGATCGTGTGGCGGATCGTGCAGGGGGTCGGAGCGGCATGCCTTCTGGCGAATTCGGCCGCGATCATCACCGATGCGTTCCCGGCCAACCAGCGGGGGATGGCCCTTGGGATCAACAACATCGTCGGCGTCAGCGGGATGTTCGTCGGGCTGGTCCTGGGTGGCATTCTCGCCCCGATCAACTGGCGGCTGGTGTTCCTGATATCCGTCCCGGTCGGGCTGTTCGGGACGGTGTGGGCGTACCTCAAGCTGCAGGAGATCTCGACTCCGCGGCCCGCACGGATCGACTGGGGCGGGAACATCACGTTCGCCGTCGGGCTGGTCCTGATCATGATCGCGATCACGTACGGCATCCGTCCGTACGGGGGCTCGGCGACGGGGTGGGGGAGCCCGCGCGTGCTCATCCTGCTCGCGTCCGGCATCCTGTCGCTGCTCGCGTTCGTGCTGATCGAGCGGCGCGTCACCGACCCGATGTTCCGCCTGTCGCTGTTCAAGATTCGCGCGTTCACGTTCGGGACGCTGTCGACGTTTCTCTCGGCGGTGGCTCGGGGCGGCCTGATGTTCATGCTGATCATCTGGCTCCAGGGCATCTGGCTGCCGCTCCACGGCTACGACTTCACGGACACGCCGTTGTATGCGGGGATCTACATCCTCCCGCTGACCATCGGGATGCTGATCGCCGGCCCGACATCGGGCTATCTGTCGGACCGTTTCGGGGCGCGGGGCTTCGCGACCGGCGGGATGATCGGCGCGGCGTTCAGCTTCTTGTTGCTGGCGCTCCTGCCGACCGATTTCGGATATCCCGTGTTCGCGGCGATCCTGTTTCTCAACGGCGTCTCGATGGGGATGTTCGCCTCGCCGAACCGCGCCGCGGTCATGAACAGCCTGCCGCCCGGCGACCGGGGAGCGGGCGGCGGCATGAACCAGACATTCCAGAACTCGGCCCAGGTGCTGTCGGTCGGAATCTTCTTCACGCTGATGATTCTCGGGCTGGCGGCCACGCTGCCGCACACGATGACGAGCGGACTCGAAGCGCATGGCGTCCCGGTCGGGGCCGCCTCGCACGCCGCGCACCTACCGCCGGTGTCGATCCTGTTCGCCGCGTTCCTCGGGTACAACCCGATCCAGCATCTACTCGGCTCGAGCGTGCTCACCCACCTCCCTGCCCACACTCAGGCGGTCCTCACCGGGCGGGCGTTCTTCCCGCAGCTGATCTCGGAGCCGTTCCGCAACGGCCTGCACGAAGCGTTCGCGTTCGCGATTGTCGCGTGTCTGATCGCTGCGGTCGCGTCGTGGTCTCGCGGGCAGCGGTACGTCGACGGCGACGCTCCGGCCGAGGTGGCGGGGACGACGAACGGAACGGGCTTCGCCGTGCCGGCACCGGAAAGCGCCGCGACTTCGAGCTAGAGACCTAGACCGGCTGGCCGGCCAGCCATTAGGATCGTGGGGCCGTGACGTCGACCCACAGCGACCTCGACGACGTGCTCGTCTCAGAGCTCGAGCGCTGGCGCGGCGGGCCGCCCCACGAGCTGTTCCGCCAGCTGCGCTCGGAATGCCCGGTGCACTGGACCGACAGCATCCCGGACTACCCGGGCGAGCCCGGCTTCTGGTCGGTTACTCGGCCCGATGACGTCCATGCCGTCAGCCGGGACTGGCGGACGTTCTCCTCCGAGCTCGGGGGCATCACTTCGGTCGGCGTGTTCCCGCTGAAGCTGATCCGCTCGATGTTCATCGGGATGGACCCGCCTCGCCACGACCGTCTCAAGATGCTGTTCCAGGCCGGGTTCACGCCGAAGCGAATCGCCGCGCACGAGTCCGCGATCAGGGCGATCGTGGTCGGCGTGCTCGACCGCCTGGCCGGCCGCGGCCGGTGCGACCTCGTGACCGACGTCGCGCAGCCGGTCGTCTCGCGCGTGATCGGGAGCTTCATGGGGATCCCGCCCGAGGACGACGCCGTCTGGGCGAGGCTGATGAACGCGACGCTCGCGGTCGCCGACCCGGACATGAGCCCGCACGGGGTGGAGACGCTGCGAGAGCAGAGCATCCCCGAGATCTTCGACCGCTGCCGGCGCCTGATCGCCGAGCGGCGCGAGCGGCCGACCGACGATCTGACCAGCGTGCTCGTCCACGCCGAGGTCGAGGGACAGAAGCTCGACGAGCAGGAGATCGTGATGGGGTTCTTCCTGTTGATGGCCGCCGGCAACGACAGCACGAAGGCGACCTACTGCAGCGGGATGCGGGCGATTCTCGAGCAGCCTGACCAGCGCCGGCTGTTGCTCGAGAATCGCTCTCTGATCCCAAGCGCGGTCGAGGAGTCGTTACGCATGTTCCCCGCGTTCGCGCACTTCGCGCGCACGGCGACCTGCGATGCCGAAATCGCGGGACAGACGATTCGCGAAGGTCAGAAGGTGGTCATGTGGTACGTGTCCTCTAACCGTGAGGAGTCACGCTACGTGGACCCCGACCGGTTCGACGTCCGCCGGAACCCCGAGCATCAGGCGTTCGGCGCCGGCGGCCGGCACTTCTGCCTCGGCACCGCGCTGGCGCGGCTCGAGTTGCGGATCCTGTTCGAGGAGACGCTCGCGCGCTATCCGGCGATGGAGCTTGACGGCGAGCCGACGTGGGTGCTGTCGACGTTCGTGAACCAGCTGAAGACGCTGCCGGTAAGACTCGCCACGGCGTAATCAGCTGACCGGGAGCAGGCCCATCCGGTAGGCGATGCCGGCGGCGTCGACGCGCCGCTTGGCGCCGAGCTTGCGCAGGATGTTCGACACATGCACGCCGGCGGTGCTCGCGCTGATGAACAGGGCGGACGCGATCTCGCGGTTGGTGTGTCCCGAGGCGAGGAGCTCGAGCACGGCGAGCTCCCGCGGGGTCAGGACGGGGGACTCCGTCGACTCGCTGCCCGTCTCAGAGGCATCGGGCGTCTCGATCGCTTCGAGCACCACCTCGATCGTGGCGTCGAGCTCGCGGCTTCGGCCGTCCGACCAGGCCGCGGCGAAAGTGGACACGTTCAACTTGCGCACGAGCTGGTCGACGACGGCGTCGCGGTCTCCCGCCTCGACCGGCGGGATCGGCGTGCCGAGCCGCTCGCGGACGGCCTCGGCGGCAGCCATGACCTCGATCGCCAGGCGGGGATCGTTCCGGGCCAGGATGGCGCCGGCGATCTCCTCGAGCACGCTGGCCAGCCGCCAGCGGTCCCCGAGCCGGCGGTGGATGACCAGGGCTTCGCACAGCATCGGTGCGGTCTCGCCGGCCGGCCGACGGGCGCGGCGAGCGGCGATCGAGAGCTCGTTCAACGACCAGGCGATGCCCTCCTGAAAGCCGAGCTCGCGCGCGATCGTCAGCGCCTTCTCGAGCCGCTGCCGCGCGATCGGGAGCGAGTCGCGGTAGAGCGCGCACGCGCCGAGGTTGACGAGCGCGGTGGCGGTGGCCTGGAGGTCACCCGTCCGCTGGAACTCGGCGAGCGCGGCGGTGCACAGCTCCTCGCCCGTGTCACTGTCGCCGCGTAGCCAGGCGACGAACCCGAGATAGTCCTGGGACGCGGCGACCCCCTCGGCATCCCCGAGCTCTCTCCAGATCGCGAGGCTTCGCTCGTGCACCTGGCGGGCTTCGTCGTATCGCGCCTGCTCGCGGGCGATCGACCCCAGCCGCTGGAGCGCCGTGGCGGCGGCGCGCCGGTCGCCGAGCTCGTCGACGAGGTCGAGGGCGGTTTGCAGGTGGCGGCTGGCAGCTTCGTACTCGCACTGCAGGAAGGCGACCTGGCCCGCCTTGACAAGGATGTCGGCGCGACGCTCGGCGGAGATTCGGTCCGCCTGGAGGAGGACCTGGTCGAACCAGCTCCGCGCTTCCCGGTAGAAGCCACGCTGGTACCAGAACGGCCACATCAGCGAGGCCAGCCGCGCGCACTCCTCGATCGACTCGTCGCGCAGCCACCGCAGCGCCGCGATCAGATTGTCGTGGTCGACGGCGAATCGCTGGAGCCACCCGGGCTGCTCGCTACCGGCGAGACCTGCCTGCGCGTGGGCGGCCATCGACGTGAAGAACTCGGCATGCCGCCAGCTGACGGTCGGCGCCTCCGACGTGTCCCACAGCTTGGCGGCGGCGTACTGGCGCACGGTCGACAGCAGCCGGTAGCGCGGCTCCTCGGGATCGTCTACGACCTGGACGAGCGAACGGTCGATCAGCACCGCGAGCACGTCGAGCACGCCCGCGGCCTCGAGCTGGTAGCCGCCGCAGACAAACTCCGCCGCCGGCAGCGAGAACGTGCCGCGGAAGGCGCCGAGGCGTCTGAACAGTCGCTGCTCCTCGGGCTCGAGCATGCGGTGGCTCCACTCGAGCATCGCGTCGAGGGTCCGGTGGCGCTCGGGGGCGGTGCGGCTGGTGTGGCGGAGCACGCTCGCGTCGCGCTCGAGCCGCTCGGCGATCTGGGCGACGGACAGCACGGGCACGCGCGCCGCGGCCAGCTCGATTGGCAGCGGCATCCCGTCCAGGTACCGGCAGATCCGGCGGATCGTTTCGCGCGCGCCCGGGGCATCGGGATCGAACCGGCTCGAGGCCTCGGCGGCGCGCTCGAGGAACAGCGACACCGCGCCGTCCTCGGAATCGTCCTCGCCGGGGTCCTCGTCAACAGCGTCCGGTTCGGTGACCGCCAGGCCGCCGACCCGCCACACCTGCTCGCCCGGTACCCCCAGCGGTTGCCGGCTCGTCGCGACGATCCGGAGCGATTGGGAGCGCTCGAGCAGCGCGACGATCAACTCAGCGCAACCATCGACCACCTGCTCGCAGTTGTCGAGCACCAGCAGAGTCGGTTCGGGGAACCGGTGGGCGAGCGCCGCCGGCGCGGGATCGCTGGTCAGCTCGCTCTCCAACACGGTGGACGCCACCACCTGGGGCACCAGATGGGGATCGAACGTCGACGACAGGTCGACCCACCAAGCTCCTCCGATGAAATCGGGCCGCGTCGCATCCGCGACGGCGATCGCAAGGCGCGTCTTTCCCGCGCCGCCGGGCCCGGCCAAGGTCAGAACTCGGGTGCGCCAGACCAGCGACCGAAGCTCGCCCAGCGCAGTCTCTCGTCCCACGAGTCTGGTCAGCCTCACCGGCAGATTCCCGAGCGCCGCTTCGCTCGGCTGTCTCATCTGGGTTGGCGTTTCCTCGATCAGTAGGGGGTTTCCTCGATCAGTAGGTGGCACCTCGCCGTCGTGGCTGTGGGGCCGCGCGCCCGACTCCCCACGGCGCTGGTGGCACGAAGTCTAAAGACACCAGCGGGCGGCCTAAACGACGATGACCAACTTCTAAAGGACCGCCCGGCAAGACGGTGTAACCGCCCGATGTGCGGGTCCCGATTTAGCCGCAGGATCTCCGGCGACGGATTCCCCTCGAGCCCGTCGGATCGGCACTCAACATCGGAGGTTCCTGTGAAGTCACGTTGGTTCTCACCCTCGTTTGTGCTCGCGCTGGTGGCGCTGTTCGTGGCCCTCGGCGGCGGCGCCGCGGTTGCCGCGACCCAGCTCGCCAACAACTCGCAGCGTCTGGGCGGACAGCCGCCGAGCTACTACCTCGCGGCCAAGCATTTCGTCAGCTCCGGCGGCGAGAAGTTCCTGCGCATCGGCCAGACCAAGGTCCTCGGCCACGCGGGCCACTTCACCTTCAGCTCGACTTGCTCTGACCCGAGCGGCCAGCCCGGGGCGCAGCAGGTGACGTTCGACGTCACCGCCAATACGACGGCCGACATGGACGCCAACGGCGGCCCACAGCCGGCCGGCACGAAGATCAACATCCACACCAACAGCGACGCGATGGACACGACCCAGGGTGCGCCGCTGAACGCGGGTGACTTCGACCAGGTCGGAAGCGCGTCGGACTCGACGGAGATCGCGGCCGACGGTCAGGAAGTGGACGTCTTCTACAACGACGGCGTCAACTGGCCCTCGGGCAACGGCAGCCCGTCCCACGACTGCTTCGCCGGCTACACCGGCTTCATCGGCTAACCCGACAACCACCCCCCAGGAGGGGCCTTCCGTACCCCTCGCCGGAAGGCCCCTCCGCTTCTTCACGACCTTCATCCAGGCTCTTCGTTCCAGAGAGGTAGGGAGGCCAAGTTGTTTCTCAACGTGAGCTGGTGAAAACGCCGGTCCATCGGGTATACAGAACGGGCCCATGCCCGCAAATAGCGGGTTTTACGGACATCAAGGGGTCCCGAGAATGAAGCTCAGAAGGTTTCGCCGCAACGCCGCTCGCCCGCAGACGCCGGAACCGCGGCCGGCCCCGGTCGCGCCGGTGCCGCGGCCGCCGGCTCAGGACTCTCCGCCCCGGATGTGGTCACTGCTACTTCCACCGGGGTTCACCGAACGCCGGTAGCGCCCCCGCTCAGCGGCCGCCCGGGGTCAGCGCCCGCCCGGAGTCAGCGCGCCGCCCGGAGTCAGCGCGCGGCCTGGCGTCAGCGCGCCGCCCGGCGGAGCGACAGCCCGAGTAGCGCCAGCACCGCGACCGGCATGACCCACCACGCTGGCGCGCCCGCGCCGGCGATGAGCGCGGTCGCGCCGAGCGCCGCCACGACCCCGAACGCGGTCAGCGGATCGTCGCCGACGACGAACTCCCATACCGCGCGCGCAGCTCGGACGATCCAGCTCATGCCGTCTCTCCGAGCGGTCGCTGGACGCCGGGCGCGCGCCTCAGCCACCTGACCATCCCGAGTGCCGCGAGCGCGACGCCGGGGATGATCACGAGCAGCGCGGCGTCGCCGCCCGGCCAAGTCGCGCCCGCTCCCTCGGTGCCCCAGAAGATCCCGAACGACGTGAGCATCACGCCGACGAAGAACTTCAGCGTGTTTTCGGGCACGCGCGCCAGGGGAGCGCGGACGAGGACGCCGGCGAGCACGACGACCGCGATCGCTACCGCGGCCGCGACGGCCGCCAGGCCGACGTTGTGCTGGCTGGCGCCGAACGTGAGCACGATGAACGCGACCTCGAGCCCCTCGAGGAGCACGCCCTTGAACGCGATTGTGAACGAGTAGCCGTCGAAGCCGGCGTCGGGACGCCCCGCCGCTCGGGCGGCGTCGGTCTCCTCGGCGAACGCCTTGTCCTCGTCGTGGAGCGCCTTGAGGCCGGTGTAGCGGAGCACCGCCTTGCGGAGCCACTGCAACCCGAACACGAGCAGCAGGCCGCCGACAACGACCCGGAGCACGTCGATTGGCAGCGCCGTGAGCGCGGGTCCGAGGGCGGCGACGATCACCGCGAGCGCGAGGGTCGCGGCGCCGACGCCCGTCAGCGCCGAGCGCCAGCTTCGAGTGACGCCCACCGCGAGCACGATCGTGAGCGCCTCGACCGCCTCGACCGCGCACGCGAGAAACACGGAAACGGCGAGACCTATCTCCTGACCGGACACGTCTTCAGTATTGCTCAGGTGCCTGAGTACGAGCTCAAGTCGACCCCGAAACGCTCTCGGAGGCCGTCGAAACCGGTGTCGCTCACGTGCACAGCGCGGCTGCGGTTGGCTTTGCGCACCCACCCGAGGTCGATCATTCGCGTCGCCAGCGCGGCGCCGAGCGACCCGGCCAGATGGTGGCGCTGCTCGCTCCAGTCCACGCAGTACTTGATTAAGGGGCGGCGTGGCGGCAGAGCGTCGAAGTCGATGCCGAACGCTTTGAGCTCTTTGACGCCGCCCGGCGTGACCCGGTAGTCGAGGTCGGAGCCGAACGCCGCCAGGCGGTCCTCCTGCGCGGCGCCGGGGTCGAACACGCCGTCGCCGCCCGCGATGAGCTCGCGGTCGAGCAGCGCCTGCATCAGCTGGGTGCCCAGTATCCCCGCGAGGTGGTCGTAGCAGGTACGGGCGAACCGGACCGCCTGGGCCTTGCTGCCCTGCTTGAGCGAGCGCACCTGAGCGGGCGGTGAGATCCGGGCGAGCGCTTCGATGAGCTCGCCGACCTCGGGGCCGGACACGCGGAAGTAGCGGTGGCGGCCGTGGCGCTCGACCCTGAGCATGCCCCCCTTGACCAGCTTGCCGAGGTGGGCGCTGGCGGTCGAGGCCGCGACGCCGGCCTCGTCGGCGAGCACGCTCGCCGGGAGCGCGCGGCCGTCGCCGAGCGCGAGCAGGATGCGCGCCCGCCCGGGATCGGCGATCAGTGCGCCTATGCTGGCTATGTCGGCGTCGCCGTGCTCCACGTTGCATACGGTAGCGCCATCACATTTCGTCGCCAAGCGAAGTGTGCACCGCTGTCATCATGGGGGGTAGATGAGCTCTGGGAATCACGGGTTTGCGGCCTCTCACGGCGCCGGCGGCAGTGGCGTGATGCGCTCGCTGCGCGGTCCGTCGCGCAAGCCCCCGCCGCTGATGGATCCGACGCGCCAACGCGACACCGGCCGCATCCTCGCGCTGTTCAAGCCCTACCGGCACCGGCTCGCGGCCGTGCTCGTGCTGATCGTCGTCTCGGCCGGCATCGCGATTCTCCAACCGTTCCTGCTTCGGAGGGCGCTCGACGTCGGGATCCTGCAGCACGACGAGACCGTGCTGACGGTGACGGTGCTGGCCATGATCGCGATCTCGATCTTCACCAACGCCACCAGCGTCTGGCAGACGTACATGTCGAACGTCGTCGGCCAACGGGTGATGCACGACCTGCGCGCCGCCGTCTACCAGCACCTCCAGAAGATGTCGCTCGCGTTCTTCACGCGCACCCGTACCGGTGAGGTGCAGTCGCGGATCGCCAACGACATCGGCGGACTCGACAGTGTCGTGACCACGACGGCGACCACAATCGCGCAGAACGCGACCACGGTCATCGCGTCGCTCGTTGCGATGTGCCTGCTCGACTGGCGTCTGGCGATCATCTCGCTCGTGTTCGTGCCGCCGTCGGTGTGGATGACGCGGCGCGTCGGTCAGATCCGGCGCCGGATCACGACCGAGCAGCAGCGCCAGCTGGCCGATATGTCGGCGCTGGTCGCCGAATCGCTGTCGGTGTCCGGGATCATGCTTGGCAAGACCATGGGCCGGGGCGCCGATCTTGCCGACCGGTTCACCGGCGAGTCGAAGGGCATCGCCGACCTCGAGGTTCGCTCGCGCATGGCCGGGCGCTGGATGATGGCGACGATCCAGTTCACGTTCGCGGTCCAGCCGGCGATCATCTACTGGCTCGCGGGGCAGACGTTCATCGGGAATACGATTTCGATCGGCACCGTGGTCGCGTTCACCACGCTCCAGACCAGGCTGCTGTTTCCGATCCAGTCGCTGCTCAGCGTCCAGGCGGACATGCAGACATCGCTGGCGCTATTCGACCGCATCTTCGAATATCTGGATCTTCCCGTCGACATCGTCGAGAAGGAGCATCCGGTCGAGCTGCGGCCGAGTGAGCTGCTCGGCGAGGTGCGCTTCGAGGACGTGTCGTTCCGGTATGACGGCCTCGGCGAATCCGCGGATTCGCCATGGACGCTGCGCGATATCGACCTGGTCGTCCCGGCTGGGACGCGGACCGCGGTCGTCGGCGAGACCGGCGCCGGCAAGACAACGGTCGGCTACCTGGTGGCGCGGCTGTACGAGCCGCAGGAGGGGCGAGTCACGATCGACGGGGTCGACGTGCGCGACGCCTCGCTCGAGTCGCTCGCGGCGACGGTCGGCGTCGTCTCGCAGGAGACGTACCTGTTCCACGCCAGCGTCCGGGAGAACCTCCGCTTTGCCCGGCCCGACGCCACCGATGAGGAGATCGAGGAGGCGGCGCGCACGGCGCGGATCCACAACCTGATTGCCTCGCTCCCCGACGGCTACGACACGATCGTGGGCGAGCGCGGCTACCGCTTCTCGGGAGGAGAGAAGCAGCGGATGGCGATCGCCCGCACGGTGCTCCGCAATCCGCCCGTGCTGGTCCTCGACGAGGCCACGAGCTCGCTCGACACCCAGACCGAGGCCGCGGTCCAGGCCGAACTGGAGCGACTGGCCGAGGGCCGGACCACGATCACGATCGCCCACCGCCTATCGACCGTCCGCGACGCCGATCAGATCGTCGTGCTCGACCACGGCCAGGTCATCGAGAGCGGCACCCACGACGAGCTGATGGAGCGGCGCGGCGCGTACGCCGCGCTGGTCGCGCGGGACGTGACCGACATGATCGACGAGATCGCCGGCGAGACGTCGTGACCTCGCGGGCGGCGAGCGAGCTGCTGCTTGTCGGAAGCCTGCCGGCGCAGTCGACCGAGGAGGCGTTGCGCGCAGGGGCGGAGCTGTTCGGCGACCTCGTGTTCGCGCTGCCTGACGGCGAGACCGGCCCGCGCGCGGCATGGGTGGGCTACGAGCGCGAGCGACTGGCGCGGCCGAACCCCGACGTCGAGGTCGTGCAGGAGACCGACTCGCCGACCGGGATCCCGAGGCACGCATACGAGACGCCCGTGTTCAAAATCCGGCCCGGGGCCGGCGAGCTGCACTTCGACAGCTGGCCGCGGATCGACGATGCGATCGAGTCGTATGGAATCTTCCGCGCGCTCCGCGACGACGGCGTCATCCCGACCGGGCTGCGGTTCCAGGTCGGGTTGCCGTTCCCTTCGAGCGCGCTCAACGCCTTCAAGGCCGACTTCGCGGGCGACTACCCGGTCGCCGAGCGCGCCTTCGAGGACCTCGTCGGCCGCGAACTCGTGCGGCTCCTCGGCGAGGTGCCGGCCGCCGACCTCGCGATCCAGTGGGACATGGCCTACGAGGTCCAGGACATCGAGGGGGTGCTGGCGTGGACCTCCGAGGGGGCGTGGGAGCGGTTCGCCGGTCCCGTCAGCCGCCTCACGCCTCTGATCCCCGAAGACGTCATGCTGGGTTACCACCTCTGCTACGGGACATTTCCGGAGTGGCCGATGTACGAGGCGCGCGATTACGACGTGCTCGTGCGGATGGCCAATTACGCCGTCGCGAACTCGGGGCGGACGGTCGACTGGGTGCACATGGCCGGCCCGCGCTACCTGCGCAGCGAGGACAAACGCTTCTTCCGGCCTTTGAGCGATCTCGACGTCGGGGACACCCGTGTGTATCTCGGGATCGTGCTCCCGATCGACGGTCTCGCCGGCCTAAGACGCCGTCACGCCACCGCATCGCGGTACCTGAGCGACTTCGGCGTCGCGATGTACTGCGGCTTCGGGCGCCAGCCGGGTGCGGACGGCATGCAGACGATGCGGGAGCACCGCGACGTGGTCCGCGGCCTCCGCGAATCGGTCTCCTGAACCCGGCGCGCAGCGTCGAGGAAACCGGTCAGGAATCGAGAAGCGCGGCCACGCACCCGCGGCTAGCCTGGCGGCCATGGAAGTCACCGTTCAAACAAGTGAGGAGTCACCATGACCGAAACCTCCACCCTAGGAATCAAGGTCGTCCTGCACCCCGTTTCCGACTTGGAGCGGGCCAAGCCGCTGTACACCGCCCTGCTCGGCGTTCCGCCGACGGCGGACTCGTCCTATTACGTCGGGTTTGAGGCCGGCGGTCAGCACGTCGGGCTGGTGCCGGGCGGGGGACCTCAGGGTATGACCTCACCCGTGACCTTCTGGGAAGTCTCGGACATCGAGGCGAAGCTGGACGAGCTGACCGCCGCGGGCGCCAAGGTGAAGGAGGCCGCTCACGATGTCGGCGGCGGCCGTCTCGTGGCTACCGTCACCGACGCCGATGGCAACGACCTCGGGCTGCTCCAGGATCCCACGGGGTCGTGAGCGCCGGCGACGGGCAGGGCTCGCACGTGGCAGCATCTCGGGGGTGAACGATGGACCCTGCGACACCGAGCATCTGCGCGAGCTCGCGCGATTGCGCCGCGTACGCGACCGGATCGACCGGGAGTACGCGAAGCCGCTGGACGTCGAGGCGCTCGCCCGCGGGGCGCACATGTCGGCCGGGCACCTCAGCCGCCAGTTCAAGCTCGCGTACGGCGAGTCGCCGTACAGCTACCTGATGACGCGCCGGATCGAGCGGGCGATGGCCCTGCTCCGTCGCGGCGACCTCAGCGTCACCGAGGTGTGTTTCGAGGTGGGCTGCGCGTCGCTCGGCACGTTCAGCACTCGCTTCACCGAACTGGTCGGCATGCCGCCGAGCGCTTACCGCCGCGAGCAGGCGCGCGCCACGGCGGGGATGCCGTCGTGCGTCGCCAAGCAGGTGACGAAACCAGTCAGGAATCGAGAAGCGCAGGTCAAGTAGCCACACCTAGAGTGACCGCCATGAACATCACCATCCACAGCACCATGCTGCCCCACAACGACCCGCAAGCCTCGCTGGCCTTCTATCGCGACACGCTCGGCTTCGAGGTCCGCAACGACGTCGAGTACGCCGGCATGCACTGGATCACGGTCGGCCCCGCCGACCAGCCCGAGACGTCCATCGTCCTGTACCCGCCGCAAGCCGCGCCCGGCCTCACCGACGAGGAACGGCGCACCATCGCCGAGATGATGGCCAAGGGAACCTACGCCAGCATCAACCTCGCCACCAACGACCTCGACGGAACGTTCGAGCGACTCCAGGCCGGCGACGCCGAGGTCGTCCAGGAGCCGACCGACCAGCCCTACGGCGTCCGCGACTGCGCCTTCCGCGATAACTCGGGGAACCTGATCCGGATCCAAGAGCAGCGCTGATCCGGATCCAAGGCAGCGCTGAGCAGTCCGGCGCTCTTAGGTCGCGTACCCCGATTCCGGTTAAGTCCACATTCGGCGAACCGCGCGCGGCGAGTGCGGTGTTAGCCGTGCCAGGGCCGGGTGAATCTGGATTCACGCTCGCGGGGGAAGGCGAGTGTGGAGATAGCCGGAATCGGTGGGGATGGGCCGCCTGCGGCGGCGTCCGTGGGACCGTGCGGGCCCGTCCGGACGGGAGCGCGCCAACTCAACCCGCCCACGACCTCGCCCGACCCCGCATGCGGCCGCGCTAGCCGCGCGCGAGCCAGGTCGAGATCAGGTAGTTGCCGATCGTCCCGGGTGGCGGCAGGGCGATCGCATCTTCACGGAGGGCGTTCGACAGATCGGAACGGTCCCACCACCGCGCCTCGGCCAGTTCCTCCTGGTCCGGCGTCGGCTCGGCTCCGGCGGTCGACGCATCGGCGAACGCCCAGTACCCGATCATCAACGCCTGCGGAAACGGCCACGGCTGAGCGGTGACGTACTCGACCCCGACGACCTCGACGCCGGTCTCCTCGCGGGCTTCGCGGACGACCGCCTCTTCGGGCGTCTCGCCCGGCTCGACGAACCCGGCGAGCGCCGACCACCGGTTCGCCGGGGCGCCGCGCCGGCGACTCAAGAGGCAACGCTCGCCCGACTGCACGAGCATCGTGATCGCGGGGTCGGTGCGCGGGAAATGCACCAGCCCGCACACGGGACAGCGGCGCCGGTGCCCGGCCGCCTCGATCTCGGTGGCGCTTCCGCAGCGCCCGCAGAAATGCTGGACGCGATGCCAGCCAACCATCCCGACGGCGTAGGCGGCGAGCGCCGCGTCGTCCGGGCCGAGCTCGCCGGCCAAGGTTCGCAACGGAACGAATGCGGTGCCCACGGGCGCGTCGAGCCACGGGGCACGCGCGTCGTAGGCGAACAGGGCCGCCCCGTCCGGCTCGAGCCCGAGGAACGTGAGCTCGGCGTCGGCCGGCAGGTCGGACAGAGGCACGCGCGCGAGCAGGCCGCCGGCGCCGGCGATCGCCACGTCCTGCCCGTCTCCGACGAGCACGGCCCGCGAGCTGTCCAGCTCGCGCAGACGATCGGCGCGGCCGTCGTTGCGGAGCTCGGCGGCGCGGTCGAGCGTGCCGCCGGCGAAGGCGATCTTCGGGGGAACCGGGGCCATCCCCGGCGAACGATTTCAAACTCAGGGGACTCTGAGTCGCGTCCTGAGCCCGACGGCGCCACCGATGGCCGCGATCACCGCCGCCGCGAGCAGGAGCATCCACGGGAGGCCGGCGGAGTCGCTCGTGCTCGCCGTGCGCGCGACCGGCGCCACTGTCTTGAGAGTCCGCTCGGTGACGAATGGGGAGCTGTGGACCACCCTTGCGGCGAACGTGCGCGTGTCGACGATGGCCTGGATCACTCCATCCGGGTCGATCCGGATCGTCTTGCCGCCGGCGCCGAGGCTCAGGCTTGCGTTTCCGATGTCGATCTGGCCGAGCGACGGTGGCAGGTCGACGCACACCGCGCGAACGCCGGCCGTATCGAGAGCGTGGATGAACGGCTCACCCGAGGCCCGTATGTAGAGGGTGTACGCCCAGCGACCGTCGGCGCTCATCACGCGCGTCACCGGAAATCCGGTCATCGCCTCGTCGCCGTCATGCGGGTCGACGATCGGCTTCGCGAGCAGGTGGCGCGTGACCAAGTCGTACGCGAGCACCTGGTACCGGCTCAGGTTTCCGTACGACGGATAGTGGATGAGGTACAACCACCGCCCGTCCGGGGAGATCGCATCAACGACCGACCACCCGCGTGGTCCGTGGCACCGCGCCGCCGAACAGCTCGGCCAGCACGAGCGTGTGGCCGTCGGCGGACAGTCCCGTCGTCTGGCCGCTGGAGCCGACACCCGGAATCCCGTAGTCACCCGAAGTCCTCCCTACGTCCGAGGTCATGGGGTCAACGCTTATACGTTTGGGACGCCGAATTCGTTCCCAGGCGGACCGGAGCTCTGCTCCTGGGTTCTGCCGACCGGGGGGCGCTATTTGTCGCCTCGCACCGCGCCGCCGCAGACCGGGGAGGGAGGGTCTGCGACGAGCGCGCGGTGCGGGCTCAAACGACCTGAACGTAGGTCATAACCACCGGCCCGAGGCGGACGACGTCGCCATTCGCGATATTGGTGGCGATGATCTGGCGGCCGTTGACGAATGTGCCGTTCGCGCTGCGGTTGTCGAGCAGGCGCGTGGCGTGGCCGTGGCGAACGAGGATCGCGTGGCTGCGCGACACGCGCTGCTCCTCGATCCGTACGTCGGAGGTCAGACCCCGCCCGATGTGGGTGACCTTGGCGTCCAGCGGGACGAGCCACTCGGTGCCGTCGTGCGCGAACGCCAAGTAGTGACCGAAGGGGGCCAGCCGCCGGCTGATCGCGCGGCTGCGGGTGCGGTGCTCGAGCAGCGCGAGCGAGTCGAGGATCGGCTCGATCGCGCCGGCCTCGAGCGGGGCGGTCTCGGCCTTGCGGGACGGAGCGAAGGTGTGTTCGGGGGGGAGGGGCGCTCGCGTGGTCATGCGGTTATCTGATCAAGGCTCCGGCAGGGCAACGTCAAGCCTCCTTAAGAGCTGTCGAAGACCGCGTTGACGTTAACGAGACAGTGGTCACGCGGGCGTAACATCGAGGGCGTTCGCAGTGAGACCGGGACCGCTCGCGGTCAGACCGCGGCGCGTTCACTGTCAACCAACGGCCAGCGCGACCTCGAGCTCACGCGAGTCCGCGTCTTCATCTCCGAGCAACCGCGCGAGCTTGGCCCGGGTGTCGTGTTCGCACGAGGGCGTGTACAGGATCAGGCGCTGCTCGCCCGATTCGCCGTGGTGGAAGACGGCGTGGTCGAACGCGAGCGGACCGGCCACGGGATGCGTCAGCTCCTTGTGCCCATCGCCACTGCCCGCGACCTCGTGGCGCTTCCACAGCTTCCGAAACTCCGGACTGGATGCATTGAGGACCGAAATCAGCTCCTCGAATGCCGGGTCGCCGATGTTCTTCGCGATGTCGCCGCGGAACTTGGCCACGAGCAGACGAGCGCTCGCGGCCCAGTCGCCGGAACAGAGAGACCGGCGCGACGGATCCATGAACCACAGCCAGACGTGGTTGCGCGTCAGGGGATCGGGACCTGGCTCCCAGCCGAACACGGCCTCGAATGACCTGTTCCAGGCAAGGTAGTCCCATCGGCGGCCGAGCAGGTAGGCGGGACCCGGTCCGACGTTCTCTACCAACCGCCGCAGGTTCGGCGAGACCTCCTCGGCCGGCGCCTTGCACGGTTTGGCCTGCTCGCCGCGGCCGAGCAAGATCAGATGCGCGCGCTCGGCGCCCGTCAGTCGCAGCGCGCGGGACAACGCCTCGAGCACGTCGAGCGACGCGCGGACGTCGCGCCCCTGCTCGAGCCACGTGTACCACGTTGTCCCGACCCCGGCCAGCAGCGCGACTTCCTCGCGCCGGAGCCCGGGCGTGCGCCGGCGGCCGCCGTCCGGAAGCCCCACGTCCTCGGGCTGAAGGCTCGAGCGCTTGGTGCGGAGGAAGTCGGCGAGTTCTGCTCGCCGGCGCTCCCCATTCGCTTCCTGTCTCACGCGAACAGGGCCGTTGCCGTTATCCGAAGGCCTGGGTGTGACATCCACTACCAGGATAAACCCCTCTCTTGTACCTGGATAAGCATTCGCCCACCATACCACTCGTGAACACCACCGCCCCCGTGAAAACTGAATCCGCGCGCAATAAGAACGCGCTCCTTGCCGTCGTCTGCCTCGCCCAGTTCATGGTCATCCTCGACGTCGCGATCGTCAACGTGGCGCTGCCGTCGATGCGGTCCGGGCTGCACTTCTCGACCACCGGCCTGCAGTGGGTCGTCAACGCCTACACGCTCACGTTCGCCGGCTTCCTGATGCTCGGCGGTCGCTCTGCCGACCTGCTCGGGCGCCGGCGCGTGTTCCTCGTCGGCACCGCGCTGTTCGCGTTGTCCTCGCTCGGATGCGCGCTGGCCGATTCGCGCACTCTGCTAATCACCGCCCGCGCCGTTCAGGGCGTCAGCGGCGCCGTGCTGTCGCCGGCCACCCTGTCGATCATCACCTCCTCGTTCGCCGAGGGCCGCGAGCGCAACCGTGGCCTGGCCGCCTGGGGCGCGGTCGGCGGTCTCGGCGCCTCGTCCGGCGCGCTGTTGGGCGGCGTCCTGACGCAGGCGTTCGGATGGCAGGCGATCTTCGCCGTGAATGTGCCGCTTGGGATCGTCGTCGTCCTGCTCGGCTCGCGCCTGATCCCGGCGTCGGCCCCGGCCGAGGGGACTCGCCACTTCGACCTGACCGGCGCGGTGCTCGTCACCGCCAGCCTGGTCAGCCTGACGTTCGGGATCGTGCGCACCGACACGCTCGGGTGGGGCGCGCCGGGGGTGCTCGTGCCGCTGATCGGCGGGGCGGTGCTGATGGCCGCGTTCCTACTCGTCGAGGCCCGGTTCGCGAGCCAGCCGCTCGTGCCGCTGTCGATCTTCCGCATCGGACAGCTCCGGGCCGCGAATGGGGTGGTGCTGCTGCTGTACGCATCGCAGTTTCCGGGCTGGTTCTTCCTGACGCTGTACCTGCAGCAGGTGCTTCACTACGACGCGATCGAGGCCGGGCTCGGATTCCTGCCGATGACGCTCTCGATCTTCGCGGCGTCGACGCTGGCGCCGCGGGTCGTCGGGCGGTTCGGGCCGCGCCGGGTGATCACCGCTGGAATGCTGTCCTCCGCGGTCGGGTTCACCTTCCTGAGCGGCGTCGCGCCCGGCGGGACATACGTGAACTCCGTTCTGTTCGGGGCGCTGTTCTCGTCGCTCGGGATGGGCTTCACGCTCGTCCCCGCGACTATCGTCGCGATGTCGGGCGTCGAGCGCTCCGAGAGCGGCGTCGCCTCGGGGCTGCTGAACACCTCCCGGCTAGTCGGCGGCGCGCTCGGACTGGCCGTCCTGTCGACGATCGCCGCCGCGCAGACGAGTGGCGGAGCCGGCGGCGTGGCCACCCCGGTGGCGTTGACCAACGGGTTCGGGGTCGCGTACCACGTCGCGACGGCGTTCGCGCTCGCCGGAGCCGCGATTGCCGGGTTCCTGCTGCGCGACCCCGCCGACACCGAAGTTGTGCGGCTTCGGACGACGACGAACGAGGAGGCTGAGCATGAGGCGCTGGCTGCTTGACGTGACCCGCCGGCCGGTGACGGTCGTCGTGCTCTCCGGCTCGGATGGGGCGGCGATTAGGATGGGGCGCGGTCATGCTCCCGACCCATCACCTGCTCGCGTTCCTGCTGACGGTCTACGTCCTGATCCTGATCCCCGGGCCGAGCGTGCTGTTCGTGATCAGTCGCGGGGTCGCGCTGGGACGGCGGGCGGCCCTGGCGACGGTCGTTGGCAACGCGAGTGGGTTCGCGCTCCAGCTCGTGCTGGTGGCGATCGGAGTGGGATCGCTGGTGGCGCGCTCGGACGCGGTGTTCACATCGCTCAAGCTGCTCGGCGCCGCGTATCTCGTGTTCCTCGGGATCCGGAACATCCGCGACCGCAAGCAGCTGGCGGCCATGTTCGCGCCGACTGTCGCGGCTGAACCCAAGCCGCTGCGCCGGATCGTGCGCGAGGGGTTCTTCGTCGGCGCGACCAACCCCAAGGGCGTGATCATCTTCACCGCCGTACTGCCGCAGTTCATTGACCGCTCCAGCGGCCATGTCACGCTTCAGCTGCTGACGCTTGGGGCGATCTGTATCGCGATCGCGCTCCTGTCCGACGGCACATGGGCGATGGTCTCGGGGACGGCGCGAACGTGGCTCGGCCGCTCCTCGCGCCGTCTCGAGCTGATGACCGGCGCCGGCGGCGCGACGCTGATCGCGCTCGGTTTCGGCTTGGCCCTGACCACGCGCAGGAACTGAGCCCGCGATGAGCGTGCGCGGGCGATGAGCGCTCGGAGCGCCCGGCGAAGCGCCGGCATCCTGCTGCATCGCGGCCACGGCGACGCCCTCGAGGTCCTGCTCGTCCACCCCGGCGGGCCGGCCTGGTCCAAACGCGACCTGGGGGCGTGGTCGATCCCCAAGGGCGAGTACGCCGAGGACGAGGATCCGCTCGCCGCCGCGCGGCGCGAGTTCGAGGAGGAATTGGGAACCCCCCCACCCGCGCCACCCGAGGGCGACGCCGCCGACCTCGGCGAGATCCGCCAGCGCAGCGGCAAGCGCGTCCATGCCTGGGCGATCGCCGGCGACCTCGACGCCGGCGGGATCACCAGCAACACCTTTCCGTTCGAATGGCCGCCCCGCTCGGGGCGGATGATCGAGATCCCCGAGGTCGATCGTGCGGAGTGGTTCGGACTTGCAGACGCGCGCGCGCGGATCAACGCCGGCCAGGTGCCGTTGCTCGATCGCCTCGAACAGTTGCTCGGTGGGAACACCGGGTAGCGACGCCGGGTGATCTTCTCGTCCGACCGGATCGGGCCGACCGCCCACTACACCGGCTACGTGTGGGCCCGAAACGGGCTCTCCCACCCCGAGCTGGAGACCATCGAAGGCCGGATCCTGTTCGACTCGCTCCAGCCGGCGATGATCGCCAGCCGGCTCGCCGGAGGGCCGACGCTCGAGGCCTATCTGCTCGCGCGCCACCGGGCGATCGACGCGCTGCTCGACTCAGCAATCAAACGCGGCGAGGTGGGCCAGGTGGTCGAGGTGGCGTGCGGGCTGTCGCCGCGCGGCTGGCGGTTCGCCCGGCGCTACGGCCAGAACATCGTCTATGTCGAGGCCGACCTGCCCGAGATGGCGGCGCGCAAGCGGCGGGCGCTCGAGCGGATGGACTCGCTGGGCGAACACCACCGCGTTCGCGAGGTAGACGCCCTCCGAGCCGACGACGGCCCTGGAACCCTGGCCGCGATCGCCGCCGAGCTCGACCCTGACCACGGCCTCGCGATCATCACCGAGGGCCTGCTCGGCTACATCTCGACCGACGCCGTCGACGGAATCTGGCGCCGGTTCGCCCGGACGCTCAGTCGCTTCCCCCTCGGGCGCTACATCTCCGACCTGCATCTGGGCGGATCGGTGACCCCGGAGGTGCGCGTGTTCCGTCTGCTGCTGTCGGCGTTCGTGCACGGCCGCGTGTACCTGCACTTCTCCGACGCTCGCGAGGCCGAGGCCGCGCTGGCCAGTGCCGGGTTTGCCTCAGCGGAGGTTCGTCCCGCGCTCGACGTGATCGGAGCGGGCGACGACGGCGGGCGAGAAGGCCGACTCGCTAACATCCTTGAGGCGTCAATCACCTTACCTCCGGAGGCGTCCACGACATGATTTCCGCGACCCTGTACAGCGATCCCGCCTGCCCGTGGGCCTACTCCGAGAGCCCGGCGCTCCGAGTGATCGAGTGGCGATACGGCGATCAGCTCGACTGGCGCCTCGTGCTTGTGGGGCTGACCGAAGAGGCTTCGCAGTACGAGCGTCGCGGGTACACGCCGATCCGGGGAGCGCTCGGGCAGGCCCGGTTTCGCACCCGCTACGGAATGCCGTTCTCGCCGCTCCCGAAGGCCCGGCTTAGCGCGACCTCGCGGGCGTGCCGGGCGGTCGTGGCCGCGCGCATGACCAATCCCGGCAGCGAGTGGCGCGTGTTCCGGGCGATCCAGCTCGCGAACTTCAACACCCCGCTGATCCTGGACGACGACGCGAACCTGGCCGACGCCCTGCGCGGCATCCCGGGGATCGACGCCGACCAGCTCGTCGGCATGATCGACTCGCCCGAGGTCGTCGATGCTTACCGCGCCGACAAGGACGAGACCCGCAAGGCGGAGGGATCCGCGGCCGAGTCACAGGGTAAGACCGCGACCACCGACGGCCCGGTCCGGTTCACCGCCCCGTCGATCGTGTTCGAGCAGAACGGCGCCAAGCTCGTGGCCGGCGGCTTCCAGCCGGTCGAGGCCTACGACATCCTGGTCGCGAACATCGATCCGAAGATTCACCGCGAGCCGCCGCCCGAGACCCCGGCGCCGTTGCTCGACCGGTTCACCGACGGCCTGACCACCCAGGAGGTCGCGGCGCTGATGGCCGGGAACAACGAGGCTCCGGACCGTGCCGCCGCCGAGGCCGCGCTGCTCGAGCTCGTGTTCGCCGGCGACGCAATCCGTATTCCCCTCGGCGACGACGCCGTGTGGCAGTCGGCGGCGGCCGACGAGCCGATGACGTTCGGCTCGGCACACGCGCTCGCAATGTCTTAGCCGCCACTGTCCGGATGGGGCACCGGGCCCCAGGGATGCCGCCGTAGGCGGCCCATTAGACTCGCGCCGGCAACGTTCGACCTGAGC
Source organism: uncultured Solirubrobacterales bacterium (assembly GCA_963737055.1). Classification (GTDB taxonomy): domain Bacteria; phylum Actinomycetota; class Thermoleophilia; order Solirubrobacterales; family Solirubrobacteraceae; genus Palsa-465. The sequence continues at coordinate 772,784 of CAVTRE010000006.1, read as the reverse complement.
ACACTCGAGCTGCCGATCGTCCAGGCGCCGATGGCCGGCGGGCCGTCCACGCCCGAGCTCGCGATCGCGGTGTCCAAGTCCGGGGCGCTCGGGTTCCTAGCCGCCGGGTACAAGCGCGCAGACGCCGTGCGCGACGAGATCCAGGCGGTTCGCGCGGCGACGCCCGCGCCATTCGGGGTGAACGTGTTCGTGCCGACGGCCTCGCCGGCCGACGCCGGTCGAGACGGCGTGCGCGATTACCTGGAGCGGCTCAAACCCGAGGCCGAGCGCCAGGGCGCCGAGCTCGGCGAGCCCCGGTTCGACGATGACGACTGGTCGGCCAAGCTCGAGTTGCTCTACGAGCATTGCCCGGCGGTGGCGTCGTTCACGTTCGGCTGCCCCGACGAATCCGTGGTGAATCGCTTGCACGGAGTCGGGGTCGTTGTCTGGGTTACGGTCACGAACGTGCCCGAGGCCCTGGCGGCGCGCGAGGCCGGGGTGGACGGGCTCGTCGTCCAGGGCACCGAGGCGGGCGGTCACCGGGGCGGTTTCCTCTCCGACGGATCGGACGAGGGCGGCGTCGGGCTGCTCGCGTTGCTTCGGACGATCGCGGGCGCGACGCCGCTCCCGATGGTCGCCACCGGCGGGATCGCCGACGGCGCCGCCCTGGCCGCAGTCCTGTGCGCCGGCGCGAGCGCCGGCCAGATCGGCACCGCGCTGATGCTCGCGCCCGAGGCCGGAACGGCCGACGCCCAGCGCGCCCTGCTGGCCGAGCGCCGCCCGACGCGGATCACCCGGGCGTTCACCGGGCGCGCGGCCCGGGGGATCGTCAACCGGTTCATGACCGAGCACGAGGACGCCGCGCCCGTCGCGTACCCCGAGATCCACCACGTCACGAGTCCGCTGCGCGCCGCCGCTCGCCGGCGCGGCGACGCCGACGCGTTCAACCTGTGGGCGGGCCAGGCCCACGAGCTCGCGCAGACCCGGCCGGCGGGAGAGATCGTGCGCGACATGGCGTCCGAGGCGGCCGCCGTCCTCGATCGGGTCAGCGCGGCCCTGCGCGATCGAGGTACCAGTGCCGGCCCGTACTGATCAGCCGGCTCGTCCCGTCGGCATCGTCGCGCCGGATCGGCACGAGCGTGAACCGGCTGATCGTGCGCTGAGCGCCGACCTGGTCGGAGTACAGGAGTTCGACCGAGATCGGCTCCTGCTGGGAGATCGCGCGCGCGAGCTCGTCGTGAGCGGGATCGCCTCGCTCGCGGATCGCCCCCTGCCACAAGCCCACGTCGCCGGCGGGTATGTACAGGTCTCGGGTCTGGGTTCGGAGCTCGTCCTCGGGGAAGTGGTCGACCGTGGTGCGCGTCAGCCCGGCGCGCGCGCCCCAGCCCTGGCACACGCCGATGCCAGCGCCGACGTTGCGCAGGCTCATCACGAGGTAGATCACCCCGTCCATGTTCTCCACCGTGGCGTAGCCGCCGCCGACTCTGACCCAGTGCTCGTCGACGAACATGATCTTCTGCTCGGGGTCGACGCCCAGCCGCGATCCGGCCAGCAGCGGCCGGCGCTGCTCCTGGAGCGCGAGTTCGGAGATCCGCGCCGAGCGGTTGGACGAACGCACCGCAGCGAACGTCGCCACCGCCAAAACGAGCGTCCCGCCGGCCGTGGCAAGCGAGGAGATCGTCGCCCAGTCGGACACCGGCTAGGCGCCGGTGAACGCCGGCGCGCGCTTCTCGACGAACGCCGCCGTGCCCTCGAAGAAGTCCCGTGTCCGCCCGAGCGCGTGCTGGAGCTCGGCCTCCAGATCGAGCTGGGCGTCGAGGTCGCCGTAAATGAATCGGTTCAGCGCGCGCTTGCTCGCGGCGTAGGACCGTGTGGGCCCCGCAGCGAGCTTCCCTACCAACACCTCCGCCTCGTCCATCAGGCGGTCGTCGGGATAGACCCAGTTGACGAGGCCCCAGTCGAGCGCCTGCGGGGCGGGAATCCGCTCGCCGAGCATCGCCATCTGGAACGCTCGCGCACGCCCGACCGCGGGCGGCACGAACGCGGTCGAGCCGCCGTCTGGCATCAGGCCGATGTTCACGAACGCCAGGCCGAAGAACGCCGACTCGCCGGCCATGATCAGATCGCAGGCCAGCGCCAGGGAGCAGCCGATCCCGACGGCAGGACCGTGGACCGCTGCGACCACCGGCTTCTCGACGCGCCGCAGGCCGGCGATCACCGGGTGGTAGACGTCGTGGAGCTCCTTGTACAGGTTGGGCATTCCGTCGTCGGCGGGGTCAAATCCGGACTTCAGATCCGCGCCCGAGGAGAAGCCGCGCCCGGCGCCGGTGATCAGCACGGCCCTGACTGACTCGTCAGCGGCGTCGCGCTCGATGATCGCCCGTAGATCGATCCCGAGCTGAGGCGTCCAGGCGTTGAGCGACTCGGGGCGGTTGAGGGTCAGCCGTCCGACGCCGCCGGTCTGCTCCCAGATGATCGTCTCGTAGGACAAGTCGACTACTCCTCTCGTTCGAGCTTGAGCGGCATGGTTTCGAGGCCGTAGATTCCGGACGGCGTGCCGAACTCGGGCTCGCCGTCGGGCGCGATCGCGGTAACGCGCTCGGCCAAGAAGGCGAGCCCCTCCTGCATCTCCGCGCGGGCCAGGTTCGCGCCGACGCAGTAGTGCGTCCCGGCGCCGAACGTGAGCAGGCGAGCGCCGCCGCGATCGGCCCGGAGGTCGAACTCGTCGGGCTCGGCCTCTTCGCGGTTGGCGTGCCAGGCGGACACGAGCACGATCGAGCCGGCCGGGAAGGTGACGCCGCGATGCTCGACCTCATCGATCAGGATGCGCGCGGTGAACGGCGTGATCGGCTCGAACCGCAGGGCCTCCTCCACCGCGGCTGAGGCGAGTCCGCGCGGATCGGCGCGAAGCAGCTCCCACTGATCGGGATGCTCCGCGAGCAAGCGGATCGCGTGGGCGAGCTGGCTCTGGCTCGTGTCGACGCCGCCGACCAAGATGTTCAGCACGAGGTTCCGGAGCTCGTCGTCTCCCAGGCGGTCGCCCGCCTCTTCGGCCTTGATCAGCGCCGAGATCAGGTCGTCGTTAACTGAATCCCCGCCCACCCGGCGAGCGGCGATCAACCCGTCCTCGTACTCGTAGAACTCGGCGACCGCCTGCTCGATCTCCGCGCGCTCGACCATCAGGCTGGTCGGGTCGAACTGGCGCTGGATCATGTTCGACCAGTGGTGCAGGCGCGGTGCGTCCTCGAGCGGAGCGCCCATCACCTCGGCGATCACCAGCGACGGATAGGGCTTGGCGAAATCGCCGATGAACTCGGTGCGGCCGTCCGCCGGGACCTGCTCGAGGAGTTGCTCGAGGAACCGGCGCATCGCGGGGCGGTAGCGGTCGACCGCCCGGGGCGCTAGCGCGGGATTGACGAGATTGCGCAGTCGCCGGTGGTCGTCGCCGTTGACATTGATGATGTTCTTGACGATCTCCTCGCGCAGCGGACCTTCGGTGATCTGGAACAGGTCGGCGATCGTCAGACCCGGGAACACGGCGGCGCGGGTGCGCAGGAAGAACTCGCCGGCCTCGCGGTCGAGCACGATGTAGCCGAACGGGCTCGCCGCGAGCCACCCGTCGTGGCCATCGAGTTCGGCCATCGCGGCGCGGTAGCGATCGCCGCGCAACTCGGCGTTGGTGTGGTCGAAGGCTGGTAATTCGAGCTCGGCGGCCAGCGTCACGCGGGCGAGCATACGGACCCGGGCAGGAACTCGCGGGCGGGCGCGGAACCGACCGGCATGAGCCGCTCGGTCGCGATCGCCTTGACCGTAGGTGCAGGGCTCCTGGTCGGTACGCAAGCCGCCGCGAACTCGGCGCTGTCTGATCGGGTGGGCGACCTCGGCGCGGCGTTCGTCAGCGTGACCGTCGCGTTCGCAATCATCACGCTGCTGCTCGTGACCGTGGGGCATCCCAGCCGCCTATCGCACCTCGGCTCGGTTCGGCCCGGCGAGCTCCTCGGCGGCGCGGGCGGCGCGGCGGTGATCACGGTCGGATTGATCACGATCCGGACGCTGGGCGCCGGGGCGGTGATCGCGCTGTTGGTCACCGCGCAGCTGTTCGTCGCGCTGGTGATCGACCGGTACGGCTGGTTCGGCCTGCCGCACGTGGCGATCGGCCCCACTCGGCTGCTCGGGGTTGCGCTCGTGATCGCCGGCACGGTGCTCGTCACTCGCATCTGACGCCGCCAGTTACAACTAGGCAACAAGTCGGTCACAAGTCGACAACCCCTGGCGCGTTATGGATCGAAAGAGTGCGGTATGCGGCGCACCGGGCGGCGGCGCCGCCGGAATGTAAACGGAAAGGAGACCCTTCATGGCGCGTAAGCGCGTGCTCTTGCTGCTGGTCGCAGTATTCGCGGTCGCCGGGGCCAGCGTCGCGGTGGCGCAGGCTTCAACCGGTGGTAGATCGCACCACCACGACGGCGACTGGGGTGGTGGCGGCCAAGGCGGCGGTGGGGCGGGCGGCCCCCGTACAGCCACGCCGATCAAGCACCTGGTCGTGATCTTCCAGGAGAACGTCTCGTTCGACCACTACTTCGGGACCTATCCCCACGCGGCCAACACGGATGGGCAGGCGTTCTACGCCTCTCCGCGCACGCCCACGGTGAACGGGCTCTCCGGGGCGCTTCTGACCAACAATCCGAACCTCAGTAACCCGCAGCGCCTGAGCTACTCGCAGGCGGCGACGTGTGACCAGGATCACGACTACACCGACGAGCAGAGCGCGTTCGACCACGGCCTGATGGACATGTTCGTCCAGAAGACCGGCTCCAGCCTGACGCTCGCGCAGTGCCTGAAGAACGAGGGCAATCCCGCCCCGGCCGGCGGCACCGACCCGAACTACGCGGTCATGGACTACTACGACGGCAACACGGTTACAGGCCTATGGAACTACGCCCAGCACTTCGCGATGAGCGACAACTCGTACGGGACGAACTTCGGCCCGTCGACGCCCGGCGCGATCAACGTGACCGGCACGAATACGTTCGGCGCGACGTGCGGCGGTGACACGGGCGCGGTTTACCCGGCCACCGTCCCGTCCTGCGGGAACGCGAGCTCGGCCACACCGACTCCAGGCCATCCCCAGCCGGCGGGGCCCGGAACCGTGTACAGCGATTCGGATCCGGCCTACGACGTGTGCTCGGCTGGCAAGACCATCGGCATGGGCGGCAAGAACATCGGCGACCTGCTCGACCAGTCCGGGATCACCTGGGGATGGTTCGAGGGCGGCTTCGCCAGCCCGGGCTACGTGCCCGGCCAGCCGAGCACGGATGACCTGACGAAGGTCTGCACGACTTCGCACAAGAACATCCTCGGCAGCTCGGTGTCGGACTACAGCGCCCATCACGAGCCGTTCGAGTACTACCTGTCCACCGCCAACCCGAAGCACCTGCCCCCGACGTCGATCGCGATGATCGGCCATCAGGATCAGGCCAACCACCAGTACGACCTGTCGGACTTCTTCGCGGCGGCCGACAACGGCAACCTGCCGGCCGTGTCCTACCTGAAGGCCCCGCGCTACCAGGACGGCCATGCGGGCTACTCGGATCCGATCGACGAGCAGACGTTCCTGACCTCGACGATCAACCATCTCGAGAAGCTGCGGAGCTGGAAGAGCACCGCGGTCATCGTCCTCTACGACGACAGCGACGGCTGGTACGACCACCAGATCGGGCCGATCGTCAGCCAGTCGCAGACGACGCTCGACACGCTGACCAACCCCGGTCAGTGCGGAGCCAACCCCGCCAAGGTGCCGACGACCGACTCCGGCACGCCGGAGCAGGCGCGGTGCGGCGTCGGACCGCGCCAGCCGCTGCTGGTCATCTCGCCGTTCGCGAAGCGCAACTTCGTCGACGGCACGTTCACCGACCAGTCCTCGGTCGTGCAGCTCATCGAGAACAACTGGCTCGGCGGACAGCGCATCGGATACGGCGGCGCGGACGCCACGGCGGGGACGCTGGACAACCTGTTCTCGTTCCGCGGCGCGCAGAACTCGCCGTTGTTCCTGAATCCCGGCACCGGAGAACCGAGCCGGGGCTGGTAGCCCGACCGATAGACGACTGATCGAGCGGGGCGGCCACGGAGGGCCGCGCCGCTCATTCGTTCAAACGACCCGGCCCAGCCAGGCGGTGATGCGCGGGATGTCGTCCGGATCGATGTTGTGGCCGGCGTCGGACTCGCGGTAGTCGACGTCGAAGCCGGCCCGTTCGAGCAGTTCGTGAGCCTGGCGCGCGAATGTGACGGGAATCACCGGATCGAGGCGGCCGTGCGCGATCAGCACGTTAGTGCTGGTTCGATCCTCGAGCGACGGCTGCCATCCCTCCACGGTCGGGATGAACCCGGACAGCGCGAGGATCCCGGCCGGTGCCGGCCGGCCGCCGTCGAGGCCGAGGGCATAGCTCATCACGGTCCCCATCGAGAAGCCGCCGAGCACCGTCCGGTCGGGGCCGATGCCCGTCCGCTCCCACAGTTGATCGTGGAGAGCGGCGAGCTCGGCGCAGGCGGCGCGGAAGCTGTCGGGGTCGGGATAGCCGACCCGGGGGACCCGGTACCAGTGGTAGCCCGGGGAGCCCGGCAGCTGCAGCGGCGCTCGCGGGGTGATGATGTCGAATCGCCGGTCGGGGTCAAGCACGCCGGCGAGACCCATCAGGTCGTGCTCGTCGCTCCCGCGGCCGTGGTGGAGCACGAGCAGACCCTCCGGTTCGGCGGCGGCTGGTCGCTCGAGGGCGGTGAGCGGCATGCGTGGAGACTAGTCTGCCCGGCTTCGTACACTCCTTGTGATGGGCATGCTGACGAAGACCGCAAAGGCGATCCCGATGGCCCGTCTGATGGCGGCCGCGCAGGTCGTGATGCTCGCGCGCCGGCACTGGCACCGCCTCGAGCCGCAGGAACGCCGGCGGCTGCTCACGCTCGTCCGGGTGGCCGGCGGGCGTCGCGGTCGCTTGACCGCCGGGGAGCGGCTGGAGCTGCTCCACTTGATCGCCAAGGCCGATCCGCGGCTGTTCGCGGGGCTGATGGTCGAGAAGTTCTCGCCGGTGCGGTTGCCCCGGCGGATGGTCCAGGGCAAGCGCTGAGGCGCGGCCTTGACTCTCACCTCGGGTGGGGGTCTACGGTGCGTGGCGTGAAGACTGTCGGCGAAGTCGCGGACCTTGCGCACGTGACTGTGCGCACCCTCCACCACTACGACGAGCTCGGACTGCTGTCGCCTAGCGAGCGGTCCGACACCGGCTACCGCCTGTACTCCTACGACGATCTGGCGCGCCTGCAGGAGATCCTGATCTGGCGAGCGCTCGGGTTCTCGCTGGCGGAGATCAAGTCGCTGCTCGACGACCCGGGATACGACCCGGTCGGCGCGCTGGAGCGCCAGCGCGAGCTGGTCGGCCGCGAGATCGATCGCCTCGGAGCGGTGGCGGCGGCCGTCGATGCCGCGCTCGCAGCTCACCGCAATGGAACCCCGATCGAGGAGACGAACATGTTCGACGGATTCGAACCGGCGCTGTACGAGGATGAGGCGCGCGAGCGCTGGGGACGGACGGAGGCGTATCAGGAGTCGACCCGTCGGTCGCAGGCGTACGGGGAGAACGAGTGGCTCCAGATCCGCCGCGAATCCGAGCAGATCGTCCGCGAGCTGGTCGACCTGTTGCGCGCCGGCTCGCCGGCCGACGGCCCAGCCGCGCGGGCGCTGGCCGAGCGCCACCGCGACCACATCTCGCGCTGGTTCTATCCCTCCTCGCCGGCGATGCACCGAGGTCTCGCCGAGATGTACGTCGCCGACGAGCGGTTCACGCGGACCTACGAGCGTGAGGCCGAGGGGCTCGCGGCGTACTTCCACGACGCGATCGTCGCGAACGCCGACGCCTCCGAAACGGACGCGGTCAGTCGGTGATCGCGATGTGGCCGGGCTGCTCGGCAACCCGAGCCAGCCAGGCGTTGATCGCGGGGTAGCTCTCGAGGGCGAACCCGCCCTCGGGAGCGACGTGGGTGTAGGCGTACAGGCCGATGTCGGCGATCGAGTAGCGGTCGCCGACGAGGAACTCGCGGCCGTCCGCGAGGTGGCCCTCGATCGCCTTGAGCGCAGCGGCCCCGCCGCGTCGCTTGGCCTCGGCGTCGGCTTCGGATGGGGTGATGCCCGCGATCGCCCAGAATCGCGCCACGGCGATGTTCGGCTCGTGGCTGTATTGCTCGAAGAACAGCCACTGGAGGACCTGGGCGCGCTCGAAGCGGTCCTCGGGCAGGTACGGCGTGCCCTCGGCGAAGTAGAACATGATCGCGTCCGACTCGCCCATCGAACGGCCGTCGTCCCACACCAGCGTCGGGACGCGGAGCGCGGGGTTCAGCGCCCCGAGCAGCTCGAGGCGCCCGGAACGGTCGATCACGTCGACCTCGCGGCGCTCGTACTCGATCCCCAGATGCGCGAACAGCTGGCGGACCTTGTAGCAGTTGCCTGACACGCGGGAGTCGTAGAGCAGCACGGTCGCTGGTGTGTATCAGCCGCCGCGATTCCTGACTACGGGCGTCGTGCTTACGGGTGTGGTCGAGCGCGGCTAACGAATTCCTCGCCCGCGCCGTCTTGACGGATCGGCTCCGTAAGGCTAGACTTACCGTTCGTGGAGACTTACCGACAGCGACAGGCGCTCCAGGCCCTCGGCGATCCGACCCGGCGGGAGATCTTCGAGCGCCTCACCGACGGGCCGCTGGCGGTGGGCGAGCTCGCGCAGGAGCTTCCGGTCAGCCGCCCTGCGGTCTCGCAGCACCTCAAGGTCCTTAAAGACGCGGGCCTCGTGTTCGACCGGGCGTCGGGCACGCGACGCGTCTACCAGGTCGATCCGGCGGCGGTGGCGGCGCTCCGCGAGTACTTCGACTCGTTCTGGGGCCACGCCCTCGCGAGCTTCCGCGTCGCCGCCGAGAACCAACCACCAACCGATCAGGAGACAACATGACCACAGACACAGCCGTCCGTCACGCGATCACGGTGGCGGTTTCGCCGGACAAAGCGTTCTCGACGTTCACGGCCGGCTTCGACGGCTGGTGGCCGCCCTCGCACCACATCGGACAAGCGGAATTGGTAGAGGCGATTATCGAACCGCGCGAGGGCGGCCGCTGGTACGAGCGCTGCGTCGACGGCAGCGAGTGCGACTGGGGCAAGGTCGTGGTCTGGGATCCGCCGACGCGGATCGTGCTCGGCTGGCAGCTCAGCAGCGAGTGGACGTACGACGCCGACATCTGGACCGAGCTCGAGGTCACGTTCACGGCCGAAGGCCCGGAACCGGACACGAGTCGAGCTCGAGCACCGCGGGCTCGACGCCTACGGCGACCAGATGGAGAACATGCGGGGCAGCCTCGGCTCGGACGGCGGGTGGCGCGGGCTACTCGAGCGGTTCGGAGCGGCGGCGGTTGCCGGCTGAGCTGCGCCGCTAGGCGGCGTGTGGACGAGCGGCCGCGGGCTCGGACTTCTCGAACAGCGGGCCGGCGGCGTCGCCCGACCACATCAGCGCCTGGAGGTACAGCTCCCCGGCGCCAGGGACGAGCTTGCGCGCCCGATTGAAATCGCCACCCTCGAGCGCGGTGACCGAATTGAGCAGCGCGCCCTTCTCGCCGGTGCGGGACACGAGCGCCTCGCGCATGTCCGCCGGGAACGGGATCCGCGCGATCACGTCCTCGATCGGCGCGTCCATCAGCGCGTCGATCACCGAGAACAGGCCGAGCGTGAACAGCTCTCCGGGGCGCGGGCCGGGGAGCCGCTTGCCGGCGAGCTCGCAGAAGCGCGCCCGGACGAGCGCGGTCACGGTCAGCTCCGGCGGCTTGCCGTCGATGCTGGCGAGCACGGTGAGCGTCGCCCAGCGCCGGAGGTTGTCGATCCCGAGGAGCGCGAGCGCCTGGCCGATCGAGCTGACCTCGAACCGGAGGCCGAAGAACGCGGAGTTGATGTAGCGGAGCAGCCGGAAGCTCATCACCACGTCGCGGCTGATCATGCGATCGAGCTGCGCGAGCTGCACGGTCGGATCCTGGAGGGCGGCGACGACCTCGAGCATCGCCGCGCGGTTGGCGGCGATCCCGCGCTTATGCACAAGCTCGGGCTGGCAGAAGAAGAAGCCCTGGAACAGGTCACAGCCGTGCTCGACACACCAGGCATGATCCTCGCGGGTCTCGACCTTCTCGGCGAGCAGGGCGACGCCATAGGACTTGAGGCGGGCGACCTCGCGCTTGAGGCGGTCGTGTCCCATCGCGACCAGGTCGAGCTTGACGACGTCGACGAGGCCGAGCAGCCGCTCGGCGCTGACGGTGTACTGGAAGTCGTCGAGCGCAAGCCGGTAGCCCTGGCGTTTGAGCTCGATAAGCGCGTGCACGAAGCGTTCGTCAAGAAGCTCGTCCTCGAGGATCTCGAGTCCGACCACGCTCGGCGGCAGCGTGCCGGCGAGGCCGCTGAGCACGAACTCGCGTGAGACGTTGACCCATGCCGGGTTCCGGCCGACGAGCCGTTCGAGTCCGATCTCGGTGAACGAGTTGAGGACGACCGACGCGGTCGCGCCCTCGGGGTCGGCGATCAGGGCGTGGGGTGCGTCGCTGCCCCTGAAGAGCAGCTCGTAACCGGCCACGTGAAGAGACCGGTTGAAGATCGGCTGTCGTGCGACGAAGACCTCTGCCATGACTACGCGGTGGTGGAATTCCCGCAGTACGTCTAATCGACGCCGAGCCCCAGAACCTGAACCCCACGTGTACGGATCCTGACCGATGTCCGGCGATCACTAGATTTACTCCAGACGTGAGCGCGACGACCAAGAGCCGCCAGGCCGTGGGGCGCGGGCGACGTCACAGCGATACCCCGGCAACTGTCCCGGTACCGTTCTGGCGGCTGCGGATGCTCGCGTTCTTCGTCGGCGCCGCGAGCCTCGGCGCCGAGATTGCCGCCGCTCGGCTGCTCGCCCCGTACTTCGGGGCCTCGACGATCATCTGGGCGAACACAATCGCGACCGTGCTCGTGGCGCTGTCCGTCGGCTATGCGCTCGGGGGCCGGCTGGCCGACCGCCGCGCGGATCTGCACGGGCTGTGCATGATCGTCCTGGGCGCGGCGATTCTGCTCGCGATCGTGCCGTTCATCTCGGACCCATTCCTCAGGGAGGCGGTCAAGGCGCTCGGCGCCCTGTCGATCGGAGGCTTCCTGGGGTCGCTCGGGGCCGTGCTCGTGCTCGTCGCGGTTCCCGTGCTGCTGCTCGGCATGGTCGCGCCGTACGTCAATCGGCTCGCTGTGGGTCGTGTCGCCGACACGGGGACCGTCACCGGGCGGCTGTACGCGATCTCGACCGCCGGGTCGCTGGTCGGCACGTTTCTGGCCGCGCTGCTGCTGATTCCGTTCATCGGGACCCACCGGACCTTCCTGGTGTTCGCCCTGATGCTCGCGCTCGTGGCGGCGGCCGCCGCCGGGTCGGTGCGGCTCCTCTTGGTCGCGGCGGTCATCGCCGCTCTGCTGGCGGTGCCGCCGGCGGCGATCGGCGCCGACGTGGCCGGCGCGCGCGTGATCTACTCGACCGAAACCCAGTATCAGTACGCGCGCGTGCTCCAGTTCGCGAGCGGCGAGCGCTGGCTCGAGCTCAACGAGGGCGTCGCCATCCACTCGATCTACCGCCCGTCGAGCTACCTGACCGGGGGCTACTGGGATGACTTCCTCGTCCTCCCGTTCGCCGCCGCCCGGACGCCGCCGCGGCGGATTGCGATCCTCGGGGACGCGGCGGGCTCGGTGGCGCGCGCGTACGGCCACTACTTCCCGGCCACGCGCGTCGACGCGGTCGAGATCGACGGGGAGTTGACGTCGATCGGGCGGCGGTACTTCGGCCTGAGCGGGCCGAATCTCCACACGTACACGGCGGACGCCCGGCCCTGGCTCGAGGCCAGCCACGCCCACTATGACGCGATCTTCCTCGACGCCTACCGCCAGCCGTACATCCCGTTCTATCTGGTCACGCGCGAGTTCTTTGCGGAGATCCGGGATCACCTCAACGCGGGCGGTGTGGTGATCGTCAACGTGGGGCACATTCCGGGCTCGGACGCGCTCGAGAAGGTCGTCTCGGCGACCCTGCGCGCGGTCTTCCCGATGGTCGTGCGAGACGTCGTCAGCGACACCAATTCGCTCGTGGTGGCGAGCACGCGGCCGGTGTCGGCTGTCCGGTTGGCGTCGAGCGGCGTCGGGATCCCGGCCGGCCTGCAGACCCTCGCCGTCCACGTCGTCGGGCAGATCGCACCGGCCTTGCGCGGCGGCGCGGTGTACACCGACGACAAGGCGCCCGTGGAGTGGCTGACCGACCTCTCGATCCTGCGGTACGCGATCGGGAACCGGCCTTGACGCTGATCGCCGCCGGTGACATGCCGGACGCGGCGACGCTGCTCGACGTCCGCTGGGAGCTCGGCGGCCCGCCTGGGCGGGATCTGTACCTCGAGGGCCACATTCCGGGTGCGGTGTTCGTCGACCTCGACACGGCGCTGGCGGCGCCACCGGGCGCGGGCGGCCGCCACCCGCTCCCTGACGCCGTCGCGTTTGGCGAGGCCATGCGCGCCGCCGGCGTGTCGGGCTCGCGGCCGGTGGTCGTTTACGACGCCGGAAATTCCGTCGCGGCCGCGCGGGCGTGGTGGCTGCTCCGCTACTTCGGGCACCCGGAGGTGAGCGTTCTGGATGGGGGTTTCGCGGGTTGGCGAGCCGCCGGGCTCCCGGTCGAGCTCGAGGCGGTCGCGGCCCAACCCGGGGATTTCGAGCCCCGAGCGGGCGGAATGCCGTTGCTCGATGCCGCGGGCGCAGCCGCCGTGGCCCGCGAGGGCGTGCTACTCGACGCCCGGGCGCCCGAGCGGTTCCGAGGCGAGAGCGAGCCGATCGACCCGGTGGCGGGCCACATCCCGGGCGCGGTAAACGTCCCGGCGGCCTCGCTGGTTGACGGTTCCGGGCGATTCCTGGACGCGGACACCCTCCGCGCGCGCTTCGCCGGCGCCGGCGTGCGCGCCGGCGCCGGACTCAGCGCCGGCGCCCCCGTGGGCGCCTACTGCGGCTCCGGGGTGGCCGCGTCGCACCAGGTGTTCGCGCTGTCCCTGGCCGGTTTTTCGGCGGCGCTCTACGTAGGATCGTGGAGCGACTGGATCACGGACCCGGGGAGGCCGGTGGCGACAGGGGCCTCCTAGCGGGTCAGACCATGCCGGTGCGGACGGCCCGGACGGCGGCCTGAACGCGGTTCTCCACCTGCAGCTTGAGGAGGATGCTCGACACGTGATTCTTGACCGTGTGCTGGCTGAGATAGAGCACCCGTGCGATCTCGGAGTTATCGAGTCCGCGCGCGAGCAGCTCCAAGACCTCGAGCTCACGTGGAGTCAACTCACGCCCGGTGAGCGTGGCCTCGACCGTCTCCGGCTCGCGAAGACGACGCACCAGCCGGCTGGCGATCCGTGGCGAGATTAAGGACTCTCCGCGACCGGCCGCCCGGATTCCCTCCACGATCTGATCGATCGGGGCATCCTTGACCACGTATCCGCAGGCTCCGGCGAGCAGCGCGTTGATGACGTGTTGATCATCGGCCAGGACGGTGAGCGCCAGTGCCCTCGCCAGCGGCGCTGCCGCGGCAAGACGCTGAATGGCCTCGATCCCCGACATCCCGGGCATGCTCAGATCCATCAGGACAACGCATGGGCCGATGTCCGCCGCGAGCCGAATCGCGTCAGCGCCGAGGGCCGCCTCACCGGCGATCTCGATCCCGCGCTCCTCGAGCAGCCCAATCAACCCGCGGCGAAACAGCTCGTGATCGTCGACCACGATGACCTTGAGGTCAGTGCCTCGCGAGGCGATGCCAGGGCTGATGGTTGAGATCGACAGAGCGGGATCCGGGTGGTTCGGCGGTCAGGCGGCTAGGAGACGAGCAGCTCGAGATCGGTGCCGCCGTCTGCGCGGGGCTGGGCGCTCAGCTGACCACCGAGCGAGGCGGCGCGGGCACGCATGCTCCGTAGCCCAAACCCAGACTGCTGGGCGGCACTGATCCCTCGCCCGTCATCGGACACGCGCATGAGGAGCGTCCCGGGCCGGCGCAGCAGAACGACATCCACGTGGCGAGCTAAACCGTGCGTTGCCGCATTGACGATCGCCTCGCGAGCGATTCGGATGAGATGCTCACGCTGGGTCGGCTCCAGCTCGTCGTCCGGTGTGAGAGCAGCGTCCGTTTCGACCCGTACTTGCACTCGCAGGTCGTAACGATGCTCGAGCTCGTCCGCAATGATGCGAAGCGCCGCTTCGGTGGTGGGAGCGGTGGCTGCGGTCAGGTCCGCGATCACGCCGCGCGAAGTAGCGAGCGCGTTACGAGTCGCGACCATGAGCGGATGCTCGGGTCCGAGCTCGCAGTCGAGTCGCTGTCCCTGGGCGGCGATGCAGGCCAGGTCCTGTGCGAGTCCATCATGCAGGTCCCGGGCGATACGCTCACGCTCGGAAGCGATCGCTGCGATCGCAGCGGCGCGTCGGAGCCTCGCGTGCTCGACGTATGCGCCCGCCAGCAGGAAGAAGTACGCGGCAAGCCGCAAGCAGTCCTGAGGCGTGACCCAGTCAATGCGTAACGCCGGGGCCACGAGATAACGCAGGTTTGCGCCGGCCAGGAGGAGACACGCCGCGGCGAAGACGACGCTACGGCTGTGTGCGCTCGGGAATCCGGCCAGGAACGCGACGGACGCCGCGAGCAGAATCGCGGCCAAGATCGTGTGCACGCTGAGGGCGACCGGGGCCGCGGCTGCCACTCCGGTGTCCGTATGTAGAGCGCTCGCACCGATGAAGATCGCGAGAAGCAGCCCGAGCACCACCACCACGGCACCCGCCCCGAGTTCGAAGTTGACGAGCGCACGACGCGACTCTCGAGCCGGCTTCAGGCCGGCGATCGCCGCCGCGGCGATCGCGAGGACCGCAACGAGCTCGCCGGCGAGCCGCAGACCGTTGCTCGATTCCACCCCGCGCATCTCTTTGATCGCGGGCACGCCCAAGAACACGAAGTCCGCGAGCGATAGGGCGATCAGCCCGGCCAGCAGCAGAAAGTCCGGCAACTCGCGGCGACGGCGCCAATTTGCGGCCAGAAGCCAGGAGGTGGCGATCGCGCACACCGCAATCGTCAACTCGAGCGCACCGCGGTCGTCCGGTGCGACGACGTGGACAGGCAGCAGCGCCAGCGCGCCGACGGCTGCGGCGACGACCGCGATCGCGGCCGACCAGGAAACGACCGTGCGCGGGATCGTGCGCGGGCCCGAATCAGTTGTGACGGCGACGCTGACATCCATGTTGCCCCCACTCGCCAAACGAGTGCTACTCAGCTCAAATCGCCGAGCGCTGTTCCCGTCGAGCCTCTCGCGCCACGCGTTGCCGTCCGCGACGCGATGGAGGTGCCGCCGCCCTCGCCCTCTCATACCAAGTGCCCCTAATTTGCCCACTAAGAGTGGGTTTCGCCCCAAAGTTAATGAAACTTGGCCTGATTGTAGCAATCTTGTGAACGGGCTGTGAGGTTTCGGATTGATTGCGGTCCAGAAACAGTCGGAGGCTCCATCCAGCCCGTTAGCGGAATTCGCCCTGCAATTTGCGGGTTTTTTCGGCGATCTCGTCGGCCTTTTCGGTCAGCACCCAAGATGCGGTTGATGGCCCGGGGGCGCTGCGGGGTCAACTCTCAACCGGCCTTGACACCGGCCAGTCCGCGCTTCTCAAGCACGCGGGGAGTTGGTCGAGAGACGGTCGGCCGCGATCTCGTCGACACCCGCGCTGATCGCATCGCGGGCCGGTCTCATTCACGCGTCGGCAGCCCAGTCCACTGCAGACCGCTCCGTACGTTAAAGAGTCCCTCACAGGTCGCCCAACGGTTTGACAACAATCCGTTGGTACTTTTTGGAGCGAACGATGGTGCGTCGGCGATGGCAGCGGGGCGACCCCGACGCCGTGGTAGGTGACCTTACGAACAGAAGCGCCAGCTCCGCCGGGCCTTGTCGCAACCGGAATTACGGCCGACGCGATTGCTCGCGAGCAGGCAGGTATCGCGTGATAAGTAGGCTGCACCCCCTCTTGCTGGCCCTTGCCCTGGCCGGGTGCGGAGGCGCCGCGGCCACGACAGCTACGTCCGTGCCCGCCTCTCGCCCGGGTCATCCGGCCATTCGTCACGTGGTCTGGATCCTGATGGAAAACAAGTCTCAAGACGTGCTGGATTCGCCCGGCGCACCGTACTTGTCGAGGCTGGCGCGGACCTACGGGTACGCGGCCGACGACACGGCGATCTCGCACCCATCGCTGCCCAACTACATCGCCTTGACCAGCGGCTCCACGAACGGAGTGAGCGAGGACTGGAGTCCAGGCGTACCCGGGCAGCCCAGGACCTACGCGCTCGACGTGCCGTCGATCTTCAGCCAGCTGCGCGGAGGCCGGTCGCGCTCGCTGGCGGAAAGCATGTCCACGAACTGCGAACGCATGAACAGCTTCCCCTACCTCGTGCGCCACAATCCCGAGGTTTATTACACCAACCTGGGATCGGATTGCTCGAATTACGACGTCCCGTTCCGCCCCACGCCGGATCTCAGCGCAGCATTCACGCTCGTCGCACCGAACGCGATCAACGACATGCACAACGGGACGATCCAGGACGGCGACACATTCCTCGCCTCCTTCGTACCCAAGCTAATGGCCACTCCGCAGTACCGGGCGGGGACGACCGTGATCTTCATCACGTGGGACGAGAGCGAGTCCGACACCGGCGCCAACCGAGTGCCGCTAATCGTGATATCGCCGTACACGCACCGGGTCGTAGACAACCATGCTTACACCCACTATTCGCTGCTGCGGACGACAGAGCGGCTGCTGGGACTGCCGCTGCTGGCCAACGCCCGCACGGCGCCGTCGATGATCGGGCGGTTCGGGTTCTAGGCCGCCCGTCAGACCGCTACGGACATTGAATCGGGACGATCGGGGGGTCGGGAGATCCTCGCTCAGCGCATCGCGCGTGCGGGAACGGCGTCGAGCAGCCCAACGGCGCGCGGGACGTCGTCAGCCTCCAAGGTCACGGCACCGCCGGGCCAGTACGGATGCGGCGGGGTGGCGTTGTGCACGAGCAGCGGCTCGTAGAGCCAGGAGCCGGTGTTCAGGATTCGGGGCCGGCCCTGCGGTCCGCGCCACCGCGTCTCGAGGTCGCCTGGCAGCGGGCCAAGTCGATGTACGTGACCGAACAACACACACTCCGCGTCGACGCCCAGGCGCCCGACCACATGCAAGAGTGCTGGGAGGCTGGCACGGCGCATCTGCGCGCCGAGGAGGCCTGCGGTGAGGCGGGCCATTCCGGGACGCAGGAAGCGTCGCGGGGCCAGCGGCATCGTCGATGCCCGAATGAGATCGGCGACGTCTTCCGCCAGCCCGGCGAGCGGGCGCGGGAGCACCTTGATCAGGAACGCGTCGAGGCGGGTGAGCGGCGGCCCTCCGGCCAGCTCGTAGTCACTCGGGACCGCGCCGGGTTGCGGGACGCGGCCGAGAAGACCGTACGTGACGCCGAACGCGGACTCAGGTAGTAAATGACGATCAAGGTAATGCCCATGCGTCGCCCACACTCCTGGAGCAAGCCACACGCCCGGGTAGTGCACCCGGACCCGCGCCGGGCTGAGCCAGGAGGTGATACGCGCAAGTTCCGGCGTCGCGTCAAGCGGAACGCGGCTGTCGAGGCCGACGCCGGCGCCGGCCATCCGGATCCAGTCGGCAACCAGGGCCCGGTCATGGTTTCCGGGGACGAGGATCACCTCCCGGTCGGCGCCGAGCGTCGCGCCGATCTGGCGAAGAATCGGCTTGGCGACATCCATGGCGCGTACGGCCCGCTTATCCATCAGCTCAACAATGTCTCCGAGCAGCACCAGCCGCTCGATGCCCTCAAGCGCCTCGAGCAGCCGGCCGAGCGGCTCCGGGTGCCTGAGGACGTCGTGCCGCAGACGCGAGCCCAGATGAAGGTCGGAGAGCACAAGCGTCGACACGCGAGCTCACGATAGCCCGCGACCGCCGCTGCTGGCCAACGCCCGCACGGAGACCGGGTGGGCGGATCTCAGGCGGCGCCGAGCCCGCCTTAGCAGCCGCGGCCGGGGTTCGTTTTACCGACCGGGATGCACGTCTGGGATACCACCGGCGCGGCGCCGGCGCGAATCGTGAACGAGAAGAACTTGCCGACCCAGTTCGGATGCACGACCCGAACAGTGACGCGGGTCCCGGGCTTCAGTTTCTTGTGGTCGAAGCGGGCCAGGAGGTTCATCGAGCGGCGCTTGTGCCGTGGTGTGAGCAGGACCTTTTTGAACGCGCACCCGTTGCCCTGGCACTGGAGCTCGACCGTCGTTCCGTTGGCGATCTGGGAAACCACGAACTGCATCACCGAGGTGTAGGTGGGGTGGTAGAAGAAAGACCACCGGAGGAGCGACTTGACGAAGCCAAGCGCGGTAATCGCCCCACTCTTGACGACCTGCACCGAGCTCCCAGACGAGGTTGACCCGGCGAAGTTCGCGTCGCCGCTGTAGACGGCCGAGATCTGGTGCGTCCCCGTCGAGTTGTAGCTCTGCGTGCAGGTCGCCGTCAGGTTGGTCATCTGTTGGCTGCCGCAGCCGGGGATCGGCTGCCCGCCGTCGAGGAATGCGATCGAACCGGTCGGCCCGATCGGCCCCGAGTTGCTGCTCGGGAGTACGAGCGCGGCGCTGTACGTCGCGGTGCTGTTGACGTTGACTTGCGAGGTGACCGCGAGCGAGACGGACGTCGAATCACGGCCGATTGCGATTGACGTCGGTGCGCTCGTCGAACCGACCACGAGTGAGCCCGGACCAGGCTGGTACGCGGCTGAGATCTGCGCCGTGCCGGCTCCGAAGCCCGCGGGGCAGATCACCGTGACGGTGGTGCCGCCGTTGACGGGCTTGCCCGTGCAGCCGCCGATCGCGCCCGACCCGTTGAAGAACGTCACCGATCCGGACGGGCTCGCGTTGCCCGAGTTCGAGCTGATCGTCGCGATGAGCGTTACGGTCTGATTCGTCTTCGGGGGGTTTGAGGAGAAGGCGACGACCGAGGTGGCGCTCGTCGCCGTGACGGGCGCCGTGGCGCTCGAGACGACCGCGGTCGATGTGCCCCCGATGTTGCTCGCCGTCTCCGAGACCGCGATCGTGTGCCCCACGTCCCCCGGGGTCAACGTGTAGGTCGTCCCGGTCTGACCGGGGATCGGCTGGCACCCGCCCCCGAAGAGGTCACATTGCTCCCACTGATCGGCGATCGCGGTGAGCGGGGTCGCGCTGGCCCAGGCAGCATGCGTCACGGTCAGCGTCTGGCCCTGCTGCGGGGTTCCCGAGATGGTCGGCTTAGAAGCGCCGGCGACGGGTGGGAGGGGCAGCACCGCCGCAGTTGGAACAGAGGTGGCGGGGCCGCCACCGCCGCCCGCGCCGCTCGCGGTGACCGAGAGGACGATTGTCTTGCTGAGGTCCGCTGCTGGCACCGTGTAGGTCGGCCCTGTCGCTACCGTGACGCCACCGGCCGCCCATGTGTACGTGAACGTGATCGGTGCCGTCCCCGTCCATGTTCCTGGGCCCGCCGTCAGCGTCTGTCCTACCTGGGCAATCCCCGCGATCGTCGGCGGGAAGCCGGCGCTGTTTGCTGGCGGAGTCGGCACTACTGCCGTTGACACGGGCCCTTCCGTGGCACTTCCGATGGAGTCGGTCGCTTGAACCGTGACGGAGATCGTCTTGCCCTCGTCCGCCGCGGTGACTGCGTATGTGTTCGTGGTGCCGTAAGCGCCACCGTTCCACGAGTACATGTAGCCGGTGATGGGGAGCAGGTCGGTCCACGTTCCCGTGCTGGCCGTCAGCGTTCCTCCAACCTGGAGAGTTCCCGTGAACGATGGTCCCGGCGTGCTCGGCATCGGCGTAGCCTCGGCCACGCCGGCAAGCACCCACCAGCTGGCCATGATCGCCAGCACGCATATGACAGGCGGAATCACGCGAACGCGCCCACTCGGCGGTCGCAACGCCGACCCCCAAAAATCCATTCATTCGAAATCTTCCGTCCTGCACCCCGTTGAACGACCGGAGTGTGTTCCCTCGCGAGCCGGTCGCCAATGGGCTTACTCGCCCCTCCTGCGTTCATAACTGAACGGTCTCGGAAGCCCTGGGTAGCGTGATACGTTTTTCGCCCAGTGTGGTCACACTGGACCGGGGCGTACGGCGAAGCCGCAAATAGCGGCCACACGAGGTAACGCCGTGACGTCCGCCGCCGGCGAGCTGACGGTGGTGCTTGCAGATGACCAGGTGCCCATCCGTGCCGGGATCAAGCGCGCGATCGAGCCTCATGGCATGCGTGTCGTAGCGGAAGCGGCGAACGCGGAAGAGGCCGTGCGGGTAGCGCTGGCGCATCGGCCGGATGTCTGCATTCTCGCGGTTGAACTGCCGGGCAATGGAATCGAAGCCACACGCCGGATCAAGCAGGCGCTTCCGGAGACCAAGATCGTGATGATGACGGGCTTGGCGCACGACGAAGAGCTATTCGAAGCGTTGCGCGCCGGCGCCGATGGCTATCTGCTGATGAGCACTCCGGCCGGTCGATTGCCGCACGCGATCATCGGCGTGATGCGCGGCGAGGCCGCTTTGCCCCGAGCGATGACCGGACGTCTGGTGCTCGAGTTTCGCGAGCGCGGGACGAGGCGTCGCGTGATCCTGCCATCCGGGGAAGCCGAGGTCGAGCTCACCGCGCGCGAATTCGAGGTCTTCCAACGATTGCGAAGACACGAGGGAACCGCGGAGATTGCGATCCACCTGGGCATCTCACAGGTAACCGTGCGGCGGCACGTCGCATCGCTGCTGCGAAAGCTTGGAGTGCCGAACCGCCAGGCGCGCGATCGAGCTCATCGAGCAGGCCGAGCAAGGCGAGGAGCTCGGCAGCGGAGTCGAGTGACCGCGGTTGCAAGATGCCCGCGGCCCGAATGGAGAGCCGCGGGCGATCCTGCCAGCCCCCGATGGTGAGTACGGCTCCTCGTAAGCCTTCACCGTGACCTCGTCGCTTGTCGGATAGTGACGGATCTGGCGCGTAGATTCACGTCAATGACGTAAACGGTCGGTCGCGTCATCGACCAATCCGTTCGTCCGGGCCTTGATCTCGGTCGATCGCTGGAGATAATCGAGAGCGATCACACGACGATCACAGAAGGGGGCCACAAATGCTGCAGCCGGATGGGCAGTTGATGTCAGCGATGGAGCTCGAGCTGATCGACGACGGACCGCTCGAGGGGGGTCACACCGCGGCGTTGCGCGAGGCGACGCTGCGTCAGCCGCTCACGCGCTTCGTGCCGCTCGGGGTCGAGGTCAGCGTCGTCATCGCCGCGATGAACGAAGAAAAGAACCTGCCGTACGTCTTCTCGCGTCTCCCGGAAGGGCTTCACGAGGTGATCCTGGTCGACGGCCATTCGGTGGACGAAACGGTCGCCGTCGCACGTCGGCTACGGCCGGACATACGGATCCTGACTCAGTCGGGACGGGGTAAGGGTAATGCCATGGCGGAGGGCTTTGCCGCCTGCACCGGAGAGATCATCGTCGCGCTCGACGCGGACGGGTCGACCGATCCCGCGGAGATTCCGCGCTTCGTCTCTGCGCTTTGTAATGGCGCTGATTTCGTCAAGGGCTCGCGGTTCGCGCAGGGCGGCGCGAGCACGGACATCACTCGCGCCCGCAGCCTCGGTAACCGCCTGCTCGGAGCGTTCGTCAACACGCTCTACGGGACCCACTACACCGACCTGTGCTACGGCTATAACGCGTTCTGGGCACGGTGTTTGCCGTACCTGCGGGTGGACTGCGACGGCTTTGAGGTAGAAACGCTGATCAACGTCCGAGTCGCGAAGGCCGGGCTGATCGTTCATGAGGTTCCAAGCTTCGAGCAGGTCCGCCTGAACGGAGAGAGCAACCTGCATACCGTTCGTGACGGCACTCGTGTCCTGCGGACGATCGTCCGCGAGCGGCTCTCGACGGCGTCGGAAACCGCGGCCCTGCGCCGCATCGCCTACCGCTTGCTGGGATCATGAGAGTGGCGCTCGTCGCGTCGAGCTACCTACCCGAGCGCGGACGCCTGGAGCGTCGCGTCGATGAGCTGGCGCGCGGTCTCGCGAAGCGTGGCGTCGAAGTCGAGATCCTGACGCAGGGTCCCGCGCAACTCGTGCCCGAGCGCCGGGAAGGCGTGATCATCCGCCGCTTTCCGACGGTGGCTGGCCCACTGCGCTTCCCCGCTGCGCCGCGGCTGCTCGAACGCCTACGCGTTGCGTTCCCGCCGTTCGATGTCGTCGACGTTCATACCAGGCAGCTGTCGCTCGCGACGGCGGTTGCGAGCACGCGGGTACGCCACCTGGTTTTTACGCCGAGCGTCCCAGTGGACGCGTTCGCGAACTGGCGCCACGCGGGGGCGACGAGGGCGATTGTCGGCGCGGCCGTCGAGATCGTTTGTGCTTCTGAGTTCGAACGGGACGTGGTCTGCAGAATCGTTCCCGAGGCGAACCGCCGGACACAGGTTCTTCCAGACGGAGTCGACATGGCGGCGCTCGGCGCGGCCACGCCATTCGACATTGACGACATCGTGGTCCTCGCAGCCGACCGACTGAACCACGCCACGGGGGTTGGACGTGCCATCGCGGCGATGCCGAGTCTCGATCCCGAGTTTCGGCTCGTCGTGGTCGGTGACGGACCGGCGCGCGCTCGGCTCTCCGCGTTTGCGGCTGACCTCCGCATCTCCTCACGAGTCCGATTCGTGGGCGCGGTTTCGGACGAGTTGCTGTTCCGCTGGCTGCGCACCGCTCGTGTCGTCGTCACCCTTCCCGGGGACGGAGGCTCCGGATCGCTGGTGGCCGAAGCGCGTGTGGCGGGCGTCGCGGTGGTGGCATCCGACCTCCCGATTCACCGGCAGGCCGCCGGCCGGCCCGGTCTCGGGCCGGTTGTGTTCGTTGCCCCGAGAGGTTCGCCGCTCGACGTGGCCGATGCGATCGAGGAGGCCGCGCGGCTTCCGATCAGCTCGAGCGCTGCGTTGCTTCCGTCGTCAGCCACGTCTTGGGAATCGGTGATCGACTCCACGTGGAGGCTCTATCGACGGCTGGTCGGAGAGCCAGTCGATTCCGAGCCGGAGAGGACTCCGAGCGAGGTGGTCGACCTCACACCGCAGCTTCCGAAGCGGCGCCAGTCCGGGGCTGAGCCGGTGATTTCGGGCGTGGCGCAGTCAGGGGCCGAGGTGGGCAACGCACGGGTGTGGTGGCAGAGCCGCCGTCGATTCGAAAACGGGATGAATGGAGCGCGCAGGTGGCCCTGATACCCGACGGCACCAGGGCGACCGAGGCATCGGCCATGCGAGTTCTCGACCCCTCCGTCAGCGTCGTCGTCAGCGCCAGCAGTGATCTGCGGACGGTGGAGCGTTGCCTCCGCTCGATTCTGAGGAGCGACTACGACGACTTCGAAGTGATTGTCGTCGAGCGCCGCCCACAATCCTTGGATATTCCCCGGATGCTCGTCAACGATTTTCCGAGTGACCATCGGCTGCGTTACGTCGAGGCGCCATCGTCATCCATCTCGGTTGCCCGTAACACCGGATTGAGTCGGGCCGAAGGGGACGTCGTCGCATTCGTTGACGACGATCTCGTTGTCGATCGAGACTGGCTCCGTTCCAGCGCGGAGGCGCTTCGGAGTGAGACCGGCATTGCGTGCGTGACGAGCCTGAGCCTGCCAGGTGGCCTCGACAGTGAACTTCGGTTTCTGCTCGAACCGCCCGCCGGGGCCGGCGAGGGATCCGGGCGAAAGACCTATCGGCCCCCACACCCCGGGAGCGGGATTCCGGTCCTCGCCTACGCCAGCGCTGCACTCGGCGACGGCGGCAGCTTGATGATGCCTACGCAGGTCGCTCGTGAGATCGGCGGGTTTGATCCCGCGTTGGGCCCCTCGACGTTGGCGTGCGGCGGTGAGAAGCACGATCTGCTCGTTCGGATGCTTCGGCGGGGCTACGCCCTCTCATACGAACCGAGTGCTGTGGTCTGGCGCGAGGATCCCGGCGCTGCGGAATCCGGGCGGCGCCGGGCGTATCGCCACGGCGTTGGTCTGGGCGCGATGGTCGGCAAGCAATTGGTATCTGGTCCGCATCGTCGCCAGTGGCTGCGAAACTTGGCTGCGGAGCTGCGCCGTCGGCGTGATCCCGACTCGGGGCAGGGCATTGAACGGTCGAGCAGGCGGCCGCGGCATCTCAAGCTGGTGACGCTGTTCGGGATGCTGGTCGGCCCGATCGCCTATCTCCTGAGTGCGCTACTTCTCCGAGCGCGAAAGCTGATGGGTCGTCAGCCGCCCAGCCCGACCTCTGTGCGGACGGCGAGACGGATGGTCGTAGGGGATGAGACGATCAACGTCGTCTGGTTCGGGGAGGCGCCCGCGCTGAAGGTTCGCGTCGCTTGGCGCCACGCCGCGGAGCATGACGCGGCCCTGCGCTTCGAGCAGCTCGTCCTTGGCGCCCCGGCGGCGATAGCCCCGCCCGCGAGGACGCCCACCGGGACGCTTCACATCAGCGCCGTGGTGCCGACCCGCAACGCCGAAGATTGGATCGAGTCGTGTCTGCGCGCAATCCGGGAGAACGATCCCGCCGAGATCATCCTGGTCGACGGTGGTTCGACCGACCGGACTGTCGAGCTCGCCCGACCGTGGGTGGACAAGGTCATCGACGACGGCGGCTCGGGTGTGGCCGCGGCACGAATGATGGGGGTCGCCTCTGCGTCGCAGCCGTGGATAGCGTTGGTCGACGCCGACGTGGTGCTGCCGCCCACGGCGTTGCGCGATCTCGACCGGGAGAGGTGCGACCGCCAGCTGGTGGCGCTTCAGGCTGGGCTCCACAGCGTTGGGGCCGGCGACTACTGGAGTAAGTCGCTTGCCGACCATCACAATCGCGGGAACAGCAGGCAGTGGTTCGGCGTCTGCGCGAGCCTCATAGCTCGCGACCTTCTGTTGGCCCACCCACTCGATGGCCAGCTTCGTTCGGGCGAGGACATCGATCTGCGGATCCGGCTATCGCGGGCCGGCTTCCGGATCGGGGTTTCCGAGGGCATGGTCGGGTTGCACCGTTTCGCGGACGGATTCGCATTCGCCGGCAAGCAGTGGCTTGCCGACGGCGCCGGACTTGGCCGCATGGTGCGCAAGCATGGGGGCCCCGCGCTACTCAATGCCGTGATCCCGTTCGCGGCCGCGGCGCTCGGGATGGCCCGCGGCATGCGGGAGGCATTGCGGCCGTGGCCGTACTTCGCGGGCTTCGCCGTCGGGAACTACATCGGACTATGGCGCGGCCTGATAGATCGCGGGGTCCCGGCGCAAGGGCGCGGCCGCAAGTTGCTCGTGGCAGGCACGCTGGTGGGACTGTTCGCCCTTCCCGCGGCCGTGGCGGCCGGAGCGGTTGCACTAGTGCTGTTGCTCATCAGGCTCGCTCATCTCGCATACGACGGGCGCCTTCTGCTTGTGACCTTGGCGATCCTCGTCATCGCTGTCCCGTTTGAGGTGGGGCGTGGTGCAGAGGGCGGGCGCTTCTCGGTCATCGCCCGGTACATCGCGCCGTTTACGGCCTGGGCCGTGCTGCTCGGGCTGGTCCTGAGCGGACTCAGGCTGGCCAGGGTGATCGGACTGTGACACGGCGCGGCCGGTGCCGACAGCAGACAAGGTTCATCGGACTCTCCGTAGTTAGATCCAGTAAGTCAACCACCATTAGGGGGTACATTTCATGGGGCAAACATCTGTAAACGAGGGCGCGCGGCGACGCCGCGGCTCGCCAGGTTTACCATTCATCTGGCTACCGGCGCTCGCCGCAGTGCTGGCAGCCATCGCGTTCCCGGGGGCGGCCGGCGCGGCTCCGGTGGCGGCGGCGGCGCCACCACCGGTGAACACTTCACCGCCGACGATCGTAATTCCGCCGAACGCGCCGCCGAACGAAATCAGCAGTCCGACAGTCGGGAGGTACCTCCAGTCAACCGACGGTACCTGGACGGGTCAGTCCTACCTTAAGCGGCAGTGGGAGGACTGTAACCCCACCACGCTTGCCTGCACCGCGATCCCGGGCGCGATTAACACGACCTACCAGATCGCGCCGTCGGACGTCGGCTCGACGCTGGTCTTCCTCGTTACCGCGTACGCATCTGGGAGCAGCACACCCGCGAGCTCGTCGCCGACCGGTGTCGTCACCGCCGGAACGCCGATCAACCACCCGCCGGGGCCGAGGGTCACCGGCGTCACGCAGGATGGCCAGACGCTGACCATTACCCCCGGGACGTGGGACGGGACCCAGCCGATCACGTTTGGCTACCAGTGGCGCCGATGCGACGGTGCAGGGCTTCACTGCGGGGCGGCGTTCCCGGCCCCGCCCAGCACGTCGCCGACGTACGTCCTCCAGGACGCCGACCTCGGCCACACGATGGTGGCTTACGTCACGGCCACAAATTCGGCGGGCAGCAGCTCTACGCATTCCCCCGTGACAACGACCGTCGTCACGCCGGGCAACACGGCGCTGCCGACGATCGGTGGGACCGCACAGGAGGGCAAGACACTGACCGAGTCGCACGGGTCGTGGATCCCCAAGACCCCGAGCGGCTACTCGTATCAGTGGCAGGACTGTGATGCTTCCGGCAACAACTGTTCAGCAATTGCCGGAGCCACGTCGCAGAGCTACACGGCGATCAAGTCTGACGTCGGTCACACCCTGCGGGTGCTGGAGTCGGCGACGGCCGGCGGCATCACCAGCGCCCCGGCGAGCTCTGGCGCGACCGGTGTGGTCAAGTCCGGCACGCCCGCGTCCGGCGGTAACGGCGGCGGAAACGGCGGCCAGAACGGCGGCGGTAGCGGCGGCCAGAACGGCGGCTCGGGAACGTCGACCGGGCCCGTGAGGATCAACAAGGCCCAGATCCGTCGACTCCTCCTGAAGGTACTGGCCGCGAAGGGCAACGCGGGAACGATTCGCGGCGTGCTCAAGCACGGCGGCTACAAGTTCACGTTCGTAGCTCCGTCGCCGGGTCGCCTCGTGATCTCCTGGTCCAGCAATAAGACGCTGGTCGCGACGGTCGCTCTCGTGTTCCATAGGTCAGGGCGAGCGAATGCGGTGGTCTTCTTGACCTCCAGCGGTCGCAGCCTACTCAGCGGCAACACGAGGATGCAGCTGATGGCGAAGGGCGCCTTTACGCCTTCGGGCCACGGCACCATCCGCGCATCCAAGCGGATCACGCTGACGGCATAGGCTTGCCCCATAGGCGCCGGCGGTGAGTCGCAAGGCGAGCCGCCGGCGCCGCCATTGGGGTTGGTCGGTGGCACGGCGAGATGCATCGTCGGTCACGTCAAGCATGTGTTACCCACGTCCCCGCGCAAGTCAGTGATCGGCGCGGGGACGTGGCATCTTCGGTAAAGGCACAATGACGGCTACAGGAAGACACACGTGAACACCACCGAGTCGATGTACACCACAGAGTCGATGGCGACTGTCAACGCCGCGAGCGCGACCGTCGTGGTGTGCGCATTCGCGTCCCCGAGGCTCGAGCAAACTGTCGACTGCGTGAAATCGGTCCTCGCACAGGAGCCTCCTCCGGACCAGATGATTGTAGTTGTCGATCACAACGAGTCTCTACAGGCACAGCTTCGCGCCCGTCTTCCCGATGAGGTCCAGGTGGTGGCCAACGAGCGCCCGCGCGGCCTGTCTTCGGCGCGCAATACGGCGATCGCCCGCAGTCGGGGCGAGTACATCGTGTTCATCGACGACGACGCGATCGCACATGAGCAGTGGCTGGCACGCTTGCTCAGCACGTTTGACGACCCAGAGGTGGTGGGAGTCGGTGGCCATGCGCGGCCGCTTTGGGAGACCGCGCAGCCCGGGTGGTTGCCCCCTGAATTCCTGTGGGTGGTGGGATGCTCCTACTCGGGGCTTCCTGAATCCGGCGACGTGCGAAACCCTCTCGGATGCAATATGGCGTTCCGCGCCGGACTGTTCGAGACGGTGGGACACTTCAATCCGGCGATCGGCCGCCTCGGCAGCCTGCCGCTGGGTTGCGAGGAGACAGAGTTCTGCCTGCGGGCTGCTCGGGCGATGCGCGGCGCGCGGATCGCGCTGACCGCCGGGGCAGAAATCGACCACCGGGTACCGGCCGCGCGAGCGACGGCAAGCTACCTGCTTCGCCGCTGTTACTTCGAAGGGATCTCGAAGGCTTTGGTGCGTCGCCTGAGCGACAGCCGTTCATTGGACACGGAGCGCGCGTACCTGCGCCATGCGCTGGCCGCGCGACTCAAGAGCAGCATCCGAGGCGTAGTCGGCGGCCGCGGCGCCGGGGACGCTGCGGGACAGTTTGCCGCCGTGATCGGCGCGGTGGGTGCGGCGGCGGTCGGCTACCTGGTTGGGGTGGTTGCCTTCCGCGTGCGGCGCCCGGCTGGGGTCGCGCCGCCCGCGGTAGACCCGCTCGCGTAGGCACCCGCACGCGCCGGCCTGGCCCCGGGGTGCACCCCATAGGCGTTGGCGGTGGCCCGCCGCCTGGGTGGCGGAGGCAACCACCGGTAGATCGAGTAGTCGGGGGTGACGTACACGGCCTGGAAATGGGGGTTGTGCGCCACGAGGCGCTGCATTTCGCCGATCAGGTTAGGCTGGTTGTAGAACAGCGTCGCCGCGGCGACGTCGCCGCGACTGAACGCCACGTAGACGTCTCCGGGTGCCCTCCCCCAATTGTGCGCTGTTCGGCTCCAGGAAGTCGATCGGCGCAGGAACGTGGTTGGCATTCGGCACGGTGCTGTTGCGCCATCGGAGCGTTGCCGACTTCAGGAAGCCGCCACCCGGAAAACCGCCGTAGATCTTCGCCGGCGCCAGGTGATCCGCGATGTAGTTGAACCCTGCGATTTCACCGGGCGAGACGTAGTCATAGAGCTCGTTGCCGTAGTGGGTGACGATGTGGAGCGGCGCCATGACGGTGAGTATGGCCGCGACCGCGGTGAGCACGCGGCGGTTGTCGGCCGTGGCAACGATCATCATTGCGAGCGGTGGGAGGCTAAACAGCTCGGTCCGGATCAGCATTTCACCGCCGTAGATGGATATCGGCCCCACGAGAACCGTGGCAATCAGCAGCACGAGCGCGAAACGGACCTCGTCTGAAAGCGCCCGCCACAGCGTCATGGGCCTCCATATCCGACGGCGGCCGGGTCGAAGCTGCACGAGCACCGTGAACACACCGAGCGCGAACACAATCGCGGTGACGGCCACACGCAGCCGGCCGACGGTCAAGTGGGCGCCGCTGCCACTGATTCGCCCGGAGACGTTCGACTGCAGGAAGTCGCCAGCCGCGAACACCGTCTGGAGCAGGCGGTGGCCGTAGAACTCGTAGAACGGGGCCGCCGCATAGGCCTGCCACACGACGAACACGAGCAGGCAGAGCAGGAGCAGGGTCGGTCGCTTCAACTGTCGCGTCAACGTCAGCGCGGTGATGACGAACAGCGCGACGACCGCGCTCAGAACGTGGGTCGCGGTGATGAGCGTGAACAGGATTACGGTCGCCGCGCCACTCGCCCCGTTGAATACCCCGTCCCGGCGCAGGGCCGTGTGTGCCAGCACGACAACGAGCCCGAGATAGAACAAGAATGTAAGCGCTTGCGGGCTGAAATAGTCCTGGTTGGTCCACTGGAAGATGACGAACACCCAGAGGCCGGCCACCCACCGAGCGTCCACGCGAAGCGTGGCCTTCAGCGATGTCCGCCAGGGTCGTTCGGCCGGCCACGACCGGTCCGTCGCCATGAGCAGCAGCGCGGACAACGGGACCATGTACAGCACCGAGATGACGGTGGGCCAGAAGTCCATCATCTTGAGCGGCGAGATGCCGGTGACGTTCTGAATCGCCGCAATCAGGAGCGGGAACAGCGGCCAGTTGTGGTAGATGAACAGGCGAGGGAGCAGACCCTGCCCTCGGACCACCGGGTCCACGTAGCCGTAGCTCAGGTAGCCGGTCCGGAACCTGGGGGTGCCCTCGAGCACGTAAGGAGTGAGCCAGACCAGCAACAGGAAGGCCGTGACGTAGGCGAGCAACAACAGTGGCCGCGACCTCTCTCGGCGCCACTCGACCACTGATGCCAGGGGGAGACCGGCGAGCCCGAAGTAATACGGCCAGGGGAGGCTGTGCAGCAGGCCATAACCGTCAAGTTTCAGCCGGGCGCCGGCGAGTGAGACAACGCTTAGGAAGACCGCGCCGGCGGCGATGGCCGGCGATAGCGCAAGACTGCCCGTGCTCCGAGCGTTGCTCGGCAAGGTGATGACCACAGGCCGAGCCTTGGTCAGCATGGTGAGAGACTACTTTCGTTCATGACGCGCATATTCGACTTGGATGGCCTGGCCAGCCTCACGATCGACGATGACCGAGAGCGGATAGTCCGGTATGTCGACTCGCAGCTCGATCCATACCAGCCGAGTGTTGGCGTCGATCCCGAGACGACCGACGTGGTGCTTTGCCCCAACAACGCCATCCTACCTCGAAGCTTGCGCGATGTCCACGGTCCGGCCGGAGATGGTCGGCATACCTGTGTCCTCGACGGGCGTTGTTACCTCATGCGTGGCGACTCGCTCTTCGAGCTACCCCGGCTGTCGGGACAAACCGAGCAGGTACGTCTCTCCTATGACCGTACTTTTCCGCTCTGGGTTGCGTTCTCAGACCTGGTGCGTCCGCTACTCCAACTTGCTACAATTAAACGCGGAGCTGTTGTTGTACACGGCGCGGCCGTTCAGCTCCGAGGGGGTGGCATCGTGGTGTGTGGTTGGTCCGAGACCGGCAAGACCGAGACCGCGTTGGCGCTCGCCGAGTCAGGGGCACGCTTCATCTCGGACAAGTGGACCGTAATTGACAGCAACGCGCGTATCCACGCCTTTCCGGTCTCAGTCGGCGTACGCGACTGGGTACTTGACTATCTCCCGCGCCTGCGGGCGCATCTCCGGACATCACAGCGGGCGCGGCTGCGCGCCTCTCGAACAGTGCGCGGTGCGCTGCCCTTGCTCTCCGCGGCGGCAGCAAATCCGATCACGGACGCCGCGGAGGCACAGCTGGGACGCGTACTCACGCTCACGGGTCGGCTGTCGCTTCGTCAGTCCGAAGTCGCGGCGATCTATGGCTCACCACAGGACCCCACCGCGACCCCGCCGTTGGTGACGCTCGCGATGCTGACGACGGTACCCGGGGAAGAGGTAACCGTTCGCGAGGCGGAGGTCGGATGGACGGCGCAGCGCCTCGCCCAGTCCGCTGCGTATGAGCGTCGATCGCTTTACGAACTCGACGCTCGTGTTCGCTATGCCACCGCACAGCCGGACCCGTCGCCGCTGGTCAGCGTCGCCGGCCGCGAAGCAGATCTACTCCGAAACGTTCTCGCCGGTGTCCGACTGCTCGAGGTGAGGGCTCCGTTCCCGACGGATCCCAGAAAGGTCGCGGATGCGCTGGCGCAGTGGTGTTGACACCGCGCTGGGGCGGGCGGACCTCTACGGGTTTGGACCTGGCCTCGTCCTGTCCGTTCGGGGAGACCGCCGCGCCAGGGCCCACTTTCGCGCGGAGTATGCTTCCGCCGCGCTCGAGACCGAATCCTCTGTTCCCGCTGTGGAGGCGACCGTCGGCAGTCATGGTCACGACCGCAGGGCTCGAGGGAGGACGGGTAAGGCGGAGTTGCGGGGGACGCACAAACTGGCTCGGTGGCGCGCGTCGTTCCCGGCCACGCCAGATGCCGACGCACTGCGCTTGGAGGTCGACGTTCGCGGTCCGCTGGGACTCGCGCTCGTGCAGAGCTATATCCTCGAGCCGCTGGTTTCGCTTGCCGCGGTCCGCGCCGGCTGTGTACTTCTGCCATGCGCCGCCATCGCCCAGGATGGGAAGGCCCTGCTGCTGATCGGTCGTTCGCGGAGCGGAAAGAGCAGCTTGGCGGCGCTCGCCCTGGCCGCCGGCCGGCGGGTATTGGGCGACGACCAGGTTCTAATCATGCCAGGCGAATATTGTCGGCCGTTTCCCCGCCGGCTCCGGCTTTACCCGGATCTGGCGCGAACGGCACCGGCGGCGTTTGCAGCACTGCGCCCGTCAGCTCGCCGTACGCTCACCGGCCTTGGCCAGGTCAAGTCACTAACCCGGGGTTTCGTTGCGCCGCCGCTGAAGATCAGTGCCTCGGCGCTGGGGGCGGGCGCCAGTCCGATGTGCCTTCCCGTCGGCGAGGTGGTTGTCATCCAGCGCGCCGCGGTCGACACGCTCAGCTCGGCGCTTCTCGGGCAGCAGGAGCTTGTGGCGGAGACCGGTGATGTTCTGCTGAGCCAGCGCTCGGCGATCTTCAGCTTGCCCGGCCTCGAAGCCGCATTCGCGGCGCTGCTGGCCGAGGAGAAGGAACTTATTGCTCGCGCTTTCGCGAGCGTATCCGCCCGTCGTGTGTTGGTGCCGGACTCCTGGCCGGCCGAGCGGGCCGTCGGAACACTCGCGCACGAGTTCGGGCTTGAAGCATGAGTTACGTCGCTCGCCTGAACGATGTCCGCCGGGTGCCGTTGTACCGCAGCTCGTTCGCGCTGATGCTGACAACGGGGTTCAACGGCATTCTCGGGTT
The DNA here is from genome assembly GCA_963737055.1 of uncultured Solirubrobacterales bacterium. Taxonomy (GTDB): domain Bacteria; phylum Actinomycetota; class Thermoleophilia; order Solirubrobacterales; family Solirubrobacteraceae; genus Palsa-465. Next base: position 740,165 of record CAVTRE010000006.1, on the reverse strand, counting down.
CGCGTACTGGGTTCTGGCGGCGCGGTTGTATCCGGCCAACGCCTACGCGATCGCCGCGGCCGCGATCAGCGCCATGATGCTCGTCTCCAGCTTGGGGTGGATCGGACTGCAATACGTGCTCCTGCGCTTCGTTCCCGTAGCCGGTGGCGCTCAGACCCGGCTCGTACGGCTGACGTACGCGACGGCGATCGCGATCGGACTCGCGTCGGCCGGCGTCTTCCTGGTCGGATTTGCGCAACTCGCCGGACTGGGGGTCCTGACCGAGAGTCCGCTGACGATGCTGCTGTTCGCCGCGTCGATTGCGCTCTGGATTGTGTTCTCGCTTCAGGACCCGGTTCTGGTCAGCCTGCGGCGGGCCGGATGGGTGCCGATCGAGAACGCGACGTTCGGCGCCATCAAGGCGGTTCTGCTCGTGGCGCTCGCCGCGTCAGCCAGCGCGTGGGCCATTTTCGGCGCCTGGATACTCGGCCTGGTCGGACTCGTGATCGTGATCAACGTGGCGTTGTTCGGCAAGTTCCTCAGAAGGGAACGTGAGGTGGCGCCGCGGCTTCCCTCCAAACGTCAACTGGTTCACTTCGCCGCAGGACATCATTTCGTCGCGGTCACGGCTGCCATCCCCGATTCGCTCGTGACGCTCCTCGTGCTGTCTATGCTCGGCACAGCCAACGCCTATTACTACTCGGCGTGGGCCGTCAGCTTCTCGTTCCGGTTGCTGGCGGTGAACATGTCGAGCGCCCTCGTGGTCGAGGGGGCGCTGGCGGAGACGAAGGTGAGCACGCTGGTGCGCCAGGTAAGTCGGCTGGCGTTCGTCGTGGTGATTCCACTGGTCGCGTTCGTGGTGTTGTTCGCCGGTCCGATCATGCATGCGTTCGGTCCCAAGTACGTCCACGCCGCGAACCTGCTGCGGCTATTCGCCGTTGCACTGATTCCATTCACGATCGTGAACTTCGTCATCGCCGTCGAGAGGATCCGCCAACGTGTGGGGCCAGCGCTGCTGATCGCCGGTGTTTCGACTGTTGCCACGATCGGGCTCGACCTGTGGCTGATCCCGAGCGTCGGTCTGTCCGGCGCCGGCTGGGGGTGGCTGATCGGTCAGACGCTCGGCGCGGCTATTGCGATCTGGGTGGCGATGCGCGGCGACTCGGGGGCGTCGCCTGAAGGCACCGAGAGACGGCGGTTCTCCGTGGGAGAGATCTGGCGACGCGCGGTCCGCGGCCAGTCCGCCTCGCCCGGCCGGGCGCCGAGGTAACGGATCGGCGAACGGCAGTCGCGGCTCAGCGACCGGGGTCGACCTCGAACCGTGACGGCGTGGTCACGAGCGGGTCCCGATCCAGACCCATTTCACATAGACATGGCCTGTGTCGCCGTCGTTGATACCACCCACCGGTTCGACTTGCATCTGCCAGCGCTCGGGTCCTGACCACACCTGGTGGGTGCTCGTTCCAACGAGCTGGCCGTCGACGTAGTAGGACCGGAAGCCCGGACCCCAGACCTGCGTGTAGACGTGCCACTCAGTCGGGTCGTAGCTCGGATCAACGGATGGGATCTCGAACACATCCTGAGATCCGGACCCCCCGTAGTGGGCGAATCCGGAGAAGCTGAGCACGTTAAAGGCCGCCTCCGGAAAGTCTGACTCCGCCGACGGGCCATCGCTGTCGTTTTGGGGCCAGAGCATGGGCGCTTGCTTGAAGTCGTCAAGGCGGTGGGAGTCGGCTGGAGCAACCTGCTCGCAGAAGGACCATGCGCCGTACGTCTGATATCGGTTGGCCGCCGGCAGGGGCGAAGGATCGGCGCCGACGGGATGGCCGCCCGAGTCGTTGTGCAGGTAGAAGTCGAGAACGCCACCGTGAACCGACAGCACTGTCGACGGCTGGTAGCCCTCGGCGCTGCCCGAGTACGTAGACCGAGTTCCATCGGGATAGCCCGTCCAGCTCATCCCGTGATCACCGGCATAAACGATCTGGTTGTTCGCCGATTGCGCGAACGATCCTGTCGGGGCGTCCTTGGTGAACGTGTCCATCCCCTCCAGTGCGTAGGTGTTCCCTCCGACGGATAGAGCGTTCCCGGGAGGGCCACTCGGACACGGTCCAGCCGTGGACGTACCGGTGGTAGGTGTGGGGGTGGGCGGGGTACTGCCGGTCGTGATCGGCTTGCCCGGCGTGGGGTGGGACCGGTGCCGCGGTTTGCACTTCTTCTGGTGTCCGCGCCGGCGATCGATAGTGCAGGTGCGCCGGGGGTGCTTACGGCGGCCGCGCTTGTGATGGCGTGCCCCCCGGGCCCCGGTGTGGAGAGCGGAACGAACGGTAAGATTCGTCTGCGGGCGGGCGGACACGGTGGCGGCGCCGACGAAGAGCCCACCGATCGCAAGGGCGACAAGTATCAAGCGGCGCAGTCCCGGTTTAGCGATCACCGTTCGACTTTTCGGTGGTGGAGTCAAAGGCCGAAGTTGGCGACCATCGAGTTAGCCGTGGCAGCATTTCCGAGGAGTGGAAGCCCAAGCAATTCCTCCGTCGTCCGCAGGAGGGACCAGTGAGTGTACGGAGTGCTGCTTTTCACGCCGTGCGTGTAGGGCGAGATCACCGCCGTGTAGAGGTGGTTGTTCGGTGGACTGGTCGCGCCCACGGTGTCGTTGACGTTCGATTCGTCGAACGTGACGAAGATCGCCATCGTCCCGGATTGGTACTGCGGGGTCGCCATGATCGCCGGTACCTCACTGGAAAGCCAGGAGTCGCCCGCGCTCGCGCTGGTGTCGTGGTCATCATCGCTGCGATTCGGCGAGATGAACACGAACTTTGGATTGAACGCCGACGCTGAGAACGGGGCAGACGGCAGCGACTGCTCGTAGTTGCCGCCACTCAGGTCCGTGTAGTACTCGGAAGGATTGTGATTGCTGTCGGTGTTGCCCGACTCGACATAGTTGACGGCGTTGCCGGCGCCGAGCTGGTGGAAGATGTTGTCCTGCGACTGCGGACAGCTTGAGGCAGAGCCGTCACCGCCGAGACAACTGTTCCAAGGAATACCGCTGGTCGCAGCGATGTAGTTGTCAGCGGAGTAGTGCCCGACGCCGTAGTAATCCTCCGCGAGTCCGTAGGTATTTGCGAGCTGGGTTTCGTACGGCTGGGGGCCGAAGATGTTCGAGTAGTCGTTGTTCTCCATCCAGATCCACACGACGTGCTGGATCGTTCCGCCGGACGACGCGGGTACGCCCGTTGTGGTGCCGGGAGCAGGAACGAACGGGGCCCTTTGGCCGGTCGGGTGGTGGCGCTTGTGCTTCTTACGACACCGGTGATGCTTCTGGCACTTGTGGTGCTTCCGGGTCTTGTGGCGTTGAGCGCCCGTGCGGTGTCTTCTTTGGCTGGACCGGGATCGACGCGCATGCTGCCCCTGGGCCCAGACGGTGGCTGCGCATGCGAAAAGCAAAGCCATCATCAAACCCAGACAAATCCAGAACCGTCTCACTGGTTTAGCTCCTTCGTCGTTGCCGTCCGATGCCCTTCGGGGCACCGTTATCGATACGTCCTTGGCTACGACGCGCTAATGGCCCAGCCCATCACAAGCGCACGTCCTCGCCCAGGCCAGCCCCTGGATGAGTGCCGCTAGGCGATCGGTCTCATAATCGGTCCCTTCCGATCGGAAATTGAGCCCCGCACCGGCGACGCGGGTTCGACGGCGCGAAAATACCCGCATCTAGAAGTCCTAACACGCCAATTTCTTAAATTTTGGGCGCGGGTCCGGTGGGGCAAGCTACCACAGGCCAGCGCGACTCGTCCTCGCCCGGGGTCCGCGACCACGCCGCCTGGAGTCTGGTGGGCGCGAGCCGGAGACGATTCGACGGTCGCTATCTGAGCGCCGTTTGCCGGCTACGGGGCGGCGAGATCCGCTCGGTCCGGCGGTCCGGCACGACGACCCGCGGTCGTGATCAGCGGGCTGCCGGTCCTGGTCGGCGGGCGAGGTTGTGCTCGGCGGGTCGGCGGTTCTCGTCGGCGCGCCAGGAGCTCTGGTCGGCGGTTAGGCGGTCGTGTCGGGGGGTCGGCCGTACGGCGATGTGGCGGCCGGGCGACCCTATGGCCGGGCGGCGCCGGGCGCGGGCCTCTAGCCGAACGAGGCCGAAGCTGTCTTCCCGCGGGGCGGGGCCGGGGCGAAAACCTTCGCGCCGACGCCCGGACCTCGATGTTGTGAATTTCAGGCGAGACGCAACGGGACGGCACTGACATCCGGTAACACTCCCCGGGCTTCATTTTGTATCAGCCGGCGGGGGCGGTGCCTGTGTGCCCGTCGCGCGAAACGGATCGGCTCAAGGGGCCTTTACCGATCCACACCCATTTCACATAGACGTGACCGGAATCGCCGTCGGTCACACCGGACGGCTCGATTTGAAGCTGCCACCGCTCGGGGCCTGACCATACCTGGCTGGTGCTCGTCCCCACCAACTGTCCGTCGATGTAGTAGGACCGGAACCCTGGGCCCCAGGCCTGTGTGTAGACGTGCCACTGGGTCGGGTCAAAGTCCGGCTCCACCGACTGAACATCGAACACGTCCTGCGCCCCGGACATGCCCCAATGCGAGAAGCTCGAAAAGTCCAAGGCGCTCAGATCCGCCTCGGGATAGTCCGACTCCGCCGACTGCCATTTGTTGCTCGCCAGCGGCCACAACAGCGGAGCCTGATGAAAATCATCGAGGCGGTGAGAGTCAGCCGGGGCCACTTTTTCACAGAATGACCATGCGCCGTACGTCTGGTATCGCCTTCCACCGGGCAACGGCGACGGATCGGCGCCCACCGGGTTACCGCGGGGATTACTGTGCAGATAGAAATCGAGTAGGCCATTGTGGACCGACAGGACGGTGGACGGCTGATAGCCCTCGGCGTTCCCAGCAGAGTAAGTGGACGGCCATCCGTCAGGATATTCCGTCCACGCCATGCCGTGGTCACCCCGGTACACGATCCGAGCCGGGCTCGTGGAGGCAAACGAGCCGATCGGCGCGGCTTTCGTGAAGGTGTCCACTCCCTCGAGAGCGTAAGTTCTGCCACCGATCGACTGAGTCCCGCCGGTCCCGGGCCTCGGACATTGCGTGTCCGCCGGTTTGGCGGCAGTGGCGTTGGCCGATGTCGTGGGCATCGTGCCCCAGAACATGCGCGAGCCTACGATAAGCCCCGCCACGGCCAAGCCGACAATGATGATGAGCCACTTCACAAGATGAGTGCCCACAACCGCGACGAGATCCCCGGTGGCGTGGCCGGGCAGGCGCGCGGGAGCCGCGACTCAGCTGATTCTGTGTCGTCCCGCGCGCTGTTCATCGGTTGCCGTGGCTCTCGATCTGGAGCGCGGGTGCGTCGGTACGCTGGTCGCGCCGGTAGCCCGCCGCAGCCTGGACGCTCGAATGGCGCCATTTGGCACCCCCCCTCACGGTTGGCACGCCCTCCTCGTTCAGCTGGTCGGCGATCGCCTGCAACGTCATTCCTTGAGCGCGCATGTGGGCGATTCGCTGGCTGAGGTCCGGGTCGTCCGCGACCGCCGGACGTCCGGCGGACCGGCCGTTCATACGTGCGGCCCGGAGACCGTTGCGTGTCCGCTCGCTGATCCGAGTCCGTTCCCACTTCGACACTTCGATCAGCAATGCGCCGGCCAGACGACCGTCCTCGGATTCGCTATCGAAGGCGTCGGAGGAGGCGATCAAGCGTGCGTCGAGTCCATGGAGCCACTCCATGATCGTGCCGAGCTCGCCCACCGACTGGGTGATTCGTGACAACTCGACGACGAGCAGCCCGCTCGCCTGGCGAGCCTTGATCCGATCGAGCGCGTAGGAGAGCCCCGGCCGGCTGAGTCCCTTGCCCGTGGCAGGGGTCCGTTCACCGACGAGCTCGATCAGCTCAAACCCGCGACGCTTGCACTCATCGGTTATTACCTCGGCTTGCTGCTTGAGTTCAAGCGCGGCCGTCGCGCCGACTTGGACGCAGCTGGCGTAGCCGATGACCCGCACCATGCCGCCGTCGCCGGTTTCCGCCAACGGATCGTGCGCAACCTCCGCTGCGCTGTTGCGGTCGACTTCTATGTTTCTGCCCATCGTGTGCCCCTTTTGATGTGAATCCCTGGCGCGTACCCGATCGATCGCATTGGTCCGGGAACCTGGGACTGTCACTCGCGATCGACCAGCTTCATCTCGGCTGACGCCGAGCCCGTCGTGCGGCGACCCACGGTCGCCGACGGGATTAGCCAGGGCGCTCCAGGCGGTAACCTTCGGCAGCTTGAAGGTGGAGGGGCGTGCCCTTTACGTACCAGAACCAACGCGCGGCGATCAGCGCGAACGCCAGCATGATGATCAGCGTGCTGGGTGCACTGGCTCCGCCGGCGAATGACCCTGCGCCGCCCTGGGGGCCCTTGGGACCGCGGGTCCCAGTGGCCACTTCGGGTAGCTGGGGCTGAACGGCCGGCGGCCAAGCCGCGGTGCCGTCCGGATCCGCTTTGCGCCCGAGCATTGAGGCAGCCGGCGGAACGACCGACAGTCGCGTAGACGAGGCGAGCGCGGGCAAGGCACGATGAGGCGCCGAGCCGGCGATAGACGCCGCAAAGCCGGAGACGAGAGCTGTAATGGTCAGATCGGGAGACCGGCTGGCGCCGGCGATACCCGGAAGCGGTGGCGGAGGCGGGCCGGACGAGCCGCAGCCCGTCTGGAATCCCGGGGCGGCACAGGTCGTGCCGACGGGGGCCGGCGCACCCTGGTGGCCGCCGGCGAGCGTTGCGGCGATGCCAATCGAGTTCGCCGGGTCACTCGTCGCTGGCTGGCTCGGGGGAGTGGTTTTGGTTGAGATCCGCGGCGACCCCGGGTCACCCGGTCCGCTCGCACTCACTGCGACGTTCTGGCCTGCGGTGGATGGGCTCGAGCTGGCGTCCGGGTCTACCGCTTGCGGGCCCGCGGCGGGTGGGCTTGCCTGCGCAGCGGTGGATGCGCCCGCTGAACCGACCGCCGTCACCAGGGAGCCGGAACCCGCTGCGCTTCCCGCTGATGCTGGGCCCGTTGCGTTTCCTCCCGCCGCGCTTCCCGTAGATCCGCCACAGGACGCACCCGCCGTCGCCGACCCGCTCACGGGAGCAGAGCCTCCGCAGGTTGTCGTGGTCGTCGTAGTCGTGGTTGTTGACGACGCAGGCAGTGGGGTCGCAATGACGGGCGCGGCGGGCGGCGGCGTGGTCGTGGTCGTGGTGGTGGTGGTGGTGATGGTGGTGGAAGTCGCAGTCGTGGATCCGGCCGGCGGCGTGGTGGTGGCGGTAGTGGAAGTGGTAGGCGCAGTCGTGGATCCGCCCGGCGAAATGGTTGTGGTGGGTAGGGGGGTGGTAGTAGTGGTCGCGGTCGTCGTCGTCGATGTAGCAGCAGCGGGGGCGGGCGTCGACGTGGACGTGCCACTCGCCGCAGCGCCGGCCGATTGCAGTCCGCTATCCGCCGACGCCACTGAACACGGCAGAGCGAACAGAGCCCAAACAGCGGCAGAGGCTCCGAGCACGGCGATCGACGATCTGCGCCTCATCCGAGCCTCACCCATTCCCGAGAGAGACGCTTGTCGTTTGCACCCGGCGGTGTCCGGCCGAGTCCACGGCCACGAACTTCAGAACGAGCCTGGCGCCGCCGAGCCCGATAAGTCGGCGCGCCGGCAAGCGTAGGAAGATGTCGCTGTACGGCTTGGGGATCTCCGACTCGGTCTCGTAGAACGACGCGATCTGGTGCACGTGCTTTCCGCGACGCACGGACACGGTCACGGTGACGTCTGCGGCGCGGGACAGTTCGACGGCCACGGGAAGACCCCGTCTTAGGATCGTGGTAAGCGAAGAACGAAGCGGGCGCGCGTTGAATACAAGAGGCGGTCCGTTGAGCGCGGCCACGCTAGGTACCTTCGCCTGACGGGCGAGCGCGGCTGACGCGCGGGTCCCCTTGGAATGACAGGCCGTCGTGTTGCTGTCGGTGACCGTCCCGCCGGTGTTCACGAAACTCCACGAATAGCTGCTGCCGTGAAGCGTCAGCACCAGCACGCCGTAATCGCTTGGGTCGTCGGCCTCAAGGGTTGAGGGGGGAGAGCTCCCGTATAACCCGAACAGGCTCTCGCCGCCTGTTCCGACGACGAACTCTCTGATGCCCGTCGGGTCAGCCCCTCCCGATGGATTCATCTGTGCGAAGCGCTCGTACAGGTGGTCGTGCCCATTGAGTACCACGTCCGCATAGTGGTTGTACAGCTCCGTCCACAGTGGGAGAACGCTTGAAGCGCCGAGAGTAAAGCCATACGAGAACAGCGGGTGGTGCCACATCGCAAGCACGCACGGTTGGGTGTTCGTCGCAAGATCGTTCTGCAGCCAGGTCGTCTCGGCCGTTGTCGTGCCCCCCGGGAGCGCGTCCGAGCATCCGCTGTCCGTACAGTTCGAGTTGAGGGCGACGATGTGCCAGGTGCCGATGTTGAACGAGTAATAACCGCCCGAATTGTTGTCGGGGTTGGCGGTCGCCTGCCCGAAGTACTGGAAATAGCCCGCGGTCGCCCCCGAGGCTCCGTTGTAGTACTCGTGGTTACCCGGAACCGGATGCACGATCGAGTTGAAATCCGCTCCCCACGAGAGGGCGTACTCCTGCGTGTATTCGCTGTAAAGGCCCTCGTCGTACTGGTTATCGCCGAGCACGAGGACGGCGTTCGGGTTGAAGGTCCGTGCGAGCGCCGCAGTAGCCGTCTGCTCGCAATTGGGGGCACATCCGGGAGGACGTGCGATATCCCCCACCGCGACCACGACGGGGTCGCCGGACGACGCTCCGGACCCAACCGTCCCCGTGGCTGCCGAAGTCGCCGACGCGGAACCTGCGGCGTTGCTCGCGGTAACCGAGACGCGCAAAGTCGAACCGACGTCGGCGTTGGTGAGGAGATATGACGAGGCGGTTCCGCCCGTCCCGGAACAGGAGCTCCCGCTACACCGCTGCCATTGATAGCCATAGCTCGTCGGGGCGTTCGCCCATGTGCCGGTTGAGGCGCTCAACGTGGAGCCGTCAGTTGCGGTGCCGCTGATCGTCGGCGGAGCGGTGTTTGCCGGCGGGCTCGCGGCTGGAGGCGGCGGCGGTGGCCCGGGGGACGAGAACGGCGGTCCCGAGCCGATCGGCGGGAAGGGTGGAAGCAGGATCGTCGTAGTCGTGGCGGTCGTGGACCCGCTCCCCGGTGACTTCGGCTTCTTGACCTTCACGCACCGCTGGACGCGCGTGTAGACGATCAAGCCGTAGGTTCGGACGATCCGCCCGTTCCTCCGCTTCGGCACCCAGACGGTGCGACGCACGTAACCGGCGCGGCACTTCGCGCGGTGCGGGGCGGTTTTCGCCTGCGACTCCCCTGCGAAGATAAGTCCGATCCCCACCAACAGCGCGATGCCCCAAACACGCTTCATACGCCGAAGCCGAGGCTAGGGGGAGGCCGGCCTAGATCGTTCGCGACATCTGCTGGTTGCGTGCTTGGCGCAGCCTGCTCTCGCGGAGCTGAGGCCCCATGAGGATAGGCTGAATGTCACGGCTGGCTTGCCCACGTCGTTAGTGTGTTGGCACGCACGCGAAGCGCCAATGGGGCGCCTCGCCCGTCCTGAGTTCAAACCTGAACGATCGGTCCCCCCGTAAGGCGCCCAGATGGAATTTCAGTCACCGTCTGAGCGGCCAGAACCGAGATGGTTCGACCCGGTCGTTGCGCGTTAACGTTCATACGCTGAACGTTCTTTCCCCCGGTTGTCCCATTTACCTCGCAGCGACACGCGGTCAACCTGGGTTGTGCAGCGGCGATGTCACCACACTCGAAACGAGGACCTCGGCGCTCAATTCTGGCCAAGCTCCCTTCCGCATGCCAACGGCGCAACCACACCACCGTAACCTAGGACACCAGGCCGAGGGTGTCAGCGACCGCGCGAACGATGCGCTCACGAACCTGAGCGCGTATGCGTTGCGCCTCGACGCCGAGTACTACCGACTGAACGATCGGTTGCTCGAGCTCGCCCATACCGAGCAGGCCCTGGCCGAATTCGGCACGGTTCTACGCGAGCGTGACGAAATCGCGGCGGAGCGGGACGCTTTTCGGCACGCGGTGGTGGCGCTTCGAGAGCAGCTCCCGCTGGGACCGACGTCCGGTCGCTGACTGTCGCCGGTCCTGTCGCCAGAAGGTGAGCCGCGGCTCTGGCCGGCGCCAGGCGCGGCGATTCAGCATCAGCCCGATCAGCGCGTGAACGCGGGATGGCTCGGGCGACTCCGTTGACCTGGTGAGTCGGCTCGTAGTTAATCAGCCATCCACCGATGGCCAACCAACGGGCATGAGGTGCGAAAGGGGCGGTATGCCGGGAGTTCACCCTCTAGATCGTCTGCGCTCCCGATCGGCCCGGTCCGGTCGAGAGTCGACGGCCCAGACAGCGTGCAACGCGTAAAGCCGAATAACTCGATCGTCGCTCTCGGTGGCGGTCGCGGTTTGGACTCAGTCCTAAGTGCGCTTCGGGGGACGGACATAGGTCTGACGGTGATCGTGAGCATTGCCGACAACGGGGAGCGGGGGGGCGATCGTCAGCAGCGCCTCACCGGCGCAGGCGTCGATGGACTTCGGCGGTCATTGGAGGCGCTGAGCGGGGAAGGGGCACTCCTGCGCGCTATCCGTAGGCCACTGACGGTCGAGCAGCTAGGACGACATCGGCTCGGAAACCTCGCTCTCGCGTCGGCGGCCGCCGCTTTCGGTGACTACAGTCGGGCGAGCATCTGGTTAGGCGAGCAACTCGGCATTGACGGAGCCGTGCTGCCGGCCACCATCGAGCCCGCGCGGCACGAGATCGAGGTCGTCGATCGAGGATCGATGTTCAAACCCGCACGCGGACGTCGGCGTAGAGTCCGGAAGCTCCGGTTCGCCGGCGAGCCGCCGCGGTCTCCCGACGCGGCCATCGCTGCCATCGAGGAGGCGGCGTGGGTGCTGCTGGCTCCGGGCGCGCTCTACCGAAGCGTGTTGCCAACCGCCGCAGTCCCGGACCTCCGCGCCGCGCTCATGCGCACGTCTGCCCGTGTGGTGTGGATCGCGAACCTGGAGCCTGACCCGCTCGACGCGTCGAATCTGACCGCCATCGAGCATCTCCTGGTGCTGCGAATGCATGGCGTCCGCGTTGACGCCGTACTCCATGACGAGTCGGCGACCCTCAAGTTCGACCCCGCTGAGCTGGCAGGGAACGGCGCCGAGTCCATGTCACGCGCACTGTGCAGTCGCACCGACCCCGCTTTGCACGAACCCGAGCAGTTGCGTATGGCACTGAGCCCGATGCTCAGCCTACGTCCAGCCAGCGCAGTCGGCAGTTGATGGCAACCGCGAGAGCGTCGGCTTAGCCGCCGCTACCGCCGGTGCCGCTGCTGCCGCCGCCCGCGGATGCGCTTCCGTTGCCGCCGCTGGCGGTGCCGCTGCCGCCGCCGCCCCCGGATGCGCTTCCGCTCCCGCCGCTGGCGGTGCCGCTGCCGCCGCCGCCCCCGGATGCGCTTCCGCTGCCGCCACTGGCGGTGCCGCTGCCGCCGCCCCCGGATGCGCTTCCGCCGCCGCCGCTCACGACGCCGCTCCCGCCGCCGCCACCGGATCCACCGGATCCGCCCCCACTCGAGATGCCGCTGCCCGAATTGCTAGGGGCGGGGGAGACCGGGCGTGGCGTTGAGACCGGGCGTGGCGTTGAGACCGGGTGTGGAGTTGAGACCGGGTGTGGAGTTGAGACCGGGTGTGAAGACGTAACAGGGGCCGGGGGCGCGACGGTTCGCGTCGGCGAGACCGTGCGGGTCGGCGAGACGATTGAGCCCGAGCTCCTCGGGCTGGAGATATGGGGCGCGCTCACGTGGGTAGCTCGCGCGGTGCCCGAAGACACTCGTCTCGTCTGCCTCAGGTGCGCCGATGAAGCGGTCCGTACCGACTTCTGCCTCGGCTTGGACGCCGCGGGCGCTCCGCGTGTAGCCGCAAGCCTGTGCGAAGCCGCACGCGAGGATGGGCTGGCCGGCGTCACCGGCTGATTCGGTGCGGCGGCGAGCGCGGAAGCGCGGACTGGCTGCTTCGAGGAAGTGCCGGACGGTGAGATCAGAACCAGGGCCGCAGTGCCGGCGACGACGATCGCCGGCACCGCGAGGAAGGCCGCGGCCACCCTTCTCGAACGCCGGCGCTGACCGCCGGAGAGCTGCCCGGGATCTTGCTCCACGCGCTGCCTGAAAGCGCGCGCAGTCTCGAAGTCACCTTCGGCCTCGAACAGGGCTTCGAGTCGGAGGACCGCGTCGGGATCGCCGCGCCAGCCCGCGCGCTCCACCGCCGTGGTGGCACCGACGAGATCCTTGCGGGACGCGAGGAGGATGCCGAGGCGGAACGCAGCAGCCGGATGGCCGGCTACGTCGGCGAGTTCGTAGGCACGTTCGGCCCCCGCCAAGTCACCGCGACCCTCGAGCAGGCCGCCGAGGTTGAACGTGCCGTTCGCGTCGCCACGCTCTCCTGCGCGCTCATAGCAGGACCTCGCCTCGTCCAGATCTCCGCGCTGTTCGAGGAGGATCCCGAGATTGACAGCCGCGGCGGCATGGCCCAGCGCATCTGCCTGCCGATATGCGCGTTCGGCGGTGGCGAGATCACCGCCCTCCTCGAGCCGGACGCCGAGACCGAACCGCTCGACGCTGTCGCGGTTGCCGGCTACCAATGAACTTCCGCCCCTCGTCATCTTCGTTGCCCCTCAGCGATGACCTGACCGCGACGTTGCGCCGCTTGGTGAAGTTTAGACCCATTGTGGCCAATTTGTGAACTCTGAGAAGAGCTCGCCACACTCCGGAATTTGGCTTTACATTCGCGCGGGTGCGATGGCCGCTGGCGCCGGCGTGAGCCTTTGGGAAGAAACTACCGCTATACCGACGTTTCTTCCCAAGCGCGTGGGGCGATGCGCTCCGGCGGCCCCTCCAGCACGACTCGCACCCCGTCTCGAGGCGCCAGCGTGATCCCGCGGAACTGAACCTTCGCGGGCTTCGGATCGGCGGCCCGGAGTCCGCCGGCGCGCTCCAGCAGGCGAGCGATGACGATCCGCATCTCCATCAGCGCGAAGCTCGCTCCCAGGCAGCGCCGCGTCCCGCCACCGAACGGGATCCACGTGTAGGTATCGGGCGGGTCCTCGACCAGGAAACGCTCCGGGCGGAACGCGCCCGCGTCTGGGTAGAGGTCCTCGCGACGATGCATCAGCCGGATCGATGGGTTGATCTCGATGCCCGGTGGAATCTCGTAGCCGTTCAGTCGGAACGGCTCGCCGCGGACGACCCGGCCGACGCCGGGGATCACCGGTCGAAGCCGCAGCGACTCCTTGACCACCGCGTCGAGATACCGCTCATCGCCTTCCCGCGCGCGCTGGAGCACGGCCGGATGGTGGAGCAGGAGGTCGAGGCACCACGCGAGACCGGTGGCGGTCGTCTCGTGCCCCGCCAGCAGGAGGGTCACGAGCTCGTCGCGGACCTCGCGGTCGGACAGCTGCTGGCCGTCCTCGTCCTCGGCGAGCAGCAGCGCCGAGAAGATGTCGTCGCGCCCCTCGAGCGCGTCGGGGTCGGCGCGCCGGCGCGCGATCTCGGCATACAGCACCTCGTCAACCGAGCGGCGCGCGGCTTCGAACCGCGCCGTCACCGCCGCTCGGTCGCCGCGGATGAACGGCATGGCCGCCAGCAGCATCATCCCCCGGGGCCTCGACAGCGGCTCGAGCATCGCCCGCAGGCGCCGGCGGAGATCCTCCTCCTCGGCCCCCGGCCCGTACCCGAACACGGCGCGAAGGATCACCCGCAGTGTCAGCGACTGCATCGTCGGCAGCAGCGAGAACGGCTCGCCCACGGGCCACGAGTCAATCTCCAGGTCCGTCGACTGCACCATCGCGTCCGCGAACGCCTGCATCCGCCGGCCGTGGAACGGCGCTCCCAACAGTCGGCGGTGGCGCAGGTGTGGCGCTCCGTCAAGGAGCAGCACCGAGCGCTCGCCGACGATCGGTCCCAGCATCACGTTCGCCTCGCCGGCGCGGAGCTGCTCGGGGGGCCCCTGGAACACCTCCTTGATCAGGGCCGGATGGAACACCATCACGAAGCGCTGGTCGAACAGGGTCCCGAACGTCACCGCGTCGCCGTACCGACGCCGGCAGGCGTCGATGAAGCGCGGCCCGAAGAACATGAAGCCGATCGTTTGGACGGCGCGGGGGAGGTGGGGACCCGGAGGAAGGCTTCGAACGGTGGCCATCTTCACACGCGATCGTTGCACAACGCTAACGCGGGCATCCCTAGCCTCCACAGGACGTCGGCATGCCGGGCCGGCCGGGCTTGCCCCTGCCCCTGGCGGGAGTCAAAAAAGGGAGCAAATGCGAGAAGATTTCCTGGTCTTCGGTAGCCCGATGATCGGCGAGGCCGAAATCGCCGAAGTCGTCGACTCGCTGCGCTCGGGATGGATCGGGACGGGTCCCAAGGTGCAGCGGTTCGAGGGCATGCTGTCCGAGTACCTCGGCGCCGCCCACTGCCGGTGCGTGTCGTCGTGCACGGCGGCGCTGATCCTGTCGCTGCGAGTGCTGGGGATCGGACCCGGCGACGAGGTTCTGATCCCGGCGATGACGTTTGTCGCCTCGGCCAACGCCGTCGAGCACGCAGGCGCGACGCCGGTGCTGGTCGACTCCGCGCCCGACGGCACCGGGCTGATCGATCTCGACGCCGCGGAGGCGGCGATCACGCCGCGCACCCGGGCGATCATGCCCGTTCACCTCGCCGGCCGTCCGGTCGACATGGACCGCCTGACCGCGATCCGCGACGAGCACGACCTGCTCGTGATCGAGGACGCGGCGCACGCCCTCGGGGCGGAGTGGCACGGCCGGAAGATCGGGGCGTTCGGAAATCTGACCGCGTTCTCGTTCTACGTCACGAAGAACGTCACGACGATCGAGGGTGGCGCACTGGTCAGCGAGGACTCCGAGCTGGCGGCCCGGGTCGAGCGGCTGGCGCTCCACGGGCTGAGCCTGGGGGCCTGGCAGCGCTTCTCGGACGCCGGCTTCCGTCACTACGAGGTGGTCGAGCCGGGCTTCAAGTTCAACATGACCGACGTCCAGGCGGCGCTCGGGCTGCACCAGCTGCCGCTGCTCGGTCGGTGGATTGATCGCCGCGCCGAGCTGTGGGCACGCTACGACTGGCTCCTTGCCGGCCTGCCGCTCCAGACTCCGCAGCCTTCCGACCCCAACACCAGGCACGCCCGCCACCTCTACCAGGTGACGCTCGATCCGGACGCGCCGCTCGCACGGGACGAGCTGCTCGACGCGCTGACCGAGCGCCGGATCGGCACCGGGGTGCACTACCGCGGCGTCCACCTGCACCCTTATTACCGCGACCGGTATCTCCTGGAGCCCGAGCAGTTCCCGGTCGCGACCGCGATTTCCGAGGGGACGTTGAGCCTGCCGCTCAGCCCCAAGGTCTCGGACGCCGACCAGGACGATGTCGTGACCGCGCTCGTGGAGCTGCTCGGATGAGCACGTCGGACTACTCGGCCCGGAGGTCGCCACTCTGGCTCAGGGACGCGGACCGCGTGCGCGCGATCCCGGCCGAGGTGTGGATCACCGGCGCGCTCGTCGTGATCGCGGCGGCGATCCGGATCATCGTGCTCGACAACCAGAGCTTCTGGCAGGACGAGGCGCTGACCGCGTACGAGGCGCAGCTGCCGTTCGGGGCGATGATCAACACGGTCGTCCACGTCGAGACGACGCCCCCGCTCTACTTCGTGCTGATCTGGGCCTGGGCCCACATCTTCGGCAACGGCGAGGTGGCGCTCCGGTCGGTGTCGCTGCTGGCGGGCGTCGCGCTCGTCCCGATCTCCTATCTGGCCGGGCGGGACCTCGTGTCCCCGCGCGCCGGCGTCGTCTCCGCGGCGCTCGTCACGTTCAACCCGTTCCTGATCTGGTACTCGCAGGAGGCGCGCGCCTACATGCTGCTCGCGGCGCTGTGCGGTGCGTCGTTCCTGTGCTTCGTCCGCGCGCGCGACGACCCGAGCGTCCGCAATCTCGGCTGGTGGGCACTGTGGTCGTCGCTCGCGGTGATGACGCACTTCTTCGCGGGCTTTCTCGTCGCCCCCGAGGCGTTGTGGCTGCTGTGGGCCGCCCGATCCAGGCTGGCGGCGGCCGCCGTCGCCGTGGTCGCGCTCGTGCAGGTGGCGATGTTCCCGTTTGCGCTGATCGACACTGGGCACGGCGTCGGGTGGATCGGGCACGCGCCGCGCAGGGTCCGGGTCGCCCAGGCGATATCCGAGTGGGGCGTGAGCATCCTGTACCGCCGCACGACCGTGAACGAGGGACTGCT
This sequence comes from uncultured Solirubrobacterales bacterium, assembly GCA_963737055.1. Taxonomy (GTDB): domain Bacteria; phylum Actinomycetota; class Thermoleophilia; order Solirubrobacterales; family Solirubrobacteraceae; genus Palsa-465. The sequence continues at coordinate 723,839 of CAVTRE010000006.1, read as the reverse complement.
CGCCGGCGCGGCGCTGATCGTGATCGCGGCCGTGCTCCTCGCCGTCGGCGGCACCCGCCGCACCCGGCGCGGCGCCGCCGTGGCCGCCGCGATCGGCGGCTTCGTGTGGGTGGCGCCGCTGGTGCTCGGATACCTCGGCCACGACTACTTCCTGTCGCGCAACGTGATCCCCGCGGTTGTCCCGCTGGCGGTCGTGCTCGGAGCAGTGTGCGTCGCGCCCCGGGCGCGGCTGCTCGGCGCGGCGCTCGCGCTGGCGCTGCTGGCGACGTTTGCGTACGCCGCGATCCAGGTCCAGACAAAGCCGTACCTGCAGCGCCCCGACTGGCGCGCGGTGGCCCACGCGCTCGGCCCGGCCATGGTCTCGCGCGCGATCCTCGCCGCGAACGGACAGACCGCGATCCCGCTGAAGATCTATCTCGCAGGCGTCAAGTGGGTTCAGCCGCAGTCGCAGAGGGTTCTCGTTCGAGAGATCGACATCGTGGGAGCCAGGAAGCAACTGCCACTGAGGCCCGTGCGCGTCGTTCGCGACGGACGCCTGAGGTGGTTCACGCCGCGTGGGGCTCCCACGCCGGGCGTGGTCTCGCCCACGGGCGCCACGCTGGTTGATCGGTTCGTCGTGCAGAGCTGGATCATCGGGCGGTTCGTGCTGGACCGGCCGCAGCGGTTGAGCGTCAAGCAGCTGCTCGCGCTCGCCCCGCGCTACTTCCACCGCACGCCCAACGCGATGCTCGTGTTCTTCCAGCCACGGGGTCGATGACCGACGGCGTCCTGCTCAGCGTGGTCGTGCCGGTCTACGGATGCGCGGACTGCCTGGTCGCGCTCAACACTCGCCTGACCGACAGCGTCAAGAAGATCACCGACCGCTACGAGTTCGTGTTTGTCGACGACCGCAGCGTCGACGACGGCTGGGCGGTGCTGGTCAGGCTTGCGCGCGAAGACCCGCACGTGCGGGCGTATCGGCTCAGCCGGAACTTCGGGCAGGACGCTGCGATCACGGCCGGCCTCACCCAGGCCAGGGGTGACTGGACGGTGGTCATGGACTGCGATCTGCAGGAGGCGCCCGAGGACATCCCGCGGCTGTGGGCGGCCGCCGGCGAGGGCTACGACATCGTGCGTACCGTCCGTCGCGGCTGGCGCCATTCCGCGTTCAGGCGCACGACCAGCCGCGCCTACCGCCGCCTCACGCTCGAGACCGACGTGCGCCCGGACTACAGCAACCTCAGCCTGCTGTCCCGGCGCGTCGTCGATGCCTTCCTGCGGCTCAAGGACCGCGACCGCGAATACATGATCGCGCTCGACTGGCTCGGGTTCGACTCGACCCAGATCGAGATCGAGCACCACGAGCGGCACGCCGGCAAGAGCGGCTACACCTTCGGACGACTGGTCCGGGTCGCGCTCGACGGGATGTTCTTCCGGAGCACCGTCCTGCTGCGGTTGGTCGTGCTGCTCGGGTTCGTGGTGGCGTTCGCCGGCATCGTGGTGGCGGCGTTCGAGGTCGCCGACTACTTCCTCGAGCCCGAGAAGACCGTTCCCGGCTACACCAGCCTGATCGTGCTGCTGCTCGTCCTCGCCGGGTTCATCATCGTCAGCGTCGGCGTCGTCGGCCTGTACGTCGGGAGGATCTTCGAGCAGGTCAAGAACCGGCCGCTGTTCCTGATCGACCAACAGACAGAGGGCGGCGACCCGAGCCTGCCGCGAGCACGTACACCCGCTCGCGACCGCCCGGAATCAGAAACGACTTCAGAACCCGGTCCTCGTAGCCCGCCATCACGTCCGCGAGCGTCTTCTCAGTGAACCGGTGAGCGTGGCCGCCGACCCCGGGGTCGGCGGCGCGGCGGCCGATCCGACCGACGAGTGGGAGGTCACTCGACGCCAGGTTGCGGACCGGCTCGGACACGATCACCCGGTCGTGCGCCGCCGCCACCATCCGATCGAGGATCCGCTCGGGCGCCGGCAGGAAGTGGTACAGGCTGGCTTGGAGGACGACCACGTCGGCGGTCGGCAGCGGCTCGCCCGCGCCCGAGGCGAGGTCAAGCAGGCGGGCGTCGACGCCGCGCTGCCGCAGCTGCTTGACGAAGCGACGGTTGAGGTCGACTCCGGTATACGCGCTCGTCCGCGCTCGCAGGTATCGCAGATACAGGGTGCCCGGCCCGCAGCACAGCTCGAGCACCGACGCGCCGTCGGGCACCTCGGCGGCAACCGCTCGCATGCGGTCGTCGTAATGGCGGCCGTAGAGGACACGCATCAGCAGCTCGTAGCCGACGGAGCTGCGGTAGACGAGGCTCGTGCTCACCCGTGCCGCTTGAGCCTCGTGCTCACCCGTGCTGCTGGGCGGGCGCCTGGGACGCTGCGGCCTTGTCGCCGAGGTCGGCGAGCGTCAGCTGATGCGCCGGCGGCTCGGTGAGGGCCCGGGTGACCGTGACGTTCAGGTCGGCGTCGACGTGGAGGAGCTCGCCGGAGTCGAGCGGGCGCCACCCCGCGTCCTCGTCCATCGGCTCGCTGGCGACGACCACGCACCGACGCGAGGCCAGGTCGCCGGAGCGGACGCGTACCGAGCCGCGTGCGCTCGCGTGCTCCAGATGCCGCTGGCCGCTCGGTCCGCCGGCGGCGCGCTCGAGCACGTACAGCTCGTGCACGTCGGGGTATCGCAGCGCCCACAGCTCGGAGTCGGTGATCAGGATCATGTTGAGCGCGAACACCGGAAGGTTCTCGGCGATCCAGGACGCGGCGCGCACGATCGCACCGCTGACATCGCCGTTGGTGTCGCCGTCGCGCTCGATTTCATGTGTGATCAGCGCGAAATACCGCTCGGAGTCGGTCTCGCCCTGCACGAGCGACCCGGCGTCGCCAAGCTGCTGCTCGAGGCGGTCGAGGTCCTCGATCACGCCGTTGTGCGCGAACAGCCGGTCGCGCTGCTCGAACGGATGCGTGTTCTCCGGGCTTATCGCTCCGGTCGACGCGTACCGGACGTGCGCGATGAACGTCCGCGAGGTGACCTCGCGGGCCTCGCGGCCAAACGCCTGATCCTCGTACGCCGCGAGCGCCTGCTTGGCGACGACCGGTCGCCCGTGCTCGAACCACCCGAGGCCGGTGCCGTCCGGCTCACGGCGGCTCTGCTGGGCGAGCGAATCGGGGGCCTCGAGCAGCCAGAAGGTGGCGCGGACCGGTTCGCGCCCGCCACTCATGCCGAACAGGCGGCACACGCCAGCGACCTTATCGCAGCGACTGTCAATGTAATTTCAAAGTCGTGCCCTATCGTGATCGCAGGACACGAGAAAGGTCATGCCGTGATGAAGCTTCTGCGCACAGTCTCCACCCAGCGTCTCCTGGCGATCATCGCCGGGGTCGTGATCGCCGTCGCCGGTGGCACCGCGATCGCGTTCGCGGCCGCCGGAGGCGGCGCCCGCCCGCCGAAGGAATCGCTCGCCCAGGCCCTCCATCAGGCGGCTGCGGCGCCCTCCGTCAACGGGATCTACGCGCGGATCAGCTTCACCAACCACCTGATCGACTCCACCGACATCCAGGGGAGCGATCCGATCCTGACCGGCGCCACCGGCCGGCTGTGGCTGTCCCCGAGCGCGCACGAGCTGCGGCTCGAGCTCCAGGGCGACAACGGCGATGCGTCCGTCGTCGTCAAGAACGGGGCCTTCTCGATCTACGACCCGCTGTCGAACACCGTCTACAAGGGGACCTTGCCCTCGCAGACCGCGGGGAGCGGCGCGAACGGCTCGAGCGGCAAGGCGGGGACCGACACGATCCCGACGGTCGCTCAGATCCAGTCCGGGCTGGGCCAGTTGATGCAGAACGTCGACGTGGCCGGCCCGCTGCCTCGCAACGTCGCGGGCCAGCCGGCCTACAAGATCAAGCTCTCGCCCAAGCACTCGGGCGGCCTCTTGGGTGACGTCCAGCTCGCCTGGGACGCCGCGCACGGCATCCCGCTCGGCATCGCGATCTACTCGACGAGCAGCAGCACGCCGGTGCTCGAGCTCAAGGCGACCGACATCTCCTACGGCGCCCAGCCGGCGAGCGTCTTCAAGATCGCCGCCCCCGCCGGGGCGAAGGTGGTCAAGATCTCGACGCCGGCGGGCCACTCCGCCGCAGCCAAGGCTCACAAGCGCGGCAAGCACGCCACCAAGGGCGCCAAGACCCACACCGACATCACCGGCGCGTCCGCGGTCCAGGCGAAGCTCCCGTTCACGCTGGTCGCGCCGGCCTCGCTCGATGGTCTCAACCAGCAGTCGGTGCAGCTGCTCGACTGGGGTGGCAGCCCGGCGGCGCTCGTCACCTACGGCGACGGCCTCGGCGGGATCGCGGTGATCGAGCAGACCGCCTCGAGCCAGACGTCGTCCCCAGGCTCGAGCAACGGCGGTAAGCAAGGCCTGAGCCTCCCGACAGTCTCGATCAACAATCACACCGCCCAGGAGCTCCCAACCGCGCTCGGGACGGTGCTCCGCGTCTCGAACGGATCCGTCGAGTTCACTCTGCTCGGGGCGGTGCCCCCGAAGGCCGCGGAGCTGGCCGCGACGCAGTTGGTGCCCTGACTCACGTGACGGACACCCCGGCCCCTGAGGAGCGCCCGGCAACGGGCGCTCCTCCGCCCGTTGAGGTCCGCGGGCTCGTCAAGCGGTACGGCGAGCTCGAGGCGGTTGCCGGCGTGGATCTGACGGTCAATGCGGGCGACGTCTATGGATACCTCGGTCCCAACGGCGCCGGCAAGACGACGTGCCTGCGGATGATGCTCGGCCTGATCCGCCCGACGGAGGGCACGGTCAGGCTGTTCGGCCGCGATCCCCTCCAGACGGTCGCGGCGCTCGACGACGTCGCCGGGTTTGTCGAGGCGCCGACCTTCTACCCGTACCTGAGCGGTCGGCGGAACCTCGAGCTGCTGGCCGCGTTCGACGGCGGCGACGCCTCCGACCGGATCGATGAGGCGCTCGAGACGGTCGAGCTCACCGACCGGGCCCGAGACCGGATTGGCGGGTACTCGCACGGGATGCGCCAGCGGATCGGGATCGCCGCGGCGCTGCTCCGCGATCCGAAGCTGCTGCTGCTGGACGAGCCGGCGACCGGCCTCGACCCGGCCGGGATGCGCGACATGCGGCTCCTGATCCGGCGGCTGGCCGATCAGGGGATGACCGTTCTGCTCTCGAGCCACCTGCTAGCCGAGGTCGAGGAGCTCTGCAACCGCGTGGCGATCGTCCGTACCGGCAAGATCGTGTACGAGGGCGCGATCGCGGACCTCAAGCGCGGCGCCGGCGCGACCTATCGGCTATCGACGACCAACGACGGGCGGGCGCTCGCGGTGTGCCGGGCCCAGCCGGGCATCGGCGACGTGCGGACCGTTCACGGGAAGATCAGCTTCACCGGGGACGACGCGGCCGTGGCGGATCTGTCGCAGGCGCTGGTCGAAGCGGGTGCGCTGATCCATTCGCTGGCGCCCGAGACGGTCACGCTCGAGGATCTGTTCTTCTCGCTGACCGAGGGCGACGGCGTCGTCAACGGGGACACGCTCGCGGGACAGCCGGCGCCGGCGGAGGCATCGCGATGAGCGCTATCGAGGCGGCACCGGGTCGGCGCGTAACCGCGCAACCGCGGTCGCGGCCGGGCGTCTGGACCGTGTACCGGTGGGAGCTGTTGAAGCTCCGCTTCCAGAAGCGCACCTACCTCGGTCTCGGCGCGGCGATCATCGTCCCGATCCTGTTCGTGGTGGCCGTTCACTTCCGCCACCACCGCGACAACGGCGGCGACTTCGCGTTCGCGTCCTACCTGACCAAGAGCGGGCTGGTCTTCCCGCTCGTGATCCTCCTGTTCGGAGCCGTGTGGCTGTTTCCCCTGATCACGGCGCTGGTGGCCGGCGACATCTTTGCGTCCGAGGACCACAACGGCACGCTCAAGACCGTTCTGACCCGGTCCCTCGAGCGGTGGCAGATCTTCGTCGGGAAGGGGCTGACCGCGCTCACCTACGCGATCGTGGCCATCGCGCTCACCGGAACGGTGGCGGTGATCGCCGGCAGCATTGAGTCCGGCTTCAACTCGGTGCAGACCCTGTCGGGGACGATCGTGTCCGCTTCCAAGGGTCTCGAGCTGGTGTATCTCAGCCTGCTCGTGTATCTGATCCCGATCGCGACGGTCGTGTGCATCGGCCTGCTGCTTTCCACGGTCACGCGCAACAGCGCGGCGGCGGTGGTCGGGACGTTGATGATCTCGCTGCTGTTCCAGCTGATCGGCGTCCTGCCCGGCCTCGGCGCGCTCCAGCCTTACCTACTGAGCACCCAGTTCAACGCCTGGCAGGGGCTGCTCCGACAGCCGATCGATTGGTCGCCGATCGTCCGCGCCGCGTGGGTGTGCGCGATGTACGCCGTGCCGGCGCTCGGCACGGCGTTCCTCGTGTTCCTCCGCCGCGACGTTGCCGGTGGCTGATCGCGACCGAGTCCTCGTCGTGGCCGGTGGCTGATCGCGACCGCGTCCTGGTCGTCGATGACGATCCGCCGCTCCGCCGGATGCTCGCCCGCACGCTGGCCGCCGAGGGGTACGACGTAACCGTCGCCGCCGACGGCGGGGCGGCGCTGCTCGAGGCGGAGCGAGCCGCGCCCGACGTGATCGTGCTCGACGTGGCCATGCCCGCGCTCGACGGGCTGGCGGTGTGCCGGCGACTGCGGAGCAAGGGCCTTCCGACCCCGATCCTGATGCTGACCGCGCGGGACGCCGTGCCCGACCGCGTCGCCGGGCTCGAGGCCGGCGCCGACGATTACCTGGTCAAGCCGTTCGCGATCCAGGAGCTGATCGCGCGGCTGCGCGCGCTGACGCGGCGGGGCAGTGATGGGCATGCCGGCGTGTTGCGTTCCTACGGGGATCTGACTCTGGATGTCGACGCGAGGAAGGCTGTGCGCGGCGGCCGTCCGATCGACCTCACAGCGCGCGAGGTGGATCTGCTCGAACTGCTGTTGCGCGAACCCGGCCGGGTCGTGACCCGCGAGCGCGCGATCGAGGAGATCTGGGACGACGGCGCCGAGGCGAACGTCGTCGATCGGTACGTCACCCGGCTGCGGCGCAAGCTCGGGACGCCGCCGCTGATCAAGACGGTCCGGGGGAGCGGCTTCACGCTCCGGGCGTGATGCGGCTGCTAAGCGACCTCGGCGACGAGCAGGGCCTCGACCTGCTCCTCGGTCACCGGCGGTCCGATCAGATCCCCTTGGGCGGCGTCGCACCGGAGCTCGCGGAGCTGCTTGAGTTGCGCCGCGGTCTGGACGCCGTCGGCGACGACCCCAAGCCCGAGCGCGTGCCCGAGCTCGATCAGCGCGAGCACGACCGAGGCCGCCTCGTCGGAGTCGCCGAGCGCGCGGATGAAGCTCTCGTGGATCTTGAGCGCGTCGATCGGCAGCTTCGTCAGGTGCGACAGCGACGACCCACCTCGCCCGAAGTCGCCGAGCGCGATGTTTACGCCGGTCGCCTTGAGCGCTTCGAACGTGGCGATCGCCGCATCGGGATCCTCGCTGACCGCGGACTCGGGGATCTCGATGGAAATCGCGGACGGTTCGATCTCGTGCGCCCGGATCACCTCTCGGACCACGGACGCGAGGTTGGCGTCGCGAGCCTGGCGCGACGAGATGCCGAGCGACAGTCGCGTGCCGGGCCTGGACGCGCGCCAGCTGGCGAGCTGGGCAACGGCATGTTCGAGCGCGAACCGCCCGATCGTAACGGCCATGCCGGTTTCCTCGGCCAGCGGCATGAACTCCGCGGGGCCGAGCAGACCCCGGCGGGGATGCTGCCAGTGCACCTGCGCGTTGACCCACGGCACGTGTCTGAATTCGCCCAGCGCGATTCTCCGCTGGTAGTGGAGGCGAAGCTGGCCGCGGTCGACCGCCTGCCGGATCGCGGCCTCGAGCTCGATCCTGGCGATCCCCCGCAGCCGCGACTCCTCGTCGAACAGCTCGAAGCGCGACCGGCCGCGTTCCTTGGCCCGGTACATCGCGGCGTCGGCCTCACGGATGATCGTCTCGGCGGCGACCGTCGGGTCGGCGACCATCGCGATCCCGACGCTGACCGTGACCGTCAGCTCGATCCCGTCGGTCTCGATTGGGAGGCTCGCCGCCTGGCAGATGCGGTCGGCGATCAGCACGACCTCGCGTTCGGAGGTGAGATCCTCGAACAGGAACGTGAACTCGTCCCCGCCGAAGCGAGCCACGGTGTCCATCGGGCGCAGCAGCGTGCTCAGGCGCTGACCCAAGGTGGTCAGCAGCCGATCGCCGACAGCGTGTCCGCGGGTGTCGTTGATCTCCTTGAAGTTGTCGAAGTCGAGGAACATCACCGCGAGCTGGGTGTGCGAGCGGCGAGCGCGATCGAGCGCGACGCCGAGCCGGTCGAGGAACAGCACGCGGTTGGGCAGGCCCGTGAGCTGGTCGTACAGCGCCTGACGGGCCAGTTCCGCCTCGGAGCGCTTGCGCTCGATCGCGTGGACGAGCGCCCGGCGCAGCGACCCCGGCTGAACCTCGGACGTGACCAGGCAATCCTGGGCGCCGGCCTTTACCGCCGCGAGCGCCAGCTCGTCGTCATCGCGGGCGGACAGGACCACAATCGGGGCTTCGGGCGCCGAGAGGCGCACGTACTCGAGCAGGTGCATCGCGTCGTCGTGGGCCACGGGATCGACGTCGAGCATCACGCAGCACGAGGGATGGTCGACGAGCGCCTGCGCGGCCGCGGCGTCCCACTCGGCGTGGACCAGCACCTGCACCCGACTCCAGGCCGCGTGCAGCAGTTCATCAATCAGTCGCGCTGTACGGAAATCTCCGGACAGCAGCAGAACCCGAGCAGGGCCTGCAGGGTCGGCCGGCAAAGAACCCCCTTTGCGAGCAACAGCTCTACATCCGTGATCAAACGTGCTCACCTTAATTATGGGCGCAAACCCACAAAACTTGTGAATCAGCCTAAAAATCGCGCATGCGGATGAGCCTGCGGCGGCCTCAGACGCTGCGGTTCCGGCTCGTCCTCGCGGCGGCCGGATCGATTCTGGTCGCGCTCGTGCTGTTCGGCGTGGCCACCGTGCTACTCGTCGGCCATGAGCTGCGCAGCTCGCTCGACAGCGCGCTGCGCCAGCGCGCCCAGGAGGTGGCCGAGCTTGCGATCTCTGCGCCCGCGGTGCTGAGCAGCCCGGGGGCGCTCGAGAGCCCGGTCTCGGGACGCGCTATCGCCGTGGAGGTGCTGGACTCCCACGGCCGGATCCTCGCCCGATCACTGACGCTGGGCGCGGGCGTGCTGCCGGTGGACACTCTCGCGCGGGCCGCGATCGCGTCCGGCGCCACCGGATTCGAGAGCGTGAGCTTGGCGGGCCGCCCGTTCCGGGTGTTCGCTGCGCCGATCGCGCTCAGCGGCCCCGCCGGGGGCGGCGCCGTACTGGTCGCCTCCGACACGTCGGACATCTCCCACACGACGGCACACCTCGGTGCGCTGGTGGTGATCGCCGGTGTAGGCGCCGCGCTGCTGGCCGCGCTGCTCGCGGCGGCGTTGACCCGAGGGGGACTCCGGCCGCTGAGCAGGCTCGCCGCAGGCGCCGGCGAGATCGAGCGCACGGCGGATCCGGCGCGCCGGCTCCCCGAGCGCTACGTGGCGGACGAGATAGGACAGCTGACCGGTGTCCTCAATCGGATGCTGGCGTCGCTCGAGGAGGCGCGCGCCGGCGAGCGGCGGTTCCTGGCCGACGCCTCGCACGAGCTGCGGACGCCAGTGACCACCCTGCTCGGCAATGTCGAGTTCGCGGCCCGCCACGGCGCCGACCCCGAGGTGCTCGAGGAGTTGCAGCGGGACGCCCGGCGGCTGGCGCGGCTGGTGGACGACTTGCTGGCGCTCGAGCGGCCCGACGTGGGCGTCTCCGAGGCCGCCGCGGTCGATCTGGGCGACGTGGTGCGTGGAGTCGTGGTCGCGCACGCCGCCGAGGACGGCGACCGGGTCGGGGCCGTCGGCGCCGATCACGTGGTGGTCCGGGGCGACGAGCGCGCGCTCGCGCGAGCGGTCGAAAACCTGGTGGAGAACGCGCTGGTGCACGGCCCGGAGGGTGGGCGGGTCACGATCTCGGTGGCGCGGGACGATGGCCGGGCGCTCGTCACCGTGAGGGACGAGGGCCCCGGGCCCGATCCGGCCGACCGCGACCGGCTGTTCGAACGGTTCTGGCGCGGCACCGGCGCCTCGAGCCGCCCGGGCTCGGGACTCGGGCTGTCGATCGTGTCGGCAATCGTCGATCGCCACGGGGGGCGGGTCGTCGTCGACGGCTCGGCGTTCACGCTCGACTTGCCGGCGGTTGACAGCGATTGATCTTGATGTGAGGGCTCTGCTCTTATTCTCATATTCGTCTTACTGAGCGCTGCTTCCCTTTGCCGTCATGATTGGCGAGGAACGCCGGATGACCACGCGCAATGATCGGACGCCCGGTCGCGACGACAAGTCGCGCGCCGCGCTTGCCCGAGACGCGGCGATCTCCCGCATCGGCCGCACGCGCCGGTGGGTGATCGTCGGGACGGCCGCGCTGACGGCCGCCTTCGCCGCGCTCGTCTCGGCGGTGGCGCCGGGACGCTCGCTGGCGTCGAAGTCGACTGGGCGGACGAGCACGACCACCGCCGGCACCGGCGCGCGGGCCCGGTCATCATCGTCGTCGGTAACGGCGATTCCCCAGTTCCCCCCGGCCGCGAATCCGAGTTCGCTCGGGTTGCAATCGCCGAACCAGCCGCCGCAATCAGTGCCGAGCCAGCCGCAGACCACCACGTCGGCGCCTGCCCCCTCGGCCCCGGCGCCCCAGCCGGCTGCTCCCCAGCCGGCCCCTCAGTCCGGTGGTGGCGGCGGGGTCGTGTCGGGGGGCTCGTGAGCGAGCGGCATGGGCCAGTCCGAGGGATGCGCGACGCTAGAAGCGTTCGGAAGCTCCGCGCTAGTCGCGGTCACTGACGTCGCCGAGCTCGATACGGCCCGATCGGTCGTCGAGCGAACCGTCACCGATTTCGATGTGGCCTGCTCGCGATTCCGCGACGACTCCGAGCTCTCCGCCGTCAACGCCGCCGCCGGCGGTCCCGTCGAGGTCGGCCCGGTGCTGCTCGAGGCCGTGACCGCCGCGCTCAGGGCCGCGCGGCTGACCGGTGGCGACGTCGACCCGACCGTCGGGCAGGCGCTGATCTCGCTCGGCTACGACCGCGACTTTGAGTTGGTCGCAGGCGCCGGGGGGGATGGTGGAGGCCCCTTGTCGCGGGTGCTCGGGTCGGTCCCGGGTTGGCGAACGGTGACCGTGGATCCCGACCACCGCACGGTTCGAGTCGCTCCCGGCGTGGTTCTCGACCTCGGTGCGACCGCCAAGGCTTTGGCCGCGGACCATGCGGCGACGGCGGCGAACGCGGCCACCGGTTGTGGCGTGCTCGTGTCCTTCGGTGGGGACCTGGCGATCGCTGGTGCGGCCCCGACGGACGGCTGGCGGATCAGGGTGACCGATGACCACCGCTCCGGCTTCGACGCACCCGGCCAGTGGATCTCGCTCAGCTCGGGTGGCCTCGCCACCTCGAGCACCGCGGTTCGGCGCTGGCGGACATCCTCCGGGACAGCGCACCATCTGGTTGACCCGGTGACCGGCCGCTCCGCCGACAGCGTGTGGCGGACCGTGAGCGTATGCGCCGGCACCTGCCTGGACGCGAACATCGCGAGCACGGCCTCGATCATCCGGGGCGAGACGGCGGCGGCGTGGCTCGAGGAGCAGCAGTTGCCGAGCCGGTTGGTCGGCACCGACGGTGTGGCCCGGCATGTCGCGGGGTGGCCGTCGGAAGGAGACGATCTTTGAGTCCCTCCATCGGCGCGACGCTCGGACCGAGCGCCTACTGGTATCTCGCGCGCGGCACCGGGGCCGTCGCGCTCGTCCTGCTGACCGCGAGCGTCGTGATCGGGATCGTCGGATCCGTCCGGTTCTCGGCGCCGCGGTGGCCCCGGTTCGCGATCGACTCGGTCCACCGGGACGTGTCGCTGCTCGTGCTCGTCGTGCTCGTGATTCACATCATCACGAGCGTCCTCGACGGGTTCGCGCCGATCACGTTGCTCGACGGTGTGATCCCGTTTGTCTCCGCTTATCGCCCACTCTGGCTGGGTCTCGGCACGTTGGCGTTCGATCTGCTCGTGGCGATCGCGATCACGAGCCTGGTGCGCCGCCGGCTCGGCTACCGCGCGTGGCGCGCGGTCCACTGGTTGGCGTACGCGAGCTGGCCCGTCGCCGTCCTGCACGGCCTCGGCACCGGCAGTGACGTCAAGCAGTGGTGGATGCTGGCGCTGACCGCGGCGTGCATCGTCGCGGTGCTCGCCGCGGTGTGGACCCGGATCGCGCACGTTTCCCCCGAGAACGCCGGGCTGCGCACGCCGGCGACGGCGCTCGCCGTGATCACTCCGATCGGGCTGCTGATCTTCACCGTCGCCGGACCGCTCCAACCCGGGTGGTCCAGAAAGGCCGGGACGCCGTCGTCGCTGCTCGGCAAGCCCGCGGGTGCGGTCGCGTCCTCGTCGGCCGCGGGCCCGAGCTCATCCTCGCCGGGCGCGTCCGCGCTGGGTCACGCGTTCACGGCCAATCTCGGCGGCAGTCTGCGCCAGGCCCCCGCGCCCGGCGGGGCGGTAGTCGACCTCACGCTCAACGTCAGCGGCCAGATCCGGGGGCGGCTCCGGGTCAGGATCGCCGGTGAACCAATCGGCGGCGGGCTGTCGATGACCGGGAGCCAGGTCGATCTCGCGGTAGCGGGCGTGCCGTCCGTCCTTCAGGGCACGATCAACTCGCTCCGCGGCACCGTCTTCCGCGCCCGCGTGACCGACACCCAGGGCACAGCCGTCGAGCTCCGGGCCGACCTGCAGATAAACAACTCGACGAACGCCGTCACCGGCACGCTGTCGGGGGCGCCGGCGTGAGCTCGACGAACGGCGGTCACCACGGCCTGCCGCGACTGCTCGCCGGGCTCGAGCCGGGCATCGCCATGTCGCTGGCCTCCCACGGGCGCATCCACGGGCCGCTTCCGGACGTGCCGTCCCATCGGCTGATCGAGGAAGTGGAGCGGAGCGGCCTGCGCGGCCGGGGCGGGGCGGACTTCCCGACCGCGCGCAAGCTGCGCGCGGTGGCCGAGCGCCGGCGCGTCGGATCGGTCATCGTCAACGGCTCGGAGACCGAGCCCGCGAGCGCCAAGGACCGCCTGCTGCTCGCGAGGCTTCCGCACCTGGTGCTCGACGGTGCCGTGCTGGCGGCCCGTGCGATCGGCTCGAAACAGGTGATCGTCAAGGTCGGGGCGAACGCGGTCGACGCGGTGCGCGCGCTCCAGGGTGCGGTCGCCGCGCGTGACCGCGAAGGCGTGTCGATCGAGGTCGCCGCCGGGCCCGAGGGGTACGTCGCCGGCGAGGAGAGCGCCGTCGTCCACTACCTCAACGGCGGCCCCGAGCTACCGACGTTCGTTCCACCGCGCCCGTACGAGCGCGGCTACCGCGGGCGTCCGACGCTGATCCAGAACCCCGAGACGCTCGCGCAGCTCGCGCTCGTGGCCCGCTTCGGCTCGACCTGGTATCGCGAGCTCGGCACCGTCGCCGATCCCGGATCCGCGCTGGTCACGATCACGGGCGCGGTCAGGGCGCCGGGCGTCTACGAGCTCGCCTTCGGGACCGGGATGAGCGATCTCCTGGACGCTGCGGGTGGGCCGTCGGAGCCGTTGCAGGCGCTGCTCGTCGGCGGCTACTTCGGCACGTGGATGGAGGCCTCGGAGGCGGCCTCGCTGCGGCTCGCGCGCGAGGACCTGCGGTCGGTCGGGTGCTCGCTCGGGTCGGGGGTCCTGATCGCGCTCGGCGAGAGCGCGTGCGGCCTGCACGAGAGCGCCCGGGTGATCTCCTACCTCGCCGATCAGTCCGCCGGTCAGTGCGGCCCGTGCGTGTACGGGCTCCGATCGATCGCGGATTCCGTCGGCGCGCTCGCGAGCGGCGTCGCCCACCCACGCGAGCGGGACCGGCTGCTCCGCTGGACGTCCGAGATCCGGGGGCGCGGCGCGTGCCATCACCCCGACGGCGCCGTGCGCTTCGTCGAGAGCGCGCTCTCGGTGTTCGAGCAGGACATCGACTGGCATCGGACCGGGCGCTGCCACGCCCCGCCGGCGGGGCTGCCGCTCGGTGGCCCGTCGGTGGCCGGAGGCCGGCTGCGATGAGCGCGCGGCTGCGCGTGAACCCGATCACGTGCGAAGCCCACGGGCTGTGCGCGGAGCTTCTGCCCGAGCTGATCCGCCTCGACGACTGGGGCTACCCGATCATCGACGAGTCAGAGGTGCCGCCCGACCTGATCGGGCTCGCCCGGCGCGCGGTCGACGCCTGCCCGACGCTGGCGTTACTGCTCGACGAGGATTGACCGGCCGGCAGCTCCAGCTGCCACCAGCCGACGTCCCACCACTTCCCGTGCTTGAAGCCGATCCGCCGGTAGACGCCGACGGGCTCGAACCCGCAGGCCTCGTGCAGCCCGACGCTCGCGTCGTTCGGCAGAGCGATCCCGGCGAGCGCCAGGCGATAACCCCGCTCTTCTAGGCGCGGGAGCAGCGCCTCGTAAAGCGCGCGCCCGGCACCGCGGCGGTGGTGTCGCGGGTCGACGTACACGCTGACCTCGGTCGCCCACTGGTAGGCCGCGCGTTCGCGGTGCGGGCAACCGTAGGCGTAGCCGAGGATCTCGTCGCCGTCCTCGGCCACCAGCCACGCGTGCGTCTCCGTCAATCGCTCGATCCGCCCCGCCATCTCGGCGGCGGTGGGCGCCACGTCCTCGAACGAGACGGGAGTGTTGGTCACGAACGGCGCGTAGATCGCCGCGATCGCTTCCGCGTCGCGGGCGCTGTTCGCATGGCGGATGTCCATGGGGTTCGATTGTCCCAGCGACGTCCCGCGACCACTCGTATGTAGTCTCGGCCGCGGTACCACTGGCCGAGCAGGAGGAAGAACACCTTGAACCTGACCGACGAGCAACGAGCGTTCGTCGAGGCGATCCGCGACTTTGCCCGGCGCGAGTGCGGGACGCGCGAGCAGCGCGACGCGCTCACCGACAACGGGCGTGAGCCCCACAACTCCGAGATCTACGCGAAGATCGCCGAGCTGGGGTGGCTCGGCGCCGCTATCCCGGAGGAGTACGGCGGCGCCGGCGGCAGCTCGGTCGACCTGTGCCTGCTGTGCGAGGAGTTCGCCCGCGGCGAGATCCCGATGGGGTTCTTCCCGGTGACGATGATGTCCGCCAGGCCGGTCGAGCTGTTCGGAACCGACGCCCTGAAGGACGAGATCCTCCCCCGGATCGTGGCCGGCACCGTCTACGCGATCGCGATGTCCGAGCCCGAGGCCGGCTCCGACGTCGGCAACCTGTCCTGCCGAGCCGAACGTTCGAACGGCGGCTACGTGATCAACGGGCAGAAGACGTGGATCACCGGCGCCCACGCCGCCGACCACATCCTCCTCGTATGCCGCACCTCGCGCACCGGCAACAAACACGAGGGGTTGACGATGATCTCGGTCCCGCGGCAGGTCGAGGGGCTCGAGATTCGGCCGATCGAGACGATGGGCAGCCGTGAGGTGAACGACATGTTCTTCACCGACTGCTTCGTTCCGGTCGAGCGAGTGGTCGGCGAGGTCGACCGGGCGTGGATGCAGCTGATGGCCGGGCTCAACAACGAGCGCCTGATCATCGCCGCGCAGTCGCTGGGGATGGCGGAGCGCGCATTCGAGGAGGTGCTCGCCTACGTCAAGCAGCGCAAGCAGTTCGGCAAGACGATCGGCAGCTTCCAGACGATCGCGCACCGGCTCGCCGACCTCGCCACCGAGATCGAGGCCACGCGGCAGCTCGTCTACGGGGTGGCGGAAACCGTGCAGGCCAACCCCGGCAGGATGCTGCCTCGCGAGGCCTCGATGGCGAAGCTGAAGGCGACCGAGACGGCCAAGCGGACCGCGCTCGAGGGCATGCAGATGATGGGCGGGTACGGATACGCCACCGAGTACGACATGGAGCGCCACGTCCGCCACGCGCTGGTGACGACGATCTACGGCGGCACGAGCGAGATCCAACGCGAGATCATCTCGCGCTCGCTCGGTTTGTAACCGCCCGCCCTCCCCTCGTCCAGACCGGCCGCCGAACTCTCAAGGACCGGCGCGCCGGGACGATGACCGCGATTGAAGACGTCCGCGTCGACTTTCACGGAGGGGGATCGGGCGATGCATTGGAGCATCTGAAAACTGGATCGACCTGCTAGCTGCCGGTTTCGCTAATCGAAACGGGAGCGGTAGGATCGCGCGGTCGGCGCGCTAGGGGAACTGGTGCCAGGTAAGTCCGTTCAACTCTTCCGCTTTGCGGCCGTCGGCTTGCTGACGGTTACGGTGGCGGGCGCTGCGCTGAGCTCACGCTCGGCCGACTGGCGGCCGTTGTGGCTGTTCTGCACCCTGGCGTTTCTGGGGGTGCTCGGCGATCAGGTGCATGCCTACTCGGGCCGGATGCGCCTGTCGGCGGGACTGACGATCGTGGCGCTCGCGATGGCGCTGCTCGGGCCCGCACCGGCGGTCCTCATCTGCTTCATCTCGCGCATCTCTCAAGCGATTCAGACCGACGGGCTCCGCCTGCGGGGGCGGCGCCTCGCGCTGGTCTGGAACCTCGGGATGTACATCGACGTGTTGCTCGGCAGCCTCGCGATCCGGGCCGCCGTCGAGGCGGGGGTGAACCGGGGTAGCGCCGCGTTCGCGCTGCTTGTCGCGGTGGTCGTCAGTGCCGCGAACGTGCTCAATTTCCTGCTCGCGGCGATTTGGATCCGGGTTCATGACGGCACCCCGATGGGCATGCAGTTCCGCGAAAGCTTCCTACCGGCACTGCCGTGGATCACCGCCCCGAACCTCCTCGCCGGCGCCCTGGCGACGCTTTACGTCCGGGCCGGCGCGGTCTCGTTGTTTCTCGTGCTGGCGCTCCTCGGCGCGTTCTACGTGCTCTTGATGGAGCTGCTGAACTCGCAGCGGCGCCGCCAGGAACTCGAGAACCGGACGCTTCAGCTCGCGTCGCTCCAGCTGGGCGTGTTCGTGACGATGGTCCGGACGCTGTCACTCCGTGACCGTTACACGGCGCGGCACTCGGCGGCCGTGGCCCGGTATGCGTACGCCGTGGCGAAGGCCGCCGGCTGCTCGGAGGACGAGCTTCGAATCGTGCACACCGCGGGCCTGCTCCACGACATCGGCAAGTTCGCGTTCCCCGATCACATCCTCCTCGCCGACCGCCCGCTCAGCGACGCCGATCTCGAGATCGTCCACCAGCACCCGATCAACGGCGCCAACCTCGTCCGCCGGATCGAGGGCTACGAGAAGATCGCAGCGGTCATCCTGGCCCATCACGAGCGAGTCGATGGCACCGGTTATCCGGACGGACTGCGTGAACACGAGATCCCGGCCCTTGCGCGGATCATCTCAGTTGCCGATACGTATGACGTGCTCACAGCGCGCGATACATATCGCCCGCCGATCTCAAGCCCCGAGGCGATCGCCGAGCTCCGCAGCGTGGCTGGGACCCAGCTCGACGGGCGCTTCGTCGAGCTGTTCATCGAGATCCTCGAACACGAGGGCATCGGCTTCACCCACACCGAGGACGCGGACTTCGAAAAGGAGCTCGCGATCGAGGAGCGCATTCGCGAGTTGGCCCGGCCTCAGGTCGCGGTCTGAGGTGGGAGATCAATGGCCGGGATGCGGAAGACCTGGCGGATCGCTGAGTTCCGCGCGCTTCTCGTCTCGTATGTGATCAATCGAGCGGGGGACGTGGTCGGCGCGCTGGCGCTCGCCATCGTCGTCCTCGGCGTCACTCGATCGCCGATCGCAACCGCGGCGCTGTTCCTGGCGACGCAGTTCGTGCCCGGTCTCGTCGGCCCGTTCCTGGTTGCCCGCATCGGCGCCGTCCCGCCCGGCCGGGTCCTGCCTGTCTGCTACCTCGTCGAAGCCTGTCTGTTCCTGGTGTTGGCCGCGGTCGCGCGGCATACGACCCCGGGGCTGATCATCGCCCTGGCATTCGCCGACGGAACGCTTGCGTTCGCCGGTCGCTCGGTGACCCGGGCGACGACCGCCTCGACGCTGATACCGCACGATCTGATGCCCGAGGGCAAGGCCGCGTTCAACGTCGCGCTCGCGGCCGCCACGGTGGCCGGACCCGTACTGGGCGGCGCCGTCCTCGCGCTGCTCAGTCCCACGACGGCGCTCGCCGCCGACGGGGTGTCGTTCCTGATCGCCGCGCTGGTGATCGTATGCACGCCCGGGCTACGCGCCCGTGCCGCGGAGAGCGTCGGCTCGGCCGGCACGACACGCCGCCGTCATCTCCGAGCGACGTTCCGCTACGTCGCGGGCAACGCCTCGCTGCGCGCCCTCGTCTTCGGAGAAGGGATCGCGTTCATCTTCTTCTACCTCGTTGTGCCTGTGACCGTGATTTTCGCGACGCGTTCACTCCACGCCGGTCCCGCCGGGTACGCGGCGATCCTCGCCAGCTGGGGCGCCGGCGCGGTCATCGGCTCGATGGTGCAAGTGCGCCTGGCGCGTCGGATCGGTCACGCCGGCGTTCTGATCTCGACCGCCGCCGTCGCCGTCGCCTACCTCGGCACGGGGCTTGCGCCGACGCTGCTCACGGCGTGTGTCTGCAGCGTGCTCGGCGGCGTGGGGAACGGGACGCAGTGGGCCTCGGTCGAGACCGCGGTGCACCAAGTCGTCGACGAGCACTTCCGGCTGCGGGTCTCGGTGATGCTCGAGTCGATGGCTGCCCTCGCACCTGGGGTCGGAATCGTCCTCGGAGGCGCGCTGACCGCGCTGTTCTCGCCCCGCGCCGCCTATCTCGTCGCCGGCGCCGGGCTCGTCGTCCTGATCGCGGCGGCCGCCCTCACCCGGGCCGTGGGCGTGGGGATGGGGCGCGAGGCCGCGCCCAGTCTCGGCAGCGCCTAGCAATCCTTCCGGTTCGCCGCGATCCGGCGCACGGTGTCGATGAACGCGGCGCGGGCGGACGACGGATCGCCCGGTCGCCAAGTGAGGGAGACAACCGCGGGGTCGGCGTCCTCGACGGGCAAGTAGGTGACGTCACCGCGTGGGTAGTGACGAGCAACCGTCAAGGGAACCAGGCACACCGCCCGCGCGGCGGCGACCAAGGTCAGGATCTCGGCCACGCCCGTGGCCCGCGTCGCCACCTTGCCACGCAGCTTATGTCGCCGCTGTTCGCTCAACCATCGCGGCGGCCTGTCGCCGTCGGCGAGATCGACCGGATTGGTGATGAAAGTCTCATCGCGAAGGTCGGCGAACGTGAGCGACGAGCGATGGGCGAGGCGGTGGGTGGCGGAGAGCGCGACCACTCGTGGCTCGGACAGGAGGACCTCGGTCTCGAGCTCGGTCTGGCCAGGCACCAGACGCGTGAACGCGACATCGACGTTTCCGTTCACGATCGCGTCGAGCCGCCCGAGAGCCACCTCGCGAACGGTGACCGTGCACGCCGGTTCCCGCTCGCCGAACTCACGCAGCGCATCCGGCAGCAGGTCGATCGCCGCCGAGCCGAAGAAGCCGACCGTCAGGCGCGGCGCCGCTGCGGTGCGCACGGCGTCGGCAGTCCGGCGGGCCTGCGCGAGGAGCTTGCGCCCGTCGCGCAGCAGCACCTCGCCGGCGGGCGTGAGCTCGACACGGCGACTGTTGCGTTCGAGCAGCAAGACGCCGAGCTGTTGTTCGAGCCGGCGGATCTGCTGGCTGAGTGAGGGCTGGGCGATGTGCAACCGCTCTGCCGCCCGCGCGAAGTGGAGCTCCTCGGCTACGGCCACGAAGTACTCGACGAGTCGAAGGTCGAGCCGGTCCATAGGCACAGGCTATTGATGATGGGGCGATCTGTCTTGGACATGGGGACCCGCGGACTTCATGCTGGGGACACGATCGAAAGCCTTGGAGGTGAGCCGATGACGCACGGAACCCTGGCGCCGGGAACGCGCCCCACGATCTCGGATGCGACCGCGCGACTGCTGCTCGACGCGGCGCTCGGGGAGGCGGAGCGGGAGTCGCAGGCCGTGACCGTGGTGGTCGCCGACGAGTCGGGCGTGCTGAAGGGCCTCGTCCGGATGGACGGTGCACCGCTCGTCAGCGTCGAGACCGCGATCAACAAGGCCTATGCCGCGGCTGCGATCGGGATGCCCCCCGACGACTTCTACGCCGCGATCGAGTCCGACGGCGCCGCGGTCGCCGAGTTCGGGACACGGCCGGGCCTGGCGTTGATCGCCGGCGGGCTGCCGCTGGTCGTCGAAGGTCAGCCGGCCGGGGCGATCGGCGTGGCCGGGGCGATGACTGGAGCCGAGGACCGCCGGATCGCCGAGGCGGCGATCGCCGCGGCCGCACGCTGACGACCGACGCTACAGAAGCTTGGCGAGGCGAACCTCGTAGGCGTTGCCGGGGTCGAGGAGCGCCTCGAGCGCCGAGTCGTACGCGGGGAACGCCACCACGCCACCGTCGTGGAGGACCATCAGGAACCGGTCCATTCGCCGGAGGAAGGCGCGATCGTGAGACACGGCCACCACGGTGCCCTCGAAGCTGTCCAGTGCCTTCTCGAGTGCCTCCGAGGAATCGGTGTCGAGGTTGTCGGTCGGTTCGTCGAGCAGTAGGAGGTTGTGGCCCTCGAGCTCGAGGATGAGCACCTCGAGTCGGGCCTTCTCGCCGCCGCTGAGAACGTCGTATCGGCGGCGAGCGGCATCGGCGAGCCCGTAACGCGCGAGCGCGCCCATCGCCGCCTGCATCTCGCCGCGCCTGGCCATCACGATTTCGAGGACGACCCGACCGGAGAAATCCTCTCGCGACTGCAACTGGGTGAACAGCCCGGTCGAGACCCGTGGGCCGGTCCGAAGCTCTCCGCTGTCGGCGAATCTCGTGCCTGCGAGCACGTGTATCAACGCGCTCTTCCCCGACCCATTCGGACCGATGACGCCGACGCGCTCGCCGAAGTGGATCTCCTCCGAGAACGGCGAGACCAGCCCGGAAATCCCGAGCGAACGTAGGTCGAGCACGATGCGCGCGGACTCGCCGCCGCGGATCCGCACGGCGATCGACTGGTCGGCGACCGGCGACGGCGGCGGACCGCCGGCGCGGAACCGGCGCCAGCGGGTCTCCATCGCGTCCGCCCGCTTGGCCCAGTCGGGCGCGTAGCGAGCGCGCTCTTTGAACGTCTTCATCAGGCGGAACAGGCGCCGTTCCTCCTCATGCCAGCGCTTGACGGCATCCCCGAGGCGTCGCTGCCGCTCCTCCCGGGCGTGGGCATAGGTGGCGTACGAGCCGCCGTGCACCCAGGCGCCATTGCCCTCGAGCGTCACGATCGTGCCCACCGCGCCCGCGAGGACCTCACGGTCGTGCGAGATCATCACGATCGTCTTCTTGGATGCGTGGATACGGCGTTCGAGAGCCAGCTTCGCCGGCACGTCGAGGAAGTTGTCAGGCTCGTCGAGGAGCAGGACGTCGGCATCGGAGGCGAACAGCACATCGAGCACAAGCTGCTTGCGCTCGCCACCGGACAGCGTTCGCGCCGGCCGGTCCGCGACCTCGGCAAACGAGGCGCCGATGATCCGCCGGCACGACGCGTCCCACTGGCCCTCCAGCTCGTAGCCGCCGAGCGCGGACCAGTCGGCGATCGCCTCGCCGAGCCTCATCCCCGCCGACGGATCGCCGGACTCGAGCTGGGCCTCGAGCGCGAGCATGCTCTCGCCGGCCTGCCGCACGGCGTGCGGCGCCATCGACAGCAGGAGGGCCCGCACCGTCCGGTCGCCGTCGCTCACGCCGACGTCCTGCGGCATGAAGCCGACGAGCCCACCGACCGCGTACTCGCCCTCGTCGGGCGGCAACTCGCCCACGAGGATCTTCAGGAGGGTGCTCTTGCCGACCCCGTTCGTCCCGACCAGCCCCACGTGCTGTCCGGGTGAGACCCGGAACGAGACCTCCGAGAACAGCAGGTCGCCACCCGGATGGGCGTACGCCAGATTCGAGACCCCCACATGCGCCACAGGCCCATGTTCGCACCCCGCAGGTGCGTCAGGCGATTACAGAGAGGTCGATTTCGCCGAGACGCGCAGGATCGTTCATCACGTTGATCTCCACGACCCGCCCGCGCATGACCGTGAACGCCATGAGGGCGAACGGACGGTCCTGGCCCTCGGGAAGGACCACCACTCCGGGGGCGCCGTTGACCAGAACCAGCCTCGCGTACAGCGACATGTGCGAGAACATCAGCGCCCGGCCGGCGACTTCGGGCGCCCCGCGGATGACGGCCGACGCGGCCGGCCGTTCCGTCCCGTCGTCCTCGCGCAGCACGATGTCCGGATCGAGCACCTCGAGTAGCGCCGCAAAGTCGCCGTCCCGGCTGGCGGCGGCGAACGCGTTGACGACGCTCCACTGTCGGTCGAGGTCGGCGTCGGGAACCCGCGCTCGGCCTTGCACGCGGCGTCGGGCCCGGCTCGCCAGCTGACGGGCTGCGGCGGGAGAGCGGTCGGTGATCGACGCGATCTCGTCGAACGGGACCGCGAACATGTCGTGCAGCACGTAGGCGAGCCGTTCGGCCGGGGGGAGCGTTTCGAGCACCACGAGCAACGCCAGCCCGACCGAGTCGCCGATCAAGGCCTGCTGCTCGGGATCGGCCCCGTCCAGCCGGCTCACGACCGGGTCGGGTATCCCTGCCTCGAGCGGCTCTTCGCGCTTTGCCTTCCGCGCGCGGAGCATGTTCAACGACACCCGGGCCACGACCGTCGTGAACCACCCGGCCAGGTTCTCGACCCCGCTGGTATCGGCGCGGCTGGCCCGCAGCCATGCCTCCTGGAGCGCGTCGTCGGCCTCGCTGAGCGACCCGAGCAGTCGGTAGGCGACGCCCCGCAGATGCGGTCGCTGCTCCTGGAAGCGCCGGGCTAGCCACTCCTCGCTACCACCGGTCACAGTTCTCCTGTCGGCGTGTGTCATATGAGTATGGACACTCCAAATACCGCCGATGTGACCAATCGAACGCCACCCGCGCTCCGAGAGGGGACGTGGAGCGTCGACCGGAGCGAAGTGAGATCGGATTCGCCGTGAAGGCGATGTGGGGGCTGGTGATCGTTCGCGGCGTGTTCCGCGAGTTCGGTGGGCGTCTCGACGTTCGAGCGAGCGCCGCAGTCGGCGAACTGACGATCGAGGCGGCCAGCCTCGACACCCGGAACAACCGGCGCGACAGACATCTGCGCTCGGCCGACTTCTTCGACGTCGAGCGACACCCG
Source organism: uncultured Solirubrobacterales bacterium (assembly GCA_963737055.1). Lineage (GTDB taxonomy): Bacteria > Actinomycetota > Thermoleophilia > Solirubrobacterales > Solirubrobacteraceae > Palsa-465. The sequence continues at coordinate 700,581 of CAVTRE010000006.1, read as the reverse complement.
CAGATCGTGTTCACCGCGAGGACCGTCACCGCGGGGAGCGCCGGGGTGACCGTCACGGGGGAGCTCGCGATCGGCCCGGCGCGCGCGCCCCTGGAGGTCCCCGTGACCGTCGAGCGTCCCGCGGATGATGTGGCGCGCCTCGCAGGGAGTACGAGCATTCCCCGCGAGGCAGCGGGTCTCACCTGGAACTGGCTGGGGACGATCGGCCGCGACGCAACGCTTCACGCCCGGCTCACGCTCAAGCGCTAAGCGGCTGCCCTGGCTTCTCGCGATGGCCCTGGCTTCTCGCGATGGCCCTGGCTTCTCGCGATGGCCCTGGCTTCTCGCGATGGCCCTGGCTTCTCGCGATGGCCCTGGCTTCTCGCGACGCACCGGAAATAAGGGCGCGTAACGCCTCACTCGAGCGCTCGACGCAGGCGAGCGAGGCGTTAACCGTGCCAGAGCCGGGTGAACCGGCGTTCACGTCTGCGCGGGGGCGCGAGTGAGGGGTTAACCGGAACGATTGGCCTCGCACGGAATCCGGCGCGATCGCAGTCACGGCTCACCACGCGTGCAGGCCGGATTCCGCCTGCTCGGCGTCCCTGGGGCCGTTGCGCCGGGCATCCATGCCCGGCGGCGTGGTGGCATGTCCCTTCCGCACCGGCACTCACCTCGGGGAGCGTGCGGAGCGCTGATCTCATATCGTGCCCGTGTGGCCGAACGAACCCTGGCCCCACTGCTTGAAGGCGTAGCGTCCTTCGAGTGCCCGCGCTGGCGCGAGGCCGTTCTGTTCACGACCACGGTCGACGTCCCGCACGCCGGCCTGCCATAGCGGAGGCCGGTACGGTCCGCATGACGCGCGTTGCGATCATCGGCGGTGGCATCGGCGGACTGGTGGCGGCGCGCGCGCTCAGCCTGGGCGGGATCGAGGTCGCGGTGTACGAGGCTGCGCCCGAGTTGGGGGAGATAGGCGCCGGGGTCGCCCTCGGCCCGAACGCCATGAAGGTGTTCCGCGCACTCGACCTCGAGGACGACGTCCGTGCCATCGCGGGGCGTTGGGACTGGGCGGTGACGCACAACGGGAAGACGGGGCGCGTGATCTCGAGGACGAGCCGGCAGCAACAGGCCAGCTTGTTCGGGAGCGCGGGCGCGACCGCCCATCGCGCCGACCTCCTCGATGTCCTGTCGGGCTCGGTGCCGGGTGCGATCGTCACGCTGGGAGCGCGGTGCAAGAGCGTCGAGCCCGACGGCGAGGTTGCGGTCGCGCGATTCGAGGATGGGAGTGAGGTGGAGGCCGATGTCGTCGTCGGCGCGGACGGGATCCACTCGGCCGTGCGAGCGTCGCTGTTCGGACCGGACGCGCCCCGCTTCACCGGCAAGATCTGTTACCGGAGCGTGGTTCCGGTCGACGCCGTCGCTGGCCCGCCGCCGGATACCGACAACTCTCAGTGGCTAGGGCCGCACGGCACGATCGTGCTCTACCCCGTGCGGCGCGACGAGCTGATCAACGTCGTGTGCCACTACGACGACGAGGGGTACCGTCACGAGTCCTGGGTGTCCCGGTGCGAGCAGAGCGAGGTGCTCGCTCGGTACAGCGGTTGGCACGAGTCGCTGCTGCGGATCTTTTCTGCAGGCGACGTCTGGTACAAGTGGGCCCTCTACGACCGGGACCCGATCGCGCAGTGGACGCGCGGTCGCGTGACCGTGCTCGGGGACGCCGCACACCCGATGCTCCCGTACCTCGGGCAGGGCGCGTGCCAGGCGATCGAGGACGGGGTCGTGCTCGCGGCCGCGCTCGCGGCGCGGGCCGAGGACCCGGTTGCGGCGCTTGCCCTGTACGAGCGCTCGCGGCGTCCGCGAGCAAGCCAGGTCGTGATGGCGTCGCGCGAACGCGGTGTCAGCAACCATCTCACCTCGCCGGTGGCGGCGTGGAAGCGCGACCTCTCGATCGCGGTGAAGCGGCGTTTGGGCCGCGACCCGGACGGCCGCGGTACCGGGTGGATCCCCGAATACGACGCCAGCTCACCCGAGGTGCTGTCCGTCTAAGGGCTGAGACTGAGCCCACTGCTTGGCTGGGCGCGCCGCGCGCCCGGTCCGTCAGGCAGGTCGATCTCGCCCGGCCGGGCCTGCTTGCCGCAGCGATCGCAGCGGAGATCGGGACCGAAGCTGCCCCCGCAGCCGACGTGGAGCGTGAGCCGGGGCGGGCCGTTCGGCGTCGGGTAGTGACGATCGCCCCACTTCATGAGCACGATCAGGGCGGGACCGAGCTCACGCCCCTTGTCGGTGAGGACATACATGGGCCGGCCGGGGCGCTCCGGGTCAGGCACGCGCTCGAGCACTTCTTCGTCGCACAGCAGCTTGAGCCGGTTCGTGAGCACGTTGGACGCAATCCCGAGGCTCTCCTGGAAGTCCTCGAACCGCGTCTTTCCGAGCACGGCGTCGCGCACGACAAGCAGAGTCCACCGCTCCCCGACGACCTCGAGCGCCCGCGCGATCGAGCACACCTGATCTGGATAGTCGCGCTGAAGCATGACTACAGAGTAGCTGACTTGCTTGACAAAAGCCAGACTCCCGGGTAGCTTGCCTTGCGTGAAGCAAGCCAGCCCGAGGAGAATCCGATGAACCGCAAGCCCGTGATCCTGATCTCGCTGCTGTTGGCGGCGTTCGTGATCAACCTCGACACGACGATCGTCAACGTCGCGTTGCCCACGTTGGTGCGCGACCTGCACGCGTCCAACTCGCAGCTCCAATGGGTCGTCGACGCGTTCAATCTGCTGTTCGCGGGATCCGTCCTCGCGATGGGCAGCCTGTCGGACCGGTTCGGGCGCAAGGGAATGCTGCTCGCGGGCCTGACGGTGTTCGGCTTGGCGAGCCTGGCGGGCGGGCTGACCGGCAGTCCCGGCGAACTGATCGCCGCCCGGGCGGTGATGGGTCTCGGCGCGGCGATGGTGTTCCCATCGACGCTCTCGCTGCTGACCAACGTGTTCACCGAGCGGCGCGAGCGCGCGCTGGCAATCGGGCTGTGGGGTGCGATCACCGGCGTCGCGATCGCGCTCGGGCCGATCGTCGGCGGGTGGCTGCTCGAGGCGTTCGACTGGCGCAGCATCTTCTTCGCGATGACTCCCGTTGCCGCGGTCGCGGGCGTGTTGGTCGCCGGCAACGTCCCGACCTCGCGCGACCCGAGCGCCGGAAAGCTGGACAGCGCCGGCTTCGTGCTGTCAACCGCAACCGTTTCCTTGCTCGTCTACACGATCATCGAGGCGCCGGGCCAAGGTTGGGGGAGCGCGCGCACGCTGGGCGGGCTCGCGCTCACCGCCGGGCTGGCGGCGGCGTTCGTCGCCTGGGAGCGGCGCATCGAGCAGCCGATGCTCGACCTGTCTCTGTTCCGCAACCCGCGGTTCACCGCGGCGAGCGCATCGGTCGCGATCTCGTTCTTCGCCCTGTCCGGCTTCATCTTCCTCGTCACCCAGTATTTCCAGTTCCTCAAGGGGTACGGCGCGCTGTCGACCGGGGTGCGCCTGCTCCCGGTCGCGAGCTGCGTGGCGATCTCCTCGATCCTCGGGGCCCGGCTGGCCGTCCGCATCGGCACGAAGCTGGTCGTCGGATCCGGGCTGCTCCTGATGGCCGCGTTCTACGCCTGGGTCACGACGGCAGAGGCCACGACCGGCTACGGGACGATCGCGGCGCAGATGGTCGTGCTGGGGACCGGGATGGGCCTGACAAGCGCGCCCGCGACCGAGGCGATCATGGGCGTGGTCCCGAAGGCGAAGGCGGGCATCGGGTCGGCGGTCAACGACGCGACGCGGCTGCTGGGCGGCACCCTGGGTGTCGCCGTGATCGGCAGCGTGTACGCGTCGCTGTACGCGAGCCGCCTCGCGAGCGCCCTCCCCGTCGGGCTACCAGCCACCGTCGCGCGGACGGCGCACGGATCCGTCGGCGCCGCGCTCACCGTCGCGAGCGGGCTCGCGCACGCCGGCCATCCGGCGCTCGCCGCGGCGATCCACGACGCCGCCAGCTCGGCCTTCTTCAACGGGCTCCACGCGGCCGATTGGGTCGCCGCCGGAGCCGCCGCGGCGGGTGCCGTGATGGCGCTGGTGTTGCTACCCGCCCAGCCGATGGCCGACCCCGACGAGGCGCCGGCCGAGGCGCCAGCGATCGGCGAGTCCCTCACGGCCACCGCGACTATCTGAACCTCCAACACGAACCCTCCCAGCAAACAAGGACAAGCCATGAGCACATTCGATGAGCATCACTCAGTCGGGGCCGCGACCAGGATCCGCTTGCAGACCCGCGATCGGCGAACGCGGCGCCTCTTTGTCCCGCGGGTGGACACGGCCACCCCCGTTATGGGCCCGGCGAATCGGGCCCCGGGGGTGTCGATCATGGGCGCTTCCATCCGCGGCTCGTTTCCCGGTGTGATGGGCGGGCCCGACACCGGGCCGCGCGTCAGTCTTATGGGCACCGCGGATGCCGGCGCGCGCCTCGACATGTTCGGCGGGAGCGACCTCAGGTTCGTCGACTCGCTATTCACGCACCCAAGGAGCAATCATGAGTAATCAGAACGACGAGTCCGTGATGACGAGCGTCGGGATCGGCCGCGCCACCGGGTTCGAGCTCGGCGCGCCGGATGACCCGCCGGCCTCGAGGTTCGACACCGCACTCGCGCGCAACCGCGCGTTCGCGGCCGCGGGCGGCCACGAGGGCGCCGTCGTATTCCCCACGCTCGGACTGTTCGTGATCACCTGCTGCGACCCACGGACAGACCCGGCGCAGTTCCTCGGCCTTGGAATGAGCGACGCGCTGGTCGTACGCAACGTCGGCGGACGGGTCACCCCCGAGGTGATCAACGACGTCGCTTACCTCGGCCAGCTCGGCGAGAGCTTCCTACCCGACGGGCCGCTGTTCGAGGTCGCGGTGATCCACCACACCCAATGCGGGACCGGCGCGCTCGCCGACGACACGTTCCGCCACAGGTATGCCGAGCGGATCGGCGCCGACGAGTCGACGCTGCGCGAGCACGCGGTGCTCGACCCCGCCGCGACCGTCGCCCACGACGTCGCGCTGCTGCGGACCGCGCCGGCGGTCTCCCCGCGCGTGAGCGTCTCGGGACACGTCTACGACGTGGTCACCGGGCTCGTCGAGACGATCGTCAGTTAGTGGTCGATTCCGCCGCCGGACGGATCGATTGGCAGGTTAGGCAGGTCGCCGGGGCGCGGAATTCGCCGGGGCGCGGAATTCGGCGGGGCGTGGATTCGCCGGGGCGTGGAATTTCGCTGGGGCGCGGAATTCGGCGGGGCGCGGAATCAGTCACTCAGCGGCCGTCGCCTCGGCCACGAACGCGCGCACGAGCGCCGAGTCCTCGCCGGCGCGGGTGATCGCGACCAGCTCGGACCGCGGCGCGCCGGTCACCGGCCGATAGGCGACCCCGTCGAGCGAGAGCCGGCTGACCGACGCCGGCACGAGCGACACCCCGGTTCCGGCGGCGACCAGGCCGATGATCGTCAGCATCTCGGGGGCGTACTGGATCACTCGCGGCCCGCCGCCCGCGCCGGCCAGCGCCTCGATCAGGAGGTCGTGGAAACCGGGTGCCTGAGCGCGAGGGAACAGCACGAGCGGCTCGGCCGCCAGCCGGCGCATCGGCACCCGCTGGAGCGCCGCCAACGGATGGCCGACCGGCAGCGCGGCCACGGTCCGCTCGCGGAGCACCGTCTCGGCGCGCAGGCCAGCCTCGTCCTCGATCGGCGGGCGCACCAGGCCGACATCGATGACGCCGGCGGCGACCGCACGGAGCTGATCGACCGTCGAGCGCTCGCGCAGCTCGATCGCCACGCCGGGTCGCGAGGAGCGGAACCGCTCGACCGTCCCTGGGACGATCGACAGCAGCGCCGACCCGACGAACCCGATCCGAAGTCGCCCGGTCTGGCCGGCGTCGATCCGTTGCGCGGCGGCGACGGCGCCCTCGAGCTCTGCCAGGATCGCGCGGGCGTCGCGCAGGAACGCCTCGCCGGCGGGAGTGAGCTGCACTCGCCGGCGCGTGCGGGCGAGCAGCGCGAACCCGAGCTCGTCCTCGAGCGAGCGAATCTGCTGGCTCAGCGGCGGCTGGGAGATGTGCAGTCGCTCGGCGGCGCGGCGGAAGTGCAGCTCCTCGGCGACGGCGACGAAGTAGCGAAGCTGGCGGAGTTCCATGATTCGTTCAGCGAATCAATAGAGCTTAATTAGATATTGGACACGATCACAGGCCTGGGCGTAGCGTTGCTATCTCAGAGGCCCGGGTGTCCTTTCTCTTGACGTGTCCCAACTGTGGCGTTCGCGAGGTGACCGACTTCGGTTACGGCGGCGAGATCTCCGCGCGGCCGAGGTCGCGACCGACCCTCAGAGAGCTCGGCGAGTACAACTACTTCCGCCGTAACGTCGCCGGCGTGCAGCGCGAATGGTGGTTTCACCGCTCCGGCTGCCGTGCGTGGTTCATCGCCGAGCGCGACACCCGTACGAACGAGGTGTTCCTGACCGAGTTACCCGCCGACCCCGGGCATGGTGGTGCCGCGTGAGCCGCCTTCCGAACCAGCCCGGGGAGCTGATCAACCGGAGCAACGTGATCCGGTTCACGTTCGACGGCAAGCCGGTCGAGGCGTACGAGGGCGACACGATCGGCTCGGCGCTGTTCGCCGCCGGCCGGCGGACGTTCTCGCGGAGCTTCAAGTACCACCGCCGGCGCGGTCTGCTGTGCTGTGCCGGCCAGTGCCCGAACTGCATCGTCGCGGTCGACGGCGCGCCGGGCGCGCGCGCCTGCACCGAGCCGGTGCGCGAGGGGATGAAGGTCGAGCACCTGAACGCCCAGCCCGGTCTGGACCTCGACGTCATGCGCGCCACCGACATCGTCGGCACGAAGTTCACTCCGCCCGGCTTCTACTACAAGACGTTCATCCGGCCCCGGAAGCTGTGGCCGGTGTACGAGAAGGTCCTCCGGCACGCCGCCGGCCTCGGCGTTCTCCGCAAGGAGCAGCCCGACCGCGAGTGGCGGACCGAGTACCGCCGTCGCCACGCCGACGTGCTCGTGATCGGCGGCGGGGCCGCCGGGCGTCGGGCGGCCGCGGCCGCCGCCGAGCAGGGCGACGACGTCGTGCTGGTCGACGAGGGCCCGTTCCCGATCGACGCGATTCCCGGCGTCGAGATCCTCGCGCGGGCGAGCGCGCTCGGCTTTTTCGACGGGATCGTCCCGGTGTGGCAGGGCGACACCCTGCACCAGGTCCGCGCCCGCCGCCACGTGTTCGCCACCGGCGCGATCGAGCAGCCATTGGTGTTCGCGGGCAACGATCTCCCTGGAGTGATGCTGTCCGGTGGCGCCGTGCGCCTGACGCAGCTCTACGCGGTGCGCCCCGGCACCCGCGCCGTGGTCGTGGCGACCTCCGACCGTGGACTCGCGGCGGCCGCCACGCTCCAGGACGCCGGCGTCGCCATCGCGGCGGTCGCCGACGTGCGCGAGAGCCTGAGCGCGGCCGCGCGGCGCCTCAGCGAGCGCGGGATCGAGGTTACGCCCGGTCACACGATCCTCGAGGCCAAGGGCGGCAAGGCCGTGGATTCCGCCGTGCTCGGGCCGGTCGGCGTTTCGGGCGCCTCGGTGGAGAAGACCTTCGACTGCGACCTCGTAGTCGTGTCGGGTGGCTTCGTGCCGGCGATGTCCCTGCTGCTCCAGACGGGTGCGCAGACGCGCTACGACCCCGCGCGGGGATGCTTCGTCGTGGACAAGCTGCCGCCCGGCGTGACCGCCGCGGGCGACGTGGCGGGCGTCGACGAGGACGGCGCGGATGGGGACAGCGCCGCGGCCGCGATCCCGCCACCGGTTTCCGGCGCCGGCCGCGGCAAGTGCTTCGCCTGCCTGTGCGAGGACGTCACCGCGAAGGACATCAAGCTGAGCGTCGAGGAGGGCTACGACTCGATCGAGCTCTCTAAGCGCTACACGACGGTGACGATGGGGCCGTGCCAGGGCCGCATGTGCCAGCTGTCGGCGATCCGGCTGATGGCCAAGGAAACCGGCCAGCTCCTCGAGGAGGTCGGGACGACGACCGCGCGGCCGCCGTGGGTGTCGGTACCGATGGGCGTGCTCGCCGGCCGGCCGTTCGAGCCCGCCAAGCGCTCGTCGATCCACGGGCGCCACCGCGAGCTCGGCGGCAACATCAAGTGGGCCGGTGACTGGCGGCGCGCCTACGACTACGGCGACCCTCAGGGCGAGGCCCTCGCCGTGCACGAGGCCGCCGGGCTGATCGACGTCTCCACGCTCGGCAAGCTGCTCGTCCGGGGTGCGGACGCCGGCGAGTTCCTCGACCGCCTGTACCCCAACCGATTCAGCGACCTCAAGCCCGGCCGGATTCGTTATGGGGTGATCAGCTCGGACGCCGGGCGGATCGTCGACGACGGCACGATCTGCCGGATCGACGACGAGACGTTCTATGTGACCACGACGTCGAGCGGCGCCGGCGCGGTCGAGGAGTGGTTCTCGTGGTGGCTGGCCGACTGGCGCTTGCGCGTGCGGCTGACCGACCTCACCCAGGGGCTCTCGGCGATCAACCTCGCGGGCCCGCGCGCCCGCCAGATCCTGAGCACGCTCACCGACCTCGATTGCTCGCCCGAGGCGTTCAAGTACCTCGACGGCAAGCACGCCAAGGTCGCCGGCGTCGAGTGCCTGATCCTGCGGATCGGCTTCGTCGGCGAGGTCGGGTACGAGATCCACTTCGCCGCCGCCCACGGCGAGCATGTGTGGGACGCGCTGATGGAGGCCGGCCGCGACCACGGCGTCCGTCCGTTCGGGCTCGAGCCGCAGCGCATCCTCCGGCTGCAGAAGATGCACATCCTGGTCGGACAGGACACCGATTCGGAGTCGACTCCGTTCGGCGCGGCGATGCCCTGGATCGTGAAGCTCGACAAGGAGGAGGACTTCATCGGCAAGTGGGCGCTCGAGCACTACGCGATCGAGGAGCCCGCGACCCGCCTCGTCGGCTTCACGTTGGGCAACGGCTATGTGCCGACCGAGGGCTCCGTGATCCTCGACGGCCTGGGCGTGCCCGCCGGGCAGGTGACGAGCGCGCGTTTCTCGCCGGTGCTCGATCGCGTCATTGGGATGGCCTGGGTACCGAGCCCGCTGGCGCGCGACGGCTCGCAGATCACGATCTCCGACGAGGGACGAACGACCGAGGCGCAGATCCAGACGAAGCCGTTCTACGACCCTGAGGGCGAGGTGCTGCGGTCGTGAGCATCGCGTTCTTGAGCCCGGCCACGGCCGGCGACACCGCGGTCGCGCGGAGTCCGATGGAGCGCAAGGCCAAGGCCGCCGGCGCCCGGTTCGAGAACCGCGACGGATGGAATGTCGCGGTCGAGTACCCGGGCGAGGACCGGGTGCGAGAGACCGTCGGCTTCACCGACGTCTCGCACCTGCGCAAGCTGGAGATCCAGGGCGACGAGGTCCCCGGCGAGCTCGGCGAGGCCAAGCGCGAAGGCGATGCGTGGATTTGCCAGCTGACTCCTACGCGATCCCTGCTCCTCGGAGGCGTCCACGCCGTGCCACCCGACGCGGTCGACGTCACCACGTGCTTCGCGGCGCTGACGATCTTCGGCCCCCTTGCCCGGGAGGTGATCGCGCGCTTCTGCGCGCTCGACCTTCGCCCCCAGGTCGCACCTCCCGGCAGCTTCCGTCCCGGCTCGATCGCGCGCCAGCCCGGGATGATCCTCGTGCAGGACACGGACCGGTTCCTGCTGCTGTTCGGCTGGGCCGTCGGCGAATACATGTGGTCGGTCGTGGACGACGCGGCCAGATCGCTCGATGGCGGTCCCGTGGGCTCACCACCAACCGAAAATCAATGATCGACATCTTCCGTAAGCGCAGGATGTGGCGCCCGCGGGGGGAGCTCAAGTCGTCCTACGACGTCGTGATCGTCGGCGGCGGGTCGCACGGGCTGGCGGCGGCGTACTACCTGCAGAAGAACCACGGGATCCGGAGCGTCGCCGTGCTCGAGAAGCGGTACATCGGCTCGGGCGCGGCCGGGCGCAACACGACGATCCTGCGCTCGAACTACAAGACCCCCGAGGGAGCGAAGTTCTACGACGCCAGCGTCAAGCTCTACGAGGGACTGTCGCAGGACCTCAACTTCAACCTGCTGTTCTCGCAGTGCGGGCATCTCACGCTCGCGCACTCGGACCGGGCGATGTTCGTGATGGCCAATCGGGCCGAGGTGAACCGCCTCCAGGGGATCGACTCGCGCGTGATCTACCCGGACGAGATCAAGCGCCTCGCGCCGGCGATGCAGGTGACCAACGAGCACGCCACGTATCCGATCATGGGTGCGCTGTACCACCCGCCCGGCGGCATCATCCGCCACGACGCGGTCGTGTGGGGACTCGCTCGCGGCGCCGACCGCGGCGGCGTCGAGATCCATCAGGACACCGAAGTCCAGAGCATGACGCGGTCGGGCGGGCGGGTCACGCACGTCCACACCAATCGCGGGACGGTCAGCGCCGGCACCGTGCTCAACTGCACCGCGGGCTGGAGCACGCAGATCTGCGACATGGTCGGCGTCCCGCTGCCGATCACCACCCACATCCTCCAGGCGTGCGTCACCGAGCCGGTCAAGCCGCTGCTCGATGTGGTGATCGTGTCCTCGCAAATGCACGTGTACATCAGCCAGACCGACCGCGGCGAGTTCTTGATGGGCGCCGAGATCGAGCCGTGGACGACGTACCGGATGCAGGGGACGCTGAATTTCCTCCAGGAGGTGTGCCGGCACACGATCGAGTTGTTCCCCCAACTCGAACGGGCACGGCTTCTGCGAAGCTGGGCGGGACTGTGCGACCTCAGCCCCGACTACAGCCCGATCCTCGGCAAGACCGAGGTCGAGAACTTCCACGTCAGCGCGGGATGGGGGACGTACGGGTTCAAGGCAGCTCCGATCGTCGGCCAGACGCTTGCGGAGCTGGTGGCGACCGGTCGCACGCCCGAGCTGATCGCGCCGTTCGAGGTCGAGCGGTTCTACCAAGACAAGCTCGTCTCCGAGCTTGCCGCTGCGGCCGTCAGTCACTAGAAGGGAACGGGACCGGATGGACACGAGCACTGAGGAAGGGACGACGATGAAGACCAGCCTCGAGATCGCGCAGGAAGCAGAACTAATTCCGATCGAGCAGGTCGCCGAGCGCTCGGGGCTCGAAGCCGACGAGATCGAGCCGTACGGGCGCTACAAGGCGAAGGTCGCGCTGTCGGTGCTCGACCGGCTCAAGGACCGACCCGACGGCAAGATCGTCTGCGTCACCGGGATGACGCCGACCAGGGCCGGAGAGGGCAAGACCACGACGCTCGTCGGGCTGACCCAGGGGCTCGGCGTGATCGGCAAGAACCCGGTGGCGTGCCTGCGCGAGGCCTCGCTCGGTCCGGTGTTCGGGATCAAGGGCGGCGCGGCCGGCGGCGGCCTCACCCAGGTCGTCCCGATGGAGGACCTGAACCTCCACTTCACCGGCGACATCCACGCAATCGGCGCGGCCAACAACCTGCTCGCGGCGATGATCGACGCCTCCATCCTCCACGGCAACCCCCACCAGATCGACGCGCTGCGCATCCCCTGGCGCCGGGCGGTCGACATGAACGATCGGGCGCTCCGCGACATCGCCGTCGGCCTCGGCGGCCGGGCGAACGGCTATCCGCGCGAGACCGGCTTCGACATCACCGCGGCCTCCGAGGTGATGGCGATCATGGCGGTCTCGCGCGATCTACAGGATCTGCGCCAGCGAATGTCCCGGGTCACCGCCGCGTACTCGTTCGACGGCGGCAAGGCGATCACCGCCGAGGACCTCGGCGCCGCCGGCGCGATGACCGTGCTGCTCAAGGACGCGATCAAGCCGAACCTCGTGCAGACGCTCGAGGGCCAGCCGGTGCTCATGCACTGCGGCCCGTTCGCGAATATCGCTCACGGCAACAGCTCGCTGATCGCCGACCTGATCGGGATGAAGCTCGGCGACTACGTCGTCACCGAGTCCGGGTTCGGCGCCGACATGGGGATGGAAAAGTTCTTCGACATCGTGTGCCGGTTCGGCAAGCTGACGCCGTCGGCCGCCGTGCTCGTCACCACCGTGCGGGCGATCAAGCACCACGCGGGGCTCGAGGACGATCCCCGCGCCGAGCGCTCGGCGGCACTACAGGCGATCGAGACGGGCTTCGCCAACGTTCGGCGCCACCTCCACACGATCGGCGCGTTCGGCGTGCCCGCGGTCGTCGCGGTCAACCGGCGACCAGGGGACACGAACGAGGAGATCGAGTTGGTCAAGCGGCTCGCGCTCGAGGCAGGCGCGTTCGCGGCCGAGGCCAACGAGGGATTCACCAAGGGCGGCGCGGGTGTCGCGGACCTTGCTTCGGCGGTCGTCGAGGCGTGCGAGCAGCCGAACAGCTTTCACCAGCTGTATCAGGACGACGAGCCGATCCAGGACAAGATCGAGACGGTGGCCAAGCAGGTCTACGGGGCCAAGGACGTGTACTTCTATCCCGAGGCCGAGTCGAAGCTCACCCAGTTCACCCGCGAGGGTCTCGGCCACTTCCCGGTATGCATGGCCAAGACTCACCTGTCGCTGTCGGCGGACCCGTCGCTGCTGAACGCGCCCGAGAACTTCACGTTGCCGGTGCGCGACATCCGCGCGTACACGGGCGCCGGCTGGCTCGTGCCGTTGTGTGGCGACGTCATGCAGATGCCGGGTCTCGGAAAGACGCCCGCCGCGCTCAACATCGACATCGACGCCGAGGGCCGGACCGTCGGCCTTTTCTGATCGCTCACTGCGGGAGTTCCTGGACGCCGTCACGGCGCGCACACCGGCGCCGGGCGGCGGGTCATCGGCTGCGGTCGCGACCGCGCTAGCGGCGTCACTGGTCGAGATGGCGACCAGCTTCACCCATGACGACCTCGACCCTCAGTTTCAGCGCGCCGGCGAGATGCGAACGCGCGCGCTCGAGCTGGCCGAGATCGAGCTACATGCCTACGAACCCGTGCTCGAGGCGCTCAGGCTGCCGCACGATGATCCGCAGCGTGCCGAACGCGTTCGTGCCGCCCAGGCCGCGGCCTCGCAATCCCCGCTGGAAATTGCGCGGGTGGCCGCGGAGCTCGCCGAGTTGGGCGCGGAACTGGCCCGAACCGGCAACCCCAACTTGGCCGGCGACGCGATCGCGGGCGCGCTGCTGGCGGAGGCGGCCGCGCAGGCCGCGGCGCGGCTGGTGGCGATCAACCTGACAGACGGCGTCGAGGTCGACGAGGCGGACGGCCTGGCCCGCCGGGCGCTCGCCGCGCGGGACGCGGCGCTGACGACGCCGTAGGATCTGGCCCGTGGGGAAGCTTCTACGCCAGCTGGTCGAGGGAGACGAGCTGCTCGCGGAGTGGGATGGAACCGACCCGGCGTCCGTCGAGAGCGCCGAGCGTGAGTACCGCCGCTGGCTCGACCGTGGCGATTACGTGGCGGTCCGGAGCGACGACGGCGCGCACTACGAGCCGATCTCCGGCGACCGGCTGCCCGTCGACGCCGAGCAGGTGATCCTGACCACCGCGATGGGTGGGGGCTGAGTGGACATCGGGAGGATCGGCGTCTGGAGCAGCTACCGGCCGTTCGGCATCGAGCGCGCCGGCGAGGCGGCCAAGCTGGTCGAGCAGCTCGGGTACAGCGCGTGGTGGGTCGGCGGCTCTCCCCATGTCCCGGACATCCGGCCCGTGCTCGAGGCGACCTCAACGCTCATCGCGGCGACCGGCATCCTCAACGTCTGGGGCAACGAGCCGGGTGAGGCGGCCGCCGCGGCCGCAGCCGTGCGCCAGGATTTCCCCGGAAGGTTCATGCTCGGGATCGGCATCGGCCACCCCGAGGCGACGAGCGGGTACCGGACGCCGTTGACGAGCATGCGCGCGTTCCTGGACGGCCTCGACGCATCGCCGGACCCGCAGCCGGTCGATGAGCGCTGCCTGGCCGCGCTCGGCCCGAAGATGCTCGACCTCGCCGGCGAGCGCGCCGCGGGCACGCACACCTACTTCGTACCCGTCGAGCACACGCGCTTCGCTCGGGAGCGACTTGGGCCAGAAAAGCTCGTCGCGCCCGAAGTCGCCTGCGTCATCGAGACCGATTCCGACCGCGCGCGGACCGTGGCCCGCGGCTACGCCAAGATGTACCTCGGCCTGCGCAACTACACGCAGAACCTGCTCAAGTTCGGGTTCACGGAGGCTGACATCGGAGGCGGAGGATCGGACCGGCTGATCGACGCGGTAATCCCGCATGGCAGCGCCGGGCAGATCGCCGAAGTCGTAAGCGCGCACCTTGACGCGGGTGCTGACCACGTGTGCCTGCAGCCGCTGGGCGAGGAGGGCATCCCGCGCGAGTCGTGGAACGCGCTCGCGAAGGTCCTGGTCGGCTAGGGCCGCCCCGGTTTCTCGGGGCGGCCCTAGTCAGTCAGACACAGTCCCTAGGAGATCGTCACCGTCCGAGGCGATGAGGCGATCCCGTTGGCGATCACGACCAGCGTGCTCCTGCCCCTCGGCGTCGACCTCGGGAGCGTGAACTCGGTCGAGGAGCTCGTGCCGGGGGCAACCGATACCGAGCTCCAGTCGTGCGTCCGTGCGTACGTGGCCGCGCCCGTCGCGGCGTTGGTAATACGTACCAGGGGGAAGTTGGTGTTGTCCTGGACGTCGTCACCATAGGCAGTTCCCGGGTCCAGCCCGGCGAGCTGCTTTCCGGACAGGCTGTAGGTGCCGCCTGCGGACAGGTTGGTGTCGCTCAGCGACTTGATCGACGGTGCCCACGACGGGTTCGGCGAACCGCTCTCCGTGTACACCTCCATGTCGGTGCTTCCGTCGTTGTAGAGCACCTGCCCGTTCGGCAGGTCCAGCATCCGCGTCTGGTAGGACGTGTCGTTCTCGGCGTTCGGCGCGTCCGGGATCTGCGTCAGCGAGTTCGAGCTCGCGTTGTAGACGAAGAAGTGAGTCGGGATGTTGTACGTGCACGCGCTCGCCGCGAACAGCACGTTCCCATCCGGCAGCGTCGCCGCCGGTCCGTCGGTGGCGGAGTACTCCTGGTTGTCGATGAGCGGGATGTTCGGTCCCGCGCTCCACATGCCGTCCTTGTACTGGTACAGCGCTGTCTGTGCCGGCGTGTTGTCGGTGCACGGCGTCGGATACTCCTGCTGGCTCGTCCCGCCGCCGACCACGAACGTGTTTCCGCCCGGCATCTCGGCCTGCGGCCCGAGCTCGACGATCGGGAACGGGTTGAGCGGGTTGCCGCCCGGCGCCGTCGCCCCGGCGAAGCTCCACGTGCTGCTGCGTGGGTTGAACAGCTCGGTGTTGCCGACTCCCCACGTATCGACGGTCAGGAGTTGGCCGCTGGGCTCGAGGGTCCACCCCTCTTCGTCGTTCGGATCATGCTTGCCCGTCGCGGGGATGACCGTCCAGGTCAGGTTCGTCGCGTTGAGGTAGGCATCATCCACGGTCAGCTCCGGGTTGGTGAGACACGTGTTACAGGCCTGCTGGAGCATGAAGGTGCCATCGTCCAGGACATCGCTCGCGGCGTCACCGATGTTCGTCCAGCCATGCGGCGGTGGGACGTTTCTCCAGGAGTTGGTGACCGGGTTGTAGATCGCGCCCTGGTTTGTCCACACCGCGTTCTCTCCGTTGTATTCGCCGCCCTCGACGATCATCCGCCCGTCCGGCAGGATCGCCGAGCCGAAATACAGCGGGGCGTAGTTCGCCGGCATCGATGCGATCTGGCTCCACGTCCCATCCGCGTAGTTGCCGTTCGCATCCGGCGTGAGCTTCCACCACTCGTTGGTGGCGGCGACGGTGTTGTTGTCGGGCTCGTTGTGCACGAGCACGGTGCCGTCGCTCTCGAGCAGCATCGTGCCCGGCGTCCCGAACGGCGGCGGGTTCACCAGCGGCGTCCAGGGTGACGCCGTCCCCGCGGTAGCGAGAGGGGGCTTGACCCCCGATGGCGTGAGATGCTTGAACGGCGTCAGAATCGGATGACCCGCGGACGCGGCCGGCAGTGCCGCGATCTGGGCTCGGGTGGCCCGGCTCGCGGACGCCAGCGGCGCGCTGGCGAAGATCGCGACGGCCAGCGCGGCTACTCCGGCCACGCCCACAGCCGCGCCGGCCACGACGGCAAAACGACGACGAATTGAAGGCAAATCTCCTCCCGGGAGTTCGTCCTGCGCTCTTAGGGCCGGGGGACCCTATCACCGGCGCAGCGCCGCCCAGCCTCGCTCGGCCTTACGCGGCATGTCAGCGGACAGACAGTCAGTGAAGGGGGAGAGGTGGGGGCGATTGCCACTCGCGGGACGCCAGGCGTGCGTCGAATGACACATTCCCAGCGGGTCGGACGACGTCGACCGACGCCCGCCTGATCACGAGGATCAGTAGCGCCCGGGAGCGTTGTATCAGCGGGGCGCGGCGACTCTCTTATCGCTGAGGGGCAAGCCACACCACCGGGCGGCGTCGGAAAGCACCTACGAAGGGAGCAGTCGTGACCTACCTCATCGTCGGGGTCGATCGCCGGACGTACGCACGGTGGCACGAGAACGTCTCTGCGGACGACATCGGAACAGCGAAGCGGATCGCGCGGACGCGCGCCACAGCGAAGGGGTTCGACCTCGTGGTCGCCGCCGTGATCGGGCCGAACTCGGCAGTCATGCCGGATCCTGCCGAGGAGCGGGCGGCAGCGGTGAAGGCTGCTTGACCACCCCGACGTGCGCGGGCTCAGGAGGCGAGCCCGCCGTCGCGGTGGTCAGCGACCCGCGGCCGGGTCGGGCCGCCGCGTCGCCTGGTCCGCTCGCGGGCCCGGGCCACCGCCGCGGCAATAGATGACTCGCGGCGAAGGGTGTCACGCAGGGCGAGGATCTCCGATTGGCTGTACAAATGCGCCGACGGGGTCGATGTGGGGAACCGGTAGCGCGCTTCCCACGCCAGCAGCATCTCGGGAAACACATCGAGCAGAGCGGCGGCCTGTTCGAGCTCGAGGGTGCGGAGCGGCGAGTCGACCTGCGGCGCGTCGACCGGTGGCGCGCCGACCGGCGGCGGGTCGACCGGCGGCTGGGACGCGCGCTCGCGCGCGGTCACCTGGTCCAGCAGGCAATCGTCCGCGGCGGCGTCGCCCGCCTTAGCGGCACGGCACAGCGATACGGCGAGCAGGAGCACGGCGAACCACGCTCCGATCGCGAGCAGCACAATCACTTCGAGCCCCATCGACACCTCCCCGGCGGGTGTGACTTCCTGTCACGGTCATGGGATACCCGCCCCGAGCGCCTCCGGGCGTGAGGTGGACGGATGATCTACCGGATCCGGCGACCCATCTCGGTGGTGTCGTAACCCCCGAGATCCTCCACGGCCGATCTGAACGCGGGCGACTGCAACAGGTCCCAGAACGGAGTGAGCAGCGGTAGCCCGAGCGTCTCGCGCTCGAGCACGAGGTCGTACGGCTCTCTGGTCACCGGGACGAAGTCGAGGCCGAACGCGCGCGCTGCGGCGAGCACTCCCATCCCGCAGTCGGCGCGGCCGGAGGCGATCGCCGCGGCCACGGCGAGATGTGTTGGCTCCTCGCGCTCGTAGCCGACGATTTCGACCGGATCGATTCCGGACCGCGCGAGCTCGTAGTCGAGGAGCACCCGCGTGCCGGCGCCGCGTTGGCGGTTGACGTACGTGAGACCCGGACGCGCGAGGTCCGCGACGCCGGTGAGCCCCAGGGGGTTTCCGGGTGCGACCAGCAGCCCCTGTTCGCGGTGGACGAGTCGCACGACGGCGACGTCACGCCCGGCCAGGACCTGGTCGACGTACGGCAGCGTGTAGGCGCCCGTTTCAGGGTCGAGCAGGTGCGAACCGGCGAGATGGCACAGCCCGTCCCGCAGCGCGATCAGCCCTCCCATCGACCCGACGTTCCCCGACGCGAGCGTGACCCCGGGGTCGTTTGCCCGGAGCTGGGAGGCCGCGAGGTCGAGGATCAGGTCGTGTGAGCCGATCGCGACGATCGTGTGCTCGATCTCGGTGAGGCTCCGCAGCAGCTCGACCTCGACCTCGGCTCCCGCGTGATGGCCCTCGACGTCGGCCGGCACGACCAGCAGCCCGTCGGCGCGGACGAGTGAGGTGAGTACGCCGGCGCCCCGCGGGAGGGGGGAGGCCACGAGCGCGCCGCCGACGCGACCGAGCCGCACGCGCACCCAATCGTCCATCCCGATCGTCGAGGCGAGCTTGCGTGCGAGCCGCGCGCGGATCGCTGGGCGCGGCGCCGGTGAGGCGCCCTCGAGCTCGGCGAGCAGCGGCGCCGCGAAGATGTCGAACGTCAGCGATGCCGAAACCGGGTATCCGGGGGCGCCGAGCACGGGCGTGGCCTCGATCGCGCCGAGCACGACCGGATGGCCCGGCCGCACGGCGACGCCGTGGACCGCGAGCTCGCCGAGTCGGTCGACGAGCGCTGCCGTGTGATCGTCGCGACCCGCGCTCGAGCCCGCGATCACGATCAACAGATCGCACCGTCTGACCGCGATCAGGATCGCGTCAGCGATCCGCGCTTCGTCGTCGGGCTCGATCGGCAGCACGACGACCTGGCACCCGGCCTCGCGGGCCTGGCCGGCGAGCATCAGGGAGTTGGTCTCGAGCAACTCGCCGCGCTCGAGCTCCGGCGAGCCGATCGGGCGCATCTCGTCGCCGGTCGGAAGAATCGCCACCACCGGCTGCCGGTGGACGTGGACCTCGGTGGCGCCGGCGGCGGCGGCCGCGGCGACGTCGACCGGCCGCAGGCGGTGACCGGCGGGGAGGAGCAGCTCGGTGGCGCTGATGTCCTCGCCGATCGAGCGCGTGTGCTGGTAGGGCGCGACCGCCGCGCGGAGCTCAGCGCGACCGTCGACGTAGTGCACGTGCTCGCGCATGACGACGGCGTCGAAGTCGCCGGGCAGTGGATCGCCGGTATCGACGACGACGAACTCGTCCCGCGAGAGGAGCAACGGCGTGCTCTCGCTCGCGCCGACGGTTTCGCCGGACCGGACGGCAATCCCGTCCATCGCCGCCGAGTCGAACGGCGGCGAGGACCGCGCGGCCCAGATCGGCTCGGCGGTGACGCGGCCGATCGCCCGCTCCAGTGGCAGCCAGATCGCCTCGAGCCGGGACGCGCAGCCCGCGGCGGCGCAGCATTCCCGCCACTGGGCCTGTGCGCGCGCGAGCGGAACGTCGCGGAGGAACGGGGTGGCGCGGCTAGCCATAAGGGATCACGTCGACCGGCTCGCCGGCGGACAGGCCGTTCGCGTCCTCGGGCACGATCAGGTAGCCGTCTGCGGCGGTCAGGACCGAGATGAGCGCCGACGATCCGAACAGCGGCTCGGCCACGCCGGCGATGGGGTCGAGCCGCACCTGGACGACGTCGAGCCTCCCGGCGGCGCTCGGGAGGTCGCGCGCCAGCGTCGCGCGGACCGTGCCGGCTACAGGCTCGGTGGTCCATCCGCCGGCGCGCCGGACGAGCGGCATCCCGACCAGCCGGAAGACGACGAGTGCCGAGCGCGGGTTGCCGGGCAGGCCGATGACCGGGACGCCGTCGCTGTGCGCGAGCAGCGTGGGCTTGCCCGGCTTGATCGCGAGCCCGTGGCACCACGTCTCGGCGCGCGGGAGCGCGGCCACGGCGCCGGCGGTCTGATCGCGCATCCCAACCGACGAGCCGGCGCAGATCACGACCACGTCGCTCGCACCGATCGCGGCGGCCAGGGCGTCGAGGAGCGCACCGTCGTCGTCGGGGACGATCCTCGGCGGTGACGCGATGCCGCCGGCCTCGCGAACGAGCGCGCCGACCGAGACGCTCAGCGCGTCGCGGACCTGGCCTACGGACAACGACGGAGTATCCGGAGGCACAACCTCGTCGCCGGTGGCGAGGATGGCGACTCGCGGCCGGGCGTGGACCGCGACCTCGACCACGCCGGCGGCGGCGAGCAGCGCCACGTCCTGCGCCCGCAGCGGGCGACCGGGCGGGACAAGAGCGGCTCCCGCGGCGACGTCCTCGTCGAAGCGGACGACGTTCTCGCCGGGCGCGACCGGACGGACGACCTCGATCGTGTCTGCGGTCGCCTCGGCCGTGTGCTCGACCATCACAACGGCGTCGGCCTCCGGGGGCAGCATTCCGCCGGTGGGAATCGAGACCGCGGTACCGGGGCCGACGGCCTCCGAAGCGGCCGCCCCCATGCGGACCGCGCCGATGACCCGCAGGTACCCCGGGAGCGACTCGGACGCGCCGAACGTGTCCCGGGCGCGCACCGCGTACCCGTCAACGCTCGAGCGGTCGAATCCGGGGAGCGCTCCCCGGGCGACGATGTCGGTGTCCGGGACCCGTCCGTACGCGTCGCCCAACGACACCGTTTCGACCGGGGTAATGTGGCCGGGGCGGAACTCCACCAGCGCATCGGACACGGTCCTGACCGTGAAGAATTCGCGGCCGGTGGCGGCCACGTCAACCGGTCGTGCCGGGCGGCTGGTCCGCTGGGTCAGGCCGAGGGTGCGGCCGGGCGCTAGTCCCGCCGCGTTGCAGGCCCAGCACGCTCATGACCGGGCCGAGCGCCACCTGGCCGAGCCCGCAGATCGAGGTCAGGCGGAGCGTCTCCTCGAGTTTGTCGATGCGGTCGTCGATGTCGTCCGCGCCGGCGCCGCGCTCGAGCGCGTCGGTGAGGATGCGGTGGGCCTTGTGCGATCCCACGCGGCAGGGCACGCATTTCCCGCACGACTCGTTGCGGAAGAAGCGGAGCACGTTGGTGGCCGACGCGAGCAGGTTCCGCTCGGCGCTCATGACCACGACCGCGCCGGACCCGAGCATCGATCCCGCCTCGGCGAGCGGCTTGAAGTCGAGCGGCACATCGAGCTGGTCGGGGCCGAGGAAGTTCGACGACGCACCCCCGGGCTGGAACGCCCCGAGCTCGGCGCCGTCGGGAAGCCCGCCGGCGAGCTCGATCAGCTCCCGGGCGGTCGTCCCCATCGGCACGCAGTACACGTCGGGGTTGGCAATGTCGCCGGAGATCGCGAAGAACTTCAGGCCGGCGCCGCCGCGGATGCCCTGGTCCTTCCACCACTGCGCGCCGCGCTGAAGGATGATCGGGAAGGCGGCGAACGTCTCGACCGAGTTCATCAGGGTCGGCTTTCCCCACAGTCCGTTGGTGCCCGGGAACGGCGGCTTGTTGCGCGGCTCGCCGCGGTGGCCCTCCATGCACTCGATCAGCGCTGATTCCTCGCCGAGGATGTAGCCACCTGGGGAGGTGAACACGTCGATGTTGAGGGTTCGCCCCGAACCCAGCACGTCCTCGCCGAGCAGACCGGCCTCGCGCGCGGCGTCAAGCTCGGCGCGGATCTCCGACTCCTCGGGGCCGTACTCGTGACGGATGAAAACCCAGCCCTGCTCGGCGCCGATCACGATCATGCCGGCGAGCATCGCCTCGATCACGAGGTGCGGCTGCTCGGCCAGGATCTGGCGATCCTTGAACGTGCCCGGCTCGGACTCGTCCGCGTTGCAGATCACGTACTTGGGCTCGGCGGTCTGGCCCGCGACGATCTCCCACTTGGAGCCGGTCGGGAACCCGGCGCCGCCCATGCCCCTGAGGCCCGAGTCCTTGATCGTCTGGATCGCGTCCTCGGGGGCGAGGTCGCCGGCGAGCAGGGCCTTGACCGTGGCGTACCGCTCCGACGTTGGCTTGTCCGCGTACGGATCGTTCGGCCATGTGCGGGGCGGCGTCTTGGCGTGCGCCGGCGGTTCGGCACCGTCAAGGGCCTGCTGCACGGCGTCGGGTACGTCAGCCGCCCGGACCGGGCGCTCGTCGACGGTCGCCGCCGGGGCGATATCGCAGCGCCCGATGCACGAGACCTCGCGGACCTCGATCTCGACGCCCTCGCCGTAGCGCTCGTGGATCTGCGCGATCTGGTCGTCCGCGCCGTGCAGCCAGCACGACAGGTCGCGGCAGACCGTGACCTCGACCTTGGGCGGCGTCGCCGTGCGGAAATGCGGATAGAACGAGACCAGCCCCTCGATCTCGTACAGCGGCCGGCGCGTCTCGCGGGACAGGCGGGTCAGCTCCTCGCGGGGGAGCCAGCCGTGCTCGCGCTGGATCGCGTTGAGCGAGGGGATCAGGCTCGGGCCGGGGAACTTGCCGGCGCGCGCCTCACGGCCGGGGACGCGGCCGTTGGTGACCGACATCAGTGCGCTCCCGCGGAGCCGTTCCCGTTCGGGGCGGGCTCGATGCGGACCGCGCAGAACTTGAACTCCGGGATCTTCCCGACCGGGTCGATCTCGTCGATCGTCAGCAGGTTCGCGGCCGCCTCGCGGAAGTGGAACGGGATGAAAAGGTTGCCGAGCATCTCTTTGTGAGACACCTTGACCTCGAGCTCGATCGTCCCGCGGCGCGAGCTCACCCGTGCCATCGCGCCGTCCGCCAGCCCGCACTCGGCCGCGTCGTCCGGGTGCATGTACACCTGGGCGATTGGCTGGATCGCGTCGAGCGCGAACGAGCGCCGCGTCATCGAGCCCGTGTGCCAGTGCTCGAGCAGCCGGCCGGTGTTCAGGACGAACGGGTACTCGTCGTTGGGCAGCTCTTTGGCCGGGAGCCACTCGGCCGGAACGAGGTGGGCGAGCCCGTCGTCGGTGTTGAACTTTTCGGTGAACATCACGACGGTGCCGTCGGAGTTCTCGGGATCCGGGTTGGGATACAGCTTGCCGGTCAGCCCGAGGTTGTCGTAGCTCAGGTTGGCGTAGCTCGGCATCACCGACACCATCTCGTCGAACACGTCTCGCGGCGAGCCGTAGTTCCAGTCCAGCCCGATCCGCCGCGCGATCTCCTGCACGATCTCGTAGTCCACGCGCGCGTCGCCGGGCGGATCGAGGACCTTGCGCCCGAGCTGAACGCGACGGTCGGTGTTCGTGTACGTGCCGTCCTTCTCCATGTACGAGGAGGCGGGCAGGATCACGTCGGCGAACTCGGACGTCTCGGTCAGGAAGATGTCCTGGACGACCAGGAACTCGAGCGCCGACAAAGCCTTCCGGACCTTGTTGATGTTGGGATCGGACAGGAACGGGTTCTCGCCCATCATGTACATCCCGCGCACGCCGCCCTTCAGCGCCGAGCCGATGATCTCGGTCACGGTCAGGCCTTTGACGGGATCGAGCTCGGTCTCACCCCAGGCCTTCTCGAACCGGGCCCGCGTGGCTTCGTCGGCGACGCCCTTGTAGTCGGGGTAAAACATCGGGATCAGCCCGGAGTCAGAGGCGCCCTGAACGTTGTTCTGGCCACGTAGCGGATGCAACCCGCTCCCCTGACGGCCGACGTTCCCCGTTATCGCACACATCGCGATCAGGCAGCGCGCGTTGTCGGTGCCGGTCGTGTGCTGCGAGATCCCCATCCCCCAGTAGATGATCCCGGCGCCCGCCTCGCCCCAGGTCCGCGCGACTCGGCGGATCTGCTCGGCGCTGACGCCCGTGATCTGCGCGCCACGCTCGGGCGGGTAGTCCTTGACGGTCTCGGCCAGCGCTTCGTAGTTCGACGTCCTCGTCCGGACGAACTCCTCGTCGACGAGGCCCAGGCGGATGATCTCGTGCATCACCGAGTTGTAGAAGGCGACGTCGGTGCCGGGCTTGAGCTGGCAGAAGATGTCGGAGTGGTCGGCGACCTTGTCGGCGCGCGGGTCGATGTAGATGATCGTCGTGCCGCGCCGGCGCGCCTGCTTGAAGAACGAAGACGCCACCGGGTGGTTCGCGGTGGCGTTGGAGCCGGTGATGATGATCACGTCCGCGTTCATCACGTCGCCGTAGGTGGTCGAAACGGCGCCCGATCCGATCCCCTCGAACAGCGCGGCCACGCTCGAGGCATGGCACAGACGCGTGCAGTGGTCGACGTTGTTCGTGTGGAACCCGGTGCGGATCAGCTTCTGGAAGAGGTAGGCCTCCTCGTTGGAGCACTTGGCCGAGCCGAACCCGGCGATCGCGGCGGGCCCTCCATCGGAGTAGATCTCGGTGAGGCGGCGGGCCACGAGGTCGAGCGCCTCGTCCCAGGTCGCCTCGCGGAACGACGGCATCACCTGGTCGTAGTCGACGAGGCCACCGGGCTTGCGCCTTTTCTCTGAGCGTCCACCGTCTTCGTCGCCGCGGACGTCGGTCGACAGCGGCCCCTTGGGGTAGGCGTCCTCGCGCCGGATCAGCGGCTTGGTGAGCCGCTGCGGGGAGGCGGCGTAGTCCCAGCCGTAGCGGCCCTTGACGCACAGCCGGCCCTTCGACCCGGGCTGCTGGCGGCCCTCGGCGAAGACGATCGCCTTGCGCTCGTCGTCGACGTTGTAGGTGAGCGCGCAGCCGACGCCGCAGTATGGGCACACCGTGTCGACCTGGCGGAGCGTCTCGCGCGGCTGGATCGGGACG
Organism: uncultured Solirubrobacterales bacterium; assembly: GCA_963737055.1. Lineage (GTDB taxonomy): Bacteria > Actinomycetota > Thermoleophilia > Solirubrobacterales > Solirubrobacteraceae > Palsa-465. Next base: position 676,197 of record CAVTRE010000006.1, on the reverse strand, counting down.
CCGCGGATCGGCTTGTTGGTCAGCGCGCCGGTCGGGCACGCCGCCACGCACTCGCCGCAGGTCACGCACGACGACTCGCCCATCGGATCGTTCAGGTCGAACGCGATCCGGGTCGTGTAGCCCTTGCCGCTCCGCCCGATGACGTCGTTGTTCTGAATGTCGTCGCAGGCGCGGACGCAGCGATCGCACAGGATGCAGGCGTCGTGGTTGACCGAGATCACCGGGTTCGAGTCGTCGATCCCGCGGCCTTGACCCTGGGGGAGGGCGTCACCCTTTTCGAGCCCGTACTGCCGGACGAGCACGAGCAGCTCGTTGTCGGCGGTGGTCGTTTCCTTGGGATCGTGCTCGGGATCGGGCTGGTCCGAGAGCAGCAGCTCGGTCAGCATCGAGCGCTGAGCGTCGATCTGGTCGCTCGCGGTCGTGACCTCCATGCCCTCCTCGCACGGACGCACGCACGCGGCGGCGTACACGCGAGCGCCGACGTCGACGACGCACATGCGGCACACGCCGACCGGGTCGTAGCGGTCGTCGTGGCACAGGACGGGGATGTCGATCCCGAGCTGCTTGGCCGCGTCGAGGATCGTGGTCCCGTCGGGGACCGTTACCTCGCGGCCGTCGATCGTCAGCGTGACGTTCTTGGTTATCGCTGGAGATGTCGTTGTTGTCGCCATCAGTGACCCTCCACTATCCCAGGTTTGCACCGATTTGTTCGGTTTCGATCAGCGGTTCCAGTTCGAGTTCGGACAGGGTGTCGCGGGTCGGAATCCCCGTCGGTTCCAGACCCCGCCCTCGGTAGTACGAGTCGATCATCGTCTCGAGGCGGGCCGGGGTCAACGTCGCCGTGCGCCCTGACTCAAGTTCGAGCGATTCGGACAGGAACCGGTCGGGGAGCCAGTCCTCCTCGCGCGTCCACCCCTCGCGCAGGTTGAACATGCGCTTGGCGAGGACGATCCGGCGCGCGGTGGTCGCCAGCTCGTCGGCGTCGACGTCCCAGCCCGTGACGAGCTCGAGCAGCTCCGCCCACTCCGGGAACGGGTCGGCGAACACGCCGCGCAGGAACTTGCACAGGATCATCGAGTCCATGATCGCGGCCCGGTCCTCGGTCTGGATCGCGCCGGAGACGTGAGCCTCCCCGCCTTGCAGGCGGTCGTGGGCGCCGGACAGGTCGGCCTCGTAGGCGCCCGAGCGGTTGTGGTCGGCGCCGCGGGCGTTGACCGCGAGCCCGAGCGCCATCGCCTGGAGCGTCCGCGGCTCGTATCCGGGGAGCTCGAGTCCCTTGACGTGCGCCGCAAAGGTTTCGGAGCCGTGGCCGACGCTTTGCGAGGCGGCTCTTGATCCCTCGGCCAGGAGGTCGCCGAGCCCCTCGCGCGCGCCGATCTCCTCGATCGCGCGAAGCAGCGCGTTGGCGTCGCCGAAGCGGAGCCACGGCGCGTCGATCAGCCCCTTCTCGGCACACTCCATCGCCCACGCGATCGTCCCGCCGGTCGAGATCGTGTCGAGGCCGAGCTCGTCGCAGCGCGAGCTGGCGGCGATCACCGCGTCGGCGTCGCTCACGCCACACAGCGGACCGAGGGCGAACACGTTCTCGTATTCCATCCGCGTCTTCTTGCCGTCCGGTCCGCTGTAGATGTGCTCGCACCCGATCGAGCACGACGCGCACGAATTGCGGGCAAGCTGTCTCAGATCCGCGATTTCCTCGGCCCCGAGGTTTGGTGCTTCGTCAAACCGCGCGGCGGTGAAGTTCCGCGTGGGCAGCGTCGAGATCGCGTTGAACGCCAGCAGGTTGGCCATCGTGCCCAGGTCGCGGTACTTGGCAGTGGCTTGGCCGAACGATCGGGTTCGCAGGTCCTTCGCCACCGCGAGCACCCCGGCCGGGTCGGCCGAGGCCACCTTCTCGCGTGGGCGCACGAGGATCGCCTTGCACAGCTTGGACCCCATCACCGCGCCGAGCCCGCCGCGCCCGGCGTGGCGCCCGTCGTGCGAGATCGTCGCGTACCGGACGCCGTTTTCTCCGGCCGGTCCGATCGCCGCCACCCGCCAGGCCGGACCGTGTTGTTCGCGCAGACGGGCCTCCGTGTCGGCCGCCGGCAATCCCCAGAGGTCGCCCGCCGGTTCGATCGTGATTTCGTCGCGATCGATCAGCACATACGACGGTTCCTCGCAGGCTCCGATGAGAACGATCGCGTCGTGGCCGGTCAGCTTGCCCGCGATCGCGAAGTGGCTCGAGGCGAGCGCGTCGGTCAGACGGCCGGTGAGCGGCGACTTGGCCACGACCGCGAACTTCGCGCTCGTCGTCAGGGGCGTCCCCACCAGCGGTGAGAACACGAACATCAGCGGCGCGCGCGGATCGAGCTCGTTGATCCCCGGGGGACAGTGCTCATGCATCAGCCACGTGCCCAGGCCGGCGCCTCCGATGTACGAGCGCAGAACCGTGTCCTCGATTGGCTCCGCCTTGCCCATGCCTGTCCCCAGGTCCACGAGGAGCGCCTTCCCGAAATAGCCGCCGGGTGGCATGTACCCAAGGCTAGTGGACCCGGTCCGCAAGTCCCGCGTCATTCGACCGGCTTAGCGACGTCTTTGTGGGCTCCGGCGATCCGCGAGCGCCGGCCGCCTCTCGGTCGGCCCGCATTCCGGTTAAGCCCTCACTCGATCATCCCCGGGGCGCGAGTGAGGCGCTAACCGTGCCAGAGCCGGGTGAATCCGAATTCACCGCGTGTGGTGCGGCGAGTGAGGCGTTGACCGGAATCCGGGGCGCCCGCGGGGTGGCGAGTGAGGGGTTGGACGGACGAGCCCGCTAGCCACCGGCGTCCGCGACCATGAAAGCGATGGTGTCTCCCGCAACGAGCGGCACCTCCCGGTTGCGGCTTATCTGGTCGCCATTCAGGGCCGCGACGACGTGCTCGCCGAGGCTTAATCCGGCCGCGTCGGCGGCCTCGCCGAGCGACCACGCCCGGATCTTCTGCCGCCGAAGTCCCGGTTCGGCGGTGGCGAGCGGCCCGAACCGCTCGACGACGATCTCGGGCGCCGGCAGGGCGACGGCTCGCTCGTAGTCAGCGGGCTCGTTCAGATTGCTGACCGAGCTGAGCTCCGGATCGAGGCGGGCGAGGGTGGCGTCGGCGAGCAGCTCGCTCTCGCCGAGGTGGCATACGCGAGCGCGCTCGAACAGGAAGGCGGGGCGCATCAGATCGGCCGCGATCAGCTCTTCGACGGTGCTCCGGACCGCGACGCGGTAGGCGGCCGACAGCGGCTGGCGGTACCCGCCGACGTCGGGCAGGGCGACGTCGGCCCCGTCGTCGAGGGCGCCCAGGACGCGGCGGACGAACGCCGGGTGGAGCAGCGGCACGTCGGTCGAGGACACGTACGCGATCGGGGCGCGATCGCCGATCGCGGCCAGCCCGGCTGCGAGGCCCTGGAGCGGCCCCCGGCCCTCCTGCTCGTCGGCAACCACCTCAACGGCCGCGTCGAGCTCCGGCAACGACTGCCCAGGCGCCGAAACCACGACCACGGGTCCCGGGGCGACAGCCCGGGCGAGGATTCCGGTGACCCGGCGCAGCAACGTCGAGCCGTGCCAGTCCAGAGCCGCCTTCGGCGAGCCCATCCGGGAGGAGCGCCCGCCGGCGAGCACGATCGCTGCCACGTCATCCATGCGCGCGATGGTAGACCGCCTAACATTCCGATCCATGGCGCGAACGGGGCGCATGGCGAGCGACGAGGCCGCTGTCCTGACGGTCGGCGAGGTGATGATCTCCCGCCCGAAGACGATGCCCGGCGCCGCGCTCGTGGCTGATGTCCGCAAGGCGTTCGAGAACCCGAGTGTCCGGACGGTGCTCCTCGCGGGCGACGACGGAACGTTTGCCGGCGCGGTCGAGCGAGACGCCGTGCCGGAGGGCGCCCGAGACGACGAGCAGGCGGCGGCCTACGCCGACCCCAACCCCGTGACCGCCACGCCGGACATGCCGATCCCGGAGGCGATCAAACTGCTCGACGGCCAGGCCGAGCCGCGACTGATCGTCCTCGACCACGACGGGGCGACGCTCCGCGGGCTGTTGTGCTTCAACCGCGGCGCCGCCGAGTTCTGCGTTCGGTAGGCACGCAGACACCCTGCCGTTTGCACCTCTTGACACAATAGGTTCAAACGTGGTCGGGGAGGAGGGCGAGAAGTGGCCCGCGAGGACGTGGCGGCGCGGTGGCGACGGTCTCAAGGTTCGAACGATGCTCGTGCCGGCGAGCACCGCAGTCCGTCGCTGGTAGACAGCGCCGAGGAGGCGCTGCACATCTGGCTTGCCGGCGGCCGCTACCGCCAGGGTGACCGGCTCCCGCCCGAGCACGAGGTGGCGACGATGCTCGGCGTCTCCCGCGGGACGCTGCGGAGCGCGCTCCGCCGCCTCGAGGAGCGGGGCGAGATCGAGCGCCGCCAGGGGAGCGGCACATTCGTCGGGCGCACGGGCGTCCCCGCCGCCCTCGGCGAGCGGCTCGAGCGGCTCGAGCCGTATTCCTCTCTCGCAGAGCGCCGCGGCCTGACCCTGTCGTCTGTCGACCTCAGCATCGAGCGCCGCGCGTGCGGCGCCGAGGTGGGGGAGGCGCTCGGGCTGGCGCCGATCGCCGCCGCGCTCACCGTGTCGCGCACCCTCGTCGCGAACAAGGCCCCGGTGGCGGTGATGTTCGACGTCGTCCACCCCAAGGTGTCCCTCCCCGATGACCAGGCGCTCCGTGCGGCGCTCGAGCGCGGCGCGATGGTGCTCGACGTGCTGATCAACCTCGGCGTCCCGGTCACGTACGCGCGCACGCGCGTAATCCCCGCGCTGCTCAGCCCGCGCGAGCGCGCCGGCAAGCTGCTCGGCGTGCGGCGGACGACCGCGGTGCTCGAGCTCGAGGAGCTGATCTACGCCGGCCGCGACGAGCGCGTCGCCTACTCGCGCGACCTGTTCGCTCCGGGTGGCCTCGACGTCGCCGTCATGCGCTCGCTCGAGTCGACCCGTCCCACCCCGATCGCGAACTTCCGCGGCTCCCGCAACTCCCGCGAGACCGGTCCGCGCAGTCGGCGTCCGTGAGCGCCGGATCCCGGCAGCGGGTGGCGTCGGTGGCGCGCGCGCTCGCGCTGCTTGACGAGGTGGCGCGGAGCGACAGCGGTCTCGGCGTCAACGAGCTCGCGCGCCGGATCGGGGTCAACGCCAGCACCGCATCGCGACTACTGGCGACGCTCGAGGACGCGGGGTTGGTCGAGCGCTCTCCCGGGGGGCCGTACCGCCTCGGGCTGAGGCTGGTGGCGCTGTCGGACCGGGTGCTCGGGCAGCTCGACGTGCGCGAGCGCGCGCGGCCGTGGCTGACCTGGCTCGTCGACGAGACCGGTGAGACCGCGACGCTGTCGGTCCCGGGCGGCGGCGAGGCGATCACGGTCGACTTCGTCCCGTCGTCGTCGAGCGTGGTCAGCATGGCGCGCGTGGGCCGGCCGAGCGTCGCCCACGCGACGGCGGCCGGAAAGGTGATGCTGGCGTTCGGCTCGCCAGACGGGCCGGCGGCGGAGCTCGTCGCCTTCACCGAGCGCACGATCACCGACCCGACCGCGCTCGCTGCCGAGCTCGAGGCAGTGCGTGCCTCCGGGATCGCCGAGGCCGTCGGCGAGCGCGAGCCCGACCTGAACGCGCTGGCCGCGCCGGTGATCGGACGGGGCGGCGAGCTCGTCGCGATCCTCGGTCTCCAGGGTCCCGCGACGCGTCTTCCGGCGAACACCCGCCGCGCCCTGCGCGCGCCGCTGCGCAAGGCGGCGGACGAGCTCGGCCGATCGCTCGGGGGACCCGGATAACCTGGCGTGATGCTCCGATCGCGCGGCCGATCCCGCCCGGCGGACCTCAAGGCTCTCGCCGACGAAGAGCTGATGGAGCTCGTCCACGACGGCGAGGTGCGGGCGTTCGAGGTCGTGTTCGACCGGCACGCCACGGTCGCGTTCTCGCTTGCGTATCGGATGTGCGGCCGGCGTGCCGCCGCCGAGGACATCGTCCAGGAGGCGTTCCTGTCCCTGTGGCGGAGCAGCCGCGCCTACGACCCCGCGCGCGGAAGCGTCCGGTCGTGGGTGCTGACCGTCGTCCACAACCGCGCGATCGACGCGCTCCGGCGGCAGGGACCGAGGGACAGGCGCGACGTTCCGGACGACGGCATCGCCGAGCGCCTGGCGGCGCCCGACCGCACCGACGCCGAGGCCGAGCGCCGCGACGAGGCGCGTCGGGTCCGAACCGCGCTCGACGAGTTGCCGGCCGACCAGCGCCGCGTGATCGAGCTCGCGTACTTCCACGGGTTCACCCACAGCGAGATCGCCACGATGCTCGATCTGCCGCCAGGTACCGTGAAGGGGAGAATGCGGCTCGGGTTGACCAAGATGCGAAACGTCCTCAGCGAGGTGTCGGTGTGAGTGGCGGGGGCGGTCTCCGGAACGGCCGGGAATGCGGCGAGGACGCCGCGGCGTACGTGCTCGGCTCGCTCGAACCGGCCGAGGCCGAGGCGTTTCGCCGCCACCTCGCGGGATGCACGGCCTGCCAGCAAGACGTCGCCGAGCTCGAGCAGGTCACGGGCTCGCTCGCGGACGCGACCGTCCGCTATGAGGTGCCGAGGGACCTGCGCCGGCGAGTGCTCAGCGAGGTGCGGGCGACGCCGAAGGCGCGGGCGAGCCGACCGGCGCGGGTTTGGCGTCCGGCCGTCGCTTGGGGTGGCGCGCTCGCCGCGGCGGTTGTCATCGTCGCGGTCGTCCTCGTGGTCGCGCTCGGCTCAGGCGGATCGAGCAGTAGGACGATTCAGGCATCGACCGGCAGCGCCGAGCTCAAGATCGCCGACGGCCGCGCCGACCTGATCGTCCGCAGCCTGCCGCACCTGTCCGCCGGGCGTATCTACGAGATGTGGGTGCAGCGCGGCAACGCCACACCCACGCCGACGGGGACGCTTTTCGCGGTCACCTCAAACGGGACGGCCGCGGTCGGCGTGCCCGGCGGCGTGAGCGGCGTCAGCGCGGTCATGGTCACGCAGGAGCCCGCCGGCGGGACCCCCGCGCCCACCACCGCGCCCGTGATCGTCGCGCGCCTTACCTAAGCGGCGCGCAACGGCTTCGTCTGATACCCGCCGACGGGCGTCCCCAGATAGGGGAAGTGCGGCAGGTACCGGGTGCTGTTCGCCCCCAGCCCATCTGTGACGAGCGACGCCGCGGCGTCCGGCGTGTAGCTCTTGTTCACGAGCGGGTAGGTCAGGCCGGCGATCGCGCGCAGCTCGACCGTGACCACGTCGTCGAACACGCGACGACCGTTCGGGAAGCCGGCGGGATCGCCCCCGATCAGCCCGAGCGCCTTTGCCGCCGCTCGCCGCGTCGGCGGGATCGCCATGTTCAGTCGCAGCTGATCGGCGGGACTCGACCCGGTGAAGTTCTGGAACCCGGGGACGATCCCCGACGGGATCCCGGTCATGAGGATCGCGACGAGATCCGCACGCGCCGTCGTCAGCTTCGCCAGGTTCGGGAACACGCCCGGGTACAGCACCGGCAGCAGCCCCGCGAGCTCGGGGTGCTCGACGTAGTGGACGAACTGGGCGTCGTCCTGCGCCGGAAGCGAGTTCCACCGGTCCTTGTCGCCCAGCGGCACGATCACCTCGTTGAACAACGGGTTGCCGAGGCGGGACACCTGGACCCAGTTGCCGGCCTCGTGAACTGAGCCCGTGCCGGCGTTCCGGATGGTGGCGTGGCGCCGGCTGGCGGCCGTCCACACTCCGATCACGGACTTGCCGGCCATCGGATCCTTCGGCGCGGTGCCGTCCCGGGTGAGCTCGTGCTTGGGTACCTTGAGCGCGATCGAGTGGACGCTGAAATCGTGCGTGGCGTTCACCCCGTGCGCCGCGGCCATCGCCGCCAGGTGAAGGTTCTGGAACGGGCGGAGGTCACCGAGGTCGAATATCGCGCCGAGGTCGACGTAGAAGCCCTCGAGCCGCTGGCCGGCGAACACGGTGTGGCCGGCGCCGATCTTGTGCACCGCCTCGGCCGCGAGGCTCGCGTAGTTCGGCGTTGAGGCCGGCCCGATGTTGCACGGCGGGCACGCGAGACCCCGTCCGAGCAGCTGACGGTGACCGTTCTTCACCCGGGTGACGGTGTAGAACTGGCGCCGGTTCCAGTTGGCGCTGTCGAGTGACCCGATTGGGCCGGTGTTGTACAGAAACGTGTCCGGGTTGCGCACGGCCGTCTGAAACTCGAACTCGTACGTGACCTCCGGCGCGCCGTCGGCGTCGTTGTCGATGTGGATCTCGTAGCGCACGTCGTCGCCGAACTCGAAGAAGTTCGGACCGCCGAACGGCGCCTCGAGCGGCAGGTAATTCGAGATGATCGTGACCGTGTCCGGGTCGTCGGGTGACACGAACGCGTATGTGTCGGTGTTGTCGGCAACCGGGTCCTTGCTGATCGCCGGTGCCTCGCGGTGGGACGACATCAGTTGCCTCCTGCTCGAATGATCTGTGCGGCCAGCCTGCGGTCGCTCACGGTGACCTCGCGCTCGCCGGTCATGACCGAGATCTGGCTACCGCGCACGTAGGCCACGACGGGCTCGGACGTAGTCGCGTCGGCCTCGCTCGCGATGAGCGCGCCGATTACGGTGGCGCCGACCGCCGCGCCTGCCGAGCGCTTGACGAAGGCGCGTCCGGTTTGATCGCTCACGGACTCCTCCTGGGATGCGTTTGCCCGCTATACGGCGCAGCGGCGCGAAACGGATCACTGGGCCGCCTGCGGCGGCGTCCATGGGGCCGTTGCCTCGCACGGGGCCTCCGCGTCCAGCGGGCGCCGCGCGCAGCCCGGCCCAAAATCAGCTCCAGGGGTACGGGCTGTGCGAGACCGGGTGCAGGTCCCCGGTGGCGAAGCGCTCGAACCGGAACGGGTGCAGCAGCGAGGAGTGCTCGCCGCCGAGCACGCGGGCGATCTCCCGGCCGACGGCGATCATCTTGTAGCCGTGGTTCGAGTCGGCGGCGACGAACACGTTCGGGCGCATGTAGTCGAACACCGGGAAGTTGTCGACGGTGAACGCGCCGACGCCGCCGGAACGGGTCTGGCGGTAGGTCGCCCGAGCGCCCTCGAACCGCCCGAGGCAATGCGACAGCGCGGCGCACCACATGTCGGGAAAGCCGGGCTCGACGGTACCGGTGGGGTAGGGGTCGACCTCGAACTCACCCGTCATCCGCAGCGGCTGGGCGCCCCCCTGGACGGACGCGCGGTCGGGCTTGAAGTACACCCCCCAGGGCTCGCTGGTGATCAGCCGGCCGGCGTCGTCGCGGAGCGTCTGGTCGGAGTCGATGTGGAGCACGGCCGAGGCGTGGCCGTCGTCGGTGATGAACCTCGCCGGGTCGAACTCGATCTCGCCCTCCTGGAGGTACCAGTAGGTCCACATCGGCAGGTCGGGCTGGACCTCGCCGTCGGGCGGGCGGACGTCGAGCCGGTCCGGGAGGCCGAGCATCGCCCAGATCGAAGCGATCCACGGGCCGACCGCCACCACCACGGTCTCGGGGTGGATCGTGCCGGCGGTCGTGTGCACGGCCGTGACCGCGTCCGAGTTGTCGAATTCGAACCCCGTCACCTCGACGCCGGTGCGGATCTCGGCGCCCGCCGCCCGGGCCTTGCCGGCGAGGCCCTCCATCGACTCGCGATTGAACGCGTAGCCGCCTGCTCGCTCGTGGAGGCAGACGGTGAGACCGGGAGCCCGCCAGTCGCCGTACAGCGAGCGCATGTGCTCGGCGACCTCGTCCTCGCCGACGTACAGCTCGGACGGATAGCCGATCCCCTGCTGGCGGGCGTACACCTCGACCAGGTCGCTCTCCTGGGCCGGCGGACCGAGCGCGATGTAGCCGGTGCCGTGATAGTGCAGCGCCTCCGGATCGGACTCCCACACCTCGACGCATGCCGCCATGAGCTCGGACATCGCCGGCTGGAAGTAGTTGTTGCGGATGACCCCGCAGGCGATCCCGGAGGCGCCGGCGGCGACCGAGGTCTTGTCGAGGACGAGGACGTCTTGGCCCTGTTGGGCGGCGTGCCAAGCGGTCGAGAGGCCGTGGACGCCGGCCCCAATGACGAGGACGGAGACTGAGTCGGGCAGGGGTTCGGACATTCGCGGCACTCCTTGGTGCGTATTGCGCAATACCATTGCGCGTGGTGCTCGGATGAGCATAGGCCCCGTGGGTGGTGGGGTCAAGTCCGCGAGCCTTGCCTAGGGGTTCGGCAACTGATATAACGCGGCTGTACGAATTTGTACAAGGGAGCGTCCGTGGCATCGCTCGCTGGCGTGGCCGGCCAGGGTGCAGAAAGGAGTGGAGGATGTCGGTAGCAGTCGACGGCGGCGACCCGAGCGCTGTGACCGTGCCGCTTGGGGGGACCGTCCAGACGGTGCTCGACAGCCCGCGGATCGCGCCGGCGCCGGCGACCCTCGAGGAGGCGCGGAACGCACCCGGCCGGCGCGAGAAGATCGAGCAGATCACGCGCCGGATCGAGGAGCAGGGCATCAAGTACGTGTTCTTCCAGCAGGTGTCGGTCACCGGCCGCGTGATGGGGAAGGGTGTCGTGTCGACGTTCTTCCCGCAGGTCGCGGAGAAGGGCTACCAGCTCGTTTACGGCGCCACGGCCAACCTGTTCACCGACCGCCACGGCAACTACATCGGGTTCGGTCCCGAGGAGTCTGAGCTGGCCGCCGTCGCGGATCTCGATACGTTCGCGGTGCTGCCATGGGACGAGCGGGTCGCGCGCGTGTACTGCGACTGCTACGACACCGAGACCGGCGAGCTGCTCGACGCCGACTGTCGCCAGAACCTCAAGCGGGTCGCGCACGAGTTCGAGCAGGAGCTCGGCTACCAGTTCCTGATCGGGATCGAGCCCGAGACGATGTGGCTGAAGAAGCCCGAGGACGGCCAGTTGCCCGAGGGCATCACCAAGCCCTACTGCTACCACATCCACCAGTTCGAGGAGCTCCGTACCGTGCTGCTCGACGTGGTCGACTGGGGCCAGCGGCTCGGGCTCGACATGAGCTACGGCGACCACGAGGACGCGCCCGGCCAGCTCGAGCTGAACTTCCGCTTCGACCGGCCGGTCCGGACCGCCGACAACCTCACGACCTATCGCCAGGTGTGCGCCGCGGTCGGCCGCAAACACGACGTGCTCCCGTCGTGGATGCCGAAGCCGTTTACGGGCGTCTCGGCCAACGGTCACCATCACCACTTCACGCTCGTCGACGAGAACGGCGTGAACGTGTTCCATGACCCCGACGGTCCGGCGCAGCTGTCCGAGATCGCGCGGAACTTCCTCGGCGGCATGCTTGAGCACTTCGGCGCGCTGATGTGCATCGGCAACCCGACCGTGAATTCCTACTGCCGCATGTGGGACACCGGCTTCTGGGCCCCGATCTACAAGAACTGGGGCTGGCAGAACCGGACCACGACCGTTCGCGTCGCCACCGGCGGGCGGTTCGAGTACCGCGGCGTCGACTCCTCGTGCAACCCCTACCTGACGACGGCCGCGCTGCTCCAGGCCGGCCTGGACGGCGTGCGGCGCAAGCTCGATCCGGGCCCGCCGCAGCAGGGCAACACGTACGAACTGCTCCAGCAGGGCGTCGAGATCGAGCGCGTCCCGGAGAGCCTGGGCGCCGCGCTGAACGCGCTCGCGGCCGATGAGCTGATCCAGGCCGCGATCCCCGGTCGGCTGTACAAGGTGTTCGACTGGTACAAGCGCGACGAGTGGGAACGGTACCTGGCCGCAGTCACCGACTGGGAGCGCAACGAGTATCTCGAGGTGCTCCCGTAACCATGTGCGGCATCGCCGGCATCATCTACAGGGATAAGGATCCCCTCCCGCCCAATGGCACCCATCGGGTCGGCGCCGACATGACGCGGATGCTCCAGTCGATGAAGCACCGCGGCCCCGACTCGACCGGGTACGCGCTGTACCGCCGGCCGAGCACCGACCTGATCATGCGGATCAAGCTGGCCGACGGCGAGGCGAACGGGGACATCGGGTATGCCGACCGCCTGCGACACCGCCGGCGCGAGGTGGAGTCCCGGCTGCGCGCCGCGGGCGCTCGCATTGACTCGATCGAGGACATCAACGACTACACGATCGCGGCGGCGCTTGACTACCACGGCGAGCTCAAGCATCTCGCCGACTACGTCGAGTCGGTGCCCGGTGCCGAGGTGCTCTCAGCGGGATCGGCGCTCGAGATCATCAAGGACCTCGGCGACGCCCAGACCGTCGGCACCTCCTACAAGCTCGATGGGTACATCGGGACCCACGGGATCGGGCACGTGCGGATGGCGACCGAGTCGGACGTCGACATCTCGAACGCGCACCCCTACTGGGCGTACCCGTTCTCCGACGTCGCCGTGGTGCACAACGGTCAGCTGACGAACTACCACCAGTGGCGCCGCCGCCTCGAGCGGATGGGACACCGGTTCGCCTCCGATTGCGACTCGGAAATCATCGCGGTGTATCTCGCGCAGAAGATGTCCGACGGCGCGTCGCTCGAGGACGCCATGCGCATGAGCCTCGAGGACCTCGACGGCGTGTTCACGTACATCTGTGTGTCCGATGACGCGCTCGGGATGGCCAAGGACGAGCTCGCCGCGAAGCCGCTGGTGCTGTACGAGGGCGACGACATGGTCGTGCTCGCCTCTGAGGAGATCGCGATCCGCGCCGTCATCGACCGCGAGATCGAGACCTACGACCCGTACGAGAGCGAGGTGATGGTGTGGACACGGTAGCCCCGCCGGCGCGCTTCGACCCGCGTGGCCTGGTCGAGCTCGACGAGCGCGTACCCGGAACCGCCGAGATCGACGGCGATCGCGCGAGCTTCGACGCCCGCGATCTGACGACGCGCCAGATCAACCTCGAGTTGCGGCGGCTCGTCTACGACCTGGGCGTGCACGACATCACGGTCATGAACCCGGGCGCCAAGCACTCGCTCGGCGTCGGCATCCTGGCCCGCTGCAAGATCACGTTCCAGGGCAGCCTCGGCTACTTCGCGTGCGGGCTGATCGACGGGCCCGAGATCCACATCACCGGCCGCGTGGGCTGGTCGGCGTGCGAGAACATGATGTCGGGCGTGTGCGAGATCGACGGCAACGCCGGCTCGCTGACGGCGGCGGCGTTGCGCGGCGGCGACGTGGTCGTGCGCGGTCGCGTCGGCGCGCGCACCGGGATCGACCAGAAGGGCGGCACGGTCATCATCCTCGGCGACGTCGGCTCGATGACCGGGTTCATGATGCAGCGCGGCCGCCAGATCATCTGCGGCAACGCCGGCCACGGACTCGGCGACTCGATGTACGACGGCGTGCTCTACGTCGGCGGCAAGGTGGCCTCGCTCGGAATCGACTGCGTGCCGGGCGAGTGGACCGACGCCGATACCGAGTTCGTGACGCGGAAATTCGGGATCTACGGGTTGGGCGATCCGCCCGAGCTCCAGAAGTTCGTGTGCGGCAAGAAGCTCTACAACTACGACTCGCTCGAGCCGTCCGAGAGGAAGATGGTTCTCTAAAAATGGCGCCCTCCCACCACCCCAACGCCGCTACCGACGAGAACGCCCCGGTCCGCCGGAACCAGCTCGGTCACAGCCGGATCTTCACCCCCGAGGTGATCGACGACATCCACGTCAAGTCGGAGCTCGGGCGCTACCGGATGCGCGGGTTCTCGATGTTCAAGCCGATCCCGCATTGGGACGAGCTGATGTTCCTGCCCGGGACGCTGACCCGGTTCGTGATCGAGGGCTACCGCGAGAAATGCGCGACCAAGACCGTGCTCGGGGCGCGCTTCGCGAAGAAGCCGCTTGAGCTCGACATCCCGATCTACATCACCGGGATGAGCTTCGGCGCGCTGTCGCTCGAGGCCAAGATGGCGCTGGCTAAAGGCGCGTCGATGGCCGGCACCGCGACCTGCTCGGGCGAGGGCGGGATGATCCCGCCCGAGCGCGACCTCTCGACCAAGTGGTACTACCAGGTGATCCAGAGCCGATACGGCTTCAATCCGCACCACCTGATGCTGGCCGATGGCATCGAGTTCTTCATCGGCCAGGGCTGCAAGGTCGGTCTGGGCGGGCATTTGATGGGCCAGAAGGTCACCGAGCAGGTGGCCGAGATGCGCTCGCTCCCGGTCGGGATCGACCAGCGCTCGCCGGCCCGGCATCCCGACTGGCTGGGTCCGGACGATCTCTCGCTGAAGATCCAGGAGATTCGCGAGGCGACCAACTACGAGGTCCCGATCCAGCTCAAGCTGGGCGCCGCGCGCGTTTACGACGACGTGCGGATGGCGGCCAAGTGTGGCCCGGACACCATCTACCTCGACGGAGCCGAAGGATCGACCGGCGCCGGACCCCACATCGCCACCGAGGAGACCGGGATCCCGCTGATGGCCGCGATCCCCGAGGCGCGCCGCGCGCTCGAGGACGTGGGCATGGCCGACGAGATCGACCTCATCGTCGCCGGCGGCATCCGGAACGGGGCCGACGTGGCCAAGTGCCTGGCGCTCGGGGCGAACGCGGTGGCGATCGGGCACTCGGCGTTGATGGCTTTGAATTGCAACAAGGAGATCCCCGGCGTGACGGACTACGAGGGGACCGTCGGCGTGCCGGCGGGCCAGTGCTACCACTGCCACACCGGCCGCTGCCCGGTCGGGATCACCACGCAGGATCCGGAACTGCGCCGGCGATTGGTCGTCGACGAGGCGGCCCAGCGCGTCTACAACTTCCTGCACACGATGACGCTGGAGTGCCAGATGCTCGCGCGGGCGTGCGGGAAGACCGATGTCCACAGCCTCGAGCCCGAGGACCTGGCCGCGCTGACCGTCGAGGCCTCCGCGATGGCCCGGGTGCCGCTGGCCGGAACCGATTACATACCGGGTGTGTCCGAGGAGCGGACGCTGGCCCGGATCGAGCAGCTGCTCGAGCGCCATGTCGAGAACCCGATCGACTATCTGGAGCCTGAGCGCGTCGCCGCCGGGCCGGCTGCGGGCGGCAACGGAGGTGAGCGGCCGTGAGTGAGACCGAGTACACGATTTCGATCGACGCCGAGTACCTCGCGGGCCGCCGGTTCCCCTATCAGGAGGACATGTCGCTGATCGAGGACGTCGACCTGCTCGCCGCCACCCCGGGTCAGGACATCAACTGGCTCGAGGACGTCGAGCTGCTCGAGGAAGAGGGCGTGCCGGCTGTGTTCGACCGCTACTCGAATTCGTTCCTCAAGATCTACTTCGCGATACCGTCGGGGCGCGAGGACGAGATCGCGCGCAAGGTGCTGATCAAGCATCTGCAGTCGGGCAACTCGTATGGAATCGCGTTGAAGGAGCGTCACTGCAAGTTCCCGCAGCCCGAGCTCGGCCCATGGGTCGAGGGATCGCGGAAGGTCGGGACCGACTGGAAGCCGGGCGTGCTCGAGGGATGGGAGCCTCCGGCACACTGACTTTCATGCCGGGCGAATCGGATCTCCCACGCTCGATTCGGCGCGGACCGAAGATCACGATCGCGTGCGAGTGTGGTGAGAAGCGCTACCTCCAGTACGGAGAGCGGTGGACGTGCGAGAACTGCGGTCGCACCTGGAACACGCGCCGGATTCCGCTCGAGGAATACGCCGAGCTGCGCCGCACCCAGTTGCGGTATCGGCGCGTGCCGATCTTGATCGCCGCGCTGTCGCTCGTCTGCGTGATCGCCTTCATCGTCATCGGCAAGGCGCTTGGGGGCCTGCTCATCGTCGCGTTTGCCGCCACGTCGTGGAGCATGTTCGGACACCCGTTCTACAAGCGGCGCTATCGCGAGCAGCTGGCCAAGGTCCCGACCTGGAAGATCGAGCCTGAGTGAAGGCGATCATCGTCGGGGCGGGGTTCGCGGGACTGGCGGCCGCCTCCGAGCTCGTTCGCTCCGGCGCTGAGGTCGAGGTGTTCGAGGCCCGCAACCGGGTCGGCGGGCGGGTGTGGTCGGTCCCGTTCGCCGGCGCGGTGGCCGAGCGCGGCGCCGAGTTCATCCTGCCCCACGATTCGACGGTGATCGCCACGGCGGAGCGCCTCGGGCTGCCCCTCGTGCGCAAGGGGACGCTGTACGGGCAGCGCGAGCCGCGGGGCGGGTCGCGTCAGGTCTCGGCCGCCGACGTGGCGGCGGCGATGGCTCAGCTCGGGGCCCAGCCTCCCCAGGCCGCCGGGGTCGCGGCGGCGAAGGCGCTCGCGGGCCGTAAGCTCGAGCCGGGGGTACGCGAGGCGATCGTCGCCCGTCTCGAGATCAGCTGTGCGTACGGCTTCGATGATCTCGATGCCGCCGTGCTGTCCGAGGGCGCGGCGGCGTTCGGCGATTTCGACACGCACACGGTGGACGGCGGGAACGACCGCATCGCGCGCGAGATCGCTGCCCGACTCGGGGACTCCGTGCGGCTGTCGGCGCCGGTGACGAGGGTGGGGTGGAGGGAGGACGAGGTGAGAGTCGTGGCGGGCGAGCGGGAGGCGGTCGCCGATGCCGCCGTGATCGCCGTCCCGGCGTCGGTGCTCGATTCGATTCGGTTCGATCCGCCGCTGCCGCCCGAGACCGCCGATGCGTTCGGACGCGTGCGCTACGGACAAGCCGCGAAGCTGTTCGTGGCGCTGAAGACGCCGGCACCGCCGAGCGAGACGCTATCGGTGCCGGACCTGTTCTGGTGCTACACGCAGCTCGGCGCCGACGGGAACCCGCTGCGTTACGTGGGCGCGTTCGCGGGCTCCCCGGTAGCGCTCGACGGGCTCGCGGTGGGCTCCGGCCCGGATCGGTGGCTCGAGGCGCTCGCGCGGTTGAGGCCGGATCTGGAGCTCGACACGAGCACCGTGCTGCTGTCCACCTGGGCCGATGATCCGTGGGTGCGGGCGGCTTACTCGGCGCGCTCGGCGACCTCGCCGATGGATACCGAGTCGCTCACTCGCCCCGTGGGGCCGTTGGCGTTCGCCGGCGAGCACACCGCCGGCGAGTGGCACGGGCTGATGGAGGGAGCGCTGCGCAGCGGCATTCGAGCCGCGCAAGACGTGCTGCAAGCGTCGATGCGATGAGATCCGGCCGCGTGCGCGGTCTAACCTGCCGATGACCGTGGCGGGTGCTGCAAAGTCCGGTGCTGTTGAGCTCGAGGTCGACGGGCGGACCGTGCGGATCTCGAGTCCGGACCGGGTGTACTTCTCGGCGCGGGGCGAGACCAAGCTCGACCTGGCGAAGTACTACATGAGCGTCGGCGACGGGATCGTCCGCGCGCTCCGCGAGCGCCCGTGCATGCTGCACCGCTTCCCCGATGGCGTCGACGGTCAGAAGGTGCACCAGAAGCGGCTTCCGAAGGGCGCTCCGGATTGGGTGCAGACCGTGGACATCTACTTCCCACGGTTCGGCCGCACGGCGGATGAGCTGTGCGTGACCGAGCTCGGCAGCGTGATCTGGGCCGTGCAGATGTCGACGGTCGAGTTTCACCCCTGGAACTCCCGCTGCGCCGACGTCGAAAAGCCCGACGAATGGCGGATCGATCTCGACCCTATGCCCCAGGCTTCGTTTGACGCGGTCCGGCGGGTGGCTCGCGTCGCCCGCGAGGTGCTCGACGAGATCGGAGCGGTGGGCTGGCCGAAGACCTCGGGCGGGAATGGGCTGCACATCTACGTTCGGATCGAGCCGCGGTGGGAGTTCGGTGAGGTGCGCGAGGCGGCGCTGGCGTTCGCGCGCGAGGTCGAGCGCCGGATCCCGTCCGACGCCACGACGACCTGGTGGCGCAAGGACCGGCCGCCCGACAAGGTGTTCGTCGACTACAACCAGAACGCGCGCGACCACACGATCGCGAGCGCGTACTCCGTGCGGGGAAACCCGTTCGGCACCGTCTCGACCCCGATCCTCTGGGACGAGCTCGACGACGTCGACCCGCAGGAGTTCACGATCGCAACCGTGCCGGCGCGGTTCGCGGCGATCGGTGACCCCCACGCCGGGATCGACGACGCGGTCTTCTTCCTTGAGCCGCTCCTCGAGTGGGCCTCGCGAGAGGAGACGCAGGACTCTTAGGTCGCGTCGTGCGGGTGGTGGACGAGTAGCACGTCGCAGTGAGCGTGATGCGTGACCGACGCGCTGACGCTCTGTCCCGTTAGGCGCTGGACCAGGTTGGGCTCCCGCGTCCCGACGACGATCATCTCGGCGTTTCGCTCGTTGGCCAGCTGCACTATCCCGTCGGCCGGTTCTCCGACCGCCGGCTGATAGTCGGCCTCGATTCCCTCGCCTTCGAGGTACTTCCGCGCGGCCGCCAGCTCCTCGGCGTGTTTCTCGGGCGGGTCGGTGGGGTCGGTCGGTCCGGCCGAACGCCCGATGCCGATCATCAGCGGGGTGACGCTCGTGACGACGAGCTTCGATCCCAGGGCCTTAGCGAGCTGTGCGGCACGCTCGAGCGCCCGTTGTGATCCGGGCGTCTCGTCATAGCCCACGACTATCGTGCTCATCGTCTCTCCTTATTAGGCGGGGACTGGTGCCGACTCCGCCGTCAGCTCGGCGAGTTCCTCCTGATCGGGGACGCTCGGGGTGGGCTCGCTCCAGTGGACGGTCTCCTTATCCTGCACGATCCTGCGGTAGAAGAACAAGAGCAGCGAGCCGATCAGGACGCCGATGCCGATCCAGAAGTCGGTCCACGTCCCGTAGCCGTTGAGCTTGGGCGCGAGCGCTCCGATGACAAGGAAGAAGGCATTCAGGGCGCACAGGATCGCCGCGATCGGCAGCCAGATGGAACTGACCTTGATCGGGCGCGGCCAGTTGGGACGGTCGCGGCGAAGCAACAGGAACGCGCTCAGCGCGAACACGTGGCACAGCACGTAGCCGATGTTGCTCATGTACAGGATGGCCAGGTTCGACGTGATGAACACGACCAGCGCCACGTTCACCACGAGGTCGACGGTCATCGCCCTAGCCGGAACGTGGAAGCGGTTGAGCACGCCGAGCTGCTTGACCGTCATCCCGGCGCGGGAGATGCCGAACAGCGCCCGGCCGGCGTCGGCGGTCGACGAGGTCATCGACAGCAGCAGGCTGGCGATGATGCAGATCGTGAAGAAGCTCGCGGCGCCGTGGCCGACGATCTGCGTCATGGCCTGCGTATAGAACTGGCCCTCCGCCGTGGCGGACGGGACGGCGCCGGTGACGCCGCCGAGGCCCAGCGGCACGAAGATGCACACAAACAGCTGGAACGCCGCCGCACTGCGCAGCGCCTTGGCGGTGTCGCGCCGGGTGTCCCGGTACTCAGGGGCGAACGTCGCACACGCCTCCGTGCCGTATGTGGACCACGCGAGGATGAACATGTAGACGATCGCCACCTTCCACCCACCCCACGGTCCGGTGAAGGTCGCGTGGACGTTGTGAGAGTGCCAGTCGCCGGTGAAGTACGGGACGATGATGAACAACGCCAGCGGGATCATCAGCAGCGCGGCGCACGCGTAGCTGAACCACACGGCTGGGCGCAGTCCGAAGACGTTGAACATCCAGACGGCGAGGATCGTTCCGATCGCGATGAAGTGCGGAAGACCGAGGTGGTTCGAGAAGATCGTGACCGTCCACGTCGAGTGCGGCCACCATTGCCCTTGCGCGAGGTCGCCGATGATCTTGCCGAAGATGGACAGCACCACCGACCAGCCGATCCAGTAGCCGAACGCCGACAGTGGGCCGACCATGGTGGTGTATTTCCGCCAGCCTTCGTGGGCATACAGCGAAATACCCCCGCTGCGGTTGCCGAACATCGTCGCGGGCTCGGAGTAGATCCACGCCTGGAGCATTCCGATGAATGCCGATGCACCCCACAAGACGATCGAACCGACCGTGCCGAAGATGCCGAGCGTGAACCCAAGGCTCCCGAGCAGGAAGCCCGGGTTGCAGAGGGCGATGACGAATCCGTCCCACCACCGGAGCGTCTTGAGGAGCTGTACTTCCTCGACGGTGGCTGTAGCCAACTTATCTCCTCCTCATTTGGGTCCCGATCGAGGCTTCGCAGAGCGATGCGCGGCGGCCCTCCCGCTAGCCGCCGTTCTTATACCAGTTTGTATAAAGCTGGTCAAACGGCCTTAGGGCCTAACATCGCTATCCGTGCGGCCGGTGATCCTGGCGACGTTCTCGGTCCGCATCGATCCCGGGGCCGAGCGGATGGCGTTTGAGAGCGCGCTCGACGCGGGCGCGCGGCTGATCGTCGCCAACCTGATGATGCTTCCGCCGTATCCCACGACGATCATGCTGGCCCGCGAATACGCGACGTTGCCGCACGAAGAGGATCTCGAGGCCGTTCGGGTGACGGCTGCGCGCGCGAGCGCGCTGGGGATCGGCACCGAGCTGCTGCGGATCTCGAGCCGGCGCCCGATGGCGGCGCTCGTCGAGCTGATCTCCGAGCGGCGCGCGTCGCTGGTCGTGCTCGGACCCGACGTCCGGCGGTCGCCGCGTTGGCAGCTGCGGCTCGCGGCGCGTCGCGTGCGCCGTCAGACCGACTGTCTGATCTGGATCGCGCCCGACGGCTAGTTTGAGCGCATTTGTCTACGCGCCTACGGTTTGGGCACGCCGTCCGTGAGGTCGCGCATCGTGCCGAACCGGCCGGTGTAGAACAGCAACGGCTCGTCGTCGCGATGGTCGAGGTGCTCGACCGCGCCGATCCAGAGCACGTGGTCTCCGGCGCGATGGACGTCGACGACCCTGCAGACCAGGCTCGCCAACGCGCCGTCGAGCAGCGGGATGCCGTCATGCCAGCTGAACTTCGGCTCGACGGGCGAGGCCTTCTGAGCGGCGAAGTGGGCGGCGAAGTGCTGCTGCTCGTGCGACAGCATGCTCACGCCGTAGCGCCCGCTGCGCGGGAGCATCTCGTTCATCTTGCACCGCCCCAGCGAGACGAGCACGAGCGGCGGGCGCAACGATACCGACAGGAAGCCGTTGGCGGTCATGCCGTGCACGGTCTCCTTGTCGACCGTCGTGACGACGGTGACGCCCGTGGCGAATCGTCCCATGACCTGGCGGAACTCTCTGGCCGCCTGCTCGACGGCCGCCGCCTTCGGAGTCAGCCTGGCGACCCCGGTCGGCGGAGGCAGGTCGGCGGCGGGGGCCGCCACCGCCCGTCTTCGGGCCCCGGGCAGAGGGGGCATCAGACCGCCGGAGGTCTCGGTCGGCCGGACCACCCGGGTGAGCCGCGCAACTCCCTCGCGCTCGGTCACGGTGCCCACGATAGCTCCGATCGTCGCTAGGACCGCGGGCGCGTCTTGTCCGGGTCGTAGAACGGGATTCGTACGACCTTCGAGGCGAGTCGCTTCTGGAGCCCATCGAGCTTGCCGACCTCGACGTCGGTGCCGATCTCGGCGTACTGGATCGCCATGCGGCACAGCGCAATCGAGCGCTTCAGTGTGGGGCTGCGAGTTCCGCTCGTGACGACGCCGACTTTCTGGCGGCCCACGTACACCGGGTCGCCGTGGCCGGCGGTTTCGTTGCTGTCCAGCTCGAGCCCGACAAGCTTTCGTTGTGGGTGCTCCTTGCGCTCGAGCAGCGCGTCGCGCCCGATGAAGTCCTCGTCGTTTGCGAGGGCGACCGTGAACCCGATCCCGGCCTCGAACGGATCGACCTGATCGTCGAACTCGTAGCCGGCGAAGATCAGCCCCGACTCGATCCGGAGCATGTCGAGTGCTTCGAGGCCGAGCGGCTTGATTTGGTGTAGTTGGCCGGCTTGCCAGATCGCGTCCCACACGGCTGGGCCGTCGTGCGGGTGACACCACACCTCGTAGCCAAGCTCGCCGGTGTACCCCGTGCGCGAGACGATGATCGGGATCCCGTCGTGGGTGTTGATCCGGCCGACCAGGAAGCGGAACCACTTGAGTTCCTCGAGGCTCGGCTGGGTGGGGGGCGTCCAGACGATGCTCCCCAGCGTCTCCCGGCTGAGCGGGCCCTGGACCGCGACGTTGTGGAGCTCGTCGGTGCTCGGCTTGACCCAGACGTTGAGGTTGTTTTTGTCGGCGGTATCCCGGAGCCACACGCCGTCGTACGGGTCGCCGCCGACGAAGCGGAAGTTGTTGTCGCCGAGGCGGAACACGGTGGCGTCGTCGAGCATCCCGCCGGTCTCGTTGCAGACCGCGGTGTAGACGACCTGCCCGACCGACAGCTTGCGGGCGTCGCGGGTGATCGTCTTCTGGATGAGCGTCTCCGCGTCGGGGCCGAGAACCTCGAATTTCCTGAGCGGCGACAGGTCCGTCACCACGACCTTCTCGCGGCAGGCCCAGTACTCGGCGATCGCGCCCTCGTTGTTGAAGCAGTGCGGCAGCCAATAGCCCCGGTACTCGACGAACGACTTCGTCAGGGCGCTCGTTCGCGCGTGAAACGCCGTCTCCTGAGTGAGAACCGGCGGTGCGTCGGCGGTCACTCGGTGGGCGATGGCGACCGAGAAGCGATTCTGTGGCGAATACACGCGAACGTGGACATCTGTCACCTCCCAGGCATTCGATGGATCGACGTCGTCGGGACAGGCGGATGAGGCGCACACGAGGTCGGTCATCGCCCGCAGCATCACGTAGTCGCCGGGACGCGACCACGGCTCGTCGGAGATCAGCTGCATGTTCGAGTCGAAGGCGGTGTTGTAGAAGAAGTTGAGCGCTTCCCAGCCCTTGCGGGGGGCGATCGTGAACTGGTCTAGCGCGCCGTTGAAGTTGTCGGTGCAGTTGATGTGTCCGGGATAGCCCAGGTCCTCGTAGTACTTGGCCTGGCACGCGAGCGCGAACGTGTCGTGGCGGCCGACGGTGTCGCGTATTACTTCGACCAGGGGGTCCATGTCGAGGTCGTAGAACTTCCCGTAGAGGCCAGGCATCGGGTAGGCGTTGCCCATCAGCGTTCGGGTGACGGTGGCGTCGAGGCCGCGCTCGATGCCCCGTTGGAGCTTGGCGGCACCGAAAGCGAGGAAGTCCGAGCACTGGCGGCCCTGGACATCGATCACCTGGATGTACTCGCCCTGTTTGACCTCGTACGAGCTGGCGCTGGCCTTATCGATCCGGAAGTCGAGTCGCGGCTCGGCCAACGGGGGTGGGAGGGGCCGTTCGTCGCCGGTCGTCGGGTTCGCGCGCCGGATCTCGATCATCAGCTCCGACGCGGGCGTGCTGCCGTCGACGACCCGTCCTCCAGGTGCGGCCACGACCAGCGTCGTGGCGTCCTGCGCGGTGATCTCGATCTCGCTACCCGGCCTCGAGTCGGGCCCGAACAGCGTCAGTCCGCCGTTGGTCGTTTTGCGTTCGAGGCCGAGTGCAGCGAGCCCTCCGCCTCCGCGGGCGGTGAGCTCCGCGGTCTGGCCGCCGTGCCGGTCGATCAGGCGAACCCGATCATCGCCGCGGATCGCGACCTCGGTCGCGCCTCCCGGCGCCACTCGGTAGAACTCGAGCGAGGGCTCGGTTTGCCTGAGCCCGTTGATCAGGACCGCCATGGCGTTCGTTTAGGTGGCTGCGGGGGCGGAGGCCTTTTCCACCTCGGCGAGCAGCTGCTCGGCGAGCTCGCGCTTGCCGTCGGCGTCGAGCTTCTTCACCTCGTTCTCGACCGCGCGGCGGTTGTAGTGCTGGTTCCAGTAGTCGAGGCTCTCGAACCCGAGCAGCACCGCCTTGCCGACGAACTGGCGCAGGACCTCGTTGGTCGGGCCCATCACCCAGCCGGCCTTGGCGTCGCGCAGATAGCGCTCGAGCTCCATGTCGCGCTTGTAGCCGGTGCCGCCGCACGCGTGGAGCATCTTGTCGACCACGTGGGCGGTGTTCTTGGCGGCGTTGAACTTGATCTGCCACGCCCAGTGGAGGAAGTTCGCGCGCGCGAACTCGCCGGGGGGCGGCTGCACGGTGTTGTGGTCGGTGACATTGTCCATCGCCTGCGCGACCGAGTACACGAACAGGCGGGCGGCGTTCGTGTCCATCACGGCCTCGCCGATGTAGTCCTGGATCGTCGGGTAGTCGGCGACGCGCAGGCCGACGTCTACGTGGCGCTTGCGCGTGGTCTGGCGCTTGCCGATGTCGATCGCGCCCATCGCGAGGCCGTTCCAGACAGAGCTTGATCCGATGAGGAACCACGGGTCGACCGCCTCGTCATTGGAGGCGGCTCCGTCGCCCTCGGGCCCGACGATCTGGTCGCCGGGGATGTCGACGCCGTCAACCTGAATCGGCCCCGACTGGTTGCCGCGGAGGCCGAGGGCATCCCAGGTCGAGGGCTGCGACTTGACGTGCTCGCCGTCGATGACGAAGACGGATAGGTCGTCGTACCCGGTGAAGTCTGGGGAGGTCGTCTGGACGACGTAGAAGTCGGCGAACCCGCCCGAGGTCGTCCACGATGCCTTCTTGCGCACGTTGTAGCCGCCGTTCCGGCGCTCGGCGCCGGAGGAGATGGGGTACCAGAAGTGCGAGCCGGTCTCGGGATCGCTGTAGGACAGCGTGCCGATCTTGCCGCTGTTGAGGGGTCTTATGTACTTATCGATCAGGGCATCTGTGGGGCGGAGCATGATCGTGTTGACCGCGCCCATGTGCATCACGTAACACATCGCGGTCGACGCGCAGCCGTAGCGCGCGATCGTCTCGCAGGTCATCACGAAGGCGACGTGATCCTCCCCGAGACCGCCGTACTCGGTCGGCACGGTCAGTGCCAGGAAGCCATGCTCGCCGAGCAGCTCGAGGTTGCGCCGCGGGAACTTGAGCTCGTCGTCGGAGATCTTGGCGTTGGCACGCATCTCCTTCTCGCAAAGCTCGATCAGCGTGTCGCGGAGCTCCTTCTGCCGGTCCGTGAGGACCCATTCCGGGTCCCACTCGTAGCCCAGTCCCCAGAAGGGCTCGCCACCCCATGTCTTCTCGGCCATCTACACCCTCCGCTCGCTATGCACAAATATGTCCAATACAGTTCTACCTGAGAGGCTGATCGGTGTCTAGAGGACGTCCCCTGATAGGAGTCTCCGCCAGTGTGCACGACTTCGGCGACTACGGCGGAGTCGGGGTACACCGCCCTGTGCTCGCCGCCGGCGGGTTGCCCGTCGCCCTGCCCCAGCTCGTGGACGCGATCGACCCGATTCTGGAGGCCGTTGATGCAATCGTGTTGGCGCCGGGGCGAGACATCGATCCTTTGTGCTACGGCCAGGAGCCGCACTCGCTGCTCGCGGCCACCGAGCCCCAGCGGGACGAGTTCGAGCTGGCGTTGGTGGATCGCGTTTTGGAACGGGGGCTCCCGATCCTGGGGATGTGCCGCGGGGTCCAGCTCTTGAACGTCGCGCTCGGAGGCACGTTGGCTCAGGACGTATCGCTGGTGGCGGCCGGACACCCCTCCGATCCCGGATGGGCACGGTGGAAGGAGGTCGAGGCGGCCTCGGTGGCGGGTCGCCCGGTGCCCGAACATCCGCGCCACTCGATCGACGTTTCGCCGGGGAGCATTCTGGGCCAGGCACTCGGGACGAGCTCGATCGAGGTCAGCTCGTTCCATCACCAGGTCATCGATGTCGTGGGCGACGGGCTGTCGGTGGTGGCGCGGAGCGCCCCGGATGGCCTGCCCGAGGCGGTCGAATTGCCGGGGCGGCCGGTGCTGGCGGTGCAGTGGGAGCTGCAGGAGGAATGGCGCGTCGATCCCCGGTTCTCGCGTGTGTTCGAATGGTTCGTGAACGCGGCGGCCCAGGAGGGCCGGCGCGCCGCATAGCCGCGTTCTTGGCCGCGGCCAGCCAGCGGCTGCGGACGTGCAAAACGCGACAAACCCCCGGTACCCGCGCGCCCTGGCGAGATAAGCGCCTCTGAGGCGCTTATCTCGCCGGCGGATCGGTGGCGGCGGGGATCTGGCGAGTTCTGCACCGGCCCGGGAGGGGGTCGGCTCGGATGTCGGCGCGCGGTGGCGGGAGAGTTTGAGGCGTTGTACATGGGCTCGGATACCGACTGGTGGGGATTTCCCCACCACCGAGGACGGGGGCCCGCAGCCGGCGAGACGCCCGATCGCCCCAGCGATTTCGGAGCCCGCCGAAGGCAGTCTCCGATGCCATGCAAACCACACCTTCATCCACGTTGTCCGGTGGGTCGGCTGGCTCGAACGGGTCGGCCGGCTCGGGCGTGCCGCGCGGCGCCGGCATGCTCTCCCGCTTCGTCCATGCCGCGGCCCGGAGCGCGGCGCGCCGGCCCAAGACGACCGTCGCGCTCTGGCTCGCGCTGATCGTCGCGTGCGTGTTCCTCGGCTCGAGCGCCGGCATGCGCACGCTTTCGCACTCCGGTTCGGGCACGGGCGAATCGGCGCGTGCCGACGCTCGTCTCACGGCCTCGGGCCTCAAAGGCCCAGCCACGGAGAATGTCCTCGTCCGATCGAGCAGTCCCCACCGAACCGCGCAGGCCGTGCAAGCGCTCGAGGCCGGTGCCCGCCGATTGGCGGTGGTGGCGTCGGTCGACGGCCCCGACCGCTCGCCCGACCTCGCTCGTGCCGGTGGCCGGACCGCGCTCGTCGTCGTAACTCTCCGCGGCGACCCCAACAACCCCGACACCCGCGCCGCCCAGGTGCAGCAGTTCGTCGACGGAATCGCCGCGCGGCACCCCGGCGTCACCATCAACGAGGCCGGCAGCGGCTCGGAGGACAATGCGATCACGAAGCTCGTCAACGATGGGTTGCACCGCGCCGAGCTGATCTCGGTCCCGATCACGCTGGTGATCCTCGTGCTGGCATTCGGGACACTGGTCGCGGCATCCGTGCCGCTGCTGCTCGGTCTGACCTCAGTGGGCGCCGCGCTTGGGGCGCTCGGGCTCGTCTCACACATCGCGCCCAACGGCTCCTCGACGGCTCCGGTCGTGGTCCTGATCGGCCTCGCGGTCGGCGTCGACTACTCGTTGTTCTACATTCGCCGCGAGCGAGTCGAGCGGCGAGGTGGCGCCTCAGCGGACGCGGCGCTCGCCGCGACCTCGGCCACCGTCGGCCGCGCGATCCTGGTCGCGGGCATGACGGTGGTGATCGGACTCGCGGGACTGCTGTTCACCGGCTTCGGGGTGTTCACCTCGATGGCGCTGGGCGCGATCCTGGTCGTCCTGATCGCCGTCGTCGGATCGTTGACCGTGCTGCCGGCGATGCTCGCGCTGCTCGGTGACCGGATCGACCGGGGCCGGCTGTCGCGCCGCCGCAGTACCCGGGCACGAACCCGGAGGACGACGTGGCAGGCGCTCGCGGCCGGCGTCACCAACCATCCGCGCATCTCGCTGGCCACAGCGGTCGTGATCCTCGCCGCGCTCGCCGCGCCGCTCATCTCGATCCAGACCGCCGAGCCCGGTCAGAACGACGTGTCGCCGAACACGCCGATCCGGGTCGCCAATACGGCCATTGAGCGGGCCTTCCCGGGATCTACCGACACTGCTGACCTGGTCATCAGCGGCCACGGACTCCACAGCCAGCGGGCCAGACAGCAGCTCCAGAGAATCGGCCACGAAGGTCAACAGATCACCGGCGGCCGGGGCGCGGTGGCGATGCAGATCTCGCGCGACGGCCGGACGGCGCAGCTGCGGATCCCGATGCCCGAGTCCAGCCTCACCGTCGCCGACCACAAGGTGACGACGCTGCGAAACGAGCTCGAGCCCGCGGTGGCGAGCTCGATCCCCGGAGCGCACGCCGATCTGACCGGCGACTACGCGGGCAATCTCGATTTCACGAGTCGCCTGTCGAATGTCACGCCGCTCGTGATCGCGTTCGTGCTCGGGTTGGCGTTCATCCTCCTGATCGCGACGTTCCGCTCCGCCAGGCTGGCCCTGTCGGTGATCGGGCTCAACCTGCTGTCGGTCGGGGCCGCATTCGGCGTGCTGGTGGCGGTCTTCCAGCACCACTGGGCACAGTCGCTGCTGGGCTTCCAGTCCGACGGCGCGGTCGTCGACTGGCTGCCGCTGTTCGCGTTCGTGGTGTTGTTCGGCCTGTCGATGGATTACACCGTGCTCGTTCTCGAAAGGGCGCGCGAAGCCCGGCTGGCCGGCGCGAGCGCGAAGGAGGCCGCCGCGGTGGCGCTGGGCTCGACCGGCGGGACAGTGACCAGCGCCGCGCTCGTGATGATCGCCGTGTTCTCGGTGTTCGCCACGCTGCCGCTGCTCGAGTTTAAGCAGCTCGGGGTCGGGCTCGCCGCTGCGATCGCGCTCGACGCGACGATCGTCCGCGGTCTGGCGCTGCCGGCGGCGCTCACGTTGTTGGGCGACCGCGGCCTCGCTCCCGCTCGGGTTTCCCGTAGGCGGGCGCGGGGCTGGGATCATGGAGTCGGTGTCGCAGCGATCGGATCGACCCATGAGTGACCACGGCAACGAAATCGACCTGCGGTCGGTGGTGCGGGGGGCGGCGTTCGTGCCGTCCCTCGCGATCCTGACCGCGCTGATCGTCATCTGGGCGGCGACCGGAGCCGGCTACTTCTGGCCGATGTGGGCGGCGCTCGGACTCGCAATCCCGACCGCGCTGTGGTACGCCGTGGGCTGGGCCCGGCTTCGCCCTAAGGGAGCGACGCGCTGGTACGCGATGCAGGCGGCCGTCTCGGTGGTGATCGTCTGCACCAACCTGGCGGTGTGGGCGATGTCGGGCGGCGGCTTCTTCTGGCCGATCTTCCCGGCAGTGGCGCTCGGTGTCCTACTTGCGCTGAACCCGCTGTTCTTCCGGCCCAACCAGCGGAAGCTCGAGGTACGCGTCGACGAGCTGACCCGCACCCGCAGCGGAGCGCTCGACGTTCAGGCGACCGAGCTGCGGCGGATCGAGCGTGATCTGCACGACGGCGCGCAGGCCAGGCTGGTCGCGCTCAGCATGCAGCTCGGGCGCGCGGAGGAGCGTCTCGCCGATCACCCCGACAGCGCTGCGCTCGTTCGCCAGGCGCGCGAGGAGGCGACCGCCGCGATCAGAGAGCTCCGGGACCTCGCGCGCGGGATCGCGCCGCCGGTGCTCGCCGACCGGGGCCTGGTTGCCGCGATCGAGGCGCTCGCGAGCCGCGCGACCGTGAAGGTCGACGTGGATGGACAGCTCGATCACCGCCTGCCACCGGTGGTCGAGACCGCGGCCTACTTCGTCGTCGCCGAGTCACTGACCAACGTCGCCAAGCATGCCCCGGGCGCCAACGTGCGCGTGACGGTGCACCTCGACGGTGCGATGCTCGTCGTCGAGATCGTCGACAACGGGCCGGGCGGCGCGAACCCCGCCGGCGGCGGCCTGACCGGGCTCAAGCAGCGAGTCGAGGCGCTGGATGGCCGGCTCGAGATCCACAGCGTGGCCCGTGAGGGAACCGTCGTCTGGGCCGTGCTGCCGTGCGAGTAGTAGTCGTCGAGGACTCGGCGCTGCTCCGCGAAGGGATCGTGGCGTTGCTGGCCGAGAACGGGATCGACGTCGTCGCGCAGGCCGACGACGGTCCCGGCCTGCTGCGGATCGTCGATGGCCACAAGCCCGATCTGGCGATCTGCGACGTCCGGCTGCCCCCGACGTTCACCGACGAGGGAATCCGGGCGGCGCTGGAGGCGCGCCGGCGCCATCCCGACCTCGCAATCCTGGTCCTGTCCGCGTACGTCGAGCCGGTGTACACCGGCGAGCTGTTGGCGGCCGGCGACGGCGGAATCGGCTACCTGCTCAAGGAGCGCGTCAGCGAAGTGAGAACCTTCGTCGACTCGGTCAAGCGCGTCGCCAACGGTGGGACCGCGCTCGATCGCGAGGTCGTCAGCGCGCTGATCGCCGATCGCAACCGCAGCGGCGATCGAGCCGAGCTCGAAGCGCTGACGCCCCGCGAGCGCGAGACCCTGGAGTTGATCGCCCAGGGCCGCACGAACGCCGCGATCGCGCGTGAGATGGTGGTCACGCTCGGCGCGGTCGAGAAGCACGTCTCGAACATCTTCGGCAAGCTCAACCTACCCGCCGGCGACGATGATCACCGGCGGGTGCTGGCCGTGCTCGCGTACCTGCGCGCGACCGGGGGAGCGTGAGCCGACGCGCCGGTAGCCACGCCTATGAGGTCATCCCGCCGAACTGGCCTCCGCTGATCGTCAGGATCTGGCCGTTCACGTAGTTCGCCCACGGCGTGCAGAGCAGGAACACCCCACCGGCGGCCTCGCGCGGCGTGCCGGCGCGGCCGAGCGGAATCAGGGCGGGCCCCATCGCGCGGAGCTGCTCGGGAATCCCGAGCTGAACCTTCTCGCCGGCGATCTCGACGAGGTTCTCCTCGTTCTTGGCGGCAGTCAGGCGCGTCTCGATGAACCCGAACGCGACCGCGTTGACGTTGATCTTGAACTGGCCCCACTCCTTGGCGAGCGTCTTCGTGAGACCGATCACCGCGGACTTGCCCGAGGAGTAGTTGGCCTGCCCGGCGTTGCCCATCGTGCCCGAGATCGACGAGACGTTGACGATCTTCCGGAACACCTCGCGACCTTCCTCGCGCTCCTTCTTGGCGGGCTCGCGCATGTGGGGCGCGACCGCGCGGCACATGCGGAACGGCACCACGGAGTGAATGTCGATCATCTTCTGGAACCAGTCGTCGCTCATCTTGTGGATCGGCGCGTCGAGCGTGTAGCCCGCGTTGTTGATGAGGATGTCGACCCTGCCCCACTCGTCGACGACCTTCTGGACGAGCTCGTCGGGAACGCCCGGCTTAGTCAGATCGCCGGCGAACACGAGCGTGTCGCCGTCGATCTCGCTCGCGGTCTGCTGAGCGACGTCGCCGTCCAGGTCGTTGATCAGGACCTTCGCGCCGTTCTCGGAGAGGAGCTCCGCCGTCGCGCGTCCAATGCCGCGCGCCGAGCCGGTGACGATCGCCACCTTGTCATCGAGGATTGCCATATCCGGGCCTCCAATTTCGTGTGTCGAGGCTGGGCATCATGCCAGCGATGGCGCCAATGGCGCGTCAGCCGCGGATCGCGACTGCACGGGCGCCGGCGCGGAGCCCCGACTCGATCGCGCCGTCGATGAACCCGGCCCAGCCATTGGCGAGGTCCGAACCCGCGAAGACGACCCGACCCTCGGGCCGTCGCATGGCGGCGTGATGGTGCTCGTACCAGCCCGGGCGGTGGATCGCCCAGGTCCCGCGCGAGAACTCGTCGGAAAGCCAGTCGTGGGCGGTGGCGTCGAGCGCCTCATACCCCGGCAAGATCGCGTCCAGCTGCGCCTGCACCGCGGACAGATCGCCGGCGTCGCAGCGCGTGGCGTCGATCCCGAAGCCGATCATCAGCTGCGACCCGTCGCCGTCGACCGATTCCGTGCTGAGGTAGCCAAACGGATGCCCCCGGCGGATCGCGTTCTGCGACACCGCCTCGCCGCGAGCGGCGATGAAGATCTTGATCCCGCGTGACGCCTGTCCGAGCGCGATGGCGCGGTGCTTGTCGTCCGGCAGCGCGGGCGCGAACTCGATCGGGCCCAGCGCATTCAACGGCACCGCCACGATCACCGCGCGCGCGGTGAACCCCGAGCCATCGCGGGTCTCGACGTCGACCGCGTCGCTCCGCTGCCGGATCGCCGCCACCGGCGTCGCCAGCCGCCGCTCGAATGGCGCCGCCCCGGCGATCGCGTCGAGCAGCGCGCGGGTGCCGTCGACGATCGTCACCCGCCCGCCGGTGAACTGGGTCAGCTCGAGGCTGTAGCCCGACAGCGCGTGCCACCGCAGCACTGACACCGCCCCCGCATCATCGAGCGGAGCGTGCGCGAGCGACTCGAGCTCGGCGGTGAGCACGTCGCGCTCCTCGGGCGAGAGCGACAACTCGCCGAGCCGCTCGGCGATCGACAACCGGTCGAAGCGCGCGAGCGAGTCGAGTCCTCGAGACGGGTCGTGTGGAATCGGGAGCGCCTCACGAACCCCGTCGACGAACTGGTCCCACCCGCGCCGGGCGATTTCGTCGCGCTCGACGATCGATCCCGACCGGCGCTCGGTGCCGACGTACCACCCCGCCGTCTGTGCGTCGCCTGAGACCTCGACGCGCAGGTCGGCGCGAGTGATCTCGGACCACGTGTGGGGCTGGTGCCAGTGGACCCAGGCACCGCCGTACTCGATCGTCGATCCGTTCCACGGCGCGGTCCACGTCCGACCGCCGAGCCGGTCGCGGGCCTCGAGCAGGAGCACCGACCGGCCGCGCAGACCCGCTTCGCGGGCGGCGGTAACGCCGGCGAATCCTCCCCCGACGACGATCACGTCGTACATCACGCGGCCTCGGCGGCCGTGACGGCGACGGTCCGGCGCACCATGGCATCGACCGCGACCGCGCCGTCCGGCCCCACGACCACGGGATTGAGCTCGATCAGCTCGAGCGACTCCTCGGCCAGTACCTCACCGACCCGCTCCGCCAGTCTCGCCACCGCGGCCACGTCCACCGGCGCCGTGCCCCGGCCGCCCATCAATAGGGGGGCGCCGCGCAGCGTTCGCAGCGCCCGCTCTATCCGGCCGGCGCCGGCCGGCAGCGGCACGATCGCCACATCGGTCAGCACCTCGGTCCAAACGCCGCCGAGGCCGATAACCAGCGCCGGCACGATGGCGTCGGCGCGTGCCGCGACGATCAGCTCGACGCCGGGCGCCACCATCCGCTCCGCGAGAACACTGGCCCCGACCTTCCGCCCGAGGGCGCTCAGCCTGGCGTACGCGGTCCGGACCTCGGCCGCCGAGGAGAGTCCAAGCTCGAGCGCGCCGAGCTCCGACTTGTGCTGAATCCCCGGCGAGCTCAGCTTCAGCGCGATCGCTCCACCGAGCTCGCCCAGCGCGGCCACCGCGTCGTCGGGGTCGCGAACCAGCCGGCCCTCGACCAATTCGAGGCCGGCGAGGCGGAGTAGCTCCTTGGATGCGTGCTCGGACAGCCATTCGGCGGACGGGTGTGGACGCTGGCCCGCCACCCGCGCGATCTCGCGCAACCGGCCCGGATCGCCCGCCGGGCGCGCGAGTGCTGCCGCGCAACGCAAGCCCGTGCGCAGTCCGGCGACCGCCGGGATGCCCGCCTGAATGAACCCCCAGGCAGCCTGGTCGTCGAGCAGCTCGGGCAGCGTCGACGAGACGATCGTGTCGGCCTCACTGACGGCGGCGCCGAGAACCACCCCCTCGCGGACGGCGTCCCACGAGTCCTTGGTCGCGCCGCCCAGATCCGGGGGCTGGTCGTAGAACACGAGCACGCGGCCGATCGAGGGGTCCGCGCCGACGGCCTGCACGAGCCCGCTCAACGCCGCCGTGTCGCCCCAGATCATCGCCGTGTAGTCGAGCGGGTTGGCCGCTGTCGCCGCCGCTGGGAGCAGCGCGCGCAGCCGGTCGCACGTCGCGGGCGCGAACTCCGGGAGCCCGACCCCAAGCCGCTCGGCCTCGTCGGCGCCCTGAGCGGAATCGCCGCCCGAGCACGTCATGATCGCGAGCCCGCCGGAACTCGCCCGCCCTGGCGCCTGCCCTGGCGTCCGCCCTCGCGCCCGGACCGGGACCGCCAGCGTCTTGGCGAGCTCGAGCAGCTCGTGAACGTCCTCCGCCCAGGCCGCGCCGGCCTCCTCGATCAGCGCGCGGAAGATCCGCTGGTCGCCGGCCAGCGCGCCGCTGTGAGCCGCGGCCGCCTGGGCGCCCGCCGACGAACTGCCGACCTTCAGCACCGCCACGCGCACCCCGTTCTCCGCGCACGCCGCGAGACCCTCGCACAGCCCCGGGCCGCCGTCGTCCTCGAGGTACAGCGCAATGGCCCCGACTCCGTCCTCATCCGCGAGAAATGCCAGGTAGTCGGCGGCCGAGACGACCGCCTGATTGCCGCTCGCCACCACCGTGTGAAACCGCAGGCCCCGCCGAGTCGCCAACGCGTTCACGGCGACGTTGCCGCTCTGTGAGATCAGCGCCACCGCGCCAGGCTCGCGCGGGGCGAGCGCGTCCCCCCAGAGCGCCGCTCGCGTGTGCATCGCGACGATCCCGTTGCAGTTCGGGCCGCACACCGGCAGGCCATACCGCGCCGCGGCCGCCACCAGCGCGTCCTGCAATGCGGCTCCGCCGGCGACCTCCGCGAAGCCCGCACTGAACACGACCGCGCCACCGCACCCGCGAGCGCCGGCCTGCTCGAGCGCAGCGGGCACGCCCGCCGCCGGGATCGACACGATTACCGCATCGGCGGCGACCGGCAGGTCGGCGAGCGACGGGACGCAGGGCCGTCCGAGCACCTCGGTGTGCCCCGGATTTACGCCCCAAACGAGCCCGGGGTAGCCGATCGCCTCCAGGTTCAGGAGCGCCTGGGCGCCGTAGCTCCCTGAGCGGTCGGTGGCGCCGACGACCGCGATCGACGCCGGACGAAACAGACGGGTCAGGTCCACGACGAGGGGCTCAGTGAATCGTCGCCTCGACGCCGCGGCGCTCGAGCGCGCGGGCGATGATCAGGCGCTGGACCTCGCTCGTGCCCTCCCAGATGCGGTCGACCCGGAGCTCGCGGTTGAACCGCTCGGCGACGTTGCTCCGGAGGTAGCCGCGCCCCCCGAAGATCTGGACCGCCCGGTCAGCGCACCGTCCCGCAGCCTCAGAGACGAACAGCTTGGCCATCGACGCCTTGGCGTGGATCAGCTTCACGTCGGCGCCGGCATCGACCATCCCGGTCACGTGCAGGGCCAGCAGCCGCCCGAGCGTGGCGTCGGTGGCCGAGTCAGCAAGCGGGAACGACACGCCCTGGTAATCCATGATGCGCGTGCCGCCCTGCCTGCGCTCGAGCGCCCACGCCGTCGTCTCGTCGAGCAGACGCCACATCGCGCCGAGCCCGTGCGTGGCGATTCCGAGGCGCTCCTCGGTGAACCATGCGCGCTGCAGCGCCTCGCCGTTGCCGACGCCGCCAATCACGGCGTCAGGGCCGACCTCGACGTCGGTGAACCGGATCGTCGGATGACCGTGCGGATAGTTGTGGGTGAAGCGCGGGTCGTCGACGAACTCGACCCCCGAGGCGTCTGGCTCGACGAGGAACAGCGTCGGGAGTCGATCCGCGCCGTCGACGACGTTGGCCATCACGATCAGCACGCGCGCGACGTCGCCCGAGGTCACGAACCACTTCTCGCCGTTGATCCGCCACCCGCCGTCGGCCCCCGAGACCGCGGTCGAGGCGATCCCGCCCGGGTCAGACCCGGCCTCGGCCTCGGTGACCGCGTAGGCGTCGCCTCCCTCGCCGCGAAGTGCGGGAATCAGATACCGCTCGATCTGCTCCGGAGTCCCCTGGAGCAGCACGTTGTAGGCGCTCGGCACGTGCCAGTGCAGCCCGTTCGTGACGCGGCCGAACTGCTCGTTGACCACGAACCACTCGAGCATCGACCACCCCTGGCCGCCGTGCTCGGGCGCGAACCGGCCCCCGTTCAGCCGCGCGGCAATCGCTTCCCGCTTAATGTGGTCGACGGTCCCCTCGGGGAGCGCGCCGCCGAGCCGCTCCGCCTCGAGCTCGAGCGGGATGAGCACCGTCTCGACGAACGTCCGCGCTCGCTGTTGAAGCTCGAGCTGGTCGGAAGTCAGCTCTGGGCCGGCGGACGTGGGGAAGACGGCGGTGCTCATGGTTAGTCCTCGTTTCTGGTGGTGGTGGCTTGCAGCTCGGATAGCCGCCGCCTGTCTGTCTGGGTTCGTCGCGCGCCCCTCCCGGGAAGGGCGAGCAGCAGGTTGTGGTGGTTCGAGATCACGGCGATCGCGATCTCTCGGGCGCGTGTCACCCCGGGGTCAGCATCGCCCGCTCGCTGATCGATCAGCCACACGACCTCGTGCAGGTACTGGTCCCAGCGGCGCTCGTTCCCGCGCAGCACGAGCCGCTCGACCAGCGCACCCTCCTCGGCGATCGCCGCACCGGTGGCGGCGCCGCCGGCCCGGAGCGTCGCGACCGCGGCCGGAAGCTCGCGCTCAGGCTCAGGCGTCAGCGACAGCCAGGACGCGGACTTGACCATGGGCGGTAGACTAACGCAAACTGATCACAAAGTCAGGATGGTTTCTCTATGGCCGCTGTCACCGACGTCCAAGCCCCGATCGCCGAGGCGCTCGAGCCCCGGCTGTATCTCGACCCGGAGCTCATCGAGGTCGAGCAGGAGCGGATCTTCGAACGGACTTGGCAGCTGATCGGCCACGTCTCCGGGCTGCCGCGCCCGGGCAGCTACGCCACAGGGTTCGCCGGCTCGCAGCCCGTGCTCGTGGTGCGCGACGACGCGAACGAGCTACGCGCGTACCGCAACGTGTGCCGTCACCGCGGCTCGTGCCTGCTAAGCGGGTCGGGCCAATGCAAGGGAGCGATCCGCTGCCGCTACCACGGCTGGACCTACAAGTTCGACGGGACGCTGATCGGCGCGCCCGAGGCGCTCCAGTTCGGCGCCCGTCTGGACAAGTCAGCGCTCGGGCTGATGCCGGCGCGGGTCGAGGAGCTGAGTGGCCTGGTGTTCGTCAACCTCGATCCCGCCGCGACGCCGCTGGCCGCCCTGGTCGGCGACCTGCCGGCGCGCCTCGAGCGCTACCGGATTCCGACGCTCGAGTCGCTCGGGCCGTCCGGGGGTACTCAGCCGGCGAACTGGAAGGTCGTCGCCGAGAACTACCTCGAGGGCTACCACATCCCCATCGCCCATCCCGGCCTGATGCGGATGCTCGACTACAAGCACTACGACACCGAACTGCACGAGCACTACGCGTGGATCGAGGCGCCCCTCCGGGACAAACCGAGCAGCAACCGGCTCGAGCGCCTGTACGCCCAGTTGGTGACCCCGATGCCGGGTCTCAGCGAGGAAGACCGGCACACGTGGCGCTACGTGTTCATCTATCCGAACACGACCATCGATCTGTATCCCGACCAGGTCAACACGTGGCAGATGAACCCCGACGGCGTTGGCCGCACCCGCGACGTGTTCGCCGGCTACCGCGCGCCGGGTAGCGGTCCGCGCACGCGAGCCGTGCAGCGTCTCAACAACTGGCTGAACACGGTCGTGCTGAAGGAGGACATCGACCTGGTCGAGAACGTCCAGCTCGGACTGCGGACACGCGGATACCGATGCGGCCCGCTTTCGCGCAGAGAGAGCGCGGTGGCCTGGTTCGCGGATCGGGTCCGCGCTGATTTGGCCCCGACCCACCCGCTCGCCGGCGCATGACCGACGATCCCGGCCGCAAGCCGAGCGCGCGCCAGCGGATCCTCGCCGCCGCGGTGCGCCAGATCGCCCGCGAGGGGATCGACGGCGTCCGGATCGCCCGGATCGCGATGGAGGCGCGAGTGTCGAGCGCGCTCGTCCACTACCACTTCGAGACCCGCGACGCCCTGCTCGCCGAGGCGCTCGAGTACTCCTACGAGCGCGCGGGAGAGGCCCGCATCGCCGGCGAGGACGAGCTGCCGGCGGCATCGCACGCCGAGCGCCTGCAATCAATGATCGAGGGCTGCCTACCGACGACCCCCGGCCTGACCGAGGACTGGGTGCTGTGGGTCGAGCTGTGGCTGCGGGCCGCCCGCTCGCCCGAGCTCCGCCCGGTGGCCGAGGAGCTGTACGCGCGCATGCACGCCTGGTTCCGTGACGAGATCGCGGCCGGCGTCGAGGATGGCGAGTTCAACCGCTGCGATCCCGACGAGGTCGCCGACCGGACGCTGGCCCTGATCGACGGCTTCGGCATCAGGACGCTGATCGGCGACGGGGCGATACCGCTCGACCGGGCATCCCAGGCGGTGTCGGGTGCGCTGGCCCACGAGCTCGGGCTGGGGGAGACGCTGACCGCCGCCGCGGATCAGGCGGGCGAACCCATGCGCAAGGCCGCGCGGGCGGCGCCGCGGCCGGTGCGGACCGCGCCCTCCATGTAGCCGGCCACCCAGTGGTCCGAGCCGGCGAAGTACATCGGTGGCTCGTGAGTACCGTGGAGGGGCCCGACCCGGGTGAGATCGCCCGGCGCCCAGCTCGTGATGTAGCCGCGCGTGAACGGGTCAGTACCCCAGGCGCGCTCGAGCATCGCCACCGGGTAGCGCGCACGCTCGCCGTACAGTGCCACCAGCCCGTCAACCACCGTGCTCGAGCGCACCGCCTCTGGCGTCGCCAGGAACGCCGACAGCCGCTCCGGCGGGACCAGCAGCGACAGCACGCCTGGGCTCTGCGGCCAGGTCGAGCCGAACAGCCACTCGGATTCGGCGAGGCCGTTCTGACCGGCCTCCTGCCAGAAGGACGACTCGTATGCGGCGACGACCTTGGCCGCGAGCGCCTGACGCTGGGAGCGAAGCGAACGCAGCCGGGCGTCGCTCAGGCCGGCGATCTCGATGCTTCCGAGCGGCCCCGCGGGCAGCGTACAAACGACCGCCTCGGCGCCGATCGTCTCGCCGTCGGCGAGCGTCACGCGCGACCGCCGGGCGGTGATCTCGATCCGGCGAACCGCGGCGTCGTAACGGATCTCAGCCTCGAGTTCGGCCGCCATCGCGAGCGCAACCGCGGCTGAGCCCTCGGTCACCCGGAGGCCCTCCCACCGCTCGAGGTCGTAGAAGCTGTCGCCGCCGAGCGCGGCGTGCTTGCGCAGGTCGGCCAGGAGCGAGGTTCGCTCGGGACCGTCGCAGGCGAGCGACAGCGAGGCGAGCTCGTGGCGGCGCTGGACCGCGGGTAGCGCACGCTCGAGGCGCAGCCACTCGGCGAGGCTCATCGCGTCGAGTGCAGCCGCGTCGGGATGAGACCACGGGTCGTCGGGATCGACGGTCCCTGCCAGCGCGACGAAGGCGTCCCGGACCCGCTCGGTGTCGGCCCGTTCGCGGTCGGTCATCCAGGGCAGGTCGTCGCCCACGTACACGCCGTCGACGAGCCCCCAGCTGATCTCGCCGGGATCGGCGACGTAGCTTCGCTCGACGGTCAGGCCGAGCTCGTCGACCAGCTCCGCGTACGCGGTGTGCCATGGGCCAAAAACCTCGCCGCCCGCCTGGGCGATGCGGCCGTCGGGGAGGGCCACCGCCTCGACACGGCCACCGGGTCGGTCGCGCGCCTCAACCACCCACACGTCGGCCCCCGCTCGCTTGAGGTCACGCGCGGCGCTCAGACCCGCCAGTCCAGCGCCCAGTACAGCGACATCGACCACGCCCGACGACTCCTCTCCGCGTGTTGGCTCTGTTAGCGACGACCGGGGCGCTTGACAGCGCCGCGATCATCGCTGTAGTTTTCTGAACCGCCGTTCAGTATACGAATTTGTACGAGGGATGAAAAGAGGGTGAGTCCGCGTCCAAAGGTCGAGCATCTGCGCAAGCCGCAGATCATCTCGGCGGCTGCCGACGTGCTCTACGAGCGCGGTCTGTTCGACACCCGGATCGGCGACATTGCCGAGCGGGCCGGGACGAGCGCGCCGACGATCCTCTACTACTTCGAGTCGAAGGACCGTCTGCTCGAAGAGGCAGTCGACCAGACCGACCGCGACTTTTACGAACGGCTGACCGAGGGCCAGGCGCGGCAGGACAACGCGGCCGACAAGCTCGTTCACCTGATCGAGGAGACGAGTCTCGGTCCGGGTGGCCTCAGCGACTGGACGCTGTGGATGGAGATGTGGGTGCGGGCCCGGCGCGATCCCGCCGTGCGCGACGGCTACTTCCGTCTCGACCGCCGGCAGCGCAAGCTAATCGCGGACATCGTGCGCGAGGGCCAGGAGCACGGGGAGTTTGACCGCGAGGCCAACCCGGACGATTTCGCGCTCGCGCTGAGCGGACTGATGGACGGGCTCGGCGTCCAGGTCACGCTCGGCCAGCCCGACGTGACGGCGGACCGCATGGTCGAGCGTTGTCTCGCGCTGGCCTCGGCCGAGCTCGGATGCGAGCTCAGCCCGAGTGGCGGCACCGTGAAGAGAGGAGCTAGGACATGAATCGGAGCACGCGCAGGACGTTCATCAGGCGCGCGGGTATGGCCGCGGCGAGCCTGACGCTCCCGGGCCTGATCGAGGCCTGCGGCAGCACAACGCCGACGGGAGGGGCGTCGGCGACGGCATCGGCATCGAAGACGCCGGTGGGTCCGGGCGGTCTGCCGCTCGCGCGGCCCTACCGGCCGGTGACGCTCCCGATCTACGCCGACAACAAGGCGATCGCGTCAGGCCTGACCCCCGAGAAAGGCCCGCTCCAGTTCTACAACTGGGACGCCTACATCAACCCCGACGTGGTCAAGTCGTTCGAGAAGAAGTACGGCGTCAAGGTCGAGATCAGCACGTTCACGACGATCGACGAAGCCGTGGCGAAGATCTCGAGCGGCGCCGTGCAGTTCGACGTGTTCGTTCCCGAGCTCGTGTTCCTGGAGCGCCTCGCGGTTGGCAAAGTGCTCCAGCCGCTGAACCTCACGTACGTCCCGAACCTGAAGGCGAACGTCTGGCCGTCTCTGGCGAACCCGTGGTACGACGTCGGCAGCCGCTACACGGTGCCGTACACGGTCTACACGACCGGGATCGGCTGGCGGACCGACAAGCTCCCCGGCTT
Source organism: uncultured Solirubrobacterales bacterium (assembly GCA_963737055.1). Classification (GTDB taxonomy): domain Bacteria; phylum Actinomycetota; class Thermoleophilia; order Solirubrobacterales; family Solirubrobacteraceae; genus Palsa-465. Next base: position 635,894 of record CAVTRE010000006.1, on the reverse strand, counting down.
CGACCCGGCCAACCTGAGCAACCCGTGGAGTGCGCTGTGGGTCGAGGGGCCGAAGATCTCAGGCAAGGTCGGACTGCTCGATGACCAGCACGAGGGATTGGCAATGGGGCTGCTCCACAACGGGGTCACCGACGTCAACACCGAGAACGCCGCGGACCTCAACGGCGCCAAGAACGCGCTGATCAATCTGGTCAACACCGCCAACCTCAAGTTCGACACCAACGAGTATCAGCACCTCGCCGACGGCTCGCTGTGGCTGCATCAGGCCTGGTCCGGCGACATGGCTTCGGTGCCGACGTACGCGCCCCAGGGCGCCAAGGCATCGATCTTCCGCTACTGGTGGCCGACCGACGGGCGCGGCCCGATCGACAACGACACGTTCGGGGTCCTGCGGGGCGCAAAGAACCCGGTGCTCGCGCACCTGTTCCTCAACCACCTGCTCGACGTCAAGCAGGCCTTCAACAACTTCACGTTCCTCTACTACCAGCAGCCGCTCAACGCGATGACGCCGGAGTCGCTGATCCAGAAGGGCTACATCGTGCCGAACCTCGACACGACGATCATCCGCGAGTCGCAGTTCAAGAACGGCCTCGTCCAGGGGCCGCTGAGCGACAGGGGAGAGGTTCTGTGGGAGAACGCGTGGGCGGCGGTCAAGTCGGCGTGAGCCGAGGGAGCGCGCGGTGACTGCTCGGTACTGGCGTGGGTTCGCGCTTCCCGGCGTCGCGTGGCTCTGCCTGTTCGTCGTCGTGCCGGCCTACGCGGTGCTGGCCATGGCGATGGGCCGAGTCAACCTGCTGCTCGTTCCGATCCCGGCGTGGAGCCCGGCGACGTGGAATCCCGGCTGGGTGTCGAAGGCGTTCTCGGGCGCGCTTCCCGGCGGCGAGTACTGGCCGGCGGTTCGTAACACGCTCGTGTACGTCACCGCCTCGCTCGGACTGTGTTTCGCGATCGGGTATCCGGTCGCCTACTACGTCGCGCGGCACGCCAAGCGGACCAAGACCCTGCTGGTCGTGCTGCTCGTGATCCCGTTCTGGGTCAGCTACCTGCTGCGCATGCTCGCCTGGATCGGCCTGCTTTCGACCGACGGCTACGTCAACAAGCTGCTCATCGACATCGGGATCGCCCACCCGCCGAACTGGCTCAACGGCAACGCGTACTCGGTGATCCTCGCGCTGGTGTACGGCTACATCCCGTACTTCATCCTGCCTGTGTTCGCGGGCCTCGATCGGATCGACCGAAGCCAGATCGAGGCCGCGCGCGATCTCGGCGCAACGCCGTTCCAGGCGTTCATGCGAGTCACTCTCCCGCTCAGCCGCCCGAGCATCCTCGCGGGCGCGGCGCTCGTCGTGCTGCCGATGTTCGGCGACTACTACACCAACGATCTGATCTCGGCCTCGCCGCGGACCAACATGCTCGGCAATGAGATCAATCTGTTCGTGCAGGGCGGCCCGGAGAAGAACCTTGGTGCCGCGCTCGTGCTCGTCCTGATGGCGATCCTGTTGGTGCTGATGATCTACTACGTCGTCCAGACCGCGCGTGACGCTCGGAGATTCGCGTGAGCCGGCTCCGCGCGAAGCTCCGCAACCCGTGGGGCAAGCCGCGCTTCTTGGTGGCGGTCACATGGGCGTACGTCGCCTGGGCCCTGCTGCCCGTGCTCGTCGCGATGCTGTTCTCGTTCAACGACGGCAGGTCGCGCAGCGTCTGGCAGGGGTTCTCGATCCGCTGGTGGTGGGGCGACCCGAACCAGTCGATCGTCCACGATCCGCAGTACACGAGTGCCCTCGTGCACAGCCTGGAACTGGCCGCGCTCGACATGCTGATCGCGGTCCCGCTCGGCGTGCTGCTCGCACTCGGGTTGGCCAGGTGGCGCGGGCGCGGCTCGGGGGCCGCCAACGGCCTGATGCTGGTACCGCTGGTCACGCCCGAGATCGTGATGGCGGTGTCACTCCTGCTCGTTTTCACTCAGCTGGCCGTCGTGCCGTTCAGCCTCGTTCACCTGGGCACGGGCGCCCAGGTCATCGGCCAGGTCACGTTCTCGCTGTCCTATGTCGTGGTGATCGTGCGCAGCCGCCTCGCGTCGATCGGCCCCGAGTACGAGGAGGCGGCGCGCGACCTCGGGGCGACGTCGCTCGCCGCGCTCAGGCTGGTATTACTGCCGCTGCTCTTGCCCGCGATCCTCGCGAGCATGCTGATCGTGTTCGCGCTCTCGATTGACGACTTCGTCGTGACCCAGTACATGTCGTCGAACGCCTCGACAACCACGATCCCGATGTTCCTGTACGCCAACGCCCGCGGAGGCACGACGACGCCGGCCCTGAACGCGCTCGCGTCGATCCTGGTCGTGACCACGCTGATCGGCGTCGGAATCGCCTACCTCCTCTACACCGTGCTGACCCGCCAGACTGCGCCCGGCGGCGCCTCGGCGCTGCGCGAGCTCTCGGGACTGGAGGCGACGGCCTGATGGCGGGCGGGAACGTCCGGCTGGTCGCGCTGACCAAGCGGTTCGACGACGCCGTCGCGGTCGACGGCATCGACGCCTTGATCGGGGCGGGCGAATTCTTCTCGCTGCTCGGCCCGTCGGGTTGCGGCAAGACGACGACGCTGCGGATGATCGCGGGGTTCGAGCGGCCGACGTCCGGGCAGATCGTGCTCGACGGCGCCGACGTCGCGGCCGTGCCGCCGCACGACCGCAACGTCCACACCGTGTTCCAGAGCTACGCGCTGTTCCCGCACCTCGACGTGTTCGGGAACATCGCGTTCGGTCTGCGTCGCCAGAAGCTCGCAAAGGACGAGGTCCGCCGGCGCGTCGCCGACGCGATCGAGCTCGTCGAGCTCGGAGGTCTCGAGAAGCGCCGGCCGCGGCAGCTGTCGGGCGGCCAACAGCAGCGGGTCGCGCTGGCGCGCGCGCTCGTTCTCCGCCCCGCGGTGTTGCTGCTCGACGAGCCGCTGGGCGCGCTCGATGCGAAGATCCGCAAGCAGCTGCGCGTCGAGCTGAAGGCGCTCCAGGAGGAGGTCGGGATCACGTTCGTGTTCGTGACCCACGACCAGGAGGAGGCGCTCAGCATGAGCGACCGGATCGCGGTCATGAACCACGGACGGATCGAGCAGATCGGGACGCCGTCCGACGTGTACGAGCAGCCCGCGACCGTGTTCGTCGCCGACTTCCTCGGGGTGTCGAACCTCATGGAAGCGGATGCTCACGGCGACGGAGCGGTGCGCATCGGCGACTTCGCCTTGCGCGCAGGTTGCGGAGAGCTCGGCGTGCGGGGGCCCGTGAAGGTGGTCGCCAGGCCCGAGCGACTCGTGCTGCTCGAGCACGGGAGCCAGGCCGAGAATTGCCTCCCCGGCATGGTCGAGCGCACCGTCTACGTCGGCGCCACTCTCCAGGTGATCGTGCGGCTCCCGGGCGGCGAGGCCATCCAGGCGTCGATCGCCAACAGCGGGCAAGCGGGCGCGTACGCGCCGGGGACGCCGGTCGCGGTGCACATTCCGGCCGACGCGCTACGCGTCCTTCCCGACACGGGTGTCAGCGTGACCGAGATTCACGACGAGACGCTCGGCGACGCGCCGCTCGACCTGACCGGCTCAGTTCCGACCTCGAGCTGACCGCGCCCCAACCGCACGACCAGCAGCGTCGCCAGCATCAGCGCGCCCAGCGCGGCCAGCGGCACGGCATCGCTCGTCGCGCGGGAGACGCTCGCCGCCGCCGGCGCGCCGATCGTTTCCCCGGTCGCCCACGCCAGGTTGAACAGCATCGAGCCGAACGCGAGCGCGGCGCCGATCCGCTCGATCGCGTCGGTCATGATCGACACCGCCGGCAGCCCGAAGGCCGTCAGAGGTCCGCCCAGCGTCAGCACGGTCAGCCCGGCAAGCACCAGCGGTGATCGTGGCAGCGGCAGCAACACGAGCAGAACCGCCATCGCGCCGAGGCCGGCGCTCAACGGCAGCAGGATCCCGCGGCGATCGACGAGGCGTCCGACCGCGGGGTTGACGCGTAGGGCCAACAGCGACGCGAGCACGAACGTGACGCCGATCGCCACGTCCGAGGCGCCGAAGCGCGACAGCCGCAGCGGAAGCAGGGTGCCGGCCGCCCCGATCGTGCCGGCCTCGAGCAGGATCAGCCAACAGCCGATCGCGATCCTCGGGTCTTTGGCCAGGACTCGTAGCGGCGCTCCGGCGCCGAGCGCGGCGCGAGGAGGCTCGGGGTGCTGAAGCGTCCACGCCGTCAGGCCGAGCGACACACCGCCGACGCAGGCGAACACGACTCCGGTGCCCGTCGCCACCGCAAAGGTGCCGAGCACGGGGCCGACCAGCGTGCCGAAGATCGCCGACGCGAACACGGAGCCGAGCATTGCGCCGCGGCGTTCTGGTGGCGAGATCGCAATCACCCACGCGAGGCCGCCGCCCCAGATGCAGCCGCACGCGATTCCCTGGACGAACCGCAGGCCGTCGAGGGTCACGATGTCGGAGCCGAACCCGAACGCGACGATCGCGCCGGTGAACAGCAGCAAGCCGAGCGCGGTGGTTCGCCGCACTCCCGCGCGGGTGGCGATCCAGCCGCCGAGCAGCGCGCCCGGGATCATCCCCGCCGGGTAGGCAGCGACGAGTACGCCGATCGCGGGCTTGGACGCCCCGAATGCGTGCTCATAGTGGGGCAGCACCGGGGTGAGCACCGAATACAGGACCGACTCGAAGCCGAGCAGCACGCGGATCAGCACGACCGTGCGCTGGTCGGGATCTAGCGCGCGCGGGGTCGGGCGCGGCCGTCGGCTTCGGAGCGCGGTCATGCCTTCACCAGGGCTTCCGCGAGCCGGTTCAGCCGCGGCCCGAGGTCCGAGGAGTCGCCGGACGCGAGCTGGTCGACGAGCAGGCCGTCGGCGGCCGCGAGCAGGATCTGCGCATCGGCCCGCGGGTGTCGTGAGCCGGCCGCGGCGAGCAGCGGCGGGAGCGCCTCCAAGTACGCGTCGGTCCAGCGCTTGGTCACCTCGCGCAGCGCCGGCCGACGTGCGGCTTCGAGCAATAACGCATAGGTCGCGAGTAGCCAGCCCCGGCTAGTCTGACCAGCGTGCTCGGTCGGGTCGATGACCGCGTCGACCGCCAGGCCGAGCGGGTCGGGAGCTCGCTCGGGGGCGTCGCCGAGGAACTCGCGCAGGCGCTCGATGTCGCGGTCAGCGGCGCGCTCGAGCGCTGCCGTCAGCAGATGCTCCTTGGAATCGAACCAGTAGGTCGTAGAAGCGAGCGGCAGCCCGGCCACGTCGGCGACGCGCCGGTGCGTGACGGCATCCACCCCTTCCTCGGCGACGATCCGCAGAACCGCGTCGAGCAGCGCTTCGCGGCGGGCCGCGCCGCGGGGTCGAACGCCGTCGTGAGTGCCAACCGCCATATTGGTACAAATGTACCAATCGGGCGACGAGATAAAGTCCGAGCCCGATGAACGCGAACGAATGGCTGGCCGCGTTCGCCGAGCGGCTCGGGACCGAGCCACCGACGACCGAGGAGTTCAAGCGGATCCTGGACGTGGCGGGCGAGGCGGCCCATTCGTCTGAACGCGTCGCCGCGCCGGCCGCGACCTGGGTGGCGGCGAAGGCGGGCGTCGACCTCGAGGAGGCTTTGCGGATCGCGCGGGACATCGGGGACGATGGCTGACTCCCGGCATGACGCCGGAGACGATGACTGATCGCCGGTTCGACATCGTCGTGTTCGGCGCCACCGGATTCACCGGGGCGCTGACGGCGGAATATCTCGCCCGGAACGCGCCGGCCGGGACGAGGTGGGCGCTCGCCGGTCGGAACTCGGCCAAGCTCGAGCGGGTACGCGAGCGGCTGGCGGCGATCGATCCGGCGTGCTCGGATCTCGAGCTGCTTTCCGCCGACACGGGCGATCAGGCGTCGATGCGCGCGATGGCGGAGGCGGCCAGAGTCGTGATCACGACCGTCGGCCCTTACGTCCGTTACGGCGAGCCGGTCGTGGCGGCGTGTGCGGTCGCCGGGACCGACTATGTCGACCTCACCGGCGAGCCCGAGTTCGTCGACCGAATGTGGTTCGCCCACCACGAGCAGGCCGAGCGGAGCGGCGCGCGGATCGTCCACTCGTGCGGCTTTGACTCGATTCCTTACGACCTCGGCGTGCAGTTCACCGTCGAGCACCTGCCCGATGGCGTCCCGATCTCGATCGACGGGTTCGTGCGGACCAATGGCTCGTTCTCGGGCGGCACCTACCAGTCGGCGATCGAGATCATCGGCGGCCTGCGGTCGAGCGCGAAGCTGGCCCGCGAGCGCCGTGAGCAGGAGGGGCCTCCGAACGGCCGGCGCGTGCGCGGTGTCAGGGGCATGCCCCACTCGGACGAGTTCGCCGGCGGCTGGGTGGTGCCGCTCCCGACGATCGATCCCGTTACCGTGCTGCGCTCCGCCCGCGCGCTCGATCGCTACGGCCCGGACTTCAGCTACAGCCACTACGCGGTCGCCGGTCCGCTGCCGATGCTCATCGGGTTGGGCGCCGCAGTTGGAGTGGTCGTCGGTCTCGCGCAGATCCCGCCGGCGCGCGACCTCCTGATGAAGTTGAAGAGCTCGGGCGAAGGGCCGTCCGAGGAGCAACGCGCCAAGTCGCGGTTCCGCGTCCGTTTTGCCGCGCGTGTGGGGGGCGACGGCGGCGGGGGTGCACACGGGGGCGATGGCGGTGGTGGCGACGGCGCCCGCGGCCAGCACCTGAGGACCGAGGTCAGCGGCGGCGACCCGGGCTACGGTGAGACTTCGAAGATGCTGGCCGAGTCGGCGCTGTGCCTTGCGCATGACGACCTGCCAGATCGCGCCGGTCAGCTGACGCCGGCGGTGGCGATGGGCCCGGCGCTCCGCCCCCGACTCGAGGCCGCCGGGATCGAGTTCAAGGTCCTCGATGGCAGCTGACCGTGGCCGCTGGACGGCCGCCGACATACCCGACCAGCGGGGCCGGGTGGCGGTGGTAACCGGCGCCAACAGCGGGCTCGGGCTGGCGACCGCGCGAGAGCTCGCCCGCGCCGGCGCGCGTGTCGTGCTCGCCACCCGGAGCACGCAGAAGGGCGAGGACGCCGCGTCTAGGATCGCGTCGACCGTTCCAGGCGCGGAGCTCGATCCCGCGGTGCTCGACCTCGCCGATCTCGACTCCGTGCGGGCGTTCGCTGCAGCCGCCCCCGCCCGCGTCGATCTGCTGATCAACAACGCCGGCGTCATGGCGGCGCCCCGCCGGGTCACCAAGCAGGGATTCGAGAGCCAGCTCGCCACCAACCACCTCGGCCATTTCGCCCTCACCGGGCTGCTCCTGGGTCGGCTGCTGTCGGCCCCCGCGCCCCGCGTCGTCACCGTGTCGAGCACGCTGCATCGCCGAGGCACGATGAACTTCGACGACCTCCAGGGCGAGCGCAAATACAGCCCGTGGGGCGCTTACGGACAGTCGAAGCTGGCCAACGTGATGTTCTGCTTCGAGCTCCAGCGGCGGGCCACCGAGGCGGGCACCGCACTGCTCAGCATGGCGGCGCATCCCGGTTATGCGGCCACCAACCTCCAGTTCGCCGCGACCGACCGCTTCTACGAGAAGGTCATCGGGTGGATCGGCAATCGCGTGTTCGCGCAGAGCGCGGACATGGGCGCGCTGCCGACGCTGTACGCGGCCACGGTCCCGGACCTCCCGGGGGGCACCTTCGTCGGTCCCGGCGGGCGGAGCGAGCAGCGCGGATATCCGAAGGTCGTGACCGCCGCTGGTAAGGCCTATGACGAGCAGGCCTGGCGCAGGCTGTGGGACATCTCTGAAGAGCTGACCGGCGTGCGGTATGAGTTCACTCCGTCGGGGGCGTCGGTGTGAGCGACTTCCGCGCCGATGGTCACGCCGCGGTCGAATGGGCCGCCGAATACCTCGAGCGGGTCGGCGACTTGCCGGTACTCGCGCAGGTGGCGCCCGGGGACATCCGCGCGCGCCTGCCGGAGCGCGCGCCGGACGATCCCGAGCCGTTCTCGGCGGTCCTGCGCGACCTCGACGAGATCCTCCTGCCAGGGGTGACCCACTGGCAGCACCCGCGTTACTTCGCCTACTTCGCGACGAGCGCGGCCGAGCCCGGGATCCTCGCCGAGCTGCTCGCCGCCACGCTCAACTCGATCGCGATCCTGTGGCGCACCGCGCCGGCCTCGACCGAGCTCGAGGGCGTCGTGCTCGACTGGGCAGCCGACCTGCTCGGGCTCCCGTCCGGGTGGCACGGACACATCGAGGACAGCGCTTCGACGTCGACCTTCGCCGCGTGCGTCGCGGCCCGCGAGGCTACGGGGCGCGATCTGATCGTGTGCGCCGAACACGGCCACTCGTCGATCGAGAAAGCGGCCCGGATGCTCGGGATGCGCCTGCGGAAGGTCCCGGTCGACGACCAGTTCCGCATGCGCGCCGACGCCCTGGGCGACCTGTCCGATGCCGCCGTCGTCGTCGCCACCGTCGGCACGACCGCGACGGCTGCGGTCGACCCGGTGCCGGAGATCGCCGATGCGTGTGCCGCGAGCGCCACCTGGCTGCACGTCGACGCCGCCTATGCCGGCTCGGCGATGGTCTGTCCGGAATATCGGTGGGCGTTCGCCGGCGTCGACCACGCCGATTCGCTGGTCGTGAACCCGCACAAGTGGCTGCTCACGCCGATGGACTGCTCGCTCCTGTGGACCAGCCGGCGCGAGGACTTCCGGCGCGCGTTCAGCGTGGTTCCCGAGTACCTCCGCACGCCCGATGCAGAGGATGCGCTCAGCCTGAGCGAGTACGGACCGGCGCTCGGACGGCGCTTCCGGGCGCTCAAACTGTGGGCGGTGCTGCGCTGCTTCGGCCGCAGCGGTCTCGAGCGCCACATCCGCAGCGGAATCGAGCTGGCGTCGCAGTTCGAACGCTGGGTGCAGGAGACCGACGGGTGGGAGCTGTGCGCGCCTCGCCACTTCTCGCTCGTGTGCTTCCGCCTCGACGGCGAGGACGACCGCAACCGTGCGTTGCTCGAGCGGGTCAACGCGAGCGGGGAGATGTTCATCTCGCACGCCGTGCTCAACGGCCGGTACGTGCTGAGGCTGGCGGTCGGGCAGCTGTCGACGACCGAGGACGACGTGCGCCGGGCATGGGAAGTGCTTGTGCGCGAGGCCGAGCGGGTTTGAGGTCGCCGGTTTGGAACGCGGGAGGTTCCGACACCTAGCGCTGTGGCGAGTCCCGGACGCCCGGCGCCTTACTCCGGGAGCGGGAACAGAGTCAGGAACTGCTCCCCGGCCCGGCGATCGCCGGCGATCGTCAGAGGTGCATCGCGAACTCGCCGGCCGTGCCAAAGCACCTGCTGAAGCGTCGCGGCGTCGGTCGCGATCGACGCGAAAGCGTATGGAGCGGGGCCGCGCTCTACCGCCAGCCCCTCCTCGGTGACGCGCACTTCGAAGCGCTGCTCGCCGAGCTGAAGGCCGAAGCTCATCTCCATCAGCGGGTCCGCCCGTACCGGGTCGAACAGCGTCTTGAGCGCCAGCATCAGCGCGTCGATGCCGAGCTCGCCCGGCTCCGCCGGGAACGGCTCCTGACTCCCCCAGCGACCGAGAGCGAGTACCACCGGCTCGAGCTTCCGTCCGCGCTCGGTGAGCTCATACACGCGCGAGGCCGCGGGGGGTGGAAGCTTGGCGCGGCGCACGACGCCGGCGTGCTCGAGCTCGCGCAGTCGCTGAGAAAGCACATCCGGGCCCACGTTGGGGAGTCCCGTCCGAAGGTCGGTGAACCGCTTGGGCCCGAGCAGCAGCTCGCGGACCACCAGGAGCGCCCAACGCTCTCCGACCGCATCGAGCGCCCGGGCGATGCCGCACGGATCTCCGTATGTCCGTTTTCCGACCAAGTTGTTGGACCCTATCAGTTGACAGTAGGTTTCGGCGACTATAAGGTTGGTTTTTCCAACTAGACGATTCGGAGGTAGAAGCATCGATGAGCGAACGTGATTCCTATCCGGCCGGCGTCCCCTGCTGGGTCGACAACCTGGTCCCCGACCCGAGGGCGGCGACGGAGTTCTACGGTGAGCTCTTCGGGTGGGAGTTCGACGGTCCGGGTCCCGGCGACTACTACGTGGCCAAGGTGCGCGGGCGGGACGTGGCCGGAGTCGGTCAGGCTCCGCCCGGCGTGTCTCCTGGCTGGAACACGTACGTGTCGGTGGCAAGCGCTGACGACACCGCGCGGGCTGCGGACCGGGTGATCGTCGAGCCGTTCGACGTCTTGCCGGCCGGCCGCCTCGCGGCCATTGCGGATCCGGATGGGGCCGTGATCGGGGTGTGGGAGCCCGCCGACCGCCTGGGCTGTCAGCTGGTCAACGAGGCGGCGGCGTACGCGATGAGCGCGCTCCACACCGGCAACACCGACGCGGCCGCCCGCTTCTACCACGACCTGTTCGGATGGGAGAGCGAGGAGTTCGCGCCGGGAATCAGCCTGTTTCGGCTGCCGGGCTACGTCGGTGGCGAGCCGGCGCAGCCCGTGCCCCGTGACGTGATCGCGGTCATGGCGCAGGACGACGGCCCGGCTCGTTGGAGCGTCGACTTCTGGGTGACGGACGCCGATGACTTGGCTGGTCGGGCGCCGGAGCTCGGGGGCAGTGTCCTCGTCCCGCCGTTCGACAGCATTCCGACGCGGCAGGCCGTGGTGGCGGATCCGTTCGGGGCGGCGTTCTCCGTCACGACGGCGCCCCGGCACTGATTTGGGCCTCGCTTCGCTCGGCGTGCGTCGGATGTGGCGCGGCAGGCCCCGTCTGCGAGGCCAGGATGCCGAGCGGGGCCGTCGCCGCGACCGCCGCATCCCCCGTCCGGATGGGGCCGGGTGGTCCCATGGATGCCGCCGCAGGCGGCCGCTATTTCAACTCGGCGGACGTCTTCCCCAGCAGTTGGCGCGCCACGATCAGTAGCTGGATCTGCTGGGTGCCCTCGAACAGGTCGAGGATCTTGACGTCGCGGGCCCACTTCTCGAGCAGCTCGCCCTCGCCGAAGCCGATCGAGCCGCACAGCGCCACGCAGCGGAGCGCGATGTCGGTGGCGGTCCGGCCGGCCTTGGCCTTGGCCATCGAGGCCTGGAGCGAGTTGGGCTTCTTGTTGTCGGCCATCCAGGCGGCCTGCATCGTCAGCAGGCGCGCGGCCTCCCAGTCGGACTCCATCGCGATGAACTCGGAGGCAGCGGCGAGGAGCGAGTGGGGCGGGAGGTCGTAGTCGATCTCGACCCCGGCCTCGGCGAGCAGCTCGCGGGTGCGCTCGAGACACGCGCGCGAGACCCCGATCGCCATGCCGGCGACGAGCGGGCGCGTGTTGTCGAACGTCTGCATGACGCCGGCGAACCCGCGCTTGGGCTCGATCTCGGGGCTCCCGAGCAGGTTCTCTTTAGGGATCCGGCAGTTCTCGAGGCGGAAGTCGGCCGTGTCCGAGGCGCGGATGCCGAGCTTGTGCTCGAGCCGCTCGAGGATCAGGCCAGGGTTGTCGCGCTCGACCACGAACGACTTGATCGCGGCACGGCCCTGCTTGCGGTCGAGCGTGGCCCACACCACGATCAGCTCGGCGCGATCGCCGGCGGTGACGAAGATCTTCTCGCCGTTGAGAACGTATTCGTCTCCGTCGAGGGTCGCGGTCGTACGGATCGCCGCCGAGTCCGAGCCGGCCTCGGGCTCGGTGATCGCCATCGCGGCCCACTTGCCGCCGAAGCGCCCCAGCTGCTCCTCGTCGGCGACCGCGGCGATCGCGGCCTGGCCGAGGCCCTGGCGGGGCATCGTCAGCAGCAGGCCGACATCGCCCCAGCACAGCTCGGTCAGCCCGAGGAGGCTCGCGATGTTGGTGCCATTGCGGTTGCCGCTGTCCTTGTCCTTGGCCTTCGTGGCTTTCGCCCCGTTTCCGCCGCCGACGGCGCCGGCGCCGGCGCCGCTGAGCGCGCCGCCCTCGTTCATGCCGTCGATCACGGCGGCGAGCATGTCGAGCTCCTTAGGATAGCTGTGCTCGTCGCCGTCGTACTTGCGCGCGTTGGGGCGGAAGATCTCGGCCGCCACTTGATGTGCCTGGCTGACCAGGAACTCGAACCTCTTGGGGGTCTCGAGGTTGATCACACGACCAGCGCCCCTTCCATCACGCCGCCGGCGCGCATGTCGCGATACCAGCGCTCGACGGGATGCTCTTTGACGTAGCCGTGTCCGCCGAGCATCTGCACGCCGTCGGAGCCGATCGCCATGCCCCGCTCGGCGCATAGGCGGCGCGCAAGCGCGACCTCGCGCCCGAACGGGAGGCCCTGGTCGACGCGGCTCGCCGCGCGGTAGGTGGCCAGCCGCATGCCGTCGAGCTCGATCGCGATGTTGGCGACCGTGAACGCGACCGACTGGCGCGAGGAGATCGGCTCGCCGAACGCCTTGCGCTCGTTCACGTACGGGATCACGTAGTCGAGCACGGCCTGGCCGGTCCCGACCGCGAGCGCGCACCATCCGAGGCGCGAGAGGTGGATGCACTCGGTCATCACATCGGCGCGGCCCTCGCCGAGCAGCGCGCCGGCGGGTACCTTCGCGCCCTCGAGCACGAGCCGACCGGTGGCGGCGGCGCGGATCCCCATTCCGGGCTCGGGCTCGATCGAGAGTCCTGCGCCGCCGGGCTCCACGATGAACAGCGCGGAGGTCGGTCCGTCGGAATCCTCGAGCTGCGCGGCGACGATGAACAGCTCGGCGTCGGCGGCTCGGGGGACGAGCGACTTGACGCCGTCGAGCACGAAGCCTCCTCCGGTGCGGCGGGCGCGTGTCTGGAGCTCGAACGGGTTGAACAGCGGCCGCGGCTCGAGCAGGGCGAGGGCGGCTGCCGGCACGTTCTCGCCGACGAACTCGGGCAGATAGGTCGCCTGCTGATCGGCATCGCCCCACAGGCTGAGCGCGGTCGAGACGCCGGCCGGCGCGAGGCACGCCACCGCGATCCCCATGTCGCCCTGCGCGAGCGCTTCGGCCATCAGCACGGTCGTGACCGCCGAGCGCTCGGCGACGGCGCCGCCGAGCTCCTCGGGGACGCCGACCATGGTCAGCCCGAGCTCGTTCGCCTGCTCGAGCAGCTCGTTCGGGGTGGCGCACGCCTCGTCGGCTTGCTGGGCGGCGGGGCGGAGCTTGGCGAGCGCGAAGTCGCGGACCGACTCACGCAGCATCTGCTGCTCGTCGTCGGGCGTCAGGTCGAACAGGTCGCTGCGCCCCGTGCGCGGCTGACGGGCCGGCTTGGACAGCTTCTGGGTGGCCGCGAATGTTCGGCCGGCGCGGGTGGCGGTGTGGACCGTCGCCTTCGAGGCGGTGTGGAGGACGCGCTGCGCCGGATCCCTCAGACCGAAGCGGTCGATCAGCCCATTGCTGGCGAGGCGGTTCAGCGCCCGGAGGCCGACCGCCATTCCGCGCTCAGTGAGGTTCTGTTGGGCCATGCTCGGTGGACGATAACACTAATCGATGTAACGTCAGTTGATGTAGAGATTTCTACCCGCATTGGCGCGGGCAATCTCGCTGCCGCGGGGGAATCTTTGCTCTTATGGGTTCCTTATGCGCCGGCCGTCATCCTGGATTGCACATTGCGCGTGCTGATTGCAGAGGACGAGTCGAGGCTGGCCGAGGCAATCGCGCGCGGGCTCCGGCGCGAGGGGATGGCGGTCGACCTGTCCGCGGATGGGACGGATGCGCTCGTCAAGGCGCGGGTCGTGCGCTACGACGTGCTCGTGCTCGATCGCGATCTGCCCGGGCTGCACGGAGACGACGTTTGCCGGGCGGTTCGCGGCGAGCGACCGGAGACCGGGATCCTGATGCTGACCGCTGCCGGCGCGCTCGAGGACCTGGTCGAGGGCCTGTCGCTCGGCGCCGACGACTACCTGCCGAAGCCGTTCCGGTTCGCCGAGTTGGTCGCCCGGATTCATGCGCTGGCGCGCCGCGCCACTCCGAGCCGGCCGCCGGTGCTCGCTCACGACGACATCGAGCTCGATCCCGCGCGCCGCCAGGTCACGCGTGAAGGCGTGCCGGTTGAGCTCACGCGCAAGGAATTCGGCGTGCTCGAGGTGCTACTGAGCGCCGACGGGGCTACCGTATCCGCCGAGGAGCTCCTCGAGCGCGTATGGGACGAGCACACCGATCCGTTCACGAACGTGGTGCGCATGACGATCATGACGCTCAGGCGCAAGCTGGGCGACCCGCCGGTCGTGGAGACGGTGATCGGCGTCGGCTATCGGATGACCTGATGCGCCTCGGCCGGGCTTCGCTCCGCCTCCCGGCACCGACGATCCGTCTACGCCTCACGCTGCTTTACGGCCTCGTGTTCCTGGTCTCGGGCGCCGTGCTGCTCACGATCGGCTACGAGCTCGTCCGCCACAACCTGAACGGCCTGAGCGGCAACGGGGCATTTCGCGAGGAGCTGCGTAGGTTAGGCCTGCCCACGCCGCCGATCGGCCGTCCTACCACGTTCGACGCGAGGATCGCCGAAGCTATCCGCGCTCAGCTCCGCGCCGACGCGCTCCACCGGCTGCTGATCGAGTACGTGGTCGCGCTCGGCGCGATGACGATGGTGTCGGTCGCCGCCGGTTGGTTGCTCGCGGGCCGGGCGCTCCGCCCCCTGCGCGACATCACCGCGACGGCGCGCCGGGTGTCGGGCGAGAATCTGGGCGAGCGGATCAGCCTCGAGGGCCCGGCCGACGAGCTCAAGCAGCTCGCGGACACGTTCGACGGGATGCTCGGCCGTCTCGACTCGGCGTTCGGCAGCCAGCGCCACTTCGTGGCCAACGCTTCGCACGAGCTGCGAACGCCGCTGGCGATTATGCGGACCGAGGTCGACGTGTCGCTGGCCGACCCGGACGCCACAGTCGACGAGCTCCGGCGGATGGGCGACGCGGTGCGCGAGACCGTCGACCGGTGCGAGCGGCTGATCGAGGGACTGCTGATGCTGGCGCGAAGCGAAGCCGCGACCGGACGAGAGGAGCCGGCCGACCTCGCCGCGCTCGCGGCCGACTGCGTCACGGACCTTCGCGCACGCGCGCGGGAAGGTGACGTCGAAGTGCGCGACGACCTCGAGCCGGCGTGGACGCGAGGCGAGCCGGCGCTGCTCGAGCGGATGATCGCCAACCTCGTCGACAACGGCATCCGTCACAACCGGCCCGGCGGATTCCTGACCGTGACCACACGGAGCTCGGGCGGCCGCGTGCTGGTGACCGTGGCCAACGGCGGGCCGCGGATCGACGCCGCTGACGCCGACAAGCTGACCGAGCCATTCCGGCGTCTCGACCGAGGCGGCGGGGGATTCGGCCTCGGGCTGTCGATCGTGCGCTCGGTGGTGGTGGCCCACGGCGGCACGCTCGAGATCGAGGCGCCCGAGGCCGGCGGCCTCGTGGTCCGAATCGACCTCCCGGCGCTGCCGCCGGTGACCGTCACCGCGGTTCCTAAGAGGACCGCAAGAGTGCTTACGCAGAGCTGATACGCCCGGCGCTACAACGCTGAGCGATCGTGCCTTCCGGATCGTCTAACGCTATCCGCTGTTTGCCTGCCCTCCGCTCGGCAATGGATTGCCACTCCCATGAAGACTCGCCGGGATCGACCGTCTAGGCCCTGGATTCTTTACGCGCTGGGCGTCGCGGCAGTGGTTGTCGCCGTCCTCGCGGTATCTGAGATCGGGGTGCCGACCAGCTCGGCGCGCACCACGAAGGAGATCGTCACCGCGGAGCAGGGCGTAGTCCAGTCGACGGTGACCGGCAGCGGCAACATCGCCGCGGGCACCGACGTCAGCGTCAACTTCAACACCAGCGGGACGCTGCAGGACGTCTACGTGCACACCGGGCAGCACGTGAACGCCGGTCAGCTCCTCGCCGATCTCGATCCGACGTCGGCGAATCTGCAGCTGAGCCAGGCGCAGTCGCAGCTGACCTCGGCGGAGGACCAGCTGACCTGCCTCCAGGACCAGACCACGGCCAACTGCGGCTCGGGTGGATCCGGGTCGGGAGGGTCCGGGTCCGGATCGTCCGGTTCGGGATCGTCCGGTTCGGGAGGATCTGCGTCCACGACGAGTTACTCGCCGTCCGCCCAAACCGTGGAGTACGCGGCATACCACCCTGGCACCACCACGCCAGGGACCCCCCCAGGGACGCATGGGTCGGGAACTTCGACGACCAAGTCGGGCACCAAGGTGACAAAGACCACTCCGAGCGTGACCGTGACCGTGGTCGTGCCGAGCACGACGCGATCGTCGTCCTCGAGCGGCGGCAGCTCGGCGGCGAAGACCACCTCGACTCCGACGACGACGACGACGGCCACGCCGTCCCCGAGCAGCCTCGCCTCGGCCCAGGCCGCCGTGTACAGCGCTCAAGCGTCCGTGCACACCGCCGAGACCGCGGTCAACAACACCAAGCTTTACGCGCCCACGAGCGGGACGATCGCTTCCCTGTCGAGCCTGACCCCCGGTGACGCGGTGTCGGGCGGCGGCTCGGGGTCGTCCTCGTCGTCGAGCTCGTCCTCCTCGTCAAGCTCCGGGAGCGGGTCGTCGGGCACGGGCGGTTCGGCGACCGCCGGGAGCCTCGGTGGCACGGGCTCGTCGTCCTCGAGCGGCTCGAGCTCCGGATTCGCCGAGATCATCAACACGAACACGCTGACGATGACCGTCGCATTCAGCGAGTCCGACATCAGCAAGGTCCACGATGGGCAGTCAGCCACTGTGACCCTCGATGCCCTCGCCGGCGTCGAGCTCGCCGCCCACGTGAGCTCGATCTCGCTGGTGGGGACGACCAGCAGCAGCGTCGTCTCCTATGACGCGACGCTCACCCTCGACCAGAACGACTCCCGGGTCAAGCCCGGCATGAGCGCATCGGCGTCGGTGATCACCGGCCAGGCGTCGGGTGTCACGGTCCCGAACTCCGCCGTTACCGGCAGCGGCTCGCTCGGAACGGTCACGCTGCAGAAGAACGGCAAGGACGTGACCCAGCAGGTCGTGGTCGGGCTGCGAGGCGACTCGCGTACGCAGATCATCAGCGGCGTCAACGCCGGCGACTCGCTGGTGGTCACGATCGCGCTGCCGTCGCTGAGCTCGACCTCGACGAGCGGATCGTCGGGATCCGGGACGCTGGGCGGAGGCGGGGTCGGCGGGGGCGGCCTCGGTGGACTCGGTGGCGGCGGGTTCGGCGGCGGCGGCGGCGGCGCGTTCTTCCGCCGCGCTGGAGGCGGTTGATGGCGGGCGGTTCGCGTCTGCCGCGGCGGCCGGCCGTGGCGCGGGCGCAGCGCGTGCTCGAGACCAGGCGTGATGCCGCTCAGCGCGCGGCGGAGACGGCGGCGGCGGCTCAACGGCGAGTCCCCTCGCCTCTCGGCGGTTCCCGGGGCGCGCCGGTCATCGAACTCGTCGACGTCCACAAGACGTACGCGGTCGGCGACATCGCCGTGCACGCGCTGCGCGGCGTCAGCTTGCGGATCGAGCGCGGCGAATACGTCGCGATCGTCGGCGCCTCGGGGAGCGGCAAGACCACGCTGATGAACATCATCGGGTGCCTCGACCTGCCCACTCGCGGCGTATACCGGCTGAACGGGATCGACGTCCGCGGCCTCGACGACGACACGCTCGCCGACGTTCGCAACCGGCACATCGGCTTCGTCTTTCAGAGCTTCAACCTGATCCCGCGTACGCGCGCGCTCCAGAACGTCGAACTGCCGCTCTCGTATGCCGGCGTTCACCGGTCGGCGCGGCACGACCGCGCGCTCGCCGCCCTGAACCAGGTCGGCCTCGGGCCGCGGGTGCATCACATGCCCTCGGAGCTGTCGGGCGGGCAGCAGCAGCGCGTGGCGATCGCGCGGGCGCTCGTCACGAATCCGGCGATGATCCTCGCGGACGAGCCCACGGGCGCGCTCGACACGGTTTCCTCGGCCGAGGTCCTCGGGATCTTCGGGCGACTCAGCGACCAGGGGCGCACGATCATCCTGATCACCCATGAGCAGGACGTGGCCGCGCACGCGCGGCGAGTGATCCGGATCAGCGACGGCACGATCCTGTCCGACGAAGTCACCAGTTCCGACTCCGCGGAGCGAGTGGTGTGATCGAGACCATCCGTATCGCGCTCGCCGGCTTGGCCGCGAACAAGCTGCGGTCGGGGTTGACGATCCTCGGGCTGATGATCGGCGTCGGTTCCGTGATCGTGCTGATCGCCGTCGGCACCGGGTCGTCGACCGCGGTCGAGAATCAGATCGACCAGCTCGGCAGCAACGTGCTGCTGGTGAGTGGCGCGCCCACGCTCGGCGGCCTGTTCCGCCGAGGGGGCGGCAGCACCGCCAGCGCGAGCACCGGCCTCACCGTGGCCGACGCGAACGCGCTCGTCAACCCTTACCAGGCACCCGACGTCCAGAGCTCGTCACCAGTTACGAGCGCGAACGGAGTGACACTGACCTCGGGCACGACCACCTACTCACCGTCGTCGTTCGTCGGGACGACGACGTCATACGAGGCGGCGCGGAGTTACACAATGGCGGAGGGGTCGTGGTTCACGAGTGCTGACGAGCAAAACCACAGTCGGGTGCTCGTGGTGGGTCCGACCGTCGTCAGCGAGCTGTTCAGCGGTTCCGACCCGGTGGGCCAGACGATCCAGGTCAACGGCGCGAACTTCCAGATCATCGGCGTCACCGCACCCAAGGGCTCGAACGGCAGTTCGAACCAGGACGACGTCGCGATCGCGCCCCTGACCGCGGTCCAGGACACGCTCACGGGCTACGGGAACATCAGCCAGATCGTCGTCCAGGCGAAGTCGCGCGATCAGCTGAACGCGGCGCAGACCGAGGTCACGAACATCCTCAACCAGCTCGATCCGCCAACCGCCGGGTCACTGGGCACGAGCAACTTCAACGTGATCAACCAGAGCTCGATCATCCAGACCTCGACCGCGAGCAGCAAGGTGTTCACGACGCTGCTCGGCGAGGTGGCGGCGATCTCGCTGCTCGTCGGCGGGATCGGCGTGATGAACATCATGTTGGTGTCGGTCACCGAGCGCACGCGCGAGATCGGGATCCGCAAGGCGGTCGGCGCCCGCCACAGCGACATCCTGATCCAGTTCCTGGTCGAGGCCGTGCTCGTGTCGTTCTTCGGCGGCGTCGCGGGGGTGATCGCCGGCATCATCGGCAGCCAGTTCAAGATCGCCGGCGTGCAGCCCGTGATCGCGCCCTACTCGATCGCGCTCGCGTTCGGCGCCGCGGTCCTGACCGGGCTCTTCTTCGGCACCTATCCGGCCGGCCGCGCCGCGGCGCTCCGGCCGATCGAGGCACTCCGCTTTGAGTGAACAACACGAAACACGAGGTAGTGAGATGAACGCGATCCCCTACGACCGGCCCGAGGAGGAGTGGGACAGCTATCAGGAGGAGACGGAGGAGTTCGCGCTCCCTGGGCGTCGTCGCCGGCAATGGTTCACCAAGACGAGCGCGGCCGTGTTTGCGCTGCTGCTCGGCGTGATCGGGTTCTACGTCGGCGTGCGCGTCGAGAAGAGCCAGGTGTCGAGCTCCTCGAGTTCCGCCGGGGCCGGGGCCTTCGGAAGCGGTGCGGCGGCGCGTCTCGCCGCTGCGGGCCGGACGGGCGTGGGCGGCGCGGCCAGCGGCACGAGCGGTGCGACGTCGCGGGCCGGCGTCACCGGCGCGGGCGCGGCCGGCGGTGCGCGGTGGCGGTGGCGGTGGCTTCCGCAGCCTGTTCGGCGCCGGCGCGAGCGGCGCGGGCGCGACGTTCGGCACGGTAAGCGGCGTCAGCGGCAACACGCTTTACATCTCTGAAGCCAACGGCAACACGGTGAAGGTGACGCTGTCGAGCGCGACCAAGGTGACAAAGAACGTGCCGGTTGGCAAGAACGCCGTGCGGCCAGGCGACACCGTCGTCGTGGCGGGCGCGAAGAACTCAAACGGAACGGTGTCCGCGACCACCCTCAGCGACACCGGCGCTGGTCTCGGCGGCGGCGGCGGTGCCGGCGGCGGCGGAACCGGCGGTTCCAGCAGCACCAGCGGCTCGTCCGCGGTGGGCTCCTTGTTTGGGGGCGGGGGCGGATAAGCAGCTTCGTCATTACGAAAGGAATGCAGTGTTGAACACAGGATCCAGGCGAGTGGCGATAGCGCTCGCAACCATTGCTGCCGGCGGCCTGCTCGCCGCGTGCGGTAGCGCCAGCAGCAGCTCGACCAGCTCGTCGAGCGGCACGACCGCTTCCGCCTCTACCGGGGGGAGCGGCGGAAGCACGACCGGGAGCGGCGGAAGCACGACCGGGAACGCGAGGCGCACCCAGCTCGTCGCGTGCCTGAAGGCGCACGGCGTGACGTTGCCGGCGCGCCCCGCCGGGAGTGGACCGCCACCGGGCGGCGCGGGCGGCGCGGGCGGTGGAACCGGCACCGGGACCACTGGGACCGGCACGACCGGGACCGGTACGACCGGCACCGGCACGACGCCGCGGCGAGGGTTCTTCTTCGGCGGCGGTCCCGGCGGCGGCGCGAACATCAGCCCCAAGATGCGGGCCGCGTTCCAGGCGTGCGGCGCGCGCTTCGGCTTCGGTGCAGGCGGTCGCGGCTTTCGCGGGCGGATCTCGCACACCGCGATCAACAGCTTCGTGGCATGCGTCAAGCAGCACGGCTACAACCTGCCGGCCCCGAACTTCTCGGGTAAGGGCCCGATTTTCCCGCGGAACATCGAGTCCAGCGCAAAGTTCCAGGCCGCGAGCAAGGCATGCCAGCACCTGCTGATCCCCTCACGTCCACCGAACGGCTCCGGCGGAACGAGCACGACATCGGGGGCGTGATGAAGATCAAGCTCCCGACAGGCGTACGGGAGGCCACGGGCGAAGTCGCTGATCCCGGGTCTCCGGAGCCGATCGAGCCCGTGATCCCGCCGCCGGTGGCGGCCGAGCCGGCCGCCGGCGAGCCGACGCCGGCGGTGGTCGGACAGGTCCTCCCGATGTACTTCGTCGGCGATGAGTCGCACTCGATGGCCGGCGAACCGATCGCGGCGGTCAACCAGGGCCTGATCGACCTGCGCGACGAGGTGGCCAAGCATCCCCTGATCGGAAAGAAGGTCAGGTTCGGGATCATCACGTTTGCCGAGAGCGCGCAGACGCGGCTCGAGCTCTCCGAGCTAAGCGAGGATCTCGTGCTCCCGACGCTGTCGCCGCGGGGGCGTGGCACGAGCTACGCGAGTGCGCTCGAGGCGCTCCGTCACACGATCCCCGCCGACGTGGCCCTGCTCAAGGGCAACGGCTATCAGGTGCACCGCCCATCGGTGTTCTTCCTGAGCGACGGCCTGCCCACCGAGAAGGCCGACAAGTGGCAGGCTCGGTTGGCGGAACTCAAGGATCCGGAGTTCCGGGAGCGGCCGAACATCCTCGCGTTCGGGGTCGGCGAGGCCGACCGCGAGGTGATCGGCCGGCTCGCGAGCTCGCCCCGCTACGGGTTCATGATGACCTCCGGGGCGTCGACGGCGGGCGCGATCGCGGAGTTCGCGGCGTCGATGCTGAACTCGATGGTCGCGTCGGCCGATCGGCTCGACCGGGGCGGTCACACGATCGAGTTCGAGAAACCGGAGGGGTTCGTCCAGCTCGACGCGCCGCTCGTGTAGCTCAGGACGCTGACGTCGGGCGATGACTGCCGCCGGACGCGCCGCGCCAGTCCGCCGCCGGGTCCGGCTGGCACGCGGTCCGGTGACGATCGGCGAGCCGGCCGCCGTGATCGAGGCGCGGCTCGCCTCGGGCGAG
The DNA here is from genome assembly GCA_963737055.1 of uncultured Solirubrobacterales bacterium. GTDB lineage: Bacteria > Actinomycetota > Thermoleophilia > Solirubrobacterales > Solirubrobacteraceae > Palsa-465. The sequence goes on along the minus strand of CAVTRE010000006.1, from coordinate 614,192 downwards.
CCCTACCGGCCGGACACGGTCGCCGACGGCGGGGAGGCGTTCGGGCTGACGGTCCGCGCCGCGTCGGTCCGAGGGCTTTCGAAGCGTTACACGGGGGGCCCGCGTCAGGACGACATCTGCCTGCGGCTGCACGCGGACTCGGGCACGCTGGTCGCCGCGGTCGCGGACGGCGTGTCCGGGGCGTCGCGGTCCGACCTGGGCGCGGCGCTCGCCGTTCGCTATGCGACGGCCGCGGTCGCCCGGCAGCTCGACGATCGGTGCGCGTCCATCGACTGGGGCCCGGTATTCGAACACGCAGCGTGGGCGTTGGTCGAGGAGCACCGGCGGGCTTCGGGGGATGCTTCGGCGGGCGTGGACGAGGCGGGTCGGTCGCTTGCGACGACGCTGCTGGTGGCGGCTGTCCGGGGTTCTGACGTGCAGGTGGCCGCGGTCGGCGATTCGCCGGCGTTCGTGCTCGCGGGCAAGGAATACGATTCGGTCGTGGGTTCGCCGCCGGAGAGCGCGGATGGGCTGGTTGGCGGAGGAGTCGAGTCGCTTCCCCGGTTCGGCGGCGCTGACGCGGTTCAGGCCGCGCGCCGGCAGCTCGACCGCGGGTCGGTCCTGCTCCTGTGCACCGATGGGCTGGCGCTGCCGCTCGCCGGCGGCACCGGGGAGGTCGGCCTCGCGCTCGCGCGCGAGCTTGCTCGTCCGCCCGACGTTGTCGATTTCGCGCGGCTGCTCGACTTCAGCCGCAGCACCTACGACGACGATCGCAGCCTGATCGCCGTCTGGGGTCCGGGGTCGTCGTGAGCGCGGTCGTGGAGGTCGCGGCCGGGCTCGAGCGCCGGATGGTCGCGGTCGAGGAGTTCGCCGAGCTTGTCGCGATTTCGCGGTTCGGAGGCCAGGGCCGGGTGTACCGGCCGGCGGTCGTACCCGAGGGCGTCGGGGGCGGCCCCGTCGTTGTCAAGCTGTACCGGCACGCACCTCCGGCCGGCGCGGAGCGTGTGCTGACCGAAATGGTGGCCTGGGGACACCTGCTCGATGCGGATCTGGGCGGTGCCATGGAGCGAGTTGCGGCGTGGCCGCGGGCGATTGTTCGCAGCGGCTCGGTCGCCGCCGGGATCCTGATGCGCGACGTCAGCGGCCGCTTCTCGGCGCCGTTCGTGATGCCGAGCGGCCGGCGCGAGCCCGTGCTGTTGACCCTGGAGCACCTGCTTGGCGCCGACTCGTTTCTGCAGACGCGTGGACTCGGCGTACGCCTGGACACGTTCACGCGCGCGGAGGTCGCCGAGCGGATCTGCGATGCGCTGGCCTTCATGCACCGCCACGCGATCGTCGCCAGCGACATTGCTCCCAACAATCTGCTGATCGCGTTCGGTGCCGGCGACGAGCCCGAGGTGTGCTTCATCGACTGCGACTCGATGGTGTTCCACGGCCGCCAGGCGCTCCTGTCGGTGGAGACCGGGGACTGGCAGATTCCTTCGGCGTTCGGCGAATCGCCGAGTACACGCGCTGCCGACGCCTACAAGTTCGGGCTCGTAATCCTGCGGTTGTTCGCGCGCTCGCACGACGCGCGCGCCGCCGGGCCTCATCTGCGGCACGTGCCGGCCGAACTCCACGGACTGCTCGCGCGCGCTCTGGCCGCCGACGCGGTCAACCGCCCGCCGGCGGGTGAGTGGCAGCGAGCGCTGCGTGGGTTGCTGGCGGACGGGCGACTGAACGACCGCTATCCCGGGCCGCCACCGGCGCGGGTGGTCGTGCGGGCGACACCGGCGGCCGGGGCCGCGCTGCGTAGGAGCGCGGTTCATGCCGTGGCGCCGGGGGCTCATGCCGCGTCGCCGGCGGTCCAGGCAGCGTCGTCGGCGGCTCATGCATCATGGTCCGGGTCGCCGCCCGCCGCGGCGGTGTGGCTCCGGCGCGCGGTGGTTGTGGCGTGGGTCGTCGCGGGCTCGCTGGTGTTGCTGCTCGTGCTCTCCCGGCTGTTCGCGGCCGCGGTGCCGACCGTCCCATCCGATGGAGGCGCCGGCGTGGGACCGCAGCTCGGCTCGGGCGCGCCCAGTCCCTACACCTACCAGTACTACCCGCGTTCTCGGGCCGTGCCGGGCGTCGTTCCCTGAGCGCTTACGGAGAACTGACGGGACGGGGCTTAGGCTCGCTGGCGCGACGAATGTGCGCCTCGTCGCTTGCGGACGGATTTCCGACCCCCGCAGCTGGGGACCGGCGGCGGCCCCGGGTCGTGACTCCCGCCCGGGGTCGCCGGCCGGTCCACAGACCGTTCACCACGCCGTTCACCACGCGTCGACGTAGGGGCGGCGCTTGGTTCGGCGAGTCCGCCAATCGCCGGGCTCGCGGTTGTCGACCAGGGTCGCGATCCAGCGCCGGCTGTCAGCGGGATCGATCACGTCGTCGATCTCGAAGTACGCCGCCATGTTGAGGCCCTTGCCGCGTTCGTACGCCGCCGCGACCGCCGCGTTATATGCCCGCTCACGTTCCCCCGGATCTTCGATCGTTTCCAGTTCACGCCGCATCCCGAGGCGGACGGCGCCCTCGAGTCCCATCCCGCCGAACTCGGCCGTCGGCCACGCGATGGTAAACAGCGGCGCCTTGAAGCTGCCCGCGGCCATCGACTGCGCCCCGAGCCCGTAGCCCTTCCGGAGCACGATCGTCCCGGTTGGGACCGTGAGGTTCGCGCCCGTTAGAAACAGGCGGGAGAAGTGTCTGACGGTGCCGGTTCTCTCGGCGTTCGGTCCGACCATAAAGCCCGGCGTGTCACATAGAAACAGGATCGGAAGACCGAACGCATCGCACAGCTGCATGAAGCGGGCGGCTTTGTCGGCGCCATCGGAGTCGATCCCGCCGCCGAGATGGGCCGGATTGTTGGCGATCACGCCGAGCGGGCTGCCATTCTCGGCGCGGGCGAGCGCGGTCACGATGCCGGCGCCGAAGCCGCGGCGTAACTCGAGCACGTCGCCGAGGAGCGTGTCGATGACCGTGCGGATGTCGTAGACCCGCTTGCGGTTGGCGGGGATCAGGTTCCTCAGAGTGTCTGGGTCGCGTAGGGCGTCCGGGTCGCGCGCCGGGTCCCGCTCGCCTGGGGCTCCGGCGAAATACGACAGGTAGCGCTTGGCGGCCACGACCGCGGCCGCCTCGTCCTTGACCCTGAGGTCGATCACCCCGGCGGCGTCCTGGACGTCGATCGGCCCGACCTCGATCGGCTCGAACACGCCGAGCCCGCCGCCCTCGATCATCGCCGGTCCGCCCATGCCGATGCTCGAGTCTTCCGTCGCGATCACGACGTCGCAGCACCCGAGCAGCGCGGCGTTCCCGGCGAAGCAATACCCGGACGCGATCCCGACCAGCGGGACGAGGCCGCTCAGGCGGGCGAACAGATGGAAAGCGCGCACGTCGAGCCCGGCGACGTGCGGCACGTCGATGTCTCCGGGGCGGCCGCCACCGCCCTCGGTGAACAGGACCACCGGGACGCGCCGGCGCTCGGCGATCTCGAACAGCCGGTCCTTCTTCAGGTGATTGCGCATCCCCTGGGTGCCGGCGAGGACGGTGTAGTCGTAGGACATCACGACCGCCGGCGCGCCGTCGATCGTGGCCGTGCCGGCGACTAGACCATCGGCCGGCGTGCGCTCTATCAGCTCCTCCTGTGGGCGCCGGCGCTCCTGGGCGGCGAAGATGAGCGGCCCGTACTCGACGAAGCTGCCGGGGTCGATCAGGTCGTCGAGGTTCTCGCGCGCGGTGCGGCGGCTCCGTTCGTGGCGTTTGGCGACGGCCTCGGGGCGGGCGGCGTCGAGAGTCTGGGCGTGGCGGGCGTTGACGGCGCCGAGGTCGTCGCGGTTGCCGGTGACGGCGTCGAGGTCGTCGCGGTTGCCGGTGACGGCGTCGAGGTCGTCGCGGTTGCCGGTGACGGCGTCGAGATAGTCGCGGTTGCCGTCGGGCTCGGGGGATTGTTGCGTCGCCGATGCCGGCGCGATCGTGGCCTCCGGCGCGACCAGCGCCAGACGCTGACCCTCCTCGACCGTGTCGCCGACTGCGACATCGACGCTTCGTACCGTGCCGTCAACGCCGGCCGCGATCTCGTGCTCCATCTTCATCGCCTCGAGCACGACGAGCGTCTGGCCTGCGTTCACCTGTTCGTCGGCCGCCCGCGCGATCGCTATCACCGTGCCCGCGAACGGGGCCAGCAGCGGTATTGGGGGCGGCACGTGGCGAACGCTACGCGACGAGGTCGCGGACCGCGGCGATGATCTCCTCGGGCGAGGCGTTGTCGCCGGCGTCGTTCGACATGTGCGACCAGGAGATGTTGCCATCGGGTTCGACGACGATTGCGCCGCCGAGCTGAGCGGCGTCACCGATCGTGCGGGTTTGGATCGCCTTTTCCCGGACGCCGGTCAGGGCCCCCTTCGCGATCACCTTGGGCCCGAACAGGTCGGTGATCCCGGCGACCTTGGCGCCGGCGGCCTTGTAGCTCACTCGGTCCTCGTCGGCGAGCACCGGCAACTGGATCCCTTGGCGCCGGCGGAACTGGGCGGCGTGCCGTGGCGTTGCCTGTCCGATGAGCACCAGCGTGGCGCCCGCCTCATCGAAGTCGCTGCGGGCGCGATGCAACTGCATCGCGTGGGCCTTGCAATACAGTCAGCCGTAGTGGCGCAGCCACACGAGCGCGGCCGGGCGCTCGCTCCACAGGTCACCGAGCCGGACGTCGTGGCACTCGTGGTCGGGCAGCACGATCTCGGCCAACCCGTCGGCGCGGCGCGGAGGCCTCGGTTTGCGGCCGGCAGGCATGCGTTGCCAACGGTACTACGGGATACTCCGTCGGTGGCCGAAGCCGATCCCAAGCTCCTATGGACGCCCTCGGCGGAGTGGATCGAGCGCACGACGCTGAACCGCTACCAGTCGTGGCTATCGGAGACACGCGAGTTGTCGTTCGATGGCTACCACGACCTGTGGCGCTGGTCGGTGTTCGACCTTGAGGAGTTCTGGAGCTCGCTCGTCGAGTTCGCAGGCGTGCGGTTCTCCGAGCCGCCGGCGCGGGTGCTCGGCAACGATGCGATGCCCGGCGCGTCGTGGTTCCCGGGTGCGCGGCTGAGCTATGCCGAGCACATGTTTGCCGGCAAGGACCCTGACGCGCTCGCCATCCAGCACGCGTCGGAGTCGCGCGAGCTGGCGTCGATGACGTGGGGGGAGCTGCGCGGGCTGACCGCCTCTATCGCCGCGGGGTTGCGGGCGTCGGGGGTGGGCGAGGGCGACCGCGTGGCGGCGTACATGCCGAACATCCCGGAGACCGTGGCCGCGCTGTTCGCGTGTGCGTCGATCGGGGCCGTTTGGTCCTCGGCAGCGCCCGAGTTCGGCGTGCGGAGCGTCGTCGACCGGTTTTCGCAGATCGAGCCCAAGGTGCTGCTGGCCGTCGATGGCTACCGCTACGGAGGCAAGGATTTCGACCGCCGGGACGCGGTGGATCGGATCGCCGCCGAGATCCCGTCGCTATCGCGGGTCGTTCGGCTGGGGTATTTGGCCGGGTCCGGTTGGGAGGACGGCTTTCTCGGGCCGTCCGACTCGCTGGAGTTCGCCCAGCTTCCGTTCGACCACCCCCTCTGGGTTCTGTACTCGTCCGGGACCACCGGGCTGCCCAAGCCGATCGTCCACGGCCAGGGCGGGATCCTCCTCGAACACCTGAAGAAGGCTCTGCTGCACCTCGATGCGCAGGCCGGCGACCGCCTGTTCTGGTTCACCACGACGGGCTGGATGATGTGGAACTTCATCGTCGGCATGCTCCTGAGCGACGCCTCGATCGTCCTGTTCGACGGGAATCCGGGGTACCCGTCGCTCGCGACGCTCTGGGATCTGGCCGCCGACAGTGGGATGACCTGCTTCGGGACGAGCGCGGCGTTCATTGGCGCGTGCATGAAGGACGATGGGCTGACGCTCCGCTCCGAGGGCCGAGACCTGAGTGCGCTGCGGTCCGTCGGATCGACCGGCTCTCCGCTGTCACCCGAGGGATTCCAGTGGATCTACGACCAGCTCGGGTCGGACACCTGGCTGTTCTCGACGTCGGGGGGTACCGACCTGTGCACGGCGTTCGTCGGCGGGGTACCAACGCTCCCGGTGTACCTCGGCGAGCTACAGGCACGGGCCTTGGGAGCGGCGGTCGAGTCGTGGGACCCCGAGGGTCGTCCTCTGATCGAAGAGGTCGGCGAGCTGGTGATCACGAGGCCGATGCCGTCGATGCCCGTGTTCTTCTGGGGCGATGACTCGGGGGAGCGCTATCGGGACAGCTACTTCTCGGTGTACCCCGGCGTGTGGCGGCACGGCGACTGGATCGAGATCACCTCGCGGGAGACTGCGGTGATTTACGGCCGGTCCGACTCGACGATCAACCGGGGAGGGGTGAGGATGGGCACATCCGAGATCTACCGGGCGGTCCTGGGGGTCGACGACGTGATCGACGCGCTGGTGGTGGACGTGCCACGGGAGGGCGCCGAGGCCTGGATGCCGCTGTTCGTCGTACTCCGCGAGGGGCAGTCGCTCTCCGATGACCTGATCACCGACATTCGCCGGCGGGTACGCGAGGACTGCTCGCCGCGCCACGTGCCGGACGAGGTCCGGCAAATCGACGAGGTCCCGCGGACGCTGTCCGGGAAGGTGCTGGAAGTCCCGGTGAAGCGGATCCTGATGGGGACGCCTGTCGACCAGGCCGCGTCCCGCGAGTCGCTCGCGAACCCCGAGGCCCTCGATTATTTCGTGGCCTTGGGGGGCGAAAACCAGGCTCGTACCGACTCTTAGTACCGGAGCGTGCTGAATTTACCCCCACAGTGGGGGCAAATTCAGCACGGCCGGTGCGCGGTGGCGGAATTAATCGACAAGGCGATATCGGCCCTTGCCCGGACGCAGCACGGGTACATCACCCGACAACAGCTGCTGGACCTCGGCCTCGGACCTCGGGCGATCGAGTACAGGGTCGCGATCGGCAGGTTTATCCCCGTCTACCGCGGCGTCTACGCGGTCGGGCACGTGCCGCTCGGGATGGAGGCTCGCGCCCACGCCGCCGTGCTCGCCTGCGGCACCGGCGCCGTCCTCAGCCACGGATCGGCCGCCAGCCTCTGGAAGTACGTCAAGGACTGGTCGGCGCCGCTCGAGGTCACCGCGAAATCCGATCGCCGGCGCCCGGGCATCACCGTCCACCGCGCCACCAGCCTGACCCACCGCGACGTCACCCAGCAGCTCGGCATCCCGGTAACCAGCCCTGCCCGCACGGTGCTCGATATGACGCCGCGCCTCGGCGACCGGCAGCTCCGGCGTTTCATGCGGGACGCCCGGCTCACCCACACGCTCGGCCTCTCGGACCTCGCCGAGCTGCTCGCCCGCCACCCCCGCCACCCCGCCACCAAGCGCCTCCAACCCTTCATCGACCCGAGGCGCGCCGGCGGTCCCACGCGCTCGGAGTTCGAGGACGCGTTCATCGAGTTCGCGAGCCGATACGACTTGCCGGCGCCGATCACGAACACGCAGCTGCACGGGTATGAGATCGACGCGTTATTCCCAGCCGAGCACGTGATCGTCGAGCTGGACGGCGCCGAATTCCATCTCGATCGCGAGGTCTTCGAAAGCGACCGGGAGCGCGATGCGGCGCTGCTGGAGGCGGGGTACGTGACCGTGCGCATCACGTGGGAACGCCTCAAGCAGCAACCGGCGCGCGAGGCGGCTCGCCTCCGCAAAATCCTGGACGCCAGACGCCGACGGGTGGCGTGAAGACCTTAGGCAGTTCTTATGGTTCTCTCAAACTCGGGTGGAAGCATGCCGCCCACGGGCGCACCGTCGACGGAGCGCCCGGCCAACTGAGGAGCGCACGGTGCATCGCAGTCTCAAGCGAAACCTCGTGATCGGGCTGGCGGCGCTGGCATTGGCCGCGTTCGCCGGTGGGGCGTACGCCGCCACCCAGAATTCGGGTCCGACAACGCGCCAGGCGTTCTTGAACGACGTTGCCAAGCGGCTGCACGTGACCCCGCAGCAGCTCGCCGCCGCGCTCGACGGCGCGACGGCAGACCAGCTTCAGGCCCTGGTCAACGCCGGAAAGCTGACGCAGGCCCAGGCGAACGCGCTCCAGCAGCGGCTTAAGAACGGCGGCGGCGTGCCGGCGTTCCCGGTTGGCCCGCTGGGTCAGCTGCGCAAATTCGCCCCGTATGGTCCCGGTGGCCCCGGTGGCCCCGGTGGCTTCGGCCCGGGCTTCCCCGGCCCCGGAGGCAAGGGGTTCGCCGTCCCGGCTCCCGGGTCTGGATTCGGGCCCGGATTCGGCCGCGGATTTGGACGCGGATTCGGGGGGCTGTCGGGAGCCTTGACCTACCTCGGACTGACCGGCGGGCAGCTCCTCCAGCAGCTCTCGAGCGGCAAGTCGCTGGCGCAGATCGCCACGTCCAAGGGCAAGACCGTCGCCGGCCTCGAGCAGGCGATGACCACCGCCGAGAAGAACCGCCTCGACAAGCTGGTCACCGCCAAGGTGATCACCCAGGCGCAGGAGAACCAGATCCTGAAGGGGTGGTCCGCGAGTCTCAGCCAGCGGGTCAATAGCAAGGGTTTCGGTGGCCCGGGCCAGGGTTTCCGCCTCTTCAAGCTGCGTCCGGCGCGGCCGATGGGCCCCGGATTTGCGGTGCCGGCGCCCAAGAACGCGCCCGCATACCCCGGCTCCCTGCCAAAGCAGCAGGCCGTGCCCGCACCGGGCGCCGGGCTGCCGCAGGCGCCGGCCACGCCGGTTCCTTCGGCGTAAGCCGGCCCACGGCTTCTTACGCCGCTCTCATGGATTTCTGACTGGTTTCTCATAGCCACCTGCTGTACTGGGAACACAAGAGTCACGCTTTGCTAGGAGAAACTCACCCATGAAAGGCTTGAGCCGTCTGCTTCCGATCGTCGCCGGTGCGATTGCCGGCGGGGCGATCGCGCTCGCCGTCGCGAGCGGGGGCACAACCACGCACTCGGTTACCACAACGACCGTAGTGCAGCCGTCGAGTTCGCCCACGCTGCCGACCAGCTTCAGCAATGGGAAAGCTCAGACCATCAACCAGATCTACCGCTCCGTCGGCCCGGGCGTGGTCGACATCACCACTTCCTCGACCCAGAACACCGGTGGCGTGTTCGGCTTTGGTCAGTCCCAGCAGACCCAGGGCGAAGGCGCCGGCGTCGTGTTCGACAAGAAGGGCGACATCCTGACCGACCAGCACGTCGTGTCCGGCGCCTCGAAGATCACGGTGACCTTCCCCGATCAAACCAAGGCCCCGGCGACCGTCGTCGGTTCGGACACGGGCGCTGACCTCGCGGTCATCCGGGTCCAGGGTGTGTCCGCCTCCGAGCTTCATCCGCTCCAGGTGGGCGATTCGAGCGCGGTTCAGGTCGGCGACAGCGTGATCGCGATCGGTAGCCCATTTGGCCTGCCGAACACCGTGACCGCCGGCATCGTCAGCGCGGTCGGCCGCACGATCAACGCGCCGAACCAGTTCACGATCCCGAACGCGATCCAGACCGACGCGCCGATCAACCCCGGCAACTCGGGTGGCCCGCTGCTCAACGCCTCTGGCCAGGTGATCGGCCTCAACGACCAGATCGAGACGAACAACACCAACGGTCAGGGCGAGGGGTCGAGCTCCGGCGTCGGCTTCGCCACTCCGTCGAACAGCGACGCCCGGATCGCTCGAGAGATCATCTCGACCGGCCAGGCGCACAACGCCTACGTCGGCGTCAGCCTCGACCCGTCCGTGACCGGCGGCGCGGCGATCGCCAAGAGCGCCACGAGCGCGGGCGCCTCGCCGATCGTGTCCGGATCGCCGGCGGCTAAGGCCGGCCTCCAGGCAGGTGACCTGATCACCGCCGTCAACTCGACGCCGGTGGCCTCCGTCAACCAGTTCGTGGCCACGATCGCCAACTACGCGCCGGGCAACACCGTGACGCTGACCGTCAACCGGGGCGGACAGACGAAGAGCATCAAGCTCACGCTCGGCGCCCAGCCGGCGAGCGCGACCACCCAGAGCCAGCAGAGCCAGGGCTTCGGGATTCCGTAGCCACCAACACGCGGGCGAACAACTGCACTGACCGCGGCCGGCCCGAGCGCCGGTCGCGGCCGCTGAGGCGCCGGGCCCGGTCTACGACCGGCCGCGGCAGTCACCGGGCCGGCCCGATCTGAGAACGGCGGCGGCAGCCAGCGCGCCAGGGCCGCTTAGGTCGCGGCGATCAACGCGGCCTGCTGGAGTGTCCGCTCCATGAGCTCCCGGTGGACGCTCCGCGTCCGGCCGGCACGCCGGCTCCAGACGCCCTCCGCGTCGAGCGTCCACGCGTTCGTGTCGTCCGCGAAGCAACGCTCGAGAGTGTCCTCGAGCTCGGCCTGGAGCTCGGGATCCTCGACCGGCGTGAGCAGCTCGACGCGCGTGTCGAGGTTGCGGGGCATGAGGTCGGCCGAGCCGATGTAGTACGTGTGGTCGTCGCCCCGATGGAACGAGTAGATCCGGGAATGCTCGAGAAAGCGCCCGACGACCGAGACGACGTTGATGGTCTCGCTGACGCCTGGCACGCCCGGTCGTAGGCAGCAGATTCCGCGCACGTTGAGGTCGATCGGGACGCCGGCCTGTGAGGCGCGGTAGAGCGCTTCGATGCACTGCTGATCGACCAGCGAGTTCATCTTCATCGCGATCCGGGCGTTCTCGCCGGCCTCGTGCGCGGCGATCACGCGGTCGATCTCCTCGATCAGCGGTCCGCGCATCGAGTGCGGGGCGACCAGGACCTTCCGTTCGCGCGCCGGGTGGCTGTACCCGGTCAGGGTGTTGAACAGGTTCGCGACTTCCTGTCCGATCTCCCGGTCGGTCGTGAACAGCCCGAAGTCTTCGTACAGCCGGGCGTTCTTGGCGTGGAAGTTGCCGGTACCGATCATCACGTAGTGGCGGATGCCGCCGCGCTCACGGCGAACGACGAGGATCGCCTTTGCGTGGGTCTTGAGCCCCGGGATGCCGTGGACGACGTGCGCGCCGACCTCTTCGAGGGCGCGGGACCAGCCGATGTTCTGGCGCTCGTCGAACCGGGCTTTCAGCTCCACCAAGCAGACGGCCTGCTTGCCCTTCTCGGCGGCCTCGATCAGCGACGGAACTAGTGCGGAGTCGTCGGAGGTCCGGTACACCGTCATCTTGATCGCGAGCACGTTGGGATCGTCGACGGCCTGCTTGACGAACCGCTCCACGCTGGTCGCGAACGACTGGTAGGGGTAGTGGACGAGGACGTCGCGCGTCCGCATCGGCGCGAACACGTCGGGCTGGTCGTCGCGATCGCCCGGGCCCGGGACGAACGCGGGATGCGTGAGCGGGGTCCATGGTTGCTGGCGGATGTCGGGGTGGCCGTCGAGACTGGCGATCTCCCACAGGTCTCCGAGGTCGAGCATCCCCTCGACGTCGTAGACCTGGACCTCGTCGACGCCAAGCCACTCGATCAGCCGGCTCCGGAGGACGGGATCCATGCTGGCGCCGACCTCGAGCCGGACGACCTCGCCGAAGCGCCGCCGCCGCAGCTCGTCCTCGACCGCCTGGAGCAGATCGTCGGCCTCGTCGGAGACCTCGAAATCGGCGTCCCGCGTCACCCGGAACAGGTCATAGCTGATGATGTCCATCCCCGGGAACAGCGCGTCGAGATTCGCCGCGATGATCTGCTCGAGCGGGATGAAGCAGTTCTGTGAGATCTCGACGAACCGGGGCAGGACCTCCTTCGGAACCTTCACGCGCGCATAGACCTCGTGATCGAGGTCCGGATCGTGCAGCCGCACGAGCAGGCTCAGCGAGAGATTCGAGATGTACGGGAACGGCCGCCCGGGACCGATCGCCAACGGCGTCAGCACCGGGAAGATCTGCTCGCGGAACTGGCGCTCGATCAGGTTCGACGGCGCCGAGGACTCCTCCAAGGTGACGATCTTGATGCCGTGTTCGGCCAGCTCGGGCTTGACGACGTCGCTGAACTGGCGGGACTGGCGTCGATCCTGCTCGCGCACCTTGTCGGCGATCCCCCGCAGGACCTGGGGGGAGAAAGATCGTCGGGCCCACGGGCGTCGATTCGGGCATCGATCTGGTCGTGGACGCCGGCGACGCGCACCATGAAGAACTCATCGAGGTTGGTCGTGAAGATCGCGAGGAACTTCACCCGCTCCATCAGCGGCAGCGTCTCGTCTTCGGCCAGCTGGAGCACCCGGTCGTTGAAGTCGACCCAGGACAGCTCGCGGTTGATGTAGAGGTCCGGGTTGGCCCGATCGGCGGCCGACACCTCCGGCTCGGCTCGTCCATCCTGCGCGGTTTCCGGCGTCTCCGTCCGCTCCGTCTCCGCCGCCTCGGTCTGGTCCGTGTCGAGCTGAGTGTCGCTCATGTCACTCCTACTTGGGCTTTCGCGATCGCGGTGAGCTCGTTTGGTCTGAGCAGCGTCACGAGCTCGCCTTTTGAGATGCCCGCCAGACCGCCCTTCTTCATCCGCGCCTGGGTACCGGTGAGATCGTGGAGCAGGAGCGAGAACGAGGGGTCGTGGCCGACGAGCAGGACGTCGCCGAGTCCTGCTGTCAGCTCCTGCACGTCGAACGGCTCGCCCGACAGCACCGGCTCGACTGTCACCGGGATCCCAAGCGGCTCACACGCGCGCTCGGCGGTCTGGACCGCTCGGAGCTTCGGGCTGCTCAGGCAGGCATCGAGATGGACGCCGAGCACCACCAGCGCTCGCCCCACTGCGTCGGCGTGCATCGCGCCGCGTTCCGTCAGAGGGCGCTCGTCGTCGGGCAGGCCATCTTCCGCTTCGGCGTGTCGCAGAAGCCACAGCATGCACACAACTTTAGTCGCACCCGTGACTTCCCGGTAAACGCGACGCGTCTGTCAGGCCACCCGAACGGATATGACGGAAGCGGCCAGGCCACCGACGGCGGGTCGAACTCGAACGCGTGCCCGGAAGCCATTCCAGGCGGTTACCCAATCAACAGACGCCGCCCGAACACCCGCTGAAACGCCTCGCCGTCGCCGTAGCGCTCGACGCTCCAGCGCGGCAGGGTCAGGTCGCCGGCAGCCTCGAGGTGGAGGTCGACGCCGTGTCCGTTGGCGCGCAGTCGCGCCTCGCGGACCGACTGGTCGCGCCCGCGCTCCAGGTGCTCGGCGAGCCGCAGGATCACCGAGCAGCGATCGAGGAGCTCGTCGTCGCCGGGTCGTGCGAGCGCGGCCAGCTCGCCCAGCTTCGGGGCGCCTTTCCGGTGGTACCGGGTGATCTGGGCGATGAGTGCACGCTCGCGCGGATCGAAGCCTGGCAGCTCGGCGCTCATGATCAGGTACGCCGAGTGCTTGTGGTGGTCGTCGTAGGAGATCGTCATCCCGACGTCGTGGAGCATCGCGGCGGCCCACAGGAGCTCGCGCTCGCCCGGCTGGGGCGTGAACAGTCCGCCGGCGGCGAGCGAGTCGAACATCTGGAGCGACAGCGCGGCGACGTGTTCGACGTGGGGTAGGTCGGACTCGTATTGGGTCGCGAGGTTTCGCACCCCGGCCACGCGAACATCGTCGAACAGGGGCTCGGGCGCATCGGCGAGGAACTCGCGCGCGAGGAACACGCCGTCGCGCAAGCTCGCCTCCGTGACCTCGATCCCGGAGAACCCGCCGAGTTCGACCACGGTCTCGATCACCAGCGCCGAGGCCAGGATGATGTCGCCGCGCCCGACCTTGATCCCAGGCACGTCCCCCCGCTCGGCGACCGGCAGCGCCGCCAGCGTCTGAACGAGGTCGGCGAGCATCGCGCGGGTGATCACGAACCCCTGCACCCCGATGTCGGGCTGGTCGGCCATCCGCTCGGCGGCGGCCGCGAGGTTGCGGACCGCGCCCCCCATCCCGACGATCCGGCCGCCCGCGCCGGCGAGACCTGGCACGTCGGCGAGCACCTCGCGGACGTAGGCGCGCACCTTCTGGAGGTCCTTCTTCCTGGCAGGCCCCGATCCAGGGAGGAACTGCTCGGTGACCCGGACGGCCCCCAGCGGGTATGACTGGAGCGACTTCGCCCGGCGGTCGGCCACCTCGATCAGCTGGATGCTGCCGCCGCCCGTCTCGAGCACGAAGCCGTCGGTCATGGTCGAGCTGTTGATCGCCCCGATGTAGCCGAACCGGGCCTCGTCCTCGTCGGAGATGACCTCGATGTTCAACCCGCTGGCGGCGCGTGCCGCCTTCAGGAACAGCGCGCCGTTGCTTGCGTCGCGGATCGCGCTGGTGGCGACGGCATGCACGCCGTCCGGGCCGAGTCCGTGCGCCGCCAAGAAGTGCTCGAACACCGCGAGCGTCTCCAGGCCGCGCCCGATCCCCGCTTCGCTGAGCCGGCCGGTCTCCGCCAGGCCGGCGCCGATCCGGACGGTCTCGAAGATCTCATCGGTGAGCTTCCACCAATCCCCGGGAGCGAACATGTAGACGACGAGGCGCCACGAGTTCGACCCGAGGTCGATGACCGCGACCTGGCGAACTCCCTCGCCCCCTGGGCCCGTCGCTCGAGTCGATCTCCAGCTCACGTGCACACAATGATCCGCACAGGGCCGGACGAAACCACCGCTCCCGTGTCAGGATGGCCGGCTTGGATTCAGAAAAAGACCGGATGTTGCGGGGTGAGCCGTACCTGGCCAACGATCCCGGCCTGCTCGAGGAGCGCAGACGGTGCCGGCTCGTGTGTGAACGGTTCAACGCCACCAGCTTCGGAGACACGGCCGCGCGCCGCGCGATCCTCGAAGAGCTGCTCGGCGACCTCGGCGACGATGCCGAGGTGATGGCGCCGTTCGAGTGCGACTACGGCTACCACGTCACCGTGGGCGCTCGGACCTTCATCAACTACGGCGCAGTGATCCTCGACGGCGCTAAGGTGACGATCGGCGAAGACGTGCAGATCGGCCCGAACGTGCAGCTGCTGACCGCGCTCCACCCGCTCGATCCAATAGAGCGCCGGCGCGGCACGGAGACGGCCGAGCCGGTGACGATCGGCGACGGAGCGTGGCTGGCCAGCGGCGTGATCGTGCTCCCGGGCGTAACCGTCGGCGCCGATGCGGTCATCGGCGCCGGGAGCGTCGTGACGAAAGACATGCCCGCCGGCCATCTCGCTTTCGGCAACCCTTGCCGGGTGATCCGTGAAATCGGGTGAATCCGTGAAATCGGCGACTGAACGGGTCCTGGTCGTGTACGAACGGACCCGTGCGGGGGCCGCGGCCGTCGACCAAGCCCGCGTGCTCGTTGAACGCGAACACGCAACCGTCACAGTTGTCGCGGTCGCGCCGCGGGCGCCCTCCGGCCCGCGCTGCGGGAACTCAGCGGTGCAGTACAACGAGGCCGTCGCCGACTCCGTCGCGCGGGACCTCTACAAGGCCGGGGAGCAGCTCGGCCAGGCAGCCGAGCGCGCAACGTTCCTGCTGCTGATCGACGGCGTGGATCAGACGCTCGAGCAGCTCGCTCGGAGCGGCGGCTTTGACCTGGTGCTGCTCCCAGCACACTGGCGACCGTTTCGAAAGCCGGGCCACCCCGAGGCGGCGCGCTTGAGCCTCATCGCCGGCGTCGAGATCCGGATTGTCGCGCCGGTTTCGCCGGAGCAGACGCGGCACGAGCCGCGGCCCGCCGGCGCCGCTGGGTGATCCGGATCGCGGCGCCAATCGCCGCGCCGAAGAACAGCGCTCCGATCCAGAACGGGCTGACGAGCAGGATGACGGCGATGCCGAGCATCGTCAGCCAGATCGCCGGACGGTAGTCGCGCCAGTCCCCGGTCATGGGAAGAACCTACCGGTTCTCATCGCGCGCCCGTCCTCAGTTCCGCCGCGACACGCTTCTGGACCGACGCCACGGCGCGGAACGCCTCCCGCAGATAGCTCCGGGTGAGCCCCGTGAGCGTCGCGGGGTCGATGAAATCGTCGGGCTCCTCGCCCGCGCGCAGCTGGTGCACCTGGTGCTCGACCCGCAGGTCTGTGATCAGCGTCAGTGCGTCCTGAAGGGTTCGCGCGTGAGTCTCCGACAGGGTTCCGGCGCCGGCGGCCGCCCGCAGCCGCTCGCTCGTGGAGGCGCTCGTCACGCCGGCGCCGATGCCGGCCCATCGGGCCAGATCGACGATCGGGAGCACGCCGCGCTGCTTGAGGTCGAGACGGCCGCGGTGCTCGCCGGTCGGCTCGACCACGAGTCCGCGGAAGAAGCCCGTGGGCGGGCGGTGAGATAGCGCGAACCGGGCGAGCAGCCGAAGGAGGGCCGGGTTGCTCGGCGCGAGGCGGAGCGTGTCGGCGACCGGCGTCCCGGTGTGGACGCCCCACACCGGCCGGCTGTCGACGAGCACCGAGACGAGCAGTACGGCCTTCTCCTGACTCGGGTCGTCGATCCAGCTGCGGACCGCCCGCTGCCAGGAATCGAGCGAGCGGACGAATCGCGGATCGGACGCGGTCGCCCCGTGCTCGTCGGCACGGAGCCCGCAGGCTTCGAGTTGCGAGACCACGGTCGAGGCGAGCGCGTGCAGGCGCGCCTTGACGGCGGCATCGTCGGGCCCGAACCACACGATCGCGCTGTCGACGTCGGAGCTCGGCAGCGCCTCTCGCCGCGCCTGGCTCCCGAGCGCCAGCCACGCGAACTCCACGCCCACCTCACCAATCTCGGCGAGGGACAACTCGAGCAGCCGGCGCGTCAAGGCGTCGACCACGACTGAGTAGACCGCGGCCACCTCAGCGGCCCCGACGTGCGCGTCGTGCATCGCAAGCACCGTCGGGCGCAGCTCGCGCGACGCCTCGATCAGCTCATCGACGGTCTGGGCTCGCGCGATCCGCCGGCGAAGATAGAACGAGGAGCGCGTCTGCGCGGCGACGAGGTCGATCTCCTCGATGACCCCAAGGATCGTCCCCGTCGCCGAGACGACCGGGAAGTGCCGAAAGCCGCGGTCGAGCATGTCGAGCAGGACGTCGCCCCCGAGCCGGTCCGGCGGGCAGGTGTACGCCGGTGCCGACATTGCCGCCGACACCGGTGCGTCCCCGGTCAGCCCGGATGCCACCACGCGCGTGCGCAGGTCATGATCGGTGAGGATCCCAAGACTGCTGTCGCCGACGTTCACGACCGCGGCGCTCACGTGGGCCGCGGTCATCAACTCGGCGGCCTCGCGGATCGGCGTGTCGGGCTCGCACACGACCGGGACTCCGCGCAGCAGCGACCCCACCGGTTGCAGCGGCGGATCGACTCCGGGCTCGGTCGCGACCGCCGCCCCGCCCTCGTAGCGAATATCCAGCAGTGAGCGGGCCACGAAGCGCAGCCCCGCGGGACGCGACAGGGGCTCCTGCGCCACATCGGCGGGGATCCGGTAGCAGACCGTGTCCTCGCCGGCGCGCGCCTCGAAGCCCGTCGGCAGTCCGGACAGCATCGAGGAGTGCCCGAACAGCTCGCCCTCACCGAGCAGATCGAGCACGCGGCCATCGAAGACGATCTCGACGGCGCCGCCACGCACGACACGCAGATGCGAGACCGGCTCGGCGCCCTGACAGAAGATGGTCGCCCCGGCGCGGTGGAACTCGGCCTCGGCGGCCGCGGCGACGCGCTCGAGCTCGCCCGCCTCGAGTGCGTCAAAGGGCGGGTGCTCAGCCAGGAAGTGGACTACCTCGGGCGCCGCGGTGGCGCTCATGCGCGGGACCTTAGACGACTAACCGACCGCCGCGGGCGCCGCGGCCTCGGCACCGCGCGCCGCGTCCTCCTTGAGCATGTCGGAGCACTTCTCGCCGATCATCATCGTCGTGATGCACGGGTTGATCGCCGGCAGGAACGGGAGGATCGAGCCGTCCGCGATCCGCAGCGAGCGAACGCCACGGACGCGCAGGCGCGAGTCCACCACCGCGAGCGGATCGGAGTCCGGGCCCATGTGGCAGCTGCACGCCGGGTGGTAGACGGTGTTGTGGGTCTTGTGCATGTAGTCGATCAGCTCGTCGTCGGTCTGGGCGTCTGGGCCGGGCGCGAGCTCGGCGCCGGCCCACTCCGCCATCCCCGGCTGAGAGACGATCCTCCGCGCTAGCCGCATCCCGAACGCCATCACGCGCTCGTCGTGGCCCTCATCGTCGGTGAAGTACCGCGGGTCGACCCGCGCGCGATCGCGGAAGTCCGACGAGCGAAGGCGCACGGTTCCGCGCGAGCGTCCCCGGCATACGTTCGGCGTCAGGCAGAACCCGTTCTCGGTCGTGGGATAACCCCAGCGTGCGGTGTTCATATCGAATGGCACCGACCCGTAGTGCATCATCAGGTCGGGACGGTCGAGGCCATCCTCCGAGGTCGCGAACAGGCCGATCTCCCACCACTGCGTCGACGTCCGGATCATCGGCTTCTTGGCGTCCCACTGGACGATCCCCTCGACGTGGTCGTCGAGGTTCGCGCCGACGCCGGGGGAGTGGACGAGCGTCTGGATGCCGAACTCGTGCAGGTGCTCGCCGGGGCCGATCCCGGAGAGCATCAGCAGCTTCGGCGTGTCGATCGCGCCGGCACTCAAGATGACCTCGCGCCGCGCGCGAACCGACCCGTGCGTGAGCAGATCGGGCGTCAGGTATTCCACCGCGCAGGCACGCCCATCCTCGAGCGCAACCCGGTTGACCCAGCACCCAACACGAACCTCGAGGTTCGGCCGCGAGCCCAGGATCGGATGCAGGTAGGCGTGCGAGGACGACATCCGGGTGTTGTCGGCCGACGAGTTGATCTGGAACCAGCCCGCCCCGTTGGTCACGGTGTGGCCCTCGTTGAACCGCGACGTGGGCAACCCGGCCTGCGCCGCCGCTTCCAACACCGCGACGCCGCACGGATCGTCGGGCGGGACCGTCCGGATGTTCACCGGGCCGTGGCGTCCGTGATGGTCGCCGGGGCCGTCGTTCGTCTCGAGGCGCTTGATCAGCGGCCAGCAGTCGGCCGCGCTCCAGCCCTCGTTGCCGGTCGCGGCCCACTCGTCGAGGTCCTCCTTGGGCGTCCAGAACGCGATGCAGGAGTTGTGCGACGAGCACCCGCCGAGCACCTTCGCGCGCGCGTGGCGCAAGAAGCTGTTGCCGCGGGCCTGGGGCTCGACCAGGTAGTCCCAGTCGTAGCCCGAGTCGAGCAGGTACATCCAGTCCTCGAGCCGCAGGATCCGAGGGTCGTCGACATCCGAGGGGCCCGCTTCGAGCAGGCAGACGGACACGTTCGGGTCCTCGGATAACCGAGCCGCCACAACACAGCCCGCGGTCCCGCCGCCGGCGATCACATAGTCGAACTCGCCGGCGTCGATCATGGCGCCATTTCGCCCATCGCGGGCAGATGCTCGAGCTCGGGCGCGCCGGCGCGGTGCTCCTCCAGCACGTCGCTACCCTTCTTCACCTGCACGGTGAAGTAGTAGATCGTTCCGATGATCACGATCCCGCCGATGAACAGTAACGGAGACCACTGCCAGTACCAATGCGGGTGGCCGACTGAGTTGTAGACCGCGTTTCGCGGCCAGGCGATGTTGATTGCCACGAGCGCGCCATACGTGACGGCGGCGATATTGACCGGCAGCCCCCACCGCCCCAGTGAGAAGTACGGTCCGTGATCGGGCCTCGGCCACTCGCCTCGCAGGCGCCGCACCAGCATCGGTGCCGTCACCCCGAGGTACGCGAGGTAGAACATGATGATCGCGAGCGCCGTCAGTACGTAGAAGGCGCTCTGGTTGCTGACGTTGATCGCGAGCAGCGCGAGCGTGAGGAAGCCTGTGACGAGCGCCGGCACGACCGGCACCTTGCGATGACCGGAGACGCGCGCGACCGCGGAGCCGGCCGGCAGGCGGTTATCGCGCGCCATCGAGAACATCATCCGGATCGTCGCCGTCTGGACGGCCAGGCAGCACACGAAGATCGCGATCGCGCAGTCGATCAGGAAGATGTTCCCAAGCGTGTTGCCGAATGCCTGCTTCATGACGTACGGGAGGCCGAACAGTCCGACGTTCTTGTCGAGGATGTGCTTGTTCGCCATCGACGCGAACAGGATCACGAGGCCGCCAATCGTCGCGGCGGCCGCGATTGCCCGGATGATCGCCGGAGGCGCGTGCTTGCGCGGGTTGTTGGTCTCCTCGGCAAGCGTCCCCGCAGTGTCGAATCCGTACATCACGTACGCGCTCAGCAGGCCACCGACGAGCAGCGCGCCGAAGTACCCCCACGGGTGGCCGGCGCCGAAGTTGTAGGAGTGGAAGATGATCTGCGGGCCGTGGTGGGCGTTGAACAGGAGCAGGATCACGAGGATCGTCGACCCGACCAGCTCGCACGTCACTCCGATGTTGTTGATCCGCGCCATCAGCTTGACGCCGAGCATGTTGATGATCGTGGTGATGCAGACCAGGATCCCGCCGAGCAGCAGTGCGTTCTGCGCGCCGCCCTTGGTGAGCGTGGACCCGGCGTCGGCGGCTGAGCCTAGGAACTGAAAGAGGGGCTTCGCGGTCCCGCCGTTATTGATCTGGGGCAGCACGACTTGCCAGTCGACCGCCACCGCCGCGATCGTCACGATCGCGCCGACGATGTAGATCCAGCCCGTCATCCAGGCTGTAAAGCCGCTTGAGATCTGCTTGGACCACTGGTACACCGACCCGGCGATCGGATACTGAGCCGCCATCTCCATGAAGCAGAGAGCGACGAGGATCTGGCCGCCGATGACGACCGGCCACGTCCACCACACGCCCGGCCCGGCGTTCAGGTAGCCGAACCCGAACAGAGCGGTGACGCCGGTCAGGATCGAGATGTAGCTGAAGCCCGCCGCGAACGCGGAGAAGCTCCCCAGCGTACGGTCGAGTTCCTGCTTATATCCGAAGCCCGCGAGCTCGGAGCTATCCGTAGCCGTTCCGCTCGCGCCTGGAGCTTCTACCGTTGCCATCGATCAACCTCCCCGGTCCGCGCGCCGGCGCGCGAGCCCTCGAACTCCACGGTCTCGCCGGTCTCTGGGGCTTCTAGGAGCACCCTCGAATCCATTGACCCGAGCCTGATCGGGCGGTTATATATCAGTTGTCGAACTGTGTCAACGCGACCGGGGCCTGGACCCAAAGGGGATCAATGGCAACACAAACCGCCCAAAAGATGTTCGTCGGCGGGAGCTGGCAACCGAGCGCCACCGGCGAAACGTTCGAGGCGACGAGCCCGGCGACGGGCGACGTGATCGCGACCGTTCCCCAGGGGGATCGCGCCGACGCCATGAGAGCGATCGAGGCGGCGCACGGCGCGGCGGACGGCTGGGCGCGGACGGGCGCATTCGAGCGCGCGGCGAAGATGCACGCCGTCGGCGACCTGATCGAGTCTCGGCGTGACGACCTCGCGCGGACGCTCACGCTCGACCAGGGCAAGCCGCTCCGCGCCGAGGCGTTCGATGAGGTCGACGAACTGATCGAGTACTGGCGCAACGCGGCCGAAGACGCCAAGCGGCTCGGCGGAGAGCTGCCCAACTCGTTCTCGCCGGGCAAGCGCGTGATGCTCGTGCGCCGTCCTCGCGGCGTGGTCGGTGTGATCAGCCCGTGGAACTGGCCGTACACGATGCCGGCCGAGCTGATCGCGCCCGCGCTGGCGTGCGGCAACACGGTGGTGTGGACGCCGGCGCCGTCGACCGCGGTGTGCGCGGTCGCGCTGGCGGAGTGCATCGCCGAGGCCGACCTGCCGGCGGGAGTGTTCAACCTCGTGACCGGCCCTGGACCTGTTGTCGGCGACGAGATCGCTCGGAACCCCGGAACGGACGGCGTCGCCTTCATCGGCTCGACCGCGACCGGTAGGCTCGTCGCGCAGGCGGCGGCGGGCAAGGCGGCGCTGCTCGAGATGGGCGGTAACGGTCCGCTGGTGGTGATGGACGACGCCAACATCGACGCCGCCGTCGACGCGACGCTCGCCGCCTGCTATCTGTGCGCCGGCCAGAGCTGTACCGCCGGCGAGCGCATCCTCGTGCACCGTGCCGTCCGCGATGAGTTCGTCGAACTCCTCGCGCGACGCGTGGCCGAGCGCATCCTGCTCGGAGACCCGTTCGACGACGCCACCACGATGGGCCCGCTCAACAACGAGCCGGTGGCGGCCAAGATGGACGAGCACGTCGGCGACGCTGTTGCCCGCGGCGCGAGCGTAGTCAGCGGCGGCGCCCGCGCCGAGGGCTTTGCCACGTCGCTGTACTGGCAGCCGACGGTCCTGACCGACGTGCCGCCCGACGCTCACGTCGCGACAGAGGAGACGTTCGGGCCGATCGCTCCGGTCGTCGCGGTCGATTCGCTCGAAAACGCAATCGACCTCACCAACCAGTCTCCCTACGGATTGCTCGCGGCGATCTTCACCGCCAACCTCCAGTATGGACTCGAGTTCGCCGACCGGGTGCACACCGGTTGGGTGAACATCAACGAGTCGAGTAACTACTGGGAGGCGCACCTCCCGTTTGGCGGCCGGGCCGGGACCGACAGTGGTATCGGTCGGGTGGGGGGCTCGCACGTGATGCAGTCGTTCACCGAGCTGCAGACGGTGGTATTGAGCCCGCACGTGTCCCGAGCGTAACGCTGCACGGACCCCCGCAACGCCGCACGCACCGCCCGCGTAACCCAACATACACGCGCGTGAAACGACTGCGCGACCCCCCTGAGGATCGGCATCCATCGCCCAGTCTGTAATCGGACAGGCAATAGTCCGTAATCCGTCCAGTCGGTCTCCAGACAAGCGTCGCGCCCGTCGATGCCCTTGGCTATGGAACCGCCCAAGAACTTCGAGGACGTTCTGCGGCGAAGCCCTGGGCGTCTGCGTGGAGAAGTCCCGACGTCGGTTGTGGAGAACCCGCTCCGCATCCTGTTCGTGACGTCCGCGCATAACAGCCTAAGCCAGCGCGCATACATCGCCCTCACCGAGATGGGGCACGACGTCACCGTTCAGGTCGTCGACACTCCCGGAATCATCAAGGCCTCGGTCGAGGCGCACAAGCCCGACCTCGTCGTCTGCCCGATGCTCAAGCAGTTCATTCCCGAGTCGGTGTGGCGCAACTACACGTGTCTCGTGGTGCACCCGGGACCCCACGGGGACCGGGGGCCGAGCTCACTCGATTGGGCGATCGAACTCGGCATGGACGAATGGGGCGTGACCGTGCTCGAGGCTGTCGAGGAGGCAGACGCCGGCGACATCTGGGAGACGCGCAAGTTCCGCATGCGCCCGGTCGGCAAGAGCAGCATCTACCGCCATGAGGTGCGCCGCGCCGCCGTCGAGATGCTCGTGTTCGCGGTCCACAACTTCGCGCGCGGTGACTTCAAGCCGACGGCGCTGAACTACGACGACCCGCAGGTGACCGGCCGGCTGCGTCCGCTGATCAAGCAGGCCGACCGAGAAGTCGACTGGCGCTGCGACTCCACCGCCGCCGTCGTCCGCAAGATCCGCGCCGCCGAGGGTCACCCGGGCGTGCTCGACACGATCGCCGGCGCCGAGTACTACATGTTCAACGTGTACCCCGAGCGCGGCCTGCGCGGACGCCCCGGCGACATCATCGCCACCCGCAACGGCGCGATCTGCCGCGCCACCGTGGACGGCGCCGTATGGGTCACTCACCTCAAGCCGAATGATGGTCCGGCGCCGTACAAGCTGCCGGCCACCCGCGCGCTCGAGATCGGGGGTCAAACGCCGGACGCGCCCGAGATCCCGGTCGCGCTCCACGCCCCGATCCCGCCGGGACACACCTACCGCGAGATCTCCTACGAGGAGAAGGGCGGCGTCGGCTATCTGAACTTCGACTTCTACAACGGCGCGATGAGCACCGAGCAGTGCCGCCGCCTGCGCGAGGCGTACCAGTATGCGCGCAGCCGGCGCACGACCAAGGTGATCGTCCTCGCCGGCGGGTCGGACTTCTTCTCCAACGGCATCCACCTGAACGTGATCGAGGCCGCCGCCGATCAGGGCGAGGAGTCCTGGTACAACCTGCACGCGATCGACGACGTCGTGCGCGAGATCGTCGAGACGGACTCGCACATCACGATCTCAGCCCTGTCCGGTGACGCCGCCGCCGGCGGGGTCCCGTTCGCGGTCGCCGCCGACCACGTCGTCGCCCGCGAGGACATCGTGCTCAACCCCTATTACCAGCACATGGGCGGGCTGTACGGCTCGGAGTACTGGACCTACCTGCTCCCGCGCCGCGTCGGCACCGAGGTGACGGCCGAGCTCACGAGCGCGCCGTTCAATCCGATCGGCACCCGACGCGCGGCCGAGATCGGCCTGATCGATGCCGCCTTCGGTGACTCGAGCGCGAGCTTCCGCGCGCAGGTCCAGGGTCTCGCCGAGCGTCTCGCCCGCCATCCTGACCTCGCCCACTGGCTCGAGCAGAAGCGCGCGAGCCGTGCCCGCGACGAGCAGGCCAAACCGCTCAGCACGTACCGCACCGAGGAGCTCGCGAAGTCGCACGAGTGTTTCTTCGGCGAGAACCGCAGCTACCACGAGGCGCGCCGCCTGTTCGTCTACAAGACCGGCGCTCCCTGCAAAGTGGCGCTGCCCGCAGCGCCCGCTCGCACCGCTGAGTCCGCGCACCTGACTCGGCCCGAGCTCACCGCGTCGCAGCGCGCCGTGACCAAGGTCCGTCAAGCGAAGCAGTCCGTAGCGCGATGAGCGCGGTCGCCGACGCTCCCGTGGTCGACGACAGGGCGATCCCCGTCGTCGGCGGGTTCGCGGACGGCACTCTCGATAAGTCTCGCCGGCAGTCGTCCGGCGCCGGTGCGTGGCTTGTCCGCAAGTGGCTCGGGCTGAAGCACTGGATGCCCAAGGGGCAGCTGCTGCCCGAGCATGTGCTGCGCCGGCGCCACCACTCGATCTGCGTGCTGCTGTGGCTGCACGTCCCGGCGCTGTTCGCGTTCGGGATGCTCGTCGGCCACCACTCGATCGTGCACGTGACCGCCGACGTATCGCTGATCGCGCTGTGCGGGATCGGCGCGAGCTGGGAGCGCTTCCGCCTGAAGGCGCGCGTGATCGCGGCGTCGTTCGGGCTGATCACGTGTTCGGCGGTGCTCGTCGACCTATGGGGCGGGATCACCGAGGCGCACTTCCACTTCTTCGTGATGATCGGCGTGCTCACCCTGTACCAGGACTGGACGCCGTTCCTGGTGGCGATCGCATACGTCGTGATCCACCACGGCCTCGGCGGCGTGATCGATCCCGGCGCCGTCTACGGCGACAACCCCCAGGCGGTCCAGCACCCGTGGGTGTGGGCCGGGATCCACGGCGGGTTCGTGCTCGCGGCGAGCGTCGCCCACGTCGTCGCGTGGCGCACGAACGAGAACCAGCTGCTCCGCGATCCGCTCACCGGGCTCCCGAGCCGCCTGCTCTATCTGAACAACCTCAGGCTCGCCCTCGAGCGGCTGGGGCGTGGGCCGAACCGCTCGGTCGCGGTCCTGTTCCTCGACCTCGATCGCTTCAAGGTGATCAACGACAGCCTCGGACACGGCGAGGGCGACGAACTGCTGGTTGCGGTCGCGGAGCGCGTCGGCCACTCGCTGCGCCGGCATGAGACGCTCGCGCGCTTCGGCGGCGACGAGTTCGTGATCCTGTGCGAGGACATCTTCGACGACGAGGACGCCGTCGCCGTGGCCGAGCGCGTGCTCAAGACGTTCAGCCTGCCTTTCGCGCTCGCGCACGGAGAGACGATGGCCGCCGCCAGCATCGGCATCTCGGTGACCTCGGATCCCCACCAGGATCCGGACAACCTGATACGCGACGCTGACGCCGCAATGTACCGCGCCAAGGGCGCCGGCGGCGCGCGCGTGGTGCTGTTCGACGAGGTCACCCGCGAGCGGGCGCTGGCGCGACTCCACAACGAGAACGCGATCCGCAAGGCGATCGAGCGCGAGGAGTTTCGCGTGTTCTTCCAGCCCGAGGTGTCGATCAGCGGCGACCGGATCACCGGCCTCGAGGCGCTCGTGCGCTGGCAGCACCCCGAGCGCGGACTGCTCGGCCCCGGCGAGTTCATCTCACTGGCCGAGGAGACCGGCCTGATCGTGCCGCTCGGGACCTGGATCCTCCGCGACGCCTGTCAGCGCGCCGTCGTCTGGCAGCGCGGCCGCTCGAGCGACGAGCCGCTGATGCTGCGAGTCAACGTGTCCGCCCGGCAGCTCGCCCGGGACTCTTTCCGCAAGACCGTCGCCGCGATCATCAAAGACACCGGCATCGATCCCGCCTGGCTCTGCCTGGAGGTGACTGAGAGCGTCCTGATCGAGGATCCCGAGTCGTCGATCCGCGTACTCACCGAGCTCAAGGAGCTCGGTATCCGGATCGCGATCGATGACTTCGGCACCGGCTACTCGTCGCTCGAGTACCTGCGCCGCCTCCCTGTCGACTGCGTCAAGGTCGACCGCTCGTTCGTGCGTGGGCTTCCCGACAACGAGGAGGACGTGGCGATCGTCAACGCGGTAATCGAGCTCGGGCATGCGCTCAAGCTGTCGGTCACGGCCGAGGGCGTCGAGACCACCGACCAGCTGGGGAACCTCCAGGGGGCCGGCTGTGACACCGCCCAGGGCTTCCTCTTCTATCGCCCGGAACCACCGGAGGTAATCGAGCAGCTGTTCGCGGAGACCTCGGCCCCGTCCGCGGAGGCGCCGAGCGCACCCGCCGACGCACCCGCGAACAGCGGTACCGCCAACGGCGCCGGTCCGGTCGACCACGGTCAGCACGCGGGCGTCGCGCCGCAGCGCCGCCTGATCCCGCCACCCGGTCCCCGCGGCAGCCGCCGCCGGCTGGCCCGGCATTCGCTCGTGGCCGGCATCAAGGCGATGACCCACACCTGGGTCAGCGGCGACCATGGGCCCGTCCGCAGCGACACGAGCGCGTAGGTCAAGAAGGCCCGCGCGCCGCCGAACACTCGGGTAATGGAATCGTCCGTCTCGTCCATTCCAGCCGCTCGCGACCGGCGGACGGCGCGCCGCCGCGCGCTCCTTCTGGTGATGTTTGCGGCGCTGCTCGAGGTCGTGCTGATCCTTCCGTTCGTCGATCACCTGGCGGACGCGCACCCGATGGTCCACTTCACCCAGCACGGGTTCATCTTCGCCGGCGGGGTGCTCATGGGGCTCGCGATCCGCGACGTTCAGCGCGCGTCCCGGTCCTGAGCCGAGGCGTCGGTCGTGAGCAAGCTTCTCGCCGCGCACTGGCCGCACCTGATCTTCGTCGCCCTCGGGATCGTTGCCTTCCTGTGGGCCGCCTACCGACCCGAGCGAGCCGCTGATGAACGGGCCGGCGGTCGCCGGCCGGTCGAGCCGGTGCGCCGCGCCCAGCCGGCGCCGAAGATCGCGAACGTGCAGCGCTCGGTGGCCCGCCGCGGCCTGCTCGCGCTCGGTCCGCTCCTCGCCACGGTGGCGACCGGCGCGATCCTGTACGGCCTCGACATCGGGGGCGGGTCGGTACCGGGCGCGGTCATCTGGATCCACTCGGGGATCTCGACGCTCGCGCTGCTCCTCGTCGTCTACAAGGTCGCCGGTAGCGGCACGGCCCGGATCCGCCGGGCGTTCACCCGAGACCGGCTCCCGGAGCTGGTGTCGGTGATCCTCGGCCTGCTGTCCGTCCCGCTCGCGGTCACGGGCGTAGGGCTCCTGTTCGCGCCCAGCACGAGCTCGTTCTTCGCCTACGCGCACCTGATCTCGAGCGCGTGGTGGACCTGCCTCCTCGTGTGGCACCTTCGGCGCTACGTGGGCGCGTCGCTGCGAGCGGCCTTCCGCTCAGAGAACCGCGCGGATCTCCTGCTCGAAGGTCGCGATGTGAGCGGCGAGGATGTCCCGCGCTCGGTCCGCGTCCCCGGCTGAGATCGCCAGCAGCACGTCCTGGTGCTCGTGCACCCGCGCGAACAGGTGCGGAAGCCGATCGATCACCAGGTACCAGATCCGCAGCGACAGGTTGAAGTAGCGCCCCAGCGTCTCCTCGAGGAACGGGTTGGCGGCGCATCGGTAGATGAACCGGTGAACGCGGGTGTCGAGCTCCATCAGCGTCTCGAGGTCGTCGTTGCCGCGGCTGGCCTGGAGCTCGTCGAGCAGCCCGGAGAGCTCCTCGCGCTGGGCGTCGGTGATCCGTTCGGCGGCGCGGTAGGCGGCGTGGCTCTCGAGGTGGGAGCGCACGTCCGAGATGTGGGCCAGGTCGGTGATGTTGATCTCCGACGCGAACGTGCCGCGCCGGGGGAACACGGTCACCAGGTTCTCGAGCGCGAGCCGCTTGATCGCTTCGCGGACCGGCGTGCGTCCCATGTCGAGCTCGCGGCCGATCAGGTCCTCGTCGATCGGAGCGCCCGGTGCGATGCGCAGCGTGACCAGCCGGTCGCGCAGCTCGCGGTAGGCGCGATCGGCGAGGAGCCCCCTCGGTGGCGCCGTGACTGATATATCAGTCATGGTTTACGGGAGTTTATAGGTGGCGGCAAGGGGCGATGTCGGGTTTGGGCCGCTGCGCGGCATCCCTGGGGCCGGTTCCGCGCGGCGTCCGTGCCGCGCGATGTCCGTGCCGCGCGGTGTCCGTGCCGCGCGGTGTCCGTGCCGCGCGGGGTCCGCGCCGCGCGGGGTTCAAGCCGCGCCGGGTGAGCGCGACCCGCCGCCGGGCACGGACGCCCGGCGGACCGGCCCCAGGGACGTCGAGCGCAGCGAGACCCAGTCAACGCGGCAGGGCCGTGCGAACCGGGCGGGCCAGCATGAGGCCCAGGGTCGCCGCGCACAGCGCCGCCGCGATCGCGAACGGCACGGCGTCGCCGGTGGCCTTGGCGAGCGCGCCGCCGCCGCCCGAGCCGGTGACCTGTCCGGCCGCCCACGCCAGGTTGATCAGCGCCATCGCGTAGCCCTGGCTGACGCCGTACGAGTCCGCGGCGTCGGCCACCATCGCCATCGCCGGCGCCCAGAACGTGCCGAGGCCGAGCGTCTCGAGCACGATCACGACCGCGAGCAGGACCGCGGTCTGGGGCACGGTGAACAGCAGCAGCGCGACGGTGGTGATTGCGAGGCCGGCGCGGAGCGGCAGGATCCGCCCGCGCCGGTCGGACACGTGCCCGACTGTCGGACTGATCGCGGCCTCGATCGCGGCGGCGATCAGGAACGTGGCACCGATGCCCGCGGCGCCCGCGCCCAGCTCGCTGAGCCGGAGCGGCCCGAGCACGTTGATCGTTCCCGACGCGATCGCGGGAAGCGCGACCAGCCACATGCTGAGCGCGATCAGCGGCCGGCGAAGCTGATCGATCAGCCGGGTGCGCGCGTAGCCGGCGGGAAGCGGCGGAGGCGAGGGCAGGCTGGCAACCGCCAGCGCCAGGATCCCGGCGAACACCACCACCGCGGTGAACACGGGCGCGCGCCCGAGCGCGTGCGCCAGCGTCCCGATCACGGGGCCGAACAGAGCGCCGCCGATCGCCGCCGCGAGCGCACCGCCGATCGCGCTCCCGCGTCGCTCTACGGGAACCTCGGCGATCAGCCACGCCAGCGCCCCCGCCCACGTGCAGGCGCCGCCGAGTCCCTGGAGGATGCGCGCGGCGTCGAGCAGGACGATGTTGTCGACGAGGCCGAAGGCCAGGCTCGACGCGCCCATCAGGCCGAGGCCCGTGTACAGCGTCGCGCGTGGACCCGCTCGCTCGGCCAGCAGGCCGCCGGGGATCGCGCCGATCAGCGTCCCGATGGCGTAGCCCGCGGTGAGGACGCCGGCCGACGCCTTCGAGAGATGGAGCTCGCGCGACAGCGACGGCAGCAGCGGCGCCACCGCGGCGTAGAACATCGTGTCGACGAAGACGACCGCGCCCGCGACCAGGAACAGCAGCCGGAGCTCGCGCGGGTTCAATCGCCCAGCTCGGCGCGCCGTCGCACCACGAACTCCTCGAGCTCGGCGCGGATCGCGTCGTCGAGCGGCGGTTGCTCGTAGCTCTCGAGCGTGGCGCGCCAGATGTCGCCCGCGCGGGCGGTGGTGTCCTTGGCGCCGCGCTTTGTCCAGCGGTCGAAGTTCTCGGTCGAGGACAGAAGCGGGCGATAGAAGCACTCGCGGAAGCGCTCGAGCGTGTGGGCGGCGCCGAGGAAGTGGCCGCCGGGCCCGACCTCGGTGTGGGCATCGAAGGCCAGCGACGCCTCGTCGATCTCGAGCGGCGTGAACTCGTGACGGAGCTCGCGGAGCAACTCGACGTCGACGATGAACTTCTCGTAGCAGGACACGAGGCCGCCCTCGAGCCAGCCGGCGGAGTGCATCACGAAGTTGGTGCCGGCCAGGAACGTCGGGAGCATCGTCATCAGCGACTCGTACGCGGCCTGGGCGTCGACCGTCTGCGAGGCGTTGAGCGCGCCGCCGCCACGCCAGGGGAGGTTGAAGTGCCGTGCGATCTGTCCGGTGCAGAGCACGCCCATCCCTGATTCGGGAGTCCCGAATGACGGCGACCCCGACTGCATGTCGGTGTTAGACAGGAAGCTCCCGAACACGACCGGGGCGCCCGGGCGGATCAGCTGCGCGAGCGCGATGCCGGCGAGCGCCTCGGCGACCTGCTGCACGAGCGTCGCCGGCAGCGACACCGGCGACATCGCGCCCATCAGCAGGAACGGGCTGATTACCACCGCCTGGTTGGCCTTCACGTACTCGAACATCGCCCCCAGCATCCGGTCGTCGTAGCGGAGCGGGGAGTTGACGTTGATCAGGCTGATCGAGACCGGCGCGCGCTCGATCGCGTCGCGCCCCCCGAACAGGATCTCGCCCATCTTGATCGTGTCGGCAGCGTTGGGCCCGCTCGTCACCGATCCCATGTAGGGCTTGTCGGACAGCGTCTGGAGCGCGAACACCATGTCGAGGTGGCGGGAGTCGAGTGGGCGATCCTCGGGCTCACAGATCGTGCCACCGGGGGAGTCGAGCTGTTCGAACGACTGGGCGAGCTTGACCAGGTTCTCGAAGTCGGCCATCTTGGCGTCCCGCCGGACGTCGCCCTCGCGGATGAACGGGCACCCGTACACGGGGGCGAACACCATGTGGTCGCCGCCGATGTGGGCCGTGTTCGCCGGGTTCCGGGCCTGGAGGTCGAACTCGCGCGGCGCCTTCGCGACCTGCTCGAGGATGAACTCGGGGTCGAACCTGATCCGGTTCTCGTCCTCGAGCGTCTGGCCGGCGCTGGTGAGCAGCTCGACGGCCTCGGGGAGCAGGAACTCGATGCCGATCTCGGACACCAGGCGTCTCCAGCCGCGGTCGATCACGGCCATCGCGTCTTCGCTGAGGATCTCGTAGCGGGGCATGGCGTTGACGAACAAGGCGGGCTCCTCGCGGGTTAGGGGGTTGACGTGGCGGCGTCTATCCGTAACCTTATCTCTCGTGGAACAACAGTTCCAAGCGAACACTCCCGGAACTGCGGCGATCGATCGCGGCGCCGACCTGCTCGTACGCGTGCTCGAGAGCGAGGAACCGGTTGCGCTGACAGACCTCGCGTCGGCCGCGGGGTTGCCGAAGAGCACGGCCTCGCGGCTCATCAGCGCGCTCGAGCGGCGTGGCCTGATCGAGCAGGACGGCGAGCGCGGACGCCTCCGACCGGGGCCGGCGATCCTCCGGGTGGCCGAGCGCGGGATGCTCGAGCGCAACATCATCGAGGTGTCGCGTCAGGCGCTTGATGCCCTGTCCGAAGCCACCGGCGAGACCGTGAACCTGGCGGTGCCCGGGCCCGATGGCGTCGAGCACATCGCCCAGGTCGATAGCCGGCACTTCCTGGGGGCCGGCCAGTGGCTTGGTCGCTCGGTCGGCTACGAGCATTCGGCCAACGGAAAGGTGTTCGCGGCGTTCGGTCGCGCGCCGGCGGCGACGGACGGTGCGCCCGCGAACGAGACGAACGGCGAGCTTCTGGCGGTTCGGCGAGACGGCTTCGCGAAATCGATCGACGAGCTCGAGACCGGGCTATCGGCCATGGCGGCGCCCGTGTGGGGAGCGCGCGGCGAGGTGATCGCGGCGCTCAGCATCTCGGGCCCGACGCTGCGGATGACGCCTTCACGAATCGATGAGCTACGGCCGGTATTGACCAGCGAGGCGCGGACGTTGAGCCGCCGTCTCGGCCATCACGACCAAGGAGAACGGGCGGCGTGACCGACGAAGAGATCCTCCAGCTCTTGTACGACGAGACGCTGGTGGGGAATGCACCGGTGGTTCGTGACGGTGTGAACCAGGGCCTCGAACAGGGACTCGCGCCCGACCGGATGCTGTACGACGCGCTGATCCCATCGCTCGAGGAGGTGGGCGCGCGGTTCGAGCGCGGCGACTTCTTCGTCCCGGAGATGCTGATCGCGGCGCGCGCGATGCAGGGCGCGCTCGACATCCTGCGGCCGCTGCTGGCCGACACCGGCGCGGCGGGTGTCGGCACCTTCCTGATGGGCACGGTCAAGGGCGATGTGCACGACATCGGCAAGAACCTCTGCAACATCATGCTCGAGGGCGCCGGCTTCCAGGTGATCGACCTTGGCGTCAACGTGCCGCCCGAGAAGTTCATCGAGCAGATCGAGGAGCACAACCCGGACATCGTCGGGTTCTCGGCGTTCCTGACGACCACGATGCCGATGTTCAAGGCGAACATCAACGCGCTCGAGAAGGCCGGCCTGCGCGACCAGGTGATCGTGATGGTCGGCGGCGCGCCGGTCACGCAGGAGTACGCCGACGCCGTCGGTGCCGACGGCTACTCGGCCGACGCTTCGTCCGCCGTCAAGAAGGCCAAGGAGCTGATCGAGCTGCGGCGCGAGAAGGTGCTCGTATGAGCAGCGTGACCGTTCTGAGGTCGCGGTCGAAGACGGTGGAGATCGGGGCGGACCGTCCGTTCTGCATCATCGGGGAGCGGATCAACCCGACCGGTCGCAAGAAGTTCGCCGAGGAGTTGCGGGGTGGCGACCTGTCGACTGTGAGTGTGGACGCGGTCGCGCAGGTCGATGCCGGCGCGGACATGCTCGACGTGAACGCGGGCATCCCGTTGGTGGACGAGGCTTCATTGCTGGCCGGCATGCTCCAGACGGTTCAGGCCGCCGTCGACGCCCCGATCTGCATCGACTCGTCGGTGATCGAGGCGCTTGAAGCCGGGCTGTCGGTCTACGAGGGCCGCGCGCTCGTGAACTCGGTGACCGCCGAGGACGACCGGCTGTCCGAGATCCTGCCGTTGGTGGCGCGGCACGACGCCGCGGTGATCGGGCTCGCCAACGACGAGACCGGGATCCCCGAGACGCCGTCCAAGCGCTTGGAGTGCGCACGGAGGATCGTGTCCGCGGCGGCGGATTACGGGATCGCGCGCGACGACATCGTCATCGATCCGCTGGCAATGACCGTCGGCGCCGATCCGACGGCGGTGAAGACCACGCTTGAGACGATCAGCCTGATCCGCGACGAGCTCGGCGTGAACATGTGCCTGGGCGCATCGAACGTGTCGTTCGGGCTGCCCCAGCGGCTCGCGCTGAACGCGGGATTCCTCCCGATGGCGATGGCGGCCGGGCTGACGAGCGCGATCATGTCGACCGCACCGGTGTGCGTCGAGGCGGTTCGCGCGAGTGACCTTCTCCTTGGACATGACGAGTGGGGCACCAATTGGATCGCCGCGCATCGCGCGCGCCAGGCGACCGTGCCCGAGGCGGCACGCGTGCCGTGAGCGGGGTATCACCGCAGCGGCGGCGGCTCGAGCTGGCCGCCGATGGGCCCGCGTCGGCGTCGGACGATGGGGCGGCCCGGGTCCGGCTGCGGTTCCTCCCCGAGGGCGCCGAGGTGCGCGTCCCGAGCGGCACACCCGTGTTCGACGCGGCGTCCTGGAACGGGATTGCGATCGACTCCACGTGCGGCGGTCACGGCACGTGCAAGAAGTGCCGCGTGCGGATCGTGTCGGGGGACGTGCCCGTGGGTCCGTTGGATCCCCGGGCGTTCACTACGGATGAGTTGCGTGAGGGGTGGCGGTTGGCGTGCCGGGCTGGCGCCCGCGGCGACCTGGTCGTCGAGGTGCCACCTCTACAGACGCGCCCGAAGGCGGCTTTGGCGGGGGTCGGGCGGCATGTGATCCTGCGGCCGGCGGTACAGAAGC
Organism: uncultured Solirubrobacterales bacterium; assembly: GCA_963737055.1. Taxonomy (GTDB): domain Bacteria; phylum Actinomycetota; class Thermoleophilia; order Solirubrobacterales; family Solirubrobacteraceae; genus Palsa-465. The sequence continues at coordinate 580,224 of CAVTRE010000006.1, read as the reverse complement.
GGCATCTCGTTTTGGAAGAGCCTTCCATGGAGGATCAGCGGTCGGACCTCCAGCGGGTGCTCGATGCCCTGGACGATCTGGAGCCGCACGCCTCGATCGAGATGCTCCGCTCGCTGGGCTCTGTGCTGCGGTCTTCCGGTTTCGACGTCACGGCGGTCGTCGCCGACCAGGAACTGATCGATTTGGAGCCTGGCGACACGACCGCGCGGAGGTTCGCCATCGCATTCGATCTCGGGACGACGACGGTGGTGGCCACGCTGCTCGATCTGGAGAGCGGCCAGCCGGTCGCGGTGCGCTCGATGCTGAACCGCCAGCAGCCGTACGGCGCGGACGTGATCACGCGAATCTCGGCCACGATGATGGACCCCGAGGCACTCGCGGCCTTGGGGGCGCGCGTGCACGAGACGATGGCTTCGCTCGTCGACGAGGTCTGTGTCGAGGGTTATGTTGACCCTCGCGAGGTGTACGAGATCACGATGTGCGGGAACGTCACAATGATGCACCTCGCGCTCGGGATCGACCCCGAGCCTTTGTCGATGGCGCCGTTCGTGGTCTCGACGCACTCTTTCGGAGACGACGTGCTCGCCCGCGATTTCGGAGTCGAGGTGCACCCGCGCGCGCCGGCGTTCGTGTTCCCGTCTCTGGGTGCGTACGTGGGCGGGGACATCGTCGCCGGGATGCTTGCGACGGGTCTCACGCGCGATCGCCGGGTGCGGCTGTTCATCGACGTCGGCACGAACAGCGAGATCGCGCTCGGGTCGGTCGAGCGAGTCGTGGCGACGGCGGCGCCGGCGGGTCCGGCGTTCGAGGCCGCGCAGATCCGATGCGGCATGCGGGCATCCGAGGGCGCGATCGAGGGGGTTTCGATTTCCGATGACGCGGTGGATCTCGAGGTGATCGGTGATGTCGAGCCGGTCGGGATGTGCGGGTCGGGGCTGGTCGACGCGGTCTCAGAGCTCGTCCACTGCGGGCTGCTCGACCACTCGGGTCGCTTCATTCCAGATGAGGATGCGGCGGTGTCGCACCCGGGCCTGGTGGACCGGCTCACGAAGATCGGCAAGGAGCGCGTGTTCGTGCTCGACTGGCGCGACGGTACCGACCCGGAGCGCGCGGTGTTCCTGTCGCAGCGCGACGTGCGCGAGCTCCAGTTCGCCAAGGCGTCGATCGCGACCGGGTGGAACATCCTGATGAGCGAGCTCGGAGTCTCGGCGGCGGATGTGAGCCAGGTGCTCCTCGCGGGGAGCTTCGGGGCGTACCTGTCGCCTTTGAGCGCGGTGCGGATCGGGCTGGTGCCGAAGATCGCGCTCCCGCGGATCGTGTCCGCCGGCAACGTCGCCGGCGAGGGCGCCAAGATCGCCGCGCTGTCGGTGCGCGAGCGGGCCGAGGCATATTCGATCCTGCGCGAGGTCGAGTACGTCGAGCTGTCGGGGCGGCCCGACTTCAACGACATGTTCGTCGACCAGCTGGCGTTCCCCGGATGACCGGACGGCGCCGCGCTGTCGTTGCCTGCGGGGCGCTGGCACTCGATGTCCGCCGGATCGCCCGGCGGCGCGGCTGGGACCTCGAGGTGGTACCGGTGCCGGCGTTGCTGCACAACCATCCCGAGCGCATCGGGGGCGCGGTGGCCAAGCTGTCGGCGGATCGTGACGTCGTCGCCGTGGCCTACGGGGACTGCGGTACGTACGGCGCGCTCGACTCGTTCCCGCGCCTCACGGGTGAGAACTGCTACGACGTGTTCGCGCGGGACGAGGTGCGGGCCGCTCTGGAGGAGGAGCCGGGGACGTACTTCCTGACCGATTTCCTGGCGCGGACGTTCGAGCACACGGTGTGGCGCGAGCTCGGTCTGGACCGGTATCCGTCGCTGCGTGACGAATACTTCCGGCATTACACGCGCGTCGTCTGGCTGGCCCAGCGCCCGACTCCGGCGACGCGGCTCGCCGCCGCGCGCGCAGCGGCGCGCCTCGGGCTGCCGCTGGTCGAGGTCGAGGTCGGCAACGCCGGGCTCGAGCGCCAGCTCGAGCGCTTGCTCGCGCCTGCCGGCGCCGAGACTCGCGCCGCCGGCTGATCGACTCGCGCCGCCTGGCTGATCGACCCCCGCGGCCGGCCGATCCACCCCCGCCGCCTCAGCCCCGATCCCGGTATTCCGGTTAACCCATCACTCGCCGCCCGCCCCGCGGTGAATTCGGATTCACCCGGTTATGGCACGGTCAAGCCCGCACTCGGCGAACGGAGGTGGGCGAGTGTTGACTTAACCGGAATCGCGCACGCCGAGCCGCTCATCCGCCCTCCGACCCCGAGCCGCTCATCCGCCCTCCGACCCCGAGCCGCTCATCCGCCCTCCGACCCCGAGCCGCTCATCCGCCCTCCGACCCCGAGCCGCTCATCCGCCCTCCCTCGCCGCCGGCACGTCGACCGTGGGGACGTTCCAGCCTGACACGCTGACGACCGGCGCGGCGCCGTCGAGCGCGCTGCTCGCGTAGGTCGCGCTCAACGTCTCGGACTCGCCCGGCCACAGGGTCACGTCGTTGTCGCTCCACATGATCGGCAGCAGCTCGTTGTCGCCCGGCGCCGGCACGCCGGATGTCGACCCGCGGCGCACGTCGGCGCGGAGGAAGAACGCGGCGGTCGGCTTGGTCGACGTGTTGGTGATCGTCACGTCGGTCTCGGTGTCGTTACCGCCGGAGCCGGCGCTCCACGCCGGGCGGCTGTGGGCGGTCACCGACACGTTGGCGCGGGCGAGGTTCTGGAGCTGGCCGAGGTTCGCGAACTGGGTCATGGTCGCCTGCGGGTTGCCCTGCGTCTTCGCCCAGTTGACGATGTCCTGCTGGGTCGACAGCCAGTAGACGTTGCGGTCGACGACATCACCCCGCGATCCTGTGAGCAACAGCTCGACGAAATAGGTCTGCGCCGGAGCCGGCGGGGCGGTGGTGGCGGGCACGACCGGATGGATCACGTCGCGGGCGACTCCCTGGCTGCCGACCGATACGCCACTCGCGGTCTGATCGTCGAGGAGCCTGCCGGCGGCGGTGTAGACCTTCGCCTCGACGGACAGGCCGCGCTCTGCCGAGCGCGAGAGGTTGTCAACCGACACCGTCCCGTCGTCGTAGGTGTAAAGGACGTGCACCGGCTCGTTGGCCTTCTTGGCTCCGAAGTAGCTGCCGGCCTGGTCGTAGTCGTGGTTGTAGAGGTCCCACAGCAGCGTCGGCCAGCCCTTGTTGAGCTGCCAGTAGACGATGCCGGTCGACGGCGCCTGGGCGTTCGTGGAGTGATCGATGTACCCCTCGAACTCGGCACGCTGGGTCTCGTAGTTCTGGACCTGGGCCTCCTCGACGTACTGGTCGAGGCTCGACCACGGTCCGTAGCGAGCGGTGATCGCGGCGTCGAGATCGTGCAGCGTCCCAAACGAGTACCCGCCGTTGGTGTTTGGGTCGGGGAGGTCCGACTCGTAGTTCGCGTGGTACTGGTTGTAGTCCGGGTTCTGCCACAGCTCGTCCTGCTCGAACGGCGAGAGGAACCGATTGATTGAGTCCAGCGTCGGGACGGTGTGGCCGGCGCTGGCCTCGCTGTCGAACGCCCACGCTCCGCCCACGTTGGTACGGGTCGGATCTGTCGGGTCGTAGTGCGTGGTGTCGTACCAGTAGCTCGGCGGCACCCAGTCGTAGGGGCCCTCCTTCTCACCTGAGGGACCGAGCTGCTTCGAGCCCTTGTACTCGGCCGAGGCGATCAGCGGATCCTGGAAATCGGCCTGGCGGAACGCGCGCACGGACACCGCCTCCTGCCTGGGCGTCGGGTTGTTGTCGCTCCAGCTGAAGTTCATGACGCTCGGGTGGTTGCGCAGGTTCTGCCCGATCGTCAGCGCCGAATTACCGAGCACGGCGAAGTCCTGGGGGCTGGTCAGGCCGCTGTCCTGGAGCTGCCACGCGTCGCAGCACTGGAACCCGCCGTCGACGAGGATCCCGGCGCGGTCGAACTGCTCGTAGAAGTCGTCGGGCATCTGCTTGCCCTCGGTGCGGATGCCGTTCAGCCCGAGGTTCTTGATCATCGCGATCTGGTTCGCGGTGTCAGCGGACGAGTACCGGAGGAAGAGGTCCTCCGACCAGCCGCCCGCGCGGAACACGAACGGCACGCCGTTGATGAGGAACTGGCGGGACCCGTCGGGCGCGATCGGGGCGGGGCCGACCAGCCGCGTGGTGATCGTACGGATTCCGAACGTCTGGGACTGGCTGTCCGCCGCGGCGCCGGGTTGCGTGAGCTCGGCGCGCAGGCCGTAGAGGGGCTGGCCGCCCATCGAGTACGGCCACCAGACGCTCGGGTGATCGACCTCGAGGCCCGGGTCCTCGCTCGGGGTGAACGTGAACGTCCGTGTCTTCCCGGGCGCCACGGTCACCGCGCGGCTGACTTGAATGTCCTTTCCGTTCGGCGCCGCGACGGTGGCGAACAGCTCGCCGGTCTGCCGCGTCGAGGCGCGATTGGTGACGTCGGCCTTCACCGTAAGCGCCGCGGTAGAAAGATCGGGCGCGTCGTCCTGCACCACGTGCGCGTTACCCAGCGCGAGCGGACCCGAGGTGTGCAACTCGATCGGGAACTGGATGCCGGTGTTGTTGTCGGGTGGGATCTGGGTCCAGTCGACGTTGTCGAGCGTGAACATCGTCGTCGGGTCGTTGGGATAGACCTCGAGCGCGAGCGTGTTCGGTCCCCGGCGGATCAGCTTCGTGATGTCGAACGTGTACCGGGTGTAGTCGCCCTGGACGGTGTCCTGGGTCGCGACCTCGGTGCCGTTGACCCATACGTCGGCCTGGCCGACGACGCCGTTGACGATTAGATCGGTGTAGCTGTTCGGGCGCGGGTCTGCGGAGAAGTCGGTCCGGAACCACCACGGCACCGAGAACTCCTTGATGGTGTCGGGGCCGACCGTGTCCATGTACCCGAAACAGTTCTTGATGTTCTCCGAGAAGAACACGTCCGGACAGTGACCGGTCTGAACGAGCGCGCCGACCTCGGTCCCGACGGCACCGGCATCATCGGGCCGGACCTGCAGCCACGAGGCCGTGGGGAAACCTGGTGTCGAGACCTTCTGCGCCGACTGGGTGGCGAGCGCGGTGCTCTGCACCTGCCATCCGCCGAGGCCGACCGTCTCGGTGTCGGCCGATGCGGCCGGGGCGCCGAACGCGGCCACCGCCAGCGGGGTCGTGGTGAACAGGGGCAGCCAAAAGCGCGCGACTCGACCCACGGTCTTCCTCCCAATTCGGAAAGCCTCTGTACAAACACACTAGCCCGGCGCGCCAGGCATAGTCAAGGCCGAGCCGAATTTGGTTGGCCCCTTTTATTTCTTTCGGGTTAAGTTGAGGTAACTTTGGTGAGCCCGGCCGGGCGGTCGGGGTCGCGGCCGATCGCGAGGGCGAGGTCGCGCGCGAGCTGCTGCCCGCGGACCACGGCGACGATCGGTGCGAGCGGCTCGACCACCTCGTCCGGCAGCCACACGCTGGCTCCCTCGCCGTTCCCCACCACCAGAACGCTCGCGTGCCGCGCCCGCAGCTCCTCGATGAGCGAAACGACGTCGGCGCGGGCCGGTCCGGAGGCGCAGAGAGCGACCACGGGGAGGCCGGCGGTCACGGCCGCGATCGGACCGTGCCGGAGGTCGGCTGCCGAGTAGCCGTCGGCCAGCAACGCACACGTCTCCTTGATCTTGAGCGCGGTCTCGAGCGCCGCCGCGTACAGGTAGCCGCGCGCCACGATGATCAGCTGCGAGGCGTGGACGAGCGCCCCGGCCGCGGCGCCCACGGCGGCCGGGTCATCGAGCACCGCGCGGACCGCGCCGGGCACCGCCTCCAACTCGTCGTGGGTGAACGGCGCGCGCCCCAGGGCGATGGCCATGATCGCGAACGCCGTGAACTGCCCGGTGACGGTCTTGGTGGCGGGCACGGCCCGCTCCTCGCCCATCTCCAGTTCGACGACTTCGGCGGCCGCGTGGGCGAGTGCGCTGTCGGGCTCATTCGTGATCGCCAGGCCGCTGCCTCCGGCGTCCTGGAGCGCCTCGAGTGTCCTGACTATCTCGGGCGTCGCGCCGGACTGGCTGACGGCGATGACGAGCTGGCCGCGGTAGTCGGCGTCGATCCCGTACAGGGTGTGGAGGCTCGGCGCGGCAAGCGACACCGGTTTCCCGGTGGCGGCCTCGAGCAGGTAGCGCCCGTACACGGCCGCGTGGTCCGAGGAACCGCGCGCCACGATCGTGATGCCGTTGAGCGGCGCCGGGGCCACCGCGCGTACGCGCCGCGCGATGTCCGCGAACCGTCCGATCAGCCGCCGGAGGCGCTCCGGCTGCTCGGCCATCTCCGCGGACATCAGGTGCCCGGCCGTCGCGTGGCCGCCCGTCGCGTGCCCGCCCGTCGTGCGCCCGCCCGTCGCTTGCCCGGTCATGCGACGTCCATCTGGTGGAGGAGCCCCGGGAGCAGCGTCATGTCGTCGAACACGATCGTCTCCGGCCCGTCCAGGACCTCGCCGGGGGTCAGCCCACCGGCGAACCCGAGGACGCGCATACCGGCCGCGCGGGCAGCGTCCACGCCCGGGCGGCTGTCTTCGACCACCACGCAGCGCGCCGGCGCGGCGCCCATCTGCGCGGCGGCGTGGAGGAACAGGTCCGGCGCCGGCTTCCCCACGGCGACGTCGTCGGCGCTGAAGATCCGGCCGGCGAATCGGTCGTACAGACCCGTGAGCTCGAGCGTGTAGCGGAGGTGCTCGTGGGTGCCGCCCGACGCGACACAGGTCGGCAGCGCGATCCGGTCGAGCGCCTCGTGTACCCCGGCGACCGGAGTCAGCTCGGCCGCGAATACCTTCCGGTAGCGCTCCACGACCTGGTCGCCCCAGCCGTCGGGAAGCTTGCGGCCGAGATGAGCCTCGATCGCCGCCTGGTTGTCGCGGTCAGAGCGGCCGACGAACCGCTCGATCACCGCCGCTTCGCTCAGCGGCCAGCCCAGCTCGCGCAGCGCGATCACGTCCACCTTGACCCCGAGGCGCTCCGAGTCGATCAGCACGCCATCGCAATCGAAGATCACAAGCTCGACGGCGGGTGGACCATCCGCGGAGCGGTCCACTAGCTGATCGACGCGCGATTCGAGGCGCGCTCGGCCTCGGCGACGGCGACGTGGCACGCGACCTGTCTGGCACCGATCGGGGTCGGCCGCGGCGTGACGAGCGCGCATTTCTCGATCGCGTATGGACACCGCGAACGGAAGCGGCAGCCCTCGCTCGGGTCGATCACCTTGGGCGGCTCGCCGCTGTCGGCGGCGATCTCGGCTTCTTTCTCGCTCGGATCCGACGCCGCCGATAGGAGGAGCTGCGTGTATGGATGCTTCGGGTTCGACAGGACCGTCTCGGTCGGACCCTCCTCGACGAGATGGCCGGCGTACATCACAACAATGCGGTCGGCGACGTAGCGGGCGCTGGCGAGGTCGTGGGTGATGTAGAGGAGCGATACCCCTTCGCGGTCGCGCAGGCCGGCCATCATGTTGAGGATGCCGACGCGGATCGACACGTCGAGCATCGACACCGGCTCGTCGGCGAGGATCAGCTTCGGCTGCACCGCCAGGGCTTGCGCGAAGCCGATCCGCTGGCGCTCGCCTCCGCTCATCTCGTACGGGAATCTGTCGAGCATCCGCGGGGTCAATCCGACGGCCTCGCACACCCGCTCGGCCTCCCGCCGGCGCTCGGCGTGGCTCAGCTCCGGTCTGTGCAACGCGAGGTTCCGCATCACTCCGTGGGAGATGTGAAACACCGGATGAAACGCGCTGAACGGGTCCTGGAGGACGATCGAGACCTCGCCCCGGTACCACAGTTGGTCCTTGCGCGAGCGGAGGCTGTGGAGAGGACGGCCTCGGTAGTAGATCTCGCCACCAGTCGGCTTGTAGAGGCGCGCGAGCAGCCGGGCGACGGTGCTCTTGCCGCTGCCGCTCTCGCCGACGAGCGCGACGATCTCCCGTTCGTTGATGGTGAGATCGAGGTCATCGACGGCGTGGAGCGAGTGCTTCGAGAGCAATCCGCCGAGACGGAAGTGGCGGGTCAGATCGAGCGCGCGGAGGAGTGGCTCGCCGGCGTCCGGCGCACTGACCGGTGGCGAATCCGCCTGCGAGTCGTGCGCCTCGGCCACGGCTCAGCCCGCCTTCTTCGCGGTTTCCGTGTACAGCAGGCAGCGCACCTCAGCATCGCCGACCGGATACAGCTCGGGCTCCCGGCTGAGGCAGACCGGCATGACGTCCGGGCAGCGCGGATGGAATCGGCACCCGCTAGGCGGGTGGGCGAGGTCGGGCGGGCTGCCGGGGATCCCGAGCAGTTCGCGGCGGGGTCCGCGAACCGACGGAAACGCGCTCATCAGCCCGCGGGTGTACGGGTGCAGCGGTCGCTCGAACACCTGGTCGGTCCGGGCCGCCTCGGCGACCTGGCCCGCGTACATCACGAGCACGCGGTCGGAATAGTGGCTCACCACCGACATATCGTGGGTCACGAAGATCACCGCGAACCCGAGGCTCTGCTGGAGGTCCTTGATCTTGGTCATCAGCGATTGCTGGGCCACGACGTCGAGGGCCGACGTTGGTTCGTCCATGATCACGAGCTGGGGGGTGAACAGCAGCGCCATCGCGATCATCGCCCGCTGGCGCATGCCGCCGCTGAGCTGGTGGGGATAGCTCTGGAGGTGGGCGGAATCGATTCCGACGAGCTCCATGACCTCGGTTGACCGCTTCCGGACGTTGTCTGACGAGACGCTGCCGTGGGCCTCGAGCGTGTCCTTGAATTGCGCGCCAATGCTCTTCATCGGGTTGAGCGCGTTCATCGCGCTCTGCATCACGATCGAGTAGTCGCGCCAGCGCATGCTCTGGAGCTCGCCGCGGCCGAGCCGGACCATGTCGCGCCCGCGGAAGACGACCCTTCCCCCGGCGACCTCTCCTGGAGGCGAGAGCAACTGAGCCACCGCGAACAGCAGCGTCGACTTTCCGCAGCCGGACTCGCCGACGATCCCGAGGAACTCACCCGCGTCGAGGGCGAAGCTGACGCCGTTCACGGCACGTACCTCGCCGGCGTCGGTGGCGTACTCGACGACCAGCTCGTCGACTTCAAGCAGAGGATCGGCCACGCCGCCTCCTCACCGGTCGTAACGCCGGGTTGCCGATCTCATCGAACGCGTAGTTCAGCAGCGCGAAGCCCGCTCCCAGCAGGGCGACCGCGAAGCCCGGGCCGAGGGCCCACCACGCGTTTCCGGCCTCGAGCGCCGACGCCTGCTGCGCGTTGTAGAGCATCGTGCCCCACATCAGCTCACTGGTGTTGCCGAGACCGAGGAACTGCAGGCTTGCCGCGAAGCCGACGACGTACACCGCGAGCGACAGAAACGACGCGGCGATCAGGGAGGTCATCGTGGGCACGATCTCGACCAGGATGATGTAGATCCCGCGCTCTCCGCGGGCCCGCGCGGCGACGAGGAAGTCGCGGTTGCGGATCGACAGCCCCTGCGCGCGGAGCTGCCGGGCCTGGAACGCCCAGCTCGTGATGCACAGCACGATCACGAGCGACGTGACTCCGGGCGGGAGATACGCCGCGAGCAGGATCAACAGCGGGAGCACGGGCAGGATCAGGAAGACGTCGATGAACACCGTCAGCACCCGATCGGTGACGCCGCCCACGTACGCGGATGTGACGCCGATGATCGTCGACAGGAAGGTCGCGATCGCGGTCACGATCAGCGTGACGATCAGCGTCAGCCGAGTGCTCCAGATCAGTTGCGAGAACACGTCCTGGCCCAGCTGAGTCGTGCCCAGGAGATGGGCGGACGACGGTCCGGCGTTCTGCGCGTACACCGCCGCCTGCGGGTCGTCGGGCGCGACCAAGCCTGGAAATGCGGCGAGGAACGCCATCACCAGGAGGATCACCGCTCCCACCATTGCCTTGCGGTTGCCGAGAACCGCGCGCAGGAACCGCCGCGGCGCGCGCGTGGCCTCGACGTCGGTGATGCTGTCGTTTATCGCGATGTCAGGAATCGCCATTGGTGGATCCGTCCGTTACGCGTCCCGCGTTCGGGGATCGAGCACGGCGGTGACGAGATCCGCGATCAACACGCAGATCAGCACCGCGAGCGTGTAGACGAGGAACAGGCCCTGCATAAGCGGCAGGTCGTGATCCGTCGTCGCCGTGTAAAAGAGGTACCCGAGCCCTGGGTAGGAGAACAGGTACTCGATCACAATCGCCCCGCCGAGAACATAGCCGAGCTGCATCGCGAATCCGGTGAGGTTCGGCAGGATCGCGTTGCGTCCCGCGTAGCCCAACATGATCTGTCGGCTGGGCAGCCCCTTGGCCCGAGCCGTCTTCACGTAGTCCTCGGAGATCGTGGTGATCATGTTGTTCCGCATCGAATACACCCACAGCCCCGCGGTCACGATCACCAGGCTGAGGCCGGGCAGGATGGCGTGCTTAAGCACGTCCCAGACGAACGACAGCGACAGCGTCGGCGTCGCGCCGTAGCTGTAGTTCGACCCCAGCGGCAACCAGTTCAGCCTGACCGCGAACACGTAGATGAGCAGGAGGCCGACGAAGAACACCGGAACGGACGAGACGATGAACAGCGTCGGAGGCAGGATCGTGTCGAGACGGCTGCCCCGCCACCACGCGCTCGCCATGCCGGCGAACGTGCCGATCACGAACGCGATCACAGTGGTCACCCCGACGAGCCCGAGCGTCCAGGGGAGCTTCGACGTGATCTCGCTCATCACGGGGACCCCGTCGGCGGTGACCCCGAACTGGCCGGTGAGACAGTTCCCGAGGTACTGGAAATAGCTCGTCAGCACGCTCTGATGCGCAGTCCCGAACTCGATCTGGAGGGCGTGGAGCGCGGCCGGGTTGACACCTTTGAACGTCGCCAGCACCGCGCTCGCCTCATTGCCCGGCATCACCCGCGGGATGACGAAGTTGACCGTCAGCGCGGCCCACAGCGTGATCAGGAACAGTCCTCCTCGCCGCGCGAGATATCTCATAGCCGGAGCCGCCGGGTCTCGGTCGTGCCTACGACTCCCTCCCTCACCCGGTTGGGACCAGGTGCGTCAGGACGACGCCCATATCCGGGGCCTGATACGGCGACGGCTGGGCGTACGGGTTGGACTGAGTCGGCCAGCCGGAGACGTGCGAGGTGTCGTACTGGTACCAGTCGACGCCCTCGGTCACCGGGATCACGGGGACCTGGTCGACCATGACCTTCTGGATGTCGTGGATGATGTTCACCTGCTGCGACGGGCTCGCGGACGAATACTGGTTGAACAGCGCGTCGGTCGCCGCTGACTTGTAGCGCTCGTAGTTGGTCGAACCGATGTTCCCGCTGAACAGCAGACCGCGGAGCTCGTAATACGGGCTCGGACCGGGGGCCGGCGCCGGACCGCCGCTGCCGCCGTAGGCGAGCTGGAAGTGACCGCCCGTCAGATCGGCCGAGTACGAAGTCGTGTTCTCGTCCTGGACGGTGACCGCGATTCCCGCGGCCTTCAGCTGCTGTGTGATCAGCTGCAGCGAGGAGTCCCAGTCGGAGAAGCCGCTGATCGTCTTGATCGTGAACGCCAGGCGGTTCCCGCTCTTGTCCTGGTAGATGCCGTCCGAGCCCTTGGTGAAGCCCGCGGCACTCAGGGTCTGATCGGCCTTCGCGGTGCTGTAGGTCGTTTGCGTCAGCGACGGATCGGACCAAGCCGAGTAGGTGGGCAGGATGACGCCGGACTGGTTGGCCGGCGCCTGATAACCGCTCTCGCCTAGCCGGGAGACCGTGGCGCGGTTGATGGCATCGGAGATCGCCTCGCGCACCGGAAGCTGACTGAGCACGGGGTTGGTCAGATTGGGGAACAGCGACACGTTCAGGACCGGTGCGAACCAGTAGTGACGGTTCGTCGGGTCCTTGGAGATGTAGAAGGACTGGATGTTCGGGATGTACTGCCCGCCCCACTGTGCCTGGCCTTGCGAGAGGAACAGGTTGGCGGACGTGTTGCTGAGGAAGGCCGGATAGTCGACCTCCTTGACCGCCGGCACCGCATGACCGGAAGAGCTCTGCCAGTAGTGGGGGTTGTTCAGGTACTTGATGTTCTGCGGCGCGCAGTTCGACACCTCGTACGGGCCGGTGCCGACCGGATGGGCATCGGCGTACGAGTGAAGCTTGCTCTGGTTGAGGGCCGCCCAGATGTGCTTCGGGACGATCGGCGTCTGGTCCGCGATCAGATAGAAGTACGGCTGGGATGGCGTGTCGAACGAGAACACGACCTGGTTTCCGTTCAGGGCCACGTCCGTCAGCGGACCACCGTCCGCCTTCCACACCGCGTTGAGGTCGATGGCCTTGTCGCTCTTCATCGCGTTGAACGTGTAGGCCACGTCGGCCGCGCTGAACGGCTGACCGTCGCTCCACGTGGCTCCGTTGCGGATCGTGAACGTGAGCGTCTTGAAGCCGTTCGACCACTGCGATGTCGTCGCCAGCCACGGCGTGACCGAGTTGGTCTTGAGGATGTCCACGTACTCGAGCGGCTCGTACACCCAGCCGAACGAGACGAGCGTGACCGCCGGATTGAACGGGTTGAACTGGCACGTCCACGTCGATCCGCTCTCGTTGTCGACGACCAGCTTGCCCGACGCCGTGCCCGTGCTCACGACCTTTGACGACGTGGACCCGCTCGACGAGCTCGAGGACGAGCTCCCGCCGCACGCGGCCACCACCATGCACGCCACGCCGAGTAGGAACAGCAGCCTGAAGCGTTTCATCGACACCCTCCGTTCGGACCTGATTTGACGGTCGCGCCCGCTGCGACCATCCCGGAAACGATCAATCGACGCGATCATTTGGGAAAATACCTAAACAAAACGAATCGTATCCGCCTTTACGCGCTAGTTGCAAGGTATGGATAGATCGAAGAGTCTTTTTCCAATTCGGGCGGGCGGTTATCTCGAGAGCAGCGCGCGCTGCCGTGCGGTCGACCCGGCGCCGCCGGAATTCCGGTGCGCCACCGGCGCTGCGTTCGGCGTCAGCAGGTTCGTACGTGCCGCCTGGAGCGCGACCGCGATCGCTCCCTGCAACGCCGCCCGTTCGCCCAGCCGGCTGGTCTCGATCCGCGCGGTGATCGGAACCAGGACGGCCGCGGCCCCGCGCACCGGACGGAGCAGCAGTGGGCTCGCCCCGATGCCTCCGCCGAGCACGACCAGCTCGGGGTCGAGGATCGCGCACACGGTCGCGATCGCCGTGCCGAGGCGCGACGCGACGTGGTCGACGACCGATCGTGCCGCCGCATTGCCCGCGTCGGCGAGCTCGAACACGTCGTGGGCCGAGGACAGCTCTGGGTCGTCGCCATCTCGCCGCTCGTTGAACGCCGACACGATCCCGGCCGCGCCGATCTCGTCCTCGAGCCCTCCGTGCAGCCTGTGACGGGGGTTGAACGGATCGCCGACGAGCGGCAGGTAGGCGATCTCGCCGGCCGCGCCGTGCGCGCCGCGGACGAGCTCGTCGTCGATGATGATCCCCATCCCGATGCCCGCCCCGATCGCGATGAAGACCATCGTCGAGACGCCACGGGCGAGCCCGAACCACTTCTCGCCCACGGCCGAGAGGTTGACGTTGTTCTCGACGAGGACGGGAAGATCGAACCGGTCGCGGATGACCTCGAGCGGATCGAAACCGCCCTCCGGGACGACGTTGTACGCGAGCGACGTCACCCTGCCGCTCGTCTGATCCACGACCCCCGGCGAAGAGATCCCGAGCGCCAGCGGCGGCCCGTGAACGGTGCTGGCCTGGTCGAACACCTCGGTGACCATCTCGAGGATCTGCGCCCCGACGGCTCGGCTCCCGTCCTTGGCAGTCGGGCGCTTCAGGTCGCAGATCGGCTCGCCGAACAGGTCCGCCGCGGCGACGCGAACGTTGCTTCCCCCGATGTCGCCACCGACGACGAACCCCGCGCGCGAGCTGACCACATATGCGACCGGCTTGCGACCGCGCTGCCCCGCGCGGGTGCCGGACGCGCGCACGAGCCCTCCCTGCTCGAGCCGGCTGACGGCGGCCGAGACCGTCGGCTTCGACAGGTTCGTGGCCGTCGCGATCTCTGGCCGCGTGATCGGGCCACGGCGGAAGATCGTCTCGAGCACCGCCTGTTCGCCGAGCTCGCGCAGCAGGCTCAGACGCGAGTCGGCTTCGGTCGGACTGGTCCCGCTGGAGCCGTCATCTCGGCTGGTGCGAGGCATTGAGGTTAGATTCCTTTACGAATAGGATGGTGCGCGTGTGGCGCAAGAATAGGGATTGGAACGGCGATAAGGCAAGGCCCTTGCGTAAGGGCTACGCCATCGGGGTGATTTGAGTGGAGGACGGGGAGGGCAAGGGGCTGGATCCTCCGACGCTGACGGTGATCGGCGGCGTACAGGCGGACGTGGTGATGAGCCCCGTTACCGACCTGCCGTCACCCGGCGGCACGCTGCTGACCGACCAGATGACCGTCCGCGTCGGCGGCGCCGGCGCGAACGCCGCGCTCGCGTCCGTCGAAGCCGGCATGGACGTGCGCCTGATCGGCTGCATCGGTGACGATCAGCTCGGAGCCTGGATGCGCGAACAGCTCGCGCCCGCCGGGCTCGCCGATGAGCTGGTTGTGGTGGCGGGCGACACCAGTGGGTTGACGGTCGCGCTCGAGTCCCCTACCCGCGACCGTACGTTCCTGACCTACCTTGGCGTCAACGCCCACTGGGAAGCGAGCATGATCCCCGACGATGCGCTCGCGTGCGAGAACCTGCTGTTGTGCGACTACTTCGTAACTCCGCGGCTCCGAGCTGATGCCGCGCGCCGGCTGCTCGACACCGCCCGCGGCCACGGCGCCCGCACGTTCTTCGACACCACATGGGACCCCGACGGGTTCGCCGCTCACAGCCGAGCCGAGGTGTGCGACCTGCTCCCGTCCGTCGACGTGTTCCTGCCCAACGAGGTCGAAGCCTGTGCGCTCGCTGACCGGCCGGGGGATGCCGCGCAGGCGGCGCGCGACCTCCAGGCCGAGTCCGGAGGCTGGGTGGTCGTCAAGCTGGGGCCGTCGGGCTGCCTCGCGGTCGGGCCGGACGGAATCGAGATCGCTGTGCCGGCCCCCGCCGTGACGGTCGCCGACACCACCGGGGCCGGCGACGCCTTCAACGCCGGATTGGTTGGTGCGGTGGCGCGCGGGGCCGCTTGGCCCGAGGCTCTGGCGACGGCGACCGAGTTCGCGACTGCGATCGTCGCGCGGCCGTCGAATGACCGATACAGAATCGCGGTGACGGAGGTGGAGGGATGAAGATGGCCGTGATCGGCGCGGGTTCGACGTACACCCCCGAGCTGGTCTCGGGGCTGGTGCGCGAACGCGACCGCCTCAATGTGACCGAGCTGGTGCTTCACGACATCGACCCGGAGCGTCTCGAGGTCGTGGGTGGGCTGTCGCGGCGGATCCTCGAGCGACAGGGTTTCACGGGGGAGCTGGGGCTCACCGGCGAACTCGACCGGGCGCTCGACGGCGCCGATGCGGTTCTGATCCAGATCCGCGTCGGCGGCCAGGCGGCGCGCCTGCGCGACGAGACGATTCCCGCCGCGTGCGGCTGTGTCGGCCAGGAGACGACCGGCGCCGGGGGACTCGCCAAGGCGATGCGTACGGTGCCTGTCGTGCTCGAGATCGCCGAGCGCGCGCGAGAGCTGGCGGCCGCCGATGCCTGGATCGTCGATTTCACGAACCCCGTGGGGATCGTCACCCGGGCGCTCCTCGACGCCGGCCACCGGGCGATCGGGCTGTGCAACGTCGCGATCAACTTCCAGCGGCAGATCGCCTCGCACCTGGGTGTGCCCCCGGAGCGGGTGCTGGTCGACCAGGTCGGGCTCAACCATCTGACCTGGATCCGGGCGGTGTGGGTCGACGGGCGCAACGTCCTCCCCGAGGTAATCGGCGGATACGGGGACACGCTCGCGCACGAGATCGGCCTTCCGCGGGCGCTGATCGACGACCTCGACGCGATCCCGTCGTACTACCTGCGCTACTTCTACGCCGAGCGCGAGGTAGTCCAGGAGCAGCGGATGACGAAGCCGCGTGCGCGCGTGGTCGCGGAGATTGAACGGGACCTGCTCCACCTCTACCGGGACCCATCGCTGACCGAGAAACCGGCGTTGCTCGAGCGGCGGGGCGGGGCGTATTACAGCGAGGCCGCGATCGAGCTCGTGGCGTCGCTGGTGTCCGACAGCGGCGACGTTCGGGTGGTCGATGTCCGCAACGGAGGTGCCCTCGCCGGGCTTGCCGACGATGACGTGGTGGAGGTGCCGGCGCGGATCCGGGCGGGCGGGGCCGAGCCGGTGGAGCAGCCACCGCTCGCGCCGGAGCTGCTCGGGCTCGTCCAGCATGTCGCGGCGTACGAGCGGCTCGCCGCGTCGGCCGCCGTCGCCGGCGACCGTGACGCCGCCCGCCGGGCGCTGATGGCGCACCCGCTGGTACGCGAGTACCGGCTCGCCGAGACCATGCTCGGGCGGCTGCTCGCGGTTGAGGACCCGCGCGCGCTGAGCTGGGTCGGAGGCAGCCGGTGACGGCAGGTCGGCTCGTGCTCGCCGTCGACGGCGGCGGCCTGAAGACCGACCTGGCCCTGCTCGACGCAAGCGGAGCACTGCTGTCACTCGTCCGGGGCGGAGGAAGCCAGGCCTACTACCTCGGGGTCGAGGGTTGCGTCGACGTCCTCGAGAGCCTGCTGGCGAGCGCTATCGCCGAAGCGGGTCTGGGCCGGCTCGAGCGACCGTTCGCGGCGACGGCGCAACTCCTGCTCGCCGGAATGGACCTTCCCGAGGAACTGTCCGCGCTCACCGTCGCGATGAAGCAACTCCACTGGAGCGACCGGCTGGTCCTCGGAAACGACACCCAGGCGCTCCTGCGCGCGGGCACCGACCGTGGCTGGGGCATAGCGGTCGTGTGCGGCACGGGGATCAACTGCCTCGGGCTGGGTTCGGATGGGCGCGAGGCGAGATTTCTCTCGTTCGGCCCGGAGTCGGGCGACTGGGGCGGCGGTCGCGATGTCGGCCTCGGCGCGCTCGCCGCCGCGGTGCGCGCCGCCGACGGACGCGGGCCGCGCACGCAGCTCGAGGACGCGGTGCCGGCTTATTTCGGGCTCGGCGACTCGCTCGACGTGGCGCGCGCATTTCATCTTGGGGAGATACCGGCGATACGACTGGGCGAGCTTGCTCCGATCGTGCTCGCGTTGTGCAACGAGGATGCGGTCGCGGCGGAGATCGTTCACCGGTTGACCGACGAAGTGGTCGCGTTCGCCGTGGCTGCGCTACGTCGGCTGGAGCTGACCGCGGACGATCCGGACGTGGTGTTGGGTGGGAGCCTGCTGAGGGCGGTGTCGCCTCGCACGGTCGAGGCGGTCGCTTCAGGCATTCACCGGGTCGCGCCGCACGCTCGCGTGGTGGTGTCGCCGAGCGAGCCGATCGTCGGCGCCGCCCTGCTGGGGCTGGATGCGCTCCGCGCGGATGCCGTAGCACGGGCACGCGCGCGAACCGAACTCGATGCCGCGGCCGCGCTCAGGTCAGTTGTGGTCGTCGACCGCCTCGGATAGCAGCGTCGCCACGTCGACGACCCGCAGATCCGCGCCGGCGCTCTGGACGCCGTCGTCGAGCATCACCGTGCAGAACGGGCACGCGACCGCGAGCGTGCCGGCTCCGGTGGCGGCGGCCTCGCGCACGCGCTCCTCGTTGATCGGGCTCGCGCGTTCCTCCATCCACATGTGCGCGCCGCCGGCGCCGCAGCAGAACGTCTGCTTGCGTGAGCGCTTCATCTCCACCGGTGTCCCGATCGCATCGACGATCTGCCGTGGCGCCTCGGTGACGTCGTTGTGACGCGCGAGGTAGCACGAGTCGTGGTAGGTGATCTGGACGTCGGTCTGAGCTTTCGCCGGTTTGATGCGGCCGTCGCGGATGAGCGTGGACAGCAGCTCCGAGTGGTGGACCACCTCGTAGTTGCCGCCGAAGTCCGGGTACTCGTTGGCGAGCGTGTTGAAGCAGTGCGGGCAGCCGGTAACGACCTTGGTTATGCCGGCGTCGTTGAGCGTCTCGACGTTCTGCTCGGCGAAGGCCTGGAACACGTACTCGTTGCCGATCCGGCGGGCGGGGTCGCCGGTGCAGCTCTCGCGGGGACCGAGGATCGCGAAGTCGACCTTCGCGGTTTGAAGCAGCTTGGCGGTGGCCTCCGCAGTCTTGCGAGCGCGCTCGTCGAACGAGGACGCGCACCCGACCCAGTAGAGGTACTCGGGCGCCGGGTCGCCCGGCTCGAGTATCTTGATCCCCAGGTCGGCCGCCCAGTCCGCGCGCTCCGACTGCGCCTTCCCCCACGGGTTCGACGCGCGCTCGACGTCGCGGAGCATCTGCTCGGACTCGGTCGGGAAGCTCGAGTCGACCATCACGAGGTGGCGGCGCAGGTCGACGATGTGGTCGACATGCTCGATCGACACCGGGCACGCCTGCACGCAAGCGCCACACGTGACGCAGTCCCACACCATGTCGGCCGGTACTCCGGTCTCGCCGATCAGCGGGGTGTCTGAGTCCTGGGCGAGCACGAGGTCTCGGAGCCCCATGATCACGAGCTTCGGGCTGAGGATCTTGCCGGTGGCGAACGCCGGGCACACGTCCTGGCAGCGGCCACACTCGGTGCACGAGAACGTGTCGAGCACCTGCTTCCAGGTGAGATCGGGGGCCGTGCCGGCGCCGAACCTCAAGTCCTCCTCCGGTACGTCGGGGTCATCGAACTTGAGCGGCTCGAGGCGTCCTCCGGCCCGGGTCCGCCCGAACCAGACGTTGACCGCCGCGACAAAGATGTGGAGGTGCTTGGAGCGGGGGAGGTAGGCCAGGAAGGACAGGATCGTGAGGACGTGGATCCAGACGAACACGCGCTCGAGGACCCTCGTGGTCTGGTTGTCCGCGAATAGTTTTGAGAGCGCGTTCGACACCGGAGACCATGACGCCGGCCACTCGTTCAAGTGGAGTGCAATCCGGGTCGCGTGCCAGAGCAACAGCGAGATCACGATCGTGGCGATCAGCGCCAGGATCAGGTCGGCCTCGCCGAGATGGCTGCCCTCGAAACGCCTTGGCCGCTGCACCTTGCGGATCCAGAGCGCGCCGATCACGCCCGCGAGCACGAGCACGCAGAAAATGTCGACGAGCAGCGCGTACCACCCCTGGTGCCCGAGCCACGGCAACGTCGAGTCCTTGTCAACGATGCCGATCATCGCGATCAGGATCGTCGGGACGAGCACGAGGAAGCCCCAAAAGATGAACGCATGAAGCAGCCCCGGGCCGAGCCGCTGGAGCAGCTTACGCTGCCCAAGCACGATCTCGGCCTCGTTCCGGGCGCGGCGCGGAACGTCGCCCCGGCGTTCGGTCGGCGCCGCCCCCTGTACGAGCCGGATCAGCAGCCGGGCGCGCGTCGCGAACAGCGTCCCGCTGACCGCGAGAGCCGCGGCGAGCGCCAGCGCGGAGATTGGCGAGGCTATCCGCCGCCCCTTGTCTTGCGGATCTCGGCGGAAATCGCGGGCACGACCTCGTGAAGATCGCCGATCACGGCGTAGTCGGCGCTGGCGAAGATCGAGGCCTCGTGGTCCGGGTTGATCGCCATCAGCTTCTTGGCGCCCTTGCACCCGGCCATGTGCTGCGTGGCGCCGCTGATCCCGCACGCGATGTACAGCGACGGTGAGATCTTGGTTCCCGTCTGTCCGACCTGGTCGGTATGCGGCCGCCAGCCCGCGCTCGTCACCGCGCGCGAGCAGCCGACCGCGGCGCCGAGCAGCGCCGCGAGTTCCTCGATCACGGCAAAGCCCTCCGCCGAGCCGACGCCACGGCCGCCCGAGACAACCACGTCGGCATCGGCGAGCGACACCCCGGCGGTCGTCGTCTCGACGCGCTCGGACACCCTGACCCCGCCGTTCGGAGCGACGGAGACGAGCTCGACGACGTCGCTTTCTGCGGCCGAGTCCGCCGCGACCGCGTGTGGCGCGACGGTGAGCAGCGCCGGCGAGCCATGCAGCTGTGCCTCCTCGAGCAGGCTCCCGCCCCAGCGGATTCGGGTGAGGGTGAGCGGGTCGCCGGAGGTCGCGGACGTGCAGTTCGCGGCCATCGGCAGGTCGAGCATCGCCGCGACGTGCGCAACCACCTCGTTGCCGCGCTCGGTTCCGGGTCCGACGACCACGCTCGCCCTTCGGTCCCCGGTCACGCCGGCGAGCGCGGTCCCCCACGCGTCTGGCGAATAGCCGGCGGGATCGTCGATCCCGACCGCCAGCACGTCGTCGTCCCCAAGGCTGCGCGCGAACGCGAGCGCCTGGCGGAACAGCTCTTCATCGGAGCGCTCGGCGAAGACAAGGATCATCTACAGCAGCCCCAGTTCGTCGAGGACGTTGACCACGGCCGGCGCCGCGGCGGCGCCGTTCCCGAGGACCTCGGTCTCCTTACCCGCACCCGGGGGCAGGACGAGCCGGACCATCTCGAGCTGTGGTTGCGAACGGGCTGGCGTGTTCGACGTCACCGGTTTCCTCTTGGCCCGCAGCCGGCCCGGCACCGACGGATAACGCGGGAGGTTCAGCCCTTCCTTGACCGTGGCGACCGCGGGCATCGGCACGACGTAGACATCGCGACCGCCGGGTACCTCCTGCTCGAGGCGCACGCTTTGATCGCTTTCGACCGTGATCGCTTTGACGCCAGTCACGACCGGGAGGCCGAGCTTGTGGGCGACCCGGATCGCGACCTGGTAGTTGCCGGCGTCGGCGGACTCGTTGCCGAACAGGAGGAGGTCGTAGGGGTCGGGTTCTGCTCGGATCGCCTCGACGATCGCGTTTGCGGTGGCCTGCGGGTCCCACTCGTCTGAGGGGTCGGTGACCATGTGCACGGCGCGGTCGATCCCGAGCGCCATCATGTCGCGGAGCTGCTCCTCGGCCTCGGGCGGCCCGAGCGTCAACACGGTCGACGAGCCGCCGTGCTGCTCGATCAGGCGGACCGCCTCCTCGACGCCGCACTCCTCATGCGGGCTGACCGTGAAGCCGAGGTGGCGCGTGGAGATCGCGCGCTCGTCGTCGGTGAGCACGATCTTCCCGCCCGTCAGGGGCACGCGCTTGACGGATACGAGGACGTTCATCGGTTCATGATCGGACGCGGGCGTTCTCGGGATCGAACACCGGGGTCGAGTCGTTGGTGGCGACCGTAATCGGATAGCGCTCGCCCATGTACTCGATCGAGAGTTGGTTGCCCACTTCTGCGTGCTCGGGCGGGAGGTAGCCCATCAGGATGTACTTCCCGAGCGAAGGTCCCGAGCCCGCGCTCGTCACGTACGAGCGGCGGCCCTTGCGGTCGGTGATCGGTTCGCCGGATCGGGTGAGGATCGGCTCGTGGCCGAGCATGTAGCGCTTGACCCCTGAGCTCGACGTGTGGTCGTCGACGGTCAGGGTGCACATGATCGCGGCGGGCTCCTCGTCGCGGTGGCGCAGGTGTGCCTCCTTGCCGATGAAGTCTTCGTCCTTGACCTTGCCCCACGCCATGCCGGCCTCGACCACGTTGTATTCGCCCTCGAGCTCGGCGCCGTACGCGCGGTAGCACTTCTCGAGGCGGCCGGTAGTCCCGTAGACGCCGATGCCCGCCGGGATGATCCCCTGCGGCGCGCCGGCCTCGGCGACGATGTCCCAAAGCCTCGCGCCCTGCTCGAACGGGACGTAGAGCTCCCAGCCGAGGTCCCCGACGTAGGAGATGCGGGACGCGAGCGTTTGGACGGGCCCGATCTCGATTTGCTTCCAGCGGGCGAATGGGAGGGCTGTGTGCGAAATGTCCGCACTCGTCACGCTCTGCAGGATGTCGCGCGCGCGGGGGCCCCATAGCCCGAGCGTGGTGAACGCGTTGGTCTGGTCGTGGATCTGAGCCGAGCCGTTCCCGGGGAGGTGGTCGGCGACCCACTTCTTGTCCGACATCCCGTACGCGCCACCGGTCACGAACCGGAACACGTCGTCGGCGATCCGCATGATCGTCAGGTCCTGCTTGAAGCCGCCGCTCGGGGTAAGCAGCGGCGTGTACACGACCCGGCCGACCGGCACGTTCATCTGGCGCATCGCGACGTTCTGGACTGTTTGCAGCGCGCCCGGTCCGACCACGTCGAAGATCGCAAACGCGCTCAGGTCGATCATCGCGGCGCGGTCGCGCATCGCGAGGTGCTCGGCGTTGATGATCGGCGACCACCACCGCGACTCCCACTCGGCCTCGCGCTTCGTGACGCGGTCGCCGTACTCGTCGAGGAGTCCGGCGTTGGACCCGTACCAGTTCGGACGCTCCCAGCCGGCGCCCTCGACGAACACCGCTTCCAGTTCTTTTTCCCGCTCATGAAAAGGCGAGAGGCGGACGCGGCGGTCCGACTCCCACTGCTCGCCGGGGTGGACGATCCCGTACATCTTGTTGAAGCCCTCGGAGGCCCGGGACACGATGTGGGTCCGGGTCTTCTGGCACGAGTACGCGCGCGCGATGTTCGACTCGAACACGTCGATCTCGGACTCGCCGTGGACGATCAGCTCGGCGACCGTCTTGCCGGCGCCGGGGCCCTCCTTGATCCAGATCGCCGCTGCGGACCAGAGGCCTCGGGTTTCCGGGGTCTCGCCGAGGAGGGGCATGCCGTCGTAAGTGACAGACAGCACGCCGTTGATCGCGTACTTCACGCCCACGGTCTCGTCGCCGACGATCTCGGGCATCAGATCGAGCGCGATCTCCATTTGCGGATCGAAATCGTGTTGGGTGAATGGAAGCTCCGTCGGGGTGAGCGCCGACTCCTCGATGCTCGGGATGTCGTCGGCCTCGAGCGTGATCGGGCGGTGGGCGTAGGAGCCGATCTCGAGGCCGGTGCCCTCCTGGCGCTCGTACATGTTCGTGTCGACGTCGCGGACGATCGGGTACTCGATCATCCCCGTAGTGTTCGCGAACCGCGGCACGGGCCCGATGTCGATCATCTGGTGGACCATCGGTGTCAGCGGGATGGACGCGCCGGCCATCCGGGCAATGCGCGGGCTCCAGGCGCCGCACGCGATCACGATGATGTCGGCGTCGAAGTCGCCTTTAGTGGTTTTGACGCGGGTGGCGCGGCCGTGCTCGACGTCGATTCCCAGGACCTCGGTGTTCGCCGAGACCTTCATGCCCGCCTCGATCGCGCGCTCGCGCATGATCGTCCCGGCGCGGAGCGAGTCGACCACGCCGGCGCCCGGGGTGTAGAAGCCGCCGAGGATCAGCGTCTCGTTGATGAAGGGGACCTTATCCTTGACCTGCTCCGGGGTCAGCAGCTCCACCGGTTCGATCCCCCACGACTTGGCCGACACGACCCGCCGTGTGAGCTCCTGCATCCGCTCATCGGTGCGCGCGATCTCGATCCCGCCGCTCTCGATGAACACGCCGAGGTCCTTGTACTGACGCATGCTCTCGAGCGTCAGCAGCGTCATCTCCTTCGAGTGGTCGACCGGGAAGATGAAGTTCGAGGCGTGACCGGTCGACCCGCCTGGATTCGGCAGCGGGCCCTTGTCGATCATCGTGATGTCGCTCACGCCGAGGCGCGTGAGGTGGTACGCGAGGCTGTTCCCCACGATCCCCGCGCCGATCACGACGACGCGTTGGTTGTTGCCTGCTCCGGTCATGTCCGCCCGTTCGTTCGGTTCGCTGGGCTCGTTCTGGCTCGTTCGGCTCGTTCTGGCTCGTTCTGGCTCGTTCGGTTCGTTCGGTTCGTTCGGTTCGTTCGCCCGGTTGGCCCGGGTCCCCCGGCTCCCACCCGTGATATATCAGATGCATGCCACGGGCGCCAATGGGCTATGCAGAACCGGCCGATCGGGCCGCGTCCGGCCGATGGGCCACGCAGAACCGGCCAATCGAGCTGCGTCCGCCTGAAGAGCATGCAGAACCGGCCAATCGAGCCGCGTCCGGCCGATCGTGGCAGAGCGCGCATGTGGTGCATGCGGCGTCTGCCACGGTCCTCACGGGCCGGGGCGAATGGCAGCTCTTGCAGGTCGAGGGGCGGTCGGGTGCTAGCGCCGGCCGGCCATCTGGCGCCGGCGCTCGGCGCGGCTGACCTGTTTCCGCGGCGCGGCCGGTGCGGCCGCCTCAAACCGGAGCATCCGGATCGCGGTGAGGATCGCGAGCAGGGTCATCACGGCGGCGCTGCCCAAGCACCACTGGCAGTAGGCGTGGATCGTGAACGCCTCACGATACGTGAGGTACATGCTGAACAGGAAGCCGACGAGCGCGAGTCCGAAGCCGAGGGCGCGGCCAAGCTCGCCGCGGATCGCGAGCGAGAACAGGATGCCGATGTAGCCGGCGAGACCGAGGGTGGCGACCGGGATGCCGCCGAGCTTTGAGTAGCTCGAGTGCTGGACGGTCTCACACCCCCCGCTGGACAGGCAGAGGACGTGCAGGCCGGCGTAGTGGGTGTAGGTCAGGTAGCCGCCGATCCCGATCCCGATCACGGACAGCACGCCGATGGCGATCCGCAGCTTGCCGTCGAGGCTGATGCTCCGGGGCCCGGCGGTGCTGACCGCGGTGCTCACGAGACTTGTTTGACGGCCTGCTGCAGTTGGGCGTACGTGGGGACCGCGGCGTTCGGGGCAGCCTGGCCCTTCGGTCCCTGGAAGATCAGCGTCGGCGTTCCGTTCACGCCGATGTTGTGGCCGGCGGTCGCATCGGCGGCGACCTGGGTGGCCAGACTGGCGTCCTGCCGGTCCGTTTGCCATTTGGTCAGATTCAGGCCGGGGATTTGTCGTGCCAGCCCGGTGAGGTAGGCCTCATTCACGTAGCCCGTGTCCTCCTGGCCTTGCTCGCGGTAGAACAGCTCGGTGAACTGCCAGAACAGATTCTGCTTGCCGGCGGCGAGCCCTGCCACCTGTTGGGTGTTGAACACGGTCTGACCCGGGCCGTTGCACGTCGCCGTACAGAAGGACTTGTAGACGACCTTGACCTTCCCCTGGCGCACCTCATTCTGGATCAGCTGGGGGAAGCCCCCCTGAAGCGTGAACGCCTGGCAGACGGGGCATTCGTAATCGCCGTAATAGGTCATCGTCACCGGCGCGTTCGGGCTCCCCAGCGTCGCGCCCGATTGGGGGATGCCGGCGAGTAGCCCGTTGACCGCCGTCGAGGTGGCGCTGGCCTCGGTCCCCGTCTGGAGGCCGCCCTTCTTGCCGCCGCCGCTGCTGACGATGATCAGGACGGCGACGACGACGACCGCGCCGAGGACGATCGCGCCGACCGTGCGCAGGCGCCGGTCGCGGCGGGCGCGTTCCGCGCGAGCGCGTTCCTCTTCGAGGCGGCGGGCACGTGCCTCTTCTTTCTGCTTGGTTCGAGAAGCCATCTTGAAGTGCGGCGCGCGGGAGGCGCGTTCGACGGTCAGGATAGCGTCCGAACCCCTTTGCCCGAGCCCATCGGAGCAGGTCTTCACGAGCTCTTCAAATCGGGGCGGGGGATGTCCGTGCTCCCGATCTAGCCCGACTCGCCACCCCGCCGCACAGCATCGCGCGCTCGGTCGGGCCTCTTCACTCGCTTTTTGCATGTAAAGTTCTTGTGACCACGGTCCTGGGCGCCCCTTCCTCAGCGGTCAGGTCCACTACAGTCCTCCCCGATGTCGCAAGAGCACAGCGACGGGCGGCCTGGGGGACAGGCACCCCCCCAGCGCGCCCAGGCCAGGCTCCGGGTGGCGGTGATCGACCGCGACCCCGGATTCATGCAGGTGCTCGCGAACCGTCTCGGGGCGCTCGGCTGCGACCACCGCGCCCTTTCCAGCCCGGCGACGGTGGAAACGCTGGTGTCGATGCGCCTCAACGCGCTCGTCCTCGACCTCTCGGTCGTCGGACCGGAGAGCTGGGACTACCTCGAACGCGTCTGCGGCCGCCTTCCCGGCCTGGCTGTGATCGTCTGCACGGGCCCGTCATCGGTCGCGCAGCGAGTCCGCGGCCTGCGGCTCGGCGCCGACGCGTGGATGACCAAGCCTTGCCACCCGGAGGAGCTGATCTGCGTGATCGAGGCGGCGGTCCGCCGCCACCGGCGCCAGGAGCTGCCGGCGATCGACGTCGCCGCGACGATCGGCGAGATCACGATCCGCCCGGACCTCTACCAGGCTTACGTTGCGGAGCAGAGTCTCGAGCTGACGGCGCGCGAGTTCGAGATCCTCCAACTCCTGGCGCAATCCGATCGGGTGCTTCGCCGCGAGGAGATCTACGAACGGGTTTGGGGCTACGCCATGGCGCACGGCGACCGGTCGGTCGACGTGTTCGTCCGAAAGCTCCGCCAGAAGCTGCGCGCCATATCGCCATCCTGGAGTTACATTCACACGCACTTCGGGGTGGGTTATAGATTTGCTCCCGAGCTCGAAGTGGACGAGATCGAAGTGAATCGCCGCGCGCTCGAGCCGGCGCCTGAGCCCGCGGCCTTGAGCCGCTGAGCTGATATCTGGCGCCGCGGCGTCGCCGAGTGGTTATAGGCCGCCGTGAGGCCGTAATCGCGCGAGGCCTTCGATCACAAGTTGTTCACATCGCCGTCACGATTCGTTAACGCGCTCGGGGACCGTGGACGAGAGCATCGTCCGAATGCCGGCAACCGCGCACTCGAGCAGCGAGGTGATCGAGGTGGGCCCGTTGCAGATCCTTCCGGAGGAGCACCTCGCGCGCGCGAACGGACGGGCGCTGGTGCTTTCGATCCGGGAACTGCGGCTGCTGACCGAGCTTGGCCGCCGCGCTGACCGGATAATGCCGCGCGAGGAGCTGTTCCGGCTCGTCTGGGGGCGCGAGATGCGGGCGGGAGACAGATCGGTCGACGTGTACGTGCGAAAGCTCCGAGTGAAGCTCGAGGATGCGCTACCGGGGTGGCGGTTCATCCACACCCACTTTGGCTTCGGCTACCGGCTGGCCGCCGAACCCGTACAGAACGTGAACGATCGGTTCACAAGTGGATAACACCTCGGCCGGTCCATGGACCCAGACTCTGGCGCACACCTAGTTAAGGAGATGTGACCTTGAAACCAAGACCTATCGCACTGATCGCTACCGCGCTGGTGTCGGCGCTGGTGGTGGCGGCGTGCGGCTCGAATAACAGCAGCACCTCGAGCGCCGGTGGCGGCGCCGCGAGCAGCTCGTCCACCAGCAGCGGCGGGAGCAGCAGCAGCTCAGGCTCCGGGACGATCAACGGCGCCGGCTCGACGCTGGCTGCCCCGATCTACCAGCAGTGGGGGTCAACCCTCAAGGGCCAGGGCCTCACGGTCAACTTCAACCCGGTCGGCTCGGGAGCCGGTCAGACCCAGCTCGAGGCGGCGACGGTCGACTTCGCCGGGAGCGATCCGGCGCTGAAGGCGTCCGACAAGGCCAAGATGAAGGGCCCGGTGCTCCAGTTCCCAGTCGCTGCCGGCGCGATCACCGTGTCGTACAACCTGTCCGGCGTCAAGAGCGGCCTGAAGCTCGACGGCGCGACGATCGCAAAGATCTTCAGCGGCCAGATCAAGACGTGGAATGATCCGGCGATCAAGGCGCTGAACCCCGGCACGAGCCTTCCGAGCTCGAACATCACCGTGGTGCACCGGTCGGACTCCTCGGGCACGACCCAGGGCTTCACCACGTTCCTGTCGGACACAGACCCGACCTGGAAGTCGTCGGTCGGTGAGGGCAAGGACGTCAAGTGGCCGACCGGCACCGGCGCCAAGGGCAACTCGGGCGTCGCGGCCGTCGTCCATCAGACCACGGGCGCGATCGGCTACGTCGAGCAGGCGTACGCAATCGAGAACAATTTCACCTACGCGGCGGTCAAGAACTCGGCCGGCTCGTACGTGCTGCCGACCATCGCCAATTCGTCGGCTGCGTTCCTCGGGATCAAGGTCCCACCGGACCTCGGTATCTCGACGATTAACTCGCCGAGCCCGGGTGCGTACCCGATCGTCTCGCAGACGTTCATCGACGCCTACAAGGACCCGTGCAAGGACGGTGGCGCCAGCTCCGGCACCGCCGGCGCGCTGAAGAAGTTCCTCACGTACGCCTTCGGGGCCGGACAGCAGACCCTCGGGCAGGGCGGCAACCAGCTGCCGTACGCGCCGCTGCCCTCGTCGCTCGCCGACAAGGACAATACGCAGCTGGCCACGATGGTCTGCAACGGCTCGGCCATCTCGTAGTAAGGAAGGTACGTGGAAGCAAGCGCTACCACAGTCGCAGGCGGCCGCTCGTCACTCGAGCGGTCGCCCGCCAGCCGCGTTCCCGATCTCGCGCTGAAATGGGGTCTCTCCGCCCTGGCCGCGGCGATCCTCGTCCTGATCGTCTACTTCTTGATCCGGCTGATCGGGGAGTCGCACACGGTGTTCAGCCAGTTCGGGCTGAGCTTCGTGTTCGGGAACGACTGGGACGTCAACCACAACATCTACCACGGCGCCGCGATGCTGGTAGGGACGCTGGTCACCTCGGCGATCGCCATGGTCATCGGAGTGCCGGTCGCGGTGGCGTCCGCGGTGTTCATCAACGAGATGTGCCCACGCCGGCTGCGGCAGCCGCTGTCGATCCTGGTTGACCTGCTCGCCGCGGTGCCGTCGGTGGTCTACGGCCTGTGGGGTGTGTTCGTGCTGGCTCCGAAGCTGCTCGGGGGCGAGAAGTGGTTCGCGAGCACGTTCTCGTTCATCCCCTGGATCGGAGGCGGCACGCCGACGCTCTACAACTACTTCATCGCCGGGCTGATCCTCGCGATCATGATCCTCCCGATCGTGTCCGCGATCTCCCGGGAGGTGATCGCCACGGTTCCGGCGGAGAACAAGGAGGCCGCGCTGGCGCTCGGCGCCACCCGCTGGGAGATGATCCGGATCGCCGTGCTGCCCTATTCGCGCCCGGGCATCACCGGCGGGGCCATGCTTGGTCTCGGTCGTGCGCTCGGCGAGACGATCGCCGTCGTGCTCGTGATCGGCGCCGCGCCGGTGATCGGCAACCACCTGTTCGCGCAGGGCAACACGTTCGCGGCCGTGATCGCTAACGAGTTCGGCGAGGCCCAGGGAATCCACGTCTCGGCGTTGTTCGCCGCGGGTCTCGTCCTGTTCATCCTCACTCTGATCGTGAACATCATCGCGCGCTGGTTCGTGTCTCGCGGCTCGCACGGCGCTCGTGGCACCGGTGCCACCGGCATGACGATCGCCTCCACCGACCTGAGCGAAGCATGAGCACCATCACCGCAGCGACCCTGCCCCCGGTCAGCTCTCGCCGGCGAGTCACGGACAAGGTGATGCGGGGTGCGCTGCTCGCCGCGACGCTGATCGCGCTGGTCCCGCTGGTGTTGATCCTCTTCTACCTGGTCAAGCGAGGAGTCAGCGGGTGGACTCAGAGCGGCTTCTTCACTACCGACCCCACGGGCAGCTTCTTCGGCAACCCAGGGGGGATCCGGAGCGCGATCTTCGGCTCACTCGAGATGCTCCTGCTCGCGTCGCTGATCGCGATTCCGATCGGGATCGGCGTAGCGCTGTATCTGACCGAGTACGGCAAGCAGGGGTGGTTTGCCAACACCGTGCGCTACTTCGTCGATGTCATGACGGGCGTGCCTTCGATCATGTTCGGCCTGTTCATCTACATCGTGCTCGTGACCGCACACGTCGGGGGCGGGTTCACCGCGTGGAAGGGGTCGATCGCCCTGTCGCTCCTGATGATCCCGATCGTGGTGCGCTCCGCCGAGGTCGTGCTCCTCCTGGTGCCGAGCAGCCTGCGCGAAGCCGCGCTCGCGCTGGGCGCCCCGCGCTGGCGCATGATCGGCAGAGTCGTGCTCCCCACCGCCGCGCCGGGTCTAGTCACCGGATCGCTGCTGGCGGTGGCGCGTGGGATGGGCGAGACCGCGCCGCTGCTGTTCACGGTGACGGCCGCCTTCGGGCTGACCTTCAACCTGGGGAGCTTGATGAACTCGCTTCCGGTCCAGATCTACACGGACATCCAGTCGCCGAGAACCGAAATTGTCAACCGAGCATGGGGCGCAGGGCTTACGCTGGTGGTGATCGTGCTACTACTCAACATCATCGCTCGCTTCATTGCCTCGAGGAGTCGACGAGCATGAACACTCCTGACACGACGAGTAAGGAACGAACGGATATGTCCACCGCTGGGGGCCCTTCGCCGGACCGGTCGCAGGCGGCGCCGGCAGCCCCGAAGCCAGGAGCGGTCACGGCTAAGGCCGGTCACGCGGTCAAGCTGAACGACCTGAACGCCTACTACGGGAATGTGCACGCGATCAAGGATGTCACGATCGACTTCCCGGCCAACGAGGTGACCGCGCTGATCGGGCCTTCGGGATCCGGCAAATCGACGGTGGTCCGGTGCATCAACCGGATGCACGAGGAGATCCCCGGCGCGCGCGCTACTGGCAGCGTCAAGCTCGACGAGCTCGACGTCTACGCGCCCGACGTCGACGTCACCGCCGTCCGCCGCCTGATCGGGATGGTGTTCCAGAAGCCCAATCCGTTCCCGACCATGTCGATCTTCGACAACGTGGCCGCCGGCCTGAGGCTGACCGGCACGAAGAGCAAGGACCTGAAGGACCTCGTCCACCGCTCGCTCCACGCAGTGGGTCTCTGGGATGAGGTCAAGGATCGTCTGAGCTCACCCGGCATCGGGTTGTCCGGCGGCCAGCAGCAGCGGCTATGCATCGCGCGGACGGTGGCGATCGAGCCCGAGGTGATCCTGATGGACGAGCCGGCGTCGGCGCTCGACCCGATCTCGACGCTGAAGATCGAGGAGCTGATCGACGAGCTCAAGGAGCGCTACACGATCGTGATCGTGACCCACAACATGCAGCAGGCCGCGCGGGTCGCCAACTCGACGGTGTTCATGCTCGAGGGCGAGGTCATCGAGCACGACGAGACAAACAAGATCTTCACCAACCCGTCCGACGAGCGTACCGAGCGGTACGTCACCGGGAAGTTCGGGTAGCGACGAGCTTATGCACGAGACTCGCCACCAGTTCCACGAGAGTCTGCGCGCGCTCGAAGCGCAGGCGCTGGACGGGCTCGACCTCGTCATCCAGCAGCTCGACCGTTCGCTCGAGTCCCTGTCCTACCAGGACGTCGAGCTTGCCGGCATGGTCGTCGCCGACGACGACCGGATCGACGGCCGCTACCTCGAGGTGCACCAGGGGATCCTGTCCCTGCTCGCCCGCCAGGCGCCGGTCGCCGGCGACCTCCGAATCGTCGCCGCGCTCCTGCACGTGATCAGGTGCGTCGAGCGGATGGGCGACCAGTGCGTGAATATCGCCAAGCTGGTGCCGTTGTCGGGCTATGAGACGCCGAAGGACAAAGACATCCTGGATTCGATCGAGCGGATGGGCCGCCTCGCCCGCTCGCAGGTCTCGCAGGCCAAGCAGGCGTTCGCCGGGCGCAACGTCGAGCTCGCGCAGGATCTCGTCCGCCAGGACACGGAGATCAATCGGCTCAACCGCGAGATCTTCCGCCGGGCGGTCGAGATCGGCGACAACCTCGACCTGCGCGAGTGGGCCATGTTCATGATCCTCGTCGCCCGCTGCCTCGAGCGCGTGGGCGACAACACGGTCGATATCGCCGAGCAGACGGTGTTCGTCGTCACGGGGCTGTTCCGCGAGTTCGCCGACGCCTCGACGCCGCCCGAGGCGGCGCGCACACCCTAACTCCCTACGCCGCGCAGGGTTTATCCTCGCGCGACGGTGGCGAGTCAGAGGTCCAAGCGGCGCTCACGCAAGCGCCATAATCCGGGAACGGCGCGGGCGCGTCCGCTCGCGCCCCGCGAGGCCAGGCCCGAGCAGGCCGCGGGCCGCCCCGAGGGGACCGTGGGCCGCTCCGGATCCGCCGGCGTCTCCGAGCCGAGACCGCCCCGGCGCCGCGCCGGGGCGATGGGCGCGTACGGCGAACGACCGCCGAGCCCATTCGGCGGCCTCCCGGTCGCCGAGATCTCGATCCTCGTCGGCGCCGTCGTCCTCATCATCGGAGTGATCAACCACGCCACCGTCGCCCTGATCGGCGGTGTCGTCATCTGCCTGTTCGGCGTGGTTGAGGTGACCACGCGCGAGCACTTCTCGGGCTACCGCTCGCACACCGTCCTGCTCGCGGCGATCCCAGCGGTGGCGGCGGAGTTCGTGATCGCGCTCACGATCGGGACGCCCGCGATTCGGGCGCTGCTGCTGATACCGGTCGGGGTCGTATTCGCGATCTCCGCCTATTTCCTGCGCAAGCGGTTCCTGTTCGCGCGCCAGGCGCGGATCGCCCGCCCGCAGAAGCTGTAACCGGACCTCCTACCGAAGCGACAGCGGGTCGCCGCTGGCTCCGAGCGGCGCCTCGGACTGGTCGAGCTGATCCTCCGCCAAGGTAGGCAGCCGTAGCACGAACACGGCGCCGCCGTCGGGAGCGTTGTCTGCCTCGACGGACCCTCCGTGCTGCACGGCCACCTGGCGGACGATCGCGAGCCCGAGGCCGCTGCCCTGGCGGTGGCGGGAGTTCGCGCCTCGGTAGAACCGGTCGAACACGTAGGGCAAGTCGGCCGGATCGATACCGGTGCCGTGGTCGCGGACGCGCAGTCCTCGCTCATCGACGATGACCTCGACGACGCCACCGGCGGCGGAGTGATGTGCGGCGTTGTCGAGCAGGTTGTTGATCGCGCGGGCGAGCCGCTCCGGGACGCCGTCGACGACGGCCGGCTCGAGCGAGCTCTCGAAGCGGATCTGGGGGAAGTCGCGCCGAGCGCGAGTCAGGCAGTCGGCGACGACGCGATCGAGCCGGACGTCCTCGGCCGAGGTGATCGGTAGGTCGCCACGGGCGAGCTCGATCACATCAACGATCAGCGCGCTGAGCTCCTCGCTCTGCTCGAGCACGTCCGCCAGCAGCCGGTGCCGGTCCTCCTCGGAAAGCGCGTCGCCGGCGAGCAGGACCTCGATGTTCGTCCTTAGGCTCGTGATCGGGGTGCGGAGCTCGTGTGAGGCGTCGGCCACGAGCTGGCGCTGGGCCCGCACGGAGTCGTCGAGCGCTTCGCGGGAGCTCTGCAACCGCTCGATCATGGCGTTGAAGCGCGTGGCGAGCTGTCCGACCTCGTCGTCGGCGTGGTAATGGATCCGGCTCGTCAGATCCTCCGTGTCGGTGATGTGCTGGGCGGTCTCGGCGACCTCGGTGATCGGCGCCAGCACACGCCCGGCCGCGACCCGGCCGAGGCAGGCGGCGAGCGCAATCCCGCCCGCGCAC
Organism: uncultured Solirubrobacterales bacterium; assembly: GCA_963737055.1. Lineage (GTDB taxonomy): Bacteria > Actinomycetota > Thermoleophilia > Solirubrobacterales > Solirubrobacteraceae > Palsa-465. Next base: position 547,012 of record CAVTRE010000006.1, on the reverse strand, counting down.
AGCAGGAACAGGACCAGTCGCAGCTCCGCGAGGACGTTGCGTACGGGTTCCAGCGGCCGCGCGAGCTGCAATGCCGCGGACTCGGCCTGACCGAACCCGCCCATGACGGTGACCGGGAGGGTGAGCTGGCGTAGCGGAGTGCCTCCGACGGTGACGTTCTCGAGGGAGGGCGGGCCGGGGTTGCCGGCGGCGTACGACTGCGCAACCGAGTCGAACGGGAGCGGAACGTTGCCCTCGCCGCAGGCGACTGCGCCATCGCTGGTGACGATCTGCCATATCGGCGCCCCGCCGCCCGGTGGGCTAGCCGGGCCTTGATTGCTGCCACACCGGAGCGCGCCCGACAACAGCGCCGCCTGCGCGTGGAGCTCGTCATCTACCTGACCCAGCAGCTCGGAGCGGACCACGACGTAGACGACGATCGCTGCCAGCAGAATCGCCAGCGCTACGGCTGAGGCACATGCGATGGCAAGTCTGCGGCGCAGAGGCACTCAGGCCCTCCGTCAGTCGCGCAGCACGTAGCCGACTCCCCTGACCGTATGGAGCAGGCGGGTCTCATCACCGGCCTCGGTCTTGCGCCGCAAGTAGCCCATGTACACGCCAAGCGCGTTGGATGTGGGCCCGAAGTCATATCCCCACACGTTCTCGAAGATCGTAGAACGGGTCAGCACCTGACGAGGGTGGCGCATGAACAGCTCCAGCAGCAGGAACTCGGTCTTCGACAGCTCAATCACGCGATCGGCCCGCCGGACCTCGTGCGCGACCGGATCGAGGACGAGGTCCGCATAGCGGAGGACCTCGCCGTCGTCGCCCTCGCCCGAGCGGCGCAGGAGTGCCCGGAGCCGGGCCTGAAGCTCCCGGAGCGCGAACGGCTTGACGAGGTAGTCGTCCGCCCCGACGTCGAGCCCCTCGACGCGGTCGTCGATCGCGTCGCGCGCCGTCAGCATCAGGATCGGCGTGCGGTCGCCGGCCTGGCGCATCCGGCGGCAGACCTCGAGGCCGTCGAGCTTCGGCATCCCGATGTCCAGGATCACCGCATCGGGCGGCGAGTTCGCGAGCGCGTCGAGCGCCTCTTCGCCGTCGCCGGCGAGCTCCACGTCATACCGATCGAGGCGCAGGGCACGCTCGAGCGCACGCCTTACGGCAGGCTCGTCATCCACAACGAGTACGCGCGCCATGCAGGCAATTGTGGCGCGCGCACGTAAACATTTGTGAAGAGGTCTGCGGCTACCTCATTTTCGCAAGGTTCGCGGCCGTGGCCGGAAGGTACTCGTAGGCACCGAGGCCTAGACGTGCGCGTTGCCAGAGGCGACGAGCGCGCGAAGCTCGGCGGCGGGATCGGTCGGCTCGCCTCCGGTGCCGGTGCCCTCGTGTCCCCATTTGATCACGCGGTGGTAGGAGTGGGGCTGGCCGCTCTGCTGCCACAGCTCGTACGTCGCCGTCGTCGACCCGGACGTAATCAGCGCCCGCTCGTGGAGGATCGTCGCCGGCGGCGCGGTGAGCGCAGCGGTTACATGGCGCATGATCGCGGCGTCGGCGCTCGGCACCGGCGGCGAGGCGCCCGTCGCCACGAGCGCGACAGCGATCCCGGCCGCCGCCCGTCAGGCGAGCGTGGGCACCACCCGCTCCGCGCCACGCGCCCTCGACGCGACCACAACCCAGCGCCGCGGTCAGGACGACGGCCGCCCAGAAGCCAATCCCGAACAGGCTGAAATGGATGTGGAACAGCAAAACAGCGCCACGCCGCCAGGATCAGGTCCTCGCGAGAGAACTTGCTCACGTCCATCACAGCCCCCTTCTTTTGGATTGGTTCCAGCCAGAAGACGCCGCTGCCTCGCGCCTTCTTTCCGCGGGATGGACGAGTTCAGCCGCCGTTCAGGATTCGCTCACCGGACGCGTCCGGGATCATCAGTCGTCGAATGCCGCGAACCAAGGACAAGGACAAGCTGTCGAGCTACCGCGCCAAGCGCGATTTCGCGGAGACCTCGGAGCCGTCCGGGAATGAGGACTCGGCGGACGGACGCCGGTTCGTCGTCCAGGAGCACCACGCCACCCGCCTGCACTGGGATCTGCGCCTCGAGCACGATGGCGTCCTCGCGTCGTGGGCGATCCCGAACGGCATCCCCGCCGACCCGAAGGACAACAGGCTCGCGGTCCGCACCGAGGATCACCCGCTCGAGTACCTCGAGTTCCGAGGCGATATCCCGAAGGGCCAGTACGGCGCCGGGACGATGACGATCTGGGACGAGGGCACTTACGACGTTCACAAATGGGAGGACCGCAAGGTCGAGGTGACCTTCCACGGCGAGCGCCTGCGCGGCCGGTACGGGCTGTTCCCGATTGGGAAGGCCGGCGACTCCAAAAACGACTGGATGATCCATCGGATGGACCCGCCGGCGGATCCAGACCGGGAGCCGATGCCCGAACGGATCGTGCCGATGATGGCCAGGCCGTCGGCGGTGCTCCCGCGCGACCAGAAACGCTGGTCGTTCGAGGTCAAGTGGGACGGCGTCCGCGCGATCGCCTACGTGCAGCCGGGCCGCCTGCGCATGGAAAGCCGCAACCTGAACGAGATCACCGACGCCTACCCGGAGGTTCGCGGGCTCGTGGGGGCGCTGGGTATGCACGAGGCGGTGCTCGACGGGGAGATCGTCGCCTTCGACGACCGCGGCCGCCCGAGCTTCGAGCGCCTCCAGAGCCGGATGCACGTGACCTCCCCGAGTTCCGTCCGGCGCCTGATGAGCAGCACCCCGGTGGTCTACGCGATCTTCGACCTGCTGTATCTCGACGGGCACTCGCTGATGGACCGCCCGTACTCCGAGCGGCGCAGCCAGCTCGAAACGCTCGAGCTCGAAGGTCCGGCGTGGCGCGTCCCGGCCGCCCACCGGGGCCGGGGAACACAGCTGCTCGAGGCCACGTCGAAGCAGGGCCTAGAGGGTGTGGTAGCCAAGCGCCTCGACTCTCGCTATGAGCCCGGCCGCCGCGGCGGGAACTGGCTGAAGATCAAGAACACGTTGCGCCAGGAGTTCGTGATCGCCGGATGGATCCCGGGCGAGGGGCGGCGGACCGACCGGATCGGCGCGCTGCTCGTCGGCTACTACGAGGACGGCAAGTTCCGGTACGCGGGGCGGGTGGGAACCGGGTTCACCGAGAAGACGCTCGATGACCTCCGCAAACGCCTCGTCCCGATCAAACGCGACACAAGCCCGTTCGACGTCGGGGGTGGGCGGGTCCGAATCCCGCGCGAGGCGGTGTTCGTCGAGCCGCGTCTCGTCGCCGAGGTCGAGTTCCGCGAGTGGACGTCCGAGCGCGTGATGCGGGCGCCATCGTTCAAGGGGCTGCGCGACGACAAGCCCGCAGTCGAGGTGGTCGCCGAGACGAGCCCCGGCGAGCAACCGGCGGACCCCGAGAATCCGGATGCACCGGAGGCGCTGTTCGACGAGGTCGAGCGTCTGTCCGAGGGCGCGCTTCTGGTGAGAACCGAGGGACGCGAGCTGAGGATCACCAACTGGGACAAGGTGCTCTACCCGGAGACCGGCTTCACCAAGGGCGACCTGGTGGCCTACTACGGGCGGGTCGCGCCGTTCGTGCTTCCGCACCTCCACGACCGCCCGCTCACGCTCAAGCGCTACCCCAACGGCGTCGAGGAGCCGTACTTCTACGAGAAGCAGTCGCCGTCGCACCGCCCCGAATGGGTGCAGACGGTGCGCATCGGCGACATCAATTACACGCTCGCGCAGGACCGCCCGACGTTGATCTGGCTGGCGAACCTCGCCGACATCGAGCTGCACACCTCGCTATCGCTGGCGCCGAAGCCCGACCAGCCGACGATGATGGTGTTCGACCTCGATCCCGGCGCACCGGCCGGGCTCGTCGAGTGCTGTGAGGTCGGGCTTGTCCTGCACGGCCTGTTCGAGCAGCTCGGGCTCGAGAGCGTCGCCAAGACGTCGGGATCCAAGGGGCTCCAGGTGTACGTGCCGCTGAACACCCCTACCGACTATCGCGCGACGAAGCCGTTCGCCCGGCGCGTCGCCGAGGTGCTCGAGCAGCGGATGCCGGACATCGTCGTATCGCGCATGACCAAGCGGCTGCGCCCCGGGAAGGTTCTGGTCGACTGGAGCCAGAACGACGAGCACAAGACGACGGCGAACGTGTACTCGCTACGCGCGCGCGAGCGCCCCACGGTGTCGACCCCGGTGACCTGGGACGAAGTGCAGGCCTGCCACGACCAGGGCGACGAGCAGCTGCTCACGTTCGAGGCGCATGAGCTGCTCGCGCGCGTGGAGGATCTGGGAGACCTGTTCGCGCCGGCGCTGAACGTGAAGCATTCTCTGCCCGTGCTCCGCTGAGTCGCGAGGGGCGATCCGTTAGGCTGGCCCTGGATGCCGCCGATGGATCAGATCACGCTGCGAAATCGACTGCTTGTCGCCACGGCGATGTGGAAGGAGACGATCGCGGAGCCACTCCCGAGGATGCCTCCAGGCGACCCCGCCGACCAGCTCCAGAGCTTCGAGATCACGCTCATCGATCGCCTGTGGCAGAGCGCCACCGCCGAGTCCGCGCGCGAGATCGCCGATCGCACCTGGGACCTCGTCCACGACCGTCCTGACGACGACCCGGTCAAGCGCCGCGTGGTCGAGTGCCACGAGGCGCTCGCCCGCCTCACCCGGCTCGGCGATTGACGGCGCCTAGCGGCAGGTCAGCGAAGCGGTCGCTCGTGCGACGAGTCGGCGCGGAGCGCGTCGACGGGCACTTGCGGCTCGCGCTCGGCCAGCGGGTTGCGCGGAAGTCCAGCGGCGGCGTAGGCGTCGGCCTCGTCGAGCGTCTCGTGCTCGAGCAGCCCGGCGACGAGCGAGTCGAGGTTCGCGCGATTCTCGCGGAGCAGACTGCTCACTTCGCGGTGGGCTGACTCGACGATCCTCCTGACCTCCTCGTCGACGAGCCGCTGCGTCGATTCGGACGTCTCAGCCACTCCGGGCAGGAACGGGCTCATCCCATCCTGCGGGAGCACCGCGATCGGTCCGATCGCCTGACTCATGCCCCACCGCCCGACCATGTGACGCGCGATCCGGGTCAGGAGCTGGATGTCCGACTCGGCGCCGGTCGTGATGTCGCTGAACACGAGCTCCTCGGCGGCACGCCCGCCGAGCGCCACCTTGATCTGGGCGAGCAGGTGCTGCTGCTCGAAGTTGAACCGGTCGGCGTCGGGCGCCGAGAACGTGACCCCGAGCGCCTGGCCGCGGGGGATGATCGACACCTTGCGCACCGGGTCCGCGGCCGGAGTGAGCATCCCCACGATCGCGTGGCCGGCCTCGTGGTAGGCCGTGCGCCGGCGATCGGCCTCGGAGATCATCACCTTGCGCTCGGCGCCCAACACGATCCGCTCGAGCGCGTTGCTCAGGTCCTCGCGATTGACCTTCTCGTGCTCGCGGCGGGCGGCGAGCAGCGCGGCCTCGTTGACGAGGTTCTCGAGGTCAGCCCCGACCATCCCCGGGGTGGAGGAGGCGATGGCGCCGAGGTTGACCTCATCGTCGAGCGGTACGCCGCGGGTGTGCACGCGGAGGATCGCCTCGCGTCCGGCGCGGTCCGGGGGTGAGACGACGACGCGGCGGTCGAACCGTCCCGGCCGCAACAGTGCCGGGTCGAGGATCTCCGGCCGGTTGGTCGCGCCGAGCACGATCACGCCGAGCCGCGGGTCGAACCCGTCCATCTCGGTGAGGATCTGGTTGAGCGTCTGCTCGCGCTCATCGTGGCCGCCCGAGATATTGGCGCCGCCCGAAGCCCGAGAACGGCCGATGGCGTCGAGCTCGTCGATGAAGATGATCGCGGGGGCGGCCTGCTTGGCCTGCGCGAACAGGTCGCGCACGCGCGAGGCGCCGACGCCGACGATCATCTCGACGAACTCCGACGCGGACATCTGGAAGAACGGCACGCCCGCCTCGCCGGCGACGGCCCGCGCGAGCAGCGTCTTGCCGGTGCCGGGCTGACCACTTAGGAGCACACCGCGCGGGATCCGTCCGCCGAGCTTCAGATACTTGTCCGGGTTCTTGAGGAAATCGACGATCTCGGTCAGCTCGGCCTTGGCTTCGTCGATGCCGGCCACGTCGTCAAACGTGACGCGCTGGTCCTGCGCCTCGACCCGACGCGCGCGCGAGCGGCCGAACGACATCAGCCCGCCGGCGCCGCCGCCGGCGGCCGCCGCTCGGCGGAACACCCATACGAGCAGCAGCAGGAACAACAGCGTCGGCCCGAACCCGAAGATCAAGCTCGTCAGGAACGAGGGCCCCTGATTGGTCGGCTGCGCGTTGATCGTGACGTTGTTCTTCTGGAGCAGCGCGAACAGCTGCTGGTTGCTCGCGAACGACGGGATCTGGGTGGAGAAATATGTGTAGCTCTGGCCGTCGGAGGGGTACTTGACCTGCTTCTTGAAAGTCCCGTCGATTGCGGCGCCGGTCGAGGAGATCGACTGGACGTTGTTGTCGTCGGCCTGGGCGAGGAACGTCGGGCTGTAGGGGATCTGGACTCGCGGACTCGGGCTGAGCGCCTGCGAGGAGATCCAGAAGTTCAGCGCGATCAGCGCTATCACCAGGATCACCGCCAGCCAGCGGATGTTCGGCCGCGACGGCGGCTTGGCAGGTTGGCGGCCGCGACCGTCGGGAGCCGGTGTCACACGCCAACCGGGCGGCTGCTGCTGCTGCTGCGGGGGACCTCCCGGCCGTAGCCGGGGGCTGCTCTCCCGTCGCCGTGGTTGCTCGGCCATTAACCCGATTGTGGCAAGGTGCCCGCGTCAGGCAAGGAACCTTTCAGGAGTTATTCGATTCGGCTCCTGAATGAATCCGCGCCTTCGACGCTCGCGCCGGCGGCCCAGGCCCGGTCGGCGAGCCACCGGTCCGAGGTCACGACCCGAACTGCAGCCGGATCCGGATCGGCGCGGAGGCGCCGGACGATCTCGTCGTCGGCCGAGTTCGGACGCGGTCTCGGGGCGTGGGCGACCTCGATCACGGTCGATCGGATCGGCGGCCGCGGCGGTCGCTCGAACACCACCGTGACGTCCTCACCGCAGTCGGCGGCCCAGCGCTCGAGCACGTCGACCAGCTTGAGCATCGCGGCGTCGCGGTCCCGCCACCACTGGTCGGGTCGCGTGCCGATCACGTTCATGCCGTCGACGAGCCATCGCATCGTTTTCTGAGGCTAGATGGTCGATTGGGCGTGTTTGTTGGCTGTCGGGGCTTGGGTGGGTTCCGCGTTTGGTGCGGGCGCGCGAGCCCGCCCCGCGTTTGTGGCGGGCGCGAGGCGAGGCGGCCCGCCCCGGCGTTTCACCCAGCCAAGCGGACACACGTGCCGAGCGTCGAGTCGTCCGGAGTCACTGCTCGGGTTACTGGCACCGTGACCTGGCCCGCATGGGTCATATCAGCACACTCGACCTCCCCCGCCAGCGCCGAGTGTGCGCAGAGCGACGTATACGGGTCAAGACGGCACGCCCGAGCCGGGGCGCGCGTCGAGTGTGCGGACATGACCCGACCTGCCGCGTGCCACTCGTGGGCGGGGGGGATGTTGCCGGTGGGGGTGGCTGTGTGGCCACCCCCGCCGGCGTTCAGCCCCCTTTTTGCCCTGGTGTTGCCCTACCAGGTTTGTGGGAGTTGTGTTGTGGGGGTTGGGTTGGTGGGGGTTGTGGATCGGGGGGTGGTTCAGTCGGTTGTTGTGTGGTGGGTGTTGAGTTCGCGGAGGGCGGCGTGGGCGAGTTCGGCGAGTTCGGGTGGGGCTTGGTTTTCGGCTCGTTTGAAGGCTTGGGCGGCGGCGGCGTGGTCTCCTTCGTGGTTGAGTAGGCGTCCGAGGCTGTAGGCGGAGGCGGGGTCGCCTTGTTGGTCGGCGCGTTGGTAGGCGGCTTTGGCGGCTTGGGTGTGGCCTTGTTGTTCGAGGATTCGGCCGAGGTGGTAGGCGGCGGCTGGTTCGCCTTGTTGGTCGGCTCTTTGGTAGGCGTGTTTGGCGGCTTGGGGGTGGCCTTGGTGTTCGTGGAGGAGGCCGAGGTTGATCGCGGCGGTGGGGTCGCCGCGTTGTTCGGCTCTTTGGTAGGCGTGTTGGGCGGCGGTGAGGTCGCCTCGGTTTTCGAGGAGGATGCCGTGGTTGGTGGCGGCGCGGGCGTGGCCTTGGTCGTCGGCGCGGGCGAATGCTTGTTCGGCGGTGTCTCGGTCGCCGATGCTGAATAGGAGGAGGCCGAGGTGGTGGGCGGCTTCGGGGTGGCCGCGTTGTTCGGCGCGGTGGTAGGCGTGTTCGGCGGCGGTGTGGTCGCCGCGTTGTTCGAGGAGGACGCCGAGGGCGAGGGCGGCGGCGGGGTCGCCGCGTTCGTCGCTTGATCGGAAGGCGTCCTCGGCGGCGATCCAGTCGCCTTGTTGGGCGGCGAGGACGCCGAGTTCGAACGCGGCGGCGGGGTGGCCGCGTTGATCGGCGCGGCGCAGCGCGTCTTGGGCGGCGGGGAGGTTGCCCTCGGCGGCGAGGAGTTGCCCGAGTTTGAACGCGCCGGCGCCGGGGGGCCGGTCTTTGGGTACCCAGTCGGCCTGGTTGACCGGCTCGGCCTGGTTGACCGGCTCGCCTTGACCGGTTCGGCGTGGTTGTGGTGGCCGTCCTCCGGGGCGGCCGGGGGGGTGGTGTCCTCCCGCCCGGCCGCGGCCGGGGCGGGTGTGGGTGTGGGGGTGGGTGTGGGTGTGGGGGTGGGGCGGTTGCGGTGCCGGAGGAGCGCGGCCAGGGTGGCGAGGGTGGCGAGGGCGAGGCCGGCGAGGGCGATGAGTACCGCGATCGGCGGCGAGCCCGGGCCGGGTGCGTGGTGGTGATGGGCCGGGGCCGGGGTGTGAGCGGGCGGCCGGGGCGAGCTGGGCGGGGTGGGTGTGGGTGGGGTGCTCGGGCGGGCGCGTCCGGCGGTTCGGGGGTGCGCGGCGGGGCGGTGCGCGGCGGGTTGGAGGTGGTTCAGGGTTTGGGGGCCGGCGATCCCGTCGATGTGGAGGTGCCGGGCGGCCTGGAACCGGGTGACCGCTCGTTCGGTCCGGGGGCCGTATTTGCCGTCGATCGGGCCGGGCGGGAACCCGGCCTGGGCCAGGTGCCGCTGCAACGACCGGACCTGCCCGGACCCGCCGGGGACATAGCCATCGCCGGGAACGAGCATGGGGTTTGCCGAGGCGAGCGCCGCGGTGGTTTGGGGGCCGGCGATCCCGTCGACGCGGAGCCGCCGGGCGGCCTGGAACCGCATAACGGCCTGTTCGGTCCGCGGGCCGTATTTGCCGTCGATCGCCCCGGGGCTGTCGCCCAGGCCGGCGAGGCGGTGCTGGAGCGCCCGGACGGCCCGGGAGCCGTGCGCAGCGGCGTAGCCGGCTCCGGGCGCGAGCGGCCGCCCGCGCGGCGGGCTGGTCGAATGGGCTGGGGTTGTGGGGCGGGTGGTGGAGGCGAGCGGGGTGAGCGATACGGGGTGAGCGATCGGGGGCTTGGCCCCCCGGGTCGCGGACGCCTGCGCGTGCGCGGGTTCGACCGCCGCGATCAGGACCGCCGCCGTCGCTATCCAGGTCAGGGTGGGGATCGAAGAAGCCGTGCCAACCGGTCGCTTGGCCCCGAGGCGCTCCCGCAGCACCCCGGTCCGGCCAAGCCGTCGGGCGCCCTGCACTGCCGCGCCGACCAGCTCACAGCCCTTCGCCCACGCCCAGTGTGAGCGTGACACGAGTCTGTTCTCCTATGGCTTGCTAGACGAAGCACCCGGGCTCAACCGAGCCCGCGATGCCAGGACTGGAAGAGACCGACCGGGTCTCAGCCAGGCCGCGCCAACAAGCGCAAAAACGGCTCAGGCACAGCCGCCACAGCGACCGGCCGAACCGAACAGACCAAACGAGGAACAGCCACGCCGGCGAGCCCGAGCACCGCCGCCAGGCCGAAGAAGAACAGACCGGACCCGCCACCCGCGCCACCACCGGTGAACGACCCCGGCGCCACGGCCGGGGGCGCCGCGACCGGAGAAACCGGCGTCCCGGCCGGAACACCGCCACCGCGCCCGGCCGCCGGCCGGTTCACAGCCGTCGTGGGGGCGAAAGACGCCACACCCAAAGACGGGGTCCCGAACACCGTCACGCGCCCGGAGGACGCCGCAGTCGACGGTCCCTCGAGCGCCCCGCCGAGAAGGATCGCCGGACGCGGCGTCCGCGCCGAAGAAGCCGACGCCGGCCGCTCTGCCCGGGTGGCCGTCGGCCCGCTCACCGGCCCCGCCGAAACGCCCGCCGACGGCGCCGGCGGCTCCGTCGACCCGATCGGCGCCACACCCGCCGCCCCCCCGGCCGCGGCCGTCGGCTGACCGCCGCCCGCCACCCCCACCGGCTGCGGGCCGGTCGGTGCCGGCACTCGAGCCGCCGGGGTCGTCACGACCTGCGCCAGCGCCTGCGACACCACATGCGCCACCGGCACCGCCGCCGCCGCCGCCGCCGCCTTCACGACACTCGTCACCGGAGCGGCCGCCGCCTTCACGACGCTCGTCGACCGGCGCGGTCGCCGTCTTCACCACGCCGGTCACCGGGGCGGTCGCCGTCTTCACGATGCTCGTCACCGGGGCGGTCGCCGCCTTCACGACGCTCGTCACCGGGGCGGTCGCCGTCTTCACGACGCTCGTGACCGGGGCGGTCGCGGTCTTCACGACCGTGGCGACCGGGGCGGTCGCCGTCTTCACGACGCTCGTCACCGGGGCGGTCGCCGTCTTGACGACCGTGGCGACCGGGGCGGTCGCCGTCTTCACGACCGTGGCGACCGGGGCGGTCGCCGTCTTCACGACGCTCGTGACCGGGGCGGTCGCGGTCTTCACGACGCTGGCGACCGGAGCGGTCGCGGTCTTGACGACGCTGGCGACCGGGGCGGTCGCGGTTTTCACGGCGGTGGCGACCGGGGGGGTGGCCGTCTTCGACGACGCTCGTCGCCGGCGCGGTCGCCGTCTTCACGACGCTCGTCACCGGGGCGGTCGCCGTCTTCACGACGCCGGTCACCGGGGCGGTCGCGGTTTTCACGGCGCTGGCGACCGGGGCGGTCGCGGTCTTCACGACGCTGGCGACCGGGGCGGTCGCGGTCTTCACGGCGGTGGCGACCGGGGCGGTCGCGGTCTTGACGACGCTGGCGACCGGGGCGGTCGCGGTCTTCACCACGCTGGCGACCGGGGCGGTCGCCGTCTTCACGACGCTCGTCGACCGGGGCGGTCGCGGTCTTGACGACGCCGGCGACCGGGGCGGTCGCGGTCTTCACGACGCTGGCGACCGGGGCGGTCGCGGTCTTCACGACGCTGGCGACCGGGGCGGTCGCGGTCTTCACAACGCTGGCGACCGGGGCGGTCGCGGTCCTCACGACGCTGGCGACCGGGGCGGTCGCGGTCTTCACGACGCTGGTCGACCGGGGCGGTCGCGGTCTTCACCACGCTGGCGACCGGGGCGGTCGCGGTCTTCACGACGCTGGTCGACCGGGGCGGTCGCCGTCTTCACGACGCTGGCGACCGGGGCGGTCGCGGTCTTCACAACGCTGGCGACCGGAGCGGTCGCGGTCTTGACGACGCTGGCGACCGGGGCGGTCGCCGTCTTCACGACGCTGGTGACCGGCGCGGTCGCGGTCTTGACGACGCTGGCGACCGGGGCGGTCGCCGTCTTGACGACGCTGGCGACCGGGGCAGTGGCGGCGGTGGCGGTCTTCACGACGGTGGTCGCCGGCGCGGTCGCGGTCTTCACGACGCTGGTCGACCGGGGCGGTGGCGGTCTTGACGACGCGTGGCGACCGGGGCGGTCGCCGTCTTCACGACGCTCGCGACCGGAGCGGTCGCGGTCTTGACGACGCTGGCGACCGGCGCGGTCGCGGTCTTGACGGCGGTGGCGGCCGGGGCGGTCGCGGTCTTGACGACGGTGGTGGCCGGGGCGGTGGCGGTCTTGACGGCGGTGGTGGCCGGGGCGGTCGCGGTCTTGACGGCGGTGGTGGCCGGGGCGGTGGCGGTCTTGACGGCAGTGGTGGCCGGCGCGGTCGCGGTCTTCACGACGCTCGCGACCGGGGCGGTGGCGGCGGTGGCGGTGGCGGTGGCGGCCTTGACGGCGGCGGTGGCCGGCGCGGTCGCGGTCTTGGCGGCGGTGGTGGCCGGGGCGGTGGCGGTCTTCACGACGCTGGTGACCGGGGCGGGCGCGGTCTTGACGACGGCGGTGGGGGCCGGGGCGGTGGCGGTCTTGGCGACGGCGGTGGGGGCCGGGGCGGTCGCGGTCTTGACGACGGCGGTGGGGGCCGGGGCGGTCGCGGTCTTGACGACGGCGGTGGGGGCCGGGGCGGCGGCGGTCTTGACGGCGGTGGTGGCCGGGGCGGTCGCGGTCTTGACGGTGGTGGGGGCCGGGGCGGTCGCGGTCTTGACGGTGGTGGGGGCCGGGGCGGTCGCGGCCTTCACGACGGTGGCGGCCGGGGCCGTCGCGGTCGCCGCCGGCGCGACCGCGGTAGCCGCTGCCGGCGTTGCCGGGGCAGCAGCCGCCGGCGGCGTCGTCGCCGGCGCCGCGGGCGTCGCTACAGCCGGCGCCGCAGGCGCCTTCGCACCCAAAGCCGACGACGCGCCCGAAACCGCCGACGCGACCTGACTGGAAACCGGCAAGGAAGAAGCGACGGACCGACCCGGAACCGCCAACACGATCACCAGCAGCAACCCAGCCACCGCGATCCACCGATTTCTCCTATGAACCTCCCTCAACGTGGTATGAGGGTTCCCACAAACCCACCAAACCTAGCCAACCCTTTCGGGCGGTCTTAACACTCCACAGAACGCTCAGGCGTCGTCGGCGGCGGGTCGCCGGCGGTCGCGTTTGCGCGCGGCTTGTCGGCGCTTGTTCTCGAGGCGCTGATGCACCGACCCGGCGGTCGGCTTGGTGGCGTGGCGGCGGCGCGGCGTCGCGAGCGCTTGGGTGAGGCGCCGGCGCAGCCGCTCGAGGGCGAGCTCGCGATTGCGGGCCTGGCCGCGGGCGTCCTGGGCGACCGCGGTCACGCGCGGGCCCGCGCGCGCGATGATCCGGCGCTTCTGCTCGTCGGTCAGCGCCGAGGACGCCTCGACATCGAAGATCGCCTCGACTCGGGACGCCGTGACGTTCGCGTGCTGACCGCCGGGACCGGATGAGCGTGAGGTTCGGACGGTGATCTCACGCAAAGGCACTCTGACGTCACGCCCAAGTGGCATGGGATCTTCCATGTCCTGTACCTTCCCAGCTTGTAAGGCCGTCCGGTCGACCGGCGGCGCCAAGCAGGTGCAGGCTCCGGGGCATATTCCTCCGCGGCAGCAGCACTTCAAGCGGAGGACACTCCACATGCCCACTGGCACAGTCAAATGGTTTAGCGACGAGAAGGGGTTCGGTTTCATCACCCCGGATGACGGTGGTCGCGACCTGTTCGTCCACCACTCGAGCATCACCGCCGACGGCTATCGCTCGCTGGCCGAGGGAAGCAAGGTCTCCTACGAGGAGGAAGCCGCTCCCAAGGGCCCCAAGGCCGTCAACGTAAGCAAGCTCTAGCTTCGGCTGCTCGTCCATTCCCGCGGCACTCGCGTCCCGACGCCGTCCGTTCGGTGAGCTGTATCGAACGTGAGCGCCGCGGGCCCGGACGCCGCAGCCTCGCCGAAAGCCACGTCAAGGGTCGATAAGTCGTGACCGGACGGGGAACCCGGCCCCATGGACGCCGCGAAGCGGCCCACATCAACCCATTCGGGGCGCCTATCCGCCGAGGGTGAAACTTCGTCTTCCCGCGGGCGTACTATGGAACAAGGCGATTCTTCTTGGGCGCACGTAGATGACTAAGACGGTCGAGGAGCGCGAGCGAGTAGTGATTCGCTTCGCGGGAGACTCGGGCGACGGAATGCAGCTGGCGGGGAGCCGGTTCACCGATGCCACCGCCCTGATCGGCAATGACCTGGCGACGCTGCCGAACTTCCCGGCGGAGATCCGCGCTCCCGCCGGAACGCTCGCCGGCGTCTCAGCGTTCCAGATCCACTTCGCCTCGCGCGACATCCTGACGCCCGGCGACAAGCCGAACGTGCTCGTCGCGATGAACCCGGCCGCGCTCAAGGCGAACCTGGCTGAGCTCGACCGGGGGGCGACGCTGATCGTCAACGAGGACGCGTTCAACAAGCGCAATTTCGAGAAGGCGGGGTACTCGTCGAATCCGTTGGAGGACGGGTCGCTGAGCGGGTACCGCGTCCACCGGATTCCGATGACGTCGCTGACGGTGGCGGCGGTCGAGGGGATCGAGGGTGCCTCGACGCGTGACGCTGGCCGGGCGAAGAACCTGTTCGCGCTCGGTGTGCTGTCGTGGCTGTACGGGCGCCCGACCGACGTGACGAAGCGGTGGATCGAGCAGAAGTTCGCGCGCAATCCGGGCGCTTTGCAGGCGAATCTCGCGGCGTTCAACGCCGGCTGGTCGTTCGGCGAGACCACCGAACTGCTCGACGTCCAGTACAAGGTCAAGCCGGCGACCGACGTCCCGGCGGGGACGTACCGGAACGTGAACGGGACAACCGCGCTGTCACTGGGGCTGATCGCGGCGAGCGCCCGGAGCGGGTTGTCGCTTCTTCTGGCGAGCTATCCGATCACGCCGGCGTCCGAGCTCCTGCACGAGCTCTCGCGCCACACGAATCTCGGGGTGAAGACGATCCAGGCCGAGGACGAGATCGCCGCCGCCGGGATGGCGCTCGGCGCCGCGTTCGGCGGGCGCCTCGGCGTGACCGCGACCAGCGGTCCGGGGATGGACCTGAAGGCGGAGACGATCGGGTTGGCCGCGGCGCTCGAGCTCCCGATGATCGTGGTCGACGTCCAGCGTGCCGGGCCGTCCACCGGAATGCCGACGAAGACCGAGCAGTCCGACCTGTTGATGGCCGTCCACGGTCGTCACGGCGAGTCGCCGCTGCCTGTGATCGCGCCGTCCACACCCGGCGGCTGCTTCGAGGCGGCGTTCGAGGCCGTGCAGATCGCGGTCCGCTACCGGACGCCGGTGATCCTTCTGTCGGACACGTTCCTGGCCTCGTCGTCTGAGCCGTGGCGGGTGCCGGCCGTGGCCGATCTCCCGTCGATCGATCCCGGGTTTGCGGTCGCCGTCGAGGGCGAGGAGTTCATGCCTTACACGCGCGATGACCGCCTGGCGCGCCCCTGGGCGATCCCCGGGACGCCCGGACTGGCGCACCGGATCGGCGGCCTCGAGAAGGCCGACGTGACGGGCAACATCTCTTACGACGGGGCGAACCACGCGCGGATGACCGAGCTGCGCGCGGCGAAGATCGACGGGATCGCGGATGAGATTCCGCCGCTTACGGTCGACATTGACAGGGACCCCGTCCGCCCCACCCGGCTGTTGGTGCTCGGGTGGGGATCGAGCGAGGGCCCGATCCGCGCCGGCGTGCGACGGGCCCGCGAAGCGGGCCACACGGTGGCGTGCGCGCACCTTCACCACTTGAACCCGTTCCCGGCGAACACGGGCGACGTGCTCCGCTCGTTCGATCGGGTGCTAGTGCCCGAGATGAACACCGGCCAGCTCGCGCAGCTGCTGCGCGCCAAGTACCTGGTCGACGTCGAGTCGTTCTGCAAGGTGCAGGGGCAGCCGCTGTTCGCTTCCGAAATCGAAGAGCAGATCGCGGAGCGGCAATGAGCGCGGTGGTCACCAACGGCAACGGCGGCGCGCCGCACGAGCTGACCAAGGCGGACTTCCAGTCTGATCAGGAGACCCGCTGGTGCCCGGGCTGCGGCGACTACGCCGTCCTGTCGGCGGTGCAGCAGTTCATGCCCGAGCTCGGGATCCCGCCCGAGAAGATCGTGTTCATCACCGGCATCGGATGCGCCGGCCGGTTCGCGTACTACATGAACACGTACGGGATGCACGGCATCCACGGCCGTGCGCCGGCGCTCGCCACGGGCCTGGCGTCGACGCGTGAGGATCTGTCGATCTGGATCGTCACCGGCGACGGCGACTCGCTGTCGATCGGCGGCAACCATCTGATCCACGCGCTGCGCCGCAACGTCCCGATCAAGATCTTGCTGTTCAACAACCAGATCTACGGGTTGACGAAGGGGCAGGCGTCCCCGACGTCCGAGCTCGGGAAGGTCACGAAGTCGACTCCGTTCGGGGTCGCGGACCATCCGTTCAATCCGGTGTCGCTCGCGCTCGGTGCCGAGGCGGCGTTTGTGGCGCGGACGATCGACCGCGACCGCCGGCACCTGACCGAGGTGCTCCGGGCCGCGGCAACACACGACGGCGCGGCCCTCGTCGAGATCTACCAGAACTGCCCGGTGTTCAACGACGGCGCGTTCAGCGCGCTGACCGAGAAGGACACCAAGGACGCCAACCAGATCCGGCTCGAGGCCGGCAAGCCAATCCGCTTCGGCGTCGAGAACGAGCGCGGCGTCGCGCGCGGGGCCGACGGCGGCCTGGCGATTGTGGACGTGGCCGACGTCGGCGAAGACGCGCTGATCGTCCACGATCCGTCGCGGCCCGACCCCGGCCTGGCGTTCTCGCTCGCGCGGCTGGCCGACAACCCGACCGTTCCCACGCCGATCGGCATCTTCCGCCAGGTCCAGCGCCCGGTCTACGGCCGGAGCAGCCTGGTGCGCGAGAGCCCCGCTACCGACGTCGAGCTCTCGGACCTGCTGCTCGGCGCCGACAGCTGGACGGTCGCCTGATCGGGCCGGACGTCCGGGCGGCGCTCGCTACGCTCGGTATGTGAACGTAGAGCTGCTCTGGTGGGAGGGTTGCCCCTCGACTGAGCGCGCGTTGGCGGCCGTCCGCGAGGCGCTGACCGACCTCGGGCTCGAGGCTGTCGAGGTCAGCACGCGGGAGATCAAGGACGACGGGGACGCCGTACAGACGGGATTCATAGGCTCGCCCACGATCCTGATCGACGGTGTCGACCTCGTCCCGGCAGTCGCCGATGAGCAGATCGGCCTGAGCTGCCGCGTCTACCGCCGGCGCGACGGCCGCGTGAGCCCGATTCCCGATCCTGACGACCTGCGCGAGGCGCTCCGAGGCGCCGCCGAGCGCGCGGAGGTGACCCGATGAGTCTTTCGATTGGCCAAGTCGCGCCGGATTTCTCCCTGCTGGACACCGAGGGCAGAAAGTGGTCGGTGGCCAGTTACGACGGCGCGCCGGCGACCGTGGTGGTGTTCACGTGCAACCACTGTCCCTACGCGCTCGCCTGGCAGGACCGAATCGCCGAGGTGGCCAACGATTACGCGGCGCGCGGCGTGCGCGTGCTCGCGGTCAACTCCAACGACGCCGACCGCTACCCGCGCGATTCGTTGGACGCGATGAAGGATCGGGTCTCGCGCGAGCAGTGGACGATCCCCTACCTGCACGACGCCACCCAGGAGGTGGCGCGTGCGTACGGCGCCACGGTGACGCCGGACGTGTTTGTGCTCGACGCGGAGGACCGGCTGCGCTACCGCGGCGCGCCCGACGCGGACTACGACGACCCGGGCGAGCGGGCCGAGTGGCTGCGAGAGGCCCTCGACTCGGTGCTGTCCGGGTCGATTCTCGAGCGGCCCGAGACCAAGCCCGTCGGCTGCTCGATCAAGTGGAAGTAGTAGGCGACGTGGACGACTACACCCCGCAACAGGTGTTCGAGCTGGTTCAGCGCGGCGAGGACATCCAGCTGATCGATGTGCGCCAGCCCGAGGAGCACGACGCCGGACGGATCGGCGGCGACCGACTGGTCGTCCTGTCTGATCTGGCGGGCGAAGTCGACACCATCGACCGCGAGCGACCGGTGGTGTTCTACTGCCGGAGCGGCAGCCGCTCGGCGATGGCCACCGAGGCGTTCCGCGGTGCCGGCTTCGACGCTCACAACATGGTCGGCGGGCTGCTCGAGTGGAACGCGGCCGGGTTGCCGCTCGAGCCGGCCGACGGCTACGTCGCGTAGCGCGCTAGCGAACTATTCCAATCTAAGGACGTCGGCCACCGCCCGGCCGGCGCCGATCCGGGCAGGGATCGCGGTCAGGACCGCGACCGCGATGAGCGTGGCGGGGATCACCGCGAGCAGCCACGGGACCGGCGGGCTGGCCTGGTGCAGGTTGCCGCCGGCCAGCCACGGTGGCTCCGCCGACTGCGGCCACGCGCTGCTGGTTGGTCAGCTCGACCTTGTGCTCGAGCGTGAGGGCGGCGACGACCATGGCGGCCGCGATCGTCAAGCTGGCCGCCGTCAGCAGCGATCGGCGCATCCGGCGGGCCACGAGCCGGACGGCGAGCAGCAGCGGGACGGGAAGTCACGCGGAGAGCGCGATCAGCGCCGGCCGGCGCCGTGGCGGGTGAGCCGGATCGTTGAGCGCGCAAATCGTGCTTGTGCGAGCCCCGCGGATTGCCGGGACGATCGTCGCGAACGCGGCCACCGCGATCGCCACGATCAGGACCTCTGCCGCCGAGGTCGCCACCGACTCGCCCTGGGCGACCTCGAGGCCGACGTCGTCGACGGCGCGGACCAGCGCCGCTCCCTTCCCGTACTCCTTGCGCAGCGAGCCGGCCGACAGAATCGATCCGCCCGTGCTCGTCACGATCGTTCCTTAGCCTTGTTCCAGTAGCGCGCGCATGCCTCGAGCCAGCGCAGGTCGGCCTGCAGCCGAAGCACGACGCCCTCGAGCAGGAGCGCTGCGACCGACGCGTCCGGCTCAGCGAGCGCCGCTCGCTGCGCCTGGGCCAGCCCGACGAGCAAGGCGCGGCGCTGCCGGTCGACGATCCCGACCGGGTCGGCCAGTCCCGCCGCGGCGGCCGCTACCAGCTTGAGATGGAACTCGGCCGGCGTCGGCTTGGGCCAGCTGGTGTCCTCGAGCCACTCCGTGACCTGGTCGCGTCCTGCCGTCGTCAGCTCGTATACGCGGCGGTCGGGCTTCTCCGCTTGTCCCACCCGCTCGGAGGTCACGAGGCCGGCCTTCTCCAGCCGATTGAGCGTCACGTATACCTGGCCGTTGTTGAGCGCGCCCGCGAGCGGCCCGAGCGCCAGGGCCAGCCGGGCGCGGAGCTGGTAGCCGTGGGAGGCCTCGCCGGCCAGCAGGGCAAGCAGCACTTCCCGGACGACGCGCAGCTGGTAGCCGTTGAGCGGTTCCTCGGCTGGGATCTCGGCGGGTTGCTCGGTTGGTTGATCCGCGGCGTGGGGCATGCGGGGATACGGCTTGAATAACGGTTAGGTAACGTAAGGCTAACCGTTAGCTGTGAGTCTGTCAAGGTCGCTGCAAGAT
The DNA here is from genome assembly GCA_963737055.1 of uncultured Solirubrobacterales bacterium. Taxonomy (GTDB): domain Bacteria; phylum Actinomycetota; class Thermoleophilia; order Solirubrobacterales; family Solirubrobacteraceae; genus Palsa-465. The sequence continues at coordinate 527,789 of CAVTRE010000006.1, read as the reverse complement.
CTCGATCGGGCTAAAGGAATCCGCCCTCGGAGCCCGATAGGGGGTTATGTGACATTTGTCGGCGGCGTCGTGTAGGCTGCCGCGCCGACATAGAAGCCCAGCCGAGTCCCCGTCCGCCACGGCGCCGGGGAGCGGGGAACCCGATGGAGCCGAGAGGCTCCGGGGGGCGAATCGCCGGATTTCCGGCGTAGCGCACTCTTTCAGCGCGAGCCCGACAGCTAACCCCGTAGGCGCAAGAAAGAGAAGGGGTTGTACTTGTCAGGCCTGGATTTACAACGCGTCGCCCGTAGGGCGGGTGCGTCTGCACTTATTGCGACGGCGGTGTTCGCCGGAGCGTCCACCGCCGCCACCCCGGGCACTCGGCCCGCGTCCGGTGGCGCCACCATGGCGGCAACGGTCAAGACCGCAGGGACGTTGACCAAACCGAGCACCCAGCACCAGCTCGGTGTGCGCCTGCTCCGTCAGGGGCTCCACGGCAACGACGTGACGATCCTCCAGGGCTATCTGACGATTGCGGGCTACCCCACCTCGGTTGACGGCAACTTCGGACCCGCGACGGCGGCCAGCGTCGCGGCCTTCAAGCAGGCCCATAGCATGGCCCCGGCCAATGGGGTCGCCGGCCCGTCGTTCATCAAGGCACTCGAGACGGCGATCACCGCCTACGAGAGCGACGTCCCCACCGGCACCACGACGATCAACCCCGACGGTACCGCGACCGCGCCGGCGGGCGCGCCCGCCCCGGTCCAGGCGGCGATCGCCGCGGCCAACCAGATCATCAACACGTCGTACTGCGTCGGTGGTGGCCACGGCCAGTGGAAGTCGAGCTGCTACGACTGCTCGGGCTCGGCCAGCTACGTGCTCCACGGCGCCGGCCTGTTGTCCTCGTCCGAGGATTCGACTGGGCTCGAGTCCTACGGTCAGGCCGGCCCCGGCAAGTGGATCACGATCTACTCCGACCCGAGCCACGCCTTCATCGTGATCGGCGGACGCGCCTTCGACACGGCCGACTACGGGGGCCCGAACATCCCGTCGGGCACCGGGCCGCGGTGGCGCTCGAACCCGCTCGGCAACCTTGCGGACGGCGGCAACTACGTCGTCCGGCATCCGCCCGGCCTGTAGCTAGCGCTTAGGCAGAGGAGGGGTTGGCAGGGGAGCATCCGGCGGCTTCAGGGCCGCCGGATGCGGACCTATGTCTGCGGGACGTGTGGCTCGCGGGTGGTTCCTGGACGGTCCGTGGGCGCGCGGGCCGGGGCGATGCCGGGTGGATGCGGCTCTGTCGTAGGATCCTTATAGAGAGCGATGAACCCGAGTCCGCCGACCGCCCGCCGTGTCCTGTTGTGCGCGCTCGCCGCGCTGACGATCGGTCTTGGCGCGGTCAGCCTCATCGCCGGCTTCAGCGAGTCGCCGCCGGTGCGCCTGCTCCAGGGGATCGCGGTCTTCGGAGCGGGCGCGGTAATCGTCGGTGGCGCCGTGGTGCTCGTGATGATCCGCCTCGCGGGGTGGCGCGACCCTGAGTCCGAGCGCGATTTCGAGGCGCTCGTGCTCCGCACCGAGCGGCTCGCGGCCGAGGGGTCGTGGGGCGAGGAGGAGGACGACGAGGAGGACGACGACGGGGATCTGTTCGACCCCTACAACGAAGAGGACTTCCGGGCGCTCGTGCGCGGGGCGATCGACGACCTCCCGCTCGAGTTCCACCGAGCGCTCGAGCACGTCGCGGTCGTGGTCTCAGACAGCGGCCGGCGCCAGCGCGCCTACGGTCTGTACCAGGGCGACACGGTCGCCCAGGACTACTTCCACGACCGGATCGTGATCTTCCGCGACACGTTGCTGCGCGACTTCGGCCACGATCCGGATCTGCTGCGGGCGCAGGTGACCCGCACGCTGCGCCACGAGCTCGCCCACCATCTGGGGTGGGATGAGAACGGCGTCCGCGGGTTGGGGTTGTAGGCCGGCGGGGTTGTCGGCCGGCGGGGTTGTCGGCCGGCCGGGCGCCCGCGGTCCTCAAGGGACCAACGTGCACACTCGCCGCCGCGCTGTGGCCGGATGTGCGCCACCGCACGCATATGGGTCATGGCGCCACTCTCGGCCGCGAGACGTTGTCGAGTGTGCGATCGTGACCCACGTGCTCTAGGAGCAGCGGATCGAGACGCCGTCGACCAGCCAACCACCGCCGGCGCGGACCGTGCGCGCCGTGCCGGTGCACTGCTGGGTCCGGTTGGTCTGAACCGAGGTCGTCTGGAGCGCCACCGTGGCCGTGCCCGAGGTGCTGCCGGCGGCGGTGGCGGCCCGGTGGAACGTGATCGATCGCACAGAGCTCATCAGGTTCTGAAACCCGGCGTAGCCACCGAGCTCGTTGCGCAGGTTCTGGTCGGCCAGGGCCCAGGCCTGGGGATACTGGTGCGTCGCGGCGTCCGTGTAGAACTGCTCGACGGCGCTGGCCGGCGTTGAGCTGGCGGTCGTCGTGGGGGCGGCCGTAGTGGTGGCGGGGGCGGCCGTCGAGCTGGTGGCGCCAGTGGCGGGCGGGGTGGCCGAAGACGACGTCGACCTGGTCGTCGACGGTCGCTGCGAGGTGGAAGGTTGGTGAGAGCTTCGGTGCGCGGTGGTCGTGGCCGTTCCGGCCGGCTTCTTGCCGGCGCCGCCGCTGGTGAGAATGGCGACAACGAGGCCCGCGACGGCCAGGGCAGCGAGGGCGAGGAGCGCTGGCACCATGACAGCGCGGCGTTCGCGTTCGCCCCGCGGTGGCGGGCGGTCGGTCCGCGGTGGCGGTCGGTCGGTCCGGGGTGGCGGGCGCTCGGCGCGGGGTGGCGGTCGGTCGGTCCGGGGTGGCGGGCGCTCGGCGCGGGGTGGCGGTCGGTCGGTCCGGGGTGGCGGGGCGGCCGCTACCGGCGCGGCCTCGGTCGCGTGTGCGGGAGCAAACGCCGACTCGAGCCGGCGCACCAGCTCCCCCGCCGACCCGGGGCGCATTCCGGGATCGGCCGACATTCCCCGCCGCAGCACCGCCGCCGCCTCCGCCGGCGCGGCCGGCCACGCCGCGCGTAGATCTGGTGGCGGCTGCGTGGAAATCGCATGCGCGAGGGCCAGGGGATTGGACTCGGGCCGCGCCTTCTGGCCGGTGAGCATCTCGAACGCGACCGCCGCCAGCGCGTATACGTCCATCGCCCGGCTCGGAGCGGCGCCCTCGAGCTGCTCGGCGGCCATGTAGCTGAAGCTTCCGACGACGGCGCCCGAACTCGTGATGTGGGTGCGGTCGGCGACGTCGGCCACGCCGAGGTCGGCGAGCTTGACCGCTCCGTCGCGCCCGAGGAGCACGTTGGCGGGCTTCACGTCGCGATGGACGATGCCCTGCTGGTGGATCGCGTCCAGCGCGGTCGCGACGCCGCGAAGCACGCGGATCGCTTCGTCCGGCGGGAGTGCGCCACGCGCGGAGATCAGGTCGGCGAGCGTCTCGCCCTCGACGTACTCCATGACGATCACGACGTCGCCGTCCTCCTGGAGGTGGGCGTCGTAGACAAACACCAGATTCGGGTGATTCAGCGATGCCCCGACGAGCGCCTCGCGCTTCAACCGCAGGATCCCCTGGGGATCGCCGGTCGCATAGACCCGCTTCAGCGCAACCTGCCGCCCGAGCACGGTGTCGTCGGCCAGGGTCACCTTGGCCATTCCGCCGGCGCCCAGTCGCCTGATCTCGCGGTAGCGCGTCTCCTGTTCGGTACCTGGCATCACAAATCCCTACCCACGTGGAACTCAGCCGAAGCGGGCGGCCCGGCGCCGGCGCCGACGGGGGTGACGGCCCTCTAGCATGCGAATCCGGGCCGCTCGAGCGGCCCGTGTACTGATCCCCACCCGAAACAGGAGCCGCTCAGATGCCAGAAGCCGTCATTGTGGACGCCATCCGAACACCGATCGGCCGTGCGGGCAGGGGATCGCTCAAGACCGTGCGCGCCGACGAGCTCGCGGCGATCCCGATCCGGTCTCTGATCGAGCGCAATCCGGACGTCGACTTTGCCGAGACCAACGACCTGATGATGGGCGCCGCCTCTTCGGTCGGCGAGCAGGGCTACAACGTCGGCCGGAACGCCGCACTCCTGGCCGGCGTCGACCATCACGTCCCCGCGTGCACGGTCAACCGCTTCTGTGCCTCGTCGCTCCAGACGATCCGAATGGCGTTCCACGCGATCAAGGCCGGCGAGGGCGATCAGTACATCGCCGCCGGGGTCGAGGCGGTCTCCCGCGCGGGGCTCGGCGCGGGGATGATGGAGGAGGCGAAGAACCCCCACCTCAACGGCTCGAACGGGTCGGCGTACGACGTCTACATCCCCATGGGCATGACTGCCGAGAACGTCGCCGAGCGCTGCAACGTGACGCGCGAGCAGCAGGACGAGTGGGCTGTGACCTCCCAGAACCGGGCCGTCGACGCCCGCGACTCCGGCCACTTCGATCCGGAGATCGTCCCGGTCCCGGTGGCCGCCCACAAGGACACCGACAAGGACGGAAACGAGATCGACGTTCCCGACACGGTCGTCACAAAGGACGACGGGCCGCGCCCCGGCACGACCATGGAGGTGCTCGGCAAGCTCAAGCCCGCCTTCCGGCCGGAGGGCACCGTGACCGCCGGCAACTCGTGTCCGCTCAACGACGGCGCCGCGGCCGTGCTCGTGATGTCCGCTGAGAAGGCTAAACGCCTCGGCCTGAAACCCAAGGCGCGGATCATCGCCTCGACAGTCGCCGCGATCCGTCCCGAGATCATGGGCCTCGGCCCGATCCCGGCGATCCAGGCGCTCCTCAAGGAGACCGGCGTGAAGATCGACGACGTCGACGTCGTCGAGATCAACGAGGCGTTCGCGGCACAGATCGTGCCGTGCAAGGAGGAGCTCGGGATCCCCGACGAGAAGCTCAACCCGTTCGGCGGGGCGATCGCGCTCGGGCACCCATTCGGGATGACCGGCGCGCGGATCATGACCACGCTGATCAACGGCCTGCGCGCACTCGACGGCACGCTTGGGATCGAGTCGATGTGCGTCGCCGGCGGGATGGGTCAGGCGGTGCTGATCGAGCGGCTGAACTAGCGCGGGGGGCCAAGCCGGAGCGACGTCAGCGCCGAGGTCGATCTACAGCGGCGGCCCCTGGGCGCTGACGGGCGGGTTGGCCGATAGCCACCCGCCCTCGGCCAGGGCGACGCTCAGCGGCGTCGGCTTGCCGACGTAGTACCCCTGGGCGTAGTCGACCTGGTGCTTCTGGAGCAGCGAGATCGTCTCCGCGTCGGCGACCGACTCGGCGACGGTCTTGATCCCGAGCGCCTGGGAGACGCCGACGATCGCCTTCACCATGTGCTCGTCGACCTCGCTGCGGGGCAGGTTCTGAACGAACTCGCCGTCGAGCTTGACGTAGCTCACCGGGAGGTGCTTGAGGTAGTAGAAGGACCCGAACCCGGTCCCGAAGTCGTCGAGCGCGAGGCTGCAGCCGAGGTCGGTCAGCCCGCGCGCGAACTGGGTGGCCTCGGGCATGTTGGCGATCGCGGCGGTCTCGGTGACCTCGAAGATCAGCTTGGACGGATCGACCGAGGAGCGCTCGAGCTCGTGCTCGATCATCCGCAGCAGCTCGGGGTCGCCGACCACGGACTCGCCGCTGAGGTTGATTCCGACGCGGGGGACCGGACCCATCGACTCGGCAATCAGCTGGATCGCCCGAGACACCACCCAGCGGTCGATCGCATGGATGAGCCCGAAGCGCTCGGCGGCGGGAAGAAACGCGCCGGGAGCGATCAGCTTGCCGCGCTCGCCCTTCATCCGCAGCAGCAGCTCGCCGTGCTTGATCTGGCCGGTGGCGAGCTCGAGGATCGGCTGGAGGTGGAGCACGAACCGGTCGCGGTCGAGCGCGTCCTGGATGCGCTGGGACCAGCTCAGCTTGGCCATCGCGCGAGCCTTGCGGGCCTCGGGCGCCGTGTAGACCACGACGCGGTCCCGGCCGGCGGTCTTGGCCGCGTACATCGCGAGGTCGGCGTTGACCAGCACCTCGCCGGCGGTGGCGTCGTCTGACTCGAACGCGACCACGCCGATGCTGGCGCTGATCCGGAAGGGCCGCCCGCCATAGCTCGCCGGGCTGTTGCGGATCTCCGACAGAAGATCCTCGGCCGCGGCTCGCGCCTCGTCGGCGCCGACGGCCGAAAGCAGCACCGCGAACTCGTCGCCGCCGAGACGCGCGACCACGTCGGTCGATCGGAACCGGCTCGCGAGAACGCTCGCCACCTGGACGAGCACGGCGTCTCCGGCAGCGTGACCGGCGGAGTCGTTGGTCCCCTTGAAGTTGTCGATGTCGATGCTCAGGACGGCGCTGTGGGAGGCGTAGCGGCCGGCCCGGGCGAGCTCGCGTTTGAGCTGCTCGTCGAACCGCCGGCGGTTGAGCAGCCCGGTGAGCTGGTCGTGATCCGCCATGTGGCGCAGGCGCTCCTCGTAGCGCGCGCGCTCGGTGCTGTCGCGCGCGATGATCGCGGTCGAGACGATCCTCCCGTTGGCGTCCGTCACCGGCGAGACGGTCAGCGAGACCCTGATTACGCTGCCGTCCTTGCGCATGCCCTCGGTCTCGAAGTTGTCGATCGATTCGCCCGACACCAGCGTCTCGACGATCCTCTGCTGCTCGCCGGCGCGGCTCGCCGGCTCGATCAACGCGATCTGCTGCCCGATGGCCTCCTCTGCCGAGTACCCGTACAGCTGCTCGGCGCCGCGGTTCCAGCTCGTGATCGTGCCGTCGTGGGCCCTGGTGACGATCGCGTCTCCCGTCGAGTCGACGACGTAGCTGAGGAGGTCCCGTGCCTCCCGCGCGGCCGCCTCCTCGGTGACGTCCTGCATCGTGCCGACGACCTTGACCGGTCCGCCCTTGCCCTCGACGATCGCCTCACCACGGGCGCGGACGACGCGCTCGCCCCCATCGAACCGTGTGATCCGGAAGTCGACGTGCAGCGGCTCCTTCCCGCGGCGCCCGCGCTCGAACGACTTCTCGACGAGCTCGCGATCTTCCGGATGCACGCGCCCGAGCAGGAGCTCGCGGGTCAACTCGACGTCGGGCGGCGTTGCGAAGATCCGGCGCAGGCCGGCCGAAAAGTGCGTGCTGCCCGTGCCGAGCTCGAGCTCGAAGCTGCCGGCGGTGGCCGCCTGCTCGGCCTCGGTCAGCAGCCTCTCGCTGACCCCGCGCAGCTGTTCATAGGGCCGGCCTGTCATGACCGATCCGGCGATGTTCCCATACGCAATGGTCGCCGATCACCACCCTGCATGGTGAACGCCAACGGGTACTCCCTTCCTGGATGGCCGGATTTTACCCCTGCAAAGCTCGGGAGAATCGTCGGTCGAACAAATGGCCAGGAGAGTTGCTGCAGGTTCCGGGTGCAGGATGCGTGCACTGACACGCACGGATGCATGCACTACTTTGGCGGCATTCGGAGCGAGCCGTCGAGCCGGATCACCTCGCCGTTGAGCATCTCGTTCTCGACGATGTGCGCGGCGAGCGCGGCGAACTCGTCGGGGCGCCCGAGACGCGACGGGAACGGGACAGCGGCGGCGAGCGCTTCGCGCGACTCCTCGGGCAACCCAGCCAGCAGCGGCGTGTCGAACGTCCCGGGCGCGATCGCGCACACCCGGATGCCGACGGCCGCCAGATCGCGGGCGGCCGGCAACGTCATGCTGACGATGCCGCCCTTCGATGCCGAGTAGGCGATCTGGCCGATCTGCCCGTCAAAGGCCGCGATCGAGGCCGTGTTGACGCACACGCCGCGTTCGCCGGACTCGGTGGGCTCGGACTCGAGCATCGCCGTGGCCGCGAACCGCAGCACGTTGAATGTGCCTATCAGGTTGACGCGGATGACCGTCTCGAACGGCTGGAGCGGGTGCGCGCCGCGGCGTCCGGCGACGCGGGTGGCCCAGCCGATCCCGGCGCACGACACGGCGATTCGGAGCGGAACCGGCTGCCCGGCGGCGGCGTGGGCGGCTGCCGCCACCGCGGCCTCATCGGTCACATTGGTCGCTACGAACGTGGCCCGGTCGCCAAGCTCGCGCGCGAGCGCCCGGCCCCCGTCCTCGTTCAGGTCCGCGATGACCACGTGGGCGCCGCCGGCAACCAGCCGGCGAACAGTGGCCGCGCCCAGCCCTGAGGCGCCGCCGGCGACGAGCGCGCCGCTGCCTTCGATCTGCATAGCCCGGGAACCCTACTGGCGGGCGGCCAGCGACAGCGCGAACAGCTCGTCCGGGTCCGTGTACCAGGCGTCGAGCTCCAGCCCGGCGGCGTGGAAATCCTCCTCCACGCGCGCGCGTGTGAATTTGGCGCTGATCTCGGTCCGGAGCTCCTCTCCGGCGGCGAAGTCGACCCGCAGACCGAGGTCTCCGACGAGCACGCTGCACGGACGCTGGGAGCGCAGCCGCATCTCGATCCACTCGTGCTTGCGATCGAAGAACGCGATGTGCTCGAACGCCTCGGGGGAGAAGTCGGCGTCGAGCTCGCGGTTGATCACATGGAGAACGTTGCGATTGAACTCGGCGGTGACGCCGGCCGAGTCGTCGTAGGCGGCCTCGATCACCGCCGGGTCCTTGACCAGGTCAGTCCCGAGCAGCAGCCGGTCGCGCGGGCCGAGCAGCCTCCCGATCTCGCGCAGGAGGCGCCGGCGCGTGCCGGGGAGGAAGTTTCCGATCGTGCCACCGAGCAGCGCGACGATCCTTGGGGCGCCGTCGGCCTTAGGGACATGTCCGAGATGGCGCTCGAAGTCGCCGATTACGCCGTGCACCGTGAGCTCGTCAAACTCGTCGAGTAGCTCCTGGGACGCCGCCTCGAGTGCGCTCTCGGAGACGTCGAGCGGGACGTAGCGCCGGAGCGTCCCCGCCCGTGACATCGCCGCCAGCAGGATCCGGGCCTTCTCAGCCGAGCCCGACCCGAGCTCGACGAGCTCGCCGGCGGCGGTGCGGCGGATGATTCCGTCGGCGCGGGCGAGCAGGATCGCGCGCTCGGCGCGCGTCGGGTAGTACTCGGGCAGCTCGCAGATCTGCTCGAACAGATCGGAGCCGCGCGCGTCGTAAAAGTGCTTCGCCGGGATCTCCTTGAATGGCCGGGTCAGTCCGTCGAGCACGTCGTTGGCCAGCGATCGCTCGTCGGTCTCGGACAGGAACGACTCGATCCGGATGTCGTCGGTCCCGGTGTGCGCGCTCACGCGCTTCTCGCGATCCGGAAGCCGGCGAAGATCTGGCGGCGCTGCGGGTAGTCCCAGTTGCGGAAGGTCGACGTCGCCACCCGGGTGCGCGTGGCCCATGAGCCGCCGCGGAGCACCCGGTAGTCGCCGCCGAAGAACACCTCGGAGTACTCGCGGTAGGGGTGGGCCGCGAACCCCGGGTAGCCGTCGAACTTGCTGCTCGTCCACTCCCAGGTGTCGCCGATCATTCCGAGGCAGCCGTACGGGGAGGCGCCGTCGGGATACGCGCCGACGGGAGCGGTGCCGCAGCCGCGCTGGTCGAGGTTCGCGTGCTGACCGGGGGCGGGCTTCCGATTGCCCCACGGGTACCGGCGGGCTCGGGGGCGGGCGGGATCTGTTACTTCATCCCAGGTCGCCGCCTTCTCCCACTCGACTTCGGTGGGGAGCCGCGCGCCGTGCGCACGCGCGAAGGCGTCGGCCTCGAACCAGGACACGTGGATGACGGGCCGATCTGGATGGAGTGGCTCGACTCCTCCGAGCCGCCATTCAGCGGTCAGGTCCGCCGTCCACCCGCCTGGTCGCGAGATGTCGTACTCCTCCTTCCATGCCCAGCCCTCGTCGGACCACCACTCTCGGCGCTGATAGCCGCCGCCCTCGACGAATGTCAGGTAGCTCGCGTTCGTGATCGCGGTGCGGCCGATCAGGTAACCGCGGACGTCTGTGCGATGTCGCGGCCGCTCGTTGTCATATGCGAACCCGTGACCGTCCGCGCCGATCGTGCATTCGCCGTCGGGTATGGCAATCAGGTCCAGTCCCGTGTAGGTCGGGTTCGGGGAAGAGGACATCGTCCGGCGCCCGGCCAGCTCGTACCCGTCGAGCCGCGCGAGCATCAGCGTCTGGAGCATCGTCTCGTCGTGCTGGTGCTCGTGACGCAGGACCATCTCGTGCAGGACGCCGTCCCCGATGCCGCGCTCGTCGATCACCTCGAGCGCCCGCTCGCGCACCTCGTCGAGGTACGCGCGGGCCTGCGCCGGGTTCAGCAGCGGCAGATCGCCGCGCACTGCGCGCGGGGTCTCGAACGCGTCGTACATCTCGGCCAGGTCCTCGCGCAGAAGCGGGCGCTCGCCGAAGCGGTGTACCAGCCACAGGTCCTCGTAGGCGGCGATGTGCGCGAGGTCCCAGACCAGTGGGCTCATCAGCGGCGAGTGGACGCGCTCGAGATCGTCCTCAGACACCGACGCCACCAGCGCGAACGTCCGCCGGCGCGCCTCTTGAAGTGCGTCGACGACCCGCGTCGCAGTCAGAGGGGCAGTGGCTGCGACGGGACCGTTCACTGACAGCAATTGTATGCATGCCGATTGTTAACTTCAGCGGAATTCGGGTGACTCTGAGAAGGTAACTCGCGGGTGAAGCGGTTCACCGCGTGAGGTGAAACGGTTAACCGTTTAAGGGAACCGGTTCAGCGAATTTAGGTGAACCGATTCAGTGAATCGCGTACCGCAGGTACAGCGAGCTGTGCAACTCCGCGACCCAGATGAGGTTCAAGGGACGGAGCTCCGCGAGCGCCGGTCCCGTCGTGATCGACGGAGCGCTGCCGCCCCCGGTGAGCTTGGGCGCGAGCGACAGGAACAACTCGTCGACGAGATCCTCCTGGAGCAGGGCGCCGAATAGCGTGGGGCCGCCCTCACACAACACCGAGCGCACGTCGTAGGCCGAGCGCAAACGGCGCATCATCGTGGTCAGCGTGAGCTCGCCCGCATCGAGGAGAACGACCTCGACCTGCGCCGCCAGGCTCGACGTGTCGACTGGCGCTGGCGCGAACACCACGACCCGGGCCGCCGGCTCGGCGAACATCGGGATGTCGGTGGGGACGGAGCCGCTCCGGGTGAACACCACGCCCAGCGGCTCCGCGCTGAGGCCCGAGCCGGCGCGCCGGTGCCGGCGCTCGGGATCGCGGACGAGCCGCCCGTAGCGCTCGGCCCGGAGCGTCCCGGTCCCGACGAGGATCGCGTCGACGTGCTCTCGCAGCCCGTGGAACATCTGTCGGTCGCCGGGGTCGCTCAGGTCTCGCGAACGTCCCCGGAACGCGGCGCGCCCGTCGGCGCTCGCGACGAAGTTCGCGATCGTGTACGGCCGATGGGTGTGCGCCCGGCCCGCGAGGTTGAGCGAGGACAGCAATTCGCTGGCGTGCACTCCTTGGGGGTCCGGCTCGAGCCGATGAAGCTCCGGGTCCTGGCCCGACGTGGGAGAGGGCGGCACGGCGTCGAACCTATCAGCGGGGTGATAATCAGAGCACCGCTGGTCCCAAGCCGGTTTTGAGAGAGGGGAGCATGCTCGACTGCACCTATCGCCTCCGGATCCCACACCACCATGGGCAGCTCGCGCGCGTCGCGCAGACGATCGCCGACGGCGACGGCCTCATCGGCGACGTCGTGACGGTCTCCCTCGGGCGCGAGCACTCGGTCCGCGACATCACGGTCGAGGTGCGGGACATCCCCCAGTCAGACCAGATCGCGGAGCTCCTGGGTGGTCTCGACGACGTGACCGTCATATGGCATCAGGATCGGGCGCTCCTTCGCCACGTCGGCGGCAAGCTCCGCATCGACGCCCTCTGGCCGGTGCGAACGGTCCAGGAGATGCGCGACGTGTACACCCCCGGAGTCGCGCGGGTGTGTACGGCGATCGCCGCGCAACCCGAGCTCGCCGCCCGCTACACGATGATCTCGCGCAGCGTGGCGATCTGCACGAACGGCACGCGCGTGCTCGGCCTGGGCAACATCGGGCCGGTCGCGTCGATGCCCGTGATGGAGGGCAAGGCGGTTTTCTACGACCAGTTCGCCGGGATCTCGGCGATGCCAATCCTGATCGACGCCACCGACGCCGACGGCTTCGTCGACACCGTGCTGCGGATCGCGCCGACGTTCGGCGGCATCCACCTCGAGGACATCTCGGCGCCCGAGTGCTTCGAGATCGAGCGCCGCTTGATCGAGGCGCTGCCCCAACCGGTCATGCACGACGACGTCCACGGCACGGCAGTCGTGGGACTGGCGGCGGCGATCGTCGCGTGCCGCTACGCCGGCATCGAGCTGCAATCGGCGACCGTCGGCCAGCTCGGGCTCGGTGCCGCCGGGTTCGGGATCGCATCGCTGATGGTCGACGCGGGCGTGCGCCGGGTACTCGCGTTCGATCCGCTCGAGGCTTCACACGCCCGTGCGCGCGAGCACGGTGTCGAGATCAGCTCGATGGACCGGGTGATGGCCGAAGCCGACGTGGTCGTGGCCACGACCGGGCGCCCGGGGCTGATCCAGCCCGAGATGATCCGTCCCGGCCAGGTGATCCTGGCCCTCACCAACCCCGACCCCGAGATCGATCCCGAGGCGGCGGAGGCGGCCGGCGCGGCGTTCGCCGCCGACGGCCGGAGCGTCAACAACGTGCTCGGCTACCCCGGCATCTTCCGCGGCGCGCTTCAGGCAGGAGCGGCGGCGATCAACGTCGCGATGAAGCTCGCCGCCGCCGAGGCGATCGCGAACCTCGCCAGGGACGGCGATCTCGTCCCCAACGCCCTCGACAAGCGGGTCCATGACCAGGTGGCCGCCGCGGTGAAAGGTGCGGCCGAGGCCAGCGGGATCGCCCGACCCGAGCGCGCTACGCGCGACCTCTAACCCAGCCGCGGCACCTGCGCCCGGGCGCTGCCAAACCGGCTAGGCTGCCCGCCGATGCACTTCAGCCAGCTCGACCGCGGAGAACTGATCGCGGTCATAGGCGGGGCCATTCTCGGCCTATCGGTGTTTCTGGCCTGGTACACGCTGGGCGACAAATACACGGTCCTCGGCCACTGCCAGGGGCCAAACACCACGTGCACGGGCTGGAACTCGCTGCTTGTCATCCGCTTCCTGCTCCTGCTTGCGGCGGTCGCGCCGGCGATCCTCGCCTGGATCATCCTGCGAGGGCACGCGCTTTCCTGGCCACGCGGGGAGATGACCGCGATCATCGCGATCTTCGCGCTCGGGTTCACCGTGTTCCGCGGCGTGATCGACAAGCCGGGGACGCCTGCGGGCGAAATCGGCATCACCACCGGTTGGTGGATCTCGCTTGTGGGCGGCCTGCTGATCCTGATCGGCTCGGTCGCGCGGACGAAGGAGAGCATGACCACGCGCAAACCACCGGGGCTGCCGTGAACCAGGACGCGTCCCACGCCCGCCCGGATCGCAACCTGGCCCTGGAGCTCGTCCGGGTGACCGAGGCGGCAGCCCTCGCCGCCGCCCGCATGGTCGGGCGCGGCGACAAGGAGGGCGCCGACCAGGCCGCCGTCGACGCCATGCGCAACGTGCTCGACTCGGTATCGATGGACGGCGTCGTCGTGATCGGCGAGGGCGAGAAGGACAAGGCGCCGATGCTGTTCAACGGCGAGCAGATCGGGGACGGCACGCCGCCGCTCGTCGATATCGCGGTCGATCCGCTCGAAGGCACCCGGCTGACCGCGCTCGGGATGCCGAGCGCGCTCTCGGTGATCGCGCTGTCCGAGCGCGGCTCGATGTTCAACCCCGGCCCGATCGTGTACATGGAGAAGATCGCCGGCGGCCCCGAGATCGCTGATCTGCTCGACCTCGACCGGCCGCTGCCCGAGACGCTCGCGCTGATCGCCGAGCGCAAGCAGATCGACATCCGCGACGTGATGGTGGTGATGCTCGACCGCGAGCGCCACCAGGCGGCGATGGAGGAAATCCGCGACGCCGGCGCGCGCGTCAGGCTGATCCTCGACGGCGACGTCTCGGCGGCGCTGCTTGCCGTCAGCGATAACACCCCGGTCGACATCCTGTGGGGGATCGGCGGCACGCCCGAGGGCGTGATCACCGCCGCGGCGATCAAGTGCATCGGCGGCCAGATGCTCGGCCGGCTGTGGCCGCGGGACGACTCGGAGCGCGACGCGGCGGTGGCGGCCGGCTATGACCTGTCGAACATCTTGAATTGCGACGACCTCGTCGCCGGCGAGGACGTATTCTTCTCCGCCACCGGCGTCACCGACGGCGACGTCCTCCAGGGGGTTCGCTACCAGGGCGACCGCGGAGCTACGACCGAGTCGCTCGTGATGCGGTCTCGGTCGGGCACGGTGCGGCGGGTCTCCGCGCGCCACGACCGGGCCAAGTTGCGGGCGCTGACCGGGGTCCGGTACGGCTGATTCTGGGCCTCGCTGCGCTCGGCGTCCGTGGGGCCGTTCCGCCGGGCGTCCGTGCGCCGGCGGGCGTGGTCGCGACTACTCCCGGCCGGGCAAGGATGCCCGGCCGTCTGGCCCCATGGACGACGCCGAAGGCGGCCCCAAATCAGTGTGAGGCGTGATCGCGGATCTGGCGGGCGCGCTCGATCGCGGCGCGGCCGGCGGCGCGCACGTTCTCCGGCCGCGGGACCGCGAAGCGGCCGACCTTCGACGGCGCGAGGTCGAGCTTGGCCAGAGAGCGCAGGAACGCGTGTGTGACCAGGACGTGGATCGCGGACTGGGTCGCCTCATACACCGGCGTGCTGAAGCCGACCGCGATCGCCGGGTAGAAGTTCGCGACCTCGACCTCGATGCGGACCTTCACCCGGCCGTCGGGCTCGTTGCCGATGTGCCGGACGTCGAGCGACAGGAAGCCGCAGCCCCGGCCGGCGCGGGCGACGAGCAGCCCATCCCGGATGCGCCAGCTGACCTTGCCGTGGTCGCGCTCGAGCTCATACTCGGGCGCGTCGAACCGGAGCAGCGTCAGCGGCCGGCCGAGGAACACGACGGAGCGCTCGTTCTCGCCGTACACGACTCGGATCGTCCACAGGGTCACGCGCGAGAGGAACAGCCAGTACGTCCGCGCCAGCTTCTCGAGGTGGGTGGCGTTCCACATCCGCTTGAAGTCCTCGGGAGCGAGGGTCAACTCCGCAGACTGCGCCGAGCGGACGGCGCCGTCGCGCGCGATCACGGTCGACTGCGGCGGCGAGACGATCTCGGTGCGGGCGGGGAACCGCTCCGGCCGCCGGCGCCGCCGCCGACGTGTGGCTACCAATGCGGTGAGCCCTGCCAGGGCCGCGACGAACACGGGCACGATCGAATTGTGTCAGCGCGGGAGGGGCGCGAGCGTCACCGTCGCGCCGGCCTCCAGCTCGCCCTCGCCGGCGGGGACGAACGCGAGCGCGTCCGCACCGAGCAGCGAGGTCACGATGTGAGAGCCCTGCGGCCCGTTGGGGGTGGCCACGAGCGCGCCGTTCCGACGCTCGAGACGCACGCGTACCGCCTGCTCGCGGTCCGGGTTCCGGCGAACCGCGGTCCCGAGCACGGCCTCGGACTCGAGCAGGCGCTCCTCGGGGCGTCCCTGGAGGGCGGCCAGGGCCGGGCGGACGAACAGGCTGAACGTGACGACGGCCGACACCGGATTCCCCGGGAGACCGAACACGAGCGAGTCCCCGCGGCGCCCGAACCAGGTCGGCTTGCCCGGCTGGAGCGCGACCCGCCAGAACACCTCCTCAACCCCGAGGTTCGCGAGCGCGGGCTTGACGTGGTCGTGTGGACCGACCGAGACGCCGCCGGTGACGATCACGACGTCGTTCGTCTCGAGGGCGGCGGCGAGCCCTTTCTCGGTCGCGGCCCGATCGTCGGGAAGGCGCTGGGCGGTCGCGGTGATTGCTCCCTCTCCGGTGGCGAGTGCGGTAAGCATCGGCGCGTTCGAGTTGTGGATCTCGCCCGGGCCGAGCGGCTCGCCGGGGGCGCGCAGCTCGTCACCGGTCGAGAGCACCTGAACCCTCGGGCGCCGGTAGACGGTCAGCTCGACCGCGCCGGCCGCGACGGCCGCCCCGAGCTCGGCGCCCCAGAGGGCGGTTCCGGCGCGGAGGACGGTTTCGCCGGCGCGCATGTCCTCTCCGGCGTTGCGGATGTGGTTGCCTTCGGTCACCGCGGCGTTCGTGAAAATCGCGCCGTCGCGGACCTCGATGTCCTCCTGGGGGATCACCGCGGTGGCGCCGTCTGGGATCGCCCCGCCGGTCGAAATCCGGATCGCGCCGCCGTCCGAGAGGGGGTGCGTCGCGGGCGTTCCGGCCCGTGACTCCCCGACGACGGTGAGGGTTCTTCCGGTCTCGCCGCCGATGATCGCGTAGCCGTCCATCGCCGAGCACGCGAACGGCGGCACATCCCCGGCGGCCTTCAGGTCGGCGGCGAGGACCCGCCCGTGCGCGTCGTCGATCGGGACGCGCTCGGTTCCGAGCGGCCGCGTGGCGTCCAGGACCCGCTCGCGGGCCTCGGCAATCGTGATCGGGGGAGCCGCCATCACGCCATTCTTGCGAATGGCCCGGGGTTGTTCGAAATCGACCGCACGGGCCGTCGTCAATGCATGGTAAAAGTGCCCGGATGGAGCGGGGTGTGCCACGTCGCAGACGACCAGGGCCGGTCGTCGCCGAGGGAGTCGAAGCGCTCCTGCTGCGCGGCGAGCAGCTGGCCAAGGGCTGGCTGCTGGCGCTGGTCGAGGATGCGCCGCTCGAGGCGGCGGCGGCGATCATGGCCGGCGACGTCGCGCGCGACGGGCCGCGGATCTGCAATGCCGTGGTGCGCGCGATCTACGACGAGGCGGATCTTCGGCGGATCGAGGCGGGCGGAGCGCTCGAGCGGCTCGTGTCCCGCGCCGGCGAGCTCGCGGGCGTGGGCAGTGCCGAGGCCGATGTCCATGCGGTCGACACGCTCCGCGGTGTGGTGTGGAGCGCGCTCCGCATTGAGCTCGCGCGGGATGACCCGGAGGTCCTGGTCGACGCCGGCGAGCGGTTGTCGCTCGTGGCCGAGCTCGTGCGCGCGGCGGTGCTGCGCCGGCGTGTCGAGGGCGAAGCCGTCGGCGACCCCCGCCGGCGGATGTCGCCTTTACGGGTGGCGCGAGCGGACCTACCGAGCGCCCGGACTGCCGAGCGTCCGGACTCCGACTCCCACGCGCGTCTGGACTCCGACTCGTATGGGCGCCCGGGATCCGACTCGTATGGGCGCCGCGCCTCTGACTCACCCGAGCGCCGCGCCTCCGACTCGCCGGCTCCCCGGAGGGAAGGGAGCGCTGCGCAGGGGATTGAGGTAGCGGAGGGCCCGGGGACCGGGACGGGGGTAGGGGGCATCGAGCCAGGCGGGGCGACCGAAGGACCGGACCACGGGGCCGTGAGGCCCGATGACGCGCACCCGGACGGCGGGGTCCGCGCTCCGCTGGTCTCCGATGCGCTCTGGATCGGCGCCCTCCGCGACGAGATCGTCCGGGCGGGGCGCGCGAGATCGCCGCTGTCGCTGCTGCTCGTCGAGCTCGACGAGGCCGAGCGGATGATCGCGGTCGAACCGCGCGGCGAGGCGAGCGCCACCTTCGGCCGGTTCGCCCAGGCGGTGCGGACGGCGCTCCGCCACGGCGACGTGCTCGCGTGCGAGACCGAGAGCCGGGCGTGGATCATCGCGCGCGACACCGGCCGGGCCGGGGCCCAGGCACTCGGCTCGCGAATCGTCACCGCCGTGCCCGCGGAGCATTCCTGGCGCGGAGCGCCGCTGACCGTGAGCGTCGGGCTCGCGGTGCTGGGTGAGGACGGCCACGATGCCGCGACGCTGATCGACGCCGCCGAGCAGATGCGGTTCGCGGCCGAGGCCAGCGGGATCGGGATCGTCACGGTGGACGCGGCCGAGGACGACGGGGAGCCTTCCCTGCCGGACCCGGGTCTCGCCGGCTAGAGCGCGTGGGCGCGGGGGTTACTGCGCGGACGGAGCGGAGGGCGTGGACGTGGCGGCGGTCGTCGTCGCCGTCGACGGGACCGCCGTAGCGCCGATCACCTCGGTGCCCAGCATCCCGATCGCGCGACCGGTGGCCATCGTCAGGTCCCAGTTGGCGCCGTGCGCGTACGGCCCGCGGTCGATCACGGGTACGGTGATGACGCGGCCGTCGTAATAGACCTGGACGGGGGTGCCGCACGGGAGCGTCCGGTTCGCCACCCCGATCGTCTTGCGCCTGAGAATCTCTCCGCACGCGGTCCGATGTCCGTAGAACCCGGGACCGTAGAGCGTTGCGGTCGAGCGACGGTAGACCGTGACCGAGAGCGTCGGAGCGGCGGTGGCGCTCGAGGCCTGGGCCCCCCTGATAGTCGCGCGGATCGTCATCTCACCGGCATGGCTCGGCCGCCATGTCGCGGTGAACGAGCCGCCGGACTGGGCGGTCGCGGTCGCCACCGGCACCCAGGTCGCGTTGGCGCCGGACCCGAGCTGATCGACCTCGACCGTGTCGCCGGCAGCGGATGCCGGGACGGCGCCGGTCACGGAGAGCCCGGGGCGCAGGAACGCCGACTCCTGGGTCGTGATCGTGATGCCGTCGCTGGTCGCGGTGACGGGCGCGTTGCCGGTACTGACGGGAGGAGGCGGTGTGCTGCCCGAACCCGATCCGGGGCCGGTCCCGGCCCCACCCGAGCCCGCGGCCAAAGCCAGCCCCGGGATGGCCAGGGCGCCGGCGCCGGCGGCCAACAATGGGGCAACGTAGCGATTGGCGCGAGCTCTCGCGAACAGCTTGGTCAGTCCTCTCGTCTTCGGCCTACGGGGTTAGCTGGCGGGCTCGCGCCTTGTGAGCGCTACGGCCCTACGTAGGGCCGATTCGCCCCTGCGGACCCTGGTGGATTCGCAAGTGGTTCCCCCGCCGATCGCCCGCGGACGGACGATCGCTCGGCGTGAATGGGCGGGGATTCTAACCAGATGTCGTGACGACGTGGCTGGTGGGGTCGTGACGATCGGCCAGCGGTGTCGCCGCGAGGGGCGGGGTGCGTTACGGCCGCGGGAGCCGGCCGACCGCGTTCCGGAGCGCGCGGGCGCTCACCGACAGTCCGATCTCGGCGAGCTCGGCCGCCGCCTGGGCGGCGACCCCGATGATGTCCCTGCTGGTCGAGCGCTCGCGGCTGCCGCGGTGCGATGGCGCCGGCGGGGTGCCGCCGGGTTGAGCCGGCTGGCGGAGAGGCTCTCCCTGGCGGCGGGGCTGGGCGGAGCGAGCCGCCGGCGCGGTGCGGGTCGCCGGCGCCTTCCGCGCGGAGTTCTTGCCCGGCCGCGCACCATTCGCCGGCTGAGCTCCGCGTGGCCGGGACCCAGACCCGCGCTTGGTCGCGGTCGTGCCCGTCCCGGACCCCTTGGTCGCGGCCGCCGCCGCGGATGCCGGCGTGCCGCCCGTATGCCCGGCGGACGGCGCCGGCATGGGGCGTTTCTCACTCCGGCGATGCGGCCGCCGACGCGGCAGCGCGCCGAGGACGTCTGAGGGGCGTTCGTCGCTCAAGCGTGAACATCATTGCGTAAGCAGACGCTCCCCGTCGGCGGGTACGTGGTCTTAGCAAAATCCGAACAGGATTTGAAACCGCGCTCGCCCTTACGCGTATACATACAACCCCGTGAAAGCCCCATACGGGGAGCGATTGACTATAAAAAGTATAGCGACTAGACTTGCTCGTACTGTTTAACTAGCGGGCGTACGCCCTGGGGGGCCGACGCCCGCTTGCCATCCTCTCAGGCCGGCGGTGTCCAGGGCCGGCGTGGAACGACGGGAAACGGATTCAGATGTCAGTAGCGGATCTGCAGGAACTCGAAGAGATCAAAGGCCTCGTCGCGCGTGGTCAGCAGCTTGGCGTTCTGACGTACGCCGAGATCACCGGCGCGGTGTCGGAGCTGGACCTCGACGAGGCCGACGTAGAGGAGCTTCACGGCTTCCTCGAGCGCGCTGAGATCGAGCTCGTCGAAGAGCTCGACCCCGCGATCGCGGCGGCGGACCTCGAACGCGCCCCCGACAAGCGTGGCCGGCGCAAGCCAAAGACGGCACTGGACCTCAAGCCGGACATGACCACCGATTCCCTTCAGCTGTTCCTGAAGGACATCGGCAAGGTGCGGCTGCTCACCGCGCAGGAAGAGGTTGACCTCGCCAAGCGGATCGAGCGTGGGGACCTGGACGCCAAGCAGAAGATGGTCGAGTCGAACCTTCGGCTCGTCGTCTCGATTGCCAAGAACTACCGCAACCAGGGCCTCCCGTTCCTGGACCTGATCCAGGAGGGGACGCTCGGGCTCGTCCGTGCGGCCGAGAAGTTCGACTACCGCAAGGGGTTCAAGTTCTCCACGTACGCCACCTGGTGGATCCGCCAGGCGATCGCTCGCGCGCTCGCCGACAAGGCGCGGACGATCCGGATCCCGGTGCACGTGGTCGAAAAGCTCAACAAGATCGGCCGTGCCGAGCGCAAGCTCGTGACCGAGCTCGGGCGTGAGCCGACCGCCGAAGAGATCGCCGAGGTCACGGGGATCGAGCCCGAGGAGGTCGAGTCGATCAAGCGCTCGGCGCAGGCTCCGGTGTCGCTCGAGAAGCCCGTGGGCGACGAGGAAGAGTCCGAGTTCGGCCAGTTCATCGCTGACGAGCGCGCCGAGTCGCCATACGAGCGGGCGGCCGAGATCCTCACCAAGGAAGCCCTTCGTGAGGCGCTCGAGAACCTCAGCTATCGCGAGCGGCGTGTGCTCGAGTTGCGCTACGGGCTCGGTGGCGAGCACCCGCGCACGCTCGACGAGGTCGGCCGGACGTTCAACGTCACGCGCGAGCGAATCCGGCAGATCGAGAATCAGTCGCTCAAGAAGCTTCAGTCGCTCGCTGAGGCGCAGAAGCTCCGCGACGTAGCCTGATTTATCGCGGGTTTGGGCGTCCACGCGAGGCGTGGGCGCTCAAGCCGGTGAGCTTTTGCGCCGATCCCGAGATCGATGTTCGATCTCCACGAGGCGCTTTCTTACGTCGTCCAGCAGGAGGGCTCGGACCTTCACGTGAAGGTGCCCGCGCGGCCGATGGCGCGGTTCCGCGGCCAGCTCGAGCCACTCCCGCACTACTCGGATCCGCTCGCACCGGCGGACACCGAGCGCGTGCTGCGCCAGATGCTCGCCGACCACTCCGACAAGATGGCGGCGTTCGACAGCGACAACGAGATCGACTTCTCCTACACGGTTGACGGGCTGGCGCGCTTCCGCGTCAACGCCTTCCGCCAGCGCGGTTCCGTCTCGATCGTCGCCCGCGTGATCCCGTTCACCGTCAAGACGATCGACGAGCTGGGCCTGCCGCAGGCGATCGAGTCGATCGCCGATGAGGAGCGCGGCCTGATCCTGCTCACCGGCACGACCGGCTCGGGCAAATCGACCACGCTCGCGGCCATCATCAATCACATCAACAACACGATGGCGCGGCACATCGTCACGATCGAGGACCCGATCGAGTACCTGCATCGCGACAAGAAGTCGATCATCAACCAGCGTGAAGTCGGGATGGACACCGAATCCTTCGGTCGCGCGATGCGCCGTGTGCTCCGCCAGGACCCCGACGTGATCCTGATCGGGGAGATGCGCGACGAGGAGACCGTCCGTACGGCACTGTCGGCCGCGGAGACCGGCCATCTCGTCCTCTCGACCGTGCACACCCTGGACGCCGCCGAGAGCGTCAACCGGATCATCGACTTCTTCCAGCCGCACGAGCAGAGCCAGGCGCGGGCGATGCTCGCCGGAACTCTGCGAGCGGTGGTCTCCCAGCGACTGGTACGGACCGCCGACCACACGAGCCGGGTCGCGGTGTGCGAGATCCTGCGGATGACCGGCCGCGCGCGCGACATGATCCTCGACCCCGATCAGACCGACCGCCTCCGCGAGGTCATCGCCGAGGGCGAGTACTACGGGATGCAGACGTTCGATCAGGCGCTCCTGAGCCACTACCAGGCCGGCCGCGTGTCGATGGAAGACGCGCTCCGCGTCGCCTCGAGCCCGCACGACTTCAAGCTGCTGGTCGCCGGCGAAGGACGCACGGCGACCTCGATGGACGACCTCATCGGATCCGGCGATCGCAACGGATCCGGAAACCACGCCGGTGACGACGATGGCGCGCCGGCCAGCGAGCATCCCGGCGGCTCGCCCGAGCCCGCCCCGGTGCAGCACGTCAGGCCGCCCCAGCCGATCGCCTCGGCGAACGGGCGGCCGTCCGCGCCGCCGCCCGGCATGGCCGCCTGACTGACGAGGTCGGCCCAACGGCGCTCCGGCGCCTCGAGCACCGCGCGCACGTCCGATGTCTTACCAGCGACCGTGGCGTGACCGCGCCGCAGCGCCCGACTGGATAGGGTGCCGCCGGGGGTCGGCTTACAACCAACCAGGCTAGTGAGGTTGCCGATGAGGCGAAGGAAGTTCGCGCTTACCGTCGCAAGCGTCGTTGCGAGCGCCGGAGCGCTATTCGTTGTCGTGGGGTCTGGGGCGGCTAGCGCCAGTCCACCCGCGAGGATCACTCTTTCAGGGACGGCAGCGCCGTCTCAGGCCCGCACACACCACGTCGGGTCCGTCAGCGACTCGACCGCGGTGAATTTCCAGGTCGTGCTGAATCTCCGCGACCAGAGTGGCGCCGAGGCGCTGGTCCAGTCGCTGAGCACCCCCGGTAGCGCCAACTACCGGCATTACCTGACCGCGACGCAGTGGGAAGCTCAGTTCTCGCCCACCCAGGATCAGGTCAACCAGGTCACGTCGTGGCTGCAAAGCCAGGGCTTCTCGGTCGGCACGGTCGCCAAGGATCGGACCACGATCGCGGCGTCCGGCACCGCCGCCCAGGTGGAGTCGGCCTTCGGCACCAACCTGCAGAAGTACCAGCTCAACGGCCAGACCCTGCGCGAGGCTTCGAGCAACCTGTCCGTGCCGAGCTCGCTTTCGAGCATCGTCGCGGGCACGATCGGCGTCAATCAGACCGTGGCCACCACCACCCATGCGGGCAATCCGGACATTCCCGGGCAGCGTGGCGCCAGTAGCGCTCCGGCCTCGAGTCCAAACCAGTTCCCGCCCGCACCGGCCGCGTTCCTCACGGCTCCACCGTGCGGCTCGTACTACGGCCAGCAGCTGACCAAGCTGTCCCCGCCGTTCGGCAATGGCTATCCGAAGACGGTGCCGGACGTGGTGTGCGGCTACACGCCGCCGCAGTACCGCTCCGCCTACGGCGTGGGCACGGGGCAGGGCGCTACCGGCAAGGGCGTCACGGTCGCGATCATCGACGCCTACGGGTCATCGACGATCGCGCAGGACGCAACCCGGTACTTCAACGACAACGACCCCGGCAACCCGTTCTCGAAGGCCAACTTCACGCAGATGAACGCGACGCCGTTCGACCAGGAGTCGCTCTGCGATGCGAGCAGCTGGCTCGTCGAGCAGGCGATCGACGTCGAGGCGGTTCATTCGACCGCGCCCGATGCCCACATCCTGTACGTGGGCGCGCAGGACTGCGTGAACGGTCTGTTCACCGCGGAGCAGAACGTGATCGACAACGGGCTCGCGAACGTCGTCAGCAACTCGTGGGGCGATACCGCCGGCGACCTGTTCGACGACGCCGCCACCAAGACGGCGTACGACAACCTGTTCCTGCTGGCGGACGCAACCGGGATGACGATTCAGTTCTCCTCGGGCGACAGCGGCGACAACTTCCAGAACGTTGGGGTCTCCGTGGCCGACTATCCGACGGAGAGTCCGTTCGTCACGAGCGTCGGCGGCACCTCGCTGCAGGTCGGCGCCCGCGGCCAGCGGACCGGCGAGCTCGGCTGGGACACCGGTCGGTCGTTCCTGTGCACCGCCAACATCCAGGCGGCGCTCGGGTGCACCAAGCTGAACAAGTGGACGCCCGCTTCCTTCGACGGAGGCAGCGGCGGGTTCACGAGCTACAGCTACACCCAGCCGTTCTACCAGGCCGGGGTCGTGCCGACCTCGCTGTCGGAGAGGAACTCGCCGATCCTCGGTCCGGTGCCGGCGCGGGTCGTTCCGGACATCTCCGCGGACGCCGATCCGGGGACCGGTTTCCTGATCGGCCTGCATCAGACGTTGCCGAACGGCAACGCCGAGTACACAACCACGCGGTACGGCGGGACCAGCCTGGCCTCGCCGCTGCTCGCCGGGATCGTCGCCGACGCGGATCAGGCCGCGGTCGTGCCGGTCGGGTTCATCAACCCCGACATTTACCGGCTCGACCAGACCAATCCGTCGTCGATCTACGACGTGCTTCCCGAGCCATCGCTCGAGGGCAACTTCCGCCAGGACTACGCCGGACCGCTTGGCGAGAATCTCGGTACCAGCGGGTACGCCGATTCGTTCCGAGAGCTGTACTACTCGGGGCAAGAGGTGTACTGCGACTCCACCGGGAACTGCGCCAGCCGCCCGGAGACGCAGTCGGCAGCACAGGGCTACGACAGCCTGACCGGTCTCGGCTCGCCCGGGACCAACTTCGTGGGCGCGCTGGCCGGCCACTAGCCGAGCAGGCTCCACGGGAATTCGCGCCTGGCGACCGGACCGGATGTCCGGCCGCCAGGCGCTATGCCGTTCAATCGCGGGCAAGCCAAAACTTCAGTTGGTGAAGCATTGCGCTAGAATCGGCGTTAGATGGCTACTTCTAACGATTCCTGTCCCGTCTGCCGCACCGCTGAGATCGTTTGCGGCAAGTGGACGTTGTTGGTCATCCGCGACCTCGCCGAGGGGCGCTCGCGCTTTTGCGAACTCGAGCGCTCGCTTCACGGCATCAGCCCGCGGACGCTCTCGCTCCGGTTGCGCGCGCTCGAGGAGGAGGGGGTCGTGGAGCGTCAGACGTTCCCCGAGGTCCCACCGCGCGTCGAGTATGCGCTCACCGACAAGGGCCGCGCGCTCGTGCCGCTGATCGAGGACATGCGCACCTACGGGCTCCAGTGGCTGTTCGAGGACTGCGACGAGCCGAGCGCCGGGGACGAGTTGGACCAGGATCGCGAGCCCGCGGTCGCCGCCGTCTGACGCTGCCGGCGCACAGATGCGGATAGCGGTCTCCGCTGACGAGCTGACGGGCGTAGCAGAGGCGTTGCCCGACGAGCTTCGCCGGCGCGGGCACGAGCCATTGCTGCACGGCGCCTACTCCGATGCGGAGCGTCCCGACTGGGCGTGGGCGAGCGAGGCGGCGGCGCGGGACGTCGCCGACGGCCTGGCCGAACAGGGGATCGTCGCGTGTTGGACCGGGACGGGCGCGTCGATCGCCGCCAACAAGGTGCCTGGCATCCGCGCGGCGCTGTGTGCCGACGCCCAGACTGCCGAGGGCGCGCGACGCTGGAACGACGCCAACGTGCTGGCGTTGAGCCTCCGGACGACTTCGCAAGCCGAGCTTTCCGAGATTCTGGACGCCTGGTTCGGCGGCGACTCGAGCAGCGAGCCGGACGACATCGAGAACATCGCGCACCTCGGCGAGATCGAGCGTTCTTCGTAGCGCGCTCGGCTCAGCGCACGACGACGAACGTGCCAGACCCGATCATGTGGCCGTAGCGACCGGCCTTCCGTTTGCCGAAGCCGGGCCACACGTACCACCGGTACTTGCCGGGCTTGAGTCGGAAGCGACGGCCGTCGAACCGCCACGTCCGGCGAAGCTGCAGGCTCGCGAGCTTCGGCCACATGCTCAGCACCTTCTTCGGGTCGGCCCGGAACAACTGCACGTTGTAGTAGGTCGCGCCTGGCGCCGGAGTCCAGCTGAGCATCGGTGGCGTGCTCAGATGTGCGTTCAGCGCCGGCGAGAGCAGTCGCGGGTTCGGGGTGGCGCCGACGGTCTGGGTGGTGACGTTGCCCGCCACGTCGCGGGCGGTGATCGTGTACGTGTAGTGGACGCCATTCTTGACGTGGGCGTCGTTGAAGTTGCTTCCGGTGCCGTCGTACACCGTCGGCCCGTCGCTGCGCGTGACTTGGACCGACGCGATCGGGGCTACGTCACCGCCGGCCTGCCAGCTGAGCGCCACGTTCTGATCGCCGGGGTTGGCGGCCGCGGTCAGCGTCGGCGGGGTGGCGTCGTAGGCGAACGGCGCGCTCACGGCGGTGACGGTCTTGCCGGCGTTGTCGGTGCAAGTCTGCGGCGACGGTGGCGCTTGTCGTGGGCGGGCCGGCGTATGTGGTCGGCGTGCACGAGGCGATGCCTGAGAAGGAGCTGACGACGCTATAGCTCGCGCCGACGGAGTGGTTGTACCAGCCGTTGAAGTCCGCGTGCGCGGTTGGGTGCGACAGTGACGATGGGCGAGGAGGTCTCGACTGTGAAGATGTTAGTACGCCTGCGTGGTGCCGTTGAATCCGTCCCGCGGCCAGGTCGACCGGTCGCTCAGCAGAGTAGTCGGCTTCGTGTCGGTCGCCATAGGGCGCGGCCTGCGCAGCCGCCTGTTCCCGACTGTCGCCGGTTCCAGGTCCAGCTGACGGATACCGGCGTTTGGTACCAACCACCAGAGCATGGTTGCGCGGCGCCTTGACCAACGGTGCACAGCGGTGTGATCGTGTCCCCCCACGCCACCGACGCGCCCATCGCCATCACCCCGACGACCACCAGCGCCACCCCCAACGCGAGCCGCCTCATCGCAGTTCCAATCTCCTGAGCCGACGGAGCAGCGAAAGGCTCGCGAGCGTGAGCAGTCCCATCGCCATCGCGCTGAGCAGCAACAGCACCCCGTCGCTACGGCTGTCCGTGCCCGCGCGCGGCAGCAGGAGCAAATCCCTCGGCAACGTCAGCGGGAACGCGAGTGACGTGACCTGTGACCGCGGGCGCTCGGTCACCGATGGGCGGCGGGCGGCGGTCGGCCGGTGGGGGGCCAGGTGCGGCGTCACAGGTCGCGAGGCCGTCGTCGCTCGGGCGCTGCTCGAGGGCGCGGCCGGCGTTGTGGCCGGCGAGGTCTGGACGTGGACGATCCGCGGCGTCGTCTCCGCCGGCGCCGACGACACCACCACGGGACGGCGGACTGCCGGCGTGGTCGAAGTCGAGACGCGTGGCTTGACGTCAGCCTGCGGCGCCGGGTCCGGGGATGGCTGACCCGACGTGCCCGCGGACGGCGCTTTCTGTGGCGCCGGCGTGGACGCGCTTGCGCCCGCGGCGCCGGTGACACAGAACACCAACAGGGCGAGCACGACCGACTCGCCCAATTGGGCGATCACGCGAGCGGCCCAAGAACCCCTTTCCGTCTGCCCCCGGTACCGCTGCCAGATACCCCATCGTCCGGTTCGCAACGGTCCTTCCTGCTTATTGCGTATAGCTCAGCATGTCGCACCATACGCCTCTCTGGTCGATTGTTCAACGTTCGCGTCCGACGGAAAGGGCGCCGTCCAGCGCCCAAAGCGCCATGACCGCCACGAGTCCGAGGATCGCGATCAGGATCGGGAGAGCGAGGCCGGACCCGGTGGCGACAGCCTCGATTGGCCCGGTCCAAACCGGCACTGCGCCGGCCGGCGCGCGGAGCGGACGCCGGGGGTGCGCTGACGACGGACGGACCGACGGCGGGCGGACCGACGACGGACGGGCCGCGTCGCCGACGAGGACATGGGGCGCGCTCGGCGGCTCTTGTGACGAGGTTGCCGGCAACGCGACCGTCGCAACCGAGACTTGTGAACCGGCGGGACCGAGTCCAGAGGCCGCGAGGGCCATCGCCCGGCCGTCGAGAACGGCGATCCCGGCTCGGACGGTAGACAGTGACGACGAGACGGTAGACGGTGACGACGGAGTGGTCGGAGAAGGGTGACCCCCGGCTACGCGGCGCCGAAGCCGCCGCGGCCGGCGCATTCGCGGGCGTGGGCTCCGGCGCCGGATCATTGTTCGTCTCGGCGGGTGGCGGCGAAGGCGCGGGCGCGGGGCCAGGTGGGACGGGCGTTATCACGATGACCGTCGTCTGGCTCGTGGCGTCCTGCACCTGCGTCGCGTCGTAGCACCACGCGATACAGCCGATCTGCAGCTGCCAGATCACCTGGCTCGCGACCCCGGTCCCGCCCGTCGCCGCCGATGTCGACGACGTCGACGATCCAGGCCGGCCGACGAGAACCTGGATCGTGGTGATCGCCTGCTGGGCCTGCTGGACCTGCTGGGTGTCGGTGCAATAGAAGAGGCAGCCGAACTGGAGCTGCCAAGTCTGCTGCTCGGTGTCGTCGTTCGGGGTCGGCTGCGCGCCGCTCGACAGATCGATGAGTTGGATCGTCGTGCTCGTTTGTGTCCCGGCCTGTGCTTGGGTGCCGGGCGCCGGCCCGCCGGTCTGCACCTGGCAGCTGACCTGGTCGATGACCGTCTGGTCGAGCCCGGGCGACGGCTGGGCGTTCGTCGACCCCGTCGGCGGTACGAGCGAGCTGAGCTCCGCGATGATTTGCTGGGCGACCGGCCCCGGCAACGTGCTGGTCGTCGTCGTGCCGAAGCACTGCGCGAGGCAGCCGATCTGTATCTGGGTGATCGTGCCGGTCGCTTGCGAAGAAGTAGCCGGGGCCGGCGTTTCGAGCTGGGTCGCCTGCTGTCCCGACGACCCCACCGTCTCCAGATTGGTCGCGGTCTGCGTTGCCTGCTGGACCTGGCTCACGCCCTGGCAGTGGGAGGTGCAGCCGGAGATCTGGATCTGAACGATCGTCTGCGTCGTGCCGGACGCGACCGGGGCCGGAGCCGGTGTTGGGCTCGATGAAGTGGGAGGAGGAGCCGGTGGGGTCGCCGGCGGAGAAGGGGCCGCCGGAGTCGGGGTGCTACCACCCGCGGCCACGGGAGGCGTTGCCGGCGGAGTGGTATCGGCCGTCTGGGTGGTATCGGCCGTCGAACTGGTCGCCGTCGGGGCGGCGTGGTGGCGCCCGGCGGATTGGCAGAAGCGGTAGCGGGACCAGCGGGGGCCGGATTGGCAGAAGCAGTGGCGGGACCAGCAGGGGCCGGATCGGCAGGAGTCGTCGCCGGCGTAGGAGTGGCCGGCGTAGAAGTGGCCGGCGTAGGAGTGGCCGGCGCAGGAGTCGCCGGCGTAGAAGTCGCCGGCGTCGAACCGACCGGCGAAGGGGTGGCCGACGGAGCGGTAGTCGTCGGCGTGCCGTCTGGGGCGGCGCTGGTAGCCGGCGTAACCGGTAGCGCCGCGACAGCCGCCGGGCTTGCCGGCGCGTCACCGGTGGTGCTCGACGGCGGCTGGTCCGCCCGAGCCTCGGCGACCGCGTAGAGCGCCACCAGGATCGTGAGCAGAATCAGCCCGAGCTTTGCGGTGTTCGGAAATCGCATGTCGTGTTCCGGAGACCCGGCCGGCGCCCGGTCAGGGCGCCGGCCAAGTCCCGAACTCGGTTTCGCTCCCGGAGGAGCCGGTCGTCAACTACTTGTCTGGCCCTGCGTTCCGTTCTGAGTCGTGCCCGCGTTGTTGCCGGCGCCGCTCAGCGCGCCGTTGAGGGCGAACTGGTTGGCGCTGTTGTCGCCGCCGGAGATGTCGCCGGCGGAGATATTCACCGGGACGTTGGCGTTGACCGCGGTCTGGTTGGCACAGGCAGACGACGCCGCCAATTGGGCAGTGAGCGCCTCCTGACCGCTCAACTGGGCCTGCCCGGCGCCACCGCAACCAATCGAGCAGGACGAGCCTGCGTTCTGGGTCTGGGTGTTGTTCTGCGTCGTGTTGGCGTTGTTGCCGGCGAAGCTTGCGGCCCCGTTGATGGCGCCCTGGTTGGCGCTGTTGGAGCCGCCCGAGATATCGCCGGCGGCGATGTTCACCGGGACGTTGGCGTTCACCGCCGTCTGGTTGGCGTTTGCGTTCGAGAACGCGCCCTGGAGCGTCGCCGCGCTCTGGCCCGAGCCCTGGAACTGCCCGGCGCCACCGCAACCAATCGAGCAGGACGAGTCTGCGTTCTGCGTCTGGGTGTTGTTCTGGGTGGTCCCGGCGTTGTTGCCGGCGCCGCTCAGTGCGCCGTTCGCGGCGAACTGGTTGGCGCTATTCGATCCGCCGGAAATATTCCCGGCGGCGATGTTGACCGGGACGTTGGCGTTAACCGCGGTCTGGTTGGCGTTCGCCGAGGATCCCGCCAACTGACCTGTAAACGCGTGCTGCCCGCTCAGCTGGGCCTGACCTGCGCCGCCGCAGCCAATCGAGCAGGACGAGCCTGCATTCTGGGTCTGCTTGTTGTTCTGGGTGGTATTGGCGTTGTTGCCGGCGCCGCTGGCCGCTCCGTTGATCGCGCCCTGGTTGGCGCTATTGGAGCCGCCCGACACGTTGCCGCCGGAGACGTTCACCGGGACGTTGGCGTTGACCGCGGTCTGGTCGGCGTTCGCCTGCGACAGCGCACCCTGGAGCGTGATCGCGCTCTGGCCTGAGGCCTGAGCCTGTCCCGCACCACCGCAGCCAATCGAGCAATTCGAGCCCGCGGTCTGCTTCTGGGTGTTGTTCTGGGTGGTGCCTGCGTTGTTGCCGGCGCCACTCAATGCGCCGTTGGCCGCACCCTGGTTGGCGCTCGGATCGCCGCCCGAGGGATCGCCGCCCTGCGGCTGCTCGCCCTTCGGCTGCGTCCCGCAGTCGCACGGCTGGCCACCGTGCGACGGCTGACCGCCGGTACTGCTCGGGGTGTTGCTGTTGACGGCGGTCTGGTTGGCGTTCGCCGAGGATCCGGCGAGCTGTCGGGTCACCGACTTCTGGTCGCTTCCTTGCGCCTGTCCCGACCCGCCGCTACCGATTGCCTTGCCGGCGTTGGCCATCTGGGTCTGGGTGTTGTTCTGAGTGGTGTTGGCGTTGTTGCCCGCGCCGCTTACCGCTCCGTTGATCGCACCCTGGTTGGCGCTGTTCGAGCCGCCGCTCGACGGCGTGCCGCTCCACGGCTGGCCGCCCTTCGGCGGACCGCTCTTCGGACCGCCGCACCCGCACGGGTTGCCACCGCTCGAGGGCTGACCGCCGGAGACGTTCACCGGCGCGTTCGTGTTGGTGGCGGTCTGGTTGGCGTTCGCGCTCGATAGAGCGCCCTGCAGGGTTGCCGCGGCCTGACCCGCGAGCTGTGCTTGACCGAGGCCACCGGCCCCGGGGCTGCCCCCACCGTTGGCCATCGCCGTCGCCGGAAGGGCGAGCGCGATGACGCTGACGGAGGCAGCAATCAATCTTGATCTCATGCTGCTTCGTTCTCCTTGACTTGGTTGGATCGCCGCGCCCGTGCTGCTGCTCCGAGCAGCGGCGATGACGTCACGTGTGTGCCGTCGGCCGGACTAGCCGGGCCGTTCCAACCTCATGACGAGAAGAGCCGATCGCGCTGGGGCGAGCCCCAGGCCTAAGAGCCCCGGCAACAAGGCTCGAAGAATGCATACGCCGACGAGCGCGAGCAGCGCCGCGGCAGTCGCGCCGGTCGCGCCGCCACCGGCGCCGGCGGCGCTGCCCTCCGCGCCACCGGGCGGCAGGATGGCCGAGACCGGAGGCGCCAGCTGCGACGTGGTAATGACCGTGCTCGGGCGGGGAGAGGGAGGCTCAGCGACGTGACGTTTGCCATGCGAAGCCTTCTGGGTGTCGATGTGACGAGCCGAAGCGAACGCCGCGCGGCTGCGGTGCGCGGATGCGGCGTGGGCGAGAGGCGAGACGACGGGCGTAGCGAACGCAAAGGTGGCCGCACGATGCCCGACCGCCGGCTCTGGATGCACCCGACCCCTCTGCCCGGCCCGGTGCCCCTTCGGATGCGAGACGCGATGTGCGCTCGCCTGCCCTCCGAGGGACGTGCCGGACCGGGCTGGAGCGGGCGGATGCGGCCGTTTGCCCGTCGTGCGTACCGAGACTTTCGGCACGGAAACTGTCGCCGTCGAGACTCCGCTGTCCGGCTGAGGCGTGGGCTGCGCCGCCCTCGCCGCCGCCGCGGCATCGACCACGGCGGCGGCAGCCGGTGGGGGCATGTCCGGCGGGGGCGGGGAAGTCACCGGCGCCGCCACGTGGGGAGGGGAGGGTGCCGCGGGCACCACGGGCGGTGATGGCACCTGCGCGAGCGCGGCGGCCACGGCGGCTTGCGCCGGCGCGGGAACGACCGAGCCGAGCTGGCTCAGCGCGCTAGAGCCGGGGCCGGAAGCCTCCGCGCCTGCCGGGGCGAGCGCCAGTGTGACGAGCGCCACGATGAGCGCCGGACACAACCCCCAAAATTTGGTAACCAGATGATCAGCCATGATCAGGTTCTAAGACCTAATGTGTGCCGGGAACCCTGATTCGATCCCAAAAAAGGCTCGGTATCCCGTGCTATCTCTGGTACCTTCATAGTGGTATCGGTCGCAAGGGGCTAAGGCGACATCGGTGGAAAAGCTCATGTCCGGCGCGCGATAGCGCCGCAAACGAGGCGAAACGGCTCGAGTCTTCGCGATGCCGAACGCCAAGAACTCGTGCGCTCGCATCTGCCGCTGGTGCGCGCGATGGCACGCCGCTACGCCGGGCGCGGCGAGGAGGTCGACGACCTCGTCCAGGCCGGATCGGTCGGCCTAGTCCAGGCCTCGACCCGCTTCGACCCGAGCCGGGGGGTCGCGTTCGCCACCTTCGTCGCGCCCGCGGTCGAAGGTGAGATCCGCCGGCATCTCCGGGATCGCTCTCCGGGATTGCGGCTGCCCCGCGACGTCCAGCGGATGAGCGGCGAGCTCCGCCGCACGAGCGACGCCCTGGTGGCCTCCCTCGGGCGCGCGCCCGAGGTCGCCGAGGTCGCTGCCGCGCTCGACGCCGACGTGAGCGAGGTCGAGCGACTGATGGCCGCCGACCGGGCCCGCAATCCAGTGCCGCTCCCCGCGGCGGGAGACGCCGAGACCCAACGGCCGGGCGAACCCGACGCCCAGGCCGAAAGCGAGTACCGCGTCCTGCTCGAGGGCGGCCTCCGCGCGCTCGATGCCAGGGAGCGGCGGATCGTCTTCCTCCGATTCCACGCCGACATGACCGAAGCTCAGATCGCCCGCGCCCTCAGCATCTCTCAGGCGCACGTCTCGCGGCTGCTCGACGGCGCGCTGACCAAGCTGCGCGAGGAGCTCGGCGAGCGTGATACCACGAAATCTCGGGCGATATCGCGCCCCAAAGCGCCCGAAACTGCGGCATCGCCGCCTAAGATTCAGGACGTGGGCGGAGACGAGAGTAGGGAGAAGAAGGCGGGTTACAGCGGGCGCTTCCTCGTGCGGATGCCGAGTGAGCTGCACGAGCAACTCGCCGCCGAGGCCGAGCGTCAACAGGTGAGCCTCAATCGGTATGTCACCCACACCCTCTCGAGCTCGGTCGGGCTGAGCGCCCCGGATCGCAACGAACCCAAGGAGCACGACGAACCATCCAAGGGCCTCCGACCACGGACGGTCCGCATGGCCCTGGCGACGAACCTGGCGGTCGTCGTGCTCGCGGGCGTCATCGCGGTCGTGCTGCTGGTGCTCGCGCTCGAGCGCGGGATCTGACCCGGAGACTGCAAGCCGCCGGTCGCAGTGAAGGATCGTCGCCGGGGAGGGCGAACCCGCCCACGTGCGCAACGGAACGCTCCATGGGGTGATCGAGGCGTTCGCGGCGGAGGCGGCGATGGCGCTGTGTGCCGAGACCGCGTCCGGCGCCGAGATCCCGTTCGAGCTTGTCGACGCCGCCGCCGGCCCGCGCGGACGCGTGCCCCTCTACTGCTACCGCCCGCTCACCGGGGCGTTCATCGACGAACGGCTCCGCATGCTGTCGGGCCTTCCGACCTACGCCCCCGCGGTCCGGATGCTGTGCGGGCTCGAGGGCCTCGACGCCTACCTGCGCCAGCGCGGGGAGTCGCGCATACCCTCGGAGCATCGCGACCTTGCCGACGCGGCCCTTCGCACGTTCCTGTCGGTCGTGTATGCCGACCGGGGCGACTTCGAATTTGATGAGGAGCGGTTCGAGCAGGCCTACGACGAACTCGAGCTGTCGCTGTACGAGGGTCGCGCAATGACCACGGTGGTGTCGCCGTTGCTGGGGATCGCACTCGACGACGACACCACCGAGGTCGCGCTCGGCGACGGGCTCGCGCTCGTCCGCGGAGACACGCTCGAGGACGCTCCCGGCGATGCCGTCTGGGGAGACGCGGATGACCCCCAGGTCCTGATCGTCTTGACCGTGGCGCAGGACCGCGCGGCGCCGGCGCCCGTGTCGGTCGCGCGCGTTCGCTTCCGCCGCACGCTCACGGCGCTCCGGCTGTTCGAACCCGGCGGCTTCGCGCTCGGGCCGGTCGCCTGGACGCGGATCGACGCCGGCACTTGGCGCTCGACTCCGCTCGGCGGCAGCGGCCGGCCGCGCCTGGTCAGCCGGATCCCGGCCGAGCAGGAGGACGAGTTGCGGGCGTTCTGCAACCTGGTCGCGCGGCGAACGCCCCGAGGCGGCGAGATCGCCTGGGCGCTATCGCGGTTCGAGATGGGGCGTGAGCGGCTCGCGCCGTTCGAGGCCCTGACCGACTACCTGCTGGCGCTGCGGGCGCTGCTCGAGCCCGAAGGCCCATCGAGCGGACGCCTGGCCGGGCGCCTCGCCGCGATCTGCGCCAAACCCGAGGACCGCGCGACGGTGGCCGAGCGGATCGCGCACGCGATCTCGCTCGAGCGCGCGGTGATCACCGGGATCGCCCCCGCCCAGACCGGCGTCGATGGGCTCGTGCAGGAGCTCTCGGAGATGCTCCGCGCGCTGCTCAGGGACGTCCTCTGTGGCCACCTCGAGGCAGATCTGTGCGCAGTGGCGGACGAGCTGCTGGCGCCGGCGTAGGGGTTTTTGGGCCTCGCTTCGCTCGGCATCCTTGGGGCCGTTCCGCCGGGCGTCCGTGCCCGGCGGCCGCGCGACCACAGCCGGACGAGGCTTCCCCGGCGGTCGCGGCAACGGCCCGCTCGGCATCCCTGCCTCGCCTTTCGGGCCTGCCGCGCCACATCCGACGGACGCCGCCGCAGGCGGCCCCACACTCCCGCTAGGCTAAGGAACCAGACCGCTCCCTACTCGGTCCGGTGACGGGCCGGGATTGTCCTGCCGCCAGGCTCGACAAAATAAGTCCTGGGGCTCTAATGCAGTTAGGGGGAGCGCGATCGCAGTGGCGAGCGGGCTTTGAGCCCGCTCGTGCTGTTTGTGGGCTGTTTCGCGGTTATGCTGCGACCGTGCCGCCGGTAATCGCGCCCAACGTGCACCCGCGCTGCGTGAACACGCCGCGGATCAACGACGACGGGTTCGAGGAGCTCTGCCATCTGGTGACCGAGGAGGACCCGGACACCGCTCTGTGCGGCAAGGACGTGACCGATTACCCGTGGGACCCGCCGTGGCCCCGGTGCGAGGCCTGCCTCGCCGTCGCCCGAGGAGACATGAACTGACCGAATACGAGCTGACCTGCGTCGTCGAGATCCCCAAGGGGAGCCGGAACAAGTACGAGTACGACCCCAAGCTCGGCGGCATCAAGCTCGACAGGTTCATCTCGGCGTCGGTCGTGTACCCGACCGACTACGGCTACGTGCCCGAGACGCTTGCCCCCGATGGGGACCCGCTCGACGTGCTGGTGTGCGTCTCCGAGCCGACCTTTCCCGGCTGCATCGTGATCGCCAAGGCGGTCGGGCTGTTCAAGATGTCCGACGAGAAGGGGCCCGACGACCACGTGGTGTGCGTGCCGGTCGGCGATCCCGGCTGGCGCGACTACGACCACGTCGACGATCTCCCGCGCCTGCTGCGCGCCGAGATCTCCCACTTCTTCGCGGTCTACAAGGACCTCGACGAGGGCCGCTACTCGGAGGTCGGCGGCTGGGGCGGCCGCGACGACGCGGTCGAGGCGATCAAGAAGGCGCGTCAGGCGTTCGAGACTCGCGAGAAGTAGCGGCTTCGCGTTCGCGCCGCTCCTTGCGCCAGCGCCACACGTGCCGGCCGATGAGGGCCAGGATCACCAGCCCGACAAGGATCGCGAAGTACAGCTCGTACTTCGTCGCCGTCCGGTAGATGGTGTCGATGTTGCTGCCCGAGAAGTAGCCGATCGAGACCCAGACGGCGACCCACAGCGCGGCGCCGAGCGCGTTGAACAGCACGAATTTCTTCCAGTGCATGCCCGTGATGCCGGCGATGATCCCGTTGGCCTGTCGCAGCCCCTCGACGAAGCGGGCGATCACGATCACCTTGCCGCCGTGGCGGTTGAAGAAGTCCGCGGTCTTGTCGAGGCGGGCAGGCGTGAGCAGGATGTACTTGCCGTAGCGCTCGGCCAGCGGCCGGCCCCCGAGGTGACCGATCGCGAACCCGACGTTGTCCCCGAGGATCGCCGCCAGGAACCCGATCAGGGCCACGAGCCAGATGCTCAGCCGCCCCGTCCCGGCGTAGATCGCCGACACGATCAGCACGGTCTCGCCGGGGACCGGTACGCCAAAGTCCTCGAGGAAGATCAGTCCGAGCGCGAGATAGCCGAAGCGGTCGAGCGTCGGCTCGAGGCTGTGGAGGACGCCCGGGAGGTGCGCCGGCGCGGTGGAGGCCATGAGTATCGGATCGAGCACGGTAGGTGGGACCCTACCCGCGCCGTTTGCGATGATCGCGATATGAGTGTGCTTAGGCTCACGACGCTGTCGCACGGCGCCGGTTGCGCCTGCAAGGTGCCGGCCGCGCTGCTCGCGCCGCTCGTCGCCGCGCTCCCGGTGTCCTCGGACCCCAATCTGCTGGTGGGGATGCAGACGAGCGACGACGCCGGCATCTACCGCCTGCGTGACGACCTCGCGCTCGTGCAGACCGTCGACTTCTTCACCCCGATCGTCGACGATCCCTACGACTTCGGCCGGATTGCGGCCACAAATGCGCTCTCGGATGTGTACGCGATGGGCGGGCGGCCGGTGAGTGCGCTGAACCTGGTCGCGTGGTCGGTCGCGGAGCTGGGGTCCGAATTGCTCGGCGAGGTGCTGCGGGGCGGGTCCGATGTGGCGCAGGACGCCGGAGTGGCAATTGTCGGCGGGCACACGATCGACGATCCGGAGCCCAAGTACGGCATGGCGGTCACCGGGGTGGTCGACCCGGCCGAGGTGATCACGAACGCGGAGGGCCGCTCGGGCGACGCGCTCGTCCTGACCAAGCCGGTCGGCGCCGGCGCTGTCACGACGTCGCTGAAAAAGGGGCTGGCGCCGGACGAGGCGCTCGCGGCCGCGGTCGAGGTGATGACCACGCTGAACGAGGAGGCCGCGGCGGCGGCGCGCGCGGCGGGCGCCCACGCGATGACCGACGTGACCGGCTTCGGGCTACTCGGCCACCTCCACGAGCTGGCGCTCGCGAGCGGCCTGGCGGCGGAGGTCGACGCCTCGGCGGTCCCGGCGATCCCGGGCGCGCTCGAGCTGCTCCACGACGATCGCGCGGTCGCCGGCGGGAGCGCCAACAACCGCCGGTACGCCGAGGAGTTCGCGTCGTTCGACCCGAGCGTGGACGAGGCGCGCCGTCGGCTCGTGACCGACGCGATGACCTCGGGCGGTCTGCTGGTGGCGGTGGATCCGGGGCGCGCCGGCGAGGTGCCTGGGGTTGTGGTCGGCCGCCTCGTGGACGGGGAGGCGGGCGCGATCAGGGTGCGCTAGGCGCCGGCGCGTTCGAGATCCGCGCGCGAGGCGACGCCGAGGAGGCGGCCCTCCGGCGTGGTCACGATCGCCCAGCGGAGGTCTTTCTCGGCGAGGTGCCTGGTCACGTTCTCGACGGAGTGGTACGGGCGGAACGTCTTCGGCCCGGGCTCCGCGACGTCCCAGACCGGCGTCTCGGAAGGTGGCTTCAGCGCGCTTGCCGGCACGCGCCCGAGGACGGTGCCGTCGGCGCTCGTCAGCACTGCGAATGGATACGGCGAGCCTGTGATCGACTCGAGCACGGCGGCGGCGGTGTCCGCCGCGGCGCAGCGGACGACGTCGTCGCGCATGAGCCGCCCCACGGTCGGAGCGTCGGCCCTCTCGCCCTCGACCTCGAGGTTGTGGGCGAGCCAATCGACCTTGCCGGGCCCGTAGTCGTAGACGTCGGTGAATCCGAACGTTTCGAGCCGGCACGCGGCTCGTGGGCTTAGGTCTCAGAGCGAGTCCCAGCAATACACGACGATCGGGCGCCCCCGGTCGAGCACGCTGACGGCCTGGGCATCGAGCTGGCGCAGCGGCAGGTTGATCGCGCCGGGAAGGTGCGCTGGGGCGTAGTCGTCTCCGGGCAGCACCTCGACCACCTGCGCGCCGCGAGCGATCAGCTCGAGCAGTTGGTCAAGCGAGATCGCCGTCGCCATCGTGGTGTCACGGTAGCTGAGCGATGGCGTCGGCCAGGATCGCCCGGGTCGCCTCGAGCGCCTGCGGGATCACGTGCGTGTCGGCGAGCAGCGGCATGAAGTTCGTGTCGCCGTTCCAGCGCGGGACGACGTGGAGGTGGAGGTGATCGGCGATCCCCGCCCCCGCGACCTTGCCCAGGTTGAGGCCAGTGTTGAATCCGTCGGGGTTCATCGCGTTGCGGATGGCGACGATCGACCGCTGGGCCAGGCGCATCGTGTCGAGCATCTCCTCCTCGTTCAGGTCCTCGAGCGCGGCGACGTGGCGGATCGGCGCCACCATCACGTGCCCCGGTGCGTACGGGTACGCGTTCAGGATCGTGATGCAGTGCTCGGTGCGATCGATCGGCGCGTGCGCCGGGTCGCTCTGGGCCGAGGAGGACGCGGCGGCGCAGAAGATGCACTCCCCGTCCTTGGGCCCCGTGACGTACTCGATCCGCCACGGCGCCCACAGTGGCCGCTCGGTCATGACGGGGCAGCCTACCGGCGCCGGCATGCGAGCCTGTGCTCGTGTTCCACGTCGAGCTGCGCCAGTTTCCCCATCAGACGCGGGCGTTCAATCTCACCCGCGAGGAGCTCGATGCGCGGATCGTGGGGCCGTGGATCGCGGGCGAGGCGATCGAGATGGACGACTATCGCTGGCTGCCCGACCGGGCCACGCTGACGATCTACGAGGGGCCGCTGCTCGGGCTCGGCGACATGGGCCTCGGCCGGGGATGGCAGAACGTGACCCGCAAGGGGAGGGAGGTCACGCAGGAGGTGCTGATCGAGGCGCGCGACGAAAGCTCCGAGCTTCCGACGGCCGAGGACTTCAAGGCCGAGCTCGCCGCGCGGGCCGCCGCCGGCGCGATCGCGATGTCCGGACTCGTGGAGCTCGCGGCGGAGTGGTATCCGCAATCGAGGGTGAGCGAGCGGATCGCATTGGCCGAGCAGGCCGTGTGGGAGCTGCTCCACTCGGTACCGGTGACGCTGTCCCGCCGCGGCCAGCCCGTGCCCGCGTACGAGTGGCAGTCGGTGCTGCTGGCGTGGACCACGTGGACCGACGACGGTCCCGACGCGGTGTCGCTCGGGCCCCTCTGAGCGCGTCCGCCACGCCCTCTCCGCCGATTCCGCTGAGGGCGTCCGCCCGCGCCGCCAGCGATTCCGGTGAGGGCGTCCGCCCACGCCGCCAGCGATTCCGGTGAGGGCGTTCGCCCGCGCCGCCAGCGATTCCGGTGAGGGCGTCCGCCCAGCCGCCAGCGATTCCGGTTAACCCCTCACTCACCGCCCGCCCCGCGGTGAATGCAGATTCACCCGGCGCCGGCGCGGTTAACGCCGCACTCGCGCATCTGGGACGGTCGAGTGTGGCGTTAACCGGACAGGCGCGGGCCGCCCGGGCGAGCCAACGGGCTACGCCACCAGGTCGTCGATCAGGCGCTCGCGCTCGGCCGCCGACGCGAACAGGTAGCGGTGGATGCGCGCCAGTCCTGCGACGTCGTGGACGTCGTCGTCGAGCTGGGGGACGAGCAGGAGCCGCTGGTCGTCGAGGTGGGACGCGAGGCGCGCGAGGTTGCGGTCGTCGCGCATCGCGAGCACGTGGTAGTCGCGGAAGTTCTCGGCGACGCGCGCGGCCAGCGGGCCTGGGAGCGTCTTGGCGAGCGACCGTCTGACCTCGCGGGGCCGGCGATCTCCGAGGAGGTCGTGGTGGACGCGGTTGACGATCACGCCGGCGAACGGGAGCCCGTCGGTAGTCAGCCGCTGGCCGAACCAGATCGCCTCGTCGATCGGCTCGCTGGCGGCCCCGGTCACGAGCACGAACGCCGTCGTGTCCGCGCGAAGCAGTTGCTCGACCTGGGCGGCGCGCTTGCTGAAGTCGACCGTCATGTCGCCGAGAAGCTGGAAGAACACCGTCAGGTCGGTGATGAGGTCGATCCCGGTGATCTTGCGGAGGCCACCCAGCAGCGGCATCGCGCCCCGGCCGAGCGTGCGGAAGCCCAGTCCGGTCGGCCTGAGGAACGCCTTCAACGCGCGGCCTTCGAGGAACGAGTTGAGCCGGCCCGGGGCGTCGAGGAACTCGAGCGCGTTCCGGGACGGAGGTGTGTCGAGGACGAGCAGGTCGAACTCGTCCGACTGCACGAGCTCGTGGAGCTTGGCGATCGCGGTCAGCTCCTGCGACCCCGAGACCGCGGTCGACAGCTCGCGATAGACGCGGTTGGCCTTGATCTCCTCGGCCCGGTCCGGGTCTGGCGCGATCCGTTCGATCAGCTCGTCGAACGTCCGCTTCGGGTCGAGCATCATCGCCCACAGCTCGCCCTGGACATCCACCGGGCCGGTGGCCAGGCGAGCGGGATCGACCCGGCGGGGCTCGTTCTCGAGCTGCTCGAGCCCGAGCGCGTTGGCCAGCCGGTTGGCGGGGTCGATCGTCACGACCGCGACCTTCGCGCCCCGCGCCGCCATCCCGAGCCCGACCGCGGCCGACGTCGTGGTCTTGCCGACGCCGCCCGAGCCGCAGCACACGCACACGCGCTTGCCGTCGAGCATCTCGGCGACGTTCACGGCGCGGCCTCGAGGGCGCCGGCGAGCTGCTCGAGCTCGGACAGGCCGAGGTGATCGGCGAACACGTACGGAAGCTCTACCAGCCGGCCGTCGGCACGGTCGCGGAGCCGGTCGCGCTGCTCGCGCTGGGTGGCCGCGCGGGCGTGTTCGGACAGCGCCGCGCGGAGCGCCGAGCGGGCTAGGGGCGATCGGCTCTTTGCCAGTGCCTCTTCGAGCTCCGCGATCTCGGCGGGTTCAAAGCGCGCCGGGTAGAGCGCGTTGACGACCACGAGGTCGAGCGCGAGCTCATCACGCTCGAGCTCGTCGGCCAGCGTCAACGTCTCGTTGATCGGCATCTCCTCGGGGGTAGCGACCGCGATCACGCCGGTGAACTCGCGGTCGGCGATCGTGTTGGCGATCGTCTGGCCCTGGTGGGCGATCGGGCCAACGCGGGCGATCTCGGCGAACGTCCTCGGCGTCCGCAGCAGCCCGACGCCGTGCCCGGTGGCGGGTGCGTCGACGATCACGAGGTCATACGGCGCGGCGCCGCTCGTCCGGCGATCGAGCTGCGCGAGCTCCCAGACCTTGCCGATGCTGAGGAGCTCGCGCATGCCGGGGGTGGCCATCGCGAACGCCTGGAACAGGCGGCTCGAGCCGAGCACCTGCCCGAACGGGCCGGCCTTGACGCGCAGGTACTCCTCCATCGCGTGCTGGGGATCGATCGAGATCGTGAACAGACCAGGCGCGAGCTCGAGCTCGCGGAACTGCTCGCGGGCGTCGTTTTCGCCGAACAGGCCCTGGACGCGCTCCTGGCTGGCGAGCTCGGCGACGATCGTCCGCAACCCCTGACGGGCAGCGAGCAGACCGAGCGCGATGGCGACCGTCGACTTGCCGACGCCGCCCTTGCCGGTCACGAACAGGAGGCGTTTGTGGAGCAGCGCGGGCACCGCACCCGAAAATAGCGGGGCGATCTCGGAGGATTCCGCCGCGCTTCTACGAATACTCCGGTCGATATGAGCCACGTGATCGCGTTCGCCAATCAGAAGGGCGGCGTCGCCAAGACCACGACGACACTCAACCTCGCGGTCGCGTTCGCCGAGGAAGGGCATCGGGTCCTGTGCGTCGACATGGATCCCCAGGGCAATCTGACGATGTCGCAGGGGATCGATCCGGACACCCTAGAGAAGTCGATGTACGACGTCCTCGTCCACCACATCTCGATCCGCGAGGTGGTCCGCAAGCGCGAGGTCGACGTCGCCTGTTCGTCGATCGACCTGGCCGGCGCGGAGATCGCGATGTCCACGATGATCGGCCGCGAGCGGTCGCTACAGAAGGCTTTGAAGCCGGTCGAGGAGGACTACGACTTCGTCTTCATCGACACGCCGCCCAGCCTCGGGCTGCTGACGATCAACGCGCTCACGGCCGCGCAGAAAGTAATCGTCCCCGTGCAATGCGAATATCTGTCGATGCGCGGACTGATCCAGCTCCAGAACACGCTGGCGATGATCCGTGAGAACCTGAACCCGGACGTCGACATCGAGGGAATCCTGCCGACGCTCGTCGACACGCGTACGTTGCACGCCAAGGAGGCGATCGAGCTGCTGGAAGAGAACTTCGGGGACCGCGTTTTTGCATCACGGATCCGCAAGACCATCCGCTTTGCCGAAGCACCAGTGAAAGGGATGTCAGTCCTGAAGTACGATCCCGACGGCGTGGCCGCTCACGCATATCGGCAGCTCGCGAAGGAGGTCCTGTCCCATGCCAACTGGTAAGCGCGCGAGTATGCGCGAAGGACCCCTCGCCGCCCTGTTCCGCAAGACGGCCCAGGATGTAGACGACCCGAGCGGCACTCACGAGCGCGCGCCGGCGGCGCCGGGAGCGCCCGAGACCGCCGCGAGCGAGGATCGCGCCGGGCCGCCGGCCGAGGAGCCCGCATCTCCGGCTGTTGGCCCTGAAGTCGAGGAGGAGCCGCGGATCCCGCTGCCGCACGAGCGCCTCCGCCACGCCTTCTCCGCCGACATCCCCGAGAACCTGCTCGAGCGCGCGGGCGCTCGCGAGCCGCTCATGCCCGAGCCGGCCCAGCCCGAACCCGCGCACGACGTCTACGCCCGGGTGACGCGCGACGAGAGCGCTCCCGAGCCGAGCGCCGGCGGTCCTGTGCTGCGCGTGGTCGGCGTCGGTGGCGCCGGCGTGAACGCGATCAACCGGATGGTCGAGGCCGAGATCGAAGGCGTCGAGTTCCTGGCCATCAACACGGATTTGCAGTCTCTCCAGCAGTCCTCCGCGCACGAGACGCTCCACATAGGCGACTCGATCACGCACGGGCTGGGGTCGGGGTCTAACCCGGAGCTCGGCCGCGCCGCGGCGCGCGAGGAGTACGACCGGATCAAGGCGATGCTCCGCGGCTCGGACATGGTGTTCATCGCCGCCGGCGCGGGCGGCGGAACGGGTACCGGCGCGGCGCCGATCGTGGCTCAGATCGCCCGCGAGCTTGGTGCGCTGACGGTCGGGATCGTCACGCGTCCGTTCCAGTTCGAAGGCTCCCGCCGGCGCGACCAGGCCGAGAGCGGGATCTCCGATCTCGCCGAAGAGGTCGACACGCTGATCGTCGTGCCCAACAACCGTCTCCTGTCGGTGCTCGATCGCAACGTGTCGATGGTCGAGGCGTTCCGCGTCGCCGATGACGTCCTGCGCCAAGGCGTTCAGGGGATCTCGGATCTGGTGACGCTCCCCGGGCTGATCAACCTCGACTTCGCGGACGTGCGCACGATCATGTCGAGCGCCGGCACCGCCCTGCTCGGAATCGGGATGGGCACAGGCGAGCGGCGCGCGATCGAGGCGGCCGAGCGGGCCGTCTCCTCGCCGCTGCTCGAGACGAGCATGGAGGGCGCGCACTCGATCCTGCTGTCGATCACCGGCGGCCCGGATCTGTCGCTGTGGGAGGTCAACGAGTCGGCCAAGGCCGTGGCCGAGGCGGCGCACCCGGACGCGAACATCATCTTCGGCGCGATGGTCGACGAGAAGCTCGCGGACCACGTGTGGGTAACGGTGATCGCCACCGGGTATGGCGACGGACGAACTCGCCGGGTCGACGTGGGCCGGGTCGACGCGCGGGAGCGGGTGCCCGACCGCGGTCCGGCGTTGCGCGAGCCGGCAGGCGAGCCGCGCGTCAGCCGCGTCCGCCAGCGCCCCGGAGCGCTGGATCTGGACGTCCCGGAGTTCATACCGCGCCGCTGACCCGCCAGGGGGATCGTTCGTAGTGGCCGAGCCGCTCGGCGTGATCGCCGCCGGTCACCCGGTGTGCGCGCAGGCCGGCGCGGACGCCATGCGCAGCGGCGGCAATGCGGTCGACGGAGCGCTGGCGGCGATGCTGTCGTCGTTTGCGTGCGAGCCGCTGCTGACCAGCCTCGGCGCCGGCGGCTACATGCTCATCGTCAAGCCCGGGGAAGAGCCGGTGCTGCTCGACTTCTTCATCGAGGCGCCGGGGCGGGAAGCGGACGCTTCCGAGCGGGCGGAGCTGGTCCCGGTCAGCGTGTCATTCGGCGACGCCGTCCAGGTGTTCAACATCGGCCCGGCTTCGGTTGGGACCTACGGGATGGCGGCCGGCGTGTGCGAGGCGTCCTCCCGGTTCGGGCGGATCCCGCTCGCCGATCTCGTTGCGCCGGCAGCTCGGCTCGCTCGCGAGGGCGTGGAGATGAACGACGCGCAGGCGTACGTGATCGAGATCCTGGCCGGGATCATCACCTCGACGCCGGAGTGCGCCGCGCTGTTCGCACCGGCCGGTCGGGTGGCCCGCGCCGGCGACGTCGTGCGTCAGCCCGAGCTCGCGGACAGCTTGGAACGGCTCGGGAGCGAGGGCGCGGCGCCGTTTTATGAGGGCGACATTGCCGCGGCGATCGTGTCGTGGCTCGCCGACCGCGGCGGGTTTGTCGGCGCTTCGGATTTGGCTGCATACGCGGTCGTGTCGCGGGAGCCGATCCGCGCCGTCTATCGCGGACGCGACGTCCTCACCAACCCGCCGCCGTCGGCGGGGGGAATCCTGAT
This sequence comes from uncultured Solirubrobacterales bacterium, assembly GCA_963737055.1. GTDB lineage: Bacteria > Actinomycetota > Thermoleophilia > Solirubrobacterales > Solirubrobacteraceae > Palsa-465. Next base: position 483,105 of record CAVTRE010000006.1, on the reverse strand, counting down.
CGCCTACGCGCTCGCTCTGCTGGATGCCGAAACCGAGCCCGCCCACCCGCCCGACGTGGGGCGGATCGTGGACACGATGGAACGGACCCAGTCAGAGCGGACGCCCGAGTTCCTCGAGGGCTTGGCCGACCCCGAGTTCGTGCAGCGATTCCTGGCGCGGCGCTCGCCCCTGGGCTCGACCACCCATGTCGCGGTGCTCGACCGGGACGGATGGGCGTGCTCGGTGACGTCCTCGAACGGGTCGTGCTCGGGCGTCGTCGTGCCCGGCACCGGCGTGCACCTGAACAACATGCTCGGCGAACAGGACCTCAATCCCTTGGGCTTCCATCGCCACCCGCCGGGACGCCGATTGCCGAGCATGATGTCCCCGACCGTGGTTCTGCGCGACGGCGCGCCCGAGCTCGTGCTCGGCAGCGCGGGCTCGAACCGGATCCGCTCGGCGGTCCTCCAGACGATCATCCGGGTGATCGACGACGGGTTGGCCGCGGGCGACGCCGTGCGGGCTCCGCGGGTCCACTTCGAGGACGGCATCGTCTACGCCGAGCCCGGGATCGACACCGCCGCGCTCGAGCGCGCCGGCCGCGCGATCGGCCGGTTCCGGGAGCTCAACCTGTTCTTCGGCGGCGCGCAGGCGGCCGCGCGCGACGAGCACGGCCGGTTCTCGGGGGGTGGGGATCCGCGGCGCGGCGGCGCGGCGGTTGTAGTTTCGGCCTGATGTCCTTGGCGATACGTGTCGCCGTGTCGACGCTTCTGGTCGCGGTGGTACTCGCCGGATGTGGATTCGACGTGCAGGAACCCGATCTGTTCCTCGTCACCCGGACCGGCGCCCACGGTCAGAAGCTGTCCCTGCTCGTCAATGACGGCGGCACGATCTCGTGCAACGGGGGCAAGCCGAAGAACCTGCCGGACCCGTTGCTGCTGGCGGCTCGCGACCTCGCGACCAGCCTCAACACCGACGTCAGTTCCAAGCTACGGTTCCCGTCGAGCGCGCGCAGCATCTATTCCTACACGGTGAAAGTACAGAACGGCACTTTGTATTTTCCGGATACCGCGGCCGTCTCTCGGAAGGAATTGGCCGATCTGGAGTTGTTTGTAGTACAGGCCGCCACGAGTCCCTGCGGCCTAAGTCCTTGAGGAACCTCTTAGCCTTACCACGCGGTTAGAACGACCGCTACCGTCCACGCTCGTGATCAACCTCGCCGCAACCACCGCCCCCCACATGACGACCTTCCAGGCGATCGTGCTTGGGGTGCTCCAGGGAGTCACCGAGCTGTTCCCGGTCTCCAGCCTGGGGCACACCGTCATCTATCCGAACCTGTTCGGCTGGAGCAACATCGTCTCCTGGCAGTCCCAGTCCGAGTCGCCGTGGCTGGCGTTCGTGGTCATGCTCCACGTCGGCAGCGCGATCGGCCTGCTGATCTACTTCTGGCGCACCTGGATCGACATCATCCTCGCATTCTTCCGGACGCTGATTAAGCGGCGGGTCGAGACGTCGACCGAGCGCCTGGCCTGGCTGATCATCATCGCGACGATCCCGGTCGGGATTCTCGGGCTGGTGCTCGAGCATCCAATACGGGTGGCGCTGGCCAAGCCGCTGTACGCCTCGATCTTCCTGGTTATCAACGGCCTGATACTGCTGGGCGCGGAGCGTTTCCGAAGACGCTCCGAGGTGCGCGCGCTCGCCGCCCGCGAAGGAATGAAGCGTGACGGCGGGCGCCGCCTGGACACGCTCGAGTACAAGGAAGCCGGCATCATCGGCTTCTTCCAGAGCTTCGCGCTGATCGCCGGGCTGAGCCGCGACGGCATCTGCATGGCAGCCGGCCTCGTGCGCGGGCTCGACAACGAGGACGCGGCGCGGTTCGGGTTCCTGCTCGCCACGCCCCCGATCCTGGCTGCCGGCCTGCTGAAGTTCGGCGACCTCACCGGTCCGCTGGGCGCCGGCATCCGCGGCGACGCGATCATCGCGGCCATCGCCGCGGCGATCACTGCGGTGTTCACCGTCCACTTCCTCCTGCGTTACTTCAAGACGCGCACGCTCACCCCGTTCGGGATCTACTGCATCGTGTTCGGCGGGGCGATGGTGATCTACAACGCATAGGGTCTTCGCCTGATGTCTCCCTGGCATCCCTCAACGACAAGGGGACGCCAGGGAGACATCCAGGCTCGCCCGTCAGCTGGCGCCGAAGCGAACCTTGCCGTTCGAGCGCGCGCGTTCCTGAACCTTGTCGACGAGCTCGAGCCGTTTGATCGCGGCGCGGAATAGCCGCGTCACGAGCCGCAGGCGGGCGTTCTCCGAGCGCATGTCGAGCAGGCCCTGCTTGGCGTCGAGGCCGAAGTCGACGGTCGCCGCCATCGCGTAGGCGCTCATGCCGGCCAGCTCGTCGGTGTCGGGATCGCGGTCGGTGGCGCGCTTGACGAGCTCGGCGTAGGCCTCGTGGGCGCCCCGGGCGAGGTCCGCGTCGACATCGTCGTCGCGGTCCTCGACGAACTCGATCACGCCGGCGGGATAGGGGAGATGCCCCTGGCGCTCGAGTACGCGGAACGGCCGGGTCCCGCGCACGATCAGGTTCATCTGGCCGTCCTCCATCCGTTCGAGCACGCGATCGATCGCGCAGGCGCAGCCGACCTCGCGCAGGCCGTCGTCGGACAGCCACACGATCCCGAACTCGCGCTCGGACCCGATGCACTCGTCGATCATGGTCTTGTAGCGCTCCTCGAAGATGTGCAATGGGATGAGCTCTCCGGGGAGCGCCACCATGCCGAGAGGGAAGAGCGGGAACTCGGGCGATGGACCATCGGGCATGCGCCCTTCTCAGTCTACGGACGGCGTGCGGCGACCAGCAGGTTGTAAAAGATCGCCGGCGGCAGTACCGGCTCGAGCAGCCGCTCGTCGACGCGCTGGAGGAGCAGGTAGCCGTGGAATGCGTACTGACGCCAGAGCATCGGCACGTCGGCCGGATCGGCGGTCGCCTCGAGCCCGCGGTTGAACCATCCGAACCAGTTCGCGAGCAGTTCCTCGCCGCGAACGCGGACGTCGTCGAACCCGGTGCCGCGCGCAAGACGCACGAGATCGTCGGGCGCGAACGCGTGGATGTCGACGACGTGCTCGAGCCGGTGGTCCGCGGCGCCGTTCTGAGGTCCCGGCTCGGGCGGCTCCGCGCGCTGGGGCCGGGCCCCGAGCGCGCGGCGCCACGCCGGCGCGAGCTTGTACGCGCCGCGCTTGGGGATCGTCGCGATCCGGTCGCCGACGCGCGAGGGCTCGCCGGCGAACACGATCCGGCCACCCGGCTTCAGCACGCGGTGGAACTCCTCGAACGCGCGCTCCAGGTCCGGGAGGTGGTGGAGGACCGCGTGCCCGAGCACGAGGTCGAAGCTCCCGTCCGCGAATGGCAGCGACTCCGCGTCGGCCCGCAGCCCCTTCACGGACAGCCCGAGCCGCTCGGCGTTCGTAGAGAGTGCACGCACCATCCCCGGCGAGATGTCGGTGCAGGTGGCGTCACACACGATCCCCGCCCGCAGCAGATTGAGGCTGAAGTAGCCGGTGCCGGCGCCGACCTCGAGCGAACGGTCGAACCCGCGGTCGAGCACGGCCGAGCCGAGCACCTTGCGGAGCTTTCCGGCCACCTGGCCCTGGCCGACCTCGCCGAAGTCGATCCCCCACTTCGAGTCGTAGCCGTCGGCCACCACGTCGTGATAGCGCGTGTTGACATCGCGAATCTCGTCCGCGCTTCGCTGCGCGTCCGTCCGCATCGGCTCGCTCCGCAGTGCCTCCATCGCGGCGCCAGATTACCCTAGGCCCAGCGCCGGTGAGCCTCTACGTCCAGCAGAACCAGCCCCCGGGAGTGCCCCCGCTCGAGTTGACCGGCGAGCGCACGCTTCCCGACGTGCCGGCCGAGAACTACTGGTATCGCCGACACCTGGCGGTGTACGAATGGATCGCCGCGCGGGTCGCTCGCGGGGTGGTGCTCGACATGGCGTGTGGCGAGGGTTACGGGGCGGACGTGCTGTCCCGCACGGCCGCCCGCGTCGTTGGGGTGGATGGCAATCCCGAGGCCCACGAACACGCCAAGCTCCGATACACCGGCCCCAACTTGACGTTCGAATGGGGCGCGGTCGAGACCTTCGGCGAGCCCGCCAGCTTCGACGCGGTCGTGTTCCTCCAGACGATCGAGCACGTGATCGACCCGCCGGCAGTGCTCGCCCATTTCCGCCGGATCCTCAAGCCTGGCGGCGTGGCATTTGTGTCGACGCCGAACGTGCTCAAGCTGGCGCCGGCAGGCCACGCCAAGTCGGACAACCCCTGGCACCTGCGGGAGTACCGCGCCGGCGAGTTCGCCGAGTTGTGTCGTGGCGCCTTCGACAACGTCGAGGTGCTCGGCCTGTTCCATGCGCGGAAGCTGCGCGTCCACGAGATCGCGTTAGCGCTCGGATGGGACGCGGTGCACGCGCGGCTCGGGATCACGGGTCGGTTCTACGACTGGTTCACGCCGGCGATCGCCACGAGTGACTTCGCGCTGCGCCCGGCGCGCCTCGAGCAGTCGCTCGACTTTCTCGCCGTCTGCTGTAGCTAGCGGGACCCGTTCGTAAGTCCCGCGACTTGCTTGCGGACGGGCCCCACGGCGCTGGCTCACTAACGGGCGGTTGGACTTCGGTGGGAGGGGTAGCCTGCCGCGTACAACCAAATACTGGCCAATTGACATTCGGAAGGCAGGGTCCGCACATGTCGCAGTTTCGGCCGCGCACGGGCGCAGCGATTGCCGCCGCGCTCACCGTTGCCGAGTTCATACCGGTCGCGCCGGCCGCCGCCAAACGCGGCGCCACGAAGCGCGCGCCGGCGCGCCGGACGCGCTCGAGCCGGTCGCCGAGCAGACCTCGCGCAGGGAGTGCTTGAAGGAACGACTTTGTTCGCAGCCACCGGAGACACCGGCTCCTCGTGCCCGGTCCTCGTCCTGGGACCGGACGCGGGGGCCGGCAACGGGGTTGCCAACCAGGGCGTGCCGATCGTCAACTAACGGCTTCTACCAGGTCACACCGGGGTGGGATTACTTGTCGGGCTGGGGTACGCCGGTGTCGGTGTTGGGTCCGCTGATGACGGACATCGACGGCAGGACGACACCGGTTCGCTAAGGGGGGCCGGCTCGAGAAAGCGTCTTCCGGTTCGCTTTTTCGAGCCGGCCTATTGCCAGCGGAAGGTTCGCGGCGCCTTCCGCATCCGGATCAACCGCGCCGGCACCCCACCCACGACGGCATTGGCGGGAACGTCTCGCGTGACGACCGCGCTCGTTCCGACCACGGCGTTGTCGCCCACCGATACCCCGCGCAGCACACACGCCCCGTACCCCATCCACACGTTGTGGCCAATATTCACATCGCGCTTGTAGATCCCCTGCTCGCGGATCGGGCGCTCGGTCTCGACCATCCCGTGATCGAAATCGATCATCATCACCCGGTCGGCGATGATGCACTCGCGCCCGATCGAGATGTGCTGGTAGGCGGAGAACGTGCACTCCTGCCCGAGCACGGACTTGGCGCCGATCGACAGCTCGCCCTCGTGCACGCGGACCTTGCACCGGTGACCGATCCACGACCAGCGTCCCAGCGTCACGCTCGCGTTCCGTCCGATCTCGAACTTCACCCCCGGGCACACGAAGCACAGGCCGTCGGTCTTGAGCCGTCCCCGCCAGCGCAGCTTCAGCCAGACCCATCGTGCGATCAGGAGCGCATAGCCCGGCCGCAGCATGTGGTGTGCGCGGGCGAAGCGCAGGAACGTCAGCGGTCCGCCGTGAAGCGGCGGAGGCCCCGATCGGACCGCCGCCGGCACCGCGACGGGGGCCCGGCGCTCGAGCGTCTCGGTCGTCGCGGACTGCACGCCCGGATCGTACCCCTGGCATGATGTCCCGCGTAGGGATGCCCGGCGCCGACGAATCGCTCGCACAACGGCTTCTCGCCGGCGACCGTCGGGCGCTGGCCCGTGCGATCTCGCTGGTCGAGAACGACGACCCCGAGGGCTGGGCGCTGGTCAAGGAGGTCTATCCGCGCACCGGACGCGCGGCCGTGCTCGGGTTCACCGGGCCGCCCGGGGCGGGGAAGTCGACGCTGCTTGCGGCGCTTACCAAGCTCGAGCGCGAGCGGGAGCGGACCGTCGCCGTCCTCTCGATCGACCCGACGTCGCCGTTCACCAAGGGCGCGCTGCTCGGCGACCGGATCCGCCTGTCCGACCACTTCCTGGACCCGGGCGTGTACATCCGCTCGATGGCCAGCCGCGGCGCGCTCGGTGGCCTCAGCGAGGCCTCGCTCCAGGCTGCGTTGCTGATGGACGCGTCCGGGCGCGATGTGGTCCTGCTCGAGACGGTCGGCGTCGGCCAGGCCGAAGTCGACATCATCGACCACGCCGATACGGTCGTGCTCGTGTTGATGCCAGGGTCTGGCGATTCGATCCAGGCGCTCAAGGCGGGCGTGATGGAGATCCCCGACGTAATCGTGGTCAACAAGGCCGATCACCCGCTGACCGACACGATGGTGCGCGAGATCAAGAACGTGCTGGCACTCGGACCCCAGGAGGGGTGGAAGGTCCCGATCGTCAAGACCGAGGCGGTGCGCGACCAGGGGATCGAGGAGCTGGCCGAGAAGCTCGCCGAGCACCAGGAGTACATCCAGGCGGAGGGGACGCTTTCCGAGCGCCGGCGCCGGAACCTGATGAACGAGGTGCTCGCACTGGCCACGTACCGCATGCGTCGAGAGCTCGAGGCCTCGGTCCGCGAGGATCCCGAGATCCAGGAACTGCTCGACCGCGTGGTGGCCCGCGAGATCGATCCCGCCACTGCGGCCACCACGGTGCTCGAGCGACGGGCCGAGGAGCTCGCCCGATGAGCACGGCGCTCGCGCCGGCGTTCCTCGTCGCCTCGCTGCTGCTGTGCGTCGCCGGGCTGGGGAAGCTGCGCGCCCCGGCGGGCGCCGCGGCAGCGCTCCAAGTCGGCCCCTGGCTCGTCCGGGTGCTGGCCGCCGGGGAGGTCGCGCTCGGCGCCGCGTGCGTGTTGCATCCGACCCGGGGCCTGGCGCTCGCGCTGGCCGTCGTGTTCGGGCTGTTCGCGACCGTCGCCGTCATCCATAAGCGCCGCCGCGTGGCGTGCGGTTGCTTTGGAGATGATGATTTACCGGTTTCGCAAGCCCACGTGATCGCCAGCGAGTTACTGGGGACGTTGGCGCTGGCCTCGGCGGTCGTGGGGCCGCGAGGGCTCGGCTGGGCGCTCGGACTGGCGGCACCACAGGCGGTCGTGCTGTTGGCCGGGGTCGCCGGCGCGGTGTACGCCGTCGTGCTCGTGTACACCGTCGTCCCGCGGGCGTGGGGAGCCTGGGAGCGCGCATGAGCGTGGTCGCGCGCCTCGGGGAGCTCCTCGAGCGCCGTACGTCCCGGCGCGGTGCGTTGGCGCGCGCTGCAGTCGCGGGCTCGGCCTTCGCGGTCGCGCCGATCCGCTACCTGGTCCGGCCGGGCACGGCGTGGGCGGTGCTCAGTCCCGCACAGTGCCCGCACGGCAGCAAATGCACCGACGGCTACACCGCGTTCTGCTGCGAGATCCAGCACGGGAACAACGTCTGCCCGCCCGATACCTACATCGCCGGCTGGTGGAAATGCACTAGTTACAAGGGTCACGGTCTGTGTCATGACGCGGGCGTTCGCTACTACATCGACTGCAACCGCATCCCCGGGACCGTGTTTCCGGGTGGGTGTCAGTGCGCCAACGGAGACTGCGGCAACCGCGCGGTCGATTGCAACCACTTCCGCTACGGGCAGTGCAATACCCAGATCGCCGGCACGACCGAGGTCGTCTGCCGGCTGGTGGTGTGCCAGAACCCCGCGACCGTCCCCTCGATGAACTGCAACGCCACCGAGATGGTCGACGACCGGACGTGCACGCACAACAACTCTTGCCTCGCGGGGCTGGCGAAGCAGCTCCCGGGAGGAGGCGGGGCGTAGTGGTCGCGCTGGTGTCGGTTGAGACCGTGTTGCTGGTGCTGCTCGTGGTGCTGGTTGCCGCGCTGCTGCGAAGCCACGCGGAGATCCTGCGCCGGCTCGGCCCGGATGGCGACTCGGGCGTGCCGGCTCCCCCCGAGCGCATCCGCACCGACACGGCCGCGCCCGAGCTGGCCGGCGTCACCCCCACAGGTGATGCCGTCAAGCTGGCCTTCCGCGGAACGCCGACGTTGCTGGCGTTCCTGAGCAGCGGCTGCACGAGCTGCGGTGCGTTCTGGGAAAAGCTCGGGGACAGCCGACCCGCGCCCGAGCTCCGCACGGTGATCGTGACCCGCGGAACGGACCGCGAGCAGGTCGCCAAGCTGCGCCGGCTCGCCCCGGACGACGTACCGGTCGTGATGTCCTCGCAGGCGTGGCAGGACTACGCCGTCCCCGGCACGCCGTACTTCGTGCTCGTCGAGGACAGCGCGATCAGGGGCGAGGGAGTCGCCACCACATGGACCGCGCTCGCGTCGTTGGTCGGCGATGCGATCGAGGACGAGCGAGGACTCGACGAGCGGCTGGCGGCGGCGGGGGTCGGGCTGGACCACCCGAGCCTGTATCCGGAGGGACGGCGCTGAGCGCGCTGCTGGTCCTCGGTTGCGCGGCCGCGGTCACGGCCGCGGTGGCGTCCGCCTGGTCGCCCTGAGGCGAATCGATGCTCGCGAGCATCACCCCGCTCGGTGAGCGGGGCCGGCGTTCCAACTGGCGGGTGACGGTCACCGCGTTCCTGATCGGCGCCACCGCGGCGGCGGCCGGCGCCGGGGCGGCGCTCGGCGCGCTCGGCTCGGTCGTGTTGCCCTCACGCCCGGGAATCGCGGTGCTGCTGGCGGCGATCGGGGTGGCGATCGTGCTCGACGGACTGCCCGTCGCGGTTCCCGGTCCTCGCCGGCAGGTCGACGAGCGGTGGCTCGACCGGTACCGGGGCTGGGTGTACGGCGCCGGTTACGGCGCGCAGCTCGGGCTCGGGGTGACCACGATCGTGTCGAGCGCGGCGACGTACGTGGCGTTGCTGGCGGCTTTCCTGACGGCGAGCGCTCCCGGCGGCGCGATCGTTCTCGGCAGCTTCGGGGTCGTGCGTGGTCTCACCCCGCTCGCGGCCGCCGGTGTCCGGAGTCCGCGCCGGCTGGTCGAGTTCCACCGAGCGCTGGGACGGTGGCGCGGTCCGGTCAGGTGGGGCGCGGTGGCGACTCAGACCGGGATGCTCGTTCTCGCGCTCGCCCTGTCGTGACCGCACTCGAGGCCCACGGGCTGAGGATCGAACTGCCGCGGGGTTGGAGCGGACGCGTGTTCAAGCGTCCGGCCGGCGGTGCCACGCTCCACGCCGGCGATTTCCAGCTCCCGCTCGACGACGGCGAGTTCGGTGATGAGAGCACGGGCAGCATGCCTGTCGGCGCGTCGTTCCTCGCGCTGACCGAGTACCGATCAGGTGCCGGCCTCGAGCCGGGCAAGGGCCTGTTCGCCTCCCGCCGGATCCCGACCACGCTCGACCCAACCAGCTTCAGCGCGCGGGGGTTGGCTCACCCGCGCCCGGACCAGGCGGGGACGCAGCACTTCTTCACCACCGCCGGTCGCCCGTTCTGCCTGTACGTCGTGATCTCGAGCGCGCGGGGCGAGCGCCGCCGGCAACTCGCCACGCTCGGTGTCGTGCTGCGCTCGCTGCGGATCAGTGCGTGACGTCGACCCCGGTATAGCGCGCGGCGTCGTGGCCGAGGACGATCACGCACGGAGTCCGGTTCAGGCGCGAGGCATTGATGTATCTGGCAGTGATCTGGCTCGCGAGGATCGTGCCGTCCGGAGCCGTCGTGGTCTCGGTGATCGCGACCTTGATCGTGAACGGGACCTCCTCGCCCGAGCTGTAGACCTTCCCCGCGCACTCGAGCGGCGCATAGAAGACGCCGGTGCCGGCGTATTTCCCGGGGGTGGTCTGGGTCAGGATCAGCGTGTCGGTGGCGGTCCGGCGCCCGCGATACAGGCGGACCTGGGCGCACGGGCCGGTGACGCACAGGGGCGTGAACGTCCACGTGCGCTGAAGCGTCTCGCCGACCTGCTCGCCACGGACGTATTTGGCGGCGGTGATGCGACCGGACATCTGGTAGGTACCGGCGAGGCGCGACGCGGTTGGAGTCGGCTGCGCGGCCGCGGCCGCGGCTGCGGTCCCGGTGGCGATCGCGGCACCGCCCGCGGTTGCGATTGCGGCGCCGCCCACGGGCACCATGGCAACCGCCAGTGCCGCCGCCACGCGAGCCCGCGTGCTCATGCCCCCAGCGCGCGTGCGATCACCATCTCCTGCACCTCGTCGGTGCCCTCGCCGATCGTGAGGATCTTCGCGTCGCGATAGAAGCGGCACACCGGATACTCCTCGATGTAGCCGTAGCCGCCGTGGATCTGGACCGCCTCGTCAGCGGCGCGCACCGCCAGCCGGCCGCTCTTGAGCTTGGCCTGGGCGGCGGTCAACGAGAAGTTCGCGCCCTGGTCCTTGAGGTATGCCGACTTGTAGACGAGCAGCCGGGTGGCCTCGATCTCCGTCGCCATGTTCGCGAGCTTGCTCTGGATCGCCTGGTACTTCGAGATCGGCCGTCCGAATGCACGACGCTCCTTGGCATAGGCCAGGGCCTGGTCGAGCGCGCCCTGGGCGAGGCCGACGCCCATCGCGGCGACGCCGATCCGGCCGATGTCGAGCACGTGCAGGAACTGGCGGAAGCCCGCGCCGCGCTGGCCGAGCAAGTTGCCCTCGGGTACGCGGCAGTCGTCGAAGCTCAGCGGGCGGGTGTCCGAGGCGTTCCAGCCCATCTTGCGGTAGGGCGCTCCTGGCTCGTACCCCGGGGTGCCGTTGGGGACGATCAGGTTCGAGATCTCGCGCTCGTTCGGCGACCGCTCGCCTCCCCGGCCGTCCTCACCGCGCCCGGTACCGGTCACCGCTGTGATCACGACCATGCCCGAGATGTCGGTGCCGGCGTTCGTGATGAACTGCTTGGTGCCGTTGATCACCCAGTCCCCATCTTGCAGCGAGGCGCGCGTCCGCGTGTTGCCGGCGTCCGACCCGGCCTCGGGTTCGGTGAGTCCGAAAGCGCCGAGTCGTTCGCCGCTGCACAGCCGTGGCATCCACTCCTGTTTCTGGTCCTCCGAGCCGAACAGATAGATCGGCTGCGTCCCGAGCGAGGTATGCGCGCACAGCGTGATCGCCACCGACGAGTCGACGCGCGCCAGCTCCTCGACCGCGAGCGCGTAGGCGAGCGAGTCGCTGCCGGCGCCGCCGTACTCCTCGGGGAACGGGATCCCCATCAGGTCGAGCTCGGCCAGGCGGCGGACGATGTCGTACGGGAAGGTGTGCGTCCGGTCGAGCTCCTCGGCGACGGGCGCGATCTCCTGTTCGGCGAACTCGTGGACGGTTTGCTGCAGCAGCCGGTGATGGTCGGGTAGATCGAACTCCATGCCCGGATTCTCACAGCCCGCAGACGGTCGCGCGCCCGAGGTGCGACTCGGCGCGCTTGCCGAGGGCGGGCTCGCGCCCGCGATCATGGCGATCGTCGAGCGCGGTGTGGCTCGCCGCCCCGACCAAGCCCGGGCGCTCGGGGTCGAGGTCGAGCTGCGGATGGAGGGGACCTATCCGCCCGTGCGGATCGTGTTCGGCGAGGCCGGAGTGCTCGTCGAAGACGGGCCGGGGGAGTCGCCGGCCCTGCGGATCAGCGGGGCGCTGCCGGACCTGGTGGCGCTGCTGGTCACGCCCATGTGGGGCGGCGTGCCGAACCCGATCGACGCCCGCGGCCGCGCCGCCTTCGGGATGTTCGCCTCCCGGCGGGTCCGGATTCAGGGCCGCCTGGGCTTGATGCGGAGCTTCGTAAGCCTGATCCGTCTATAGGGAACGCTCCGACCTGCAAACCCTGCCAATCGCGACCTTCCGCGCCGACCCTGGCAGGGCACGCATGTGGTGCATGCGCCGTCTGCCACGGTCTCGTCAAACCGCGCCGATTGTCAGGCGATGCAGGTCGGTCGGGCGGTCAGCCAGTCGTCGCCCCCGGCGACCCGCCACCGCGCGCCAGGTCGACCAAGAGCCGCACCCCGTATCCGGTGGCGCCCTTGTCGGCGAAGTACGGCCGGCGCACGTCGAAGGCCGTGCCGGCGATGTCAAGATGGGCCCACGGCACGTTGCCCGCGAAGTGGTGCAGGAACTCGCCGGCGGTGAGCGCTGTCGCCTCGCGCTTGGTGGTCGAGTTCACGATCTGGCCGTAGCGGCCCTTGATCATCTCGGCGTAGTCGTCGTGCAGAGGCATGCGCCATACGGGCTCGCCCGTCCGCTGCCCCGCCGCCAGCACGTCCTCGGCCCACGCATCGTCGTTGCTCATCAGCCCCGCGTACGTCGACCCGAGCGCGACCACGATCCCGCCGGTCAGGGTGGCGACGTCGACGAGCCGCTCCGCTCCTTCGCGCCGGGCGTACGCGATGCAGTCGCCCAGCACGAGGCGGCCCTCGGCGTCGGTGTTGTTGACCTCGACCGTCGTACCGTCGAGGGCGCGCACGATGTCGCCCGGTTTGACGGCGTTGCCGCTAGGTAGATTCTCGGTGGCGCCGATCAGCCCGAGCACGCGAACGGGTGCGCGCAGCTCGGCGAGTGCTCCGATCGCCTCGAGCACGGCCGCGCCGCCGCACATGTCGAACTTCATCTCGAACATCGTTCCGGCCGGCTTCAGCGAGATGCCGCCGGAATCGAACGTCACCGCCTTGCCGATCAGCGCGATCAGCGGCGCCTCGGCTTCGGCGGCATCGCCGCCGCCGTCATAGTCGAGTCGAATCAGCCGGGCGGGTTGCTCTGAGCCCTGCGCGACCGCGGCGAACGCGCCCATGCCCATCTCGCGGATCGCGTCTCCGTCGAGGACCGTCGCTCCGATTTCCAGTCTGGCCGCCAGCTCGAGCGCGTACTCCGCAAGCGCGGACGGCGGCAGGTCGTTGGACGCGGTATTCCCCAGATCGCGGGCGCGGTTCTGGGCGGCCGTCACGATCGTCGCGGTGCGGACCGGATCCGATACGTCGTGGTGGGCACTCACCACCAGTCGCTCCACACGGCGCGAATCCTCGCTCGGCTTGTAGCGCTCGAACCGGTAGGCATGGAGCAGCGTTCCCTCGACGAGCCCCTCCACCACGTCGTCGCCGACGTGGTGCGGCACTTCCCAGCACAGCGTGCGCGCGCCGATCTCGGTCGCTCGCCGATGGACCACGCCCGCCGCGGTCCGCGCCCGCTCGGCGCCGAACTTCGTGCGGGCGCCAAGTCCGACGAGGATCGCCCGGACCCCGTCGGCGTGCGTGACCGCGAGCCGCTTGAAGTCGCGCTGGGCTTCCCCGGAGTCGAGCAGGGTGCCCAGGGCGCGGCCCGACAGGTCGTGGGCGATGTCCTCGCCGTCGAACACCCCCACGACGATCGTGTCCGCGCCGGTGGCGAGTGGACGCTCAGTCGTCGCCTCGACGTTCACGGGGCGAGCATACAAGTGCGTCTAGGATTGAGGTTCCGCCCTAGTTCCCCGAGGAGAGCGAGACAAGATGCCCAAGACTGTGATCCTCTCAGCCGCCCGCACACCCATCGGCAAGCTGGGCGGCGGCCTGTCCACCCTTGACGCCACCGACCTTGGCGGCACGGCGATCACCGCGGCGCTCGAGCGCGCCGACGTGGAGCCCGATCAGATCCAGCACGTGGTCATGGGGCAGGTGCTGCAGGCCGGCCAGGGTCAGATTCCCTCGCGCCAGGCCCAGATCAAGGGCGGGATCCCGAGGGAGATCTCCTCGGAGACGATCAACAAGGTGTGCGCGTCGGGTATCCGCTCGGCCTGTCTGCTCGACAACGCGATCCGCGTGGGCGACCTCGACGTGGGGCTCGCCGGTGGGATGGAGTCGATGTCTAAGTCTCCATACCTCCTGAAAGAGGCGCGGTTCGGCTTCCGCATGGGCGACGGCAAGGCGATCGACGCGATGATCAACGACGGTCTCACGAACCCGTTCAGCGGCAAGCACATGGCCCAGGAGGCCAGCGAAGTCGCCGCCGAGCTAGAGCTGACTCGGCCGGATCTCGATCGCTGGGCGCTCCGCTCGCATCAGCTCGCGATCAAGGCCACCGATGAGGGTCGGCTCCCCGAGGAGATCGTGCCGGTGACGGTCAAGGGCAAGAAGGGCGACACGGTGGTCGAGATCGACGAGGCGCCGCGGCGCGATGCGAGCCTCGAGTCGCTGGCCAAGCTCCCCCCGATTTTCATGAAGGACGGCTCCCACACGGCCGGCAACTCGCCGGGCGTCAACGACGGCGCCGGCGCGCTCGTCGTCGCCAGCGACGAGTGGGCCAAGGCCAACGGAAAGCCGGCGCTGGCCACGATCGTCGCCCACGCTCAGGTGGCCGACGACTTCCCGTATCTGGCCCGGACTCCGGCGAACGCAGCCAAGAACGCGCTTGAGAAGGCCGGCCTGAACGTCGACGACATCGATCTGTGGGAGATCAACGAGGCGTTCGCTTCGGTGACGCTCAACTCGATGCGGATGCTCGGCATCGACGAGGACAAGGTCAATGTCAACGGTGGCGCGGTCGCGCTCGGACATCCGATTGGCGCTTCCGGCGCCCGCATCCTCGGCTCGCTCATGCTCGAGCTTAGGCGCCGCGGCGGCGGGCTCGGGTGCGCGGCGATCTGCTCCGGCGGCGGCCAGGGCGACGCGGTCATCATCGAGGTCAATGGCGGCTGACGGGTCGCCAGCGGCTTTCTTCGACCTCGACCGGACGCTGATGGAGGGCTCCTCCGCCTTCCAGTTCGGTCGCGCCGCGTACAAGGCCGGACTGCTCAGCCGGCGCCAGCTGATCGCCGACGGGTGGGCCAATCTGGTGTTCCGCCTGCGCGGAGCGAGCGATGAGTCCTCGCACGAGCTGCGCCTGCGCATCTCGGAGTCGCTCGAGGGCACCCGGGTCCGGGACATGGAGCGCCTCGGCGTCGACGTGCTGGCGGGGGTGCTCCCCAGGATCTATCCGCAAGTGCTCGAGATCGCCTACCGACACCAGGACGACGGAGTACGCGTGTACATCGTCACCGCGGCCTCCCAGGAGCTCGCCTCGATGCTGGCGGGCGTGCTCGCGTTCGACGGCGCGATCGGCTCGCAGTTCTCCGAGGTCGTCGACGGGGTGTACACGGGGACGCCGAGCGAGCCGTTCGTCTACGGCCGCGCGAAGGCGACCGCGATCGAGCACCTCGCCCAGCGCGAGGGGATCGACCTCGCGACGTCCTACGCCTACTCGGACTCCGCCTCGGATCTGCCGATGCTGCGCCTCGTCGGCCATCCCGTTGCGGTGAACCCGGACTCGGAGTTGACGAAGGCGGCGCGCGAGGAGCGCTGGGAGGTACTCCGTTTCGACCGGCTCGGCCGGCGGCTGAAGGCCGCGGTGGGGTTGGCGGGCGCCGCGATCGCGGGCGGCGCCGGCTCGGCGGCGCTGGCCGCGCATCACCGGCGCCGGCGCGGCCTGCTGGCCAGGGCTCCGCTCATCCCAGGCCGGCGGTCCTAGACTTCGGGCATGGCGACCGGAGAGCGGCTCACGGAGCAGGAGCGGTGGGAACGCGAGACGTTTGCCCGCGCTGCCGAGCGCGACGCGCCGTTCTCGACGATCTCGGGTGAGCCGATCAAGCCGCTGTACACGGACGCGGATATGCCCGCGGATCCGGATGCGGCGATCGGGTTCCCCGGCGAGTACCCATACACCCGCGGCGTGTACGGCTCGATGTACCGCGGACGGTTGTGGACGATGCGCCAGTTCGCCGGGTTCGGCACCGCGCGGGAGACGAACGGGCGCTTCCGATACCTGCTCGACCACGGGCAGACGGGCCTGTCGACGGCGTTCGACATGCCGTCGCTGATGGGCCTCGACTCGGACCACCCGCGCTCGCTGGGCGAGGTCGGACGGGAGGGCGTGGCGGTCGATTCGCTCGATGACATGGAGACCCTGTTCGACGGGATCCCGCTCGACCAGGTCACCGTGTCGATGACGATCAACGCGCCGGCGGCGATCATGCTCGCCTTCTACGTCGTGGCCGCGGAGCGCCAGGGCGTGTCGCCCGAGCGGCTCGGCGGAACGATCCAGACCGACATTCTCAAGGAGTACATCGCCCAGAAGGAGTGGTGCTTCCCGGTCGACCCGGCGATGCGGCTGGTCGGCGACATGATCGAGTGGTGCTCGGTGCACATGCCGCGCTGGCATCCGATCAGCATCAGCGGCTACCACATCCGCGAGGCTGGATCGACCGCCGCCCAGGAGCTGGCATTCACGCTCAAGGACGGCCTGACGTATGTCGAGCAGGCGGTGGGTCGCGGGCTTGACGTGGACGATTTCGCGCCGCGCCTCAGCTTCTTCTTCAACGCCCACATCGACTTCTTCGAGGAGATCGCCAAGTACCGCGCGGCCCGCAGGATCTGGGCCCGCGAGCTCCGTGACACGTTCGGCGCCAAGAAGCCCGAGTCGTGGCGGATGCGCTTCCACACCCAGACCGCGGGCGTGTCGCTCACGGCCCAGCAGCCGCTGAACAACATCGTCCGCACGGCGATCGAGGCTTTGGCCGGCGTCCTCGGCGGGACGCAATCGCTGCATACGAACTCGTTCGACGAGGCGCTCGCGCTCCCGACCGAGCAGGCGGTCCGCGTCGCGCTCCGGACCCAGCAGATCATCGCCGAGGAGACCGGGGTCGCGAACTCGATCGACCCGCTCGGCGGCTCGTACCTGGTCGAGGCGCTGACCGATCGGATGGAGGAGCAGGCGTACGAATACTTCGAGAAGATCGACGGGCTCGGTGGGATGGTCGAGGCGGTCAAGCGCGGGTTTCCGCAGCGCGAGATCGCCGACGCCGCGTTCCGCTACCAGCAGGAGGTCGAGGCGGGCGAGCGCAAGGTCGTTGGCGTCAACGCCTACACCGAGGGCGACGATCTGTCGACGCCGATCCTGCGGATCGATCCCGCGCTCGAGGTCCAGCAGGTGCGCCGCATCGAGGCGATCCGCGCGCGGCGCGACTCCGATGCGGTGGCGCACACCCTCGAGAAGCTCGTCCAGGCGGCGCGCGATCCCGACGAGAACCTGATGCCGCTGCTGCTCGAGGCAGCCCGCTGCGACGCGACCGAGGGCGAGATCGTCAAGGCGCTCCAGACGGTGTTCGGGAGCTATAGCGAAGCGCCGGTCTTCTAAGTGGCCGCCAAGGCCAGGGCGGTCGCGTTCGAGGCGCGCCGTACCTACGCCGGAGACCACTAGCCCTACAATCTCGGCGCCGCCAATGCCCGCAGCCAGCGAGAAAAAGATCCGCGTCGTCGTCGCCAAGCCGGGTCTCGACGGCCACGATCGTGGCGCCAAGATCATCGCGCGGGCGCTCCGGGACGCGGGCATGGAAGTGATCTACACCGGGCTTCACCAGACGCCCGAGCAGATCGTCGAAACCGTGATCCAGGAGGACGCCGACGCGGTCGGCCTGTCGATCCTGTCCGGCGCGCACATGACGCTGGTGCCTCGGGTCATGGAACTGCTCAAGGAGCAGGGGGCCGACGACGTGATCGTCACGCTCGGGGGGACGATTCCGTCGGACGACGTGCAGGAACTCAAGAACCTCGGCGTGGCGGAGGTGTTCACGCCTGGCGCGTCCACTCAGGAGGCGGTTGAGTTCATTCGCGGCGCTGTACGCGCCTGATTAGCGCCCGTTCTCTGGCTGATTGACTCGTCAGTCAACCGGGTAATATGCGACCCCTCTGAACCTTTAGGAGGCTTCACTTGAAGATTTGCGTCCTCGTCAAAGAGGTCCCAGACGCGGCGGTTGAAAAACGCATCGATCCCTCGACGGGCCGTCTGGACCGTTCAGGGGAGAAGAACCTCAACCCCTATGACACCCACGCCATCGAGGCGGCGATGCAGATCCGCGAGGGCGGAACGGTCGAGGTAGACGAGATCGTGGCTGTGACGATGGGCCCCGAATCCGCGATGCGCGCGCTCCACAAGGCGGTGTCGCTGGGGGCCGACCGCTCGCTTCACCTGAGTGACGACGCGCTCGCCGGGTCGGACGTGGCCGCGACCGGATACGCGCTGTCGAAGGTGCTCGAGTCCGAGGCGCCGGACCTGGTGCTGCTGGGCCAGCAGTCGGACGACGGCGAGTGTTACACGATCGGCGCGGTGGTCGCCGACCACCTGAAGATGCCCTCGCTGACGCAGGTGATCAAGATGGACGTTAATGATGATGCCCACCCGCCCATGCTCCGCTGCGAGCGCCAGGCCGAGTACGGCTACGACACCGTCCAGATCTCGCTGCCGGCGGTGATCTCGGTCGGAGATGCGATCAACGAGCCGCGCTACCCGTCCCTGAAGGCGATCATGGGCGCCCGCAAGAAGCCGCTCGAGAAGGTTGCGGCCGGCGACGTCGGGATCGAAGGCTCGATGGTCGGGGCCGACGGGTCGCGCGTCCAGTGCGGCGACTTCCACGCCCCGGAGGCCAAGTCGGCGGGCCAGATCATCGAGGACGAGGACACCAACGAGACCGTCGAGAAAATCGTCGCGTGGCTCGAGGAAAGGAAGCTGATCTAAGTGGTCGCCTTCGTACAGACGCCCGGTTCCGCACGCACGAAGGAGACGACTCATGGCTGATGTCCTGACCTACGTCCTGCATTACGAGGGCGCGTTCAACAAGAACTCGCTCGGAGCCGTGTCCGAAGGCGCGGCCCGCGCCAAGGAGATCGGCGGCGAGTGCCACGCCGTGGTCGTCGGCGGTGACGACCTGACCGACGAGCTGTGCCAGTCACTCGGCGCGTACGGCGCCACCAAGGTATTCCGCGCCCAGGGCGAAGAGGGCCTGGCGCAGCCGGTCATCGACGTGATGGCGAAGGTGATCGACGAGCACGGGCACTCGTACGCGCTGTTCGGCGGCGGACTACTCGGGTTCGAGATCGGTGCCGGCCTGGCCGCGCGCAAGCAGGCCGGGGTGACGATGGAGGTGGTTCAGGTCCGCGCCGAGGACGGCAAGCTCGTGGCCGAGCGCCCCATCCTCCAGGACTCGCAGATCTCGGTGTCTCGCTACCAGGGCGACCTCGGAATCATCATCGGACGGATCAACGCGTTCGAGGCGGCCTCCCAGGACGGCGCGTCGGCCGAAGTGGTCGACGTCGACATCGAATACTCGCCGTGGTCCAACCAGGCCAAGATGGTTCAGCGCGGCGAGCAGCGAGGCGCGGACGTCGACATCGAGGGCGCGGACATCCTCGTCGCCGGCGGCCGCGGACTCGGCAAGGCCGAGGGCTTCAAGCTGGCCGAGGAGCTTGCCGCCGCGTTCGGCGGGAACAGTGCGGTGGCGGCGACGCGCGCCGTGGTCGACGCCGGCTGGTACCCCTACGCCGCGCAGATCGGCCAGACCGGAAAGACGGTGTCGCCGAAGCTGTACCTCGCGGCCGGAATCTCGGGCGCGATCCAGCACAAGGTCGGGATGCAGTCCTCGGAGAACATCGTCGCGATCAACAAGGACGCGAACGCGCCGATCTTCGAGTTCTCCGACTTCGGCGTTGTCGGCGACCTCAACAAGATCCTGCCCAAGCTGACCGAGGCGATCAAGGCGAAGAAGGGAAGCTGACCCGAGTGAGCGCCAGCGAACGGTTAAGCGAGGCCGGAGGCCGAGCTCGGTGTCAGAACGCGGGGCTGGATGCCCCGCGGAGGCGACCATGACGAGGAACGGACGCGCGCCGGCGCCGAGCGAGTTCCCACCGCCGGTCGACCCAGTCCACGAGTTCATCAAGCGCGACCTCGATTCGGAGGACGAGCGGATCGAGGTTGGCGTGGCGATCGTGGGCGGCGGGACGGCCGGCCTGGCCTGCGCCAACCGGCTGCTCCAGCTGCTCGCGGACGACCCCGAGACGATGGAGAAGCTCGGCGAGGTACCGGTGGCCGTGATCGAGAAGGCCAAGACGTGCGGCGGCCACAGCCTGTCCGGCGCGGTAATGCGCCCGGGGCCGCTCCAGGAGCTCTTTCCGGAGCTGAGCCGAGAGGACTGGCGCAAGGAGCGCTTCGCCTTTGGCGAAGTGACGAAGGAGTCGGTGTACATGCTCACCGGCCCCAAGACGAAGCTCCGGGTGCCGATTCCGGCCGTGCCGAACTTCAAGAACCACGGCAACGAAGTGGTGTCGGTCTCCGCGCTGGCCCGCTACCAGCAGCGGCAGGCCGAGGAGGGCGGCGCCTACATCCTCACCGAGACGAGCGCCGCCCAGCTGCTGGTCGATGATGGTCGGGTCGTGGGGATTCGCTCGGGCGACAAGGGCCGCGGCAAGGACGGCGAGCCGCTCGGCAACTTCGAGCCGGGCTCGGATGTCACCGCGCGCGTCACGGTGCTCGCCGAGGGCTGTTGGGGCCACCTCACCGGAGCAGCGATCAAGGAGTTCGGGCTGGCTGAGAACCGCGAGCCGCAGGTGTGGGAGCTCGGGGTCAAAGAGGTGTGGAAGGTCAAGAAGCCGCTCGACCGGGTGATCCACACGTTCGTGCAGCCGTGGCCGCTGAAGGTCGCATCCAAGTACGGCCAGCTCGGCGGCACCTGGATCTACCCGATGAAGGACGAGAAGACCGGTGACGACCTGGTCTCGATCGGGTTTGTCGTCGATCTCAACTACCGCGACGCCACCACCTCGGCGCACGATCTGCTCCAGGCATTCAAGACCCATCCGCTGGTCAAGGACATCCTCGACGGCGGCGAGCGGGTGGCGTGGGGCGCCAAGGCGCTCCCGGGCGGTGGCTACTGGTCGATGCCGAAGCTGTCGATGCCCGGCGCCGTGCTCGTCGGCGACGCCGGCGGGATGGTCGACACCGCGGCGCTCAAGGGCGTCCACCACTGCATCAAGTCCGGGATGCTTTCGGCCGAAGCGATCTACCGCAACCTGAAGACCGGACAGTCGCTCGCGTCATACGAGGAGGCGGTGGACCAGTCCTCGATCGGCAAGGAGCTCTACCAGGTGCGCAACACGCGCCAGGCGTTCCAGAAGGGCTTCCTCATAGGCAGCCTGCTCGCCGGGCCCTCGATCATGTCCAAGGGCAAGGTGCCCCCCGGCCGGCAGGCGTGGCATCGCGACGACGCCGAGCCGATGTTCGTCGGGGATACGCGCGAGCGCTATCCGAAGCCCGACGGTAAGTACATCTTCGACAAGCTGTCCTCGGTGTACGTGTCAGGCAACGCCACGCGCGACGACGCCCCCAGCCACATCCGCGTCCGCAAGAACGTCCCGCGCGAAATCGCCGAGACGTGGCAGTGGATGTGCCCGGCCGGCGTGTACGAGATCCCCGACGACGCGCCCGAGACGGGCACCGTCGACGTGGTCGTCAACTACACCAACTGCGTGCAGTGCGGGGCGATCACCGCCAAGGGCGGCCGGCTGACGCCGCCCGAGGGTGGCGACGGACCGCTCTACACCGTCACCTGATCCGCACCCTCCAGGCCGCGACTTTCGCCGCGGCAATCTGTTGGTATTTGCGCATGTCCTCCCTGCGCTCCCTGGGGGTCGGCGCGGTCGCCGTGTGCGCGATCGCGCTCGGCTCGACGACGGCCGCCACCGCCACGACCACGCCGCCACCGGCGACCGACCAGCTGAAGGCGTTCGTCTGCCAGAAGGCCGTCGATCCGCCCACGCGGGCGCTCTCCGTCCAGGCCGTAATGCGGCCGGTGACGGGGACGTCGAAGATGCAGATGAAGTTCGACCTGATGCGCCAGACCAGGACCCATCCCCACTTCACGGTCGTGCGCGGGAAGGGCCTCGGCAGCTGGCTGACGCCTGAGGATCCGACGCTCGGGCAGCGGGCCGGCGACGTGTGGATCGTCAACCACCCGGTGGTCGATCTCGCCGCCCCGGCCACGTACAAGTTCCGGGTCACGTTCCGCTGGATCGGAGCGCAGGGCCAGACGCTGAGCACTGCTGTCCAGTCGAGCTCGGCCTGCTACCAGCCCGAGCTCCGGGCCGACCTGTACGTGAAGTCGCTGACGGCGAACCCGATCACCTCGGGACCCGGGACCGGCGAGTGGGCGTACGTCGCCACGATCGCCAACCGTGGACTGACCGGCGCCGCGCCGGTCGAGGTCGACTTCGCCGACGGGAATGCCGCCCCGCTGACGGCGCCGGTCGCCTCGGTCGGACCCAAGTCCACGGCCCGCCGGCGGTTCGTCGCGCCGGCGTGCGTCCCCGGGGCGACGTTGACCGTGACGGTCGATCCCAAGCAGACCAACGACGAATACGACTACGCCAACAACGTGCTGACGATGGCGTGCCCGGCCCCCTCGACGAGCTGACGAAACCCTGGCGCGCGGCCGATACATCACCTCAGTTGAACCCCCGGCGGGCCGCTAAACTCAAAGGTCCAATGAAGACAGGAACGCACCCAGAATATGTAGACGCCCACGTGCGCTGCACGTGTGGCAACGAGTTCATGACCCGCTCGACCAAGCCCGAGATTCACGTCGAGATCTGCTCCGCCTGCCACCCCTTCTATACCGGTAGGCAGAAGCTGGTCGACACTGGCGGTCGGGTCGAGCGCTTCCAGCGGCGAGTGGCCAAGGGCCGCCGCGCCGCACGCGCCGGCACAGGCTCGTAACTCGGCCGATGAGCACGGGGGTCCACGAGGGGCGCTTGACCGCGTCTCGTGATGCCCCCGTGGGCGGCCAGGCCGTGCTCGAGGGCGTCATGATGCGCGGCGTCAACACGTGGGCGGTCGCCGTGCGCAAGCCGGCACCCGAAGGCCGCAAGCTCGGCGACATCGGGGTCGAGACGTTTCCGCTCGAGTCCTGGAACCGGCGCCGGCGCCTCTACCGCCTGCCGGTGATCAGGGGCGTTGTTGCGCTCGTCGAGTCGCTGGCGATCGGCATGCGCGCGCTCGGGATCTCGGCTAACGCCCAGCTCCCCGACGAGGAGCAAGAGATCTCGAGCGGAGCCTGGATCGGCACGGTCGCGGTCGCGGCGGTGTTCGCGATCGGTCTGTTCTTCGTCGTTCCGGTGGGCGTGACCAGCCTGATCAAGCATCAGCTCGGTTCCTCGGTGGCGTTCTGGGCGGTCGAGGGCGTGCTCCGGACCGCGATCTTCCTCGGCTACCTCCTACTGCTCTCGCGCGTCAAGGACCTGAAGCGCGTGTTCCAGTACCACGGCGCCGAGCACAAGGTGATCTCCTGCTACGAGGCGTCCGACGAGCTCACGCCCGAGCGCGCCCGGCTGTACTCCCGCTTCCACCCACGGTGCGGCACGAGCTTCCTGCTGATCGTGATGATCATGGCGATCTTCGTGTTCGCCCCCATCGGCTTGCCGGCTTGGTGGATCCTCGTGATCACCCGGATCGTCGGCGTGCCGCTGATCGCCGGCCTGTCATTCGAGGTGATCAAGTGGGCGGGCCGGAACCGCCGCCGACCGTGGGTCCGCGCGGTCATGTACCCGGGCATGCAGCTCCAGCGGCTTACCACCGCCGAGCCCGACCTCGACCAGCTCGCAGTCTCGATCGCGTCCCTGAAGGCCGTCCTGGCCAAGCAGGAAGGGGCCGACATCTCGCCCGAGGATCTTGTAGGGCTCGAAGTCGTCGCGTAGCGTCCCGGGCGCATGCCAGCGGCTCCTGTTCAGCTCGCACTACCTGCCGGCGCTCCAGCGCCCCAACGTGGAGTTCGTCACGGACCCGATCGCGCGCTTTGAGCCGGGCGGGATCGCCACGACCGCCGGCGTCGTCCACGAGGTCGACTGCGTGATCTACGGCACCGGGTTCAAGAGCACGTCGTTCGTGCGAGTTCGAGTTCGCGGTCCCCGCGGCGCCTAAACTCGAAGACGATGATTGATGACTTGGTATCCCAGATCGATGCGCGCTTCGCCGAGCTGCAAGGGGAGCTGTCCGATCCGGAGGTGATCGGCGACCGCGACCGGTTCACGGCCGCGAGCCGCGCCTACGCCGAGCTCGAGCCTGCCGCCAAGCTCGCCGCCGAGTACCGCCGGGTGTCCGACGACCTCGAGAGCGCCCGCGAGCTGCTAGCCGAGGACGGCGACGACGCGGAGATACGCGCGCTGCTCGAGGACTCGCGCGCGCGGCTCGAGGAGCTCGAGGACGAGATACGGCTGGTGATGGTCGAGCGGGATCCGAACGACGACAAGAACGTGATCGTCGAGATCCGCCCGGGCGCGGGCGGCGACGAGGCCGGCCTGTGGGCCGGCGACCTGTACCGGATGCTCACGCGCTATGCCGAGCGCCTCGGGTTCCAGACCGAGGCGTTGTCGATCGGCGACGGCACGTACACGTTCGGGATTAAGGCCCGCCCACCCGACGGCGCCTACTCGATCTTCAAGTTCGAGGGCGGTACGCACCGCGTCCAGCGCGTCCCGGAGACCGAGTCCCAGGGCCGGATCCACACCTCCACCGCCACCGTCGCGGTGCTCCCCGAGGCCGAGGACGTCGAGGTCGCTATCGACCCTGGGGACCTGCAAATCGACGTCTACCGTAGTTCCGGGCCGGGCGGGCAGTCGGTGAACACGACCGACTCGGCGGTGCGGATCACCCACAAGCCCTCCGGGATCGTCGTGTCGATGCAGGACGAGAAGTCCCAGCTCCAGAACCGCGAGCGCGCCATGCGCGTGCTTCGCGCCCGGCTGTACGAGCGCGCACTCGCCGAGCAGCAGGCCGAGGTCGCGGCGTCGCGCGCCGCGCAGGTCGGAACCGGCGAGCGCGCCGAGAAGATCCGCACCTACAACTACGGCGAGCGCCGGGTCAAGGACCACCGGATCAACCTGCTCGTCCACAACCTCGATGCGGTCCTGATGGGCGAGCTCGACGAGCTCACCGCCGCGTTACAGGACGACGAGAAGCGCCGGCGCCTGGAAGAGAAGGCCGTTGCCTGAGACCGCCGTCGGGGCCGGCAAGTCGGTCTCGCAGGCGCTCTCGGATGCGACCGCCACGCTCTCCGCCGCCGGGTCCGAGACGCCACGTCTCGACGCCGAGCTGCTGCTGTCGTTCGTGCTCGGAGTGGGGCGCGAGCGGTTGGTGATCGATGCATCCGCGGAGCTGGACCCGTCTGATCTCGTGCGGTTCGACGAACTTGTGGCACGGCGGGAGGCGCGCGAGCCGGTCGCCTACATCCTCGGGCGCAAGCCCTTCCGGCGGATCTCGCTGGCGGTGGACCGCCGTGTGCTGATTCCGCGGCCCGAGACCGAGCTGCTCGTCGACTTGGCGCTTTCGGTCCGCGGCGGCGGCCGGGTCGTCGACGTCGGAACCGGGAGCGGGGCAGTCGCGCTCGCCTTGAAGGAGGAGCGGCCGGACCTGTCGGTCGTCGGCGCGGACCTGAGCTCCGACGCGCTCGACGTGGCGCGCGCCAACGCGGAAGCGCTCGGGCTGGATGTTGAATTCGTGCAGGCCGACCTGCTCGAGGGCGTGCCGGGTCCGTTCGACGCCGTGCTCGCGAACCTCCCATACGTCGCCGAGGGCTCGGCCGTACCACCCGAGATCGAGCTCTACGAGCCGTCGCTCGCCCTGTTCGGCGGCCCCGACGGCATGGACATCATCAGGCGTCTGCTGACCATGACAGACGACGTTCCGCTGGTCGCGCTCGAGATGGGGCTCGGCGAGGCAGTGGCGGGGTTGGTGTCCGCGGCGGGGTTTCCGTCTGTCGAGATCCTGCCGGATCTCGCCGGCCACGAACGCGTGGTCGTCGGCCGCCGGTGAACGACGGCGAGGCGTTCGAGCGCTGCGTCGCGGCAGGCGGCGTCGCGCTGTTCCCGTCCGACACGGTGTATGGGCTGGCGTGCGATCCCGACGATCGGTTCGCGGTGGAGCGGCTGTATCTGCTCAAGCGGCGCACGCTCGAGAAACCCTCGGCGGTCATGTTCTTTTCGTTGGAGCGGGCGTTCGAGGCGTTGCCCGAACTGGGGGCGCGAACGCGGAACGCGATGGCGCGGCTGTTGCCCGGCGCGGTCTCCGTGCTCGTGTCCAATCCGGCGGGTCGCTTCGCGCTGGCGTGCGGGAACGACGTGAGGACTCTGGGTGTGCGTGTCCCTGTCATTCCGGCGTTGGCGCAGGTACGGCGGGCGGTGCTGCAGTCGAGCGCGAACCGCGCCGGCGGCGCCGATCCGCGGTCGCTCGACGAGGTCCCGGTCTTCCTCCGGAGCGCGGTCGACCTGGTGATCGACGGCGGCGAGCTGCCCGGGACGCCGTCGACCGTGGTCGACTTGCGCCGCTACGAGATCGAAGGAGAGTGGAAAGTGGTTCGGGTCGGCGCCGTGGGCGAGCGTGAGCTGACCGAGGCGCTCCACTGGCAGTACCACTTCGACGCGGACTCGTACGCGGACGAGATCCGCGCGGACCTGCCGGCGTACGACGCGCTCCAGGACGAGCTCGCCGGCGCCACCGGGTCGGGCGCGCGGCGGATCCTGGAGCTTGGGACCGGAACGGGGGAGACGGCCCGCCGGCTGCTCGCGCGCCACCCGGACGCGGTCTTGGTGGGCATCGACGAAAACGAGCGGCTGCTCGCGGTCGCGGGCGAGGCGCTACCGGGCGACCGCGTCGACCTTCGCGCCGGCCGGATCGAGGACACGCTGCCGGACGGTCCGTTCGATGTTGTCGCGAGCGCGCTGTGCGTGCACCACCTGTCCGGGCTCGCAAAGGCCGATCTGTTTCGCCGCATTCGGGACGTGCTCGCGCCGGGCGGGCTGTTCGTGATGGGCGACGTGGTCGTGCCGGATGACCCGTCTCTGGCCACGACTCCGCTGACCCCTGGATACGACAGCCCGAGCCCGCTGGCCGTCCAGGTGCGATGGCTCGACGAGGCCGGATTCGAGCCGCGCGTGGTGTGGGAAGAGGGCGATCTAGCGGTGGTCGCGGCGCGGCGAAACTAACCCCGAAGTGGTCTCGGGACGATAACTACGGTGACCGACTCCATTGCTAGGCTCGTAAACGAGTGAGCTCCGCCGATCTTCCATCCGATTTCTTCAACCGGCCTCTTTCCGAGGTCGATCCGGAGATCGCCGATGTCCTCGCGCTCGAGCTGGAGCGCCAGCAGCGCACGCTCGAGATGATCGCGTCGGAGAACTTCGTCCCGATGGCGGTGCTCGAGGCCCAGGGATCGGTGCTCACCAACAAGTACGCCGAGGGCTATCCGGGCAAGCGCTACTACGGCGGGTGCGAGCATGTCGACGTCGCCGAGAGCCTCGCGATCAAGCGGGCGGTTGATCTGTTCGGCGCCGAGCACGCCAACGTGCAGCCGCACTCGGGCGCCCAGGCGAACATCGCCGTATATCACGCCCTGCTGAACCCCGGCGACACCGTGATGGGACTCGAGCTCTCGCACGGCGGCCATCTCACGCACGGGATGCGGATCAACGTGTCGGGTCGCCTGTACGACATCGCGCCCTATCACGTCGATCGCGAGTCCGGCAGGATCGACATGGACGAAGTCGAGCGGATCGCGCACGAGCGCCGTCCCAAGATGATCCTCGCCGGCTGGTCGGCCTATCCGCGGTTCTTGGATTTTGAGCGGTTCCGGGCGATCGCCGACGACGTCGGCGCGTACCTGGTCGTCGACATGGCGCACTTCGCGGGTCTGGTCGCGGCCGGGCTGCACCCGAGCCCGGTGCTATACGCCGACGTGGTCACCACCACGATTCACAAGACGATCGGGGGCGGGCGCGGCGGGCTGATCCTGTGCACCGAGGAGTTCGCGAAGCGGATCGACTCGGCGGTGTTCCCCGGACAGCAGGGCGGCCCGCTCGAGCACATCATCGCCGGCAAGGCGGTGGCGCTGAGGATCGCCGCGAGCGAGGCCTTCCGGGAACGGCAGGAGCGGACAGTCGAGGGTGCGAAGGCAGTTGCTGAAGAGCTGCTCGGCGCCGGCGGCGGCGTCAGTGTTTTGACGGGCGGGACCGACGTCCACCTCGTGCTGTGCGATCTCCGCGAGTCCGAGCTCGACGGCAAGCAGGCCGAGGATCGCCTTCACAGCGTGGGGATCACCGTGAACCGGAACGCGGTTCCGTTCGACCCGCGCCCGCCGGCCGTCTCGAGCGGGCTGCGGATCGGCACGCCGGCGCTGGCCACCCGCGGGCTCCAGCTCGAGGACTTCGTCGAGGTGGGGTCGATCATCGCCGAGACGCTCACCGCTCAGGACTTCTCGTCGCGCCAGTCCGAGCTCGCCGAGCGCGCCGGCGCGATCGCCGACCGCTATCCGCTGTACACGCGCCTCGGCGCGGCCGCCGTCGTCTGACGATTTTGGGCCGCCTTCGGCGGCGTCCATGGGGCCGGGTGCGGTCGGGCATCCTTGCCCGCCCGGTGGTCGCGCGATCCGCCCGCCGGGCATGGACGTCCGGCGGAAAGGCGGACGCGGCGACGGCCCCGCTCGGCGTCCATGCCTCGCAGACGGGGCCTGCCGCGCGACATCCGGCGGATGCCGAGCGAAGCGAGGCCCCAATTATTCGAACGCGGCGACCGTCGCGAGGATCACGAACGTCGCCACCAGCGCCACTCCCTCGAACACCGTCGCCTCGCCGTCGCCCGTGATCTGCCAGACGATCACCGCGGTCCCGATCAGCGCCCCGATGTACACCGGCGCGAGCGTGAACGTCAGCCGCGTGGCGGTGAGCAGCGACACGAGCACGAGCAGGGGGTACAGGAAGGCGGCGATCTGGGACATCGAGTTCTTGACGATCGAGATCGCGAGCTCGGATTGGCCCTTGGCGGCGAGCACGATCCCGGCGACGTTCTCGACCGCGTTTCCGGCGATCGCCACGATCACCAGGCCGGCGAAAGCCTCTGAGATGTGGAGCTTCTCGATCGTCGGGTGGAGCGCGTTGACGAACCAGTCCGAGACGAACGCCGATGCCACGCCGGCGAGGCCGAGCAGGACGAGGCTCGTGGTCAGGCTGATTCGCGCCGGCCCCGATGCCGTCTCTTCCGTCGGCTGCGTTGTCAGGTACTGGCGCAACCAGCTTGCGTATACCGCGAGGATCACGCACGCCCCGATGATCGAGATCGTCTCGGAGTGGCGGCTGGCCGTGTCGCCGGCGGAATGAGTCAGGCCGATGAGGACGATGATGAACGAGGCCACAAGCAGCAGGGTCGCGGTGTCGTTCGGGAGCCTCGGGCTGAAGCGCATCACGCCGTCGGCCGCCCGATTCGCGCCGGCGATGATCACGAGGCCGAGGACCAGCAGCGCGTTGACGAGGATCGAGCCGAGGATCGCCGTCTGGGCGATCACGGTCTCGCCGGCGCCGAGCGCGAAGATCACCACGAAGAACTCGGGAAGGTTGGCGAGCGTCGCCTGCATGACGCCGGTGATTGCCGGCCCCAACCGGTGCCCGACCTGCTCGATCGACATCGAGACCACCCAGGCCACGCCGGCCAGCGCCAGCGTGGCGAACACGAACGCGACAATCCGGGAGACGCTCGAGACGTAGCGGGTCACGCCGGCCAGCACGATCAGCGCTATGACCACGACGAGGATTACGCGTTCGGCGCGGGTCAGCCCGCTCAGCTGCTCGTCCGTGGGTCGGGTCGCCGCCGCCAGCTAACCCACCCGCTCGAACTCGCCGGTCTCGACCTCACGCCGTACCTTCTCGTCGATCTCGTGCTCGGTGGTGTCGGGATCGGCGGTCCGCAGTTCGCGGGCGCGCCGGTTCTTGAACTTCAGGATCTCGAGCACGTAGATGAGGTAGACGCTGGCGGCGACCGCGATCAACCCGATCGCCACCATCACGAGCACCCACCCGAGGTGGTAGTGCCCATTGTGGTCCGAGTACGGGACGAACCGGAGCGCCACCGCGACGCCGGCGAGCATCAGCGTCCACCCGTACAGGTAGGCGACGGTCCGCCGCTGGCTGTACCCCATCCGCGCCATCCGGTGGTGGAAGTGGTTGGCGTCCGCCGCCCACGGCTTTCGCCTGTACTTGAGCCGCTTGGCGACGACGAATCCCGTGTCGAGGAACGGCACCGCGAGGACGATCAGCGGCACCATCAGGGCGACGACCGCGCCCGTCTTCACCGAGCCGATGACCGCGACCACGCCGAGCAGGTAGCCGAGCAGGTTCGCTCCGGCGTCGCCCATGAACGACGATGCCGGCGGGAAGTTGTGGAACAGGAAACCGAGCGCTGCGCCGGCGGTGAGTGCGGCGAGCACGCCCGCTCCGTTGATGCCCAAGTCGTACGCGATGATCGCGAACGCAACCCCGTCGATCGTGCATAGCCCGGCCGCGAGGCCGTCGACGCCGTCGGACAGGTTCACGACGTTCATCAGGCCGACCAGCCAGATCACGGTGAGCACGCCGCCGGTGTTCGGCAGCTGAAGCGTGCCGGCGAACGGGATCCTGACGTCCGTCACGACCGCGCCTCCGACCGTCACGACGATCACCGCCGCCGCGATCTGGCCCAGCAGCTTCCACTGAGGCCTCAGCGGATGGGCATCGTCGATTGCGCCCACGAGCGTGATCAGACACGCACCGACGAGGATCGCCCACGTGTGCACGGTGCCGCTGGTGCCAGGCGCGGTGCCCGCCGTGTGGTGGAGGTTGATCGTCGCGGGCAGCCACAGGGCGGCGGCCACGAGCACGCCGGCGAGGATCGCGAGGCCGCCCAGCGCGGGCGTGTCCCGCTCGGCCAAGCCGCGGTCGCTCGGGGTCGCGACAGCACCGACCCGCCTCGCCAACCTGGCGGTCAGCGGGGTCAGTAGGGTGGCGACCGCCATCGCCACCACGAAGGCGAACAGTGCGTCCCAGTACCGCATGCCGTCGGGGAAGCATGGCAGGGGCGGAGGACTGGTGCGGCCCTATCTGAGGGTCTGGGCGATTCGTGCCACCAGCGCAATCGCCTCGTTCGTCAGTTGGCGGTCGGTGACGCGGAGCGTGCGCAGGCCCGCCGCCAGCATGACCTGATCGCGCTTTCGGTTGCTCTCGAAGGCGAGGCGGTGGCCGTGTCCCTGCCACCCGTCGAACTCGAGGGATGAGGTTGTGGTGCGGCCAGAACACGTCGGCGACGTAGCCGTGGAGGTGGACGTTGGTGAGCGGCTTTGGGAGCTGTGCTTGCTCGATTAGTTTGAGGATTCGGCGTTCTCTTTCGGACCGGGTGAGGCGCGGGTCGTTTAGGAGCGAGCGGATCACGGGGGCGCCGCGGCGGCGGGGTTCGCGCTGGAGGACGGCGGCGATGGCGCGGTCAATGGTCTTGTCGCGGAAGAGGGCTTCTTGGAAGGCGTGCTCGGTGTCGCGGGCCGATTCGGTGGCGGCGAGATCGCAGATGGTTCTGGCGACCGACGTGACCTTGATGCCGTTGATGGTCGTGACGTCCTCGGGGGGGAGCTCTTTCACGCGGTGTCGCCGGATCCCGGATCGGGGTGCCTGGTTCCGTCCTTGGATCGTGACGTCGACGTCGCCCCCGATGTCTGGCAGAAGTCCAAAAAGACAGGCGGCTGAGCGGTGGCTGACCACCGCATCGCCACCGCACGCGAACCGCGCGGCCCGGGCCCGGGCCATCGCAGTCGGCGGCGCGGCGCCGAGCAGGTAGACGTTCACATGCAGCCGTTGCATCGCCCGGACCTTGACGCGGTGCGCGATGGCGCCCCTCCTCAGGCCGGCCGCGCATAGCTGGTCGCCGGTGATGACGTTGTCCTGGCGGCCCGCAATCCGGGCGACCGCTTCCTCCACGACCTGCATGGCCTGTGATTCGAGCGCTCGGCGCGCCACCGTGGCAGTCCGCGCATGCACCACATGGGTGGTGTCCGTCGGTCAACGCAACATGGTTGGTGTTTTGCGTTGAGAGATCGGAGATCGTGGTGGCGAAGAGTCGGGGTATTCGTGAGGCGTATCGGGTGATGGGGCCGGATGAGCGCGCGCGGGTTGCGGCGCGGGCTGGTGAGGATGTGGGGTTGGCTGTGGTGGCGTCGGAGTTTGGGGTTTCGGTCAGGACGGTGATGCGTGCTCGGGATGCGGCGGTGTTGTTGGAGCGGCGGAGTGCGCGTTCTGGGTTCCGGCTGTTGCCCGGGGAGCGGGAGCGGATCAGTCGTGGGATCGCGGCCGGGGAGTCGGGTCGGGCGATCGCGAGGGGGTTGGGGCGTTCGGCCTCGACGGTGTGCAGGGAGATCCGGGCTGGGGGTGGCCGGGGGCGCTATCGGGCGGTGCGGGCTGAGTGCCGGGCGGCGCGGTGCGCGCGGCGGCCGAAAGCGACGAAGCTCTCGCGCTGTCCGCGGTTGGTGGCGGAGGTCGAGGGGGGGTTGGAGAAGTTGTGGTCGCCGCGGCAGATCTCGGCCAGACTGAAGGCTGATCATCCCGATGATCTGGAGATGCGGATCAGTCCTGAGACGATCTATCAGTCGTTGTATGTGCAGTCGCGTGGGGAGCTGCGCCGGCAGCTGAGCGCGAACCTGCGCTCAGGGCGGACGAAGCGTCGTCCGGCTGGCCGGATCCAGCGGCGAGGGGGGATCGCGGGGATGATCCCGATCTCGCAGCGTCCCGCGTCGGTGGAGGATCGCGCGGTGCCGGGGCATTGGGAGGGCGATCTGATCATGGGCGCGAACTGTCGCTCGGCGGTCGCGACGCTGGTCGAGCGCCAGACCCGGTACGTGATGCTCGCGTGGCTCGGGAACGATCACACCACCCTGACGGTGATCGAGGCGCTCAAAGGGCGGATGCAGACGCTCCCGGCGCACTTGGCGCGCTCGCTGACCTGGGACCAGGGCTCAGAACTGAGTGCGCACCACGCGTTCACGGTCGCGACCGGCGTCAGCGTGTATTTCTGCGATCCGCACTCGCCGTGGCAGCGCGGGTCCAATGAGAACACCAACGGGCTGCTGCGCCAGTACCTGCCGAAGGGCACCGATCTGGCCGTGCACGACCAGCGCGAGCTCGACCGGATCGCCGCCGAGCTCAACGGTCGCCCCCGCGAGACGCTCGGTTGGATGAACCCGGCCGAGAAGATGCTCGAACTGCTCGCCTCAACGCCCGAGTGATCCGAACCGGTGTCCGCTCAGGCCGCGCAAGCCCGATCGAGGGTCCAACCGTCCCCGCTGGCCTCTCCGACGACATGGGCAGGAGCAGCCACGCTGACAACAACATCAAAACCCAACTTCAAAACCGCGAGACTGAACGTGTTGCGCTGACCCCCTGACCCGAAGATGCGCCGTCTGCCACCGTCCGTCGGTGGCGCACCGATTGGCAGGTTGTGCAGGTGTTTTCGCCCTCATGGCGGTCCAGTATCGGTCCTCCGAACCGCGGGTGGCCCGTTTTCCGCTGAGTTGGAACGGGGTTGTTGCAGCTCCGTAGCGAAATCCGGCGACCCGTCCTGAACTCCGGCGCCGCGACCCCCGGCGGCGACCCCGTCGGCGGCCTCCGGCGGCGACCCCCGCCGGCGACCCCCGCCGACGACCCTCTTCCTGCTATTCTGACGTTAACGTAAGAATCAGATTCGGAGGATCATGTCGGCAGTCCAGTCAAATCGCGCCCGCCGCATCGGCGTCCACGCCGGGCACGACTCCTACAAGTGGTGGGCGCTGTCGTGCACCAGCCTGGGGATGCTGCTGGCGACGATTAACTCGGGCACGCTGATCATTGCGCTGCCGGACCTGGAGCGGAGCTTGCACACCAGCCTGCTCGAGCTCGTGTGGGTGATCCTCGTGTACATGATCGCCTCGACGGTGCTCGTGCTGAGCGCCGGCAGGCTGTCTGACCAGTTCGGACGCAAGAAGGCGTACATCGGTGGGTTCGTGCTGTTTGCGCTGGCGTCGTTGGGCGCCGGGTTCGCCGGCAGCGGCACGGAGCTGATCCTGTGGCGGATCGCCCAGGGCATCGGCGGCTCGTTCCTGTTCGCGAACGCGGCCGCGATCGTCACCGATGCGTTCCCGCGCGAACAGCTCGGGCTGGCGATGGGCACGAACACGATGGTGGCCGCGATCGGGCTGGTGATCGGCCCGGTGCTCGGTGGCGCGCTGGTGCTGATCTCTTGGCACTGGGTGTTCTGGTTCAACGTCCCGTTCGCACTGGGCGGGAGCCTCTGGGCGTGGCTGATCCTCCACGAGGTCACGGGCCGCTCGGAGGACCGCAGCTTCGACGCGCTCGGCACGATCACGTTCCTGATCGGCCTCACCGGGCTCGTGTATGGCATCTCCAAGGGCGGTCTGTCCGGCTGGAGCAACACCGGCGTGATCGTGAGCCTGATCGCCGCGGCGATCTTCCTGCCCGGGTTCGTCCTGATCGAGAGCCGGGTCAAATCGCCGATGCTTGACCTGTCCATCTTCAAGAACCGCCTGTTCGCGGCGGCCTCGCTCGCCGCCTTCACGAACGGTCTGGCGCGGTTCGCGCTGATGTTCGTGTTCGTCTTCTACTTCCAGGGCGTGCAGGGCGACTCGCCCATCGTGGCCGGGATCAAGCTCGCGCCGCTGGCGCTCGGGATGCTGATCGCCTCGCCGCTCGCCGGGATCTGGGCCGACCGGCGTGGCTCGCGCGGAATGGCGGTGGCGGGAATGCTCGTTCAGGCCGTCGGACTCGCGCTGATGACCACGCTCCAGCGCGACACCGCTTACCTGGCGCCCGGCGTGTACATGTTCATCGTCGGCGTCGGCTCGGGCATGTTCAACTCCCCCAACACCGCGGCGATGATGGGCACGGTTCCGCCGCACCGCCGCGGCATCGCGGCCGGCGCCCGGGTGCTCGTGCAGAACACCGGCGCGGTGATCTCGATCGCGTTCGTGCTCGCGGTCGTCACGTCGAGCGTGCCAACCCACGTGCTGTTTGCCGTGTTCAGCGGCCTCGCCAACCACATCTCGAACGCGCAGCTCGTGCCGTTCATATCGAACATGCACTTCGCGCTGTGGTGCCTGGCCGGGATCTCGCTGCTCGGCGCCGCGATCAGCGCGGCGCGCCCCTCGCATATGAAGGCTGAGCAGGAGCTCGAGGCGCGCGGGTCCGCGACGCCGCGGCCTGAGAAGGTGGCGGCGTGAGCACGACAGCAACCAAGCCACTCCGGATCGGAGAGGTCGCCGAGCTCACCGGAACGACCGCGCGGACGATCCGCTACTACGAGGAGATCGGCCTGCTCCCCGGCGCCGAGGACCGCGCCCAGGGCAAGCACCGCGCCTACGGCGAGGCCGACGTCGAGCGCGTGCGCGAGATCATCCGGCTCCGCGATCTGCTTGGCCTCTCGCTCGACCAGCTCGCGGTGCTTCTCGACGCCGAGACCGCCCGCGCGTCGCTGAGGCGGGAGCTCGAGCACACCGAGGATCCGGCCGAGATCAGGGGGCTGCTCGAGCAGGCGCTCGGGCACATCGGCACTCAGCTCGAGCTCGTGCGCATGCGCCGCCTGGCGCTCGGCCAGCTCGAGGAGGAGCTCGTCGCCAAGCGGCGCCGGATCCACAAGCGACTGTCCGAGCTGCCCGAGGGGTGAGCGCCACGAGGGCTCAAGCCCCCGCCGCAACCCAGATGACCGGCGCCGGCGTAGACCGGCGCGCGATGACCGTGCTGTCGCTGTGCCACATGTTCACGGACATCGCGCAGGGGTCGATCCCCGCGCTGCTGCCGTTCCTGATCGCTGAGAACCACATCAGCATCGCCGCGGCGTCTGCGCTCGTCCTGGCCGCCACGGTCTCCTCGTCGGTGATCCAGCCGCTGTTCGGTCTCGCCTCGGACCGCCTGTCGTTGCCCTGGCTGATGCCGCTCGGGCCGGCGCTGGGTGGACTCGGCGTGGCGCTCGTCGGGTTCGCGCCGAACTATGCGCTGACGTTCGCCGCCGTGCTGCTCAGCGGGCTCGGCGTGGCCGCGTTCCATCCCGAGGGATCGCGCTTTGCCAACTACGTCTCGGGCTCGCGGCGCGCCAGCGGCATGAGCAGGTTCAGCGTCGGCGGCAACATCGGCTTCGCGCTCGGCCCGGTTTTCGTGACGCCGCTAGTGATCGCCTTTGGTCTTCACGGGACGGCGTTTCTGCTGATCCCGACGTGGGCGATGGCCGCGGTCATGATCCATGAGCTTCCGCGGCTGAAGACATTCCGCCGCGACGTCGTCGGGGGCCGTGTGCGGCGCGATCGCCAGCACGAGGCCTGGGGGCCGTTCTCGGTCCTGGCCGCGGTGATCGCGGTCCGCTCGTTCGTGTACTTCGGGATGGTCACGTTCATCCCGCTCTACTACGACCACGTCCTGCACACGAGCAAGGCGCTCGGCAGCGTGGCGCTGAGCGCGATGCTGCTGGGCGGCGCCGTCGGGACGCTCGCCGGCGGCCCCGTGGCCGACCGGTTCGGCCGACGCAACGTGCTGATCGGCTCGATGCTCGTGATCCCGCCGCTGGTCGTCGGCTTCCTGCTGTCAGGACCGATCCTCGGGGTGGCGTTCGCGGCGCTCGCCGGCGCGGCGACGATCGCGACGTTTGCGGTGACGATCGTGATGGGGCAGGAGTACCTGCCGGGGCGGCTCGGCGTCTCCGCGGGGGTGACGATCGGCCTGTCGATCGGGCTCGGTGGCGTGGGCGCGCCGCTGCTCGGGTTGCTGGCCGATGCCCATGGCCTGAAGGCAGTATTCGAGGTCGTGGCCGTTCTTCCGTTCCTGGCGCTGGCGCTGACGCTCGCGCTCCCCCGGCGCACGCCCCGCGAGACGAACGCCGCCCGCGAGGCCTCGTCGCCGGCAGGATTGCGCGCCTCCGCGACGTAACCAAGAGCCGCCGGCGCGGTAACTGTCAGCGGGAGGCGTGTCGCTGCGGCGCGTCATCGACGGGTGAGTGTTTTCTAACCCTGGTTAAGGGGAAGGCGCGATCCGCCGTTTCTAACTGTGATGAGCCTTTTGATACGAGCGATAAAGAAGCGCGTGCCTGCGTTCGCGGCCGTCGCCGCCGCGCTCGTCGGGCTTGTCAATATCGCGTCGGCGCTGACGCCGAACATCCGCTGGCGCGGTCATCTTCTGCTCTCATTCGAGCCGGTCGAGACGATCCGGCTGTTCCACGCGCTGGCGCTGCCGGCCGGCGCCGCGCTCCTGATCGTGGCCCCGTATCTGGCCAAGCGCCGCCGGCGGGCCGTGCAGGCCGCGGTCGTGCTGATGCTCTCGCTGGGGCTGTTCGACCTGCTCAAGGGCTTCGATTTCGAGGAGTCGATCCTCACGTGGGGCGTCGCCGTCGCGTTGGGCCTCAGCCGGGAGGGCTTCACGGTCCGACACAATCCGAACACGCTCCGCTCGGCTGTCTGGCGTGTGCCGGTGGTGGCTCTGATCGGAGGCGCGACCGCCCTGGTGGCGGTCTGGACCGGGACTCACGCATCCCTCAGCACTGCCGCGACCGAGACGTTCGACCTGTTGCGCTTCCAGCCCGGCCCCGTCCACTTCCACCACCACATCCCGATCGGCGTCCACGTGCTCGAGGTCGGGACGCTGCTGATGATCGCTTACCTGATCTTCCGGCCGCTGACGGTTCCGCGCGCGCCGGCAAGCCCCGCCGCGCGCCAGGTGGCCGCCGATCTCGTGCGAGCCCACGGCGCCGACACGCTCGCGTTCTTCAAGCTCCGCTCCGACGGCAACTACATCTTCAGCGAAGACCGGCGGGCCTTTGTGGCCTACGCGATCGAGAACGGCGTCCTGCTGCTCTCGGGCGATCCGGTCGGGCCGGCGGACGCGCTGCCCGGACTGCTTCACCAGGTCCGCCAGTTCGCTGACGCCCGCGGACTGAAGCTGGGCGCGCTCGGCGCGAGTGAGCGGCTGTGCCCGCTGTACCAGGAGCTCGGGTTGCACACGATCTACCTCGGCGACGAGGCGGTTGTCGAGCTCGACCGCTTCTCGCTCGAGGGCCGTCCGATCCGCAAGGTGCGCCAGTCGGTCACCCGGCTCGCCAAGGCCGGATACCAGGCCGAGCTGCACGATCTCCGCGCGCTCGATCAGGAAACGATCGAACGGCTGGAGGAGGTGGTTGAGCTCGGGCGCCAGGGCGCTCCCGAGCGCGGGTTCTCGATGGCGATGGACTCGCTCCAGGGCGCGCACGACCACGAGACGATCGTCGTGCTCGCGCGCGACGAGACCCGCGCGATCCGCGGTGTCCTGCACTTCGTTCCGTGCTACGGCCGGTCTGCGGTGTCGCTGTCGTTCATGCGCCGCGACCCGGACACGCCGAACGGGCTGACCGAGTTCTTGGTGGTTCGCGCGATCGAGTTGCTGCGCGAGCGCGGGATCGACGAGCTGTCGCTCAACTTCGCGGCCTTCGCGAAGTGGATGCACAGCCCCGAGAAGCGGCTCGAGCGGCTGCTCGGGAAGCTGATCACGCTCGGCAACCCGTTCTTCCAGATCGAGAGCCTGTACCGCTTCAACGCCAAGTTTTTCCCTCGCTGGGAGCCCCGTTTCCTGGTGTACGAGGGGGCGCTTGGGTTGCCGCGCGCCGGGATCGCGGCGATGTGGGCAGAGGGACAGCTTCCGAAGCCCCGAATCCGCCGGGCGCCCGCGGCGCATTGAGCGCTCTGAATCCGCCGGGTGCCCGCGGCGCGTTGACGTTCGGAATACTCCGAACACGGTTGCCGGGGGCGACGCGGCGGCGCTAACCTCCCGCTAACGTTGTTCCCCACCGGACCCGTGAAGGTGGGGCCCCTGGTGCGCGCAGGCGAACGACTTTTGACGCGACGGCCCTGGTTGCGCGCCGCTACCCTTCCGGCCCTCTGACCAGCCAAACCGGGTTCACCCGCCCCATCTCGACGATCACGAATCTCTGAATCCTTCATGTCGCTGAGCGCTCCCGCAACCTCCGATGGCCACCTGATGCCGCTGGCCTACCTCGACGTCGTGCTCCTCGTGGTGGCGGCGCCGATCATGCTGCTGATCGGCGTGCCGGCGGTCGGCTACCTGGTGGGCGCCGGCGCCTGGATCGTGCTACGCGCGCTCGGCATCGCGATCGACCGCGCGGTTCCGGCGCTTAACGACCCGAGGAGCGAGATCACGCTCCGACTTGCCTACTTGCTCGGACGCCTGTTTCTGCTGGCGATCGCCGTGATCCTGGTCCGCAACGGCTCCGGCCGGGACGACGGGCTGACCGCGCTGCTCGTGATCGTGTTCGCGTTCACCGCCCAGCTCGTCTTGTCCTTCCTGACTCGCCCGAGAGGGGCGCGGCGATGAGCAAGACCCAGAAAATCCTGTTCGCGTGTTTCGGCGCGTACATCGGCATTTTCATCCTGCTGATCGGGATCTACGGGTTCACCCAGCACAAGAACAACGAGTTCCAGATCCAGAACGAGTTCAAGCTCGTCAACTGGGTGAGCCTCGGTGTATTCAGCATCAACCGCGCCGTGCTCTACCTGTTCATCGCGACGCTGCTGACGATATTCACGATGGTGTGGATCGCGGGACGCATGCAGGCGCGGCCGAACAAGGTCCAGACGGCGGTCGAGGTGCTCTATTCGCTCATGCGGAACAACATCACCCGCGGGAACATGCCCGACTCGATGGCCGCCAGGTGGTTCCCGTTTCTCGGCACGCTGTTCCTGTTCATCTGGTTCTGCAATCTGGTCGGCTACCTGCCGCTGCCGACGAACAGCGGGGAAAAGTTCACCCTGTTCGGCGCCCACATCCCGTCGTTTGCTCTGTATGCGGCGACCGCGAACATCTCGGTGCCGCTTGTGCTGGCACTCGTCGTGTTCATCGCTTTCATCACGGTTGGAATCAGGACGCAGGGCCCGATCGGATACCTGAAGAGCCTGGTCCCCGCGGGCGTTCACGGTCCGATGCTGCTGCTGATCTTCCCGATCGAGGTGATCTCCACCCTGATGCGGCTGCTGTCGTTGACCATCCGGTTGTGGGCCAACATCTTCGCCGGGCACATCATCCTGTTGTTCCTGGCGGGCGGGCTCGCGGTGATCCTCGGGCTCCAGGCGCTCGGCTGGTTCGCGCTCCCGGCCGCCATCGCGATCTACATCTTCGAGCTGGGCCTGGTGGCGACACTCCAGGCGTTCATTTTTGCGACCCTGGCCGCGATTTACATCGCCGGCGCCGCCACTCACCACTAACACGACAAGGAGACCCCCTGATGTTTCTATTGAGCCTCCCCATCGCCGCGGCCTCCGGGATCACGGCCGGCTTCGGGATCGCGGTCGGTGGCGGTCTCGGCGCGGTCGGCGCCGGCGTGGGCATCGGCATCATCTTCGGCAAGGTGATCGAGGCGGTCACCCGCCAGCCCGAAATGCGCGATGAAATCACCAGCATTCAGTGGCTGGGATTCGCGCTCACCGAGGCCGTGTTCTTCTACGGCCTGGTCGCCGGCTTGCTCTCTTACGTGCTCAAGTAGATGGCCGTCGTCTCGCATATGCCCATCGCGTCCTCGAGCGGCTCGTTCCTGATCACCCCGAATGTCGGGTTGATGATCTGGACCCTGCTTTTGTTCGGGATCTCGATGTACATCCTGTGGAAGGTCGCGTTCCCGCGGATCTCCGAGGCGCTCGACAAGCGTCAACACGCGATCGAGGAGTCGATCGATCACGCCGAGCGCGTTCGCCACGAGGCCGATGACCTTCTCGCCGAATACCGCGAGCGGCTCCGCGAGGCCCGGACTCAGGCCGAGGAGATCCTCGACCGCGCTCGCAAGACCGGCGAGGTGACCGAGCGCAATGCGCAGGAGCAGGCCGAGAAGCGCCGCGATCAGCTGATGGAGCAGACTCGGCGCGAGATCGACGGCGAGACCCGCCGCGCGATCCAAGAGATCCGCCGCGAGGTGGCCGATCTGACCGTGTCAGCGACCGAGAAGGTGACGCGCAAGGTGCTCGACGAGCAGGACCAGCGCCGGCTCGTCGAAGAGGCGCTCTCAGAGCTCGACTTCAGCGCGCTCGCGCCCGCGGAGGACGGTCACTAGCATGCGGCCGCACGGGGGTAAGGGCTAGTGGAAGAGATCGCCCAGGTATACGCTCGGGCGCTGTTCGAGGTGGCCAAGGAACACGGCCTCCTCGATCAGGTGCGCGATGATCTGAACGAGTTCGCGCAGGCGTTGCACGACAACCGCGAGCTCGCCGTGTTCTTCTTCTCGCCGTACTTCTCGACCGAGGAGAAGAAGGACGGCCTGAAGCGGGTGGTGACCGGGGCCGAGCCCGTGTTCATGAACTTCCTGGAGGCGCTGATCGAGCGCCACCGGATGCCCGCGGTCTTCCGGATCCGGGACGACTACCAGGAGATGTGGGAGGACGAGCGCCATCTGCTCGCGGTCGAGGTGACGAGCGCGATCGAGCTCGACAAGGCGACGGTCGCAAGCATCGGCGACCGCATCGGAGAGCAGACCAAGCGCACGGTCGAGCTGTCGAGCAAGGTCGATCCGAACATCCTCGGCGGGATCGTGCTGCGGGTCGGCAACGTCATCCTCGACGCCTCGATCCGTAACCGACTGGAACAACTTCGCAAGCAAGTCGCGCGGGCGTAGCTACCCTCGCCCGCCAAGGAGTCATGAATGCAGATCAACCCTGACGAGATCACCTCCATCCTCAAGAGCCGGATAGAAGGGCTCGACACCACCGATGCCGAGCTGACTGAGGTGGGCACGGTGCTGTCCATCGCCGACGGCATCTGCCGGATCCACGGGCTCGAGAACTGCATGTCGTTCGAGATGCTCGAGCTGCCGCACGACGTAACCGCGCTGGCGCTCAACCTCGAGTCCGACAACGTCGGCGCCGTGCTGTTCGGGGAGTGGGAGAAGATCGTCGAGGGCGACACCGTCAGGCGGACCAAGCGTCTGCTCGAGATCCCGGTCGGCGAGGAGCTGCTCGGGCGGATCGTCGACCCGCTCGGCAACCCGCTCGACGGCAAGGGCGCGATCAACACCACCGAGACGCGGCCGTCCGAGTTCAAGGCCCCCGGCGTCGTCCAGCGCCAGCCGGTGAAGGAGCCCATGCTCACGGGGCTCAAGGCGATCGACTCGATGATCCCGATTGGCCGTGGGCAGCGAGAGCTCATCATCGGCGACCGCCAGACGGGCAAGACCGCGATCGCGGTCGACGCCATCATCAACAACCAGGACCGCGACCTCCTGTGTATCTACGTCGCCATCGGGCAGCGCAAGTCGACCGTCGTCGGCCTCGCCAAGACGCTCGAGGACGCCGGCGCGCTCGAGAACACGATCATCGTGATGGCCGCGGCCGACGAGGCCGCGCCGATCAAGTTCCTCGCTCCGTACGCGGGCTGCGCGATGGGCGAGCACTTCCTCTACAACGGCAAGGCCGCGCTCGTGGTTTACGACGACCTCTCCAAGCACGCCGTCGCCTACCGCCAGATGTCGCTCCTCCTTCGCCGCCCGCCGGGCCGCGAGGCCTACCCCGGCGACGTCTTCTACCTGCACTCGCGGCTGCTTGAGCGGGCCGTGAAGCTGAACGACGATCTCGGAGCCGGATCGCTCACCGCGCTGCCGGTGATCGAGACCCAGGCCGGTGACGTGTCGGCGTACGTGCCGACGAACGTGATCTCGATTACCGACGGGCAGATCTACCTCGAGCCCGGCCTGTTCAACTCCGGCGTCCGTCCGGCGATCAACGTCGGCATCTCGGTTTCCCGGGTCGGAGGCAACGCCCAGATCACCCCGATGCGCAGGGTGGCGGGCCGCTTGAAGCTCGAGCTCTCGCAGTACCGCGAGCTCGAGGCGTTCTCGCAGTTCGGCTCCGAGCTCGACCCCGAGACCCAGCGGACGCTCGCCCGTGGCGAGCGACTGGTGAGGACGCTCAACCAGCCCGAGCGCCACCCGATGCCGGTCGAGGACCAGGTGATCCAGGTGTACGCCGCGACCAACGGGTATCTGGACCGGATCGTGGTCGAGAAGGTCGATCGGTTCCTCGCGGAGCTCACCGAGTCGTTCCGCGCCAACCAGGCGGAGCTGCTGGGGAAGATCGCCGGCGGGGACTGGAGCGACGAGACCCAGGGGGCGGTTGAAGACGCGGTGGCGAAGTTCGCCGAGGACTTCGGCTTCGACCTCGACGAGGAGGGCCATCCGATCGATGAGGGCGAGGCCAAGGCGGCGTGAGCCGCTGAGCCCGGAGTCGATCGATGCCGTCCCAACGAGACGTCAAGAACCGCATCGGCGCGGTCAAGAACATCCAGAAGATCGCCCGGGCGCTCGAGCTGGTCGCCGCGGCCCGCCTGCGGCGCGCCGAGCAGCGGATCGAGGCGCTACGCCCGTACGCGGACGCGATCCGGCGGATGACGCGCCAGGCGGCCGAGGCGGCGGGCAGCGTCCCGCAGCTGCCCATCCTCCAGGAGCATGACCAGATCAACCGGGTGGGCCTGCTGCTGATCGCTGGGGATCGCGGCCTGGCCGGCGCGTTCAACTCGAACATCGTCCGTGCCGGCGTAGCGGCGGGGCGCGAACATGAGGCTGAGGGTCAGACGCCGGTGTACTTCGCCTCCGGGCGCCGGCCCACGACGTCGCTGACCTTCCGAGGGCTGGAGCCCGCGGAGAGCTTCACCGGATTCACGGATCGCCCCTCGTACGCCGACGCCCGGCGCATCGCCGACCGGCTGATGGCGGCCTACATCGACAACGAGGTCGACAAGGTCGAGATCTTCTACAACGGCTACATCTCGCCGGTGTCCCAGGAAGTGCGGCGCGAGACGCTCCTGCCGCTCCAGCAAGCCACCCTGCTCGACGAGGACGAATCCGAGTCGAACGACGAGCGCGAGCCCTCGGGGCGCTCCTCGGAGCCGCGGGCGCTTGTCGACTACGAGCCGGATCCGGAGGAGATCCTCAAGCGCCTCGTGCCCGATTACGTCGAGATCTCGATCTACCGGGCGCTGCTCGAGTCGACCGCATCCGAGCACGGCGCGCGGATGACCGCGATGCACAGTGCGTCGGACAATGCCACCGAGTTGATTAAGACCCTCACCCTCGAAATGAACCGAGCCCGTCAGGCCGAGATCACCCAGGAGATCCTTGAGGTCGTGGCGGGAGCCGAAGGGCTGTCCGGGTAGACCTACACTGGAGAAGCTATGTCAGTAGCACAAGAACAGCGCAGCGAATCCCCACAGGGCGAGCCCGACAAGAGGAACACCGGGCGGGTCGAAGAGGTTCAGGGCGTCGTGATCGAGGCCGTGTTCCCCGACAAGCTGCCCGAGATCAACCACGCGATCCTCATTCGTCGTCCCTCGGTCGCGCGCGAGGAAGAGGCGCTCGATATCGCAGCCGAAGAGGACCCCTGGCTGGTGTGCGAGGTGCAGCAGCATCTCGGCGACGACCGCGTGCGCGCGGTGGCGATGGACACGACCGACGGCCTCGCGCGCGGCGTCGAGGTGATCGACAGTGGGTCGCCGATCACCGTGCCCGTCGGCGACATCACGCTCGGACGGATCTTCAACCTGCTCGGCGACCCGATCGACCTCGG
This sequence comes from uncultured Solirubrobacterales bacterium, assembly GCA_963737055.1. Taxonomy (GTDB): domain Bacteria; phylum Actinomycetota; class Thermoleophilia; order Solirubrobacterales; family Solirubrobacteraceae; genus Palsa-465. Next base: position 438,813 of record CAVTRE010000006.1, on the reverse strand, counting down.
CGAGCCCTTGCCCGACGATGTCAAGCGGTGGCCGATCCACCGAGACGCGCCGACGGTGGAGGACCTGACGCCGACGACCGAGATGTTCGAGACCGGCATCAAGGTCATCGACCTGCTCGCCCCTTACGCCAAGGGCGGCAAGGTCGGCCTGTTCGGCGGCGCCGGCGTGGGCAAGACCGTGATCATCCAGGAGCTGATCCGCAACCTGGCCGAGGAGCACGAGGGACTGTCGGCGTTCTGCGGCGTGGGCGAGCGCTCGCGCGAGGGCAACGACCTGTGGCTCGAGATGAAGGAATCGGGCGTGCTCGAGAAGACCATGCTCGTGTTCGGCCAGATGAACGAGCCGCCGGGCGCCCGCATGCGCGTCGCGCTGTCGGGCCTGACCATGGCCGAGTACTTCCGCGATGAGGAGCACCAGGACGTGCTCCTGTTCATCGACAACATCTTCCGGTTCGTCCAGGCCGGCTCCGAGGTGTCCGCGCTGCTCGGACGGATGCCGTCTCAGGTCGGCTACCAGCCGACGCTCGAGTCCGAGATGGGCGAGCTTCAGGAGCGGATCACCTCGACCAAGGAAGGCTCGGTCACCTCGATCCAGGCGATCTACGTCCCCGCCGACGACCTCACCGACCCGGCGCCGGCGTCGGTCTTCGCCCACCTCAACGCGACGACCACGCTGTCCCGCTCGATCGCGGAGAAGGGCATCTACCCGGCCGTCGACCCGCTCGACTCGACCTCGACGATCCTCAAGGCGGAGATCCTCGGCCAGGAGCACTTCGACGTCGCCAACCAGGTCAAGCAGGTGCTCCAGCGGTATCGCGAGCTCCAGGACATCATCGCGATCCTCGGTATCGACGAGCTGTCCGACGAGGACCGGCTCACGGTCAACCGGGCGCGCAAGATCGAGCGATTCCTGTCGCAGCCATTCCACGTGGCCGAGCAGTTCACGGGCACGCCGGGCGTGTACGTGCCGATCGCGGAGTCGATCCGGGGCTTCAAGGAGATCCTCGAGGGCAAGTACGACGATCTCCCCGAGCGCGCCTTCTTCCTGAAGGGCACGATCGACGACGTCGTCCGTGACGCCGGCGGCGGCGAGGAAGGCGGCGGCGAGGAGGAGTCCAAGGAGGATTCCGGCGACGGCAAGGAAGAGCCGAAGGCCTCGGGCGGCGACGATTCCGAGGGCGGCGAGGATTCCAAGCGCAGCGGCGATTCCGAGGACGGCGACGATTCGGAGCGCAGCGGCGATTCCGACGGCGGCGACGATTCCAAGGGCAGCGGCGAGGAAGCGTCGGCCGGCGGCGAGAACGAGGAGTAGGCGCGGGTGGCGCACGAGAAGTTCCGCGCCGAGGTCCTCACGCCCGAGGGCGAGGTGTTCAACGACGAGGTCGAGCTGGTCTCGACCAAGACCGTGGTCGGGTCGATCGGCATCCTCGCCCACCACGAGCCAGTCCTGGCGATCCTGGACCCGACCGAGCTCCGCCTGTACAAGACCGAGTCGGAGGTTGTCCGGTTCGCCCAGGCCGAGGGCTACCTCCAGGTGGCCGAGAACACGGCGCTGATTCTTGTCGAGGAGGCGCTCGAGCCTGGGGATCTGGACACCGGTGCGCTGCGCGAGCGGCTTCAGCAGGCCGAACGCGAGCTCGAGTCGGCGGGGGACGACACCGAGAAGCGGCGGGTGGCCGAGCGGGATAAGCGCCGCCTCGAGGCGTTCCTGAGCATCGCCGAGGGCTAGAGACCACCAGCGCCCGTATCCTGTCGGAATGCTCGACGAGCTCGTTCTGGCCGAGCGCCTGATCTCCTACGACACGTCCAGACCGGAGGAGATCGTCGCGGCGGCAGGATTCGTGAAGGGGTGGCTCGAATCCCGCGACATCGAGGTGCGTCACCACGATCACAATGGGCTGCCCGTGTTGGTGGCGGAGGTCGGGCCTTCCGGCGATGAGGGCCAGGAGCACCCGTGCGTGGTATTCCACGGGCACCTCGACGTCGTGCCCGGACGGCCCGAGCAGTTCGAGCCCCATCTCGACGGGGACCGGCTGATCGGCCGGGGTGCGTACGACATGAAGGGCGGCCTGGCGTCGATGATGTGCGCGCTCAAGGACCTAGAGCGGCAGGGACAGGTGCGCGTGAGGCTTGTGTGCGTTCCCGACGAGGAGTCCGAGGAGATCGAGGACCGCTCGACCGACGCCGTGGTGGCCGGCGGGCTCGGCGGCGACTTCGCGATCACCGGCGAGCCGACCAACCTCCACATCGGCGTGGAGGCCAAGGGCGTGCTGGCGATGGTGATTGAGGTTCACGGCCGGGCCGCGCACTCCTCGACGCCGTGGCTCGGCGACAACGCGGTGCTGAAGGCCGTCGACGTGTTCCGCGCGATCGAGTCGCTGCCGTTCTCGAGGGAGTCTTCGGAAGTGTTCGACCGGCCGTCGATCAACCTCGGGCGGATCGAGGGCGGCGACGCGATCAACAAGGTCCCCGACGAGTGCCGGATGTCGGTCGACATCCGCTTCCTGCCCGGGCAGGATCCCGAGTCGATCCTCGATCAGATCGCTCGGATCCCGTCGATCGACGTGACCCGGACCTTCATCTTTCCGCCCGTCAGCGTCGCTCGTGGCAATCCGTACGTGCAGGCGCTGCGCGAGGCCGTGACGCGCTCGATCCCCGACAAGGAGGTTCTGAGCGTCGGCCGCGACGGGGCATCCGACGCCGTCGCATTCATGGCGGCGGGCATCCCGGCGGTCGAGTTCGGCCCCGACGGCGCGGGGCATCACGGCCCCGAGGAGTGGGTTTCGGTGTCCTCGATGGCGCGCTACCGGCGCTCGCTCGTCGGCTTCGTGCGGACGCTGCCGATGTGGCTCGAGCGGCCGGCGGAGCCCGCTTCCGCCTCGGCTTCAGGTTCGGATTCGGCGTCGGCTTCGGATGGAGTCCGCGAGGCGAGCGTCGTGGAGTCGCGGTCCGGGCTGACCGCGATCGACGGGGGTCTCGGATGAGGCGGCTGATCCCGAAGTCGCGGCTTGGTTCGCTGGTGCGGTTCGCGATCGCCGGCGTGCTCGTGATTGCTTTCGCCGCCACGACGACAGCGGTCGCCGGCCTGCTCCAGGTCAGGCAGATCACTCACTATCTCGACGCCACACCGGCGTTGCAGGCGTCGAAAGCCGTGTCCGTCCCGAATCCGGGCAGCGCGCAGACGCTCCTGCTCGTGGGGTCCGACCATCGCGCCGGCGAGCCATTCAAGTATTCGAACACCGACACGATGATGCTCGTCCACATCGACCCGCACTCTTCGACTATCAACCTCCTATCGGTGCCCCGCGACCTCAAGGTCCAGATTCCCGAGGGTGGGTTTGAGGCGACCGACAAGCTCAATGCCGCCTACTCGATCGGTGGCGACAATCTGCTGGTCAAGATCCTCGAGCAGCAGATCTTTCCCGGCCTGAAGATCAACCACATCATCGACGTCAACTTCGGCGGATTCGAAGACCTTGTCAACGCGATCGGGTGCGTCTACACCGACGTCGACCACCGGTACTACAACAACACGGCGTACACGGATTACTCGAGCATCGACGTCCAGCCCGGTTACCAGAAGCTATGTGGGACCGACGCACTGGCGTTCGTTCGCTTCCGGCACACCGACAGCGACATCGTGCGCAACGCGCGCCAGCAGGACTTCATCCGGTGGGCGAAATCGCAGTTCTCGCAAGATCAGATCATTCAGGACGAGGGCACGCTGCTGAAGATCTTCGGTCAGCACTCACAGACCGATCACGATCTCCACACCACCGACGGGTTGATCAACCTGTTCGACCTGGTCGCTTTCTCGGCCGGGCACACCATCAAGCAGATCCCATTCCCGGCCATCCTGCTCCCCTGCGCGCCGGTGGCGCCCACGGCCAACACCGCGGTTCAGCAGACCCCGTGCTACGTCTCGGCCAATCCGGGCGCCGAGCAGAACGCGTTTCACCAGTTCATGAGCCAGACCAAGACTCAGCCCGCTCCGGCGGGCGGACCTTCGGCGGGCGCGGCCAGCACCGGCGGAAAGCATGCCGGCGGGGGTGGCGGCAGCGCGCCCGGACTTAGTGCGAACGTCTCCGACGGCGTGGCTCAGGCAAAAGCCCTCGGTCCGCTCGGTATCCCGATTTACTATCCGAAGCTGATCGTGAACGGCGCGCAGTACTGCTCGAATACCACGAGCGTGTGTCCGGTCGAAGGCGGCGCCGGGTCCGGGTATTACCCCCGGGCGTACCTGCTCCACGACCGGCAGGGAATATCGCATTACTCGTATCGCATGACGATTGCGGTCAACCCGGTTCTCGGCGAGTACTACGGCGTGCAGGGCACGACCTGGCAAAACCCGCCGATATTGCAAAGCCCGACCCAGACGAAGACCGTGAACGGGAAGCAGTTGCTGCTGTACTCGAACGGGGGCAAGCTGAGTCTCGTGGCTTGGCGGACCCCGCAGGGGGTCTACTGGGTGTCGAACACGCTGACCGACAGCATCGGCAACAAGCAACTGGTCGCGATCGCCGCGTCGTTCACGCGGGCCGGCGGCAAGTAGACCGCTACCCTCCCACCGATGGCCGGAGCACGCGAACCGATCGCGGTGATCGGAACAGGCTACGTCGGACTGGTGACCGCTGCCGGGTTTGCAGAACTCGGCAGCGAGGTGTGGTGCGTCGACATCGACGCGGACAAGATCGCTCGGCTGGAGCGGGGCGAGATCCCGATCTACGAGCCCGGTCTGGCCGACTCGATCGCTGCCAACCGCGGACGGCTGCACTTCTCGACCGAGCTCGAGCCGGCGCTGGAGCACGCGCGGCTGCTGTTCGTGGCAGTGGGCACGCCACCCACGTATTCCGGAGACGCCGACCTTTCCGCCGTGAACGCGGTGGTCGACGCGATGCCGCGCTCTGACCGTCACGCGCTCGTGATGAAATCGACCGTGCCCGTCGGGACCGGTGCCGCGATCCGGCGAACGCTGATCGAGCGGGGGAAGGACGGCTTCGCCTACGTGTCCTGCCCGGAGTTCCTGAAAGAGGGCTCGGCGCTCGAGGATTTCCGCCACCCGGACCGGGTGGTCGTCGGCGACGACGGCGACTGGGCGGGCGATGCGGTGATGGAGCTCTATTCGCCGCTCAATGCGCCGCAGGTGCGGACCGACGTCGCCAGCGCCGAGATGATCAAGCTCGCGGCGAACGCCTTCCTGGCCACGAAGATCTCGTTTATCAACGAGATCGCGAACGTGTGCGAGGAGACCGGCGCGGACGTGCTCGAGGTGGCGCGGGGGATGGGTCTCGACCAGCGAATCGGGACGCACTTCCTGAAACCGGGTATCGGTTTCGGCGGGTCTTGCTTCCCGAAGGACGTCTCGGCGTTGAAACAGCTCGCCGGCAACTCGGGCTACCACTTCCAGCTGCTGACCGCGGTGATCGAGGTCAACGAGCTGCAGAAGCGGCGGGTGATCGGGAAGCTTCAGAAGCACCTGGGCTCGCTCGTGGGAAAGCGCGTCGCGCTGCTGGGCCTGGCCTTCAAGGCCAACACCGACGACATGCGCGAAGCGTCGTCGCTGGTCCTGTCGGCGCGGCTTCAGGCCGACGGCGCCAGTGTGCGGGCGTACGACCCGATCGCGGAGAAGGAGGCCCGCAAGCTGATGGTCAACGTCCAGTTCGCGGACCACGCGCTCGAAGCGGTCACGGACGCCGACGCGTGTGTGATCGTCACCGAGTGGCCCGAGTTCGCCGAGCTCGACTGGAACGCGGTGGCCGAGCGCATGCGGGGCAACCTCATAATCGACGGGCGCAACTTCCTCGACCCGGACTCCGTCCGGGCCGCCGGCTTCATCTATGAGGGCATCGGGCGTTGATGTCCGGCCGTCGAGGCCGCTGACTTGCAGGCGCTGATTCTCGCGGGCGGGGAAGGGACCCGCCTGCGGCCGCTGACCTCGACGATCCCGAAGCCGGTCGTCCCGCTCGTCGGCCGTCCGTTCATCTCGTACATGCTCAGGTGGCTACACGAGCACGGGGTCGAGGACGTGATCCTCGGGTGCGGATTCATGGCCGATCAGGTTCGGGGCGTACTCGGCGACGGCTCGGGGCTTGGGATCCGGCTGCGCTATCTCGAGGAACCGCGGCCGCTCGGCACAGGCGGCGCGCTCAAGTTCGCCGAGGATCTGCTCGACGACCAATTTTTCATGCTCAACGGCGATGTGCTGACCGACATCGACCTGACCGAGCAGCTCGCGCAGCACGAACGCACCGGCGCGCGCGCCACGCTCGCGCTCTATCCGGTCGATGATCCATCGGCATATGGACTGGTGCGGCTGGACGCCGATGGCTCGGTCAATGACTTCGTGGAGAAGCCGGGCCCGGAGGAGCTCGACACCAACCTGATCAGCGCCGGCGCCTACATCCTTGAGCGCGACGTGCTCGAAGGGATGGCCCCCGCCGGGACGAACATCTCGATCGAGCGCGATGTCTTTCCCACGCTGATCGGCCGCGGGCTGTACGGGTACGAGGCGAGCGGTTACTGGCTCGACATCGGGACGCCTGACCGCTACCTGAAGGGGACCTACGACATTCTCGAGGGCAAGGTGAACACCGACGTCGGTCGCCAGCTTCGCGCCTCCGGATTGGTGCTCGTCGACGGTGCGAAGGTGGAGGGTCGTGCGGTCGCCCCCGTCCTGGTGGGGTCCGGGTCCTCGATCGGCGCCCGGGCGCTGGTTGGCGATCGGAGCGCCCTGGGTGAGGGCGTGACCGTCGGCGAGGATGCCCGCGTGGAATCGTCGGTGCTGCTCGATGGGGTGAGCGTCGGAGCGTCGACGACCATCAGCGGATCGATCGTCGGCACGAACGCGACGATCGGCGATCACTGCCACATCGGAGGTGGCGTGGTCGTCGGCGAGCGCGTCAGGATCGGGTCAGGAAACATGCTCGCGGCCGGCGCGCGTATCTTCCCTGGCGTGGAGCTGCCCGATGGAGCCATCCGGTTTTGAGCACGACCGTCGATCTCAGCCGGGAGTCGATCGCGTCGGTCGACTCCGCCCAGCAGATCGAGGACATCCTCGCGATGCCCGACCAATTGCGCGATGCGCTGTGGCGGGTGGAGTCGGCGAATCTCGAGCCTTTCGACGCCCCGGGCGGCCTGATCGTCGCCGGGATGGGTGGCTCGGCGATCGGCGGCTCGCTCGCCAGGGCGGCCCTCGGCGACCGGGCGTCGCGATCGATCGTGCTTGCCCGTGGCTATGCGCTGCCCGCATGGACCACGCCAGACACCGCCGTGCTGTGCGCGAGTTACTCCGGCAACACCGAGGAGACACTCGCCGTCTACGAGGCGGCCGGCGCGCTCGGTGCCCGACGGATCGTGGCAACGACCGGTGGCAAGCTCGCAGATGCTGCGCGGGCCGAGGACGTCCCCGTGATCCCGCTCCCGGGCGGCTTCCAGCCCCGGGCGGCGGTCGCGTACGCGGTAGTGGTGGCGCTCGAGGTCGCCTGGCTGTGCGGCGCCGGCGAGCGGCTGCACGCCGAAATCGACGTCGCCGCTGCCGGACTCGAGCAGGTGGTGCATTTGTGGGGCCCGGACGCGCCCGATGACTCGCTAGCCAAGCAGCTGGCGCGAGGCCTTCACGGGACGATCCCCCAGATCGCCGGCTCGGGCCTGACCTCGCCGATTGCCTACCGGTGGAAGACCCAGATCAACGAGAACGTGAAGATGCCGTCCTTCTCGAACGAGCTCCCCGAGCTCGACCACAACGAGATCCAGGGATGGCAGAGCTCGAGCCAGTTCGGGCGCTTCAGCGCGGTGTTTCTCGATGACTCCGATCTGCATCCGCGCATCCGCCAGCGGATCGAGCTGACACGCGGCCTGATCGAGGCCGAGTCCGCGGGCACCTACCGGGTGGAGAGCATCGGCCAGAACCGGACCGAACGCATGATGTCGTTGGTGCTGCTCGGCGACGTGGTGTCGCTCTACCTCGCCGTGCTGCGCGAAGTCGATCCCACGCCGGTCCCGATGCTCGACCGTCTGAAGAGCGCGCTCGCGCGCGGCTGACCCGTCGAAAGCGCGCTCGCGCGCGGCCGACCCGTCGAAAGAACGCTCGCGTGCGGGCCACCAGTACTCAGCGGCGTCCTCGGAGGGCCGCTCTGCCCGAACGCCCACCGTTCGGGCTCCCTCACTGCCGTGTGAGGGGCCCGAACGGTGCCCAACCCCCAAGGTCCCTGCTGCCCCAGCCCATTACCTCAATGCGATTCCGCGCTGCTCATACAGCCGCCGGTCGGACACTTCGAGAAGTTCTTCGAGCGTCGTGCCGTCCTGGGGGAACGACGCCATACCGATCGTCAGCTCCCACGGAACCGAAATCTCCATTCCAGCGCGAGCCTCCTCGACGCGCGCCCCGATGCGCCGGAAGACCGGCCCGGCGCTTTCGGCCGTCTGCTCGCCGAGCAGGAGGGCGAACTCGTCGCCGCCGATGCGGCCGACGACGTCGTCCGCTCGCGCCGACTCCTTCATCAGGTCGGCCACGGTCTTGATCAACTCGTCACCCATCAGGTGGCCCTCGGTGTCGTTGACCGACTTCAGCCCGCGCACGTCCACGTAGGCGAGCACGAAGGGACGCTCGTAGCGGCTGGCGCGCGCGAGCTCGCGCTCGGCGGCCTCGGTGAAGCCGCGACGGTTGAGGATGCCGGTGAGTGCGTCGGTCAGGGCCGCGGCGGAGATCGCCGCAAACTCGTTCTCGCGGCGGCGGGCCCGGCGGCTGGACCGGAACGCGATCGCCGCGAAGGCAAGCATCAGGGCGAACGCGGCCCCGAGCGCCAGCCACACCGCGGTCGGGATGACGTTCACGAAGCGGGTGAGGTATGTCACGCCCGCGTCGACCGGCGCTGTGATGCCGGCACCGCCGCTCGAGGACGTGTGCTTAGCCGTGTGATGGGCCGGGGCCTGCGTCCCGGTGTTTGCGGCAGCGGTGCCGCCCGCGGTCCCGGTTCCGGTCGCTCCGGCGGTGCCGGTGGGCACTCCGCCCGCGCCGGTCCCGCCCGTGGTGGCGCCGGTGCCGGTGGCGGTGATCAGGCCGGCGGCCGAGCGACGCGAAGTGCTGCTGCCGTTGGCGGCGGCTTGCTTCAGCGCCGTCGCGATGTTCGGAAGGTTGATGTGGAGGAGCCCGGTGCTCGACTGGGTCCTGGTCGGCGTTGGCGCCGCGGTCGGCGTCGTGGGCGTCGTCGGGGACGGGGTCGTGCTCACCGGCGACAGGTTCGTCGACGAGGAGGTGTCGTTGACCGGCGTGGTCAGGACTGACGTGGCAACGCTGGCGGGGGTGACGGTCGCCGGGGTCACGTTGAAGTTGCCCGTGCTCGACGCCGAGCTGGCCGCGGGAACCGCCGCCTGTGTGGCACTGGAGGTACCGCCCGAGCCGACGCAACGGCCGTAGCACAGCGAGGTGGTCGTCGTGCTGGTGGTCCCGGGCTGCCGGCCGTGGCCGAGTATCGTGCTCGCGCCGTTGCCGGTCGTGGACGTCGCGCTGGCCGGCGTGCCGGTCGTGTTCGTGCCGGTCGTGGTCGTGCCGGTCGTGGTCGTGCCGGTACCGGTCGTCGTGGTGCCGGTGGTCGTCGTGGTCGTCCCGGTCGTGGTGGTGCCGGTGGTCGTCGTGGCGGTCGGCGTCGTGGTCGTGCCGGTACCGGTCGTGGTGGTGCCGGTGGTCGTCGTGGTGTCGGTCGGCGTCGTCGTGGTGCCGGTGGTCGTCGTGGCGGTCGGCGTCGTCGTGGTGCCGGTGGTCGTCGTGGCGGTCGGCGTCGTCGTGGTCGAAGTTGTGGTGGTCGCGGGCGTCGTCGTCGTCGCCGCTGCGGGGGTGGTCGCGGTCGTCGCGCTCACCGAGGACACCGGGGTCAGCGCGGCCACGTCGGCGGCGGACCTGACCGCATGGTGCTTCGGGGCGATCGCGAGGACGACCTGCTCGGGCGAGCGATGCGCCAGAGCGATTCCGGCAAGCCTGGCCTCGAGCCGCGCTTCGCGGACGTGACGGGCGTACGCGCTCGTGCCGCCGTCAGCGCCGCCAACCCCGATGACCGCGCAGCCGAAGCCGACAGTGAGTGCCGCGACCGTGCAGGCTGCCTTGCTGCGCTGACTCATTGGCGTCCTCCGGGGGGACCGCTCCATGCCCGGCCTCCGGCTTCCTGGTTCGAGGTTGGTCTGCATGCTAGGTCCGACTTCACTTCTCAGGACGTATTTCGACAAATGTCCGAGAGGACTTGAGCCCTCTCGGAAAAACTTCTGAGCGCCGCTCGAAACCTTGACAAGGTCGTGGTAAGGTTGAGAGTCGATGGAAGGTTTGACCATCAACGAGGCGGCGCGCACGACCGGTTGGTCGGCGCGGATGCTGCGATACGTCGAGCAGACGGGCCTGGTCTCTCCGGCCCGGTCGGCGGCGGGCTACCGTCTGTATGGGCCTGCTCAGCTCCAGCGGCTGCGCACGCTCAAGGAATTGCTCGCGCGCTTCGACGTCGGCCTCTCCGATGTCGCGTTCGCGGCGCGAATGGCCGATAGCCCGGACCTGCGCGATTCGATTCAGGCGTGGCTCGAAGCCGAGGCGCGCCGGCCCGAGGACGTCGGCGCCGAGGACTGGCTCCGATTCGAGCAAGAGAAACACGAAAAGCTGCTGGCAGTCGCCTGAGCGCGGCTGCCCGATGAACACGACCGTGGAGGAACTATGAGCACGACCGCTGCCAAGGCGGACTTCAAGGTGGCCGATCTTGGATTGGCCGAGTTCGGGCGGAACGAGATCCGCCTGGCCGAGCATGAGATGCCTGGGCTGATGGCGGTTCGGCGCGAGTACTCCGACGCGCAGCCGCTCGCAGGCGCCCGGATAACTGGGTCTCTCCACATGACGATCCAGACCGCGGTGCTGATCGAGACCCTGGTGGCGCTCGGGGCCGAGGTCCGTTGGGCGTCGTGCAATATCTTCTCGACCCAGGACCACGCCGCTGCGGCCGTCGTGGTCGGCCCCGACGGGACGCCGGACGACCCGCGTGGTGTGCCCGTCTACGCCTGGAAGGGTGAGACGCTCGACGAATACTGGTGGTGCACCCAGCAGGCGCTCACCTGGGGCGGGCAGTCGCCCAACATGATCCTCGACGACGGGGGCGACGCGACGCTGCTCGTCCACAAGGGCGCCGAGTACGAGCGCGCCGGCGCCGTGCCCGATCCTTCGACCGCCGACTCGGAGGAGTTCGCGATCGTGCTCGGGCTGCTCCAGCGCTCGCTCGAGGACGACCCGCAGCGGTTCACTCGCATGGCTGCCGAGATCAAGGGCGTGACCGAGGAGACCACCACCGGCGTACACCGCCTGTACCAGTTCGCCGAGCAGGGCCAGCTGCTGTTCCCGGCGATCAACGTCAACGACTCCGTTACCAAGAGCAAGTTCGACAACAAATACGGCTGCCGGCACTCGCTGATCGACGGCATCAACCGCGCCACCGACGTGATGATCGGCGGCAAGCTCGCGGTCGTGTGCGGCTACGGCGACGTCGGCAAGGGCTGCGCGGAGTCGCTCCGCGGCCAGCGCGCCCGAGTGGTGGTCACCGAGATCGATCCGATCTGCGCGCTCCAGGCCGCGATGGACGGCTACCAGGTGCTGACCCTCGACGATGTCGTGTCGACGGCGGACATCTTCGTTACGGCGACGGGCAACCGTGACGTGATCACGGCAGCGCACATGTCGCGGATGAAGCATCAAGCGATCGTCGGAAACATCGGCCACTTCGACAACGAGATCGACATGGCCGGACTGTCGAGGACTCCGGGCATCAACAGGATCGGCATCAAGCCGCAGGTTGATGAGTGGGTATTCCCCGACGGGCACTCCGTGATCGTGCTGTCCGAGGGCCGGCTGCTGAACCTCGGCAACGCCACCGGGCATCCGAGCTTCGTGATGTCGAACTCGTTCACGAACCAGGTGATCGCCCAGCTCGAGCTGTTCGGCCACAACGACAGCTACGACAAGCGGGTCTACACGCTCGCCAAGCATCTCGACGAGAAGGTCGCGCGCCTCCATCTCGGGGCGCTCGGGGTCAAGCTCACCGAGCTGTCCCCGGGTCAGGCGTCGTATCTCGGGGTGCCGGTCGACGGCCCGTACAAGCCGGACCACTACCGGTACTAATCCGGCGGTCGGGTCGGCGGCTGGGTAGCGTAAGGCCCGCGATGGCTCGCACCCGGCTGCCGCCCCACGACATTGCCGATCTCGGTCTGGCGACGGGAGGTGTCTCTCGGATCGCCTGGGCGGGCGAGCAGATGCCTGTGCTGGCGCGGATTCGCGAGCGGTTCGCCTCGGAACGACCCCTGGACGGGATCCGGGTCGGTGCCTGCCTGCACGTCACCGCCGAAACGGCTCAGTTGGTGCTGGCGCTGACCGCCGGGGGCGCACGCGTGGCGCTGTGCTCGGCCAACCCGCTCTCAACGCAGGACGATGTGGCCGCGGCGCTCGTGTACGAGCACGGCGTCGAGGTCCTGGCGATCCGAGCGGAGGACGTTGACACCTACGCCCGGCACGTGCGCGCGGTGCTCGACGGCAAGCCGGAAGTAACGGTCGACGACGGCGCGGATCTGTTGATGACGGCCCACGCACTCGGTGGCGAGACGCTCGCGGCGCTGATCGGCGGCACCGAGGAGACGACCACCGGTCTCGTGCGGCTCCGCCGGCTGGAGGCCGAAGGAAAGCTGGCGTGTGCGGTCGTCGCGGTGAACGAGGCACGCACGGAAAGAGCTTTGAACGATCGCCACGGCACCGGGCAGTCGGCGCTCGACGGAATCATCCGCGCCAGCAACGTGCTGCTGGCCGGCCACACGCTCGTGATCGTCGGCTACGGGTGGGCCGGTCAGGGGATCGCCGAGCGGGCCCGCGGCGCCGGCGCCGCCGTGATCGTGTGCGAGGTCGACCCCCTGCGAGCGCTCGAGGCCCGGATGGCCGGCTACCAGGTAATGCCGGCGCTCGAGGCGGCGGAGCGGGGCGACGTGTTCGTGACGGTCACCGGCTCGCGGCGGGTCCTCCGCGGCGAGCACTTCGCACGGATGAAGGACGGTGCGATCCTCGCTAACGCCGGCCATTTCGACGTCGAGCTCGACCTCGAGGAGCTGGGCGCGCTCGCCGTCGGCGTGCGCGAGGTCCGGCCGCTGATCGAGCAGTACGAGCTCGAGGACGGGCGCCGGCTGAACCTGCTGGCGCGGGGGCGCGTCGTGAACCTGGCCGCCGGCGAGGGCCATCCGGCTTCGGTGATGGACGTCTCGTTCGCGCTTCAGGCGCTCTGCGTCGAAGAGCTCGTCCGCCAGCGCGGCGAGATCGCCGCGGGAGTGCAGCCCGTGCCCGCGGCGATCGATCAGGAGGTCGCCACACTCAAGCTCGCGGCGCTCGGGGTCACAATCGACGAGCCGACGCTCGAGCAGCAGCACTACCGGGAGTCCTGGACCTGAACTCTGACAAGATCCCCTCGATGGAGGCAGCTGGCAGCTCCTCGTTGCGTGGCGGGATCGACCTGGGCGGGACGAAGATCGAGGCGATCGTCGTCGACGGCGGCAACACCGTGCTGGCCTCCTCCCGGCATCCCACGCCGTCGACCGGCGGACCGCCGGATGTGGCGCACGAGATGGTCGCGGCGATGAAGGCGGCCTGCCAGGCCGCCGGGGTCGAGCCCAGTGGGCTCCAGGGCGTCGGCATCGGGTCGCCCGGCGTGATCGACGAGGCCGCCGGCACAGTCTCGACCGCCCGCAACCTGCCCGGCTGGGAGGAGTCGTTCCCGCTCGGGCCGACGCTCGCGTCCGAGCTCGGGACGACGGTGGCAATCGGCAACGACGTGCAGGTCGCGACCGACGCCGAGTTCGCGTTGGGCGCCGGCAAGCCGTACGAGTCGTTGCTCGGCGTGATGTGGGGCACCGGCGTCGGCGGCGGTCTGATCCTCGACGGCAAGCCGTGGCTCGGGCGCGGTGGCGCCGGCGAGATCGGGCACATGGTCGTCGTCATCGATGGCGCCCGCTGTCCCTGCGGGCGGCGCGGCTGCATGGAGGCCTACGCCGGACGGGCGGCGATGGAGGCCCGGGCGCGGCGGCGCCAGGAGAAGGGCACGAACACCGACCTGTTCAAGATCATGAAGGACCGCGGTCGCACCAAGCTGACGAGCGCGGTCTGGGCCAAGGCGCTCGAAAAGGACGACAAGCTCGCGGTCGAGCTGATCGACGAGGCCGTCGAAGCGCTCGGCGCCGGCATCGCCTCCGCCCAGAACCTGCTGGACGTGCCGGCGATCATCATCGGCGGCGGCCTCGGCGTGCGTCTCGGCGAGCCTTACGTGAAGCGGATCCGCAAAGCCATGCATCCACACCTGTTCAACGACACCCACCCGCCGGACGTCCTGTCAGCGGGTCTCGGCGACCTCGGTGGCGCGCTCGGGGCGGCGCTGCTGGTCGAGACGCAGCGGGGTGAGCGCCCACCGGCGGCGCAGTCGTCCCCGGCCGCCGCGCCGTCCGGCGGCTGACGCGTTCGCGTCGCCACGTCCGCCTCGCGTTTGCGCGCTGGCGCTTCTTGCCACCGAGCCTTGCCCGCCGGCGCTTCTTGCGAACGAGCGTTGCCGGCTGGCGCTCCTTGCGGACGAGCGCTCTCAGGGGGTGCATTTCTCGCCAGACCCCGTTTCGCCGTCTCGCCGAGTGCGGGTAAGCGCCTCACGGGCGCTTATCTGCGTGGGGCTGCGTCCGGGCGGAGGGTTTGGCGAGAAACGCACCTGTACAACGTGACAAACCAGGCCGTCCGCCGGCTGCCAGGCCCAGATGAGCATTGACCGCATGCTTATCTCGGCTCCGAGGGCGCCGATGGGGAGGTTTGCGCCGAAATACATGGGCGCCGGCGGAGGGGCGCGCGCACCGCGGGCCTGAACAGATCCGAGCCCGCTCACGCGGTTGCGGCCGGCGACGGGTCGGGCACCGCGTTGGGGTACGGCGCTGCGGTCGCTAGCGCAGTTGCGGTAGGCCGCCGCGCTGCCCGCGCCGCCGGCACCCCCCGGGGCCGAACGGACGCCGACCCGCCACGGGCAGTCACCGCCACGCACTCGGTTAACGCCGCCTAAACATCCCGACTATGGCGGCAGAACGCCGTATTTGACAGGATGGGCGCGCCGCGCAGGGGAATTGTGCGGCGGCGGGGGGAGGAGAGAGATTGCGACCATGTCTTCCGCGAGAACGGCACGAATGCCCACACGGATGCTGAAGCGTTCATGATCGCGCGGGTCGCCGCGGTCGCCTCGCTGGCGATCGCGATCGTCGTGATCGTCGTGGTGCTGCTCGGCGGGGGATCGACGTACACGCTCCACGCCGACTTCCAGGACGCCGGCGGCCTCGTGACCGGCGACGACGTGCTCATGGGGCCGGCCAAGGTCGGTCACGTCCAGTCGATCTCGCTTACACCGAACGGCCAGGCGCAGGTCACGATGAGCCTCGACTCGAGCGCGGCGCCGCTGCACGACGGCACGGTGGCGCGGATCTACGAGAACTCGCTGTCGGGTGTGGCAACGCGGTACGTGGTGATCGAGCCCGGTGCGACGCAGGCCCCCCAGATCCCCGCCGGCGGCACCCTCACCGAGGACCACACGTACTCGTTCGTCAGCCTCGACCAGGTATTCGACTCGATCGACCCGCTGACCCGGGCCGGGCTGCGGAACGTCATCCAGGGCGAGGCCGCGAGCATCCAGGGCAAGTCCGCGCAGGCGTCGAAGACGCTCAAGTACCTTGCGCCAGGGCTCGCGAGCACGAGCAACCTCACGGCCGAGCTCGACCGGAACGAGCCGGCGTTTGACGGGCTGCTCGTCGAGGGCGCGCAGACGATGCAGGCGCTGGCGTCGCGGGCGACGGAGCTGAGTGACCTGATCGTCCAGACGAACACGACGACCGGAGCGATCGCGCGCCAGAGCGTGGCGCTCCAGCAGGCCCTCCAGCTCCTCCCGAACACCCTCACGAGGAGCACCACCACGTTCGCCGGGCTCAACAGCACGCTCGACGCGCTCGACCCGCTCGTGGCCAAATCCAAGACGGCCTCGAGGCGTCTCGAGCCGTTCGCGGCAAGCCTGAACACGTTCACGAAGATCGCGATCCCGACCGTGACCGCGCTCTCCGCGCTCATCCACAACCCGGCCGGGACCGGCGACCTGACCACGCTCCTCCGCGAGACACCGCGGCTCGCCCAAGTCGCCTCCGCGGCGTTCCCGAAGCTCGTCGACGCGATGAACGACTCCCAGACCCAGCTCGACAACCTGCGCGAGTACACCCCCGACGTCGTCGCGGCCCTCACCAACGTCGGGCAGGCCAGCGGCTACTACGACGCCAACGGTCACTACGTCCGGGTACAGCCCACGTTCTTCGCGTTCGGGACCGACAGCGCCAACGAGCTCGTATCGCGGCCGCCGTCCGATCGCTACCAGGGTCTGCAAACGGTCCGCTCGCGCTGCCCCGGCGGCGCCGTCCAGCCCTCGCCCGACGGGTCCTCGCCACACGCCGTAGCCGGCTGCCAGGCCGGCTCGACCCCGCCCGGCCCATGAGACGGATCGCGCTCGTCCTCGCCGTCCTCACGGCCGCCGTCGCCACCGCAACCGCGATGGCGACCGCTTCCAGCACAACCGGCGGCGGCACGTACCGCGTGCGGGCGATCTTCGACGACGCGTCGTTTGCGGTCCAGGGCGAGCAGGTGCGCGTTGCCGGCGCGCCGGTCGGCTCGATCGCCGGCCTGGGTGTGACCGCCGGCAAGCAGGCCGCGGTCACGCTCGAGATCGACGACGCCCGCTTCGCGCCGTTCCACGCCGACGCGACCTGTGCGATCCGGCCGCAGTCGCTGATCGGCGAGATGTACGTCGACTGCAACCCGGGGACCGCGCAAGCGCCGGCGCTAAACCGCATCGCCCACGGCCCGGGCTCGGGCGACTACTACCTGCCGGTCACACGCACCAACTCGCCGGTCGACTTCGACATCGTCCAGGACATTTACCAGGAGCCGATCGCGCAGCGGCTCGCGATCATCCTGAACGAGTTCGGGACCGGCCTGGCCGCCCGCGGATCGGACCTGAACGCGGTCATCCGTCGCGCCGACCCGGCGCTTGGCAACACCGACCAGGTACTGAAGATCCTGGCCAGTCAGAACAAGGCGCTCGCCAAGCTCGCCACGGACTCTGCCGCCGTCCTCGGTCCGCTCGCCCAGAAGCGAACCGCGCTCGCGGACTTCATCACGCAGGCGAACACGACCGCGCAGGCGAGCGCCACTCGAGCGGCGGACATTTCGAAGTCGATCCAGCTACTCCCCGGGTTTCTGCGCCAGCTGCGGCCGTTGATGGCTGACCTCGGCACGCTCGCCGACCAGGGCACGCCGCTCGCGAGCAGCCTCGGCCAGAGCGCCGCGGCGCTCGGACGCGAGTTCCAGCAGCTGACGCCGTTCGCCAACGTCGCCCGCACGTCGCTGATCAACCTCGGCAACTCCGCCCAGAAGTCCCAGGCGTCGCTGGTGGCGACCATCCCGCTGGCGAAGCGGCTCGACCAGCTCGGTACCCAGGCTGCGCCAACGGCAGCCCTGCTCGACACACTGACCGCGAGCCTCAACAACACGGGCGCGATCGGCCAGCTGATGGCCGTCCTGTTCAACGGGACGAACGCGGCCAACGGCTTCGACAGCCTCGGCCACTACGTCCGCGACGAGTTGCTCGTCAGCGACTGCACCGGCTACGCGATCAATCCGGTGCCAGGTTGCTCGGCGAAGTTCACGAACGCCACGAACGCCACGAGCGCCACGAGCGCGACGAGCGCCGCCGCCGATACCACGACGGCGAAAGCGGCCGCCGTGAGCAATGCGGTGCTGAAGACCACAGCGCAAGACACCGGCGCGTCAATCGCCAAGGCAACCGGAGCGCCGCTCACGAGCCTCCTCAACTACCTGATCGGACCTGGCGGATGACTCCCCGCCGCCGCAACCGCAGCGGACTCGCGAACCCGATCCTGATCGGCGCGTTGACCGTGCTCGTCGTAATCGTGGCGGTGTTCCTCGCGTACAACGCCAACAACGGCCTGCCGTTCGTCCCGAGCTACACGATCCACGTGCAGGTGGCCGACGCCAGCGAGCTGACCCACGGGGCCGAGGTCCACATCGGAGGCGCGCTCGTCGGGTTCGTCGACAGCGTGCAGCCCGACCGAAACGCATCCGGCGCGCCGATTGCGGTGGCCACACTCAAGCTCAACAAGAGCATCGGGCACATCCCTGCCGACTCGACGTTCACGATCAGGCTCAAGGGCTCGATCGGCCAGAAGTACCTCGCGATCGGACTCGGCAGCTCGCAGCACACGCTCAACGATGGCGCCACCGTCCCGGTCCGCCAGACGGGCGCCGCGGTCGACCTCGACCAGGTCCTGGGGATGTTCAGCCCGCCGACGCGCACAGGCGTCGTCGCCTCGACCGTCGGGTTCAGCAATGGTCTCGCCGGCCGCGGCGCCGGACTCAACGACGCGATCGGCGCGTTCGTCCCGCTGCTGGGCGACCTAGCCCCCGTGGCGCACAACCTGGCAGCGCCGAACACGGACCTCGGTGGGTTCCTGCACGGTCTCGAATCCTTCGCGGGGGCGCTCGCGCCGGTGGCGCAGACGCAGGCCGCGCTGTTCGCGAACCTCGACGGCACCTTCCGGGCGCTGGCGAGCGTGGCATCGCCCTACCTCCAGGACACGATCTCGAATACCCCGCCCGCGTTCAACTCGGTGATCGCCGACACCCCGACCATCCGGCCGTTCCTGACCGACAGCGCGACGCTGCTCAGCGAGCTGCGCCCCGGATTCGCGACGCTCAAGACGAGCGCCCCGGTCCTCGCCGACGCATTCGCGGCGGGAACCAAGAACCTCCCGGGGACCGCGAATCTCGACACGCGCCTCGTGAGCCTGTCGAACACGCTCGCGGGCTACAGCGCGAACCCCGCGGTACAGAAGGGCCTCGATCGCCTGACGCAGTTCGCCTCGAGCCTGGGTTCGCCGCTCGCGTTCCTGACCCCGGTCCAGTCCTCGTGTAACTACGTGACGCTGTTTCTGCGAAACGTCGGCAGCCTTCTGTCCGAGAACACCACCTCGGGCACGTCGCTCCGGTTCTCGCTGGTGGCGATCGACGACGTCCTCGGCGGCGAGTCGGTCCCGTCGCAGCGCCCATACACGACGCCGCAGACCGTCCCGACCTCGGAGCACGGCCCGCTCCATGTCAACCCGTACCCGAATACCGACTCGCCCGGCCAGACACCGGAATGCGAGGCCGGGAACGAGCCCTACTCGGGAGTGGCGGCGGACATCGGCAACATCCCGGGCAACCAGGGACTGAAGACCGAGCAGACCGGGACGAGCAAGACAAACAAGACGACCACGACGAGCGGGGGGAGCAAGTGAGACGCCACCGCCCGCGCGTGCCGAACTTCGTGGCCGGAATCGTCGCCGTGCTCGTGATCGCGGCCGCTGTCTACCTCGCGTTCGGCGGTTCGACTCCGTTCTCCGGCTCGCCGTTCGTGCTCAAGGCCGTGTTCACGTCCGAGACGGAGCTGCACATCCCCTCGCCGGTGCGGATCGCGGGCGTCGACGTCGGCCAGGTCGTGTCGGTGAAGCCGCTCGGCGCGAACGCCCGAGCCGCCGTGGTGACGATGGACATCAACAGCAACGGGCTGCCGATCCACAAGGACGCCACCGCCGGGATCCTGACCCGGATCTTCCTCGAGGGCAACTTCTACGTCGACCTCCACCCGGGGACTCCGAACGCCCCGGTCCTTAACTCCGGCGGCACGCTCCCGGCGCCCCAGACGTCCGGACCCGTGCAGCTGGATCGTGTCCTGAACGCGCTCACTGCCGGCTCCCGCGCAAACCTCCAGGCGCTTGTCCAAGGCCTTGGCGCCTCGCTCAACGGCCAGCCGGCCGCCGGCGAGGACGGCGCCCAGAATCAGGACCCGAGCGTCCAGGGCCTCACCGGTGGGCAGGCGCTGAACAAGTCGCTGAACTACTCCGCTGGCGCGTTCAAGGCCTCGGCGATCGTGAACCAGGCCCTGCTCGGTACGCAGCCGCACGACCTCAGCGGGGCGGTACAGGGCAACGAACAGATCTTCCGGGCCCTCGCCTCCCGCCAGAGCCAGCTCACGAGCTTCGTAACGACGTTCGACAAGACGATGGCGGCGTTCGCCGCGCGCCAAAACGACCTGAGCGCGACGATCGCCGCACTGCCGCCGCTGCTGCGCACGACCAACGGCGCGCTGACATCGCTCGACGACTCGTTCGGGCCGACCAAGGCGTTCGCCAAGGAGATCCTGCCCGGGATTGACCAGCTCGATCCGACGATCGGCCAGGCCCTGCCATGGCTCGCGCAGGCCACGGCGCTGGTCGGAAAGAACGAGCTCGGCGGCCTCGTCTCGGATCTGACGCCCGCGGTGCAGGCAACCGCCAAGTCGCTCAACTCGACGACGGCGCTCCTGAGCGCGAGCGACACGCTCGGGCGCTGCCTCGTCCACAACCTGATCCCGACCGGGAACACACAGATCCAGGATCCGCCGCTCACCACCGGCGTGTCGGTGTGGCAGGAACTGCTCGAGTCCGCGGTGGGCATCGCCGGCGCCGGTCAGGGCTTCGACGGCAACGGGCGCTACCTGCGCTCCTCGCCGGCGGGCGGCTCGGACCAGGTGCAGACCGGGGCGCTGGGGTCGCAGGGCCCGCTGTTCGGCAACGCCGTGACCGCGCCGCTCGGCACCCGCCCGGCGTACCCGGGTCACGCGCCGCCGGTCAAGAGCAGCACGTCTTGCTACCAGAACGCCGCGCCAGACCTCAACCGGGTCACCACGGGAGCGGGACCGTGATGGGGGATCGCAGCGTGACCGTGGAAGCGACACCGTGAAGCGCGCGATCACCGTTCACCGCCGGGACTTCGTGGCGATCCTCGCGCTCGTCGCGATCGCTCTCGCGGTCGCCGCGTACATCCTGTTCCACCAGCCCGCGTTCACCTTCGGACAGAGCTACTACTCGGTCCGGGCCGAGTTCGCGACGAGCGCGGCGGTGACGCCCGGGCAGGGCCAGGCGGTCACGATCGCCGGCGTCCAGGTCGGCGAGGTCGGCGGCGTCTCGCTCGACAACGGGCGGGCCGTGGTGACCATGAACATCTACAAGCAGTACGCGCCGATCTACAGCAACGCGACCGTCCTACTGCGCCCGCGCACCCCGCTGAAGGACATGTACCTCGCGCTCGACCCGGGCACCAAGCAGTCCGGGGCGGTACCGGACGGAGCAATGCTCGGCGCCGGGAGCACGACGCCGGACGTCGATCTCGACCAGATCCTGGCCTCGCTAGACGGCGACACCCGCAACTACCTGCTCCTGCTCCTCCAAGGCGGCGCCGGCGCGTTCCAGGATCCGTCCAAGTCCGTGCCCGCCCTTCGCGGCACGTTCAAGCGGTTCGAGCCCCTCGACCGCGACACCGAAGCGTTCGCCACGCTGCTCTCGCAGCGCAGCGCCAACCTCAAGCTCTCGATCCACAACCTCCAGCGCGTGGCCACGGCGCTGGGCGGCGTCGACGGGCAGCTCGCGTCACTGATCCAGTCGTCGAACACGAACTTCGCCGCGATCTCCTCGCAGGACACCAACCTCGAGGCGGGACTCTCGCTCCTGCCCGGGACGCTCTCGCAGACCAACCAGACGCTCGGCAAGGTGCAGAAGTTCGCGGCGCAGCTTGGCCCGGCGCTCAGCAAGCTCCAGCCGTTCGCTCGCGCGCTGGCGCCGGCGCTCAAGGCCTCGCGCCCGCTGTTCCACGACACCACGCCGGTGATTCGCGATCAGCTGCGGCCGTTCTCGACCGCGGTCCAGCCCCTGGCGAAGGCGTTGAAGCCCGCGGCCACGGAACTGTCCAAGGCGGTCCCGCCGCTGACGCGGTCGATCGGGGTCATCAACACGCTGTTCAACACGCTCGCCTACCAGCCGAGCGGCAACGAGCAGGGATACCTGTACTGGGGCTCGTGGCTGGCCCACATCGCGAACACGCTGACCAGCCTCCAGGACGCCCAGGGCCCGACGGTCCGCGGGATCTTCATGGCGACGTGCCCGCAGCTCGATCTGCTCGAGACGACGATCCTGGCCGGCAGCCCATCGGTCGGGCCGTTGCTCGATCTGCTGAACGCACCTGACTTCACCAAGATCAACTCGTCGTCCTGCCCGCCGGCGCTCGCGAGCGATCTCAAGACCACGAGCGACCTCAAGACCACGAGCGACCTCAAGACGACGACCGATCTCAAGACCACCGGGACGGGTGGATGAACCGACAGCCCCCGAGCACATTCCGAATCCTCACGATGGTCGCGTTCGCGGCGTCGTGCCTCGGGCTGCTTTTGTTCCTGTGGATCTCGTTCGGCGGGTCGACGTCGCTCACCTCACGCGGGTATGAGATCAGCGCCGAGTTCGATCAGGCCGAAAACCTCGGCAGCCAGGCCGACGTGCGGATCTCGGGCGTCAACGTGGGCAAGGTGATCAGCGTAGGCCTCGACCGCCACACCGGCCTGACCAAGGCGGTCATGGAGATCGATCCCCAGTTCGCACCGCGGCCCGCGAACTCGCGCGCGATCCTGCGCCAGAAGACGCTGCTCGGGGAGACGTACATCGAGCTCTCGCCCGGATCGCCGACCGGACGCAAGCTCGCCGACGGCGCGAGCCTGCCGCGCGGCCAGATCGCCCCGACCGTGCAGCTCGACCAGATCCTGTCGACGTTCGACCCGGCCACGCGACAGGCGTTCGAGACGTGGCAGCAGCAGCAAGGGATCGCCCTCACCGGGCGGGGACAGGATCTGAACGCCGCGCTGGCGGAGCTCTACCCATTCGCGACCAACGTCGACTCGGTGCTCGCCGTACTGAACCGCGACAGCGCGGCCACGAGCACGCTGCTCCACGACGGGGGCCAGGTCCTGTCAGCGGTCGCGCGTTCGCCGTCGCAGCTGCAGCAACTGGTCGACAACTCCAACACAACGTTCTCCGCCACCGCCGCTCAGGCGTCGGCGCTCGCCGCGACGATCAAGGCGTTCCCTGCGTACCTGGCCGCGACCCGCTCGACGATCGATCGGGTCAAGCGGTTCGCCGTCACGACCAAGCCGCTCGTCGACGAGCTACGCCCGGCGGCGGTCCAGCTCAGCCCGGCGCTTAGATCGTTGGCCGTGCTCGCGCCGCAGCTGAAGAGCCTGCTGGTAAACGTCGGCCCGTTGACCGACGCATCGAGCAACGGCGTGCCCGCGCTCGAGAAGTTCCTCAGCGAGAGCGTCCCGTTCCTCACGCGGGCGAAGCCGTACCTCGGCGGCGTGATCCCGGTGGTCAACTACATCAACACCTACCGGCGTGAGATCGCGGCGTTCTTCGCGAATGGAACCGCGGCCGCGCAGGCCAGTCTGCCGGCCGCCGTCAGCCACAAGCAGACTCACTACGTCCGGGTCTCGAGCCCGCTCAACCCCGAGACGCTCACGAACTATTCGACACGCCTCAGCAGCAACCGCGGCAACCCGTACCTGGATCCGGGCGGTTATTCGAGCCTCGTAGCGCAACTTCCGGTGTTCGGAAGTTATCTGTGCACGAGCAACCCTCAGCCGACGATTGGTCCTACTATCTCGGCTTCTCTCGCCGCGGTGCTCAGCTCGGTCTATTACACCGCGGACCCAGGCGGGCCTCCTTGCAAGGCCCAGCAGCCGCTGGGTGAGGCGACCGCTGGACAGACACAGGCATTCCCCCAACTACAACCAATCCCATGAGCATGGCCGGCTCTGCTTCCAACACACACATCAAAGGAGGAGCCAATTGCGACGGTTCGTCGTAGTTGCCACGGCACTCGCCGTGCTAGCGGCCGCAGCGTCGGCCTTTGCCGCCACGGGCGGTCTCAACAGCTACAGCGCCACCCTGAAGTTCTCGCCGAACAAGGCGAGCACGGCGCTCGGCTTCACTCAGAAGTACATCGCCAACGGCACCGGCGGTAACCGCACCGCGCCGTTGACGAACATCAAGACCGTCATCTACGGCATGAAGTCGGACGGGAAGGATTTCCCGACCTGTAGTGCGCAGAAGATCACCACCGCCGGCAACGACACCGTGTGCCCCAAGGGCGCGCTGGTCGCGTCCGGCGCGATCACGGCCACCCTCGGGCCGGCTTCTGATCAGAGCGCCTCGGCGCCCGGGCAGCTGCCGTGCAACCCGGTCCTCGATGTCTGGAATGCCGGCCAGGGCAAGCTCGTGTTCTTCTTCGTCGACAAGGGCAGCCACACGTGCGCGGGCGGCGCGATCACCACGGGCACGGTTGGACCGTTCCCCGCCACGGTCAAGACCGTCGGCAAGAACCTGGTGATGAACACGCCGATCCCGAGCTACGTCTCGTTCCCGATCAACGGGGTCGAGGGCTCGCTCACGAGCGAGACGCTCAGCTGGAAGAACCTGAGCGCGACCAAGAACGGCAAGACCGTCCACTACGGCACGTCGGTCGCCTGCAAGAGCGGCAAGCGCCCGTACAGCGTGACGTTCACCGCCGAGACCGGCCCGGGCGGCACCCCGGCGTCGAGCACGGTTACCGGCACGCAGAAGTGCAGCTGATCTAGAGGCTGTTCCTGCCGGCGCCCTCGCACCGTGCGGGGGCGCCGGTGGCAACTGATGGGCCGCCTTCGGCGGCATCCATGGGGCCAGGTTCCCCGTCCTGATCGGCCGCATCAGGCGATCTCGAAGCGCTCGGCGCGCTGGGCGGTCCGTTCGGACTCGTTCAGCATCTGGACGAACAGCACGACGAGCGCGATCCCCATCACGATCGACTGCTCGAGCGCCATCACCAGCCCGGCCATCATCTGGTCCTCGAGCGGCGAGAGCCCCCAGAACGAGGGCTGGTGGGCGTAGAACGGATAAAGCACCGCCGGCGCGAACGCCAGCGCGACCCCGAGGACTCCGACGAGCAGCTTGCCGCCGGCCATGTAGGCGACGGGCCCGAGGCCGGCCAGACGCTGGCGGTTGCGGATCGGCGAAAGCACGTGCCACCAGTAGATCGATCCGGCGAGGAAGAACGTCGTGTGCTCGAGCGCGTGGATGACGCCGTTGCCCTGCGCCTGGTCGTACAGCGCCGGCACGTGCCACAGCCACAGCACCCCGGCGTAGAAGATCACCGCGAACGCGGGATGCGCGAGGAAGCCGGCGCGGCGCTCGACCGCCCGGAAACGTCGCGTCACGGGGCGCAGCAGGACCTTCGTCAACCCCAGGATCAGCAGGATCGGCGCGAGGTCCAGCAGCAGCATGTGTTGGACCATGTGCATCACCATCATCTGGTCGCCCAGCGAGTCGAGCGGCGACACGAGCGCCACCAGGATCGTCACGATCCCGCCGGCGAATAGCAGCAGGCGCCACACGCTCGGCGGGTGGCGTTCCCGGGGCCGCCGCGCCCGGCGCCAGCCGGCGCCGTAGAGCAGCGCGATCAGGAACACGCCGAGCAGGACCGTCGGGTCGAACGTCCACGAGGTTGTCGGCGACACGATCAGGGATTATGCGGCCCCCGGAGCCGCGCTGCCCAATCGACAAACGTCCGGTCGAGGACTAGGCTAAGCGGTTCACCGCACATCCATCCTTCCCAAGCAAGGAGGTAGGTAGATGCGCATTGAGGTCAAGGGCCGCAACCTGCCCGTTTCCGAGGACCTGAGGGAGCACGTCACCAAGCGCTTTCGCAAGGTCGAGCGGCAGGTTTCAGAGCTCGCCGAGCTCGAGGTCGAGGTCTTTGAGGAGCGCAACCCTGCCATCGCCGACAACCAGGTGGCCGAGGTGACGCTGCACCTGAAGGGGGTGACGCTGCGCGCCAGAGATGCCTCGCCCGACATCCGAACGTCGATCAACATGTGCTCGGACGAGCTCCACGTTCAGGTCAAGCGCCACCGCGACAAGCGCCGCAAACGGCGCGAGGCGAGGGCGGCCGCGGCCGCCAGCGCGGAGGCCGGCTCGGGCCCGCTCGACGACGAGGCGCTGCTTGGCGGGGTCACGGAAGCTGGTCCGCCCGGGGTCTCCTCAGCCGCATAACGGCACAGGGCCCACTGCTACGCTAGCTGTATGTCCATTCTGGACCGCGCTCTTCGCATGGGCGAAGGGAAGAAGTTCAAGGTCTACGAACAGCGGGTTGGACGGATAAATGCTTTCGAGCCTGAGCTGGAGCACTACACCGACGCCGAGCTGAGAGAGGCCGCCGATGAGCTGCGCGAACGCGCGAGCGGCGGCGAGAGCCTCGACGACCTCCAGTACGAATGCTTCGCGCTGGTGCGCGAGGCGGGCAGGCGCACGATGGGCATGCGCCACTTCGACGTGCAGCTGATCGGCGGCATGGTCCTTCACGACGGGGCGATCGCCGAGATGCGCACCGGCGAGGGCAAGACCCTCACCGCCACGCTGGCCGTCGTGCTCAACTCGCTCGGCGGCCGCGGCGTCCACGTCGTGACCGTGAACGACTATCTCGCCCGCCGCGACGCGATGTGGATGAAGCCGATCTACGACGCGCTCGGCGTCACCGTCGGGGTGCTCCAGAACATGCAGCCCTACGAGGACAAGCGCGCCGCCTACGCCGCCGACGTGACGTACGGCACGAACTCGGAGTTCGGCTTCGACTACCTGCGCGACAACATGGCCACGACGCTGGACGAGAAGGTCCAGCACGGCGGGCGGCCCAAACCCGAGGCGGGCAAGTCGCCGTACCACACGTTCGGGATCGTCGACGAGGTCGACAACATCCTGATCGACGAGGCCCGGACGCCGCTGATCATCTCGGGTGCGCCGGAGCAGGCCGCGGAGCTGTACGTCCAGTTCGCGCGGCTCGCCCCGAAGATGGTGCCCGGCAAGACGCCCGAGGGGATGGATCCCCGGATGAAGAAGGAGTTCGTCGCCGACTTCGACTACGAGTTCGAGGAGAAGCACAAGACGGTCTCGGTGACCGAGCAGGGCGTGGCCAAGGCCGAACGGTTCCTCGGGATCGATCACCTCTACCGCGCCGAGAACGGCCACCTGGTCAACCACCTCCAGCAGGCGCTAAAGGCGGAGTCGCTGTACAAGCGGGACGTCGACTACGCGGTGATTGACGGTGAGGTCAAGATCATCGACGAGTTCACGGGCCGCATCCTCGAGGGACGCCGCTGGTCGGAGGGACTGCACCAGGCGGTCGAGGCCAAGGAGGGCGTGCGCGTCCAGGAGGAGAACCAGACGCTCGCGACGATCACCCTCCAGAACTACTTCCGGATGTACGACAAGCTCGCGGGCATGACCGGTACCGCTATCACCGAGGCGACCGAGTTCATGAAGATTTACAACCTCCCGGTCGTCGAGGTCCCGACCAACCGGCCGATGGTCCGCGCGGACAAGAACGATCAGGTCTACAAGACCAAGGAGGGCAAGGCCAGCGCGATCGTCCGCGAGATCGCCGAGCGTCACGCCAGCGGCCAGCCGGTGCTCGTCGGGACGATTTCGGTCGAGGTCTCAGAGCAGCTGTCAGACGATCTGAAGCGGAAGGGCATCCAGCATTCGGTCCTGAACGCCAAGCCCGAACACGCTGAGCGCGAGGGCGAGACGATCGCCGAGGCCGGCGCCCCCGGCGCGGTCACGATCGCGACCAATATGGCGGGCCGAGGCGTCGACATCAAGCTCGGCGGCAACGCGGAGCACCTGACGGGGCTCGAGATGGCGAAGCTCGGCCTGGAGCCGGGCGATCCTGACTACGACGAGCACTACCAGAAGGCGTTCCCCACGATCGAGGCGCGCGTCGAGGAGGCGCGCGACCAGGTGCTCGAGCGCGGCGGCCTGTTCATCCTCGGCACCGAGCGTCACGAGTCGCGGCGGATCGACAACCAGCTTCGCGGCCGTTCCGGACGCCAGGGCGACCCCGGCGAGTCGCGCTTCTTCCTGTCCGCCCAGGACGACCTCGTGCGCCTGTTCGCGGGCGAGCGCATCTACAAGATCCTCGATCGCCTCGGGAGCACCGATGAGGAGGGCAACGAGGAGCCGATCGAGCACGGCATGCTCTCCAAGCAGATCGAGAAGGCTCAGCGGAAGGTCGAGGAGCAGCACTTCCTGACCCGCAAGCACACGCTCGAGTACGACGACGTGCTCAACCAGCAGCGCGAGGTCATCTACACCTACCGCGACGAGATCCTCGAGGGACGCGACATGAGCACCGCCGCGCGGACCGAGATCGGGAACATGATCGAGCGGCAGGTGGCGGATTACACGGCGGGCGACTTCGTCGAGGAGTGGGACGTCGAAGGCCTGCTTCGGCGGATGGATGAGATGTTCCCGCCCGACGCCGATGTGCTCGACGTCGATCCCCACCGGGTCGACCGCGAGGAGTTGCTCGACGCGCTCAAGGAGCAGGCGGATGACGAGTACGACCATCGCGAGGAGGAGTTCGGTCCCGAGCTCATGCGCGACATCGAGCGCTTCCTTCTCCTCCAGATCATCGACCAGCGCTGGCGCGAGCACCTGTACGACATGGACTACCTGCGCGAGGGCATCCACCTCCGAGGGTTCGCCCAGATCGAGCCGCTGGTCGCGTACAAGAACGAGGCCTTCGAGCTGTTCCGCGACCTGATGAACAGCGTCTGGGAGGACTACGCCCGCCTGATCTTCCACGTCGAGGTCACGCCGGTCGATCCCGAGAATGGTGGCCCGCCCGCGCCGCCGCCGACGCGGAGCCCGAGCCGCGCCGCGAGCTCGTCGACGGGCGGCGGTGGACGCGTGACCTACTCGGGCGGCGGCGGTGCCCCGCAGGGCGCGATGGCGATCGCCGCGGCGGCCGGGGGGGCGGCCGCCGCCATGGCCGAGGAGGCCGGCGAGGAGGCGCTGATGCCGCATGTCGAGCAGCGCCGCGTCGACCCGGGCGAGCAGATCGGCCGCAACGACCCGTGCTGGTGCGGATCGGGCAAAAAGT
This sequence comes from uncultured Solirubrobacterales bacterium, assembly GCA_963737055.1. Lineage (GTDB taxonomy): Bacteria > Actinomycetota > Thermoleophilia > Solirubrobacterales > Solirubrobacteraceae > Palsa-465. Next base: position 409,868 of record CAVTRE010000006.1, on the reverse strand, counting down.
ACAAGAAGTGTCACGGGGCCTAGGGGCCTGTGGCAGACGCTGACGACCTTCGTGTCTCAGACGAGCAGCGCGACCGCGCGGCGCAGGAGATCCGCGAGCACTACGCCGCCGGCCGGCTGACCGACGACGAGCTCTCAGACCGGGTCCAGGCCGCCTACACCGCCCGCACCGAGCAGGAGCTCCGGAAGCTGCTGTCTGACCTGCCCAAACTGCCGGCGTCGCCGGCGGAGCGGAAGGCGGAGCTCGCCGCGCGGCGCAGCGCGCTGCAGCGCCGGATGCTCCAGGAGGCCGGCGGCGGGGTCGGGCTGTTCGTCGTCTGCACGGCCGTCTGGCTCGTGTCCAGCGGCCGGCACGGGCACGGCCAGTTCTGGCCTATTTTCGTGCTCCTGATCGCTCTGATCCCGCTGTTGCGGAACGGCTGGCGGCTGTATGGCCCCGCGCCCGATTTCGACCAGGTAGAACGCGAGCTCGACGCCCGCCGGCGCAAGCACGAGCTCCGCAGCGGGGTGCGCGGCGACCCGTACAGCAGCGCCATGCGGGACGCGAAGCGGGCGACGCGCGAGGGCGCCCGCCGCGCACGCCGGCACGGCCGTCGTCTGTGAGGACGCCGCCTAGCGCTGCTACCTTGAAGAGAGGATGACGACCGCACCATCAGAGCCCCTTTCCCAGCGCCTCGCGGCGATCCGCCAGCAGCTGAAACTGCTAGCGGATTACCTTTGACCCCGCTGAGCTGAGCGGGCGCGTCGACGCGCTCGAACAGGAGATGGGCGCGCCGGGCTTCTGGGAGGACCAGGAGCGGGCGGCACAGGTCAGCGCCGAGCACGCGCGCGCGAGCCGCAGGCTGGCGACCTATCGTGAGCTCGAGCGCGACGTCGAGGACCTCGAGCCGCTCGCCGAGCTTGCCGAGGACGACCCCGAGATCGGGGCCGAGCTCGAGGACCAGATCCGGAGCGTGACGGACCGGCTGGAGCAGCTCGAGGAGCAGCGCCTGTTCTCAGGCCGCTACGACACGGGCGACGCGCTCGTGACCGTAAACGCCGGCGCCGGCGGCACCGACGCCCAGGACTGGGCCGAGATGCTGCTGCGGATGGAGATGCGCTGGGCCGAGCGACGTGGGTTCGCGGTCGAGTTGCTCGAGGCCTCTCCGGGGGAGGAGGCCGGGATCAAGTCGGCGACCTTCCTCGTCAAGGGCGAGAACGCCTACGGTCTGTTCGGCTCCGAGAAGGGCGTCCACCGACTCGTGCGCCTGTCGCCGTTCGACGCCGCGCACCGCCGCCAGACGAGCTTCGCCGGCGTCGAGGTCTCGCCGGTGGTCGAGGGCATCGGCGATGTCGAGATCGACGACGACGACCTTCAGATCGACACCTACAGGGCCAGCGGCGCCGGCGGCCAGCACGTGAACAAGACCGACTCGGCGGTGAGGATCACCCACAAGCCGACCGGGATTGTCGTCCAGTGCCAGAACGAGCGATCGCAGTCCTCGAACAAGGCCGAGGCGATGACGATGCTCCGCTCGAAGCTGCTCGAGCTCGAGGAGCGCAAGCGCCGCGAGGAGATCGCCCGCGAGCGCGGCGAGGCCCAGGACGTCAATTTCGGGTCGCAGATCCGCTCCTATGTGCTGCACCCGTACTCGATGGTCAAGGACCACCGGACCGATTACGAGATGGGCGACACCGCCAGGGTGCTCGACGGCGACCTCGACGGGTTTGCGCGCTCGTACCTGCTGAAGTCGGCCAAGACGCCGGATTCGTAGCCGAGGCGGCGCGCCGGCCTTCTAGCGCCCCCGGGCCACGGCCTGCCACTCCTCGCGCACCTCGTCTCCCGGGAGCCAGTCGGGCAGGTCGAGCGCCAGATGACGCGCCATCGCGATCGCGAACGGCTCGTATTGCGCGCGCAGCTCCCCGAGCCGCTCCGCGCACGCCTCTTCGTCGGCTTCCGAGTGCAGACCGCTGCCCTCGAGCCGGCCGCGGAGCTCGGCCAGATCTTCGGACGGGAGACGATCGCGCGACCGGGGCTCGGGATCGCGCTCGACCCGCTTCGCGCTGAGCGTGTACGCGAGGTCTCCGAGCGCGTGGCTGCCGATCCGAAAGGTCAGCTCGGCCCCCTCCGTCGAACCCTTGGGGCCGAAGGCCAGCGCATACGCGGAGGCGTCCACGATCGTGGTGAGGGCCGCCAGCCAGTTCTGGTTCACGTGCTGGGAGCGGAAGTAGCCGAGGATCGGATACGACAGGTGGGTCTCCATGAGCTCGGCGGTCCACGTCTCCCACTCGAGCAGGTACTCGTCGAGCTCGGCCCACCCGCCACGCTCTCCGGTGCGTTCGAGCAAGCGACCCGGACTCGGCGGGGACCCGGCACGCGGGTCGAGGCGAGCCACGGCCGACTCCCGGCGCGAGAACGCCTGGAACAGGGCGGGCAGATAGCCGATGGCGATCGCCAGGAACCCGAGGCCGTTGGCCGCCTCGACGATCTGGATGAGCTTGCCGAGGCCGCCGCTGGGCGTTGCCGTGGTGGCGCTCACGAACGCTCCCGCGCTGAAGTACAGGCAATCGCCGAACGATCCCGGGTGGGCAGCACCGACGTGCGTCGAGGTCGCCCAGTAGAGGCCCGTGTAACACAGGAGGACGCCGATGCTGAGCAGCCCGAGGATCGCCACCAGCCCCAGCGGTCCGAAGATGCCGAGCATCGTGTCGGCCGCGTCGCGCCGCAGCAGGCTCGCCCCCGCGCGCCACGGAATCCACAACGTGCGCAGGATCGCGCGCGCGATCGCCGGGTCCCGACGGACCCGCCGCGGGAGAAGGAACACGATGAAGAACTCGGCCAGCAGGAATGCCAGCGCTACCAGGGAGATCAGACCGACGACGAGACGCAACATCTATGCTCGCTCCATACCCGAACTGACCGAAAACAACGTCGTGGCGCGTGCGCTGGCCGAGGATGTCGGCGACGGCGACGTCACGACCGCGGCCACCGTGTCCGCGGACGCCCGGGCGCGCGCGACGATCTCCCAGAAGGCGCCCGGGGTGGTCTACGGGATGGATGTGGCGATCGAGACGTTCCGCACACTCGACCCCGAGATCGTGGTCGAGCGGCTTGTTGACGAGGGCACGTGGCGGGATCGAGGGCCGGTGCTGGCGCTCGAGGGCTCGGCCCGAGCGATCCTGACCGGCGAGCGGACCGCCTTGAACTTCCTCCAGCGCCTGTCGGGGGTCGCCACGATGGCCGCGCGGTGCGTGCGCGCGGTGGCCGGGACCGGCGTGGCGATTCTCGACACCCGCAAGACGACTCCCGGGTTGCGCGCCCTCGAGAAGGCGGCGGTCGCCGCCGGCGGGGCCACCAACCACCGGGCCGGCCTGTACGACGCGATCCTGATCAAGGAGAACCACGCGGTGCTCGCCGGCGGGGTGGGGGAGGCGGTTCGCCGGGCTCGCGCCTACGCCCCGGGATTAACGCTCGAGGTCGAGTGCCGCACGCCGGCCGAGGTCGACGAGGCGCTCGGGGCCGGCGCGCCGATGTTGCTCCTCGACAACATGTCCGTGGACGAGCTGACGGCCGCTGTGCGCCAGGTCGCGGGCCGGGCGTCGCTTGAGGCGAGCGGCGGGGTGACGCTCGAGACGCTCCGGGCGATCGCGGGCACCGGCGTAGACTTCATCTCAGTGGGGGCGCTGACGCACAGCGCCCCGGCGCTAGACCTGTCCCTCCTCCTCGAACCGATTCCATGAACCTACCGATGCTCGGTGCGTCAGACGCACCTCTACTGCTGGAGAACATCCCCGCCCTCCAGGACGAAGTTCGCGCGCTCGCCGAGGAGCGCGGGGCGGTGATTCTCGCTCACAACTACCAGCTGCCAGAAATTCAGGACGTCGCCGATTACGTCGGCGACTCGCTCGGGCTCTCGCAGCAGGCCGCCCGGGCCGAAGGCGAGCTGATCGTCTTCTGCGGGGTCCACTTCATGGCCGAGACCGCCTCGATCCTGTGCCCCGACAAGCGCGTGCTGATCCCCGACCTCGATGCGGGCTGCTCGCTCGCGGACTCGATCACCGCCGCGCAGTTGCGCGATTGGAAGGCCGGGCATCCCGGCGCGATCGTCGTCATGTACGTGAACACCACCGCCGAGGTCAAGGCGCTCACCGACTACTGCTGCACCTCGGCCAACGCCGTGAAGGTGGTCGAGCACATCTACGCCGAGCACGGCGACGACACCGAGATCCTGTTCGGACCCGACATGTTCCTCGGGGCTTACGTCGAGAAGTCGCTCGGGCGCTCGATGCACGTGTGGGACGGCGAATGCCACGTCCACGCCGGGATCAGGCCGTCCGACATCAGTTCCGTGCGCGCGGCCCATCCGGGGGCGGATTTCCTGATCCATCCCGAGTGCGGATGCTCGACGAGCGTGATGGAGTACGTCGCGGCCGGCGACATCGACGCCGACGGTGTGCACATGCTCTCGACCGGCGGGATGCTGGGGTACGCCCGCTCGCATGCGGGCGGACCGCCGGCGACGGCGATCGTCGCCACCGAGACCGGGATGCTCTACCCGCTCCGCGAGGCCGCGCCGGACGTCGAGTTCATCGCGGCCAACGAGGCGGCGCACTGCCGCTTCATGAAGATGATCACGCTGCCGAAGGTGCGCGACGCGCTCCGCGACGGGGTTTTCGAGGTGAAGGTTCCTTCGGAAGTCGCCGATCGGGCGCGGCTCCCGATCGAGCGGATGGTGGCGATCAGCTAACGCTCGGCCTTTAGGCCACGGGAGAGCTAGGCCGCGGCGACGGCCATGAGGTCGATGCCGTTGTCGACCGCGTCTCTGACCCGCGGGAGCGCCGCCCGCTTGCGCTCGAACTCGTCGGGGGTGTAGCAGTGGACGTCCGCCGGGGCGCCCATCTCGAGCCCGTCCCAGAGCGACCCGGCGTGGTACACACGCTCGAGCCAGGGCATGCCCTCGAACGCGTGCGACACCAGGATCACGACGAACTCGGGGCCGCGCTCGCGCTGGGGTGGCGCGCCCCGCTCGTCGGCCACGCGGGCGCCACCGAGCATCGCGACGTCGATCGTCCAGCGGTCATCGACGCGCGACAGATACCGGTGCAACTCGCGCCGGTTGACGGCGGTGGTCACCTCCACGCCCTGATTGTCGCGAGGCGAGGCGACGGGTGCAACGGTTTCAGTACTTCGCTAACGCCGGGACCATGTGATCGAACAACTGAATGGCCGTCCAGTTGCCCGGTCCGTCGATCATCAGCGCGAACGCCAGGACGTGGTGATTGCGGGCGGTGCAGTAGCCCGCCAGGTTCGTCACGTAGTTGAGCGTGCCGGTTTTGGCGATGCAGTGGCCCTGGGCAGCGGTGTGCTGGGCGATGTTCTCGACCGTGCCATTCACTCCGACGGTCGGCAGCGACGCCGCCAGGATGCGACCGTTCGGGGTGTTCCACACGGTCTTCAGGAGGTCGACGATCTCGTCCGGGGAGGAATGGTCAGAGCGCGACAGCCCCGAGCCGTCGACGATCTTCGGGTGGAGGCCGAGGGCGTCGATCTGCTCGGAGATGACGTCCGCGCCGGCGGCGATGCTCCCCGCGCTGCCGAACCGCGCGCCGAGCTGCTTGGTCAGCATCTCGGCGAAGAAGTCGTCCGAGGGCACGTCCATGAGCTTGAGCAGCACGTTCGCCGGCGGGGACTCGACCGCGGCGAGCTGCCGCGATCCAGCTGGTGACGGCAGGGTGCGGTTGAGCGGCCGCGCGCCGATGCCCGCGCCGTGCATCGTCAGTACGAGCTCCTTGGCGGCGAACGCCCCCGGGTTGAGCTTCTTGAACGTGGAGCCGTGGTCGTAGGCGAGCGCCGACAGCTGCCCGCCGAAGTCGGGGACGTCCGGGGCGTAGCCGGTCGCCGGGCCGCCGCGCAGCCCGTCGAACAGCGCAGCGTCGCCGATCACCCAACCGGTCACATGCTTGATCCCGTCGTGGACCAGTTGGCGCACGAGGTCGTTGCCGGTCGGGCCGTATCCGTGCTCCCAGGTGTTGTTGAAGGCGCCGTCTCCGAGCGTCGGATCGCCGCCGCCGACGAGATACAGGTTCCCGTGCCACACCCCGCCGGGCCCGAGGTGGCCATCGCCCATGATGGTCGTCTCCAGGCGGGCGGTCGGGCCGAGCTCCTGCAGTGTGGCCACGGTCGTGTAGAGCTTCTCCACCGAGGCCGGAGGCCGGCCGACGTCGGCCCGGAGCGCGAACAGCGGCTGCTTGGCCGTCAGGTCGTAGACCATCGCGCCGGTTTGCGGTCCGCCCTTGTTCAGCGCGCCCGTCATCGCGGCGCGAAGGGCTTGGAGCGCCGGGGAGGCGGAGGGTGATGCGGGTCCGACGTGCATCGGCGCCGTCGCCGTGGCGGTCGTGGTCGCGGTGTGCGGAACCGGAGCTCCGACCGACGCGTCCGAGCTCGGCTTGGGAGCGTGGCTCCCGCCGCCACATGCCGCGATCATCACCGCTACGGCGATGGCCCCCGCGATCCTGCGTGTCAGGCTGACTCGAGTTCCTCCACCGTGTGCGGTCCGACGCACGCCACCGACAGCTCGTCCGCGACGCGCGCGGCGACGTCTCTCACGTGGTCGAAAGTTACCTCGTCGAGCAGCGCGATCGTGCGGTCGGGGTCGACGTCCTCGCCGTAGAGGATCGTCTGCTGCGCCGCGTGACGGGCGATCGCGCCGGTGTTCTCGAAAGCGATCGCGCGGGCGCCGGCGGCGTAGGCCCGGGCACGCTCGACCTCGCCCTCGCTCGGACCGTCCTCCCGGAGCTCGGTGACGATGTCGCGCATCCGCCGGTAGGCCTCGAGCATCTTGCTCGACTCCAGTCCGGCCGACAGCTGCAGGACCGGCACGTCGGAGTAGGCGTGGGCGATCGAGTGAACCGAGTAGGCGAGGCCGCGCTGCTCGCGGATCTCGTCGAATAGACGAGAGCCCATCGAGCCGCCGAGCAGCGTCGAGTAGATCGCCAGCGTCGCGCGCTCCTTGGCGTCCTTTGGCTCGATCGTGGGCCGGTACGACATGCGCAGATGCGACTGGTTCGAGTCGCGCTCCTTGACCAGGATGCGGGGATGTTGCGCCGGCGCCGGCTCGTAGGGGGTCGGCTCGGGCCGGTTCGGGAAACGCGTGAACAGCTCGTCCACGGCGCCGTTCCCCGGCAGGTCCTCGAGGTTGCCGACGAGGAACGCGCCACCGTTTTCGGGCGCCCAGCGCCGGTTCCGGAAGGCGACGATCCCCTCGCGCGTGAAGGCGTCGCGGATGTGCTCGGCCGGCCCAAGGACGGGGCGCCCGAGCGGGTGATCGCCGAAGGCCGCCTCGTCGATCAGATGCTCGGCCATGACCGCGGGCTGGTCGTTGGCGCGCGCGATCTCCTGGACGACGACGCCCCGCTCGCGGTTCAATTCGTCGCCGTCGATTCTCGGGCGGCCGACAAAGTCCGTGAGGAGGTCGGCGGCTTGAAGTGCCTTGGTGGCGCGGGCCGTGATGTGAAAGGCGACGAGATCGTGGCTCGTGTAGGCGTTGAGGACGGCGCCGATCCGCTCGGCGGCCTCGTTGACGTCCCGGTAGGTGGGGTACTTCTCACCACCTTTGAACACGAGATGCTCCAGAAAATGGGCCATCCCGTTCTCGTCTGCGCGCTCGGTCCGGGCGCCGGCGTCGAACGCGACCAGGATCGTCGTCGAGCGCGTCCCTTCAACCGCCATCCGGTACAGCGGCAGGCCGTTGGAAAGCAACGTTTGCGTGATCGAGGGCATGGGAACAGAAAATAGCTGCTCGCGCAAATGCGCCGAATACCTGCTTCTGCAAATCCGCTTGCAGGGTGCGCATCGCGCGGCGTTCCGGGATGGGCCTCGGTAGGCTGCCCGCAACGTATGGCTAGCACTGAATCAAAGCATCGAATCAATCGGCGGCGCGAGATCTCTGCGCCGGCGGTCGCCGCGGCCCGCGAGCCCCGGCCCATCGGGCCCGTCCCGACCGCCCGCTCGGTGATCGATTTCCGCGGCGTATCCAAGCGGTACTCCGGCGGCGACACCGGGCTTGACCAGGCCACGTTCTCGATCGAGCGCGGCGAATTCGTATTCCTCGTCGGTTCCACCGGCTCGGGCAAGTCGACCGTGATGCGCCTGCTGATCAAGGAGCTCGAGCCCACGGGTGGCAGCATCCGCGTCGCGGGCCACGACCTCTCCGAGATCAAGCGCAAGCGGATCGCGTATTACCGCCGCAACATCGGCGTGGTCTTCCAGGACTTCAAGCTCCTGCCAAGCCGCACCGTCTACGACAACGTGGCGTACGCGCTGCAGGTCACGGGCGGGACGCGCCGCGAGATCCGCGACAAGGTGCCGGACATCCTGCGCCTCACGGGGCTGTCGACCAAGCTGCACAACTACCCCGACCAGCTGTCGGGCGGCGAACAGCAGCGCGTGTCGATCGCTCGCGCGTTCGTCAACCATCCGCCTCTGCTACTGGCCGACGAGCCGACCGGAAACCTCGACCCCGAGACGAGCGTCGACATCATGCGGCTGCTCTACCGGATCAACCGGACCGGCACGACCGTGCTCGTGGCCACGCACGACCAGGCGATGGTGGACAAGATGCGCCGGCGGGTGCTCGAGCTCTCGCACGGGCGGATCGTCCGCGACGAGGCCACAGGCTCGTACACGCGCGATGAGACCACGCGCGAGTTCGCCCGCCGCCTGCGCGCCCCGTCGGCTCGCCCGCCCGGCCTGTCATGAAGCTCGGCTTCTTCCTCAAGGAGGCGACGCGGTCGATGCGTCGGAGCGCCGCCCCCAGCTTCGCCGCGCTCGCGACCGTTCTCGTCACGATGCTCGTGCTCGGCGTGTTCATCCCGATCGTGCAGGCCACCAACGGAGCGGCCGACAGCGTGCGGGGCAAGGTCGAGGTCGACGTCTACATGCAGACGAACGCCACCGCCGCCGCCGACCAGCGGGTCCAGCACGAGCTACTCGGGCTGCCGCACGTCAAGTCCGTCCAGTTCGTCTCCAAGCAGCAGGCCTACCAGCAGCAGGCCGCTCAGGATCAGCAGGCGTACGCATTGCTGGGGTCGAATCCGCTTCCGGACACCTTCCACGTCATCCCCGACAACCCAAGCAACGTTCTCGCCGTCCATAGCGAGATCGCGGGATCGGGTTCGAGCTCCGGCTCTGGTGGCAGTGGACTGATCGACTCGTCGATCGCGACCGTCTCGAACAAGCAGACCGACACGCAGAAGATCCTCGAGGTCACGAACCTGGTCACGATCACCGCCGCGGTGCTGACCGTGTTGCTGGTGCTCGCGTCGATCCTCCTGATCGCGAACACGATCCGCCTCTCGCTGTACTCGCGCCGGCGCGAGGTCGAGGTGATGAAGCTCGTCGGCGCCACCGACTGGTTCATCCGCGTGCCGTTCGTGATCGAGGGCGTGATCGTCGGCGCCGCCGGGGCGCTGCTGGCGATCACCGTGCTCGGCGTGACCAAGGTCGTGCTGCTCGACCCCCTGGCGAGTAACTGGGGGCTGATCGCGGCCCCGCGGACGATCGGGTTCGCGTTCCTCGTGATAGTCCTGCTGGCGGCGGGCACGCTCGTCTCGGCGATCGGTTCCGGGCTGTCGCTGCGGCGTTTCCTGCGCGTCTGACGCCGGCGTGAGGGCCGGCGGCGGGTTCTGAGCGCTGCTGCGCCCGCGCGGCGCGGCCTGTGAGCGCTGCCGCGCGCCCGAGGCCCCAGCCCGTGGGTCACGAGGGCACACTCGGGCCCGGGCCGCGGACCAATGTGCTGGCGTGACCCATATACGTGCCGTGGCGCACACTCGGCGCCGGCGCGACGGCGAGTGTGCGGATAGGACCCACGTTGTGGGACGGCGATCCTGACCGGATGGGGCACCGACGTTCTGGGACGGCGATCCTGACCGGACGGGGTACCCGGTCCCACGGACGCCGAGCGAAGCGAGGCCCATTATCGGCCTCTCACGGCGCACCAACCATCGGCGTGTGAACGCTCACATTGGTGGGTATAACGACTCGATCACAAGTCGCTTGTCGGCCGGGTGCAAGCGCACAACCGATCGGAGGCATCAATGCGGACTGCTCTACGCGGCCTGAGGGGGCTGCGCACTTTTGGCTGGGCGCGCGTCCTGGTCGCCACCGTCGTAGTGTTACTTGGCACCGGCAGCATCGCGCTCGCCGCCAAGCACGGCCACAAGCCCAAGCACCACGGCAATTTGACCATCTCAAAGCAGACCTGGGGCTCGGCGCACGGCCAGGCGGTCGACCTGTACACGCTGCACAACAGCAACGGGATGATCGTCAAGATCACCAACTACGGCGGCGTGGTTCAGTCGATCTGGGTGCCCGATCGCACCGGCCGGCTGAAGAACGTCGCGCTCGGGTTCCCGACGCTCAGCGACTACGTCAACGACTTCGAGAACCAGCCGTGGCCGGCGGCGGGCGGATCGGGCGACACGTACTTCGGCGCGATCATCGGGCGGTACGCCAACCGGATCGCCAACCACTCGTTCACGCTCAACGGCGTGACCTACCAGCTCACCGGGAACAACGGCACGAACAACGTCAACACGCTGCACGGCGGGCCAGATGCGTACAACGCGCAGGTGTGGACGGCGGCGCCGCAGACGCTCTCGAACGGGGTCGCGCTGCACCTCAGCTACACCGACCCCAACGGCAAGAACGGGTTCCCCGGCACCGTCACGACCGAGGTGACGTACACGCTCACCAACGGCAACGCGCTGGAGATCGCCTACAAGGCGACTACCGACGCGCCGACGGTCATCAACTACACCAACCACACCTACTTCAACCTGGCTGGTGAAGGCTCGGGGACCATCTACGACCAGAAGCTCGCGATCAACTCGAACACGTTCCAGCCGACCGACGACAACCAGATCCCGACCGGGTTCGCGTCGGTGGCGGGCACGCCGTTCGACTTCCGGGCGATGAAGCCGATCGGCCGGAACATCGGCGACGCGAGCGCGCCGCAGGGCAACCAACTGGTGGTCGCCCACGGATATGACCACAACTGGGTGCTCCGCGGGTCGAGCTACCGACTGGCTTCCGTCGCCCAGGACCCGAATGACGGGATCGTGCTGTGGACGTACACCGACCAGCCCGGCGTCCAGCTCTATACCGGGAACTTCCTGGTCGGCGATCTCGTCGGCACCAGTGGCCACGCGTATCGCCAGGGCGACGCGTTCACGCTCGAGACCCAGCACTACCCGGACACGCCCCACCACATCGGCGACCCGCAGTGGCCGTCCGTGGTGCTCGATCCGGGCCAGGAGTTCACCTCCAAGACGACCTACAAGTTCACGACCGCCGGACCGGGCTTCCGGCACAACTTCTAGGCCGCCCGTCTCCTCGGTCGGCCGGGCCATGCGGGTGGCCCGGCCGGCCAGACGGCCGTCGTGCGGCGGCCGGGCACGCCCGCGCCTACTGCGTTTGGGGTCGCTTCTGTCCCGGGCGTCGTAACCTCATACCGTCATGTATTCGCGCCGTTCCCGCACCCCGAGGATCGCCCTGCTCGTTCTCGGAGCTGTGCTCGTGCTGCTGATCGGCATCGTTATCGGCGGCCATCCGAGCTGGCTGCCCTCGCCGATACGCAGCGCCTTGGTCAGCAACAACGACGATCCGCTCGTCGACCAGGTGGTCAGCCTGCTCCAGAACGACTACTACCGGCCGCTGAACCGCAACCAGCTGGTGAACAAGGGCCTGGCCGGGATGGTGGCGAGCCTCGGCGACCCTTATTCCCACTACTACGACCCGACGGCCTACCAGGGGTTCCTGAACCAATCCAACCCGCACCTGAGCGGGATCGGCGTCGACGTCCGGGCGACCTCGCGGGGGCTGCTCGTCGACGACGTGTTCCCGGGGTCTCCGGCGGCCAAGGCCGGCCTCAACCGGGGCGACGTGATCGCGGCGGTTGGGCCGACCTCGCTCGCGAGCCGCCCGGCGAGCTTCGGCTCGACGCTGATCATGGGCAAGGCCGGGACGCGCGTCACGCTGACGCTCCTGCGCGGGAGCCACAAGCAGGTGGTCAGCCTGGTTCGCCAGGAAATCGTCGTCCCGGTGGCCAGCGGAACGATCATCACCTATCACGGGGTAAAGCTCGGGGCCCTCGTCCTTACGCAGTTCGTCGATGGCGCCGGCGCCGAGTTGCGCGCACAGGTCGAGAAGGTGCTCCACGAGGGCGCACGCGGGCTGATCCTCGACCTGCGCGAGAACCCCGGGGGCCTGTTGAACGAGGCCGTGAACGTCGCGAGCATCTTCATCCCCGACGGCACGATCGTCTCGACCGCCGGCCGCGCCGCGCCGCGCCAGGTGTACGTGGCCCGCGGCGGCGCGATCCCGACGAGCATCCCGCTGGTGGTGCTGGTCGATCGCGGGACGGCGTCGGCCGCCGAGATCGTGACCGGCGCGCTGCACGACCGCGGGCGGGCCAAGGTCGTCGGCGCGCACACGTACGGAAAGGGCGTGTTCCAGGAGATCGAGCCTCTCCCCAACGGGGGCGCGCTGGACTTCACGGTCGGGGAGTACTTCACCCCGAGCGGTCGCAACCTCGGGGGCGGCGGGGTGAAGGAGGGCGCCGGCATCGCGCCCGATATCTACGCCACACAGAAGTCGGGCGCCAAGACCGACACGGCACTCACGGTCGCCGAGCGAACCGTCGCCGCCGAGGTGCAGTGAGCACCGGCACGGACGCGGGCGGCGGTCCGCGGGTGGCGGTGCTGGCTCGGCGGGGCAAGTTCCTCGTCGCCGAGCCCTTCTTCGGCCCGGGCCCGCGGCCGGTCGTCAGCCGTGATCGCGACGTCTCGGTTGGCGATCTGATCGTGGTCCGGGCGGCCACGCGCCGGAACGGTCGAGGCGGCGGACGGGCGACTGTCGTTCGCCGGATCGGCCGCTCGGATGTCGCGCGCGACGTGATCGAAGGGCTGATGGTCGATCGCGGACTTCGGCGCCGGTTCGACCCCGCGGTCGAGCACGAGGCGCGCGAGGCGTCCTCCGTCCTCCCGGGTGGCGACGGAGAGTTGTTGCCGGCGGGCCGGCGCGATCTGCGCTCATTGCCGACGCTCACCGTCGACCCCCCGAGCGCGCGGGACTTCGACGACGCCGTCTCCGCCGCCGCAGAGGACGACGGCGCCCGGCGAGTGTGGATCCACATCGCCGACGTCTCGGCCTACGTGCGCCCGCGTTCTCTCATCGACCGGGAGGCCTACCGACGCGGGACCAGCGTGTACGTCCCGAGCGCGGTCGAGCCGATGCTGCCGGAGGCGCTTTCGAACAACGCCTGCTCGCTCGTCCCGGGGCAGGATCGCCTGGCGGTCACGGTCGAGCTCGTGCTCGACGGTGCGCAGGTTCGGAGCAGCGCGTTCTACCGGTCGGTGATCCGCTCCGACGTGCGCCTCGACTACCCGGAGGTCGACCGCATCTTCGACGGACGGTCGCGCGCGGCGGACAACTGGGGCCCGACCCTCGAGGTCGCGCGGGGGGTTGCGGCGGCGCTCGAGGAGCGGCGCGCGTCGCAGGCCGCGCTGACACTCGAGTCGACCGAGCCCGAGTTCGAGTTCGACGGGCGCGGCAACGTCGCGTCCGCCGACCCGGTCGCCCAGACCGAGTCCCACCGCATGATCGAGCACCTGATGATCGCCGCGAACGAGCAGGTGGCCAGGCTGCTGACGAACCGGCGGGTGCCGACGCTGTATCGCGTGCACGAGCGCCCCGACGGCGCCGCGGCCGAGCGTCTGGTCGAACAGCTCGCCTCGCTCGAGGTGCCGACGCCGCCCGTGCCGAAGGGACACCTCACGCCCCAGCAGGCCGCCGACGTAATCGGGGAGGCGTCGCAGCTCATCGACCAGTGGGCGGCGGCTCGGGGTGGGCGAGGCCGCCGGGCCCTCACGAGCCTGGTGCTGCGGTCTTTGAAGCAGGCCTACTACGACCGGCGCAACCGCGGGCATGCCGGCCTTCAGCTCGCGAGCTACTGCCATTTCACCTCCCCGATCCGGCGCTACCCCGACCTCATTTGCCACCGGGCGCTGCTATCGGCGGTATCCGGAGACGAGCCCGCGCCGGACGCCGGGTGGGTGGGCGACGCCGGGCCATGGTGCTCGGCGCGCGAGCGCGAGGCGATGGCGATCGAACGCGATGCGGATGACATCGCGCTGTGCTTCCTGCTCGAGCGGCGGCTGCGGGGCGCGGACCCCGATGAGGCGTTCGACGGGGAGGTCGTCGGGCTCGCCGGCGCCGGCGCCTTCGTGGCCTTCGGCGAGCGCGGCGAGTTCGAGGGGCTGCTACCGGTGCGCCGGCTCCGCGGCGACTGGTGGGAGCTCAACGAGCCAGGGACGATGCTCATCGGCACGCGCAGCGGCGGAACGATCCGTCTCGGGGACCCGGTACAGGTCCGTGTCGGGGGGATCGACGCGCCGCGCGGTCGGGTCGATCTGCTCCCTGTCGGGGAAGTGTCGTAGCTCATGGCCAAGGGACGGAAGCGCAAGGCGGCCGCCGGCGACGTCGCCACCAACCGCCAGGCGTCGTACCGGTACAACCTGCTCGAGCGGTTCGAGGCCGGGCTCGTGCTCACCGGCACCGAGGTCAAGTCGCTGCGCGAGTCGGGCGCCCAGCTGAAGGACTCCTACGCGGTCGTGCGCGACGGCGAGGTCTGGTTGATCGGGCTCTACATCGCGCCCTACGGGCCGGCGTCGCGGGAGAACCACGAACCCGAGCGCCCGCGCAAGCTGCTGCTGCACAAGTACGAGATCGAGCGGCTGATCGGGCGGACCCGTGAACGGGGGTTGACGCTTGTGCCGACGCGAATCTACTTCGCGGGTCCGCGATCCCGGGCGAAGATCGAGATCGCGCTGGCGCGCGGCAAGGACATCTATGACAAGCGCGAGTCGATCCGGAAGCGCGAAATGACCCGGGATGTGCAGCGCGAACTGCGGGAGGCGCGGCAGTAGCCGTCTGGTTGGTGTGCGTTGGGGTGCGCCCTGATCGTCCTCGTCGACCTGGGCGGTCCGGGGATTTGAGTCCTCAACTAAGTTCGCGGGCGGGATGACCCGGATGCGTAGCGAGGCCGAACGTCGGGTAGCCCAGGCCTATGACGATTGGTTCGAGCATTCTCCTGATCGCGATCGGGGCGATCCTTAAGTGGGCCGTCACGGCAAACGTGAAGGGATTCAACATCCAGACGGCTGGAACCGTGCTGTTCGTGGTCGGTCTCGTTGGCCTGGTGCTGTCGCTGATCTACACCTTCTGGTGGGCTCGGCGCGACACCTACAACGAGACGCAGGTGTACCGGCGTAACCCGCCGCCTGCCTGAGCCCGAAACCGGGGGCGCGCGCGGCTAACTCAGCGTGCGCGCCACCAGCGTGGCGTGCATTCCGACGACCAGCAGCGCCACCAGACTTAGATACACGGCCGCGATCAGAGCGCGGTCGAGCGGCCTGACCCGGTAATACGCCTCCTGGGCGATACCGCCCGCTCGACGCTGCTTCCAGCGCTTGTACGTCTCGAAGCCGGCGAACACCAGGATCAGAAGGATGATCGGGTTGGGGAAGATGATCGCGAGCGGGATGATCGCGGCAAACCCGACGAACCACATCCACGGCGCCATCGCCGCCATCGCGCGGCCACCGTCGAGCGGTACGACCGGCAGCAGGTTGAACAGGTTGAGGAAGAAGCCGGTGAACGCCAGCGCGCGCCACAGGTCGTTGCCGGTGGCGTGCCAGACGAGCACGCACGCGGCCGCGCCGATACTCCCCAGGATCGGTCCGGCGAGCCCGACCCGCGCCTCGGCCGTGGCGTTGTCGCCGAGCGAGCGGGCCGCGATCACCGCGCCCAGGAAGGGGATGAACATCGGCCAGCTGGCCTTGATGCCCTCGCGCCGGAGCTGGATCGCGTGCCCCATCTCGTGCACGAACAGCAGCGCGACGAACCCGGCGGCAAACGGCCATCCCCAGAGCGCCGCGTAGGCGGCGAGCGACACCAGAATCGTGCCCGACGACGCGAGCAGCTTCACCTTCGGAAGCAGCAGGAGGATCGCCTTGAGCTTCGCGAGCACGGCAACGATCGCGGCTCCGATTGCCGACAGCCGCCGGCGGATCGGGCCCGGGCCCCGCCGCTGCTGCTCAAACGGGGGTTCGGGCTCCGGGAGCGGCTGCTCCTGAGCCCCGACCGGAGCGAACGGCCATTGCGTGTTCGTTTCCATTACTACAGATTGTAGGAACGCCCGTGGGCCGTTCCCGCGCGATTCTTACGACGTCCTTCGCCTGATCGGCTCGGACGTGCCCGCCGTCCACCCAAAGCTATACTCGATAGACACATATCCCCGGGGACGACAGGCTTCGACGTGGTCGGTTCGTGGGGGTGGTTGCGAGTCGAGGTCCCGGGAGGCCTCGTAAAACACCCGGGAACAAATAAGTGCGAATCATCATGATTCCCACACTTTTGACCTCGTAGCTGTCTAAGTACAGCTGAGCGTCAAGCCGGCCGTCATTCGCCCGCTGTGGCGGTCTGGTTCAACTAGCGGGCTTACCGGGTGAGGTCCGCTCCAGCCCCGCCCGGGACATCTTCGGAGCTGGCCCTCGACAACCCCGCCGGCAAGGTGAGTCGAGGGTGAGACCAGAGTGCCGGCTACGCTCGTAGACGCCACCTTTCGCGCGACTGCGGACGCGGGTTCAATTCCCGCCGTCTCCACCTCGGCAGTTAGACGCTTCAGTTTCCAAATGGGAGGCTGGAGCGTCTTTCGGCGTTAGGGCGACACAAGAGGCGGCGAGCCACACCATCCGCGGCCTGGTTGTTCCGCGGCGAGGTCTGCCGACCCGGCCGCGACCTTCATCGCTAGTCGTCGGGCCGCGATCCCGGCGCTGACTCCGCGGTCGACGGGATAGGTTCGCGCGCATCCACGAGGTCGCTGATGGTTTGGAAATCGCCGAGGTTCTCGGTCAGCAGGGGAACCTTGTGGACGTTAGCGGTCGCGGCGCTCGCCAGATCGATCGTTCGTTTGCGAGGGTGGCCGCCGCGTGTGCTCACCGCGGCAGCGAGTCGCCCCCATTCGCGCGCGACATCGGCCGTGATCGGGAGTGGATCGAACGTCGACTCGATCGCGCCTAGGCGTTGGGTGCGAATTGCCCGCTCATCTTCGTCGCCCGTGACTAGGACGCCGAAATGCAGCTCTGCGATGGAAGCGACGCTGACCGCAGCCTCTACACCCTTGGGTGCGGTTTGGCTGACCAGGATCGATGTGTCAAGCAGCGCCCGCACGGCTAGGCGAACGGATCGCTGATACTGGCCGGGAAGCGCTCGAGATCCTGCGTGAGGGTGCGTGGCGCCGGCGTGCGCCATACGGCCTCGAGCGGGGTGCCGCTGACCCACTGGCGTCGACCCGTGGGGCCGAGCCGTGCGACTTCGCGCCCAGCGACAGTGATGATCATCTCTTCGCCGGCCTCGGCACGGCGGAGGACCTCTCCAATGTGGTTTCTCAGTTCCTTCTGCGGGATGATCGTCATCGGGACCGGGATGGTAGCAGAACTGCTACCAAGGAGCCGCAAGGGCACCGCGCAGCGGAGGCTTCTCGCGGACCTCACCGAGGAGGGCGCGGACCATCTGAGCCGATCTTGCGGTCCGCTGCTCGAGCGCCTATTGGATGTTGTTCATCCGACCTGACGGTGAATCAGGTCACAGGTACGACGTCCCAGGCCGCGAGAACGTCGTCGCCAACCACGTGCAACGAACGGTTGGCGAGCTGCACGCCGTCGGCCACCGAGGTGATGCCGAGGGCGCCGACCGCCTCGGTCCCGGCGCCGATGATCCGCGAGGCGATAGCCACGATCAGCCGATCGGCCAGGCCCGCGCCAAGCAGCGAGGTGAGCACCCGCGCACCTCCCTCGACGAGCACCAGCGCGACACCGAGCTCCTCCAGCGCGGCCAGGCAGGCTGGCAGGTCAAGGCCGCCCGGACCGCGAGGCACGGCCACGACCTGGGCGCCGCGCCGGCGCAGCGTCTGACGGCGCGCGGCCGCGGCGTCCTCGCTCGTGAGCACGAGGGTGTGGGCGTCCGCGGATAGGATCTTGGCCTTGAGCGGCATGCGGAGCGAGCTGTCGAGCACGACCCGCATCGGCGAAGCTCCCGCCACCATGCGGACGGTGAGCTGCGGGTCGTCGACGAGCACGGTGCCGATCCCGACGAGCACCGCATCGCAGGCGGCACGAAGGCCGTGCGACACGACGCGCTCGGCCTCGCAGCTGATCCAGCGCGAGTCCCCGGTCGCGGTGGCGATCCGGCCGTCGAGTGTTTGCGCGTACTTGAGGACCACCCGGGGACCGCTCTTGCCCGAACCGGTGCCCAGTAGCGCCCCCACGTCGAGTTGCGCGGGCGCGTACTCGGCCAGCGGCCGGCCGGCCGGATCGACGTGACCCAGCCGACTCGCCTTGGTCTCGAGGTAGGAGCGGTCGTGCCCGTTTGCGGCGGTGGCGAGCAGCTCCGTCCTCTCCACGGCGACGTCGCCCGCACGCAGCCCCGCGGCCTTCGCCGGATTGTTGGTCAGCAAGCGGACCGAACGCACGCCGAGCTCGCGCAGGACGGCTGCCGCCGATCCGTATTCGCGCTCGTCGGCGCCCAGCCCGAGGCGCAGGTTGGCCTCCACAGTGTCGGCGCCCGCGTCCTGTTCGAGGTACGCCCGGAGCTTGTCGATGAGTCCGATCCCTCGCCCCTCGTGACCGCCGAGGTAGACGAGCACACCGCGGCCCTCGACCGCGATCGCGCGCAGGGCGGCGCGCAGCTGGACCCCGCAGTCACACCGCAGCGAGCCTAGGGCATCTCCGGTCAAGCACTCCGAGTGGACTCGGGCCAGGACGCTGCGCCCATCGCCGAGGTCGCCCCTGACCAGCGCCAGGTGCACGACGCCGCGCTCGACCTCGAACGCGTGCGCGTCGAAGGTCCCAAACGTGGTGGGCAGAGGCACCGAAACGACTCGACGCGGCATCATGGAGCCTCGTGCCCGCGACGCGTGACAAGGCCCGTGCGGTGCAGTTCAGCGCTCCGCGCCGCGTGGAGCTGGTGGAGATCGAGCTCCTCGAGCCCGCCGAAGGGCAGGTTCTCGTCCGCACCCAACGCTCGGGGATCAGCAGTGGCAGCGAACTGCTCGCGTTTCGGGGCGAGATCGACCCCACGCTCGCGTTGGACGAGCGTCTCGACGCTCTCGGCGGGACCTTTGCGTTCCCATTCCGCTACGGCTACGCGTGCGTGGGACGGGTCGAGACTTCCCAGGCACCCGAGGTCGGGGAGGGATCGGTGGTCTTCGCCTTTCATCCGCATCAGGACCGTTTTGTCGCCGCCGCCGCCGATGTCGTGGTGCTCGATCGCGTGGCGGCTCGGCAAGCCACTTTATTCCCCTTTGTCGAGACGGCCCTTCAAGCCACCCTCGATGCCGGTCCCGTGGCGCACGAGCCTGTCGTCGTCCTCGGGCTGGGCGTGCTCGGCATCCTGGTGTCGCTGCTGCTGGAGCGCGCGGGAGCGCGAGTCGTCGCCGCCGAGCCGAGACCGTTCCGGCGCGAGCTCGCCACCGGGCTCGGCGTGCGGGCGGTCGAGCCCGCGCAGCTCTCAGCGATCGTGAGGGAAGACACGGGCGGGTACGGAGTTCCGCTGGTCGTAGAGGCCAGCGGTAGCCCAACCGCACTGGCTCCTGCGCTCGGCCTGCTCGCGCACGAGGGGACGGCACTCGTGGCCTCGTGGTACGGAACCAATCCCGTGGCGCTGCCGCTCGGCGCCGCCTTCCACCGTCGCCGGCTCACGATTCGCAGCACACAGGTGTCCTCGATCCCGGCGGCCCAGACCGCGGTCTGGTCGTTGGCGCGACGGCGCGCGGTCGCGCGGAGCCTCATGCCCGAGCTGCCACTGGCGGAGCTGGCCACGCACGAACTCCCGGTCGAGCGCGTCCACGACGCTTTCGAGCTGCTCGACGGCGGCGCGCCGGAAGCGCTGCATGTCGCGCTGTGCTACGACTGACGCGATGTACGAGACCGGCACCATCCGGACCGTGCCGCCTTCCACATCATGCCCGGCGTCGAGGGCCCGGAGGGCGAGCGACACGCGCACGACTACCGCGTCGAGGTCGCGGTCGGCTGCGCGCAACTCGACGAACGGGCGATGGGCATCGACCTCGACGTGCTCGACGCGGCACTGCTTCAAGCGCTCGCCGGCGTGGAGGAGGCCGATCTCGACGAGCGCATCAGGCCGGCCGGTGCGCAAGCCGTCACCGTCGAGATCTTTGCCCGCTGGATCTTCGACCAGCTCGCCGAGGCCGCCCGGGCGGCCGGCGGCCAGACGCTCGCGGTCCGCGTGTGGGAGTCGACGACGGCATTCGGCGGCTACCACGCGCCGCTGAGATCAGCGTAGGCCGCCAGGCATCGTGCTGCACAAGCCGACCAGGTGAAGCGCTCGCGCACGTGCTGCCGCCCGGCCTCGCCGAGCGAGCGCGCGAGGCGGGGCGCACTCAGCAGGTCACGCAAGCTCTCGGCCAGCGCTGCGACATCGCCGGGCGCCACGAGCACGCCCGTCGTCCCATCGATGACGATCTCGGGCAAGCCCCCGATCCGGCTCGCGAGCACCGGTGTGGCGCTCGCCATCGCCTCCAGCGCGACAAGGCCAAGCAGCTCCGAGACGACGACTGGACGGTCGTAGCAGGTCCGGTTCACCGACGGGATGACCACCACAGCGGCCTGGCGATAGCAGCGGGCCAGCTCAGCATCGCCCAGCGGGCCGAGAAAGCGGACCTCCTTGTCCTGCGCCAGCCGGCGCAGGAACCGGGGATAGTCGCGCTCGGGCAGACGCGGATCGTGTCCGGCGGTGCCCACGACAGTGAGCCGGACGCCGGCGGGGAGCGCCTCGATCAGGCGGTCGAGGCCCTTGTGCGGCGTGATCCGCCCGACGAACAGCACACCCTCACGGTCCTCTTGCGGGTCGGGGCGGAAGCGGTCGACGTCAACGCCGCCGTAGACGACGCGCACCCTGTTCCGTGGCAGGTCGAGCACCTCGGCCGAATGCTCCGAGACGGTCAAGAAGCGAGCGACCAGCCGGGGCAACACGCCGCGCCAATCGCCGCCCTGAAGGCCGTGATCGGTGACCACGAGCGTCTGGCGCCGGACGGCGGCGACCAGCGCCGCGACGCGAGTCGGCGCCGCCTTCAACTGGTGGGCATGGACGAGCTCCGCGGCGCCGAGGGCACCGGGCAGTGCGGCAGCCAGCGGGTGCGCGGGGTGCCCGCCCACGCGCGCGAACGTGCGCAGCGTGCGCACCCGCAGGCCGCTCGGCTCGACAACGACGCCGGGCCGCGTCCCGAATGTCACCAGCTCGCAGGGCAGCTCGCGGGCCACCGCGCGGGCAAGCTCGAGGGGGTAGCGTTCGCCGCCCCCGAGGATCCCCTCTGCGCCGAAGGCGGTGGGGGCGAGGTGGGTTATGCGCATGCTGGAGATATCCCTGCTGACGCTCGGTGATCCCGAGACCGTGACCGGTGGCTATCTCTACCACCGACGCATGGCCGAGGCCGCCCCCGCGCACCGCGCGCGGCTGTCGTTTCTGTCCATCCCCGAGCGATATCCAGGGTCTGGGGCTCTAACGGTCCGGCGTCTGCTGGCATCCGCAGCCGACTGCGACGTGGTGGTGCTGGACAGCATCGTCGCCGCACATCTCGGGGCGTGGCCCGCGCGTCTGGCCCGGTGCGGGCCGCCGTTGGTGGCGATGGTCCACCAGCCACCGGGCGGCATCGACCACGGTCGCCTGAGCCGAGCCCTCCTCGGCGTGCTCGATCGACGCGCATACCGGAGAGCTCGCACGATCGTGGTTGCCAGCGAGACGCTACTCGAGGCGTTTGCATCCGCCGGATATTCGCGCCAGCAACTCAAGCTGATCCCCCCGGGCCGAGATCCGCTCGAGGGCATCGATTCCTGGGACCCGATTGATCTGCCCGGACCGGGCGCGAGGTTGCTGTGCGTGGCCAACTGGGTCACCCGCAAGGGCATCATCGAGTTGCTCGAGGCGGTGAGCCAGACGCCTCCCGGCGCGGCCACGCTGCACCTGGTGGGGCGAACCGACCTCGACTCCCGCTACACGAAGCGGGTATGGCGACGGATCGGCCGCGACGACCTGACAGGTCGCGTCGTCGTCCACGGCGCGTTGGCCAGCGCGCGGGTCGCGGGCTGCTACACGGCAGCCGACATCTTCGTCTTGCCGGCAATACGCGAGCCCTACGGGACGGTCTACGGGGAAGCGATGAGCGCCGGGCTGCCGGTCATCGGCTGGCGGGCCGGCAACCTCATGCACCTGGCCCAGGACGGACGCGAAGGCTTCCTCGTGGCGCCGGGAGACGTCGCCGCGCTCGCCAACCGGATCAGCCTGCTGAGCAACGACGCCAGCCTGCGTGGCACGATGGGCGCGGCCGCACGGCGGACAGCTGCCAGCCTGCCGACGTGGGCCCAGACCGCCGAGGCGTTCTTCGCGACCCTGGCCGAGGCGGCACAATAGCCCCCGATGGTGACGCACGTGGTGTGGGACTGGAACGGCACCCTCTACGACGACTTTCACGTGGTCGTGAAGGCGGCGGCGCGGGCCTGCGCCTCCGTCGGTGGCCCATCGATTGACGCCGCCGCATATCGCGCGCACTTCACGCGCCCCGTGCAGCGGTTCTACGCCGCGGTGCTCGGGCGTCCGGTGGCCGAGGAGGAATGGCGCGCCCTAAACGACCTTTACCTCGCTGCCTATCGCGAGCAACAAGCGCAAGCGAGTCTGGCCACCGACGCGCGCGCGGCGCTGGCCGCCGTGGCCACCGCCGGGCATACCCAGTCGCTGCTGTCGATGTGGGACCACGATGAGCTGGTCGCCCTAGTGCGTCAACTGGGGATCGACAATGCCTTCGTCCGCGTCGACGGTCTACGCACCCAAGAGGGCGGCGGCAAAACCGCGCACCTGCTGCGCCACCTCGAAGCCATCGCTCCCGCTATCCACGGCGAGGTCCTGATGGTTGGCGACACGACGGACGACGCGACCGCGGCCTACGCCGCAGGTATCCGATGCGTCCTGATGGAAGACGGGCCCCATCCGCGCGAGGCGCTCACGGCCTGCAATGTTCCGCTTGCCGGCTCACTCGTTCATGCGCTGGAGCTCGGCGGAGCGCTCACCGTCGAGCGGTCACGAGCATGATCGGCGAGTCCGCCTCGAACGGCTCGTCCCGATAGCCCCCCGTAACGGCAAGAACCTCGAGGCCACAGAGCTCCAGGAGGTGCTCCAGCTCAAACCGGTAGGTGTAGCGCAGCCCCCACTCCACGACGTGCTTTCGCACCGTCCCGTCCCTTTCGACGACGTCGTACACCGAACGCATGAACCGCCGCTGCTCGGCGCCGTCGGTGCTCACGACCGTTTCGGTCCGGAGCACCCGCGCCTCGCCAACCTCTCCCGCGACGTCCTGCTGGACGCTTCCCGTAGGACGCGACAGCCACTCGACAGTTGGGTTGAGCAGGTCGAGCGCCACGATGCCCCCGGCCTCTAGCAGCCGGGCGACCGCCGAGAGCATCCGGCGCTGGTCGCTCGGTGTCATCAGATAGAAGAACGTCTTGGTGGCCACCACCACGAGGTCAAAGCGACCCGCGAGCTCCAGATCACGCATTTCGCCCTCCCGCAACTCCACCCGCTCTCTGAGTTCACTCGGCGCGTCCGCCAGTCGTCGCCGGGCTCGAGCCAGCATCGCACGCGATGCGTCCACACCCACCACCTGGAAGCCGGCCTCGGCCAACGGTAGGAGCAGGCGTCCGGTGCCGCACCCAAGCTCGAGCACGCGTCCAGCCCCGGCTGCGAGATCGAGGTAGAAAGGAATGTCCGCCGCAAACGGGACGGCGTCATAGAGAGCCGCGATCTCATCGCGGTCAAACGGAGAGTTCTCGGAAGTGCCGGACATAGCGGTGACCGTATCGCGTGCTCTCTGGGTCGGGGCGTGGAGGGGCTCGCTCCACCGATCAGGCGTCGCACGAGCCGCACGATCCGTCGGCGACGATTGTTTCCCAGCGACTGGACCAAGTACGCCCGCGATCATGGAGCTCGGCCGCTTGGATTCGTGGACCCGATGCTGTATGCCATCGCTGCCCGTCCGCAGCGGGCGCCCGCCTTTCACGACATCACGATCGGCGCCAACCGCTACTACCCGGCCTCGCCGGGCTGGGACTTCGCCAGTGGGCTCGGGTCGCCGGAAGTCGCCAACCTCGCCCGCGACGTGCTTGCGTATCTCAAGCGATAGGTGCCGCTCGGGCTTCCCGCGCGGACACGGCCCGGCGATCGACCCCGATGTCGGTGCCAACGGTCTGACGGCGATGTTGCGTGACATCGGTCCGATCGTAGGACTGGCGGCGGCCGTCTATCTGCTGGCCCCGGGGCGCGAGGACGACTTGCCGCGCGTCGGATCAGGCTGAACGTTCGGTATGTCGGGCGACCGCGCTCCCGGCCGGTGAGTGCGTAATACTGGATCGCTCAGGAGATTTACCGGTGGGTGCCAACGTGATCATCTCTTATGACGGAACTCCGAATGACGACGACGCGCTTGCGCTGGGCAAGATGCTCGCGCGGGCCGGTTTCGCGTTGGCGCTCGCATATGTGCGCCATTCGCGTGAGTTCGACCCGCGCCGGGAGGAGGTGGCCCAGCACGACGCCGAGCAACGCCTGGAGCGTGGCGCCGCGACGTTGGGTGATACGGACATCACTCGCCACGTCGTCATCGGTGCCTCGACCGGAGACAGTTTGCGGCAGCTGGCCGAGAGGCAGGGAGCGTCGGTCGTGGTGTTTGGCTCGGATTACCGGACCACGCCCGGTCACGTCGAGCCCGGCACGTCCGCCCAGCACCTCCTCGACGGTGGCTCGGTGGCGGTTGCCATCGCCGCGGCCGGCCTGCGAACGCACCTCGACGGCGCGATCAGATCAATCGCCGTGCCGCTTGCCGGCCCGACGAACGATGTCGCCCGGGAGACCGCGAGCGCGCTGGCCGCGAAACTCGGGGCAACGCTCAGCGATTCACGCGCCGAGCCGGTGGACCTGATCGTGGTCGGGTCGCAGCCGGACGCGCCGGCCGGGCACGTCGTCATCGGAGGTGACGTGCGCAACGAGCTGAACAGCGCGCGCAGCTCAGTGCTGGTCCTCGCTGGCGGCGTGCCGCTACTCCCCTAGCGCTGCGTGGTTCCGCCGCCCTGCGTGGCGGGTCAGGATGAGGGATTTCGGTCGCAAACCCGACCGGCGGCGCACGGACGGGCTGGGTCGACGATGATTGTCTACGTGTCCGAGAAACCCGCCTCCCGAAGCGTCAAGATTTCCGCCGACGAGCGCACCGGCTGGTCGTCGGAGCGCCCGGGCGCGCGCGGCGGCCCGCCCCGCCCGGTCGATCTGTCAGTTCGGAGCCGTGTCCTCGCTCCGTCGGATCGGCTGCGCTACTCGCCCGGAAGCCTTCTCATCATCGTCGGCCCGGAGGCATCGGAGCCCGCTCGATTCGCCGAGCGAGTTGTCGAGGAGCGCGGAGCGACGCTCGCACCCGCCCGGGTACGAGCACTGCTAGCCGGTCGCGTCGCGGACAGCGAGATCGAGGAACGTGCCAGCGAATTGCTCGCCGGCGCCGTTCTCAAGCGGCTGCAAGCTGGGCAGAACGTGGTTCTGCCGCTCGAGGGGTTCGACGCTCTAGAGCGCGAACGATACGTTCGCCTCGCGCATGGTCTCCGGCGCCCGCGACACCTGATCATGCTCGACGCTCCGCGCGACAAGGTACTCGACAACGAGCGACCGGCACTCGACGAACTGCGACGGTCGCTCGACGCTGGCGAACTCGGACTCGAGGGGTTCCAGACCGTAATTCGTCTCGGCGGCCACGCACTCGCCGAGCTCAAACGAATCGTCTTTCAGCCTCCACCGCGCGACGACTGATCCTCGTGCGTGCCTGGCTCACCGCGGAGCAGACCGATCTCGCCCAGGCTCCACCGATCCAACGCTGCGCTTGCCGGATTTGCCCGGGTCGCTGCTGGCGCTGGGTTTGCGTACCTCGACGTTGACGGAGCTCCGCTGACAGACCCGTCCGCCCTTGCTCGGATTCGGGCACTCGCGATCCCGCCCGCGTGGCGGGATGTATGGATCTGCCCGGACCCGCTCGGGCACCTGCAGGCGACCGGCGTGGACGCGGCGGGCCGTCGCCAATACCGCTACCACGATCTGTGGAGCCGCCAGCAGGCCCACCTGAAGTTCGAGCACATGGTCGCGTTCGCCCACACCCTGCCGACGATGCGTGAGCGCGTGCTCGACGCGATGCAGTCAGGACACGTTTTGAACCGGGAGCGCGTGTTGTCCTGCTCGGTCCGACTGCTTGACGTCGGAATGTTCCGGATTGGCAGCGAGGTCTACGAGAAAGAAGACGGGCACCTCGGCCTTGCCACGATCGCCAAGGCCAATGTCTCAATTGAGAAGGGACGCGCAGTGTTCGACTACCTCGGCAAGGAGGGCGTTCGTCGCGTCCATGCCGTCGCAGATCCCTGCTGCATAGAGATCGTGGGTGCCCTGAAACGACGGCGCGGAGGCGGCGAGCATCTGCTTGCGTTCCGGGAGAGGCGGGCGTGGCACCAGGTCCACGCCCCACTCATAAACGAGCACTTGAAGAACCTGATTGGCGACTCGTTCAGCGCCAAGAACTTCCGAACCTGGAACGGCACGCTCCTGGCAGCGGTGGCGTTGGCCCGGTCCACAGAGGATCCTGCCAGCGACCGAGGTCGGCGGCGAGCGATCCGACAAGCCACGATGGATGTGTCCGAGGCGCTGGGGAATACGCCCGCCGTCGCCCGCGGGTCCTACATCGATCCTCGCGTGTTCGATCGTTTCGTATCTGGCTGGACGATCGCCGGCGAGCTGCGCCGCATCGAGAACCGGGGCCTCGCGCCGGAGGAGCGTCGGGCTGCTATCGAGCTGGCGGTGCTCGACTTGGTTGCGGGGTAGTCATGGGCGGGTTGCGCGAATCCTCGCCACCCGAGGCGAAGGCGGCCCCGGGATTCCTGCCTAATGGAGGTGGCGCTGCCAGTCCGCCGGCACTCGCCCGGCGGGTCCAGGCGTAGGTTGGTCGAGCGGATGATGCTCTGGCGGGGCGAGCGGCGGACCGTCGTAGAACTGTTCTGTGCGGTAGTTCCAGAACCAGTCCTCGCCGGGCTCGAAGCTGCGGACAAGCGCGTGACCGGCGTCGGCTGCGTGGTGGCTTGCATGCTGCGAGGGGGACGAGTCGCAACAACCGATGTGCCCGCATTGGGCGCAGCGCCGTAGATGAAGCCACCACCCGCCTTCCGCCAGACATTCGACGCAGCCGGTCCCAGAGGGCGGAGCAGAGGGGTCAATCGCGACTTCGTCTGACATGTTCGGCTTAACGGTATCGCGTGATGATGCTCGACCGCCGGGGGCTACAGTCCCGACAACACCGCGCGCAAGGAGAGTGATTCATGGCAGCGACCTGGAAGCCACACGAGAAGCACGGCGAGCTGACCGAACGCAGCGACCTGGCGGACTCCGTGTTCGCGTTCCCAAGAGAGCGCAAGGAGCCACTCACCGATGCGGAACACGTCCGTAATGCCATCGCCCGCTTCGATCAGGTGATCGACGTCTCCGATGCGGAGCGTGCGCAAGCCTTCGAGAACATCAAGGCCGCCGCCCAGCACTACGACGTGGAGATGTCCGAATCGAAGTGGCAGGAGCTTGGTCGCAGTCCGGACGACTGAATCTCGACGCTGAGCGCGACGGCCGGTCCGCCGGTCGCTTGACGGCGCGCGCCGCGCCGCTAGAGCGCGGTTCCGCGGCGACCGCCCCAGGCGCGGAATCCGCCGCGAAAGATCATGAAGCGGGCCAGGAAGAACAGCGGGATGAGGATCCACAGGCCGCTCACCACACCGACGATCAGGTGCAGGGCGACGATCGCCAGGATGATCGGGACTATCGGGATCATGCGCAGGCAGCTGAGCAGGCCGAAGCCGGTGCGGCCGCCCGCTTGTCGGCGCGCCGGATCGTCCGGCAAGTCACGCGAGAGCTCGGCCAAGTCGCCAACGGTTTTCGCGGCGAAGCACCTGTCCAGGCGCTCTTGGAATTCGTCCTGATCCAACCGGCCGTCGGTGTGGTGCTGGCGCAGCCGGTCGGCGGTCGCCTCCCGGTCGGCGTCGCTCGCGCGCAGGTCGGGGTTCCGCATCATCTGGCTGATCGTGTCGTACCCGTACATCGCTGCTCCTTCGGTCTGTGTGGTCGGTCGCGTGATGCATGGAGAAGCATGCTCTCCCGCGGGCGCTTTGTCGTCGGGTGAGGGGCGGCATCTGGGCTGCTCCCGGTGGCTGATCGGAGCGGCGCCGCGTACTCCCGCCGGCGTATCCGCGGCTGCGCCCGGGAGCCGATGACGGCCCCCGCGGGCGGGGCTATCGTGCGGCTGTGACCCCGTCGGGCTGGATCCGCCGAAGCGATGTCCGCCTCGCCCTGGTGTGCGGGGTGATCCAGATCGCCGCCACGGCTGGCGCGGCGCATCACGCGTCGCGCACGCACAGCTGCTGGTGGGCGTCCGCGTGTCGCCCTGCTACGGAGCTCGACGCCGGCGCCTATGCGCTGCTCGCGCTTGGCCCGCTGGCGCTCGTCTTCCGGCGGCGGTATCTGCGCGAGGTGCTCGCGTTCGTGTTCGCCGTCACGGCGGCGTACGTCGCGCTCGGCTACCCGCTCGGCCCGAACTTCCTGTCCCTCGGCCTCGCGATTGTGTCGGCGATCTTCGCCGGGGAGCGCTTGCTCGCATGGGCCGCGGTCGGAGTCGGCTGGCTGGTGTTTCTCGGGTTGCCCTGGGCTCTTGGGCACTCCGGCGGGCCGATGGTGCTGGCGGCGCTGGCGATCGCCGCCTGGCTGCTCGTCGCGCTGGCCGGCGCCGAAGGGATGCGCAACCGCCGGGAGCGCTTCGCGCAGGCCAGGCAGGCGCGTGAGCTCCAGGCCCGCCGCAAGGCGGACGAGGAGCGGCTGCGCATCGCCCAGGAGCTCCACGACGTGCTGGCGCACAACATCTCGCTGATCAACGTCCAATCCGGTGTCGCCCTGCACCTGATGGACGAAAAGCCCGAGCAGGCGCGGATCGCGCTGACGGCGATCAACGAGGCGAGCTCCGACGCGCTGCGCGAGGTCCGCTCGGTGCTCGGCGTGCTGCGCGGCACCGGCGAGCAGGCGCCCCGGGCGCCGACGGCGGGCCTGGACCGCCTTGACGACCTTGTGACCCGCACGACCGCGGCTGGCGTCGGGGTCACGCTCGAGGTGCACGGCGAGCGCCGGCCGCTCCCGGCGAGCATTGATCTGGCAGCGTTCCGGATCGTGCAGGAGGCGCTGACCAATATCGTTCGCCACTCTGGGGCCAGCGCTGCGACCGTCGAGCTGACATACGGACCCGGTGAGCTGACCGTGCAGGTGGACGACGACGGACACGGCCCGGGCACCTCCGGCGATCGTCGCGAGGTGCAGCCGATGGACGGCGAGGGCGGTGGCAACGGAATCCCGGGCATGCGCGAGCGCGCGGTTGCCCTCGGCGGCACGTTCGACGCCGGCCCTGGATCCGACGGCGGGTTCCGCGTTCGCGCGCGGATCCCGGTGCCGGGCGGGTGACCGCCGTGATCCGCGCCGTGCTGGCCGACGACCAAGCGCTGGTGCGCGCCGGGTTCCGCGCGCTTCTGGACGCGCAGGACGGGATCGAGGTCGTCGGCGAAGCGGCGGACGGCCGCGAGGCGGTCGACCTGACGCGGGCACTCGTTCCCGATGTCGTGCTCATGGACATCCGCATGCCGATGCTCGACGGAATCGCCGCCACGCGCGAGATCGCCGCCGACCCAGCGCTCGCCGGCGTCCGGATCGTGATCCTGACCACGTTCGAGCTCGACGAGTACGTGTTCGACGCGATCCGGGCCGGGGCAGCTGGCTTCCTGGTCAAGGACACCAAGCCGAGCGACCTGATCGAGGCGGTGCGAGTAGTGGCCGCCGGCGAGGCGCTGCTGTCGCCGTCCGTGACCCGCCGGCTGATCGGCGAGTTCGCCGCGCGCGCGAAGGAGCCGCCCCGCTCAGACGCGCTCGAGGAGCTGACCGACCGCGAGCGCGAGGTGATGGCGCTCGCCGCCGCCGGCCTGTCAAACGAGCAGATCGCAGAGCGCCTCGTCGTGAGCTCCGCCACGGCGAAGACGCATGTGAGCCGAGCGATGATCAAGCTCGGCGCGCGGGACCGCGCCCAGCTCGTCGTGATCGCCTACGAGTCCGGCCTCGTGCGACCCGGCTGGTCCGGGTGACCAGTCGGCTCGCGCCGACGGGTCACCGACTGTCAAGTGTTCCGGGCCGCCGGCCGCGCGCCACGCAACTCATGGGAGAGGTGACGGTGCAGGCGGGCTCTTCGAGCAGGCGTCGCGCTTCGTCGATCTCGCCCGTGCGGGCGCCGAGGAGAGCCATTCCCTCTCGGAGCCGCTCCAAGGTCAGCGATAGCAGTCGGGCGATCAGCGATCCCCCGGGGCAGGACCGCGTGATGTAGTCGGCGTGGACGTCGATGAGTCCGGCCGCTTGTAGATCGCCAGACAGGCGGCTGCCGTAGCCGGGGTCCCAGCCACTGGCCATGGCCGCGTCGACGAAGTACGACCAAACCCGCTGCCACGCCGGATTCGTAGGCGACAGCGCGACCGTGCTGAAGTCCGGCGCGATTGACGCGACCCACCCGCCGACTCGCGCGGCGCCCACCAGTCGCTCGAGCGCCGCGACTCGGGGCGACAGAAACATCAGGAGCAGGCGTGCATGGACGAGATCAAACGCGCCTTGGGGGAGCGGGTCGGACAGTAGGTCGAGACGGCGCACTTCGACTCGGTCGCTTACGAGCTCCTCGAGCAGGCTGGTGTCGAGATCAACCGCAAGCACTGAGCCCGTGCTCCCGACTCGCTCGGCGAGCATTCGCGTGACCGAGCCTCCGCCCGCGCCGGCATCGAGACAACGCCAGCCCTTGCCGACGCCGATTGCATCCAACTGACTAGCGGTCAGCGGATCGTGGTACTCCTCCAGCAGCCTCAGCCGACCCCGCTCCACGTCCGGCGAGCCGCGTTGGTTCAGAACGTATTCAGTCAACCGGTCCCCCGATCCCCATCCGATTCTAGTTCCGCTGACTCCGACTTCACCTTCTCGCTCTACGCAGCCGCGACACCGGCAAGCCCAACCCCGTGCGCCCCGCCGAACGAGCGGCCGCCGATCAGCGCCTCCAGATAGCGCTCGATGACCTCCGGATGGGACGGCGGCGCACTGCAGGCCACGTGGCCGTCCGGCCGCACCAGGATGAGTCGACCGCCAAGCGCGCGGTAGCGCCGGTGGGCGCGCAGCTCTGGGTCGCCGACCGCCCCGTCGGGCGCGCCGTCCGGTGGGGCGATCACGACCGTTCGCGCGAGCGCTTCCCACCGGCCGAAGCGGGCGACTACATCCCGCAGGCTCGCGTGGTCCGGTCGCCGGCCGGCCAGCACCAGCAGCGTGTGCACCGGGTCGTGCAACAGCTCGAACGTGGAAACCTCCCCGTCGCCGAGCCGTAGCCCGTGCACCCCCGGCAGCCGGTCGCCGGGCATGATCGAGCCCCGCTGCGGCCGAGGAGCCGTGGATGTCAGCGGACCGCCGCGGTAGTTGTGCGCGACCTGAGAAACCCGCGTGGCGAACCGGCGTTCCGCCGGCGAGGTGCCCACCGCCGGCAGGAGGCGATCGCGCAGCCACCTCCGGCTCGGTGAGGAGGTTGTGAACGTCCGCACGAGACGATGGGTCACCGCCATCACGTCAGCGGCGATCGGGCCGCGCTCTTGCGGATAGGTGTCGAGCAGCGCGACCGGCGCGCGCCCGCCGGCAACCAGCGCGAGCTTCCAGCCAAGATTGAAGGCGTCGTGCAGTCCGGTGTTCATGCCCTGCCCGCCGGCCGGGCTGTGGACGTGGGCCGCATCGCCGGCGATCAGCACCCGCCCCTGGCGCATGACCTTGCTAGAGCGCAGGCGACAGCGGAACGTCGCGAGCAGGCTCGGATCGCTCAGCTTCATGCCGGTTGGGCCCCGGACCGCAACCAGCTGGTCGATCTCCTCCATGTCGGGACGTTGCCCGTCCCGCGAGCGCCCGGCCACCTGCGGGAGGAACACCCGCCAGCGGCCACCGGGCATCGGAAACACCGGAAGGGGCGGAGCGGTGTAGGCGAACAGGTGGAAGTGCTCTCGGGCCAGCGGAAGATCGATGTTCACCTCCGCCATCAGCCAGTCCTGTGCGTAGTCCTCGCCGTCAAACGACAGGCCGAGGCTCCGCCGGACCACACTGTGCGTCCCGTCGCAGCCGACCACCCAGTCCGCCCGCACCGTCCGCTCGCGCACCTCACCGAGACGGATCGTCCGCAGCTCGACCCCGTTCGCGTCCTCGCACAGGTCGAGGACGCGAACGCCTCGCTGCACGCTCACCCCGAGCTCCTCCAGACACTCCTCGAGGATCCGCTGCGTCTCGGCCTGAGACAGCGTGAGCATGAACGGATACAACGACTCGATCCCGCTGAAGTGAATTCGCACGGGGCGTCCCGCCCGCCGGTGCACCGCGAGCCCGTCCACGCGGTGGCCCAGCTCGAGGAACTGCTCGACGATCCCCAGCTGGTCGAACACCTCGAGCGTGCGGGCGTGGATCCCGATCGCGCGGGACTCCGATGACCGCGCCGGTTGCTTGTCGAGGATGCTGACCTCGACGCCCCGCCGAGCTAGCTCGATTGCGAGCATCGCTCCCGTCGGTCCGGCTCCAACGATTATCGCCGTCGCTCTGTCGCCCGTAGTAGTCACGTCCGCCTCCAACTGTCGCTCTGTTACAAGCGAATACGGCGGCGCGCCGCGGTCGGTTCTCGGAGCTCACGGACGGATCGGCCGCCAGCGCGGCCAAGCGTCCGTCGCAAGCCGCTAGACTTCGACAAGGTCGAGCGTCTGCTCGACGAAAGTAGTGCCGAGCGTTTCCGCAGTTGTTGCGTCTAGCACCCTCCGCGTTTCGTAGGGCACATGTCTCCGGAGGAACAAGATGGCAACAGGTACCGTGAAGTGGTTCAACGACGACAAGGGTTACGGGTTCATCACCCCCGATGACTCCGGCAAGGATCTGTTCGTGCATCACAGCGCGATCCAGGGCAACGGCTTCAAGTCGTTGGCTGAGGGCGCGAAGGTGAGCTTCGACACCGAGTCGGGCCCCAAGGGCCCGGCCGCCGTGAACGTCCAGACGTTGTAAACGGCACCGACTGCGGCCGGCGAGCGCGGGTTCACGTGGACCCTCGCTCGCTCAGGTCGTATCCAGAAGCGCGACTGGCTGCGTCCCGTTCAAGTTCGCGTGCCGTCGGCGCGCTCCAGATCCCTTGAGAGCAGGAGGACACGCATGGCATCAAGCGGGAAGCGGAAGACCACGATGGCGAAGCTCAATCGCGAACGAAAGCTCCGCGAGCGGCGCGTCGACAAGCAGGCCAAGAAGGACGCGAGGAAGCAGGCAGCCACCCACGAGGATGAGCAGTCGGGCGACACGCTGTCCACCACCGATGATCAGTCGGTCCCCCAGGAACCGGAGAGCAGTTACACGGCGCTCTGACCCGGCCGGGGGCGGGGGAACAATTTCCTATCAGGGCAGCCCTCGACCGCTCTCAGGGGTGTCACGCCTCACCGGTACGCCGACTTGGGTTTTGGCGGTCAGACCCTATGGCAGTTCACCACGCGCCTGCCCGTCGCCCTCACCGTACTTGCGGCGTTGACGCGGTCGGCGATCGACTCCAAGTGGGTCCGCCGGCGCCGATAGCGCGTTGAGTATCTAGCCCGGACACCCGCCTGGCGAGCGTGTGAGCCGGTAACACTGCGCGGAGGTCGTGCAATGAACCCTCCGATGACATCTCCACCAACCCTCCCCGCGCCGGCCGTGTCCAGTGATGCGTCGCTGCTCGCCGCCGCGCGCCACGATCCCGACGCGTTCCGGGAGCTGTATGAACGCTACGCCCAGGCGGTGCATGAGTACTTCCTGCGCCGCACCGGCAGCCGGGCGACGGCGCTCGATCTCACGGCCGAGACCTTCGCCCAGGCGTGGCTCGTCCGCGCCCGGTTCCGTGATGAGGCCAACGGCTCAGCCGCGCCGTGGATCTACGGCATTGCCCGCAACGTGCTGTTGATGTCGATCCGCCGCGGCGTGCTCGAACAACGTGCCACCGACCGGCTGGGGCTGCATGAGCGGCTTGACCGTCCGCAGCGCGTCGAGGATCCGATGCCCGAGGCCGCGTGGGCCGACGGAGCCGACGAGCTCCTCGACACCCTGCCCGCGCACGAGCGCGAAGCCGTGCGCCTTCGCGTGCTGGAGGACCTGGAGTACTCAGACGTCGCTCGTGCACTCGGCACCACCCCCGCCGCCGCGCGGGTCCGAGTCCACCGCGGGCTGAAAGCCCTCAAACGGCATTTGACCCCGTCCAAGGAGAACAGATCATGACTCGTCTCGATTTCGATCCCGATCTGGAGCGTCTGGGGGAGGCCCTGGGCGCCAGCATCACCATCGACCTCGCCCGCGAGCACCAAGCTGCACACGCCAATCGGACCGGGCCGCGTCCAGCCCGTGTGTCGCGCCCGCGCCTTCTGGCGGGCAGCACGCTCGGGCTCGCGGGTGTCGGCGCGGCGCTCGTGCTCATCCTGGGCGGGTCGTCGGCCCCGCCGGCGTACGCCGTTACGAGGGCGAGCGACGGCTCGGTGTTGGTGCGGTTGAACTATGGCACGGACCAGAACCTTCCCCAGGTGAACCAGAGGCTCGCCGCATTGGGGACGCACGAGCAGATCGGGATCGCGATGGCGACCGGCCCAGCACGCACCAACGGCCCGGTGACCTGTACGCCGGCGCCGGGCGCGACAAGCACGTCGGGTCCACCGGTGAAGGTTCTCGTGGGCACGAACGGCACGGAGATCATCAGCCAGGGCGAGTCGGCTGGCAACACGGCCCAGGGCACCTTCCACCTGGCCTCCTGCGGCGTGTACCCGGCGAACGCGAGTCTGTCGACGCTCCGCGGGTATTCGGGCAACAGCTGATCAGGTGACTGCCACCGGCGCCCGCCCCGCGCGGACGTCGCCGATGGTGCGATTGGCGGTCCGGCCCCCGGCTGGTGGCGGGGGCCGGGTCGCGGCATGGTGGTCGTGGGCGATCCTCGCGGGGGCGGTCGCGTGGAACCTCGCGAGCCTGCGGGCGCTAACGCTCGGGGTCTCGTACCTAAACGACGGCTCGCTCCACGAGCAGATGGTCCGGTTCGCGACGGCGCAGCTGCGCGCCGGAAACCTGCCGCTCACCTCCTGGTTTCCCTACCTGGGGCTCGGGTCGCCCCAGTTCCTGCACTACCAGAGCCTCCCCGCGATCTTCACCGGAGCGATCGGTCTGCTGACCGGGCCGGACGTCGCGTTTCGGTGGTCGCTGTATCTGCTCTTGGCGCTGTGGCCGATCAGCGTCTACCTGTCGGCCCGGATGTTCGGGGCGGGGCGGCCGGCGGCGGCCGCCTCGGCCGCGATGTCCCCGTTCCTGGTGAGCGTCACCGGGGTCGGGTACGAGCAGCACGCTTACGTGTGGAGCGGGTTCGGCGTCTGGACGCAGCAGTGGGCGTCGTGGACGTTGCCGCTCGCGTGGGGCCTCAGCTGGCGAGCGATCCGCGAAGGACGCGGCTACGTCTGGGCGGCGCTGCTGACAGCGCTCACGGTAGCGCTGCACTTCGAGACCGGCTATCTGGCCCTCGCGGTGCTGCTCGTGTGGCCGTTCGTCGCCGGAAAGCCGCTCGTCTCCCGTCTGCGGCGAGCCGCGGTCCTCCTCGGCGGATCGCTGCTCGCATGCGCCTGGGTGATCGTCCCGCTGGTCGCGCAACGGGATTGGGCAGCCGTCAACGAGCCGTTCCAGGGCACACCGCTGGTGAACGGCTACGGAGTACGCCAAGTGCTCGACTGGCTGGTCTCGGGGCAGCTGCTCGACCACGGCCGTCTGCCAGTCGTGACCGCGTTCGCCGCGCTCGGACTCGGGTTGGCGTGGCTTGCCTGGTCCTCGGACGCCGACGCCCGCGCCCTGCTCGTCGCGCTCGGGGTGTGCCTCCTGTTCGCGTTCGGTCGTACGACGTTCGGATCGCTCGCCGATCTGATCCCGGGCAGCGCGGACCTCTTCTTCCGCCGCTTCATGATGGGCGTGCAGCTCGCCGTGTTACTGCTCGCCGGTCGCGGAGCGGCCTGGCTGGCGGTCCGCGGTGTGCGGCTGCTGGGAGCTCGGGTGCCGCGTCGGCCATCCGGCCTGTCCGCGGCGGCTGTGCTCGTCGCGGGGATCGTCGTGCTCGCGCCCGCCTGGCTCCAGCTCGGCGCCTACGACCGTCACGACGGCGCCGCGATCGCGGCGCAGCGCCGCGCCGACGACACCCAGGGCGCTGACCTCGACCGCCTGATTGCGGTGATCAAGCGCGGCGGGGGCGGCCGGACGTACGCCGGCATGCCGTCCGACTGGGGCGCGGAGTTCGCCGTCGGCGCCGTCCCGGTCTTCAAGTATCTCGAGAGCCGCGACGTCGACGAAGTCGGCTACACGCTCCGCACCGCCTCGCTGATGACCGATCCCGAGTACTACTTCGACGAGCGCAACCCTGCCGACTACGGGCTGTTCGGGATCCGCTACCTGATCGTCCCCTCAAGCTCGAGACCTCCCGTCCCCGCTCGGCTCGAGCTCCGGGCCGGCCCGTATTCGCTATGGACGCTGCCGGCCGACGGCGGCGTTCTGCATGCCGGGACGATCGCCGGCGCTCTCGCTGCCAATCGCAGCGACATCGGCACGCGCAGCATCCCGGTGCTGAACTCGCGGCTCGCGCAGGCCGGCGACTACCTTCGCGTGGCGTACGGTCAGTCCGGTGATCGCGAACCTCGGCTGCCGCAACCGTCGCGGGCGACGCCGGCCGCGACCGTGCTCGCGGAGTCCGACAGGCTGGAGGAGGGGCTGGTGGCGGCCAGTGTGCGGATGCGCAAAGCCGGAGTCGTCGTGCTCAGCGCATCGTTCGACCCCGGCTGGACGGCGACCGTCGACGGACGCCGGCAGCGCACCGAAATCGTGGCGCCCGCGCTTGTCGCCACGACCGTCCCCGCGGGCTCGCACCGGATCATCTTCAGTTACCGAGGGTGGGAGGATTACCCACTCCTCCTCGCGCTCGGCGTAGCCGCGCTGGTCGCGCTTGCCTATATGGACATCAGAGTGGGGCGTTTTTGGGATGTTTGATCATCAATCAGAAGTCAGTCAGTCAGTCAGCCGGCATTACCGCCGACCACTGGCGGCGGTCGCGGCCGCGAAGTAGCATTTCCCGAGCGCGTCGCCATAGACGCCAGATCGACGGCGCTCTCGAGGTGGACCGCCTGAGACAGTTGATCGCGCTCGGCCCGTCACTGGTTGCCGAGGTCGATCTCGAGGTGCTGTTGCAACTCGAACGCTTCGTCACCATCGGGGACTCCGAGGAGGAACAGCGAGCGAGTCGCTCGGTTCCTTCGATGACCCGAGGTGCAGCCCCACGCTCGACGAACGCACCGAGGACGAGGACCGGGAGACGGCAATTCGCGCCGCCGAAGCGCTGTTCGCGTTAGCCCGCCGACCGCGTGCGGCGACGGGTGCACACGCGCGTCTGGAGTCCTCGTCTGCATGGCGGTCGAATACGCCCGCATCGTGGCGGAGGTGAGCGCGTGACCGCCGTTCTCCAGAACATCTCGATCGGCATCTTCGCGTTGTTCGTGGTTTACGCCATCGCCACGGCGACGCTGCTAGGGATGTCGCTCCGGGAGATCTCGTGGATCTCGCGCGGCAGGGGCCGTCCCGCGCGCGATTGGGGACCGCGGCGCGCCATCCGAGCGTCACCCTCATATCGCCGGCTCACAACGCGCGACTCTCGAGCAACCGAGCCAGGCCGTCGCTCCCCTGACACGGTAGTCACCCACACGTCACTTGGAAGGGGGTGTGCGCCTCCCTAAGAGAGGTGCACGCGCCCTCCCGCTGCCTGCCCGCCGAGGATATGCTCGGGCGCGAGAGAGTCGACGGCCAGGCGGTGATGGCCAGGAGGTGGGTGGCCGTGTCGCGCTGCATTTTGCGGGTGCTTGTCGTCCCGTCGCTGGCATTGGGACTGCTGGTGCTGCCGGTCGCGACGGCCGGTGCGGTGGTCCGTCCCGGGCCGCCCCCGTCGCGAGCGACGGTGCGGGGCAACACGGAGATGGCGGTCAGCGACTGGTTCCCAGGCCAGCAGGTGACGGGATTCATCGCCGACGCCGATAACCCCTACGACCCCGTGGCCCAGGGCTATCCGCCAGAAAACCCGTCTTCCGGCTTCACCGCCAAGGACGAGGGCTTCGCCGGCGTCATTCACGGCCGCCCGCCGGGGGGCGGCGACACGCTGAATCTGTACTGCATCGACATCAACACGGACACGTGGAGCGGCATCGGTTACGCCCTGGGCACGTGGAACGCCTCCAACGTCCACAACGTGGGCTACGTGGCGCGAATCCTCGACGAGTACTACCCGAAGACCAACGAACCAGCCAACCTGGCGGGCGGCACCGCGGCCACGGCCAACCAGACGGCCGCCGCCGTGCAGGCCGCCATCTGGTTCTTCTCCGACCGGTACGTCCTGAACACCGGTGATGAGTTGCACAGCACTGTGGCCGCCATCGTGACCAGGATCATCGCCCAGGGTCCGCTGATTGAGCCGCCACCGCCCAGCCTCACGATCACCCCGGGGACCGTGAGCGGAGCCCGTCGGGCGCTCGGACCTTTCACGGTCACCACGGACGCCCCGGGGGGAGCCGTTGTCAACGCCACTGGCGGTACCATGTCCTCGGACCGGGCGGGTAAGAACCCGATCACCGACGGCACCAAGGTACCGTCTGGCCAGAAGATCTGGCTGCGCTCCTCGGGGCCGTCCGAGGCTGTGCTGCAGGCGACCTCGGCGGCCACCGTCCCGAGCGGCAACGTCTATCTCTACGACGGCAACGGCGGCATCAGCGACGCCCAGCGGCTAATCCTGGCGCAGAACGCGACGCTGGACACCACGGTCCAAGGCCACGCGGAGTTTGTGCCTGGCGGCAGGCTACGCGTCGAGAAGACCATCGCCGGCCCAGCCGCCGGATCGCAGGGGCAGGTCGTTATCCACGTGGACTGTGACGACGGCGTGGCCAGGCGCGACTACGTCATCCCAGCCGGCACGCCTGGTGGCACCACGTCTCGCACCTACCGTGGCATCGCCGCCGGAACGGAGTGCACGGTCATCGAGACATCGAACGGCAGCGTGGTCGGTACCGACGTCGTGGTAACTGGCGACGGGCAGGAAGCGACGATCCACGCCGGCAGCCGCGAGACGGTCGACATCACCGACACGTACAGCGCCATCCCGAGTCCCGGCCCGAGCTCCCTGCTCGTGACCAAGACGATCGCCGGTCCACTCGCGGGCCAACAGGGACCGGTCAGCATCCAGGCTGTCTGCAACGGCACCGCGGTGTCGCCTGACTTCACCGTCCCTGCGGGCACCTCCGCGGGCAGCTATTCGCAGAGCTTTGGCCCGGTCCGGCCGGGCTCACTGTGTACGGTCACCGAGACCGCAGACGGGGCCACGGACACCGTCACGGCGATCGTGTCGGGCAGCGGCGAGAACGTCACCGTCCCGGCCGACGCGGTGGTACCGGTGAACGTGATGGACGTCTACGAGCACGCGCCCGGCCCCGCGCCGGACGTGGGCGTCGGCACACTGAGGGTGACCAAGACCATCGCCGGGCCGGCGGGCGGACATCAGGGTCGGATCGCGATCCTCGTGGCCTGTGGCGATCCGACCCACACCTACGCCTTCCTCATCCCCGCACATACCCGCCGCGGTTCGCTGTCGCGGAATTTCCCGGGCCTTGCGGACGGGTCGCGCTGCACGGTCACCGAGACCTCGAACGGCCATACGAGCTCGGTCCAGGCGCGCGCGTCCAGCGGGCGCAAGACGGCGACGATAACGGCCGGCCACACCGCCACCGTTCATCTCACGGACGCCTTCTCCAGCGTCAGGGCGGTGTCCTTCACCGGCTGATCGGGCGAGATACATCTGGCTTCGCGCGGGTAGCGGTTCCAAAAAGGGATTGAGAGGAGCCACCATGGCGAAATCCAGGCAGGATCTGCGCGCGCGCGTCACGAGGGTGCCAGGCCGGCGTCGCAAGAAGCCGACGAGCAGAGTCGAACGCGCATTCGACGAGGTCAAGCAGCTGGTCCGTGAGACGGGGGATCGGGTGTTCGGCGCAGCCGGCGAGCGCGCGGACGAAGCGAATAAGAGATCGGCCAAGAAGACTGCCGCAGAGCGGAAGCGACGGGGAAAGCAGCGGCATGCGGAGTCCAAGAAAGCCGGCGCCAGTCGGATTCGAAGTGGGAAGCAGCGGCAGGCGAAGCTCAAGAAAGCGTCCCGCAAGCGCGGAATCAAGGCGTCGTAGCGCCCCGGAGACCCTACCGGGTCACCCACGCCTCCGGATCATCCGCTAGCCGGTTGATCGAGTCGGGCAGGTCAGACCCCGCGATGTCCGCGACGGTCACCTGCTCAACGACGCTCCGCAGGTTCTTGCGGACCGCGATCCACACCCGGGGGAGCTGGCTCGCGGCGCCCGGGTACTCGGCATCCTCGGGCTTGCCGCCACGACGACGAACCGACCCGGCTGATCGAGGAGGCAGAGACGCCGACCGCGCGTTGACGGCGTTCGGCTGCAATGATGTGCCGCGGTTTCCCCGAGCGGTCCAGGCTCGGTTGATTGTCGAGAGGCAGGAGGATGCGCGATGGGCGCGAGGTTTTGTCGTTTGTTCGCGTCAGCGATCGTCCTCGGCGTCGCGGCCGTGGTGTTCGCTCCAAGCGCACTGGCGTCCGTCACGCCGTCGCTGAGCCTCGATCAGAGTGGTGGCACGACGGCGGGCGCGACCCAGAACCTTGGCGTCGACCTGAAGTTCACCTTTACCGGGACGGACTCTCCCGAGCACCTCACGCTCGGCCTGCCTCCCGGGCTCCTGGCCGACGCCTCGATCGACGGCGGCGCTTGCCTGAAGAGCGCCGACCTCGCCGACACGAAGTGCCAAGTCGGCAGCGGCACCGTGTCGGCCGATGCGTACGGGACGATCCCCATCACCACGCCGGTCACCTTCGACCTCGTGCCGCCGCCACAGCCCCGCGACCTCGCCGGTCTTGCGGTCAACAGCAACGGCACCCAAATCGGCGACACGGCCGACGTCAGGATCCGTCCGTCCGGGGATCCACAAGGCGTCGGAGTCGCGATCGATTTCGTGCTGCCCAACTCGCTCTACGGTGTCCCGATCTCGATCGCCGAGATCGACAGCACGTTCGACGGGCTCCGATACCCGACCACGTGTCCCGCTACGCCGCAGAGCTTCACCGTTTCGGTGGACTCCTACAGCGACGCGACACTCCACACCGTCACGGCGCCGCTGTCGGTAACCGGCTGTTCCTCGTTGCCCTACGCGCCTGCCTTCTCCGTCTCAGCCACCCGCGACGCGAGCGATAACCAGGTAACGCTCACGACCCAAGTCACGCAGACGGCCCGGGAGGCCCCGAGTGGGTCGCTGACGCTGGTGTTGCCGAGGCCGACCCTGGTGCCGAACATCGCGTCGTCCTCACTTCTCTGTGCCAACGTCTCGAGCGGCACGTGCTCAGCGGTTGGCTCCGCGACCGCCAGTTCGCCGCTCTATCCCAGTCCGCTCACCGGGGTGGCCCATCTGACCGGCTCGGGGCTGAACCTATCGCTGACACTCGCGTTTCCGTCGCCGTTCCCGCTGACACTGACTGGGCCGATCGACCTCACCAGGAACTCGACGACATTCACTGGCCTTCCCGACCTTCCCCTGACCAGCCTGCGCGTGTCGCTCAACGGCGGAACCGCGGGTCTGTTCAAGACCACGTGCGCTCCGCCGTCCGGCACGGCGAACGCGATCCTCACCGACGAGAACGGCGACAGGACCGTCGACGATGCATCGGCGTTCCCCGTGGCCGGCTGTGCGGGTGGGGGGGGCGCCAACGGCACGGGCGCCGGCCTCACCGACACGCGCGTGTCGGGCTTGGGGTCGGGTCATCCGTCGCTCCGGTTCAGGGTCGGGGTCGCCAAGGGCGACCCGAAGCTGCGAACCGTCACGGTCGAACTGCCCGCCGGGCTGAGCTTTGCCTCTCACGGAATCGGGCAGCCCAGCATCGTCCTGACCGGTGCAAGCATCAAGGCGATCGGTCTGTCGCATGGCCACCTCGTGATCACTCTGCGCAAGCCCGCGTCGAGCGTCGTCGTCAAGATCAACGCCGGCGCGCTTCGCGAGCGCCCGTCGCTCGAGCGGCTGGTCAGGCATCGGAAGCGGCACAGCCTGCCTCTGACCGTTATCACGAAGAACACCAAGGGTCGGCGCGCCACGATTCACGCGCAGATCAGGATTCCGGGGTCGTAGGCGGAGCGGAATGAAGCACCGAATGAATCGCCGCGTCGTCCTGTTTGTCGTCCTTCTGGCCGGCCTCGGCACCCTGGCGCCGGCCGCCCTCGCACCGGCCGCCGACGCGGCGGCCTCGCCGACGCTCAGCCTTGACCAGAGCGCGGGCACGAAGGCGGGGTCGACGCTGAACCTGGGACTCGACCTGAAGTTCGCCGACACCGGCACCGACTCTCCGCGCGACCTCTCGATCATCCTCCCGCCCGGGCTGCTGGCGGACGCATCGCGCGACGGAGGTTCGTGTATCAAGACGGCCAACGTCTCGGGTACGGCGTGCGAGGTCGGCACAGGAACCGTCACTGCGACGGCCGATCCGATTGCCGGCATCCTCAACCTGCCAATCCCGGTATCCGTGCCGGTCACCTTCTATCTCGTTCCGCCGCCCGTCGCCGGCGATCTCGCGGGCCTGGCGGTAGAGGGGCTCGGGGAGCAGATCGGCTCGACCGGAGAGATCAAGCTGCGCCCCACCGGTGATCCATCCGGAGTCGGGCTGTCGATCGATCTCGTCCTCCCGGACCAGCTGCCACTCACCCTGCCGGTGGTCGGGAAGATCAACACGGCGCAGATCTCGCTGACGGAAATCCAGAGCACGTTCGACGGGCTCCGGTATCCGGCGACGTGTCCCGCCACCCCGGCGAGGGTCGGCGTGAACACAGACTCGTACAGCGACGCGACGCTCCACACCGTCACGGCGCCGCTGTCGGTCACCGGCTGCTCGTCGCTGGCCTTCTCGCCGAACTTCAGCGCCACGGCTGCGCGCGACAGCAGCGACCGCCAGGTCAGGCTGGCCACCGAGGTCACGCAAGCGGCGGATGAATCGCCGAGCCGAGGCTTGTCGCTCGCGTTCCCCACCGCGACACTCGCCCCAAACTTGCAGTCGATCCAGTCCCTGTGCCTCAACCCCGCGTCCGGGACGTGCTCGCCGGTTGGCTCGGTCAGTGCAACCTCTCCGCTCTACCCGGCTTCGCTCGACGGAACTGCGTATCTGACCGGCTCGCCAACGGGACTCTCC
Organism: uncultured Solirubrobacterales bacterium; assembly: GCA_963737055.1. GTDB lineage: Bacteria > Actinomycetota > Thermoleophilia > Solirubrobacterales > Solirubrobacteraceae > Palsa-465. Next base: position 366,286 of record CAVTRE010000006.1, on the reverse strand, counting down.
CTCACGTTGGTGTTTCCGCCCCCGTTCCCACTGACACTCGCCGGGGCGGTCGATCTGGCCAAGAACTCGGCCACGTTCACCGGCCTGCCCGACATTCCGCTCACCGATCTCCAGGTGTCGCTCAACGGCGGACCGACCGGCCTCTTCCTGTCGACGTGCCAGACCCCGACCGGCACCGCCACCGCGCTCCTGACCGACCAAAACGGGGACAAGACCATGAACGCCGGGTCGAGCTTCACCGTGTCGGGTTGCCCGGGAACAGGCGGGACCCCGAGTGCGTCGAGCGCGTCCGGCGTGAGCGTGGGCGGCACGACCCTGAGCAACGGCGGGTTCTCGGGCCTCGGCACGAGTCATCCCACGCTGCGCTTCAAGCTACACGTCGCCAAGCACGCGCCGAAAATCCGGTCACTCACGGTCGCGCTCCCCCGGGGCCTCCGGTTCCGGTCGCACCCGGGTGGGGTGCACTCCGGGGTGATGCTGACCGGAGCAAAGATCAAGTCGGTGTCTGTCTCCCACGGGCGTCTGACGATCGTTCTGCGCAGAGCCGTTTCCAGCCTCACCGTTCAGATCAACGGCATCCTGTTGACCGAGAGCCCGTCACTCGCCGCCAACACGAAGCGGGCGCACACGCTTCCCCTGACGGTGACCGTGGACAACACCCGTGGTCGGCGGACGGTGATCCGGGTGCAGGTGAGTAGCCGGCGAAGCTGACCGCGGCCCCCCAGCGAGAATCCGGGTCATCGGAGCGACGGGATCCTGCCGTGGCGACCTCACTGCGTTGAATCAAACCGCGGCGTTCAGCTCCGCCAGGTGGCGCGCTCGCGCCGCGTCGTCCAGGAACGACGCTTCGAAGCTGTTGCGAGCGAGCTGGACGAGCGCGTCGTCGTCGAGCCGCAGAGCCTGTTGGACGCCGGCGAGGTTCTCACCAACGTAGCCGCCGAAGTACGCCGGGTCGTCGGAGTTGACCGTGGCGCACAGCCCACGCTCGAGCATGTCCGAGAGCGGGTGCTGATCGAGCGTGTCGACGACCCGGAGCTTTACGTTCGAGAACGGGCAGACGGTCAGCGGAATCCGATCGGTCGCGAGGCGGTGAACGAGCGAACGATCTTCCAGGCAGCGCACACCGTGGTCGATCCGCTCGGCGCCGAGCAGGTCGAGCGCTTGCCAGATGTACTCGGGCGGGCCCTCTTCGCCGGCGTGCGCGACGGCACGGAAGCCGGCACTGATGGCGCGGTCGAAGACGTCCCGGAATTTCTCTGGGGGGTGACCCACCTCCGCGGAATCAAGCCCGACGCCGAAGATCGTGTCCCGGTGGGCGAGCGCCGCCTCGAGCGTCGCCATCGCGTCACCGGCCGGCAGATCGCGCAGGAAGCACATGATCAGGTGCGAGCTCATTCCGTGCTGTCGCGCCTCGGTCAAGGCCCGAGCGATTCCGCCCACGACGGTCTCCAGCTGGACGCCGCGCGAGGTGTGCGTCTGCGGGTCGAAGAAGATCTCGGCGTGGCGAACGCCCTGGTCGCGCGCGCGGACCAGGTAGGCGTCGGTGAGCTCGTAGAAATCCCGCTCGTGGATGAGGACCGAGCACGCCTGGTAATAGACATCCAGGAACGACTGCAGGTTGCTGAAGCTGTAGGCCCGCCTGACGGCTTCCGCGTCCGCGTACGGGAGCCTCACCCCGTTGCGCCGCGCGAGCTCGAACATCAGCTCCGGCTCGAGCGTGCCCTCGATGTGCAGGTGCAACTCGGCCTTGGGCAGCGTGAGTGGATCAACCATCGCAGGTCTCTCATTCCGCCGCGAAGACGATGTCCTGGGCTCCGTGCCAGAGGGTCATCTCGCCCAGCGGCCGGAGGTTCTCATTGCCGTCGAACACGGTCAGGAAATGGTTGCCCGCGAGTTGACCGACGATGCTCGAGAACATGCAGCCGCCGTAGGGAAGGAGGATCTCGGTCTCGCTGAAGCCGCCGGGGTAGAGAAGGATCTCGCCGGGGGCGGGGTGGCTCGTGTGGTTCTCGAACCCGACGCCGACCTCGAAATCGCCGAGCGGGATCCACGTCGACTCGCCGCTCCAACGCACGTGGATGACCTTCTGCTCGAACGGCAGCAGCTTCGAGAACGCCTCGCACGTCTTGGGCGCGCGCTCCTCTTCGAGGCGGGCGCGGAAGCTGTACGGGCCGGCGGTGATCGACAGCGTTGTCATCGGCTCTCCATTTCGGTAGTCGTTGGGATCAGCAGGCGCCCCGCGGGCGGACCGACGATCTGGCCGTCAGCGAATACCGTCCGCCCGCGGACGAGTGTGCGCACGACCCGGGCGCATGAGGTACGGCCGAGGAATGGGCTGTGGCGGTGGCGGTAGTAAAGATCCCTCGCCGACAGCTCGTCCGAGGCGGCCAAGTCGACGAGCACCAAATCCGCGTCGGCGCCGGGCGACACGGCGCCCTTGCCGGGAAGGCGGAACCTGCGGGCGACGTAGCTCGATGTGGCCCGAGCGATCGCGTCAAGCTCAATTCCCCGGGCACGATGGCCTTCGGTGAGCAGCAGCCCGAGCAACGTCTGGCAACCGGAGATGCCGCCCCAGGCTGCGAACGCGTCGTCGCCGCTCTTCAGCTCCCAGGGCGCCGGCGAGTGGTCGGATGCGACCATCGGGAGCGTGCCGTCGACGAGTGCCTGCCACAGCGCCTCGCGCTCGTCGTGCGAGCGCAGCGGTGGCGCGCATTTCGCGACATTGCCCAAGACCTCAGCGTCGTCTTCGGTGAGGACCAGATAGTGCGGGCAGGTCTCACAGGTGACGTCGACACCACGGGCGCGGGCGTCGGCCACGAGCGCGACACCGTGGCCCGTGGAAACGTGAACCACGTGCAGCGAGCATCCGCTCTCGTCCGCCAGCGCAATCGCGCGCGCGATCGCTTGGAGCTCGGCAACCGCGGGGCGCGACGCGAGGAAGTCCCGCATGGAGGTACGCCCCTCGGCACGCGCGCGCCGCGCGAGGCCGGCGGTAATCGCCTCGCTCTCGGCGTGCACGGCGACGGGAAGTCCGAGGGACGCCGCGAGGCACATGCCCTCGTACAAGGTCAGGTCGTCAACGGCCGGGAAGTCGTCGATCCCGCTCGCGCACATGAACGCCTTGAAGCCGACGACCCCACGTGCGGCGAGCTCGCCCATCGAGTCAACCCCTCCGGGAACCAGGCCACCCCACAACGCGATGTCGACCAGCGCGTTCCGCTCGAGGCACCTGCGCTTCTCGTCAAACGCCGCGCCGGTGACCGTCGGCGGGTGTGCGTTGAGCGGCATGTCGATCGCCGCCGTCGCCCCGCCGGCGGCGAGCGCCCGCGTGCCCGTTTGAAAGCCCTCCCAATCGGCGCGACCGGGCTCGTTCATGTGCACGTGGCCGTCGACAACCCCGGGCAAAAGATGAAGGCCCGCGGCGTCGACCTCCTCGGTCGCCGGACCCAAGAGCTCCGGGCCGGTCTCGGCGATCAGTCCATCGGTGACGCCGACGTCGAGCCGGCCCGCGGCGCGGGCACCGACCACAATGGCATCGCGGATGAGCACGTCGAAGCTCATCCGACGAGCTCGAGGAATCGCGTCGTCGCATCGATCGCCGCCGCGATGTCGTCGACAGTCACCGACTCGGCTGGGTTGTGGCTGACGCCGCCGGCGCAGCGGACGAACAGCATCGCGATTGGGGCAATGGTGGAGAGCATGACGGCATCGTGACCGGCGCCGCTCGGGAGGCGGACGACCCGGTGGCCGGTCGCGGCCACCGCTTCGGCGACGAGTTCGGTGAGGGCGGGCGATGTGTCAACGCTTCGAGTGCCCTTCCCGACCCGCCACGTGAACCCCACCCCGCGGGCATCCGCGATTGCGCCGGCACGGTCACGCAGGCGCGTAAGGACTGATTCCCGAACCGAGTCCGAGGCTTGCCGGACATCGAGGCTGAGGACGACGCGCCCGGGGATCACATTTCTCGCGCCGGGCTCGACCTCGACGGTTCCGACGGTCGCGACCACGCCGTCCTGATCGCGGGCGACCCTCTCGACGGCGATCACAAATTCGGCCGCGGCGCACATGGCATCCCGCCGCAGCGCCATCGGGACCGTACCCGCATGGCCCGCTTCGCCGGTGAACACGACCCGACCCCCCGTCTGCCCGGCGATCGCGGTGACGACGCCGAGCGGGACGCCCTCGGCCTCGAGCACCGGACCTTGCTCGATGTGGACCTCGTAGTAGCCGATCAGATCGGCCGGCTCGCGGCGGGCGCCCGCTAGCCCGTCCGGGTCGCCGCCGAACGCCCGCACCGCATCGGGCAACGTTACGCCGTCCGAGTCCCGCCGGTCCATATCGGCGGTATCGAAGCGGCCTGCGACGACGCTGCTCCCCAGGTCCCCGGTGCCGAAGCGGACGCCTTCCTCATCGGCGAACCCCAGCAGCTCCACGGCGTACGGCAGCGACCGCCTGTGATCGCGCAGTCGCTCCAGACACGCGATGGCGACGAGCACCCCCAGCATGCCGTCGTAGCGGCCGGCGTCGCGGACCGTGTCCAGGTGAGAACCAATCAGCAAGGTCCGGCTGCCACCATCGTCGAGACGGCCGATGACATTGCCGATTTGGTCGCGCCGCACGGCCATGCCCGCCTCCTCCATCCACTGGCCTACCTGCTCGCCGGCCTGCCGGAGCGCCGGAGTGGCGTAGCGCCGCGTGAGGCGGCCTTCCTCCTCACTGAAGGTGGCGAGTTCGTCGGAGCGCCGGAGGACCGCCGCTGCATATGTCATGGGGTCGCTCATGGGGTGCCGTTTGCCCGGGACGGCGGCGGTGAGCGAGACTACCGCGGTGGAGGTACTGCAGACCGACAGCTGGCAGGAGGCGCTCGAGATGAAGGCCGCGCACCCGGACGCGGTTCCGATTGCCGGCGGCACCGACCTGATGGTCGAGATCAACTTCGACCGTATCCGCCCGCGCGTGCTCCTCGACCTCACGCGTATTGGAGAGCTGCTCGACTGGGGACACGAGAACGGTCACCTCCGGATCGGCGCCGGCGTCACGTATACACGGTTGATCTCCGAGCTCGGCGACCGCCTACCCGGGCTCGCGATGGCGGCCCGTACGGTGGGGTCGCCCCAGATCCGGAACCGCGGGACGGTCGGCGGTAACCTCGGCACCTCGTCTCCTGCCGGGGACGGGCTCCCGCCGTTGTTCACCTCAGACGCCGAGGTAGAGCTCGCATCGACCGCCGGCATCCGGCGTATCGGAGTGAGCGAGTTCATCACCGGGCCGAAGCGAAACTGTCTCGCGGACGACGAGCTGATCGCGGCCTTCCACATCGCGCCCGCCGGTGGCCCGCAGCAGTTCGCCAAGATCGGCACCCGCAACGCGATGGTGATCGCGGTCTGCTCGCTGGCGCTGTCGATCTGGCCGGAGCGGCGGGTCGTTGCCACGTGCGTCGGCTCCGCTGGACCGACGCCGATCCGCGCGACCGAGGCCGAGCGCTTTGTCGCCGGCGTGCTCGACGAGCACGACCTGTGGCGCACCCGCGCGCCGATCCCGGACGCTGCACTGGCGAGCTTCGGCGAACTCGTCGAGCGTGCCGCCCGACCGATCGACGACGTCCGCGGGACGGCGCGCTACCGCCACCACGCGCTCGGCGTGCTTGCACGGCGGACGCTCATCTGGGCGTGGGAAGAGCATCGGTGCGCCTGACACTGACCGTCAACGGAGAGCGACGAGAGGCCGACGGGGTGTGGGACGGGGCGAGCCTGCTCTACGCCCTGCGCGAGCATCTCGGTCTCCCCGGGTCGAAGAACGCGTGCGAGCAAGGCGAGTGCGGATCGTGCTCGGTCTACCTTGACGACAGGCTCGTGTGCTCCTGTCTGGTGCTAGCCGCGCAGGCAGAGGGCGGCGATGTTGTGACCGTCGAGGGAATCGCCAATGGCGACGGCCTCCACGAGGTGCAGCGTGCGTTCGTCGAGGCGGGTGCCGTCCAGTGTGGTTTCTGCACGCCGGGGCTGATCGTGGCAAGCCACGATCTCCTCCGCCGCAACCCGCGCCCCAGCGACCCCGAGATCCGCGAGGCGCTGGCGGGCAACCTGTGCAGATGCACGGGCTACGAAAAGATCCTCGACGCCGTCCGGGTGGCCGGCGAGCGCCTGGCTGAGGCATCGCACAAGTGACCACGCGCACCGTGATCGAAGGCTGCGCGATCGCGACCGTCGATGCGGACGCGACCGAGTATCGCGACGGGCACATCGTGATCGAGGGCGACCGGATCGTCGCCATCGGCGAAGGGCCGGCCCCTGACACCGCGGACACGGCGGACACCGCGCCCGCGTCCCAGTCGCGCCGGATCGATGGGCGTGGCCACCTCGCGACCCCCGGGCTCGTCAACTGCCATCACCACCTCTACCAGTGGGCCACCCGCGGCCTTGCCCAGCAGGCGACGCTGTTCGAGTGGCTGGTCGAGCTGTATCCGGTTTGGGCGCTGATCGACGCTGACGTTTGCTGGGCGGCAGCGCGGGCCGGCTTGGCCGCGCTCGCGCGCTCGGGGTGCTCGGCTTCGACCGACCACCACTACGTCTTCCCGCGTGACGCCGGTGACCTGCTCGAGGTCGAGATTGGCGCCGCCGCGTCGGTGGGCTTGAGGTTTCATCCCTGCCGCGCCTCGATGGATCTCGGGCGCTCGGACGGCGGGCTTCCACCAGACGAGGTGGTGGAGGACCGCGACGGCATCCTGGCCGCGAGCGAGGCCGCGATGAGCCGCTTCCACGACCCAGCGCCGGGTGCGATGGTGCGGATCGCTCTCGCGCCGTGCTCGCCGTTCTCGGTGACGCGCGGACTGATGACCGATGCTGCCGAGCTCGCGCGCCGGCGCGGCGTCCGCCTGCATACGCATCTCGCGGAAACGCTCGACGAGGAGCGCTTCTGTCTGGAGCGCTTCGGCGTGCGGCCGGTCGAGTACCTCGACGAACTCGGGTGGCTCGGCAACGACGTGTGGCTCGCGCACTGTGTGCACGTCGACAAGGCCGAGATCCGCCGCTTAGGTGCCACGGGAACCGGTGTCGCCCACTGCCCGAACTCGAACGCACGCCTGGGCGCGGGGATCGCACCGGTCGTCCGGCTCATCGACAGCGGTGTCACCGTCGGCCTCGGCGTCGACGGCGCCGCCTCGAACGAGGACGGCGGCCTGGCGTCCGAGATGCGCTCGGCGATGCAGTTAGCCCGGCTCGCCGGCGGCCCCCAGGCGTTGACCGCGCGCGACGCTCTAGCCCGCGCCACGATCGACGGCTCGCGCTGCCTCGGGCGCGACGACGAGCTCGGCTCGCTCGAGGTCGGCAAGCTCGCGGACGTCGCCCTCTGGCGACTCGACGGGCTCGACGGCGCGGGCATCGACGATCCGGTCGCGGCGCTCGTCTTCGGGGCGACACAAGCCGTCGAGCTGCTACTCGTCGGTGGGCGCCCGGTCATCGAGAGCGGCGAGCTGCGCACGGTCGACGAGGCGCGGGTCGCGGCCGAGATCCGGCGGGAGAGCCGGCGGCTCGCCGCCAGAGCGGAGGCTCGGGTATGACGACGGTTCCCAGTGCGCCGACTAGGGAGCGTCGCCCGGCGGAGATTCAACGACCCGACGTCGTCGGGACGACGACGGTCAGGGTCGACGGCATCCCGAAGGTCAAGGGGGAGTTCGAGTACGCCTCGGACATGCACATGGACGGGATGCTGTGGGGCGCGACCTTGCGCAGCGCACATCCGCGCGCGGACATCTGGTCGGTCGACGTCTCGCGCGCTCTCGCGATCCCGGGCGTGCACGCCGTCCTCACCCACGAGGACGTCCCCGGTCGCAAGCTGTACGGGATGGAGCGCGCCGACCAGCCGGTGCTCGCCTGGCAGCACGTTCGTTACCAGGGGGAGCCGATCGCGATCGTCGCTGCCGACCACCCCGAGACGGCGCGCCGCGCGACCTGTGCGATCGAAGTCGACTACGACGTGCTCGAGCCGCTGACCGACCCGGAACGGGCGATGGAAGCGAGCGCACCCCAGCTTCACCTGTCGGGGAACGTCTTGCGCCACGTTCGGATCATCCACGGCGACCCAGAGGCGGACGCCGACGTCATCGTCACCGGGCAATACGAGGTCGGCATGCAGGACCAGGCGTTCCTCGGCCCCGAATCCGGCCTCGCGGTTCCGGACGGCGAGGGAGGTGTCGATCTCTACATCGCCACGCAGTGGCTGCACGTCGATCGCGACCAGCTGGCGCTGAGCCTAGACCTCCCGCCCGAGAAGGTGCGCCTGACGATGAGCGGCGTCGGCGGGGCGTTCGGCGGCCGCGAGGACCTCTCAATGCAGGTTCACGCCTGCATGCTCGCGCTCCGTACCGGGCGCCCGGTCCGGATGGTCTACAACCGCGAGGAGTCGTTCTTCGGCCACGTCCACCGCCACCCCTGCCGGATGCAATACGAACACGGCGCGGCCACCGACGGGCGGCTCGTGTTCGTGCGCGCGCGGATCGTGCTCGACGGCGGCGCCTATGCCTCGAGTTCGACGGCGGTGTGCTCGAACGCGGCGTGCTTCGCGGCCGGACCGTACGACGTGCCCAACGCGCGTATCGACTCGTACGTGACCTACACCAACAACCCGCCGTGCGGCGCGATGCGTGGGTTCGGCGCCGTCCAGGTCGCGCTCGCACACGAGGCCCAGATGGACAGGCTTGCCGCGGCGCTGGGCATGGACCCGGTGGAGCTGAGGATCGCCAACGCGATGCGACCCGGGACGCGCATGCCGACCGGCCAGGTCGTCCGCGAACCGGCGCCCATCGCGGAACTGCTCGCGCGCGTGCGCGCGATGCCGCTGCCGCCGGCACCGGCCGATGGCGGGCGCGATCTGCGCGAGCTCCCCGGCGGCGTCTCCAACACGACCCACGGCGAGGGAGTGCGCCGCGGGATCGGCTACGCCATCGGGATCAAGAACGTCGGCTTCTCCGAAGGGTTCGACGACTACTCCACGGCTCGGGTTCGGTTGTGCATGGACGCCGGCGCTCCGTTGGTGGAGGTCCATACCGCGGCCGTCGAGGTCGGCCAGGGCCTCGTGACCGTACAGGCGCAGATCGCTCGGACTGAGTTGGGAGTCGAGCGCGTCGCTGTACTGACGGCCGATACGCGCGTGGGCTCTGCCGGGTCGAGCTCGGCCTCGCGCCAGACGTACGTGACCGGCGGCGCGGTCAAGGCGGCGTGCGAGGCGGTACGGGACCGACTGCCAGCCGACCCGCGGACGATGACCACGGAGGAACTTGGAGCGCTGCTCGGGAACGACGCGATTGAGGAGACGGTCGAGTGGCGTCACCGCGAAACGTATCCGCTCGACGAGAACGGCCAGGGGGACGCTCATGTTCAGTTCGCGTTCTCGGCGCATCGGGCCGTCGTCGACGTCGACGTCGAGCTTGGTCTCGTACGGGTCGTCGAGCTTGCCACGACGCAAGAGGTCGGAAAGGCGATGAACCCCCAGGCGCTCGAGGGCCAGATCCAGGGTGGGACCGCGCAGGGCCTCGGCCTGGCGTTGTTCGAGGAGATCCAGATCAAGGACGGCAGGGTGCTGAACGCGTCGTTCACGGACTACCTCCTGCCGACGATCCTCGACGTGCCGGCGATGCGGATCGAGATCCTCGAGCACGCCGACCCGGAGGCGCCATACGGGCTCAAGGGCGTGGGGGAGCCGCCTCACATCTCGACCCCGCCCGCGGTCGTCGCTGCGCTGCGTGCCGCCAGCGGTCGCCCGCTCACGCGGGTCCCGGTTCGTCCGGAACACATCGTCGGCCTCGAACCCGCAGAAGTGCCTCTCTCACTGGCCGACCTCGGCCGGTTGTTCGAGCACTCGCCATGGGTGGCCGAGGCGGCGTGGCACCGGGCGCCGTTCGCCGGCGTCGCCGACCTGCGCGCCGCACTTGAGGCGGCGGTGCGCGAGGCGCCCCGTGAGCGGCAGCTGGCGTTGATCTTGGCGCACCCCGAGCTGGCCGGCCGTGAGGCCGAGGAAGGCACGCTCACGCGCGAGTCCTCATCCGAGCAAGCATCGGCGGGACTCAACCGCCTCGTCCCGGAGGAGCTCGAGGCGTGGCGCCGCCTGAATCGCTCGTACCGCGAGCGATTCGGGTTCCCGCTGATCGTCTGCGTGCGCGAGCACACGAAGGAGTCGATCATCGCGTGGGGCAATGCCCGACTCGACAACTCGCGCGAGCAGGAGATCGGTGTCGCGCTCGGCGAGATCACGAAGATTGCGTGGCTGCGACTGGCCGACCTGCTCGGGGAGGGGTCGTGAGCGGAATCACCACTCACGTGCTCGACACGTCACGGGGAACTCCCGCGGCCGGCATGCCCGTGTTACTCGAGCGAGCGGAGGATTCGGGCTGGCAGCCGGTTGGCCGGTGCACGACCGACTCGGACGGGCGTGCCCGCGACCTGCTTTCATCGCCACCGGACGACGGGCGCTACCGGCTGACGTTTGACACCGGCGCGTATTTCAGTGTGGTCGGAGAGCGCGGCTTCTACCCCGAAGTGTCAGTGACCTTTGTCGTCACCCCCGGTGACGACCATTACCACGTGCCGCTGTTACTCAGCCCGTTTGGATACACCACATATCGAGGGAGCTGACGCATGTCGATCGTTCTGAGTCAGGCCAGGTATGGGAAATGCGAGGTTCGCCTCGTCAAGGTGTCACGCCGGCGCCACGGGCACGACCTGCGCGATCTCACGGTGGACGTCCGGCTCGAGGGCGACTTCCATGCTGCTTACGTCGAGGGAGAGAACGCCGGACTACTCGCCACCGACACGATGCGCAACGTCGTCTATGCCCTCGCTAAGGAGCGCCCGATCGACCCCATCGAGTCGTTCGGACGGCGCCTCGTCGACCATTTCCTCGAGGCCGGTCCAAGCGTGACACGCGCGTGCGTGAACATCGTCGAGCACCCGTGGTCCCGGCTACGGGTTGGGGGGCGCCCCCACGAGCACGCCTTCGAGCGCGGCAGCGGTGGCAACCGCGTCGCGACCGTGTCCGGCGACCGCGCCGGGGTGGGCGGGATCCAGATACAAGCCGGGATCGACGACCTGCTTGTCCTGAAGACGACCGCGTCAGGCTGGGAGGGGTTCGTGCGCGATCGCTACACCTCGCTCCCGGAGACGTCCGACAGGATCCTCGCGACGATCATTACCGCGCGCTGGTCATACCGTGAACGGGAGGTCGAGTTCGGAGAGTCGTGGTCGAGCGTGCGCGACACGATCCTCGAGTCCTTCTCCGACCACTACAGCCCATCGGTCCAGTTCACGCTCCACCATATGGGCAAGGCCGTCCTCGAGGGCCGCCCTGAGGTCGAGCGGATCAGCTTCTCCCTGCCCAACAAGCACCACCTTCTCTACGACCTCGGGCGCTTTGGGCTCGAGAACGAGAACGAGGTCTTCCACGCCACCGACGAGCCATATGGCCTGATCGAGGGGACCGTCGAGCGCTCGCCAAGCGACTCCGAACCGTGAGTTCGGGCTCAGCTGCGCGCGAGCAGCTGCTCGCCGACGCGCGGGATCACCTCGTCGCCGTACGCGGCTAGCGTCGCGTCCTGGGCGTCGTGCTGGAGGTACAGCCCGAAGTGCCCAACGCCAAGGCCCGCGAGCTCTCTCAACCGCGCAACATGAGTCTCGGGGGGTCCGATGATGCAGAACCGCTCGACGATCTCGTCGGGGACGAACTCGGTGTCGGGGTTTCCGGCACGTCCGTGCTCGTTGTAGTCGTATCCCTGGCGTCCGGCGATGTAGTCAGTCAGGCTCCGCGGTACGGCGGCGCCCTCGCTCCCATAGCGGGCGACCAGGTCCGCGACGTGGTTTCCCACCATCCCGCCGAACCAGCGGCATTGATCGAGGGCATGCGCTCGTGACTGAGCGGTGCCGTCCGTCACATAAGCGGGAGCCCCGACGCACATCGTCAGAGCGTCCGGGTCACGGCCGGCAGCGGCCGCGGCGTCCCGGACGGCTTGGATGCTCCACGCCGCGATGTGGGGATCGGCGAGCTGGAGGATGTAACCGTCGCCGACCTCGCCGGCGACCTTCAGTGCTTTGGGCCCGTAGGCCGCCACCCAGATCGGCAACCGGCTGTTCGGGTTCCAAGGAAAGCGCAGGGTGCTGCCCTTGTACTCGACCGTGCCCCCGTTGGCGAGCCCGCGAACCACCTCGACGCAGGCGCGCAGGTCCGCGAGGTTCACCGGCCTGCCGTTGATCGTCCGTACCGCGGAGTCGCCGCGGCCGATCCCGCAGACAGTGCGGTTGCCGTACATCTCGTTCAGCGTGGCGAACATCGACGCCGTGACGGTCCAGTCACGGGTCGCCGGATTCGTCACCATCGGCCCGACGATCAACTTGTGCGTGGTGTCGAGGATCCGGCTGAAGATCACAAACGGCTCTTCCCAGAGCAAATGCGAGTCGAACGCCCACACATTGCTGAAGCCGTACGTCTCCGCCCTTCGAGCGAGCTCAATGACGCGCGCGGCCGGCGGATTGGTCTGGAGGACGACTCCGAAGTTCATGATCTACACGGCTCCCTTTGACGTCATTTCGCCAGCACTGGCAAGCACCGACTCCACCGTTCTGCCATAGGCCTCGATGGCGACCCTGAGCGCCTGCTCGGGGGAATCCTCGATCGAGGCGTGCGAGATCGGCGGGTCCGACTGAGCGAAGATCATCGCCGTCGGGACGACCCGGCCGATCTCGGTCGCGTCGTGCAATGGGCCACTCGGTATCGACTCGCCCCCGTCGCCGCCTGCTTGAAGCACGCTCGTCCGGACGAGCTCGACCAGCGCGCGGTCGAATGGGGTAGGGGTCGCGCGGAAGACGTCGCGCTCCTCGACGGTGCAGTTGAATTCCTCGGCCGCGCTGCGGCACGCCTCGCGCGCCTCGGCGAACATCGCCGCCAGCTCGTCCCGGTCGAGGTGCCGCTGGTCGAGCTGCATCTCGGTGGTGCCGGCAACCGCGGTGATCACCCCCGGAGTCGCGTGCATCCGCCCCACGGTGGCGACGCCGCCGTGGTTGATCGCGCTCTCCCGGATGGCGAGCGCGGCCCGCGCCGCGGCCGCGAGCGAGTCCTGGCGCAACCGCATCGGCGTCGATCCGGCATGGGCGGCCTGGCCAGTGAAGGTCATGAGATGCCGCTCGACGCCGACCGTCCCGCTGACAGCGCAAGCCAGCCGACCGCCATCGAGCAGTACCGGCCCCTGCTCGATGTGGAGCTCGAGATACGCGACGGCGTCCTTCAGCCGCTCCGCGGCGTCGGATGCGGTATCGAGATCGACTCCACAGCTTGCGAGCGCGTCGACCAACGTCACGCCCTCGGCATCTCGCAGGTCGCGGACCTCGTCGGGATCCAGCGTCCCGGCGCACGCTGAGGAGCCGAGCAGGCTGCGGCCGAACCGCGCGCCCTCCTCGTCGGCCCAATCGACGAACCGCACGCCGATTGGCGGCGTCGTGCCCGCGCGGGAGAGCTGCCGAACCGTCTCGAGCGCGGTCATCAGCCCAAGCGCGCCGTCGAGCCAGCCGCCATTGGGCACCGCATCGATGTGCGACCCGACGATCATGAAGTGGTCCTCGACGCCGGCGATCGGGGCCCAAAGGTTGCCGGCCTGGTCACGCTCCGGCTCGAGGCCGAGTTCGACGAGCTTCGCGGTGAGCCACGATCGCGCCTCCTGCCAGTCCGGCGACCAGGCGAGCCGTTTCGCCCCCGCGAACCGCCCGCCGCTCTTGGTTGCGAGCTCGTCGAGGTCGGCGATGACCGCCTGCGGATCGAGCCTTAGTTCCGTCACGCGGCGACCTGTACGGAGGCCCCGATCGTCCGCGGGACGAAGCGACCGTGCCCGGGCTCGGTCTTGATCTCACCCCGGTCGTATACAAGCGTCCCGCGCGAGAACGTGTGTCGCACGCTGGCGCTCGCCGTCTCGCCCTCGTAGAGGTCGTAGTTGACATTCATGAACGAATTGGCCTTGCCATACGGCCGGGGCGCCGCTGGGTCGAGCACGACGACGTCGGCGTCCTTCCCCGGTGCGAGCGTGCCCTTCTCCTGCAGACCGAAGCGTCGCGCAATCGTCGTGCTCGTCCGGTCGACCAGCTGCGAGCGAGTGATCCGTCCCGCGACGACCCCTTCGTCCCACAGCTTTGCGAGACGGTGCTGGATCAGCGCGAGGCCGTTGGGCACGAGGCTGAAGTCGTCGAGCCCGCGAGACTTCTGCTCGTCGTTGAACGGGCAATGGTCAGTCGAGACGCTCTCGAGCACGCCGCGCCGCAGGTAGCCCCACAACGGTTCATGGTTCGAGGCATCGCGGAGCGGCGGCGAGCAGATGTAGCGGCAGCCCTCGACGCCGGGACGGCGCAGATCGTCGATGCTGTTGGTCAGATATTGGAAGCACGTCTCGCCGGTGACGGCCGCACCGCGTTGTTGGGCGGCCTCGATCTCGGCGGCCGCAGCGGCGCAGGTGACGTGGACGACGAACAGGGACGCGCCGACGTGCTCGGCGATGATGGCGGCGCGGCCGGTGGCCTCGGCTTCGACGTACTCGGGCCGGGTCAGCGCGTGGTAGATCGCGGACGTGTCGCCCCGCGCGAGCGCGCGCGTGACCAGTAGGTCGACGATGTCGCCGTTCTCGGCGTGAACCATCGTCAGGGCGTCGAGGTCGCGGGCGCGTTCCATGCACGCGGCGAGCTCGTCGTCGCGCACCATCAGCGCACCCTTGTACGCCATGAACAGCTTGAACGAGCACACGCCGGCCTCCGACATCGCGCCCATCTCGTCGAGGACCGGCTCGCTCGCGTTCGTGATCGCCATGTGGAAGCCGTAGTCCACGTGCGCGGCGCCGTCGGCGCGACCGCGCCATTCGTCGAGCGTCGACTGGAGATCGTCGGGGTGCTGCTGGATCGCGAAGTCGACCAGGCACGTCACTCCGCCCGCAGCCGCCGCCTGCGTGCCGGTGTTGTAGTCGTCGGACGACATCGTGCCCATGAACGGCATCGACAGATGGGTGTGATTGTCGATCAGCCCGGGCAGCACGAAGCATCCGGCGGCATCGACAACGTCGGTCCCCTCGGGCGCGACGATTCGGCCGACGGCGGCGATCTTCTCCCCGTCGATCAGGACGTCGCCCTCAAACTCGCCGTCCGCCGTGACGACCGTTCCGTTGGCGATCAGGGTGGTCTGGGTCATGGCTCGCCTCCTGTGGTCGGTTGGGCCTTTGGCGTGACGGTTACGACTGTGGAATGCCCATGTGATCCGAGAGCGTGACCAGCACGTCACCGAGCCGCCCGACCAGGTCTTCCAAGATTGGTCGGTCGCACACCAACGGCGGCGCGATCTGAATCACGGTGTCGCCGCGGTCGTCGCCCCGGGCGATCAGCTGCGCGCGGATCAGCGCCCCCGGCAGGCACTTGCGCAGTAGCTCCTCTCGCTGCTCGGCATCGAAGCGGCTGGCGGGACCGTCCGGCACGAGCTCGACCGCCCAGAAGTAGCCGCTTCCACGGATGTCGCCGACGATCGGCAGCGACCGGAGCGACTCGAGCAGATTGGCCAGGTGAGGCTCGTGCTCGCTGACGTTGTCGAGCACCTGCTCTCGCTCGAACAGCTCGAGATTCTTCAGCGCGATCGCAGCCGACAACGGATGACCGCCGAAGGTGATGCCATGGAGCAGGGTCCGGCCGGAGTCGTAGAGCGGGGCGGCGACCCGATCCGACGCCAGCACCGCTCCCATCGGCGCGTACGCAGAGGTCAGACCCTTTGCCGTCGTCACCAGATCCGGGACGGCGCCGAACCGGCTCACCCCGAACCACTCGCCCAGGCGGCCGAACCCCGTTATCACCTCGTCGGCCACGAGCAGGATGCCGTGGCGGTCGCAAATCTCGCGCAGCCCGGCCCAGTAGCCATCCGGCGGCTGTAGGCAACCGCCGGCGTTCTGCACGGGCTCGGCGATGATCATCGCGATCGTCTCCGGCCCCTCGCGATCGATGACCGCTTGGAACTCGTCGAGGAGCAACGACGTGAGCTCAGGCCCGGACTCAGGCCGTCGGAACTCATTCGTGTTTGAGACGTGGAAAGTCTCCACGGCCGGCGACCCGAACGGCTCCTTGAACCCGGGTACGCCCGTGAACGCCAGCGCGCCGAGCGTCACGCCGTGGTACGCGCGGTCGCGCGCGATCGCCTTGGTGCGCTCGGGTTCGCCGTTCGCAATGTGGTACTGGCGAACGAGCTTCCACGCGGCCTCGACGGACTCCGAGCCGCCGCTCGTGAACAACACGTGATCGAGCGATCCGGGCGCGATCTCCGCCAACCTGCCGGCCAACTCGACCGCCGCGGGATGCGCCACGCCCCAGTTGGTCGCAAACGGCAGCTCGATCAGCTGGCGGCTCGCGACCTCTGCCATCTCGACCCCGTAGGCGTAGCCGAGCTGAGCGCAGAACAAGTTCGACAGGCCGTCGAGGTGGCGTCGCCCGAGGCTGTCGACGACGAACACGCCCTCGCCTCGTTCCAGCACGAGCAGCTCGATGTCGCCGTCGCGGACCCCGCCGTTACGCGCGAAATGGAGAAGCAGATGGTCGGTGGCCGTAGTCGTCGCGCTCATGTGAGGCCGACGATAAGGCACCGACGATGCTCAAGCAACTCGCGCGCCGGTCAGGCCCGCGCGCTCAACGTACGGCGGCTGTGGCTGGCGCGTCGGGCCGAACCTTGTCGGGCGTCAGGTCGACGTCGGGCCATTTGGCCTTGAGTTGGTTGTACCGGACAAGATGCGCCTTGGTCGATCGATCGTCCGACAGGAGTTTCGACCACGGCCGCAGCTGCGACGCATTGGGAGGGTTGCGCAGAACCGTGAATCGGTAGGCGATCGCCCAGTCGAGCTCCGCGTCCCAAAGTTGCGCCTCTCCCGTGGCGGCAGCGCGCCCGAAGAACTCACCGACCGCCTTGTAGGTGACGCCAAACGATGCGAGGACGGCGGTTATCCCGGCTCCGACGGAGCCCTTGGTATCCAGGATGATCAGGTACACCCCGATTCCCGCGACTACGAGGGCGATCGCAATCAGCCACCAGAACCGCCGCGCAGCTTGGCCCGCGATCTGCCGGAGCTGCTGGGAGAGGCCTTCCGCAGCGGCCATGTAGTCGCTCAGGCGAAGGCCGTCCTTGCCTGCCACCTCGCCTGAAAGGACCGCGTGCCAGTGCCAACCTTGGGTCAGCAGACCCTTGGGGTCCTCCTGCCCGCCGGCGTGAAGCGAGGCCGCCCACAAGCGCAGCGAGTTGTCGGTTGCGTGCGCCGCGTTCGGCGGCAGCTTCGACGCCAGCGTGATCAGCAGTTTGTGGACGTTGTCGGCATGGTTCGCGACCGAGTCGACAACGGTTGCCGCGCCCGCGATCGGGCCCGCGCACATGGCCTGCATCTCGCGCCCGAGCTGGTAGGCCTTGGCAAGCTCGCGCTCGGTGGCCCACAGAACCTCGACGATGCTTGCGTTCAGTCGCGTTACGGCGTCGGACTTACCGGTCACCGCCGTGTTCACCTCCGCCGCTGAGTTCGAGTCCAAAGGCAGATCGTTGCACCCCGTTTGCGCGACGCTCAGGTCCAGCGGTGGCGAATTGCCGGCCAGATGCGCGTGCAGCTGGGCGCATTGAAAGACGATCTGGTCAGCCAGGAGGTTCCACCGCGGGGCTCCAGGGTCAACGCCGTCGACCTTCGTCAGATGAGCCGAGGTCTGGCGCTCGCACCAGGTCAGGGCATCCCCGACCGACCACCCGAGCGCGTAGGAGTTGGCGACGTTGGCGTCGGAAACCGGGACGGCAGGTAGCTTGAGCGCCTGCGTCGCAATCTCGGCGAAGAGGTCAGAAACCTTCCCCGCCCCGTTGCTCTTTCCAGGAGCTGTCGTGCTCATCGCTTGTTGCCCCTTCCCCGTGTCATGACCCCGTTCGTGATTCGCCCCCACCGTGTAAGAGGCTCACCGTACCGCGCTGATACGTCGGAGCGGGTGAAAACTGCGCAGGTTGACTCCCGGACCCTTCCCCGGGATCGCCAGTACCGCGCCGATGCCGAGCGCCAGCGCACCGGCGCAGGCCGCGAAGGCGAGGGCGAAGTCCCCGTCCAGCGAGCCGCCACGAGCCAGGCATTCGGCGACGATCGCGGCTCCGAAGGCCCCGCCCAGGGTGCGCGTCACGGTGTTCATCGCGGTGGCCACGCCGGTCTGACGCGGGCCGACGGCGCCGACGATCAGGTTGGCAAGCGCGCCCAGGCCGAACCCGAGACCCAGACCGAGCGCGGTGGTGGCAAGGATGAGTTGCCAGGCGTGACGGTGGGCGACAGTCAGGGAGAGGTAGGCGGCGAGCATGAGGCCGACACCGATCAGCAGTTGGGCTCGCGAGCCGATGCGGCGTGCGATCCGGCCGGTGAGCGGGCCGACGATCAGCTGCGGGGCGGCGGTCGGGAGCATGAACAGCCCGGCGGCGGTGACCGAGCCGCCGAAACCGACGCCGGTGGCGGACGGCAGCTCGACGAGTGCAGGCAGGAGCGCGATCGACGCGTACATGCCGACCCCGAGCAGGAACGCCGCGAGGTTCGTCGTCCACACGCCGCGGAGCGCCATCATCCGCATGTCGACGAGGGGATCGTCACTTCGCAGCTCGTGGCGGACCCACGCGGCGACGAGCAGCGCGCCGGCGCCGAGCAGCCCGAGCGTCTTCCCCGACCCGAGGCCCCAGCCGCTGGCCTCGCTGACGGCGACGAGCAGTGCCGACAGGCCGCCGATCATGAGCGCCGCCGACGCGAGGTCGACGGGAGCCGGCGTGCGGACCGGCGAGCGGGGCACCCACCACACGATTGATCCTGCGACCGGAACGAGCACCGCGAGCGGGAGCCAGAACAGCCAACGCCAGCCCAGGGCGACGATGACCGGGCCGGCGAGCACGAGTCCGAGCCCGGCGCCGACACCGAGCAGGGAGGAGACGAGGCCGATCGCCCCGGCCACCCGCTCGCCCTCGAGTTCGTCGCGCAGAACGCCGAACGCCAGCGGGAACACCGCTCCCCCGGCTCCCTGAGCGACGCGACCGGCGAGCATCACCGGCAGCGAGGGCGCGAGCGCGCACGCGAGCGTGCCCAAGCCGAGCGTGCCCACGACGACGCGGAGCATGCGGTCCTTGCCGTGGATGTCGCCCATCCGGCCGAGTACCGGCGTGAGCACGGCAGTCGCCAGAAGGTTCACCGTGAGGATCCAGGTGCCGCTCGAGGGACCCGCCGCCAGCGCGCGGTCGATGTCGGGCAGGGCGGGCACGAAGGCTGCCTGCAGGACCGCGAACAGCGCGCCTGCCAGCGCCAGCACGGCCACGATCAAATCACCACGACGGTCTTTCATCACAACCTCCCCGGATGAGAAGTTCTCCGATGACGCGTTGAACGGTAAGCTCTGACGGCAAGACAATGAATGCCTCAGAAGCGGAGATAGATGTCCAATCGTCTCATCAAGGCCTTGATCTGATCGGCGATGCCGTGGCCGCGATGCGCACCGGCCAGCCCCAGGTCGCGCGTGCGCTGCTCCACGCTCCGTGGGGCTTGCGCTTCCCTGCCGCCGGAGCGATCGGGGTGCAGGTCATCCTCAAGGGGAGCGCCTGGCTTACTGGCCCGGGCGGAGGCGATCCGATCGCGCTCGGGGCCGGGGACATAGCGCTGATCCGGCGCCATGCCCCGCACGCGCTCGCCGACGATCCGGCGACGCCGCTGTGGGACGTCGACTACGCCGCCCACGTGCCCGCCGATCACTGGCCCGCCGACGGCAGCGCGCTCGATCCCGCGACCGGCGGCACGGTCCTGATGGGCGGGACCTACGACCTCGCAGGCACTCGACCGCACCCGTTGTTCGCCGACGTCCCCGACGTCGTTCACCTGCCGGCCCGCGTCGGTGTGGGCTCCGAGGTGCGGGCAGTAGTCGATCTGCTTGGCGCCGAGCTGGACCGCGACCTGCCGGGCACGAGCGCCGCCACGCCGGCCCTGCTCGACCTACTGCTGCTCTACGCCCTGCGCGCCTGGTTCGAGGCGCCGGAGGCACCGAGCGGCTGGGCCCGGGCGAGCCGCGACCCCGGACTCAGCGTCGCGCTGCGCCTCATTCACGATCATCCGCAACACGCCTGGACGGTCGGCGAACTGGCCGCCCGCTGCAACCTGTCACGAGCCGCCTTCGCCCGCCGCTTCACCGAGCTAACCGGGCAGCCGCCGCTGACCCACCTGACGTGGTGCCGGATGACCCTCGCCGCACGGATGCTGCGCGCGGGCGACGACTCGCTGAGCACGATCGCCCAGCGGGTCGGCTACGGGAACGAGTATGCGTTCTCCAAGGCGTTCCGGCGCGAGCTGGGGGTGGCGCCGTCTCGCTACCGCGCCGAGGCTCGGCCGTAGCGCATTGTGGTCCAAGCGCACGTTGCCGGGGCCGGCGCGGTTCAAGTTCAGGCTGTCGCCGAGCGAGCGATCCGCAGCTCCCAGTAGGCAAACGCCAAGTGCGCCGCCCCTGCCGCCACGAACGCCAGCGCCCACGCGTACGTCTTCGCGTCGGTCCCACCGAATGAGAGCGTAACGACGCCGAGGCAGACCAAGATGGAACCAGCCGTGATACGCACCGACGCCCACACCCGGAGATGGCGGTACTCCCACGGCGAGATCATGAGTCGTATACCGGACCGCGTGGGAGAGACCCACCACCGGCGCAGACGTTTCGGAAGGGTGTGATGTACGTGCATCAAGGGTGCCTCCTGTTGTCTGTTGTCCGGGCCCGATCACGATCAATATGATATCATATTGATACAAGGATGGTCAAGACCGCCCGTCGCGGCTTGCGAGAAGGAGTGCGCCAGGGTCTACTGTGTTCGTGAGCAGCGGTCGCGCGAGCGAGGAACCGGACGAGAAGGAGCAGACATGGCTGAAACCGAGAAGGCGATCCTGGCCGGTGGGTGCTTCTGGGGTATGCAGGACCTGATCCGCAAGCTCGACGGAGTCGTCAGCACGCGGGTTGGCTACACGGGTGGCGACGTCCCGAACGCGACCTACCGCAATCACGGCACGCATGCCGAGGCGATCGAGATCGTGTTCGACCCGGACCGCATCTCCTACCGGGACCTGCTCGAGTTCTTCTTCCAGATCCACGACCCGACGACGAAGAACCGTCAGGGCAACGACATCGGCATGAGCTACCGCTCGGCGATCTACTACGTCGACGACGACCAGCGCCGAATCGCGGAGGACACGATCGCCGATGTCGAGGCGTCCGGGTTGTGGCCCGGCAAGGTGGTCACCGAAGTCGAGCCCGCCGGACCGTTCTGGGAGGCGGAGCCCGAGCACCAGGATTACCTCGAGCGCTATCCCAACGGGTACACCTGCCACTTCCCCCGCCCGGGCTGGAAGCTGCCGAAACGGGCGGAGCAAGTCACGCACTGAGCCGTGAGGCGGCCGGACTTGGGATAAAACGCGGACATAGTCAGCGTTTTATCCCAAACGGCCGCCGCGGGCCCAGCCCCACGCAAACCTGCGCTGCACCATGTAGCGCGGCATGTGACTCCTCCTGTTCGCTTGTCCGTCCATGAGGAGCAAGCTACGAGCAACACTGCGGTGCCACATCGGGACGACCACCCATGTTGGCCGCCCGGCGTACCTATATTCGGGAGCTACTCGTCGTCTTGCTGGAGCAGGCCGAGCCGGATCGCGGTGGCGGCTGCTTGACCGCGGGTGGGAGCGTCGAGCTTGCGGAGGATCGCGGAGACGTGGTGGTCGACGGTCTTCCGGGAGACGATGAGCCGATCGGCGATCTGTGAGTTGCGCAGGCCCTCGGCGAGCAGCGCGAGGACGTCGAGCTCGCGCGCGGTGAGCCCGGCCGGATTCTCTCGCGTGCTCGGCCGCGGCCCGCGCGGGACGCCGCGCGCTCCGAGGGCGCGCAGCCGCCGAGCCATGATCGCCGCGGCCGGGCTCGCACCGAGCTCTCGCAACTCCTCGAGAGCCTGACGAAGAGGGGGCTCCTGATCGGCGCCACCGAGCGCCAGCGCAGCCTCGTACGGGCACCCGATCCGTTTCCAGAGGCGGGCGGCTTCCGCCCATTCGCCGGCTATCGAAAGCCGGTAGGGCTCGGCGACCAGGCCGGCAGGAAGGTCATCATGGACGCCTGCCTGCCAGCGCCAGTATGCGAGTTCGCCCACGGTCCACACGACCTGTCGCTCGAGGGCGAGAGCGAGCGCCGGCTCGGTTATCCGTTTGACGGCGTCATTGTCGCCGGCGAGCCATGCCAGCTCCGCGCGCGCGGCGGTCTCCATCGCAAGCTGTGCCAACTCGCCTGTCGGCTCGGCGTGCTGGTGTGCCTGCGCGAGCGGCGTCGACGCCTCCGGGTCGCCCCGCCGTGCCCTGACCAGACCGCGGACGGTGAGTGCCCACACCCGCGCCACGTGTGCGCTGCGGGGATTGCGCAACACGACCTCGGATGTTTCGGCTCCGGCATCCCATTCACCGCGCATGAGCGCGAGGGCCGCGCGGCACGCGAGGAGATACAGCCTCCACGTGTCGAGTCCGCGGTCCTCGCAGAATGCGAGGCCGTCCTCGAGGTAGGTGCCGATCTCGTCGAACCGCCGAAATCGGATCGGCCACATGACCAAGGCATTGAAAACACGCCCAGCGTGCTCGTCGAGTCCGGACGAGCGGGCGAGCGCCAGTGCTCGTGCCAGCTTTTCTTTGCCTTCGTCGCTTCCGGCGTCGGATTGGGTCATTCCGATGTTCGTGAGCGCGTACACCTGCACCTCGGTGTCATCCAACCGCTCCGCCAGCTCGAGCGCGCGAGTGCCCCACTCGATCGCGGCCTCCCGCTCCTCGACCACCATCCGCCGTTGCGAGACGTTGCAGCACGCCATCGCCAGCTCGCGGGTGGGCGGTCCCCGCTCGAGTAGGTCGACGGCTTCTAGGGCGATCGGCTCGCCCTCTGCGGTGCGTCCAGCGAAGAAAAGCAGCCGCGACAGCGCACGCAGCGCGTTTCCCTCGCCGCGTCGGTCGCCGAGCTCTCGGCGGAGCTCGACCGCCGCTCGCTGGGCATCGACCGCGTCGTCGAGTTCCGCGGTCAGGTAACACTCCTCGGCGCGCTGTTCGAGCAGGATCGCCCGTTCGGCCGGGGGCACGCTACTCACGTGACGCAACGCCCGCGCGTACTGTGCCGCTGCCTCGCGGTGGGCGCCGGACGCGGCTGCCAGCTCCGCGGCGCGCGGCGCCCAGCGGAGCACCGCCTCGGCGTCACCCGCGAGCTCGGCATGGTGAGCGAGCACGGCCGCGTCCACGTCGCTACGGCGCACGGCGAGGACGGACAGCGCGCTCTGGTGAAGGATCCGCTTCCGATCGGGTGGGACCGATTCTTCGACGGCCAGGCGCGCCAACTCGTGTCGAAACGCCACCCTCCCGTCGACCGCGGAGAGGATCCCGGACGCGACGCAGTCGCCGAGATTCTCGAGCAGGTTGCCCGCCAGCTGGGCGAGCAGGTCGAGCTCACATCCGCCCGGGATCACAGAGACTGCATCCAGCAGTCCTCTGGCCCTGTCCGATAACCGCGCAGCTCGCGCAAGTACCGCATCGCGGACCGTCTCGGGGACGGTCTGGCGCTCGGTCGCCAACACCTCCGTGACGAAGAACGGGTTACCGCCCGTACGCGCGTATAGCTCCTCGACGTCGACGTGGTGCGGCCCTGCCAGCTCGGCCACTGCCGTCCTGGAGAGCGGCTCGACCCGGATCCGTCCAGGTGCGCGGACCATCTCCCCGAGCACTACCCGGAGCTCATGCGTTCGGTCGAGCTCGTCGTCGCGGTAACTGACAAGCACCAATGCAGGGGCGGTCGCGATGCGAGTGCTCAGCAACGCCAGCACGTCGATCGTCGCCTCGTCGGCCCACTGCAGATCCTCCAGTACGAGCACAATCAATGCCCTGCGCCGCAACTCCCGCAGGAGTGCGCCGACGACCTCGTGCGGCCTGCCCGCAGCGGTGACGACTTGCTCGAATTCGCCTCCGATGCCGTCTGCAACGTCGACCAACGGCCCGAGCGGGCGCGGCGTTCGGAGCGGCGCGCACGCACCCCACAGCGCGTGGCCCGCACGAACCTCCGCGCGGCAGAAGCACTGCAGCAATGCCGTCTTCCCGACCCCGGCCTCGCCGCCGACGGCCACCAGCCGGCCCGAGGAGGTCGCTCGCACCTCGGCGAGCATGCCGGCGAGCGCGGCCAGTTGCGTCCCGCGCTCGAGCAGCGCGTCGCCCACTCGCCCCGGACCCGCGTTCGCCATCACCGCGGACAGTCTCTCACTCCCAAATGTATCTGGCGTGCGTCGCTGTCCCTCTACTTGGCGTGGCGATCGGCATGTCGCGATCGTTGTACGTACTCCGGCAGGTACTGCGCTGCCGCACGGTCCTCCGCATGGAGGTGGCGTTCGCGGCATTCAACCTCGCGGAGTACGGCGTCGACGACGTTCCCGTCTGGCCGGTCGTATGGCTCCTCGGAGCCGAATACGCGGTCATCGGAATGTTCGACGTCCTATCGGTTGTGCTCGCGGTCGGCGCGCTCGCCCTCGGCCCGTCGGGAGCCGGATACCGGAACGCCATCTTCGGCGCCGGCGGCGCCGCGGGCGCGGCGATCGCCGCGACGTTGATCGGTCGCCGTCGGCTCACGGCGCCGCTCTGGATCGCCGGTGGAGCCTGGTCGGCGATCATGGCGCTCCTCGGACTCACACTCACTCGTCCCGGAGCGTTCGTCTTACTTGCCTGCGCTGGGTCGGCGCGCGCCGTGCTCGATGCCTGCGGCCGCACGATCCTGATGCAGACACGATCCTCAGCCGCGCGGGCCACCCTGTTCGGGCGCCTTGAGGCGTTCGCGATGTTGGGGCTCGAGCCGAGCACTCCTCCGAACGCCCCGAACCCAAGTCCGAGGATCGGGAACAAGATGAGCCCAGCTATGAGAGCGGTGTCAGGCCGATGATCATCACGGCCGCCTGCCGCCGGGGAGCAGCGATCGCGTAGAGTCCGCCGCATGCCCACTTTCGTCCTGCGTCTCATCGCTCCACGCCCGAACTTCGCGCAGACCATGACCGACTCCGAGCGGGAGATCATGAATCGCCACGCCGCTCATTGGGGCCCGTACCTCGACCGCGGTGACATGGTCGTGTTCGGCCCGATCCTCACCGACGACGATTCGTACGGCATAGCAGTGGTCGAGACGGACGACGAGCAGGCGCTCCGGGAGTTCGCCGCGCAGGACCCGGTTGTGATGACGGGAACTGCGGGGTTCGAGTTCGGGCGGATGGCCGCCGGGACCGTCCGCGGTCGCTGACGGCGTCTTGCGAACTGCCGGTACGCGGACGCGATTCGGCGTGGGTGTCGTCGTTCGCAGCGACGATGGGCTCGTGTTGGTCGGCAGGCGGCGGCCGGAGCCCGGCGCGCCGCTCGCGCTTCCGGGCGGGAAGCCGGAGGCGGGCGAGACGATCGAGCAGTGCGCGGTCAGGGAGCTAGCCGAGGAGACCGGGTTGGTGCTCGAACGGCTGCCGTCGTGATGCGGGCACACATCTTCGATATGGACGGCACGCTGGTGCGGAGCACCTCGGCGCCGGTTCTGGTGGCGGCCGCAATGGGTCGAGGCGACTCCCTGGTCGAGTTGGAGGAGCGATTTGCGACCGGGGTCGCCACGGCTGCCGATTTCGCCCGGGCGCTGCACGAGATGTGGGGCGTCGTATCGCCCGAGGTGGCACGCCGGGCGTTCGTCACCGCTCCGTTGCTCGAGAACGTCCGCGAGGTGCTCCACGACATCCGGGTTCGTGGCGAAGTGGCGTGCCTGATCACGATGTCGCCCGACTATTTCGCCGAGCACTTCCTCGAGTTCGGCTTCGATGCCGTGTTCGCGTCTCGATTCCCGCGCTCGGCTGACGTGGCCCTCGACGAAGAGGCGATCCTCAACCCCGAGGACAAGCCACTGGTCGCGGCTCGGTTCTGCGCGGAGCACGGCGTGCAACTTCGGGACGCGGTGGCGTATGGCGACTCTATGTCCGACGTGTTTCTGTTCGGGGAGGTCGGGCTGCGTGTATCGGTCAACGGCGATCACCACCTCGCGGAGCTTGCCGACATCGCCGTCGAGGGGTCCGATCTGATGCTCGCCTATCGTGCCGCGAGGGAGTGGTGCGATGGCGTAGGTTCAGTCGCCGAGGGTGGCGCGCGCGGCTCCGCGTTTCGCCCGGGCAGTGGCGAATATCAGGCCTGATTTGTTGCCGGCGACCGGCGGGAATGACACGTCGATAGTGAGTCCGCCGTCCGGTCTCGCGCGAGCGTTGAGCTCGGCACCGTGCGCGTTGCCGATCGCCCGGACGATGGAGAGTCCGAGTCCGTGGCCGCTGTTGTGTTGGGTTCGGGCGGCGGTCAGTCGTTCGAATGGTTGGAACAGACGTTGGATCTGTTCGGGCGGCACAGACGGCCCGGTGTTCGCGATCGACACGAACGCGTGCCGGTCCCTGGTTCCGGTGGTGACCTCGACATGTCCGCCGGGCGTGTTGTGACGGATTGCGTTGTCGATCAGGTTCGAGATCAGACGCTCGATCAGTCGTGGGTCACCTGTGGTTGGCGCCGGCTCGAGCGTCAGGCGGACGTCGAGATCCAGGTCCTCGAGCTGTGACTCGCGCGCCAGCATGGCGTGGGAGGCCAGCGCGGCGAGGTCGAGGCGCTCCCGGCGCTCGATCCCGACTTGCCCGCGAGCAAGGGCCAGCAACGCATCGATGAGCTGCTCGAGGTTTTGCTCGGATGCGAGCACGCGCTCGTGGGCCGTGTGGAGGGACGCGAAGTTCGCCTCCGGACTGGCGAGCGCGACCTCGATCAGGGCTCGCTGGCGGGTCAGCGGCGCGCGGAGCTCGTGCGAGGCGTTGGCGACGAACTGGCGCTGAGCCTCGTAGGCGTCCGCGAGCGGTTGCAGGACCCGTCCAGCCATGAGCCATCCGAGCGCGAGCGATAACAGCGACATTCCCGCGAGCGCGATCCCGGACTGGATCAGCAGCTGTTGCCGAGTCGATGTGCGCTGGCGGTTGTCCTGCGCGGCCACGTTGCCGTCCATAAACCCGCACGCGATCGCAGCGCTGGTGAACGCCGGCGACGCTTGGCCGATCGTGTCGGGAATCGCGAGGATCGCTCCGTCGCGATCGCTCACCACGCCGACAAAGCCGAGCGTGTGGGGGACCGAGGTCGTAGGGTTGGGGAACTCGGAGACGCCGTGCCGGCGCATGCACTGCGCAACCGCGCGCCAGTGGGTCATCGTCTGTGCCGAGGGATGCGTCGTCGAGCCGGGGAGAGGGAGGCCGCCGGGGGTTGGCGTGCTGACCAAGCCGGACTGCGCCGAGCCGGTCGTGGGACCGGTCTGGAGACTGAACACGAATCCGGCGTTGACCAGCAACGCGTAAGTGATCGCCATCAGCGCGGCGCCGGAGACGAGAAACAGCCCTCCGTACAGCAGCGTCAGGCGCACGCGCACAGTCCGGTATGGGAGCCGCGGCCCGACTGCCAGCTCGGTGATCCGGCGGTTGAACCGCGCGGCGACGCTCATATCCGGTACCCGGCCTTCGCGACGGTGTCAATCACGGGCGGGTCGCCGAGCTTGGCTCGCAGCCGGCTGATGGTGATCTTGACAGTGTGCGTGAACGGGTCGGCGCGCTCGTCCCAGACGCGTTCGAGCAGCTCCTCGGCGGACACGACCCGGCCTTGGGCGGCGAGCAGCAGCTCGAGCACCCCGAACTCCTTGGGCCGCAGCGCGAGCGGCCTGTCCGCTCGGCGCGCACACCGCTTGGCGGTGTCGAGCACGATGTCGCCGTGCTCGAGCACCGGCGGGATGCTCGGCTGGGCCCGGCGCGCCAGCGCACCGATCCGAGCGAGGAGCACCGCGAACGAGAACGGCTTGGTCAGATAGTCGTCGGCGCCGAGCCCGAGCCCGTCGACGAGGTCCTCGGTTTCGGCCGCGCCCGTCAGCATCAGCACCCGGCTGCGTCCGCCGGCGGCGACGAGCCTGGCGCACACCTCATCGCCATGGACGGCCGGGAGGTCTCGATCGAGCACGATCACCTCGTACTCGTGAACGAGCGCGCGCGCCAGGCCGGCTTCTCCGTCGAGCGCTATGTCGACCGCCACCCGCGCCTGGCGCAGCCCGGTGGCGACGGTCTCGGCCAGCTCCTCGTCGTCCTCGATCAAAAGCACCCGCATCCGCCGCTCCTGTCAGACCAAGGTACACCCGCCACGTTTCACCAGGGTTTCACCGGACGGGGGCGCGGGCCGCTGCCCCCGGGGTGAAGTGAAACCGAGCGGAAACCGGCCGGCGCGTACAACCGATGCGCACACACCAGCCAGGAGGACATTCGATGCAGAACGGCACACACACCGAGCGGTGCATCCGCTCACGGCGAGCCCTCCCGCTCGCCCTCGTAGCGCTCGTAGCGCTCGTGACTGGAGTCTTAATGGCCGGATGTGGTGCAGGCTCGAGCAGCACGACCGCGGCGGCGGTTGCCGGAGCGAGCACCCCCTTGTCGAACATCGCGCCCGGGGGCAGCGCGACCGCTAACAGTTCGAGCTCGCCGAGCGACGTCGCGCCGGAGGCGCTCGCGTTCGCCAAGTGCATGCGGGCCAATGGCGTGCCCAACTTTCCGGATCCGCAGCCCGGTCGCGGCTTCCTCTTCAGCACATCTGGACTCAATCTCGGCGCGCCTGCGGCCAGGGCGGCGCAGGTGAAGTGCCAGAACCTCATGGGCGGTGGCCCTCCTGGCCCCGGGTCGACGACGCACCCATCCGCACAGACGGTCGCGAAGCTAGTCCGCATCGCCGATTGCATGCGCCGCCACGGCGTCCCCGATTTCCCTGACCCAAGGACGACCGTCCCGCTCGACCCGTTCCCCTCGGGAGCAGGCGTCATCACCGATTACGACGGAGCGATCCTTCTCTTCCCTTCGACCCTCGACATGCATTCGCCGGCGTATCTACGGGCGACGTCGGCATGCGGCGTCCTCGCTGGGAAGCTCGGCCGCGGCCCGCACTCATGAGACGCGACGACCGGCGGCGGTGGTCAGCGAGTCGACCACCCGGGTCGTGCTCCCTCGGGCGCACACGGCAGCCGCCTGACGCCGGCCGGGCCGGCGCTTGTGCCGGTCGGCATCCAAGGTGTAGGTTTGCCTCACCTGGTGCTCGCGCCGTCCCTGCACTCGCAGTCCGACCGTTCGCGGCTCGCTCCCACCGCCTCGCGCGGGGTCCCGCCGCTGGATGCTTGTGTCTTGCTGGCGGCCGGCATCTATCACCTTGGCGACGCGAACGACCGCGTCGTCGAGGTCGATGACGTGCTTATCGGCCGGTGGCCGGTCACGGTCGCGCATATGCGTTCGTTCGTCGAGGCGACAGGCCGATCCGTGACCCCCGCGCTGGGCGGTCGACTCGCCGCCGACCAGCTCGCTGATCATCCTGCGACGGAGGCCAGCTTCGGGGACGCGGTCGACTTCTGCGCTTGGGCGGCGCGCAAGCTCGACCGGCCGGTCAGGCTTCCGTGCGCCGATGAGTGGGAGGCGGCGGCGCGTGGTCGCGACGGCCGCGCGTGGCCGTGGGGCGAGGCGTTCGATCCGGAGCGATGCAACAGCGTGGAATCTGGGTGGGGTTGGACCGTGCCGGTGCATGCCCACCCCCAGGGCGCCGCCGCCAGCGGGGCCGAGCAGCTCGCCGGCAACGTGTGGGAATGGGTTGGGGACTCGCCCGATGAGGACGGCTGGCGGTCGGTCCGCGGCGGGTCGTATCTCGACACCGCCTGGGGCGTCCGCTGCGCACGGGCGCTGCCGGCCGATCCCGATCGGGCGACGCCCACGACCGGCTTTCGCATTGCGATCGAGTGCGAGGGCGGCCGGTGACCACGGTCTCCGCCGACACCGTCCGCGATGCGCTCCGCGACGTGTACGACCCCTGCTGTGCCGACCGGGGCATCAGCATCGTCGACATGGGCGTGGTGGAGGACGTACGCGTCGCCGGCGGCCACGTCGAGGTCGATCTGGTCCTGACCACGGGCTGGTGTCCGTTCGTGGCCAGCATGTCCACCGCGATCCCGGACCGCCTGGGCGGGCTCGACGGCGTCGAGAGCGTCGACGTTCGCGTGGTCTGGGACCCGGTGTGGACCCAAGAACGTCTGTCCCCGTCGGCGCGCGAGAAGCTGACGTTACCGCTCGAGGAACTGATCCCCTATCGCGAGCGACGGATCGCCCAGCAGAAAGGAGCCTGACCGATGGCCACCACCCAGACCGCCGCGACGACCGAGCGCGAGCGCAAGGTGTCGGCGTTCGTGTTCGACTGCGTATGCCACATCTTCAACTTCGATCCGGCCAACGCACTCGGCTCGCCGGGTCTGCTTTTCGACGAGCACCTGTACGCGTTCCATCAGCTGCTCACTCGTGAAGGCGAGCAGATCCTCTCGCGCGAGGATTTCATGCGCGAATGGAGCGTCGACGAGATCTACGACATGATCATCGAGGGCTCCGACACCGACATGATCGTCGCGCAGCCCCTGCCGCTTACGGACCTGTTCCAGGATGGATTGTCGGCCTGGGAGAAGTGCGCCGAGATGGCCGCCAAACATCCCGACCGTGCGGTGTTCTGGGCGTCGATCAACCCGCTCGAGGGCAAGAAGGCGCTCGACCTTCTGCGCCGCCAGGTCGAGGATCACGGCGCGCGAGGCCTCAAGCTCTACAACGTCCGATACGACTATGGCCAGCCGTTCCCGTGGCGGATGGACGACCCGCGCGTCGCCTATCCCGTGTTCGAGCTCGCCCAGGAGCTCGGAATCAACCTGGTCGGCGTCCACAAGGGAGTCCCGCTCGGACCGCAGCCGATCGAGCACACCCGCACCTTCGATATGGACGGAGCGGCGGCGAACTTCCCGGACATCAACTTCATCATCTTCCATGTCGGCCTGCCCTGGCTCGACGAGGTGCTCTGGCAGATCGTCCGCTATCCCAACCTGTACGCCTCGATCGCCGCGACCGTGAACTTCATCGCGCGCCAGCCCCGCGTGTTCGCCGAGACGCTCGGCAAGATGATGTGGTGGTGCGGGGAGGACAAGATCATCTACGGCGGTGAGACCCCGATCTGGCACCCGCAGTGGGCGCTCGAGGAGTTCTGGAACTTCGAGTTGCCGCGAGACATCGTCGAGGAGCGGGGCTACCCGCAGCTCACCGAACAGGCCAAGCGCAAGATCCTGGGCGAGAATCTGGCGCGGCTGCAAGGCATTGACATCGACGCCAAGAAGGCGGAGCTCGGCGCGCCTTAGATTTTCCCCGGTGAGCTCGACCCGGCGTATGTGTGGCGACCGGCGTTCGTAGTCAGCTCACGCGCGGCTGGGTGCGGCGGGTCACTATTCGTCGCGTTCTCGAGTTGGTGCCACAAGGTCCGCATGGTCGGAGCTAGATGTGCGATCTCTTCGACGTGGGCCTCGGCGAGCGCGTCGAGCTTGGCTGCGCCCGCCGGCGTGAGCGTGACGCGCACGATGCTCTTCCTCCTCGGGTCCGGGCTGCGCCGGATAAGCCCGTTCTTGACCGCACGTCCGATCAGCTCACTGGCGCTGTGTTGACGAAGCACGAGGTAGTCGGCGAGTTCGCCGATCGTCGGGCCTAAGCGACCGGGGTGGCCTCTGACCGCCAGCAGCAGCTGGTGTTTGGCGGGAGTGAGCCCGGCCGCCTTGGCCTGTTCCTCGCTCCACCGCAAGAAGCGCCGCAGCCCGGTGCGAAGTTCGAGGAGATGCTCGAAGTCCGATTGTTCAAGGTCCATATCGCGGCACGATATCGTGTCGGCCGAGACTTTGAACGACTCTGAGCGGTCCTTGTGCCCGCTAGCAAACGGACGGTGAATGGAAGCGCTCAAGGTTCAACGCCGGACCCCAGCGGCGATCGTTCGGGCGTCGATGACCGGTGTGGGGGCGGCCGGGCCGGAGGCCGGCGGCGCCGTGATGGCCACCGCCATCGTGTCGATCGCGATCCAGTCTGACGGGCAGGAAGCACTGTCCCGTGCATTGCTGGTGATCGCGACTGTCATGTGGGGGCTCCTGGGCGGGTTGTTCCTCACGCGGTTGCGGCACGACCGGTCCCGTTGGCGGGATGAGGCCGCGCGGCCCGCGGCGCTGACGGGAGTAGCGGGAACGGCCGTCCTCGGCGCGCGGCTCACCGAGCTGGGGTGGTCGTGGGCGGGCCGGGCGCTCCTCGCGCTCGCGACGGTGCTGTACCTGGTGCTGCTGTCGGTGTGGATGCGCGAGCGCTCGGTCCCGAGCGGCGGCGTGGGCTTTCTGCTCGTTGTCGCCCCGGAGTCGCTGGCGGTACTGGCGGCTGCGCTCGCGGATCGGACCGGGGTCGCATGGCCGGCGCTGGTCGCGGTAGTGCCGTTTGTGGCAGGGCTGGACGCATACCCGGTCGTGCTTGCCCGGTTCGAGACGCGTGCGCAACTCCGGTTCGGGGCGGGCGATCAATGGGTCTCGGGAGGGGCGCTCGCGATCTCGACGCTGGCATGCGCCCGAATCGCCGAGACGACGGCGTCGCATCGCGCGCTCGCCGAGCTTCACGCGACGCTGCGGATCGCCAGCCTCGTACTGTGTGCCTTGACGATTGCCTGGCTGCCGGTCCTCCTCGGCGCCGAGGCGCGGTGGCCACGGCCGAGCTATGACGTGCGCCGGTGGGCGACCGTGTTCCCACTGGGCATGTACTCGGTGATGAGCGTCGCCACCGGGGCCCTCACAAACGTCCCGGCACTGGTGACGTTCGGCAAGACCTGGGCGTGGGTGGCGCTGGCGGCCTGGGCCGTCACTACCCTGGGGGCGCTGAAGCGTCGGTGATCGCCGGCATCGACTGCGACCAGCGATGGATCGCGCTCGCTTGCTCCCGGCTCACGAGGACTGTCACGAACGCTCCGCAATCCTCGCAGAAGATCCGCATCTGGTTATCACTGATCCAGCTGCGCGCGGCCCTTGGATCCTTGTGCCCGCACGCCGGGCAGGCGAGATCCTCTAGCACCCGCTCGAGCGAGTCGTCAGGTTTGAACGTCGCGGTGTGGGAAATCTGAGGCACGGCGCGCCGCGGTCAGGCGATCGGCAACTCGAGCCGAGTCCGCCCGCATTCCGGGTCGGTCGGATCGAACACGTGCCGCACATCGGACAGCGCATCGTCCGCAGCCGTAAATCGCCCGCAGCGTGTATCGGTGGGGTCGACAACGAGTTGCGGCAACTCGGAGCGCACGCGTATCGCACGAGCGCGCTCGCCGGCAGTGGGATCCAGCATCGGTGATCTCATCTCGTACCTTCCTTCGGTCGTTCACATATCGTACCACGATATCGTTCTACGATAGAAGGAGATTGCCGCTGACAGGGCGCGGGGGCGATTATCGGTCTCCCCCGGGGGCTGAAAACCGCTTTGGATCGTGGAACGATATCGTGCCGCGATAAGCCCTCGCGGCCAGCGCGTCCAGCGACCGGCTGCATGAATCTCCGTATCCAGAGGAGGCTTCGTGGCGACCGTAACCGAAGCAAGAGCGACACGGGCCCTGCCGCACCGCTGGCGCAAAGGCATCGTCGGCGAGCTGTGGGCCGAGTTCTTCGGCTGTTTCATCCTGATCTCATTCGGAGACGGGGTGGTGGCGATGCTGTGGGCCCTCTTCGGTCTGGGCGGAGCGCCGCCGGGCCTCTCCAGTCGTCCGGCGACTGGCTGCTGATCACGTGGGGATGGGCGCTGGCTGTGGCGTTCGCCGTCTTCACCGTCGGCGGGATCTCAGGTGCCCACATCAACCGGGCGATTTCGCTCGGGGCGGCGATCCGCGGTCAGCTCCCGTGGCGAAGGTGCCGTGGTACTTCTTGGCGCAGACCCTCGGCTGCTTCGTCGGCGCCGCGCTCGTGTTCCTGGTCTACAACAACGCCATCAACAACTGGGACCAGGTGCACCACATCGTCAAGGGAACCCCGGCGTCGGTCGCGACCTACAGCACGTTTGCGACGTTCCCAGCGAAGTACTTCCACAGTTTCTTAGGCCCGTTCATCGACCAGATCGTGGGCACGTTCTTCCTCGCGCTGTTCGTGTGGGCGGTCACCGACGAATTCGACCTGCCTGTCGGCGCGAACATGGGGCCGTTCATCATCGGCATGGTCGTCATGGCAATCGGTATCTCGTTCGGCGCCAACGCGGGGTACGCAATCAACCCAGCGCGCGACTTCAGCCCGCGCATATTTGCCTGGATCGCCGGCTGGGGCAAGGTGGCGATGCCTGGCGACTACGGCAACGTAAATACCTACTTCTGGATCCCGATCGTCGGGCCGTTGATCGGTGCGTCGCTGGCCTCGCTCCTCTACGACTTTTCGATCCGGGACATCCTCAAAGCGCGTAAGCCACCGGAGCCTGGGGTGGAGTCCGAAGGAAGGACGGTCCAGCGTGAGATCCCACCCAATCCATAAGAGACCGCGCGAGACAGGGAGGAGACGGCGCGAGGACCGGTGGGAGACGGCGCGGGACCCGGGGCGGAACCGAGGAAGTCAGAGGATGTTGAAGCACCCGTAGACGACGAACAGCGGATTGGCGACCTGGCGCCCGCCTGCACCGAGCATCGTCTGGCCTCCGAGGAAGGCGGGCGGCGACTGCGCCTTGTAACAGCCGTTGTACTGGACGCTCACGTCGTATTCGACCGAGGTCAGCTGGTAGGGCACTGAGTTCGGTTGAGGCAGGTAGACGTAGACGGTGCAACTCCAGTCCCCGGGTCCGACCGCCTTCGTTCCGCGCCGGTTGCACTGCGGCTGGACGTAGAGCCGGGCGTTCGGCGGCACGCGGCGGCCGATCAGTTGTTGCTGGAGCAGCGTGACGTTGTTGAACTCGCGGCCGATGGTGTAGGCGACGCGGTACGCGGTCACCCCGGTCGGTCCGAGGCTGCACCCGAACGCGAGCGCGGCGATCACCGCAGTGGCGATCGCCACCACCTTGATCGGGGCCCTCCAGCTCGGGCCGCCGCTGTTGACGCCGGTGAGGAAGTCCCGGCGGCGCATGATCCGCCAGCTGGCGGTCAGGCACGCCGCGATCCAGGCCAAGGACACAAGACTCCCGATGGCGACCTGGCCGAAGAACGGGTGGCTGGTGAACAGGCCGTGCCAGCCGTCGAAGGCCGAGCCGATCAGGAGCTCGTGGACGATCACGCCCTTCCCGATGAGGTCGAGTAGCTGGGTGATGAGCGCGACGAGCAGAGGCCCGAGTACGCCGAGGATGCCGTTGCGGGTCGCCACCGAGACCAGGATCGCGAGACTTGTGTAGGCCAGCACCGGGAGCAGGCAGATCAGCCAGCTGACGACGGTCAGCGCCAGCATCCGACCCGGAGAGGTGAGAACTCCGCTCAGGTTCACGAGCGGGTGTGCGCCGACGAGGAGGAGGCCGGCGATCAGGCTCGACGCTCCCAACAGGACCGTGAGCCCGACGGCACAGGTACCGGCCGCCAGCAGCTTGCCGGCGAACACGTCCTCGCGCGTGCAGGAGCGGGTGAGGATCGTCTTCCATGTGCCGTGGCGATCCTCGGAGGAGAAGAGGTCGCCGGCGAGCACGCCGGCGATGATCGGAAACCCCCAAGAGCCCCCGAATCCCAAGATCACCAGCGAGACGGCGAATCCGGAGGAGTGAACCCAGAACCCGAACAAGGCGTCCGACGGGGTGCCGCTCTGGACCTTCAGGACCGTGGCGAACGCGAGTGGGCCGAGCGCGCAGATGAGCACGAGAATGCGCGTCGGGAGCTGCGCCAAGAGCTTGGACAGCTCGGTCTCGTACGAGTTGCGAACGCCGCTGCTGACGCGGGGTTCCGCGCGGGCGGCGGGTGCGGCTGGAGCGACCGTGGTCATGCGCCCGCCAGGACGGTGTCCGCCAACTGCTGGGGCTCGAGCTCGTCCAGCGCTGCGCCGTCATGGTCTGCCGTGAGCGCGAAGAACATGCTCTCGAGCGGGCTCACCACGAGCTCGAGGCGCCGGATCAGGACGCGAGCATCGCCGAACGCCGCCACGAGCTCGTCCATCGTCTCTCGGCGGGCGGCCACGACGAGGCCGCCGCGGGCCGCGGGTTGAATCCGGATCGCCGGGATCCGGGACGCGAGCTCGAGCGCGTGGGCGTCGTCGCTCGTAAACAGTGCGTACGCCGAGCGCGGCGCCTGCGCCTCGAGCTCGGCAGCGGTGCCGTTCCACACGACTCGGCCGTGCCGCAGCATGGTGTATGAGTCACATACCTTCTCGAGCTCGCCGATCTGGTGGCTCGAGAGCAGGATGGCCACTCCGCCGGCGGCCAGCTCGCGGACGAGGGTCGCGACGGCGCGAGTTCCGGCCGGGTCGAGGCCGCTGGTCGGCTCGTCCAGCAGGAGCAGTCGTGGCCGGCGGAGCAACGCCGCGGCGAGGCCGAGCCGCTGTCGCATCCCGGTCGAGTAGCCGCTGACCCGGTCATCGGCGCGGCCGGCGAGGTCGACGCGCCGAAGCGCGTCCTCGACTTCGTCTGCCCCGGCTCCGGCCCCGTCGAGCTTGGCCACGAGTCTCAGGTTCGAGCGGCCCGAGAGGTAGGGATAGAAGGAGGGCTCTTCCACGAATCCGGCGACCGCGTCGAGCACGTCGCCGCCGAGATGATCGAGCCTGTGGCCGAGGAGCTCGACAGACCCGCCGTCGGGCCGGATCAAGCCGAACAGCATCCGGAGGAGCGTGGTCTTGCCGGCGCCGTTCGGGCCGAGGAGCCCCCGGACCTCGCCACTCTCGATGACGAGGTCGACCCCGTCTGCCGCGGTCGTCGTGCCGAAGCGCTTGACCAGCCCTGTCGCCCGGACGGCGTCCACGGCGCGAATATACATAGGCACTTCCGCCAGGGTGGAACCCGGTGACGCCGGTCGTGTCCGGAACAGGAGTGCCACACGTGTCCGGAACCGGACTGCCACACCATCGATACGAGTCAGTAACAACACACGCACGGGGTCCGGTGATAGGGTGCCGCCGGCGCTCTGGTTGCCGCGCCACCGCCCCGATGAGGGCGGCCAACCGTGCGTGGGGAGGTAATCCGCTGTGAGGAAGCTCGTGTCTACGCAGCCGCGGAAGCGCCGACGGGGTCGAGTGGCGATCGTCGCCGCACTCGTTTCATGCGTCGCGCTCGTGGGTGTCGCCTCCGCCGCCATCGGCGGGTTCAACCCCTTCGGCAATCAGCAGGTCGGGCAGACCTATGCCAACGGCGTCCTGCTGCCCACGAACCAGTGGATCTCCCCGCTGGGCACGCGCATCCTCGACAGCAGCGAGCGGCTCGTGTCGAGCACGATCAGCCCGAACGGCCGGTACCTCGCGGCACTGGGCTGGAACGAATTCTCCGGCTACCTGACGATTTTCGACCTGAAGACCGGGACCATGGTTCAGCAGACCGCGCTCAACACGGGCGGTACGGCCAAGGACCCGAACGACTCGACGGTCGCGGCCGACGGGCCGCTGTTCTCGCCGGACGGCAGCACCCTATGGGTGCCACAGTCCGAGTACCTGCTGCGCTTCAGCGTCGATCCGACAACCGGCAAGACCACTCAGACTGACGCCATCCCCCTTTGTGGCCAAGGCGACTCCGACGCCGACCTCAGCTCCACCTTCTGTAGCGGCAACACCGCCGCCGGGGAGTTCGGCGAAAACAGCGCCGACGCCGCCCAGGTCGCCAACGGCGCCCAGCTGCCGTCCGGGATGGCACTGTCGCAGGACGGGTCGAAGCTGTACGTGGCCCTCAACGGCGCCAACAAGCTTGGCGTGATCGACACCGCGACCAACCAACTGGTGAACCAGATTCCGGTCGGCAACGCGCCGCGTCAGGTCGTCCTCGCCGATAACGGCACCGTCGCCTACGTGTCCGATGAGGGCGGTCGCCCGGCCAACAAGACCGACTTCACGAACCTGTCTGACGGCACGCCGATCGTGTCGAGCAAGAAGACCGGCGGGGCCATTACCGGCACGGTTTCCGTAGTCAATCTGACGACCGGCAAGGAGACACAAGAGATTCCGGTCGGCCTCCAGCCGACCGCGCTCTACCAGGATGGCAGTGCGCTGCTCGTCGCCAACTCGAACGACGACAGCCTGTCGGTGATCGACGAGGGCGACAACAGCGTCGCCCAGACGGTGCACACCAACCCGGTGCCGGGCGCCGGCGTCGGCAGCTACGCCAACGCGATCAGCATGTCGGATCCGAATCATGTTCTCGTCAGCATCGGGCGTGACAACGCGATCGCGGTGTACCAGTACCGAGGTATCTACCGGCGCATGAAGTTCGTCGGGTTGCTCCCGACCGACTGGTATCCCGTCTCGGTCGAGCCGGATTCGGCCCTTGGGGCCGGCACGATCGTCGTCACCAACGACAAGGGCATCGGCGCCCGCGGCCCCGCGACGCAGATCAACCACGGTTACGACACCAACCCGACAACCGACCACAACACCTACGACGACACCGGCAGCGTGACGCAGTTCCCGATGCCGGCGGACTATCAGATTCCGCACGACACGCAGACTGTGTTCACAGACGACGACTGGAACCAGATCAGGCCGATCAACCAAGGTGACTACGACACCGTTCCGAAGGTGATCCCGGCCCATCTGGGGGGGAGCTCGCGGATCAAGCACGTCGTCGTGGTCGTCAGGGAAAACCGGACCTACGACCAGGTGCTGGGTGACCTCGGCGAGGGCAACGGCGACCCGGGCGACGTGCAGTTCGGTCAACAGGTCACACCGAACGCCCACGCGCTCGCGACCCGGTTTGGCGATCTGGACAACTTCTACGACGAGGGCACGCTGTCGGCCGACGGACACAACTGGCTCGTCCAGGCCGAGGCCAACGACTACACCGAGAAGGAGTTCGGGGCGTTCTACCGGTCCTACCCGTCGCAGGGCGGTGACGCGCTCGCCTACCAGCGCGACGGATTCCTCTGGAACGCCGCCCAGAAGGCGGGCCTGGACGTGCAGAACTTCGGCGAGTACATCTACAACCCGTACAGCCTGCCCGCCACCGGCCAGAACGGCCTGGTCCTCGACTGGAACCATTGGTACGCGGAGTCGCAGTGGCTCGAGGACGGGCACCAAGGCCCCGAGCCGATTCCGAACCCGTGTCAGTACGCCTATGCGCAGTCCGACATCCCGTCGCTGCAGGCGATCACGGATCGGTGCTTCCCGAACTTCCAGCTAGCGATCCCGGATCAGTACCGGGTCGATCAGTGGCTGCCGAAGTTCCAGCATCAGGAGCAGACCGGGAGCATGCCGAACCTGACGTTCATGTGGCTGATGACCGACCACACCGGGGCCACCGGTGTAGCCAACAGCAACACGGAGCCGGACCCGGTTGCCCAGGTCGCCGACAACGACCTCGCCGTCGGCCGCGTCATCGACACGATCTCGCACAGCAAGTTCTGGAAGAGCACGGCGATCTTCGTCGTCGAGGACGACACCCAGAACGGAGTCGATCACGTCGACGGGCACCGCGGGCCGGCTTTCGTCGTCAGCCCGTACTCGGCGTCCGGCGTGGACGACCAGTACTACACCCAGCTCAACATGGTCAGGACAATCGAGCAGATCCTCGGCATCAAGCCGATGAATCAGGAGGACCTGGCCGCCGAGCCGATGTACAGCGCGTTCACGCAGCATCCGGACAACACGCCGTACAACCTCACGCAGAACCAGATCCCGCTGAACCTCGGTGCGCCGGGCGGCCCGACGACGATCGGCTCGTCGGCGGCCCACGCCAGCGCCGCCGAACGTAAGGCGTTCGCACCACAGGGCGTCGTCCCAGCCAACATGCAGTCGGTCTACAAGACCTGGACGGCGTGGAGCCAGCAGCAGGTGGCCGAGCACCACTTCGACGGTCCAGACCGAGTGAATCCCCAGCTGATGAATCGGTTCGACTGGTACTCGGCTCACAACTGGCGCCTCGCGTATCCGGGCGATCCGAAGATCTACACGCCGAACCAGGTGCCGGGGCGGAACCTTCCGGCGGCTTACCTCGGCGACAACTGACGACCGAAGCGGTCCGGGCCGCGGGACGCTTGTCCCGCGGCCCGGGCCCGACTCTCAGGCGGAGTCGGCTCGGGTGAGCGCGCGTCTCGAAACGGACGGTTGATCGCGGTGCCGCTGGGCGATGTCGTGGATGTAGCTCGCCACCACGGCTTCCGAGATCAGGCTGGCGCTCGGCCGGCCATTCATCCGGCGAGTGGCGTGCTCTGAGCGACGGGCGGGCTCGCGCGTGCTCGAGGTATGGGGGCGGGGGGCGCCGACGTGTGTCATGCGGCCTCTCTCTCGATGTCGAAGTGGTGGGGGTCGGTGTCGACGCCGTTTGCGTCGCTGACTCCGGCCAGGCGGAGCGAACTCCGCGGGCGGCGGGGAGTCAGGAGCGCGAATGCGACGATGATTCCGGCGGTGATCGTTGCCGCGCCGGCCAGGAAGGCGACGTGGTAGCCGCCGATCAGGGACGTCGTGAGTCCATGGTGAGTGGAGAGCAGTCCCTTGGTGTGGTTTGCAGCGATCGTGCTGAGCACGGCGAGCCCGAGCGCGCCGCTGATCTGTTGCGAGACGTTGGTGATCCCGGACCCGAGCCCGGAGTCGGCGGCGGGAACGTCGGCCATGGCGAGCGTCAGCAGCGGCATGAACGCGCTCCCGATCCCGAGACCGAGCGCGAAGCAGGCGAAGAAGATCGTCGGGAAGAAGGCGGTGTCTGGGCCGACGGTGCTGAACAGGACCAGCCCGACGACCGCGCTCGCCATCCCGCCGGTGAGTACTGGAAGTGCGCCGAAACGGCCGACGAGCCGAGCGGTGATGCCCTGGGACAGGACGGCGATCGTGATCGTCCAGGGCAGGAATGCCGCGCCCGTCTGGAGAGCGCTGTAGTGGCGGACATGCTCGAGGTACAGGCTGCCGAGGAAGAAGGTCGAGTACATACCGGTGACGAGGAAGCCTCTGACCACGCTGGCGTTGATCAGTCCCCGGAGCTGGAGGATCCGCATCGGCATGATCGGGTTCCGGACGCGAGTCTCGACCGCCAGGAAGGCCGCCATCAGCACCACGGAGAGGGCGCCGAAGCCGAGGACGTGGGTGGAGGTCCACCCGTAGGTGGTGGCTTCGATGATGGCGTAGATCGCGCTCATCAGCGATGTGGTGACGAGCAGCGACCCGGTCCAGTCGATGCCGTGCTCGAGACCGAGTCCGTGGTCCGCGCGGATCAGCCGCCGGCCGAGGATGAACGTGGCCACCCCGATCGGGAGGTTGACGAAGAAGACCCAGTGCCAGCTGAGCGCCTCGGTAAGCAGCCCGCCGGCGAGCAGTCCGAGGGAGCCGCCGGCGACCGAAACGAACACGTACGCGCTCATGGCCCGGGCACGCTCGCTGGCCTCGGGAAACTCGGTGACGATGATCGCGAGGATCACGGAGGCCTGCGCCGCGGCGCCGACGCCCTGCAGAAAACGGGCGCCGATGAGTGCGGCTTGGCTCGGAGCGATGCCGCACAGCAAGGAGGCGCCGGTGAAGGTGATGAGACCGGCGAGGAAGACGCGCTTACGGCCCGCGAGATCGCCGAGGCGCCCGGCGAGCAGCAGGAGGCTCCCGAAGGTGACGAGGAACGCGTTGACGACCCAGGTGAGGTTGGCCTGGCTGAAGTGGAGGTCGTGCTGAATCGAGGGGAGCGCGACGTTCACGATCGTGACGTCGAGGACGATCATGAGCTGCGCCAAGCACACGACCGCGAGCGCCGCCCAGCGCTGGCGGTCGGATCGAGAGGTTTGCGAAGAGACTAGGTTCATGCAGATCCCAACTTGTAGGTGTTTCAATCTGGCGCTAAAATGGAGGCCGCCTCCGAAATATCTGGAGGATCCCTCCGGATAAATATATGGAGGTACCCTCCGTTTGTCAAGGGAATCTTCGTGAGCACCACCGAAACAGCCGCCCAGACGTTGATCGAGCGCCCCAAGCGCGCCGACGCCCGGCGCAACTACGAGAAGGTGCTCGCCGCTGCCCGGGAGGCGTTCGCCGAGGGCGGCGAATCCACCGCGCTGGAGGAGATCGCCCGGCGCGCGGGCGTGGGGATCGGCACTCTGTACCGCCACTTTCCGAGTCGCCAGGCGCTGCTCGAGGCTCTGTACGTGAATGAGGTCGAGGAGGTGTGTCGCTCCGCCGCCGAGCTCGACGGGGCCGATCCATGGGACGCCCTGAACGATTGGTTCGAGGGGCTCATGGGCTATCTCGCAACCAAGCAGGCGCTCGCGGGTGAGTTGCTCAACTACATGGACCGGGACGCCGCGCTGTTCCAGCTCTGCCGCACCTCGCTGTATGCAGCGGGCGAGCCACTGCTCAAGCGCGCCCAGGAGGCCGGCGTCGTCCGCCGGGACGTCGAGTTCCCCGAGGTAATGCAGATGGTGATGGGGATCGCCAAGATCCCGGCCAGCGATCCCGGCCAGACCGCGCACATCCTCCGGATCGCGCTCGACGGCCTTCGCTACCAGCCCGGCGCCTAGCGCTCGGTTGGCGCGACGCGCGCCCAAGCCTGGGGCACGCGCGTTCCCGTCGGGTCACGACCGCACACTCGACCCGCCACCGGCGCCGAGCGTGCATTCGGGCACGAATACGGGTCACGGTGACGATCTGGGCGTCGGATCGAGGTCGATTGTGCGGTTGTGACCCACGCCGGACCGGACGGGCAGCGTACACGCGCGACGACTAGGACGCCGCCGGCGCCGCGTCCTGTCGGGTCTGTGCGACGCGCGCCCTACCGGACAGCGATCGGCTACTCCAGCGCGGTTCCGTCTCGATCCGCGACAGGCGCCAGCCGTCTGCCGTCCGTACGGCTCCGAAGCGGTACACCTCGCCGAGGGTCAGAAACGAATCGCGCTGCTCCTCGCCGTTGATCACCAACCGGGATCCCGGATCGGGGGCGAACGTGGCGGTCAGGTTCGCGCGGGCCTGTGCACGGTCGCCGTCGAGCTCGATCAGCACGTTGGTGATCACGTGCTGCGTGCGCACGGTGTGATTGCGGCGTGCCTGGGCGGCCACGGCCTCGCGCCCCTGAGCTGAGCCGCCCGGCGTCTTCACGGTCACCTCATCGTCGAGAATCGATGCGGCCTCGTCGAAGCGGTGCTCGTCGAGCATGAGCCCGAGCCGTGCGATCAGGTCCGCGATCGCGAGCCGATCGCCGAGCTGCTGAAGCTGGTCGATGGGGGAGATGGAGTCGGCGTTGGACATTTGGTTCGCTCCTTTTGTTGGCCATGTCAACGTTGGGGGTGCCAACGATATCTGAGTTCATTGGCCGTGTCAACGTTGGCGGTG
Source organism: uncultured Solirubrobacterales bacterium (assembly GCA_963737055.1). Taxonomy (GTDB): domain Bacteria; phylum Actinomycetota; class Thermoleophilia; order Solirubrobacterales; family Solirubrobacteraceae; genus Palsa-465. The sequence goes on along the minus strand of CAVTRE010000006.1, from coordinate 322,937 downwards.
CCAACCTATAATGGGCCGCATGCCGTGGTCAGAGGAGGACCTTGCCGAATACGACCCGCCGGACCGGATACGGCGGCTACCCAGCTGGCTGACGGGTCGGGTCGCCGAGACCGCCGCCGGACTCGTCGCCGGCGCGCTCGCGGCGGAGGGTCTTCGCCGCCAGCATTTCGTCGTGCTGAGCGCCCTCGCCGAGCGGGGAGCCGTCAGCCAGGCCGCCCTCGGGCGACGCTTGCTGATCGACCGCAGCGACATGCACGCGCTGCTCAGTGAGCTCGAACGGGACGACCTGGTCGCGCGAGTACGCGACCCGGGCGACCGCCGGCGCATGCTCGTCGAGCTCACCCCGGCCGGCGCCCGCACGCTGAAGCGCCTCGACACTCGAATCGACGCCGCCCAGGAGGCGCTCGTCGCGCCGCTGTCGAGCGCAGACCGTCGTCAGCTGGAGCGGCTGCTTACGCAGCTCGTCGACTATCACTCCCTCGGCCAGTCCAGATAGCGAGGGAACTGTCACCCCCACGGCGTGTCCAGATAGTGAGGGGTTCACGCGGGTGGGCGAGTGCCGCTCAGGCGCTCTCCGGTATGGGCAGGGCTTCGGGTGCGGGACTCGCCACCGGCTCGCCGCGGGTGTTCGTGGCGCGCAGGGCGATGAGCGCGGCCGCGACCAGGAACAAGGCGCATGCCAACAGCGCCTGGCTGAATCCGCCGACCAGGGCGTGGGACACGGGCTCGTGGTCGGCCAGGAGGTTCTTGGTGTGAGAGGTTGCGATCGCAGAGAAGATCGCGAGTCCGAGGGCGGCGCCGATCCAGGTCGAGGCGTTGATAAGTCCGGCGGCGAGCCCCGCCTTGTCCGGCGGCACGCCGGCTTGCGCCGCAGTGGTCACGGCGACGAACACGGCGCCGAAGCCGAGGGACATGATCACCAATCCGGGCAGTAGATCGTGGAGGTAGGAGCCGTCGACGGGGATGCGCGAGAGCCAGTAGATCCCAACGGCGTCGATCAGCGCTCCGGCGACGATGAGAGGTCGGGTGCCCGTGCGCGGGAGCAGCTGTGAACAGATTCCCGCCGAACCGCGACGCCGAGCGCCGTCGGGACGTACGCCGCACCGGCCTGGAGCTGCGAAAACCCAAGGACGTTCTGCATGTACAGGGTGATGAAGAAGAACATCGAGTAGGAGCCGGCGACGGCGACTACCTGGGTGGCGTCCGCCGCCCCGAGTCCGTTGATGCGCAAGATCGAGAACGGGAACAGCGGGTCAGAGTGTCGGCGCTCGTTGATGGCGAAGGCCCCGAGCAGGACCGCGGCGCCGGCGAGCCCGCCGATCGTTCGCGCGTTACCCCAGGCGACTTGGGGCGCCGTCACGAGGGTATAGATAAGGAGGAGCATGCCCGCGGTCGCGAGGATCGCTCCGAGCACGTCGACGTTGGGGGAGTGAAGGCGCGGTCGATCGCCGGGGATCAGCCGGAACGCGGCGAACAGGTCGAGCGCGCAGACCGGCAGATTCACGAAGAACACCCACCGCCAGCCAGGCCCGCCCGACAGGACGCCGCCCAGGAACACCCCTAGTGCTGACGCGATGCCGCCGGTCGCTCCCCACGCAGCGAGTGCCAGAGGCCGATCGGCGCCCGTTGCGAACGACGTCGTGAGGATCGACAGCGCCGCCGGCATCATCATCGCCGCGCCGACACCCTGGACCAGCCGCGCCCCGATGAGTACGGCTTCGCTGGCGGCGAGTCCAGCGAGCAGGGAAGAAATTGCGAAGACCCCGGTGCCGGTAACGAGCATCAGCCGGCGGCCGACTAGGTCCGCGGCACGACCTCCGAGGAGCATGAAGCCGCCGTACGTCAGCAGGTAGCCGCTCAGCACCCACTGAAGGCTCTGGACCGAGAAGTGCAGGCTGTGCCGGATCGACGGCAGCGCCACGTTGACGATCGAGGCGTCGACGAAGTCCAGGAACGCGACTCCGCACAGGAAGGCGAGCGTCAGCTTGCCCCGGCGGGTAGCGAGGAACGACGGCTGGGCGACGGCGGTCGACACGTTGGGGCCTCCGATACTTCGAGTGAGTTAGTGAGCTGACTAACTTACCAGACAAGGATCTATCATCAGTGGGATGACTAACTCAGCGAGCGGTCGGCGCGTCGGCGAGACCGATGTCGCGCTCGGCAAGCGGGAGCGCCTGGTCGAGGGGGCGCGCGAGGTTCTCCACGCCCAGGGGGTCGAGCGGACGACGCTCGCAGACGTCGCCCAGGCCGCCGGCGTGCCGGTCGGCAACGTCTACTACTACTTCAAGACCAAGGATGAGCTCGTCGATGCCGTCGTCGCCTCACGTATCGCCGAAACGCAGGCCGCCTTGGACGGGCTCGGTCTGCACCGGACGCCGAAGGCCCGCCTGAAGGCGTTCGTGCGGATGCTGGTCGGTCAGGCCGATCTGACCGCCGTCTACGGATGCCCCCAGGGAAGTCTGTGCTCCGAGCTCGACAAACGTACGGACGGCCCTGGTGTCGACTGCGCCGAGCTGTTGGGTCTACCCATCGACTGGGCCGAGGAGCAGTTCCGGGCCATGGGGCGGCGCGACGCCCGCGAGCTTGCCATCGCACTGATAGCCTCCTACCAGGGAATCGCGCTCCTCACCAACACGTTCCGCGACCCGCGGATGATGACTCGCGAGGGGCGCCGGCTCGAACGCTGGATCGACTCCTTGAGTCTGGCCTAACCGCTAGGAGCTGCACGGCTGCAGACGGCTCGTCGTCAACATGAGCCGCCCGAGCGTCACCCACGCCGCGCCGTAGTAGGTCGGATGTTCGGCGTTCAGCTGCTGCGCCGCGGCCAGGAGCTTCGGTACGGCGCCGGTGTCGCCGGCGGCCTTGGCGGCGCCGGCGGCGGCCACGATCGTGACAGCGTCGTGGTTCGTGCCGATCGGAGTTCCGCTGAGTTGATGCTCGGTGACGATGTCCTCCGGCTGGGTGTCCTTGAACACGCCCCACGCCCGCGTTACGGCGCTGCGGCCGGCCGCGTCCTGATCGAGCGCAAAGCGGACCAGTGTCCGCGGCGCGTCGTAGGTAAAAGCGCCGGGGCCAGAGGTTGAGGCGGCGGCAGACACCGGTGTCGCCCGGCCGGTGGCGGTGTTGACGATCGCCCAGTCGGGCGGGAGCGGACGGGTGAGCTCGTTCACCAGCTGGGTTCCGCCGGACGCCACTGCGCTGAAGCGCGAATCGCCGGTTACGGCAGCGAGCGCATGGAGCGTCGTCGGGTCGACGTAGCTCGGGTTGAACACAAGATGAGAGCCCATCTTCGCCCAGGGACCCGCCAGCAGGACCTGGGTCGATCCTGCCTTGGCCGTCTCGTTCGCCAGGACTGCTCTGATCGTCCACTAGCGCCCGCAAGCTCGAGCGACTAGGGAACGAGTACGACCTTCCCGGTGTTCCGGCGCTCGGCGATGAACCGATGCGCATCGGCGCCCTGCTCGAGGGGGAACGACTTCGCGACGACCGGGCGAATCGCGCCGGTCTCAATCATCTCGGTGAGCGGCTCCGACCAGCGTGACGATCCGTGTTCATCCCACAGCGTGAGGACGTTGAGCCCGAGCACGGCTTTCGACGCCGACATCTGCCGGACGATGCTGAACCAGGGCATCTGCACAGCGGTCTTGGCGGCGGCAAGAAGGTTGCGCTCATTTCCGGCCACCAATCCTGACGCGCCGAAGCAGACCAGCCGCCCGCCCGCGCGCAGGAGCTTGTAGCTCCGCTTGAAGCTCGCCCCGCCGATCGCGTCCATCACGAGATCGAGGTCGGGCACGCCGCGCTCCCAGCCCGGGGAGGTGTAGTCGATCGGATGATCGACGCCGAACCCACGGATGGCCTCGTGTTTGCCGGGCGATGCCGTACCCCACACCTCGGCACCCGCGCGCTTTGCCAGTTGCGTCGCGGCGATGCCGACTCCTCCGCCGGCCGAATGGATCAGCACGCGCTCGCCGGGCTGAACATTGCCGCCACGGACGATCGCCTCCCAGGCGGTCGCGTAGTTCACCGGAATCGCCGCGCCCTCCTCGAAACTGACGGCGTCGGGAAGGGCGAACGCACCGTCGGCGGCGGTCACGGCCCGCTCGGCATAGCCGCCGAACCGGACGGGTGCCGCCACCCGATCTCCGACGGCGAACCGATCGACGCCGTCGCCGATCGCGGCGACCGTTCCGGCGACCTCGTACCCAACCACGCACGGCGGCTTCGGCGCGTCCGGATACAGCCGCATCCGCGCCATCAGGTCGGCGAAGTTGATCCCGGCGGCGCGGACATCGATCAGGATCTGGCCCCGGCCCGGAGTGGGGTCGGGTCGCTCCTGTACCTGGAGGACCTCCGGGGGACCGTGGCGGGTGATCGGCAGCGCGCGCATCTGAGGCCAAAGCTAACGGATGGCGATCGCTCCCCGGTTAAGTCCACACTCGACCAAGCCACGCGCGCGAGTGTCGGGTTAACCGCGCCCGGGCCGGGTGAATCCGAATTCACCGCGGGGCGGGCGGCGAGTGAGCGGTTAACCGGAATCGCCGGGCGAACGGTCGCGACTGCGGGCGTGACGACTGCGGGCGTGACGACTGCGGGCGTGACGACTCGGTTTGGGAGGCCGCGCTTAGGGTGCCTTAGTGGCGCCCACGATGACGGCCGCGGTTGTCCGGGTGATCGGTTCCCCGGCGGGTTCCGGCTGGAACCGTCGCAGCAGATCCGCCCTGAGGCGCTCGCTTTGATCGCCGGGCAACGCGGCGACGACCGGTGCGAACGGCGTCCCAAGGATGCCCTCGGCCGCCGACCCCGGGTCCGGGAACGCGATCGTCTGCTGCACCACCGATACCTCGACAGTGGCGAAGCCGGCGTCCTCGAACAGCCGGCGGCCTGCGTCGTCGCTCATCGCGAACGTCCCGTTGTCAAAGGCGCGCGGGAACGGCGGCTCGACGCCGGTCGCCGCCAAGGCCTCGGCGTAGTCGTCGAACGGCTCGAGCCGGTGGGCCGCGGCCCACACCGCTGCGCCGAGCGTCCCGCCGGGGCGAAGCACGCGGTGCATCTCGCGCGCCGCGTCGAGCCTCTCCGGGAAGAACTGCAGACCCTGCTGGCAGAGGACGACGTCGAACGACTCATCAGGAAATGGGAGGTTGTCGGCGCGTGCCTCCAGGTACTCGACCGGGGCTGAATCGTCGGGCAGCGGGAGCGCAGCGGCGAGGGACAGCATCGGCTCACTCACGTCGGTGCCCACAAACGCGGCCCTGCGGCCCGGCACGACGTGCGGCGGCGCGGGCGACGACGCCGGTGCCGCTTGCGACGTCGAGCACTCGGTCTCCGGCGGTCACGCCGACCGCGTCCAGCAGCACCTCCGCCCACGGCTCGAACACCACCGGCACGAGGCGCATCGAGTAGTTCTCGGGTACGGACGCCGCGGTGAAGGCCGTCGAGCGTGGGTCAGGATCGCCGGCTGTTCATCCGCGTACAGTCTGAACAAGTAGAGATCAGAACGACGCGAGCGAGGAGAGGAGCGTACGCATGGACTGGACGCTGGAGGTCGTCGTGCTCCCGGTCGGCGACATCGGTCGCTCGATCGCGTTCTACCGCGACCAGGTCGGGTTCGAGCTCGACCACGAAACCACGAACGAGCACATGCACGTCGCACAGCTGACGCCGCGTGGCTCGGGCCGTTCGATCGTGTTCGGCGATCTGCCCTCGCAACGCCAAATGGCGCCTGGCTCGATGAGGGCAGTGCAGCTGTGCGTGGCCGATGCCCAGGCCGCGCGCGACGAGCTCGTCTCGCGAGGCGTCGACTGCTGCGAACTCACGTCGTTCGGCGATCAGGACGGCAACACGTTCTTCGGGTTCTCCGATCCCGACGGCAATACGTGGGCTGTTCAGGAGCTGAGGGTGCGGCGCGCGAAGCCGCTGATTCCCGTCGAGGCCCGGGGTCGGTTCGGCGGATAATCGCCTGCTTGCCTCGCTCCTGACTTAGGATCCGACGACGGTGCTTACCGATCTGCCTCCCGCGACCCAGTGGACCAACTGGGTCGGAAACCAATCGTTCACTCCCGGCTACGCGGCCGCGCCGCGCGACGAGGACGAGGTCGTGACGCTGGTCCGCGATGCCGCGGAGCTGGGGTCCCATGTCCGGGTCGCGGGCGCGCGGCACTCGTTCACCCCGATCGTCGAGACGGACGGACTGCTGCTCGACCTTTCCGGGTTGCGGGGTGTCGTCGAGGCCGACCGGACCCGCATGCGTGCCACCGCACTGTCCGGGACGCTGATCCAGGACTTCTACGAGCCGCTGTGGCGCGAAGGCCTGGCCCTCAAGAACCAGGGGGATATCGACACCCAGCAGATCGCCGGCGCGGTGTCGACGGCTACCCACGGGTCGGGGATCCGGAACACCTGCTTCTCGGGCGTCGTCCGCGGTGTCCGGCTCGTCACGGCGACGGGAGAGGTTCGCGATATCGACGAATCCGAGCCCGAGCTTCTGCGCGCCGCGCAGGTGTCGGTCGGCATGCTCGGCGTGATGACGCGGCTCGAGCTGGAGGTCACCAACGCCTACCGCCTCACCGAGCAGATCGACCTGTGGCCGTCGGAGGAGGTGCTCGACCGCTGGGACGAACTCGTTCACGAGCATCGTCATTTCGGGTTCTTCTGGCTGCCCACCGAGGAGTCGGCGGCGCTCTACAACCTCTCCTCGCACGATCAGACGATGGCCGACAAGTGCTACGTCAAGATCTACGACGAGGCCGCGCCGGATCAGCCCGACAGTGACGTCGAGGGCCGGAGGACCGATCGCTGTTACCGCATCTATCCGATGGTCTACGACCCCAACTTTCACGAGCTCGAGTACTTCGTTCCGCTCGAGCTCGGACCGGACGCCCTGTCGGCGATGCGCGATCTGATGCTCCGGAGCTTGCCCGACTCGATCTTCCCGCTCGAGGTGCGCACGGTCGGGCCAGACGACGCCTACCTGTCACCGAACTACAGGACGGCGACCACGGTCATCTCGGTGTCAGGAAAGCCGGGCACCGACTACTGGGACTACCTCCGTTCGGTCGACTCCCTCCTGCAGGACTTCTCGGCCCGCGTTCATTGGGGAAAGCTCCACTTCCTCACTCCGGAGCGACTCCACGCTCTGTATCCAGAGGCGGACGCGTTCATCAACGCGCGTCGCGAGCTCGACCCGGCCGGAATTTTCCTCAACGATCACCTGCGCGAACTGTTCGCCTGACGGTAGATGTCGCGCACTGACACGCCGTCCGTTCGCCAGATGCGCGAGGGCGACCTCGGGACGGTCACGGAGCTGACCGCCGCCGCGTTCCAACGGGAGCTCGGCGACGAGCTCACCGAGCATCGGTGGCGCGAGCGCATCGCCCACCCGTTCACGACCGACCCCGACGGCGCCTTCGTAGCCGAACTCGACGGACGCGTGATCGGGGTGGCGGAGGCGATCGTCCGCGAGCGACTGTGGGTCCTGTCGATGTTCGCTGTTCAGCCGGGCATCCAGAGCGCCGGCGCCGGCCGAATGCTGCTCGACCATGCCGGCGGCTACGGGCGCGAGAGCGGCGCCGGACTGATCGTCAGCTCGAACGATCCCCGCGCGTTGCGCCTTTATGCGAGCGCAGGGTTCGCGCTGCAGCCGACGCTCCGGGCGGACGGGGAAGTCGACCGTCGAGCGCTCCCCAGGGCACACCCCGGCATCCGCGAGGACGACCGGGCGAACGATCTCGAGTCTCTCGGTCCGCTTGCCCGGGCGATCCGCGGCGCGCCATACACGGGAGAGTTGCGATACGCGCTCGCGCGCGGCGCGCGGCTGTTGCGCCTCGGAGATCGCGGCTTCGCCGTCGTTTACGAGGACGGATCGTTGTGGCTGCTGGTGGCGAGCGACGAGGAGGCCGCGAGCGCACTGCTCTGGCACGCGCTCGCGATCGCCGACGGTCCGACGCGCGTGCGGTGGATAACCGGCGCTCAGCAGTGGGCGATCGACCCGCTCGTCCGGGCGCGCCTGCAGCTCACGGCGTACGGTGCGCTGTGCGTTCGCGGGACACCGGGGACGCTGCAGCCGTTCGTGCCGAGCGTGCCGTTCGCCTAGGGCTCGAGCGCTCGGCGCTTCAGTACTCGTCGTGGCGTCGCACCCACAGCGGCTCGGACGGCGGCTCGTTGCGTCCCTTCGGGGTCAGGTCGAGCAGGCGGTAGTACGCCATCGCGGCCTCGAGGCCGCGTGCGGTGGTCACGTAGGTCCGGTACACGGTCCCGTCCGACCGCGCGTACACACTCAGCCCCGGCGCCTGTGAGACGTAGCCCCCGGCGTCGGTCCCGCACATCTGCGCGTTCTGCTCGACGGTGACCGGGATGTCGCCCTCGAGGAACGGCTTCAGCTCGTCGAGGGTGTGGAGGAAGCCGAGGTCCCGGTTGAAGTCGTTACCGCCGCTCGAGACCCACGGTATGTCCCAGCCCATCCGTTCCCGGTAGGGCAGAAGCTTCTCGAGCGGTGCGCGGGAGGCCAGCACCAGCGTGGTGTCCCGGGCATTCATATGCGGGACCTGCGGCGCGAACCCGTCGACCATCGACGAGCAGACCGGGCAGCCCGCGGTGTAGTCCGGGCCGAACATGAAGTGGTAGACCATCAGCTGGGAGCGGCCGTCGAACAGCTCGGCGAGGCTCTTGGTGCCGGTCTCGGTCTCGAACGTGTAGTTCTTCTCCACCGCGACCCAGGGCAGATCGCGCCTCTTCCTCGCCAGCTCGTCGCTGCGACGAGTGAGCGCCTTCTCCTCCGTCAGCAGTTCGTCGCGCTCGGCCTGCCAGTCCTCCTGGGTGGCGATTCTGTGCTCGGTCATCATCGTCGCTCCTCACATCTTGGTTCGGGGTCTGACGTATATAGTTAGCACAATGGCTAACGATACCTTTAAGGCGCTCGCGCATCCGCTCCGGCGCGAGATCGTCGAGCGGCTGAGCGGCGGTGACGCGACCGTCGGCGAGGTCACCAGGGACTTCGGCGTATCGAAGCCGACGATCTCGCGCCACCTGAAGATGCTCGAAGAGGCCGGCGTGGTCAGCCGCGTGATCGACGGCCGGACCCACCGCCTCGCGCTCCGGCCGGCTGCCCTGGCCGAGGCGTCGGAGTGGATCGAAAGCCAGCGCGCGCGCTGGGAGCGCCTGTTCGACGTCGTCGGCGAGTACCTTGACGAACAGGGAGCTACTAGACCGTGAGTCAGCGGTCCGACCACGTCGTGCGAATCGAGCGCACCTTCGCCGCTTCGGTCGAGGACGTGTTCGACGCCTGGACCAGCCCCGAGGTGATGCGGCGCTGGCTACATTGCGGCCCGGACTGGAGCACGCCGGTGGCCGAGGTCGATCTCCGCGTCGGCGGTAAGGTCCGAGTGGTGATGCGGAGGCCCGACGGCGGCGAGGCCCACATGCACGGCGAGTACACGCTGATCGACCGGCCGCATCGCCTCGAGATGACGTGGACGTTCGGCGACGATCCCTCGAACGAGCAGCTGATCGAGCTCTCGTTTTCGGAGTCAGACGGCTCGACCACGGTGCTCCTGGTCAACAGCGCTATCTCGACCGACGAACGCCGCGAGTCCCAGGACTGGGGATGGAACGCGTGTCTCGACCAGCTGGAGACGATCCTGTGATTGCCGTCGTCGACAGAGTCCGCCGCTTCACGCCGGGCGTGCTGCTGATCGCCGTCGCCGGTGCATGCTGGGCGATCACCGCCGACCGGATGCAGGGGATGGATATGGGTCCCGGCACCGACCTAGGTGCGTTCGGCTGGTTCGCGGGCGTGTGGGTGACGATGATGGCGGCGATGATGCTTCCGTCGCTCGTACCGATGGCGCACACGTTCGCGGGAGCGAGCCGACGGTCGGGCGCGGCCGTGCCCACGGCGACGACGTTCGTGTTCACGCTCGGGTACCTGCTCACCTGGGCGGCCGCCGGCGTGCTGGCCTACGGCGTGATCCAGGGCGTGCGCGCCCTCGGCGTCTCCTGGTTGGCCTGGGACGAGGGCGGCCCGTACGTCGCCGGGGGCGTGATCCTGGCCGCGGCTCTGTACGAACTGACGCCCGTGAAGTCGAAATGCCTCCTCCACTGCCGAAATCCTCATCTGCTCACGCGGCGGTGGCGACCCGGCATGCCCGGCGCGCTGGCGATGGGCTTCGAGCACGGCGGCTTCTGCGTCGGGTCGAGCTGGGCGTTGATGGCTGTCCTGTTCGCCGTCGGCGTGATGAACGTGACCTGGATGATCGTGATGGCGGCGGTCGTCGCGATCGAGAAGCTGCTGCCTCAGAAAGGGGTGGCGATCGGGACGATCGTGGTGTTCATCGCCGCGCTCGGCCTCGCCGTCGCGCTCGCGCCCGGTTCTGTCCCGGGCTTGACGATCCCGGGCTAGCGCCTGGCCATCTCGTCGATGCAGACGGCTGCCGCGACGATCAGGGCATCGTTCTCGCCGGGCGCGATCTCGATCCCGTAGGTCTCACGAACGCGGAACCAGCGCTTCGAGATCTCGGCGATCTTGTCGCCGTCGCGTTCGATCTCGTACTCGTGGTCGACGACGTTGCCCTTGGCGCTGAGCTCGCCGCCGCTCTCGAGCTCGATTGAGAAGCGGTCGCGGAACGGCGTGACGAGGGCCTTCTTGATCGTCGCCACGGTGTCTCCGTCGTGCTCGATCTCCATCGTGTCGTGAATCCGGAGCTTCTTCTCCTGGATCTTGAACAGCTCGTCGCCCGAGGGGCTCTCGAGGATGAACGTGCTCCGGACGCGGAGTGCCTTCCCGTCGACCTTGAACACGCGCTCGCCGCCGTCGTTCTCGACCCAGAAGTCGTCACCGATAGCGAACATCTTCTCCCGCATCTGATAGCGGGTGCCGTCCGGCTCGTCGTGTCTGTGGAGAAACCCCATGTTCCGGTCCTTTCAGCTAGAGCAGGCCGATGATTCCTTTGATGATGAGAAGCACTCCGATGCCCGCGAAACCGCGGATCGCGAAGGTGTGCGCGTGCCGGGAGACCCAGGCCTTGGAGCGTGCGATGGCTTTGGGTGTCCACTCGGGGGCGACCAGGAAGCACGCCAGCGGGACTTCGATCAGCCACAGCATCACGAAGTTGAACCCGATCACGATCGCCACGGTGGCGGTCGTGGAGTAGTGAAGCTCGTGGATCTGGTGGAGCCCGGCGAGGTACGACGCGCCCGGAAGCGTGAGCAACGCGCCGACGACGAAGGTGATGCGCGGAGATCCCTTGTCGAGCTCGCGCTGCCACCGCGGCGGCCCTTTGTCGGGCTTGGTGGCTTTGCGCTCCTGTCTGCGCTCCCTGAGTCGCGCGACACGCCCGGTGTAAAGAACAAAGGCGACCAGAAGGGCGATCGCGCCGAGCGCGATGTCGACCGTCGGGCTGAGGGTGTTTTGGGTGGTGTTGGCCGCGCCCGAATTGCTCAACGAGAAGACGATGATGATCCCGAGCGTGATGCTGGTCATGAGCGCGCCGACCAGGTAACCGGCCATCAGCTTCGCGGGACGGTTGAGCAGCAGCATGACCGTGACGACGGCTATCAGCGTCGGGTTGAGCGACGCCGTCAGCGACAGCAGGATGACCTCGGTCATGCCGGGTGCGCGGCGGCTGCGGCTGCGGGTTCGGGCGCCGGCGCGGACTGATCCGCGGGTGCGGGCGCCGACGCTCCCAAGCTCGCCATCACGAGCGTCACGATGTACGCGACTACGACCCCGACGATCGTGAGCGGCTCGACATTGGTGCCCGCGTGCGTGCACAGGAGCGTCGCGAGGACTACGGACGAGAGCGGGAGTCGCAGGATCGCGACGGTGGCCGCGCCTATCCCGACGGCGACGCCCGCTTGGACCGGGAAGCCAGGGAGGTGAGAAGCCATGATGCCGGCGGCCGCGCCGAGGAACACGGCTGGAAAGGTCGGACCACCGCGATACGCACCCAGCGATAGGCCGTACGCGAGGCCCTTGAACACGACAAGCCAGGCGAGCGCGGCCACCGACCAGGTTCCCGCCTGGCTGACCAGACCGGGCAGCTGAGTCTCACCCGAGAACAGGACCTCGTTGACGCTGTGGCCGGTGATTTGCGAGAAAGCGATCGCCAGTCCGCCGATTACCAGCGCGATCAAAGGCAACAGCACGACCAGCCGGTTCCGGGGAATGCTCCGATAGGTGAACATTCCCCCGCGCTTGATCAGGCTGGCCGCGACCGCGACCGCGATCGCGAGCGCGATCGTCCACGCGAACTCACCCGAATGGATGTGCGGCGCGGTCGTCAGCGGGATCGGGCCAAGCGCAAAGTCCTTGCTGCTCAGCCCCGTAAACGATCCCATCCCGATCGAGACAAGGCTTCCGATGCCGGCGGCGAGCAGGCCCGGAACGAGGATGATCCGCATGCGGGGCCCGCCGATCGCGGCCGCTTCGATCAGCAGGACCGCCGCGATCAACGGGGAGTCGAAGATGAACGACACCGCCGCGAAGCTCCCGGCAGCCCCGACCAGCGTCAGGGTCTGCGGCGGCGCGTCGCGGCGCGCGACCAGGATCAAGAGCGTCGCCACGCCGGCGCCGAGCGCGATCAGCGGAGCCTCGGGACCGAGCACAAGCCCGAAGCCGATCGTCGCGACGCCCGCGATGATGACTCCGGGAAGGATCTGCGGGCCAGGCGAGCCGCCGACGGCGAGGCCCTCGGCCGGGACGTGTCCGCCGTTCCCCGGAAGCAACGTGATCGCCAGGGCAACGAGCAAGGCGCCGACCGCGAGCACGGGGAGCGACCACCACTTCGGCGGGCCATTGTGGTAGCCGAGGGCGTGGGGGAGGTGGGTGTAGAGCTCCTGCTGGACCTGGTAGGTGCCCTGGAGAAAGCACCAAGCCGCCAGCGATACGACCACACCGACCATCGCCACCAGGGCGAGCAGCACGATGAACCGCTTGCTGCGGACGAGTGCGTCGGCTTCTTCGGAGGACAGCTCGGCGGGTGTGTCCCCGGTCGTCATGGCGAGACTAGGTGAGGCTCCGGGTCGCGGTCAGGCAGTCCTCGACGCCCGCACGGGGTCGACGGCCGCGACTCCTAGAACCGCGCTCACCCCCCGAGGATTTTGGCCTTCTCGCTGGCGAATTCCTGATCGGTGAGAATCCCTTGCGCCTTCAGGTCGGCGAGTTGTTTCAGCTGGTCGATCTTGTCGTCGGTCGTGCTGGCGGCTGGGGCAGCCGCCGGCGCTGGCTGGGGGGCCTGCTGGGCCTGCTGCTGGTCGTACTGCTGCTCGTCCTGAGCGCCCCACTTGTTGTATTGGCGGCGGCTGACGCGGTTCGAGACGGCCGTGGCCGTTCCGGCGATCACGGTCGTGCGCGCAATTCCACGAAGAAGTCCCGGCATTGTTCCCTCTCTTTCAGGTCGCTGCCGCGGCCTCGGCGGCATCCAGTGCGTCGATCAGATCCTGTGCGCTGATGCGTTCGCTGGCGATCAGCCTGCCGCCATTCCGGCGGACGGCGGCGGCGAACGGCCCCGCCCAGCGGTTTTCGTAGACGATCATCACGGCACTGGTCCCGGGCTCGATCTCCCCGGCCACCAACGAGACATCCTCGTCCCCGATCAAGCCGCTGGCGGCTCCCGCGAACACGGTCAGGTCGCCGACTCTGTCCGGCTCGAGATCGGCGATGTCGAAGCCTGAGAACGTCCCGTCGTCGTTCTTCGTCACGAATAGGGCGTCGAGCACGCGAACGATCCCACGGTCGACGAGGTCGACGATGATGTCGACCGCCTCGCCGGTCATCGGCGCTCCCGGTGGATAGCCGATCACGATCATGTCGATCGGGCCGAGCTCTACTTCGTTCGCTTCCATATGGATGCCTCCGTTGATGGCGCCGACGCCTCGGTTTGCGCTGTTCGCACCGAGCACTTTGATCGCCCGCCGGCCGACCGGCATCACCCTTTATGGATGACAGGGTGGCTAGCTGCCGGCCAGGAAGCGTTCGACGCTTTTGTCGAGCGGAACGCCCGCCCGCAGCCCGGGCGAGGGCACCGGCGCGCCGTAGCCGCGGGTCACCGGGATCACGCCGGCCCAGGTGTCGAGCGTGGCGTCGGGTGAGTCGTCATCATCGGGCGGGCCTGTGCGCGTCTTGACGGAGGCCTCGTCGATCTCGAACTCGAGGATGGCCGTCCCCTTCAGCTCCTGGCGACTCGGCTGTCGGACCTCCGCCCACCTGCCCGGGAGGACAACCTCCATGAACGCCGCGAGGGCAGACAGCTTGTCGTCCGGTGCGGTGATTTGACGGAAGCGCCCAAACAGAACCGCGGAGTCGTAGTTCGCGCTCGTTTCGAAAGCCGACCGCGCGAGAACCCAACCATCGAAAATAGTCGCGGTCAGGCACGCGGGCGCTCCCGACGCGAGATGCCTGATCATGCGGCTGGCGGTCGAGCCGTGGATCAGCACCCGACCGCCGACCCTCGCGTACAGGGTCGGAATGCAGTACGGCTGGCCGTCGATGGCGAAACTGACGTGCGCGATCTGGCCGCGGTCGAGTACGCGGTTGATCGACTCGGCGTCATACCGACCGTTCTCGGGGATGCGGCGGATCCGGATTCGCGGTGACTTGGCGGGTGGCATGCCGCGTTAGTCTGGGTCAACCTTGGCCCTATGACTAGAGCCAGCGAAGAGCAATTCGATGAGGCCAGTCCGTGGAAGCTCGAGCGGCGCGCGGGCGAGTCGCTGCGGGCGTGCCTCGAGCGCACACTGCGGGACGCGATTCGGGAGGGGTCGCTCAGAGCCGGCGTCGAGCTCCCGGCCTCGCGGCGCCTGGCCGGCCAGCTCGGGGTCTCTCGAGGTGTGACCAGCGACGCCTACGCCGAGCTCGAGGCCCAGGGATATCTGCTTTTGGTGCCGCGCCGCGCGCCCGTCGTGGCCGACGCGGCCGACGTGCGCGGCCCGCGTCCGGCCGCCGGGGTCGTCGGCATGCCAGTCGAGGCCCAGCCCCGCTTCGACATGACCCCGACGACGCCCGACGTGACGCTTTTCCCACGCCGCGTGTGGGCCACGGCCCTCGCCAGCGCGGTCCGCGACGCGCCCGCCGCCGCGCTCGACTATGGCGACCCCAAGGGCAGCGTCGTCCTGCGCGAGAAGCTGGCCGACGAGCTCGGCCGTACCCGAGGGGTGATCTGCGATCCCGCTCAGATCATCGTCGTGCAGGGCGCATCACAGGCAGTCGACCTCGTCCTGCGAGCGCTGCGCGATGCGGGCGCCCGCCGGATCGCGGTCGAGGACCCGTCGCTGGACCGCCAGCGGGACCAGATCGGCGGGCTCGGTCTGGGGCTGAGCGCGCTGCCCGTGGATCGCGAAGGGCTTGTCGTCGACGGGCTCGATGCCGCCGCCGTGATCGTCTCGCCGGCCCACCAGTTCCCGACCGGCGCCGTCCTGTCAGGCGCGCGGCGCAGGGAGCTGATCGCCTGGAGCCGCGACACCGGCGGTCTCGTCATCGAGGACGACTACGACGCCGAGTTCCGCTATGACCGCGAACCGGTGCGCGCGCTCCAGGGCCTTCACCCCGACGGCGTGGTCTACGTCGGCACCACGTCCAAGACGCTCGCGCCGGCGCTCCGACTCGGCTGGCTGGTCGCGCCCGCGCCGCTCGTCGAGCAACTCGCCGGACTAAAGCTCCTGCTCGACGACTTCTCTCCCACGCTCGAGCAGCTGGCGCTCGCCGGGATGCTCGAGCGGGGGCACTACCAGCGGCACATCCGCCGAGCGCGCGCGATCTACCGTCTCAGGCGAGACGCGGTCGTCGCCGCGCTGGCGGCGCACCTCCCAGACCTGCGGGTCGGCGGCGTGGCCGCGGGGCTGAGCGTCGCGCTCTACCTCCCGGCGGGATCGGACGACCGGGAGATCGAGCGCTCGGCGTCGCGTGCCGGCATCCGGGTCCAGGCGCTCAGCCGCTACGCGATCAGGGAACGCGGCGACCGCGGCCTCGTCGTCGGCTACGGACGCCTGCACGAGACCGCAGTCGAGCCCGCGATAGCGGCGCTCAGCCGAGTCATCGCTCGGTGAAGCTCACGTCGCGTCGTGGCCCGCGAGCTTGCCGTACAGGCGCCCGAACGCATCCCGATCGGGAACCAAGATAAGGCTGTCGGTGCCGTGCCAGGTCACCCGCAGCCTCTGCCTTCGGAGGCGGCCGACGGGCTCGACGTTGCGTGCTGCGGAGAGCAGGTGTTCCTCGATCACGGTGGGCTCCCTGCGCTTGGTCTCGGCGAAGATGAAGCGGTGAGTCGTGACCGCGACAAACCCGGACCTGCCATCGACCTCGGCGAGGAGAAAATCGTCGACGGCCTCGTTCGGGGCCAGCGCGACTCCCCATCCCTCGAGCATCTCGGGGACGGTCGCCGGCTCGACCGGCTGCTGGGAACGGAGCGCAGCGAGTAGGCCGCCGCCGGAGGGGCGCGCCGGCGATCGAACGCGATTCCGCCGCCGTCCGGACTCTGGCGCGACCACGAGAGACCCGTCAGGACGCTCCTCGAGAACGACGTAGTCGCCCGATACATCGCCAGACAGGGACACGCGCCGCGGACTCCCCGAGCTCACGAAACGAGTGTCGCACGGCCTCCACCCGTGGGTGGAGACGGACGCGATCTCCACCCGCGAATCGACCCTGCCGCCGATGTGCAGACGACGCTCGAGGACGACGATTCAGCCATGACATTTACCGATTACCTCATCGACTCAGCGCTGGTGCTCCTCATCCTCCTCCAGATCAAGGAGCGCAAGCTCACCACCAAGACGATCGTCCGTCCGCTGATCATCGTCGCAATCGCCGTCACGAACTATCTCCACGGCATCCCCACCGCCGGCAACGATCTGGTGCTGGTTGCGGTGCTCGCTCTGCTCGGACTGCTGATCGGCGTCGCCAGCGGGCAGGTGGTCCTGATGCGGCGCGGCCCGGACGGCGACGTCCTGGCGCGCAGCGGTTGGGCGTCGGCGTTCTTCTGGGTGCTGGGAATGGGATCCCGGTTCGCGTTCCTGATCTGGGCCAACAACGGTGGCGCCGCCACGATCGGCCACTTCAGCGCGACCCACTCGATCACCAGCGGCGAGGCATGGACGGTGGCGCTATTGGCGATGGCGGTGTTCGAGGTGTCCGGGCGCAGCCTGATCCAGGCGCTTCGCCGGAGGCAGCTCGACGGGCTCGCCGCTCCGGAGCTGGCCTGAGCGACCACCCCGAAACCACATGCGAGAGCGGGATCCGCGAGATGCGGGTCCCGCTTCCGTGTGTGGCGAGGAGTCCGTACCTTCCCTCACGATGATCCTGAGCCGCCTCAACCCCCGTGTGGCGACCCTGATCCGGGTCGTTTTGCTCGTGCTGCTCGGCTACTCGGTCCTGCACTCTCACCACCACCCTGGTGGCAGCGGGCGCGGGCTGGTCGTCAGCGTTTCGTTCGCCGCGTGCGTGGTGGCGTGGCTGGTGTGGACGGCCCGACCGGATAGCGATCGCGGGATCACGCCAGAGCTGTACGTGCTCGCGGTGGCCGGCGGCGTGCTCAGCGGCGCCGCGCCCGACAGCGCCGCCAGTGCATTCGTGTTCGTCGCGGTGGCGGCGGCCGCCTTGCGGGTCGAGCTCGCGCGTGCCTTCATCCTCGTTGCGGTCGGGGTCCTTGCCCTCGGCGCCGCATTCCTCGCCTACAACGGGAGCGCGCTCGGGCTGCTCGCGTACTCGCTCGGCTTCGTCGCCACCGCATTCGCGGCCTCGAACGCCCGCCAGTCAGCGCAACGAGCCGAGCAGGCCGAGCTGCTGCTGGCTCAAACACAGCGCTCGCACGAGGAGCAGCTCAGGTCGGCGCGGCTCGAGGAGTCGACCAGGATCGCACGCGAGATCCACGACGTGCTGGCGCACACGCTGGCCGGGCTCGCGATCCAGCTCGAGGCGACGGGGTCGCTGCTCGAACAGGGCGCCGATCGCGAGAAGGTGCTGGCGCGCGTCCGGCGCGCCCACACGCTCGCGCGCCAGGGGCTCGAGGAGACGCGCCAAGCGGTCGGGGTGCTCCGCGGCGATCCGGTGTTGGCGCCGGCGGCGATCGAAGCGCTCGTGGCCGACTACCGCGCAACCGCCGACGCGCCGGCCGAGCTGACCGTCGATGGCGACCCGGGCCGGCTGACCGGCCCAACCGGGCAAGCCGTGCTCCGCGTCGTCCAGGAGGCGTTGACCAACGCGCGCAAGCACGCTCCGGGAGCCGACGTGTCGATCGCGGTGCACGCCGGCGAGGATCCGGATGACCAGGTGGTGCTGGTGGTGCAGGACCGCGCGCCGGCGAGGAGCGCGGCGCCCGCTCCGGGGCCAGGCGCGCTCGCCGAGACCGGCGGCGGCTATGGCCTGCAGGGGATGCGCGAGCGCGCGGCGCTGCTCGGCGGCACCCTCGACGCCGGGGCCGACGGCGAGGGCTGGCGCGTCGAACTGCGGCTGCCGGCGCCCGCGACCTCAGGCGCCGCTATCGAGGCCACGCGTTGAGCGGTCCCGTGCGCGTGCTGGTGGTCGACGACCAGGCGCTCGTGCGCGAGGGGCTGATGACGCTGCTCGACGCCGCTCCCGACATCACTCCGGTCGCCGCCGCGGCCGACGGTGAGGAGGCGGTAACGCTGGCGGCGCGCCACCGCCCGGACGTCGTGCTGATGGATCTGCGGATGCCGCGGCTCGACGGGGTGGAGGCCACCCGCCGGATCCGCGAGGCACAACCCGACACCGAGATCGTCGTGCTGACCACCCACGCGGACGAGGACTCGATCCTCGACGCCCTCCGCGCCGGCGCGCGGGGGTACCTGACCAAGGACGCGGGCATCGCCGAGATCTCGCGCGCGGTGCATGCCGCCGCGGGCCACCATGCATTGCTCGATCCGGTGGTCCAGAGCCGGCTGATCGAGGCCGCCGGCGCGGCGAGGCGTCCCGCGCCGCCGCCGATGCTGCCAGACGACTTGACGCCGCGCGAGGCCGAGGTGCTGTCGCTGATCGCCCGCGGGCTGTCGAACGGGGAGATCGCCTCGACGCTGGTGGTCAGCGAAGCGACCGTCAAGACGCACATCAACCACGTGTTCTCCAAGATCGGCGCCCGCGACCGGGCCCAGGCCGTCCACTACGCCTACACCCACGGTCTCGCTGGGAACGGTTAGCAGAGAGTCGTTCGAGATGGCCGAACATTGGCCCCAGCGGGAGTCCTCCGGCCCGTTCCCATTCCGGTCAAGTCGACACTCGACGCGCCGCGTTCGTTGAGTGCGGCGTTAACCGTGCCGGAGCCGGGTGAATGTGGATTCACCGCGGGGCGGGCGGCGAGTGAGGGGTTAACCGGAATCCGCGGGCGTTAGGGTCCGCCGGGGCGGGCACCCGGGGTGGCCAGCTCGCGCTCGTGGCGCTGACGCTCATCGCCGGAGCGATCGCCGTCGGCTGAGGGTGCGGGCGGCCGTCCCAGAGCGGCGGTTCCGGCGATGCCGGATTGCAGCTCGAGCTCGCGTGCGAGCATCCAGTCGAGCTTGGCGCGGAGCGCGGTCAGCCTCCGGCGGCGCCGGAACAGCCCGACGAACAGCAGCGGCGCGCCGACGAGGGCCAACAGGCCGCCGATCGCGCCGACGGTCTCGATCGGGGTGAGCTTGGCCGCGGGAGCCGCCCGCTCGGGGACGGCGGCCGCGCCCAGGCCGGCGCGCCCGCCGCCGGCCGCGGCGCCGACCGGGTTGATCGGAGTGCCGGGGACGCCGATCGGTCTGGTCTGCTCGGCGATCGCCAGCAGCTCCCCATTGCCGACCGCGTCACTCAGCGAGTTGTGCACCCAATAGACGGCCCCGTGGCCGTACCAGGCGACGACCGTCAGGTGCTGGCCGGAGTAGAACAGCGAATAGGTCCTGCCCGCCACCGCGACCGTCTGGTCGGGGTTCGAGAACATCGGCGCGCCCACCCACGTCATCCCTTGCACGTCGTAGTACTGACCGAGCAGGTTCCCCGAGAACACCGCCACGTAGGCGGGGTAGGGGGTCCCGTTCGGACCGTGGATCACGTAGTCGCGGAGGCTGACGGGCACCGCGCTCCCGCCGGCGTCCTGAACGCGCGGGTACTCGAGCGGGAACGCCAGTCCCCGAGCGCTCGTCTGGGCCTGGGCGAGACCTGCGGCGAGGCTTGCGACGAGCGGAAGCTTGGCTTGCACTTTGTGGTGTTGAACCGCGTGCGCGGCGGCGGCGGTGCCATGCGTCGGGACGTTGTCGGTGCCGTCGAGGAACGAGTGCACGCTGGCCGCGATCTGCCCCGGAGTGGCCGTGTCGCACGAGCACGGGTTGGCCCCGGTCGGCTGGAGGTTGACCTGGAACTGAACCTGGCGCACTCGCAGGCTGCCGGACGAGATCAGCGTGCCGAGCAGCGCCTCGACGCCGCTCTCGGACTGCAGGCCGCGATCGACCGTCACGGTCTGTCCGAAGATGCGCTCGAACTTGTGGATGTTCCCGAGCAGCGAACCCCCGTACTCCTTCTTCACGTCGACCAGGAAGTCCTGGTCGCGGGAGTCGCGCACCAGCGAGGTGTCCCCGTGGCGGTAGGAGACGAACTGGAGCGCCTCGCTGCCGCACATCTTCTGGTACCCAGGCTGGAGGTTGACCTCCTGGTACTGCTCGCTGGATGGGGTGTTGACGTGGTAGTAGCGGCGATCGACCGTCGAATACACGCATCCGATCTCGTCAACCGCGGTCTTGAAGTTGTTGAAGTCGATCTCGACGACGTGATTCGGCCGGATCCCGGTCAGCTGGTGGATCGTCGCGACGAGCGTGTTGAAGCCACCGCAGGTGAGCGCATAGTTGAGGCGGGTGGTCACCGGGCCGTTCGGACACGGAATCGTCGCCTGGAGCTCGCGCGGGATCGACATCATCGAGATCCACGGCTTGCTCGGATCGATCCGCACGAGCAGCATCTCGTTGGAGTGGGGGAGGACCGGCGACGTGGTCGTGTGCTTGCGCTGGTCGTTGCCCACGAGCAAGATCGTCTGCGGGTCGCCGAAGCCGGCCGGCGCGAGCGCGCCGGTCGAGAGCTTGATGGCGTGGTTAAAGCGCAGATCCTTGGCGAGCGTCTTGATCTCGCCCTTGATCAGGACGACGGTTGCGCCCGCGCTCAGCGCGACGACAAGCAGGGATCCGAGTAGAAGTCGCCAGATCCTGGGGCGGCGGCGGAAGCTAGGGGGCAGCTCCGCGGCCGGACCCTCGGGATGAGGACTCAGCACTGGGGGCACCATAGCCGCCCGACGAGCTGGATGCCGGGTTCAGGGGAGGCGGCCTGACCAGCGGGTCGACCCCGCGGCGCCAAGTAGCAGGAAGGCGAGTCCGCCGATCGCGAACGCCGCCGTCACGTCGCGCTTCAGGGTCTTGCTGCCGAGCTGGTGGCCGAGCTGCTTGTAGATCGAGCTGAGCTCGTCGGCCGTTTGGGCGTTGAACGAGCGACCGCCCGAGAGCTGGGCGATTTCCTGCATGAGCTCGGGATCCGGCGGAACCGGCGTGGATGCACCAAACGGGCCCTGGCCCGGTAGCACGCCATTCGGAGTGCCGAGTGCGACGGTGTCGATCGGGATCTTTTCCTGGACCGCTTCGCGGGCCACCGTGGCGACGTCCAGACCGGCGTTTGCCGCCCCGTCGGACAGGAGCACGATCGCGGACGGCGGATGCTTCTTATCCGCGCCGTGCAGCAGCTGAAGAGCGAGCTGGAGCGCGTCGCCGGTCGCGGTGGCGCCGTTCGCGGTCTGCTCGTTGATGATCGTGCGCGCGGCCGTGTGATCGGACGCAGGGGCCTGGACGGCGTCGGGCGAATCGGAGAAAGCGATCGCGCCGACGAGCACGTTCGAGGGCAGCTGGTCGATGAAGGTGTTTGCGGCCTGCTCAGCCGCGGCCAGCCGAGTGGGCTGGACGTCGGTCGCGGCCATCGACCCGGAGTGGTCGGTGACGAGCATCACCGATGCCTGGTCGACGGGAGCGCTGTAGCTGACGTGGGGACGGGCGAGCGCCAGCGCCAGCGCGCCAATCGCGACCAGCGCGCACACCGCCGGGAGGTAGCGCCGCCAGGAGGAGCCGGCACCGGCCGCGACGCGAAGCGTCGAAACCGCCGGAAAACGGATCGCGTAGCGCCGGGCGCGCCGGCGCGCGGCGTACTGTGCGACGATCGCGATCGGGATCAGCGCGAGCGCCGCGAGCCAGAGTGGAGAGGCAAAGCTCATCGCAGATGGCGCCCGAGCGCCAGCAGCCAGTCTTGGTCGGTGGCGAGCGTGACGTGGTCGATGCGGAGGCGGCGGAGCTCGCGCGACAGCTCTTCGCGGCGACGACGCTCGAGCTCGGCGAATCGCTCGCGCACCCTGCGCCGGGAGGTGTCGACGGTGATCCGCGCGCCGGTCTCGGGATCGATCAACGCGAGGTGTCCGACCGCGGGAAGCTCGGACTCGCGCGGATCGGCGATCTCGACCGCCACCACCGAGTGACGGACGCGCAGCGACGCCAACGGTCGCTGCCAGCCATGCTGATCGCGGAAGTCGCTAATGGCCACCACCAGCCCGGGCTGGCGCGCCATCCGTCCCACGCGCCGGAGCGCATCCGCCATGCCGTCGGCCTCGTGCTGGCCGTCGGGCGCGACGCCCTGCGCGAGCAGACGTCGCAGAGCGACGAGTCCTGGCTTTGCGCCGCGCGGCGGGAGCACATGCGCGGCACCCGCTCCGAACGCGACGGCGCCTACGCTTCCGGCCCGCCGCACGGCAAGTCGCCCGAAGACGAGCGCCACGCCCTCGGCCACGTCCGCCTTCAGCCGACCGGCCGTACCGAACGCCATCGACGGCGAGACGTCCAGCACCAGCCACGTGGTGAGCGCCCGCTCGGGTACGTGCAAGCGGACGTGGGTCTGGCCCGTGCGCGCGGTTGCCGCGGGGTCGATGTGGCGAACGTCGTCGCCGATCTCGTACGGGCGAAGCTGCGCGAGCTCCATGCCGACGCCGACGCCCGCGGCCCGGCGGTCGCCCGGGAGCATGCGAGCCACGAGCCGAGTGACGGCGAGGTCGATCGCCTCGAGCAGTGGCTGGGCCAGCGGGCCCGGACCCTGCCGTGCCGCCGGCGGCTCGAGCGGCACTGAGGTCATCGCGCCCTCACGACCGATGGCGTCTGGCGACGCATCAGGTCGTCGACGCCCGGCTCCGGGACGGCGCTCAGGACACGCTCGAGCAGCTTGTCCGCGGTGATGCCTTCGCTGAGGGCGTCGTAGGACAGGACGATCCGGTGGCGCAGGACGTCCGCGGCGAGATCGCGGATGTCGTCGGTCACGACGTGGCCTCGGCCGCGGAGGAGCGCGAGCACCCGGCCGGCCTGGACGAGGCCGATCGGCCCGCGCGGACTCGCGCCGAACTCGATCATCGACGCGATCTCACCGAGTCCGTACGCCGCCGGATTGCGGGTGGCATCGGCAAGCGCGACCGCGTAGCCGATCGTCTCGCGGTCGACCAGCACGGTTCCCGCCGCCGCCGCGTAGCGCCGCAGGTCGCCGAGCGCGAGGCGCTCCTGCACCGACGCCGTCTCGCGAAGGCTCCGTCCCACGACCGCTGCTTCCTCGCCGGCGGTCGGGTAGTCGACGAGGATCTTCATGAGGAAGCGGTCGACCTGGGCTTCGGGGAGCGGGTAGGTGCCCTCGGATTCGATCGGGTTCTGGGTCGCCATCACGATGAACGGCAACGGAACCTCATAGGTCTTGCCGCCGATCGTCACCTGCTGCTCCTGCATGACCTCGAGCAGCGCCGATTGCACCTTGGCCGGAGCCCGGTTGATCTCGTCGGCGAGCAGGAAGTTGCAGAACACGGGCCCGAGCTCGGTCTCGAATGTGGCCGTGTCGGGGCGGTACACGCGGGTGCCGACGAGATCCGCCGGAACCAGGTCGGGGGTGAACTGGATGCGGCTGTATGACCCGCCGAGGACGGCCGCCAGCGTCTTGACGGTAAGCGTCTTGGCTAGTCCCGGGACGCCCTCGAGGAGCACGTGCCCGCTGGCGAGCAGGCTTACGAGCAGCCGCTCGAGCATTGCGTCCTGCCCGACGATGACGCGTTTCATCTCGTGCAGGGCCTCGCCCAGGGCCGCGCGCGCCTCGGCACGCAGCTCGTCCGCGTTTTCGATTTCGATCATCTGTTCTCCTTGGTAAGTCATGGTCTAGATCAGCCGTCCGAACCAGACGAGCGACGCGATGCCGCCGAGCAGCAACAGCGCGAGGCCGCCCCCGGCGAAGGTGGCGGTCATCTCGTGCTTGACCTTCTTGTGGCCGAGTTCGGCGCCTAGACGCTGGTAAATGGTGTCGAGTCCCTTGGCGTCGGTTGCGGTGAACGCCTGGCCGTGTGAGACCCGTGCGATCTCCGCAAGCTGTTGAGGATTGGGCGGGACCGGCACGGTCACGATGCTGTTGCCGCGCTTCTCGGTGACCGTTCCGCCTGCGGTCCCCAGCTCGACGGTGTAGACCGGAATGTGCTGACTGGCGGCCTGCTCGGCGGCGGTGATCGGATCGGAGCCGACGTCGTTTGAGCCGTCCGATAAGAGGACGATCGCGGCGGGAGGCTCCTTCCCGTTCACTTTCGGGGCGCTCGTCAGTGTGCGGAGCGCGGTCCGGAGGGCATCGCCGATCGCGGTCCCGCCGGTGACGCGCAGCTGCGCAAGGGCGGAGCTCACAAGCGGGTGATCCGTGGTCGGCGACTGGAGCAGAGCCACGTGCGTGTTGAACTCGAGAAGACCAACCTTCACCGAGGCCGGAACCTTCGCCAGGAACTGGTTGGCGGCCTTCTCGGCGGCGGCGAGACGCGAGGGCGCCACGTCTTTGGCCGCCATCGAACCACTCGTGTCGTTGGCGAGCATGATCGACGCCGTCTCGACCGGTACCGCCACGGTGCGCTGCGGGCGAGCGGCGGCGGCGATCAACACCGCGAGCGCCGTCGCGAACGCCACCATCGGCAGGTGTCGGCGCCAACGCGGTCGACGGGGCGTCACGGACGCGGCAAACACCGGGGACGCGAACGCCGCGGCGACGGATCGCCGGCGGCGCTGCTGGCCGACGTACCAGATGGCGAGCAGTGGGATCGCGACCAGGGCGATCAGGACTGCGGGGTGCAGAAAGCTCATGGAGTCCCAGCGGGCCGGTTCTTCAGCGGGATCTTGGCGTTGTACGTCGCGCCGCTTCCCTCGAACCTGACCGCCACACGCTGCCCGGGATGCATGCCGGCGATCGCGTCCTTTATGTCGGACGGGCTCGCGACCGGTCGGCCGTTCATCTGCGTGACCACATCGCCGGCTTCCATGCCCGCCCAGTAGGCCGGACTGCCGGGGACGACGTTCGTGACCATCACGCCGCCGTACGGAGAGCTCGTGACGTCGATCCCGAGCCACGCCTCCGGCTGGTTGGCGACCGCCGGTGCGGGCGAGCTCGAGCCACCGTTCAGTGCGCTGGTCACGGCGATAGCCGCGCCGGCACAGACCAGGACGAGCGCGGCGACGATCGACGCAACCCGGATCTGGCGACGGCTGGGCCTTGGTACGCCCCTGAGACGGAGCAGGGCGGCCCGTAGGCGCTCGCGTAGTGTGGGAGTCCGCGGGCGGCGCGGACTGATCGCCGGCTGGGGCTCCGCGGGCGGCTCAGGTCGACCGCGGCCAGCGGCAAGCTCGTCCCGGCGCGCCGAGGACTCGAGCTCCCAATCGCCTGACCATAGATGCCGCGGAGCGCTCATTCGCTCCGGGCAAAGGTAGGCGGTATAAGTGAGATCTTCTTAAGAAGAGGGGAGGCCGAACGATGGGCACAGTCAGTGCGGCGGAGCAGGCGGCGAGCGTCCCGGGAGAGCTTCGTTACCTCGAGCGCGGATCGACGGTCCTGCGGCGCTTCACGGCGCCCGGCGCGAGCATCAACACGGGCAGCTACGAGGCGCACACCGTCCCGATCCGCAACGGCAGGCCGGTGCAGGACACCTTCCGGACCGACATGCACGGATTCGAAATCGTGAGTCACCGGAGCGTGGTGCACGAATTTACCGACAAGGCCGAAGTGGATGCGGCGTACATCCCGGAAGTGATCGAGTTCGTCAAGGAACGCACCGGTGCCGACGAGGTCGTCTCGCGCGGCGCGGTACTCCGACGCTCGGCATCTCCGGCCGAGCACGCGTCGCAGCCACAGGCCGCACTCGTCCACATCGACTACGGCCCGGAGGGTGCTGCGATGACGGCGCCCCGGGTCTACGCCGAGCACTTCCCCGACGGCGCCGGCTACAGACGGGCGCTGGCCGCGAGCGTGTGGCGGGTGTTCAGCCCACCGCCCCAGGATTGGCCGCTCGCGGTCTGCGACTTCCGCAGCCTCAGCGACGACGAGGGCCTCCCGAACCAGCTGTACTTCGTCGACCGGCTCCCCGACGACCTGTTCGCCGAGGTCGACGAATCGACGATCATCACCAGCGGCTCGGAGTTCCATTACAACCCGGACCACGAGTGGTGGTACTTCCCCAACATGACGCGGGACGAGGTCCTGTTCTTCGTGTTCCACGACTCAGACCACAGCCGACCCTGGCGGGTGCTGCACTCGGCGTTCCGTGATCCGACCGTCGAGGCGGCGGTGCCGCGGCACAGCATCGAGGTCCGGATGTTCGCCTTCTTCCACTGACGCCGCTACCACCTCCGTCGGCGACGGTTCCCATGTCTAGAAAACTGGCGCTTCGGGTATTCGGTTCGGCGGGAGGCTTGCCTGATGAACCGTTTGCGTGTGAATTTCGCGAGTGCAATGGCGCTCGGTGTCGGTCTCGTAGCCCTGGGTCTGGGCTCCGCGCCTGCGTGGGCGGTGACTCCCGCGCCGCCGCCCGGTGCGCCGGCCGTCGAGTCGGCTCCGTCGAGCCTCGTCGGCCTCGATCCTGAGCTTCCACCTGACGTGGTCGCCGCGAGCGCGGCGGCGGGGAGCCATTGGACGCCCGAGAAGGCGATCTACGGAACGGCATCCACCAACGACGTTCAGGTCAAGGGCGCCGGCGGCACGACGATCCGGGTCAACGAGATCTACCCGACGACGGCATCGGGCGCGCCGGCCAAGGGACCGTTCCCGGTGCTGCTCACGATGACCCCGTACGGCAAAGGGCAGGGCAGCTCGACCAGCCCCGGTTCGGCGGCCTCACCCGGAGGCAGCTCACCCACGGGCGGCGCCGACAACTACCTGGCACAGCGGGGATACATCGAGGTCGTCGAGGACGTTCGCGGCACCGGCGACTCGAACGGCAGCTGGGGGTTATTCGATCCGGTCCAGCAGCAGGACGCGATCAAGGTGGTGAACTGGGCGGCGCACCTGCCGCACTCCGACGGGCGGGTCGGCACCTACGGCCCGTCGTATCTCGGCATCGACCAGCTGCTGCTGGCCGGCGCGGTCGGACCGCACTCGCCGCTGAAGGCGGTCTTCCCGATGGTCAGCGCCAACGACATCTACCGGGACACGTCGTTCATGGGCGGCCTGCTCGACTTCGAGTTTGCCGAGACCTATCTTGGACTCACCGGCGCGCTCAACACGACCAACCCGCTCACCGACACCGTCAGCGACCCTACGATGCTGTCGGATCTCGCCGGCATCGAGGCCGACCACGCGGACGGCCTCGCCACTTACCACGCCGGCGCAACCGCGAACGTTCTGACCGGTGGGGACGAGGCGTACGACGGATCTTACTGGCACGCCCGGAACCCGCAGAACATCCTCGCGCGCGTCGTCGCCAACCACATTCCCGCCTACTTGATCGGGGGCGAGTTCGACATCTTCCAGAACGGCGAGCCGATCAACTACGCCGAGCTCCAGAACGCCTGGGACGGTCGCAGCGCGACCGCACCAATGCTGCCCGGACAGCGCACGACCGGCCGCTATCAGCTGATCGTCGGCCCATGGGAGCACCTCAACGGCTCGTCGGTCGATGTCGACCCGCTCGAACTTGAGTGGTTCGACACCTGGCTCAAGCACGAGCGGACCGGCATGGCCCGGACCTCCACGCCGCTCCACTACTACGACCTCGGCAGCGGCCAGTTCGACGAGACCACGACCTACCCGTTCACCGGCTCGACGCCCACGCGTCTCTACTTCGGCGCGGGTGGGACGCTCGCGACCTCCGCGCCGCCGGCGAGTCCGACGGGCACCACGACCGCTACGTCGACGGCGACTTCGCCGGTCAGTGGCGTGCTGGGGACGGTCACGGGCTCCGCGCCGATCAGCGGCGTGCTCGGCACGGTCACCGGGTCCGCCCCGGTCCCAGTCGCGACCGGCGACACCCTCGTGTGGAGCCCGAGCGGCGCTCCATGCGGACGTCCGATCGACCAGTGGTCGATGGGCGGCGTGTCCGTCCCATCCGGCTCGGCGGGGCTGCTCGCGCCGTGCGTAAACGACGACCAGGTGTCACAGGCCGGGCCGTGGGCGATGACCTACACCACCGCGCCGCTGTCCGCGCCCGAGACCGTCGCCGGACCCGTCACCGCCACGGTATATGCCAGCTCGACCACCTCCGAAACCGAGCTTGTCGCCGAACTCGAGGACGTCACCCCGAGCGGTGCCTCCTATCCGCTCACCGAAGGCGCTCTCCTCGGCTCGCTCCGCGCGGTGAACGCTCGCCGGTCCTGGACTGCCGGCGGCGTGACGATCCTGCCCTACCACCCGTACGCGCAGGCGTCGGCCAAGCCCGTCACACCAGGCGCCGTGACCGAGTATCAGATCCAGATCTTCCCGACGCTCGCGACGATCGCCGCCGGAGATCGGTTGCGACTCACGCTCTCGACTGCTGATACCCCGCACCTGACGCCGCTGCCCGGCCAACTCCCAGAGCTAGCCGGCGGCGTCTACACGATCGCGCGCACCCCGACCGCCCCGTCATCGCTCACGATCGATCTGCTCAAGTAGTGTCGATCGAGCCCGGATCGGCGGGCACATCGACCGCGTACCGCTCGAGCACGTCGAGCGGAATGGCATCGAGGGCCCGCTCGTGGGTGGCGGCGAGCACGACGAACGCGGCGACTCCCTCCTCGTGCGCGCGCAGCCAAGCGTGGGTCGTCACGCACCAACGATCGCCAGGCCGTAGGCCGGGAAAGTCGTGCTCGGGCGCCGGCGAGCTGAGGTCGTTACCGATGCTTCGCTGAAACTCGAGGAACTCCGCGCTGACGACCGCGCAGATCGTGTGGCTGCCGAAGTCACCCGGGCCGGTCCTGCAGGAGCCGTCTCGGTAGAAGCCGGTCAGCGGATCGACGCCGCAGCTTTCGAGCGGGCCGCCGAGCACGTTGCGCTCCATTTCGCGAGAGTATCCCGCCCGGGTGGCTCAGACCGGGCTGCCGACGAGTTCGCGACATGCGTGGGTCTCGACCAGCGAGAGTCCGAGATCGACCGATACGAGGTTGCGAAGCTGGCCGGCGATCTGGGGCCCCGGCAGATTCCCGCTCTCGAGCTCGGATCGGAGCTGGCTCAGGTCGGCCCGCATCCGGGCGCTCTGCGCGCCCGGCGGCAGTCCGAGCTTGTCGAGCTCGCCGAGCATGTTCTTGGTCGCGGCGATCGCGTTCTTGATCCTGGCCAGCGGGCCGAAGCTGAAGTTGGTGCTCGTCTCGTCGCGGTGGAGTTCGTTTTTCCAGTCGAGGATGCTCGTACAGGCTGACGACGCCCACTGTTTGTCGGCCGCCTCCTGCTGGGCCACGAGCGAGGTCCGGTCGCTCGCCTGAGCTGTCTGGGTTCCGTTCCTGCTGCCAGGCGGGGCGATGAGCCCGTTGGTGAGGACGATCACGAGTAGGGCCGTGACTGCGCCCATGACCAGGACTACGCAGCCGAGCCGCCAGAAGATCGCAACCTCGCGGTTTTCCGTTTGCATTGGTCGATCAGGCTGTTGGCCTTGCTGAAGAACTGCCGATGAATGTCTCTACGAGTTCGGTAAGACGGCGGCGGCAACTCATCGTTGACCCGTGTAGGCCAGGAGGGTCCCCACGATCTCCTCTCGCCCGATCGAACCCTGAGCTATCCTCGGCTCGCGGTTCAAGGAAGGCCTTCGGGGTGCCGATGGAGAACCTGGGGAACCGGTGAATGCCCGGCGGCGGCGTACGCGCCTCGGGCCCGACTCTGAAAGACAAGCGTGGACGTAAGCAGCATTCCGATCCTCAAGCGGCGCTTCGGCGTCGGAACGCTCGTCGCGGCGGCGGCGGCCGCCGTACTCGCGATCTCGGCGCCGGCCGCGTTCGCCCGGCCGTCGCTGTACGCGGTCAGCAAGGAGACCGCGTGCTTGACGAACCACAACGTCAACCCATTCCTGCGGGCGAACCACGCCAACGTCATGCGGCTGATCCTCTCGCCGCAGGCCGCGCCGATCGCCGCCGGGCTCGGCTGCGTCGAGGCGGCGCACGCGGCGGGCTTCGAGGTCTACGTCTCGTTCCAATTCAACAATCACTGGAGCCCGAGTCAGGTCGCAGCCTACTTCGCGCGGGTGCTCCCGGCGTACGCGCCATACGTGTGGGCGGTCGGAGTCGGCAACGAACAGGATCTGGCGATGTCCGGCACCTATGGGCAGGGCACGGTGTCCCTCACCCGGGACGGCCGAAGCGCAGGACAGAACTACCGGGCGGTCTGGAACGCCGTCGAGCCGGTGCTGGTGAAGCTCGTCCCGCACGCGATTCGCGTCTACGGGGAGTTCAGCCCATGGGGATTCGGCGCCACCGAGGCGGGGTTCGCGCACGGGCGGCCGCCGGGCGTTCAGGCGATCGCCGCCCACTGCTACCACACGAAGTTCGACGGGCTGCTCCAGGTTCCCGAGGACGCCGCCTGGGCGGCTTCAAAGCGGCTGCCGCTCTGGTGCTCGGAGATGGGCCCCGCGTTCCCGAGCCGGACGATGCCTAGGTGGGCGGTCCCCGACTCGTCGGCCTCGTGGAAGGCGCTGGTCGGCAAAGTCGTGGCCAAGAGCCCCGATCTGAAGATGTGGGGCTACTACTACGACCCCGCCATGTAGACGCCGGCGGCGTTCTGCGCCGTTGGGGTCCGTTCCAGGATCGGCTCATCCACTTCGGCGCGAGCGAGCCCGTGAGTCAGAATGTCGCCATGACGACCTTCCCTGAATCTCACCACGACCTGCTGGATGCCCAGGTCGCGACGCTGGCAACGATCGGCGGGGACGGATACCCGCAGCAGACGGAGCTCTGGTTCCTGTACGACGACGGGGAGCTGAAGCTGTCGCTCAACGACTCGAGGCTGAAGACCCGGAATCTCGTGAAGCGCCCGCAGTGCAGCCTGCTGGTCCTCGACGTCAAGAACCCGTACCGGTATCTCGTCGTTCGCGGGAACGCAGAGGTCGAGCCGGATGATGACTACTCGTTCGCGAACAAGCTGGGGGCGAAGTACTCGGCGGACATCAAGGCGCACGACCGGCCCGGCGAATCGCGTGTCGTCGTGGCAATCGAGCCGACGAACGTCTACGCCGTGGACATGTCGGGCGGGTAGAGCGGGCCAAGCGGGCCCTGGACGCGCCATATCCAGCGGCGTACGATCGCCGCGGTTCTGAGGTCAAACCACGAGGAGGGAGAGCCTTGCATAACGGCAAGCCACGCGGGCGCACGTTCGCGCTCGCCGCGGCCGCGGCGTTGACCGCGGGAGCGATCGCCGCTGGACCGAGCTCGGCCAGGTCGAGCCGAGCGCACGCCGCCGGCACGACGGTGCACGTGATCGAGCACGCGATCACGGACACCGAGATTCCGACGGGCGGCGGCAAGGACGTGAAGGGGAACGTGCTGACGTTCAACAATCCGGTGTTCAACGTCGCGAACACAAAGCAGGTCGGGCATGACGAGGGCTTCTGCGTCCGGGTCGCGCCGAAGCAGGGAATCTGGGAGTGCCTGTGGACGACGTTCCTGAAGGGCGGGCAGATCACGGTGCAGGGTCCCTACTACGACACGCGCAACAGCGTGCTGTCGATCACCGGCGGGACCGGCGCTTACCGCGACAGCCGCGGTGAGATGACACTGCTCTCGCGTGACGGCGGCAAGGAGTACGACTTCATCTTCAAGCTGAGTTGACGTTTTGCGTGGCGCCCGGGTCCGCCGGCGGCGGTCCGGGCGTCATCCGCGATCAGCAGGAAGGCCGTGGGGTCAGATCCGTCGTCGGGCAAACCGGAAGGATCAGCGGCGGCCGCGGCGTCTGGCCGAAATCGAAGTCACCCGTGAGATCGCCGAGGATCGGGCTGTTCTCGCGCACGTCGGGTCGCGGATCGGGTCGCCCGTCCGTCGCCGGGTCGAGCCGCTGCCCGCCGAGGAAGTCATCCTCGATGAACTTGTTGTACGCGTCGTGGCTGAGCGTCTGAGGATCGATGTAGCCCTGCTTGGCGTAGGGGCTGATCACGATTCCCGGGACGCGCAGGCCGTAGCCGTTTTGGTCGGCGACCGGCGGCACGACGTGGTCGTAGAAGCCGCCCCAGTCGTCCCAGGAGAGGAAGATCGCGGTGCTGTCCCAATCAGGGCTCTGCATGATCGAGTTGATCAGCCCGGTGACATATGTCTGACCGGCGCTGACCAGCGCCGTCGGATGCTCTGACACCATGCCGTTGGGATCGATCCACGAGACCGCCGGCAAGGTGCCGCTCTTCGCGGCCGCGAAGAAGTTCGAGAGCGTCTGAATATCGGCGAGCTGTCCGTCCTGCGAGACGTCGGTGAACGAGGGCAGCGGGTTCCAGATCCCCGGGGTCTTCGGTCCCTGCTGCACCGGGGCGCAGGTCATGGCGGCATCGTCCTCACAGTCGGGCTCGGTGCCCTGGAATACGTAATACCCCCAGCTCACGCCGTACTGGTGGAGCAGGTAGGTGATGTCGGTCCAGGCATAGTGCGCCTGCCCGTCCGACGAATTCGGGTTCTGGAGCGCGTTCGTGCACGAGAACGGATTGTTCGGATCCGTGCAGAAGGCCGACCACTCCGACACCTGGTAGAGATGCTCGGGCAGGCTCCACGAGGCGTTCGGCTCGTACATGTGGTCCTGGAGGACGAAGTTCTCGGCGTAGGTCCAGTAGTTGGGGATCTCGGAGGCGTCGTGATAGCCCATGGCATCGATGCACTGCGTGTGTGAACCCACCGTGCACGGGCTGCAGTTTGGATCGTTGGTGGTGCAGCTCGATCCCTTCTCCGCTTGCCCGACGAAACCATCCATCTGGCAGCCAGTCCGCGTTGTCGCGTTCGTGCAGTCCATGTCGGCGGTGGCGTTCGCGGCGCCGTGGGGGCCGCCGTAGTTCTTGTCGTTGGTGTCGTGGAACGGTGCGACGCATCCGCCGTTCACGGGATCGGGCACGCACGGCACCGTGCCGGGGTTGCCGGCGAGCCCGGGAATCCCGTCGGCTCCCGGGAACGTGCCGAAGTACTGATCGAACGAACGGTTCTCCTGCATGATGATCACGACATGTTTGATCTTGAAGATCCCGTTCACGTCGATCGTGACCGCCGGCGAGTAAGAGTTGATGTTCTTCGCGCCCCAACGCAGGTACGCTCTGACCTGATACATGCCGTCGGCGGGAAACGCATAGCCGACCGAGAACGCCGATGCCCCGTTCAGCGCGCCCTGTCCGACGGTCTGCCATCCACCGGTCGCCAGCTCCTGTAACACGATCTGCCAGCCGGGGTGCGACGGTGACACGCTCCCCGTAAACGCCACCTGATCGCCCGGTGCAGCCTTGGTCTCCGATGCCGCCAAGCTGACCAGCGCCTGCACGCGCTGATGGACGGTCCGGCTCCGAAGTCCTCGCGAGGTCAGGTACCACCAGCGGTTGCCGTCGACTCGGACCGTGATCGTGTATCGGCCTGCGTGGTTGGCGCGGGTCGCGGCGGTCGGGTGGAACCGCCGCTGGCCGGGCAGCCTCCGCCACAGAAGAACGACCGCGTGGGAATGGTGGGGGGCGGTCAGCCGGCCCGCGATTGTCACCGTCTGCCCATCGGTCGACGGGTTCGGGGCGCTCATCAACGTCAGGCGGGTCCGGCGAGAGGCGGCCGAGGCCGAGGTGACCGTTACGAGCCACGCGCTGAGCGCGGCTACACCCAACAGCAACAGTCCCGCTCGTCGCATGCCGTCCTCCCGGTTCCTCCCACCGGCGTGGTTGTCGCGCCCTCGTTAACCCGCTCACGACCATGTAGTTGCGCAACCGGCGCACGCGTGTTTGCGATGTGTAACAGTGCCCGCGTGCGGAGAGGCCACGTCCTGCGGCGTCGTGCCCGAGCGCGTGCCTTATCGGTGGCCGCGTCGCTCGCCGTGGCCGTGATGACGGTCGCGGGGGTCGGCGGTGTCGGGGTCGCTGCCGCGAGCGCCGCGACCCCGTCCTTCTCTACTCACGGCAGCGCCGAGCAGGTCTACGTCACCGGCCTTTCCCCGAACGCCAGCATGTCGCTCCTGCGCGCTAACGGGACGACTCTCTACACCCAGGAGGCCGACTCGCGAGGCGGCCTGCTGTTCCGCAACGTCGCGCCGGGCGGCGGCTACCGCGTGCGCTCGGACTCGAATGGCACCGAGTCGGGGCCGATCACGGTCCACTCCGATACCGCGGCGCCATGGGACCCCGGCATCTACAACCAGTCGATCCCCGACGAGGGCTACACATACTTGACGACTCGCGACGGCACCCAGTTGGCGATCGATGTGCACCCACCGACCAGCCCGGCTGGGGAGCCCGGCCTGCCGCTTGGCCTACCGGTGCCGCCCGGGCTGCCCAGTCCGTCCCTGCCCATCAGCCTGCCGGGACTGCCCGGACTGCCTAGTCCGCTCGCCAAGCACGCTCACACCTCCGCCTTCGGAATCCCGCCGTATCCGACACTGATCGAATACTCGGGCTACGGCTACGCGGACCCGTCGGGTCCGGTGAACGGCATTGCGGTCCTGGCCAACCTGATGGGGTTCGCGGTGGTCGACGTCAACATGCGGGGGACGGGATGCTCCGGCGGTGCGTATGACTTCTTCGAGCCGCTCCAGAATCTCGACGCCTACGACGTGATCGAGACGATCGCCCACCAGCCATGGGTACTCGGCCACAAGGTGGGGATGATGGGCATCTCCTACGGCGCGATCAGCCAGCTGTTCGCCGCCCAGCTCGATCCGCCCGACCTGGAGGCGATCTCGCCGCTGTCGACGATCGACGCCACCGCGACCACGCTATATCCCGGCGGGATCCTCAACACCGGGTTCGCGGTGGCGTGGGCGCAGCAGCGCCAGCAGGAGGCCGAGCCGGCCGGCCCGAACAGCGGGCAGCCGTACGCCTACCAGCAGATTCAGAACGGCGATCAGACCTGCAAGTCCAACCAGGTGTTGCACGGCGAGGCCGCCAGCCTGATGGCCAAGATCGACGCCAACTCGCGCTACAACGCGCCGGTCGCCGACTCGCTCGACCCGATCACGTTCGTCCACAAGATCAAGGTCCCGGTGTTCATGGCCTGCCAGTGGGAGGACGAGCAGACGGGAGGTCACTGCCCCGACCTGGTGCAGCACTTCACAGGCACTCAGCACAAGTGGTTCACCTTCACCAACGGCGCGCACGTGGACTCGCTCGACCCGTATACGTTCGACCGCTGGTATGACTT
Organism: uncultured Solirubrobacterales bacterium; assembly: GCA_963737055.1. Lineage (GTDB taxonomy): Bacteria > Actinomycetota > Thermoleophilia > Solirubrobacterales > Solirubrobacteraceae > Palsa-465. Next base: position 287,375 of record CAVTRE010000006.1, on the reverse strand, counting down.
CTTAGAGCTGTTCGTCGCTCACCAGGCGCCGATCGTAAATCAGGCGCTGATACGCGCCGGAGCCCCGGTGATCTACCAGCAGGCGATGGGCCTGCCGCAAAGCGATCTTGTCACGCTCCCACCTGACTCGATTCAGACCGAGCTCACATACCAGACGGCGCTGACCGCGTTCGAAAACCTGCCCGAGGTCCGAGTGCTGTTCGACAACGGCGCCGGCACCTCTCCGACGGGCAGCAACACGGCCGGCGACCCTTACCCGGGGTTCGAGCAGTCGTTCTCTAGCTTGCCGATCCCGGGAACGACGGCGCGCTGGTGGTACCTCGGGCGCGGGCGGTCCCTGGCGAGCCGTGCGCCGGCGCACAGGGGCGTCAACTGGTACACCTCGAACGCAAAGGCCACGGCGCTGAATGACTTCCCGATCGCGGACACCGAGGCCGGCGGGCTCTGGGGCAATGCGTCGCAGTGGCAGTGGAACTGGCAGCAGAGCCCTTCCGGCACCACGGTCTCCTACGTCTCGTCCCCGTTGAAGTCGAACACCACGGTGATCGGCGCCGGGGCGGTCCATCTTTGGGTGCGCTCCTCGACGCCTAACGCCGACCTCCAGGCAACGGTCAGCGAGGTCCGGCCGGACGGCAATGAAACATTTGTACAGAACGGGTGGCTGCGCGCCAACGAGCGCAAGCTCTCGACAACCACCGACAACATCCTGCATCAGAAGAGCACCCTGCTCGACCCGATCCCGAGCATGCTCACGTCCGATGTCGAGCCGATGCCCCAGGGTCGCTTTGTCGAGGTTGTCATCCCTCTCTACTACGAGGGCCACGTGTACCGCGCCGGTTCGCGGATCCGGCTCACCATCTCGGCGCCGAATGGCACCCAACCGGTGTGGTCGTTCGGCCAGACCGATCCGACCGGCACGGCCAAGGTGTCGATCGAGTTCTCGAGGAAGACTCCGTCGAGCCTGATCGTTCCGGTGGTTCCGGGGGTCAGTGTGCCGACTGTCCTGCCGGCGTGCCCGAGCCTGCGTAACGAGCCGTGCCGGCCGTACGTGGCGCTTGCGAACCGCTAACGCCGAACCGCCGGCGTCGAATCGTTTAGGGGCCGGTCAGCGCGGTCGAGCACGAGGCCGACGCCGGTACAGACGTGAACAGCTTGAAAGAGTCCGCGGCTGGCTTGGCGGCGTAGATTCTCCAGCTCAGCCGGAGACCCTTGATCTCTCTCTGAAGCTGCGGGAGGCATGCCGCGTAGGCGGCCACCTGGTCGCGGAGGCCGGCGAGCTCCGCCTGGCTCGGGAGGCTCTGGAGCTGCCAGCCGAAGCGCCTGATCGACCGCTGCGCGGCGTTCGCGCGCGCGATGACGATGCCGGCATGTCGGTGCTCACCGGCTGCGGCTCGCTCATCGCCCGCGACTCGTTGCTGGAGCGACGCCACCTCCGCCTGTAGGTTGGCGACCCGGTTCTCGGATCGCGCGGCCCGCGAGTACGACGCGGCGCCAAACCCGGCAGCGACGAGGGCGACGATGAGCACGATGCCGGTGGCAAAACGGAGCACGCCGCGTGGATATGAGCCGTCCCTGCGGCGCGTGTGTCGGCGGTTACGCCTCGACCGCTCAGCGGCGGCGGCGTCGAAGCCGACGCGGTTGAGCTGCGTATTGGTCGCCATCCGTACCGTCCGTGGTACTGAAGCAACGCGCCCCCGTGCACCGATTTTGCGAAAGCATGCGTGGGGGCCCGAATCCGGCCCCCCACGTGCCAACCCCCACCAGGTAGGTCGTTATGACATGTGAAGCGGTTACCACTTGACGGTGACGAAGCGGTGCTCGCGCGCGCTGTAGAGGCGCGTCGACCCAACCCTGCAGGAGGTTTGCGCGAAGCCCTTGGCCTCGAGCTGGCGAAGGCGGTACTGCAGCTGACCGGCTGAGAGATGACCTGAAGTGCCGGCCGAGGCGGTGGCCACCCCGGTACCGGTCACCGCGAGGCACAGCCCGGCGGCGAGGGCGGCGCCCCGCCGAATTCGAGACGTCGGAGTCCTGCCGGCCCGGCCAGTCGCGATGCTTAGTTCCTGAATGTGCTGCGCCTGTGCGCTGGCGGCAGCGATCTCGGTCTGGCGGATGCGGGCGACCTGTGCGGTGATGTGCGGTGACATGAGCGATGCTCCTCGGCTAGGCCGCTGTGGCGGCTGGTTCCCCGGCTGACCTTCGGCTTGGTCTCGCGGGCTCATGCCGGTACTGTCTCGCCGCGCCGCCTCCGCGACCACGGCCCTTGACCCAGTGGTTCTGGGTCCTTTTACTCAGTCGAGAGGTCGGCCGTCGGGCTGGCGGTCAGGCTCGGGCTTCAGGCCTGTCCGTCGGCGTGGCGGCGGAGCGCCGCCACGTCGCGGATATGCAGGCTGCGCCGCCCGGTTGTGACACAACCAAGCGCACGCAGCGACGCCAGCGCTTTCACGGTGGCTTCGCGCGAGGCGCCACACCAGCTTGCCAGCTGCTCCTGGGAGAGCGGGAGCTCGACGGCGATTCCGTCGTCCGTCGACTCGCCGAACTGATCGCCGAGCTCGAGCAGTCGCCAGGCGACTCGGCCGAGGGTGTCGAGCGCCGCGAACTCGAGCCGCTTTCGATCGGCGTCACGCAGCCGGACTGCAAGGACCCGGATCAACTCGTTTGCGGTGTCGGCGTCCTGGAGCGCTCGGGCGAGCACTGACGCCGGCGCGACCGTGGCTTCCACCTCACCGACGGCCAGGGCGGTCGCCGAGCGTGGCTCGCCGTCGAGAGCCGAGAGCTCGCCGATTACGTCGCCGGGCCCACGAAGCCCGAGCACGATCTCACGCGCGCCCGGGGCGACGCTCGAGATCATCACCCAGCCGTGTTCGATCACGAACACCCGCTCGGCGCGGTCCCCCTGAGTGAACAGCGCCTGGCCTCGCCGGAACTGGACGCGGTGGCCCTCCTGGCGGAGCGCGTTAGTGAGCAGAGAGATCACGGACCACATTCTCCAGCAATCGAGGAGCCCGGGTACTGCGGCGCGGACTAGGGCTCCGCTGACGCGAACACCGCCCTAGCCGACCGACACTGTCATCACATTTCGAGCACTGGCGAGGTAGACATGACTGCGGGAAACGGCCACGCGCGAATGGCACGGCAGTGCGAGCAGCGGGCAGGGATTCGCGACCGAAGCCGTGCGCCCGCTGCTTGACATGGCGTTCGGGACCTACGGCTTGCACCGGGTGACCGCTCGGATCGACGCCCGCAACCTCGCCTCCCTGCGGCTCGCCGAGCGCCTTGGAATGCGCCAAGAGGCGCATGGTCGAGAACGAGTGGTTCAAGGGGGCGTGGAGCGACGAGATCGATTACGCGATGCTCCGGCGTGAATGGCTTGGCGGGGACCGCTGATCGTCGAGCCCGTGGCCCGGCGGGCGTCGCGATCTGTCGTTGTGTGCTCAATACTTGACGGCACAAGCATTATTGCTAGAATCGTTGCGATCACAACGAAGTCTGTCCGATTGTGGAGCTCTGCGAGAGATGGAAGAACGCGAATACGAATTCGGCCTTGACTCGTTCATGGCGGTCACCGCTGGATCTGATGGTGAAACGATCGGCGGCGATGAGGTAGTTCGCGGCACGGTCGAGGAGGGGGTTCTCGCTGACGAGGTCGGGATCGACTCGTTCAATATCGGCGAGCACTATCGCGACGACATGATGGATTCGGCGGCGCACGTGGTGCTTGCGGCTATCGCCGCGCGGACCAAGCGGATCAGATTGGGCACGGCCGTGACAGTGGTCTCGACGCAGGATCCGGTCCGGCTGTACAACAACTTCGCGACGCTGGACGCGATCTCCGGCGGACGCGCGCAGCTGATCCTGGGGCGTGGTTCGGCGATCGAGTCCTTCCCGCTGTTCGGCTACGACCTCCGCGATTACGAAGACATCTTCGAGGAGAAACTGGGGCTGTTTGCCGAGCTCCTTCGCGGCGGACCGATCACCTGGTCAGGTAAATACCGGCCGCCGCTGGACGACGTCGTTTTGACCCCGCCGCTCCCGGCCGGCCACCTCCGGACCTGGGTCGGCTCCGGCGGCAGCCCCGACTCGGTGATCCGCGCGGCCCGCTACGGGCTGCCACTGATGCTCGCGGTGATTGGTGGACGGCCGGAACGGTTCCGCCCGCTTGTCGACCTCTACCGCCGGGCGTTGGCGCAATTCGGGCACCGGACCGATCTCCCGGTCGGACTTCACACGCTCGGCTACGTCGCCGCTAGCGACGAGGAGGCGGTCGAGACGCAGTGGCCGTATTGGCTCGAAACCTTCGAGCGTGCGTCGCGTGAGCGCGGTTGGTCGCCCACCGACGCGGGCGCAGTTTGACGCAGAGGTAGCCCATGGCGCGATGTTCGTCGGCTCTCCGGAGACGGTCGCCCGCCGGATCGCGCCGGTGATGCGAGCCCTCGACGTCGACCGGATCGACCTCCACTACGCGCTCGGCGCGGTGCCGGCAGCGCAGCGGAGAGAATCGATCGAGCTGCTCGGACGCGAGGTCTTTCCGCGGGTGCGGGACCTACTGAAGGCCGATCCCGCCGAAAACGAGGTCATTGCCGGCTCTGCGGCATTCGGAGATGTCGCGAGCCCGGTCCGCTCCACCCATGCGCCGGCGCCGACGAGGTAGCGCGATGACTCCGGCATCGACCGCGGCGAGGACAGGCCAGGACGAGCACAGGATCGGGTGGGCTGCAGCCGACGCTTCCACCGACGTGTCGGCGGGCGAAGCGACTGGGAGTCGTCGGGGCGGGGAAACTCGGGATGACGCTGGCGCGCGCCGCGGTTGCCGCGGGCTACGAGGTGGCCGTGGCGAGTTCGGGGCCGGCCGAACGGATCGCCCTCCCAGTCGAAGTGCTCGCCCCCGGCGCCGTCGCGTCGACCGTAAAGGAGGTCGTCGACTCGGCCGACATGATTGTTCTCGCCGTCCCCGTACACCGGTTCCGTGAACTCCCGAGCGATCTTTTCGACGGCAAGATCCTCGTCGACGCGATGAACTACTGGCCCGACACCGACGGCGAGGATCGTGAGCTAGCCGCGTCAGACGGCGGCTCGAGCGTCGTCGTGCAAGCCCACTTCGCCGGGGCACGGCTCGTCAAGAGCCTCAATCAGCTCGGGTACCACGAGCTCGATGACTATCCACGCGCTGCCGGGGCGACCGACCGCACCGCTGTGGCCGCGGTCGGCGACGACCGCCTCGCGGTGCGGACCGTGATGCACCTGATCGACCGGCTCGGATTCGACCCGGTCGACGGCGGCCCGCTCGCCAACGGGAAGCTGCTCGAACCTGACGGCTCGCCATACGCCGAGACGCTTTCGGGCCGATACTCTCGCCAAGCGGTTATCCGCCGTGTAGCGCGGCCCTGGCCGCGTCGGGACGACCTTTAGGCGGACCTGAGCTCTTTGGCTCGTATCGGTCCGACAGTTCGGCGAAGGGTGAGATAGGCGATCGTCCCGCCGGTCAGCGGCACGAGCAGGCCGATCGCCTGGTGAAGGAGGACGGCGGCGACCGCGGGGTTGTGGTCTACGCCGAAGACGATGAGCATCCCCGCGATGCCGCCAATCGTCCCGATGCTGGCCGGCAGCGGCAGCGATCCACCGAGCGCTCCGATTATGTAGGCCATCACGACAACCGCGAACCCAGGGACCGGGTGGGCGTGCACAGCCAGGAACGCGCTCCAGAGGACAAGTATCTCGAAGCTCAGGTACGTGACCGCGCCGAGCACGCTCTTCCAACCGTCACGGTGAAATAGCGTTCGAGTGTCGGCGATGGCGTCCCCGAGCGTGGTAATCGCGGTAGCGATCTTGGGGTGTTTCGCCTTCACTCGCTCCGCATACGTGCTCGCCCGGCGGCCGATCAACAGCGCGGCGGTGATCCCCATCGCCGCCACCGCCGCCGGCAAGAGCGTCAGCAGGAGGTTGTCCTCGCCGGGCAACAGGCCGGTCGCGAGCCCGATCCCGAACACGATCAACGCGAACGCACTGACGGCGGTGTTGAGAAAGCTGAGATTGAACTGGCGCTCGGCGATCTGTTTTGGCGGCATGCCGAAGCGGTGCAGGAACCAGGCTCCGACGCCCATCCCGCCCAGCGTGCCGCCCGGGACGAGGAGGCCGCCTCCGAGCTGTGCCCAGGCGACGCGCTGGTCCGTCCGGCGGCCGCGCCCGTCGCGGTCCAGCACGCGCTCCGGGTCAACCACCCCACGCCACGAGACGACAAAACCCGTCTCGGACACCACCTCGATCGCGATCGCCCCGACGATCCACTCCCACGACACATGCGCGAGGCTGTGCAGCGCCTGCTCCAGGGTCGGGATCAGCCTAAGCACAAGGTAGGCCGCGACCAGATAGCCGACCAGCTTGATGGCCGATTTCCTCAGATGCTTCTTCGCGTCGCCCAGGGCGAGCCGATTCTGGTGCGCTGGCGAAGACGTGAGCTGCGACGGATCGAGCGCCGCGCCGGAGGCGCGATCAGACATAACGCACTCACCCAGGGACGCCGACGCTTGCGTTGTCTGGGTCGAGCAGCTCTAGGGCGAGCGCGGACCAAGCGAAGTCCTCGGCGGCCATCCCGCGCCCGTCGTGGGGATCGTAGAACTCCCGCAGGCCCTCCCCCGACACCGTTTCGGTGACCGCCCGGGCGAGCGTGGCCGCCTCCTCTCGTAGCCGAGGCGCACGAGTCCGCGCCACACCAGCCACGCGCTGTTGATCCAGGTCGGCCCCCGCCAGTAGCGTCGCAGTCCGTCGAAGTGCTCCTGCAGCGAGAACGAAGGCTCGCCGAGCGCCACCGACGGTACGGGCACTTCGGTCCAAAAACGTTGCTCGTCGAAGAGATATTCGGCGAGCCGGTGGCCGATCTCGTCTGGCAGGTCGGGCAGCGCGAGCGGGGAAAGCGCGGCCACGGTGAGGGGGATCCGCGAGCTGATCGTCGGCGTCACCGCGGGCAGGAACAGCCCGCTTGGCTCGTCATAACACCGCGCGATCAGCGCCGGCGTAATCGACGGAAGCCCCAAGGCCAGTCGCGACAAGCCGTGAATCACGTTCGTCATCACCTCGCAGACGACCGGATCCCCGTCGGCGCGCACCGCTTCAATCCGGAACTCGCGTTCGCGGTTACGCCGCACGAGCTCTACGAAGTCCGGCAGCCCCTGTGCACGGTGGCCCCAGATGGGGTCGAACTGCGGCGAGGCATCCAAGCCGGATTCGTCGGGCTGAAGGATCCACAGCAACCCGTCGCCCTCCAGATCGCGGTCGTCGCTGAGCGCCTTCTAGTGAGCGACGATCCGCGGCTCGAGCGCGGGGTCGCCGACTGCGACTCGCCACGCGAGCGCCAGTGCCGGCGGCTGGATCGTCGCCGTCATGAAATCGTCGCGATGGGTCACGTTGTAGAACAGTGCCCGCGCGCCGCTCACTGGATGCTCCCAGAAGATCGTGTGACCGATGAATCCGTCCGGTCGCGCCGCCGCGAGGAGCGTCTCAAGCTCCGCGCGAGAGCGCGCCGGGTCGAAATGGCGCCATGCGATCGCCGCAAAGCACGAGTCCCAATACCACTGCCAGCGGTATCGCCCCGGGCTCGGGCGGGTGTAGGCGAAAGGCACCCCACCGCGCTCGCCGGCGTTCCAGTTCCCCTCGAGACCTTCTGGCAACGCTCAGCAAGCCCAGTCACCGCCGCAGCTTCGCAAATCGCGAGCGAGCCCGCAGTGTTATTCGCGTCACGCGTTGGCGGTAAGCAGCAGCTTGCGGCGAGCGGCTCCGTTCTCGAGGAGCCGGTGGGCCTCGGCTGCTTGCGACATCGGTAGGGACCGCTGCGAGCGAAGGTGCAGCTCGCCGGCGGCGAGGAGCTCCATGCAGATATCGACGCCGTCAGGAGCCCGATCCAGGCTCGCGACTGAGAACCGAACGCCGAGCTCCGCCGCGCGCTCGTCCGCCAGGGTGATCACCCGGTCGGCGCCACCGGTGAGCGTGATCGCGTCTTGAAGTCCGCCTTTGCCCGCGGCGTCGAAGGTCGCATCGACTCGGTCAGTGACCTCGCGGACACTCGAGAGGAGGTTGCTCCCGTAGGGCACGGGCGTCGCACCCAGCTCTCGGATGAGCGCCTCGTCTTGCGCGCCAACGGCTCCGATGACCTTGAGTCCAAGTCCAATCGCCAGTTGCGTGGCGATGATGCCCACCGACCCACCCGCGCCCAGGAGCAACAGGGTCTCGCCGTCTGCCACTCCGAGCTGGCGCAGCACTCCGACCGCCGCCTCGGCGGACGCAGGCAGCGCGCCCGCGTCGTTCCAGGTCACTTGAGGCGGCTTGGGAGTCCAGGCGGTCGCGAGCGCGTACTCGCCATAGCCGCCAAGTGACGGCAGCCAGGCCACCACCGCGTCTCCGACGCTCACGCCATCGACGCCTCCGCCGACGGCGTCGACGGTTCCGGCGGTCTCAAAGCCGAGGACCGGCGGCTCTGGGAGCGGGAAGGTGCCGTTGAGGTCGCCGCGGCGGATCTTCAGATCCGTGGGGCCGACGCCGGAGACGCGAACCTTGATCCGGATCTGCCCCTCGGATGGAGCCGGCGTCGAAACGTCGTCCCACCTAAGCACGTCAGGAGGCCCATATTCAGTGAGGACGCAGGCGTGCGGCATCGAGACTCCTCCAATACGTAAACGGCGTATCCGCAGGCTGCCCGCGATGCAGGTGAACTGTCCTCGCCGGATCGTGGTGAATGTCGGCCCACCTAGCGATTCTCGGGCTCTTCGATCGGCCAGCCCGTATGGGCAGTCGCCAAGCATCCGTAAGGCCCCCGGTCCGTCGTCCGGCCGCCAGCGTAAGCAGTATCACGGCAAGGCCGTCGAGATGAGCTTCGATGGCGCGCGCAGCTGAGCCCGCGGGCTCATCGCCGATCAATGCTTCGCCTGCCTCTCCTCAGCCGAGGCCGGTGGCGGCGCCTGCGCGTGGCCAGCCGGACGGCGCCGCTGATCGCAGCCGCTAGTAGGACGCTCGCCGCGACACGGTTCCCGAGGCGATCGGCGCGGGCGAGTAGAGCGTTCATGTCATCGGGGCGCAGCTGGACCTCGAGTCCACCGGTCTCGATGGCCTCGGACAGGCGGTTGAGCCGGGGTGGCAGCTCGGTCGCGAGTTCCGCGAGGTCGACGCCAAGCTGCTCTAGGCGCCGGATCATGTCGGCGGAGGTGATGCCTGAGACGAGGTGGCGACGCGCGTACGGCGCGAGCGCCTCGGCAAACCGGAACTCCGGGTCAAGCTCGGCGAGGATCCCCTCGGCGATGATCAGCACGGTGAAAAGGAGCGACAGGTCAGGCGGCACCTTGAGCCGGTGCCGGCGGACGATCTCCAGGATCTCGCCGATCGCGCTCCGCAGCGAGACCTCGCCGATGCTGCGGCCGAAGTAACGCGCGAGGAGAGTCGCCAAATCCTCCCGCAGGCGAGCTCGATCGACGACTCCGGTCGAGGTGCCCAGTGCCAGGAGCGCGTCTGCCAGCCGTCCTGGGTCCCGGCGGACAAACCCGCTCAGGAGGCGGCCGAGTTGCTGGCGCGAACGGTCGTCCAGAGTGCCGACCATTCCGAAATCGACGATCCCAACCCGCCCCGTCGGCTCGATGAAGAAGTTGCCCGGATGGGGGTCGGCGTGGAAGAACCCGTCCTCGAAGATCATTTTCGAGACGATCAGCGCGGTGCGCTCGGCGAGCCCGTGGCGGTCCAGGCCGGCTTCGTCGAGGGCCGTCAGGTCCGTGATCTTCATGCCGCGGATCCGTTCGAGCGTGATCACGCGGGAGGTTGTCAGATCCGGGAAAGTGCGCGGGATCTGGACCCACGGATCGCTCGCGAAGTTGGCCGAGAAACGCTCGGCGTTGCGCGCCTCTTGCAGGTAGTCGAGCTGCGCCCGGAGTGCGTCCACGAATTCATCCGCCAGTCCCACCACGTCGTGGCGAGCCGCCGTTTTTGAGCGCCGGCTGGCGCGCGCGGCGAAATTCCTGATGATCTCGAGGTCTTGCTCCATGTCCTCGACGACGTGCGGCCGCCGCACCTTTACCACGACTTCGGTTCCGTCCCGCAGCGTCGCGGTGTGCGCCTGCCCCACCGACGCGCATGCAAGCGGCACGGCATCATAGCTGGCGAACGCCGTATCCACTGGCGCGTGAAGGTCGTGCTCGACAATTTCCTCGACCACGTTGCTTGGAACAGCTGGCGCTGCGTCCAGCAACTTCGTCAACTCTGCCCGGTAGTCCGGCGGGAGCAGGTCGGCTCGTGTGGAGAGCAGCTGCCCGAGCTTGATGAAGGTCGGTCCGAGCTCCTCGAGAGCGAGTCGGAGATTCTCCGAGGGCGTGCGTGCGTCAGCACGAGCGCGTCCGACCAGGCCGTCCGCAACGCTGACCACCCGCTCGAGCCCGACGACGTTGGCCAAGTAGGACAGCCCATAACGGACGAGGACCTCCGCGATCTGACGCTCGCGGGACGCGAGTCCGGTCCGTGCGCCAGTGGGCGTATCCCCGCGGCTACTCCGGACCATAGGTCGCGACCACGTTCGTCGGTAATCCTGACGTCATCCTCGACAATGTACGGCCGTCCTCGTCAACCAACCTCGCCTGACCCTGAGGTGCTTCGACGTTCGAGCCTCTTCTTCGTTGCTGTCGTGGTGTTTGAAGCGTCCATCCTGGCCAGGTGAGAGCGCCTCGCAAGGTTTCGGCGATTTGGGCGCTCCCCGGCAGGGGCGGACCCCGCGAAAGAGAGTGTTTGGGGGGTGGCGTCCGGTCAATTCATCGGATCCGGGCGATGACGGCTCACCCTGCGCTCGCCGACCATGGGCCCATGGAGAAGTCGAGATTTCCAGACCTATCGCAACTCGACGACGTGCCGGCTGAGAACGTGAGCGCCGATCAGTCGTCCCAACCGGAGCAGGTGGACGCTGCGAAGGCGCGCCGTAGCCTGCGCAACGGGTTCGTCACGTTGATTCTGGCGGGCGCGCTTGTTGTCGGGCTGCTGTTGGCGGTCCCGGGGCTCAAGGGCGTCGCGAGCACCGTGTCGAACATGAAGACGCAGTGGGTCCTCGTCGCCGTCCTGCTCGAGATTCTGTCCTGCGCGAGCTACGTCCTGGCATTCCTTCAAGTGTTCGACCGGGCGCCGTTCCGGGTCGGGGCACGGATCGCGCTCAGCGAGGAGGCATTCGGAGCGGCGGTGTCGCTTGGGGGCGTGGGCAGCTTGGCAGTGGGGGGCTGGCTGATGATCGAGCGCGGGTCGAGTCCGCGACGGATCGCCGAGCGCTCGGCGGTGCTGTTCCTGTACACGAGCGCGATCAACGTGATCACGCTGATCCTGGCCGGCCTGGGGCTGTTCCTAGGCCTCCCCGGCCCGAGCAACCCGCTGCTCAGCATCCTGCCCGCCGTGGTTGGCGTCGTCGTGCTGGCGCTGTTCTTGCTGTTGCCGCGCTACGTGGACCGGATCGTCCGGCGGACCGGACCGGGGCGGCTCCAAGCGGTTTTGACAGAGACGGCGGCAAGCGTACGCGACACCAAGCGGCTGGTGTTCCATCCCGACTGGCGAATCGTCGGCGCGATCGGCTACCTGTGGTTCGACATCGCCGTGCTGTTCGCGTGCTTTGCCGCCGCCGGCCAGACGCCGCCGCTGGCGCCGCTGGTGCTGGCCTACCAGATCAGCTACCTGTCGAACTTCATCCCGGTGCCGGGCGGGATCGGCGTTCTCGACGGGAGCATGATCGGCATGCTCGTCATCTACGGGATGGGGGGGACGGTAGCCACCGCGGCCACGCTCGTCTACCACGCGATTTCACTCTGGGTCCCGGCCGTGTGGGGCACAATCGCGTTCTTCTTGCTGCAGAGGACAAAGAAGCAGCCAATTACCCTGCGCAACCCGAGCGAGGAACTACACCCCCGCTCCCACTGAGCGCGAACGCCAGGGCGACGCGCCCGGAAATCACCTCCATCCAGTGCGGACAGCTTCAAGCGGCTCGCGCCCGGGCGGCCTGGCGCACCAGGTGATCGCGCTCGGCGGCGTTCGTGGCACGACGGGCGGCCTCGGCGTACGCCGAGGCGGCGGCGGGCAGGTCGCCGGCGAGCTCGTGCAGGTGCCCGCGCACGGCGTGCCACCGGTGCCGCTCGCCGATCACCTCGCGCAGCCGGTCGGTCTCGCGAAGCCCGGCAGCGCCACCAACGACGTGGCCGACCGCGACCGCGCGGCCGAGGACCGCGGCGGGGTCTTGGCGCACGGGGTCCTTGGCCAGGGCGACGAGGTCGTCGTACCAGGCGAGGATCTGCGGCCAGTCGGTCTCCTCGGCGCTCGCGGCGTCGTCGTGCAGGGCGGCGATCGCGGCCTCGACCTGGTAGCGGCCCGGGGGCCGTTGCTCCGTCTGCATGGCGAGCGCCGACTGCAGGACGCGTACGCCCTCGTCGATCTCGCGCGTGTCCCACAGGCTGCGGTCCTGCCGGTCGAGCGTGACGATCCGGCCCTCGGGATCGAGCCGCGCCTCCAGGCGGGCGTGATTGAGGAGCATCAGTGCGAGCAGCCCGCGCGCCTCGGGCTCCTCCGTGGCGAGGGTGAGCTGGCGCGCGAGCCGAATCGCCTCGCCGGCCAGGTCGGGCGGGTGGGCCCGTACCCGCGGGCCAATATGCCCGGCCGTGTAGACGAGGTAGAGCACGCGCAGCACGACGGCGAGGTCCCCGGGCTGGCCAGGCGGCGCCCGCGCAGGGTGCGCTTGGCGCGGCTGATCCGCTGCGCCATCGTCGCCTCCGGGACATAGAAGGCGTCGGCGATCTCCCGGGTGGTGAGGCCGCCGACGGCGCGCAGGGTCAGCGCCATCTGGGAGGCTGGCGCGAGGTCGGGGTGACAACAGCAGAAGAGCAGGAACAGGGTGTCGTCGCCCTCCTCGGTGGCAGTCGGCCGCGGCTCTGCGTAAGTCGCCTCCTCGCGGCGGTGTCGGGCGGCCTCGCCGCGGCGAGCGTCGACGAGCCGCCGGGTCGCAACTGTCGCCAGCCACGCGCTCGGGTCGCGCGGCGGGTGCTCGGGCCACACCCGCAGCGCCTCCAGCAGTGCCTCTTGGAGCGCGTCCTCAGCGGCATCGAACTCCTCGCCCCGCCGGACCAGGCCCGCGAGCACCCGCGGAATTAGATCCCGCCCGCCCCCGCGCAGGACGCCCTCGTCCAGCCGCCGCACCGGCTCGCCGAGCACTCCGCTCAGTCCTCCGACGACGCCCCGGACATTGGGGAGCGGAGCCGGCCGGCGCTTCTCGACATCGTCCCGCTGCTCGTGAGCTTAAGGGAGACCTATGGGCGCGATGCCATCATCGGGGCGGTGGCGTCGCGCGACTACCTCGCGTCAGTCAGCCCACCAGTCGCGCTGGCCATCGACGTCTTCACGTGGAGCCTCACCGAGATTGGGCGCGCCGACGACGAGAATCTCGAGGCCCTCCGGCCCGGCCTCGTATCCTCGCCACATACCGGGCGGGACGCGCACCGCGTCCAATTCCTTGAGCTCGACGATTTCGTCGTTGACCTTCATCCGCCCGCCCCCCCGCAGGACCACGTACACCTCCTCTTGCGTCTTGTGCGTGTGGCCGTACGGAAAGCGATAGCCGGGGGGGACGCGCTGGTAGCTCAGTCCCGATTTCTCGAGCTCGAGCGCCCCGGTCGCCAAACGGAACTCCAGGTCCGGCGCGCCGTCGAACCTGGAGCCGAGGTCCTCCAGATCCTCCCTGAGGTTCCTGAGCGTGAACCGCACGGCACGATCCTATGGCACCTCCGGCTGGGGTCGCGCGATCTGAACCCTCAAGCACCACCAGTGTTTCTTCCCGGCGGCGCTCTCCGTTCTGTCGCACCACGGGCGTGGCGGGCCTTTGCAGGCCCGCCACGCCGGGTTTCCTACTGGATCGGCGTCCTAATGGATGGTGAATGTCGGACCCGTGCCATTCGGGTCCAGCACGACCTGATAGTCACCGGGCTGCACCTGTCGCGGCCCGTCTCCGTTGATGTCTGCCGGAGTCACCGCAAGCTGCGAGACCCGGAACCCGACGGAGACCTGCTGCGAAGCTCCCGCCGCCAGGTCCACGCGGGCCCAGCCAACGAGGTTCCCGTTAGTTGGCGTGAGGATCTCGCCGGTGTTCACCGAACGCTTCACGTACACCGGAACGATGTCCACACCCTCGCGACTACCCGTGTTCTTCACCGTGAACGATGCGATCACGGTCCCTGCCGCCGGGCCGGCGATCGACAAGCCACTGGTCGAGAACGACGTGTATGAGAGGCCGAACGCGAACGGGAAGAGCGGGTTGTAGCCCGACCCGTTACCGGAGTTCGTTCCCGGGAACTGGTCGAAGAACTTCGGCTCGTCCCCGAGCGGAGACGGTCCGCCGGTGTTGAAGCTGGACAGATCGAGGCCGGGCGGCGGTGCGTCACTCGGCCAGGTGATCGGGAGCTTGCCGCTGGGGTCGTACTTGCCGAACAGCACATCGGCAGCTCCGTCACCCGTTTCCGTACTGCCCTGCCACGCCATCAGGATCGCGTTCGCCGACTCGGCGTCGGGACCGAGCCCGATCGGACGGCCGGCCACGACGACCACGATCACCGGCTTGCCGGTGGCCTTCAGCGCCGCGATCAGCGCCTTCTGGCTGGCATCCAACTGCGGTGCCGGGTCATCGCCCAGTCCCTCGGCATAGGGCCTGGTCTCGCCGACCACTGCGACGTACGCATCCGTGGTGCTGGCTGCGCCGACCGCGGTGGCCTGGTCGGGAGCGAGCGTTGCGCTCGCGTCGGCCGCCTGGATGCCCTTCCAGACCGTCACCGTTTGCGTCGGTATCTGGTCGGGCGGTCCGCCGCAGCACGCTTGTTTGTTGTTGTCGAACACGCCCTGCCAGCTGACGCTCCAGCCGCCCAGCGTGTCGGGAATCGAGTCCGCGTTCGGGCCGACGACCGTGACATGGCTGCTCGTGGAGAGCGGCAGCGCGCCGTTCTCGTTGCGCAGCAGGGTCATCGACTCGTCGGCGGCCTGGCGGTCAAGGGCCACGCTGCCGCTGATCGCCTCATTGGCCTTGGTCGCATCGACGTATGGGTGGTCGAACAGGCCGAGCTTGAACTTCAGCGTCAGGATCCTCGTCACCGCCTGGTTGATCCTCCACATCGGAACCAGACCGTCATGGACGGCTGCGATCAGCGCGGCGTCGTAAGTGGTGGTAGAGATCGCATTCATCGCGATGTCCACGCCGGCGTTGACCGCCTCGGCCGCCGCGGTCTCGAGATCGGGAGCGATGTGGTACGTCGACTGCAGAGCGAAGACGTCGTTGTAGTCGCTGATCACCACGCCTGTGAAGCCCAGCCGCTGGCGCAACTCGGTGGTCAGCAGGAAGTGGGAAGCCGTGGCGGGAATGCCGTTGATCGAACCGGAGTTGACCATGACGGTGTCCGCACCCGCGTTGATTCCGCCCGCGTACGACGGCAGGAAGAGATCCTGCAGATAACGGATCGGGATCTGCTCTTCGACGCGGTCGTGGCCGTTTATCGACTCCGAGTAGGCCGCGAAATGCTTGACCGTCGATGCGACCTTGAGGCCGGGGTTGGTCGGGCACGTCCCGCTCTGCATTCCGCTGATGTTGGCCCCGCCCATCGCCCCTGAGAGCGCGGGCTCTTCTCCCCACGTCTCGTAGGTGCGACCCCAGCGGTTGTCCCGCGCCACATCCTGAACCGGAGCGAAGACCCAATTCGTGCCTACGCTGCAGACCTGGTCGCGAGTGGCCTGTCCGGCTTGCTTCGCCAGCTGCGTGTCCCAGGTCGCTCCCATTCCGATCGACTGGGGGAACAGGGTCGCGGCCGTCGGATGACCGAAGCCGTGGACCGCATCGACGCCGTAGATGATCGGGATGTGCAGCCGCGAATGGGCGATCGCATAGTTCTGGATCGTGTTATACAGATTCGCCCAGTCCGTCCCCGTGTTACCGGGCGGATTGTCGGTTCCACCCGACAGGACCGAGCCGGTAGCGTCTGTGACCAGCACCTGCTGCAGGCAGTTCGGCTGCGGCTGCGATGTGTTATCACCGTTGCAGACACCATTCGCCGGATTGGTCTTGTCGCGCAGCAATCCGACCACGGCCTGGTCCATCTGGCCGACCTTCTCCTTGAGTGTCATCTGGGCCAGAAGGTCATGGACACGCGCCGGAATTGATGCGCCCTGGTCCTTGTAGATTGCCCTGGAAGCTGCGGTTCCGCTGGTTACCCCGATGACAGCGACCGCGGCCGCCACTGCTACGGCAGCACCCATAACTGCGTAAATACGTCGCACGCTGGACTCCCTCGCGTCGAAAATCGAGTTACCTGGAGGTGACGGATCGACCCGCCGATGGGGGCGCCCTTTGCCGCGGTTCGCGTGGGGGTGCTGAGGGTGTAATAAGGCGCTCGGGGGCAGGCATGCCCGTTGCTCTGTGGCGCACTCGGAACTGTGCGGAGAGGCAGACGGTCTCTCCTCGGCGGGGATTATCTCTCTGTGCTTGCTTCTGTCAAGGGAAAATAAAAAAGCACTGTCCAATCCTTGCCGAAATCGCTATTTCGACTTGGACATGGTCAAATATCCCTTGGTCACTGGGGTCACTCGGACCGGAGCCACTGGAAACCGGGGCGAAGTTTCGGCCAGAAGGTGGCCGAATTTGACTCCGGGACGCACCTCGCGTTCGGGTTGTTATCCCGCTGCCCTCAAGGCAGTGCCAAGGGGGGACCAGGCGCGGGTGCCAGCGGGCGGCGATGCCGGCCCGCGTGTTCCGCTGGACCACCAGTCGCACCCGGTTGGGCGATCGTGCTTCTGCCGATCGCCGGGGCGAAGGACTCGACCAGCTGCTCGGCGGCCTGCCCGGCGGCGGCGAGGAGCGCCGACGTGTCGCTGCCGGCCCCCTGCCCCAGCACCACTCCGACCGCGGTCGTCCGGGCCCCGGCGAGCGTCACGGATGTGAAGAACGCCAGACACCCCCCCGCCGCGGAGTCCGACCCGGTCTTGCCGGCGTAGCCCTGGGCGATCAACGGATCGTAGTTCGTGAGCGTGCCGGCGACCGGCAGCGTCACGCCGGGCATCGAGACAATCTGGCGGAAGGCCGGGGAGCGCATCGTCTGCCGGAAGACGCGCAGTTGGTCGGCGGCGGTGGAGACGGTGCTCGGGTCGAACCCGGTGGGATCGGTGTAGATCGTGTGCTCCAGCCCGAGCGCGCGAGCCTCGGCGTTCATCTCGGCGACAAAGCGCGTCTGGCTGCCCGCTACCTGGACGGCGAGCAACTGGGCTACGTTGTTTCCCGACGGGATCAGCAGCGCCTCCAGCAGCTGGCGCTCGGTCAGGTGCTCACCGGCCTGCACCGCCACGACGGACTGGCCCTGTCTTGCGTCCTCGGCCGCGGCCTGCGCCTGGGCCGCGGTGATACCGATCGTGAACCCGTCCTGTGCGCCGCTCAGGGGGTAGCGCTCGAGGGTCAGGTAGGCCGTCATCACCTTTGCCAGGCTGGCGATTGCGACCGGCCGCTCGTCCGGGCTCGCCGCAGGCCGGCCGCTCCCGAGCACAAACGCTCCCTGTCCGGTCAGCGGCCACCTGATCCCCGACACGTAGGTTGGGTCGTTCCCCCACGTGCTCGGCTTGTCGCTGCGGAGCTGGCCGGCGGCCGATAACGCCGCGGCGGCGAAGAGGAGCGCGAGTACCGCGCTGAGCAGCACACGGCGGCGACGCCGCCCGGGCACGGCCGCCCGCGGAGGACGGGTGCCGGCTCGTGCTGGTTGGCTGTAGGCCACGCCTTCCAGTCAAGGCAGCCGGGTGTTGCCAGGACGTACGCGTTTTTCGATACGCCGGCGATATGTTCGGGCTGGCAGCATCCGAGGGCGTGCGGGTGTTGATCGTCGAGGACGAGCCCTATATGGCCGAGGCCATCCGTGACGGCTTACGCCTGGAAGCGATCGTCGCCGACGTCGCCGGTGACGGCGACGCCGCGCTGGAACTGATGAGCGTCAACGCCTACGACATCGCTGTGCTGGACCGCGACATCCCTGGGCCCTCCGGAGACGAGATCGCTAAACGCGTCGTCGCCTCCGGCAGCGGTATGCCGATCCTGATGCTCACGGCGGCCGACCGGCTCGACGACAAGGCGTCCGGGTTTGGACTCGGCGCCGACGACTACCTCACCAAGCCGTTCGCACTCCAAGAGCTCGTGCTCCGTCTCCGAGCGCTCGACCGCCGCCGCGGCCACCACCGGCCACCGGTGCGGGAGATCGCCGGTCTGCGTCTGGATCCGTTCCGCCGCGAGGTCTATCGCGACGGCCGCTACGTCGCACTCACCCGCAAACAGTTCGCCGTACTCGAGGTGCTCGTCGCCGCCGAAGGCGGCATCGTCAGCGCCGAAGAACTCTTAGAGCGAGCGTGGGACGAGAACGCAGATCCGTTCACCAATGCGGTGCGGATCACGGTTTCGGCACTGCGCAAACGGCTTGGCGATCCCTGGATCATCGCCACCGTGGCCGGCTCCGGGTACCGCATCGAAACTCGGCCAGACCCCGGACCCGAGGGAGAACCCCGTGAATAGATCCCCTGGTTTGAGCGTTCGCCTCAAACTCACCCTCAGCTACGCCGGCTTCCTGATGCTCGCGGGCGCCTTGCTGCTCGCCGCCGTGTGGGTGTTCCTCTTGCGTTACGTCCCCGACCAGGCGCTCATCGTCCCCGGCTCGACCGGGCTCCCGCTTCGCGTTTTCCCCGTCCGGTCCAACCTCCTGCACGTTTTCGCTCCGAGGGCAGCCGCAGTGTTGGCGTTCCTGCTGGCGTTCGGTCTCGTGGGCGGGTGGCTGCTCGCCGGCCGGATGCTCGCCCCGCTGACCCGTATCACGGACGCGACACGCACGGCCGCGGCCGGATCGCTCTCCCACAGGATTGACCTGGAAGGCCGCAGAGACGAGTTCCGCGAGCTCGCCGACGCGTTCGACGCCATGCTCGCGCGACTCGAAGCCCACAGCGTCGAACAGCAGAGATTCGCAGCCAACGCCTCCCACGAACTGCGCACACCGCTCGCGATCACCCAGACACTTCTCGACGTCGCCCGCAACGATCCCACCCGCGCCACCGGCGAACTCGTCGACCGCCTCCACGCCGTCAACACCCGAGCGATCGACCTCACCGAAGCACTGCTGCTGCTGAGCCGCGTCGACCAGAAGTCCTTCACCCCAGAACACAATGACCTGTCGCTTATCGCCGAAGAAGCGACCGAAACACTCCTCCCGCTCGCAGAGAAACGTGGCGTCACCATCGAAACCTCCGGCGACACGACCCCGACCATTGGCTCACACGCGCTCCTCCTGCAGATGGCTACAAACCTTGTGCACAACGCGATCGTCCACAACCTTCCCGACGAGGGCACCGTGCGGGTGACAACGAGCGTTCACCCCAAGACTGTGGTGCTGACCGTCGAGAACACCGGCGAGAAGCTCACCCCACAGCTTGTCGCCACACTCGACGAGCCGTTTCAGCGCGGCACCAAGAGCAGACGCAGCGACCACGCGGGTGTTGGCCTCGGGCTGGCAATCGTGAACAGCATCACCCAAGCACACGACGGAACCCTCACCCTCACCCCCCGGACCGGTGGCGGGCTCCACGTCACAGTGCAGCTACCCGCTGCGCCACCGCACGCCGGGCAGATGACGCCGATCGGAATTGCCGGACGGCCGGGAGAGGCCACGCGGGACTTTGGGACAGTTCCCTCTGCGGACGGCAATCCTCAGCGGTAACCGTTCGAACTCGCGCGGCCACGAAAGCCGCTCTTATGCGCCTCGCCGCCACCAGGTAGCCTGGATGGGTGGCAACGACACAGGTGGTTCGAAGCGAGCGATTCCCTGACCTGGATGACGAGGTTCTGTTTCCACGCCTCTCGGACGCGAAGCTCGAGTGGCTGGCCAAGCGAGGCACGCGGCGCCGGTTCGAGCCGGGAGAGGTGCTCTATGAGCACGCCGAGCGGGATGCCCCGTTCTATGTGATCGAGCACGGCCTGGTTGAGTTCATCGATCGAAAGCCCGGCAAGGATGTGTACGTGGCGCAGGCGGATAGCCGGACGTATATCGGGGACATCGCGGCATTCACGGGAGAGCCAACGATCAGCGCGTGCGTGGCGGTCGAGCCAACCGACGTGATCGTGTTCGACCGGGGAGGTTTGCGGGCGATGGTCGCCCGTTGGCCGGAATTCGGCGAGCAGGTATTCGCGACGCTGCTGGCCCGGCGGGCGTGGAACGAGGCCGAAGGGCACGGGGTCATGCGGTTGATCGCGCCTCGCAACTCTCGGCGGGCGTTCGAGGTTCGGGACCTCCTCGAACGCAATCTGCTGCCTGTGCGCTGGTACGACGCCGACACGGATGGCGAGAGCGCCGCGATGCTCGAGTGGCTCGGTATTCCGCCCTCCGAGACTCCCGTGCTGGTCTACGCCACCGAGGTGATGCGCAACCCCTCGGCGGCGCAGGTCGCCCGCACGCTTCGCCTGCGCGCCGACGTTGACGGTGAACGTTTCGACTTGGTCGTCCTCGGGGCCGGTCCCGCCGGCCTCGCCGCGTCGGTCTATGGTGGGTCGGAGGGTTTGCGGACCCTGGTGGCTGAGGCTTGGGCGCCCGGGGGTCAGGCCGGGACAAGCACCCGCATCGAGAACTACCTCGGCTTCCCGACCGGGATCCGGGGGACCGAGCTGACACGAGCGGCGACGCTTCAGGCCCGCCGTTTCGGCGCGGTCCTGTCGAGCTTTCACCGGGCAGTCGAACTGGCCGACGGGCCGGACGGCCTTCTGCGGGTAGATCTCGACGACGGCCAGTACGTACTCGCACGTTCGGTCGTGGTCGCGACGGGCGCCCGGTGGCGTGAGCTCCAGGCCGACGGCGTCGATCGCTTCCGCGGTGCCGGGGTGTACCACTGGGCGATGGCGGGCGATGCCGAGCGCGCCCGCGACCAGGACGTGATCGTCGTCGGCGGGGGAAACTCCGCCGGACAGGCGGCGGCGCACCTCGCTACGAAAGCCCGCAGCGTTCGGGTGGTGGTGCGGGGCCCGACGCTGAAATCGACGATGTCCAGCTACCTGCTCGACCGCCTCAAGCGTGCGCCCCGAATCGAGCTCATGACCGATACCGAGGTCGTGGCCGTCCGCGGTTCGGCCACGGTTGAATCGGTGACACTTGCCGACCGGCGCGACGGAAGCAGGCAGGACGTGCCGGCGACGGCCGTGTTTGTCATGATCGGCGCGGAACCGTGCACGGAAGCGATCACGGGCATCCTCCCGGTTGACAGCGCGGGGTACATCCTGTGCGGGCCTGGCGCAGCGGGCTACGAAGGGCACCTGAGTTGGCCGGTGTCGGAACGCGAGCCCCACCTCCTCGAGACGACCCGACCCGGCGTGTTCGCGGCCGGCGATGTCCGCGCCGGGGCAGCAAATCGCGTGGCCGGCGCAGTGGGCGACGGGACGATGTGCGTCCGGTTCGTGCACGACGTACTGGCAGGCTGACTCTCAGCGCCGGCGAGTCGATACTTGCCGCACGTCAGAAGGGCGTCGATGCTGCGAGCTGGAGCGCGCGCGAGAAGACGAAGGCCCCGCTGTTGTTATCGACCCATGGTCGTCCGGCCCAGAGGTAGGCATCGGCATCCTGGCGGGCGATGGCGCGGTCGGCGGCGCCGAGACCCCAGCGCGGATTGGCGACATCGGTGGTGGGTGGAATCCCGAGCGTGACGCATAGGCGGTCGTGAGGGCTGTTGCATGCGCGCGCTTCATTCGCGTTGCCTGGGTACTGGCCGGCGAAGAAGGGGGCCCCGTTCTCGTCGGTATTGATCACGAAGTGCTTGTTGCGAATGCCGGCGGCGCCGAGCGCCCGCGCGATCGCCGCGCCGTACTCGAGTTCGGCCGCCCTGCTGCCGTACTGGGTGACGTCCAACGCGAACCCACGCACGTGTTGAATACCGGCTTGCTCGAGCAGCGAGACGGCTTGTCCGACCGACGCCCATTCGGCGGCACCGACGTCGAGGTACACCGTGGTATGGCGAAGGGCGGTGAACTTACCAGCGGCGTAGGCCACCAACTGCGTCGGCACTGACGAGCCCGCGCACAACGCAAACGGGAGATCGGGCTGGAGGATCAGCGCCACGCGCGACCTTCCGATCCCAGCCGCGAACTGGCTGATCCAGGCGCGGTAGCTGACCTGATCGCCGGTGCTCCATGATCCATGGCAGACCTCCCACGGATCCAGCCTGAAAACGGCGATCTGGCTCAACAAGTTGGCGTTGCCGCCGGTCGTATCCTGGACGATCTCGCGGGCCACCGTCTGGGCATAGTTGACCGGATACCACGCCCCGGTCCAAATGGTCAGAGGTTGCAATGCGATCTTCGCCATCAAACGTCTATTCGGACCGCGGGCGGACTGATAGGCCGGATAGACCCCGTCGATCGGACCGCGATAGATCCCCCACTGCATGCCGGCCAGCGGGTTGGTCTTCGACGCACCGGGCAGCCCCGCGTTCGCGGTACCTGCCCACGAGGAGGCGGGAATCGTGGCCAAGACGGCCGTGGTCGCCGCGACTAGGCCGGCAAGACGAACCGCGTTGCGCAACCAGCCGGGACGCCCGCCGATGCGAAACCGCGTGTCAAACCGCTCGAGTGACATCAAACCCCTCCCCTAGTCGCCCCACAATGAACGCTGCCCGGCTCCAGCGAGGGCAAATTATACCTAGCAGCCGGTCGTGTGGTTACACCGCCGCCGAGGTCTCCTCGCGTGCGCCCCCTCGTCTGAGCACTCCCTGTCTCACTGAGGCGTAACGCTCCCATAAGCGAGGACAGAACGGATCGCCATGGCGAGCCCGCGTGGCGCTTCGCGCGGGATGAAGTGCCCCACACCCGGCAACAACGTCACGGTTACGTCAGCAAAGAAGGCGTCCAAGCGGTCCCCCCAATCCTGAGGAAACAGCGGATCGAACTCAGGCCACAACACAGCCGTCGGAACCGTGATTTGTTCGTGTCGCTCGGTCGTCATCTCCCTGAGGCTCGTGGCGACCGTGCCCGACCCGGCGCGATACCACCCGATCGACGAAATAAAGGCGCCCGGCGCTCGGTAGAGATCGGCGAGGCGATCGAGTTCTGCCGCGGGCTGCTCAAACGACGGCCCAGACCAGTGCGACCAGAAATGCCCGAGATAAGAGCGGACTGCCGGCGCGTGGCCTCGATGATCTCCTCGACCAACTTCAATTGGTGAAACGCCTGGTACCAGAACTTCCGCTGGGCCTGCGGCGTGAGAACGCGATCGCCGGCGCCGGGCAGAGGCGGCGAGAGAACGAGCGCACGCACACGCTCGGGGAAAAGCCGTGCGACAGTTTGCGCGACGCGGCTGCCAACGTCATAGCCCACGATCACCGCGGGTCCCAAGCCGAGTTCGTCGATCAGCGCAACGACACTACGCGCTTGAGCGTCGGCCGAGTAGGCCTCGGCCGGCGGCGCCCGATGCTTGTCTGACTCACCAAAACCACGAAGGTCCGGCGCGACAACGTCGGCCGCGTCGCTCAGCAGCGGGACCACGTCTCGGTAGTCCAAGCGGGTTCCCGGCCAGCCGTGCAGCAACAGCACACCCGCGCCCGACCCGGAACGGTCATAAGCCAGCCGAAAGCCGTCAACAGGGCAGGATCTCTGCATCCAAGAGCGCAGCCTACGCGCGGATGAGAACAGAAGCGACGACATCGCGAACGAGGCCGAGTGGACGGAGCGAGGTATGGCCGCCGCGTTCCGGGTAGGGAAGCCCCATGTCAAATCGCACCTGGTTCATCACTGGCGCGTCGCGCGGTTTCGGTCGTTCGTTCGCCCGGGCCGCCCTCGCAGCACGCGACCGCGTTGCCGCCACGGCACGCGACACCTCCTCCCTCGACGACCTCGTGGCCGAGCACGGCGACGCCGTGCTGCCCATCGAGCTGGATGTCACCGACCGCGACGCCGCCTTCGCCGCTGTTCGACAGGCTCGCGACCGATTCGGGCGGTTGGACGTTGTCGTCAACAACGCGGGTTACGGGCTCTCGGGCGCCATCGAGGAGCTCACGGAGGAGCAGGCTCGGAGGCAGATCGAGGTCAACATGTTCGGAGCGCTTTGGGTGACGCAGGCCGCGCTGCCCATCCTGCGTGAGCAGGGCTCAGGGTGGATCGTCCAGGTTTCCTCGATCGGTGGGCTGGCCGCGTTTCCGCTTACAGGCATCTACCACGCGAGCAAATGGGCTCTTGAGGGTTTCTCGGAGACGCTACGCCAGGAGGTCGAGCCTTTCGGAATCAAGGTCCTGATGGTCGAGCCGAGCGCTTTCCGTACAGATTGGGCGGGCTCCTCGATGGACCGAGCCGAGCCCATCGATGCGTACGAGCAGATTGAACTGATCGCCCAGCGCCGTGCATCCCAGCAGGAGGAGAACAACGGATCACAACCGGGCAACCCCGACCTCGCCGCGCAGGCGCTGCTCGACACTCTCGGCCGGGAGGATCCACCGTTCCGACTGCTGCTTGGCAACGTCGCATACGACGTCGCCATCGACCGATACGAACGGAGACTGGACGAGTTTCGCGCCGGCGAGAAGGTCGCCAGAGGCGCGGACGACCGGTAGATCGAGAGCTCAGCGAAACAGCTCGATGCGTCCCCGACCAGCCGCCTTGGCACGGTAGGTAGCCGCGTCGGCGTTGGCGAGGAGCACGTCCGGGTCGGTGTGTCCGAGCGCGATTCCGATGCTGGCCGACAGCACGTGCTCGGCGCCCCCGGCGATGAAGGGGAGACGGATGGCCTCGAGCAGGCGCCGGCCGACCGCGAGTGCAGACTCCACGTCGACGTGCTCGCACAGGGCGACGAACTCGTCGCCCCCGAGCCGCGCGATCGTGTCGCCCGGGCGGACGGCGGTTTGCAGGCGCCGGCTGAGCTCCACCAGCGCCGAATCACCCGCGGCATGCCCGTGAGCGTCGTTGACCTGCTTGAAGTTGTCGAGGTCGACGAACAGCACCGCCGTGTCGCCGCGGTCGCGCTCGGAGCGGGCGAGCGCGTGTTCCAGCCGGTCGCGCAGCAACGTTCGGTTCGCGAGTCCGGTCAGTGGATCGTGCACGGCCTCGTGACGCATGCGCTCCTCGTCGCGCAGCCGTGCGAGGCCGCTCGAGAGCGTATGGGCGACCGCCCGGACGAAGCTCAGCTCCTCCTCAGAAAGGCCGCGCTCGGGTGCGACGAATAGCTCACCGCCGGCGCCGATGGTGAGGTGCATGCCCAACTCGGGAACCGGGCCGAACGTCGCGAGCGCGGAGCCGTCAGCGAGCCGGACCTCTGTCGCGATCACGGGCAGCAGGTTTCGGAGCTGCTCGATGGCCTCATTGGCCAGGTCAACCGGGTCGGCGCCGGCGAGCGCGCGTTCGCCCATCGCCGCCACCGCGCGCAGCCGTGCCTCGGCGGCGCGCTGATCGGAGATGTCGCGTCCGACCGCGAGCAGTAGCGAGCCGGCGTTGGTCTCCACGATCCCCCAGCTCATCTGCCCGATGAACTCCGAGCCGTCTCGACGCAACCCCCACGCGGCGATCGAGAACCGCATCGGGTGCTCCGTGGCGAAGTACAGCTCCATGTTGCGCGTGTAACGGTCGCGTACGCGCTCGGGCCAGAGCGTCTGCACCGGTTGGCCGAGGAGTTCGCGCCGCGGGTACCCAAACAGCTCCTCGGCCACCGCGTTCACGAACACGATGCGACCGTCGGGGGCGGCCGCCACGACCGCATCGGGCAATCCCTCGAGCACCGCCGCCGGCGCGACCAACAGCGGATCGAGCGCCGCGTCCTCCCCGGCGCTCTCCGTTGGTCCCTCGTCTACGTCTCCGTCTCCGTCCATGACCCCACCTCTGTGACCCCACGTCCCACCGTACGCCCAGCGTACAACGCGATCGGGCCACTGAGGAGAGGTGTCGGCAGGTGTGCGAGCGGCGTGTGTGCGACCTATCGGCGAACGTGCATGAAGCCGAACGCGCTCAGGTCGATGTCCGGCTCGTCGCCCGTCAGCCACTGCGCGACGGCCTCGCCGATCGCCGGCGAGTGCTTGAACCCGTGCCCCGAGCACGCGGACACGATCAGGACCGAGTCGTGCGCCGGGTGCCGGTCGATCACAAAGCGGCTGCCGCGCGTGCTCGTGTACAGGCACGACACGGTCCGCAGAGGCTCCGGCGCGAGCCAGGGGAGATGTGGCGCGATGCACAGCTCGTACATGCGATCGATCTCGGCGCGGGTCGCCGGATGCTGGCGGCCGTCGGGCGTAGTGGTCCGCTCGTACACCTCCGCCGCCACCTTCAGGCCGCCCTGTGGGCCGTCGACTGCGGGGAGTCCGTAGAACCCGTCGAGGTGGACGAACCCCGCCTGATGTCCAGCGACGTCCCATACGAACGCCGGCATGTCGCGTAACTGGTCGTATCCCTCGCGGATCGGGAACCAGTAGAGGAGCTGGCGGTAGACCGCGAACATGTCTCGCCCGTCGGGGAACAGATCGCCGATCCACGCGCCGGCACACAGGAGCAGCTGCTCCGAGCTGTAGCTGGCTTTGTCGGTCCTTACGGTCACCCCGGTCTGGGCTGGTGCCCAGCTCGCGACGCGCTCGCCGCATCGGAGATCTGCGCCGGCGCGGCGCGCGAGTTCGAGCTGCGCGGCGACCCCCGCCTCCGGCCGCAGGTAACCCGCGTCGGGCTCGTAGTACGCGACGACCTCGTCGTCGACCTTGAACATCGGGAAGCGCTCCCGGAGCTGAGCGTTGGTGAGATCCTCGTGCTCTATCCCGTAGCTCACCGCCGACGCACGAGTCTCGTCGAGGAAGTCGCTCGGGGGGCTGGCGAGGACCACGACCCCCGCTTGTGTCAGGAGGTCGGTCCCGGTGGCGCGCTCGATCTCTCGCCACAGCTCGTGCGAGCGGCGCACGAGTGGGACGTACTCCCGGCCCTCGCCGATCGCGAGGCGGGTGACCCTGGTGTCACCATGAGTCGAACCCCACGGGTGCGGCGGCGCGTACTGGTCGATCCCGATCACGTCGACACCGCGCGCGGCCAGGTGATAACACGCGGCGCTGCCCATCGCGCCCAGTCCCACGACGATCACATCGGCATTGCGCGTGGCGGGGATGATCGCCGACGTGGCGATCGTCGGCATGGGGGAGTAATTGGCGGGAGGGTGGTTTGTGACGTTTACACGGCCGGTGGTCGTGCTCCTGGCTCGCAGGTGACCGCCGACGAGCCAGTCGACGAGGTTCAGCTGGTCGCCTCGCGCAGCACCGCCACCAGCCGCGCGACCGCCGCCGTGTAGGCGTGCTCGGGCGGCTTGGCGTAGCCGACGACGAGGGCAGACCGGTGGGCGTGCGTGTCGTACGCGTACTGGCCGAGTCCCTGGAGCGACAGGCCGCGCTCGCCGGCGCGGGCGACGACATCGTCCTCGCCCACGCCGGCGGGCAGCTCGAGCAGGGCATGGAGCCCCGCCGCGATGCCGGAGATGCGAACCGCGGGCACGTGGCGCCGGAGGCTGGCGATAAGCCTGTCGCGCCGGCGCCGGTACACCAAACGCGAGCGTCGGATGTGGCGGTCGTAGGCTCCGGAGCCGATCAGCTCGGCGAGAGCGAGTTGGTCGACGGCGCTGGTGTTCCGGTCCGCGATCGCTTTGGCGGCAACGACGTCGTCGATCAGGTTCGTGGGCAGGACAAGCCAGCCGAGCCGGATACCGGGCGCGAGCGTTTTGCTCGCGGTTCCGGCGTACACGACTCGCTGCGGCGCCAGCGCCTGGAGCGCGCCCAGCGGGTGGCGGTCGTAGCGGAACTCGCCGTCGTAGTCGTCCTCGATGATCAGCCCGCCGGAGGCGTGTGCCCACTCGGCGGCGAGGGCCCGGCGCCTGGCGACGAGCGGTGTCCCGATCGGGAACTGGTGCGCGGGTGTGAGGAGGGCGACGTCGGCCGACCCGAGGCGCTCGATCGCGGCACCGCCCTCGTCGACGTCCACTGGCCTGAGCGTCAACCCACAGGCGACGGCCGCCTGGACCGTGGCCGGCTGGATGTAGTGCTCGATCGCGAGCGTGCGGGCGCCCTTCGCCCGCAGCGCCTCGCACAGCAGTCGGAAGCCCTGCGTGAAGCCCGAGCAGACGACGACGTCGTCGGGTGTTGTCTGCACGCCGCGAGCGCGTGCGAGGTAATCGGCGAGTGCGGTTCTGAGTTCGGGCCGGCCGCGCGGGTCGCCGTAGTCGAGCGCCCGGAAAGAGGCCGCGCTCAGCGCCCGGCGGGTGGCGGCAAGCCAGGCCGCGCGGGGGAAGGCCGACACATCGGGCGACCCGGGACCAAGGTCGTATCTGGTCCGGCGTCCCGCGGAGTCGCGGGCCGGCGGCGTCGGCTGGGATGTGTCGGGGCGCTCGGCGACGCGAGTGCCCGAGCCCTGCAACGCGGTGAGCCACCCTTCGGCGACGAGCTGGCCATAAGCCTCGGCAACCGTGTTACGCGCGATGCCCAGGTCGGCCGCCAGTGCGCGCGAGGACGGCAGGCGGACGCCGGGGCGCAGGCGACCGGTCGAGACGGCGTCACGAAGGGCGGATTCAAGGCTCGCTCGAACGCGCGTGCCGTCGAGGTCGAGGTGCAGGTCGACGCCCGAAATGGCCCACGTTTTGAGCATCACAATGGATCTTAACTTCGGTCCGCCTCGACGGTAGGTTATGGCCATGACAACTGAACAGGAACATCTCCAGATCCCGGTCCGCCTCGACTTCGATGCCCACGCGGCCGACTTCGCGCGGGCGATGGCCCACTTGGACCATGCCGCGACAAAGCAGCTCGACAAGGTCGAGTTCGACCAGCGGCTGCGCGAGCTCGTGCGGATCCGGGCCTCGCAGATCAACGGCTGCGCGTACTGCATCGACATGCACACGAAGGACGCTCGCGCCGCCGGCGAGAGCGAGCAGCGCCTTTACGCGCTGAGCGCGTGGCGGGAGACGCCGTTCTACACCGACCGCGAGCGCGCGGCGCTGGCGTTCACCGAGGCGGTTACGCTGCTCGCCGACGATCACGTCCCGACCGAGGCTTACGAGGCCGTCGCTCGCCACTTCACCGATGACGAGATCGCGGCGCTCGTCAGCCTGATCGTCGCGATCAACGCCTGGAACGCGATCGGCGTGAGCACCCGCGCTTGGACTCCCGGCTCGTACGAGGCATAACGCTGGATAGCCGTCCGGCCCGGGGATCTGCACTCAGGCAACCCGGGCCGGCGGCCGTTGGCGAGTCGGGGTGCGCCGGCTCGGGCGGATACGCGTGGAGTACCTGGCAGCAGTCGACCTGGCCGTCGGCATCGGCGGCGGCATCGCTCGCAAGGCGGCTGGGCGATCTCCGGGGAGGACTCGAACGGCGCTCATGCCACGTTCGTCATCGACGCCAAGACGTTCCGGCTCCGCTCGATTACGTCGAGCGAGGGTGGGCTGACTTTTACAGGAAGCGTCGACGCGCTCAGCTCAGCTCAGCTCCCGCCCTGCCGGTACCCGAGCCCCGCTGCTAACGGCGTCTCGGACGGCCGGAGCGCCGCCTTCCAGCCGAGCGGGGCGCCAGCAGCTCGACCAGCGGCATAACAGCGACTTGATATCACATCCGAGCATCGTGTAACAATATAGGCGTGATATCACCACAACATGACGAGGGCACCGCGCTCCAGACCGGAGCCTTCTCGCCGCGCGAGCCCCACCAGCAGCGCCCTGCGGAAGCCTTCGCCTGCCCGCCGGGCCTCGCGGTCGGGGCGATCGTGGCCGGGGTAATTGCCGCAGTCATCGCCATCGGCGCGGGCGGCTACGCCACGTGGTTCAGGGTCGTTGCCGGCGGGATCGCGGCCGCGGTCGTGCTCCTTGCGCCCGGGCTCGTCGTCATCCAGCCCAACGAGTCGCGGGTGTTGATCCTGTTCGGCCAGTACGCCGGCACGCTCACCGAGGCTCGGTTGTGGTGGGTCAATCCGTTCACTGTGATCTGGCGCGAAACGATCTCGCTGCGCGTCCGGAACTTCCAGAGCGAGCGGATCAAGGTCAACGACGCCAGCGGCAATCCGATTGAGATCGCGGGGGTCGTGGTGTGGCGGGTCACCGACACGGCCAAGGCGGTGTTCGACGTCGAGGATTTCGTCCAGTTCGTCACCGTGCAGAGCGAGACCGCACTCCGTCACCTCGCAAACCAGTATCCGTACGACGACTACGCCGGGCGCGACACGATCTCGCTCCGGGGCAACGCGGAGGAGGTTCGCGAGAGCCTCCAGACCGAGCTTCAGATGCGCTTGCAGACGGCCGGAATCGAGGTGCTCGAAACGCGCCTGACCCACCTCGCGTACGCGCCTGAGATCGCCGAGGTGATGTTGCGCCGCCAGCAGGCCGAGGCGATCCTGGCCGCCCGGAAGACGATGGTCAGTGGGGCCGTTGGTCTGGTTCAGATGGCACTGGCACAGCTGGCTGACTCGGACCTCGTCGAGCTCGACCCCGAGCGCAAGGCGACGATGGTGTCCAATTTGATGGTCGTGCTGTCGGGCGACCACTCCCCGACGCCGGTGATCAACACCGGGACCCTCTACACGTGATCGTGGGCGGGCATGCCTGAGAGCAAGCGCTTCCTCCTCCGACTCGACCCACAGCTGTTCGACGCCCTCCGGCGGTGGGCCGCGGACGATCTGCGGAGCATCAACTCCCAGATCGAGTTCCTGCTCACCGACCAGGCGCGGCGTGCCGGGCGCCTTCCATACGAGCGCAAGAGGCGGCCGGCGGCGGCCGCGGACGTCGAGCCGTTGAGCAGCGAGCCTGAAGTGGCGGAGGACGAGGGGGCGCCGGCGCCCACCAGGGGACGCTGACCCCGAACGGTCCAGGGACTGAGAGCGCCCGGCTAGGCGGCGCTGAGCGTCCGCTCCTGGATCAGGCCGGCGAGCCGTATTCGGTCGGTGTCCGCGATGTCGACAAACCTCAACGCGACGTGCGTCGGCGTCGCGCGGACTACCGTGGCGCGACAACGGATCGGCTCTGGATCCTGGTCGAGGGAGAGCTCGAGGCGGAAGTCGGGGCCGTCGCCGAGCCCGGCCGGACGTTCGATGAGGACGCCACCGATGCTCACATTGGCGGCCGTGGCCTCGACACGCTCGCCACTGTCCCCCTCGCCCTATTGCCCTCGCCGCTATTGCCCTCGCCGCTATTGCCCTCGCCGCCGTCGCCCTCGCCGCTGTCGCCGTCCGCCGAGATCCGGGCGAGCGCCCCGAGCCTGACCCGCTCGGCGGCGCGGCGCTCGGGAAGCTGGACACCGTCGATCACGACGAAGGCGAGCGATGCCTGCTCGTCCTGGCCGGCGGTCGCGATCCCCTTGAGCGCGGTCTTCGCGCCATGGTGCTCGAACAGGAGATATCCGAGTGCTCCCGGAGTGAACTTGTCGAGCACTTCGGCCGGAAGGTCGGTGATCCGCCTCAGGGTGGCGACGCTTCCGTGAACGGCGGCGACGCGGCAAGCGACGACGTGATCGTCGCTGTCGATGTGGATCTCTACTCGTTGATTGTGCTTGAGTCGTCGCAAGGGGCTGGGCTCATTGACGGTGGGGACGACCGTCCGGGCATCCCGAACAATTCGATGATCGGCCTCCGCGGCCGCGTCCTTTAGCCGGGGAGAGGCAGACCGATTGCGCGCGCGCATAGGATGCGGCCGGTGTCAGACCGAGCGTCATCGACCGACGACCTGTTCGACGTGGCCGGTAAGACCGCGCTCGTGACCGGCGGCGGGCGCGGCATCGGACTGATGATCGCCGGGGGACTCGTGCGGGCAGGCGTTAAGGTGCTGATCGCGTCGCGCAAGTCCTCTGACCTAGAGGCTGCTGCGGCCGAGCTGCGACGCGACGGCGAGTGTGAGGCGATCACCGCGGATCTCTCGACCCCCGAGGGCGCGAAAACGCTCGCAGAGGACGTCCGCAGCCGCGTCGACGCGCTCCACATCCTCGTGAACAACTCGGGAGCGACGTGGGGGGCACCGCTCGAAGAATTTCCCCCGTCGGGGTGGGACCGGGTCATCCACACGAATCTCGAGGGCATCTTCCACCTGACCGTCGGGCTGCTGCCGGCGCTCAGGGCGGCCGCCGGCGCTGACGACCCGGCGAGGGTGATCAACATCGGCTCGATCGACGGCCTCCGTGTTCCGTTCGCCGAGAACTACAGCTACAGCGCGAGCAAAGCTGGCGTGCACATGCTCACCCGCCACCTCGCGAAGCGGCTTGCTCCGGAGCAGATCACCGTCAATGCGATCGCGCCCGGGCCGTTCGACAGCAAGATGATGGCCTTCCTGCTCGATTCGCCCGAGGGCCGTGCCGAGGTCGAGGGGCAGGTTCCGCTCGGACGGATCGGGCGGCCGGACGACGCCGCCGGCCTCACCGTGTTCCTTGCCTCGAGAGGCGGCTCATACCTGACCGGCACCGTGATACCGCTCGACGGCGGCATCACCGGGTGCGGCTGAGGGCCTTTCGCGGTGCCGCCAGCGATCGCGCCGCTGCTCATCCGCCGCTTCAACGTACGCGTTCCCGTTCGCGACGGGATCACGCTCGCGGCCGACCTGGTGCTGCCGGCGGAGCGGCCGGCTCCCGCCGTCGTGATGCGCACGCCCTACGGGCGCGGGGGGGATCGGGCCACCGAGCGCGCCGACGCATTCGCCCGGGCCGGATACGCCGCGGTCTGGATGGACGTGCGCGGTCGGGGAGACTCGGACGGGGAGTTCGACCCCTACCGCAACGACGGCCTTGACGGCGTCGACGTGGTCGGCTGGGCGGCGGCACAGGATTGGTGCGACGGTGCGGTGGCCACGTATGGGGGCAGCTATCCCGGGAGGATCCAGTGGCTGACGGCGCTGCACCAGCCGCCGGCGCTGCGCGCGATGATCGTGCTCGTAACCCCGTCCGATCCGTTCGTCGAGAATCCGACCGGCGTGCCCGGCCCGATGCACGTCCACTGGTACCGGATGACGGACGGCCGGGCGGTGCAGTACACCGAAGCCGTCGACTGGATGGAGGTGTACGCGCACCGGCCGCTCGTCGAGATGGACGAGGCTGCCGGCTTCCAATCCGCACTGTGGAAGGAGGAATGTCGCCATCCGACGCTCGACGCCTGGTGGGAGCCGCTCCGCTACCAGCATCGGATCGATGAAGTCGACGTCCCGGTTCTGCACATCTCCGGCTGGTATGACGACGAGGAGATCGGGACGCCGGCGAACTTTGCGGCGATGACGGCCGCCGGCCGGTCCGACCAGCGACTACTCATGGGCCCGTGGGGCCACCAGGTCAACGCGGACAGGCGGATCGGGGAGGTCGACTTCGGAAACGAGTCGGTCATCGACCTGTATGGGTTCATGACCGGCTTCCTCGACGAGATGGTTCGCGGTCGGCCGCCCCACAAACCCGTTCCGCCGGCGCGCGTGTTCCTGATGGGCGCCAACGAGTGGCTCGACCTGTCGGGCTGGCCGGCTCCCGGTTGCACCGAGCGCATCTGGTACCTCGACAGCGACGGGGGCGCGACGTCGCGGTTCGGGAACGGCCGGCTCGTCGATACGGCACCGCCGGCCGGCTCGCCGACCGACGAGTGGCTGCACGATCCCCACCGGCCGGTGCCGTTCATCACGGGTGCGTCGTCGGCGCAGATCGGCGGACCAGATGACTACGCGGGCGTGGAGACTCGCGGTGATGTGCTCGTATTCACGAGCGAACCGCTGACCGCGCCGCTCGATGTGATCGGAGCGGTCCGGCTCGTCGCCCACGTCTCAACATCGGCGGCCGACGCCGATATCGCGGCGAAGCTCCTGGACGTGCACCCGAACGGATTCGCGCAGCGGCTGTGCGACGGGCTGGTGCGGCTGCGTTACCGCGAGGGAAACGACCGCGCGCTGCCCGTCGAGGCCGGCGGCGTCTACGAGGTCGAGATCCCGATGTGGGACACCTCGCAGCGCTTCCTGCCCGGTCACCGCATCCGGGTCGAGATCGCCGGCTCGGCCCATCCGAAGTTCGCGGCGAACCTCGGCACCGGCGGAGACGACACCACGGCGACCGAAGGGGTCATCGCTCGCAACATGCTTTACCACGACGCGGCGCGGCCGTCGCGGCTGGTGCTGACCGTAGTGCCGCCGTCAGCGAGCTGAGCCGAGACGGCGCATGGCGCTCACCAGCCGGGTGCAGGCGTCCCGCAGGCCATAGCGCTCCGCGAGCGCCCGCACCGTCGCTTCATCCACGGGATAGGAGTCTCGCCGGCCGGCCGGAAGCTCGATGGGCAGATCGTCGACCGGCGGCACCACCCGCATCGCGGCCTCGAGGTACTCGCGGTCGAAGTCGCGGAACTGGCGGTCCCGGAGCACTCCGGCGATGCCGCCGTGCCGGCGGATCATCCCGGCAGCGGTGACCGCACCGACGCCCCTCAGCCCGGGGAGCCCGTCCGAGGGGTCGCCTCGGAGGATCGCGAAGTCGGCATATCGGCGACCCGGGATGTCGTACCGGCGCGTCACCTCGTCCTCGTCGATGACGGCCAGGCCCGCCCTCTCCGGATACAGGACGCAGACCCGCGGCGTCTCGACCAAGGCGAACAGGTCGCGATCGCCACTGGCGATCTCGATCGTCCCGGGCGCGAGTCGAGTCCAGGTGGCGATCACGTCCTCGGCCTCGTGGTCGGCCACCCCGACCATGTCGACGCCGATCGCCGCCATTAGGTCGCGGATCACCGGTAGCTGCGGCTCGAGCCCCGGCGGGACCGGCTCGGCCACGCGGTGCGATTTGTACGTCGGAATGAGGTCGACGCGCCAGTCCGGCCGCCAATCCTCGTCATCGGCGACCGCCAGATGGCGCGGCCCGCGCTGCGCGATCAGGCGGGCGAGCCGCTCGAGGAACCCGCGGACGGCGTTCACGTGAAACCCGTCGGGTCCCGGGTCGCCCGCGGGCACGCCGTAGAAGGCGCGGAAGATCATGCTCGATCCGTCGACCAGTAGCCAATCGCAACTCACGGTGCCGTCCATTGAATCGAGGCCGAGCGTGTCATCATGTACGCATGTCCGAAGACGAACCGAGCGGCAACAACTTCGAAGACACGTTGCGCGAGATCGCACGGGAGCTTGGGCGCTCCGTCGAGCGGGCCGTGGACAACATCGACGTCGACGAGTTCGCGCAGATGTTCGGTGTCGACGCCAGCGCCGCGCGCGAATGGGTCGAGAGCGCAGGTAGCTGGCTGCGCTCGCGCGCCGAGCAGTTCGAGGACGAGTTCCCGTTCACGATGCCCGCGCCGCGGCGCCCGCCCGCGAGCGAGCATTCGTTCCGGAGCGAGCGTCCGTTCCGGAGCGAGGGCGGGGAGGACCCGCTGCGGAGGGCAGCGCCGCATCCGCTCGACATGCCGACCGACGAACAGGGCATCGCGCTGGCCGCGCTCGAATCCGGGCGCTGGATGGTCGAGCCCGGCACGGACGCGCTGACCGCCACGGGCGAGGGCCCCGGACCGAGCGACGCGCTTGGGATCGTGCGGGAGCTGCGCGTTCGCGACTGGCTGAGCGCGAGCGGCGAGATCACCCTGGTCGGTCGCCGCGCGCTCAACCGCTGGCTCGAGGCGTCGATCCCCTCGATGGGACCGAGCGAACCGACTCCATAGCGCCCGGCTGGGCCCGTAGGATCCGGGGGTGCTCGGTGACGACGTCGCGTTCGCGGGTGTTGCCGGCCAGGCGGAGCTGGTACGCCGTCGCGACGTGTCGGCTCGCGAGCTGGTCGAACTGGCCCTAGGCCGGATCGAACGCCTCGACCGAGACCTGAACGCGTTCGGCGCGGTCTACGCCGAACGGGCGCTGCTGGAGGCGCAGCAGGCCGATGCGCGGACCCGAGCGGGGGAGAGCCGGCCGCTGCTCGGCGTCCCGCTCGCGGTCAAGGACGAGATCGACATCGGCGGCGAGATCACGAGCCAGGGGACGGGGGCGATCGTGACGCGGGCGGCGGCCGACGCCGAGGTCGTCCGCCGGGTGCGTGCCGCGGGGGCGATCGTGGTCGGAAAGACCAAGATGCCCGAGCTCGGGCTGTGGCCGTTCACCGAATCGGTGACCTGGGGAGTGACTCGCAATCCGTGGGATCCCGACCGCACGCCGGGCGGCTCGAGTGGCGGCTCGGCGGCCGCGGTCGCGGCGGGGATGGTGCCGGCCGCGCTCGGCGCCGACGGAGCGGGCTCGATCCGCATTCCGGCCGCGTGCTGCGGCGTGTTCGGGCTCAAGCCACAACGGGACCGGGTACCGCGCGCTCCTCACGACAGCGATGGCTTTCACTGGGTCGCGTTCGGTTCGCTGACTCGCTCGGTGGCGGACACCGGGATGATGCTCGACGTGCTCGCCGGCGAGGGCGGATTCGAGCAGGCCACGCGGGAACGTCCCGGACGTCTCCGCGTCGGCGTGATGAAGGACTTTCCAGTGGGAACGCGCGGCCGGCTGTCCGACGATGTGAACGGCGCGATCGACTCGACCGCCGATCTCCTCCGCTCGCTCGGCCACACCCTCGCCCCGGCGAAAATCGACATGCGGGTTCGTGACGCGCCGGTGATCCTCGGGCTGATGTTCCGCGCGATCTACGATCTCGTCGGCCAGGTCGAGCGGCCGCAGCGCCTCGAGCGGCGCACGCGTGCGTTCGCCCGGCCGGGGGCGCTCGTGTCGGACCGAATGACCGAGCGCCTGCGCGAGGCCGAGGGTCTCATGGTCGAGCGGATTGGCTCGGTATTCGCCGATCACGACGTGCTCCTGACGCCGGTCAGCTCGGCGCCGGCGGTGCCGGCAGGCGTCATGGAAGGGCGGGGGGCCGTCGCCACCTACTTCTGGGAGACCGCCTGGGTCCCGTTCACGATCCTGTGGAACATCACCGGTCAGCCGGCCGCCTCCGTGCCCACGGGCTTTTCTGCCGACGGGCTACCGGTCGCCGCGCAGCTCGTCGGACGGGCGGACGACGAGCGCACACTCCTATCGCTCGCCGCCGAGCTCGAGGCCGAGCGCCCCTGGAACGACCGCCGGCCGCCGATCGCCTAGCGATGCTGTCCGACCTCAGCGCAGCGATCTACGGCTTGATGACCGTGGGCGCGCTTCTTGCGGCCGAATCGGCGGCCAGCGAGACGTACGCCGAGACCGTCGGTGCGGTCGTGATCACGATGCTCGTCTACCTGCTCGCCCACTCGTATGCCGAATTCACCTCCGAGCGCTTGAAGGAGCGCGAGCCGGCGCGATTCGCCGAACTCTGGCGGATCATGGGGGACCAGGTGTGGATCCTGCTCGGGGCGGCCATCCCGCTTCTGGCGCTGCTGGTCGACTGGGCGCTCGGTGTCTCGCTTGACACCGCCGTGATAACCGCGCTGATCACCGCTGCGGTGGTCGTCACGTTGCTCGAGGTAATGGCCGGGGTGCGGGCTAAGCAATCGGGTCGCCAGCTTCTGTTCCAGACGCTGTTCGGTGCGCTCCTCGGACTGCTGATCATCGCGCTCCGCCTCGTGCTCCACTAGGCTGCGCGGCGGGGATCGTCGAACCGGAGGTTTCATGCGCAAGCTACTAATCGTGGGTACCGTCGCCTTTGGCGCGGCGATCCCGGGCGCGTCCGTCGCTCTTGCTGCCGGACCGCAACAAACCGTCACTGCCTCGCTGATAACCCGCCCCGCGCACACGCTGGCGCCCGGGACCACGGTGAGCGGGTCGAAGATCTTCGGACAGCGTGTGTTCGTCGACGCCACGCACGGGTTCGCGCTCGTGGACACGGGCGGGGCCCAGTATCCGGCCGCTACAGCCAACGGCGGCAAGACCTGGAAGACCAGTGGACCCGCGCTTCACCTCGACGCCGCCCAGGCGCCGCTCGCGGTCGTCGACATCGGCGCCGGCGGGCGCAACAAGGTGTTCGCGTGGGGAACCGGCCAGGTGATCGACACCACCGGAGACGGCGGCAAGCATTGGTACCGCGCACTGTTCACACAGGGCATTCCAGTCGCGGTGGTCAAGAACCCGCTTGGGCACCTGGTGGCGTTTGTCGACGGCTCGGGCGGCGCCACATGGCAGTACGTCTCGAAAGACGGCGGCAAGACCTGGCACCTCGACAAGACGGTCGGCGGGTCCTGACGGCCGCGAGCGCCA
This sequence comes from uncultured Solirubrobacterales bacterium, assembly GCA_963737055.1. Taxonomy (GTDB): domain Bacteria; phylum Actinomycetota; class Thermoleophilia; order Solirubrobacterales; family Solirubrobacteraceae; genus Palsa-465. The sequence goes on along the minus strand of CAVTRE010000006.1, from coordinate 249,240 downwards.
GCCCGCCCTGCGCGATCAGTTCGGGGTAGCCCGAGCGGCCGCTCAGGACGTCGATGCCGGTAGTGGCGAGGTGCGAACCTGGCAGCCGATCACCACCCAGTTCGGGGGGTTCTTCGCCGGCGCCTGGGGATGAGTCGAGGCGGGGGTCGCAATCTTGCCGGAATTGCCGGAGTTGCCGGTGGGCAGCAGGTGGACCGTTGCCGAGGTCTTTCCGAGGGCTCGCCTGATCTCGCCGCTGTAGGTAGGCGGAGCCGGAGCGGTTTTGAGGCGCTGGGGGGAGCCCGGGGCACACCGGGCGACGACCGTTTGCGGAAGCGGGCTGACGCATGTCGGCGCCGAGGCGGCGGCCAGACGGGCGGGAGCGATGTTGACGTGGCCGGCGACGCGGACGGCAGGGAGCACCTGCAACTTGCCCGCGGGAATCTTGCGCGGGTCCACCCTGGTCGCCGAGCTCTTGAGGGCGTCGCTCGCGGCGATGCCCTTCGCCAGCTCAATCGCGTGGGCGGCCGCCGGCGACAGCACCCGGTAGGCGCAGGCGGGGGTCACTTCGACGATCCTCGCCCGGATGCCGAGCGCGGCCAGCTTCGCGTTCGCCCCATGAATCGCCGCGAGCTCCTGGAGGCGAACCGTGTACGTACCGTCGGCGTTGCGGCTGACCGCGAACGCGGGCGGGCTGCTGGCGGCGCTCAGCAGCAACGCCGCGGCCGTCCCGATCCCGGCGAGCGCGACGGACGTGCCCGCCAGCAGGCGCGGCCGCGCGCGTCGCGCCCGCTTGTAGGCCGGCCTTGTCATCTCCGCCAGATCAGCCCCGTGTCTGCGCACGAGGTCTCGCCACAGCCGGTCCTCGAACTTACTCATCGCCCTGATGCTCCTTTCTCAGCCGGGCCCGCGCCCGGGACAGCCGCTTGCGCAGCACCACCCGGGAGACGCCGAGCGCCGTCGCGGCTTCTTTCGGCGTCAGCCCGGCGAGATCGACAAATTCGACAGCAGCCCGTTCGAGCTCGGGCAGTTGCGAGCAGCGCGCGATCAGCTCCCGTCCGGCGCGTTCAGCGTCGATCTTGGCGGCGAGCTCCTCCATCTCGTCCGTGTCGAGAGGGCGGCGCTGGGCCAGCCTGGCGACGGCAGCCCGCCCACTGGCCGTCTGTGCGCAGTGCCCGGCGAACACGTGGCCGGCGATCCCGAACAGCCACGCCCTGGCCGTGCCCCGGCCCGGGTCGAAGCTGCCGAACGTGCCGGCGGCGCGCACGAACGTCTCCGAGGTCAGATCAGCGACGACCTGCGGCTCGGCGCAACGCCGTGCGACATACGCCGTCACGACATCGACGTTGTGCCGGTATACCTGCTCGAACTCGGCGAGCGCCGAGCCCGACGGACCCGTGGACACGGCCGCGCTCCCGCGGTCCGGGTCCCCGAGCATCATGAGCTTGGCGCTCGCTGCTGTGCTCATATGCCGCTAGTTGTCGAATTCGTCCGCGGCTGTGACATCGCCCCGATTTTGACGTCATGGCTTGACGCCGATCACATAGCGGAACACGTTGTGGATCGATACCCCGCCGGTCGAATCCCGGAAGGGCTCAAGCGCGCCTTGGATCGTCTCACGGACTCGCGGTACGCCGGCGAGGCGGCTCGCCCGCGCCCCGCCGGCGGACGCGAGCAGCGCCCGCACAGTCGTCTCGGTGTCGGGGTAGGTCCAGGAGAGCGGCACCTCTCCGCCGTTGGTCGGCCGGAGCCCGGCGCCATCCTGGAGCGCGCGCTCAAGACCGCCGGGTGACGACAGCGCGTAGGGCACGTAGCCATCGTCCGCCGGCTCGTCGACCAGCGCTTTCATCGCGAGATGGAACGTGGTGCCCTGGTTGCGCTCGGGCTCGGCAAAGGCGGCCGCCGCGAGCCGGCCTCCGGGGACGAGAACGCGCGCGGCCTCGGCGAACGCCGTCGCGGGGTCGAGCGCGAACTGAAAGCCGTTGACGCACGTGACGACGTCGAACTGCGAGCCAGGGAGCGGCAGCGCGTCCATCTCGCCCTCGAGGAAGGTGCCACCCGGGGTGCGCTCGCGCGCGATCTCGAGCAGCGCCGGCGTGATGTCGACACCGGTCACCTCGGCGCCACGGGCGGCCGCGAGCGCGGCGGCGTAGCCCGACCCGCAGGCGATGTCGAGCAGTCGCGTGCCGGGACCGACGTTCGTCAGGTCGAGTAGCTCGTCGAACAGCGGATGGTTCTGCGGCTCGGCGATGTCGGCCCAGTCGCGTGGATTCGAGCCCCACAGCTCGCGCTGCTCATCGAGGACGGCTCGATCGCTCATCGCGCCGGCTCGATGTTCTGGTTGAGGCGGAACACGTTGTCCGGGTCGTATTTCGCCTTGATCTCGCTTAGCCGGGCCAGCGTCGATCCGTACGCGACGGACGCGGCCCGAGCGTCGTCGTCTCCCATGAAGTTGGAGTATGCGCCGCCGCCCAGGTGTGGCTCGAGCGCGGCGGAAGTCCCGCGCACCCAGACGATCTCGTCGTCGGTGACCGCTGGGTCACACCACTGGCCGGCGATGTTGATCAGCCAGCGCGCTTCGCGATGGGGGAAGGCGGTGGCGTCGTTGGGCACGTCACGGATTGCGCCGCCGAGCGAGAGGACCTCGATCACCGACAGGCGCGAGCCGACGCTTGCGCCACGGTCGATCAGGGACTCGATCATCGCGTCGGTGATCTCGGCGGCGAAGCCGGCCTTGAGGTAGGCGTGGAGGGTGCCGGGGGCGAGCAGCTCGTCGGTGATCGACTGGATCGTGAGGTAGGGGACGGTGGCGAGCTCGCCGGCGGGAGGTTCGAGCTCGCGCTCGATCTCGCGGAGAAGCTCGAGCCCCTCGTCGACCTCGCCCGACCATTCGATCACCGACATCACGCCGGGCGTGCCTTCGAGCGCGTCGGTCATCCACGGAGCCTCGGCGGGACCACGTCTCATGAAGCTCGTCCACAAGAGCTCTTTGGGTGTGCCGGGCGCGCTCATCATCCGTTCGCCCATGGCGAGCACGTCGGAGGCGCGCTCCAGGGGATGGAACATGGCCAGAATCGGCAGCACGGTGAGCTCGTGCGCCCGGAACTCGAACTCGGTGACAACGCCGAAATTGCCGCCGCCACCTCGCAGTGCCCAGAACAGGTCCGGGTTCTCATCCTCCGCGGCGCGGACGATCCGGCCGTCGGCGAGCACGACGAGGGCGGACAGGAGTGAGTCGATCGTGAGCCCGAACCGGCGCATCAGCCGCCCGACGCCGCCGCCGAGGGTGAGGCCCCCGACCCCGGTGTGCGACACCACGCCGGCGGGGACAACGAGGCCGTGGGCCTGGGCGCCGCGGTCGACGTCGCCGAGCAGCGCGCCGCCGCCGACGCGGATCCGGCGGGAGGCGGCGTCGACGATCACATGATTGAGCGGCCGGAGGTCGAGCACGATGCCGCCGTCGACGGTCGAGAAGCCGGGGAGCGAGTGCCCGCCGCCGCGGACGGCGATCCGCAAGCTGTGCTCGCCGGCGTAGGCGATTGCGGCGGCGACGTCGGCAGGGGAGGCACAGCGGGCGACGAGCGCGGGGCGACGGTCGTGGAGCACGTTCCAGACGGCACGTGCTCCGTCGTAGTCGGCGTCGTCCGGCGCGACGACGCGCCCGGTGAAACCGGGAATGGTTTGCTCTCCTACTGCGCTCATCTTTGTGCCTCGCTCGATCGATCCCGGTAATAGCTATAGTTCTATAGATATTGGCGTACCCTATCATCCGCGCCGTGGCGATGGAAGAGGAGACGTTCGTCGATCTCGCCGTGGTCCTCCACGACCTGGCCTGGGTCCTGCCGCGAACGATTGGGCGGGAGACGGAGGCGGGACAGGTGCTGCCGCCCTCGGAGCTCGAGATCATGCGCCTGCTCGTCCGGCGCCCCGGCTTGAGCGTGAACGAGACCGCGGCGGAACTTCGCCTCGCACCGGCGAACGTGTCGACGGCGTTGCGCACGCTCGAAGCGCGGGGGCTGCTCGAGCGGCGGCGTGACCCCGACGACGGACGCGTGGTGCGGCTCCATCCCACCGACGCGGCGCTCGCCCACCGGCATGATCAGGAGCGAATGTGGGGGAGCGCGCTCGCCCGAGCGCTCGCCGAGCTGCCGAAGGGCGACGCGAAGCGGACGATTGCGGCGACGGGATCCCTGCGCGCGCTTGCGGCGGTGCTAGGCGACTACTGACGGTGTCGGTCGCGCGCCTTCGCTACGGTCAGGCGCGATCGAGAGTGCGGATATGGATTGTCTTGTTGACCCTTGTCGCCGGCGCGTTGGCGGTCCCGGCGAGCGCCGCCGCGATTGGGTGGGGCATCAACATGGACGGGTCGGTCCAGCCCGGTAACCCGCCCGCGTTCACCTATCAGAGCAATCCGTACTTCACCCAACTGCTGGGCGGCGCGTCTTGCGCGCGGGCAACGTCACATGCCATCTGCTACGCCAAGCTCTACGTACCGTGGGACGCCGTGAACGACGGAAAGGGAAGCGTCGCTGCCGGGACCTGTCAGAAATCACCGGCCGGTCCCGGGAGTCCGGCGGCCACGTTCGTCGATGACGTCGCGGCTGCGGCGCGAGCGGTGGGCCTGGGTCACGTGCTCGTGGGTCTGACATCCTCACTGAGCACTTCCGCGGACGACATCTGGCCGAACGACAGCGAGTATGAATGTGGGCTTGCCGGACTCGAGCGGGCCGCGCCCGGCGTCACCGAGTGGGAGATATTCAACGAGCCAGACTCCGCGTACATCCCGGATTCGGTCCCGGGTGGCGGTCGAAATTGCACCGCTCGGAACGGCGTGTGGGTGGCGAGCCAGGACCAGTGCGTGCTAGGGAGTCCGAAGGCAACCCCGTCGGGCGGAAACGGCCACGGCGGGAGTGCCCAAGCGGCCGCCTACTGGTACCTCGACGCGACCAAGGTGAGTCCGAGTGACACGCTGGTCGCGGGTGGATTCAACTTCAACACCTCGAGCTGCCTCGTCACGGAGTGCTACTACCTGACTGGGTACTTTCGGACGCTGTCGGAGATCGTTCCGAGCCCGCCCGACGCGATCTCCCTCCACCCATACCTGGACGTCGACTATGCGGCGCTCAACGGCGGTGACCCGTTGCCTCCCGCAACCTCCGGCCTTCCAAGCGCGCAGGGTGCAATCGCTGCGATCGACGCCATCTATCCGGCCGATCCGCAGATCTGGTTAACCGAGGTCGGTGTGTGGCTGACCTACTGGGGCAAGGACGAGCTGACGAGCGTGTGCGGTGACGGAAATCCCCAGGATGACGGCACCTGGCAGGCGTGTCTCAACGGCAATCCGACAGCGCAGGCACTCGCGGCGGAGGGATACCTCCGACTACCGACCGAGTCGGGACAGATCGCGCGGGTGTACTACTACGACTTCGACAACCAGAACATCGGGTGGGACTCGGGTCTGGTGAACACGAATCCGGGTCTCATTGAGTCCAATGTGTACGGCGTGCCACGCACGACGTGGTGCGTGCTGCGCAACTTCGCCGAAGGGCAGACTCCGTCCGAGGCCGAGGCCAACGCAGCCCGACGGGGGTCGACTTGCGACGACCAGAACCCGCGAGACACCTCGTACGCGCCGGTCGTGGCCCAGCACTTCAGCGCCGGTGCGCCCCAGGCACCGGTGGGCGCCGAGGCGCCCGGTCAGGTGGGCCGGGAGTTCGTACTGTCGGTGGCGGAGGGCGTAAAGACGCTGCTCGGCTCGCTGGTCCCCGGGACTACCGCCTAGCGGCCCTAGGCGAGGGCGACCGCGGCCTCCGGCGTCGCGACGTGGAAGCTGAAGCTCTCCTCCAGATACAGCCGTACCGTCTCCCCGTCGTGCGATTCGTATCCGATCGAGAGGTCTTGGCCTGACTCGAACACGAAGTCACCTCCGCGGAGGCTGACCAAGACCGCGCCGCCGACGCCGGGAGCCCAGACGATCGGGCCGTCGATGATCTTGCGCAGGTGCTCCAGCAGCGGGTAGCCGCCGTGCTCCGCGCCTTCGACGACGCGCTGGTATTCCTCGCCACCGAGAGCCAGGCCGTACGGGCCGCTGATTCCGCTCTGCAACAACCGCTCGACTGCCGCCGCGACCGGCCGCCGATAAGCGTCGGGCTTGTTACCGAGCGTGAGCCCCTTGTGAGGCGAGGCGTCGGCGATTCCCTCGATCACTTCCTTCCAACCGTGGAAGACGGCCTTGTTCTCGGCAACGGCGATCTGGTGGGCGGCCTTATCGAGCGGCTCGAGGTCGGCGTCGTCGGCGCCGCGGTCGATGTCGCGCAGTTCGGACAGCGAGAGCTCGAAGTTCGCGCGGGACTCGACCAGCGGCAGCACGCGCCGCTGCACGCCGACCACGCCTTCGCATGGAGCCGCCTTGACCGGAGCGACGCGCCCGAGGTTCGTGGCCGAGTACTCCCAGCCGTGAGGGCCAGAGAAGTCGACGAGCTTCCGGGCGGCCAGCGCCGGCGCCAGTCGTTCGCGGGCCTCGTCGTCGAGCTCCTTCCAGCCGGCGTCGCTGATCGGTGCGAGTGCTCGAAGCAGATGGTTCATCGAAGAGCTCCTCTCAGGCTGCCGATGCCGAGTGACCCGCCGAGATACGCAGGATCGCCATCCGCGCCGTCGCCCTCGAAGGTCTCGGCCTCGGCCTCCTCGCCGTGTTCGACGATGTCGCCCAACTGGAACAAAATGCCGCGGGCGATCTCGCGCCACGCCGGCGAGCGCCGCAGTAGAAACTCGAGGTCCATGCTGAAGTGCTTGAACTCCTCGCCCTGGGCGTCGCGCATGACCGCGAGCGCCTCGGGATCGGTCTCGACCGCGATCCGCTGCTCATACCAGCCGATCGCTTCGGCCTCCTCGGTGAGAGAGGCGCACAGCCGCGCGAACGTTCGAGTCGCGGGCGGCAGCTCCTCGGGCGGTTCGTGGTACTGGTCGAAACCCATGGACTCTCCTTGGTCGGTGTCAGGCGCGCTGCGTGAACTCTACGGGGCGGCAACGGGGGCATCCATACGCATCTCCGTAATCTCGGATACAGGTGAGTGACGGCGAACACGAGCTGGGAGCGCCGGCGTGGAGCGGCAAGCACTTGGTGCTGACCGGAAGCTGCTCCTGGACCGACAAGACCCTGGTCGAGGAGGGCGACTGGTATCCGCAACGGACGATGTCGCCCGAGGAACGGCTCCGCTACTACGCGTCCCAGTTCCCGCTCACCGAGATCGACTCGACCTACTACGCGCCGCCGGCGGAGAGGCAGGTCGCGCTGTGGGCCGAGCGCACGCCCGACGGGTTTCGGTTCGACGTCAAGGCTTACTCGCTGTTGACCGGGCATCCCACCCGGCCCAAGTCTCTGTGGCGCGACCTTCGGGAGGGCCTGAGCCCCGAGGACGCGGAGAAGCGGAACATTTACTCCAAGCACCTCGGGCCCGATGCGATGGATGAGGCCTGGCGCCGATTCGAAGCGGCGCTGAGGCCCATGCACGAGGCCGGGAAGCTTGGCGCGGTGCTGTTCCAGTACCCGCCGTGGTTCGGGCCGCGAAGGGACAACCGGGCCGAGATCGAGTCGCTGCGCGAGCGGTTGCCCGATTACCGGATCAGCGTGGAGTTCCGCTCGCCGCGGTGGCTGGCCGAAGAGCGCGACCGGGAGCGGACGCTGGCGATGCTCGAGGAGCACGGCCTAGTGTTCGTGTCGGTCGACGCCCCGGCTGTGTCCGAGTTGCCGCGGGTGATGGCGGTGACCAATCCGGAACTATTCCTGATGCGATTCCACGGCCGGTCGGACAGCACGTGGAAGACCACCTCGGGCTCGGCGGCCGAGCGGTTTCGTTACCGGTACTCAGAGCGGGAGCTCGAGGAGCTGGCCCGGCCGATCGTGGAGCACGCCGAGGAGGCGCGCGAGACGCACCTGCTCATGAACAACTGCTACCGCGACTACGCGGTTATCAACGCATCGCAGCTCCGCGACATCTTGGCCCGATGACCGACGCGACTGCGATTTTCGATGACAGTCATTGAAAATCGCAGTCGCCTGAGGGATTAACGCCCGGGGGTCGCCACCCGGAGGAGGTCGTCGGCGCGACTAACTCGGCGTGTTGGCGTTGATCGGCAACGGCGGGGCCATCGGCGGGTGTGCCAGCTGGTAGAACGCGCCCGGCGCCGACCCCTGCGTTCCGAATCCGACTCCCGCGCCCTCCAGCGCAGACTCGATGCCGCCGGGCTGGTGGATCGAATAGACCTCGAACCCGACGTTGTTCGGCGGATCAGCGTTCAGCAGCGTTTCGGCCAGCACGCGGTGCTCGGACTCGCACCCGGCGAGCTCGGCCGAGTAGCGCGCGAACGTCTGCCGTCCCGCCTGCGCGAACATCGTGACCCCGATCAGGTACAGGTTGATGAACAGAGTCTCACCGGCCACGAGCGCCATACCGACCGACGTCAGGTCGACCGTGTTGCCCGGCCCGCCGAAGAACCCGTCCGGGATCCAGAACTTGGTGGTGGTCGGATGCCAGTGCGCGCGCGTGAACTCGAAGTGGTCGAGTTCGGCGGCATACGCCCCTTCGAACACCGGCTTGACCGCGGCGACGGCGGAGCTCGTGCTGAGATTGACCCTTCGCAGCAGCTCGGTTAGCAGCGTCACGGTCAGGGCCTCGGTCGTGACCGCGACCCTCCCGAATTCGCCGATCGTCACCCCACCCCCTCCACCGCCGTGACCGCCGTGACCGGTGTGGGCGAAGGCGGCGCCGGGCGCCAGGGCACTACCTGCAGCGACGCCGGCGGCACCCGCGGCAGCGCGTTCGAGCAGCCACCGTCGTGTCCGGGCGGGTGTGTCGCCGTCGCGCAGGGCGTGGTCGAGGACCTGAACCGTCGACGGATGCAACTCGTCGGTCATGCTGTGCTCCTCTCGCGATATTGCGGATGAGCGGCGCTGCCCGCGGCCGGCGCTGCGGACGCGTTGGGCGATCGTCGCTCCTCCTGCTCGCGTTCGACCGCACGCGGCAATCCACGAGTGCCCACCACGATCGCACCGTGGTCTCGCGCAGCCGAGCATAAAGCGGCACCGCCCCTCGGTGGGATCGATAGATCGGCGGCCCCGCCACCCGGGCAACCGGGAACGCGTAGCGGGCGCCGTGCAAGCGCCAGCACGACCAGGTAGCAGGACGTCCGACCTTATGACGCAAGCGCGATCTGCAATCGATAGCATCGCGGCAGCGCCGGCGCCCCTCGGACATCGAGCCGGGAAGCGTGGGCGCCCATAGCCCGCAGGTGCAGGCGCCGAGCGAGGGGTTCCACCCCGTCGCCGAGGGGCCTCCCGGTCGCCGTGAACGTCACAGACAAGGAGGACCCATGGGATCGATCCCCTCAGCCGTCGAGCACGTAAGGCCAGTCTCAATGCCGCTCGTGGACCGCCTCGCGAGCGCCGTCGTGACCGCCCTGCCGCCGATCATGGTTGGCGTCGGGATGTGGTTCGGGTGGACCGGCAACCTCCTGAACTGGCAGGACATCCTGATCCTCGTGGTCTTCTACATGGCGGTCGGGACGGGTATCACCGTCGGATTTCACCGTCTCCTGACCCACGGCAGCTTCAAATGCCACCGCCTCACCCGTGCGGCGTTCGCCGCGCTCGGATCGGCCGCGGCCGAGGGTCCCGTGATCGATTGGGTCGCGACCCATCGCAAGCACCACCAGTTCTCGGACGCCGACGGCGACCCGCACAGCCCTCACGTCGGTCACGGCACTGGTTGGCGCGGCGCGATCACGGGGCTCGCACACGCCCATCTCGGTTGGGTCTTCACCGACATGGAGGTCGCCGACGAGCGCCGCTACGCCAAGGATCTGCTCGCCGACCCCTGGATCCGGTTCATTAACGACACCTTCGTCGTCTGGGTCCTGGCGGGGCTCGCGGCCGCCTTCGGGCTCGGGGTCGCGCTTAGCGGTAACGTGGCCGGCGGCCTGACCGCGCTGCTTTGGGGCGGGGCGGCCCGCATCTTCTTCATGCACCACGCCACCTTCAGCATCAATTCGCTCTGCCACTTCTTCGGGCGCCAGGACTACGACACCCATGACGAGTCACGGAACCTTGCCTGGCTGGCGATTCCGACGTGGGGCGAGGCCTGGCACAACAACCACCACGCCTTCCCGTGCTCGTACCGGCACGGCTTGAAGCGGTGGCAGGTCGATCCCTCCGCTGCGATCATCCGGTCGATGGAGAGGCTCGGTCTGGCCTGGGACGTCGTTCGGGTGAGCCCGGAGCGCCAGACGGGTAAGGCGCTGGCCGGGGCCGGTCTGTAAGAGCCGGAAGCGGTGGCTTTTTCCCAGACGGCTCCCCTCCGGCATGCGCTGACGACGAGCCTGCCACGGCGGCCGTTTGGCGTGCGCTTCTGGGACGGCAGCGAGGTGCAGGCAACCGAGCCGGGCGCGCCGACGCTCACGTTGCGCACTCCGCGGGCACTCGCGCACGCGCTGCGGGCTCCCGGCGAACTCGGGCTCGGCCGCGCATACGCCGCCGGGATGCTCGAGGTCGACGATCTCGAGGCGGCGCTGCGGATGGTCGACACCTTCGAACCGCCGTCGCTCACGCTCGCGCAGCGCGCCGGTCTCGTCGTCGGGGTCATCCGCGCCTGCGGTCTCGTCGTCCCGCCGCCGGTGCCGGCCACCGAGCTGAGGCTCCGCGGACAGCGGCACACGATTGGCCGGGACCGGCGCGCCGTCCAATACCACTACGACGTCGGCAACGACTTCTTCGCGCTGTTCCTCGACCGCTCGATGACCTACAGCTGCGCGTACTGGGGCGGCGGTGCGCAGACGCTCGACGAGGCCCAAGAGGCCAAGGTCGAGCTGGTCTGCAAGAAGCTCGCGCTCCGCGAAGGCGAGCGCGTGCTCGACGTCGGCTGCGGCTGGGGCAGCTTCGTGATCCACGCCGCCAGCCGCCACGGCGTGCGCGCGGTCGGGATCACCCTCGCCGAGCGCCAGGCCGAGCTGGCTCGCGAACGGGTTCGCGAGGCCGGCGTGGCCGACCGAGTCGAGATCCGCGTGGCGGACTACCGCGAGGTGTCCGACGGACCGTTCGACGCGATCGCGAGCATCGGCATGGTGGAGCACGTGGGGGAGGAGCAGATAGACACGTACGCCAGGCGCCTCCACGGCCTGCTCGAGCCCGGCGGGAGGCTCCTCAACCACGGAATCGCCAAGCTCAAGGACTTCGACACCCCCGACGAGGGCGCGTTCTCGGAGCGGTTCGTGTTCCCCGACGGAGTCCCGCTGCCGCTGTCGCGGATCCTCCACGCCCTGGAGCGAGCTGAGTTCACGACGACCCACGTCGAGGGCCTCCAGCGCGACTACGCGAAGACCATCGGCTATTGGATCGACAGCTTCGACGCCAATTGGGACGAGGCGGTGCGGCTCGGCGGGATCGAGCGCGCGCGGGTGTGGCGTCTTTATCTACGCGCGGCGAGGCAGGGGTTCGAGACCGGCTGGGCGTCGGTCTACCAGGTGCTCGCGCACCGCTGATCTATCGCTGCGCGCATCGCCGATTTGACTGTGCGCGCGACGGCCCCTGCCGACGCGCGCTGCGAGCGGTCCGGGCCACTTCACGCCGGGTCGGCCATTGGGGTATGGTCGCGTTTGCCCAGCAAACCTGGAAGGGAGAGGCATGAGTGAAACCGTTCCCGTCCGCCTGAACGTCAACGGCGTCGAGCACCACATCGCGGTGGAGCCGCGTCTGTTGCTGGTCCACGCGATCCGCGACAACCTCGGGCTGACCGGCACGCACGTCGGCTGCGATACGTCCAACTGCGGAGCTTGCACGATCCACATGGACGGGAAGTCGGTCAAATCGTGCACCGTGCTGGCCGTCCAGGCCGACGGCGCCGCCCTGACGACGATCGAGGGCATGGCCACCGAGAACGAACTACATCCGCTGCAGGAGGCGTTCTGGAACGACCACGGCCTGCAGTGCGGCTATTGCACGCCCGGGATGATCATGGCGGCGGCGGGGCTCCTCGCCGACAACCCGAATCCGACCGAGGAAGAGGTTCGCCACGGGCTCGAGGGCAACCTCTGCCGGTGCACCGGGTATCACAACATCGTCAAGGCCGTGCTCGACGCCGCGAAGGTGAAGGGCGCGACGGTCTCACAGGAGTCGGGGGTTTCGTCATGAGCATCGGGGACGCCGGACCGGAGGTCACCCGGGTCGCCGTGGAGAGCACCAACGGCGCTCCCGCGCCCAGCACACACGTGGGCCAGTCGCTCCGCCGTAAGGAGGACCCCCGCCTGATCACCGGGCGGGCGAGCTACGTCGACGACATCAACCTCGTCGGGCAGCTGTGGGGGGCGTGGGTGCGCTCGCCCGAGGCGCACGCCAAGATCGTCTCGATCGACACGTCCGCCGCCAAAGCGCGCGACGGGATCTGGGCGGTCTACACCAACGAGGATCTCGACATGGAGGCCGGCCTGCCGATGGCGTGGGTACCGCCCGGCGTCACGGTCAACACCCCCGATCACTGGGTCCTCGCCAAGGACGAGGTCAAGCATGTCGGCGATCCCGTCGCGCTCGTCATCGGCGATGACCGCTACGCGGTGGTCGACGCCGCCGAGGACGTGGTCGTCGAGTACGACCCGCTGCCGGTCGTGACCGATCCCGAGAAGGCCCTCGAGGACGGTTCACCGCTGGTCCACGAGAAGTTCGGGACCAACAAGGTCTGCGACTGGTCGCTCGGCGGCGGGGACCTCGAGGCCGGTTTTGCCGAGGCGGACGTCATCATCGAGCGTCGCATCGTCAACCATCGCATGGCCGGAGGGGCGATCGAGCCGCGCGGGGTGCTGGCCGAGTATCGCGGCGAAAAGCTCACGGTGTGGAGCTCGACCCAGGTCCCGCACTTCCTCCGTCTGTTCCTGGCTCTTCTGGTCGGCATCCCCGAGGACCGGGTCCGCGTGATCGCGCCCGAGGTCGGGGGTGGTTTCGGCTCCAAGCTCAACATCTACGCCGAGGAGATCGGCTGCGCGTGGGCGTCACGCAAGCTCGGGCGCCCCGTGAAGTGGATCGAGACGCGTTCCGAGGGTCTGATGGTCACCCACCACGGACGTGACCAGATCGACTACGTCAAGGTCGGCGCGAAGCGCGACGGCACGCTCACGGCCTGGCACACCAAGATCATCGCCGACATCGGCGCCTACCAATTGCTCCTGACGCCGCTGATCCCGCCGCTCAGTGGGTTCGTGATGTGCGGTGTCTACAACACGCCGGCCGTAGTGACCGACGTGACCAGCGTGCACACGAACAAGTTCCCGACGGACGCGATCCGGGGAGCGGGCCGGCCCGAGGCGACCCACCTGATCGAGGTCGTGATGGACCAGCTCGCGCACGAGCTGGGGATGGACCCGCTGGAGCTGCGGCGCAAGAACTTCATCCCGCCGTTCGCCACCGGCCACGAGACCCCGATCGGCGTCGTGTACGACTCCGGCAACTATGAGGCCGCGCTCGACAAGCTGCTCGAGCACATCGACCCCGCGCAGGTGCACGCGGAGGCAGAGATGCTGCGCGAGAAGGGGATCTACCGCGGCATCGGCTTCTCCACCTACACCGAGATCTGCGGCAACGCCCCGTCGCGAGCCGTCGGACCCGGCGGATTCGGACTGCAAGGCGGCGGCTGGGAATCCGCCACCGTCCGCGTCCACGCCACCGGATCGGTCACGTTGTACACGGGCACCTCTCCTCACGGCCAGGGCCACGAGACGGGGTTCGCCCAGATCGTCGCCGACCGGCTCGGGATCGATCCATCCCAGGTCGAGGTCATCCACGGCGACACCGACACGGGACCGTTCGGACTCGACACCTACGGGTCCCGCTCGCTCGCCGTCGGCGGCGAGGCGGCGGCACGAGCCGCGGGCAAGGTCGCGGCCAAGGCCAGGGCGATCGTCGCCCACCAGCTCGAGGCCGCGCCCGAGGACATCGAGCTGAAGGACGGCAAGTTCTCGGTGCGCGGATCGCCCGACAAGGGGCTGACGCTCGCCGAGGTGGCGGGCGCCGCGTACGTCACGATGGAGATGCCCGACGGGATGGAGCCCGGGCTGGACGAGCAGTCGTTCTACGACCCGGAGAACTTCGTGTTCCCGTTCGGCGCGCATGCGTGCGTGGTCGACGTCGACCCGGAAACCGGAAAGGTCAAGGTCGTTCGCTGGGTCGCGGTCGACGACTGCGGGCCGGCGATCAACCCGATGCTGATCGATGGCCAGGTGCATGGCGGAATCGTGCACGGAATCGGGCAGGCGCTGTACGAGCGCATCCACTACGACGAGTCCGGCCAGCTGGTGACCGGGACGTTCGTGGACTACGCGCTGGCGACGGCGGCGGAGCTCCCCAGCTTCGAGACCGACCGTACCGAGACGCCATCCCCGGTTAATTCGCTCACCGTCAAGGGCGTCGGCGAGGCTGGCACGATCGCCGCGACCCCAGCGGTCACCAACGCCGTGATCGACGCACTGCGTCCGCTCGGCGTCGACTTCATCAACATGCCGCTCTCCCCGATGCGCGTGTGGGAGGCAATTCAGGAAGCCAAGGGAGGTGTGCCGGCATGATTCCGGCCGAGTTCGATTACACCGCGCCGGACACGCTGGACGGTGCGATCCAGGCGCTCACCGACGGTGGGGAGGACGCCAAGCTGCTCGCCGGCGGGCATTCGTTGCTGCCGCTGATGAAGCTGCGCCTGGCCGCTCCCTCGCTGCTCGTGGACCTGCGCAAGGTCCCCGGGCTGCACGGGATCCACCGCGAGGACGGAACCTGGCGGATCGGCGCGCTGACCCCCCACGCCGAGCTCGAGCACACCCCCGACCTGGGAGTGGTCGCGCTGACCGCCGGGACGATTGCGGATCCGCAGGTGCGCAACCGGGGGACGATCGGCGGATCGCTGGCCCACGGCGATCCAGCGTCCGACCTGCCCGCGGTGATGATGATCTGCGAGGCCAGCGTGACGTTGCAGGGCGCGGGCGGGCAGCAGCGGAGCGTTTCCGCCAACGAACTGTTCCGCAACTACCTCGAAACGGCGATTGAGCCGGCCGAGGTCCTCACCGAGGTACGGATGCCCGCCTACGACGGCTGGGGCTACAGCTACCAGAAGTTCAACCGCCGCAGCGAGGACTGGGCGATGGTCGCGGTCAGCGTGCTCGTCAAGCAGACCGGCGACGTGTGCGAGGACGTTCGCGTGGGCCTCACGAACATGTCGTCGGTGCCACTTCGGGCAAGCGCGGTTGAGGATGCGCTGCGAGGTCAACCGCTGAACGCGGACAGCATCGCCAAGGCGGCCGAGCAGGCGCCCGAGGGCACCGATCCGCCCGCCGACCTGAACGCGAGCGCCGACTACAAGCGGCATCTGTCGCGAGTGCTCACTCGGCGCGCCCTCGAACAGGCAGCGGGGCTGCCATGATGGCTGTGTGACTTTTTCGCAGATTGGCTCTGTGGAGGCGGCGACTGAGGCGCTCGCCTCCCAGGGCTACCTGGCCGATCGGCCGCTTGCGCTGGCCGTACAACTTGCCGTCGTGCTCGAGCAGCCGCTGCTGCTCGAGGGCGAGGCCGGCGTGGGCAAGACCGAGGTGGCGCGCGCGCTGGCGGGCGCCACCGGGGCACGCCTGATCCGCCTGCAGTGCCACGAGGGGATCGACGTGCACCACGCGGTGTACGACTGGGACTATCCGCGCCAGCTCCTCGCGCTACGCGCCGCCGAGGGGGGCGTCGATGAGGGCGAGCTGTTCTCGCGCCGGTTCCTGCTCCGACGACCGTTGTTGGACGCCCTGGAGGCGGACGCAGATCAGCCGGTCGTGCTTTTGATCGATGAGATCGATCGTGCCGACGACGAGTTCGAGGCATTCCTGCTCGAGTTCCTGGCGGACTTCGCGGTCACGATTCCGGAGCTCGGCACGATCACGGCGGCGCGACCTCCGGTTGTCGTGCTGACCTCGAATCGCACACGTGAGTTGCATGATGCGTTGAAGCGCCGGTGCCTATACCACTGGATCGATTACCCGAGCGCTGAGCTCGAGCGCGAGATCGTACGCACGCGAATCCCGGGAGTCCCCGAGTCGATCGCGAATCGGGTGGTCACCGCCGTGGGACGCCTGCGCGAGCAAGGGGACCTGTACAAGTTGCCCGGCGTTGGCGAGACGATCGTGTGGGCGAGGGCGCTGCTCCAGGTCGGCGACGACGCCGAGCTCGAGGAGACGCTGGGTGTGGCGCTGAAGGTCCACGAGGATGTGGAGCGCGTGATCGCACGGGGAGTCCTCGACGGTGTCTGATCTTGCGGGGCTGGAGCTCGGCGGGCCTGAGCTCGCCGACGGCGTCACGAACGGGCTTGCCGAGCTAGCGGCCGGCCTCCGGGCCCAGGGCTCCCGCGTCGGCATGGGCGAGCTGCTGACCGCGCACCGGGCGCTCGGGGCCGTCGACTGCACCTCGCGCGAGGACGCGAAGCTCGCTCTCCGGGCGGTGCTGTGCTCGGATCGGGGAGACCTCGCGAAATTCGAGTTCGCGTTCCTGGCGGTGTACGGGAGCGGCGCGCCGCTCGGGCAATCGCCGTTCGACGAGCTCACTGGGCTCGAGCGCGAGGCGCTGCCGCATGCGGGATTCCAGTCGAACGCTGGCGCTCCGCCGCCGTCGGACGACGCCGACCTGAGTCCGGTGCCCGCCGCCTGGAGCGACGTCGAGCTCCTGGGCCATAAGGACTTCGCGAACTACACCGATGCCGAGATGGCGATCGCCCGGGTACTGATCGCGCGGTTGGCGCAGCGGGGCCCGACCCGGCTCTCGCGCCGCACGCGCCCCGACCGCCGGCGCGGCCACACCCCCGACTTGCGATTGATGGTCCGGGCGTCGTTGCGGACCGCCGGCGAGCCGATCGAGCGCCACTGGCGGGCGCCCTCACGGCGTCCGCGCCCGGTCGTGCTCGTGTGCGACGTGTCCGGTTCGATGACCCCTTACGCCCGCATGCTGCTCCAGTACATGCACGCCTCGGTCGCCGCTCGCCGGCGGGTGGAGGCGTTCGCGTTCGGCACGCGGCTGACCCGGATCACCAACGAGCTGGGTGGCCGCGACCACGACCGCGCGCTCGAGCGCGCCACCGAGGCCGTCGTGGACTTCTCGGGCGGCACCCGCATCGGCGATGCGCTGGCGACACTCAACCGCGAGCACGGCCGCCGCGTGGGTCGCGGCGCGGTCGTCGTGATCCTGTCCGACGGCTGGGACCGCGGCGACCCCGACGAGCTCGCTCTCGAAATGGCTCGGCTGCGCCGCAGCGCGCATCGCCTGGTGTGGCTGAACCCGCTCGCGGCACACCCCGAGTTCGCGCCGCTGACTCGCGGCATGCGCGCCGCGATCCCGCATACGGACGAGCTGTTGGCCGGAAATTCGCTCGCCTCGCTCGAACAGCTAGCTGTCATCCTTGAGGAGATCTGAACCATGAAAGAGGTCCTGACCGAGATTGGGCTTTGGAAGGCGCGGGGGGACCGGATCGCGCTGGCGACCGTGATCGACGTGCAGCGGTCCGCGCCGCGCCCACCGGGGTCGAAGATGGCCGTCAACGAGCACGGCGAGATCGCGGGCTCGGTGTCCGGCGGGTGCGTCGAGGGCGCCGTCGCCGAGATCGCCGATGGGATTCTCCGCGGAGATCCGCCGCAGCTCGTGCACTTCGGAATCGCCGACTCGGACGCCTGGGACGTCGGCCTACCCTGCGGCGGCGAGATCGACGTGTGGGTGGAAGCGTATGACTACGATTCCCGCCCACCCCGCTTTGAGGAGGTCGCACGCTCAGGTGGGCGGGCCGCCGAGGTGACCCTCTTGGAGGGCGCTGCGCCCGGAGCGAAGCTTCTGGTCGAAGCCGACGGCGCGCGCTCCGGATCGCTCGGCTCCCCCGAGCTGGACGACGATGCCGCCCGAATGGCGACCGAGTTGCTGTGGGCGGAGACATCAGAGCGCCGCGACGGCCTGTTCGTCGACGTGACCGGTCCGGCGCCGCGACTGCTCGTGTTCGGCGCGGTCGACATCGCCGCGTCGCTGTGCACGGTGGCGCGCGCGACCGGCTGGCGGCCCTATGTGATCGACCCCCGGGCGCGGTTCGCCACCCCCGATCGCTTCCCCGATGCTGAGGAGGTCATCGCGGCATGGCCCGAGGAGGCGGTCGCCGAGCTCGGCGGCGTCGATCCGGCGACCTCGATCGTGGTACTGACCCACGACCCCAAGCTCGACGACGCAGCTCTGTTGCTGGCGCTGAGCTCGCCGGCACGGTTCGTCGGCGCGATGGGGTCGCGCCGCGCACAGGCCAGGCGTCGCGAGCGGCTGGTGGAGGCGGGCATTACCGACGATGAGATCGAGCGCATCTCCGCGCCTGTCGGCCTCGACCTGGGCGGGATCAGCCGCGAGGAGACCGCGCTGTCGATCATGGCCGAGATCGTCGCGGTCCGCCACGGGCGCGACGGTGGCCGGCTCGCCGAGAGCAAAGGCCGGATCCACGAGGTGCCCGCTTGATCTGCGGCTTGGTCCTGGCCGCCGGCGCCGGCACCCGGTTCGGCGAGCAACCCAAGCTGCTCGCCGAGCTCGACCGGCGCCCCTTGCTGAACCACGCGATAGCCGCCCAGTGCGCAGTACCGGAGCTCGATCCGATCGCGGTGGTGCTCGGAGCCCATGCCGAGGAGATCCTGGGCCGAGTTGACTTCATGCGCGCCCAACCCGTCATCTGCGAGCAGTGGGAGGACGGCCAGGCCGCCTCGCTGCGACGCGGGATCGAGTTTCTGACCGAGCAGGGCCACGTGAACCGGGTGATCGTCACTCTCGGTGACCAACCGCGAATGACGCCTGACCTGATCACTCGCTTCCTCGAGGAGCCGCCCGGCACGCGGGCCGTCTACGACGGTCATCCGGGACATCCGGTCGTGCTCGGCCCGGTCCAGATGCGCGCGATTGCCCGGCTGCACGGCGATCGCGGCGCTCGCGAACTGCTGCGCGGCGGTCCCACGATCGAATGCGGCCGTCTCAGCTGCGCCCGCGATGTCGACACCCCCGAAGACCTGGAGGCGATACGTCATGAAGCTAGAGCAGTCGTTTGAGGTAGCCGCGCCGCTCGAGCAGGTGTGGCGGACGCTGATCGACGTCGAGCATGTCGCGCCGTGCCTGCCAGGCGCGGCCGTCACTGGGCGCAACGAGGACGGCAGCTACAACGGGACGTTCACTGTGAAGATCGGCCCAACCACCGCGTCCTACACCGGCAAGCTCGAGATGGAGAACGTCGACGAGGCGGCGCACACCGCGACGATGCAGGCCCAGGGCACCGACAAGCGCGGACAGGGCGGTGCCAAGGCGACAATCAACTCGCGCG
The DNA here is from genome assembly GCA_963737055.1 of uncultured Solirubrobacterales bacterium. Taxonomy (GTDB): domain Bacteria; phylum Actinomycetota; class Thermoleophilia; order Solirubrobacterales; family Solirubrobacteraceae; genus Palsa-465. Next base: position 229,885 of record CAVTRE010000006.1, on the reverse strand, counting down.
TCGTGCCCGCGGACGGGGCGGGGACTCGCGTCGACGTGGTCACGGACTACCACATCACTGGGCGCCTCGCCCGGTTCGGGCGTGGCGGCATGATCGAGGACATCTCGGAGCGGCTGCTGAGGGAGTTCGCCAAGCGCCTCCAGAGTTCGTTGGCCGCACCGCCGGCGGCCGAAGCCGCGCCGGCGACCGAGGCCATGCCGACGGCTGAGCCCGCGCCGTTGCATCAGGAGGCGGCGCAGCCGGAGCCCGCGCCGTTCCATCAGGAGGCGGCCCCGCCGGAGCCGGCGCCTGCTCCTGTCGAAGCCGCGGCCGAGGCGCCGACCGAGGTCGTGCCGCCGTCCGAGCCGCCCACGCCGGCCGCGCCGCCGTTTGAGCCGCCCGCGCCCGAGCCGGCCGGCGCCCGAGCCGGCTACGGCCGCGTTCCCACCGCCGCCCCCGGCGCCGGAGCCCCCTCTCGCCGCCGTGCCGCCACCACCGCCGCCGCCGCGCCGCCACCACCGCCGGCCGCGGCACCGCCACCGGGCGCAGAGCAGCGGCCGCCGCTCGAGAACCCACCCCTGGCGAGCGAGCCGATGCAGGGCCTGTCGTTGATGGGCTCGGTCGTGTGGGGACGCGTCAAGCGCAACCCCGCGCCTGTGGCCGCGGCCGGTGTCGCGGTCGTGCTGCTGATGGCACGGCGCCGGCGGCGCCGGGCCTGGCACTGAGCCGCCCGGTCCGCTCGCTCCGCCCGGTCCGCCCGGGCCGTCCGGCGGAAGCCGAAAAATCAGGAGGGGTCCCGATGCGAGGGACCCCTACCGGCGGCATGATCCGCCCATGCAAAACACGCTCGAGTCTGTGGGCTTTGGGCCGGCTCCGCTGGCTCTCCCGGTCACACTGATCCGTCGTTCGGGATTTGAGATCCCGAACGACGCCGCAGACTGCGGTCCAGTGCTTGCATGGCAATCTAGTATTGGCCAGTTCATCTTCCTCGAGTCGATCGAGCCGGAACGGATCTGAAGGGGGCGCGTTCTCTCCGACGACGCGAGGAAATGGGGGCATGCCCCGTCCGCGGACGAGGCAGCAGTCGACGGGGCCCAGCGCCGCTAGCCGCGCTGGGCCCCGCTGAGTGTGCCGGTGCCGTTCGCGACCAGGTGGCCGTTCAGGCGCGCCCCAAGCTGCTCGCGCGCCTGCGCGCCCTGGAGGTCGAGCTTCTCGTAGATGTGGCCGAGGTGGGTGCCGACCGTCTTGACCGAAACGAACAAGGCGCGCGCGATCTCGCGGTTGGTCAGTCCGCTCGCCGCGAGCTCGGCGACCCGCCGCTCGGCCGGGGTGAGCGATCCTGCTCCGGAGGCACCGTCGCGGCGCCGGTAGAAGGCGGTGGCGGCGACCTCCTCCCCGATCCGGACCGCGAGCGCGACCGCGCCGCATTGTCCGGCGAGATGGGCGGCCTCGCGCAGCTGCTGGCGCGCTGCGCTCCGCTTGCCGGCACGGCGCTGAGCGGCGCCGAGGTCGCATAGCGCCCGCGCGAGCTCCAGGCGAGCCGGCGAGCTCCGCAGGGACGCCACCGCCTCCTCGAGAATCGCGATCCCGTCGTCGCCACCCGCGAGCACCCCGCACGCGCGCAGGGCGACACCGATCGCACGAGGTTGCGCGAGATAGTTGGCTCGGTCAAGCTCGGCGTCAGCGAGGACGCGCGCCTCCGTCGGTTCGCGGGCGCCGATCGCCAGCGCGAGCGTCGAGCGCCACGGGAGATTATTGGGGTTGTCGAGCATCGAGGCTTCGCCGACGCGGCGCAGATCCAAGATCGCCTCCGCGGTGCGCCCCAGGACGAGGCGGACTTGCGCCCGGGCCATCAACGCGTGCAGTGCCGCAATGGTGTCGATCGCCTCCTCTATCGGCGCCTCGGCCAGCACCCTGTCGGCCGCCTCGGCCGCCCCGCGCTCGAGCATGGCCCGGGCGAGGAAGGCCGCGGGCCAGACCCGCGCCCACAAGACGCGGTGGCGGTTGCCCAGCTCGAGCGCGGCCTGCGCATCGGCTTCGGCCCGCGACAGTTCGCCACACCGGAGGGCCAGTAGCGCGCCCCAGGTCAGGCTCGAGAGGTGTGCATCGATCGACCCGCGCGACAGCGTGTCGGCGTGCAACTCGTCGATCAACTCTCGCGCTCGCCGTACCTCGTCAACGAACACCAAGGTCGAGATGGCGTATCGCGCCATCTGCGGCCCCGTCGGTTCCTCGGTCACCAGACGTCCGCGGTCAAGTCCGGCATCCAGCTGTTCACGCCAATCGCCAGGACCCACTCCGCGCGTTGCTTGCCAGCATGCATCAAACACGAGGAGGCTCCGCCCGGCCGGGCCAGCCGCGACAGCGAGCTCGCGCAAGGCGGGAAGCCGAGGCTCGACCTCAGCGACCAGTCGCCGATCGAGCGACGCCGTGAGGGCGCGCAGGGCCTCGAGTTGGGCACGCAGCTGTGGCGCTGCCGCCGGCCCCAGCTCTTCGATCATGGCGACGAGCACGCTGTGCGCCTCGACCGGACGCCCGTCCCACACGAGCAGCTCGCTGCGGACGCGTGCAAGCCTCACGCGAATGGCCGGCGCCACCACCAGCTCGAGCGCCTCGCGCAGGTGGTCGCCGGCTGCCGGATCACGTGCCAGCGCCTCAGCCTCGCCAAGCTCGGCGAGCACGACGCCGCGGGCGTCGTTCGCGGGTGGCTCGGTCAGAGTGCGCCGCAGCAGCCTGACCGCGGTCTGCGGGGCGCCGTCGGCGAGGGCAGCCCGGGCCGCTTCGCGCAGCAGCACCACGACCGCGGGGTCGCCGGCGGGCTCGCCGCGCAACAGGTGTGCTCCGACACGCGTGCTCCTGGCGCCCTCGCCGGCGAGCAGCAGTCCGGCGCGCCGGTGCCCATCCGCGAGCGCGGCCGCCGGGATGCGCTCGTACACCGTCCGCTGCAGTACCGGATGGACGAAAACAAGCGACGCCGCCTGCGCCAGGATCTGGGCCGAGATCAAGCGATCGGCGGCGCGCATCGCGCGGGCGAGAGGAATCCCGGCGAGGGTGGCGGCCTGACGGAGCGTCGCGTTCTCGAGCACGGCGACCGACCGCGCCAGATTCCGGGAATCGGCTCCGAGGCGGTTCAACCTGGCCACCACCGCTCGGGACACTGATTCCGGGCGGACGCTCTCAACCCGGGAGGCGCTGGCGGCCACCGGCTCGACGTGCTCGTTCTCGAGCTCGGCGATCAGCTCACGGACCAGGAAGGGATTGCCCGCGCTGGCCCGAGCGCACGCGGCGCAGAAATCGGCGTCGGCGTGCGCGCCGAGCCCGGAGCGCACCAGCTGCGCAACCGCCCCCGCGCTCAGCGAGGTCGGCTCGATCAGGATCGCGTGCTGGTGAGCCCGCAGGGCGACGAGCAGCTCTTTGACCGTCGACGGCTCTCCGTCGCGAACGGTCACGATCACGAGCACACCCAACTCGTCGCAGCGGGCGCTCGCGTACGCGAGGAACCGCAGCGACGGCTGGTCGGCCCAGTGGCAATCGTCGACCACGAGCGCGATCGGGCCGGTCCTCGAGATGTTGGACGTCAGCCAGAAAAGGCTGTGGACGAGCGTGAACCGCCGATCCGCGGGCCCGGGTGACCCCGCTACGGAGTTACCGTCCGGGGGCGCGGCCGGATCGTCCTCGGTTGGTGTGGCGGGCGCTGGACCCGACTCGAACAGCGGCCCCGCGAGCGCGGCCGCGCCACCGAGCAGCGCCTCGCGTTCGCCGGCGGCGGCTCGTGCCAGGGGTGCCTCGAACAGCTGCCTGACCACTCCGAACGAGAACTCCTGCTCGAGGTCGGTCGCCCGGGCCCGCAGCACCCGCACGCCCGCCTCCTCGGCCATGCATACCGCTGCCCGGAGCAAAGCGGTCTTTCCGATCCCGGCAGGTCCGCCGATAACGACCAGCCCGCCGGCACCGGTAGTCGCCTGCCGGATCGCCTCCCGCATCCGGTGTAGCTCGGGCTCTCGCTCGAGCAGCATGTCAGCACGACGTCCGTCCAACATCCAGTTACTCCCCCTGGCTAGCGCACACGTCCCCTGCGTTCCCGGAGCCATTCTAACGTCTTGTTAAGAAACGCACGCATCGGTGGAACCGGTCCCAGCGGTCTCTGCTCTGACACCAAGGCGCGGCGGCCTACCCGAGATGGTGGGTGCCACTACCCGAGATGGTGGGCGGGTGCGGCGGTCCCTTACCGGAGCGACTCGCGGCCGGGCGGCGAGTCGAAGTCCTCGGCGGGACGGACCGCGATCAGCCCACTTGGGTTGATCATCGGGTGGGTCAGGTAGTAGTGCCGGCGGATCTCGTCGAAATCGACGGTGTCGGCGATGCCGGGCCACTGGTACAGATCGCGGGTGTACGGCCAGAGGTGCTCGTACTCGATCAGCTTGCGGAGCGAGCACTTGAAGTGGATCTGGTACACGGCATCGAACCGCACGAGCGTGGTGAACAGGCGCCAGTCGGTCTCGAGCGGGCCGGGGCCGAACAGGAAGCGCCGGTTGGCGAGCCGGGCGTCGAGTTCATCGAGTAACGCGAACAGGTCGGCCACCTCGCGCTCGTAGACGGCTTGGCTGGTGGAGAACCCGGCCTTGTAGACCGCGTTGTTCACGTTGTCGTAGATCCGCTCGTTCAGCGCCTCGATCTCGTCTTGGAGCCGCTCGGGAAAGAGCTCGACGGGATGCTCGGCGACCGATGCGAACACCGTGTGCTGCATGCGCAGGATGTCCGCGGACTCGTTGGAGACGATTACGCCGGTCTGCTTGTCCCACAGGACCGGCACCGTCACGCGCGCCGCGTATTCGGGGTCGGTCGCCAGGTAAGCCTCGCTCAGGAACGCGAAGCCGCTGACCGGATCGACGTATTCGCCACCGGTGAAGGCCCAGCCGCGCTCGTCTCGGATCGGGTCCACGAACGAGATGCCGATCGCGGCCTCGAGTCCCATCAGGTGACGAGCGATGATCGTCCGGTGAGCCCAGGGACAGGCGCGGGCGACGTACAGGTGGTAGCGGCCCGCCTCCACCGGGAACTCGGCGTCGGGATCGGACGTCACCCAGCGGCGGAACTGGCTGACCTGCCGCTGGAAGGAGCCGTCCTCGCCGGCTTCCGGGTCGCGCGTGCGCGTCGTGGAGCCTGAGCTCATGCTTCGACTTTACCCACGCGGGTGCTGCGTTAGGCTGGCCCGGTGAACGGCACTCAGGCGGACGACGCGAAGCGCTTCCTCGAGCTGCACCGGCGCGGTGACCCGTTGCTGATGCCGAACGCATGGGATCTCGGTTCGGCCGCGTTGCTCGTGTCGCTGGGGTTCCAGGCGATCGCGACCACCAGCAGCGGTCACGCGGCCACGCTCGGCCGTCCCGACGGGGCCGTCACGCGTGACGAGGCGCTCGCTCACGCCGCCGATCTGGCGCGCGGCACCGACGTGCCGGTCTCCGCCGACCTCGAGAATGCGTTCGCCGACGATCCCAGCGGCGTGGCGGCCACGATGGCGCTGGCGGTCGACGCGGGACTCGCGGGCGCCTCGGTCGAGGACTACTCCCGCGATGCGGACGACATCTACGAACTAAGCCTCGCCCGCGAGCGAGTGGCAGCGGCCGCGGAGGCCGCGCACGCTGGGCCCGTGAGGCTCGTGCTCACCGCGCGGGCCGAGAACTTCATCCGCGGGAAGCCCGATCTGGCCGACACGATCGCGCGCTTGAACGCCTACCAGGAGGCCGGCGCGGACGTTCTGTACGGCCCCGGTTTGACCAAGGCCGACGACATCCGTCAAGTGCTCGAGGCGGTCGACGCTCCCGTGAACGTGCTCGCGGTTCGCGGTGCGCCGACCGTGAGCGCGCTGGCAGAGCTCGGGGTGGCCCGGATATCGGTCGGCGGGGCGTTCGCCTTCGCGGCCTTCGGCGGCCTGCTCGAGGCTGCCGAGGAGTTGCGGGACCAGGGGACGTATGGGTATCTCGAGCGGGCCGCGGCCGGCTCGAAGGCCCTTCGGGCCGCGTTCGCCCGCTCCTGACTCGACGGAGGCCCGGCCGAGGGTCCAGGCGGCCAGGGTGAGGCAGCCCGGGGTCGGGCAGCCCGGGGTCAGGCAGCCTGGGGTCAGGCAGCCTGGCGGAGGCTCCGGAGGGGCGGCCGCTCGACCGGCTCGGAGACCCCCGGATGTGGCGCCTGGGCGCCGGCCAGGGTGAACGTCGCCGGCAATGGGCTGCGCAGCCGGCCTTCGCGCTCGAGCCGGACGGTCACGGCTCGCAGAACCGCGTATGCCATCGGACCCAGGTCGCGGAGGGGCTGGTGAGCGTTCTGGCGCACGTCGAGATCGACCTGGGCGATCGCGTCGAGGCCGGCCAGCGCGTAGGCGTCGATCAGCAGGCCGATGTCGACCCCGTACCCGGTGGCGAACGGCAGCGCTTCGAGTAGCTCGCGCCGCGCCGCGATCTCGCCGGCCAGGGGCTGCCGGACGGCCGCGAGGTCGGGATAGAAGAGATTGAGGAGCGGCCGGGCGGTGAGCTCGGTGACGCGGCCCCCGCCGTCCGGGACCGTGACCTCCGCGACCCGGAACGGCCTGCGATAGAAGCCCTTGACGAACGAGATCCCCGAGCCGCAGAGCAGCGGGCCGAGTACGCCGCACGCGAAATGGGCGCCGAACCGCTCGGAGTCGGCGTCGAGGAAGCAGATCACCTCGCCCGTCAACACCGGTAGCGCGCGGTACATCGCGTCGCCCTTGCCGAGCACGGGCCCGAGCTCGGGCATCAGCTCGTCCTGATCATGGACCTCCGCGCCGAGCCCGCGGGCGATCTCGGCCGTTCCGTCACTCGAACGATCGACGACCACTATCTGGTCGACGACGCCGAGCTCCCGCAACGGCACGAGCTCGTCGAGAATCGGGCCGATCGTTCGCGCCTCGTTGCGCGCGGGCAGGCACACGGATACGGTGCTCGAGCGCTCCGCCGCCAACCGATCGGGCGGGAACGCGCTGTGGGCAAAAGTGTTGGCGCGATCCCAGGACCGCGATCGGAGCGTCATCTGCAAAACAGGATGACAGCCGGGCGACGCGGGCCTCTCAAAAAGTCGATTGGCCACCACGGCCTCCTGGGTAAAGATGCGCAGGGATCACACCTGATATTGGAGCAATTCCGTCTTCGCGCGAGCATGCACACCGCGGCGGTATTAGGATCGAGGCGGAGGTATATCCGGTGAACCGGGTCCTGCAGATTCCTGCATACCGGCGGCTGTTGGCTGCCTACGCGCTGAACGAGCTGGCCTTTATGGTCGGCTCGCTGACACTTGCGCTGCTGGTCTACCGGAGTACCGGAAGCGCGTTAGGGGCCGCAGCCTTCTTCCTCGCCTCGCAGTTCGCGCCCGCGTTGCTCTCGCCGCTCGCGGTCGCGCGCCTCCAGGATCGCCGGCTGCGCCCGACTCTGCCGGCGCTGTACTGGTTCGAGGCGCTCGTGTTCTTCTCGCTGGCGTGGGTGGCGGACCGTTTCTCGCTGAGCGCGGTACTCGCGCTCGCGCTCGTCGATGGCGTGGCGGCGCTAACCGCGCGATCGCTCGCCCGAGCCGCGACGGTCAGCGTGACGTCCGCGGTCGGTTTGCTCCGCGAGGGGAACGCCGTGGCCAACGCCGCCTTCTCGGTGTGCTTCATGGTTGGCCCGGCGATCGGAGGGGCGGCCGTGGCGGCCGGGGGGACGAGTGCCGCGCTGATTGCCGACGGCTGCGTATTCGCGGCGATCGGATTCACCCTGGCGACCGCAAGTGGGCTGCCCGAGCCGGCATCGGGCCGCCAATCGGCCCGCGGACGGGTACGCGCGGGGCTCGCATACGCCCGCGAGCATGTGGTTATCCGGCGCCTGTTGCTTCTCCAGGGGTTCGGCGTTCTGTTCTTCACGATCTCGGTCCCGGTCGAGGTCGTGTTCGCCGAGCACTCGCTGAACGCGGGGTCGGAGGGGTACGGCGCATTGCTGTCGGCGTGGGGAGCGGGCGCGGTCGCCGGAGCGGCGGTCTACGCCCGATGGCGCGCGCTGCCGTCGCGCGACCTGATCGTGATCGGAGCCGGCTCGCTCGCCGTCGGCTTCCTCGTGATGTCGATTGCGCCCACACTGGCCGTCGCGATCGTCGGCGCCGGGTTCGCCGGGATCGGCAACGGCGTGGAGGCCGTGTCGGCTCGCACCGCGCTCCAGGAAGCGACCCAGGAGCGCTGGATGGCGCTGATGATGGGCCTCAACGAGTCGATGTTTCAGCTGGTACCGGGGGCAGGGATCCTCCTCGGCGGTGCCCTCGCCGCGCTCGCAAGCCCTCGGTGGGCGCTGGCTGTGGCAGGCGCGGGCTCGCTCACGGTCACCGCGTTCGCCTGGTTCGCTCTCATGGGGTTGAACATGACCGCACAGCCATCGGACATGGCGGGTGAAAGCGGCTCCGGGGGTTTTGACGGCGGCGAAGGTCAGGGGCCGGACGTCGCGGCTTCGGGGGCAAACGGCGGGGCTTCGGGCGCAAACGGCGCGGCTCCGGGGGCAAACGGCGGGCATCCCGGGTCGATCCCCGGCGTTGAGCCCGACGACGGGCCCGCACCGGCGCCCGTCTCCCGACATCAGTAGAGTCAGCGCGCGAGCGATGGCCGCCGTCTGCCGTGGGGCGTCGCCCGCACCCCCATCGTGCGCCGTGCCTGCATCGACATCGGCTCGAACACCACGCGGCTGCTCGTCGCGGACTCCGACGGCGAACGGCTCCTCGAGATCCACCAGGAGCGCGAGTTCACCCACCTCCGGCGGGGGCTGACCTCGAACGGAGAGATCCGTGAGGAGAAGGTCGCCGAGGTCGCCCAGGTGGTCGCCGCCCAGCTCCGCGCCGCGCGCGAGCTGGGTGCCGCGGATGTGCGCGGGGTCGCCACCGCGGCCGTCCGGCTGGCGGCGAATCGCGACGCGCTGGTGGCGGCAGTGCGCGACGCGTGCGGCCTCGACGTCGTCGTGTTGTCCGCGGAGGCCGAGGCGCGCCTTGCGTTCGCCGGGGCCGCGCGCACGCTGGCCTACGATCCCGCCGGCCCGCTCGGCGTGGTCGACGCCGGCGGAGGATCGTGCGAGCTGGTCGTGGGCACGGTGCCGGATCGGGTGAGCTGGTTCGCGTCGTTCGAAGTGGGCTCGGGCATGGTCGCCGACGAGTGCCTGCACTCCGACCCGCCGTCGGAGGAACACCTGTCACGAGCCCGGGCGCGAGTGCGCGAGGTACTCGACGGGGTCCAGCCGCCGGCTACGGCTCGGGTCGTGGCGGTGGGGGGGAGCGCGACCTCGCTGCGCCGGATCGCGGGACCGAAGCTCGATCCCGCCGCGTTCAGCCGGGTGCTGGCGCTGCTGGCCGGGGCGCCGGCGGCCGAGCTGGCGCGCCGGTTCGACCTCGACGAAGACCGCGTCCGGCTCCTCCCGGCCGGGCTGCTGGTCCTCGAGGCGGCCGCGGAGCTGTTCGGGGCTCCGCTCGAGGTCGCCAACGGCGGGTTGCGGGAGGGTCTACTGCTGGAGGTACCCCATGGATGAGCTCGAAGAACCGGGCCAGGACGACCCGGCGATCCCGGACGACCCGGCGATCCCGGGCGACCCGGCGATCCCGGGCGACCCGGCGATCCCGGACGACCCACCTTTCGCCGGCCGGGACATGCAACGCCTCGACCGTCTCGACCCGCCGATCCCGCCACGGGAGGCGATCGCGGAGGTGCGGGTGCGAGCGCCGACGCGCGGCAACCGCCGACTCGAGCGGTTCCTCGAGGCGGTCAACGCGGACACGCATGTCAAGGCGCTGTGGCATGTGTCGGCGGTGAATGCATCCCGGCGGCTCGGGATGTCCGACCACTCGTGGGTGCACATCCAGATCGTGCTCAACATCGGCCTGCGCCTCGCCCGGCTTCTGTTCCGCCGAGGCGTGACACCGAGCGTCACCGCCGATTACGGTATGACCGATCACGACGCCGAGGTCGTGATCGCCGCCGGCTGCCTGTTCCACTGCGTCGGCATGTCGATCCACCGGGACGACCACGAGCGCTACAGCCTGTTCCTGACCGCCGACATGCTCGACTCGCTCCTCGCGGGCGCGTACGAGGAGCCGGAAAGGACCGTGATCGCCTCGGACGCGATGCACGCGATCATCGGTCACCGGCGCAAGGGCGCACCGTTCACGGTCGAGGCCGGGATCGTCCGTGTCGCCGATGCGCTCGACATGGCGCGCGGACGATCGCGCGTGCCGTTCGAGTCCGGACGCCTCAACATTCACTCCCTGTCGGCGTATGCAATTGAAGACGTGAAGATCTCGCCGGGGACCGACCGCGCCGTGCGCGTCGAGATCGCGATGTCCAACAGCGCCGGGATCTACCAGGTCGACGAGCTGCTGGCCACCAAGCTGCGCGGCTCCGGTCTCGAGGAGCATCTCGAGGTGATCGCGCGGATCGACGCCGAGCACGAGCAGCGTCTGATCCCGGTGTTCAGGATCTGACCGCCCCCGTGACGGATACGATCACGCGATGCGGTTAACCCCTCACTCGCCGATCCCCACCACGCGAGTGCGGCGTTAACCTTGCTGGAGCCGGGTGAATCTGGATTCACCGCGCGCGGAGCGGCGAGTGAGGGGTTAACCGGAAGCGGTGGTGTGCCGCCGTGGTTACGCGGCCGCCGGGGCGCCGTGGTCACGCCGCCGCCGGGGCGCCGGGTGAACCGCGGCCGCCGGGGCGCGGGGAAACGCGTGTCGCTGTTCGCCGGACTGGTCGCGGCGCTGATGGTCCTCGCAGCGCCGGCGCCGGCCGCGCTCGCGGCGACGCAGACGGCTCAGTCGGGCGCTGTGAGCGCGACGTTCACGTTCACGGGCTCGTATCCGAACTACGCCGGGCTGCACCTGTCGATCGCACAGGGAGGCACGGTATTCTACAACCAGCCCGTCGTCTCGGGCGTCTGCGGGAAGTACTGCGCGCCGGGGTCGCCGTCGGGCAAGGGATCCTCGGTGCACGTGCTCGACCTCGAGCACAACGGCCAGCCGGACGTGGTCCTCGACCTCTACAGCGGGGGTGCGCACTGCTGCTCGATCGAACAGATCTTCTCGTTTGACCCCGGCACGATGACGTACGTCATGACCCAGCACAACTTCGGGGACCCCGGCGAGGAGATCGTCGATCTCGGCCAAAACGGCCACCTCGAGTTCCTCACCGCCGACGACTCGTTCGCGTACGAGTTCACCGACTACGCGGCGTCGGGGCTGCCGATCCAGATCCTCACGTTCTCGGGCCGCCGTTTCGTGAACGTGACCCGCCACTACCCGAAGCTGATCGCCCGGGACGCTGCCGGCTGGATGAAGGCCTTCAACAGCATGGCCAAGCAGCAATACCCGGACAGCGTCGGGGTCGTGGCAGCGTGGGCGGCGGACGAAGAGTTACTCGGCCACGGCAAGCTCGTCAACCGCTTCCTGTCCCGTCAGGTCGCGCTCGGCCACCTGAACAGCGCGCTCAGTCCGGAGGAGCCCGGCGGAGCCAAGTTCGTCGCCAACCTGCGCCGCTTCATGCGCAGGCACGGCTACGTCGGCTGAGTCCCGGGCACCTCCAGCCAGGTGTCGTCGGTCCACCCGTCGAGGTCGTACTCGGACATGCACTGCTCGACCAGCGCGTCGCAGGCGTCGAGGATTCCGCGGCCGCCCGAGAACCTCGCCATGTCGAGGCGCATCTGCTCCTGGTTGCCGCTGTAGTTGATCTCGTACCACTCGTGGCGTGAGCCGAACTCGCTCCCGACGGCATCCCAGATCAGCTTGAACAGCTTGATCCGGTCGTGCGCATCGCCGGTCGAGCCGCGGTAGAACCGATCGATCACCGGTCGCAGCTCGTCGTTCTGAAGGTCGCGGTTGCTCGACGGGACCATGAGCGGGGCGCCCCCGATGATCTCGGCGAACAGCTCGCGCGCCTTCGGGACCGCCGCCGTGCCGAACAGCCGGATCAGCACAGCGTTCTCGATCTTGGGAATCACGGTTCCGCCGGGTCCCTCCATCGGGTCGTAGCAAAGCGCGTCGGTGAGCGCCCAGATCAGGTTGCGCCAGCCGACGAGCTCGCCGAACTTCGCCTGGACGCCGCGGAAGCCTCCGGTGCCGTTGGCTCGGAGCGCGCGAGCGAACAAACCGACCATGAAGTCGAGCTTGACCGCCAGTCGAGTCCCGGACTGGAGCGTGTAGCGCGGCATGAATCCAGACTGGGCATAGAACCCGGTCGCCTTCTTGACGTCGCGGTAGACGAGGACGTTCTCCCAGGGGATGAACGCCTCGTCGAAGATCACGACGGCGTCGTTCTCGTCGAACCGGGCCGACAACGGGTTGTCCCACGCCGACCGTGCCGCGGACTCGTACGAGTTGCGCGAGATCAGCTTCTTCCCGGGCGTGTCCATCGGCGCGATGAAAACGAGCGCGTAGTCCTCGGCCTTTCCCTCCTCGAGCTGAGCGGCGCTGTTCTGGGCGACGAAGGTGGCGTGGGTCACCGCCGACCCCGTTGCGAGCATCTTGGCGCCGGACACGATGATCCCGTCGTCGCGCTCCCGGATCACGTGGACGTACACATCCTCGACCTCGTGCACGGCCTTGTCGCGATCGATCGGCGGGTTGATCAGAACGTGGTTGAGGAACAGCACCCGCTCGGCGTAATCGCGATACCAGTGCCGGGCGCTCTCGCCGAACGGGGCGTACCAGTCCGGGTCTGCGCCGAGCGTGGCCATGAACGACGCCTTGTAGTCCGGCGTCCGGCCCATGTAGCCGTATGACATGCGGGCCCAATGGCCGATCGCCTCGCGCGACGCAAGCAGGTCCGCAGGCGAGTACGAGGGCATGAAGAAACGATGCGTACGTATGCCGTGGCGGTCCTCGGCCGTCATCAGCTCGCGGGTGTCCGGATCGTGCAGCGCGTCGTACAGCCGGGCGACGGAGCGCGCCCCGTTTCGGAACGCGGGATGCTCGGTGACGTCCTGAACCCGTTCGCCGTCGATCCAGACCTCGCGGCCGTCGCGCAGGCTCTCGAGGTACTCCTCGCCGGTCAGCGGGCGGGTGCGAGCGGTGTCGGTCAGATGCCGGCCGCCCCGCGCGCGTCGTCGGGGTTCGGGTAGTGCACCATCTCGACCACCTTGCCGTTCCGGAAGGTCGTGAGGTTGGCAATCAGCTCGGGCTCGCCGTCATCGCCGGTGCGCCGCATGATCACCACGACCTTGTCGCCGGCGTCGAGCATCTCGACGAGTTCGCCCGGCGGCGCCCCCCGCCGCATCCAGTTCTTGCGCATGAACGCGAGCGCCTCACCACGGTTGTGGCACCCGAACTCTGCGCCCGGGTTGCCGGCGTGCCACTTGACGTCCGGGTCGAGGATCGCTCCGATGCCGTCCAGATCTCCGCGCATAACGGCTTCGTAGCCCCGGCGGGCGATCTCTATGTTGCTCTCGGTCACGTGCCGCCCTTGCCTTGCCGGAGCTTGTCGAGTGTCTGCTGCACTCGGCGATCGCGGGTCTCCGGTCGCTTGGCATCGGCGACCGCGCGCGCGTATTCCTTGCGGTTCGTAAACGACAGCGCGTCGAACGCGGCCTTGGCTGCGGGATCTTTCGCCAACGCGCTCGCGAGCGCTTCGGGCACCTCCACCTCCCGCGGGGCGCTGTCGAGTTCGATCAGCGCCTCGACGGAGTCGCCGGCTTGGGCGCCGGCGGCGTCGCGCACGCCCTTGTTCAGGCCGAGCAGGAACTCGCCGCCCATCCGGGTGACGGTCGTGCGCCATGTGTAGCCGTTGACCGTGGCCTGGACCGGGAACCGCTTGGCGCCCTCTCCGATCTGCTCCACCTGCTCGTCGTCCAGCACGACCGCGGCGGCGGGACCGCGCGCCTGGAGCGTTGTCGTGATTCGGAGCGACCCCATCTCCGTGTCGGAGCCTAGCGCTGCAGCCGCGCGACGACCGCCGTGACGTCGTCGTAGCGTTGATCGGGAGCCTCGAGCACGCTCTCGAGGATGTGCTCGCACAGGTGCTGCGGATCCTCGGGCCCGGAAGACGCAGCGTCGGCCAGTCGCTCCAGCCCGACGTCGAGCGACTCCCCTCGGCGTTCGATCAGGCCGTCGGTATAGAGCACGACCGTGTCGCCGGAGTCGATCCGCTCTTCGTGCGTCTCGTACGGGTTGTCCTCGACTCCCATCAGCCCGTTGTTGCCCTCGAGGTACTGAGACGTACCGTCGGCGCGGCGCACAAGCGGCGGCGGATGACCGCCATTCGCCCACGCGATCGTGCCGTGCTCGGGGTCGATGATGGCGTAGACGATCGTGAACAGGTGCTCATCGTCGCCCTGCAGCTGATGGCGGTTCAGCGCCACTAGCGCCTGGCCCGGAATCCGGTGGGCGCCCTGCGCGAGCGCGAACGCCCGGGTGAGCGTGCGGAGCTGCCCCATCGCGGAGGCGGCGCGGATGCCACGCCCGGTGACGTCGCCGACGACGATCCCGAGACGTCCGCCCGGCATCGCGAACGCGTCGTACCAGTCCCCGCCGACTTGCGCACTGATACCCGCGACGTCGTAAGACGCCGCAATGTCGATACCGCTCACGTCGGGCAGGCGCTTCGGGACCAGTCCCCGCTGCAGCTCGACGGCGATGCGATGCTCCTCCTCGTGGAGCTGGGCTCGGCGGATCGCCAACGCGGCGCGGTCGGCCGCGTCCTGGAGGAGCGAGCGCTCGGTCGGGGTGAACGACCGCCCAGACGGCTGGGCGAGGCGCAGGTAGCCGACGGTCGTGCGCTCGATCACGAGCGGGACCTGGCGCCACCTCTCAGCTTCAGCGTCCGCCGGCTCGCGGGGCGAGGTCCGCACCTGCCCGCCGGCGACTCGGACCACGCGCGGCTGGTCGTGCTCATTCGAGATTTGCACCTCCGCGGCCTCGACGCCGAACAGCTCAGCGAGGCGAGCTGCCAGTTGGGGGAGGAGCTCATCGAGCCCGAGTGGTTCGAGCGCGGAGCTCAGGTCCTCGAGCTTGGACAGCCTTTCCGCGACCGACTCGGCCTGCATCCGGGCGGCCTGCTCGAGCAGAAGGTCGGCGCGGTCCTGCTCAGCCCGGCGGCGGACGGTCAAGTCGATCCACTGGGCCAGCAACAGCGGCTCCGCGAACTCGGTCGTCTCGATCGCGGAAGCAACCAACCCAACCCATACCTCCGAGCCGGAACCCGACCGCAGACGCATATCGACGCTCGGCTGCTCGGCCCCGGCGCTGCCAGGCTGCATCCTGGCGACCTGCTCGAGCGTCGCCGATAGCAACGGACGATCCTCGGGCTCGCACAGGTCGACTACGGCGGCCCCGGCCAGCTCGCCGGGCTCCCGGCCCACCAGCCTCGCGAACGCGGGATTTGAGCGGATGATCCGGCCGTCGGCGTCGAGCACCGTCTTGCCGATCGGAGCGGCCTCGAACGCGCCGCTCAGCAGCGCCTCGGAGCGCTTCAGCGCCCGCCGGCTCGCCTCGAGTGCGGCGAACACCGCCACCTTGGACCTGAGCAGGTCTGGATCGAACGGCTTGAGCACGTAATCCACCGCGCCGACTCCGTATCCGCGGGCGATCTGCGAGGCCTCGTCCTGGGCGGCCGTCAGGAACACGATCGGGATGTCGGCGGTGCGAGTCCTCTCCTTGATCAGCTGTGCGGTCTCGAACCCGTCGAGGCCGGGCATCCGCACGTCGAGGAGGATCATGGCGAAGTCCTGCTCGAGCAGCATCCGCAGCGCTCCATGGCCGGAGGACGCGGTTCGGAGCGGGTACCCGAGCGGCTCGAGCACCGCCTCGAGCGTGCGGAGATTCTCGGGCTGGTCGTCGACGAGCAGAATCGGCAGTGCCTGGACCTCGGTCAGGTCCAGCACGGCTTCGTCATCGGCGAGGGTGTTGGCAGGTGTGTCTAGGCGTCGAGCCACACGCGCATCATCGAGAGAAGCTGATCTACGTCGACGGGCTTGGTGATGTAGTCAGACGCTCCGGCTGCGATCGCCTTCTCGCGATCGCCCTTCATCGCCTTCGCGGTCAGCGAGATGATCGGAAGGTGCTCGAACCGAGGCATCGAGCGGATCGCCCGCGCCGTCTGATAGCCGTCCATCTCGGGCATCATGATGTCGAGCAGCACGACGTCCGTGTTGGGGTGCTGGTGGAGACGCTCGATTCCCTCCCGGCCGTTCTCGGCGAACACGACCTTCATGCCGCGTTGCTCGAGCGTCGAGGTCAGCGCGAACACGTTCCGAATGTCATCGTCGATCACGAGCACCTTGCGGCCGTGCAATGGCGCGTCGCCGGTCCGGAGGTGGCCGAGCAGCTCGCGAGTCGGAGCCGGAAGGGTTGCCTCGGCACGGTGCAGGAACAGGGCCGCGCGGTCGACCAGCCGCTCCGGGGAGTCGGCGATCGTGACGACGGCCGACTTCGCCAGCGCGTCGAGCCTTGCGCGATCCGCCTTCGAGAGGGATTCTGAAACGAACGCGATGACCGGGAGCTCGCGGAGTACGTCGTCGGTGGCCGCCTCGCGGATCAGCGCGAACGCCTTCGAGCGCGGGCGGGCGACAGCGACGACCCCGAGATCGAACTGCTCGGCGCGGAGCGCCTCGAGCGCCGCAGCCGGCTCGATCCTCTGGACGTCGAGGTTCTCGTCGCCTGACAGAAGCGCGCCGATTTGATCGTCGAGGTGGCTGTTGTCGGCGATCAGCGCGATCCGCCTGGTCGGAGCCCCGGCAATCGCCTCGAGCCGTCCGAGCGCGGTCTCGAGGCCGGCACCGTCGACCGGGTCGTCGATGAACGCTGCAGCGCCGGCGCGCAGGCCCTCGAGACGGACGGCGCCGTCACCGACGAGCGCGACGGGCAGGTGGCGCGTGTCCGGGTGCTTCTTGAGCTGGCCGAGCACGGACTCGAAGCGGGGGAGGTCACCGGCGAGGACGACCGCGCTGGGGCGGTGCTCACGGGCGAGGCCGAGCGAGGCGCTCGCCCGCCGCGCCAGGATCGCCTTGGCGCCCCGTGCGCGCACGGCCTCGACCATCGTCCGTGCGCGCTCGGGCTTTGAGTCGATCACGAGCACGACCCGGTCGCCACGCTCGAGCTCGTCGATCTCGTCGGCGAGCTGATCCTCGAGCGGCATCCTTTCGATGTCTTCAGTCAGCACAGCCATCTCTGCATGGCCGTTGTCGGTCCGGGTGTCGACCGGGGCGTCGGCGACATGCTCGATCAACGGGAGGATCAAGGAGAAGCGGCTGCCGGTGCCCACGGCGGAGTCGACCTGGATCTCCCCGCCGAGGAGGCGGGCGATCTCCCGGGAGATCGACAACCCCAGGCCGGTGCCGCCGTACTTCCGCGAGGTCGTGCCGTCGGCCTGCTGGAAGGCCTCGAAGATCAGGTTCAGCTTGTCGTCCGGGATCCCCACCCCGGTATCGATCACCGCGAACTCGATCACTCGCTCCGCATCCCGGAGCACATCCGACCGCAGCGCCGAGCGATCCTGCGGATACCCGATCGAGAGCTTCACCCCGCCGTCGTGGGTGAACTTGAACGCGTTCGAGAGCAGGTTTTTCAGGACCTGACCGAGGCGCTGCTCGTCGGACACGACCGACCCCGGCAGTGCCGGATCGATCTCCACCTGGAACGACAGACTCTTCTGTTCGGCCACATGCCGGAACGCCCGCTCGGCGTCCTGGTAGACCTCGGCCAGCGCCAGCGGTGCCATGTCGAGCTCCATCCGGCCGGCCTCGACCTTCGACAGGTCGAGGATGTCGTTGATGAGGCTGAGGAGGTCGTTGCCGGCGGAGTGGATCGTGCGCGCGAACTCGACCTCCCGGTCGGTCAACGACTTCTCCTCGTTCTCCGCCATCAGCCGGCTGAGGATCAGCATCGAGTTCAGCGGGGTGCGGAGCTCGTGGCTCATGTTGGCCAGGAACTCCGACTTGTACTTGGACGACAGCGCGAGCTGCGCCGCCTTCTCTTCCAGTCCACGCCGCGCGAGCTCGATCTCCTCGTTCTTGATCTCGATGTCGCGGTTCTGCTCCGAGAGCAGCGTCGCCTTCTCCTGGAGCTCGTCGTTGGTCTCGCGGAGCTCCTCGGACTGCTTCTGGAGCTCGATCGTCAGGCTCTGCGACTGCGTGAGCAGCTCCTCGGTCCGCATGTTCGCCCGGATCGTGTTGAGCACGACGCCGATCGTCTCGCCGATTCGCGCGAGGAAGTCGCGGTGGACCTCGGAGAACGGAGTGATCGACGCGAGCTCGATGACGCCGAGGACCTGGTCCTCGAACAGCACCGGCATCACCAGGATGTCGTGCGGCGCCGCGTCGCCGAGGCCCGACCCGACCTTGATGTAGCCGGGAGGCGCGTCGCTGATCGCGATCGTCTTTCTGTCGAGCGCCGCCTGTCCGACGAGGCCTTCGCCGATCACGAACCGGCTGCGCATCTCGCTGCCGCGCGGCGTGTAGCCGTACGAGGCCGCGAGCAGCAGCTCCGGGCTGCCGTCGTCGGCCGCTGGTTCGGCGAGGAAGAACGCCCCGTGCTGAGAGTTCACCATCGGTGCGACCTCGCTCATGATCATCTGCGTCACCGCCGCCAGATCGCGCTGGCCCTGGAGCATCCCCGAGATGCTTGCCAGGTTCGTCTTCAGCCAGTCCTGCTCCTCGTTTCGCTGGGTCGTCTCGCGCAGGTTGGCGATCATCTGGTTGATGTTGTCCTTGAGCTCCGAGACCTCGCCCTGAGCCTCGACGGAGATTGACCGCGTCAGGTCGCCCTGGGTTACCGCGGTCGACACCTCGGCGATCGCGCGCAGCTGGGTGGTCAGCGTGACCGCCAGCTGGTTGACGTTCTCGGTTAGACGCCGCCACGTTCCGGACACGCCCTCGACCTCGGCCTGGCCGCCGAGCTTGCCCTCGGTGCCGACCTCGCGCGCGACGCGGGTCACCTCGGCGGCGAAGCTCGACAGCTGGGCGACCATCCGGTTCAGCGTCTGCTTGAGCTCGAGGATCTCGCCGCGGGCGTCGACGGTGATCGTCTGGGTCATGTCGCCGTTGGCGACCGCGGTCGCCACCTGGGCGATGTTTCTCACCTGGTCGGTGAGGTTGCGGGCCATGAAGTTGACGTTGTCGGTCAGGTCCTTCCACGTGCCGGCCACGCCCGGGACCTGGGCCTGGCCACCGAGGATGCCCTCGGTACCCACCTCGCGCGCCACCCGGGTCACCTCGGCGGCGAACGAGTTCAGCTGGTCGACCATCCGGTTGATCGTCTCGGCCAGCGCCGCGACCTCACCCTTGGCGTCGACGGTGATCTTCTGGCTGAGGTCGCCGTGGGCCACGGCCGTGGTCACGCCGGCGATGTTCCGCACCTGGGTGGTCAGGTTCGAGGCCATCAAGTTCACGTTCTCGGTCAGGCCCTTCCAGGTGCCCGACACGCCCTCGACCTCGGCCTGGCCGCCGAGGATGCCTTCGGTACCCACTTCTCTCGCCACGCGGGTGACCTCCGCCGCGAAGCTTCGAAGCTGGTCGACCATCGTGTTGATCGTGTCCTTGAGCTCGAGGATCTCGCCGCGGGCGTCGACCGTGATCTTCTTCGACAGGTCGCCCTGCGCCACCGCGGTCGTCACCTGGGCGATGTTGCGGACCTGGTCGGTCAGATTCGAGGCCATGAAGTTCACGTTCTCGGTCAGGCCCTTCCAGGTGCCCGACACGCCCTCGACCTTGGCCTGGCCGCCGAGCTTGCCGTCGGTACCGACCTCGCGGGCCACCCGGGTCACTTCGTCCGCGAACGCGGACAGCTGGTCGACCATGGTGTTGACCGTCCGCTTGAGCTCGAGCACCTCGCCCTGCACGTCGACCGTGATCTTCTGGCTGAGGTCGCCGTTGGCCACCGCGGTGGTGACCTGGGCGATGTTGCGGACCTGGTCGGTCAGGTTGCGGGCCATGAAGTTGACGTTGTCGGTCAGGCCCTTCCAGGTGCCGGCGACGCCCGGGACCTGGGCCTGACCGCCCAGGATGCCCTCGGTGCCGACCTCTCGAGCGACGCGGGTCACCTCGTCGGCGAAGGCCGACAGCTGGTCGACCATCGTGTTGACCGTGTTCTTGAGCTCGAGCACCTCGCCCTTCACGTCGACGGTGATCTTCTGGCTGAGATCGCCGTTCGCGACGGCGGTGGTGACCTGGGCGATGTTTCTCACCTGGTCGGTCAGGTTCGAGGCCATGAAGTTGACCGAGTCCGTGAGGTCCTTCCAGGTGCCGGCGACGCCTGGTACCTGGGCCTGGCCGCCGAGCTTGCCGTCGGTGCCGACCTCGCGAGCGACGCGGGTCACCTCGGCCGCGAAGCTCGACAGCTGCTCGACCATCGAGTTCACCGTGGTGCCGATGCGGGCGAACTCGCCCTTGACCGGGCGGCCCTCGATCTCGAGCGCCATCTTCTGGTTCAGGTCGCCCTCGGCCACGGCGACGATCACGCGCGCGACCTCGGTGGTCGGGCGGACGAGGTCGTCGATCAGGCCGTTGACCGAGCCGACCGTCGTCGCCCACGCCCCGCTTGCGCCGTGCAGGCGCGCGCGCTCGGTCATGCGACCCTCGCGGCCGATGATCTCGGCGACGCGGACGAGCTCGGCCTCCAAGGCGGCATTGCGCGCAGCCATCTGGTTGAAGGCGGCTTCGAGGCGTCCGATGTCGTCCTTGCGGCGCGCCGGCAGGCGCACTCCGAAGTCGCCGGCCGCGGCTGCCAGGAGGGCGTGCTCGAGACGGGCAAGCGCGGGATCGTCGACCAGTGCCCGGCCGTTCTTCGGGGTGGTAGCGGCGCCGTTCGGGGCCTTGCCGTTGGGCGCCCTTCCGTTGGCGGCCTTTCCGTTGGCCGTCTTACGCGGAGCACCTGCGCGTGCGGTGCCTCTTTGCTCTACCGCCCCACTCTTCGCCATGCCTGCGCCTCCGATTTAGTTGCTCCCACGTACGCCCCCTGCATGGCCGCGCGCGGTGGGAAACCGGTTCACCGACGCACAGACTATCGCTGCACTCGCCGAAGAACACCCCTGCCGGTGTTGGCTAAACACCTGTTCTAGGCCGAGCGTCCAGGAATTCTGCAAACGGTTGCGGCGAGCGGACGCCACCGGCCGTTTTACTTCGCCTCCGAGCGGCTACCAGCCGCCGCGCCAGTCGGCGTTCGCGGCACGCGCCTTGGCCGCGGCCATCCGGGCGTGCTTGCGCTTTTCGAGCCGCCACTGGACCAGCGAGAGGACCAGGATGACCGTCGGGAAGAAGATGATCGTCAGGAACATCGCGTTGGTGATCACGGTGTCCGAGGTTTCGCCGTACCAGCCCTCTCCGCCGTGGGAGACGCCCGTGGCGAGCGCGGCCGGCGCGGCGACCAGCACGGTCGTCGCGGTGACCAGGAATCCGGTGGCGATCCGGGCGCGGCGCATCTGTTTGCTAAGCGTACCGGACGGATCGCCGGCGCTAATTGTCAGACGATGCAGGCCGAGACCGGGGAGCGGGTTACGCCACCGCCGCGCCCTCGCGGCCGCCGACCGCGGCCAGCGCGCGCAGCAGCGCTGGGTTGTACGCCCGTTCGTTGGTCGTGATCTCGAGATGGTTGATCGGTGCCTCGAATACCTGCGCGTCGAGCGAGGCGGCGAGCTCGTGTTGCTTCGCCGGCGCCACCGCGGCATCCCGCGACGTCACCACGACCGCGGACGGGACCCCGAGCGGCCGTAGCCACGGTCGCGAGTCGAAGCGCCCGAGCTCGCGGCCGGCCTCGACGAGGTCCGGCACCGAGTGGCGCATCGCCTCTGACAGCACCCACGCCGTATCCGCGCCCTCGGGCATGCCGACGCGTCGGAATGCCGCCCTCCAGGTCGTGCGCGGCGCCACCGACAGCAGTAGCCCGACGAGACCGAGCGCCTTGAACGCGCGTCGCGTCTCGGGGTCCTGCCAGTGCTGGGCGGTGCCGCTCAAGACCAGGCCGCCGACCACGTCCGGCTGGTCGCGCGCCATCAGCTGGGCGATCGATCCGCCCATCGAGTAGCCGACCACGGTCGCCGGCGTGGAGTCGAGCAGACGGAGAGCCGCGGCGGCGTCGCCGGCGCAGTCGGTCAGCCGGAACGGGGTCAAAGCGCGCAGCCCGCGCCCGTGCCCACGATGGTCGATCGCGAGCACGCGATAGCCGGCGCCGGCGAGGTCGGCGTACGCGCCGCACCAGTTGAGGTCGGCGCTCGCGACCCAGCCGTGGAGCAACATCACCGTCGGCCCGTCGCCTCCCGTGTCGCGCAGGAACAGCTCACCGCGACCGGGCGCGACGATCGTGCGCGCCGGCGGCAGCTCGACCGGAGGGATCGGGGGCCACGGCGACTTCCACATCCGGACGATGCTAGACGGGGCGGCCTGCATACCATCACTCACTAGTCATGGCAGTCGTAATCGCATCCGACCTCGGCAAGGACATCGCCGGCGAGCCGCTCCTGCGCGGCATCTCGTTCAAGCTCGAGCGCCGCGACCGGATGACGCTGTCCGGACGCAACGGCGCTGGCAAGACGACCCTGCTCCGGATTTTGGCCGGCGAGGCCTCGGTCGACTTCGGGGACCTCACGCTGGCCAAGGACACCAAGATCGCGCTCCACGACCAGCGCCCGCCGCGCGACCGCGACCTGAGCCTCCGCGCCTACGTGCTGTCCGGCGCCCGCGAGCTGGTGGCGATCGAGCAGCAGCTCGCCGAGCTCGAAACCGCGATGGCAAACGGAGCCCACGACGACGCCACCCTCGGCCGCTACGCCGAGGCGCAGGCTCGCCTCGAGCACGCCGGCGGCTACGGCTGGCGCGACCGCGCGCTGTCGGCGCTGCACGGCCTTGGATTCCGAGATGCCGAGGACCTCGACCGGCCACTCAGCACGTTCTCGGGTGGCGAGCTCACGCGGGCATCGCTCGGGCGAGCGCTCGCCGGCGATCCGGACCTGCTGCTGCTCGACGAGCCGACCAACCACCTCGACATCGAGTCGCTCGAGTGGCTGGAGACGCACCTCGTGAGCCTCGACGCCGCGATCGTGCTCGTCGCGCACGACCGCTGGTTCCTCGAAGCCGTCGGCACGAGCGTGCTGGAGCTCGAGGCTGGCCGCGGAAAGTTCTTCAAAGGACCCTGGCACGCCTGGCGCCGGGAGAAGGCGGCGCGCGACCTCGCGCTCGGGCGCGCGATCGAGCGCCAGGAGGCCGAGATCGAGCGGCTCGAGCGTTTCGTGACCCGGTTCCGCGCGGGCACCCGGGCCCGCCAGGCCCAGTCGCGGGCCAAGAAGCTCGCCAAGATGGACCGCCTCCAGCGTGGCGCGGCCGACGGGGCGGCGCTCGAGTTCTCGTTCAAGCCGCCCGAGCGGAGCGGCCGCGTCGTGTTCGAGTTCGAGAACGGGAACATGAACGTGGGGGACCGCGTGCTCCTCGACGACGCCGAGCTATGGCTCGAACGGGGTGAGCACGTGACCCTCGTCGGCCCGAACGGCGCCGGCAAGACCACGTTGATCGAGACGCTCGCGGGTCGCCGGGAACTCGAAAGCCCGACCGCGGGGCCGCTGGTCACCGGCAAGCTCCGGACCGGGCACAACGTGAAGCTCGGGTTTCTGTCCCAGCACGCCGAGGAGCTCTCGGCCGGGAGCGCGCGGACGGTACTCGAGGCGACGACCCATCTGACCAAGTTGACCCCGAACCAGGCGCGCGGGCTGCTCGGGCGGTTCCTGTTCTCCGGGGAGGACGTCGAGAAGTCGCTCGATGTGCTGTCGGGCGGGGAGCGCCGGCGGCTATCACTCGCGATATTGGTCCAGTCGGGAGCAAATGTGCTGATCCTCGACGAGCCCACCAACCACCTCGATCTCGAGAGTCGTGAGGCGCTCGAACAGGCTCTCGACCAATTCAGCGGGTCGCTGCTGCTCGTCTCCCACGATCGCGCGCTGCTCGACGCCGTCGGCAAGCGCACGGTGGCGATCGAGGATGGGACGCTCCACAGCTACCTGGGTGGCTGGCCGGAGTACGTCCGCGTCCGGGAAGAACGTGCTCGGCGGGAGAACGTCAAGCCGGAAAAGGCGGCCAAGCCGCGTGCGAAGTCGGCGAGCACGGCGCCTCCCTCGAACAACGCCAAGGAGCAGCAGCGGCTCGAGCGCGAGATCGAGGCCGCCGAGGCCTCGCTCAAGTCGCTCGAGGAGGAGCTGTCGGATCCGGTGGCGTGGTCGACGCCACAGCGAAGTGCGACCGCGACCGCCCGCCACGAGCAGGCCAAGGCCGCGGTCGACCAGCTATACGCACGCTGGGAGAGTCTCGCCGGTTAGCCCGGCGCCTTCGTGATCGTCGGCGCGCCGCCGAAGATCGAACCGCACGCTTTCGAGGCGGCCTGGAACGAGGGCGAGTTCGGGTCGATCCCGGCTCCGCCGATCCTGACGCCGACGCCACCGTTGGGCCCGGTCTGGAACGACGGGTCGGGGAAGTTGGGTACGCCGTGAGACCGCATGCAGCGCGACATCGCGAGCGCCTGGGCCTTCTGCTTCGCCGTCTGCGCCGCGGTTGGATGACCGCCGTTCGGCAGGTCCGACCTGCACGAGTTCATCGCGGACTTGAATGCCGGTCCGTTCACCTGAACCCCGTTCACCGATGTGCTGTTCGGCGTCTGCTGGACCCGCAGGTCGAGCTGACCCCCCGTCGGGTCGGGGAAGTTGGGAACGCCATGAGACCGCATGCACTGGGCGAACTTCAGTCCTTGAGAGTTGCTCGCGGCCGCGTGATTCGGTCCGGTGGAGCCGGCGTTGTAAGAGCTCGAGCTCGACGAGCCGCAACCCGCCACGGCGATGCCCGCCCCCGCCAGGCAGAGCAGTATCGCGTATCGCACTGTTACCTCCTAAGTCGTGGTCCCAGAGTGGTACGCCACGGGCGGTTACATCACGGGAACCAGGGCTGTTACCGCCTCGTAACCCGGACCCGACGATCCTGTGGCTCACTATGGGCGACCCGCCACACTGTCTGCAGGGCGCATGCGCGTGCTGGTGATCGAGGACCACGCTGAGCTGGCCGAAACGGTCGCGCTCGGCCTGCAACGCGAGGGCATGGCCGTCGACGTCGCGTTCGACGGAGCGGAGGGGCTGAGGAAGGCTGCGGTCTACGACTACGACGTGATCGTGCTCGACCGCGATCTCCCAGGCGTCCACGGCGACCGGGTGTGCGAGACGCTCGTTGATCAGGATGCCCACCCACCCGCTGCCCACCCGCCGCGTGCGCGCGTGCTGATGCTGACCGCCTCGGCGGGGATCGAGGATCGCGTTGCCGGGCTGAGCCTGGGCGCAGACGACTACCTGCCCAAGCCGTTCGCGTTCGCGGAGCTGATCGCGCGGATCCGGGCGCTGGCGCGCCGCGCGCAGCCCGCGCTGGCGCCGGTAATGCGCAGCGGCGACCTGACGCTCGACACGGGCCGGCGGATCGCGCATCGCGCGGGTCGCCGCCTCGATCTCACTGCCAAGGAGCTGGCGGTGCTGGAGCTGCTGCTCGCGGCGCGCAGTACGGTGGTCTCGCCCGAGGAGCTGCTCGCTCGTGCCTGGGACGAGGCGCTCGATCCGTTCTCGGCCGTGGTCAAGGTGACGATCAGCCGGTTGCGACGCAAGCTCGGCGAGCCGCCGATCATCGAGACGGTGCCCGGTGCCGGCTATCGGATTTAGGCGCTGGCGCCCACGCCGGAGCGTCCGACTGCGGCTGACCGTGCTCTACGGGACGCTGTTCCTGGTCGCGGGGGCGGCGCTGCTTGCGATCACCTACGGCCTCGTCGCCAACGGGACTGCAAGCGCCGCGAAGCCGATTGTCGTCACCAAGCAGCCGGGGACGGCCGTCTCGCCGCCGACGCCTCCCAGCTTCGTCACCGGCGTCACCGCCGGGACGTCGACGCTCCCCAAGGGAGGGGCGGTCCTCTACGAACAGAAGACGGCCGGGCCGAGGACCGTCGTCCAGGTGCAGCAGTACGCCGGCCAGGTGGACGCGACGTTCCGCCTCCTCACTGCCGCGCACGACCAGGAGCTCACCGCTCTCCAGAAGAGGGCCAACGTCCGCCTCGCTCAGGTCAAGACCTCGCAGCTCGACACGCTGCTGACCCGATCCGGTCTCGCGCTCGCGATCATGGCGCTCGCTTCGATCGGGCTCGGGTGGGTGATGGCGGGGCGGGCCCTCCGTCCGGTGCGGACGATGAGCTCGCGCGCCCGCGGCATTTCCGAACGCAACCTCCACGAGCGGCTCGCGCTCGACGGGCCCGATGACGAGCTCAAGGAGCTCGGCGAGACGTTCGACGGGCTGCTCGGGCGCCTGGAGGCGGCGTTCGAGTCCCAGCGCCGGTTCGTCGCCAACGCCTCGCACGAGCTGCGAACGCCGATCACGCTCGAGCGAGCGCTGGTCGAGGTCGCCCTGAGCGATCCCGATCCGTCCGTCGACTCGCTGCGCGAGACCTGCCGCCGGGTGCTCGCGTCCAGCGAGCAGCAGGAGCGCCTGATCGAAGCCCTGCTGACGCTCGCCCGGAGCCAGCGGGGGCTCGAGCACCGCGCGCCGGTCGACCTCCAAGAGCTCACGGCCGAGGTCGTGCGGTCAATTCCGTCGAACGGGGTCCGCATCGACACGAAGCTCGAAGCGGCCCGAACGACGGGCGACTCCGCATTGGTCGAGCGCCTACTCGCGAACCTGGTCGAGAACGCCGTCCGCTACAACGAACCTGACGGGTGGGTCGAGGCATGGACCGGGTCGCGCGAGGGCATGCCGACGCTCGAGGTCTCGAACTCCGGGCCGGTCGTCGCGTCCGATCAGGTCGGGGAGCTGCGCAAACCCTTCTCCCGCCTCGACGGAGACGGCGCGGTCGCATCCCGGAACGGCGACAGCCGGGAAGGGCTCGGCCTCGGGCTGTCGATCGTGCAGGCGATCGCCGACGCCCACGACGCGCAGCTCACCACCACCCCGCGTCCCGAGGGCGGTCTCACGGTAACGGTCAGGTTCCCGGGGGACAGCTGAGGCCCCGGCGAGCGTCCTCGGCGAGGAACCGCGGGCTGTCGACCAGAATCCGCCGGCGGCGCAGCCCCGACAGCAGCGGCTCGTGGTCGTCGAAGGCGACCTGCGTGGCCATCGCCGGTCGGAAGGTCACAGTCACCGCGCCGGCGCCGCTGCCGGCCACCTGGCCGTCGACCTCGAGCCTCACCCCACCGAAGCTGGCGGCGCCGTCGAGCTCGAGCTCGCAGTCCGCCCCGATCACGAGCGGTGGGGCGAACCCGCCGTGCTTGGGAAGCGGCGTGAGCACGTAGGCATCGATGCCGGTGAGGAGTAGCGGTCCGCCGGCGGAGATCGCGTATCCGCTGGTGCCGATCGGTGTGCTCACGACGGCGCCGTCACCCGCGATGCGAGCGAACAGCGTTCCGTCCACGTAGGCGCTCAGTCGCACCTGGCTTCCGCTCTCGCGCACGAGTGCGACGTCGTTGAGCGCGAACACCGGCTCGCCATCGGTGCGCTCGACCCAGAGGGCGGGAAACAGCCGCGGGCGCCACTCGCCGCGGACGAACCGGTCGAGCGCGCCCGGCAAATCCGCGGCGGTCACATTGGCCAGGGCCCCGAGGCTCCCGCATCCGATCCCGAGCACGGGACGGCCAGCCCCAGCGCCGGCGCGCAGCGCGGCCAGGGTCGTGCCGTCGCCACCGATCGACACGATCAGGTCGGTGTCACGTGCGTCGCCCTCCTCGGCGATCGACCGCTGCGGATACGGGGCGGGGATCTGGACGAGCTCGATTCCGTGTTCCGCCGTCCACTCGCGGAGGCTGCGGATCGGCGCGTCGACGTTGCGGGTCGGATGGACGAGCACGCCCACACGCCTCGGCGGCCGCGATGCCGGAGCGGCTGCCGGCGTATGCGGGAGGGGGAAGGACGTTGGTTGCGTACTCAAACTTACCTGCCGGAACCGTCGGGACGACTCTCTACACTCGCACACAACGATGGCACCGCTCAGCGATGCGTCGCCAATCCGGGTTGCGCTGATCGATGATGACAGCGGACTGCTAACCGTTCTCGAACGGAGGCTTGGAGCATTGCGGTGGGAGGCGCAGGTACTGGCCTTTCCGCCGGACGCCGGACACCTGGCGGCCTTGAGGCTCCACGCCCTGATCATCAATCCGGCCCTCACCGGCCTGGACTACATCGAGCGCGTGGCGACCGCCCTTCCCGGTCTGGCACTCCTCGTGTGCAGCGGGCCGGTGACGGTCTCCGAGCGGGTCAAGGGCCTGCGCGCTGGAGCCGACGACTGGCTCACCAAGCCGTGTCACCCCGAAGAGTTGCTCGCGCGGATCCAGGCCGTGCTGCGCCGCAGGCGGGCGGGCGAGCTCCCCGTCGAGGAAGTGACGATCGAGGCCGGCGAGATCTCGATCCGGCCCGACCGGTACGACGCCTACGCCGGCGAGCAGGGCGCGTCGCTGTCGCGCAAGGAGTTCGAGTTGCTACGGCAGCTGGCCGCCGCCGACGGCCGCGTGCTCGAGCGCGAGGACATCTACCAGCGGGTCTGGGGCTACACCATGGCCCGCGGCGATCGCTCCGTTGACGTTTTCGTCCGCAAGCTCCGCCAGAAGCTCGAGCAGATCTCGCCGGGGTGGCGCTACGTCCACACTCACTTCGGCGTCGGCTACCGGTTCGCGGCCGAGCCGATCGACGGCGACGACGGCGCTGGCGAGAAGAACGGCTCGGAGGCGGTAGCCGACGACGAGCGGTCTCCGAGACCGGTCGACTCGGACCGCCCGACATCCACGAGGCCGGTCGACGCGCACCGCCCGACGAAGTCCTCGCGCGAGGATCTCGCCGCGGTACGCTAGAGCTTCTTGAACTCGACTGTCCGAAACATCCTGATCGTGCTCGCGCTCGCCGCGGTCGTGGGCACGTTGTCCGGCGGGGTCACGGCGGCCAACGTCGCCATCCAGGCCGTCACGCTCGTGTTCCTCGGGGTGCTCGTCTGGTTCGTGGCGTTGATGTACCGGCAGCACCGGTCGACGCTGTACTCGCTCGGCGAGGGACGGCGCGCCCTGCTCTACATCGCGGTCGGCGTGGGCGCGCTGACGCTGACGGCGACGTCGAAGATGTGGAACAGCGGCGGCGCGGCGTCGGTCGCCTGGCTGGTACTCCTCGGCGGAGCCGCCTATACGGTGTTCGCCGTGCTCTGGTCCGCGCGCAAGTACTGAGGTCGTCGCAAGTACTGAGGTCGCCTCAGGAAGCGACCGGCCTGGGTCGAGGCGGCGACGGGTCGCTGGGCGCCGCCGCGCACTTCGGGCACAGCCCCTCGAGCAGCACGTGTGCGTGCTCGACCTCGAACCCCGGCTCGCGGAGCGACAGCTCGATGTTCCGATGCTCGATGTCGTACAGCGCGTGGCATTCCCGGCAGCGGAAGTGGTGGTGGGGCGAGACGTTGGCGTCGAACTGTCGCGGTCCGGGGCCCTCGACGACGCCGAGCAGCTCCGCCTCGGCCAGCTCTCCGAGCGCGTTGTAGACGGTCGCCCGCGACAGCTCTGGAAGGTGGACGCGCGCCCGCTGGAACACCTCCTCGGCGCTCAGGTGGCCGTTTTCGATGCCCGCGAAAAGTCCATAGATCGCGCGGCGCTGAGCGGTGGCCCGCAGGCCGTGTGCGCGGAGCAGCTGGGCCAGGGCGACGTCGGAGAGCGGGGTCGGGGTCGCGGACACCTAGATTGAACGCCGTCTGAGGTCGGATTCGTTCGCGAAATGCAGCGTACACCGCGGCGCGGCGGGGATTCCGAGGGTCGTGGCGCCGGTGGCGCGGTCCTATCCTCGGTGGCGTGTCAATAGTTCCAGCCGACAGGCGCCGCGAGCTCCCCGACGAACCGGGCGTGTACCTGTTCCGCGACCGGCGCGGGAAGGTGATCTACGTCGGGAAGGCGATCTCGATCCGCAAGCGGGTCGCGTCGCACTTTTCCGGGAGTGGGCGGGGTTCGAATATCCGTGGCGGCCGGGATCTGGTGGACATGATCGACCAGATCGAGGCGCTGGTCGTGAACACCGAGAGCGAAGCGCTGCTGGCCGAGCAGAACTTCATCAAGCAGTACAAGCCCCGGTTCAACATCCGCCTGCGGGACGACAAGTCGTACCCGTACATCGCGATCTCGCTCGACGAGGACTTTCCCCGCGTGTATTTCACGCGCGAGCGCCACCGCCGTGACCGGGCGTACTTCGGTCCCTACAGCAACGCCAAGCGGGTCCGCGCGACGCTCGAGGTGCTCGGCAAGGTGTTCCTGTTCCGATCGTGCGAGGGCCCCGAGCCCGGCCGCCGCAGCGGCTCCCCGTGCCTCGACTACTACATCAAGCGGTGCGAGGCCCCATGTGTGGGCTACGTCAGCCGCGAGGACTACCGCAAGGGGATCGACGGCGTGATCGGCTTCCTCTCCGGCCGCTACCGCGAGATCGAGCGCTCGCTCGAGAAGTCGATGCGCGAGGCCGCGACCGAGCAGCGGTTCGAGGACGCCGCCCGCGAACGCAACCGGCTGCGGGCGGTGCACTCGTTGCTCGAGCGCCAGCGCGTGTCCAACGAGGCAGTGGGCACGCTCGACGCGATCGCGGTCGCGGTGCACGAGACCGAGGCCAACGCTCAGGTGTTCCAGGTGCGAGACGGTGTGCTGTCCGACCGCCAGAGCTTCTACCTCGACAACGAGGCGCACGGTGGGATCGACGAGGTCGCCGAGGCGTTCATCCTCCAGTACTACACGAGCGCGATGATGGTGCCCCCGTTGCTGGTCGTGCAGCGCGAGGTCGCGCCCTCGGCGCCCGTCCTGGCGGAGGCGCTGAGCGCGCGCCGGGACGGAACGGTCGAGATCCGCGCCGCCGAGCGGGGCGACAAGCGCCGGATCCTGGAGCTCGCCGAGCGTAATGCGCGCCTCGCGCTCGACCAGGAAAGGCTGCGGTCAGAGCGCCGGCGCCAGCAGCGTGTCGAGGCACTCGACGGCCTCCAGCAGGCGCTGGGTCTGGACACCATCCCGCTGCGGATCGAGTGCTTCGACATCTCGACGCTGATGGGGACGAACACGGTGGCTTCGATGGTCGTGTTCGAGGGTGGCGCGCCGAAGAAGTCCGACTACCGCCGGTTCAAGGTCCGCGGCGACTTCGCGGAGAACGGCGGGCCGGCGATCGGCGAGCCAGACGACTTTGCGTCGATGGAAGAGGTGCTTTCCCGTCGGCTGGCCCGCTGGGAGCACCAGCACGACCTGTCACCGCACGACAAGGACTACGACCCGAGCTTCGCCGCCCTCCCGAACCTGATCGTGATCGACGGCGGCAAGGGGCAGCTGTCGGCCGGACTGCGCGCGCTCCAGGGATTCCGCGACCGCGGAGTGGTCGTGATCTCGCTCGCGAAGCGGATCGAGGAGGTATTCACCGCCGGCGCCGGCGAGCCGCTCCGTCTGCCGCACGACACGGTCGAGCTCCAGCTCCTCCAGCGGGTTCGCGACGAGGCGCATCGGTTCGCAATCACCCACCACCGGATCCGGCGCGACCGGGCGATGACGGCGTCCATCCTCGACGAGCTACCGGGCGTCGGGCCGGCGCGAAAGCGCGCGCTGCTCAAGCACTTCGGGTCACCCGACGCGATTCTGGCGGCGTCGCGCGAGGAGCTTGAGGCTGTGCCGGGGATGCCCGGCAAGCTCGCGCGCGACGTCTACCGCGAGCTCCACAAGACGGGGGTCTGACCTCGAGGTCCGGTAACACCGCGTTCGCCGGTTGACGCGGCAAGCCTCCTACCATGGAAGTCTCACACGTGGAACAGCTCGAAGAGCACATCGAGGCTTCGCCGGACGCGGGGTCGGCCCTGATCGACCTGGTGATCATCAGCGGGTTCTCGGGCGCCGGCAAATCGACCGCGATGGCGGCGTTCGAGGACGAGGGGTACTTCTGCGTCGACAACCTGCCCTCGGAGATGATCCGGTCGCTCGTCGACCTGTTCATGCACGCCGGGTCGAAGGTGCAGCACGCGGCTGTCGTCTCCGACGTCCGCGGCGGCGAGTACTTCGACGGTGTGACGGCGATGCTCGACGACCTGCGGGCCGCCGGCGTCACCCACCGTGTGCTGTTCCTCGACGCCGACGAACAGTCGCTGCTCACGCGCTTCAAGGAGACCCGCCGACGTCATCCGCTCGCGCCAGAGGGAAGCGTGACCGACGGCGTCGCGCGTGAACGGGAGGCCCTGCGACCGCTGCGCGAGCGGGCTGACGTCGTCATCAACACATCCGGGCTGACGGCGGCGATGCTTCGCCGAAAGCTCGCCGACGAGCTGCTGCCGACCCGCCCGACCGGTCGCCTGGCGCTGACTTTCCAGAGCTTCGGCTTCAAGTACGGGCCCCCACGCGACCCTGACCTGCTGCTCGACGTCCGCTTCCTCCCCAACCCGCACTACG
Source organism: uncultured Solirubrobacterales bacterium (assembly GCA_963737055.1). Classification (GTDB taxonomy): domain Bacteria; phylum Actinomycetota; class Thermoleophilia; order Solirubrobacterales; family Solirubrobacteraceae; genus Palsa-465. Next base: position 197,505 of record CAVTRE010000006.1, on the reverse strand, counting down.
AGTCCGACCTGCGCCCTCTGACTGGAGATGACCCCCGGATCGTCGCGTTCATCAATCGCGACGGGGAGCTTGATGCCTTCTACGAGAAGCTCCACCCGCTGGTCGACTACCTGCTCCCCCAGTACCTGGCCGAGGGCAAGGCGCATCTCGTGGTGGCGATCGGCTGCACCGGCGGGCGTCACCGCTCCGTGGCGATCGCCGCCCATCTCGCGAACCGCTATAGCTCCGAGTCCGAGTACAACGTGCACGTCGTCCACCGGGACGTCAGCCGGCCGGCGTGATCGATCACATCGGCTTCGAGGTCAGCGATTTGCAGCGCTCGAGCCGCTTCTACGACGCCGTCCTGTACGCCCTCGGGGCCAGGCGGATGGTTCAGTCCGAGCGCGCGATCGCGTACGGGGTGAACGACCCGAAGGTGTGGATCGTCCAGCGCGGGCGTGAACCTGGCCCGAGCTATGGTCATCTCGCGCTCACGGCCAGCGGGAAGGCGGCGGTCGACGCCGCGTACCAGGGCGGGCTCGCCAACGGCGGCACCGATGACGGCCCTCCCGGGATGCGGCCGCAGTACGGCGCCCGGTACTACGCGGCCTACGTGCGCGACCCGGACGGCCTGCGGGTGGAAGTCGTCTCGCACAGGTGAGTCGCTAGCCTTCGGCCAGGCCGGCGCACCGTCGGCGTTTTCTTTGAGTCGAAACGGAGGTTCGGGATGGCGGTACGCGTCGGGATAAACGGCTTCGGGCGAATCGGCCGAAACGTCTTCCGCGCCGCGTACGAGGCCGGAGCCGATATCGAGTGGGTCGGGGTGAACGACATCGGCGATCCCAAGACGTTCGCCCACCTGCTCAAGTACGACTCAAACTACGGGCCGTTCCCGGGCGAGGTCGAGGACACGAGCACCGGGTTCCGCGTGGACGGCTCGGAGATCCGCTTCATCTCCGAGAAGGACCCGGCAGCGCTCCCGTGGGGAGAGCTCGGCGCGGATGTGGTGATCGAGTCCACCGGCCTGTTTACCGACCGTGAGAATGCCGCGAAGCATCTGGCCGCCGGCGCCAAGAAGGTGCTGATCTCCGCGCCGGCGACGGAGCCCGACGTGACCGTCGCGCTCGGCGTGAACTTCGACGAGGTCTACGACCCGGCGCAGCACGACGTGGTCTCGAACGCGTCGTGCACCACGAACTGCCTCGCCCCGGTCGCCAAGGTTCTGAACGACACCATCGGGATCAAGCACGGCCTGATGACGACGATCCACGCCTACACCGCCGATCAGCGTCTGCAGGACATGCCGCACCGCGACCTCCGCCGCGCTCGGGCGGCGGCGATCAACCTGATCCCGGCTTCCACCGGGGCGGCGAAGGCGATCGGCCTCGTGATCCCCGACCTGAACGGCAAGCTCAATGGGTTCGCGGTCCGGGCGCCGGTGCCGACCGGGAGCGTCGTCGACCTGACGGTCGAGGCCAACCGGGAGACCAGCGTCGACGAGATCAACGCGGCGATGAAGGCTGCTGCCGACGGCCCGATGAGCGGCATTCTCGAGTACACCGAGGACCCGATCGTGTCCTCGGACATCGTCAAGAACACGGCGTCCTCGATCTTCGACTCGCTCCTCACCGTGGTGATGGACAAGACGATGGTCAAGCTCGTCGCCTGGTACGACAACGAGTGGGGGTACTCCAACCGCGTGGTCGACGTCGCGCAAAAGCTGTTGTGAGAACGCTTCGGGACCTGGGAGACGTCAATGGGAAGCGGGTGCTGGTGAGAGTCGACTTCAACGTGCCCCTCGACAACGGAGCGGTGGCGGACGACCTGCGGATCCGGGCGGCGCTGCCGACGATCGAGGAGTTGCGCCGGCGCGGCGCCCGCGTGGTGCTGGTCTCGCACCTGGGGCGGCCGAAGGATCGCGAGCCGTCGCTGTCGCTCGCGCCCGTGGCGGCCCGGCTGGGTGAGCTCATCGACGCTCCGGTCAGGGTCGCGCCGGATGTGGTCGGCGACGACGTTCGCGTCGAGGTCGACGAGCTCGGCCCCGGAGGCGTGTTGTTGCTCGAGAACGTCCGCTACGAGCCGGGCGAGACCAAGAACGATCCTGGCTTTGCTCGCTCGCTGGCGTCATTGGCCGATGTGTACGTCAACGATGCATTCGGAGCCGCCCACCGCGCCCATGCGTCGACCGAAGGAGTGGCCCGGCTCCTTCCGGACCATGCCGCGGGACATCTGCTCGAGCGCGAGGTGGACACGCTCAACGGCGTCCTCGAGAACCCCGCGCGTCCGCTGGTGTCGGTGCTTGGCGGCGCCAAGGTGAGTGACAAGATCGGTGTGATCGATCGCTTCCGTGAGAGCGCGGACACGATTCTGATCGGCGGCGCGATGTGCTTCCCGTTCCTGGCCGCCGAGGGCCATACGGTCGGGGATTCGCTGTGCGCGGATGAGGATGTCGAGCTGGCGCGGCAGATCCTCGATTCGGGTTCGTCGGCGCGCGCCGAGCTGGGGCTGCCCGTCGACCTGGTGATCGGGGATCGTTTCGCGGAGGACGCGACGGTGCGTGAGCTCGACGGGCTCGACGTGCCCGACGGGTGGATGGGGCTCGACATCGGCCCGCGGACCGCCTCGATGTACAGCGACGTGATCGCGGGCGCCGGGACGGTGTTCTGGAACGGCCCGATGGGCGCGTTCGAGCTCGAGCCGTTCGCGGCCGGGACGCGCGCGGTCGCCGAGGCGGTCGCGGCCGCGCCGGGGACGACGGTGGTCGGCGGCGGCGACTCGGCGGCAGCGCTCGAGCGGTTCGGCCTGGCCGACTCCGTGTCGCATCTATCGACCGGCGGCGGCGCGACGCTCGAGCTGATCGAGGGCAAGGCTCTTCCCGGGGTAGAAGCGTTGTCATGAACGCAACCGGGACGGGCCGCACGCCGCTGATCGCGGGCAACTGGAAGATGCACAAGACCACCGGCGAGGCCGAGCTGTATATCGCGGCCTTGCTGCCGCGGGTCTCGACCGCCGACGGGGTCGACGTCGCGATCTGCCCGGCGTTTCTCGCGCTGGAGACGATCATCGAATCAGCGCGAGGCTCCCGGGTTCAGGTCTACGCCCAGAACATGCACCACGCGGCGGAGGGCGCGTTCACCGGCGAGGTCTCGGCGCCGATGCTGACGGAGATCGGCGTCCAAGGTGTGATCCTGGGCCATTCCGAGCGCCGCCAGATGTTCGGCGAGACCGACAAGGCGCTCCAGCTGAAGGTGCCGGCGGCGCTGGAGGCTGGGCTCGTGCCGATCCTGTGCGTGGGCGAGACCGAGGACGAGCGCGAAGCCGGTGACACCGAGCGCAAGCTCCGCCATCAGGTTCAGGAGGACCTCGCACGCGTGGACACCGCACAGCTGGGCGACGTCGTGATCGCGTACGAGCCGATCTGGGCGATCGGGACGGGGCGGGTCGCGACGCCGGAGCAGGCCCAGGAGGCGATCGGATTCATCCGGGCCCTCGTCGCCGATCGCTCGCGTGACGAGGCGCAACGCACGCGTGTCCTCTACGGCGGCAGCGTCAAGACGGAGAACTGCTCAGAGCTTCTTTGCCTGCCCGACGTGGACGGCGCACTCGTGGGCGGCGGGAGCCTCGACCCGGAGGCGTTCGCGACGATCGTCGAGTCGGCTCGGACTGCCTGATGGACCTGGAACCGGGGCCTCGGGAGCTCCCCGCGCCGTCCGCCGTGCTGATCGTGCTCGACGGCTGGGGGCTGGCGCCCGCCGGCCCGGGCAACGCGGTGTCGCTGGCGCGGACCCCGGTATTCGACGAGCTGTGGTCTTCGTATCCGCACACTCAGCTGGCCGCGGGCGGGCGCGCCGTGGGACTGCCCGAGGGACAGATGGGCAACTCCGAGGTCGGGCACATGAACCTGGGCGCCGGCGCGGTCGTGAAGCAGGACCTGACCCGGATCGACGAGGCCGTGGTTTCCGGCGATCTGGCGTCGAACGAAGTTCTGCGGGCTGCTTTCAACGACGCGGAGCGCGTCCACCTGATTGGGCTGGTGTCCGAGGGCGGGGTCCATTCGGGGTGGCGTCACCTCGAGGCCCTGATTCGGCTCGCCGCTTCGCTCGAGGTGGAAGATCTGGTGTTGCACGCGTTCACCGACGGCCGCGACACTCTGCCCGAGTCGGGCGCCGGCTACCTCGAGACCGTGCAGGGCTGGATGGACGACGCCGGCGTCGGGCGGGTCGGGTCGGTCGTGGGCCGGTACTGGGCGATGGACCGCGATCGCCGCTGGGATCGCGTCCAGCGCGCGTACGACCTGCTCGTGCACGGGCGTGCCGAGCACCGCGCGTCGTCGGGAGCCGAGGCAGCGCGGGCGGCGTACGAGCGAGACGAGACGGACGAGTTCATCACGCCGACACTGGTCGGGGAGTCGGAGGCGGTGATCCGGCCGGGGGATTCGGTGTTCGCGTTCAACTTTCGCCCGGACCGGATGCGCGAGATCACGCGCGCGCTCGCCGAGCCCGGGTTCGACGAGATCGAGCGAGCGGGCGCGCCGGTCGTCGAGCGGTACGCGACCATGACCCAGTACGAGGAGGACTGGGGCTACCCGGTCGCGTTCCCGCCGTCGCATCCCGCGGTCACACTGCCGCACGTCCTGGCCGATGAGGGCGTCCGCCAGCTCCACGTCGCCGAGACCGAGAAGTACGCGCACGTGACGTATTTCTTCGGCGGCGGGGAGGAGGCCGCCTACAAAGGCGAGCGACGCGAGCTGGTCGACTCGCCCCGCGACGTCCCCACCTACGACAAGAAGCCCGAGATGAGTGCCCGCGCCGCCGCGGACGCTTTCGTCTCCGCGTGGCGCGAGGACTCGCCGACGTTCGGGATCATCAACTTCGCCAACCCCGACATGGTCGGCCACACGGGCGTGATCGAGGCCGCGGTGACGGCGATCGAGGCCGTAGACGCTTGCCTGGGCGACGTCGTCACCGCGGTGCACGAATCCGGTGGCGCGTGCCTGATCACCGCCGACCACGGCAACGCGGATCACATGCTCGAGGACGACGGCAGCCCGAACACCGCGCATTCCCTGAACCCGGTGCCGCTGATCGTGACCGTCCCGGGTCTCGAGTTGCGGTCCTCGGGCGGGGTCCTGGCAGATGTCGCTCCGACCGTCCTCCAGGTCCTCGGGGTCGAGCAGCCCGCCGAGATGACGGGCAAGTCGTTGATCGAGGGGTCCTAGACGCGGGCGCGCTTCCCGGCGCGGCTTAGGTGCGGGGGCTCTTCCCGGCGCGGCCGGTAGCGAGGAACTTCTCCATCGCCTCGTGGGTCTTGCGGGGACGCTCGAGCTGGGGGACGTGGCCGCAGTCGAGCTCGAGATGAATCGCCTGGGGCAGCTCCTCGCGGACGTGGCGCTCGAACCCGATCGGCACGATCTTGTCTTTGCGCCCCCAGACGAACAGCGCCTCTGGCGTCAGTTCCGGCAGACGGGTCCAGAGCCCGCTCGGGCCGCGCGGCTCCTCGAGATAGATGTTGCGAGCGGCGGCATAGAACGCGGCCCGGCCGAGCGGTGTCATGTACGAGCGCATGAACTCGTCGATTCCCGCCGCCGTCCACTCGGTGTCTGAGCCCGGCACGAACTGTTTGACGATGCGCTCGACGACCGCCCGGGGCGCCGGCTGGAAGACGCCCAGCTGCGTCGGGACGAAGCGGAGGTACGGAGCCCATGGGCGAGCCTTCAACCACGGCATCGAGGGAGCAAGCAGGACCGTGCGGGCGACGCGGTCGGCGTGATCGATGCCCAGCTCGAGGGCTATGCGCCCACCCATGCTGTTCCCGACGATGTGGGCTCGGTCGAGTTCAAGCGCGTCGAGTAGCGCAACGATCGCCTTCGCGAAGAAACGCGGGTCGTACGCGGCCCAGAGCGGCTTATCGGAATCGCCGAAGCCCGGCAGATCGACGGCGATCGCCCGATGTGAGGGAGCGAGTGCGGCGACCGTGGGGAGGAACGACGCCTTGGTCGCGCCGAGCCCGTGGAGCATGATCACCGGGTCGCCGGTCCCGGCCTCGAGCGTCGACAGGCTCCCGACTGCCGTCTTTACGCTCCGAACCCGCAGCCGGCCGGGGCCCGTGATCTGCGAGGTCGCCGCCAGGAACCCGACGCCGAGGTGGAGGTCACGGCGGATTTTGAGACGGCCCTTGCGGAACGCGGTCATCCCGCCGCGGACGTCGTCGGCGATCTCGTGCCAGGTGCCTGGGTCGGCCGTGAGAATCGCGTCCGCGCCGCCGTGAGAGGTCGTGAGGCGGGCGGACCCGTCTTTGATCAGGACCTCGTAGGTCTCGCCGGCGCCGCCCTTCGGCGCGCCGGCGGCCTGGATCCTGAGGCGGGCGACGGGGCGGCCGACGTCGAACACGGACGGGTCGAACCGCGCCACAAGGCGCTCGAGCGCACCGCCCAGCGGGTCGTCGATCGGGGGAGTTTCCGCCTTCAAGGTGTTCATGCCAGTCAGCCCTTCCCCGCGCACGGCCTCCGCAACCAGGTGCGTTCGGTCACAGATCCGCGGTCAAACACGGGCGCCTTGCGCCGATCTATGCGCTTGCGCTGTACTATACTTGACACCAAGCGACTTAGATTTCATAATGATCGCAGACACTGATTCTCATCCTTCCAAGGAGATTGATATGGCACTAATCCGATGGGAGCCCGCTCGCGAGCTCTCGACTATGCAGAGCGAGATGAACCGCCTCCTCAGCACGTTCTTCGACTCGCCGACTCCGGGCAACGGTCGTCGCACCGCGCTCCGCGGCTGGACCCCGGCGATGGACGTCACCGAGAACGACAACGAGTACGTCCTCAAGGCAGACCTGCCCGGACTCAGCGAGGGCGACGTCAACGTCGAGCTCGACGACAGCGTCCTGCGGATCTCCGGTGAGCGGAAGTCCGAGCACGAGGAGCGGAAGAACGGCTATCACCGCGTCGAGCGTTCCTTCGGGCGCTTCTCGCGGTCGCTGCGCCTCCCCGAGGGCGTAAGCGCCGAGGGTATCCAGGCAAACTTCGACAACGGCGTGCTCGAGGTCCACATCCAGAAGCCCGAGCAGCACAAGCCCCAGAAGGTCGCGATCTCTGTCGGCCACGAGCCGAAGACGATCGAGGGCGCCGGCGACACCACCGAGTCGTAAGCCGGGCGCACCCGACTCCGTAGACGCCCCGGGGCATTAGGTCCCGGGGTAGGTCTCTCCAAGTAGGGTCCGGATCGTGTTCACGGTCCGGACCCGTTCGGTTAAGTCCCTCGCCCGCTCCGGCACGCTCCATCTCGCCCACGGCGAGGTCCAAACGCCGGCGTTCGTGCCGCTAGCCACCCGCGGCTCGGTCAAGACGCTGACGCCCGAGGAGGTGGCGGCGCTCGGCTACGAGATGATCCTCGGCAACACGTTCCACCTGCTGCTCGCGCCCGGCCCGGAGCTGGTGCGAGACCTCGGCGGGTTGCACGAGTTCATGCGATGGGACAAGCCGATCATCACCGACTCTGGAGGTTTCCAGGTGTTCTCGATGGGCCACGGCGGCGTGGCCGACGAGATCAAGGGCCGGGGACGGAGCGGCGGCGCCGGCCTGTCGGACGGCACGACCGGGGCGATCCTGTCGATTTCCGAGGAAGGGGTCCGGTTTCGGTCGTACGTCGACGGCCGCGAGCGCTTCCTCTCGCCCGAGACCTCGATGTCTGTCCAGGCCGCGCTCGGCTCGGATATCGCGCTCGTGTTCGACGAGTGCACCCCGTTCCACGTGTCACGCGAGTACACCGCGCGCTCGATGGAGCGGACCCACCGGTGGCTCGAGCGCTGCCTGACCTGGCACGCGCCGCACGGACCGGCACGGCAGGCGGTGTACGGGATCGTGCAGGGTGGCGTCGACAGGGAGCTGCGCATGGTCTCGGCCGGGGTCATCGCTTCGAGCGCGTGTGACGGGATCGCCGTCGGCGGATCGCTCGGGCAGGACAAGGCGCAGATGCACGAGGTTGTGTCGTGGACGACCGCTGAGCTCGAGCGCCTCGCGCCCGATCGACCGCGCCACCTGCTCGGGATCGGCGACATCGACGACCTGATCGTCGGCGTCGAGCTCGGGATCGACACGTTCGACTGCGCGCTGCCGACCCGGCTCGGGCGGCACGGCGTCGCGCTCGTCCCCGACCCCGAGGCGCGATGGCGGGTGGATCTGGTCAAGGGTCGCTGGCGCGAATCGCGCGAACCGATCCTCGACGGCTGTCCGTGCCCGGCGTGCTCGGGCGGGTTCTCGCGCGCGTATCTGCACTACCTCCTGCGCGCCGGCGAGCTCACCGCGCTGCGGCTCGTGACGCTCCACAACCTCTCGTTCGTGGCCCGGTTGATGGCCGATCTGCGGGATGCGATCGACGGCGGGCGGCTGGCGGAGGTGTCGGCGGCGCTGCGCGGTGGCGCGGCGCCGGGCACGGACGCCCGGCGCAACGGCCCCAGGGACGCCGAGCGCAGCGAGGCCCAGTAAGCCAGAACTACTTCGTGTACTGGCTGATGATGCTCTGAAGCTTCTGCACCGCGCTGCCGGCGTCGTGGGCGACGACCTTCTGGTAATGGACCGCGCTGTTCGACGAGCTGGCGGCGATCGCCACCGCCGCCGCCACCGCGGCCACGAACAGCACCACCACGGCCAGGAAGGCGAAGAACCGGCGCGCGGTCCGCGAGCCGCCCGAGCGCTGCGCCGGTTGCCGGTAGCCCTCGTCGGGCCCGTAGCCAGACATCGGCGGGGGATGGGCGGGCCGGCGTGGCTCGAGCTGCCGGCGCGGATAGGCGTTCGCACGGTTGGTCGGCGGCGGTGTCCGCGGCGCGACCCGGGTCTGCGCCGTCGGCGCACCCTGTCCCGACAAGACGTGGGTCGCGGCCGTGCCACCGAGCGTCCGGGTCCGCGATCCGTTCGGGTTCGGCTCAACGCCCCGGGCGCCGCTAGAGATCGCCTCGCCGAGCAGCAGCGCGGTCTCGGGCCGCTCCTCCTTGTCGAGCGCTAGCGCCAGCCCGATCGCGTCGGCGAGCTCCGGGGGAACCCGTGCGTTGAGCTCGTCGACCGGTGGCGGCGGCTCGCGTTGCTGCTTGAGCGCGAGCTCGGACAACGAGCTCGCCTCGTACGGAAGCCGTCCGCTGAGGAGCTGGTAGGCGACGACCCCGAGCGAATACAGGTCGGCGCGCGGTCCGGCCTCCTCGCCACGCGCCTGCTCGGGCGCCAGATATGCGGCAGTGCCGAGCACCGAGCCGACCTGCGTGATGCTGGACTGGTCGGTGGCGCGGGCGATGCCGAAGTCGGCGAGCTTGACCACATCCGAATCGGACACGAGCAGGTTGCCCGGCTTGACGTCGCGGTGCACGACGCCGTTGCGATGGGCGTAGTCGAGGCCGCGGCACGCCTGGGTGATGACGTCGACGGCCTGCTCGATTTCCATCGGGCCGTGGTCGCGCAGGAGCTCGGCGCACGAATGCCCGGGGACGTGCTCCATCACGATGAAGTGCTGATGCGCGTGCTCGTCGAACCCGAAGTCGAACACCTGGACGATGTTGGGGTGCACGAGCCGCGCCGCCGAGAGCGCCTCGCGGCGGAATCGCGACACGAACGTCGGGTCGTCCGCGAGATGCTCGGCGAGCAGCTTGATCGCGACGTAGCGCTCGAGGCGCTGATCAAACGCGAGCTGCACGGTCGACATCCCACCGACGCCGAGGCGGCTTTCGATCCGGTACCGCCCCACGATCGCTGTTCCGTTAGTCACCCGCCACCGCCGTTTCCGCCGCTGTTGCTGTTGCCCGGGCCCGCTCCACCTGTAGTTCCGGTTCCGGTGCCGGTCGTGGTGCCTCCGCCGAGGCCGACGCCACCAGACGTCGTCGTGTTAGAAGAAGTACCCGTACCGGTCGGCGTGGTTGCGGTGGTGGGTGTCGTCGAGGTCGTGGTCGTGCTCGTGGAAGTGCTCGACGAGGACGTGGTGGTGGAAGAGGAGGTCGATGGCGTCGAGCTCGACGAGGACGTGGTGGTGGGGGTCGACGCCGTCGACGCCGTATGTTGACGGCAGTCGGTGGCGGCGAGCTTCGCGATCGTCGAGGCTCCCTGGCTTAGGTTCCGGCGCAGCGTCGGGTTGACCGTAACCGGCAGGTTCTGAACGTCGCTGCCCAGGGCCGCGCTGGCATTGATCGCGGCACCGCAGTTGCCGGACTCCACCGCCGAGGTGATCTCGTTGCCCTGAGCCGCTGAGCGCGATCGACTGGTCGCCTGAGAGCAGGCCGGCGCTGCCACCGCAGGCGGCGACGCACGAGACGGCGAAGCCGAGCCCGCCGGCGAGGATGGCGCGAGGCGCATAGCGCATCCGCGGCCTGACTTTAGAGGGTCCGCCCGTTGGCTTTCGGTTAGATGGGATGGGACCGTACTGCCGCGTACTTCGGGCTAGCGGCGCGTCACTGGCCGTACGCAAGCCGCTCGGCCAGGGAGTCCGGCAGGCGAGCGGCGCGAATCGCGGCCGCGGCCCCCGCGATGTCGTACTCGGTTCGGCGGTAGACCGCCTCCCAGGCGTCGAGATCGAGCTCGAGCCAGGCGGCGCGAGGGTCACCGTCGCGCGGCTGGCCCACGCTGCCCGGGTTGATCAGCCACTCACCGTCGGCGAGGTTGAGCTCCTCCTCCGGCCCGCGCGTCTGGCCGCTCGCCGATTCGCCGTTGGCGCGGGAGAACGACAGCGCCACGTGGGAATGGCCGATCAGGCAGACCCGGTGCGATTGAACGTCCAGGCACAGCTCAGCCTGAAGTGGCGAAAGCACGTACTCCCAGACGGGGTCCCTCGGGCTGGCGTGGAACATGCCGACGTGCTCGTCGAGGTAGGACGGCTCGAGCTTGTCCAGATACTGGCGGGTCTCGGGGACGATCACGTTCTGGGTCCACCTGGCCGCGAGCGCCGCGCCCCGGGAGAACTCCTCGAGCGGGAGCGCGCCGCGCACGCCGAGGTCGTGGTTGCCGGCCAGGCAGACCGCGGCGTAGCGCCGGGCGAGCTCGACACAGGCGTCCGGCTCGGCGCCGTAGCCGACGAGATCGCCCAGGCACCACATCTCCTGGCACTCGGAGGCCTCAATCGCGTCAAGGACGGCCTCGAAGGCCTGGCGGTTGCCGTGTATGTCGGAGACGATTGCGACTCGCATCTGAAAGGTGTCTGGGTGGCGCGGCTACAGTCTTGCGGGTGAGGCACCCCTCGCGCCACCAGTTGTTGGAATCGGTGTTGCTGGCGCTCGCCGCCGCTGAGGGTGGCGTGCGACTGCTTTCTCCACGAGAGCGGCCCATTGAGCCCGCGGAGGTAGATCTTCACAGTTTTTTCAGCGACGCGGAGATTGAGCGGGGCGCGCGGTACGCGCGGCCCCAGGTGGCGCTCGGACTCGCCCGCGCGGGACTCGAACTGGGCGCGCTCGCGGCGGTGGTCCGCCGGCCCCCAAGATGGCTGTCGCGCAGGTCAAAGCGGCCGGCGCTCGCCGGGGCGGTTACCGGCGCCGGGCTGGCCGTCGGGCTGTCGCTGCCGACGCTGCCGCTGTCTGCGATCTCGCGCCGGCGGGGCATGGCGGTCGGGCTCGTCACCCAGTCCTGGGGCGGCTGGGCGGTCGATCTTCTGAAGGGCGCGGCGATCGAGTCGGTGCTCGCGGGGGCGGCCGGGGGCGCGACCGTGGCCGTGACCAGGCGCTACCCGCGTACCTGGTGGCTGCCCGCCGCGGCGGGCTCCGTCGCGTTCGGTGCGGTGCTCGCGGCGCTTGCGCCGGTGGTGCTCGACCCGGTGTTCAACGACTTCACGCCGCTGCCAGAGGGCGAAACGCGTTCGGATGTGCTCGAGCTCGCTCGTGACGCCGGCGTGAAGGTGGGGGAGGTGTACTCGATCGACGCCAGCCGCCGGACGACCGCCGCCAACGCCTACGTGACCGGCCTCGGGCCAACCAAGCGCGTGGTCCTGTTCGACACGCTGCTCGATCGTTACAGCCGGGACGAGATCCGGGTCGTCGTGGCCCACGAACTCGGGCACGTGCGCAACCGCGACGTGCCGCGCGGCATCCTGTATGCGGCGCTGGTCGCGCCGGCGGCGGCACTCGCGGTCCAGCGGCTGAGCTGGGGGCTGTCTGGAGAGCGCGGCAGCGCCGGCGCCCTGCCCGCGCTCGCGCTGGCGGCGGCGCTGGTCGGCGCGCCCCTGGCGGTGATCGGCAACCGTCTGTCACGGGCGATCGAGCGCCGCTCGGATGCCTACTCGCTGGCGCTGACCGATGCTCCGGCTGCGTTCATCTCGTTCGAACGCGCGATCGCGGTCCAGAACGTGGCCGACCTCGAGCCGCCGCGGTGGCTCACCTCGCTACTCGCGACGCACCCGCCGACCGCCGAGCGGATCGGGTCGGCGGTCAGTTTCGCGGAGGCTGGCGCGAACCGCTCCGCGCCGGCGGCCTCCTAGTCCTCCTCGGGTGGCTCCTCGCTCTGCGCACCGCCGTAGCCGCCGTACTCGGGCAGGTTCTTGATCCCCTCGCGGGTCTGCCATTTCGAGTAGTTGTCCTCCATGGCGTCGATCAGCTCGCGCATGAACTTGGCGCTCAGATTGATGCGCGAGACGACGACGCCGGGGATCTCGTCGTCCTCCACCTCGTGGTCCACGCGCGCAAACGTGACGGTGAACTCGTAGTCGGAGTGGCTTACGTTCGCGAAATTCGCGTATACGCCGGCCATGATGTCCGGCGAGAAGTGGATGTTGATATGCCGCTCTTGGCGGCCGGGATCGTCCATGGGTACGTAGTATCCCATCGTGAAGATCCTCGTCGTCGCCGTGGGAAGGCTGCGCCCGCCATTCTCCGACGATGTCCAGCACTATCAGAAGCTGCTCGCGCGACACGTCAAGCTCGAGCTGATCGAGGTGCGCGAGGACGATCACGTCGCGCGACGGATCCCCGAGCGGGTGTTCGTGTCGCTGCTCGACCGAGAGGGCGACGAGCTCGACTCGGTCGCGTTCAGCAGCTGGCTGGAGGAGCGGCGCCAAAGCGCGCTGGACCTGTGTTTCGTGATCGGCGGGCCGTTCGGGCTCGATCTCGACCACGTCGACCAGCGCATGTCGCTCGGGCGGATAACGCTGCCGCACCAGCTCGCCCGGGTCGTGTTGCTCGAACAGCTGTACCGGGGTCACAAGATCCTCGCCGGTGAGCCGTATCACTACTGATGGCCGATTGGAGTCAGAGCGGCGCCTGGAACTTTCCGGGCGAGGACGGCGGCAAAGAGCGCGCCACGGCGGCGCTTGCCGAGCGGGAGCACGCCCGGCGCGAGGTGCGTCTGTTCATTCGCCGGCTGGGCATCCTGCTCTGCGCGCTCGGTGCGATGGTGGTCATCGGCACGATCGGCTTCGCCGTCATCGAGCACGTCTCCCCGGCCTACGGCTTCGAGTGGACGATCGACACCGTGACGACGCTCGGGTCGATCCCCGACCCGCCCGACTCGGGTGGCCGTGCGCTCAAGGTCGGCCTCGAACTGCTCGGCATAGGTACGCTCTTCTACGCCCTCGCGACCGTCGCGGAGTTCTTCGTCTCGGGGCAGCTCAGTGGCGTTCTCGAGGAGCGCCGGATCGAGAAGATGATCAGTTCGTTCACCGACCACTACATCGTCTGCGGCTTCGGCCGCGTCGGGCGGCAGGTTGCCCGTGACCTCCGGACCGCGGGCGCCAGGTTCGTTGTGATCGACCCCAACCCGACCAACCGCGAGGCCGCGCTCGCGACCGGAGCCCCGCTGATCGAGAGCCAACCCTCGGAGGACGAGATCCTCAAGCAGGCAGGGATCGACCGCGCCCTCGGGGTGATCGCGTGCGTCGATTCGGACGCGGAGAACATCTTCATCGCGCTCACCGCGCGCGAGCTGCGATCGGACATCTTCATCGTCGCCCGGGCCTCCGCCGAGGACTCCGAGAAGAAGATGCTCCGCGCCGGCGCCGACCGGGTGATCTCGCCGTACAAGACCTCGGGCGCCGAGATGGCGCGGGTGGCGCTCCGACCGCAGGTCGGCGGGGCGTTCCAAGTCGCCGACTACCGGATGGAGGAGATCGACGTCTCGCCGATCTGCGAGGGGGTCGGGAAGACGATCGCGGAGGTGGGGGGACCTGCGCTGATCGTCGCCGTCCGGCATCCGAACGGCGATCTCGAGACCTCGCCGCCGCCGCAGACCGTGTTCGAGGCCGGTGATCTGATCATCGCCATGGGCGCGCCCACCGCGGTGGAGCGGCTCGAGCGGATATTCCAGCCGCCGCGGGTGCAGTCAGGGATCCGGCCGACCATTCAAGGGATATGAGCACCGGTCAGCCTCACCGTCACGCGAACGGTCCGCTGTCAGAGCTTGCCGCCGCGGTGAACACTGCGGCCGCTGCGGTGCGCGGGAGCGCCGGGCCGCCTTCGGCGCAGCCGACGCTCGACCGCCCGCGCCACAGGGGCCAGGGCGACTACTCGACCAACGCGGCGATGCTGCTCGCCCCCGTGCTTGGATCGCCGCCGCGTGAGATCGCCGAGCGTCTTGGCTCCGAGTTGACTGGCATGCTCGGCGACTCAGCTCGAGCGGGTCGAGGTTGCGGGGCCCGGATTCCTCAACCTGGTGCTGTCCGACCACTGGCACCAGCGGGCGCTCCGGTCGGTGCTCGACGCCGGCGAGCGCTTCGGCGCTGGGGGAGCGGATCCGGCTGAGCGGATCTCGGTCGAGTTCGTCTCCGCGAACCCGACCGGTCCGCTGGTCGCGGCGAGCGGTCGCCACGCCGCCTACGGCGACGCGCTCGCGCGGATCCTCCGGCACTACGGGCACTCGGTCGAGCGCGAGTATTACTTCAACGACGCCGGGAATCAGATCCGGCTGTTGGGCGAGTCGGTGCAGGCCCGGGCGCGTGGCGTCGACGTGCCGGAGGGGGGATACCAGGGCTCGTACGTGGCCGACCTGGCGGCGGTGATCCCCGGCGCGGCCAATGCTGGTGTCGACGAGGTGGCGGGCGCTGCGGTCGACATTTTGCTCGCTCAGATCAAGGCCACGCTCGATCGATACGGCGTCGTGTTCGACGTGTACTTCAGTGAGCGGACTTTGCACGAGGGGTGGCCGAGCCCCTTGCAACGCGCGCTGACGCGCCTCGAGGAGGTCGGTCACGTCTACCACTCCGACGGTGCGCTCTGGCTGCGGACGACGAGCTTCGGCGACGACAAGGACCGGGTGGTCATCCGCTCAAACGGCGAGCCAACCTACCTCGCGGCCGACATCGCCTACATGGAGAACAAGCGCGAGCGCGGGTTCGATCGCCAGCTCGTGCCGGTCGGATCCGACCATTCGGCGTACGTGCGCGCGATGAAAGCGGCGATGGAGGCGCTCGGGGGCGATCCGGACACGGTTGAGCTCCCGCTGCTCCAGTTCGTCCATCTCGTCGAGGGCGGCGAGGTGTCCGCGATGTCCAAGCGCCGCGGCGACTTCGTAATGCTCGACGAGTTGCTCGACGAGATCGGCGTCGACGCAACCCGGTTCTTCATGCTCCAGCGGTCGAACGACCGGACGATCGAGCTCGATCTCGACCTGGCGCGGAAGCAGTCGCGCGAGAACCCCGTCTACTACATCCAGTACGCGCACGCGCGGATCGCGTCGATGCTGCGGCGGCTGCCGGCGGATCGGGTCTCGGGGGCGTTGGCGACGGACTGGGATTCCGTTTCGCTCGAGGACCCCGAGCGAGACCTGATCAAGAAGCTCGTGGCCTTCCCGGGAGAGATCGCCGAGGCCGTCGAGCGGCGCGCGCCGCACCGGATCGCGGGCTACGCGCTCGAGCTTGCCCAGGACTTCACCACGTTCTATGAGGCATGTCACGTGGTCGGGGCCGCGCCCGAGGCGGTCGAGTCGTTCCGGGTGGCGCTGTCGTTCGCGGCGCAGTCGACGATTGCGCTGTCTTTGGGGCTGCTCGGGGTGAGCGCACCGGACGCGATGTAGGGTCGGCTTAGCCGCGCGATGTAGGGTCGGGTTAGCGGCGCGATGTGGGGTCGGGTCAGCCGCCGGAGCGGGCGCAGCCTCAGCCGCCGAAGCGGGCGAGATCCTCGTCGAGGCGACGTGCCTCTTGTGGATCGAGCGGGGTGGGACCGGGGGTCGGGTGTGCCGCGGACGCTTTGGTGCGTCGTCGCCAGCGCGGGAGCGTGACGAACAGGATCGCGGCCCCGAGGATCAGGATCGCCGGCGGGAGGATGTAAACGGTCAGGTTGAAGCCGTTCGCCGGCGGCTTGCCAAGGACGGCCGGGCCGTACTGGCTGACGAGGTTGTTCAGTATCTGCTGCTTGGTCTGGCCCTGGGCGATCAGCCCGCGGATGTAGGCGCGTTCGGAGTTGGCCTGCGGCGACTGCGCCACCTCGAGTGGCTCACGGCAGGAAGTGCACATGACGTCGTTCTCGATGTCGGTGAGCGAGGCGCGGGGCGTGGGTGCCGCCGATCCTGTGGCCGGAGCGAGGGCTTGCGGGCCGGCCGTCAGCGCGATCAGGAGAGCGAGTGCGGCGACGTGTCTGGCGACCCGGGTCATGCCGGCTGGGTCAGGATTCGAGACACTGTCTGCTGAAGCCAGTTCCCGGCGAGCTGGTAGCGCCGGAGCGCGACGATCCGGCCCTGGCGGTTGATCACGAACGTCTCGGGCACCCCGTCCGTGCCGAACGACTTGACGAAGTTGCCGCTCACGTCGCGGATCACCGGATATGTGACGCCGTGCTGCTGGACGAACTGCTCGGAGTCGCTCGAGTTGTCCAGGTAGGTCACGCCGAGGACGGTCGCGTTGTTCTTGACGAGCTGCCGCTGCTCCTGCTCGAGGATCGGCGCCTCGGCCACGCACGGCTGGCACCACGAGGCGAACACGTTGAGCACGACGATCTTGCCGCGCATGTTGGCGAGGCTCGTGGTCCCCGGCGCGCCCAGGAGCGGTAGCTTGGTGTGGGCGTCCGGCGCCATCGGGAATTGCCCACGGGCGACTGAGGCGTCGATCGACAAGCTGGTCCCCTGGTGGGCGACGCCGAACGCGAGTAGCGCCAGCAGCGCCACCGCCACGACGAGGGCGACGGCGGGAATCGCGAAGCGGCGCATGCTCGGAGAGTAATACGCGCGCTTTCCGGCCGGGCTCGCCGGGCCATCGTCGGGGCATCCCTGGTGCGGCGCTGGTGGCCACCGGTGGGTCGTTGTCTCGGCGGCGAGAGGACCAAGCAAACGGGCATGGTTGCTTTGCAACCCCTCCGCGACATAGATTCCCCGCGGGCGCCGCGGGTCATGAGATGGTGTCTAAAAGGACCCGGGGCATCGCATGAAACACGGAGTCGCCGTGTCTTCTCCTACGAACCCATCCGAGCCAAACCACTCTTCGCACTTCGGCGAGGACGATCCCGAGACGCCCTTCGCCGTCCACCTCGAGCCGATGCGGGACGGCTGGGTACGCGTTCGGGTCGAAGGCGAGCTCGCCCTCGACAGCTCCTCGACGCTGGAGCGAGCCGTGGAGGCCGAACTCCGGGCCAACAGCCACGTTCTGCTCGACCTCTCCCAGATCCAGTTCATCGACTCGGCCGGGCTGAGGGCGATGACCGCCCTCGTCCGCACGGCCAAGGCCTCCGGTCGCAAGCTGAGGCTGAGCACCGACCTGCCGGCCCACGTGCAGCGGCTCATGGAGATCGTGGGTCTCCTCCCGTTCGTCCCGATCGGGGTCGAAGATCCCTGGAGCGACGGCTCCGGTCCGCTCGCGGATCTCCCGCCGGCGTGAGAACCGGCCCCGGATCGTCAGCCCTGGGTCGCTAGCATCTCCGCCCACTTGCGGACGTAGCTCAGTTGGTAGAGCGTCGGCTTCCCAAGCCGAAGGTCGCGGGTTCGAGACCCGTCGTCCGCTTTCACAGCCTCGCATGACCTCGCAGTATCTTGCTGCAAATGCAGCCTTTTTGGAGGATGTTCGATGGGCGTCGAACATGCGAGGATGTGCGGCGTTCTGCATATCCGGCGGAGGTCGAGGTTCCATCTTGGTTCCATCGGGCTCCGGTCTCCGACGTCACGAGACGGGCGCGAGCGGTCGCTGGTCAACGGAACAGACCGGCTGGCGGCGGCCGGGCCGGGATAGTGCGAGTCCGCTTGTGTCACTCCATAAAGCCTGTCCGATTCGGGGAGTGCAAGGCGCGCGAGTGACGTGGCCGGCAGAGGCAGAACTCGGATCGCATGGCGACGCCGAGCGACGCCCGCCTCGGCACGGCGACGCGACCACGATGCCCGGTGTGTGGCGCGGCGGCGCCCGGCGTAACCCGCCACGGACGACGCGGGTTCAATACCCGCCGTCTCCACTGATTCAATTTGCCCCGAAAATTGCCGTATGCGGGGCAAATTGACGTTTCGCGGCTCCGAAGATCACCGAAGATTCGCCCGCAAATAGCGGGCTCAGCGGAGCAGCAACGTACGCAGAACGGTCGCAAGGCTGCATACGTTGCGACCGTTGAGAGCGCGCTCGAGCCCCTCCGCTCCGTTCAAATCGTGTCCGTCGGCGGTGGGACGATCGGCGGGTGATCGGGCTCCGGCCGCCCAGACAGCCAAGACGCGAGGTGAACTACGCCCGGCGCCAGCAGTACCGACGCCTGGCCCGCGCCGGCCGCCTCGGGCTTTCAAGCACGGCGGCGGCGGGCCTCGGGCTGTTCGTCGTGGCCACAGGGAGGGCCTTGGCCGGCGTGGTGCTGGTTGCCGTCGCCGTCATCGTCGGCCTTCGCGCTCGCCACTGGCTGTGCCTCGCTGGGCGGAGCCAAGTCGGAGCTCGCTCAGAGGACGAGGTGCGGCGCGCACTGGCGCCACTGGAGGAACATGGATGGCGGCTGCGTCACGCCGTGCGCTGGCCGGGCGTCGGAGACATCGACTCGGTGGCGATCGCTCCGACCGGGATCGCGTTCGCGATTGAAACGAAGACCAGAACGTACGCCGATCGCCAGCTCAGCCGGGTGCGTGAGCAGGCGAGGTGGCTTAGCCGGCGCCGGCGGCGGTGGTGCCGGCGCGGGTCGCTGCCCGTCCTCTGTGTGGTCCGCGCGATTGGAGTGGAGCGCTACGAGCACGGTGTGCTGGTCGTGTCGATCGACCGGCTCGTTGTGGTGCTTTGCGAAGTAGCGAGGGGTGTGGGAGCGCGTCAGTCGACGCGCCTAGTCGGACTGGCCGTGCCGTAGCGCGGCCTCGGTGAAGATCCAGACGACGAGCAGGCGAGCGAGCGTCTCGACGAGGCTTGCCGCGGCCTCTTGCGAGCCTCGGTCAAGCTCAGCGATCGCTCGCGAGAGCCAGCTGATCGCCTCCTCGGTTGCCCGCACGATTGTCGGTGGCTCCTCGTCGAGGCGCGCTGACGCGAGCAGCGATCCCGCGATGTCGTAGACGATCGGGAGCCATTCCTCGAGGCCGTAATCGTGGTCGGCGCCGTCGAGCTCGAGTGCGTGGTGGCAGAGACGCAGCGCATGGGCGACATTCCTGTGGGCGATGTCGAGGAGCTGCTCCGGCAGACCACCGCCGACGTCCCCGGGCAACGCGTGGAGCGTTTGGATTGCCGTGCTGACCGCGGCGGATGGTGGTATCGCCGCGGCCAGCACGGAGATCGGCCGGTCGAGTTCGGGCGCTGCGCCGGCGGCGGAGATCCCACCCTGCCGAAGGACGGCGCGGCAGCCGTCCGCGAGGTCCTGCTGGGTCCGCAGGGTGGCCAGCCGCCCGTAGATGTCGTCGAGGCTGTTCACCGCGCGGAGGAGAGCATGACGAGAGCGGCCGGATGTCGCGTGCTCGACAGTTGGCCGGCGGGTCGCGCCGAGGCATCGGGGCAGTGAAGGGGGTGAGCCATACCTAGGCGGTATTGCGTGAGCTGGTTGATATCCCTTTGACCGCGGCGGTCGACGGCTGATGAGCGGCCGGCTGGTTGCCGCGCTCGGCCGCGGATCGCGGGCGACGCGCCGGCTGACGCTCGCGGCGCTCGGTCTGATCGTGCTGCTCGTCGTGGTGTCGGCCTTGGCGCCGTCGCCTCACCCAGTGCACCGCCCACTGCCGCCGCAGGTCGGCCCGACGCGCGCCCGGCGTACCCCCACTACCCCGGGCTCGCGCCCGAACTCCCCGGGCGGGCTGGTCGCCGCGAGACGCGTAGCGGCCCGATTCCTCGTTCGCTACCTCGCGTTTCTCTACGGCCGCGGATCTGCGCGCTCGATCGAGCTCACCACGCCCGACTTGCGTCGGCAGCTGATTCGTGTGCCGGGCTTGGTCACGCCTGTCGAGCGCCTCCGACATTCCCGTGTGGTCTCGCTCATCGCCGTCGGACAAACGCCCGTTGAGGTGGTGGCCACCGGTGTCATCGCGGACGGCGGAGTGACGGCGTACGCGGTCCCGATCATCCTGCGAGCAGGCCGGGATGGCTGGCTGGTCAGCGGCGTCGACGGGTGAGCGTCGCCGATGCCGGTCCTGACCCGCAGGCGCGCCACCCGGATCCTGATTGTCGCGGCGGCGAGTGTCCCGTTGCTGCTGGCCGGTGGGGCTGCCCTGATCAGCGTGCTGATCGGCCAGGGCTGCTCCGTGGGGACCGGTTTTGCCGATTCGCCCTCACGGGTGGCTGAGGACACCATCCCGGCGAGCTTGCTCGGGATCTACGAGTCCGTCGGCACGCGTTACCGCATCCCGTGGGAGGTGCTGGCCGGGATCGGTGAGGAGGAGTGCGATCACGGCCGGAATCCCGATCGGTCGTGCACGCCTCAGCCGGGCGCGACGGGCCCTGGAGTCGCGAATTGCGCCGGTGCGTCCGGCCCGATGCAGATCGGCGTCGGTGGCGGTCCGTGTGGCCACGCCGGCGATGAGTACGACTCTCTGCGCGGTTACCTGCCCGATCCATCGCTGGGACCGCACGACTCGACGACCGCGGTCGAGCTGGCCGCGCTGGTGCTGATCAAGGACAAGGGCGCGCCCACCAAACAGACGATCGATGCCTACCTGCCGTGCAGGCCTATAACGGCTCGGGGCCGATGGCGGCCGCGTACGCCGACCGAGTGATCGCCGACGCGCACGCCTACCAGGGCGCCGGAACGGTCGTGCTCGCCGGGTGCGCCGCGGCGGCGGCTGGCACCTACCTCAATCCGTTCGCCGGCGAGGACTGGGCGCCGTCGCGAAACGACCAGGGAGTCGACTACGACCCCTTGCAAGTGGAGCCGATTCGCGCGATCGGCGCCGGCACGATCGTCGGCATCGGCTCGTGGGCAGCTACGGGCCGTGGTTTGACTACAAGCTCGCCGACGGACAGTTCGCCGGAAGATGCATCTACGTCGCTGAGCACATCGGGAGCATCCTTCCGCCGGGGACGATCTTCAACGCGGGCGACACGCTCGCCACGGCATACCCGGGACCGGACTGGACGGAGTGGGGGTGGGCCAAGGCGCTCGACACCCCTTCTGTCACCTGGGCCGAGTGCGGCTGCACCGAGCAGGACGACGTCAATCCGGGCGGTCGCGCGTTCGCGCGCTTCCTGCGCAGCCTGGGGGCGACGACCGAGCAGGACCCAGGACCAGGGCCGATGTATGCGGGTGGGTCGTGCTGACTCATCGCCGGGACTCAGCCGCGTCGAGAACCAGACCGGGACATCGGAAGGGGGTCGTAGCGCGGCGTGTGGCGGTGACCGTCTTGGCGGCGGCGCTCATCGTCGCGGCCGAAGCGGCCGCTGTTCTCAGCGCGTCCGCCGTGCACCGCTCCAACGCGCAGCATCATCGGATCCGGCGGGAGCGCACAGTCGTTGTGCCGTATGGCGGCGAGCCGCACCTACCCAGCGCATCGCGGACCGCATCGGGGCCATGGATCGCGGCCGTCAGGTTCGTTTGTGACTACGCCCGCTGGGGCGACGGGCAGCTGGCGGCAATGCCGACGGAGGATGCAACGCCGCGTGTGATCGGGCTCCTCGAACGGCAGGGCAGAAGCACAGGAGCGGACCCTGGCGCTGACGCCGGCTCGGTACGAATCGCGCCCGCGAGCGCGCGGAGGTACTTGGTGACGAGTCCCGTCGGCAACTTTCTCGTTGGCCGGCGCGGTGGGCGATGGGTGGTCGCGTCGATGCCGGGCGACTGATGGCGTTGGTCACGCGGCTTGCCGCAGGGCCCCGGCGAGTTTGCGGCGGGCGCGGTCCGCTGCGTGTGAGGCCGCCTTCCTCGAGCCGCCGATGATCGGTCCGAGCTCGGCGTAGCTGTGACCGTCGAGCGTCCCCGCGAGCGCGCGGCGTTCGCGCTCGGTCAGCGACGGCAGCGCGCGCACAACGCTTCGCAGCTGTTCGTTCACGAGCAGCCGCGACGGGATGCCGGAGTGGTCGATGTCGACGGGTGGAACGTGATGCCGAGGGCGGTGACCGGCTTGGGGCCGTCGACCTCGGCGGTGGAGTCGAAGTTCGAGTCTCCCGGATCGAGCACCACAACGGGCCGCCTGGCAGTGGAGGCTGGTGCGGGATCAGCGTGCTGAGTCGATGTTGCGACGGCCGGACCTGGCTCGGAGTTAGGTGCCGCGCCGGTGGCGCCACAAGCGGCGGCCAAACACGCAGCGGCTGCGAATGCAGCACCGACCGCGGGGCCGCAAAGCCGTCCTTTCTTCCGTCTCATCTGGACCTCCACCTCGATCTCTGGGCCCGGGGCTGATCGTGAGCGCTGTCGGGCGGCGCGTCTTGTCGCGTTCCTCGGGCGGGCGGCGCATCAGCTGCCGTTGCCATGGCTGAGCTTGACCGGACACCCGTCTAACCCCTTGGGTAGCTGCGAGAGCGAGGGCGGGTCCTCTGCGATCAGCTGTGGCACGGTCACGGCCTCCAGATGGCGCTTTCGTAGGGCGGCGAAGATCACGTCGAGCGCGCGGATCGTCTGCCCGCGGTTCTCGTGCATCTCGATGATGGAGCCTGGATACAGCCCCGCGATCACGTTGTGTTCGATGCCGAGGTACCGCGCGCCGAGCGAGTCAGCACTGTCGACGTCCCACAGCACCTCGACCATCCCGAGCCGTTTGACCTCGGCGTCGATCGCCGGCGTGTGACCCTCGTATGGTGGCCTGAACGCCAGTACCGGTTCACCCACGGTCCGCTCGATCAGACGCTGATCGGCGGCGATCTCCTCCACCACCTCCGAATACGGCAGCGCCGGTAGGAACGGGTGCGTCATCGTGTGATCGCCGAATGCCGCGACCGGTATCTCACGCTGGGCGAGCCCCCGCCAGGCAAGGATCTCCTTGCCGACGAGGAAGAACGTCGCCTGCACGTGCGCCTCGCTGAGCTTCTTGATCGCGTAGTGCGTATACACCCCCGGACCGTCATCGAATGTCAGCGCGACCATCCGCCTCTGCGTACCACCGCAATACAACGGCAGCCCGTAGGAGGCCAGCCGTCGGACCGCCGCGATCTCCGCGACCAGCGGCGAGTGGGGCTTGATCGCCAGGCGAGGCGCCGGGCCGACCTTGATCGGCTCCGTCCCCGGGACTGCGGCACCGGTCGCCAGTGCACTCGATCCGCTCGACGAGCTAACCCACACGATCCCCGCGACCGCCGCAAACGCGACCGCCAACAGTGCCAGACCCGTCGCCTGCCGGCGCCGCCGACGCCGACGGTTGGCCTCGAGCCGCCGCGCCCGCAGCGAGGCAGTATCGTGCGCCATCGCGGGAATGGTGACACGCCGTCCGGGGAGGATGCAGCCCGGCCCGGCCGAGCCGGCCGCGATCCAGAGCGATCAGGCCCGGCCTACCGCTCAGGCTTTGAGCGCCGCACACCGCAGCCGGATCGTCCCCCGGCGCCGTTAAGTGGCCTCTTCGCGCGCGGCCTCCGCGATCTGCTCGCGGCGACAGGTGACGACCGCCGCAGCAGCTCGCGCTTGAAAACCGAACTGCCGACGCCACCGCCGCGGCGGCGCTAAGTCGCGAGCCTAAACCCCGTACTCGCCTCACAGGCCCGCGCGAGCACGAATGCGATGCTCGGCACGCGCAGCGCGCAGCAGCTCCTCGCCAGTCCCAGGACTCATGGACCGCGGTCCGGACGAGTCGCGAAAACGACCCGGTCCGCTAGGTCACGCCACAAGCAGGGGCGAGCGGAACGTCGCCAAAGGAGTCGTCCGCCCTGACAGCGACGAGATCGTTAAGCAGGCGCCGGCGAAGTGCGCACTTTCGCCCGCGGCGGTCATCTCGTCGACACCGAACGCGGACCTTCTTAGCGCGGCATCGGCCACTCCCGCAGCCGGAACGTTGCGAAAGCGCCCGCACGGGTTATCTGGGCTGGCCTATGTCATGCCGACGCGAGTTTCGCGTCCAGCCCACTCGCGCTCGCGCAGCGCGAATTTCTGGACCTTGCCGGTCGAGGTTTTCGGAAGCGGGCCGAACTCGATCGCGTCGGGGCACTTGTAGTGGGCGAGCCGCTGGCGGCAGAACGCGATGATCTCGTCAGCGCGTGCGCTGGCCTCGCTGTTGAGGGTGACGAACGCCTTCGGTCGCTCGCCCCAGCGCTCGTGAGGAATCCCAATCACTGCGCACTCGAGGACGGCCGGGTGAGCGCATATGGTCTGCTCGACCTCGATGCTCGAGATGTTCTCGCCGCCGGAGATGATGATGTCCTTGCTTCGGTCGCGCAGCTCGATGTTGCCGTCGGGATGCCAGACGGCTAGATCACCGGAGTGGAACCATCCGCCGCGAAACGCTTTCTCGGTGGCCGTCTCGTCTGCTAGGTAGCCGCTCATCACGTTGTTGCCGCGCATCACCACCTCGCCCATCGTCTGGGCGTCCCGGGGGATGTCGTGCATGTCTGGGTCGACGACCCGGATCAGGTCGGCCGAGGGGTAGGCTTGGCCCTGGCGCGCGAGCAGGTTCGCCCGCTCCTCGACCGGTAGTTCCTGCCATCCCTCCTGAGTTGGAGACACGGTGATCGGGCCGTAGGTCTCGGTGAGGCCGTAGACGTGCACGATTCGGAAGTTAAGCTCGGCCATGCGAGCCAGCAGCGTCGGGGACGGTGGCGATGCGGCAATCATTGCGGTCACTTGCTGCTCTAAGCGGTGCGCCTTGGGATGGTTGATGATCATAAGCTGGACGGTGGGCGCGCCGTTGTAGTGGGTCACCCCCTCCTCGTCGATCACCTGCCAGACGAGGTCGGGATCGACTGCGCGCAGCGCCACGTGCGTCGCCGCGACCGCGGTTACGGCCCAGGGGAAGCACCAGCCGTTGCAATGAAACATCGGCAGGGTCCACAGGTACACCGACTCGGGGCTCATCCCGGCGACGATCACCTCGCTCAGCGCATTTAGATAGGCGCCACGATAGGTGTACTGCACCCCCTTTGGCTGCCCGGTGGTGCCCGAGGTGTAGTTGATCGAGATCGTTTGCTCCTCGTCCTCGAGCCAGCTATCCGGCATCTCGCCGGACGCGGCGGCCAGGAACTGCTCGTACTGACTGTTCCTATCACCACAGTCACAGCGGATCACCGTGACGTCGGACAGCGCCAGCGGGGCGACGAGCGGCTCGAGCTCGGCGTCGAGCAGCAGGAAGCGGGCACCGCTGTGCTCGAGGATGTACCCGACCTCTGGACTGGCCAGCCGATTGTTGACCGCCACGAGAATCCCGCCCGCCGCTGGAACCCCGAAATGCGCCTCGAGCATCGGCGAGGAGTTGAACAGCAGCGTGGCCACGCGGTCACCCTTGCGCAGCCCCGCCGACCTCACCGCATTGGCCAACCGCCATGAGCGCTCCGCCAGCTCACGATACGGATAGCGGCGCTGTCCATCCACCACCGCGATCTTCTCGGGATAAACGAAGGCAGCCCTCCGGAGGAAATCAACCGGGTTCAGCTCCGTGCGAAACACCTTGCTCGCCACGGCATCGGGCGCTGACACACCTTCGGTGGCAATGAGCGCGTCGGTCATGCCCTTCCTCCTCCGTAAATCGAAACTCGTGCACCACCCAGCGGCATCAGCGTCCCCGCAGGCTCCATTATCTCCGCCCAGTCGGGACCAACGCAAGGCGCAGATCCGGTCAACGCGGAACGCCCGGCGCCCGCCGGGCCGGTGCACCTTCGATGTCGAGGACCAGCTTCTGCGGGGCGGCGCGGGAGGACATCGTCCTCGTGAGCCCGCTCCAGCCACCGACTACCGAAACTTGCCCACGGCGGCGCATGGTCCGGCGGCTCGGATCGTGCTCAATCGCCCCGAAAAGCGCAGTGCCGTGTCATTGCAGTTGATAGAGATGATCGCGCCCCTAAAACGAGGCTTATGCTGATGCGCCATCTGAGTTGGTTGTGAGAGAAGGGCGCGGCCCGAGGTGGACGAGAAGGAGCGGCGGCACGGACGCCTCGCCTCGCCCACGTTTTGTCGACGCGCGCCGGCCAGACGCTCGAAGTCGCCCACATGGATGCGCCCCAGCGCCGGCGGCCGACAACTCCGTGCGCGCTCGGGCCGGCGCGGGTCGCGCCACTCCTTCGGCGAGGACGGGGTCGGGGGACTCGGGTCTTCGGTGTGGTGGGCGACTGGATTCGCTCAATCGGGAGGCCCGCCAAAGGCCTCTCGCGCCGGGGCGATCCGGCACCGCCTGCCTGGGGCGCTCGCGGTTGGGCGATTACAGTGGCTCGGCAGCGCGCCGTGCCGTCGGGCGTGGCGAGTTTGCCCGAGCCGGCGGTGGGCCGTCTGGAGAGCGATCCTGTCCGAGTGACGCCACCGGCCCGCTGGTTGCGGGCCGGTACCGGCGGGGATTGGCGGTCGCCGGGTCAGGCGGTGGCGGCGATCGCGGCGGTGACTGGCGGGTGGTCGCCGATCGCCTTGCGGCCACGAAGCTGGACGATCGCGATCCTGATGGTGACTTCGCAGATCGCCATCACGACCAGCGCGGCGGGCCAGGCGGAGGCGGAGATGTGATGGGCGACGCTGAAGCTGGCGATATCCGGGCGCAGGCCATGGCTGACGGCGAACGCGAACACCATCCGCGAGCCGATTCCCGAGACCAGCAGCACGGCGGCGAGCCAACCCACGCGGGCGGCCGCCAGCCGGCGATCGCCGGCGCGTACGTGAGTCGCGAACCCCGAGGCGATCCCGAGGATGAGTCCGACCGCCGCGAGCAGGCCGATCAGCACGAGGTCGTTGCCAGCGGTCGGGATCGAATGCAGATACATCTGGGCGACGAAGAACACGAGCACGAGCGGGACGACGACGCTGCGGCGGTCAAGCTCCCGCTCCCGAGCCTGGCGGGCCACGACCAGAAGGAACATTGCGTTGATGAGGTAATCGGTGATCGTCATGACGCCCATCATCGCTCGCCGCACCGAATCCGTCGTCGGCCCCGAGGTTGAACCGTGGGTTGATCTTCGCCTCAACCCACGGGTTGACCGCCACCCAGGCCATCCGCCAAGAACAGCACACAGTCGACGGCCGCACAGCCCCCATCCACGAGTCCGCTGTCAGCTCGTTCACAAACCGCGCACCTCCTGCCGGGCCCCCTCCCGAGCCCCGTGCCGCGGGTTTCCAAACCGTCAGCGCGACGAGCGAGATCCCCGTCAAGCCGCGAAAGCGCCCTCGTCATCCGCCGGCAACGCGCCTCTCCCTGGCTGTGTCAGCTGTTCCCGGCAAGGGCTGGCCGGACACACAGCCAGGCTCAAGGTCCGCGCATCAGTCAAGTCGAAGAGCGTCGGCGACGCCGCGCCCCGCGCCCTTGCCTACGTCCTCTCAGCGGCTCTGTCGCGACTCGCGCGAGCCTCTTCAGTCCACGCGCCGGCACTCCCACCGTGTTGCGGACAACCTTCTGCACCAGTCCCATCGCGCTCCCTTCAGATGTCCGATCAAGGATCGATGAGAACGACCGCGTCGTCAACCCACCCGCGAGCCCTGATCAAGGGGGGATCCCCAGTCCGCGCGCAATCCAGGACGGCTAACGCTGGCCCCAAGACAAGACCGCCCGAGATCCGCGAGCCCTGCATCACCAGAGCAGCTCCCAGGCACCCCAGCCCGCGTTGGATGGCACACCGCTGGCGCCGCTGAACGCACAGCGCCGCCGGTGCGAGCGAGGCGCGACTCCCCGACGACCGCACTCAGTTGACCGCGAACGTTCGGATCAGCACCGCCCGATTCCGCAAAAGCGCAAGCGCGTCCGAGTTGCCGGCGGCCGGAATCGCGAAGTGCGCTTGGTCGCCATTGCAGCAGCGCGCGCTCACCCAGCTCAATGATGAAAGGGATCGTCCGGCTCGCCTCCGCGTGGTGAGCGAAACCGTGGCATTGCTATAGCGCGGCCGGTGGCCCGGCCGACGCGAAAGCAATCACGCGGCTCGTGCCACGACGCGACAACCGGCGTGATCGAGATGTCGCCTTTGCGCAAGCGCGGCGTTCAGGCCACGCGACCCGAAAGGGATCGTCGCGCAGGGCGCCCGCGGCGTGATCGCGTTCGTTGCGATCGTCCGGCACCGACCGTCACGGACCGCTCCTATGTCGTCATTGGGCTCGTCCGGCCTGGGATCGCGCGGATCGCGAAAGCGCTCGTCTGCTTGATCGGCTTGTCGCTGCGATGGACACGGGCTGCGGTGCGACTGCCAGCACACCGGCGTACGGTCAAGGCGTGGAATGGGATGTTGCCAACCGAGACCGCAGCTTCCTGGTGGCGGCTCGGAACCGCGGCAGCGGCGCTGCCGGGCTGCACGGGCTGACAATGCCGCCCCAGGACGTGCGATTCGCGCGCGAGTCGCCTCCCCTAACGATCGCCGCCCAAGCCGTCGGGATGGGGACCCGCTCGAGTGCTAGGGCAAGACCGTGAGAGCGTCCCCGTTTAGGCTTGGCCTGTGCGATTCTGCTTACCCCGACGGCTCCAGCGTCGCGTCTAGGCGGGCGAAGACCTTGGATGTGAGGCCGCGAGTTCTTGTTCTGAGCGAGCCCGGCGGACTGGGCGCGGCGCTTCTGCGGACGCTCGATCAGGCCGGCGCGACGGGGGAAGCTGTCACGCCCGGAGCGGATACCGAGCTTACGGAGGTGCTCGGTGGCCAGTGGGCAGCGGTTGCGGTGGTGACGCGCGACGACGTCCTGGCGTTGCGCCTTACGCTCCTGTGCGCCCATGTGAGGCCCGATATCCCACTCTGGGTGACGCTCTTTGACAGGACGCTTATTCACCGGCTGCGCCAGGACGTGCGGTCTGTGCAGATCATCTCATCGGCAGAGTTGGTGGCCCGAGAGATCGCCGACCATTGCTGCGCGATGACCGCCCGAGCACCTCGTTGGCGTCACGGCGTCCGAGTGGTGGACGGTGCGCTGCGGCTGCTCGTCGCGGCAGGCGCGGGACTTCTGGGCGCGTTGGTCGTGCAGACCGTCATCTCGATCATCGCGCTGCACGAGAGCGTGCTCAACGGGATCTACTTCAGCACCCGGGCCATCGCCACCGTGATCGATGCTCCGAGGAGCGAATCCGCACCGGCGTGGTTCAAGATTGTCTCCGCGCTGAACATCCTCGCAGCGCTGGTACTCGTGGCGGTGTTCACCGCGGCCTTGGTGCGCAGACTCAGCCGCCCGCGGCTCACGACGATCATCGGCCCCCGCGCCGCCCCCGCCCGTGGCCACGTCGTGCTCGTCGGCTTCGGACAGGTTGGCTTTCGCCTCTCGCAGGCGCTGCGCGAGCGCGGCGTCGCCATGGTCGCCTTGGAGCGAAGTATCGATGCTCCGTGCGTGCGATTGGCACAGAAAGCAGGTATCCCGGTCCTCATTGGCCTTGGAGACGACCGAGCGACGCTCGAGCTAGCCGGCGCGCGCCACTGCTCCATGGTGGCGGCCGTAACGTCGGATGACTTAGTCAACGTTGCCGTTGGACTGACGGCCAGCGACATGAGGCCGGGCATTCCTCTCGCGCTGCGACTTGGGGACGGCGGGGTCGCATCCGAGACCGAGTCTCTACTGCACCTCGGGAAAGTCTTCGATGCACATGACCTTGCCGCCACGACGCTCGCAGAGGCGATCTGCGCCAAGATCTCCCCGCAGCGTCCGGCGGTCCCAAGCGCGCAAGCCAACCGTCGCCCGAGTCCGCCGCTCCAACCCACTCGTGATATCAGCCGTAAAGAATCGATGATCGAGCAGTCCGGACCGGACGACAAGTGAGCACCGGCACCGATGCGAGGGGCGAGCCCGCGGCCGATCGCCCCGCACCCATGTCCCGGCTGCTGCCCCGCAGTCGCCATCGACGTCGGACGCTTGACCTGAGAGCGGCACACTACGACCGCGGCCTCGGGCCACGAACACGAGCATGAATTCCCGACAGGCGAGCCGGTCGCGGCCGCCGTTGCCCGCGCCATCCGGGACAAGCGGAGCGAGGCCTTTGCTCTCGTCCAGACCGCCAGCGCCGGACGACTGCATCCGTGGCAAAGGCATAGCAACGGCGGTGCAGCCGCGAGAGCCGAAGCCTTCGTGGCGCGCTTAGTCCCCGCACGCCTGGATGTCGGCGATTGGGACAGCGCGTCAGGTTTGCTGGGCGGCCGATTCCGAGCAAGCACAATGACGTGTTGTGTGGCCAAGGGCCGGACCGGGGACCGCCGCGAGCTCGATCAGCCGGTTGTCGCTTGGTCAGGCGTAGCGGTCATCTCGTCCCTGTCGGCACGCGCGCTGCTCCCTATCGTCCAATCCGGAAGGGAGCGTCAGCCCGAGCCTGGTGCCCGTGTTCTTGGCGGAGCAGCAGCGCGGGTGTTAGCGGGCCGGCGTCGGCGGATCTAGCACGACGCGCGGCCCGGGATGCGCTTGGTCGCCATAGGGATGGTGTGCCGCGAGGCATCATTAGGGTGAAGGCGATCGTGGGCACGCGTCGGGTGGTTCTGGGTTGGGGCGTGGGCGGGTGGAGGGGCCCCGGGGTGGGGCCCCTCCGTTGATCCCCCGGCCCTACGGAGCGACCCTATCGCCGGGGCGGTTGGGTGGCCGGTGATGAGTGCGGTGCCGCGCGACGGGGATTCGCAGAAGCTTGTGCGTGGCTGGGTCGCGGAAGTAGCCCGATGTAGCGGGGGTCGCGGTGAGAGCTTGTGCGGCGTCGTAACAGGCCGGAGCCTGGTTCTCGGGGTTAACCAAGCAGTCACCGAGGCCAGAGGCTTGGCTTGTAAGGGCGGTCGGTCGCGCTGGATGCGCGATGCTGGCCGTGGGCGGCGTGGTCGTGCGGTGGCCCGTGGGCAGGATCAGAACCCCTATTCCGAGGGCGATGAGCGCGCTCAGAGCGAGCGCTCCGGCTCCCAGCCGGGTTCTGGTCTTGTCGCGATGTTGGGTGGCGTTCTGCAGGGTGGACATTGACGTGCTCCTTGTTGGCCCGCGGAATACGGGCCGCCGGGGTGGATCGTTGTCCGAGCTCGGTGCGGTCACTGTGAACCCCGGCGGTTGAGCCTCGGTTGTAGGCCGGTAAAAGGCGGCGGGCGTCACCCAGCGCTGGTGGTAGGCTCGGCTGCGCCAGTTTTTGCTGGGGGCTCGGTGAGTTATGCGCTTCGGGATCCTTGGGCCGTTTGAGGTGGTCGACGATCAGGGCCGCGAGATTGCGCTGGGCGGCCGAAAGCAGCGGGCGGTACTCGCGATCCTGCTCCTGCATGCCGGTGAGGTCGTCTCGAGCGACCGGCTGATCGAGGAGCTGTGGGGAGAGCGGCCGCCGGTGACCGCCGCGAAGACGATCCATGTATACGTCTCGAAATTGCGCAAGGCGCTCGGGGACGGCGCACTCCTCACGCGCGCGGGCGGGTACATGCTGGATTCAGAGGGGGCCGATGTCGACGCGAGGCAGTTCGATGTCTTGGCGATCGAGGGCCAAGGGTCGCTGCAGGCAGGTGATTTTCGGCGCGCGGCCGGGCTGTTGCGCGAGGCGCTGGGCCTGTGGCGAGGGCCAGTGCTGGCGGATTTCGCGTATGAGTCGTTTGCTCAGGCGGAGGTGGCCCGCTTGGAGGAGTCCCGGCTAGTGGTGCTGGAGGACCGGATCGACG
This sequence comes from uncultured Solirubrobacterales bacterium, assembly GCA_963737055.1. GTDB lineage: Bacteria > Actinomycetota > Thermoleophilia > Solirubrobacterales > Solirubrobacteraceae > Palsa-465. The sequence continues at coordinate 165,598 of CAVTRE010000006.1, read as the reverse complement.
CGGAGCTCGGGTTGGGGGAACACACCCGGCTGGTCGGCGAGCTCGAAGGGCTAGTCCGCGAGCGTCCGCTGCGAGAGCGTCCAGTGGGCCAGCTGATGTTGGCGTTGTATCGGTCCGGCCGTCAGGCCGACGCGCTCGAGGTCTACCGTCGGAGCAGCGAGCTGTGGAGCGACGAGCTGGGCCTCGAGCCGAGCCGCCGACTCCGGGAGCTGGAGCGCTCGATCCTAAATCAGGACACGACGGTCGATCCGCCGCCCCGGGTCGCGCCGGCACCGCGGATCAACCTGCCGGTGCCGGCCACGGCGTTCGTTGGGCGCAGGCACGAGTTGGCCGAACTCGGGGCGCTCTTGCAGGCAGGCGGCACGCGGCTGTTGACCTTGACGGGGGCGGGCGGGAGCGGCAAGACGCGGCTGGCGCTGCGGGTCGCGGAAAGGTCTGCCGCGGATTATCCCGACGGGACGTGGTTTGTGGCCTTTTCCGATATCACCGATCCGGACCTCATTGCTCCGACTATCAGCCAGGCGCTCGAACTGGCCGAGGCGGCTGGGCTGGCGCCGGTGCGGCGGCTCGAGCAGTGGCTTGGTGAACGCCAGGTGTTGCTGGTGCTGGATAACCTCGAGCAGCTCGCGGACGGCAGCGCCGTGCTCGCCGAACTGCTCAGTGCATGCCCGGGCCTGACGCTTCTAGTGACAAGCCGCGAGCCACTGCACCTAGCGGGCGAACAGCAGTACGAGGTGCCGGTGCTCGAGCCTGAAGACGCCGTCACGCTGTTCGAGAGTCGTACACAGGCGGTCGTGCCCGGCCTGATCGTGCACCCCAAACTCGCCGAGGCGATCTGCGCGCGGCTTGACTACCTGCCACTCGCGATCGAGCTGGCCGCCGCCAGAACCAAGGCGATCGCCCCGGGCGAGATCCTTGCGCGCCTGGACGCACGACTGCCGCTGCTGACCGGCGGCCCGCGGGACGCGCCACGCCGCCAACAGACGCTCAAGGCAACGCTCGATTGGAGCTACGAACTCCTCGACGCCAATCAACGGCGGTTGTTGGCGCGGCTGGGGGTGTTCGCGGGCGGGTGCACCTTCGGCGCCGCCGAAGCGGTCTGCGGCGCGGAGTTGGACACGCTGCATGCACTCGTCGACCGCAGCCTGGTGCGCACGGACGGCGAGCGCTACTGGATGCTGCCAACCCTGCGCGAATACGCGCTCGAGCGGCTGGAGCAGACGGGCGAGGCGGAGGAATTGCGGCGCTCGCATGCGCGATGGTTTGTAGAGCTCATTCACGCAGAAGGGCTCGACGCGCATGTGCTCTTCACTCCGCCGCTGCTGGGTCGCGTCAGAGCTGAGCGCGAGAACTTTCGCAGCGCACTGGAGTGGGCCGCTGAGTGCGGCGATAGCGAAGCCCTGGCTCGGCTCGCATTCCCGCTGACGTTCTACCTGTGGGAGAGTCAGGGGCAACTACAAGAAGCCCAACGGTGGGTGGGGGTGGCGCTCGGGCATCTCGCTGAGTACCCGCCGTGGCTGAAGGTGGGGGTCCTTCAAGCCGCTACCAGCGTGGCTATGTGGCGGGGCGAACTAACACAAGCGCTGGGTTTCTCCGAACAGGCCCTCGCGATCCTGCCGGATGTCGGCGATTCCGACTTGGTCTGCGACGTGATGATGACCAGTGGCATCCTCGCGAGCCAGCGCGGAGACCTCGACTATGCCCGCGCGGCCATGGAGGACGTAGCGCGGCTCGCGCGAGAGCACAGCAACCTGCTGGACCTGTCGCGCGCGTTGATAAACCTGGGAGACATAGCGATCGAGCAGGGGAGGTTGGATGAGGGACGCGCGCGTTTGGAGGAAGCCCTCGATTGCTCCGATCGCGGATCGTCCCCGGACTGCGTGGCACTCATAAACCTTTCGGAGATCGCGGCCCTCCAGGGCCGCTACCACGACGCCGCGAGCCTTGGCCGCGCCGCCCTTGCCACCGCGCTTGATCATGGAGACCAACTCAGGGCCGTCTGGGCGACATTTCATATTGCCTGGGCCCTCGCAGAGCTGGGTGAGCTTGAGCGGTCCGGCCGGCTCATCGGAGCCTCAACGGCGTTCCTTCAAAGTGCCGGGTTCGCAAGAACCCGATCGGACCTTCTTTGCGAGAAGGGCGTCCTTGATGCGTTGCACAAACAACTAGCTGTCGACGCAGTCCACACACTCGTGCAGCAAGGATGCGACATGCCGCTCGAGGAAGCTCTCAATGAGGCGCTCACCGAGAGCCCGCAGCTGAGCGCGGCCCTGGCATCGCCGCGCGGATCCAATTAGGTGATCGACCCGTCTCCACCTTCGTGCTAGATACCACGCCAGAGCCGGCCGGCCTGATGCTTATGGCGAGCCGTGCAGCCACGAGCGCGCAGACCGGGCACGCGCCGCGTGGCCGCTCCGGCGCGCCGATCGCCCGGATTGCCCGCAGGAGCACGAATGCGTCCCCGACGGTTGCGGCAGCCGCGTCGACTGAATGGTCGTGACTGCCTGCAACAGCCGAATTGTGCACTCGGCAATCTGCGGCTGCCGACACGCGACGGCCGACTCGCGGCGCTGCGCTTCCCAACAGACGGTGCAATGCTGTGGACTGACCGCCGCTTCGCCGATGAGCAGTAGCGCGGCGTAGGAAGGCCGCTGAGGTCGAGCATGCGCGTCCCGGGCATTCTGAGGCCGTCGCCGGCCGGGACCGAGACGAAGTACCGACTAGTGCTTTCACGATCCGCGCGGCCCGAAGCGCACGAGCGCTTCGGCGACCAACCGTAGGTTCGCGACGGGCGGGTGCTAGCAGCGATCGGGCATCACCGGTTGGCTGGCGTCGCCGGCAGGCGTTGTGCATTGCCACGAGACAGGACTGCAGCGACGGCTGGGGGCAGGACGGTGGCAGGCCGGCTCGTCCGCTGGATGCTGGCGGCTAGCGGTTGACAAGCTGTCAAGGCCGGTCGAAAAGTGGACCACTTGCGCCGATCGAAAAGTGTCCCACCGGGGTGTAGGTAGCGCTGGGCGAGGACGGTCGTCGGTGAGGCCGAGCCCGTAGGGCGAGGCCGAGTCGGCGATGGTCGCTTTAAGCCCGTGCGTCGCCGGGGGTCGGTGTCGCGTTGCTAGCGAAGCGATAGTCAGCCGAGGTCGGCCGCGCGCGCGGGCCGGGCGTCGAGGTCCTTGCCGCGCAGCCGGTAGCTATCGCCCTTGAGCGAGAGGATCTCGGAGTGGTGGATCAGCCGGTCGATCATCGCGGTGGCGGCCATGTCGTCGCCGAAGATCTCGCCCCACGCGGAGAACGGCTTGTTGCTGGTGACGATCATCGACGCGCGCTCGTAGCGGTTAGACACCAGGCTGAACATGAGGTTGGCGGCTTCGGGATCGAACGGGATGTAGCCGATTTCGTCCACGACCAGCACCGGCACGAACGAGAGGCGTTTGAGCTCGGCTTCGAGCTGGCGTTGGCGTTTGGCGTCGCCGAGCCGGGTGACCCACTGGGTCGCGGTCGCGAACAGCACGCGTTGCCCGGCCAGACAGGCGCGGATCCCGAGCGCGGTCGCGATGTGCGTCTTGCCGGTCCCGGGCGGGCCGAGCAGGATCACGTTCTCGCGGGCGTGCAGGAAGTCGAGCTGCCCGAGGTGCTCGATCACGGTCTTTTTCACCGAGCGCTGGAAGGCGAAGTCGAACTCCTCCAGCGTTTTGCGGGCGGGGAACCGGGCGGTCTTGATCCGTCCCTCACCGCCGTGCGACTCACGCGCGCTGACTTCGGTGCCGAGCAGGATCTCGGCGAACCGCTCATAGCTCCACTGTTCCTCTCGTGCGCGGTCGGCCAGGGCGGGCAGCGCGCGGGCGGCGGCGGGGGCTTTGAGCGCGCGGAACAGGTGCGCCAGCTCGGCGGTCGGGGTCATCGCTGCCACCATCCGGCGTGCTCGGTGACCTGTTCAGCGTGCTCGGCGCACTCCAGCAGCCCGAACGCTAGGTCACGCGCGTCCTCCGGGCGCCGTCAATCTGACCTGGAACGGGCAGAAGACAGGCGGCGGCACGTACGCGATCTCGGGCTCCACGATCACCCTCACGCCCAAGAAGAACGGCAGCTGCAAAACGACGGGCAAGTACACGTTCAAGCTGACCGGCAAGTCGCTGACCTTCACGAAGATCAGCGACACCTGCACGGGTCGCATAGACGTTCTCACGGCCCACCCCTGGACCAAGGTCGGGTGAACCGCGTGGCGCGGCGAGGGTCGGGACCTCGCCGCGCCCTACTCTTACCGCCGGTCGAGCATCGCCCAGCACGTCGTCTCTCCGAAACTGGCGAGCACGCCGGTCTCGTGTTGATTCGCCGCGCGGCTCGCGCAACCCGCGCGGAACGCCCCCGGTAAGCAACGCAGCTCAACGCAACGGATCAGCGCCGCTTCCCCCCGGAGAGCGAACGACGGTCGGGAAAGACGCCCAACCGATCTGCTCCGCTTCGCCACGCGTTGCGGCCGCGTCGGCCAGCGTCTCCATCACAGCCGCCCCTGAGCAAATACGAGGCGCCTTTGAACAACCGGTCACCAGGTGGTCTTAGCGCGACCAGGCGTGACGCTCCGGGGGGCACGTTGCCGCCCGTCCCGATTCGCACTCGAGGCGGAGGTCGCCTCCGCGCAAGTCGCAACACGGGTCGAGATCGGCGCGCGCGACGGCGTGCTTGACACGGTCACGTTCGTACTGGAAGGCTGAGCTTCGACAACGGCGAAGACGAGCTGGAGGTCTGTGAGATGGCGGACGCAGTGATCATAGAGTTCGAGGGCCCGGGACGGCAGCAATACGATGCGGTCAACGCGCGCCTGGGGATCGATCAGGAAAGCGGGCAAGGTGACTGGCCGGCTGGGCTGGTGTTCCATGCCGGCGGCGCGAAGCCTGGCGGCTTCGTCGTCTTTGAAATCTGGGAATCCAAGGACGCGCAGGAGCAGTTCATGAACGAGCGGCTTGGGCGTGCGCTTCAAGAAGGCGGAATCACCAGCCCTCCAACGAGAGTGGAGTGGCTCGAGCTGGCGGCGTACAACAGCCCAGGAGCCTGAGCGCAGTCCGCCCAGTCTCCAAGGGTTTCGGGAGGTCTAAGAGGACGTTCGCTTGACGCGAGTAGCAACGGCCGCTGCCGGAGTCGTTGGCGTGCCGCATGCGCTAGAAGCAGCAGCGCATCCCGACTCCCCCTTGCGATCAAGCGCGAGCCTGCCGGTTCTCGGTCAAAGCACAAGCACGGGTCGCCGCGACCCGAGGATAGTCCGTCGCTTGGGATCAAGACTGGGGCGAGCGCATGTGCTTGAGCCGCGTGGCCCCACGGGTGTAGGGTCGGCGAGACCGACCGAGGAGGGCTAGATGCCGACATACGTTGTACTCATCGACTGGACTCAGCAGGGTGTGGCGAACTTCGCAGACAGCGTCGACCGATACGAGGCCGCGCGGGGTCAATTCGAGGGGATGGGCGTCAGCTTCAGGGACATTTACTGGACGCTTGGAAATCACGACATCGTGAGCATTATCGACGCGCCGGACGGCGAGACGCTGGCCGCCGCACTGCTAAAGCTGGCTTCCCAAGGGAACCTCCGCACCACGACGTTGCGCGCGCTGTCCGCCGACGAGATGAGGGGCGTGATCGCCAAGGCGGGTTGAGCGACAGCACGTTTGAGCGCGGGCGATGGACCACGCCCGGCGACCAATACCGTGAGCTAGCGGGCCGCGAACTGGGTCGCTGCCGTAGAGGGCTACAGGCAGTCGTCTCGATCGAGCTCGTCGGACTCTCCAACGCCGCTCCTTCCGAACGCCACCAGCCGCGCCGACCGACACAGCCACGGCTGCCCGTCCCGCCGTGGCGATGCAGCACTCCGGCGGCGTCGACATGACGGTTGCCGCCGCCGTTAGCCACGAACTCCCGAGTAGCAAGCACAAGAGCAGCAGGCTCGCCGGCATAGCCCGGAGTGCCGCTACCGGACAGCTCGGGCCACGCGACGGCGTCGTCGGGGCGTGGCTGCTCCGTCGCCGATGCGCTCGTGCGGCCAGGACGTGCGCCAGACGCGAAAGCGATTACCAGGTGGATGCACCTTCCGCGCAAGGCGGGCGCATCGCGCACCGGCGTCTCCGAGCCGCAGAGGAAGGCGAAAGGAGGTCAGCTGGCATCGAACCGCAGGCCTGCGGATCCACGGCGTGCGCGCCGCGTGGCTATCGCTCGCGGCCGTGTCGCCCGGACTCGCGCGCCGCGGAGGATCCATACTCTCGGGCCGATGACGCCGCCCTCTTTCGATACCTTCTTCGCCGCTTCTGCCGGCGTCGCGGGGGCACTTATCGGGTTGCTGTTTGTTGCGATCTCAGTTGCACGAGAGCGACTGACATCGGAGAATGCCGATCAGGCGCACCGAGTGCGCGCGTCGGCCGCCCTCACATCCTTTGGCAACGCACTCGCGGTCGCGCTGTTCGGCCTGATTCCCGGGATAGGGTTGCGCGGCCCAGCTTTCGTCGTCGGTCTTCTAGGACTGCTCTTCGTTGCCGCATCATTGCTGTTGCTCTTCCGGGTTCGTAAGTCCCATCCCGTCCCGCCCCGAGACGTCCTGTTCCTGGCCGGCCTTGTCGCAGTATTCGGTCTTCAGCTGTACTACGCGCTGCGGCTCATCTCCAAAGCCCGTGACGTGGGGGCTGCGAGGGGAATCGCGGTGCTCGTAGTCGCCTGCTTCTTCATAGGGATCGCGCGTGCTTGGGAGCTCCTCGGAGGACCGTCGATTGGCTTCGGCCATGAGCTGATGGCGACCGTGCGCGCCCGACGGCAGGACCCTTAAGCGCAGCTGCGACACGAGCGTTACATCTGTGGAAAACGTCGACGAGCGGTAGTCCGGTCAAGAGCCGTGGTATGCCCGTTCGGCGCTTACCGGTAGGCATGCGCGGCGTTGCTGGCGGTCAGGGCGAAAGTTGCCGTCGCAGCCGAAGCCGTTCCAGCAGATCACGTTGCAGCGGTCCCTCGAGGGAAGCCAGCGAGCTGACCATCCGCTCGTGAATCTCGGCCCACTCTTTCGTTAGCTCGGGTGTCTGGTTCTCTCCGAGACGCTCGACATAGTCGTTGCCCGCGTCGACAGCGGCCCGGCAACGGAAGCGTCTGCTGCTTCGTCGTCGCCACCGCGAGCTGCGACGCGATCTGGCGGTAACGATCCCCCGTCAATCGATACTCAGCGCGCCGCCGCGCGATCCAGGCGCCTTGCTCGCCGCGAAGCTTGTCGACGGCTTGGTCCAGGGCGTTTGGCTCCTTCCGAGGCGGCAGATCCCGGAGCTCCGCGACCGAAACGACCAGCAGCCCGAAGTAGTCGGCCACGGCAGTGCGCATCTACTCGCGCAGTGCGGCTGCTCGATCGTCGCGGTTGATCGCACGGGCGCCGCGGTAGCCGAGGCCTGTACCGCCTACGGTGCCTCCGACTCCGATCAGCGCAACGATCCAGCCTGCATTACTGATGATGCCGGTGCCGACGGACGCGACCCCGGAAACCGACCGCGCTATTTGTCCCGGACACCGAAGCGACGCCGAGGCGAATGGCGGGCTCATGTCCGTCCTAGTGCGGGCGGTCGCCGCTGCTGGATGCAGCCCAGTGTGCGAGAGACGCGACACCCGCAGACGAACGCATTCGCCTTCCCGCCTCCCCCAGCAGGCTTGCGCTTTAGCGACCGAGGGGGCGCGCTGGAGCTTGTCAATGGCCGCCGACCGCTGGACGAGCGAACTGCCTACCTTCGTTCGCTCCGACTGCGCCGACATGCTCGGACCATCGTGCCCGCGTCCGAGTCTTCCGATCCACAGCCGGGCCCTCTGCTCCTGGCTCTCAAAGCCGCGTGTCTGCGGCACATGATTCAGGAGCTTCCGCCCGACCCGACAGCGACGTTGCGGCAGCTGGACTTTCGCTCGCTGCATCAGGTCTACGCGGCTTGGCGCGCCCGAGTCCCACAAGCTCGTCCCCGGCGCGTTCACATCTCCCCCGATCTGCTCGACAACCATGATCGACTGGCCTACAGCGATGGGCTCGTAGCCGCGCTCGGCGAAATAGCTCACGGCCATGATCTCCGTCCTCGGACAAGCACCGCCATCGAACACGCCCATACCCCGTGGACACCTCCGCTGCTAGCGCGCGGTCGGCCAGGTCAGCGACACGTCGATCGGCTTCTTGCGGACTGGTGCCTGCACCATCTCCACCTAGGGACAACGCCGCACCCCAAGCGGCCGGAGTTCGTCAGTCGGACCCGGCACGTTCTATTCGTGGCGTTCAAACCAGAAGACGCGTACCTCGTGGACGTAGCAGAGCACGAGTCGGACGGCGCCAACTGGTCAGCGCTGAAGCTGCTCGAAATCGTGGTGCGCAACTGGCCCGACGCCGGCATCCTGGTTGCGTCGACCTTTGCCGTCGGGCTTACGAACGGCAACTGGTCAGACGAAGATCGCCGTGCACTACGTAGGGCTGGCATATCGACCGGCGCGGTCGAGATCGATGGGAAGGTTTGGTCGGCCGGAGGCCAAACTGTCACCGGCGAGCCTATGCACGTTGCCCGGCACTGCATGGGAGTTCAGCTGGCAGCTCTCAGGGTACGAGCCGACCGAGCTGCGGGTCAGAGATGAGCTAGCAGCGATGGCCGAAAAGCACGACGTTCCGAACGAGTGGCGCGCCGTAACGCACGGCGATGAGTACGGCTTCTTTAGCAGCGGCGTCTTTTGTCCGGTACGGCTCGCTGCTGCCATGAAGACCTTGGTGCCTTTGCGCGCCGTCTACGTTGACGTCCTATGGGGCGCACAGGAAGGGGGCGTCATTCAGTCACGATCGCATTCATCGGCGTATAGGTCCTGCCATTCACGATCGCGTTGGCGAGGTTGCGCTCGGTCCTCGGTCCGTGGCGACGTGCGCCCTATGCCGACAATGACGAACGCCAGCGCCGGCCCACGATCGCTTTGGGCGGCGGCCATTTATCGAGTGGACGATGGCTTGGCCGACATTCCAGGCGCCAGTCGGGCCTTCGGCCGACTTGTCCTTTGCTATGTGGCTGCGCCAGAGCGGTGCACTGGGGTGCTACGGGGCGATCGCCTTGCCTCGGGCGGTGATGTTGTATGTCGCCGTGCAGGCGGGCGGGTGATGTAGCGAGCATCCGGCGAAGCCGTTCGGGGCGACGTCGTGCGCCATCGCCACGGTGCGGTACACGTGGCCGAGGAACGCAGCTCGCTGCGCCGACGCGCGCACCGGGTTCGCCGGGGAGGGTCCGGCGTGCAGCATCGAGCCGGAGATGTTGAACCAGGTGTGCCGGTCCTGGCCAAGCACCTGCTCCACCACAGTCAGCGTCTTCGAGCCGACGCCAGCCTGGCAGCTCGTGCCGCCGCCGTAGTTCATGACAATGTGACCGCCCGGCTTGAACGCGAAGCCGGGCCCAAAGGCGGTCACGGAGCATTGCTTGGTCGGCGCTTGGACGGTCGTCTGGCCCAGCGCAACGGCGGGAACGATGAGCGCAGCAACAGTCGCTGCGGCGGCGAGGAGCTTGGACTTCATGAACGGAACCCTCACGGGTGAGACGAACGGCTGTTCCCTCAGCGTACTGCGTCACCGTTAGCTGGGATGTGCTGTCGCTTCGACTGGAAGCACCTGCTCGAGGATCGGCGGCGATTTCTGCTCGTTTGGAACGAACCGGAGCACACCCGCGCTGCCAGCCGCAGGCACGGACCAGATGCCCGGAATCCTTCGAAGCGAGCGTCTCGCCAGGCCCCCGGAACACCATCCACGGCTTCTGCATCGCCGGGAAGGACGAGTCCGACCGGAACCGGGCCTGGCCGTTGCAATTCGTCCCAAGCGAGAGCGAGGAGCTTCACGACCGCATTCGTGAACGACCGACAGTGTCGCCGTGATCCGGCACGATCGTTGTCCACTGCTGCTTGCGCAGGCGCAGCGGCACCACCGTGTCGCGCTCCGGCGTCAGTTGTGGAAATCGTCCGCAGCGGCAGCCAAGTACGGGGCGGGTGGCCTTTGTGCAATGCCTGGCGGGAGCAGCAGTCGAGCGCTCTGACCTCTCGACAGCGGAGGTTGTGATGGCCTCATAGGCCGACGCTGACCTCAGGAGCGAGCCCGCTCGTCGGCCGACCGTTGCGTCCGTACAGCTGGGGCTCACTGCGAAAGACATCGCACACCTCAAGTGAGACGGCGTCCGCTGTGGCGTTCGCCCTTGCGAACTGAAAGCCCGGGATGTCCGGTGGTCGATCGGCTTCCGGACGCCTTTTTAGAGCTGACGCCGCTTTCTGCTTCGCCTCGCGGAGCACTCATACCCGGCTCGCGGCGCGGCGCTCTCGCAGCTCGTCCTTTCCACTAGCCAGCTCGAGGTCGCGGGGCTGGCTTCTGCTTCGATGGCTCGTGCTTGCTCGACGGGTGGCGCCAGCAAGTGATGCCGGCAACGGCCCTCGGAGAGCCGCTTGCAAGCCGCGGTGCCGGCTTCGGCAAATCACCGCGCGGACGCCGACTGACGCTTCGCGATCGGCGAGCGACAGCGCGTCGACGCCGGTCTCGGCGGACACGCGCTCATCGTTCAAAGCGACAACGCCAGCGACGAGTGACCAGGTGCTCGCAATCCCTCGCGAAGGATCGGCGCTGGCCTGTGGCCGGCCAGCGCCTCGGTGTTGGGCGATTGCGGAAGTCTGGGGCGTCGTGATCGCGGTCGTCGAGACCGTCGATGTTTTGACAAGGGCGAACGCTCGACATACGAGCGGCCGCGCACGGACCTTCCGCGCGGCCGCTTCGTCGATCAGGCGTCATTTCCGCGGCAGCTTTTCCGGCGATTTGCGCCGCCGATGATCCCGCGTCATCCGAGTCCGGTGGGAACTGCCGCGAGTGTGGCGCAGGTTTGGGCAAACGCTGACCGAGCGGCATCGGCGGTCGCCCCTGCGGTGACACAGACCTGTTGCAGGTTGGTGCCGCTCAGGGCGGCGGGAATACGCATGAGGATTCGTAGGGTCTTCGACCGACCGCGCCGCAGCTCTCGCACCTGGCGGACGATGGTGGGGGCAACGAACCGGACACCGGGAGCGGGCTGGCCGCTCCGGCCCGGCATGAGATGGACTCTTGTGGTGAGGTTCCACAGCGATGCCATGGTGCGGTCGCGGGGACCGCGCCGGGTGTTGCGAAGCTCGACCGTGTAGCTGACCGTGGACCCGGGGATCACCGTGCGAGGGCCGCGGATGAAGACGCGCAAGCCTGGGCGCTGCGCGGGTTGCGTTGGTACGATCGTCCGCATCGTGGTGATCGTCCCGCCACGATCGCGCACGCACTCCCAGGTTGAGGGAAGCGAGATCGTGCGCGTCCCGTGGCCGTTTGAGAGCACGAGTGTCGTTGTCACCTGGAACGGCGAAGTGCTCAGCGAGACCGACGCGGGCAGCTCCTCACAGGCCTGCGGGACTGCGACACCAACCCGGCTGAGGCTGAAGCGCAGAGTGGGCTGCCCGTGCGAGTTGTGCGACAGGACCAGCGTCGCCGGAGGCGTGCCGGGGGCGCTGCCAAGCTCCCGCCCACCCCCGGCCAGCTGCGTGCCGTGGCCGATCGACAGGTGGATGGTGGTCAGCGGGCTGGCCGGGCTGCTCGACGCGGTTTTGGCATCCGGGCCGGTGGCGTGCAGGAGACCTCTTGATTCGAGCGTGGCGCTGCTCACGTCAAATCCCGGGGGAGGTCCGGCGTTGGCGCTCAGCTGCATATCGCCGTCAGATCCCGGAGTGGCAGCGCCCGTCGGCGTCGTGCATTGGCCTTGTGCCGCCGGAGTACCAGTCACGTCCCGGGCGTCGGGCGCGGAGACGACGGGATCGCCGGTGCAGGTGGTGAACTTCCAGCCGTAGGCGTCCCCGGCCTGGTCGATGCTGTATTGGGCCGGTACCCCGAGGCTGCAGCCAAACGTCCACTTCGTCAGCGGCGAGCCGTTGTAGTTGCATCCGTTCGAGACCGCACCCCACACCTGGGTGACCAGATCTTGGCCATTGGCACCGTTGCTCGTCGGCGGCGAGGTGTAGTCACAACGGGTGTAGTGGTCGAACCAGTGCCACCAGCAGGGGGTTCCCGCCCCGCCGTTCGCACCACTGTTCCAATTCCCGCTCGGCGGCGCCTGCAGCGTCGTAGCCGAGCCGTTGGTCAATGTCACCGGCCCCCAATTGCTGAAGAAGCAGTCTGTGTTGCCAGGGACCTCCTTCTCGCCCCGACAGCCGGTAATCACGTAGCGGTCATAAAGGGTGGGCAGGAGCGTCTGGTAGGCCCACAGTGTCAGGCCTTCTTCCATGCTGCTCTCCAGTCCGGTGCCGTCCATTTTGTTCCAGGGTCCACCGGGCGCGGTCAGCTGGGTGATCAGTTGCATCTCGTTCCAGTTCTGGCGCGCCTCCCCTCCTTGAACCTCGAGGGTCTTGTCGGCCTGTGCGGCGGCGGTGGCGAACCGCGACTGCAGGTCGGCGTACGTGCCGTAGAACGGCGGAGCCTGCACCGCCGGGGTTCCCGAGGAGACCGTCCCGACGGCGTAGGAGGCGGCGGCCAGAATCACCCCCGCCAGCGGATTGACTACCGCGGCCAAGGCGCCGGCGATCCCGATTCCCGCCGCGCTGGCGGCCCACGGGCTGATGGTGACCGGTGTCGCTGCCGCGCCGTTGAGCGGCTGCAGCTCGCTGCCGATCGCCGGCAATGTCGCCGTGTTGGTCAGGAAGGCGTCTCGTCGTATGTTGTTGAGCTGATCGAAGTAGGACAGGACCTGGCGAGCGTCATAGATCTCCCTGAACGTCTCGTTGACCACCGCCGTCCAGTCGCCCTCCCCGAACCCGCTGCTGCCCGCCGGCGGTGTGCACGACGCGTAGGTGGGCGGATTGGCCGACGTCTCCCCGGAGCACCTCGCCAGAACCAACAAGCCGTTGCTGAGGTTGCCCAGCTGCGTGTCGGTGGGGGCGTCCGGGCCTGTCCACACGGTGCGCACCGTGGTGTTGGGCCCGATCAGGTTGTCGGACGCCGCCATCGCGTTGAGCTGCGTCCACGCCGCCGCCTGAGCCCCGGTGAACTGCGGGTAGGAGCTGGTGTCCTGCGGCAAGAAGCTCGTCCAGCCGCTCTGGCCGTGAAGGCCCGCGCAGCCCGGCACCGGAGAGGCACCGCCGGTGCAGTAAAACCAGGTGCGGACACCGAACGGGCCCCGGGCGATCACCCCATCCGGGTAACCCGACCCGGCGACCGGCCCGACCTGGATCGTCGAATAGTACGAGGCGTTGTCCTCAAAGCTCTGCCCCAGGTTCAACGGCACGGCGGCCGGCAGCTGGCTCCACGCCCAGGCCCCGGATCCGTTCGGTTTCAGCTCCCACGCTTCCAGCTGCCCGCTAACGACCGCCAGCACACCAGTGCGACCATCACCAGTCACATCGCCAGTGCGGATCGTTGACCACTCGCTGACGGGCGGATTCTTGCCAGGAGGATCTTTGAGCGCCGTCAGCACCGGCAGCGACCGGTCCCATGTGATTCCGTCCTGGGTCCCGTACACGTGCAGGCCGTCACCCAGACGTCCGAGCACATAGCCATCAGGATCGTTGGGCCCGCGCATCTGATTTGCAACCGTGAGCGTCTCGTACCGAGACGGGTCAGACCCGAAGCAGCTCAAGGCCTGTGGGACACAGTCGGGCGAGGCCTTGTCGCTGAACGGCCCCGTGTAGCCGTTCGGGTTGCCGGCTCCTGGTATCCCAGTCCACACTACATGGGGGCGATTGCCGATGTGCGAGCAGTCGTTGTACTCGCCGTAGTACGGGCAGATGTTCTGCCCCGGGTCATAGATCTGCCAGCTGATGCCGTCGCCGGTGCGGTACACGTTCGCCGGGCGCAGGTGCGTGCCGTCGCCCCCAGTGACCGGCCACTCCGCTGCACGATTGTCGAGATAGTAGGCCGGATTGGTCGAACTCGGGGCACGCGTGGTCAGGCCAGTCGGATCCCAGGTGCCGGTACCCGGGGCGCCGTTCCCGGAGTGAGTCCAGTACGAGTCTCCGATAGCGATCGTGGCCGCGGCGACATTCGGCTGGACCCCGATCACCCGCATGTTCAAATACTGGCTGGGCGACAGGTTGCCGCTGGGGCCGCTGACGGGCTCCTGCACCCAGTGTCCGCTGTCGATGTTCCTGGTGCCCGTCGGGGGGATGTAGTCGTAGGTGTGCACGCCGTCCGGGAACAGCGCCACGATCGACTCCGTCCCGTTCCCGAGCACCTGCGCAGTCTGAAGCGACGAGTACACCATCGGATCGGTCCCATGGCTGTCGGGCGGCTCGTTGGGCAGGGGAGAGCGAAAGTCCCTCAGCACCTCGGGAAGACCGTCAGCGCCGATCGCCGGACGCCACTGCCCGATCGACGCGTCAAACCGCCAGATCTCAAGCCCATCGCTGTTTCGAGCCAACAGCTCGTCCTGTCCATTGCCCGTGATGTCGGCCAGCTTGATCGTCGAGTACTGAGACGGACTCCTCCAGCCGGCCCCGTCCCCCCACCCGGGGCTCTCAAACTCCGGGCCGCACTCGCCGTTGTAGGCATAGTCGCCCGGCGAGCCATTCGGCCCCGGCTGGCAATCCTCCGCCCGCGCCGACGCCGCCAGCACCAACCCAAGCGCCATCACCGAGAGCACGACAGCCCACCCCAGCCGCCGCGCACGAGCCGGGCGATCCACCCCAGCCGCGACTGCCGAGCCGGCGAGTTGACCCGCGTTCGCGACAGGCGCGACGGCGGCCATCGTAGCGATCAAGCTCAACCACGACCCGCGGCAGCGGGAATCATTCCCCCGCCTCAGCCCAGGCGACAGCAAACGGCCGAAGATGTGCATACCACGCCCTTCCCCTCTACGAAACTCACTTGTTGAGCGGCATCCCGAGACGATCAAGACCCGCCTGCCGGGCGCTGGTAGCGCGCCGACCACAGTCCCGCATCGTGCCCGGTACCGGGGTGACCCGTCAATAGCATGGGCACAATCACCCTGGGGTGATTTGCCGCCAGAAGCTTCTGGTTTGCGATCACCCGGGTTCGGCGACCGAGGCGATCCAGCGTTCCCCACCACCCGTGAGAAGGCGTAACCACCTGTCTCACACGAGGTGTCAATGGCCATCGGTTTCTCCCCAACGGCGGCCACGAAGTTCCCAGTGGTGGCCATGGTTTCTCCCCACTGATGGCCATCGAATCTCCCACGTGGCCACCATTTCTCCCCAGCGGGGGCGAGCCAACAGCGACATTTCTCGGCTTTCGTCACCGTGTGACAAAAGCGCGGGGGGCGGTGACTCCGCGGTAGGCGCGCGCGAGCATGAAATCACCCCGGATGATTGTCGCCGCTGCCTTGACGTGTCACCCCGGTGAATGACAACATCGCCGTCGGTCCGGCGGCCGTCGACTATGAGACCGAGCGAGGGACTTCCTCGCACGTACGGAACATCATCGGGGCGTTGATCGCGCTCGCCTTCGCGTCGGGCTGCGGGGCCGCTCGGCCCAGGCTGCGCGTCCCCGCGTTCCCGACCACACATGTGCCCAGCCCATCCACGACATCCTGAGATACATGCCAGCCCGTGAGCGCGCGGACGCCAGGGATCTGAAGGTGCTCTCCACCGTCACCGACGAACCTCGGCAGCGCGGCAGAGCGGCGTATTGGCCCGCTCAGCTCTGCGTGCTGGCCGCGATCCTCCTTCAGATTCTGCTGCCGAACAAGCTCACCGCCGGCCCGTCGTGGCTGGTGCCGTCACTCGAGGGAGCATTGCTATTCGGACTCGCCGCCACATTCCCGCGTCGGACCGTGGAACCCGAGCATCCTATCCACCGGCGCGTCACGATTGGTTTGATTGCGCTCGTCAACGTCGCGAACGCGCTCTCGCTCTACCTGCTCGCGGACCAGCTACTGAACAGAAGCGTCACCGACGGGCGCTTGCTGATCCTGTCAGGAGTCGCGATCTGGCTGACCAACGTCTTGATCTTCTCGCTCTGGTATTGGCAGATCGATCGTGGTGGCCCTGCCAACCGCGCGCGCCATCCCGACCCGACAAGTGCCTTAGGCAGACCGGACTTCGTCTTTGCCCAAATGGACAGCGGCTCGCCCTACCTGCCCGCCGACTGGTCGCCTCACTTCATGGACTACCTCGCGCTCGCCGTGAGCACCGCGACCGCATTCAGCCCGACCGACACGATGCCGATCTCAACACGGGCAAAGGCACTCATGAGCGTCCAGTCGTTGATCTCGCTGGTTACGCTCGCCCTGATCATCTCTCGCGCCGTCGGAATCTTGGACTGAACGGCTGCCGCTGTCAGCGATTTTGCGGCGGCACGGTCCCGTCAATGGCCACGGGCGCAATCATCCGAGTGTGATTCTCGCCCCGACCACCGGCGGTCAGCCCGGGTGATTGACGCGGTGCGGAGGGGTGCTCAACCCCTCCGGCGGACGCGCTCCACGATGTCATGGCGCGGGAGGCCCATGAGCGCGGTGGCCTTGCGCAGCAACTGCACTCAGGGAATCGCCCAGACCACCGCAGCAACTCGCGTTGACCGGACGAGCGATGTCGTTGGCTGTCCACTGCGCGCTCGGCCGCGGGCCGCCAGCATCGACACGCGCGTTCGGGCGGTCGAAGGCTCAGCGTGCCGTCTAGATCAGGCCGAGCTCGCGCGCGCGGGCCACGGCGCCGGCGCGCGTGGAGACTCCGAGCTTCCGTCGGATGCGTTGCGAATGCGTGCGGACAGTGTTGAGCGATACATACAGCTGCGCGGCTATCTCGCGGTAGCTGAGATCGCCGGTGAACAGCCTCAGCACGCGCAGCTCCGCGTCGCTGAGTGCCTGGTTCTCCTCCGGCAGAGGTCGCGGGACCGCCCCCAGCTGCTGTTCGAGAGCGGCGACGGCGCGGCGGTGCGCCGACCCGCCCGTCGTGTATGTCCGCGCAGCCTCGAGGGCGGCACCGGCGCCGGCCAGGTCGCCCTGATCGGCGCGGGCGCGCGCGAGCCACACGAGCGCATGCGCCTTCTCCGCCCGGTCGCCGCCACGATGCGCGAGCGCCGAGGCGCGCTCGAACTCCTCCTCCGCCGCCTCTAGATCACCACGCGCGTGGAGCGCAGCTCCAAGCGCGACATGCACCTGCTGAGTCGGAGGATGCTCCTCCAGCTGCCGGGAGCGCGCGAGCTCCAGCGCTCCTCGCGCTAGCCGTTCAGCGCCGTCGACGTCGCCGCGCAGCACGTGTACCTCGGCCAGCAGAGCTTGAGCGAAGTAGCGGCGCACGTCCTCGGTGCCAGCCGGCACGCTGGCCAGGTAGCCGCAGAGCAGCGGTTCGGCCCGACCCGGCTCCTCGAAGAACATCACCACACCCAGGAAGTACTTCGCGGTCGTGGGCTCCACCGCACCCCGAGCCTGTTCGAGCTCGATGGCGCGCTGCGCCCATTCCAGCGCGCCATCCACGTCTCCCAAGGCCATCCGGTAAAGCGAACGACCGAGGGCCGCGCCACCGGCGAGCGAGCTCGCGAACCCGGCCGCGGGCGCATCCGCCGCTGCCGCTTCCGCCCGCTGTAGCCACGGTTCGACCTCGTCGAGCCGGCCGGTCGCCCGGGCGATGCCCGCACGCGCCAGAGCCAGCCCCGGATGGTCGAGGATGACGTCATCCGGGAGGCCGTCGATCCAATCCAGGAGCTTGGTTGCCTGCCCGGCCGAGTACAGGTCGAGCCAGTGCTGGTCGAGCTCGTCGGCGGCGTAGTTGACGTCGCGGGCGGCGATTGCGTGGTCGATCGCCTCGATCGTGAAGCCGTTCTCGGCATACCACGTGCTCGCCCGCCGATGGAGGTCGGGAATCACATCGCCGGCATGGCGCTCCAGCTGGGTCAGAAGCAGGTCGCGAAACAGATGGTGATATCGGAACCACGCCCGCCGATCGTCGAGCGGCACCACGAACAGATTCGCCCGCTCGAGCTCCCGCAGCATCTCATCGCTGTCGCCGCGCTCGGCCACCGCGTCACATAACGGCGGGGTCATGCGCTCCAGGATCGCCGTCCGCATCAGGAAATGGCGGACCGTCCGAGGCTGGGCGAGCACCACCTCGTCCCAGAGGTAGTCGACCAGGAA
The DNA here is from genome assembly GCA_963737055.1 of uncultured Solirubrobacterales bacterium. GTDB lineage: Bacteria > Actinomycetota > Thermoleophilia > Solirubrobacterales > Solirubrobacteraceae > Palsa-465. The sequence goes on along the minus strand of CAVTRE010000006.1, from coordinate 147,515 downwards.
ACGCTCGTCCGCCGGAAGTCGCTCCAGGATCCGCCCGCGGTCCCCGGCTCGCTGAAGCGACAGCGCCGCCAGGTTCAGCCCCGCCACCCACCCCTCCGTTCGCCCCTGCACCCTCGCCACCTCGGCCGGCGCCAGGTCCAGGCCGTGAACTCGGTTCAGCAGCTCCGCCGCCTCCTCATCGCTGAACCGCAGCTGCTCATCGCGCAACTCGACCAGATCACCCATCGCGCGCAGCCGCCCCACGCGCAGATCGCGGTCGGTGTGGGTCGCGATCGCGAGATGAGCGTGATGCGGGAGGCGCTCGAGCAAATAGGCGAGCTGCTCGTGGATCGTCCGCAGCGCGATGACGTGGAAGTCGTCGAGCACAAGCATCAGCGGCTGGTCCAGACCCGCGAGCGCGTTCACCAGCCCCGGCAGGATCTCATCGGCGATTGCCACCACCGGGCTGTGCAAGCGCCGCACCGCGCTCTCAACCAGATGCGGCTCAACGCTCGCGAGCGCCTCGCTCAAGTAACGCCAGAACTGCAACGGGTCGTTGTCTGAGGGATCGAGCGAGACCCACGCAAAGCGAGCCTCCCGGCAACTCGCCGCCCACTCGGCCAGGACGCTCGTCTTACCCCATCCGGTGGGGGCGCACACCAGCGTCATCCTCGCCGCCAAGCCGTGATCCAGCAGCCTCACCAAATGCGGCCGCGGCAGCGCTCGCGGCCGACGCGCCGGCACCAGAACCTTCGTCCGCACCGCGACGAACGGCACCTCCACCTCCTCGAACTTGCCGCCCACGCCGGTCATCGTCGCTCCCTTACCGTCGTCAGTCAAGCCGCTCACATCAAGCCGGGACTGGTCGGTGCGACGTCGGTCCCCTCTGGCGGCGCCAGCATCAACCAGCGCCCTCAGAATCCGGCGCATTACGCGCGACGGCCGAACGCCCTGCGCCAGCTCCGGCCGCGCAGGTTCGCCTGGGCCGAACTCGCGCCGCGAGCCACGGGCCGAGGGCAAAGCCGATCGGCACCGCCAGCGCCCACCGGCGTGCAGTGGCGAATCGGCAATCGGACAGCCGTCCCGCGCTTGCTGACCCGCGTGCCGCGCAAACGAGGTCCCGAGCCCCGGGCCGAGCGATGCACGCGCTCATCTGAAAGCGCAACTCAGCCTACGGCTGGACGACTCGCAAGCACCATGACTTTCCGTGGCGGCAAGCCGCGTGCTAACTTTCCGGTATGGAAAGGCATTCGTCGGGCGCGGTTCCCCCCGGTACGGCTGGCGAGCAGCTGAGCGCGGCCCGTCAGGCACACGACCGCTCGGTTCGTCGTGCGACGCCGCCAGCCGCGCTCATCGTCGCGGTGAGCATCTTCTGCGGAGCGCTGACAATCTCGCCCTCGCACAGCGGACCTGGACACATAGTGACCATCGTCGCGCTCGTGTTGTTTGTCGTCGAGCTGCTCAGGCTGTCGGCTCGTAACCAGTGGCGCGCGTTGCGTTCGGCACCGAGACCTAGATGGAACGTCACCGAATTCGCGCTGATCGCGGTCGCGGCGGTTGTTGGCGGCCTCGTCGGTCCTCATCTGCTCGCCAGCCGCGGCAATTCGGCCCTGGCGAGCTGGGAGCTTGGCGCAGCCGTGGCTGTGGCCGTCGCGGCCTGTCTGTTCACCGCCAACGCCTCCTATCGTCATCGGAGCGCTCGACCGTGGCAACGGTGAGCCAAGCAGCGTTCGACGAGCTGATCCACGCGCCCTTGCGTCTACAAATATGCGCGATGCTCTCGCCGGTGCGGTCGTTGCCGTTCTCCGACATCCGGGACAGCCTGGAAATCTCGGATTCGGTTCTGAGCAAGCACCTGTCAACGCTCGCTGAAGCCGGCTATGTGGAGGTTTCCCGTGTCCGGGCGGATTCACGTTCTCGCCGGCAGGTCACGCTCACCAAGCGAGGACGCAAGGCCTTGCGCGGACACCTGGCAGCTCTGCAAGCGATCGCCGCCGCAGCCGAACCGGCCATAGCCGAGGAGTCATCCGGTGCCCTGCCCCGGAGCGCCACCAGGCCCGTGGGGAGGTCGCCCTCGAACCTCGGATCGCGTAGGTAGTGCTGAGCGAAATCACGGCCCTCATATTGAGACCATGTCGCTCTCTGACATCGGACAGGCCTGGAACGACGACACCCGCCGACGAGCCGTGCTCACACCCGAATCCAGCACGCGCATCACCTTCCCGAACGGATCGCCCAGACCGCCCGAGACGCGTTCCGACGGCCGGAATAACGGATCCAGACCCATGACTTCTGCTGCCACGCACAAAGGGGGGGCAGCCCTGCCAGCGACGCTCCCTCCGGTGGAGACTGCTGTTTGGAGCGAACGCACGAGGCGAGTGACCCCGTCCCTCGCCGTTCGCTGAGCGTTGGATCACTGAGAGCCACGGGCAGCCCGGCTCGCCTTCGGTCCCGTTTCTGGTTTTCGCGGTCCGCTGGTTCGAAGTCGGATGATGCCCGCATGTCGTTCGAAGCGATCGCGGTAGGTCTTCGCGGCGGCTCGCGCGTGGATCTGGTTCGCGTCCACTCGGCTGCGGTCGGCTTTGGTGTAGAGACCACGGTCGTTGATCTCCCTGGCGAGGTCTTGGATCCGCATCTCGCCGCCGACCTCCTCGAGCACTTGCTCCATCGCTTCGTGCAGTTTGAGAGGGGGTGGTTCGTCGTCTGGGGTCGCTACGTCGAGCTCCCCGAGTGCCGCCTTCGCGCGGGCGATCAACGCACCTAGCTCGAGCCGCCTCTTGTCGAGTTCCTCGAGCTCGCGTTCGGCGTCGCGGAGGCCTGCCTCAAGCGCGGGACGGCTTTCCTCCAGCACTCGCTCTAGATCGCTCATCGCCGAAGACGGTACGGGTCGTGGATGCCGGTGCTCTCGGCCACCCGCCAGTCCACGGACGGCGCTCCCCGACTGGCTGTTGCGTACGCCGGTCATGCGGCGACGAGCTCGCGGCGGCCGCGAACGAGGTTCGCGAACGGGACCCGACCGTAATGGGTTTCAAATGCGTCGAGCAACTGGCGCTCCGCACGGATTGGATCGTCATCTACGCGCCACGCGACGAGCAGCTCGCCGTACTGCTGGAGTTGCCAGAGGTACCTGCCGCCGCGGTGCCCGACGGGCTCGCCGCGCCCGTAGCCTACGAGACTGTCGACACGGCTCCGCACACGTGTTGTCGTCCGCCCGATGTAGAGGCAATCAGGGCCTGGCACCCAGGCGTCGATCAACGTCGGCACGTCGACCGTGCCGTCCTCCCCTTTGAACCTTCCGCCGACGCTCCGGTCGAGGTACCCGTGCGTACTCGCTGCATCGCGCACGACGACGTACACGCCCGGCTCAGCTGGCAGCGATCGGCAGCCCTTGGAAAGGCCGGCCAGGCGGACGAACCCGACGAAACCTAGGTCCCGCAGATGCTCGATCGTGAACTGGTCTTGGTGCATGTTTGCTCCCTTTCGTGGCTGTGGCTTGGCGACTATCATCCGGCGCTATTAAGTTAGCATACTTAAAGTTTTAAGAATAGTGCTTTTGATAGTGAGCCGGGAAAGTTCCCCTGAAACGGGGTCGCGCCACGGCGTTGCAATCGCCGCGTTCTAGCGTGATCAAGTCCGCTCCCGACGAGCTCACGGCCCCGCTCGCGCCAAGCTTCGCTGCGGCGATGGGCCAACACCTCCCGGCGAAACCTTCGGGCTGACAGCGAGCGGGATTCCGCGACAACTCGCACCAACCTGCGACTAGGCTGAGATCCTGATGGACAACCCGATGTCCGGTCAGCTGTCGCGGTACCAGTCCAGGTACGGGCGTCTTCTTAGCGAGATGAGCGAGGACTGGACGGACCTCATACGCATCGGGCAGGTGCAACGTGCGCTCGACTTGCGAAAGCAAACGGGCGAGCCGTTCCGCTCAGACGTGCCGCCGCAGTTCTTCGTTGGAGATCTCGATGCGAACGTCGTGCTTGTCCACCTCAATCCCAAGCAGCACGACACCGGGTGGAGCCACCACCTAAAGTCGTCCTCGTTTGAGGAGTACGTGCTGGCGCAGCGCTGGTTCGGTCGGGACCACTATGGCCCGGGCGCCCCGCCCTGGCATTCGCCCTTCGACCATAAGCAGATCCTGTTCGTCGAGCCGTTTGGGGTGATCGACTTCGCGGCGAGCGGGGGCGACGCGCGCTCCGACCGGCGCATCCGGCTCGAGCGCGTGATCGATCAGAAACTCCAGCTGGAGCTGATCCCGTACTCATCTCCGTCGTTCCGCAGCAGCCGCGCCGACCGCGGCCGGACGCTGCTTAACGCCCACTACGAGCGGGTGATGAGTGTGATCACCGCGGTGCCAAGGGAGTACGTCATCTTCTGTGGAGCCATCTTTGAAAGACTCATCGGCCAGAACATCGTGGCGCGCCGCGATCACGAATTTCGCCTCGAAAAGCAGGACGGAACGCTCATGCGCGATCGGTCCCGCTTCAGTCAGGTCACACTGACGACCCCAAGCGGACCGTTGACCGCGGGGATTGCGCAATCGTGGGCCCGCCAAGGCATCCCCATGAGCGCATACGCATGCGCGATCAAGTCCCTCTATTAGAGGCCACCGCGTAGCGCCCGTCTTCGCCGGGCCGCGCGTTCGGTTGGGCGTTCCGTCAGCGGGCACGAAATCCGCTTCGCCAACTGGACGCCGACGTCGGGGGTCGGCATCGCCTTGTGAGGCCAGCACAACCTCCGCTGTCGAGAGGTCAGAGCGCTCGACTGCTGCTCGCGCAGGCATTGCACAAACGCGCGGCGCCCCGGACTTGGCTGCCGCTGCGGACTGCGATGAAGGCGGGCTCCCTCACCGGGAGCGGCGAGCCGCCGGGCAGGAGGTCGGCCCTCCGTCTTGAACAGCATAGGTAGGCGCGCGCGGCTGCAACCCGCGCGGCCGGCCATTCGAAACAGAGAACCGACCACGTCACGGTACGCGGTGGGCTGGATCGATCCTGCCTGCCGTGCGCCGGGAAGGAGTGCTCGTGCTGCATGTGGGCTTGGATCTGGGCCGGAAACGAGTTGAGGTGTGCCTGATCTCCGATCAGGGGGAGCTGATCGACCGGTTCACGGCGGCCCCCGACCGTGACGGGCTGTATGGCCTGGCGAGCCGGGTGGCGGTCTACGACCAGCCCGTGCGGGGGGTAGTTGAATCGATGAACGGCGCGCGGTTCGTACACGACGAGCTGGTCGCCCGTGGGTGGGAGGTGCTGGTCGCCGACGCGCAGAAGGTCAAGGGGTTGGCGCCGCTGGCCTGCAAGACCGACAAGATCGATTCGCGGGTGTTGGCCGAGCTGTCGTTCCGGGATCTGGTGCGGCGATCTAGCTACCTACGTTGGAGCTGCGCCGTGAGCGGGAGATCTCGCGGTGGCGGGTGCACCTGGTCAAGCATCGCTCGACGCTGAAGAACCGGGTGCACTCGACGCTGATCACCTTCGGCCACCAGCGCCACGTGTCTGACCTGTTCGGTGTCGCCGGTCGCCGGCTCCTGGGTGAGCTCGAGATCCCCGAGCCGTGGCGGTCGCACGTCGATGCCGGTCTGGTGCTGATCGACGATCTCGAGGCCCGCATCACCGCCATTGCCAAGGAATTGCGGCGCTCGGGCGCCGATCACCGCTACATCCCGGTCCTGATGACCGCACCGGGGTTCGGGTGGATCACCTCGTTCACGGTGGCGTGCGAGCTCGGCGACATCAACCGGTTCTCCTCGCCGGTGAAGCTCACCGGCTACACCGGCCTGTGCCCGCGCGTCAAACAATCCGGCCAGATGGACCAGCGTGGCCCGCTCTCCAAGCACGGCCCCAAGTACGTGCGCTGGGGACTGATGGAGGCCGCGATCGCCGCCTCCTCGCACCCGCTCTACCGTGAACGCTACCAGCACACCCGACGCCGCCTCGGCCGCCAGCGCGGCCCCAAGGTCGCCCAGATCGACCTCGCCCGCCAGCTCAGCGAGGCGATCTGGCACATGCTCACTCATAACCAACCCTTCGCGCCGGCAGGCGCCATAAATCGTCTGGCTGCCTGACAGCCCCTAAAGGAACTGCGCCACCGGAGCGAGCCCCGATGACACCTAATCCTCGAAGTGTGATGAGGCAATAGAGAGATGAGCACCGCTCCAACGGCCCGACCCGGCACGCGGGCCATGAACAGTCAACGCCCTGCCAGGTTCACGCCGTCATGTCAAGCGCCATGAGCCGAACTGTTCACATCAGTGACCTTGCTCAGGCGCTTGACACGACAGCGCTCACCCGGCAATTTGTCACCCCTGTGGTGTAAGGGATCTGACACAAGGACTTGACAAGCGGCCCGCCTTCATAGAGGTGAATCTCGCCACACCGGTGACACCGATCTCCCTCCTCTGCTTGTTGCGGAGTCGTGCCCGGCGACGATGTCCGACTCCGCGACGGTCGGCAGAGGTGTGCGAGTCGTACGACCCGGAGTGTGTCAACGGAAGCGCGAGAAGTCGCTGCGGGCGGCTTCCTTACGGATGCTGGCCGAGGAACCTGATCTCGATCCGGCGAGGGTCCCAGAGGCGACTGGGGCGCCCATCCGCCGTCATCGCCGGTGCGACGGTAACCGACTCGACGGTGTCGCTGATCAGCCGCCGCCAAGCCGCCAACCGCTTCGCAGGCTCGCACAGCTTGTCGATGTCGTCAGGACCGATGATGTTGCTCTGGCCCCTATCGCCGAGTCGGGCCCGGGCGGTGTGCGCGTCATCGAGCGTCTTGGCGAGTTTCTCCAAAGTCTCCTGGCTCGCGGCCCGGCCCAACAAGCCAAGCTCGCCGAGCTGCCGGATCGTGTCATCAAGACCCGCGCTGGCGCGTTCGATCGCCTCGTCCGCCTCGCGAATCTGCCGCCTGCGCGAGCGAGCGCCAAGAGCACGGTTCCGCGTCGAGACAAATCAATCACGCGGATCCCGCGGGGCCCTCAAGAGCTCTCCTGACGCGTCCGTTTCCGGCGGCTCGCCAAGCCGTTGTTGCTTGGCACCAATGCCGTTGGTTTGTGAAACAGCCTCCGTCCGCTGCACCAGCAGCGACGTTGCGTTCGCGCCGAGCTTGTGCAGCTGCTGGCGAAGCGTCAGCCGAGCGTGAGGGCGCGGCAACCACCTCGGGGTATGTGATCCGCACAACTGCGGGGTCTGACTCACTCCGGGAACGGCTCACTCATGAGCTTCAAATGAGCCGCGCGGTCAGGATTACCACGCGCACTCGTTGGTGCTGGGGCCGACTCGGCGCGCGAGCCTGAAGAAGCCGATCGACCCAAGCACGTCTCGCTCCGCTGCGGCGGTTCGGTCAGCGAGTCACCGACGCGCCCCATTCGGCGTATTCCGGGCAAGGCACAGGCTCGCTCGAGATGCTCGTGGCAGTAGGGTGCCGGGAGTGCGGGGCGTTCGCGCGCGGGCTCCTCGGCTTGCCACAGCCTGATTAGGATCGCGTGGATGAGCGGCCGGGGTGGTCGAGTTCACGTCGTCGGGCGCGACGAGCCGGGGCTGGCTTGATTACCGGCCCGATCGAGAACCAGCGCCAGCCATCGTGATGGCGCCAGCGGGTATCCGCGGTCAAGGAGATGTTCCTCGACGATCACGCGGCGCAGTCGCCCGGGCCGGATTCGCGACACTCGTCTACGACCACTTTGGGTTCAGCGTGAGCGATGGTGAGCCGCGCCAATCATCGTCCCCGACGCTTCAGCGCTAGGGCGGGGCGCTTTGGAGCGGCTGTCGCCGGGATTGCCGAGGCCGAAGTGGTTACCGAAGCGACGGGACCCGTTTGCCGACTACGCTGCCGTACTGCTCGGGGCCCTGGGCGGTAGGGAGCCCGACACTCATCGGGTCGAAGATCAGTTGACGCTGGCGCCGGGCGGGCCAGGGAATTAGCGTTCAATGGGCCCATTGGTGAACGCGGTGCTGCATGCAGCCGGTGGTTTATGCGTCGCGGCTGCGGTAGCTCCGGCCGCAGTGTGCGGTCGCTCACGCCATCCGGCGTCACCGGAGCGACACGGTCGTTGTCACCACACCGTGATGTCCCGCCGCGTCGCCGGTGGAGAACTGTAGGACGAGGGTCGCCTTTCTGAGGCCTTCTAGCCGACGTGCGGGAAGGCGCAGGAGGATCGTGCTGTGCGCGACAGGAATCTGCTCGTCGGTCTCGAAGAAAGTCGCGATCCCTCGCAGGTGGCGTCCGCGACGCAGCGAGACGTGCACGAGGACGTCGCACTTGCGCGAACAGTAGACCGCCAGTGGGAGCCCGCCGTGCAGCACGGACGCCAACGAGGAGGTGAGCGGATGGGCGGCGAACATCAGTCTGGGAGACCTGCGGATCAGGGCAGCGACGTCAGCCTCGGCGACGTCCCGGGCGGCCGAGGCGACGGTGGCAACGTCCGCCGACGCGGTTGACGGGCTGTGGCAGGCGGCCGAACCGCTGTCGATCACATTGCCGCTCGTGTTGATGAACTCCCAGTAATAGCTGCTGGCGGACAGCGTGAGCCTGAGCACGCCGAAATCGGACGTGTCATTGGCCTGCAGGGTTGAGGGGGGACTGCTCCCGTAGAGGCCATTCAGGCTCTCGCCGCCGGTTCCCACCACGAACTCGCGAATTCCGGTGGGCGTCGCGTTCCCGCTGGCGTCCTGCTGTCCGTAGCGCTCGTACAGGTGATCGTGACCGTTGAGCACGATGTCGGCGTGGGCGTTCTCGAGCGCGGTCCACAGGGGGGCCGTCCCTGGGCTGCCCAACGTCCAGCCGTAGGAAAACAGCGGGTGATGCCACATCGCCAGGGTGCACGGGCTTCTATTCGCCGCAAGTTCTTGCGTCAACCACGTCAGCTGTGCCGTCGATGTCGTGCCGTCGTTCGCGTCCTGACAGCCTGAGTCAGCGCAATCGGAGTTCAGCGCGATGATGTGCCAGTTGCCGAGGTTGAACGAGTAATAGCCGTTCAGCGTGTTATCGGGGTTGGCGATCGTCTGCCCGAAGTACTGGAAGTAGCCCGCGGCGCCGGAGGTTCCGTACTCGTGGTTGCCCGGAATCGGATACACCTTCGACGGGTTGATGCACAGCGCGCAGCCGAACGCTCCCCAGGTGGCGTCATAGGCGCCGGCACTCTCATACTCGCTGAACGCCCCCGAGTCGTACTGGTTGTCGCCTAGCACGAACACGGCGTTGGGGTTTTGGCTGGCTGCGATCGCCTCCGTCTCCGCCTGTCGGCAGGAGGGGCCCCCCGTGGAAGGACAGGCGATGTCCCCCACTGCGACGGCGACCGGATCGGTCGGCGGCGGAGGCGGTGGTGGTGGCGGCGGAGGCGGTGGTGGCGGAGGCGGTGGTGGCGGCGGTGGTGGCGGCGGAGGCGGCGGTGGTGGTGGCGGAGGCGGTGGGGGTGGCGGTGGCGGTGGTGGCGGTGGTGGCGGTGGTGGCGGAGGCGGAGGCGGAGGCGGTGGTGGTGGCGGCGGAGGTGAAGATGGTGGGGTAGACCACGGGGGCGATGACGGCGGGACGATCGGGGCAAACGGCGACGGCGTAGCTGTCGTCGTCGTTGGGAGTACCGGCGGAAACGCCGGGGACGACGTCTTCGGTTTGGTGAGCTTCAGGCACCGCTGCACCCGCATGTAGACGATCTTGCCGTGGCGCCGCACGATCCGGCCGTGCTTGCGCTCGGGCACCCGGACGCTGCCGCGCACGTACCCCGCGCCGCACTTGACCTGATGCGGGGTGGTCTCCGCCTGCGAGCCACCCGCGAAGACCAGTCCGGCCCCCGCCACAAGCACGATCGCGCACGTACGCCTCGTGCCGGCGAACCACCGACGACGCGGAAGGCGGCGTGGATCGCTCCCGCGATCGGGTGCTTGCGTGCATCGACGGAGGCCCATGCCCATACAGCGGTGGCCCCATCCGAAGAGGCTCCGCGTCGCCCCCTTGCCGCCCATGCCGACCAGTGTGGCGGCAAACGGGCCAGCCGCCCATAGCCCCCCTCGCCCCTCCTGCGTTCAGGGCTGAACGACGTGCAGGACCAGGGGGTTTGCTGACGGTGTCGAAGCGAGTATGTGCCTGCTCGAGCGGACCGAAGGCTAGCGGAGCGAGCCGAACGGACTGATCAGATCGTCGCGTCCATGGGTGAGCCAATCCGTAAGCTCATCGCGCGCGATCTGCGTTCAATCGAGCACTCACACAACATGATCAGCAGTCACCGGTTCCGCCTGGGCCGATGTCGCCGCGCACGGCTATTCCCTCATTCCGATTGCTGGCGGATCGCTAAACGCCTCCTGCTCCGTCCGCTTATCCGACCGACTCAGCGGCCTGCGGTTAGCGACAAGCGAACACAGCGTCCGCAAAATGGGGTATCCGGCATCGCGCCCCCAATGCACACAAGAGCCCGCGACGCACCTCGGAACCCGCGGTCCCCACGTCAAGCACCCACGCGGTCCCTTCCCAATCCATGGCAAGACGATGACGCCCGACTACTGCTCAGGAACGAACTGCGCACGCGTGGGCTGACCGGGATCTCACTGCTGCCGCGGACGATTGGTAGCAGTCTTGGCGGTGCCAACGCTGGCCGTCGCGAGACGACTCGTTATCGTCGACCTGCAGCACTGCGCCGGCGTCGTCGCCCGAGCTGTGCTGCTCTGCCGGGGTTGCGGCAGCGAGTCCGTCGTGGCGTTTGCCGGGATCGGCGGTCCCAGCTAACGCGGTGGTGCTACCTCGGCCGTCAATCCGCGGCGGGTTGCAAACGTTTCGTCCGCCGCCGGAAAGGACGACGTCCAGAACTCCGCGAGCACCGTCCTCGTGGTCGCCGCGAGGCGGTCGGGTTCATTCCAAAGCACGCGTCTCGAGGTGCCCGACCGGGCGCTCGCGGACTTTCGCAAGGCCACAAGGGAGGAGTCCGTCCGCGTGCGCGCCCGACGTCCGCGACTTGATCCCTACGGTACGAGCGCCTTGACCAGCTCCGCCGCGGGACGCACGTCGGTGATGCGGCCGACGTTCATCCCCGCGTACAGCGGACCGGAGTCCACGAGGTTGACCGGAGCGTCGTCGGTGGGCGGCTGCGGGGGAAGGAAGGGTTGCGCCGGGCGCTGGCTCTTGACCGCGCGGTCTTGGATCGCGGCTGGGATCCGGTTAGCGAACGGGACGGTGAGCCGGTTGGCGGTCCTGATCCAGCCAGGCCCGCGCGGGTCGCCGCGTAGCCACCGGCGTGTCGCTGCGTTGGGGATGACTCGATGCGGCGCGTCTGGCCACCCGAGACCGAACAGCTCCGTCACCACGGTCTCTGCCGCCTCCAGGCAGCGCTGCTTGTAGGCGGGATGCGCGTGGCTTTCGTCGCTGAGCAAGAACCGTGTACCGACAACAGCGGCGACCGCACCGGCGTCAAGCACTGCCCGCACCCCCTCGGCGTCGACGATCCCCCCGGCCGCCAAGACCGGAATCCGTACCACCGCGCGCACGCGCTCGAGGAACGCGAGCAGCGGCGTTACCCCCCGCACGTGGCCGCCGGCCTCAACCCCCTGGGCGATGACCGCGTCCGCGCCAGCGGCGGCAGCGGCCTGAGCCTCCTCGACCGAGCCGCACTGATGGATCCAGGTGTTCGCCGCGAGGCGCCGTGGTTTGCCCCAGAAGGTAACGATCACCTCGGCAGCCGCGGCTGCCTCAACATCGCCCGGCCGCAGGAACGGCAGCAAGAGGTTGACGGCGATTGGCCTGCCGGTGAGCCGGCGCGCGGCAGCAATCTCCGCGGCGATCGGCGCGCGCACCCCTGCAACCGTCCCAAGGCCGCCCGCCTCCGCCACAGCCGCGGCCAGCTCATGCCGTGCAATGCCTCCCATCCCTGCCTGAACGATTGGCGCTTCGAGGCTGCGCAGATCGATAACGGCTGGCACGGCCCGGGAGCCTAGCGCCAGTCTCGAGCCGCCGCCGCGCTCGGGACGCGAGTCCCTCGACCGTTCCCGCCGACACTTTTGCTGGCGACCGGCAGCAAAGTCTCCGACGTGATCGCCAGCGGGCGCTCCATTGCCGTGCGATTGCGGAAATACCGGTGCCAGCTCTTGCTCTTGAGCAACAGCGGCAGCTCGCGCCTCCGCCACAGGCGAGAGTGTCGGTCCGCGTGAATGCGGCAGTGGCCGCCGATCTGGCTGGTGCCGCCGACGCTGCTTCCGCAATCGAATTCGGGAGCAGCAACGCGACCGGCCCGGACGCTGGCTGTCGCAGAGGACGATATCCACAACTCTCGGGCAGCCGGCGCGGTGACCGTCGCGGGACTGGTGGAAATCGTCCGGACCAGGAGCCAGCTCGAGGTTGGGGCTGACTTCTGCTTCCAGCGTGCCGGCGTTAGCTGGCTGGAGTGGGCTCGGCTAACACGCCGGCTCATGCCGAGGTTGTCCCGCTCGTCGTGGAAATTCATAGTGGCGGCGGTCCGACTGTCATCGTTACATAGTGAGCGCTGCGATGTCGTCCTCCTCGGTGGTGTGAGTGACGGCTTGGCGACGACGGAGTAGGTCGGCTTCGATCTTGACTGCGAGGGTGGCGAGGCCGCGGTAGCCCTCGACCTTGCGGAATCGGCTCTCGGCTTCGAGCATCCCGGCGGCGGTCCAGCGCAGGCACATGTCGCCGGAGCTCCAGTGCTTGACGTTGCGGTGGATGACCCGGACGGTGGAGATCATTGACTCGCACGGATTGGTCGACTGGAGCGTGAGCTTGAGCTTGCCGGTGATCCCCAGGCGGGTCACGGTCAGCGTCTCCTCCATCCCCTCCCGGAGCGAAGCGGCGGCACCGGGATGGTCGCGGTCCAGCTCGATCGCGAGTGACGTGAGCTGCTCGAGCGCCCGCTCGTGGTTGGTCTCCTGCCACGCCCGCCGCAGCCGGGTCTTGACCGCCGAGCGGTTGCGCTCGGGGAGATGGTCAAGCACGTTGCGTTGCTTGTGCTGTGTACAGCGCTGCACCGGGACGTCGTTGCCGAACACCTGGCGTATGGCTTTCCGCAGGCCCTTCGATCCGTCGATCACGAACAGCAGCCCTTGCTCGACGTCAAGGCCCCGGTCGACCAGGTCGGCCAGCAGCGCTGACGCGACCGTCGCGTTCTCGGTCGAGCCGTCCCACAGCCCGAGGGCGAGCTTCTCGCCCTCGGTCGAGATCCCCAACGCGACGATGTTCGTGCGACCGTGCAGATCGATCCCGTCGAGCATGATCACCGCCAGGCGCAGATCGGACAGTGGCCGGTTCATCAGCTTCCACAGCTGATCGCGGGTCCGCTGCACGAACGTCCGGGACACCGCCGACTTCGAGGTCGACCGGGCGTCCGCCTCGACCTCGGCGCCGACCGGCTCCTGCGCGCGGCCGTACTGGCGGGTCGAGACGCCGGCCAGGATCCGCTCCAGCACGACATCGCCGAGCTGATCACGATCGGCGAAATGGTCATAAGTCGCGAGCGGCAGCTCTGACTCGCCGTCCGCGGTCCGAGCCCGCGGCCGCCTGACCGCAACGCGCCGGCCGCCGAGCGTGACCTCGCCGGTCTCGTGGCCGTGACGGACCGCGGTCCGCTCAGGGTTCCACTTCCCCTTCGGGCCGACGACCTCGTCGACCTCCTGCTCGAGCAGCTCCCTGAGCACACCGAGCCCGACCTCGACCGACAGCGCGAGCAGCCCCTCCATCGCGACCCCCACCAGCTCCCCCAACGCCTCCCGCACCCGCTCCGGGAGCACGGCCTCATCCTGGGTCGCCTCTGCGACCGGTACGTTCCACTTCACGGCGGTTCCTCCTTTGGATCTCGGCGGATCGCCCATCACGCTCCCACCAGGAGCGGACGGGCCGGAGGGACCGCCGTCACCTCAAACTTCTACGAGCCGTGGGACAACCTCCTCATGCCGCCTGTCGCTCGCCCAGGCGAAGCGGCTGTCTGAGGTCGACGAGCGCGGAGACGCTCGCACCTAATCCTGAGCGAGCACGAGATCAGCGACGCTGACGGCTACTGTTCGACCAGGCGGAGCAGGCGTCGCAACCTGCCATTTCGAGATTGACTACCGACAGCGCCGGCAGGACTCTTCTTTGGGCTGGCGGGTAAGCCGGTTGCGTCTCCTGTCAGCGCTGCCGTTGGTCGGCGGGTGGGAAGTCCGCGTGGCGGTGGATGAGCTTCCAGCCGTCACCGACGCGACGGTAGATGTGGGTGACTCGGATGACCATTTCTTGCACGCGTCCTTCATCGACTCGGACGGGCCCGCGTTCGAATCCGGCGGTGTAGGCGAGATCACCGCTGCAGGAGATCACGGTGTTCTCGACGGTGGCTTGGACTGGCGAGCGGTCACCGGCGTATCTGCTGCCGACCCAGCGGAATGTGTCGATGAGGGCTCGGCTGCCCTTCTCGATCGGCCCCCATGCGCCGAACAGCGTGGCGTCTGCGCTGTCGGCCCAACAGGCGATGTATGGCTCGGGGTCGCCAGAGCGCATCGCCGCGACCGCCGCCTCCGTCCGACGGAGAGCCGCGAGCAGAGCTGGCTCGATTTCGGGTGCGGCAGTCGCGGGCGTCTGGGTGCTTTCGGTTGTCGTCGTCGCTCCTCCCAATCGGCGTACCGGTTATACCGGTACGAGATAGTATGTTGGGCCGTGAGCCAAAGTCAAGCCGCCGCCGGCCCACCCGGCACCTATCCACCGCCATGGGTCTGGGAGTTCCCGTTCCGAAGCGACCGGCTCTGCCTCGACTTCATCTCAACCCTCGGCTCCAGGCGCACACTCCAGCTCGAGCGACTTCGAGCGCCCTCGGACCTGAGACGCTGGGTTCGCCTAGCCGGGATCGGCGAGCTGCGGCCGGCCAGCAGTTCCGGACTCGCCCGGACGCTCCAACTACGCGAGGCTATCTACACACTCGTGACCGACGAGGCATCCGGCCACCCCAAAGCCATCGACATCGTCAACCGTGCCGCGGCTCGCCCACCACTGCTCCGGCAACTAGATATGTCCGGACAGCGGTCGACATGGCTAGCGACAGCCGACATCAACCAGGTTCTCTCGACGATCGCCCGCGACGCGATCGACCTCCTATCTGGGCCAATGCGTGCTCGCGTCAAGCAGTGCGCGGGGGCCGACTGCACCATCCTCTTCCTCGATACGTCCCGCCCTGGCACCCGACGTTGGTGCTCGATGGAGGTCTGCGGAAACCAGGTCAAGAGCGCAACCCTTCGCGCAAAACGAACGGCTGCTCGTAGCGCCACCCCAGACAGCTGACCCGCGCCAATCGCGACAGGACAACGCTTCTCCGCGCAGGATGAGGCTCCCCGCGCCCGCTTCCCCGACGCCAGCAGTAGCCGTCGGCGTCGCCGATCTCGTGCTCGCTCAGGACGACTTTCGGCACTCTCGGCGTGCCCAGGGCGGCGCATCGCGAGACGCTCGCAGTTCGTCCGATTCAGTAACGCGCGCAGCGCGCGCGTTGGCGCCCGCTCGCTCAGGAACGCACAAGTCTTGGGCGTGGTCGGCTAACTCGTCGGCGGCTAGCACCACCCCGGTCGCGGAGTGCGTTCGGTCGCCATAGGAATCGCCTCTCGGGCAGCGCCCCGAATGGCAAAGCGGTCGTCGTCGACACACACTGGTTCCCAGCCGAGGTGAGGGTCCCCGCGTAGCGTCGTTACCCGAGCCAAGGGAAGGGAGGAGACATGAGGTTCCGGATTGGCACGCCTAGGCACGGCCCCCCGCCGGGTTTCCGGCTCCTGCTGCTCGCCCGGACCGGGCCGGTCGTGCCCGGCTGGACTTATCAGGCCGAAACGGAAATGGTTGGCCGTGTCCGCGGCTGCTAGCGGGGATCCGCGGCAGTGCAGTCGTCCGGCACGGCTGCGAGCCGCGCCTGAGCTTGATCGGGAGCGTACGGTCGCCTGCGCACTTTCTCGGCTCGCGACGGCTGAAGCGGGTCCGGCGGCGGGGTGCTCGAGATCCCCCGGTCGACAGCAGCTAGCTTTGGGACTGGTTGCCCTCGCCGGGGTCCGGATTTTGCGCCGCATTCGGATCGCCAGCCTGCTGGTCGCCAGCCTGCTGGTCGCCAGCCTGCTGATCGCCGCTCGCGCCGCCGCTTTGCTGGCCACCGCCAGACGATCCGCCGAGTTCGCTGTCGAGCTTCTCCTTAAGTTCCTGCTCGCCCTTCTGCTCGAGCTCGTCCTCTAGACCCGACATGTATCCGCCTCCTCGTCAGTTCACCATCCGTGCTGCATATACCCGGACCCACCGCGAGCAATCCCGAACCCTCGGCGCATGACCCGCGCGCTCATCCCACGTCCATTTGCCGTCCTTTCGCCGATCGGTCGCGGTGGACGACAGCGGAGCGAGTGGCGGAAGCGGAGGTCTGCGCGAAACCGCACACCTCGCGGACAATCCCTTTCACGGGCCGTGGCAGCGCGAGTCGTCGCCATTGGACCGCACGCGCAGTGCATCTCGCTCGCGTCTGCATGACTGCTTTCGTCCTCCGCCGCTCGGTGTCGCGCGACGACTTCGGCGACGCGCCTCATCGGGATCAGGGCGCGGCCGATGGTCTCGGCCGGTCCCGTCCGCTTGCACGATGCGGTGAACACAGCGACGGTACCTGCGGTGTGCCGCCGCCGGTCCCAGGCACGGTCGCCGGGGGCTAGAGAGGATCCGGACTCAGGCGTCAGCTCGCCGTACGGGTCTCTGGCGCCCGAGTCCACACGAAAGCGCTGGTCCAAGCGTTGTGCGCTGCGGTTTATGAGACGGGACGGCGGGCGGCAATACATTCGCGACGAGTTAGGCCTGGCATCGCGCTGGGCCGCCGCGGTGAATCGCGGCCTGGGGGGATTCGGACTGATCGAGCAGCCAGGCGACGGGGTAGCACGGCGCTATGGGGAGTCCTCAGATCTCCGAAGGCACGCGGGCTCGTCAGGACCATCGTGTCTTTCGGTTTTCTCGGCGAGGAAAGCCACGTCGGTTTGGCGATCTTCCGGACGGGGCGTGGAAGCGGATCGCCAAGCGAACGTTCGACCAGTATCGCGCTGATGGGGTGACGAATCTGGCCGCCGCCCTAACGTATCGCAGCGTCCTGTCGCTGTTCCCGGGCATGATCGCCTTCGTAGCGGCGCTCGGGTTGGTTGGACAGTACCCACAGACTTTCAACGCGGTGTTGCAGATCGCTGGGAGTATCGCCCCGCCCCCGACCGTCCAGACGATCTCTGGGCCGGTGCGTCAAGTCATCACGAACAAGGGCGGCGCCGGTGCTCTACTCGGCGTCGGCCTAGTCGTAACCGTGTGGGCCGCGTCTGGTTACGTGGGCACGTTCTCTTGGGCCGCGAATGTCATGTGGGAGGCTAGGCGCGGGCGTTCGTGGTATCGGCAGTGGCCGTTCAACATCGCCGTGACGCTGGTCGCCCTCGTGCTAGCCACGTTCGTCTTGAGCGGACTTGTGTTGACCGGACCCGTCGCCAACGCCGTCGGCAGCCAGCTCGGTGTTGGTTCCATTGCCCTTGAGATCTGGAGCATCGCTAAGTGGCCGGCGATCGTGGTGGTGGTCACATTGATGATCAGTGGGCTCTACTACATCGCGCCCAATGTCCGACCGCCGAGCTGGCGCTGGCTGACTCCGGGGGCAATGCTCGCTGTGATCGCGTGGGCAATCACCTCGGCTGGGTTTGGTGCCTACATCGCAAACTTCAACTCATACAACAAGGCGTACGGCACGCTCGGAGCCATCATCACGTTTCTGATTTGGGTCTGGCTGACCAATACCGCCATATTGCTGGGCGTCGAACTCGACTCCGAGATTGAGCGCGAACGACAACTGAGCATCGGTCAGCCTGGAGCCGCCGATCAAATACAGCTTCCGTTGCGCCAAGAATGACGGCATCCGACGCGACGTTTGGAACGAATCTGCCCTGAGCGCAGGCATTCGGTTGATAGGAGGTCGCCCCGCTTCAAACGAGCGCATCGGAAAGACGCAACTCGGCCGGTTGCCCACGATGCGCGCACGAGAATCGCGTCGCCAAAGCGCTCACGGCTCGAAAGGACGCTCGATACGACTTGCATGGGGTTCCGCGCAGCAGGGCCATGATGGCCCCCTCGCTGAGATAACCGTTGCCTGAAGGCAACCAAGCACGCCCACGGCCACGCCCGGCGCGATCTGGAACTCCGCCTGGCGGCCGAACCGCGTGCGCGGTAGAGAGTCCTGGTTGCCGCCCTGCCAACCGATATAGAATCGCTTGCGTTCGGCGGGTTGGCGGTGGGCGTCGGCGACGGCAACCAAGGCGGCAACAGCCGCGGAAGGAGAACGGCAACGTGCACGTGGTCATCAGAAGCTATTCCGGCCAGGGCGCCTCGGACTTGTTCGATGCCCTCGCTGAGAGGGAGGACGACGTCAAGAGCGTCCTCAGCACCGTGCCCGGGTCATCAGCTACTCAGCGTTCCGCAATGACGACGGTGGACAAACGGTGACGGTATGTCAAGACAAGGCCGGCACCGATGAATCCTCCCGGCGTGCCGCCGAGTGGGTCAGGGAAAACATGAACGTGACGATCGATCCGCCGACAGTCAGTGAGGGCAGCACTGTCCTGCACTTCTAGGAGTTGCGTTGGGTTGCGTGACGAATCGCCCGCGAGGTCGCTAAAGCCGGCTCCGTTGGGCCGGCATCTCAGCCACACCACAACGGGCTGGTGCAAACGAGAGCAGGCGCCTCGCCAGCGCTCTGGCACTGGTCCTCGCCAGGCGCGGGTCGAGGTGCGCCTGCTCGGTCGCCAAAGGAGTCGTCCCCGTCTTGATTCGCGAACTCGCGAAATACTCATCGGCGGGTCGCGGCGAGTTGCCGACGGTCCTGCCCGCGCGAGTCCGGGAGTCCGAACGCGGAGGCGGGTTCCCCGTAGCCAGGGTTTGCTCGTCCAGGACTCTGTGCCGCCCGGGTGGAACGAATCATCGAGACGCCGCGAGGAGGATCTCAGGCAAGCCAGACACGTGCTGGAATTTATGTGAGTCCCCAGGGGGTAGAACGGTGGCGGTACTAAAAGCCGGATCGGAGGCTCAAATGATTCGCGACCTGCTGATCGCCGCACTCATCGTTGTCATCGCCGTGGTTCTTGGGATCGCGGTTCATCCGCTGCTTCTGCTGCTGCTGATTCTCGCCGCCATCTGGTTGTTCGGGCGGCACAGAGCCTGGTAGCCCAGCTCAGCTCCTAAAGGTCCCAGCTTCCGGGCGCTCGGCTGCGGTCCTGACCGCGCGAAGCAGCGACCCGGCGGTGAGCGGCTCCGACAGGTCGACCATTCCGCGTGTGAGCAGGTATGGTCCTCTAGGCTGTCGCCGTCCGGGTGCGCTCGAATTCCTTGCTACCACCGGCCGAGGGCGCGCTATCAGCTGGCGCGGCCCTGACCATTGCCGACGGTCACTTTGGACCATTCGCCTGGCCGCGCCGGAGTATCGCTTTCACGCTTCGGGCCGCTCAGCGGCCGGCGATCGCATCGGCGACGCAAGGACCGTCCGGTTCGGGCTGGACTGGCTGCGGTGCGGACGGTCGGCTTCGCCCAGCAGGTGGCGCTGAATGTGGGTGGCTTGACGCGTCTCCTGGGAGGGGCTCCGCAGTCGCGCATCGCCCCGAGGAGGCCGGCTCTCCGCTGGGTGTGCGCCAGCGTCGGGGCACAGTGGAATCGCTCGACTTGCGTCGAGCCGGCGCATCGACAAGACTCGGTTCAGATCGACGGCACGCATAATTGATCGGAGGGTGATATGCCGCTCTACTTAGGTCGTTTCAGCTACACGAGCGAGTCGGTCAAGGTGATGGTCAGCAACCCGCAGGATCGCGCTCGAGCTGCCGCGGAGGCCGCTGAATCGCTCGGCGGCAAGCTGACTGGGTTCTGGTTCTCATTCGGTGAGTTCGATGGTGCATTCCTGATGGAGGCGCCCGATAACACGACGGCGGCGGCGCTTTCGATGCTCGTCGGCGGATCCGGGGCGCTGTCCAAGCTTGAGACAACTGTCTTGCTCACCATGGATGAGGCGCAGGAGGCTATGCGGAAGGCGGCGGCCGCGTCCTACAGGTCTCCGGCGTAGCCGGATCGGACGACGGGCTGGACAAGCTAGGTGACCGTGCCGCGCGTAGCGCGGCTGGTGGCCGCGCTGCCCGATCGCAGAGGAGGAGTCGGGGCCGCTTCCAGCTTGCCAGTCGCGCATCTGACTCCGGCATCTGGGCCGCGCGCAGGCTGTGTCTTCGCAGCGTCGGAGAGACGAGCCGAGGTGCGCAAGCGGTTGCCGTGGGGCTACTAGCCGATGAGACGCGCAGGCGCGCCCGCCGATCGAAAATCCGCTCCGGTCCCCGACGCCCCGACCCGTCGCCGATCACACGGTCTCGGTGCCTCAACTGGCGATGGCGCGTGCCGTCACGGGACTCGCGGGTCGCTCACAGGCAGAGAACCCAGGTCCGGGAACCATCAGCTGCGACCGCCTCCGTTTACGCGCGATCGATCACCCAACTCGGGGCTACCCCATCGCATGGCACTGGCCTTCTCGTCCCCAGAGCGCGATTCCGGGACGGCCCGCGCGTCGCTTGGATCACACCGGGAGTGTGGCGGAGCGCTCATTGGGGGGGACACGCGCCATGAGATCCGCAACTCGAGCAGCGCTGCCATCCGGCTTTCGCGCCAGCCTTCTCGAACCTGATGCGCGGCCGTGGAGGGCGGTGATCGCGGAGCAGAGGCGGCGCGCCTGGCGCGGGTCTGCCTCCTGGTGGTGGACTTGTGAGCGACCTCGGAATATGGTCCACCCCGAACGGGCCGACCCAGTGATTTGGAGGATGCAATGCAGTTCGTCTACATGGTTACGACCGGCACCGATGATCCGACCAAGGCTTCCCTACCGCTGCACCTGGCAGCCAATGGTTCGGTCGAAGTGGGTCACGAGGTCGCCGTGCTCCTCGCTGGTGACGCTACCGAGATGCTCCTCGGGGATAACCTCGAGCAGATGCAGGGGATCGGCGTGCCGTCGGTGCGCGAGCTGGTAGCGAAGCTCCGCGACCACTCTATTCCGGTTTATGTCTGAAAGGGATGCGCGGTCGCCCGTGGGGCCACCGACGAGCATCTCCAGAAGGTCAACGGAAGCTGGACTACCCCGCCGGAGGCGGCCAAGCTGTGCGCGGAGGCAGACAAGGTCCTAACATTCTGAGCCCACGCGTGTTGGACATGCATCGCTGCCGCTTCACCCGTCGATCATCGAAGGACTCAACCGCCCGGGCCGGGCTCCTCGCCCGGGGCACGCGCAGAGAGCTGCAAGCTTCACCGCACCCGGCGCCTACATTGCATGAGCCAGTGAGGCGCCAACCGGCAGCGGATGTGCCGGCTTGCGAATTGCGCGAGAACCGGTCATCAGACCCCGCCGCCGCCGACCACGCTGCTGCTGCTTCCCATGCGCAGCGGCACGCTGGGCCACGGACGGTGCTCCGCTCAACGCTCCGAGATACGACGGCCGGCGTTCCGGCTCGACGGCGGCGCGATTGCTTTTCTCCCTCGCCTGGCTCGCCGCGCGCAATCGCATTGGCGACCAGGCAGTCGCCAGCCCTTTGATCCGCGCACGAGCGCTCGGCCGTGGATGCGATCGTCGCCGTCGACGTTCCGCAGATGCGCGAGATGGACGAGCTGCGAGAGCACGGACCTCGGCGCCGGCCGCTCCGCAATCGGCGGTTGCGGAAGTCCTGAACCGCCGGATCCCGGCTCGTCACGCTCTCGCATCGGAACGCGAGGAGGGCTCTGAGACGCCGGCGGCGGCGCCAGGTCCAGAGCGCTGGTCCCGTTCCAAGCCAGGCGTATCGTCGGAGGTTGGGTCAGCTCCTGCTTCTGACGAAGCGGGCGTGATCGCCGACGCTGATGCTCGGCGCTCGCTGCGGAAGTCTGCAAAGTTGCAGAGCAGATTGGCCGGGTCGTCACGAGTGGCAGTGGTGGGCCGGATGTCAGCGGGCAAGCTGACCTGATGGGTGTGCTGCCCTGCGGCGCAGGCGCCGGCCACGATCCCCGTAGGGTTGATCTGGTGCCGCTTGCTGTGCAACTCTGTCCGCGCGCATGAGCCCTGAGAGTCGCAACCGCAGCACCGTTGATGTCGACTGGATCGCGGCGCATCTCGGCGATCCGGGCGTTCGGCTTGTCGAGATCGACGTCAGCCGCACTGCCTACGACGAGGGCCACATTCCCGGCGCGGTCCTCTGGAACGCCTACGCGGATTTGCGTGATCCGAACTACAAGCCCGTGGGGCTCGCGGAGCTCGGGCGTTTGCTCATGCGCTCGGGGATAACGCCTGACACCTGCGTGGTCACCTACGGCTACAGCGCTCCGCTCGGTTTCTGGCTGCTGCGGGCACACGGTCACGAGGACGTGCGGATGCTGATGGGCCCGCGCGACCAGTGGGCGCAAGTGGAACACCCGTGGAGCACGGACGTGCCCGCGGTGGCGGAGAGCGCCCATCCGCCGATGGTCGCGAACGACAATCTGCTTGCTTCCCGCGAAGCGGTGGAGAGCGCGATCGATGACGCGTCGCAGCTTGTCCTGGACGTGCGTGCCGAGGGCGAATACGACGGCGAGCTCTTCTGGCCCTCGGGAGCCACGGAGGACGTCGGCCGTACCGGGCATGTCCCCGGCGCCGTCAACGTCCCGATCGGCTTGCTGCGCGCCGAGGACGGAACCCTGAGAAGTGCCGATGAGTTGCGTGGCGTCTTCGAGCGGGCGGGCGTTACCAAGGACAAAGCACTGATCACCTATTGTACGATCGGCAACAGGGCGAGCGAAGCGTGGTTCGCGCTCAAGTATCTCCTCGATTACCCGGACGTACGGGTCTACTACGGCTCGTGGGTCGAGTGGGGCAAGGCGACCGACACGCCGATCGAAACTTGAGCCACGGCGCGCGCCCGCCAGCGCATCTGGTCCAGGCGATTGCTACCGCCACGGGCAGCGCGGTCTGGATCGTGCCACCAAGTGCGGTCTCGGCGAGAAGCGCGACCGCGCGTCCTGACCCCAGGTCTCGAACCTGGAGTGCTGCTTTCCGCCGGGAGCACCGCTCTGCTATCGGGTCCTGACGCACCCCGGCACTTCTGGTTTCGCCGGGCCGAGCGAGCACGTCGCCGGCCCGAGTCGAGGTGCCTCCTTTTGAGCAGCAACGCTATGACATTCGGGCGTGGCGGCGAGACGACCGCATCGAGCTGTGAGCGGTAGCCATCGCCGCCGAGCGCGAGCAAGGCCGCGGCAAGCAATTTGCCCGAAGCAGGAGTGTCCGCACGGCCGGGCGGCATAGCGGTTTGGAACGCACCCAGCCACGCTCGCCGCCACGGTCACGAGTGCCCGTCCGCTCCGGCGATGCAGCAGTCTGCGGCGCCGACCTGGCAGCTGCCCACCGCTAGCCACGAACTCCCTGAGCAGCAAGCACAAGAGCAGCAGCCCCTCGCCGGCGCCGCCCGGGCTACTGCCTTCGGACATAGGGAGCCATGCGAACGCCGTGCGCGGCAAATGCCTGCGCCAGCACGAAGGCGCGGCTCGCGGCGGGCGATCCAAGAGAGGTTGTCCCGCTCGTCGTGGAAATTCATAGTGGCGGCGGTCCGACTGTCATCGTTACATAGTGAGCGCTGCGATGTCGTCCTCCTCGGTGGTGTGAGTGACGGCTTGGCGACGACGGAGTAGGTCGGCTTCGATCTTGACTGCGAGGGTGGCGAGGCCGCGGTAGCCCTCGACCTTGCGGAATCGGCTCTCGGCTTCGAGCATCCCGGCGGCGGTCCAGCGCAGGCACATGTCGCCGGAGCTCCAGTGCTTGACGTTGCGGTGGATGACCCGGACGGTGGAGATCATTGACTCGCACGGATTGGTCGACTGGAGCGTGAGCTTGAGCTTGCCGGTGATCCCCAGGCGGGTCACGGTCAGCGTCTCCTCCATCCCCTCCCGGAGCGAAGCGGCGGCACCGGGATGGTCGCGGTCCAGCTCGATCGCGAGTGACGTGAGCTGCTCGAGCGCCCGCTCGTGGTTGGTCTCCTGCCACGCCCGCCGCAGCCGGGTCTTGACCGCCGAGCGGTTGCGCTCGGGGAGATGGTCAAGCACGTTGCGTTGCTTGTGCTGTGTACAGCGCTGCACCGGGACGTCGTTGCCGAACACCTGGCGTATGGCTTTCCGCAGGCCCTTCGATCCGTCGATCACGAACAGCAGCCCTTGCTCGACGTCAAGGCCCCGGTCGACCAGGTCGGCCAGCAGCGCTGACGCGACCGTCGCGTTCTCGGTCGAGCCGTCCCACAGCCCGAGGGCGAGCTTCTCGCCCTCGGTCGAGATCCCCAACGCGACGATGTTCGTGCGACCGTGCAGATCGATCCCGTCGAGCATGATCACCGCCAGGCGCAGATCGGACAGTGGCCGGTTCATCAGCTTCCACAGCTGATCGCGGGTCCGCTGCACGAACGTCCGGGACACCGCCGACTTCGAGGTCGACCGGGCGTCCGCCTCGACCTCGGCGCCGACCGGCTCCTGCGCGCGGCCGTACTGGCGGGTCGAGACGCCGGCCAGGATCCGCTCCAGCACGACATCGCCGAGCTGATCACGATCGGCGAAATGGTCATAAGTCGCGAGCGGCAGCTCTGACTCGCCGTCCGCGGTCCGAGCCCGCGGCCGCCTGACCGCAACGCGCCGGCCGCCGAGCGTGACCTCGCCGGTCTCGTGGCCGTGACGGACCGCGGTCCGCTCAGGGTTCCACTTCCCCTTCGGGCCGACGACCTCGTCGACCTCCTGCTCGAGCAGCTCCCTGAGCACACCGAGCCCGACCTCGACCGACAGCGCGAGCAGCCCCTCCATCGCGACCCCCACCAGCTCCCCCAACGCCTCCCGCACCCGCTCCGGGAGCACGGCCTCATCCTGGGTCGCCTCTGCGACCGGTACGTTCCACTTCACGGCGGTTCCTCCTTTGGATCTCGGCGGATCGCCCATCACGCTCCCACCAGGAGCGGACGGGCCGGAGGGACCGCCGTCACCTCAAACTTCTACGAGCCGTGGGACAACCTCTCCAAGAGACCCCGTATTCGCCAGAAGCGCAACCCTTGGGAGCGCTAGCCACGACCCGAATCGCTGCAAGCGCGGGTCGTCGAAGCAGCAGTCTCGGCGTCGGCGACGAGGCTGCTGGTGTGCGATCAACGCAGAAGCACGATCTCCGATTCCAGAGCACCGCATTCACGAAAAGGGGAGCGGAGGACACTGAGCGCTGGACCTGCTCACTGCCCTCCGCACGCGTCGCGATCAGTACGTGGCTTGGTCCGCGAGCTCGGCGACGGTCGGCGAAAGCTTCACGGTCATGTCGTTCAACACGTCTGAGCCGCGAACCTTCTCCCGGAACGATTTGGCCTCCTCAGCAGAATCGAATTCGATGCGCAGGAATATTTCGTTGGGATTGTCGACGCCACGAAGCATCGTGTGTCCCTTCGCGACTTGCTTGCGACCCAAAGGGTCTGAGTCAAACCGCTGCTTGAACGCGTCGAAATCTCCCTCCAACACTCCGACAATGAACGCCATACCGCTCATCTCCCCGTTGATCGTGATGCCACAGTTCGCTGGTGGCGCGACCCTAGTCAACCCTCCTCTCCCATGCAAGTGCTGACGGACCCCCGACTGCCCCTTTGCGCGATAGGGGGCCGTCTCCGGCGGGTTCATCAGACGACCGCATCGGGCTATTTGCAGCGGTCCGATCGACGTAATCGGACTGTCCGACACTGTTGCTCGGGAACGCCACCAGCCACGCCGACCCGCACAGCACGGCTGCCCGTCCGCCCCGGCGATGCAGCACTCCGGCGGCGCCGACGTGACGGTCGCCCTCCACCGTTAGCCACGAACTCCTGAATAGCAAGCACAAGAGCAGCAGCCTCGCCGGCGCCGCGCGGGGTACTGCCTTCGGACAACTGGAGTCAGGCGGCATAACGCCTCGGCATGGCTGCTACGTCGCCGATGCAGTCGCGCGCGGTCCGGCGGTCGGGGACGAGTGCGATCCGCAGTGGCGCGCTCGGCGCGCGGAGCAGAACGCTGGTCGACGCCGACGAAACGTCCATCTGGCAACAACGCAGGAGCTTCCGGCCCGGGCCGTGCGGGCGGCACGCTGACGTGCGAGCGGCCGCCTCCTACCAACCCCTGTTTGCGAGAGCATCGACGTCGGGATCTTCCGTTTCGACCGGCGGGAAGCGAGGCCCGTGCGCTGGTGTTGGCGATCGCGCCGCGGGCCCTGAAATCGGCCCCTTCGGCTCCTGCACGAAACTTCATAATTCTTACTCAAGGTTTCTGGACGAATTGCCGATACCAGTGGTAGGGGCGTGAGAAGGACGCGGTAGGGGCGTGTGGGCTGATGCGTCGACGAGCGGGGCCTGCCTCGTCGACGCATCGCTCCCAGCGGATCTAAACGAAGGCAGCTCTCGGTACGTGTGGGGAGTTCTCTCTGTCCACCTCGCGTAACTCCGGGACGCCCCCGCGCTTGCGCCCTTCCTGCCGAGGGCTGACCGGCCCACGAACGACGCCGGCGCCTCCTTCGTCGCCGAAGCGCAACGCAAGCTCGGCACCGGCGAAACACGAATCCGATCGTGCGAGCGATGAGATCCGGGCGCCCAACTGGCCGAAAGGGCGGCTCCGACCGCCGGGGTCGCCGACTCCCCCGTGGTCCGCCCTCGGCGATGGCCTCCAGCAGAACGACAACCCGGTGGACCGTCGGCTAACTGAAGATCTCGTCAGCGGGAGCGCTCGACTTGCGCGGCCACGGCACTGTCCGCGATGGCGATCGATGGTCCGTGCGGCCGAATCGCGGCCGGAGTCTGGTCATCCCAAACGTGGGGTTCCTCGCGATGCGATGCAAGTCTCGGGCGGGACCGGGCGCCCCTCGACGAGCGATGGGCGCCCGAGTGTTAGGTCCACCAGCTCGCCGCAGCGTGGTTGGCTCAGGGTTAGCCTGTGGGCCGGGACTACCCGCAGTCGTGAGCCTAGCGTTGAACCACGGCTGCTTTACGCAGCACCCCGGCGAACCGTCAGTCCATCCGGAGCTTCTGGCGCCAGGTCGGCGTCCGGCGCGCCTCCACAAGTCGTGACCACAGCGCTACAAGCACTACGCCGATCACAATAGCGATGATGAAACCGAGGAAGCCATGGATGAGCATCCCAGCGATCAGCACGGACGCAACCCCAATCACGAGTGTCATGAGAAGGCCCATCTTGTCTCGTCCGGGATGGAAAAGGCGACCGAGGGCGCCAACGAGCAGGCCGACGAGAATGAGGCCGACATATCCAACACGAGTCACTCCTCCCCAATCGTTAACTACAACCGTGCTGCCCGTTCATTCGCGGACACAAACGCGCGGCCTTTCTACAAACCAGAGAGGGAGCGTCCGAGGTCACGCTCAGCGACCGACGCGCTGCTTGGCCCGCCCACGCTGAGTCTTCGCGGATCCTCGCGTCCGAGCCGCCTTGCCCTTCACCTTCTTCTGTGCGCTTCCGCGTCTGGTGAAGCGGCCGATGAGGTCAAGTAGCCGGCCAGCGAATCGCTCCAGCCGACCTTCCGCCTTATCGCGACGTGAACTCTTGAACATCATTTCCTCCTCAGATACTCGCGCTGTCATGGCCCGATTTCCCTCGTGCATTGCGTGCAAACCGACGGGTTTGGGCATACCAATGTTGAGAGGACCTCCGCTGCATTCGCAAGCCACGGCTCGCGCAGCAAAGTCGCTATGAACCTTGCGTCCATCCGCCCGCGAGCCGAAGAGCCGGTACGCGGTGACGCAGCTGGTCTGCACGTGACCCACGTCAGCCGGTCCCGCGGGCTGGCTCGCCTTACCTCGCTCCGGCATACCTCGCCCTATCACACCGGATTACATCGTTTCATGTCACATTGACCAGTGACTCGCGAACGGAGTGCTTAGGTGGATGATGCCCCGCGTCCGTCGCCGCCGAGCGTACAACGCCCATGTGGCGGCGCGTCGAGAAGCAGGATCTCCGGACAAGAGCAGTCGACTTCACGGCGAGATGGCGGAGGCCCATCTCCATCGAGCCGGCAGTCACCATGGCCGGGCTCTACAGATGCCTTTCGCGCGCGGTCGTCGTTGCGTCCCGCGGGCCGACCCTAGGCGGTCCGGTTGCGGCCCGCGAGGTGCATGACGCCCGCACCGACCGCGATCCCGGCCAGGAAGGCCGGTGACCGGCGCCTGGGCTTGGGTCGCTCGACCCATCCGAGCGCTTCCGCGGCCATCGGCCCATAGATGCGCGCGGCCGACCATGCCGTGCGGGCGGCGTCGCTGTATCGGCAAGCGTGCTTTCTGGCCTTGCGCTTGGCGACCTTCTTGCCGACAAACCAGGTGGACTTAGCTCCCGTCTTGGCCGCCCGTCGCGCAGTGCGGCTACGTACGACTTTCGTGGCGCCCTTGGCTCCGGCCTTCGCTGCAGTCGTCTTGCTCGGCATGCCCACCGCCATCGTCTCGACGATCGTACCCCCGCGCGCGCGGCGCGAACCCTTGGCCACCGACGGCATCGATCGATCATGGCGGCTGCCTGAAGCTTCGCGATCCACCGCATCTCGGCGGGGACGTGGGGCGTCGGGTCGCTGTGTTGCTCAAGACAGCCAGGACCGTATTCGACGCCACGATCGCGCTCGGAAAATCGTCGCGCGGGAAGTGCTTGGCCCAGTCGCGCGGGGTCCCCGCTTGGGTTATGAGCCCCGCGGCACCCGAGAGCCCCGGCAGTGTGGCCCAGCGCTCCGGGGGTGTTCTCACATCAAGGGCCCGCCCGCTCCGCCAATCAGCGGGCCGGCTAGGGTTTGGTCGACTAGCAGGCCGCCAAACTTCCGCGATTTCGCCCCCGCAACACGGAAACCCGCGTGAAGAGCCCCTGCGAGCGGTTGACGCCGCTGCCGTCAGCCGATGGCCGCCTTGATGCGGGTGATGTCGGCGATCAACCGGGTTGCCGTTGTCTTGGGGATACTCCTGCCCCACCGCGCGTCGATGTAGTTCAGCGCGGCGTCCAGGTCGTTCTCAGCGAGCTTTTTGTCGCCGGCACCGAGCGCGGCATCGGTTGCGCTGAGCTTGTGGGTAAGGGTCTGCTTCGGGCCAGTTGGCACCGAGGACGCCTTGAGGAACGCGATTTCGTCGCCGACCTGTGTCGCGGCGTCCTCCACCGGCGCCGCAGCATCCGACTGAGGTTGACCTGCCTGGGCTTCTGGCGCCCCCTGAGCGGAACCGGTCGTGGCGCTCGTCGTGGGGCTGGTCCCAGCCGCGGTAGTGGACCCGCTCGTCGCGGGGCTCGTGCCCGCCGTGGTATTGGACCCGCCCATCGTCGCGTTAGTGGCTCCGCCGGTCGCGGGATTGGTCCCTGCCGCGGTAGTGGACCCCCTCGTCGCGGGGCTCGTGCCCGCCGTGGTATTGGACCCGCCCGTCGTCGCGTTAGTGGCTCCGCCGGTCACGGGATTGGTCCCTGCCGCGGTAGTGGACCCGGTCGTCGCGGGGCTCGTCCCCGCCGTGGTAGTGGACCCGGTCGTTGCGGGGCTCGTCCCCGCCGTGGTAGTGGACCCGGTCGTTGCGGGGCTCGTCCCCGCCGTGGTACTGGACCCGCCCGCCGTCGCGCTAGTGGCTCCGCCGGTCGCGGGATTGGTCCCCGCCGCGGTAGTGGACCCGCTCATTGCGGGGCTCGTCCCCGCCGTGGTACTGGACCCGCCCGGCGTCGCATCAGTGGCTCCGCCGGTCGCGGGATTGGTCCCCGCCGCAGTGGTGGACCCGCTCGTTGCGGCGCTCGTCCCCGCCGTGGTACTGGCCCCGGCCGTCGTCGCGGTAGCGGATCCGCCGGTCGAGGGATCGGCCCGCGCCGCGGTACTGGACCCGCTCGTTGCGGTGGTGGATCCGGGCGTATTCACGTTCTGGGTATTCGGCCCGGCGTCGCCAGTTGTCATGCCGCCGGTGCTGGCGGAGCTAGGCGTCGCGGGTAGCTTCGCGGCTCCCAGGTTGGACGCCGCTGACGCCGTCGGTGGCTGGTGTATCGCGGGGTTCCCAGAGACAATGTTGGTTGGCGCTTGGACTGGGCCGACGGCATGGCTGGCGCCGAAGACCGCGCTGGCGATCGCGGCGGCCGCGACGATCTTCGCCACGACCGCGGTCGAGCCCGCCCCCGCGACGCCACCCGCCACCGCAAGCTCAGTGCCTCCCGCCGTTAGACCAGTGGCAACGGCCGTAACTGGAGCCGCCGAGGCCACCGCCAGACCACCAGCACCTGTGCCGACGCTGGCGAGCCCACCGGCGCCCGTGAGACCGCTTGCTGCGCCGGCGCCCGCTGCGACCGTGCCAACCGCGCCTCCGCCGACGGCCGCCGTCCCGCTGCCGGCTGCGGCTGCGCCACTAGAAAGGCCAACGCCGCTTCCACTCGCACCCGCCCCGGCAGCCACGATTCCGCCCCCTCCACTCGCACCTGCCCCAGCGGCCACAGTCCCACCGCCGCCGGTGAACACGACGCTGAGCACCGAAGCCTTCAACTCGCCGACCAGCCCCACGGGAAGAATCAGTACGAGCGCGGCCCGCTGGCGGCGCACCTCGTGCTCGAACGCTTTGCAGCTCGGGCAGCGGTCGATATGGGCGCGCGTCGTGCTGCGCGCCAGGATCTTGCCGCGGACCGTGGCCAGCCGCTCACGGACCTCCGCGCACGAACTATCCCGAGCCTCCCGTCCGCGCACGAGCGCCTCGCGGGCCTGAAAGATGAGCGCCTTGACCTTCTCGCGACCGACGCCCAACACCTCCGCGATCTCAGCGTGCGAGTGGTCGCCGAGCTCAAACAGAACCAGCGCCGCGCGCTGCTCGGCAGGTAGCCGCTTGATCTCGTCCACCAGGTCGCGCAGCTCCGCCCGCCGCTGGACCTGGACTCCGGGCCCCTCCAGGCAGGCCCGATCTACAACCGGTTCATCCATCTGAACCGCATGCGGGCGGGCGCGAAGCTCGGACAGGCAACGATTGCGAGCGATCGTATAGAGCCACGGCCGCAGCGAAATGCCGTTATCCCCGCTACGTAACGCCTGATAGGCCGACACAAAGGTCAGCTGCAGCGCGTCTTCGGCCTCGTCCCGACTTCCGAGCACGTGCCCGCAGAAGGCGAGCACGCCGCGCGCGTACCGATCGTAGATCGCCTCAAAAGCAGAGTCGTCGCCGGCACGTACCTGGGCGACCAGCTGCTCATCGGACTGGCTGGAGAAGCGCCTCGGGTCCACACGACGATAGCCACCTAACGCGGTCGGTTGGCGAGCACCCGGCCCTCGGTTGGCAGGAGTCCGGCGGAAGGCCGTTCGTCCCCCTTGCCGCTTCACGATCTCTGCCGTTACCGCCATAGGCAAAGAAGTATGGGCTACATAACCTTGCGCGTCCAACCGTGGCATACCACGTATCTGGGGCGCCCAAGCCTGGAGCACTCCGGGGGCCGCCGCGAGAGTGCTCCTTTTGCTCGAGGCTGGCTTACCGATCCGCATCCGGTCGACGAACGGTCCGAGCATGCGAAACAGGCCGGCCGATCGGCAGGCCAGGGTGAGCAGGCTCGGTTGTCAGCTGCGGCCGCTGAGCTCCTCCGGACGGGCGTCGCTGGCGTACGGAATCCGCCTTGCCGCGGCGCGCGGGTTAGGCAAGAATGCGCAGGAAAGTCCCTCTATGGTGAGAATGAGCTTGGGGAACGGACTCCCCCGCCGCCGCGGTGTTGCGCCCCTGCCTGCCGCGGCGCGACCGGCGCCCCGCCTTGCCCCCAAGGCGGGGCGCCTCCGAACTGCTGCCCTTTATTTGTGACCCGGCCCCCATGCCGGGGCACCCACAAGCCATAACGCAGCCGGGATCGAAAGGTTGGTCAAAGCTGACAAAACTTTCCCCTTAGCACCACTCGCGTGTCGACCACAGGCCCGCTAGATGATTGATTCCGCGGTGGGGCCTTCAGTCTCGACCGCGTAATCGGTGGTTCATCCAGGCGCCTGTCGCGGCTCCTCCTAGGAACGCGGCGAGGATCAGGCCACTCAGGGGCCCGAGGACCGGCGCGGTGGCAGCGATGATGATGCCGAGGATGGCGAGGATGAGACCAAGGATGGCGATGAGGTTCGGGAGGTCGTTGTTTTCGTGCATCACTGGTTATCTGCGTGATGCAAGAGAAAAAGAAGGTGGTCGCACGATCAGCGACTATCGCGCGCGTCTCCCAAAACGGCGAGTGAGGCGGAAAACAGGAGCAGTGGTCGAAGTCGGCGGTGCTCAATAGTCGCCGTCGACCCGGAAGGGGGTCACGATGATCGCCGACCTCGACCTGCTGCTCACAGCGGTGTTCGTCACCGCTGATGATCTCCTGCCCGAATCGGGCCCGAATGCGATGCGCAGCGTGACCGACGCGGAGGTCGTCGCGCTGGCGGCCGCCCAGGCCATGATGAGCATCGCCTCGGACCGAGAGTTCCTCGCGGTCGCCCGCAAGCGCCTGGGGCACCTGTTTCCGAAGCTGCCCGCCCAGCCGGGCTATTGGAAGCGCCGGCAGCGGCTGGCGGACACGATCGAGTGGCTGATCGGCGTGTTCGCGCAGGACTGCCCGGGCTACCAGGACCAGGTGGTGCTGCTGGACTCAACCCCGGTGGAATCCGGCCGCTCGGTCGAGACCGCCCGGCGCAGCGAGCTCGCGGTCGCCTGCGCTCACCACCACAGCCGCAGCCACAGCCGCTGGTTCTGGGGCATGCGACTGCACCTGCTCGCCGCTCCCGACGGAACCCACGCGCTGCGATCCTCGCATCGGCCGACCAGAAGGAACGCGAGGTCGCGCTGCGGATGTTCCCGATCGGTCTCCGGGGTGGAGAGACGATCGTGTGCGACAAGGGCTACGCCGGCGCCGAGTTCGCCCGCACCGTCGCCGAGCGCCACGGCGCGATGATCCTGCGACCAAAGCGCAAGACCGAACCCGGCCGCGGACCGCACCTGGCCCCGATCCGCCAATGCATCGAGTCGATCTTCTGGACCCTCAAAGACCGACTCGGGCTCGAACGACACAACGCCCGCACCCTTCACGGCCTGCGCGCTCGGATCGCGACCAAGCTCCTCGCGCTGGCGGCCAGTGTCTGGCTCAACCACTTCCTCGGACGTCCCAGCCGCGCACTCGCAGCCCTCGCCGCATAGCAAATCGCGGAATCAATCATCTAGTAGCGGACACAGCAAAGGCAAAAAGATCTCGCGGAGCACCGTGTCGCATGCCCGGCCCCATCGGTTCGCGCCGATCCTTCGCCAGAGCCCGCAAGCAGGTCAGCGGGGCAGGTCGCGAGCGCACCTCACGAGCAGTCGAGCTCGGGATGATTGAGGAGCGACGCAGCCGGAGCGTGACGTCGCGCGCCCGTCGGTCATCTCTCTCTCTCTCTCTCTCTCTCTCTCTCTCTCTCTCTCTCTCTCTCTTCTCTTGCAGGCGAAGTCGTGAGTCCGCTGTGCGCCTCTTCCGTCATTCCAGCAGCGCGGTCAAGTAGTCGAGGCCTTCGATCGAGATGCGAAGGCCAGGTGCTGCGGCCAGCCCGCCAACACGCTCTGCTCGACCAACCCCTGCGAATCGATGATGGAGATCGTCCGCTACACCCAGCGCAACGTCAAGCGCTGGCAGGAGGGCGACATGCGCAAGCGCTGGACCGCCGCCAGCATGCTCGTCGCCGAGCAGCGGTCCGGCGGATCATCGGCTACCGCACCACGCCAAGCTCGTGATCGCGATCGAGCGCCACGCCGACCGCGTCGAGCCCGCCACCGCAGTGTCACAAACACTCAGGTGTCAGACGCCGCTGCCGTCTGATGTCAACCTCACGTGGAGACCGCCGCCGAAGTTCCACGACGATCCGGGCATCCTCGGCTGAACCATGAGCCGCCATTTACTGTGCTCCTCCCGCCGATTGCGATCGTGGCCCGGGCACTCGCCCGTCAACACCGAGGCGCTGGCGTCAACCGCAGCCGGTAGTCACCGTCGCAGGGCCCAGCACGCGCCCTGCGCCGCCGACCCAGGCTGTGGCGTTCGTAGGCAGAGCAGCCACGCCGAGCGCTTTCAAAATCTCTTCCGCTCCGGACGAGCTGGGAGAGGGCGCTCTCGGTCGCGGCAGGCGCCTGCTCACCCCGGTGAAGCAGCGACGCCGACGGTCGAGACGGTGCTACCGCTTCCACCGAGGAGGAGCCAGGCCGCCGGCGTGACCGCTTAAGGCGTTTCCCAGCCGGAGGCGATCGACTGCAGCTCGCTGCTGTGTTCGTCGTGCAGGAGGGAATCCGTTACGAGACAGCCGAAAGCGCGGCAATGCTGGCCGTGTTCAGCGGCGCCAACCCTACGCGGTCGCGTTGCGGCGAGTCAGTGGAACTGATCGGCGGACTGGCTCGTGGCTACTTTCTCAGCCGGATCGAGTTCAGGTCGCGCTCGCGCACCTCGTCGATCCGCTCCAGGAACTCGTCGAGGTCGCCGTGCTCGGCGTTGAGGTAGCGCCCGGCGAGCGCGTCGTAGGGACCGGTCGCGAGCCTGCAGACGAGCTCCGGCGGCGTCCACGGGGCGTCCTCGGGAACGCGCCCTCGGTCATCTCGGTCCGTACCAGGCCGGGCTGAAGAAGAACACGGGGATTCGCCCGGCGAGCTCGTTCGCCAGCGTCTCGCCGTGACGGAGGCGGCGGCCTTGCTCGGCGAGTAGGCGGTGTGATCGCCGCCCCGGAAGGTACGCGGCGGCGCTCGCGGTGATCACGATCCGGCCGCGGCCGCGCTCGAGCATCCCGGGGATCGCCGCGCAGCAGCACAGATGCACGCCGAGGACGTTGACCTCATACACCCGCCACCAGTCGGCGGGTCGATCTCCAAGGAGGGCCGCCGCTCGTGTTGTCAGAGACGACGACGTTCGCGACGATCAGGTCGAGCTCCCCGCCTCGGCGACCGCGCGCTCGACCGAGCCGCGATCGGCGACGTCCAGCTGCACCCACTCGCCATCGATCTCAGCGGCGATCGCCTCGACCTGCTCTCGGCTGCGCGCCCAGACGGCGACGTCCCAGCCGTCGCCCGAGAGCGCTCGCGCGATGCCCGCGCCGATGCCGCGGCCGCCGCCCGCCGGTGACCAGCGCTCTCATACAGCGCACCCTAACCACGAACGGGCATTCGTACGCGTCGGATAGCTCCGCGCGCGCATTGCTCGAGCTCTCCGGCAGTTCTTCCGTGGGGGTCGCGGCAGATTTCCGAAACGCAACCCGCATCCCGCAGGCCGGGAGCACCCGACGACCCCTCCACGAAGCAGCCCCCGGCATACGGCGGCCGTCTGGCTATCCGTCCAGCGGACGAGTAGCCGGCAGCCGGCCACGGGCCGACGTTGGCGAGCCGACGACAGTGATCCAGGGCGGGATCGGCGCTACTGCTACGGCAGCCCGCCGTGGGGGACGTCGACCGTGGTCGTGAGCAGAACGGCCTCGCGGGCGGCCATCCGGTTGACCTCCGCGAAGTCCGGCGCGGCGCACGCGAGCAGCGTCCGTCCATCATCGCCGCCGAGCATGCACGCGAAGAAGTCGAGCCCGCCGGGCGCCTTGATCTCCTCGACGATGTCGCCGCTCGGCGCGATCCGGACGCAGCGCGCGTTCACTTCGTCCGCGCACCAGATGTGGTTCTCGGCGTCGAGTCCGCAGCCGTCCGGTCCGAACTGGAGCTTGCTGAGAGTCTCCGCCAGGGTGGTGAGCTCGGGCATCGGTGCGACCTGCGCCCAGACGCGGCGATCGCTGAGCGAGCCGTCCTGATTGATTGTGAAGCCCGTATAGCGCGCACCGGCGGTTTGTCCCACGATCGGCGTCTTGCCGTCCGGCGTAATCACCGAGCCGTTCGGGAACAGCAGGTCCTCAGGAGCGATCGACGCACCGCCGTCCGGGTCGACCCGGATCAGATTGGCCGGAACCGGATCGCCGCCACCCATCAGGTCGAAGCCGAAGTTGCCCACGTAGGCGCGTCCGTTCCTGTCGACCACCATGTCGTTCAGGTGGCCGCCGCAGTACTCGCTGACATCGGCGTGCTGAGTGACCCCCGCGTCGGCGGACCAGCGCACGATCCGGTGATCGCGCATCGACACCACGAGCATCGACCCGTCCGGCATCCACCCCAGCCCAGACGGCTGCTCCTCCACCTCGAGCACCTCGCGCGTCTCACCACTCGCGCTGACCGAAAGCAGCAGGTGGCGGTAGAAGTCCGACACCCACCACCGGCCGTCGTGCCAGCGGGGGCTCTCGAAGAAGGCGCCTCCCTCGAGCAGCGTGTGGAGCCGGGAGCCAGCCATGTCGCTTCGTGTTTTTACACGGGGTGATCGGGGATGCGCAAGCTGCCTACCCGCGGGTAGATGCGCCTGATGGCCGACTCCCGGGGACGCTGGCCTCCGCCCGCTCCGCGTTCGCAGCCCCGCCGCAGACGGCGGGCCGGCGCAACGCTGCTCGCCTTCCTGACGGAAGTCCGCACGATCGCCACGATCGCTTATGCCTCCCGGCGCCCGCGTCGCGCGAGCGCTCCTCCCTATGGGCGACAGAGGGGTCGTCGCGATCCGACCTCTCGCGGCCGTCGGCGGTTTTCGGAATCGCCAAACGCGGGGGTCAGCACCAGCCGCGGCTGACGACCCAATCAACGGAAACCAGCGGCCGCGTTGCAGTCGCCGGCCGGCTCCGTAGCGCAGCCGGTAAGGATCGCTGACGAGACGATGTGCTGTAAGGGGTGCGACGGTGGCGGATCAGTGCTTGGCGTAGTCGGCGTAGCCCTGCCAATCGATCACCACACACGGCTCATCGCCGACGACCCACGCATCATGGCCGGGAGCCATGGTGGCGAAGTCACCGGGGCCGTACTCCATTTCGTCGCCGTCGTCCATGACGACCTTCATCCGGCCGGAAACGAAGTAGCCAGTGTGCGCGGCCTCGCAGCTGTCGGTCCCGGCGATTGGCTTGATGTGTTTGGACCACTGCCAACCGGGCTGGAAGGTCGCTCGGCCGACGACTCCATCCTCGGTGTTGATGACCTCGAGCTTGCCCATGCCCTCCTCGAACGGCCTAGTCTCGTCTGGGGCATCGAAGCTCTTGCGAGTCAACCCTGGCATCGCAGCCTCCTTGGGATCGGGGAAGCCCAGCCTACCCCTGAACGAGCGCCCCTTCCAGGGATTCGCGCAGGCAATAAGACACCCCACGCGAGTAGCACGAGAGCTCGCCGGACCCCACCGCGCATATGGCGTTCTGGTCACGCATGCTCGCCGCTCCTTTCGCCAGAAGGACGGCCTGGCGCGGGCGTCGCGGCGCCGTTGGAATCGCGTGAACTGAAGCGCCTGGCTGGTTCCAACGACATGATCGCTTTCGTCCTCCCGGCCGCCTCGCGTCGCGCGAGCGCTCATAGGACATGCTGTGGTTGCCTCGACCGCCGCCGGGAGAGGGCCACTTGCGCTTGCCCTTAGTGGAGGGCCTGCCAAAGACCAGCCCGTCCCGACGGTGGTGAGGTGCCGCAAGCGGCAACAGGACGTAGCCCCAATTTGCGAGGGCCTTGTCTATGAGCACCCGCAACGGTACCTCTCGGTCGGGGCGCTGTGAAGGTGACCCGATCGGTGGAGGGTGGAGATGGCGAACCGGTATGACGGGATCGACTGGGCGGCGGAGACGCACGACGTGCTCGTGGCCGAGGAGGCGGGCACGGAGGTGCTCGCGGGGACGTATGCGCACGACGAGAACGGGCTGAGCGCGCTGTGCCGCATGCTGGTGCGTTTGGAAGTGGTGCTGGTCGCGATCTAGCGGCCGGACGGGCTGCTCGTGGAGCGGCTCTTGGACGCGGGGCTGCAGGTGCTGCCGCTACACCGAACAAGGTGGCGGCGGCGCGTGACCGGTTCCGGGTCTCGCGCGGGAAGTCGGATCGGTTTGACGCGTTCGTGCTCTGTGAGCTCGCGCGCACCGATCATCACCGCTTCCGGGTGCTCGAACCCGATTCTGATCAGACAAAGGCGGTCCGGGCGCTGACGCGCGCGCGGGAGGATCTCGTCCAGGCGCGCACCGGGATCGTCAACCAACTCCGTGCCGAGCTCGAGCGGTTCTGGCCCGGTCCGCTGCGGCTGTTCAGCCACATGGACGCGGAGATCCTGCTCACGTTCCTTGAGCGCTACCCCAGCCCGGCGGACGCTCATGGTCTGGGAGTGGCTCGGATGCAGGCGTTTCTAGTGCGCGAGCGGTACTCGGGCGGGCAGCATCCGACCGCGCTGATGGCCAAGCTGCGCAGCGCGCCACGCGCCAGGGTCGGCGACCTCGAGCTCGCTGCCCGCCGGCAGCTGGTGCTCGGGTTCGTGCAGGTGGTCCGGACCCTGAACGCGCAGATCAAGCAACTCGAAGCCGAGATCAGAATGCAGGTCCGCTCGCATCCGGACGGGCCGATCTTCCTCTCGCTGTTCAAATCACCGAACAGCGTGATCACCGCCGCGGAACTGCTCGCGGAGATCGGCGACTGTCGTGAGCGCTACCCCGACCGGGACGCGCTCGCCGCCGACGCCGGCCAAGCCGCCGTCGCGATCGAATCGGGGAAATGGAAGACCGCCGGCTTCCGTCGAGCCTGCAACAAGCGACTGCGCGTCGCGTTCTGCCGGCTCGCGGACTCAAGCCGCCACTGGCACCCGTGGGCTCAGACTCTTCTACGCGCAGGCACTCCAGCGCGGCCACGAGCACCCCCGCGCGATCCGCACCCTCGGACGCGCCTGGTGCCGCGTCGTGTGGCAATGCTGGCGCAACCACACCCCATATGACCCCGCGCGACACCGCGCACTACAGCGACACATCACCGTCATCATCCCAACACCGTCGGGCCCCGTGCCCGACCTGGCTGCCACCCAGCGGATGGCCGGCTCCACTGTCACCCAACGGGCGGCCCGCACGGGCCGAGCGCGCAGCGCTTGACAGCAAGCCGCCATCCGCTACCCCACACGGGAGGTTGACACAGGACGTCTTTGGCGACGATGCGCTCGTTTAGCGCCACGCCGCGAGTTCGGGGACGACGTTGAAGGACCCGCGGGTCGGCGGCGACAGACTGCTCCCTTACGCCTGTGGTCTCGGCCCGTCCAGGTCGGCGACACCCACCGCCTCGAACACCGCCTT
This sequence comes from uncultured Solirubrobacterales bacterium, assembly GCA_963737055.1. Taxonomy (GTDB): domain Bacteria; phylum Actinomycetota; class Thermoleophilia; order Solirubrobacterales; family Solirubrobacteraceae; genus Palsa-465. The sequence goes on along the minus strand of CAVTRE010000006.1, from coordinate 108,476 downwards.
CCACAGACGCGTCTCATCGAAAACTCCGTCCTGCTGCTGGCGGAGGGCCTCAAAGAGCTGAGCTGTCGTGACCACGCTGACACCGCTGGTGCGGGCGTACCTCGCGGCGTTCGGCACTAGGACCTCTCCACGCTCCTCCAGCGGCTTATCACAGTATGCGTTTGCGACGATCACCCGCTTGTATTCGATGCCGTCGATGGCCTTCGCCTCGTCGGCCCATTGCACGACTTGACGGACGTCAACGAGCTTGATCGGGCCGTCGCGTCCCTTGATTTCGAGCACGGCTTGTCCCTCGTTACGAAAGAGCTTGCCATCCTCTACTCCTTTGGTCACAGGGTCCTCCACACGCGCGCCCAGCCGGCGAAGCGTGCTGCGAACGATCGGTTCGAGGTCGTCCTCACCGCTCTCGTACAGCAGGCCCCGGGGCAGTGCCGCCTCGGCGGCACGGCCCTGGGCCTCGCTCATCCGCTGCTCTATCTCCGTCCGCTCCTGTTCGAGCGATGCAACCTCGGAGGCGATCGACACCTCAGCGGGCAAGGCGTAAGCCTGGACCCACTCCGGCGCGCGAGCCTTGGGAGCGATGCCGTAGCGCTGCTGAAGAATCGTGTCGATCGCCTCGTCAACGCCGACGCGGTCGGGCGCGGGTAGCCAGACAACCGAACGCGATTCCAGAACCAGCTCGGCGCTCCCCGGGTCCCCCTCGGCTACCCCGCTGTAGCTCTCCAGGAACTGTCCGTAACGAATCGCTCTGAGGTGCACCCGCACGGCGATCGACTTGTTGTAGGGCGTGGTGGCGATCGGCTCCAGCGCACTGAACAGCTGATGCGCCTTATCGGTGACGGCTTGCAGATACTCATTGCCGTCGTAGTAACGAGACGGACATTCCCCGGTCGCGATCCATTGCCAGCCCAAGAGGTGCTCGAAGTAGGGGCCCCACTCCTCATCCTCGACCCGGTACCGCGTGCCGCTGACCTCCTCGACCTCGACCTCGAACGGGAGCCAGTAGTCGCAGCGAGCGCGAGGGTCAATGGCTCGCGTAAGCGGCTTCTCCGGCCACGACCCGATCATCGTCGAAGGATTTCCTATCGCGATGACCTCGGCCCCTGGCGAGAACACGAGGCGCGTCATCGACCTCACCGTTGGTAGCAGCTCCACCTGAAACCCCTCCGCCAGATCCTTGTCCTCGAAGGCCGCGAAGTTCAGAATGACGGCGTCGTAGTCAGCGACGTGAAGACCGTTCGGCGGGAGCCTGTCCCAGCGGTGAGCCCTCACGGCGGCGCCGTGACCGGTTGAGCCGAGGACGAGGCATCGCCTCGGACGCGCCTGCTCGGTCTCGTCCTCAGTCATCTCCGGTGACCGGCATCCTGGGGTTGGTCTAGGTCCGATGACGTGCGACCGCACGGTCAAGTATCCGCAATAGCAGATCAGCGAAAAGAACAACTTCGGCTGCCTCAGTCGGATCGTCGAGCGATACGCGACGATGACTGGCCGGGTTCTTGAATACGCTGATCGCAGCCCTGTACAGCGACTGCACGCCTTGCCTTTCCGCGCTCGGCACGCTCGCGTCAGCTAAAGGACCCCATCCCCGAATGCTTATCTGTGCCGCCTGACCGTTGTCAAGTCGTGCATGGAGAGGGTTTGTTGTTGACGTGGGTCCCTCGGGGACCACTGGTTGTGATGTAGCGCCAGTGGCAGCGCGCTCTGTCACCCGCAGGGCGGCCCGGAGGGGCCGAGCGCGAAGCGCTTGACAGGCGCCGGGCTGGCGCTAGCGAATTCGTGTGCGCGGGCGCCCATGCTTATCTTGGTCCACGACCCTGGCGTGTGGTTTGGGCGAGGTTGTCCCGCTCGTCGTGGAAATTCATAGTGGCGGCGGTCCGACTGTCATCGTTACATAGTGAGCGCTGCGATGTCGTCCTCCTCGGTGGTGTGAGTGACGGCTTGGCGACGACGGAGTAGGTCGGCTTCGATCTTGACTGCGAGGGTGGCGAGGCCGCGGTAGCCCTCGACCTTGCGGAATCGGCTCTCGGCTTCGAGCATCCCGGCGGCGGTCCAGCGCAGGCACATGTCGCCGGAGCTCCAGTGCTTGACGTTGCGGTGGATGACCCGGACGGTGGAGATCATTGACTCGCACGGATTGGTCGACTGGAGCGTGAGCTTGAGCTTGCCGGTGATCCCCAGGCGGGTCACGGTCAGCGTCTCCTCCATCCCCTCCCGGAGCGAAGCGGCGGCACCGGGATGGTCGCGGTCCAGCTCGATCGCGAGTGACGTGAGCTGCTCGAGCGCCCGCTCGTGGTTGGTCTCCTGCCACGCCCGCCGCAGCCGGGTCTTGACCGCCGAGCGGTTGCGCTCGGGGAGATGGTCAAGCACGTTGCGTTGCTTGTGCTGTGTACAGCGCTGCACCGGGACGTCGTTGCCGAACACCTGGCGTATGGCTTTCCGCAGGCCCTTCGATCCGTCGATCACGAACAGCAGCCCTTGCTCGACGTCAAGGCCCCGGTCGACCAGGTCGGCCAGCAGCGCTGACGCGACCGTCGCGTTCTCGGTCGAGCCGTCCCACAGCCCGAGGGCGAGCTTCTCGCCCTCGGTCGAGATCCCCAACGCGACGATGTTCGTGCGACCGTGCAGATCGATCCCGTCGAGCATGATCACCGCCAGGCGCAGATCGGACAGTGGCCGGTTCATCAGCTTCCACAGCTGATCGCGGGTCCGCTGCACGAACGTCCGGGACACCGCCGACTTCGAGGTCGACCGGGCGTCCGCCTCGACCTCGGCGCCGACCGGCTCCTGCGCGCGGCCGTACTGGCGGGTCGAGACGCCGGCCAGGATCCGCTCCAGCACGACATCGCCGAGCTGATCACGATCGGCGAAATGGTCATAAGTCGCGAGCGGCAGCTCTGACTCGCCGTCCGCGGTCCGAGCCCGCGGCCGCCTGACCGCAACGCGCCGGCCGCCGAGCGTGACCTCGCCGGTCTCGTGGCCGTGACGGACCGCGGTCCGCTCAGGGTTCCACTTCCCCTTCGGGCCGACGACCTCGTCGACCTCCTGCTCGAGCAGCTCCCTGAGCACACCGAGCCCGACCTCGACCGACAGCGCGAGCAGCCCCTCCATCGCGACCCCCACCAGCTCCCCCAACGCCTCCCGCACCCGCTCCGGGAGCACGGCCTCATCCTGGGTCGCCTCTGCGACCGGTACGTTCCACTTCACGGCGGTTCCTCCTTTGGATCTCGGCGGATCGCCCATCACGCTCCCACCAGGAGCGGACGGGCCGGAGGGACCGCCGTCACCTCAAACTTCTACGAGCCGTGGGACAACCTCGGTTTGGGCCGGCGACATGATGGTGATGGGGTGTGGTTTCCCGCTGGGGGAAGTGCGGTGCGGCCGCTCGGTCTTTGCGGGCCGTCCACGCGGGCGTGGCGGCGGCAGTCTGTCGGGAGCTGGCCGCGGTGCATCGGCTGACGTGGGGCGTGGCGCACACGACGGGGACGTCATGCGGGCTGAAGCGCCCCGTCGCCGAGTTCTCGCAGCGTGTGGTAGCTGCGTTTGAGCAGCTTGCGCGCGATCGCTAGACAGGCGCGTTTATGCCCGAGCCGCTTGGCCGCCTGCAGGTAGTAGTCGCGGTCGGGCGAGCCCGTGCGACTGGCGACGACAGCAGCCTCGTAGAGCGCCCAGCGGAGCGTCGGGGGCCCTTGGCGGCTCAGGCGCCCGGGCGCGCGGCGCTGGTCGGACTGATACACGGTGATGTCCAGGCCGACGTATCGGACGGCGTGCCGCGAGGAGCTGAACCGCCGGCAGTCGCCGAGCTCGGCGAGGATCGCGACCGAGGTCAGCTCCCCGATGCCGTAGTGGGCCATGAGCGCCTTGCACCCGGTCTGGCGCCGCGCGTACGCGCGCAGCTGGCGGTCGAGCGCTGGCAGCTGCGCATCGAGTGCGTCGATCATCTGCAGGGCGACGGTGATCTGCTCGCGCGCGGTCCCAGGCAGCGGCGCCTGCTCGAGCCAGGCGCGACCCTCCGCCCTCAGCAGCACCAGGTCGCGTCGGTGCCGGACCCCGTGGTGGTAGAGCACCGCGCGGATCCGCTGCTGCCACTCGCCGCGATCATCGACCAGCGTGTGACGCAACCGCACCCGGGCCCGAAGGTCGAGCAGATGATCGGGCGGGATCCAGCACTCCGGCAGCTTGCCGATCATCAACAGCTCACGCAGATGCCTGGCGTCCGCCCGGTCGGTCTTCGGCCGCTTCTTGTTGCCGCGCAGCGCGCTCGTTTCCGCCGGCTCGGCGAGATGCACCCGGGCGCCCACCGCCCGCAACTCCTCGACCACGAACCGCCACCCGGTCGTCGCCTCCAGCGCCACCTCGAGCTCCTGGCCACCGAACCGCGCCAAGAACCGGCGGACAGGCTCCCGATGCGCCGGCGCCACCCGCGACCGGGCGATCTCACCTGTCTCGGTGTCAATCCACTCCGCGGTGATCTGCGCCCGATGCTGATCCAGACCCATTACGATCGTCACCGTCGTCCCTCCTCGCTCGCAAACCAACGCGCGCAGCGCTCAGCCGACCCATCGCATAGCGTGAGTCAACGGTCGGCCCTTCGTGTTCGGATGACCGGCCGCGCGGCTCGTATCCGCGCGCGCCTTCAACCAATGTCGTTCGACGCGGAGGACCGGCCACCTGCGCCACCGGCCGTCACGCCGCTACTGCACATGCCATCTTTGTTCATGAGGTCCGTGCCGACCAAGGTCTCCGCCAGGCCAGCTCCGTCTCGGACGGCAATCTCAACTTCGCGCATCGCGATGAGAGCCGCGGCTTCAAATTCGCCCAGAACGAACTGCCGCCGAGCACGCTCCTCGAGACGCGGATGCAACGTCACCCCCAGCCGTCTTTCGGCACTCAACCATTCTCGAGGTCGATCGTGCGCGGCGACTCGCTCGCCGTACCGGGTTACGAAGTAGTAGCCCTCGAGCGGCATACCGAGCATGCCGGCGACAGCCTCGGCGATCAGTCCGGTGGCCGTGAGCCAATCCCACGCCTCTGCAAGAGCCTGGGCTAAGTGCGGAGCAGCGTCGGGATCAGCCCGTCGCGCGTAGACCTTGTCGCTCGGCATTCGCTCACCAACATGCTTCAGGACATCATCAGCGCGGGTCCGCGGCTAAACGTACGGTTCTGGTCGTTGCACAAGATGCGGAGCAACCAAATACCGAGTTCATCGACCGGCAGCACAGCAAGGTCTCGGGAGTCGAGGTCATTGCTCACGGTGTGGAGCGTAATCCCGTCGCTCGCGCGAGTGCTTTAGCCGGTGTCGGCCGCTACGGGACGAGTGGATCGGCGACCAAACGTAGTCTCGCGACGACTCGGCGCTAACCGGTAGCGAGCAAGCGGACCGGTCCCGCACCGCCATCGCCCCGACTTCAGCCTCGTAAATGCGATCGCGCGGCGTCTCGTGACGACGTGACTGCAATGCCACGGTTCCGATAGTCGCGCCGACCCCCCGTGGCCGTGGCCGCCGGCGACCACCGAACTGTGTGCTTCCCCACAACCGGCGGCTGCTGACACACGACCGCGGATCCGCGGCGTCGCGCCTCCCCGACGGACGAATCTCGCACGGCCGGCGACGCCGATCTCGCTCTGCTGCTTCTCGTTCGGTTGCGGAGTCGTGCCCGGCGACGATGTCCGACTCCGCGACGGTCGGCAGAGGTGTGCGAGTCGTACGACCCGGAGTGTGTCAACGGAAGCGCGAGAAGTCGCTGCGGGCGGCTTCCTTACGGATGCTGGCCGAGGAACCTGATCTCGATCCGGCGAGGGTCCCAGAGGCGACTGGGGCGCCCATCCGCCGTCATCGCCGGCGCGACGGTAACCGACTCGACGGTGTCGCTGATCAGCCGCCGCCAAGCCGCTAGCCGCTTCGCGGGTTCGCGGAGCCTTTCGATGTCGTCAGGACCGATGATGTTGCTCTCGCCCCTATCGCCGAGTCGGGCCCGGGCGGTGTGCGCGTGATCGAGCGCCGTGGTCAGCTTCTCCAGGTCTCCTGGCTCGCGGGGCGTCCCAACAAGCCAAGCTCGCCGAGCTGCCGGATCGTGTCATCGAGCTCCGCGTTGGCGCGTTCGATCGCCTCGTCCGCCGCGCGGATCTGCCGCCTGCGCGAGGCGCGTGGGTGCGGGTTGGCGGTGGCCGAGTGCGCCCGGACGGTGTCCTGCACCATCTCCTCGACACGGTCGGCCTTGACCGCCGCTCGTCGCCGGCACCGGTCAGCGCTCGTGTCGCCGCAGCGGTAGCTGCCGCTGTCGGAGTTGATCACCATCCGCGAGCCGCACGTCCCGCACCGCAGCACCCCCAGGCGGGCCAGCAGCCGGTCTGACTTGGCTTGGCGCCCGCGGGAGACCGTCCGTCGCTGCACGCGCTCGAACAGGGCGCGGTCCTTGATGATCAGCTCGTGAGCGTGCGTGTTGTGCAGCTCGCCGAAGTGGATCTCGCCCAGGTACATCCGGGAGCGCAGCATCCAGCCCACCCCGGAGAGCGCGCGCTCGATCCCATTCTCCGCCAGCCACGCTTGGATCTCCACCAGCGACGCGCCCAGGTCGCGGCGCTTGAACGCCCGCACCACGACCCTCGCCGCCGCGGGCTCCACCGTCAGCACGCCGTCCTCGCCGCGCACGTACCCGACCGGGATCCTCGGATGCGGATAGACACCCCGCGCCACCGCCCGCGCCTGAGCCGCCGCCACCTTCTCCCCCGTGATCTCAGCAAAGTATTGGAACACCGACCCGAGCATGTTCGTCGACAAGCGCTGCGCCGCCGTGCCGTTCGTCAGCTTGCCGTGGTCGAGCGCGAAGATCTCCCCGCCCGCCCGCTCCACCCGCTCGATCACCTCCAACTGCACCTTGAGCGAGCGCACCAGCCGATCGAAATACGCCACCACGAGCTGGTCCGCCCGGCCGGCCTCGATCATCTCAATCGCCGCCAACAAGCCAGGGCGCCTGGACAGCGGCAGCCTCCCGCTGACGTCGATCTCAGGAATCGGCGAGCCGACAAGCCGCTCACCACGATCCTTCGCCCACCGCCTAGCGGCCTCCATCTGCACCTCGGGCGAATGAAAGCGCTCGTCCTCCCGATCGCCCTTCTCGCTCACACGGACGACCACGACATCTCTGAGCTTCGACATACGACCCCTCTCGACGGAGACTACGCCCTTTAGGCGCCTACGACCCCACGGGGGAGAAGGCGCGAGCGGTCAAGGCCCGCTACGTCGGCGTGTGCCGCGGCTGCGGCGCCTACACCCAGCCGCGCAACGGCAAAGGCGGCGCCTGCGAGTACTGCACGGCCTGCCATCCCGGCGCGATCCGGGTGCGCTAGACCCGCGAGCGCGTGCTAGCAGCGATGCGCCAGGACGACCGGCAGCTGGCTGTTTGACCTCCACTTCTGCAACGGCAATCCGAGTGCGACGGCTGACGTCGACGCCGGGCTCGCTCTTGCAGGTCGTCGAGGCTGTTTCATAAAGGGGTTCCGTCCGCGGCGTTTAACACAATTTCTGGATGCCGCAGAACTTTATTGAGAGCCGTCGTGAGCAGGGGTTTTTGTTGCCGCCGGACGTGCGGGAGTGGCTGGCGCCGGATCACTTGGCGTGGTTTTTGATCGACGCCGTGAAGGACATGGACCTTCGGGCGTTCTATGCGGCCTATCGGGCCGATGGTCACGGGGCTGCTGCGTATGCCGTCGGTGATGGTGACGGTGATCCTGTTTGCGTTCGCGACGGGTGTGCGCTCGTCGCGAGCGATCGAACGTCACTGCCGTGAGCACGTCGCGTTTTGGGGTGATCACGGGCAACTTGGTTCCCGACCATGTGACGGTGGCGCGGTTCGTGTGTCGTCAGCAGCGGGGGCTGTCGGGGCTGTCCACGGATGTGTTGAAGCTGTGTCATGAGGCCGGGTCTGGTGAAGTCTGGGGTGGTGTCGATCGACGGCACGCGGATCGCGGGCAACGCGAACCCTGATGTCAACTTTCGCTTCGAGCAGATCGCCCGCGAGGTGCTGGCTGAGGTCCGGGCGACGGATGAGGCCGAGGATCAGGAGTTGGGCGAGGCGCGGGGTGATGAGCTGCCCGAGCAGTTGTGCACGGCGGAGGGGCGGCGGGAGTTCTTGCGCCAGGCCCGCGGAGCGGCTGCTGGGCGATCCCGGCGCCGAGCGGCTGAGCGAGGATGCCGGGGTGGGCGGGGAGGCTGGTGAGGAGTCGATCGGGGAGCTCGAGGCGGACGCCGCGGACGAGGAGCCAGAGGATTGCGCTTTGACCGAGCAGTCGGGCGGAGAGGCTGAGAACGATGAGCCCGAGCGCCGCTCGACGCCGGCGTTCGAGTTCGACAGCAGCCACATCACCGACGCGGGTGGCGGCCGGCGCCGGTGGCTGCAGGACGCCCGCAGCCAGCTCGAGCAGCATCGCTGGGATAGCCCGGATCCGATCCTTCGCTCGCGCATCGACCGGCTCGTGCTGGCGCTCGAGCGACTGGAGGCCGAGCTCGCGGCCGAGCGAGCGGGCAACGAGGCGTATGAGGACTACCGCCAGCAGGGGCGGATGCGCGACGGTCGTCGCTTCGGCCGCCCGCCCGATCCGCATCAGCCGCCGGAGGTTCCCGAGGGCAAGGTCAACGTGACCGACCCGGACTCCCGGCCGATCCCGATCGGGTTCGGGTTCGTGCAGGGATACAACGCTCAGACCGCCGTCAACGAGGAGCAGATCGTGCTCGCGGCGGAAATCACCAACCTGTCGACCGATTTCTCGCAGCTGTCCCCGATGGTCGCGGCCGTGCTCCGGGAGCTCGGTCGTGCGGGCATCGATCAGGAGCTGCTGGAGGCGGTCGCCGCCGACGCCGGCTACTGGAACGAGCAGCAGATGGACGACGTGGTCAACAACCGACATCTCCCAGTGCTGGTCGCGCCCGACAAGGGCAGCCGCGGCACCCCCAAGCGCTGGCAGAACGAGCCCCGGGCCAACTGGATGCGAACTGTCCTGAGGTCAGACCACGGTCGGGAGCGATACGCGAAACGAAAACAGACGGTTGAGCCGTTATACGGTGACACCAAACACAACCAGGGGTTCATCCGCTTCCACCGACGAGGCAGGATCAAGGTGCGCACCGAGTTCCGGTTACTGATGATGGCCCACAACCTCACCAAGGTCTATCGCCACCGGATAGCCACCGTGGGCGCCTGAAACGGCCCCCGCAGCGCTGACAACGCCACTCACCACGGACACGTCACCAACGACGCACCCACCAGCGAACACGACCGGCCAGCCGCGAAGCGTTTGAGAAACAGCCTCCATCCGCAGCGACAGTCGGCGTGACGCTCGCGGCGCTGATGCTCGCGGATTTGGATGCAGAAGCGCCGTCGTCCGCCCTGATGACGCCGGCGACCGCTGCCCCGTTCTGGCGGACCGACAGTCTGGCCGGGGACCGAGGCCCGTAGTGCCCCTCTTGCTCAGGGGCGTCCACGTCGAGACCCCGGCCGGCTACCGCAACGGCAATCGGAGGGGAGCGCCGCTGAGATGGAGCGAACCTGGGCACCAGAGCGACAACAGGAGGTTGCTGCCGACGTGCGATCGCGTCGCGGTTGGGGCTCGGTTCATGCAGCGGCGGCTCGAGTCGTGGGGCGCGATCGGTTCGTGGCCCTGACGAGTCGAGGTTCGAGGAGAATCGGAGGATTCGCAGGCCGAAGGACTTCGAGGAGGAACCAAGGTGATCGTCGACTGTGCCCATTACCGCGAAGGTCGCCGCCAGCACGAGGGGCCGATGGATCTCGAGGAGGCCGCTCGTGTGTGTCGGCACGACGACGGCGGTGGCTTTGTCTGGATGGGATTGTTCGAGCCCGATCCCGCCGAGCTGGCGGAGGTGCAGGCGCGGTTCGGGTTGCACGACCTGGCGATCGAGGACGTCCAGACGTCCCATTTGCGACCAAAGGTCGAGCAGTACGAGGAGGCCGACATCTTCTTCGCCGTACTGCGGACGGCGCGCTACATCGAGGATCGCGACGAGGTCGAGTTCGGTGAGGTGTCGGTGTTCCTCTCGAACCGGTTCCTGATCACGGTGCGCCAGGGGGCCGCCAGCGATCTGCACGGTGCACGGCAGCGGCTCGAACGCCGCCCGGAACTTCTCCAGCAAGGCCCCCCGGCGGCGCTTTGGGCGATCCTTGACAAGATCGTCGACGACTACGCACCGGTGGTCGAGGGGCTCGAGCGGGATGTCGAGGAAGTCGAAGCGACGGTGTTCGGCGGTTCGGCGGCCGCGACGGAGCGGATCTACACGCTGCGGCGGGAGGTGACGGACTTCTATCGCGCAGTCCATCCGCTGCTCGGCCCGCTCGACGCGCTGGAGCGGGGCGCATATCCACGGATCGGTCACAAATTGATTCCGTTCTTCCGGGACGACAACGACCATCTCAAGCTCGTCAACGAGGAGGTCAGCGGTCAGCGCGAGCTGCTGGCCGTGGTGCTGCAGGCGAACATGGCGGTCATCTCGCTCGAGCAGAATGACATCAGCGTCCGTCAGAACGAGACGATGAAGCAACTCACGATCATCGCGACGGTCTTCCTGCCGCTGTCGTTCATCACCGGCTTCTTCGGCATGAACTTCGGCTGGCTGATCGGGCGCATCACCTCGCTCTGGGTGTTTGCCGTGTACGGGATCGGGAGCCTCGCCGCTTCATGCGCCGCACTGTATTTCTGGTTCCGCCGCACCGGAATGATCCGCCCGGACTAGACGAAGATCCTGGCCCAGCGTCCTCGCGTGAGCGGGCTCGTGGACAACACGCGTCCGCCATCGGCAGACGCTCGCATCTCGCGAGCGCGGAAGCGCCGATCGAGTCTTGAATTACAACCGCAATGGAACGGTTGCGGGCGCATGCCCCCTGCATCTCGCCGTCTCCGCCGAGGCGCGTGGATCTCGTCCACTGCGAGACCGCGGCCTGGTTCGATCGCACGGGCGACGAGGATCATGAACATCGCCCATTCTCGTAGTTCGAGGTCGTCGCCGATCTCGACCGTGCGGGTGAAGATCGCACGATTCAGCCGGTTGATCTCCCCGTCTTGACGGACGAGATCCTGTGCCGCCGTAGCGTCTCGCTCAGCGAAGGACTCTTTGGCCTGCGACACCAGCGACCGGGTGAGGCGACCCATTCGCTCGATCGCGTCGAGGATGTCCTTGCCCTTTGCCGGCTCAAAGCCGGATAGCGAGATCAGTTTGGCTATGTTCACGCATTGGTCGCCCATCCGTTCGACGCACCGGATCACGTGCAAGAGTGCCGCGACGATCCGCAGGTCGCCGGCCACCGGCGCCTGACGGGCGAGCAGCGACAGGATCCCCTGGTGCACCTCGAGGTAGCGGCCGTCGATGCGGTCGTCGTCGGCGACCACCATGCCGGCGAGCTCGACGTCCTGGTAGGACAGTGACTCGAGGGAACGGTCGAGCTGTTGGATGACGAGGTCGAGCCCGTCGAGTGTCTGGCGCTCGAGCTCGGCCAGCTCTTCATGGAATCGCTGACGCGTCTCGGGCACGCCGCCAACGGTATCCGACGGCTGGCCGCGTTCAGGGCATCTGCTCGCGTGTCCGTCGCGCGCCGGCCCGTCGGGAGCTCGTGCATCTCCGCCTGGGCGGGGGGGACCCGGCCGATGAATCGATGTGGCGCTAGCGCCGAACGTCGCGGTTTCACAGGGTCTTCACAAGTCGTTTACATCTGTGGTGTCGCCGCGGCTTATCGTCCGCCGCACTGGTTGGACCACAGGCCTGATGCGGCTGATCGTGGCCGATCGGATCCGACCATGGGGCAGCCTCCGGGCCTTGGGAATTTTTGATGGCTTCGATCACGAACCTGATACGCGGAAGCGGCCGCGAGTACTTCGACCTGTTTGAGCGGGCCGGCGCGAACGTCGCGCGCGCCGGCGGGCTGCTCGACGGGATGCTCGGCGGATTTCCCGAAAGTCAGGGGCTGGCGCAGGACATCCTGGCGTGCGAGCGGGACGGCGATCAAATCACGCACGAGCTGATCAACCGGTTGAACAAGACGTTCGTGACGCCGATCGATCGTCAGGACATTCTCGATCTCGCCTCGGCGCTCGACGACATCGTCGACTACACCGAGGAGGTCGCGGACTATCTCGGCCTGTACAAGATCGAGGCGCCGATGGCGCAGGCCCAGAGCCTGGCCCACGTTCTCGGTCAGGCAACAGAACAGATCGCGCTGGCGATCCCGCTCCTCCGCGGCTTCCGGGACATCAGCGCACACACGATGGAGGTGCATAGCCTCGAGAACGCCGGCGATCGGATCGTGCGCGGAGCGATCGCGTCGTTGTTCGTGGCAAGGATCGATCCGATGGTCGTGATCTGCTGGAAAGACATCTTCGAACGCCTGGAGAACGCGATCGACTCGACCGAGCGAGCGGCGGACATCCTCGACGGGATCGTGATCAAGAACGCCTAGCTGATGAGTGGGGACGTCATCCTCGTGATCGTTATCGCTACCGCGCTGGCGTTCGATTTCACCAACGGCTTTCACGACACCGCCAACGTCGTCGCGACGGCCATCTCCACCCGGTCGATCGCACCCAAACCCGCGGTCGCGATCGCGGCGTTCTTGAACTTCGTCGGGGCGTTCCTGTCGCTCAAGGTCGCCGCGACGGTCGGCAAGGGCTTTGTCGACACCGACGCGGTCACGACGACCGTCGTGTTCGCCGGGCTGGTTGGCGCGATCGGATGGAACATGATCACCTGGTATTTCGGGCTGCCCTCGAGCTCTTCGCATGCGTTGATCGGCGGTCTCGTCGGGGCGGTAGTCGCCGCGCAGGGGTTCGCCGCGGTCAACGGCGACGGCCTGTTTAGCAACTTGATCGTCCCGGCGATCATCGCGCCCCCGATCGCGTTTCTGGTCGCGGGGATCTCGATCCTGCTGATCTACCGGATCGTCGGGAAGCTCAGCCCGGGTCCCGTCGCCCACGGCTTTCGCCTCGGCCAACTCGCCTCCAGCGGGCTACTCGCGCTCTCGCACGGCACGAACGACGCGCAAAAGACGATGGGGGTGATCGCGCTCGCGCTCGTCGCTCACGGCGACATCTCCGCGAACGCGTTCTACGTTCCCGACTGGGTCGTCATCGCCTCCGCCAGCGCGATCGCACTCGGCACGTTCGTCGGCGGTTGGCGAATCATCAAGACGTTGGGAACCCGGATCATCGAGATGGACGTCGCCCAGGGCTTCGCGGCGCAGGCCGCCGGCGCCACCGTCATCCTCGCCGCCTCGAGCGCCGGCTACCCGCTCTCAACCACGCACGTGATCTCCGGCTCGATCATGGGCTCCGGAGCCGCCAAACGCCTGTCCGCCGTCCGCTGGGGGGTAGCGGGCAACATCGTCGGCGCGTGGACACTCACCCTTCCCGCCGCCGCGGCCATGGGCGCAGTCGTCTACGCACTATCCACGCTGTTCGGCCACGGCGCAATCGGCCCACTCATCATCAGCGCGGCCCTGCTCCTGACGCTCGCAGCCGTCTTCGTCCGACGCCTTCAACAATCCACCCCGGCACCCGTCGCGCCATGATCGCCGCCGCGATCAACACCCACGCGCTCGTGAAGATGGCCTACTCCTCCGTGCTCGCGGGCGTCGGCGTCGCGGTCATCTTCTCTCTCGCGATCCTGGGTGTGGCCCGCTCAGGCGAAATGCGCCGCGAGCACCGCACCAATGCCGCCGTGGCATACACCGCACTCGCGGCCGCCGGCCTGCTCCTCGCCGCTGCGATGGTGATCTACGGCCTCACCCTAGTCGCGCACAAGACCTAACACCGCCGCAAACCGGCTGCCACACCGGGAGCCGCGCAAGCGCGCGGGAGCCAGGTTACCCCCGCTTCGCCACCGCGACCGGCAACCAGCTTCACCGCCGGTCACCTGCCTGCTTCGGACGAACGGCGGTAGCCCGGCCGGCGGCGTTGGTGGCGCTGTCGCTTGGCCAGAGGATTGCGAGGGTGGCCGCCGATCTGTCCGGCGCGGACGACGGCGCTTCCGCATCCAAATCGGTGAGCATCAGCGCCGCCGACCGTCACGCTGGCTGTCGCTGCGGACGACACGCAAGAGCGCGGCGAGCTTCAAGGCCGGCTACCGAACGCCCGTGAACATGCGGAAGCCGCCCTGCAGGAGCTCCTCTGTCCCGCCGGGAGTCCTCGCGGGCCCGGCATTCGGAATTGCGGTAGCTGCGGCATCCGCGTGGCCGGTAGCGGGGACGACGTCTACGTTCGCAATACCTGGAGACATGGTCTCCGATCGAGCTTCGCCGGCGTATGACCGTGCGGTCGAGCGTCGCCGGGCGGTGGCCTTGGCGCATCACTTCCGCGAGTCCGAGGGGCTGTCGATCGCCAGATCGCCGAGCGCTTGGGGCGCTCCCCGGCGACGATCAAGGCGTACTTCTATGACCCGACAGGCAATAAGGCGCGGGCGGTCAAGGCACGGTACGTCGGCGTGTGTCGAGGCTGCGGGGCCTACACCCAGCCGCGCAACGGCAAGGGCGACGCCTACGCGTACTGCAAGGCGTGCCACCCCGGAGCGATTGAGCGGCGCTGGACCGCCGACGGAGTTCTCGTGGCGATGCGCGATTGGCGCGAGCGCTACGGCCAGCTCCCATCGTCCTACGACTGGTCGCGGACGCACGCGCGCCGGCGCGGGGGGCGGCGCTCGAGCGACTCGCCGAAGCAGCGTGGCCGGCCGCGAGCGTCGTCAGCGACGTCCTCGGATCGTGGGCCGCCGCCCGCGCGGCGGCGTCCGACGCTGCGTGACGCGTGGCTCCGGGGCTCTCCCGGTGCCGCGCTGTATCTGTCCGGTATGGGTATCGAGATCGGTCCGAGCGGCTCGATGCCGCGGTGGGAGCTGATGGCGCGCGATGACGCGGCGACGCTCGGTCCCGGTGCGACGCGCGGGGGCACTCGCCCGGGCCGGGGACGGACCGGCGAGAGGGGGAGCGGGCGTGACTGCGGTCCACGTGGCCAGGCAGGAGCTGCGGCCGTTCTTCACCCCCAAGGCGCTGGCCGAATACCTGTCGATCAGCGAGCGCACCGTCCGCGAGATGCTCAGTAAGAAGAGAATTCCTTCTTACAAAGTCGAAGGTCAGCGGCGCATCGACCCCGCCGACGTCGAGCAATATCTTGCCCGGAACCGAAACGGCGCGGCATGATCCGGCTTGCAACCGAGCAAGGAGGAGCGTCGTGGCCAACCGTCGTGAGAGACCGATCTCGCGTGTAAATCCGTCCGGGGAGAAGGTGTGGCGCGCTCGGGCCACCGACCCGGCGGGCCGTCGACGCTACTTGGGGGCCTTCAAGCTGAAGCGCCAAGCGCAGGACGCGATCGACGCCGCCTACGACGCCTGGGAGACGGCGCCGCCTTCCCGCGACACGGTCGGAGAATATGCGGCGGACTGGACCGAGCACCACCCACGCTCGCCGCGCACGAACTACGACCGGAACAGCAAGCTCCGGCAGGTGCTCGATGTGAAGATCGAGGGCCGCAGTCTGCGCGACTGGCCGTTCGCCGAGTTCCAGCGTACCCATGGCCGCGAGCTCGTGGATCACATGCTGAGGCATCAAGGCCGCGCGGCCGCCGGGGCGAGCGCCATCCTGCGTGTGCTCTCGGCCATGGCCGAGGACGAGATCGACGACCGCTGCGCGACCGTCAACCCGTTCAAGGGCATTCGGATGCGCGCCGGGGATCCTCGAGTGACCAAGCCGGCGCGGGAGACTCTTATCTGGACCCTGCACGAGATGCATGAGTTCGCGGCCGCCGCCGGAAGCCGCGACGAGCCCATGATCCGGATGCTGTCTGATTGCGGAATGCGGGTGGGGGAGATGCTGGCGCTCCGGCGTGGCCTCCAAGACCTGAAGACGGGGGTCTTGCGCGTCAAAGGGACCGCCTGGAACGGTTCCGTGATCGAGACCTCGCGCGAGAAGAACCACGATCGCGAGGGACCAATCCCGCCAGGAACACTCGCGCTGCTGCGGGCGATTCCGCCCCGGATCGACATCGAATGGTTGTTCCCGACCCCGGGGAGCGCACATACGCGCAGGCCGCGGATCGACTGGCCGGAGCCCGAAGAGCTGCTTGCCGAGCTCGAGACCATGAGCTTCAAGGCGCTCAGCCTCAAGCTCGGCGTGTCGGACAACGCGCTTCGCAACCGAGTCCGCGCCCACGCGGCCGGCCTCTGTCCCGGCGTCGGACGGGGCAACGACGGCGGGAAGCTCTGGCGCTACGACAACTGGATGCGCGACGTGTGGAACCGCACCGTCAAGCGAACCGGCATGGACGCCACCCCGAAGGACTTCCGGGCCAGCTGGGAGACCCACCTGATCGCCGCCGGCGCGAACACCGACGACGTGGCGGCCATCGCAGGCCACTCGATCAACGTACAAGCCGAGCACTACCGACAGGCGCTGAATCGCTCTTCGGACTTCATCCGGGCCGCAATCGGCTGAGGTGGAGGTTCCATCCTGGTTCCATCTTGAGGCCGGAAAGTCGCTGAGCAGGCAGATTTGGTCCGAGAGCGTCGGCTTCCCAAGCCGAAGGTCGCGGGTTCGAGACCCGTCGTCCGCTTTCATCGTCTCGCATGACCTCGCAGTATCTTGCTGCAAATTCAGACGATCCGAGCAATGGTGAAGATCGTCGCGGCCGCATCGCGGCGCAAGCTCATCACGTAGCTCAGGGCGGCCAGGGCGAAGTCCGCGTTGGGTGCCGGCAATCCAAGCTCGCGGGCGGCGTCGATGAGCGCGTTGACGCGCTGGGCGCGGGCAGGCTCAGCCGCAACGGCTGGGACGCGCTCGAGTAGGTGCTCGGCACGTGGATCGCGGTCGCATGGTCGGGCAGCCTGGCCCGGATGGCCGCGATCATTGTCCGCTCGGGCTGCTCGAGCTGCCACGGCGCGCTGGGGTCCCCGTCCCACAGCAGTCCCGCGACGTCCTCGAAGCTACGGTGGCGAGCGAGATCGACGGCATCGTGCCTGCGGTAGAACAGGCGGCCCGCCGGGTCTAGTGCCGTCAATTCAGTGCGAATGGTGACCTCGATCGCGCCGGAGCGGTTAGGACGCCGCGCGCCGTCTGCGAGCGCCTCGACCGCGGCCGGCTCGACAAGGAGCGGCCGCGGCTGCTCGCGGGATCCCGCGCGAGTAAGCCGCGGCTCACATAGGCATAGACGGTTTCGCGCTTGACGCCCAGTCGCCGCGCAACCTCCGCGGTCGTCCAAAGCTCACTCATGTTGACCTGATCAATGTTGATGCATCCCAACAAGCGGCGGACGATCCCCGGAGCCCCACCCTCCAAGCAGACGAAGGGACGCACCCATGAGCTATCGGATCCTGCCGGCGAGCGACTCGTTCTGGCGCCCATCGAACCAGATGGGGGTGATGAACACCGACCTTGCCAAGCAACTACAGGCCGCGACGCTGGGCGCACGGCTGTGGCGGCTGGCGCCGGGCCAGGCATCGACGCGACACCGACACCGTCACACCCATGAGCTGTATCTGCTGATACTCGGCACAGGCCGTATCCGGATCGGCGATGATCTGCACACGCTCGAGATGACCGACGAAACGCTCGCGTGGCTCTACCCCAACGGGCCAAAGGCATTACCGCCCGAGCTCAAACCAGCCCCGTCAACCGCGACCGCCCGTGTGATCAACAGCGTGGTAGGGGATGCTTCGCCAGCGCGGCTTGGCAGGCCTATTACCAATCAGGCTGGTTCGTGATGCGCGTCGGCAGAGGTCGGGAAGGTTGATGCGCGCTAGCGCGTCCTCTTATTCAAATGCTGAACTTCGAGAGCAGCCGGAAAATGATCAACACACAGTACGCCTGATGGGGTTGAGGACCGAGAGCCGCATAAAAATCGCCAGCAGCGTCCCAGAGGTATGGGCGTATCTCTGTGACGTCGGAAGATGGCCTGAGTGGGCGCCAACGGTTCTCGAATGTCGGGTTCGCGGAGGGGCTCCGCTTCAGGCCGGCTCGCGGGTGGACCAGCGGGCGAAGGGGGTATTCGGGTCGAGTCGGGCCCGGAGCCAGGAGGTGACCACTGTCGACTCGCCTCGTTACGTCTCGTTCGCCGGACCGATGGGCACTTCCGCGGCGCGCTGGGGAATGGAGCTCGAGCCGATGGACGATAGGCAGACCGAGGCAGAGATGTGGATCGAGGTTGACCTCGGGGGCATCATGCGCGCGATCCCCGAGAGCATTCTCAAAGGCAGGATTCAGCGCGTCAGCGATCGCGAGATGGCGGCAATCAAGGCTGCGGTCGAGTCCGCGGTCCCGCGCGGCTCGGATTCCTAGATGGAGGGCGGCCCCGGTTTCTACCGTGACCCTCCAGAGCTCGAGGAGCGCTCCGTGTGCCAGCTCGACCGTTCGCGAGAGCGTTTGATCGAGACATACCGCAAGAAGGCGAAGCACTACGACATCACCTCGCGGTTGTACCCTGCGCCTGGCTACCCCCAGCGGGCACAACGTCTCCAGGTCATAGGAGCACTCGGCCTTGGCCCCGGTGACAGCGTGCTGGACATCGCATGCGGGACGGGTCTGAACTTCCCGCTCATCGAGGACGTGATCGGTCCCGACGGACGGATCGTCGGCGTCGATCTGACCGACGCCATGCTCGCCCAGGCCCGGGATCGGATCGAAACGAACGGCTGGAGCAACGTCAGCCTCGTGCAAGCCGACGCGGCTGAGTTCGACTTCCCAACCGGAATCGACGCAATCCTGTCCACGTACGCCCTCTCGCAGGTGCCCGAATGCGCAAAGGTCATCGCCCACGGCGCCGCGGCCCTCTCCGCTGGCGGGCGTTGGGTCGTGCTGGATCTCAAGATCCCCGAGACGACGCCTCGCTGGCTGACACAGCTCGGAATTGCAACGGCGGGGCGGTTCGGCTCGCTGGAGGAGTGGATCATGCGCCGTCCATGGGAGGCGATTCGCGCAGCCATGCAGGAAGAACTGGTCGATCTGTCGTGGACCGAGTTGTGTTTCGGGACGGCATTCCTCGCCGCGGGGTCCCGCGGCCCAAAACCCTCGATAAACGGCAGTCGAGTGGCCATGAGTGACAGCGGAAGGTGAGATCGCCGGCTTCGCCGTACAGCCTTCTCGCGCCACACTAAGACTGGCGTGTGGCGTGCGGCTTCACGAAAGAGCCCTTTCTCGTGCGCGGGCTTGCGACGCCCAGCGTCTCTGACTGCGACGCGGGAGGGTCGCGAGATCCTTCCCGCCCGGATCCGCAATGGCGCATTGCAGCCGGATCTCTTCGCCCCCGCCACCAAACTCTGTGCATCCCGGCTCTCGCCGTCCCCGATTAAGGTCACCGTGAGAACTTGCGCGCTGCTCGTCTTTCTGGCCGGGGTCGCGCTGATGCTGGCGCCAACGGCGAGGCGGGCGTCCTCGTTCCGGGTCCGGAGATGAGTCTCGCCCGCTACCTGATCGGCGTCGCTGCGCTCCTGTGCGTGGTGGGCTCGCTGGGTATCGGCGCGGCCGCCGTACGGCGGTGGCTCCTCCCGGACTGGCGCGGCGCCCATGCCCGGCTGGCCGAGATCGTCACCGGGTGCGCGCTGCTGGTGGGGATCATGGAGGTTCTCGGGACGGTGGGTCTGTTCAGGCTGGTACCGATTGTCGTCGGTTCGATCGCGGTCGGATCGGCGCTGAGACTCGGGCTGTCGTCGCGCTCCAGTGCACGACTCGTCCGCCCCCGCGCCGGCCGGCCGGGGTTTACCACCGCCGTCCTCATCCTCATATCGGTTGCCGGTCTGGTCGTCGTGCTGCTCCAGTGGACGGGACCGAGCCTCCGGTCATTCGGGCACGGGATCACCGGCGCTGATTCGATCGCGTACCACCTGCCGCACGCGGCGTCGTACGCCCAGACCGGCCAGATCCGGGCGATCCGTTACACCGACTACGCCTGGCTGACCGGGCTGTACCCAGCGACCTCAGAGCTCTTCCATGCCCTCGGCATCGTGCTGATGGGCAACGACGTGCTCTCGCCGGGCATCAACCTGATATGGCTTGCGCTCACGTTGCTTGCGGCCTGGTGTCTCGGTTCTGTCCGGGGATTAGGCTCCACGTCGATGCTGGCGGCGGCGCTCGTCATCGCGACGCCGATGATGTTCGACAGTAATGCCGGCACCGCCGACAACGATCTTCTCGGCGTGTTCTTTGTCATGGCGGCTCTGGCTCTTTGGATGCGCACCGCCGACGGGCCGACGGCCGATACCCGGGCGTATCGCGGCGGCAGCGTCATCGCCGCTGTCGCAGCGGGGCTGGCGCTGTCGGTGAAACTGAACCTACTGGGTCCCGTGGGGGCACTCACGCTCGCCGCGATCGCGTTGACCCCTGGGGGCCGGCGCCGGAGCGCGACCGGGTGGTGGATCGGGGGTCTGGTCCTCGCCGGCGGTTACTGGTACGCCCGTAACTTCATCGCGCTGGGGAACCCGCTCCCGTGGTTCGGCTTCGGCGTGCTGCCGACGCCTCACCCACCGCCGTTGCAACACGGCAACAACTACTCCGTGGCCGACTACACCGCCTATCCCGGGATCCTCCGCCACTGGCTGGTCCCGGCGTTGAACGTGAACCTCGGGCCCTGGTGGCCGGCGTTGGTCGCCGCTGCCGTGGTCGGTCCTCTGGTGTGTCTCTTCTCCAGGCGCGACCGAGTGGTCGTGGCCGCGGCTCTGATCGCCTTGGCGTCCCTGGTCGCATACTCATTCACTCCGCTCACGGCGGGCGGGCCCTGGGGCCATCCCTACGGCTTGACGTTGAACATGCGTTACGGAGCTCCTGCACTGACGGTGGCGCTGGCAGTCACGCCGCTGGCCCCGCTGTTCAGAAGCCAACTCGGCCGCTTGGCGGTGGCGGCCGGACTCACGACGCTGTTCGTCGCCACGGTGGCCCCGCGCCGCCAATGGACAACGGACTACAGCCTGGGCGGAGCCCACGCCGCAGTGGTCCTGGTCCTCGTGGTGGTTGTGCTCGTCGTCCTCAGACCGTGGTCGCTGATCCCGCTCCGGCGCCCGTTCGTCCGTGCCGCCGCCGCGACGCTGGCTCTCTCGCTCGTGCTGGCCGGGGTCGCAGTGGGCTACTCGGGTACCCGCGACTACCTGAGGAGCCGATATACCGACAAGTACGGGCCGCTCGCCGTCTACAAGGTGTGGCGCTGGGCTCGGGGCCTGCACCACGCGCGAATCGCCCTCGTGGGCAACTTCGGCGGGTTCTTCGGCTATCCCCTCTGGGGTCCCGACGATTCCAATCGCGTCGTGTACATGGGCCAGCGGGGGCCACACGACTCGTTCCGACCCATCACCAGCTGTCGGGCCTGGCGCACGGCGCTTAACGTGGGGCACTATCACTACGCGGTCACCACCGCCAACCGGGTCTTCTTCACCACGCAGCTCGTGCACTCGCCGGAGGTTGACTGGACCCGGACCGACACCGCGGCGAGGCTGGTGCTCTCCCCGAACCGAGCGATCCAGGTCTTCCGGCTCACCGGGCCGCTCCACCCGAATCGCTGCTAATGCACTGTCGTGGACGAGGCGTCGGACTATCGGAACTTGATCAGCGCAGTGCTGACCACCTCCCGCCTGATCACTCCGTCACGCTTTTGCTCGGCGTCGCACGAGGTGTGTACCCGACAGTTTCACCTGGCGACAGGTCGGGCTCGACATCAAAACCGGGGGCTCCCCGACGCCGAACTAATGGTCGCGCCGGGCACGTCCCACGGACTGCCCGTCGACAAGCCCGACCTGTGCAACCTGGTCATCGTCCCTACGCGGGGTTTCCGAGGCGTGCAGGAGCCCGATTGGTCAGGCCGGTTGTCGAGCTAGGGCTCGGTATGGACGACCACGTCCTGCACGTGTGGTTGACCTTCTCGGATGTCGTCCTCAAGCCGGCTCGCTAGGTCGTGCGCTTCTGGCAGCGCCATGTCGGACGGCACGGCCACGCTCACGAACACGACCAGGCCGCCGGAGGCGTGAAGCAGCCGCAGCTGCCGCGGCGGCGCGCCGGTGCGGTTCACGACGACACGTGAGATCCGCTGTCGCTCGGTGTCATCAGGATGGCCGCCGTTCTCGTCCGGACGCGCGGCGACCGGCTGCTCCAGTGGTTCCAGGTGCGTTTGGACAGCTTCGATACCAGGCTCGCCACAGAGCGCTGCTTCGACCCGTTCGGCGACATCGTGCGCTTTGGCGATGGAGACCTCGGGCGCCAGCTTGAGGTGCAGTGACACGCTCGCCAGGCCGTCGTGCTGATAGATCGTGATGTCGTGCGCCTCGCGAACCAATGGTTCCGCCAGCGCGATCGCGAGGACCCGGTCTCGCAGGTCGAGTCCCTCACGGCGGGGCTCGAGGTGCACCACAACGTCGGTCTCGGGTAACGCGCCCCGTACGGCGGCCTCGACGGCGTCCGCGGTGCTATGGCTCTCGACGACCGGCTGGCCCGGGGGGACGCCAACTACGGCATCCGCGAAGTACCGGCCGCCTGATTCTCGCACTCTCAGCCGGCGGAGCTCGACCCCGTCGCCGAGGCCGCTGATGGCCGCCTCGGCTTGCGCCCGCGCGTCGGCGGGGGCGGTGTCCATCAGCACCCGCGCGTTCTCATAGATCAGCCGTCCCGCCGCCGCGAAGATGATGCACGCCACGCTCAGCGCGGCCACCGCGTCACCCTGCTCGAATCCGGCCCGGACAGCGACGATCCCACCGAGGACCGCAACCGATCCGGCCATGTCACCCGCGAAGTGGAACGCGTTTGAGCGCAGCGCCGCCGACTTGTACCTCCGGGCCGTGCGCACAGATATGCCGATCCTGGAGACGTCGACGAGTAGCGCAATTCCGATCACCACGAACATGTACCACCGCGCGTCGAGCACGTGCCCACCCTCCGTCAAGCGGACAATCGCTTCGATCACGATGAAGATGCCGCCGCCGGACAGGATGGCGGCCTCGCCCAGGGCTCCCAGGTTCTCCGCGCGGCGGTGACCGTACGGATGATCGACGTCGGCCGGGCGGACCCCCAGCCGGATTGCGAAGAACGTCAGTACGGCAGCCACGACATCGCCTGATGACTCGATGCCGGCCGACACCAATCCGAGACTCCCGGTCACGATCCCGGTGCCGAGCTTGAGCGCTACGAGCAGCGTCGCAGCACCGATTGAGACCAGCGCCGTACGCGCTTCCCCGGCGGCCTGCTGAGCGATGGCGTCGCGCATTTCGGTCGTGGTCGTCTCTGCTGGCATCCCGCCTAGGGTAGGCCCACCACCTTCGCGTAGCCCGCCGTTAGGTCCGCCGGATCGCGGGCGGCAAGCCAGCCCGGTTAGCGTTCCCGGCCGAGCCCAGCGTTATGGCTCGCGATCCCCACCGTCCGCCGCACCGTCCTCTAGCCGTCCGAGCACGAGCTGCAGAGCCGCGAGCGTGTTGGCGAGGAACTCTTCGTCGCTCGCCGAACGCTCGAGGGAGCAGGCCATCGTGTCGGCCTCGGTTTCGCTGACCGGCAAACACCTTTGCTCGCGAATTGCGCTCGCGAGTGCAGTCGCCTCCACCTCAAGCCGCGGAGCGCTGGACACTGGCGAGCGACCCGGGACGGGCGATGACGAATCGCATCTCATACACAGACCGGGACGCCGAGCCGACCGGATTCCTTCCCCGCGGATGTCCTCGCCTGAGCCAGCAAGAGGACCTGGGCGCAACATCACTACCCGCTCACGCGTGCAGTCGACATGCTGGCGCTCGCAGCGCAGCAATGAAGTCAAGGACTATCGCGGGCCATCGGGAAGAAAACCACACCCGGTATGGTCGAGTTAGGTGAGGCCGTAACGCCGATTGTTGAAAGCGAACAGAGGAATGTCGATGAACACGAAATGGATGTCAACGCGTCGGTGGGCTGCATTGATGCTCACGCTCGCCGCGATCACGGTCGCCGGGTGCGGCGGTGGCTCGTCGAACTCGAGTTCGTCGAGCTCATCCTCGGCTCCAGCCGCCACGTCGACCAGCTCCGGCTCGAGCTCGGGTACGTCGAGCTCCTCGGGGATTCCCCAAGGGCCAAACGCGGGCGACGCGGACAGCGACAACCACGGCGGTCCCAGCGACGGCGACGGCAACATCTGACGCGCGGACGATCAAGCCGGTGCTCCGGGTGCAAATCGGGTTAGCCGGAGGTGACGCGTTCGCCGGCGCGCACGGGGATCGGCAGGCGATTGGCGGGCGGGGTAAGCGGACACGTCCAACGCGGGTCATAGGCGCACGAGGGCTGGTAGGCGAAGTTGAAGTCCAGCACCAGCCGATCGTTGTGGTGGCCGAGGTCGGCTCCCTTCACCGTGTCCAGCAGGTAGCGTCCCGCGCCGTAGGTCTCATGTCCGCTGGTGGCGTCAGCGAAGGGTAGGAACAGGCCGCCGGCGTACCCGTCGAGCCAGTACACCTCGAGGTTCAGCTGCGCGCTGGCGTAGGTGAACTGCGCGATCCCGAAACGCCGAAACGTCATGGCTCCGTTGTTACTCGTCCGCAGCTCAAGTCGCGTGGGCTCGGCCCGCTCGACCGATCCCGTCAGCCGCCACGCCGGGTCGTACTCGTAGACATGCGGCCCGCCGTAGCCGTGCCGTTTACTAAGTGGAATCGGAGACTGCGGGTGCTCGCGAAAAAGGCGGGCGCGTGTCTCCTGCCAGCGCCCCCATGCGAGCTGCTTGTCGGTCGCAGCTCGAGTCTCGGCGTAGAGCTCGGCGAGCTTGCGTCTCCAGTCCAAGAGCGAGAGGAGCTCGGCGACGGAGTCGGCGGTCACGGGTGGCCTGCTGCTAGCCGATGTGGTGGTCCCTGGCCCACATAGCCGCCTGAACGCGGTCCGTGACCCCGATCCGCTGGAAGATCGTGGTGAGGTGCGCCTTGACGGTCTTCTCGCTGATCCCGAGATCGCGGGCGATGAGTTTGTTCCGGAGCCCGCGAGTGACCAGCTGCAGCACCTCGCGTTCCCGGTCACTGAGTTGGGGCGGGGGCGCTTGAGCCGCGCGATCCAAGCACTTCGCGTGCCGCCTTCGGCGCCAGTGGCGACTCGCCGTGTGCGGCGGCCCGGACGCCGCGGATCACCTCGTCGGGCTCGGCGTCTTTGAGCAGGTAGCCGATCGCGCCGGCGTCAAGCGCGGTCAGGATCTCGTCGCGCTCGGAGAACGACGTGAGGATCACCACCTGCGCCTCGGGGTCGTCCTCGAGCAGGAGACGAGTGGCTTCGGAGCCGCCCATCCCGGGCATCCGCAGGTCCATCAGGATCACGTCCGGCCGATGCTCCCCGGCGAGCCGAATCGCTTCGCGGCCGTCGGCGGCCGCGGCCACCACCTCGATGTCCGGAACGCTCCCGAGGAGCCGCGCGAGGCCGTCGCGCACCAGGCCGTGATCGTCTGCGAGCAGTACGCGGATCATTCGAGCGGTATCTCCAGACGAACGGTGGTCCCCCGGCCTGGCGCCGAGTCTAGTTCGAGCCGGCCGCGGCTGTCGCGGGCGAGGTCCTCGAGCATCCTCAGGCCGAAGTGCTCCTCGCCATCGATCGGAGAAGATTCGACTCCGCGCCCATCGTCACGCACCTCCAGCACGGCTTGATGGTCGGACGTACGGACCTGGACGTGCACGTTCGTGGCGTGGGCGTGCTCGAGCACGTTGCGAAGCGACTCCTGGGCGGCGCGGAACAGGACCGCTTCGACGCTCGGCGGAAGATGGAGCTGAGGGTCGGCATCGAGGTTCGCTTCGACGCCCGCTGTAGTGACTGCGGAGAGCAGATCGGACAGCGCAGCGAGCAGTCCCTCGCTGTGCAATCGGGGGGGATAAATATCGACCAGCAGCGTGCGGAGCGACCGGATGCTCTCCCGGGTCCGCCGTGAGGTTTGTTCGAGCGCGCTTGCCAGCTCGGGGTCGATGTCCTTGGCCTCCGCGACGGCGGAGCTGAGCGTGTAGGAGACGCCGGCGAGATCCTGCACCGGACCGTCGTGGAGGTCTCGGGCGATGCGGCGGCGCTCGACCTCGGAGGTCTCGATCGCGCGGTGGAGCAGCTCCTCGCGCTCGCGCTGGCCTTGGCGGATCTGGCGGGCCAGCGAGACGGCGAGCGGGATCTGGGCCAGCTCGAGCAACACCATGGTGGCGATCATCGGGAAGAAGAAGGTTCGGAACAGGCGGTTCCCGCTGGCGGTGATCGAGCTGAAGCGCTGGTAGAGCTCGAACAGAACGGGCGTTCCATCCGACGCCCGCAGGCCGAGGTACACCTCGAGCAGCTTGTGGTATTGCCGTTCGAAGCGGTTCTCGGGACGCGAGAGGTCGGACACGTCGGCGTCGACTCCGCCGGTGCGCAGGGCGTGAAGCTCGCCGGCGCCCAGCGGGTACCTGGCGCCGATCAGCTGCCGTTTGTCGGAGTAGAGGATGCGCCCGGTGCCGTCCCAGATCTTGACGCGCACCACGGGGTCCGCCAGCAGGCGGGCGTGGACGACGCGATCGATCGTTCGTATCGCGGCCGGCTGCCCGGCAAGCAGCTGCGGGGACAGATAGGGGGCCGCGACGCCTCGCCCGGCGACCTGGGTGAGTGCCTTCGCGTCACGGATTGCTTCTGTCGTGCCGCGGGTGCTCAGCAGCTGGATTGCGATGAGGGTAAGGAGCCCGAGCCCGGCCAGCCCGGTCACGGCGAAGCGGGCCACCGCGCCCGCGATGGAAGTCTCGCGCCCGCCTCGGAGGGGTGCGCGTCGGGGGCGCGTCGGCAGCTTCGTCCGATCGGTACCTATGGTCTGGCGACGAGGCGTATCGTCGCCAGGAGCTCGGTCAGATCCGCCTCCTTGAGCAACGTCCCGCGGGCGCCCGCGGCGACTGCGTCTCGCATCAGTTCCCGAGATCCCGACAATGCTACGACGGCCGGCGGCTCGCGCCCCGCCATCAGGTGGCGCGTCGCGTCGACACCGTTCATGCCCGGCATCGCGAGGTCCATCACCACAACGCGTGGATGCAGCCGATCGCTCATGAGGACGGCTTCTTCCCCGTTGCTCGCCGACCCGACCAAGCGAAGTCCCGGGGTTCGGCCGAGCGCAATCTCGAGCGCGCGGCGAAATCCAGGATGATCATCCACCACCAGCACCGGGATAGTTTCCGGCGGCTCTGGCGGGGGCACATCCGCCGGCCCGGAACCAGGCGCGGCGCGGTCCGCCGGGGCTGTGGATGGGAGGCACGAGCCGATCGTCCGCATAACGCGCCGCTCACCATAAGCCGCGCGCGACGAGGACTCAATTAGACGTTCGTCCTACGACGTGCCCACGCCCGACGGCAGGAGTGGAGCCTGGGCACGGCGGCTCCTCGGGAAGGTCATAAGACCATCGTCCAATTGCCAATAAGACCAGACATCGGCCACCGTTTCGGCGATGTGCGGAGCGCCGGAAGATGAGCCGTCCCCAGCCCGGGCGGAGCCGATCGGGGAGGCGACGACGCCCGCCTCCCAGCTCGGAGGCCCGGGCCGCCCATCGGCTAATCCGGGGCCATGGGAGCATCAAGGAGAGTCACGGCTTCTCGATCCGACCAACCTCGGGGACCACGTCGATCGGCTCTACCGTGCCGCGCGCGCGATGTGCGCCTCGCGTGAGGAGGCCGAGGATCTGGTCCAGGACACTTTCGCCCAGGTTCTCCGAAAGCCCCGGTGGCTTCACTCCGACGACGACGTCGGATATCTGCTGAGGGTCCTCAAGAACACCTTCGTAAGCGCCGGCAGACGCGCCGGCCGCCGTCCGCAGGCGTCAACGCCGCTCGATGACGTCATGTGGATCGAGGACTCGTCCGCGCCGCGGCCGGAAACGAGGCTCGAGTACGCCGCGCTTTACCAAGCGATCGGGTCGCTGCCGGACACTTTTCGGGATGCACTGATCGCCGTGGATCTGGTGGGGCTCTCCTACTGGGAGGCCTCGAGGGCCCTGCGCGTCAAGGAGGGGACCGTCACCACGCGTCTGCACCGAGGGCGACAGCGCGTCGCGGACACGCTCGCCGCCCCGGACAGCATCGGCCCTGCGGTTCGCCCCCGGGTCCCGCCGCCGTCGTCGGTGCCGTGCGGCTGATCGCTCGCGCCGCCCAACTCGGATCGTTCCGTCCATCGTGGCTTGCCGGGCATCCCGCGGGCGAGATGGCTGGCGACGGGCCCGCGCGCCGCGGATGGGCCGGAGATCGCGGTCAGCGCCGGGGCCGTCTCGAGCACCGGTGTGGCGGTGAAGCTCGGGGTGCTGTTCGCCGCGACCGGCGCGCTGGCAACCGGTGTTGCGGTCGGACCGCCGCGCCAGGTGCACCACGAGGGCGTGGGCCAGTCGGCGTTGACCCACGCGCCGCACGCATCCGCCCGCGCGGTTGCCCGAAGCCAGCACGCGGGTTCGGTCGAGGCGGCTCGGGTGCTGCAGGCCTCGCCGAAGGCGTCTGCGATCCGAACCAGCGGGAGAAGCAGGCCGAGAGGACGGGCCGCGCCGTCTCGCGCAACCGGCGGGTCCAGGCTCACCGCCGTCACGAACACGAGCGCCGGCGGCGCCGCCGTCGAGGACCTCACTGCGGAGCGGCCCGGCGACGCCTCCGCGCCCGAGAGATACGGCACTGGATCGTCGGAAGACCAACGCGGGTCCGGCGCTACCTCATCCGAAGGCGCCGGATCAGCCGGTCACGACGGCCAGACAGCAAGCGGATCGAATGCGTGAGGTGGAAGTGACTCAGATTCCCGCTCCGGCACCGACGGTAGTTCAAGCCCGCAAGCAAGTCAGTCCGGTGGAGACCTTGTGACCGGCGACGGTGACACGTCGCAGAGTGACGGCGGTGGCGGGCTAATACAGGCCGCCGCGGGCGCTTTTACCTCCGACACGAGTGCTGCCAGCGGAGACTCCGATGTAGGCTCCTCGAGCTCCGACGGAGGCGAGAGCGCCCAGTCTGGCCCCGGCTCTGACTCCGACTTATCTGACACCTCGACTGAAGGCAGATGACCGGCGTCACTTTCTCGTTGGCGCGCCTCTTCCTCCCCACAATTCAAAACCAAGTGTCGTCGCCGGGCACGGGACGATACAAAGGAGGCGTCCAATGAGGAAGATCCTGTTTGCAGCCGTGGCGCGAACAACAGTGCGCAGAACGCGGGTACTGTCGGGTTCTTCAGCAATGGGATGTTGACGCTCACGCTGAACGACAGGTCGATGGTGAGCGGGCCAGGTGCCCGACGCCACCGAGATCAAGTGCGAGGCAGTCGAGCCGCAAGAGATGGAGCACAGCCGGCACGCTGACGGCGATCACGGTGACGGGAGCAACGGCGGCGACGACAACGGCGATAACGACGGCAACAACGACGACCACCGCGAGGACGTAGCCCCCGAACGATCTGCGGAACGGCGGAAGCCGTTGTGCATCCGCTCTCTCACAGCGCCGCAGGCCCACAGCGCGGCGGCTCGCCCCCAGGCCGCCGCTCTTTCTTTGGGGATGAGTCGCCTACCCGAACGTTCGCCGCGCACACTGACCCTGAGCGCTCGAATAGGCTGGGAAGGATCTCGGCCGGCCACACGTCGGTGGAGATGACCGCGCGAAATTACGTGGAGGAACCGATGCCTAGACCAGCCCGTTCACGAAACGACCGGGAGTAGATCGTGTTCAGCGTGACAGTCCGCGATCACATGATGATCGCTCACAGCTTGCGCGGCGAGGTGTTCGGCCCCGCGCAGCGTCTGCACGGGGTGACGTACGTCGTCGACGTCACGTTCAGGCGCGCGACGCTCGACGCCGACAACATCGTGGTGGACATTGGCCGCGCCGCCGCCGTGCTCCACGCTGTGATGGCCGAACTCAACTACCACAACCTCGACGACGAGCCCGCCTTCGCGGACATGAACACCTCCACCGAAGTGCTGGCACGAGTGGTCGCCGATCGACTGGCAGAGCATGTGCAAACCGGCGCCCTGGGCGAGAGCGCTCGGGAGCTCGACGGGCTGGTCGTCACGCTTCACGAGTCGCACATCGCGTCGGCGAGCTACGAGCGACCGCTGTGAGCGGTGTGCATGTCGTGGTACCGGACTGCGTCGACGACCCCGCCCGGCCCAGTGGCGGCAACATCTATGACCGCCACATCTGCCGCGGGCTAAGAGCGCTCGGCTGGTCGGTGCACGAGCACGCCGTGGCCGGATGCTCGCCGCGACCCAACACGGCGTCGCTCGGCTGGCTCGCCGACGCGGTTCGGCGGATGCCCGACGGCGCCGTCGTACTGCTCGATGGGCTGGTCGCCTCGACGGCGCCCGAAGTGCTGGTGCCGGAGGCGCGC
Organism: uncultured Solirubrobacterales bacterium; assembly: GCA_963737055.1. Lineage (GTDB taxonomy): Bacteria > Actinomycetota > Thermoleophilia > Solirubrobacterales > Solirubrobacteraceae > Palsa-465. The sequence continues at coordinate 78,197 of CAVTRE010000006.1, read as the reverse complement.
CGCGTGCAATTGGTCACGCTCGTGCATATGCCGCTGGGTCACCGCCCGGGCGACAATGGGGCGGGCGAAATCCGGAGGCGGGAGCGTGCGGTTCTCTCCGCGGCCGCCGCAGTCGTCACGACCAGTGTGTGGACCCGGCGACGCCTGCTCGAGCTCTACGCGCTGCCTGCGGACCGGGTGCACGTGGCCGAGCCGGGTGTCGATCGCGCCGCCCTCGCGGCCGGCACCGCGGCCGGCGGGTCCTTGCTGTGCGTTGCCGCGGTGACCCTGGCGAAGGGGCACGACGTCCTGGTCGATGCGCTGTCGAGGATGCACGGCCTTTCCTGGCGCTGCGCGTGCGTGGGCAGCCTGGACCGTGACCCGGTGTTCGTGGCCAGCCTCGGCCGCCGCGTGAGTGATGTCCGGCTACAGGATCGCGTGTTGTTCACGGGACCACTGACCGGGACCGACCTGGAGCGCAGGTATGCCGCCGCGGACCTGCTGGTGCTGGCGTCGCGTGCCGAGACCTACGGCATGGTCGTGAGCGAGGCACTGGCCCGGGGGCTGCCGGTCGTCGCAGCCGAGGTCGGCGGGGTGACGGAGGCCGTTGGTCACGGCGCGGACGGGATCCGGCCAGGACTCCTGGTCCCGCCGGAGGACCCTGCGGCCCTCGGCGCTGCGCTCCGGGACTGGCTCGGCGACGCCGAGCTGCGGACGCGGCTGCGTCGCGCAGCCTGCGAGCGGCGCACATCGCTCCCGCGGTGGTCGAGCACCTCGTCCGCGATCGCAGGTGTCCTGACCGGGGTTTCGCGATGAGGACAGCGGCGATCCGGGTAAGCCAGGAATGGCTCGCCCTGCGCGAGCCGGCTGACGCTGCGGCGCGCACACGCGGCCTCGTCGAACCTCTCAGACGAGCGTTGCCAAGCACCGAACGGCTGGTGATCCACGACCTCGGCTCCGGTACGGGCGCGATGGGGCGCTGGCTTGCACCGTTGTTGCCCGGTCCGCAGCACTGGGTCCTGCACGACCGTGACGCGGACCTGCTCGAGGTCGCCGTTGCCGACGTGCCCGGCCCGGCTGCCGACGGCACGACGGTCACGGTGGAGGCGAAGCAGGCTGACATCACTCGGCTGGGTCCCGGCGCCCTCGCCGGCGCAACCATCATCACCGCGTCGGCTCTGCTGGACTTGCTGACCGAGACCGAGCTGTCGATGTTGGTTGCCGTATGTTGCGGCGCAGATTGTCCCACGCTGCTGACCTTGTCCGTCGTGGGTCGCGTGAAGCTGACACCGGCGGATCCGATGGACAGACGCGTGGCTATCGCATTTGATGCCCATCAGCGCCGTACGATCGAAAGAGGTCGGCTTCTCGGTCCGGACGCTGTGGGTCGCGCCGTGGCGGAGTTCGACCAACTGGGGGCGGACGTCCTCGTCCGGCCCAGCCCATGGCGACTCGGGATCACGGAGGCGGACCTAGCGGCCGAGTGGCTCACCGGGTGGGTCGGTGCCGCGGGCGAGCAATGTGTGAATTTCGCCGCGGAGACGGACGGCTACAGGAGTCGACGTCTGGCTCAGGCAAACGCCGGACAACTCTCGGTCACCGTGCACCACGCCGACCTGTTGGTCCTACCGCGCTCAGCGCGACGCTGAGCAGGGCGACTCAGCCTGCCGACATCGGACGTCGAGCGTGTGTGCGCCCCTGTGCGCATTCGTCGCGAGATAGCGGGCGTTCGTGGCGGACAGGTGCACGCCCGTCGGAACCTGGGCTGCCACCGTCACTCCGAATCGACGGAGTTGCCGGGCCTTGTCCGGGTTATTGCTGAGTAGGGCGACCCGCGACACGCCGAGCGCGAGCAGCATCTGCGCGGCCGATGCCACGGCCCTCCTGCCGCAGATACACCAGGTAGCCCCGCGCGCTCGTGCTGTAGCCGTCGGCGAACCGCAGCGGTACCGATACCTGGGTGCGGATCATCGCAGTGGGCAGCGGCATCGATCTCCTCGGTCAGTCGGCTTGGAACCGCGGCGAGAGTGCGTACCTGAGCAGCACCACGTCGCCGATCTGGCGGACCTCAGCCAGCGTCGCGCGGCGGCCGGGGTTCCACGGAAAGCGGCCGTCGCTCACGAAGCGCGGTGCCCGCGAGTCGCCGACGAAGAACGGGGCAACGACGAGCTGCAGCTCGTCGGCCAGGTTCTCGGTCAGAAACTGAGTGTGCACCTTTCCGCCGCCCTCGACCATCAGCCGCTGACGCCGCGAGCGCCGAGGTCCTCGGTGATCCTGAGCATCTCGACCGGCTGGCCGGCGTCAACCACTGTCGCGACGGGTCCGAGTCGCGAGCACGCGTCGATCATTCGTGGACTCGCGCAGTACACGAGCTTTTCGATCTCGCCGGTGGTGAAGAAGTCGGCGTGCGGGTCCAGCTCCACCCGCTCGGTCACGGTGACCTTGACCGGGGATGGCGGCAGCCCACGAGCCGTGCGCTCATCCCGCCGGGTCGGTGATCGCACCAGCAGTCGCGGGTTGTCCTTTCGCACGGTGGCGGCGCCGACGAGGATCGCGTCACACGAGGCGCGGACGGCGTCGACGCGATCGAAATCGGCGTCGTTGGACAACTCGAGCCGTCTCGGCGCTGCGCTGCCGAGATAGCCGTCGATCGACATGCCACAGCTCAGCAGTGTGTAGGGGCCGTTAGGCATGTGCCGTTCGCTCGCGGAGCGGCGGTTCGGTCGGCTCCGTAGGCCGCGTACGCCGGAACCACGACGCGACGAGGATGACGGCACCCGGCAGACACGCGACAAACACCATGATGCCGTAGACGACAGCGGTGGCGACGCCTCGGCCGGCACCCAGGCCGGCCGCGCCGAACACCCAAGCCGCAACGCCCTCGCGCGGCCCCCAGCCGCCGATGCTGGGCAGCACCATGGCCATCGTCACGAACAACGCTATCGGCACCATCCGGGAGAGTGGGGCAGTGGTGTCGGCCGCCCGGGCGGCGATCAAGAACGTGAGCGCGTGGCCCGCGACGACCAGCGCAGATGCGAGCGCGATCCGCCGCCACGCCCCGCGCGCGAGTAGCCCGTCGTGGATGTCGCTGGCCAGTGCGCTCCTGACCCGCGCCCATGCAGACCGGGCGCCAGCCGGTCGCGCCCGAGGGATAAGCGCGACGCCGAACCCAGCGACGACGACCGCGACCACCACGAGCGGCATCGATGAGCGAACGGGGGATGGCAGCGCCAGGAGAACCACAACGGTCAGGAGGACCTGGACGACTTGCCCGGCGAAGCGTTCCCACCCGACGGACCGCAAAGCGCGGCCGACATCGCTGACGTCACGACCGTGGCTGAGTCCGCGGTGGACGTCGCCGACGATCCCGCCGGGCAGCGTCACGTTCAGAAACAGCGCCCGGTAGTACGCCGCCACCGCAGCGGACAGCGACAACTCGATGCCCAGACCCCGGGCCACGATCGTCCACCGCCAAGCACAGCACACTGTCGTTGCCGCAATCAGGGCGACCGCTGCAGCCAGCGTAGGGCCGTCGACCGAGCGGAGGCCGTCGAGGAAGGGGCCGGTGCCGAGCCGCCAGACCAGCACCGCGAGCACCACGGCGGGAGCGACGAGTCGGCCCCACCCCCACAACGCGCTCCTGCTCATCCTCGCGGCCCTTCGGCTCGAGAGAGGCGCAGTCCCGCAGCCGCGGGCGACGTGCGATGCCGGAGGAATGGCTCCATGTTCACGACCAGCTACCGCGACGACGGCCGCGATCCGTATGCGGTGAGGAAGCGGTCGCGGAACGCGTCCATACGCCACACCGGCGCCTGTGGGCTGGGCCGCAACCCATCCTCCCAACCCCATCCGGCGATTTGCTTCAGCACGGCCGGGTCGTGGGCGATGATCGAGATCGGCACGTCGTGGCTCGTGCTCCGCCCACTGACGATCGGCAACGGCTGTTCGTCACCCACGACGACGAGGACGGTGTTCTTGTTGCCGTAGTGCTGCACGAAGGAGATCAGGGCGTTCAGCGAGTACTCGAGGGAGCGGGCGTAGGCAGCCTTCACCTGGTTGGGGTGCCACCAGAATGAGCTTGGCTCAGTGAGCGCCGGCGTGCGGTTGAAGATCGAGCCGTTGCCGACCTCGTTCCAGGGGACCATTTCAGGGATGCGGTCCCACGGCATGTGACTCGACACCGTGTCGACTTCCGCGAACAGGGGAAGGCGGTTGGGTTTGGAGAGCTCGAGGCGCTCCAGGGCCGTGTACATGAACTGGTCGGGCATCGGCGCGTAGTTGTAAGCCGGGCCCCGGTAGCCCATGTCACGACGGTCGTAGAGCTTGTCGTAGTGGTAGAACGACGAGCCCTCTGCCCAGTCGCGATCGTCGGCCGGTGCGAAGTTGATGGTCCGCCACCCAGCCCGGTTGAACGCGTCAGTGAGGTTGAAGCGATCGCTGCCGACGAGCTGGTTGTACCGTCGCTGACTGTTCGCCCAGACGCCCGACTGCAGCGAGGAGTGCGCGAGCCAACTGATGCCGCCGAACCCTGGCGCGTTCATGAAAGCGCTGCGTGCTGAGAAACCGGCGGTCCGCAGTTGCTTGGTCCCGTTGTCGAGCAGAGCATCGATAGCTGGGGAGAACGAGGAGCCCTGGACCGAAACCTGGCCGTAGGACTCGACGAACACGAGGAGCACGTCCTTGCCGCGCAGCGCTGTCAGGAGCTGGTTGCCGGGGGTGTTCGCGAAGCGGTCGTGCCTGACCTGCTTAGCGAAGACGGCGGAGTCGCGGATGTCGGCCTGAACCGCATGAACCTCGTTGACGACGAAGCTTGCTGTGCTCGTGGAGGCAATGGGAGTGTGTGTGAGAAGCCGCGCGCCGGACGCCGAAAAGAGCAGCCAGACGACCCCGAGCGCGGCAACGGCGCCAAACGACGAGCGGCGGTGGCCGGCCGCGATCCGTGTAAGCCGAAGCAGCGCCAGGGTGGTGAAGACGAGGAGGGCGACGGCCAGCGCCAGCCCGGCGACAATGACCACGTGCGCCTTCGTCCCCCCGAGGGCGGAGCGCATCGTTTCTACGCCGGTCCCGATGTTGCCCAAGTCGCCTACGGGATCGAACGGCCGCGCGACGAACGTGATGAACGCTATGTCGAGGATCTTCAAGATGACCACCAGCCCGAGCACCGGTCCGACGAGTCCGGCCAGGATGCGACGGGGTATGACCGGCAGGACGACGGCCATGGCGATGAGGACGAGGCCCTCGAGGGGGATCCTCAGAAATGCGGCAGCCGTGAGACCATTCGGCTCGTCCGGGGCCACGAGCGCAGCCCAGACGAGCGCAAACGCGAGAATCGTGACCACGACGGCAATACCGCTCCGGAGGTGGCCACGCCCCGAGCCGGTGGGCGCGCCGACTACGAGATCGGAGGCTTGCCCAGAGACGGCTGTCATTTGAGGTGGCGCGGCGTCGCGGTGGCGCCACAGCCACCAAACGTCGCGGCCGAACGACTCGGCAAGCAGCGCAAGAGCCCCCACGAGCAGAGCTTCGGTCAGTGCGAGCGGGAGGACGCCTGCGGCGGCGATGGTCAGGACGATGCCTTGCGTCGCGGTGACGACCTTGCGCCAGTGGCGCGCCGGCAGCGGCGCACGCATCCACGCCAGCGGCCATCCGGCGACGAGGAAGGCGTAGCGCGCCGTGCCGATCGCCAGCACCCAGGCGCCGGCCGATCGGGCGACGAACACGCTGAGGATGAGGATCAGGAACGCATCGACCTCACCGTCGAACTGCGCGCCCAACGTCGCCGTCGTCCGCGTCCGTCGCGCGACCCATCCGTCGACCGCGTCCAGCGCGAGTGCGATCGCCGCGAGGGCAACCAGCGTCGTGACCGGCGCGGGGCGCTCGAACAAGTCGGCTACCAGCGCCGCGACGCCGACTGCGAGCGTGGCCCGAGCAAGGGTTACCCAGTCAGCCTGGCCTAGCCTCTCCACGTGGTAGCGCGAGAGGCCGTGCGCGAGTGCCGCATCCGTGATCGCACCACAAGCGATCCCGACGATCCAGCCAGCGCCACCGAGACCGACGCTGTCCGCCAGCGCGACCAGCAGCAGGACTTGGGCAAGCAGCCCGAACATCGGCCCGGCGTGAACCACTCGCGGCACGCGGCCGCGTACGGCCGGGCCGGTACTTCGCGCGGGGACAGTGGCGCCAGCGCCGCTCAACGCCTCGGCGGTCGCCACTACCAGATGTCGCCCAAGCTGTGGATCCCCTCGCCTCTCGGGCCCTGACTCCTTGGGCGTCATACCCAGACATGACGCCGGCGCAATCCGAACCCTTCCCCGAACATCGGCTGCCATCCTGTGCCGCGTGAACGTCGGGCTGCTCGACTGCCATGTGAAGCTCCGGCGAGACTTGTCTTCCCGGCAAACCGCCTCCTCGCCCGAGGGCGTGGCTCGGCCATGAAGCAGGACGAGCGAGCGCCGTTCGTCCACGCCCTCGAGCGAGCCCGCGTGGCTGCCTACGCTCCAGGGGAGTTCGTCGAGCAGGAGAGCTTCATGTCCGCCGGAGAGATCCGGGCCCTCGCATGTCAGGCCGGCGTCGCATCCGGGGTGTCCGTGCTGGACCTTTGCTGCGGAGTTGCCGGGCCAGGACGGTTCATCACTCGGGAGTTCGGTTGCCGCTATTTGGGAGTGGACTTCAGCGCTAGCGCCATCGAGATCGCACGCGAGCGGGCCGGCGATCTTCCGTGTCGCTTCGAGGTCTCGCGGATCCCGCCGATCCCCCAGGGCCCATTCGACGTGGTGCTCCTGTTCGAGACGATGCTCGCCTTTCCCGACAAGGACGCGCTGCTTCGGGAGGTTTCCCGTTCGCTCACGAGCGGCGGACGGTTCGCCTTCACCATGGAAGAGGGTCTGCCGCTCACGGAGTCCGAGCGAGAGCGCATGCCTGACGCCGACACGGTTTGGCTCAGCCCGCTGGAGGACATACTCACTTCCCTTGAGCGGGCCGGCCTCGCTGTCCGGTGCGAGGAGGACCGCAGCCCTTCGCACCGAGCTGTAGCGGATTTGTCGATCGACGCGTTCGAGGCTGATGCGGCGGACATAGCTGCCGGGATCGGACGCCGCGCACTCGAGGACCTCGTCACCGCTCACCGGCTCTGGAGCGATTGGTTGCAGACACGACGGGTCCGCAAGATCACTTTCGTTGCGGAGAAGACCGAGCCGCCACGCGCTTCCGGCCTTCGTTCAATGCGCTAGTTGCGCGCGGACCAGCAGGATGTCGTGGTCAGTGTGGGTGGCCGGCACCACCTCCGCCGACGGTGAGTGCAGCGCGCCCGTTCCGTAGACCTGCTGGAGCCCCGGGTCTTGTTCGGCGGAGCTGTCGCTCCGGGTCCAGAAACCGGTCGGAACGCACCACGATCGACGGTTGAGGTCGCCGGCGAAGATGACGGTGTGGGCGGCTGCGCGACGGGCAAGGAGCGCCCTCAGCTCGGCGCACTGGCCGTTGTTCCCGGCCACCTCGATGGGGATGCGCTCGCTCAGGTGCGCGGTGCACACGTCGACGCCGATGCGGGTTGTGACGCACAGCCACATACGCCGCTCGATGTCGGTCTGTGCCAGGAAGGGGTGGCTTTCGCTGCTCTCGATCGCTGCCTTCGTGAGCACCGCGTCACCAAAGACACCGCGCCCTCCCGGTCGGATACACGGCAAGGGGCCGCCGTCGTAGATCACCGTCGAGAAGCGCAGGTGGTAGCCGGTCTGACGGGCGATCAGAGCGACATCGTTCCGGCAGGCTTCGTTGAACGTGACGGCGGCCGGATGGGTGTCACGGATCCGAGCGACCGCCTCCTCCACCACCGCCGGGTACGCCACCTTCTGGTAGCACGAGCCCAGTCCGGACAGGCACAGGTTCATCTGCACCAACGCGTACGTCGAGCCGCCAGGCGGCACGGCCCCAGAGTGCCCCACTGTCCTTGTTGCGCCTGCGGTCAGCGCGAGGACCGCCGCCGGGAGGCTCGTCGCGGGAGACGTGGCCGAGGTCCGATCGCGCGCGGGAACGCTTGCTCTGACCCGGCTGGTCGACGGCGGCGCGGCCGCATGGCGGCGGACGGACGGGCACGCTGGACGGGAACGATGGACCTCGCCGAGGCGCTCGCCGCATCACGCGAGGAGAGCGAGCGCGAGCGGGAGGTCGAACGCTCCCGGCTGGGGATGATGCGCGCTACGCCAAGACTACCGGGTGTAGGCGGTCGTTTCTCCTCTCGTACTTCGGCCAGGAGTACTCCGGCCCCTGCGGGGCGTGCAACAACGACCGCCGACACGCGGCGACGACGCCGGCGGCAAAGCCGTTCCCGGTCGGCGTCCGGTGGCCAGCGACCGCTGAGGCGTGGGAACGGTTCAGCGCTACGACGGCGAGCAAGTGACCGTGCTGTTCGACGAGCACGGCTACCGCAACCGCCTCGTGCCGCTCGTGATCGAGCGCCGACTCTTTACCCGCGCGTGAGCTCGACGTCGACGAACAACGTTAAAGGGCGACCGCCGTTAGCGACGTTTCGGCTGCTGCCAGCCTCGCTCGTTTTGAGATTCGGAGCCATCTTCGGTCCGAGTGCGGGCAACGGCTTCGGGCGACGATTCGATGGTCGGCAGCGGGCAGAGGGGTCGGTCTCGCTGGATAAGGAGCGGCGCGCACGATGAGCTTCTGCCCGGCGAAGTCGGCGTCAGGCCAGCGCAGCGCCACCTGAAAGAAGCGCTGTTCCGCTGCTGTTCGCCTGCTATGGGGAGCCGGAACGAACCTGCCGTCGCACCGGTTCTCGACCCGGGGGCTGGGTTGGCCGTACGAGCGCCGGGAGGGGCGGGATTGGGCAGCGCACCGGACGCTCGCTGGTCACCGTGACCGGATTCCTGTGGTGGTGAATCTCGAGCGACTCGCCCATCTGGAGCGTGTAGGTGACCTCGGCCGGACTCACCTCGACCCTGAGCTCTGTGGTCGTACGACAGCGGATGCTGAAGGCCAGTCGCGTGAGCGCCTGAGGAAGCCGGGGCGCCAGAGCGACGCCTCCACCGCGGTCGCGCAGGCCTCCGAAGCCGGCCAACGCCGCGATGCACGCACCCGCCAGCGAGGCGATGTGGACGCCATCTCGGGTGTTGTGTTCGAAGTCGTCGAGGTCCATCAGCGCCGCTTCGGCGAAGTAGTCGTATGCCAGTTCGATGTGGCCGACCTCCGCCGCCACCACGGACTGGATGCACGCCGACAGCGACGAGTCGCGGACGGTCAAGCGCTCGTAGTAGGCGAAGTCTCGAGCCTTCTGCTCGGGACTGAACATATCGCCGCCCGTAAACAGTGCCATCACGAGGTCGGCCTGCTTGACGACCTGCTTGCGGTACAGGTCGAAGTACGGATAGCTCAGCAGGAGTGGATAGTTCCGGGGCGGGGTCGCCTCGAAGTCCCACTCCTCGTGCTCGGTGAACCCGTCCGCCTGGGGATGGATCTGGAGCGACTCGTCGTAGGGGATGAATACCGCGTCGGCGGCATCGCGCCAGCTCGCGGTCTCTTCCGGGCCGACGCCCAGCGCGGTCCCGATATCTGGATGGCGCTCCACCGCGGCGGCGGCCGCGCGAAGGTTCTGCGCGGCCGTGACGTTCGTGTAGACGTTGTTGTCGGCGATCGCGCTGTACTCATCCGGCCCGGTGACACCATCGATCCGAAAGCGCCCCGCGGCGTCGTGGTGGCCGAGGGAGCGCCACAGCCGCGCGATCTCGACGAGCAGCTCAAGTCCCGCCTCGCGCTCGAACACCTCGTCATGTGTGATCTGCTGGTAGCGGTCGACCGCGCCGGCGATCGCGCCGTTGACGTGGAACGCCGCAGTGCCGGCGGGCCAGTAGCCGGAGCACTCCTGCCCGGCGATCGTCCGCCACGGGAACGCCGCCCCCTTCAGTCCGAGCGACCGCGCGCGCTCGCGCGCCAGATCGAGCGTGGAGTGACGCCAGCGCAAGGCATCGGACACGGCCCGCGGCCGCGTGTATGTGAGTAGCGGTAAGACGAAGGCTTCCGTATCCCAGAACGTATGTCCGTCATATCCCGGACCGGTCAGCCCCTTGGCCGCGATTGGTCGCTGCTCGCCCCGGGCCGCCGCCTGGGCGGTATGAAACAGCGCGAAGCGAATCGCCTGCTGGAGCTCGGCATCGCCTTCGATCTCGATGTCCGCCGCCGCCCAAAAGCGGTCGAGGTAGCTCCGCTGCTCGTCCCGGAGGCCCTCCCAGCCGGTGTGGACGGCGCCGTCCAGCGCCGCGCTCACCTGGTCGCGCAGCGCCGGAACGGTCCGCGTTCCCGACCAGCCGTAGCCGACGAACTTTGTGACGCGCAGAGGGTTGCCGGGCGCCACCGTGGCCGTGATTGTGAGCCGGGCGAGATCGGGCTCCGTCGTGGTCGTCGTTCCGATGTCGCCCGGCCCATCGATCCGATGATCCATCGCGACACCGACGGTCAGGCCACTGGCCCTCGTCGTGTGCACCATGAACGCGCGCAACCCGTCCCCGCCGAACGCGTCGGAGGACAGCGGGGAGGTGAGCGCCGCCGCTGCCCGCGGATCCTTCGCGATCACCGGTTCCGTCTCGTTGGTGACCAGCTCGGACTGGACGACGACGTCCGCCGTGCCGTCGAGCGCCTCCACCTCGTAGACGATCGCCAGGATCGATCGCTGCGTGAACGAAACCATTCGGCTCGAGGACACGCGAACGAGCCGTCCCGTCGGCGAGACCCACTCGGCCGTTCGGCGCAGCAGGCCCGCACGCAGATCGAGCACGCGCTCGTGGCTGCGCAGCTCGCCGTACCGGATATCGAACGGCTCATCCTCGACCAGAAGCCGGATGATCTTTCCGTCGGCCACGTTCGCGACAGTCTGGCCGTCTTCGGGATCGCCATACCCCGCCTCGGCGTACGGCAGCGGGCGCGCTTCGTAGAAGCCGGCGAGATACGTGCCGGGCAGACCGAATGGCTCACCCTCGTCGAGATTTCCGCGTACACCGAGGTGCCCGTTGGCGACCGCGAACACCGACTCGGTCTGCGCCAGCCGGTCGAGGTCGAGCGCGGTCTCCCGGAGCGCCCACGGCTCAACGATAAACGACGGGTGCTGGATCACGGCGAGAGACTAATCGGTGACACGCTGGTCGTGTACGCCGCCGCATCGGCGGCGCGCGCGGGTCGGACACCGGCGGCCGGGCGAAGGCGATCGTGCGAGCCCGCACACACCCGCACGCGGGCCGTGAGCGTATGCTCGCCGTGTGAACGTCCCGCCGGGACACCGGTCTCACGAGGAAGCAGCGCAGGTCCTGCGCCGTGCCGGGTACTCAGACGAGTTCATTCACGAGGTCCTGAGTCAACTGCCGGACCCAATCGACCTTCAGCGGGACCGACCAATCCTAGACCGCTACGGGCTAAGCCCAGAACGACTGATGGATCGCATGGGAGGCAGTCCGTAACGTCCGGCGGGGCCTACGTTTGCTCGATCCCGAACAACGATGGCCGTAGCGCCGCAAGTACAGACGCGGCGCTGGACTCTGCCCGATCCTCTCCGCCATCGGCCTAGGGGAAGGGTGACCTCGGGCAATTACATCGCTGTTATGTGGCGGTGTGTGTAACAGCTCGATAACTTCGTTACCTCAACGTTAGCCGAGGCTAGTAAACCGTCGCGTGACACCCTGCGTTCAGCGGCGGGGCGTCATGCGACATGTCACGAAGCGGTTGGTCAGTTCGCGCCGGCCAGCACGGGTTGCGGCTCGCGGATGGTGGTCTTGGTAACCGCGTCGGACAGTTCGTCGCGGCAAACGAGCACGAAGATCGCCGAGACGGCGAGCAGCGCGATCCCGCCGAGCACCCAGAGCGCCTGCTGGAAGCCGCCGGTGAGGGCCGCGGGGCCGGCGTCGCCGGCGTGCAGCAGCGACTGCGAATGGCTGGCGGCGACGCTCGAGGCGATCGCGATCCCGATCGCTCCGCCGAGCTGCTGGGAGGTGTTGAGCAGCCCGGACGCGAGCCCGGCCCAGATCCCGAGCGCCTTGTTGCGCTGGGCTCCTTCTTCGAACATGTCCATCACGATCGATAGGGCGGCCGGCAGCATGATCGCCGCGCGTCATAAAGAACGACACCGCCAGCAGCGCGAACGCGCGCAGCGATTGATATTCCGGATGTGGACGTCATCGGACCTCCAGCGGGTCCGGTCGAGACTGGGACAGAAGGCTGGGTTGGTGTGGTGTTGCATCGCTGTCTCCTCCTGGGGTTGTTGTGGCTACGACGAATGGGAAGCGGCGATCGGGACACACCGATGCTGAGGCGGCGCCGCGTACGCGTAGGGGTGATGGAACACGTCGAGCGCGCGCTCGCCCTCGTGTACGGGAAGCTCGAACGCCTCACCGGTCTGGGTGTCGGTGACCGCCACCGTCACGTGGCCGTCGGTCTGACCCCACAGCAGCCGGACCTCGATCCCGTCGCCCATGCGGCGGTCGAGCTCGCGTGTGATCTGGGTGTGTGGCTGGGTCATCTCGGTGCCCTCCCGGGTCGTGTGGTTGCTGCGCACTGACGACGAACGGGCGGGCGCCGAGGGGACAGCCACGGTGCCTCGGCCGACCGGGTTCGGGGGCGGTCTACAGCTCGGCGATCCGCCCGGCGAGGAAGCGCCGCTCGGGCTCGGAGCGTGCGAGCGCGAGTGCGCGCTCGAACGCTTCGCGCGCCTCATGGGCCCGGCCGAGCCGGCGCAGCAGCTCCCCCCGCGTGGAGTGCAGGTACTGGTAGTCGTCGAGCTCGAGGGCGTCGACGATCTCGAGCGCTTGCTCGGCTGACCCGGCCTGGGCGACCGCGACAGCGCGGTTCAGCTCCACCACCGGCGACCGCGTGATCTGAGCGAGCTGCTCGTACAGCGCGGCGACCTCGTTCCAGTCGATCCGCTCCTCGGCCTGGAGCGAGGCGATCGCGGCCTGGAGCACGTTCGGCCCGCGGCCACGCAGCGCGAGCGCGCGCTCGAGCGCTTCACGACCGGTGGCAATCTCCTGGAAGTCCCACAGCGAGCGGTCCTGGTCCTCGAGCAACACCAGCTCGTCCCCGGAGAACCGCGCCTTGCGCCGCGCGTGATGGATCTGCATAAGCGCCAGCAATCCGTGCACCTCGGGCTCATCGGGCATCAGCTCGGCGAGCAGCCGGCCCAGCCTGATCGCTTCCCCGGCCAGATCGATCCGGCCCGAGTAGCCCTCGTTGTAGATCAGGTACACCACCGCCAGCACCGCATTCAGCCGGTCGGGTAGCAGATGCTCGGCCGGGACGGCGAACGGAATCCCGGTCGCCTTGATCTTTGTCTTCGCGCGCGATAGCCGGCGCTTCATCGTCTCCTCGGAGACCAGGAACGCCCGCGCGATCTCCTCTGTCGACAGCCCACCGAGCGCCCGGAGCGTGAGCGCGACCTGCGCCTCGAGCGCCAGCGCGGGATGACAGCAGGTGAAGATCAGCTCGAGCCGCTCATCCTCGATCACGGTCTCGTCGAGTTCGTCCATCGTCGCTTCCGGCAGCTCCAGCCGACGGGTCTTTTCGCCGAGCGTCCGCTCGCGGCGGATCCGGTCGATTGCCCGGTTGCGTGCGGTGACCGTCAGCCACGCGCCGGGGTTGGCGGGAACCCCTTCGCGGGGCCAGCGGTCTGCGGCGACCGCAAACGCCTCCTGGACGGCCTCCTCAGCGTGGTCGAAATCGCCGAGGAAGCCGACCAGCGAGGCAAGCACACGCCCCCACTCGTCGCGGAAAACCTCTTCCAGCAGCGCTAGCGCTCCACCAACGGCCGGACCTCGATCGCGCCGCCGAGACGGGCCGCCGGGATCCGCGCCGCCAGCTCGATTGCCTCGTCGAGGTTGTCGGCCTCGAACACGTAGTAGCCACCGAGCACCTCCTTGGTGCCGGCGCACGGGCCATCGGTGGTGAACGTCTCGCCGTCCTGCACGCGCACCGTCCTGGCGGTCTCGACCGGCTGGAGCTGCGCGCCGCCCCGGGCGCGCGGGTCTTCCGCCAGCGCCATGTACTCGGCGTATACGGCCTTTTGCTCGTCCTCGGGCCGCGCCCCGACGTAGCCGGGCTTTTCGTGGATCAACATGGCGTACTTCATCTGAAACCTCCTACGGAGCAGAGTGGATTGTCGCCCTAACGACGAACGGGCGCACGCTGAGGGGACAGCTTTCATGCGAACCAGAAGCGGGCGAACCTCGGTCAAGCCCGGGCGAGGGGAGGAAACCAGGTCAGTCGGCTACGCCGTGCGGCCCAAGCGCCTCTCGGACCCTACGGCCACCCGAGTGCGTCTCGTCCAACTCGAGCGTGCAGGGTTCGGCGCGGATCGCGCCAACTCGTCATCGAAGCGTAGTCCTGCAGGCGTAGCCGCGGACGTTCTGTCCCCTTCGGCGGTGTCTGTTCGTCGTAGGGTTGATAACGACCTTCAAGGAGGGCGTATGCAGTTCGCGGTGTTGGTCTATGAGAAGCCCGGTACCTATGAGGGGCTGAGTGCTGCGGAGCTGGAGCAGATGAGTCGCGAGTATCTCGAGATCGCGCAGCTCCCGGGTTACATTGGGGGTGCTCAGCTGCAGTCGATCGAGACGGCGAGCGCGGTGCGCGTGGAGGGTCGCGAGACGTTGATCACAGACGGCCCGTTTGCGAATACCAAGGAGGTCTTTGGCGGCTTCTACCTCTTCGAGGCGGAGAGTCTCGATCCGGTGCTCGAGATCGCGGCTCGCTGCCCCGCGGCTCGGCTCGGCGGGGTGGTGGAGGTCCGTCCGTTGGTGCATCTCCACGGCATGGAAGACGCTGGTTGATCGAGCGTGTCTTTAGCGAGCAGTGGGGGCGCGTGCTGGCCAGCATGGTCGGCTACGTCGGCGATCGATCTTGCGAAGAGCCGACCCACGAGGCACTCGCGATCGCGCTGAGGCTGCCCGGGACGATCGGCACGATCAGCGGATGGGTCGTCTCGGTGGTCGAGGTCCCGATCGGCGCGTCGAACGCCCGCTCCGGCAAATCGCCAGCGGACGGACGGGCGCGGGGTGTGGCTCAGCGTCCATCGGGGATCGATGGGGGGTCGTCGGGTGAGCGCCCGAAGGCTCGGTCCAGTGGATGCGCCGCGGCCGATACGGTATCCCGCGTCGGGTCGATGTACGGCTCGATGGTTCGGTGTGCGACGACGGCCACGCCGGCGGTTAGGAGTACTGGGAGCAGCGGCATCCACAGCCGCAGGTGGGCGAGGAGGAGCGCCCCGACGAGCGCGCCTAGCAGGGTTCCACTCAGAACGAGGGTCAGCCGACGCCGCTCGTTTCCTGTCGCTGACCAGTGGGCGGCATCGCCCACCAGCACCGTCCAGGTGGCCGTGACGGCCGTAGTGAAGACCGCGTGGACCCCGAGCGTGACCGCGGTCGCCGTCTGGATCCCCATCGCGAACGCCATGATCCCGAGGAGAACCAAAAGCGTGGACCCGGGGCGGCCAGCGACTGCCAGCCAGATGACCCAGAACGCGAGTTGAACGAGCGCACAAGCGATCAGCCCGGCCGTGACGCGCGCGGGCCAGAGCACGCTGGAATCCTCGCGAGGCATCACCGAAGCAGTCGCCGCCGCGCCTGCGCCGAATGCGCCCAGGGCCACGGCTGCATGTAGGGACAACTCAGATTGGTGTGAGAACAGTCCCGCCGCGAGGAACACGACATTGCCGGTCATGAACGCGGAAAAGAGCTTCCCGAGCGCCAGCCAGCTCAGAACGTCGATGGATCCGGCCGCGAGCGCCAGGGCCGCCTGTAGTACGTCTCGGATCCGATGCGGATCCCAGCCGGCCTCCATCACTGTTTCGCCGAACGGTTGGACTGCACCCAACCTGGACATGAGGTATCTCCTCGTGCCGGGCGCCGGCGCAGCTACCGCCGACACCCGGCCACGGGATGATCAGGGGCGGTGGTTAGGCGACGACGCCCGGCTTGGTTCGGGGCAGCCCAGCGATCACGCCGTCGTCAAGGTTGAGGTGGGCCTTGACCAGCTCCGGCGGCAGCACGCCCATCCACTGAGCGAGCGAGACCTCGGCGAAATGATCAGAGCGGAACATCTCGAAGAACGTGAGCGTCTCATCGCCCGTGTTCTCGATGTAGTGCCCCATCGCGAACGGCACGGCGCCGACGTCGCCGGCCTGGTAGTCAAACGTCCGGGACTTCCCGCCGGAGGCGAACACCGTCATCCGGCCCTGGCCCTTCAGGTAGTACTGCCACTCGTCAGCGTTCGGGTGCCAGTGCAGCTCACGCATCCCGCTCGGCTCGACCTCGACCAGCGCCGCCGCGATCCGCTCCGAGACCGTGAAGTTACGCGAGTCGGTGACCCGTATTTGACCACCCGGCATTTTCGTCGGCTCCTGGGCATGCATGTGCCACGTGAATGACTGAGGCGGCTGCTCGCCCGGGTACGCCGGCGCGTCGTCAGCCATCGCGGGTGGCACGTCGCCGGCGAGCATGTACCGCGTGTGGCCGATGTCAGTCGGCAGGTTCTCGAACGCCGATTCGGCCACCCCGAAGTTCTTTGCGAGCACCTCGCGCGGGGTGTGGTTGAACCAGTCGGTGATCAGGAACGTCTCGGAGAAGTCCCCGCTGTCAAAGACCAGCAGGAACTCGACACCCTTCTCAAGCGCCTGGATCGAGTGCGGCAGCCCGGCGGGGAAGTACCACAGGTCGCCGACCCCGACATCGTCGAGAAACAGGCGACCTTCCTCATCGAGGATGCTGATGCGGCAGCTGCCGGCGATCACGTACGCCCACTCGGCCTCCTTATGCCAGTGCAGCTCACGAATCCCACCCGGGGTCAGGCGCATGTTCACGCCCGCGATCTCCGTGCTGGTCGCCAGTTCGCGCGTCGTCGTCTCACGCGCCCAGCCGCCGGAAAGGACGCGATTGTGCAAACGGCCACTTCAGGTTCGGCACCGTCCCCGCATCGGTCGTAGGCGCGATCAGAACGTCAGGGTTCTGCCGCTCTACCGGGACGTTGCGCGGACCGAGGATGGTCCCGCCGCGACCATCGATAATGGGCTGGGGGCCAGCCGAAGTGGAGGACATGTGGTCAGCTCCTTCCTGGGGGTTCAAGGACGAGGCGTAGCCTTTCGCCGCCTGGCCACCGGGACCACACGGCCAGTGCCCATCATGTTTTGGGGACAGCCCCCACTAGCCGCGCCGACTCCCCTCGAATCACCCGGCAGCCGGCAGGCCAGATCCCCGCGCGTCGCCCGCTGGCACGGCGGCGCTCGCGAAGCGCGAGACACGCAACAAGCACGGCCAGCGCACCAACCGCGGCCCGGGGGCCAAATCTGTCCCGGTACGCGCACCATCACCGGTTTCTAAGGATGAACTTACCATCGAGCAGCGCGCCGGTCAACGCACCTTCCTCGGCTTCGGCGCCCACCCCGCGGTGCCATTCCATCGCTCCCAATTCCCCCAAACGCAGGACGCCGCGCCCACTTTCCCTAGCGTGAGCATTCGACAACGCAAGGAGCCAGCTCGCCACCGAACGGACGACCAGCATGAGCCGGCCGCCACTGCCATCGCCGGCAAGTGCGCAGGCGCTTTGCCACGCGAACCGGAGTGCCGTTGTGTTTGGGATCAGGCGCGGATCAATGCGCCGAGAGCGTTGGGGTCGTAGAGGCTCTCAGAGTCAATCGGCCGGCCGTCCAGCAGCGCGAAGGGCGTGCCTCTGGGGTCTTCCTCTTCGAAGACCTCGTCGACTTCGCGGACCCAGGTCTCATAACGGCCCTCCCGCACCCCGGTGACGTAGTCGGCGCTTGTGAGGCCGACGCGGCCGCCGAGGTCCAACAGATCCTCAGTCGTGTAGCCGCCGCTTTGTTCCGGCGGCTGGTTGGCGAACATCTCGCGACGCAGCTCATCGAATCTGCCGGCTCCGGCAGCAAGCGCGAGAGCGTTTGCCGCCCGTACCGATTCGTCTCCAAGGAAGGACCGGATTCGGTACTCGACGGCGACCCCTCCGGCCGCGACCTCGCGACGCAGCAGGTCTCCAGACCGTTCCTCAAACTCTCGGCAGTAGGGACACTGCGGGTCCTCGAAGACCACCAAGCGGCGCCGGGCGCGCTCGCTGCCTACGAGCACACCCCCTTCAAGAGTGTGGCCTGGCGCATCCCGGTTGCTTCCATGACCCCATTCTGGCGCTTCTGCGTTACCGCCTGCCGGCACTCGCATCCCTCCAGATTGGCTCGACGTGTGGAATCGCGAGCTGACGCTCGCGTGGGAAACGGCAAACCGAAACGATCGGGTCGATGCGGAGCGCTCGCGCTCACGCGTTAGCGAGGACACGAGCGGAGGGATCGTTGGCGAGCACGCTTGTCGCCGCGGAGCTACCGAGCGGCGAGGGAGATGGGGTTGGGCGCTCTCGTGGGGCTCGGGTGAAACACCGCGGACTAGGGGTGTCGAGATTTGAACCATGGTGCCTATAACGCTGACGCTCGGGCTGTTTGCATTCGTCCATGACCATTTTCCGGGAACTCACAAGTTGCTCCAACCGTGCGGCGGCCACGCACCCGCACGATCTCCTCGTGATGCATGGCGGCGGAGGTGGTGTTGGGGGCGGACACGGCGGATCCGGCGGATACGGCGGACACGGGGGACACGGGGGACACTCGGGACACGGCGGACACGGAGGTGGCTGGGGCGGCGAAGGTGGCGGCGGATTTGGCGGGGGATGTGGCGGGGAATTTGGCGGGGGATCTGGCGGCGGGGGAGGTTGGGTTGTGAGGATCGTCTTCTTCCTGGTCGTGGCTTACGTCGTGCTCGCGGGCCTCGGGGTGATTGGCCATTAGGCAGTCAGCGACCGGCATCGCCGGCATGTCTCATTGGACATTCCTCGCCGCCGAATAAACATCGAGCAGCACCGCGTGGGTGCCGTCCGTTCACGGACGCTACGGACTGTGCGCGCACGATTTGCTTCGGGGCTGCGTTCGCTGCGCGCGCCATCGCGTTAGCGACCAAGCGCACCGGAGCCCAGTCGCCGGATTGCTCGTCGGCGGGTAGCACGCCGTCTAAAGCGGAGTTGCCTCGGTCGCCAACGCGATTGCGAGCTCGGCGCCGTCGGGATGAGCAAAGCAGACGTCAGTTGTCGTGCCACTTCCGACGCACGCGGACTACAGGATGCTGCGTCGGGTTCTCTACTCGCGGATCGCACGGTTGATGAGCGGGATGGTCGTAGAGTGAGTTGCCGCGGATGGACGCCCGTGATCGCGCTGCTTCCACGAACGTCGCGCCCGACGGCGAGATTGCCGTCGCGGTTGGACGCGGAAGAGAAAAGCGCGACGACGAGATCCGCCTCGGCCTGGTCGTGACGCCGGCGGTCGACGCCGCGGACGTCGAGAAGCTCCGCGGCGATCTCGAGCCCGTGCTCGCGGAGCGCTACCCGGGGGTCAAGTGGAAGATCACAGCGGTTCGCGAATCGCTCCTACCGCCCCCGGCTGAGGTCGCTGAGCTCGTCGATGCCGCGCGCTCGCGGCTGCTGGAGGAGAACTGGGACCTGGTTGTGTTTGTCACGGAGCTTCCGCTCCGGATCTCTCGCCGCCCGCTGCTGATGCACTCGAGTCCCACCCACGGTGCGGCCCTGGTCTCGCTGCCTGCGCTCGGACCGCGGCACGCCCGGCACTTGGTCGAATCCGTGGCAGAGGCGGTGGGCGTGATCGCGGGTGACAGGGCGGCCGGTGGCGAACGCAAGTCCGGCAGCCGGCGCCTCGTTCAACGCCGCGTGATCGTGCCGGTGAGCGAGCTCGGAGGGCCCGACTCATTGGATGGCTTCGCACTGACACATCGCGTTTTGACCGGGAACCTGCGGCTGCTCGCCGGGATGGTGCGCGCCAACCATCCGTGGCGGTTGACCACGCGTCTGTCCCGCGCGATGATCGGCGCGCTTGGGGTCGCGACGTTCACGATCGTGACAGCCGACGTGTGGCGCATCGCCTCCGGGCTTGCCGCGCCGCGCATGGCGGGGGTATGCCTCGCGGCGATCGCGAGCGCAACCGCGACGTTGATCTTCGTGCACGGATTGTGGGAACGCGCTACTCGCAGCCGCGTGCGGGAGCAGGCGATCCTGTTCAACATCGTCACGCTGATCACCGTCAGCTTCGGCATTCTTGCGCTCTACGGGGGCGCATGCCTGATAGCGCTTGCCGCGGCCGAGCTGATGCTCGAGCCGTCGCTGATGTCGGCGCAGATCGGCCATCGCTCGGACTTTGCGGACTACCTGCGCCTGGCGCTTCTCGCGGGCGCGCTGGCCACCGTCGGCGGTGCCTTCGGCGGAGCGCTCGAGAGCGACACGGCCGTCCGCGAAGCGACCTACGCCTACCGCCACCACCAGTCCTGAACGGGACTACCAGCGGCCCCGATCCCTATTCGGAGCGCCGGGCGCTGCTCGAGGAGCTGGCGCTAGCCGGTTGCGTGGCGGACGCCGGCGAGCGTGATGGTCGAGGCGGGTGAGGATCTCGTGGCCCGTGTCGAGGAGCTCGGTCCTGAGGGCGTGGTGGCCAAGCCGTCGGCTCGACGTACATCCCCGGGCGCCGGCGTGGCTCCTGGTGAAGCACGATCAGCCCACCGCCGTCCGCACGATCGCTTCTGCGCTTCAGTTGGAGCAAAGCTCGCGAGCGCAATGGCGACATTCCAGACGCCAGGCCGGCCTTCGCCGACTTGTTCTTCGCTATGTGGTTGCGCCCGAGCGGTGCACTGGGGTGCTACGGGGCGATCGCCTTGCCTCGGGCGGTGATGTTGTATGTCGCCGTGCAGGCGGGCGGGTGATGTAGCGAGCATCCGGCGAAGCCGTTCGGGGCGACGTCGTGCGCCATCGCCACGGTGCGGTACACGTGGCCGAGGAACGCAGCTCGCTGCGCCGACGCGCGCACCGGGTTCGCCGGGGAGGGTCCGGCGTGCAGCATCGAGCCGGAGATGTTGAACCAGGTGTGCCGGTCCTGGCCAAGCACCTGCTCGACCACAGTCAGCGTCTTCGAGCCGACGCCAGCCTGGCAGCTCGTGCCGCCGCCGTAGTTCATGACAATGTGACCGCCCGGCTTGAACGCGAAGCCGGGCCCAAAGGCGGTCACGGAGCATTGCTTGGTCGGCGCTTGGACGGTCGTCTGGCCCAGCGCAACGGCGGGAACGATGAGCGCAGCGACAGTCGCTGCGGCGGCGAGGAGCTTGGACTTCATGAACGGAACCCTCACGGGTGAGACGAACGGCTGTTCCCTCAGCGTACTGCGTCACCGTTAGCTGGGATGTGCTGTCGCTTCGACTGGAAGCACCTGCTCGAGGATCGGCGGCGATTTCTGCTCGTTTGGAACGAACCGGAGCACACCCGCGCTGCCAGCCGCAGGCACGGACCAGATGCCCGGAATCCTTCGAAGCGAGCGTCTCGCCAGGCCCCCGGAACACCATCCACGGCTTCTGCATCGCTGGGAAGGACGAGTCCGACCGGCACCGGGCCTGGCCGTTGCAATTCGTCCGGACCGGGAGCGAGGTCGGCGTTGACGAGGGTGGCTGCTCGCCCACGCGAGCGTGAGCCAGGTGCGCTTACAGGTCGTCGCGGTCGGGCCGGCCGCAAGCACACCGGCGACTCCCGCATTCGCGGCAAAGCAGGCCTACCGTCTGATCCCGCCAGAAGTCGCGACCATCGACGACGGCACGGTTCCCGAGATTGGCGAGTTGCGAGACCCGAGGCCGTCGGCGACTCGGGACCTCATTCGTGCTCGCGCGTGTACGCGAGGTGGCGGCGCTCTCGTGGTCGCGTGTGTCCGGAAGAGGCAGCGCGATGCGGGGCTAGCGACGTCAAACCCGTGGCTGCTCGGTGCTCCGAGCAGGGCCGCCGGCGACCCTGTCGCTTGAGGTGCCGTGCCTGCAACGGTTCGGGTTGTGGCGAACGCCGGCTCGTCTGCTTCCTCGATGCCGGGCTGGCGCGCGACTTGAGATGGACGCTTTCGGGCGGGACCGGGCCTCGGCTGTCCTACGTGGGCTCTAGGTCGGCCGCGGGCGAAGGCCGTCGAGCGCGGCCTGGAGGATGGGCTGCAGATAGCTGGGGTCGCCTTGGATAGTGGCGATGCCGATGACCATGTCGAGGATCTGCTCGAGCGTGAGGTCGTCGCGGACCTCGCGGGAGCGTTGCGCGGCGGCGAGTAGCGGTCGACCGGCGGCGAGCACGCGGGCGCGATTGTCGCTGAAGAAGGGGTCGCTGGGATCGGTGTCCCGAAGCAGCTCGGAGCCGACGTGGCGCTTGCTGTCGAAGAACGCGAAGAAGCGGTGCAGCCAGGCCGTGAACACCCCGCCGGGCGTCTGCGCCTCGACCGTATCGGCGGCCTCGCACACGGCGTTGACCTCGTCGATGTAGAGCGCCTCGAGGAGCTCGCGGCGGCTGGTGAAGTTGCGGTACAGGGTGGCCATGCCGACGCCGGCGCGTCGCGAGATCTCTGCCATCGATACCTCGGCGTCGGGATCGGCGACCGCGGAGCGGGCGGCGGCGAGGATCTTGTCGCGGTTGCGCTGGGCGTCCGCTCGCTTCGCTGGCGACTGGGTCTTCAGTGGCGACATACGCGTTGAAGTGGACATGCTTTCCGTGGGGTCTCCTTTGTCGCCCACGCGAGTGCCCTCTACGCTGCCGCGTGCTCGATGGTCAGTGCGCCCGAGCCGCGGGTTCGGCGCCGGCCTGGAGCAGGTGCTGTTTGAGTTGGTGGCGGGATTTGACTCCGAGCTTGCGGAACGCCTTGCGTAGGTGGTAGTCGACGGTGCTGGGGCTGATGAACAGCTGCGCGGCGATCTCGTGGTTGGTGGCGCCGCCGGCCGCGAGGCGCGAAACCTGTGCTTCGTGAGGCGTGAGGTCGTCCCGCGTCTCGACCGTCCTTTTGCGCGCGTGCTCGCCGGTCGCCTCGAGCTCGACGCGGGCGCGCTCTGCGAACGCCTCCATGCCGAACTCCGTGAATAGCGTGTGGGTGATGCGTAGCTGCTCGCGGGCGTCGAGCCGGCGGCGCTCGCGGCGCAGCCATTCGCCGTACAACAGATGGGCGCGCGCGAGCTCCACACGGACGCGGGTGCGGCCCAACCGCTCGATCGCCTCGCGGTAGAGCGACTCGGCGGGTTCCCCGTCGGTCAGCAGCGCGCGCGAGCGGGCCTCGATCCCGAGCGCCCAGTCGGTGCCACTGGCCGCGGTTGTCTGCGAAAGCCGGCCCAGGGCAGCGGCCGCGAGCTCGACGTTCCCGCTTCGGACGGCTGCCTCGATCAGCTCGACCAATCCCCAAGTTGCGCCACCACGAGGCGTGTGCATCGTCGGCGGCCCGCTGCGCCGCGGCCAGCGCCTCGTCGTACCGGCTCAGGCCGTTGTAGAGCACAGCGGTCACCCAATGAATGAATGTCAGCCCCTGTCCGTCACCCCGGCGCGTGACCAACCTCGTGGCGGCGTCGATCAGCTGAGCGGCCTCGGCTTTGCGGCCCTGGAACGCGACCCGTGACAGCGTGGCATAGGGTGCGAGGCTGCTACCAGTTGCCTCGTTGACCGCCACAACCTCCTGGATCAGCGAAGACGCCATCGCGAGCTCCCCCGTGAACACTTTCACCCCCGAGCGTGTCGTCAATGCCAGTGGGAGCACGCTCAGAGCACCCGCATCACGCGCTGACCGGACGAACTGCGCAGACAGCACATCCCAGCCCTCGTCATCCCACAAAAGCGCCGCCACACGGGATGCGAGCCACAGCCACCGGCGCTCCTCCGCCCGGGAGGTGTCCTCGCGTCGGAAGGCGTTGACCGCCGCTCTCAACATCGGTGTTCCGGCGTCGTATCCCTCCATGATCAGAAGCGCCAGGCCATCCAGCAGCAGATCAGACGCACGCGGAGACTGCGACGATTGAGGAGCTGCCCTGGCGGCCCGCGCGGCCTCGACGACGCTCTCGTGGCTCGCCAGAATGCCAGGGAAAAATACGGCGGTGAGCGCTTCCAGATACGTGTCGCGCGCGAGCCTCAGATCGAGTGGTTCGAGTCGTTTGGCCGCCTTGAGCAACAGGGGTGAAGCGTCGCTTCCGCGGCTCACCGCGAACGCGATTTGACCGCGCAGCAGGTCGACCTGGGCGCGCTGGAGCTCGTCCAGCGGCCCGGACTCTGCGACGGCCAGCAGTCCGAGGGCTGCTTCGAAGGCGCCGGCTAGGTGCTGGGCACGGGCCGCGGCGAGTGCACGCCCAGCCCGACGCGCGGGCTCGGGCGTCAGCGCGGCGGCGCGCTCAAGGAACGCGGCGGCTGCCGCCAACCCTCCGCGCGCTTGAGCGCGCCCTGCCGAGCGCGCGAGCTCGGCGGCGACCTCTTCGTCGAACCCCGGCGTCGCTTGCGCGAGATGCCAAGCGTGGCGATCGGGATCGACCTCACGGTCGGTCGCGGCGGCCAGCGCGCGATGGGCCGCCTGCCTGTCCTCGGACGATGCCGCTCGATATACGGCCGAGCGGACCAGCGGGTGTCGGAAGGTCACTCGCGCACCGATCGTGAGCAACCCGTCGGTGTTTCCCGCCGCCTGGATGGCAATCCCGAGCCGCTCGGCGGCGCGCCACACCAGTACCGGGTCTCCGACCGGCTCCGCCGCCGCGACCAGCAACAGGCGCTGCGTCTCCGCCGGGAGCCCTGCCACCCGCCTCCGAAAGCTGTCTTCGATCCGCCCCGACAGCCCCGGCGAGTCTGGCAACCCGAACCCGCCCGCCAGCTCGGCCGGCGTCAACCCCCGTGGCAGCTCCAGCAACGCCAGCGGGTTACCGCGCGTCTCGGCGACGAGCCGCTCCCGCACTCGCTCGTCCAACGGCACACGCAACGCCGAGCTCAACAGCGTGCGAGCGTCACCACTGGGCAGGCCCTCAACAGCAAGCTTCGGCAACCCTTCGAGCTCATCCCCGAGGTCGCGCGTCACCAACACCAGCGCGACCGACTCCGCCAACAGCCGCCGCGCCACGAACACCAGCGCCTGCGCCGAGGCGCGATCAAGCCACTGCGCGTCATCAACCACACACACAAGCGGGCGCTCCTCGGCCACCTCCGCCAACAAGCTCAGCACCGCCAGCCCGACCAGAAACCGATCCGGCGCGTTCCCCGCCCGCAACCCGAACGCGACGCCCAGCGCGTCCTGCTGGGGGACAGGGAGCCGGTCCAGCCGATCCAGCATCGGCGCGCACAGCTGCTGCAAGGCGGCGAACGCAAGCTCCATCTCAGACTCCACACCGACCGCACGCGCAATCCCGAACCCCGACGCGGACGCGATCGCCGACTCAACCAAAGCCGTCTTGCCGATCCCAGCCTCCCCGCAAATCACGAGCACCCCGCTCTGGCCCCCGCGCACCACCTCGAGCAGCCGTTCCAGCGCCTCGCGCTCCTCGCGCCGGCCGTGCAACGCCTCCGCCGGCCCCTCAGTGCCCATGCAACACGACCATACCGCGGCATTGCCGGCCAGTCGATAGCCCCGCGACAACGCGCTCGAGGACTACGCGTTGCGTGATTCGAACCCCGCCAATCGCTGCGACTGTCGATGCTCCCCACCAAAGGAGACGCAATGCCTTACGTCAACGTCGGCGAGGAGAACACCTCGCCGATCGACATCCATTACGACGACGTCGGGGTTGGGCGGCCGATCGTGCTGATCCACGGCTTCCCGCTCAGCGGCCGCTCGTGGGAGAAGCAGATCCCGCCGCTCCTGAACGCCGGCTTCCGCGTCATCACATACGACCGCCGGGGCTTCGGGAACTCGAGCCAGCCAAGCATCGGCTACGACTACGACACCTTCGCCTCGGACCTCAACCGCCTCCTCACCGAGCTCGACCTGCACGACGTCGTGCTCGGCGGGTTCTCGATGGGCGGCGGAGAGGCAGCACGCTACCTCGCCACCTACGGCTCCGATCGGGTGCGCGCCGCGATCTTCATGTCGAGCATTCCGCCGTTCCTGCTCAAGACTCCCGAGACCCCGAACGGCATCGACCAGGGCGTGTTCGACGACATCCAGGCGGCGATCACGGCTGACCGCTTCGCCTACCTGACGGCGTTCTACAACGACTTCTACAACCTCGACGTACTCCTCGGCGAGCGCATCAGCGAGGAAGCCGTCAGAGACAGCTGGAACGTAGCCGCCAGCGCCTCGCCAATCGGCACCTGGGCCTGCCCGCCAACCTGGCACACCGACTTTCGTGAGGACCTGCGAAAGATCGACGTCCCGACCCTCGTCGTGCACGGAACCGCGGATCGCATCCTTCCCATCGAAGCGACCGGCGCACGCACACACGAGATGGTCAAGGACAGCCAATACGTCGTGATCGATGACGCCCCGCACGGCTGTCTCTGGACGCACGCGGACGAGATCAACCGCGCGCTACTGGAGTTCGTCGGCGCCGCCGCGCCCGTGGCGGCCTAACAACTCCATCAGCGGAAAGCTCGGATGTAAACCCAGAGTGTCTGAATAGGAGATGCGACTTGTCCCCGGCGGCCATCCACAACCCGTTCTTTCACGTCGGCTTCATCGTCCCCGACCTAGACGCGGCGATGAACGAGTTCCAAACCGCACTGGGGATCGAGTGGCGAGCACCCATCGGCGCCAGCGTTCCGCTACGCGGACCCGACGGCGTCATCGAGTCAAGCGTCTACTCGGTCTATAGCGAAGGTGGCACTCCGGCGATCGAGCTCATCCAGTCAGTCCCAGGAACGCCACTCGCCGGCAGCGGCGGCGTGAGCTTCCATCACTTGGGCTTTTGGACCGATCGGCTGGCCAGCAGCTCACGCGACCTAGATGCACACGGCTGGCCGTGCGTGGCAACCGTGGCTAGCTTCGACGAGGCCCCGAGCCGCTTCACGCTTCACCACTCTCCGCACGGCTTCTACGTCGAGCTATTCGACGCTGCGACCCCTCGACACGCCGACTTGCTGCCGAACCCAGTGCCTTGGACGACAACGACCTGACAGGAGAGAGCATGACCAACGATCAAGTCGCCGCCAAAGTGAAGGACCCGAGGGTGGGCCCCGGCCCCGAATGGCCGCACCCACGGGAGCGTACCGGGGTCCGTTTCGTTCTCACGAACCTGACCGATCTCAGCCGCGCGGACGATTACAGCGCTTGGTACGACGACTACGAGAACGCGATCATCCGCCCGGGCGTGATCGCAAACGCGTTTCGGTTCGAGAACCCCGACGCTGCTGGGACTGCGGCCGACCCGCGCTACGGGGCGATTTACGACCTCGTGAGCCCCGGATCCGGCGGCGGCCTGGCCAGCGACCCAGAACTCGCCCGACTATCCGACTCACCTCTTCGCCGACCCCCGGAGCAAGCTGGTCGCCCCAGTGCTCCGCGGCTCCTACGCGATGACTGGGTCGATGGAGACCGAGAACGACCATCGGGCGCTCACGGGAGTGCACATCATCCTCTCGGATGGAGGAACCGACGCGGTGCGTGAGCAACGGGCAGCTGTGGCCCTCGAGACGGGCTTCTTCCACGCCGCGTCGCGATTCCGGGTCATCGAGGCACCGCCGATCTACCCCTCGCTACTGCACGCACCGCCTTGGAAGACGCCCGACCACAGCAGACGATCGAGTGGCGAAAAGCGCTTAACTGGCCGGGGCTGCCGAGCGATCTTGAGGCCAGTCGCGCTACCGGTCGCCGAGCGAAGCAGCCGCGCGGGCGCCGTGACCGGTGCAGGCGTGGAGCAGCCAATACCTGACGCGGATCACCGCCACGGCTAGTCTGACCTGCTCTGCTCGACGCAGGGGTGTGTCGGTGCTGCCGTAGGCGCACCAGCTTTGCGCGGGTTGCGGGGAAGACGCGGGCCAGGATCTCGGCGCCAATCCCCGAACCCGGCGTCGGGCCGCGCTTGCCGCGCAATCCGGGTCTTTCGACGGATCACCGTCGAGGCGCGTGCCAAACCGAAAGCGGGGCTCCCCGGGCGAAGTCGAGTGCGTTGCCGAATGCCGGCCGGCCATCCCCGTGGGGCAAGCAACGTGGTCGCGTCCGCGCGAGATAGAAGCGTCTGACCGCACGATCGCGCGTGCCCAGTCGGGCCGGTGCGTGTACTTGAGCGAGTTTTCCAATCGGCCCGCTCAGGCGTTCCGTGAGCGGGCCGATCGCGTGGCGGGGTCTAGCGTCTGCGACGAGCGACGACGTACAGGGCTCCGCTGCTGGGCAGCAGGATGAGTAGCCCGCTGCCGAGTGTGGCGATGCCGATGGTGAGCAGGTGCGGGAAGCGGGCGCCGATGCTCAGCTGGCTGCGCGCACGTACGTCAGCAGAGCATGTGGCGGCAACCAGCACACCGCCACATGCTCTGCGCGAACGGATCCCGGGGGTCAGTGTTCGACCGCTGGAATGGCGATGGGCGGAACGGTCTCCGGCCGCTCGCCCGAAACGGTCTCCGCCGGCTCGTCGATTTGTGCGACGTCGAGGGCGATCAGGCCGAGGTTCGCACCGCAACCTGCTCCGATGATCGTGGTGATGACCGCCATGATCCCGGCTGTTGCGTTGAACCCCAGCAGCGCGCCGACGAGGGCGCCCGTCAGCGCGACCCAGATGCCGATCCTCGTGGCCCTGGCCGGCCGGTCGCGGTTGACCCAGCCCCAGTAGGTGCCGAGGCCGATCGGCGTGCCGATGGAGAGAACAGCCATGAGTTCGCTGTTGAGGGGGACTGTCGGCAAAGCCACCAGCACGATGATCAGGCCGATGAACCATCCGCCGAGGCCGAGCACCAGCAGGTAGACGGAGCGCAGCATCGCGCTCGCCTTGCGCCCGAAGCCGCCGCGCTTGTGCGCCCGGCGCCACATCAGTAGCAGTGACAGGATCATGAGGAGTCCGAAGCCCATCATCGCGCCGAGGCCGTCTTCGGCGTATGCGCCTTGGCTGGAGCTTGGGCTGAAGTCGACCTTGTTGTGGGTGTACAGGGACGTGTCGACCTTGCCGGTGTCGAGGTAGGTGTTGATCAGACGGGTGCCGGCTGCCGGTTCGTAGGGCCAGAAGTCGTCGGAGTGGCCGAGGTTCGA
Organism: uncultured Solirubrobacterales bacterium; assembly: GCA_963737055.1. Taxonomy (GTDB): domain Bacteria; phylum Actinomycetota; class Thermoleophilia; order Solirubrobacterales; family Solirubrobacteraceae; genus Palsa-465. Next base: position 49,213 of record CAVTRE010000006.1, on the reverse strand, counting down.
GAGCACCACCTCACGGCCGTTCGCGAGGTGAGGCAGGAGCTCGCGGGTCGCAATCTCGGGCGGCGTTGCGAAGTCGAGGTTGCCGCCGATCAGCAACGTCGGAACGTTCGAGTTTTGCACGTGGGTGTACTCGTTCTCGTCCGGGTTCGCCGGCCAGGCGTCGAGGACGCTGCCGCCGGCCCAGATCAGGTCGTTGCCGGCAGCACTGATCAGCGATCCACGGTTTGCTCCCGACGCGTAGAAGTGCTTCGCGTAGGTGGCGTCGCTGCGGCCGATCGCCGCCAGGTCGCCCCAGACGAACCCGCTCGGAAAGGTGAGCCGTGCCAACACGGACAGGAACCACGCACCGCTTGCGTCGCCCTTGTCGGCGGAGAGGAGTGAGTTGATCGTCAGTGGCGCGGCGATCGAGTTGCCGCCGGCGGAGGTCTCGTTGAACAGGCCGAAGAACGCGGCGGCTCTGAAGTCGCCCTTCTCGATCGGCAGGACCAGCCAGTGACTGGGAACGTGAGCGACCGCGGAGTTCAGCGACGCGGCGAGATCCGGCGTCCGGCTACGACAGCTCGCCGCCTGGGCGCAGAGCGCGGAATAGCGCTGGATCTGCTCGTTGGTCGTCTTTGCGTCCCAGAGGAAGTTGCCGGGTGGATTGACGCCGATCATCACCGAGCGATGGATGCTCTTCGGGTAGCGCCAGGCATAGATCATCGCGACCCGGGTGCCCGCGCTTTCGCTCACCAGGTCGATCTGGTGGTAGCCGAGGGCGTGGCGGGCCGCGTCGAGGTCGGCGACTTCTTCGGGGATCGAATAGCCGGCGAGATCGACACCATCGCTGCGGAGCCGGTCGGCGCACGACCGGTACGCCGCGGCGACGGCGCGGTACGACTGCTCGCTGAGGAGGTCACCTGAGTCCTCCATTGCCGAGCTCACCTCCGGGCAGTCGAGCCGGACGGAGCCGTCGACGCCGCGGTAGCCGACGAGCACGACGTCGTGGTTGGCGGTGAAACGGCTCGCGTCCGGGAAGACCATGTTGGTGATGCCGGGGCCGCCTTGCAGGCGGAAGATCGGGGCGCCCGGGTGTGTCGAATGGGCACGGATCACGGTGACCGGCAGCGCGATCAGCCGCGAGTAGGGGTCGGCGCGGTTCTCGGGCACCACGAGCGTTCCGCAATCCGCGGCGTAGGCGCCCTTTTCGGTGTTGTAGGTACAGTTCTTGAGCGTCAGCTGGCCTGCATGCGCGCCGGCAGGCACGGAGACGGCCGTAGAACTGCCGGCGAAGTGGAGGTAGCCGAGCGCGAGCGTGAGGAGGGCGATGAGCGCGAGGCCCGTGATCCGGCCTCGCCCGAAGCGTTTTGCGACGGTCTTCTCGCCGTTACTGGAGAGATCGCGCATCGGTCAGCCCTCCGGTCCGACGGCGACGGCCGGCCGGATCGAGTTCTTCAGTGCGGCGTGTGGTGCGGTCATCACTGCTCCTCAGGTTGGTGGTAGTTGCCTGGGGATCAGTCTGGGACCGCCGGCTGCGCGTGTCATCGCCCGCGGGGCGTGTCTGTGCTCCTCCTCAGCGCAGATCTTTGCCGCTCGCGCCTCTGTCAAAGGACAGAGGCGCGTCTAGGCGCCGGGCGTGACCAGCCCGCTCTCGTACGCGAGGACGACGGCCTGCACGCGGTCGCGGAGCCCGAGCTTCGCGAGCAGGCTGGAGACGTGGGTCTTGATCGTGCCCTCGCTGACGAACAGCTCGGCGGCCAGCTCGGCGTTGCTCTTACCGTGCGCCAGCATCCTCAGCACCTCGCGCTCGCGCTGCGTCAAGGCGTCCAGCCGCGCGCCGAGCTCCGGGCGTGACCGGCCGGTGTGCGAACTGCTCGATGATGCGCCGCGTGACCGACGGGGCGAGCAGCGCCTCGCCGACACACACGACCTGCACCGCGTGCAGGAGCTCCTCGGGTGGGGCGTTCTTGAGCAAGAAGCCGCTGGCGCCCGACCGCAGCGCCTCGAACATGTACTCGTCACGCTCGAAGGTGGTGAGGATCACCACACGACTGTGCAGCTCGCCGTCTTCGGTGATCCGCCGCGTGGTCTCGAGTCCGTCACCGTCGGGCATCTGGATGTCCATCAACACGATGTCGGGCCGCAGGCGCCGGGTGCTGGCCATGGCCTGCTCGCCGTTCGCCGCCTCCCCTACAACCTCGATCTCGGGATCGGACTCGAGGATCATCCGAAAGCCGGCGCGAACCATCGCCTGGTCATCGGCCAACAGCACACGGACGCTCACAGCACACCGTCCGAAGTGGCAGCGGCGTAGGCGAATGGGTGATAGAAGGCCTCTAGCGCGCGGTCGCGGGCGTCGGCAAGGTCGAAGCGGTGGCCGTCCCGCGTGTCGTCGGCCCAGACGGTCACTGCGTCCTGGCGGGCCAGGCGTCTTGGCGTTCGGGCCGCCCACACAGGGGTACGGTCAGCCGTACGGCGTGTGGTGCACTCATCACTGCTCCTCAGGTTGGTGCTATTTGCCTGGGGATCAGTCTGGGACCGTCGGCTGTGCCTGTCATCGCCCGCGGGGCGTGTCTGTGCTCCTCCTCAGCGCAGATCTTTGCCGCTCGCGCCTCTGTCAAAGGACAGAGGCGCGTCTAGGCGCCGGGCGTGACCAGCCCGCTCTCGTACGCGAGGACGACGGCCTGCACGCGGTCGCGGAGCCCGAGCTTCGCGAGCAGGCTGGAGACGTGGGTCTTGATCGTGCCCTCGCTGACGAACAGCTCGGCGGCCAGCTCGGCGTTGCTCTTACCGTGCGCCAGCATCCTCAGCACCTCGCGCTCGCGCTGCGTCAAGGCGTCCAGCCGCGCGCCGAGCTCCGGGCGTGACCGGCCGGTGTGCGAACTGCTCGATGATGCGCCGCGTGACCGACGGGGCGAGCAGCGCCTCGCCGACACACACGACCTGCACCGCGTGCAGGAGCTCCTCGGGTGGGGCGTTCTTGAGCAAGAAGCCGCTGGCGCCCGACCGCAGCGCCTCGAACACGTACTCGTCACGCTCGAACGTGGTGAGGATCACCACACGACTGTGCAGCTCGCCGTCCTCGGTAATCCGCCGCGTAGCCTCGAGTCCGTCACCGTCGGGCATCTGGATGTCCATCAACACGATGTCGGGCCGCAGGCGCCGGGTGCTGGCCATGGCCTGCTCGCCGTTCGCCGCCTCCCCTACAACCTCGATCTCGGGATCGGACTCGAGGATCATCCGAAAGCCGGCGCGAACCATCGCCTGGTCATCGGCCAACAGCACACGGACGCTCACAGCCCACCGTCCGAGGTGGGTAGCTTGACGCGCACCGCGAACCCGCCGCCGGATGCCGCCCCCGCCGTCAGTTGACCACCGTGCAGGGCGGCACGCTCGCGCATGCCGATCAAACCCAAGCCGCCCGGAGCCGTCCCTGATAGCGCCGTCGCGCCGCGGCCGTCGTCGATGATCTCGACCTCGAGCTCGTCGGGCCAGTACCGCACGCGCACGTCGGCGCGCGACGCCGCCGCGTGCTTGAGGGTGTTCGTCAGCGCTTCCTGGACGATGCGGTACGCCGACACGCCGATCATCGGCGGCAACGAGCGTTCCTCCCCTTCGATGCTGACCGAGACAGCGAGCTCGGACTCACTCATGCTCGCCGCCAGCCGCGGAAGCTGGGTCAGGCCAGGGCGCGGAGCCAGCAGATCGTCCTGGTCGCCGGCCTGCCGCAGGAATCCGAGCAGGCGGTGCAACTCCCCCACCGCCTGACGGCTCGAGACCTCGATCGCGGTCAACGACTCCTTGGCCTTGACACGGTCACGGTCGATCACGACCCGGGCAGCGCCGGCCTGGACGCCCATCATGCTCACGTAGTGGGCGACGACGTCATGCAGCTCGCGCGCGATCCGCACGCGCTCCTCGAACACGGCGTGCTCGGCCTCTGTCGCACGTGACTCCGCCACCTCGGCCTGCTCGGCCCGCGCGCGGACGGCAAAGCCTGCAAGCCACGCGACGGCGAAGTCGACGGGAATGAAGACGAGCTGGGCGACCGAGTGCCCGGGGATCTTGTAGACGACCGTCAGCACAGCGCCGACCACGATCGCCAGTCCGAGGACAGCCCGCCGGACGTCCCGAAGGTTCCCAAGCAGGAATGCGACCGCCAGCTGCATCGGGAAGAGGGACTCGGGGTACGGGATCAGCAGCGGGTCGACGAACGAGATTCCCACGGCCAAAAGCCAGTACGCCGCCGGTCCGGCAAACGGAAACCATCGCCGCGCGAACACCGGTAGCACCAGGATCGCGAGCGCGGGAAGGCAGAACCACAGCGTCGTTGTCGGAACTCCGGACGAGCCGCGTGCGAGCACCACGTCAACCATCGCCGCGATCGCCAGCAGCGCGATCAGCAGATCGAACCAGTACGTGCGGGCGAGATGTTCGCCTCGGCTCACACATCGAACGTACCCCACCAGCCCGCGGACCCACAAGGTCACACCCGGGATCCCTCTCAAGTACTACCCACCTCGGAACCAGCAGCCTGGCGACGACGCCGCGCCGGCGACACCTCGCCTAACGGCGCCCACACGCTCGCGGACGACGCCCACACCGCGCACCACCGGCGCTGCCTCCACCCGCGCCCGGACGAGGCGCCGGAACCGCTACCGGTCAGTCCCCCGCGCTCGCTGCCAAGACAGCCGCACCCCCGCCGCCGCGGAGCTCATCAACAACGACCGCTTCCGATCCGCCAACTGCCAAAGGAGGCCTTAAGCCCCGATGCCCGTGCCGACATCAAACCAGGGCGCAGAATCCAAGCGCTGGTTGGTACCGCTCCTCGCCACGAGCGCGACCGGCGATCGTGAGCCCGCCGGCGACCTTGGCTTGTGCCCTCCTGTCCGCGCTTTGCGGGTCCCCGCTGGGGGCGCCGCCCGATGCTCGCGGCGGCGGCAGAGCAGGCCTCCGCCAACGAGCCGTTGGCTCGCCGGGCTCGCTACCATGCGGTGCACGAGGCACGATCAGGCGGTGACGTGGTCAGACCGCTCTGCGCTTATCCACGCCGGCGACTCGAAGCGGGGTCGGCGCGCTGATCGGAGCCCAAACCGGGAGGCGGCGACGCCTGCCGGGAGGCGGCGCGCGGGCTTGACCCAGGACGGTATGGGCGTACAGTCAATCGCGGGGCCGAAGTTCAAGCGGCACAGACGGGGTCTTCATGGTGGCGGTTCGATGACCGACGTAGCTGTTCAAGGTAGGGGTGAGCACGCTGCTAGCGCGAGGCTTCCAACCCCTGGCGAGAAGAGGGCAGCGTCTTGGGCTGGATGGTTCATGGCGATCACATTCGTCACATCGATCCCGGCGCTGCTTCTGTACCACCCGGTCCTTCACGACCACAACTACATCCTGGGGGCGGGCCACGATACGCGTATCGAGTTTGCGGCTGTTCTCGAGGTTTTCTTGATGATCTCGGGCATCGGCGTGGCTGTCGTCATGTTCCCGATCCTCAGGCGCGAGAGCGAGCGCCTCGCGCTTGGCTACGTCGCGTCGCGGATTGTCGAATCGACGATGATTGGCGTTGGCATCATCAGCCTCCTATCGGTCTTGACGCTGCGTGGGGATCTGGCGGCGTCCGTTGGCGCCAACGCCGGGTCGCTTGCGATCGCCGGTCGTACGCTCGTCGCGATCCATAATTGGACTTTCCTGATGGGACCGGGATTCTGTGTCGGCGTTAACGACGTCCTGCTGGGCTATCTGATGTACAGCACTGGTCTGATGCCGCCGCGCCTCGCGATGGTCGGCCTGATCGGCGGCCCGCTGATCTTCGCTTCGAAGATCGTCGTTGTGTTCGGTGGCTGGGGCATAACCAGCTCGACGGCCGGCATTTTCGCGATTCCGGTGTTCGTCTTCGAGGCCTCGTTTGCGATCTACCTGATCGTCAAGGGGTTCAGGCCGTCCCGAGTCCTCTCCGGAGAGCCGGCAACATAGGGCCGGGACGCCATGGGCTCGCCCGTCCTTTGCGATCGCTTCAATCGACGAGCAACAGGACGGCAATGACCTCCGAGATTCACCTCCTGCATAGGCGCTGCCGGTGCGACGGGATGACGGGCTCGATGCCGGGCTCGTCGGAGCGTCTTGTGCTCAGCGCGAATACCAGCGTTCAGCGCGTGCTTGCCCCCTGCAGTCCGCGCTAAGCGGGGCATTGCGCGCCGGTACACCAAAGACTCGTGCCAAAACGAAAGCGGATCAACGCCCACGCGACCGCACCGCCGAAGCTGTAGGCGGGGTAGGTATGAAGGCGGTCTTGCAACTCAGTGGCGGCACGGTGGTTCGGCGGCGGGCCGGCGTCTCCGCCCCGCGACAGCGAGCGCTCAGGCGCCGACCAAGCTTACGGCGAGGACCAGCATCAGAACGCGATCAGCACGCGGCCGGCGCTGCCGCGCTTGCCGGGCCGCGGGCCTCGCGAGTGAGGTTCGGCGCGGCGCTACAAGCGGCACTCTGGGCTCCCGGCCTGGCGTACGGCACCGAGCCGGTGGCGGATCACGTGTGAGCGGTGCGACGATGGCTCGCTCAGCCCGCGTCCGGGCGGAACACGAGTACGAGCACGCGGAGGGCAAGGACGCCGGCGAAGACGAGCAGCGAGTAGCCGATGAATGCGTACAGGGTGACCCTGTGGGTTACGTTAGGCCCGCCGTGAAGGCCGAGCATCAGTACGGCCATAACGCCAAGGGTGGCGGCCAGGAAGGTGAGCACGAGCTGATGGATGAGCCCGCTCAGGTATCTGCGGTCGCTCTGGTTGGCTAGCAGGCGGACGTTGAGGCCGAGTCGCCCTTGCTGGAGCGAGCCGCCGATCCGGTCCAGGCGCCGCGGCAGCCGGCGCAGCATTGGCATCAATGAGATCAGCTCGTCGTGGCGCTTTGGCGCAGAGCTTCGGGGGTCAGCTGCTCGGCGAGATAGTCGGTCGTGAAGCGGCGGGCCTCGGCGAGGATGTCGAACCCGGGTGCGAGCTGCGTCAGCGTGCCCTCGATCGTCGCGAGCGCGCGGAACGCGCCCGCGATCTCTGGCGGTACCGACAGACCGTGCTCGGCCACGAGCCGGAACAGGTCGGTGAACATGCGCGCATCGGGGGTGATCCCGGCGCCGACGTGTCTGGCCATGAAGACGCCGAGCGCCCGCTCGAGCGCCCGCTCGTCGAGCTCGTCGGGCCGCTGCACGACCTCCAGCAACCCGTCGTGTAGCGCCGCCGGATCACCACGATCGACCGCTAGCAGGAGGCGCTGCAGCGCGGCCCTGAGCCCGGCGTCGATCCGCTCCGACCGAGCCGAAGTCGAGCAGCCCGAGCCGCCCGTCCGCGAGCAGCAGCACGTTGCCGGGGTGCGGGTCGGCGTGGAAGATGCCCTCGATCATCACCTCACCCAGGAGCGTGTCGAAAAGGACGCGCGCGAGCGCTCGGCGATCGCCGATCTGCTCGGTGGCTGTGAGCTGCCCCAGCGCGCGGCCCTCGAGGCGCTCCATCACTAGCACGTTCGCGGTGCACAGTGGCGGATAAGGCTTAGGGATCCGAACCGACCCGTTGTGACCGCGTGCGGCGGCCGCAGCGGCGACGGCGGTCATGTTCTGAGCCTCGATCCGCAGGTCGAGCTCCTCCCTGAGCGCGTCTGCGAAGCCGTTCGAGAGGTCGACCGCACCCACTCCCCGACCCCAGCGCGTCGAGCGCTGCAGACGCATCGCCAATCGATCGACGATGTCCAGATCCCAGGACACGACAGTCTCGATGCCCGGCCGGTCGAACTGTGACCACTACCTGTTCATCAGAGTTGAGCGTCGCCGCGTGGACCTGCGCGATCGAGGCGGCCGCGAGCGGCGTTTGGTCAAAGGTTGCGAATACCTCGTCGACCTCGGCGCCGAGCTCGGAGCGCAGCACCTGCTCAACCTGCGGCCACGGGACCTGCGCGGCGTCGTCCTGCAGGCCGCTCAGTTCGTCGGTGAACTCACTGGGCAGAAGGTCGCGCCGCGTGGCCAGGAGCTGGCCGAGCTTGATGAACGTGACACCGCCGTCCTCAAGCGCGAGGCGCAGCGAGCCAGCGAGCTGAGCCCGGCCGTCGTGGGTCTGCAGCTCTGAGCGGCGTGCGCCTCGCAGGTAGGGAAGCATTCCGTGGCGGACCAGGATCCGGCTGATCTGCGAGTAGCGACGGACCCGTCGCGTCCGCTTGCGCAACCCCCGGATCACATACCGCGGCCCGGGCATCGTTCCGCTCGGCACCAGCACCTCGGCGATCACCAGCACGAGCATCCCGATCAGCAGCGCGATCGCAACCCCGAGGATCACGAACCACACCGCGAGAACGAACGACCAGCTCCCGTTGTGCTTGACCAGCGAGCTGCCGATCGCCGTGACGATCGGCGAGGCGACCACCAACGCGACCAGCCCGCCGAGCAGCGCCCGCAGCGGCGAGAGACGCAGACCCAGCAACCGGCGCACGGCGAACGCATACACGAGCACGGTCAAGACGACGCCTATGACGAAGACCGGGGCTGAGACGGCGATCATCCAGGCCCCACCGATCCGGTTGCCCGCGCCGCAGCAGCCCGAGTTCGTCCGCCCGAATCGGCGTCCGGGTCTGGCAGGCGCGCGGATTCTCTTGCCCGGGCGTCCACGAGCACGTTCAGTAATGCCTCAGTGATGAGGACTTGCCCGATGCGGGCGGCGAGCGCCTCGTCCACGTGCTCGACTCCGCGCCGCACGTTCGCGAGCAGCGACAGCGTCGTGCGATCCGGGCCGCCGAGCATCGCGGCGAGCATCGCGGTCGTGCTTGATCCGCCCAGTACGTCGCCATCCGCACGGACCCCCGACCCAACCCGGCACGGCGCAGCTAAGGCTGGAGGCTGAACGGCGGGTAGCGGTCGGTGATCAGCAGGAGGGCATACGCCCCGACGCGGTTGTGCCAGCGGATCACGCCCTCGATGTAGTCGAACAGTGAGCGCGGGTAACGGCCGGTGAAGAGGATCGCGAACCACGCGCCGATGGCGGCGAAGAATGCCCCGATCGTGAGGAACAACAGCACGATGTAGTGGGGAATGGCCAGCAGCCACTTGACCAGCGGAAGGCCGCGGCTGAGCTCACCTTCGGCGTCGGGATACGGAAAGTCGAGGTGTACGGCCTGCTGCTCGTCGGTGGACGGGTAGCGGCCATCCATGAGCGCGAAGTAGACCGCGATCCGGTTGCTGAAGCGGCTCAGCTGAAGGTTCCAGTCATACCACCATCGCGGGTACTTCTTGCGGAACAGCAGCATCAGCACCACCGGGATGAACAGCACACCGATGCCGCCGCCGGCGTACCGGGCGTTGGTACCGGTACTGAAGCTGCCGCCCTCGATGGTCGCGGCGAGGATCGCGATCGGGATGAGCCAAAAGATCCGCAGCGCCGAGCTCAGGCGGTCGAGCTCGCGGTCGGGATAATCGACCGAGAACGTCAGCGGGTAGGTGTGGCCACCGCTCGGCGGCATTGTTCCACCCGGTGCAGGCGCGGGTGTCTGTCCTGAGCCTTCCATCGCCCGCGCTTTCGGCGCGGCCAGCCGGTTTCCTGCCGCAGGCCTTCGTGTCGACGGCACGGCGCGAAGCAGTTGAATGGACCGGCGCACGTAGATTGCACCAGACGGCCGCTGGCGCGCGATTGATGCGCGAGCGCCGCGATGTCCGCGACCCGACTTCGGCTCCGGGCGCGCCGCGGCCGCCCACAGAGCCTCGGTCACGTGAAAGCAGGTGCTGGCCGTCATCGCCGCCGCGCCACGCTCATCGCCATGAGCGCGATCAGCAGAACCGCAGCTGGAGGCGAGGGTGTCGAGCGCCCTCTTGTCCGCGCAAACGAGGACCCTCGAAGGTCGGGGCCGGATGCCCGAGAGATGACAGAAGGGGGTCTCTGCGCCGGGCGTTAGGCGCGCGCGTCGGCAGGCAGGTCGACGAGCTGAGCGCTTTGTTCCCACAGGCTCCGTGCGAGGTTGTCGTCCTGGGCCTGGTCGCTGGGGACGACTACCTGTTCGTCTTCGATGTACTTCCCGGTGAGGGCGGCCGCGTGGTCGGATAGGGCGAGCCACACCAGCGAGTGGGCGCCGCGCTCCGGGGAGCGGAGGAAGGGCGCACCCAGCGTGGCGATGACTTTCCAGATTCCATTTTCGTTCTTGGCGAAGCCAGTGCGCACGACGCCGGGGTGAAAGCAGTTGGCGTTCAGCTCCGGCGCGCGCCTGGCCAGCTCGCGGGTGAACAGGATGTTGCACAGCTTCGAGGTGCCATACACGCGTGGCGAGTAGGACTTCTCCGATTGCAGGTCGTCGAGGTCCAGGCGCGCGGACCGGTGCGCGCCGGACGCCGTGGTCACGACGCGGCCGCCGACAAGGCGGTCTCGCAGCAGGTTCGTGAGCAGGAACGGTGCGAGGTGGTTGAGCGCGAAGGTCCGCTCCAACCCCTCAGAGGTCTCTTTGCGCGAGGCGAACAGCGCCCCTGCGTTATTGGCAAGGACGTCGACATGCTCGTGGCGCCCACGGATCTCGTCGGCCAGCACCCGGACGTTGGACATCAGCGACAGGTCGCACACGTGCCCGTGGACCTGTCCAGCGCCACCGGCTCTCGCGGCTTCTTCAGCGACCAACCGAACACGCTCAGGATCGCGTCCCACGAGGACGACCTCGACTCCTCGCCGTGCGAGCTCGATCGCGGCGGCTCGCCCGATGCCGCGAGTAGCCCCCGTGAGCACGACGACAGTCACGCAACTGACCTTACCCTGCGTCCGCTCGCCTCTTCTGTACACCGCGGACCGCTGAGCGAGCCGCGGGGATGGCCCCGAGAGTCCCCGCATTGCGCGCAACCCGAGACCGCTGACGACCCGATCCCGCTAACGCTCCTCGTCGAACGGAAGAGGGGCGCATGGAGACGCCACGGGTGTCGCGCTGCGAATCCCACCGGGGCAGGAGCGCGCCGATCGGGCCGGGGAGCAGTCGTCGATAGTGAGTCTCGGGTTAGAGAAACTCGTCGCGAATGGCCGAGCGCCCCGGACGGGCCTGCGAGGCTCGTCCGGGGCGACTTCAGGTAGTACCTCTGACGCCTTATCAAGGTGGTCAGGCGTCTCGGCGTGCTACCCGGATCAGCGCTGCGGCGAGGGCGATGGCGGCATATGCGCCGAGGACTGCAATCGCCGCGTTGGGGGTGAGCAGTCCAGCGGAGTGGTGCACGGTGATGGCCGCCTGGGCGGCGGTCCCGGGAAGGTACTGACGTAGGCCGGCCGGGAGCAGCTGGCCGAGGATGACGTCTCCGACGATGATCATCGTCAGTGTGGTGGTCGCCGCCGCGGTGTGGCGGATGAGGCCGCCGAGACCGACGCCGATGACCGCGATCAGGCTCGCCGCGACGGCGCCGAACACGATCGCTCGCGGGACGCCGGGATGGCTGAGGGCCACCTGGAGGTGGTCGCCAGTGAAGATCTGTTGGCCGAGCGCGAACCCGGCGATATCGACCAGCAGCGCGACCGGGAAGACGAACGCGGCCACGGTCGCGGCCTTGGCCCCGAGCACGAGTTGCCGGGCCGGCATTGCGCTGAAGGTGGTGCGGATCATGCCGGTGGCGTATTCCGCGGTGATCGTTCGCACGGCGAGCGCGCCGAGCAGGGTCGCGGCGATGATGACGCCGAACAGCGACGCGCTTGTCGCGTCGAAGCTCTGGTACTGCTGGGCGGTCATGCTGTGCCGGCTGAGCTGTGAGAGGTCGACGGCGGCGGTGAAGCCGATCGCTAGGGTTGCGGCGAGCGCAGTTGTGCGCCAGGTCGAGGGTAGGGTGCGAAGCTTCGTCCATTCGCCTTTGAGGTGCCGGTTGATCATGGTTGCCGGCCCGGTGGGCAGTGGGGGGGTGATCGTGGTCGTGCTCATGTCAGGCTCCTTGGATAGTGCCGGCGAGCTCGCCGGCGCGGTAGTCGGTTGCATCTCGGGTCAGCTCGAAGAACGCCTGCTCCAGTGACGCTCGGGACGCGGCGAGCTCGTACAGGGTGATGTCGTGGGCACACGCGACGCCGCCGATCGCCAGGCAGTCAAGGCCGGTCACCAGCAGGGCACCGTCGGCCGAGCGCTCGACCGCGCCGCCGCCCACGGTCAGAGCGTCGGCCAGATCGGTCTGCTGGACCGCCCGGACGCGGACGCTTGGGGCGGCGTTTTGGTTGATGAATTCCTCGGTGCCGGCGTCGGCGATGATGCGACCCTGGGCGATGACGAGCAGATGATCGGCGGTCTGGGCCATCTCGCTCATCAGATGGCTGGAGAGGAACACCGTGCGCCCCTCGGAGGCCAGGCTCTTCATCAGGTTGCGGATCCAGACGATGCCGTCGGGGTCAAGCCCGTTGATCGGCTCATCGAAGATCAGCGTGTCGGGGTCGCCGAGCAGGGCCGCGGCGATGCCGAGCCGCTGGCTCATGCCGAGCGAGAACGTCCCGACCCGCTTGCCCGCCACTTCGCTGAGGCCGACGATGTCGAGCACTTCGCTGACGCGGCGGCGGTCGATGCCGTTGCTGTCCGCTAGCCATTTGAGGTGGTTGGCGGCGCTCCGGCCACCGACGATCGCCTTGGCGTCCAGTAGCGCACCGACCGACCTGAGCGGGTCGTTCAGCTCGCGATAGGACTTGCCGCCGACCAGCACCGAGCCCGAACTCGGCGTGTCCAGGCCCAGGATCATCCGCATCGTGGTCGACTTGCCAGCCCCGTTGGGGCCGAGGAAGCCGGTCACGCGTCCCGGCTGGACGACGAAGGAGACCTCGTCGACTGCGACGGTCTCTCCGTATCGCTTCGTCAGTTGCTGCGCCTCGATCATTGCTCTTCCTTTCCTCGCTGCCCTTGGTGTTGGACGGAAGCCTGCGCTCGGGGCCTGAGGTGAGGCTGACGCGGCGCTGAGGTGGGCCGATCGGCGACATGACGCCAGAGCAGTGAGACCGATCGGCCGACGGCGCCGGAGGGGCGTACGGTTGGGCTTATGGAGGTGCGGTTATTCGGCGAGCTCGAAGCGGTGCAAGAGGGCGTGGTGGTGCCAGTCCGCGGCGCCAAGCAACGGGCGCTGCTGGCCCTGCTGGCGCTGCATCACGGGAAGCCAATCAGCGCCGACCGGCTGATCGACCACCTCTGGGGCGACGGGGAAGTAGCGAACCCGGCCAATGCCCTGCAGGCACAGATCGGCCAGCTACGCCGGAGCCTGGGATCGGCGGCGATCGTCACCTCCGGGGCCGGCTATGCCCTTAGGATCGGACCCGATGACGTGGATGTCGTTCGCTTTGAGCAGCTCGTCGCCACCGGACGGCGCCTCGTGGACGCGGGCGACGTGGCGCTGGCGTCAACGGCGCTGGGCGAGGCGCTGGCTCTGCGGCGGGGAGAGCCGCTGGCCGAGTTCGCCTACGCCGGCTTCGCGGACGTCCAACGCGCGCATCTGGACGAGCTGACCCTGGAGGCGATCGAAGCCCGCGCCGGCGCGGATCTGGTGCAGGGGCGCCATGAAGAGCTCATCGGCGATCTGGAGGCTCTCTGCCGCGAGCATCCACTGCGCGAGCGGCTCTGGGAGCTGCTCATCCTGGCTCTGTACCGGTCCGGGCGCCAAGCCGAAGCCCTGCGCGGCTACACCGAAGCGCGCGACCGGCTAGTCGACGAGCTGGGCATCGAACCCGGGCGCGCCCTGCGAGAACTGCAGGCCCGAGTCCTGGCCCAGGACCCCGCGCTCACCATGCCAACCCCGGACCGGGTGCCGATGTCTTCCGGACCGGCGGCCAACGGCAACCTGCGAGCTCAGCTGAGTCGGTTCATTGACCGCGACGAGCTGGAGCAGCTGCGCGAGGCGATCCGCTCGCACCGGCTCGTGACTCTGATCGGCCCCGGCGGGGCGGGCAAGACCCGTATGGCGGTGGAGGCGGCCGTCGCCCTGCGTGACGAGCACCGAGATGGCGCCTGGCTGGTCGAGCTGGCCGGCGTCTCCGAACCCGATGGGGTGGCCCCCGCCGTAGCCGTCGCGCTCGGGGCGAGTGCGTTGACAGTCCCGGGCGCTCAGCCTGCGGGGTCGACAGCCGAGCTCATCGTGCGCCACCTGGCGGGTCGCTCATTGGTCATCGTCATGGACAACTGCGAACACGTCGTCGGTCAGGCGGCCGCCCTGGCCGACACCCTTGTCGGATCGGTCCCCACGCTTCGGTTGATCGCCACGAGCCGCGAGCCGCTGGGTGTTCCCGGCGAAGTCCTGGTGAGGGTCGGCGGTTTGGCTCCGCCGGCCGCGGTGGAGCTGTTCGTCGAGCGCGCCCGAGCGGTCCGTCCCGGGTTCACCGCAGACGAACGCACCCGCCTGGTTATCGAGGACATCTGTCGTCGACTCGATGGCCTGCCCCTGGCCGTCGAGCTCGCGGCTGCCCGCCTGCGCGCATTGACATTGGCCACGGTGGGGCAACGCCTCGAGGATCGCTTCCGGCTGCTCACCGGAGGGGCCCGCACCGCCCTGCCACGCCAGCAATCCCTGCGGGCGGTGGTGGACTGGAGCTACGACCTGCTGTTCGACGACGAACGCGTCCTGTTCACCCGGCTTGCCGTGTTTTCCGGCGGCTGTGAGCTGACAGCCGCCGAGGCGGTCTGCGCCGACGACCGAGTCCCGCACGGCGAGATCCTGGATGTTGTCAGCCGACTGGTCGACAAGTCCCTCGTCACCGCCGCCGACGCCGCTGGCGAGACCCGATTCACCCAGCACCAGACGCTGTGGCAGTACGGCCGCGAACGTCTCGACGAATCCGGCGAAGTCAACGCCATGCTCGCCCGCCACGGCGCGTATTACCGGCAGATGGCGGAGGAGGCCCACGAGGGTCTGCGCGGCGCGGCTGGGCCGATGTGGCGCGACCGTCTGACCTCCGAGCTGGGCAACTTGCGGGCCGCGCTCGACTGGTTCATCGCCACCGGCGATGCTGACGGGGCGCTGGCGCTGGCGTCGGGGATGGCCTGGCTGTGGTGGATCACCACCGACTTCGCGGAGGGGACGCGCTGGCTCGGTGACGCCCTCGACGTGAAGGGGGCCCGTCGAGGCGAGCTCGCCGCGACCGCGCACCGCTGGCACGGCTATTGCGTCGCGATGTCGTCCGACGTAGCGGCCGGCGTCATTGAATGCGAGGAGGCCGTTGCGAGCCTGAGGGCCGGCGAGGACCGGGATGCTCTGGCGGATGCGCTGGTGCTGTGTGCGACGGTCCTGGTGCGTGCGCATGCGTTCGAACGATCACTCGAACTGTTGCACGAGGCTGATGCCCTGCTGGAACCGGCTGGCCATGGCTGGCTGCTCGCCGCGCACGACCTGATCGTCGCCTGGAACCTAGCGTCGCTGGGGCGCCTGGAGGACGCGGAGCTGGCCGCCCGTTCCAGTCTCGAACGGTTCGACGCCGAGGGAGAGGTCCTGTTGGTGGTCTCTCCGTTGAACGCCCTCGCCGACATCGCCGAGGCCCGGGGGAATCTCGACGAGGCCTCGGTCGCCTACGAAGCACTCCTAGAGCGATGCCGCGCGACGGGACAGCACCTTTACGTGCCGTTCGGCCTTGTCGCTCTCGCCGGGCTGCGGGCGAGGCAAGGTGATGACGCCCTCGCCGACCGCCTGTACGACGAGGCGATCGGATGCTCCTTCAACCCTTGGCTATCTGCCGACGCGATGGTCGGTCAGGCGGCGGTCGCCCGTCGCCTCGGCGACGTGATGCGGTCGCGCGCGCTGCTCGATGCGGCAGACAGTCATTACCGAGAGGCGGGTCTTCCCGCTGGCCAGCCCCTGGTGCTCGTTGGCTTGGCATGGTGGGCGCTCGTCGCCGGCCACCCAGACGACGCCACCGTCTTCGCGGCTAACGCCGCCCGAGCTGCCTCCGTCGGCGGGGGGATGCCCGTTCGCCGCGCTGCCCGTCCGCAACTCGCCGACGCCGCCCAGGCCGCATCCGTCAGCGTCGACCCGGCGACTCAACTGCTCGCCGATACCGCCGTGGCCGCAGTCAAGGCGATCACCCACCCCACCTTCCCCAACATCAACGCATTCCTCACCCTCGCCCGGCAGCGCGCCTGCGGTCCGGGCTACCGGTCCCTGACCGACGAGCCAGATGTCGCCGCGCTCGCCGCTCGCCTAGCGCGGTCGCCCTCAGCATCACCTCAGCGCCGCCTCAGGTCACCCGGGCAAGCTGGCGATCATGAAACCAACGCCCCGCCGACCCCGCAGCCACCATGATCGCCTGACCGATACCGGGCCGGCGGTCGAGGACCACGGCCGTGTGGTAACCACAAGCCCGCGAGCGGCCGGGTTCTACCGCCAAGCGCAGCGAGCCCTCGATGCCCGCCGGGCCACCGCGGCGCTGCGCCTTGCGGTCAACGCCGACCCGGCCTTCGGGCTAGCCATCGCCGATCTAGATGCGATCACCGGAACCGCCGGCGACGATCCCGGTCGCCGGCAGATGAACTGGGAACGCCACCACATCGAGGTGGTCCGGACCGCCGCCACCGGCAACACCGAGCGAGCATCTGACCTGCTCCGCGAACACCTCGCCACTGTCGGCTGCGATCCTCTCGCCGTCCGCATTGCCGCGCATCTCCGACGCCCCGGCGGGCATGACGACGACGTCGAGGACCTGGACGCCCAACTCCCCGGCTGTCACGCCAGCCCATGGCCGCGCTAAGACCACGCAGGAGCCACGCAGCGACAGCAAAGCAGGTGTACCTCAGGGGAAAGGTGGTGCCCTGCTCGTCGCCAAGGTGCGCATGTCGGCGCGCTCGGCCGTCCGGCTCCGTCGGCGGCCCTTCTTTGCCGCGAATGCGGGAGTCGCCGGTGTGCTTGCGGCCGGCCCGACCGCGGCGACCTGCAAGCGCACCTGGCTCACGCTCGCGTGGGCGAGCAGCCACCCTCGTCAACGCCGACCTCGCTCCCGGTCCGGACGACCAGCGACGGTGTGCTGGGGGCTTCTCCTTGGCGATTCTGGATTAGGTAGCGACGCCGTCGCGGGAGCGCCGGAGCGCTCCCGCGGAGCGGGCGCGCGTCAGAGCTGGAGCCCAGCGTTGGCGTGCATCATCGGTGCCTGGCGGCGGTGGACCGCGCCGATGATCTCCTCCGAGGAGATTCCTTCCAGGCCCGCGGGTGGGTGCATCGATCACGCAGAACGGCGGTCCCGGCGGCATCGATTTGCGGTCCGCCGGCCAGTCGTTCAAGACCGACCATGCCCAGGGATCCATTCCCAATTCGCGACGGCGGTCCCCCTTCCCGTGCCGGATGAGCAGGCTGCCTCCGCGCTTGTTGAGGTCGGTCTCTGTGAGCGTGAGAGCCTCATGGATCCGCAGACCGACTCACCAGAGCACGACAATCAGCCCACGCATCCGCCGACCGTGTCGGCTGTCGCCAGCGCGGCGCATGACCGCAACGATCTCATCGACTGACGGCGGATCTGCGGAATACCCGTCGACCTTTGTTCGGTGGGATCCGCTCGGCGTAATGGCCGCGCATCGTCGCCGGCGGGCGAGGCCGCCCGGCGGCGTCCAACAATTGATGAGCAGACATGGCTCCCTCCTTTGAAGAGCGGACTGGTTTGCTGCCTGCTCTAGCGAGGGGCCCCGCCGGCCCGCCCCAAGGTTACGGGCGCTGACACTTCCGCGATGCTGGGACCGGCACGTATGTATCAGAAGACCTGGAGAAGACGCGGGGCGCGCCGCGGGGATAGACTTGCGGCTCTCTTTCTAGGAGCGTCGCGCCCAGCGACACCATGGTGGTTCCCGAGCACCACGTGGGCAATTCTCCAGGGAAACCTAAGCCGATCACGCGGGCCCAAGTCAGGCCGACGGCATCGCGCAATTCGCCTGCCGCACGACCTATGACGACCTGACTCCTGAGCGGCGCGAGCGGCTCAAGGTGAGCGTGCTTGATGCGCTGGGGTGTGCCATTAACGCCCTTGGAGCGTCACCGATCGAAGCGTGCCGGGCACAGGCTGAGGAGTTTGGCGCTAGCGTGCGCGACTGCACTCTGATCGGCGGTGGACGCGCGAACCTGATCTACGCAGCGTTCTACAACACGGCACTGGTCCGCTACGTCGACTATATGGATAGCTACCTTGCCAGCGGCGGGCTATGTCACCCTTCGGACAACACGGGCGCGATCCTCGCTGCAAGCGAGCACGCCGACCTGTCGGGAAAAGGATTTCCTGGGCGCCTTGGCGCTTGCGTATCAGGTCGAGTCGCGCCTCACCACGGCGATTCCGTTCATGGCCGACGGGTTCGATCTGACGACGCCACTGTCGTTCTCCCTCGCAGCCGGAGTATCCAAGGCTCTCGGCCTGGATCGGGCAAAGACGACTGCCGCGATCGGAATCGATGGCGACTTCATTCCTCTACTCGTCGCACGGACCACTCCGATCCCGCAGTGGAAGGGCCTGTCGTCATCTCAGGTGGCGTTGGGTTGCGTCCACGGAGTTCTCTTGGCGTCCCGCGGTGTGACCGGTCCCAGGTATGTGTTCGAGGGACCAAATGGACTGGCCCACGCCGTCGGAGTGCCGATCGACATCGATTGGGACAGCGAAAAACTGGATTGCTTCGATCGGCTGGCTTTGAAGAGCTACAACACCGCCGTTCCTGGCCAATCCTCGATCTTCTGCATGCTCGAGCTGCGCAAGGCCCACGCAATCGATGTGTCCCAGATCGACAGTATCGAGGACGCTGTCTTCCAGGCCGCTTACGACTTCATGGGGGGCGGCAGTTTCGGGCCGAAGACTGACGTGCATACAAAGGAAGATGCCGACCACAGCCTTCCATACCTGCTCGCCGTGGCGCTTCTCGACGGCGACGTTCAGCCGGCGCAACTCGAGCCCAGTCGCATCGAGGCGGCGGACGTCCAGGATTTGCTCCGAAGGGTCACGGTGAGGCCGGACGACGGATTCACCGCCCGCTACCCCGATGAAGTCCCGAGCCGGGTGACGGTCCGGCTCAAGGACGGCAAGTCCCACAGCCACGAGGTGAAGAACTACCCGGGGTTCCCGAGCTGGCCCTTCACCTGGGATGAGATCGGCGCGAAATTCGACAACCTTGTGGCCGGGCGCGTCGATGAGGCCCTTGCAACAGAGATCAAGGCTGCCGTTCGCTCGCTGGAGAGCATCGAGGTGAAAGATCTGATGAGACTGCTCGGCCGTGTGAGGGTCGACCGGCGGACGTAGGCGGTCGGAACTTGGTTTCAGGTGGCGTCCGAGGCCGGTTCGCGCGCACCTACGCGAGGGCTGGTTCGCCTGCGTGGCTGCTCGGGCGGATGTTCTGGTTCAGTCGGAACAGGTTGTCCGGGTCGTAGCGATCCTTGAGCGCTAGCAGGCGAGCGTATTTTGCGTCGCCGAACGCCTCGCGCACGCGGTCCTCACCGGTGAAGTTAAGTACGCCGCGCCGGTCGTGAACGAGTGCATCGCTTCGCAGAATGCTCGGTTTACCGCGATCACGTGGTCGTCGTCAGCCGGGTCGGCCCAGATCGAGATCGGATGGAACATGTACTTGGCGTCGCGGTGCGAGAATGGGGTGGCGTCGTCGGACACTGTTTGTATGGCCTGGCCGACTCGGAGGAGGAGCATCTCGCTGAACGGCGTGGCCGCTGCCGGCACCTCAGGAGCGTTCTCGGTGAATGCGCTGATCGCGTCGTCACTGAGCGAGTTCATGTACTCGCCTCGCCAGTAGCTCCGGAAACCGTGCGGGAATGCTGGGTCGATGTTCGCTTGGAAGGCGGTGTACGGCACCGGCTGGATCAGGTCGACCTCAGGTGCCAGGTCCTTTAGCGGCTGGACGACCTCGACTCCGGCCTCGGGATCGCCCACATACATCGCTGCTATCCCATGGCAGCCTGTCCCTTGAGGTGGTCGGGTATGAACTCCTCCGGTGGCGCGGTCAGAATTGCACAGAGGCTCGACAGCTCGTCAGGCGCTTCATCGACGATGTCACGCCATGCGCTCATCACCTCGCGCGCCCGGTCGAGCGGCCAAAGTGCGAGGCCGGCGAGCACGATCGGTCCGAGTTCATGAAGCCGGAACTCGAACTCGGTCACGATGCCGAAGTTGCCGCCGCCCCCGCGGATGCCCCAGAAAAGATCAGCGTTCTCCTCCGCGCTCGCGCGTACCACGCTGCCATCGGCCAGCACGACCTCCGCCGAGACGACGTTGTCGCACGTCAAACCGTGCTTGGATGACGTCCACCCGTAACGCCGCCGGTGGTGAAGCCGCCGACCCCGGTCGTCGACATCCGGCCGCCCGGCGTGTGGAGCCCGTGTGCCTGCGTCGCGGCGTCGAAGTCGCGCCACAGCACGCCGCCGCCGGCGCGCGCCGTCCCAGCTTCCGGGTCGACGCCAACGCGCCTGAGTCTCGCGAGGTCGATCACGATCCCACCCTCGCAGGTGCTGTTGCCGGCCACGCTGTGCCACCCGAGCGAACCGCCACCAAGACCCCGTTGCGTCGAGCAACGTTCACGCATGCGGCCACATCGTCGGCACTCATGCATCGCGCGACCACCGCGGGCCGCTTGTCATGCATCACGTTGAAGACCTCACGGGCCTCGTCGTAACCCGCATCAGCTGGAAGGAACACGCCGCTACCCAGCCGCCCGCGCAGCTCGTCCAGCGCCCCATCACCGATCATCATCTTCTCCTTCGCCCGGTCTGGCGCAACCGTCCTCCAATCCGCCTCGCTTGTCAAGCAACTCCCTAACAGCAGTCGCGGTCAGACCGCCAGTGAGCGGGTTGCCGCGCACTGGGTCCCGAACGGAAAGACGGTTGGATTCGGTTGGCGCGATCGCATCCCCAACGCCGAAACCATGGCCGGTGTTCGCTTCGCCCGGAACAGCCTGCACCACGATTGGTCGGAGGCGGTGGTGCTACGTGACGGTGGCGTCTCCTTCCCGCTGAGCTTTCCGCTTTCATTTACGTCGGGGCCAGAGGCCCGTTCGCGGGCTTGGGAATGGCTTTGGCGTACTGCCGACGAACTCACTCCGCCCAGTAAGAAGCCGCATGCCGACAGCGCCCGGATCTACCGCGAACAGCTGCAGGGGCGAAACGTCAAGGTGACACTCGACGTCCTCGGTGGCGTGTTCCTCACGCTTCAGCACATGCTTGAACCGCACACGATCCCACGTGCCGACTGGAGTGACCAGCCGCTCGCCTACGACGAGGAAGCGGGTGGCTATTACCGTTTCCCTCCGGCGATGGATGCGACCCAAGTGCAGAGGGGCGGTTCCCTCAGCAGGAGCGCTAGCGTGCCCTCGCCGAGAGATACCCTCGGCGACGACTGACCTGTCAGCGGCCGCGACTTCGCAAGCTGTGCATTGCTGCCAGATGTCGGGCGCGGTCACGGCGGCGGTCCTAAATTTCGTGGCCCGAAGTGTCGATAGGAGCAGCGAGATTGTCGCCTGGGCGGCTGCTGCTCTGGTGCGTGCAAGGTCCGGGGCTCCGGCTAGCACCGGGTTCGGAGAGATCGGCCGTGGAGCGCTCGGCGGCGTGCTCGCTAGTCGCACAAAGCAAGGCGCCCGTCGATGGCGATGAGGTGCTCGTCACCCTCGCTGGCGCATGGGCGCCTGGTGGGTGCCGGAGCCCGGTGAACTCAGCTCGCCATTGTGGCGGCTTCGGCGGCGTCGGATAGGCGCTCTTCGGCGGAGCTGATGTGAATGTCGAGGTCGCGGGCCGCTCTGATGGCTGCGCGTCCGAGCGCATTGGCGTAGGTGGGGAATGAGAAGGGGACAAGCGCGAGTTGCTCGACCTTCATGTCGGCTGCCATCGCGATCGCCGCGAGCTGAGCGAGTTCGACGGCGCGTTCTCCGACGATGTGGCAGCCGAGGATGGTGTGGTGCTCGCGGTCGGCGATGAGTTTGCAAAAGCCGGTGAGGCGTCCGTCGATGATCGGTCTTGGCAGCGAGTCGAATCGCTGGGTTGCGATGACGACCTCGCGGGTCTTGCGGGCCGTCGTCTCGGTGAGTCCGACGGAGGCGTATTCGGGGTCGGTGAAGCTGCCGAGGGGGCTGACCTCAGCTGGCAGGGCGGTCGTGGCTCCGAGGACCGCGTTGGTGGCCGCCAGGTACGCCTCGCGAGCCGCCTCGTGCACGACCATCACGTGTCCGGTGACATCGCCGGCGGCGAAGATGTGCGGCGCGGTGGTGCGAAGCTGAGCGTCCACCTGCACGTAGCCGCGCTGGTTCGTCTGGACGCCGGCGGCGCCAAGGTTGAGTTCGGCAGTGTTGGCAATCCAGCCGACGGCGACCACTGTGAGCGTGGTGTCGACGTCGTGTGAGGTGCCGTCGTGTGAGTAGGTCAGTCTGACTCCGGCGGGGCGGGCCTCGAGGCGGTCGATCGTCCCGGCGTTCTCGAGGACCTGGATCCCGGACGCGGCTAGTGCTCCGCTGACCGCGGCGGCGACGTCTTGATCCTCGGTCATGAGGATCCGCGGGGCGGCCTCGAATAGCGTGACGCGTGACCCGAAAGCGTTGAAGATCGAGGCGAGCTGCACGCCGGTGGCGCCGGCGCCGATCACCAGCATCGAAGGAGGGGCGGAGGTGAGGGTCCAGGCGCCGCTGTGGGTGCAGGCCAGCTCGAAGCCGGGGAGGTCGAGTCGGCGTGGAATGCCGCCGGTGCAGATGATGCTCTTCGCGGCGTGCAGGCGTGGGGCGTGCTCGGACTCGATCACGTGCGGCTCGGTAAACCGAGCGACGCCGGCGTGCTCGTGAAGCGTGACCCCGGACTGTTGGAGCTCTCCGCGCAGCAGCGAGTGCGTACGTACGTCGCTCGTGACCTCCCGGACGCGATCGAGCAGCCGCGCGTAGTCGAGCGCCGGCTCGCCCGCGCTGATGCCGTAGCGTGGGAGCTGGGAGGCTTCGCGGAGCAGCCGGGCGGCGTGCGCCAACGTTCGGACGGGCACCGGTCCGTCGTTGGCGGCCATCCCTCCGAACTCGTCGCGCGTGACGAGCGCGGTGCGGGCTCCGAGTCGGGCCGCGCGAAGTGCGGCGACCACGCCCGCCGGTCCGGCGCCGATCACCACGACGTCGAGGCTCGTGGCGCCCGATGAAGTCACGCTGACGATTCTCCCGGTGAGGGTGGTAGCTGGCGTCGTCCGTTTTGGATGACGCAGCGTCGGCGGTGCTGTGGGAGTGTTAGCGCAATGCGAGCGATCACGGCGGTGCCAGGCCAGCGGGGAACTGTGAGTATCGAGGACGTTCCCGCGCCGGCGAAGGAGGACGGGGCTCTGCTGGTCCGTGGGCTCGGAATGGGCGTGTGCGGCACAGACCGTGAGATCGCCGAGGGCGGATACGGCGAGGCCCCAGCGGGCGAGAGCAAGCTGATCATCGGCCACGAGAGTCTGGGCGAGGTGCTCGAAGCACCGCCAGGCTCGGGCTTTCATGCCGGGGATCTGGTCGTCGGGATCGTGCGCCGGCCCGATCCGGTTCCGTGCCCGGCGTGCGCCGCCGGCGAGTGGGACATGTGCCGCAATAACCGGTTCGCCGAGCGCGGGATCGTCCGCCGCCACGGATACGGGAGCGAGCAGTGGCGCGTCGAGCCCGACTTCGCGCTGGCGATCCCGACTGGGCTGGGCGACCTGGGCGTGTTGCTCGAGCCGACGTCGGTGCTAGCGAAGGCGTGGGATCAGGTCGACCGGATCTCGCAACGCGCGTTCTTCCTCCGCGGCCGGGCGCTGGTCACCGGCGCCGGGCCGATCGGGCTACTGGCGTGCCTGCTCGGTGTGCAACGCGGGTACGAGGTGCACGTCGTCGACCTGGCGACCGAGGGCCCCAAGCGCGACCTCGTCGAGGCCCTCGGCGCGCACTACCACGCCGGCGAAGCCGCGGATGTCGACGCCGATGTCGAGGTGGTGATCGAATGCACCGGCCTCGGCGCAGTCGGACGGTCGGCCGCCCAGCGGGTCGTCAGCGGCGGGATCATTTGCCTGACCGGGATCATGAACGTCGAACCGCAGTTCGACGTCGACGCGACCACGATGAATCGCAACGCTGTGCTGCGCAACCTGGTCCTGTTCGGGACGGTGAACGCCGGGCGGCGCCACTGGGAGCAGGCCGTCGACTCGCTCGCGACTGCCGATCCGGACTGGCTGCGGGGGATGATCACCCGCCGCGTGCCGCTCACTCGCTGGACCGACGCGCTCGAGCGCCAGCCGCAAGACATCAAAGTCGTAGTCGATCTCACGGCATGACGCCTCCGAACGCTGTGCCGTGGTCGGTGACGCCGGGGCGGCTCAGCGAGGGGCCGCGGTGGCACGAGGAACGCCAGGAGCTGCTGTGGGTCGACATTCTTGGCCGACACATATATCGCGGTACGCTCGCCGGCGACGGAGCCTCGACCACGTGGTCACGATCACCCTCGACTGGCACGTCGGCGCGCTCGCGCCCGCCCTCGACGGCGGATACGTCGTGGCCGCCGGACCGGGATTCCTATTCGTCAACGAGGACGGATCGGTGCGGGAACTGGCCCAGCCTGAGGCCGGCCGGACCGACGTGCGGATGAACGATGGAGCATGCGACCCGCAGGGGCGCTTCCGGGCCGGAACGATGGCCTACGACGAGTCGCCCGGCGCCGGCGCGCTCTACCGCCTCGAGCTTGACGGCAGCTGCACCACCCCGCTCACCGGACTGACGATCGCGAACGGGATCGGGTGGAGCGCCGACGGCAGCACGATGTATCTGAACGACAGCGGTACCGGCTGCCTCGACTCGTTCCGGTTCGATGGCGACAGGGGGGCGATCACCAACCCCCGCATGCTTGTGCGCAGCGACCGACCCGGTGTCGTGCCCGACGGGCTCACCGTCGATGAGGAAGACGGGATCTGGGTCGCGCTATGGGGCGGCGGGGCCGTCAACCGCTACGTGCCCGACGGATCGCTCCTCGCCAGCCTTGAGCTGCCGGTCGAGCGACCAAACTCGTGCGCCTTCCGCGGCCTCGACCGGGCGACGCTGTTCATAACCACCGCTCCGGGAAGGACTCGACGACGACACCCGGGCCCGGCAGCCCGACTCCGGGCGAGTGTTCGCGATCTCCGGCCTCGGCGTACGCGGACTCGCGTGGGAGCCCTACCTCGGAAGGATTCCGACGCCCGCGCCCACACGGTAAGAGCTAAGCCGGCGCGATGAAGCACACGTCAATCGACATCTACCTGGTGGTCGACACCTTCCTGCTGCTGCTGATCGGGATCGGTCCGAAGATCGCCCTCGTGCCCTTTGTGGAGATCACCGCCCCCCTCGACGGTGCAACCAAGGCCCTGATCGTCCGCAAGATGCTGACCACCGCCGCCGTCGTTGCCCTGATCCTCGTCGGGCTCGGCGAGTTCCTCTCCAGGCTGCTTCACTTCTCGACCGGCTCGCTCTCGATCGCCGGGGGAATCATCCTCTTCATCATCGCGATCACGATGGTCCGTGGGAATGCGGAACCCGACGGCAACGGGGCCGTCACGGGACGCGATCCGATGCGCATCGCCGTGTTCCCGCTCGCGATCCCCTACCTCTTGAACCCCGCAGGGATCGTCGCACTCGTGACCCTCTCGGCCGAGGCCGACTCAGTCGCCGTCTTCGCCATGGTCCTCGGCGTCCTCGCTCTGGTGCTCGCCATCGACGTGGGCGTATTCCGGCTGGCCAACCGGGCTAGCGACCATCTGAACGAAAGTCGCATGCTCGTCACCGAGAAGATCTTCGGCATCCTGCTGGCGGCACTCGCCGTCCAACTCGTACTCGACGGCCTCGACAGCGTCGGCATCATCCACCTAACCGGTCACTGACCGGCGGGCACCGGCGAGACGCCGCCACGAGCGTCCGCCACACCGCTTCACCCTTATCCCACGGCCGCGAGGAACTGAACAACCGAGCCGAGGAGCTGCTCGACAACCTGCCCGACTTCGTATTTACCGCCGCGGGGCCGGTCCATGTACTACGCGACCTGGGCCACCTGCCCTTCATCCACGGAGTGCCTGAGCAGCCGCCCGCTATTACCGGCTACGACCTGGCGCTGGCGCGCGACGGACAGATCGCCGTGCTGTACACGCTAGTCAACACAGGCGGTTGACGTTGTCCCGTCGGGCGACATCACACAGTCTGAAGGCGTTCGTTGAGAGGCTGAGGCCGGGTGATTAAGCGCTGCCTCGCGAGCTCGGTCTCGTGGATTAGCGTCGTTCAAATGCGCGACGTCGAGCGCGCCGCGATCGAGCTCGGACTGACCCACACCCGGATCATGGAGAACGCCGGCGCGAACCTCGCATGGCTGGCGAGCACGATGCTCGGCGGCGAGGTCCGGGGTGCCGCTCGAGCAGTTGCGCTTGCCGGAGCAGATGGGGGCATCGATCGGAGTTGGCGCTAGCGGGCTCGGGGTCGCTGAGCTGTTCATCGACGCGATCCTCGGCTACGGCCAGCGGGGCAACCGGCAGGGCGACGCCGCCGCGCTGGTCGCTGCGACGGCGGTTCGACCGTCCTGTCTCTCGATGTGCCGACGGGTCTCGAACTCGAACGCGGGATCGTTGGAGAGCCGGCACTTCGGGCCGCGGCGACGCTCACAAAGGCGTCGCCCGAGGAGGCGCTGAGGGCCGAAGCTGCTCGGTCGCTCGTCGGCGATCTGTACATGGCCGACATCTCGATCCCCCCGACCGTCTACGACCGTGTCGGCATTACCTACCAGTCGCCTTTCGCCGGCTCCCCGATCGTCCGGCTCGTATAACCGGAGTCGCGACGCAGAGATGAAGCCACCCGCTCCCGTGGTGCGGCCGGCACGTGCAGATTGGTTCGACGGATAGAGTCCTCCCGTGGCGGTCAAACGCGGCCTCTTCGTAGCCCCTTTCGATGAGCTCATGGAGCCTCGCCTCCTCGCCGAGCTTGCGCAGAGTGCGGAGCGCAATGGGTGGGACGGTTTCTTTCTCTGGGACCATCTGTCATACCGGCCGCCGGTGCGGGCTGTAGCCGATCCGTGGGTGGCACTTGCCGCGATCGCGTACGCCACCGAACGGATCCGCCTGGGACCACTCGTTACGCCGCTGTCACGGCGACGTATCCACAAGCTGGCCCGTGAGACGGTCACGCTCGACCATTTGAGCGCCGGTCGTTTGACGCTCGGCGTGGGACTAGGCAGCAGCCGAAGCGGCGAGATCGAGCGATTCGGGGAGGTGGCCGACCCGCGCGAGCGGGCGCTCCTGCTCGACGACGGGCTCAGGACCCTGAGCGAATACTGGAACGGAGGGCTCGAACCGCCGCCGGTTCAGAAGCCGCGCATTCCGATCTGGGTGGCGGGGCGATGGCCGAGCCGAAGGCCCGTGCGCCGCGCCGCGCAGTGGGACGGCATGTTTCCGATCGAGCTCCCCGATCCGGACGCTCTAGCGACGCTGGCCGCCGAGGTGCGCGAGCTGCGACCAGACGGCGCGGGCGAGTTTGACCTGGTCGCCGAGATACCGCCAAGCGGCGATCCATCCCCGTGGAGCGCGGCCGGCGCCACCTGGGTTCTCACGTCCTTCGACTCGCAGCCGCGCGAGGCCGAAGTGTGCGCCGTGATCGACGCGGGTCCCCACGCGTAGACCGCCAGCCCCGGCAAGATTCAACGCGGTCCTGAGCACTGTCGTCCTTCGGGCGCGGACGGCCCTCCGCCACGAGTCAAGTGGCGGGCGAGGTTCGACCGCCCCCACTGGAACCGTCCCGATTCGCGGTCGTGGCGGCGCGCCGGTCGCCGCGGCCGCGCGACGCTGCGGCCGGAGCGACAGGCGTCACCGGCACGCCCGGCCCAATCCTCCTCCGGATCACCCACTGCTGACCCGTCGTCCATACGTTCGTGGTGATCCAGTAGAGGATCAACCCGGCCGGGAAGTGGAGGACCAGGGGAGTGCACTAGATCTAGGACACTCCCCACAGTGATCAGTTGGGAGGACGGATGAAGCTGAAAGAAGAAGCCATCGACTACCGCGACGGGGATGCCCGAGCTCTCAGGCCTCCTCATCTGGGACGGCAATGACCTCCACCATCCGGGGCTCGTCGTCGTTCACGGCGGCGCCGGGCTGGACGATCACGCCAAGGGCCGCGCGAGGCAGTTCGCCGAACTCGGACTGCTCGTGTTCGCCTGCGACATGTACGGCGAGGGCGTGATGGGCGACCGTGAGCGCGTGCTGTCGTGCATGCAGGCGCTAGTCGCGGACCGTGACAAGATTGCTCGGCGAGTGCAGGCTGGCGTTGAGGTGCTCGCCTCTCATCGACTGCTTGACGGGAACATCGCGGCCGTGGGTTACTGCTTCGGTGGCCGGGCGGTGCTCGAGCTCGCGAGAACCGGGGCGGACCTGGCCGGCGCGATCAGCGTTCACGGAAGCCTCCAGACGGCAAACCCGGCCAGTCCAGGCGCGGTCAAGACCAAGGTGCTCGTATGCCACGGCGCTCTGGATCCGCACGTCCCAACCGCACAAGTGACGGGATTCATCGAAGAGATGGACGCGGCGGGGGCCGACTTCCAGCTGATCGTCTACGGCGGCGCGATGCACGGCTTCACCCACGACGTCGGCCTGCAGGGGCCGGGCGTCGCGTATCACGCCGTCTCCGATCAGCGCTCGTTCCTTGCCATCAGGGCATTCCTATGTGAAGTCTTTGGCACGAATGGTCAGAGTGAAGACCACCCAGCCGCGCACGACGTGAGGTAGCTTTCCGCACATCGCTTCCGGTAGGGGCCGGAGCACCAATTGGGGAGGTTTGAGGATGTCTAGAGTGTTCAAGCTGGCCGCCACGGCGGTGGCCGTGCTTTTGCTCGCCGGGGCCGCGGACACGGTGGCCAAGTCGATCAACCGCGCGCCGCGGTTGCACCACTATCGTGCGATGAGCGCGCAGCAGATCCGGCGGGCAGCGCGCGCGAACCGCGTCATCGTCGTGCTCAAGAGCCAGCAGAGCGGTCGGCTCGCCACGGTGGCGAGTGTGAAGGCGCGGGCGAGCGCGCAACAGGCTCTCCGGCGGCCACTGATCGCAAGCATCAGCCGATCGGGCGGCGCCGTCACCCATCAGTTCACGGTGCTGAACGCGTTCGCCGCGCAGGTGTCGAACGCGGAGCGGGCGCGGCTGGCGTCCGATCCGAGCGTCGCGTCGGTCGTGCCGGATGCGCTCGTGACCGAGCCACAGCCGGTCACCGCCACTCCGGGCAGTGGCGGCACGCCCTCGCCGGGCAACCCGACGACGCCCCAGTCCGGCATCTGCCCGTCCGACCCGGCGAAGCCTCTTCTGGAGCCGGAGGCGCTGCAGACCATGCACGTGGCCTACAGCGACCCGAGCATCCCGCAGGCCCAGAACCTGGCCACGGGCAAGGGCGTCAAGGTGGCGTTCTTCGCCGATGGACTCGACATCAACAACCCCGACTTCATCCGGGCCGACGGCTCGCACGTCTTCATCGACTACCGCGACTTCACCGGCGCCGGCCCGAACGCGCCGACCGGTGGTGAGGAGGCGTTCGGCGACGGGACCGACATCGCCGCGCAGGGCCGCCAGGTCTATGACCTCGCGAACTTCGTCAACCCCGCCCATCCGCTGCCGCCGGGCTGCAACATCACCGTCCGCGGCGTGGCGCCCGGCGCCTCGCTGATCGGCATCAAGGTGTTCGGCGCCGCCGGGGCGTCCGGCTCGGTGATCGTCCAGGGCCTGGATTGGGCCGTCACGCAGGACCACGCCGACGTGCTCAGCGAGTCGTTCGGCGACTTCACGATGCCCGACACCATGCGTGACCTCATCAAGCAGTTCAACGACGCCGCCGTGCAGTCGGGCGTCGTCGTCTCGCAGGGCTCGAGTGACTCGGGCGCGACCGCCGGCCCGTCGGAGCCCGCGACCGATCCGCTGGTGATGGACTCCGGCGGCAGCACCAACTTCCGGCACTACGCCCAGACCACGTCTTACGGGTTCCAGTTCTCCAACGGCACGTGGCTGAACGACAACATCTCGTCGATCGCCGGCGGCGGCTTCAGCCAGAACGCCTCGTCGCCGGACTTCGTCTCGCCGGCCGAGGCCGACTGGGCGCTGTGCACACCGAACAAGACGCTGTACGCGGAGTGCGCGGACTTCAAGGCCGACCCCTTCAACGGGGCTCCATCCCCGATCGAGGCGTTCGGCGGCACCAGCCAGTCGACGCCGCTGGACGCGGGTGTCGCGGCGTTGATCATCGAGGCGTACCGCAACACCCACGGCGGTCAAACGCCGTCGCCGCTGCTGGTCAAGCGGATCATGCAGAGCACGGCGAACGACCTCGGCCTCCCGAACCAGGAGCAGGGCGCCGGCGAGGTCGACGGCCTGAAGGCCGTACAGGAGGCCATGTCGGTCGACGGCGGCACGCCGACCGGCCACGGGCTGCTGTTCAACCCGGCGAAGCTGACGATCACCCAGCCGGCGGGCTCGTCGGACAGCGAGACCGTCGCGGTGACCAACACCGGCGCGGCCACGCAGACCGTCAGCGCGCACGCCCGGGCGCTGACGCAGGTCGTGTCCGATACCAAGCAGGACGTCACGCTCGGCACCACGCCGACGTTCGTCGACCAGTTCGGCCATCCGCGGCCGTACGTCAAGACGACGTTCTCGGTGCCGGCCAATGTCGACCGGCTCGTCGCCTTCGACGCCTGGCCCGGCCCGAACGCCCGCGTCGGCGTCACGCTGATCGATCCTACCGGCGCGTTCGCCGCCTTCACCCGGCCACAGGGCGACGGCGACCACGGGCAGGTGGACGTGCGCAAGCCGGTCGCCGGCACGTGGACCGCGATCGTGTTCTTGCGCGACGGCACGTACAGCGGCGTGGTGCACCTTGAATTCGCCAGCCAGCGCTTCGGCGCCGTGGACACCGTCACGCCGTCCAGCCTCACGCTGGGGCCCGGCCAGACGGGCCGTTTCCAGTACCGCACCCGCCTGCCGTCCAGCCCGGGCGACAGCGGGCACGACATGGTCGTCTCCGACAGCTCGGGCGATCAGACCGTGGTGCCGGTGGTGCTCCGCTCGCTGGTCCCCGTCGACCGGCACGGCGGCACGTTCTCAGGCACGCTGTTCGGCGGCAACGGCCGCGAGTTCGTCGCTCAGGAGAACACGTTCGCGTTCGACGTCCCGCCGGGGCGCAGGGCGCTGTCGGTGTCCCTGGCGTTCCCGGACGACCCGAACACCGAGGTGATCGGGACGCTGAACGACCCGGACGGCAACCAGCTGGGCTCGCAGAGCACGCTCTATGTGAACGGGGCGGGCGCGGGTGCGTTCACCCACGGGCTGCGGGCCACGACCCTGTCGCCAAGGCCCGGCCGATGGACGTTCGTGGTCACGGTGAGTAGCCCAGTCGGCGGCCAGACGCTGTCTGCCCCCTACCAGGGCGCCGTGTCGTTCGACCCGCCGGACATCTCGGCCCGCGGGCTGCCGGACCACACCAAGGTCCGCAGCGGCACGCCGATCACGGCGACGATCGCGGTCCACAATGACGGACCGGGCACCGAAGATGTGTTCGCCGACCCGCGCCTGAACCACCAGAGCGAGACGGACTCGGTGCTGCCGATCACCCCGGCGACCGGGCTGACGATGCCCAACGCCCAGTCGGTCTTCGTCGTCCCGACGCAGACGGACGCGCTGCTGGGCGTCGCCCAGGCGAACCGACCGATCGTGCTCGAGATGGGCTACTTCGAGATCGGCGAGGGCGATCCCGACGTGATCGGCCAGAGCCAGGGCAACAATGCGGTCGCGTCCTACTCGGCCCGCGAGGTCGCCAACGGTCCATGGGGCCTGGCCCCCTCGATGGTCGGGCCGTTCGACACGGCCCAGACCGGCACGGTGAACACCGGGATGCTCGCCCACACCGAGGCGTTCGACCGCAACACGGAGTCCTCGACGGGTGACATCTGGCGCGACACCGTCGAGCAGAACCCGCCCGCCTACACGCCGCTGACCCTCGGGCCGGGGCAGTCGGGCACGATCACGGTGACGTTCACCCCGCAGGGCGTGCGCGGCTCGAAGGTCGACGGCACGCTATACGTCGACGACTTCGGGTTCCGGCTCGACACGGGCAACGACCAGATGGCGTTCCCGTACAGCTACAAGATCAAATAGCAGCCTCACGCGCCCGCGCGGTCTTTTCGACCGCGCGGGCGAGGGGGCTGTCGTGCTCAGAAGCTGAACCCGTGGACCCACGCGTCTAGGAGGTCGTGAAGTAGCGACCTGGGGTGATGCCGGTTTCGCGGCGGAAGGCGGCGACGAACGCGCTGGGGGTCTCGTAGCCGACGCGGTCGGCGACGATGGCTACGGTGTGCCCTTCGGCGAGGAGGGGGAGGGCGGTTTGGAGGCGGACTAGGGTGCGCCATCGCGCGAACGAGAGTCCGGTGGAGGCAACGAACGTGCGGGCCAGGGTGCGCTCGCTGGCCCCAACCTGCTGGCCCCAGGCCTTAAGGTTGCGGTGGTCTCGTGGGTTGGCGCGGAGGGATTCGGCGGCGTCGCGAGCGCGGGGGTCGGTGGGCAGCGGTAGGTCTATCGTGGTGGTAGCGATTGGGCGCACGAGGTCGTAGAGCAGGCCTTCGGCGTGACGGCGCGCAGCGCAGGTCCCGCTGGCGTGGTCGAGGTAGGCGATGAGCTCGGCCAGGAGTGGTGTGACGAGGACTGGTGTGGGCTCAGGCCAAGTGATGGGGGCGCGGTCGGGGCGCAGGTACGCCGCTCGCATGATGGCCTCGCCAGCGGCGAGGGTCTCGTGCTCGGTGCCGGACGGGATCCATAGCGCCCGGGTGGGGGGCAGGACGTAGCTGCCCGAGTGGGTGTGCACGATCAGCACGCCGGTGGGTGCCCAGGCGAGTTGGTGCTCCGGGTGGGTGTGCCACTCGAAGCCCGCGTCGGGAGCGACCCGGAAGTTCGCGACGATCACCGAGGTCTCGGGGGGAAAAACCCGTTGGCTGTTTGGCGACATTAGTTGGCAGCCTACGCCCTTTCCGCCGCGGCGCGGCGGGCGTATCGTCGGTGCCGTGAACGCGAAGCATCGGAAATTGTGCTCGAGCGCAGAATGGACGAGCATGCTCCGGGGGGAGGTGCTCGGGCCGCTGTTGGCGGGAATTGATTTGGGCCGGGAGTTGCTCGAGTTGGGCCCGGGGCCGGGTGCCGCGACTGGCTGGCTGTGCCAGCGCGTCGAGCGCTTGGTCGCGGTTGAGCTCGACCATGACGCGGCGGCACGTCTGACGGCCGAGTATGAAGGAGGAAATGTCGAGGTGGTGGTCGGCGACTGCGCACGTACGCCGTTTGCCGAGGACAGCTTCGACACGGTCGCCACGTTCACCATGCTGCACCACCTTCCGACGCTGGCGACGCAGTACGCGACCCTGGCCGAGGCGCTGAGGGTACTGCGCCCGGGAGGGCTGCTGGTCGGATCGGACAGCCTGGCCAGCACCGAATTGCATGCCTTCCACGTGGATGACACCTACAACCCGATCGACCCGGCACGGCTGCTCATCGTGCTCCAGGCCCTCGGTTTCGAGCGGATCACCCTCTCGGTCGACCGGGACCTGCGCTTCAGGGCCCGCAAGTCCGATGTCGACCAACACAACCATGTCACTAGACCGCCACAAGGAGACTCCGGTGCCCGACCTTCCCTGGACCGCTCGCAGCGAGATGGAACCCGGCCACACCTATCTGGTGATGGCGTCCCACCTACCTCTGGCCCGAGTCACGTCGACCGTGCGGTTCTTCCGCGCTGTCACCGCGATACGCAAGCAACTTAGTAGCGCCGATGGCCTCGTGGGTTACACGCTCCGCGCCAGACCGCTCGCCAGGGATTACTGGACATTGTCGGTCTGGATCAACCAAGCCACACTCGCGGGATTCATGCGCACCCCGCCACATGTGGCCATCATGGGCTCGCTAAAACCATTCATGGGCCCGACGAAGTTCGTCCAATGGGAGATCGCCGTCAGCGATGGACGGCCAAGCTGGACGGAAGTACTGGAGCGTCTGTCCCAAGCATGACCCCGCATGTGGATTGGCCAGAAGCACTCTCGCCAGACAGCCCCATGCTCGGGAAACCAGGACAATGTCGGCGTCCGAGGCAGCCCGCGGGGAGTAGCCCTGGGTGCGGAGCCGCTGCTTACCGAACGACTGCTTTCGTCTCCGAGACGACGCTGCGCGCGTCCTAGTCCCCCGGCACTCGGACCTCGGAATTGACCGCCGGAAGCCGGTAACGAGGAGGTCCCGACGGGCCGCGCACCGGCACACGCTCGCGCCGGCGTTCCCACCACGACCACGCGCCCATCACGCTGCCGGCGTAGATCCACCCGACCAGCACATCGAAGAAGTAATGCTCGCCCGTGGCCATGAGCGTCAGCCCCATGGCCAGCGGATAGAGGACAAGCAACGGTCGCAGCGGGCGGCGCACGCGGGGCCAGAGGAACAGCGCTACCAGCATCGTGAACGCCGAGTGAAGCGACGGCACCGCGGCGACCAGGTTCACGGTCGCCTGGCCCTCGTCGAACAGCTCGACCGTCCTCCCGCCGATCACCTGCCAGCCGTCCGACGTGGTGCGTGCGACGCCGTGCAGCAGACCCATGTTGGCGGCCATCCACGGCGGAGCGGCCGGGAACGCGACGTAGGTGGCGAGGCCGGCCGCGGAGAGGGTGACGATCCGCCGCGAGTAGCGCAGGAACTCGAGCCGGTCGCGCGACCACAGGAACCCCGCGACGGTGAACGGGACGATGAAATACGACGTGTAGATAAGCGTGAAGGCGACGTCGAGCCAGTTGACGACCCTCGGGTTGTTCACGTGCCCCTGCAGCCACTGGGTTGGCGTCGTACCGAAGAACAGGAAGCGGTCGAAGTCGATCATCGGGTGGACATGGACGCCGATCCCGAGGCGGCCGGCCGTGCCGCGCGTGAAGTCGTAGGCGCTCAGCAGGATCATCATCGGCAGCCAGTCGCGCACGAGCCGGAGTACCTCGCGCCAGGACCGGCCAAGCGACGTGCAGACGAGCGCCCCGCATACCCAGGCGACGACCAGCTCGCGCTGCACGGGAATCCCGTAGCGGGCGCTCCACACCCCGAGCACGAGGAAATACAGGATGAGGACGCCGCGGCGCACCGCCACCCAGTGCCCGAACCCCGAGTCCGCCGCCTCCTCGTCCCCGACGTATGCCAAGTCGGTCGCCGTCACGCAGGAGAATCTAGTTCCCCCGCATCCTCGCCTCGACCAACAAGGCTCACACGACCTTGAGTCCATGCTGTGGTCGGGCTGTGGTTGGCCCGGTTACGGAACGAGCGCGCGACGCGTAGCTTCGGCGGCGTCGCGGCCTGCTTTCACATGTCGACGGGCATCTCCGGGGCGCCGCGATCGCGACTTCATCTCGCGCGGAAACCGCGCAAGCCGCTGACGATCGCTTTCGCCTCTCGAGCGTCCTTCGAGCCTGCTTGCGCTTAGGCAAAAGGCGTCCGACGGCCCGATCGCCGACGAGTGCTTGGCCATGCACAGGATCGCCAGCTCGCGCGCGTTGCCCACTGACCCCCTCCGTCGCCAGCCGAGCGCTCGCCTACTTCTTCCCGCCCCGCCCGAACCGCGACATCAGGCGGCCCAGCCTGCTCCGGATCTCCTGGCTCGCGTCACCGGCGATCCTGCCGACGGTGTCGTCGGTCTTGATGATCCCCAGCTCCTCGTCCGTCGCGTGCGCGGGACCCCCTCGGGCCACTGTCTCGGCGGCGTGGGCGCGGTAGCCCGCGCGGCGGGCCTTAGCCGCATCGATCTGCGCCTGCAGGCGGGCGACGTGGTCGTCGGGATCAGGCGTGGCAGGGGTTGTGTCGGCGTCGTCGGTCATAGAACGTATTCCAGCACCTATCCGGTTTCACCAAGCATTACCCGGCGTCCCGTGGCCCCCGGCATCGTGGCCAGCGGTCGGCTTCTCGATTCCCGGGCGTGAGCAGCGCTGCGCCGACGCAACGCCGCGCTGATGCTGCTCGTCTCTATGAAGGACGCGCGGATGTCAAGTAACTTTCGGATTCACGTGTCGTTCCCCCCGTTGCTTGTGGTGGAGCGGGGTGTTCTGCGTTGAGGGTGTCGCCCGCCGGTCATGGAAGGCCGGCGGAATGGTTGTAGCTGGATGACCTCCGGCGGTTAGCTTGGTGGAGGGGGTTGGGAAGCGGCGCTCATCTCTCTATCGCCTCCTCGTGGAGGACCAGGCGACATCGGAGGCCGGCTGCGGGGGCGCAATTCCAAAAGGACCGTCAGGCGGTCAGACGAAGAGTGGCGCCTCCCCCAGCGGCAGGATCGAAACGCTGGTTGGTGGTGAGCATGTGCCAGATCGCCTCGGTCAGCTTTCTCGCGAGGTCGACCTGCGCGACGCGGGCGCCTCGCTGTTTGCCCAGGCGCTGCTTGTTGCGCTGGTAGCGCTCGCGGTAGGTTGGGTGGCGGAGCGCGTGCATCGTCGCCTCGAGCATCGCCCACCGTAGGTATCTCGGGCCCTGTTTGGACAGGGCCCGCGACGGTCTGAGTCGCCGGACTGGCGGACCCTGGGGCATAGGCCGGTGTAGCCGACGAGCTTCTTGGCCGACGGAAAGCGGGTGATGTCGCCGATCTCGGCGGCGATCGTGAAGGCCAGCACCCAGCCGATGCCAGGCACCGTCAACAGCAGCGGAACGTAGGGATGCTCGGCGCCGCTGGAGCGCAGCTCGCGTTCGATCGCGGCGATCTCCGACTCCAGATAGTCGATCAGGTACAGGCTGGCGTCGACGGTCTCGCGCCACGGATCCGGGATCTGGAGACGATCCAGCAGCTTGCGACCCTCCAGACCGAACAGATCGCTCACCGGGCAGGGGTGCCCGAACGTCATCAAGGTCGCGTGGATGCGATGCTTGAGCATCGACTTGTGCTTGACCAGGTGCAGCCGAAACCGCGCCTGCTCGCGCTCACGCCTGACCCGCGGGTCGGGCAGCCAGATCGCCGCCACCAGGTCGCGGTGCGAGAGCACCGCCAGCACCCTCGCGTCGACCCGATCGGTCTTGCACGCCACCGGCGCCAGCCCCTTGACCCGCTGCGCGTCGGCGATCAACACATCCCACCCCAACTGCTCGAGCGTGTCGTGCATGAACCGCGCGCCGGTCATCGACTCGATCACCGCCCGCACCGACTCGCGATGACGCGCGAGCTTTGAGACGAGGTAGCGCAGCCCCTCGGCATCGGGCGGCGCCGCGAGCTCCTCCACGAGCTCCCCGTCGTCAGAGAGGACACACACATCCAGCCGCCGGCGGCTCAGATCAAGCCCAACATGCAGCATCAGGCATCTCCTTCCTGCCGGAAGGGCATCAGCCGACCGATCGCGTAGCGTGACCCGCCGGTCGACGCCCTGTTATTCGAATGGCCCGGCCGCGCGGCCGATACCGCGCGCGCCTGACTCAGCCGTTCGACGCCGGGCGTCGACCACCTCTCACCAGGACCACGCCCACCGGAGACCCGCGTCCTTCATCGCATTCCAAACTGGGAAGAGATCCGAGGGCTGGACCTGGCGCCTGCTCGGTCTATGAGAGCGGGAGCGCCGGGGGCGCTTGCTGGCCGCCACGGTCACGCGATCGGCAAGCACGTTCGCGACCTCGGAGCCGGCGTCGGCCTCGCACCCGCGTTCCTGCCAAGCGCAACTCCGACTTGAGTGGCAGCCGCAGCCTGAGCGTCGATGACGCGACGCGTCGCGAGCTTGGCGATTTGTGAGACCGAAGTAATCAACGGTGCCGAGACCTGCGTTCGTGTCGGCGCGAGCACGCGCATCACCGCGGTCGTCGTGACTCCCTCTGTCCGAAACCGGCACTGTGAACGACGAGTCAGTCCTCCAGATGACGGCTGGTCTGCGATGGTGAGGGGCAGTCCGACGGCGGACGAGTCGGCTGCCGCTTGCCTGCTTGCAGAGCCGCCGACGGCCGGCTAACAGCTCGCCGGGGTGTCGGCTCGGCGGCGGCGGATGCCCGGTTTGCCGGGGCTATGCGGAAGTCTTCGTCGACGAGGCCGACGTGCTGGTAGTCGCCCAAGCCGCGGCGGCGCTAGCTCTGATGCGGCTAGCGCCGACTTGCTTGTGTGCAGAGGAGCAGCCGCAGCAGCTCCGCCAATGGGGCGCCTGCGTCACGCCTGGACCGGAAGTGTGGGCTCGGTGTCTCCTTGACCTCCAGATCGGTCGTCTGGCGCGCGGCCACGAGACTGCTGGAGGTTGTCCCACGGCTCGTAGAAGTTTGAGGTGACGGCGGTCCCTCCGGCCCGTCCGCTCCTGGTGGGAGCGTGATGGGCGATCCGCCGAGATCCAAAGGAGGAACCGCCGTGAAGTGGAACGTACCGGTCGCAGAGGCGACCCAGGATGAGGCCGTGCTCCCGGAGCGGGTGCGGGAGGCGTTGGGGGAGCTGGTGGGGGTCGCGATGGAGGGGCTGCTCGCGCTGTCGGTCGAGGTCGGGCTCGGTGTGCTCAGGGAGCTGCTCGAGCAGGAGGTCGACGAGGTCGTCGGCCCGAAGGGGAAGTGGAACCCTGAGCGGACCGCGGTCCGTCACGGCCACGAGACCGGCGAGGTCACGCTCGGCGGCCGGCGCGTTGCGGTCAGGCGGCCGCGGGCTCGGACCGCGGACGGCGAGTCAGAGCTGCCGCTCGCGACTTATGACCATTTCGCCGATCGTGATCAGCTCGGCGATGTCGTGCTGGAGCGGATCCTGGCCGGCGTCTCGACCCGCCAGTACGGCCGCGCGCAGGAGCCGGTCGGCGCCGAGGTCGAGGCGGACGCCCGGTCGACCTCGAAGTCGGCGGTGTCCCGGACGTTCGTGCAGCGGACCCGCGATCAGCTGTGGAAGCTGATGAACCGGCCACTGTCCGATCTGCGCCTGGCGGTGATCATGCTCGACGGGATCGATCTGCACGGTCGCACGAACATCGTCGCGTTGGGGATCTCGACCGAGGGCGAGAAGCTCGCCCTCGGGCTGTGGGACGGCTCGACCGAGAACGCGACGGTCGCGTCAGCGCTGCTGGCCGACCTGGTCGACCGGGGCCTTGACGTCGAGCAAGGGCTGCTGTTCGTGATCGACGGATCGAAGGGCCTGCGGAAAGCCATACGCCAGGTGTTCGGCAACGACGTCCCGGTGCAGCGCTGTACACAGCACAAGCAACGCAACGTGCTTGACCATCTCCCCGAGCGCAACCGCTCGGCGGTCAAGACCCGGCTGCGGCGGGCGTGGCAGGAGACCAACCACGAGCGGGCGCTCGAGCAGCTCACGTCACTCGCGATCGAGCTGGACCGCGACCATCCCGGTGCCGCCGCTTCGCTCCGGGAGGGGATGGAGGAGACGCTGACCGTGACCCGCCTGGGGATCACCGGCAAGCTCAAGCTCACGCTCCAGTCGACCAATCCGTGCGAGTCAATGATCTCCACCGTCCGGGTCATCCACCGCAACGTCAAGCACTGGAGCTCCGGCGACATGTGCCTGCGCTGGACCGCCGCCGGGATGCTCGAAGCCGAGAGCCGATTCCGCAAGGTCGAGGGCTACCGCGGCCTCGCCACCCTCGCAGTCAAGATCGAAGCCGACCTACTCCGTCGTCGCCAAGCCGTCACTCACACCACCGAGGAGGACGACATCGCAGCGCTCACTATGTAACGATGACAGTCGGACCGCCGCCACTATGAATTTCCACGACGAGCGGGACAACCTCGACTGCTGCTTCTGTGCTTGCTGCGTTTCTCCTTGAGCGCTAGCACCTGGAGGGTCGACGTCAATGCTTGCCTCAGACGCTCGGTTCACCCCGGCGGTGCGGAAGTCTCGGCCGATGGTCCCGGCGGGCTGGTGCTCGTCCATCGGGGAAGAGATTGGCGGGTGTGGGCTGGTGCCCGCTCGGACTATGAGAGCGACAGCGGCGGAGTGCTTGCTGCGCGTCACAAGTGAGGCGATCCGCAAGCACCTTCGTGACCGCGGAGTCGGCGCCGGCATCGCACCGGAGTTCATGGCAAAGCGCAACTCCGAGCTCGTCGGCATCCGCGGCTGAGGGCCACCGGCGCCGAGCGTCTCGCGATTGGCGAGGAGCAGAACTGAGTTTGAGCCGCGGAGGGCGCGTGCTTTCGTATCGCCGCGTGTTCGCGCACAGTGGTGGCGAACCTGTTGCTGGATCAGCCGTCCAGCTTGGTCGCCAGCAGCGTGAATAGGATCGGGAGAGGCTGTCCGTCGAGGGGGAGCCGGTACCGGCCGTCGGCCTCGCGCGGAACCATTGGCGGACGAGGCGACTTGCTCGCCTCCACGTGTTCGGTGAGCGAGTCGATCCGCAGGCCCGCTTCGATCGCGGCCGTGACAGTCTCGCCGAGACTGTGGGCGAAGTTGACGGTCTCGCTCGAGGCAAGTTCGGCACTTGGATCGGCATAGGTGCCTGGCTCGTTGAAGCGGTGCGGTCCGTCGAACGAGTAGGGGAAGTCGAGCGACAACGGCTCCCGCTCGGCGACCATCGTGAGAAGCGGATGGACCTCAACGAGCACGAAGCGCCCGCCGGGCCGTAGGGTCGCCGCGACCGCGCGCATCCAGGCAGGGAGGTCTTCGATCCAGCTGATCGCGCCGATCGTCGCGTACGCCAGATCGAAACGCCCGTCCAGGTGGGCGGGAATGCGGGCAGCGTCGGCTTGCACCCACGTGGCTTCCACGCCTGAGCGTCTCGCCAACTCCTCTGCCTTCGCGAGCGCGGCCGGAGAGAAGTCAAGGCCGGTGACCTGCGCGCCCCGACGCGCCAGCGAGATCGTGTCGAAGCCGATGTGACATTGCACATGGATCACGTCCAACCCGTCCACGCTGCCGACCGACGCGGCGAGCGCCGTCTGCTCCTCTTCGCCCAGCCAGTCGGCGCCGGCGATCAAAGCATCGCTGTCGTAGATCGGGTCGTCGCCGTGGATCACAGCGGCCCCGTCCCACCACGCACGGTTGATCTCCAACGCATCGCGTTCCACGCGCCGTATTCTCGCGAGGATCCATCCCGGGATCAACGCGCCCGGCTCCCCGGCTCGATGCACACGATCCCCGGCGCCTGACAGCGAAGCAGCGATGCGTCCCGGCATCGGTGGTCTGCCCCCATCCCTACTCCCCTGATTCGCCGATGGAGTGGTGCACCGACGCGCGGGGTTCTGGTCGCGGAACCACTGATGTCGGGAAACGGGCGCAGGTGGCAGACCCGCTCTCGCGGTGCCTGGGGTATCCCAAGGCATTCCTGCCGAGCCCTGCTGAGCGCGGCTTCGGGGGCTGACGTTGGGCCGGCGCAAGTGCACGAGCGGCTCGGATCCTGGCGCTGGGATCTTGCCTTCTCGTTGTCGTCCAAGACAGGCGTCTGCGTGTGCCGCCGATTCGCTTCCGCGATCGGACACGTTGCGGCGTTGGGCGGCGGGCGGCGTATCAGTCGAGCGTGAGGACGACCTTGCCGTTGGCGCGACCCTGCTCGACGTACGCGAGCGCCCCGAGGGTCTGGTCGAACGGGAACGTCTTGTCGATGACGGGGTGCAGGTGGCCGGCGTCGTAGAGGGCAGCCAGCTCGCGCAGCTGCCGGCCGCTGGCCTGCATGAACAGAAACGAGTAGCTCACGCCTAGCTTCCGCGCCTGCTTGTGGATCTTTCTGCTCAGCAGGCCCATCACAACGCCGATCAGCTTCGGCGCTCCGAGCTGCTTCGCGAACCCGGGGTCCGGCGGACCGGTCACGCCGATCGCCTGCCCGCCCGGCTTGAGGACGGTGAGGGATTTCATGAGGTTCTCGCCACCGAGCGAGTCGATCGCGACGTCGTAGCCGGAGAGCACTTCGGCGAAATCCTCCTTGGTGTAGTCGACGACGACGTCGGCGCCGAGACGGCGCACCAGCTCCGCGTTCTCGCCGCGCGCGGTCGTGGCTACCGTGGCGCCGAGGTGCTTGGCGAGCTGGATGACGGTCGACCCCAGGCCGCCGGAGCCGGCGTGGACGAGGACCTTCTGGCCGGGCTTGACGTGGGCGCGGTCGACGAGGGCCTGCCAGCCAGCCAGTGACACCAGCGGCACCGCGGCCGCCTCGTGCAGGGTGAGCGAGGCTGGCTTGGGCGCGACGTCGTCCTGGTCGATCGCGATGTACTCCGCGAAGGTCCCGATCCGCAGGTCGCGGGCCCGGGCGTAGACCTCGTCACCGACGCGGAAGTCGCGTACAGCGGAGCCGACCCTCGCGACCACGCCGGCACCGTCGTGACCGAGCACGAACGGGGTCCGGTACTTCAGGAGCCGCTTGAACTCGCCGTCGCGGACCATCTTGTCCAGCGGGTTGATGCTCGCGGCGCTCACCTTGACCAGCACATCGCGGGGCTCGACCTCGGGCTCGGATACGTCGGCGGCGCGGAGTCCGTCCTTGCCGTACTGCTCGACAACGAAGGCCTTCATCTCGTTTCTCCACGTGTGCGGCGGCGCGGGAGCTCTTTAGAGGAACTCGAGCGCCCGCTTGACGGAGTCCTCGTGGAATTGGAACACGCCGCCGTGTCCGGCGTCGGGATAGATGACGAGCTGGCTGTTCGGGAGTCGCTGGTCGAGGTCGACGGTGTTCTTGCTGGGCACCATCTTGTCGCTCTCTCCGTTCATGACGAGCACCGGCTGGTGGATGCTCGCGAGGTCCGTCGGCTTCTGCTGACCCCATCGGTGGATTGCCGTTAGCTGGGCGCGGAATGAGCCTACGGAGATGGCCTTGTCGCGGTCCTTTGTGCGTTCCTCCAACCGCGCCAGGAACTGCTTGCCGGCTTGGCGCCCGTTCGGAGTGCGGGTGAAGAACAGAAACTGCTTGGGGTCCTGGCGTGTCAGCACTCCGCGCGCGGTGTCGAGGTAGGAGATGCGGGTCACCTTGTCGATGCCTTCGCCTCCCGAGGGGCCGGTTCCGGCGAGGATCATCTTGCGCACGAGCCGCGGCTCCTGCTGCGCGATCACCTGGGCGATCATGCCGCCCATCGAGAACCCGAACAGGTCGACCTGCTCGAAGCCGAGGGCACGGATGAAGGTCACCGCGTCGCTCGCCATCTCCTCGATCGTCTTCGGCGTCGACCCGCTGGAGGCGCCGACACCTCGGTTGTCGAAGGTGATGACCCGATGCTCGGCGGCGATGCCGTCCACGACGCGGGGGTCCCAGTTGTCGAGGACCGCGGCCAGGTGGGTGAGGAAGACCACCGGCACCCCCGTGCTCGGCCCGAGCTCTCGGTACGCGAACTGGACGCCGCCGGCGTTCATTCTCTGCGTCGGTGTGTTCGTCCACGTGGCTTTAAGGGTCGCCTCCGTGGGCTCTTGGACCTTCGTCATCGCTTCGTCTCCTTGTGCGTTCAGCTTCAGCCTTTGTATTATGGTCATAATACAACATTACGACCATAATGCAAATCGGCCTGTCATGTCATCCGGTTGATCTTGCGGATCTGCTTGTCGAAGACCCGGGCCGGGACGAGGCGGCGGAGCATGCTGACGCGGCCGGCCCCCGGGCCTGCGGTGTACCGCAGCTTTGGTTTTGGGTCGGTTGCCGCCGCGACGATCACCTTGGCGATCACTGCGGGGTCGTTCCCGGTCTTCATCCCGTCCGCCAGGATGGCTTCGAAGGTGTGGCGTCCCTGCTCGTAGACCGGCAGTGGGTTCTCACCCCGCACCACGCTCGCGTCGAAGCCGGTGCTCGTGTTGAAGGGCTCGACGAGTAGAACGCGGACACCGCGCTCGCGGACCTCGTGGTCGACGGACTCGGAGTAGCCCTCGACCGCGTGCTTGGACGCGACATAGCTGGCCATGAACGGCTGGGGCGCGAATCCGCCGACCGACGACATATTGATGACGCGTCCGCTCTCCTGCGCGCGCATGTGGGGCAGGACGGCCTTGGTCATGCGGATGAGGCCGAAGACGTTGACGTCGAAGACAATCCGGTCCTGGGCGACGGAACTCTCCTCGCTGGCACCGGATGAGCCGATGCCGGCGTTGTTGACCAGCACGTCGATGCGGCCGGAGCGGTCGAGCACCGCGCGCACCGCGTCGGCCACCGACTCATCGTCGGTGACGTCGAGTGGCAGGAACACCACTTCCCCGCGCTTCTCGCCCGGGGTCGCTCTGCGGCTCGTCCCGTACGCCGTAAATCCAGCGCCGACGAGGGCGCGTGCGGCGGCCTCCCCGATTCCGGACGATGCTCCCGTCACCAGCGCTACTCGGTCTGTCTTGGCTTCCATGACCTGCTCCTTGCCTCGCGTCGTATTACGTTCATAATATCATAGTACGGCTATAATGCTATGGCGAGTTGTGTCCGGGCCCACCGGTTGACGGCCGAGGGGCCAAACCCCCGCGTGGCAGGGCCCACGGCATGATCGAGACAGTCCGAACAGGGAGGCTCGTGATGCGATACGGCAAGGACCAGAAGCAGGCAACGAGACAGCGCATCCTCGAAGCGGCCGGGCGGCGCTTCAAGCAAGACGGCATCGACGGCGCCGGCATCGCGGCTGTGATGTCCGACGCCGGCCTGACCAACGGCGCCTTCTATGCCCACTTCGCCTCCAAGGAGGATCTTGTCGCGAACGTCCTCGCCGACCAGCTGCGCGCCCAACACCAAAGCCTCGACTCCCAGCCCGCAGATCGGGCCGGACTCGAGGCGTTCGTCCGCTCCTACCTGTCTCCCCAGCACCGCGACCAGTCCGCCGACGGCTGCCCGTCGGCTGCGCTGCTCGACGAGATCGCCCGCCGCCCCGCCGCCACCCGACAGGTCTTCACCGACGAACTGATGGACGAGATCGACGACATCGCCTCGCGCCTGGACCCGACCGACCTCGAGACCG
The DNA here is from genome assembly GCA_963737055.1 of uncultured Solirubrobacterales bacterium. GTDB lineage: Bacteria > Actinomycetota > Thermoleophilia > Solirubrobacterales > Solirubrobacteraceae > Palsa-465. The sequence continues at coordinate 4,493 of CAVTRE010000006.1, read as the reverse complement.
CTCGGACGGACGCGCTCACGGTCTTCGGACTGATGGTCGGCACCCTGCAGCTCGCCAGGGCGCTCACGGACCGCGATCTCTCCGATCGGCTTCTCGATCAGGGCGCGCAGACGGCCTTGAAGATGCTGGACGACTTCGCTCGGTAGCGGCATCGTGCCTCCGCGCGCGTAGCCGGATGGTCGCCTGACGAGGCTCGGTCGCGCTCAGCGACGACTCGACAGCCTTATCGGGCCGAAAGTTCCCAAGCCGATCGGAAAAGCCGGCCTCCAGCCCCGGCCGATGGCCGTCGAACGGAGCCATTGGGCCAGATCGCACGGTATGACGACTGCGCAGACGGCGAGAGCCCCGCTTTGACGTGGCCGCGCTACCCCGCGCCGGCCTCGGTCGCGTCCAAAGACCGCTGTAAATAGGCGACGGGTGCTGTCAGAGCGACGGCGTAGGTTCCCTCAAGTCCTGCCAGACGATGAAGGAGGCCTACGGAAAGCGCCGGACAACCGGCATGAGGAAGGGGATGAAAGAGCCCTACGTCGAAGACCTAGCGAGTCACGGTGGCCCCGAGTCATGCGTTGGCGACCCGCGAGGGCGCAGCGAAGCGTTGACAGGGGTGCACGCGGGCCGGCTATTGAGCCTCGAAAACTCCATTGTCCAGGGTGCCGACGCGGTCGTAGGTGCGGAAGGCAATATCGCTGGCGGCGTTATCGCGAGTCGCCAGTGGGCCCTGCGTGGTCGGAGAACCCGTGCACGTGTGCGATCTCTTCATGCCGAGAACCGGGAGATCTCGCGGTCGCCCGCGCCTGGTGATGATGCCTCGTCCTGGATGGTTCGCGGGGTGGCATATCAGCGGGCGGTGGGCCGCGGGGGGAACGCTGAGGCGGTAATCCCCCGATGAACGAGCGCGAGAAGTCGGACAGGCCCGTACTACCTATGAAGCCGCCGAACAACGCCGCGCAAGCGGCCGCGGAGGTGGTGGAGGGAAGGGGCCTGCGCGAGGGGAACGCGACGAGCAAAGCGCGCCCCGGACCCAGAGCCGGGCAAGGCGCGCCAAGTGCGCTCGATCGCGTGCGTCGAATCGCACAGCAGGGCAAGGGAGCACGGTTCACCGCGCTGCTGCACCACGTTGACGTCGATCGCCTCCGGGCGGCCTACCGGGCGTTGAACCCGAAGGCCGCGACCGGAGTGGACGGGGTCACGTGGCTGGAGTACGGGCTGGATCTCGAGGAGAACCTTCGCGATCTGCACGCCCGGGTTCATCGCGGCAGCTACCGGGCGAAGCCGTCACGCAGGGCGTACATACCGAAGCCGGACGGGCGGCAAAGGCCGCTCGGGATCGCCACGCTTGAGGACAAGATCCTTCAGCGGGCGGTGGTCGAGGTACTGAACGCGATCTACGAGACGGACTTCCTCGGTTTCTCCTACGGGTTTCGGCCCGGGCGCTCACCGCATCAAGCGTTGGACGCGCTCGCGTTCGCGATCGGGCGGAGAAAGGTGAGCTGGATTCTGGACGCGGACATTCGTGGCTACTTCGAGCACATCGACAGGTCGTGGATGGCCCGTTTGCTGGAGCACCGGATCGGGGATCGGAGGCTCCTGCGCCTGATCCAGAAATGGATGAGCGCAGGGGTGATCGAGAACGGGGAGTTGGTCGACACGCTGGAGGGGACGCCACAGGGGGCATCGGTTTCACCGTTGCTCGCCAACGTCTACCTGCACTACGTGTTCGACCTGTGGGCCGATCGATGGAGGCGCCGGGAGGCGCGCGGCGAGATGATCATCGTGCGTTTCGCAGACGACTACATCGTGGGCTTTCAACACCGCGACGACGCTGAGCGGTTCCTGGCTGAGCTGCACGGAAGGCTTGCGCAGTTCAACTTGGAGCTCGCGGCCGAGAAGACGCGCCTGATCGAGTTCGGCCGGTTCGCCGCCGAACGCCGACAGAAGCGAGGACTTGGCAAGCCGGAGACGTTCACGTTCCTGGGCTTCACGCACATGTGCGCGAAGGACAGGCACGGGCGCTTCGCGCTTCGGCGCGTGACGGAGAAGAAGCGGATGCGGGCCAAGCTAAAGGCGATCAAGGAAGAACAGAAGCGACGCCGACACCTGCCCATCCCCGAGCAGGGACGGTGGCTAGAGCGCGTGGTGCAAGGGCACTACCGCTACTACGCCGTGCCCGGCAACATCAGGGCGGTCAGCACGTTCCACGACCAAGTTCAGCGTCACTGGTTCACGGCGCTTCGGCGCCGCAGTCAACGCACGAACCTGGCCTGGGAACGACGAAGCCGCCTGGCGTCTCGATGGCTCCCACCGGCCCGGATCGTGCATCCCTGGCCTGACGCGCGATTCAACGCCAACACCCGAGCGAGGAGCCCAGTGCGGTAGTTCCGCACGCTGGGATCTGCGCGGGGGGCGGTCAGCAAATGGCCGTCCCTACCGCGACCCGTGAGACGCACCGTACCGCCCTCGGCGGAGATACAAGCGAGCATCGACAAGCTGCTGTCCAAGGGGATGGTCGATGACCCGCAGAAGATGTTGTCCGAGCTGGCCCGGCTCGGTGCCCGGTTGATCATCCAGCGGGCGGTCGAGGACGAGTTCGACCAGTGGCTCGGCCGCGCCCGCTACGAGCGTCGGCCTGACGGGCCGCCGGGGAAGCGCAACGGTTTCCGGCCCCGGCATGTGCAGACCGGGGAGGGTGAGCTGCGGATCGAGATCCCGCAGGCACGGGAGGCGGCGATGCCGTTCGTCTCGAAGCTGTTCCCGAAGTGGCACTGCAAGCGGCTGCTGCGGACCGATCCGTTGAAGGCGCTGGTGATCGGAGGGTTCGTGCGTGGCCTGTCGATGCGCGACGTCGAGTCTCTGTGCGAGGAGGCCGGGCTCGGACGCACGTCAAAGTCGACGGTCGCGACGATCTGCGCGGAGCTGCACGAGCGGTTCGAAGCGTTCTGTCGCCGCTCGCTGTATGACGTCAACCTGGTCGTGCTGTTCCTCGACGCGATCTATCTGCCGGTCCGTCCCAGCGGCCCGAAGGAGGGCGTGATCTGCGCCTGGGGGATCACCGAAACCGGCGCCAGAGAGCTGGTTTCGGTGCGGTTGGGGATGCGGGAAGCCAAGGAGGACTGGCTCGAGCTCGGCCGCGACCTGACCACGCGCGGGCTCGCCGCGCCGCGACTGGTCGTGGCCGACGGCGCCCCCGGACTGATCTCGGCGATCGAAGAGATCTGGCCACGAGCTGACTGTCAGCACTGCGCGGTTCACCGCCTACGCAACCTCATCGCGAAGCTGCCGAAGTCAGAGCACGACCGGATCCGGTTCAACTACTGGTCAGCGCTCACCGACGCAACCAGCGTCAAGGACGGCAAGCTCCGTCTCCAGGTCCTCATCTCAGAACTCGAGCACGGCGGCTACGAGTCGGCCGCCCGCTGCCTCTCAGACGACCTCGACGCGCTCGTCGTGCACCTGCGCTACCCGCTCCGACATCGCGAACGCTGGCGGTCTACCAATCTCCTCGAGCGATCGCTCGGTGAGGTCCGCCGGCGCACCAAGGTGATGGGCCGGTTCCCCGGCGAAACCAGCTGCCTCTCACTCGTCTGGGCGGTGCTCGACCTGTTCTTCAGCCACGCCAGCAACGGCGCGACGTTAACCGACGTCGACCGCCAGCACCTCTACCGCATCAAGTACCGGCAAACCGACCCAGACACCCTCGACGAGGAGGTGACCGCCGCATAGACTCAACCTCGGGAACCTGAACCGCCTGCGAATTTACAGCGGTAAATGGACGCGACCGTCGGCGAAGAGGTGCCCGTCGCGCGCTGAAAGGAGGTTCCGATGACGGCCGCCGGCGAAGGCGATCGTCCCGTCACGCGAGATCGCGGTGTCTAGCTTGATTCACGCCCTGACAGGTCCGAATGCGCCGTTGGGCTGGTCTTGGACCGGCGCTCCGGTTCCGCGATCAGGAGCGGGGCTGCTGCCCGATAGCGCGATCCGGGTCGCGGGGTCAGACCACTTCGATGCGTACCAGACGGCAGCCGCCGATGTGGCGATCAATATCAGTGAGAAGAACAGATAGGCCAAAGTCGGCGTTGCGACGAATAGCGTCACGATCTGAACCGCTGTCAAGAACGCGCCGGCTGCGATGTTGGCCCGGCGATTTGCCCGGTATCGCAGTAAACGAGACAGGACAACCATCGAGATGGAAATCTCGATGAGGACGCCGGCTCCGAGTAGGAATGCTTGGGTGTAATGAACCTTCGCGTGGTGGTTGATGAACACGCTGTAGTACAGCGTGGTGATGTCGATGTAGGCGGCGTTGAACATGTAGAAGATCCAGAGCAACGAGAGCCTCGAACCCATGTCCAAATCTGTCGTGTGCGATGCGGTCATTGTTGATCCTTCCGTTTCGGTTCCGATGGGGGGCGGTCCAGAAGTCCTGATCTACTCTCGCGCCCCGATCGCCTCGATCGGCCGGGCGCGGAGCGCTCGTCTGGTTGGCAGCGCAAGGG
>CAVTRE010000005.1:0-524166 GCA_963737055.1 uncultured Solirubrobacterales bacterium | reverse complement strand
AGCCGCAACGAAATGCTCGTCATGGCGGTAAAGGAGGTCCCCGGCGAAGCGGGTGGTCACGAACGCGTCCGCGTCGTCAGGGCGGCCCGCCAGCGGCGGCTCGGCCAGGCGGCTGTTCTGGGTCTCGTCCGGTTGCGAGAGCGCGGCCCAGTCCCTTCAGGTTGCTCGGAAGGCCAGGGGTTGTGGCAGTCCCCGCGCACGAAAATTTTGCCGCTGGCGTTCAGCCGCCGGTAGGCTCGACGCTGAGACCAGGGCGGCGTGTTGGAGCGTTGCCTGTGGACGTGAGGTGGGTGGTGCTGATGCGCGCGGTGAGCCGGCGGAGGTTTCTCGAGCTAGCGGGCGGTGGCGTGGCGACGACGATGCTGTCCGACAGCATCGCCCGCGCGCTGGCCATCCCGGCGCACCGGAGCACGCGTTCGCTGAGGGACGTCGAGCACATTGTGGTGCTGACCCAGGAGAACCGCTCGTTCGATCACTACTTTGGCGTAATGCGTGGCGTCCGCGGGTTCGGCGATCCGCATCCGGCGGTGCTGCCGAGCGGTAAGCCGGTGTGGTTCCAGGCCGAGGGCACCACCGTGGTGCCGCCGTTTCACCCCTCGGACCCGAACGGGGCGGACAACCTGGCGCTCACTTTCATCGAGGATCTCGACCATAACTGGGACCCGACGCATCGGATGTTCAACGGCGGCAACTGGGATCAGTGGCTGCCGACCAAGACCACCACGTGCATGGCGCACATGGAGCGCTCGGACCTTCCGTTTCACTACGCGCTGGCCGATGCGTTCACCGTGTGCGACGGCTACCACTGCTCGGTGTTCGGGCCGACCGATCCCAACCGGTACTACATATGGACCGGTTGGGACGGGAACGACGGGAAGGGCGGCGGGCCGGTCATCGCGAATGACGAGATTGGGTACAGCTGGACCACCTATCCGGAACGGCTGCAGGCGGCGGGGATCAGCTGGAAGATCTACCAGGACATCGGTAACGGGCTCGACCTCGCGGGTGTGTGGGGATTCACCTCCGATCCGTACATCGGCAACTTCGGTGACAACTCACTGCTGTACTTCCTCCAATACCAGAACGCCAAGCCGGGGAACCCGCTGTATGACAGGGCTCGTACCGGGACCGACGTAAAGGACGGCGGCGGCCTGTTCGACATCCTCGCCGCCGACGTCGCCAACGACCGGTTGCCGAGCGTGTCGTGGATACCCGCCCCCGAGGCATACACCGAGCATCCGCCGTGGCCCCCCGGTTATGGCGCCTTCTACACGGCCGGAATACTCGATGCACTGACGAGCAACCCCGAGGTGTGGTCGAAGACGGCCCTGTTCATCAACTGGGATGAGAACGACGGCTTCTTCGACCACATCGTCGGCCCGTACCCGAGCGTCGGCGCCCTCGCCGGCCAGTCGACGGTGTCGCTCGAGAACGAGTTGTTCGACGGCACGGCGGGGACGACCGGCGGCACCAACGGCGTCCCCGGGCCGTATGGTCTCGGCGTGCGTGTGCCGCTGCTCGTGGTCTCGCCGTGGAGTAAGGGCGGTTGGGTCTGTTCTGAGGTCTTCGACGCCACCTCGCTGATCCGGTTCATCGAGGCGCGCTTCGGCGTCGAGGAGCCGAACCTCACGGAGTGGCGGCGCGCCGTTTGCGGCGATCTCACGTCGGCGTTCGACTTCACGAGCGCGTCCGACCAGGTTCCGCCGCTGCCCAGCGTGGCTGCGTACGAGCCGGACCAGAGCAAACCGCCTCCCCCTCCGTTTCACCCGGTGCCGCCGACTGTCGGATCGGTGCCCACCCAGGAGCGCGGAAAACGGCTATCGCGCCGGCTCGGCTACCGCTTCGACGTCGACTTCCACGCCGACCCACAGACGCTGGATCTCACGATCTCCAACCACGGCCGACTCGGGGTCGGCCTCCAGGCCCGCTCGCTGACCGTCCCAGGCGCGCCCTACAGCTACACGATCGGCGCAGGCGACAAACTGGCCGCGGCACTCCCCAACCCGGGCACCTACGACTTGAGCCTCCATGGCCCGAACGGGTTCTTCCGCCACTTCGCGGGCTCTCCCGGCACCGTGGTGCGGGTCGAGGTGGAAACCGAGGACCCGGGCGGCACGCTCAGGATCCGTATCTCCAGCGGTCCGGGCTCCGGTGATGGGGACCGCCACCGGCGGCCGACCACGATCGACATCGCCGACGCCTACGGGCGCGACCGGCGCATCACCGTGCACAGCAGGAAGGTGATCACGATCAACACCCGCCACTCTGGCGGCTGGTACGACATCGCGCTCACCACGCCGAGCGACCCCAGCTTCAGCTACCAGCTCGCAGGAAGACTGGAGTCCGGCAGCCGTTTGACCAGCGACCCGCAACTCGGCCGCCAATAACGCGTCTAACGAGCGGATCTGATCGCGCGAGGCCGGTGGCTCGAGCGTGTTCGATGGCGGCGCTCCCTGTGCCGAGCAGTCGCCTGACCTGTCCTTCGCTTGGATGCCGGTCGGACCGGCGCGCCATTCGGCTCCCCCGGCTCGGCGGGCTGCCATCGTGCTGTTCGGCCCCATTTCTGTATTGCGGAGACAGCACCGGCGCGCTTCCAAGACTCGTCAAGGGCGCGGCGTGAATCGCGTTGTCTCCGGGTAGCCGTTCCGGCGCCGAATAGCTGTCGGATCGTCCAGGCCGTGGTAGGTCCTCGCTCAGCTGGTTGAGGGTGGCAGCTCACCATGGGCGGCGACGCGGCGTCGCGCGGCGTCGATTGCGCGGGTTGGGATGCGGGGAGGCCGAATCTCCCGGCTGAGGGGGCGGGTGGGTTCTCGGTGCTTGTCGATGGCTCAGCCGAACGCCTGCGGCGGGCCGGCGATCGCGGAACCGGCTTCGGGTCGGGCAGGACCCCGGGGGTATCGGCTGGCCGCGGAAATTTTTTCACACGAGGTTCACAACCTGACAGTGTTCGCGGATTGATCGGGCTGGAAAGCCTGCGGTTCCCCGCACGTTCCCGGGTCCCGTCCGGGCGCGGCTGCGCGTGGCTTCCGGGGGGCTGGGTCAGCCAAACACTCGTGTGGAGGAGGTCGCATGCGAACGGTCTTTGGAATAAGGCGGGCGCTCATAGTCGTGGTAGCCGCCACGTGCGCGCTGGGAGGGGCCGTGGCGGTCGCGGCCGCTCATGGCGGCGCTCACAAGCCGAATACCGCGGATGGGTCGACGCGCACGCCGATCAAGCATCTGGTGATCATCTTTCAGGAGAACGTCTCGTTTGACCATTACTTCGGGACGTATCCGTTCGCGGCGAATTCTTCCGGGCAGCGATTCTTCGGCGGCCATCATGTCCGCGTGAACGGTCTCTATGACACTCCGGGTCTGGACGGGCAGGGGACCCTGCTGACGAACAATCCGAACAGCGACGCGAGCGGCAACCAGGCCAACCCGCGGCGTCTCGACCCGGCAAACATCAATGACGTGCTGGTCTGCGATCAGGACCACGGCTACGCCGACGAGCAGAAGGCGTTCGACGGCGGCAAGATGGACAAGTTCGTCACGAGCGTTGGCACCGGGTCGGGCGCGAGCCCCACCGGCCAGGCGTGCAAGGCCACCGACGTCATGAACTACTACGACGGCAACACCGTCACCGGCATGTGGAACTACGCCAAGAACTTCGCGATGAGCGACAACTTCTTCGCTAACACGTTCGGCCCCTCCACGCCAGGGGCGATCAATCTTGCCTCCGGCAACACCGGCAACGTCGGCATTCAGATCAACGGGGCCAACACCGACGGGGATACGGTTCCGGACGGGCAGGGCGGCTACTCGCTGATCGACGACGCCCAGCCCTACTACGACGACTGCTCGACCCGCGATGCAGTCTCGCTGAAGGGGACGAACATCGGCGATGAGCTCAACGCCAAGGGGCTCAGCTGGGGCTTCTTCCAGGGCGGGTTCCGGCCGACGACCAGCTTCGCCCAGGCGACCGGTGGCGCTCAGCCAACGAGCACGTTCATCCCGAACCAGTTCAAGGGCAAGTTCGCCCAGCCACCCGCCACCGATCAAGGCCTCTGCAACGCGGTGCACCCGGTCGGAGCGGCGATCGGCGGGACCGGCGGCACGCTGCCGGGCCCCACCAACTACGGCAACAAGGACGACTACATCCCGCATCACGAGCCGTTCGAGTACTACGCGTCGACCGCCAACCCGCACCACCTGCCCCCAGCGTCGCTGGCGGTGATCGGTACCGACACGCAGACCATCACGGGCGGGGTGCCGCAGTTCAACACCGCCAACCACCAATACGACATCAGCGATTTCAACTCGCTGCTGGGCGCAATCAGCCACGGCTACCTCTCGCCCGACCATCTCCCGGCGGTCAGCTTCCTCAAGGCCCCCGGCTACGAGGACGGCCATGCCGGCTACTCAGACCCCTATGACGAGCAGCAGTTCGTCACCACCGAGATCAACGCGCTCGAGCAGACTCCGGACTGGTCGAGCACAGCGGTGATCATCACCTACGACGACTCCGACGGGTTCTACGACCATGCGTTCAGCGGCGTCCACAACCCGTCGAACACCAGCAGCGTCGCGAACCCGCCCGGCCCGCAGGACTTCCTCACCGGCACCGGGCTGTGCGGGACGGGGACGCCGCTTGCGGGACAGAACGGCCGCTGCGGCTATGGGCCCCGGCTACCGTTCCTGCTCGTTTCGCCGTGGGCGAAGGAGGGGAAGGTCGATCACACGCTGACCGATACCAGCTCGATCGACAAGTTCATCGAGGACAACTGGGGCCTGCCCAGGATCCCCGGGTCATTTGACTCGAGCGCCGGATCCCTCAACTCGATGTTCAGCTTCCGCGACCAGGGAGACAACCGAAAGCTGTTCCTCGACCCGACCACCGGGCAGCCGACCTTCAGCTTCGGCGAAGGGTCGCACTCGCACGGATAGAAAGCCACACGTCACGCAGTAACCGCGAGCGCCGCGCCAACACCGCGCGGCGCTTGCTACATCTGAGCCTCGTGACCGAGCTTTCGAGCTCACAGGTCCGAGATGCCAAGCCCCGTGCCCGCGCTCCGGCGCGCCCGCGAGCCCGCGAGCCCACCAGGGTTCGTGGCATCACGGCACCTTCACCACATCGCAAGGCGCGACGGTCGCGGAGGCAAAGCGGGCGCGACGCTCACGTCTTAGGGAGAGAGATTCGCGCGATGTGCTGGGTCAAGACCTGGCTTCACCTACGCGGGTCCGCCTACGAGGCCGCGGTTCGCTTCTCCGTTTGTGTCCGACTCGAGCGACGGCGGCCCGACGAGCTCATGCATGACCGCCAGTCCTGCGAATCATGGCCAGTTTGGCTTGCCCGTCTGCTCGGGTTCGATCGGACGGGGTGTGGGTGTCGGGCTTTGCTCATGGCGCTACCGAGCGCATTCGGTTCGCCCCGTTCGTGGGGCCGTCGGTCGGCGCGCGCGGCGGGCTTTCTCGTCGCCAGTCTCTGGCGGTCTCCTGCTCGGCCAGCAAAGATGGCATGTGCAGTAGCGGCGTGACGGCCGGTGGCGCAGGTGGCCGGTCCTCCGCGTCGAACGACATTGGTTGAAGGCGCGCGCGGATACGAGCCGCGCGGCCGGTCATCCGAACACGAAGGGCCGACCGTTGACTCACGCTATGCGATGGGTCGGCTGAGCGCTGCGCGCGTTGGTTTGCGAGCGAGGAGGGACGACGGTGACGATCGTAATGGGTCTGGATCAGCATCGGGCGCAGATCACCGCGGAGTGGATTGACACCGAGACAGGTGAGATCGCCCGGTCGCGGGTGGCGCCGGCGCATCGGGAGCCTGTCCGCCGGTTCTTGGCGCGGTTCGGTGGCCAGGAGCTCGAGGTGGCGCTGGAGGCGACGACCGGGTGGCGGTTCGTGGTCGAGGAGTTGCGGGCGGTGGGCGCCCGGGTGCATCTCGCCGAGCCGGCGGAAACGAGCGCGCTGCGCGGCAACAAGAAGCGGCCGAAGACCGACCGGGCGGACGCCAGGCATCTGCGTGAGCTGTTGATGATCGGCAAGCTGCCGGAGTGCTGGATCCCGCCCGATCATCTGCTGGACCTTCGGGCCCGGGTGCGGTTGCGTCACACGCTGATCGATGATCGCGGCGAATGGCAGCAGCGGATCCGCGCGGTGCTCTACCACCACGGGGTCCGCCACCGACGCGACCTGGTGCTGCTGAGGGCGGAGGGTCGCGCCTGGCTCGAGCAGGCGCCGCTGCCTGGGACCGCGCGCGAGCAGATCACCGTCGCCCTACAGATGATCGACGCGCTCGATCGCCAGCTGCCAGCGCTCGACCGCCAGCTGCGCGCGTACGCGCGCCGCCAGACCGGCTGCAAGGCGCTCATGGGCCACTACGGGATCGGGGAGCTGACCTCGGTCGCGATCCTCGCCGAGCTCGGCGACTGCCGGCGGTTCAGCTCCTCGCGCCACGCCGTCCGCTACGTCGGCCTGGACATCACCGTGTACCAGTCCGACCAGCGCCGCGCGCCCGGGCGCCTGAGCCGCCAAGGGCCCCCGACGCTCCGCTGGGCGCTCTACGAGGCTGCTGTCGTCGCCAGTCGCACGGGCTCGCCCGACCGCGACTACTACCTGCAGGCGGCCAAGCGGCTCGGGCATAAACGCGCCTGTCTAGCGATCGCGCGCAAGCTGCTCAAACGCAGCTACCACACGCTGCGAGAACTCGGCGACGAGGCGCTTCAGCCCGCATGACGTCCCCGTCGTGTGCGCCACGCCCCACGTCAGCCGATGCACCGCGGCCAGCTCCCGACAGACTGCTGCCGCCACGCCCGCGTGGACGGCCCGCAAAGACCGAGCGGCCGCACCGCACTTCCCCCAGCGGGAAACCACACCCCATCACCATCATGTCGCCGGCCCAAACCACACGCCAGGGTCGTGGACCAAGATAAGCATGGGCGCCCGCGCACACGAATTCGCTAGCGCCAGCCCGGCGCCTGTCAAGCGCTTCGCGCTCGGCCCCTCCGGGCCGCCCTGCGGGTGACAGAGCGCGCTGCCACTGGCGCTACATCACAACCAGTGGTCCCCGAGGGACCCACGTCAACAACAAACCCTCTCCATGCACGACTTGACAACGGTCAGGCGGCACAGATAAGCAGTCACGTGCGAGACACCCAGCTGACTGTCGCATGCGGACACATGGTCGCGCCACGGATCGTCCGCCGAGACGACCGTATCGCCGCTGAACGAGAAGACTCCCGCGCGCACCTGCAAGCGAGGTCTACCTAGGCATGCGCCGAATCCGCGTGCGATCGATCCCGCGAGCGCTTTCGCGTGAAACCACTCGCCAGCACGATCGCCGCCCTGGCCCAGCGGAGCAAGCCCCACCTCGTGATCGCTTCCGTTCGTGACGGGGCGAGGAGTACGGATTTTCTCACGCATGTGAGGAATCACCGCTGGGGCGAGGTGACAGCGTCCGGTCGCCGGTCGACGACCGCGCTAGATCAGAGATGCGCCGTGAAGACGTGTGCGACGGCGCCGCGGCTGAAGGCGGTGGTGCTCACGGGGTCGATGGTCAGCGGCGTGGTGAAGAGCCGCTCGCCCGCGCCGAGGATGACCGGGTGGACGACGAGCCGGTACTCGTCGATCAAGCCGGCCTGGACCAGCGAGCGGGCGAACCTCACACCGCCCTGGGCGAGCAGGTAACCGTCGGGGTGCTCCTGCTTGAGGCGGGTGACGGCTGCGGCCACGTCGCCGCGGGCGATCGTCGCGGGGCCCCAGTCGGCGGACGTGAGCGAGTCGGAGAACACGACCTTGGGGATCTCGTTCATCGGCTGGGCGAACGGGCCTGCGGCCCCCGGCCAGAAACCGGCCCACTGCGAGTAGGTCGTCGCGCCGATGAGGTGTGTCGCGGCGTTGCTCACGGTCTCGAGCGTCCAGCGCGCGCCATCATCGGAGCGCCCGGCAGCAGCCCAGTCGCTGTTCCCGTCGGCGGGTGCGACGTAGCCGTCGAGCGAGACGGACATCTTCAAAACAAGTGAGGCCATGCGCTGCTTCCTTCCGGGATCGATGACATGCCGCTATGGACTCCGCCGACTTCGGAGACTCATCGGTGACGAGCGCGACGATGCCACGTGAACTCGACTAAGCACAGCGCGTCATGAGCGCCGTTGGCGTCGATGCGTAGACCCGGACGTCCGCCGTCGACGACCCTGGAAGTCGTCGCGTTGCCGGCTCGGACGGGGCTGAGCACCGCACCGAGCCTGCCGATGCTGATGATCACTTGGCCCGTAAGCAGCAGGCAGCCACCACGGGGCCTGGCGTCACAAAGCACTAGCGCGACTAACGGCGAGTATCGAGCCGCTTCCCGGTAGCTCGGCCGACCACCACGATGGTCCGCATTGCGGCGACGCTCAGTCGTGTATTCCGAAGCCTTCCATGATTCGGTCCTGCATGCGCTCGATGCGCGCCGTGCGTGTCGCTGATTGCTTGGCGCCGCTGAAGTGGAGCACGTAGCCACGTTTGCGACCGGGTGTCAGCCGCTCGAATGCCTCGCGAAAGGCAGGGTCTGCCTCCATGAGCGCCGCCAATTCGTCCGGGTAGTCGCGGTCGATCGGCGCTGCAGGCTCCTTCACGCGCAGCCCGGCCTGTTGTACCCGTATGGCGTCGGCGACAAGATCGCGAATCGCGCTCTTCATGCTCGTCACGTCGACAACCGAGCGAAACTCGAGCCTGAGCGATGAACGACTGTTTTCGCCTTGTTCACGCAACAGGGCTTTCGGGTCATTCAGCAACGCGCCCTTGAAGAACATGAGTGCGCACACGTCGTTGAACGGCTGGAAGATGACGATGTTCTTGCCATCATGCGTGTAGCAGGGTTTGTGCCACTTGAACGCTTCGGTGAGTTCGGTGTCCGAGAGGATCGGTCGAAGTGCTGCGAACTCGTCGCGCCAACGTTCGAGGCGGGCAGCGTATTCGTCGACTCGGCTGTCAGTCATCGTGCGGCGCCCCATTCGCGAACTCCACGATCAGAACTGACTCTATCGTCGGGCGTGAGGTCATACATACCATCGTTCCGTACCCACCTGCACTGGCTGTGGCGCACGGCCCGTGCTCGCCCCCCCTCGTGGTACCTGCGGACCGAGGCGGAGCTCGCCAGCGATCATCAAGCAGACGGTCGAGGGTGGTCGCCATCGACGGGTAAGAGGAAAATCTTGCCCGTCGCGGTTGTCGGCTCTTTGGAGATCTCTGAGCCGAGGTTTCGGGTCCGGAGCGTGGTCAAGGCCCTCTTCCGGAGAGGGTGCGTTTCGCGTCGCGCACGGTCGTGGCGTCAACTCGTTGGTGATCGGCGCGACGCGAGCGCCCGCGCTTTGCCCCTGCATCCCTGCCGGCACAAAGCGCGGCCAGATGACCGGCGGGCGGAAGGGACTCGCTTGATAAACATCCTGATCTCTGAGCACCGGGTCTCCCACCCGCCCGTGATGGTCAGCGCGTAGCAGCTGAGAGTCGAGGCCGCCCGCGGCCAGAAGCACGTCGCTCATGGTGCGCTGCCTGCTCACGCATGACCGCCGAGTACGCCCGCGCCCTCTTAGTCGTCCAGGAGGCTGAGGTGGATGACGTCACGCCTTATCGGCAAGCCCGCGAACGGTCGGCAGGTCGACCAGCGCCTCCGCTCCTTTTCTCAAGGCCGGGGGCGCTTTTCTATAAGGCTTCCAAAAGCCGGGCGATGGACAGGGAGCCAAGCTCCGATGGGACAAAATCCGCCCGAATCCCAACCACTTCGCCAGAGCCGACGCGGGGACTCGAACCCCGGACCCCTTCATTACGAGTGAAGTGCTCTACCAGCTGAGCTACGTCGGCGAGGTCGGGTCAGTGTATCCCGGGATCGGCGCCCAGGTCCCGTCCGCCGGCCGGTCGCACTGCTCGCGCAGGTTGTCCGCTAGGCCGCCCAGCAGCGGCGTGAACGTGAGCTCGTCGTCGTCGATCATCCGCCGGACGAGCTCGACCGTTGCCGCGCAGTCCGATCGATGGGCGGCTTGGATCGCTTCTACGTAGCTGTCGTGCATCAGGACCACCGCGAGCTCCCCGGGCGCCGCGATGATCTGTGCTTTCACGTGGGTATACAGCTCGGCGCCGGCGTGACCAGCCCAGTCGTGGGTGTCGATGGTCCAACCCGCGAGCTCGAGGTCGCGTTCCTCCGCAATGCGGCTGGTGTCGGTCCCGCGGAGCCGTCCCCAAGGCGGCCGCCACAGGCGCGGGGTCGAAACGCCGAGCTCGCCCAACAGGGCGAGGACTCGATCGATGTCCGCCCTGATCTCGACCGCATCGAGATCCCAGTGGGCTACGTGGTGCCAGCAGTGCGGCTGAACGGAGTGACCTGCTCGGATTGCCTCGGTCACAACGTCACTGTGCTGCTGTGCCTGTTCGCCCCAGATGAAGAACGTCGCATTCGCCGCGGGGTTCTCAGTGAGGACATCGAGTATCTCTCGCGTCCACCTGGGGTGTGGACCGTCGTCGAAGGTGAGCGCGACCTGTCGCATGGAATGAGTGACACTTCGGTGACGCTGACGCCCTGAGCGCGTGGGACGCGTGGGACCCCTTGCAGGCTGCTCGGTCAGGGAAGTGAACTCTCCGGGTCAGCGTTCGCTCGGGTGCCCGACCTGTGAGTTCCGCTCGCGCCAGTCCTCGGCCAGGATCGCCCAGCGCTCGTGGTCGCGCCAGCGTCCGCCGATCTTGAGGTAACGCGGGGAGAAGCCCTCACGGGTGAAGCCGGCGCCGCGGGCCAGGGCGATCGACGCCTGGTTGCCGGGTTGGATGTTGGCCTCGATGCGGTGCAACCGGAGCGTCTCGAACGCGACGCGGACGACGAGGTCGAGTCCCTCGCGCATATAGCCCTGGTTGGCGAACTTGCTGCCCACGGCGTATCCGAGGTAGGCGCTCTGGAGCGAACCGCGCGTGATGTGGGACAGGTTGAAGAAACCGAGGATTGCCGCATCCGGACGCCGGCAGACAAGTATCGCCTCGAAGTCCGGCCGACGCGAGTCGACGAGATATTGGTCGAAGGCCTCGTCGTCGGTCGGCGCCGTCGCCCACGGGCGGTGGAAGGCGCGGCTGGCGCGCATCAGGCCGATGAACTCGGCCCGATCCGCGTGCGCCGGCGAGCGCAGGTACACACGTCCTGTGTGCCGGCCGTCCCCTCGCAGCTCGGACTCGGCCGATCGCCGGGTCGGCGCTTCCTCCCGCGCTGTCATGCCGCGAGCAGCCGCTCCAAGCGATACGCGAGCGATTCGCATGCAAGCTCCTCAGATACGTTTAGCTGAAAGCGCAACCGCGTGTCCTCGACGGCCTCGATCGCTGCTCGCAGGCGCTGCGGATCGACCCTCGAGTCCGACTCGAGTTCGTCGATGCGGTCGACGTTCCTCACGAGGTCGGGCGCGTCCCAGGCGATCGACGCGAGGTCGGCGTACCAGAGCGCGACCACCTGGAGGGCCAGATCGAGGGCCGCGGTCTCGACCCGCCGCCGGGCCCGCCTGATCCGCTCCGTCCACTCGGTCTCGACCCGCTTGCGCTCCTTGCGGGGGTAGAGCTCGATCTCCTCGCGCTTTCGGGCGTCGAGCCGCGCGTGGGTGTCCTCGCCCTGGGCGCGCACCGCAGCGAGCATCTGGACCCACGGCTCGTCGCGCGCCATCTCCCCCGAGATCGCCGCGCGCGCGAACCGCTCCGCCGTCGCGCGGAGCGCCTTCCCCTCCGCTCCGGTCAGCTCACGGGCCCGTTCGCCGTCGCCGAGGGCGAGCTGGGCACACGCCACGGCGGCCTTGGCGTCCTCGCCGAGAGCCTCGAGGTTGGCGGCCGTCTCCTGCACCGTCGGGGCGTCGAACCGGACGAGCTGGCAGCGCGAGCGGATTGTGGGAAGCACCTCGGCCAGCCGGTCCGACAGCAGGATCAGGTGCACAAACGAGGGCGGCTCCTCGAGCGTCTTCAGCATCCGGTTCGCGGCCTCGTCTCCGAGCTCGTCGACGCGCTCGATCACGAACACGCGGCAAGCCGCCTCGAACGGCGTCTTGCTCACCGCCGAGACGACCGGGCCGTCGATGTCGCTGACCAGGATCTCGTGAGCGCCGCTCGGCGCGACCCAGGTCAGGTCGGGGTGGGCGCCGGACTCCACCCGCGCGCGCGCGCTCGCGGGGTCCGGCGAGCCGACAGCCAGGAGCTCGGCCGCCATCGCGCGCGCGGCCGACCGCTTGCCGGCACCGCCGGGGCCGTAGAACAAATACGCGTGTGAGGCCCGGCCGCCGGTCTCGAGCGCCGGGGCAAGGACGGCCCGCGCATGGGGATGACGGTCGAGCTCTGCGAGCATGCCTCGATCGTAGTGGGCGGTAGGGTCGCGGGCCACGGATATGAACCGCGGGCGGCTGATCACGATCGAAGGCATCGACGGTGCGGGCAAGACGACGCTCGCCACCGGGCTGGTTGTCGCTCTTGGCGACCGCGGGATCGAGGTGGTCGCGTTACGTGAGCCGGGCGGCGTGCCTGCCGCCGAGCGGATCCGCAATCTGGTGATCGACCCCGGGCTGCACGTGACCGCCCGTACCGAGGCGCTCCTCTACGCCGCGGCCCGGGCGCAACTCGTCGAGGAGGCGCTCGAGCCGCTCCTTTGCGCCGGACGCTGGGTGTTGCTCGATCGGTTCATCGACTCCTCGTTGGCATATCAGGGAGGTGGCCGACAGCTCGGGATCGATGCCGTGCGCTCGATCAACGAGTTCGCGATCCGGACGGCCTGGCCCGATCGCACGTTGCTGCTGATGATCGACCCGGACCTCGGCCGAAGCCGTTCGGGCACGCGAGCGGGGGAGCCCGATCGTCTCGAGCGAGAACGGAACGACTTCTTCGATCGGACGGTGGCGGCCTATCTCGAGCTCGCGGCCGAGGACCCCGGCCGGATCAGGCTGATCGACGCCTCTCGGCCCCCGGACGAGGTGCGCTCGGCGGCGCTCGCCGAGCTCGCCGATCTAATCTGAGTACCCGTTCGGGTGGGCTCGCGCGAACGCCCAGGCGTCGCCGACCATCTCTTCGATCGTCGGCTTGCGTGGCTCCCAGCCGAGCTCTGATCGGATCAGGTCGCTGGCGGCGACGAGCTCTGGCGGGTCCCCGGGCCGCCTGGGCGCTTCGCTCGTGCGGATCTCGCACCCGGTGACCGTCTCGGCGGCGGCGATGACCTCCCGGACCGAAAACCCGTTGCCGTTGCCCAGGTTGAACACGCGATGTTCGGACGCGCGCGTGCCGTCGAGCGCCAGCAGATGGGCGTCGGCGAGGTCCTCCACGTGGATGTAGTCGCGGACGGCGGTCCCGTCGGGCGTCGAATAGTCGGTCCCGTAGACGTTGACCGTCGGAGCGGAGCCGAGCGCGACGCGGAGGATGTTCGGGATCAGGTGCGTCTCGGGGTCGTGATCCTCGCCGAGGCCACCGCTCGCGCCGGCGACGTTGAAGTACCGCAGGCTGACCGCCCCCAGCCCGGTGGCCGTGCAGAAGTCGCGGATCATCAGATCGACGGCGAGCTTCGAAGCGCCATACGCGTTTACCGGCACGGGGACGGTCGTCTCGGCGATCGGAACAACCTCCGGTTGCCCGTAGACCGCGCACGTCGAGGAGAACACCAGGCGGGGGACGCCGGCGGCCGTCATCGCTTCGAGCAGGTTCAGCGTCCCGCCCACGTTCGTGCGGTAGTAGCGCTCGGGGTGGCTGACCGACTCGGCGACGAGCGCCAGCGCGGCGAAGTGCATCGCGCCGTCGAATCTGCCCTCTCGCAGGGTCGCCTCGACGGTGTCGCGATCGAGCAGGTCCGCGACGACCAGCTGAGCCCCCTCCGGTACCGCCTGCCGATGCCCGCGCTCGAGGTTGTCGAGCACGGTCACCTCGTGCCCGCCCTCCAGCAGCCGGCGGGCGACGATCGAGCCGATGTAGCCGGCGCCGCCGGTGACGAGGAGCCTCACGGCCGCGATCTAATCAAAGCCCTCCTCCGAGCGTCTTTTACCGCCTCAGGCCGCCGGAATCTCGACCTCGACCTAGTAAAATCGGAGTTCCGGAGATCCACCCGCTCTAAGGTTTTTCCGTCCGGGGCCTCCGCTTTCATTCACTGCCCGCTCGGCTGACCAAAAGCCGCTCGAGAGCAGGGGAAATCGCGGAACCACGAGAGGAGCAGTACGCCATGGAACAGACCCCGCAGACCCAACTCGCGCCCGAGGTACGCACGGGCCAAGGGCTGGCGGTCAGGCGCTTCTTCACGACGCCCGGCGAGCATCCGTTCGACTCGGTCGAGTGGGAGCTGCGCGAGGCGCGCATCGGCCATGGCGACAAGGTCTCGTTCGAGCAGAGCGACGTCGAGTTCCCCAAGTCCTGGTCCCAGAACGCGACAAACATCGTCGCCCAGAAGTACTTCCGCGGCCAGCTCGGCTCGCCGACCCGTGAGCACTCGGTCCAGCAGATGATCGGACGGGTCGCGGGCACGATCGCCGACTGGGGACGCGACGGCGGCTACTTCGCCAGCGATGAAGCCGCCGACACCTTCGAGGCCGAGCTGACCCACATCCTGCTCCACCAGATGGCGGCGTTCAACTCGCCGGTGTGGTTCAACGTCGGCTTCGAGGAGACCCCGCAATGTAGCGCCTGCTTCATCCTGAGCGTCGACGACACGATGGAGTCGATCCTCGAGTGGAATACCAAGGAAGGGATGATCTTCCGGGGCGGCTCGGGCTCGGGCATCAACCTGTCGCGGATTCGCGGCTCGATGGAGCAGCTGGCCAAGGGCGGGACGGCCTCTGGCCCGGTGAGCTTCATGCGCGGAGCCGACGCCTGGGCGGGGACGATCAAGTCCGGCGGCAAAACGCGCCGCGCGGCCAAGATGGTCGTGCTCGACATCGATCACCCGGACATCCGCGAGTTCATCTGGTGCAAGGCCAAGGAGGAGGACAAGGCCGCGGCGCTGCGCGATGCCGGCTTCGACATGTCGATCGACGGCGAGGGCTTCTTCTCGATCCAGTACCAGAACGCCAACAACTCGGTGCGGGTGACCGAGCGGTTCATGCGGGCGGTCGAGAACGACGAGGAGTGGCAGCTGATCGGTCGCGTGACCGGGACGCCGATCGGCGACCCGATCCCCGCCCGGGAGCTGATGCGCGAGATCGCCGAGGCGGCCTGGCGCTGCGCGGACCCGGGCATCCAGTACGACACGACCATCAACCAGTGGCACACGTGCTCGAACTCGGGCCGGATCAACGCGTCGAACCCGTGCAGCGAGTACATGCACGTCGACGATTCGGCGTGCAATCTCGCGTCGCTGAACCTGATGAAGTTCCGCCGGGCGGATGGGACGTTCGACGTCGCGTCGTTCGAGCACGCAGTCGACGTGATGTTTCTCGCCCAGGAGATCATCGTCTCGCCGTCGAGCTATCCGACCGAGCAGATCGGTGCCAACGCGCGCGCGTTCCGCCAGCTCGGGATGGGCTACGCGAACCTCGGGGCGTATCTGATGGCCAACGGGGTGCCGTACGACTCCGACGCCGGCCGGGGAGCGGCCGCGGCGATCACGGCGCTGATGACCGGTCGCGCCTATCTCGGCTCGGCTCGGACGGCGGCGGTGATGGGTCCGTACGAGCGCTATGCCGAGAACCGCGATCCGCACAACGCCGTGATGCGCATGCACCGCGACGCCTCCTACGCGATCCCCGATTCGGCGTGCTTGGATGCCGACCTGCTGGCGGCCGCGCGCCGGAGCTGGGAGGAAGCCGTCGAGCTCGGTGAGCGCGTCGGCTACCGCAACGCGCAGGCGACCGTGCTGGCGCCCACGGGCACGATCTCATTCCTGATGGATTGCGACACCACCGGCATCGAGCCCGACTTCTCGCTGGTCAAGTTCAAGGAGCTCGTGGGCGGCGGCCAGATGACGATCGTCAACCGGACGGTGCCGTCTGCCCTGCAGACCCTCGGTTACAACGACGAGCAGATCGAGCAGATCGTCGCGTACGTCAACGAGCACGGGACGATCCTGGGCGCGCCTGGCCTGGCCGACGAGCACCTGCCGGTGTTCGACGTCGCGGTCGGCGAGCGGGCGATCTCGCACATGGGCCACCTGAAGATGATGGGTGCCACCCAGCCGTTCCTCAGCGGCGCGATCTCCAAGACCGTCAACATGCCCGAGTCCGCGACCGTCGAGGACATCGCCGACGCCTATCTCGCGGGGTGGCGCCTCGGCATCAAGGCGCTCGCGATCTACCGCGACGGATCGAAGACCGCCCAGGCGCTCCGGACTGACGCCCAAAAGGACACCGCGGCGTCGAAGGAGGCCGAGATCCAGAAGGCGGTCGCCGAGGCGCTGGCCAAGGCCCCGCAGCGCCGCCGCATGCCGCGCGAGCGCCGCTCGATCACGCACAAGTTCTCGATCGGCGGCCACGAGGGCTACATCACCGCCGGGATGTACGAGGACGGAACGGTCGGCGAGATCTTCCTCACCGACATCGGCAAGGAAGGCTCGACCCTCCGCGGGATGATGAACTCGTTCGCCACGGCGATCTCGATCGCGCTGCAGACCGGCGTCCCCCTCGAGACTCTCGTGCGCAAGTTCAGCTACATGCGGTTCGAGCCCGAGGGCATGACCTCGAACCCGGAGATCCCGTTCGCGAAGTCGATGCCGGACTACATCATGCGCTGGCTCGCCTCACGGTTCCTCGACGTCGACCTCCAGGAGGAACTCGGGATCCTGACGCCGGCGGTCCGCGCGCGCCAGGCGGCGCAGGAGGCGGCGAGCTCCCATCTCGGCGACGTCGCCGCGCCGCCCGCGACCCAGGACAACCCGGGCAACGGCAAGGGCGGCAACGGTGGCAATTCGCCTACGACGGCGCTGCCGGCCACGTCCGCGCTGACCGATTCACCACCGGTGATCCCCGCGATGCGCAAGGGCCTCGACCTCGGTCCGGCCTGCCAGCAGTGCGGCGGGATGATGCAGCGCACGGGCAGCTGCTACACGTGCTCGAGCTGCGGATTCAACACCGGCTGCGGCTGATCCTCACTCCCGCATAGCGACGCGATCGTTCGAAGCCCCGCCGGTATGGCGGGGCTTCTTCGTTTGCCGGAAACTGCCGCGATGTTCAAGCGCAAGCCCGTGGTGGCGGAGGTCGACGGCCGACAGGTCGCGTGTGTGGTGTGCGGCAGCGGCGAGTTCGTCGACCGTCCGATCAAGCTGAACACCTCGGCGGCCGAGCTGTTCGACCTTGGCTGGGGCAGATCAGACTGCCACCGGGCTGATTTGCGTCAACTGCGGCTACGTCCACGAGTTCGTGGGCGACCGCATCCAGCTATACGACGCCTGACGTCAGCCGAGTCCCGTCGGCGGCGCGGCGGATTTCAGAGGTTGGTCTGCTGGAGTGTCGGGCTTGCGTGGACGCTGACCACTCGGAGCGTCTCGTCGCCTGGATTCTTGAAACCGTGCGGCGTCTCAGCGGGGACGATCACGATATGGCCGCCGGCGACGGTCAGCTCCTCCTCGCCGGCGGTGAACACCGCGGTGCCCGTCTCCACCACGAACACCTCGGGGTAGGGATGCAGGTGCAGGGCAGGTCCCTGGCCGCGCTGGTACTGGGTCACGAAGATCGAGATCGGCGAATGCTCGCGCCCCTCGAACAGCGCGGACGTCGGGCTGCGCCGCAGATCCTCGATCGGAATCACGGTTGCCATAGCTTGCAGCCTACGCGTTCGACAAGCACGTCAGGCTCGCGCGCGCCGTCAACCACGAGCCGCAGCCCGCGCGAATTCCTCTCGCAACCCTACCGTTGCAGGTGTTCCGCGGAACACCTCGCGGGCCGGCGGTTCCGCGGAACACCCCGAGGGGCCGGCGGTTCCGCGGAACACCTCGAAGGGCCGGCGGTTCCGGGGAACACCTTGAAGGGCCGGCGGTTCCGCGGAACCCTCGGCGGGAGCGGAGCTAAGCGATGCCCTGAGCCGTCATGCGGCCCGTGGGCGTTTGCGTGTAGCTGACGTGCACGTCGCTGCCGAACTCGAGGCCGTGGACGACACTCGCCCTGCCGCCCGTCTGGAAGGTGAGGATGCGCTCGAACGTGGTCTGCTGGCGGAGGACCGGCACGAGCAGGTGGTAGGGCTTGTAGACGTGGCTCGTGGCGTCAGGCGC
Source organism: uncultured Solirubrobacterales bacterium (assembly GCA_963737055.1). Lineage (GTDB taxonomy): Bacteria > Actinomycetota > Thermoleophilia > Solirubrobacterales > Solirubrobacteraceae > Palsa-465. The sequence goes on along the minus strand of CAVTRE010000005.1, from coordinate 506,030 downwards.
GCCGTCGTCGAGCCAGCCCGCGCCACCAGCCGGATCTCCACCGCCACCGCCGTCTGAGGTGCCAAAGAAGTGCCCGTCGATGTCCATGAAGATGTGGACACCAGGGTCGTCGTACAGCGTCACCTCGGTGGCGCCGTGTCCCCTGCCGCGCACGATCAGGTGCTCACTCAGCAGCTGGGCGATGATGCCGGCGTCGTTGGGAACGCCGCTGGTCGGCTGCCACACGCCGGCGCCGGAGAGCACCGCCCCGACCGACCCCGAGCAGTCGAAGCCGATCCGCCGCCCGTTGTAGCCCGGGCCCTTGATCCCGATGCTGGCGATCCCGGCCTCCGCATGCCCTCCGCCGTACACGTAAGGGAAGTCGCCGGCCGTGACGATGTTCGCGGCGCTCGTGAGGGCGTTCACGACGGACATCCGTCCCGCGGCGGCTTCGATCGCGAACGAGCCGCGAGCGATGCCGATCACCGTGCCGGACGCGTGGCCCTGGACGGCCTGGGTCGGTGTCTGAGTCGCGGCCGGCTGGGTTGCAAGCGCGCCGGCGGGAAGGGCCAGCGCGCCAAACAGCGCGCAGGCAACAGCTGCGAGTCGTTTCATCGAAAGGCTTCATCGGCGGAGGCAGCCGAAAAGCTTGAGGTCCGCACTCAGACAGCCGGACGCGTGAGGCGCTAGAGACCCGGCGGGTGCCGGACCACGAACCCGCCGAACTCGCCACCGCCCCGCGACCAGCGCGTCCCACCCTCGGCCAGCGCGACGGTGTCAAAGCGCCAGCCGGCGACCTCCATCCACACGTGACCGGCGTTGGCGTAGATCGTGATCCAACGCCCCGGCCCCGGGTCGCCCCACGACTCGAACGCGCCTGAGACCATCGGCGAGCTCACGAGGCCGGCAGCCGCAAGCGCGTAGCTGACCGAGCCCGAGCAGTCGTAGCCGTCGGCGTGGAACGACGCATGGCCGCCGCCATAGACGTAAGGCAGGGTGGCGATCGCGTTGCCGGCGGCGATCACCTGCGCCACCGCAGCCGGTGCTCCCGCCGGCGCCTGCACCATCCCGCCGGTGTCGACGGCGACCCCCCCGACGTTCACGTTGCGGGTGGCAGCGGCCCGTGCGGCCTGAGCGGCGGCCTTCGCTTCGAGCGAAACGAGCCGAGCGTTCAACGCGTGCAGCTTGGTGGCGTCTCGGCCCCGCGCATGGAGCTCGGTGATCTGCTGGCGGAGCAGGGCCGATTGAAGCGCGGCGACGCTGTTGCGCTGTGTCAGAACCTGCGCGGTCAACGTCTGGTCGCGGTGCTCGAGCGTCGCGAGGAGGCGGGTCTCGCGAGCGACGGCGGCGCGGGTGGTCCGCGTCCAGGACACAGTATGCGCGTTCTGCTCGGCGATCCGGTGCATGAAGTTGACCTGTTCGACGAGCTGGGTGAAGCCGTGGGCATCGAGGATCACGCTGACGAGATTCGGCTGGCCGTGCTCGTAGTCGGCGACGAGGTTGGCGGCCAAAGCTCGCGTCGCGCGCTCGAGCTCGTTCTCGAGATCGACCAGGCGGTTGCGCGCCGCCAAGAGACGATTCTGTACGTCGCGGAGCTGTGCTTCGCGCGCGCTGAGCTGGTGTTGGAGCTCGCTCAGTCGCCGGTTGGCGTCGGCCAGACCGTGCGTGGTCTGCCGGATCTGGGCGCTGTCGTCCGCGATCTGCGATTTGAGCGAGGTCGCCGCCGACTTGCCGGCCGCGATCTGACTCTGAAGGTCTCCGGCGCTGCTGCTCGTCAGGCCGCTGCCGAGCAGTACGACCGCCACCATGAACGCGACGATCCCGGCGGCTCGGGCACGTACATGGACTCGGAGCATGCAGACGGGTGTGGGCACGGCAAAGCGGACGCGCGCCCGACGAGTCAGGCACCGCGATCTCGGTAAAGGCCCCCTGGATGGAAGCCGGCAGCAACCTAGCAAGCGGCCCCGCCACGGCGTCATCAGATCCTGCCTTTGCAACGAATCCTGCAGAGGCGATCGGTGGCGCGGAAGGTCGGCGATGCTCGGGGGGTCGGTGCCGAGGGCGGCGGCGGTGCGGTGGCGCGGGCGGCGCCGAGGGCGGTGGCGGTGGCGAGGGCGGTGGCGAGGGCGGTGGCGGTGGCGAGGGCGGTGGCGCGTCCGGGAATGGGTCATTTCGCCACACTCGACGTCCGCGCGGAGGGCGAATGCACGCCAGGGTGCGTATAGCGCCGGTTTCTCGCATCTCGGCGACTGGGACTCGTCGAGTGTGCAGTTGTGACCCACCCGCCCTCCGGCGAGATCCGCGGGGCGTCTCGAGGCCCGCGTCTCCGGCGAGATCCGCGGGGCGTTCCGGGGCGGCGTCCCCGGGGGGCCCGCGCCCCGGGGGGCCCGCGCCTCGGGGGGCCCGCGCCCCGGGGGCCCGTGTGTCGGGGATGAGCGCGCAGCCCATGGCAGGCGCCGTCCGACCCACCGTGCAGACTTTTCCGAGCAGAACTCCCGTTTCTGCCCATAGATAGCCATGATGTGCGATCACTCGGGAACACATAGCGGGGCGTCGCGGTATCTCCGCGAAGCAGGCGTACTGCGCCTGGTGCTGTTGTGCGACCGGTGCGGGGCAGAATGCCAGGAGCTCGGGCGGGTCGAGTATCGACCTGACGTGAAGGTCCCCGGGCTCGAGCGAGCACGGCTCGCTGCTGGCGGGGGAGCGCTCGGACTAACGAGCGCTGCGGCTCTTCACTGAAGTCAACACGCCAGACGCTGTTCAAATCCTCGGCTTGCGAGGATCTGTCGCCCATGCCCTCAGACGGCGACCCCTCGCCTATGCCCTCGGACGGCGACCCGTCGCCCATGCCCTCACGCGGCGACCCGTCGCCCATGCCCTCACACGGCGACCCGTCGCCCATGCCCTCACACGGCGACCCGTCGCCCATGCCCTCAGACGGCGACAGGGCGAAGATCGGGCAGATGTGCGAGGCCACCCTTCGCCAGAACTGGCGCGAGGGCGTGCGCGCCACCGACCGCGTCCCGTTCGCCTACACCTGCCCGAGCCCCGGACACTACCCCTGGCAGTGGTACTGGGACTCGTGCTTTACCGCGATCGCGTGGCGCCACTTCGACCGCGCCAGATCAGAGCGGGAGCTCCGGTCGCTGCTCGGCGCACAACGCGAGGACGGGTTCATCGGCCACACGATCTTCTGGAACACACCGCTCACGGGCCGCCGGCGCTTCACCTACAACGTGACCTCGCCGAACGCCACGATGACGGCCAGCATCCAGCCGCCGGTGCTCGCGTGGGCATGGCGGATCGCGGTAGGCGACCCGGCAAGCGAGCCCGCGATCGCCCGCCATTACGACTGGCTGAGCGCCCATCGCGACCTCGACGGGGACGGCCTGATCTGGATCGTCCAGCCCGACGAATCCGGCCTCGACGCCTCTCCCCAGTTCGACGCGATCTGGGGCTGGCGCGCCCATGACCGGCCCGGATTCGTCACGCTCGTATGGCGCAATCGCAAGCTCGGATACGACCTCCGGAGGATCACGACCGCCGGCGGCCCGGTGTGCTGCGAGGTCGCGACCAACGTCCTGTACTGCCTGTCACTGATGGCCCTCGGCCGGCCCTCGCTGACCCCGACGATCGTCGAACGGATGTACAACCACGCCACGGGGCTGTTCGAGCCGTTGGCGCGCCCCGAGCCCAGGCGCAAGCCGGCCCGCACCTGGGCCGCGCTCGCGCCGCTGGCGCTTCCGGACCTGCCCGAGGACATCGGCCGGCGACTCGTCGAGGAGCACCTTCTAGACCAGAACCAGTTCTGGCTGCCGTTCCCCCCGCCGTCGGTGCCGCCGACCGAGCCGAGCTTCTCCACGCGTGAGGATGGCCTTCTTTGGATTCGGCGCTACTGGCGGGGGCCAACGTGGGTCAACGCCGCCTGGCTCGTCTGGCTCGGCCTGGCCCGCCTCGGCTACGACGAGCACGCGGATGCGCTCGCCGGCCGGCTCGCGGCGGCGGTCATAGCCAACGGCCTACGCGAGTACTACCACCCGTACACCGGGCGTGGAATGGGCGCGGTCGACTTCGGCTGGTCCTCGCTCGTGATGGAGATGCTGGCCGCCGACCCGCGGGCCGCCGCGAACAGCTACCTCAGGCCGCCCGACGGAACTGGTTGATCGCCGACATGTAGCGCCCGAAGCCGTCCTCGACCGCATCAAACCCGTCCTGCGGCAGCCAGAACACCACGCGGTCGACGCCGATGCGGGCGAGGGCTTCGATCCCAGCCGCGTCCGGCTCCGCGCCCACCACCGTCACCGGGATCCGGTCGCGCCCCATCTCCGAAGCCCGGACGCCCAACTCCGCGATGCGCGTCCCCAGGTCGGCAACGGACATCCGGTTGGGCATCCACTCGTCGCCGAACGCAAGCACCCGATCGAGCACTCGCGGGCCGTTCCCGCCGACCATCACCGGGGGATGCGGCTTCTGCGCCGGCTTCGGCCAGCACCAGATCCGCTCGAAGTTGACGTACCGGCCCGAGTAGCTCGCCTCCTCCTCGGTCCAGATCGCCTTCATCGCTTCGATGCGCTCGCGCATGACGCCGAACCGCCGGGCCGGGTCGGTGCCGTGGTTGCGCATCTCCTCGGCGTTCCAGCCGGCGCCGACCCCGAACAGGAACCGGCCGCCTGACAGCACGTCGACCGACGCTACCTCCTTGGCGGTGATGATCGGGTCGCGCTCGATCACCAGGCAGATCCCCGTCCCGATCAGCAGCCGCTCGGTCGCGTCCGCGGCGGCAACACACGCGACGAACGGGTCGTACGTCCGGGCGTACCACGCCGGCAACGCTCCTCCGCCCGGCCACGGGCTCTCACGATCCGCCGGAATGTGAGTGTGCTCGGGGAACAGAAGACATTCGAATCCGCGCTCCTCGGCCATCCGAGCGATCTCGCCTGGCGGCTGGACGTCACGAGTCGGGAAGATCGCCACGCCGAATTTCATCTCCCGTTCACCGTACCGGAGCACACCCCCGCGCTACCGTTGGACCCATGGCTACCAAGCGTGAAACAGACACCACCCGCGACGTTCAGCTGTCCGAGGACGAATGGCGCGAGCGCCTCTCCCGAGACCAGTACCACATCCTCCGCCAGCACGGAACCGAACGTCCGTTCACCGGCAAGTACGTCCACGTCAAGGACGACGGCACCTACCGGTGCGCCGGCTGCGGCGCCGAGCTGTTCAGTTCCGGCACCAAGTTCGACTCCGGCACCGGGTGGCCGAGCTTCTACGAGCCGGCGGTCGCCGAGAATGTCGAGCTGCGCGAGGACCGGAGCCTGTTCATGCGGCGCACCGAGGTGCTGTGCAAGGCGTGCGGCGGACACCTCGGCCACGTATTCGACGACGGCCCCGCGCCGACCGGCATGCGCTACTGCATCAACTCCTGCGCGCTCGACCTCGACGCGAACAAGGCCTGACCCACCCTAGTCGGACCGCCCCGCCGCGCGACGCTCGCGCCGCTTGACGACCACATAGATCACCAGCGGCAGCACGAGGAGCAGGACGAGGCCGACCAGGCCCGCTTCCGCCAGCACGTGTGCGGCCGCGTGGCCGCCGAAGTAGCCGACGAGCCCGTAGGTCACGCCCCAGGTGATCCCTCCGAGTGCGTTCCAGAAGAAGAACTGCTTGAACTGCATCCGGTTGATCCCGGCCAGCCACGCGGTGGCGAACCGGACCAGCGCGATCCACCGCCCGATGAACACCGCCTTGGGACCGTGGCGGTCGAAGAACGTGTCGCCGGCGCGGATCGCGTGGACCCGGCGATTCATGAACGGCCCGGGGGCGGTGAACACGTTGCGGCCGAACTTGCGCCCGCACAGATAGCCGATGTTGTCGCCGACGATCGCGGAGGTCACGCCGATGAGGATCACGAGCCAGATCTCGAGCTTGCCCTGGCTGGCGAGGACCGCCGCCGCGACGAGCGCCGTTTCCCCCGGCGACGGAATTCCCATCGACTCGAGTCCGATGATCGCCGGCAGCAGGTAACCCAGGCTGTTGGACACGCCGAGGATCGCGGCAAGTGAGCCGGCGACGATCGCCGCGAGACCCCCCATCACGCCATCCCGTCCGTCAGGCGACCTCGCCTGGATTCTCGAACACGGCCAGCAGCGACAGCCCAGCGGGCATCGTCCGGCCGCGGGCCAGCCAGCGGGCCTCGAGGCGCAGCGGCTGCTCGAGCAGCGAGTTGAGCCACTCGGGTCCGAGCGTTAGTTCAGGCTTGTACTCCGGATCCGGGTCGCGCAGGCGCCGGCGCTCGGCGAGCCGCACGGCCGCGGCCGGGGCCAGCAGCAGTCCGTTGAACGACGTCATCCGCACGGTCCTCCAGCCGGCGGCGCTCGCGGCCGCCCCTAACCGGCCCCGTGAGTAGCGCCGGTAGTGGTGGTTGGCCACGTCGTGCGTCGACCACAGGCCCTGGTAGGCCGGGACGGTCACGAGCAGAAAGCCTCCGGGCCTCGACACGCGCCGGAGCTCGCGGAGCGTCACCCGGTCGTCAGGCGTGTGCTCGATCACGTCGAGGCACGTGATCAGGTCGAACGACCCGTTCTCCCAGGGCAGCTCCTCGAGCCTGCCGACAACCACATCGCCCCGCCCCCGGCCACGCGCCATCTCGGCGGCGCCGGGATCGAGCTCGACCCCCGACACCGCCCCGTACGGGCTCAGCTCCTCGAGCGTCCGTCCCGAGCCGCAGCCCGCGTCGAGCACGCGCGCACCAGACCGCAACGGCAGGCGGTCGAGCTCGGCGCGGATGATGCGCCGCCGACCGCGGTACCACCAGTGGCGGTCGTCGAGCTCCAGCATCGCGCTCATCAAGCGTTCGTCCATCGTCTCAATCCTGTCAGGCCACCGGGTGAGGACCCGGCGACGACTCTGGGGCCTCGCTGCGCTCGGCGTCCGTGGGGCCACGTACCCCGTCCGGACGGGGCCGCGTGGTCCCATGGACGCCGCCGCAGGCGGCCCCAACTACACCACGGCCAGCGGCTCTTCCTCTTGCGCCTGCGCCACCGGCAGACGCAACGTGAACTTAGCGCCCGGAACGTCCGAGCGCTCGAGCACGAGCTCGCCGCCCATCCGGGCCGCCAGCTCGCGCCCGATCGCCAGGCCGAGCCCGAACCCGGCGGTGCCACTGGCCGCGCGCCCGCGCTGGAACCGCTGGAAGATCAGGTCGTACTCCTCCGGAGCGACGCCGGGGCCCTCGTCACGGACGGACAGCGACGCATGGTGGCCGTTGCGCAGCTCGACCGTGACCTCGCCGCCCTGCGGGCTGACCCGCACGGCGTTGTCGAGCAGGATCCGGACGATCCGGGCGATCCCGCCGGGGTCGCCTTTGGCCCACACCTGACCGGCGGAGTCGTCGAGCGTCGAGACGATCCCCCGGGCTTCGGTCCCGAGCTCAAATTCGGCCATCACCGCCCGGCTGAGCTCGCCGAGCTCGACGGGCTCCGAGCGCAGCTGCACCTGGGCGTCGAGCCGGCTGAGGTCGAGCAGATCGGCCGCCAGCCGCGAGAGCCGGCGCGATTGGCTCCGGGCGCGCTCGAGCAGCGAGCGAGCGTCGTCGAGGTCGGGGTGGCCGCTCCCGAGGTCGTCGTCGAGCAGCTCGAGCATCCCGTCGAGTGACGCCAGCGGCGTGCGCAGCTCGTGCGAGGCCGTCGAGACGAACGCGCGGCGGGCCTCCTCCTGCTGCTGAAGCTGGTGCTGCATCTGCGCGAACGCCCGGGCCAGGTCCCCGACCTCATCGCGAGCGCGGACGGCCGGGACCTCGACCGGAGGACCGCGGTGAGCGAGCTCGGTGGCCGCGAGCCGAAGCCGGCGTAGACGCCGGACGATCGTGGCCGACAGGGGGATGCCGAGAATCAGCGTCAGCGCCAGGCCGGCGAGGGCGGCATACAGGAACGCCCGGCGCACGGTCGATACGGCGTCACTCAGCGTGTCCAGTGGCTTGCGAACGGCCAGGACCCAGTGGTCGGGGTGGCCCGGGCTCAAGCCGCGCGTGGTGAACGGGATCGCCTCCCTGACGACCTCCGTACCGCCGATCGATCCCGAGCTGTACTGCCGCTTCTGCGTGCGAAACGCCGCCGCGACGTCGTCGCGCGGGTCCTGCCTGGCGACGTCGAGGCTGGGCGCGACCACCACGATCTGGGAGCCCTGTCCCGAGGCGTCCGGATAACCGAGAAGGACGACCTCCGACGCACCGAGGGCCGACTCGAGGCCCTGCTCTGACTTGATCAGGGCGTCTCGCACGGTCACGCCCTCCTTGTACTGCTCCGCCTCCTCCCGGGCGTTCGTCTTCGAGGTGGGGCTGATCGAGGCCCCTCCCGTGCCCTGGGACGGGGCGGAGGGCGAGGGCGGCTTGATCTCGGCGTACACCACCTTGCCCGGATCGAACTGGCGAGTCGTGAACAGGCCGACAGCTCTTTGCCCGGCCAGCTCCTGCTTCAACGTCGCCTTCTCGGCGTTGCGGAGCGACTGCTCGAGCGGCCCGAGCAGCGTGAGGGCGGCCACTGCCAGCGTGGCCACCGAGGTGACCAGCACGACTCCCAGGATCCTGCCCCGCAGGCCCAGGGGCCCGCGCCACCGCGCCCACATCGCTACGGCCCCCGAAGGCGGTACCCAGCGCCCCGCACGGTGAGGATGTAGCGCGGCTTGTCGGCCTCGGGCTCGAGCTTCTCACGCAGGTGACGGATGTGGACGTCGATCGCCCGGGGGTCGCGGTAGGCGCTGTCGCCCCAGATCGCGCGGAGCAGCTCCTGGCGGTTGAGCAGCCGTCCCGGATCGGCCATCAGCGCGTCGAGCAGCTCGAACTCCGAGAAGGTCAGCCGCACGGGGCGCCCGTCCATCACCACCTCGCGCTGGGCTCGGTCGAGCACGATCGGCCCGACGACGAGCACCTCGTCGCCCATCGCGCGCGTGCCGGCGCGGCGGAGCACGGCGCGGATGCGGCTGCGGAGCTCGGCCAGGCCGAACGGCTTGGTCACGTAATCGTCGGCGCCGGCCTCGAGTCCGAGCACGGCGTCCGCCTCGGAATCGAGTGCGGTCAGCATGATGATCGGCACCACGTTCCGCCGGGCTCGCAACGTCCGGCACACCTCGTACCCATCCGGTCCGGGACCGAGCGCGACGTCGAGCAGGATGATGTCGAAGTGATCGGTGCTCGCCCGGTCGATCGCCGACCGTCCGTCCCCGACCGCCATCACACGGTGGCCCTCGCGCGAGAACGAGCGCGTGAGCATCTCGCGCAGGTCGGACTCGTCGTCGACGACGAGGATGATCAGCGAGGCGTCAGCTGGTACGCCCGCCGGAGGTGTGGGACTGCGTGGTGCTCCGTTGCGCGGACATCTAAATCCGATGCCGATCGTAGCGCCGAGCAGGATCTATTCGATATGGCCGACTAGCTCCAGCTCCCGCGCGCCGGTGGTCGCGTCGCCTGCCGGGACCTCGACGGCCCTCGGCGCCAGCCGTCCGGCCGCGGCCACCACCCAGAGCAAAGTAAGCCACGTGACCGTCGCCAGGGACACGTGGACCCAGACCATCTCGCTCGGCAGCTTCAGCTCGTACTGGACGCTTCCCACGAGCCCCTGGGCGGCCAGCAGCACGCCGAGCACGGTCAGCGGCTCGAGATCCTGGCTAGACGCGCCGCGGTGTCGCTGCAGGAACCACACCCCGATCACCGCGACGCCGAAGATCGCGGCGATCGTCGCGTGCTGGTGGATCGTCCAGTCCAGCGTGTCGGCGCCTTTGAAGTGCAGGCGATGCACCACCTGACCGGTGAAGCCACCCGAGTGCGGCCCCGCGGCGGTCGCGGCAGTGCCGGCGAAGATCGTCAACGCGCCCAGCGGAAGCAGTCCGCGCACCGACCACATGGTGGTTCGGTCGGTTGCCGCCGGTCGGCTGCCCGGTTCGTACGTAGCGCGCCACGCGAGCGCGAACGCCGCCACCAGGATCAACAGCGACAGGCTGAAGTGCGCCATCACGAATCCGGGCGCCAGGTGGTGGAGGACCGTGAACCCGCCGAGCACCGCCTGCGCCACCACGCCGAGGGGCAGCAGCAGCGCCAAGATCGCCAGATCTCTTCGGTACGGCCGCCGCGTGAACGCCAGGATCGCAGCCACCACGGTGATGAATCCCACCACGCCCGACACCGCCCGGTTGCCGAACTCGATCAGCGCATGCGTGCTGAGCGGCGGCAGCGGCGTCCCGCCGCATTTCGGCCAGTTCTCGCAGCCCAAACCGGAGTCCGTCAGCCTTACCGCCGCGCCCGTCATCACGATCAGCGTGAGCGCCGCGAGCGTGGCGTAGGCGACGTGGCGGAACTGGATCGGGGTGACGGCGAGACGGTCGCGCACTCAGGGCAATGGTATTGGTCGAGCCCAGTCCAGAGGCGCCTGGGCGAACGCGATGTCGACGCAGGCCCGGACCGCTGGGCGGCTATGCGCTGGCCGGTTTGGTCGCCTTAACCCATGCGTAGCCCGTGTCCCCGGGCTCGTACTCCGTGTCGCCCGTCAAGAAAGGCTCGTATCCCTGCCCCTGGCGGCTGGCGCGGTAGCTCCGGATGTCCAGGCGGTCGAGCAGGTGGAGATCGATGTCCGCCTCGTTCAGCCGCTGAGGCTCGGTGAGGTTCCACGGCTCGTTGAGGTTGAAGCTGCCGATGAACAGCCCTCCGGGGCGGATCACACGGATGATCTCGCTACACATCGCTGGGAAGTCATCAACGTGGTCGATTGCGTTCAACGTAAAGAGGACGTCCACGAAATCGGACGGCAACGGGATGATCTTCTCGGTCGACTTAACGTAGATCATGCCGTGCGAGCGGATCGTGTTCGGGAACTCGTCCGCGTAGCGATCGGCGAGCACGTCGATGCCGATGCGAAGGAGGGCATTGGGGGCCCAGACCAGGCTGCCGCGAGGCCCGCACCCGAAGTCGGCGACAATTTTCCCGGCGAGGAAGTCCGCGGTCGGCTCCTGCGCCATCGCCAACATGAGTCGTTCGTAGTATGCGCTCGTCTCTGCGGAGCTGAACCGCGCGCCGTTCGCCTCGAACTGCTCGCGCCAGAACGCCAGCTCTTCGTTGTGCTTGCCGCGCAACCGGCGGAGCGGCACCTTTGCGGGTTCCGGCAACCGCTTCAGCAGGGCGCGGCCGCCCACCTTCAAACGACCAACGCGACCGAGACGGTCGGGGAGGGCTTGCTGCACGATCGCCAGACTATTTGATTCGCCGCGGTCGACCGCCAGGTCGTCACTCGCAGCGGTACGTGAAAGACTCCGGATGGATGCTGAGAGCAGGTCGCCGATCGCGGGCCTCGTCCTCGACTACAAGCACCGCCCAGAGCGTGATGATCCGCGTCGGACGCCGCGTCCTCGGGACCCGTCAGATCAACCACCTGGTCCGCTTCGAGCCGGTGCTTGACCTGATCGCACAGGCGGCTCCGCATGGTGGATCAGTGCTCGACGTAGGCAGCGGATCGGACGGAATCACGAGCCTGCTCGGCGACGGGTTCCACATCACGGTGCTCGATGCCGACTTCACGGACTACGGGGCCGCAACGAGGATGACCGCGGGTGCGGACAATCGGGTGATGGGGGACGTCCGCGCGCTTCCCTTCGCCGACGATAGCTTCGACATCGTGATTGCCATTGACCTGCTGGAGCACGTACCCGCGGGCGATCGAGTGCGGGCCGTGTCGGAGATCTGCCGCGTCGCAGCGCGGCGTGTGGTAATTGCCTTCCCATCAGGCGAGGACGCATTTGCCGCGGACCGACGACTAGCCGAAGTTCTTCGGGCCGAACGGGGTCGTGTACCGCCCTGGCTGGACGAGCACTTGCAGAACGGGTTTCCGGAGAGCCGGCAGGTTGCTGCAACGGCGTCGCGGTTTGGATCGGTAGCGAAGATCGAGAATCAGAGCATCGCTTCGCACGTGCGGCTCATCGAGGCCGAGCTGAGGCCGGTGACGGGCGCCACTCTCCGGCTCGCGTGCCATCCGCTGGAGCGTTTGTTGGCGAGCCGGCGTAGCCGCGCGCGACGACTTGCCACAACCATTCTGTGTCACATCCGCGGCCGCGATCAACCACCGACGTACCGGGCTGTTGTCACGGTCGACAAACGCTCGCTCCGCCACGATCTCCAGCCCACTGTTTGACCGCTGAGGCGATTGGCGAGAGGGCGCAGTACGCTGATCAACCGTGTTTCGAAAACTCACTCGCGACGAGGCACTCCGCCACGTCCAACGAACCGACATCGTCTGGTTCCAGCGTTTCGAGTTGGCCCGGGGGGTCTACACAAATGGGCCTAGCAGCATCGATTTCCTGAGCAGCACGGCTGGGCTGCCGAAGCGCCTCGATGGCGAGAGCGTCCTCGACATTGGCACCTGCAACGGTGGCGTTGCGTTCGAACTCGAACGCCGCGGTGCCGGTCGGGTGGTCGCGGTCGACATCGTTGACCCGGATCTCTACGGTTTCACCGCCACGAAAGAGCTCCTCGGAAGCAACGCCGACTTTCTCCAAGCCAGCGTCTACGAGCTGCCCAGGCTTCTCGGCGGCGAGCAGTTCGACATAGTGCTCTTCTTTGGCGTCCTGTACCACCTGCGTCATCCGCTGCTCGCGCTCGACGCCGTCCGTGAACTTGCGCGTGATGCGGTCTATCTTGAGACAGCCGTCTGCGACGCCGAGCAACCCGACATCGCGAGCCGCAGCGTCGTCAGGTTCTACCGGTTCGACCAGCTAGCCGATGATGGAACCTGCTGGTTCGCACCCACCACAGCATGCTTGCGCGAGTGGTGCGAGTCGGCGGGCCTCGAGGTGGAGCGGCTGACGTCGTGGCCAACGGGGGCCCCCGAGCGGGCCATGGTGAGCGCGCGCGTCACCAGCGGCGAGCCGGAATATCGACGGATCTCCTACGAGTTCCCGCTCAGGGTGACATCCGCGGCGCGCGCGTCCGCGTAGCCCGCCACCGACCCATCCGGACGTCGGCGCCGCTCCGCCCGCTGTACTGTGATCCGCTCGTGAACGCGCAAACCGTCAAAGTCGGAGTCGTCGGGCTCGGTTACTGGGGCCCCAATCTGGCTCGCAACCTGGATGCTCTGCCCGGGTGCGAGCTCGTGTGGTGCTGCGACGGCCGGCCGGAGGCGCGCGAGCGCTTCACCCCGCAGTTCCCAAACGCACGTTTCACCGGCGAATTCGAGGATCTGATGCTCGATCCCGCCCTCGACGCGGTTGTCGTGGCAACACCGGTGCCGTCGCACGCTGAGCTGGCCACCCGTGTGCTCGAAGCCGGCAAGCATTGCTTCGTCGAGAAGCCGCTCGCGCTGACCGCCGCGGACGCCGAGCGTGTGCTGGCGGCGCAGCAGCTGAGCGGGCGAACGTTGATGGTCGGGCACCTACTGGAATATCACCCGGGCGTCCGGCAGCTAAAGCAGATCGTCGATTCGGGCGAGCTTGGTGAGGTTCATTACATCTACTCCAACCGCCTGAACCTGGGCAAGCTGCGGGCCGACGAGAATGCCCTGTGGAGCCTTGGCGCCCATGACGTATCGGTGGTCCTCCACCTCGCCGGCCAGGAGCCGATCGAGCTGGCGGCTCACGGAGAAAGCTACGTCCGGCCCGGCGTCGAGGACGTCGTGTTCTGCTTCATGCGCTTCCGCTCGGGGCTCGCTGCTCATATGCATCTGTCGTGGCTCGACCCCCACAAGGAACGGCGATTCACGGTGGTCGGCTCGAGGCGGATGGCGACGTTCGACGACATGGACCCCGAGCGCAAGCTGACCGTGTACGACAAGGGCTTCGATGGCAACGGCGGTCGATGGGACAAGTACGTGGCCCGATCCGGAAACATCTACAGCCCGCCCACTCCGAACGTCGAGCCACTGCGGCTCGAATGCGAGCACTTCATCGAGTGCATTCGGACCCGGACCACGCCGCGGTCGGATGGCGAGAGCGGCGTGCGGGTGGTCCGCGTGCTCGAAGGCCTCCAGTCGGCGCTCGAACAATCGGGGCGGATGGTCATCCCAGCTCAGCCCGGCCTCGTCGGTGGCTGACCGAGACGGCGAGCCCAGGCGCCGCCGGGCTACCGGCACTCACCGAGACCGGGATCCTCGACCCCAGAGCAGTTGGTACATCCGGGCCTCCACCGGAGCCGGAACCGGCCGCGGACCCCAATAGAGCCTGTAAATGGCGCGACCGACGACTCCGAGGTCGCTTTCGCGAGCAAGCTCACGACGTTGGCCATAGAGGCCACGGTGCTTTGCTCGGAGGGCCCGATACCAACGACGATAGTCGCGGCGTGCGCCCGCCAGCATGGTCGCGCCATGGCGTCGGTAAAGGAATGTCACCTCGGGCACCTTTACGCCGTGCCACCCCTTCGCGAGCGCGTGCAGCCAGAATTCCCAGTCCTCATAGCCCATGACGATCTCTTTCGGGATCTCCACGTCGTAGCCGCCAACGTCATCGAACAACTCTCTGCGAGTGAGTGCCGTCGGCCCAATTGTGTGTCGATACAGGAGGCGATAGGGGTCCCACCCCGGCATAGTCATCTCGCCCGACCAGTCACCGAAGAAGCGCGTAATCCCGTAGCCGAATCCGGCGGTCGGGTCCGACTTCAGGCCGTCCTTCATCGCCCGCAGTGCGCGCGGCGGCAGCACGTCGTCGGCATCGAGCGCCAGCAGGAGCGGTGTGTCGGTCTTCCGGAACCCGGCATTGCGCGCCGCTGCCAGGCCCTGGCCGCCCAGGCGCAGTAGCCGCGCGTCCTCCGGCAGCCCGGCGAGTACCTCGAGCGTCTCCGGCTCGTTGGAGCCGTCATCGACCACGATCACCCGAGGGACGCCCCCATCCTGGCCGTACACGCTGGCAAGCGCCTCGGGCAGGAAGCGACCGTAGTTGAAGCAGGGGATGACGACGGTGACGTCGTCGTGGTCAGAGGACTTGCGCATCGCCCGCATGCTGGCAGAAGCACCCCCGCTACGATCGCGTCGTGCCGGCGCCGCGCTCGATTCTGCTCGTTGCGCATTACACGCCCCCGGTGGCCATGTCCGCGGCTCGGCGGTCAGCCGGCCTGGCCAAGCATCTGTCGCGCCTCGGCCACCACGTCACCGTGCTCACCTCGGTCATGTGCGGCAGCGGCGCGGTCTTAGGGGCCGAGCTGACCGTCCGGACCCGTGATCTTCTAGTCAGCCCACTCAACTGGCGCCGCTCGAGCTTCGCCGCGCTCAAGGGAGACGCCACTGGGGCCTACGCCGGCACACCGAGCGTCCTGGCGGACTGGGTCATCCCCGACCTGGAGCTGATCGGTTGGGTTCCGTTTGCGCTGTCCCGAGCTCTCGCCCTGACCAGGCGCCAGCACTTCGATTGCGTGATCACGAGCTCTCCGCCGCAGTCGGCCCATCTCATCGGACTCGCCGTCCACCGGCGGGGCATCCCCTGGGTGGCGGATCTCCGTGACGGGTGGTCGTTCGAGCCTGGCGGCGACCGGTTCGCCTCCGGGCGGCGGCGGCGCCTGAACCGAGCTCTGGAGGAGGCGGTGCTGTCCCGCGCCGACGGAGCCGTCGGCGTCACTCCGCCGATCGCCGAGGATCTCCGCGACCGGGTGAACCCGCGCACGGTCACGATCACGAACGGTTTCGACCCCGATGAGATCGACGCCGCTGTGGCCGCCGCGGCGCAGGCCCCGGTGCGCAGCGACCGGTTCACCGTCGTCTACACCGGCACCCTGGCTTACGGGGGTGCGACGCCGCAACCGCTGCTGAACGGCGTGCGCAGGCTACGGGATCGCGATCCAGCAGCGGCAGCGAAGGTCGAGCTGGTGTTCGCCGGGCCGATGTCCGGCACCGATCTTCAGGAGCTCCAGGCCCCCGACCTCGCCGACATAGTCCGCGTCCTCGGGCCCGTGCCGCGCGGCGACGCCCTCGGCCTCCAGCGCGCCGCCGACGCGCTGGTGCTGTTCGTCGATGGCCGGCGCCCCAGCATCGCGACCGGCAAGCTCTACGAGTATCTCGCCGCCGCGCGTCCGATCCTGGTCATCGGTGAGGGCAGCGTTGCGGCCAGAATCGTGACCGATGTCGGCGCTGGGCTGGTGGTCGCCTCCGACGCGCCCGACGCCGCTGCGGACGCGCTGCGCGCTCTTCTCGCCGGTGGACATGCTCTACCTACCCCCGCCTCGCGAGCGGTGGACCGATTCTCCTACCCGGCGATCGCCGCAGCGATGGCCGAAGCGGTGGAACGGGCGATCGCCGCGCGGGCGGCTTCGGGGCCGGAGTCCATTGCTACAGTCGCTCGCTCCAACGATGCCTGAGCTTGCCGACAAGCGCGTGCTCGTCACCGGTGGTGGCGGTTTCGTGGGCGCCCCCACGGTCCGGGCGCTGCTCGCGGAGGGAGCCGTCGTTCGGGTGCTCGATACCGTCGAGTCATCGCGGCTGGGCGGCGTCGACTGCGAGGTGGTCGTCGGCGACATCTCGGACCCAGCCACCGTAACCGCCGCGTGCCAGGACAGCGAGCTCGTCGTCCACCTCGCTGTCCTCCCGCTCAGCCTGGCCAACGCCGACCCCGCGAGCGCGTTTGACACCAACGTGCGCGGCTCGTTCAACGTGTTCGACGCCGCCGGCAAAGCGGGCGTCTCCCGCGTTGTCTACTCGTCGGCCTCGTCGGCCTACGGACCGACGGACACCTATCCGATCGTCGAGGATCAGCCGCTCCGGCCGACCGCGTTCTACCCGGCGAGCAAGGCCGCGGCCGAGATGCTCCTGCGCGGTCTGGCAGCGGCGTACGGCTACAGCTTCATCATCCTGCGCTACATGAACGTCTACGGACCGGGTCAGACGGCAGGGGTGGTGCCGGCGGTGACGCGCTCGCTGCTGGCGGGCAATCGCCCCAAGCTGACCGGCGACGGAAGCCAGGCGTTCGACTTCGTGCACATCGACGACTGCGCCCAGGCGAACATGCTGGCGATCGCCGCCAAGGGCTCAGGAGCCGAGCTCAACGTCGGCTCTGGCGAGGCGACCTCGCTGAACGAGCTGGTCGCCGTTCTAACCGACCTGCTGGGTAGCGATCTCAAGCCGGAGTACGACGGGCCGGTGGCGACGGCGCCGCCGCGCGTCGGATCCATCGAGCGGGCAACCAGGCTGCTCGCGTACCGCCCGCGCGTCTCGCTGCGAGACGGCCTCGCCGACGTGTTGGAGGCCCAGCGCGCCGTGGCTCAGGAAATCTAAAGCCGTGTGTGGCATAGCCGGAGAGCTGCGCCACGACGGCGCGGCCGTGGACCCGGAGGCGCTCCAGCGGGCCTCCCGCAGCATCGCCCATCGTGGCCCCGACGACGAGGGCGTGTATCTCGACGGATCTGTTGGCCTGGCCCACCGCCGGCTGTCCATCATCGACCTGAGCGCCTCCGGGCACCAGCCGATGAGCAACGAGGACGGCACGGTCTGGCTCACCTACAACGGCGAGATCTACAACTTCCGCGAGCTGCGGCGGCTGCTCGAGGCGCGCGGGCACCGCTTCGTGTCGCACACAGACTCGGAGGTGCTCGTCCATGGCTACGAGGAATGGGGCGAGAAGCTCCTGGAGCGGCTCAACGGCATCTTCGCGTTTGCCATCTGGGACAGTCGCCGGCGCCGGATGCTGCTCGCCCGCGACCGGTTCGGCACCAAGCCGCTGTATATCCGTCACCGGTGCGGCCGCCTGCTGTTCGGCTCTGAGATCAAAGCCATCCTGACGCTGGCCGGCGAGCCCGCTCGGCTCTCGCTGCGATCGCTGGCCCACTACATGACTTTCCAGAACACGTTCGGCGAGGAGACGCTGTTCGAGGACATCAGCATCCTGCCGCCCGGGACCTGGATGCTCATCGGCGAGGACGGAACCACCACGCGGGGCGTGTATTACGACCCGCTGCCGTGTTCGGAGCCAACCGTCGAGGACCGGCAGGTCACCGATGCGCTCAGCGCGGCGCTCCAGCGCGCCGTCGATCGCCAACTGATGTCCGACGTGCCCGTGGGCGCCTACCTGTCCGGCGGCATGGACTCGGCGTCGCTGGTCCTTCTGGCCGGACGTCGAATTCCTCATATCCACACCTTCACCGCTGGCTTCGACGTCAGCGACGCCTCGCCATTGGAGGTCGCCGTAGACGAACGCCCGGACGCCGAAGTCGTCGCCCGTGAGGTCGGAACCGAGCATTACGACGCCGTCCTGCACGCCGGCGACATGGCCCGTGTGCTTCCTGACCTCGTGTGGCATCTGGAGGACCTGCGTGCCGGCACGTGCTACCAGAACTACTACGTGGCCCGCCTGGCCTCCAAGTTCGTCAAGGTGGTTATGGCCGGGACCGGTGGCGACGAGCTGTTCGCCGGCTACCCCTGGCGCTACGCAATGCTGAAAGGCGCCGCCGACCGCGCCGGGTTCCTTGACGCCTACTACGGCTACTGGTGCCGGCTGCTGACCGACGACGACCGGCGCGACGCTTTCACCGACGAGGCGTGGGCGGCGGTCGCCGGAATCGATCCACGAGAGAGCTTTGAGCAGGTCACCGCCCACCTTGACACGGATCTCGATCCCGTCGAGCAGGCTCTGTACTTCGAGCAGCGCACATTCCTCCACGGGCTGCTCGTGGTGGAAGACAAGATGTCGATGGCCCACAGCATGGAGGCACGAGTGCCGTTTCTGGACAACGAACTCGTTGACTTCGCCCTGCGGATCCCGGCCCGGGTCCGCGCCGGCTCCGACGAAGGCAAGGTGCTTCTGCGCCAGGCCGCCCGGTCGTTTCTGCCCGACACACTGGTCCACAAGCGCAAGCAGGGATTCAGCCCGCCCGACGGCACGTGGTATCGCGGCCGCAACCTCGAATACGTGCGCGAGGTGCTACTCGACCCGGGGTCTCTACGACGCGGCATCTTCCGGCCTGAATTCCTGGAACGGGTGATTCGTGAGCACACCACCGGACGTGCGGACCATCGGCTTGATGATCTGGTCGCTGCTCTGCCTGGAGTGGTGGCAGCGGCTGTTCGTCGACGATGCGGGCGCCGGCATCCGAGGCGGTGTAACCGCCGGGAGGGCACCGGCATGACGCTTGTGGTGACCGGCGCAGCCGGGCTGCTGGGCAGCGCGCTGCTTCCCGTTCTCGCCGAACGTGACGACGACATCGTCGCGCTACACCGTCCCGGGGCGGAGCCCGCGCCTGTCGACGGCGTGCGTTGGGTCGAGCCCAGGACCTCACCGCAGCCGCTGGGCGACGGCCTGCCCAACCGGGTCGACGGCGTCTTCCACCTGGCGCAGTCGCGGCGCTTCCGCGAGTTCCCTGCCGGCGCTGTGGACGTCATGGCGGTCAACACGATGGCCACCACCCGGCTGCTCGACTACTGCCGGGACCGCGGGGCGGCAAGACCTTCGTTTACGCCTCGAGCGGCGCCGTCACCGGCGCCGGCGCGATCGCGATTGACGAAGACGAGCCGCCGGCGCCGGCAACCTCTATGCCGTCTCCAAATACGCCTCGGAGCTGATCGTGGCGCAGTACCGCTCGTGAACTCGCCGCCCACTCCCTGCGTTACTTCTTCATCTACGGTCCCGGCCAGCAGGCGATGATGATGCCCGGGATCATCGGGCGGGTGCAGGAGGGACAGGACCGTCCAGCTCGCCGGTCGAGAACGGCATCTCCATCAACCCGGTCTACGCCGACGACGCCGCACGCGCCACCGCGGCCGCTCTCGACCTCGACGAGAGCGCCACGATCAATGTCGCCGGACCCGAGACGTGTCACGATCCGCCAGATCGCCGAGACTGATCGGCGAGCACGTGGGAAAGGCGCCGACATTCGACATCGGTGACCGAGCAACCGGACTTCATCGCGTCGATCGAGCGAATGAGCCGGCTGCTGGGCGCCCCCACCACGACCCCCAGCGAGGGCCTGGCACGGATGATCGCGGCCGGCTGAGGCGCCTCGACGTGCGATGAATCCACTTCCTCCGCCTCGGCAAGCAGACGCTGGTCTACGGGCTCGGCGCGGTTGCGCAGCAGATCCTCGGGGTCATCACCCTGCCGATCTATGCGCGGGTGTTCGCCCCGATCGGCCTACGGCGTCGTCGAGGTGATCACTGTCGGACTCTCGGTCGTGGCGATCGTGTCGACTTCGGCCTCAACTCGGCCGCTCAGCGGTCGTATTTCGACTACACGACGACGACGCCGGAGCAGCGCCGCGTGGTCTTGCTCGCCCGTCGATCGGCGCCCTCCATGGTGCTCGCGCTGCGCTGGCGGCCGCGTGGCCGCCGCCAGCCATCCGATCGCGTCTGCGCTGTTCAGCAGTGAGCGCTACGGGCATCACGGTCTGCTGGCGGCGGCTGCGTCCCGGCGCGGAACGCTGGCTGTCGCTCCCGCAAGAGGTCATGCGGCTGCGCTTCCAGCCGTGGCACTACCTGACGGTTCATCGCTGATCTCACGGGGGTCATTGGCACGGTCGCTGTCGCTCACGCTCGTGCTCGCCTCCAATCGCGGCGTCAGCCGGCGTCTTCGCGGGGATGCTGGCGGGTAACGTGCTCGCCGCCAGCTACGGGCTGATCGTCGCGCTGCCCCACATCGGCCGCGGCTCTCGCGCCGCGGAGCTGCGCGTCATGGTCGCCTTTGGCGTGCCGCTGATCCCCGTGCGATCTCGCCATGTGGATGCTGCAGTTCGTCGACCGCATCCTGCTCACCAAGCTGGCCAGCCTCAAGGACGTCGGCCAGTATGCGGTCGCCAACCGGCTTCGCCCTCGGCCTGCTGCTGCTCGTCTCCGCGTTCGGCATCGCTTACTCGCCGTTCATGCTGTCTCTGCACGCCGAGGACCCGGAGGCCGAGCGCCTGGTCCGCGCGCGGCTGCTGACGTACCTGACCGCCGGGCTGATCGTACTCGCGGTCGTCTTCTCCCTGTTCGCCCGGGAGATCATCGCCGTCATCGCACCGAGCTACCACCGCAGCTACCAGGCGGTCGCTCTCGTGTGCGCGGGCACGGTGGCGCTGGGCTTCTGTCAGATTCCGATGGCCGACATCACCATCTCCCGGCGCACGAAGCTCTTCGCCTACTACTCGATGATCGCGGCCGTCGTCAATCTCGGGCTCAACTTCGCGCTCATCCCACCGTGGGGGCAGGTCGGCGCCGCGGCGGCGACCGCTGTCGGCTACCTGCGCTCGCGCTGCTCTACTACCGCGGCGCCCAGCGCGTCGATCCCACCCCGTATGCGACCGGCAAGCTGATCGCCATCGCGGGGCTCGGCGCCGCGCTTATGCCGATCGGCCTCATCCCCGACCACGTCCTCTGGCTGGCCCTGCTGGTCAAGCTGGGTGCGCTGGTGGTCCTGGTGATCGGATTGCGGGTCATCGGGGTCCTCGGTCCGGAGGAGCTCGGCGAGCTACGGGCGCTGATCGCCCGAGGCCGGAACGTCCGACCGGTCAGCGCCTAAATGGATCGATAACCTCGGCCCGGATGCTCAGCTTCGTCTGCCCCGTCTGTCACGTGGACGTGCCCGAGCCCGATTCGACGGGCGTCCGCTGCCCGACTTGCGGACGCCAGTACCCCGACCGTGACGGAGCGATGGACTTCACGCCCAACCCCCCGCCCGACCCGGAGGTGCAGGATCGGTGGCCGCTCTGGGAGCAGTTGCAGCACAACTTCGTCGTGGCCGCCGATGAGATTCCCGAGCACAGCCTGTCTGTGGGGCGTCGCGCGGACGCCATGGCGTTCGCACAGTTCTCGGATCTCCGTGGCCCAGTCCTCGACATCGGCTGCGGGCCGCAGACCGAGCCGAGCTATGGAGTGGCCGCGAACGGGACGTTCGTCGGCATTGACCCACTCCGCGGGGAGGCGCAGCGCAAGTTCAGATTCGTTCAAGGCATCGGCGAGTATCTTCCGTTCGCCGACGGGAGCTTCGACCGAGTCCTGTTCGCCACTTCGCTGGATCATGTGCTCAGCCCCGTGCGCTCGCTGTCGGAGGCGCGGCGCGTGCTGAGCCCCAACGGGAGCGTAAACATCTGGTTTGGGGAGGTACCAGATACCGAGGCGTCTGCGCCGGCGGCCGACCCCCCGTCGCTCTGGCGCCGCCTCGGCGACGCAGCAGCGCACCCGCAGGCCGTGATCAAGAGGCTGACGGGCCACACGCCGCCCGCGCCGCCGGAACCTGCCTACCTCCGGGAGCTCACCGTCCCCGACGGTGCCACGGACATCTTCCACGTCGTCCATCTGAGCCGCCCGCTGGTGTCGGAGTGGCTCTCGGCGGCGGGGCTGACCGTGACTGACGCGGGTCGTCATGGCGCCAGCGTGTTCCTGCGCGCGCGGCCGCACTGACGAGTCAGCCGAGCGGAACCGCGGAGGCGGAACGCGCCGAGTCGCGCGCAAACGCGGCTCGCCAGGTCTCCGCGCAGAACGCGCGCCACAGTGCCTGATGGTCACGCCAAGCGCCGGCCCGCAGGTCGGCTTCGATCGCCGACGTGTCGTAGAGCCCGCGGGCGCGAGTCGAGGGATCGAGTAGGACCTCGGCGATGCGCTCGCGCCACGCTGGCTCGGCGCAGCCACCGCGCCTGCGGAGGCTCGAACGCGACCTTGTCGCGCCGGGCAAGGATAGCCTCCGGCACGAGACCACGCACGGCGTCGCGCAGGATGCGCTTGGTGACGCCGTCCCGGCACAGGAACGAGGCCGGGAGCGAGAAGGCGAACTCGGCCACGCGGCGATCGAGATACGGCAGCCGCACCTCGCGGGAATGGGCCATGCTGCTGCGGTCGGCGTAGCGCAGGAGCGTGGGCAGGCTGGTCACGAAGCTCTCCAGCAGCAACTCGCGTCGCATCGCCGATCCGGTGGCGAACGCCGGCACGGGCGGGGCGATCGTCGCAGCGTCTGTGCCACCACCCCGCGCGCGACGTACGGACTCGCCGACCGTCGTCGGTACGACGCGAGCGACCCGCTGCGGAAGGTACGCCCCGGCGAGCATGCGCACGGCAAAGGCGCGGCGCGACGCCGCCCGCACGCACAGCGCGCGCGATCCCCGCGGGCCCGCCGGCCACCGCCGCGGTCCCGACCATCCACGGGTAGCCCCCGAACAGCTCGTCGGCGCCCTGACCGTCGAGCAGCACGACGATGCCAGCGTCCCGGGCCGCACGGTTGACGCACCACTGGGCGTAGATCGAGGTCGAGCCGAACGGCTCCTCCTGGCTGCGTACCAGCGCCTCCAGGTCGTCGCGCCAGCGTCGTCAGCGGTGGGCTGCGCACGATGGTGCTCGACGACCTCGGCGGCTCGCGCGACCTGCTCGGCGTAGGGCCACTCGTCGCGCTCGTAGCCGGGAAACGTGGCGGTGAACGCGTGGCGCCGGGCATCGGCGCCGAGCCGCGGCGCACAGCGCGGCCACCGCTGAGGAGTCGACGCCCCCGCTCAGCGATGTGCCCACCGGGACGTCGCTGCGCAGCCGCAGGCGGATCGAGTCCGTGAGCAGCTCGCGCAACGCGTCCACCGCGTCCTCGTAGCGCCCGGGCACGTCGACCGGCGTCGGAGTCCAGTAGCGCGTGACGGTGCACGCGTCCCGCCTGCCAGCGCAGCCGATGAGCGGCGGGAAGGCGCTGGACGCCCGCGAAGAAGCTGCCGTCCGGGGCCGGCATCAGGTCGCGGGCCACGAACGCCTGTACGGCCCGCCTCGTCCGGCGCGCCGAGGCCGTCCACGACCTCGATGAGCGCGCGGATGTCGGAGGCGAACGCCAACCGCCCCGGCCGATCGCAGTAGTAGAGCGGCTTCTCGCCGAACGGGTCCGATGCCAGCGTCAGCGAGCCGTCGTGCTCGTCCCAGACGGCCATGGCGAACATCCCGTTGACGCGAGTCAAGCGCCGCCTCGCCCCACTCGCGCCAGGCGTGGATCAGGACCTCGCCGTCGCCCTCGGTAACGAAGGCGTGACCACTGGCCTGGAGCTCGCTACGCAGCTCGCGGTAGTTGTAGATCTCGCCGTTGAACACCAGATGCAGCCCGTCGTGGTGCAGCGGCTGGTTTGACCGCGGGTCGAGGTCGATGATCGCCAGGCGCCGAAATGCCAGACCAGCCGATCCGTCGCGCCAGATGCCCTGGTCATCGGGGCCGCGATGGATCATGGCCTGGGCCATGCGAGTCAGGACGTCCTGATCGGGCGCCGGCACGCCGACGATGCCAGCAATGCCGCACATCGGCCTAGTGTCGCCGATCGGTCCGCGGGAGCAGGGCCACCGGGCAAGGGGACCCCGCTCCACACGTGGTCGATCAGCGCCGCCCAGACGCGTCCCGTCGCGTCGTAGGAGCAATGCTCCACCGCGAAACGCCGACCGGCCTGGCCCACCGCCCTCCGGCGGGCCGGGTCTTTCACCAGCTGCTCGAGTGCGGTTTCGAGACCGAGCTCGTCGACGTCGACGAACGGGCAGTCCCGCACCAGCGCGCTCCCGCGCACCTCCGGCGGCCACCATCCAAGCGCCGACAGCACCGGCTTGCCGGTAGCACAGCCCTCGATCGGCGAAGATGCCGAATCCGGCCAGGAACTGCTCGGCCGACGATGTCACAGCCGCTGCATAGCGGCGTGGACCACCTCGTTGGGCTGACGCTCGATAAGGTCGAGCACCACCCGCAGTCCCCGACCCTGGAGCGCCTGCACGGCGTCGAGCAGACGCTGCGTCCCCTTGATGTGGCGGTGATTGGGCGCGTGCAGGACGACCACCTCCCCGTTGACGCCGTCAGCCGAGGAGGCCGAGCCATCCCCCTT
Organism: uncultured Solirubrobacterales bacterium; assembly: GCA_963737055.1. Lineage (GTDB taxonomy): Bacteria > Actinomycetota > Thermoleophilia > Solirubrobacterales > Solirubrobacteraceae > Palsa-465. Next base: position 481,309 of record CAVTRE010000005.1, on the reverse strand, counting down.
CCAATGCTCGGTGTCCACGGCCATCTGGGTGGGCCAGACGACGTCGGCGCGCGGCAGATAGCCGTACTGGTGGTTGCCGACGACCAGATCGGCCCAGCGGCAGAAGTAGTCGACGCGATGGCGCGTCGACTCGGCCCGACTGGCGATCTCCGGGTAGTCGGCCACCAGCGCCTCCTCCATCACGCCGAGGTAGCCCGGGACGGCGATGTCGCTGCCATACGGGAACACGATCAGGCGCTTACCGGCGATCCGCAGCAGGCGACCTTCCAAGCCGCGTAACGCGGTATGACGCAGGAGCCCTCCGTCGAGGAACGTCAGGAAGACGTCGGCCTTTCGGATACCCCAGACGAACACGACGAAGTCGCGGACAGCCTCCCACGCCCGCGCGCGGCCCAGGAAGTCCTCGCGGTGCGCGTCGAAATCCTCTCGCCGGTTGATCGACATCAGGCCGTCGGCCAGCGTCCGCGATTCATAGCCTCGAGCCTGCATCGCCGCCGACCAGTACTTGAGCGAGATCAGCGGTGTCGGACCCCATAGCAGCCGTGGGCGAGCCCTGCGGTGCCGGCGGGTCCGGACGCCCTCGACGACACACGCCCAAAGAAGAACGGGCAGCGCCAGCGGCGCCACGGCCAACCGCACGGTTGACCGGATCGCCGGCCAAGTGCGGCTGAAGGGCCCCGTCGCCACGAGCCGGGAGCGGGTGATCGCCGCTAGCTTAGGTCGCATGCGGATCCTCCACACGCCGTGGAACGTCGGCGGTCATCCGATCGGGCTGTCTCATGCCGAGCGCGAGCTCGGACTGGAAAGCGAGGTCGTGACCTTTGAGCACGACCCGTTTGCGTTCGAGGTCGACCGGTCGCTGTATCGCCCGGGCGTAGCTCCGTGGCGGACTACACCCGACCGACTTCGGTTCCTGGCACAGGCGGTGCGGCGCTATGACGTGTTCCACTTCAACTTCGGCAGTACCTTGCTGCCGGGATGGGGGCTCCCGGTCGCTCTCGACGAGCTGCCGCTGTTGCGACGGATGGGAAAGGTCGTGATCGCGACCTTCCAGGGCGATGACGCGCGGCCGGCCGACTACCAATCTGCGCCCCCGAGGGCGGCGGAGCGCGCCGGGCTGGAGCGCAGGCGGGGCAACGCCCGCCGCCGGATGCTTCGTTACGCGGATCGCGTCTTCTACCTCAACCCCGATATGCGCCATTGGCTGCCCGGCGCGGCGTTCTGCGCGTACGCCAGCTTCGATCCGCGGTCGGTGACGCCGATCCCCACCCGCGCCGACGGCGAGCTTACCGTTCTGCATGCCCCGTCGAATCGGGCCTCCAAGGGGACCGCGGAGATCCTGGCCGCCATTGATCAGCTCCGGGAGCGCGGCGTCCGGCTGCGGCTCGACCTCGTCGAGGGCGTCACCCGCGATCAGGCGCTGGCTCGCCTGGCCCAGGCAGACATCGCCATCGACCAGCTGAAGCTCGGCTGGTACGGCGGGTTCGCGGTCGAGGCCATGTCGCTGGGCAAGCCGGTCATCTGCCACATCAAGGACGAGACGCCCGGCGACAATCCGTTCGGCGACGAGCTCCCGATCGTGCGCACCGGCCCCGAGACGCTCGCCGACGACCTCGATGCTCTGCTCGGCGACGCCGACCGCCGAGCCAAGATCGCAACCGCCGGGCCGGGCGTTCGTGGAACGCCACCACGACCCCCGCATGGTCGCGCGCACCGTGCTCGCCGGGCTTGTCACGCTGCCCGACTGAACCGGTCGGGGCCCGGCCGGTCACGTGCTCGGCGCCGGCGCGATGCGCAGGGGCGCGGTCAGCTCAGCGGGCAGCGGCGAGCCCGACCACACGTGCTCGATAAGTGCGCTCCACGTCCGCGCCACCGGCTCATACGCGTGGTAACGAAGCACGAACTCACGCCCGGCCCGCCCCAGCTCCAGCCGCCGTGCCGGATCCACGATCAGGCCCCGTAGGTTGCCCACGAGGTTCGAGACGTCGGTGTCGACGATCGGACACGCGCGCAGCGCCGGAGTGTGCGCCACCTCGGGCGGCATCCAGGCCAGCGCGGACATCACCGGCTTGCCGCTGCTCATCCCCTCGATCGCGAACAGCGCATAACCCGCGATGAACTGATCGGCGACGATATCGGCCGCGCGCATCGCTGCCCGCACCTCCTCGTTCGGCCGCCCTTCAATGAGATCGAGCCTGACGCGCAGTCCCTCTGCCTGCAGTTGCTCGATCGCGTCGATCAGCTGCTGGGTTCCCTTGATGCCGCGGTGGTTCGGGGCATGCACAACGACCACTTCTCCGTTGTGCCCGTCAGCGGGAATCCCGTCTACCTCGGCCACGTCCCACTGATCGGCGTCGATGGCGATCATGGTCGGCCACAAAGCGTCGGCGCGCGGCAGAAACCCATACTGGTAATTACGGATCACCAGATCCGCGTTCCGGCACAGATGCACGATGCGCCGGCGGGCGGCCGCGCTGGTGTCCACGAGCTCCGGGTAATCCTGCAGCAGCCAGGGCTCCATCACGCCAATCTCGCCGACTACCGCGATGTCGCCTCCGAACGGGGACACGATGATCTTCTTGCCGGCGAGATGTAGCAGCCAGCACTCCAGCCAGGCCAGCCCGGAGAAGGTCAGATACCCCTTGTGGAAATACCAGGAGAACACGTCCGCCCGGCGGAGCGCCCACACGAACACGAAGTAGTCGCGGGCCAGGTCTGCGCGCGGAACACCGGAGAGGAATGCGTCACGGTGAACGTCGAAATCCTCCCGCCGGTTGATCACCGCTACGGCATCAGCGAACGTCACACTGTCGTAACCAAGCGCCTGAAGGCTGCGTGACCAGTCGCGGATGGCGATGATGGCCTGGGGCCCCCACAGGAGCCGCGCCCGCGCACCGTGCGCCCGCCGCCGCCGCGTGCGAACCCCTTCAGCGGCGGCGATCACGACGAGAATCGGAAAGGCGATCACGGCCGCCGCCAGCTTCGCTGCGGGCCAGATGGCCCTAAGCCATGCTTCGGGGACCCTCAAGCCGGTCATGCGCTCGTAGTGGGCGCGGCGCGCAGGGGCGCGGTCAGCTCGGCCGGCAACGGTGACCCCGACCAGACGTGCTCGATAAGCGCGCTCCACGTCCGGGCCACTGGCTCATACGCGTGATAACGAAGGACGAACTCGCGCCCAGCCCGTCCTAGCTCGTGCCGCCGACCCGGATCCTTGATCAGGGCTCGCAAGTTGTCCACGAGATTCGAGACGTCGGTGTCGACGATCGGACACGCGCGCAGCGCCGGAGTGTGCGCCACCTCGGGCGGCATCCAGGCCAGCGCGGACAACACCGGCTTGCACGTGCTCATCCCCTCGATCGCGAACAGCGCATAACCCGCGATGAACTGATCCGCGACGATATCCGCCCTGCGCATCGCCGCCCGCACCTCCTCGTTCGGCCGCCGCTCGATCAGATCCAGTCGCACCTGCAACCCCTCGGCCTGGAGCTGCGCAACGGCGTCCAGCAGCTGTTGCGTGCCCTTGATCCCGCGGTGGTTCGGGGCATGAACGACGACCACCTCACCGGTGTGACCGTTAAATCGCGGGGCGTCGGCATCCGAGGGACCCCACCGCTCGACGTCGATCGCGATCATCGTCGGCCACAGCACGTCGGCCCGCGGCAGAAACCCATATTGGTAGTTGCGGATCACGAGATCCGCATGCCGACTCAGGTGTAAGACGCGCCGCCGCTTGGCCGCGCTGGCGTCCACCAGCTCGGGATAGTCCTCAAGCAGCCACGGCTCCATCACGCCGATCTCTCCGACAACTGCGATGTCGCCTCCGTACGGGAAGAGGATGATCTTCTTGCCAGCCAGGTGCAGAAGCCAGCACTCGAACGAGGCAGCCCGTGCCGCCGAGATAACCCCCGTCGAAATACCAGAAGAACACGTCCGCCCGGCGAATCGCCCACACGAACACAAAGTAGTCGCGGATCACGTCGGCGCGAGGAACGCCGGAGAGGAACGCGTCACGATGGACGTCGAAGTCCTCGCGGGCGTTGATCGGCGCAACATGGTGGGCGAAGGTCACGCTGTCGTACCCCATTGCCGAGAGGCTTCGTGACCAGTCGCGGATAGCGATGATCGCCGAGTGCCCCCACAACAGACGCGGCCTGGTACCCGTCGCCCGTCGCCGCCTCGTGCGGACCCCTTCGGCGGCGGCGGCGATGACGAGAATCGGAAACGCGAGCACGGCCGCCGCCAGCTTCGCGACCGGCCAGACGATCCTAAGCCATGCGGCGGGCACGGATGCTGATGCCGCTCTCGATCACGTCCAGGTGGACGACCTCGAGATCGGCGTCGCGGCACCAGCCGAGGAGCTCCTCCTCGGTGTGACGCGAGGCGTAGGGCGGGTGATACCAGTCGAAGTTGACGAGGTTGCTGACCCCCTCGCCAAGCTCCTCGTTCCAGAAGCACTTGAAGAACGTCCAGTAGATGAGGCGCTGGACGTCGTGCTCACCGGGCTCGAGCCCGAGCAGCGGAATGCCCTTCTCCAACGTAACGGTGGCGTTGAGCCGCGAAAGCTCACGGCCCAGCTCGGTCACCTGCTCGCTGAACTCCATGCACTCGTCGACCGTACAGCTTCGTGGTGATCTTGCGAACTTCCTCGTCGGCGAGCTCCCGCAGTAACGGCTTGACCCGGTAGATGTAGGTGGCGAGCTCTCCGCCGGGTCGGACGAGCTCAGCCATCGAGTGAAAGGCGCGGTGGCAGTCAGGCGTGTGGTGCAGCACCTGGTCGGCGACCACGAGGTCGAAAGCTCCGCGGCTGAAACGGCGCGTTGAGGATGTCTCCCTGGATGTAGTGGAGGTTCGGGCGGTCCGCCGCGAACGAGCGGCGCGCTCGGACCACCGACTCGCTGAGGTCCATCCCGACGACCTCGGCGTCGGTCACCCGCGAGAGTCGGGCGGCCTGGATCCCAGGACCGGTGCCGGCGTCGATCACCCAATCGGGCGCCCTCGAGAGCCCGTGCCAGCCCAGCCTCGTCGCCGTAGCCGAACCGCTGCTCGAACCAGCGGTGCTGGAAGTCCGCGAGGACCTCACGCTCATCGTCGGTGATCGTGCTCCACTTGGCGCCGAACGTGGTCCGGGTGTCGGCCTGCTCATCGGCGCTCTCGAGCTCGGACGCCATCCTGCGGGACGCCGTCCCGAATCGGAAACCGTCGACCGTCGGGGGTCGCCAGCGTGCCGTCGAGCACCTCCCCGTTTGAGACGCGGTCGTCGGCCACCCTGAGCTGCGAACCGTCGCTCGGGCTCGCCAGGACGTCAAGCACGATCTTCTTCATCGGTCGATCAGGCTAGCGCGGCGCGGTGATCGATGGGTTCAGTCGGAGCTGACCCGCGCGAAGTGCCGGCGCTCTCTGTCACCGGGACCGATCGGCACTCGAGTGTCCGCCTCGCCTTCACCCACCGGGGGCTCGTCGAGGTGCCGCACACGCTCCTCGAGTAGCGCCAGGCGCTGGGCCAACACCTTCGTCTGGTCGGACAAGCGAGACACCGCCGCCGAGAAATGCAGCAGCAGTAGGAGCACGAACCCGAACGCGACGATGAACAGCGCGGTCGGCGGATAGAAGATGCCGATCCTCTTGCTGAGCCAGGACAGCGCCCCCGGCCAGCTGGCGAGCCCGAGGAGAACGACGCACGAAAGCAGCCAGAGAAGTGCGTAGCGCTCCATCAGCCGGCGCCGCCTGACCATCTCGAGCACCGCGAGCAGCAACACCCCCGTGACAAGGATGGCGAACAGCTGGATGCGGTCCCCCATCAGGCCCGCTGCTCCGCGCTGACCGGCGCCCGATCGCCCGGATCGACGACCGCTGGCCGTCGGGCGAGACCGACGAGGAGGGCGAGCAGCACCTTGACCATGTAGTACGCAGACTTACCCGTGCTGATCGACGACACACCCCCTCCTCGGGTGTACATCTTCACGGGCACCTCGCGCATGCGCAGCCGATGATGATGAAGCATGAGGACCGCCTCGACCTCCGGATAGTCGTGGGGATAGTCACGCGCAAACAACTCGATCGCTCGCCGGTTGTAGAGGCGGAATCCGGAGGTCGGATCGCTGATCGGCGAGCCGACGATCCGCGACAGTAGGGCGGCAAAGACGTGGATTCCCGTACGGCGGCTGATCGGCGCTGGATAGTGGTAGTCATCGGTGAGGAAGCGCGACCCGCAGACCATGTCCACCGGGTCGGGATGGTCCATTGCAGCGGCGAGCCTGCACAGCTCACCCGGTTCGTGTTGTCCATCCGCGTCGACCTGCGCCATGAACTCGTATCGATGATCCCGCGCGTAGATGAAGCCGGCTTGCACGGCCCCGCCGATGCCAAGGTTGTACGGGAGCGTCACCACGCGGGCTCCGGCGAGCGTTGCCGCGCTTCCCGTGTCATCCGTGGAACCGTCGTCGACCACGAGCACATCGAAGCCGGGCGCCCGCTCGCGCAGAGCCTCGACCACGCCGACGATCGTAGCCGACTCGTTGTATGCCGGAATGACGGCTAGATTTGAGTAGGTCATCCCCCAGATTGAAACGAAGGCCCTGGAAAAAGGTTGCGCAAACTGTAGCTCCGGGTGCCTCCGTAAGGGCCCAGCATAACGTCGACTCAGCGATTCGCGGCGGACAGGATCAGCAGAAGGCCCCGGCGGTATAAGGCGAGGAGAGGATCTGCTCGGAGCGCCAGCCGGCTGCGCACCAGAGGTGTCTCGAAGCGGCTCGACATCAACTCGACGATCTGCCTGTCGGGGACGCGACGACCGGACTGAACGCCGCGGCGCCACCGAAGCAGCGCCGGCAGCCCGGAGCATATGGAGCCCCATGCGCGCACCAGATCAAGCGTCCAACCCTGTCGGATGGCAAATCCAGCGACGACAACCTCGGTCCCCACCAGCAACGGCGAGAGCAGCCACAGGCTGAGCAACGAGTAGTTCGAGAACACCGACCACAGTCGGTTGCGCTCGAGCAGAAACCACTTCCGGCCGCCGCGCTCGAATTCGTAGTCATGCCAGACGATCGCGTCCGGGCAGAACACGACCTCCCAACCGGCGAGACGCAGACGCCAGCACAGATCGGTGTCGTCGTAGTACATGAAGAATCGTTCGCACAGTCCGCCCAACTCTCGATAGGCACTCGCGCGTGCGAGCATCGCCGCCCCCGACACCGCCCCAACGCGCCGAGGAGGTCCGTGCTCCCGCGTCTCGCCGAATCGCCCTGCCCACGCGATTCCCGTCAAGTGCATGGGATTATCGCCGGCATTGGTGCGACCGTCGGGCATCAGAATCTGCGCCCCCACCACCCCGGCGCGAGCGTCGGCGGCAGCCAGCAGCGCGGTCAGGCATTGCGGATCGGCCTGCGCATCGGGGTTCAGGAAGAACAGCCAGTCTCCACGCGCTTCGCTCGCCGCCCGGTTGCACGCGGCCGCGTAACCGATGTTCTCTCCGCTGTGCACAAGACGCACGTGACTCGCCTCGGGCCACTCAGCCATCGCCGCGGCGGTCAACGCCTCGGGATGGTTGTCGAGCACGAGGATCTCGAGCGGCGGCTCGGCCTGCTCGATCAAGGTCCGAATCGATAGGCGCGTAGCGGTCGGGCTGGAGAAGCTCACAACCACGGCAGAAACGGTCGGCACGGATGAAACCTACGACGGCTGGGTCCGGAACCAGTCCACGTAGCGACCGCAGGCCTTACGCAGCGGGACCAGCGTTCGGCTGTCGGGACTCCGAGTCGCCGCAACGCTGCTGAGCAGCGCCACCAGGTCAGGACCGGTCAGCGACGAGGGGCGGCGCGCGTGGACGATCACGACCGTCGGCGCGCCGGTGGAGAGGACCGATCCGACGGCGAAATAGGGGCCGGGGCGGTCGAGATAGCTCGGCATCTCCCGGAACAGGCCGCCGGCGGCGACCTGCAACGGCACCGGGCTCACGTACTGAAGCGAGATGTCCCACCTCCCCGGCGCCAGGCGCAGGGTCGCGGTGTCGAACCCTCCCGGCCGGATAGTCGACAGATCGGCGGTGACCGGGGGGGTCATGAGCGCCGCGACGCCGCGCTGGAGGCTGAGCCGGCGGTCGGTGGGGATCTTGCAGTCGAGCACGGCCCCGGGAGCCCCGGCCGGATCGAGCGCACCCCGAGACTGGACGTAGCCGACACGCCGCCACAACTGGTACATCGGAAGCTGGCGGACGAGCCGGAAAGCCGTCGGCGCCTGGCTGGCATAGGTGGTGTTCGACGTGACCACCCACCTGAACCGGTTGATCGTCGCCGGGTCGACCGAGTCCCAGTCGAGCGCGGTTCCGTACGTGTTGGGCTTCGTCGAGCGCGAGGACGCCGCGCTCAACGACAGCGTGTTGCCCGCGAGCGCGCTCATGTTGGAGTCCGCAAACAACCACGGCGCATAGTCGGAGTTTCCGAGGAACAGCACCGTCTGGCCGCGTGTGAATCGGTCGAGCGCAAGCAACTCGCGCGTGGACTCGAGCGGCCACACCGGCTCGTTGCGAAGCGCCTGGTAGCTCGAGTTCGCGGCAAACACGATGAACGCAGCCGCGGCTAGGTACCTCGCAATCGAGGCTAGACGCGGCAATGGCTCGACGGGGGCGCCGAGCAACCCTCTCAGCCCGGTGACCGCGACCACCGGCCCGGCGATCACGAGCGCCTTCGCGGTCACGTACGCCGACTGGCCCTGGCCGGAGCGCCAGAACACGATCGCGCAGGCAGCGACCGCCGCGGGAAGCAGGAACTCCCGACGGCGTACGGCCCATACCATGCCGAACACGAGCACTCCCAGCGCGAAGACCGGGAGAACATCGGCGTAGAAGACGTGGAACGGCGGGAACCGGAAGTCCGGGCTGTTCCAGATGCCGAGACCCTCCCAACCCGGGAGCGGGTGCGGGATGTTGCCCGTGTTCGACACCGTTATCGCGCCCGTGGCCGCCGGCGACACACCGATCGATCCCGCAAAGTTGACGATCTGGCCCGCGACGGGCAACGCCAGCAGCACAACGATCGCGCCGGCGATCGCGGCGCCCGGGGCGATTTCCCGCACGAGGATGCGCCACCGCCTTAGCCACCCCGGGCGGGCAACGACCTCCGCGACGAGCCAGATCATCACCGTGAAGCCGATCCACACGAGCGCCGGGTAGCTGTAGACGTAGAGGGCGCCGGCCACGAGCAGCGACGCCGGAATCAGTAAGGGCCAAAGCGCGCGCTTGGTTGCCATCCACTCGCCCCTCACCTCCTCCAGGTGGAGGACCAGGGCAAGCAGCAACAGGCCTATCAGCGTCTCTTTGAACGCCCCCTCGCCGTAGTAGGCGGCGACGAGGTAGAACAGCGCCGCGAGCGCGCCTACCAGCGGCCGCTTCCACGGGGAGTCACGCCGGAGCGCCGCGGCCGCGACCAGCGCCGTGATGATGACGGTGGCGATCAGCAGCCCCGTGAAGGCCATGTCGAGTCTGACCCCGAGGCCGCTTGACATCGCGTCGGCGAGGCCGTGGGGACCGAGCGGGTATCCGGCGGGAAGACCGCCGTAGCGCTTCGCGACGCTGGGCGAGCGCAACCCCTCTGCCCACCACAGATGGCTCGTCGTATCGTTGTCGAGGCTGACGCCGGGCAGCCCCACGGTGCCGTTGGCGATATAGGGGATCGCGGCCCCGAACGCCGAAACGCCGATCGTGACGGCCACGGACACGGCCCCGAGAATCCCTGGGCGAGCGGAACGACGGCCAGCCCCGCCTCGACTGATGGAGGAACCCCGCCGGACGATCACGATCGCGGCGGCGGCGATCAGGACCGCCGCCAGAACCGCGACAGTCGTCGTTGCTCGCCCGGGCAGCTGGATCGTAGCCAGCGAGATCACGATCAGAACCGACAGTCCAACCGCCGGTGCGGCGGCCCGGCAGCGGGCCCCGAGCAGGTTGATGGCATCCCCGATGAGCACCGATGCCGCGACTAATACAGCGGCGCTCCCCCAGGCCTGGATGGTCACGCGGGAGCCGCGAGCACGATGAACGCGGAGGTGATCGGACGGACGTTCATCGGCGCCAGGGTACCGTCGGCACGTCCGCGCCCTCGGACTCTAAGGCCCGCAGGTCGGCGCTCACCATCCGGGCCACCAGCTGTTCAAAGTCGAGCGCGGGCTCCCAGCCGAGCCGCTCCCGGGCCCGGCTCGGATCACCCACCGGGCGGGTGGCCTCGGGCGGGCGCACGAGTTCGGGATCGCTACGGATGTAGGCTCGGGCGTCCAGGCTGACATGGCCGAAGGCCGCCTCGGCGAGCTCGGCGACCGTGTGAGGGACCCCGCTGGCGAGCACGTAGTCGTCTGGCTGCTCCTGCTGGAGCATGAGCCACGCGCCGCACATAACGTCGCCGGCGAACGACCAGTCGCGGACGGCGTTCAGGTCACCGAGCAACAACTCGCGAGCGAGCCCGAGCTTGATCTGAGCCGCGGCCCGGGTGATCTTGCGCGAGACGAACGATTCCGGCCGCCGCTCGGACTCGTGGTTGAAGAGGATCCCCGAGCAGGCGAACAGCCTGTCGTGGTCGCGCACGTGCCCGACGAGCTGGTGCGCGGCGAGCTTTGCGGTGGCGTAGGGAGTCCGAGGGCGGCACGGTGTCTCCTCGCTCTGCGGGCTCTCGGGCGTCTCGCCGAACATCTCGCTCGATCCGGCTATGAACACCCGCGCGCCGCGATCGTGGTCCCGCACCGCCTCGAGCAATGCGGCCGTCGCCTGCGCGATCGCGGCCAGCGTGAAGGCCGGGTACTTCCAGGACTCCGGCACGAGCGTGGGCGCGGCGAGATGGTAGATCTCGTCGGCCCCGGATTTCTGCACCGCGGCGACGAGGCTGGAAGGGTCGAGCAGGTCGCCATGGACCAGCTCGACTGCATCCCGTAGGTGCTCGGCCGCGCCGAGAGGTTCCGTCGATGGGCGCCGGATGACGCCCGTGACCGCGTAGCCCTTGCCGAGCAGGAGCTCGGCGAGGAACGAACCGTCCTGGCCGGTCAGGCCGGTGATGAGCGCGCGAGGTGGGCTCAGGCGCGTCGGCCTCTGCTGAGGAGCTCGTAGTCGGAGTCGACCATCAGCCGTATGAGTGTCTCGAAGTTCGTGCGAGGCTCCCAGGCGAGCTCGCGCTTGGCCTTGGACGCGTCGCCGATCAGGTGGTCGACCTCGGCGGGCCGCGTGAGCGACGGATCGATCACGACCCGATCGTCCAACTCGAGCCCAGCGTGGTCGAACGCGACCTCCACGCAGTCTCGCACCGAGTGCGCGAGGCCCGTGGCGATGACGTAGTCCTGGGGCTGATCCCGCTGGAGCATCAGCCACATCGCCTCCACGTAGTCCTTTGCGTAGCCCCAGTCCCGTTCTGCGTCGAGGTTGCCGAGTCGCAGCTCGTTCGCCACCCCGAGCTTGATCGCCGCGGCGTGCCAGGTGATCTTTCGCGTCACGAACTCCAGTCCGCGCCGCGGCGATTCGTGGTTGAACAGAATGCCGCTCGTCGCGTGCAGGTCGTAGGACTCACGGTAGTTGACCGTGATGAAGTGGCCGTACACCTTTGCCACGCCGTAGGGGGACCGCGGATAGAAGGGCGTCAGCTCGTTCTGCGGCACCTGGCGAACCTTGCCGAACATCTCGCTCGAGGACGCCTGGTAGAAGCGGGCGTCCGGGCAGACCTCGCGCATCGCCTCGAGCATCCGCGTCACGCCCACGCCCGTGAACTCTGCGGTGAGCGTCGGCTGGATCCACGACACAGCCACGAACGACATCGCCGCGAGGTTGTAGATCTCCGCCGGTTTCGCCGCGCGGAGCGCGTCGACCAGCGAGCGCTGATCGAGCAGGTCCGCCTGGTGCAGAGTGATTCGATCCCTGAGATGCTCGATCCGCTCGAAGCGCTCGGTCGAGGAACGGCGCACCAGTCCGTGCACCTCGTACCCCTTGTCGAGGAGCAGCTCAGCCAGATACGAGCCATCCTGGCCCGTAATCCCCGTGATCAGCGCGCGGCGAGCCCCGGACATGCGCGCGGAAGGCTACACCTGCTGCCCGCAGGTCCCCGGCCCCACGCACCCGGCTCGTTCGCCACCCTGGCTACTGGCTATCCTCCGGCCCGTCTTGCGATTGTTCCGCCGGCACACGCCCGAGCCTCCGTCCCCGGACGGCGAGCTGCCGATTCCGCCGTTGGCGATGAGGGAACTGGTAGGGCCGCGGGAGCCGGAGGCGTTCGACCACCCCCCCGGCCAGCCTTTGTTCCCGACGCTGATCCGGCCGGAGCAGTACGACGTCGTGCTCGACTTCGGATGCGGGTGTGGGCGGGTGGCGCGACGGCTCGCGGTGGCCGACGCGCCGATGCCCAAGCGATACGTCGGGATCGATCTGCACGCCGGGATGATCGACTGGGCGAACAAGAACCTTGCCCCGCGCCTGCCCGGGTTTACGTTCGTCCATCAGGACGTTTTCAACCCCGGGTTCAACCCAGATCCGTCATTGCCGCGGACGGCGCGGTTTCCCGCCAAGGACAACAGCGTCTCGCTGCTGCTCGCGCTGTCCGTGTTCACCCATCTCGTCCAGTCCCAGGCCGAGCGTTATCTCGATGAGGTCCGGCGGGTGCTGCGCCCCGACGGCGTCATGCTGGCGACCTTCTTCCTGTTCGACAAGGCGCACTTCCCGATGATGCAGGACTTCCAGAACGCGCTTTACATCAACGACAGCGACCCGACCAACGCAGTCATCTTCGACCGAGCATGGCTGCTTACCGCGCTCGATATGCGCCACCTGCGGATACGGGATGTCAGGCCGCCGACCACTCGTGGCTACCATTGGGAAGTCGAGATCGTCCCCGGTCGTGGCTCGGTGGAGCTGCCCGAGGACACCGGGGAATTCGGCCGACAGCCGCCGCCGGTCTGCGCGAATCCGGCGTACATGATCGGTGAGACCGGGAGCCTGCGCCGAAGAGCCGGCCTGCGCCGGCGCGGGTAGTGGCAGTGGGGTGCCTAGACTGCCCCGCGTGGCGAATCGAAGGACGGCGGGCAACCGCGGGCGACGTTGGCTGACGTGAGGACCTCAACCGCTCATACCGAACGCCACGGTTCGAGCCCGCTCTCCAAGCCCTGCATTGCCTGCGGCGGACCACTTTCCCGGCCCGAACCGCTCGGCGCCGCCAGGCTCGCGCCCTGCGTAGCCTGCGGGTCGCGCACGGCCGTTCCGCGGCCGTCTTTGACTGAGCTTGCCGCCCTCCACGACTCCGATGAGTACTTCGAGAAGGAGTACTTCGACGCGCGCCGCGGCCGTGAGGCGGTGACCGAGCGGCGCGCGCGGCGGATCCTGGACCTCGTCGCGGCGAAGCGGCCCGACGCTAAGCTCGCCAATGCGCGCGTGCTCGACATCGGCTGCGACACGGGCGAATTCGCGTCGGGCATCGCTCGTCTGTGCGGCGCTCGACGCATACGGAGTGGACGTGGCGGCACGGCCGCTCCGGCGCGCGCACGAGCTGGGTCTCCAGGTCAGCCACGGCGACCTATCACAGGCGCCCGACCACTTCGAGAACTTCGCACTAGTCACGGCGATCGATGTAATCGAGCACGTGCCAGATCCGAGTGGCCTCCTGAACGAGATTCGCCGGCGCCTCGCTCGCGGCGGGCTCGTCTACGTCGAAACCCCGAACTGGCGATCGGCCGTCTACGCAGTGGGGTCGCTCGCTGCACGTGTGTCCGGGAGCCGCCCCCAGCCGGTCTTCGAGCGTCTTTTCCCACCGGAACACGTGCAGTACTTCACGCCGGAGGGCCTGCGCGCGCTCGTCACGCGCGTGGAGTTCCGGCCAGTCGCGTTGTTCGCGCAGCCCCTTCGCCGAGAAGCGCTCGCGGCGGGCCCTGTCGTCGCCGCCAGCACGGGCGCGGTTCAGATCGCGGACCGGCTGACCGGACGCGAGATTCTCCTCTCGGCTTTGCTCGAACCCACAGAATCCCTCCGATGACTCCCACGCACCGCGTCTTCATAGCCCTGCCAGTCCTCAACGAGATCGAGAACATCGAGCCCCTGCTCGACCGGATCGACAACTCGATGGAGGGACACGACTACCTCGTGTGCGTGGTCGACGACGGGAGCCGAGACGGGACGCGAGAGTACGTGCGCCGGCGGATGCGGGAAACGCCGGATCGGTTGCAGATGATCGAGCGGACGAAGACGCAGCGCGGCTCCCAACGTGGCGGGGCACTCCACGTCGCACTCGAATGGGGGCTCGACAACACCGATTGCGACGTGTTTGTGGAGATGGACGGAGACCTGTCACACCGTCCGGAGGAGCTTCCGCCCGCACTCGATCGCCTCGCATCTTCCGGCGCCGACGTCATCGTCGCGTCGAAATTCGTCAAGCACAGCCGTGTGACCAACCGGCCCATCGGTCGCAGACTGGTGAGCCAGTTGTGCAGCATGGCCGTGCACGTCTTCCTGAGTCGCAAGGTGCGCGATTACAGCAACGGCTATCGCTTCTACACGCGTGACGCCGCCGAGGCGATCCGAGTCACGCGCATCCGGTACACGAGTCCGATCTACCTCTCCGAGGTGCTCGCGATCTGGCTGCGTGCGGGCCTCCGAGTCGTCGAGATACCCGACCATTTACATCGGCCGCGGCGAGGGCCTGTCGAAGTTGAGGCTGACCGATCTCGCCAAGGCTGCTCTCGGGGTGCTCGAGATCTCGCTGCGGTACCACGTCACCGGTTTCCGGCACCGCGCCATCTCTGCCGATCAGCGGCGACGCGTCGAGGAGCTCGCCGCACCGGAATGAACGTCGCGTCGTTCGTCACGTTGCTGACGCCGCAGCGGGCGCGCTCGACGGCCGACGCGGAACGCCCGAAGCGAAGTCGCGAGCCAGGCTGGTCGATTCCCCTGGACAGCGATCGTCCTCGCCGGCGCCGTCGCGGTCGCCGCGTACGCGGTGATTCAGCTCTGGTTCATCAACGCGCAGCCTGGTCTCGACGATCAGGGCCTGTTCAACCCGATCTACCTGTTCACCCATACCGGGCACATCACCTATCCGATCTATCCCTTCCCGGGATCGACCGACGCGTACTTCGTGCATCCGCCCGGCGATGCCGTCGTCGTCGGCGCCTTTCAGTGGGTCACCGGCTGGCCGGCGATGGCCGCTGGCATAGGGTCGTTGCTGTTGCTCATATTCGTCGCGCTCGCGCTGGTCGTCTGGTCGCCTTTCAGCCTTCGCGGCTCAAATTTGGCTTCCTGGCCGGAATCGCAGCGGGCGCGGTGGCCTGGGGCGGCACGTCGTTCCTTCGTCCAGACGATCGGCTGGCGATCTCGTTCATTGCCGGACTCATAGCGCTCGAGTCCGGACGTCTTGCCGGCTGGGCGCTGGGTCGCCTGTGCATCGGAGCCGTCCTCGTCTGCCTCTCGGCCACGCTTCACTATCCCGGCTCGGCCGACGTTTTCGCGGTCGCGATCTACGCCGTATGGGTCGTAGTCGAGCGGCGGAGCCTGCGGCGGGCGGCTCGCCCGCTCGCCGCCCTTGCCGTGGGCTCGGCGCCTCGTCCTTATTCCCTACGCCGCGCTATTCGTGATCCCGTTCTGGGGCGACATCAAGGCGTTCGCGACCGCAGCGAGTAACCAGTATCCGGGCGTGCTCGGTGCCTTCCGCCTGCATCGGGAGGTCTACCACTACATCTACCACGCGCACATCGGCGGCCCCTTCCTCAGCGCACTGTCCAGTCCGTTCACCCGCCTGGCGATACCGCTCGTCTTCGTGACCACTCCAATGCTTTTCTGGCGGCGGGAGACGCGCGGGATCGCACTCGCCAGCCTTCCTAACCTGCTCTTTTTGCTGTTCTTCACCCATACGAAGATCAGCGCGAACTCCGCGTACTACACGACGGAGTTCACGCTCTACTTTTCCTGCCTAGCGTATCTGACCGTCCTCGCCGTCAGGTGGGGCGTGCAGCGACTGCGTTTGATGGGTCAGCTTCGCAGCTCCATCACGGCGGCCGCGGGAGCTGCCGTGATCGGGCTCGTGTTTCTCCTTGCGCAGCCGGCATCGCTCGGGGCTTTCGGCCGAGACTGGGATCCTGATCACGCGGACATGGAGATCGCCCGGGCCGCAACGTCGTCGACGCTGCCGTCGAACTCGGTGGTCGTCTTCAACCCGTCTCTGAACCTGTGGTACACGAGCGGCGGCTGGACGGCTTATCCGATATGGCGCGACATCGGATACGCCGACGATCTCTCGCCGTTCAACCTCCGCGGTTTCTTCTCCGGCGTCACCGCGGTGGCGGCAGGCGAGAACGAGACGTGGGACGTTGCCTCGGCAACCAACATCCAGCACCAAGCCGTCGGTAACTGGTACGCCGACGGGCTCCTGAGGCCGTTCCGGTTCTACTTCGGACGGCATCGGACCGGCGCGGAGCCGGAGATCCGGTACCTCCTACTGTCGCCGCGCCAGCAACCCGTTGTCGGGAACGTGCTCGAGGGACACACTGTGATTCGCTACGCGCAGGCGGCAGGCGGTTCTACTGTGCTGGTGGAGACGTTCTGTGACGTCAGTGCAGTCACGGTGAAAGCGCTTCCCCTTTCCGACCAGGCGCCAATCTTCCTGCCTGGCAAGACGACCGCGGATCCCTATATCGACGAGCAAAACGGTCATCGGCGCTACGCCATGCAGACATTCCTCGACACGCGCGCGGACTATGTCCGCTCCCGACTCCCACAACTACGACGCGACAGGTGTCGGATTGACCGAGTCGTACCTCTCCGCGTTGTTTCGAGACAGCCGGCTTCGAAGGTACTCGACGACTATGACAAGGTCGATCAGCGACGGGTGATGAAATTCCCGGACTTCATCCCGGCGGTCAACGCGCTCTACAATCCGCCGGTCGCCGTGCGGCGCGTGCGACACGGAGTCGCCTCAGATTTGGGCGTTAGCCGAGGTGCGTCGGAACAATTCGGCGCTTCGGGGCAGTTGGTGACGACGCCGCGGCAGCTGTATTCCGAGGCCGGCGTGTTCCGGTTGCGATGGCAGCCTGGCCGTCGGAACTGGGTGTCCATCACCGGGCGCCTCACAAACGGCGACATCCAGCTGTGTCTGCTGTCAAACGGCGGGTGCGTGATCCAGCGGACGCTGCCCCGCGGCGCGAGCGGCACGTTTTATCTGCCGGCGCCGACGCCTCTCCCGCCTAACCCCCAACTCTTCATCGGGAACGCGAGCGCAGCCTCAGCATCGGAGATCGCGATCGATGATGTCGGCGTCGAGGCAGCACGCGACGGATCCACCCAGGGGCATCGACCGTGACTCGACTGTTCGACCAACTCATCGAAAGTGGCGAACAGTTAGAGGTCATCACCCGGAGCGATTTCGAGAGCGTGGCCGGTGATCCGAGCAAGACGTTTCGGCGGCCGGCCGGGTCCGAGATAACCGAGTGGGAGGCGCTGCTGGATGCGATCGAGGAGGCCACCGGCAGGTTGACGATGCTGGAGCTCGGCGCCGGCTACGGTCGCTGGACGGTCACTGCCGCCGCTGCGCTGCGTCGATATCGGCCGGAGCTCAAGTACCGCTTCATCGCGCTCGAGGCGGAACCGACCCATTACCATTGGCTCAAACAGCACACGCGCGACAACGGACTGCGGCGGTGGTCGCGTGACGGTAACTGCAACGTCATGAAGGTGGCGGTGAGCGCTCGCACGGGCCGGGAACGGTTCTTCATCGGCAATCCCAGGGACTGGTACGGCCAGACACTGGTTCGCCCCGAGAACGAGACGGCTGATGCACCCATCGCAAAGGTCCGGACAGTCACGCTCAGCCGTCTGCTGCGCCGGCTCGACCGAGTCGATCTGATCGACATCGACATCCAGGGTGCCGAGCTCGAGGTCCTCACCGAAGCGGCTCCGGCCCTCGGCCGGGTCCGCCGGATCCATGTGGAAACCCACTTCGACGAAATCGACGAGCGGCTACCGGGTGTGTTCGAGCGCGCGGCGGGCAACTGGCAGCAGGAGATCGCGATTCCGCTTGGTGCGGTGCGCACCACTCGGCTGGGTGACCAGGCCGACTACAGCGGCGGCGGCGTCCAGCTTTGGCGCAACGGCGGCTGAAAGCCGCGGGAAGACGACCTGGTCCGTTAGCCTCTCGCTAGACGTCGCATGGATGGACTGACCACTCACGCGCCGATGACGCACCTGTTACGCGAGGGTGGGGTGTTCGACCGCCATCCCTTTGTGCTAATTGACGTGGGCTGCGCCGGCGGCATCGATGACGCCTGGCGCGCGTTCGGTCCTTCGCTGGTGGCGCATGCCTACGATCCGGACGTCGCGGCGTGTGTGGACGCGCAGGCGCGGGAATCGTTCGACAACGTCCGCTACCACCCGTGCCGGGTGGGCCTGGCAGAGGCGCACCCGTTTGCGCAGCGACGTAAAGAGGACGCGACACGCTGGCCGAACACGAATATCTGGGGGCGTATCACCGCGGGCTACCTGGCCGAGCGCGCGCAGAGCTCCTCGCCGGCCGCCGAGCCACCGGCCGTCGAGCCACCGGCGGCCGAACCAAGCGGCCCGATCGGCGTAGATGACATCGTGCGGAACGAGGACCTGCCCACGGTCGACTTCCTCAAGATCGATGTCGACGGGCCGGACGTGGAGGTGCTCGAGTCAGCCCGGGACGTTCTCACCACGAGCCATGTCCTCGGGGTGGGGATGGAGGTGAACTGGTTCGGTTCATCCAATCCCACCGAGCACACGTTTCACAACACCGACCGCTTCCTGCGCGAGCAAGGGTTCACGCTATTCGGCCTGACCGTTCGCAGGTACTCGCGCACCGACCTGCCGGCGCCGTTCGAAAGGGAGGCCTTTGCGTATACACATTTCGGGCAGCCCTACCAGGGCGATGCTGTTTACGTGCGCGATTTGGTCGCCGATCATCTCGCTATAACGGCCGCCGAGTACCCGCCCGAGAAGCTGATCAAGCTCGCCTGCATCTACGAGTTGATCGCCGTTCCCGATTGCGCCGCTGAGGTGCTCAACCGCTTCAAGGACCGCCTGGCTGAATTCGTCGACCGCGAGTCACTCCTGGACGCGCTCACACCGCGGTTGCTGGGGCAGCAGCTGTCGTACCGGGACTACATCGCCCAGTTCAAGCGCAACCCCGAACTCTTTCTCCCAAGCGCGGGGCCTTCGAGTCAACCCGCCGCGGCGGACTCGGTCTCCCCGATTCCTACGGCCGCCCCGCCGGGTCCGGCGCAAGCGGTCAAGCTGCGCGTCCTCCGGCACTGGGACACGGTGAGATCCCTCCGAGGTAGGCGCGTGACTCCCGCTGCGCTCGCCGCGCGGGCCCGCTTCAATTTCCTCAACCGAGCGCCTCGCGTAGTAGTTTCCTTCGTCGCCGGCCGCCTCGGGCAGGTCGGACCACTTGCCCTAGATCCCGACTGGCACTTCCGTGTGCCGGAGGACGACGAGGGCCGATTGACGATCCTCAAAAGGGACATTTGGGACCACTACCGTGAGAACGGGATCGACACACCGATCACGTTCCGCTGGTACGACGGCCTCCGTGTCCAGCTCTACCTCGGCAATGATCTCAGCCTGTGTCTCTACGCCCTCGGGGCGTTCGAGCCGAACGAGTTCGTGTTCCTGAGGAGTGTGCTCGAGCCGGGAATGGTCGTCCTCGACGGGGGCGCGAACGAGGGCCTCTTCAGCCTCTACGCGGCACGTCGAGTCAAATCGCGCGGCTTCGTCCTGGCGGTGGAGCCGAGTTCACGAGAGTTCGAGCGCCTCGAGGCCAACATCGCGCTCAACCGGCTCGAAAACGTGAGAACGGTCAAGGCAGCGCTCGGCAGCCGCATCGGCGAGGCGCGCTTGGCGGTTGCCCAGGCACGCCATGCCGGCATGAACGCAATCGAAGCCCGCGACTCGGGTCAGGCCACGGCGGGCTGGATCGAGTCCCAGGAAACGGTCGCCCTCGAGACGATCGACGAACTCGTCGACCGGTATGAACTGCAGCGGCTGGACCTGCTCAAGCTCGACATCGAGGGCTCGGAGGTCGACGCGCTCGACGGTGCAAGAGCAACGATCGAACGCTTCGGGCCGACGATCCTGCTCGAAGCCGAGGAGGCGCGCCTGGCGAGCCAAGGCCGAACTAAGGCAGATCTCGTGGCGATGCTCGAGGCGTTCGGCTACGAGCTCTGGGTGTTCGACGGCGGCTCGGCGCAGCTCCGCCGCGCCCAGGTGCCTAGCGAACCGGAGGGAAACGCGATCGCGGCACCTCGAAGCTGGCGACCACCCGTGCTCGGCTAGGCCGACGGACCTCTTAGTGGCAGGCGAGCTGTTTCACCGGTTTATGGAGAGCGGCGCGGAGCTGACCGGGCTCGTCACCAGCACCGACTTCAAGGTGGTCGGGGCTGGGACCAACGAATGGCGCCGGCCCGGTGCCGCCGAGCTCCCCGAGTGGCAGGCAATGTTCGACGCGATCGAGGACGCCAGCGGCCGGCTGACGCTGATCGAGCTTGGCGCCGGGATCGGCCGGTGGGTGGTCAACGCAATCGTGGCCCTCCGCGAGTACCGACCCGATCTCAAGCACCGCTTCATCGCGGTCGAGGCGGAACCCACCCATTACCGCTGGCTCAAGCAACACACCCGCAACAACGGGCTGCGTCGCTGGTCCCGCGCCGGCAGCTGCAAGCTGATCGAGGCCGCCGTCAGCGGGGAAGCGGGCCGCGACCGCTTCTTCTTCGGTGACCCCATGGATTGGTACGGGCAGGCGCTCGTCCGACCCGAGAACGAGACCGCTCAGGCACCCGTCATGGACGTACGAACCGTCACGCTGTGTAGCCTGCTTCAGCCGCTGGACCGAGTTGATCTGGTCGATCTCGACATCCAGGGTGCCGAACTCGAAGTACTCACGGAGGCCGCACCGCTGCTAGGCCGCGTGCGACGTCTATACGTGGAAACCCACTCCGATGAGATCGACGAGCGCCTGCCCGAGGTGCTCAAGGGTGCCGCCGGTAGGTGGCAGCAGGAGGTCGCGATCGCACTGGGCGCCCGGGTCACCGGTCCGCTGGGTGATGCCGACTTCAGCGGCGGCGGCGCCCAGCTATGGCGCAACGACGCCGTCGCCTAGCTCTTGCTCAGCCCGCCAACCCGCGGTCGCGCAAGACGAGATCGAACCAGTTGAAGTCACCGTTATGCCACTCGGAGTAGAACACCGGCTCGAACTGAGCCGGTGCGAGAAAGTCGAGCAGCCGCGGAACGTCTAGCCACTCCTCCCATGGAGTGCCAGGCCCGTCGACCCGCGGCCCCCACTCGTCGAACGGCAAACTCCCTTCGCGCTCCCATCGGACCTTCGGGTAGGCGAGCTGCCACCAGCGGCCCCCGGGCTTCAGCCGGCGCCCAAGCTCCTGGTACTCAGGACGCATCACGTTCTCGGGCGCGTTGTGTAGAGACCCGATGGCCATCACCACGTCAAAGTCGTCGGGCAGCCCGGCGAGCTTCTCGACCGACTCCATGTACGCCGTGCGCACCTGAACGCCGAGCAGGCCTGCGACGCGGGCGGCGAGCCGTACGTTGTCCTCGACGATATCCACGAGCGTCAGCTCGGCGCCCTGCTCGGCGAACGTCAGCGAGTCGAAAGCGAATCCGCAGCCGATGTCGAGGATCCGCTTACCTGGGACCACGTCGCGGTACAGCAACCGGTACCACCCGCGGATATCCAGCGCGGCGTCCAGATCGCGTTGCGTACGCCATAGCTCGAGCAGCTCGTCATCGGGCAGTTTGAGCAGCTCGGCGCTCTCTGCCCGGCGATCGTGCAGCGGGATAGTCCCCCATTTGGCTCTGAGCGTCTTGAGCGGCTGATTCCACGTTCGTCGGTCGCTCCACCTTTGGCGCAGTTGCCGCATGCGCCAGGACTATCGCATGCGAAACCGCACGGCGTCTGGCCCCCGGGTGGCCCAACGACCGATCCCGCCGGGCGAGCCAGCTCGTCGTCGACGACGTTATAGTTGCTCGGCTGGTGGGATCACTCGGTCCAGATAGGCCGGTCGTCTGTCCGGATCCGCCAGGGGTCGCGCCGTCCTGACCTTCGAAAAAGCAGCCCGATGACTCCTAGCGCAGCGCCCAAATCGATCGCCGAGGTTCGCCGGTACTGGGACGATCGCCCCTGCAACATCCGCCACTCGCCGAAGCCGGTTGGCTCGCGCGAGTACTTCGACGAGGTCGAAGCGCGAAAGTACTTCGTGGAGCCGCACATTCCCGGGTTCGCGGATTTTGCGCGGTGGAAGGGAAAGCGCGTCCTCGAGGTCGGTTGCGGAATCGGCACTGACTCAATCAACTTTGCGCGAGCTGGTGCCGTACTGACCGCGGTCGACCTATCAGGCGAATCGCTCCGCATCGCCGAGCAACGCGCGACCGTCATGGGCGTCGAGGACCGGATCGAGTTCGTCGAGGCCAACGCCGAGGAGCTGACGTCGGCGGTTCCCACCGCACAGTACGACCTGATCTACTCGTTTGGCGTAATCCACCACACGCCGCGGCCCGAGCGCGCGCTGGCCGAGATGCGCACGCTCGCCGCGCCCGGTGGCACCCTGAAGGTGATGGTCTACCATCGCCACTCGTGGAAGGTCCTCTGGATCTTGTTGGCTGAGGGGCACGGCAGGTTCTGGGACGCCGACGAGCTGATCGCCAAGTACTCCGAGGCAGAGACCGGCTGCCCTGTCACCTACTCCTACAGCCGGCGACAGGGTCGAGAGTTCGTCGAGCGCAACGGGTTCCGCGTCGAGGATGTGTCCGTGGACCACGTGTTCCCCTACCGGGTTCGCGACTACGTTCGAGTATCGGTACGTGAAGGAGTCCGTACTTTCGCTGGATGCCCGAGCCGCTATTCCGCGCGTTCGAGCGTCAGTTGGGTTGGCACCTGCTGATCACGGCGCAGGCGGTATAACGTAGCCGCTATGAGGATCGCAGTCGTCGGACTTGGGAAGCTCGGTGGGCCGTTGGCCGCCGTACTCGCCAGCAAGGGCAACGAAGTACTCGGGGTCGACGTCAACTCCGAGGTCGTGCGGCTGGTCAACGAAGGACGAGCACCGGTTGACGAACCTGGTCTGCAGGAGCTGGTCACGGCGTCAGAAGAGCGGCTCAGAGCCACCACTGACTTCGCCGCGGCCGCCGATTGCGAGGTGATCATCTTCCTCGTCCCGACCCCCTCGGACGAGCGCGGCGCGTTCACCAACGCTTACATCCTGTCGGCGCTCGAAGCGCATCGGTCCCGCGCTGGCAGGGCGCGAGGAGTATCAGGTCGTCGTGATCGGCAGCACGGTGATGCCGGGCTCATGCGAGTCGGAGATCAGGCCGGCCCTGGAGCGGCTGTCCGGTCGACAGGTGGGTGACTCACTCGGCCTCTGCTACAGCCCCGAGTTCATCGCCCTCGGGAACGTGATCCAGGACATGCTGACGCCGGACATGGTCCTGATCGGAGAATCCGACTCCGCGCGCGGGTGAGGTGATCGAGCGGATCTACTCGCGGCGTGTGTGAGAACGATCCGCCGTTCCGTCACATGGCCCTAGTCAACGCCGAGCTGACCAAGATCGCCGTGAACACCTATGTCACGATGAAGATCTCCTACGCGAACGCGCTGGCCGACATATGCGAACGCCTGCCCGGAGCGCGATGTGGACAGCGTCACCGACGCGCTCGGGCTCGACAGCCGAATCGGCGGTAAGTACCTACGAGGAGCGCTCGCTTACGGCGGCCCGTGCTTCCCGCGTGACAACAAGGCGTTCGCCGTGCTCGCCCGCGACATCGGGGCCGATCCCGGCTCTCGCGGAGGCGACCGACGCGATCAACTTGGCCCAGTCCGACCGGCTCGCTCGGATCGTCGGAGTCGCGCCTTGCCGGCGGGAATGCGGTCGGCGTGCTCGGGCTTTCCTACAAGCCGGATACCGGCGTAATCGACGAGAGCCCCGGCGTCGCCCTGGCCGCAGCTTCTCGCCCGCGATGGCTACGACGTGAGCGTCTATGACCCGGTCGCGGTCGACGCGGCGCTGAGCCGCCTACCGGAGGACGTTCACGGCTGCGCATCCGGCGTCGAGTTGCTCGAGCGATCGGACGTCGTGGTGATCACGACCCCGTGGCCCGAGTTCGCCGACCTTCCGCTCGGATCGCGCAACGGCGAGGCAGCAACGCCGCGTCGTGATCGACTGCTGGGGCATCCTGTCGCAGGCCGGGTACGGAGAAGCAATCGAAATCGTCCGGCTCGGTCGACCGCTCGAGGATCGAGTTCAGGACCGAGGCGGGCGCCTAAGGGAAGAATGGCCATGAACCGAAGCATTTCGCCGACCGATCCGATCCTGGTCGCCGGCGCCGGCGGATTCATCGGCGGCTGGCTCGTGCGCTACCTCCGCGAGAACGGCTTCACGACGGTCCGCGCCGTCGACATCAAGCCGTTCGACGAGTGGTATCAGCGACTCCGACGACGTCGAGAACCGCGTCGAGGACCTGCGCTCGCTCGACGCTTGCCGGCGCGCCGTCGACGGCGATCGCCCATGTCTACAACCTCGCCTGCGATATGGGCGGCATGGGCTTCATCGAGGCCAACCGGGCCGCCGTGCATGATCTCGGTGCTGATCAACACGCACCTCCTGATGGCGGGCAAGGAGGCCGAAGTCAAGCGGCACTTCCTCTCGTCCTCCGCCTGCGTCTACAACATTCACCTCCAGCAGGACGCCGACGTGACGGCGCTGCGCGAGGAGGACGCCTACCCGGCGATGCCCGAGGACGGCTACGGCTGGGAGAAGCTCTTCTCCGAGCGCATGTGCCGCAACTTCCGAGACGACTTCGGCATCGAGACGCGGGTCGCCCGATACCACAACGTCTACGGACCGCACGGCACCTACGACGGCGGCCGCGAGAAGGCGCCCGCGGCGATCTGCCGGAAGGTCGCGGCGGCGAAGCTGTCCGGCCAGCACGAGATCGAGATCTGGGGCGACGGCGAGCAGACCCGGAGCTTCATGTACATCGACGATTGCCTGACTCGGGACGACGAAGATCATGGAGAGCGACATCCTCGATCCGATCAACCTTGGATCGGCCGAACTGGTGACGATCAACCAGCTCGTCGACATCGTCGAGGACATCGCGGGCGTCCGGCTGACGCGCCGATACAACCTCGACGCGCCGAAGGGCGTTCGCGGACGCAACTCGGATAACACCCGCATCCTCGAGCGGCTGAACTGGGAGCCGAGCACGCCGCTGGCTGACGGGATGGAGAAGACGTACGCCTGGATCTACGACCAGCTGACGGCGTCGCTCGCGTCCCCGAGCAGGCCGTCGATCCGATCAGGCTGAGCCGCGCTCACGCGGCGTCTCTGCGTGACTTCACGCCGATGATCTCCGTCATCCTTTACGGCCGCAACGACGCACACGGGTACAACCTCCACCGGCGTGCGGCGCTCAGCCTGAACTGCATCGCGGAGGTTCTGACGGACCCCGACGACGAGCTGATCTTCGTCGACTACAACACGCCCGATGAGCTGCCGACGTTCATCGAGGCGATCTCGGACACGCTGACCGAGCGCTGCCTGGAGCTCCTGCGCGTCCTCCGGGTGCCCGCCGCCATTCACGATCAGCGGTTCGCCGCTCGTACGCACCTGCCCGCGGTCGAGCCCGTCGCCCGCAACGTCGCCGCGCGACGCGCCAACCCGTCGAATCGGTGGCTTCTCTCGACCAACACCGACATGATCTTCGTCCCGCTCAGGGGACCGCAGCATGAGCGAGATCTGCCGCGATCTGCCCGACGGCTTCTACGGGCTGCCGCGATTCGAACTGCCCGAGTGGCTCTGGGAGCGGTTGCCGAGAGACCGATCCGCGCCGGGCCCTCGCCGAAATCGGGCAGCTCGGCCCGGCACTCAGGCTCGATGAGCCGACCACCAGCCACGAGTGGATCCGCTTCGATGCGCCGGGCGATTGCCAGTTGATCCTGCGCGAGGACCTCGTGGCGATCGACGGCTTCAACGAGGAGATGCTGCTCGGCTATCACGTCGATTCGAACATGAGCCGGCGGATGCTCCTTCACCGCGGATCGATCGAGAGCCTCGAGGAGCGACTCGCGAGTTACCACTGCAACCACAACCGCACGCCGACCGTGTACCACGGCGCGCCGGGTCGAGAATGACCTGCAGAGGTTCTTCTACGCGGTCGATCAGCCCGGCGCTGCCCGAGCAGCGCACGACCTGGGGCTTGGCCGACGTGAACGTCCACGAGGTGCCGCTACGCGACCGCATCGACACTCGCAGCGGCGCACGGCTCTCGTCGACGTGATGCCGGGTCGCGCTCGGTCGGGGTCGGACGCGATGGAGACGCCGTTCCTCCTCACCTATGACTCGGGCCACGTCCTGCCGTTCATCGCCGACACGCTGTTTGTCTCCGCACGCAACGTCGCGGTCGGATACATGGGCGCGAACCAGGTGCTCCGGCGGATGCTCGCCGACACCGTCGATGCCCTCGGCTTCGAACGTCCTCTGGCGGTCGCCAAGTTCGAGGATCTGACCGGCTATCGAGCGGATCGTCGAGACCGCTGACATCTTGATCGTCGATCTGGGCGTCGACGTTTCGGAGGCCGAACCGTTCCTCCGCGACCTGAGCCGGCGCGAATTCGGGGAGATCCCGCCCGGTCTGATTGAGGCGCTTCCGGCGCTGTATCGGCTGGCCGCGCTCGAGCGGTCACGTTACCAGCGATCGAAGCAGCTGCGTCCGATCGTGCTCGTGAACAGCTCGGCAGCGTTCTGGGAGCCGTTCGTCCTCGCGCAGTTCGATTGCAGCTACACCACGGTTCACTCCCGCGTCCGGCGCGCCACTCGTGAAACCGGTCCCCGGCGCAGACGCCGCCCAGCTCGACGGCAGTATCAGCATGCCGTGCGGTTGATGCGCTGGAGCGCCCGGGCTCAAGGCGATTCGGCATATCTGCCGGTACCACGCGGCGAGAGCGTCGAGTTGGCCGACCGCGACGACTATGACGGGTTCGGGTCAGGGTGGTCTCCGCCCGAAGCCGGTGGGATCTGGACGCTAGGTCCGCGGGCCGAGTTGCGGATTGGCCTCGACGAGGCTGGACGGCCGCGGATATGTGCTGACTCTCTTGATCGGGATGATTTGCGTAGACCCGAACGTGCCGCTCGAAGTCGAGCTGCTCGTGAACGGCGAACGCGCGGCCGCGCGACGCTTTACTGATTCCGCTGCCGGCGGCCGATGGCGCGTAGCTCTCCCTCCGCGATGTCGACCACCGGCGGCAACGTCCAGCTCACGCTGCTTGTCGATCGAGCCGCGGTCGCCGCTGGCCCTTGGATGGTCGACCGACGAGCGCGCTCTGGGCATCCACCTCCAAAGGTTGTCGGTCGTGGAGGACCCCCGCGCGCTGCGGGTCGGGGAGACGTTGACCTTCTCCGTGGCATCCGAAGCGGAACGTCTACTCGGCGACGGGTGGGCGGCGACCGAGGCGACGGGAGTATGGACTGTCGAGGACACGGCGCGGATCGCTCTCCGGTTGGCTGACCCCAAGCGTGTGGAAATCGACCTGGTGCTGGATGTCGTGCCGTTCGTGACCCGGAAGCATCCAAAGCTCGCTGTCGAGGCTGGGTCGGCGAGCGGCGAGTCGCCTCGCGGACTTCCGCTACGCCGAGCCCGCGCAGCCGCTCTACGTCCGGTTGCCTCGCGCCGTGTTGGACGAGGAGGGTCGCGCGACTCTCGAGCTTCGCGTTCGCGAGCCCGCTCGTCCGATCGACGTGGGGCACAGCGAGGATCCCCGGCGCCTCGGTCGTGTATCTGCGGTCGCTCACGATCATGGAGCCGCTTGCCCGCGCCCCCGAGAAGTCAAGGGTGGCCACGCTCCGGAGGTTCCGACGCCAGTTCGGCCGAGCCCTTCGCTAGCGCACGCTGAGCGGTTCTCGGCCTCCAGTCGCGCGCAGACGCTGCTCGAGCGTCGCGATGGTCTGCAGCATTCATCCTGCCGGCGAAGCTCGGCCAGAACCGCCGCCACGTGCGCCGCATCCCGCCGGCGGGTCGCCTCGATCTCGCTGACCAGCCGTTCGGAGACCTGCCGCTGGTGCACGATCACGGGCCGCATCAGTCGTAGGGCGACGCGCTGCGCCAGGCGCCGCGCCGCCCCGCCTTCCCGGGGGACGGGCCCCTGCGCTATGAGCTCCTGGAGCGCCTTCAAACCAAGCGGCGTCGGCATCGACGGCCCCAGGTGTCGCACCGGCTTGCCCGCCTCCACGAGGCTGCGCACCTGGTCGAGGCGCCGCTCCATCGTCTCGCCGGCGGCGTCCGGCGAGTAACCGGCGCGAATGTCGATCGCCGCTTGTCGCCCGCGTCGCTCGGCCTCGGCCGGATTCTCCACCACCTCGCGCATCAGGCGCGCCGCGTGGTCGGTATCGGGGTCCGCCCACTCGCCGTCCGCGGGTATGGGAAGTTGCCCTCCCCGATCCGGCGCAGCTCGTAATCCACGAGGTAACTGTTCTCGGGCGTCATGTAGTCGAGGTTCCCGGAGTAACCGGTCGCGATCACCGGCTTGCCGAGATACATCGCCTCGGCGGGCGTCAAGCCGAATCCCTCCGAACGGTGCAGCGACACATAGCAGTCGGACGCCGCGAGCATCGCGTCCTTCTCCTGCGCCGACACGTACCGATCGATGATGTGCACATCGGGGTGCCCGCGTGCAGCGAAACGCAGCCGGTCGTACTCGTCCGGCTGGGTCTCGCGGTTGATGCACTTGATCACGAGCGACGCCCCGCTCTCGGGCGCGAACGCTTTTCGGAACGCCTCGATGACGCCGATCGGGTTCTTGCGCTCGATCACGCTATGGAAATCGAACATGAAGAAGAACAGGAACCCTCCGGTAGCCCTAGCTGCTCGCGGGAATAAGGGACGATCGGCGGCATCGTCACCGGAATCCGAACCTTGGCGATCGGAACGTTGCTCAGCGGCCGCAATGCCGCGGCCACGTGCTCGCTGCCGACCCAGACCTCGTCGACGAGCTCGAGCGCGCCGCGCGATGAGTCCGGGAATGTAGTCACCTCCCACCACCAGAAGCCGATTGTGTACCGGCCCTCCGAGAAACCGGGACCGGCATCACTCAGGAACGCCGGGAGCTGGTCAGCGTTGACGCAGATCAGGTTGACCGGAAACGGTGCCGCGGACGGACCAAGGAAGGCGAAGGAATGGCCCTGCCTGCTCTGGGGAACGTACGCTCCGTGCACCGGCATCAGTGGGACTCCACGCGCGTCCAGTGCGGTGATGACGGCTCGCGCCGCCTCGCCGACACCGAGCTCTGAGCGGAGGTAGCCAGCGACGTTCACGCCCCAAGGCATGCCCTCCTCGGCCACCGGTTCCTCCTCGCTGCCCGGCGCTGGGAGCGGAAGCCAGTCGGGCGGGAGTCCGAGATCGACGGCGTCCTGTCGATGGTGAGAGACCCACCAGAAGAAACGCGGCCCGTCGTCGCCGTCAAGATCTGGGAACGCCGTCTGGAGGTCCGGACCGCGCGTCGTAGAGCGCAAGCGCCACTCGGGTCAGGCCGTGGGCGGAGCCCCGGTCCGCCGGCCCTCGGCACCAAGCGATGAACTCGGCCGTGCCCGCCTCGGTGAACGGAGAGAGCCTGAACGCCCGTTCTCGCTCACCGTCGACGTACAACGTCTCAAAGCGGCGGTGAGTGGTGTTCCATCAGCGAGCTCGGCGTACATCCAACGCTGCTGCTCTTCCGAGTTGAACCCCGCGTCTCGCAGCTCGGACGCGTACTCCTCGCACAGCACGGCCAGGACGGGCTCGTCCGGGAGCCGGATCCGCGCCTGGTGTGTCGACAGCGCGTACGGTCGAGCCGGATCGAAGCCGCTGAAGTGAAACGACCGAAGAGGGGCTCCGTTCACCGCGTAACTGTACCTCGGCGCTCCAGCGCTCCTCGTCGAGGCTCCAGTACCCAACGTTCACGCCCGGGTCCCGGATAACGTGAAACCGTGACACGACCCTGCTGACCTCGTCGCGGCTGAACCGCTCGCGCCCGCGCCACCAGTCGATCAGCCTGCCAGCATCGTCGCCCGGAGCGAGCACGATGAACCCGCCGTGGGGCGTCAACATGACCGGCTCGCTCGCAGTCAGCCGTGCGATCTCGTCGATATCGGCGAAGAAGCGGACGTCGGCATCCACGCAAGCGACCGGCTCACCGTCGCGTTCGAGGAGGTAGTTCAGGACCAGCGGCTTGAGTACCGCCGCCAGCTCCTTGACGTCGTACATGGCGGCCATACCTTCGAATCGCTCGACTCCCAGCTGCTCGGGCCTGATGATCTCGAATGGCTCGCCGCTCATCGTCGACGCTGCGCTGCGGATCGTCGATCAGCAGCACCGAGCACGGCGCGCCGTGGTTGTGCTGGGCGTAAGTGCGGGCCAGGACCCGCGCTTGGGGCAGGTAGTTCCGGGCGACTATCGTGCAGATGCGCATTCGTTGTCCGTACGCGGACGCCGGCTCCGCAATCGGTCGCTAGCCGGTCCGGCTCCGCTCGCGCTCGAGCGCCTCCAGCCTTCGCTCGAGCGCCTCGATCGTGCGCGCCTGTCGCTCGATCACCGCGGATAGCTGCTCGTAGCCACGCAGTTCGCTGATCAGCGTCGCGCGCTCGGCCGCGCTCTCGTGGTCTGGGCGACGATGCTCGCGCTGAGATCGTCGAGCGCATCGACCACCATCGTGTCTATCGACTGCTGGTAGGCGGTGTAGGGCTTCATGAGCCGGAGCATCGTGTTCCTGAGCGAGTTCGCGCAGTGCCTGGCCGCGTCCCGGGCGCGCTCCCACCACCGGCCCTTGCCTGATCCGGATCGGCAGCGCCGCGAGCGCAGGCCGCTTCCGGGCCGGGTCGATCCCCGGCCGGGGTCGCCCTGTGGCGCGGATCGCCTCTAGGCGGCGGCGCATGATTTGCCCGGCCGCGCTCGGGGAGTGAGTACGGCGGATATCGGCGGCCGCAGCAGCGCCCAGCGCGCTGCGCACGCTCGGGGTCGTCAAACAGCCCCCGCATCAACGACGCCGCGTGCTGGATGTCCGGGTCCGCCCACTGCGCGTCGGCTGGGTAGGGATCGGCGCCGGCGCCGATCGGCACCAGGCGATAGTCGACGAGCAGGCTGTTCTCGGGAGTCATGAAGTCGAGGTTGCCCGAGTAGCCGGTGGCGATCACCGGCTTGCCCAGCCACATCGCCTCCGCCGGCCCGAAGCCGAACCCCTCCGCGCGGTGGAGTGACACGTAGCAATCGCACAGCGCGGCCAGGCTGCTGTTGTCGAGCGGATCCAGGTACCGGTCGATCACCTCGATCTCCGGATGCGCGGAGGCCGCGGCACGCAGCTCGGCGTGGGCCGCCGGATCCCGATCGTGGTTGATGCACTTGATGATCAGGCCGACACGTTCCCCGGAACCAAACGCGCGCGTGAACGCCTCGATCACAGCGAGTGGATTCTTGCGTTTGAACACGCTCAGATAATCGAAGCTGAACAGGAACAGGAACTTGTCCTCGGGCAACCCGAGGTCCGCCGCGCGAGCGCGGCTCGAGAGCCGGAAGCTGAACCGGGATGCGCACCGTGCGTCACCGGTACACCGGCCAGCGGCTCGAGCGCCGAGGCGACATGCGCCGTCGGCGCCCACACCTCCTCCAGCAACGAGAACGAGCCGCGCCACCGCGCCGGGAAGCTCTCGATCTCCCAGAACCAAAGCCCGATCGAGTAGCGCTCGGCGAAAAACTCCTCGCCCGCCTCGCGCGCGAACTCCGGCAACACGTCGGCGTTCATGCAGATCAGGTTCAGGGGGAACGCCGCGTCCTCGGGGGTGCCGGTCGCGTACGAGTGACCCTGCCGACTGAGCGGGACCGTGTGGCCGTGGATCGGCATCACCGGTATCTGCTCGGCGTCCAGCGCGCTCACCACCTGGCGCGCGGCCTCTCCCGTCCCGACCTCGGATCGGAAGTAACCCACGACGTTGACACCGAATGCACCCTGGCTGAGGGGCGTCGAAGATCCACCGCCCGCAGTCGTCAACTTCGCCTCAAGGGCGGTCGGCTCTGTGGAGCCGTTGGCGCTGAAAGCGTTGGTATTCATGGCGACCGGGTCCAGGAGCGGGATCTCGCGCCTACCGTACTCCTCGGCCCAGCGCAGCAGCCCGGCGCGCCCGGGCCCCTCGAGATCGGGGTAGAGCACGCGCAGATCGGGCCGATCCTGGTACACGCGCGCGAGCACCCGGCTGATGCCCGGGGGAGCTCCGGGCGCTTGCTCGTTGATCCAGCTCGCGAACAGACTCGCCCCTTCGAGCGTGAACGGAGACGGAAGCTCACCGTTTTGCTCGTCGGACAGCTCGCTGTAGAGCGCCCGCAGGGTGGCGTCGAGCCGCGTCCCGTCGCCGAGCGCTCCGTAGCTGTACGGCCACTTGCGGCTCGCCGCGTGACCTTCCCGATTCACCTCGGCGGCGTACTCGACGAGGATCTGCTCCAGCGCAGGGTCGGCGGTGACGTCGATGCGGTCCTGGTAACGGCTGAGGACCAGCGGATGGTCGGGGTCGAAGCCGCTGAAGTGGAAGAACGCTAGCGGCCGCCCGTTGACCAGCCACCGCCCGCCAGCGCGTTCCAGCTTCCGACCGTGCAGATTCCAGTAGGCGACGTTGTACTCGGGATCGCGAACAATCGCGAGGTCGGTGAGGAACCCGGGCGCCAAGTCGAACCAGCGCTGATCGACGAAATAGCCCCAGACGGGATCGACGCGGCAGTCTCGGCGCAGGCGATCGGCCCACCAGTCGATGAGCCGGTCCACCTCCGGGCCCGGCGCCAGCGTGATGTACCCGAGGTTGTAGACGCCAGCGATCATGATGTCGATCTGACTCGGTGCCCGTCCGTCGGGCGGGAGAGGCTCTTTGTTGTGCGGGATCAGCACCACGCCGTGCTCCCTCCCCAGCTGATCCAGCCGCTCGAGCGAGCCGTAGATCTTGATATCCGGATCGAGATAGGTGACCGGTCCGCCCGTTTCACGCATCAGGTGGCGCATGAGCCACGGCTTGACCGCCGTCGAGAGCTCCAGCACCGAATAGCGCAGCGCCATGTTGGTGAACGCGTCGCAGTCGATTTCAGCGGGTGCCAGGGCGATGAACGGCTCGTCCGCCGGATCGATCGACGGCGAGAAGTCGTCGATGATCAGCGTCCACAAACGGCTCCCGGGATGGTGCTCGGCGAACGATTTCGCAAGGA
Organism: uncultured Solirubrobacterales bacterium; assembly: GCA_963737055.1. Classification (GTDB taxonomy): domain Bacteria; phylum Actinomycetota; class Thermoleophilia; order Solirubrobacterales; family Solirubrobacteraceae; genus Palsa-465. Next base: position 448,073 of record CAVTRE010000005.1, on the reverse strand, counting down.
CTCGTGCATACGCAAGGTAGTTCTTCGCGATGATCGTGCAGACGTTCAAGGCCGAGGAAACTAGCACCAGCCCCCTGCCATCCCGTTGCTACCGTCTGCCGCGTGAGCGCCACCGTGAGCGAGCAGGCCCAGCAGGGCCCTGCACACCCGTCTGGCTCGGCGCCGGCGGCGGTTTCAGTCCGCCACGTTAGCAAGGCGTTCCGTCTTCCCCACCAGCACTACAACACGCTGAAGGAGCGGGCGCTGCACCCGTTTCGATCGCGGTCCTATGACGTGCTTCGTGCGGTCCAGGACGTCAGCATTGAAATCGCCCCGGGAGAGTTCTTCGGAATCGTTGGACGCAACGGAAGCGGCAAGAGCACACTGCTCAAGTGCCTGGCTGGGATTTACGACATCGACGAGGGCGAGCTGACGATCAACGGACGGTTGTCTCCGTTCATCGAGCTCGGGGTGGGCTTCAACCCTGACCTCACCGCGCGAGACAACGTGATCATCAACGCGATCATGCTCGGCCTTTCGCGCAAGCAGGCCGCCCAGCGGTTCGATGACATTCTGGCGTTCGCCGAACTCGAAGAGTTCGTGGACCTGAAGCTCAAGAACTACTCCTCCGGCATGCACGTCCGTCTCGCGTTCGCCACGGCCGTCCAGGTCGATGCGGAGATCCTCCTAATCGACGAGGTGCTCGCGGTCGGCGACGCCGCGTTCCAGCAAAAGTGCTTCGACGAGTTCACGCGTCTGCGGCGCGAAGGGCGAACGATGCTGTTCGTCACCCACGACATGGCCTCAGTCGAGCGGTTCTGCGACCGCGCGATGTTGCTCGACTCCGGGCGCGTGGTCGATATTGCCGATCCGGCGTCGATCGCCCGGCAGTACAACCAGCTGAACTTTGCACTGCTCAGGGAGCAGCAAGGCGAGCTGCCGTCTGAGGCCGCGGCACGGCCCCGGGCCGCTCAGGTCCTGAACGCCTGGTTCGAGTCGCCACGTGGCGAACTCACTACCTCAGCCGCCCAGGGAGAGCCGTGCGACATCCGGATGGACGTCCAGTTCATGGACGAAGTGGAGGATCCGATCTTCTCCGTTAGCCTGCAGAGCGAGGCGGGTCACTATGTGTTCGTCGCCAGCACCGACACGTCCAGGGTGCAGACCGGGCGGTTCAGGGCCGGCAGCACGGCTGCGGTCCGCCTGTCGTTCGACAACCACCTCGCCCCCGGGCGATACCGCCTATTCGCGACGGTCGCCAGGGCCGGACTCGGCGCCGATGTGTTCGACGCCCACATCAGCAGTTCGCTGATCGTGATCCCGATCCATCCCGGCGGCGGCATGACCGATCTGCCCCACGAGTTCGACATCGACCGGCGCTAACGATGAGCGCGTCCACGATCGAGCACTACGGACCCTCCGCGCTTGGTGGGGAGGGCCGCCGCTTCATTGAGCTGACCACGACCCTCGCCCGCACCGAGTTCAAGCTCCGGTATTACGGCTCGGTCCTCGGCTACGTGTGGTCGCTGATGCGGCCGCTGCTGTTCTTCGGCGTTCTCTACTTCTTCTTCGTCAAGATCCTCCACATTGCGCGGGGCCCGTACTACGGCGCTTACCTGCTGACCGGGATCGTTTTGTGGACCTTCCTCGCCGAAGCGACCGGGAACGCCGTCACCTGCCTGGTCCAACGAGAGGCGATGCTGCGGAAGATCCGCTTCCCGCGGATGGCGGTCCCGCTCTCGGTCTCGCTCACAGCGACGTTCAACCTCGGAATGAACTCGATCGTCGTCCTGATCTTCGCGCTCGCCAGCGGCGTCACTCCCACGATCCAATGGCTGGAAATGATCCCGATCGTGTTCGGCTTCATGATGCTGGCCACAGGTCTGGCGATGCTGCTGTCAGCGCTGTATGTGCGCTTCCGTGACGTGCAGCCGATCTGGGACGTGTTCCTCCAAGTTTGGTTCTACGGGTCTCCCGTTATGTATCCCGCGACCGCGTACGTCACGCCGAAGCTGCCCGCCGCCACGGTGCACATCGCGATGATCAACCCCGTCGCCACGCTGCTGGCGCAAATGGGGCACGCGTTCATCGATCCGAGCGGGTACCCGACCGCATTCGGCGCGGCTCACGCTATCTGGCCCGTGGTCCTCGCGATCGCGCTGATTCCAGGCGTGTTTGCCCTCGGCTGGTGGGTGTTCACGCGAGAGGCGCCACGCCTGGCGGAGAACCTCTAGCACTACAACTCGGCCAAGATCCGGCGGAGCCCGTCGGAAAGCTCTACCTGCGCGGCCCATCGAAGCTCCCTGTGCGCGCGGCTCACGTCGAGGCAGCTCCGGCTCACCTCGCCGGGCCGCTCCGGGACGAACTCGGGCTCCCCAAGCGGCCCGCGATCCGAGGCGTCGTTGAGCGCCGCAATCAAGTCGAGTACGGAGGTCTCCTCACCGCGTCCGATGTTGAACGGCCCGGTCACGCCGGTCTCCGCAGCCATCAGGTTCGCGCGCGCCACATCGCTGACCTCGACCCAGTCGCGAGTCTGGCGTCCGTCCCCAAACACCGTCGGGCGTCGTCCGTCGACCAAGGCCCCGCAGAAGATCGCAACCACTCCCGCCTCGCCGTGCACGTCCTGGCGCGGGCCGTAGACGTTTCCATAACGGAGCGAAACGGTCGCGAGCCCGTGGAGCCGCGTGTACAGCTCGCAGTAGCCCTCGGCGGCATACTTGCCCTGCCCATAGGGGGCCAACGGCCTGATCGGGTGGTCCTCGGGCGTTGGCAACACGTCAGCGTCCCCGTAGAGGCCGCCGCCCGTGGAGGTGTTGACGACCTTGCGCGCGCCCGCCGCGCGTGCGGCCTCGAGGACTCCGATCGTCCCCAGAACGTTCGCCGCCGCGTCGTCTGCCGGGTTCTCCACCGAGTGGCGCACGTCGATCTGCGCGGCCAGATGAAACACGACCTCGGGCCGCGCCGACTCGAAGATCTCCGCGACGGCACTGGCATCGCGTACGTCGGCGATGACCAGCGTCGGGCCGTCAGAAACGGCGCGTTGCAAGTTTGACCGCTTTCCGGTCGAAAGGTTGTCGATCACGGTGACGCGGTCGCCGCGCGCGACCAGCGCGTCCACGACGTGGGATCCGATGAATCCGGCGCCACCGGTCACGATGCAGTCCATACGGCCGGGCAGGTTAGACGCTGCTTGGCCATCCACCCGTGTTGAAGCGTGGCGGGCCCGCACCGCGGAACGCGGTACGGGCCCGACCGAAGGACGACCCTGGTAGGGCTGGGGGCCGTCCGAAGACCCGCGAGAAAGGGGGCGATGCTCGCGGGCCCGTGTGACCTCCGTGTCGTGACCTAGCATAGCGCTGCCACGACGGGCAGCGTCAAGGATCCTGGACGTAAGTTGGACACATAGTCGCGCGCTGTTGGCACGATTCAGCCGATTAATCGACCGGCTCCGACGAAAAACCCGCAACCTGCGCCAACCGGACTCGTTTTCGTCCTGTACTTCGGATCCTTCCGTGTGCGCTGAACACAAGGCGGAACCCCAGACATATGCGCCCCGACAGTCCCGTTCTCCCTGCATCTGACCGGATTCCGGTCCCTAGGACCGCCGACGTTCTGGGCGTTCCGCTCGGCCTGATCGACTACGACCGTACGCTCGTCTGGATCGACGCGATGGTCGCCCAGCGTGAGCAGGGCTATGTGTGCGTATGCAACGTCCACACCGTGATGGCTTCCCACGAGGACTCAGAGCTGCGGACCGCTTTGTTGGCCTCTTCGCTCAACGTTCCCGACGGCCAGCCACTCGTTTGGGCGCTGAATGCACTCGGCCACTCGCTCACCGACCGCGTTTACGGTCCCGAGCTGATGGCCCGCGCGTGCTTGCGCGCGGCGTCAACGAATCAACGCTTCTACCTCTACGGTGGGCGCAACCAGGGGGCGCTCGTGCAACTCGCGCTCAACCTTCGGCAGCGATACCCGGGGATCAAGATCGTCGGCGGGTACTCGCCGCCCCACAGGCCACTGACCGGAGACGAGCAGGCCGCCGTCGTCGCCGAGATCAACGATGCCAACCCCGATGTCGTGTGGGTGGGGATCGGCGTCCCAAAGCAGGAGAAGTGGATGGCGAAGCTCCGCCCGGTCCTCGACGCGCCCGTGCTGATCGGCGTCGGCGCCGCCTTCGACTTCCACGCCGGACTGGTGCCCCAGGCTCCGCCCTGGCTGCAGCGTGCTGGTCTCGAATGGGCTTACCGCCTTGCACGCGAACCGCGCCGGCTGTGGCGTCGGTACCTGCGGTACAACCCGCGCTTTGTGAGCGCATTCGCGCGTCAGCTCGCCGAGCACCGCCGCAACGGCGAGAAGTCCTAGAACCACCGCCGGTGAGGCTGCCTGGTCGCGACCTCAAGGAGCTGCTCGGCAATGTCGTGCCGCGGGATCATGCTCGCCAAACGCTCGCCGACCGCTACATCGAACTGGAGACCGGACGCCGCGCAGGCCGCCCGTGGCGGGTGCTCGACCTCGGCTGCGGGACCGGCAGCTCGGTGGACAGCTTTCGTGCGCGCGATCCGCACGTCGATTGGGTGGGCATCGATGTTCCAGACTCGCCGGAAGCTCGGTTCCGGACGCGAACCGACGCTCGCTTCGAGACCTTCGACGGAGTCTCGATACCGTTCGACGAGAGCACTTTCGACCTCGTTTACTGCAAGCAGGTGCTCGAGCACGTGCGCCATCCAGAGGCCCTGCTCGCCGAGGTGCGCCGGGTACTCGTACCAGGCGGGTGGTTCGCCGGTTCGACCTCCCAACTTGAGGCGTACCACTCGCTGAGCTTGTGGAACTACACGCCGGTCGGGATGGTCGCGCTCCTCCAGCAAGCCGGCTTGCGCACGCTCGAGTTGCGTCCGGGGATCGATGGGTTCACGCTGATCGCGTGGCGCGTCGCCGGCGGGCACCGGTACTTTCACCGATGGTGGGGACGGGAGTCTCCGTTCAATCAGGTGCTCAACGGCTGCGGACGCATCGAGAGGGCGGATATCCGCACGCTCAACGCGGCGAAACTCCTGTTCTGCGGGCAGTTCGCATTTCTGGCCCAGCGCGATCCGAGCTCGACGTGATTCAGTCCGACCGACCGCGCGCGGCGCCACGCGACGCCGACAACCTGCTCGACCGCGTGAGCCGGGCGTCGACGATGGAGGCGCACTACCGGCACGTCATGGAGCGGGAGCAGCGGCTGCTCGCCAACCGGCTCGGAGTCTCCGGCGGGGAGGTGCTGTCGGTCGGAGCTGGCTGGCATCCCGGCCGCCATCTTTTCCCGGCGCCGGCGTTCAGGCTGGTCGCCGTCGACTCGAACCCGGAGCGCGTGGCGGGGGTCATGGAGACAGGCCGAGCCGACGAGGCACGGGTGGGATATGCCGGCAGTCTCGGGCTGCCGCCGGCATCATTCGACGTGGTCCTGTATCGGCTGGTGCTCCACCACATCGCCTACCAAGGCCCTCTCGCGCCGTGCTTTGCCGAGGCGGTGGACCTTCTCCGCCCGGGCGGCGCGATGGTCGCGGTCGAGCCGGGACTCTGGCATCCGGTCGGGCTCGGCTTGGCGATCGCCAACCGGGCCGGCGTTGCGACCGCAATCCACGGCACTCCTGACGATATCCCGCTGTCGCCTCGGCGGCTCGAAGCCGAGGCGCGGGCAGTGGGTCTCGTGCCGGAGTTGCATGCGGTCACGTTCAGCTGGCGGCGAACGTCCGCGTCGCTGCAGCGCGCGCTGGCCTCAGTGGACGCGCTCGGGTCGAGACCACGTGCGGCTCCGTTCGGCCACACTCTGATGCTGATCGCGCGGAGGCCGGCGTGAGCGCGGTGACCGTGTGCGTCACGCGCGGCGACGACGGTGAGCTACTGACCGCGACCGTCGAAAGCATCAACGCCCACACAGCAGCCGAGGTGCCGGTCGTCGTCCTGGATTCGGCGACCGCTGTCGACCCACAGGCGCACGGAGACATCGTCCTCGTCGAGCCCGGCTGCATCGTCGCCGACGGTTGGCTCGACGGCCTGCGCCGCACAGCAGCATCGATCGGCGCCGTGGCCACAGCGTCCGCCCTGACGCATCGGGACGTGGACGCACCGCCCGGGCCCGGCTTCGACAAAGCGGCAGAGACGGCCCGTACTCGGTCGCTGCGGGTCCGGCCGCGCCTTACGGCCGCCCACGGTCCGTGCGTGTACGTTCGGCGCACCGCGCTCGACCTGATCGGGCAGCCGGAGGCAGGCGCCCTTTCCCGCGACGAGCTGTCCCGCCGCTGCACCGTGGCCGGGCTTCTTCACGTGCTCGCCGACGATGTGCTCGTTCTCGATCGACGCGCGGTTCCGGCGACACCGATCGGGCCGGGCGGGGACGGCGGAACCCCCGCCCCGACGCTGCGAGCCGCCGGGAGGATCCGCCGGGCGATCACCGGCCTGTCGGCGGTGATCGACGCGCGCATCCTGTACGGGCCGACGAACGGGACGCACGTGCACGTGCTCGAGGTCGTCGCCGGCCTCGCCAGGTCCGGAAAGGTCCGCCTGACCGTGATCATGCCCGACGACGCCAGCGAGCACGCAATCGCGCGGCTGCGGTCGCTCCCCGGCGTCGCGCTCCTCACCTACCGCGAGGCCGCGAGTGCGGTCGCCCCACGCGCCGACGTCATCCATCGGCCGTTCCAGGTCAGTAACGCGGGCGATCTCACGTTCCTCCGGACGCTCGGCGAGCGGCTGATCGTCACCCAGCAGGACCTGATCGGCTACCACAACCCGTCCTACTTCCCCGACCTCGACGCCTGGCGCGGATACCGGATGCTGACCGCGCTCGCGCTGGCGTCGGTCGACCGGGTGGCGTTCTTCTCCGCCCACGCCCGCGACGACGCCATCGCCGAGGACCTCGTCGACCCTGCTCGGGCGATCGTGGTCCGGCTCGGCGTCGACCATGCCGGCGCACATCCCTCCCCCCTGGCGCGAGCGACGGACCTCGCGCCGGGTGTCGAGGCGATCCTCTGCCTCGGCGCGGACTTTCACCACAAGAACCGGATGTTCGCCCTCCGGATACTCGAAGTGTTGAAGGCCCGCCACGGCTGGGGCGGGATGCTCGTGCTCGCCGGCCCGACCGTCCCGTGTGGGTCGTCTCGCCCGCAGGAGGAGGAGTGGCTCGCGCGCCGCCCGCAGCTGGCCCCCGCGGTGCTCGACGTCGGGGCGGTCAGCGAAGCCGAGAAGACGTGGCTCTTCGGGCGATCGGCGGTGGTTGCGTATCCGTCCGTCGTCGAGGGTTTCGGGCTCGTGCCGTTTGAGGCCGGGGCTCACGGGCTGCCGTGTCTGTGGGCGCCAGGGACCTCGCTCAGCGAGCTACTGCCGGATGACGTCGCCGCGATCGTCCCGTGGGACGAAGAACGAAGCGCAGAACGCGCCCTCGCGCTGATCCGGGACCCAGCCTCGCGCGAGCGAAACCTCGACGCGATTCGCGCCGCCGCCGAACCGCTGACGTGGGACGCGACCACCTCGGAGCTCCTCGAGCTTTACGAGGCCGCCGCCGACGCTCCGGCTGCCGCGACCGCGTTCGGCTCGGCGGGCGGGCCGAACAGGAACCCACTCGACGAGGATGCGATGCGCCTAGTCGGACCGGGCGGCGAACTGCCGCCCGACGTCCACCGGCCGCTGCTAGCGCTCGCCACTCATCGCCGGATCGCCACCCCCGTGTTCGGCGCGCTCAAGCTTGGCTATCGAGCGTCGCACCGGCTCCGGCGCGAGCTTCACAAACGCACGTAGGCCAGGGACCGGTGGACAGCCGCATACGCCCGCCGCGATCGCGCATCCTGAAAGTGCTTGGAGAAGTAGTAGCGCGAGGCGACCGCGAGCTCCTGGTGGTGGTTCGCCACGACCGACCCGAGATGCCGAACCGCCGCACCCGGCTCATAGATCACCTGACCGCCCGCATCCCGCAGGCGTAGGCACAGATCCTCGTCCTCTTTGTAGAGGAAGAGCTTGTCATCGAACCCGCCGATCGACTCGAATGCCGCCCGCTCGATGAGCATCGCCGCGCCCGAGACCCAAGCGACCTCCTGGCGAGTCTCGGTCTGCCTCCAGTAGCTGTGGCCGCCCTTCAGGGCGATTTCCGCCCTGAGGCCGTGCAGACGCCCGTGGTCGTACGGCTGAGCCTGGCCGTCGACCGTGAGCAGCCTGGGGCCGGCCGCCTTGACCCGCGCAGCGCCAGCGACGGGAAGAAGCAGCCGCCGTACGGTGTCGGGGAACAGAAGTTCGACGTCTGGATTGAGTATGAGCAGGTATTGCGCGTCCGTCTGGCCGGCCAGGAAGTTGTGGCCGCCACCGAAGCCGAGGTTCTTCGCTGCTGTGAATACCCGGCAATTCGCGACACGGGCGGCCAGGTCGCCGAGATCCTCGCCGGAGGCGTTTTCGAGCAGGTTGATCTCAAATGCCAACGAACTGCCCTCCAGATCCGAAACCACGGTGTCCACGCACCGTTCTAGGTACCGAAGCGTCCGGTAGTTCACGACCTGCACCGCAATCAGTGGGCAATCCCGCATGAAACCGACGATATCCAAGGGTTGGCCGCCGTCCGTCCGCGCCCGCAACGGTTAAGTCTCGGTAATGCCGTCCCGTCCGCCATCGCCCCCCCGCCCGGTGCATTGCTACTCTCGCCCCGTGTCGACTCTCGCTCCGGCGCAGACACGCGCCACGCACGAGCCGGCCGGAGCGGCGTCCAGGAGCGGCGCTCGCCGTGTGGGACTGCTAGCCGATGTGGTTCTCGGCGTCGCTCTCGCAGCCGGCTTCGGCCTGATCGTCTTTACCGCCACCGGCGGAACCGACCTGGCCCCGAACACCTGGGTCGAGATTGCGCTCGCCGCAGTCGGTGCTGCCTCCGCGATCGCGCTGATCCTGCTGGGCGCGCGCGGACCCGCGTGGGGCGCGCCTACCTTGATCCTGTTCGCGGCACTGGCTGCGCTCACATACCTCTCGATCTCGTGGTCGGTGCAGCCCGCGAACTCCTGGGTCGAGGCCAACCGCACACTCGCTTACCTGGCGGCGTTCGGTGCCGCGGTCGTCCTGGCCCGGATCGCGCCGGCGCGCTGGCCGGCGCTCGTCTGGGCGGTCGGGAGCGTCGCGGTCCTGGTCTCGGGCTATGCGCTGCTGGCCAAGGTGTTCCCGGGTTCGCTGAACGCCGGCGACCAGTTGGGGCGCCTGCGCGTCCCGTTCTCATACTGGAACGCGACCGGGCTGATGGCCGGGCTCGGCTTGCCCGCCTGCCTGTGGGCCGGCGCCCGCCCCGGCGCGAGCCGCGCGGTCAGGGCGCTGACCGTACCCGCGATCGCCGTGCTGCTCACGGTGCTGATCCTGTCCTATTCCCGTGGCGCATTGATTGCCGTCGTGGTCGGTCTCGGGGCCTGGTTCGTACTCGTTCCCTACAGGCTGCGCGCGACGCTGCTGCTCGCGCTCGGCGCGATCGGCGGGATCGTCGCCACCGGTTGGGCGCTGTCGCACCACGCGATCACCCATGACGGCGCCACCCTCGCCGCGCGGACGAGCGCCGGGCACCAGTACGGCGTGGTGCTGCTGGCGACGCTGGCGGGAAGTGCCCTCATCGGCCTGACTGCGGCCTACGCCACCGACCGGCTCGAGCTTCCCGAGCCCGTGCGCCGCCGGATCGGCACCGCCCTGGTGGTGCTCGTAGCACTCGTCCCCGTTGCGGCCGTCGCCGGCATGGCGGCTTCCTCGCGCGGGCTGACCGGCGAGATCTCGCACGTGTGGCACACGCTGACCAGCGCGAACGCCACACAGCCGGGCAACAACCCGGGGCGGATCGCCGCGCTTGGCAACAGCCGCCCGCTGTACTGGAGCGAGGGGCTCAAGGTCGGCGAGCACGCCCTCCTCGCCGGCGCCGGCGCCGGCGGGTTCGACACCGCCCACACCCGATACAGCAGCAGCACGCTGGCCGTCGCCCACGCCCACAGCTTCCTGATCGAGACGTTCGCTGACTTCGGGCTGATCGGGCTCGTGGTCGGCCTGGCGCTGTTCGTAGCCTGGATACGGGCGACGATGCGCACCCTCGGGCTCTCTTCCGGGCGCCGAGCATCCGTGGACTCGCCCGATCCCCACGCGGCCGAGCGCGCCGGCCTGTTCACGCTCCTAGCCGTGGTCGTCACGTTCGGCGTCTCCTCGCTGATCGATTGGACCTGGTTCGTCCCCGGCCTCGCGGTCCCGGCACTCGTATGCGCTGGCTGGCTCGCCGGCCGCGGACCGCTCAACCAGCCGGTCGGACGAGCGGCCGAGCGCCGCCGCCTCAGCACCTCGCCGGGCGTCGCGGCCGCCGGTCTCGGCATCGTGGCGGCAACGATCGTCGCGGCCTGGTTCGTGTGGCAGCCGCTTCACTCGGAGAACGACTTCAACGGGGCGATCACGGCGATGGCCACTGGCAACTCGACGGCCGCGCTCGTGGACGCCCAGAGCGCTATCGCGGCCGATCCGGTCTCTGTGGAGCCGTTGTGGGAGCTGTCTGAGATCTACTCCGCGCGCCACGATCCGACCGCCGCGCGCCAGGAGCTGGTGAAGGCCACGAACGTCCAGCCCTCGAATCCCGAGACCTGGGAGCAGCTCGGCGAGTTCGACCTCGCCCAGCAGCAGCCGATCGTCGCGGTAACCGAGTTCCAGACCGCGGAGTTCCTCGATCACAGCTCGGTCGCGCTCCCTCAGCAGGTGGCCGCCGCGGCGAGCGCGCTAACGAAGGCCGGCCTCAGCGCACCGCCCTCGCCACCAGCATCGTCTTGAGTAGCGGCGGGCCGTCGACGGCCCGCACAGTCACCGAGCCGAAGCCGAACTCGCCGAGCAGCGTCCGCAGCGAGCGCTTGGTGTAGAGGTGCAGGTGATCTCCGAGCGGCTCCGAGAACCGTTCGACCCCGCCCACCGCGACTCGCACCCGCCCGTGCGAGGGCGTCGTCAGCAGCAGCCGGCCGCCGGGCACGAGCACGCGCCTGACCTCTGACAGCCACCGCGCGGTGTCGGCGACGTGCTCGATCACCTCGGAAGACCAGACCAGGTCAAACGAACCGTCCTCGAACGGCAGCGGCCCGTCGAACGGCACTAGCCGGAACTCGACCTCCGGGTGCCGCGATCGCGCCCGCTCGAGCGCCGCCTCGGCCACGTCGACTCCAACCGCCTCTGCTCCGGCGCGCGCCAGCGCCGCCGTGAAATCGCCCGCTCCGCACCCGAGGTCGAGCGCCCGATCCCCGGTGACCACGTCGCTCAGCAAAAACCCGAGCCGGCGCTCGAACGCCGGCGGCGACAAGTCGGCCGGAAGGCTCTCCCACAGCTCTTCGTAGTAGTCCCTGATCCGCCGACCGTACCGCGCCCTGGCGACCCGACCGTGCCGATCCCTGGCGACCCACCGTACCGCGCCCGGATTCGGAATATCCGGATACGTCGCCTGCGGGAGTCGACACGGCCGGTCGTTCCCGGTTAGAGTCCGCTTGCCGGACTATCGTTCGTCATCCGGACGACCCCATTGAAAGTCGCCTTCGACAGCCGCCCCGCTAAGTGCACCCATGGTGTCGGCCGCTACTCGCGGTGCCTGCTCGAAGCGCTCCGCGACGGCGGCGATTGCGAGGTCGTCGAGACCCACGAGCCGCGACGGTGCGAGGTGTACCACTCGCCGTGGCTCGACGGCGCCCTGCTCCGCTGCCCGGTCCCGCAGGTCGTGACTCTGCACGACCTGGCACCGCTCAAGCGCAGTGGCCAGTACCTCCGCTCGATGTTGCGCTTCAAGCTTCGCTATCTCGCCCTTCAGCGCGCCATGCGGGTAATCGTCCCGACCTATGCCGTCGCCGAAGAGGCCGAGACCGTGCTCGACATCCCGCGCGAGCGGCTCGCCGTGATCCCCGAGGCGGCGGCGGCGGCGCTGCACGCCCGCACCGAGGAGGAGGTCGTGGCGGTTCGGCGCCGGTTCTCGCTTCCGGATCGCTATCTCGTCTGGGTCGGCGCGATGCAGACTCCGGACCCCCGCAAGCGGGTCGCAGCCCTCACCCGCGCCACCCGCTCGATGTCGCTCGTCCTCGTCGGACCAACCGCGCCGTGGGCGCACGAGCTCACCGGCGTCACGCTGACCGGCGCCGTCAGCGACGACGAGCTCGCGGCGATCTACACCGGCGCGCACGCGCTCGTGTTCCCGAGCGACGACGAGGGGTTCGGGCTTCCGCCCGTCGAGGCGCTCGCGTGCGGGACCCCGGTCGCGGCCTCCGACGTCCCTGCTCTGCGCGAGGTGCTCGATGGCCGCGCGACCCTAAAGCCCGTCGGCGACCTCGACGGCCTGATCGCGGCCGCCGAGTCGGCCGAGCGCCCCGCGCCACCGCCGCCGCCCTGGACCTGGGTCGATGCCGCCCATGCCACCGTTCAGGTCTACCGCGAGGCCGCGGAAGAGAAGGACAGCTTGCAGAGCGTGCGGCCGAAACATCGGGCCGCCACGCTGGTTAAAGACGCCTAGTGACGTATGTCTGCCGTCGCATCGTGCGCGCAGGGGCCGCGCCGCTCTTAGTCGCGCTCGCACTCGCATTTCCCGCCGGCGCGCAAGCCGCCCGCGTACTCGTCATGGGACCGGACGGCCACGTGACGGCGCGCCACGATTCGTTTGTCCCGTCGGTCGTAGCAACGCCCGCACCAAACGACGTCCAGGCGACTGCGGCAGCTGCGAAACCCATCAAGGCGAAGAAAAAGCCGCCACAGAAGACGGTCGCCAGCGAGCTCAAGCGGCTCCTTACCTCCGGGGCGATCAGCTCCTCGCAGTACGGCACCTACAACTCGAGCTTCAACGCCGCGCTCAGCGCCGAGCGCCATCTTCGGGGCACGCGGGCCACCGAGCTCGAGGCGGTGATCACGAACCTTCACGACATCGCCGCCGCCGGCAAGCTCACGCCGGGCCGTCTGCCCGTGCTGTTTCAGACGCTCGACCGCAACCGCGAGTGGTGGACGACGGGGCCGCTGCTCACCCCCGGGCAGTACGTCGAGTTCTCTGACTCAGAGCTCCTGTGGGAGTACTACGCCGGCCAGGGAATCGAGCTCCAGGTGCTCGGCTCGTTCGGCAAGGCCGACGGGCTGTACACGGCGGGACCGGCCGACTACCCGCAGATGGAGACGCTGCTCTCGCAGATCATCCCGCTGGCCGTGAACCGCGCCGGCGGCCTGGTCTGGGAGTACTACTTCCAGTTCGGGGGCGGAAAGCCGCCGTGGACGAGCGCGATGTCGCAGGGCACCGGGATCGAGGCGCTGACCCGCGCCTACCTCGCCTCGCACCAGGCCTCCGTATCTCCAGCTCGCCCACCAGGCGCTTCCGGTCTTCACCGCGCCGCCGCCGGTCGGGGTGCGGATCGCGACGCCGCTCGGCGCGCGATATGTGCAGTACACGTTCACCCCGGGCACCTCGATCATCAACGCCTTCCTCCAGTCGCTGATCGGGCTCTACGACTATGCCCAGGTCAGCCACGACCCGCTTGCCCAGCAGCTGTTCAACGCCGGCAATGCCGAGGCGGAGGCGGAGGTGCCGCAGTTCGACACCGGCGCCTGGTCGCTCTATCAGCCGGGAATCGAGGACACGCTCAGCTATCACGAGCTCGTGACCGGCTTCCTCCAGCAGCTGTGCACCCGCACCCAGGCGCCGGTCTACTGCACGACCGCCCAGCACTTCACGGCATACCTGACCACGCCGCCGGCGCTTCAGCTGCTCACTCAGCACGTCGCCAGGGGCAAGCCGGCCACGATCAGCTTCCAGCTCTCGAAGATCTCGAGGGTGGGGATCGTCGTAGTCGGCCCCGGCGGCCACACCCTGTTCTCGACCAGCGCGAACTTCGGCTACGGCACGCGCTCGTTCGCGGTGCCCGCGCTCAAGCACACGGGCACCTACACGATCCACCTATCCGCCACCGACCTCGCCGGCAACTTCAACCGAATCGTCGGCACGACCCAGGTGCCCTGACTGCCGAGACTGATGCTAGTATGCATGTATGCGGCGCACCACAATCTCTCTTCCGGACGACATCGCGGACGCGCTCGAACGTGAGGCGCGCCGTCGGTCACTGCCGGCATCGGCGATCGCTCGGGACGCGCTGAGCCACTACCTCGGGATCGGGAACGCAGGCGAGCGACGCGAGCTCCCATTCGCGGCTGTTGGCCACAGCGGCCACAACACCACCGCGCGCGATATGGAGGATCTGCTCGAGCGGGAGTGGGCTCCGAATGCTCGCGGTCGTTGACGCGGGTCCGCTTTACGCGACGGCGGACTCCGACGACGAAGACCACGAGCGGTGCCGCGAGATCCTCTCGCGAGCTGACTTCCGTCTGGTCATTCCGGCTCTTGTCGTCGCCGAAGCGACCTATTTCGTTGGACGGCGCCTCGGGGCACAGGCCGAGGCGGCGTTCCTGCGCGGCCTGGGTCAGTTCGACGTCGAAGGTCCTACAGCCGAGGACTTCGACCGGATAGGCGAGCTCGTCGAGACCTACGCCGACTTCCCGCTCGGCGGGACGGATGCAAGCGTGGTCGCCCTCGCGGAGCGAATCGAAGCCGACATCGTGATCACGCTCGACCGCCGGCATTTCGCCGCCGTCAAGCCACGCCATCGCGCGGCCTTCGAGCTCCTCCCTTAGCGGTCTGGGCTCTCGAGCATCAGCGTGACCGGCCCGTCGTTGACGAGCTCGACGGCCATCATCGCCCCGAACACCCCCCGCGCCGCCCCGAGCCGCTCACAGAACCGCTCGTAAAGCGGTTCGGCGATCTCCGGGGGCGCGGCGGCCACGTAGCTCGGGCGATTGCCGCGCCGGGCGTCGCCGTAGAGCGTGAACTGGCTCACGCACAGCACCTCCCGGTCTCCGAGCGGCTCGTTCATCCTGCCGTCGGCGTCGGGGAAGATCCGCAGCGCCCGCACCTTGTCGGCCAGCCAATCCACCTCGCGCTCCCCGTCCTGGAGCCCCACACCCAGCAGCACCAGCAGGCCCGGGCCAATCGACGACACGACCCGCGCCTCGACTGACACCGAGGCGCGGCTGACGCGCTGGACGAGCGCCCTCACCCGCGCAGCTCGGAGGCGACCTGCTCGGGCGGGACGATGTTCAAATGCACGCCGGCCCCTAGTTCGAGCCCGGCCAGGTGCACCAGGCGCGGCATGATGTCGATTCGCCAGCAGAAGTGCTCGGCGCCACGCGGCGCCGTCCTCACCCACAGGTTGAGCGGTGGACTCGCGCCCAACCGCCGCGCGAGCCGGGTCAGCGCGTCGTGCACCATTCGCGCCCCGGTCGGTCCGCCGTCCTCGAACCGCTCCCGCGGGGTCCGCGGCGCGATCATCAGCTGGAACGGAACCTGGGCCCCGTATGGCGCCATCAGCACCACCTCGTCGTCGATGGCCACGATCCGCTCGCGCCGGCGGACCTCCTCCTGGACGAGATCGGCAAGCAGGTTGCCGCCCATCGTCCGCGTCGTGTAGGCGCCGAATCGCTCGCGCTCGCGCGCAATCGCCGCCGGCACGAAGTCGAGCGCGTACAGCTGGGCGTGGGTGTGTGGGAGCGAGGCGCCGGCCTCGCGCCGCTCGTTGACGATCAGATGAACGCAGGCCGCTCCGCTGTGGCTCCGCATCCGCTCGCGCCACACGTCCACCGCCGCCACCACCTGCTCGGGGGTCAGGTCCGACAGCGACGTCACCGGGTCGGGGGCGTTGATGATGACCTCGTGAGCCCCACGCGCCGGGCCCGCCCAGAACAGGTCGGGCTTGGCGTCGGGCTCGGGCGTCGGGGAGTCGTCGCTCAGCGCCGGGTAGAGGTTGGGGACGACCCGTACGGTCCACCCGGGGGTATCCGGCGCCCCGCCGCCCGGCCGGACGGCGTAGAGCTCCGGCGGCGTGCGGTCCTCGTGCCCCTCGGCGAACGGGTCGCCCTCGCGATCGAGCGGCGCCGGCGGGGTCGCGCTCAGCCCGCCACCCGGCCGGTGGGCCCGGTCCCCGGCCACGATCGCCCGGAACCCCGTCAGCGGGTCGATCCGGACTTCAGGCATGGACGGCGCCCCCGGCGCCCTCAATCAAGCAGCTTCTCCATCGCCACGTGCTCGATCCCGGCCTCCCAGAACAGGCGCCCGCGGGCCCGGTAGCCCGCGTTCTCGTAGAGATCGCGAGCGTACGTCTGGGCGTGGAGCACAATCCGGCGCGCGCCGCCGGCGCGCGCCTCGGCGTCGGCCGCCTCGAGCATCGCGGTCGCGATCCCCTGCCGCCGGGCTGAGGACCGCACCGCGAGCCGGCTGAACTGGGCGGTGCTGCCGACGAGCACGATCCGGCAGGTGGCGAGCAGCTCGCCGTCGCGCACGGCCACGAGATGGATCCCCTCATGATCACGACCGTCGAGCTCGTCCCGCTCGGGTACACCCTGCTCGACGCAAAACACCGCGTGACGAAGCTCGAGTGCCGCCGCCATCTCCTCGCGGCTGCGGGCCCGCCGGACCTCGTACACGGCTGTGCCGGTCATCCGACTCACAGCTTGCCATACCCCGACCTTGGTGGGGCCTCGCTGCGCTCGGCATCCCTGGGGCCAGTTCCGCCGGACGTCCGTGCCCGGCGGGCACGGACGCGGCCCCCAGTTGAGCCGAGCTGCCATGCCCGGGCGGCCGGTGGGTGGGCGTTCAGCCACAACCTGCTTTAATGCAGGGCGGAGACGCTACTCCTCCTAGCCGGGTGCGGCG
The DNA here is from genome assembly GCA_963737055.1 of uncultured Solirubrobacterales bacterium. Classification (GTDB taxonomy): domain Bacteria; phylum Actinomycetota; class Thermoleophilia; order Solirubrobacterales; family Solirubrobacteraceae; genus Palsa-465. The sequence continues at coordinate 431,368 of CAVTRE010000005.1, read as the reverse complement.
AGGGGGCCAATCCGCTTCTGAGGTAAGTCCTCGCCGTGTCTGGTCTCTTGCGAGACCGCCTGAGTCGCTTCGCAGTACCTCCGCGGCTCGCATTTCCGAACGCAACCTTTCGATTTGTATGGGTGATTCCACCCCGTTTCCTGAACCTGCCGACATCGCGCGGGCTGAGCTGTTCACCCGCGAACGCTTCGTCTACGAGGGCGAGTCTCTCGAGGACGCGCTGGCGCCTGGCTCCGCGCGCCGGCGGGCCCTCGACGCCGCGCTGGTCGAGCTCGATGCCGGGTCGGACAAGCCTTCGATCGAGTGGCGCCGGCACTACTCGCTGCTGCTCGGGCTCGAGCGACTGCTGTCCGAGGAGGAGCCGCACCTTGCCGACGGCACCGTGCTCTCGGCGCACCAGGTCGACGCCCTGTCGGGAACGCTGACCGCGCTCCTGGCCGAGGAGCAGCGAAATGGCAACGGCAGCAGCAACGGTGCCGCGCCGGCCGTGTCCGCGCCGGAGCCGGCTGGGCTCGCCTCGCCGGCGATCCCGGGCGAGGAGGACTCCGACGACGACCTCGATGACGGCTCCGATGAGGACCTCGATGACGGCGAGGCCGAGGACGAGGAGCCCGTGGACTGGCAGGACGAGGGCGAGCTCGACGAGGACGTCCAGCTCGATGAGGCCCCCGACGACCCCAACGCCGACCGGCGGTTCTGGTTCGAGCACGCGACCGGCGCCGGCAAGACCGTCGCCGCGCTCGGGTTCGTCGAGGCCTCGCGCACCGGCGGCGTGCTGATTCTCACCCACCGACGGAACCTCGTCGACCAGTTCAACGGCGAACTGCGGGACCGCGGCTACCGCGACCGGATCACCGGGCCTCTGCTGAAAGGCAAGGACAACGGCAACGGCCCGGTGACCGTCGAGACCTACCAGTGGTTCGTGCGCAACGCGGGCAAGATCTCGGACGCCTACACGATCGTGATCTGCGACGAGGCCCACACCGCCCTGGGCGAGAAGACCTCGGCGGCGATCCGGGCGTGGTCGGGCCCGATCTTCATCGGTATGACCGCCACCGGCGCGCTGATCGCCCGTCACGTCACCGACCTGTTCCCGACCCAGACCTCGCGCTTCGATCTGGCCCAGGCCGCCCGGCGTGGCGTGATCTCGCCGCTGCGCTGCATCCGGATCCCGCCGGGCCCCGGCGTCCGCACGATCGCCAAGGTGCCGCTACGGCGCGGCGAGGTCGACACCGAGTTCGACCAGGAGATGCTGGCCGAGCTGCTCGACCAGACGCCGTTCAACATGGCGATCGCCGACCTGTACAAGACCCGCTTCAACAACGTCCCCGGCGTCGTCTACGCCGCCGGGGTGCGCCACGCCTACAACGTCGCCAAGGCCTTCCAGGACATGGGGATGAAGGCCAAGGGCGTGTCCGGCGAGACGCCCAAGCGCCAGCTGGCGCGGATCCTCGCCGACTACGAGTCGGGCAAGATCGACGTGCTCGTCAACGCTCAGCTGCTGGCCGAGGGCTGGAACAGCCCGCGGGCGACGATCTGCATGCACCTGGCGCCGACCGCGTCCAAGCGCATCTACCAGCAGCGGGTCGGCCGGGTGACGCGCCGGCATCCGGGCAAGGAGGCCGGCATCGTCGTCGATTTCGTCCACCCGGCGACCAAGCACGACGACCCGGTCGTGACCCTCCACTCGCTGCTCGATCGCGACGTCTACCGAGGCGGCGCAATCGTCGTCGGCCCGGTGCGGCGTGGCCGCGGCCGACGGGTCCGGGTCGAGCGCCGAGTCCTCCCGGTCACGCCGGACCCCGAACGGCGCGCACAGGTATTCGAGCGCGAGCTGTGGCGGATCGCCGTCGAGCACCTCGACTACGGCGAGCAGCACGTATGGGCGGCGCTCGCCGGCGCCCGTGTCGCGCCCAACGGCTGGCGCCGGGCCAAGGCCATGCTCCACTTCGACCGGGGCGGCGAGCTCAAGCGCAGGTTCTTGCTGACCGCCGTCCAACGCAACCGCAACCCCCAGCTCAGGCTCCGCGCTCTCCAGGAGATCGCCTCCAGCCGCGACGCCGAGGCGTTCGACACCGCGATCGACATCATGGCCGGCTGGCCCCGCGACGAGCGCCGGGAGGGCGTGAAGATCATGCTCCAGGCGCTCGCCGAGCGCCGCATCGGCCGCCGTGACCAGGCCAACGCCTGGATCTGGAGGATGGCCGAGTACACGCGCGAGGTGCACGAGGAGTACGCCGTGCAGCGCTGGCCGGAGACCAAGCGACTGCTCGGGCTGCTGGTGAACTCGAGCGGCGCGGCGCACGCCCGGAACGCGCGCCGGCTCGTCCACGCGGCCCGCAAGGAAGACCGCCGGCTGTCGGCGGCGCTTCTGGCCGCCGCCCTGGCCCACACCCCCGAGGCCGAGGAGGCGCTTCGCGGAGCGCGGACGCGGATGGCGCGCAAGCCCGCCGCGCTCGCCCGCGAGCTGCTCCGCAACTTCCCCAAGGGCCGGCGCGGCAAGAGCCGGCGCAAGCGCAAGTCGAGCTCCGCCGCCGGTGCCAATGGCGCTCGCGAAGAGGCCGTGGTGGCGACCGCGGCGCAGAACGGCGACGAGCAGTCGGCGCCCACGGACGACGACGTCGTCGAGATCGAGGTCGAGGTCCCGGTGGACGACGACGACGACTTCGACACCGACGCCGGTCGCGATGATGACGACGACGACGATGCTCGCGACGACGATGACGACGATGACGACGACGACGTGGATGACGACGACGAGGACGACGTCGACTCTGCCGCCGACGAGGACGACGAGCCCCACGACGCCGAAGCCGCGGCCTAGCCCAGATGCACCTCGCCGGCATCCAGGCGCGCCTCGCCGTCCTCCGTCCTGAGCACGAGGCGGCCGTCGCCGTCGATCCCGGCGCCGATCCCCACCTGGCCGCTCCAACGCACCTCGCGCCCGCGTAGCGCGTCGCGGCTCCGGACGGCCTCGAGCACCGCGTCTGAGTCCGCGGCGAGCCGGCGCTCGAGCGCCCGCAGCAGCGCGGCTAGCGTCGGTTCGATCGCATCCGGCTCGAGCCCGAGCGTCCCGGCGCGGTCGCGGAGCTCCGCTGGGAAGTCGGCTTCGCTGACCGCGACGTTGAGCCCGATGCCGACGACGGCCCACCGCTCCTGCAGCCGGGCCTCGACGAGGATGCCGGCGACCTTGCGGCCGTCCACAAGGACGTCGTTCGGCCACTTGATCTGAGCGTCCGGCCCGACCGTCTCCGCCACCGCGACCCCGGCCGCGAGCGGCAGCAGCCGGGGCGGGTCCCGAATGACGACTGAACACAGCAGCGCGCGCCCCGCCGGCGCGGTCCAGGTCCGCCCCTGACGACCTCGGCCGGCCGACTGCTCGGCCGCGGTCACGACGGTGCCGTGCGGGGCACCACGTCCCGCGAGCTCCCGCGCCCGAGCGTTGGTCGAGTCGGTCAGGCGGAAATGGACGCGGGGAGTGCCGATCCGATCGATGCCGGCTGCCGTGGTCACGCGAGTGCCGCCGCCTGGCGGTCGCGCTCGGCACACGCCAGACGGTCGACGCGCTCGTTGAGCTCGACGCCCGCGTGGCCGGCGACCTTCACCCACTCGATCGTGTGGCGCGAGACCTCCTCCAGCAGTTCCTGCCACAGCTCCCGGTTCTTGACCGGTTCCTTGCCCGACGTCATCCAGCCGTTGCGCTGCCAGCGGACGAGCCAGCCGTTCGTGAACGCGTTCTTCACGTAGCTCGAGTCCAGGTGCACCCGTACCCGGCACGGCCGCTTCAGCGCCCTGAGCCCCTCCACCACGCTCTTGAGCTCCATCCGATTGTTCGTCGTGAGCAGCTCGCCGCCCGACACGACGCGTTCGCGCTCCCCGGCGCGCAGCAGCGCAGCCCAGCCTCCCGGGCCGGGGTTGCCCGAGCAGGCGCCGTCGGTCCACAGCTCCACCTCGGGCCTGGTCGCGGTCACGCCGGCCGGATCCGCAGCTCGTCGCCGACCGCGACCCCGAGCCGGGCCGCGGCATCACCCTGGTTCACCGCGACCGCGAGCCGCCGCAACGAGTCCTCGTACAGGAACAGCTCGCCGGCATCGGCGTCGGCGAAGGTTCTGAGACAACGCGCACGCTCGCCCGCCACCTCGAACGCGCCGCCGGGCGCGAATGCCGGTTCCTCCACGTCGAGCTGGACGTTGCCGAAGCGGTCCACGTAGACGACGTGCGCGACCAGGACCCCGTCGACCACCTGCGCCCGCGACAGCTGGACCGACACCAGCGCGCCGGGATCGAGGAGCGGCCCGGCATCGGCGAGCGCCGCCCCACCCGCCAAATGCCCCGCCACCGGGGCGAAGATATCGCGCCCGTGAAAGGTCGCGGACACCGGCTCGAGCGCGAACGGCGATGCCCCGATGTCGACCGCCTCGGCCACCCCACCGCCGGCCTCCGCCGCGAGCGACAGCAGGCCGTTGTCGGGCCCGACGAGCAGCCGCCCGTCCGCCAGCCGCAGCGCGACTCCCCGCCGGTCGCTTCCGACGCCCGGGTCGACGACTGCCAGGTGCACCCCGCGTGGCACGTACCGAAGCCCGTTGCGCAGGATCAGCGCACCCGCGCGGACGTCACCCCGGGCGATCCCATGGGTCAGATCGATCACGGTCGCCTCCGGACAGATCCCCGCGATCACGCCGTGGCAGACCCCGACGAAGTCGTCCTCGAGCCCGTAGTCCGAGAGGAACGTGATGAACGGACCACTCACGTTCGTGCGCGGGCGTCCGCGACCAGCGCCTCGACGAGCCCGTCGACGTCGTGGCGGGTCGCCTCGACGTCGGGCTCGAGGCCGTGCTCGCGGAGCGTGGCGCTCGTCACCGGGCCGATACTCACCAGCCGCCCGGACGGTCGCCAGCCGGTGCCGCCCGCCGACCCCCACAAGTACCGCACGGTCGAGGAGGAGGTGAACGTCACGTAGTCGGCCTTGCTGACGCCGGACAACTGGTCCTCGGACAGCGGAGACGCGACGGTCTCGTACAGCGCGACGACGTCGACGTCGGCGCCGCGCTCGCGGAGCGCTTCGGGAAGTACGTCCCGGGCCTCGGCCGCGCGGGCCACCAGGGCGCGCTCCACCGCGACGCCGGCGAGCGCCTCGACCAGCCCCTCGGCCACGAATCGCTCCGGAGGGACGACATCGGCGATCACGCCGCGCGAACGGAGCGCCGCCGCCGTCCCGGGGCCGATCGCGGCGACGCGGGCGCCGGCGAGCGCGCGGGCATCGAGCCCTGCCGCACCCAGCCGGTCGAACAGGAGCCGCACGCCGTTCGGGCTGGTCAGGCACACGAGGTCGTAGCCGCGGACGTCGGGCATCGGGCCATCGAGCGGGACGATTTCGATCGCCGGCGCCTCGATCACCGCCGCACCGAGCCCCGCAAGACGCGTCGCCAGGCCGCTCGCCTGCGCCCGCGCCCGCGTGACCGCGACGCTCAGGCCCGCCAGCGGCCGGGACTCGAACCACTTGAGCGCGTCGCGCATCCCCGCGACCCGCCCCACCACCACGACCGCCGGCGCGCGAACCTCGGCCTCGGCCGCGACGTCGGGGATCCGCCGCAACGTCGAGCTGACCACCTGCTGGTCGGGGAGTGTTCCGCGGGACACCACGGCTGCCGGCTCGTTCGGGTCACGTCCTGCGCCGATCAATGCCGACGCGATCGCCGGCAGCTGGCGCACGCCCATGTAGAACACGAGGGTCCCGGGGAACACGGCCAGCGCACCCCAGTCCAAAGCCGAGGAAGACTTCGAAGGGTCTTCATGGCCGGTGACGAACGCGACCGCGCTGGCCGCGTCGCGATGAGTCACCGGTATCCCCGCGTAAGCCGGGCCGGCGACCCCGGCCGTGACCCCCGGAACGACCTCGAAATCGACCCCGGCGGCGCGTAGCTCCTCAGCCTCCTCGCCGCCGCGCCCGAACACGAACGGATCGCCTCCCTTCAACCGCACGACCGCGGCGCCAGACCTCCCATGCGACACCAGCCGCCGGGAGATCTCGGCTTGGGGCATCGACGGTCCGCCGCCCTCCTTGCCCGCGAAGATCAGCGTCGCGTCCGCCCGCGCGCCCTCGAGCGCCGAGCGAGGGATCAGCCGGTCGTACAAAATCACGTCGGCCGCGGCGATCAGCTCCAACGCCCGCGCCGTGAGCAGCCCCGGGTCGCCGGGCCCCGCGCCCACGAGGTACACGGTCACGACAGCAGCTCCGCCGCGCCCACAGCCAGCAGCCTGTCCGCGACGGCACCGCCCACGTCCGCGGCAGGCCCGCGGAGCACGTCCCGCACCCACTCCGAGCCGTCGGCGCGCCCCACCCAGGCAGTGAGCTCGAGCTCGCCGTCCTCGAGCACCCCGGCGTTCGCGCCGACGGGCGTGTTGCAGGACGCCCCGAGCGCGCGCGTCAACGCCCGCTCCGCGGTCACGCACGCCGTGGCGTCCGCGTCGACGAGCCCGGAGACGTCCACGCGCCCCGGGCGCGCCTCCACCGCCAGCGCACCCTGCCCAGCGGCGGGGACGAAACCGTCGAGGATGCCGCCGACGGCGTCCAGCCTCCCCAGGCGCGCGAGTCCCGCGACCGCGAGCACCAGCGCGTCGCACTCGCCGGCGACTAGCTTTCGGAGCCGGGTGTCGACGTTTCCGCGCACCTCGACCACCGAAAGGTCCTCGCGCGAAGCGCGGACCTGGGCGGCACGCCGCAGGCTGCTCGTTCCCACCCGCGCGCCCGATCCCAGCGCCGACAACGACGGCGCACCGCAGATTGCGTCACGCGGGTCCTCGCGAACCGGGATCGCGATCAATTCGAGCCCGTCGGCGAGCTCCGCGGGCACGTCCTTGGCCGAGTGCACGGCCACGTCGATCTCGCCCTCGAGCAGCGCGCGTTCGAGCCCCGACACCCACCGTGACTTGTCGTCCACGGGTCCGGCGGCGTCGATCTTCACGAGCTCGTATTCGGCCCCCAGCCGCGAGCCGACCCATTCCGCCTGCGCGAGCGCGAGCGCGCTCCCGCGCGTCCCGAGTCTGATCAACGGCCTCGCCGGCGGAGCTTGCGCTGCTCGTCGAGGTCCCGAACCTGGGCGCGCGACGCCGGCGCGGCGCTCTCCACTTCCAGTCCGAACAGGTCGCGGATCATCGCCATCCGAGCGTGGACACGGTCGTCCTGGAGCTGCTTCAGGCGCGCCGTCGGCGCGTGGAGCAGCCGGTTCACGATCGCCTGTGCCATCGCGTCGACTCGCTCTCGGTCGCGCTCCGACAGTTCGTCCCACTTGCCGGCGTTCTCGGCGACGACCTGCTCGGCGATCCCGCTGGCGTGGGTGCGCAGCGCCGCCAGCGTCGGCAGCACCTCGAGCGATCCGAGCCACACGGCGAAGTGCTGGATCTCCTCCTCGATGATGCCCTCGGCTTTGCGCGCCTCGGCCTGGCGGACCTTGCGGTTGCGGGCGATCACCGCCTGGAGGTCGTCGATGTCGTACAGCGACACGCCCTCGAGCTCCCCGCAGGCGGCGTCGATGTCGCGCGGCACCGCGAGGTCGATCAAGAGCAGCGGGCGGCGGCCCCGCATCGCCATGACCTCGGACAGCTCGGCCGCCTCGAGCAGCAGATGCGGCGAGGCGGTCGCCGCCACCAGGATGTCCGCGCGCTCGAGCGCCTGGGGGAGCTCGTCGAAGCTCATGCTCTCGCCGCCGTAGCGTCGGGCGAGCGAGATCGCCCGGTCGCGGCGGCGGCTCGCGACGAACACCGGCCGCCCGCCGCTGTCGGACAGCGCCCTGGCGGTCAGCTCTCCGGTCTCGCCGGTGCCGACGATCACCACCGTCCGCCCGACGAGATCGCCGAGCTGCTCGCGGGCTAGCGCGACCGCCACCGACGGCAGGCTCAGCTGGCGCTCGCCGATCGCGGTCTCGCTGCGCACCCGCTTACCGGTCGCGAGTGCCGCCTTGAACAGGTGGTTGGTGAGCGGGCCAGCCGTCTCGCCGGCGATCGCGGCGTCGTACGCGCGCTTGATCTGGCCCTGGACCTCGGCCTCGCCGACGATCATCGAGTCGAGCCCCGAGGTCACGCGGTACAGGTGGCGGGCGGCGTCGCAGTTGCGGAGCGAGTAGATCGCCGGCGCCAGCTCGGTCGGCCGGATCCCGGCCTGGCTAGCCAGCATCGCGAGCGCGCGGCTCTCGGCCTCGACCGGGTTGCCGACCACCACGTACAGCTCGGTGCGGTTGCAGGTCGAGATCGCGACCGCCTCTTGCACCTCACCGGTTCCCCGGAGGTCGCGCACGAACTCCGCGCCGCGGGCGTCCGGCAGCGCGACTCGCTCGCGCACCTCGACCGGAGCGGTCTTGTGCGAGACGCCGATTGCGAGCAGCTCGCTCACGCCACCGGCTCCCCAGCGCGGTCGGGATCGCGCGCCTGCTCGTCGCGCCGGCGGCGCTCGACATCGCGGCGCAGTTCGGCGATCTCGCGCTCGGTCCGGGCCAGACGCGTAGCCATGATCGCCACGTAGATGAGCACCATCGCCAGGAACACGATGTAAGCGCCGGCGACGTACTTGCCCGCCGTGTGCAGGGGGAGCGCGGGCGCTACCGCGAACAGGCTGCTCATGATGGCGCGGCGCTCCGCTTCAGTGGTACCACCGAGTCTTCGCCGAGCAGCGCCCGGCGAAGCGCCCGAACCTGCATGCGCGTGCTCTTGGCCGCCATTTCGTACTTCCACAGAGTCGTGTACAGGAGCGCGATGCCGACGAGCGACACCAGGAACGTCAGCCGCATCGATCCCGGCAGGTTCCCGCCCGTGAGCGTCAGCACCCGAGGATGGACGTACTGCTGAGCCGCCCGGACCGCGATGAAGTTGAGTGGCACGAACGCCCCGGCCACGACCGCGAACACACTCGCGTAGCGGGACTGCCGCTCGGGGTCCTCGATCGAGAACCGGAGCGGCTGATAGGTCGCGAACAGCAACATCACGATCAGGAACGATGTGAGCGTCGGATCACTCCACACCCACCAATGGCCCCATGAGGCCTTGGCCCAGATCGTGCCGGTGAGGAGCGTTCCCACGCCGAAGATCAGCGCCATATGGATCGCGACGTAGGACCGGATGTCCCACTTGCGGTCGCCCGTGCGAAGGTACATCGCGCCAAGCACCCCGCCGAAAACAAACCCGCACAGCGCGGTGATCGCCAGCGGCACATGGATATAGAAGATCTTCTGGATGAACCCCTGGTCGGTGTCCAGGGGCGCATAGAAGAACACCAGCGCGAGCGCCACTGTGATCGTGGCGGCGGCGGCGAGGGAAAGGCCGCGGAGCCCGCGGCCGTAAGTCGTCAAAGCCTTAGTCCTCCAGGAGAAAGTCGAAGACAGCGTAGGACAGGAGGGCGAACACCACATCATAAAGAGCGAGGATCGCTACCCACCTGCCCGGAGGCGAGCTCGAGCCATGCGCCGTCAGCAGAGGACCGGCTCCTCGCGCCATGCCGATCAGCGCGGGAAGCAGCAGCGGCAGCCCGATGATCGGGCCGATCAGGTCCCGCGCCCTGGTCTGGACCGCGATCGCCGAGACCAGCGTCCCGATCACCGCCAGGGCGACGTCGCCGAGCGCCAGCACCGCGATCAGGCCCGGCAGCGCGTGTCCGAGCGACGGACCCAGCAGCAGCAGGCCGAATGCCGGGACGGCGATCACCTCGAGCACGACCAGGAACAGGAACAGCGCGGTCGCCTTGGCCACTAGCAGCGCCGAGCGGTCGACCGGCGCCAGCAGGAAGGCGTCGAACCCGCCCTGCTCGCGCTCGGCGACGAACAGTCGGTTGATCCCGAGCATCGCTGCGAACAGCAGCGTGACCGTCAGGACGCCCGCGGCAAGCTGGCCGTCGATCGTGTCCCGGTTCAACCCGAAGTGAAAGATCACGAACGTGACGATCGCGAACAGGATCATCGCGGGGAGCGTCTCGAAGCCCCGGAGCTCGAGCAGGAGGTCCTTGCGCAGGACCGTCATCACCGTCCTCATCTCGCGCCCCTCATGCGTACAGGCGCTTCACCGCGGCCGCGTCGACCTTATCCGGCGTCGTCGCGAACGCCGTCCGCCCGTCTTCGAGCCCCAACACGACGTCGGCCTCGGCGAGCGCGGCCTGCGGGTCGTGGCTGGTCAAGACCCGTGTGGCCCCGGAACGGCTCCCGATGAGCGGCCCGACCAGTTCTGTCGCCGCCGGGTCGAGGTTGGCCAGGGGCTCGTCGAGGAGCAGCAGTGACGGGGCGTGGAGGACCGTCCGGCACACCGCCAGGCGCTGGACGAGCCCGCGCGAGAGCAGACGGACCGGCTCGTCGGCTCGTTCCCGCATCCCGACCGCGTCGAGCAGCTGCTCGATTCGATCGGGCGCCACGCCGTGCAACCTCGCGTGGTAGCTGAGGTTCTCGCGACCGCTCAGATCCCGGTACAGCAGCGGGTCGTGGGCCAGCAATCCGAGCCGGCCCCGCACCGCGAACCCGCGCCGCGGCAACGCCTCGCCGAACACGAGCACCTCGCCCGCGTGCGGTCTGAGCAGCGTCGCGAGGATCCGAAGCAGCGTCGATTTGCCCGCGCCGTTGCGCCCGAGGACGGCCAGCGTCGACCCCGCGGGCACCTGCAGCGAGACATTCCGGAGCACCGTCCGCTCACCGAAGTGGCGGTAGAGGCCCCGTAGCTCAATGGCCGGGGGTGGGTCCACCCTCGTGCTGCAACGTCGTCACGACGTGCCCGAGCGTAGGGCCGATGACCGGGAAGAGCTCGCCGATCGCCTTGGGGTTGCCGGGGAAGTTGACGATGAGCGTGCGGCCCGCGATTCCGGATACGCCGCGCGACAGGATCCCCATCGGGGTGTGCTTGAGCGCCTCGGCGCGCATCGCCTCGGCGAATCCCGGGGCCTCGCGCTCGATCACCGCCCTCGTCGCCTCTGGCGTCACGTCGTCGTGCGTGAAGCCGGTGCCGCCGGTCGTGAAGATCAGCGCCGTCCCGTCGCGAGTGTGCCGCCGCAGTATCTTCTCAATCGCCTTGCGATCGTCGGCCACGACCTCGCGCGCGACGATCTCGGCGCCGGCGGCCTCGGCCAGCTTCGCCAGCGCCTGGCCTGAGCGGTCCTCGGCTTTCCCGGCGGCGACTGAAGTCGAGACGGTGATGATCGCGGTCTTCATTCGCGACAAGGGTAGGGCGAGCGCGAACCGCGTGCTAACCCAATCGCAACAGCCCCGCCGGTACGGTCGCCCGCGGTCTATCGCTCTGGCCGGGAGCAGAAAGGGTGTGTGCGATGAAGAGGATCTTCACCGCTTTGGTCGTTGTCGTCATCCTGGCGCTGTGCTCGGTCGCGGCCGCAGCCGCCAGCTCCAGCCTGAGCGGCACTTACAAGACGACCGTCAACTCGACCGTATTGGGCGGCGCGCTCAACGGTACGTGGACGGTCAAGCTGAAGAACGGCGCCTACCACGTCGCCGATAATGGCCACCCGATCGTTCACGGCAAGTACACGATCAAGGGCAACAAGATCAGCCTCAAGGACACCGGCGGCACGGGCAGGTGCCCGGGGACCGGCGTCTACAAGTTCAAGGTCAGCGGGAAGTCGGTCACCATGACGAAGGTGCACGACGCCGCGGCCTGCATCGGCCGGAAGACGGTGCTGACCTCCGGCCCGTTGACGAAGGTCAGCTGATTCACCCCTGATTCACCCCTAGCGGGCGCGACCCCCCATTCGGAGGGTCTATTTCCGGCGGCGGGTAAGTCGTGTGAAGGCGACGTTATCCTGCCGCCGGTGCGCCTGCTGGTAGCGAAAGCCCAGGCTCCGCTGGTGGGGGAGCTGGCGATCCCACCCTCGAAGTACCACGCCCACCGCGCCCTGATGCTCGCGGCGCTGGCCCCCGGGCAGAGCCGGATCGTCCAGCGCACCGCGGCCCGCCACGTGACGTTCACGGTCCAGGCGCTGCGTGCGCTCGGGACGAAGATCGAGAACGACGGCGACGGTTGGCTGGTCACCGGCGGCGGGTTCTCGCCCCTGAGCGACGAGGTCTCGGTCGGCAGCTCCGGCACCACCCTGTATTTCCTCCTCGGGCTGGCCGCGCTCGGCGACCGTCCGGTCCGGTTCGTCGGCCAGCGCTACTTCCGCCGGCGCCCGATCGGCCCGCTGCTCCGAGCGCTGAAGCGCATGGGCGTGCGACTCGAGTACGAGGGCCAGCACCTGCCGGTGACCGTGTACCCCGGCCGCCCGCGCGGCGGCCGGATCCGGATCGACGGCACGCTGTCGCAGTGGATCTCGGGTCTGCTGATGCTGGCGCCATATGCCCTCGAGCCGACGGTCATCGAGATCCGCGGCGAGCTCAACGAGCGGCCGTACATCGAGCTGACCATCGACATGATGCGCCAGTTTGGACTCGAGGTCACCGCCCGCGAAGACTGGCGCGAGTTTCACGTCGCCCCGGGCCAGCGGCCGAAGCCGACCGACGTGGTGCTGCCGCCCGACCTCGGCTCGGCCGTCTTCGGGCTCGCGGCCTGCACGCTCAATCCGTCGAAGGTGACGTTCCACAGCTCGACGCCGATCGCCGGACACCCCGAGGCGTCCGTGTTCGATTCGCTAATGGCGGCCGGCGTGCCTTTCCGCTTCGCGCCGGACGGTCTTTCGATCTCGATGGACCACGACGGGACCCCGCCCGAGGGCGGCCCGCTCGACTGCCGCGACATCCCGGACATGGTCCCGATCCTGTCGGTGCTCGCCAGCCGGGCCAGCGGCAAGAGCGCGCTCGGCCACGTGGCGCACGTGCGCCTGAAGGAGTCAGACCGCGTCACCTCGATGCTCCAGCTCCGCAAGATGGGCGCGCGGATCGAGTTCGACGGCAACGACATGACGTTCGAGGGCGTGGAGCGTCTGTACGGGGCGAACCTGTCGTCATTCAACGACCACCGGGTCCTGATGTCGCTGACCGTGGCCGGGTCGATCGCCACCGGTGTGACCGAGCTGTCCTACCCCCATGCCTACCGGATCTCGTATCCCGAGTTCCTCGATCACATGAACGCCCTGGGCATACCGGCGGCGGTGGCCGGCGCGATGCCGGCGGTGCGACCGGCGTGATGATCCTCGACGATCTCGACCGGAACGCCCGCGAGCGTCCGGCCGAGCGGGCGGTGGTTGAGATCGGCGCCGACGGTGACGTGCGCGAGCTGAACTGGGCCAAGCTGGCGAGCGAGACCGACCAGGTCGCGGGCGCGCTGGCCGTCCTCGGTGTGGGCCATGGCGACACCGTCGCCTTGCAGCTGCCAAACCAAATCAATTTCCTGACGATCGCGCTGGCCACGTTGCGCCTGGGCGCCGTGTGCGAGCCGCTGATGCCGATCTTCCGCGAGCGCGAGCTGTCCTTCATGCTCCGCGAGAGCGCCGCCCGCGTCCTCTTCGTCCCCCGCGTGTTCCGCGGACGCAACTACGCCGCGATGGCAGCCGGGCTGCGGTCGGAGTTGCCGGCGCTCGAGCATCTGATCGTGTTGGACGGCGACCCGCCAACCGGCGAGCTTGCGCGGGAACTGCCCGGGCCGAGGCCTGATCAGATCGCGCAGCTGCTGTTCACCTCGGGGACCTCGGGCGAGCCCAAGGGCGCGCTCCATCGCCACGACGCGCTCATGCGCGCCGCCGACCATCACATCGACCATTTCGGGCTGAGCGGTGACGACGTCATCTACGTGCCCTCCCCGCTCGCCCACCAGACCGGTTTCCTCTACGGGATGTGGATCGCGATCCGGCTCGGCGCGCCCCAGGTTCTCCAGGAGGTCTGGGATGCCGACGTCGGGCTCGACGCCATGCGCCGCTTCGGCGTCACGTTTGTCCAGGCAGCGACCCCGTTCCTGGCCGATCTGACCCGGGTGGCGGAGGATCTGGGCCGCGGGTGGGTAGGGGTCAAATCTTTGCGCACGTTCGTCGCCACCGGCGCGGCGATCCCGCGCGAGCTCGCCCGCCGGGCTCGCGAGGTCCTCGACGCCGAGGTCGGGGGCGCGTGGGGCACGACCGAGAGCTGCCTCGGTTGCGCGTTCGCGCCAGGGGATGCGGCTGAGCGGGCCTGGGGCACCGATGGGCGCGCTCTATCCGGAGTCCAGTTGCGCGTCGTCGACGATTCCGGCGCCGCGCTCGCTCCCGGTGAGGAGGGCAACTTCGAGGTCCACACCGACTGCCTGTTCGTGGGCTATCTGAACCGGCCGGCCTTGACCGCCGAGGCGGTCACCGAAGACGGCTGGTATCGGACCGGCGATCTGGCGAGGATCGACGCCCACGGCTACGTCCGCATCACCGGCCGGGTCAAGGACGTGATCAACCGCGGCGGCGAGAAAGTTCCTGTCGCCGAGATCGAGCAACTCCTGCATGCCCATCCGGCGGTGCGCGACGTCGCGATCGTGGCCATGCCCGATGAGCGCCTCGGCGAGCGGGCGTGCGCGTTCGTCGTGTCTGGCGACGGCCCTGAGCTGGACTTCGAGTCGATGCTCGAGTACCTAGACTCCCACCGCGTCTCGAAGACGTACTGGCCCGAGCGTCTGGAGCTCGTCGAGTCCCTCCCCCGCACCCCCTCGGGCAAGATCCAGAAATACGTGCTGCGGGCGCAGGCCCGCGAACTCGTGACCGCATGACAACCGCCTCGACCACAGATTTCGAAGCGCTCCGCGTCGACGTTCGCAGGTACGTCGAGGACGAGGGAGAGCGCTGGTCGGAGGTGATCGAGCGCGAGCACAAGGTTCCGCTGTCGCTCTGGGACGAGTTGCGGGATCTCGGCTACCTCCGCCTCGCCGCCCCGGCCGAGTACGGGGGCGCCGGGATCCCGTTCACGCGCTACCTCGAGCTGCTCGAGCTGTTCTCGATGTCGCACGCCTCGCTGCGGATGATCGTCCATGTCGCCAACGGCATCTGGCGACCGATGGACTCGCACGCCAACGACGACCAGCGCGAGCGCTTCATCAAGCCCGCGGTCGCCGGCGAGATCAAGGTCGCGTTCACGCTGACCGAGCCCGGCGCCGGCAGCGGCGCCGACATCCGGTGCAGCGTCGTCCGCGAAGGCGACACCTACTACCTGAGCGGCGAGAAGCATCTGATCACGTTCGGGACCATCGCCGACTACCTGATGACGTTCGCCCGAGTCGACGGCACCCGCGGCACCGACGGAACCGTGGCCCTGATGGTTCCGACCCGCGGCGAGGGCGTCGACGCGCGCGAGATGGCCGAGACCATGGGAGTGCGCGGCACCGACCACGGCCACATCGTGTTCGACCGCGCGCCCGTGCCGGTCGCCGACCGCTTCGGCGAGGAGGGCCAGGGCGTGGACATCGCTCTGAGCGGTTTTCTCGGGCCGAGCCGGATCTCGCTGGCGACGACGTGCGTCGGCCTCGCCCAGCGCGCGCTCGATCTCGCGCTCGACTACGCCCGGCAACGCGAGACATTCGGCAAGAAAATCGCCGAGCGCCAGGCGATCGCGTTCAAGCTCGCCGAGATGGCCACGGATCTGGAGGCCGCGCGGCGGCTCGTCCGCCACGCGGCCGCGACCTGGGAGGAGACGGGGCACGCGCCGATGGAGGCCGCGATGGCAAAGCTGTTCGCGAGCGAGATGCTGCAGCGCGTGACCGACGCCGCCCTCCAGGTCCACGGCGGGATCGGGTACTGGTCGACGAGCCCGATCGAGCGCGTGTACCGCGACGCCCGTGCCCAGCGGTTCGAGGAGGGCACGGCCGAGATCCAGAAGACCACGATCGCCCGGGATCTGCTCCGGAAATGACCGCGTCCCAAGACAACCTCATCCCGGACCCCCGCCGCGGTTTCGAGGGCAAGGTCGCGCTGATCACCGGATCCTCGCGCGGGATCGGCCGGGCGCTGGCACTCCGGCTGGCGGCGCGCGGCGCGATCCCGGTCATCAACTACCGGCGCAATCAGGAGGCGGCCGCGGACACCCTCGCCGAGATCCAGCGGCTCGGCTCGGATGGAATGGCGATCCGCGCCGACCTCGAGAGCCTCGAGGAGATAGAGCAGATGTTCGACCAGGTGCAGGAGCGCTACGGACGCCTCGACTTCTTCGTCTCGAACGCCTCGGCCAGCAACTTCCACCACTTCATGGATCTGAAGCCGCATCACCTCGAGCGCACGTTCAACCTGAACGTCCGCGCGTTCGTGGTCGGGACCCAGCGCGCCGTGCGGTTGATGCCCTCCGAGGGCGGCCGGGTCGTCGTACTTTCGAGCTATGGGAGTATCCGGTCGTTCCCGACGTACGCCAACCTCGGGTCGGCCAAGGCGGCGATCGAGACGTGGGCGCGCTATATGGCGGTCGAGCTCGCGCCGCTCGGCGTCAACGTCAACGCGGTGAACGGCGGGATCATCGATACCGACTCCTCGAGTTACTTCTACTCGACCGGTCGGGTGCCCTCGCTCGAGACGGTGCTGCCGAAGATCCCCAAGAAGCGGATGGGCACGGCCGCTGAGGTCGCCGAGTGCGCGCTGTTCCTGTTGTCCCCCGGGGCGGAGTACGTAACCGGGACGACGCTGATCGTCGACGGCGGGCTGACCGCGATCGCGCCGCCGTTCCACTCGGACATGGCGGGCGCCGCGGGCGCCCCCGCGCTCGACGCGCTGTCCGAGGCGATTCGCTAGCCCGCTAGCCAGCGCGGGTCCAGTGGCCTGAGCGGCCGCCGGACTTCTCGAGCAGGACGACCTGGCCGATCTCGGCGCCGCGCTCGATCCCCTTGACCATGTCGTACACGGTAAGCGCCGCCACCGAGGCGGCGGTCATCGCCTCCATCTCGACGCCGGTCTGACCCGTCGTCCTCGCCTCGGCGATCAGCGTGATCGCACCAGCGTCGGCGTCGATCTCGGCTTCGACGCCCACGAAGCTGAGCGGCAGCGGATGGCACAGCGGGATCAGCTCTGCGGTTCGCTTGGCCGCCTGGATCCCAGCGATCCGCGCGACGCCGAGCACATCGCCCTTGGGCGCGTCGCCGGCGAGGACGGATTTTGCGGTCGAAGGCGAGACGCGTACAACGGCTTGCGCCACCGCCCGCCGCTCGGACACGGGCTTCTCGCCCACGTCGACCATACGGGCGCGGCCAGAGGAATCGAGGTGAGTAAGCCCGCTCACCGCGCCGCGGGCGCGGTCAAGCGCTGGGCGTCCGCGATCAGCGCCCGGACGCCGTCGATGTCCCCTGCGCGCAGCATCTCAACCGGGTCGGGGTCGCCGTTGACGATCGACTCGAAGAACAACTTGCGGTCCTGATAGGTCGGGAGCGTCGCCTTCGCCCAGCCGCGGGCATCGTTGAGCAGGATCGCCAGCAGCGCGTACGGCTCGCCGAACAACTCCGAGATCTCGCGCTTCATCCGCTTGGCCAGCGCCGGCGAGGCCCCGGCGGTCGAGATCGCCACCGCCAGCGGACCGGTGCGGACGATCGCCGGCAGGATGAAGTTGCACAGCGGCGGCACATCGACGACGTTGACCAGCATCGCGCGCGCCTCGGCGTCCTCGAACACGCGGATGTTGAGGTCGGTGTCGTCGGTCGCGGCGATCGCGATCAGCGCGCCGTCGAGATCCGCCGCGCCGGCGTACTCACGCTGTTCCCACCGGATCGAGCCCTCGAGCGCAAGCTGCGCGAGCTCGGGATGGGCCTCGGGTGCGATCAGGGTCACGTCGGCGTCGCAGGCGAGCAGGCCCTCGACCTTCTCGAGCCCGATGTCACCGCCGCCGACGACCACGCACCGCCGGCCGCTCAGCCGCAGACACGCGATGTAGAAGGGCGTCTCGAGCATGCCCTGGACGCACGACTGATCGCAGATCCCTTTGCGGAGCTGGCAGACGCACTCTTTGCCGGCGTAAGCGTTGGCGGGCATCCTGCTGACGAGGGTACCGCGCCCGAACCTTGGCGCTCAGGCTACGTACTTGGTAGCTGGATCGCCATCGGCGCTATCGCCGGATCGCGTCGCGCGCGAGACGAGCGCCCAACCGCGTCAGCGGCACAGCACCCTCCCGCAGCGCGCGTCCGCGGACGGCGGCCGATCCGTACAGCAGCTCCGCGGTCGAACGGAGCGCCTTCCCGAGCGTCTCGTCGTACGGATGCCACCACGGATCGCGCAGCGCCGAGCCCTCCCAGGTGCGGAGCTTCACGTTGACGCACTCGTACAGGCCGAACTTCGAATGGGTGCGGCCGAGGCCGGAATCCTTGACGCCACCCCACGCGCACTGGCAGGCGCCGTGGCTGAACATGTGGTCGTTGATCCACACCATGCCCGACTGCAGCTCCGCCGCGATCCGCTCCCCCCGGGCGCGGTCCGACGTCCACACCGACGCGCCGAGACCGAAATCGGAGTCGTTGGCGAGCCTCACCGCCTCCTCCTCGGAGTCGACGATCACCACCGGGAGCACGGGTCCGAAGATCTCCTCGCGCATGATCCGCATCTCGTGCGTCACCCCGGTCAGCACGACCGGCGCGTAAAACGCGCCGTCGGTGCCGGCGGGCGCGTCGATCGGTCCTCCGCAGCGAAGGGTTGCGCCGTGGGCGACCGCGTCGTCGACCAGGTCGCGGACGATCTCGAGCTGATCGCCGGACACCATCGGCCCGATCTCGGTGTCCCAGCTCATCGGGTCGCCCACCCGGAGCCGCTGGGCCCCGGCCACCACGCCCTCGATGAAGCGGTCCGCCACCGAGCGCATGACGTACACGCGCTCGATCCCCGAGCACGTCTGGCCGGCGTTGGCGAACCCGCCCCAGGCTGCGCCGGCGATCGCGTGATCGAGGTGTGCGTCGCCGAGGACGATCATCGGGTCCTTGCCGCCGAGTTCCAGCACAGCGCCCTTAAGTCGGCGCGCGCACGCCTCGCCCACGGACCGGCCGGTCTCGACCGAGCCCGTGAAGAACACCTTGCCGACGCTCGACTCGGCGAGCGCCGCCCCGGTACCCGGGCCGTGCACTACGCGGATCAGCCCCTCGGGCACGCCGGCGCGATAGAACACCTCCGCGATCCGCTCGCCGAGCAGGGGCGTCAGCGACGCCGGCTTCAGTACCACTCCGTTGCCCGCCATCAGCGCTAGCGCGACCTCGCCGAACGGGATGCTCCACGGGTAGTTCCAGGGCGAGATGATCCCGATCACGCCGAGCGGCTCGTAGACGAACGTCGAGTGCTTGGTTTTCAGGAAGAGCTGCGGCATCGGGACCTTCTCGTCGGCGAGAATGTCCGCGCCGGCGTGCGCGATCCAGCCCAGCGCGTCGATCGTGGGGAGCAGCTCCATCGAGAACGCCTCGTTCCGCGGCTTGCCCTGCTCGCGGACGATCAGGTCGCGGATGTCGTCGGACTCGTCGAGCAGCACCTCGGCGGCGCGCTGCAGGTAGCGCCCGCGGGCCTCGAGCGTCAGCTGGCCCCAGGCCGGCTGGACCCGGGCGACGGCGTCGACGACTGACTGGACGTGCTCAGGCGGGGTGGTCGGGACGGACCCGATCGGGGTTCCGGTCGCGGGGTTGAACGACTCGAGATGGGCGACGGCGGTAGCGGATTCCATGCGGTCGAGACTACCGGCCGCGCTCCGTCCGCACCGCCGATCAGGCCCGCCCGCGCGCCCGGCGGATCTCCTCGAACCGCTTCCGCAACGCCGCCTCGGCGTCGTCGGGCTCATAGAACCGCTGCCCGATCGCGGAGTCGGGCATCAGCTCCTGCGGCGAGAAATGCTCCGGCCGCCGGTGGGGATTGTCGTAGCCACCGTCGCTCCGGGTTGACGAGCGCAACCACGGCGGCGGCGCCTCGGCACCGCGCTCGCGGATGTACTCCCGGGAGGAGATCACCGCGCGCTTGGCCGCATCGGACTTCGGCGCCAGCGACAGGTAGATCGCCGCTTGCGCCAGCGCGAACTGCGCCTCGGGCATGCCCACGTGCTCGACCGCGGCGGCGGCCGCGGTCGCCACCGACAACGCCTGCGGGTCGGCGTTGCCGATGTCCTCCGAGGCGAGCACGACCATCCGGCGGACGATGAAGCGCGGGTCCTCGCCCCCCTCGAGCATCACCGCGAGGTAGTACAGCGAGGCATCCGGGTCCGAACCCCGGGTAGCCTTGATCCAGGCCGAGATGGTGTCGTAGTGGCGATCGGCCTGGCGGTCGTACAGGAGCGCCCGCCGCTGCAGCGCGTCCTCCGCATGCTGGAGCTCGACCGTCGCACCCGCGCCGGCCGTCTGGCAGGCGAGCTCGAGCGCGTTCAGGGCAGTCCGGGCATCGCCCCCGGACCGTTCGGCGAGGAAGTCGAGCGCGTCCGGCGCGACGCTGTTGGCGGGGGCACACTCCCCGCGCGCCACCGCCCGGTCGAGCAGCACGCGTACGTCCGCCGCCGACAGTGGCTGGAGCTCGTAGATGCGCGTCCGCGACAGCAACGCCGAGTTGACCTCGAAGTACGGGTTCTCGGTGGTCGCGCCGATCAGGGTGACGAGGCCGTCCTCGACCGCGGGCAGCAGGGCGTCCTGCTGGGCCTTGTTGAAGCGATGGATCTCGTCGAGGAAGAAGATCGTCTGCCGGCCGGTGGAGGCGAGGCGCTGGCGCGCGCGCTCGATCACGCCCCGGACCTCGGCACGACCCGCCTGCACCGCGCTCTCCTCCTCGAACGCGGCGTCCGACGCGTCGGCGATCAGCCGCGCCAGCGTGGTCTTGCCGCTCCCGGGCGGACCGTGCAGGATCATCGAGTGGGGATGGCCGTCCTCGATCGCCCGCCGCAGCGACGAGCCCGACGCCAGCAACCGATCCTGGCCGACGAATTCGTCGAGCGTGCGTGGCCGCAGGCGAGTCGCCAGCGGCGCCCCCGGCAGCGGCGGCGACGTGGCCGGCGCCGGGGTCTCGTCTTCTCCGAACAAGCGCTCCATGTCACAAGTATGCGACGGCGGTCGTTCTACGCTCGCGCCATGCCGCTGCAGAACCGCGTAACGCCGTTCGGCGAGGTGATCGCAACGCCCGAGCGAGGGCTCGTCTATGCCAATCGCGGGTGCCTGCACGACGCGCACGGCCGCGTCCGGGACCGCCGCAATCCCACCAGGCGCTGGATCGCTTGCCGGCTCGAGTGGGGCGGGCGCCGCCGGACGCCCCTCATGGCCCCGGGCAAGTTCACCGAGCTGTTCTTCCTCGACGAGGCGACGGCGCTCGCCGCCGGCCACCGCCCCTGTGGGGAGTGCCGGTACGGCGACTACGAGCACCTGAAGGGGCTGTGGGCGGATCTCCACCCCGGCCAGGTCGGGGCCGACGCGATCGACGAGCAGCTCGACGCCGAGCGGCGCGACCCGCGCACCGGAGCGCGCCGATTCCACGAGACTGACTTCGACGACCTCCCCGACGGTGCGTTCGTGATGCTCGAAAGCGAGCCCCACCTGGTGCTCGGCCGGGATCTCCTCCGCTGGTCGCCGGCGGGCTACACGGCGCGCTGCCCGCGCCCCGCCGGCGCCCGGAGCGGCGCCCGCGGTGGCGCCGGCGGTGGCGCCCGTGGTGGCGCCGCGACTGTGATCACGCCACCGTCGCTCGTCGCGCTGCTCGCCACCGACCGCACCCCGCTCGTCCCGCTCCTGCACCCGTCGGCGCTAGTCTGACGGGGCAATGGGTGACGACTGGCGACTCGAGGTCGGGCTGTTCGAGAAAGGCAGGGCCCACGCCCTGACCGAGCGACTCGACGCCGGCAAGCTCGGCGACGACCTCGAAAAGGAGTTCGACAAGCGGTTGGTCGTCTCCGCCGACCCCCCTGACGTGTTCGTGTACGCCGGCGACAGGGCTCAGGCCGAGGCGGCCGAGCGCCAGATCCGCTCGGTTGCGGCCGAGCATGGTTGGGACATCGAGATCGAGTTGAAGCACTGGCACCCGACCGCGGAGGAATGGGAGGACCCGGACAAGCCCCTCCCGGCGACCGACGCTGAACGCCTCGCCGAGCACCGAGAGCTCCTGGCCCAGGAGCGCGAAGACTCCGACATCCGCGGCTATTCCGAATACGAGGTCCGGATCGAGTGCCCGTCACACCACGACACGGTCAAGCTCGACAAGCGCCTCCACGCCGAGGGGTTCCCGACCGTCCGCCGCTGGAAGTACCTGCTGGTCGGCGCCGACGACGAGGACAGCGCCAACACCCTCGCCGAGCGCCTCCGCGCCGAGGCGCCAGAGGGGAGCACGGTGACCGCCGAGGCGAGCTTGCGCCAGACCTACGACGACGAGCCGACCCGAGGATCATTCGCGATCTTCGGCGGCCTCGGCGGCTGAGTCCTCGGCTCGGGCCGACCCCGACTCTTCCGCCGCCCGCGCCACGCCTCGCCCGACTCCCGCGTCCTGGCTCTGACCCCCCTGCTGCGACGCGGCGGCGGTGGCGACGTCCTCCGCGTAAGTGAAACGCGCCCGGGCCAGGAACAGTCCGGCAGCGAACAGCGTCACCAGCAGGATGAGGAAGCTGAGCTCGAGTCCCCGGGCCTCGCTCGCCGATACGCCACCGGCGTGGGTCCCGATCGGCGCCTGTGCCGGCACGATGCCGGCGATCAGCTGGGAGAGCCCGCCGAACACGAGCGGCGCCAGCGCTTGGGCGAGCGAGCGCAGGAACGTCCGGACGCTCTCGGCACGCCCCCACAACCCCGCCGGCATGATGTCGAGCCGGGCGGCATCGAGCGGCGGGTTCGCCGCCGACAGGAGCGAGGCCCCCGCGACGTCAAACCACAGGGCCGGCGTCAGGTGGCTCCCGAGCACGCCCGGGATGAGCAGCACCGCGGCGCCGAGATAGCACAGCGCCGGCACCCAGACGCGGGCTTCGACGAACCCCCGCCGCACCATCGTGTCGGTGATCTTGCCGCTGACCAGCGTGCCGACCATCGCTCCCCCCACGAGCGCCGCGAGCACCGCTTCGGCCGTCGCCTGATTGGTGTGGTAGTGACCGCGGACGAACAAAAGCGCGAACGTGGACAGCCCCGAGAAGTAGAAGTAGCCAAGCGACGAGCTGATGATCAGGTGGACGTTGGTCGGAATCGAGAGGATGTACCTGACCGCGCGAGCGAGCGGCATCTCGCGCGGATCCTCGGTCAGAACCCGCTCGGGGTTGGGACTGACGCCTCGCTTTTCGGCCGCCTGGCGAGCCAGGTCGTCCTCGGGCGCAGGAGCGCCCGCGCCCGACTGCTCCCACTCCCATTCCTGGTTGGACGCGGCGTGCGCGGCCGCCTCGTGCAGATCGACGACCCCCGGCTCTAGGCGACTCTGGCCACCCCGTAGAGGCTCGGGGACGGTCCTCCACAGCTCTCGGGCGAGAAAGAACCCCGGAATGGCCAGCAGCACGAACGCCGCACGCCAGTCGATCAGGCTGGCCACGCTGCTCGAGACGAGGAAGCCCACGGCGGTTCCCGCGATCTCGCCGCCGAGGATGTAGGCGTAGATCTGTCCGCGCTCGCGCGCCGGGAAGTAGTCGCCCGTGAGCGACGCAATCGCCGGGCCGGCCGTGGCGGCGACCGCGCCGAGCAGCAGCCGCGTCAGCAGGAGAGTCTCGTAGCTGCCGGCGAACGCGCTCAGCAGCGAAGCGACGCTCCAGAGGATGATGCTGGCGCACAGCATCGGCATCCGCTTGTAGCGGTCCACGAGGAGCCCGACCGGGATCGTGAACAGCGCCCCGACGAGCAGCGACACCGATACCAGCAGCCCGATCTTCGTGTTGCCGATGTGCAGGGCGCTCTCGAGCTGCGGGGCGACCGCGCCCACGGTCGCCGTGTCGGCGCCGTTCAACGCCAGCACCGCGCCGAACAGCACGATCACCCGCGCCCGCGCCGGTCCGCCTACCCGCTTGACCACCTCGCCTTGCGCCCGCCGGCCGGCCCACCGCGCCGCCCGCGCCGAGCCCCGTGCCGACGCCCGCGTCGCACGGCCGAGAACGCCGCGCTTCTCCCCGCCAGACGCCACCGCTAGACCACTTAGTCCTCGCTCAGGCCTTCGCGGATCGTCTCGTCCGCGAGCCGCCAGCCGCGGACCGTCGACCGCAGCGAGACATAGCCACCAACTCCCGGGAGCGTGGGCAGCCAGAAGGAGATCGCGCGGTACGCGAGCACGGCGACCACCGCGCGTCCGGCGGGCTCGCCGAAGGCCGCGAACGCCCCGATCATCCCGCCTTCGACACCGCCAATTCCACCGGGGAGTGGCAGCAGGCTGCCGAGCGTGCCGAGGAAGTAGCCCATCACGAGGACGGCGACCGGGACGGTCACGCCGAACGCGCGGAACGACAGGCCCAGACACGCGATGTCGAAGCCCCAATAGGCCACGGCCCCGAGCAATCCCCAGTGGCGCTCGCGAATGAGCATGAGCGCCGTGCGGACGCCCGCGCCAAGTGTCGCTGGCAGCGTGCCGAACCGGGTCGCCAGCCGACCGATGCGCCCGGAACGACGCGACATGCGCTCGAGCCGGCGCTCGAAGTCACCCGGCACCAGTCCCATCGCCGCCCCGATGATCAGCGCCGCGGCGCTGAGAATCGCCGGAATCAGCGTCAGGGCCGTCGGTCCTCCGCCCGCGAAGGCGCCGCTCCACAGCCCGAGGCCGCACACCACCAACGCGAGCAGGTAGAGCGAGTACTGGATCGAGTAGTTGGCGGCCATCCGGCAGGCGATTACGCGCGGGGACATGCCGGCCCGCCTGAGCGCCCAGACCGTGACCGCCACCCCCCCGGCTCCGGCGGCGGCCAGCAACCTGATCGCAGCGATCCCGGCGAGCGGGATCTCGATCGTGGCGCGCCACCCCAGACGGGTCACGCCGCGCGCAAACACGGTTCTGAACAGCACCGCGTACCCGAGCACCGACAGGATCTCGACCCCTGCGGCGAGCGCCAGCCACAGCGGGTTGCCGCGCTTCAGCTGGCCCCAGGTCTGGTTCAGCCCCGCGAGCTTCGGGACCAGGAAGTACAACCCCACTAGCGCCGCGATGATGAACAGCACCGCGAACACCACGTTCCGCCTCGTGACGGGTCCCGCGCCGCCGAGCGACGGCAGCTCGGAGGTGTCGACATCGACGCCCCCGGCATCGGTCTCCGCGTCGAAATCGACGGGCGGCTCCGGAGCCACCGTGGGCTCATCGCGGTCGCGCGCCGGATGTAGTTCGCCGCCCAATAGACACTCTCCACCAGGCAAGTTACCCACCCGCTTTACGCACCACCGATTCACAGCGTGCCAGGCACCGGCGATGGCCGTCCTAGTCTCTGAGCCGAAGATGCCCGAGCTTGCCCTCCGCTCGATTCCCCTCGCCGACACCCGCGAGCTCCGCCGCGACGTTCTTCGCCCCTACATGACGGTCGACGAGCTCGCCGCTCATGAGCCGAGCGGATCGGTCGCTTTCGGCGCGTTCGAGGACGATCGCCTGATCGCGGTCGGGCTCGTCGGACCCGACGGCGAGCCCGGCGACTGGAGGATCCGCGGCATGGCGACGAAGCCCGAGGCCCGCGGCCGAGGAGCGGGGAGCAAGGTCTTGCAAGCGCTCGTGCAGCACGCGGTCGACCATGGGGCGACCCGCCTGTGGTGCAACGCCCGCACGCCGGCGCTCTCGCTGTACGAGCGCGCCGGCTTCAGGGCCGCCTCGGAGGAGTTCGAGACGCCTCGCATCGGGCCCCACTACCGGATGGAGCTGGAAACAGGTCGGAGCGGCGACGGCTAGTCTTCCGGCCCATGCCGGCGACGACCAGAGTGGAACGAGTCCGCACGTCCGACGGTGAGATGGGCGCGTACGTCGCGCTGCCCGAATCGGGTTCGGGCCCGGGCATGGTGGTGCTCCAGGAGATCTTCGGCGTCGGCGGCTACATCAAGGAGGCGACCGAGCGCCTCGCCGGCATCGGCTACGTCGCCCTCGCCCCCGACCTGTACTGGCGGATCGAGCCCGGCATCGCCCACGAGCACACCGAAGCGGGCATGGGCGAGGCGTTCCAGACCGCCCAGCAGCTCGACCACCCGCTCGCGGTCAGAGACTCGATCGCGGCGCTGAAAGCCCTGCGCCAGCTGCCCGAGGTGACCGGCGGTAAGGCCGGCGTGCTCGGTTTCTGCCTCGGCGGGACGCTGGCTTTCGAGGTGGCGGTGCAGAGCGATCCCGACACGGCCGTCTGCTACTACGGGTCCGGGATCCCCGGGATGCTCGATCGCGCTGCGGAGATCCGCTGCACGGTCCTGTTCCACTTCGGCGGTCAGGACCCGTACATCCCCCGGGAGCAGGCCGAGCGCGTGTGTGCGTTCGCGAGGAATGAGTCGAATATGGAGTGCCACGTCCACCTCGACGCCGGGCACGCATTCGACAATCACGAGGCTCCGATGTTCCACCAGCCGGAGCCCGCCGGCCGCGCCTGGGCGCAGACCACCGACTTCCTGGCCCGCACGCTGCCGGCCTGAGGGCGCTCAGAAGCTCAGCGCCCCACGAGCGCCAGGGCCCGCTCGTGCAACAGCCCGTTGGTCGCGAGCGCGTCGCCGCCGGCCGCGGTCCGCACGCCGGCGAGGTCGGTGAACGTCCCGCCGGCCTCCTCGACGATCACCTGGGGCGCGGCCAGATCCCAGAGCGACACCACCGGCTCGCATCCGATCTCGGCCACCCCCTCGGCGATCAGCATGTAGCTCCAGAAGTCGCCGAAGCCGCGAGTCCGCCAGCACCGCCGGGCAAGTGAAAGCAGCCCTTCGAGCCGGCCGTGCTCCTCCCACCCGTCGAAGTCGGATATGCACAGCTGCGCGTCGGCCAGCGCGCTGACCGCGGACACCCGGAGACGGCGCGGCTCCTCGGACAGCAGGTCGAGTGCGAACGCGCCCACCCCCCGAGCCGCCCACCACCGCCGTCCGAGCGCCGGCGCGGATACCACGCCGGCAACGGTCTGGCCGCCCTCCTGCAGCGCGAGCAACGTCGCCCACACCGGAATCCCGCGCACGTAGTTCTTGGTCCCGTCGATCGGGTCGATGATCCAGCGGCGCCCGTCCTCAGAATCGCCCTCGGACACGCCGTACTCCTCGCCCACGATCGCGTCGCCCGCGCGCGCCGCCCCGAGCGAGTCCCGCAGCGCGCGCTCCACGGCCTTGTCGGCCTCGGTGACGGGAGTCAGGTCGGGCTTGGTCTCGACCACGAGGTCGGAGGCCCGGAAGCGCGCCCGCGTGATCGAGTCGGCGACGTCGGCGAGGTCGAGCGCGAGGGCCAGGTCATGGGAGCTCGCGGCCATGCGCGCCGGATCCTACGCGGCCGGGCGATAGCCTCCCGCGTTCGATGACCTCGGACGACCTCCAGAATGAGACGACCGATCTCCTCCGCGAGCTCGTCCGCTTCAACACGGTCAACCCCCCGGGAAATGAGCGGCCCGCGATCGAGTTCCTGGCCGGCTACCTGAAGGACGCCGGCTTCGAGACCGAGTTGCTCGCCGACGACGAAGACCGCCCGAACCTGGTCGCCGACCTCGGAGACGGCGCCCCGACGCTCTGCTATCTCGGCCACGTGGACACCGTGCTTGCCGACCCGTCGGAGTGGACCCACGGCCCATGGTCGGGCGACGTGGCCGACGGGTTCCTCTGGGGCCGCGGCGCGCTCGACATGAAGTCCCAGGTCGCGGCGGAGGCGGTCGCCGGCGCGACCCTGGCCCGGGACGGCTGGCGCCCCCGTAACGGAGCTCTCAAGCTCGTGTTCGTCTCCGACGAGGAGACCGGCGGTGACGTCGGCGCCCACTGGCTGACAAGTCAGCATCCCGAGCGCACCCGCTGCGACATGCTCCTCAACGAGGGCGCCGGCGACATGTTCGAGTGGAACGGCAACCGCCGCTACGGCGTGTGCTGCGCCGAGAAGGGGATCTTCCGCTTCAAGCTGACCGCGAGGGGCGTCGCCGGGCACGCCTCGCTCCCGCGGACCGGCGAGAACGCCCTCCTCAAGTTGGCGCCGGCGCTGCAACGGATCGCCGACGCCGAGCCAACCTTCGAGCTGACCGAAGCGCCGGCGGCGCTGCTGACCGCGATCGGCGCCGATCCAGACGACCCGGCAGCGGCGCTCGAACGCATCGCGGCCGTCGAACCCAAGCTGCTGACGCTGATCGAGCCGATGCTGGGCGTGACCCTCACGCCGACGATGGCGCACGCCTCCGACAAGATCAACGTGATCCCCTCGCGGGCCTACCTGAAGGTCGACTGCCGCGTGCCACCGGGCCTGGGCGAGGAGGCGGCGCGGAAGCGCATCGCGGACGTGCTGGGCGACGAGGCGGACAAGCTCGAGATCGAGTTCACCGAGAGGGTCACCGGCAACGCCTCGCCGATCGAGAGCCCACTGATGGACGCGATCGACCACTGGGTGAGAACGAACGACGAGGGCGCCGGCACCGTCCCTGTAATCCTCCCCGGCTTCTCGGACTCGCGCTGGTTCCGCGAGGCGTTCCCCGACTGCGTCGCCTACGGGTTCTTCCCCCAGCGACATATGATGCTGCTCGAGACCGCACCGCTGGTTCACAGCGCGAACGAGCGGATCGACGTGCGCGATCTGGGTTTCGCCGCGTCCTGCTACACCGACCTCGCGCGCGACCTCCTCGGCTAGCCTGGTAAGCGACTGCGATTTTCAATGACTGCCAGCGAAAATCACAATCGCATCGCGACTGGGGGTCACCGGTGGCGGGTGTACCCCCGATCTTGACGTCCACCGCCGATCGGCTGGTAGAACAGGTAGTTCCCGATCCAGTTGGTGTATTCGTTGGCATCCGGCGAGGCGACCGGATGGAAGCTCGTCGCCACATTCGGGTTTGCGCCGCTGCCGTTGTACTTCGGGATCTCCGGGTACGGATACACCGGCCGGGTCACGGTCGAGCCGGAGATCGTGTCGGTCCCGTCGATCTCGCTGGGCGCGGTGTTCTGCTCGACCCATTGCACCATCGGGTACACCAGGTCGAAGCTGCTGTTGGCGTAGCCGCCACCGCAGTGCGCCACCGTCGGGAACAGGAACATGCGCGCGAATCCCTCCGTGGAGCTCAGGCCGCCCATCCGCTGGGTGAGCGTGTCGTAGTAGTCGACGGTTCCAAACGGCGGGATCGCCTGGTCGGCCCAGCCCTGCCAGATGATCAGCTTGCCGCCGTGCCGGCGGAACGCGGTCAGGTTCGTATCCATCGCGTCGAACGTGTTGGCCGCCGGGAACATCGAGCGGAACCCCGCGTCGTTGAACTGCCACTGGCTCGGGTCGGGCCCGAGCTGTCCGGGCCTGAGTAGCTGGTAGCGAAGGTAGGGCTGCGAAAGGCCCGCGTACACGAGTGCGTTCGTGTTGGGCCCGGGCGCGACCGGAACCACGAAGAACGACCACGAGAGCTCGGATCCGTACGGCAGACCACCCGGATAGAGGCGGCGCCCCTGGGGGTCGGTCGGGCCGGCGT
The DNA here is from genome assembly GCA_963737055.1 of uncultured Solirubrobacterales bacterium. Taxonomy (GTDB): domain Bacteria; phylum Actinomycetota; class Thermoleophilia; order Solirubrobacterales; family Solirubrobacteraceae; genus Palsa-465. Next base: position 402,020 of record CAVTRE010000005.1, on the reverse strand, counting down.
AGATCTTCTCGGCCACCGCGATCTGCGCCGGCGTGAGGCAGCTCGGTGGCGGCACCGTGCCGCACTGCACCTTGGTCAGGTCTGGATGACAGCTCCGCGGATCGGTGATGATCGCGTCGCCGGCAACGCCGTCGTCGCCCTGGCACTGATCCATCACCGTCTGATGCAGGGTCGGCAGTTGCGCGGCGGTCAGGATCGCGTTGCCGTTCGCGTCGGTGTTGACCCGGTACTGCCAGGTCTGGAACTCCGCGTTCAGCGGTCCGGCGATGATCTCCGGCGCGCCGGCGATGATCCCGTTGAAGTCGTCGGGGTAGCGCTCGGCCATCTCCATCGCCTCGCGCCCGCCGTCGGAGCAGCCGTCGTAGTACGAGTAGTTGGGAGAGATGCCGTAGTAGTCCTTGATGATCTCCCTCGCCACGACATACAGCGCCTGCTCCGATTCGTAGCCGTACTCATTTCGGAGCTTCTGGTCGTTGAACGCGAACAGCCCGGCGCCGCCGAGACCGCCGGCTGTGGTGTGGCCCTCGTCGTCGGTGGCCATCGCGAAGTCGCCCCCGAGCATCGCATCGCAGGACGGGAACGATTGGGCGTTCACGCTGCCGCAGTAGCCGCCGCAGCCGTTCTGGAGGTAGCGGCCTTGCCACGTGCTGACCGGCAGCTTGAGATCGAAATGGGTCTGCGGAGCGATCATCCCCTGCACGTCGCAGTACCGGGGGTTCCCGTTCGCGGCGGGCGTGTCGGTGGAGGAGCTGATCGATGTCGGGTATTGGGGGTTGGCCGCCAGGTCGGTCAGACCCGTGATGACCGAACAGCTGGGGTTTGGCGGCGTGATGATCGTGCTGTCCGGGGCGAGCTTCGCCGAGTCCGCGACAAGCTGCTGGCGCTGGGCGCCGGCCGCACCTCCGGCGGAGCCCAAGATTGCGACCAGCGCCCCACCCACGGCGAGCGCGAGCACACACACGGCCCACGCATGACGAGCACGGATTGGCTCGAGCATTTGAGTCCTCCCTCCGTTGACCGCCGCGAATCGTCCGCCCGGGCCGCACCGAGCGCAAGCAGTTGTGCACCGAGAGGCAAGTGTCCGGGCACCCGCTGGCGAGTCATAGACTTCCCGCATGGCGACGCAGATCGCGACGCGGCTCGACCCGTCGATCTTCCGGCTCCCGGTCGACCGGATCAGACACGGCTACTACTCGGACCAGTACTTCGTCTACACCAAGGAGCTGCTCGAGGCCGAGGACCATCATCCGCGCGTCCTGATGCAGGTCTTCCAGAAGAAGGAGTCGGTCCTGGGCGGCATCGACGAGGCGATCGCGATCCTCAAGCTGTGTTCCGGACGCGAGACCAACGGGGGCACCTGGCTCCCGGGGTGGGACGACCTCGAGGTCCACGCGCTGCGGGAGGGCGACCAGGTCGCCCCCCACGAGACCGTCATGACGATCGAGGGGGACTACAGCGTGTTCGCCCACCTTGAGACCGTCTACCTCGGGTCGCTGGCGCGCCGCTCCCTGATCATGCGGAACGTCCTCCAGGTCGTCGAGGCCGCTCGTGGAAAGCAGATCTTCTACTTCCCGGCACGCCACGATCACTGGCTCGTGCAGACCGGCGACGGCTGGAGCGCGCACGTCGCCGGCGCGATCGGCGTGTCCACCGACGCTCAGGCGTCCTGGTGGGGCGGCCGCGGGATCGGCACCGTCCCGCACGGGCTGATCGCGGCGTACGGCGGCGACACGGTCAAGGCGGCTTCGGTGTTCGCGAACCGCTACCACGCCGGGATGAACATCACGGTGCTCGTGGACTTCGAAAACGACTCCGTACGCACGGCCATCGAAGTCGCCGAGGCGCTCGGCCCGAAGCTGTGGGGCGTCCGCCTCGACACGAGCGAGGACCTGGTGGACCGCTCGCTGTTCGACGAGATGGGCGGTTTCAAGCCGACCGGGGTGAACCCGCGGCTCGTCGAGAACGTCCGCAACGCCCTGGACGCCGCCGGCTACCCGGACGTGCACATCGTGGCCAGCGGCGGGTTCACCGCCGAGCGCATCCGCGAGTTCGAGGCCGCCAGCGTCCCGGTCGACGCCTACGGGGTCGGCTCATCGTTGATCCGCGGCGACAACGACTTCACCGCGGACATCGTGTGCGTCGACGGGCGCCCTTGCGCGAAGGTGGGAAGACGCTATACGCCGAATCCTCGCCTCGAGAAAGTTGAGTGATCCGGAAAACGTGCCGATGACGTTGCTGCTCCCATGATCCAGGCTTCGAGCATGATCGACGGTGCGCCAAGCGCCCACAAGGCCGCCCACGCCACCACCCAACACTTGATCGTGCCGATCATCCACGCCCCGAGCACGTTCCTCGGCTACCAGGACCTGACCTCGTTCCTCCAGGCCTGGCTGCCGATCATCTTCATGGGCGTGCTGGTCGTGGCCGTGCTCGCGCTGATCCGGTTCATGCCGCGCACGCGCCCGGCGGAGATCAAGCCCGATTCCGCCCCGCCGATCGCTTGGGCGGACATCGCCGGCGCCGAGGAGGCCAAGGAGGAGCTCCGCGAGATCGTCGACTACCTCCGCGACCCCGCCCGCTTCCGCGACCTCGGCGCGAAGGTCCCCAAGGGCGTCCTCCTGCACGGACCGCCCGGCACCGGCAAGACGTTGCTCGCCAAGGCGGTCGCGCACGAATCGGGCGCGACCTTCTTCGCCCAGTCGGCGGCCTCGTTCGTCGAGACGTTCGTCGGCGTCGGCGCCGCCCGCATCCGGCACCTGTTCAAGGCCGCACGCAAGAAGGCGCCGGCGATCGTGTTCATCGACGAGCTCGACGCCGTCGGTGGCCACCGCGGCTTCGATGTCTCCGGCGAGCGCGACCAGACGCTCAACCAGCTGCTGGTCGAAATGGACGGCTTCAGCGCACGCAAAGACGTCGTGGTGATCGCCGCGTCCAACCTACTTGAGAAGCTCGATCCGGCCTTGCTGCGCCCGGGCCGGTTCGACCGGCAGATCTTCGTCTCGCCACCCGACGTGGTCGGGCGCGAGCGCATCTTCCACGTCCACTCGCGCAACAAGCCGCTCGCCGACGGCGTCGACCTGAGGCTGCTCGCGCGCCAGACCTCGGGTCTGACCGGCGCCGACATCGCCAATATCTGCAACGAGGCCGCGATCTTCGCCGGGCGCCGCAACGCCGACACGGTCGGGATGAAGGACTTCGACGCCGCGCTCGAGCGGGTGATCGCCGGCATGCAGTCGCGCCGGGCGCTCACCGACCACGAGAAGCGCGTGGTCGCCTACCACGAGGCCGGCCATGCCCTCTGCGGCGAGCTCCTGCCGAGCGTCGACCGCGTCCACCGTATCTCGATCGTCCCGCGCGGCCGCGCCCTCGGCTACACGCTGAACCTCCCCGAGGAGGATCGGTACCTGAAGACCCGCGAGGAGCTGCTCGATTTCATGACGATGCTCCTGGGCGGCCGGGCCGCCGAGCAGCTCGTGTTCGACTCGATCACCACCGGCGCGTCCGACGACCTCAAGCGCGTCGCGGGCATCGCCCGCGCGATGGTCGCCGAATACGCGATGGGCACGGGCTCCAGTGCGCTCCGCGCGATCGACGAGGGCGCCGCCGAGGCCACTCGCCGCGTCCAGGACGCGGAGATCCGCGAGCTCGCCGACCAGGCCTACCGCGCTGCCCAGTCGATCGTCGACACCCACCGGGTCCACCTCGACGCGCTCGCCGCAACGCTGCTCACGAACGAGGTCCTCGAGCGCGCCGACATCGACCGGATCATGGGCGACGTCCCGCGCGCCGCGCCGCCCCGAATCGGCGAGCTGTCGATCGCCGCCGCCACCGCGGTGAACCCGGCCACGCACCCCGCGCGGCGGGGCCCCCTGAGCGACGGCTGACTATCCTCCGGCGGCGATGCTGTCCGCCGTCGACCACGTCGGCGTGGCCGTCGAGGACATCGACGCCGCGCTGGCGATCTACCGTGACGCCCTCGGGATGCCGCTCGTCCACCGCGAGACGGTCGAGGAGCAGGGCGTCGACGCCGCGCTGCTCGACGTCGGCGACAGCCATGTCGAGCTCCTCCAGCCGCTCGGTCCGGACACCGCCGTCGGCAAGTTCCTGGCCCGCCGAGGGCCCGGCCTGCACCACGTCGCGTACCGGGTGGCCTCGGTAGAAGAGACCCTTCAGGCGATGAGCGCGGCCGGCATAAGGCTGATCGACGAGCGGCCGCGCACCGGCATCCGCGGCTCCCTTGTAGCCTTTCTCCATCCCGCATCGACCGGGGGCGTTCTCACCGAGATCGTCCAACCGGGACCAGCCCCTCACTGACATGGCAGACGACAAGCCTCAAAAGATCAGCATCGGATTCGACGGCGGCCAGACTCTCGCCGCGCGCGTCAACCCGGACGAGCTCGCGAAGCTCCGGAAGGCCCTTGGGTCGATGGGCTGGCACGAGCTCGAGGCCGAGGACGGCACGGTGGCGCTCGACCTGAGCCGCGTGCTGTACGTCCTCGTCGATCACGAGGACCACCGGGTCGGCTTCGGCCAGCGCTAGGGACCGCCGGGTACGATCGCGATGTGCCCCTCGGCGTGAGCGATCGCCGGCCCGTCGGCGACGCGTAGCACCGCGCACCTGCCACCGCCGCAGCGCACAGCCACCGTCCGGGCACCGCCTTCGGTGGCGTCGAGCAGGTCGCCCGGCCGCGCCCCAGCCGCAGTCAGGGCCGCCGAGCTCACCCGAAGGAGGACGTTGTCGCCCGGGTGCGGGTTCCGCGGCGTCAGGCGGTCTGCGAGCAGTGCGTAGAACCTGCCAGTCGGGACGAACGCCTCGCTCTCGACCCCGGTGTCCTGGCCGTGGGGCAGGCCCGACCCCGCCACCAGGAGGTCGCGGCCGCCCGGCGTCACCGCCCAGATACCGCCGCCCAACTCGTCGGAGGCGATCAGATCGCCGGCGAACCGCCCGAAGGTCATCGGCGCCACCGCGATCCCGCCCTCGACTCGATGGGCGCCCCGGGTGATCGGGGTCACCGCCCCGTGGCAGTCGACCGCATCGACGCTCGTATGCTTGCCGGCCGTGGTCGCCACCAGCAGCCGGTGGCCGAAGCTGCCGGTCTCGTCGAAGACGATCCCGTCGATCAATCCCGGCGCGCTGATCGTGGCGAACGACCGGACGCGCCCCCGGGCGTCGATCGCCACCACACCCCGCGGCGACCCGAAGCTGATCGCGTAGACGGTGTCCGCGCCGAAGCTGCACCCCGGATGGTCAGCCCGTGCCATCGCGATGTAGGCCTCGAGGCCCGGGTTCGAGTTGTACGTGGGCGCGAACGCGCGCAGGGCGCCCGCGCGTGACAGCAGCCACAGGCGACCGTTGGCCGCTACCACCATCGCGCCGTCGCGCCGCGGCCCGACCACGTCGATGGGAGTCGCCACGTGCACATACGGCGTCCACCGCGCGACCGCCGCCGCGTGCGCGGTCGTCGAGGTCCGCCCGGTCGTCGAAGTCCGCGCGGCGGCGCCACCGCAACCGACGGCCACAATGCCCACCACCAGAAACGCGAACAACCGCTTGGCAACCAACGACAAGGAGTATGCACCTTGAGCTTCGAGACCCTGCTGTACGACACGGACGGCCAGGTCGCGACGATCACGCTGAACCGGCCCGAGCGGCTCAACACGATCGTGCCGCCGATGCCCGATGAGTTCGAGGCCGCAGTGCGGGAGGCGACCCTAGATCCCGAGGTCAAGGTGATCGTCCTCCGCGGCGCCGGGCGGTCGTTCTGCGCCGGATATGACTTCGCCGGCGGCTTTCACCACTGGGACGAGATGCTCACGACCGATGGACGCTGGGACCCGGGCAAGGACTTCGCCTGGGCGGCGTCGCCCTACGGCCCGACCCAGAAGTTCATGAGCATATGGCGCACGCACAAGCCGGTGATCGCACAGGTCCACGGCTGGTGCGTCGGCGGCGGCAGCGACATGGCGCTATGCGCCGATCTGATCATCGCCTCCGAGGACGCCCAGATCGGAACGCCGTACTCGCGGATCTGGGGTTGCTACCTGTCGGGGATGTGGCTGTACCGCCTCGGGCTGACCAAGGCAAAGGAGCACGCGCTCACCGGCAACCCGCTGTCCGGACGCGAGGCCGCGGACGTCGAGTTGATCAACGCCGCGGTGCCGTTCGGGGACCTAGAGGCCGCGGTCGCCGAGCAGGCGGCCCAGCTCGCGAGCATTCCGTCCTCGCAGCTCGCCGCGATGAAGCTGGTCGTCAACCAGGCCTATGAGAACATCGGCCTCCGCGCCACCCAGACCCTCGGCCCGATCCTCGACGGCCTGATGAGGAACACCCCTGACGCCGAGGCGTTCATCGCCAAGGCGTCGAACGACGGCGTCAGGGCCGCCACTGAGCAGCGCGACGGCCTGTTTGGCGACTACAGCGCGGCCGGCCCGGAGCGCCGGCCCGATCCTGACCACGTGATCACCCCGAGCTGAGCGCCGAATCGGTGACCCGAGCGCCGTCGCTCCCATCCGCCTGAATCCGCAGACCACCGCCGATCGTTCTTCCGTGTCAAGTACAAACTCCCCTGTCGGGCCGATAGGTAGTTCCGGGGTCTTGATATAGTCGCGGGACCATGGCTCGGGAGGCACCTGGCTCTCTGGAATCGCTCCGGGCACGCAACCGCGCAAGGACGTGGGCGGTCCTGGCGCGGCGGGGAGCGGCGAGTCAGGCGGACATCGTCCGGGAGACGGGACTGTCGCGCACGACGGTGTCGAGCCTGGTGGCGGAGCTACTCGACGAGGGGCTAGTGATCGAGCGGGCCGATTCGGCGCGACCGGCGCCGTCGCCCAGCGGCGGGCGCCCCGCGACGCTGTTGAGCCTCGAGCCCTCCGCGGGCGGTTTTGTCGGAGTTGATTTCGGCCGCGAGATCGTCCGCGTCGCGGTCGCAAATCGAGCGGGCGAGTTGCTGGTTGACCATCGCAGCGAGCGGCTCGAGGTCGCGCACGAGGCACAGGAAGCCCTCGCGGTAGCCGAGGCGATGGTGTCGCGGACGCTGGGAGAGGCCGAACTTGACGCCGACCGGCTGATCAGCGCGGGGGTGGCGGTATCAGCGCCGGTGCACTCGGACTCTCCGGGGTTCGCGTCGGGCGTGATCTTTCCGAGTTGGGCTGAGATCGACGTAGCCGAATTCTTCAATGAACGTCTCGGCGTGCCGGTCCACGTCGGCAACGACGCGAACCTAGGCGCACTGGCAGAGGCGACCTTCGGCGCCGGCCGGATGCACCGAAACGTGTTCTACGTGGGGCTATCCGAAGGGATCGGTGGCGGGGTCATCATCGACGGGCAGATCTATCTCGGGCAGACGGGCGCGGCCGGGGAGCTCGGTCACATCGTCGTCAACCCCGACGGACAGGTGTGCCGGTGCGGTAACCGGGGCTGCCTCGCCACGGTCGCCGGGGGGGCCGCACTGACCGCGGCGCTGCGGCAGATGCGCGGGCCACTTATGACGGTGGACGAGCTCGTGACCCTTTCCGAGGACGGGGATCCGGGCGCCACGAGGCTCATCGCCGACGCCGGACAGGCCGTCGGCCGCGTCCTGGCAAGCGTGTGCAGCCTGCTCGATCCCGAGCTCGTGATTATCGGCGGCGAGCTCGCACCGGCCGGGCAGCCGCTGCTGGACAACATCCAGACGTCGCTCGAGCGTTGGAGTTCACCCGCCTCCGGACACTACCCAGTGGTGCTCGGAGAACTCGGCGGCCAAGCCGAGGTTCTGGGGGCGATCGCACTGGCCATGAGCAACGTCGCCGACGAGGAACTTGCCCCCCTCGGCGTCAGAGCGAACGTCTCCGCGACTACACCCAGAGCCGCGCAAGGCGCTCGACGCACGCGATCTCGCTCGAGCTCGCGCCGTTCTACGGGCTGAGGACCATCCCGGCGGACAGGCCGGCGTCGGGAGGCCCGATCGCCGGTACCGCGCCGAGCTCATCGCCGCTGGCCACCTCGAGCGATTTCCTGGTTGGTTCGAACTGCCGGCCCGACAGCGCCAGCGGGGTACGAACAACATCCATACCTCGGTGACCACCGCCGACACCAGCGCGAGGCCCACGAACGCGACCAGGTTCAACACGAACACACGCCGCCGGCCGATCCGGTCCGCGAGATCCCCGAAGAACAGTGCGCCGACCGCCGACCCGAAGAACGCCGCCGCCTGCAACCAGGCGACCTCGCCGCTGTTCAGCCTGAAGTGCGACTGAAGCGCGAAGAACACGCGCCCAACCACGACCCGGACCCGTCCCCCAACGCCAACTCCCGGTCCATCAGGAGGCGAGTCTAGATCGCGCAGCGCCGGCGATCAATGGAGCAGCGCGTCGACCTCGGCCGCTGTCGGCAGCGACGGCTGCGCGCCGGGACGTGACGCCGCGAGCGCGCCGGCGGCGCAAGCCCGCTCGAGCGCGGCACCACGTTCCCGGCCCTCGAGCAACGACACCACGAGCGCGGCGCAGAAGGCATCGCCGGCAGCAGTCCCGTCGACCGCCTCGACCGCCGGCGGCCGAGCGTGCGCCACTTCCTCACCCCGCTCGAGCAGCACCGCCCCCTCGGCCCCGAGCGTGAGCGCGACCAGCGCGTGGCCGGCCTCCGCATGCTCGTACTCGTAGCGGTTGACCACCAGCAGGTCGGGCTCGAGCTCGCTCCAGGGCAGGTCGCGAGCGGGGGCGGCGTTCAGGCAGAACCACGGCGCCTGCGCGCGTGCGGCCCGCACGGCCTCGAGCGGGATCTCGAGCTGCGAGATCACCGCGTCCGTATCTCCGATCCGCACCTCGTCGGCCGCCAAGCGCCGGTTGGCACCGGGCGCGACCACGATCACGTTCTCGCCCTCGGCGTCCACGAGAATCAGCGCCACCCCGGTCTCGCCGTCGTCACGGACGACCGCAGTGGTATCGACGCCTTCGTGGTCGAGCGATCGCAGAACCAGGTCGTCGCTCCCGATCCGGCCGACGAACGTGACCTCGGCGCCGAGCCGGGCCGCCGCCACCGCCTGATTGGCGCCCTTGCCCCCAGGGACGCGCTCGAACTCGGCGTCGGTGACCGTCTCACCGGGGCGCGGCAGGCGCTCGCAGCGAGCCACGTGGTCGATGTTGGCCGAGCCGACGACGGTGACCCGAGGAGGCACGTTCGGGACACTAACCACGATGAGCGCGAGATCACAGTTTCCGTACGGCGGCGCCGGCGACGCCCAGGCGGGCGAGATGCGGCTCGCCGTCCGCTTTCGCCGGCACGCCGACGCCCTCGTCCGCTCGGGCCGCTCGCCGCTGTACGTCCGCCTGATGCGGGCGGCCGCCGACGACATCGACGCGGGCGGCGTCGTGGCGCGGCTGTTCGCGGGGATCTCGACTCCTCCCGGCTCGGTGCCTCAGCTCCGCCTGGTGGGCGCTCTTCACTACCTGGTCCTCGCCGGGCGGGCACCGGCACTGGCCGCGTTCTATCCGAGCGCCGGCGGCGATCGGCCCGTCGACGGCGTGTGGCCGGTCGCCGAGGCGGTCATGGAGGAGCACTTCGCTCAGGTCCGCGAACGGCTCCACCACACCGTCCAGACCAACGAGCCAGGGCGCTCCGCCGTCCTGTTCGCGGGCCTGTTGTGGCTGACCGACCGCCACCGCCGTCCGATCCGGCTGCTCGAGGTCGGGGCGAGCGCCGGCCTCAACCTCCTCGCCGATCGCTATTTGTATTCCGTCGATGGCCGCGAGCTCGGCGACCCGGATTCGCCGCTGCGGTTCGTCGATCCGTGGATGCCACCGCCCCCGATCGATCTGGGCCGCGCTTCGTCGGCGCTGCGCATCGTTGCCCGCGCCGGCTGCGATCTGTCCCCGCTCGACCCGACCCACGCCGACGACCAGCTCACCCTCCTCTCCTACATCTGGCCCGACGAGCTCCACCGGATCGACCGCATGCGCGCCGCCCTCGCGGTCGCCGAGCGGGATCCCGTCCCGATCGCCGCGCGCAAAGGCTCGGAGTGGCTCCGCGACGCCCTCGCCGCCGGCCCGGGCGGCGGGCTGACCGTCGTGTGGCACTCGGTCATGCGCCAGTACGTCGAGCCCGAGGAATGGGCCGCGATCGAACGAGCCCTCGACGGGCTGCCGGATGTCGTGCGGTTGAGCATGGAGCCAACCCGCAGCCCGGAGGCGCAGATGCAGTTGACCGTCCACGACCCCGCCGGGGCACCAGAGATCACGCTGGCTGTGTGCGACGACCACGGGCTGCCGATTCGCTGGGCAACGTAGAGTCCGCCGCCGTGAAGCTGATCGAGATGGATCGGGCAGGGATGGTGTTCGCGCGCACGCACGGCCACAGCCCGGGGCTTGACCGGCTCGCCACGGCGTACTCGCGCGCGGGCGAGCACGCGGCCTGCTGGCTCGCGCTCGGGCTGGTCGGCGTGACCGTTTCCCCGCGACCCGAGCCCCGGCGACGCTGGCTGCGCGGGGTGCAGATCGTCGGCGCGTCCTACGGCATCAACCAGGCGATCAAGTTCGTCGTCCGCAGGCACCGCCCGAACCTCGACGGCCTGCCGCCCCTGTCGCCGGTCGTAACCCAGCTGTCGTTCCCAAGCGCACACGCCACTACGTCGTTCGCCGCCGCGCGGGCCTACCGGCATCTCGCGCCGGCGTGGGCGCTGTACCTCGCCGCCGGCGCGTTCGCGGTCAGCCGGCCGTACCTCGGCGTGCACTACCCGAGCGACGTGCTAGCCGGCGCCGCGCTCGGAACCGCGGTGGCCGACCTATGGCCATGAAGGTCGGGATCGTCGGCATGCCCAATGCGGGCAAGTCGTCGCTCTTCAGCGCGCTCACCGGCGTCGCCGCCCAGGCGGCGAACTACCCGTTCACGACGATCGAGCCCAACATCGCCGTGGTTCCCGTCGACGACGAACGCCTCGATGCGGTGGCCGACACCGTCAAGGCCTCGGAGATCGTTCCGGACACGATCGCGTTCCACGACATCGCCGGCCTTGTCGCCGGTGCCCACCGCGGCGAAGGCCTCGGCAACCAGTTCCTGGCCAACATCCGCGAGACCGACGCGATCGTCCACGTCGTCCGCGTCCACAACGACCCGAACGTGGTCCACCCCGAGGGCCGGGTCGACCCGCTAAAAGACATCGAGACGATCGAGACCGAGTTGATCTTTGCCGACCTCGAACAGGCCGAGCGCCGGCTCGAGCGCGTCTCGCGAACGGCCAAGAGCGGCGACCGGCACGCCATCGCGGAGGCGGACTGGCTGCGCCGAGTGATCGAGGCGCTGCAATCCGGACGGCCGGCCCGGACGGTGCCTCCGCCCGCCGACGCCCCGGACGCTGTCACCCTGCTGTCGCCGCTCACCGCCAAGCCCGTGCTGTTCGTCGCCAACGTCGACGAGGGTTCAAACGAGGTGCCGCCCGCGATCCTCGAGCATGCCCGTTCCGAGGGCGCCGAGGCGGTGGCGATCTCCGCGCGCCTCGACGCCGAACTCGCCGAGCTCGACCCTGAAGAGGCCGCGGCGATGCGCGAGGAGCTGGGCGTCGCGCACTCGGGACTCGAGACCGTGATCCGCGGCGCGTTCTCGCTCCTCGATCTGATCGCGTTCTTCACCGCCGGCGAGGACAAGCCGGCGCAGTCCTGGCACCTCCGCAAGGGGCTGTCGGTGTGGCACGCGGCGGGGATGATCCACTCGGACATCCAGCGCGGCTTCGTTCGCGCTGAGGTCGTCAGCTGGGGCCAGCTCGTCGGCGCCGGTGGCTACGCCGGCGCCCGCGACCGGGGCACCCTCCGGCTCGAAGGCCGCGACTACGTGGTCCAGGACGGCGATGTGATCACGGTCCGCTTTACTCCGTAATGTGGGCATGACTGGCGCATCGGAGTCCGAGGCCCGCGAGTTCGCGGCGGCGTATCGATCCTTCCTCGAGTGGGTGCACTCGGAAGACGCGCTCGGGCGAGGCCGCAACGAGGTCGTCGCCCTGGTGGCGGACTGTCTCGGCGACGACGCGAGCGCGCAATCGGTCGTGACACGCTCGCTCCCGCCGTTCGAGCACGTGAACCTGCAGACCGCTTTGAACGCCTGGTCGAGCGAGCCGGGGCGTGAGGTGTCTGTGCACGGCTTCACGATCCCGCCGCATCACCCGCCGGTGACGCTGCAGCAGCTCGTCAGCGGTCACGGGATGCCGTGGCTCCAGCTGTCGGCGCCGGCGCTGGCGGACCTGCCGAACGGCCCCGGGTCGACCCTCGCCTGCCTCGAGCGCGCGCTGCTCCTGGTCAGCGACCCCGACGGCCGGTACGTGGTCATGGTGAACGCCACGGCCGAGCATGGTCCGCCGTCGCTCAACGTCGAGATCGCGGGCCTGCCGGTCGACACCGCGCAGGCCGTTCATGCTCGCCTCGCCGAGCTCCGTCATCAGCTCAACGTGTACCGCGGGCACGTGCTCGACGTCAGCCTCAACCCGATGGGCGGAGTCTCCCTCTGCTTCGGCGAGGTCCCGGAGCTCGCCCGCGACGACGTCGTGCTGCCCGAAGCGGTGATCGGTCGGGTCGAACGGCACGCGCTCGGAATCGCCGCGCATCGCGACGCCCTGCTCGGCGCCGGCCAGCACCTCAAGCGCGGGTTACTGCTGTACGGACCGCCGGGCACCGGCAAGACCCACACCACCCGGTACCTGATCGGGGAGATGGCGGGCTACACGCGGTTCGTCCTCACCGGGCGTGCGCTCGAGGCCATCGGAGGGGTGGCCGAGTTCGCCCGCGACCTCCAACCCGCGGTGATCGTCCTCGAGGACGTGGATCTCGTCGCCGAGCATCGCGGCTTCGGTCCGGGCTCGAGCCCGGTCCTGTTCGACCTGCTCGACGCGATGGACGGCGCCGCCGCCGACGCCGACCTGCTCTTCGTCCTCACCACCAATCGCGCCGACCTGCTCGAGCCGGCGCTGGCCGCCCGCCCCGGTCGGGTCGACGTGGCGATCGAGATCGACCTGCCCGATGCGGAGGGCCGGCACAGACTGCTCGCGCTCTACGGCCGCTCGCTGCCGCTGCAACTGTCCGAGCGCGAGACCCGCGATGTCGTCGAACGCACCGAGGGCGTCACGGCGTCCTTCGTCAAGGAGCTGCTCCGGCGCGCGATGCTCGAGTCGCTCCACGACAGCCCGTCCGAGCCGGTCGTCACCGCCGCGCACACCGCGCGCGCCCTCGACGATCTCTTGGATGCGGACCAGAAGCTGACCCGCAGCCTGCTCGGCGTCGGCACCGATCCCGAGACGCTGGCAGCAGGCGGCGGCGCGGGCGCGCTGCCGCCAACCCATCCACGGGCGAGCGGGTTGATCTACGGGCGCCGCGGTCCCTACCCGGGGTGACTACAGATCCGCCAAGCTGCCGGCGTCCTCTAGCCGCTGCGCCAGCCGCCCCAGCCCCAACTCGCGCGCCGCGGCCGCGCCGCCGGCCAGGTCCGTCTCGCGGTCGGCCGGCCGGTCCACGGAAACCGTCTGCAGCGTCGCGATGTCGCGGAACGCCCGCAACTCGGAAGCCGAGTCCGTCAGAGCCGCCGCCACCTTCGGCCGCTGCTCATCCGCGCCGGCGATCGCGCCGTCCAGCGAGCCGTATTTCTCGAGAAGCGTGGCAGCGGTCTTCGGACCGATCCCCGGGGCCCCCGGCAACCCGTCCGACGGATCGCCCCGCAAGGCGATGAAGTCGGGCACGAGCTCAGGCGGCACGCCGTAGCGCTTCATGACCTCTGGCGGATCGACCTCTTGAAACCCCGTGATCCCGGATTTCAGGAACAGGACGGAGACGTGGTCGTCGACGCACTGGTACATGTCCCGATCGCCGGTCACGATCAGCACCCGGCCGCCGGCGCCGTCCTCGACCGCCGCCAGCGAGCCCAGCAGATCGTCCGCCTCGACCTCGGGCGATGATTCGATCCCCCACCCGAACGCCGAGAACAGCTCCGGCGCGCGCTCGAACTGCCACGCGAGCGCCTCGGGAACCTCCGGGCGGTCGGCGTGGTACGCGGGGAACAGCTCGACCCGGTACGAAGCGGCCTCGGCGCCGAAGCACATCACGATCGCGCGCGGCCGGTAGTCGGCGGCGGCTCGGAGGAGAAGGTTGACCGCGCCGAGAAGCGCGTTCACCGGCTTTCCTTCGCGCCCCAGGATCGAATCCGGAAGCGCGAAGAACGAGCGGTAAAGGACGTACGGAGCGTCGACGGCGATCAGCGGACCGGGCATCTGCCGCCCGAGCCTAGTGGACCCGTCGGCAAGCGGCCGGATCCGCGCTACGGGACTATGACCGTGGGGCCGTCGAGGCCGCGGTAGACGACGCGGTAGGTCCCGGCGCGAGCCACACGCGCGGCGTATGTTCCGTCCGGGCCGATCCGAACCACACCGGCACGCCGCCAGTGCTTGCCGGCGCGGACCTCGATCGTCACCCGCGCGCCCTTCCCCGCGGGGAGGATCTTGCCGTGGAGCGTCTGCGACGCGTTCGCCATCTGGCCGAACAGGCGCTTCAACTGGGTGAGGAGCGCGAGGTCGCTGCTCGCGTCGCCCGCCGCCGCCGTCGGCGTCGGATAGGCCGACGACGAGATCGTCGTGAACTGGGCCCACGTGCTCAGGAGCCCGAACGAGCCCTCGAGCTGGCTGCCGGTGACGGTCATCGTGCCGCGGGTCCCGATCACGTGGGCGGACATGATTCGCGGCGAGGCGCCGTGCTGGGTGACGTCGATCGCGATCAGGTTGCCTTTGACGAACCGCCCGAGCTGCTTGGCGGCCGCGGACAGGCTGAGCTGGCGCGTCCAGTGGTGATACGGGTCGCCTCCGGCGCCGTCGTATGGATCGGGCACACCCCGCAACCATGGGTCAGCGGTGGCGCCCGGCCAGGCGTCCTCGACGTTCTCGGTGTATCCGCCAGAGCTCGCGAAGAAGTACGTGACCCCCGGCGCGCCGTTGTAGGTGACGATCTGACCGGAGGTCGCGGCCACAGCGGCATCGGTCGCCGCCGTCTCGGCGGCTAGCCCGCGATACATCTGCGAGCGGGTGTCGGGATAGAGGTTGTAGAAGCCGCCGGCGACGTCGGTGGTGATCGCGTACGTCCGCGCGGCCACTGCCTGGGCCTTCAACGCCTCGGCCGACCAGGTAGAGGGCATTTCGGCTGCGATCACGCCCTGGACGTAGTCGTCGAGTCCCACGACGTTGACGGTGTAGATGCCGCCCGAGCCGTTCGACCGGAACTCGAGCGAGCCGCGATACGTGCCGAGTCCGGCCAGGCTCAGGGGAGCAGGACCGGTGGCGGTCAGCGGCGCCGGGAACGTCCCGACCGCCTTGTGAGTGGTCTGGTTGACGAGCTTCAGGGATCCGTTCGCGAGCGGGACGACGTCGTAGGTGAGGCTCGGGTTGAGCGTCTTGTTCCCGGCGTGCGTAGCGCCGGCGAACGCCGCCGAGCCGCTCCCCAGCAGCACCCGCACCGTCTGCGCCGGGTTGGTCTTCCCGAGCGCGGTCCCGGTGTAGTAGTGCCCGAGGATCTGCGGGTAGGTCCAGCCGTGGAGCGCGTAGCCGTAGGCGCCGTACTGGCTCATCCCGATCCCATGGCCGTAGCCTCCGCCGGTGATGTACAGGGTGGTCGCGGGACCACCCTGAGACTGGGGTTTCGCCTTCGTGGTCGCGGCCAGTGCCGGCCCGGCAAGGGCCAGCGTGGCAAGCATCGACAGGCCCACTGCCATAGCGCGCATCTTCTGGGCAAGACACATAACACGGCGCCGGGTTGCGGCGTGATCAGATCTTGTTTCGGTTATGTAGGGTCTTGATATGAGTGAGCGCAAAGCTTCTGAAGTCTTCGTGGAGTGCCTGGAGGCTGAGGGGGTTCGGTACGTGTTCGGCATCCCTGGGGAAGAAACGCTCGACCTCAACGAGTCTTTGTCCGACTCTTCGGTCGAGTTCATCCCCGTCCGCCACGAGCAGGGCGGGGCATATATGGCCGACGCCTACGGCCGGCTGACCGGCCGAGCGGGCGTCTGTCTGGGGACCCTTGGCCCAGGAGCGACGAACCTGGTCACAGCCGTGGCCGACGCTTTCCTGGATCGCGCTCCTCTCGTCGCTCTGACGGGACAGTCCGACATCGAGCGCATGCACAAGGAATCGCACCAGTACATAGATCTCATCGGCATCATGCGCCCGATCGTTAAGTGGAACGCTCGCGTCTCGAGCCCGGAGATCATCCCGGAGGTCGTGCGCAAGGCGTTCGCGGTGGCCGAATCCGAGAAGCCCGGGTCCACTCACCTGGAGCTCCCCGAGGACGTCATGGGCCAGCCGCTCGATGCCTCGCCGCTCCCCCGCCATGCCCCCGTCCGGCCCGAGCCCGGTGGCCGAGAGCTCCAGCGCGCGGCCGAGATGATCGACAACGCCCGCAACCCGCTGGCGCTCGCCGGCAACGGCGCGATCCGCGGCCACGCGGCCCGCGCGCTCCGCTCGTTCGTCCACAACACCGGGATACCGGTGGCCGAGACGTTCATGGCCAAGGGCCTCGTCGACTACGAGGACCAGAAGGCGCTCGGAACGGTCGGCCTCCAGGCGCGCGACTACGAGATGGCCGGGTTCGAAGACGCCGATCTCGTGATCGCGATCGGGTACGACCTCGTCGAGCACTCGCCCAAGCACTGGAACCCGAACCGCGACAAGCAGATCATCGTGATCGACTCGATCGCCGCCGAGGTCGACCAGAACTTTGTTCCCGACGTCGAGCTGATCGGGGACGTCGCGCACGTGTTGGCGCGGCTCGCCGCCGATTGCTCGCGCAGCCAGACGACCGCCGGCACCAGCCGCCTGCACGAGGTGGTGATGGCCGCGCTCAACGAGGCCCGCGATGACGACCAGTTCCCAGTGCGACCGCCCCGCGCGCTGTGGGATCTCCGCCAGGCGCTTGGGCGCAACGACATCCTGGTCTCGGACGTCGGGCTGCACAAGCTGTGGATCGGGCGGATGTTCCCCGCCCACGAGCCGGGCACGGTGCTTATCGCCAACGGCCTCGCGGGGATGGGCTTCGCGCTGCCGACCGCGATCGGGGCCAAGCTCGTGCACCCCGATCGTAAGGTCGTCGCGGTCAGCGGCGACGGCGGGTTCCTGATGAACTGCCAGGAGCTCGAGACCGCCCGACGCCTCGGCACCGCCGTCGTCAACGTCATCTGGGAGAACGCCCAGTTCGGCTCGATCGTGTGGAAGCAGGACAAGAAGTTCGGCCGGCACTTCGGCGTCGATTTCGGCAACCCGGACTTCGTCAAGCTCGCCGAGGCGTTCGGGCTCCCGGCGTGGCGGTGCACGAGCGCTGACGACTTCCCGCGCCTGCTCGCGGACGCCCTGGCCAAGGACGTCCCCTCGGTGATCGTCGTGCCGATCGACTACTCGATCGACGTCGCGATCTCCGAGACGCTCGGCGCCGAGACCGTCGCCACCTGAAGGGTCGCCGGGAATTCAGGGCGCTCGCGACCACCACAGCCGACCCCCGGATGCCCGCCATTTCGCCGCGCTCCAGGGACCGCCGCGCGTCCCTGGAGCGCGGCGGTCCCGGGGCCGCCGCGCGGCACACGACCTAAGCGGCGATCTCGGACATCGCGGCCACCTTCGCCACTTGCCGCTGCGGCAAACCGACGCTCGCGACCGCCCCGAGGAGCGACAGCACCGCCGCCAAACCGATCGCCGACGTGAAACCGTCTGAGAACGCCTGCGCTGAGCCATAGCTGCCGGCGCCGGTGAACACCGCCACGAGCGTGGCGATCCCGAACACCCCGCCGAGCTGGCGCATCATGTTGAACGCGCCCGAGGCCTTGCCGAGACTCGCCGGTCCCACCGAGCCCATGACCGCGTTCTGGATCGCGGGCATCGCCATCGACACCCCGCAGCCCGCGATCGCGAGCGGCGCCACCAGCCGCCAGTAGGCCACATCGGGTCCGGCGATCAACGCGATCCACCCCATCCCGGCCGCCTGGAGCAGCAGTCCGGCAACCGCGAACGGGCGCTCGCCGACCCGAGAGATCCGCGAGCCGGTGAGCGGCGCCACGACGAACAGCGTCGCTGTCCACGGGAGCAGCCGAACGCCGGCCTCGAGCGGGCCGTGGTGCTGGACCGTCTGGAGGAACTGCGCCATGAAGAACACCGCGCCGTAGAGGGCGGAGCTGAGGAAGAAGATCGCGGCGTTGCCCGACGAGAACGGCCGCGAGGCGAACAGTCCCATCGGCAGCATCGGCTCAGCGGCGCGCCGCTCCCACAGTACGAACCCCACCGCCAGCAACGCGCCCACGCCGAGAGCCGCGATCACCTCGACGCTGCCCCACCCGGCCGAGTTGCCGCGCACGAGGCCCCACACGATCCCGAGCGCCGCGCCGGTAACGAGTGCGAGGCCGGCGATGTCTGGGGCGGTGCGGGGGCCGTGGCTCTCGTCGACCCGGCGGAACACCAGCGGGATCGTCGCCAGGCCAATCGGGACGTTGATCCAGAAGATCCACTGCCACGCGATCCCCTGCGTGATCGCCCCGCCGATGACCGGACCGGCGAGCACCGCCAGTCCGGTTATGCCGCTGAAGATGCCGAGCGCCCGCGCCCGGCGCTCCGCCGGGTAGGCGGCGCTCAGCAGCGTGAGCCCGAGCGGCATCACCAGCGCCGCACCCGCGCCCTGCACAGCGCGCGCCGCGATCAGCAGGCCGACGTTCGGAGCGAGCGCGCACGCCGCCGACGCTCCCGAGAAAATCGCCAGCCCGGCCGCGAACATCCGCCGGCGCCCCAACCGGTCCCCCAGCGCGGCCCCGGTCATGAGCAGCACGGCGAAGCTCAGCGTGTACGCGTTCACGGTCCACTCGAGTTGCTGGATCGAGGCGCCGAGGTGGACCCGGATCGTCGGGAGCGCGGTCGTGACCACGAGCGCGTCGAGGGCCACCATCAGCGACGCGATCGACGCCACCGCCAGCACCCAGCCCGGTCTCTTTTGCACGTTGTCCTCCTGAGGTCGGTTCTTTGAAGGTCTCGCGCGTTGAGACCCAACCCCACAGGCAAATTGACCGATGAATTTCCGGGCCCGGCGGTGTCTCGATTTCCGATGCCCCGTGACACGATTTCGCCATGACGACGAGCACGCTGACCCGGGCCCGCGCCGGCGACGAGCAGGCCTTCCGCGACCTGACCGAGGCCTACCGGCGTGAGCTCCAGGTTCACTGCTACCGGATCCTGGGCTCGGTCCAGGACGCCGAGGACGCGCTCCAGGAGACGCTGTTGTCGGCGTGGCGCGGGCTCGACGGCTATGAGGAGCGGGCCTCGATCCGCGCGTGGCTGTACAAGATCGCGACGAACCGATGCCTGAACGTGCTGCGTGACTCCTCGCGCCGCCCGGAGGAGAGGCGACCGCTGACGTTCGAACCTCCCGAGCCCACCCGCCACGGCGAGTTCCTATGGCTCGAGCCCTATCCCGACGCACTGCTCGAGGGAGTGCCCGACGCCGCTCCGGGACCCGACGTCCGCTACGAGACGCACGAGACGATCGCGCTCGCGTTCGTGACCGCGCTCCAACGGCTTCCACCTCGCCAGCGCGCCGTGCTCGTTCTTCGCGATGTGCTCGGCTTTCGCGCGGCCGAAGTCGCGACGATACTCGACACGACCGAGACCTCGGTCAACAGCGCGCTGCAACGGGCGCGGGCGACACTCGATGCGAGCGCCCCGCCTCGCCGCGAAGGAGCACCGCTACCGAGCTCGTCGGCTGAGCGCGAGCTCGTCGGGCGGTTCGCTGACGCGTTCGTGAACGGCCGCGTCGAGCAGATCGTCGCGCTGCTGACCGACGACGCGTGGGTGACGATGCCGCCCGAGCCGTTCGAATACCAGGGCGTGGCGGCGATCGACGAGTTCTTCAAGCGGGCGTTCGCGGTGCGCGGCGCCCGCACTGACCGGCTCATGCCCACTCGCGCGAACGGACAGCCCGCGTTCGGGCACTACATCGCCGACACGCACGCGCTCGTCGTCCGCGGCGTGGGTGTGATCGTGCTGACGCTCGAGGGCGACCGGATCGCGCAGCTCACCCGCTTCGGGGGCGCGGCGCTGCTTGCCCGCTTCGGGTTGCCACGAACGCTGCCGCGGTGAGCTACAGATTGCCCTGCGCCATCTTGCGTAGGTCCATCGCCTTGTCGTAGGTGTCCTCGTCGACGCCCTTCTCGAGGGCGACCTCGCGGAGCGCGCGGCCCGATTCCGCCGCTTCCTTGACGATCTCGGCCCCCTTGTCGTAGCCGATGTAGGGGTTGAGCGCGGTTGCGGCCGCGAGCGTCATCTCGGAGGACTGGCGGAGGCCGTCCAGGTTCGGCCGGATGCCGTCGATGCACTTCTCGGCGAAGATCCGCGAGGTGCTCGACAGCAGCTTGATCGAGTCGAGCAGGTTACGGGCGATCAGCGGGACGCGGACATTCAGCTCGAAGTTGCCCTGGGTACCGGCGATCGTGATCGCCGAGTCGTTGCCGATCACCTGAGCCGAGACCTGGAGCACGACCTCGGGGATGACCGGGTTGACCTTGCCGGGCATGATCGAGGAACCCTTTTGGAGCTCGGGCAGGAAGATCTCGCCGATCCCGGCGCGCGGCCCGGAGCCGAGCCAGGCCAGGTCGTTGGCGATCTTGGTGAGCGACACGGCCAGTACCTTGAGCGCGCCCGACAGCTCCACCAGCGCGTCGCGGTTGCCCTGGGCCTCGAACGGGTCCTCGGGCGGTCGGATCTCGAGGCCGGTCGCCTCGATCAGCCGCGCGCGGACGCGGGCGGCGAACTCCTTGTGCGTGTTCAGACCGGTCCCGGTCGCGGTCCCGCCGAGGGGGATCTGGGCGACCTGTGGGAGCGCGTTCTCGATGCGCCTGCGGCCGAGGCGGATCTGGGCGGCGTAACCGGCGAACTCCTGGCCGAGGGTGACCGGCACGGCGTCCATCAAGTGGGTGCGGCCCGACTTGACGAGATCCTTGAACTCGTCTCCCTTTTTCTGGAGCGAGCTCTCGAGCTCGGCGAGCGCCGGCAGCAGGCCGTTGGTCACGGTGTCGAGCGCGGCCAGATGAACGGCCGACGGGAACACGTCGTTCGACGATTGGCCCATGTTGACGTCATCGTTGGCGTGGACTCCGTCGCCGGCCAGGTTCGCGATCACCTCGTTGGCGTTCATGTTTGACGACGTCCCCGAGCCGGTCTGGAACACGTCGATCGGGAACTGGTCGTCGAACTCACCGTCGGCGATCCGGTCGCCAGCGGCCGCGATCCGCGACGCCTTGTCGTCGTCGAGCAGGCCGAGCTCGGCGTTGACGCGCGCCGCCGCGCCCTTGATCCGCCCGAGCCAGCGAACCACGGGCACCGGGATCCGCTCGCCCGAGACCGGGAAGTTCGCCACCGCCTTCGTGGTCTCCCCGCCCCACAGCTGCTCCTGTTCCTGCACGCCCATGTCAGTCCTTTCCCAGTTTCAAGGTCGTGGACTGAGGCTACCGCGCTCCCCGTGAGGCCAGCAGCTCGCGGGCGGCCTCGACGTCGAGACCGAAGCGGCGGTCCTCGAGACCGGCGGGCAGGACCTCGGCCGCGGCGTCGAACAGCGCGCCTACGCCCGCGCCTGCGGGCTCGCGACCAGCGCCCCGGAGCGCCCGAACGGTGACCACGAGCTCGGTGGCGACAAGCACGTTCATGGCGTGGAGCAACTCCGCGGTACGCGTCGCGGCGGTCGCGGCGAGGCTCGCGTGCGACTCCACCCCGAGCGAGGCCCACACGCTCTGGGCCGCCATCGGCGCCGCCAGCGAGCGGGCCTCGGCCGCGGCGGCGTGAGCGGTGTACTCGAGCATCATGTGGCCCGAGTCCGGGCCCGGGTCGGCCGCGAGGAACGGCTCGAGGCCGCTCATCCGCGGATCCAGGATCGCGCTCACGCGGCCGGCGATCAGCGACGCGGAGTGGGCGAATGCGGCGCGGAGCCCGTCCAGTGCCGCCCCGAGCTCGGCGGCGTGGAAGTTGCCGGTCGGATACGCCCGGCCGTGGTCGATCAGCGCGTTCTCGGGCCGCGCGTTGAGCTCGCGGGCGAGCACCTGCTCGAGCGCGTGGAGCGCGTCGTTGGCCACGCCGTCGACCTGAGGCAACACCCGGAACGGGTACGGATCCTGGACGAGGCGGTCGGGGGCGCGCGGATCGAACGGGGCGCCGGCCAGCAACTCGCGCATCCGCTCGGCTACCGCGGCCTGCCCGCGGGCGCCGCGCGCCGCCTGCACGTGCGGGTCGAGCACGACAGGGTCGGCGTGGAGCGCCTCGAACGACAACGCCGCGACCTCGAGCCATCGCTCGTGCAGCGCCCGGGCGTCGACGCTGAGCAGCGCCGCCTGGCCCGCGGTCATCGCGTTCGAGCTCATGAACCCGAGCGCGTCGCGGAGATCGAGCTCTATGGGCGGCTCCGGCGCCGGGGCGTCGACGAGCTCGCCGTCGCGCCAGACCTTGCCTTCGCCGAGCAGCGCGAGCGCGATCTCGGACAGCCCGGGCAGGTCGCCGGTGCCGAGCGACCCGAACTCGCGCGTGAGCGGCGTGATTCCGGCGTTCAGCGCCGCGACCAGGCCTTCGAGCAGCGCCGGCGCGGTGCCCGCGCCTCCGGCGCCGAGTTGGTTGGCGCGGACGACCATGCCCGCCCTGACCTGCTCAGCGCTCAGCGGGCGGCCAGCGCTGACCGCATGGCTGCGAAGCAGATTCCACTGGAAGCGCTCGCGATCGGCGTCGCCGATGGTGCGGTCGCGCAGCGCGCCCACGCCGGTGGTGGCCCCGTACAGCGCCTGCCCTCGCGCCAGCATCTGCGCAATCGCGCCGCGCGCGGCCTCGTTGCGTTCGCGCGCCTCGGGGGCAAGCTCGACGGCCTGCCCGTGCCGCGCTACCGCCGCCACCACCGTCGGCGTGAGCGTCGCGCTATCGAGCACGATCGCCGGCACGGTTAGCATCGGCCTCCGTGGCCGCGACCGACACAACGGCGACTGCACCGCGACCGGGCCTGCTCACGCGGGCGCCGTCGCCCGCGCTCGTGATCGGGGCGATCGCGTCGGTTCAGTTCGGGTCGGCGATCGCGACCACGCTGTTCGCGCGGATCGGGCCGGGCGGCGCGGTGTGGCTGCGGCTTCTGTTCGGGACGGCCATCCTGCTCGCGCTCTGGCGACCTCATCTCCGGCTGCGCGAATACACCCGCCACCAGTTGCTCCTGGCCTGCCTGTTCGGCCTCGTGCTCGGGTTCATGAACCTGAGCTTCTACAGCGCGCTCCACCGGATCCCGCTCGGGATCGCGGTCACGCTCGAGTTCGTCGGGCCGCTGACCGTTGCGGTCGCCGGGTCGCGGCGCAAGGTCGACCTGGTCTGGGTGGGAATCGCCGCGGCCGGGATCATCGCGCTGACCCAGGGCGACACCATAACCTGAACGCGCTCGGCGTCGGCTTGGCGCTCCTCGCGGGCGCTCTCTGGGGGACGTACATCATCGTCAACGCCCGGGTCGGGCAGGCGTTCTCCGGCGGCACGGGGCTCGCGCTGGCGATGTGCGTCGCGTCGCTCGCGATCCTCCCGTTCGGGATCGCCCAGGGCGGCTCCCAGCTGCTCGAGCCGCGGTCGCTCGCGCTTGGGGCGGCCATCGGGCTGCTGTCCTCGGCGATTCCCTACTCGTTCGAAGTCGAGGCGCTTAGGCGCATCCGGCCCTCGGTGTTCGGGGTGCTGATGAGCATCGAGCCGGCAATGGCGGCGCTCGCGGGCTTCATCGTGATCGGTCAGGGACTGAGCGCCCGGACGCTGCTCGGAATGGGGCTGGTGGTAGTCGCTTCGGTGGGAGCGGCGCGCCGAACGTCCGAGGCGCCGATTGCCGTCTAGTGACAAGGTGTTTCATTCTACGGTAGAGTCCACCTCGATGCCGGAAACCGGGACCCGCACCGTCGAGCGGGCGCTGACGTTGCTGGCGGCGGTTGCCGAGGAGGGCGGCACGCTCAGCCAGCTCGCGCGAACGGCGGCGCTGTCGCCGAGCACGGCCTCGCGTCTGCTGGGGACCCTCGCCGGCCAGGAGCTCGTGCGCCGCGACGAGCATGGGCGCTACGGTGCCGGCGCGCGACTCCGGCAACTCGCGGCGGCCGCGTTGCGGTCGGATCCGGTCTACGAGGTCGCGGGCCCGCACCTGGTGGCGCTCGCGGGCGAGACCGGCGAGACCGCCAACCTCGCTGTCGCCGCCGACGGTCAGCGGGTCGTGTATCTGCGCCAGGTCGCGAGCCCGAAGCTGGTCCAGACCGCGAGCTGGGCCGGGCGCACGATCCCACGGCGCGGGACCGCTCTCGGCGCGGCGCTCCGGGGCGCGGTCGGAGACGACGGGTACGTGGCTCGCGCCGGCGCGGTCGAACCGGACGTGACCTCGATCGCCGCACCGGTGTATGGCGCGGACGGCGAGATCAGGGCGGCGCTCAGCGTGCTCGCGCCGACCTACCGGACGTCGTCGGGGCGGATCGATTTCTGTGGGCGGGCGGTCGCTCGCCACGCCCGTGAGCTTTCGCACAGCCTGGGTGCCCCTCGCGTGGCGGTGGCTGCATGAGCTCGTCCGGCTCGTCTGCCACAGGACTGCGCTGCAAGGGTTGGCAGCAGGAAGCCGCCCTGCGGATGCTCGAGAACAACCTCCACCCCGACGTCGCCGAGAACCCGGCCGAGCTCGTCGTCTACGGTGGGATCGGCAAGGCGGCGCGCAACTGGCCGAGCTACCACGCGATCGTGCGCGAGCTTCAGCGACTCGGCGACGACGAGACGCTGCTCGTTCAGTCGGGCAAGCCCGTGGCGGTGTTCCAGACCCATGAGGCAGCGCCACGCGTGCTGCTCGCGAACTCGAACCTGGTGCCCGACTGGGCCAACTGGGACGAGTTCCGGAAACTCGACGCCGCCGGGCTGATCATGTACGGCCAGATGACCGCGGGCTCCTGGATCTACATCGGGAGTCAGGGGATTCTCCAGGGAACCTACGAGACGTTCGCCGCGGCGGCGCGCAAGCGCTTCGACGGGACGTTGGCCGGCCGCCTCGTGGTCACGGCGGGCCTCGGCGGCATGGGCGGCGCCCAGCCGCTGGCGATCACGATGCTCGACGGCGCGGCTCTGTGCGTGGAGGTCGACCTGCAACGGATCGAGCGGCGCATCCGGGGCGGCTACCTCGATGAGCGCGCCGCGGATCTGGACGACGCGCTCGCGCGGCTCGATGCTGCCCGTGCGGAGAGGCGGGCGCTGTCGATCGGGCTCGCCGGCAATGCGGCCGAGGTTTTGCCCGAGCTCGTCCGCCGCGGCGTCGACGTCGACATCGTCACCGACCAGACCTCTGCCCACGACCCCCTGAACGGCTACATCCCCGCCGGCCTTACGTTGGAACAGGCCGACGCGCTCCGTCGGACCGATCCTGACGACTATCTCAGACGCGTCGGCGAGAGCGCGGTGACGCACGTGGGCGCGATCCGCGATCTGGCCGCCGCCGGGGCGGAGGCGTTCGACTACGGCAACGCGCTGCGCGGGCTGGCGTACGAGCACGGAGATTCCGAGGCGTTCTCGTATCCGGGGTTCGTGCCGGCGTATGTGCGGCCACTGTTCTGCGAGGGCAAGGGGCCGTTCCGGTGGGTGGCGCTGTCGGGCGATCCGGCCGACATCCACGCCACCGATGCCGCCATCCTCGACCTGTTCGGCGACCAGGAGCACATCGCGCGGTGGATCAAGCTCGCCTCCGAGCGCGTGCATTTCCAGGGCCTGCCGGCGCGGATCTGCTGGCTCGGGTACGGCGAGCGGCATCTCGCCGGGTTGCGCTTCAACGAGATGGTGGCCTCCGGCGAGGTCAAGGCACCGATCGTGATCGGGCGCGATCACCTCGACGCCGGCTCGGTCGCCTCGCCCCAGCGTGAGACCGAGGCGATGGCCGACGGCTCGGACGCGATCGCCGACTGGCCGCTGCTGAACGCGCTGATCAACACCGCCTGCGGCGCGAGTTGGGTGTCGATTCACCACGGCGGCGGCGTCGGCATGGGCAAGTCGATCCACGCCGGCCAGGTGTGCGTCGCCGACGGCACCTACCTCTCCGCCGCGCGGATCGAACGCGTCCTCAAGGCCGATCCCGGCCTCGGGATCGTCCGCCACGTCGACGCGGGCTACGACCTCGCGGTGACGGCGGCGCGCGATCACGGTCTGCGGATCCCGATGCTCGACGCGGACTGACCCGCGAGGGGCCGAGACCGTGCAAAACACGCCAAAGCCTCCCGCCCTGACCCCGCCCCGGCAACATAAGCGCCTCAGAGGCGCTTATGTGCGCAACGGGGAGGCCGGCCGCCCGGGTTTGGCGCGTTTTGCACCCCCTGAGACCGCCCCCACACGCTGGTGACCACCTCCTTCGACAACGCGGCGCAGGTACTGACGCTCCCAGAGCCGGACCTGACCTATCTCCGCACCAACCGCGCCGGCGAGATCAGCCTCGAACCGGGCGGGATCACCGTCGAGCACGGCCGGATCGCGGCGCTCGAACCCACGACAGACGCGAACATCCACATCGACGCCACCGGATGCGCGCTCCTCCCCGGCCTCGTCGACTGCCACACCCACCTTCCGTTCGCCGGCTGGCGCGCCGGTGAGTACGAGCAGAAGGTCACGGGCGTCCCGTACGAGGAGATCGCGCGCGCTGGCGGGGGCATACGGTCATCTGCTCGCGCCCTGAGAGAAACGCCAGACGACGTCGTCCTGGCGCAGGCCCAACAAATAGCCGGCGAGATGGTCCGCTCGGGCACGACCACGTTCGAGTGCAAGTCCGGCTACGGGCTATCGACCGCCGGTGAACTCCGGGCGCTCCAGCTCGCCACCGAACTCCAAGGGATCGTCTCCCAGGTCACGACCCGCACGGGGCTGCTCGCGCACGCCGTCCCCGATAGCTACACCACGACGACGTGGATGGACGAAGTCGAGCAGATGCTCCCCGAGGCCCTCGAGCACGTCAGCGCGCTCGACATCTTCGTCGAGTCGATCGCGTTCGGTCTCGACGACCTCGACCGGATGGGCGAGCTCGCGAGCGCCAACGGCGTCCTCCTCCGCGCCCACGTCGAGCAGTTCACGACGATGCGGAGCGTCCCGGTGGCGCTCCGCCACAACGCCCGATCGCTCGACCACCTTTCCACCATCCACCGCGACGACATCGCACCCCTGGGAGCCTCGGACACCGCAGCCGTCCTCCTTCCCGGCGCGGAATTCATGGGCGCGGAACAAACCGCGCCCGCCCGCGACCTGATCGGCGCCGGCGCGATCGTGGTCCTCGCCACCGACGGCAATCCCGGCACCTCGCCGATCTTCTCGCTGCCGCTGATCGTCGGCCTCGGCGTGCGCCGCTACGGCCTGAGCACACGCGAGGCGCTGCTCGCGGTCACCCTGAATGCGGCGTACGTCCTGGACCTGAACCGCGACCTCGGCTCGATCGAGCTCGACAAGCGCGCCGATCTCGTGCTGCTCGACTGCCCGGCCGAACACATCGCCTACCGCCTCGGCCGCAATCCGGTGGCGGCGACGTTTGTCGGCGGCGAGCCGGCGTACGTACGCCCGGACGCGGCCTGGCGCATCGCTGAGAAGTGACGGACGACGCCGACTCCGGCAAGCCGGGATTCCCGATCGGCGCGGGCATCACCCTCAACCAACTCGAATACGACCCGCATCCGGTGCTGGCGGAGCTCCGCGAGCACGAACCCGTGTCCTGGATCCCAGCGCTCCGGGGCTGGCTCGTCACGCGCTACGACCTGGCGGTCCATGTGATGCGTGACGCGGACACGTTCACCGTCGACGATCCCCGCTTCTCGACGGCGCAGGTCGTCGGTCCGAGCATGCTGAGCCTCGACGGCGACGCCCACTCGCGTCACCGCGCGCCGTTCGTCGCGCCGTTCCGGCCCCGCGCCGTCCGCGAACGGTTCGCGGAGGCGGCCGACATCGATGCCGAGGAGCTGATCGACTCGTTCGAGCCCGCCGGCACGGCCGAGTTCCGCCGCCAGTTCGCCGGACCGCTGGCCGCGTCGATCATGGCGCGCGCGCTCGGGCTCGACCAGGGCGAGGTGGGCGCGATGCTCGGCTGGTACGACGCGATCGTCGCCGCGGTCACGGAGGTGACCGCGGGTCAAGAGTTGCCGGAGCGGGGCGGCGAGGCGTTTGACGCCCTGCGTCAGCGCCTCGAGGAGGTGATTGCCGCCGGCCCGGAGGCGTCGCTGCTCGGCGCCGCAGCCGCGCAGGAGGATCTGAACACCGAGCAGATCGTCTCGAACGCGGCGGTGCTGCTGTTCGGCGGGATCGAGACCACCGAGGGAATGATCGCCAACGCGCTCGTCCACCTGCTCGAACGCCCCGACCTGCTGGCGTGGATCGGGCACGAACGGACCCGCCTCGAGGCGGTGCTCGAGGAGTCGCTCCGGCTCGAGCCGGCCGCGGCGGTCCTCGATCGTTACGCCGCCGCCGACACCGAGCTTCGGAACGTGCAGATAAGCCACGGCGAGCTCGTCCGCGTCTCGGTCAGCGCCGCCAATCGCGACCCCGCTGTATTTCCGCACCCGGATCGACTCGACCCCGCCCGGTCAGGGGCACGCGGACATCTCGCCTTCGCCCAGGGGCCGCACGTCTGCGTCGGGGTCCATCTGGCCCGCCTCGAGGCCCGCACCGCGATCGCCACGCTGATCCGGCGCCTGCCGAACCTCGGCTTGGATCCGCAGCGGCCACCGATGATCCAGGGCCTCGTCTTCCGTAAGCCGCCGACGCTGCATGCGGTGTGGACAGCCGCGTGACCGGCACAGGTCGCCGCCCCCGGTGACATAGTTCCCGGCCGGGTGCGCGTCTTTCGTAGAGCCCTCTTGGTGGTGATCACAAGCGGGGCGTTCGTCCCGCCCGCTCACGCGACCGCCGCGGCGCCACCGCCGAATCCTGCGCCACCGCCAAACCCCGCCCGCGTCACCGTGCGCGTCAGCGAATCCCGGGTTACGGGCCCGATGCCATCCGGATTCCTCGGCTTCTCGTTCGAGTTCCAGGCGGTCCGCGAATACGCCGGATCAGACCCCCATGCGATCAACCCGGTGCTCGTCCAGCTGATCCGCGACGTCGCGCCCGGGCAGGCGCCGATCCTCCGCATCGGCGGGAACAGCACCGACCAGTCGTGGTGGCCCAGCCCGGACGTAGCTGCGTCCCCTGGGGTCGTCTACTCGCTGGATAAGAGCTGGCTTGCCACCACGCGCGCGCTCGCCGTCGCGACCGGCGCGAAGTTGATCCTCGGCGTGAACCTCAAGCTCGACAGTCCGGCCGAAGCGGCCGCGGAGGCTCACGCGTATCGCACGGGTATCGGCACGCGCTACATCGAGGCGCTCGAGATCGGCAACGAGCCCGAGCTGTACAAGGTGTTCCCGTATTACGAGGAGAGCGGCGCACCGGTGTTCGCGCGACCGCCGACCTACGACTTCGCGATCTACGCGCAGGACGTGGCGCAGATCGCCAGGCGGATCCCCCGCTTCCCGCTCGCGGGCCCTGCGACGGGGACTCCTCAGTGGCTGGCTCGCGTCGCGCAGCTGTTCGCCACCGAGCCGCACCTCAAAGTCGTCACCTATCACCGCTATCCGCTGCTCGCGTGCTTCTCGCAGCCGGGCGACCCGCGCTATCCCTCGATCCCGAACCTGCTCAGCTCGGATTCGGCCCGTGATCTGCTGAGCGGCATCGGCAACGCGATCTCGATCGCCCACCGCCACGGCGCCACCGTACGGATCGATGAGCTCAACTCGGTCGCCTGCGCCGGCCAGCCCGGCGTCAGCGACACGTTCGCGTCCGCGCTGTGGATGCTCGACTCGCTGTTCGCGCTGGAGCGGGCCGGCGTAGACGGCGTCAACATCCACACGCTCCCGGGAGCCTCCTACGAGCCGTTCGTGTTCCGCCGGATCCGCGGGCGGTGGCTCGCGACCGTCAGCCCGGACTATTACAGCCTGCTGATTTTCGAGCAGGCGGCCTCGCCCGGCGCACGAATGCTCGCACTCAGGCAGGCGAGCAGTACCGACGTTCGCTCGCGCGCGACGGTGACGCGCGATGGAGAGATCCATGTCGTATTGATCAACGACAGCCTCACGTCCGGTCACGTCGCGCTCGTGAAGCCGCCGATGCGTGCTCGCGAGGCGGTGCTCGAGCGACTGCGCGCCCCGAGCGCGGCCGCGACCGACGACGTCACTCTCGCGGGGCAGACGTTCGGGAGCGAGACCGGTACCGGCACGCTGAAGGGCAAGCTCACGACGGTCCGCATCGCCCCGGATCGCCGCGGCCGCTACCTGATCCGGCTGCCCGCCTCGAGCGCGGCGATGCTCACGTTCGTCCCAGCCGCAACTTCACCCCCGCCAGGTCCTCGTACAGGCGGATCGCGCTGATCTCGCCGGCGTCGTCGCCGTACAGCGCCCGTGCCCGCCGCTGGATCTGCTCGACGAGCGCGGTCAGCTCGACCGGCACGCCCACATCGCGCGCGAGATCGACGGCCAGCCCGAGGTCCTTGGTCACGAGCCGCATCGGGAACGCCTCGTCGTAGTCGCCGTCGTCGAGCACCATCCGGACGTCGCGCTCGAGGAATACCGAGTTCGCCGGCGAGCCGACCAGCGCCCCGTGCAGCCGGTCGAGCGAGACCCCGGCGCGGACTCCGACCGACAGCACCTCACCGACGGCGACCGACTGGATGAACCACAGCAGGTTGAGCAGCAGCTTGACCGTGTAGCCGGCGCCGTGAGGGCCGAGGTGGAAGATCCGCTCGGGATCGCCCATGGCCTCGAACAGCGGCCGCGCCCGCTCGAACACCTCGTCCGGACCGCCTACGTAGATCGCGAGCGTGCCCGCCTTCGCACCGATCGACTGCCCGGCCACGGGCGCGTCGAGCACATCGATGCCGAGCTCGGCCGCCGCGCGAGCGATCCGCGCGCCGACAGCGGTCGAGCTCGTGCTCATGTCGATCGAGACCGCGCCCGGCTCCAACGCGGCGATCCCTCCGCCCTCGCCGAGCAACACGGCCTCGACCTGCGGTGGCGCCGGGAGCATCGTGACCAGGACGTCCGCCCCCCGCGCGCAGTCGGCCACCGACGCTCCTTCCCGAGCGCCGACCTCGATCAGCCGCCCGAGTGCCTCGGAGTTGAGATCGAACGCGGTCACGTCAAAGCCGGCCGCGACGAGGTGGCCGCACATGGGACCGCCCATATTCCCGAGTCCGACGAAGCCGACGCGCATCACAGCGCCACCCAGGTCGTCTTCAGATGCGTATAGGCGTCGAGCGCGTGCAGCGAGCGGTCGCGCCCCTGACCGGAGTCCTTGACGCCGCCGAACGGGGTCGTCAACGACGCCGCGTCGAACGTGTTGATCCAGACGGTGCCGGCCCGAAGGCGTCGCGCCAACCGGTGAGCGGTCGTGATGTTCGAGCTCCACACGGCGGCCGCGAGACCGTAGCCGGTTCCGTTAGCGAGCGCGATGGCGTGCTCGGCGTCGTCGGCCTGCTGGATCGCGAGTACCGGCCCGAACACCTCCTCCTGGACGATCGGATCGGCGGGATCGAGCGCCTCGAGCACCGTCGGCTGCATATATGCGCCACCGGGAACCGGCTCCGCGCGCGCCCCGCCCACCAGCAGCCGCGCCCCGTTGCCGGCCGCCTGCTCGACCCGCCCCAGCACCCCCGCGAGGTGCTCTTCGGAAACGAGCGCGCCAAGCGTGGTCGAGTCGTCGGCAGGATCGCCCGGGACCATCTCGCGCGCAAACGTGACCAGCCGCTCGACGAGCGGCTCCACTTGCGTGCGTTCCACGACCACGCGCGAGCCGGCGTGGCAGGTCTGGCCGGCGTTGTAGAAGATCCCCCAGCCGATCGTCTCGGCGACGGCGTCCAGGTCGTCGGCGTCCCCCAGCACGACATGCGGGCTCTTGCCGCCGAGCTCGAGCGACACCGCCTTTCCGTTCGACTCGCCGGCGTACCGCAGGAACCGGCGCCCAACCTCGACCGATCCGGTGAACGTGATCTTGTCCACCAGCGGATGTCGCCCGAGTGGCTCGCCCGCCTCCTCGCCGAATCCCGGCACGACGTTCAGCACGCCGTCGGGCAGGCCCGCCTCGGCGCCCAACTCGGCCAGCGCCAGCGCGGTCAGAGGCGACTGTTCGGCCGGCTTCAGTACCACCGAGTTTCCCGTCGCCAGCGCCGGCCCGAGTTTCCACGCGGTGATGATCAGCGGGTAGTTCCAGGGGATGACCGCGCCGACCACGCCGAGCGGCTCTCGCCCGATCAGCGCCAGCGCGTCCGCGCCGGTGGGGGCGATCTCCCCGTAGACCTTGTCGATCGCCTCGGCGTACCACGCGATGCAGTTGCGCGCGTTCGGCACGTCGACGTTCCGCGCGTCGGTGATCGGATGGCCGACGTCGGCCGACTCGAGCTGCGCGAGCTCCTCGGCGTGCTCGTCGATCAGGGCCGCCCACCGCAGCAGGACGCGCTTTCGCTCGCGCGGGTCGGCCATCGCCCACGTGCTGTCGTCGAACGCGCGCCGCGCGGCGCGCACGGCCAGATCCACGTCCTCGGCCGAGCCGCGCGCCACCTCGGCGACGACGCTGCCATCGCGCGGGGAGACGTCCTCAAACGTCCGCCCGTCACCGGCCGGGACGAGCCGCCCGTCGATAAACGCGTCGCGTCTCAGATCCGTACCGCTTCCCGGTCCACAGTGTGGAACGACACCGCCTCCTCGTCGAGCTCGACGCCCAGCCCGGGCGTGTCGGGGACGCGGACGAGACCGTCCGGACCAACCGTCACCGGCTCGGCGAGCATGAAGTCGCGCCGCGCCGGCGTCCATCCCGGCGGGTCATATGGGAACTCGAGGAACGGGCCGCCGCCCACCCCCGCGCACACGTGCAGGTTGGCGAGCAGGCCGATCCCGTTTGTCCAGGTGTGCGGCGTGAACCAGCGGTTCCGCCGCACCGCGAGATCGGCCAGCGTTCGTGCCCCCGACACACCCAGGGCCAGCACGACATCGGGCTGGAACACGTCGAGCGCGTCCTCGTCCAGAGCGAGGCGGAGCTCCTCGAAGGTGCGCGCCATCTCACCCCCGCCGACCCGCACGCCGGTCTGCTCCCGGAGCGAGCGCATCCCGCGGAGGTCCTCACCCGGCAACGGCTCCTCGACCCACAACACCCCGTACGAACGCAGCCGCTCGACGATCCGCCGCGCGCCGGCGGGACCGAGCCGCGGACCGATGTCGCCCGGCATCCGCCACCACTGGTTGAGGTCGACCATGATCTCGAGCCGGTCGCCGACGGCGTCGCGGACGGCCGCGACCACGCCGATCCCCTCGTCGGCCCGCTCGGGCGCGATCCGGATCTTCACGGCCTGAAAGCCCTCCTCGATCAACGCGAGGGCATCCTGCGCCCGCTGTCCGGGATCTCGGAGCGAACCCCACGAGGCATAAGCCGGCACCGAATCAAGCGCGCCACCGAGCAGCGTGGCCACCGGCTGACCGCACGCCTGGCCGAACAGATCCCACAGCGCGGCTTCCAGCGGCCAGTAGCGACCGGCGTGAAACGAGACCGTCTCGAGCGTCCGAGCATGTCGCTCGATGGCGAGCGCGTCCCGGCCCACGAACAGTGAAACAAAATCATCAAAGCCGTCCATCGTGTCGCCGCTCCCGACCCCCACGAGTCCCGCATCGGTTTCGACGCGCACGATCGTCGCCTCGAACGAGCGCCGTGGCTCCGGGTCCCAGGCGGCGTAGAACGGCGGATCAAGAGGTAGGCGCAGCCGCTGACAGCGGATCGCCGTGATTCGCAACCTACGACCCCCCGTAGAAGGGGCTCGTCACGTCGTCGCGGCGAGAAACAAGATCCCGCGCCGCGTCCGGGTCACGGCCCTCGACAGCCACCCCGACAGCGCGCCGCACCCCCATCCGTGCCGCCGCCCGGACCGCGGTCTCATCGGACGCGCCGGGGTCGATCCAGATGCATACGAATACGACAAGATCACCGGTGGGCTCGAGCAAGCCGTCCGCGACCGCGTCGAGCACGCCCTGCGCGATCCCCAACTGGCCGGCGCCCCAGGTGATCGTCTGGTGGCGCTCCTCAACCGCGGTTGCCTTGTTGATCATGATCGTCGGTGGCCACACCACCTCATAGCGGTCCTGGGCTTCGCCGACGACGACCAGAATCGGCGTGTGCCCCGGCGCCGGTGTCGTGAACGTGCCGAGCAGCGCGGCCGCCGTCGGCGTGCCGCGGACCCCGAGCACGACGTTGACGTGGCAGCCGTTCGGGCCGGGATCGCCACCCCACCCCTCGCCGATCCGCCCGTCCAGCCGGCGCGCCAGCTGCTCGTTCCAGTTCACCGGTCCAGCCCCGCCAGTTCCTCGTCGATCACGATCACCGACCGCGCGCCCTGTCCGCGGCGGAGCCGCTCGAGCGCCGCCTCGACATCGTCGAGCGCGATCAGGTACGAGACGACGTCGCCGAGGTCGATCCGGCCGTCGTCCACGAGCTGCACGAGCTGGCCGAGCGCGGAGTGGACGTCCGACGATCCGTAGTAGGTGCCGGTGATCGTCTTCTCGGACAGAAAATCGATCGCGGGCAGTGAGACCTCGACCCCGACGGGCGCGAGGCCGACCACGGTCGCCGTCCCGCCCGGCCGCAGCACGTCCCAGGCCTGCCGGATCGTCGCGGCGCGGCCCACGACTTCGAAAGCGTGCTCGACGCCGCCCCCGGACAGCGCCCTCACCTCCTCGACGACATGGCGTACGCCATCTGCCGCCAGCGTATGCGTGGCGCCACGGCGAGCAGCGAGCTCGAGCTTGTCCTCGTCGGTGTCGACGGCGATCACCATCCCGGCGCCGGCGAGGTGCGCGCCCGCGATCACCTGGAGGCCGACACCGCCGCACCCGATCACGCATACGCTCGCGCCGACCCGGAGATGCGCCTGGTTGACCGCGCCGATCCCGGTGACGACGCCGCAGCCGAGCAGCGCGGCCTGCCACAGCGGGATCGAAGGCGGCAGCGGCACGGCGCCGGCCGCTGGCACCACCGCGAACTCCGCGAAGCACGCGACCATCAGGCCGTGCTGAAGGACGCCCCCGTCAAGCCCGCGCAGCCGCGAGCTGCCGTCCATCATCATGCCGGCGACGCCGTTGCGCGCCGCCGTCTCGCATAACGTCCGGTGCCCGGCCCGGCAGGCCGCGCACGCCCCGCACGACGGCACGAAGCAGAACGCGACGTGGTCGCCGACCGCGACGTCGACCACGTCCTCGCCGACCGCGGCGACGACGCCCGCGCCCTCGTGCCCGAGCACCATCGGCCACCGTCCCGGGCCGAGCGCGCCATCGGCCAAATGCACATCCGAATGACAGACACCGGCGGCCACGACCCGCACGAGGACCTCGCCCCGGCGGGGCGGCGCCAGCAGCACGGTCTCGGTCGACACCGGCCGGCCCGGCTCGCGCAGGACCGCGGCGCGCATCTCGATGATCCCCGAGCCCTGGACGCCTGACGCCGCGACCCCGAGCTCAGTCGTCTGCGCCGGCAACCGTGGCCTCCTTGCCCTGCAGGCGCCGAAGCTCGTCGAGCGGGATGTGGCAGCGGATCGCGTGACCCGGCTCGGACTCGGCCAGCGGCGGCTCGGTGTTCACGCAGATGTCCCCGAGGAAGCGCGGGCACCGGGTGTGGAACACGCAACCGGTGGGCGGGTCGGCGGGACTGGGGATCTCGCCCTCGAGGCGGATGCGATCGTCCTCGCCATCGCCGTTCTCGAGCGTCGGCACCGCAGACAGCAGCGCCTCGGTGTATGGATGCTGCGGCGGATTGAACACCTGATCGGCGGGCCCGATCTCCATGATCCGGCCGAGGTACAGCACCGCGATGCGGTCCGCCAGGTAGCGCACGACCCCGAGGTCGTGGCTGATGAACAGATAGGAGACGTCCTCGCTGCGCTGGAGGTCGTTGAGCAGGTTAAGGATCGCGGCCTGGACGGACACGTCGAGCGCCGAGGTCGGCTCGTCGCAGACCACGATCCGCGGATCGCCGGCGAACGCCCGCGCGATCGCGACCCGCTGCTTGAGCCCGCCCGAGAGCTGCGCCGGGCGCATCGACAGGTGGCGCTCGGACAGCCGTACCTCCGAGATCAGCTTCTTCAGCCGCGCCATCAGCGCTTCGCCGTGATAACCGCCCAGCCGGGACAGCGCCCGCGAGATCAAACGCTGCACGGAGTGCCGGCGGTTCAGCGCGGAGTCCGGGTTCTGGAACACGATCTGGAGCGCCTTCTCCTGCTCGCGCGTCCGGCCCGACGTGGTCTCGGCGAGATGCTGGCCGTCGAGCGTGATCTCCGACCCCTTGTCGGGGGCGGTCAGACCGAGCAGCGCCCGCGCGAGCGTGGTCTTGCCACTTCCTGACTCGCCGACGAGCCCGAGCGTCTCGCCGGCCCGGAGCTCGACGGACACGTCGACGAGACCGTAGATCGTCTCGCCCTCCATGTGGAACGTCTTGGACACGTCCGCGGCGTTGATGACGACCGCGCCGCGGTCCGAGCGGTCGCCGGGGACGTCCTCCCGCTCTGGCGGGATCACTCGTGGAAGCGTCTGCGCGCGCTCGTGGAAATGACACCGCGACCGCCGTTCCGGACCAGACTCATAAAGCGGGGGCGCCTCGGTACGGCATCGCTCCTCGACCAGCCCACACCTGTCGGCGAAGATGCAGCCGCTGGGCACGTCGCCGGGTGCCGGCAACGAGCCCGGGATCGTGTCGAGCGCCCGACGCGCCTTGAGCATGTCCCGGCGGGGTATGCAGCGGAGCAGGCCAACGGTGTACGGGTGCCGGGGGTTCGCGAACACGTCGCGCGCGGGACCTTCCTCGACCATCTCGCCGGCGTAGAGCACCCCGACGCGATCGCACATCTTCGCGATCACTCCGAGGTTGTGGCTGATGAACAGGAACGACGTCTGGAACTCGGTCCGGAGCGCCGAGATCAGGTCGAGCACCTCGGCTTCGACGGTCGCGTCGAGGGCGGTCGTCGGCTCATCGAGGATGAGCAGCGCCGGCTGAGACGCGAGCGCCATCGCGATGACGACGCGCTGGAGCATTCCGCCCGAGAGCTGATGCGGATAGCGGTTCATCACGCCCGCCGGGTTCGAGATCCGCACCTTCTCGAGCATGTCCTGGGCCCGGTCGAGCGCCTGCGCCTTCTGGTCGCCGGCGAGCTCGAACACCTCGGCCACCTGGCGCCCGACCTTGAGCGTGGGGTTGAGCGCGCGGCCGGGCTCCTGATAGACCATCGAGACCGTGTGCTGGCGGAGCTTGCGCAGCTCCCCGGAGTTGAGCGCCAACACGTCGCGGCCGTCGATCTCGACCTTGCCGCCCGTCACCTTGCCGTTGCGCGCGAGGTACCGGACGATCCCGAGCGCGATCGTCGACTTGCCGCAGCCCGACTCGCCGACGAGCCCGAACGACTCGCCGCGCGCGACGCGGAAGGACACGTCGCGCACGACGCGCAACCCGCGTCCGCGGACCCGATATGTGATCTCGAGGTTCTCGACGTCGAGCGCGTCGGCCTGCGAGGGCGTGTCGTCGTGTCTGACGGGGTCGGCTGCTGTGGTCATCCCTCGAGGGCTCCCTGGACGGAATCGGAGATCAGTGTGATGGACACCACCAGCGTGGCGATTGCGAGGGCGTCGAACAGCACCTCCCACCAGTATCCGGCGGGCACCACGCCGTAGTTGGCGGAGATGTCGAGCGCCCAGTCGGGCGACGGCGGCTGGACGCCGAGGCCGAGGAAGGTGAGCGTGAGGATCGCGAAGATCGCGTACGCCAGCCGGACGGTGAACTCGACCATGATCGGCGCGAACACGTTCGGGAGGATCTCGACGAACATGATGTAGGGGGCGCGCTCGCCGCGCAGGCGCGCGGCGGCGACGTAGTCGAGCTCGCGCTCGAGCAGCACCGCGGCGCGCACCGTCCGCGCGATCAGAGGCGTGAACAGGAGCCCGATCACGATGATCAGCACGAGGTTTGAGCGGCCGATCGTCGAGAGCGCGATTATGCCGGTGACGACGACCGGCAGGGCCAGGAACGCTTCCACGAACCGCCCGAGCACGTCGTCGGTGATCCCGCGGAAGTAGCCCATCAGCAGGCCGACCACCGTCCCGAGCACCGTCCCGAGCAGTGTCGCCAGCGGAGCGATGATCAAGATGTCGCGCGACCCGACGATCACGCGCGAGAGCATGTCGCGCCCGAGCTGGTCGGTTCCGAACAGGTTCGCGCTCGACGGCGCCTTGTTGATTCCCTCGAGGTTCTGCGCGAACGGACTATGCGGCGCGATCGACGAGCCGAATATCGCGCAGATGATCCAGACGAGCAGAATGATCGCGCCGATCACGAACGTCGGCGATCGGACCAGCTCCCGGAAGATCTCGCTCCGTACCTCGTGCCGGCCGGCCTGGAGGGCGCCGGCGTCCTCGATCGGGATGTCGGCAATGCTCATTCGGCCGCCTTCAACCGGATCCGGGGGTTCAGCAGCGAAAACCCAATGTCGGCCACCAGCGTCACGAGCATGTACGCGACTCCGATCGTCAACACGCACGCCTCGAGCATCGGGATGTCGTGTTGGGTGGCCGCGTTGTAGGTGAGCGACCCGATGCCCTGGTAACGGAACAGCGTCTCGACCACGACCAGGCCGCCGATCAGGTAGCCGGTCTGGGTCGCGATCACCGTGATCGTCGGCAGCAGCGAGTTGCGCAGGACGTGCCGGCGGATCATCACCCCTCGCGGCAGGCCCTTCAGCGTTGCCGTGCGCGCGTAATCGGACTCGAGCGCCTCGATCGTCCCGACCCGCGCCATCCGCGCGATGTATCCGAACAGAACCATCACGAGCGGGATCACGGGGAGGATCAGGTATTTGAGCTGGGTGAAGAACCCCGAGCCGGGCGGCGCCGTCGCCGTCACGGGAAGCCATCCGAGGGCGACCGCGAATACGACGAGCAGGACGATCCCCGACACGAACTCGGGCACGGTCAGCATCGTCTGCCCGACGACGCTGATCGTCCGGTCGATGGGCTTGCCGGCGTTGAGCGCGGAGAAGACGCCGCCGAGAATCCCGAGCGGGACGAGGATGATGAACGCGAAGATCGCGAGCTTCAGCGAGCGTCCGAGCGCGCTCGTCAGGATCGGCCCGATCGGGGCCTGGTACTGGTTCGACGTCCCCGGGAAGTTCGAGATCCAGTGCCAGTACTGCGTCAGAATCGGCTTGTCCACGCCGAGCTGGTGGTCCAGCGCATGGACCGCGCTCGGCGCCGCCAGCGGCCCGAGGATCGACCGCCCCGGGTCGCTCGGGAGCACCTGCCCGAGGACGAACACGATCACGCTCAGCAGCCAGAGCGTTATCAGCGCGAGGCCGAGACGCTTGAGGATGAACCTGCCGAGGACCATGTTCGTTCTCGGCCTTATGCCGACTTGTACGCGGCGTTCAGGTAGAGCTGCGCGATCGAGGTCGGGTTCAGCCCGTTGACGTTCGGCGTCGACGCGGTCAGGCCGTCGATCCAATACGGGTAGACGATCGGCGTCTCCTGAAGCAGTAGGTTCTGGATCTTGCCCGCGATCTGCTTCTGTGTCGCGAGGTCGAGCGCGGCCACGTACTGCTTGGCCAGGTTGTCGTATGTCTTGTTATGGAACCTCGCCGCGTTCCACGTGCCCGCGCTGGTCAGCGGCGCCGTCAGGTACACATTCGGCACGCCGCGGTCGCCGTAGTCGACGAGGCTCATCGTGCCGTCCAGCCAGTCGGAGTTGCCGAAGGTGCTCTTGCCGTAGTACAGCGTCTGCGTCTCAACCGTGGGGCTGATCTTGATTCCGGCCTTGGAGGCGTCCTCGACGATCACCTGAGCGAGCTGGGGAATCTCCTGGTAGATCTCGGTCTTGAGCGTGGTCGAGAAGCCGTTCGGGTGACCGGCCGCCGCCAGCAGCTGCTTGGCCATAGCGATGTTCTGGGCTCGCTGTGGGACGGACGTATCGGTCGACTTGAACCTCGGCCCGAACGGGTAATCGTTGGCGACGGTCCCCTTGCCGCTCAGCAGTGCCGCCACCGCGCCGGGACGGTCGAGCGTGTAGGCGACGGCCTGGCGTACGCGCGGATCCGTGAACGGCGCGAGGTCGTTGCGCATCGACAGCTCGCGGTGGTTGGCCGATGGCAGGCTGATGATCTTGTACGACGGGCTGTTGAGGATCGCGGCCGCGCCGGAGGGCGTGAACTGCGCGATCACGTCCACCGAATTGCCCTGCAGCGCCAGGATCATCGGGGCCTGGCTCATGTAGAAGTTGAACGACGTCCCGGCCAGGAGCGCCTTGGTGCCCCAGTAGTTCGGGTTCGGCACGAAGCTCGCGCCGACGCCCTGCGTGTACTTGCCGAGCTTGAACGCCCCGGTACCGACGAACGTGGTCTGCCACTTGGTGAAGTCGGTCCCCTTGGGAACGATGATCGCGTTGTAGTTGTCCGACGAGACGAGGTACGGGAAGTTCCCGTTCGGCGCCTCGAGATGGAACTCGACCGTCATCGCATCGGTCTTCTTCACTCCGGACGGAGTCAGCACGCCGACGAACGCCGACAGCGCGTTCGAGGCGTTCTTCGGATCGGATAGCTGCTGGAACGTGTAGACGACGTCGTCAGCCGTCATCGCCGCCCCGTTGTGGAAGGTCACGTTCGGGCGCAGCTTGAATGTCCACACGCTGCCGTCCGTGTTCGGGCTCCAGCTGAGCGCGAGCATCGGCTGCAGCTCCAGCTTGAGGTTCGAGTCGAAGATCAGGAACTCGCCGGTCTGGTTGAGCATCAGCAGCCCGCCGGCATCCGAGACGGTGAGCGGGTTGACCGCGGCCGCGGGCGCCACCGCGCCGATCCGGAGCGTGCCGCCCTTGGTCACCGGCCCGCTCGACGTGGTCGAGCCTCCCGCTGCCGACGTCGACTTGGACGACGAGCCGCACGCGGCCAGGATCGCTCCCAGCAGCGGCGTCGACATGCCGATCATGCTGCCCCGGCGAAGGAAGTCCCGGCGGTTCAGATTGCCGGAGGCGAGCTCGTCGATGTAGTGGTTCTCGAGCTCGGTGCGCCCCTCACGGAGCCGATCCAGCTCACTGTTGCCGCGACTCATTGAGCCACCTTTCTGTTGGAGTTGAGTCGGCGCCGTCCTCTGGTTGGGTCGACGCACCAATCGTTGTGATTGCTAACTTACTTGATTGATTTGGTTGGGTAAGCGCGGGCGGGGCCAATTTGCCATTGCCGGGGGGCGGGGTATTCGCCGGCGACGGCTGATCACCATTGCCGGGGCGCGGCGCGAGGTCCTGCGCGGCGAGTAGCAGGTCGGGCAGCATCTCGCGCTTGCGGGCCGCGCTCATCCGGCCGGTCGGGACGCACAGCGTGACCGCCGCCAGCACCCGGCCGGGCATGCCAACGGGAGCGGCGAGGCAGTGCAACCCGAGCGCAGTGTCGTCCAGGTTCTCGGCGTACCCCCGCCGGCGGGCCGCGCTCAGGATCCGCAGGAGCTCGTCGAGCCCGTCGAGGCGGCGACCGGTCGGGGTCACGAGCTCGCAGCCTGCGTACAGTGCGGCGACGTCCTCCTCGGACCGGTCAGCGAGCATCACCCGGCCCGACGCCGCGGCGAACGCCGGAAGCCGGCTCCCGATGGTCGTGACCAGGCGGACCGGGTGGGTGGTCTCCTCCTTGGCGATGAACACAGTCTCCCGGCCGTCGAGGACGGTCAGGCACGTGGTCTCGTTGTGGCGGGCCACAAGCCTCCGGCCGACCTCCTGGAATGCGGTGGTCAGCGGCGAGACCGGGGCGGCCTGCGCCAGCCACGCCACCCGTGGGCCGAGCTCGAGGTAGCCGCTCCGTGGGTCGCGGGCCACCCAGCCGCGGTCGAACATCATCGAGCACACCCGGTGCAGCGTGCTCTTGGCGATCCCGGTTTCCCGGGCCAGCTGCGCGAGCGTGGCCGGGCCATGACGGTCGAGCATCTCGAGCACGTCGAGGACGGCCGCGATCCCCGGAGAGGCGGCGCCCCGGCGGCGGCCCGGCTGATACCCGATAGCGGCTTCCATCGCTCCTCGGTCCGCCGGTAGAACGGTGTTCAGCCGATGGACCAGGACGTTTCTTTCACAACCGGCCTCGCGGTGTCAAGTTAGGGGACCTTTAGGGTGTACGGTGAGTTCGAGATGCTCCTGTCGAACGCCCGGGTGATCGACGGCACAGGACGCGCCCCGCTCGAGCGCGCGTCGGTGCTCGTGGAGGGCGGCCGCATCGTGGAGGTATCGGAGTCGGCCGGACCGGCCTCGGAGGCGGGCGGACCGGTATCGGAGGCGGGCCGACCGGTGTCGGAGGCGGGCGGACCGGGCTCGGATGGCGCGCTGGATGGCGCGGTCGACCTCGAAGGGCGCACGGTCATGCCCGGGCTGATCGACGCCCACGCCCACCTGTCGAGCGATATCAGCCGTTCTCCGGGGTTTGGGCCGCCGCCGGCGTTGCACGGCGAGCTTCCG
Organism: uncultured Solirubrobacterales bacterium; assembly: GCA_963737055.1. GTDB lineage: Bacteria > Actinomycetota > Thermoleophilia > Solirubrobacterales > Solirubrobacteraceae > Palsa-465. The sequence goes on along the minus strand of CAVTRE010000005.1, from coordinate 359,502 downwards.
CGGCCGCGCGAGCTCGGCTACTTCGTGCTCGCGAAGACTGCGCGCGTGTTGTTGGGCGCCGGCGTGACAAGCGTCCGTGACGTCGGGAGCTACGACGACGAGGCGATCGCCCTGCGCGAGGCGGTCCGGCTCGGGGTCATCGAAGGCCCGAGGATCCTGTCGTGCGGGCGGATCATCTCCGCCACCGCACCCGGCGGGGCGATCTTCACGACGATGTACCGCGAGGCGGACGGCGCTGACGACATGCGGCGCGCGGTACGCGAGCAGCTCAGGCGAGGAGCGGACTTCGTCAAGCTGATGGCGACGGGCGCGCGCTCGGTGGTGGCCGAGGACCCCGAGCCGGCCCAGATGACGCGTGTCGAGCTGGCCGCGATCGTGGACGAGGCCCACCGGCTGGGCGTGCGCGTCGCGGCTCACGTCGAGGGGTTGGCCGGCGCCCGGCTGGCCGTGACCGAACAGGTCGACACGATCGAGCACGGCCTGTCGCTCCACCGCGAGCCGGCGCTGCTCGAGGAGATGGCCGAGCGCGGCATCGTGCTCGTACCTACGCTCAGCACATTCCACGACCTGGCCGAGCGCTTCACCGACGACTTCGCGCCGGCGCTGGTCGAGCAGGCCAAGCGCCAGCTCGAGGAGGCCTACGCCACTTTGGCGGCCGCGCGGTCGATCGGCGTGACCCTTGCGATGGGACACGACAGCGGTCCGCCGGGCGACAACGCGATCGAGCTGGTCCGGATGGTCGACGGCGGGCTGTCAGCGGTCGAGGGTCTGCGCGCTGCCACTCTTGGGTCCGCGACCGCGCTCGGCCTGTCCTCCGAGCTCGGCACCGTGACCGCGGGCGCGGTCGCTGACCTGGTGGTGGTCGATGGCGACCCGCTCTCCGACGTCCGGATGCTGCGCGATCCCGATCGGATCTGGATGGTCGTGCAGGGTGGCAAGGTCGTCGGCGGCGCCGGTCTTGCTCGCGCGGTCGCTCCGGCGTCCGCCCCCACTTTCGCATGATCACGGTCACGCCCGCCCCAGAGTTCTCGCTGCCCTCGGTGGCCGGCGACCCCGTCCGTCTCGCCGATCTGCACGAGCGCGGGTCGGCAGTGCTGCTGTTCGTCTCCGAGGAGTGCCCGACGTGCGTGCTGACCTTGCGTCGTCTGGCTCCTTTGGTGTCCGATCTGACTGAGGCCGGAGTGCGCGTAGCCGCCGTGTTCGAGGATCCGGTCGACGTCGCCGCGCGCGTGGCCCGGCGGACGGGGTTCGGCGGCGTGGTCCTGTCCGAGCCGGCGCCGTACGAGGTGTCGCGCGCGTACTCGCTTCAGAGCCTCCCGACCGCGGTGCTGGTCGATCGCGATGGACATGAGGTCGACCGTGTCGTGGGTTGGGATGCCGCCGGCCTGCGCACGCTGCTGTCCATGCCGGTCACGGACGAGCCGCCGGTCCGCAAGCCCGGGTGCGCGGCCAAGAACACTTACGACGCCGAGTCGTTGCGCGCGCTCGACGGCGCCGGCGGCTTCGACGAGCTCGAGGAGATGTTCGAGCGCGGCTGGACCGACGGGTTGCCGGTGATACCGCCCACACCTGCGCGCGTTGAGGCCATGCTGGGCGGCCGCGATCCGTCTGAGCTGCTCGGCGAGATGGCGCCGGCAATGGCACGGGTGACGCTCGAGCGGGTCGCGGCTTGCGCCGTGCTCGCGGGATGTCGGCCAGACTACCTCCCGGTCGTGTTGGCGGCGGTCCGTGCGATTTTGGAACCGGCGTTCAACATCGGCGGCCAGGCGGTGACGACGCAGCCTTGTGGGCAGGTGATCGTCGTGAACGGTCCGGTGCGCGACACCGTCGGGTTGAACGGCTCTGTCGGCGCGCTCGGTCCAGGGTGGCGCGCGAACATGACCATCGGGCGTGCCCTGCGGCTCGTCGTCAGCCTGACCGGTGGCGGCTTTCCCGGGCGCCTCGACCGCTCGACGCTCGGCAACCCGGGCAAGACCTCGATGTGCTTCGCCGAGGACGAGGAAATGAGCCCATGGGAGCCATTGCATGTCGAGCGGGGTTTTGCCGAGTCGACGTCGGTGGTGACGGTGCTGGGCGCCGATGCGCCGTTGTCGATCTCCGACCATCGGAGCATGGGGCCGGAGGAGCTGGCGCGCGTGCTGGGCGAGGCGGCCGGCGCCACCTGGAGCCCAAACTGGTGGCCGCTCGGTGGGATATCGCTGTTCGTGATCTGTCCCGAGCACGCCCGGTCGTTCGCTGGCTGGGGCTGGAGCAAGCAGCGGGTCCGCGAGGCGATGTTCGACGCGGTGGTTAGGCCGGCGGCGTCGTTGCGTTGGGGGGAGACCACGCCGTTCGTAAACGCGGCTCCCGACGATCAGCCGGTCCGCAAGTGGGACAGCTCGGACGACATCATGATCGTGGTCGCCGGCGGCGAGGCCGGCCGCTATTCCGCGGTGTTCGGTCCGTGCCTAGGGATGAACACCGAGCCGATCTCAAAGGAGGTTCAGTGGACTACGTGAGCCCATTCGACGAGCGCCGGCGGTTGGCCGAGCCGCTCGCTCCCCGGCCGGCGGATTTGAACGGAGCGCGGGTCGCGCTGCTCGACATCACCAAGCGCCGCGGCGATGAATTCCTGGATCGTGTGGAGGAACTGCTGCAATCGCGCGGAGCCGTGACCTTCCGGGTCGTGAAGGAGATCTTCTCCAAGCCGGCCAGTCCCGAGATCGTGCGCCGAATCGCCGACCGCGGCGACCTCGCGGTCGAGGGCCTCGCCGATTGAGGCTCTTGCACGTCGTGCAGTGTGCGCGACATGGTTGAGCTCGAGCGACGCGGCATCGCCACGGCGGCCGTGGCGACCGAGCCGTTCGTCGACGAGGCGCTCGAGCAGGCCAGCCTGCTCGGGATGCCCGACTACCGGATGGTCTTCATTCCGCATCCGGTGCAGCTGTTGAGCGCTGAGGAGCTGCGCGCCTATGCGGATCGCGCGTTCGAGGAGATCGTGCTGCGCCTCACGCAGCCAGCGAACCGTGCCGTGCCGCCAGAGACTCCGCTTGTGCCGCCAGAGACCCCTCGCAGGGGACGGAGCTCGTCGGCGTAGCTGACCGACGCGCGGCGCATCACGCCGTCGTCGTCGATCGAGTATTGCCCTAGCCGCCACAGCGGCGGCGAGTACGCGTGGATCGATACCGCCAGCTCGTCCTCGCCGGCGAGGCGATGGATGTGCTCGGGACCGAACGAGAACGACCCGCCCTCGGTGACGATGCGGACGGCCGGATCGCCCCCGATCCGCGGATTCGACTCGCGCACGGCCCCCCGCACGACCCTGACCGCGCCCGAGGAGATGTCGTGGTCGTGCCAGCCGGTGTCGTCGCCCGGCACCCAGCACAGCAGCCACACGTCCACGTACTCGTCCCGATGCAGCGAGACGTAGTGGCGCTGCGCGCCCTCGAACGCGATGTGCTCCTGCCAGCGATCCGGCTCGTTCGCGAGCCCGTCGACGAGCCTCTGTAGCTCGCCGCGGTCGAGATTACGCGGGGGAAGCGATTGCCAGATCATCGAACACCTCCTTGGGGTAAAGCAGACGCATTGCGTTGGCGCTGCGAATCGCGTGCAGCGCCGCAGGCCCGAGCTCAAGCGACGCGGGCTCGGCATATGGGCGGTCAGATCCGTTGACGAGCGCGTCGATGCCGACGACCCGGACGGTCGCGTCGACCGCTCGGGTGCCGTACGAGGACACGTCCAGGAACACGCCGGGGTCGACGACTCCGCGATCGCCGGCCACGTCGGGACCGGCACGGGCCGCGAACCGCTCGCCGTGCAGCGGCGCCAGGCCGGCAAGAAGCGCGAAGCAGACGCGGAGACGGGGGTGGCGCGGCCGGCCGTGGACACGGAAGGCGAACCACGCCGCGTGCATCTGCTGGACGTACGAGACGATCGCGGGCCACCAGGCTGGTTGGCCGTCGGCGGTTTCCCGCGCCACCGGGCCCGGGTGAATCATCAGCGGCAGCCGGGCGTCCTCGAGCACCTCGAGCAGCGGCCCGGCGTTCTCGTAGCCCGCGCGGTCGAGCAGCGCCGTCGCCGGCAACTGAAGCCCCACGAACCCGCGCTCGAGCTCGCGCGACAGCGCGCCCGCGTCCACGGCGGTCAGGCACGCCGCCGCCCACGCGCCGAACGGCTCGGGCAGCGCCAGCGCCCCTTCGTGGTAGGCGTCGATCAGATCGCCCGCCTCCGCCGGCGCCAGCGACTCGATTCCAAGTGGGCTCGAGAGCGAGACGAGCGCCAGATCGAGGCCGTCGGACCGCGCCAGCTCGGCCCGGTCGTCAGCGTCGTGGGCGCCCGGATCGACGGCGTACTCGCCCTCGCCGGCGAGCTCGAGCGTCCACCCGCGCAGGCGCGGCGGCGTGCTCCGAGCCCGCAGCGCGTCGATCAGCGGCTCGGGCCACAGGTGCTGGTGGATATCGACGACGGGCGCCTCGTCTTGTCTTAACCGGTTCATGAACCGGTTAAGTGAAGCGGTTAACAACCCGGTTGTCAATAATCCCGGTGGAGTACCTGCGCGGACCGTGCAAATCCGCGGGCGGGGCGAGGGTCCCGGCCGTCTACGCTTGCGGCGTGAGCCCTCCCGCCAAACGGGTGACGATCCGGGAGGTTGCAGACGCCGCGGGAGTCTCACCGGCCGCGGTTTCCTACGCACTGCGCGGCATCCAGGTGTCCGAGGAGACCCAGGAACGCGTCCGCAAGGTCGCCGACGAGCTGGGTTATGAAGCCAATCCGATCGCGCGGGCGCTGGCCAGCGGGCGCACGGGGATGGTCGGGATTCTCGGCCCGTCTCTCGAGGATCTGTGGCAGCAGCGTCTGGTGGCCGAGGCCGGCCGCTGCCTGCTCGACCACGACCGCTACGCCCTCATCCTCGACGCCGGCGGCGACCCGCTGCGCCAGCGCGCGCTGGCCACACAGCTCCGCGATCAGCAGGTCGACGGGCTGATCCTCTCGCCGGTCGACCCGTCGGACGAGTTCTGGTCAGAGATCGCCGAATCCCTCGCGGTCGTGTCGATCGGCGACGCGCTTCCCGGCCGCGGCGCCGCCGGCGAGGTGCTGTTCGACAACCGGTCCGGGGTTCGCTGCGCGCTCGAGCACCTGCACGCGCTCGGACACCGCCGGATCGCCGTTCTGCGACCTCCCGGCTCCCCCACCAACGATCGCCCGGCCGAGGTGTACGTCGGCTCCGAGGCCGACCGTCTCGGGCTCGACGTCAGCGTGGTGAGCGCGCCCTACGAGCTCCAGGAGGCGACCGGCGTCGCCCGCACCGTGCTCACCGCCGACCCCCGCCCAAGCGCCGTATTCGCCTTCTCGGACTCGATCGCCTACGGCGTGTACGCCGCCGCCCGCGAGCTCGAGCTGAGGATTCCGGGCGAGCTGTCGGTGATCGGCTACGACGACCACCCGGTGTCGATGCTGCTCGCGCCACCGTTGACCAGCTTCTCCTGGGACGCCGAGCGCCTGGTGGAGGTCGCGGTGGGGATGGTGCTCGCGGCGATCGACGGGCAACCCCGCCGGCGCCGGCGGGTCGTAATCGAGCCCGTCCTGCGCGAGCGCGCGTCCACGGCGCGCCGCCGCCACTAGCCCCCCCGTACCGAACCCGTAGAACGCAGCAGCCCGCCGGCGTTGACCCTGTAGAACGCAGCAACCCGCCCGCGTTGACCCTACATGGTGGCGGAGTCGTCGTCGATCCGGGGGTGCAAAACACGACAAACCGCGCGGGGCCGCGCCGTCCTGCGCACATAAGCGCCGCATAGGCGCTCATAGAACCAAGGTGGCCGCGAGTCGCCAGGTTTGGCGACTTCTGCACTCCACCCTGTAAACCGCCCGAAAGCTCTGGCCCTTTGCGCCGCCAGTCCGAGGCTCACCCAAAGAACGAGATCAGCTCCCGCGCCACCCCCACCGGGTCGTCGTAGGCCATCAGGAAACCGGTCCCCGGCAGGGTGCGGAGCTGGCAGTTGGGAAGGAGGTCGAGCGCCTGATAGGCGCCGATCAGCGGGTGCGCCGGGTCCTCGTCCGCCCACAACAGGAGCACGGGGGTGTCGATGCGGGGATAGGCATCGAGCAGTTGACGCTGGGGGTCGGAGGGCCAGCGCCGCGCGAACTTCGCCCACGACCGGGCGCGGTTGCCGTTGCCGGCGACGTCGGCGAAGGCGTGGCGGACGAGGTCGCGAGCGGCGGGATTGCGCTGCACCGACAAGCGCTCACCGATCGAAGGCCGGAACACCAGGGTCGCACCGCGCGCGAGCGCGCGGTCGAAGCCGGGCATGGCCGCGGCGCGGCAGACGGCACGCCACGCCGCCCGCTTCCCGGCGAACTCGTCGCGACGGTGCAGGCGGTTGGGCATAAGCGCGAGCCGGGCCGGCTCCATCCGGCCGGACACGACGGCCCGCAAGGCGATCTCGGCGCCGATGTCGTGCCCGGCGATCAGCGGCCGGTTGCCGCCGACCTCGCGGCAGAAGCCGGCGATGACCTCGGCGAGCCAGTCCGCGGTGTACGGGTGGCGGGGACGATCCTCGGAATCTCCATGCAGCGGGAGGTCGGGCAGCAGTACCCGGAAGCGGGAGGACAGCTCGCCGACGACGGGCTCCCACTCCCGGTGGGACAGCCCGAGCGAATGAAGTAGCGCAAGGGGTGGACCGGTGCCCGTTTCGCGGTACGCTACTCGCGCGCCATCGTGATGGTGGTAGAGCCTGAGTCGCAATGTGACTGGCAGGGCCACATCGTCGCATCAGCAAGATCCCTCGCGGAGGGACAGTTGTCCTCCCGCTTCTGAGCCAAGGTTGTGCAATTGCTGCACAACCTGCGGCATTCCTCGCAAATGTCTCTGAAATGCCAGGTATGGACCAAATGAGGAACAGTCCGCTCGGTTTGTCTACGTCGCAAGCCGCCAATGCGCTCGGGGTTTCCCTCGGCACGATCCGCAGGTGGGCCGATATGGGCTACCTCGAGTCGTATCGGACGCCTGGAGGGCAGCGCCGGTTCAGCGTCGAGCAGATTGAGCAGTTCCTGGAGACGCTTCAGCAGCGTCGCGCCGGCCAGAGCCCGCACCCGGAACGTCTAGTCAGCTAACCACCCGAGGCGCCGCATCGCTCGCCGGCCCGGCTGCACCGGCGCGGCGATGGCGTAATGCGCCCACGCCGGCGAAAAAACCCGCCGCGCGGGCCAACACCGTGCGCGGGCGAACACGAACAACATCTCGCCGGCCCAACCAGGCCGCGTTAGCCGGTGCGCGCCTCCTTGATGCGCCGCTCCATGTCGAGCTCGGAGTCGAAGCTCGCGGCGTCGGCGTGGCGATACTCGACCCCCTCGCCGCTCAGGAGCCCCGCCAGGATCTCGACGTAGTCGGCGTCGAGCTGGGTGCCCGCAACGCGCCGCAACTCGCGCAACGCCTCGAACGAGCTCATCCGGGTCCGATAGGTGTCCGCCGCCGTGAGCGTGTCGTAGACCTCCGCGATCGCGATGATCTTCGCGATCGTGGGGATCTCGTCGCCGGTCAGCCCGCGCGGATATCCCCGTCCGTCGATCCGCTCGTGGTGCGTCAGGATGATCTCGCCGATCGGCCCGTACATCCCGAGGTCGCGCAGCATGTCCGCGCCGAGCTCCGGATGCTGCTGGATCGCCATCCAGTCCTCATCGGTGAGCGTCCGCCCGCGCTCGGCGACCCGATCTGACAGCGCGAAGTTCCCGATGTCATGCAACAAACCGGCGGTGTGAGCGAGCTCCTGATCCTGTGCGCTCATTCCGATCTGCTCGGCCAAGTCCTGCGCAAATCTGGCCACCGCCGCGGCGTGTCGCGCTGCCCGCGGATCGCGGACGTCCAGGGCACGCAGCAGACCGGCAAGGACCCCCCAGGACAGCGATACGTACTGCTCGGCACGCTGGCGGGACTGGTCGAGCAGGTGGGCCATGTACGAGAACGTGAGCACGGCGGACAACGCAAACGCGATTCCGACATTGCCGAGCTTCACAGTGATGCCGGCGCCTGCCACGATGAGCAGAACGTTGAGCATCACGCTCGGGAGGGCCTCAATGAACGCCCGGGGGCCAAATTGGCTCCAGGCGGGGAAGAATGCCCGTCGGAGAGTCGCGAAGATGACGAAGCTGAGCGTCTCTCCGACGATCGCGGCCGCGAGCACGGCGAGGTAGAAGCTAGCCGAATCTCCGCGGCGCGAGGTGATGGCGTACGCGGTCAGCGCGCTCGCGATTGCCGGAATCACGGCGGCTGGAAGGTTGACGAGAAGCACCGATCGCAGCCGAGTCCGAAGCCGGATGGCCGCCGTGATTTCTGACACGACCGCGGCCGCAGCAGCCGAGCGAGCGCCCAGGAACACCGCGGCGAGTGTGAAGACGACGAACGACGCCGAGATGGAAAGGCCGTCTGGTTTCCCGGCCACCATCAACCCGGCGCCGATCGCCGCCACGGCCAATATCAAACTGAGACCGTTGACCTGGTCGGCCGGCGCAGCGACCAACGCCGCGGCGACGGACATCGCCAAACCAAGGCCAACCAGGAATGGAGCGATGGCGCCCAGCGTCCAGCCGCGCGGACGGCGTCCGGCCAGGGGACCGACCATGCTCGGCAAGTTAGCGCGAAACGCGCGCTACGGCGAGGTTTTCTGCGCAGAGATCAGCCGTTGCGCCAAGTCATGGGCTCTCCGGCTCCTCGGGACGTTTGGGGGCGATGACGTCCCTCCACCTCTAAAAAATGGAGGTTTGGGGGGCACTATGGACGAAAACTTGTGCAATTCTATGTCGGGGTATTCAGGAGGGCAATGGAGTGGTCGAAATAGCAACATCTACGTCTCTTTAACTGCGCATGCGCTATCTCAAGACGAGCGAGGCGGCTGCGCTCCTGAACGTGAGCCCGAATACTTTGCGGGCCTGGGAGCGACGGTTCGGGTTCCCCAAACCGCAGCGATCGCCTGGTAAACACCGACTTTTCACGCACGGCGAAGTCGCCGCGCTGAAGGACGCTCTTCAAGAGGGTCTCTCGATCTCCTCTGCGATCTCGCGCGCTCGCGAAGGCCTGGCCGCGGACGCGAACTCGCTCGTCGGCGCCCTCGCATCTTACGACAGCGAGCGGGCCGATTCGGCGATCGAGGCGGCGCTGGCGCTCCGTTCCGTGGAACGTTCCGTCGAGGAGGTGCTGCTTCCCACGCTCGACGAGATCTCCCGGCGCTACTCGGTCGAGTCCGCCGCGTGGGCGTTCGCGGCCCACTGGGCGACCGACTGGCTCCGTCGCGCCATCCGGCTGACGCCGCCCCCGGTGCGCCAGGTGTCGATCGTGGTCGGCGACGCCTCGCGCGACGAGCTCGACCGCGACGCCCCGTACATCCGCGCGCTCGAGCTGTTCTGCGTGCGCGCCGGCATCAAGGTTCTCAGCCTGTCCGCGCGCGGAGTGGCGGGTATCGGCGACGCCGCCAACGTTCACCGGCCCAACCTCGTGGTCGTGGCCGGTGGCCATCTCGACGACGACACCGTCGCCCGCTGGGCATACGCGATCCGCCTCGCCGTGGGCGCGATGCCGCTGGCGATCTACCGGCGCGGTGCCGAGCGCCCACGGACCCGCGTCACCGGGACCGCTGTCCTGCCTTCCGGCGCGGGCGATGCCCAGCGCACTCTCCTCGACCTCCTCGAGTCCGACCATATCGCGACTACTCCCTCCGCCTCAGCCGCGGCCGCTGGGGCACGCGTGCAGTTACGGAGCGCCTCCCGAAGCTCGCGTTAGGCATTCTGCACGATTTCGATGCTTAATCGATCCTCGACTAACAGACCGGCACTTCGACTCGTCTCCCCGACCGAGCTCGAGCCGGTGGTTCCGAGCGTCGCGTTCTGCAGCCACTGCGGAACCCGACGATCGACGGCAGGCAACCAGATAACCCCGGACTCGCGCGTGTGCGGCGAGTGCAGCCTCGGTCTGATCCTCGAGGCCGGCGAGGACATCGCCCCGCACGCCGGCGATGCCTTCCTCGTGCTCGATCGCGTGCTGGCGGTGTGCGCGGTCTCCCGCGGCGCCGAGCGCCTGCTGGCCACGAGCGAGCCCGACGCCGTCAATCGTCACGTCAGCGAGCTATTGATGCCCGCCGGCGCCGAGGAGAAGCGCGGCGAGAGCCTCGCGGTCGCGGTCGCCTGGGCTGCGCGCGGCGACGGCGGCACCCGGACCACGGTCGTCCGTCCGGCCAACACCTTCGGCATTCGTCTCACCGCTCGCATCGCCGGCTGCGGCCCTCCGCAGGCGGCCCTGCTCGTGTTCGAATGATCGGGCCGGGCGCGACCGCGATCACCGCCCAAGGTGATCGCGATCGCGGCCCGGCGTTATGCAAACTCCCCCGCGTATCGTCAGTTTTTGTGCGAGTTTGCACGTCCCGTTGCGGCACTTGCGCCATCCGCCGCGGACCTCGATAACTCAGCGTGATGAACGGAATTCGCACGAACGCCGCGGCGGTGATGCTCGGCGTCAGCCCAAACACGCTGCGGAGCTGGGAGCGCCGTTACGGTTTTCCCCGTCCCCGCCGCACGCCCGGCGGTCACCGCCAGTACGCCTTGGGCGAGATCGAGTCGCTCCGGGCCACCTTGGCGGAAACTCACAACGTCTCGAGCGCGATCGCACTCGCTCGGCAACGCGGGGAAGGGCCGTCGTCCGGCTCGCGCCTGGCCACTGCGTTCGCCGCGTTCGACGAGGACAAGGCGAATACCCTCCTCGAGGAGAGCCTCGCGCTCCGCTCGGTCGAGCGGACTGTCGAGGAAGTGCTGCTAGAGGCTGTGTCGGCCCATGCCGATGAGTCCGCCGCCAACACGCCCGAGTACGAGTTCGCGTGGCGCTACGCGACCGGCTGGCTGTCGGCACTCAAGCGGCTCGCCCCGCCGGCCACGCGCAGCATGGGCGTACTCGTCCTCGACGCCTCGGCGCCGCTCGAGCTCGACGGCCTGTACGCGCAGTCGCTCGAGCTGATGCTGAGGCGCGCCGGCGTGCGAACGCTGTCGCTCTCGACCGCGATCACACCAACCCGTCTGGCCCGCGCCCTCCCCGCGCTCGACCCGAGAGCGGTCGTGCTCGCGGGACGGAGCATCACGCTCGACGCGCTCGGACGGCTCGTGTACTCGGTCCGCTCGGTCACCAACCGCGCCACGATCTTCGATTTCCGCGGCGCGGTGCCCGATACCGGAGCGAGCACGGTCGCGCGGCTCGGCACGACGCCACTGGCCGCGCGTGACGTGCTTCTCGGCCGCCTCGAAGAGGTCAGGATCAGCCGCGCGACGACCTCGGCGAACGCGCTCCCGGCACTCACCGCCCGCTAGCTCGTCGGCGACCCCGGCGATTCCAGCGTCCACTCGAGCTTCCTAGAATCGGGCGCGATGCCCGAGTCCCACCGTCCGGTCGATCCTCGAGTCTCGTTCCCCGAGCTCGAGGAGCGCGTGCTCGAGCGCTGGCGCGAGCGCCAGGTGTTCGCGGAATCGGTAAGACGCCGGCAGGACGCGCCCCGCTGGGGCTTTTACGAAGGGCCACCCACTGCCAACGGGCCGCCGGGAATCCACCACGTGCTCTCGCGCGTGTTCAAGGACATCTTCCCCCGCTACCGGACGATGTGCGGGTACTTCGTCGAGCGCAAGGGCGGCTGGGACTGCCACGGCCTTCCGGTCGAGCTCGCGCTCGAGGCTGAGCTCGGCTTCACGTCCAAGGCCGACATCGAGAGGTTCGGGATCGCCGAGTTCAACGCCCGGTGCCGCGAGATGGTTCTCAGCCACGTCGAGGACTGGAACGCGATGACGGAGCGAATCGGGTTCTGGATCGACCTCGGCGACGCCTACCGGACGCTCGACCCGAAGTACATCGAGTCGGTCTGGTGGGCGCTCAAGACGATCCACGACAAGGGTCTGCTCTACGAGAAGCTCAAGGTCGTCCCCTACTGCCCTCGCGACCAGGTCACGCTCTCGAGCCACGAGCTCGGGCAGCCCGGCGTCTATCAGGACGTCGTCGACCCGTCGGTATACGTCCGCCTCCCGCTGACGACCGGTAGCGAGGCCGTAGAGCCCGGGGATCAGCTCCTGGTCTGGACCACGACTCCGTGGACGCTCGTGTCGAACGCCGCGGTCGCCGTCGACCCGGAACTGACTTACGTTCGCGTGAAATATCAAGACAAGATCTACGTGGTCGCCGAGGCGCTGATCGAACGCGTGATCGCGGAAGGCGAGCGCGCGCACGTCCTGGACCGCTTCCCGGGCGCCCAGCTCGAGGGCGTCGCCTACGACCCGCCGTTCGCGTTCATCCCGGCATCCGAATACGGCCCCCGCGGCCACACCGTCCTGCTCGCCGACTTCGTCACCGCCACCGACGGCACGGGCCTGGTCCATACCGCGATCGCCTTCGGCGAGGACGACTTCCGCCTCGGCGAGCAGTACGGGCTGAACGTGGTCAACCCCGTCCGGCTCGACGGCACCTACGACGACCGCATCGGCCCCTACGCCGGCCGGAACGTCAAGGATGCCGATCCCGAGCTGATCGAGGACCTCCGCTCGCGCGGTCGCATCTTCCGAGCCGAGACGCTCGAGCACTCCTATCCCCACTGCTGGCGCTGCAACACGCCGCTGTTGTATTACGCCAAGCCGTCGTGGTACATCGCCACGAGCGAGGTCAAGGACCGCCTGCTCGCCGCCAACGAGACCGTCAACTGGGCGCCCGAGCACGTCAAGCACGGCCGCTTTGGTAACTGGCTCGAGCACAACGTCGACTGGGCGCTGTCGCGCGAGCGCTACTGGGGCACGCCGCTGCCGGTGTGGCGCTGCGACAACGCCCACGCCGTAGCCATCGGATCCCTGCGAGAGCTGAACGAACTCGCCGGTACCGACCTGACCGATCCGCACCGCCCGTATGTCGACGACGCGACCTTCCCCTGCGCCGAGTGTGGCGAGCCGATGCGCCGCGTGCCCGAGGTGATCGATGTCTGGTTCGACTCGGGTTCGATGCCGTTCGCCCAGTACCACGCCCCGCACGAGGGCACCACGCAGTTCGAGGACCACTTCCCGGCCGACTTCATCTGCGAGGCCCTCGACCAGACCCGTGGCTGGTTCTACTCGCTGATCGCGGTCTCGACGCTGCTCTTCGACCGCTCGCCGTACCGGAACGTCGTGTGCCTCGGCCTGATCCTCGACGAGCAGGGCCGCAAGATGTCAAAGTCGCTCGGCAACACGATCGCGCCGGGCGAGGTGATCGACCGGTTCGGCGCCGACGCGCTTCGGTGGTACTTCTTCACCTCCAAGCAGCCGTGGGACGGCTACCGCTTCTCTCTCGAGACGATCGGCGAGGCGGTCAGGCAGTTCCTGCTCCAGCTGTGGAACACGTACAGCTTCTACGTGCTGTACGCCAACGCCAACGGAATCGATCGCGACCCGGCGTTCACCGACGACAACCCCGCGACCGAGCTCGACCGGTGGGCGCTTTCGCGCCTCCAGCACACGATCGAGGTCGTCCGCGACCGCCTCGAGCAGTTCGACGCCACCTTCGCGGGCCGCGCGATCCAGGAGTTCGTCGACGAGATCTCAAACTGGTACGTGCGCCGCTCACGCCGCCGTTTCTGGGACGGCGACCCGGCCGCGTTCGCGACGCTCCGCACCTGCCTGCTGGAGACGGCCAAGCTGCTCGCGCCGTTCTGCCCGTTCGTCGCCGACGAGATCTACGACAACCTCGACGGGTCGGAGCCGAGCGTCCACCTATGCGATTTCCCGGCCCCGGACGCCGCCGCTCGCCACGCCGAGCTGGAGACCGCGATGGCCATCGCCCGCGAGACGGTCCGCCTCGGGCTCGCCGCCCGTGGCCAGGCCAAGCTCGCGGTGCGCCGGCCTCTCCGCGCCGCCGTCGTGGTCGCGACCGGATCCGAGCGCGAGGCGATCGAGCGCCTGGCGAGCATCGTCCGCGAGGAGCTGAACGTCCGCGAGCTCCGCTTCGTTTCCGAGGCCGACGAGCTCGGCGAGGTCGAGCTCAAGCCGAATTACCGCACCCTCGGCCCCCGGTTCGGCAAGAACATGCCGTTGATGGCGGCGGCCGTCGCCGGTCTCGACGCCGCCCACGCCGCGGCCACGGTGCGCGCGGGCGGGCTCGTCGTGGTTTCGATCAACGGCCAGGACCACGAGCTGTCGGCCGCCGACCTCCAGGTGTCGATGAAGCCGCTCGAGGGCTACCAGGTCGAGCGCGAGGGCTCGCACGCGGTCGCGCTCGAGCTCGAGATCGACGAGGATCTGCGGGTGGAGGGTTGGGCGCGGGAGATCGTCCGCGTCGTGCAGCGCGCGCGCCAGGACGCTGGCCTCGAGGTAACCGATCGGATCCTGTTGGCGATCGACGGCGACGACGCGCTCGTGGCCGCCGCGCGCTCGCACGAGACCTACATCGCCGGCGAGACGCTGGCCGTGAAGGTCAGCTACGAGTCGCTCGACGGCTCAGCGGCGCCCATCGACATCGACGGGCGCAAGCTGCGCGTGCTTGTGGCGCTGGCGCCTTAGGCGGAAGCGGTGAGTGCCGGCTCGAGCTCGGCTACGAGCTTCTTCTTGGGGTAGGCGCCGATCACGGTCTTCGCCGGCTGCCCGTTGCGGAACAGGATCAGCGTCGGGATCGACATAACGTTGAACTGGATCGCCGTTTCCTGGTTCTCGTCGATGTTCAACTTGACGACCTTGAGGTCCTCGGAGCGCTCCTGCGCGATCTCCTCGACCACGGGGGCGACCATCCGGCACGGCCCGCACCACGGCGCCCAGAAGTCGACGAGCACGGGGACATCGGACTCGATGACCTCGGCCTGGAAGTTGTTGTCGGTGACTTCGGCGACGGTGCCTGCCATGTGGGCTCCTTGAAGGGTGCTGTGCGGGGTTACTTCAAAAAGTATAGCGGGTAATGGGCCTCGCTGCGCTCGGCGTCCCTGGGACCAACTATTCCGAGTGGCCGGCCGGCCAACGCCACCGCCATCCGACCCAACCCCACCCGGCGCGCCGACGGCCAGATACCGTACAGAGACTAGATGTCGGACCCGACGAACACCGAGATCGCGGCCGCCCTCGACGAGCTGGGCGATCTGACCGAGCTCGACGGCGCCGCCATCTACCGCACGAACGCCTACCGGAACGCGGCCAAGGCCGTGCGCGAGTCGTCGGTCTCGGTCCTCGGGCTGGCCCGCCAGGGCCGCGCCACGGAGCTGCCCGGCATCGGCGCGACCATCCAGGAGAAGATCATCGCGCTGGCCGACGAGGGCGCGATCCCGGCCGCGGTGAAGCTGCGGGCCAAGTTCCCGCCGGGCCTGCTCGCGATGACGCACCTCCCGGGGCTCGGGCCCAAGCGCGCGCGCCGGCTGTACGACGAGCTCGGGATCGATTCGCTCGAGGCGCTACGCGGGGCCGCGGAGAACCACCAGATCCGCACGCTGAAGGGGTTCGGCCCGAAGGCCGAAGAGGCGATCCTCGCCTCGGTCCGATTAGACGGCGCCGGCGAGCGGCCGGCTCGCGTCGTGCTCAGCCGCGCGCTCGCGATCGGTGAACCGCTGGTGGCGGCGCTTCGCGCCCATCCCGCGTCGGGCGCGGTTGAGCTTGCGGGCTCGGCCCGGCGCATGACCGACACCGTCAAGGACCTCGACGTGATCGCCACCGCGTCTGATCCGCTCGCGCTGGCTCGGGCCGCTGCCGAGCTCGACCTCGTCGAGCACGCGGGCACCCCGGCGACAGCCGGCCTGCGGCTGCGAACGCACACCGGCATCGCGGTCGACCTGCGGATCGTCGAGCACGACCAGTTCGGCAACCTCCTCCAGCATCTGACCGGCTCGAAGCAGCACAACATGGCGCTGCGCGAGGCCGCTGTGCGCAAGGGCCTGCACGTGTCCGAGTACGGGGTCCTCGGCGACGCCACCGGCGAGACCCATCGCTGCGCCACCGA
Source organism: uncultured Solirubrobacterales bacterium (assembly GCA_963737055.1). Taxonomy (GTDB): domain Bacteria; phylum Actinomycetota; class Thermoleophilia; order Solirubrobacterales; family Solirubrobacteraceae; genus Palsa-465. Next base: position 343,571 of record CAVTRE010000005.1, on the reverse strand, counting down.
GCACGAGGTGTACGCGCTGCTCGGACTCGAGTACATCGAGCCGGAGCTCCGCGAGAACCGCGGCGAGCTCGCAGCCGCCGCGGCCGGCACTCTCCCGAAACTGATCGAACGGAGCGATCTGCGCGGCGATCTGCACTCGCACACCACCGCCTCAGACGGCACGGCCTCGATCGAGGAGATGGCGCTGGCGGCCCGGGACTTCGGTTACGAATACCTCGCGATCACCGACCACTCGGCGAGCTTCGGGTTCGGCGACGAGGTCTCGCCCGAGCGCCTGCGCGAGCAGATCGCCCGCATCCGCGCCACCGACATCGACGGGATCGAGCTGCTCGCGGGCTCGGAGGTCAACATCCTCCCCGACGGGTCGCTCGACTACCCCGACGAACTGCTGGCCGAGCTCGACTGGGTGATCGCGTCCGTCCACTCGTCGTTCCGAATGTCGTCGGGGGCGATGACCGACCGAGTGATCCGCGCAATCGAACATCCGATGGTCGACGTCATCGGCCATCTGACGGGGCGCAAGCTCGAGCGCCGCGCCCCGTATGCCCTCGACGTCGAGCGCGTGATCGACGCCGCGGCACGCACGGGCACGATGCTCGAGATCAACTCCAACCCCGACCGCCGCGACCTCAACGACATCCACGCGCGCGCCGCCGCATCCGCCGGCGTGCCGATCGTGATCAACTCGGACTCTCACCGCGTGGCCGGGTTCGAGGTCGCGCGCTACGGGATCGCGACCGCGCGCCGCGCCTGGCTGACTTCCGAGCAGGTGGTCAACACCGGGCCGTGGCGCGCCATCGAGGCGATCCGCCCACGTCACCGCGCCGTTGGTTCAGGGGTCGGCGCCGCGCCGACGGCCTCCCGAGCGCGACGTCGGTCGCGCGCCTGATGACGACTTCTTCCCGTACGTCGGGGCAGGCGGCTTGCGGTAGGGGGCGGTCGGCTTCCTGCGCATGACGGCGCGCGCGTCGGAGCTCGGCCCATCCAGCGGCAACGGATCGTACTTGCCGCGCTTCTGGATCCACACGAACCAGGCCAACCCGGCCAGGCACAGAAGCGTCGCGATCCAGAAGTTGAGCCGCATCCCAAGGATGTGGTTCGAGTAGTCGATCCGGATCTGCTCCTCGAAGATCCGGTAGCCCGAGTAGCCGGCGACGTACAGGGCGAACAGGCCCGGCGGCTTGATCTTGCGGTGGTTGCCGAGCCAGATCAGCCCGCCCGCCAGCAACAGGTTCCAGATGATCTCGTAGAGGAAGGACGGCTGGAACGTGGCGTACTGCGTGTAGTGCGGCGGGCGGTGAGCTGGTGAGATCTTGAGCGCCCAAGGGAGCGTCGACGGCTTGCCGAACAGCTCCTGGTTGAAGTAGTTGCCGATCCGCCCGATCGCCTGGGCCACCAGCAACCCGGGCGCCAGAGCGTCCATGAACCGCAGAACGTCGCCGTGGGTGAGCCGTCTGCGAATAACCAGATAGCCAACCGCCACGCCGCACGCAATCCCGCCCCAGACCCCGAGGCCGCCCTTCCAGATCGCGAAGATGCCCCAGAAGTTGTGGGGTTCGATCTGGCTCGGCGTCGTGATCACGAAGTACAGGCGACCCCCGATCAGCCCGGCCGGGAAGCCCCAGGCGGCCGCCTCGTAACAGATGTCGGGATCGCCGCCGACCTTCCGCCACCGCCACCGGGTGACGAAGATCGCCCCAGCCACCGCAAACACGTATGCGAGCCCGTAGGCATGCACGAACAGCGGCCCGAGGTAAAAGCCGTTCTGCGGCGGGCTGGGGATAAAGGACGGGACGATCACGCGCGGGGTCGGGCGCGCCGTGAGTGACCAGACGCCCCGTTCAACTCGAACAGGTTAGAACGGAAGCCAGGCGTGCGGATCAAACGGATCGGTTTAAGCGGGGATGTGCGCTCGACGTAGAAGCGGGCGCCGTCGCGCTCCTCGATCGCCGTAACCGCCGAGGCCTGGCGGCGCCAGGCCAGCGCCCAGATGATCGCGAATCCGGTCGCGACCGCGGGCACCTGAGGGACCAGGAACGCCAATGCGCCGGCGCCGATGGTCATGAACAGCAGCGGCCACAGGCGGTTGAGCACGGTGCGAGCCGGGTTGACCTCGGGCAGCGACGGCTGCGTGCGCGCGCTCGCTAGCAACGAACCGATCTGCGTGGTGGTTCCGGCGCGGCGTCCCATCCAGATCCCGGCCAAGCCGGCGATCACCCACCAGCCGGCCGCGAACGGCACGAGCAGATCGTCGTTGGTGCCGGCGCCCGCCGCCACGGTGACCGCCGCTAGCGCGCTCGCGGCCGCTGCGCTGATCAGGACCGTGGTCCGCAGGAAGTCCGAGAACCGCACGCGTCGCCGTCCTGGCCTCAGTCGGCGGCCAGGACCGTGAGGAGCTCGACGACGCCGTCGGTACCGTCGACCACGATGTCGGCTTCTTCGGCGATCTCGGCCGGTCCCTCGTCCGAGCGGACTCCCACCCGGATCGCCTTCGAGATGCGCCCTTCGTCGGCGAGCGACACCAGGGCATGGAAGGCGTCAAGGTCGGTGGCGTCGTCGCCGACGTACATCGCCACATTGACATCGGTGTCGGCGAGAAACGAAGTGATGCCGGCGCCCTTGTCGATCCGCACGGGCGGGCGCACCTCGAGGACCTTCCGCCCCCAGTGCGTGCGCAGCCCGGCGGCCTCGGCCTTGGCCGCGATCGAGTCGATCGCCGCGCGCGCCGCCTCCTCGTCTGGGGCACCGCGCCAGTGAAAGGCGACGATCGGCCCCTTGTCCTCGAGACGGACCCGCAGCCGGCGCAGCTCCGCGGTTTCGGAGTCCCGCGCGAACGCGTGGATGCGCTCGGTCCAATCCAGGAGCGCGGGATCCACCACCGGCTCGGTCCACCCGGCGCGCAGCACCTCGGCGCCGTGCGAGCCCAGGTATGAGATCGCGCCGATCGCGACCATCGCCCGCGCCTCCGAGGCCCTGCGGCCGCTGACGCACGCCACCACGCCATACCGACGGGCGATCTGCGCGAGCAGCGAGCGCGTGCTCGCAGGCACGCGGGCATCCGCGGCGTGCCCGACGATCGGGGCGAGCGTGCCGTCGATGTCGAACATGATCGCCGCGCGGGCCGGATCGGCGCGGAGCGGCGCGACGGCGTCGGACAGAAGCGCTGACGTCACCGCTCTAGTATGCCCGCTCGGAGGTGTCCGCCGTGTCCCACGATCCCGTTCTGCTGCTGCACGGACAACCCGGTGCGGCGGCGGACTGGGATCACGTCCGAGCATTGATTCCAGTTGCGACGCGGACGATCGCGATCGACCGTCCCGGCTGGGATGGCAAGTCGCCGGTGCGCGACCTCGCGGGTAACGCGAGCGCGGCGCGGAACGAGCTGGATCGGGCCGGCGCTGCTCGGGCAACGGTGGTCGGACACAGCCTGGGAGCGGCCGTGGCGGCGTGGCTCGCGTGGTCGAGCCCCGAGCGCGTAGGCCGGCTCGTGCTGGTCGCGCCGGCGGCCAACGTCGACTCGCTGAGCGCGGTCGACTACCTCCTGGCCGCCCCCGTCGTGGGCTGGCTCGCCGGCGTGGGCGCGATGAGCGCAGGCGGTCTCGTGCTCGGCGCCGGGCCGGTCAGGCGCTGGGTCGCGGAGTCGACGGCGCTCGATGACCGCTACCTGAGAGCCGCCGGCCGCATGCTCCTCACTCCGTCCGCATGGCGGTCGTTCGTGCGCGAGCAACGGTTCCTGGTGCGTGACCTGCCTGCGCTCGGGGGACGTCTCGGGGAGATCTCCGCCGCGACGACGATCGTCGCCGGCAGCGCCGACCGCGTGGTCCCGATCGCGGCGGCCCGGCGGCTCGCCGGCCAGATTCCGCGGGCCGAGCTGGTCGAAATCAACCACGCCGGCCATCTGATCCACCGCCACCACGCGAGCGAGCTCGCGCGGGTGATCGCCGGCACGCCCGATTAGGACTCGCCGGGCTGGGGCGCAGGGGTTCGGTCGGGCTCGGGACCCGGCTGGGGCGACCGCTCGGGCTCGGGCGCCTCGTCCGGGCCGGGGTTCGGCGCGATCGGCGAGGACGGTTCGTCGGGGCCCGGCACGGTTGCCGGCTCCTCGGGTGCAGCGGGCGTCCCGGGGTCCGGCACGGCGGGCGTGACAGGCGCGTCAGGGACGGCCGGCGTGACGGGCTCGGTGGGCTGGGGAACCTCGAGGCTCATATCTAACGCGCTACCCGATCCGAGCCGCCCCGAACCCGGGGCGACGCCCGGCCCGAACCGAACTATCTCCTGGGCGCTGGGTGTGCGGTGTAGGCTCGGGCACATGCCCAATCTAAGACTCGCGTCCAGAGTCGCAACGAGGCGGGCGAAGCAGCCCACCCGGCTAGAGCGGTTCCGGAGCTCACTATCGATCTGGCAGGTCGCCGTCGCCATCCTCAGCGCGGGAATCGCGCTCGCACTGGCGGGCGTTGTCACACATCGGCTGAAGGGCCGCGCCCACGGGGCGGACGACGCCGATAACGAAGGCCGCGAAGCCGGCCCCTCGTCGGCCAGCGCCGACACCGGCAGCGACAGCGCCGACACCGGCAGCGACACGGTCCCGGGAAACGAGAGCCCGCTCGCTGAACGGGTCCAGGACGAGATGTTTCACCGCAGCGATGCGGTTCGTCCTGGCGCGTGACGCGACCGAGTTCGCGGCCCGCACCGAGCGCCTGCTGGCGGCGCACATCGAGTGCAATGTGCTCGCGACCGTCTTGATGAACGTGCTCGACGGGGTCTACCGCGACACCGGCACCGTGTTCTCCTACGGCGTCGCGGAGGATGACGAGGTGCGATTCGCGGCAATGCGAACGCCGCCCCATCCGCTGCTGGCAAGCCGGCTCGACGCCGACGCCGGCGAGTTCGTGGAGTTGTGGCTGCGGGCAGACCCCGACGTGGACCGCGTCACCAGCGTCCCCGAGACGTCCCGCGCGATCGCCGCGGCGTGGGCGGCGCAGACCGGAGGCGCGGCGCACTGCGCGATCCGCGAGGCGATGCACACACTCGAGGAGGTGCGCGATCCGGCGAGGCCGGCGCCCGGAGCGCTCCGTCTAGCCGAAGCGGGCGACCGTTCGCTGCTGATCGCCTGGATGGAAGAGTTCGTCAGCGAGGCGGGCGTCGCGGGGTCGTCGCAGGCGGCGGCGATGATCGACAGCCGGATGCGCCGTGAGGGCATGCTGGTGTGGGACGACGGACAGCCCGTATCGATGGTCGGCGTCACACCCGAGGTCGCCGGCGTAGTCCGGATCGGCCCGGTCTACACCCCGCCGCCGCTGCGCCGCCGGGGCTACGCCGGCAGCGCCGTCGCTGCGGCCAGCCGGCGCGCGCTCACCCGAGGCGCCCGGCAGTGCATGCTCTACACCGATCTCGACAACCCCACCTCGAACAAGATCTACGCCGAGGTCGGCTACCGCCGAGTCGGGGACTGGGAAGAGATCGCGCTCGAGCCCGCGGACGGATGACCCGTCAGGTGCCCGGCGGGGGCGCGCTGTCGAAGATCGCGAGCGCGTCCCCGACCTCCTCGGCGACCTCCCCAGGGCGCTCGGCACCGGCCAGGCGGAGGGAGTCGTACACCGGGGAGACCGGCGGGATCACGAGGATCAGCGCCTGGCCGCGCGCTTGCAGGCTCGCGCGCATGCCGTAGATCACATAGATGCCAGCGCTGTCCAGGTAGTCGACACCGGACAGGTCGAGGACCACGCCCTGCGCCTCGTTCGGGGTGGCCCTGATGACCGTCGCTCCGACGTCTTCGGCGTTCGACATGTCGACCTCACCGGTGACGTGGGCAATGAGCGCGTTGGGGACCAGCGTGATCTGAACGTCGGCGAGGCTCATTTCCGGGTGATGTGCCGCCGCATGACGACCTCCGTCCCTTCGGCAGTCCGATCGATTTGCACGTCGTCCATGGCCGCGACGATGATCGACAGGCCGCGCCCGCGATTGTGGCCTCGGGGCGGGCGCCAGTGCCCGTCGTCCCGCACGGTAACCGTGATGTCTCCGTTGTTCGCCCACCCGTGGAGCTCGAACGTGGCCGGCGAGGGAGCGTAGGCATGCTCGATCGCATTGGCGCACGCCTCGCTCACCGCGATCGTCATCTCGGCGATGTCGCCGTCGTCGGCGCCGCGCTCGTTCAGCCACCGGCGGAGCACTCGCCGCACGTGGGAGAGGGTCCTCGGTTCGGCGGGGAGTGTCAGGTGCAGCTCGTTCGGCACGATCGCGCTCTGGAGTGACACGATCGCCACGTCGTCGTTCAGACCGACCACCGGAACGAGATCCGCTATCGCGGACGCGCAGGCGTCCTCGGGCGTCGTCGCGTCCCGCACAGCCGTGGCCAGCGCCTCGATCCCGGTACTCAGCGGGACGCCCCGGCGCTCTACGAGCCCGTCGGTGTACAGCAGCAGAATCTCTCCGCTTTCCAGCGACAGCTCGTGCTCGGGGCAGCGGCCGTACGGGAACGCTCCGAGCGGAGGCGCCGGGGTGACCTCGAGCACCCGCGTTTCCCCGCCCGAGATCACGACCGGCGGGAGGTGCCCGGCCGTGGCGTAATGGAGCGCGGACGTATACGTGTCGAACACGGCGTAGGCGGCGGTCGCCATCGCCGACTCGGTGAGCGACTGCACGAAACGATCGACGAGCTCGAGCGTGCGCCCCGGGCCGTGACCTTCGATTGCATAGGAGTGCAGCGCGGTCCGAAGCCGGCCCATCAGCGCAGCGGCCGAGATTCCGTGACCCACCACGTCCCCGATCACGACGCCGACCTTGCCGCGCGGAAGCTCGAACACGTCGTACCAGTCGCCGCCCACCTCCTCGCGGGCGGGGAGGTAGCGCGTGGCGACCTTCACTCCGACCATGTCGGCGAGTCGCTTGGGGAGGAGGCTGCGCTGGAGCAGCATCGACACGTCATGCTCGTGCTGGAGCGCCGCGGACAGCCGGGCGTGCTCGATCGCCGGGCCCGCACGCGCGGCCGCGATCTGGAGCACGGCGAGATCGGCCTGCCCGAACTCCCGGGCCTGCAGCGAGCCCACGTGGAGCACCCCGATCAGCTCGCCCTCGACGATCAGCGGCACCCCGAGCAGCGACGCGATCCGCTTCTCGCGCAGGATCGGATTGAGCACATCGGCGTGGTCGACGTCGGCGATGACGATTGGGACGCGTTCAGCCGCGATCCGGCCGGCGAACCCGCGTCCGAGGGGGATCCGGACCCCGCGCTCGACCTCCTCCTCGATTCCCTTGGCGGCGCGGGCGACGAGTTGCTTTGAGTCGGTGTCGTACAGCAGGATCGCGACCGTGTCGACTTCGAGTGCCTCCTGGATACGATTCAGCAGCTCTTCCAGCAGCGCGTCGATCGGCAGCTCCGAAAGCCCAGGGTCGGTGAAGCGGTAGGAGCTCGGGCGGTCCTCGGTCGGCTCGGCGGAGGGCTCGGCCGGGAGCAACACGACCTGCCCGGTGCCCAGATTGCGGGGACGCTGCGTCTCGGCGCGCGTGTCAGCCACGCGAACAGTGTGCCTGACCTTTGCGACACAGGGCGCACGCCGGGTGGCGCGGCGAGTTCTGACCGCGACGGTCAGAGCTGGACGGGATCGCCCGAAGGCACGATCAGCACCGAGCCCCTCGAGGCGTTCAGCATGCTCCGGCTCGACCCGCTCAGCGCGATTCGCCGGGAGGGATTCGGCGACGACCCGACCACGATCAGGTCGATGTCGGCGCCGGCGAGGTCGACGATCGACGCCCCGAGCTTGCCCGCGAGCACGTCCGCTGTTTGCTGGGCAGCGCCGTCGCCGTCGGCTGCGAAGACCGCGATCGACTTGACATCGTCGTCGGTTTCGGTCCTGAGTCCGGCCGCCGCGACCGCGATCGCGACCGACCCGCCCTCGAGCAGCCTCTGCGCGCTCGTGCCGGGCTCGGCCCGGCCGGGCGGCGTGCGGTAGTCAGATCCGAACACGATCACCGATGCGTGCTCAGCCTCGGCCAGCTGCTCGAGGCCTTCTCCGGTCGAGCCGCTGAACACGACGTGCTTGGCGATCTGCGGGTCCCCGAGCAACGCGACGCCCTGGTCGAGCCGGCGCTCCGCGTCATGCTGCGCGAGTTCCTCTCGGCGCGGGTCGAACTCGCGCGAATGGCGGATGTACGCGAGCGCCAGCCGCGCTCCGCTCTTCGCCAGCAGCTTGCCCAAAGCCAACGCGTCGTCGTCGTTGGGCGTGCCGTCGTAGGAAACGATCAGGTCTGTGCTCACGGGGTCGACATCCTGCGGTACCGCGCCCGCCCCCGCATTGGCCTTCGGGACAAGGATCCGCGCGCGCAGATGTCCAAATGCCCGGTCGCCATCCCCGGTCCTGGCGGCGCGGGCCCGGGCGGCGGATCTGCCCGGGCCTTCGGACTGGGGCGGGGGGTCTAGCGCCGGCGGAGCCGGGAGAGCCCCGGGCGCCGGCGGTAAGTGACGGACGCCGGTCCGGTGGTGGTGGCCGGGCCCGTGGCCGCAGCGTCACCTGCCGCTCCGGGCTCGCCGGCCGGGGCCGCGGGATCGGTGGCGGGCGCTGCGGGCTCGGTGGCGGGGGCGACGGGCTCGTTCGCCGAGGCGACGGGCTCGTCTGCACGGGACACCGGCCCGTCTGCACGGGACACCGGCTCGTTCGCGGGCGCGCCCGGCGAGATGATGCGCCTCGCCGATTCGTCGGCCGACGGCATCGGCTCCTCGCGCTGGCGGGCCGCGACCGGCTCGTCACGCGTAGCGGCCGTGTCCTCACGAGCGGGGGGCTCCTCGCGAGTTGCGGCCGTCTCATCACGGGCTCCGAAGCCACGGGCCTCGTGGGCCGCTACCGCCCCACCCGCGGCGGTCGCCCCAACCGGGGCGTCGCGCTCAGCGACGCGTTCCTCGTGCTCCGCGACTGCCTCGTCGCCCGCGATCGCGGCTTCCTCGACGACCCGCGGACGAGAGATGTACCGCCCCATCGCGAATGCCGACAGCGTGGCGATCAGGACCCCGAGCCCCGAGAAGTAGCCGAGCCACTCGATCGCCTGACGGGTGTGATTCCCCATCGGCGCGCCGATCGGGTTTCCGGCCGAATGCCACAGCAGGCTGATGGCGGGGCCGATCGCAAACCACGCCCCCGCCGCGATGCCGAGCCAGCCGCCGAGCAGGCCGCTCGAGCGGCGCGAGCTGCGCAGCAGCAAGAGGCCGCCGATCACCGCCACCGCACCCGGCACGATGCAGAGCCAGAGCCTCTCAGAGGTGTAGTGCCAGGTCTTGTAGCTCCCGAAGGCGTAGTGGAAGTAGGGCCCGACGAACGGGATCAGGCCGCCCCAGATGCCGAGCAGGATCACGAGCAAACCGCTCAGCGCCCCGGTCGTGCGGGGGAGCCGCCTGGTCTGGATATGACGCGTGGATGTGGTGCCGGTGGCAGTTGTCATGGCTTTCAGCTACCCAAACGTTCCGCGCGCGAACCCCCGCGCGCGCCGGGGGTAGGGGGCCCCCGCGCGCGGGCGGGGGTAGGGGGCCGGACGCACGCACGCGCGCCGGCGCGGCCGGACGCACCCCGTATGATCGGGCCCATGCCCGATCGCCTCTATGTCACTGACTCCGACGCGGCCAACGAGCTCATTGCCTCCGACCCAATGGCGCTTCTCATCGGCTTCGCCCTCGACCAGCAGGTGTCCGTCCAGAAAGCATTCTCCGGCCCGCTGGCGATCCGCGAACGGGTCGGCACGCTCGACGCGGACGCGCTCGCCGGCGCCGACCTCGAGCCGGTCTTCCGCGAGCGGCCGGCCATCCACCGCTTCCCCGGGTCGATGGCACGGCGCGTCCACGACCTGGCAGTCCATATCCGCGACAACTACGACGGCGACGCCGGCCGCGTATGGACCGACGCCCCCGACTCCGCGACGCTCCGGGCGAACCTGGCGGCGCTGCCCGGATTCGGCGAGATGAAGATCAAGGCGCTCGGCGCGGTCCTGGCCAAGCGGTTCCACGTCAAGGCGGCGAGCGGCCTGGTGCCGCCCCACCCGACGCTCGGCGACGTGGACTCGAGCCAGGCGCTACTCGAGTACCAAACAGCCAAGCGCGCGCACAAGGCTGAGTGGGCGAAGATGAAGGCCGGCACGGTCTCGGAGGTCGGGGTCTAGCCCGGCACGGCCGGCGGCATGGCACGCCTTGTCGGCATCAACCACGTCGCGCTCGAGGTCGGGGACGTCGACGACGCGCTCGCCTGGTACGGGCGGTTCTTCGAGTTTGAGCTACGCGGACGCGCCGGTCGGCGCATGGCGTTCATCGACATGGGCGACCAGTTCATCGCGGTGGCGGCGGGGCGGAAGCAGCCGGTCGACGACGACCGCCACTTCGGGCTTGTCGTCGACGATAAGGAGGCGGTGCGCAAGGCCCTCGAGGACGCCGGCGTCGCGGTGCAGCGCTCCGGCTCGCTCGACTTCGACGACCCGTGGGGCAACCATGTGCAGGTCGTCGACTACCGCGACATCCAGTTCACAAAGACGCCCGAGGTGCTGCGGGCGATGCACCTCGACGGACTTGGGAAATCCGAGGCCGCCCAGCGAGAGATCCGCGACCGCGGCCTCGACGGGTAGCACTCGCCGGCGTCAGCCCTGCCAGGCGACTGCCAGCTCGTCGCGCCGACCGAACCGCTCGAGGTGCGTCATCGCCGAACGACGCGTCGACTTTGTGCCTCACTCCTCCTCGTCGGCGTCGTCGACCTGCTGGTCGTCGTGGGCCACGTCCCCGGCCGTCACGTCCCGCGTCTCGGAGCTCCCGGGATTGTGCAGACGTTCCTCGCTCTCTTCGGTCCGCGTATCAGCATCGGGCGTCTCTAGCTCGCCGGGAGCTTCGACGCGCTGAGCCGCGCCGCCGTTCTCGGGTACGCGCGCAGCGTAGGACTTGTTGTCGCTGCGCATCTCCTGGTCGCCTGTATCGATGCCGTAGAAGTCGCGAAGCCGGCGGTCGCACTCGGCGGAGATGCCTTCGTCTGCATCGACCTCAGGGGACTCAATGATGCGCTGCTTGCTATAGGGAACGCGGAGCTCGCCGTTCTCGTCCTTCAGCCGCGCCAGCGGAACCAGCACCGTGCGCCCGGAGCCCATACCTGGGGAGGCGTCGACGCCGACCCACATCGGGTAGCCGTCGTCGGTGGCGTAGATCTTCGTGACCTTGCCGATCGGATTGGCCATCTGATCGGTGAGCTTCTTCCCCGGCAGCGTGCTGACGTCCTCGACCGGTGTAGTCATGCCTCTCCTCCCTCGTCGTCTCAGACAGTGCCCTACCCCGAGTCACGGGGAGGCATTCGCTCGCCGGCAGCGGTTAGCCGCGAGGCGCGCGCTTGACCGACAACCGCCACCGGCTCGTCGTCGGCTGGTGGGCCCTTACGGCAGCGTCGAGCCGCGGCCCCTCCCCGCCGTCGATCGCCTTGACGAGATTGCGATGAACTGCGGCGATGGCATCGCCGTCGAAGTCCGAGAATTCGGCGTGATCGATGCTCAACTCGAGGAAGTCGATAAGGGCCAGGTACATGGCCCTCAGGGGACCGTTGCGACACAGCTGGGCGACGCGACGATGGAACGCCCAGTTGCACTTGAAGAACGTCGCGGGGTCGTCGCGGGCGGCCTCCATGCGCTTGACGATCCGATTGAGGTCCCGGATATCGGTCGCCCGGTGGTGGCGCGCGGCGTGACTTTCGATCAGGGGTTCGAGCGCATCGCGCACCTCGAGGCACTCCTGGTAGCTCGCGCTTCCGCTCTTCAACCCCAGCACGACGTGGCTCACTGCGAGACGGGTCGCGGGCCCGGACACGAACACGCCGCCGCCCGGTCCGGGCCTCGCCGCGATCAGTCCTCGTGTCTCGAGCAGGCGCACGGCTTCGTTCACCGTTGCGACGGCCACTCCAAACCGCTTCCGCAGATCGTCTTTGGTCCCGAGCCGTTCGCCCGCCTCGCGGTGATCGAGGATGTCGCGCTCGAGCTCCCGGGCTACCAGCTCGGCGCGCGACACGCGCGCGGTGAGCAAACTCTCTCGGCCGGCGCTCATCGACATGGCTAGGCCGGGCCGACTTGGATCTTGATCGGCTCTGACTCCGCGCCGTGATAGGCGCTCGCCGCTTCCTTGGCCGAGGCGTAACGGCGATCCTCCACGCGGCGCGCCGACACCTCGAGTTCCAAGCTCGGCTCAGATAACGGATACGGATCCAGCGACACCACGCCCGGCGACGGGACCCGCAGCGTCACCTCGATATACGGTCCGCCCGGCGCGACGGGGACAGCCGGGATCACACGCGCGCCCTGCGGCTGCTCTACTCGGGCGAGCGTCGACGGCACGGGAAGGGAATCGTCGACCGCCGGCTCGGCCGGATCGACCAGCCCCAGCGCGAGCGACATCAGGTCGAGCGCCTGGAGCAGCTCGTACGCGTACCAGGTGCCGTGCTCGAACTCGCTACGCAGGCCATGGCCGCCCCAGGCCTCGCGGAGCGCGGCAGCCCGGCGGTGGTCCTGCTCGGCGACGACTTCGACCGCGAGCGGGTGCCTAACTGGCTCGCCGCCGTGCAGGCCGAAACGCGTGTGATAGAGGCCCGCCCAGTGCATGCTCACGAGCGCGCCGGCGTGGCGGTCTCGTGCGTACACGCTGTCGACGCCACGGCCGTACGGTCCCACGGTGACCTCGAGCGGAAGTTCGAGGAAGTGGGCGGGACGCGCCTCCTTGGCATTGAACGACGGGCGGCCGTCGAGCTCATACCAGCCGTCGTCGTGATGGGTTGCCGCGATTACCAACGCCTCGTGCTGCGCCGGCGTCTGGAACAGATCGTTACCCCAGCGACTGCACAGCTCGCCGGCGACGCGTCCGTGCTCGGGATGGGTGATCAACCACAGCTCTCCTTGGCGACGGGTGACCAGCATCGTCGAGCGCGTACGCCTATGGCTTCGCCGGAAGACTCCGGGCGTACGCGACACCCACGCCGACCCATCGCCGGAGATCGTCGTCGGTCTCGACGCCCTCGGCCTCTACTCGCAGCCAGCCGCTCATCGCACGGCCGCGCATCACGAACCGGTCGGCGTGGGGATCCTGGACGAGCTCCTCGGTCTCGTCGGGATCGCACCGCAGCAGCATGCCGCCCTGCCCGCTGGCGCTTACCGACATGTTCCCGCCGATCAGGAACGCCAGTCCCCCGAACATCTTCTTCTCGACGACGTCATGATCCGTCGCGAGGAGTGCGCGGATGCGATCGGCGAGTTCGTCGTCGTAGGCCACGACCGGATTATTGCGACCTCGGGGTCAGCGATGGGTCAGCCGGAGCCAGGGCGCGCCTGACCGCTGTACTCCGCGTTTGGGAGCATGTTGGTCGCCATCGCCATCCGGTTGGTCAGGTTGTACATCGCGCTGATCTCGGCTACGTCCCACGCTTCCTCCAACGTCAGCCCGACGTCGAGCAGGATCTGAAGATCGTCGCGAGTGACCTCGCGCGGTCGAAGGGTGAGCTTCTCGGCGTAGGCGCAGATCGCGCTCCGGCGCGGATCGAGCTCGGCGCGGCGCCAGTCGTACGAGATCCGCTCGCCGAGGACCGGATCGCCGAGTTCCTGCCGTAGCGCTGCACCGTGCGCGACCAGACAGTAAAGGCAGCCGTTGGCCGAGCTGACCACCACGGCGATCATCTCGCGGTCGGCCGCGCTCAAATGCTCGCTGGGCTCGTGGAGCTGCCGGAAGTGAGCGAACCAGGCGCTCAGGCGCTCGGGCCTGAACGCGTAGACGCGGAACACGTTGGGGACGAACCCAAGTCGTTCTTGCGCCTTGGCGAACAGTCCCGGCAGACCTGGCGGCAGCTCAGTCTCATCCGGGACCGGGAACCACGAGCCAGTATTGGCTTGCTGGGCGGTGTCGGTCTGCGGGGCGGTGTCGGTCTGCGGGGCGGTGTCGGTCATCGGAGACTCGGGCCATTGTCTCGCAACCCGGCGACCGCGAACGCTGCGAACGCGCGCGTCAGCAGGGCCGTGATCAACCGCCAAGCAGGTGCAGCCCGGCGAGGAGCTTCGAGCGGCCCTTCTTGTCGGTGTTCACGGCGGCCGTCACCTGGGCCTTCGGCACCGGACCACCGTGCACCGCCAGAACGTCCGTACGCAGGGTGCTGTAGGCCTTCGCGATAAGCCCCAGGCCCTTGACGATGTCGGACTTCCCCTTCGCGCCGGCTGACGACGAGGCCGACTCGTGTGCGAGCTTCGACTTCAGGGCGTGCAGGTCTCCGACCTCGTGAGCCAGTGCCCTGGTCAGCGGCCTGGACTTGCCGTGGGGGTACTGGTTCAAGCCGTTGCGCACCGCGGTCTCGTCCTTGACGATCTTCGGGGCGTACGTGTTGAGCGTGGAGCGGATCGTGTTGTCGCTCGCCTGAGCGCCAGCGATCGGGCCAGCGAGAAGCGCACACAGTGCTACCCCCGAGAGCAGCGAGAAACGACGAACTGAACGTGGCACGTGACTCCTCCTGGTTATGGCGCGTGTCCTTGCGATGGCCTCAATACCCTGACCCGTCTCGGTCGTAACCAGTCATACCAAGCTAAGTTGCGGTGCCCCCGCTAACACCGCTCTCACAGGGCGTTCACAAGCTGGTTACAGGGCGGTTCCGCGATGGACGGTGCGCCGATGGATCCGGCAGGCAACGCCGACCCGCGCCACGGAATCCGGGAGTTCATCATCGGGACGGGCGGCGAGTCGCTCGACACGGTGCTGCCGAGCAGCACGCCGAACCTCCAGGCGTGGTCGGACCCGTACTACGGCGTCATGAAGTTGAAGCTGTATCCCGAGGGCTACAGCTGGGACTACGAGTCGGCGCTCGAGAGCCCGACCGCTCCGGCGGACACGCCGCCGACGTACAGCGACACGGGCTACTCCTCCTGCAACAGAGGCGGGGGCTACTAACGGTGTTGGGTGTGGGGCCGGCCTGCGCCGGCCCCACACGCCCACTCGCCTGACTCAGAGCGCGTCGGGGCGCTACTCGCCCGACGGAGAATCGCGATAGGGCTCTACTCGCCTGAGGGAAACCGCGGCGGAGCGGCGCGGTAGGTCGGCGGCGTGGCGGACAGCTGGATCGGGTTGCGTACCAGGTCGATCGTCGTGCCGTCCTCGCGTTCGATCGTGACCACCGGCGACAGCCCGAGGCTGCGCGCGAGCTCGAACGCCGCTCCGATGTCGTTGACCACTCCCGCCGGCACGGCGGCGGCGGTGAGGGCTTGCGCCCATTCCTGGGCTGGGCGTGCGGCGAGCTTCTCCTCGAGCGCCGCCCGCAGCGCGTCGCGATTCTCGACACGCGCGCGGTTACCGGTGAACCGCGCATCGCGGGCGAGCTCGGGCGCACCCACGACGTCGCACAGCGCCCCGAACTGCCGGTCGTTCCCGACCGCCACGACGAGCTCGCGGTCGGCGCACCGGAGCGGTTCGTACGGCGTGATGCTCGGATGCGCGTTGCCCATCCGCTCCGGGACCACGCCGGCGACCGTGTACGCCGACGCCTGGTTCACGAGCCCGGCGAGCAGCGACGAGAGGAGGTCGACCTCGACGCGCTGCCCTTCTCCCGATCGTGAGCGGTACTCGAGCGCGGCCAAGATCCCCACCGTCGCGAACAGGCCGGCGAGCACGTCCACCAGGGCGACGCCGACCTTCTGGGGTTCGCCATCCGGAGCCCCGGTGATGCTCATCAGCCCGCCGAGCGCCTGCACCAGCAGGTCATACCCCGGGAGCGATGCGCCCTGACCCGCTCCGAAGCCGGTGATCGAGCAGTAGACGAGACGCGGGTTGCGCTCGCGGAGCGTTTGGTAGTCGATCCCAAAGCGTGCCGTCACCCCGGGGCGGAAGTTCTCCACGACCACATCCGCCTCGCCGGCCAAGCGCGCAGCCCGGGCCAGATCGTCCGCATCGGTGAGATCGAGGACGACGGTGTCCTTGTTCCGGTTGACCGACTGGAAGTACGTGGCGTCGCCGGCCTCGTCGTAGGGCGGTCCCCACTGCCGCGTGTCGTCGCCGGCGGGGGCCTCGACCTTGGTCACCTCCGCGCCCAGATCACCCAGCACCATCGTCGCCAGCGGACCGGCGAGGACCCGCGAGAAGTCGAGCACCTTGAGTCCTCCGAGAGCCGACGCCATCAGCCGCCACCGGCATTCACGGCCTCGAGGCCGGCGATCAGGACATCTAGACCGAATTCGAAGCGCTCGTCGCCGTCCGGACCGGTGATGTCGTCGACGGCCGAAGCGAGCACCGGAAAGCGATCGGCGGGCAGTCGCATGTAGAAGGCGTGGACGTCCTCGTAGTAGCGCTGTACGTCCTCCGGGTCCCGGCCGTACTCCATCAGGCCCGTCTCGAAAGCCTCCGCTGCGACAAACAGCGTGAGCTGGTCGAGGCCGAGCGCGATCACGCGATCGGAAAGGCCTCCTGCGCGCAACGTTGCGGCAAGCCGCTCGGCTGCGACCAGCGCCTTCGGGGTCGTGGGGATCCGCCCAAGACCAGCCAGCGCGGCATCGCGGTGGGACACCAGCGCGGAGCGCAGGTCTCGGAGCATCTGGCGCACCTGCTCGCGCCAGATCGTCGGGTCGGGCTCCGGAAGGGGCACCTGCCCGACGAGCTCGTCGAACACAAGCTCGAGCAGTTCGTCCTTGCCGGACACGTGCGCGTACAGCGACGCGGCCCCGGTCCCCAGCTGATCCGCGACGCGGCGCATCGACAGGCCGACGACGCCGGCCTCGTCGAGAACCTCGATGGCCGCAGCCACGATCGCCTCGACGGTCAGCGCGGTTCGGCGCGTCGGGCGCTTGCTCGCCCTCGGGAACCTGGGCGGCGGCGGGAGCGCGGCGCTCGCAGCAGCAGCCGCCTCCGTCGGCGACCGGCCGAGCGGCTTGCCGGCGGCCGAACGGGACTCCGCGCCACCAGCGGACGAACCCGGCCCCTCCCGGCCGGCGGGCGAACCCGGTCTCTCCCTGCCGGCGGACGAACCGGATTTCGCACTTCCTCTTGACGCGCTCATCCACATAGCGTATAACACCGTTCGTTGAACGAACATTGTTCCAAACGTTGTTTCGAACTTGGTACGCGGAAGAGAGGAACCGGATGGCAACCGAGATCAGAACCAGTCACCCCCGCAAGTGGGCGATCCTCGCCCTCGTCCTCGCCGCCGAGTGCATGGATCTGCTCGACGGGACGATTGTCAACGTCGCCGCTCCCACTATTCGCACCGATTTGCACAGCAGCACGTCAGCGCTGCAGTGGGTGATCGGCGGCTACGCCCTCGCCTTCGCCGTCGGGCTGATCACGGGCGGGCGGCTCGGAGACATCTACGGCCGCAAGCGCATGTTCGTGCTCGGCGCGATCGGGTTCGTGATCGCGTCGATGGCGTGCGCCTTCGCGTCCTCACCGGAGGTGCTGATCGCTTGCCGACTCGCGCAGGGCGGCGCCGCCGCGCTCCTGATCCCCCAGGGGTTCGGAATCATTCGTGACGCGTTTGCACCCTCTGAGCAGGGGACGGCGTTCGCGATCTTCGGGCCCGTGATCGGACTGTCGGCGGTGCTTGGCCCGATCGTCGGCGGTGCGCTCATCGACGCCAACCTGCTCGGAAGCGGCTGGAGGCTGGTCTTCTTCGTGAATCTGCCGCTCGGCGTGATCGCAGCTATCGGCGCGGCGCGGCTGATCCCTGACGTGCGGGCCACGAGTGCGCCGCGCCTGGACCTCGTCGGCACCGCGTTGGCCGCGCTCGGCATGGCCCTGCTCGTGTACCCGCTGATTCAGGGCCGCGAGGCGGGCTGGCCGGCGTGGACGTATCTGATGGTTGCGGCGAGCGCGGTCTCGTTCGCCACGCTGGCAGCGTGGACGAAGCGGCTGCGTCGCCGCGGCGGCGACCCTCTGATCGAGGCGAGCATCTTCAGCCATCGCTCGTACACCGCGGGCCTGTCGATGATCGTCGTGTTCTTCGCGGGGATGATCGGCACGATGCTGGTGCTCACGCTGTTCATGCAGTTCGGGATGCACTTCTCCGCGATCCACGCGGGTCTGACGCTCGCGCCATTCGCCGCCGGCACCGCGATCGGCGCGACGCTCGGCGGTGCCCTGCTCGTTCCGCGGATCGGGCGCGTCACGCTGCAGATCGCGACCGTGATCGGAGCTGCCGGCGTCTGGTGGCTACGGCAGGTGATCCTGGCTCACGGCCTCGACACGACCTCGTTCGCGATCGTCGCGCCGGAGCTCGTCGTCGGGATCGGCATCGGCATGATCGTCTCCCCGCTGTTCAACTTCGTGCTCGCGTCGGTCCGCGACAACGAGGTCGGATCCGCGTCGGGCGTCCTCAACGCGATGCAGCAGCTCGCAGGAGCGCTCGGGGTGGCTGGGCTCGGCACGATCTTCTTCAGCACGCTCGGCCACGATGGATTCGTGACCGCGATCAGCCACTGCCTGCTCGTCGAGCTGGCGACGATGCCGGTACTTCTGCTGCTGAGCTTCGCGCTTCCCGCCCACCCCCGGGAGGACGAGTCCTTTGCGACCGACCGAGGGGCCGACCAAGGCCGGGTCATGCCGACCGAGCGGGTCGGCGCCATCGAGATGCTGTAACCCTCGACCCCGGCCGGCCGCCGCCGAGGGCATCAGTGGCCCGGCGGCGCCTTCGCGAGGTAGCTCTGGCCGGCGTGCAGCAGGACCGTCTTGTGGCGGACGAAGTCGGTGACGCTGACGCGGTCAGTGATGTCATGGGTGAGCGTTCCATCGCACCGGTCCGCAACCGTCCAGATCGTGCCGAGAACGGTCGCGGCGCTGTAGCGCCCACGGGTCCGGAACTTGCCGTGCGCGCTCGCCCGCAGCAGTTGCAGCACGTGGCTGCTGGCCGCCGCGGCCGAGGCGTCCGCGGCCTTGCCCTTGTCGGTGCACACGCCGTACGTCGGCGCACCCTGAAACGCGCTCTCGACAAGTGACAGGGTCGCGAGCCCTTTGCTCGCTCCGCGCGCGGCCTGGGTCAGCCTGAAGATCGCGCCGCGGAAAGTGCCGCTCTGGGTGCGGCCTTTCTTGGGCGCGGCGGTTACGAGCTTCAACGACCCGCGCAGCGAATTGATCTCCGAGCCGATCGGAATCTGCGTAGCCGCGGTCAGGCGCACGAATCCGTTGCCTGCAGCCACACCGCCGTCTATCGCGTTGCCGCCCGGCGGCTTGACGAGCACGACGCCCGACACCGGCGTTGCGTTCGCGGTCTTCCCGATGACAGGCGCCGGCAATGGGCGGGAGACCGGGGTGGCCGCGCCGTAAACGAATGCGTTACCGCCGCCGTCCACGGCCACGCAGAACGACGACGACGCGCACGACACCCCGGAGGCCAGCGCTGCGGTCTCCAGCTGCTGCGGAGCGCTCCACGTGGTGCCGTTGAATGTCAACACGCTCTCGCGGCCGTCGATCGCGGCGCAGAACGACGACACCGGACACGACACCGCCCGCATCTCTCCGCCATCGATCTGCCCGTTGGCCGTGTCGATTGGCGCGGCCCCGCTCCAGGCCGTCCCGTTGTACGTGTAGGCGTTACCGGCGGTGTCGACCGCAACGCAAAACGAAGCCGACGGGCACGAGACCGAGGTGAGGTTGTTCGGACCGATGTTCACCGGCGTCGGGCTCCACGCGGCGCCGCCGTTGGTTGAGGTTTCGACGTCTCCGCCCTCGCCCACGGCGACGCAGAACGAAGTCGCCGGGCACGCGATCCCGCCGATGCCCTGGTGATTGGAGACGTGGTTGATCATGACCGGGCCCGACCACGCGCTGCCGTTGTAGGTGAAGCCGTTGCCGCCGCCGTCGCCCGCCACGCAGAACGACGCCGACGTGCACGACACCGCAGTCAGGGCGTTGCGTGTGCCGTCGACCGCCACCGGCGTGCTCCACCCGCCGCCGGTGAACGCCACCGCGTTCCCGGCCAGGTCCACCGCCATGCAGAACGAGGCGGACGGGCAGGACACGCCGGTCAGCGGGTGGCCACTCGGATTGTTGCTCGGATCGATGTTCGTCGGCGGGCCCCACGAGCTGCCGTTGAACGTTTGCCCGTAGCCGCCCGCCCCAACCGCGGCGCAGAACGTAGCCGTAGGACACGAGATGTTCTCCGGCGGGTTCGGGTTGTCGATCACGGTCGGGCCGGTCCAGGTGCTGGCCGCCAATCCCGAAGCCGGGACCCCCAACGCGACCGCTGTCACCGCGACCGCCACCGCTGCCCCACCGCGCCACGCCGCTACGCGCCGTCGCGCAACCCAGAACGCGCTCATTTGACTCCCGCTTTCCCCGACGTTCACCACGACGCGCCGGCCCCCCGGCCGTGGACTGTCTTTGCGACCGTACCCCGTCCGTCACCCCCAAGTCAACAATCCCCGGGCATTCCTGGTCGCGAGCGTCGCGAGCGTCGCGACGCTCAGCGCCCGATGCGCTGTAACGAATCGCGCCCTTCCCCGTCCCTGGGCCGTACACAACCCGAGAGGACGGTGAGAGGATGGGATGGTCATGGAGGTGAACGCGCTACCGCGCGAATGCGTGACGGGCGTTCACGCCGTCGATCCGGACGCCGACCTCGTCGCTGCCGCCCGCGCGCAACCGAGCAAGTTCCTTGCGCTGTACGACCGCTACTTCGCGCGCGTCCTCGGCTATGTCCGCGTAAGGATTCGGGACGGCACCACGTGGGAGGACATCACGAGTCACGTGTTCACCACCGCGCTCGCCGAGATCGGGCGCTTCCGCGGCCAGGGGCCGTTCGCCGGGTGGTTGTTTCAGATCGCGCGGAATGCGGTGTACGACGCGCAGCGTCAACGCGCCGCCGAGCCGCGAGTCATCGGCCGCCTCGCGTCCGACCCCACCCCCGAAGAACGGTTCCTCGAGCGCGAGCGAGCCGAAGAGCTCCGCTCGCTGATCCGGCTGCTTCGGCCCGAGCAGCAGCACCTGCTCGCGCTCCGGTACGGGGCCGGGCTTTCGTACGAGGAAATCGGCGCCGTCGTCGACGCCGCCCCCGCCACGGTGCGGGTCCGAATGCACCGCATTCTCGAAGAGCTACGACGGAGGTACCCCCATGACGCTTCATGACGATTCTGATCTGGAACTGCTCGAACGCGAGCTGACCGCGCTAGCGAAGCCGCGAGACGAGGATGAGCGCCTGCACGGTGCGCTCCGTGCGCAGCTCGCCGTCGGGTTGCGCACAGACCCTCAGCCGCGCCCGCACCCACGCCGCCCGGACCCACGCGCACTCCCCCGCGCACGTGCGAGGAGGCGGCGACCGATGCGGGTCGCGCTTGGCATGACCGCGGTGACGGCCGCGGCCGCCGCGATCGCGCTCGTGGTGCTGGGCGGCACGGCCGGGTCGGGCGGACCGGCGACGGCCGACGCGGCGATCGTTCACCACGCGCTCGCGGCGGTCACCCCGCCGGCGAACGAGATCCTCCACGAGAAGGTCGTCGGCGTGCAGAACGGCGTGCCGGTCGAGGCCGAGTGGTGGCAGGAGACCAGCCCGCCGTACGCCAACCGGGTCATCAAGGGAACGGCGGGACACGAGGGCGAGGTAAGCGACAACGGCACCACCACGTTCGAATATGGCCCCGGCAACAACGCGATGACCGAGCGGCCCGACACCTCTCCTCCGACGCCGATCGATCCCGTCACGCAAATCCGCCAGGAGCTTGCCAGCGGTCAGGCCCGAGTAGCCGGCACGCTCGTGATCGGCGGCAGCTCGCTGTACAAGATCGACCTGGCGGGCGGGTTGATCGCGTATGTCGACCCGCGCACCTATCGGCCGCTGTATCTCGATGATCCGCAGCGCGACGGCAGCGTCGTCCGGCTGCGTGTCGCCGCGCTTGACTACCTACCGATGACCCCGTCGAACCGGGCGTTGCTCAGCGTGACCGCGGAGCACCCGACGGTTCACGTCGACACCAACCCGAGCGACGCGCCCAGCAAGTAACGGGAACGGACGTCACTCATTCGGCACTTCGACCTCGGCCGGCCGTGCGCGCGTGTACGGGTCCTTAGGGGCACGGTCGTCCGAGAGCGATTGCCGAGAGGCGGTGACGAGTTGCTCGATCGCGTCCGCGAGATGCAAGGGCGCGATGTTGTAGTCGCCCCGCTCGACGCGAATCCGGTGGGCGGCGAGCAGGACGTCTGCGTGCGTATGGCCTGCCGGCGGCTCGAACCGGTAGGAGGCCAACTCGATCAGCAGCCCCAGCGGGTCGGTGAAGTAGATCGAGTCCATGAACCCGCGGTCCTTGACTCCGCTGTGCTTGATCCTCCGCTCATCCAACCGCTCGACCGTCTGGGCGAACGTCGCCCGCGATAGGGCGAACGCGAGATGGTGGACGCAGCCGGGGTCCGTGGGGGTGCGTCGCGGGTCGGGCACACGCTCCTCGTTGGTGAATACCGTGATTAGGCGGCCGTCGCCCGGGTCGAAGTACAGGTGGCTCTCGGCGGCGTTGTCGAGATTGGGCTGCTCGAACACGAACGGCATCCCAAGCACTCCCTCCCAGAACTCGATCGAGGTCTTCCGGTCGGCGCCCACGAGCGTGATGTGATGGACGCCCTGGCTTTGGATCTTGCGCACTGAGTCACCGTCCTGTCGGTTTGAGAGTCGAGATTAGGCCCGGGGGGGTTCCTCGCGGCGGTTGACCGCTGCGATCCGCGGCCGTGGACGCCGCGATCCACCGGGTTTGCGACGCCATCGAGGGGCTGGGCCGCCATCGAGTAGTTGCGGTCGCAAATATATCACCCAGGTAGTTGCACCGGCAACCAGCGATAACCACAGTGCGCTGAGCACACGAGCCCAATGGCACCAAGATCAGTTGCAGATGCAATCAACTTGCGCTATAGTTGAGAGCACAATCTACTTCGGCCACCGAATCCGGCGGCGAACCTTCGAGATAAGGACCACACCAATGAGCACCACTACCGCCACCGCCCTCCCCACCGGCACCTGGACCGTCGACCCCGCCCACTCACAGGTCGGCTTTGCCGTTAAGCACATGGGCATCGCCAACGTCCGCGGTGAGTTCACCGAGTTCGAGGGCACGCTGGAGATCGCCGACGATCTCTCGAGCGCGAAGGCCTACGGCACCGTCAACGCTCAGTCGGTCGACACCAACGAGCCCCAGCGCGACGACCACCTCCGCTCGCCCGACTTCTTCGACGTCGCCGAGTTCCCCGAGCTCCGCTTCGAGTCGACCAGCATAGAGGCGCTTGATGACGAGGAGCTCCGCATCACCGGCAAGCTCACGATCCACGGGGTAACCAATGACATCGTCCTGCACGCCGACCTTCAGGGCACCGACATCGATCCGTGGGGCAACGAGCGCGTCGGCCTCGAGGTCACAGGCCAGCTCTCGCGCGGCGACTACGGCATGAAGTTCAACCAGGCGCTCGGCAGCGGCAACATGCTGGTGGCCGACAAGGTCAAGCTCGCACTCGACATCTCCGCCGTCAAGCAGTCCGCCTAGCCACTCCGTACCTTTGCGGCCGGCGCCTCGCGGGCGCCGGCCCGGGGTGATCCGTACCACGCAATGACCGCCACCCACTCACAAAACCGACCGCTCACAGACCACGAGCTCGCCGCCTGGCGAGGCATGCTCGAGGTCCATGCCCGCGTGACTCAGGAGCTCGACGCGCAGATGCGTGCCGAGCACGGCCTCTCGGCCTCGGCCTACGAAGTCCTCATGTTCCTCGACGATGCACCCGAGCACCGTATGCGGATGTCCGACATCGCCGACCGCGTCCTCCTCAGTCGCAGCGGCTGCACCCGTCTCGTCGACCGGCTCGTCGACCAGGGCTACGTCACGCGCTGCGCCGCGACGTGCGACCGCCGCGGTCTCTACGCCGAGCTCACCGACGCGGGCCTCGAGAAGATCACCGCCGCGCGCGTCACCCATTGGGAGGGCATCCGGCGCTTCTTTCTCGACCACCTCACCGCCACCGACCTGATCGCCCTCGGCGATATCTGGACCCGTTTCAGAGCCCACCGCGACGACCAGCGGCAGCCCTAGGTGTTCCGCGGAACCGCGACAATGAGCGCGTGAAGCGCGCGTCCACCGCACTGCTTGCCGCAACCGGGCTCATCGGGGGCTTCGCCGTCGCGGTGATCTCCGGATCGCGCGCGCTCGGCGGCGTGGTACTCGTCATCTTCGGCCTCGCCTGCATCGCGATCTGGCTTCGACGCGACGGGCGCCACACCGCGATCGTGCTCACGCTCGCCGCGCTGGCCGCCTTCGCGCTCTCGCACGTTCTTGGGCTCGTCATTGGGGCGTGGCCGGCCGTGTTGGTGACGGCGGCGGGCACCGCGGCACTTTGCTGGCGCGCGTCCGACTCGCGAGCGTGAGCGAGCGCGCCGGCAGCCGGATCTCCGTCACCGGTGAGGTTGGCGACCTCTCGCTCCGGGAGGACATCGGCTCTCTCGCTCGCCGGATCGGGCTGCTCGGTTGGGTTCGTCTCGAGCCGGACGGCGGCCTGTGCGTGCATGCCGAGGGCGACCGAGCCGCGATCGACGAGCTGCTCGCGAATCTGCGCTCGCTCCCGGGCGTCGAATCGGTCTCAGAGCGAAAGGCCAAAATCGAAGGTCACGAGCAGTTCGCGATCCGCGGCGTCCCAGCCGGCGTATTCGTGGTCCAGGAGCACCAGGCGACCGCGCACCATTTCGATGTTCGCCTCGAGGTCGAAGGGGTGATGCGGTCATGGGCCGTGCCAAAGGGTCCCTCGCTCGACCCGACCGTCAAACGGTTCGCCGTCCAGGTTGAGGACCACACGTTGGCCCACAACGACTTCGAAGGGCGAACCGGCAGGGGCGGCGTAATCATCTGGGACCGCGGTGAGTACGAGCAGGGCGGCCGTGTGCCCTGGCCCGAGGCGCTCGAGCGCGGGCACGCCGTGTTCGTGCTCCACGGCGAGAAGCTCCACGGCGGCTTCGCGCTTCAGCGGACACGCGACGGGGAGAAGCCGCAGTGGCTCCTGATCAAACGGCGCGACGAGTACGCCGCGCCCGGGTCGGACATCGCCGCCGAGAGGCCGGAATCAGTCGAGAGCGGCGTGACGCTGGCCGAGCTCCTCGACACCTAATCAGCGCCGCTGAGAACCGTTCCGGCACCACACCGGGTCGGAGGGTTAAATGAGCACCTTGATGGATCGAGACCGTTTCAGGCGAGACCATCGGTGGGCACCCGGGCGGATGTCCGACTACCTCGATGGTGAGCTCGCTCCGGCGCGGCGCGCGCGGATGGAGCGCCATCTCGGCGAGTGCGCCGATTGCCGACGGCTCCTCGCCGGTCTGCGCCGGACCGTTGATGCACTCCATCGCCTCACCGCGCCAGGCGAACGCGTCGACGCGCTCGCGATCGCAGCGTCGGTACGCGGCCGCCTGGGTGACCTTGACTGAATCGTTTTCGAGACCGCGCGGGTCGAAGAGGCATGAACAATCAGACCAACACCCAGAACCAGAACGACCGCCCCAAGGTCGAGAAGCCCGAGAGCGAGTGGCGCGAGCAGTTGACCCCGATGCAGTACGAGGTGCTCCGCGGCCACGGGACCGAGCGCGCCTTCACCGGCAAGTACTTCGACGAGAAGAGCTCTGGAACGTATCGGTGCGCGGGCTGCGGCGCCGACCTGTTCACCTCTGAGACCAAGTTCGACTCGGGCACCGGTTGGCCCAGCTTCACCGAGCCGGCAGACCGCGCGAACGTCGAACTGGTCGACGATTTCAGCTACGGCATGCACCGGATCGAGGTCAACTGCGCCGCCTGTGGCGGCCACCTCGGTCATGTCTTCCCCGACGGCCCGGGCAAGACGGGCGAGCGCTACTGCATCAACTCCTGCTCGCTCGAGCTCAACCAGCATTAATCCCGATCCCCTGCCGCGGGCGCCACGTGCGCGTGTCGCCCGCCGCTCAGGCGGTATAACCGCGCGGTGACCGCCGGCGCGAGCTCCGAGCATGAGCTGATCCGGAGAGCGCGCGCGGGCGATCAGGACGCATTCGCGGAGCTCGTGATGATGCACGCCGATCGCGTCTACGCCGCGCTTCGGCGCTTCGGACTGGACGCGGACGAGGCCGATGAAGTCGCACAGGAGGTGTTCGTGCGTGCTTGGCGCGGTCTCGCGAGGTTCGAGGAACGGTCGCAGTTCTCGACGTGGCTCTACCGGATCGCGTTCAACGAGGCCCAGCGCCGGCTGTCACGCCGCCCGGCGCCGCGCGCCGAGCGAGATCCAGACCGCGACGACGACCCGGTTCTGTCGTTGCCGGAGTCGCCGGAGCTTGGTCCCGACGCGCAGACGCTCGACCGTGAGCTCGAGCGAACCCTCGAACGCGCGCTCGACGAACTGCCCGCCGACTGGCGAGCAGCCGTCGTGCTCCGAGACGTCGAGGGGTTGTCAACCCGCGATGCCGCCGAGATCGCCGGCATCCGCGAAGCGGCGTTCAAGAGCCGTCTACATCGCGGGCGGATGCAGCTACGTGCCCTCCTCGAGCCCTACCTGGAGCTCGAGGAGGGTTGACGCGTTAGCGGACGGTGGTCGCGCAGGACGCGCCGCCGTGCTTCTCGTGATAGCGCTGGTGGTACTCCTCGGCGTCGTAGAACGGCGGCGCCGGAACGATCTCGGTCGCGAGCGGCTTTGACCGATTGCCCTGCAGCCTGTCCCGAGACGCGATCGCCTGCTTTTGCTGATCTGCGTCGTGGAAGAAGATCGCCGAGCGGTACTGGCTGCCGAAGTCCCATCCCTGCCGGTTGCGCTGGGTGGGATCGTGGATCGACCAGAACGTGTCCAGCAGTTCGTCGTAGCTCACGACCTCCGGGTCAAACCACACCGTCACGGCCTCGGCGTGCCCAGTCCTGTCTGAGCAGACCTCCTCGTAGGTCGGGTCAGCCGTGCTGCCGCCGGTGTAGCCGACGCGCGTGGCCGCGACCCCCTCGATCTCCCGGAGCGCCGCCTCGATTCCCCAGAAGCAACCGGCCGCGAACGTCGCGCGCCGGGGCCCGTCGAGATCCGGGCTCAGGGTCTCCGACTGCCCGTCTCTGAAAATCATCTCGTTGTCCTTTCCGTCTCTGTTCACGCCCGATTGGACCCGGGGTGAACAGCAAACGGTTCATACGGTGCGGACGGTGCCAGGGGGTGGGGCCGGGTTGTCACACGGCCGAGTTACGTAGCGTTGGGTGGGCGCGGCACGGATACGGTCTGACCGCGAGTCGGCATGACGAGGCGATCGGTGACGCCGTTGCCCGCGAAGGCTGCTCGTAGCTGGTCGGCGCCCTGAGTGAAATGTCTCCAGCCCTCGAAGTGCATCGGTATCACCGTCGGCGCCCCAAGGATGATCGAAGCCTGCGCCGCGAGGTCGCTCGACAACGTGAGGTAGGCGCCGTCGAACCTTTGCGGCAACTGGACCGCCCCGGCGAACAGGATTGCGACGTCGATGGGTTCGCATCTGGCGGCGACCTCGCGAACGACGTCGAGCGAGGCGTTGTCGCCCGAGACGTAGACCGTCTCAGCGCCGGGCGCTGACAGGAAGAAGCCGATCACCGGCCCCGACACGGGCTCGCATCCGGGCGGCCCATGGAGCGCCGGCACCGCCGTCACCTCTACCGTCGCGCCGTCGCAGCCCCGGATCTCGGCCATGGACCAAGGCTCGAGGCCCGTGGCGTTGCCCCCGAGCCGCCCAGCGCCCTCGACGGTCGTCAGCACCTGACCGGCACGCGGCAGGAACGCCCGCCCCGCCGGATCGAGGTTGTCGCTGTGCTGATCGTGCGAGACGAGCACGACGTCGATCGGCTCGACCTCGTCGGCACTGAGCGCCGGCGCGGTTGTCTTGACGAGGCCGCCCGCGTACTCGCCCGGCGGGGAGAACGCCGGGTCGGTCAGCCAGCGCACGCCTCCGTACTCCAGCACGGCCGTCGGGCCTCCGATGAGGGTGAGCTGGAGCACCGCCGGAACGCTACCGCGCCCACCGCATATGAAAGAAGTGTTGCGCATTTTCCCGATCCATGAGAAGATCCGAAACATGTCTTTCATATCTGATGGCACGGAGGAGCGACGTACCCGGATCAGCGACCCAGGGGCCTTGCGGGCCCTGGCCCATCCGCTGCGCCTCGCCTTACTCGAACGCCTGATGGCCTTCGGCGAGCAGACGGCGGCCCAGTGCGCCGAGGCCGTCGGCTCGACCGCGTCGAACTGCAGCTATCACCTGCGGGCGCTGGCTCGCTTCGGCCTGGTGGAGCCGGGCCAATCTACGGACGGCCGCGAGCGACCCTGGCGGAGCACATCGACCGGCCTCGAGTTTGGTCCCAGCGACGCCGAGCCGTCGAGCGCGTCCGCCGCCGCGGCCCGGGCCGTGGACGAGTTGACGCTGGCACGCGAGGAGGAACTCACGCGAGAAGCGCTGATCCGCCACCACGACCAACCTGCCGAATGGCGGACGGCCGAGGCGAACCACACCTACGCGCTGAGGGTCACCCCGTCCGAGCTCGAGCAGCTCGTCGGCGAGATCGACCGGCTGGTGCGCCCCTACATCGGCCTGACGCGCGGCACGCCGCCCGACGACGCCGCGATTGCGTATATGCGCGTGATCGCCTTCCGCCATCCACAGTCTCCGTGACTCTCTGGCGCATCCCTTCCTACCGCCGGCTCTGGTCGGCGACAGCCATCTCGGAGACCGGCGATTGGCTGCTGTTCATCGCGCTACCCGTGTACGTCTTCCAGGTGTCGGGCTCGGCCCTGAGCACCTCGACCGTGTTTCTGGCCGAGCTCGCTCCCGCGGTTCTCGTGGGCACGCTGTGCGGTGCGGCAATCGATCGCCGCAATCCGGCGCGACTGCTCACGGCGCTGACGACCCTCCAGGCTGTTGCCCTCCTGCCCCTGCTCTGGCTAGGCCCCGGCCGGCTGTGGATGGTGTACGCGGTCGCCGGCGTCCAGGCCGCGATCACGGGGATCACCACGCCCGGCCTGCAAGCCGTGATCCCGCTCGTCGTCCCATCGGATCGACTGACCGGTGCGAACGGGGCGGCGCAGATCGCGAGCAACACGGCCCGTCTCCTCGGGGCACCGCTCGGCGGGTTCCTGCTGCCCGTGGCTGGGCTCCATGGTCTCGTGCTCGGCGACATCGGCAGCTTCGTGGCAAGCGCCGCTCTGCTGGCCGGATGTCACACCGCCTCGCTCGCTCACGAACCGCGAGCCGTGGGTCGGCTGGCCGCCGTCGCCGAGGGTTGGCGCGCCGCCCGCCGCAACTCGACGCTCACCTCGGCGCTGCTGATCTCGTTTCTGAGTGCGGTCGCACAGGGGATGTTTCTCGTGCTGTTCGTCCTGTTCGTGCTCCGCTCTCTGGGCGCGGGCGACCAGGCCGTCGGCGTGCTCCGCGGCGTTCAAGCGATCGGCGGTGTTGTCGGCGGGGTCGCCGTCGCCGCGGCGGCCAAGCGGATCGGGGACCGCTGGCTCACGATCGGCGGCCTGGCCAGCTTCGGCCTCATCTCGCTGTTGACGTGGAATAGCCCGGCGATCACCGATCGGACGTGGTGGTACGCGGCGCTGTTCATCGCGGTTGGCGTGCCGGCGACCGCGACGGCGACCGGCCTGATCACGGGGACCCAGCGGGCGGCCCCTCCCCGCGTTCGTGGGCGCGTCCTCAGCCTCATCCAGGTCACCGAAGCGCTCGGCCAGGGGACCGGGATCGTCCTCGCGGGTCTACTCAGCTCTTCCATCCCGCTGACGTTGATGCTCGACGCCCAGGCGAGCCTCTACGTGGCGTCCGCGATCGTCGCCGCGGCGAGCTTCGGCGTCACCCCTCGGCGCGCCCGACAGGTCGAATTCCCACCATTCCTGGTGAGCCATCGTTCGGCCGCCGCACTAGGATCGGCGGATGTCTACCGAGGAGCGGACGACCGACGCCGGAGTGCCGACCGTGACCGTCGTGGGCACGGCTGCGCTCCGGACCGAGCCCGATGAAGCCTTCGTCTCGATCACGTTGTCGAGTGTTGACGAATCACCCGGGCCGGCGCTCGAGGATGTCGCGAAGCGCAGCGAGGCACTCGCGGCGGTCCTGGACGACCTCGGCATCGCGCGCGAGCTTCGATCGACGACGGGAGTCACGGTTGACGAAGAGGTCGAGCACACTAATCGCGGCCGGCGGTCCCTCGGGCATCGAGCGAGCGCGACCCTCTCCGTCCGGCTCCCGGACCCGGCCGTAATCGGGCGTGTCCTGATGCGGGCAACCTCTGAGCTTGACGCGCGCATCGCGGGGCCGAGCTGGCGCGTGTCGCCGGGGCATCCCGTTCGGCTCGAGGCCGCCACCAGGGCATCGGCGAACGCCAGGGAGAAGGCCTCAGCCTACGCCGCGGGAGTGGACGCGAGGTTGGGTCGGCTGATGGCACTCTCCGAGCCGGAGCACCGGGTCGGCCCGCGCATGTTCGCTCGGTCTGCCGCGGTCGTCGCAGCAGCGGGGCCAGATATAGACATCGAGGCCGGGGAGCACGAAGTGGTCGCATCGATCCAAGCCACGTTCGCGCTCGAACCGGACTGAGACTCAAGCTCGGGGCACCGCACGCTGCGTTAAGGTCTAGTTCCACGACGCGGCGTAGGAATCGAACCTACCAACCGTGGGGCTACCACGGCCTGCCAGTTTTGAAGACTGGATGGGCCACCAGGCCCGTGCCGCGCCGCCGCCGATCCTAATGAGCCTCTGACCGCGCGGCCGCCTCGACCCCGAGGCCGTGCTCGAACGCCCCCTTGACCCCGGCGTCGACGGCGTTCAGGCGGTGCAAGGTGAGGGCCTCGACGGAGCCGAACCGGCCCCCCGGCGCCGCCGCTGCTCCGTGGTGGTAGAGCACGCAGTGGAGCAGCGCGAGCCGGCGCTCGTCGTCGAGGGCACCCGCCTGGGCGGAGATCATCTGCGACCCGATGACGAGGTGACCGAGCAACCGTCCCTCGTCGGTCAGCCCGATGTCCGCGCCGTAGGTGAATTCGCGCGTCCGCCCGAGATCGTGCACCAGCGCGGCCGTCAGCAGGAGGTCCTGGTTCAGGCGGGGATGAAGCTGGCAGACCTCGTAGGCGAGCGTCGCCACCGCGACCGTGTGCTCGAGCAGTCCGCCGAGATAGGCGTGGTGCCCCGCCCGCGTGCACGGAGCGCGACGCAGCTCCGCCCGCAACTCACGGTCCGACAGCAACCCCTCCAGCAACGCCGCAAAAGGGCGGTCGTGGACCTCGCCGGCGAGGTGCTCCAGGAACCCGTCGAGCTCGTCGAGGTCCCGGTAGGCCGTGGGCAGGAATCGCGCCGGATCCTCGTCCGAACCGGGACCGTCCGCGCCCGGCTGCAGGCGCGCGATGTCGACAACCTCGAGCACCGGCTGGTCCCGGAACCGCTCCACCCGCCCCGACACCCGCACGAGCTCGCCGCGCTCGAACCGTCCGGCCAGGGCGTCCGCATCCTGGAACGCCCGCGCGGAGATCGTCCCGCTCCGATCGCGCAGCTCCAGCGCGAGGTACGGCGACCCGGACCGCGTGAACAGACGGTCCTTGCGCGAGCAGGCAAACACGCCCTCGACCTGCTGCCCGGGGCGCAGGGCGCTGATCAGGACCGCGGTCGGTTCGACCGAATTCATGTCGCCATGATCTACGCTGAGTCGGATGCAGCCGCTGCAATGGGAATATCGCCCCGACGGATTGCGGGCCCCGGCGCTGATCTGCGCGTTCAAGGGCTGGAACGACGCGGCCGACGCGGCGTCGAGTGCGATCACGTTCGTTGCCGGCGCGCTCGGCGGGCGGCGGTTCGCGTCGATCGACCCCGAGGAGTTCTACGACTTCCAGAGCACCCGGCCCCAGGTCAAGCTGGCCGACGGGCACGCTCGCAAGATCGAATGGCCCGAGGTCGAGCTGTACGAGGCGCGGGTACCGCGGGCGACGCGCGACCTCGTCCTAATGGTCGGACACGAGCCGTCGCTGAGGTGGCGCACCTTCAGCAACGTGATCGTCGAGCTCGCCGAGGCGCTCGGCACGCAGCTTGTGGTCACCCTTGGCGCGCTGCTCGCCGACGTCCCCCACACGCGCCCGATATCGGTCACCGGGATGGCCACCGACACCGACCTGGTCCAGCGACTGGGCCTCACCCGCTCGTCGTATGAGGGACCAACCGGCATCGTCGGCGTCCTCCACGCCGCGTGCCAGGAGAGCGGCCTCCCCTCGGCGAGCCTGTGGGCCGCGGTGCCCCACTACATCGCGGCGGCGCCGAATCCGAAGGCGGCACTGGCACTCGTGCGCAAGCTCGAGGGTCTCGTTCAGGTCGCGGTCGACGCCAGCGACCTCGAATCCGCCACCGCCGACTACGACCGCCAGGTCAACCTCGCCGTGCAGAGCGATCCCGACGTGCAGGCGTTCGTCGAGCGGCTCGAGCAGGCGGCGGCCGACGAATCGAGCGACGACGCCGGTCCGCTGCCCTCGGGCGACACGATCGCCCGGGAGCTCCAGCGGTTCCTCCGCCAACGCGGGGACGACGAACCCGGCACCGCGCAGGGCTGACGCCCCCCGGCGCGCCGCGGCCCGCACGGCCCGGTGCGCCTACCCCTCGGCCGCCGGGCACACCAGCCGGTAGTCGCACACCGAGCACGCCGCGAACGAAGGCGTCGGCTCGAACCCCTGCGACAGGATGCCGTCGGCGACCTCCATCGTGACCTCCTCGATCCACGCGAACCGGTCGTCCCGGTCGTCCGGCACCGCGACCTTCTGGTCGTCGAGCACGTAGTAGTAGGCCTGCTGCGACGCCTCGAGGCTCCACGCCTCGCGGGCCCCGACTGCGTACAGGGACAGCTGCACGTCGTCCACCAGCTGCACGGGGCTCTTCGGTCGCCCGGTCTTGTAGTCGATCAGCTCGTACTCGCCGCCGGGCAGGCGATCGACCCGGTCCACCCTCCCGCGCAGCAGGTGCGGACCGAGCTTGAACGAGAACGCCCGCTCGAACCACATCGGCTCCGATTCCGAGGACTGAAAACGCGTGTGGTACTGCGTCAGCGCCGACGCGGCCTTGCCGCGCAGCTGTCGCTCCTCCTCGGACTCGCCGAACCCGCCCCGGCGCCAGCTGGCGTCTAGCAACCCGAGCAGCTCGGGAAGCGACCCGGAAACGCCGGAAATGCCGTCCCCGGAGCGCGCGTGGAACCGCTCGAGCACCTGGTGCACGACGATCCCGAAGCGCTGGTGGATCGTCGGCTCCTGCGGGATCCGGAACACCCGGGCGAACTTGTACTTCAAAGGGCACGTCCGGTACGTGTCGATGTCGGACGCCGACAGCATGACCCCGTCGCCGCGCACCGGCAGGAACGACTCGACCGACGGATCGTCCCGGGCCGTGACCGCCGCCGCCCGCCGGCGAGCGTCGCGCTCGGCGTCCAGCAGGTAGTCGTCCAGCGCTGACGAGGTGTAGATCTCGCGCTGCTCGGCGGTCACCGCCTGGAGGATCCGCGAGTTCACGTCGCGCACGGCCTCGGCCAGCGACTGTCCCTCGGGACGCTCGATCAGGGCGGCCAGCTTCAACAGCTCGAGGTAGCGCACGACCGCGTGCGAGACGTCGAGGTCGGTGTCGAGCCGGAGCTCACCGAGCCGCCCGCCGGCGCGCATCGTGCCCTCCAGCACCTCGTCGCGTAACAACCGGTAGGTCGAGTGGAGGGTCTCGGCGGGTCCGAACATCTCCTCCTCGCGGTCCTCCCACACCCCCGCCACCGCGCGCCTCATGGTCTCGACGACGGGCGTCGGCGCGAGCGCGGCGCTCCGGTCGTTCGCACCCGGATACGCCATCACGACACGCCGGCGCGCGCGCGTCACCGCCTGATAGAGCACCTGCCGCATAACCGACGTGCGTCCGTCCTCGTCTTCGCGCAGAGCCTCGAGGCCCCCTGAGCCGGCAGCAACCGACGGCACCGGATCCAGCGCCGGCGTGGACAGCCCGGCGTGGAGCCCGAGCACATACACGTGATCTGCCTCGAGCGCCCCAGCGCTGTCCAGCGTGACGATCTGGACCACCTGCGGCCCGAGCAGGTCGGGTTCCTCGTGCTCGCGCAGGCCGAAGTCGGCGACCCCGGCGATGTGGCGGGCGAACTCCCGCGGCGTGGCCTGCGGAGCGCGGCGGACATAGGCGCCGGCGAGCTCGCCGAACCGCGCGAGCGCGCGCAGCCGCTGCACCACGTCGGCCTGCGCCGCGAACAGCTGCTGCCGGCGCAGTCCGAGGCGGTCGATCAGGCGGTGAACGTACAAATCGGGACGGGTCGAGTCGATCGTCGCCATGCCGGAGCGATACAGCTTCAGGAACCCGCGAATCCGCTCCCGCGCCTCGGGGGGCACCTGCGGCGATTCGATCGCGGCCACGAGCGCCGCCACCATGTCGAGCTTGCGCCGGCGCGCGATCTGCGTGCACCGCGCGATGTCGACCGAGCGCAGCTCGACCGGCGGACGGGCCAACGCGCGCACGACCGCGGCTGCATCGGTCGGGTCCGAGAGCAGCCGCAGCCACGCCAGCACGTCGCGGACCTCGGCTCTGCGGAAGAACGCCGTCTCGCCGACCACCCGATGGGCGACTGCACGCTCCTCAAGCGCCACCGCCATCGCCTGCCCCTCGCGCGAGATTACCGGCACGAGCACCGCGATCTGCCCCGCCGGCACCCCTTCGGTCGCGATCAGGCGCTCGATGTCCGCGGCGATCGACTGCGCCTGGGCGCGCTCGTTGGCGCAGCGCCAGAACACGACCTCCCCCTCGGCCGCCGAGGGCTCGCAAGTCACCGAGACCGCCGCCGACGCCGCCCGGAGCACACGACGGGGAACCCGCAGGCTCTGCTCCAACACGATCACATCGCGGAATCCGTCCCGCTGGACGCTCGCGCCCGCACGCGCCGGATCGGCCGCCGCGGTCAACCGCGACTGGGCCACCGCCCGGGTCAGCGTCGCCGACGCCAGATCGAGGTCGTGGGCGTCGTCCACGAGCACGTGCTCGAACCGGCCCACCGCCGCCGGCCGGTCGCGGACGAGCCGTAGCGCGTCGCGGATCAGCTCGCCGGCGTCGCGTGCCCCGGCGTCGGCCAGCATCTGCTCGTGGACGCGGTACACCTCTGCGAACTCGCGCTCGACGTCGGCCTCGGACTCCTCCAGCCGCGCCGCCCAGCGCGCATACTCTTCCGCCCCGACCAGGTTCGCCTTGAGCCGGTCGATCCGGCGGATGAAACCCGCGAGCAGGGCATTCGCGCTGCCCCCGAAGTCGTGCCGCTCGATCGACAGCCGGTCGATCCGCTCGAGCAGCATGGCGAACCGCTCGGCGGGACCGAGCACCGGCTCGAGCGGATCCACCTTCGAGCCGGCCGCGCTCAGGATCAGCGCCGCGAGCTCGACTGGCGAGATCACGAACAGCTCGTCGTAAGCACCCGGGAGCCCGCCCTCGAGCCGCGCCCGCGTGGCATCCGCGCGCGCCGCGGAGGGGGTCACGAGGAGCACTCGCTCAGGCCGGCAACCCTGCTCGACGAACCACTGAAACCGGCCCTCGAGCGTGCGTGTCTTGCCCGTCCCGGCCGCACCGAGGACGAGCAGCGGTTCGCGATCGGAAGTGACCGCGTCGCGCTGAACGGGAAGCAAGGGGTCTAGGGTGAGCCCCACGTCTGACAGCATAAGCTCGAACATGACCTCGACTCGCTCGGCCCTCGACGCAGATTGGCTTGGTGTTTGCCGCCGCGCGGTCGCCGGGCTGGAGCGCATGCTCGAGGAGGTGCCGACCACCGCGGAACGGGCGCTCGAGACCGGCACCCGGGGCAGCGGCGGCGACCGCACGCTCGAGATCGACAAGGGCGCCGAGGAGCTCGTGCTCGACCAGCTCGACGGACTCCGCGAGGAGGGATACCGGTTCATGGCCGTCTCCGAGGAGCGCGGCGAGATCGACTACGGCGACGACGGCGTCCGGGTGATCATCGACCCGATCGACGGCTCGTTGAACGCCAAGCGCGGCGTGCCGAGCTACGCCGTGTCGATCGCGGTCGCGGACGGGGAGACGATGGCCGACGTGGCCTTCGGTTTCGTGCACGACTTCGGCCCTTCTGAGCAGTGGTCCGCGTGGCGGGGCCGAGGCGCCTGGCTCGGCGGCGCGCCGCTCGACCCGAAGCTGCCCGAGCGCCGCGGTCGCGACGGCCGCCTCGAGGTGCTCGGGATCGAATCGGCGGACCCGCGTTGGATCTCCGCCTCGATCGATGGGCTCGTCGAGAGCGCCTACCGTCTACGGGCGATGGGAACGATCGCCGCCTCTCTTTGCCAGGTCGCGGCCGCCCGGTTCGACGGGATGGTGTCGCTCCGCCGCTCCCGCGGCGTCGACTCGGCGGCCGGCCAGCTGATCGTGCGCGAGGGCGGCGGCCTCGTCAGCTTCCCGTGGTGCGATGAGCCCCTGGGCGCGCCGCTCACGCCAGACCCGGCCTCGCCCGTGATCGCAGCCCGGTCGGCCGAAACGCTGAGGCTGCTCGAGAGGATTCCAGCGTGATCGACTGGATCATCGCCCAGCGGATCGCCACGTTCGTCGCCGGCACGGGCGACGCGGAGCCGCCGATCGCGGACCTGGCCGCGCTGGCGGCCGAGTCCGAGGCGCGCGTCGTCGCCTACACCGGGCTCGTGCCGGCCCGCCCGCTACCGCCGCCCGAGGGCATCAGCCGACGCGAGTGGGTCTCGAGCAACATCCAATCGATGCGGCTCCTGCTCGACCCGGTGCTGCAGCGCGCCACCGACAACCTCGGAACACTCAAGCCCGCGGTCGAGATCGGCATGGGGATCGTGCTGAGTACCGAGGTCGGCGTCGTGCTCGGGTATCTAGCCCAGCGGGTACTCGGGCAGTACGAGCTCGTGCTGCTCGACGAGGCGGTCGAGGACCGGCCGCCGCGCCTGCTGTTCGTGCTCCCCAACCTCGGTCAGGCGGTGCAGACGTTCGCCGCCGAGGAGGACGAGTTCATGACCTGGGTGGCGCTCCACGAGGTCACCCACGCCGTCCAGTTCGCCGGGGTCCCGTGGCTGCACAGCCACGTCGCCGGGCTCGTCCGCGAGCTCCTGAAGAGCGCCGAGGTGCGCCTGGACGCGCCGCGCAAGCTCCAGTTCCCGAGTGCCGACGAGGTCAAACGGGTGCTGGGCCACCTCCGGCAGGGCGACCTGATCTCGATCGTCACCACCACGCCCGAGCGCGAGATGCTCGACCGCGTCCAGGCGGTGATGGCCGTGATCGAGGGCCACGCCGAGCACGTGATGGATGCGGTCGCGCCGGACCTGCTCCCCTCGCTGCCCAAGCTGCGCGCCGCGCTCGACCGCCGGCGCAAGTCGCAATCGGGGCTCTCGCGGCTGGTCGCCCGGCTGCTCGGACTCGAGCTCAAGCTTCGCCAGTATGAGCAGGGCAAGTACTTCTGCGACACGGTCGTGGGCGAGCGCGGCCCGGCCGCCCTGCGCCACCTGTGGACGAGTCCGCAGGCGCTGCCCACGCTGGCCGAGATTCAGGACCCGGCGGCCTGGCTGGCCCGCGAGATGCCGCGGGGAATCGACGAACCCCGCCAAACGGGATCCTCGGACGCCGCGGCCTAGTGGTCGCGCCCGGCCCCTAGAACAACTCGTTCACGAACTTTTCATGCCCATGGCTGTAACGGGGGCTACGCTATGGTTTACAAACACACGTTCGATACTTCGGTAGGGAATCAGCTGAGAGCCGATCCCCACTTCAGACCTAGTTAGTGGAGAGACAGACACCGATGGCAACCAGCACACCGGGCACGCAAGGGCCCAACACCACGACCAAGCGGACGACCCGACGTAAGCCCGCCACGGCGAGCGCCCGGACGTCCCGGACCACCACGAACGCGCGCCGCTCGACCCGTGCGACCACGTCTTCGACGCAGCCCAAGACCCGGGTTGCTCAGGCGCAGGTGCTCGCCGAACGCGCGGTGCTCGTACCCGTTGGGGCCAGCCTGCTCGCACGCGACAACGCGGTCTCGACCGTGAAGGGCCTCGCGTCCAAGTACCGCACCCGCAGCACCTTCGAGCGGGAGATCAGGCGCTACGAGCGCCGCGGCGTCACCGCCCGCAACCGCCTCGAGCGTCAGGTTCGCCGAGCGCGTACGCGGGTAGAGCGCGAAGTGCGGCAGCGTCGTAGCCTGGTGGAGCGCACCATGCGCCAGAACCGGCGTCGACTGAACCGTGAGCTAACCTCTGTGCGGAGGGACTTCGAGAAGCAGTCCGGCGCGGTCACCGCCCGGGTCGAGCGACTCGTTGCCAACGCGCAGGGCCTCATCTGCTCATAGCCACAGACTTCCCCCGCCAGGCGCCCAGGAGAGCGCTCACCGCGGGATAGGTTCGCCGGCCTCATAACCTCGCCGGCGAATGCAGCACCCTCTCCTCCCTCAACCGCCGGGGCGTCACGCAAGTGGCGCCCCGTCGGTCCTTAAGGCGCCCCGTCGGTCCTTAACAGACCGAGACGCGCATGCGTGACGGGTCTCACACAGAGTGGCCGCGGCGATTCGCTGCCTACAATCAGTGTCATGCCTACTAGAGACCAAGTGATCGACTCCCTCCGCTCCGTGATCGACCCCGAGCTCCGCCGCGACATCGTCGAGCTCGAGATGGTTCGCTCGGTCGACATCCACGAGAACGGCGTGATCGACGTGATGGTCTCGCTGACCACAGCCGGCTGCCCGATCCGCTCGCACTTCCAGACCGGTGTCGCCGAGGCCATCCGCAAGCTCGACGGCGTCACCGGCGTGAACATCAGCTTCGACGTCCTGTCCGACCCCGAAAAACAGGCGCTAGGCCGCAAGCTCGGCCGCGGCACGCTCCCCGAGGGCGCGCTGGCGCAGGTCAAGAATGTGATCTGCGTCGGCTCCGGCAAGGGCGGCGTCGGCAAGTCGAGCGTGACCGCCAACCTCGCGGCGGCGCTCGTCGCCGAGGGCAAGCGCGCCGGCGTCCTCGACGCCGATGTGTGGGGTTACTCACAGCCGCGCATGCTCGGTCTGGGCGCGGAGCGGCCGCGCGTGAACGCCGACCGCAAGATCGTCCCGCTCCAAGCACTCGACGGCATCAGCGTGATGTCGATCGGGTTCTTCGTCGAGCAGGACTCCGCGGTCGTGTGGCGCGGGCCGATGCTCCACAAGGCGCTTCAGCAGTTCCTCGAGGACGTCGACTGGGGCGAGCTCGACTACCTGCTGATCGACCTGCCCCCCGGCACCGGCGACGTCTCGATGACGCTCGCCCAGCTGCTGCCGCAGGCCAAGTTCGTGATCGTCACCACTCCGCAACCCGTGGCTCAGAAGGTGGCGCGCCGCTCGGCCGAGATGGCGACCAAGCTGAAGCTCGAGATCGCCGGCGTGATCGAGAACATGTCGGGCTTCGTGACTCCGACCGGCGAGCGCTACCAGCTGTTCGGCGAGGGCGGCGGCCAGCTGCTGGCCGAGGAGCTCGAGGTGCCCCTGCTCGGCAAGGTGCCGCTGACGATCGGCCTGCGCGAGCAGTCCGACGCCGGCCTTCCGATCGTGGCCTCAGACCCCGACGACCCGGCCGCGCAGGCGCTCGCCCACGCGGCGCGCGGCCTGATCGCGCTGTCGCCCGTCGAGCTGCCGGTCATGCAGGCGCCGGCGCCGGCTGCCGCGCCCAAGCCGGTCGGCATGTCGCTCCCGATGGCGTAGTTTTCAGTAACCCGGGCTCAGCCCTTATTGGCGTAATAGTCCACGTTCAGCTTCGAGTAGTGCTGCCACTCCTCGGGCAGCTGATCCTCGGCGAAGCAGGCATCCACCGGGCAGGCCTCGACGCATGCATCGCAGTCGATGCACTCCTCCGGGTCGATGTACAGCATCGGGACGTCGTCGTAGTCCGGTTCGTCCGGCGTCGGGTGGATGCAGTCGACCGGGCAGACCTCAACGCACGAGTTGTCCTTCGTGCCGATGCAGGGCTCGGCGATGACGTAGGCCATGGGTTTCTGAGTCCCTCTGAAGTAGTTTCCGAGTCGGTGGAACGGCTGATTCTACGAATTAGCTCGTCACAAGGCAGCGGGCTCGAGCAATAGACGGGCGAATGGTGCAGCAGCCAGGAAACCGACGGCACTGGTCAGACGCCGCCGGCGGACCAGCCGTCGCGGCTCGATGATGGCGACCTCGACCGGATCGAGGAGGTCCCCCGGCGCGCTGGGGCGGACGGCTGGTGGCGCTGGTCGAGGACGCTACGGCTGCTCGCCGCCGGCCACGGCGCTGAGGCGCACCACCGACGGTCGCCGCTGGGGCTCGCTCATAGCGCCGGCGCCCGGTCGGCCCACGGAAGCGCGAGCTCGAGCTGCCGGGCCAGTCCGAGCAGCACCTCCTCGCGCGCCGGCCGGCCCACCAGCTGCACCCCGGTAGGCAGGCCGTCGTCACCCTGATACAGCGGAAGCGAAATCGCCGGCTGCCCGGTGACGTTGAACGACCGCGGTGAACGGCGTGAAATAGCCCGACTTGCGGAAGTCGACCATCGGGTCGGACCCGAGGCCGTTCATCTCGCCGACCGGCACCGGGCGTTGCGCGAGTACAGGCGTGAGCACGACGTCGAACTCGGCCAGATCCTGCACGATCGAGCGCGCGGCCGTCTCGAGCCGGTACTGAGCAGTGAGGTAGTTGATCGTGTCCTGACTGGAGGCGCGCTTCCACAAGCTCCAGGTGAGCGGCTCGACGTCCTCGGCCGTCGGCTCGCGCCCGCTCATCTGGCCGCCCAGCCACACCGTGAACGAGACCCCAGGCGCGAATGAGCGGACGAAGTCCGGCAGGAGATTGCGTCCCACCCACGGTGGCGTGATCTCCTGGACGTTGTGGCCGAGCGACTCGAGCAGCGCCGCGGCGTCTCGTGTCGCCCGCGCGGACATCGGGTCGACGGTCGCGTCTTCCAGCGCCGGCGTGACCGTGTAGCCGATCCGCAACAGGCCGGGGTCGACCTCCGTCAGCGCCGCGTACCCGGCTGCCGGCGCCGGCGGGGCCCACGAGCTGTCGCCCAGCTCCGGACCCGCCAGGACGTCGAGAACGCGCGCCGTGTCCTCCACCGACCGCGTGAGCACGCCGTCGCAGACGAGGAAGCTCTCGCCCCCGTCGGGGCCGACCGACACCCGCCCGCGGGCAGGCTTCAGCCC
Source organism: uncultured Solirubrobacterales bacterium (assembly GCA_963737055.1). GTDB lineage: Bacteria > Actinomycetota > Thermoleophilia > Solirubrobacterales > Solirubrobacteraceae > Palsa-465. Next base: position 302,457 of record CAVTRE010000005.1, on the reverse strand, counting down.
GACCAGGCCGCAGCAGGCGGCCGGGATCCGGATCGAGCCGCCGCCGTCGTTGCCGTGCGCGACCGGAACCATGCCGGCGGCTACGGCCGCGGCCGCGCCGCCGCTCGACCCTCCCGGCGTTCGGCTGGTGTCCCAGGGGTTCCGGGTCGGCCCGAACCGGCGAGGCTCGGTCGTGGGAAGGATCCCCATCTCCGGCATCGAGGTCTTTCCCACGATCACGAATCCGGCCTCGCGCAGCCGGCGGACGAGGTACGCATCGCGCCCCGGGACGAAGTCGCCGAACAGATCGCTGCCCATCGTCAGCGGCATCCCGGCGACCGCGCGGTTGTCCTTGATCGCGATCGGCACGCCGGCGAACGGCCTCGAATCTCCGGGCTCGATCGCGTCCGCCGCCGCGAGCGCGGACTCGTGCGCGACGTGGGTGAAGGCGTTGATCGTCGGCTGGAGCTCGTCGATCCGGCGCAGCGACGCCTCGGTCAACTCACGGGCGGTGACGTCCCCGGAACGGACAAGGGCTGCGAGCTCGGTCGCGGAGCGCAGCAACAGGTCGGGCATGGGGCGAGAAGGCTATCCGGCTACGCTTCCGTGGCACTCGCGCCCCCGCGCTGATCCAGGAGAAAATCGAGAATGACCGCCACCGCCGAAGTCCAGTCCGGCCTCGAGGGCGTGGTCGCCTTCGCGACCGAGATCGCCGAGCCCGATCGCGCCGGCGGTGCCCTGCGCTATCGCGGCGTCGATATCGAGGAATTAGTCGGAAACGTGCCCTTTGAGCAGGTCTGGGGGCTCTTGGTCGATGGATCGCTGCTGCCCGGACTGCCGCCGGCCGCGCCCTTCCCGCTGGGCGTCCGCTCGGGCGACCCCCGCGTCGACGTGCAGTCGGCGCTGGCGATGCTTGCGCCGCAGTGGGGCTTCGGGCAGCTCATCGACATCTCCGACGAGGAGGCCCGCGACAACCTCGCGCGCGCGTCGGTGATGGCGCTCTCGTTCGTCGCCCAGTCCGCCCGCGGGATCGGCAAGCCGCCGGTGTCCCAAGCCGAGGTCGACAAGGCGAAGTCGATCCCCGAGCGGTTCCTGATCCGCTGGCGCGGTGAGGCAGATCCGCGCCACGTGCAGGCGATCGACGCGTACTGGAACTCGGCCGCCGAGCACGGGATGAACGCCTCGACCTTCACCGCGCGGGTGGTCGCCTCGACCGGCGCGGACGTCGCGGCGGCGTTGTCGGCCGCGGTCGGTGCGCTGTCGGGCCCGCTGCACGGCGGGGCTCCGTTGCGCGTGCTCAAGATGCTCGACGACGTCGCCGCGATGGGCGACGCCGAGCGCTATGTCAAGGACCTGCTCGACCGCGGCGAACGGCTGATGGGATTCGGGCACCGCGTCTACCGGGCCGAGGATCCGCGGGCCCGCGTGCTCCGCCGCACCGCCAAGCAGATCGATGCCCCCCGCGTGGAGGTCGCCGAAGCACTCGAGGAGGCCGCGCTCGCCGAGCTCCAGGCGCGCCGGCCCGACCGGGTGCTCGCGACCAACGTCGAGTTCTGGTCGGCGGTCGTGCTCGACTTCGCCGAGGTGCCCCCCGAACTGTTCACGTCGATGTTTACGTGCGCCCGTACCGCCGGCTGGTCCGCCCACATCCTCGAGCAGAAGCGCGAGGGCCGGCTCGTCCGCCCGACGGCCAAGTACGTCGGCCCCGGGCCGCGGCCGCTGTCTGACCTCAAGACGCCCTAACACTGCCCGGCACTCGGCCGCCGTATTCTGGGGCCGCGACGTATGAACGTCGAACGTCAGCTCGATCCCGAGGCGCTGGGCGATCACATCGATCGCCTGTACCGCGCGGCGTGGAGCTTGTGCGGCTCGCGCGAGGAAGCCGAAGACCTCGTGCAGGAGACGTTCGAGCGCGTCCTGCGCCGGCCGCGGTTCCTGCGCTCCGAGGACGACCTCGGATACCTGCTGCGCGTGCTGCGGAACACGTTCTTCAGCCAGCGTCGCGCGGCCGGCCGGCGCCCCCAGACGACCGCGCTGCCCGACGACGTCGATCTGATCGAGGACCGGAACGCGCCGGCTGCCGACTCGCGCGTCGAGTCGGCCGAGCTGTACGGGGCGATCTCGCGACTCCCCGACGACTTCAGGGACGCTCTCGTCGCGATCGATGTGATCGGGCTGTCCTACCGTGAGGCAGCCCGGGCGCTCCGCGTTCGCGAGGCGACGATCACCACACGCCTCCACCGCGCCCGCCAGCGGGTCGCGGCCGACCTGGTCAGTGGCGGTCCCCCTAGTGGGAGTCCGCCGGGACCTTCCACGCCGCCAGCTTCTGCAGCTCGTCGGCCTTGATCCCGCTGCCGGAGAGCACGCAGGTATCGCCGGCGCGGCGCCACGTGACCACGACGCGCCCGTTGAGCGTGAGCGTGCGGAGCTGGGTCCCGTCCGAATTGGAGGCCGGCGCGGACGACGGCTCCGTCAGCGGCGGGGAGTGCACGATCGTGTATGCGATCGTGTCGCCCTTCCACGTGTAGTAGATGGTCACGGCGGTCCGCCCCCCGAGTTCGTCGGTCCGGGCCCCGACCGCCCGCCATCCGAAGCTCGAGGTCCAGTTGGGGAAGTAGACGTCGCCGACGCTCTGGTTCAAGCGGGCTGCGGGCATGCTCGGATCGGGCGTGGGCGCCGCGTGGGCCGGACCGCGGGCGGCGAGTGCGGCCGCCTCTGACACCGACGGCGCGCCGGGCGTACCCGATGGGAGCGCCAGGACGAGCGCCAGCGCGATGGCGGCGAACGCAGCGACCGCGGCGCCGGCGTACGTGAAGCGCCGGCGAGCGACGGTGGCCCGGCTCGGGCGCGACGCCTCGATCCTCGCGCGCAGCCGTTGGGGGGCGCGCTCGGTCGCGCGGGCGTGGTGCAGCGCGTCGACCACCCGGCGCTCGCGCTCGTAGAGCGCGATCAGCTCGGGGGACGCTGAGATGCGCCCCTCGACGTCCGCGCGGCGAGCGGGATCGAGCGTACCGTCGGCAAGCGCCGACAGCTCAGCCAGCTCAGCGGCCGTCGGCTTGGTGTGGTCGGCGCGGGAAGCCATGGTCCCCTGCAGTCGGTTTTCGGAACAACATTCAGCTTAACGACGCCGAATAGGCCCTATACCTTCCCGCGCGGCCTCCCCGGGCGGGTCAGGACCCCCGGTACGGGCCGGACAGGTACTCAGACAGCATCCTCGTCGCGCTGAAGCGCGGCGCGAGTGTCTTCAGCGAAGCCCGCATCCGGGCAATCCAGGCCGCCGGCAAACCGTCCTCGTCGCGGTCGTAGAACATCGGAAGTACCTCTTCATCGAGCAGGCGATGTAGCTCGGCCACGTCGCGGTCGTCCTGCGCCTGATGGTCGTCGTCGACCTCGCCCGGGATCCCCCAGCCGTTGTCGCCGTCGTAGCCCTCGGCCCACCAGCCGTCGAGGACGCTCAGCTGCAGGCCGCCGTTGACGACCGACTTCATGCCGCTCGTGCCACTCGCCTCGAGCGGCGGGCGGGGCACGTTCAGCCATACGTCGCAGCCGCGGACCAGCCACGCCGCGGTGGCCAGGTCGTAGTCGTCGAGGAACACGACGCGCTGGCCGATGATCTCCGCCCCCTTCATCCCGAACAGGCGCTTGAGCACGCGCTTCGCGTCCTCGTCGCGCGGGTGGGCCTTGCCGGCGAGCACGACCTGCACCGGCTGGCTGCCGCCGAGGAGCTTCAGCGTCCAATCCGGATCTCGGGTGAGCAGGTCCAGGCGCTTGTACGTGGCGACACGCCGGGCGAACCCAATCGTGAGCGTGTGCGGATTGAACGCGATCGCCGCCGCGTCGACGTAGTCGCGGGCGTCGCCGCGGAGCAGGCGCTCGGTGGCGCTGCGCGTACGGATCTGTTCGACCAGGTCGGTGCGCTGGCGTTCGCGGGCGGCCCACAGGTCGGCGTCGGCAATTTGGTCGACGCCGGACCAGGTCTCGGGCTCGGCGGCGCGCGCCATCCAGCCTTCGCCGAGGTGACGGTCGAGCAACTCGCGGATCGCCGGACCGATCCACGTCGGGATGTGCACCCCGTTGGTGACGTAGCCGACCGGTACGTCGTCGACGGCGAGATCGGGCCACAGCGACTGCCACATCTCGCGCGCCACCTCGCCGTGGCGGCGGCTTACGCCATTGGCGGCGCGGCTCATCCGCAGCGCAGCCTGGGTCACCCCGAAGTCCTCGTCGGTGTCCTCGGGGTGGGTACGACCAAGCGCGATCACCTCGTCGGTGGGGCATCCGAGCTGGCCGAGCAACCGCCCGATCGCGTTCTCGACCTGCTCGGCGGGGTATGTGTCGTTGCCGGCGGGCACCGGGGTGTGGGTCGTGAACACCGTGCGCTCGCGCGCGGCGGCGAGCCCGGCCGAGAGCGCGTCACCGGCATGGAGCTCCTGGCAGGCGAGCTGGACGGGCGCGAGCATCGCGTGGCCCTCGTTCAGGTGAATCACGCCGGGCTCCAGACCGAGGGCGGTCAGAGCGCGCACGCCACCGGCGCCGAGCAGCACGTACTGGGCGAGCCGGATGTGCTCGTCGGACTCGTACAGCCGCGCGGTGATCCAGCGCTCGACGGGCCCGTTCTGGGGGAGATCTGTGTCGAGCAGGAACAGCGGAACCCGGCCGACGTCGACCCGCCAGATCTGCGCCGTCACGTCGGCGTCGTAGATCGGTACCTCGATCGTCAGCGGCTGCTCGCCGGCGCCGGTCGTCACGAGCGCCGCGGGCAGGCGCTGCGGATCGGTGTCGATCCAGTACTCGTGCTGCCAGCCGCCGGCGTCGATCCGCTGCCGGAAATAGCCCTTGCGGTACATGAGGCCGACGGCGACGAACGGGACCGCGCAGTCGGAGGCCTCCTTGAGCAGATCGCCGGCGAGCGCGCCGAGGCCGCCCGAGTAGACGGGCATCGAGACGTGGACCCCATACTCCGCGCACAGGAAGGCCACCGGCCTGGCGGGATCGATCGACGGGTACGGCGGACGTTCGAGGTCGGCCTTCACCTGCGCCTCGACCGCCGCCATTCGCTCGAGCAGCCGGTCGTCGGCGGCGGCGCGTCGCAGCGTGCCGGCGGTCGCCTCCTGGAGTAGCCGGACCGGGTTCTGGTTCGTGAGCGCGAAGCGGTCGGGATCGATCGAGGCGAACAGCTCCGGTCCACCCGGCAGCCACGACCACCGGTAGTTGTAGGCGATCCGCGCCAGGGGGGCGAGGGGATCGGGCAACCGCTCGGCCAGCTCCGCCGCGGCGCGCCGGATGTCCTCGCGGCCGTCGTTCATCGTCACCCGGCCGTAGCTCACGGCCGACGATTATCCGGCAACCGCTACTCTCGCGCTTCTTGACCGGGGGTACCGCCAGCGCCTCGAGCAATTGCCGCCTGGGCGTTCTCGCGTTCGGCGACTCGATCACCAACGGCGGCGGGGAGTTGCAGTGGGGCGTTGCACTCCAGTCGTGGGCGCTGTGGGTGGCGCGTGGACTGGCGCGCCCGTTCACGTCGTACGCCTTCGACGGGGCGCGGGTGCGCGATGTGGTCGAGGGTCAGATCCCGGCGTTCGAACGGCTGGCCACGGCCACGGCGCCGGCCGGCGCCGGCTATCAGCTCGGATGCTTGTACATCGGGGTGAACGATGTGCGCTCTCCGGACTGGGGTGCGGCGGTTTTTGAGGAGGGCTATCGGCGCGCGCTTCGGTTCCTGGTTGCCCGCTGTGACCGGGTCCTGACCGTGACGGCGCCGCTGGATCTTGGGCGTCCGCTCGCCGCGGGCACGGTGGCGGAGCTCGACGCGGTGATCGAGCGCGTCGCCGGCGAGGTCGGGGCGCTCGTGCTCGATCTGCGCGCGTGGGGGGCCCGCAACCTCGTGATGACCGACCACGTCCACCCGACTGCGTTCGGCCAGATTGACATCGCCGAGCGGGCGCTGGCGGTGCTCGAGCGCGACGGCGTCGAGGTGCTCGCCCATCCGTCCCGGATGATCTTCTACTCGCCGAGCCGGCGAGAGCGGCTGAAGGGCGACGTCACGTACGCCTACCGGCATGCGAAGGTCAGCGCTCGGTCCGGGTGGTTGCGGGCCAGAGTGGCTTTTCGCGGCGGGTGTTAGAGCCTGGCCGGGTGGAGCACCGTTCGGCGGGTGCTAGAGCCTGGCCAGGTGGAGCACGTCGGCGGGTGTTAGAGCCCGGCCGGGTGGAGCACGTTCGGGAACTGCGATAGGTACTGCGCGGACGGCGTGCCGATCTTCTCGACGCCGCCACCGCCGCCCCACGCGCCGTGCGAGCCGCCGGACTCGTAGAACTGCCCGTTGATCTCGATGATCACGTGGCCGCTCTGACCCGGAAGCGCCCGGTCATACACGGTGACGTACTGCCCGGGCCCAGACTCCATGCCTGGCTGGTTCGGGAGGGCGGTGGTGTCGACCGGCTGGCTCAGGTAGCCGCCGGCGTGGAGGACCGCGGAGACGAACCCGGAGCAGTCGTAGCCCGACTGCGGGCCCCAGCCACTGTGCCCGCCGCCGTACACGTATGGCTTGCCGACCAGGGAGTTGGCCGTGTTCGTCATCGCCTGGACCTGCGCCGCCGCGGGACCCGTGGCGGCCGTCGTGCCGAGCGTCGACCCGGTGCTCGCCCCGAGCGAGCTCGTCGACGGTAGAAGCGACGCAAGGTCGGGGGTGAGCGACGAGACGCCGGTCGAGCTGCTGCTTGTCCCGTCGCCTATGGCCGAAGCCATCAGCGAGTCCGGGGACAGGGCCGAAGTGGTGGCGTCGGTTCCCAGGGCCGAGGACAGCGCGTTGCTGAAGCTCGCCGACCCGGTGCCCGTGGCGGCGCCAAGCGACGTTCCGCTTGTTCCGTCGGACGACGTGGAGGAGGCGGCGGCACTACTGGGATCTGTGAGCTGTTGCTGCATGGCCACGATCTGGCTGATGCGGCTCGTCACAGCGTCGATACTCATCTCCTCATGGAATCGGCGATCGCGCGGGCAACTTAAGCCGCCGGCCCTCCCCGTGTGGGTCACGACCGCACACTCGCCGTCCCCCCACCGGCGAACGTGCATTCAGGCACGCATATGGGTCACGACCGCCCACTCGACCCGGCGCGAGGGTCGAGTGTGCACCTATGACCCAACCAGCCGCCCCGCCTCCTCCGTCGCCTCGCGCAACCGCCGCGCCAGCCCCGGCGTCAAAGCCCCGGCCTCCATCCGCCACCGCCAGCTGCCCCCGGCCCGTGCCGGGTCGTTCATCCGAGCCTCCGATCCCAGCCCGAGCACGTCCTGGGCCTGCACCATCGCCACCCGGGCGCGGGACTGGAGCGCCAGGCGGACCAAGCTCCACCACGGCTCGCGCTCGACTACCCCGTACCGCGCAAACGACGCGTCGACAAACGACCGCGCATCAGAAGACAACTCCGAGTACCACCCCCGCGCCGTGTCGTGATCGTGCGTTCCCGTGTACACGACCCGATCCTCCTCGTGATTCTCGAACCGATGCACGCTCCTTGGCGCGCGAGGGTCGAAACCGAACTGGAGCACGACCATCCCCGGAAACCCGAGGGACTCGCGCAGCGACGTGACCGCCGGCGTGATCACGCCGAGGTCCTCGGCCACGACCGCCACCGGCCCTAGCTCCCGCAGCACGGCATCGAAAAGGGCCCGCCCGGGGCCCCGCCTCCATCGCCCAACAGACGCCACCCGCGCTTCCGCCGGGACGGCCCAGTAGGACACGAACCCCCGGAAGTGATCGAGCCGCGCCAGATCGAACAACGACAGCGTCCGCCGCATCCGCTCGACCCACCACCGGTATCGACGCCTCCGCAGCGCCGGCCAGTCGTACACCGGGTTCCCCCATAGCTGTCCGGTGTCGGAGAACGCATCCGGAGGAGCTCCGGCGACCATGCCGGAAAGGAACAGCTCAGGGTGGGCGCGGTGATCGGCACTCCCCGGCGCCACATAGATCGCGACGTCTCCGTACAAACGGACCCCCCGTTCCGCCCCATACGAACGCAGAGCGTCCCATTCGCGCGAGAACCGGACCTGGTCGGCCAGCGCGCCGCGGGCGGAGAACCGCTCCCAATCGACCGCCCAGAACGCCTCACGATCCTTGAACGACAACACCTCGGACGCCGAAACGGGAGCCCGCGGAGAAGCCAGCAGTCCCGGCCAGGCCGCGAACGCCGACCGCGCCTTGTACGGAGATCCGTATCGATCCGGCGGTCCGAGCGGCAGCACCTGCCACCACGTCTGGCCGGCCGCGGCCAGCCAGTCGATGAAGCGATAGGCCTCGGGCCCAAGCCTCCCACCCGGCAGCGAAGTTATATGAAGCTGAACACCACTTGAGCGCGGTAGCTCGATCATGTAAGAGCCAGCCTCAGGCCCACCCGCCGGATCCGTCCCAATCGAATCAGACCCAATCGCCCAACCAGACCTACTCTCCGAATCAGAGCCACCCTCCGAAACACGGATCGTTGTTTACCCATCGCGCAGGCGGATATTTTCGACGTGATGGCCGCTCCCCCTGGGGGTAGGTCGATTTCCGCCGCGCCCCTCCGACCGTCCGTCCACCGGGACCGCCAATGACCACAACCCCCACAGAAGCCAAGCCGAGCGGCGCTCCGCGTAGCGCTGTTCGCAAGTCCCAGGACCCGCCGCCGCGAATCGTCATCCAGTACCCGACGCCCGCGGTCGACGACGGTCGCTACCCCGCCAAGCGCTGTGTCGGCGACCACGTCACCGTCGAGGCCGACGTCTTCCGCGACGGCCACGATCTACTCCGCGCGGTCATCCGTTACAAGCACGCCGGAGACGAGCGCCACCAAGAGACCGAGATGCGCCGGATCGACGCCCACCTCGGTGGCGTGCGCTGGGCCGGAAGCTTCGATGTCGACCGTCAGGGCCGCTGGGAGTACACGGTGGAGGCCTGGACCGACGTGTTCGGCACCTGGCGCGACGAACTCGAGCGCAAGGTGGCCGCCGGCCAGCATGACCTCGCCGGCGAGCTGTCCGAGGGCGTTCTCCTCCTGAAAACCGCCGCGAAAAACGCGACCGAGAAGGCCGACAAGGCGCTCATCCAGCACGCCGTCACGACCCTCTCCGACGACGACGTCCCCGAGGCCGCCAAGCACGACGTCGCGCTCGGGCCCGAGCTGTTCGCGACGATCGAGCGGATCGAACCGCGTCACGGCGCCGTCACCCTCCCGGCGGCGGTCCCTCTCGAAGTCGACCGCGTCAAGGCCAGGTTCGGCAGCTGGTACGAGCTGTTCCCCCGCTCATGGGGCGGCCTGAAAGGGGTCGAGCGTCAGCTCCCGCACATCGCGAAGCTCGGGTTCGACATCCTCTACCTCCCGCCGATCCACCCGATCGGCCTGACCAACCGCAAGGGTCGCAACAACTCCCTGACCGCGGGACCGACCGACCCCGGCTCACCCTGGGCGATCGGCGACAAGACCGGTGGCCACGACGCGGTCCACGAGGACCTCGGGACGATCGAGGACCTGAAGCAACTCACCGAGGCGGCCAAGCGATACGACATAGACATCGCGCTCGACTTCGCGATCCAGGCCTCGGCCGACCACCCATGGCTGCACGAGCATCCCGAGTGGTTCCACCGCCGGCCCGACGGCACGCTCAAGTACGCCGAGAACCCGCCCAAGCGCTACCAGGACATCTACAACGTCAACTGGGAGTCGCCGGACTGGCGCGGGCTCTGGGAGGCGCTCAAAACCATCGTCCTCCAATGGGTCGACTGCGGCGTAACCGTCTTCCGCGTCGACAACCCGCACACGAAGCCGTTCGAGTTCTGGCGCTGGCTCATACAACACGTCCACGACCACAACCGGGACGTGATCTTCCTAGCGGAGGCGTTCACAAGACGGTCCGTGATGCGCCAGCTCGCAAAGATCGGCTTCACCCAGTCCTACACGTACTTCACCTGGAAGAACTCGCGCTGGGAGCTGACCGAGTACGTCTCCGAGCTCGCCCTCACCGACGAGAGCGACTACTTCCGCCCGAACTTCTTCGCCAACACGCCGGACATCCTCCACGAGTACCTCCAGCACGGTGGCCGCCCGGCGTTCGAGGCGCGGCTGATCCTTGCCGCCACGCTCAGCCCGACGTACGGCATCTACTCGGGCTACGAGCACTACGAGAACGTCCCCGTCCGCGAGGGCTCCGAGGAGTACCGGAACTCCGAGAAGTACGAGATCAAGCACCGGGCGCTCGACGGGCCGATGCTGCCGCTGATTCAGCGCGTCAATCAGATCCGCAAAGACAACGTCGCGCTCCAGGAGCTTCCTAACATCACGTTCCTGGACACGGCGAATGACGCTCTGATCGCCTACGCGAAACACTCGCGTGGGAACACGATCATCACCGCCGCGAGCATCGACCCGCACCAAACCCAGGAAGGCCTCGCAATCGTGCCTGCCAATCTCGGTCTGCCTCCTAGTTTCACCGCACACGACCTCCTCACCGACGAGCGCTATCAGTGGCGCATCGGTCCGAACTACGTCCGCTTCGAGCCCGGCGTCCGCCAGGCCCACATCATGCGAGTGGAGATCTAGGTGATGGGCGTCGGACCTCCGACCCTCACCCACCTGATCGCGCGCGAGCGGAGCGGCATGGCGACGGCGACCGCGCCGATCCACGACGCCACGCCCGACGCGGAGGCCCAGGCGCGCCAGTGGTTCGAGGCCGAGCCGCTGTGGTTCAAGCGCGCCGTGTTCTACGAGATCCACATTCGCGGCTTCTTCGATGCGAACGGCGACGGCTCGGGCGACGTCCGCGGGCTCACCGAGAAGCTCGACTACCTCCAGTGGCTGGGCATCGACTGCATCTGGCTCCTTCCCTTCTACAGGAGCCCCCTGCGCGACGGCGGGTACGACATCTCGGATTTCACATCGGTCCATCCCGACTACGGGAACGTCGACGACGTGCACGAGCTGATCGACGCCGCCCACGCGCGCCGCATTCGCGTGATCGCCGACCTGGTCATGAACCACACCTCGAGCGACCATCCCTGGTTCCAGGAGTCGCGCTCGAGCCCGGACAACCCCAAGCGTGCCTGGTACGTGTGGTCGGACACGGTCCATCGCTACGAGGGGGCACGGATCATCTTCACCGACACCGAGACCTCCAATTGGACCTGGGACGACACGGCGGGCGCCTACTACTGGCATCGCTTCTTCTCGCACCAGCCCGACCTCAACTACGACAACCCCGAGGTCCAGGAGGCCATGCTCGACGTGCTCCGGTTCTGGCTCGACCTCGGCCTCGACGGCTTCCGGCTCGACGCCGTCCCGTACCTGTTCGAGCGCGACGGGACCGACTGCGAGAACCTCCCCGAGACGCACGCCTATCTCAAGCGCGTCCGCAAGGAGGTCGACGAGAGGTACCCCGACCGCGTGCTGCTCGCCGAGGCCAACCAGTGGCCGGCCGACGTGGTCCCGTACTTCGGCGCCGGCGACGAGTGTCAGATGGCCTTCCACTTCCCCGTGATGCCGCGCATGTTCATGGCGATCCGGCGCGAGGAGGCGGTGCCGATCTACGAGATCCTCGAGCAGACGCCGACGATCCCCGAGAGCTGCCAGTGGGGACTGTTCCTGCGCAACCACGACGAGCTCACGCTCGAGATGGTCACCGACGAGGAGCGGGACTACATGTACACCGAGTACGCCAAGGACCCGCGGATGAAGATCAACGTCGGGATCCGTCGCCGCCTCGCGCCACTGCTCGACAACGGCCGCGACGAGATCGAGTTGATGCACGCGATCATGTTCTCGCTCCCGGGATCGCCCGTTCTGTACTACGGCGACGAGATCGCGATGGGCGACAACGTGTTCCTGGGCGACCGAGACGGGGTAAGGACGCCTATGCAGTGGACCGGCGACCGTAACGGCGGCTTCAGCCGCGCGGACTTCGCCCAGCTGTACGCGCCGCCGCTGATGGACCCCGTGTACGGATTCCAGGCGGTCAACGTCGAGGCGCAGCTCCGCACCGCCACATCACAGCTGCGCTGGCTCCATCGCTTCATCTCGCTGCGCAAGGAGCACCCGGTGTTCGGCTTCGGGACGTACGAGCCGATCGAGCCTTCGAACCCTCGGATCTTCGCCCATCTGCGCCGATTCGAGGACGATCTGGTTCTGTGCGTCCATAACGTCGCGCGGTCCGCGCAGGCGGTCGAGCTCGACCTCAGTGCCTACGAAGGGCGTTATCCGGTTGAGCTGTTCGGCCGGTCGAGGTTCCCGCGGATTGGCCAGCTGCCGTACTTGCTGACCCTTGGGCCGCGCGGGTTCTTCTGGTTCCAGCTGGTCGAGGAGGAGCAGGACGAGGATGAGTGAACGCGTCGAGATCACCCCCGATGAGATCGCCCGCGCGCTCGGCGAGGAGCAGCTGCGCGAGTGGGTCGAGCAGCAGCGCTGGTACGCCTCCAAGTCTCGTCACGTCACCGGCATCGACATCGTCGAGACGATCATGCTCCGCGACGACCCGCTCCTCATACTCGCGCTCGTCCAGACCCGATTCGCGACCGGCACTCACGAGCTTTACCAGCTGCCGCTGGCTCTGCGCAGCCCGGATGCCACCGACGAGGGCCTGGGGAGCGAGGCGATCGCCCACACCGACGAGTGGACGGTCTACGACGCCCTCGCCGAACCGGCCGAGGCGATCGAGCTGCTGCGGCGGATCGAGAGCACTGAGGAGATCACGACGACCGGCGGCGGCCATTTCAGGTTTCACCAGTTCGAGGGCGCCGTGCCGCACCTGTCCGGGCCGAGCGACGTGCGGCTGATGGGGGTCGAGCAGTCGAACTCGTCGGTGGTGTTCGACGACACGATCGTGCTCAAGGTGTTCCGCAAGCTCGAGCCCGGCGTCAACCCCGAGCTCGAGGTCCTCCGCTTCCTCACGTGGCGCGGGTTCCCGAACATCGCCCCCCTGCATGGCTGGTACGACTACGAGGGCCCGGCGTTCGCGTCGACGCTGGGAGTGGCGCAGACGTTCCTGCCCGAGGCGGTCGGCGGCTGGGAGCTCGCGCTCGACGAGATCTGGTCCGCCCCCGAGATGTTCCTCGAGCGGCTCGGCAGCCTCGGTACGGTCACCGCCCAGCTCCACACCTGCCTGGCCTCGGACGCGGGCGATCCCGCGTTCTCGCCCGACGAGCCGAGCCAGGAGGCCCTGTCGCTCCTGACCGCGACGATCGACGAGGACATCGAGCGGATCTTCCTGCGCCTACCCGACAACGACGAGCGGCTCGCTCCGATCGCCGGCCGCGGCCAAGACGTGCGCGAGCGGCTCGCCGCCCGCGCCCAGGTCGGCGTGAGCGGCCGCGTGATCCGAACCCACGGCGATTACCACCTTGGCCAGACGCTGCACACGCCGCGCGGCTGGGTGATCATCGATTTCGAGGGCGAGCCCGCCCGGCCCCTGCCCGAGCGCCGGCAGAAGCGCTCGCCGCTCCGCGACGTGGCAAGCATGCTCCGATCGTTTGCGTACGTGACCTCAGCCGTGGAGCTGCTCAACCGCCGGCGCGCCCCGGCCGACTTCGAGCAGCGGGCGCGCGAGCGATTCCTCGAGCACTACTTCGGCGCGATCGACCCGACGCTGATACCCGGCGGCGAGGCCGTCATCCAAAACCTGCTGTCGATCTACGAGCTCGAGAAGGCCATCTACGAGCTTCGATACGAACTCAACAACCGACCCGACTGGATCTCGATCCCGGTCGCGGGCATCGCGCGGATCTTGGAGGGCACATGACCACCGTCGCCAACAGCGAGCTCGAGTCGATCGTTCGCCGCGAGCACGTGAACCCCCACTCGGTCCTCGGAGCGCATCCGCAAAACGGAGGAGTGGTCATCCGCGCCCTCCGCCCAGGCGCGAGCTCGGTGACCGTCCTCACCGACGGCAACCCCGCCGTCGAGCTCAAGCAGATCCACCCGGGCGGGGTATTCGAGGGCGAGATCAAGGGCGCCGAGCTGCCGCTCCGCTACCGGCTCGAGGTCGACTACGGCGACGGCGGCAAGTTCACGATGGACGACCCGTACTCCTTCCTGCCGACGATCGGCGAGCTCGACCAGCACCTGATCGCCGAGGGGCGCCACGAGGAGCTCTACGACAAGCTTGGCGCTCACGTACGCGAGATTGAAGTTCCCGGCCCCCACCCCCAACCACGCGTGACCGGCACTGCGTTCGCTGTATGGGCCCCGTCAGCGCGTGCGGTCAGCGTCGTGGGCGACTTCAACTCGTGGGACGGGCGCCTGCACGCGATGCGCTCGCTGGGCTCGACCGGGATCTGGGAGCTGTTCCTCCCCGGGGTCGTGCAGGGGGCTCGCTACAAGTATGAGATCCTGACCCACGACCACCAGATCCTGCTCAAGGCCGACCCGTACGCGTTCGCCACCGAGGTGCCGCCGAAGACCGCATCGGTGGTGTTCGAGCCCGATCACGAGTGGAGCGATGAGGACGCGGAGTGGCTCCGCCACCGTGCCGAGGAGTCGCCGGCGCTCGTGCGCCCGATCTCGATCTACGAGGTCCACCTCGGCTCCTGGCGCCTGAACACGCTCGAGGGCAACCGGTCGCTGTCCTATCTCGAGCTCGCCGACGAGCTGTCCGCGTACGTCAAGGACATGGGGTTCACGCACGTCGAGTTGCTGCCGGTGATGGCCCACCCGTTCAAGGGTTCGTGGGGCTATCAGGTGACCGGCTATTTCGCGCCCACGCCGTTCTACGGCTCGCCCGACGACTTCCGCGAGTTCGTCGACCGCCTGCACCAGAACGGCGTCGGCGTCCTCCTCGACTGGGTGCCGGCGCACTTCCCCCGCGACGAGTTCGGGCTCGCCCGGTTCGACGGGACGGCGCTCTACGAGCACGCCGATCCGCGCCGCGGCGAGCATCCCGACTGGGGCACGCTCGTGTTCAACTACGGGCGCCACGAGGTCCGCAACTTCCTGATCGCGAACTCCCTGTTCTGGATGCGCGAATACCACGTCGACGGCATCCGCGTCGATGCCGTGGCGTCGATGCTTTATCTCGACTACTCGCGGAACCCGGGCGAGTGGGTGCCCAACCAGTTCGGCGGGCGCGAGGACCTCGACGCCGTGTCGTTCCTCAAGGAGTTCAACGAGGTCGTTTACGGTCGCGAGCCCGGGGCGATCACCGCCGCCGAGGAGTCGACGGCCTGGCCCGGCGTCTCGCGCCCGACCTATCTCGGCGGCCTCGGCTTCGGCTTCAAGTGGAACATGGGCTGGATGCACGACACGCTCGGCTACTTCGAGCAGGACCCGATCTACCGCCGCTACCACCACCACGAGCTGACGTTCAGCCTGATGTACGCGTTCAGCGAGAACTTCATCCTGCCGCTCTCGCACGACGAGGTGGTCCACGGCAAGGGCTCGCTGTACCGGAAGATGGCCGGCGTCGACAAGTGGCAGAAGCTCGCCAACCTGCGCGCGCTGTACGCCTACATGTGGGCGCACCCCGGCAAGAAGCTGCTGTTCATGGGTTCCGAGTTGGCCCAGGAGAGCGAGTGGAGCTACGAGCGCTCGCTCGACTGGCACCTTCTCGAGCAGCCCGGCCACGCCGGCATCCAGGCGCTCGTGCGCGACCTCAACCGCCTGTACAAGGACGAGCCCGCGCTGTGGGAGCTCGACTCCGACCCGGCCGGGTTCTGGTGGCTCGAGCCCAACGACGCCGACAACAACGTGCTCGCGTTCGCGCGGGCATCGAAGGACGGTGAGCGCGTCGTCGTGTTCGTCGCCAACCTGTCGCCGGTGCCGCGCGAGGGCTACCGCCTTGGGCTTCCGCGAGCCACCCGCTGGAAGGAAGCGCTCAACACGGACTCGAGGTATTACGGCGGAAGCGACAAGGGGAACCTCGGGGCGATTGAGGCCGAGCCGATCCCGTGGCACGACCAGCCTGTCTCAGGGCTCGTTACCCTGCCGCCCTTGGCTGCAGTCTGGCTCGTGCCCGAATCCCAGTGAGTTCGACAATCGCCGCGCCGACAGGAGACGGCGCCGCCAAGTATCCATGGGAGCGACCCCTTGGGGCACACCTGCGCCCCGACGGCCGCGTCGAATTCCGGGTATGGGCACCGCGAGCCCAGGCGATCTCGCTGCGCCTGGAAGGACACGAGCTCCAGTTGGACGACGCCGGCTATGGGATCTACGAGACCGTCGCGGAGGCAGGCGCCGGCGACGACTACGTGTTCGTGCTCGACGGCCGCGAGCTGCCCGACCCTTGCTCGCGGTGGCAGCCGGACGGGATTCGCGGACCATCGCGCATCCTCGACCTCGCCGGGACGACCCCGAGCGGCCCGGCGGCCCACCCAACGTCGCCCCGCCCAACGCCGCAGATGCGCGACCTCGTGATCTACGAATTACATATTGGAACATTCAGTGACCAAGGGACCTTCGATGCCGCCATCGAGCATCTGCCCGCGTTAGCGGAGCTCGGCATCACCGCGATCGAAATCATGCCCGTGGCGGAGTTCCCCGGCCACCACGGCTGGGGCTACGACGGTGTGTACATCTCGGCCGCGCAGTCGTCGTACGGCGGACCGCATGAGCTGGCCCGATTAGTCGGCGCGGCCCACGACGCCGGTCTCGCGGTGATCCTCGACGTCGTCTACAACCACGTCGGCGCCTCGGGAACTCCGGCGCTCGAGGCCTTCGGTCCCTATTTCACCGACAAGTACTCGACGCCCTGGGGGAGCGCGATCAACTACGACGACGCCGAGTGCGATCCGGTCCGCGAGTGGGTGCTCCAGAGCGCGACCGGATGGATCCGCGACTTCCACATCGACGGTCTGCGCCTCGACGCCATCCACGCGATCTTCGACCAGAGCGCGGAGCACATCGTGGCCGCGGTGGCGCGTCGTGTCCACGCCGTGCGCGACGATGCGCTGGTGATCGCGGAGAGCGGCCTGAACGATCCGCGGGTCATGCGGGACCGCGCAGTCGGCGGATGGGGCTGCGACGGCGCGTGGGCCGACGACTTTCACCACGCGCTGCGAACGCTCGTCACAGGCGAGCGCGATGGCTACTACGCGGACTTCGGATCGGTCGCGGACCTCGCCAAGGCATGGCACCGGCCGTTCGTCCACGACGGGACGTACTCGCCGTTCCGCCGCCGGCGCTTCGGCGCCCCCGCTGACGACGTCCCGCCCGACCGGTTCGTGGTCTTCGACCAGGACCACGACCAGGTGGGCAACCGCGCGATCGGCGACCGCCTGCCCGAGCCGTCGCGCCCGCTGGCGGCGTTCTGCACGCTCCTCTCGCCGTACGTCCCGATGCTGTTCATGGGCGAGGAGTACGGGGAGACCGCCCCCTTCCAGTTCTTCTCCGACCACATCGACCCGGGTATCGCCGAGGCCACCCGCGAGGGGCGGCGCGCGGAGTTCGCGTCGTTCGCGGCGTTCTCCAAAGAGGAGATCCCCGACCCTCAGGACCGCGCCACGTTCGAGCGCTCGAAGCTGACGCGTCGGCGCGATCCCGAGCTCGCCGCGCTCTACGAGGAGCTGCTGGCGACACGCCGCCGTCTCCCCCCGGGGGACGTCGATGCGATCGAGTTCGACGAGGGCGCGCGGTGGCTGCGGGTCCGGCGGGGGGCGTTCGAGCTTGCCATGAACTTCGCCGCCGAGACGCGGCGAGTGCCGTGCTCCGGCACTGAGGCGGTGCTCACGACGGCCGCAGATCCGGTCCTCATCGATGGGTACGTGCAGCTCGACGCCATGTCCGGAGCGCTGATCACTTGACCGACATCTGGCCTGGCCGCCCGTTCCCGCTGGGCGCGACCTGGGACGGTGGCGGCACGAACTTCGCGCTGTTCTCGGAGCACGCCACCGGCGTCGAGCTGTGCCTGTTCGACCAGGAGGACAACGAGGTCCGGGTCGAGATGACCCAGCGCACCGCGCACAACTGGCACTGTTACCTCCCGAGCGTCGAGCCCGGGATGCGGTACGGCTTCCGCGTGTACGGCTCCTACGCACCGCTCGAGGGCCAGCGCTTCAACCCGGCGAAGCTCCTGATCGACCCCTACGCGAAGGCGATCGACGGCGTCGTCGACTGGGCCCACGACGCCAACGTGCTCCCGTACGTCCCCACCGGCGACGAGGACGCCGACCTCGAGCCCGACGACGAGGACGACGCCGCGGCCATGCCGAAGTCGGTCGTGATCGACGACGCGTTCGTCTGGGAGGGCGACCGCCCGCCTAGGGTCCCATTCGCCGACACGGTGATCTACGAGACCCACGTCAAGGGCTTCACGATGCTCCACCCCGACATCCGCGAGGACTTGCGGGGTACGTACGCGGGGCTCGCCTCCGAGCCGGCGATCGAATACCTGCACCACCTTGGTGTGACGGCCGTCGAGCTGCTGCCGGTGCACCACATCTCCGACGAGTCGTTCCTGGCCGAGCGGGGCCTACGCAATTACTGGGGCTACAGCACGATCGGCTACCTCGCGCCCCACTCCGAGTACGCCGCCACCGGTCGCCGCGGCGAGCAGGTCCGCGAGTTCAAGGGGATGGTCAAGGCGCTCCACCGCGCGGGCATCGAGGTGATCCTCGACGTCGTCTACAACCACACCGCCGAGGGCAATCACCTCGGACCGATGCTGTCGTTCAAGGGCGTCGACAACCGCTCGTACTACCGGCTCGTCCCCGACGACCCGCGCTTTTACATGGACTTCACCGGGACCGGTAACTCGCTCAACCCGGTCCACCCGAGCGTGTTGCGGCTGATCATGGACTCGCTCCGGTACTGGGTGATCGAGTGCCACGTCGACGGGTTCCGGTTCGATCTCGCCTCGGCGCTGGCGCGCGAGTTCTTCGACGTCGACCGCCTGTCGGCGTTCTTCGACGTGATTCATCAGGACCCGGTGCTGTCCCAGGTCAAGCTCATCGCCGAGCCGTGGGACGTCGGTCCCGGCGGGTACCAGGTCGGCAACTTCCCGGTGCTGTGGTCGGAGTGGAACGGCGTGTACCGCGACACGATGCGCGACTACTGGCGCGGTTTCGCGAACTGCGGCGAGTTCGCCGAGCGCTTGTCCGGGTCGGCCGACCTGTACGAGGCCGACGGGCGCGACCCGTTCGCGTCGATCAACTTCATCACCGCCCACGACGGCTTCACCATGCGCGACCTCGTCTCCTACGACCACAAGCACAACGAGGCGAACCTCGAGGACAACCAGGACGGCACCGACGACAACCGCTCGTGGAACCACGGGGTCGAGGGCGAGACCGACGATCCCGAGATCAACGCGATCCGCGCGCGGCAGGAGCGGAACTACCTGACCACGCTGTTCCTATCGCAGGGGACGCCGATGCTGCTCGGCGGCGACGAGATGCGCCGGACCCAGGGCGGCAACAACAACGGCTGGTGCCAGGACAACGAGATCTCCTGGTACGACTGGACCGAGACGCCTGAGAAGTCCGAGATGCGTGACTTCACGCGCCGGCTGATCCGGCTCCGTCGCGAGCACCAGGTGTTTCGACGCAAGCGCTTCCTGCGCGGCAAGGAGTCGAAGGGTTCGGGCCTCCCGGACGTCTGGTGGTTCCGCGCCGACGGAAACAAGATGACCCGGCGCGACTGGCAGG
The DNA here is from genome assembly GCA_963737055.1 of uncultured Solirubrobacterales bacterium. Lineage (GTDB taxonomy): Bacteria > Actinomycetota > Thermoleophilia > Solirubrobacterales > Solirubrobacteraceae > Palsa-465. Next base: position 282,884 of record CAVTRE010000005.1, on the reverse strand, counting down.
GGGGCGAGCATGTGCTCGGGATGTTCCTCAACGGCCGCGAGATCACGACTCCCGGCCCCCAGGGGCAGGACGTCGAAGACGACTCGTTCGTGCTGCTGGTCAACGCGGAGGCCGAGGATCGCGTGATGACTCTCCCGCGCCGGCGCTTCGGCGCGCAATGGGTCCTCGAGCTGTCGACCGCCGACCCGTCGGTCGAGCCCGGCAGTCAGCGCTACGGCGCTCGCACCGACGTGAAGGTGATCGCGCGCTCGGTCGTGGTCTTGAAGCGGGCTACCTGAGATGAGCTCGGACGGGGGGGTCGAGCTGCGGGCGACGTACCGCCTCCAGCTGTCATCCGACTTCGGGTTCGCCGACGCGCGCGCGCTCGTGCCCTATCTGCGCGACCTCGGCATCTCGCACCTTTACCTGTCGCCTTCGCTGCAGGCCCGCCGTGGCTCCACCCACGGCTACGACGTGGTCGATCCCCGTCACCTCTCAAAGGCTCTGGGCGGGCCCGAGGAGCTCCGGGCCCTGTCGGCAACCGCGCGAGACGCGGGCATGGGGATCATCCTCGACGTCGTGCCCAACCACATGGCGGCCGACGATCAGAACCGCTACTGGGCCGACCCCGAGCTCCGCCAGAAGTTCTTCGACATCGATCCCGAGACCGGTGTCTACCGCCGCTTCTTCGATATCGGCGAGCTCGCGGGCGTCCGCCAGGAGGATCCGGCGGTGTTCGAGGAGACACACGAGCTAGTGATCGCGATGGTCCGCGCCGGGGTCATAGACGGCCTCCGCGTCGACCACCCGGACGGACTCGCCGACCCCGCCGGCTACCTCGCCCGCCTCCGCGACCGCGGCGTCGAGCGGGTGTGGGTCGAGAAGATCCTCGACCCCGGCGAGCGGCTCCGCGACTGGCCGGTGTGCGGGACGGTCGGTTATGGGTTCCTGAACGACGCTTGCGCGCTGTTCGTCGAGCCGGACGCGAAACCCGCGTTGACCAAGCTGTGGGAGCAGGTGTCGGGTGACCCGCGTACCTTCTCGGCCTACGCGGACGAGGCGAAGCTCGAACAGGTGCGCGGGCCATTCGCCCAGGACGTCGACCGCCTGCTCCACGAGCTGCCGCCGGAGCTGCGTCCGGAGCGCGCCGACCTCGAGCAGGCGCTGACCTCGCTCCCGGTTTACCGGACCTACGTCGATCCAATCGCCGGAAGGGTCGATCCCGAGGACCGGCGCTGGATCGAGGCGTCCGGGATGGGCCCCGAGATCGCCGCGATGCTGCTGCTCGAGCGCGAGGCGCCGGCGGGATTCGTGACCCGCTTCCAGCAGACGACGCCGGCGATCATGGCCAAGGGCGTCGAGGACACGGCGTTCTACCGCTACTGCCGGCTGATCTCTCTGAATGACGTGGGAGGAGACCCCTCCCGGTTCGGAATCGGCGTGTCCCGGTTCCACGCGGCTTGCCTCGAGCGCGCCGAGCGCTTCCCGCTGAACCTGCTGACCACCGAGACGCACGACGCCAAGCGCTCGGCGGACGTCCGCGCGCGGATCGACGCGCTGTCGTCGATGCCGGACGAGTGGTCCGAGCACGTCGAGCGGTGGCTCGAGATCACCGAACGCCACCGCGACTACGGCGCCCCCGACGATGTCGAGCGCTACTTCCTGTTCCAGACGCTCGTCGGGGCGTGGCCGATCGCTGTGGATCGGATCGAGGCGTACATGGAGAAGGCGCTCCGCGAGGCCAAGCGCAACACGAACTGGATTGAGCCGAACGCCGAATGGGAGGACGCGGTCATGCGCTTCAGCCGCTCGCTGTACGCGGACGAGAAGTTCCTCGCCGACTTCGAGCCGTTCACGGCGCGGGTGGCGAGGGTGGGCGAGCGCGCCTCGCTCGGCCAGCTCGTGCTCAAGCTCACCGCCCCCGGGATTCCCGACATGTACGAGGGCGACGAGCTCGCGTTCCGGGCGCTAGTCGATCCCGACAACCGCCGGCCGGTCGACTTCGACTGGCGCCAGGCGATGCTGCGCCGGCTGATGGGCGGCGCGCAGCCGGTCGCCGAGACGCGGAAGCTGTTCGTGACGCTGCGGTTGCTCGGGCTCCGCACGCGCCGCCCCGAGCCGTTTGCCGGGTCGTACGAGCCGGTCGACGCCGGCCCGTCGGCGTGCGCGTTTTTGCGCGGCGGCGACTTGCTAACGGTCGTGGCCGTACGCGCCGGCGTGGTCCCCGGCACGATCGACGCGCCGGGCGGACAGTGGCGCGACGTGCTCCGCAGCGAGGAGCGCTCGTTCGATTCCCGGACCCCGGTGCAGGACGTCGTGGGCGAGCTCGGGATCGCCGTGTTCGAGCGGCTCTAGTCGAGCTCTTTCAGCAGGTCGTCGAGGTCGAGGTCGGGTCCGAACTCGACGGCGATGTGTCCTTCAGCGTCGCGCGGCCAGTGCTCGGGCGGCCGGTCCCACATGAGCTCGAGCGTGTTGCCATCGGGGTCGATCACGTAGATCGCCTCGTGCGTGCCGTGGTCGGTGTGCTGCCGGATCGGCCAGTCGACCGCTTTTAGTCTCCGATACGCGTCGGCCAGCGACTTTCGCGTCGGGTACGCGATGGCCACGTGGTGCAGTCCCGCGACCCCGTCGGGCGTCGGAGGACCGCCCTTCGACTTCCACGTGTTGAAGCCGAGGTGGTGGTGGTAGCCGCCCGCCGAGAGGAACAGGATGTCGCCGGTCGTTCCCCACCCGGGCACGTCGCGCGCCTCGGAGATGACGTCGAATCCGAGCACGTCGACGTAGAAGTGCCGGATCCGGTCGATGTCGGCCGTCCGCAGGTGCGTGTGCCCGATCCGGACGCCGGGATCGATCGGGTCGGGCGCGGTTGCGATCGGCTTGATGCTGCCCTGCGGGCCGTTCATGACACGTAATGGTGTCATGAACCGCGCCCAGCCGATAGGGTCCCGCGGCGTCGCATGCGCGTCCTGCTCGTCTCCTGGGAGTACCCGCCCGTGATCGAGGGCGGCCTCGGCCGCCACGTCCGCAAGCTGTCCGAGCAGCTCGTGCGCCACGGCCTCGAGGTGCACGTGCTCACGCGCGGCGGCGGCCGCCTGCCCGCCGAGGCCGACCAGCACGGCGTGATCGTCCACCGCGTCCGCGAGCGGCCGTTCCCGAAAGATCCGAGCGCGTTCGTGCGCTGGGTCGAGGCGATGAACCGCCACATGCATGCGCTCGCCGCCGAGCTTTGCGACCGGTTCGAGTTCGACCTCGTCCACTCCCACGACTGGCTTGTCGCCGGCGCGGCGGAGCGTGCGTCTCGCGAGATCGACCGGCCGTGGCTCGTAACCGTCCACGCCACCGAGTACGGCCGCCACCAGGGCTGGGTGCAGAACCATCCGCAGTCGCACATCCACGCCGCCGAGCGCGCGATGGTCCGCCGCGCCGATCACGTGATCACCTGCTCGCGCTACATGCGCGTGCACGTCGCCAACGTGTTCGGCGTCCGGCCCTCGAAGATCACCGCGATTCCCAACGGGATCGACCCGCGCGACCTCGAGCCGGTCTCGGACGATCTCCCCGCGCTGCGCTCGAGGTATGCGGATCCCGACGAGCTGCTCGTGCTGCTAGTCGGCCGGCTCGTCTACGAGAAGGGCTTTCACCTCGCGCTCGACGCGCTCGCCCCGCTGGTGCGGCGCATCGGCGGGGTCCGATTCGTGGTCGCCGGCACGGGCACGGCCGAGGCCGAGCTCAAGCACCAGGCCTCCAAGCTCGGGCTCGCCGGCCACGGCGCGTTCCTCGGCTGGATCGGCGACGACATGCTCCACTCGCTGTACCGCGTATCGGACCTGTGCATCGTGCCGTCGATCTACGAGCCGTTCGGGTTGGTGGCACTCGAGGCCATGGCGTCCGGCTGCCTATGCGTCGTGGCCGACACCGGCGGACTGCGCGAGGTCGTGCCCGTGGAGGGCACCGTCGGCCTGCGCTTCCCCTCGCGCGACGCCGGCGCCTTGCGGGGCGTGCTCGAGCGGGTGCTCACGGACGACGCCGAGCGGGCGCAGCTTGTCGCCGACGGGCGCGAGCACGCGCTCCGGTTCGACTGGGCCGAGGTAGCCCGCCGCACGACTGAGGTGTACGAGGCGCTCGCCGAAGCGGGGGCGGGGACCGGGACCACGACCCGGGCGGGATGACCCTCGGGCGGATCGCCTGCCGCGCGGTGTTTCTCGACGCCGGCGGGGTGATCGTCCTCCCGGATCGCCACCTGCTCGCCGACGCGCTCGCGGGCGTCGGCATCCGCATCGACCCGGGTGCGGTGCCGTCGGCCCATTACCGCGCCGTCCGCGCCCTCGACCGCCCGGCCCCGGCCCCAGCCCCGGCCCCAGCCCCAGCCCCGGCCCCAGCCCCGGCCCCGGGACCAAAGGATTACCCGCGGGCCCTATTCCCCCAGCTTGGGATTGTCCCCGGACGGACGGCGGAAGCGCTCGCCGTCTGGGAACGGCTGAGCGACCGGACCCGCTCGGGCGCGGTCCTATGGAGCGAGCTCACCCCCGGCGCCCTCGAGACGATCGCATCGCTCAAGCGCGCCGGGCTCGCCGTCGCGATCGTGACGAACTCCGACGGCCATGCGGCCGAGAACCTGGCGGCGTGCGGCGTACGCGATGTGCCGGTGGTCGACTCGGTGGTCGTCGGCGCCGAAAAGCCCGACGTCCGTATCTTCGAAGCCGCCCTCGCCGCCGCCGGCAATCTCATCGCGCCCGCTGATTTCGTCCACGTCGGCGACGCGCTGACGGCCGACGTCGCCGGCGCGCGCGCCGCCGGCCTCACCCCGATCCACTTCGACGCTCTCCGGGCGTGCCGGGCTCGCGACCACCGCCACGTCCGCCGCCTCCCCGGCATCTGGCAGCACCTCGCGACGGAAATGCTGGATAGCCGGCTCGCCCGGCGGCGGGGTCCAGGTGCCGGGCGCCGGGCGGATAGCCGATCAGCCGGCTCGCGTGGTCGCGCTGGGTCATAAGCGCACTTTCGGCGGGTTCCAGCGGCGAGATGCGAGTTGTGACCCGTATACGTCCATATACGCACACTCGAGCGCCACCATGCGCCGAGTGTGCGCTCGTGACCCGCTCATGCGCCCGGACCCGCCCCAGCGCCGACCCGCGCGCTCACGACCCACCCGTCGAGCCACGGCCCGCGGCCGACCCCGGCACAAACGACCGAGGGCCCGGCATCAGCCGGGCCCTCGAAAGCGTCTGCTTGTCTTCGCAAGGGTACCTCCGCGGGCCATCCTGGCCCGCGATCTGAGGTCCTAGGGCGACATCCGGCCGCCCTTAACCGGGGCTTCGCCCCTACATCATCCCCGACATGTCGGGCATACCGCCGCCACCGCCACCGGACTCCTTCTCCGGGACCTCGGCCACGATCGCCTCCGTCGTCAGGATGTTCTTCGCGATCGACGCCGCGTTCTGCAGAGCAGAGCGCGTGACCATCGCCGGGTCGATGATGCCCTCCTTGACCAGGTCGACGATCTCGCCATTTGCGGCGTTCAGGCCCTCGCCCTTCTTCGCCTTGCGGACGTCGTTGACCACGACCGAGCCCTCGAGCCCGGCGTTCTCGGCGATCTGACGCATCGGCTCCTCGAGCGCGCGGCGCACGATCCGCGCGCCGGTCCGCTCGTCACCGTCGTCGTACCCGTCGAGGTTGATCGCGTCCTGCGAGCTCAGGAGCGCGACACCGCCTCCGGGGACGATGCCCTCCTCGAGCGCGGCCCGGGTGGCCTGCAGTGCGTCCTCGACGCGATGCTTCTTCTCCTTCATCTCGGTCTCGGTGGCAGCGCCAACCTTGACCACCGCGACGCCGCCCGACAGCTTCGCGAGACGCTCCTGGAGCTTCTCCTTGTCGAAGTCCGAATCGGTGTTCTCGATCTCGGTCTTGATCTGGTTGATCCGCCCCTTGATCGCGTCGCTCTCGCCATTACCGTCGACGATCGTCGTCGTGTCCTTGGCGACGACCACGCGACGAGCGCGGCCGAGCTGCGAGAGCTGCGTGTTCTCGAGCTTGAGACCCATCTCCTCGGTGATCACCTCACCGCCCGTGAGGATCGCGATGTCCTCGAGCATGCGCTTACGGCGATCGCCGAAGCCCGGAGCCTTGACCGCGACACCGGTGAAGGTGCCACGGAGCTTGTTCACCACGAGCGTCGCGAGCGACTCGCCCTCGACGTCCTCGGCGATGATCAGCAGGGGCTTGCCCGACTGGATCGTCTGCTCCAAAACCGGGAGCAGATCCCGGACCGAGCCGATCTTCTGGTTGGCGATGAGGATGTAGGGATCCTCGAGGGTGGCCTCCATCCGCTCCTGGTCGGTGACCATGTACGGCGAGATGTAGCCCTTGTCGAACTGCATGCCCTCGGTGAACTCGAGGTCCATGCCGAACGTCTGACCCTCCTCGACGTTGACCACGCCGTCCTTGCCGACCTTCTCGATCGCGTCGGCGATCACGTCGCCGATCTCGTCATCGCCGGCGGAGATCGTCGCCACGCGAGCGATCTGATCCTTGCCGGAGATCTCGGTCGACTGCGACTCGATGTTCTTGACCACTTCGTCGACCGCCTTCTCGATACCGCGCTTGAGACCAAGCGGGTTCGCGCCGGCGGCGACGTTCTTGAGGCCCTCGCGGACGATCGACTGCGCCAGAACGGTCGCCGTCGTCGTGCCGTCCCCGGCCACGTCATTGGTGGCCGTGGCCACCTCGCGCACGAGCTGTGCGCCCTGATTCTGGAAGACGTCCTCGACCTCGATCTCACGCGCGATCGTCACACCGTCGTTAGTGATCGTGGGCGCGCCGAACTTCTTGTCGAGGACCACGTAGCGACCCTTCGGGCCGAGCGTGACCTTGACCGCGTTAGCTACCGCGTCCACGCCCTGCTCGAGGGCCTTGCGGGCCTCCGAGTTGTACTTCAGTTCCTTATGTGCCATATCTGTTTCGGTTCTCCTGGGGGGTGTTACGACTGGACCTTGGCCAGCACGTCGGACTCGCGGAGGACGAGGAGTTCCTCGCCGTCTACCTTGATCTCGGTACCGCCGTACTTGCTGTAGAGGACCTCGTCGCCTTCTGCGACGTCGAGCGGAGTGCGCTTGCCGGTGTCCTCGTTGACCTTGCCGTCGCCGACCGCGAGAACCTTGCCCTTCTGGGGCTTCTCCTTGGCCGTGTCGGGCAGAACGATGCCACTGGCGGTCGTCTCCTCCTCCTCGATCGCCCGCACGATCAACCGATCGCCGAGGGGCTTGAGCTTCATGTGATGCAACCTCCGGTTGGGAAGGGAATGTTTGGCACTCCTGCCACGAGAGTGCCAACGCGCAATATAGCCGCTTCCACTAGCGATTCAAGGGTTTTTTGGCACTCGGCCCCTCAGAGTGCCAATAATGGGCCGCTTACGCGGCATCCCTGGGGCCGTTCCGCCGGACATCCGTGTCCGGCGGCGCGGAGCTGCTACGGAATCGCGCCCCGACAGCAAGTGCTGCCGAGCTTCGCCGGACGGCGGTGACGAGCGCCCTGCGGACTAGACCCACTTGTACGCGATCGCGGCGCCGAGCTCCTTGACCGGCACCCTGGTGCCAAGCCTGAGCGCGGACAGCGAGTAGGTGCCGGTGTCGAGCATCACGCGCAGGCGGTCGTCATATGGAATCGTCGCGCTCGTCTCGACGGCGTGGCGACGGAAGTTGGCCTCGATCACGTCCCGGTTGCCGGCGTGGCGGCCCGTCGGCGCCTGGTTCTGCACGAGCGTGCCCTGCTCGAGCTGGAGGTAGAGCAAGGCCCCGAGCACGCCCGCGGCCGTCACCCACTCCGGCGTCGTGATCACCACGGTCTGGTCGGCACGATCGACCGCGAACTGGGCCAGCGGGTCGGTGATGCGGATCCCGAGGTCGAGGATCACAACCTCGTAGATGCGCTCGAGGAAGTCGAACAACCGGCTGTATCTTCCCGACGCCACCCTTGGGCATCACCGCGACGGTGTTCGGACGGGTCATCGCCGGCGCGTGCGCGAGCTGCTCGTCGACCGACAACTCACGCTGCCGGAGCTCACGTTCACCTCGGGCGGAGCTCCCGGTTGCTCGACCGCCCCGAGCTCGGTGCCCTGCGCTTGCCCGACTCCCTTGACGGTTCCGGTTCCACTGTGTCCTCCCTTGGCCGCTGACGGCGAGATTTCCAGCGCCCGTGCAGCGCCGATGCAGTTCAAAACCAGGTTTCGGCCGGGGCGTTGTGCCGTCGGCGCGCGATCGCGCGGCACCTGTGATCATCGGCTCGGGATGAGCGCCGCGACCCGGCTGATTTGTGTTTGCGCGACGTGCCTTTTCCTCGCCGCGTGCGGGGGAAGCGGTGGCGGCGGAGGCTCCGATCGGCAGCAGATCGAGAAGATGTTCAGCTCGGTTGACGCCGAGATGGCGAAGGGCAATTACGCGAGCGCCTGCAACTACTTCTCGGAGCGCCAGCAGACGACGATCGCCACCGGCGCACGCAAGGCCGGGTTGAAAGTGTCCTCGTGCGCCGGCGCACTCACGGCGCTGATCAAAGCCACCGGCATAACGCGCGCCCAGCTCGCGCAGACGTTCGGCGGCGCGGCCACGCCCAAGCTCAAGACCGTCGTCGTTCACGGCAACCAGGCCACGGTCACCTTCACCGACAGCATCGGCGGCCACCCGTACACCGAGACCGACGCGCTCGTGCGCGAAGGCGGTCAGTGGAAGGCCGACCGGATCATCAAGCGCACGAACACCAACTGAGCGCTCTCGGTTCGGCGCCGCTAAAGACCGTGCAGGTAGGCGTGGATCAAGGGGTCGCCGACCAGCGCCGCCACTATCCCACCGGCAGCCAGGGACGGGCCGAGCGCCACGTGCGTCTTCCGCGCGGCCCGCACGCCCGGCGCCAGCCTCGGCAGCGCGTCGAGCCTTTCGCGCCACGGGCGTGCCCACAAGAAGAAGGGCTAGCTCGCGCGAGCATCCCCTCGCGGGGACCCGCACAACCTGACAATCGCGGCGCGACGCCGGGACGTTGTCAGACCTTGCATCCCCCACATGCGCGCCATGGCACGGTCCGCGCGATCTCGTTCCGTTGTCATGTTTTGCAGGTCGCCCGGGCGCCGGCGCGCGCCGGGTGGCAGGACCCAGGGCCCAGGCACCGTGAACCGGCGCGCCGGGTCGCAGGACCCAGCGCATCGGCCACCGTGAACCGGCACGCGCCGGGTCGCAGGACCCAGGCCCGCGCCCAACTGGACCCACGAGAACCTGGGCCCCCGGGGGGCCATAATTGGGGCCCGGCGGCTCTAGCCCGACCGGCCCCGTTCTGGCGTAATGCAGTCATGCAGATCGCGAGACCGAGGATCAAGGCTCCGGCCCGGCGAGCGCTCGCCACGATCGCCTCGGCGCCGCTGATGGCCGCATGGCGGTGGCCTCGATCGGGATCATGCTCGAGGTCGTCGTCGGGACGATGCACGACGGCCGACCGCCGGCGCCGGACGAAGTTGCCTCCGACGACGTGTCGGTCGCGTCGCGCTGGCGATAGCTGCGTGTTCACGCAGTCAGGGGCGGGCCTCGTGCTCCGACCGGCCGAGATCCGCCCCTGCCGGTTTACGGCGTGTCAGTTCCGCGCGGCGCCCAATCCGTGCATCCGCTCGCGGATCTCGGGCGGGTTCTCGATGATCTGAGAGAAGCGCACGACCGTCACCGTGTCGTCCATCGACACCTTGCGGCCGTAGATCTGCTCGAGGAAGTGGACCATCTCGTCGACGCGGCGGAACTCGGGGTTGTCGTGCTCGATGTCGCGAGGCGACAGATCACGAACCCTTTTGACCTCGACCTGGTCGATTACGGCGTTGAAGATCTTCTCGCGCGGCGAGTGTTGATACCCGATGGTCACGAGCACGCAGTCGTTCTTGCGGTACTTGTGTGACTTGTCGCCGAGACGGATGGTGGCGGTCTTGCGACCACGGCGCAGCTGGTCGGCAAAGACCGACGAATAGAAGTTGAGGACGCGCACGGCCGCAGCCTACCGATCTGGGGAGACCCGCGACAACGCGCGCCGGGCGATTTCCCGTTCGCCGGGGTAAGTGAGGGCGTGGACGGCCTGCTCGAGCGGCATCCAGCGCGCATCCTCGATCTCCTGATCGTGGTCTTCGAGCCTCCCCGACCGGTAGGTGAACAGGTAGAAGGCAACCCGCTTTTGTCGCCGCCGCCCGCGTCGTTCGTAGCTGTACTCGACATCGCCGAGCTTGTCGATCAGGTCGGCGGTGACGCCGGTCTCCTCGGCCACCTCGCGCTGGGCGGCCTGCTCGGGCGTTTCACTTCCGTCCAGGTGGCCCTTGGGCAGCGCGAGCACGCGCCGGCGACTGGCGTCGCGCTTTACGGGGACAATCACGATCACCTCGTGATCGCGTACGACCGCTCCGCCCGCCGACAGCTCGACTTCAGCTTCCGGATCAGTAGACGTATCCCCCGAGCGCCGCTGGGTCATGAACGGTGAGCTTTCCCCGTCCCTGACTAATTATTCCTGCGCGCTCGAGGACGGCCAGGAATCGGCTGGCCGATTCGCGGGAGGAACCGGCCATTTGAGCGAGCTCTGCCTGGGTTGCGGTGATCACCACATCACCCTCGTTACTGCCTTCTGAACGCGCCTCCTGAACCAGCTCGGCGAGCACGGCAGCCACCCGGCTCTGCACGGTCTGGAACGACTGGCGCGCGAGTCGCTCGTTGGTCTCGCGCAGGCGGCGGCCGAGCGCGGCGATCAGCTTCACCGAGATGTCGGGGTACTCACGGAGCAGCCGGTGCATGTCGGCGCTGAGGATCGCGATCGCGTCAGTGTCCTCGACGGACTCCACCGTCGCCGAGCGGCGCTCGCCGTCGAGCATCGCCATCTCTCCGAAGATGTCACCCGGCCCGAAGTGAGCCAGCGTGATCGTGCGACCGTCGGCATGCGCGCGCACCGCTCGCATCCTTCCCGAGCGCACGACGTAGCACGTGCTGCCCTCGTCGCCTTCCTTGAACACGACTTCGCCAGCACCGAAGCGACGGGGAACCACCACCTGCGCCACGCGCTCGAGCTCCTCGGGCGAGAGCGCCGAGAACACCGGCACGCGGTGCAGGAGCTGGGTCGTGTCCTCGCTGCTCGAAGACATCGAGTCATGGATACCACACCGCCCGCCTGCGCCCGGCGTTTGCGTACACTCGCCCCCACCGGGCGTTTGCGCTCAGGCCGAGTCGAGCGCCTGCTCGCGCCGCCGGCGCTTCAGCGCCGATCCAACCCACCACAGCAACGCGACAACAAGCGCCACCGGCGTGATCGCCGCAAGCGCAATCAGCGCCACTCCGGCCGCCACCGTCAGGACGCGGCCGGCGTCGTGCGCGGCCTTGCCGACGGTGAAGCCACCGCCACCATGCGAGATGGGCGCCGGAGCCGTCCTGGCCTGAACGGTGACGTACACCTCGCTGTAGTTGACTTGATGGTTGAGCCGGTTCACCGTGGCCTGGTCACTCGAGATTGACGCCTCGGCATCGTTGATCTGAGCCTTGAGGCTGTCGATCTGCTCAGTGGTCGTGGCCGCCGCGAGTTGCTTCAGAAGCGAAGTCCGCAGTGCCCGCGCGTCGGCCAGCGCCCGGGCCGCCGCGCCGTACTGGTCGGTGATGTCCTGGCTCGAGTCGGTGCGAGAGATCACCTGGGCGTAGCCCAACGACGACAGCTGGGTCATCGTCTGTCCGAGCGACCCGCTCGGCACGCTGAGCTGGAAGTTGGCGTAGCCCGCGGGGCCGCCCTGGGTCACGCTCGAGTTTTCGACGATGCCGTTCGCCTGGCCGATCACGTCGTAGATCTCCTGCGCGACGTCGTCGATCCGGCTCGGGGCGGCCCCGAGGTTGAGCTGAGCGCCCTGCACGACCTTCCGCCCGGTGGTCGGCGGCTGTAGTGGCTGACCACCGTTTGCCGCGGACGTTTGTGTTGGCGCGAAGACGCCCCCGTTAGTGGAGGCGGCGGTGTGTTTTTCCGTTCGCGGCGCCGGCGCGGCAGCGGCGTGCGACCCCGACGCACTCGACCCGGCGCTGCCGGCGCCCGAGGACGACGCGGCCGAGGAAGCAGCCGAAGACGACGACTCCGAGGACGCGCCGCCGCCGCCGCCCGCCACCAGGGCGATCGCCACGATCGCTGCCACCCCCGCGCCGAGGGCTCCCGCGACGCCCCAGAACCCCGACCAGCTCCGGCGCCGCTTCGGCCGCTTCTCGGGGGTACCGACCGTGGCGAAACGGCGCTCCACATTCTGATCGAGTGAGTGCGCGAACGCCGGCGGAATCTCCGGCCGGTCGGCCGCGAGCAGCAGCGCGATCTCGGCGATGTCGGCGAACCGAGCGTCGACCGGCTCGCCGGCGAGCGTCGCGTCGATCGCGTCGAGCGTCGCGGCGACCTCGGGATCGATCGGATCGTGATCAAGCTGTGGCATTACAGGCCTTCCGGAGCTTTTCCATCGTGCGGTACACGAGCGTGCCCGCGTTCGACTCGCTGACGCCGAGGACACGGGCGAGCTCGGCATTCGACATCCCGGCGTGGAACTTCAGGGCGACGATTTCGCGCTCGCGCGCCGGCAGCTTGGCGAGCGCGTTCTGGACCGCGGTCCGGCGGAGCGCCACCTCCGCCCCGTCGCCCTCCGAAACCTCAACCACATCCTCGGGGTCGGTCACGAGCGTGGCGACCCGTCGGCGCCGGCGAAGCTCGTCGAGCGCCGCGTTGCGAGCGATTCCAAAGAGCCACGCCCGCTCTTCTCCGCGGCGACGATCGAACGTCCGCCGGCGCCGGTAGGCGCGCTCAAACGCGAGCGCTGTCACGTCCTCGGCGGCGGCTGGGTCGCGCAGCAGCGTCGACACGTAGGCGTACACGTCGTCGCGGCTGGAGCGATACAACGACTCGAACCGCTCCCACGATGCGTCCCTGCCCCTCGACTCCGACGCCGTCAGGATCTCACTCACGCCCTCACTACGCACGAGGGCATGATCCATCACATTGCGAGCTCCGCAAAGAGGCGTGGGTCGTTTGTGATCACGCCGGTCACTCCGAGGCGGTCGAGCCAGCGCAGGCGCGGAAGCTCGTCGACGGTCCATACGTACACCTCTCCGCCGGCGCTCCTCACGTGGCGGACCAGCCGCGGCGTCACCAGGCGCCAGTGCACCATCAGCGCATCGCAGCGCCGGGTCCGGATCGCGCGCGCGGCGCGCCACGGAAGCACCAGACGAAACGCCAGCATCGCCACGAACGCCGGCAACCGCGTCGCGCGCGAGCGAAACGGGTCGCGCGTCAGCTTCGGTACTGACCATCCGAGCCGTACACCAGGCTCGGCCGCCCGCAGGAGCTCGAGACTCGACATGTGCTGGCTCGAGATCAGCGCGCGGTCGCGCAGCCCGGCGTCGCGGAGCGCATCGAGGACGCGCAGCTCGTAGCCCGGCAGCTTGAGGTCGACGTCGAGCTCGACGTCCCCGAACGCCTCGGACCCCAGATGCGCGAGTCCCTCTTCGAGCGTGTGGGGCGAACGGCCCGCGGCATCCGCATAGTCGTGCGCCAGGATCAGCCGCTCGCCGTTCTCCTCCCGCAGAACATCGAACTCGATCATGTCGACGCCGGCTTCGAGCGCGGCGTCAAAGCTCGCATACGTATTGCCGGGCGCGATCAGGTCCGCGCCCTTGTGCCCCACCCGCCGGAGTCGAAACCTTAGCTCTGACATCCCGAGCACCAGTATGTCGTCCGGTTGGCGTCGCCCTGCCCGCGCGCGACTATCGGAGTGCCGCACCGTGGGCATGGCCGCCCCGCGAGGCCATATACCTGCGGCTGGATCGCCCGGTGCCCGACCGTGGCCGAGCGCGTCATCCGCGGCCGGGTCGCCTCGACGATCGCGACGAGCTCGCCATCGGCCACCGACCCGAGAGGCCGCCACGGATCGACCCCGGCCTCCCAGCACCCCTCGGCCTTCCAGATGTTCCCGATGCCCGCGATGTTGCGCTGGTCGAGCAGGGCATCGCCGAGCGGGCGCGTCTGGTCGTCCGACCTCATCCGCGTCAGGAAGCGGTCGAAGTCGAAGTCATCCGCCAGCACGTCCGGTCCGAGCGCCGCCAGCCGTTGATCGAACCGCGTCCGTCCTTCGGTCATGAGCTCGAGCAGCGGCCCGTCGAACTCGACCACCTCGTGATCGCCGGCGCGAAACACGATCCACGCTCGCCTTCGGGATCGTCCCCAGCGACGACCCGGACCGTAAACACCCCACACCCCCACCATGCCGAGGTGCGAATGCAGCACGAGATCGCCCTCGAACCGCAGGAAGAGGTGCTTGCCGTGAGTATCGACGCTGCGGACCGCCCGGCCCTCCAGACGCGACGGCCAGCGGTCGAGCGCATGCCTCGGGTGCGGGGTCAGGATCTCATCGGGCACGCGCCCCTCGAGCACGGGCCGGATCCGCACCGCCGCGTGGGCAATCGTGTCGCCCTCGGGCATTACGCACTGAGGGTCAGCCGCCGCGGTCCCTGCTGGAACCCGAGCGCGACCAGCAGCGGACCAAGCGGCGAGTCGATCGCGCTCTCGCCGTCGACCTTCTCGAGGGCGATCCGCTTGAGACGACCCGCGCGCACCTGCTCGACAAGCGCCACCAGCGCCGGCTCGATCCGCGGATCGTCCGCGCCCACGAGCGTCTGCAGCCCACGGCCGCCACGCTCGACATACAGCACGGGCTCTCCACCGGACAGGACCACATAGGCGCCCGGCGTGCGCATCGGCCGCCGGGAATCCCCCGCTGGGGCGTCCGGGCGCACCGGCCAGGCCAGTGCGGCGCCGTATGGCTGCGCCGGATCGACCGCGGCCAGAACGACCGGTGCCTCGACATTGCCGGCCCCGCCGCGCAGTCGCTCGACCGCTCCCGGCAAAGCGAACTGAGCCCCGCCCAAACCCTCGACGAAATACCCCCGGCGCGCGATGCCGAGCGTCTCGAGCTGCGAGAGCTCGGGATAGATCGCCGAGAACCCGCCGGGCACGCCCTCGGCCCGGACCTGCTCGCGCGTCAGGATCCCGTATCGCTCGAGCATGAGCTCGGCGACCGCGCGCCGCCGCGCCGCGGGATCGACCGCGCCACGGAACAGGGGCTCGGTCAGCGACCACCGTCCTTGCACCTGCGCGGAGGCGCCCGCGCCCCGTCGACGGGCCGCGAATCGCCCCGCACGAGCCGCGCTCCGGACGCGCTCGCGCTGGGCACGAGCCAGGGTCAGCCGGGGCGCTCGCAGCGGCGCGAACGCGTCGTTGGTGGCCTCGCCGGCCCATGCCAGATCCCACAACGCCTCCTGAAGCTCCTCCGGAGCCAACTCCACGTCGACGAGCAGGTCGGTGAAGAAGCATGCCCCCGCTGCCAGGCGTTCGCGCACGGCCTCGTGCGCCGGCGAGTCGAGAGGAGCCGCGCCCCGGGCCGGCGGAGGGCGGGAGGCGGGCGGGCCCAAGACAACCAGGTCCTCGCGGTAGTACAGCGCCACCCGGCCCGACGATCGCCCGAGCGCGCCGGCGCCGATCCACACGAGCTCGCCACTCGCGCACAGCTGATCGATCCACGCCGGCGAATACGCGCCGGCCCGGCGGGGGAGGACGTCACGCTCCCACACGTCGGCGGGAAGAGCGAGCCCCTGGAGCGGCACCAGCACCTCGCGCAGCCGGTCCACGCCGGCGCCCGTCGCCGGGTGACGGTCGACTCCCTGCCACGCGGGTAGGAAGCGGGCCAGCGCCCGCGGGTCGACCGGCTCGACCTCCTTGCGCAGGACCGCGAGCGACGCACGGCGCAGTCGCCGGAGGACCTCCGGGTCGCACCACTCACGATCCGTGCCGCCGGGCCTCAGCTCGCCCCGGACAAGGTCGCCGGCCCGCTCGAGCGAACTCAGCACCGCGGTGCAGTCGACGCCATAACGGGACCGGAGATCGTCGGCCGTCAGCGGGCCGTGGGTCGCGGCGTAGCGCCGGACGAGCCGCGTGAGCGCGTCGGGCACGTCCTCGAGGAACGCGGCCGGGAGCCCGCCGGGCGGCGCGGCCCCGAGCGCGTCGCGATACAGGCCGGCGTCGGCGGCGTCGATCCACCGTTCCTCCCCCGCGAGCCGGACAACGACGGCGCGTCGCTCGCGCCGGAGCTCCTCGAGCATCGAGGGCGCGTCGAGTCCGTCGACTACGCGCAGCCGCGCCTCGGCGGTCGTCAGATCGCCGAGGCCTCGGAGCGCGTCGTGCAGGCTGTCACGGGAGGTCGCGCGCCGCATGTCCGACAGCAACTGGAGGTCGCTCTCGACCTGATCCAGGGCTCCCGGGTCGATCAGGTCCCGCAGCTCCTCCTGCCCGAGCAGCTCGCGCAGCAGGTCGCGGTCGAGCGAAAGCGCGGCGGCCCGACGCTCGGCGTTCGGGGTGTCGCCCTCGTACATGTACGTCGCCACGTAGTCGAAAAGGAGGCTCGAGGCGAACGGAGAGGCGGTCGCGGTCTCGACCTCGACCAGCGTCAGCTCGCGGCGGTGCAGCGCGGTCAGTAACTCGACCAGGCCCGGGACGTCGAGGACGTCGCGCAGGCACTCGCGGTAAGTCTCGAGAATGATCGGGAATTCCCCGTACTTCTTCGCGACCTCGAGCAGCGACTGCGACTTCAGCCGCTGCTGCCAGAGCGGCGTGCGCTTGCCCGGGCGCGCCCGCGGGATCAGCAGCGCGCGGGCGGCGTTCTCGCGGAAGCGGGCCCCGAACAGCGCCGAAGCGGATAGCTCGGCGACGACGGCGTCCTCGACCTCGTCGGGCTCGAGCATCACGAGGTCGACAAAGTCCCGCCCACCCAGCTCCTCGGCGTCGGGGAGGTGGACGATGATCCCGTCGTCTGACCAGATCGCGTCGGACTCCAGGCCGAGCTGGTCGCGGATGCGCGCGCTAAGCGCCAGCCCCCAGGCCGCGTGGACGCGACCGCCGAATGGACTCAAGACGCAAAGGCGCCAGTCCCCGATCTCGTCCCGGAACCGCTCGACCACCACAGCACGGTCGGAGGGCACGACGCGCGTGGCCGACTGTTGCTCGCGCAGGAAATCGAGCAGGTTGGTCGCGGCGCGCGGCTCGAGGTCATACGTCCGCTCCAATACCTCCGCGGGCTGCTCCACGGCCCACCGCGAGAACGCGCCGATGGCCTCGCCGAGCTCCTTCGGCCGGCCGATGCCGTCACCCTTCCAGAACGGGACCGCGCCGGGCAGCCCCGGCGCCGGCGTGACGATCACGCGGTCGCGTCCGATCTCCTCGATCCGCCACGTGCTCGCCCCGAGCAGGAACGTCTGGCCAGGGCGGGCCTCGTAGACCATCTCCTCGTCGAGCTCGCCCACGCGGCGACCGTCGGGCAACGTGACGGAGTAGAGGCCGCGGTCGGGGATCGTGCCGGCGTTGGTGACCGCGAGCTGCCGCGCTCCCGGGCGCGCCCGGATCGAACCGTGGACCCGGTCCCAGATGATCCGCGGGCGCAGCTCGGAAAACTCCGAACTCGGGTAGCGGCCGTCGAGCATGTCGAGCACGTTCTCGAGCTGGGTACGGCTGAGCTCGGCGTACGAGTACGTCCGGGTCACGAGCGCATGCAGCTCGTCCACGCCGACCGGACGATCCCCAGAAGCCGCGGCGATGGCCACGATTTGCTGGGCGAGCACGTCCAGCGCGTTCCGGGGGACCACGGTCGTCTCAATCTCTCCGGACCGCATCCGCTGCGCGACGACCGCGCACTCGAGCAGGTCCGCCCGGAACTTGGGGAAGATGCGGCCACGGCTGACGTCGCCGACCGAATGACCCGCCCTCCCGATTCGCTGGAGACCCCGCGCCACGGACTTCGGCGACTCGACCTGGATCACGAGGTCGACCGCGCCCATGTCGATCCCGAGCTCCAGGGACGACGTCGCCACCAGGCACGGCAGCTCGCCGGCCTTCAGCATCTCCTCGACCACGAGTCGCTCCTCGCGCGCGAGGGATCCGTGGTGGGCGCGGGCGATCTCGCGCTCGGCCAGCTCATTCAGTCTCAGCGCCAGCCGCTCGGCGGCGCGCCGGTTGTTGACGAACAGGATCGTCGACCGGTGCGCCTGAACGAGCTCGAGCAGCTCGGGGTAGATCGCGGGCCAGATCGACCGACGCGTCGCCTCGGAACCGCCGACGAGCGGGTCGAGGTCGGGCGCGGGAGTCGCGTCCGGCTCGACCATCGAGTCGACCGGGACCTTGATCTCGAGGTCGAGCTCCTTGCGGATTCCGGTGTCGACGATTCGACACTCGCGGGTTGGTCCGACCATGAAGCGGGCGATCTCCTCGAGCGGCTTCTGCGTCGCCGACAGTCCGATCCGCTGGACCTCCCGTCCGGCCGCCGCCGTCAGCCGCTCGAGCGTCAACGCCAGATGGGCGCCCCGCTTGGTCGCCGCCACCGCATGGATCTCGTCGACGATGCACGACTCGGCGCCGGCGAACAGCTCCTGCGCTCGACCGGTGAGCATCAGATACAGCGATTCGGGCGTGGTGATGAGGATGTCCGGCGGCTCGCGGAGCATCGCCTGGCGCTCGCGTTGCGGTGTATCCCCGGTCCGCACCGCGACACGCAGGTCCGCCCCGATGCCGCGCAAGGGCACCCGAAGGTTGCGGTCGATGTCGTAGGAGAGCGCCTTCAGCGGCGAGACATAGACCAGCCCGATGCGCCGCGGGTGGGCGGGGACGTCGTCTCGAGCTGGTTGGCTGGCCAACCGGTCGATCGCCCACAGAAACGCAGCCAGCGTCTTCCCCGACCCCGTGGGGGCCGAGATCAGGACGTGCTCACCCGAGGCGATCGCCGGCCACGCCTGGGCCTGTGCCGGCGTCGGCTCGGTGAACGCGCCGGCAAACCACTCGCGCGTGCGTGGAGAGAACTGCTCGAGAGGCATTCAGCCGAGCGTAGCGACCCAGGACGCCGGTTTTCCGCGATTTAGGACCGTTCCTGACCGCGGCCGCCGAGCTCCTTCGCCCGCTCGAACACCCCATCGATCATCGGCTCGGTGAGCTTCCCCGTGAACGTGTTCTGCTGGCTCGGGTGGTAGCACCCGAGCAGCACAAATCGTCCGACCTCGACTGCGACCCCATGTCCGAACTTGGGCCGCGGGCGGACACGTGGCTCGCCGAGCGCCGCGAGCGTCCGCAGCGCTGCGTCCCACCCGAACGACCCGAGCGTCACGATCACCCGGACCGACTCGAGCAGCCCCAACTCCCGCACCAGATACGGCAGGCAGTTGTCGCGCTCGGCGGGCGTCGGGCGGTTGGCCGGCGGCGCGCACCGCACCGCCGCCGTGACCCACGCGCCGGTCAATCGCAAGCCGTCGTCGCGCGAGACGGATGTCGGCTGGTTGGCAAACCCGGTCCGCCACATCGACCCGAACAGCCAGTCGCCCGACCGGTCCCCGGTGAAGATGCGCCCGGTGCGGTTGCCGCCGTGCGCGGCCGGCGCGAGCCCGAGCACCAGCACGCTCGCCTCGGGGTCCCCGAATCCGGGCAGCGGCCGCCCCCAGTACTCCTCCGAGGCGAACGCCGCCCTTCGAACGCGCGCGACCTCTTCCCGCCACGCCACCAGCCGCGGGCAGCGCCGGCAGGTGATGACCTCGCGCTCGAGCTCGCAGAGGCTCGCCGTGTCGGTCAAGCCTTCAGCGCGCGCCCGTAGTGGCGCTCGTAATACTCGCGGTAGGCGCCACTTCGGATCGGCGCCCACCACCACTCGTTGTCGCGATACCAGTCCACCGTGCGCGCCAGCCCCTCCTGAAACCGAACCCGCGCGCTCCACCCGAGCCCCCGCAGCTTCTCGCACGCCAGCGAGTACCGGCGATCGTGGCCAGGCCGGTCGGTGACGAACTCGATCAACGATCCATCCCGACCCGTCAGCTCCAGAATCCGCCGGACGACGGTGAGGTTGTCGCACTCGTCCGGGCCGCCGCAGTTGTAGACCTCACCCGGCGCGCCGTGTGCCAGCGCGTGCCCGATCCCGCGCGCGAAGTCCTCCACGAACAACCAATTCCGCACGTTCCCACCATCCCCGTACACCGGCAGCCGATCACCCGCCAACGCGTTCAGCACCATCAACGGGATCAGCTTCTCCGGATACTGCCGCGGGCCGTAGTTGTTCGAACCCCGGCAGATCAGCGTCTCGAGCCCATAGGTATGGAAGTAACTCGACACGAGCAGATCGGCCCCGGTCTTCGTCGCGCTGTACGGACTCGACGGCCGTAGCGGTGACTCCTCGGTGAACGAGCCGGCCTCGATCGACCCGTACACCTCATCGGTCGACACCTGCAGATACCGCAACCCCCGCTCGCGCGCCGCCTCGAGCAGCACGTGGCTGCCCTGCATGTTGGTCACGAGGAACCCCTCCGGGTCGGCGATCGACCGATCCACGTGCGTCTCGGCCGCAAAATTCACGACCGCCTCGCAATCGGCGACCGCCTCGGCCACCGCCGCCGGATCCTCGATCGCGCCCCGCAAGAAGCGGATGTCCGACTCCACCTCCTGCAGGTTCTCCATCCGCCCGGCGTATGTCAGCTTGTCGAGCACCGTCACGTCATCGCCGTGCTCATGCACCCGCTCGCGCACGAATGCCGAGCCGATGAATCCGGCCCCACCACACACGAGCAGCCTCATCGGGGACTCACCACCCGGGTCAACGCTGCGTACTCCGCCAGGCCATGCTTCCAGTCCGGAAGGACCGGAGCGTCGCGTTCGCTGCGAAGCACGCTGTACGCCGGTCGCTTCGCGGGTCTGGGCATCTCGGCTGTGCTGCAGGGTCGCACTTCACAGCTAACGCCGGCACGAGCGACGATCTCGCGCGCGAACTCGTACCACGAGCAGTCGCCGCCGCCGGCAACGTGGACGATTCCGACCGTCCGCGCCGGCCGGGCGGCCAAATCCACCATGGCCGCCGCCAGATGGCCGGTGAACGTCGGGCAGCCCACCTGGTCGTCTACGACCATGAGCTCGTCGCGCTCGCCGGCGAGCCGGAGGATGGTCGCCGGGAAGCATGGACCGAAGGCGCCGAACAACCAGGACGAGCGCACGATCGTGTGGCTCCCGGGCGCCTCCGCCGCCACCTCGCGCTCCCCGGCGAGCTTCGAACGGCCGTACGACGACATCGGCCCGACAGCATCGGACTCGACGTATGGCGAACGCTTGGTCCCGTCGAATACGTAGTCGCTCGAGACGTGAACCGTCCACGCGCCGGACGCGGCGGCAGCCCGCGCGACATTGCCGACGCCCTCGCCGTTGATCGCAAGCGCGTCGTCTGGCGAGCTCTCGGCACCGTCGACGTTGGTCCACGCCGCGCAGTTGACGACCACTTCCGCGCGGGCGGCGCCGATCGCATCGTCGACCGCGGCACGATCGGCGACGTCGAGTTCCGCCCGTGGCAGCGCCAGCACCTCGTGCCCCGCGCTCCGCGCCGCGGCCACGAGATCCTGCCCGAGCATCCCGGCCGCGCCGGTGATCGCGAATCGCATTGCGTGCAAGGGTAAACCGCGGGGATGCGCGATGATCCCGCCGTGTCCCAGGCTTCCTCAGGCTCCGAACAAACGCCACGCCCGGTGCGGATCATCGCCGCCGGGGGCACGATCGCGATGCGCGGCGAGCGCGCCGTACCCGCGCTCGACGCGTCCGAGCTCGTCGAGCAGCTTCCTCAGGTGGCCGGATTCCACCTCGAGGCCGAGAGCGTGCTGTCGCTCCCGAGCGCGTACTTGAGCCTGTCCGACGCGCTGGACCTCGCGCGCCGCGCCGGTGCCGCGGCGGCGTCGGGTGAGGGCGTCGTGCTGACCACCGGCACCGACACGATGGAAGAGGTCGCGGTCCTGTGTGGACTGACGTACGGCGGCGACGCGCCGATCGTGGTCACGGGCGCCAACCGGCCGGGCAGCGCCCCCGGCGCCGACGGTCCGGCCAACCTGCTCGACGCGATCATTCTGGCCCGATCCCCGGCCGCGGCTGGGCTCGGCGTGGTCGTGGCGTTCGGCGGTGAGGTCCACGCCTCGATGACGGTCCGCAAGGTCGACAGCACCGGACCGGTCGCGTTCGGGTCGCCCACGGCCGGCCCGGTCGGGCGGATCGTCGAGGGCCGCGTGTGGCTGCACGCCACGCCGCGCCGCCCGACACCCCTGCCGGTCAACCGGCTCGACCACCGTGTCACCACCGTCACGACCTGGCTCGGCGACGACGGCGCATTGCTCCGCCACGCGACCGAGATCAGCGACGGCGTCGTGCTCGTCGCCCTCGGCGCCGGCCATCTCCCGCCCGCGGTCCTGGACATCCTTCGGGAGGCCGCGGACCGCGTGCCCGTGGTCATCACCTGCCGCCCGGACCGCTCGTCGATGCTGTTCGCGACCTACGGCTTCGAGGGCGCCGAGCGGGATCTGCGCGCCAGCGGCGCCGTGTGCGCTCCCTTCCTGTCGGCACCGGCGGCGCGCATGGCCCTGCTGGCCTGCCTCGGCGCCGGCCTCGACCGCGCGGGCATCGCGACCGCGCTCGCGCCCTACGATGCCCGTTAGCAGTTTCCTCACAACGTCCGCGCGCCCGTCTCGGTAGGGTCGGCAGCTATGGCCGAAAGAACCTCATACACCCCCGGCACCTTCTCCTGGACCGATCTCGCGACCACCGACCAGGACGGCGCCAAGCAGTTCTACAGCGAGCTGTTCGGCTGGGTTGCCGACGACCAGCCGGTCGGCGACGGCATGACCTATTCGATGATGAACATCGGCGGCAAGCCGGCCGCCGCAATCGCCACCCAGCCCGAGGCGCAGCGCGACGCGGGCGTTCCGCCGGCGTGGCAGTCGTATGTCACGGTCGAGAGCGCGGACGCCGCTGCCGACAAGGCCACGGCGCTGGGCGCGGCCGTGCACGCTCCGCCCTTCGACGTCATGGAGGCCGGACGCATGGCCGTCATCCAGGACCCGCAGGGCGGGTTCTTCATGGTCTGGGAGCCCAAGCTCCATATCGGCGCGTCGATCGTCAACGCCCACGGCGCGCTGTCATGGAACGAGCTCGCCACCCCCGATCTCGACGCGTCGGCCGCGTTCTACCGCGAGCTGTTCGACTGGAAGGTCGAGCCGATGGAGGGCATGGACATGCCTTACATGGTCATCACGACCGCCGCGGGTACCAGTAACGGCGGCATGCGCCCCGCGGCCGAGACCGAGCCGACGTACTGGCTCGTGTACCTCGGTGCAGACGACATCGACTCGACGATGGAGAAGGCGACCGAACTCGGCGGAAACGGGCTTCTCGGCCCAATGGACATCGGGGTCGGCAAGATCGGCGTCGTCCAGGATCCCCAGGGCGCGGTGTTCGGCGTGTACGCCGGCAACTTCGACAGCTGAGCCGCTCGGCACGAGGCCTAGTCGCGGCGGTGGATCGGCATTGTCGCGGGCCTTACGCGCGGTCGACGACCGGTCGGCCAGCACGCTACGCCCGGCCGTAGACCGGCACCACGGCCCCGTTCACCGGCAGCGTGTCGTCGGTGAGCAGGTTGGCGATCACGCCGGCGATCTCGGCCGGCTTGACCCACTTTGAGAAGTCGGCCTTGGGCATCGACGCCCGGTTCCCCGGTGTGTCGATCACGCTCGGCATGATCACGTTGCAGCGGATTCCGTCGTTCTTGTACTCGGCCGCGACCGCCTGGGCAAGCGCGATCACCGCGGCCTTCGAGGCGATGTAGCCGGCGGCGCCGCTGAACGGCTGGACCGCAGCGCGCGTGCCGACGCACACAATCGACCCGCTGCCGCCCTCGAGCAGGACCGGCAACGCGGCCTGCGTGACGAGGTACGTGGGCCGCAGGTTCAACCGAAACTGCTGCTCGAATTCGTCGATCGGGGTCTCGTGCACACGGCTGCCGGCGGCGAACCCGCCTACGAGGTTGACCACGCCGCGCAGCGATGCGCCGGCGAGCGCGACCACGTTCTCGACCGCCCCGACTTCGAACAGGTCCGCCTGCACGAGCTCAAGCCCCTCGCGCTCTCCAAGCCGCTCGAGCTCGTCCTCGACGATCCACGGCACGACCACCCGCCAGCCGTCGTCGAGCAACCGCTCAACCACGGCCGAGCCGAGTCCTCCCGTTCCTCCTGTGACGATCGCTGAGTGCGCCATTGGTTGCCGTCCGCGCGCCACTTTATCTTCGGCCGCGATGAGAGTTCGGGAATTTGCGGAAGGTTCCGATATTTCGCAGGCGCTCATGGTCCGCGAGATTGAACGCCATCCCGACCACCTGAAGCTCGTTCTCGGTGATCGGAGCGGGAGCGTGCCGGCCGTCGTCGGGCACGCCGCCGGCGAGCTTTGCCGCAGAGGCGAGGTGGTGTTCGTAATCGGGAGATTCACGGGCGCACAGCTCGCAATCGACAGCCTCCGCCAGGCTCACGACAGCGAATACGCCGGCGAGGACCTGCGCGACGGGCCGGCTTACGACCTCGACCAGATGGAGCGCGACCTTCGCGAGCTGCTGGCCACGATCCAGAACCCTCACCTGAGACAGCTGCTCGGCGCTGTATTCGCCGACAGCTGGGCCGGCTACCGCGACGCGCCGGCCGGCAAGCGCTACCACCACGCCTACCGCCACGGCCTGCTCGAGCATTCGCTCACGGTCGCCCAATCGGTCAGCGCGATCTCGGCCATGTTCGGAGGTATCGACCGGGACGTCGCGGTGGCCGGGGCGCTCCTTCATGACATCGGAAAGCTCGACGCGTACGAGCTGCAAGGCGGGGTGATCTCGATGTCCGACCAGGGTCGCCTCCACGGGGAGATACCGCTCGGTTACTACCGAGTACGCCGCACGATCGAGTGCGTCGACGGGTTCCCGCCCGACCTCGCCCAGGCGCTGCTTCACATCATCCTCAGCCACCACGGGTCGCTCGAGCACGGCAGCCCGGTCGTCCCGTGCACCCGCGAGGCGACGCTCGTGCACATGATCGACAACCTCGGGGGCCGCCTCGGGAGCTTCGACCGGCTCGAGCGCCAGCTCCGCGCCGGTGAGCAGTGGTCGGGGTGGGACAAGGCGCTCGGTGGCGGGGCGTACTTCGCGCCGCGAGCTGATTCGGAGCGCGAGGCCGCCTAGAACTGGGCCTCGCTCCACGGCCCGTCACAGCTTCCCTCCGCTCAGTAACGCCTTGGCTGCGAAACACCGCAAATAGCGCTCCGACACCAGGACCCGGGGACGCCTCCCGCCCCACCCAACTACAGTTGAGGCGGGCATGGCTAAGGACACCGAAAAGCTGATCCGTCAGCTCTCGCTCATCTCGTACCTGATGGCGGAACGGCGGCCGGTGACCGCCCAGGAGATTCGCCGGGACGTAGAGGGCTACAGCGCGATGAACGAGGATGCGTTCGCGCGGCGCTTCTACGCCGACCGCTCCGAGCTCGAGGCGCTCCGGATCTACCTGTCAGTCGAGAAGCCCGTCGACGGTCTCGTCGAGCAGGAGACCTACTCGCTCGCGCCCGAGAATTTTCACCTGCCGGCAATCGAGTTCACCGATCGGGAGCTCGCCGGCTTGAACACCGCCCTGCACCTGCTCGACGGCGAGTTCGCCTACGCCGAGCCGCTGCGGCTCGCGCTCCAGCAGATCTCGTGGGGGCGCCCGAGCCCGCTCTCATCCCCTGAGCAACACACGGTGGCGCTCGGGATCACGGGCTCCGCGGGGGGACACGAGCTGAGCCAGCGACTGGCCAAGGTCGAGACCGCGATCTTCCGCCGCAAGACGATCGTGTTCGACTACTACACGATGGAGCGAGGCGAGGTCGGGACGCGCAAGGTCGACCCCTACCAGCTGCTATTCCAGGGCAACCAGTTCTACCTCGTCGGCTATGCCCACGAACGCAAGGCGATCCGCGTGTTCCGACTGTCCCGGATTCGCGGCAAGGTCGGCTACGCCACCAAGGCCGAGCACGACTTCCAGCGCCCTTCCGACTTCGATCCGCGCGGCTACGCCAACCGGATCGACTGGCAGTTTGGCGACCCGGTCGGGATCGCCGAGGTATGGATCGGGCGGCGAATCGCCTGGCAGATCGAGCGTCACTTCGGCCCGTACGGGGAAATGCGTCCCGCCGGGGAAGAGGGCGACCGGGTGTTCGTCACGCCCTACGCCAACGCCCGGCAGCTGATCGCCTGGGTCCTCGGGCTGGGCGAGCACGCGCGCATCATCGGCCCGCCTGAGCTCGTCGATGAGCTCCGCGAGCGGGTCGACGTGCTGATCGAGCGACACACCGGCGAGCCGCAGATCGCCCCGGCGGTCGCCGCGAGCGACGAGCCGGCGCCGGCCCCGGAGGCCGGGAACGGCCATCACCCCGACGGGGCGATCCGCCCCGAGCGGTTCGCGCGCCTGGTGACGCTCGCGAGCATCCTGATCGAAGCCGGCCGCGCCGGCGACCGCGTGGATGCCGAGGAGCTGCGCACCAAGCTCAAGATCTCCGAGCAGGAGCTCCGCGAGGACATCTCCGTGCTCAACCTCGTCAACTTCGGCGCGGGCACCTACGTGCTGTACGCCGAGCTCCTCCCCGACGGGATGATCGAGGTAGATCCCGAGCCGTACGGCGATTCGTTCGCCCGGCCGGCGCGCCTGCTGCCGGTCGAAGCCAAGGCGCTCGTGGCCGCGATCGACCTGATCGGCGAGCACATCCCCGAGGGATCGCTGACCTCGGTGCGCGACAAGGTGGTCGCCGCGCTCGGAGAGGATCCGGTTCACGAGGGCCTCCAGATCGCCACCCCGGGCGGCGAGGATGCGGAGATCGCGGCGGTCGTCTCGCGCGCCATCGCCCAGCGCCGGCTGCTCTCGTTCGAGTACTACAAGGAGAACGAGGACGAGTTCTCGACCCGGACCGTCGAGCCGTACGCGCTGATCAACGGCCGCGAGGGCTGGTACGTCGCCACCTTCGACCCCTCGCGCGACGACGTCCGGCACTTCCGACTGGACCGGTTCAAGTCCGCCGGTGTGACCGACGAGGAGTTCGAGCCGCGCCCCGACGTCGACCCCGCGGCCGACGTCGACGGCTGGCCTCGGACCGGCGAGGTTCCCACCGCTCAGCGCGCTCGCGTCTGGATCTCGCCTACACGCGCGCGGTGGGCCCGGGAGGAGCGCCGGATCACCGACGAACTCGACGACGGCGCGGTGGTGGTCGAGCGCGGGTTCGCGAGCATGCGCTACCTCGTCCGGGACGTGCTCAAGGAGGCCGGGGACGCGGTCGTGCTCGAGCCCGACGACGCGCGCGTCGCCGTCCGCGAAGCCGCCGAGGCCATCCGGTCGGCGGCCGCCCCCGTCGCGGCGCGCTGATCAGCCCGCGAGCGCGCCGCGAGCGGGCCGCGAGCGGGCCACAAGCCGCTAGGCTGCCCGGCGATGCCGGCGCTCAAGGGACTGATCCTGTCGGGTGGAAAGGGCACCCGCCTGCGACCGATCACGCACACCAGCGCCAAGCAGCTCGTGCCGGTAGCCAACAAGCCCGTGTTGTTCTACGGGATCGAGGCGATGGCCGAGGCGGGGATCGAGGAGGTCGGGATCATCATCGCGCCCGAGACCGGCGACGAGATCCGCGCCACCGCCGGCGACGGCTCGCGGTTCGGCATCCGCCTCACGTACATCCCGCAGGACGCGCCGCTCGGGTTGGCGCACGCGGTCCTCACCGCCGAGCCGTTCCTTGGCGACTCGCCGTTCGTGATGTACCTCGGCGACAACCTGCTCCAGGGCGGTATCGGGGAGCTGGTGGCTGCCTTTCAGTCCGACCAGCCCGATGCGCTGATCCTGCTCACCCAGGTCCCCGACCCTGAGAACTACGGTGTCGCCGAGCTCAGTGACGGCAAGGTCGTCCGGCTCGTCGAGAAGCCGCCCGAGCCGCGCACCGACCTGGCGCTCGTGGGCGTCTACATGTTCACCTCGGCGGTTCATGCTGCGGCGCGGGCGATAGAACCCTCGGGACGCGGCGAGCTCGAGATCACCGACGCGATCCAGCGCCTCGTCGACGACGGCCTGCGGGTCGAGCCGCACATCGTCAAGGGCTGGTGGAAGGACACCGGCCGCCTCGACGACATGCTCGCCGCCAACCGGCTGGTGCTCGACACGATCCAGGCGCGGGTCGAGGGAGAGCTGATCGACTCGCGCGTGGACGGACGCGTCGTGGTCGAGCGCGGTGCCCGGCTCGAGCGATCGTCCGTGCGCGGCCCGGCGATCATCGGCGCCGGCGCGGTTCTGACCGACTGCTACGTCGGACCTTACACGGCCATCGGCGAGGCGTGCGAGATCCGCAACGCCGAGGTCGAGCACTCGATCCTGCTCGCCGGCTCGGTTGTCCAGGACCTCGACGGCCGGATGGAGTCGTCGCTACTCGGGCGGAACGTTAAGATCGGCCGCGATCACCGCCAGCCGCGTGCCTACCGCTTCCTGGTCGGCGACAACTCCGAGCTGTCGATTCTCTAGCGGTTCACGGTCATCTCCTGGAGCTGCGGGAGCACCTTCGCGCTCGATGCGGTGACCTTGATCCGCACGAACCGCGCCTTGACGCGCTTGAGGTGGATCGTGTCGAGCACCCGGCCGGTATGGCCGGTGACGAACGCCACGCGATGCCACGCGCGACCGTTGTTCGACACCAGCACCGAGTAGCTCGCCGGCCGGAGCACGGTCACCGGTCCGGGCGGCGGCGGCACGTTCGGCGCCGGCGGGCCCGGCCACTGGCGGCCCCACCGCAGCGTGATCGTGCGGACGGTGGCGGCGAGGCCCTGAACGCGAGCGGTCAGGGTGGCCTTCACCGCGGCCGGCTCCCAGTCGGTGGCGGGGCTGCCATCGATCGCGGCAAGCGCCGGGGCCCCGGGCTGTGAGCTGCTCGCGACCACACGCCCGCAGCGGACGAGGTCGCTCGAGGCGGTCAGGTCGGGTCGGCGTGTAGCGATCGTGAGCGCGTGTCCGCTGGTCAGCCGACGCGTGCCGTTCGGCGTCTTGACCGGCATCGGCGCGCCGCTGGTGAGGCGGACGGTCGTGTGCTGCTGGCCGATGGTGACCGTGAACGTCCGTCCTCGCCACTGCAGGTTGTGGAGGACGATCCCGCCGATCTCGCTGTTCAGGCTGGGGTTGAGCGCCACGTCGTTGGTGTCCCAGCGCATCCCGGAGTAGCCGTACAGGAACTCCTGGAGGAACCCGCCAATGCCCGTCATGAACGTGAACGCGCCACCGGTCCGGGTCTCGGAGAACTGGTGGAACACGTCGCGGATGAACGGCTGGTAACTCCGCTCGGTGTAGACGTAACTCGCGCACCCGGGATTGTTGAGCGCGGCGTTGTCGATCAGGTTGATCGCGTCGTCCATCGACGGGCCGCCCGGGTCGGTCCGCGGGCCGTAGAAGTTGATGTCGCCGAGCCCGAGCTTCGCCGGCATCGTGTAGTTCCACGGATACTGGAGCATGGTCACGTCGGCCTGCTTGACCAGCTGGTTCTGGTACCCCGAGAACTCGGGGTGCATATTTAGGGCCGTGTTCACCGGTACGACGAGGTTGGCCGCGATCTGCGACCAACTCGCCGGCGCCGCGATCCCGAGGGCGTTAGCGGCCTGGACCGCGTCCTGGAGCGTGCGCATCGCGCCGACGTTGGTGTAGACCTCGTCGTTGACGTTCGGGTTCTCCTCGTCGGGACCGGTAACGCCGTTGATGTGGTACTTGCCGTCACTGCCGAGCGTCGCTCGCGACGCCCAGAAATCTGCTGCTCCCGAGAGCACCGGCCAGCCCTGCTGCTCGAGCCAGGTCTTATCGCCGGTAACGAGGTAGTACTGCCATTGCGCGAGCGCGATGTCAGCGGTGATGTGCTGCTCGTACAGCCCCTCGCTGTTGACCGAGGTCGGGGGCGGAATCTGCTCGGTGCCGTCGAGCGCGCTCTCCCACGGGAAGCGGGCGCCCTTGTAGCCGGTGGCGGTCGCGTGCTGCTCGGCCTCGGTGAGCCGCTGGAAGCGGTAGGCGTTCATCCCGGCAGCGAGATCCGGGTGTTGGGCCAGGAGCGTGGGGTACATCCACGTCTCCGCGTCCCAGAAGATGTGGCCGTCGTAGCCGTTCGACGAGAGGCCCGCGGGCGAGACGCTCCAGTCGACTCCGTCGCGCGTGCTCGACCACAGGTAGAACTCGCTGGAATTGACGTCGGTGGCGAGCGTGCGGTTGCCGAGCACGTCGATCGAGCCATGCCAGAGCTGGGCCCACGAGGCCTGGTTGCCCCCGAGCAGCGAATCCCAACCGGTGGCGGCCGCGGTGGCAGCCTGCGCCTGAGCCGCGGTCAGGCTGTCCGCGTTTGTCTGGGAGCTCTCCACGCCGACGTACTTGGTGATCGTGTAGGTCTGGCCGGGCTGCACCGGGAACCCGAGCTCTTGGCCGACGCTCTGATCGGTCGTCTGGTCGGTTTGGGTGGTCGTCGCCAGAACGTTCGGGCTCACCTGGAGCTGGCTGGCGAGCGTCGCCTGGATTCCCGTGCCCTCGGTCGCGATCGTCACCCAGTCTTGACGGGCGGCTACGTTCCAGCCCTTGGCCACCTGAGTGGTCAGCTCGGGCGTGGCGGTGGTGTCGGCGGTGCCGTCGATTGCGTCGGTGACCGTCGCCGTCCCCGACCAGTGGGGAGTGAACTGGAGGCGGACCAGGCCGACATTCGGGTTCGCGCGGTCGGTCAGGACCTCATAGCTCAGGTCGGTGACGTGCCCGTCGGGCGCGGTCCAGCTCGCGGTCGTGGTGACGATCCCGGTGTGGAGGTCGATCGACTGGCGCCAGCCCGACACGCCGGGGCCTGGGACCGTGAACGTGCTGCCGTTTTCGCCGAACGTGAGCGTCGACCAGGTAGGGATGTTCGCGCGTTGCTGAACGTCGTTGGCGGGCTTCGGGTCATTCGAGACCTGGCCGTAGAAGCCGGCGAGCTCCGACTGCGCCGGGACCGTTCCGCCGGCGTAGCCCTGCCCGGATGGCGGCACGCGCACGCCGAGCGTCCCGTTTCCGGTAAACGTCGGTGCGTACGTCCCTCCGGGGCTGTTGGCGGTGAGCAGGAACGAGCCCGCCCCCGCCGGTGCCGCCCCCTCTGCGACCTGCGCCGCGGACGCGAACAAGGAAAGGGCGCCGGCGACGGCCAGCAGCCGGATGACACTTCGCATACCTACCTCCTCGGAAGACTGTCCTAGTGCATATCCCGAGGAAGTGGGGCTGAAACTTTACGGTCCGCTCGCGAGCGTAATCGTCCAGGTTGAGGTGTAGGTACCGGTCCTGGCGTTGCCGGGAACGTTCAGCGATGCGCTCAGGGCAACGTTGACCGGTCCGGCCCCGGTTCCCTGGCCGGCGTCGAAGATCTTGACCGCCGACGGAGCGGTGGCCGCGGCGGGCACCGTCAACGGATACGAGATCTGATTGCTCGGGAGCGAGCAGTTCCCGGTGCCCGCGGTGGCCGTTGCGGCGGTGATCATCGCCGCCGTCGTCGGGAGCGTGTGTGTTCCCGAGCTGAACGTCGTCGAGGTCGCGCTCAGGTTCCATCCGGCATCCGAGCCGGTCTCGTCATCGGGCGACAGGTTCAGCCCGGTGGAGATCGATTTGTCGCGCCCCGTCAGCGCCGTACTCGGCCAGGAGAAGCTGGTGGGCGGCGTGAAGTTCAGCCCTCCCGAGCTGTTGCAACCCATCGAGTAGCCCACGATGGTGCCCGAGACGCCGACGGCCGTGCCCGAGGTCTCGTTGCTGATGTCGACGCTGTACAGCGTGTTGCTGGTTGGGGAGTGCTGCCAGCTCCAGCCCGTGCCGTTCGAGCTCCACGCGACCCGGCCCGATGCGCCGACTGTGACGCAGTCGGTGGCATCCCAGCACGACACGCCGTATAGGCTCAGCGGGCTGCCGTCGGACTGATAGGACCAGTTGGCACCGCCGTTGGTCGTCGCGACGATCTCGCCCGTCCCGCTGACGGCGTTCCCGACCGCGGAGCACACGGTCGTGCTCGTGCATGTGACGGCGTTCAGCGCCACGTTGTCGGCCGATGGCACCGTTTGGGCCGTCCAGGTCGTGCCGCCGTTCGTCGTTGCGATGACCGTGGCGGCGCTGCTGGTTCCGCCGACGGCGTAGCAGACCGTCGTGCTCGGACAGTTGACGTCGTTGAGGGGGGTGTTCGTCGCGGGCGCCGTCTGCGCGGTCCAGGTGGAGCCGCCGTTGGCCGTGGCGATGATCACGGGGGAGCTTCCCACGTCGTTTCCCACGGCGACGCAATGCGTGCTGTTCGCGCACCAAACACCCTGAAGCGCCACTGTCGCCGGCGACGGTGCGGTCTGCTTGGACCAAGTGGTCCCGCCGTTGGCCGTCGCTGCGATAACGGGACCCCCGCCGGCAGTACTTCCCACCACGATGCAGTCGTTGTCGTCCGCGCAGCTGATCGCGTTGTACTGCCCGGTGGCGTTGTTCGGCGGCGTCTGCGAACTCCACGTGGGGCCGGCCGCCCCGGCGTTCGCGGTGTGGATGATCTTGCCGGCGGACGTGGTGCCGCCGACCGCGAAGCAGTGGCTGGCATCCGGACACGACACGCCGTAGAGATTGTTCGTCGTCGGCGATGTCTCCGGGCCCACCCAGGTCATGGCCAGCGCGACCGGCGCGGTGAGGAGCGCACACGCGCTGATCGCCACCGCCAGCAGGACCTTGCTTCGTATCGTTCGGCCTCGCGTCGCCACGCGGCGAATCGCTCTCAAGCCGAGGACGGACCTCGCCGGCGGCGACCGAACAGGGTGCCGACGACGATCCCACCAAACCCGACGAGCGCGATCGGCCACCACGGAATCGTGCTGCCGCCGCCGGACGCGTGGGTGGTGAGGCTCGCCGGAATCGTGCTGTTCACGAGCTTCGCGCCCAGCGAGGCGCTGCCATGCAGGACCTGGCGTGGACCGCAACGGGTCGCCGTGATGTTCGCGGTGTAGCTGCCGGCCGAGAGCGAATGGGGCCACACGAACGGGTACGGAATCGAACTGCCCGGAAGGACGGTGTCGAGTCGCCGAGTCGCGTGCTGCTCTCCGCCCGGTCCGGTGAGCGCGACCGCCAGCGTCGGCTTGCACAGGTTTGTGCCGGTATTGGCGAGGTTGACGACGACAGAGGGGTACGTCGTGCCCTGGATCGGCGCGATCGAGAAGCTTTTGAGACTCAAGCGCATCTGACTCGGACCGGGCACCGTCATTTCGATGCCGACGACCGTGCGGAGCACTTCGGTCACCGAGAATCGGCCCGTTGACTTACCCGCGCGTGCATCCTCGAGCGCCAGCCCGGCGAGATGTTGGCCTACGCTGGCGCCGTTGGGAACGTGCACAGTGAAGCCGACGGTCAGCTGCGAGTTAGCTGGAACGGTCACCGTCGAAATGTCCGGAGTGACCCACAGTCCGGCACCGTGAAGCTTGTCCTGGCGATTGCCGTAGACGACGCCGGACGTCGCGCCCGTGAGGCCATCAACTGGATACACCCGCAGCGTTATCGGCCTGTTTCCGGAGTTGGTGACGATGACTGAGTCGGCGAACACACCCCCGCTCGGGACGCTGCGAATGAAGTAAGCGCGGGTGGCGGGATGTTCAGGATTGAAATGCGCAGGACGGGCGCCGAAGCCACCGATCGTGGCGGCTCCGGCGGCCGATGCAAACACACCGCTGGCCACCGCACAGGCGGTGACCAGCAGCGAGAGTGTCTTTAGCCTCACGATGTCTTACGGTCCGCTGACGAGCGAAAGGGTCCAGGTCGACGTGTAACTACCCGCGTATGCATTGCCGGGAATCGCAAGCGTCCAGGTCGGCGACACCCTCTGATCGCCCATGCCGGTGTTGGCCGGAGCGTTATACAGCTTAGTGGCGAGCGGGGCAGTCGACGCCGCCGGCAGCGTATACGGGAACGCCACCGTCGTATTCCCACCCACAGTGCAGGTCACGTTCGTGTCGCACGCCGGGGCGGCCGGCGCCGAGCCGACCGTGGTCGCGCCCGCCGGCAAGGTGTTGCCGCTGGTGGTCTTGAACAGAGTCGAGGTGGCGGTGATGTTCCAACCCGCACCCGAGCCCGTGGCGTCGGCGATGTCGAGTGGCTGCTGGAAGTTGACGGCCTTGTCCTGGCCGTTCAGTGCCGTCGCCGGGAAGGTAACGGTCCCCGGAGTCGTGGCAAACCCAAGCGAGCCAGCGGTCAGCGTCTCCGACGCAGTCGTTGCGCCGGCCGGAGCGGCCACCAGCAACAGGCTCGTGATCGCTGCAGCCCCAACGGGCAGCATCGTGCGAAGCTTCATCCAAATCCCTTTCAGCCCCGGACTTCAGGGTCTTTGCAGACCCTGAGCTTCAAGGTCTATTTGTGCCCTGACGCGAATTCACGTCAGGTTCATCGAGGTTCCCACCTGTTGTCGGCACTCTGACCGGCGACTTGAGGGAACCGGTTCCACAGCCCAGCGCGAGCAGTTGGTGGCGCGGGCGGGCTACGACTGACCCGCGATCGGAGGGGCGCCGGAGCCGTCGCCCGCCCGGAGTCTTTAGTTCGCGGCCGGCATCGTGAGCTGGTCGCGCAGCTCGTCGAGTTCCTCGCGGAGGGTGGCGACCTCGGCCTCGAGCGCGGCGACGCGGTCGGCGAGCCTCCCGTTCAGGTCTGATGGCACGTCCACCGGGTTCTGTGCCGGCGGTGTCCTGGCCGGCGCCGGCGGTGGCCCGGGCTGTGCGGCAGAGGGCACCGTTGGCACAGGTGCCGGCGGGGCCTGCGCGTTCCAGCTTGCGTCGGATCCCTCCCACGGCCCCAGCAGGTGTTCGAACCGGTCCTCCTTCTGTCCCGGCCGGCGGCCGATCCGTCGCGCGTACTCACGCTCGCCGAGCGTCGTCAAGATGCGCTCCACGTCGGCGAGCGACGCCAGCGGCGCCATCCGCTCGGTGCGCGCCTTGAGCTCACCGGGCGTCTGCGGGCCGCGCAGCAGCAGCACTGCCAGCACCGCCAGCTCTTCGCGATCGAGGCGCAAAGCCTCCTCGGCCAGGTGCCGGTACTTGGTCGCCCGGCTTCCATGGCCGCTCGCCAGGCGCGCCAGCCCGTACAGGCAGAGCCGCTGGGCAGCGTCCCTGACCGTGGCCTCGTCATAGGTCGTCACCGGGTCGCGGTTCGTCGACTGGTTGCACGCCAGCCGCAGCCCGTTGAGCGAGAGCGGGTACTGGTCCGGCGTCGTCCAGCGCTTCTCGATCAGACACCCCAACACCCTCTGCTCGGGCGGGGTAAGCTCGGCGAGGTGCATTGGGGCGAGCATAACGGCGACCCGAGCGTCTGAGCGAGCCGTCCACAGTGGATCAGGCCGCCGCCCGCCGCATCGCCCTCGCGCTACCCCAGGCGGTCGAGCAGGATCACCACGGCCGCCCCTCGTTCCGCGTCGCCGGCAAGATCTTCGCCACCCTCTGGGACGAGGAGCACATGAACGTGATGCTCGACGAGCCGGGAATTCTCACCGCCGCCGAGGCGCATCCGGCGATCTGCGCCGAGGTCTGGTGGGGCAAGCGCCTGTCCGCCGTGCGGGTCGATCTGCGCGCCGCCGATGAGGCGCTTCTGGCCGACCTGCTGGCGGACGCGTGGGAGCGGCGGGCGCCGGCGCGGCTGGCGCGCGGCTAGATCCGCCCGACCCGCGACCCGCGACCCGCGACCCGCGACCCGCGACCCGCGACCCGCCGGATGTTCGTCGACCGGCGTTGGTTGACCCGGGAACGCAATAGCCACTGACAACGCTCCAAGCCACCCGCCTTGACAGATACTGCGCCCAGATATATCGTGCCGCTATATGTCGGGCCGATATATTCCACGGCTCAATGCCACCGTCACCTCTCACACCAACCGGTCGGGTGATCCTCGGAATGATCGCTCTCGGTAGGCAGACCGGCTACGACATCAAGCAGTTCGTCGACAAGTCGACACGCCACTTCTGGGCCGCGAGCTATGGCCAGATCTACCCCGAGCTACGGCGACTCGAGGAGCAGGGCTTGATCGTGGGTCAGTCCGAGCCGACCGGCGGTCGGGCACGCACCGTCTACGAGCTGACCGACGCCGGCCGGGCTGCATTCGAGCAGTGGCTCGCCCCCGACCCCGATCCGGCATTCGAGGTCCGCGACGAGAGCATGCTGAAGCTGTTCTTCTCCGACGTCGGCACCCCCGAGCAGCGCATCCGCAATGTCCGCGCAATGCGCGAGTCGCACGAGCGCACCCTCGCCCAGCTAAGCGCCCACGAGGAGGAGGCGAGCCGCATGCCAGAGGGCCTGCGGCTGACGCTGGAGCTCGGCATCAGGCTTCACCGCGGGATCGTGGAGTGGTGCGAGTCGACGGAGCGCAGACTCAGAGAGGAGGCAGCCGATGCTGACTAGGCTCGCCGGCTTCATCTATCCCCACCGCCGCGTGGTCCTGTACGTCACGGTCGTGGGCGCGGTGGTCGCCGGCGTATTCGGGAGCTCGGTGGCGAACCATCTGAGCCCGTACGGGGCCAATGACCCGGCGACTCAGAGCGTCCAGGCGACCAACCGCTTCCAGAACGCCACCAACCGCGAAATCGACCCGGGCGTGGTGGCGCTCGTCACCGTCGGAAACGTGCACACGGCGACGGCACAGAACCGCGTCGAGCAGGTGACAGCCCAGCTGCAACACGGCCCGGATGTCGCGAGCGTCCTCAGCTACTACCGCACCCACGACCCGGCGATGGTGTCCCGCGACGGCCGCCAGACATACGTGGCCGCCTACTTTCGGCCGAAGTCCGACACCGGCTGAAGGATGACGCCCAGCAGATCGAGAATGGCTTCGCCGGCCAGCACGACGTCAAGCTCGGGGGCGGTCTCGTGGCGAACGCGCAGGTGAACACCCAGGTGAGCCATGACCTCGAGCACGCCGAATTGTTCGCGTTCCCGTTCGTATTTCTGCTGTCGCTTCTGTTCTTCCGCTCGCTCGTGGCCGCACTGCTCCCACCGCTGCTCGGCGGCCTGGCGATCGTGGCGACGTTCTTCGCGCTCCGGATCATCGCCGGCTTCGTCGATCTGTCCGTGTTCGCCCTCAACCTCACGACCGGTCTCGGGCTCGGGCTCGCGATCGATTACAGCCTGTTCATGGTCTCCCGCTACCGGGAGGAGTCGGTCAAGTCCGGGTTCGGCGTCGAGGCGTTGACACGCACGCTCCAGACCTCCGGCCGGACGATAGTGTTCAGCTCGCTCACGATCGCGGCGGCGCTTGCGTCGCTCACGATCTTCCCGCAGCGGTTCCTTTATTCGATGGGAGTCGCGGGTGCGCTCGTGGCGTTGCTCGCCGCGACGCTGGCGATTGTCGTCTTGCCGGCCCTCCTCAGCGTGCTCGGACCGCGGATCAACGCGCTCTCGCCCACGTGGCTGGCCCGCGCCGCGAACCGCGACGCGAGACCCGCGAACGCCGGCGCGTGGTACCGCCTGTCACAGATCGTGATGCGACGTCCCGCGCTGATCGCGATCACCAGCGCCTCGTTCCTGATCGCGCTCGGGATCCCGTTCTTCACACAGGTCAAGTTCACGACGGTCGACGCGAACGTGCTTCCCGCAAGCGCCACCGCTCGCCAGGTCAACGACGCGCTGAACACGCGGTTCCCGCCGAACCGCGCCGCTCCACTCGACCTGGTCATCGGCGCCCCCGCCACCTCGCGGGCCGTCACCGCGCTCGAGGGGCGCATAAAGGCGCTGCCCGGCGTGTCAGCGGTCGAGCCGGCCCGCCATGCCGGGCCGAACGTGTCGCTCGTCGCGGTCGCCCCCGTCCAGGCGCCGCTGTCGGACGCCACACAGACCCTCGTCCGTCAAATTCGCGCCCTCCACGTTCCCTTCTACCTCGGCGTGGCCGGCGAGACCGCGGCCTACCTCGATCTCGAGCACAGCCTCGCGGTCCATCTGCCGGCGGTGCTCGCGATCGTCCTGGTCACGACCGTAATCATCCTGTTCCTCATGACCGGTTCGGTCGTGCTGCCGATCAAGGCCGTGATCATGAACGGGCTGGGGCTGCGCGCGATGTTCGGCATTCTCGTGCTCGTCTTCCAGGACGGCAACCTCGAGGGCTTGCTCTCCTACCGGAGCCTCGGCGCGCTCGACGCCACCCAGCCGATCCTGCTATTCGCGGTCGGGTTCGGCTTGGCCACGGACTACGGCGTGTTCCTGCTCTCGCGAATCAAGGAAGCGCGGGACGCCGGCGCGTCTGACCGGGACGCGGTGGCGATCGGACTCGAGCGCACCGGGCGCGTCGTCACCGCGGCGGCGCTGCTCTTCGCGGTGGCGCTGGGGGCCTTCTCGACCTCGGAGATCGTGTTCGTGAAGGAGCTTGGGCTGGGCGCGGTTATGGCCGTCCTGATCGACGCCTCGATCATCCGCGCGCTGCTCGTCCCGGCGCTCATGGTGCTGCTCGGCCCGCTCAACTGGTGGGCGCCAAGGCCGCTCCGTCGGTTGTACGACCGAATCGGGCTGCGCGAAAGCGGGCCCACACCGCCGATCTCGCAGCCGGCCGCCAGCCACAGCTGGTCAGCCACAGCTGGTCAGCACAGCTAGTCAGCCACAGCTGATGCTTCACTGGGCCTGATGAAGACCCCGGACGGCACCGGGCGGTCCCGCGCGGTCGTTTTCGACCTCGGCGGCGTCCTGCTCGACTGGAACCCCCGCTACCTGTACCGGAAGCTGTTCGGCGGCGACGACGCGGCGATGGAGCGCTTTCTGGCCGAGGTTTGCACGATGGAGTGGCATCACGCGCACGACCTCGGGGTGCCGCCCGAACAAACATGCCCGCCGCTCGTGGAGGCGCACCCCGACCAGGCCGAGCTCATCTGGGCGTGGTCGCGACGAAGCGAGGAGATGATCGCCGGACCGATCGAAGGGACCGTCGAACTCCTGGCCGCCCTGAAGGCGGCCGGGATCTCGTGCTACGGGCTCACGAACATGGAGCGGGAGACGTACCCGCTTCGGGAACAACGATTTCCATTTCTGAGCTGGCTCGACGGCACCGTCGTGTCCGGCTTCGAAGGCGTGGCCAAGCCCGACGTGGCGATCTTCGCGCTCCTGCTCCGCCGGTTCGACCTCGATCCGTCCGAGACCCTGTTCATCGACGACTCGGCGGCCAATGTCGAGGCCGCCCACAGCGTCGGCATTAGGGCCATCGAGTTCGAGTCCCCCGAGCGGTTGCGTCGCTCGCTCGAGGACGCAGGCCTGCTCGACGGGGTCAGTCCTCCTCTTCCCAGTTCCTAGCGCGCGGGTCCTTGCCCTCCACGAGGTCGAGGAACCGTCGCCAGCGACTCGGCTTGACGCCCGGCTCAACTTCCCGCCATGCCGGCGCTCCATGCTGCGGCGGCTCGAGTTCGGCCACCGCGGCGGCGTCGATCCGCAGATCCGCGCCGCGCTCGTGCAGCGAGGCGACCTGATCGGCTGGGACGAACCGGTGGTCGCCCCCGACGCGGATCACGAGACCGTGGAAGATGTCCTCCTCGGGGGCCGCGACGACATGGTCCACCGTTCCGACCTGCTCTCCCGACGACGCGTAGACCGGCACGCCGGACTCGAGCACCTCGTAGGCGACGGGAAGGCCTTCGTCCATAAGGGATCACACTACCGGGCATGACGCGGATTGGAGTAGTCGGTCACGTCGAATGGGTGGAGTTCCTGCCGGTGCCGCACCTCCCGGTCCAGGGGAAGATCCTTCACGCTCGGGATTCGTTCGTCCGCGCCGGCGGAGGTGGCGCTGTCGCGGCGGGGATGCTTGCCGAGCTCGGTGCGGAGGTCGACTTCTTCTGCGCGCTTGGCCAGGACGCGGACGGGCGCGCCGCGGTGGCGCAACTCGAGGACCGCGGGGTGCGCGTACATGTCGCGTGGCGAGATCGGCCGACCCGCCGGGCGGTGACGTTTCTCGACTTAGACCACGAACGGACGATCGTCACGCTGGGCGAGCGCCTCGAGCCGCGCGGAGCCGATCACCTCGAATGGGACCGCCTCAAAGACGCGGGCGGCGTGTATTTCACCGCCGGCGACGACGACGCGCTCCGACTGGCGCACGCCTCGCCGTACGTCGTCGCGTCGCCGCGAGCCCGAAACGTGCTCCGGGCCGCGGGGGCATGGCTCTACGCACTGGTGTTCAGCGAGGGCGACGAGGACGAGAGCGCTTGGGCCAGACGGGTCGCATCGCGCGCGCGCCTGCTGGTGGCGACCGAGGGCGCACGAGGCGGGCGCTGGTGGGGCGAGTCGGAGGGCCGCTGGAAGGCGGCGCCGCTCCTCGGACCGCCGCGCGACACCTACGGCTGTGGGGATTCGTTCGCGGCCGCCTTCACGTTCGGGCTGGGACGCGGCGACGGCATCGCCGACGCCGCGAAGCTAGGAGCGGAGGCCGGCGCCCTCGCGCTCACCCGTGTAGGCGTGCCCTGACGGATCACTCCCCCACGTCGCGAAACTCAACTTCACGCTCTACCGGAGACGACATCGTCCACTCCCCGTGATGCCAGGCGATCCGCGTCCCGTCGGCCAACCGGGCCGCGGTTCGGCCGAGCCGCGGCACGCCCCACAGAGTCGCGACCAAAGGCCTCGAGGACTCCGGGACGTCGCCCAACCCCCGCTCGATGTGTGACGCCGGATACGTGACCACGATCGACCCGGCGCGGACCCAGA
Source organism: uncultured Solirubrobacterales bacterium (assembly GCA_963737055.1). Taxonomy (GTDB): domain Bacteria; phylum Actinomycetota; class Thermoleophilia; order Solirubrobacterales; family Solirubrobacteraceae; genus Palsa-465. Next base: position 242,278 of record CAVTRE010000005.1, on the reverse strand, counting down.
CCGGGATGCGCTCGAGCGGCGCCTCGACCACCGTCTCGATCCCACCACGGACCGACCGGCCCGACCAGGTCTCGATCCAGTCGCCGCGTGGCAGCGGCACCTCGCGCTCGCGCGCCTCGTCATCGAGCACCGGCGCCACCCACAGTGCCGGCCCGTAGCCGTAGGCGTCGCCGATCTCCCAGCCGCGCGGATCGGCCGGGTCGATCAGGCACAACGGCCGGATGATCGGGAGACCCGTCCGCGACGCGGTGGCCGCGGCCGAGCGAACATAGGGCACGAGCTGCTCGTGTAGCCGGACATACGCGCGGTACAACTCGAGCACGCGCGACGAGTAGTTCCAAGGCTCCTGCGGCATTCGGCCGTGGGCGTGCATCAGCGGGGTGAAGCAGCCGAACTGCACCCAGCGCACGAGTAGCTCGGGCGGGCAGCGCTCGACCAGGCGATGGCCGAGATAGCCGCCCACGTCGTGCGACCAGTTCGAGAAGCCGCTGCAGGCAGCGGACAGGGTGGCGATCACGAGTACGCGCAGCGACCAGAAATCGGACGCCTGATCCCCGGCCCAGGTGTGGCCGGTCGCGTGCTGACCCGTCCACCCGCTGCGCGCGAACAGCACGCCTCGGCCGGGATGGACTTCATCGAGCGCGCGCTGAAGGGTCGACCTGTGAAGGCCGCCGAGTGCCCACGCGGCCTGCGCGCCCGTCCGCCCGTCGGCGAGCCGCACGTCCTCGGGCAGGTAGTAGCCCTCCCCGTCGTCGGCCTTGATCCCCTCGACCCCGAGCGCGAGCACGCGCTTGGCCTGCTCGCGCCACCACTGCTCGCCGGCCTGACCCGTGAAGTCGACGGGCGACCCCGTCCCCATCCACCACTGGGTCGCAAATGGCTCGTCGGCGCCCGAGCCCGATCCGGAGCGCACGAACGCTCCCGCGGCCACTCCGGGGGCGTAGTTCGGGGCGGGTTCGCGGTGCAGACACTCGGACTCGCGCTGGGGCGGGATCTGACCGTCGCGCGAGTCGGTGTTCACCCAGGGCGTCACCCACACCACGGTCCGCACGCCGTCGTCGCGCATCCGGCGGATCAGCCCGGGAGCGTCCGGGAACTGGTAGGGGTTGAACTCCCACGTGTTGTACTGGGTCGCCCACGGCGAATCGATCACGATCGCGTCCAGGGGTATGTCGTGCCGGCGCATTCCCTCGTAGTCGTCGACGACGTCGTCCTGGTGGCCATAAACGTCTCGGCTCTTCCAGAACCCGTAGCCCCACTCCGGCAGGACCGCCGGGAAGCCCGTCAGCCCGCAGAACCTCCGCAACCGCGCCGCGGGCGTCGGATCGCAGACGAAGTCCAACCGTAGTGGTCCACCGCTGAGGCGCGTCGACGCCGAGACGCGCTCCCCGGAGAGGTCGAACCGGATCCCGTTCGCTTCAGATCGGACCCACGCCCCGAAGCCGCGACTCGAGAGGAGCCACGGCACCGGAGCGCAGTCGCCCTGGGGAATGCCCCCGCCGGCAAGCAGCTCGGCCGGACAGTCGGGGCCGGTGTAGCGACGGTCGGCGCCGAGCTGAACCACGCGTCCCGCCTGGTCGAACTGGGTGCAGTGACGCGCGCCGAGCCCGACGAACCGCTCGTCGGCCCGCCGGCGCCAGTCGAATGCGACCCGCAGCGCCTCGCCCTGTGGCTCGAGCGAAAGGGAGACGCGCTCGTCGGGATGTAGCCGCACCTCGAGTCCGGCCGTCCTCCCGCCGCTCAGCTCGAGCCGGAAGATCGCCCGGTCGAGCGAGCGGCGCCGCACCACCGCCGTTCGCGCGCGCTCCACCGGCGAGAGGTCCTCGTGGGCCACGACACCCTCGGTGAAATGGATGAACTGGTCGTGGATCGTGCCCTCGGCCACCCACGCCCCAAGCGACCTGACCAGTCGCCGGCCGCGCCGGATCCTCAGCTCGAACGGTTGCAGCGCGATCTCGACCCGCACGCGGCCACGCTCCAGCGCCACAATTTCGGGATCAGGCATCGGGTTCGGACCCGCTACGGGCATTGGGGCCAAGGTTCTCCCAAACCCCTGCAATCCCATGCCGGTGTTAACAGAAAGGTCACAGGACGTGACCTCGTTCTTCACTGACCCCCTCGTTTGCAGGGCGATCCTGAATTACATGAACGAGACAAGTCGCGCTGACCTGCACGTCCATTCCACGGCCTCGCAGATTTCCAAGCTAGGCGTCCAGCGATCGCTGCAGATTCCCGAGTGTGCCACACCGCCACTCGAGGTCTACGAGCTCGCCAAGCGCCGGGGAATGGACTTCGTAACGATCACCGATCACGACACGATCGACGGAGCCGTCTCGATCGATCACCTGCCCGACACCTTCATCTCCGAGGAACTGACTGCATCGTTCAAGGGCGAACGCCAGGCCGTGCACGTGCTCTGCTATGGGATCACCCCCGACGATCACGACTGGCTCCAGGCCAACAGCGGTGACGTCGAGGCGTGCGCAGCGTACCTGCACGACCGCGACATCACGGCGGCGCTCGCCCACCCCTTCTACGCCGTCGCGGCGCCGCTCACCGCCCGCCACCGGCGTCGCTTGGCCGAGCTGTTCCCAATCTGGGAGACGCGCAACGGCTCGCGGGCGAAGGAACTGAATCTGCCGGCGTTTGTGTACATCGAGACCCATGGGGGGACCGCCATCGGCGGGTCCGATGACCACGCCGGAATCGATATCGGCCGGACGTTCACCGAGACCCCGCGCGCCCAGACGCCGCAGGAGTTCCTCGCGAACGTCCGCGCCGGACGCGCGTCAGCGCACGGCCAGCAGGGCAGCGGCCCCAAGTGGGCGCACGCCGCGATGGCGCTCGCGATCCGCTCGCTCGGCGACGGCGACGCACCCGCCCGCCCCGACCCAGCGAGCGTCTTGAAGATCGTCGAGCGGGTCATGTGCGAGGGTGATGCCCGCCACGGCAGCGGCGCCGCGGACCTCCAGGCCAGCGACGCGCTCGCACTGCTCCGCGCCTGGCTGCTCGCGATGGACCTGGACGTCGACGAGCACAAGCTGCTCTACCAGCTCCAGGAGGGCGAGCTCGGCCACGCTGACCTCGACCGCCGGGCCCGGCGGGTGCACGAGCGCAAGCTCGCGGCGGTCGTGCACGACACCGTCGCCGGTCTCCAGGCAGGCCGGCTCGACGGCGCCCGCAGCGCCCTCGGCCTGTTCGACGCCTGTATTCCAGCGATCCCCTACGCCGCGGCGTCGGCCTTTCTCGGCCGCGAGAAGGCGAAGCTCGCGCGCACCGACGGCGATCGGCCGCGCGTGGCGCTCGTCGCCGACGGTATCGGGTCGATGCACGGCGTGACCCATACGCTCCAGCAGATCCGCGCCCACGGGGTGCGCGGCTTCGACGTGGAGGTGATCGGCACCGACGCCGACGTCGACCGCCGGCTCAGCGCAGTCGCCGAAATCGACGTGCCGTTCTACCCGGGGATGGAGATCGGCGTGCCCACGGTCCCAGCCCTTGTCGACGCGCTCGCAGAGGGCCGCTACGACATCGTCCACGTGTGCTCGCCCGGACCGGCGGGGATCGGCGCTTGGCTGCTCGCGCGGGTGCTCGAGCTTCCGTGCGTCGGCAGCTACCACACCGAGCTGGCCGCCTATGCCGCGCTGCGCACCGGACAGGCCCAGTTCGAGATGATCGCCAACATAGGCCTCGGGATGTTCTACGGGGCCTGCGACGTCGTGCTCTCGCCGAGCCGCGCCAGCGACGAGCGGTTGAATGAGCTCGGCATCCCCGACGAGCGAATCCGGCGCTGGGATCGAGGCGTTGACCTGAAGCGATTCGATCCGGCCCACCGTGACGACGACCTGCTCCCGGGCGAGATCAACGTGATGTACGCGGGACGCCTGAGCAAGGAGAAGGGAGTCGACCTGCTAGCCGACGCGTTCCTCGCCGCCCGCCGCCGCGATCCGCGCCTGCACCTGGTGCTGGCCGGAGGTGGCCCAGAGGAGGACCTGCTGCGCGCGCGCCTCGGCGAGCAGGCCACCTTCCTTGGATGGCTCACCGGGAACGACCTTGCCCGCGCGTACGCCAGCGCCGACGTGTTCCTGTTCGCGAGCTCTACGGAGACCTTCGGTCAGGTGGTGCTCGAATCGCAGGCGAGCGGGCTGCCGGTGGTCGCGGTCGACCGCGGCGGGCCCGCATGCCTGATTGAACATGGTGAGACGGGGCTGCTTGCGGCCCCGGAGGTCAATGCCCTCGCAGACGCCGTGGTTGCAGTGACCAATACGCCACTTCTAACTGAGCGCATCGGTCGCGGCGCGCTGGCGGCGGTGCGGGGGCGCAGCTGGGAAGCCGCGCTTGACCGGCTCGCCGCCGCTTATCGCATCGCGCTTTCCGCGCGCGACGATCAAAGGCTCGCGCGCGGCGTCGCATAACGATTCCTCATCGGATCAGAAGCTGCCGTAGCCATATCCGTAGCCGCCGCCATAGCCGCCGTAGCCGTAGCCGCCGCCATAGCCGTAGCCGCCACCGCCGCCGGAGCCGTAGCCGTAGCTGCCGTCACCGCCCGGATAGCCGCCGTAGCCGTAACCGCCGCCGCCATAGCCGCCGTCGCCATAGCCACCGGTGGATCCGCTGGTAGGTGACGACGTGGAGGTGGAGCCGGCACCGTTCTGGCTCCAGGCCACCGAGAACGACGAGCCGTCGGAGGACAGCGACGAGGGGGTCGCGCCGGCCGTGTTCTGGCTCGAGCCGTAGCCGATGTATTCCGTGCCGCCCGAGCCGAGAGCGACCGCCTGGTCGGTCCAGTTCGGGTCCGAGATGGGGCCGGTGTGCCCATTCGCGGTCGCGGAGGCGTTCGTGAAGTCGACCGTGCCGAAGTCGGACAGCGGCAACGGCGTGCAGCTGCCTGAGCCATCACACTGCGACGGCGCCTCGGCGATCCACTCGGCACTCGAGGTGTCGGGGTTGGGCGACGAGACCGTCTTCGAGAATGACTGTCCGGTCGTCTTGTCGGTCAGTGAGAACGAGGTGTTGTTTCCGCTCACGTTGACGCTTGCCGTGATGTGATCGCCGGGATGAATTGCCAGGTTTAGCTGAACCGGCGCGGCCGGCACTAGCTCGTACCACGCGTAGTAGGTGGTTCCGTTGCCCGTGCAGTCTCCCTGCGTCCCGATCTGCTCGAGCGAAGTGGAGCCCGAGTCGCCAAGCGACGACGACTGGCCCGAACCGCTGAACGAGGACGACTGGCCTGAGCCGCCGATGCCGACCCAAAACGCGGCGTAGTCCTGTCCACCCGAGCATTTCGACGTTGGCTGGACCCAGCTACCGGAGACGTTCGAGAACTGCGTACTCGAATCCGAGCCTCCGACAACGTATCCAGCCCAGTTCTGGCTCACTGACTCCGACGCGGCGCTCGTCGCGGCGCCAGCGGAGCCGGCCGAGGCGCCGACGATGGCGGCGGCCGTGGTGAGGCTTGCTAGGAGGGTGCGAGTTTTCATGGCTCTCACTCTTGGCAACGGACCGAAGAGGGGCCGACGAGCTCATGAAGAGCCTCATATGGACTTGAGAAGAGCGCGATATGAGCGATGTACGCGCGATCTAGCCCGCTGAGACTCGCGTGCCCAGCTCTAGATCGTCGTCGTCTTCATCGACCGGCGCCGGCAGGGGCTCGAGCTGCGGCGGCGCGACCGATGTGCACCCACCGCCGGCGTCCTTGGCCGCGTAGAGGGCGAGGTCCGAGCGGCGCAGCAGCTCGGCCAGCTCCTCGCGGCGGTCCCACACGGCGACGCCCGCCGAGAAGCTCTCGCTGGCCGGCGTCGACTCTCGCAACCGGTCGATCGCGGCCAGCGATCCGGTCAGCGTCGAGTTGGTCAGGAGTGCCACGAACTCATCGCCGCCGAGCCGCGCGACGACGTCGCCGGCGCGCAGGGTCGCCCGGATACGCTCGGCGGTGTCGCGAAGGGCGCGGTCACCCTGCTCGTGACCGAGCTCGTCGTTGAGCTCCTTGAAGTTGTCGAGATCGAGGGTCACGAGCGTGATCGGGTTGCCGCTGCGCGCCGCTCGCGCCAGCTCTCGGGGGGCGTTGTACCTCCAGCCGCGGCGGTTGAGCAGCCCTGTCAGGTCGTCGACCACGGCCTCATGCGCGAACCGCTGCGCGACCATCGCGAGCTCGCGGGTCACCGCGCGCAGCGATCCCGCGACCGCGATCCCGATCAGCGTCAGGAGCGAGGCGTGGCCCCAGCTGCGCGGATACGCCGGAGCCCCGACCAGGACCATCGGCAGCGCGCAGCACGCGGCGAGCACGAGCATGCCCGCCACCAGCTCGACATCGGTCGCCTCGAGCCCGAACCACACCATCGGGATGATCACCAGCACCGAGTAGCCGGACGCCGTACCGCCGGTGTAAGCCTGCATCAGCGTGAGCGCCGGGATCAATCCGAACGCGGCGCCCCAGAACGCGAGCCGGTGCCGGCGCGGCACCAGCGCGACGATCAGCGACGCAACGCACGCCGCGGTCGCGCCCGCGAAGAACACCGGCCGGTGCCCGTGGCTGTCGGTCGCAGCGGCGATCGTCACCGGCAGGACATTGCCGATGAGGGCGAACACGACGAGGCGGAGCCTGCCGTGCGGACGCAGTGATCGTGATCCCATTCAGTAGGCGCATCGGCCTGCCGCCGCGAAACTTGAGTAGCTATCGGTAGGTTTGTGGCGCTTGGTGCGAGGGTTTTCCTCTACTTTGCGGCCTGACAGGAGCGGGTCGCTCGGCGGCGAACCTGTCGGCGTGACCACGGGCCGGCTCGAGGCGTTCTCGGACGGGGTGATCGCGGTGGCGATCACGCTGCTCGTGCTGAACATTCACGTCCCGGCCCCGCCGCTGGGGCCCGGTCACTCGCTCGCCCACGAGCTGGCCCGCAACTGGCCCGTGTACGCGGCCTACGTCACGTCTTTCCTGACGATCGGGATCATTTGGATCAACCACCACGTGATGATCCGGCGGCTGCGCGAACCCGATCACATGATCCTGTTCCTCAACCTGCTGCTCCTGATGAGCATCGCGCTGCTGCCGTTCGCCACCGATCTGATGGCGGCTTACCTCAAGCAGAGCAGTGGCCAGCACCTCGCCGCCGCGATCTACAGCGGGGCATTCCTGGTGATGGCGCTCTTCTTCGCGACGCTGAACCGACATTTGCTGCTCGTCAAGCCGCAGCGGCTCCGCGAACAAATCCCGCTCGAGCGCCGGCGGCAGATCCTCTACCGCAGCGTCACCGGCGTGATCCCTTATGCAATCGCCACCGCGCTCGCGATCGTCTCGTCGTACGTGACGCTTGCGATCTGCGCCGCGCTCGCGGTCTTCTACGCGCTCCCGATCAGCAGCGGGGGCGGATCGACCGCCGAGTAGCCCGCACCACGCAGAGTCGAGTGTGTACTTATCGACCCGGTTCGGCGGCTGGACTCGACGCTCAGTCCCGCCACCACGCGCCGAGCACCCGCCGCCAGTTGTCCCAGGCGATCTCCCGGAGCTCGGACTCGTCGAACCCGGCATCGGCGAGCGCGGCAAGCAACCGAGGCGTGCCGGCGACGTCTCCGAGCGGCGCCGGCATCGTCGCGCCGTCGTAGTCGGACCCGAGCGCCACGTGGGCCGCGCCGATGCGGTCCGCGACGTACCGGGCATGCTGGGCGATGAGCGAGATCGGGGTGTCGGGGTCGTCGGCGAAATCGGCCCGGAGGAACGCCACCGCGAACACGATCCCGACCAGGCCTCCTGAGGCGCCTACCGCGTCGATCTGGGCGTCCGTCAGGTTGCGGGACGTCGGACACAGGGTGTGGACGGCCGAATGGGATGCGACGATCGGCCCGAGGTCCATCCGCGCCAGATCCCAGAAGCCGGCCTCGTTCAGGTGGCTGACGTCGATCACAATCCCGAGCTCGGCGCAGCGCCGCGCGAGGGCCCGGCCGGCCTCGGTGAGCCCCGGCCCGGTGTCCGGCGAGCTCGGCGAGACGAACGGGACGCCGTGGGCGAACGCGTTCGAGCGGCTCCACACCGGGCCGATCGAGCGCAGGCCGGCGTCGTACCAGAGGTCGAGCGCCTCGAGTCCTGGGTCGATCGCCTCGGCCCCCTCGAGGTGGAGCACCGCCGCCGGCGGCCCGTCGCCGTCGTCGAGCGCGCGGTCGAGGTCGGCACCGCTCCGGGCGACGCGCAGGTGACCGGCGCGCTCGAGCGCCAGCAACCGGCCGGCGACCGCGCTCGCATCCGCCGCCGCCACCGCGTGGTCGACCGGCGGGGCGGGCTCGAACTCGATGACCCCGTCGTCGCGGGGTACCTGAACCTCTCGTGCGCCCCCGTCCGACCGCGTGAATACCGCGAAGATCGCCCCGCGAACGCCGCCCGCGCGCATCCGCGGAAGATCTAGGTGGCCGCCGGACCGGCCCTCGACCAACCGGGCGTGGTCGTCCCGCGTCAGGGCATCGTTGTGCCCGTCGAACACCGCGAGCACGGCGCTACTCCGGCACCCGCACGGGCAGGTCGACCGCGGGCAGATCGTCGATGCTGCGGGAGTTCTTCTCGCGCTGGTATTCGAGCAGCGCCTCAGGTCCGCCGACGCGGAGCTTCTTCGCGGCCCACAGGTCCGCATGCGGCCGGCGCCCTTCATAACTCATCAGCGGAACCCCGTAGCCGCAGGAGTCGGCAATCCGTTCGACGTCGACCACGACCACCGCACGCCGGGCCTCGGGCGCCTCCGGCTCGGCGAACCCGCACTGCTCGATCAGCTCGTCGAACCGCTCGTCGCCGCCGAGGACGAACTCACCGCGGCCGTGGAGCCGCACGATCCGGGGCGGCCCGGAGAACGCGCACAACATGATCACGATGCGGCCGTTCTCACGGAGGTGGGCGATCGTCTCGGCCCCGCTGCCGACCACATCGAGATATGCCAGCGTGGCCGGCCCTGTCACTCGCAGGCTGTCGATCGGCCCCTTGGGCGACACGTTCACGTGTCCGTCGGCGTCGAGCGGAGCCGTGCCAACGAAGAACACGGGCTGTCGCGCGATCCAGCTCTCGAGATGCTCGTCGATCGTGTCGTATACCTGGCCCATCGCCCAGACAGCTTACGGGTCCGATTAGGATCAGTCCCGTGGCCACGGTCGCACCAAGCACGCTCGAGCGCGAGCTGACCGCGCTCCTCGGCCCCACCGCCGTCCTCCCAGGGACCACGCGCCAATACCTGAGCGACGCCACCGAGAGCCGCAACCTTCGCGGCCGCGCGGATGCGATCGCGCTACCCGCGGACGCGATCCAGGTAGCCCAGACCGTGGCCTGGTGTTACGAGCACGACGTCACGATCACCCCGCGCGGCGGCGGCACCGGCTTCACCGGCGGAGCCGTTCCGCTCGATGGCGGCGTGGTTCTGAGCCTTGAGAACCTGAAAAAAATCAGACATCTTGATCCCGGCCTGTGGCGCGGCGCGGTCGAGGCGGGCACGATCACCGCCGACCTTCGCCGCCGGGCCCGCGAGACCGGCCTGTTCTACCCGCCCGATCCTGGCTCCGCCGAGCAATCCCAGCTCGGCGGCAACATCGCCACGAACGCCGGCGGCCCACACGCGTTCAAATACGGGGTGACGGGCGCGTGGGTCACCGGGCTGGAGGTCGTGCTCGCGCCGGGCGAGCTCGTGAAACTCGGAGGGCCGATCCGCAAGGACGTCGCCGGCTACGACATCAAGTCGCTGATGATCGGGTCCGAAGGCACACTCGGCGTCGTCACGGCCGCCTGGGTGAAGATGATCCCCGCGCCCGAAGCGGCGCTCCCGCTGGCCGCGCTCTATCCGGACAGCGAGACCGGCTGCGCCGCGATCGAGACGATCCTCGCCAGCGGCATCGTCGCCGCCGCGATCGAATATCTAGACGAGGGCGCCGTGAAGGCGACTCGCGGCGCGTTCCCGGTCGAGATCCCGGACGACGCCGGGTTCATGGTGATCGCCGACGCCGACGGGACGGAGACCGAAGCGAAAAGCATCCACGAGGAGCTCACCGAGGTGCTGAGCGAGAACGCGCTCCTTGTCCACGCCCCGACCGGCACCAAAGAGACCAACGCCCTGTGGCGGTGGCGTGACGGCGCCTCCCTAGCCGTCACCGCGCAGCGCGGCGGCAAGGTCTCCGAGGACATCGTGGTGCCAGCCGACCGCTTACGCGAAGCGATCGACGGGACCGTCGAGATCGGGCACCGTCACGAGCTCGAGACGTGCAGCTGGGGACACGCCGGCGACGGCAACCTCCATTCGACGTTCATGATCGATCTCGACGATCCGTCCGAGCTGGAGCGAGCCGAGCAGGCCGCGGAGGATCTGTTCGCGCTCGCCGTGGAGCTCGGGGGGTCGGTGTCGGGGGAGCACGGCATCGGGCTGGTCAAGAACGGCCAGATCGTACGGCAGTGGGAGCCTGCGGCGGTCGCGATGCACGAGGCGATCAAGCGCACCTTCGACCCCAAGGGGTTGCTTAACCCCGGCAAGAAGCTCGCCCGGACGTAAAGTCGACCGAGCGACGCGACCCGCGGCGCGCACGCGCAGCTCGCATCACCTACGACCGGCAATGTGGATCGACGTAGAAATCGTAGAGCTGGAAGTCGCTGGTCCTGCCGCCGGCGACGAACGTGAACCGGACGGGTTGCCAACCGGTCCCACCTGCCGGCTGTACGTTCACCGGGTTCGCCAGCGTCCAGGCGGTCTGGTTGCCGTGCATCTGACCGGTGTTCTTGGGGGTCGCCCAGGTCTTGGTTCCCTCGTAGGAGACGTAGAAGAACACGCCCTCTGACCCGGCGACATCCCGCACCTCCGCACGGGCCCGGGGATAGGCCGACGTCACGCACATCACCGGGCTCTCGGCGGTCGCGCCGCTGGGGAGGTTCAGCACGCTCCCGACGGACCCGTCGGCCAGCGTCGTCGTGGTAATGGTCGCCCCTCCGCTGAGGACCCATCCGGTCCCATTGAAGCCGTTGGCGTTCTCGCCCGGCGCGAGCGTGTACCAGTTGCTGTCGTGCGTGGACACGAACGGCTGCGACAGCAGCGGATCGGAACACGACGACGTATCGACGACGGTCATCGTCGCCGCCTGAGCGGTGCCCGCGACGGTCGCCATTATGCCGAGGCTCAAGCCGACAGCACGTCCGGCACGAACAAGACTCCTCATACACACACCTTCCGCGGTGGTGCTGGCGGCCGAGCTATCTCATCTACCGTATGAGACCTCTGGCTTTGCGTCACCGGCTCGCGCCGGTTTTGCCCCTACAGCTGGTTGAAGCCACGAGATCGGTATGCCGCGCGACTGGGCTGAGCAGCGCCGGTCCCCATTGGACGGATGTTGAGGGGCCAGACGACGGGTCAAGGCCCGCCCCGGCGCGGGCGATAACCGACGCCGATGGCTTTCGATCCGAGCATTGCCGAGCAGGAGCTGCTCGAGGACACGTTCCGCCAGCCACTCCGGCCGATGCGCCGGCGGGACTTGCTCGCATCCGTGATCTCGGCCATCGCGCTGGCCTGCTCGACCGCCGCGGTCTGGTCGATCGCGCCCCCGCGCGCCTTCGCACTCGGGCCGGCGCTGATCTGCCTGATCGTGCTCGCGATAGCCGCCACGATTCCGTTCGACACGCCGCTCGGCTTCACCGTCCCGACACAGGTGGCGTTCGTCCCGCTGCTGTTCGCGATGCCGGTGGCGCTCGTCCCGATCGCGGTGACGGTTTCGTTTCTACTCGCGAAGCTGCCAGACGTGATCCGTGGCTGCGTGCGACCGAGCCGGCTGATGATCCAGGCCACCAACGCCTGGTTCGCGATCGGGCCGATCGCGGTGTTCGCAATCGCCCACGTGGAGCCGCGGCACGCCGGACCCGCGTTGCTACTCGTCGCCCTCGCAGCTCAGTTCGTCGTCGACTGGACCGTTTCCTCGGTGATGTTCGCGCGCATGCGCGAGGCGAGCCTGTCCTCGCTGTTCGGTTCCAGTTGGGTGTACGGGATCGACGCCGCCCTGTCGGGTGTCGGGTTGGTGGTCGCCGAGGAGATCCGCGCCACCGCGCTTGCCCCGCTCGCGCTCGTCCCGCTCCTCGGGCTGCTCGCGGTTTTCGCCCACGAACGCCGGCGGCGGCTCGAGAGCATGCTCGAGCTCTCGAGCGCGTACCGCGGCACCGCCCTCGTCCTCGGCGACGTCATCGAGGCCGACGACGGCTACACCGCGGAGCACTGCAAAAGCGTCGTCACGCTTACCGTGGAAGTCGCCGAAAAACTCGGCCTCGGCCCCGAGGCTCGCCGCAACCTCGAGTTCGCCGCCCTTCTGCACGACGTCGGCAAGATCGCGATCCCCAAGGAGATCGTCAACAAGCCCGGCAAGCTCGACCCCCACGAGTGGACGGTCATCAAAACCCACACCCTTGAGGGCCAGAAGATGCTCGATCGGGTGGGCGGTTTCATGCGCGAGGTGGGCAAGATCGTGCGCTCGCATCACGAGCGCTGGGACGGCGCCGGCTATCCCGACGGCCTCGCGGGCGAGCAGATCCCGCTCGAGGCCCGCATGATCACCTGTTGCGACACCTGGAACGCGATGCGCACCGACCGCCCCTACCGCAGCGCCCTCGCCCACGACGTCGCTGTCGCGGAGCTCATCGCCAACGCCGGAACCCAGCTCGATCCGAAAATCGTCGCCGCAGTGCTTGAGATCGTGGCGCCCGAAGCCCCCGCGTCGGAGGCCACGGCACTCCAGGCGGTTACTCCAGGTGCAGCCGGTGCGCCACAGCCGCGGCTTGAGTACGGCTACGCACGCCAAGCTTGCTGAGAATCCGCGAGACGTGCACGCTCGCGGTCTTCTCGGCCATGAACAGGGCGGCGCCGATCTGGCGGTTGGTCGCGCCCTCGGCGACGAGTGCCAGCACCTGCCGCTCGCGCGCGGTCAAGCCAAAAGGGTCCTCGCCGCTGTCGCCGTTTGAGTCGGGCCGGCTCAGCTCGCCCGCTGCCTCGCCCAGCTCGAGTCGCGCCCGCTGCGCGAGCGCGACCAGCTCGTCCTCGAGCCACCGCGCTCCGAGGCGCCGGGCGATCTCGAGCCCTCCCCTGGCGGATGCGCAGGCCGCCTCACGGTCTCCGGCCTCGATGTACGCCTCGGTCGCACGCCACAGGCAATACGCGTGGAGATACGGCCTCGTCATCGCCTCCCACTCGCGGCCGGCCTTGGCCCACACGGCCGGGTCACTCTTGCCGCGGGCCCGGGCAAGCTCCCCGTTCCCGACCGCCTTCCACGCGGTCTCGACGGGGCCACCCTCCTCGGCGGCCGCGCGCAGTCGCTGCATGTGGATTCGCGCCCGCGCCACGGCGTCGCGCTCGTCCCCGCGCTCGCGGAGGTCGCGGGCCCGTTCGGCGATGTCGGCTTCGATCCGCATCCCCGCGGCGCTGACGCGGGCGATCCGCATGACGTCGTCGGTGCACAGCTCCATCCGGTCGAGAGCTTCGGCGACGGCCGCCCGGGCTCCAGCGAGGTCGCGCTGGCGCCTGCGGAGCTCGGCGAGCAGCGCGCCATAGGCTCCGATCCACTGCGGCTCGAACGACCTCGCCACCAGCGCCTCGGCCTCCTCGAGGCATCGCACGGCCGTGTCTTCGTCGCCGACCCCGAGGGCGAACTCGGCCTGGCGGATGTGACGGAAGATCAGCTGCCTGCCGACCAGTTGCTTGGCCGGCGCGGCCGCGTCCAGATTGGTCCGCGCGGCTTCCCAGTCGCCCGCCTCGAACGACAGGTCGGACACGGTCAGCGCCATCCAGTCCTGAGGACGCGGGACTCGGCCGGACACCGCGATCTGGCCTTCCTTCGCCGTCTCGAGCGCCTGGAGGGTACGCCCGGCGAGATTTAGCATCTCGGCCAGGTTCGAGTACGCGGTTCCGGCGCCGTCGACGTCATCGTCCTCGCGCGCGATCTCGATGGCGCGCCGCAGCCGCGCGACGCCTTCGTCGACACTACCGAGCACGATCTGGGCCATCCCGAGCGTGTTCAAGATCTCGCTCTCGGAGCGGCGATCCCCGGCCGCCACCGCTGTGGCGAGCGCCACCTCTCCTTCCTTCAGCGCATGGCGGTGGCGCCCGCGCAAGTAGCGCGTGCGCGCCGCCCACGCGAGCAGCGAAGCGCGCTCGTGGCTGACCTCGTCCGGCGGAAGCATCGACAGTGCCCGCTCGGCCGTCTCGACCGCCTCAGAACCCCGGTTCAGCGACCACTGGACCCTCGACAGCCGGGCGAGCAGCTCGGCGTAGCGCCGCTCCTCAGCCTCGGGGTCGAGCTCCTTCAGCGCGTGTCCGAGCAGCACCTCGGCGCGCGAGCGGTCGCCCGCGACTCCGTGCGCGTCGGCGGCGATGGTCAGCAGCTTGACGTGGTCGAGCGGGATGGACTTGTCCGCGTCCGGGACGCGCGGCCAGAGCTCGAGCGCGCGTTCGGCGAGATCGGCGGCATCCCCGTAGGCATGGACATCACGGGCGGCGAGCGCGGCCTGAACGGTGGCGCGCAGCGCGGCCGGCTGATCGCCGGCGGTCGCATAGTGCCGGGCGATCGCCGACGCCAGCTCGACGCCCCGATCGTTTTCGTAGTCGGCGCGATCCTCGAACGCGCGGGCCAGCGCGAGGTGCAGCTCGCTCCGCTCGCCCGGCAGCAGGTCGTCGTACATTGCCTCGCGCAGCAGCGCGTGCCGGAAGCACAACCGGCTCGGCTCATCCGTCACCAGGACCTGCTCGGCAACGGCTTCACGCAGCGCCGCGTGCAGGGCACCCGCCTCGATCCCGCTCACCTCGGCGATCATCGGCTCATCGAGCGACCGGCCTGCGGAGATCACCCGAGCCGCCGACTGCGCGTCAGCCGACAGCCGCTCGATCCGGAGCATGAACGCGTCGCGCAGGCTCTGGGGAGCGGCGCCTCGGCCGTCCATTCCCGCGGCCAGCAGCTCCTCGCTGTAGAGCGGGTTGCCCTCGCTGCGCTCGTGCAGCCGCCGAACGAGCTTGTCGCTCGGAGGCTCCCCGAGGATGTCCGCGAGCGCCTCGGCCAGCTCGTCGAGGTCAAACGGATCGAGCTCAACCCGGCGCGCTCGATCGATGCGGTCGAGCTCTGAGAGGAGCGTGCGCAACGGATGGCGGCGGTGGAGCTCGTCCGTCCGGTAGGTGAGCACGAGCGCGACGCGCTCACGCCGGAGACTGCGAGCGAGGAAATCGACGAACGTGCGTGTCGAGCGATCGGCCCAGTGGAGGTCCTCCAGGACCAGCACCACGGGCGAATCCTCGCCGAGGCATTCGAGGAGCTCCAGCAGAGCTTCGAACAGGCGGACCTGCGCGGACGGATCGTTGCCGTCCGATGCCGCGGCCTCCTCGTCGAGCCCGGGGAGTAGGGCGGCCAGCTGCGCGCGACTGCCGCGGCCGAGCGTCTCGAGCGCCGGATGCCGGGCCCTGACCAGGGGACGGAGAGCGCCGATCAGCGGCGCGTAGGGGAGTTCGCCGTCAGCCTCCTCGACGGCTTCCCCGCGGAGCACGAGCGCGTCAAAGCCGTCGACCTCGGAGGCGCGGCGCTCGAACTCCCTCACCAGCCGAGTCTTGCCGACGCCGGACTCGCCGCCGAGCAGGACTACGACCGGTGAGGAGCCGGCGGCCTCACGTAAGGCGAGCTCCAGCTCCTGGAGCTCCGCCATGCGTCCGACGAAGTGATTTGAGGTGACCCTCGCGCGTATACGGGAAGTATCGCGAGAAGCCTCGACGGGCTGACCGGCGGGACTCGATGACGTTGTGCGCGACCTGCTGTTCGCGGGCGGCCCGCTGGGCGTCCTCGATCCTCTGGGTGACGACTGCCTGGGAGATGGTGGGGTGCATTGCTCGTCCTTCTCGATCGAATCCTGGTTTTCCACTGCGATCAGGATGAGCTAAGACCCGTTCGCCGACATCGGGCGAACGCAGCGCATATAGGCACTCCACCCCTTACCTGGCGGGCGACACCACTTAGCTGAACTGACGCCGGCCTGAGCCGGGACGATGGCCCCAGCCAAGGCGTGGGATACCGTCGTCGATATCCGGGGTCGAGCGAGACGGGGCGAGGCGCACTCCCGGGACGAACGGGTGGGGGCTGATCACACCGAGCTCGGTCAACCGGGAGCGCAGCGGCTCGTTGTCGGCGCGTGGGTCCCCGTCCGGTGACGCGATCAGCACCTGCCCGGCACGGGTGCGAGCGAGCTCGTCGTCGCTGCGATCGGCCGCCGTCCGGAACACCGCCGGGTCGGGCTGGACGTACCAGAGCTCCGCGGCCTCGTACACGCCGAGTAGCGCCCGTGCTAGGGGATACTGCCGGGGGCGATAGATCACGAGCACGCGCGGCTCCCCGGGGAAGCGCAGCCGTCTGGCCTGCATCGCGCTTACCGCCTCGCGCATCGATGCCGGCCCGCGCCCGCGGGGGGGCTCGAGCGCCACCACCCGCGGGATCGCGAGCAGGTCACGAGCGTGCGCGGCGAATTCGAAGTCCTCGAGCCGCCGGGGTAGCAGCAGAACCGCGAGCGGCTCCTGGGTCTCAGTCACTCCGTCGACCCGGCCGGCGGCGGCGCCCCGTCGGTCCGGACATCGTCCACGGACCCGACAGGTCGTCCGTCGGCCTTCGGCGGCTCGGCGGACCCGACATCGGAAGCGGACCCATCGGACTCCCCCGCACTCAACGGGCTCATTTCCGACCGGGTCGCGCCGGCGATCTCAGCGGCCGTGACGTTCTGCGGGTGGTGACAGGCCGCGAAATGCCCATCGGCGTACCGCATCAGCGGCGGCTCGACCGCCCGGCACACGTCGGTTGCGTGCGTGCACCGCGGATGGAATCGGCAGCCGGTCGGCGGATCGATCGCGCTCGGTGGCTCGCCCTCGAGTGGGGTGCGAACGCGCCGACGGTTCAGCTCGGGATCGGGGATCGGGATCGCCCCGAGCAGCGCGCTCGTGTACGGGTGGATCGGCTTCGCGTACAGCGCCTCGGCCGGCGCAAGCTCCATGACCTTCCCGAGGTACATGACCGCGATCGAGTCCGAGATGTGCCGCACGACGCCCAGGTCGTGGGCGACGAACAGGTACGTGAGCCCGAGATCGTCCTGGAGGTCGTCGAGGAGATTGACGATCTGCGCCTGGATCGAGACGTCGAGGGCGGACACGGGCTCGTCGAGGACGATCAGGCGCGGGTTCAGCGCGAGGGCACGGGCGATGCCGACGCGCTGGCGCTGGCCGCCCGAGAACTCGTGCGGGAAGCGATTGACGTGCTCGGGGGAGAGCCCCACGCGCGCGAGTAGCTCGCGTACCCGCTTAGGGATCTCGTCCTTGGGGGTGCCGTGGAGAGCCATCGGCGTGCCGATGATCTGACCGACGCGCTTGCGCGGGTTCAGCGATGCGTACGGGTCCTGGAAGACGATCTGCATCTCGCTGCGCAACGGGCGCATTTCGCGGGTGCTGGCGTGCGTGATGTCCCGCCCCTCGAACTTGATCGAGCCGTCGGTCGGGTCCAGCAGCCGCACCAGACAGCGCGCGAGCGTCGTCTTGCCGCAGCCCGACTCGCCCACCAGGCCGAGCGTCTGCCCGGTCCGCAGCCGCAGCGTGACGTCGTCGACCGCGTGCACCCGCGCGACCTCGTGGCGGAACACGACGCCGGCCCGAACCGGGAAGTAGAGCTTGAGGTGATCGACCGTGAGCAGCGGTCCGTTCGACTCGCCATTCGCGGCCGCGCCGGACTCACCGGCGCCGATGCCGACCTCGGGCGCCGCGCCGGCGCTGAGCGGCTCGCCCGTGCTCATGCCGGCGTCTCCTGCGGCCGCGCCAGCCCGATTTGCCCGTCCCCGACCTCGCGGCGTGAGCGCTTCTCCTCGGTCGACAGCCAGCAGCGATCGAGGTGGCCGGACGCCTCCCCGATGTGCGCTTCGAGCGGCGGCACCTCCTGGCAGCGGTCGAACTCGTGCGGGCAGCGCGGCCGGAAGTGGCAGCCCGTCGGCGGGTCTAGCAGCGACGGGGGCGAGCCAGGAATCGACGGCAGGCGCCGCGGCCGCTCACGATCGAGGCGCGTAATCGACCCGAGCAATCCCCACGTGTAGGGGTGCTGAGGGTCGTAGAAGATCTCGTCGACGGTCCCCTGCTCGACGATCCGGCCTGCGTACATGACGACGATCCGATCGGCAATGTCGGCCACCACTCCGAGGTCGTGGGTCACGATGATCACCGCGGTGTCGGTGGCGATCGCGCAGCTGTTTGATCCGCTCGAGGATCTGCGCCTGGATCGTCACGTCGAGCGCGGTCGTCGGCTCGTCAGCGATCAGGATGCTCGGGTTGCAGGACAGCGCCATCGCGATCATCACGCGCTGGCGCATTCCACCCGAGAGCTCGTGCGGGTAGGAGTCGACCCGCTCCCGCGCGCGCGGGATACCGACCTCGTCGAGGAGCCCGATCGTCCGGTCGCGCGCCACGGCTTTGGAGACGTTCTCGTGGGCCCGGATCTGCTCGACGATCTGGTCGCCGATCTTGTAGACCGGATCGAGCGAGGTCATCGGGTCCTGGAAGATCATCGCGATGTCGTTGCCGCGGATTCGCTGCAACTGCTCCTCGCTCGCGGTCAAACAGGTCGGTGCTGCCGAACACTGCGGATCCGCCAAAGCGCGCGTTGACGCCGCGCGTCAGGCCCATCAGGGTCATCACGGTGACGGACTTACCCGAGCCCGACTCGCCCACGATCGCGAGGATCTCCCTCGGCGCGAGCGTGTACGACACCTCGTCCACGGCCCTGACGATCCCGTCTTCGGTCGCGAATGAGACCGCCAGGTCCTTGACCGACAGGAGTGGTCTGGTACTGCTCACGAGAGCCGGATCCGCGGGTCGAGCCAGGCGTACATGATGTCGACGATGGTGTTGAACAGCACGACGAAGAACGCGATGAAGATCGTGAGCGCCATCACCGGCGGCACGTCTAGCGACTGGATCGAGTTCGCCGCGTACTGACCGACGCCGCCGAGGTTGAACACTGACTCGGTGACGATCGCGCCGCCGCCGATGATCGCCCCGAAGTCAAGGCCCCACAGGGAGATCACCGGGATCAGGGAGTTGCGGAGCACGTGTTTGAGCAGCACCTGCCGCTGTCCGAGGCCCTTCGACCGGGCGGTGCGCACGAAGTCCTCGTTGATGGTGTCGAGGATGCTCGAGCGCACGAGGCGCGAGTACACCCCGATGAACAAGATCGAGAGCGCGGTCCACGGCAGGATCAGATGCCAGGCCCACTGGACCGGGTTCGAGGTGAGCGACGTGTACCCGCCGTTGGGGAATATCCCGGCCTTGAACCCGAGGTAGTAGCTCAGCAGCGCCCCGACCCAGAAGACAGGCATCGAGATCCCGACCAGGGCCAGCACGGTCAGGAAGCGGTCGGAGATCTTGCCGGCCTTCAGCGCCGAGTACATGCCGAGGCAGATCGCGAAGAACATCCACAACAGGGCGGCACCGACCGCCAGCGAGATCGTCGGCCAGATGTCGTGCCTGATCTCGGTGTCGACGTTGGTCTGCGTCGAGTACGAGATCAGGGTGCCGTTGAAGATCTTCTCCATCGTCTTCTCGTACTGGACGTAGACCGGCTTGTCGAATCCCCACTCGTGCCGGATCGTCGCGATCGTCGCGGGGGTGGCGCTGTGGCCGGCCAGCCTGAACGCGGGATCTCCGTTCGGGATCACGTTGAAGATCGCGAAGGTGATCACCGAGATCGCGAACAGCACCGCGATCATCCCGATCACCCGCCTGACGATGAACCGGAGCATCTAGTTGTCGGAGATCCGGACCTTCGACCGCGGGTCGAGCGCGTCACGCACACCCTCGCCGAAGATGTTCAGCGCCAGGACGGTCAGGACGAGCATGAGCCCGGGCACGATCGTCAGATGGGGAGCGGTAGTAATCCGGTCGATTCCCTCGCTGATCATCTCGCCCCACGAGGGTGTTGGCGGCTGCACCCCGGCCCCGAGGAACGACAGGTAGGCCTCGAGCAGGATCGCGTTCGCGATTGCGAGGGGGAAGAAAACCACGATCGTCGACGCCAGGTTGGGCAGGATCTCGGTGAACATGATCCGGAACGACCCCATGCCCTGAGCCCGCGCCGCTTCTATGAACTCCTTCTCGCGCATCGAGAGGACCTGCCCGCGCAGGGGACGCGCCATGTACACGATGTACACGAAGCCGATGATCAGGATCGGAATCGCGATCGACCCGCTCTGGAGCGTGACCGGCCCGACCTTCAGGCCGCCGATCGACAGCGCGGTTCCGAGCGCGACGCCGAGGATCACGACCGGGAACGCCCACATGATGTCCATGATCCGCGACAGGACGGTGTCGGTTATGCCGCGCAGGTAGCCGGCGAACAGCGCGACGACCACCGCCAGGACGGTGGTGATGAGTGCCGCGGCGATCCCGATCTCGAGCGAGGTGCGGGCGCCGTACAGGAGCCGCACCATGACGTCGCGGCCGTTGTCGTCGGCGCCCAGGAAGAACTTGCCGCCGGCGGCGAACCACTGGGGCCCGACAGGTACGCCCGATAGCGAGACCACGTAGACCTGCTTATTGCCCTCGTGGAGAATCTCGGTGAGGTGGTTGGCCGACGTGGTCGTGTGGGCGACGTCTTTGGCCCAGAGCGGAGCGGCCAGTGCCAGCGCGACCAGCAGCAGGAACAGCACGCCGAACGCCAGCGCGACCTTGTTCCGCCGCAGTCGACGTCCGGCCAGTCGCCAGGGGCCGACCCCGACGGCGTGCTCGCGCTCCGCGACCGCCTCAAACCCGGTCCCCCCCTCGACGGACGAGAGCTCGGAAGCCGGCTCAATGGCCATAGCAGGCGATTATATGGTCGATTTGGCAGTGCATGGGTCGACCGGGAGGGCGCCCCAGCGCCCTCCCGTTGACCATTCGGTCCTTACTTCAGGCAGAGCAACGCCCAGTCGACCCGGTGCACCAGGTTCGGGTAGCCCGAACACTGGGTGACGTTCATCCGACTCGAGTAGAACGCGGTGTCCTCTTCGTTTCCGTACGGCACCAAGTACGCGTGCGTCGGGCTGTTGACGTACGCGTCGAGCGCCGCCCACTGGGACGCGACAGCCGGAGGCTGCTGAGCGTCCAGCGCGTTGACCTGCTGGTCGATGTGCGGATCGCTGACGAACCCGGAGTTGAACGACGGGATCGACTTCGCCGCGGCGGTCGTCAGGAGGTTGCCCATGAAGTCCCCCGCATGGGGGAAGTCCTGGAACCAGTCGTCGAATCCAATTTGGGCCTTGCTCTTCGGATCTCCGATCGTCGAGAAGTACACCGTCTGGTTGAGCGACTTGATCGTCGCCTTGAACCCAATCTGGTTGAGCACCGACGCCAAATAGGCGCCGATCGCCGGACGCGGGTCCTTGGTGTTCGTCCAGACCGTGACCGGAGCCCCGGTCAGGCCCGCCGACTTCACGAGCGCCTGGGCCTTCGACAGCTGAGGCGTCCCATTGGGCCGCCACGGGCACGGCGAGATCGCCGTGTAGCCGATCATCCCGGGAGGCAGCAGGTTGCACGTCGGGTGCAGTCGTCCTCCGAAGATCCGCTGGAGGGCAGTGGGGTCGATCGCGTAGTTGACTGCCTGCCGCGCCGCGAGCTTGTTGAACGGCGCGATCGTGTTGTTCAGGAAGAAGTAATACGTGTTCGGATAACCCGGACCGATCAGGAACCGGTCCTTGTACTGCGACTCGACCTGCGGGAGCAGGTCACCGACCGGATCCTCGGTCATGTAGTCGTACGTCCCGTTGATCACGTTCTCCGTCATCGTGTTGACGTTGGTCGAGACCATGCCGTCGATCTGGTCGAGGTAGCCCTTCGCCACCGTCGGGATGTCGAACTTCGGGTTCTTCGTGAGGATGAACTCGCCGTTGGTCGGCGACGGGTTCACGACCTTGAGCGTGTACGGACCATCACCCGGGAACGGGGTGCCCGTCGTGTTCTTGAAGATCGCCTTGCTCGCCGGACCGACTCCGGCCTCACCGATCGCGAACGCGTAGAGCACGCGCGTGTCCGGTTGAACCAGCTTGATCGTCAGCTTCCCGGTCGCGTCGTCGGCGATCATGCCGGGCAGCGGCGCGGTCTGCTTCTTCGCGGCCGTGTACGCGGTGGCACCGACGATGTCGTCGTAGAACGACGAGAACGGGCCGCCCAGGAACAGGTTGCGCTTGACCATGTTGACGACATCGCTCGGCTTCACGGGCTCGCCGTCGGAGTAGTGCAGGTTCGGCCGGATCTGGAAGACGTACGTCTTTCCGCCGTCGGTCGGCTGCGGGACGCTCTCGGCCATACCCGGGATCAGCTCGGTACTCGCCTGGCCGGTGCCGTCCTTGAACGCCAGCAGGCCTGTCCAGACGAGATGCAGCGCCGAGTCGGCCTGAACCGTCTGGTACTCCTGCGGGTCATACGAGTCGGGCCCCACGGTCCCGATCTTGATCGTGCCGCCCGATTTGGGGGCGCCGCCGGTCGAGCTCGAGCTCGATGTCGAGCTCGACGCGGACGCGGCGCCCGACGCCGACGACGACGAGTTCGATGAACCGCCGCACGCGGCCAGGGCAAGCGCCACAGCCACGGCGACGACCGCCGCGACCGGTCCTCTGTACTTCCTCATGCAGTCCTCCTCCTAGAGGTTGTCGCGCGAAATCTAACCGGCTCGGGGGTGAGGATGGAAGAGCGCGGCCGTCCCTAATGAACTGGCAACACGAAAATGGGGGCAGCGGGGAGGGGGTCGGCGGCCTCGGTGGTGTCGCGCCAGCAAGGCGCGTGCGGACGTTTCGGCCACGCCGTCGGCGCGCACGATCTGCACCGGGAATGGCAGGGAAACGATTCACGGTAGGCGTGGTCGCGATGCTCGCCGTCGTCGCTGCCCACGTCGCACCGGCGGCCGCGAACCCGCCGACGACGTTCAACCCGGTCGTCGAGGCGCAGAACTTCTCGATCACCCAGCAGCGCCAGACGATCTATGACACCCCGCAGTATCAGGCCCAGCTCGCGGCCGAAAGCGCCTCCAGCACCGCTCAGGCGCTCGCCACCGAGGCCGCGGATCCGGGGCGGTTCTTCACCGACGATCTGTGCTGGAACCTCTCGAACGGCTGCGCCGGCGACATCCGCCTGAACAACTGGGCGAAGAACGGCTACGGCGTTGTCCGCCCGGTCCTGTTCACCGCCCGCGACGGCGCCACGATCTCGGGCCACGTGTGGGCGACGGCCGCCGGGCCGGCGAAGCGACCCGGGATCGTGATCACGGACGGCTCGGTCCAGGCCGACGAGAACATGTACTGGTACGCCGCCCAGGCGCTGGCCAAGGCGGGCTACGTGGTGCTGACCTTCGATCCTCAGGGGCAGGGGCAATCGGACACCTTCGGGCAGTCCCCCGACCAGAACGAAGGCGTCCCGGCGCAGACCACGGGGACGCCTTTCTACGACGGCACCGAAGACGCGATCGACTTCTTCCTGTCGACCCCTTCGCATCCGTACGAGCCCGTCCCGAGTTGCAGCACGGGGACGAGCCATGCGGCCAAGCAGAACTCACGCGTTGGGCGGGGTTCGACGCGGCGTTTGACCCGCTCTGGCGGCTGCTCGATCCGTCCGAGATCGGCCTCGCCGGCCACTCTTACGGCGCGGGCGGCGTTTCTTACGTCGGCCAGTGGGATCCGCGGGTCAGGGCGATCGTGGCCTGGGACGACCTGGGCGGCCCGGGCCCGGATGATTCTCCCGTGCCCGGCGCGGCGCCGGGCGCTCCTGCTCAAACGATCGGCGAATCCGGCTGTCCGGCGGATCCGGCCGACCGGACGACGGTCCCGATCACCAAACCGGCGCTCGGGATGTCCGCGGACTACGGCCTCCCGCCGGCGCCGAACACCTCGCTGCCCGACCCGAACGCGAAGTCGACGTGGTCCTTGAACTACTCGAAGGCCGGCGTGGACACCGGCGAGATCATCATCCGCGGCGGCTCGCACCTGGACTTCAGCTTCATCCCCAACCAGGCGTTCGGCGCCTCCCTGCGCGGGCCCGACCTGATCGACTGGTACACGACCGCGTGGTTCGACAAGTACCTGAAGCACGACGCGGCGGCCGACGCCCGGCTGCTGAGCGAGCGGTGGCGCGATGACCCGATCGAGGCCGGGATTGACCCCAACCACGATGGCAACGCGTTCTCGTTCTACTACTGGTCGCGCCTCGACATCCATCTCACGAACGGTCAGGTGTGGGACTGCGAGGACCTCCGCGACGGATGTCCTGGGATGGTCCCCGAGAGCGGCGACGGCTTCCCGGGCACGTACTCGTATGTCGCGATCGATACCAGCCCCGATCGCGGCTAATCGACCCTGAGCACGGCCTTGCCGTTGACCCGCCGGTCGAGCAGCGCCTCGATCGCCTGGCCGGCGTCGTTCCAGGAGCTCGTCAGGTCAATCTGCGGGTCGAGCTTGCCGGCGGCGATCAGGTCGGCCAGCCGCCGTAGGTCGGAGCTGCCGGTCTGGGTGTGCTGGAGCTCAGCGAAGATGTACAGGCCGTAGACCCGCGCCCGGGGAGCGCGGGCGAACAGCTCGCGGGCCGGATACGAGACGGGGTCGGACACGGTCGACGCGAAACTCACGACGGTCCCGCCCGGCGCGACTCGCTGGATCGCCGCGCTCAGGACCCCGCCACCGACGCCGTCCACGATCAGGTCGTACGTGGGCCCGTCGAGAGCGATCTCGGTTATGACCTCATCCGCCCCGATCTCGCGCAGTCCCTCGGTCCGGCGCGCGAGCCCGGTGACGTTGGCGCCCGCAAGCCTCGCGAGCTGGATCGCAAAGCGCCCGACGCCGCCGCTCGCGCCTGTGACCAGCACGCGCTTCTCGACGAGGAAGCCGCCGAGCTCGAGCGCCCTCAGCGCGGTCAATCCCGCCACCGGCAGCGCGGCTGCCTGCTCGAACGAGACCGCGGCGGGCAGCTCGGCGAGCCAGTCGGTCTCGACTGCCGCGAGCTCCGCCCACGCGCCGGCGGGAACCATCCCGACCACGCGGGAGCCGGCCGACGGACCGCTCCCGTCAGCCGCCGCCTGCTTGACGACCCCGGCGAGGTCCCAGCCGGTGACGGTGCCGGGCTCGAGCGATTCGAGGCGCCGCGTTTCGCCGCGGTTGAGGCTGAACGCTCCGACCTCGACGAGCGCCTGATCATGGACCGGCTGCGGGTCTCGGACCTCGGCCAGCTCCGCATACGGCGCGGACTGCTTGGCGACGAGCGCTCGCATCGGCGGACAGGCTACTTGTATGTTGCGCCCGTGACCCGCGTGACGGCGTTCGCCGTTGTGGCCGGGTTCGGCGCGACCCTTGGGCTCGCGGGACCCGCGCTCGCCGTCGCCGCTCGCCCGCGCGCGCCCACGCGGATCACCGACGTGCGGCTGCACTCGCTTCCCCTGGAGCTCTCGGGCGAGGTCCGCGAACAGCTCACATTCGTCGGCTGTGGAGGGCCTGGCAGGCTTCTCGTCCGCGTCAACGGCGGTCTCGAAATGTCCGGGCCGCAGGCACGCCACTGCCGCACGCGGACGATGGTCTGGGAAGCTCCGCCAAGCGCTGCCACCGCATACCAGGTGTCGGTCCAGATCAAGATCGGCAAGCGTCCGTGGAGCCCGGTCGCGTCTGTGGCGGTGGGCGCACCGGCCGCCGATTCGGACGGGGTGGGCGTGTGGCTCACGAGCCCGGACCTGACCGAGGCGCTCTCGCCGATGCCGATGGTCTCATTCGGAGCCGTCACTCCCGCCCTGCCGACGATCGACGTCTCCGACAGCACCCACTATCAGCAGATCGCCGGATTCGGCGCGGCCATGACCGACACGTCCGCGTGGCTCATCTACGACGAGTTGCCGGCCATTCAGCGAGCCGCCGTCATGAATGCCCTGTTCGGGCCCGGCGGAATCGGTCTCAACTATGTCCGCGTGCCGATCGGCGCGTCCGACTTCACGGCCACCGGCGTCCCCTACACGTATGACGACACCCCTCCCGGTGAGAACGACCCGTTGCTCAGCCGCTTCTCGGTCGTGCACGACTCGGCCTACGTCCTGCCCGCGCTGCGGATGATGCTCGCGCTCAACCCGAGCACGGAAATCCTCGCGAGCCCGTGGAGCGCACCGGCGTGGATGAAGGCCAACGACGCGCTCGACAACACCGGACACGCCCTCGCACTACCCGGGGATGGAGCTCGACGAGGACGCCTTCATCACGCAAAGCCTCGTTCCGGCCCTCCGCGCGGCCGGCCTCAGCACCGCGGTGTATGGGCTCGACGGGTCGGGGCCTGCGTACGGCGAGGAAATGCTGTCCGACCCGGTCGTGCGCTCCGAGATCGCGGGCATCGCCTGGCACTGTTACGCCGGGCTCGAGCAGATGTCACAGCTGCAGGCGATGGACCCGGCCGCCGGCATGGTGATGAGCGAGTGCTCGCCTGGTGTGGTCGCGTATCCGACCGCCGAGACCGCGATCGCGAGCCTGCGCAACTATGCCCAGGCCGTCGAGCTGTGGAACCTGGCGCTCGACCCTTCCGGCGGCCCGAAGCAGGCCGCTCCCGGCTGCGACGGGTGCAGCGGACTTGTGACCATCGATGAGCAGACGGGGTCCGCCTCGCTGAACTTGAACCTACTACCAGCTAGGGCAGATTTCGACGTTCGTGCAGCGCGGCGCCGTGCGCATCGCCACGGATCGCTTGGTATCGGACTTCGCGAACGCCGACGGTTCGTACAGCGTCACCTCGGGCCTGGACGACGTCGCGCTGGAGAATCCGGACGGATCGAAGGTGCTGGTCGCATACGACAACAGCGATCAGCCAATCGAGTTCCAGGTCGGGTGGCGCGGACAAGCGTTCGCGTACGCGTTTGACCCGGGCGCCACCGCCACGTTCGTCTGGCGGTAGGGTGACGAGCGATGCGCCGGCTGACGGTCCTAGTGGCGGCGGTATGCGCCGCCGCGTGGTTTGCCGCCTCCGCGCACGCCGATCTCAACGTCACGTGGATGCGCGGCGCGTCGTCGCCCGGGACGCCGGCGAAGTACGGCAAGGTGGGCGTGATCAAGGTCGGGTCACCGGCGGCCCGCAACGTCCTCGTACTCGAGCCCGGTACGTCCGCCGGCGCAGCCTATTTCGTGCCGCTTGCGCAGTGGATCGTGTCCCGCGCGCCGGCGTGGCAGGTATGGTCGGTCGAGCGCCGCGAGAACCTGCTCGAGGACCAGTCGGTGCTGGAACTCGCCAAGCAGAGTCTCGCCACCTCCACCCAGCTGTTCGACTACTACCTGGGGTGGCTCGACCCGGCGCTGAACGTGGAGACACACATTCAGCCGATCCCTAATGCCACGGTCGGGTTCGCCAAGCGGTGGGGCATGAGCGTCGCCGTTGGCGATCTGCACCACGTGATCGCGGCCGCTCGCCGGCTCGGCGGCAAGGTCGTGCTCGGCGGACACTCGCTCGGCGGCGCGGTGGTGACCGCGTACGCCACCTGGACTTCCACGGCCGCGCCGGCGCCGACGGCCTCGCTGGCCTCGTCTACATCGACGGCGGCACCCTCCCCGCGGTCAGCGCCTCGACCGCGCGGTCGGAGTTGCGCGGCCTCGACTCGTCCGGGACGTCTCCGTGGCTCACGTTCGGTGGCATCCCGGCCCCGTTTGCCGGCCTGTTCAGCGCGACCGGCGCCACCGCCGCGCTCATCGACCCGAACTCCCAGTCGCTCGGCCAGTCGTCGGGGCTGCTGAGCGCGTTCCATCTCACCCCCTCGGTCCCGGTCACCAACCTCGCCCAGTTCGGCGACGCGCTCAACGTCGGCACGTCGCCGGTGACCCTGCTCGCCGCCCAGGCCCACCTTGGTCGCGGCGTGTCACCGGTGGGGCCGCTGCACGGCTGGGACGGCGCCGGCGCCCTGACTCCGATCACCCGGTTCGCGACGATGCTGTCGGGGTTCGGCGTCGCCGGGCCCGACGGGAGCGAGTGGTACTTCCCGGACCGGCTGACGATCGACTTGGGTGCCGTCGGTAACGGCCTGCCGAACCCGGCGGAGCGCGTGCTCGGGGTCGACGCCACTCTCGGACGTCGGCTCCCGAAACGTCTGCTCATCTACGCGTTCGGAGCGCGCCTCGGCGGCGGCGGCGTGTTGGCGGACGCGAAGGCCCTCGCCACCGAGTCGGCCATCCCATCGAAGAATCTGCTCCTAATCGACCGCGCATCGACCTACGCGCACAACGACCCCGCCGGCGCCTACCCGCGGAACGCATTCTTCGCGGGGTTGATGCGCTTCCTCCGCCGGGTTGGCTAACGCCTGTGCTGAATATGCCCCCACAGTGGGGGCAAATTCAGCACGCATCCTGGAACGGCGGACGACTAGCGCCCGATCGCGCCAGCCGCCTTGACCGTCACGTCGCCGTTGCCGGAGCTCGCCGTGATCGTCCGCGGCGCGGTCGGGTCGATCCGTAGCGTGTTGTCGGACACCGTCCCGTTACCCGAGCTCGCGTGAACCGCGTAGGTCATGTTCGGGACGGTGAGGGTGACGTCGCCGTTACCCGAGCTCGCCTTGAGCCTGGCCGGCGCCTGGCTGAGCGTGGCGGACACGTCGCCGTCGCCGCTCTCCAGGGTGACGCTTCGGGCGCTGATGCCGTGCGCGTCGACGTCGCCGCCGCCCGCGTGGGCGTCGACGGTCACTCCCGCCGGCACCTCAATCGAGTAGCTGGCCCCGCAGCTGTTGCTGAAGACGAACGAGCAGTCGGCGGACAGGCGCAGGACGCCGCCGGATGCGCGCACGTCTCGCTGTGGGGTGAGGTAAGCCCCTCGGTGACGTGCTCGACGACGACGACTGCGCTCCCGGCCGGCGCGGCGGTGAGACGGACGTCGCCGTCGCCGCCGTCGACCTTGAGCGCCTGCACCCTGGCGTAGCTCGCATGGACGTCGTACGCGTGGCGCGCGGCCACGTCGGACAGTCCGTACGCGCCGCAGGCGATCAGGAACACGAGCAGCAGCGCGCCAAGGACGGTCAGAGTGAGACGGAGCACGATCACAGCCCCAGGTAGGTCAGGACTGCCAGGACACGGCGGTGCTGCTGCTCGGTCTGCGGCAGCCCCAGCTTCATGAACACGTTGCGGACGTGCTTCTCGACCGCTCCGCCGGTGACCACGAGGCGCTCCGCGATCGACGCGTTCGTGAGACCTTCGGCCATCAGCGCCAGCACCTCGCGCTCGCGTGGAGTGAGCTCCTCGAGCACGTCGGTGCGCCGGCGCCGGCTGAGCAGCTGCGAGACGACCTCGGAGTCGATCGCCGTTCCCCCGGCGGCGACCCGGCGCGCGGCCGACATGAACTCGCGGACGTCGGCGACGCGGTCCTTGAGCAGGTAGCCGACGCCCACGCTGCCGCCGCTCAATAGATCGGTGGCGTACCGCTCCTCGACGTACTGGCTGAGGATCAGGATCGCGACCTCGGGCTGGCGCCGGCGGAGCTCCACGGCCGCCCGGACGCCTTCGTCGGTCTGGGTCGGCGGCATCCGGACGTCGACGATCGCCAGGTCCGGATTGGTTTCGGCCGCCGCCGTGAGCAACCCGTCGCCATCCCCCACGGCGGCGACGACCTCGTGGCCCTCATCCTTGAGCAGCGACGCGATGCCCTCGCGCAGGAGCGCGAGATCCTCTGCGATCACGACGCGCATGGCAGCTCCCCCCGGATGACCGTGGGGCCCCCGGGCGGACTCGTGATCGTCAACGTCCCGTCAAGCGCCTCGACCCGTTAGGCCAGGCCGTCCAGGCCCGATCCCGGCCGCCGCGACGCTCCGCCCTGCCCGTCGTCCCAGACCCAGATAGTCAGCAGCAACCCGTCGCGGTGGATCTCGACTGACGCGCTCCGCGCGCCGGCGTGCTTGCCAACGTTCGTGAGCGACTCCGCGACCACATAGTAGGCGGCGGTCTCGATCGCGCTCGGAGGCCGCGGGTCGACGTCGATGTCGACCTCGACCGGCACCGGGCAGCGCTCGGCGAGCCCGGAGACGGCGGCGTCGAGCCCGCGGTCGGTCAGCACCGACGGGTGGATGCCGCGGACGAGATCGCGCAGCTCGATCATCGCCTTCTTCGATTCCTCGTGCGCTCGGTCGAGTAGCTCCGACGCCGCGTTCGGGTCCTCGTCGAGCTTGGCCCGAGCCCGGTCGAGCTCCATCGCGATGTACGACAGGCGGTGCTGGGCGCCGTCGTGCAGATCCCGCTCGAGCCGGCGAAGCCGCGCGTCGGCGGACTCGACGGCGGCGGCGCGCGTCGCCTCTAGGGTGTCGACCCGCGCTGCCAGCAATGCGCGCTCATCGGGCGCGAGCAGCCAGTTCGCGATCGCCCCGAGCCCGAGCGCGGCGCCGCGGGTGAGGATCACGCTCAGCACACCGAGCGCCAGCCCGCCGACGACGATCCCAATCGATGCCCACCCGGCCAGTCCGGCGAGCAGCGACCCGCGAGGGGCGGCGGCGCTCAGCGCGGGCGCCGCGATGGCGGCCACGACAGCCGACCACAGCGCGATCACGAGGACCCCGAGAACGGTCCCGAGCGTGGCCAGCAATGCCATGTAGCCGAGTTCCTTCCACCCGGTACGGTCGGTGACCCGCGCCCACTCCCGGCGAATGAAGCCGCCGGCCACGCGCGCCTGCGGTGGCCTGGCGATCGGTCCGCCGAGTACGAGCGCGGCTCGCGCCCGCTCGGCCCTCGCTCCCAGACGGATGACCTCGAACGAGAGCACGAGCAACGGGATCCCGACGATCACGATCGACAGGCTGACCCCGACCGCGATCATCACGACGAGCGCGATGAGCCACGCCAGCCCGATCGGGGCACTCAGGCCTACGTACAGCAGGTCACGCGGCGCCTGGCGGAACAGTACGTGCGATCGAAGCGATGGCATGGGTGCAACGGTAAGCGATCGCCATGAGCGAGCCCAGCCTGTTTACGGGCCAGTCGGGGGTAGGGCCTGCCATACCTCGTCGGGCAGCCGCCGGGCGGCTTACGGCGTGAACACCGAGCTGTGACACGGCGCGCCACCGCACACGTTGGTGATGGTGCCGTTCGGCTCCAGGAACGCCGATATCTGTTGTTGCGCCGCTGGGGTGTTGCGCGGGTTCTGATGCGGATCGATGTTGTTCGCGCCCGCGGTCGGCGGAACGTTCGCGACGGGCGGCGGCTGAACGCGGCCCGGTCCGCTGTCCCAGATCTCGATCGCGGAGCCGGAGAACGGATAGTGGCCGATCGTCGGGATCCCGTAGAACAGGTTGCGGTCGCGCGAGCGAGCCGGATCGAGCGCCGGCTGGTACGCCGACACACCGGCGCTCCGGGCCTCCGCCGCGCCGGCGTACATGCTCACCTGGAAGTCGCCGTACCCGATCTGCATGAGCGCCGTGTGTGACGGTGTGTCGGGCAGGGGGTCCGTGGTCATGTAGGGGGCGTAACCGTCGGGGTCGCCTCGGTCCCACAACTGGTCGATCAGATCGAGAGTCACCGGGTACATCGACCGGTCCGGATAGGTGAACGACAGGAACTGGCTGAACGTGCTGAAGTCGGTGCTCCGCGCGAGCAGCAGGTTGCCGTAATCCATCCCGGTGACCCCGAGAACCGCTCGCCGGACGTCCGGCGAGACGGCCAGCGTCACTCCTCCCATGATCCCGCCCTGGGAGTTGCCGTCGTAGTACAGGTGAGACGTGTCGATCGCCGGGTGCCCGCCGGCCTGGAACGCCGGGTTCGCCGCCAGGCCACCCGGGTTGGTCATCAGCCGTCCGAGGAAAAGCGTGTTCAGCACGGCCTGCTGAAGGCGATCGACGATCACCCCGAACAGATTCAGGTTCGTGACCACCTCGGCCGCGAACGGCTCGTCGTCCTGGGTCAGGCCCCACCAATCGGTCCCACAGAACACGATGTTGTCCTGGGTGGCGAGCGCCTCGACCCATGGATCCTCGACCTCCACGTATGAGCCGAACAGCCCGTGCCCGTACACGGAGATCCGCGCCGGCGCCGGATTGCCCGCCGAGCTTGGAATGACGCACTCAAATGGCGCAGCGGCGACGTCGCCAGGGGTCTGGGTCGGCAGCGCGTCGAGCTTGTGCGAGCTGTAGTGGAATCCTGTCGTCGCGGTCGTCCCACACGTGATCAGGTAGCAGGGCACGTCGAACGTCCCCACGACGGCGCTCAGCTGCGGCGACAGCGTCTTGGTCGAGGTGATCGTGTAGCTCGGGGCGCTCCCCGCGACCTTCCCGTCCGCAAGCTTCGTGTCTCCGAGCTGGGCGAACGCGCTATTGCGAATCGACAGCAACCGCCCGGTCACGTTCTGGCGCGAGGCCACGGTGAAGTCCCACGTCTCGTACAGATTCGAGCGGCGCACGCCGGCGCGGGCAAGGGCAGCGAAGACGCGCGCGTACCGCGCCGTCTGCGAGCGCTCGGCCCCTGAGAGCGGACGGTTGTCGCGCAGCCGCTCGAACCAGCTCGGCGCCGGAATGACATGTCCGGTGGCGTTCCGAAGGTTGCGAAGCGCGACCACATAGGTGTGCCCGTTGGCGAAGTCGGCGGCGCCGTGGATTAGCAGATCCGTCGATTGCGGCGTCTTGGCGTTGGCGTCGAGCTCTGACCAGATCGGCTGACGCCGTCCGGTGTGCTCGTCGAGGATCACGATCGGCTGGTTCTTTGCCCGCGACTTCGCCATGTCGAGCAGTCCGGCCGCGCCCGTGCGCGCGAACGCCCTGGCGTTGTCGAGGCCCGGAACGCGCACGATCGCCGCGGACCCGGGGCTGAACCCGTCCGCGCGGTCATACGGGGCGACGCTGACGCGCTGGCCGCTGGTGTTGACCGGCATGGCTCCCTGCGGCAGGGAGACGCGAAGTCCGGTCGCGCTTGAGCGATCGCGCCTCGTGAACGCGTTGTTCGGGAACGGGAGCAGACACGGCCGGCCGCCGAACGGCTGGCAGTCCGCCGCGGGAGGATCACCACCAGCCGCTCGAGCCCGCACGGGTGTGGCCGTCGCCACCGACCCGACAATCATCAATCCACTCACGAGCCCGGCCAGCAGACCCCAACTAGTGCGCTTCACCACAAATCCTCTCCTGCTCGAAACCGGCGGGCACCCTACTACCTCGAACGGAGCGCCCGCACCGTCAGCGGACGGCGATCGCTCCGGCGATCAGCGCCAGCGTCAGCGCCACGAG
Source organism: uncultured Solirubrobacterales bacterium (assembly GCA_963737055.1). Classification (GTDB taxonomy): domain Bacteria; phylum Actinomycetota; class Thermoleophilia; order Solirubrobacterales; family Solirubrobacteraceae; genus Palsa-465. Next base: position 209,086 of record CAVTRE010000005.1, on the reverse strand, counting down.
CGCGAGCTGGCCACCCCGGGCGCCCGCCCCGGCGGACCGTAAGGTCGTGATCTCGAAGCTCCGAGGTGGCAAGCCGCGCACGGTGCGGGCCGCGAAGCTCCGAGGTGGCAAGCCGCGCACGGTGCGGGCCGCGCGATTCCGGTTAACCCCTCACTCGCCGCCCGCCCCTCGGTGAATGCGGATTCATCCGGCTCCGTCACGGTCAACGCCGCACTCGACGAACGCGGCGCGTCGAGTGTTGACTTGACCGGAGGTCAGGTACCCCGGCGCCTCGGCGGGGAGGGCGTCGAGAGACCGGCGCCGACACCGCGGCCCGGCTAGCCTGCGGCGCGATTGCGGAGCGGGACGTAGCGCCGGCACGGCTCGCCGCGCAGCCCCGGGCACGGCGGCAGTCCGGTCGGCACGGCCACACCCGGCACCACCGGCAGGATGACTCGCGACGGCATCGTCCGCGAGCGGGCGACGCGGACGGTCGCGCGCGCGGCCGGGTTCAGATCCGCAAACGCCCACGTGGGCTGGTCGCCGCCGGGCGCCGAGATCATGATCCGGATCCGCGATCCGGCCCTGTAGGCGTGGCCCTCGTAATAGAGCGGAACGACGAGCTCGGTGAAGCGTCCGTGCGGCAGCGGCGCGGCATCGGCTTTCCGCTCGGTCAGCAGCGGCTCGAGCAGCGTGCTCTGCCCGGAGAGCTTGCGCTCGCTGGCATCGAGCCACCCACTCTGTACGAACGTTTCGTTGCCGTCCGGACGGACCTCGGACACGCTGACCTGGAGATCGACGTCCTGCGTCGACGCCTCGACCCAGACGTGGACCGCGCCGGCCCCGACGACAACCGTGTTGCTTTGGAGCGGCGCCGTGATGTACGACACAGCGGTCCCGGCCGGATTCCGAGCCCAGTGGTACTTCGGGGATGTGCCCCACAGTCCGCCGGGCCCGGTGTTGCCGGAGAAGTCGGTCAATGGGCGAGCTTTCGAAGACCACGTGAACACGTCGGCGCCGCGCGGACCGGGCGGCGCGCTTGTGCTCAGCGTTCCCCCGGGTCCGAAGTACCACGACGCGGCCCTTGTTCCCGGCACCGGAAACCGCGCGAACGACTGCTCGAACGCCGCCCCGGGCGCGCCCGGCGTCGAGCTTCCGGCGCCGTTGTCGAACAGGACGCGGACCGACGGCTGCGCCTCGAACCCCGCCAGCGCTGAGGGGTAGTCGGGCTCCTGCTCGATCGGGTCGGCCGGGAACGTGACGCCGCTCACCCCCATCGCCACGTGGTAGAGCTCCGGCGCAAGCGCCAACTCGCCGGACGACAGCGCCGGGCGGCGCCCGGCGACGAACAACGCCAGGAAGTCGTACCACCGAAGCGCGGTGGCGGGATCGAGTGAGTCGATGTGAGTGCCATTGGTGAACGTGAACCACTTCAGATGAGTGCCGGTGAAGTGCTCGGCGAGCTCGGGACAGTGACCCCCGGTCTGCTCGTCGGTCCACTGACACGCGAGGAACACCGGCACGTGGATCTTGTGCACAAACGTGTCCGGGTTGAGCGGGTTCGCCACCGACGGCACGTAGTAGCGGTTGGCCGAAACCTCGGCGAGCTCGTTGATGGCTTCGGGATGCAGGACCTGGTTGGCGCGGCAGGTGCGGTCGCCGCCGCTGATGCGCTGCAGCGCCCACGCCTCCCCGTGGCCGGGCGACGCCGGTTCGGCGTCGACGTCGCGCGCCTTCGCATACGGCACGCCAAAGCCGGTGTTGAGGAGCCCGCCCGGGTAGAGCGTGGTGGCGGTGTTGTCGATCACCGACAGGGGCGCGATCGCCGCCAGGTCCGGCGGATCGGTCGCGGCCACGAACAGCTGGCTGATTCCCCCGTACGAGATGCCGATCATCCCGACCTTGTGATGGAGCGCCCACGGCTGGTGAGCCACGGTCTCGATCACGTCGTAGCCGTCGAGGTTCTGGAGCGGCTCGAAGAAGCTGAACGCTCCTCCCGAGCAGCCCGTCCCCCGCATGTTCACGTCGACGACCGCGAACCCGAGCAGGGTCGCGACCGGGCTGATCCCGCTCTGCGCGCCCGCCGGGTCGGCGTAGCCGTATCCGGAGTACTCGACCACGGTCGGATACGGCCCCGGGCCGCCGGGCAGACGGACGTCTATCGCGAGCTTGGTGCCGTCGCGCGTCGTCAGGTAGCCGTAGCCCGACTTCGGAATCCGCTGGTCGTAGATCCGCGTGCTGGGCGGCGCTGACCGATCCGGCAGCACGGTCACGGCACGTGTCGCGGGGCCGGCGCCGCCGCCGGCTCCCCCGCCGGCAGCAGGTCGCACCCGATATCCCGGTCCCGGCCGGAGCCCACGGAAGATCGCGCCCCCGAGCGACCCCGCCGTCTGCGACGCCACAGCCGCGCCGTGCCGGTTCACGAGGACCAGTCGCTCGCCCGGGCTCGCTCCCGTCACGTACACCTGCTGCACGCTGCCACCGGCGGTTAGCCGCGCGAGCGCGGTCGCCGGCGCGACCGCAAAAACCGCGGTCACAAGCAGCGCCACCATCAACCGTTCGGGGATTCTGAACATCCGGCCAGCGGCACCCTACACACGCCGTCGCGCGATCAGACGTGCGCTAGCCTCGTTATTGGATAGACCAGGGCTAGAGACAGGATCTCTGGTGGGCTTGGGGCAATCGGGCGAAAAGGACTTCACTCAGCCGCTACGGCTGCTCGTAGTAGACACAACCGCGGACCAGGCCGCGGCGCTCGGCGATCGGCTGAGGCAACGGGTCGGTGGGCACGCTGACGTGCTCGTTCGGGACTCGGTGCCGCCCGTCAATATCGCACTCCGCGAGGGCGCGGTCGACTGCGTCGTGCTCCACCTTACGGCGGGCGACTACGACGCGCCCGACGCGCTCGACGCGGTTCTGTCGAGCGCCCCGGACGTGCCCGTGGTGGTGCTTGCGGACACCGACGGGGAGTCGATCGCCCTGCGAGCGATCCGCGACGGAGCCCAGGACTTCTTGATCGAGCCGGCCACCGACGCGGATGCACTCGATCGCGCGATCCGCTACGCGATCGAACGGAAGCGTGCCGCAGCCCGTCTCGCGCACCAGGCGCTGCACGACCCCCTGACCGGTCTGCCGAATCGCGTCCTTCTCCTCGATCGGTTGAATGTCGCGGTCGGACGCGCCCGCCGCCACCCTACCTCACTCGCGCTGCTGTTCCTCGACCTCGACGGCTTCAAGCGCGTCAACGACGGTCTCGGGCACGATGCCGGCGACGACGTGCTGGTGGAGGTCGCCCGGCGTCTTCAGCGGACTCTCCGCCCTGGCGACACCGTCGTCCGTTACGGCGGAGACGAGTTCGTCGTCTTGTGCGAGGACCTGCGCGGTCAGCGAGGGGCGCTGCGCGTCGCCGAGCGAGCCAGCGCGGCCATCGCCGAGCCTTTTCTCGTGCGCGGTCAGGAACTATCGATCCGGGCGAGCGTCGGCGTGGCGCGCGCCCGCCGCGGGCAGACATACGCCCACGATCTGATCCGCGAGGCGGACCTCGCGATGTATCGCGCCAAGCAGCGCAGCAGCGGCGTCGAGCTGTTCGACAGCGCGACGAGCACCGAGGCGATGAGCGAGCTCGATACCGAGCATCGGCTGCGCGGTGCGATCGAGCGCGGCGAGCTGCGCCTCCACTACCAGCCGGTGGTGACCCTCCGCGTGGACCAAGGGCCAGTCGCAATCGAGGCGCTGGTCCGCTGGCAGCAGCCCGGGCAGCGCATGCTCGCGCCGGCCGAGTTCCTTCCGCTCGTCGAGGAGACCGGATTCATCGCGCAGATCGACCAGTGGGCGCTGGCCGAGGCCTGCCTGCAGCTCGCGCGCTGGCGGGGCGAAGGCACGGTCGGGAACGGAGTGTGGCTGTCGGTCAACATCTCGCCCCGCTCGCTCGGTTCGCCATCGCTGACCGACGCGGTCGATCGTGCGCTCGCCGGCGCCCGCCTTCCACCGAGCTGCCTGTGCCTCGAGGTCACCGAGACGACCGTCGACGAGGAGCCGGTCCTTCGACGTGGTCAAATTCGCTCGCGCGCGGATCACGCCCGCGCTGGCGGATGCCAAGGCGCGACGGGTGCTCGCGGCCGTCCTCGCCGTCGCCCACGCCGCCGAGCGCGGCACGATCGCCAAGAGCATCGAGACCAGGCCCGAGCTCGAACTCGCCCGCGAGCTCGGCTTCGACGGCGGCCAGGGGTTCCTGTTCGCTCCGCCTGCGCCGGCGGATGCGCTCACCGCATGGCTCGCCTCCCGAAACGACTGACGGAGCAGTAGCGTTCACAACATGACCGAGACGGCGTCCGCGGGGCTCGCCTCGCAGCATGCGGACCCCGCCGACCTGGGCGTGCTCGAGGCGGCGGAACTGCTTAGCGCCGGACGTCTCTCCGCGGTCGAGCTGACCGAGGCGTGCCTGCGCCGGATCGACGAGCGGAACGGCGGTCCACCGACCGCCGACGGCGCGCCCGACGCGATCAATGCCTGGGCGCGCCTGTATCCCGACCTCGCGCGCGAACACGCATCGCTCGCCGATCAGCGTCGCGCGCGCGACGGCGACGGGACCCCGCTGCTGTGCGGCATCCCGATCGGAATCAAGGACCTCTACGCCGTGGCCGGGCTACCGGTCACGGCTTCGAGCCGGCTGCTGGAGGGAGGCGACGTCGCCGGCGACGACAGCATCGCCTGGGCGCTTCTGCGCGACCAGGGGATGGTGTTGCTGGGGCACACGCACACGCATGAGTTCGCCGCCGGCGGCACGACCGATCAGGTCGGCAACCCGTGGTCGCTCCATGTAATCGCGGGCGGCTCGAGCGGCGGGAGCGCGGCCGCGCTGGCGGCGCGCATGACCCCCGCGGCCCTCGGCAGCGACACCTGCGGGTCGCTCCGGATCCCGTCGGCATGCTGCGGGGTGTGTGCGATCAAGCCCACGCACGGCCGGATCCAGGTCGACGGGATCGTCCCGCTGGCGCCGAGTCTCGATCACCCCGGACCGATGGCGCGCACGATCGCCGACTGCGCGGCGCTGTTCGCGGGGATGGCCGCCGGCGGTCCGGCGGTGACGCCGCTGATGCCGCCGCCCGCGCCGATCGACAGTGTTGCGCTGCGCGCCCGGCTCGGTGGCCGCCCGCTCGCGGGGATGACGATCGCGCTCACCGACCGCACGCACGGGCTCACAATGGACGCCGCGGTCGGCCGTGGCCTCGAGGAGGCGACGCAAACCTGCGAGCGCCTCGGAGCGCGGATCGTCGAGTTGCCGGCGCCGTGGACATTCGAGTGGGACGACCTTTCGCGCGTGCTCCTGACCGAGGCGTGGGCGTACCACCGGCAGTTCGCCGACCGCCACGACATCTATCGCCCGGCTATCGCCGAGTTCGTCGAGGCCGCCGCGGACTTCACCGATGCGAACGAGTACCTCGCGGCCCAGGCGCGCCGGGCCGAGGGAACCGCGATCTGGGAGGAGTGGTTCGTCCAGAACGAGGTCGACGTCGTGCTCGAGCCGACGCTCCCGATCCTGCCCTACGAGCGGGGCGCCGGCTACGAGCGCGGGCATGCGGGCGGCGCAGGCGACCCGTTGATCGACCTGACCGCGCTGTGGGGTATGACCGGGATGCCGGTCGCGGCCCTTCCCGTGAGCTGGAACGTCGGCATGTCGATGATCGCGCCGCGCGGTCGGGAAGCCCCGCTGATCCAGGCCGCGATCGACCTCCAGGAGCACGCGCTCGGAATCCCCGGGGACCCGGGCGGGCGGCATTGAGCCTGGCGGTGACGGGCGCGGTGCTCGCCGGCGAGCGGGTCGGCCTGCGCGCGGACAATGGGCTGATCGTCGAAGTCGGTACCGACGTGGAGCCCCGACCCGGGGACGTAAGGGTCGACGCGGCTAGCGCGATCCTCGTCCCGCCGCTGATCAACGGCCACACCCACGCCGCGATGACGCTGTTCCGCGGCTACGGCGACGACCTGCCGCTGATGCGCTGGCTCAAGGAGAAGATCTGGCCGGTCGAGCGCAAGCTCGAACCCGAGGACGTCTATTGGGGGACGCGGCTGGCTTGCCTCGAGATGATCCGGAACGGCACCGCACGCTTCTGGGACATGTACTGGCATCCGACCGCGTCGGCGCGTGCCGCGCAGGACGCCGGGATGCGTGCCACCGTGGCCGCGCCGTTGATCGACGTCGACGGGAGGAGCGAGGCCATGCGCGAGGCGGCGCTCCAGAGCCTCGACGAGCTGACCGATGCCGGGGAGCGAATCGATGTCGGGTTAGCCCCGCACGCGATCTACACCGTGAGCGAGGACAGCCTGCGCTGGATCGCCGACGCCGCCGGCGAGCGGGATATTCCGGTCCAGATCCACCTGTCCGAGACCGAGCAGGAGGTGACCGACTGCCTGGCCGCACACGGCGTGAGGCCCGCGCGGTACCTCGAACGGGTCGGGCTGCTCACGCCGCGCACCGTGCTCTCCCACGGCGTCTGGCTCGACGACGACGAGCTCGAGCTGATCGCCTCAACGGGCGCGGTGGTGGTCACGAATCCGGTGGCCAATCTCAAGCTTGCGGTCGGCGGCGTGTTCCCGTACCCGCGGGCACGCGATGCAGGAGTACAGGTCGGGCTGGGCACCGACGGTCCCGGCTCGAACAACTCACTCGACCTGTTCGCCGACATGAAGGTGCTCGCGCTCGTCCAGAAGCACGCCGCGCAGGATGCGGCCGCGATCGACGCGCTCGAAACCTGGGAGATCGCTACCGGCCGGCACGCCCCCCTGCTCGGCGCCGCTCAGGGCCTCGAGGTCGGGCAGCCCGCCGATTTCCTGTTGCTTCGAGCCGGCGCGCCAGAGCTCAGCTTCGGCGAGCTCCCGGCGGCGCTCGTGTACGCCGCGTCGGGATCCGTGGTCCAGACCACGGTGGTGGCGGGACGCGTGCTGATGCGCGACGGCGAGATCGAGGGCGCCGAGGAGGTCCTTGCCCGCGCGCTCGAGCGCGCCCGGGGGCTTGGGCTCTCGCCGCCCCTCGCTTCGGCGCACGCAGACGAGCTAGCCTGATCCCCGAGCCCCGCATGACCGCGAGCACCTCAGAGACAGCCTCAGGTCGCCTCGTCCGCGCGTCGGTTCCGGCGGGCGGCACGCCGTGCCTCCTCCTGATGTTCGGCGAGCTCGCGCTCAAGGGCCGCCGACGCTCGAGCTTCGCCGCGGTGCTCGAGCGCAACCTCAGGCGGGCGATGCGCCGCGCGGGCGACGTCGAGCTGCGCCGACGCGGCTCGTCGTTTCTGGCCGTGCCACCGCCGGACGGATTCGCCTCCGCGCTCGATGTGGCCCTGGAGCTTCCGGGGCTGAGCGTCGTCCAGCCGGCGCTGCGCGTCGAGCCGGCCGTCGAGCGCGCCGCCGAGGCGGCGGTCGAGCTCGTGCGGACGCTGCCCGCGGGCTCGTTCGCCGTCCGCGCTCGCCGGCGCGAGAAGAGCTTTCCGGTGTGCTCGATGGATATCGCGCGCGAGGTCGGCGCCGCCGTCAAAGACCGGCTAGGACGCCCCGTCGATCTGTCTCACCCCGATGTCGAAGTGCACGTCGACGCCTACGCCCGCGAGTTGTACGTCGCGGTCGATCGCCTGCGTGCGGCCGGCGGCCTTCCGGTCGGCACGAGCGGACGCGCGCTGGTGCTGCTGTCAGGCGGGATCGACTCCCCCGTCGCCGCCTATCGGATGATGAAGCGCGGCCTCCGCTGCGACTTCGTCCACTTCAGCGGGCAGCCGCTCACCGGGCCCGAATCCGCGTACAAGGCATATGCATTGGTTTCGCGGTTGAATCGCTTCCAGGGGCGCTCGCGCCTGTTCGTCATTCCCTTCGGCGTCGCGCAGCGACTGCTCGCGAGCTCCGGCGCCGGCCGCCTCCAGGTGCTGGCTGGGCGCCGCCTGATGGTTCGTGTCGCCGAGGCGATCGCGCGGCGCGAACAGTGTGAGGCGCTCGTCACCGGCGACTCGCTCGGCCAGGTCGCCAGCCAGACGCTGCGCAACCTCGAGGTGGTGGAGGGCGCGTCCACGCTTCCACTGCTCCGCCCGCTGATCGATCGCGACAAGTCCGAGATCATCGACGAGGCGCACCGGCTCGGCACGTACGAGACCTCGATCCTCCCCGACGAGGATTGCTGCACCCTGCTGATGCCGGGCCGAGCCGTCACGTGGACCGACCCGGAGCCCCTGATCGAGCTCGAGCGCCGGGTCGATGTCGAGACGGTGGTGGAGCAGCTCGTCGAGCAGGCGCTCGAGCTGTGGCCGAGGCTCGATGCGCCTCGGTCGCCCGCGGGCGTCGCGCCTGTCGCGCCGGTCGCGGCGTAGCTGTCGCGGCGCGATCGGTCAGGCCGCGATCGAGCCCGACTTCGGTGCCAGGCCGTGCTCGAGCAGCGCGCGCGGCACCGAGGCCATCAGCTGGTCCGGGTCGGGCACCCGGGCGGCCGTGAGCGCGTCGAGCGCGAGCCCTAGCGCCGGCATCCGCGACCCGCCGTGAGCGTCTGAGGCGATCACGGCGCGCGGCGCCGTCCTCAGCAGCCATAGCGCGGTGGCGCGGACGAGCTCGCCGTACAGTCCCGCCACCGACCAGGCGTTGATCTGCACGACGCTGCCGGCGGACAGCTCGTGCTCGAGCGTCTCCCACCCGGCATCGGACCAGCGCAACGCGCGCTCGGGATGGGCAACCACGACCGCAAAGCCGCGCTCGCGGAGCTCGTCGGCGGCCGCCGTGTAGGCACGATCGATCCCAGCCAGCGGGGCCTCGAGCAGCAGCCAGCGGCGTCCCGGCGGACCGTGGGCGATCGTGTCCAGCTCGGACTGCGACAGCCTCGAAACCATCTCCTGGTCCAGCTCGCCGCCGCACAGAACCTCGATCCGAATTCGTCTGGAGGCGAGCTTGGCGTTGATCTCGCGTACTCGCTCGGGCAGGGAGCTGACGTCGGTGACCCACTGCGGGTGCACATGCGGCGTGGTCACGATCGTTGTCGTGCCCTCCGCCGCCGCGGCCGCGGCGAGTTCGACGCTTTGCTCGATCGACGACGGGCCGTCGTCGATCCCGGGCAGGAGGTGGAAGTGAAGCTCGGCGTAGCTCATCTCTCTTGCGTCGATGATCGGTGAGGAGCGGAGCGATCCTGTGATGAATTGGTTAAGGGTCTGGCGCCTGCGCGAGGCGCCGCTGAGGCTCCGTGGGCTGCGCGAGGCGTTCGGAGACCTCGGCCCATAGGTTCCGGAACGCCTCGGCCGCCCGCCCGTGCGGCGCAAACTCCTCGAGCGGCGCGCGCGCCACCCCCATCCGCTCGACGTCCGCCGCGAACGGGACCACGGTCTGAAGCATCTCCGGACGCTCGGCTCTGAACGCCTCCATCACGTCGCGGTGCATGCGCTTGCGCGCGTCGACCATCGAGAAGAACGGCAGCCGCGCCACTTCGTCGCCGGCGACCTCGTCGATGTAGTCGAGCATGCGCGCCGACAGCGTCGCCGGGAGCACCGGGATCAGCAGAGCATCGGCGGCCTGGAACACGCTCTCCGACACCAGCGAGATGCTCGGCGGGCAGTCGAGGAAGATGTAGTCGTACTCGGACTCAAGCGGGGTCAGCACTCGGCTCAGCCGCGACGTTGGCCGCTTGGCGGCATCGAGGTGGAGGTCCATGTGGCGATAGGAGAAATCCGCCGGGAGCAGATCGAGCCTCTCGTAGTCGGTCCCCTTGATCCGAGCTGAGGCATCGCTCTTACCGCGCACGAGCTTCTCTCCGCCGCCCTTCACCTTCGGCTTGACGCGGTGGAGGAAGGTGCTCCCGCCCTGCGGGTCGAGATCCCACAGCAGCGTCGTCGCGCCGCCGCGCGCAGCGAGGTGGGCGAGGTTGACCGCCGCCGAGGTCTTGCCGACCCCTCCCTTGATGTTGTAGGTGGCGAGGACCACGGCGAGCGAGAGTCTCCCACGGGCAGGGATCGAGTTCGACTCTGAGTCCGCGGCCGGCTGAACGTCACGTCCTGGTAACAAGTCCGGCCACCGGCGGCTCGCATCATGTGCCCTCCGATGACCGAGGACAGGTTCGTTCCGTCGTTCGTGGCCTGCCTCCCGCTGGCCCGCGACGCGCTGGCTTTCGCCGACGAGCTCCACCGCGGACAGCGTCGCTCCTCGGACGAGGCACCGTTCATCCTCCACCCGCTCGAGGTCGCGGCCCTCCTGCACATCACCGGCCACTCCGAGGTGGCCGTGGCGGCGGGCATCCTCCACGACACCGTCGAGGACACTTCGGTCGAGATCGGGGCGATCGAGCGGCGCTTCGGGGACGAGATCGCGGCGCTCGTGGCCGCGATGACCGAGGATCCTGCGATCGAGGCCTACGAGGAGCGCAAGGCCGCGCTACGCCGCCAGATCGCGGCCTTCGGCGAGCAGGCGACCGCGATCTACGCCGCCGACAAGGTGGCCAAGGTTCGCGAACTCCGCGCCCAGGCCGGCCGCGATCCCGACTTGCTCCGCGGTCACCACGAGGAGATCGGACAGCGCCTCGACCACTACGTCGAGAGCCTCGCGATGCTCGAGGATGAGACCGCGGGACATCCAGCTGGTCGAGCAGCTTCGGTTCGAGTTGGAGGCGCTGCGTGCGTTACCGCCCCGCACCTCTGCATCGCAGCCCCGTTAGACCACCGCCCGAGCGCGGCTCCTGCCGGCAACCGGAACCGCGGGCTAGAACGACACCTCGTCGACGTAGCACCACGACCACGTAGCGCCCGGCATCGCCGAGCTCATCACGGGGTGCCCAGTCTCCTCGTAGTGCTTCGTGGCGTGGGTGCCGGGGGAGGAGTCGCAGCATCCGACATGCCCGCACACCCGGCACGCCCGTAGCTCTATCCACGTCCCACCGGTCGCCAGGCACTCCTCGCACCCCGCCACGTTCTCGGGTACATCGACCCTGATCTGGTCGACGTGCGCGCATTCGGCCATCTCTCCTCCTTTGCTCTTCCCCGGTAACCGAATTCCCGGACAACACTAGCCCCGGTCCGGTACGGGGCTCAACCCGGCGCGGCCCGTGGAGCTCGGCTCGCGAGCTGCCCCAGCCCACTCAAGCGACCCGGTCTCGCGACCGCCCCAGGCCACTCAAGCCCCTGCCCACCCCGGCCGATATATTAGTTAGACACCAAAATGTTTTTCTGCTAAACTTTCGCTATCAAATGAATCCGGACACTTCCTCATCTCCTTCCCCCGTAGCAACCCTCCGCGCGGCTGACTCTGCGCCGGCGCCATGGATCGAGCCGCAGGTCATGCGCGTCGCAATCGTGGTGATCCTCGGCGCGATCATGTCCGTGCTCGACACGACCATCGTCAACGTCGCGCTCCACGATCTTTCGATCGACCTCCACGCGTCTCTCGGCGGAATCCAGTGGGTCATCACCGGCTACCTGCTCTCGCTCGCGGCCGTGATCCCGATCACCGGCTGGGCGGTCCGGCGCTACAGCGCCCGCCGGCTCTACCTGATCGCGCTGGTAGTGTTCACCCTGGGCTCCGCGCTGTGTGCGCTGGCCACGACCAGCGGCGAGTTGATCGCCTTCCGCGTCCTCCAGGGCGTCGGTGGCGGGATGCTCACCCCGATCGGCCAGATGATCCTGGTCAAGGCCGCCGGTCCTCGCAATCTTCCCAAGGTGATGAGCCTGATCGGCGTGCCGATCGTGCTCGCGCCCGTGTTTGGCCCCACCCTCGGCGGGCTGCTGTTGCAGTCGGTCGGGTGGGAGTGGATCTTCCTGATCAACGTCCCCGTGGGCATCCTCGCCCTGACCATGGCGTGGCGGCTGCTGCCCCACGACCGGGCGGGCACGGACCAGGCCGGTCGGCTCGACGTGATCGGTCTCGGCCTCGCGGCCGCCGGCGTCGTCGGTATTACTTACGGCCTGTCCGAAAGCGAGACTGCCGGCAGCCTGACCGCGCCGTCGGTGCTCGTCCCCGCGCTCGCCGGGCTCGCCCTCCTCGGACTGTTCGTGGCGCGCTCCCGACGCATCGAGCGCCCGCTACTCGACCTCAAGCTGTTCGCCAACCCGGCCTTCCGGGCGGCCTCGGTCGTGACCTTCTGTCTCGGCGCCGCGCTGTTCGGAGCGATGATCCTGATGCCGCTCTACTTCCAGACGATCCGCGGTGAGGACGCGATCCAGACCGGACTGCTGCTGATCCCGCAGGGCATCGGCGGCGGTATCGGAATGTTCCTGTCCGGGCGGCTCACCGAGCGCCTCGGCGCCGGGCGCACCTCGCTGATGGGCGCGGTGATCCTCGCGGTGGCCACGATCCCGTTCGTGCTCGTGACCGCAACCACCTCGTACGCGACGATCGGATCGGCCATGTTGATCCGCGGCGTCGGCGTCGGCCTCTCGATCATGCCCGCCATGACCGCCGCCTTCTCCGTGCTGTCGCGCGAGCAGGTCAACGACGCGAGCCCCCAACTGACGGTCCTTCAGCGGGTCGGCGGCTCGCTCGGCACGGCGATCATCGCGGTCGTGCTCCAAGGTCAGACCCAGGGCGCCCACACCGCCGCGGCAGCGGCAGCCGGCTTCGGGAACACCTACTGGTGGGTCATGGGCGTGACGCTGCTGGCGCTGGTCCCAACGCTAGTGTTGGCCCGGATCGAGCGCCGGACCAAGGCAACCACGGCCGAGTCAGCCATTCCGGCCCCGGTTGAGGAGCCTCTCCTGGAGGCAGCGTGAGCCCGAAGACCGCTACAGCTAACGCCAAGCCCGAGGCCGTGTCCGCCACAGCTGACGCCAAGCCCGAGGCCGAGTCGGCGACGACGGTCGACGGGCTCCGCACCGCCGTCAATCACCTCCTCGCGGCCGATCGCCGCCTCCGCGGACGCGACCACAGCCGCCCCGGCGAGCTGACCTTCGCCCAGGTGCGGACGATCGCGGCCCTCGGGCGCGGCAGCGAGATGACTGCCGGCCAGCTGGCCAAGAGTGCCGAGCTGACGCCCGCCACCGTGACCACGATCCTCGATCAGCTCGAAACCGCGAACATCGTCGAGCGCCGGCGGAGCACCGAGGACCGGCGCGTCTGCAACGTCGCGCTCACCCCGGAGGGCTGGCAACTGCTCGAGCGCAAGCTGGCGGCCTGGCGGCAGCTGTGGTCCGAACATCTCTCGGGCTACAGCGACGAGGACATCGCGACCGCGGCTGGGATCGTCCAGGCGGTCACGGGGATTCTGGACACGCTTGCAAGCACGCTGGAGCCCGCTAACACGGGCGATTCCGCCTAGCCGGCGGGGCTTTCCAAGGGCAGTCCGCCGACGCGCCGGACTCGAGACTTCGGAATCCGGCGCGCCGCGTCGATATCTCGGCGGTGGTCTCATCTTTCGGTGACATCCGCTCCAACCGCAAGTTGATGGCGTACACCGCCTCGGCGATGTACGGCGCCGCCGCGCTGGATGGATCGATCGAGGGCTTCCTCCCGGGGGATCCCAAGTTCGCGATCCTTCCCGTGATCGTCGTCGGCGTGATGTTCGTGGCTCTGCTGGCGGTCGGCCCGCGGTTGCCGCGGTGGGCGCTGGCGCTACTCGGTCCTGTCGGCGTGGCGCTGATCGCGTATGCGCTGGCGACGTCTCCGGGTCCCGGCGACGGTGCGGTGCTGTATGCGCTGCCGGTGCTCTGGACCACGGTCTTCTTCGGTCGCAACGGCGCGATCGCGATCGTCGCCCTTGTCGGCGCGGGCGAGGCAGCCGCGTTGCTGGCGCTCCCCGCGACCAGCGCCTACCCAGGCCGCTGGGTGGACGTGATGGTCTCGATCACCGCGATCGCCGTGGTGGCCCGGGTCCTCGAGTGCCGGAGCGAGATGCTGCTCGAGCGCCTGCGCGGCGAGGCGAGGACCGACCCTCTGACCGGACTGCTCAATCGGCGCGGATTCGACGAGCACGCCTCGCGCGAGCTCGGCCACGCCGGACGCGACGATCGGCCGATCGCACTGGCCACATTCGACATCGACCACTTCAAGCAGATCAACGACGAGCATGGTCACGTCGTCGGCGATCGCGTCCTCGCGCACCTGGCCCGCGTCCTCAGCACCGAGTCGAGGGGAATCGACGTCGCTGCCCGGCTCGGAGGGGAGGAGTTCGCCGTGCTCATGCCCGGAGCCGACCAAGCCGGCGCCGAGGCGTTCGTCGAGCGCGTCCGGTACTCGCTGGCGACGACCGATTCCCCGAGCCAGACGCGAGTGCGAGTCAGCGCGGGGATAACGACCACAACGGTGCCGCTCGAGATCGAGACCATGCTCGAGCGCGTCGACTGCGCCTTGTACGCGGCCAAGCGCGGCGGCCGCGACCGGACCGTGGTGTTCGACGGACACGCCATGCCGGTGACGGTCTGAACGCCGCGCTCCCACCGGCTTGCGGAGCGCATGAGTGCGGTACGCTCGAAGCCGCGATTTTGCAATCGCGCGGTGGGTGTGCAATGTCGACGCGCTCGTTCGCTGATATGTCGTGCAGGGACCGGTTGGCAGGCCTATGAGACGTTGTCCCATAGCCGTCCTCGCCACGTGCAGTGCCCTGCTCGTCTCGGCCATTCCCGCTACGGATGCGGGCGCCCTCGGCGTGCCAACGGTGACGACTCCAACGGTGTCGCTTCCGTCGGTCACCGCCCCGTCCGTCACAGTTCCCACCGGCACCGTCCGGGCCACGACAGTCGGACCGATAACCACACCGGCGGTCAGCACGCCGGACCTCACAACGCCTCCGGTGAGCACGCCGTCGACCACAACCGTGCCGGTCCAGACGCCGCCCGTCAAGACGCCGGCGCTGGGATTGCACTCGGGGACCTCATCGAGCACCACGCCGGCGGCGTCGTCCCCGGCGTCCGGCGGCATGAACACACAGTCAGCAATTCCCTCGGTGGCGGCCGGATCCGCATCGGCGGCTCCGTCGTCGTCACGCCGGGTTCGGTCGATCGTTGGGCGCGCGCGAGCCTCACAAGAGTCCGGCCCGGGATCGAAGCCCGGAACGTCTCGGAGCGGCTCGACGGCTAGCTCGCAGCGGCTCGGCACGGCAACATTCGCCACCGCGGCGGCGACCACATCGAGCAGCCAACCGCGTCTATCCACGGAGCGGTCCACGGATCCGGTGGTCCATCACCGATCAACCGGATCGCTCGCCAAGCTGGTCAAGGTGCTGCCGGCCGCGGTCCTGTATGCGCTGCTCGGGTTCGCGGTCATCGCTGCCGCGATGGCGCTCAATGCATACCTGCAGAGCCGGCGCGCGAAATCGCTGGCGAACCAACGGGCCGCACTCGTCTCCGACGTGGGCGTGCTCCAAGCTGCGCTCTTGCCCGCGGTGCCCGAGAGCCTCGGCGAGCTGGACGTGTCCGTCGCCTACCGTCCCGCACAGGGCCTTGCCGCCGGTGGCGATTTCTTCGACGTCTTCACGGTCGCCCCGGAGCGGACCGGGATCATCATCGGCGACGTATCGGGGCATGGCCGCGAGTCGCTTATCCACGCCGCGCTGGTCCGCTACACGCTCCGCACCTTGATGGGCGAGGGGCATCCGCTGCCCGAGGTGCTCGCCCGAGCCGACCGGTACCTCACCGGCGAGCTCGGCGACGGCTTTGCCACGGTCGTCATCTGCTGCTACGAGCATGCGACCGGCGAGCTCACCTGGGCGAAGGCCGGGCACGAGCCGCCGGTGATCGCCGGTCAGCCCGACCGCGATGAGCAGGCGGCGACCCCGCTCGGGTTCGGGATGGGAAAGAAGTGGCCCCGGTTCTCGCGCACGCTCGCCCCCGGCGACCGCGTTTGCCTGTTCACCGACGGCCTCGTCGAAGCCCGCCGACACGGCGAGCACCTCGGACGCGCCCACCTCAAGTCGCTTGTCGATCAGGGCCTAGACGCGCACGCCCTCGTCGAGCAGATCCAGGCCGACGCCGACGATTGCCCCGATGACCTCGCCGCGGTGGTCATCAGCCGCGCCGCGGTCGTCGTGTCACTCGAGCCACCGGGTGCAGCACAGGCTGCGGCCGTCTCCTGACGCGCCAGCATTCGTCAAAGATCGCCAGGTTTGGCGCGCCCGCGCTGTGGGAATCCTTCCCCCGCTGTGCCGCTCTATAGCTGTCCACGCTGTGGTTGGGCGACTGCCGCGTCCTGGGTCCAGGCCGTTGGTGCGCATCGAACGGGCGTGCCCGACTGCCTGGGGGAGCCCGATCTCGTCGCCTACGCAGGAAGCCTCCGGCGATCCGTGTCCTCGGGCCCCGAGAATGACCCCCGCCTCGGCCATGAGGGCGTCCCGGGCGGCAGTCGGCCGGTCAAGGATTACCCACCGCTGCAGCGCCTGGCTTAGGGTCTCTCGCTCACTGGCGCGCGCCTCTCCGCGTTCGGGAGGTTGACGATCGCCACCCCGAGGATGACGACCACGACGCCGACGGTCGCGCCGAATCCGGGCAGCTTGCCCTGGACGGCGTCGACCAGGACCGCCACCGCGGGAACGAGGAAGGTCCAGGCATACACGCGCGTCGATGGCCACCGGCCGAGAGCGGCGTTGAACCCGACGTAAACAAGGACCTGCCCGCCGATGACGAGGAAGGCAAGTTGCGCGTCGAGCGTTGTCCTGCTCCATTCAGTCGAGCCGCCGGCGAGGAGAACGAGCGGGATCAGCGGGACCCCTCCGGCCAGGAACTGTGCGGCGGTGATGCCCGGAATGTCGAGATTGGGCTCACGTTGAGTGAGGACACGCATGCCGACGCCGCCGCCGGCCCAACCCAGGGCTCCCAGCAGCGCCAGCGCGAACCCGATCACCAGCTGGCTGCCGTGGGCGACGTTCCCGGGATCTGAGAGCACCACGAGCAACACACCCACGAAGCCGATCACTAGCCCCGCGGCGCGCAAGGGTGTGATCGGCTCGTCGAGGGCAGCGCGGGCGATCAACGCCACGAAGAACGGTGAAGAGTTGAGCAGCACCGCCGCGACGGCCGCGCCGGCCCTCTGCGTCCCGACGCTGATCCCGACCTGTGTGAGCGTGGTGTTGCCAAACCCGATCGCGGCCGCCCAAACCCATAGGCGCCGCGTCCGCGGCAGGGCGCTTCCGAACAACGGCAGCGCCGCGGTCAGAAGCGCCCCGCCCACCAGGGCACGCAGCGTCGCAATCATGATCGGCGAGGTGTGATGCAGTGCCGAGTCGGTGACCGGGTACACCACGCCGGCAGCGATCATCGACACGCCCAGAATCAGCGACACGGGCATGCGCCCTAGCGCTACGCGCTGAATTCGCCTTTCGATGGCGAAGCTCTACCACCTGGAGGACTCGTCTGCATGGCATCGCGGCCCGGTCGGTCGGCGAAGCTGTGCGTTTTCTCCATCCGCGGGAATCCGCTCCCGCGAACTGAGACTATCCGCGCCTCCCTCCGGCCTGTATCGCACGGCTCGCTTGCCGCCCCCACGGCGCTCTTTACAGTGAACTGCAGCTCACGCGGGCGAGGGAACGTCCGCCGGATCCGCGCTCAGCCACAGTCCAGGCTGGGCGCGCCCCGGACGTTCGTCTTCATCCGTTCGGGATGATGCCGCGATGCGCGTGACGCGCGAGCGTTCCGGACATGATCGAACCACTGGCGGATACGCCGCCGGGCGTCCTCGGGTTCCGCGTGTCCGGCGAGGTCGCACGCGAGGACTACGAAAACGTGCTCACGCCTGCGCTCATGCAAGCCCTGGACTCCGGGGATGGGCTGCGGACGCTCTACCTGATCGAATCGCTCGACAAGATGGACCCGAGCGCCCTCTGGGCCGATGCCAAGGTCGGATACGACTTGGGAATCCGGCACCACGACGCGTGGGTGCGATCGGCGATCGTCACAGACATCGACTGGCTCGCGCGTGCGACCCGGCTGTTCGCCTGGATGATCCCGGGCGAGGTACGCGTGTTCCCCATAAACGAGCTGGAGGAGGCGAAGGCCTGGACCGGAGCCCCCTGAGCCGCACTCGGCTCGCCAGTACGTTCGGTCAAGAATCGATCACCGGACGCGGGCAACCCACCAGGTTTGAGGGCTCAGGACGCCCTACGCCGGTCAGCGCGGTCTCAGCGGTTTGACGTCGACAACAAGAACCGAGCCGGGACGAGCGCGCTCTGGACCACTTCGGGGCGGTTCTTGTGGGTCCGCTCGTAGACAAGGATGTCTTGTGCGCGCCCATAGTCACCCTCGTTTAGGCCAGCCTCGACCTCAGCGATTGTCTGCTTGTCGTAACCGGGCCACGGCTCCTCGCCTCGGAGCACGCGGATGCGGCCCAATACCGCCGGACGGTTCTTGTTCTTTCGCTCATAGGACTCGACAATGCCAAGATCGCTTTCAGAGAGCTCCGACAACCTGCTGAGGATTTGGTCGGTGCTTAGTGAGCGATAGCGCTCGATCGGAAGTTGCTCCTCAGAGGACCCAGAGGCCTTTCGCTGTCTCGTGACCGGCGCGTCGCCGGAGGCCCTGCGCGACTGCCGGGTGGCGCGCTCGGCGCGCGCCGATGTCTTGCGCGTCGTCGTCTTACGCACCGATGTCTTGCGCGCCGTCGCCTTAGGCTGACGCGACACCTTGCGCGTCGCCTCTACCGCAGCGGTCTCAGTCATCCCGTCGGACGGGTGGCCCTCGATTTCCGCGCGCACGACGGCGTCGGTCAGCTTTGGGATCTCGAGCATGAGCCGCTTGAGCATGCGCTCCTCATCGCCGCGGATCGACGCGGCGAGCTTGGCGGTCTGCTTGTCCCCAACCTTGATCGCAAGCCGCTCCAGCGCGGTGTAGGTCGCGATCTCCAGCTCCTCGGTCGCGCATGCGTCCTTGGCGTTCTTGAGCACCTTCTCCTCGCCGCTGGACCCGCGAAGAACGTCAAACGGCGCCTTGCTCAGGGCAAGTATCTGGCCGACCACCGCCTCGCTGAAGCCGAAAAACGCCTGGAACGGGTTGCGGACCTCGCCGAGTTCCCCCAGACGCTCCTGGATGCGACGGGCATGCGTGTGCGTCTCGTCGAGGTGCTTCTCTAACCCCTCGCGATAGGAGCCACGGGGGGTCATCGCGATCTGGGATTGCAGATCGCTCACCAGGCCGATCTCACTCGCACGCGCCTCGCTCAAATACTGGACAACTTTCTGGTGTGACTGGCTCATCCAACTGCCTCCAGCGTCATTTCGGTAGAGAAGCTCTCGCGTATCTAGGCATCACCCCACGCGATCACCGGTACGCATCGACTACCCAACCATGGAGCCCCTAAGCTGCGCGCGGGGGAAACCCCAGATAGTGAAACGGTCGCCCTGGCCGAGCAGCTAATTCAGGATCAGGATGGTAAGAAAACGATCACGCGCGAATGAACCGATCAGCGAATCGGGTGTCCGCGGTCTGTCCGAGGCGGCAGCATCAAAGCGCTGACAGCGGGTATTCGGAGCCCATGAGAGCGATCCTTGTGAGCTTTGGGCGAACCGATCGTCATCGCGCCTGAAGGAGAGCTCGATATCGCGAGCATGGGCGCATTTCGGGATGCGTTGCTGCAAGCGGGCGCAGAGGCCAGCGCGGTAGTGGTCGTCGACCTAAGCTCCATCAGCTTCATCGACTCCAGCGGGCTCGGTGCCCTAGTCGACTTCCACCACCGACTCCGCAGGAAAAGCCGGCGGCTGGCCGTCGTCGCACCGGATGGAACCGCGGCGGCATTGCTGCTGAACCTGAGCGGGCTACAGGGCCGAATGCCAACGTTCTCCACCAGAGAGTCAGCCCTCGCAACGTAATACGAGCGGACGGTCCGGAGGGACCGCCGTCACCTCAAAGTTCTACGAGCCCGGGACAACCTCAGGGCAACAACGTCCGAATAACAGTAACTGCGGCGAGATGATCGGGCAGACCAAAGCGAGTCCCAGGTCTACCCGATCAGGAGCGCAATACGGAAAAACTGAAACCTAGTAGTAGTGCGCTCGACCGCCGACAGCCCTGCCCGTCCTCCCGAGCAACGCAAGAATCAGGCCAACCACCAGCAGGATGAGGCCGATCGTCCATAAGATCGCGATGCTGGCCACAAAGCCGACAATGAGAAGTATGAGACCAAGTACTATCAACCGAACCCTCCTGGCTCGTAAGTTATGAGCAGGAGTTACCCCCGAATGTGGGCCTTGAAGCTGGTCGACGTAAGCCGAGGCGCGTGCCGCGCCGGTTGAGATCGCCGGGCGCGACCGGACCCCCGCTCAACCAAGCGCCTTCGGACGAACCTCCAGTACGACCACGGTCGGAGGCCCAGCCTGGCCTCCCTCCCCCGCAAGTTGAGCAAGCGGCCTGCGCCGGCGCTCAGAATATGCCCATTACCAGGGCCTCAGTCAGTGGCGAGACCCGGACTTGAACCGGGGACACCACGATTTTCAGTCGTGTGCTCTACCAACTGAGCTATCTCGCCGTGGCCGAGCGATCGTAGCGACTAAAGGCCTCGCTGCAGGGTTTACGCCGGTGCGGGAGGGAGAATGACGGGGGATGGCTCCGAACAAGCAGTTGTTCATCCTCCGCCACGCGAAGTCGAGCTGGGACAACCCCGGGCTCGAGGACCACGAGCGGCCGCTCGCGCCCCGCGGGCAGCGTGCCTGCGCGGTCATGGCCGAGTACCTGCGGACGAATGCGATCAAGCCGCAGCTCGTGCTGTGCTCGAGCGCGCGCCGCACGCGCGAGACGCTCGAGGGCGTCGCCCCCACGGGCGAGCACGTGATCGAGCGGGAGCTCTACTCGGCGTCCGCCGAGGAGCTCCTCGACCGCTTGCGCCGGCTACCCGACGACCTCGGGTCGGTGATGGTTATCGGGCATAACCCGACGGTCCAGATGCTGGTCCTCCGGCTTGCCCGCCGCGGCGGCGACGCCACAGCCCGCTCGGCGGTCGAGCGGAAGTTCCCGACCGGCGCGCTGGCCACGCTCACATTCGACTGCCGGTGGTCCGAGCTCGCCGCCGGAAGCGCCCACCTGGCCGAGTTCCTCACGCCCAAGGGACTCAACGCGACTTCTCGAGCCGGCTGAGCAGTTCGAGCGCGCCGCGCTTGGACAGCGGCTCGTTGAGGTTGCCGCATTTCGGCGACTGGACGCACGACGGGCATCCGGACCGGCACGGGCACTCGCCGATCAGCCGGCTCGCGTCGCCGACGAGCCGCTCGAACTCGTCGTAGCCGCGGCGCGTGATCCCGACGCCCCCGGGGTGGCCGTCGTAGATGAAGATCGTCGCCACCCCCGTCTGGGGATGCGCGTTCGTCGAGAGCCCTCCGATGTCCCACCGATCGCACATCGCGATCAGCGGCAGCACCGCGATCTGACCGTGCTCGAGCGCATGCAGCGCTCCGAGCAGCATCTCGGGCGGGAACGGCTCCTCGCCGATCAGCTCATCGAGCTCGTACCAGAGTGCGCGCGTCGAGAACTCGACGGTCGGCAGGTCAAGCGTCTGGAAGTCGATCACCTGGTGGTCCTGCAGGCCCTTTCGCTGGTAGCCGAGCACCGTCTCCGCGTAGACAATCTCACCGAACGACAGGGTCACCCCGCACGGCTCCCGCTGGGCGTGGGTGCGGGTGATGTAGATCATGATTTCGCGCTTGGCCTGCGTGAAGTAGTTGCCGTCGAACGGCTCGAGTAGCGCCCGACGGCCAGCCAGGTCGAGCTCGAGGACGTGGTAGGAGCGGCCCATGTGCAGGTACACGGCGCCCTCGTGGACCGTCCCGTACGCACGCGCCAACTCGACCGTCCCGAACAGCTCGCCCGAGCTCGCGTCGATCAGCGCGAAGCTGTCCGCCGATGCCGAGCGAAGCGCCGTGCGCGCCGCCGGATAATCGTCGGCGCGTTTCGGGACGAACCCGGTGGCGCGCTCGCGCAGGAACCCGGCCTCGGTCAGGTCCTCGGCGTATTCCCGCCAGCTTGGTCCCAGGATCCCTTCGTCGTCGTCGGTGAGGGGCGCCTCGTGCGCGGCGCAAAGCAGATGCTCGGCGAAGATCTCCGGGCTGTGCGGGTCGAGGATCGCGGCCTCGACCGCCCGGCCAAGGAACTCGCCGGGGTGGCGGCAGAAGAACTGATCAAGCGCGTCCTCGCCGGCGATGTACACCGCGAGCCCGCGACCCCGGCGGCCGGCCCGACCCCACATCTGCCTCAGGCTCGCGACCGTGCCCGGGAAGGTGACGCAGATCGCGGCGTCAAGCTGTCCGATATCGATCCCGAGCTCGAGCGCGTCGGTCGCGACCACTCCGAGCAACTCGCCGGCGCTCAGCCGGCGCTGGATGTCCTGCCGCTGCTGCGGCGTGTACCCGCCGCGGTAGGGAGCGATGCGATCGGCGAGCTCGGGCTCCAGTCGGTCGATCGAGTGGCGCAGGATGAGCTCGACCCCCTTGCGCGACTTCATGAAGCAGATCGTCTTGGCGCCGTTCGAGACGAGCTCCGTGAAAACCTCGGCCGCTTCGTACAGCGCCGAGCCCCGGATGCCGAGCTCCTCGTCGAGCAGCGGCGGATTCCACATCGCGACTCGCCGGCTCGCGCGGGGCGCACCGTCCTGGTCGACGAGGTTGAAGCCACTGAGGCCGGTCAAGCGTTCGGCGAGCTCCACGGGGTTGGCGATCGTCGCGCTGGCGAGCAGGAAGCGCGGCTCGCTGCCATGGATCGCGGCGACGCGCCGAAGGCGGCGGACCACGTTCGCGACGTGGGAGCCGAACACCCCGCGGTAGACGTGCGCTTCGTCGATGACCACGAACGCCAGGTTCGCGAACAGCTCGCCCCACGCCGGATGGTTGGGCAGGATCCCGACGTGGAGCATGTCCGGGTTGGTGAGGATCAGGTTCGAGCGCTTCCGGATCGCCGACCGCTCCCCGCGTGGCGTGTCCCCGTCGTAGATCGCAGGACGGACCTGCTTGTGCAGGCCGAAGGCGTGGAGTGACCGCGCTTGATCCTGCGCGAGCGCCTTGGTCGGGTATAGGTACAGGGCCCGGGCGGTCCGGTCGGCCGTGAGCACCTGCAGCGTGGGGAGCTGGAAGCACAGCGACTTGCCCGACGCCGTCCCCGTGGTGACGATCGTCGGGCCCTCGAACGCGTCGTAGAGCGCCTGACTCTGGTGTGAGTAGAGCTCCTGGATCCCCGCCTTGCCCAGAGCGTCTGTGACCGCCGGGCTCAACTCGCCGGGGACGAGCGTCAAGCGCGGCGAACGAGCGTCATAAAAGTCGTCGTGTACCAGACGTTGATCAGTGCGGCCCTGCTCAAGCAGGGCCGCCCAAGGCTCGGTTTCGTGCGCGACTGCCACCACCAGCCAGTATGGCGGCGGCGGATCCGGCTGCTACGGTCGCGCCCGCTATGCGCTGCCTGTACGTCGATCTGGACGGAACGCTGCTCGGCCCGGGCGGGTCGCTTCTACACGGAGCGGACGGGCAGTTCGCCCTGGACGGCGTGCGCGCGCTTCAGGCCTGCTGGCGCGCCGGCGTCGAGGTTGTTCTCTACTCGGGGCGCCGGCAGTCGAGCGTGTTCGAGAACAGCCGGATGATCGGGTCGAGCTCGTACATCTTCGAGCTCGGCTGCGGCCTGGTGATGGACGGGGAGCTCGAGTGGCTGACCGACGGCCTCGTCCCATCGGACGCGAGCGGCACGATCTTCGAGCAAATCGAGCGGTCGGGGGCGCCGGCGCTGCTCCTCGACCGATTCGCCGGCAGGCTCGAGTACCACACCCCGTGGTCGATCAGGCGTGAGGTCTCCCACCTGTTCCGGGGCGCGGTCGACCTGGACCTCGTTCACGAGGTGCTGGAGGAGAATGGGTTCGGCTGGTTGCGGCTGGTAGACAACGGCGTGGTCCGCGCCGCCTCCGAGCAGATGGAGGCCCTGCCAGTCGTCCACGCCTACCATCTGATCCCGGCCGGCGCCTCGAAGGCCCGCGCGGTCGCGCGCCACATGCAGGGCCGCGGCTACACGGCCGCCGACTGCATCGCGGTCGGCGACTCGCGCGAGGATATGGACGCCGCGCTCGTCGTCGACGCCTTCTGGCTCGTCGCCAACGCCCTCGAGCGCGATCCTGATCTTGGCGCCGAGCTGGCCGAGCGTCGCGGGGTCCGCGTCGCCTCCGAGCCCTACGGGGCCGGGGTGTACGAGGCTGTCGTGACTACGCTCGCGACGGACCGCTGACTACGCCGGCGTCGGAGCGCTGACTACGCCGGCGATGCAGCCGTAATCCGGCCGGCGCCGGCGCGTGTCGGCTCCGCGGGGTCGTCGATCTCGTCGATCGGGTCGACGGGGTCGTAGGCCGGCTGGCGCGGGTTGTAATGGGCCGCCTCGGTCGGTTCGTCCACGCGCTCCACCGCGTCGGCGTCCCCTACCGCCCAGCCCAGGCGCTCTACCAGCTGCTTACCGAAGTGGTCGCTCTCAAAGTCGGCCAAGGTCACGCGCTCACGAAACGTCACGGCGCCTTCGCCGAAAGCAGCCCCTCGATCCGAGGTCACGATGATCTGAGGCATGTCTCTCTCCTTGTCGTGTCCAGCCGCATTCTGCGGTGTCCACCTTCGGGCCGAGTAAACATTTTGTTTTGGTCAGGTGTGAGCGGCGATTGACGGTCGGGGTGCTGACAACCCGCCTATGCGACGGGTGTCGCCACCGCGTCGCGAGCCGCGTCGAGGACCAGAGCGCGCCCGCGGTGCACTTCGCGCCAAAGCCACCTGTTCCCGCGACCTTAGCGACACATCAGCGTCTCCCGAGGGTGTCGCACAAATCTCCGGATTTGTGAGGAGCACACAACCGGCTCGGTCGCCGCGCGGCGGTTGGCCTCTATTTCTCGGAGGGTGGTCGAGAAATCGCGCTTATTCCGGGGTTTCTCGACCAGGCTCATCCTTGGCGGTCCGCGTCCTGTGACGGGGCCACAACGAACCGGGCACGCCAGGGTTTGTGCGACACCCTCCCATGCGCTTATGCGTCCAAAGCGCCGGCGAGGCCGACGGCCTTGTCGCGTTCTACATCCCAGCCAGCGGCTTATCCACGTGCGTCGCGAACTGGTCTACGCGGCGTCGTGAATAGGTCTACGCGGCGCTGCGACCCGGTCTACGCGGCGTCGCGCGTGGCCGGGCGCGGCTGCGCCTCATCGTCGCTCGCGACCGCCGTCGCAAGCGCCCCGGCCGCGTCCGAAAGCTCGCCAAACGCGTCGGCGACGTCGGCGGCGCTCGATCCCGTGATCGCTCGGTTCAGCGCCGCCACCGTCTGATCGAACGTCGTCCACAGCTCCGCCGGCCCGCGTCGCCCCGTTCCCGGTCGGAGTTCGTAAGGCGGCTCCGCATTTTCCGCGCCCGGGATAGGTCGCCAGAGCAAGCCCGCCGCATGCGCATGCTCCCACGCCACCTGCTCTCGCTCGGCCGCGTCCGAGAGCGAGCGCAACCTGGCCGCAAACCCGGCGTCGGGCGGCGCGAGCTTGTGCGCCCGCATCGCCTCGGCCCAGTCCGTGCCTGCCTGCCGCACCGCCCGCATGATCTGCGCTCGCTGGCGATCGAGGTCGTCTCTGAAGCTCATTCGTCACCGGCGGTTTCGTCGGGCGCGACGCCGGTGTCCACGACGCCGATCGGTTCGCCGCCCCAAAAGTCCTCCGCGCTCGGCCCGGCCTCCTGCGCGCCAGCCCCGCCACCAGCCGTATACGACCGAGACAGCACGCGATCGAAGTCGGAGCGCTTGATCCGCACCCGCCGACCGACCCGCAGCGCCGGCAGCGACCCCTGGTCGATCCAGTTCCGAACCGTCTGCTGGTTCAGCTTCAGCATCTCCGCCACCTCAGCGACGGTCAGAAACGACTCTTCAGGCTCCCCGAGATTCATCCGAAACTTTGCTAATTGAGTCCAATTGGAACTAAATCAGGGTTATAATACCGCGCATTCAGGACGGTATGACAGCCGTCGAGTAAGAAACCGCTGGAAAAGGTCGCCAACGGGGTGAGGGAAGGTCGGAATACCGAGTCGGGAGAGCAAGAGGCTCGTCCGCGGACCAACGTGGTTCGCCTTCCCCGAGACTGGCTCGGCCCCCGCGATGAGCTCGTCCCGTTCGGACCACGAGCCTCGTCCGAGGACGCTGAAGAGCCTCCGCCCACTGCCGAGGATTTTTGGGGCGAGCGCTCCGCCTCCATTCACGATGCGCTCCAAGCGCCAGCCGACACCGTCGATCCTCCGGCAGGCACGCAGACCCGCCGCTGGTTCGATCGACGGTCGCGCGTAGCCGCTGTCGGCGGTCTTGCCGTCGCCCTCGTGGTGTTGATCGGAGTCGTGTCCATCGTGCTGAGCCCCAGCGGCGCACAGCGCCCCCCCAGCGGCTCGAAAGTCGGCGTCGCGGCGGTCTTCGGAAGCGGTGTTTCCCGACTCTTGCACCTCGGCCTTGCGGAGCTGACCGCCAGCGTGCCTCCCAATCTCAGCGCGCGAGCGGCGTCCCGGACGGTCCGGAGCAAGACCGTCCTGCGCGCCGCACATCGTGCGCCGGCAATCCGGCCGACTCATCGAGCGCACCCGCAACTCCGCTCCAGCCCGGCGGTTTCCATCGACACCGCGCACACGACAACCACGAGCCCGAGAACCTACGCCGAGACCAGCCATGTCGAGACCGCCCCGACCTATCGATCCGCTCCGCCTCCGCCGCCGAGCCACCCCGTGAGTCGACCCGCCGCATCTTCCGCAACCGCCAGCCCGACCGGGGAATCGGGCGCGCTTGGCCCCATCCAATCTCCGAATGGATAAGGACTCCGATGACCGCCTTCCTCCCGGATGCAACGCAAGGCCATTTGCGACGTCCGATTGTTGCTCCGGACCGGCCAGCCTGTTCGCGTCCGCTGCCGGGGCGCCCTCGACGGCGACCATTTTTCAGCCACGTATCGACAGTTTGCAGTCTATGACTGGCAGAAGCGTAAATCGCCGAACTTTCTCCACCCGCGCGGCAAACGCGATCACGATAATCGTCGCCTTGTGTCTGTTCCTAGCCCTCCGGTCCCCGGCGGCCGAGGCGGGGACGATCTGGGTCTCCGACGGAGACATGGGCGCCGGTCAAGCCGGTGCCTGCAATGCCTTTAGCCTCTACGGAGACTTGGCAGCGTTCTACACCTCAAGCCTGTGTCCTATGACGATCGTTAGCCTCGCCGACGTACCTCCTGGGCAGAATGCCTTTTGGATGACGACAGCACCGTCTGGCATCACGATCAATTCGGCCTGGACTACAAATGGCGATGTTACGGCAACAACGCTGCCGAGTGGCCTCGTTGCCGGTGACTTCTGGAGGAGTAACGCGACAGGAGTTTTTGGAGGATCGACTTTGGCCTCGAGCCAAGAATGGTTTAACACTGGCCTCGAAGGAACCTCCGACATCAACAGCCAGATTTACGGTATTCAGCTAGTTTGTACGCATTCGGCGAGCCAGGGGCCGTGCGGACAACTCGAGTCCGAGTTGACAATCGGCGGGATCGAGCTTTCCGGGACTGAGACATCGGCTCCCACGGTGACGGGAATTGGCGCCCTGTGGAGCGACGCACAGTCCGTCTGGAATCCTCCCGGTGACTCATGGTGGGTCGCATCAGATGCCAGCGATCCCTCCGGCGCGTGCGACATGTGGGCGTATCTCGATAGCGTTTTAGTGACCGCTCCCCCAGTGCCGCGGGACACCTCCGTGTGGCAACAGTGCCCAGATCCAGGAGATTGGGGATTTCAGGTGGACACCCGGACGTATGTGCCCGGGAGCGGCAATTTGACGATGCAACTCAACGCGACGAATGCCGCTGGCGTCTCGGGCTCGATATCAAGGGTGTTGCACATCGACAACGTCCCAGTGGGCGTCACGCTGGCTACGCCGAACGATCCGAGTCCAGGCCTCTGGATCAACCACGCCGTGACCGTGACCGCCACTCCCACCGCCGGTCCTTCCGGCATCGGCGGTATGAATTGCGGCATCGACCGCGGCGGCATGACGTCGTACCCCGCGAAGGGTATTACGGTTGATGGCGATGGCATCCACACCGTGTCGTGCACGGCATGGAACAGGGCCGTGGACCCACAAGGTCAGCCGAACACGGGCACAAACTCCGTCGCCGTCCACATCGACGAGGCGCCACCGTCGCTGCACTTCGAGCCGCAGAACCCGCACGATCCGACCGGTCTGGTCATCGACGCGAGCGACAGCGAATCAGGGGTGGCCGGCGGGACGATCGAGATGGCCCCCGCCGGAACGAGCAACTGGACGAGCCTTCCGGGGTCGTTCAACGGCTCTCATCTCGTGGCTCACTTCGACGACGCCGGGCGTAGCGGGCCGTACTCGTTCCGCGCCACCGCGTGCGACAACGTCGGCAACTGCGCCTCGACCACTCAGCAACTCGCTCTCCCGCTCCGCATCGCCTCCGACTCCCAGGTCAGCCTGACGAAGATCGTCAATCCGCTCAAGCGTCGAACTGTCTTCGTGAGGGTCAAGCGGAACGGGCACTACAAGAGGATCAAGGTCGTCAAATACGTCGAGCAGTGCACCACCAAGCGCGTCCGCACCGGCCCCCACCGCGGACGGGCCAAGCGGATCTGCAGACCGCCGCGCGTCCGAACGACGACGAGCCTGAACGTTCCGTATGGGAAATCCGTCACCGTCCATGGTCTGTACACGACCGGAACGGGTTTGCCCCTACCGGGTCAGCCGGTCGAGATCTTCGCGGCGCCGAACAACAACACGAACGCGTTCGGTCAGGTCGCAACCGCGACAACCGGCGCGAACGGCAGCTGGAGCGCGACGATCCCGCCCGGCCCGTCGCGCATCATCCGGGCGGTCACGAACGGCACCTCGACGATCCTGCCCTCGAGCGGACAGGTGGCGACCATCGTCCCCGCGAACGTGAGGCTCGTGCGCGTCTGGCCACGGAGAGTCGCGTGGGGCGGCACCGTTCACCTGGTCGGGCAGCTGCTCGGCGGGTACCTCCCGCCTGGCGGCGCACTCGTGCGGCTACGCATCGGCTACAAGTCCACCTACGAGACCTACGGCGTCGAGGAGCACGTCAGCGGGGGTGGTCGCTTCTCGACGGTCGCCTCCTTCGGACCTGGCGATCCGAGCATCTTCCGAACCTATTGGTTCCAGATCGCCTCGCTCCCGATGGGCAACTACCCATACGCCCCCGCCGCCAGCCAGCGGGTACCGGTGATCGTCGGCGGTCATCCTTAGCCGAAGAAACGCCTTGATCACGGGGCCTCATCGCTCGGTACGAGCCTCCGACACCGAAAAGTCCCTTGGCCGGACTCGCTCAGCGGGTAAGCTTGTCCCGATGCCATTCGTCGACAACATCCTTCAGCCGACGCACCTGCTCCTGATTCTCGTTGTCGCGCTGCTTGTGCTCGGACCCAAGCGACTGCCAGAGGCTGGCCGTGCGCTCGGAAAGGGACTCCGGGACTTCCGTAGCGCCATGAGCGGCGAGGAACACGAGCCGCAGGACCAGCTGGTTAGCCAGGCCAGCACCGTCGAGGCGTCGCAGCCGAAGGAGCCCGCTCAACCGGCAGAGCCGGTTCAGCCGGTCGGCTGAGAAGCCGACCAAGCGCATCTGGCGGGCACGCTAGGCTCGCGCGATGACAGCTGCCGACGAGCGTGCGGCGATGGTGGCCCTGCTCAGGACCGGTCGGCGGCCTTGGGTGGAGTACGCCGACCTGATCGAGGAGCGGGAAAGCGTCGCCGCCGTACTCGCGGACGAGCTGGCCCCGATCGCGGACGAGATCGCCCCGACCGCAGACGAGCTGGCCCCGATCGCGGACGAGATCGCCCCGATCGCGGACAAGCTCGCCCCCAGCGCTCAGACGACCCTCTTCCCAGAACCCAGGGACCGCAGCACCGGGGGTAAGAAAGGCCCCGACCACCGGAAGGCCGACCCGGATCGGCTGATCGCCGAGGCCCGCGCCGACCTCGAGCGGTGGAGCTCCCAAGGCATGCACCTCGTCACGCTGCTGGACCGCGGCTACCCCCCGAACCTCCGGGCCGTCCACGACCGCCCCCCGATGGTGTTCGTCGCCGGCCACCTGACGCCCGCCGACGCCCGAGGCGTCGCCGTCGTCGGGGCGCGCAAGGCGAGCCATGCCGGCACGGGGCGCGCCGCCGCGATCGCCGAGCATCTCGTTGACCACGGATACACGGTCGTGTCGGGCCTCGCCGCCGGCATCGACACCGCGGCCCACACCGCCGCCCGCACCAAGCCCGGCGGCCGGACCGTCGCGGTGATCGGAACGGGGCTCGGGCGCTCCTATCCGCCACAAAACCAAGAGCTCCAGCAACGGATCGCCTCGGAGTGCGCGGTTGTCTCGCAATTCTGGCCCGGCTCCCCTCCCAGCCGCCGGAGCTTCCCGATGCGGAACGCGGTCATGTCAGGCATCGCGCTCGCGACCGTCGTCGTCGAGGCGTCCGACACCAGCGGCGCGCGGATGCAGGCGCGTCTCGCGCTCGCACAGGGAAGACCGGTGTTTCTCCTGGCCTCGCTGGTCGAGCGGCAGGCCTGGGCGCGCGAGTATGCGCGCCGGCCCGGGACCCACGTGGTGCGCGAGCCCGAGGAGATCACGACCGTCGTCGAGCGGCTGATCTCGCCCGGGTCGCTCGTGGCCTGACCGGGGCAGACCGATGCCCTCGGTCCGAGAGCTGAGCGCGCTTTACGAGAACGTGATGCTCGGCCCGCGCCGCGGCCCGAGCGTGTGCACGACCTGCTTCAACTTCACCGACGGGTACTCGCGGTGCTACGCGTGTGATCACGGCCAGTCGGTGCTCGACGCCGTCGCCCCGATCTCCTACAGCGTCGCGCGCGAGCAGCTTCATCACGCGCTCGCGAGCTACAAGCGGCTGGACGGCGAGGTCGCACGCCGGCTCGGCGCGAGCCTCGCGGCGATCCTTTGGCGGTTCCTCGCCGAGCACGAGAGGTGCGTCGCTCGCGCCGCTGGGACGGACCGCTTCGACCTGGTCACGACGGTTCCGTCGGGCGACCGCCCACGCGACGAGCTGCATCCCCTCGGCTGGATCGTCGGTGAGCTGGTCGGGCCTACGAGAGACCGCTACCGCCCCATCCTCCAACGCTCGCATACCCACGCCGTCCCACGAACCTTCACCCCTGACAAGTTCGCGGCGACCCACCCGCTCAACAGCTGCTCGGTGCTCCTGATCGACGACACCTGGACCACCGGAGCGAGCGCCCAGAGTGCCGCCGCGGCGCTCAAGGCCGCGGGCGCCGGCGCAACAGCCGCGGTCGTCATCGGCCGCCACCTCAATCGCGAATGGCACGAGAACGACCGGCGCCTGCGCGGCATCGAGCGCCCGTTCGACTGGAGCCGGTGCGCCCTGTGCGCGGAGCCGAATCCGCCGCAACGTGCCTGAACCCACCCAGCGCCTGCCGCCACCGCGGCCAACGAACCTACCGGTCGCTTATCCAACCGAACCACGAATTGTGAAATTCAAGTTAGACGAGGCCACCTGCCGGGTACCAGGCCATCGTCGCCCGTCACGTAACGGGATCAGAAGGGTTCGACTGGGAAGGAGAGAGTGCTGAGGAGACACTCTTTCGGGATCGGTAGCAGGCGACTCACCGCGGTTTTCGCCACCGCTGCTACTACCGCGCTCCTGGCCGCCTGCGGTTCATCGAGCAAAGGCCCCGTTACGCTCAACTGGTACGTGTTCCCCGAGCCGTCGGGCTCGTTCCAAGCGGCCGCGACCGAGTGCAGCAACAACTCGCACGGCGCCTACGACATCAAGATCAACTTCCTGTCGACGTCGTCCGACCAGCAGCGCGTGTCGCTCGTCCGCCGCCTCGCCGCCAGCGACTCGTCGATCGACATCCTCGCGATGGACGTCGACTGGACCGCCGAGTTCGCGACCGCGAAGTGGCTGAAGCCTGTGCCGGCGAGCCTCGCCGCCCAGATCAAGTCCACCGATCTCGCCGGGCCCGTTCAGACCGCCACATGGAAGAACAAACTCTGGGCGGTCCCGATCAACTCGAACACCGAGCTGCTGTGGTACCGCAAGGACCTCGTGCCGACTCCGCCCACTACCTGGGCGCAGATGATCGCCGATGCCAACCACCTCGCAGCCGAGGGCAAACCCCACTTCATCGAGGAGCAGGGCGCCCAGTACGAGGGTCTGACCGTGTGGTTCAACTCGCTGGTCAACTCGGCCGGCGGCCAGATCCTCTCGCCCGACAACCAGGTCGTTATCGGCAGGCCCGCTGCCATAGCGGCGTCGATCATGCGCCAGCTCGCCACCTCGAAGGGCGCCGACCCTTCGCTGAACGTGTCGCAGGAGGGTCCCGGGCAGGTGGCTTTCCAGAGCGGCAGCGCCGCGTTCATGATCAATTACCCATTCGTCTGGTCGGCGACCCAGGCGGGCAACCCCAAGGTCTTCAAGGACATGGGATACGCCCTCTTCCCCGGGGTCGTCCCCGGCATCACCCCCCGCGTCTCGATCGGTGGCTACAACCTCGGCATCTCGGCCTTCTCCCAGCACCCGGACCTTGCGTTCCAGGCGGTTCAGTGCCTGGTCCAGCCGAGCAATCAATCCCGGAACGCGATCAAGGGCGGCCTCGCCCCGGTCGCCGCCAGCATCTACGACCAGCCGGCATTCGGGAAGGCCTATCCGTTTCATCAGCTGATCAAGCAGCAGCTTCAGAACTACGGAATCCGCCCGCAGACGCCGGCCTACGCCGACGTCACGCTCGCGATCCAGAAGACCTTGTCCCCCACCTCGAACATCAACCCCAGCACGGTGGTGAGCAGTTTGCGTAACAAGATCAAGGCCTCGCTCTCTTCGGCGGCGCTCCTGTGAGTACCGGGGCCGTCACCGCGCCGGCGCCCACCGCCGCCCCGCGCCGCCGCCGCCATCTGACCGATCGCACCCGCGCCGAACGCCGCCTCGCCGTCTGGCTGATCGCCCCCGCTGCGATCGTGATGATCGCCGTGACGGCCTACCCGGTCATCGACGCGGTCGCGCTGTCGCTCCAGCGTGCCGACCTGCGCTTCCCGAACGCCACCAAGTTCATCGGTCTCGCCAACTACGGCCATGTGCTGAGCGCGCCGGTGTTTTGGCAGGACGTGCTCCACACAGTGATCATCACGGTGATCAGCGTGTCGATCCAGTTCGTGCTCGGGATGTGCCTGGCGTTGGCCATGCACCGGGTCATCTTCGCCCGTGGGTTCGTGCGGGGGATCGCACTCGTCCCGTACGCCATCGTCGCCGTGGTGGCGGCTGAGTCGTGGATGCTCGCGTGGTCGCTCCAGAGCGGCTGGATCCCGGGGCTGCTCGGGCTGAGTGGCGATCCGCTGAGCCACACCTTCGGGACCTACGTAGCAGTCATCACCACCGAGGTCTGGAAGAACACACCGTTCATGGCGTTGCTGCTGCTCGCCGGACTCGCGCTCGTCCCCGATGACCTTCTGGAGGCGGCGAAGGTCGATGGGGCGACGACCTGGCAGCGGTTCACCAGGATCACGCTGCCCCTGATGAAGCCCGCGATCCTGGTCGCGCTCTTGTTCCGCACCCTTGACGCCTTCCGGATCTTCGACACGATCTACATCTTCAACCAGGGCGCCCAGGGCACCGAGTCGATCTCGATGCTCAACTACAACACGCTGCTCGACCGGCTCAACCTTGGGCTCGGCTCGGCGGTGTCGGTAGTGCTGTTCCTGATGGTCGCGCTGATTGCGTTCGTGTTCATCAAGGGGTTCGGCGCCGGCGTGGCGCCGGGCTCGGAGGCTGCGTGATGAGCCTGCGCGCCAAGCAGGTCAGCGGATGGTCGACGGCGATCCTGATCATCGTCGTCGCCTCCCTCGTCCCCGTCGCGTGGATCGTGTTCCTGTCGCTGAAGACTCCCGCGACCGCCACCGACGGGAGCTTCATTCCGCACCAGTGGACCCTGTCGAACTACTCGGACATCTTCAAGGCCGGGATCTTCACCTCAGCGCTTCGCAACTCGATCGGGATCGGGCTGATCTCGACGCTGCTGGCGGTGACGATCGCCTCCTCGGCGGCCTACGCGATCGCGCGCCTCGACTTCCCAGGCAAACAGGTGCTCCTCGCCGTCGTGCTGGGGGTCGCGCTGTTTCCGCAGATCTCGCTCGTCGGGCCTCTGTTCAACCTGTGGCGCCAGGTCGGCCTGTACGACACCTGGCCCGGGCTGATCATCCCGTACATGACGTTCGCGCTGCCGCTGTCGATCTTTGTGCTGTCGTCGTTCTTCAGGGAGATACCGTGGGAGCTCGAACAAGCGGCGCAGGTCGACGGGGCAACGCCGTTCCAGGCGTTCCGCAAGATCATCGTGCCGCTCGCGATGCCGGGGATCGTGACCACGTTCATCCTCGTGTTCATCATCTGCTGGAACGACTTCGTGTTCGCCATCTCGCTCACGTCGACGACCGCTGCCGAGACTGTCCCGGTAGCGATCTCGTCCTTCCCCGGCGTCTCGCAGTTCTCGGTGCCGTACGGCGATATCGCCGCTGCCGCGGTGATCGTCACCATCCCGGTGATGGTGCTCGTACTGATCTTCCAGCGACGGATCGTGGCCGGTCTGACGGCGGGTGCGGTCAAGGGTTAAGAAAGAGAGAGAGCTTCAGAACATGGCCGAGATCGAGTTCGACGACGTCACCAAGCGTTACGCGGACGGCTTCGAGGCCGTCAAGCACATGAACCTCGACGTCCCCGACGGCGAGCTGATGATCCTGGTGGGCCCATCCGGGTGCGGGAAGTCGACCGCACTGCGGATGGTCGCCGGACTCGAAGACATCTCTGCCGGCGAGCTGAAGATCGGCGGCCAGGTTGTCAACGACCGCGCGCCGAAGGACCGGGACATCGCGATGGTGTTCCAGAACTACGCGCTGTACCCGCACATGACGGTCCGCGAGAACATGGGCTTCGCTCTGAAGCTCGCCAAGACCCCGCAACAAGAGATCGACCAGAAGGTCAACGAGGCCGCGAAGATCCTCGACCTCGAGCAGCATCTCGACCGCAAGCCGGCCAACCTGTCCGGCGGCCAGCGCCAGCGGGTCGCGATGGGCCGCGCGATCGTCCGCAACCCAAAGGTCTTCCTGATGGACGAGCCGCTGTCGAACCTCGACGCCAAGCTGCGCGTGCAGATGCGGACCGAGATTTCCCGCATCCAGCAGCGGCTGGAGACGACCACGATTTACGTCACGCACGACCAGACCGAGGCTATGACGCTGGGCGACCGGATCACGGTCATGCGCGCCGGTCTACTCCAGCAGGTCGGCCCGCCGTCCGAGCTCTACGGCCATCCCAACAACCTGTTCGTGGCGGGCTTCATCGGATCGCCGTCGATGAACTTCCTGGCCGGCGAGATCAGCGGTGACAACGTGCACCTGCCGATCGGCGACGTCCGGATCCCCGACGAGCTCCGCCACCGGCTCGAGTCCGGTCCGGGCGGGGGACGACGTGGTGTGATCGCCGGTCTGCGACCCGAGGACTTCGAGGACGCCAGCCTGGTGGCTGATCGCTCGCGCGGGGTCACCTTCAAGGCCAAGATCGACGTGCTCGAGTCGATGGGGTCGGAGTTCTACGCCTACTTCGTAGTCGAATCGGAGGCGGTGTCCTCGCGTGAGCTCGACGAGCTGGCGGCCGACGCGGGCGGCGCGGACCTGCCGGGCACCGAAGGTGGCATTCAGATCACCGCGCGACTGGGCGCCGAAAGCCGAGTGCGACAGGGCGCCGAGGCCGAGCTGTGGTTCGACTCGACCCATCTACAGCTGTTCGACCCCGAATCGGGACGGACCCTGCTCGCAGCGGACGGGGCCGCGGCCTCGACTCAGCCTGCGGCCGCGGCCGCGCCGCCGACCCCCAGCCCGAGCGACACGCAGCCGGCATAACCGGACAGACGTGGGCGCCGAGCCCACCGACGGCTAAGCTCAAGCGGCGCATGCCGCCGCCGCGTTCCACAGGCCTCCCGGGCATGGACGCCCAGAACGATTTCCAGCGCGCCCGCCGACGAGCGACGATCTCCCGCCTGATCTCGCGCCTGCGCCTGGAGCCCGACGACGTCGGCGTCGTCCTGCCCTACGAGGAGGTGATCTCGGCGCTCGGGTTCGTCAGCGAGCACCGCACGGGGCTGCACGTCGTTCAGCTCGACGCGATCGTGGGCTCGGTGGATCGGAGCCGGGACTACGACCGGCGCTTCCGGCCGACCTCGAGCCGGTCCCGGAGCCGCTGGGAGCAGATCGCCGCCGCCGCACGTCGAGGCGAGTCATTCCCGCCAATCGACCTCCTGAAGGTCGGAGAGCTCTATTTCGTCCGCGACGGCCACCATCGTGTCTCGGTCGCGCGAGCCCTCGGGCGGACCGACATCGACGCCTACGTCACGGAGGTAACGACGCGCGTCGACGCCGACCACGCGATGAAGCTGTCGGACCTGCCGTTCAAGAGTCACGAGCGAGTTTTCTTCGAGCGCGTGCCGCTTCCCGCTGACGCCCGCGCCGAAATCGTGCTGACCGATCCCTGGGACTTCGCCGTACTCGCTGAGGCGGTCGAGGCCTGGGGGTTCCGCGTGATCCAGACCCGCGGCGACGCCCTCGAGCGCAAGGAGACCGCCCGGCAATGGCTCGAGACGGAGTACCGCCCGGCCGTCGCTCTGCTTCGTGAGCTCGACCTCGTCGGCGACGCCACCGCCACCGAGGCCTACATGCGCATCGCAGCCGAGCGCTACCGGCTGCTGCGCTCCCGCGACTGGAGCGAGGAAGTGCTCCGCCAGGTGGTTCAGGGGCGCGGTGGCCGACGGTGGGCCCGTCGTAGCTGACCCGTTCGCTAGCCTGGCCCGCGCGATGACCTCCGCTCCGCGCTCCCCAAATCCC
Organism: uncultured Solirubrobacterales bacterium; assembly: GCA_963737055.1. GTDB lineage: Bacteria > Actinomycetota > Thermoleophilia > Solirubrobacterales > Solirubrobacteraceae > Palsa-465. The sequence goes on along the minus strand of CAVTRE010000005.1, from coordinate 172,335 downwards.
CCCGCCAGGCGCCGTCGCCGCTATGCGCCGCGGATGCCCCCTGAGCAGCGCCGGGAGCATCTGATCGACGCCGCGCTCGAGGTCATTCTCGAGCGCGGATACGCCGGCGTCTCGATCGAGGCGATCGCTCGCGAGGCCGGCATCACCCGGCCCGTCGTGTACGACCACTTCCCCAACCTGAACCGCCTGCTGCACGCCGTGATCGAGCGCGAGGAGCGGATCTCGGTGGACCAGCTCGCGCAAGTCGTACCCGAGGACCCTGGCGATCACGAGCCCGGCGAGCTACTGATCGCCGGCGTCGGACGCTTCCTCGAGGCCGTGACGACGCGGCCGGCCACCTGGCGGATCATCCTGCTCCCGCTCGAGGGCACGCCATCGATCGTCCGCGATCACGTCGAGGTCAACCGGGCGCGGGTGCTCGCCCGGCTCGAGGCGCTCGTGCGGTGGGGCGTCGAGCGCAGCAAGCTTCCGCACGACCTCGACGTCGAGCTGACCGCGCGCATGATCCGCGACTGGGCCGAGCAGGCCGGGCGCATGATCCTGACCGACCCTGGGCGCTACCCGCCCGAGCGCTACGAGCGCTACGTCAGGAATTACTTGCAGCTACTGACGCGCCCCTAGCTTCGGCTTTCGCATCAGCCGGTTAGCTTGGGCCTCGCTTCGCTCGGCGTCCCTGGGCCCTCCGGGCCCGTCCTGACCCGGCGCGCGGGCCGTTAAAGTCCGACGGGGACCCTTGCGGGTCCCCGTCGCTGATCCCAACTAACGCACCCACGGCCGGGTTGGGCGCGTCCTCCGGAGATCGATTCCGACGATGAAACTCGCGGGCGGCCCGAAAGTTGCGCTGGCCCCGACCAACCTCGACCGATTGCCTCCTGCGATACTTAGCCACCCCCTCCGGGGGCGTAGCTCAGTTGGTTAGAGCGCCGGCCTGTCACGCCGGAGGTCGCGGGTTCGAGTCCCGTCGCTCCCGCTTTCGGAAGTGCCTGCAAACCGGACACTTCTAGTGTGTAATCAAGTCCTCTTGCCCCGACCGGGCAGCGGTCGCGGGCAACGTTCCCGCCGGGAAACACGCAGCGATCGTGCGGCGCCGGATCGGACGCCGGGGCCGCAGCCGCCAAGCGCGCAGCCTGGCAGCCGCCCGGCTCTGCTGGTCGCGTGATGCCCAATCTGGGCTATCGGTGGGGCCTGCCTGTGCGGCCGCCCACTCGTGTGGGCGACCTGGGGCGCCGAGCTCTACTTCGACGATGGCGTCCGCGGGGATATTTGCTCGCTTGGCGGCTGCCTCCGCAGAGGGTGCTTCGTAAAGGCAGTAGGTGCAGAGGCGATCGGCGGTTTGGTCCGGGCGCGCACCCGTGCTGCCGCCGGGCACAGGCCATCCGGACGTCCGCACGCTTGAAAGTCGCATAGGCGGCACAGCCAGCCGCTCGTAGGATCGTTTCCGCGAGTGCGCTCGTCGAGCTTCAGATCCACAATCTGTTCGGTGAGCGCTTCGGCCAGGTCCATCAGCGACCGCCGCTCTTGCTCGGATAGTCCTTCCAGCGTGCCTTGTACGGCCTCGCGGCGGCCTGCCAGAATCCTGCGCGCTGTTCGCCGGCCCGCCGGAGTCAGCGTCAAGGCGACGGAGCGGCGGTCGTCGGTATGGGGGGTGCGACTCACATGCCCGTCGGCGACGAGACCGTCGATCAGCCGGACGGTCGTTGAGTGACTGATTCCGAGGACTTGTCGGAGCTGGTCGATTGTGCTCCCGGCGGCGAACTCGTGCAGGGCCACGAGCGCGGCGGGGGCCTGCCCGCCGCGCCCCGCCGCCGTATCGGCAGCCGCGGTTACACGGTCGGCCACGGCGAGCGACCACGCCGCGACCAGGTTCGTGAGCCGGGCGATCGACGGGTCAGCGGACCGAGAGCGAGATCTCGAGCTCATAGGCAGCCGTGGAGCCGTGCGGGGCCTCGAATTTACCCGCGCCCTTCGCGTCCTTCAGTTCGCCAGTGGACGAACCCGGAACGACCGTCGCGTCCCATCGTGCTACCCGTCCGTCGAACTCGCCCGCGGTCTCGAGCACAAGCGTGCCGTGCCGCCCGGCGACCTCTCCGTCGACGACTTGGAACCCGACGAATCGGGCGCGGCCGTCCGCTTGATAGGCCATCAGCCATTCCGCGGCCCCATCACCGGCGATGTCGCCCTCGAACCGCTGGCTGACCGACGCGCGGGTCAGCCGATGCCCGTCGCGCTCGTCATATGCATTCTCGTCCCACGACGAGAGTTGAAAGCTGCCCTTGATCGATGGCATCGCAAACCACCTTTCATTCGTATATGTGCATGCTACACACATACTCCCCGTTCCGGCGGCCGACGAAACCGGGCGGGATGCCCGTCGCGATTCGCCTGCGCGGCCGGCTGATCCTTGCCACCGCCGACGGAATCCCCGGCGTCAGCGCAGGTCTGACGCTCACCGAGGAGGCTGAAGTGATGCGCTCCATCGGCGCGGTCGACGCGACGAACCTCGACGGCGGAGGCTCGACCCAGTTCGCGTCCGAAAGCCAGTTGCTCAACGACGCGTCGAGCTCACCGCTGCGTCCGGTCGGAGACACGATCCAAGCCGTGCCGTAAAGTCGTGCCGTAAGAACGCGCGCCCGTTTGCCCCCGGCGGTAGGTTTTCAGTCGACAGGCCGACTGGACTGCGACGGAGGCGGAGAAATGCGAACTGGTGTGAGGCGCAAAATCGCGGTAATGTCGATAGCGACTGCCGTGGTTCTGGGTATCGGTGCAGAGGCGTCTGCGGCGGGCCACACGTCCGTGCTCGCGGGTCCGTGGGCTCCCGGCCAGGAGGGGTACGGGCACGTGAAGCCAACCACTATCTTCAACGGCGGCGATCCCACCGGGCTGGTCAAGGCGATCCACTGGAACTCCTGGGGCGGCCGCCGCGCGACCGGAACTGGAACCGCCCTTTGGGTTGGACCCCATCAATTCGTCGCTCAGGGCAAATTCGAAGCCGGCGCGCGCGTTGCGCTGTTCCAGCTTGGCCGTTGTCACGGCCGGTCCGCTTACAACGCGATCGAGTGGTACTTCCCCCGGCATGGGCAGAAGTTCTCGTCCGGCAACTACATCAACGCGTGCACGGGGACCTACTACATGGATGGCCATCCCGAACCGTGACTAGGCGGTGCACCATCGCATTCAATCGAGAAGACATCCGAGAGTCGATCGAACGAGCCGGCGACGAGCACTGGGAGGCCCTCGTGCATCACCACACGGACGTTTACCCCGAGAGCAATCCCACGCCGGGTGATGTGTGTAGGGCCGAGGCCGAGCGGCTGAACGACCTCGGATTAGGTGACAATCCAAACTTGGAACTGCTTGAGAGTCGTGTCGAGCGGGTTCCCCCCGCGGTTCGGATCACGCATGTGTTCCAGGATCGCGAGAAGGGCAGCCGGTTCGAGACCGAGCCGTTCACGAACTACGAGTGAGTGCAGTGCCTAGACTCGGCGACTGTGTCGCTCCATCTCTTCGCCGGTCTTCGCGTCCGCGACTTCCAAGCCGCCCGGCCGTGGTACGAGCGGCTCCTTGGAGAACCGACGTTCTTTCCGCATGACACCGAGGCGGTATGGATGCTCGCCGAAGACCGATCGGTGTATGTCGTCGAGGACGCCGACGGTGCGGGCCACTCGGTCGTGACGTTCTTCGTCGACGACCTGGACGGATACGTCGCCGCGATCGCCGCCCGCGGCCTCGACCCAGCCGAACAACAAACGCTCTCCAACGGGGTCCGCAAGACGCTTTACCGTGACCCCGACGGCAACGAACTCGGATTTGGCGGCGCGCCGCTCGCAACCGGCACATAGCCCACGCGGCCCTTTGGAATCATTGAGCGGTGCGCGTCGGCCTACTCCACCCCGGTGAGATGGGCGCGGCGATCGGCGCGCTGCTCGTTCAGCGCGGCCACGAAGTGCTGTGGCTCCCGCGAGGACGGAGTGAGGAATCTGCGCGGCGGGCCGCGGCCGCGGGCTTGACTCGCGGCGACAACCTCGAGGACGCCGAGGTCATCCTGTCGGTCGTCCCTCCCCACGCCGCGGTCGACGTGGCGCGCTCGGTGCCAGACACGCCGGCGCTCGTGATCGACGCCAACGCGGTGTCGCCGATGACCGCCGCGCGCATCGGGGAGCTGCTCGACGGCCGCTGGGTCGACGGCGGCATCGTCGGTCCGCCGCCAACTCGAGCGGGAACGACACGCCTGTACCTGTCCGGCGATCGCGCACCCGAGGCGGCTCGACTGTTCGAGGACAGCCGTCTCGAGCCGGTCGTACTCGACGACTCGCCGGTTGCGGCATCAGCGCTGAAGATGGCCTACGCAGCGTGGACCAAGGGCTCCGCTGCGCTGCTTCTGTCCGCGCTTGCCAGCGCCCGCGCCACGGGAGTCGAGGACGCACTCAGAGCCGAGTGGAGACGCTCGCAACCGAAGCTCGAGGATCGCTGGCAGGCCGCCTCAGACTCGGCTACCGCCAAGGGGTGGCGGTGGGTCGGAGAGATGGAAGAGATCGCGGCGACGTACGGTGCGGCGGGACTGCCGTCTGGTTTTCACGAGGCGGCCGCCGAGATTTTCGACCGAGCCACCCGATCCGATCCGTAGTCGCGAAGCGTCAGCGGTTGGGAACCATCTGATAGATCGTCGAGTAGCCGATCAGGAAGACGACCTTGCCGTCGGTGATCACAGGGGTGAACTCGCCGTCGGGAAATCCGAACACCTGCCGGCCGGACCGCACGTCGAGGCCCGTACTGTTGTTCGAGCCCAGGTCCGAGTAGTAGACGACGTTGCCCACGACGGTCGCTGACCCGTCGATCCGTCCGCCGGCGGCGTGGCTCCAGCGCAAGCCGCCACTGTTGGCGTCGTAGGCGTAGACGTGGCCGTCGTAGGAGCCGATGTACACGGTCGGCCCGAGCCCCGGGATGTCGGCCACGGCGGGCGATGCGTAGACGTACGCCCCAGTCCCCGCCGACCACGCCGTCGCCCCCGAGGTGGCCCAGAACGCGTACACCGTGCCGCTCGTCGAGCCGATGTACACCCGCCCGAACGCGACTGCCGGCGTCGAGTAGAAGCTGCCGCCACCACCCGCCGACCAGATCTCCCTCCCGTTGGCGGCGTCGACCGCGTAGACATGGTCGCCGTAGTCCCCGAAGTAGATCGTGTTGTGCGCAAACGCTGGACCGCCCTTGACGGAGCCGCTCGCCTGGAAGGCCCAGTTGAGATGCCCATCGTAGGTCCGGAACGAGTACACGGTGCCGCCCTGGTCGCCCATGAACACACTGAGGCCATGCACCACCGGCGATGACTCGCTGCCCGAACCCAGCGAGTGCGACCAGATGACCTTGCCGGTCTTCATCGACAGCGCCACGATCGAGCCGTTGCCCGGCACGTGGGATCCGGGGCTGTTCGACAGCAGCACGAAGAACGCGATCTTGTGCCGCAGGTCGAGCGCCGGCGACGCGGCGGCCAGGGTTCCGATCCTCCGGTGCCAAATCAAGTGACCGTTGGTGGAGCTGAGCGCGCTCGCCCAACCATTGGCATCTTCGAAGTAGAGCGTGTTGTCGTCGATCACCGGGGGGAACTCGAGCAGCGCACCGTCGTGGAAGCTCCATCCGACGTGCAGCGGCGGATCGAGCTTCGCCCCATTCGGAAATGCGCGCGTGCGCGCCAGGTTGTAGCCGTACAGCGGCCAGGGGTCGTCGGTGGGAGCCGGGCGGGGTTTCGGCTTGGGCTTCGGCGGTGGTGGCGGTGGGGGCGGGGGCGGAGGCGGAGGCGCGGCAGCCGGCACTACGGGCGGGGCGTGGCGAGCACTTCCAGAGCTGAGTACGACAAGGACCACCACCGCGACCCCTATCGCAAACAGTAGGCCCGCCACGGCGACGAGTCCCCGACGAAAACCGGGACTCGGCATGGCGGCGCATGGTAGCCAGCGACCAAGACGATCATCGGCCAGGGCAGACCGTTCGCGAGGCGAGCTTCCTGCCCCGCCAGCCCAAACAGCCACGGCGAGCGATTCCTTCCCGCCGCCCGCTTGGTCTTGATCTATGAGCGCCCAACTCGGGGCGGTCGGTAGACAATCAGGCGAAAGGGAGACAGATGACCCAGAACAGCACCGACATCGTCAGGGACATGTATCTGGAGTGGACGGCAAACCGGATCAAGGGCACGCCTTCCGATCTGGAGGCATGGGGGGACGTGACCGCTGAGCCGCGCGGAGTCGACTACGTCGAACTCGACGCCGCCGGCCTGTCGGCGATGTGGGCCGTGCCGAAGGGCTGCGACGACGATCGCACGCTCCTGTGCATGCACGGCGGCGGCTTCGTCGGCGGCTCGATCTACACACACCGAAAGTTGTTCGCGCACGTCGCGAAGGCCGTCGGCGTACGAGCCCTTCTGTTCGACTACCGGCTGGCGCCCGAGCACATCCACCCAGCGCAGGTCGACGATGCGACGGACGTCTATCAGTGGCTCATCGAAGAACACGAGATCGACCCAGGGCACGTCGCGTTCGCGGGCGACTCCTCCGGCGGCGGGCTCGCGATGAGCGTCCAGCTCCGCGCCCGTGAGCGCGGACTGCGGCTCCCAGCCGCGGCGCTGCTGATGTCCCCATGGGTGGACATGGAGCAGGCGGGCGAGTCGTACCGGTCCAACTGGGCAACCGAGACGTTCTTCTACAAGGAAGTAGTCGACGGGCTGGCCGCCACGTTTCTGGGCACCGAAGGCGATCCCACCGATCCCCTCGCCAGCCCGATCCAAGCCGATCTCCATGGCCTCGCGCCGCTGTTCATCCAGGTCGGAGGCGATGAGACCCTTCTCGATGACAGCCGAGCGCTCGCCGAGCGCGCGATCGGAGCCGGCGTCGAGACCAAGCTAGAGGTGTTCGCCGGCCAGCAGCACACGTTCCAGATGGCCGCTGGCCGCTCAGTCGAATCCGACGAGGCAATCGCGATGTTCGCGCGTTGGCTCCGGCCGAAGCTCGGCCTATCCGCCGCGGTCGCCGTGGCCTTGGGAGGCTGACCTTGGGGCGGCAACCGAGCCCGGTCCGGGGCGAGGACAGCTTTGAGCGCTTGACCGAACCGTTTCGCCGCGAACTGTTCGTGCACTGCTACCGGATGCTCGGTTCGGTCGACGACGCCGAGGAGCTGGTTCAGGAGGTCTACCTGCGGGCGTGGCGCTCGTTCGACGCGCTCGAGCATCGTTCCGCCGTGCGCGCCTGGCTCTACCGGATCGCGACCAACGTCTGCCTGACCGCGCTCGGACGGCCCGTCCGGCGGATGTTGCCGTCCGGCCTTGGCGCACCGAGCGATGACCCCGACGCCGAACCGCTCCTCGCGCCCGTCGACGTGGCGTGGCTCGAGCCGATCCCGGACTCGCTGACGCGCCCCGAGTCGGGCGATCCTGCGGCGATCGCCGCCAGCCGGGCGAGCGTCAGACTCGCGTTGATCGCGAGCCTGCAACACCTGCCGCCACGCCAGCGAGCCGTGTTGATTCTGCGCGAGGTTCTCTCCTTCCCGGCGCCCGAGGTCGCGCAGATGCTCGGCACGAGCACCCCGGCGGTCAAGAGCGCGCTCCAGCGCGCCCGCGCCCGGCTCGACGACGTCGCTCCCTCTCCGGAGACCTTGACCGAGCCCGACGACCCACGCGCTCGAGAGCTGCTCGACCAGTACATGCATGCCTTCGAGGATTCGGATCCGGTGGCGCTCGAACGGGTCCTCCGCGACGACGCGACCCTCGAGATGACCCCGGCGCGGACCTGGTTCGCCGGCAAACGGAACTGCATGCGCTACATCCGCCGAGTGATGGGTCCGGCGGGCACCTGGAGGATGCTGCCGGAAGTGGCCAACGGCCAACCCGCATCGGCTGCATATGTGCGCCGCGACACGGGTGTCTACGAGCCGTTCGCGATCGTCGTGCTCACGACCACGGAGCGTGGCATCGGGCGCATCGCGCTGTTCAGCAATCCTCGTCTGTTCACTCGATTCGCTTAGCCGCCGAGCGGATCAGGCGGCATCGCACCGACCAAGCCGACGCTTCGGGCCGCGGCTTCGATCGCGAGCTCGGGCCCGCCGACGAGGTAGCCGGCAGCGAGCGCGTCGCCGGCGCCGGTCGTGTCGACGGCGTCAACCGACGGGGCCGGATACAGGCCCTCCGGGAACACGGCACCCCGCGCACCGAGCTTGATCACCCAGGTGGCATCGAGGTCGGGCACCGCGGCCCGCTCTGCCTCGGTGGCGAACGCAAGATCAGGGGCGAGCGCTTCCAGCCGCGCGGTGAACTCCCGGGCGCCGACGATCCCGATGTCGTGGGCCGACGCCAGATCGACGGACACGCGCTGTGCGTACTTTGCGGTCTCGATCGTCGCCTCGGCCATCGGCTCGCGGAGGAGGCAGTAGCCCGACACGTGGAGCACGTCGTACTCCCGGACCCATGCCGGCTCGAGCTCGGACCGATCGAGCAGCGAGGCGGCGCCGCGGTCCGATGCCATCGTCCGCTGGCCGTGGCCGTCGCGGAATGAGACCACGACCCCGCCACGGCCCTCCACCACTGGGCCGCATATCTCGACCCGGTGGCGCGCGAGCTCGGAGGCCGCTCGCTCGCTCGCGAAGTCGGTTCCCCGCTTGCAGATGACGCGGCTCCTGGCGCCAAGAGCACTCGCCCACGCGGCCACGTTCGCCGCCTGACCGCCGGCGACAAACCGGATCCTCGCCGGCGTGTCCGCGTCGGGAACGAGCGAGTGGTCTGGCAGCACGATGACATCGAGGATGAGATCGCCGATCGCGCACACCGACACCGGCCCGCGCTCCCGGGCGTTCGCGCTCCCAGAGTGCATGCTGACATGATCCCGCGTCGATGAGACAGCGAGGAATCGTTCTCTCCGAGAAGGTCGAGGCCGCGCTCCGCGGCGGCGAGCCGGTGGTGGCACTCGAGTCGACGATCATCACGCACGGCCTGCCACGCCCTGAGAACGTTCAGGCCGCGGTCGAGTTCGAGCGTACGGTGAACGAACACGGCGCGGTGCCCGCGACCATCGCGATGCTCGACGGCGTCGCTCACATCGGTCTCGAGCCGGATGCTCTCGAGCGGCTCGCCGGCACCGACGGTGCGCTGAAGCTGAGCGCCCGAGACCTGCCTGTTGCGATGGCGAAGCGCGCGACCGGCGGAACGACCGTCGCCGCCACCACGCTGCTCGCTTCGCAGGCCGGGATCCGCGTATTCGCCACGGGCGGGATCGGCGGCGTCCACCGCGACGCCGCCGCCACGTTCGACGAGTCCGCGGATCTCGGCATCCTCGGCAGCTGCCGGATCACGGTTGTCTCCGGTGGCGTCAAGTCGATCCTCGACATCGGCGCCACGCTCGAGCGCTTGGAGACGCTCAGCGTCACCGTCCTCGTCTACGGCACCGAGCGGTTCCCGGCGTTCTGGCTCACCGACAGCGGTTACAAGGTCGACTTCTCGGTCACCACCCCCGCCGAGATCGCCGAGATCATGCGCGCCGCGGACGCGGTGGCCCTCCCGGGTGGGATCCTCGTTGCGAATCCCCTGCCCGAGACCGCACAGCTCGACCCCGCCGTCCACGATCGCCTGCTCGCCGAAGCGCTCGAAGCGGCCGACGTCGGTTCGGTACGCGGCAAAGACATCACGCCTTTCCTGCTCGACTACATCCACGAGCACACCGACCGGACGAGCGTCGCCGTCAACCTCGAGATCGTCCGCGCCAACTGCAGGCTCGGAGCCGAGATCGCCCGCGCCTGGTCCGCGTCGGCCGATTAGACCAGCATCGCCCGCGCGGTGAGCTCGGTCGTGCGTGCCAGCGCCTTGAGGTAGGCATCCCGGATGAGGCCGGCGTTCCGCATATCCCAGAGCAGCTTCGCGTGATCCCACGCCACGTCGCGGGCTGCCACGAGCGACCACATCGCGAGTGCCTCGTCGGTCTTCTGAGGGGTGACGTCCTCGATGTCGGCGATCAAGCCGGTGTCGAACCAGCCGGCGACCTTTGCCTCGACGACCGCCAGCAGCGCGTCGACCCGCTCGTAGTCACGATGGACGGGGCTGTCGTCGTCCGGAGCCAACCCCAGCTCCTCGCAGGTGGCGACGACCACGATCGGGAGGTCGTGGTTGATGTGAGCGGCCATGCCGGCGAGAGCGAACTGGATGGGCTCGAGCGCCAGAGAGCGAGTCTCGAACAGCGGCCGCCAGGCGACCGGACAGGAGGCGCCGGATTCGATCGTCGCCTCGGCATCGAAGTACGAGCCGGCGAACACGACGTCGAGACGGTCGACGAACGCCCGGTTCTCGAACTCCGTGCCCGCGCTCGCCGAGTCGACCGCGAGCGTGACCTGGAGGTAGAGCCGGTTGAAGATCGCGACGCCGTCCTTGCGCGGGAGCGCGGCGTCGATCGCCTCCATCCGGGCGATCACGTCCGGGATCGTCGAGACCAACGCGCCGGTGCCCACGGAAACGATCCTAACCGTCGCGACGAAGCGAATGGACCCGGATCCCGCGGCACTTCGAGCGTTGAGTCAAGACCCAAGTAGCCTGGGTTGTATGACCGGTCGATCCGACGAAGCGCCACCCGAAGCCGGTAAGCTGCCGACCAGCCGGATCGGACGGACGGCCCGGGTCGGCGGCTTGGTCACCGGCCAGGGCCTGCGGTGGGCGGGGATGCGGACCGCGAACCGCCTGCGTACCCCGGAGCGGGCCGACGCGGCGCAGCAGGAACGGACGGCGGCGCTGGTGAACGAGCTCGTCGACCAGCTCAGCCGGATGCGGGGGGCGGCGATGAAGGTCGGTCAGATGATTTCGATGGTCGAGCTCGACGGGCTCCCCGAAGATCAGCAGCGGGAGCTTCAGACCAAGCTGGCGTCGCTGCGCGACAGCGTGCCGCCGGTGCCGTTCCCGAAGCTCGAGCGGATGATGCGCGACGAGCTCGGCGGACCGCTCACCAAGGTGTTCTCGGAGTTCGAGGAGCAGGCTTTCGCCGCCGCCTCGATCGGCCAGGTCCACCGCGCGGTCACCGTCGACGGCGAGCAGGTCGCGGTCAAGGTCCAGTACCCCGGGGTCGCGGAGGCGGTCGATACCGACCTGCGCAACGCGATGCTGCTGCTGCCGCTCGTCAAGCGACTCGCCCCCGGCATCGACGCCCGGTCGCTGTTCGCCGAGCTGCGCGAGCGGATCGGCGAGGAGCTCGACTACGAGCTCGAGGCCCAGCATCAGCGCCGGGTCGAGCGGAAGTTCCGAGGCCATCCGTTCATCCTCGTGCCGCGCGTCGACACAGCCCTCTCGACCCGCCGCGTCCTCGTGTCCGAGTACGTCCTCGGCGATAAGTTCGACACCATCCGCCGGCGGGACGAAGCCGAGCGCGACCGTTATGCCGAGATCGTGTTCAGGTTCTACTTCGGCCTGGCGTACCGGGACCGGATCGCGCTCGGAGATCCACACCCGGGCAACTACCTGCTGCGCGCGGACGGCAAGGTGGCGTTCCTCGACTACGGCCTTCTCCGCGACGTAAGCCCCGAGCGGGTCGAAGCGGAACGGGCGATCGCGATCGCCGTCCGCAACAAGGACGCAGAGTCGCTGAAGGCGGCGCTCGTCACGGGCGACTATCTCCCGCGCGACCGGGCGGACGCGGTCGACCCTGAGCTGGCGCTGAGGATGATGCGCCACGCCATCCGGTGGTACGCGGTCCCCGGCTTCCGCCGCTTCGGGTCAAACGAGCGCCGCGGCAGGAATCGCGAACGAGAGCCAGACGAGCCACGCGACGCAGATGTCCGCGACCAGATGAACCAGTTCACCCTGCCGCCCGAGACGGTGCTGATCCGACGCATGCACGGTATCGTCGGGATCGTGCTCTGGCAGCTGCGCGCCGGCGCCGACTGGGGCGCGATCGCCGGCGAGTACCTGCACGGCGAGCCGCCGGCGACCGCCCTCGGCGAGGCCGAAGCCGAATTCTTCGGACCAAGCTAACCCCGCATCCCAGCCTCGGCGAACGCCGGCCGTACCTCCGACGTGAACAGCTCGGCTGTCCGCCGGACGTTCTCGAAGCTGATGTTGCCGAACGCCAGGTGGAAGTTCATCGTGTCCAGCCCGGCGACCTCGATCTGCTCGGCGATGAACTCGCGCGCCTCACCGGGCGTGCCGGCGAACGCGCCGCCGGCCTGCTGCCAGAGGTCGAATGTCGGCGGGAAGTGGGTCGGAGGAGTCGTGCCGGTGCGCTCCCACAGCAGCATCAGCGAATGGTGGAAGCCGGCGTGAGCCTCGGCGGCGATCCGCCTCGCCTCGGCGCCGTCCTCGGCGATCACGAGCGGCCGGTCGACTCCGCGCAGCGGCCTCTCCTCGACCGGTCGCCGGGTTTCGTCCCACGCCTCGAGGAACGCGTCCATGTAGGGGCGGACGACCTTGGCGGGGCGCAGTGCCATGACGTTGATCCGGTTCTGCGCGGCCCACGCCGCCCGCTCGGCCGACCCGACGCCGTACCAGAGCGGCGGGCGTGGTCGCTGGACGGGCGGCACCACCATGGCCACGTCGTTCATCGAGTGGAAGCGCCCCTCGTGGGAGACCGCCTCCGAGCCAAGGCCCTTGATCAGGATCTCGTAGGCCTCGTCGAACATCGCCGGCGTGTCAGCCGGGTCGATCCCGTAGGTGGCGATCTCCGGCGGAGACACGCCGCGACCCATCCCCAGCTCGAACCTGCCTCCGCTCAGCATGTCGAGCACCCCGACCTCCTCGATCAGCCGCAGCGGGTTGTAGAGCGGCAGCAGCGTGACGAGCGTGCCGAGCCGGATCCGGCTCGTTCGCTGTGAGGCGGCTGCGAGGAACAGATGCGGCGAGGGGACGAGGCACAGCGGCGTGCCGTGGTGCTCGGTGAGCATGTAGCGGTCGAACCCGAGCTGGTCGTACAGCTCGACCAGCCGAAGTCGCTCCTCGAGCAGCTCGGCCGGGGGGATGCCGGACAAGTCGATGTGATCCGTGACGCCGAACTGCATGAGTCCGATTCTGACCGATCTCGTCCATTCGATCGTCGACGGCGAGCGCGAGCGCCTCGCCGCGTAACGAGTCAGCCGCGGCGCAGCACCGTGACCGCGTCGGGAACCAGCGCTCGAGCACGTTCTCGACCAGCTGAGTAGGCTCGTCGCGTGCCTGAACGAACCCGAGGCCTGACCGGACCCGAGACACCGTGACCGGCGCCGGACCGAACCTGCTCGTGCTCCAGCACCTCGCCTGCGAGCCGCCGGGTGCCCCCGGTTGCTCGACCAGATCGGCGCTCACGAGGGCGAGATGACCGGCCTCGCCCGCCGGCTGTTCGCCGCCTGGCTCGAGCGTGTCGTCGGCGGGCCGCGTCACTCCGAGCCGCCGGCTCCCGGCCAGCGCCACTCCCCACCGCCGGCCCTCGACCAGCGTCACTCCCCGACGCCGGCCCCCAATCCCACCGCCGCCTCGACAAGCTCGGCGTTGCTCTGAGCGACGCGCCCGTCTGGCAGCTCGAGCACGTCCTCGAACCCGATCCGCACGGCGTGACCCTCGGCGACGGCCGCCGCCAGCACATCCCAGGTCCCCACACCGTAGCCGTGCCAAAGCTGTGGAACCCCATCCGGGACGCGCCGCGAGATCGCGCGGGCCTCGTCGGCGCCACCGCGGACCTCGACGAGCGCGCGCACGACCTGGTGCGCGAACGGGCCTCGCGCGAGCTCGTCGGCATCGTCGGGGCTGGCGAGGCCCACCTCGACTGGGATCCCGGCGTGCGACGCGGCGCGGATGATCCCCGCCCCGCCGAGGTCGGACAGCGTGACCGCGACGAAGTCCGGCGGGCGCCGCCACGCCCGTACGGCGGCGGCGCGTGCGAACGGATCCGGATCGATCGCCGAGGAGGTCGTCAGCCCCACGGGCAACCCGGGCGCCGCCGCGTGAATCGCCTCTATCACCGCGTCGCACGCGGCCGCCGCCATCGTGGGGGTACCGCGAGCATCGCGCGCGTGCACGTGCACCGCAAACGCGCCCGCCCGTCGAACCGCGACGGCATCCGCCGCGAGCTCCGCCGGCGACAGCGGGATCGCCGCATGCTCGGAACGCGTGCGCCCGCCATTGAGGCATGCCATCACCGCTATGTCAGCCACGAACCTTGCCAGTCATACGGATCAGGACCTGACGGTATCTGAGAAGCTCCAGCGCCCCATGGCCATCGACCTGAGCGTTCCCGATCTCGATGCGATGCACCGGCGAGCCGGCGCGAAGTGGGCGGTCTACGACGCCGACGTGCTCAGCCTGACGATCGCCGAGATGGATTTTCCACTCGCGACGCCGATATCCGAGGCGCTCCAACGCGCAATAGACCGTGCCGACCTTGGTTATGCCGCGCCGGCGCGATCCTCGTTCCGCCGCGCGTTCGCCGGCTTCGCCGATCGGCGGCTCAAATGGTCCGTCGACGAGGAGCAGATAGTGCTCGTGCCCGACGTGATGATCGGGCTGGTCGAGCTCTGCCGGGTGATCGCCGAGCCGGGCGAGGCGGTCGCGCTCGCCACCCCGGCCTACCCGCCGTTCTTCAGCATGCTGCCGGCGGCCGGGGTCAGGCTGATCGAGATCGACCTGGCGCCCGACGGATCGTTGGAGATGGACGCGCTGGACGCCGCGCTAGCCGCTGGCGCCCGGGCACTCGTGCTGGCCAGTCCCCACAATCCCACCGGCCGCGTACTCCCCCGCGCCGAACTCGAGACGATCGCCGAACGCTGCGCCGAGCGCGAGGTCTGGGTGCTCGCCGACGAGATCCACGGGCCGTTGACGCTGCCCGGGGCCACACATCTGCCGTGGTTGGAGGTCTCGGACGCCGCGCGTCGGTGGGGAGTGTCGCTGACGTCGGCGTCGAAGGCGTTCAATCTGGCGGCGCTCAAGGCTGCGCTCGTGGTCACCGCAGATCCGGCGGCCCGCGACCTCGTCGCGGAAATGCGCGCGCTCGACGACCACACCGGGCTGCTCGGGGTGATCGCCGCCGAGGCCGCCTTCGAGCATGGAGACGAGTGGCTCGACGCGGTGATCGACCAACTCGCTGCCAACCGAGAGCAGCTCGGCCGCGACCTGCCCCAACACCTGCCCCGAATCAGCTGGACACCGCCGCAGGCGACGTATCTCGCGTGGCTTGATTGCACTGCGCTCCGACTCGGCGACGAGCCGGCAGAGATCTTCCTGAGCGAAGGACGGGTCGCCCTCAGCCGCGGCCTCGACTACGGAGCGCCCGGCGCGGGCCACGCGCGGCTCAACTTCGCCACCAGCCCCGAGCACCTGTCCGAGGCGGTTATGCGCATGGCGCGCGCCACCGCAGGCGATTACGGATAACTGACGACGTCCACAGGCTTGTCCGCGTTCGTCGCGGTCGAAGATCTGCCGACGCCGTTGATCACCGAGCTGATCCCGCCGAAGCCTCCGGTGGCGTTGAGGAAGACGGTGAGCAGGTCGTGGAACTGGACTCCCGGCGTGTTGGGGGACTGGAACGCCTGGGCGGCCATGATCGGGATTCCCTGGTTGAAGAAGGAATAGCTCCCCATCCCGTAGCCCTGGAATGTGTGCACTCGCGGCGTCACCAGGAAGGCGGCGTAGCCGTCCGTGGTCGGGCCCGACATCCAGGCCGCCTGGCTCGGCGGGTCGTATGGCATCTCGTTCTGGAAGAACACATCCCTGCCGTTCTGACCGTTCCAGATCACCTCGAACTTCTGGTAATGCTCGACAAACAGGCCGTACGCGGTGACGTTGTCGCCGTTGACGATCACGCCGGTATCGGCGCGATTGCTGTCCCAGCCGACCCCGGCGCCGTGGTCGGCGCGCCACGCCCAGATGTCGTCGAGGATCGTGTCGTCGGTGTTGACCACGAGGCTGTCGGTTGCCTGCCCGGCCTCGGCCCCGCCGATCCGGAAGAAGACGTCCTGCACCAGCGTCGGGGCGTCCGCGCTGTCCACGCGCCGGTCACGATGATCGTGCCCTCCGACGACGAGCAGCGCCGGCGAGTTGCGCGGGCCGGCGTCGAAGATCATGCCCGCCAGCTTGATCCCGGGGACGTCGGCGGTCTGGAGCGACACCTTCCCGTCCTGTGGGATCAGCGTCGGGAACCCGAGCCCGAGCACCACGCTGTCGGGACGGGTGACGTTGATCGTCCCATGAAGGTTGTAGATCCCCGGAGTGAGAATCAGGTTCTGTCCGACGGCAAGCGCGGCGTTGATCGCGAACAGCGGGGTGTCAGGCGTGGCGATGAAGAAGCGCCGGATCGGTATCGACGCTCCCGCCGTCGTGCCGGTCGCGTACGACGGGCCGACCGAGTCGCGCTGGACGGTCGGCACGAACACGTTGTAGCCGCCCTTCGAATCGGTGTAGAGGAACGGTTCTCCCTCGGACACCGGGGTGCTGGCCAGCGTCGTGTACTGGTTGGGGCCCGTCCCGAAATCCGTCGGCGGCGCGCCGTTGTCGCCTAGAAACACCTGGTTCCACACCCCATTACTCCAAGCGGTGATGTCGCTGTTGCGGGTGAAGAACTGCTGCTGGCCAAAGCTGGCGACGGTCCCGCCGTTGAACTCATCGTCGGCGAAGTAGCCACCGCTGACGAATCCCTGGTTGCAATAGTCCTGAAGGACAGGCGAGTACTGGTTTCCGCTCGTGTCGTTGATGATCACTCGGCGCATGGGCGCCGCCTGGGACACCGCCCAGATTTCGGCCGAGTTGTTGCATCCTGCGTCTTCACCCGTCGGTGGGTCGGGCGGCGAGCTCGACAGGTGCACGTTCAGGGTCAGGTTCGACAACGAGCGCCAGAAGTTGTCCAGCCCGTCGCAGGCACCGCCACCGGCGGGACACTGGTTGAAGACATCGACGACGCCGTTGATGACAACGTCCCCGGGCTCCGCGCCGAGACCCGCTACCTGCGTGTAATAGCCCACCTGGAATGCCAGGGGATCGGAGGCCGAGCCGTACGTGCCCGGTTCGAACAGGATCGCGTAGCGCTCGGGACCGAACTGGTTTCCGACTTGTTGCGTCGCGATCGTATCCAGCGTCGACTGGATCGTGGCCTCCGGCGTGCTCGGGGTGAAAACGGTCACGTTCGGGCCCAGATTCGGCGCCGGATTGTGATTAGCCGCGGACGCCGAGGCAGCGTCTGCAGCGAATCCGAGCACGCACCCCGCCAGCGTGACCACAGCAGCCAACCGCACCGTCATGCCTCGCATGCCATCTCCTCGCTCCGGCGTGAACCCTTCCCGGGAGCGACCCTACAACTCAAAGAATCGAAGTCAAGCCTGCGGGACGTGCCGCCAGGCGAGCGCTGAGCCGGCCGTCAAGCCGAAGGCGACGAACTCGCGCCCGACCCGCGGGGAATGAGGTGGCCATATCGGCCGAGGAAGCTCGAGTGGAGCCGCCGCCCGGAGGCGCGCATTCCACGAATCGACCTGCCCACCGGCTGTCGCGTCAGGCCTATGAGGACCGCAAGCGCGACCAGCGTGCCCCCAAGCGGCGTGTCGCGCGAAGCCGGTCCGGCGACGCTGTAGATCGCCTCCCGCAGCGCGCCGACCCCGATCGCGAGGTCGGCAACCGCGGTCGAAGGCTGAGGGGCCTTTGGACGATGCACCCGCTCGTAGACGGCATTGGCGGCCGTCAACGCCAACATCGCGGTCAGGAGATTGACGTCCGACCGCTGGATGCCGAAGGCACGCGCGAGCGTCCGGTAGCGAGCCTCGTTCGCGAGTTTGACCCCAGCGGTGGCGTCGATCAGGAACAGCTCGCGTCCGCCGGGCGGCTCCTGTCGGCGGGTCGGCGTGGCTACTGTGCTCGCGCTCTGGGGCAGCGCCACCTGCGTCGGCGTCGGCGTCGGCGCCGGAGTGGCGGTGGCGGTGGTGGTACGGCGGCGAGCCATCAGGTCAAGAATCCCGGCCCACCGAGCCGGCAACAACCGTGCGCACAGGTGGACCGAAGGGGCGGCATACCCCCTGGCGAGCCCATCAACGGCGCCGCCGCTCGTCGACAGCGCAGCCACCGATGAGTTCTCGCCGCGCCGCTTGTCTTAGGGGTGAAACCCACTTTCAAGGAGGCGAGCAGTGAGCACGACAGCTACCCGGATCGGAGCGATCAGCCTGGTCTGCATCCCCACCAGCGAGCAGGACCGGTCGATCGCGTTCTACGAGTCGCTGGGCTTCGAGAAGCGCACCGACCTCCCGTTCGGCGACAAGTACCGCTGGGTCGAGGTTTACCCGCCGAGCGGCACGACCGGCCTCGCGCTGGCGCCGCCTCCGGGGCCCGACGACATCACTCCGGTCCAGACGGGCGTCGTCCTGACGACCGACGACATCGACGCCACCCACAACCAGTTCAAGGCGCTCGGTGTGGACGTCGACGCCGAGGTCGCCCGGATGGGCGATCCGATCCCGCCGATGTTCTGGTTCCGTGATCCCCACGGCCACACGCTGATGGTCGTGGAGCAGAGCTGAAAAAAACGTGAGCGAGCGACCGGCTCGGATCGCCCCTGCGCGATCCGAGCCGGCCAGCCTGCGCGATCCGAGCCGGCCAGCCTGCGCGATCCGAGCCGGACGGCCTGCGTTCAGCAGTGTCGGCTCACCAGTGCCGGCTCTTGAACCGGGGCGAGGGACCGATCCGGTCGTTCGCGCGCGACGCGTAGCCGACCGCGATATTCGGGTCGAAGATCCCCGAGTTGGCGTAGTGCGTCGAGCGGCCCGGACAGGTCGGCGCGGCGCTCTCGCCGGGCGTCGTGACCCACACGAAACCGTCGAGGTATGGCGAGTACATCCCGTAGGACTGCCCGTCGCTCGCCCCCGGCTTCGGCCCGAGCCCGCGGCCCGGCGGGTTGCACAGCTGCTCGTTTCCCTGCGTGACGGGATGCGGGTTCTTCAGCGGACCGTTGCCGTCGCCGCGCGTGTCGACGACGAAGTGCAGACCGGTCAACTTGGCCACCTTGTTGCCGTACTGGATCTCCTTGTAGGCCCAGTTGAAGTGCGTGTCGTTCGTGAAGAAGCCACGGATCTTGGAGGCGTCGCTGGCGTTCAAAACCCGCGCCGCCTCGGCGGGCGAGTTCGCGTCCGAGGTGCCCCCCTCGACGTACAGAAGCGCGTGCGGGATCTGCGAGAGCTGGTCGATCTCGTCCTTCAGCAGCGCCTCCCGCTGGGCGATCGCCGCCGGGCTGCGCCAGCAGATCGTGTCGATCGCGTCCTCCTCGACGAAGATCAGCGCAGGGAAATTCCCAACGGCATCCTTGAGCGCGCTGACCTCGGCGTCGAAGTTCGGATTGGTGCCGCCGCTGCAGCCCCCGCCGTGCTTGACGAAGTAGGTCGTGATCTCCGCTGCCGCACCCGGATCGGTCTGCTGCATTCGGCACAGATAGTTCTGCACCTGGGTGAAGATCGCCGGCCCTGAGCCGCCGGCGGTGTACAGGCTGAACTGGTGGGCCTGCGGGTAATCGCCGATCTTCTCGAGCATGTGAACCCGGAAGGAGACGTTGCGGGACATGTGCATCCGGTTGACCCGAGCCTCGAACTGGGCCCACGGGATCGGGGTGCCGCCCTCCTTGCTGCCGAGGTAGCCGAGGCCGACCTGGTTGGCGATCGCGTCCGCGGCATCGCCTCCGTACTGCCAGGGGCTCTCGACGAACAGGTTGGCGCCGGAGAGCGGATCGGTGCCAGTGAACCCGGCGGTGTCGAGAGGGTTGGCCGGGTTGTGCGGGCCCGTGTCGCTCGAGGAGCACTGACCCGCCTGGTGCGGCTTCGAAGCGGCGCCCGCGGCGCGCGCGCTCGGCGACGCACCCGAGTCACCGGTCCAGGCCGCCAGCGCCAGCACTACGACCAGCCCGATCGTGACTACAGCACTTCTTTTCCCGCGCGATCCCATACCTCGCTCCTAACTGGTGGACGGTCCAGCTCGGCTCGTGGCCCAGCTCGGTCACGGCTCCCACAGCGCCGTCCCGGCCAGCCTAGGACATTCGTGAGCGCGCGGGACCCGCGCGAATGAGGTATGTCGAACGATGGCCAGCGATTAGGGTCCTCGACTGAGGTCGCGGGCCCTTAACGGGCAATGGGGAGGCGCATCGCCCATGCGCCCCCCCGGCCATTCGTCCGACGGCGCTACGCCAGCAGGCTCACTCCCGCTCGGCGAGAGCGTTGGCCTCGCTCACGCAAGCGTCGTCAGAGGATCCCCCGCAGGATCACCCGCCGCCCGATTGGCAGGCAACGCCTTGATGTCGGCGATCAGCTCGTCCCACGCCACGCCCGACGGTCCGACGCCGCTCCTCGAGAGCATTTCCTTGGTGACGACGACGTGCGCCTCCTGCGCGTAGTCCTGGTGGAACGGCACGGTGAGCAGTAGCTCCGCGCCCCAGGTCACGCACTTGAACGTCTCGGGGTCGTACTCCCGGTAGGGGATGCCATGGCCGCCCCATGACCCCGGCGCCGAGTTGCCGGTCTTGCCGTCGCCGACGACCGTCCACTCGGTCTGACCCTGTGCGCTGATCGGCAGCGCGATCCCGATCTGGAGGTCGATGAACTCGTCGATCGCGATGCGGCACTCGTTGAGGTTGCCTGGATCGACCGCGACGGTGGCGACGATCGTGTGGCTCGCGCCGTCGCTCGTCTTCAGGCCCGGTTGCTCCCAGTAGCGCATCGCCGCGTTCTCGTCCGTCCCGCGATCGCTCGACGGATCCTTCGGGTTGTAGCCCGTGATCGCCGAGTAAACGCTGATCGCGTCCGCATCCGTGAACGCCGGCACCGGGGTGCCGGAGTCGAGGTGGAAGTCCTCGATCGAGTGGAGCATCATCGCGATCACGCAGTCGCCGATGCGGTCATTGGCCAGCATCCCCCAGCTAAAGCCGGAGTGCGGACGCGAGATCGCCGCGGGCGGATTCGCGAGCTGAGGATGGATGTAGTCGGCGAGCTTCAGCTGCGGTCGGTGGAGAGCCGAAAGGATCAGTCCCGTCCTGGGCAATGTCGGGACGGTCGGCGGTGTGTAGTGATCCCGCAGGCGGAAGTCTGGGTCGGTGATGCGAGTCATAGCTTGGTGCTCCTCGAGTGGACGGTCATCGAGGGTCAAGGTAAACCCGCGCGCACGGGCTGAATACCCACCCTTGGTGAAGGTCCGCACACCTCGCGGGCGATCGGTTACGGTCGGCAGTGCTCATGCCAACCAGCACGCGCCGCCGCCGCGGCATCCGCCGCCGCGGCCGACGGCCCCGACCCGGATCCGCGGTCAAGCCGCACCGATCATTCGATCCCCGTCTTCTCGGCGCTCTCGAGACGACCGCCTGGGTCACCTACTACCGGCGGGACTGGCCGAGGTTCCTGCGCTCAGCCGTCGCACTCACTCGCCACACCTTCGGGCTCCCGTGGCCATCTACCCTCCACGGCGCCTGGCTGGTGCTGCGGGCCAACCAACTCTGGGCCCCGTACCCGGACAACGACCCCGAGGGCGCACGGCGCGCGATGGAGCGCTTCTACCGGCTCGTCTCCGAGCGGCACGGGGACGCGTTCGACTCCCGCCGCGCCGCCGAGCTCGAGGTCGGTTGGTGGCGCGTGCACCGGGAGCACCAGCACGACGGCAGCGGCGGAACGGCCGAGGGGCCGCTGATCGCGGCCCTGGGCGCGCTGTACGCGTACGTGTACGGCGTGCCCGAGTCCGAGGTGGCGGTCGCCGCCGAGCAGCGGGCGCTGGCCATGCGCTTCTCGGACCAGTGGGTGCGCGAGGGCTGTGACCTCGCCAGCCCCCTGGTCGAGGAGGAGCGCGCGGCGCTCGTCCGCTCTTACGCGGGGCTGCTGGCAGCCGTTCATCGGGCCTGACCACCCGCGACCGCCCGCATCACAGCCGCCCGCACCGCAGCCGCCCGCACCGTCGCCCCACCACCCCCGTGTGGCCATTTGGTCCCGCTACGGCGGATCGGCACAAGTTTCCGGCCGAACGGCCGAACAACGATTGAGAGTCACGGTTAGAAGACCTCATGACAATTGATCGGGAGAAACGCGGGTGAGCACCGGCGACAGCACAGGCGCCGCGGTTCGTGCTGCCTTCCACCCGCATCGCCGCGAGGTCGACCGGGCGCATCCGGTCATCCGCGCCGTGTACGTGGTGCTCGCTGCGCTCGTGGTCGGCTACGTCGTGGTTGACTCGCTCGGCTACGACGCCACCTGGCTGGACGGCTGGGGCGTGGTCGCGTTCGAGATCGTCGCCGGCGCGCTGTGCGTTCTCAAGGCCGCCTACCTCAGGCGCGGCCGCGCCGTCCCGATCCTGCTCGGGATCGGCCTGGTGTGCTGGGCTGTGGGTGATCTCACCCTCACGATCCAGTCGCTCGGCGGGGCGACGCCCCCGTCGCCTTCGCTCGCCGACATCTTCTACATCGCGTTCTATCCCATCACATACGCGGCCCTGATGCTGCTCCTGCGCGGCAACGTCCGGCGGTTCAGCCTCGCCGGCTGGCTCGACGGCGCGGTCGCCGGCTTCGGCGCAGCGGCAGTGTGCGCCACGTTTGCGTTCGACAAGGTGCTTCACCACGCCGGCGGGAGCAGCGCGGGCGTCGCGGTGAACCTCGTGTACCCGGTCGGCGACGTCCTCCTGCTCGGGCTCGTCGTCGGCGGCGCCGCGATCGTGCCCGGCAAGCGGAAGATCCCCTGGCTCCTGCTCGCCGCCGGCTATGCCCTCAACACGGTGGGCGACGTGTTCAACGTGCTCGGCACGACCTCGCTGGTCGGCACCGTGCTCAACGACATCGCCTGGCCCGTGGCGATCCTGCTCGTGTCGATCGCGGTCTGGGTGAGGTCGCCTAACGACAAGCCTCTGCTCTCCGAAGAGCCACACGGGTTCACACTGCCCGCCGTGGCGGCGACCGCGGCCCTCGTGATCCTGTTCGTCGGCTCGCTGCACCACGTCGGCCGCTTGTCGCTCGGGCTGGCCGTGGCGACGCTGCTCGTCGCCGGCGGTCGGTCGGCCCTGTCGCTCATCGGCCTGCGCTCGATCACCGAGCAGCGCCGGCGCGAGTCGATCACCGACCAGCTGACCGGACTCGGCAACCGCCGGGCTCTGTTCCAGCTCATGGAGGAGTTCACCGCCGAGCAGCGCGACCCGGACGCACCGGAACGCAGCCTAGCGTTCATGTTCGTTGACCTCGACAAGTTCAAGGAGGTCAACGACACGTTCGGCCATCCGACGGGCGACGAGCTCCTCCGCCAGCTCGGCACCCGGCTCGAGGAATCGCTCCGGAGCTCCGACCTGGTGGTCAGGCTCGGGGGCGACGAATTCGTCGTCGCGCTGCTCGACGCCGGCGCGGACTACGCGGCGACGGTCGGCGCGCGTCTGACCGCCCGGATCGAGGAGCCATTCGCACTCGACGCCGTGCGCGTGCAGATCGGGGCCAGCATCGGCATCGCGGTCATGCCCGGCGACGCCACCGACGCGGACGACCTTATCCGCTGCGCCGACCTCGCGATGTACCGCGCCAAGCTCGAGGGCAAGCCGTTCGCCATCTACCAGGAGGACCTCGATGGCGCAGCCAACCGGGTGCAGCTGGTCGAGGAGCTTCAGGAGGCGATCGATGGCCGCCAGCTCGAGCTTCACTATCAGCCGCAGGTCGACCTCTCCACCGGCGAGATCAACTCGGTCGAGGCGCTGGTCAGATGGATCCACCCGCGTTTGGGCTCCGTCCCGCCGCTCGAGTTCATCGCACTGGCCGAGGACGCCGGCCTGATGGGCGCGCTGACCACGGTCGTGCTCGACGAGGCCCTGTTCCAATGCGCCACCTGGCGAGCCGCCGGCAAAGAGCTGACCGTGTCGGTCAACATCTCCGCCTCGGATCTCCTGAACCCGGACTTCCCCGATCTCGTTGCCGGTTTGCTCGCAGGCTATGGGCTCGGACCGGAGATGCTCGTCCTCGAGATGACCGAGACGACCGCGATCGCTGACTTCGAGCGCTCGCAGCACGCCATCCAGAAGCTCCATGACCTGGGATTGGTTGTGTCCGTGGACGATTTTGGCGCCGGCTTCACGTCGCTGGCGTACCTCGGCAGCCTCGCGGTCAAGGAGCTCAAGCTCGACCGCAGCTTCATCATCCGGCTGGCCGAGTCCAAGGAAGGCCGAGACCTCGCGCTCGTGCGCGCGACCGTCGAGCTCGCCCACGCGCTCGGGCTGCGGGTCGTCGCCGAGGGGGTCGAGGACAACCACTGCCTCAGCCTGCTCACCGGGCTGCGCTGCGACCTCGTCCAGGGCTACGTGATCTCCAAGCCCAAACCGGCCAACGAGCTCGAACTGGCGCGCTGGCCGATTCCGCTGGTCGCGCAGCAGCGCCGCGCCGCATAATCACCGTGTGAACGCGCGGCCCTTCGTCACCGGCCTGGTACTCGCGGCCGGTGGCTCGAAGCGCCTCGGTACCCCGAAGCAACTGCTCCCCTACCGCGGTGCCACCCTGCTTGACCGCGTGCTCGACATCGCGCGCGCCTGTCCGTTCGATCAGCTGCTGTGTGTGCTCGGCGGTAGCGCCAACGAGATCCTGAGCCGAGTCGACCTGACCGGTGCAACAGTGGTCGTGAACGACCAGTTCGGCGAGGGCTGCTCGTCGTCGATCGCGGCCGCCCTCCAAGCGGTCGATCCGAGCGCCGGCGTGCTCGTGCTGATGCTCGGCGACCAGCCCGGAGTGACCGCAGCGGCGGTGCAGGCCCTGATCGTCAACCGCGGCGACGCCCCGCTCGCGGCGTGCGCATACGACGACGGACGCGGCCACCCGCTCGCGTTCGCCCGGTCCACGTTCGGCGACCTGGCGGCGCTGCACGGCGACAAGGGTGTGTGGAAGCTGCTCGATCGCCACGCCGACGAGGTCGTCGACGTGCCGATCGCCGGCCCGATCCCCCGCGACGTCGACACCGACGGCGACTACAACGCACTACTTTCCGCGCCGCAGGCTCTGCAAGAAAACCGGCAGTGATCCCCGTTACTTAAGGTTGACGCGCAAACGATTGCGCGGCACAGTTCTACTCGGAGGAAGATCGGTTGCGGGTCCGGCGTCCTCTATCGAGAAGACGAGGGAGAACGACACAGGAGGTGTGACTTGATCTTGATCGGTGCTTCCACCGGTTGGGTCATCGGGCTAGTGCTCGGCGTCATCGTCGCCGTGGTAGCCGCGGCGATCGTGATCACGATCGTGATGCTGGCCCGGAGGATCGCGGCGCAGGCGCGGACCGCCGTCGAGGGCGTGGAGAAGGTCCGCGCCCAGACCGAAGGACTCGCGGGGATCAGCCGCATCAACGACTCCGGGGTCAGGATCCTGCACTCGGCGCGGGCGCTTCGCAAAGTGGCGGTGGGCAAATGATTGCGCCCGCTGCCCTAACCAATCACGACGTCTGGACAATCTCGCTGGTGATCGGCCTGGTCGTGGCGCTCGCGGTTGCCGGCTTGCTGCTCGTGCTCGTCAGGACCGTCGGCGACATCCGGAAATCCGCCGGAGCCCTGCTCGAGGTGGCCGGCGCGGTCGCCGGCAACACTCAGAACATCCCCCAGCTCGAGGCGACGGCGCCCGTGCTGGGACTGATCGTGGAGGAGGCCGTGATCCAGGACGGGTACATGAACGCCCTCACCGACGGATTCGGCAACGGGGCAGGTGACCGATGACGACGCTCATCATCCTCAGCGTTGTGCTCGCGGTGATCATCATCGCGGCGGTCGCCGCGGCGCTGATCAAGGTCCGTCAGGACCTCGAGGCGACTTCAGCAGACCTCGCGACGCTCGCCGGCGCTCTGAACATGGTGGAGGCCGAGCACCTGCAGCCGCTCGAGCCCGCGGTCAAGGCGATCAACGGCCAGTTCGACGTGATCCTGGGCGCTTTCCCGGGAATCGCGCGCAAGGCCAAGATCGTCGCCGACAGGAGGCCGAAATGACCCTCGAATGGATCGGCGACGCGATCCTGATCCTCGTCGTGCTCCCGGTCGTCGTGTACCTGCTGCGCGGCGTCCTGAACGCGGCGAACGGCATCGTGCCGAGCGTCGAGCAGATCGCGACGGCCGCTACCGCCGGGTCTAAGGACCTCGACGCGACCGCGCTCCTGCTCACCACGCAGGATCAGGTACAGAAGACCATCGAGGTGGCCGCAGATTACGGCGGCTCGCTCGACGTGATCCTCGACGACGCCCGATAGGAGGCAGGAATGCCAGCAGCTGGAATAGTCATGATCGTCGCGGTGGCGCTGATCATCCTCGCGGTCGTCTACTACCTGATGATGACGATCGTGGCGCTTATCAGGATCAGAGACAACCTCGACAAGGCGATCACCGGAGTGGTCGGGATCATCGAGAAAAGCGCTCCAGTGGACGACGTCGTGACCTCGATCAATACGAACCTCGACGCGGGCGTCGACCTGCTCGAGGGCCTGCTCGTGAAGAAGGCGGGCATGGAGGACGCGGTCGGGCTGGTCGAGGGGCTCTATACGGGCGCGGCCGGTGAGGGCTTCCGGAACTTCCCCGAGAGCAAGGAGACGACGGCCCCGCGGATCGGCGAGGTGTACACGAAAGGGACGCTCACGCTGGCCCGGCTCGGCCGGGAGGCCCCGATCGCGGCCGCGAGCCCGAACGGGCCGGCGCTGCGCAACCCAACGTACGGCAGCCTCGCCGCTCGCTCCCTGTATCCCGAGATCAGGCAGACGCGCCCGAATTCGATGCCGCGCTCACCGATCATCGGCACCGACTCACCGGTCCAGTACGAGCCGAGCGACTCGCCCGGGGTGCGAAAGCGGATGCCGGTGACCGTGGGTGCGGGCCCGACGTCGCAGCCCGAGGAAACCGAGGGCGGCGTGGTCAAGTCCGGCCTGGCGTTCCTGCGCCGACTCAAGAACGACGACCGATAAGGAGATCCGGTGCAGACCCCCGCTCCGTTTGAGTACGAGCGCGCGACCAGCGTCGAAGGCGCGATCGCGACGCTCCAGAGAATCGGTCCCGAGGCACGGCTGATCGCCGGCGGCCATAGCCTGCTGCCGATGATGAAGCTGCGGCTCGCGAACCCGGAGTTCCTGATCGACATCAACGACCTCGACGAGTTGTCCTACATCGACGAGCGCATCACCGAGATCCGGATCGGGGCGCTCACGCGACATTGCGAGCTGCTCGAGTCCGGCCTCCTCGCACGCCGCGCGCCGGTGTTCCGCGAGGCCGAGGAGGTCATCGCCGACCCGGTCGTTCGCAACCGGGGAACGATCGGCGGATCGCTCTGCCAGGCTGACGCGGCCGAGGACCTGTCGGCGGTGTGCGCCGCGCTGAAGGCGCAGGTGGTGATCCGAGGACCGTCCGGAGAGCGGGTCACGGGCATGGATGGGTTCTACATCGGTCCGTTCACGACCGCCGTCGGGGCGGACGAGATGGTGACCGAGGTTCGGATCCCGATCAGGGCCGGCGCCGGGAGCGCGCACGAGAAGGTCGAGCGACGCGCCGGCGACTTCGCGATCGCGGCCGTGTCAGCGGCAGTGTGGATCGAAGGCGGCACGATCGCCGACGCCGGCATCGCCCTCGGTGCGCTCGGGCCGACCACGATCATCGCGACCCGTGCCGAGGAGGCGCTGAAGGGCAAGCCACCCTCGGAGGAGCTGTTCGCGCAGGCGGGCGAGATCGCGTCCGAAGACTGCGCTCCGGTGGCGGATGGACGGGGGCCGGTCGACTACAAGCGCCATCTCGCGAATGTCCTCACCGTGCGCGCGCTGCGACGCGCCACGGCCCGTGCCCTGCAGCAGGAGGTCAACTAGAACATGGAAGTCACGATCAACATCAACGGGCAACAGGTCTTCCGCGACGTCGAGCCGCGCACGCTGCTCGTTCATTTCATCCGCGACACGCCAGGGCTGACCGGCACGCACTGGGGCTGCGACACGTCTAATTGCGGGGCGTGCGTGGTCCTGATGGACGGCAAGCCAATCAAGTCGTGCACGACACTCGCGGCGATGACCGCCGGACACGAGATCCGCACGGTGGAGTCGCTGGAAACCGAGGCGGGCCTCGATCCGGTGCAGCTCGGCTTCCACGAGAAACACGGCCTGCACTGCGGCTTCTGCACGCCGGGGATGCTGATGACCACGCGTGCCCTGCTGAATGAAAACGCGAACCCGACCGAGGCGGAGATCCGGACCGCGATCTCGGGGGCGATCTGCCGTTGTACCGGCTACAAGAACATCGTCAGCGCCGTGCGCTGGGCGGCCGAGCACGAGGCCGAGCGCTCCGCAACGAAACAGGAGGCGTGAGAGAGCATGGCCACAATCGAGACCGCCAGGACCGAACGCCCGATCGGCTTCGGACGACTCAAGCGCAAGGAGGACGCGCGCTTCATCCGCGGCAAGGGGACCTACCTCGACGACATCCGCCTGCCGGGGATGGTGACCGGCGTGGTGCTGCGCAGCCCATACGCCCATGCGCGCATCGTGTCGATCGACACCTCGGAGGCGCTCGCCCACCCCGGCGTACACGCCGTGATCACGGCCAAGGACCTCGAGACGCTCGGGCTTGCGTGGATGCCGACGATCTCCTACGACACCCAGGCCGTGCTCGCCGGGGACAAGGTTCGCTTCCAGGGGCAAGAGGTCGCGTTCGTGATCGCCGACGACGAGTACACGGCGCGTGACGCGCTCGCCCTGATCGACGTCGAGTACGAGCCGCTGCCGGCGGTCGTCAACGCCCGCAAGGCACTCGACGCGGACGCGCCCCTGATCCGCGACGACAAGGACGGCCAGCGCGACAACCTGGCCAGCCCGCTATGGGAGGCCGGCGATTCGGAGGCGACCGACCGGGCCTTCGCCGAGGCGGACACGGTCGTCACCCGGGACATCATCTACCCGCGCTGCCATCCGGCGCCGCTCGAGACGTGCGGGATGATCGCCGACTTCAACCCCAAGACCGGTCAGCTTGACATCTACAACGGCAACCAGGCGCCGAACGCGCACCGCACGGTGTACGCGCACGTCGCCGGGCTCGCCGAACACATGATCCGGATCCGCTGCAACGACATCGGCGGCGGCTTCGGCAACAAGGTGCCGGTGTATCCGGGGTACGTGTGCGCGATCGCCGGCTCGATCGTGGCCGGCGTCCCGGTCAAGTGGATCGAAGACCGTTCGGAGAACCTGATGTCGACCGGGTTCGCGCGCGACTACGTGATGCACGCCGAGATGTGCTCGAAGGACGGCAAGATCACCGGCCTGCGCGTCGACGTGATCGCCGACCACGGCGCATTCGACTCGACCGCGCAGCCGACCAAGTTCCCCGCCGGGTTCTTCCACATCGTGTGCGGCTCGTACGACCTCGAGGCCGCGCACGTGAAGGTCAAGGCGGTCTACACGAACAAGGCGCCGGGCGGTGTCGCCTACCGCTGCTCATTCCGGATCACGGAGGCCGTATATCTGGTCGAGCGCATGGTCGATGCGCTCGCGCTGGAGATGAAGGTCGATCCGGTCGAGCTCCGGACGCGCAGCTTCATCCAGCCCGATCAGTTCCCCTACGAGACGACGACCGGCTGGACGTATGACTCGGGCAACTACGCCCTGACCATGCGCGAAGCCCTGCGGATCGCCGGCTACGACGAGCTGCGCAAGGAGCAGGCGGAGAAGCGCGCCCGCGGAGAGTTGATGGGGATCGGCACCTCGTTCTTCACCGAGGGCGTCGGCGCCGGACCGCGGAAGCACATGGACATCCTCGGCCTGGCGATGAACGACGGCGCCGACCTGCGGGTGCACCCGTCGGGGAAGGCGATGGTCAGCATCTCGGCGCAGACGCAGGGCCAAGGGCACGAGACCACGTTCGCGCAGATCGTGGCCGAGGAGCTCGGGATCCCGCCCGAGGACGTGCAGGTTCGCCACGGCGACACCGACCGGACGCCGTACGGCCTCGGCACGTATGGGTCCCGGTCGACGCCGGTGTCGGGCGCGGCCGTGGCCGTGGTGTCCCGCAAGGTACGCGACCGCGCGCGGCTCATCGCCGCGACGATGCTCGAGACCCGCGCCGAGGACCTGGCCTGGGAGAAGGGCCGCTGGTACGTGAAGGGAGATCCGGAGAAGGGCGCGATGATCGAGGACATCGCAGCGTATGCGTACAGCGGCGAGACCATGCCCCAGGGGATGGAAGGCGGCCTCGACGCGCAGGTGATCTACGACCCGCCGAACCTCACGTACCCGTGCGGCGCCTACATCTGCGTCGTCGACATCGATCCGGACACCGCGGCGGTCAAGGTCAGGCGCTTCATCGCGGTCGACGACTGCGGCGTGCGAATCAACCCGATGATCGTCGAGGGTCAGATCCACGGCGGCCTCGCCGAGGGGATCGGGATCGCCCTGATGGAGGTGATCACGTTCGACGACGAGGGCAACTGCCTGAACGGGTCGTTCATGGATTACCTGATCCCGACGGCGCTCGAATGTCCCGACTTCGAGCTCGGCGAGACGGTCACGCCGTGCCCGCACCACCCCCTCGGGGCCAAGGGTGTCGGCGAGTCGCCGAACGTCGGCTCGCCGCCTTCGATCGTGAACGCCGTGATCGATGCCCTGCACGAGAGCCATGGCGTGAGCCACATCGACATGCCATGCACGCCGGCCCGCGTGTGGGCGGCGATGCAGGGCCGGCCGGAGCCGCCCCAGTGATCACCGGTCCGCTCAGTGCTCGCGCACGCGAGCTCACCGAGCGGGGCGCCACGTTCGTGACCGCGACCGTGGTGCGGGTCGAGCACCCAACCAGCTCCAAGCCCGGGAACGTGGCGCTTGTCCACGAGGACGGACAGATCGAGGGATTCGTCGGCGGCGTGTGCGCACAAAACAGCGTGCGGCTCTACTCGCTCAAGGCGATCGAGCGCGGCGAGCCCCTCCTCCTGCGGATACTCCCCGACGCCCCGGGAGTCACGGCGGTCAAGAACGCAGCGAACCTTGACCCCTGGCACGAGGTCGCACACGACGAGGGCTCGGTCACCGTCCAGAACCCGTGCCTGTCGGGCGGCGCGATCGAGGTCTTCCTCGAGCCATTTCTGCCGCCGCCGCGGATGATCGTCGCCGGGGACACACCGATCGCGGCGGCGCTGTTGCGCCTCGCCCCGGATCTCGGGTTCGAAGCAGTCCTCGGACGCGGCGACGACTCGGGCTCGCCGGTGCCGAGCGCCGACGACCTCGCGCTCGTGGTCGCGGCGCACGGTCGGGACGAGCGTGCCATCCTCCGCGCCGCGCTCGAGGCCGAAGTCCGCTATGTGGGCCTGGTCGCGAGTCGCAAGCGCGGGGCCGCGGTGCTCGACGAGCTTCGGGCCGACGGGGTCACCGAGGAGCTGATCGAACGGATCGACACACCCGCCGGGCTGGACATCGGCGCCCGCACACCGGCCGAGATCGCCCTGTCGATCCTCGCATCGATCATCCAGGTGCGGCGACAGTCGAGCACGACGCCGCGGTCGTGGGCGGCCGCGCCGCCGACAACGTCGGTCGAC
Source organism: uncultured Solirubrobacterales bacterium (assembly GCA_963737055.1). Lineage (GTDB taxonomy): Bacteria > Actinomycetota > Thermoleophilia > Solirubrobacterales > Solirubrobacteraceae > Palsa-465. The sequence goes on along the minus strand of CAVTRE010000005.1, from coordinate 140,891 downwards.
CCGATCTGCGGCATGACCGTGGTCGTCACCCCGGACGCGCTTTCGGCCACGGACGCCGGCGGCGATACCCACTACTTCTGCGGCGAGGGCTGCAAGCAGGCCTTCGAGCGCCAGCACGCGACGGCATGATGCGCATCACCGGCGAGGCGGCAGACGAGATCCGCCACCTGGTGCCGGACGTGGAGACGCTGGCCCAGCGGCTGGCCGCGGTCGACTACCTCGTCGACGAGAGCCTCGCGACCTCGATGTTCCTGAGCCTGCGCTTGCCCCAGCCGCTGCTGCTCGAGGGCGAGGCCGGCGTCGGCAAGACCGAGGCGAGCAAATCGCTGGCGGCAGTGCTCGATACGCCCCTCATCCGGCTCCAGTGCTACGACGGCATCGATGCCGCCGAGGCGCTGTACGAGTGGAACTATCCGCGCCAGCTGCTCAGCATCCGGCTCGCCGAAGCGCAGGGTTCGGAGCTGCGCGAGCAGGATCTGTTCGGACGCGAGTATCTGATCCGCCGCCCGCTGCTGCGCGCGCTCGAGCATCCGGGGCCGCGGCCGGCGGTGCTGCTGATCGACGAAATCGACCGCGCCGACGACGACTTCGAGGCGTTCCTGCTCGAGCTGCTCGCCGAGGCCGCGGTGACGATCCCGGAAGTCGGCACTGTGCGCGCCACCCATCCTCCCATCATCGTGCTGACCTCGAACCGCACCCGCGACCTGCACGATGCGGTCAAGCGCCGCTGCCTGTACCAGTGGATCGACTACCCCACGCCCCAACGCGAGGTCGAGATCATCCGTCGGCGGATCCCGGCCGCCTCGCAGCGACTGGCGGTGCAGGTGGCCGACGCGATTTCGCGGATGCGCGACAGCGACGTCCAGAAGCCGCCCGGTGTCGCCGAGGCGATCGACTGGGTGGCGGCGCTCACGGAGCTCGGCCTCTCCGAGCTCGACGCGGAAGCGATTGACCGCACGCTCGGGTCCGTGCTCAAGTACTCAGAGGACCAGGAGGTCGTGCGGGCGGCTGGGCTGGACGAGCTGGTGATCCCCCGATGACCGAGGCATTCCGTGTTCGTTCGCTCGGGCTCGACCTCCCGGCGGTCGCGAGCGCCTTCAGCCGACGGCTTCACGACGCCGGCGTGCCGGTGACGGCGGAGCGCGCCGCCTGGTTCGCGCAGGCGCTGGCGATTGTCGAACCGATCTCGCGCCGGCGGCTGTACTTCACCGCGCGGGCCGCATTCGTGTCCGACCGCGCGCATGTGCGCGCGTTCGACCACGTGTTCTTCCGCGTGTTCGGCGCGGAACCGGTGGAGGAGCCGTCGGGCCTGGTTCCCGCCGCCGCCGAAACGGTGCCGGCGCCGGCTGACGAGCGGCGGCGGAGCGCGCAAGGCCTCGACTCGCCACCGTCGGGCGGCGCGACCCGCTCGGATGCAGCCACCCCGAGCCCGGGTGAGGTCACGCACGACGAGCTCATTCCCGTGCTCGCCAGCGACGAGGAGGTGCTTCGCTCCAAGCGCTTCGACGCGCTCGAGCCCGACGAGCTCGCGGGGCTGTACCGGCTGATGACGCGACTACGCATCGCGACGCCGCCGCGGCGGACGCGGCGGGCCAAGCGAGATCGACGCGGCGAGCGGATCGACATGCGCCGGACGCTCCGGGGAAGCCTGCGCACCGCGGGCGATCCGATCCGGTTGTCCCGCCGGCGCCGGCGCGTCGTGCGCCGCCGGATCGTGATGCTGTGCGACATCTCGGGCTCGATGGAGCCCTACGCGCGCGCCTACCTCCAGTTCCTGACCGCCGCGGCCGGCGGCCCGAGTGCGAATCGCGCGGAGGCCTTCGTGTTTGCGACCCGACTGACGCGCCTGACGCGCGCACTCTTCTCCCGCAACCCCGAGCGAGCGATCCAGCGCGCGGCGGCGGCCGCTCCGGATTGGTCGAGCGGCACGCGAATCGGGGATGCGCTGAAGGCGTTCAACGACCGCCACGGCCGACGTGGGATGGCGCGCGGCGCGGTCGTGGTGATTCTCTCGGACGGGTGGGAGCGCGGTGACCCGGCCCTCGTCGGCCGCGAGATGGAGCGGCTGCGCCGGCTGGCGCATCGCATCGTGTGGGTCAATCCCCGCGTCAGCGCTGGCGGCTTCGAGGCCCGCGCCGGCGGGCTCGTCGCTGCGCTCCCGCACTGTGATGCGCTCGTCAGCGGCCACAGCCTCGAGGCGCTCAACGAGGTGGTCGAGGCGATCGGCGCCGCCCGCTCGGGCGCCCTCAAAGCACCACTGGTCGCGCCAGAACTGGAGGACCAGGAGGCGTGGCCGAGCGCCACCCCGGTGCCGGGCAGCTCGGTGGCGATGCCCAGCGGCTATGGGCCAAGCCGCGGTAAGACGACTCCCGGATGGTCTTTGGGGTCATGAGCGGCGCGGGGCCGAAAATCTGTATCTATCCCGGTTGCCAGCGGCCCGCTCTCCCGCCCCATCCCCTCGGCGGACCGCAACCCAGCTTCTGCAGCCTCGAGGATCACAACGCATTGACCGCCCACCTCGAGCGCCAGCGGCTGGCGCGCGAGCAGGCTTCGAACCAAACCCCAGAGGAGGACGAGTGATGGCCAACGAGGCGTACCGGGCGGTGTTCCTCAGGGTGCACCCGACGGGCAAGATGGTGCTCAGTCTGACCACCGAGTCCGACGGCGAGGAGGCTCGCTACGCGCAACTAGTCGCGGGCGAGCTCGGCGTCCCGGCGCTCGACGTCAAGGTCGTTCCCGCCGACACCGACCGGTTTGGCGCCGGCCACGGCTACAACACCGCGCCGTCGCAGCGCACGCCGGCGGCGATCGAGAGCGCCACCGGGAAGATCCTCGACAAGGCGCGGCTGCTCGCCGCCGCCGCGCTCGACAGCTCGCCCGAAACGATCCAGTGGAACAACGGCGCGTTCGTCTCGAGCAACGACCCAGCGCAGGCGAAGACGATTGCCGACATCGCGCTCTACGCCCACGGCACCGGCGTGCTGCCACCGGGCGTCGAGGGTGGGCTCGACGCGCAGACTGTCTACACGGATCAGTGAGCCTTGGCGTCGATTTCGACGTGAACGTCGTCGGCGAGCTTGAGCGCGCCGAACAGCGCCGAGTATGGCTTCATCCCGAATGTGGTCTGCGTCACCTTTGCGCGGCCGGTCAGGCTGCCGTCGTCGCTGGTCGCGAGGTCGAACTCGACCGGGCCCTGCTTGCCGTTCAAGCTGAGCTCGCCCCGCACCTTCAAGACGCCGGGCGTGGACTCGACGCCGCTCGAGCGGAACTCGATCGCGCAGCCCTTCAGCACTTCGTCGTTGATCGTCTGCTGGATGTTCGACTTGTCCTTTTCGCCCAGAGGCTTGACGCCGCCGGTCCCCTGAAGGACGCGCAGCGACCGCGAGTCGGCGGTCAGCGTGAGCGCGGGCTGCGCCTCGGGATCGAGCGTCGCCTCCCACGAGCCGACCTCGATCACCAGGTCGTGCCCGGCCTTCGCGGCCGCGCCCTGCCGCGTCGTCTTGATCGTGAGGCGTGCGTTATCCGGTCCAAAGTGTTGTGCCATACGAGCAAACCCTAACTCAGGAGCTGACCCATGGTTGAACTCGACCACACGTACTCGAACGACAAGCCGATCGAGCACAACTGGGAGACGATCCTCGACCTCGACAAGCTGATCTCGTGCGTCGAGGGCGGGAGCGTGACCGAGGCCACGGCACCCGACAACGTCAAAGCGCAGATCAAGGTCAAGATGGGCGCGATGTCGATGACCTTCAAAGGGACCGTGGCTGTGATCGAGCAAGATCCGGACGTCCACCGCGCCGTACTCCAGGTCAAGTCGCGGGAGGCGGGCGGGCAGGGTCACGCCAACGCAGACGTCACCTTCGAGCTCGCGGACGGCGGGGGGAAGATCCACACCGCGGCTCAGATCACCGGCAAGGCGGCGTCGATGGGCGAGGGCGTCGTCCAGAACGTGCTCGACGCACTGATCACGGACTTCAGCTCGAAGCTGGCGGCGCTGTAGGGGGAGCGGCAATGGCGACGATCGCGATGCGACGCGTGCGCGAGGGGGAGGTGCCCCGCGACGGCGGGACCGCGGTCCAGGAGAACGCCGATCGCCCGGTGTTCGCAGGCAACGGCCCCGACGACTACGTGTGCGTCGAGTGCGGCAACGTGCTCGCAACGGCAATGCCGCCGGAGTACATGAATCGCAAGCTGCGCATCAAATGCGCGCGCTGCAAGACCGTGAACGTGGCGATCGAGGTGGAGGGCGTCGACTACGCGTCGGCGTTCAAGCGGCCGGCGGGCTGAACGGCGGCCGCCTCCCGCTCGTAGTCGAGCTCGGTACCCACGCCGATCTTGTGCAGCGAGTCGTTGGCCTCCTCGAGCCCGGCGGCGTCGGCGACCGCTTGGGCGAGCCGGCCCGCGACCTTGAGCGTGATGTCGACGTCCAGGTAGAACGTCAGCGACGCGGCGGGGGTCAGCTCGAGCGTCCGCGTGCCGCCGCGGATCGTCGCCCGGCCGGAGGCGCCGCGGAAGGCGCGGACCGCTTGCGCGCTGGCCTCGGTGCTGACGAGCTCGATCGCCGCCTCCATCCTCTCGGCGACCGGCCCGGTGAGCCCACGCGCTCCGCAGAGCCCGCCGGCCGCCGCGACTTCGGCCACCCGCGCCAACACCTCGCTGGGCGTGAGCTCGGCGTCGCACCCGATCCCGAAGATTCCGAGCAGGGTCGGCTGGCCACGCCGGGACAGCCGGCCGCCGGCGGCCAGCATCACGGCATCGCAGAGCGGGCTGCGAAGCCCCGGCTCGTCGCCCCGCGCCACCACGTCGCCGCCGACGTCGACCAGCACGAGCAGGTCGCACTTCAAGGCCGCCATCGCGTGCGCGAGCCCGTCCGCCACCGGTGCCGGCCCGTCGTTGATGTCGATCAGGAGCGTGCGTTGCCCGAGGAACTCGGCCATTCGCGACTCCGCGAAGAACACGTCTCGATCACGGAGCCGAGTGTCCGGGCCCGCGAGCAGGATCCCGGGCGCGAGCTCCTCCGCACCGGTGATCTCGGCCGCGGTCCGGGGCCCCGGCACGGGATCGAACGGCCGGCGCTCCCACGTCAGCCCGCCGAGCACTGGATCGCCGCCGTCGTAGAGCCGGATGAGCTCGGCGGTGGCGAGCGCGCCGACGACGTCGCCCCCGCCCCCCATGCCGATCACCAGCGGTCGCCTCGCCCGGCGGAGCAGGAGCTCGGAGTCACGCATCCCCTAGTTGTACCGCCCGGCCTCTGGGCACACGTTTACGCGGTGCTAACGGGCACCGCGCGATTCGGCGACACGGCGCATCCAGTAGCGAAACCAGCGCTCGCCGAACGGGACATACAGGCGCACCGGGATCCCGCGGCCGACCAGCGACGGCAGGTCATACGGGCGGACTCCGAGGAGCATCTCGACGGTGACGCCGGGAAGCGCGGGCAGTAGCGCTTCTCTGAGCACCGGGTCATGCGTCGCCAGCGACAGCTCGGCGCCGGCGCGGTGGAGCTCGTGGGCCATCTCAGCGAAGGCGATGTCCGTCGGATCGCCCCAGGGATATGTGTCCGCGGGGTCTTCGACGTACGCGCCCTTCACGAGGCGAATCGGGATGCCTGCCTCGGCCAGGCGGTGCCCGTCCACCGAGCTTCTCCGCAGGTTGGCCTGGATCGTGGCCGCCACGACGCCGCCGGCGCGCGCCACCGCGAACACCGCGTCGAGGATCCGATCTGTCCGCGCGGCCTGCTCCGCGCCGATCTGAAGCCGGGCGCCGGCCGGAAGCGCGGCGGCGATGCGGGCTAGCCGGCGCTCGTCGAGCGCCACGTGCGAGAGATCGAGCGACAGAAACGTGCCCGCCGGCGCGCCGGCGCCGACCCGCCCGGCCAGGCCGACGTATTCGTCGGTCACGCGGTCCGCCTCGACCGGGTCGAACACGTTCTCGCCGAAGTAGTCGATCGAGCTCAGCACCCCCTGGGCGGCAAGCCGGTGGGCCGTGTCCAGCGCCTCTTCGGTGGTTCGACCCGCGACGTATCGCGACGCAAGCCGGTACGCGAGCGCCTCGCCGCCGGGCGTCGCGCGGACGGTTCGCTCAAACCGCTCGCTCGTCGCCAACGCGAACAGAACCCTTCGGTGCATCACGCCCTGAATTCTGAGGCCTGGTCGAGAAACCGCCATATACGCGGGATTTCTCATCCAGGCCCGAGCGCCCCTTCGGAGTCAACTTGGGAATCTCGATCGATTTAGTGTATATTCAAGGTGCGCGATGACCGCCGCTCGGGTCGACATACATCAGCACCTATGGACCGAGCCGCTGCTCGCCGCCCTCGCCGAACGGGACCGCCTGCCGTTCGTCTGCCGTAACGGCCCTGCCGCGATCCTCCACTGCTCGGGCGAGTGCGCGTACGCGATCGACACCGAGATCGAGACCCCATCACAGCGGGCGGCACACGTCCGCGACGCCGGGCTCAACCTGGCGCTGATCGCGCTCTCGAGCCCGATCGGGATCGAGGCGCTCCCGCGCCCGGAGGCGCGCGACCTGGTCGCGGCCTACCTCGAGGGAGTCGCCTCCCTCACCTCCGAGTTCGGGGCTTGGGGCCCGGTGCCGCTCGATCGCCCCGACCAACGGGACGTCGATGACGTCCTTACCCGCGGATGCGTGGGTATCTCGATCCCGGCCGGAGCCCTCGCGAGCCGTGAGGCCTTCGAGCGCATCGAGCCGGTGCTGGCCCAGACCGAGGACCACGACGTCCCGCTGTTCGTCCACCCCGGACCCGGTCCAAAGACCCCACAGCGCGCACCTTCCCTGACCGACCCGTTGTGGTGGCCGGCGCTGACCGACTACGTCGCTCAGATGCAGGCCGCGTGGCTCATGTTCTTCACGCTTGGCCGGCGCCGGCACCCGCACCTCACCGTGGTGTTCGCGATGCTCGCCGCCGGCGCCCCGCTCCTCGGCGAGCGGCTGGCCGCGCGCGGCGGACCCCCGATCGATCTCAGCGACCCGCTCGCGTTCTACGAGAGCTCGAGCTACGGGGACGCCGCGATCGGGGCGGTGGCCGGGCTGGTCGGCGCCGATCAGCTCGTGTACGGGTCAGATCGCCCGGTCGTCGAGCCGTTGCCCACCCGCTGGGACGCGGTCCTTCAGAAGAACGCAGCCGGTCTGCTGAGCGCCGCGCCGGCGGCAAACCAGGCGGTAGCCGCGTGAGCCTCTCCCCGGCGGAGCTCGAGCGGTTCGTGTCGGACCTCGCCGCCTCGCCCGAGCGCTGGCGCCATCTCGTCCGACACGCCAGCGACGCCCGCGTGTACGAGCAGATCTGGGATGACGAGGACGTCAACGCCTGGGTCATCTGCTGGAGCGAGGACCAGGACACCGGCTTCCACGACCACGACGAGTCCTCGGCCGCAATCGCCGTGATCTCTGGCCAGGTGCGCGAGGACCGGCTGCGTCTCGGCGATGAGCCCCGCTCGCGGGTGCTCGGGCCGAATTCGGTCTTCACCGTCCCCGCGGTCGCCATCCACCGCGTGCTCCATGCCGGCGGCCCGCCCGCGGTGACGATCCACGCCTACTCGCCGCCGCTCGTCAAGACCGGTTCCTACCGGATCGGGCCGGACGGCGAGCTCGAGCGCGAGCTCCTCTCGAACGAGGACGAGCTCCGCGGCGAGCCCGCGCTCAGCTGAATCCCGCCCGACTCTCCTAGGATTGGCGTCCGTGTCGGGAGTCGGTCGCTACGTGAAGTTCACGGCCCAGCCGGGCCGCGGCGACGAGGTCGCGGAGCTACTGCTTGGCGCTGCCAACTCGCTTCGCGGCGTGGCCGGCTGCGAGCTGTACCTGATCAACCGCGCCGCGTCCGAGCCCGATGTCGTCTGGGTGACGGAGCTGTGGCTGAACCAGGAAGCACTCGACGCCTCGCTCGAGCAGCTTCAGACCGACGAGGGCAAGGCGCGGGTCGCACAGGTCAACGCCCTTCTCGACAAGACGCCCGAGCTGACCGAGCTCGAGCCGCTCGGCGGCGTCGGCTACCTCCCCGGCGGCGCGGGGTACACGCTCGTCAACCTAGAGGACGTCGAGGATATGGCGCCGAGGTTCGGCTTCGGCGAGCAGGGCGAGGCACGGTTCGCGAACCGGTCGCTCGGTGCGGCCAGCACCGGACTCAGCCACCAGCGCCTTCGCCCGGGCGTACGCCAGGCCTTCGGCCACCGCCACCAGCACGCCGAGGAGGTGTTCGTCGTGCTGGCCGGCGGCGGGAGGGTCAAGATCGACGACGACGTCAGAGACGTTTCGCCGCTCGACGCGATCCGGATCGCACCGGGCTCTGCCCGCGCATTCGAAGCCGGACCCGACGGCCTCGAGTTCGTCGTGTTCGGACCGCACCACACCGGGGATGCGGTGATCGACTCGGACTTCTGGCCCGCCGGCGGTTGAGCGCCTACAGCATCACCAAGGTCCACCACGACGGCCGCGACGACGAGGTCGCGGTCGAGGAGCCGCTCGAGATCCGCGTCGACGGCGTGCCGCTCGTCGTCACCATGCGCACGCCCGGCCACGACGAGGAGCTCGCGCTCGGCTTTCTCTACGGCGAGGGCTTGATCGACGGCCCGCACACCGCCGGCCCGACCGAGGACTTCGCGGTCAACACGGTCGAGGTCGCCGGGCCTCTCACCCGCGACCCGGGCGAGCGCCGCTTCTACACGACGTCGTCGTGCGGGGTGTGCGGTAAGGGAGCGCTCGAGGAGGTCGCGGTCCACAGCGACCCGCTCCCGAGTGGCCCGTCGGTCACCCGTTCGTTCCTCGCCGGCCTCCCCGACCGACTGGAGCAGCCGGCGTTCGAGCGCACCGGCGGCGTTCACGCCACCGGTCTGTTCGAACCCACCGGTCGGCTCGTCCTGACGCGCGAGGACGTTGGCCGCCACAACGCGATGGACAAGGTGGTCGGCCGCGCCATGCTCGACGGGATCGTCCCGCTGGGCGAGCGGATCCTATGCGTGAGTGGACGCCTTTCGTTCGAGCTCGTCCAGAAGGCTGCCGTCGCCGGCGCGCCGATCCTCGTCGGAGTCGGCGCGCCGAGCTCGCTGGCGGTGTCGCTCGCGCACGACCGGGGCATGACGCTCTGCGGCTTCACCCGCCGCGGTCGGACGAACGTCTACACCCACCCCGAGCGCGTGTCGGACAGCTGATTTTTGGGCCGCCTGCGGCGGCGTCCATGGGGCCGCTGCGGCCGGGCATCCTTGCCCGGCCGAGGGGTCGCGTTCGCTTCGTCCGCCCCGGCCGCCGGTTGGTTGAACGGCGGGCACCTGGAGAGGGGTGGGGCCGTCCCCGGGGCTGATCGCGGCTCGCGCCCGCAGCCCAGCCCCGGCCCCTCTCCGGGTGCCCGCCGCTAAAACTGACGATCTGCCCTCGACCACCGCGGAGTCACCGCCCCCGCCCGCGCGGCATGGATGCCGCGCGGAACCGGCCCCACGGACGCCGAGCGCAGCGAGGCCCGAATCTCACAGAGCGGCCAGCGCCACCAGCCGCTCGATCTCGTCCTCCGACGTCCACGCGCCCACCGACGCGCGCACGAGTCCGAACGCCGGGATGCTGCGGACGATCACGCCCTCGCCGGCAAGCCTCGCCACCTCGGCATCGACGTCCTCCGCCGCCCAGGAGACGAGCGTCGAGCGACCGCGTGGCCATACCGACAGGCCGCTCTCGGCCAACCGGTCCGCGAGACCCGCAGCCAGCGAAGCCGCGCGCTCGTGCACCCAGTCCCAGCCCGCGTCCTCGAACACCCCGAGAGACGCGGTCGCCCAGGCGCTCCTCATCCCGGAAGGGAAGCCGTGATCGAGGCGCTTCACGCCCTCGGCCTGCTCGAACTCGAGCGCGTTGGCGGGATCCGTTACCGAGCCGTACCCCGGCCACGGCACGAGCAGGTCGTCCAGCCGGTCGGCGCGCACGAACAGCGCCCCGCTGCCCTCCGGGCCGCACAGCCACTTCTGGCCCGACCCTGCGTAGAAGTCGCAGCCGAGCTCGCGGACGTTGATCGGCACCGCCCCGAGCGCCTGCGCGGCGTCGAGCAGAACCGGAACCCCGGTGGCGACTAGCGCGGGCACGTCGGCGACCTCGCCGCCCACCCAGGAAACATGCGAGCACGCAATCAGCCGCGTCGCGCTCGTGACCTCGCCGGGAAGCTCGGCGAACGGGACGACGCGGATCTTGACCCCATGACGCCGGCGCGCTCGTCCGAGCGGCGCGAGCATGCCAGGGTGCTCCTGGTCGGAGGTCACGATCTCGTCGCCGGCGCGGAGATCGAGCCCGGCGACGACGGTGTTGATGCCGTCGGTGGTCGAGCCCGTCAGCGCGACGTCGACGGGGTCACAGCCGAGCGCCGTCGCGTACCCGGCGCGCGCCTGAGCGGCGAGCTCCATCAGCGCCTCGAAGTACGGGCGGCCGCAGCGGCCGGTCTCGGCCTCGGCCTCGATCCGGCGGCGGACCGCCTCGACTGCGGCGGCTGGGATCGGCCCTTCGGTGCCGGCGTTGAGGTAGGACAGCCGTTCGAGCACTGGGAACTGGGCCCGGAAGGTCTGTGAATTGGTGGCGGTGGTCATAGCTTCGGTCATACCCCTATTGTGTCGGGCGGCATGTGCTTCGACTTCGACGCCCGGCCGCCGGCGCCCCCCGAGGATCTTCTGCTTGCCCCAATCGCCGGCGCAGCCGGGGCCGAGGTGCTCGAGCTCGTCTCGGCCGACGACACGCGGTTCTCCGGCGCGCTCGCGCCGTCCGACGCCGGGCGCAAGGGCGGGATCGTGATCCTGCCGGACGTCCGCGGCCTGTACCAGTTCTACGTCGAGCTCGCCGAGCGGTTCGCCCAGGCCGGCTTCCACGCGATTGCGCTCGACTACTTCGGGCGGACCGCGGGCCTCGGTCCGCGCGACGAGGAGTTCGAGTACATGCCCCACGTCCAGCAATTGACGGTCGCCGGAGTCCAGCAGGACGCCGCGGCGGCCGCGGCGGCGCTGCGCGAGCGCACCGGCGCTCAGGCGATCGCGACGGTCGGGTTCTGCCTGGGCGGGTTCGAGTCGTTCCTGGCCGGCGCGGATATGCCCGAGCTCGCGGCCGTCGTCGGGTTCTACGGCGTGCTCACCGGCGACCGTTTCGGCGTCGACGGGCCACTCGAGCGCGCCGCCGAGATCCGCGCCCCGCTGCTCGGCCTGTTCGGCGGAGCGGACCAGGCGATTCCGGTCGAGCAGGTCGAGGAGTTCGACGCCAAGCTGACCGACGCCGGGCTCGACCACGAGATCCATGTCTACCCCGGAGCGCCCCACTCGTTCTTCGACCGGCGGTTCGAGGAGTACGCCGAAGATTGTCAGGACGCCTGGCGAAGGATGCTCGGCTTCCTCGAGCGCCACACCGCCTAGGTCTTTGCCTCTTCTTTCTCGGCCTCCAGCTCGCGCTTGAGCACCTTCCCGGTCGGGTTCCGAGGCAGCTCGTCGAGGAACACGACCTCGCGCGGGACCTTGTAGTTCGCGAGGTTGTCCTTGACGTACTCCTTGATCTCATCCTCTGAGAGCTTGGCGCCCTTCTGCAGCACGACGAACGCCTTGAGCCGCTGCCCGAACTTCTGGTCGTCGACGCCGATCGAGGCCGCCTCCTGGATCGACTCGTGCGCGCTGAGCAGCTCCTCGATCTCGGCCGGGAACACGTTCTCACCGCCCGAGACGATCATCTCGTCGTCGCGCCCATCGATATACAGGCGACCCTCGGGGTCGAAGTGGCCGACGTCGCCGGAGGCCATCAGGCCCTCGACCACGTCCTTGTTTCCGCCACCCGTGTAGCCCTCGAACTGCGAGATGTTGCCGACGAAGATCCGCCCGATATCGCCCTTGGCGACCTCCTTTCCGTCCTCGTCGAGGAGCTTGACGATCGAGCCGCGCACCACCTTGCCGACGCTGCTCGGCTCCGCCTTGAGGTCCTCGGGCGTGGCGATCGTGGCGTAGGCGATCTCGGTCGATCCATACAGGTTGTAGATCACCGGCCCGAACAGATCGGTCGCGCGCTGGACGAGGTCCGCGCCGAGCGCTGAGCCGCTCACGAAGATGATCTTCAGCGCGGACGTGTCGCGCTTTTTGATCTCCTCCTCGCCGAGGTCGACGAGACGCGAGAGCATGACGGGGACCATGACCATGGCGGTGGCGCCGTGCTCCTCGAGGCTGTCGAGCGTGACCTCGGGGTCGTACCGCCTGCGCACCACGAGCGTCGACCCGAGGCCGACGCCGACGATCGCCTGCATGAATCCGAGCGCATGGAACATCGGGACGCACAGCTCGGTGGTTTCCCGGGCGTGGAACGGGACCTTGCTCAGCAGGCCGCCGATCAACCCCAGCGAGCGCGGCTCCGAGCGTGGCGCACCCTTGGGCGTGCCGGTCGTGCCGCTCGTGAGGATCGTGATCCGCGGCCACTCCCTCGGCTTTGGCGGCGCGCTCCGATCGCCGCCCTCGATCAGCGCGTCGAGCGTGTCGTCGCCGGGCTCGTCTGTCCACGCCCGGTAGCGCCCGCGCGGCGGGTCATCGATGCCCTTGAGCGTGTCCGAATACTCGTCGTCGTACACGAGCAGATCGGTGCCCTCGCGCTCGGCGACCTCGCGGATCTGCGGGCCCGCGAACGAGGTGTTGAGCAGCACGATCCGCGCGCCGCACTTGGCGGCCGCGAACACCGCCTCGAGGAACCCACGGTGGTTGCGCGCGAGAATCGCGACCCCCTCGCCGGCCTCGAGCCCGTGTTCGCGCCAGGCGTTGGCGAGCGCGTTGGTGCGCTCGTCGAGCTCCTTGTAGCTGAGCTCGCCGCGCTCGTCGATCATGACGGCACGGTCGCCGTGACGCGCCGCGCCGGCTACGACCGCGCCGCCGAGCAGGCCGTACCGCTGAAACCCAAGCAGCAGCTGCGCAACGCGATGGGGCGGCTCCGGCCCGACGAGACCGCTCCGCACACACAGCGCGGCGAAGTACGCCTCGTCGCCGGCGCGCTCCGCGAGCTTCGCCGCGCCGCTGATCAGGCCCTTGGGGTCGAGCGCGGCATTGATGATGGCCTTGGGATCCAGGTTGACGATGGCACTCCCCTCCTCTTCCAGCTGTTCACCGCTCCACGCAATTTTGCTCGCTCGGGAAGTTTTTCGGCGCACATGCGTCGGTGAGGGTGGGGATTGAACGAGTTCAAAGCACAGGCATACCGCGGGAAGCCCGAGATTATTCGTGCTTGTCGCGTTCGCACCGAACTTCGCCGCATTGCGGCGATGCCATGGCGCCGCCGCCGACCCCACGCGGCGGCGGCGTCCTCTTTCGCGCATTTGACCCCATGAATCGTTTGCTGCCTACTGGGTAGTAGACGTTGCAATGCTCGGCAAGCTCATCACGCTGCCGGTGCGCGTCCCTGTGCGGTCTGCGCAGTTGCTGGCGCACGTCGCAAGACGCGCACTCTCCGTCACCGAACAGGTGGTTAACGCCGTCACGCCCGGGCGAGCGGAGCCTGCGCGCCGTGATGAGCCGCCGCCGCCGGCCCCCGCCCGGCCCGTTGCCGACCCCCCGGCCCGGCCGGTTGCGGCCACTGCGGCCCCGCCGGTTGCAGACACTCGCACCACGGCCGTTGCCGAGGCTCCGGTCGAGTGGACTGAGGAACCGCGGGCGCCGCTCGTCGAGGAGCCGGCTCACGTCTCCGAAGAGCCCGAGCTCGTCGAGGAGTCCGCCGAACCCGGCGCCGAGGACGGCGCGGGCGCGGGCATCACCGTGGCCGAGCCCTGGGATGGGTACGGCCACATGAGCGCCAAAGACGTGATCGACCGGGCCCGGACGGCCAACGTCGCGGAGCTCGCGACGATGAGGCTCTACGAGGCCCGGCACCGCGCCCGCCAGACCGTGCTTGCCGCGGTCGATCGCCAGCTGAAGCTGGCGAACGGCGGCCGCTCCGCCTGACCCCGCACCGCCCACGAAAGGAACGACTGATATGCCTGCACCAAAGAACCTGAACGAGCGCGACGCGAAGCTCGTGAGCTGGCTGAGCGAAGCTCACGCCAAGGAAGCCGAGCTTGAGGCGGACCTAACCGCTCACATCGGACTGACTCAGAAGGCCGCGTACAAGAAGCGCCTCCAGAACCACCTCAAGGAGACGCGCGATCACAAGCGCCGCGTCGCCGCGCGGATCAAGAAGCTCGGCGGTCCGACCGGCGCAGGCCTGCTCGCCGTCCCGGGCGCCGTCGGCGAGGTCGCCGGCAAGACGGTCGCCGCCGTGAAGGGACAAGTCGGACTGGCCCGCGCGCTTGTAAGCGAGCAGGCCGAGACGCACCTGCGCAACGCGCAGGACGAGCTCCGCGAGGAGCACACCGAGATCGCGCTCTACACGCGCATCGAGACCTTTGCCATGGAGGTAGGGGATCGCGAGACGGCACAGCTGGCGCGGGCCGTTCGCCGCGATGAGGAGCGGATGGCCAAGTACCTCGCGGCCGAGCTCGTGCGGCTGACCAAGGATGTCGTGCGTGCCGAGATCCCGCGTGATCAGCGCGCGACCTCGTCGCGGACGCGCTCGCGGGGAGCGTCAGGCGCCCCTCGCTCGCGCTCGACCAGCCGGTCGCGTTCGACGTCTCGCAGCTCGACCGCCCGCACCCCGGGTACCCGCACCTCGGGCGCCCATAGCTCAACCGCGCGCAAAGCCTCGGGTCGGTCGCGCAGCTCTGGCTCCACGCGTACCTCGCGCGCCCGCACCACGTCGCGCAGCTAACGATCGGCCATTGCCGGCGGCCCGGCCGGGCTCGAGTCCGGCCGGGCTGCGGTTGGAAATTCAGCGCATCGGGGTAGACAAACGATGTCGTCGTCGAGGAGAGAACGATGCTGACACACGTCCCCATGGGTTCCCATTCCACGGACTCCTCCGAAAGCGAGGCCCACTCCGGCCTCGCCTGGTTCGCCGAGGAGTGCGTGAACAACGGCGCGCCGCTCGAGCGCTACATCGTCCACGCCGAGAGTATCGGCGACCGCGAGCTCGCCACGTTCTTCCGCCGTGCGCTGGCCGAGAGCCGGCGGGTACGTCCGGGCGAGAGGCGCCGGGCGAATCGCCGTTCCCGCGGCGACCGCCGGCGCGGCTAGCCCGCGTCGCGCCGCCCGCGCCGCCCGACGCCGCTAGCGATCGCGGACCGCGAGCCTCAGGCCGGCACCGACCGGGACGACCGTCTGGGTCAGCGCCGGCTCGGCCTCGATCAGCGAGGTGAAGTCGACCAGCTCGTGCGCGTGCGACTCGACGTTGTCGATCGCCAGTAGTCCCCGCGGCGCCAGCGCCCGGACGAGATCGCGGAGGTAGCTCGGGTAGGCCGGCCGCTCGGCATCGAGGAAGACAAACTCCCATTCGGCGTCGCCGGAGCGGGCGAGCGTCTCGGCCGCGTCGCCGGTGCGGAACTCGACGAGCGCGTCGAGACGGGCGACCCGAAGGTTCCCGGCCGCCAGCTCGGTGCGGACCGGGTCGACGTCGACGGTGACCACGCTACCCCCGGTGCTCTCGGCCGCGTCGGCCAGCCAGATCGTCGAGTAGCCGTTGGACGTGCCGAGCTCGAGGATGCGCCGCGCTCCAGTGGCGCGGATCAGCACGCCGAGCAGCGCCGCGGTCGGCGGCTCGACGTTCCGGAACCGCTCGAGTCGATCCGGCAGCGTCGCGTCGTGCGCGCGGCTACGGATGAAGAGGTCGTCGACGAAGCGGCGTCGGGCGGCGTCCATCGCCCCCGCAGACTACGTGACCAGCTCGACCTCTCCGACGGCCGCCCGCTCGGGCGGACGCACAGCCTCGAGGCGGTCGACGTCGGCGAGCGCCGGGAACAGCCGGCCCCAGGTGAGCGCGAGCGCCATCGTCATCACCCCGCCGCCGACGACCGCCGGCACCGTCCCGACGAGATACGCGGCGAGCCCTGACTCGAACGCGCCGAGCTGATTCGAGGCGCTGATGAACACCATCTCGACCGCGTTGACGCGGCCGCGCAGCCGGTCGGGCGAGGCGAGAGCCACGATCGTCGAGCGGATGTTCATGCTGTAGAGGTCGACAAATCCACTCACCGCGAGGGCGAGCAGCGAGATCACGAACACCCGCGACAGCCCGAACACGATGATGCTCGCCCCGTACAGGCCGACCACGATCAACAGCGTCCGGCCGGCACGGCGCGCGATCGGGCGGCGCGTGATCCAGGCAGCGGCGATCAGTGCGCCGACCGCCGGGGCGGCGCGCAGGACTCCGAGCCCGGTGGCGCCGACGTGCAGGATCGAGCGCGCGAACACGGGCAGCAGCGCGACCGCCCCACCGAACAGGACCGCGAACAGGTCGAGCAGGATCGCACCGAGCAGGATCACGGTGCGTCGCACGAAGCGGAGGCCCTCCAGCACACTCTCGACGTTCGCCGGGTGCGCGACGCCCTCATCGTCGAGGTCGGCGGCCGGCCGTGGATGCATCACGATCACGAACCCCGTCGAGACGACGCACGAGCCGGCCGCGAGCAGATACACGAGGCTCGGGGACACGCCGTACAGAAGGCCGCCCAGCGCCGGACCGATAACCATCCCGGCCTGGCTCGCGATCGAGCGGAGCGTCATCGCGTTTTGCAGCAGGTCGATGCTCACGAGCGTCGGCGGCATCGCCCGCGCCGCAGGCCACCCGATCGCCATCGCCACCCCGGCACCGACGGCCAGCGCCAGGTACGGCCACACCTGGGTCGTCCCCGACGAGCTGACCAGCCCGAGACCGACGGCGATGCACGCGGCCAGCAACAGCGAGCCGGCGAAGATCAGCCGGCGCGGCACGCGGTCCGCAAGCTGCCCTGCGGGGAGCGCCAGGACGAACAGCGGCACGAACTCGGCCAGGCCGATCCAACCGAGGTCGAGCGGGCTCCGGTGCAGGGCGTAAACCTCCCAGCCGATCGCCACCTCGAGCATCTGCAGGCTGATCCCCATCCCGAGCAGGGCCAGCCACCACAGGCGGAAATCGCGCTCCTCGAACGCGGGACCGAGCCGTCTCAAGGCATCGCCGCGACCAGGGTCATCCGATTCAGCCTAGTGGCCGATCCGACCGGCCCCCGAACGGGCGCCGGCAAATGGAGCTACAAGATCCCGGTGGAGCCTCGCCGGCGGACGAGCGAGTCGATCGCCGCCGCGACCAGCAGCACGAGGGCGGTCGCGATGAACTGGCCGGCTGCGCTGATTCCCATCAACGCCAGACCGTTGTAGACGGTTCCGATAACGAGCCCGCCCAGCAGCGCGTGGATCGGCTTGCCGCGGCCTCCGAACAGACTGGCCCCGCCGATCACGGCCGCCGCCACCGCGTACAGCGTGTACGTGCCCCCGTCGACGCCGGTCGACACCGACCCCAGCGTGGACGCGTAGACCAGTCCGGCGAGCCCCGCCGTCATCGCGCTGAACACGAACGCCAGTCTGCGCACGCGCTGGACGCTGATGCCGGCGCGACGGGCGGCCTCGGGATTTCCGCCGATGGCATACATGTACCGCCCGAGCCGCGTCCGCCCCAGGAAGATGGAGTACACGAGCAGCACGAGCCCGACGAAAGGAACCACGTACGGGACCCCTTTCAGCGGGGTCAGCAGGCCGCGGTTCTCGTTGCACACGTAGACGAGGAGGATTCCGCCAACCGTGGCGGCACCGATCTGGAACAGGGTGACGCTGAGCGGCGGCGCCGTCAGACCCTCGGCGCGGCGGCGTGCCGCGCGGCGTATCGATACCGCCGCGTAGATCGCGATCACCACCACCAGGCCGATCCAGCCGGCCGCGACGCTGAGGTTGGCGTTCACGAGCTTGAAGATGGGGCTCGAGGTCGAGACCGAGATCACGCCGCCGACCGCCTGCTTGTCGATCGTGGCGAGCTCGATCAGGACGCCCTCGAAGAACAGCAGGCCGGCGAGCGTGACCACGAACGATGGAATGTGGAGCCTCGTGATCAGGCTCCCCTGGATGTATCCGATTCCCGCGGCTACGCCGACGCCGCAGATGATCGCGAGCCACCACGGGAAGTTGACCGGGGGAGCGTCCAACTCGGCGATCACCATCCCGCCGACGGCGAGCACGAAGCCGACCGAGAGGTCGATCTCGGACAGGATCAGGGCGAATATCTGGGCGGCCCCGAGCAGGATGTAGATCGACGCCTGGTCGAACAGGTTGACCAGATTCCCGGCGGAACCGAACTTGGATCGCTCGGCCTGGAAGAAGATGACGATGATGATCAGTCCGGCGACGACGGGCAGAGCGCCGCTTTCCCCGCTCTTGATGCGCCGCCACTGCGCGCCCAGGTAGTCGCCGAGCGAGTCCGCCAGCACCTCGGGCGCGGCCGTCATCAGTTCCGCATCGGTCTCCGGAGTGGCCTCGTCCTCATCCAGCTCGGTCGAGAGCGGCGGCTCCTCGAGCTCGGACGGCACACCGGGACTTGAGAACTCGTCAGGCATCACACGCCCTCCTGTCCGGCCGACCGCGGGACCGCGGTGTGATCCACCGCGCGCGCCGAGCGCCCGGTCGTCATGTAGTCGACGACCGAGGCGGGGTCGAACTGCGAAACCGGACCCTGAGCGACCATGTGGCCCAGATACAAGATCACGACGCGGTTCGCGACCGCGAACACATCGTTGAGGTTGTGGGAGACGACGAGCACGGCAACGCCCTGCGAGGCGAGCCGCTTGATCAGGCTCAAGACCGTCCTCGTCTGCGATACGCCCAGCGCCGCCGTCGGCTCGTCCATGATCACGAGCTGCGCCTTGGCCATCACCGCCTTGGCGACCGCGACCGACTGCCGCTGGCCGCCTGACAGCGACGCCACCGGCTGGCGGATCGACCTGATCGTCTTGACCGAGAGCTCATCGAGCGTCCGCTTGGCGCTCGTCTCCATCTTCGCTTCATCGAGTAAGCCGCGCTCGAGCGGCTCGTGGCCGAGGAACATGTTCTGGACGATGTCGAGGTTGTCGGCAAGCGCCAGGTCCTGATAGATCGTCGTGATTCCGGCGGCCTCGGCCTCGCGCGGCCCGTGGAAGTGAACGGGCTTTCCCTCCCACGCGATCTCGCCCTCGTCGGGCGGCCACAGCCCGGCGATCGTCTTGATCGTCACCGACTTGCCGGCGCCGTTGTCCCCCGCCAGCGCCGTAACCTGGCCCGGCGGGACCTCGAAGTTGATCCGCGTCAGCGCCTGCACGGGTCCGAACCGCTTGGTTACCCCGCGGAGCTCCAACAACGGCGCGCCATTCGAACTGCTCGGCGCTGGTGCGGTGGCGGGGCTGTCCGAAGTGCTCATTGTCCTCCCTATGTGCGACGGGCCCCTCCGGTGCGCCCGGAAGGGCCCGTACACGTTATCGCTTCGACAAGGATCCCTCGGTCAGCTGGTTATCCCCGCCGCCTTACATTCGGAGGCGTACTTCCCGGAACACAACTGCGCCGCGGGCACGAAGTTGTCCTTGATGACCGTGTCGTTCATGTTCGTCGGCGTGACCCACTCGGGAACCAACAGCGAGGAGGGCACCGACGCGTGCGTCGTCGGATCGACGGTCTGCGCGTTCAGCAGCGACGCCGGCGCGGTCTTCCCGGCTCGGAGGTACATCGCCAGCGCGACCGCCGCCTGCGCCTCCAGGTAGATCGGCTTGTAGACCGTCCCGCACTGGTAGCCGGCGAGGATGTTCTGCAGACCGGTCAGGGTTGCGTCCTGCCCTGTCGTCGGGAACGTCTTCGGCTTCACGCCGTGGGCCGTCAGGAAGGAGATGATCGGCGCCCCGTTCTCATCGTTCGGGATCACCGCCGAGTTGATGCCGTGATGCGCGGTATAGGCGCCCTCGAACTCGGTCAGCGCGACCGGCGGCATCCACGTCCCCGCGGGGCGGGCGGCGAGCGTGTACTTCCCGGACTGGAAGTACGAGGCGAGGACGCCGTTGTAGCCCTGGGCAAACAGCGTGGCGTTGTTGTCGGTCACGGCGCCTGCCATCACGACAACGTTCGGCTTCGACACCTTCCACTGATTGACGCACTGCACGAAACCCGAGCCGATCAGTTGACCGACGTGCACGTTGTTGAAGCTGACGTAGTCGGCCGTGCCCGCCGGCGCGCCGAGGGTGAGCCGGTCGTAGTCGACGACCGCGACGCCGTGCGCCTTGGCATAGCGTTGCACCGTCACGCCCGTGCCCGAATCCTCGGGGTCGATCAGTAGCACCGTCGCGCCGTTGGTAATGGCGCTCTCGGCGTCAGTCACGAACGTCGAATCGCTCCCGAGGGCGTTCTCGACGGTCATATCCCCACTCGGCAGACCCGCGGCCGCCGCCGCCTTCTTCAGGTAAGGCGCGTCGAACTCGACGTACCGGGTCGAGCTGGTCGTGTCCGGCAGGATCGCCGCGACCTTACCCTTCCCAGCCGCGGTCAGCGATTTCAACGCATTCATCGCGGAGAAATCGTTCGTGAACGATGTCACGGAGATGCCCGGCGTTGAAGTCCCAGCCGAGGACGTGCTCGTGGCGCTAGTCGTGCCACTCGCGGCCGCACTAGTTGTACTGCTGCTCTTTGAGCTGCCGCATCCTGCGGCGACGGCCGCCACAGCAACGGTTAACACACACACTCGCAAGAAACGAGTAGTCATACCTGCGCGCTCCTCTCACTCGGCGCGAAAAACGTCAACAGAAGTAATTAGTTGGCGCCGGTCCTCCACCCCGGCCGGAAGTACACTGGCAAACCGCACCGCCGTAGTCCACTGCGATTAACAGAGCATAAACATCGAGTGGCCCGTCTCGCCGGAGAGCCGCCCCACTCGTGTGTCACGCCAGCGACCTTGGCTGCGGTCACGCTGATGGGGGACTACGCGCGGCGTCGGTCGAGGTGTCCGCCTCCATTTGCCTGGTGCTGCTCGCATCAACGAGGACGCTCACAGCTTGTTCGATAAGGATCCGTTCCACGGCAGGACCGGCTCCTGGGCGGATTTGAGCCTGTAGGAGTCAAAAACCGCTAGGACGAGGCGTCGGCACGCTAACACTCCGGGCAATCCCGCGTCAAGGTCTCGTAAGATCAACCCTGTTTCGGCCCGTAGCCAGCCAAAAGGGCCCGTATGTGGGGTACTCTGCGCCCGTGACCCAAACCTCGCGAGGAGGAGTGACGCCCGCGACAGCGCACACGCTGCTTCGGGCTCATCTCGTGGCGATGATCCGCGACGACGGGCCCATCAGCCGATCGCAGCTGTCGCGCGCGATTGGACTGCCACGCAGTACGACCACCGCCCTGGTCGCTGAGCTCCTGCATGAGGGACTGATCGACGAAGCCCCCGCTCGCAGCGGCGGCGCGGGATCGGGCAGTGGGCGGCCGGCGACGCTGCTCTCGCTGCATCGGCCGGAGGGGCTCGTGGCCGGCTTCGACTTCGGGCACCGCCACATTCGGGTGGCGGTCGCGACCAGCGACGGTCAGCTTCTCGCCGAGGAGAGCACGCTGCTCGACGTCGATCGCGGCGGCGAGACCGCGTTGGATTCCGCCCGCGATCTGTTCGATCTCGTGGTCGAACGTGCCGGCGTATCGGCCAGGGACATCCGCGCGGCCGCCGCGGGCATTCCGGCGCCACTCAACAACCGGACGAACCGCGTCGGCTCGCCGACGATCCTCGCCAGCTGGGTCGACCTCGATCCGATCGAGGAGCTGCGCCGGCGTACCGGGCTGACGGTCACGCTTGGCAACGATGCCGCGTTCGGCGCGCTCGGCGAAATGACGTACGGCGCCGCCCGGAACCTCAAGGACTTCATCTACGTCAAGGCGTCCAACGGGATCGGCGCCGCGCTCGTCCTAAACGGTCAGCTGTACCGCGGGTCTCACGGAATGGCGGGCGAGATCGGCCACACCCAGATCGACCCCACGGGAGCGTGGTGCCGCTGCGGCAACCGCGGATGCCTCGAGGCGACGGTGTCGATCGACGTCCTGCGCCGCCAGCTCGAGCCGATCGGCCTGGATCCGCACAACCCTGCGGACATGACGCACCCGGTGGCGACCAAGATCCTCGCCGAATCGGGTCGCACGGTCGGCGTGGTGATCGCCAACCTGTGCAACACGCTGAACCCCGAGGCGGTGATCCTCGGCGGCGACCTCGCGTCGACCGGGGCGCACTTCACCGCCGGCGTGCGGGACTCGGTGCGACATCTCGCCCAGCCCGGTCCGGCACACACGAAGGTCGTGGCCACAAGCCTCGAAGGGCGTGCCGAGCTGCTCGGCGCCGTGGCCCGCGCCGCCTCCACACCGATCGTGTCGCCGACCTAACCGCCCTGGCGCGGCGTGTCGCCGACCTAAGCGGCCCGACGGCGTGTCGCCGACCTAAGCGGTCTGGCGCGGCGTGAGATCCATGTCGCCGCTCTCGAAAACGACGTCGATCTCCTCGAGCATCACCCGGCGCGGCCCCTCCTCGACGCTGCCCGCGACGTTCGCCGACAGACCAAGCTCGGCGGCCGCGGCGACGACCTCGTCGCCCGAGCCCCGGGCGCAGTAGACCGCGAATCCGCAACCCATGTTGAACGTCGAGTAGGCCGCGGCCGGCGACATGTCCGTCTGCTCGACCAGGAACGCGAGCGCCTCGGGAATCTCCGGTAGAGCGGCCACGCGGTAAGTCAGCTCGCACCGCGGTCGCATCAGCTTCAACAGGCCGTGGCCGGTTATGTGGCTGAGGTAGTGAACCTCGACCTCGTCGGCGAGCAGCGCCCGGACCAGCCCGGCGTACATCGCGCTCCGGTCGAGCAGCGCTTCGCCGAACGCTCGCCCGCTGGGCAGAGGGGTCGCGTAACCGCCCGGCAGGTCTTCGGCGACCCGCCGCGCCAGCGAGGAGCCGTTCGCATGCAGGCCGTTGCTGGCGACGATCACGATCTCGTCTCCCGGCACCAGGTCGGAGCCCAGGATCGGTTCGCGCCCCGGAGGGACGATGCCGACGGCGCTGCCGGCTAACTCGACGTCATCCGGCGCGACGAGCCCGGGCAGCGACGGCGACTCGCCGCCTCCCCATGTGGCGCCGGCATCGACGCACGCCTCGCGCCAGCCTTTGACCAGCCCGCCGTTCCGGTCCTCGTTCGCGTACCAGTCGGATGAACCGGTCGCGAAGTATGCGTTCACCACGAGCGGGACCGCGCCCACGCAGCAGAGATCGTTGACGATCGCCGCCACCGTGTCGTAGGCGACGTTGTCGAAGGCGGACACGCCGAGCTGCTCCTCCACCTGGCGGGCGATGATCGACTTCGTCCCGAGCCCTTCGACGACGAACGCGAGCGTCTGGCCGCCCGCCTCGAACACGAATGCCGGCTCCCCGCGCGACTCGTCTATCGCCCGTCCACCGGACGCCTCGAGAAGCTCGGAGGTCGCGAGCGCCTCGGTCAGAGCGTTGCGCTTGCCGGCGTCGAGCGCTTCGTAGTCAACGCCGGCGGCACGGTATGCGGAGCTCCCTGGCGTTCGGTCTTCGGCCACGCCCGAAGGCTAGTCACCCAGTCGGCCAGTCGTGCACCGGCTCGTTGCTGTGCATGTGCTCGCGGTAGCGCCTCGTCATCTCCCTGAGCGCGTCCCCCCGGTCCATCCCCTTGTCGTTGTAGAGACGGTGGAACACCTTGCTCTGCCAGGCGGCGCCGTTGCGAAGCGTCACACACCGCCGCTCGATGATCCCCAGCAGGCGGTCGGCGTCGGCCGAATCGACCCCGAGCTGGTCGAGGCCTTGACGCGCGAGCGGCAACAGACGCCTGACGACGAGCTCGGCCGCCGGAACCTCGCCGAGGCCGGGCCAGTACAGCCGGGCGTCGATTCCCTCCCGCGCGCCGGCGTGGAAGTTCTCCTCGGCGGCCGAGAACGACATCTGCGACCACAGGGGGCGATCCTCCTGGGTCAGCATCCGCAGAAGCCCGTAGTAGAACGCGGCGTTCGCCAGGATGTCGACCACGGTCGGGCCCGCGGGCAGGACCCGGTTCTCCACGCGCAGGTGCGGCTGGTCGCGCACCACGTCGTAGATGGGGCGGTTCCAGCGGTAGATCGTCCCGTTGTGAAGACGGAGCTCACCGAGCTGCGGGACGTCGCCGCGCTCGAGCGTCTCGAGCGGGTCTTCCTCCTCGCACACAGGCAGCAGCGACGGGAAGTACCGGACGTTCTCCTCGAACAGATCGAAGATCGACGTGATCCAGCGCTCGCCGAACCACACCCGCGGCCGAACGCCCTGGACCTTGAGCTCCTCGGGCCGGGTGTCGGTCGCCTGCTCGAACACCGCGATCCGAGTCTCCCGCCACAGCTCCTTGCCACAGAAGAACGGCGAGTTCGCCGCGACCGCGACCTGCACGCCCGCAATCGCCTGCGCCGCATTCCAGTACGCGGCGAACGCCTCGGGCTCGACCTGCTGATGGAGCTGCACGCTCGTGCACGCGGCCTCGGGCGCGATCGTGTCCGCGTGGGTCGATAGCCGCTCGACGCCGGCGATCGAGATCTCGAGGTCCTCGCCCCGAGCCGCGAAGATCTGCTCGTTCAGGAGCGCGTACCGCGGGTTGGCGCTGAACACCTCGGCCCGAAGGTGATCGGGGCCGACCGTCGGCAGGATCCCGATGATCATCATGTGAGCCCCAACCGTCCGAGAGCGCTCCTCCGCGGCGTTGAGGCTCGCCCGCGCGTCACGCTCGAGCTCTGAGAACACGGCGCCCTCGAGCAGCCGCGGGGGGACGTTGATCTCGATGTTGAACTGCCCCAGCTCGGTCTGGAACGCCGGATCCGCGATCGCGTCGAGCGCCGCGGCGTTGATCAGCGCCGGGTCGCCGGCGTCATCGGTCAGGTTGAGCTCGATCTCCAGCCCGAACGACCGCCGCTCGGGATTGAACCTCGCCTCGGCAAGCATCCGGGCGAACACGTCGAGCGACGCCCGCACCTTGAGGCGATAGCGCTGGCGGTCCTCGCGGTTGAAGGTTCTGGCGGCGACCTCCTGGCCCACGAGACGATTATCCGTGCAGAGCGGTCCGACTTACAACCGGCTCTACAACTCCGCCGAGGCGATCTCCGCGCCCTCGACCATAGAGCCAAGCTTCAGCCACATAACGCCCGGATCGACCAGCGACCACCGGATGAACGTGCCGAACCCGCAGTCGGTGCCGGCCATCAGCCGATCCTTACCGACGAACTGGGCGACCTGGACGAGCCGATCGGCGACGAGCCGCGGATGCTCGACGTAGTTCGACTTGACGTCGATCACGCCGAGGATGACGGACGTGTCGTCGGGAAGGGCGACGTCGCGGAACACGCGCCACTCGTGCGCGTGGCGAGGGTTGGCGCCCTCAACGTAGATCGTGCCCGCGTTGACCCTGAGTACGTGGTCGATGATGTCCGCGAGCGGGACGTCGAGGTGGTGCGGGGTGCCGGTGTTGCCCCAGCAGACGTGGAATCGGACCCGCTCGGGCGGGATCCCCTCGAGCGCCCCGTTCAGCGCCTCGACGGCCAGCGGAAGATGGTGGTGCCAGTCGCCGACACTGCTCCCGACCGACCGCGCGTGCGCCGCCATCGCCATGTCGGGCGAGTCGATCTGGAGGTTGAACCCGGCGTCGGTGATCGCGCGGTACTCGTACGCGAGCGCGTCCGCGCATGCCTCCAGGTACTTCTCGTGTGAGCCGTAGTGCTGGTCGGGATAGTTGAACGCGATCTGGCCGGGGCTGATCGCGCCCATGAACGCGGTCGACGGATCCGCGCCGCCGAGCGCACCCTTGAACCGCGCGATATCGCGATGGACCGCGTCCTTGTCGGTGAGCTCAACCGGTCCAACGCAGTTGGAGAAGCCGAGGTGGGCGGTCTGCGGGTTCGCAAACAGCTTCATCGCGAGCTCGGGGAACGGGGCGACGTCGTCGGACTGGAACTCCGACGTGCCGGCGAACCCAGAGAAACGGTCGTTGACATACGAGCTGAAGCCGGGCTTGCTCATCTCGCCGTCGCTGATCACGTCCAGGCCAATCTCCCGCTGCTTGGCGACCAACTCGACCACCGCTTCGGCGGTCTTCGCCTCGAGCTCTCCCTCATCGACCTCCTCGCCGTCCATCCGCGCCCAGACCATGTCCGCGAGGTCGTCGGGGCGGGGCAGGCTGCCGGCGTGCGTGGTCAGGATTCGATCTGGCATCTCTCCACTCTCTCTCGTCTTCGACTACCGCGTCCGCCACTTCTACCGCACCCACACCCACCCCCGTCCCCAACCCCCCGATCCGTGCACTCACAGGCAACTCCCCGGAATCCGGCGCCATCGCCGGTGCGTTTCTCGCCAAACCACCGACCCGTCGGCGATCCTTCCATCTATGCCTAACGACACGAACGTCTTCGAAACCACCGACTGGGAGCGGGACATCGGCCCCGCCCGCGGCAGTCGCCTCGGGCCGACTGCCGGCGCGCGCGAACTCGGGTGCTCGTTGTACGAGCTCGACCCGGGCGGCCAGGCCGTGCCGTACCACATGCACCACGCCAACGAGGAGCTGCTGATCGTCCTCGCCGGCGATCTCGAGCTGCGCACACCCGATGGTACGCGCCACGTCTCCAGGGGCGCGGTCGTCGCGTTCCCGGCCGGCGCCCAGGGGGCGCACCGCCTACGGAACACTTCGGAAAGCCCCGCCCGGTACCTGCTGGTCTCGACGCTCCGGTTTCCCGAGGTCGCCGAGCAGCTCGACACCGGGACCGTGCTCGCCCTCAAGGGCCCGGCCGACGGGTGGGCATTCCCGCAGGGAAGCGCCGGCGACTACATGGCGCTCACGATGCAGGCTCTCGAGGCCGACGGCGGCGGCTAGTTACATCGCAACGCGGGCTGACGCGGTTTCCGCGGGACCGAACACCCTTCGTTTGTGATCTTTTAGTGGCGTGTTAGGTTTGCGTTAGCAAGAGCGGGTAGACCACGTGTCGTGCCCATCGATTCAGCGGGTCGCCACCAGCCACGGCGCTGGGCACGATGACCCTCTCCGGCTACGCAGCAGTTATCGCGTTGGCGACCCTCGAAGGAGGGCTCGTCGCGCTTCCGCGCGCCGACGCGCTGGCGCCACTTAAGACATTGCGCTCGCCGGCCTGGGCAGCTCTTCTACCCGTATCGATCCTCGTCGGCACGCTCGTCCCCCTCGCCATGCCGTCGATGGCGTTCGGCCTGGTGGTCCTGGCAGGTGTCGTGACGCCCGCGCTCGCCGCCATCGCGATCCTCCACGTCGTGCGCGGCCCACGAACCGCGCTCGTGCTCGTGGCAACCGCTCTCGGGGTCATGGCCGCGCTCATCAGCGGATGGGCCGGGCAGATCTCTGCCGCTGCGCTGACCGCACTCGGGTGCCTGGCACTCGGCACCGCGCTCGCGCGAATGATCCCGGGCCGCTGGTTCGTGCTCGGCGTGATCGGCACGTGCCTGGCCGACGTCGCACTGCTGGCCTCGGGCGTCGGCCATTCCGCGGCGATCCTGATGGCCTCCGCCACCGCGGACGTCCACGGTCCCGTGTTCAGCCAGGCCGATATCGGCCGGGTCAGTACCGACTATCCCGACCTCGTCCTCGCGGCGGTACTGGGCGGCTTCCTCGCCGGCCGCCACCGTCAGCTGCTCGCGGCGTTGCTGGTGACGGCGATCGGGGCAGCTTATGGACTGCTGCTCCTACCGCTCGAGAGTCTGTTGCCGGCCACCGTGCCGATCGCGCTCGCGCTGCTCCTGCTCGAGGGTGTCGCGAACCGCCGAGCGGTGCGAGCCCGCCGGCCTAGTCGGGCACGAACAGGCGACCCTGCATCTGCTCTTCGCTCTGCGGGTTGAATTCCCACAGCCCGCGAAGCTCGGCTCGCATGTCCTCCGGCAACCGGTCGACGCCGTGGTGATCGATCTCGACGAGGTTCCCGGCGGGATCGCGCAGGTACAGCTGGACGACGTCGCCGGGCAGCTCGACCAGGTGGTTGCGGAACGCCTGGCGGTCGAACGCGTCGTGCCGCTCCGCCGCCCGATAGACGGGCTCCAGATCGTCGACGGTGATCCCGAGGTGGTGATGGCTGGTCGGCTGCAGGTCGCGCTCGAACAGATGGAGTTGCGTGCGACCGAGCGCGAGCCACTGCACCGGTAGTCCGAAGTTCGGCGTCGGGATCAGCTCGGCCCCGAGCAGATCGATGTAGAAGTCCACCGACTCCTGCAGTTCGCGCGCATTCACGCTGACGTGGTTGATGCGAGCGCCCATCCCCGTCAATGGTTGCAGCCCGCGAGCGCGTCCGCATAGAACCCCAGGTAGTCGCCCCAATGGCTGTCCCAGTACGTCTGGTCGTGTCCTCCGGACCACACGTGAAACGCGACGGGCTGACCGTGCCGGCGGAGCGCATCGGCGAACGTGGTGTCGGCGGCCCGAAACGGATCCTGGGTGCCGACGTCCACCCAGACTGCCATCCGCCGATACGGATCAGCGCGCCGGGCGATCCCGATCACGTCGTTCAGCGCGAAGTCCCTCGCGTCGTCGAACGCGCCGGCGGCGCTCTGGGCGCCGCTCACCCACAGCGCGGGCGAGTGTCCCCCGACCGCGCAGAAGCCACGCGGGCTTAGCCGGGCGAGGTCGAGCGCGCCGAAGCCACCCATCGAAATGCCGCCGATCGCGACCCGCTTGGGATCGGCGCCAATGCGCTTCACCGCGTCGCCGATCACCTCTTTCATCACGTACGAGCCCCACGCGCCACCCTTGCGGTTGTGCCAGTACGAGTCGGCCCCGCCGTACGGGAACGCGACGTCCGGGGCCCGCGGACCGAGCCGCGCCAGGGCCGCAAACATCGCGTCGTCGAGATACGAGTTCTCGTCCTCTCCCTTGCCGTGGAGAAAGACCAGGAGCGGGCGCGGCCCGGCGCTCTTGCCCGGTGGCACGACGGCCGCCACCGGCAGCGACTCGTGCACGAGCGGGCTGTTGATCGTGAAACGCACCACGTGCGCCCCGTGGGTATCGGTACCGAACGATCTGACGACGAGCACCGCGGCTACGACGACCGCGGCCACGACGATCGCGGCCACGGCGATCAACGCCGCAACCAGCGCCCCCGCACGCCGGCGACGGTAAGACCGTCGACGGTGCCGCCGCGACGACCGGGGTGCCTGCTGGAGAACCCCTAGGCGCCGAACAGGCTGCTGGCGCGACATCGCACGGCAGTATCCCAGCCGGCTCGGCCGATGCGCCGTGCACGCGCACCCGCTCGAGCCTATGCGCGGTGCACGCGGACCCGCTCGAGTTTGTCCGGATCGACCAGCAGGTCCATCTCGGTCACGCGGTCGCCGACGATCGTGAACGCGACGAGCGAGAACACGCGATCCGGCAGCGCGACGTAAGCACCGGGTCTGCCGTCGACGATCGCCGGACGGCCGAGATGGGCGAACGGCGAGCCGCGCTCCAGAACCAGCGTGGCGACGTCTCCGGCGCCCCGTATGGACCCCGGCACGACCGGCCCAGAGACGCCGCTCGAGGCCCGGAACACCACATCGGGATCGAGCACCTCGAGCAGCGCCTCGAAATCGCCGTTGCGGGACGCCGCCAGAAACGCCTCGACAACCCTGCGCTGCCGAGCCAGATCCGAGCCCCGCGGCTCGGCAGCACCCCTGACCCGACGCCGGGCGCGACTCGCGAGCTGGCGCGCCGCGGCGGCGTTGCGGTCGACGATCGGTCCGATCTCGTCGAATGGAACGCCGAACATGTCATGCAGCACGAACGCCAGGCGCTCCGCGGGCGACAGGGTGTCGAGCACCACCTGCAGCGCCAGCCCGACCCCGTCGGCGATCAGCGCCTCCTGCTCGGGATCGCTGTCCCCGAACAACTCGACGACCGGCACCTCAGACCACTCTCCGATCGACTCTTCGCGGCGGGTCCGGCGCGTCCGGAGCATGTCCAGGCAGATGCGGCTGACGACCGTCGTCAGCCAACCGCGCATGTTTTCGACCTCTGCCGCGTCCGAGCGGTTCAACCGGAGCCACGCCTCCTGGACGGCATCGTCGGCCTCGGCCGACGATCCGAGCATCCGCTGCGCCACCGCCCGCAGATGCCCTCGGTACTGCTCGAACTGCTCTGCCTGCCATTCCTGTGAATGCATCGGTCACATCCTTTGCTCGATCCGCGTCACCTGGGTGACGAACCGGACGGACCAGAAGTGACAGGTCCGCTTCCGGACGAACCGGCAACAGGAGGAATTGAACATGTATGCGATCGAGGCGGAAGGCCTGCGCAAGACTTATCCCGGCGGGGTGGAAGCCGTCAAGGGGATCGACTTCGAGGTCTCAAGCGGCGAGGTGTTCGGGCTGCTCGGCCCGAACGGCGCCGGCAAGTCGACGACGGTGGGGATGCTGACGACGACGATCGTCCCCACCGCGGGCTCGGCCCGGCTCGTCGGGCACGACGTGGCGCGGTCACCGTTGCTCGCCAGGAGCGTTTCCAGCGTCGTCTTCCAAGAGGCTGTCGTCGACCGCGGACTGACGGGCCGCGCCAACCTCGAGCTTCACACGCGGCTCTGGGGTGTGCCGGCAGAGCACGCCAAGCGCCGAACGAACGAGCTCATCGAAACGCTCGGACTGAGCGAGCTCATCGACCGCCCGGTCCAAACGTACAGCGGCGGCGAGCGCCGGCGGCTCGAGATCGCCCGCGCCCTGTGCTCGGAGCCCCAGGTCCTGTTTCTCGACGAGCCTACGGTCGGACTCGACCCCCGGATCCGCCACGAGCTGCTCGACGTGATCGCCGGCCTTCGCGCCCGCGACGACCTGACGATCCTGGTGACGACCCACTACCTCGACGAGGCCCAGCGCCTGTGCGATCGCGTGGCGATCATCCACGAGGGCTCGCTGGTGGCGCTCGACAGTCCAAAGGCGCTGCTCGCCGCGCTCGGCCGCGAGATCCTCGAGTTCCGCGTCGACGGAAGTCCGGACCGCGCGCTCGCAACGCTCCGGGATCGAGGAATCGCAGCCGAAGACGCGTTCGCGATCGGCGCTCGGATCACGGTCCCGCTCCACACCCACACGGTCGCCGAGGCGCTCGCGGCAATCGAATCAGAGCGCCTGCGCACGTCCGAGATCGCCACCCGCATCCCGAACCTCGACGACGTTTACCTGCAACTGACCGGCGGCACGGTCCGCGAGGCCGCGTGAACCCCCAAGTAACCCAGCAACACAACCAAGTAGCCCAAGGAGTGACCCTCACATGTCAGCGATAGCCGAACCCCTCCCAGTCACACTCAGAGCCCCGCGCCGCACCCGCACCACGAGCGCGCTCGCGACGCTTGCGCGGCGACGTGCGGCGCTCACCGCCAGCAATCCCAGGCAGATCCTCGTACCGCTGATCGGCCCGGCGCTGCTGGCGCTCGTCGTGGCCCCGGCCCTCAAGATCGCGACCGGCGGCCTGCACTCCCACATCGATTACGAGTCGTTCGTCGGAGTCGGAGCGGTGGGACTTGTCGTCCCGCTCAGCTGCATCTTCGCCGGGCTCAGCGTGATCGTCGATCGTCATAGCGGCGCCCAGCGCGAATTGCTCGCCGCGCCCGTGCCACGGGCCTATCTGGTGCTCGGGAACCTGGCGGTCGCGCTCGTGCTCTCGGCGCTGCAGGTGACCGTGCTCATCGGCCTCTCGGCCCTGCGCGGCGGTGAGTTCCACATCACCGCAGACGGGGTCGCGTGGTTTGCCGGCGCGGCATTGCTGTTCACGGTATTCATGTACGGCATCGCCGAGGCGCTCGCCAGCCGACTCCACAAGCAGGAGGACTACGTCGGCGCCGTGCCGGCGGTCGCGATCCTGCCGTTCTTCCTCGCCGGCGCGCTGTTCCCAATCGGCGCGATGCCGGCGTGGCTGACCACGATTGCGAAGTTCCTTCCGCTCACCCATGCGCTCGCGCTGATGCGCTACGCGCTCGTCGATCCCTCCGGCAAGGGACTGCACGACATCTGGGGCATGAGCAACGTCACGGCCGAAGCCTGGCTCAGCCTCGCGGTCGTGGCCCTGTTCGCCCTCGCGCTGACCGCGATCTCGATCCGGTTGTTCTCGCGCTCAGCGGTGAGCTGAGACCGGCGCGGGCACGCGGTGGATAGGATCGCCGCGTGCCTCGCGCCACCGTTCCACGCAACCTGGGCGCGCGTGTCCAGCAACTGGCGGCGCAGGCACTCGACGCGATCCCGCCCGCGCTCCAGATCCGCCTGTCCGGCAAGCCTCCTGTGCAAGTCGACGGCGACACGCTGGCGCCAGAGATCCAGCTCACGCTCGCCCTGCTCGAGCGCCGCAAGGAGCCTCCGCTCGAGACCCTGCCGCCGGCCGAGGCCAGGGAGGCCCGACGGCGTCTCACCGCGGTGTTCGGAGGAAGGCCGATCGCCGTGCGGGCGACGACCGACCTGGTGCTCGACG
Source organism: uncultured Solirubrobacterales bacterium (assembly GCA_963737055.1). Classification (GTDB taxonomy): domain Bacteria; phylum Actinomycetota; class Thermoleophilia; order Solirubrobacterales; family Solirubrobacteraceae; genus Palsa-465. The sequence continues at coordinate 108,562 of CAVTRE010000005.1, read as the reverse complement.
GACCGGCGCCGATCCCCGCCCGCCACTACGAACCGCTCGAGCCCGGCGGCCCCCAGCCGCTGCTCGTCTACTACCACGGCGGCGGCTTCCTCTACGGCGACCTGGACACTCACGACAACGTGTGCCGGATCCTCTGCCGCCACGCCGGGGCGCACGTGCTCGCCGTCGACTACCGCCTGTCCCCGGAGCATCCGTTTCCCGCCGCGGTCGAAGACGCGCGCGCCGCGCTCCGCTGGTCCCACGTGAACGCCGAGCGGCTCGGCGCCGATCCAAGCCGGATCGGCGTCGGCGGCGACAGCGCCGGCGGCAACCTGGCCGCCGTGACGTCCCAGCTCGCGGCGAACGATGGCGGCCCGGCGCCGGTGCTCCAGCTGCTGATCTATCCGGTGACCGACTTTACGATCCGCCGCCGTTCGCGCGACCTGTTCGGCGACGGGTTCCTCCTCACCAACGACGAGATGGACTGGTTCGAGGCCAACTACCTCGGGCCCGGCAGCCCCCAGGCGAGCGACCCGCGGGCGTCGCCCCTGCTCGCGAGCGACCTCTCGGGGCTCCCCCCGGCGTTCGTCGTGACCGCAGCGTTCGACCCCTTGCGCGACGAGGGTGAGGCGTACGCAAGAGCCCTCCAAGACGCCGGCACCCCGGCCACGCTCCGGCGCTTCCCGGGTTTCATCCACGGCTTCATCAACGCGGCAGGCGTCAGCCGCACCGCGCGGGAGGCGGTCGTCGAGATCGCCGGCGCGACCCGGGCGATGTTCGGCTCGGCCTCGACCACGGCCACGGCGTCCGCCACGCACAGCATGACCGCATAACACCCGGACCGATCAGCTGGTCGACCCGCAGCGCCAGCCGCCAGGAACTCGCCTGGCCGCTGCAGAGCCGATGCGAGGTCTTCCTGCGCGGAGTCGAGCAGCCGGTCTCCGCCTGGCGGCTGCGAGCCTGACCCCCGACGCCACATTCAGGGATGACCAGGGGCAAGACCAGGGAATCTCCCTATACCGCAATTGCGGGATGCCCGGCAAGCTGAGGTTATGGCGAAGTACGTCCTCATTCACCGGCACGAACCCAAGGAGTGCGCGATCGCGATCGCCGCGTGGAAGGGCTTTGCGAGCCCTCTGCGCCACGGCCGGCCGTTCGGATCGTGCGCCCGGGGCGGGCACCGGATCTGGTGGACCGTCGACGCCGACTCCGAAGCGGCCGCACTGTCGCTTCTGCCGCACTACGTCGCGCAGCGGACCGTCGTCGAGGAGGTCCGGGAGGTGCCGCTGCCGTGATCCTCGAACCCGAGCGGTTGGGCCAATACTTCGACCCGTTGTTCCGGGCCGCCTGGGCGCTATGCGGATCGCGTCACGACGCCGAGGACCTCGTTCAGGAGACGTTCCTGAACGTGCTCAAGCGACCCCGGTTCGTGCGCGGACGGAAATGAGATCGGCTATCTCATGCGCGCGATGCGGAACACGTACTCGAGCCGTTACCGGACCGCGGCGCGCCGGCCGGCGGAGCGGCAGCTGTTCGAGGACGACGACCCGGCAGCTCCGTTTGAGGCCGACGGCATCTCGGCCCGCGAGCTGATGGAGGCGGTCGCCAGCGCGCCCCCCGCCTACCGGGACGCCGTGATCGCGGTCGACCTCGTGGGTCTTTCATATCGCGAGGCCGCTCGGGCGCTACGGACCCGAGAGGCGACGATCACGACCCGGCTGCATCGCGGCCGTCAACACATCGCCCGCGCGCTCACCGAGTCGACCGCGACCGTCTGCTAGCGAATCGCCGGCTCGGCCTGCTCGCCGGCGATGATCGTCGCCAGCGCCGCCCGCGAGCGCACGCCGAGCTTGTCGTAGATGCGCGCGAGGTGACTCTCGATGGTCTTCTCGCTCACGAACAGGGCCGTCGCGACATCGCGATTGCGCATCCCCGAGGCGACCAGCGTCGCCACCTCGCGCTCGCGCGCGCTCAACGCGGCGATCCCCGGGCCGGCGACAGGCCTCGCGCCGCCACCGCGAGGACCCCGTATCCGCCGTGGCGCGCGCCGGCCGAGCCGCCGTAGCTCCTGCGCGGCCGCGTCCGCCTCGCGCAGCGCTCCGGCGCCGTACAGCGTGCGCTCCGCCTCCTCGAGCTCGGACACTGCCTCATCGGTCGAGCCGACTCGCCCGAGTGCCGTGCCGATCAGGGCTCGGGCACGGGCGCCCAGCACCGGGTTGTCGGCGGACTCCGCGAGCGGCAGCGCTTCGCGTGCCGTGTCGACCGCCGCGGCCGCGTCGCCGCGCGCGAGCAGCACCGCGGCACGGGCGCACATCGCGGTCGCCGCACGTTGAGGCAGCAGGCTGGTCCTGGCGCGCGCGTCGGCGGTCGCCGCCGCTCGCGGCGCTGTCGGGCTCGCGTGGGAGCGCCGGGAAGACTGCGGCGAGCTCGCGCGGGACGTCTTCGTCGAGCGCGCGGAACACCGCCGGTTCGAGCGAACCGAAGTAGTCGTTGAGCGCATCGACCATCAAGCCGAACGGGATGTCGCGCTCGAACTCGGCCGCGCGCCCGGTCAGGACGAGATAGCCGCGGTCCTCACCGTGCCGACACAGCTCGGCGAGCAGACGCGACTTGCCGATCCCGGGCTCGCCGACGATCTGGACGCACCAGGACTCGCCCGCGGCCAGCTGATCGAGAGCTCCCTCGAGTTCAGCGAGCTCGCGAGCACGACCAACGAATGCGCTCACATGCTCTGACTCCACTTGACCCCCCGGGGATCGTCATCAGCCTACCTGGTATGACAATCCTTATCGACGTCGCGGCGATCGAGCGGCTCGGACCTCAGGCCGCGTAGCGCTGCGCGGACCGGGCGCGCGCCTTGGCCGCCTCGACCTCGCGGTTCTTTGCCGGCGAGTTCGTCTCGAGTTCGTCCAGCAGCCGGATCGAGGCGTCGGCCACGGCATCGATCGCACGAGCGAACGCCTCCTCGTTCGCACGCGACGGCTTCGTGAAGCCGCTGATCTTGCGCACGTACTGGAGCGCCGCGGCGCGGACCTCTTCCTCGCTGGCGGGTGGATCGAAGTTGTAGAGCGTTCTGATGTTTCGGCACATACGACAAGCGTAACCGTACGATCCCGCCTCCATCGTCCACAGAGGAGAGGGATGCATGCGTTCAGCATCAGCAGTGCTCGCGGCTGCCGCCGCGATCGGGACGTTTGCCGCCGTGACCAGCGCGACCGCGGCCGGCGCCGGCCGTGCCGCGCCCGCTCGGTCGGCGAGCGCCGGCGGGATCAAGACGTTCAACCTCAACGGTTACGTGGTCGACACCGCGTACACCCAGGGGCGTAACACCGGCAACACGTTCGAGCAGACATACAAGCGCGGCACGGTTCACGGCGTCCCGATCAAGGGCCCGTTCGTGGGAACGAAGTTCCCGGTCGAGGACTACGTGGCGATGCCGATCGGCAATCACGAGCTGTACGTGACCTGGCTCGATCCGAAGACCCACGCCCTCGTCGACGTGTTCGTCATGAACTTCTCGACCGGCAAGGTGTTCGACTACGCGCCCGCCTCCAAGCCGGAGAGTCTCGGCACGGTGAGCGTCGTGCATAGGGGTTCGCACCCGCTTCCATAGCGGGCATGTGACCAGCGCGCGGCGTATCGTCGCCTCCTGTGTTCGGGAGGCCGATCGGATGCGCCGTCGCGCTGCCCCCACTGATTTCTTGGGCCGCCTTCGGCGGCGTCCGTGGGTCCGGCGAGGGCCCGTCCGGACACGGATCGCGGCCCGGCTCGCGCGCCCCACCTGCCTGGCACGACATTCGAGCGCCACGTGGTCGACTGTGCCGAGTTGCCCGTGATTATCGTGCATAGCTCGACGAGGTCCGCCCGGGACGACGCAGTTGCCGCGTTATGAGACGACCCGGACCTGCACAACCTGCCAATCCGCTCGATCGCCGCCGACCGTGGCATAGGAAGCATGTCGGACATGCGCGGAATGCCAACGTCCGGCCGGCGGACGCCGATTATCAGGCTATGCATGCCAACGAAGCCGAGGGAGTCGGCCCCCCACCCTCGGGCGCCCGCCGTTCGCCGTCCGACCGCGATCGGCAAACCACCGGGCCGACCACGATCACGACGCCGGCGAGAGCTGCGGGCACCGGCGTTAAGCGCTCTTGATTCAAACGGACCCTCTCTGGGCAGAAATGTGAAGTCCATGGGAGACCGAGAGATCCGCGCGGTGCTTCGCGGCGCCACCGCCGCAAAGGTTCTCGACGGGTGGCAGGGACCGCATCTGGACGAGCGGATGTACTGCATCGCGCCCAGGCAGGCCGCGGCGATTGAGCACCCGCTCGACTACGTGATCGCGTATTGCCAGGCTCTCGCCGCCGCCGGCATCGAACCGCTGTACCGCGAGTCCGAGCCGGTCTTCTAGGCCGTCAGCGCTTCCGCACCGCGATCAGCCGGGCGCCGACGGCCGGCAGCAGTCCAGCCGCGATTAGGTCGACTTCGGCCTCGTATAGGCTTGGCCGCAGCTCCCACCGGTGCAGGTAGGGACCGCGGACCGGCTGCCCCAACTCGAAGTACGGCCGCAGCGCAGCCCGTACGGCCTCGAGCGGGTGAATGTGCTCGCGCATGTGTTCGAGGATCCCGAGCGGGCCGTGGTCGTGCTCCTCGGGGCCGAGCCCGAGCGCCTGCCTCTGCGAGTACCACCACCGCATGGCGCGCTCGTCGTAGCGATCGATGTCGAGTTCGTCGACTACCAGGAGCGCCCCGGCTCCGAGCAGCGTCGCCAGATGAGCGCACGACTCTCCCAGAGGATTGATGTGGTGGAGCGAGACGACCGCCACGGCGGCGTCGAACGAGCCCTGAGTCTCGAGCAGCGAGCAACGCGTAACGACGCCGCCGTCCTGCGCCGCGGGATCGATCGCCGTCATCGCGTAACCGGCATCGCTCAACGTCCCCGCGAGCTCCCCCTTTCCCGCCCCGATCTCGAGCACGCGTGCGGGCGGCGCCGGCAACGCGCCCCTGACGAACGCCGTCAGTTCATGGGTGACCACTGAGACAACCCTAGAGGTCCCGGCGCTCGAACCCGACCGTGGCCAGCAGCGCCACCACGGCGAGATAAAACGCGGCCCAGACGTCGAACGCGACGCTGTTCGGATGCGAAGAGCCGAACGGGCCGAGATTCACGAGGACCTGGGTGAGACCGGTCTGATTCGAGCCGAGCGCGTGTAGCGCCGCCTGGTAGAGCCCTTCAAATGGCAGCGCGATCGCGATGTCGTGGGCGATCGTCTGGACGCTGTGCACGCCGAGCGCGGCGCCGATGCTCGCTAGCAGCCCCGCCACCAGTCCGGCGCCGTAGAGCATGAACATCGCGATCCCGTTCGCGGTCGCCGACATGAACACGGAGCCGAGCAGCGACAGCGCGACCAGGATCGTGATCGCTCCTGCCAGCGCCAATCCCGGGCCGAATACGTGGTCGGGCCACCGCCCCCCGGCCTGGTGGACGATCAGCACGACGACCGCGTACAGAATCACGATGTAACCGATGCACACCGCGCCCGCGCCCACGAACCGCCCGAGGAGAAACTCGCGCCGCCCGAGGGGACGGACGACGAGGGGTTGCAGCAGTCCGCGCTCGGCGTCGCCGCGGACCGCCCCGAGCGTCAGGAACACAGCGAGCACCGTGGCCAGGAACAGGGCCGAGAACACGCCGAGACCGAACAGCGTCACCGCGGTGATCGCGTGGGGGCTGAACGTGCCGCCGCCGCCGAACGGTGTTTGGGCCTTGAACGCCTCGACCGTTGCGAGCGTGAACAGGCCGAGGAACGCCAGCGTCAGCACGAGCACGACCACGAACACGCGGCGGCGGACGCTCTCCTGCAGCACGTGTCGCGCGATGATCAACGTGGCGGTCAACTGGGATCGACCGCCTCGAGATACGCATCCTCGAGCGTGGAGCGAACGACCGTGACCTCGTAGATATCGACCCCACGGGCCACGAGCTCGCCGACAATTCTCGGGACGTCCTCTCGGCTCGCTTGCGGGAAGCGCCGGACGCCGTCGCCGGTTTGGATCTCCACTCCCCCGGCGTGCGTCAGCTCGTCGGGCCGGCCATCGGCGGCAACGCGGCCGCGCGCGAGGATCACGACGCGATCACACACGCGTTCCACCTCGCCGAGCAGGTGCGAGTTGAGCAGCACCGCGATGCCCCGTTCGCGGAGCTGCAACAGCAGCCCTCGAATCGCTCGCCGGCCCGCCGGATCGAGCGCGCTCGTGGGCTCGTCGAGCAGCAGCAGCTTCGGCTCGCCGACAAGCGCCTGCGCGATCCCGAGACGCTGCTGCATCCCCTTGGACATCCCCTCGACGCGCCGATTCGCGACATCGCTCAGGTCGACGAGCTCGAGCAGTTCGGCGCGCTCGCCCATTCCGCCGGGCGATCCGGCCAGCCGCTGGTGGAGCGCGAGCACCTCGGAGGCGGTGCACCATCCCGGAAACCGGAACAGCTCGGCAAGGTACCCGAGCTTCTGGCGAGCCTCGCGACTCCCCGCGGGATGGCCGTAGATCGTGGCCGTGCCGCTGGTCGGTCGCACGAGGCCGCACGCGATCTTCACGAGCGTCGACTTTCCCGCCCCATTCGCCCCTACCAGGCCGACGAGCTCCCCCGGCCTGACTGACAATCCGACTCCGTCGAGGGCCACTACCGACCCGTACCGCTTCCCCAGCCCGGTCGCCAGCAGCGCCGCGGGCTCAGTCGGCTTGGGGCGATCCAGCAGCCCCTGACCCGCACCCTCAGAACGATCATCGGCCGCCACGCCTCGAAGGCTAGGCGGCCGCGATCACGTTGGGGTCACAACCAGACGATTCACGCGCGACGGAGCCGGAGCGTGCCGAGCGCGCGCCGCGGCTCGCGGCTGCCGTGCTTGCGCTGTCCGGTCCCCGGCGCCAGGCGCGAGCCGTCCGGCTCACGGCGGGCGCGCCGGCTCTCATCGGCCTGCGACCGCAGATCGTCGATCCGCGCGCGTCCGACTTCATAGGTGACGTGGCTACTGATCATCGCTGTTCCTCCTCTTCGCAGAATGCGCTGATGCGCAGCGAGGTGTCGTCGTGGTCGGTGCGGGAGTACGCGAACGGGTGATGGAAGGCTTCGAGCGCGTCGCTCGGATCGACGTCCATCGTGATCCATTCGCCGTACCGTTCGTCCTCGATCGCGACGAACACGCGGCCGGTCTCCGAGTCCCACAGCAGCCTCACATCGAACCCGTCGTTCACGCGGCGGTCCAGCTCGCGAACCGCGGTCTCTGACGTTGTGTACATGACCATTTCCTCTCGCTTGCCTGGGGATCGTGTTCTCATCTTTCGTGTGTTCAGACCACCTGTAGGCCGAGAACTCATCGCTCGAGGTCACATCCCGACGAGCTCACGGGTCTACTCAGATGACCCCGTGGTGAAGGAGGATGTGACAGTGACCGAACAGGAGTGGCTCGCGGAACAGTTCGAGGAGCAGCGCCCGCGTCTGCGCGCGGTGGCCTACCGGATGCTCGGCTCCCTCAGCGAGGCAGACGATGCGGTCCAGGACGCCTGGATCAGGCTGAGCCGCGCCGATACGAGCGAGGTCGAGAATCTCGGCGCCTGGCTCACGACGGTCGTCGCCCGGGTGGCGTTGAACATGCTCCGGTCGCGCAGCACCCGGCGAGAGCAGTCCCTCGAGGTGCACGTCCCCGACCCGATCGTCGATCCTGCCGACGGCACCGACCCCGAGCACGAGGCGATGCTCGCCGACTCGGTCGGCCTGGCGCTCCTGGTCGTGCTCGAGACGCTCACTCCCCCCGAGCGCCTCGCGTTCGTCCTCCACGACATGTTCGCCGTCCCGTTCGAGTCGATCGGAGCGATCCTCGACCGCTCGCCCGAGGCCTCGCGCCAGCTCGCGAGCCGCGCCCGTCGCCGCGTCCGCGGAAGCGCTCCCGTTCCCGACGCCGATCTCAGCGCTCAGTGGGAGGTCGTCGAGGCGTTCCTCGCGGCCGCGCGCGAAGGTGACTTCGAGGGGCTCGTCGCTCTGCTCGACCCCGACGTGGTGCTCAGGGCCGACGGCGGCGTGGCGGGCCTGTCTCGGTTCGTGCAGGGCGCCGAGACGGTCGCCAGCCAGGCGATGATGTGGTCGCGCGCGGACCTCACCCTGCGTCGCGCCTTGATAAACGGCGCGGCGGGGATCGTGTCGCTCCGCGACGGCCGGCCGTTCTCGGTCGGCGCCCCGATCGTTCGGAACGGCAAGATCGTCGAGTTCGACTTCCTCGCCGATCCGGAACGGCTCGCCCGGCTCGACCTCACCGTTCTCGTCGACTAAGCGAGCAGGCGGGTCAGGTCAGTCGGTCAGGCAGGCCGAACCGCCCGAACGCGCCCGCGAGCCGCCGGTCGTCGTAGGGCTGGTCGGGGAAGTGCTCATAGGACTCGGGGTCCGGCGACTCGGTCGAGCGGACGATGAACGCCGTGACGTCAGCGATCTCCGTCCCGCGGAAGGTGAGTACGCAGAGCGCGAACGGCCGATAGGCCGCAGCGTGCTCGTCCCAGGCATAGAAACCGAACGCCGGCTGCCCGTTGGCACGCGTGCGAACCCCTCGCCAACGCCACGCTCCCGACATGGAAGAAGCCCTGGCCCAGGTCGCGATCCCCTCGCGCGTCCGATACCAGGTGGCGAGCGGCGGCATCGCGAACGTCGCGTCCTCAGCCAGCATGGCCGCGAACGCTTCGACGTCATTGCGCTCCCAGACATCGACGTAGCGATCGACGATCTCGCGCAGCCCGTCATCTCCGAGCGAGCGGAGTGCGACCTGCTGGCTCTGATCGGGGACGCGCTCCTCGACCGCGGCCCGGGCGCGCTGCAGGGCGCTGTTGACCGACGCCACCGACGTGTCGAGCATGTGGGCCGTCTCCTTCGCCGAGAAGCCTATGACCTCGCGCAGGATCAGCACCGCCCGCTGGTTGGCGGCCAGGTGTTGGAGCGCGGCGATGAAGGCCAACTCGATGCCCTCGCGCTGCTCGTAGCGAGCCTCCGGCGAGGCGAATTCGTCGTCGACGCCGAAAGTCTCGTCGGGATAGGGCTCGATCCACACCGATTCGACGATCGGCTCGCCCGGCGCGGTATGAGGATCGGTCGCCGGGCCGTAGTCGATCGGCAGCACGCGCTTGGGTCGCCGCGAGATCTGAGTCAGGCAGCTGTTGGTCGCGATCGTGTACAGCCACGAGCGCAGAGCGCTCCGTCCCTGGAAGCCCGATAGCCCGCGCCAGGCGCGGACCAGCGTGTCCTGCAGTGCATCGTCGGCGTCATACACCGAGCCGAGCATCCGATAGCAGTGGGCGTGGAGCTCGCGCCGGTACGGCTCGACGAGGCGCGCAAACGCGCCCTCATCGCCGGCCGCGGCGGCGGAGCGCACGGCGGCCTCCGGCGTCTCCGCTGTTCGGATGCTGGCCATCCCCATAGACAGGTTAGACCGGTCAAACGGCGGAAATTCATCGCCGAACCCGATTACTTTCGCGTTTAAGCCAGGTCTCACATGGCAGATGACGGCCGCCGACTCAGGAAGGGTGGTCCACCTGGAGCTCCACACCCGCGACCTCCTCGAGGCGCGCTGCTTCTACCGGCGGCTATGTGGTTGGCGCGAGGAGCGCGTCGAGACCTCGGCGGGCTCGTACCTCGCGGTCGGGCTCGGGGACGCCATCGGCGGTGGAATGGTCGAGTGCCCCATCAGCCGGCCGCTATGGCTCCCCTACGTCGAGGTCCGGGACATCCATGAGACCACCGAGCGGGCGCAGGGACTCGGCGCCACGATCATGCTCTCGCCGCGTGAAGGTCCTGTCGGTTGGCGGAGCGTCGTCTCCACGCCGACGGCCGGCGAGATCGCTCTGTGGCAGCCCAAGCGCTGAAGGTCACGCGAGCACGATCTCCGCGGCCTGCCGCAACATCGCCGGGTCGCCGGCGATCAGGAGCGTCGTGACGAACGACTCCTTCCACGCCGCGAGGTCGTCGCGGATCTTGTCCGCCGGCCCCAGCAGCGACATCTTCTGGATCAGCTCGGAGGGGATCGTCGCGGCCGCCTCGTCCTTCTTGCCGTCGAGGTAGAGATCCTGGATATCGGCGATCTCGCGCTCATAGCCCATCCGGATCGCGACGTTGGCGTGGAAGTTCTGGCCGCCCTTGGCCCCCATCCCGCCGAAGTACAGGGCGTAGAACGGCCGCACCATGTCGACCGCGGGCTCGACATCGTCGTGGACGATGAGCGGCACCATCGCGGCGACCTCGAACTCGTCGGCGCTGCGCCGGGCATCGGGCCGTGCAAAGCCCTCCGCCAGCGCGTCGAAGTAGAACCGCTCGTGCGGGCTCAGCAGCATCGCCACCCACCCGTCGCACAGCTCGGCGGCGAGCGCGACGTTCTTCGGGCCTTCGGCGGCGAGGAACACCGGGATGTCCTCGCGCAAGGGATGGATCGAGGCCTTCAGCGGCTTGCCCAACCCGACCACTCCCGGGCGGTCGCGCACCGGCAGCGGGTAGTAGGGGCCGTCGCTCGTGACCGGAGCCCGGCGAGCCCAGATGTCTCGCAGGATTCCTATGTACTCGCGCGTGCGCGCGAGCGGCTTCTCGAACGGCATCCCATACCAGCCCTCGACGACCTGTGGGCCGGACGCCCCGAGACCGAGGATGAAACGCCCTCCGGAGAGATGGTCGAGCGTCATCGCCGCCATCGCCGTCGCGGCAGGTTGGCGCGCGCTCATCTGCACGATCGCGGTCCCGAGCCGGACCCGCTCGGTCCGGCTACCCCACCAGGCGAGCGGCGTCAGCGCGTCGGAGCCGTACGCCTCGGAGCACCACACCGAGTCGAATCCGAGCCGCTCGGCCTCGACGATCGCCTCGAGCGCACCCGCGGGCGGGCCGCCCGCCCAGTAGCCCGTGTTCAGCGCCAGCTTGAGTTGCTTGCCCATGTCCGCGCCCATGATGACGCGTAACTCCTCCGATGAGTTTCCTCGCGCGCGAGCGTTAGACGTCGTGAGAGCCATGAGAGACCAGACCAACACCGACCGGCGCCTTCTGCTCGCCGCCGCCCAGGCGGGAGACGAGCGCGCATTCCGCGAGCTGGTCGGCCCGTACCGGCACGCCCTCGAGGTCCACTGCTATCGCATGCTCGGCTCCGCCCACGAGGCCGAGGACCTCACGCAAGAGACGCTGCTCCGGGCCTGGCGCGCGCTTGACCGGTTCGAGCCTCGGGCGCAGCTCCAGACGTGGCTGTACCGAATCGCGACGAACGCGTGCCTGGATGAGCTCGAGCGCCGACCGCGCCGGCCCGAGCCGGTGGATCCGTTCCCGGACGCCGGACTCGGCCAGACGTCCGCGCCCACGTATGACCCGGCGGCTCGGTACGCGATCCGCGAGGGCATGGAGTTGGCGCTGCTCCGGGCGATCCAGGAGCTGCCCGGCCGGCAGCGCGCGGTGCTGATCTTCCGCGACGTTCTCGGCTGGACGGCGCCCGAGGTCGCGGACCTTTTGGAGTCGACCGTCACGTCGGTCAACAGCGCGCTCCAGCGGGCTCGCGCGACGATCGACCAGCGCTTGCCAAGGCCCGCACCGATGCCCGCCGTCGCCGCCCCAGACGAGCGCGATCTTCTCCACCGCTATGTCGACGCGTTCGAGCGCGACGACGTCGATGGGCTAGTCGCACTCCTACGCGAAGACGCTCTGCTGAGGATGCCGCCACAGCAATCGGTGCTCGGCGCGGTCCAGATCGCGCGCTTCTTCCGCAAGGTCGCCGGCGGAGGTCACCTCTCGAACTTCGTCCTGTCGCCGACCTGGGCCAACGGCCGGCCGGCCACGACCATCCACCGCCGCACCCGCGATCGCGGCCTGATCCCTCACGGGATCACCGTGCTCGAGATCGAGAACGGCGAGGTCGTCGGGCTCGAAGCGTTCATCGATTCGGATCTGCCCGCCCGGTTCGGCGTCAGCGCAGATGTTCGGGGCGGACGGTCGCCCTAGCGACCTGATCGCCACTCCAACTCCCTCTCCCATACCGATCCGCACCCCACCAGACCGCTGGAGGTCTCATGACGTCCCCATTTCCGCATATCAATCGCTGGCGCGCGTTCGCGTTGCTGGCGGTGTCTTACTTCATGACGATCATCGATCTGACGATCGTCAACGTCTCACTCCCGACGATCGCACGCGATCTGCACTTCTCCCAGACCAGCCTGCAGTGGGTGGTCACGGCGTACGCGCTCACGTTCGGCGGCTTCCTGCTGCTCGGCGGCCGTGCCGCCGATCTCCTCGGCCGCCGCCGGATCTTGATGGTCGGGCTGGCGGTGTTCACGGCGGCGTCGCTCGCTTGCGCGCTCGCGACTGGCGACGCGTTCCTGATCGGAATGCGAGCCGTCCAGGGGCTGGGCGCGGCGATCATGCTGCCGGCCGCCCTTTCGATCGTGATGAACATGTTCGAGGAGGGCGCGGAGCGCAACAAGGCGCTCGGGGTGTGGGGCGGCCTCGGCGCCGCCGGCGCCACAGTCGGCCTGATCGCGGGCGGGTTCCTCACCCGCTATGCCGGCTGGCAGTACATCTTCTATCTGAACGTTCCGATCGGGGCGGCGGCGCTCCTGCTCGCTCCGCGGGTCGTTCCGGAGAGCCGACTCGACACCACGAGCCGGCGGTTCGACGCGGCCGGCGCCATCGCCGGCACCGGCGGGCTGGTGCTGTTGGTGGACGCGATCTCGCAGGCCCCGCAGTACGGATGGGGCGCAACCAGGACGATCGCGCTCCTCTCGGCGTCCGCCGCCCTGCTCGCCGCGTTCCTCGTAATCGAGAGCCGGGCCAAGGATCCGATCCTGCCGCTGACGATCTTCCGCCTGCGCACGCTCGCCGGCGCGAACGTCGCCGGCCTGCTGCTCGGCGGCAGCTTCTTCGCCTTCATCTTCGTCGGCACGCTGTACATGCAGCAGGTGCTGCACTACAGCGCTCTCCAGACCGGCGTCGCCTGGCTCGCGGCCTCGCTGACCTCGATCGCGTTCGCCGGCCTGTCTCAGCTCGTGGTCACGCGCATCGGGCCGAAGGTCGTGATGGCGTTCGGGATGACTTTGATCGCCGCGGGCGTGATCTGGGCAACCCAGGTCCCCGTCGACGGCCACTTCGCCCAGAACCTCGCCGGACCGATGGTCGTCGCCGGCGCCGGGACCGCGTTCTCGTTCATCCCGATCTCGATCGCGGCGCTGGCGGGCGTCCAGGCGCACCGGGCCGGCCTCGCGTCCGGGCTGCTCAACACCTCCCAGCAGCTCGGCGGAGCGATCGGGATCGCGATCGCCTCGAGCGTCGCCGCCAGCCATTCGCAGTCGCTGCTGCACGCCGGCGACGCCGCCCCAGCGGCCCTCACCGGCGGCTTCCAGCGGGCGTTCTGGGTGCTCGGAGCGATCGCGCTGCTCGCCGTCCCGGCGATCTTCGTGCTCGTCCGCCGGGACGAGCTCTCGAGCTCACCGGACGCAGCCGCCGTCGGCGACCCCGAGCCCTGCCTCGCGCCGGCGAGCTGACCCCGCCGAACACTCGACAAGGAGACACCAACATGAGCGACCTGTCCAACAAGACCACGATCGTCGTCGGAGCGAGCCGCGGCCTCGGCCGCGGGATCGCCACCGCCCTCGCGGAGGAGGGGGCCCCGGTGGTCGCCGTGGCCCGCACCGAGGCGGCGCTCGCTGAGCTGGCGGGCAACCTCGGGCGCGATCATGCGATCCTGCCCGAGGTTGCCGACGCGGCCGATCCCGCGGTCGCCGGCACCCTCCTGGACCGCTACGAGCCGCAAGCCGTCATCCTGGTCGCGGGCGCGAGCGCCCTCCCGCGCCCGCTGCAGCTCCAGACCTGGGAGACGTTCTCGGTCAACTGGCAAACCGACGTGCGAATCACGTTCCAGTGGGTGCGCGAGGCGCTGCTCAAGCCGTTACGACCAGGCGCCAGAGTAGTCGTCATCAGCAGCGGCGCCGCGGTCGCCGGGTCGCCGCTCAGCGGCGGCTATGCCGGCGCCAAGGCCACCCAGCGCTTCATCACCGCGTATGCCCGCGATGAGGCGCAGCGCGCCGGCCTGGGTATCGCGTTCACCGCGGTGCTGCCCCGGATCACCCCCCACGGCGGGGTCGGTCGCCCGGCCGTCCGGGCATACGCGGCTCGCAACGGTCAGACGGAGGACGAATACGTGGGCCAATTCGGCGACCCGCTCACCCCGGAGATCGCGGGCGCCGCGATCGTCGAGCTGGTCAGGAAGGACCCGGCCTCGCTGGCCGCCGGCTACATGCTGACCGGGGCCGGCCTTCAGGACCTGTCGTGACCTACCGCTCGGCGGGCGCGTCCCCGAATTCCGGTTAACCGATCACTCGCCGCCCCCCACATGGTGAATTCATATTCACCCGGCTCGGGCACGGTTAACGCCTCACTCGCGGGCTGCGCATGATCGAGTGTGCCCCTAGCCGGAATTACTCCGGGACGGCCCACGAGATCGGTCGCCCTGCCTCAGGTCCTAGACGCCAGCGCGTCGCGGAACCCGGCGACGTCGGTGAGGATGGCGTCGCCGAGAAATCGGAGGTTCTCCATCGACCGCGCGGCGGCGTCGGCGTTGCCGGCGCCGCACGCGTCGGCCACGACCACGGGAATGAAGCCCAGGTCGCCCGCGTGCCGCGCGGTCGGCTCGATGCCGATCTCGGTCGCCACGCCCACCATCGCGACCACGTCGACGCCGGCTCCCCGCAACGCCAGTTCGAGCGGAGTGCCGGCGAACGCCGACAACGTCAGCTTGTCGATCACCGCCTCATTCTCGTTGGGCTTCAGCGCCGGGACGATCTGGGTCTGCGGGGCATCGGGCAGGAACGGCGAGCGCACTTCCTCGAGGCGGTCGACGCGCTGCCAGCCCTGCCACATCCGGAGCTGAGCCACGCCCATGAGCCCCACCGGGAGGGTGACGTGCCGGGTGAAATACGTCCGCACCCCGGCGGACCGCGCCGCCTCGAGAACGACGCGAACATTGGCGAGGACCCTCTCCCGGTCGGCGATCTGCTCGAGGATCCCGGCCTGCATGTCGTAAACCAGCAGCGCCAGCCGGTCCGGCCGGCAAGCGTCGCTCAACGACTGGGGGACGCTCAGACCGCCTAGCTGATCCATCGAACGGCCACCCTACACCGCCGTGGCGGGCCTACTCGACGATGACCGGGTGACCGGTGACGGGCGCGGTTGCGGGCCGGCGCCACCCCGAGAGGGCCATGCCGACGGCCGGGATGAGCGCGACGAGAATCAGCACGAGCGCCCACAGGAAGGCCGACCCGAACGCATCGGCCAGCGGCCCGGCAATCGCGGCGTGCGCGCTCGCGGGCAGATGCTGGAGCGTGGCGATCCCGCCGGAGTGCGAGCTCGACGCGCGGCTCCCAAGGATCGAGCCGAGGTTGCTCGTGATCGCCGAGGCCAGGATCACGGACAGCACGGCGGTGCCGATCGAGGCGCCGGCCTGGCGGATGATGTTCATGGCCGTGCTCGTCCGGGCGATCGCCGCCGGCGGGACCGCCTGCATCGCGGCGGTCATGTTCGGCATCATCGCGAGGCCCATCCCCAGGCCCTGGACGAAGTTGGCGACCGATAGCAGGACGTACGACGTGTGGGCGCCGACGAACACGAACGGGATCAGGCCGATGGCGACGAACGGCAGGCCCGGTGGCGGGTAGCCAGGTGGGTCCGTACCGGTCGGTGAGGCGGCCCGACAGCGGCATCATCAGCATCGCGCCGAGTCCGCCCGGGGCCAGCAGCAGGCCCGCCTGGAGCGCCGACGCCCCGCGCACGGCCTGATAGTAGAGGGGAACGAGCAGCATCGATCCGAACACCGAGATCGCGAACAGCAGGAACGTGCCGGCAGCCGCGCCGGCGCGCGTGTGCGCGAATGTCCTCAGGTCGATCAGAGGGTTCGGACTGCGCCAACTGTGGACGAACCAGGCGGCGATCAGCAGGACGCCGGCGAGCGTCGGGCCCCATGAGCGCACCGACCCGAAGCCGTACGTCGACGACTCGGCCAGGCCGAAGATGAACACCGCGAGCCCGGGGGACAGCAGCAGCATCCCGAGCCAGTCGAGCCGGTGGGCGGGCTGGGGCTGGTCGGGGTCGAGCACGATCATCGCGAGGATGAACGCGACGATCCCGATCGGCAGGTTGATGAAGAAGATCCAGCGCCAGGAGGCGTTGTCGACCAACCAGCCGCCGAGGATCGGACCGAGGATCGGCGCGATCAGCATCGGCACGCCGAGCACGCCCATGACGCGGCCCATGCGGTGAGGACCGGCCTTCTTGGTCAGGATCGTCATGACCGCCGGCATGATCATCCCGCCGCCGAAACCCTGAAGAACGCGGAAGAAGATCAGCGACCCGGCGCTCCAGGCGAGGCCCGACAGCACCGATCCAAGCGTGAACAGCACCAGCGACGACGTGTAGATGCGCTTGGTGCCGAACCGGTCCGCGGCCCAGCCGCTCACCGGGATCACGGTCGCCAGCGCGAGCGTGTATCCGGTGATGACCCACTGGATCGTGGTCAGCGACGAATGGAACGCGACCGCGAGGTGGTCGATGGCGACGTTGACGACGGTCGTGTCGAGGATCGACATGACCGCGCCCAGCATCACCACGCCGGCGACGATCAGGGTCTCGCGGTCAAGTCCCTCCGGCTGCCCCGCTGTCGCGGAAGTCTCCGCCATGCCGCTATCGTACCGGACCGACGAGTCCGGTTACCAGGAGCGCGGCGGTGACGAGTTGGGTGAGCACGCCGACCACGACCGGCGGTTCGATCGAGGTGTGGTTGGCGTGGTGCAGCGGCAGGGTGACCCGCACCCCGGTGCGGAGCTCGGTGACCGCCATCAGGTCGGGAAGCAGGCCGCCGAACGCGCCCGAGGCGGCCAGGCGGTCGCGACGGGCCAGCGCCGCGGTCACGAGAGTCGCGGCCGCGAGATCGGCGAACATCGCCTTGCGATTGTCCAGCCCGTAGTCGGTGTGCGGGATCCGATCGAGCGCGAGGTGGCTGATTACGCCCACGGCGAGCGCCCCGCGGGGGGTGCGGGCAAAGCGGGAGGCGAAGACGCCGGCGAGGGCGTGCGGGGTGGCGACCATCAGCAATCGGGTCCGTTCACCCAACAGATCGGCGGAACGGGCACAAACTTTGAGCCTAGTACGAGGTCCGTTGCCCGTTTAATGCGCCGTCTGCTCGTCCAGCAGGCCGCGCTTGCCGGCGGCGTAGGCAACCTCGGCTCGGCTGTGGACGTCGAGCTTCCGCATCACGTTGCGGACGTGGAACTTGGCCGTGCTCTCGCTCACGAAGATTCGCCGCCCGATTTCCGCGTTCGTGAGCCCGCAGGAGACCAGCTCGACCACCTCGCGCTCGCGCTCGGTGAAGTCCGACTCGGCGCCGGCACCCTCGCCGGCCACGAGCGCCCGCATCATCTCGGCGCTGCGACCGTCGAACCCAGACTCACCTTGGGACACGCGGCGGATGATCCGGACGAGCTCGACGACGTCGACCTCCTTGAGCACGTAGGCCTTGGCTCCGCGCCGGAGCGACTGGTTGAGCAGGCGCTCGTTGAGGAACGTCGACAGGATCACAACGTTCGACTGGGGCCGTCGCCGGACGATCTCGCTGCACAGGTCGAGCCCTTCGGTGTCGTGCTCGGAGCTCAGCTTAAGGTCGAGCACGATCACGTCGGGTCTTGAGCGATCGAGCGCGGCAAGCGCCTCGGTCCAGCCGCCGGCCTCAGCCACGACGGAGATGTCGGACTCGAGCTCGAGGATCGAGCGCAGCCCCCGGCGGACGATCGCGTGGTCGTCGACCAGCATCACGCGGGCCGGGGCGGCGGGCTCAGGCGGCGCCAACAGATCCTCCGAGCGGCACCTCGACTCTCAGCTTCACGCCTCCCCCGCGGCGGCGCTCGAACCAGGTAGCGCCGCCGAGCGCGCGCACCCGCTCCGCGATGCTCGTCAGCCCGAGGTGATCGCCGTTGCTCTGCGAGATGAAGAGGTGGTGCTGAAGCTTTCGATGGTTGCCCATACCGTCGTCGGCCACCCCGAGCGACACCACCTGCGGCCGCCATCGCAGGGTCACCCACGCGTGGCGAGCCTCCGCGTGGCGGACCACGTTGAACAGCGCCTCGCGCGCGATCTGGACCAGCGAGTGCTGCGTGGCTGCCGGCAGCGGGTGAGTCTGGCCGTAGACACGGAGCCCGACCTCGAGGCGCGTACCGGCCTCGACGTCCTCAATCACGTCGCGCAGCGCCCGTGGCAGCTCGATCTGCCCGTCGCTCGCCAGTTCGAAGATCACCTCGCGGATCTCACCCATCGCCGATCGCGCCAGGCCCTGGGCCGCCAGCACGCGCTCGAGCACGAGCGGCGGCGTCGACTGCTGCCGCCGGCACCATTCGAGGTTCATGCCGATAGTCAGCAGCTGCTGGGCGACGCTGTCGTGAAGCTCCCGCGCGATCCGGTTGCGCTCCTCGCTCAGCAGCTGCCGCCGGCCGGCCTGCTCCAGCCGCCGCAGCGTTCCCTCGAGCTCTGAGCCACGGCGTTCGAGCTCCGCTGCCCGTCGCTCGTTCTCCTTGAACAGCGAGGCGTTGTGCAGGGCTACGCCGGCGTGGTTGGCGAGCGTGACAAGGATCGACACGTCCCCCGGCGACACCTCGACGCCGTCGGGGAGCCCCACCGCGAGGATCCCGCCCGGCTGCCCCTGGACCGGCATCGGAGCGGTAACCGTAACGCACGGTTCGCCGCCGAACTCGAGGCCCTCGTCGTGGTCGGCGAGGAGCGGTCGCTGGGCGGCGAGCGTCCGATGGGTGAGCGTCGCGAGCATCTCGGGCGGCACGTCCCAGCGCTGGATGACCGATTGACTGGCATGGACGAACACCCGCGCCATCCCGACGCCGGCGTGCTCGCCCGAGAACACCATCGCCGCCCAGCGCGCGTCGAAGTGGTAGGCCGCCGCCTCGACCACAGCGTCGCACACGGCCACGGGCCCCGCCGGCGCGGCGCACAGCGCTGATGAGATCCGCTCGAGCGTCTCGATCGTGTGATCGAGACGAGCCGATTTGTCTCGCCAGGCGGCATAGAAGCTCGGCTTCGAGGAGCGGACGCCGATCAGGTGCTCGAGCGCCGGCCGGTCGACGCCGGCGCGACGCTCAGTAGGCGGCGACGCAGAGCCTGCGGACATCGTCCTCGCCCACTGGTCGGGGGTTGGTCGCGATATATGCATCGCACAGCGCGTTGACCGCGAAGGTGTCGAACTCGGCGGGCTGGACGCCGATCTCGCGCAGGCCCCCGGGAATCCCCAGCGTCCCCCTCAACGCTTCGACGCGCTCGATCGCCTGGTCGGCCGCGGCGCTTGCGTCGAGCCCGTCCGTCGCGACCCCGAGCGCACCGGCGACGTCGAAGTACCGCTCAGGGTGGGTCTCGGCGTTGAAGCGCATCACGTGCGGCATCAAGATCGCGTTGAGCAGGCCGTGGGGGAGGTCGAGCGCGCCACCGATCTGGTGGGCGATCGCGTGGGTGGCCCCGAGCAGAGCATTCGTGAACGCCATCCCGGCCTGCAGGCTCGCCCGCGCCATCCCCTCGCGCGCCGTGAGATCAAACGGATCCTCGACCGCGACCTGAAGGTGCTCGGCGATCGCGCGGATGGCGGCGATCGCCAGTTCCTTGCTGAGGAAGTCGCAGGCTTCGGAAACCGCGGACTCGATCGCGTGGCTGAGCGCGTCCATTCCGGTGTGAGCCGTGAGCTCGGGGGACATCGTGGTCAGGAGCTCCGGGTCGGTGACGGAGATCTCGGGGACGAGCGCGCGACCGCCGATCGTCACCTTGAGGCGACGTTTCGTGTCCGTGACCACGCAGAATTGCGACACGTCCGATCCCGAGCCGCCCGTCGTCGGGACCATCACCATCGGCGGGATCGGGCTGGTCGCTCGGTCGATGCCCTCGTAGTCGAGGATCTGGCCACCGTTGCCGCTCAGGATCGCAACCGCCTTGGCGAGGTCGATGCAGCTGCCCCCGCCGATGGCGAGGAGCGCGTCGCAGCCGCTCTCCAGATAGCTCTCGAACGCCGACTGGACCTCGACTTCCTTCGGATTGGGCGTCAGGTCGTGCCACAATCGCCACTCGATCCGCACGTCGGCGAGGTACGGCGCGGCGCGCTCAACCCAGCCGGCCGCGAGCACGCCCGGATCGCTGACGAGCATCGGACGGCGCCCGCCGACTCGACGGACCGCACCGCCCACCTCCTTGAGCGTCCCGACGCCGAAAATCACCTCCGGGATGACGAACTTGCTCACCCGCCCGCGCACCGGCCACGAAGCGGGCGTGCCCTCGGACGGCCCCGGGAGCGCCTCGGACGGCGCGGGAGCCACAGCAGCCACCGCCGGTGGTGTGCCCTCCGCCACCGCGGCTGGTCTCGGGGTGAGCTGCTCCAATCCCTACTCCTCGGCCGGACTTCAAGTCCGATCCTAGCGACATCCGTGCCATTTCGTTTTGCGTTCTTGTGCACAAAACGCCTCCAAAGCACGGACCACGAAACATCGCCCGGTTGAAGGTAGCTTCGGGTCAGTCGCCCGGGAGGTTGATGCCGATGACCAGGAAGACCGCCATCGCGACGAACGCGACCCCGGTCAGCAGGTCGGTGCGGATACGGGGAATGAAGTGGGCCGCCGTCCGTCCGATCTGGTGGCCGGCGACCGACATCCCAAACGTGGTGATCCCGAACAGCACGGGCGCGAGCCACGGAGAGAATCCAGCGATGCCAAGGGCCGCACCGGCGGCGACGTTGTCGACGCTCAACGGCAGGGGCAGCCCACGCGTCGCGAACCGCAGGTTCGGATCCGCATGCTCGGGTGACACCAACGCCTTGACCACGACGAACAGCCCGTAGGCACCTAGGCCGATCGCAGCGATGATGTCGGCAGTGGAGCTGATCTTGTCGCTCAAGTAGTGGCCGACGAGGATCCCGACCAGCGGCGCGACCCCGTCCCACAGGCCGAAGATGGCGGACGTCTTGATGGACCGCATCAGGGTCGGCTTGAGCCCCCCGAGCACGATCGAGGTACGGAAGTTGTCCAGGCTCAGCGTGAACCCGAGCGAGAGGAGCGCGAACACTGGTTCGTTTTCGAACGGTCGATGGCAAGGCCGGCGATCTGCCACGGCTCGGGAGCCGTGACAGATCGCATGTGGCTTCGGTCGCGGTGCGCTACTCCGGGAGCGCGAATGCGAATACCGCGGATCCACCGGCCTGCGCGAGCGCGCCGGGGTAGAACCCCTCGGTCCAGGCGCCGTACCCAACCGGGCAGGCGATGTACTGCCGCCCGTCGACGGTGTACGTGCTGGGGCTCGAGTGGTGGCCGCTGCCGCAGGTGTACTGCCACAGCAGCTCTCCGCTGCTGGCGTTGAACGCCCGGAATATGCCCGCCGGGTCGCCGGCGAACACGAGGTCGCCGCCCGTCGCGAGCACCGACGCGGTCATCGGATGCTCGTTGCGGAAGCGCCACTTTTCCTGGCCCGTGGCTGGATCGATCGCGGACAGATAGCCGGCCACGTCCTCGGTGTCCACCGCGACACCCGCGCCCCAGTACGGGATGCTCTCCTTGAATTCGCGGCGCCGACGCGTCGCGGTTGCACCGACGTCCTGCACCGGCGCGTAGAAGAGCCCCGTCTTGGGGCTGTAGGCGGCGTGGGTCCATTCCTTGGCGCCGGCCGGGCCTGGCCAGAAGTGGACAGGGTCCCCTTCCTTGTCCGGGAACACTCGCGGCGTCACCTTGCCGTTCGAGTCGATCTCACCCCAGGTAATGCGATCGACGAATGGGACGACCCGGATCAGGCTGCAGTCCGTGCGATCCAGGACGAAGAAGTACCCGTTCTTGTCGAAGTGGCCGGAGCACTTGCGCCCGTCCATCTCGAACAGGATGTTCTCCATCGTCGAGTCGTAGTCCCACACGTCGTGGGGCGTGTACTGATAGTGCGCCTTCTTCTCGCCGGTATCGGGGTCGACCTGCACCACGCAGTTGGTGAAGAGGTTGTCGCCTTCGCGTACTCCGCCGTCGAAGTCGGGGCACGGGTTGCCGGTGTTGAAATACAGGAGGTTGAGCTCCTCATCGAACGTCGGCGTGGTCCAGCAGTTTGCGCCGCCCCGCGCCCAGGGCTCGCCCTCGGCCGGCCAGGTGTCGCCCCCGGGCTCGTCGGGCTTCGGAATCATGTAGCACCGCCACACGCGCTCTCCGGTCTCGAGCTTGAACGCGTCGGCGTGGCCGCGCACCCCGAATTCGCCACCCGAGCTTCCCACGATCACCATGTCCTTGACGATCAGCGGGGCGACCGTAGCGCTCTCGCCGGCTCGCACGTCGCCGTACGGCTGGTCCCAGACCAGCTGGCCATTCGTGGCGTCCAGCGCGATCACGTGGGCATTCAAGGTCGTCATGAAGACCTTCCCGTCAGCCACCGCGCACCCACGGTTCACGTTGCCGCAACACAGCCGCACGTCGTACGGGGACGCGCGGTGATAGCGCCACAGCTCCGCTCCCGTCTTGGCGTCAAGCGCCCACAGCCAGCCGTCGAAGCCGGTTATGTACATGATGCCGTCAACGACCAGCGGGGACGCCTCCAGCGAGTACGTCGAGGCGCCGGAGTGCATGCCCATCGACCCGCACTGGAACACCCATGCCGGGGTCAAACCCTTGACATTCGACGTGTTGATCTTGTCGAGCGGGCTATAACGCTGCCCGTCGTAGGCCCCGTAGTACGTGATCCAGTTGTGGGGCTCCGCGTCGCGGGCCTTGAGGATGCGGTCGTAGCCCAGGCCCTTCGTCACGGGCGGGGCACTGCCAACGTAGCCGGGGCTCAGATTCCGGAAATCAACCGCCTCGCCTGCGTCAACGTATTCGGTCTCAGTTGCCATCAACTGCTCCTTTCTACGGCCGCGGCTGGGGCGGACGGTCGAGCTTGGCTTCGTCTGGGACCTCTCCGCCGACGACGATCGTGCCGGTGAGGCCGCCGCCCTCGTCGTTTCCGGTCCGGGAGCCGTACCAGTAGTAGCCCGGGCCGTCGAGCTCGAGGGTCGCCCTGCCCTTCGAGAAGTTCACCAGCCAGATGAACTTGGCGTCACCGTTGCACGGCAGGACAGCGCAGTGCGAGTTGTTGTCGTCGTTGATGATCTCCAGCTCGAGGGTCCCCGCATGAGGAAGTACGAGGACGCCGGGATCGAAGACCAGTTCGTCCAGCGGAATCCGGACCGTGCCATGCATCTTGCCGTCGGATCCCTCCTCGGCCACCCCGACATTTCCCCGGCCCAGGATGCGACCGATCGTCACCCCGTTCTGTTTTCCCAGCCCCTCGATAACGCTCTCGTCGACAGTGGCAGCCACAGCGACTCTCTCCTTCCATCACGGAAAATGGGTACGAAAAAGCTAACAGTGGTAGGACTTCGAGACAACCTGACCGTCAGCGGATAACAGTCACTGACCGACTGGGCAGGTCACGTGACTGCCCAGTCGGACAGTAGTGATACTGACCGGACAGTGACAATGTTGACCGATCGGCCAAAAGCCGTGACCAGACAGTCAAACATTCAACCGCAGGCCCGTCACCCCAGCGAAATCGTCTCGGCGCCCGCCACGCGGACATAGTCAAGCGCGGTCCCGCTCGACTCTCGTAGCCTCAGCGCCTCGACGAGGGCGGCGTTCTGACCGCCGGCCAGTCCATCGGCCAGCAGCGCGCCACCCCGCGCGGCCGCGCTTGCCCGGCCCGGGACGAGCGCAACCACCGGAGCGACGGCATCGAGCGATTTCGACAGCTCCGCGATTACCCCCGGCACCCGGGCCAGCCGACCGGAGACGACGACCTCGCGCGGCGCCGACACGCTGACCACCATTGCACGCACCGCCTTGGCCGTCGCCTCGATCAGTGCGGTCCAGCCTTCAGCGAGCGCGGGCAAGGCCCACAAAGCCTCGAGGTCGGTCATGTCGAGCGTGCCGCCGGGGTCCAGCGCCCCGCCGCTAAAGAGGGTGTCCTTGCGCAGCGCCGTCCCGAGCAGGTACGCGAGTTCGCCGTCCAGAGCGCCGACGGCGCGGGCGCCGAGCGGCCCGGATGACCCGCCCATCCCGTCGACGATCTGTCCCCCGTCGATCGCGAGCGCCGCGGTGAACGCGCCTCCCAATTCGAGCAGCACCATCGCCGTCTCGTGGACAGGGATCGCCCAGCGTCTGGACACCTCGGCAATCGCGCAGGCCACCGCGCAGACCTTGTCGGCGGTCCCGAGGTCGATCCGGTTGTACTTGCGATGCCGTGGGACAGTCGGAAGGTGGATGACGCCTGGACCGAACACGACTGGCAGGCGGCTCCCGGCCAGCAACCGCAACAGCGCCCGCATACCGCCGACGCCGGCCTCGGCTCGCGCTTCGTCGGGTCTGATCAGCACCATCTCGGCCAGCTGGCGCTCGGTAACGTCGGCGGCGGCCACCAGTGGGAGGCCGTAGCCGCTCGGACCGTAGATCAGGTCGTAGGGCCCGTGGCGCGCCAGCGCGTCGAGCAGAGGGGTGCTGTCGTGGCTCAGCGGCCCGGTTTCGAATACCTCCTCCACCACCGGCTCGCCGTCCTGGAGCACGCAAAGATCGAACGACACGGTCCCCGGATCGATGCCCGCAACGCGGGGCATATCATTCGGGCATGAGTTCAACGAAGGACAAGCCACACACCTACAGCGAGGACGAGATCCCCGCCAAGTTCTCGGAGTACGGCCTCGACAAGTGGTACTACGAGGACAAGTGGATCCGGCGCAAGTACAACACCGACGGCTGGCCGAGCACGCTGATGGCGGTCAATGCCGTGGGCTACCTGTGCGAAGCCGCCGGGCATCACGCCGACCTGAACGTGACCTGGGGCAAGCTCTGGGTCAAGCTGGCCACCCACTCGGCGGGCGGTATCACGGACAAGGACTTCACGCTGGCGCGCAAGATCGAAGACACGATTCTCTGGCGGCCCGATCCCGACGGCCCGCTCGACGGGCCGATGGGTAAGTTCGTCTTCTCGAAGTAGGGATCACAGAGCGTCAAGGGCGACGTCGTACACGCCCTCGAGGTCGAGCACCGTGCCCTTGTCCTCGAACATCCGGCGGATGCAGGACTTTTGCAGTTTCATCTTCGGGCCGCCGACCGCCAGCGCGCCGAGCTTCAGAACCCCGTCTTCCTCCTCGAGGCTGTCGCCCCGGTCGACGCCCTCAACACCGACGGGCTCCGCCGCCGAGTAGTCGACGACGACCCGTACGCCCTCTTGCGCCCAGCCGCTCCGCCGCAGGATCTGCGTGCCCGCGGGTCCCGCGGCAAACACGACCGCGTGATCCGCGAGCCCGGCGTCGAGGTCGTCACTCGACTTCGGCTCGATCACCTCGAAGCCGGCCTCCTGCGCGACCGGGACGCCTGACGCACGCCGATACTCGCCCTTTATCACGTCGGGCGGGAAGGTGAACATCGTCACCTCGGCCCCCTCCCGCTTCAACAGCTCGGCCGTGCGCAGCCCGACGGGTCCGACGCCAACCACGGCGGCGTTGCTGCCCTTCAGCGTCACCTCGCCGCGGACCTTGGCCACGGCAGCGGCGGCGGTCGTGTTCGAGCCGTCCGAGTCGAGCATGATCGATGGGTTGAACGGCTCGAAGAACAGCTTCTGAGCGGCCTTGAACACCGCCTCGCCGTCTCGCACCTTCGACCCGCCCACCCAGAAGGCGGTGTTGGCGAGGCCGTCGGGGCCGCGGGGAAAGATCGCACCCTGGACGACATCGTCCAGGCTGTCCGGCGTGATCCCGCCGTACGCCATCACGACGTCCACGTCGGCGTCGTAGGCGGCAATCGCGTCGAACGCGCTGGGGTGCACGTCGGTGTCGAGTTGGATCAGGATCTTCTTCACGAGATGTCCTCTCGTCGGGGTTCGGGAAAGCTCAACAGGCCCCAGTCCAGCGGGCCTTCCTGGCGGTAGCTCTTGCGCAGGCCGCGCGCGATCGTCGCCTTCATCAGCTCCTTGCCGAGGTAGAACGCGTGTGTCGGATCGTCCACGCCGAGCTGATCGAACACGGCATACATGTTGGCCTCGCGGACGAACCGCTCGCCGTTGAATGCGTACAGCCAGTCCGCATCGGCAAACAGGCGGTAATTGGCGTCCGAGATCTGCCCCTGCATCGCGCGGAGCTCCTCCTCCGTGGGCGCATGCATCGACTCGTCCTTGCTGGTAACCAGGCCGGAGTCGATGTGCTTCGGCGGCCGCGCCTGGCGCTGTGCGAGGTGCATGATCTGCGCTGCCAGCACGGTCTCGCGGACCACTCCGCGTGCCCATCCGATCACCTCGGTGGTCAGAACCGCGCCAATCCCGACCTCCTGGCAGAAGCCGATCAGGAGAGCGGTGACCCCGGTCGAGTCGGCCTCGGTCAGCTCGGTCAGGTTGCCGATTCCCATCAGGATCTCGGACTCGGGGTGGCGTCGCCGGACCTCGACGTAGCGAGCCAGCGACGCCGCGAAGCCGGAGTTGATCGGGGCCAGGATCGAGTCGAGGAGGTACGGGCGCTCGAGCTCGTCCATCCGGGCGGCCATGCGGCCGAGCCCGTCGAGGTCGTCGGGGTCCTCGGTGATCAGTACCGGAGTCGCGCGCAGCTCGGCGGCGAGATCGATCGTCCCAGGCGTCAGGCTGAGCACGTAGTCGACGCCGGCAGCGTCGGCCATCCGGATGTGCTCGGCGTCGAGCGTGTCGATGCTCACCGACAGCCCGCGCTCGCGCAGTGCCGCGATCGTCGGCGGGCCGTCGGTCAGCCACGAGCGATCGAGTGACAGCCCGAGGTCGATCACGTCGGCGCCCTCGGCCCGGTACGCCTCGGCCCGTTCGATGACCTGTTCCTGGGCCAGGGACTGCACGTCGTTGATCTCGGCGAACACGCGTACGTCACGCGGGCCGAGATCGGCACGAATTGCCTCGCGCCCGTACCACTCAGGCAGGGAACGCACATCGGCCGGGCCTTTGCGCACCGGCAGACCGGTGGCCTGCTGGAGCGTGTCCACGTCGCCCTCGCACAGCCCCGGGATCACGATGTTGTCGACCCCGCCGGGAACTTCGAGCCGGCGGGCGATCCAGCGCGTCGTCATCAACGCCGCGACGCTGATGTTGAGCACGGCGATCTGGTGGTCGATCTCCAGCTCGGCCGCGATGTTGCGCACGGCCGGCTCAGCCAGACGGCCCGTGACGAACAACGTGTCAGCCAACGACGCCGCCGTTGACGTTGACTGCCTGACCGGTGACGAACGCCGCGGCCGGCGACGCCAGCCACACCGCCGCACCCGCGATGTCCTCGGGCTGGCCCCAGCGGCGCAGCGGCGTGGCGTTCGCGACCTTGTCGTAGAACGTCCGGTCGGTGCCGGCACCGTACGCCGTCTCGACCCAGCCCGGACACAGCACGTTCACACGCACGTCGGGAGCTACGGACCGCGCGAATGACTTGGAGAAGCCGAGCACCCCGCCCTTGACGGCGGCGAAAAGCTCGGGGTTGTCACCCGCCATCCCGTCGATCGTGGCGTGATCCCAGCCGATGTTGATGATGCAGCCGCCGGCCCGCATCCGGCCGGCAACCAGCCGCGAGCATCGAATCGTCGACTTCAGGTCGACGTCGATAAGCAGTTCGAGCTTGCGCTCATCCGTCCACGATCTCGCCTTTCCCGTGAGCACGTCGGCGCCGGCGTTGTTGACCCAAACGTCGACCTGCTCGAGCGCGGTGAACGCGTCGCGGACGATCGCCGTGCAGCCGTCGAGCGTACCCAGGTCCGCCTGTAAGAGAGGGTGCCCGCCCTCCCGACCGGGGCCGAGCTCGCGCGCCAGCGCCGCGGCAGCATCCGCTGAGCGGCAGAACCCGATGCCAACTCGAGCCCCGGCGCCCGCGAACGCAGTCGCGATCGCCCTCCCGATTCCTGAGCTGGCTCCCGTGACGACGGTGCGCAGACCGGCGAGCGGCAGCTCTCCGGTCTGCGCGGTCAACTGCTCTCTCGCTAGCCCTCGGCGCCGCCGGCGAACGGGTGACGTGCGGCCGGCGTGTCCGCGAGCACCTTGTCGGTGCTCGGCTCACCGCCCAGGGCGCGGGCGATCGAGCTCTTCACGGCCTCGTAATTCCAGCTGTAGATCTTCTTGTCGTCCTCGGCCTCCCAGTGGATGAACACGGCGACGATGATGCACAGGTCGTCGACCTGGTCCCTCGGGATCACGCCCTCGGCGACCGAGTCCACCACGGCACGGGCGACCGCGGCCTGAGCGGGGCCGAACAGCTGCACGGCTTGCTTGGCGCCCTTGATCGTCACCTTGTTGCTGAGCACCGTGTCCGGCTTGGCCGGCAGGTTTGGGGTGACGACGGCCAGCAGGTTGGTGTGACCTTCGGACTCGTTGACGAACGCATGGGCGAACGCTTCACCGACCGGCCCGCTCTTTGATCCGAGCAGCAGGTCGATGTGAGCGACCTCGTTACCTTCGCCGACGAGAGCCTCGCCGGTTGCCAGGGTGATGGCCATGAGGTGAGTCTCCTCTCTCCTATCGTATGGTGACGCGAGTGGACGCAACCCTAGCTCACTCCAGACTGAGCCGGGACTTGCTCGCGCGTGACGTCCAATTAGCGTGCCTGCTGGAGGTGTCAGCAGCCAAACCGGGCAACATCACGCCCGCCCACGACTTCTCCGACACGACCTACGCCGACATGGTGCGCTCGGCGCTGGCGCTCGGCCCGGCGTTTGCTCGCCGCCGGGCGCTGCGCCGGGGTGTGGGCGAGTTGATCGCGGACGGGGTGAGCGCGACCGCCCGCGTCACCGGCGCCAACACCAATCTGGGGATCGTGCTCCTGCTGGCGCCCCTGGTTCGCGCCGAGGCCACGCGGCGACCGGACGAATCGCAGCGGATGGCGACCGAGCGCATCCTGGCCGAGCTCGACGTCGACGATGCCGCGGCCGCATTCGCCGCGATCGTCGCCGCTCAGCCCGGCGGCCTCGGCGACGCGCCCGACCACGACGTCAGACAGCCCGCGCGCATCTCCCTGCGCGAGGCGATGGCCGCGGCCGCCCACCGCGACAGCATCGCGTCCGAGTACGCCACGGGGTACGAGATCGTGTTCGCCACCGGCCTGCCATTGCTGGCAGACGCGCTCGGCGACGGCGCTTCGACGCTCGACGCGATCGTGTCGCTGCACGTAGGGCTACTCGCCTCCCATCGCGACACGTTGATCGAGCGCAAGGCCGGCGCGGCGGCGGCGCAGGCGGTAACCGCGGCGGCGCGCGACGTCCAAGCCGGCACTAAGTCGCTCGCGGAGTTCGACGCATCGCTGCGCGGCCCCGATCATGAGCTCAATCCAGGCACGACCGCCGACCTCGTGGCTGCCACGCTGCTGGCCGCGCTGCTGACCGGGGTGAATCTGCCATGAGGATCCTCGTCGCCGCGGTGAGCGCGCGCATGCTGGCTGAGCTCGCGAGCGCCGACGGCTACGACGTGATCGCGCTCGACCGGTTCGGGGATGCCGACCTCCGGGCGGTCGCGCCCGGGAAAACCGCGCCGAGCAGCGACGCGATGGCCGCGCTCGCCGGCGAGGTCGAGTCGGACGCGGTCGTGTACGGCGCCGGATTCGAGAACCGCCCCGATCTCGTCGCGCGCCTGGCGGACGGCCGCGAGCTGTTGGGGACGCCGCCCGAGCTGCTCGCGTCGGTGCGCGATCCGTGGGCGGTCGGGGCGGCCGCGCGGGCGGCCGGGGCGCGCGCGCCCGAGACGCGAGCCGCGCCTCCGGATGTGGAGCGCGGCGTCTGGGTTCGCAAGCCGATGCGAGGCGGAGGCGGTCGAGGCGTTCGCCCCTGGGCCGGTGGCCGGCTGCGGCCCACCGAGATCCTCCAGCGCCGGATCCCCGGGGTGTGCTGCTCGGCCGTGGCGATCGGCGACGGCCGCCGCGCCGCCGTGCTCGGCCTGACCGAGCAGCTACATCGCCGACCCGGCTTCGGGTGGATGGGGAACGTGACTCCTCCGCGCCTGCCCGATGCGGCTCTCGTCGAACTCGACGGTCAGCTTCGCGCGGTCTGCGACGAGGTCGCGGCCCGCTTCGGGGTCCGCGGGGCGTTCGGCGTGGACGCGATCTGGGACGACCGCCACGCCTGGGTGCTCGAGGTCAACCCGCGTCCGCCCGCCTCGCTCGAGTTGTTCGGGCCGGGGACCTTCGAGGCGCATGTCCGAGGGGTGCGCGGTGTCGGGCTCCCGAAAGCCGGCACGCCCACGACGACGTGTGCAAACGTCAAGCTCGTGCTGTTCGCAACCCGCGAGCTCTGTGCCCCCGATCCCGGCTGGTGGCCGGAGGGCCTGGTGCACGACGTCCCCGGTGCCGGCGAGACGATCAAGCGGGGCGCCCCCGTGTGCACCCTGATCTCGTCCGATGCTGGCGTGTCCGAGCTCGCTGCCCGCGGAGCACGCCTTCTCTCCGAACTCTTCGAACCGGTGCTCGCGGGTGGCTGAATTCGGTCCGGTCACGTGCGCCGGGTGCGGCCTGCTGTGCGACGACGTCAACGTCGAGGACAGCGGTGACGGCGTGCGGCTGTCACCCTCGTGTGGTCTCGGGGCCGGGTGGTTCGCGGAGCGCCTGCGCGTGTCGAACGGAGATCTGGCCGCGACCGTCGACGGCGAGCCGACCGACGTCGAATCGGCGCTTGCCCGCGCCGTCGAGATGCTCCGCAGCGCGCGCCGTCCGATGCTGTACGGATTCAAGGGCGCCACCGTGGAGGACGCGCGGGCCGCGGTCGCGCTGGCCGATCGGCTCGGGGCGCTCGTGAGCACGCAGGATCTGGCGGGCGCCTGGCCGGGCGCGCCCGCGGTGCCGCTCCGCGGCGCCTCGACCGCCACCCTCGGCGACATCCGCGATCGCTCGCAGGTCGTCGTGATCTGGCGTGAGGATCCCGAGACCACCCATCCGCGGCTGCTCGAGCGGCTCGGGTTCGGCGGCTCGTCCGCGCGCTCCGGCGCCGCACGCACGATGGTCGTCATCGACGACCGCGACACGCCCACCACCGAGCACGCTGATCTACGACTGAGCTGGCCAAGCGAACGCGACCTGGAGGCGCTAACGAGCCTCGACGTCTTGCAGCGAGGGCTGGCGTTGCCCTCGGGCGAGCACTCGACCGAGCTCGGTGGCCTGATGGATCGCATCGGTGCGGTCCCCCATGCCGCGTTTGTATACGGCCCCGGCCTGACCGGCGGCGCGGGCGGCCAGCGACGCGCGCTCGCGCTCCACGAGCTGGTCCGGGCGATGTGCCACGACCGGCACGTGGTCACGCTCGAGTTGCCGGCCGCGGCCGGGACCAGAAGCGCGGACGACGTGCTCGCCTGGCAGTCCGGGTACGGCGGGACGGTGGACTTCGCCGGCGGTCATCCGGAGTCGGTCGCGGCCACACAGCCGCTCGACGACGTCGACGTCACCCTGATCGTCGAGCGTGGACCCGGTGGCGCGGGTGAAATCGCTCTGGGGAGTCTCGCCGCCGGACCCGAGGTCGAAGTATGGATTCGCACGGCGGCCGCCGGGGTGTCAGCGACCGGTACCGCCCACCGGCTCGACGGCGTGCCGTTAACCCTCCAGGCGCCGCGGCCGGACGTCGCCCCCTCGGCGGCCGCGGTGCTCTCGCGCCTGCTCGCGGAGATCGGCCCGTGACCGAGATCCGGATCAGCGGCGGCGCCGTCCACGACCCGGCGAACGGCGTGGACGGCGATGTGCGCGACGTGTGCCTGAAGGACGGCAAGGTCGTCGCTGACGTCGGGCCCGACGCCCGCCGGATCGACGCTCGCAGGATGGTGGTGATGGCGGGCGGCGTCGACATCCACGCTCACATCGCCGGCCCCAAGGTGAACGCCGCGCGCAAGCTCACACCTGACGATCGGCGCGACGATCCGCTAGACCGGACGGAGATCCTCCGCTCTGGCACCGGAGGCGTCGTCCCGTCGACCTTCGCCACGGGCTACCGCTACTCGCTGCTCGGCTACACCACGGTCGTCGAGGCGGCCGCGCCACCGCTGGCCGCGCGCCACGTCCTGGCCGAGCTCCGCGACACGCCGATGATCGACAAGGCGTTCCTGATCCTGATGGGCAACAACCAGGTGCTGTTCGAGCTGATCCGGAAGTCGGCCGGCCAGCCGGGCGCCGTGTCGCAGCAGGTCCGAGACGCCGTCGCCTGGTGGCTCGACGCGACCGGCGGCTACGGCGTGAAGCTCGTGAACCCGGGCGGCGTTGAGCGCTGGAGGCAGGACAACGGCAACGTCCACTCGCTCGACGACGACGTCACCGGCTTCGAGGTGACCCCGCGTCAGGTGCTAGAGGCAATCGGCGGCGCCGTCGACGACCTCGGGCTGCCCCATCCGGTCCACGTCCACGCCAACAACCTCGGAATCCCGGGCAACGCCGACACCACGCTCGACACGATGCGCACGCTGTCGGGACGCCAGGCGCACTTCGCCCACCTCCAGTTTCACGCCTACGGTGGCCGCCCCGGGGGTCAGCCGCGGTCGCGCGCCCCCGAGCTGATCGAGTATCTCTCGGGTCATCCCGAGACCACGGCCGACGTCGGGCAGGTGATGTTCGGCCCGGCGGTGACGATGACGGCCGACGCCGCCGTATCGGCCGTGCTGCGCGACCTCGGCGCCGACAAATGGATCAACCAGGACACCGAGGTCGAGACCGGCTGCGGAATCGTTCCCTACACGTATCGCGCCGGAAACTACGTGCACGCGCTGCAGTGGGCGATCGGGCTCGAACTGTTCCTCCTCGGCAAGAACCCCTGGCAGGTGATGCTCTCGACCGACCACCCGAACGGCGGCTCGTTCCTCTCGTACCCGAAGCTGATCCGGCTGCTTATGGACCGCGCGTTCCGCGAGGAACAGATCGCCCGCGCGAACCAGCGCGCGATCCGGCGCACCGCCCTGCTCGACGGTCTCGACCGCGAGTACACCCTCAACGAGATCGCGATCATCACCCGCGCCGCGCCCGCGCGCCGGCTCGGCCTGCGCGACAAGGGCCATCTCGGGGTCGGCGCCGACGCCGACGTCACGATCTACGACGATCGCACGGACCGCGAGGAGATGTTCGCCACCCCTCGCTTCGTGATCAAGGGCGGACACTTGGTCGTCGAGGAAGGCGATTTGCGCCGGGTTGACGACGGCGTGCTGCTGTCGAGCCGCGCCAGGTTCGATCCCGATGTCACCAGCGTGCTCGAGCCGCTGTTCGGCGACCGCTACACGGTGGCGTTCGAACACTACCCGGTCCGCGACCCGGCGCTGCGCGAGCCCGCTCAGACCGTGGAGGCGGGACGATGAGCGGCTACGAACTCGGCCAGACTGCGATCGAAGACACGTTCGCCGAGGCGTTCCCGATGCGGTACGCCCGCGTCCTGATCACCGCCGCCACCGAGGCGTGGGCGCTCGAGGCGGCTCGCTCGATGACCGGCTTTGCCACCTCGGTCATCGGCTGCAAGTGCGAGGCGGCGATCGAACGCGCGCTCGCCGCGGCCGAGACCCCCGACGGCCGGCCCGGCATCGCCGTGCTGCTGTTCGCGATGGACCGCGAGGGCGTCGGCAAGCGCATCGTCGAGCGCGTCGGGCAGAGCGTGATGACCTGCCCAACGACCGCATGTTTCGACGGGCTGCCCGGAGCCCAGAAGACGGCGGCGCTTGGGCAGACCCTGCGCTACTTCGGCGATGGCTTCCAGGCCAGCAAGGTCATCGCCGGGCGACGCTACTGGCGCATCCCGGTGATGGAGGGCGAGTTCCTGGTGTCCGACTCGGTCGGGGTCGACACCGGAGTCGCGGGCGGCAACCTCGTGATCGGAGCTGCTGAAGAGGATGTCGCGCTCGCGGCCGCCCAGGCCGCGGCCGACGCGATGCGCGGTGAGGGCATCGCGCTGCCCTTCCCGGGCGGGATCGTCCGCAGCGGCAGCAAGGTCGGCGCCCTTACCTCGAAGTCGATGCCCGCCTCGACCAACCACCAGCTTGCCCCCACTCTCCGCGCCCAGGTCGACGACACGCTGGTGCCCGACGGCGTCGGCGCGCTGTT
The DNA here is from genome assembly GCA_963737055.1 of uncultured Solirubrobacterales bacterium. Lineage (GTDB taxonomy): Bacteria > Actinomycetota > Thermoleophilia > Solirubrobacterales > Solirubrobacteraceae > Palsa-465. The sequence goes on along the minus strand of CAVTRE010000005.1, from coordinate 74,474 downwards.
CGAGATCGTGATCGATGGCGTATCCGAGGACGCCGTCCGCGAGTCGATGCGCCGTGGGTTGCACACCGCCGCCGCCGCCGGCGCGACGCACGTCACCGCCGCCAACTTCGGCGGCAAACTCGGCCAGTTTCACTTTCCGCTCTCGGAGCTCCGCGACCCGCCGTGACGCTGACCCTCGACCCGCGGTGACGCTGACCCTCGACCCGCCGTGACGCTGACCCTCACACTCCGCACCGAGCCGCCGGCCCAGGTCCTGGCCGCCCCGCTGATCCCCGAGCGGCTGCGCGCGCTGAACGCCTCGGCGGTCGGCGCCCTCGAGCTCCGGTGCGGCGGTGAGACGTCGGCCGTGGGCGACCTGTTCGAGGTCTCCGGGGCGGGGACCGAAGAGGAGGTTCTCGTCCTCGCCGGCGACCTGCGCCGGTTCGACGGGATCGGCGCCCACATGTCGAGCGGCGAGATCGTGGTGCGTGGCGACGTGGGCGCTTGGGCCGGCGCCGAAATGGCCGGCGGGGTACTGCGAATCTTCGGGAACGCCGGCGCGCGGCTCGGGGCCGCCTATCCGGGTACCCGGGTGGGGATGACCGGCGGCGAGATCGTCTTGACCGGCGATGCGGGCGAGGAGGCCGGCGCCGGCATGCGGCGTGGGCTGCTCGCGGTCGGCGGGCGAACCGGAAACGGCGCCGGGTTGCGGATGCTGGCGGGCACGGTGATCGCGCTCGGCGGCATCGGCGATGAGGCGGGCCTCGGCAACAAACGCGGCAGTCTCGTCTCCGGCCGGCCGGTGGAGCCGCTGCCCTCATATGCGTTCGCCACTCGGTATCAGCCGCCGGCGCTGGGAATCCAGCTGCTCCGGGTCCGCGAGCTCGGCCTGCCGGTACCCGACGCGCTGGTTGGCGGGCGCTGGGCGCGGTGGTCCGGCGACCGGACCGACCTCAGCCGGGGCGAGATCCTGATCTTCGACGACGAGGGGAGTCGCGAGTGAGCCTGTCGATGAACGAACGTGCCGCGGCGCTCGTGGACGCCATGGTCGCCGACGCCGACGCGCTGGGGATCGAGGTCCGCACCCTCGACTCGGGCGCGCGAGTGGTCGATTGCGGCGCCGAGGCGCGCGGCGGGATCCAGGCCGGCCTCGGCTTCGCGGCCGCGTGCATGGGCGGGATCGGACGAATCGACCCCGTGCCGGTCACGGTTGGCGAACGGACCTGGCCCGGGGTCGCGGTCGCGGCCGATGACCCTGCCGCCGCGTGCCTGGCCGCGCAGTACGCCGGCTGGAAGCTCGAGCACGACGATTTCTTCGCGATGGCCAGCGGCCCCGGGCGTGCACTCGCCCGCGCCGAGGACCTGTTCGACGAGCTCGGCTGGCGTGAACAGGCCGACCGGGCGGTCCTGTGCCTCGAGGGTCGGCAAGACCCTCCCGCCGAGGTCGTCGACAGGGTCGCCCAGCGCTGCAGTGTCGACGCGGCCGCGGTCACCTTCCTGATCGCGCCCACTGCGTCGGTCTGCGGCTCGGTCCAGATCAGCGCCCGCGTGGTCGAAACCGCGCTCCATAAGCTGCATGAGCTCGGAGTGGATCCAGCGCGCATCCGGCAGGGCTGGGGCTGCTGCCCGATCGCGCCGGTGGCCAAGAACGATCCGGCGGCGATCGGGCGGACGAACGACGCCGTCCTCTATGGCGGCACGGTCCACCTGTGGGTCGAGGGGGCGGACGATGAGATCGCCGACCTGGCAAGACGGCTGCCCTCGGCCGCGTCGGACGCGTTCGGGACCCCGTTCGGACAGCTGCTCGAAGCCGCCGACTGGAACTTCTACGACATCGATCCAATGCTGTTCAGCCCCGCCGCGGCCATCCTGACCAGCACCGAGTCCGGGCGGGCGCATCACGGCGGCGGGCTCGCGCCCGACGTGCTCGAGCGCTCGTTCACGTCGTGACCCCACCGCTCCGAGTCGCCGTCCTCGGCGCGTCCGGCTCCTGGCACTCGCGCCGGCTGATCGACGCGCTGACGGCTCGCGGTCACGAGGTGCTCGCGGTCCCGGCCACGCGGCTTGAGTCGACCATCGACGGCAATGGGGCCGCGCACGTCCTCGGCCCGGGCGGAGCGATGCTCGACGCCCTCGATCTGGTGATCGTGCGTGGGCTCCCGCGCGGGTCGCTCGAGCAGGTGATCTTTCGCATGGACGCGCTGCACGTCCTGGCTGAGCTGGGAGTCCGCTGCGTCAACAGCCCACGTGCGATCGAACGGACCGTCGACAAGTCGTGGGCCGGGGCGCTCCTCGGGATGGCCGGGGTACCCACCCCAGCCACAATCGTGTGCGAGCGCTACGACGGTGCGATGCAGGCGTTCGAGCAATTGGGAGGCGACGTCGTCGTGAAGCCGCTGTTCGGTGCGATGGGCGCCGGGATCGTCCGCGTGGAGGATCCCGATGTGGCCCACCGCGTGTTCCGCGCCCTCGAACTCGAGCGGACCGTCTACTACGTCCAGCGCACGGTGGCGCCGGCCAGCCGCCGGAACCTGCGCGTCCTCGTCGTCGCCGGCGAGGTGGCGGGCGCGATGGAGCGCGTGACCGACTCGTGGCGCGCCAACGTCGCCCGTGGTGCCCGTCCCCGGCCGGTGACACTGAGCGAGGACGAGCGCGCGCTGGCCCTCGCCGCGGCGGCAGCGCTCGAGGCCGTCGTCGCCGGGGTCGACCTTCTGACCGCCCCGGACGGCGAGACGTTCGTGCTCGAGGTCAATGGGATCCCGGGATGGCAGGCGCTCCAGTCGGTCTGTCAGGACGATCTCACCACGCGAGTCGTCAGCGCCTGCGAGGCGCTGCTCACGGCGTGATTCGACCCTCGTGCAAGGCGGTGGCGACCAACGCGCCGGCTGCCCCGGCTGACTCGAGTGCGCGCAGGTCGCCGTCGTCGCGCACGCCTCCGCCGGCGTAGACGGCCGTCGAGGGGAGGGCCGAGGCAAGCTCGGTGACCGCATCGAGCGGCGGCCCGGAGCCGCTGCCGACGCGGGCGAGGTCGATCACGAGGAGCTCGGCGACGGCGAGCGCTCGCGCCAGCGGCACGACGGCCAGCGGGCCTCGGCCGGCGAGCTCCGGGTCCCGCGAGATCAGGCGTCCATCGCGCAGGTCGACGCTCAGGACCACGGGCGCCGTGATCTCAGCGGGCGGGGTGGTCTCGGCGGGAGGGGTGATCTCGGCGCCCGCCCCGAGCGACTCCGTGCCGACGACGTTTCGGGCGACTCCCGCACGGTGCAGCGCCGCGGCCGCCACCGGCGTGACGGCGCCGGCGTCGATCCACGGCTCCGCCACTGAAGCCAGCGCCGCCAACACCGTCTCGTTGACCGGCTCGCCGGCCAGCGCGTCGAGGTCGGCCACGTATAGCGTGCCGGTCCGGCAGAGACTGCAGAGCGCACGCGCCACCGCCACGGGGTCGCATCCCTCGACCAGCGGGCTGCTCAGCGGCGCGTACGTGTCGCGCTGGCCGCGGCGGGCGTGCACGACGATTCCGCCCTTGATGTCGATGACGGGAACGATTTTCATCGCCGGCGTCATGATGCCGTCATGGTCCCGGTGATCGGGCTCGACGTCGGTGGCGCCAACACCAAGGCGGCGGCGGTGGACGCCGACGAGCGCATCCGAGTCGCCTCCGAGCCCTTTGAGGTGTGGCGCCGGCCGGACGCGCTGAGCCGCGCGATCGCGTCCGTCGTCGGTCGGCTGGAGTTGGACGACTCCCCGGTCGCGCTTACCACCACTGCCGAGCTCGTCGACGCATTCGGGACCAAGCGCGATGGAATGCTCCACGTGCTCGAGGCCACGCGTCAGGCGCTGCCCGGACGGCGGCTGCGCGTGTTGACCACCGCCGGCGAGCTGATCGGCCTCGAGGAAGCGCAGGCGGCGCCGTTGCGATGCGCGGCTGCCAACTGGGTGGCGACCGCGATGCTGGTGGCCCGCTCGGTGCCTGACGCGATCCTCGTCGACTGCGGGGGCACGACCACCGACGTGATCCCGATCGCCGGCGGGGAGGTCGTCGCCCGCGGCCGGACCGACGTCGAGCGGCTGCTCTCCGGCGAGCTCGTCTACACCGGCGCGGTGCGGACCAACGTCGCCGCGATCGTCTCGGACGTGCCGATCGGCGGCCGGCCCTGTCCGGTGTCCTCAGAGCTGTTCGCGATCAGCGCCGACGGGCACCTGCTGCGGGGCAATCTCACCCCCGAGGAGTGCACATGCACCTTTCCCGACGGGCGGGGCGCCTCGATCCCGGAGGCGCGGGCCCGGCTGGCGCGCGTCGTGTGCGCCGACCCCGAACAGCTCGCCGACGGCGATCTCGAGGCGATCGCGGCTGCCGTCGAGGAGGCACAGGTCGCGGCCATCTCGGTGGCTCTCCGCCGCGTCGCCGCCGAGGCGGTCGCCGGCGCGCCGGTGGTCACCGCCGGCATCGGCGAGTTCCTGGCTCACTCGGCGGCGAAGCGCTGTGGACTGGCGATCCACGGGGGCGCCGGTCCGCTCGCGGGTCCCGCGGGTGAGGTCGCCGCTGCGGTCGCGCTGTCGGTGCTCGGCCGTGAGTGAGCCGCGGCCGCTGCCGCTGGTCGTCAAGATCGGCGGTGGGCTGCTGGGTTCCGAAGGCCTCGATGGACTGCGACGGGGCTGTGCCGAGGTGTTGGAGCTCGCTCGCGACCAGCCTGTGCTCGTCGTACCGGGAGGCGGCCCGTTTGCCGACGCCGTGCGCGCGCTCGACGCGCAGGTCGGCTTGGGAGACCACGTCGCGCATGCGCTTGCGTTGCGGGCGATGGATCAGCTCGGGGTTCTGCTGGCGCCGATGCTCCCGGGCGCGGAGCCGATCGTGCGGTTGGTGGCGCCTCAGGCGCTAGGCCTACTCGCCGTGGAGCCCGCGTTCGCGGGTCGCCCCGGGGTACCCGAGTCGTGGGCGGTCACGAGCGACTCGCTCGCGGTGCTGGCGGCCGGCGCGATCGGGGCCGAGGAGGCGATCCTGCTCAAGCCGGTCGACGGGGGGGCAGTCGATCCGTACCTCCCCGAGGCCGTCCGGCGTACCGGCGTTACGGTCGTGGTTCGAGCCCCGGACGGCCTCGGGGCTCGCATCACCCCAGGCTAAACACCGGACTTTGGCGATGCGGGTGGCATATGCGCACCTTCAGCGCCAAAGTCCGCGTGTACCTCGGCCACGGCGGCCGCAACCAGCCCAGCGTCCAGCTCGGCGGTCCGGTTGCCGTCGCGGCAGACCGCGGAGCGCACCCCGATGACGTCGGCCTCAACGCGACCCAACTCGCCGAGCCGCAGCTGCCCGGCGACCCCGAACGTTCCGCCGGGCGCCCGCGCGCGAGCCGCCAACTCGGCGAGCGACGACTGCGGCAGCCACCCGTACAGCCCACTGCCGTCCTTGACGAAAGTGTCGACGAGCGCGCCGGCGATGCCCGTCCGCCCCACGACATCCGGCAGCAAAGCCACATCGAGCGCCGGGGGATCGAGCGCGAGAGCGTCCGCATACCCCACGGCGATCGCCGCAGCCTCATCCCCCACCGCGTCCGCGACGGCGCTCATGACCGCAACCGCACGCTCGAGCGAGCGGACGCCGCGCAACCCGACCTTGACGAAAGAAGCGCCGCACGCCACGGCGCCACTCGCGGCCAGCGCCGCGGTGTGGGGAAGGTCCGGCAGGTCACCCAGCGCGACGCTCACCGGGACGGCGCCGCCGACCGCCCGCACCACCTCGGACAGAACCCGCGGCGACGGCGCGCCAAGGGCGCCCTCGCGCGGATCCTTGACGTCGACGATGTCGGCTCCGCCGGCGACCGCATCCCGAGCCTCGTCCGCGGACACCACGCTGACGAGCAAGTTCACGCGGCCGCCTGCCCCGAGCCGTCGCGCGCCACCCACGCCCCCCGGCGGTCGAAATCGGCCACGCGAACATCGACCTCCGGACCCAGCGCGCCGCCCAGCCGATCGGCCACCGAAGCCGCATGGTCAGCCCCGTCCACGATCCCGTAGACCGTCGGCCCCCACGAGCTCTGTCCGACGGCGCCGACCCCGAGCGCGTGCAGCGCCTCGACGACCGGAGCCGCGCGCGGATGAAACACGCCACCCTGACGGGACGCGAACATCGACCCGATCTCCCGCTGGATCTCGGTGAGCGCCGTGCCGAATTCGCCGATGTCCTCGGTCACCAACCCGGCAAGCAGCCCGGTGAGCACCAATCGCGACACCGTCGGCTCGACGGCGGTCCGTTCCTGGTGGAGCAAGCCGAAAAACCTCTCCTCCGCATTCCCGGACAGACCCGCGACCCCGAGGGGCAGCGCTAGCACGCACCGCCAACGCTCCGGCATGGTGTGGCGCGCCACCAGCGGGCTGATCGAGTCGTGGTCGCGTACGCCAGCCTCGACCACGAGGCCCGGGGCCTCGAACGTCCAGCAGCCGACGCTGGACCGTGCCCCCCGCCCACTCGCGTCCGCGAGCCTCTCGGGCCCCGCCGAGACACCGGCCAACTCGGCCACCCCGCGCGCGATCGCCAGGCCGAGCTTGGTGCCAGAGCCCAGCCCGCTGTGCGGAGGGATCGCCTCGTGTACCTCGACCTGGATGCCGCCGCGGTAGTCGAACGCCTCACGCGCCCGCCGCGCGAACGCAACCGCGCGTTCGGTTTGCGGCCCGTCGGCGACAACGTCGGACCCGGCCCCCGGCCTGATCGCCACCACCACACGCGGAGACTCCACGGCCACGCCGACCCCCCCGAACCGGCGCAAACCGATTCCGGCCGGATCCAGCATTCCGAAATGCAGCCGCGCCGGCGCGGTGACGACAACCTCGGTCACGTCCGCTCCGCGACGTAGCGGCGCACGTAATCCATCGCCGCCCGCTCGCGGGGACCGGCGGTCTTGTCAACGAGCTCCTGGAGTCGACCGAGCTCGGCCAACACGCTTTCGGCGCCGAGCGAACGCAGCCGCGACGCCAGGATCGACGCTTCGACCGCGGCGTGCCGGGCGCGGCATAGCCCGAGCGGCTCGTGCGTTCCCGTGCCCGACCCCACCACCCGAGCGCGCACCCGAGCCCGAGGGACCTCGGCGGAATCACACCCGATCTCGCTCACCACCACCTCGCGCCACGAGTTCGCCTCCTCGATCACCCAGCCGGCGACGTGACTCGCGGGTCGCATCGCTGGCCGCGGATGACCGAGCGCCGACTCGACGAACAGAAGCACGTCGTCGGTGAGGTGGACGACCGCCTCGCCATGCACCCGCAAGTTCCGCAGCGTGCGTGTCGCGTCGAACGGCCAGAACACGAGCTCCTCCTCGCCCCACCGCACTCCCATCGCGGCGCAGTTGACCACGCCGTCGTGGCCGACTGTGGTCACTACGGTCTCGATCAGCGGGGATCGCTCACCGGCCTCAGCCGACAAGGCTGAAGAACTCCTGCCGCGTGCGCGCGTCGTCGCGCAGCGTGCCCCGCAGCGCCGAGGTGACCGTTCGCGCGCCGGGCTTGCGCACGCCGCGGATCGTCATGCACATGTGCTCGGCGCTGAGCACGACTCCCACGCCCCGCGGAGTGAGCTCCTGCTCGAGCCAATCGGCGATCTGGACGGTCATGCGCTCTTGGAGTTGCAGATCGCGGGCGAAGAACTCGACCACGCGCGCGAGCTTCGACAGACCGATGATGCTGTCCCCCGGCAGGTACGCCACGTGCGCTACGCCGTGGAACGGCAGCAGGTGGTGCATGCACAGCGTCTGGAACGAGATGTCCCGTACCAGCACGAGCTCGTCGTAACCCTCGTTGGGGAACACGGTCGCGCCGAACTCGGCGGGGGTCACCAGCTCCGCGAACGAAGCGGCGACTCGCCGCGGCGTGTCGAGCAGATCGGGCGTGTCGGGATCGGCGCCGATCGCGCGCAGCAGATCCCGCGTCGCTCGCTCCGCGGCGGCGAAGTCGAGGTTCGAGCTGTCGACGACGCGTCCGGGCGTCGCCGGAGCCACGACTCGCCGATCTCCGTCCCCGCGGTTCATTGCGTCAGGGTAACGCTCGGTCGCGTCGCGGGTTCGACCGGCAGGCGCCGAGTCTCACCAACCCGACCTGTCCAGGTGGGCAGGTGTCCGCCCTGACCGGGTGGGCGAAGTTCGCCAACCGCCTCGGTCATCGGCGGCGATTACCTCGATGACCAGGGTCCGGAGCCTTGTCAGCGACCTGCATTCGATGTGTAAGATGCGGACGGACCGTTGAACTCTAAGAGGAGAGCGTCCTATGACCTGGAGCAAGCCGAAGTTTGAGTTCATCGAGATGTGCTCAGAAGTTACTTCCTACCTGTACCACCGGTAGGACTGTGAAGCTGGCGTGGCCTCCGGCGTGTCCGCCCGAGGCTGCGCACCGCTTCTCCTAAAGGGTGCGCGTTCGGGTCCTCGGATCGGCCGCCGGCGGCGGCTTTCCACAGTGGAATTGCCGCTGTCCGACGTGTGAAGCTGCGCGCACCGGGATCCGTGCGCAACCGCGCATGCAATCGTCGCTGGCAATTAGCGGCGGCGACGGACCGTGGTTTCTCGTAAACGCCTCGCCCGACGCGCGACAGCAACTCGAAGCGATCACCGACCGCGATGTCGACAGCATTCGGTCGCCGCCGATCGCCGGCGTGCTCCTGACCGACGCCGAGATCGACCACACCGCGGGGCTGCTACTCCTGCGGGAGTCGGTGACACCCGTGCACGTTTACGGACAAGCGGGAGTCGAGCGGGCGCTGAGAGATGGTTACCCGGTGCTGTCGATGCTCGAGCGTTACTGCGGTTTGGAGTGGCACACGCTCGAACCAGAGCAGGCCCGGCCGCTCGAAGGATCGAGCCTCACCGTCGAGCCCTTCAACGTCGGCGGCGACGCGCCGCGCTACCTCGATGGCTCCGGCGTCGAGCTCCAGGCGAGCGGTTTCGTATTCCGTGACGGCGTCGGCGGTGGCGTCCTCACCTATGTTCCCGGCCTCGCTCGCATCGACGACGGCGTGCTCGAACGGTTCGGCAGGAGCGATCTCGTACTCGTCGACGGCACCTTCTGGCGGAACGACGAGCTCGCGGAGCTCGGCATCTCGACTCGCAGCGCGCGCGACATGGGACACCTGCCGCTCTCCGGCCCGGGCGGGACGCTCGAGGCGCTGGCCCGGTTGGAGCGTCCGCGCAAAGCGCTCATCCACATCAACAACACCAACCCGATCCTGCTCGAGGACTCGCCCGAACGCGCGGCTGTCGTGCGCGCGGGGGTGGAAGTTGCTTACGATGGACTCGAGGTCGAGCTGTGAGTGAAGAGTTCATCGCTGAGCTGCGGGCGCAGGGGACGCGTTACCACAATCTGCACCCGTTTCACCGTCGCATGGACGGCGGCGAGTTGACATGCGACGAGCTCCAGCGTTGGGTCTCGAATCGCTTCTACTACCAGAAGTGCATCCCACTCAAGGACGCGGCGATCATGTCGAACTGCCCCGAGGTCGAGGTGCGACGAGCGTGGATCCACCGGATCATCGACCACGACGGCACGAGCGAGGGAACCGGCGGCATCGAGTCGTGGCTGCGGCTCGGCGAGGCGCTCGGGGTATCGCGTGAAGCGCTCGAGTCCGAGCGCGGCGTCCTGCCCGGGGTGCGCTACGCGGTCGACGCCTACGTGAACTTCGCGCGTCAGAAGCCGTGGATCGAGGCGGTCGCATCCTCGCTGACCGAGCTGTTCGGTCCGGCGGCGATCCGGGTCCGGCTCGAGGCGCTCGAGCGGCACTACGATTGGATCGATCCCGCCGGCCTCGAGTACTTCCGCACACGCCTGGTCAAGGCGCCGCGTGACGCGGAGTACGCGCTCGACCTCGTGGTCGAGCGCTGCCGGACACCCGAGCAGCAGGATGCCGCGGTGGCGGCTTTGAGATTTAAGACCGAGGTGCTGTGGGCACAGCTGGACGCCATCGAGCGTGGCGATTCCCAGAATTCGACCCCGCCCACCCCACAATCATGACCCGTCCACGACTCGTCACCGGTGCGCGTCTCCGCTACGACGAGGTTCGCGAGGAGCACCTGCTGCTCGTCCCCGAGGGCGCCGTGCGGCTCAACCCGACCGCCGCCGAGGTGCTCGAACTGTGCGACGGCGAGCGTTCGGTGGACGAGATCGTCGACGTGCTGACCGCGCGCTACGAGGGGGCGGATGTCGGTGATGACGTTCGCGAGTTGGTCGACGGTATGGCCGAGAGAGGACTGCTGGTCGATGCCGGGACCGCCTAGGCCTTACTCACTCATCGCCGAGCTCTCCTACCAGTGCCCGCTGCACTGCCCGTACTGCTCGAACCCGGTTGACATCGGCGCGGGCAAGTATCACCACGAGCTCGCGACCGAGGACTGGATCCGTGCGTTCGAGCAGGCCCGCGGGCTCGGCGTACTCCAGCTCGCGCTGACGGGAGGCGAGCCGATGCTGCGCCACGATCTGAGCGAGCTGTGCACGGCGGCGCGCGACGCGGGCCTCTACTCCTCGCTGATCACCGCGGGCACTCTGTTCACGCCGGAGCGGGCCCGGGAACTCAAGGAGGCCGGGCTCGACCACGTGCAGATCTCGATCCAGAGCCCCGACCGGGACGACAACGACCGCATCGCCGGCAACCGGTCGTTCGATAAGAAGATCGCGGCCGCGCACGCCGCCCGGGAGCTCGACTTCCCGCTGACGATCAACTGCGTGCTTCACCGGCAGAACCTCGATCGAATCGAAGAGCTGCTCGATCTGACCCTCGAGCTTGGCGCCCAGCGGCTCGAGCTCGCGAACACCCAGTACTACGGCTGGGCGGTCCTCAACCAGGAAGCGCTGCTGCCGACCTGGGACCAGCTCCGGCGCGGCGAGGAGGCGGTCACGCGCTTCCGCGAGCGCGTCGGTCCCAAGGTCGACGTTCTGTGGGTGCTCCCCGATATGTACGAGGATCTCCCCAAGCCGTGCATGGGCGGTTGGGGCCGGACGGCGATCGTGATCGCGCCCAACGGCGACGCCCTCCCCTGCCAGGCGGCGTCGACGATCCCCGGGCTCGAGTTCGCCAACATCCGCCAGCATCCGCTCGAGTGGATCTGGAATGAGTCAGACGCGTTCACGCGGTTCCGCGGAACCGAGTGGATGCAGGAGCCGTGCCGCTCGTGCCCGCTCGGCCGCCAGGACACGGACTGGGGCGGCTGCCGCTGCCAGGCTCTCCGGCTGACCGGCGACGCGGCGGCGACCGATCCGGTGTGCCAGTTCTCACCCCATCACCAGCAGGTTGTGTCGGTCCGCGAGTCAGCCCAGAAGGACGACTTCGTGTATCGCACGATGAAGCGCCCGGTGAGCTCTGAGGCAGGGCTCTGAGGCAGGGACGCGGGGGCCAATTCGGCAAACTAGTTTCTGATGGCGGAAGACAACAACAAGATGATCGTCGACCCGTTCATCCCTGCCGGAGCAGGCGGTCTCAGCGTTCCCATCGCGGATCGCTCCGAGCTGTCGATCTTCCCCCGGCTCTCGACGTACTCCCAGATCGTGGCCAAGCTCCAGTGGGAGCCGAGCGCGATCGACCTGGCGCCCGACGCCCGGGCGTGGCCCGACCTTCCCGACGAGCGACGCGGCCGGCTGACCACGCTCCTGGCCGGCTTCCGCGTGGCCGAGAACTCCGTCGCCGAGCATCTCACGCCCTTCGCCGATCGTGCCGAGCACGTGGACACGATGATGATGTGGATCTTCTTCCTTCAGCGCCGCGACGAAGACCGGCACGCCGTGTTCTTCGACCGCATCGCCGCGGAGGTTCTCCGACTCCCCGGCGACACGCCGGCCGAGCGGCTTGTCGCGGCCCGGGAGCATGTCCCGGCCGCGTTCCTCGAGCTGTTCGAGGAGCGGCTGCCGGCGATGGCGGCCGAGCTTTCGGCAGGGCGCACCGGAATTCTCGATGGCATCCGGCTCTATCACATGGTCCTCGAAGGAGCCGTTTTCACCGCCGGACAGCGCGCACTGCTCGACGACCTCGACGACGACTCCCTGCCCGGAATCCGCAAGGGCGTGGAGAACGTCGAGCGCGACGAGCGCTGGCACGTCGGCTTCGGCGTGCGCTGCCTGACCGAGGCAAAAGATCCCGAGGTCCTCCTCGACCAGGTTCTGAGCCGCGCGACGGAGGCGGCGGCCGCCTGGGGCGATTCGGTGCCGGTCGCCACCCGCGAATTCGCGGTCGACCTTTGCCGGCGGCGACTGACGATCGCCGGCCTGGCCGACGCGCTCCCTGCGGCGTAGCCGTCCCAGACGCTCCGCACGTCAGGCGCGCCTTGTACCCGCGGCCATAGACCCCTCTCGCGCCCGTCGGTATCCAACTGAGGGACCGTGTAAAGCCCCTGTGTGTCCGAGGCGACCGCGACAATCGACAAGTTGCAGCCGCGTTTCCCGCAAATAGCGCAAATCTGGGAAAGGTTGGAGCGTTGATCTCGTGCAGATTCGCACTTGTATTTAGGACCGGGTAGGGCCGGTCGAAGGCAGGGGGATGACCGTGAAGTACCTAACGGACGGAGTTCGCCTCTACGAGATCGCGGCGCAGCGCACGGTGCAGAACTTCGGGCTGCGCCGAGGAACGATCAGCTACACGATCCTCAGGGATTGCGTCAGTGAGGCCGTGGCGACCGTCGACGACCTCCATCTCGCGGCACTGTCCGAGGTGACGCTGAACCCGGGTCTCGCTTGAGCCTACGCGAGCTCGCTTGAGCCTACGCGAGCCCCGCGCCGCTGTACGTAGGCGGGACGGATGTGTTTGCCTGCGCGGCGGAGATCTGAGAGAGCAGCTGGGACGGTGCGGTGCCGGCGGACACCACCAGCCTCGGTAGGCGGAAGCGGTCCGCTTGCGGGCTCGCCCAACCCTGATTGACCGTTGTGGCGCCGGTATATCCGGCGGCGCGCACCGCGGCCGCGACCGTCGAGTTGTAATCGCCCGACGGATAGCTGAACCAGTTCGGTGTGACGCCGTACTGGCTCTGCATCGTTTGCCGGGCGGTCGTGAGGTCGTTGGACAGCGTTGCCGAGTCGAGCGCGGTCAGGTCGGTGTGATTGACGCCTTGGGTGTCAAGCTCCCAACCGGCGGCGATCAGGCCGCGGATTTGCGCGTCGGTCAGGCCGCCGTCGGACGGCGACAGCCCGCTCAGTTGAAGGTTCTCGACCGCCGCCCACCCGAGTGCCTTGAGGACCGGCAGGGCGTTCGTGTACTGCGATGCGTACCCGTTGTCGAACGTGATCACGATCGGCTTGCCGGAACCGAGCGAGGTTCCGTGGGTCCAGTAGGCCTCGAGCTGGTTGAGCGTAACGGCGTGCCAGCCCTGGGACTTGAGCGCCTGCATCTGGCTCTGGAACTGGTCGACAGGGACGTACAGGGCCGGGAGCGCTGTGCTGCCTGCGGGCTGGGCGTTGATCACGTGGTAGACGAGGATCGGGACGCTCGCCGTGCCAGCCTGAACGACCGTGTGCGACGTCCGGGTCCGCTCGGGCGCGTATGGCCGTGAGGCGGTCTGCGTCAAAGCGACCGAATGCGGGCTCGAATCCGGGCCGGAGTCAAGGAGAATCGCGAGCACCACTGCGGCAACCACGATGAGCGAGATGATCGCCGCGACCCGGCCCGGCGCACTCGGAAGCTGCGCCCCGCGGGCCTGGCGCCGGCGACCCCGCTGCTCCCCGCGAAAGCTCATTTCGCGCGACGTTACACCTCGCCTCACCGGTAAACGACCGCGGCAGGCGCGCTGTCACCGATTCTCGCCCGCGTTCTCGCGGCCTCCCTCCTGAGCGACAAGGAGCGGCGCTAGCTGTAGTCACTTGCCCGGAAGCAGCCGTGGACATGGTCGTTGACCATGCCGACGTTTTGCATGAACGCGTACACGCTCGTCGGGCCCACGAAGCGATATCCCTGGGCCTTCAACTGTTTGGCGAAGGCTTCCGCCTGCGGTGTGGACGAGGGAAGGGCGGCGACCGAACGCGGGGCACGCTTTCGGTCGGTCGCATAAGACCGCGCGAGCGTCGCCAGGTCCGGCGAGGCGGACCTCATCGCACGCGCGTTTTCGACGGTGGCCTGGATCTTGGCCCGGTTACGGATGATCGAGGCGTCCTGCACCAGCCGGTCGACGTCTCGCGTCGTCATCGCCGAGACCTTCGCCACATCGAAGCGACGGAAGGCGCTCCGGAACGCGTCCCGCTTGCCGAACACAATCGTCCAGCTGAGCCCAGCCTCGAACACACCCAGGGTCAGCGCCTCGAACAAGGCCGACTCGTCGTAGGTGCGCGTCCCCCAGACCTCGTCGTGGTAGCGGACCGACGCGGGGTCGCCGGGTGAGATCCAGGGACAGCGCGGCTTGCCGTCGTCCCCGATGATCACTTCTTCACGCACTCGCTCCTCCGGCGACCACCACTCAAACCGCTCGCCGATCACCTTACAGCTGGCGAGACTTTCTCCCCCGCTTTATCTGAACAGCGGTGGTAGGTTTGGAATCGCGATGAGCTCCCCGGGATCTCGTCCACGATCCTTCGAGTCGCTGCGACGGCTACCTCTGGTGGGCCGGGCGATGGACTGGGGAATGGGTGAAGGCGCGGCATCGACGCGTACACGCCGGGCGCAGGCCAGGATCGGCGGACTCAAGGTGACCGAATCCGTGTGTCCGTTCTGCGCCGTCGGCTGTGGGCAGCTGGTCTATACGCGCGACGGAGAGCTCGTCGACATCGAGGGAAACCCGCGCTCGCCGATCAACCAGGGAACGTTGTGCCCGAAGGGCGCGTCGTCGCGCCAGCTCGTGCAGCAACCGGGACGGCTGACGAAGGTGAGATACCGCCGACCGGGCGGCACCGAGTGGGAGGAGCTCGAACTCGAGCAGGCGATGGACATGATCGCCGAGAGGGTGATCGCCTCGCGTGAGAACGGCTGGCAGGACACGGACCGTCACGGCTGGCGGGTCGACCGTACGCTCGGCTTCGCCCACCTCGGTGGCGCCACGCTCGATAACGAGGAGAACTACGTCATCAAGAAGCTGTTCGCCGCGATGGGGGCGATCCAGATCGAGAACCAGGCGCGCATATGACACAGCTCCACGGTCCCCGGTCTGGGGTCCTCGTTCGGACGCGGCGGCGCCACCAACTTCCAACAGGACCTCCAGAACTCCGACTGCATCGTGATCGAGGGCGGCAACATGGCCGAGGCGCACCCGGTTGGGTTCCGCTGGGTGATGAAGGCCAAGGAGCGGGGCGCGCGGGTCATCCATGTCGATCCGCGCTATGGCCGAACGAGCCAACTGGCCGACCTGCACGTCCCGATCCGGGCCGGGACGGACGTCGCGTTCCTCGGCGGGCTCATCCGCCATGTGATCGAGACTGAGTCCTACTTCAGGGAGTACGTCGTCAGCTACACGAACGCGTCGACGCTCCTATGCGACGCATTCCGCGACACCGAGGATCTCGACGGTGTGTTCTCGGGTTTCGACGCTTCCACGGGTCGCTACGACCCGGCGAGCTGGGGCTACGAGGACTGCGTGGTCGGTCTCTCGGCCGGAGTGCACGAGCACGCCACCCAGGCTTTCAGCGAGCACACCGGCGCGGGCATGGACCTGCGGAGCGTGAGGCACGATGACACGCTCCAGGATCCGCGCTGCGTGTTCCAGCTCCTGCGCCGTCACTTCAGCCGCTACACGCCGGAGATCGTGGAGCGGATCTGCGGGATCTCGCGCGAGCAGTTCATGGCCGTCGCGGACGCTTTGATCGCGAACTCGGGCCGCGAGCGCACGGGCATGTTCTGCTACGCGAACGGCTGGACGCAGCATTCCGGTGCCGTGCAGATGATCCGCACCGCGGCGATTCTCCAGCTACTGCTGGGCAACGTCGGACGGCCCGGGGGCGGGATCATGGCAATGCGCGGGCACGCGTCGATCCAGGGTTCGACCGATATCCCGACCTTGTATGACCTGCTGCCCGGCTACCTGCACATGCCGCGGACTCGCGAGGGTCACCTCACGCTCAAGGAGTACATCGGCGTCGGCAAGGTGGACCGCGGGTGGTGGTCTCATTTCGACGCCTACATCGTCTCGCTCCTCAAGGCGTGGTTCGGCGAGGCAGCGACCAAGGAGAACGACTACGGCTTCGGCTGGCTGCCGAAGCTGACCGGCAACCACTCGCACTTCTCGACGATGCTCCGCGCGCTCGACGGCGGAGTCGACGGCATGTTCGTCATGGGCCAGAACCCCGCGGTCGGCTCCCAGCACTCGGGGCTTCAGCGACGTGCGCTGGCCAGGATGAAGTGGCTGGTCGTCCGCGACATGGCCGAGATCGAGACGGCTACGTTCTGGCGCGACTCGCCCGAGGTGCAATCAGGCGAGCTCCGGCCCGAGACGATCCAGACCGAGGTGTTCCTGATGCCGGCCGCTTCGCACATCGAGAAGGCGGGCACGTTCACGAACACCCAACGCCTCGTGCAGTTCCGCGACAAGGCCCTCGACCCACCAGGTGACGCACGCTCCGAACTGTGGTTCATGCACCACCTGGCCAAGCGCGTCAAAGCGCATTACGCGAAGTCCGAGCGCCGGCGCGACTGGCCGATCGTCAACCTGACGTGGGATTACCCCGAGGAGGGGGCGATGCGCGAGCCCGACGTGGAGGCGGTGATCAAGGAGATCAACGGCTATGACGTCGCGACGGGCAGCCCAGTCGCGTCGTTCGACGAATTGCGCGGTGACGGGTCGACCGCGTGTGGCTGCTGGATCTACTCCGGCATCTACAAAGACGGCGTCAATCAAGCGCGCCGGCGAGATCCCGGTGACATCAGCGCTCCGGGCGGAATCGTGTCGCCGGAGTGGGCATGGGCGTGGCCCGCGAACCGGCGGATTCTCTACAACCGAGCGAGCGCCGATCTCGAGGGCAAGCCGTGGTCCGAGCGCAAGCGCTACGTGTGGTGGGACGAGGCGCAGGAGAAGTGGACCGGTTACGACGTGCCCGATTTCCCGGCGACCAAGCGGCCTGATTACACGGCGGGACCGGACACGACGGGCATGGACGCGATCTCCGGCTCGGATCCATTCATCATGATGGCGGATGGTCGCGGCTGGCTGTTCTCGCCGAGCGGCCTGCTCGACGGGCCGTTGCCCACGTTCTACGAGCCGCTCGAGTCGCCCGTGCCGAACCTCCTCTATCCAAAGGTGGATGGCAACCCGGCCGCGATCCGCTGGCGCCGGCCCGAGAATCCGGTCCACGCCACCGGCGATCCGCGGTATCCGCTGGTGGCGACGACCTTCCGGCTCACCGAGCACCACACCGCGGGCGGGATGAGCCGCACGGTCCCGTGGCTGGTCGAGCTCCAGCCCGAGATGTTCGCCGAGATCGATCCGCAGCTCGCCGCCGACCGGGGAATCGAGGACGGCGGCTGGATGACGATCGTCACCGAGCGAGCCGAGATCGAGGCGCGGGCCAAGGTCACCGAGCGCATCCGCCCGCTGCGGGTGGACGGGCGGGTGATCCACCAGATCGCGCTGCCATGGCACTGGGGCTACAGCGGCCTCTCGGTGGGTGACACGGCGAACGAACTCGTCGCCCTATCCGGCGATCCGAACGTCTCGATCCAGGACGACAAGGCGTTCACCTGCGATGTGCGCGCCGGTCGCAGGTACGGTCCGAGCACCGCGCGGCTCGCCGGCGTCGGACTGACCGGGCATCACGTCCGGCCGGATGAGGACGACCCACTGGCTGAGGACCCCCAGGAGCACAGGTCATGAGCACCAGCGCGCCGGACACCGAGATCGCGATCCATCGCGCCGGTGCGCAGCGGATGGGCTTCTTCACCGACACATCGGTGTGCATCGGCTGCAAGGCCTGCGAGGTCGCCTGCAAGCAGTGGAACGACCTCCCCGCCGACGGCTCGCAGACGGGCAAGGGCGTCTCCTACGACCACACCGGAGATCTGTCCGCCTCGACCTGGCGCCACGTCCGCTTCGTCGAGCTGTTCGAGCCCTCGCCGCAGCTGAGAGAAGAGGCGCAGCGCGCCCTCGAGGCCGGGGCCGGAGGCAGATTGCCGGCGATCCCCGCCGCGGGTGGCGTCGATCTCGTTGACGTCGCGCAGTCAGGAGCCGGCGGCGTCGACGTCGCCGACGCCGTGCGCAAGATGGGCGAGTGGGTGTTCATGTCCGACGTCTGCAGGCACTGCACGAACGCGGGCTGCCTCGATGCCTGCCCCACCGGCGCGCTGATCCGCACGGAGCATCAGACGGTGGTGCTGCAGCCGGACGTGTGCAACGGCTGTGGCTACTGCGTGCCGGCTTGTCCGTTCGGGGTGGTCGGCCGCGACCCGGACGACGGCCGCGCGGGCAAATGCACGCTTTGCTACGACCGCCTCGAGGACGGGCTCGAGCCGGCCTGTGCGAAGTCGTGCCCAACGGACTCGATCCAGTTCGGGCCGCACGACGAGTTGGTGGAGATCGCCTCTCGCCGGGTCGCCAAGCTGCACGAGCGCGGGATCGAGGGGGCCTATCTATACGGCGCCGGCGACGAGCCCGAGGATGAGCTCGCCGGCGGGCTGGGCTCGTTCTTCCTCTTGACCGAGCCGCCCGAGCGCTACGGGCTCCCCGCACACGCGGATTCGCCGGTGCAGGAGAACGTCGTCCCGGCTACGGTGGCGGCGGTCGCCGCCGGGCTGCTCGCCAGTGCCGGCACCGTGGTCGCGTTCGCCGTGGCTGCGCGTCGCGGACGGAGGTCCCGTGGAGGGCGAACCTGGTGAGCGCCGAGGACCGCGACATCGAGCCCGCGCTGGGTGCGCGCGGTGGACCGGCCTCGTGGAGGGCGGCCGAGCCGGGGGCGCCGGTCGCGCTCGCTCGCCCCGGCTTCGGTGACGCTCAGTGGTCGTATCTCTACAAAGCGCGCGACACCGACTATGCCGGCGCCGAGCCGGCTCCGGGGTTGGTTGCCGAGGCGAACCGGCGGATGCGCGGGACGCCCGTCCCGGAGGTCAACGGGCCGTTCATCCACGCACCAGTGTGGAGCGGAATGGTCGCAACCTATTTCTGGTTCGGCGGGATGGCATCCGGCTCGGCGTTCGTGTCGCTGGCTTGCGACGCCGCCGGAGACCACCGCTCCGCCGCGATCGCTCGGAAGGTAGCGCTTGGCGCCGTCGCGCCGGCGCCGGTTCTGCTGATCGCCGACCTCGGGCGGCCCGAGCGGTTCCTGAACATGATGAGGATCTTCAAGCCACGCTCTCCGATGAACACCGGCGCCTGGTGTCTTGTCGCGTTCAGCAGCTCGGCTGCCGTCGCGGTAGGTTGCGACCTGATCGGGCGTCCCAAGGCCGCCCGCGCAGTGGGCGCGCTCACGTCGCTTTTCGGCAGCTATCTCGGCTCTTACACCGGCGTGCTGCTGGCGTGCACCGCGGTCCCGCTGTGGTCGGGGAGCCGGACGATCCTCGGACCGGCATTCGTCGCCACCGCGACCGCCACCGGCGCTGCCGCGACTCGCCTCGTGCTCGTGGCGAGCGGCCTGCCTGACGGCCATCCGACACGTCGGGCACTCGGCACGATCGAGACCGCATCGATGCTGACCGAGCTCTCGATCTCGGCCATCGGCGAGCGCCGCCTCGGAGACGCCGCGAGCGCGCTCGATCGCGGGCGTCCCGGGGTCTACTTCCGTGCCGCCAAGACCCTCGTCGCCCTCGGGATTTCGCTCCGGTTGATCGCTCGGCGTACCGGCCCTCGTGAGCACGAACTCGCGAGCGCCATGTACCTCGTGGCCGGTCTCCTGTTCCGCTTCGCCTGGGTCTCGGCCGGCAAGCCTTCCGCGGAAGACGACGAGGTCGTGGCCGCGATGGCGCGGTACCGACGCGGTCCGCACGACGGCCCCCGGCGGCCATGGCAGGCACGTGCCCTGTCGGTCGACCGCTCCCGATGGCCTGTTCCTTCCGCGATGCAGAGGGCGTACGGCGAGGCGGTGAGGCGCACGAGCCTCGCGATCGGGCGGCTGGTGCGGCGCCGACCGGAGGCATGACGATGCCTCGAGCGGCTCAAGCGACGACATCAACACGATCGAAGGAGACCGTTAGCCATGCAGACCATCGGATTCGTCGGCCTCGGGCATATGGGCGGCAACATGGCCGCCCGATACCTCGACGCGGGTTACGCCGTGTACGGCGAGGATCGTGATCGCGACGACGCGAAATGGCTCCTCGACCAGGGCCTGAGCTGGGCCGCCACTCCACGGGAGGTCGCTGAGGCGGCCGACGTCGTTCTGACCTCCCTTCCGAACGACGACATCGTCGAATCGGTCGCCTCCGGCGCCGACGGCATCATCGCCGGTCTAACGGAGGGCAAGGTCTGGGCGGACCTGAGCACGATCAGCCCGCGCGCCAGCCGCGAGATCGCGGCCCGCGTACGCAACGAGGGACACGGTGCGCAGATGCTCGACACTCCCGTCTCGGGCAGCGTCCCCCAGGTCAAGAGCGGAACGCTGACGATCATGGTCGGCGGCGATCAGGACGCGTACGAGCGGATCGAGTCGGTCCTGCGCGTTCTCGGGACGCCGGAGTACGTCGGTGAAAACGGGCACGGCCTGGTGCTCAAGCTGGCCATCAACATCAGTCTCGCGGTGCAGACGCTCGCCTTCTCGGAGGGGCTCCTGTTCGCGGAGCGCGAGGGGATGGACGCTCAGCTCGCCGCCAAGGTGATGGCCGAGAGCCAGATCGGTTCGCCGTTGCTCAAGCTGCGCGTCCCGCTCATACTCGACCCGCCCGATGAGGCGTGGTTCGACATTTCGCTCATGCACAAGGACATCCGCCTCGTCCGCCAGGCCGGCGCCGATGACGCCACACCGCTGCCCACCGCGGAAGTCGCGGACGAGATCCTCACCAAAGGCGAAGAGCTCGGCTACTCCCACCGCGACATAGCGAGCATGCATCAGGTTCTGGCCGAGCTGGCCAAGCGGGACGCCCCGGTCAGTTGATGAGCGCCGGTGTCGCAGCGGACCTCGCCGACACCGGCAGGCTTACCGCACCGTGTACGCCACGACCTGCGGGCTGCCGCCTCCGCTAGCGGTGACGGGGCCGCCCGCTGGAACGATCACGGTGTTGCCGGCGATCGCGATCGGCGAGTTCGCGGATGTCGGTAGCTGACGGCGATACACGACCGCGCCGGTGCGGCGGTCAAGCGCGATCAGCACACCGTCGTAGAGCGTTGTGAAGACGAGATCGTTCGAGACCGTGACGGCGCCGAGCGGCAGCTGCGGCAGCGTTCTGTCCCACCGCACCTTGCCGGTTGCCAGGCTGAGCGCCTCGACCTCGCCGGTCGGGGACCCTGCTGCCTCGGTCGGAGCCGGGAGCTTGAACGTCACGTAGGTCAGCGGTAGATCCAGGGTCGCGACGTAGACGCTGTTGCCCGCGACGGCCAGGTCGGTCAGGACGCCGCCGAGCGACCCCGGAAGGATCGTGAGCGGCGCCTTGACCGTACTGCGGTGCTCGAGCGCTTGGAGCGAGTCGTCGTCGTGGCTGTTATGCGCGCCCACGGGCGCCTTCCAGATCAGCTTGCCGGTGGCAGCGTCCATCTCGTAGACGTAGCCCATCTTGCCGCTGCCGATCACGATGGAGGCGCCACCGACGCGTGCCGAGATCGGCGACGCCTGCATGTCGTAGTCCTTGAAGTCGTTGGGAACGCCCTGGTAGTACCAGCGGAGCTTTCCGGTGGCGGCGTCGACGTTGACGTCGCTGTCGGTGTAGAGCTCCGCTGCCGGATGGGCGATCGCCGCTGCGGGGGTCTGATACGGGTTGCCGATCCCGTACGTCACCGACCCGTCGCCGCTCACCAGCGGGGTCTCCCACGCGCCGCCGGCACCGAGGCCAAGCGAATGCACGCCCGGCGCTGGGCCGGTGACCGTGTTGAACCTCCAGAGCACCGCGCCGCTTGACGCGCTGAGCGCCAGCAGCACACCGCCGCCAGGTCCCGCGCCGTACTGGCTTGCCAGATAAACCCGGCCCCCGGCCACCTGGGGCTGGATGCCGAACGTACCCTGACCGGTGCGCAACAGGTCGCTGTCGACCCAGATCGTGCGGCCGGAGGTCGCGCCAAGAGCAAAGGCCGCCGTCGGGGTGAGCCCGTACACCTTGCCGCCGGCGACGGCGACGCCGTTCGGTCCGGGGCCGCTCTTCTCCGGCTGATCGCACTGGTACTCCCACTCGAGCCTCCCGGTCGCCAGCGCGAGGGCGTACACGTTGGAGTCGAGATCCTGCAGGTAGACGACGCCGTTCTCCACGATCGGGTTCGCGGTCAGCGACCCATATGGGCGGACGCCGGCCGCCGCCTTCCCGGTCAGCTTGAACGTCCACGCCGGCGCGAGCTTGGACACGTTCCTCGACGAGATCATCGACCCAATCGCGTTCCGGGTGTTCGCGAGATCGAGGTTTGCGTACGGCCACGAGCCAGCGGCCCCCGGAGACGCACCGGCCGCGTTCCCGGTGACGGTTTTGCAGCCGGCGCTTGCGGCGGCGGCAGCGGTCCCCTTCCCGCCGCAGGCTGCGACCAGCAATCCCGCGGTGAGAACCAGGACCGGAACAGACGCGATGCGAACCATAGCGGAATGATATCATATTGCTACCAGCCCCGAGCGAGCGCGTCGATTCACTTGAGGCGGAGCTCGGTAGCCCATAGTGTCGGCAGATCGCTGCACGGGGTCGTCTTGCGCGAACACCACGCTTCCGCCGAAACCGGGCTCGACGCCGATGTTCCTGATCGCCCAGCGCCAGCCCCTCCCGCCCTGGGCCCGCTGACTGACGGCCCATCGAGGGCCTAGGCGCTCGCCGCCGCGCCGCGCCCGCGACAATGTCCTCGCCAGCGCTTATCAAGGAGACGACCATGACTGTCGGGAAGGCGAAAGCAGTCACGCCAAAAGGCGACGATGACGAGTTCCGGTGCCAGGTACCGTTCCTCACCCGCATCGACGAGCCGCGGATCCGTGACCAGTTTCAGAAGGACGAGTTCTTTTGGCTCGACCTCGAATCGCCCGGGCAGAAGGAGCTGGCGAAGCTGCATGACATCTTCGGCTTCCATCCACTCGCGCTCGAAGACAGTGAGCACTTTCGCCAGCGTCCCAAGCTAGACGACTTCGGCGACTACGTGTTTCTCGTGTTCTATGGCGCAGCCTCCCACAAGGTCCGGCGTCGCGGCTTGCTGAGCGAGGTGCACATGTTCATCAGCGGCCAGTATCTCGTCACCATCCATCGCGGTTCACTCCCGCCATTCGATCGGGAACGCGAGCAACTGGACGGGCGCGTCCTGCACAGTGAGCAATTCCTGCTCTACCGCGTCCTCGACGGCCTCGTCGACAGCTTCTTTCCCGTGCTGTCGGATATGGACAACGAGATCGACAACCTCGAAGGTGCCGTCCTGGCAAACCCCAACCCCGCCCAGCTCGAACGACTGTTTGCACTGAAGCGGGAGCTTCTTGCCATGCGCAAGGTCATAACCCCTGAGCGCGACCTGTTCGCAAGCTCGGTCGACCGCATCGCCGAGCTTCCCGGCCTCGAGCTCGACGAGCGCGACTACTTCCGCGACATTTACGATCATCTGATCCGCATCAGCGATCTGATCGACTCCTACCGCGACCTGCTCTCGGGCACCAGCGATCTTTACCTGTCGAACGTCAGCAACCGTCAGAACGACGTCATGAAGCAGCTCACGGTTATCGCCACCGTGTTTCTACCCCTCAGTTTCATCACCGGGTTCTTCGGTCAGAACTTCGGCTACCTCGTCACCCACCTGATTACTCCTGAGTGGACGTTCTGGGTGATCGGGGTCGGGAGTATGCTGGCCACCTGCGTGGGGCTTCTGGTCTTCTTCCGGCGCAAAGGATGGGTGTAAGCATGCTCACGCGTGAGACAGTCACGTTCCGGGACCGCGGCGGTTGGAGCTGGGAGTTCGACCTGACGTTCATGCTGTCCAACTACCACTGCATCTGGGGATGCGGCTGCCCTGATACGAAGCTGGAGTACACGGCCCGGGGATGCTGCGCGGACGGCGTCGAGATCTACCAGGGCGACGGCGACGCGCCCGGCGCCGAGGATCTCGAGATGATCCGGGGCCGGGTCGAGCAGCTCACCGACGAGGACTGGCAGAACCGCGATGTGGCGCTCCGGCGTGGCGGCGACGACCCGTGGGCCAAGGCGCGGTTCAAGCGCAACAGCGTTCACACGCGCCTATACCGCGGCGCCTGCATCTTCCACAACCGCTTGGACCATCAGGAGGGTGCCGGGTGCGCGTTTCACGTCGCGGCGCTCCGCCGCGGCGAGAACCCGATGGACTGGAAGCCTCGGATCTGCTGGCAGGTCCCGCTGTTCTTCGACATCGACGACGAGACCAAGACCACCACGGTCCGCGCAGGCCGGACCGTCGATTGGGGCGGCGAGGGAATCCTCGACTGGTGGTGCACCGAGCACCAGGACGCGTTCAGCGCCGCTCAGCCGCTGTACGTGACCATGGAGGATGAGCTCCGGCGTGTGTGCGGCGACGCGGTCTACGACGAGCTCGTCGCCTACTGCCGGGCGCGCCGGCGGCCCCGAGAGCCGCGCCGGCTGATCGAGCTCCCGATGCTGCCTAGTCGGTAGACCGATCATCATCCGTGAAGACGCGTATCCATCAACGGAGGGACCGATGAATCCGGAGACATCTATGGCCGACCATGAGGCCGAGCAGATCGCACGGGCCAAGGAGTCGGGCCGAATCCCGGTCGTGTTCGTGCACGGCTTGTGGCTGTTGCCGTCCAGCTGGGACCGGTGGGCGGCGTTCTTCGAAGAGGACGATTTCGTCGCGCTCACGCCGGGCTGGCCCGATGACCCACTTACCGTCGAGGACGCCAACGCCCACCCCGAGGCGTTCGCCGGCAAGTCGATCGGCGACGTCGCCGGCCACTACGAGTCGATCATCACCCAGCTCGACCACACGCCGGTGATCATCGGCCACTCCTTCGGCGGGCTCATCACCCAGATCCTGGCGGGACGCGGTCTCTCGGCCGCCGCCGTGGCCATCGATCCCGCGCCATTCCGGGGCGTGCTCCCATTGCCGATCTCATCGCTGCGCGCTGCTCGCCCGGTGCTCGGCAATCCGACGAACCGGCACAAGGCCATCCCGCTCACCTATGAGCAGTTCCGCTACGCGTTCGCGAACAGCGTCGACGAGGACGAAGCAAAAGCCCTGTATGAGGAGTTCGCGGTGCCGGCATCCGGCGAGCCGCTGTTCCAGGCCGCGGCGAGCAACCTCAACCCCTGGACCGAGGCGAAGGTCGACACCGAGACCTCCGATCGCG
The DNA here is from genome assembly GCA_963737055.1 of uncultured Solirubrobacterales bacterium. GTDB lineage: Bacteria > Actinomycetota > Thermoleophilia > Solirubrobacterales > Solirubrobacteraceae > Palsa-465. Next base: position 49,202 of record CAVTRE010000005.1, on the reverse strand, counting down.
GACCGCTGCTGATCGTCTCGGGCGAACGGGATCACACGGTGCCGCCGACCCTTGCCAACGCCGCCTACAAGCTTCAATCGCGCAACGAGGCCGCGACGGAGATCGTCGAGATGCCCGGACGCGGCCACTCGATCACGATCGACCACGGTTGGCGAGAGGTCGCGGAGACAGCGCGTGCGTTCGTGCGACGATTCGTCTGAGCGCGGAGCGGACGTTTCGTGCCCAGCTCGTCGACAACTCGGGGGTGTCGCAACGCGGATGACCGGACGTTTAGGTCGGCTCGCCCCACTGGCCGTCGCCGTGGTCCCGTACCCGGTGGTCGGCGACGGGTGGCGAGCCTTCCGGCGCGAAGCCAGCCTGCTTCAGCATTCGCCGCAGATCGACGACGATCTGGGCGTCGACATCCTTGCCGTGAGGCGCCGGGAGCACCTCGGTCTCGGGGCCGAGTGCCACCTTGAGCTTGCCGTTGTCCTCGTGCGTCACGGTCCCGATCGTCTCCAGTAGCGACACGACCTGACGCCACTCGATGTTGTGGCTCGCGGGATGCCTGAAGATCTTCTCGATCGTGTCGCGGTGATGGTTGCTGAGGTGCGCTTCCATCGGGATCCCCTTTCGTCAGTGTTGCTCTTTCCGCTGCTGCCCGCACGTTCATGATCCCACCGCGGGACGCCCGTTGGATTCGCCGCGGACCGGCGCTTCGGGTGGTGCCTCCGTCGTAGACTCGCCGCATCCAGGTGAGCTCCGCAGGGAGGACCCATGCCCGATGTCGAGGTCGGTGAAGCGCGCGCGGTTACGAACGGGATCTCGCGCCGGCGGTTCATCGGATATCTGATCGCGGCGCCGACGCTGGTGGCCGCGGCCGATCTGCGTGCGGCGCCGCCCGCGAGCGCCGCGGTGCCGACGGTCCAGCCGGTCGACCTCTTCGACCTGACGGATCTCCTGACCGACGCGGCCGATCTGACCGCGGCCCTGATCACGGTGACCGTCAACTCCAACGGCACGGCGTCGTTCGCACTTCCCCGCGCCGAGGTCGGCCAGGGGATCACCACCGCGGTCGCGATGGTGATCGCCGACGAGCTTGAGCTCCCGCTCGACAAGGTCAACATCACGCTGTCTGACGCGCGACCGGAGCTCGAGTTCAACCAGCTGACCGGCGGGTCGAACTCGATGCACGCTCTCTACGACCAGGTCCGGATCGCGGCGGCGATCGCACGCGGCCAACTCGCGAAGACGGCGGCCCAAGCGCTCGAGACGCCACTGCCCAAGCTCGCGCTGAAAAATGGCGTGATCACGGCGCCAGACGGGACGTCGCTCTCGTACGCCTACCTCGCCAGTGCGGCGGCAGTCTCGCGCACGCAAGCGGTGCTGGCGCAGCTGAAGCCGGCGTCGCAGCAGACGCTCGTCGGTACACCCCAGCCCCGGATCGACGCCGTGGACATCGTGACCGGCAGAAAGCAGTTCGCGATGGATCTCGAAGTCGCCGGCGCACTGCCGACCATGGTCTGCCGCCCGCCGACGATCAACGGGACGGCGCTTGCCGTCCTGAACGAGGCGGACGTCAGGGCGATGGACGGCGTCACCGACGTCGCGATCATCCCGCACACCCAGTTCGTCCCCGGCGGCGTCGCCGTCCGCGCCACCACGTTCGGACAGTGCATCGACGCGGTTCGGGCTCTTCAGGTCCAGTGGACACCCGGGGCCGCGGCCACCAAGTCGGACGCCGACGTCCTCAAGGATCTGATCGGTGCCGAGCTACCGATGACGCCTGGGCTGGGACAGACGCTCGACCAGCGCTTCACCTTCTACTTCCGTCCCGGCGACCCGCTCGAGACCAACTGCGCGATTGCCGACGTGCGCCCGGGCAGTGCCGACATCTGGTCAGCGATGAAGTCGCCGATCTACTTCCAGGAAACCGTCGCCCAGATCCTTGGACTGCCTGTATCGAGCGTAACGGCGCACGTGACTCAGGGCGGTGGGTCGTTCGGCCGCCACCTGTTCGCCGACGCGGCGTTTGAGGCCGCGGCGATCTCGAAGGCGATCGGGAAGCCGGTCAGGCTGATGTGGCACCGGACGGACAACTTCCGCCAGGGGCGCGTGCACCCAATGTCGACCTCGCGGGTCCGGGTCACCTATCTCGGGAACAACGTTGTGGCGTTCGATCAGCGCCACACGAGCGTGGCGACGGACTTCACCCACGGGCTCGGCGAGATCTTGAGCGCGACGTTCGGCGACCTCCCTGAGGGTGACTTTCTCGGCTATTCCCAGAGCATCTTCACCCTGACGGCCAACGTGCCTTACAACTTCGGAGCTGTCACGCAGCTCCTCAACGAGGTCTACCACCCGCCGGGCAGCATGTTCAACACGTCGAGCGTGCGCAACATCTACAGCCCGGAGGTGACCGTCGCCAAGGAGCTGATGGTCGACCAGGTGGCGAAGGCGATGGGGCAGGATCCGTACCAGTTCCGCCGGTCGTTCGCGCGGGACTCCCGCATGCTCGCGGTGCTGGCCGCCGCCGCCAAGGCGGCCAACTGGGGGAAGCGGATGGCGCCGTTCACTGCTCAGGGAATCGGCATCCACCACGAGTACAAGGGCTACGCCGCGTGTGTGGCCGAGATCGACTGCAGCCCGCAGACGGTAAATCGGACGGTCGAGAACGGATACACGGGTCCGCGAGTCACCAAGGTGACCTACGCCGTCGATGTTGGCCTGCCGATCAACCCGCTCGGGCTGGAGGCCCAGATGATCGGCGGGATCATGGACGGCATCGCGCAGGCGCTGACCTACAGCCTGCACCTCCAGCAGGGTTACTTCCTGGAGGGCAGCTGGGACAACGCCTACTACACGCGTGAGTGGAACTGCCCTCCGAACAATTCGCCCACAGACGGGATCCAGGTGATCATCATGCCGGCTAATCAGAGCGAGCCGGGCGGCGCCGGCGAGTTCGGCGTGGCGGCGTCGATGGCCGCGGTCGCGAATGCGTACGCGCGCGCGACCCAGACGATGCCGACGAGCTTCCCGATCAACCACTCGGAGCCGCTCGGGTTCACGCCGTTGCCCACCGTGCCGCCGATACCCCAGTCGCCGACCGACGGACTGCAGGAGGCATTCTGATGGCCACCCACACCTTCATCCTCAATGGCCAGCAGGTGAGCGTCGACTGCGCGGACGAACTCCGTCTGCTGTGGGTGCTGCGCGATCTACTCGGCGTCCACGGACCGAAGTACGGCTGTGGCCTGGACGTGTGCAAGTCCTGCACCTGCCACATCAACGGTGAGGCTTTCAACCCCTGCTCGGTCCCGGTCAGCGACATCAAGCCGACCGACCAGATCACGACAATCGAGGGTCTCCCGGCGACCGTCGGCCAGCCGCTGCACCCGATGCAGCAGGCGTGGCTCAAGTACGACGTCGCGCAGTGCGGCTACTGCCAGCCTGGCCAGATCATGGCCGCCGTCGCGCTGGTGAAGGAAATCAAAGCCGAGGGCCGGCAGATCACCGACGCTGACATCGACTCGCTGCGCAACATCTGCCGCTGCGGCACGTACCCGCGCATCCGCGAGGCGATCGTCGAGGCGGCGACGAACATGTGACCGCGCGCGACGGGTGAAGTCCACGTGGCTAATCACAGACGCTCAGGAGCGTCGCTATCCTCCGGCGGACGTCATCGGCCGTACGGGTTCGGGAGTAGGTCACGTCTTACACCGTGGATTTCAAAGACGTTTCGACCGTCGGCCTGGAGTCATCGCCGGTCGCCGCCGCGCTCGCCGGCCTGCGGGCGAACGAGTCTCGCTACTTCAAGAACAACTACGACCACGACTTCACGGTGGAGCCTGCGAGCAACGCTAAGACGACGATCGACTGGGTGCACCGGATCCTCAACGACGAACGCGACATCGTCATCTCTTCTCGCCCGCTCGAGGCTACCGGCTTCCAGGTCGAGAACATCCGAATCGCCTACGTCTTCTACGAGAGCGGTCTGTCGATCAACGTCATGTACACCATCGACGACCCCAGCAGGCGGGCGGTCGGGTTCAAGCTGTCCGACGGGATGGAGGTCCCCGAGGAGCTCGCCTCGCGATTCAAGTTCGCGAGGCAGAAGTCGAGGCTGGCCGGAACCATTCGCGGTTCCTACTTCGCGTTCAAGAACGACTACTGACCCCGGGCTGCTCTCGCCCCGGGCTAGAGTCGGCTGTCTCTTAGGTCAGGGTTTGCCGGGTGGCAGTTCGCCAGCCTGCGCGGAGCAGGAAGGCGGCGATCAGCAGCGCGGCTACCGCGTCGGACCACCACAAGCCGAGCTCGCTGTTGAGCGCGAGGCTGGCCAGCGTGACTGAAGCCAGCGCCGCGCCGGCGACGCTTAGGAGGCCATCGGCGCGTAAGGCGGAGCTTTGAAGGAAGGCGGCAAGGCGAAGCTTCGCTCGGGCGAGTAACGGCAGGACGAGTACCGATGCCGCGGTCAGCGCGAGACCGACTCTCGAGTGGTCCGGCGGCGGATGACGGGCGAGCGCCGCGATCGCGCTGATGCTCACATACAGCCCGATTGCGATCAGGATCGCGCCGACCGTTCGCGCGGCCCGACGCTCGATCCGCTCGACGTCGTACCGCCCCGCCCGTTCGGTATCGAACCGCCAAACCAGCACCGCAGACGCCAGCCCGTCGGTGATCGAGGCCGCGCCGAACCCGACCAGCGCGGTCGCACTTGCCCGGAAGCCGGCGACAACCGCAACCACCCCGACGATCGCCGCCCAAACAACCGACGCCACACACCAGCGGATCGCGAGGGAAACCTGTCGATCGCGCTGCATCGGGAGCATCCTCGCGCTTCCGCCGCTAATGCGCATCGAGGTCTCTGGTCGAGCGATACTGTCGGAACATGGACCGGGATGCGGTGGTTAGTTCGGTGTTCACGCCAGTCCGGGCGGCGACGACCTTCGAGGAGACGGTCGAGCGCTTGGGGACGGCGATCCGCACGGGCATCCTGCCCGCGGGGAGCCGGCTGCCGGCGGAGCGGATGCTCGCCGACGAGCTCGAGATCTCACGCTCGACGCTGCGCCAGGCGCTGACGACGCTCGTGCAGAGCGGCCTTCTGATCTCGCTCCGGGGACGAGGTGGTGGGACATTCGTGACCGACAGCCCCCCGTTGGCACCGGCGGGCGAACCGCTGCTGGGCGACGACGTGTGGGGCGTGCTGGACCATCGCGTGGCGATCGAGACCGGCGCGACCATGCTCGCCGGCGAGCGCGCCGAACCGGACGACCTCGACCGTCTCGACGCGCTCGTTGAGCGGATGTTGGAGGTCGACCATTTCGACGTCTACCGGCGGGCGGACATCCGCTTCCACGTCGGACTCGCGGAGGCGGCGCGCTCGCCCCGCTTGGTGAGCGCGATGACCGAGGTTCAGGGTCGCATGAGCGAGCTGATCACCCGCCTCCCGCACCCTCCCGAGCTGCTGATGCACTCGAACGCGCAGCACCGGCGCCTCGTGTGGCTATTGCGCGAACGGGACACGAGCCGAGCGGTACGGCTCATGCGCGAGCACATCGAGGGCACCGAGCACATCTTGGCCGGGCTTCTCCGGTAGACCGCGAGCTCACAGCTCGGCGGCGCGCTCGACGAAGGCGCGCCACTCGCTGTGCGCTGCCGCGCGCCACTTGGCGTCGCGCCGCGGCTCGAAGCGCTCGCCCGCCGGGATCCGCTCCTCGATCTCGAGCGTCGAGCGCCACACGCCGGCGCCGACGGCGGCCAGCGCGGCCGCCCCCGCGGCGGTCGCGTCGAGCAGGCCACGCTGAACGGTCACGCCGGCAGCGTCGGCTTGGAGCTGTAGCAACGTAGGGTCGCGGGTCATGCCCCCGTCGACGCGGAGCACCTGCACCGGGACCGTCTCCTGGATGACGCTGACGATGTCGGCGACGCGCCACGCGACGCCCTCAAGGGCTGCGCGGGCGACGTGAGCGGGCCGCACGCTCGCGCTCAGGCCGGCGATCACTGCCCGCGCATCCGGCTTCCACCACGGCGCGCCCACGCCCGCGAGCGCGGGGAGCACCCTGACGCCACCCGCGTCGTCGACCGTCGCCGCGGCGCCCGCGAGCGCGGCCGCGTCACGGGCCAGCCCGAGGTCACGGCTGAGCCAGTCGAGCAGCGCCCCGGCGGTGAACACGCCGCCGTCGATCGCCCACTCCAAGCGGTCGGCCACGCTCCAGGCGACCGTTGGCAGCAGGCCCCCGACCGGCGCGGGTCGTGCGTCGCCGGCGTGGGCCAGGACGAACACGCCGGTCCCGTACGTCGCCTTGACCAGCCCGGGCCGCACGCAGCCCGCTCCCGCAAGGGCAGCCTGCTGATCGACGCACCGCGCCCGTAGCGGCAGCTCCTGGGACCACGACTCGTGGCGGATCGTGCCGAGCTCGCCTGCGGTGTCGAGGATGGCGGGGAGCACCCCCGCGGGCACGCCGAACAGTTCGAGCAGGGCCGGATCCCATGCCGGGCTGCCGAGCTGGGTTCGCGACGCCGTCGACGGATCGGTGGCAAACCCGGCTCCGAGCCGGTCGGACAGGAACGAGTCGACCGTTCCCATCCGGAGCGTCCCGGCCTCGAAGGCTCGCTGGACGGTCGTTTCGTGTTCGAGCAGCCACGCGAGTTTGCCCGCCGAGAAGTACGGGTCGAGCGGCATGCCGCTGAGCCTGCGCACCTCCGCTGCCTGCCCGGCCGCATCGAGCCGGTCGAGCACTTCCTGGGAGCGCTTGTCCTGCCACGTCACGATCGGGGTCAGCGGCCGGCCGGTGTCCGGGTCCCAGGCCAGCACCGACTCCCCCTGATGGTCGAGCCCGCACGCGGTCACCGGCCCATCGGCTTTGGCGAGAAGCTCGCCGACGGCATCCACCACCGCGGTCAGCACCTCGGTGGCGTCCTGCTCGACCCAGCCGGAGCGCGGGTACGAGAGCCGCTTCTCCCGTCGTGCCTCGGCCAACGGTCTCAGCTCCGAGTCGTACAGGACCGCCTTAACCGCGGAGGTTCCCTCGTCGATTCCGAGCAGCAGAGTCATGCCGTCACTTCGGCTCGGTAGTCGGCAGTCCGCCGCCACCAAGGACGGTCGAGGTGTGGGACCGGGCCACCTTTCAGAGCCGCCTCGGGCCCGAGCGGCACCCCGAGCGAGGCCACAATCCCACTGACGTGTTCGGCGATCCCGAGCGACGCGGTCAACCCGGTCGAGCGGATCGCGGCCACGTGGACGAGCTGCGGACACGTCCGAGCTGGGCCGATCACGTAGTTCGCGCCACGTCCGGCCGGGCGCAGCCCGGCGTACGCGAACGCGGGCTGGGCGTCGACGACCGGCGGGTAGAGAGCAGCGGCCTTCGAGACGATCTCGTCGCGGGCGGCCGGCCGCACCGACCAGTCATGCTTGTCCTCGAGATCGACCGCGGTGGGGCCCGCCACGACCTTGCCGTCGAGCGTGGGGAACACGAGCACACCCCTGGTACGTCGGGTGGGGACCGGCAGCAGGATCCTGTCGAGCTGGCCGTCAGACGGCGGGTCGAAAACGAGGAACTCTCCCTTTCGCGGATAGATCGAGAACGAGTCGTCGCCGGCGAGACGCGCGATTGCGTCGGCCTCCAGCCCGGCGCAGTTGACCGCGACGGAGCAGCGCACGGTCAGGCCCGAAGCCGAACCGATCGTCAATCCGACACCGTCTGCGTCGATCGATTCGACGCGGAAACGCGTGCGCAACTCCGCGCCGTGGCGCCGGGCTTCGGCTGCCATCGCGAGCGTGTACACGACCGGGTCGGTGACGGCCTCGCCGGGAATCTCGAGCGAGCCGTCGTCGCGCTCAACCACGCGCACGCCGTTTCGGCGAGCGACTGCCGGAACCGCCGCGACGGCGGCCCGCTGCGATTCGTCGAGCGCCCGTATCACCGCACCGCAGCGCAGCACCGGAATGGAGAGCCTGCGCAGCAGTGGGTCGCGTGCGGTTGCCGAGGAGAGGATCAATTCGGTCTCGAGCTCACCCGAGGCGGAATCGAACCCCATATGCAAGATGCCCGAATTGGTGCCGCTGGCGCCGAGCGCGAGATCCGGCTCGGCCTCGAGCAGAGCGACAGCGACCGTTCTGCGCGCGAGCGCCAACGCCACCGCGCAGCCGACCACGCCGCCGCCAATCACCGCGACCTCGACGTCGTTTGTGCGAGCCATTGACACTGTCCGCGCGCAAGCGTATCGTCGCGCCATTCCGAAGGTGCGAACTTCACACCATTAGGGGCCAAGACAGGCGCACCAGCGACCCAGTCCGGGGAGGTATCCGTGGCCGACGAGCCGCTAGCACAGTCAACCGCGACCCACGAGATGGGCGAGGACGAGCGTGAGCTCGCCACTCTCGGCTATAAGCAGGAACTCGCCCGCGGCTGGAGCAGCTTTACCAACTTCGCGATTTCGTTCACGATCATCTCGGTCCTCGCCGGGTGCTTCACGAACTTCGGGTTCGCGTGGAATGCCGGCGGGCCGATCGCCATCTCGATCGGCTGGCCGGTCCTGTGCGCGTTTGTCCTGCTGGTTGCTTTCTCGATGGCGGAGCTCACATCCGCGTTCCCGACCGCCGGCGGACCCTATTGGTGGGCGGCCAAGCTCGGCGGCCCCGGTTGGAGCTGGATCACCGGCTGGTTCAACATCGTCGGCCTGGTCGGGATCGTCGCCGGGGTCGGCTACGGCGCGGCGTTCTTCCTCCAGGCGGTCCTTGCCCTGTATGGGCTGAACGTGCTCGGCATCAACTTCGCCACCACGAATCCGACCACGATCTTGCATCAGGACTTCCTGCTGTTCCTGATCATCCTCGTTGGCTACACGGTCGTGAACATCTTCGCCGACCGGCTGCTGGCGATCTTCAACAACGTCTCGGTCGGCTGGCACGTGCTCGGCGTGATCGTGATCATCGCGCTCGTCATCTTCGTGCCGAGCCACCACCAAAGCTTCAGCTTCGTGTTCAGCCAGCGTCAGAACAACACCGGCTTCCACGGCGGCGCAACGAGCGGCGCGTTTTTCTGGCTGTACGTGCTTCCGCTCGGTTTCATCCTGACGATGTACACGCAGACCGGTTACGACGCCTCTGCCCATACTGCCGAGGAGACGCGTGGCGCCGCCCGAGCCGCCGCCCAGGGCGTCTGGCGGTCAGTGTTCTATTCCGCGATTGCGGGCTGGGCGGTGCTGCTCGCTCTGCTGTTCGCCGCCACCAACGTTGCGGCGATCAACAAGGGCGGCGGCGGCGCGATCCCGTTGCTCGAGACCGGGCTGACATCGTGGGCGGCCAAGCTCGTGCTGATCATCTGCACGGTCGGGCAGCTGTTCTGCGGAGCCGCCGGCCTGACGAGTGCGTCGCGCACCTGGTACGCGTTCTCGCGCGACCGCGGGATGCCCGGCTGGTCACTGTTCCGGCGGGTTACCGCGAAGCGCGTGCCACTGTGGGCGGTGATCGCTGTGTCGGTCGCCTCGCTGATCATCACGATCCCGGCGTACTTCGGCACCAAGACCGGCGTCCCGTGGGCTTACTTCGCGATCACCTCGATCTGCACCGTTGGCCTCTACCTTGCGTACATCCTCCCGGTGTACCTACGGCTGCGCCAGGGCAGTAAATTCCTGCCCGGTCCGTGGACCCTCGGAAGCAAGTACAAGTGGGTCAACATCGGCGCGATCGCGTTCGTCGTACTCGTCGTATACGCCCTCGACGGTCCGACGACAGTCACAGGCGCGCCCTGGAACAGCGGTTTCACTTGGACGGCGTTCAACTACTCGCCGCTGGTGCTCGTCATCGGTCTGATCGTCGGGATCTGGTGGTGGGCCGGAGCCAAGAACCGCTACCACGGTCCGGTGCGGACGATCGACGAAGCGGAGTTCACGACCGAGCCGCCACCCGTGCCCCCATCGCCGGCCGTCGCCGGCGGAGCGGAGTAGACCATGGCGAGCGTCACGCGTCCGGGAGGGCCCGGAGTCGCCGAGGGCATGCTGTCCCTCGAGCAGTTGGGTGCCGAGGCGGAGGCAGGCACGATCGACACCGTCGTGACCGCGTTCACCGACATGCAGGGGCGGCTGGTCGGCAAGCGTATCGATGTGTCCTACTTCCTGGAGGAGGTCGTCGACCACGGGATCGAGGGCTGCAACTACCTGCTCGCGCTCGACATGGAAATGGATCCGGAGCCCGGATACGAGATGGCCAACTGGGAGAAGGGCTACGGCGACTTCGGGATCGCTGCGGATATCTCGACGCTGCGGCGGATCCCGTGGCTTGACCGCACCGCGCTGGTGCTGTGCGATGTCGTCGATCACGACGGCGGCCCCGTGCCGGCGTCCCCGCGTCAGATCCTGATCGCCCAGTACGAGCGCACGCAGGAGATGGGGTACACGCCGCTGTTCGCCTCCGAGCTTGAGTTCTATCTGTACAAGCAGAGCTACGCCCAAGCCCACGAGCAGGACTACCGGAACCTGACACCCACGATCCCGTACATCCTCGACTACCACATCCTCGCGACCACCATGGACGAGAACGTGATCGGCCAGATCCGCCGGGGAATGCGAGGCGCAGGAATTCCCGTCGAGTTCTCCAAGGGTGAGGCGTGGTACGGGCAGCACGAGCTGAACGTGCGCTACGCCGACGCCGTGACCTCGGCCGACCGTCACACGATCTACAAGAACGGGGTGAAGGAGATCGCGTTCCTCAACGGCGTCTCGGCGACGTTCATGGCCAAGCCGTCCGAGAAGGACATCGGCAGCTCATGTCACATTCACTCGAGCCTGGTGGATGCTTCGACCGGCGCGAGCGCGTTCGTCGACGGACACGACGAGACGGACGTCTTTCGCCACTATCTGGGCGGCATGCGCGGGCGGATCCGGGAGCTGGCGCTGCTCATCGCGCCCACCGTCAACTCTTACAAGCGCTACGCGACCGAGAGCTGGGCCCCCACCTCGATCTCCTGGGGCCGCGACAACCGCACCTGCGGCTTCCGGATCGTCGGGCACGGCCAGTCGCGCCGCGCGGAGTGCCGGATTCCCGGCGCCGACGTCAACCCGTACCTGGGGTACGCGGCACTGCTCGCGGCCGGGCTGGACGGGATCGCCAACCAGACCGATCCGGGGCCCGAGTTGATCGGCAATGCCTATGAGGCCGGGGAGGCCGAGCCGTTTCCGTCCACGCTGCGCGAGGCGGTCGATCTCTGGGAGGGGAGCGACTTCGCTCGTGCCGCTTTCGGTGAGCAGGTCTGGGGCCACTATCTGAACTACGGGCGCACCGAGCAACGGCTGTTCGACGAGGTCGTGACTGACTACGAGCGGCGCCGGATGTTCGAGCGCGGATGATCCAGGTCATCGAGCCCGCCACCGAGGCGGTGCTGGAAGAGCTATCGCGCGGCGGGATCGAGGAGGTCGACGCCGCCGTGGAGCGTGCGCGCGGAGCATTTCCAGGTTGGCGAGCCATGCCCCCGGGCGACCGAGCTTCGCTGCTCTATGCGCTCGCCGACGCGCTGGCGAGCCGGCGGGAAGAGCTGGCGGTGCTCGAGGCGCGCAACGCCGGCAAGCCGATCGCCGACGCCCGCGGCGAGATGGACATGGTCGCGGCGACCTTCCGCTACTACGCCGGCGCGCCTGAGCGGCTGCTTGGCGACACCATCCCGGTGGCGCGGGGCCAAGCGTTCACCGTCCGCGAGCCGCTCGGCGTGGTCGGGCTGATCGTCCCGTGGAACTTCCCGCTCACGATCGCCTCGTGGAAGCTGGCGCCGGCCCTCGCGGCCGGGAACACGGTCGTGCTCAAGCCGGCCGAGCTCACGCCCTTGACCGCGCTGCGTTTTGCCCAGATAGCCGCGGATGCCGGCATTCCGGAGGGCGTCGTAAACGTCGTCGCCGGGCCAGGGAGCGTGTGTGGCCAGCGCCTGGTCGAGCACCCGGACGTTGCGAAGATCGCGTTTACGGGGTCAACCGAGGTCGGGCGCTCGATCGCCGCCGGCGCCGCGGCGACGATCAAGCGGGTGACGCTGGAACTCGGCGGCAAGTCCCCGAACATCGTGTTCGCGGACGCCGACCTCGCGGCGGCTGCCGCGGCCGCGCCCATCGCCGTCTTCGGCAATGCCGGCCAGGACTGTTGCGCACGGTCGCGGATCCTGGTCCAGCGGTCGGTGCTGGACCGGTTCATGGACGCGCTCGAGGACGCTGTCGAGTCGATCAGGGTGGGGGATCCGCTCGACGAGGAGACGCAGATGGGTCCGCTCATCTCGGCTGGGCAGCGCGAGACGGTCAGCTCGTTCGTGGACGGCGACGCGCCGGTCGCGATCCGGGGCAGCGCACCTGGGGGCCCTGGATACTGGTTTGCCCCGACGGTGCTGTGTCCGGTCGATCCGACCTCACGCGCCGCGCGCGAGGAGATCTTCGGGCCGGTGGCAACCGTGACCCCATTCGCCGACGAGGATGAGGCCGTGCGCATCGCCAACGACACGGTCTACGGGCTGTCGGGATCGATCTGGACCAGCGACGGCGCCCGCGCGCTCCGCGTCGCGCGCGCCATCGACACCGGCGTGCTGTCGATCAACTCCAACACGTCCGTGCGGGTCGCCACACCGTTCGGGGGCTTCAAGCAATCGGGGTACGGCCGCGAGCTCGGCCCGCACGCGCTTGACGCCTATACCGAGGTCAAGTCCATCTACTACGCGACGTCGTGAGTCCCGCGGGCCGACTCGAGGGCAAGGTGTGCGTGATCACCGGTGCCGCGGGCGGGATCGGCGCGGCGACCGCAGCCCTGTTCACCCGCGAAGGGGGACGAGTGGTCGGCGTCGACCTCGTCGAGCACTCAACCGGCGAGCTGCCTTTGCAGGCCGACCTGGTCGACGAGGACGCGGTTCAGTCGGTGTACACCCGCGCGCGCGACGAGCTCGGACGAGTCGACGTACTGTTCAACAACGCGGGCATCTCTCCGAGCGACGACGCATCGGTGCTTGACACCACGCTCGAAGCATGGGAGCGGGTGCAGGCCGTGAACCTGCGCAGTGTGTTCTTATGCTGCAAGCACGGGATACCCCACCTCCTCGACGCCGGCGGTGGCTCGGTCATCAATACCGCCTCGTTCGTGGCGGTGCTCGGCGCTGCTACCTCCCAGATCTCCTACACCGCGTCGAAGGGAGGAGTGCTCGCGCTCTCACGAGAGCTGGGTATCGAGTTCGCGCGGCGCGGCGTGAGGGTCAATGCCCTGTGCCCAGGGCCGGTTGACACGCCGCTGCTGCAACAGCTGTATGCCAACGATCCCGAGCAGGCCGCCCGCCGCTTGGTGCACGTGCCGATTGGGCGCTTCGCCCGGGCCGACGAGATCGCCAACGCTGCCCTGTTTCTCGCCAGCGATGAATCGAGCTACGTCACTGCCACTGCCTTCATGGCCGACGGTGGCATCACCGGCGCATACACCACCCCCATCTGAAGACGTACGCGCGAGATGCAAGCGAGTGGTCGACGATCAGCTCAGCGCGCTGGCGATTGCCAGCACCTCTTCGTCGTCGAGGCAGAGTGACGCCGCCGCGACGTTCTCTTCGAGGTGCGCCGGCGATGCTGTGCCCGGGATCGGCAGGATCGCGGACGAGCGCGCGAGCAACCAGGCAAGCGCAACCTGTCCCGGGGTCGCGCCGTGGCGTTTGGCCGCCGATGCGACCGCTCCGCCGGCCTCAGCGAGCTGTCCGCCTTGCAGCGGGCGATACGGGATGAAGCCGATGCCGTGCGCCTCACATTCTGCGAGCAGGTCTGCCCGGGTCGTATCGGCGAGGTTGAACGGGCTCTGGACGGTCGCGATCTCGACTATCGACCGCGCGACGGCCAGCTCCTCGACCGTGACATTGCAGACACCGACGTAGCGCACCTTGCCTTCCTGGCGCAGCTCCCCAATCGCCCCGATCGACTCCTCCAGAGGGACGTCGGGATCGGGCCAGTGCAGCTGGTAGAGATCGATCCGGTCCACCTTCAGCCGACGCAGCGAGCCCTCGCACGCCGCCCTGAGATGCTCCGGGCGGCCGTTGACCGACCACCCGGAACCCCAGCGAGCTCACCGGGCGTCAAGCCTCGCGGCAGCTCCAACAGCGCCAGCGGGTTGCCGCGCGTCTCCGCGACCAACCGCTCGCGGACCGCCTCGTCCAGCGGCACGTGCAACGCCGAGCCCAAAAGGGCGCGCGCATCGCCATCGCGGAGACCCTCGACGGCCAGCTTCGGCAACGGACTGCTGGACTCGCCGGACTTGTCGGGGCGGATCGAGGACAGCTTCCGCCGCCGGCTCGCGGAGCTCCCGGCGGACACCCAGAAGCTGTTGCTGATCGCGGCCGCGGAGCCCGTCGGCGACTCGGTGCTGGTGTGGCGGGCAGCCCGGCGGCTCGGGATCGGGGTCCAGGCGGCGGCCGACACCGACGGGTTGCTCACGATCGGCGGGCGCGTGACCTTCCGCCACCCGCTGGTCCGCTCGGCCGTGTATCGCGCCGCCTCGCCGGAGGACAGGCAGGCCGTCCGTCGGGCGCTGGCGGACGCGACCGACCCTGCGGTCGATCCCGATCGCCGCGCCTGGCATCTCGCTCAAGCGACGCCGGGATTAGACGAGGACGTGGCCTCGGAGCTACAGCGCTCGGCCGGTCGCGCACGCCGTCGCGGCGGCGTCGCGGCGGCGGCGGCATTTCTTGAGCGGGCGACCGAGCTGACGCCCGATCCGGGGCTACGGGCTGAGCGTGCGCTGGCCGCGGCACAGGCCAAGCACCAGGCCGGCGCGTTCGACCCGGCGCTCCAACTCGTTGCAATCGCAGAAGCCGGACCGCTGAACGAGCTCCAGCGCGCCCAGGTGGAGTTGCTCCGCGGTCAGATCGCGTTCGCGTTGAACCGCGGCAGCGACGCTGCACCGCTGCTGCTGGAGGCCGCCAAGCGCCTCGAGCCGCTCGATCCCTCGCTCGCCCACGAGACCTACGCCGAGGCGTTGGCCGCGGCGATGTACGCGGGGCGTCTCGCGAAGGGGGACGCCGTATTGGAGGTGGCGAAGGCGGCGCGGGCGGCGAAACGGGCGGGCGCCTGGCCGCGACCGTCGGGCGCGGCCGATCTCCTCCTGGATGGCCAGGCGCTGCTAATCACCGAGCGTCCCCAGAGAGCGACGCCGATGTTGAAGCGCGCGCTTAGCGCCTTCCGCGGCGACGACCTCTCGAACGATGAGGCACTTCGTTGGCTCTGGGTGGCCTGCGTCACGGCCATCCAGTTGTGGGACGAGGAAAGCTGGCGCGTGCTGTCTGACGGCTATGTGCAGCTCGCCCGTGATGCCGGTGCGCTCACGGTCCTCCCTCTCGCTCTCAACTATTCCTCCGGATGTCGCGTGTGCGCAGGTGAGTTCGCCTCCGCGAAGGCGCTCGGAGAAGAGGCGCGCGAGATTAGCGTCGCGATCGGAAACCCGGACGTGTCTATCAGCAGTCTGAACCGCGCCGGTTGGCGCGGCCGCGAAGTGGAGGCTTTGCGGCTGATCGAGGCCAGCGATCGGGACGCCGCCGGCCGCGGTGAGGGGCGTAGGATCGGCGCCGGTCGCTACGCGACCGCGGTGCTCTACAACGGTCTTGGCCGCTACGAGCTGGCGCTTGCCGCGGCCGAGGAGGCGCTCGAATACCCACGCGAGCTGGCGACCTCGCGCTGGGCGCTGCCCGAGCAGATCGAGGCAGCCGTCCGCAGCGGGAAGCCGGAGCCCGCTGCCCGCGCCCTCGCGCAACTCTCAGAGACCACGCGGGCAAGCGGGACCGACTGGGCGCTCGGCATCGAGGCTCGCTCCCGGGCACTGCTGACCGAGGGGGACGCGGCCGAGCCGCTGTATCGCGAGGCGATCGAGCGGCTCGAGCGGACCCGCGTCCGGGTCGAGCTCGCCCGCGGCCATCTCTTGTACGGCGAATGGCTTCGCCGGGCGCGCCGCCGACTCGACGCCCGCGCGCAACTCCGGACCGCGCACGAGCTATTCACGGAATTCGGCATGGAAGCATTCGCCGAACGCGCCCGGGTCGAACTCGGAGCGACCGGCGAGCACCCCCGCAAACGGACCGTCGAGACGCGCGACGAACTGACTTCGCAGGAAGCACAGATCTCCCGCCTCGCGGCCGACGGTGCCACCAACCAAGAAATCGCCGCCCAGCTGTTCATCAGCCCCAGCACCGTCGACTACCACCTCCGCAAGGCATTCCGCAAGCTCGGGGTGAAGTCCCGCCACCAACTCAAACATCACCTGCGCCAACCAGACGCGGGCGCCGAACCGGTGACTCGGGAGAACTGACAGTCGAACACGCGGGCCGTCGACGTCGATCACGGTTTCGGCGGAAAGGGCCGGGCGGGTCATCCGTGACCCAAACCCAAGCCCCGTGGGGGCGCACAAGATTGCTGTCCCGGCGCGGCGCCGCATCCGCCCACATCGGCGGACCGCGCCTACGCCGGGACCCCTGCCCGAAGGCCGGGAGTTGAGAGGAGATGGCTTGCGTATCGGCGTCTCGACACGCGCCCTTTAGACCGCCCGCGCGGGCGGTCGGGATTCGGACACATCGCCTCGCCGGAGACGCCGCGTGACGGATACACCCGGAGCGCTTCTCGACCGTGCTTCTGCTCGCTGAGGGACCCGGCGCAGCAGTGGGCGGCACTGGGCTCGAACCAGCGGCCTACTGCTCGTAAGGAGTCGGCCCGGCTTGTCGGATCATGATCGAGCCATGACTTGCCTGCAAATCCAGGTGCAGCGACCCGTAAATGGTCTCGCCACGCGCCCGGGCCTTACCAGGGGAGGCTCTTGCTCGTCCAGTGCGTGAGCCCTTTCAGGTCGGTCGCCTCCCGGACGTGTCGCGGGGGGGTCTGGAAGGTGGCGTACGGCGACAGTGTCAGCGCGACGCGGTGTTCTCGCCGGCACATCTCCCCGGCGTCGGCCCGAGCCTCGGGCGGCATTGGGTGGCCGGCCATCACCTCCGAGATCCGCATCATCAGATCGGTGGCGCGATCTAGGTCGGGATCGACCTCGACCGTGGCGTAGACGAGCAGGTAGGTCAACGGCCACTGCTCGTCGAGCACGCACAGCGACACCTTGGGGTCGCGGGCGACTGCCTTCGCCTTGCCGCGGTCGCGCATCGTCGAGACCAGAATGCGATCGTCGCCGTCCATGACGTAGTAGACGACCGACATCGACGGCCCGTCGTCGCGGCGCGGGTAGCCGAACACGGCCGTGCGGTGCTCGGCAACGAACGCGCGCCGGCGCGATCGCTCGATGTCGTCGACGGATGGGGCTTCAGGCTCGGTGGACATCCGCCAATCCTACGCAGCGTCGCCGAATTAACACTGCCGTCGGTAGGGTCGCGCTGACCAGGACCAAAGCGACGGAGGTACAGGCATGGCTAGAAAGGCGGTATCAAGTGATCAGGCGCCGGAGGCGCTAGGTCCATACAGCCAGGCGATCGTGGCCGGCAACCTGGTCTTCTGCTCAGGAATGGCGGGGATCGACCCCGCGACCGGCGAGGCTGCTGCCGGGATCGAAGCGCAGACCGAGCAGGCACTGCTGAATCTCGCGGCGGTACTCCGCGCCGCGGGCTGCTCGATGGATGACGTCGTCAAGACGACGATCTTTTACGCCGACGTCGATGACTTCGGCCGCCTCAACGAGGTGTACGCCCGCCACATGCCCGATCCCCCGCCAGCACGATCCGCCCCGGCACACGTTCGACTGCCCCGAGGCCGTCTCGTTTCGATCGAGGCGATCGCGGTGCTACCCACCCGCTCGGAATAGTCGCACCGACCGCCAGCTGGCGCCCAATCGCTACCACGCCCGCCCTCGAGATGCGTGACAACGCTGCCGGATTTTGCGATTGCTCTAGTGCGACTTTCAGGCCGCCGGACCGAAAGGCGGTCGTCGCGCCAATTTTCGGTGACATTGGACCAGTTGGTCCATATTGGAGTGAAGCACAACTGGACCGTTGGGTCCACTTAGGCTAAAGTGATCACGATGACGGCACCTTCGATGACTGAGCAGGGACGGGCTACGCGGGGGCGGATCGTCGCGGCCGCGGCCGCGTTGATCGGCGAGCATGGCGTGTCCGGCACGAGCCTGGATGACATTCGCGCCGCGACGCACTCGAGCAAGAGCCAGCTGTATCACTACTTCGGCGATAAGCACGGGCTCGTGCAGGCGGTCATCGATCACCAGTCGGCCGTCGTGCTCGGCGCCCAGGCGGAGGCGCTGGACGCCGTGCAGGACTGGCGCGACCTCGAGCGCTGGGTTGACTCGATGGTCGCGGTGGTCGAGCAGCAGGGCGCGCGCGGCGGTTGTCCGATCGGCACCCTCGCCGCGGCGCTCGCTGACACCGACGAGAGCTTCCGGACTGCGCTCAACGACGCGTTCGAGAGCTGGCGCGCGGCGATCGGCGGAGCGCTCGCCCGGATGCGTCAAAACGACCTGCTCGCCGCCGACGCCGACCTCGAGACGCTGACCACGACCACGCTGGCCGCCATCCAGGGCGGCCTGCTGCTCGCCAAGACGAGCCGGGACAGCGCGCAGCTCCGTGCCGCGCTCGAGGGTGCGATCGCGCAGCTGCGCGCGCACGGCGTTCGAGACAAGCCTCGCCCGCGTCGCCGCTAGGCGGGCGAGCGCCACGGTCGTGCCGGTTCGACGCGGCGGTTCTTAACAGTCTCGATCGCCGGCTTCGTTTGCCTTGACGGACCACTGCCGGTCTGGTCAACTCGTTGGACCCTCTGGTCCAACCTGGGCGCCTGCAGTGCTTCATGCGCTCTTCCGGATCGATTGCCGAGGGCAGCCCCCAAGAACTACTAAGGAGAAGTAATGCGCTTGCTTTCAGGCATGTCGCTGCCGTTCGCGCTGCTCGCCGCGGGCCTGGCGGGCCCAGCGGTTGGGTCCGCGAGCGCGGATAGCCCCGCCCGCGTCGCCGGGCACGTGTACATCAATGACAACACAGCAGGAACGAACACGATCGCCGCGTTCGATCGCCACGCGGATGGATCCCTGACCCCGGTGGACGGTTCGCCATTCCCCGCGGGTGGCGCGGGCTCGGGCAAGGGCCTCGCCTCTCAGGGCGCCGTCCAAGTGACCGACAATGGCCGCTATCTCCTCGCCGTCGATCCCGGCAGCAACCAGGTCTCGGCGCTACGGATCGAGCACGACGGCTCGCTACGGCTCGTCAGCGTCGCCTCCTCCGGTGGCGCACTGCCCGACAGCGTCACGGTCCACGGTGACCTCGTGTACGTCGCGAACTCGGGTTCCGGCGATAGCAACTACACCGGGTTCATCCTCGCCCACCACGGCGAACTGATCCCCCTTCCCCGCTCGACGGTAACGCTGCCCGCTACGGCGGCGCCCGCCGACGTCCTGTTCAACCAGAACGGCACGAAGCTCGTGGGTACAGAGGTCGGCCCGTCGGTGATCGACAGCTTCACCGTCGGAAGGGACGGCCTCCTGACCGCCGCGCCGGACTCCCCGCTCGCCGCCCAAGGGCTCGGCCCGTTCGGCAGCGAGTTCCGCCCCACCAATCCCAACCAATTGTTCGTGTCGAACGCCCACAACGTCGGTGCCGCAACTGGCACCATCTCGGCGTTCAACGATGCACAGAACGGGACCCTGTCGCCGATCGGGTCCTCGCCGTTCGCAGATCTCCAGACAGCTCCGTGCTGGGTCGAGATCAGCCCCAACGGACAGTTCCTGTTCACCGTCAACACCGGCTCGGGCGAGATCTCCCGCTACTCGATCGCCCCTGACGGCACGCTGACACTGCTCGGGAGCACGCCGGTCGGCGCTACCGGCGGCGTCGGCGCGGTGGACGCGCGCCTGAGCCCCGACGGCCGCACGCTCTACGTGGACGAGAGCAGGATCGGCAAGGTCGGCGAGTTCGCCGTCAACGGCGGCCGCCTGACCGAACTGGCCGGCTCCCCCGTTTCGCTTCCCGCCGGCGCCACGCCCGCGGGTGTCGCGACCAACTAGCACCCCGTCACACCTCACGCTCCTCCCAGAAACACGAGCTGCGGGCACCACGCCCGCAGCTCGGGCAGGGCGGGCCGGTCATTCCGCCAATTGGACCGTACGGTCGAATGGTGTGACACTCCCCACAGCCAACCGAGAAGGAGACGCGATGGACACCGTAGGCCTGCTCGTCATGCTCGAGGCGAAACCCGGGAAGGAGGACGAGCTCGCGAGGTTCCTCGCCGGAGCGCTGCCGCTAGTTCAAGAGGAGCCACAGACGACGGAATGGTTCGCCGTCCGGCTCGCATCCGCGCGGTTCGCGATCTTCGACACCTTTCCCGACGACGCCGGCCGGGACGCACACCTTTCCGGCAAGGTCGCCGCAGCCCTCATGGAACACGCACCAGACCTGCTGTCGCAGACCCCGGACATCCAAAAGCTGGACATCGTGGCCGAGATGAGACGCGCCCAGGAAGGCTCTGCCGAAACGTAGCCCGTCACCTGCGTGATCGCGAACACGAGCACGAGGTCGAAGAACAGCTCCAGCGGCGTGACGCGCTGCTCGAATTCCTCCGGGCCTCGATCAGGCTTTCGGGGATTCCGGCCCGAATGACGTGCTCGCCGGCACGCGGCTCCGCGGGTAGCGTCACTGCTACTTGCTCATGCCGCTCTGCGTCCAGCGCTCGAACACCTCAACCCAATTGCCCGGCCATGCCCCGTCGCAGGGCATCGTCCCGGCCTTGATGCGCGCCAGGATCGGCTGAGCGTTCTGGCGGACATCGTCGTACGACCAGAGGTCGAAGGCGAACTTCATCGACTTGCGATCTCGTTCGCGGAACAGCGGCTTCACGTGCTGCTCGAAGCCGACCGCCTCATCTGGCCGGGGAAGCTCGACCCCAGCCTCCGCCGTCTCGGCTCCAGCAGGCTCCAGCGCGGACGCGCGTGACCCGGGCGTCGCGTCGCACACCCACCACCAAAGCGGCATCGGCATGTGCGGCGGGGGCTTGGCCCCAGCTTGGGAGTTCTCGAGCGCGATCCGCGATCCCCATTCGATGTACGAGCGGAACGCGGCCTGAAACTCGGCGTCGCACGGAAGCCCTGCCTCCTGCGCCGAGAGGCATATGAGCTCCACCCACCGGGCACGCTTCTCCTCGGTCAGCGCCTTCCCGAGGTGCTGGGAGATCATGCGGTCATATCCCCCGTAGGTCTCGCTGTAGAGCTTCGGGCCGCCGAACACCTCGCCCAGCCAGCGGGCCACGCGGACCGGGTGGTCGGGAGACATGTTGGCGAACAGCGCCGCCAGCAGTGGGTCTTCCGGGACGTGCTTCTCGTAGAAGATACGAGTCATCCGGGTCAGCGCCGGGAGTCCGCCGGCCCATTGGAACAACGTCGGCGTCGTGTCCGAATCAGGAACCGGATCCTTGAAGTCGATGTACCAGTGCATGCCACTGCAGAACGGCTTGTTCTGAGAGTGGCCGCAGCGGCACAGGGCGTAGTGCTCGAGCGAGGATCCCTCGGCGCGCTTGACGAGTTCACCCTGCTGGTCGGTCAGCCGAATCCCTCCGGTGGCCCTGTAGGGGCCGTCCTTGGTGACCTCGATCGCCGGCTCGCGACTGTGCTCCCAGTCGACCTGTTCCCGAGCTTCGACACCGTTCACGCCAAAGCTGAGCGCGCCGGACGGACAGTCGCGGACGGCACGGATGATGTCGTCCATCCGCCCGCCGCTCGGGGACACGAATGCGCCTTCGGTGTGAAAGACCGTGTTCAGGCGGTCGGTGCAGAAACCCGAGTGCTGGCAGATGCCGCGGTTGTCGAACACCGTCAGCTCGACCCCTTCGAATGAGTCGCGCTTGTCGGGGACGCGTTTGGG
This sequence comes from uncultured Solirubrobacterales bacterium, assembly GCA_963737055.1. Classification (GTDB taxonomy): domain Bacteria; phylum Actinomycetota; class Thermoleophilia; order Solirubrobacterales; family Solirubrobacteraceae; genus Palsa-465. The sequence goes on along the minus strand of CAVTRE010000005.1, from coordinate 27,393 downwards.
GTCCTTGCTGTCGGTGAAGCCGTTGCTCGCGCAGGCGCCGTCGCATATCGGCTTGATCTCCGATCCACCACAGCGACAGAGAGCCAGTTGGGGCGTGACCGCGATCTCCTCGCCGAGCCAGTCGCGCACGCGACCGGCGTTCGTCACCAGGTAAGGCCCGTTGTGAGCACATCGGATCTCCGGGGCTCGGCCGGCCATCAGCTCGCGAAGCGTGGCCAGCCGCGCGGCCCGCACGTCGCCGGGCACGACGCTGAGCGCAAGATCCTGCAGGGCCGAGGTCGCCTCCATCAGCAGCGTCTGCGATCCCGGCGCGCCGTCCCATCCAGCGAGCGTCGTGGTCGCATCCTGAGCCAGCTTCCACAACTGTGCATCGAGCGCCGTCGCTCCCGCGTCCACGGCGCCAGGGCGCGCGAGCTTCGCTCGCGTGCGAAACCGTCTGCCGCTGATGGCCTCCGCGAGCGGGCGGAGAACGCTTTCGACCAGGCGCCTGGCCGTCTCCCCGCCGCCGGCCTCTGCCGCCGCGAGCCGCGCTCCGTCGAACACCGTCAGGAGCCGCTCACTCGACGGACCCGCCGCCTCGGCGCGGGCGACGGCTTGCGCGAGCGACGCAGCTCGCCGCGACAGCGCCTTGCCCGCCGGTGCGTCCACCGTGATTGCGGCCTGCGCTTCGTCGCGCGACGCGAACCGGCTACTCGCTCCCCAGTCGGCAAAGTGCGCGGCGAGCGAGTCCGCTACGTCGTTCAGCGCCTCCTGGACCGAGGCGAGCTCGCCGGCGACCGAGTCGGAGGCTATCTCCCGCACGAGCGCGCAGAAGTTCGCGGTCTCGCGGAGCCGCTCCTCGAGCAGCGCCCAAGCGGCCTCGCGATGCGGCATCAGGTAGTCGTTCTCGTAGAACAGCTCGAAGCTCGGTCCCGCGGTCATGCCGGGATGATCCGGCCCCACCGACAGCGTCGTGATGAGGTTCCCGAGCGGCCTGAGCACCCGCAGCATGATCCCGACGGTCGCCCCGGCCAGCGTACCCAGCTGCTCGTCACTCTCCTCCGTGTGCGCGAAGTAGCGCTCGAAGATCTGGAGCAGGATCTCGTAGCTCACGTTGAACAGGTCACCGCAGCGTGACGTGACGCGCTCGCTGATCTGCGGCACCGTGTCGTCGTGCTCGGAGCGCCGGACCGTGGCGAACATCACCGGCCGGACAGGATCGAACTCCGGGTTCGCCGCGACCATCTCGCGGTACTCATCGAGGATCTGCACGAACTGGCCGAAATGCGCGTGCTCCCACTGGCCGCGAGCGCCCTCGCCCTGCTCGAGGATCGTGTCGATCGCCTTCTGGGCACTGGCCAGATCGGTCACCACCACGAGCTCCGGCCATCGGAAGTTGTCCGGGATCGCCTGGGCACGGGAAGGCCCGACGAACAGGTGCTCCTCGCCCACCTTCTCAGTCAGGTGCCTAAAGCCATCCTCGATCGACCGATAGAGATGCCCGACGGTCGCGAAGTCCTGCGGCTGAGGCACGATGTCCCGCTCGGACATTAGCGGCACCGCCTCATGCGCCGGCAGGTCGAGCCCCTCGGCTCCTTCGTACTCCATCCCCTCCGGCCTCTCCAGGAAGATGAAATGCTGCAAGGCCTGCTCGCCGAACGGGACGAGGGTCAGGTTCACCCCGGCCGGGTAGTGGTGGGCCGGGGCCGGCAGGTTCGGCCGACCAAAGTGCGGCGCGGCGCCGATGGCCGAAAGCAGGTTGTGCACCAGCGCCAGGTGGAGCATCTCCTCGGTGGCCACATGCGAGACGTTCTTCCGCCAGCGCTCGACGGCGGCGAGCTCACCGGCGGTCAGTCCCTCGTCGGCACGCTGCTTGAGCGAGAACGCCGCGAACAGGTACTGGCACATGATCCCGTGCTCCAGCTCCGCCGCCTCGCAAAGCATGTAGATCAGGGCCTCGCGGTGCTCGATCACGAATGGCGCCTCAGGCGCCGCCCTGCCTCCACGCGAGGCGAGCACCTCGGCCAGGCGACCCTGGCCGCCAGGACTCGACGGGCGGATTGGTCGCGACGTCGTCATCGGATTGCCTGACGCCTCATGCTGCTCAACATCTCAGACGCCGTGGGCGAGTACGTTGGGCTCGGCGGGGGACATATCGACAGCAGGACTGTACAGCATCGCTGTCGAATCCTTGTGAACGAAATGAAACTGCCCAAGAACCTGTCCGCGAGAACCTCATACCTGCTCGGGCGCGCCGCCTCGCGCGTCCAAGCGCTGGGCGAGCGCGACCTCGAGCCGCTCGGGATCACGCCCCGCGAGTACAGCGTGCTCGCGGTGCTCGCCGAGCGCTCGCCGTTGTCACAGACACAACTGGCCGAGATCCTCGGGCTCGACCGCACGACGATCATCAAGCTCGGCGCGGCGCTCGAGCGCAAACGGTTGGTGGTCCGCGAGCGCGACGCCCGCGACGCCCGCGCATACGCGGTGGCCCTCACGCCCGCCGGCGACCGGCTCCGCGTAGACGCATTCGAGCTGCTGCTTGCCTGCGAAGCACGGTTCCTGACACCGCTGAACCGCGGTGAGCGCAAGCAGCTTCACGACCTCCTGTCACGCCTGACGGACCTGTGACCACAGCTGAGCGTCCGGTCAAAGATGTTGACCCTGGCTGCGGGCTACGGCCTTGCCGCCGTGCTGCTCGGGACGCTCGCGAGGGGCGAATGGCATCGAGCCGCGCCGGCTCCGTCGGCGTGAGGGGTCATTCTCGGCCAGGCACGCTTCGGTGCGCGACACAGGAACTGCCTCAGGCGATTACCGCGCGAAAGTGAGGGGAACATGGCGAACACGCAGGTGACACACAGCGCGGGCCCGAACAACGCTCGAAGCGAATCGAGCGTCGCAATCAACCCCAAGGACCCGAAGCAACTCGTCTCGGCGTCCAAGAAATCCACAACATCCTGACGTACGACTTCACGCTCGCGACGGAGTACTCGCACGACGGCGGGCACACGTCGACCGAGTCTCCAGCGTTGGCTTTGCCGCCAGGCGCCACGGTCATGACCGATCCCACGCTCGCGTGGGATGACGCCGGCAACCTGTTCCTCGTCGGGCTCACGGGCAACACTCCGCCGACGTGGGACACGGTGGCCAAAGTGGGATGATCGTCTCAACGGACGGTGGCAATTCGTTTGCGGCGGCCGCGAACCAGCGGCTGTTCAAGCCCCGAGCGGCGTCACAACGCTCGAAGCGTCGCTGCTGAACGTGACCGGGTGGCCCGAGGACAGCCACACGCGCATTGCCTTTCGCGTGATCACCGATCCCACGGTGGCCGCGTATGGCGAGACGGTACTCGTCAGGTGGCCGGACTATCGCGACGGAGTCTCGCGCATCTACTTTGCGCGCTCGCGCGACCGAGGCGCGACCTGGAGGACCGGGGCCACCGGCAAAACGCTACTGAGGAGACACGTGCCCGCGAACTTCCAGCACTTTCACCCACAGATCGTCGTGAACCCCGATGGCGTTTTCGCGTGCGCATTCTATGAGATGGGCCCGAAGCCGACGAACACGCTGATCGACGTCAGCGATCCGAAAGTCACGTTCATCGGCGACTACTTCGGCTTTGCCGGCAGCGAACGCGGGTTCCACCCGGTCTGGACAGACACCCGCACAGGCATTCAGGAGCTGTGGACGGACACCCTATCCGCATAGTGGCATTTAGCTGCCGTTGGGGACGAGTGTTCCGAACAGGCCGTCGGCTTCGTGGTTGAGGCCGGCGGTGAAGAACAGCGTGTTCGGGCCCGCGCCAGGAGTCGTCGGGGCGAAGCGCACCCCCCACAGCCCGTCGATCACGACCGGGCCGCCGTGCAGACGACTCAGCGTCCCTTCGAACGCACCTGTGGTCTGGTTGTACGCGTGGATCCGGCCGTTGCCGAAGTTGCCCACGAGGATGTCGCCGCCGAAGGCGGCGAAGGTGGACGGTGCGAGCGTCACCGCCCACGGCGAGTCGAGCTTGCCGCGCGTGACAAGACGCTGGAGCAGGTCGCCGTTGGGGGCGAACACGTCTATGAAGCCGTTGCCAGGACCGGCGTCGTCGTCGGCCTTGCCCGGTCCCTGCTTGGCGAACGTGACGTACAGATTGCCCCCGATGTTGTGGATGCCGAACGGAGCGAATCCCGCTGGGATCGTCGGGTCGGTGAAGCTGTTGACGAGGTTGAAGTGATTGTCAAAAACTTCGACCCTCCCGAAGCGGAAACTCGTCGCGTAGATGAACTTGCCTTGCGACGTCGCCACGAGGGCGAGCCCCTTGTAGTTGGCGCCCACGTCCCCGGCGGTGTCGGTCGCGGTTGAGCGATCAACCGCGATGACCGCGTTTCCTTTGTCGACGTTCGGGTTCCAGCCGGCGACCGTGCCGTCCTCGGTCGCGAACAGGAAGAAGGCCGGACCGGACTTGCCGTGCTTCGAGATGACAAAGTCGGTCGAATTGGGGTCGAAGGTGTTGAACGCTTGCCCGTCCGGCGCCCCGACCGCTCCAGAGCCGGCGGAGGGCGGAGCGGGAATCGCCACCTGGAGTGGTTGCGGGTTCCCGGCGCTGTCATAAAGCGTGGCCAGGCCGGCGTGGTTGTCCGAGACCCAGATGGGCGTCCCCGGGCCGACCGAGGTGCCCCAGGGGTTCTTCAGATTCGGGTCCGTTCGCGCGGCAAGCCCGGGAATATCCGAGACCAGGTTTGTCTGTATGTAGGAGCGGCTGGCGATCGCGCCGGCGCGGGCGGGGACCGGTCGAGCGACTCCTGAGAAGGTGATCGCCGCGGCGAACGCGGCGATCGCCGCGAGCGCAAGGATAGAACGGGGTAGCTTCATGACTTCCTTTCTGTGGGGGCTGCGCCACCGTGATCCGGACGAGCTCCGGCATCTACGCGGGCGCGTAGTACGTTTGCTTTGTGGTCTTAGACGGCACCAACCGCGAGAAACTTCCCGCTCGCCGTTCGCCGTCTCGGCGTAGCGAGCTGGGCGGGCGCCGGGCCGAGAGCCTGACCACGACAGGAGCGACGAGGGGGCGGCCTACGTTAAGCCGGATCTGCGCGTGCTTCGCCCCGGCCAGCGAGGAAGATCGTGCCGAGTGCACCGCGAGCGTGTAGGGGAGATGGCGACTGAAACTACTACAAGCCCTAACACGATCTGACGTGGTGGATATTCGCCACAGCTCGGGAAGGTCTTCGCAACCAAAGCGTCTACCACAGATGACGGCTATCTACGACGCGTCATCGTAGGAGGTCCCAAAACGCCCAAGAACGCCGAGACCCCCATCTGCGGTTCCCAACCCGAAGCACGCCCGACCCCGAGACTGCCCAGCTGCACCTCGCGCTACTGACCAATTGGGGAACCGGAGCTGCCGCGACCACGATCGTCGTGACCGCTCTACTGCCCTTCGCGATCGCCTGGCGCGTCAGCTACCTGATCGCTATCGCCGCCTCGATCGTCCTTGCCGCGATCCTAGCCACCAGTACGCACGTCGCGCGCCGGCGGCGGGTGGCGACAATGGCGCTCTCGCCCAAACTCGTCCAGCTATTAGACCTCGAATTCGAACGCAAGTGGTTGCAAAGCGCGCGCTCGCGCCGCATAGAGGCCCGGACTGCGAGCGGGGCCGGTCACACCTGGGACTCGACCAGCATTCGGATCGCGTCGAGCGTCGCCGCGACATCGTGATCGCTCGCGGCTGCGTGCGGAGTATCGAGGAAGAACGTGAGCCGAGAGCCTTCACCGTCCGCGTCGACCTGCAACCAGCCGCGGTAGCCGGAGGCCGCGCCCCGCTCGATTCTCCGCGCGGCGTCGTCAGTCGCGAACGACGCCTGGCCGTGCTGATCGTCCCCTTCATAACGGGCATCGACCTCTACACGATTTGCGCCCGCGAGGCGTGCCGCCGTCAGCTGGGGCACGAACCTCGGCAGGTTGGTCACGTCCGCGATCGCTGCGTAAACCGCATCCGGCGGCGCCGCGACGTGCTCGGTGTGCTCATATTCCATGCGCGCTCCTAGCTTTGGGGACGCTCAGGCAACCCTATCTCCTGAGAACGAACCGCTGCGCGCTCTTGAGACCACGATCGCCGGCGTCGCGCATGCCACGTCGAACCATTCTTCTCGTCCGCATCCTGCGTCTCCCCGGGGGTGGCTGCCCGAGACCGTCAAGGCACCATCAGTGCATCGCTTTCATCGCGTGCATGGCGCTGTGAGAGCTCGGGACGACGAGTCCAGGGACGTCGTGTGGCGCCACGAGCACCGTGAGCGCGAGCGCGAGGAGCACCGATGCCGTGCCCCATGTGACCGCGCGACCCCACGGAACGGTCTTCTCGAGCAAGATCAATGCGGCGACGAACGCCATCCACGTGAGACTCATGACCCCGAGTGCGAACAGCGCGGCCATCAGCGCCCAGCAGCAGCCCAAGCACCAGCCACCGTGCCTCGAGCCCATTTCCAGCGCGCCAAGCCGCCCGTCACGCCATGAGCCCAGCAGGAATCCGATTGGACTGCGGCACTTTGCGAGGCAGACGTCCTTCACGGGAGTCACCTCGTAGAGCGCGGCAAGAGCCAGGACGCCTGCAGCGAACCATCGTCCGCCGGCGTGCCAGGCCAGACCGCCCCCGAACACATCCCGACCGATCCGAAATAGGCCGTAGGCGCCCAAGCCGGCGCCGCCCCACACGAGCAGGTAGCCACCCGCGAAGAGCAGAGCGTGGTCGAGCCCACGCCGACGCGTCATCCTCGCGTAGAGCGCGACCGTCGGCGCAAGCGATGGGAACATCATCGCCGCCATCATCACCACCCAGACGCCCAAGAACCACCCTAGGGCACCGATGTCGGTTCCCGGCCCAGCATCCATACCGGCCATCCGCACCGCCGTCAGCCACCACGCGAGCGCTGCCAGCGCGAGCAGGACCGCCACCACGCCAAGTCGTGCCCGACCGGCGGAGAACGCCACGGCGAGGTCCGAGCGCCCGGCGTGGCCGGACGAAACGACCGATCGGCTCACGCCGCCCACGAGAACTCGGACTTGGACAAGCCCGTCTTGCCCTCGTACGCGATGCCGAAGCCGTTTATCCGGGAACGCTTCGCCTCCGCCATCGTCAGGTCGGATCCCACGGGGTGGAACATGCCGTTGAACCGCACGGGCTCGCCGGTCTCGACGCCGAAGGGCACTATGTCCTCGATCTCGAAGTCGATTGCGTCCCCGATGCGGACGCTGTGCCGCAGACCGTCGTGGCGCACTTCGATCGGCGCACGCTCGATCCCCAGCATCTCTCCCACAAGCGGAGCGAGCGCTGCCATCGGCCCACCGAGCTGTCCGCCGAACACCTGGCCGAGCTTCTCGGCCTGCACGTCGGACGCGCGATCGTCGATGAACACGCCGAGACGCCAGTTCCCATCCGTCATGACCTTCGGCGTGTCGGCGATCAGCGCCACCGTCAGCCCTCCGATGTCTGTCCCGTCGATCTCACCCTCGCGGATGTCGAACACGAGCGTCACGCGACAGAAGTCGTAGGTGGCGCCATGGTTCAAGGACAAGTTGCACGGGCACATCAGCTCGCAGGAACACGTCTCGACGTAGCTGCCCTTGAGGTTCCACGACATCGCGATCCCTTCCTCGGTTGAAATCTGTACAGCGATTCTTGCCGTTAACCTGGCCCCAGTCAACGATCCCGCAAGCGCGCTACTCAATCGGCTCCGGCGACCCCGGCAAACGCGACTTCGCCCCGCGCGCCATCGGCGCCCGTGAGTACCGACCCGGCGCGCGTCCTCGCCGCCGCCAGCTACGAACAAACTACCTCTCTCTCCGCTCGGCAATGGAGAACGCTCGCTCGAACGACCCCAACCCGGCACACGAGTCGCAGCCGTGCGCAGAGGCCCGGGCTTACACCGCCGTGCCGACGGTCGGGGCGCTAGCGCTAGCGCGTTGTGAACCAGGAGGGCTGCGAATCGCCGGCGCGAGCAATCGCGGATTCGGTAATCACAACGCGTTCAGGAGGGGCACAAGCACCGCCACGATCGAAACCGTCCCGAGCACGACGACGCCCATCACCGCAGCCAGCACGGCGATCCCGGCACGCCGGGTCCAGCGCGCCATGCGGGTCCGCCCGACTAACGCTCCGGCAAGGACGCGGGCCTCGAGCGATGCGCGGTGATGGGAGACCAGTGCCGCGCCGACTCGCTGCTCCCACAAAACCGTCATCCGTACGGCCTCGCGTCGCGCGCGGATCCGGTACCACGGCAGCCGACGGCTTCGGCGACTCCAGTAGCCGAGCGACTCGACTCCATCATCCAGAGCCGGAGGCGCAAGGAGGCGGCCCAATAGTTGTTCGTCTGTCGATCCCCAACGGGTCATCATGCCCAATCTCTCGCGTCTCGCACCCGATGCGCCGACCCTACGTCGAGCGCCCGCGTATATCGACGGTACACCAGCACCGACAGGATAGTTAGTAATCGCAGTCGCGGCTCGCGTGGCCAGCAGCCGCGTCGGTGGGCTGTCGAATTCGTCGGTTGTTCGCTCTCGCGGCGATCAGGGGACGAACGTAACGATGCCTGGCTCCAAGGGCACGATCGGTTTGAACGAGGTAGCCCACGCGGCGATGCGCGGGGCGATCGCGTCGATGGCAATGACGGGGATGCGCGTCGTGACCGTCTCACTCGGCTTGGTGCAACAGGCGCCGCCGCAGCAGATCGCGGGCGAGAGTCGCGGGCCGCGCCGCGCCGCCGTAGAGGTCCTTCACTGGGCGTTCGGCGCGGCGGCAGCCGCCGGCGACGGGACGCTCCCGCGGTCATGGCGCAACCGTTCCTGGACCGGACCGATCTACGGTCTGTTGATCTGGACCGGCTTTGAAGCGACAGCGCCGCTGCTAGGCCTCCCCACGCCGAGGAGGCGGGCGTCAAACAGCGGCTCGCGATCGCGGCCGACCACGTCGTTTACGGATTCGTCCTCGACGAGACGCGCCGAACGCCACAAAGCTAATCGCCGCGGTCGACCGCCGTGAGCAACAAGCCACGTAGCTGCAGGCGATTTCCAAATGGGCGGTACTGGGCTCGAACCAGTGACCTCCTGCTTGTAAGGAGTCGGCGCGGCGCTGGCTATGCCGTGACGTGCAGCGACGACCCGTAAATGGACTCGCCGATGTGGCTGGAGAAGGTCGTCGAACTGGCCCGCGAGGAGCATCACATCATCCGAAAGCGCGGCGAAGAACGGACGCCGGCTCGCGATCACGGCAAGGACCACCACGAGGCCTAGGCGGCGGCCGACCGCCTTGACCATTTCGCCCGCCAGCTCGACCGAGTCCACGCCGCCGAGTAACGCGACGCTTGGCGGCACCAGAGCGCCGGCGATCGACGCTTGACGGTTATCCGTACCCGCGTTTGAGGAGATACTTGGCGCCCGCCTCGAAGCCCTCCTGACTGAGCATCTCGAAGGCGAACGCGTTCGCGAGGCGGTCGGTCGTGTTGAAGGCGAAGCCAACCGCGAGCGCGTCCTCGATCTGTTGGTGCGAGACACCGGCGGAGAGCGCGGCTCGGACGTCATCGGCACTCAGCGTTCCTCAGTCTGGTGAGCTTCCCGAGCATGCCCAGTGTTGCCCGGAGCCCTTCCGTTATCGGCGCCGAGTCGAGATCAGCCAGTACAGCGGTCACCCTTTCCCGATCCTGGTAGGCGCGCGCGGCAGTCGCGGTGTGCGCGCCGATGCAGAACGGGGAGTCGTTCACCTCGGATACGTAGGCCGCCATCAGCTCTCGGTCGCCCACCGACCATGTCGAGCGACCGCGCATTGCTTCCTGCGTGAACTTCTTCATGTGTGTGCCGTAGAAGTCGGGTCGGTAGAAGGTGATCCTCGCAGCATCCGGGACCGGCTGACCGGACACCAGCCGAATCAATCTGAAGAGCACCTTCCGTCCGACGCCGTAGCCGTGTTCGAGGACGGGGGGTCGCACTACCTGGTCTCCGTGTCGGCGGTCGCCTCGGCCAGCGCTGCCAGGCCCGCTTCGTACTGTCGAGTCGCCTGACCGACGGCGGCGCAGATCACGAGTTCGAACAGCTGGTCATCGGTGAAGCCCGCTTCCGTTGCCGTGGCGAAGTCGGCGTCGGTCAGATGGGCGGACCTGGTGGCAACCTTGTCGAGCAGCGGGCGGAGCGGTTCCGTAAGCTCGGTGTTGTCAAAGGCATGGGAACGTTGATCCGCCGGTGCTCGCCCAGGTCCCTGCAGGATGCGGTTCACCAGGAGACGGTGAAGCGCTCGCTTCTCGTCCTCAGCCGGCACCGTCGCCCCAGTCGATCCTTCGTCGGAGCACGGCTTGCTCGGCTGGGTTGGCTGTGAGCTCGAGAGCGCGTCGGTTAGCAGTCCGGGCTTCATCCGCGCGGCCGACGGTCGCAAGCAGGTCGGCTCGGGTCGCGTGGTAGATGTGGGAGCGGTCGAGGGCAGCGGCGAGGGCGTCGACCTCGGCGAGGGCGGCTTCTGGCCCGGCCGTGTAGCACCGTGCGATCGAACGGTGGAGCCGGGTGAGCGGCGAGGGCGCAAGGTGGAGGAGCATGTCGTAGAGCAGCACGATCTGCTCCCAGTCGGTGTTGGACCAGTCGGGCGCCTCGGCGTGGCAGGCGACGATCGCTGCCTGGAGCTGGTAGGGCCCGGGTTGGTGTTGCTTTGCTGCGCGCTGGAGCAAATGAGATGCGGCGGCGATGGCGTCGTGGTCCCAGTTCGATCGGTCTTGATGCTCGAGCAGCACAAGGTTTCCGTCGGAGTCGAATCTGGCGTCGGCGCGGGCTCGGTGCAAGCGAATCAGCGCGAGGAGGCCGGCGACCTCCGGCTCGGCTGGCATCAGGTCGTGGAGCTGGGTTGCCAGCCATTCGGCGTCATCGACCAGATCTCGTGATTGACCGCGCTCCGCGGTCGACAGGTAGCCCTCGTTCAGGAGCAGATAGATGACCGCGAGCACCTGACGCAGGCGCGCGCCGAGCTCGTTCGGATCAGGGACGCGATAGGGGATACCGGCCTCGGTGATCTTTCGCTTGGCGCGGGTGATGCGCTGGGCGACCGTCGTCTCGGACACAAGAAAGGCGCGTGCGATCTGCGCCGTGGTGAGCCCGCACACGACGCGAAGGGTCAATGCGATCTGGGCCGCCCGGGGGAGCGCCGGGTGGCAGCACGTGAAGATTAGCCGCAGCCGGTCGTCGCTCGCGGAGCGCACGGGCCGCTGGAGCTCGGCCAGTTTGGCTCGGTAGTTGCTCTGGCGGCGCAACGCGTCGAGGCCACGGTTGCGGGCGACCGTGAACAGCCAGGCGTCCGGCCGGTTGGGGACGCCTTCGATCGGCCATCGTTGCAGCGCAGCGAGTACCGCGTCCTGGACGAGGTCCTCGGCCGTCGCGAAGTCACCGGTGATCCGCACCAGCGCCGCCGCCAGCCGGCCGGCGTGCTCCCGGACAATCTGTTCGAGCTCGCGCTCCGAGGCGGTCCGGTCTGCCTCGGCCCGTCCCTGGACGGTAAAGGTCATGACACCAGGGGTCGTATCTCCATGATTGGACGTATCTCCACCGTTGGACACCCGGGCCAGGTGCTGACCATGTTCAGCACCTGGTCGAGGTCGTCGACCTCGACCTCCGTGTAGCCGCTCACGACCTCTTTGCCCTCGACGAACGGGCCGTCGGTAATGACCGGCTCGCGGCCGGCGTCAAGCCGGACCGTGGTCGCGGTGGCGGCCGGCTGCAGTTTGCTGCCGCCGCGGATCTTGTCGGCGTGGTCGGCCATCCACTTGTAGACCAGCGCGATGGCCCGGTCACGGTCGGGCTGGCTCATCGCCTCGAAATCCTTCTCGAACTGCTCCGTCTCGACGAACAGCAATACGTATTTCACTGAGAAGCTCTCCTTTCGGGCTGCATGGTCATTCAAGGCGGGGCCCTGTCTGCCCGCGTCGGACACCTAGCCGGTCCCGGTGAACTCGCTCATACGCCCCATTATCTCGTCGGGGCCTAAGTCCCGGACGTGGCTGCCGATCGTCCACCCGTGTCCGAACGGGTCGACGACAAAGCCATCGCGGTCGCCATAGAACTGGTCCTGGGCCGGGCGCTTGACCGTGGCCCCGAACTGTGCGGCCCGCTCGATCACGGCGTCGACGTTCTCGACGTAGATGTAGAGGAACGTGGGGGTGCCGTCGAGACCGGTGGCCGGCGGCGCCTGGGTCCCCATGTAGGGCGACGCGTCCTCGACGATGACGACCGAGTCGCCGATCTCAATCTCGGCGTGCGCGATCGTGCCGTCCGGTCCGGCAAACCTTAGGCGCTCGGTGGCGCCGAACACGGCGTCGTAGAACTCCAACGCCTTGCCGGCTCCGTCCACGACCAAAGCGGGCGTGACTCGGCGGTACCGGTCGGGGATCGGCTCGGGCTTCGGGGTCTGCGACATCGGCTCGGCTCCTTTCACGATCGTTCTCACAAGAGGCGGCGGAGGTCAGCGTTCATCAAGAAGACGATCGGCGGCAAGCCCGACACGACAGGGCCCGGAATTTCTTTGCACCGAGCGGCGGGCCAGTGAGATGCTCGAGCTTGTTCGACATGTTTGAGCTGCTCCGCGGCCTCGGCATCGTGCGGCCTGCGGGTGACGCCGCGAATGCGATGCGCGATGCGCGACGCGATCGGCATGCTCATCGGCATCTCGATCTTGCGCTTCGAGAACGGTCGACCGCGAGGAGTGTGAGCTCCCAGATCGTCCGCTCGTCGCGGTCGCAGCCGAGCCGAGTCAGTTCGTCCCGGATCTGGTTGTCCTCGATGCGTTCGGCCACGATTCAGGTCAGGAGTCGCGACGGACGCGAGTACCGCGGCGCGACGATCCCAGGTCTTCTGGGCGGCTGGCTTCCGCAGCGTTACGAGCATTCAGAAGGTCGCGGTCGATGGCCGCCCGCTCCCGCCTGTCGTCCGATTCGGTAACGCGAGCAGAGCGGGCGTTGGCGCCCCCTCGCTCGGGAACATACGAGTCTGGAGCGCGGTCCGCTAACTCGTCGACGGCTACCACGACCCGGTCACGGAGTTGCGCGTGGTCGCCTTTGCGATCGCCCGGCCCAAGCAGCCGCGACAACAAGAGCACTCGTGCCGAGCCCAGGCCGCACAAGCTTGGATTTGGGCGACGACCGACGGGCCGGGAGCGGGGCTACCTGAGGCGCGCCGTACTTGCTCTGCGAACGGCGAGCGTCACCCCGCGGTCTCGACCCGCGCTGCTGTCGATGTGGCCGGTACCCGGGCGGGATGTCGATGATGCCGCAGGAGTCCGGTCCCTCACGCCACGTGCAAACGCCTGTAGCGACGCGAGGTCGGCCGGCGGCCGCGCTTATGAGTTATGTAAGTCGCGCGTCCAAGCGCTAAACCAATTTGCCGCACGGGCGATAGGTACTGCAGCAAGCAAACGGCGTCGCGCGAACCGGACGCATAGCCAGAACGAGAGATTACGTTCGATGAGAAGCCCCAGTCCCGACGACACCCTCAGCAGCGCCGAGGTGGAGCGCCTAAGCGGGCTCGAGGTGATTGTGCAACGTGCTCTCGATGCCGACGTCGATGTCGGGAACGCGTTTGCCGACATCAACGACGCATGGCTCTATCGTGGCACCCACCAGACGTTCGACGCCTACCTGCGCGACCGGTGGGGCATTGACCGCTCGCGCGGTTACCAGCTCATTGAGGCTGGTCCGATAGCAGACCCACCGGCTCCCGACGTAGACTCGCTCATACCCGGGGCAGAGTTGGAGGCCGGCAAGCTACTTCCGCGGCTCCGTTTGCTGCTGACACAGTCGAGCGGCGCGATTGCGAACGTTGTGCATCAAGTCGAGACTCGCGGCGTCGACCTTGACGACGACGCTCGCGAACAGCTGCGAGATGACATTCTTGTCCTCGACGAGGAGCTCGCGACGCTCAAGACGCTGCTCGTCCCACCGATCGATTGGGATGCCGAGCGCGAGCGTCTGCTCGCCGGCGAGATCCCGCCGTTTGACGACGGCGACGAACGCGAAGACGAGTGACGGCGATGGCCGTCGAGCAGCACACGCGGAATCTCAACGGCGTCCGCGCGGAGCGCGTTGACGCCGCAATAGCGCTCGCGACCGAGCAGCGCCGCACGCGGCGGTAGCAATTTGGACTACTCAGGGGTGTATTAACCAGCTGTGGTGCCTTGTCGCGTGTTCGCGATCCAGGTTTGCGGGACTCCCGGGTTGGCTCTAACAACCTGGCCGGGCAGAGTTGCGACTGAGAAGTCGCCGCAGTAGCGATTCTCGGTGCCAGCGGCAGCCCCCGATCCCAGGGGCAGGACGTCGCGCTTTCGTTTCTGCCGGTAATGCGATTGATCCGTGGCCTCGTCCTCGGGTCGAGCGCGCCCGAGTCCAGTAGCGCGCGAGCTCTGGTGTGCGTCCGGGGGCCGCGCGGTCTACGGCTCGGGGGTAGGTGACGTCCTGCCGCGTGTGTGGCGCGAGCTTGGTCTCTTGACCGGCGCAGTGCCAACTGCCCGCGAGGCAGTCAGATGCCCAGGAGGCCGTAGCGCGGTCGAGCACGTCCGGGCAACTGGGCTAGGAACTGCGGAGTCCCTACACAACTCTTCTTAGCTACTTGAGCAAAGCTGCCGATACACAGCCAGGTGTTCGAGACGGTCTCCAGACCGCTCGGAGGCCATTGGCACCCCGAGACGGCAGACCGTCTGGCGGACCTCTGCGGGCAGCGCGCTGGCAGGTGGGGCAACCGCCACGCACGACGGCAGGGGCCGGTACATCGACTCGGTCGGGGTTTCAACCACAGACGCCTTTCGAGGCGAACTTCCTGAACCCAAATCCGCCGGGCGGTGCGGCCCGGCGGATTGTGCCACCAGAGGAATATCGAATGAGTAAGACAAGTGCTGTATGCACGGCTGCATGGCGCTGTAGACGTTCTCACGACAGCGAGATGGCGGCGTCGCATGGCTTTCGCGCCTGCCCGGCCGGCGAGAAGAACGACCGGGATCCCGCGATCGCACAGGCAGTGGCGCGGGCGAGGTCGGGGGACAACGATGCCATCCGCTTCCTCTACCTCCGCTACAAGGACAACGTCTACGGCTACGTGCTGAGCATCCTGCGCGATGCGCACGAGGCCGAGGACGTCACCCAGACCGTGTTCATAAAGCTGATCTCGGCGATCCACAAGTACGAGCCTCGCCACGTTCCGTTCACCGCGTGGATCCTGAAGGTGGCGCGCAACGTGGCCCTCGATTCGCTACGTCAGCGCCGTCCGGTGCCCTGCGAAGAGGTCATCGAGAGCTCGCGTCCGGATGATGACTTGAGCCACGACCGCCGGCGGGAACTCGAGCAGGCACTCGAGACGCTGCCCGAGGATCAGCGCGACGTCGTCGTGCTGCGTCATTTGGTTGGCCTATCCCCGGGAGAGATCGCCCACCGCATGGGCCGCACCGAGTCCGCGATCCACGGACTGCATCACCGCGGGCGTCTGGCCCTGCGCCGCGAGCTGATCCGGGTGGGGTGCGCACCGACCACCCGCCGGCCAACCACGGCGGCCGCGTAGCACCCGACTGCACAGCATGTGATCCCGCTGCACTCGAAGCAGCCAATCGCCGGCGGACCGAGGACGGGCTCCCCGAGAGCCGCGAGGAGGGTCACCCCGCACACGCCGCGGTACACCTGGATCGCCTCGCTCTTCGCCGCGGGCGCCGATCAGGAGTACGTTGCAGCCCAGGTCGGGCACGAAGACGTCACGACAACCAGCCGCATCTACCGCTACGTCCTCCAGCGACGCCAGCGCGGCGAGATCGGCCGCCGCCAGTTGGCAATGCGCGAGTCAGCCGCGGACGTTGGACGAGCGCGGTGCTCGCCCGGGCGAGCGCGAGAATGCTGAGCTTTCTCTGGGCACGACCGACGGCTCCCGCGAGGCGTCAGTCCAGCGCCATCGCCCCCGCGGCGGTGATCGAGACCGCGAATACGTGCCCGCGGTATGGGCCTCGGCAGGGCGGCCTTTCCGACGCGGATGACTCCTGACCGTTTCTTGTCGCTGCCGGTAGCGTGAGGCCCAAAAGCCGAACTCCCAGCCCGCAGTCGCACAGCACGGGCACGACGCAAGCGGCGCGGCGGCGGCTGTGGGTTTTGGCCGGCAAATAGGCGCTGATAAGGCACGAAAAGGCAGACCGGAGCGTTTCGCCCTATTAGGTGCTCCGAGGGCCACTTCGTAAAAGATGCCGCTTCGCTTTGGGCGATCGATCCACGAGCTAGCCGCACTCGAACCGGCGACCTCCTGGAGTGCGAGACCGGCAACGCGGGCGGGCGCGACCGTCTGGTGGCAGCAGCTGCTAGAGGCGAAGCCCGTTCCGGGGGATGATCGGCAGTAAGCTGCCTAACTGACCGCGTCGCGCGCGTTCATCCCATCCGGGTGATGCCGTCGCCAGCCGGATTGGTGAACCTGGACCTGAAGCGATCCCGCGCAGGGATCTCCGGCAACACTTATGGAGGACAAACCGATGAACGACGCGGCTGTGGACGCACTCGGGCCGGTTGACTATCTGGTCGTCGAGTTTCCGGCCGACAAGGCCGATTTCTCGGGTACGATGGCCGAGGAACTGGCCGCCCTGGTCGGGCGCGGCGTGGTTCGCGTGCTCGACTTGCTGATTCTCAAGAAGGACCTAGACGGGTCGGTGGAGGGCTTTGAGTCCCATGACTTCGGCGACAGCAATCTCGCGGAGCTGCTGCAACTGGAGACGGAGCTCGCGATGCTGCTCGCGGCGGAGGACGTCGAGGCCATCGGGGCCGCGATGGAGCCCGGATCTGTCGCGGCCGTGCTGATTTGGGAGAACGTCTGGGCCGCTCCGTTCGGCGCCGCGGTCCGGCACTCGGGCGGGGAGTTGGTGGCCAGCGGCCGGATCCCGATCCAGGCCATAGCTGCCGCGGTCGAGGCGCATGAGGCAGAGATGAAGGAAGGAGTCTGAGATGTTGGGTCGAGGTCGACGGAGTGGAGGCGGACTGTTTGGAGGGCGACCGGTCGCGCGAACGGCTGCGGTGGCCGGCACGGCTGCGGTCGCGGTCCGGGGCGTCCGCCGCCGCGGCGATCGGCGCGAGGATCGGCGCGATGATCGTGGGGACCGGCGCGAGGATCGCCGGGACCGACGGTAGACACATCCTGCGTTTCATTCGCCGTGGAGGCGCGGACGGGCGCCGCGATTTAGAAACCCGCCCGAGTCGGCTGCCCACATGGCCGAGATCACTGCGATGGATCCGGTGGGCGGCGCTTCCGCATCCGAACCGACGATCGAACTCCTGACCACCTCTGTGCGATCGAGAGCACCGCTGGTCGAACAAAAGGACTAGCGGGCGTCCCGTGAAATTCGGCCCGACTCTAGACCCCGCGGCCTAAGTAA
Organism: uncultured Solirubrobacterales bacterium; assembly: GCA_963737055.1. Taxonomy (GTDB): domain Bacteria; phylum Actinomycetota; class Thermoleophilia; order Solirubrobacterales; family Solirubrobacteraceae; genus Palsa-465. The sequence continues at coordinate 10,028 of CAVTRE010000005.1, read as the reverse complement.
CTCGGCCCGTGGGGCGCAGCTGTCCGTGTCGTTCTCGTCAGCACCGGCCCTGTTGGCTTGGTTGTACCGCGTGGCCTGGCCGACAAGTCTCGACCGGCGAAGCTGGAGAGTACTGGTGAGTCCGGCACCATAATGCGACGGCTCCAACCGGTGTTCAGCACGACGCCGAACAAGTGCGCCCGTATGTGGAGACTTGCGAGCCGGTCACTACCTCGTCGGGGTCGCGGTGCGCGACGATGCGGCGGCCAAGGAACGGGCCGCCGATGCGCTTCGCGCGGCGCACGCCGAAGTCCCTCCACTATTACGCCAAGAACTACGTCGAGGACCTCGGCGGCGACGCCTGAGCAAGCGCACGGAGCGCACAGAACCCTTGGCCGCGATCAGCGTCGCACCCGGCGCTCGTCGGAAGATCGCTCTCGCTGCCCGGTTTGACCCGGAAGAACAAGCTGAACTCGCTCGTCGAGCCGACGCTGACACCCGGTCGTGTCGTTGGTGTTGCGTCCGTTGCCAGGATCTTCCTCCTATGGACTGGGCGAGCGGGCGACAACGCCTCGGCCGCGAGTTGACTCTCCGCTCATGCTGGGCTCGACGCGCGCGAGACTGCCTCGGTATCAGCGAGGTGATCGACCGCCCAGGCTCCGGTGTGGTCGAGTTCGACGGCGGCGCCGATAGCCGCGCGGCCGAGTGCGTTCGCGTAGGTTGGAAACGAATACGGGACCAGCGCCAGTTGCTCGACGCGCATGTCCGCGGCCATCGCTGTCGCCGCGAGCTGCGCGAGCTCGACCGCCCGTTCCCCCACGATGTGACAGCCCAGAATGCTGTGGAATTGTCGATCAACGACCAGCTTGCAAAACCCCGTCGGACGGCCGTCAATGATCGGTCGCGGAAGCGAGTCGAACCGCACGGTCGCCACGACCACCTCGTGGCCTTCACGTGCTGCCGCTTCGGTTAGCCCGACGGACGCGTACTCGGGGTCGGTGAAACTGCCGATCGGGCTCACCTGCGAGGGCAAAGACGTGGTCGGTCCGAGCACGGCATTGCTCGCGGCCACGAGCGCCTCGCGGACGGCCTCGTGTACCACCATCGCCCGCCCGGTGACATCGCCGGCGGCGAAGATGTGCGGCGCCGCGGTCCGCAGCTGGCTGTCCACCTCGACGTAACCTCGCCGATCGGTCCCCACGCCGGCACGATCGAGGTTAAGCCCCGCCGTCGCCGCCACCCATCCAACCGCGACCACGACCACCATGGCGTCGACACTGTCCGTGGCACCATTCGCGGAATGAACGAGTCGCACCCCATTCTGAGAACGCTCGAAGCGCTCGATCGATCCGGCGTCCTCGACGATCCGAACGCCTGACGCTGCCAGGGCGGCGCTCACCGCTGCCGAGACGTCCTCGTCTTCGCTCATCAAGATGCGCGGAGCAACCTCCACGAGCTGGACGCGTGATCCGAGCGCGTTGAAGATCGAAGCCACCTGCACGCCGGTCGCGCCGGCGCCGAGCACGAGCAGCGACTCGGGAACCGCGGACAGGTGCCACGCATCGCTGTGCGTCGCGGTCAGATCGAAGCTGGGAACTGCGAGCCGCCGCGAGGTTCCTCCGGTACAGATGATGACCTTGTCCGCTCGAAGCCGCGGCGCGTGTCACTCTCGACAGTGTGGGGATCGAGGAACCGTGCCGTCCCGGCTCGCTCGTGGATCGTCACTCCGGCAGCGTCCAGATCATCGCGCAGCAGCGAGTGATTGCGGACATCCTCGGTCACCTCGTGCACCCGATCCAGGAGCCGGGAGTAGTCCAGTGAGAGCTCACCGGTCGTGATCCCGTACCGCGGGAGCTGCCTCGCCTCGCGGATCAGCCGGGCTGCCTGGGCGAGCGTGCGCACCGGGACGGGCCCATCATTCGCGGCCATTCCCCCGAACTCATCGCGGGTGATCAACGCCGTCTTCGCTCCGAGCCGCGCCGCCCGGAGCGACGCGATCACACCGGCAGGCCCGGCGCCGATGACCACCACATCGAGCTTGTCGGTCGGCGACGGGGCCATTGAGGCGATGATTCGAGCCGCCGCCGCGGTCGTCATCCCCCGAATCGGATGAGGCCGACGCCGTGGCGCCGTGTCACGATCGCAAGATGCGCGCGATGACCGTGATACCGGGGCAAGAAGGGACCGCCGGCGTCGAAGAGGTCCCGGCTCCGGACCCGCGGGACGGTCAGCTCCTCGTGCGCGGCTTGGCGGTCGGTGTGTGCGGGACTGACCGGGAGATCGCGGAGGGCTCGTACGGGACGCCGCCCCCCGACGAAGGAAAGCTCATCGTCGGCCACGAGAGCCTGGGCGAGGTCCTCGATTCGCCCACCGGATCAGGCTTCGCCCGCGGTGATCTGGTCGTTGGGATCGTGCGCCGGCCCGATCCGGTGCCGTGTCCGGCATGCGCCGCCGGAGCGTGGGACATGTGCCGCAACGACAGTTTCGGCGAGCGAGGCATAGTCCGCCTCCACGGATACGGAAGCGAGCAATGGCGCCTGGAACCGGACTTCGCCGTCCGCCTACCCCCGGGGCTCGGCGACCTTGGTGTTCTGTTGGAACCAGCGTCGGTGTTGGCCAAAGCGTGGGATCAGGTGGACCAGATCTCGCGCCGCGGTTTCTTTGTGCAGGGCAAGGCGCTGATCACCGGCGCCGGGCCGATCGGGCTGATGGCATGCCTGCTCGGCGTGCAGCGAGGCTACGAGGTTCACGTCGTGGATCTCGCCGTAGCCGGCGCGAAACGTGATCTTGTGGAGGCGCTCGGCGCGCGGTATCACGCCGGAGACGCCGCCGAGATCGGCGTACAGGTGGATGTCGTGATCGAGTGCACGGGGCTCGGCGCGGTTGGTAGGTCAGCTGCGACCAGATTGGTCAGCGGGGGAATCATGTGCCTGACCGGCCTTATGAGCCGTGACCCGACCCTCGACGTGGATGCCACTGCCTTGAATCGGGCCATGGTGCTGCGCAACGTGGTCATGTTCGGGACGGTGAACGCCGGCAAACGTCATTGGGAACAGGCCGCCGTCGCGCTCGCGGCAGCGGATGCCCCATGGCTGAGCGCCCTGATCACCCGCCGTGTCCCCCTCGGTCGCTGGACCGAGGCGCTCGACCGGCAGCCCGACGACATCAAGGTTGTGGTGGACCTCACGGCATGACCGCGCCCAAGGTGACGGCCTGGTCGGGAACGCCAGGACTGCTCAGCGAGGGCCCGCGGTGGCACGAACAGCGCCAGGAGCTGCTGTGGGTCGACATCCTCGGGCGCCACATGCACCGAGGAACGCTGACGCCGGACGGTGCACTCGACCGCGTCGAGACGATCTCGATCGACCGTCACATCGGCGCCGTCGCGCCCGCGCTCGACGGCGGCTACGTGCTCGCCGCCGGACCGGGGTTTCTGTTCGTCGATGACACGGGCTCGATCCACGAGCTCGCCCAGCCCGAAGCCGACCGCACGGACGTGCGGATGAACGATGGCGCGTGCGACCCCCAGGGGCGCTTCTGGGCCGGGACGATGGCCTACGACGAGTCGGCCGGAGCCGGCTCGCTCTACTGCCTCGAGCTCGACGGAAGCTGCACAACCGTGCTCACCGGCCTCACCATCTCAAACGGCATCGGCTGGAGTCCTGATGGCAGCATGATGTACCTCAACGACAGCGGCACCGGCCGCGTCGACGCGTTCCACTTCAACGGCGCCACCGGTGCGATCAGCGAGCGCAGGACACTCGTGCACATCGACCGGCCAGGGGTCGCACCCGACGGCCTCACCGTCGACGAGGACGGTGCAATCTGGGTCGCGCTCTGGGGAGGCGCCGTCGTCAACCGGTACGCACCCGACGGATCGCTCCTCGCCACCGTGCCGGTCCCGGTCGCGCGTCCCACCTCCTGCGCGTTCGGCGGACCCGACCGGGCCACCCTATTCGTCACCACCGCCCGCGTCGATCTCGACGAGGCCGCCCTCGCCCGCCAACCCGAAGCAGGTCGAGTGTTCTCGATCGAAGGACTGGGGGTGCGCGGCTTCCCCTGCCAGCAGTATCGAGGCCGAACACCACGACGGTAACGCAGGCCGGCTGGCGGCTTTCGAGCCCCGAGCGGGTCTGGACCCACCTTGCTGCCGGGGCTGGCAAGAGAGGCGCGGGCGGCTTCCCGATCGGCATGCGATTCCATTCCGCCTCCGGTCATCCGCGAGGCCGACGCCAAACCGCTCCACCTCGGCCACGTCGCCCGTGCGGACGGTGCGTGGCACATCTACGTCCTCGCCGACCTGCACGACCCAACTGCCGACGAGTCGCGGGCCGCAAGCCGCTTAGGTGGCGAGCGCGGTGATCGCGTCGCCGATCAGCTTCGCGCCGAAGATGACGCAGATGACCGCGATCATCGTGGCGTTCTCGCGGACCATCCAGTCGTGCAGCTCGTCGAGGATCCGGGTCGCGCGGTCACCCATGAGAAAGTAGATCGCGACCGGCGCGCCCACGCCGAGCGTGGCGAGCACGATGAACACGATCAGCGCGACGGCTTGGCCTACGGCGCTCGCTCCGGTCTGAGCGATCGCCGCCGCGGCGCCGACGACGAGCAGCAGGTTCTTGGGACTGACTGCCGATAGCAGTGCTCCCATCCCGGCCGACTTGACGGGCGTGAACGTGTCGATCCTCTTCATCCATGCCGGCAGTTGAGGCTCCTTGCCGCCGCGAGGACGTCCGCGCCACTGCCTAACCGCGAGCAGCCACAGCAGGACGCCGAGGACGATCTTGACGATGCTGACCCAAGTCGCTGGGCTGCCGTGCTTGCTGGCCGATGCGCCGCTCGCGATGAGCAGCACGATCGTGCCCAGAACGGCGATCCCGAGTACCCATCCCGTTAGGAAGGCCGGCCCGTTCGTCCGGCCTTTCGGCGTGGCGAGCATCAGTACCACGGCGATGATCGGTACCGGGCTTAGCGCGACGCCGACGCCAAACGAGAGGACCTCGCCGATCGCCTGGCCCGTCACCGAGCCCTCCCCCGATCGGTCTCCACCCGCCCATCATCTCCCCCGACGGTTGGGTGCCCATCACCCGATCCGGATGAAAAGCGCACATCCGTCGCGCAGGGACGTCGACCGCTGCGCCGCCAGGGATTGCAGAAACGCCCGGCGACCGGATCTCACCTCCCTAGGAGGATGATCTGCGAGGGTCTCGCGACGGACGCCCACGTAGGCGCCCGCCAGTTGTGGAATCGTTCCAAGGGGCAGCGGGCGTTAGCTGGAGCCGAGCAAGCACCCGACTCCCCGTGCTGCGCCCCTCAGCCGAGAAACCGAATCGAAACCCCACCTCGGTACCTCGCTCTGCCGAGGTCGGCGTGAACCGGCAGCGTTTCTACAGCTGGCGGGGACGCGACCCTAGCGCCAGGCACTCCAGGATCAGCAGCCTGAATGCACCGAGCGGAACGCCCGATAGGAGAGCTGGCGCACGCACGGCGTGGACGGGGTGATCTGGCGTGAACTTGCAGCGAGTACTACCCGACGTCGACGAAGACGACCTCGATTGCGTTGTTGCCGTAGCCGAGCCGGTTCCAGATTGGAACTTCGGGCTGCACGTTTCCTGCCGCGTCGGTTGCTCGTGCGCGCAGCGTCTTTCGGCCGCGTTCGTCCGGTTGCCATTCGAACGACCAGCTCTGCCACTGGTACGGACCTCTCGGGGTCTCTAGGTGCGCCGGTAGCCACTCGGCCTCCCCGGTTAGGCTCAGGTCGACGTTGGTGACAGGGCCGGTGCCCGACCATGCCTTGCCGCGAACGACGTATGTGCCACCGAGGCGCACGGCGGCGCCCGGGCTGGGGTCGGTTATCCGTGCCCGCGGTCGCATGACCGTCACGCGCTCGGCCGGCCGGTCGTGCCACTGGTACATGTAGTGGCCGGTCTCGAACTCGCCGAGGAAGGGCGTTGTCAGGATTTCGATGTGCTTCAGCCACTTGACAGAGGCGACGCCGTACCAATGCGGGACGATGAGGCGGAACGGTGACCCGTGGTCGGGATTGAGCGGCTCTCCGTTCATCTCGTAAGCGATCAGGATCTCGGCGGATGGGTCGGCGGCGTGGACGAGCGTCAGCGATCGCTCGAACGACAGGTCGGAGGCGTCGATGTTCTTGAGCACTGGGTTGAGGATGTATGACCCGTGGTCGGCACCGGCGAAGCGCACCTCGACGCCGGTTGGATGCGGCTTCGCCCGCTCGAGTATCTCGTGCAGGAGCGCGCCCTTCCATCGTGCCGTGGAGACTGCGTAGTCGCCCCAGGGCTCACCGGCTGGAAGCGGCCTCATCGCGAGTCGACCGTTCCCGGCGCATTCGAGCGTGACGACGCGCTCGACTGGCGGCAGTGCTCGGAGGTCGTCGAGCGTGAGCGTGAGGGGGTTCTCAACCGCGCCGGCGATCTCGAGCGTGCCGTCGTGATCGGGTACGGGAAAGTTGCTGCGCACGTAGTGCAGCGCAGTCGGGGTAATGTCACCGTCGAGTGCCTCGGGCGGCGCCTCGGCGTTGAACGGCTCGGCATGGATCATGGTCAGCGCTGCGCGCTGCCGTTCCAAGTCGTCGGCTACAGCCATCTCGTGAGCCTCCTCAGTCGAACCTCGTCGATTCAGTAGTCGGGGTCGTTAAAGGTTGGGTCGCGGTTCTCGTTGAATGCGCCGATCCCCTCAATCCGGTCTGGATGCACTGCGGAGCGCCAGTGGGCTTCCATCATGATCGCGATCGCCTGTTCGGTCGGTTGTCCTTGCCCGAGCCGGACTGCCCGTTTCACGGCTTGAACCGCCGTCGGTGAGTTGCTCGCGATCTTTTCCGCGATCCGGTGCGCGGCCTCCATCAGTTCGGTCTGCGCGTACAGCTCGTTGACCATGCCCAGGCGGTGCGCCTCCTGGGCGCTGATCGGATCGCCTGTCATCAGCATCTGCATCGCCCTGCCCGGTGGGAGGACGCGCGGCAGGAACACCGGTGAGCCGCCGCCCGCGGCGAGCCCGATCATTGCCTCTGGCTGACCGAAGGTAGCGTTCTCCGACGCGATGATGAAGTCGGTGCTCTGCGCGATCTCCGACCCGCCGCCGTATGCGACACCGTTGACCGCAGCGAAGATGGGCTTCCGCAGCTCGCGCAGCGTGTACAACGTCCGGTCGAAGTCCTGGCGCTGCCGAAGCCACCCCTCCTTGGTCATGTTCTTGCGCTGCCGGAGATCGCTTCCGACGGAAAATGCGCGGCTCCCAGCACCGGTGATGATCACCACCCGCACTGCTGGGCGGACGGCGATCGTTTCGAGGACCTCGGTCAGGCTCGCACCCATCTCTGTTGTGATGGCGTTGTCAGCGTGCGGCCGGTTCAGCGTGATCACGGCGATCGATTCGCCGGCCGCGTACTCCAGGAGCACCGGGTCGTCGGGCTCCTCGCCCTCGGAAGGCGGCGGCCCGAAGTCGAGCGCCTTCCACCGTTCTGTGTTTGTCGAGCTTGCTGCCACGGCGCCTCCGGTCTGGGTCGATCGTCCTAGGTGCTGAGTTCCGAGAGCCAGCGCAGCCCACGAAGGCCGGGCGCGAAGCAGTACTCGCCGCCGCGCGTAACGACGAACGGCGGCATCTCCTGTAGCCGGCGCCTGATGGGTTGCTTGGGGATCGTGAAGACTCCGTTCCCGGCCGGCCTTCCAACGAGCGGATCCTGCTCCTGCGGCGCACCGATGAAGATGCCGTCGTTCAGCCACTGGGTCTTGACGAACTCGAACTGGCGCTTCAGATGTGAGCCGGCGAACACAAAGACGATGCCGCGGTCCGCGCCGTCATCCTCGAGCACGCCGTCCGGGAGTATCGGGCCGTAGCTGGTGCCACGCCGGATCATCCGGTGCAGGCGGACGTCCACGCTACCGTCCTCATCAAGCGCATCCCGGGGGTTGGCGCGCCGCGCGTGCGCACCGGCAGGACACTTCAGCCCGCGGCGATCGTGGCCGTAGAGGAACGCGTTGTTCCGGGTCTCGTCCCCGCCGAGTTCCGGATCGTCATCGTCCGGCGCCAAAACCAGAGGGGCCCCGCTTTGCCAGCGGCCGACCATCTTGGCGCCAAGTAACGCCTCCTCCTTGCGATCCGCCGCCCTGTCTCGAAGGTAACGGCGGTACGCAGCGACACGGGTGTGCAGCTTCCGAAACACGATGTACGTGCCGTTGCGCCCGAACACTGTCGGGCTGGGCATGGGCGGAAGCTCTCCGGTCTCGTCGGGGTAGCCGAGGATGAACTCGCCGGCCTTGATCGGCCGCTCCAGCGGATTGGACGCCGGGATCCCGCTCCCCTCGACTGCCGGTTGGCCGATCCCGTCCTTAAAGCCGAACGACGTGCGGCCGGTCGGGAGCTGGTAGCAATCCTGGCGCCAGATCGCCTCGACTCCGGATAGCTCCTCGACCGCCCGGCGTGCGCGCTCGAGCCTCGTCTCCAACCGCGCGGCGTCGGGTGACAGGCCCGCCAGCGCGACGTGGACCTCCGGGGTACCGAGCGGCTTCTCCCAGTTCTCGGGGCTGCTCTCGCCGCGATCACCCAACTCCGCCGCGCGCGCCGCCATGCCCTGCCGGAACTCCGGCGCGAAGCTGTCGAGCGAGGCTTTCGGCATCCCCAGCGCCTTGAACCCCTGATACGTGAACCCAACCGTCACCCAGGCGTGCTCCGCCGGGTCGGACGACGCGGCGGCGGAGCCGACCGCCGGCAGCAGCCGCCGGATGAGCTCCCGTCCTGCCCGTCGATCGTCGATGCGAAGCAGCAGGTAGGTCCCGACGTACGGGGACGGTCGTTGATGGAGTACGCCGCGTTGGATGTCGTCGAGCTCGAGGGTCGAGCTTGCCGTCGCGGTCGGGGCGCTCATTACTCGAACCTCTACAGGTGCTCTGGAGGTTGGGGGGGATCCGGATTCGGGGGCGCCAGGTAGGGGAACGTCTGCGACGCAGGTCGCGTGGCTTGATCGACGCCATCGCGGATCCTGGGGCCGTTTCCGGCGTTCACCAGGAGCGTGAAGATGGTGTCCATCACGTCGTCGTTCAGCGCTCGGCCGCCACAGGTCTGATGCGCCTCCCCGCGCCGAGTCGCCATCTCGATCTCGAGGAACGAACCCTGCTCGGCGTACGGCTTGGCCGCGTCGACGACGAGATAGTCGGCGAGCACCAACTCGGTCAGCGGGTGCGTCCCATCCGCGCTCATCGGCCAGTCGGTGCTGCCGTCGAGGCTGTCCCAGAACGCAAGGTTCGCGTTCAGCCTGGCGCGGTACGCCCCCAGGTAGGGTTGAGCAAGGTGAAACGCGTCCTCCATGTTGTAGAGGTCGCGGATCTCGAGATCGCGGTTCACGGGGTCGAACTCCTTGGGCGCCAACATCAGGTTTGGCACCTCGGGTCGGCCGACCCGCTCGAGCCGGACGTGGAGCCTGCCGCGGGTCAGCGTCTCGGCGACCACGCCGAACAGCTCGCCGCCATCCAACACGCCTTTACGGTCGACCTCGAGTACCAGGCTGAGCACGTTCTTGCCGTCGAGATAGATCGAGCCCGGGTCGGTAAACGCCAGCGTCCGCGTCGCGATCGTTTTGAGCGCCGCCGGCGCATCCAGGATGAACGGGTCCCACCGCACCCCGGCGAACACGCGAACTCCGTGCGCCCGGGCACCGCGCTCGTCGTGCACACGGAACGGGACCGTCCCGCCAGCCGGCGTCGACCACGTGCCCTCCTGATCAAGTGCGGGCGAGCCATCGCTGCCCCCGGGCTCGGAGAACACACAGTCGAACACGAGCTCCTCGCCGTCTGCGGCGAACGGCGCGGGATCGTCGCGACCGGCCGCGGTCAGCGGGCGCAGCCGGAAGCGGTAGATCAGCCCGTCCGAGAACTGCGCCGACGGCGGCGCGAACGGCAGCGTGTTCAGCACCAGCACGAGCGAGTCCGGACGCTCCGGGCTCGGGAACGCGTACAGGTCTGTGATGTCCGCGATCGGCTCGGCTACCGCTCGGGGCCCGGAGATGTGGTGCGACATTGCGTGTCCTCGTC
>CAVTRE010000004.1:0-1044976 GCA_963737055.1 uncultured Solirubrobacterales bacterium | reverse complement strand
CCCGCGCGAGGAGCGGTCCGCGCGGGGTGGCGCTAACTCGATTTCGGCTAGCACGCCATAGCGCTTTGGACGAATCTGAGGAGTATCGGCTCGAGCTGGTCCTTGCCGGCGCGAGACGCCTCGTTTTCGTCCAAGGGGGCAGTCGGGGTCAGCTCAAATCGAGCAAGCGCGCGCCGACGCCGCGCTGTCCCTCGCTCGGAAAAGGAGGCGTCTCGCCGTCGCGCTCGAGCTCGCTGCTCAGATTCGTCCTGACCGGCAGCGAGGTGGGCGTCAGCAGGGGTGGCTGCTCCGCCACGCGAACGACAGCCTGGTGCGCTTGCAGCTCACCGCGGATCGGGCCGACAGCAAGCACATCGGCGACTACCGCAACCGCGGCAAAGGAGGGCAGCCGGCGTAGCCGATCACGACGCCCGCCCGTCGAGCGCGTGCAGATGCGCACCTTTGGCGAGGAGGAAATCGGATCTCCCGATCGGCGACGCCCCCGCTTTGCCGGCCACGCGCAACTCTGGTCCGGTGCAGACGGGCTGCTCCGTCGGTTCCGTCGGGCGGGTGTGGCGCGCGATCGGCCGCGGCTGCCGCTTAGCGCGAAAGCAGACGAGTCCACGCAGCATCGCCGTTTCCGGGTCGTGTCGCGGCGGCTACTTCCTCAAGACACACATTGACCGCGTGGGCTGGGTGTCGTGTAGTCCGTCGCATCTGTGCCGCCCACCCTCAGCGCGTAAAGAAGCGTTCGACGCGCACGCGCCTACCTCGTCACCGATGACGACGTACAGGAAGCGGTCGCGCGCTACGCAGCCACCCGCGCCCGGCTCGACAGCGTCTCACGCCTCGCCCTAGCTGGAGGGGCGCCGGCCATCAGCGCGGTAACCCTCCGGTAATCCGAGCCCACCTGACGGCGTTGCCCGCGCAGGGCCGGCTATCGGTGCGCGATGTGCGGCTGACGACGCGCATGGGCCGCACTGTGCGTTATCTGATTCCACGTTTCACCACGGCTTGAAAGCCTGAACCGGCTAGCCGCGTCCATCGTCGAGGATGCCACCAGCGAGGAGCCAGAGTCTGCTCGCCGTCCAACGGATAGCGAGTCGGCTTCTGAACCGCCATCCGGCCTTCGCTGACCACACCCAGGCCGCTGCCTCGCACCCAGATGAACCGGAATCGCCAGCGAGCCGCAGTAACCCGGACTCGGCGGATGCGGGGTCCATCCAGTAGCTCACCTCACTGTGTAGGCCACCAGCTGCGCCGAGCCGCCCTTGGGCCCGTAGAGGTTGGGACCGCCCGCTGGGACGAGGATCGTGTTGCCGGCGATGGCGATGGGCGCGTTGGTGGACGTTGGCAGCTTGTGCTCATAGACGATGGCGCCGGTGTTGCGGTTCAGGGCGATCAAGACACCGGTGTATAGGGTGGTGAAGACGAGGTTGTTGGAGACGGTGGTGGCGCCCAGCGGCATGGCCGGTACCTTGGTGTCCCACTCGATCTTGCCGGTGGTCAGGTTGAGAGCCTCGATCTCGCCAGTGCCGTCGCCGTCCGGGGCGCCCAGCGGGTAGCTCATCTTGGCGACAGTGAACGGCAGGTCCACGGTGGCCACGTACACGTTGTTACCAGCCAGGGCCGGGTTGGACAGCAGGCCGCCGAGCCCGCCGGGAAGGATAAGGTAGGGCGCCGTCAGCGTGAGCTTGTGTTCCATTGCCTCGAGCGAGTAGTTGTCGGAGACGCTGTGCTCGCCGACGGGCGTCTTCCAGATCAGCCTGCCAGTGCTGGCGTTCATCGCGTAGACCTCGCCCATCTTCCCCGAGCCGATCACGGCAGGCTCTCCGCTGATAGTCGCGGCAATCGGTGAGGTCTGCATGTTGTGGTCCATGAAGTCGTTGGGGACAGCCTGGTAGTACCAGCGCAGCTTTCCGGCCGCCGCCTCGAGATTCACTTCGCTGTCTGCGTAGAGCTGCGCCGAAGGGTGGGCGATCGCGGCTGCCGCCGTCTGATAGGGATTGCCGATGCCGAAGGTCACCGAGCCGTCGCTGCCGACCAGCGGGGTCTCCCACGCGCCGCCTGTGCCGTATGTGCTTGTCGCTGAGCTGTTGCTGGCAGGAAGGATCGTATTCACTTTCCAGACCAGCTTGCCGGTGGAGGCGCTGAGTGCCAGCAGTACCCCGCCGCCGGGCCCAGTTCCGATGGAGCTTGCCAGGTAGACGCGGCCATTTGCCACCTGCGGCTGGAAGCCGAACAGTCCCTGACCGTCGCTGAGCAGATTCGGGTCGACCCAGATAGTCTTGCCAGTTCCGGCATTCAGCGCGAAGACCGTGGTCATGGTGTCCCCGAACACGACACCGCCCGCGACCGCGACGCCATTCGGCCCGGCTCCGACTATCTTCGAGCTGACCTGGTACTCCCACTTCACCTGCCCGGTCGCGAGATCCAGCGCATACACGTTGTCACCGAGATCCTGCAGGTAGACGACACCGTTGGTCACGACCGGCGTCGCGGTAAGCGAGCCAAAGCCAGGTCCGGACGTTACCAATGAGGCGGGCAACCTGAACGTCCATGCCTGCTGCAGGCTGGCAACATTGGTCGACGAGATCGCGGAGCCCGCCGCGTCCCGCGTATTCGCAAGATCACCATTCGGGTACGGCCACGACCCAGCGGGCTTCGCTGCCTTGGGATTAATCAAGGTCGTCCCAGTCGGCGTGCGGGCGCTGCCGCAGGCGGCTGCCAGCACGCTGACCGCGATGAGCAACGTCGCCGCTAGATGGGCCCGTGCAGTCCTCTTGGCTCGCATCAGACCCTCCTCCTGGGCAGCGAAATCCCAGCACATCTGGCGCCTTCCGGACGGGCAGATTACCTGGCCGCCGACTGGCGGCCACTTCAAGCCAAACTGATAGCAAAATGCTATACCGACGGTATCAGCTACGTCAACCGCAATCGACACCGGCCGCGGGCCCTGCTCCCCCAACGGCGCGCGGCTCGCCTGTTGTACTCAGATCAGCTCGCGCAGCCGCCGCACCTGCAAGCCGAAGCACGTGATCGGAAGTCTGTCGGCTGCTCCCCCGACGAAGCTCGTCAAACAGTCAGCTCCGGAGGTGTTCAGCGGTGCCGGTCACGGCGGATGGCATCATCCAGACAGGCCAGGCTGGCCCCGATATCTTCGGCGCAGTAACGGTCCACCCATGAGCGCAGCATGCTGGCGAGTCGGGCAGGAACGCCCACGTTGCGTCAGTCGTGATGCCTCGGATCTCCGCGACCCAGTCGCGGAGAATCGCAGGGTCAAAGCCGGGCGCAGCGCAATGAGAGTGAGGACGGCGAGCAGTTAGCTCTTCGTAGACAGCGAAACCGCCTGGCCCTGTCCGGACGGGGCCGGGCGGTTTCGTCGCTATACGGATTTCTCAGCCGGCCAGCTCGAAACCGTTCGGGCTGATCTCGATGCCAAGCGGAGGCAGTTCGCGCTGCGGTGGATCTACGTAACCTGCCCGAGGCGCCAGCGGGGGTCTACGTAGGAATAGGCGACGGGCCAATCGCCATCACCGATGTCGCCATCCCGCTCCCGGCGGAATCGAGGCGCCTCCCAGCAGAAACCAGCGCCATCGGCCAGAGCCAGGGCGGTCTCGCGCCTGAGCAGTCGCAGCAGCTCGGACGCAACGCGCCTGCGCCCCCCTTTGACTCCGCCACGAGCATCTCCCTCTCGGTGGCAAGTCACGTCCTTAGCGCGGACAGCAAGCACGCACCGGGCGGACGCGCTCGCAGCATTGCCGCTAAGCCAGTTCGAGGCCCGGTATCCGCGCGATGCAGGACGCTCGTCGTCAGTGGCGAGATGCTCGTCGCCGAGTCAAGGCAGGTCTCGCTTAATGGTGGGGGCCGCCGCCGGTAACGCGACGGTTACGCGTTAGACCTTGAGATGTAGGGGCTATACGCCCTTGGTCGAATTCATGCGGACGCGACTGGCGCTATGAATCGCACATGTGTGATTCGATCGTCATCCGGCCCGCGGTCGAGGGCGGCTGCGCGTTCATCGTTGGGCTCGTGTCGAGCCTCCTGGAGTTCGGCTCTCCGGCATGGGAAGACAAGGACGCTCTTGCTCCCGGCTTTAGCGAGGTGCTCACTCGGGCCGTTCGTGCTCAGGATCTGCGATCAACCGTCTTGATCGCGGAGCTAACGGACGGGACGCCGCTCCGAGGTTGTCCCACGGCTCGTAGAAGTTTGAGGTGACGGCGGTCCCTCCGGCCCGTCCGCTCCTGGTGGGAGCGTGATGGGCGATCCGCCGAGATCCAAAGGAGGAACCGCCGTGAAGTGGAACGTACCGGTCGCAGAGGCGACCCAGGATGAGGCCGTGCTCCCGGAGCGGGTGCGGGAGGCGTTGGGGGAGCTGGTGGGGGTCGCGATGGAGGGGCTGCTCGCGCTGTCGGTCGAGGTCGGGCTCGGTGTGCTCAGGGAGCTGCTCGAGCAGGAGGTCGACGAGGTCGTCGGCCCGAAGGGGAAGTGGAACCCTGAGCGGACCGCGGTCCGTCACGGCCACGAGACCGGCGAGGTCACGCTCGGCGGCCGGCGCGTTGCGGTCAGGCGGCCGCGGGCTCGGACCGCGGACGGCGAGTCAGAGCTGCCGCTCGCGACTTATGACCATTTCGCCGATCGTGATCAGCTCGGCGATGTCGTGCTGGAGCGGATCCTGGCCGGCGTCTCGACCCGCCAGTACGGCCGCGCGCAGGAGCCGGTCGGCGCCGAGGTCGAGGCGGACGCCCGGTCGACCTCGAAGTCGGCGGTGTCCCGGACGTTCGTGCAGCGGACCCGCGATCAGCTGTGGAAGCTGATGAACCGGCCACTGTCCGATCTGCGCCTGGCGGTGATCATGCTCGACGGGATCGATCTGCACGGTCGCACGAACATCGTCGCGTTGGGGATCTCGACCGAGGGCGAGAAGCTCGCCCTCGGGCTGTGGGACGGCTCGACCGAGAACGCGACGGTCGCGTCAGCGCTGCTGGCCGACCTGGTCGACCGGGGCCTTGACGTCGAGCAAGGGCTGCTGTTCGTGATCGACGGATCGAAGGGCCTGCGGAAAGCCATACGCCAGGTGTTCGGCAACGACGTCCCGGTGCAGCGCTGTACACAGCACAAGCAACGCAACGTGCTTGACCATCTCCCCGAGCGCAACCGCTCGGCGGTCAAGACCCGGCTGCGGCGGGCGTGGCAGGAGACCAACCACGAGCGGGCGCTCGAGCAGCTCACGTCACTCGCGATCGAGCTGGACCGCGACCATCCCGGTGCCGCCGCTTCGCTCCGGGAGGGGATGGAGGAGACGCTGACCGTGACCCGCCTGGGGATCACCGGCAAGCTCAAGCTCACGCTCCAGTCGACCAATCCGTGCGAGTCAATGATCTCCACCGTCCGGGTCATCCACCGCAACGTCAAGCACTGGAGCTCCGGCGACATGTGCCTGCGCTGGACCGCCGCCGGGATGCTCGAAGCCGAGAGCCGATTCCGCAAGGTCGAGGGCTACCGCGGCCTCGCCACCCTCGCAGTCAAGATCGAAGCCGACCTACTCCGTCGTCGCCAAGCCGTCACTCACACCACCGAGGAGGACGACATCGCAGCGCTCACTATGTAACGATGACAGTCGGACCGCCGCCACTATGAATTTCCACGACGAGCGGGACAACCTCCTTTCAGGTTCGGGCCGCTTGCAGCCAAGTGCCAGCTGGCTAGCGCGGAGGTCGCGAGCCGACGCGGACGGTGTCCTCGGGGCTGTTGACTGTAGCCCCACGAGGCGTCTCCGCAGAGACGATCTGACTGCCCCGTTGCACCAATACGGAGCGTCTGCATGGGACAACCGACGTGGCCGCAACCGGCGGAGAGCAGAAGCCCGGCGAGCGGCGGTCGAGACGCCTCGAATTCCTCACGAGCAGCACAGATTGGCGCCGCAGAGACTGCTGCTCGCCGGCCGATGCGGAACGGAGGCCCGCGTCCGGCTCGGCCGCCGGCGCTTGCTGAGCGGCAAAGCGTGGCAAGCAGGAGCCTACCGTGGCGCCCTTTTTACTGGTGGTCGCTTTTCGTGCCGAGCGGCATGTGGAGCACGGACTCGAGCGCTCGGATCGTCCCGGAGCGGGCGCCGTGGCGTGTGGTTTGGCCTCCCCTCAGCGGGCATTCAATTGGGCGGTTCTGTAGGGACGCGCACGAGGTCCGACCTGGCCCCCCGGGCTGCCCGGGTGGACGTTCCAAAAGTGGACGTGCCCGTCGACGAGGAAGTACCGCTCGCCGTCCTGCTCGTACGTGTGCGCTCCGCTCACCAGCTCTCCCGCCGGGATGAAGGTTGCCTACGTGTTCTCCACCTCTGGCCACACGGCCAGCTACAAGCTCGGGAAGATGATCCTTCCGCAGCTGGAGCAGGGAACGCACGGCGTCGAGGTCGTCGGAATGTTTTTCTTTGACGACAACACCGACCTGCTGCGAGCGGGCGATCCCGTGGGCGAGCGCCTCGGGCGGGTGTCCGCCGAGCACGGAATGCTGCTCATGGTCTGAGACCGGTGCGCGCTGGAGCGCTGCCTCGCCGAGGGGGAGAATCGGCGCGGCGCTGCCGACGGGAACGGTCGCGGGGGTGTCGGTCGGCTGCTTCCCCGACCTCTACGCGGCGCTGGCGGGCGACCCGCCGGACCACGTAATCATGCTGTGAGAGGACCGAACTGGCCCTCGGTGGGCTCCGCTCAACAGAACCACGGCTCGGTGAGCCGTGGCCTCCCCTCGCTCGATCCCATGGGGATGGCCTCCGGCTCCGGGCCGCTCGCCTCGCCGGTCGCCTCGCGCACCGCCGCGCGGATACGCGCGAACGTCAGGCCAATTGCTTCCCGCGCGGCGGCGCTCTGCTGGACTAGCGCACTGAGGCGGCCCTGCAGCCGGTCTGCTGCCGGGTCCGCTGAGCGCCACGGGTAGCTTAGGCGCTCGGCGTCGTAGGGGCCGAGGTGCTCGCGCAGGTCCTTGCCCTGGAGCAGCAGCGAGCCCTCGGGCACGAGCAGCCGGATCGTGTACTGCACCGGATCCACGTTCGCCACCAGATCGTGCGCGGCGACGAAGTCGACGATCTCTAGCACGTCACGCGGGGTCGTCCACGGCGTGAAGGGCATGAACGAGGGCCGGGTCTCGATTCCGTGCTCGCGCAGCAGGCCGAGGGCTTGCACCGCCTGGGCGGTGTTGTGGCCCTTGTCGAGGAGGGCGAGGATCTCGTCGTTGACGGTTTCCAGCGCGCTGACGACGAATAGGCAGCCCGAGGCGGCCATCTCCTCCCACACGTCGGCGTGCTCGAGCACGTGCTCGACCTTTGTCGTGCAGTCGAAGGTCAGCTCCGGTCGGCGCTCGCGCAGCGCGCGCACGATCGCCAGAGAGTGCCGCCAGCCATTAAGGAAGTCGGGGTCGCCGAACGTGATATGGCGCGCGCCCATGGCCGCCAGGCGCTCGACATCGCGCAGGACGGTCTCGGCCTGCACGACGCGGATGCGCCCGTCGTAGACGGCGGGGACAGGGCAATGCCGGCAGCGATGAACGCACCCATGGCTGGCCTCCACGTACCCGACCAGCCGCTCCTCCCCGCCCACCGCGAGGCGGGCGTAGCGCTCGAGTCCGGGCAGCAGCTCGCGCGCCGGCGCGTCGAAGCTCCCGCGCTGCAGGTGGATGATCGGCCGTTCGGCGGCCAGGGCGGTCGCGCACGGGGCCGCCAGCTGGTCCACCCAGGCCGTGAGCGCCGGCTCGTACTCGCCGGCGATCGCGCGCGCGGCGAGCTCACGCTCTACCAGCTCGCGGCTGACCGTGGCATAGAGCCCGTAGAAGCAGATCGGCAGCCCGGGGTGCTCGCGGCGCACTCGGCGGCCGGCGCTGAGTGCCAGGCGCATGGCGGTGTGCATGGGCACCGAGAAGCCGACCGCCTGCGCCCACTCCAGGGCGCCGTGGTCCCACGGCTGCACGCTGAGATCCAGGCAGCGGACCTCGTGCCCGGCGCGGCGCAGCGCGGCCGCCGGCGACGCGACGTGCAACGGCTGGTGACCCAGCTCGTAGGTCGAGATCAAAAGGACGCGCACGGGTGACCCACGCTAGCGCGCGCCGACCGGCTCGGGCGGTTGCGGCTCGATCCGGATCCGCAGGCGGGCGTGCGCGGCGCGCAGCGAACGCTCGACCGCGTCGGCGCTCGCCGCGCGCGCGAACACGAAGCCCAGGTAGCGGTCACCGTCGGGCAGCGGCACCACGGGGCGGCCGCGGGCGATCGTGATCTCCAGCCCGCCGATGCCCTCCACCGCCCGCGCCTCCTCCTGCCCCTCGACCGCGCGCAGCACGCCAGCCCCGGGGATCGGGATCATCATCACCCCGGACGCCGCCGACTCCCGCGCCAGGTCCTCGATCCCGAGGCCCAGCGCGTGGCGCACGATCACCTGCTCCAGGCTGACGCCGGCGCCGAAGCGCAGCGCGCGCGAGCACAGCCCGCCGATCGACCGGGCCGCTAGCTCCAGGACGCTCACCCGCTCGCCGTCCACGCGCAGCTCGGCGTGGATCGGTCCCTCCCGCAGCCCCAGCGCACGCGCCGCCCGCGCAGTAACCGCCTCGACCTCGGCCAGGACGCCGGTCGCCAGCCGCGACGGCGTCACGTACAACGTTTCCTCGAAATACGGCCCCTCGAGCGGGTCGGGCTTATCGAACACCGCCAGCACCTGCAGACAACCCCCGCGCAACAGCCCCTCGACCGCAACCTCCGCGCCGGGCAGGTAGCTCTCCAGCAACAGCGGCGACCCGGGCGGCTCCCGAGCGACGGACAGAATGCCCCGGACGCGCTCGGCGGCCGAGCGCGCCTGCTCGGCGTCATCCGCCCGGATCACCCCCCGGCTGCCCGACAATCCCAACGGCTTAACGACGCAGGGAAAGCCCACGTCGCGCGCCACCGTCGCGACGTCGGCTCCAAAGGGCAGCAAAGCGAAGCGCGGTTGCGGGACGCCGGCCTCCGCGAGCGCCCCGCGCATCGCCGCCTTGTCGCGCGTGCGGGCAACAGCGGCCGGCGGGTTGTGCGGCAGCCCGAGGCGCTCGGCGCCCAGCGCGGCGGCCATCACACCCTGATCGTCGACGCCCACGACCGCGGCGAACGGGGTCTCCCGCGCCCGCTGGGCGATCTGCTCGGCCGCCACTGCCGGGTCCGACAGCCGCAGGGTGAGCGCACGTTCGCCCATCGCCGCTGACATCGCCGCCCGGCGCTCGGACGCGACCGTGACCGCGACGCCGAGCTCCCGCGCCGCCGCCAGGAAGTCCGGCGCCCGGTAGGTGGCCGACGGCAGGATCAAGAGAAGACGGTCCACGGCGCTATCGTAGATCGGTGGCCGACCCAGCCCCCGCACTCCTCGCCATCACGGCATCAGCCCTCGAGCGCGTGCGCAGCTTCCGCGCCGCCGCGCCCGAACCCAACGATCGCGTTCTGACCGTGCGGATCACCGGCGCGGCCGACGGCGAATACGTCTGCGCGCTGTCGCTCGAGCCGCAGGCCAAGGTCCGCGCCAGCGACACCGTGCAGCACGAGGGGGATCTCACAATCGTGGTGGCCAACGACAGCGCCGACAAGCTGCGCGGAGCCACCGTGGACTGGAGCGAAGACCCGCTGCACAGCGGCTTCGTAGTCCTCAACCCGAACAAGCCGCCTCCCCCGCCCCTCGCCCTTCCGACCCTCCCGATGAGCCCGGGAGCCGGTCCCGCCGTCCGCCCTCCGACTCCACCCACAATGCCCGGCTCTGGCCTGGACACCGACATCGCCCGTCGCGTCACAGCCGTGCTCGACCGCGACGTCAACCCGAGCATCGCCAGCCACGGCGGACACGTCGAGCTCGCGGGCATCGAAGGCCCCACCGCCTATCTGCGCCTCGGCGGGGGGTGTCAGGGCTGCGGCATGGCCACAGTCACCCTCAGCCAGGGCATCGAAGTAGCCATCACCCAGGCTGTCTCCGAGATCGACCACGTCGTCGACGTCACCGACCACGCCTCCGGCACCAACCCGTACTTCGAGCCGGCCAAGAAGTAGCCCGTCGCGCACCTCCGCTGACAAACCATCGCGCGGTCGTGCCTTCTGATCATCTCCGCGAAAGTGACCACAGCCGCCGGCGCCCACGACCAGCAGCTCGTCCTGCACTACCCCGCCTCGGTGTCAAGAGCCTTCCTCGTCGGTCAGCTGGCGATGCCCGGCTTCGCAAGCCGGGAATGCCTACACAAATCGATCGTCATAAACCTGATCAGAGCGATCGTCGTCGCGTTCACCCTCATCGTAAAATCTCGGCCGCGGGAAGCCGCGCGGCATCGCCTCCACTCGCGCAACCGAACACAACGACGGGCGCGTTGAGAGCGCGGTCGTCCGCGATCCGACGGGCGATCGGGCGAGCGATGAGATGCTTGACTGTGATCGAGCGCGGTACGGCGGCTTCACGCCCGTCACCGTCTCATCACAACTGCCGGACAATCCCTCGCAACGACCCAATGCACCGACAAGCCTCGCCAGCGGATCTCCGGCCGCAAGTCTGCGGGGGTTGATTGGCAGCGCCCGCGGGAAAGCCAATGGCCGGGAATATGCTGCTTGTCCATGGTTGAACCGAGCGCAAGGCACCCAGAGGCACCGGAGCCCGACCCACAGGGCCGATGCGTCTGCGGCGAAGAGGTCACCATCGCCGACGCGCAGGAAGTGACCCTGCCCAACGGTCGTCCCGGCTGGCAGGGCTACTGCCCCGAGTGCGGCGCACCAATGTTCGCGATTCGCCGCAGACCGACGGCCAGCTGAGTCAGCAAGCCGAGGCCGCATGCGGTGCGGCCGCGCCCCGTTCTGGCGTACAGGCCGGCACACAGCCGGTTGCACGACCTGCGATAGCGCAGCCAGCGCATCGCCCGGACTCGCGCTTTGCGCGAGAAGCGAGCGCCCGGCCATCGATCGGCGCCGCAGGGCGAAACGCACGTCGGATGGGTAGCTGACTGCCGATTGGTGAGAACGACACCTCGTCGGGCCTTCTGTTGCCGTCGTAGCGGGTCGTGGGC
The DNA here is from genome assembly GCA_963737055.1 of uncultured Solirubrobacterales bacterium. Lineage (GTDB taxonomy): Bacteria > Actinomycetota > Thermoleophilia > Solirubrobacterales > Solirubrobacteraceae > Palsa-465. The sequence continues at coordinate 1,033,957 of CAVTRE010000004.1, read as the reverse complement.
GAACGACGACAAGACCAGCATCGGAGACCCATCCAGAAAGACCCCCGGCCACCGCCCCGAAGTGCGGCAAACCGACAGCCAACTACACCTGAGCCCGGCAGAAAGTGTGCGCGTTACCGACGTCCCCGTCGACCGGCCCGGTCGTGCCTACCTCGTCGAGCGTGGGCTCGAGGAGGACGGCTATGCGCCCCTGCTCGCGCTGGTCGCCGACTACATCTTATGCCGACCTCGGCATAGGACGCACTATGCCGACCCCTTGAATATGCCGATCGGGATGTCATGTCCCTGGTGCTTCGCGGGTCGTTCGCATGCGGTGTCGGCATATTCGAGAGACGCTTGGGCTGAATGTGACGGCTCGGTCCGTGCGGCCGCGGTTCGTGCGTGTGATGAGAGAGCGCACGCTCGTGTCTGGGCGCGTCCAATTGCCGGTGGCGAGGCGGTGTCTCGTGTTCGGGGTCGGGGTCGGTAAGGCGCCCGTGCTCGCCGGTCGGTGAAAGGGCGCGGGTCGCTGGTGAGGAGCGTGCGAGCGATCCCGCCCATCGCGGAGCGTCGCTGATCGGCGAGGGTGAGCGAGGGTGCGCGGACCGCGGCGGTGATAGTCCGCGGTCCGCGAGTGTGGAGGGTCTGTATGGCAGTGCGTGGATCAGGCCGGCGCGGGGACCGGGTCGCCGCTGTTGACTTGCGGGTCGCCGGTGTCGGTGCTCTCGATCGTCTTGGTGTCGTCGGTTGGGCGGGTGCCGAGGGCGATCTGGACCTGTCGGGGCTTTTTCTGTTCGGGTTTGGCGATTCGGATCTCGAGCACGCCGCGGTCGAAGTGGGCCTGCACCGCGTCGGGGTCGACGCCGTCGGGGAGGGTGAGCGAGCGGGCGAAGTTGCCGAACGCGCGCTCGATTCGGTAGTAGCCCTCCTCGTGCGGTTCGTGTTGGGTTTTGCGCTCGCCGGAGATGGTGAGCACGTTGTCCTCGAGCTGGAGGTTGACGTCGTCGTCGGACAGGCCGGGAAGGTCGGCGCGGAGAACGTAGTGGTCGGCGGTCTCGACGAGGTCCATCGCCGGGATCCACCGCCTGCTGGGGGCGCCGCCGCGGCCGGTGGGGGTGGGCTGGTCGAAGAAGGTGTTGAAGAGCCGGTTCATCTCGTTTTGGATGGTGTTGAGTTCAGTGACCGGCTCCCAGCGAATCAGTGCCATGTGAACCTCCTTGAGAGAACGGATAGTGCTCATCGCCGGTAATAGATCTCAGTCAAGGACTGTCAAGTCTTTCGTGGACGCGGACGCGGAGGACGATCACCTCACCGCGGTCGCGCAGCATGAGCTGGTCGCCGTCACCGGTCCCGGCCGGAACCACGATGCGGCCACCGTGGGCGTCGGTGAGTGTGAGAGGGAAGTGCGCGAGGTGAGCCGCCTCTCGGTCGGTCAGCTCGAGGACTGCGCGCCGACCGACCGCGGGTCGGAGCCCGGACGATCGGCGGATCGGGACAGGTCGGGGGAAGCGGTTGTCGCAGCGGGCGCGCGCCGCCGGATCACTCAGGATCTCGTAGGCGCGCGCAGCCGCGGCGAACCGCTCTGCCCCGCCGGGGTCTTGGCTGACATCGGGGTGATGGCGACGGGCAACCTGTCGGTACGCGCGACGGATCTCCTCGCTCGACGCGTCTCGCGAGACATCCAGCTCGCCGTACGGGTCGACCTCGCCGCCGCCAGTCATCACCAGCGATCGCCGTCTGCATCGCCGGGCGTGGCTAGGAGCCTGCCGTCCATGGGACCCGGACTGGGGAGCGCAACAGGCTCGTGAACGGGCTCAGATTCCATCCCGCACGGGTCGATGTCGAGTGGACGGCGCTCGGCGTCGGGGTCGGCGAGCCGCTGGCCGAGGTGGACGTGAGATCGTTCAGCGTGCCGGCGAGCAGCAGCGTGAGCACGATCGCCAGGGCCGCGCAGGCTGCGGTGATCGCCGCAGCGTGGAGAAGATGAGGACGATCGAGTACATGCACCGGGATCACCTCCAGCTGTCGGATGCCTTCGTCCCGTGTCAATAGGCCGGCCGCCCCGACCGTCAACCCCTGGGGGGTCCAGGGCGTGTGGTCAGTCGCGCTCGCCGCGGGTGGCGGCAGCGCGAAGCTTGCCGAGCGCGCGTTGTTCGATCTGCCGGACCCGCTCGCGCGCTGAGCCCGGTCCGCTCGCCGACGTCGCGCAGCGATTGCTCCGGCCCGTCGAGACCGTAACGGGCGCGCAGGATCATCCGCTCGCGATCGTTGAGGCTTCCCAGCAGCGCGCGGATCTGCTCGATCTCTGAGTGATCGAGCAGCCGCTCGTAGGCGTCGCCGGTGAGCGGATCGGCGAGCAGCTCCCCGAACACCCCCACGTTCCCTTCGGCGCCCTGAACCGCTTCGTCCATCGACTGCGGCACACGCTCGAGCGCGAGCATGTCCGCGACCTGCGCGTGGGTAAGGCCAGTGCGGTCAGCCAGCTCGTTTCCGCTCGGCTCCCGCCCATGCTCGGACACGTACTCGCGATGCGCGCGCTTGAGCTGCGAGAGCTGCCTGAGCGCCCGGTCGGAGAGGACCAGCGGCCGGGTCAGCTCAGCGATCAGCTGCTGCATCGCCTGCCTGACCCACCACGCCGCATACCCCCAGAATGGCACCCCCAGCGTTGGGTCGTAGCGCTCGAGCGCGCGGAGCAGTCCGACCACGCCTTCCTGCATCAGCTCCAGTCGGGTGATGGCCTGCGACCCGCGATACACGCGCGCGACCCCGGCGATCAGCGGCAGGAACGCCTCGACCAGCTCCTCGCGGGCGCGGCGGTCGCCGGCCTGGGCGGCATCAATCAGGCGCCGCTCAACGGCGGCCGGGAGCCGCGGGCGGTCGCTGAGGTCGCGCAGGTAACCGGCCGAGCTCGTCTCGCCGCCGAGCTGACGGTGACGCAACCCCACGGCCAGGTGCTCATCAAGCCCGCGTGCCGCCAGCGATTGCGCTTGGAGCAGTTCGCTCTCGTCGTGGGTGATGTGGTCCGATTCGGAGGCCATCTCGTCCAACCCGCCCACCGTGTGTAGCGTGGAGCCATTTTGGACGCTGGCCAACATGGCCGCGACCTGCTCACGACCCAGCGGTTCCGCCGGCGCGCCGCCGGCGGAACAGGATCTATCCGAGAGCATTCCTCAGGCGGCCGGCCGGAGCCGGGGCAACACGATCGCGCTATGCGCCGGCGAGCCAAGCCCCCGCCGCACCCAGCCGATCCGCCAACGACGACGAACAGACATACGAACGCTCACCTCCTCTCCGGAACAACCACACGGCTCAGAGAGGTGAAAAAGGTGGTGGAGGCCGGGAGCCAACGAGCCTTGACCAAAGGCGGTAGGTGCCAAACCGTCAGGCAACCCCTCTCGACCTGGGCCCCGGGCCTCCACCCAACTGATGAGCCGCTAGTTCTATGTCAATCCTCTCTGATCGCTCTAATAGGCCGCCAGCGAGCACTGTCAACCCCTATCCCCGAGAAAATTCCTCGCCTCCCGTCTCTGCCGGCCGGCGCTCACTCGAGCCGCGAAGTTCCAGTGAGGAGCGGGCCGTCAGAGTGCCTCCAGGAACGAGCAGACAATCGGGCGGCCGGTAGCGCCCCGGCTTGCCATTCACGGGGGCGGTACGGGCGAGCGCCTTTCCTTGATCGCGAGATCGGCGTGCACGTAGACCTGGGTCGTCTCGACCTGATCATGTTGGATATGCGGGTGATATGGGAGGGTCGCCAAGCATTCCGCTGAGGACCGGTGTCCACCACCGTCTTCGGGTAGCCGTGCGAGGATCTGGAGCCTGATTCAGGCCGGGACGGCGTACGTCACCGTCTCGAGCATCTGGAGCTGAAGCGCGTCGGCGATCTCCTGCAGCCGTTCGATCGCGACGCCGGAGTAGCTGTTCGCCTCCCACCGCTGAACCTGCTGCTCTGGCACTCCCAGACGTTGGGCGAGTTCCCGCTGCGTCAACCGCGCCGCGATCCGCGCCTCGATCAGCGCAATCGGCACGTCGCGCAGCGAGTGCAGCGTGCGCTGCGCGATACGTCCCGAGCGAAGGTCGTCGTAGCGCTCGAGCTCCTCGCGAAGCTCATCACGCTGGCTTTTGTTTGCCTCGATCATCGCCTCGTGAATCCGAGGGTCAACATCCCGCCCGGGCCCTGAGGCCTTCAATCCAGCCACACCCTCCTCGAAGCGCTTGAGCGCCGCCTTCGTGATTCGGTACTGGCGCTCGTTCGTGATCATCCCCAGGCCTCGAGCTCGATGGCGATGATCCCCTTGCGCTGCTGCGTGAGCCGGTCGAGCTGGAAGAACTGAGGAACGTCGTCCCTCCGGGCTCCGCGACGAACTGCGCGGGGAAGAGCTCGCCGCCGAACTTCGCCTTCTGTGCGGCGCGGCGGTCGCTGAAGTCGAGCAGAACCGGGTCGAGCAATCCTGGGTCGACGGAGCCGGCCTCCCAGCACGCGTCGAAGTCGCCCGGCACTTCCTTGTCGGTGACGAAGCTGCCGTCCAGATACACACATGAGCAACCCGCCGCGTGCAGTGACTCGATCGCTGCGCGCAGGCCATCCATCAGCTGTCCGCGTCGTTCGTGTGTCGCGTATCGCTCCACGATCTCGTCCCAGGTCGCCGGGTGAATGCCGGGCGGGAGATTCCCGCGCTCGTCAAATGATGGTATCACGACACAACAATCACGTTGGGTTGATCATCGAGCGCCTACCCGTGCGAGAAGGTCCCTTCAGTACGCTGGTTGACGCTTATAACAATACTTGACGGTATACAGCATGACTTAGTAAGATAGCCAGAGCGCCGTGGCTACGAACCAGACACGACCCTCGCCGAGGCAACTGACACGGCCGAACAGCACTCCCGGCCCGCGCCCGAACTCTGAGCGCGTTCGCTTTCGGCGTCGAGCGGTTTCCCAAGGCGTGGAGTGCGCCGCATGAGCGCGATTCTGGACGCGCTGCTCACTGAGCTGACCGACGGCGACGAGAAGGCACTCATCCGACTCGCTGACAGGCTCGCTCCGCTGCTGGCGAAACGCCTGGTCCAGTCGGCCCCCGAGGATGGGTGGCTTCGCGGTGCCGAGCAGATCGCCGGCTACATCGGGAGCCCGCGCAGCCGCGTCTATGCGCTTGCGTCCGCCCGGCGGATTCCCGTCCAGCGTGACGGCTCGTCACTCGTTGCCCGCCGGTCAGAGCTCGACTCATGGCTATATCGCGGTGGCGGAAAGCGGCCGTGACGCTACCGAGCGGCTTGCGGACTCGCTCGACGCGCGCGGCCGGCGAGCCAGCATGAACAGCGTAACCGGCCTCCGCGCCGCTGTGGCTCGGAGGGGTTTCCGCTCCGCGCTCCGTGATGAGCATTCAGCGGACGAGTACGCCGGGGGCAAATCGAGTCCGTCAGCGCGTGCGATCGGCCAGCGCCGATTCGGAATGGTGGTCACACGTGAGCGATTCGGTGCGCCCGCCTCGAACGCCTAACCGGTACCACCTACCCGAGTTGAAAGCCCGCTACGGTGCGCGCGGGGAAAACGACACCGGGAGGACGCAGCCCAGATGCGAGATGACCCCGGCGGCCCGAGTCGGCGGAGCGCACTTCTCACATTGCCTGGCCCGCCTGCCATCTTTCGCCGGCGCGCCGAGGGCCGGCGCGCGCGGAGATCGTGGCGGCTGCGCAGACGTGATCAGCGCCCGCCAACCCGGCGGCGTCGGGACAGCAACACCTTCCGCGCAGACCGGCTCGCGGAGCGGGCGCGAGCGCCCGGCGGCGCATGTAGCGTGGCTGGAGCACCAGCGGCGTGGAGGCGAGGCCTGATGGCCGCCAAGCTGGTCAAGACCAGCACGCCCGGGATCTACCGTCGCCACGCGACCACCTGCGACCGCAACGGCCGCTGTGACTGCTCCTACGTCGTGGTGTACCACGGGAAGGCACGAACATTCGGGACGATGGACGAGGCTCGCGAGGGGAAGCGGATCGCGCACCGTGAGGCGAAGCTCTCCAAAGCTCACGCCGCCAGCCTGCACCGAGACGAGCCGCGCGCCGAGTGCCCGGATTGCGCGCGCGAGCGGCAGGCGCGAGAGGGCGCCGAACCGCTGCTGCACGACTACGCCCGCGAAGTCATCGCGCGCTACATCGGCACCGGCCGACGGGGCTACCGCGAGGAAACCCGCGACGAGGACCGGCGACTCCTGGAGCGGTACGCACTGGCGTACTTCGCCCCCGACGTGCGGCTGCGCGATGTCGGCCCGATGCAGATCGCCGAGTTCATCGGCTGGCTCTGCCGGCAGCCGAGCAGGCGCGGCGGGACGCTGGCCGACCGCTCTGTGCGAAACGCGCTGAAGCCCGTGCGCATCGTGCTCGCCACCGCCAGGCGTGAGGGCGTGATCGCGCACAATCCCGCGTCAGAGGCCGTTCTGCCTCACCGCGAGGACGTTGACGATGATGACGAGCTGCCTCGGCCATTCCTTGGCGACACGATGGAGCTCGTTGTCTCCCTCATCCATCCCCGCCATCGGGAGATGTACGAGTTGCTCGCGGCGACGGGCGTGCGCCGGTCGGAGCTGCTCGCGTTCGAGGTGCGGCACGTAGCGCTCGACGGCGACCGGCCGTATGTCAAGGTGCGCCAGCGCGTGCGGCGCAGGAAGGGCATCGGGCTGATGGTCGGCCCGCTGAAATCGCGGCACGCGCGAAGGGATTTGCCGATCCCACTCGAGGTCGCCGATCGGCTGCGCCCGCTTGTCGCTGGCCGTGGTCAGCGCGAGCTCGTGTTCCGCTCGACCACCGGGACGGTCCTCGACCCGGATAATCTGGCCGATCGGATCCTCGCGCCGGCGTGCTCGGAAGCAGGTGCAGAGTGGGCCGGCTTTCACACCTTCAGGCATACGGTGGCGAGCCGCCTGTTCGCCGAGGGCCGCAACGTGGTGCAGGTGCAGCGCTGGCTCGGGCACCACAGTCCGAGCTTCACGATCGACACGTACGTCCATCTGCTCTCCGACGACCTCGGCGAGCCGCTGGCGCCGCTCGGCCGACCTTCGGTCTCACAGCACCGATCCGTCCGGGTCAAGAAAAGATCAAGCGAAGGTCCGGAAACACCCGCAAACGGAGCGCCGCGCGTCGTCGCGGAAACTGGGGATTAGCAGGAGGTTCGCGACACTCCGTAAACGTCCGCAAGCGTGATTTTGGCCTACGGAACCGAAGGTCGGGAGTTCGAATCTCTCCGGGCGCGTCGAGAAAAGCCCGCAAATCCAGGCCGCAGCCGACGGCAGTTGGTCAGGTTGGACCGTCGCTGGAGGGGTTGATGAGGTACTTCGTTCCGGTGCTGCGGCGTGCGCAGACGGCGAGGACTTCAGGCTGAAGGACGTCGCGTAGGCCGATGGTCTGTGCGTAGCGCGAGGCGAACGTGGTCTTGGCCTCGGCCAGGACGCGGGCGCGCATCCGGCCGATCGCCTCGCCGCCAAGGCGCGCCAGCGCGTTTGTCAGCAGGTATCCGCCGACGCTCCAGGCCAGGCCAAACTTGCGATCGATGACCGTCGGAGAGAAATCGAGCGAGCCGTAGATATAGACCTGCTTGTGCACAGTGGTTCCGTAGGGCGTGTATGACGCGAGCGGCGGCTGCGCGCGTTCCATCGCGGTGAGGATCTCCCCCGCCAGCGAACCGCCGCCGATGGCGTCGAAGGCCAGGGTCGCGCCGGTCTCGCGGATCGCGTCCGTGAGCCGCTTGGTGAAATCCGGCCCTGAGGAGTCGACGACATAAACCGCGCCGAGGTCGCGCAGCACCTGGGCCTGCTCGGCGCGGCGCACGATGTTCACCAGGCCGATGCCGTCGGCGGCGCAGATCCGCACGAGCATCTGCCCGAGGTTGGAGGCGGCGGCGGTGTGGACGAGGGCGCTATGGCCCTCGGCGCGCATCGTCTCGACCATCGACAGCGCCGTGAGCGGGTTGATGAACAGCGCCGCGCCCTCGGCGGTGCTCACCTCGTCGGGCAGCTCCACCACGGCGGCCGAGTCGGCAACGCGGTAGTCAGCCCACATCGACCCGCCGAACAGCGCGACACGCCGGCCGATCAGCGCGGCCGCGTCCGGGCCCGCCGCGATCACGGTGCCGGCGCCCTCGTTACCGACCGGCAGCGGCTTGTCCAGCCGGTCGCGATACAGCCCTAACGCCGCCTCGGGAACGGCACCCACGAGATCCGACCCATCGGACCGCAGCGTGCCAGGCGCGACCGCACCCAACAGCAGGCCAAGATCCGAGGGGTTGATCGGCGACGCTTCGACGGCCACGACCACCTCGCTGCCGCCAGGCTCGGGAACATCACCCTCGGCCAACTCCAGCCGCAACTCGCCACCGGAGGAGATGGTCGATCGCAGACTACGGCCGCGAGTAGGAGTCGCATCAGGAGACATCATCAGAATCCTTTCGAGTCGGAGATCGCAGCCTACCGAGACAGCTCGGCATGACGAGAAGCGCGATGGAGACAGTCAGGCCTCGACGATCTCACTCCTCAGGGGGCTGAGATCGCCAGACTCGCTAGCGAGGGCCTCTCGAACGCCGATATCGGCGCACGACTGATCACGCCACGGACTGCAAGGGGAAGTCGGCGACTGACCGCTAACCGGGTAGATCTTCGGGGCGCTTCTTTGCGAGCTTGCCGACAAGCAGACCGGTGGACTGCCCGACCTCGATCATGTAACCGTCGGGGTCTCGCATGTAGCAGCGGATCTCGGCGCCGCGATCGATCGGTGGGGTGACGAACTCGGCCCCCTTCGAGCTCCACTGCTCGTAGCACGCCTGAATATCGGCAACGCGCAGGTTCAGGAAGCTCGAGACCGTGTTACCCGGCTCGTAGTTCACGACCGAGATGTCGGGCTTGTCAGGGGTGGGGCCCCCACCTGGGTTCATGATCAGCCACGAGTTCGAGAGCTTGATCATGCACGGGTTCTCCTCCAGCACGACCTGGCCGCCGAGCACCTCGGAGTAGAACGCGCGCGACTTCGAGACGCTACGCACCGTGAGGAAATGGGTGACGAGAAAACCCTCGGTCGGGGCGGGCAGGTTCTCGAAGTCGATGAATGGCTTGTGCTCCGTCATGGTCTGTGCTCCTTGGACGCAAGTGGCCGGCGGTCGGCCTCCCCAAAGCGTACGTCGCGGCAAGAGCGGCGTCATCAGATCGAGTTTCATTCCTAGACGTTCGAGTTCTCGCACGGAGCCCGCCACGCGGGGCACACTTTTTACCCTGGTGACACACGTCCGTGATCACCGAAAGCGAGCGTCACGCCGCGCCGCCCGGCGACGGCCCGTGCTACTTGGATTTTCTCGCCAGGTAACTCTGCCCGGGGTGCAGAACGATTTTCTTGTGGTGAACGAAGTCGTTCACGAGAACGGAGTCGGTCACGTCATGGGTAAGCGTGCCGTCGCACCGGTCGGCGATCGACCAGATGGTGCCAAGCACGGTCGCGGCGCTGTATCGACCACGGGTTCGGAACTTCCCGTGGGCGCTGGCATGCAGAAGCTGCAGCGTCCGGCTCGAGGCGGCCGCCGCCGACGCATCGAGCGCCTTGTGCGACTTGCACGAGGCGTAGGACGGAGCACCCTTGAACGCATTGTTGACCAGGGTCAGCGTCGTCAGCCCTTTGCTCGGGCCGGCTTTCGTCTGCGTGATCATGAAGACCGCACCACCGAACCTTCCCGCCTGGGTCTTCTTCCCGCTACCGGTCGCGGTGGTCAGCGAGAGTGTCCCGTGCAGCGCATCGATCTCGGCGCCGAACCGGATCTGCTGCGTTCCGGTCAGCGGCACTAGCCGGCCGTTGATCACGACGAACACCTTGCCTTTGACCGGCGCGACGTCGGCGGTCTTGCCGAGCTTCGGCGGGGACACGGAGATGGTCGTCGGCGCGCTCGTCTGGGTGGTTGACCCGGCGGCGTTGGTGGCGATCACCTCGCATTGATATTCGCCGGCGGAGCTCACGAGCACGGAGCTCGTCGTGGCGCCGGCGATCGGTGCGCCATTCACCGTCCACTGATAGGCGAAGCTCTGCGGCGCGCGGTAGAGGAAACCACTCACCAGATCGGATGCCCAGCTCCCCGGGCTGCAGGACAGCGTCTGGCCGATCGCGCCGGCACCCGAGACCTGGGGCGCGCCGGTGCCGGCCGGGGCACGCAGGAGCGCGACCATCCACGGGTCGGTCTGGCCGGTGTACAGGCTCTGCGCCGGCGCGGTTCCGTCGAGGCTTCCGAACCGAACCGTCCCGAGATTCCAGTTTGTCCAGTAGATCCTCCCGGCCGCCGGATCGACGGCAACGCCGCCGACATCGCCCTCGCCCGAGTACAGGTTCGTGGCGCCGGTACCGTCGAGGTTCCCGACCCGGACATTTCCGCCGAACTCGTTGGTCCAATAGATCTTTCCGGCAGTGGGATCAATCGCCAACTGGGTGGGATAGTTCTCGCCGGTGAACAGGTCGGCGGCGCCGGTGCCGTCGAGGTTCCCGACGCGAATCTTGAACGTGTCGTAACTGCCCCAGTAGATCTTCCCGGCGGCCGGATCGATCGCCACCCCGACCGGATAGGACTCCCGCGGGAACAGCGTCCTGGCGCCAGTGCCGTCGAGGTTTCCGACCCGGATCGATCCGCTTCCGGACACCGCGTCGGCCCAGTAGATCAAGCCCGCGGCCGGATCGATCGCGACCCCCGACGGTTGGCTCTCGCCCGTGTACAAGGTGCGGGCGCCCGTCCCGTCCAGGTTGGCGACGCGGATCGTGCCCGCCGCTGTGTCAGCCCAGTAGATCGTCCCCGCGGCGGGGTCGATGGCGACACCCTGAGGGCTGCTTTCGCCGGTGAGCAGGTCGTGGGAGCCCGACTCGCCGAGGTCTCCGAGCCGAACGGCGCCGGAGTTCATGTAGCTCGTCCAATAGATCGAATCGGAGGCGTACGCGGCGGACGCAAGCCACGCAGCAGCGCATGTCATAAGCGCCAGCGCGCAGCCAAATATCGTGCCCCGGTGGAGAATCTGCCTCATAGGTCCCCGCGCGATCCCGCGCTCGGTAGGAGCCTATCCGACCAGCGTCGACGATGGTCGGCCGGTGGGGGCGTCCGGGATCAGCGGTGAGGGCGTCCGGGATCAGCGGTGAGATTTGAGGCCGACCGGCGGCAGCGCCTCGATCTGTTCTTTGGTGAGGTCGACCCGAACCTCGTCGGCCACCCGATTGGCGGCGCCGATCGGAATCGCGACCTGCTTGCGGCCCCAGATATGGCCCTCCTGCAGGATCACGTGGGTGACGTGATGGTCGGCTGGGTCAATCACGAGACCTTCGATCGCCCCGACCAGCCCGTCGGTTGCGTGCACAGCGTCGCCGCGACGAATCTCGACCTCGCCGAGCGGCACGCGGTCGGTGAAGATCGGTTGAGGATGGTGGCCGAGCGGCGTGCCGATCCCGTAATAGGGCCACGCGGAGGCGTGAGGTCCGTAACCCGTGGCGTCGGCGTCGACCGGGAGGAACTGGATGTCGTCGGCCTCGTCGAGCTGCTCGAACTGCTGCTTGGTACAGCTGAGCCGGATCTGGTCCTCTTCGATCCGTGTGACGAGATCGATCGGCACGAGACGCGCACCGACCTCGCGGTGCCCCGGCTCGACGACGAGATGGGTGAGCGCGTCGGCGACTGGGTCGATGATCACGCGGGTCACGTGCCCGCAGCGACCGTCGGTCGCCTCGACGTGAGCACCGATCTTGAACGTGTCTCCGCTGATGCTTGAGCTCATCCCGGTGGCCTGAGAGTTCGGCGTGCAAGCGGAATCCTACGGCTATTGAGCGTTCCGGGCACGCTCCGGGAGCCGCCGCGACGAAGCGTGCGCCCGCGCCACCTGACGACGGGGCGGGGCCAGCCCCGGGCTGAGAGGATGTAGATCCGTGGGACTCGCGACCCGTCAGCGTTGACGACACCAAGGCGGCCGGCCAAGCCTGCCCCCGATAACACGGCGGAACGCGACGCGCCGCCGGCGGGTCGGGATCTGGGCGCGGGCGGAACGTTCCGCCTCGAGCCGCCGCGGCTTCGGATCACCTCCGACCCGGACGAGGAGCGGCATGCGACTTGGTACGAGCTGTTCTTCGATCTCGTGTTCGTCGCGGCGGTCAGTCAGCTCGGCGCGGCGCTCGCCCGGGATCCCTCCGCGGTTGTGTTCGCCCGCTTTGCGGGCCTGTTCGTGGTGATCGTCTGGGCGTGGATTCTCTACACGCTGTACGCCAACCGGTTTGACACCGACGACCTCATTTTCCGGCTAGGTAAGGCCGGCGGGATGCTCGCGGTCGCGGCGATCGCGGTCACTCTCCCGCGCGTGATGGCGGGACGCGGCGGCGGTATCCCGTTCGCAGCCTGCTACGTGATTCTCCGCGCGTTCCTCATCGCGTTTTACGGCCGCTCCTGGTACCACCTTCGCGGCGAAGCTCGCACCCTCGCTGAGACATACGTCGCCGGCTATTCGTTGACGACCGGGCTCTGGCTCGTGTCGATCGTCATCTCGAGTCCATGGCGCTACGTGCTCTGGGGCGTCGCAATGGTGATCGACCTCGCGATACCGCCTCGCGCCTGGAGGACGCTGAGCGCCGCCCGCGTCGTGGTTTCACACCTCACTGAGCGTTTCGGCACCTTCTTCATCATCGTGCTCGGCGAATCGGTGGTGGTCGCGGTCGCAGGAGTGGCTGGATTCGAGTTCACCGTGACGTCCTGGGTCATCGCCGGCATCGGCTTCCTCATGACGCTTTGCCTGTGGTGGATCTATTTCGACCTCGCCGATACCTCCGTGGTCGGGCGCGGGGCGCTCGGACTGATCTACGTCTACTCCCACTTCATCCTGCTGGCCGGCGTGGTCTCGTTCGGCGAAGGGACCAAGCTAGCCATCATCCACGGGGCGCAGCCCGACCTGAATGCGGGCGCTCGCTGGGCGCTGGCCGGCGGCGTCGCGGCGTTCGCTTTGTCTCTCGCGATCATCCATCTCGGAGCTGAATGGACCTCGCTTCGAGACCGCACATTCCTCGGCCGGCTCGCGCTGACCGCCGCGGCGATCATCGTGGCGGCTGTCGGTGGCGGCATCGCGCCGGTCGCGTTCGTCGCGCTCGTCGCCGCCGCGTTGCTCGGGCAGCTCTTCCTCGAGGCGGTGACACCCCGGTTCGGGGCGGCCACCGTCGTGCAGCCGGCGGATCTGGCGGCTCGAGCGCGGGCCACGAGCGCGCAGGCCGCGAGCGGCGGGCCCGCGGGCGAGCGGGCGGCGAGCGAGGGTGCCGCTCCCGCGAGCTAGCGGTAGTACTCGATCGCGCCCGTCTGCTCGAGGTCGTCGAGCAGGATCGCCTCGACGTCCAGGGTGAGCTCGATCTCGTTGCCGACGACCACACCGCCACCGGGGATCTCGTCCTGCCAAGAGACGCCGAAGTCGTGGCGGTTGATCTTGGCGGTCGCCTCGAAGCCGATGCGGCGAAGCTCGCCCTTGTTCTCGTCGCCGACCCAGAACGGGGTCTTCCATTCGCCGAGGGAGACGATGTCGAGGGGGACGGTCCTGGTCACGCCGCGGAGCGTGAGGTCGACCGTACCCGCGAACGTGGTGCCGCCGGTGCGCTCTGTGAAGCGCCCGGCGAACTTGATCTTCGGGTGGTTCTCGACGTCCAGGAAGTCGGCGCTACGCAGGTGGTCGTCACGCTGCGACTCGCCGGTCCAGATCCCCGCGGCGTCGATCTCGCCCTCGAAGGTCGCGTCGAGGCAGTGGTCCCAGTCGAGCTCCATGCGTCCATGGATGTCCTTGAACAGGCCGCGCACCCAGGTAACCATCATGTGACGCGCGCGAAACTCGGCCTCGGTGTGTCCGGGTTCGAAGATCCAGGTGGCCATCAGCTTTCCTCCCTCATCGTGCCAGCACCTCCAACAATGTCTCTGCGTCGTAGCCGCCGAGATGGACGACACCGTCGATGAACAGCGTCGGGGTGCCGAGCACCTCACCCGACTCGATCCCGCTGCGGAAGTCGCGCTCGATTCGGTCGAGCGCGGCATCCCCCGTCCGGTCGCCGTCAAAGCGTTCGACGTCCAGCCCGAGCTCGGACGCGTAGCTCCGTAGGTCGTCGTCCTCGAGCGCCTTCTGGCGGTGAAAGAGCAGGTCGTGCATCTCCCAGAACCGGTCCTGGCGCGCGGCGGCCTCCGCGGCGCGAGACGCCTCAAGGGCGTGCGGATGGATCTCGGTGAGCGGGAAGTGGCGAAAGGCAAACCGCACCGCCCCGCCGAGCTCTGCCTCGACGCGCTGGATCGCGCGGTACGCCTGGCGCGAGTACGGGCACTCGTAGTCGCCGTACTCGACGATCACTCGCGCGTCGGCCGGCCCGCGCACGTGGTCGACACCGACCTCGAGCGGCGGGATCATCGCAAGCTCTTGCGGTAGAGCACGTGCGGCAGGCCTCGTGTCACGAAGCTCTTCTCGTATGTCATCCCGAGATTGCGCATGACGCCCTGCGAGGCAGGGTTGTCCTCGCGCGCGTACGCGATGACGCTGTCCAACCCGAGTGGAGCGACCTCGGCGAGCGCGCGATCGCCGAGAAGGGTGCCGATGCCCCGGCGCAAATGCGACGAGGCGACGGTCCAGCCGATCTCGACCTCGCTCAGACCATCGACGATGCAGTACTGGGCGAGGCTCCAGCCCACACAGTCGTCGCCCTCCCACGCGAGATACCAGCCGAATCCGTGGGCTGCGCGATGCGCGACCTTCTTGGCGACCATGTCCTCGCACTCCCCGAGTGTGAACGGACCGCTCGAACGAAACCAGGCGGCGACCTCGGGGTCTCCGAGCAGGCTGTGGACGGCCGGAGCGTCGGTGGCGATCAGTTCGCGGATCTCCACATCGCCGATCGTACTCAGTCGACGGTCCGGTAAGGTTCTAACGGTCTTTTCGTTAATAGACCGTTAGGAGGAGCACCGATGAGCGTCTACTCGATCTGGGAATCCCGGTTTCCGGCCGACGCCGCGGAGGAGGGGATCAGGGCCACGAAGGCGATCTGGCGCGACATGCTCTCGTTCGATGGCTACGTCGACTACGAGCTGATCCAGGATCTCGACGAGCCGGGCCATCTGCTCGTCGTCAGCCGGTGGGCGAGCCGCGAGGCGGCCGAGGCGGCGATGAGCTATGCGTCGCATCCGAACGCCAGGCGCGCGGACGAGCTCGTCGGCGAGCCACGCCGCCGGACCGTCGGCGCGGCGTTGTGACCGACGCCGCGCTCGTCGTTGCGCTCGCCAACGCGCGGTCGGCGAGGCGTCCGCCCCACGCCCGCGCCCCGGTGGCGTACGACGCGCTCGCCGACGCGGCGAGCGCGAACGACCTGCTCGGGGCGTTTCTGGACCGCCCGATTCGCGCTCGCCAGGAGCTCAACGCGGTCCGCGCTCTGCAGGATGAGGTCGTCGCGGTCGCCGGCGCGCTGATCGACGGCTCGCCGCCGCCGCTCGCTGCGCTCAACACGCTGGCTGCGCAACAGGTCGCGACCTCTGCGCTCGAGCGCCAAGCCGACGGAACGCTGCAGATGACGCTGCGTCCGCGCCGCGCCTCGGCCGCGGCAACCCTGCTGATCAGGGTGATGGACGAGCTGAGCGAACTCGAGCCGTCGCGTCTGAAGCGCTGCGCCCGCCACGGGTGCCACCTGGTGTTCTACGACGCGACTCGCTCGGGCACGCAGCGCTGGCACGCCGAGCGCCCGTGCGGGCTGCGCGAGCGGCAGCGGCGGCATCGGGTCAAGCAAGGCATGCGCTAAGGTCGGCCCAACCGATGAGCGTCCGCCCCGGTCCTTCCGACGCGCATCCGATCGAGGCCCACGGGCTGGCAAAGGCGCACCGTGGTCGGCCCGCGGTCGACGGGGTCGACCTGCTGGTCCGGCCGGCAGAGATTTACGGCTTCCTCGGGCCGAACGGCGCCGGCAAGGGCCGCTGTCGCGCCTCGGCGGCGGCCCGGACGCGGTGGCGAAGACGATCGAGAAGGCGATCACCGCCAAGCGCCCGCGCACGCGGTATCCGGTGACGCCGTCGGCCTGGCTGTTCCTCGGTCAGCGCGCCGTCATGACCGACCGCATGTGGGACGCGGTGACGGGCACGCAGTTCCCGCACCCCGAGTAGCGAGCGGGGTCAGGCGACGGCGCGCGGGATCAGACGGCTTCGAGATACCTGGCGAGCGCCTCGACGGGATAGTGCCTGGCCGCCTCGGCCAGGATGTAGAACGTGTCGGGCGGGACGATCGCCTGAAGCCAGTCGGCGTGCGGCCAGGTGCCGTCCGCGTGTTGCTGGCCGAGCAGGTAGGCAATGCCCCGCGCCACCGCGTCGGACGTTCCCTCGCCGGCGTCGATCAGCCCGGTCAGCACGAGGCCGGTGAGCGGCGGCATGCTCGGACCGCGTCCGGCGAGGCCCGGGTCGCGGTAGGAATCGGGTAGCTCGCCCCATCCCCCATCCTCGTTCTGGCGTTCGAGCACGAAGCCGACCGCTTGGCGGACCCAGGGCTCGGACATATCGGCGCCGACGCGGGCGAGGCCCTCGAGCACGCACGCCGTCGAAGCCAGGTAGTTGACGGTCCACCGGCCCCAGAACCCGCCGTGGTCGAACTGTTGGGCGCGCAGGAACTCGATCGCCCGCCGAACGGCGGGCGCGGACGTGGTCAGGCCGACGCGGCCGAGGCCGTCGAGCACGCGGCCGGTCAGATCCTCGGTCGATGGATCCCCGAGCTCGCGCGGCGGGTCGAGCAGCGTGCGGACGGCCGCGATCGGATCGTCGAGCGACACCTCCACCGGCCCGGTGAACAGCGGCCCCGGGCGCTTGGCGGGCAGACCGTGGACGAACGCCGACCAGCCGCCGTCCGGGTTCTGCATGCCGAGCAGCCAGTTGCGACCCAGATCGAGCGAGGCGCGGAGGCGGCCGCCGGTTTCCGGGTCAAGCGAGGACCCGCCGAGCGCGGAGCCGAAGGCGGTCAGCACCGCACCGGTGTCGTCGTTGTCGACCATCGTCTCGTTCCCCACCTGGAAGGCCCAGCCCCCCACCCGTGGCGCGCCCGGGTTGCGATTGTCAACCTCGGGCTGCTCGATCCTCGACTGAGCGCCGATCAGCCAGTCGAGCGCGCGAACCAGGCGAGCGTCGTCGGGCGCTGCGCCGGCCGCGATCAACGCGCGGACGTTGCCCGCAGTGCACCACACGGGACTGCCGAACGCCTCAAAGTGCAGGCCGTCGGCGTCGCGCACGCGCTGGGCCTCGAGCCAGGCGACGGTCCGCGCGACCATCGGGTGGGCGGCGGGCAGTCCCGCAGCGCGGAGCGCGGGCAGGATCAGCGCCGTCTGGATCGTGCTCGCGTTCCAGCTGCCATCGCGGTTCTGGAAGGTCCCGAGCAGCGTGAGCGTTCGGGCGGCGAACCGTCGGGCGATCTGGCCGGGAGGGGGACCGTCCGGAAGGGCGGCTTGGACGGGCGGGGCGGGTGGGTCGGGTGGCGCGGGCGGGCCCCAATCCCCTCGAAGCCGGTGGGCGATCAGGGTCAGGGCCCCGCTCACCATCAGGATGCCCGAGTGAAAGCGCCGCTCCATGAACCTCACGGCCGGCCGGATCAGCGCCGGCAGCATCGGCGGGCACGGCAGTTCGGACGGTTCGATCAGTCCCGCGAGTCCCACGTACACAACCGCCGGATCCCCGCGCCCGAACGCCTCGACGACAGCGGCGGTCCCGCCGTGGGCCTCAACCCAGTCCCGGGCTCGGGCGATCGCCTCGGCGCTGGCGTCCGGCACGCACACGTGGAGGGCCGCCCAGGCCGAGGCGGTCGCGCCGAGGTCGCCCTCGGCGGCCGTCGGGTGAGACCGATAGGAGCCGTCGTCGGCCTGGCGGCTGCGCAGCCATCGCGCGCCGTCCGCGGCGTCAACCGGGTCGAGAGCTCCGGCGGCATGGAGGGCGACGAGCACCTGGGCGGTGGGGATCGCGCCCATGTCACACAGCGACTCCCACGAACCGTCCGGGCGCTGGGTGCGCCACAGGACCTCGCGCGCGCTGTCCAGGGCGGCGCGGATCGCTGCCGGGTCGATCGAGGTCTGGACGGTCACGCCTGCTCCGCCTGCGCGATCGCGATGAGCTCGGGGTCGATGCGCGGGAACACGCCGCTGGCCGTCCAGCGGCGATGGAGCTCGGGAGGCACGGGAATCGAGAAGCTGGCGCTGGGGCGGCCGGCCAATCCGACGACCCGTTGGTTGAGGATGCCTGCACCGACCATCTTCGTGAGCGAGCCGACCGGTCCCCGCGCCGACTGGGCGCGGTCGAGCACACGCCCGACGCTGGACTGCCAGTTCATCGCTCTGTCCCACCGGCTGCGCGGGAGCCCGACGAGCTCGCAGACCTCGTCGCCGAGGAGGTAGCGCGTGAGCGCGGGCGCCGCCCCCTCGAACCCGGCCGGCAACGAGCCTGAGTGCAGCTCGAACAGGGCGCGAGTCATCAGGATGCCCTCGTCCGAGCGGCGGTGGCTGCGCCTGGCGATCTCCTCGGTGAGCTCCCGCGCCTGGGTGATGTCACCTGGGATCGCGGCGGGATCGATGCCGAGCATCTGCCCGATCACGCGCCAGCGGTAGTGGTAGTCCTCCGCCTCCTGGTCGTCGATGCGGACGCCGAGCTTCCGCAGCCCATCGATGACGATCGGCGAGAACGACAACAGCGTTCCCACCAGGTCCTCCTGGCAGATCGGAATCCCGTCGCCGGTCACGTCCCACCGCCCGCTCGTGGATACGAGGTAGCGGATGGCGGCGTGCAGCAGACGGACCTTCTGGATCTTGCGGATACCACGCCCGCACGGATCGAGCGATCCCGGCGTCATCACGGCCAGGACGAACTGGGCGGTCTCGCCGACCCGCCGGTCCGCGTCGTGGCCGAGACGGCGGCTGAAGGTGAGGACCTTGACGCCGGGGTAGCCGGCATAGCAGTACACGAGCGACGCGGTGGCCAGCGCCACGCACACCTGCGGCCCGTGCTCGACGACGACGGCGCAGCCACGCTCGAGCCGGTCTCGGTCGACCCATGCGGGGAGCTCGCCGTGCTCGTCCAACCATCTGCCGATCGACGGCGGCAGCTCGGCCGGCACCGGTTGGTCGTTGTAGGTCAGCGTGCGCAGGACGTCGCTGACCACGCGGACCTGCTCCGCGCGCGCCAGGTCCTCGATCACCGCGTCCGCACTCGGATCCCCGGCCAGGCGCAGGCCTTGTAGAAGCCCCTCCGTGTAGCCCACGCCTAAAACGCTAGGGCGCGATCGGATGTTTGGCAAGCTGTGGCAGGACGGCGACCACGATCGGACCGGAGGGGCGATGACCACTGACACTCGAACCACATCTCTGGGAGAAGCGTTTGCGGACGCGCTGTCGCGCAAGGATTTCGACGAGGTGACCGCGCTCCTGCATCCCGAGGTCGACTTCCGCTGGGCTCACCCCCGCGCGGATGTGGGAAGCCTCGGACGCGCGCACCGTGGTCGAGGAAGTGCTGAAGTCGTGGTTCGATCCCTCGGACGAGGTGGAGCGCCTCGTCTCGACGGAGACTGAACGCCTACAGCCCGGTCACCGGTCGGAGCTACAGCGACAGCTGCAGCTACAACGGGTACAGCGAGGTCGTGTCCTGCAGCCACGGATCCGACCTGATCGAGTTCGCCTACGCCTCTCGTTGACGGTCGGCAGGTGAGCGCGGGAAACCACCCGCGCTCACCTTGTCTCATGGCAGCCGGTCGAGCGCCGGGCAACCGAGCGGGTGCGGCCCCGCCGCCGGAACCGCGGGGCGTCGACCTGCATAGCCTGCCATTCGAGCGCGTTCGGCCGGACCGTGGCAGGGCGCGCACGCCCCACATGCGCGCCCTGCCACGGTCTCGGTTTGGGACGCCGAATGTCAGACTGCGCAGGTCGCGCGCTTACCGCGCGCGTCCGCTGGTCTGCATAACGCGACGATGGTCACGGTCGTCGTGTCGTGCACGTATTCCGATGTCGAGGGTGGCGTGACCCACCTCGCGCAGCGAGGCAACGGGGCGAGGGCGTGGACGACCGTTGCCAGCGGCGGGCACGCGGTTGCATCCCGACCGTCAGGCTCCGTCGGGATGACCGCTCTGCCGAGGCATCGGGAAGTCGGGCAGCACCTCGGGCGCGGGCACCCGACTCCGCCACGTCCCCGCCGGCGGCTTTAGTCCCTCGCAAACGGGAGCCCGGTCGCCGTCTGGCCGGGCACTCGTGCTGGTCCGGCCTTCAGCCCCCGAAGTCGCACGCCTCGGCCGCCGCCTTGTACGCCGGCGACTGAGTGTCGATGGCGTTGGGAACGGCGAGCACCGCTCCCCCACGATCGAGAATCTCGCTGTATCCGTTCGGGTTGGAGGGGGGCGCGTTCGTCGGATCGGGGAAGCCGGTGACGCCGTGGCGCCGCATGCACTGAGAGACCCGAAGCGCCGCAAGCTTGGCTTGCGCCGAGGGAGGCCCGGAGGGCGGTCCGCCGCCGGGTAGCAGGTGCTTACACTTCGACCGCGCCGATCTGAACGCGGGAGAGCTCGGGTTGATCCCCGGGCCGAGCTGGATGCCGCCACCGCCCTTCGGGTCCGGGAAGTTCGTCACGCCGTTCGTACGCATACACTGCGAGAACGCGACGAAAGCATGGGTGACGTTGGGCGACGGGCCGGCTGAGCCCGATGTGCTGTACGTGCTCGCCGATCCGCATGCGGCGAGGACGAGCCCGCAGCACACCGTGCCGGCGACGACGGGAACACGACGGCAACACGTCATGCCCACGTTCTACGCGGGCGCGCATAACACGGCCATAACGCCGTTATGCGGTCGTTATCCGCGCAGCCACCCGAGCACCTGCGCGGCGTGCTCGTCGGGCGGGAAGATCGGATAGAAGGCGTGCTCGATCCGGCCGTCGGCGATGATCAGCGTCAGGCGCTTGTAGAGAAGCTGCCCGCCGGCGGTGAACGTCGGCAGGTCGAGTGCTCGCGCCAGCTCGTGTTCGGAGTCCGAGAGGATCTCGAAAGGAAGCCCGAGGCGCTCGGCGAGCTCCGCCTGGTACGCGGTGCTCTGGGACGACAGCCCGTAGACGGTGGCGGCGCCGGCGGCCCGGAGATCGGAGTGCTGGTCGCGGAATCCGCATGCCTCGGGCGTGCACCCGCGCGCTCCCGGGATCGCGTTCCAGCCCTCAGGCAGATCGACTCCGGGCTGCCCGGTCATCGGATAGACGTAGACCACCGCCCGGCCCGGCCCGAGCTCGTCGAGCGCTACGTCACCGCCGCCCGTGCTGGGCAGCTCGATGTGCGGCACCCGCATTCCCGGGAGATGATCGGCGGCGCCGTCGTCCTCCGGGGCCGGCAGATCGGCGGGCAGGCTCATGTAGTCGGACACGGTGTCGGCTTCGAGGCTACCGCGCTGCCGGTCTTATGCGGTGTAATCGGCGAATGACCGAGACCGTGGGAATCGTCGGCGTGGGGCGCATGGGTCTGCCGATATGCGCGAGGCTGGTCGACGCGGGTTTTCGTGTGATGGCCACTGACGTCCGCCCCGAGCGCGCGGCGGACGCGCGAGCCGCGGGCGCGGATTGGATCGACGGCACCGAGCGGCTCGCAGGCGTCGCCGACGTGCTGCTCACTTCGCTTCCCGGGTCGAGTGAGCTCACCGAGGCGATGACACTCGCGCTGCCGGCGCTTCGCCCGCGGACCACATGGATCGACTTGACTAGCGCGGCGCCGGCGACCGCGCGCGTCCTCGTGGAGCGTGCGGGTTCGCTCGGCATCCAGTGTCTCGACGCGCCGGTCGGCGGCGGCGTCGCGCCGGCAGCAGCGGGCGACTTGCAGCTGTTCGTCGGAGGACGCGCCGACGCCGTCGAGCGGCATCGGCGTCTGCTCGAGTCGCTCGGGCACGTGGAGCACGTCGGCGAGAACGGCGCGGGCTACATCACCAAGCTGCTCGTCAACCTGCTGTGGTTCGGACAGGCAGTTGCGGTCGGCGAGGCGTTGCTGCTCGCCCGTCGCGCCGGCCTCGATCTCGACATATTGCGGTCGGTGCTTGGAGACAGCGCCGCCGCCAGCGAGTTCCTGCACCGAGACTTGCCCGCGCTGCTCGAAGGCGACTACCTCGAGTCGTTCGGCGTTCACCGCTGTCGGGACGAGCTCGAGGCCGTGGCGTCGCTCGCCGACGATCTCGGCGTGCCGTTCGAGCTGTCCCGGGCAGTCGAGAGCGCTTATCGCGCTGCGGTCGAGCGATACGGACCCGTCGATGGAGAGCTGCTGCCGGTCGCGTTGCTCGAGGAACGCGCGGGAGTCCGCTTGCGCACGTCCGCCGACTGAGCGGTCGATCCCGCACAGGTCATGCGGCGTGGGTCCCGCCCCCAAACCCTGGGGACGGGACCCGGTTCACCGCGCGTCAGTGGCGTTCGTGCCGGTGACCGTGAGTCTTGAACGTGACGGTCTGCGTCGACACCGTCACCGATGACCCGTTGCCGAGTGACTCGGTCACGTTCAGCCTCACCGGCAGTATGTGGCGCGAGGCCAGCAGGTTCTTGCCCGCACTGTTCAGCGAGATCCGCACGGTTTCACTGCCGCCGGCGGTCAGCGTCACGTGCGACGAGCCGACGCCGACGACCTTGTGCCGCACCCGGGCCGCGACCGCGACCAGCTTGTGATCCCGGAACGTCTCTCTGATGCTCATGCTCAGGGTCAGCTGGCACTGGGCCCCCGATGCACCGGAACAGGCGATTCGGACCAACGCGGTCTTGCCCGAGACCCTGGCGTGACCGACGGTGACCGTGCCCGCGTACGGCGGTGGCGACGCTGGGCTCGTCGTCAGCGTCTGGTCGGCGCCGACGAACGTACCGAAGTCGCTGACCGCGATCGCGCGGTAGTGGACGGTCGTCGCCGCGGGAAGACCGGTCAGCTGCGCCGAGAATGGCGCAGCGCCGTTGCTCGGTGGGAGCGTCTGCGCGGCGGTGCTCTGTCCGTAGGCGGTGGTCGCCCCAAACTGGAACGACACCTTGACCGCGGCGCCCTTTGGGTCAACGGTCCCGCCCACGGTCGCGGTCGACGCGGTGATCCCGCTCGCCGCGCCGGTCACCGGAGTGCCGGGCTGATAGGCGTCGGCAAACAGGCCACGCGGGCTCGTCCCGTTCGTGAACAGGAAGAACGGCGTCCCGACCGCGCCGCCCTGGCACGCCGAGCCGTCGGCGTTGAACGGCGTGGCGATGCACGACGAGGAGATCGGCTCGCGAACGTCGGCCTGGGCGGTCGGTGTCAGCGGCACGTCGCTCTCGTCGAGCACAAACGTCGGGTTGGCGGCGTTCACGAAGTGTCCGACGAACCCCACCGTCCCAGAGCTCGTCTGCTCACGCCACGAGACGTACGGAGTATTGCCCGAGAACGTGATGTCGGCACGGGTCGAGTCGATCCCCGGAGTGGAGATCGGCGCACCAGCATTCACGATCTGGAAGTGCGGCGTCGGCGTCGCGACGAACCGCGACACGAACACCTGATGGACGCCGCCCACCGTCTCGTCCCAGGTGACCCACGGTGCGGTCGGGTTAGCCGGATTCATCGTGCCGGCGGCGACCTGCGGATCCTCGGCGTCGGCGGTCGGGCTGCTGTTCAGCGAGCACGCCTGCTCGGCCGCCGCGCTCATCGCGCACATGGTGGCCCCGTTGAGGACCGCGTTTCCGTTGTTGCCGATCACGTGCCAGTGAAAGCCGCCCAGTCCGCCGGCGTCGGCCTCGCCCTTGGCCGCGAACACGAGTTCGTTGGAAGCGAGCCCGCCCGGGCCGGTCTCGTACCACACGACCCACGGCACGGAGTCGTTGGCTCCGGTGAACGCGATGTCCGGCTCGATCCCGTCGCGGTTGACGTCGACGTTCAGGCTCGGATCGGCGTTGCCCTGACCCGCGCGCGGGATGCCCACATCCTGGAAGCAAAAGCCGCCGATCGCCGGGACGTTTCCCGTCCCGTCGGCGACGCCCGAAGGCGTTACGCCGTTGCAGTTCGCCATTCCCGGCCCAAGGGGCTTGTCGACGAAGATCTGATCCTTGGCGTTGCTGTTCGACGTCTCCTGCCAGGTCACCCACGGCCCCGGCTTGGTCGGATCGACCGCGGAGCCGCCGGCCACCGATGGGTTCTCGGCGTCCTGGTCGGTATGGATGTTGAGGGACGGAACGTTGGGCCCGCTGCCGCCGTTGCCCCGGCTCTGACCGGCAAAGATCCACTTGCCCTGATTGGCGTCGCCGGTGTTGTCGAAGCGGCTCGCGAACACGTTGTTCTGGCCGAAGCCCGTGCCGGTCGTGTTCTCGTACCACGTGGCCCACGGGACCGTGCGGCCGGCGCCGGCGAAATCGATCGACGGCGCCTCGCCGTTCTGGCCCTGGTCGAAGTTCAGCGACCCCGTGAACTTCGGGCTCGCGCTCGATCGGCCGCCGACCGTCCCGTTGCCGCGGGTCGTCCACGCGCCGTTCGCAAACGAGCGCGAGAACACCTGGTCGGCGGACCCGGCCGACTCCTGCTGGCGGAAGATCGCCCACGGAACCGCGGGCTTGCCGGCGGTGAGCGCACCGCCGACGACGTCGGAGTTCGTCGGATCCTCTCCACTGACGCTGATCGCCCTGTTGATCCCGGCGGCGGGATCGTCATTCACCTGGCTCCCACTCGGCAGCGCCTGAAACGCCGCCGCGGAGCCCGCCGTCGCCAGCGCGGCGAAGGTGGCCGCGACGGCCACGCGCCCTCGCCGGGATTGCCCCCGGTGCATCCTCATGCTTACTCCTTCGGTTCGAGGTTTTGGTCTCGAACCGCAGTACGGACGCCGGCCTCAGGCGGTTCGCGGCGATTTGCGCCGACCGGGCGACTTATGGGGTCGACGACACCGGGCCGGACTCGGTGGTCGCGTCCGACGGGGCGGGTCCGGCCGGAACAGCGGATGTCGCCGTGGCCGTGCTGCCCGATGTCTGGGTGGGGTCCGAGGAGGCTGATTCGGGCGCGCTGGCGAGTGCGTCGCTCGGCCCGGTCGGCCCGGTGCTGTCGGTGCTCGGGGTGTCGGCAGACGTCGTGGCAGCGCCGGGGGTCGTTGTCGGGGCGGCCGCCGTCGTGGTTGTGGTGGAGGCGGAGGAGTTCGATGCGGGCGAAGTTGTCGTCTCGGTCGTGCTTGCCGCGGCAGCGGGAGTCGTCGCCGCGACCGTGGCGCCCGTGCTTGACACGGACGCGGGTTCAGTCGTTGTCCCGGTGGCGGTGGTGCTTGGCGTAGCGGGGGACGCCGCGGTCGAAGTGGCGGGCGCAAGCGCCGGAGCGGAGGCGGGCGCGAGCACCGGAGCGGAGGCGGGCGCGAGATTGGCGGGGCCGTCTGGGGTGCTTGTCGAGGCTCCCGGCGCCGTCGTGGCGGTGGTGCTCAGCCGAGTCACTGGCATCGACGCGGAGCCGGTGGCGGTGGTGCTTGGCGGGGTCACGCGAGCGATCGTGGTCGCGGCAGGAGAGCCGGACGTCGAGGCGGGAGAGCTCGCCGCGGTCGCCGACCCGGACCCCGTGGTCGGCACCGCCGCCGGGTCAGAGGGCGCCGACTGAGCGACTATCGGGGCCGCCGGGGGAGCCGGGCGCAAACCGTGGGCGACAGGGATCGCACCGGCGCCCGCGGTTGCGATCGCGGCTGCGGCCAGGACCTTCCCCAGAACCCCGGCGGCGGCGCCGCCGACGCCGCCTACGGAGGTGGCAAAGTCGCCCCCGACGGCGGTGGCCCCACTGGCGACGGCCACAACTGAGGGTGCGCCGGCGATCAGCGCGGTGCCGCTGGCCCCGGCACCGGCGGAGATGCCTCCGCCGGCACTAGCGGCCGCGGCGGCACCACTGGCGCTCATGCCACCTGCCGCCGTCGTGCCGCCCGCGGCGACCGCACTCGCGCCGCCCACGCCGCCGGCGGCGGTTGTGCCACCCGCGGCGACCGCACCGGCACCGCCCACGCCACCGGCCGCGGTGGCGCCACCGGCGGCGGTGGCGCCACCCGCGGCGCCGCGCCACCCGCGGCGACCGAACCAGCACCACGCGTCGCCGAGGCGAGCACCGAGGCCTTGAGCTCGCCGGTCAGCACCACGGGCAAGATGAGCGCGAGGGCAGCGTGTTGACGCCGGATCTCCCTCTCGAAGGCTGCGCAGCCCGGACAGCGATCGATGTGGGCGCGTGCCAAGCTGCGGGGCAGGACGCGGCCACGCATCGTCGCCAGTCGCTCGCGGATCTCCGCGCACGGATGCTCCCGCGCCCGACGTCCACGGGCCAGCCCCTCGCGGGCCTGGAATATCAGCGCCTTGACTTTCTCTTTGCGCACGCCGAGCACAGCGGCGATTTCGTCGTGCGAGTGATCGGCGAGCTCGAACAGAACGAGCGCGGCGCGCTGGTCGGCCGGGAGCCGCTGCAGGTCATCCAGCACCTCGCGAATGTCCTCCCGGCGCTGGACCACGTCTGCCACACCCTCCCACGAGGGTCGATCCTTCGCCATGTCGCCGACATCGACGTCGCGGCGAGCGCGGAGCTCAGACAGGCAGCGGTTCCGCGCGATCGTATAAAGCCAGGGCCGGAGCGACACTTCGCCGTCGCTCCCTCGCAGTGCGCGGAACGCCGAGACGAAGGTCAGTTGAAGCGCATCCTCGGCCGCCTCGCGGTTCCCCAACATGTGCACGCAGAACGCGAGCACGCCGCGAGCGTATCGATCGTAGATCGCCTCGAACGCCGCATCATCCCCAGCGCGCAGGCGGGCTACGAGAAACTCGTCATCTTCGCCCTGGGCAATGCGGCGATTGAACCCACCGCGGAATCCGGCGACTGCCGCGTTCACCCCCATGTGCAAAGTGTCCGCTACCGAGCGCCGAAAGTCCAGCGCACGCGTCATCCGAGTTCGGCCAAGCGGCGCCCCGGGAATCCGTAGCCCCGGGACGCCGCGCCCCCAACCGAATGCGACAAACCGAAAAGAAGAAGCGCAAAGCTTGCCCCTCAGATGCCCCCTGGTCGTCGCCCCTACTGATATCAACGCAACGACCGCCGAAAGGTTGGTCGAGTTCGTGAGATTCGTGAAAGAAAGCGGATCGATGGTACGGTTTGTGTTTAAGGGTTCTCTGGTTCCGGGAGCCGCGGAGCCTCAGGAGATTGAGCACTCGCACAGCTGGGGCGAAGCAATTCGTCCCGCGGGTCAGGGGAGAGCCCCCAACCACCCTGACTCTCCGGGGGGCCGGACGGATCTTGGCCCCCCGGTTCTACGTCAACGCACGGGCTGGGCGATCCCGACGAGCACCCGGCGACCCGACGACGCCGGGTTGCCGTTGGCCTGCTGCACGGTGACGCTGAAGCTCCGGAACTGGGTGACCGGAGCGCCGGACCAGAGGATCACGTGCTCGGCGTCGTTGAACGTCCCGACCGGCACCAGGATCCCCGCTGGGTTCTTCAGCCAGGCCTGGTAATAGCGCCCGTTCGCCAGGTGCGGCAGGCCGGTCGCCGATAGCTGGATCTCCCAACCCGAGCTCATCTTGGTGAGCGTGGCCGAGCCGTGGGCGCCGGGGGCGAGCGGTGTCCCGCTGACCACCATCGCGAACCGCAGCGGGCCCGGCGAGCTGCTGCTGGTTGCGATCACGACCGCGGCGATGATCGCGGCGGCGACGGTCCCAAGCCCCCCGAACGCGAGGGCCGGTCGGCGCGGCGGCCAGATCAGCCCGAAGCGGCGCCGCGTCTTCGGCGTGTCCGAAGCCGACGCCGCGCTCTCGGCGGCTCGCTCCCGCCGGGACTCCTCGGCGATTGCGCTGACGATGCGGTCCTCGAGGGAGGCGTCGGGCTCCTCCCAGGTCGCGGGCGTCTCCAGCAGCGTGCGCAGCTCGTCGAGGTCGGCCCGCTCCTGTGGCGTAAGCGAGTCGACAGCCTCACCCGACAGGTACGAAATCCGGTCGTTGTCGCTGGTGGTCACGTCCGTGCCTCTTTCTCATGCATACGGTAGTCAACCCGTGTTCGGTTCATTCGCGCAGATGCCCCAGCATCGCCGCCAGGCGCTTGTGTGCCCTGAACGACCTCGATTTGACGGTCCCGGCCGCGATCCCGAGGCGCTCAGCAATCTGGGCGTGGGTGAATCCCTCGAGGTGTTGCAGCCGGATGACCTCCTGTTCCTCCGGAGGGAGCTGCGCGACCGCTTCGCGGACCTCCCACACGTCGTAGATCGCCTCCGCTGACTCCGGGCTCGAGATCAGCGCCGGATGGGCAGGGGCGACCGACTCGATTGGATCCGTGCCGCGGACGGCCTCGCGCCGGTACAGATCGATCGCGACGCGGCGTGCGATGGCGGCCAGCCAAGGGCCGAGCTCGCGCTGCGCCTCGAAGCTCTGCGCCGCCCGCCACGCCTTCAGAAACGTCTGTTGCGTCGCCTCCTCGGCCAGGCCACGGTCACCGAGGACCTTGTAGGCGACGGCATAAACGAGCCGGCCGTGCGAGCCATAGACCTCCCGCACGGCGTCCGGATCGCCCTGACGAAAGCGTGCACGGAGGTCCCGTTCCTGCACGCGCCGACGCTACCAGCGCCTGTTCTTGCGGAGGGCGAAATCAGATCGGGTAGTCCCGATTAGTTGGGAACCGGCCCGAGCGTGGCCCACGCTCGCTCGATGCCTCGTAGCGGCGCTGGAGCGTTCGCGACGTCGGACCGCGCCACTCCTCGGTGCTCAGATCCGCGGGTGCCGGGGCCCGCCCGGTACGGGTCCAGAAGTCGGCTAGCGCGCCGCGGATCGCGTCGTCGCTCCAGCGCTGAAACCTGACGCTCTCTGCCGCGTCGACGAGCGCCGCATTCCACGGGTTGCGGTAATCGCAGTACACGTCGCAGACCACCGCGGCACTATCGAAAGCCACCACTGCGGATCACGTCGGTACCCCCAGTTGGTCGAATCCGGCAGATCTGCCTAGGTACATCCTATGCAGCTTGCGCCGAGTCAGTCCAGCGCGCCGCGCTCGACCATCACCGACGTCGCCTTCACGACCGCGGTAGCGTTGACGCCGGCGGCGAGGCCAAGCTCCTCAACCGAGTCGCGCGTGATCGCAGCCGTGACCAGAAACGGCCCAGCCTCGATCTCGACCAGCGCCATCACGCCGTCGCACTCGACCGACCGCACCACGCCGGCGAACCGGTTGCGGGCCGAGCGTTCGGTCCCGGTGTGGTGCCGCACCGGGCGGGTGCTCAGGCGCTGGATCTCCGAGGCCGGCACGAGCCGGCGGTTGCGCGCGTCGCGGGTGGTCTTGATCCGCCCCTTGCGGTCCCACCGCCTCAGCGTGTCGACGCTCACGCCGAGCGCCGCGGCCGCCTCACCAAGCGACAGATCGTCGGGCATCTTCGGGACGGTACACGGACCGCAATTGGAAGGTGGCTCCCGGCGGAACCGGCCGCGGTAAACCTCTGCCCTACGCGGAACCGACCGAAGTGGAACCCGGCGTACCGCAGGATCGCAACCCGTAGCTGGCGGCGAGATCGGCGACGGGGCTCGCCCGAAGCGTTGCCTCGACATCGGTCGCCGTCTGCGTATCGCCGCGCCGGGCCGCCGCTTCCAGCTGACGGTAGTTGGCGACGATCTGCGCGAGCGCCGCGTAATACGCGGTCAACGTGGCTGAATCACGAGCCTTGCCAGGAGGCCTTTTCAACGCGCGCAACTGGTGCTCCTCTGACTGGACCAGCGGCACCAACTCCCCCAGGTACGCGGCCAGCGCCCCACCTGGCTGCGAGGTCGATGCGGGCGGCGTGAGCGCGCGGGCTTGACGGACGGTGCTCGTGCAGATCGCGTCGGCGCGGGCGATGAAATCACTCTTCGTGTATCCGCTGCCGCCACACCCTGCGACCACCACGGTGAGCGCGAGCAGGCCATACAACCAAGCTTGCCGTGCGCCCGACACGAGGCAACAGCCTAGCGACGGCCGTACCGCAGCCGCAGGAGCCAAAACGCCCTGCATATGTAATGCCTATATATTGGCGCGATGCGTAAAACCTCCCTTTCTCTACGTCATCTCGCACGGCCGGGTGCGCTCGATGGCCGGGCCGGCGCCAGACGTCGGCTCCTCGCCGTCCCCCTGGTCGGGCTTCTGACCGCCACCGCCCTGCTCGTCGCTCCTGCGCTCGCGAGCGCGGACACGTCCTCGACGCTGACAATCGTCGGGACCAGCGACGTGAACGACTCGGGCCTGGTCCCGAACCTGATCCAGCCCGCGTTCAACAAGGCGTTTCCCCAGTACACGTTCAAGTACGTGGGGTCGGCCACCGGCGCGGCGATCCAGAACGCCGAGAACGGAACGGGAGGACCGAGCGCGCTGATCGTGCACGCCGCGTCCCTCGAGAACCAGTTCGTCGCCAGCGGTTTCTCGTACAACAACCAGTACGGGTACGCGATCTTCACCAACGACTTCGTGCTCGCCGGACCGACCGGCGATCCCGCCGGGGTTGGCGCGAGTGGCGCGAACAACATCGCGCAGGCGTTCGCGCACATCGCATCGGCCGGCGCCAACGGGCAAGCGACGTTCTACACGCGCGGCGGCACCACGACCGCATCGGGTACGACCGTCGAGGAGCACACGATCTGGGGGCTGGTGAATAGCTCGGGGCTGAAGCCGGCGAGCCTTACGTTGTGCACCGTCAGCGCCGCGGACGGCGGCGGCATGTCGCCGGTCAACGCGTCCGCAGTGTCGGGCAACGGCGCGCCGTGCCCCGACAGCGGCACCGTCAGCAGCCCGGACAACCCGTCGTGGTACTTCATCAACGCCGGGTCCACGCAGGGTGCGAACGTGCAGGCCGCCAACGCGTGCACCCACGGCCCCGCCAATACCTGCTACGTCCTCACGGACCGCGGCACGTTTGACTACCTCGCCTCCGGGACCGATCCGGCCGGGACGATCCCGGCCCTGAAGATCGTCACCCGTGAGCCCCAGAGTGCAAGCGCGCCCGGTGGCGTCAACGCGCTCGTCAATTACTTCCACGTCTACATCATCAACCCGTCGAAGCCTGGAGAGACAGTAAACCTGACGGCGGCGCAGGACTTCGTCAGCCTCCTCACCTCGCAGTCCTTCCAGTCGACGCTGAAGACGTACCTACCGACGACCGACCCCGCCGGTCCGCCGTTCGTGGCGGACGCGTCGCCCAACCTCACGGTGTCCTCGGGGCTTCCGAAGAACTACCACGCCGGCAAGCCCCTGACCGTGAAGGGAACCCTGGTCAATGCCGAGCCGGGATATCCGGCGCTGGCGAGCCAGACAGTCAACGTCGATGAGATCGTCGGCGGGGTGCCGCTGACGGTCGCCAGTGGCAAGGCCAGCTCGACCGGTGCATATAGCATCAAGTTCACCCCGACCTCGAGCGGGCAATACCAGGTGTCGACCCCTCAACTCTCGGTGGTCGAGAACGCCACGCTCAACCCGGTCTACGGTGACATCCTGTCACCCGCATCGACTTCGTCGGTGAAGGTCACGGTGCACGGGGCGACCTCGAACCTCCGGGTTCAGTCGCAGGGCGGAAAGGCACTCGTGGTCGGCACGGTCGCTCCCGGCAACGGGCACGTCAAGGGAACCGTGACCGTGTTCGCTCGCGCGGTGGGCAAGAAGGGCGCGTTCAAGAAGGTCGCGACCGATCGGCTGGCTACCAGTCAGGGCAACTTCGCGATCTCCGCGCCGCTCGGCGCGGGCGCTTGGGACGTCAAGGTGAAGTTCCAGGATCCGAAGCAGGGCGTCGTCGCCGCGACGTCGCGTACGGCCCGGGTCACGATTGGTCCGAAGCCGGCCTCGAGCATCAGCCTGCACTCGGTCAAGGGCACTCGCGGCGGGTTCACGCTTGCCGGCAACGCGACGCCCGCCGGAGAGCCCGGCGCGAAGATCGAGCTGCTGCGGCTGAACACGACGCCCGGCGCTCCGGCACGGTTCAGCGTGTTCGGGACCGCCAACCTGGGCGCCGGTAAGGACCAGGTGACCTTCCGCGGCGCCAAGATCAAGCACGGCACACGATGGGTGCTGCAACTCGAGTACATCCGGCCGGGCGAGTCGCCGAGCTTCTCGGGGCTGAGAACGGTCGCCATACACTAGGTTCGTGGCGCGGAGCACTAGTTCGGACGAACATCGACGGCTGGCTAACCGCCGCTCCGGGGCGATCCCGGGGCGGCGGTTCGCGTTGATGCTCGCCTGCACCCTCGCGGCTCTCGGATGCCCGGCCGCCGTCGCCACGGCGGATCCGAGCTCCGACGAGGTCGTGTCAGCGACCGTGTACTCGCCGAGCGGGTCGACACAGAACGACTCGGTGTCGCTGGCACAGCTCGAGTCGAACCCGAAATGCACGACGTACTCCGGGACCGACATGAACGAGCTCGGACGAACCGGCTTCGTGGACGTTCAGCTCGCCCCAAATAGCACGTGGGCCCTGTCGACAATCCTGGGCTGCCTGACGACACCGGTTCCGGTCGGGGCGGTCCACGGAGTCACCGTCGTCGACGGCCAGGGGGCTCCTGAGAGCGGCTCGGGCTCGATGCTCACGCCATCGGACCTGGCCCCGCAGGGATCGACCGACTTCAACAATCCCCAGGAAGCTCCTGTCGTGCAGGCTCTCGGTTCGGTCAACCAGTACGACCGGCCGTGGCGCGGCGGCGGCCAGGCGCAGCCCGACGAGGACTTTCTCGACGAGGTTCAGCAGTCGGAAAACGATCAGCCGTTGCCGATCGCGATCGAGGTGTTCGAAGGGCAGGTGCTGACGGTCACGGTGTCCGCGTCGAAGACGCCGGTGTCGGTCGGCCAGGCCGTGACCTTCAACGCGACGGTCACGGGGCAGAACGCCAGTGCGCTCTCCTATACCTGGAACTTCGACGGCGGCGCGCAGAATTCGACGGCGGCGAGTCCGCAGGTGACTTTCGGCAACACCGGACAGTACGACGTCACCGTGCAGGTGACTGACACCGCCGGGGGCGGTGGCGGCGCGGAGATCCCAATTACCGTCGGCACACCGGCTCCTACGGGCACCGGCACTCACAAGCAAACCGGGTCGGGGAAGTCGAACAAGTCGCACTCGCCGAGCGGACCACGGAAGAGCAACGGCACCCACGCGGGCGGCTCTCCCGGCAACTCGAGCCGTGGGACGTCGACGACGAACTCGACCGCCTCTACGTCGACAGCCCCTGCCTCGACCACTCCCGGCGCGACCACCACGGGCACCTCGACTCACCCGTCGGCGGCCGCCGCTCCACATCGCGCGGCCACCCCGAAGGCGCCCGCATCGCACAAGACGACACCCGTGAAGCGACCGACGTCGCCTCCGCCTTCATCCGGGCCGCTCGTCGTTGGACAGCTGGTGAGCGACGTAACGCCGCTGGCGGCGGGCGCCAGCCCGCTCGTTCGCGTCGTGCCCGCCGCGGTCGCGACCGCGCCGCCTGCTCGCCAGGCGATCCGCGCCTCGCAGCTGCCGGCGTTTGGCGCCGGTTTCGCGGTCCTCCTGCTCCTCGGTCTCGGAGCGGGCCGCGAGCTGCGCGGGCGGCGTCGCCGTCCGACGCTCAGCACCGGCTCCTGAGATCCTGCTTCTCATCACCGTCTTACCTGTGATCTTCGCGCTCAGCACCAACGGCATCGACCAGGCGATCTTCGATGTCGCGAACGCGCTCGAAGTGCCGGTCCTGATCCTCGCCTTGGTGGCGCTCGCACTCGTGATCTTCGAGCTCGGCAGCTACGTCGTCGAGCTGCTCAGCCGGCGGCGCCGGCGGTTCGCGACGCTTCAGGTCGGCGCCGAGCAGGCTCGCAACGCACTGCTCGCGGGTGACCGACCGGCGGCGGAAGCGGCCGTGCGCGGGATCCCGCGGAGCGCCGCAATGACCGCGACGCTCGACTTCATCCTCGAACAAGCGGGGAAACCCGGGAGTGAGCACCAGATCAACAAGGCGCTCGCCGACTTCGACTTCGACTCCCAGCGACGTCTCGCGCGCACGCGCCTGCTTGTGCGCGCCGGCCCCGCGCTCGGGCTGATGGGAACGTTGATCCCGCTCTCGCCCGCGCTCACCGGCCTCGCCGCCGGTAACACCGGGCAGCTCAGCCACGATCTGCGCGTAGCGTTCAGCGTCACGGTCGTCGGGCTGCTGATCGGCGCCGTCGCGTTCGGGCTCTCCCTTTCACGCGACCGCATGTACGGCCAGGATCTGTCAGATCTCCAGTACCTCGCGGCGGTCATCACCGATCCTCGATCCACAGGAGGCGAAAAATCATCTCCGTCACCCCCCACGCGCGAAGCCGTGAGGACCGAGCCGGCGACCCACTCGACGGGTTAGTCAACCTGTTCGATCTGGGGATCGTGCTGTCGGTGGCGTTCCTGCTGGCGGCGCTGTCCTCGCTTCACCTCGGCGCGGCGATCACCAGCCGCGGTCTGCGATCACAAGCCGCGCAGAGCATCTACATCCAGCCCGGCCAGACGGTGGCGCCGCTGCCGAAGCCCGGCGCGCGGACGATCGGCCACGGCACCGAGGCCGGGGTCGTGTATCGGCTCACCAACGGACAGCTCGTATACGTCCAGAAGGCAGCGCCGGGCACCACCCCCTGAATGGGATACCTCTGGGATCAGCTCAGCGGCGCAATCCCGCTGATCGCGCACGGCGACCCCTACATCATGGGTCTGCTGTGGGTCACGATCCGGGTCGCGTTCGTGTCGACCGCCGCCGCTCTGGTCGTCGGCCTGCCGATCGGGCTCGCCCTTGGACTCGGTCGCTTCCGCGGCCGCCGGGCGCTTCAGCTCCTGGCGAACGCGAGCCTTGCGCTGCCCTCCGTAGTCGTCGGGATCGGGGTGCTGCTGTTCCTGCTTCCGCAGGGTGCGTTCGGCTCGCTGCGGATCGAGTTCACGCTTACGGCCGTGTACATCGCGCAGGCGGTGCTTGCCCTTCCGTACATCGTCGCGCTCACGCCCGCCGCAATCCAGGGCCTTCCGCCCGGGCTGCTCGACCAGGCGCGGGCGTTGGGCGCCGGACGCATCCAGCTCGCGGTATTCGCGCTCAGGGAGGCGAAGATCGGAGTGATGGCTGCGGTGATCGCGGCGCTCGGCGCCACCGTCGCCGAGGTCGGGGCGGTGGTCATCGTCGGCGGCAACTTCCAGGGAAGCGACGAGACGCTCGCGAGTGCGCTGCTCGAGCAGTTCAACTACACGGCGCACAACCCGTACGCCTCCGCAATCGCGATCGTGTTGCTGGTGGTGGTCCTCGTCCTGATCGGGACGCTCACGGTGATCCAGCAGCGCACGGGCGCGGTCCAGTTCCGGTTCCGGACGGGCTGAAGATGCAGCTGATCTGGGACGAGATTCGCAAGGCCGTGCCGATGATCCTGCACGGGAACCCGACGCTCTTCACCGTCATCGGCTTCACGCTCCAGGTAGCCGTGGTCGCCACGGCGGTCGCGACCGTGATCGGCCTGCCGATCGGGCTGGCGATCGGCCTCGGGAGGTTCCGCGGCCGGCAGTTCGTGCGGGTGCTCGCGAACGTCAGCCTGGCGATCCCGCCCGTGCTCGTCGGCGTGTTCCTGTTCGTCCTGTTCAGTCCCCAGGCCCCGCTGGGCTCGCTCCACCTGATCTACACCAGGCGCGTGGTGTTCGTCGCACAATCGATCCTCGCCCTTCCGTTCATCGTCGCGCTCACCTCGGCCGCGGTTCAGGGACTACCGCCCGGGCTGTTGAACCAGGCCCGGCTGCTGGGCGCCGGCCGGCTCCAGGTGGGGACGCTCGCGCTCCGCGAAGCGAGGATCGGCGTGATGGCGGCGGTGATCGCGGCACTCGGCGTGTCGCTGTCAGAGGTCGCGGCGGTCGTGATCCTCGGCGGGAACATCTACGACTACAACCAGACACTCGCGAGCGCGACCCTGTACGAGGTGAACGGCGGCTTCTACGCCGACGCTGTCGCCATTGCGATCGTGCTGATCGTCCTCATCCTGATCCTGATGTGCGGCCTCGGCGTCCTCCAGCACCAGGGCAACGGACTCCGCCTGCGCTTCCGGTCGGCGACGTGACCGACCCGGATCGGGCCGTGCTGCTTCGCTGCGAGCACCTGACCGTGCGGCGTGGAAAGCGCGACGTGGTCGCGGACGTCACCGCAGAGCTTCGCGCCGGCGAGATCGTGGCGCTGCTCGGACCCAACGGCGCCGGCAAGAGTACGCTGCTCGACGCTCTCGCGGGGGCGCTTCCCCCTGTCGACGGTCGGATCGAGCGGAACGGCCGGGTTGCGATCGCTTTGCAGTCGCCCGACCTGGCCAGACGGACCGTGTTCGTGAACGTGATGCTCGCGCTCGCCTGGTGGGGCGTGCCGCGCACCGAGCGGGCCGAACGCGCCCGCGAGGCGCTCCGCGCGATCGGCGCCGACCACCTCGCGGGGCGACGCGCGGCGACCCTCTCGGGAGGCGAGCGCAGGCGCGTGCACCTCGCGCGGGCGATCGCGGTAAGGCCCGACGTGCTGCTGCTCGACGAGCCGTTCGCCGGCCTCGACGCCGAGGTCCGTTCGAACCTGCTCGAAGACGCGCTGTCCGCGCTCCGGTCTAACACCCGGGCCACGCTGGTCGTCGTCCACGATCGCGCCGAGGCGTGGGCGCTCGCCGACCGCCTGTTGATCATGCTCGACGGCCGGCTCGTCGCGTCGGGTCCGCCCCGCGACGTGCTCGAGCGCCCTCCGAGTGCCGCGGTGGCGCGGTTCCTGGGGTTCGACGGCAGCTTCGAGGACGGTCACGAGCTGCTGCTGACACGGCCAGCCCACGTCGCGCTCGATCCCGCCGGCCCGCTGGAGGCGCGCGTTACCCGCGCGACCCCGCTCGAGGACGGCGTCCGCCTCGAGCTCCAACTCGACCGCGGTCGCGTCTACACGGTCGCCCCGCTCCCGGCACCGCGGCCGGGAGACGAGGTCCGCATCAGGATCGACGGCGGCGCGCGCTTCCCGGCGTCGGAGCCGAAAAGCCCGGTGACGTCCGGTTAGCGCTAGTGAGCGCGACGGCGCCGGCGACGCTGAGCGCGCCGACGACGCTTAGGACAACGAGACTCCGCGGTGACCCCGGCCGCACAGGCCAACGATCCCACACCGCCGGGGCGCGCGGGGACCGATGTGCGGCGCCCGATGGTGCGGTTATCCCCACCCCCCAAACGCCAGCTTCCTCCATAGCCGCGGCCAGCGCGCGAGTCCAAGCTGCACCTACCGCTCAATGCCCTCCTGAGGCAGATACGAAAGGTAAGCAATGTCCGTCCGTAGTCCGCACAAGAACATCGCCGCCCGCATGGGGCGATGGAGCGCGAGCCATCGCAAGCTCGCGATCTTTGGATGGCTGGCGTTCGTCCTGGCAGCGCTCGTGGTCGGCACGGCTGTCGGTCAGAAGACGATCGACCAGCAGAACAACAACGTCGGCCAGGCCCACCGGGCCGATCAGATCCTCAAGCAGGCCGGCTTCACCGAGTCCGGTCCGCTCACCGAGTTTGTGGTGATCCAGAACCACAAGCTCACGATCCACGACCCCGCCTTCAAGGCAGCGGTCGACGACGTGATGAACGGGGTCTCGCCGTATCAGCGTCAGTTCCACAACCTCCGGTCCCCGCTGGCCTCGGCCAACCGCGATCAGGTCACCCGCGACGGGCACACGGCCCTCGTCGAGTGGGACATGAATGGCGTCACGCTTAAGGCCGCGGAGAAGAACATCGACCCGTTGACCAGCGCGGTCGCGTCGGTGGCCAGGCAGCACCCGCAGTTCTATGTCGGCGAGGCCGGCGCGGCCAGCTCCGACAAGGCGCTGACCAAGATGTTCAACCAGCAGCTCGGTCAAGCCGGGGAGCGGTCGGTGCCGCTCACGCTGCTGATCCTGGTGCTCGTGTTCGGCTCGCTGCTCGCGGCGTTTGTTCCGCTGATGCTCGCGCTCCAGTCGGTCATCGCCACGATCGGCCTCGTGGCGATCGTGAGCCACCTGACCGCGATGGACCCGAACGTGAGCGCGGTCGTGACGCTCGTCGGCCTCGCGGTCGGCGTCGACTACACGCTGTTCTATCTCCGGCGCGAGCGCGAAGAGCGCGCCGCGGGTCGTGGTGAGCGTGCCGCACTCCAGGCGGCCGCCGCAACCTCGGGACGCTCGGTGCTGATCTCGGGCGCGACCGTGATGATCGCGATGGCCGGCATGCTGTTCTCGGGCGACAAGACGTTCGAGTCATTCTCGATCGCAACGATGATCGTGGTTGCGGTCGCGATGATCGGCTCGCTGACCGTGCTGCCCGCCGTGCTTTCGAAGCTCGGCGATCGGGTCGAGAAGGGACGTATCCCGCTGCTCGGGCGGCTCCGCCGGCCGGCTGGTGAGAACCGGGTGTGGTCCGCAATCCTCACACCGGTGCTGCGGCGCCCGGCCGTCGCCGCGGTCCTAGCGGCCGGGCTGCTGGCAGCGCTGGCGGTCCCGACGCTCCAGATCCACACCGCGCAGTCGGGGCTGCAGTCGCTGCCCCGGAGCGCACCGACGGTCGAGACGCTCGACCGAATCCAGGCCTCGTTCCCCGGTCAGTCGAGCCCCGCGCTCGTCGCGGTCAAAACGAACGCGGCCTCGCCGGCGTTCGCCTCCGCGGTCGCGCAATTGCAAGCGCGGGCCGCCGCCAGCGGCGTCGGGTACGGGCCGATCCACGTCGACTCGAACGCGGCGCATAACACCGCGCAGATCACGATCCCGTTCCCCGGCAGCGGGACGGACGCAAAGTCAACCGACGCGCTGCTGACGCTGCGCAATCAGCTGCTTCCAGACACGATCGGTCACGTGCCGGGAGCGACGTTCGCGGTCACCGGGCAGACGGCCGGGTCGTACGACTGGAACCAGATGATGAAGAGCTCGATCCCGATCGTGTTCGGCTTCGTCCTCACGTTCGCGTTCCTGCTCCTGCTGGTCTCGTTCCGGTCGATCGTGATCGCGGCCAAGGCTGTCGTGCTGAACCTCCTGTCGGTCGCAGCCGCCTACGGCGTCCTCGTCGCCACGTTCCAGTGGGGATGGGGCGAGCACCTGCTCGGCTTCAAGTCCTACGGAGGCATCTCGCCGTGGCTGCCGATGTTCATGTTCGTGCTCCTGTTCGGGCTGTCGATGGACTACCACGTGTTCATCCTCAGCCGTATCCGCGAGGCGCACGATCGCGGGATGAGCACCGAGGACGCGATCGCCCACGGGATCAAGACCACCGCGGGCACGGTCACGAGCGCGGCGGTCGTGATGGTCGGGGCGTTCCTGGTGTTCGCCACGCTGCCGATCGTCGACATGAAGGAGATGGGCGTCGGCCTCGCCGCCGCCGTCCTGATCGACGCGACGATCGTCCGCGGCGTGCTGCTCCCGGCGGCGATGAAGCTGCTCGGCGAGCGGAACTGGTACCTGCCGAACTGGCTTCAGTGGCTGCCCCGGTTCGACCACCACGTCCAGCGGGTGCCCGAACCGGCGCGGATCCCGGCCGCAGCGTAGAGACAGACCCGAGAACGGACGGACCCCGATCGAGACCCGGGCGGCGCGAGTGCCGCCCGGGTTTCTCGGGTCTGGGGCGTCGAGGCCCTACCTCGTAGGATCGCCAGATGGACCTGCCGCCCGGCCCGCGATCCCCCGCCGTCTGGCAGACGCTCGCGTGGATGACTCGCCCCGGCGCCTTCCTGCGCCGTGTCCACGCGCGCTTCGGCGACCCGGCCACGATCCGCACCTACTGGACCGAGGAGCCGATGGTGCTGTTCTCGAGTCCCGACTCGGTCCGGGCGGTATTCCGGCTCGATCCGGCGATCGCGCCGGCGGGGCAGAGCTGGGAGTTCCTCCGGCCGTTCGCCGGACCGCACTCGATCCTGCTGCTCGACGGCGACGAGCACCTGCACGAGCGCCGCCTCATGCAGGGTCCGTTCCACGGCGAGCGGATGCGCGCGTTCGCGCCGATGATCGGCGAGCTCGCGCGGCGCGAGCTGTCGACCTGGAGCGGCCGCGTCGTCGCGCTCGACCGCATGCGCGAGCTGACGCTCGACATCATCCTCCGCGTCGTGTTCGGAGCGCGCGACGACGAGCTCGCGCACATGCACGACGTGATCGAGGAGTCGCTCGCGACGGTCAGGTCGCTGCCTTGGGTGCTGGCGATGGCGGTCGTGCAGAAGGACCTTGGGCCGCGCAGCCCATGGGGGCGATTCCGTCTCGCGGTCGAGCGCTTCGACGCGGAGCTGTATGCGCTGCTGGCGCGCCGTCGGGCGGAGTCGCGCGACGACTCGATGCTCGCGCTACTGCTCGAGGCGCGCGACGACAACGGCAACCCGCCGACCGACCAGCGCCTGCGCGACCAGCTGGTCGCCCTGCTCGTCGGTGGCCACGACAGCTCGGCGGCGTCGCTAGCGTGGGCGTTCGAACTGCTCGCCCGGCATCCGGCGGTGCAGGAGCGCCTGCGCGACGGCGACCCGGCGTACCTCGACGCCGTCGTCAAGGAGGTACTCCGGGCGCGGCCGGCCCTGACGATCGCGCCGCGCCTGTTGCTCGAGCCGGTCGAGATCGCCGGGCGGCGCGTGCCCGCCGGGGTCCAGGTCGCGGCATGCCTGTGGCTCGCATGCCGGCGCGAGGACCTGTGGCCGGGCGGA
Organism: uncultured Solirubrobacterales bacterium; assembly: GCA_963737055.1. Taxonomy (GTDB): domain Bacteria; phylum Actinomycetota; class Thermoleophilia; order Solirubrobacterales; family Solirubrobacteraceae; genus Palsa-465. The sequence continues at coordinate 993,385 of CAVTRE010000004.1, read as the reverse complement.
TCGCAGTTCCGCCCCGAGCGCTGGATATCGGATCCCGACCACCCGGCGCCGAACCCGCTTTCGTGGATTCCGTTCGGCGGCGGGGTGCGGCGCTGCGCCGGAGCTCCGTTCGCCGAGATGGAGATACGTGAGGTCCTCCGCGCGGCCGCCGGCCTGACGCTGCGCCCCGCCCGCCCGCAGGCGGAGTGGGCGCGACGGAGCATGCTCGTGCTGGTACCGAATCGCGGCGCCGAAGTGGTGGCCGCGTGAGCCTCGTGATCTTCGACTGCGACGGGGTGCTCGTCGATAGCGAGCCGATCTCGGTCCGCCACGACGTCGAGCTGTTCGCCGAGCTCGGCTTGCCGATGTCTGAGGCGGAGGTGATCGACCGCTTCGTCGGCCGCTCCGCGGACGTGATCGTCGCGGCGATCGAGAAGCAGCTGGGCCACCCTCTCCCGGAGGGGGTGTTCGAACGGGCCGAGGAGCGCCTGCGAGACGCGTGGGGCGCCGAGCTGACGCCGGTCGACGGGATCGTCGCAGCGCTCGACCAGATCACCGGGCCGGTGTGCGTCGCCTCGAGTAGCAAGCCCGAGAGCCTTCGCTACAAGCTCGAGCTGACGGGCCTGTACGAGCGGTTCGAGGGACGGATCTTCAGCGCCAGCGAGGTCGCGAACGGCAAGCCCGCGCCCGACCTGTTCCTGTACGCGGCCGCGCGGATGGGCGCCGAGCCGCTCGAGTGCGTCGTCGTCGAAGACAGCCGCTACGGCGTCGAGGCGGCGCGCGCCGCCGGGATGGAAGCGCTCGGGTATGCCGGCGGCCTCACATCCGCCGCTGTCCTTGAAGGGCCGCAGACCGTAGTGTTCGCCGACATGCGCGAGCTTCCGCGACTCCTCCGCCGGCGTTGATCACCACGCTGGGCGGTACCGGCCTCGAGGTGACCCGGATCGGGCTCGGTCTCGCCGCGCTCGGCCGGCCGGGTTACATCAACCTCGGTCACGGCGAGGACCTCGACGGGCACACGGACGTCGAGTCGATGGAGCGTCGTGCGCACCTGGTGCTCGACGCCGCGTACGCCGGTGGCGTGCGCTACTTCGACGCGGCGCGGTCCTACGGGCGGGCCGAGGCGTTCCTGGGGAGCTGGCTCTCCGCGCGCGGCTTCGGTCCCGACGACGTCACGGTCGGCTCCAAGTGGGGCTACACGTACACCGCCAATTGGCGGGTGGATGCCGAGGTCCACGAGGTCAAGGATCTGAGCGACGCGACGCTCGAGCGCCAGCTGACCGAGTCCCAGGAGCTGCTCGGAAACCACCTCCGGCTGTACCAGATCCACTCCGCCACGCTTGACAGTGGCGTCCTCGACGACCCCGCGGTGATGGAGGAGCTCGCACAGCTCCGCGCCAACGGCATGCGGATCGGGTTCACCACGTCCGGCGCGCGGCAGGCCGAGACGATCGAACGCGCACTCGAGGTCGGCGGGTTCGACGCCGTGCAGTCGACGTGGAACCTGCTCGACCGCTCGGCGGGGCCCGCACTCGAGGCCGCGCACAAGGAGGGCCTCGGGGTGATCATCAAGGAGGCGCTCGCGAACGGCAGGCTGACCGACCGCGGCGACGTGCCCGAGCTGGCCGCGGCCGCGCGCATCACCGGGCGGACCCCCGACGCGCTCGCGCTCTCGGCCGTGCTGGCCCAATCCTGGGTGGACGTCGTCCTGAGCGGCGCCACCACGGTGCCCGAGCTCGAGAGCAACCTGGTCGCGCGAGTGCTCGAGCCCGGACGCGACGTGCTCGAACTGCTCCATGTGATCGGCGAGGACCCGGAGATCTATTGGGAGAAGCGGAGCGAGCTACCCTGGAACTGATGGAAATCGAAATCTGGTCCGACATCGCCTGTCCCTGGTGCTACATCGGCAAGCGCCGGTTCGAGTCTGCGCTCGCTGAGTTCGACCATCGCGACGACGTCCACGTGACGTGGCGGAGCTTCGAGCTCGATCCGGCCGCGCCGCCCGAGCGCGACGGCGATCGTTCCGTAAGGATCGCCGAGAAGTACGGCATGACCGTCGCCCAGGCCCGCGAGATGGGGCGCCAGATGACACAGACGGCCGCCGGCGAGGGCCTCGACTTCCGCTTCGACATCCAGCGCAGCGGCGCCACCTTCGACGGCCACCGCGTCATCCACCTCGCCGCCGAGCACGGCCTTCAGGACGCGATGAAGGAGCGCCTGCTTCGCGCCTACTTCACCGAGGGCGAGCTCATGTCCGACCACGACACGCTCGCCCGCCTGGGTTCCGAGGTGGGACTCGACCCCGACGAGGTTCGTGCGATGCTCGCGAGCGACCGGTTCGCCGCCGAGGTCCGCGACGATGAGCGCCTCGCGACCCAGTTCGGGATCAGCGCGGTGCCGACGTTCGTCGTCGACCGCGCTCTCGGTGCATCCGGCGCTCATCCGCCCGAGGCCATGCTCGAGCTCCTGCGTCAGGGGTGGGAGCGCAGCCAGCCGATTCCGGTGATCGCCGGCGGCGAGAGCTGCGACGTAGACGGCAACTGCTGAGGGGCCGCCTGCGGCGGCGTCCATGGGGCCTGTACCCCGTCCGGACACGCGTCGTCAGCGGATGAGACCCTCGGCGCGCGCCCAGTCGACCGTCTTGCGGATCGTCTCGCGTGGGTCGGTGTAGCGCAAACCGAGGTCGCGCTCGGCGCGGGATCCGTCGTACCGGTGTCCGTGGAGGAGCGTCCTGACCATCTCGCGGCACACCGGCGGCGGGCGCCCGGCGACCTTGAAAGCCTCGCTCCACGACCGAGGCGGCGACGGTGGCCACGCGACGCGGCAGCAACCTGGGCTTGCGCTGCACGCCGGCGACGTTGGCGGCGAGCGCGAGCGCGTCGGTGATCCCGAGCGTCATCCCGTTCAACAGGTAGCGCTCGCCGGCGACGCCCCGTTCGGCCGCGAGCAGGTGGCCGGCGACGCAGTCGTCGATGTCGACCAGGCTGATGCACGTGGGCACGAACACGCGGAGGCGCCCGTCGAGGAAGGCGAGCAGGATCCGGCCGGTGCCGCCGGCACGCCCGGGGCCCTGGACCGACGAGGGATTGACCAGCACGAGATCCTGGCCGACCTCGCGCGAGGCGGCGAGCGCCGCCCGCTCGCCCTCGGTCTTGGTCCGCTCGTACGTCGACAGATACCAGCCGCGGTGGGGGGTGCGCTCGTTGCCGACCACCCCGCGCGGCTCGCCGATCGTCGCCGCTGAGGACGTGTGCACGAGCCGGGCGACGCCGGCGCGGGCAGCGGCGCGCACGGCCGCGACCGCCCCGCCAACGTTTATGCGCTCCATCGGGCGCGGATCCTCGACGCACAGGGCGTTGACCCCGGCGACGTTGTACGCCTGCGCGCAGCCCTCCATCCCGCGCGCGAGAGCATCCTCGTCGTCGCCCTCGCCGCGGACGACGCGGACACGGCGAGCGTCGAGCGCCGCGGCCGCCGTGTCCGACCGCGCCAGCCCGACCACCTCGTCGCCGCGCTCGAGCAGGCGGGTCACGAGCGCGGAGCCGATCACCCCAGTGCCGCCGGTGACGAATACGCGGGCCACTCGCTTACGCGTCAGTTACGAAGCGCGGCGGAGAACTGGATGATGTAGTCGATTCCGGACCAGGCGGTCACCAGCGCCGCGATCACCATCGCCCACTGATCGAGGTAGGCGCCGGCGATGATCACGTCCGGCCGGAGGATCGCGAGCGTGATCGCCACGAACTGAACCGTCGCCTTCCACTTGCCGAGCATCGAGGTCTCGAACCGGCGGCCGCCGGACTCGACCGCGGCGCGCAGGCCGAGGATCGTGAACTCGCGTCCGACGATCACGAGCGCCACCCAGGGCGAGGCGCGGTGGACGGACACGAGCGCGATCAGCGCCGTGGTCACCAGCAGCTTGTCCGCGGTCGTGTCTAGGAATGCTCCGAGACGGGTGGTGACACCCCAGCGGCGTGCGAGCCGGCCGTCGAACCAGTCGGTGATGGCGGCGATCACGAACACGATCGCGGCGGCGTTGTATGAGTGCGTAAGCACCAGCGCCATCACGGCCGGCGAGGCCAGAACCCTGAGCCCCGTGCCTGCCGCGAGCATCCTCGATGAGCGCAACGAGCTCAACGTACCGGCTTCCACGGGAGGATGAGGTTACCTACCTCACAACAGCTCGGCCCCAAGCGCACGGGCCGCGGCCGCGGTGTCGACCTCGAGCGCCCGGTGCGCAGCCGCGCGCGCCTGCTCGATGTCGACGCCCCTCAGCGCCGCCTTGACGTCGGGCACGAGCGTCGGCGCCATGCTCAGCTCCGCCACGCCCAGACCCGCGAACAGCACCGCCGCCGCAGGATCGCCGGCGAGCTCGCCGCACACCCCCACCCACCGCCCGTGGGCGTCGGCGCCGGCGACGGTGTCCTTCACGAGCCTCAGAACGGCGGGCTGGGTTCCGGTCAACAGCGGCGCGAGGCGCTCGTCGCCGCGCTCGGCCGCCATCGTGTACTGGGTCAGGTCGTTTGTGCCGAGCGAGAAGAAATCGACGTGCGGGGCGAGGCGTTCGGCGGTGATGGCGGCCGCCGGAATCTCGACCATGATCCCGAACTCGAGCGGGGCGCCCACCCCGGTGTCGGAGCGCGCTTGCTCGAGCGCTTCCCGGGCGCGATCGATCTCGTCGAGCGTGGCGACCATCGGGAGCATCACCTTGAGCGGATACCCATCGGCGGCGACCCGCAGTATCGCCCGAAGCTGCGTGGCGAGCACGTCCGGCTGCGCGAGTCCGAGCCGGATGCCGCGCACGCCCAGGAACGGGTTCGCCTCGGGCGGCATCGGCAGCGCGGGCAGCGGCTTGTCGGCGCCGGCGTCGAGCGTGCGGACGACGAGCGGGCGGCCGTCGAGCGCTGTCGCGATCTCGCGGAGGGTCTCGGCCTGCTCCTCCTCGTCGGGAAGCTCGGGGCGATCGAGGAACAGGAATTCGGTCCGCAGCAGCCCGACGCCCTCGGCGCCGAGCTCAACCGCCTTCGACGCCTCGGCGGCGGAGCCCAGGTTCGCGAACACCTCGATCCGGGTGCCGTCGCGGGTGGCGCCGAGCTCGTGCGCGCGTGTGCGGGCGTCTGTGCGCCGGCGCTCGGCGCGCTCGCGCCGCTCGGCGGCGTCACGCTGGACGTCCTCGGGCGGGTCGAGAAGGAGCGTGCCCGCTTCTCCGTCGATGAGCACGGTCATCCCGTCGGGAATCTGCAGGATCGCTTCGCCGAGGCCGACGACGGCGGGCAGGGCGAGGGCGCGGGCGAGGATCGCGGCGTGCGCGGTGGCGGTGCCGTGGGCGGTGGCGATCCCGGTCACGCGCGCGGGATCGAGCGCGGCGGCGTCGGCGGGAGTGAGCTCGCCGGCGACCACGATGCCGGTCGGCGCCGCGGCGGAGGTGCCGCCGATGAGCGCATCCACCACGCGACGGCCTACGTCGAGCACATCGGTCGCACGCTCCTGAAGCAAGGGTTCGTCGAGCGCGCGGTAGCGCTCCGCGACCTCCTGCGCGGCGTCGTAGAAGGCACGCTCGGCGGTGGCGCCGGTGTCTATCGCCCGGTACGCGGGCTCGAGCATGGCGTCGTCGTCGAGGAGTGCGAGATGAGCGTCGAAGATCGCGGCCTCGGCGTCGCCGGCGCGCTTGGCGACGATGGCTCGGTCGCGGCCGATCGCGGTCCCGGCGGCGGCGATCCCGTGCTCGAGACGTTCGCGTTCGCGCTGCGGATCGTCGGCCGCTCGGTCGGGTGGCGGCCCGGTGGCGCCGTGGAGGAGGTGGACCGGACCGACCGCGAGCCCGGCCGACGCGGGGACGCCGGACAGGACCTCGCCGGCGGTCGGAGCGGACATCTCCCGTCGAGGCTGGTTGGCTGGCCAGCCAGGCGCCCTCGAGGAGTTGGTGGTAGCGGGCGTGGGCGCACCCGCGGCGATCCCGTCGCCGAAGCCCTCGTCCGCGAGCTGCGCCAGCGCCAGCAGCGCGTCGTCGGCCTGCGGGCCCGACGCCGTGACCATTAGCGAGTCGCCGAAACGGGCGCCAAGCGCGACCACATTCGTGAGGCTCGTCGCCTTGACAGGCTGCCCGTTCGGACTCTTCGCCACCCGTACGTCGGCGTCGAACCGTCGGACCGTCTCGACAAAGCGCGCGGCCGGACGCGCGTGGAGGCCAATGGCGTTGCGGACCTCGAGCGTCGCCTGCGCATCGGCGGTGGCGGGAGATGGGGCCTCGCTGCCAGCCGCCTCGGGCTCCACGCCGAGCTGTGAGGACTTCATCGCGAGCGCCCCACGCGCCTCGGCGGCCACCTCCTCGAGCGACGCGCCACCGCTCGCCGCGGCGGCGGCCGCCACCGCTCCCTCGACCAGTGGCGCATCGCTCAGCAGCACCGGCCCCGGGGCGTCGCCCAGCAACTCGACCGCGAACTCGGCGCTCATCAACGCGCTCCCGAGGTCCATCAGCACGAGGACCCCGTCCGGGGACATCGACCGCTCGATCGCAGCGCGGACGCGCTCAGCGTCGGTGCCGAGGATGGGGTGGGCGGGGTCCGAATCTCCGGTGCCGCCGGCGGCCTCGAGCTTTAGTTCGGCGCCGCCCATCTCCCGGGCCAGGGTCACCACGCCCTGGGCGAGCGCCTCGCTGTGCGAGACGACCACGATCCCGACCATGTCAGAGCCCGTAGGCGCGGTGCAGGTAGTCGATCGGGTGGACCGACTTTTGTCCGGTGGCGTGCGTGATCTGCCACCGACACGTTTCACTATCGCACGCGACCTCGGTGGCCCCGGACCCGCGAACCTGGCCGAACAGGTCCGCTCCGACCGCCTGCGCGATGTCGTATTTCTCGACCTTCAGCCCGTAGGTGCCAGCGATTCCGCAGCAGCGCGCGTTGCCCTCCGTGACCTCGAGGCCCGGGATCAGCGCGAACAGATCGAGCGCCGGCTTGCCGATCCAGTGCCCCTGCTGCTGGCAGGGCGCGTGATAGAAGATGTGCTCGTTGATCGGCTGGAAATCGGTCTTGAGCTCGCCGCGGTCGTGCAGCTCGAGCAGCAGCTCGCAGATGTCGTAGGTCCGCTCGGACACGAGCTTGAGGTCGGGGTCGTGCTCGAGCGAGAGGATCTCGCGCGCCTCGCGCTTGAGCATCAGCGTGCAGCTGGTGGCGTTGCCGACGATGAGCGTGTCGGGGTCGTCGCGCACGTACGGCACCAACGCGCGGGCAAGTCGCAGCACGACCTTGCGCGCGTCGTCGAACAGCCCGCTCGACTGGAGCGGCAGGCCGCAGCAATCCTGCTTGGGGACCACGACCTCGAACCCGTTGTGCTCGAGGATCTGCACGAGCTTCTCGCCCTCCCACGGCTCGTAGTACTCGGTGCCGCAGCCGTGGAAGTAGATGATCTTGCGGCCGGTCGGCGGGCTCGGGTGCTTCTTGAACCAGCTCGAGAAGCGGTGCCGGGCGAACTCGGGCGCGGCGGCGTCGCGGTGAACCCCCAGCAGCTTCTCTCCGAGGATGCGGAACGGCTTGAAATCGATCGTCAGGTTCGCCAGCGGCGCCATCGGGCCGCCGCCGGCCCGGCCGAGCCACGTCGGCCGGGTGATGATCCGGTCCCGGAGCGGATAGCCCTTCTGCTTCTTCAGCTTGTTGCGCGCTTGGGCGTTGACCTCGGCGATCTTGACGCCCTGCGGGCACGACTGCGAGCAGATGCCGCACCCGGAGCAGTAATCGACCGACCATTCGACCGACGGCTCGTCGGCGACGCGGTACCGCTCGGCCTGCGGCCCGGCGTACTTCGGCCCCGGGAACAGCGGCGTCACGTTCGACACCGGACACTGGGTCTCGCAGATCGTGCACTTCACGCAGTGATCGATCGACCCACGAAGCAGGTCGTCGATCGGGGTCGTGCCGGTGGCCGGGTTCATGCCGCCGCCCCCGCGGGGGCGCCCGAGCGCGCCAGCACATGCTGGGCGGCACGCGAGCCGCTCGCCAGCGCGATGCCCTCGCCCGAGCCCTCGCGCCACGGAACCGCCCCCGGAAGCGCGGCGCCGGCGACGAGCACGTTTTCGGCGCCCTCGGGTCGCAGCTCGGCGTCGACGGCGATCCCGACGCGTGACATCGGCTGCTCGGCGAGATAATCGCCGACGAACCGCGGCTCGCCCTCGGCCGGAACGCCTCGGAGCGCGAGGCCCAGCACCTGCTCGTGCGTGACCCAATGCGAGTCGAGCGCGATCGCGCCGGAGTTGAACCCACCGGCCGCGAGCACAAACCACGGCGCGACGAAGCGGGAGTCGTGCCCGGCCGAGTGCGTCGCGACCGAAGTCACCCGCGAGCCGTCACGTTCGGACGACACGACCTCGGCGCCGAGAACGAGGCGGCCGCCGGCGGCGCGGAGAGCCGCCCGCAGGATCTCGAACAGCCGCATCCCCGGAACCGACGGCGGCAGCGTGGGAATCTCGAACACGCGGCGGCCGAGACGGTGCTCGAGGTCCGACCAGGCGCCCCGCGGATCGCGGATCCCTAGAACCGCGGGCAGTCCGATGCGCTCGTCGGCCTGGAGCTTGAGCGCGAGCCGGCCCGCGAACGCCGCACGCCAGCTCGGGTCGTCGAAACGGCGAGCCAGTCCGAGCGCGTTCTGATCCGCGCGGTCGAGTTCGATCTCGGCCTCGACCGAGCGCGCCGGGATCCCGAGCCGGGTGAGATTGGACGCACACAGCGCCGGGTGGAAGTCGCGCAGCGCGCGCGTCCCGACCACGCACGCCCGCTCGAGGTCCACCGAGTCGCCCGCGGCCATCGTCTCCGGGACGATCGCCGATGGGCGGAGCGCGCCGACCGCGGTCGGGAGCAGGTAGTTGCGGTCCAGATCACCGAGGTAGCGATATCCGGGGAGCGGGCCGGACTCGACGCGCGCCTGGATCCACCGGGCCGCTTCGGCCACCGCGTCGACGCCGAGCGTCGCATAGGGGTGATCGGGGTGGCGCGAGACGAACTCGGGCATCACGCCGCTCGGCGACGCGACCCGGTCCGGCGCGTAGCCGAGGACGTCGATCGTGGCGGGTGCGAGGTGCGTCGACCCGATGCCCTTGGCCACTACGCATACCCGAGCGCCGCCCTCGGCGAGCCGGGCCCCGGCGACCAGGCCCGCGGTTCCCGCGCCGATGACGACCGCGTCGTAATGGAGCTCGCCCCTCACGGCGACGCCACCGCCTCCGCTCCAAGCGCCGGTAGGTGCTCCACGTCGAGCACGCCCTGGAAGATCCAGTCGTCGAGCCGCGCCTGGCGGAGCTGGTCGCCGTACAGGATCGGCCACGTCCCCTTCCAGCGCTCCCGGAGGAAGTCGAGCAGCGATTCGTCGGCCTGCTCGGCGCTCAGGCGATCGAGCCCGTGCAGGATCCCGGCGGCGCGGTAGATGCAGAAACCGCCCTGGCACGGGCCCATAGCGAGGCGGAGCAGGCGGCGGATGTCGTCGAGGTTGGTCGTGGCGCGGCGCTCGATCGCCTGCTCGAGCTTCCAGCGCGGGACCAGCTCGCATTCACAGATGACCTGCTCGTCGGCGAGATGCTTCTCCTTGCGCTCGAGCCGCTCCCCGAGCATGTACGTGGCCCGGTCCTCGGAGCCGGGGAGGGGCTCGGTCCTGGTCGTGCAAGGACGCTCATCGCCGAGGTGACGGCTCACCGCGGTCATCGTGTCCTCGGCCATCAGCCGGAAGGTGGTGAGCTTGCCGCCGGTGATGGTGACGAACCCCTGGACGCCGTCGCGCTCGGCATGGTCGAGCAGCGCGTGCGCGCGGGTGACGTCGCGCGTCTGCGTGTCCGACGCCTTGGCGTCTTCGAACAGGGGACGCACGCCGGTCCAGACGCGCAGTGCGCGCGCGTCGCGGAACCCGGGCACGAGCTTCTCGCCGTCGTCGAGCATCTGAGCGACCTCGGCCGGCGGGACGTGGTGGTCGTCGGGATCCTCGGTGTGCTCGTCGGTAGTCCCGATGATGCATACCGTCCGCATCGGCACGATGATGTCGCCGTCGGTCGGCATCTGACAGCGGTTGATGCAGGTGTTCACGAGGCGATGGTTCATCGCGATCATGATCCCCCGCCCCGGCAGCACGCGGACGCCTTCGATACCCGCCAGCTCGGCAATCTGGCCGGCCCAGGCGCCCGACGCGTTGACCGTTACCCGGGCCTCGACATCAAGCTCCTCACCGGTGGCGTGACCGCGCAGGCGGGCTCCGGTCACGACGTCGCCGTCGCGATGGATAGCGACGGCCGCGTGGTAGGGCAGGATCCGCGCGCCTCGCTCCTGGGCTCCGCGCGCCATCGCCCACACGGTCTTCCACACGTCGATGTTGCCATCGGGAACGCGGAAGACGCGAGAGATGCCTGGATTCAGCCGCGGCTCCTGGCGCAGTGCCTGCGCCGGGTCGATCTCCTCGCAGTCGACGCCGGTGGCGCGGCATCCGGCCGCGAACTTGTCGGCGTATTCGGGGTCGTCGAACGGAGTGGTGACGAAGAAACCGCCGATGTCCTCGATACAGTCGGCGGCGACGTGCCTGAGGATGCGGTTCTCGTGGATGCACTCCTCGGCGGCGTGGGGATCCTTGACCGCGTATCGGCCGCCGGAATGGAGCAGGCCGTGAAAGCGGCCGCTCGTGCCCTCGGCCAGGTCCAAGCGATCGGCGAGCACGACGTCGTAGCCGCGCAGCGCGGCGTCCCAGGCCACGCCCGCGCCCGTGGCGCCGCCGCCGACAACGAGGACGTCGGTGCTGAGCGTGGCCATGGGGTTCAGACTATCCAGTCGAAGGCGGCCCGAGGGACCGCCTTCGACTTAGATTGCCCCCTCAGCTCGCCGGATCGAACCAGTCGAAGGTCCGGGTGACCGCCCTTTTCCAGAACTTGTAGAGCTCGTCCCGCGTGGCCTGATCCATGTTCGGCTCCCAGCGCTTGTCCTCGGCCCAGTTGTCGCGGACCTCCTGCGTGCTGCTCCAGAACCCGACGGCGAGGCCGGCCGCGTAGGACGCACCCAGTGCGGTCGTCTCGGCCACCACCGGACGGATCACCGGCACCCCGAGGATGTCGGCCTGGAACTGCATCAGCAGATCGTTGGCGACCATGCCGCCGTCGACCTTGAGCTCGTTGAGCGTCACGCCCGAGTCGGACTCCATCGCGTCCATGACCTCGCGGGTCTGGAACGCGGTCGCTTCGAGCGCGGCCCGGGCGATGTGGCCAGCGTTGACGTACCGGGTAAGGCCGGCGAACACGCCGCGGGCGTTGGACTTCCAGTACGGCGCGAACAGGCCGCTGAACGCCGGCACGATGTACAGGCCGCCGTTGTCGTCGACGGACTTGGCCAGCTCCTCGACCTGCGGGGCGGCCTGGATCATGTGGAGGTTGTCGCGCAGCCACTGCACGAGCGCTCCAGTGATCGCGATCGACCCCTCGAGCGCATACACCGCCGCCTCGTCGCCGATCTTGTAACACGCCGTGGTCAGCAGGCCCGACTTGGACTGCACGAGCTCGGTGCTCGTATTCAGCAGCATGAAGTTGCCCGTCCCGTACGTGTTCTTGGCATCGCCGGCGTCGAAGCACGCCTGCCCGAACGTCGCCGCCTGCTGGTCGCCGAGGTCGCCCGCGATGCTGACGCCGGTCAGGTTGCCGGTCGCCACATCGCCGTAGACCTCGCTCGAGGCCCTGATCTCGGGCAGCATCGACATCGGCACGCCGATCGTCGCCGCGATGTCCGGATCCCAGCTGAGCGTCTCGAGGTCCATCAGCATCGTGCGGCTGGCGTTCGTGACGTCGGTGATGTGGAGACCGCCCTTGGTGCCTCCGGTCAGGTTCCAGATGCACCACGTGTCCATGTTGCCGAAGACGAGATCTCCGGCCTCGGCCTTCTCGCGCGCCCCGGGGACGTTGTCGAGGATCCAGCGAACCTTGGGGCCACTGAAGTAGGTCGCGAGCGGCAGGCCGACCTTGGTGCGGAAACGGTCCTGGCCGCCATCCTTGGACAGCTCGTCGACGATCTTGTCGGTGCGGGTGTCCTGCCAGACGATCGCGTTCATGACCGGCTCGCCAGTGTTGCGGTCCCACACGACCGCGGTCTCACGCTGGTTGGTGATGCCGAGCGCGGCGATGTCGTCGCGGGCCGCGCCGGCCTTCTCCATCGCCTCGTTGAGGACCTCCTGGCAGCGCGCCCAGATCTCCATGGGATCGTGCTCCACCCAACCGGGCTTGGGGTAGATCTGCTCGTGCTCCTTCTGCGACACCGCTACGACGCGGCCTTCGTGGTTGAAGACCATCGCTCGCGAGCTGGTCGTCCCCTGATCGAGTGCCATCGAGTACTTCGCCATGCGTATCTCCTTTCAGCCCGCCAGCGCCTCGGCGGCGCTCTTGAAGAGGTAGTAAGTGGAAGTCGCGCCCGGGTCCTGGTGGCCCGTTGATCGTTCGCCCAGATAACTCGCGCGTCCCTTGCGCGCGACGAGCGGCGTCGTTGCCTTCATGCCTTCCTCGGCGGCCTGCACAGCCGCGCGCAGACCGCTGTCAAGATCGGACGCCGCTTCGAGAGCCTCAACGGCCGGGATCAGCGCGTCCACCATCGTCTTGTCTTGAGCCACCGCCTTACCGCGCGCCTGGACTCCTTCCAGGCCCTTGCGCCAGGCGGCGGCATATGCGGACAGATCGACCTCGGGCTGGCCGGCGAGGGCGTTGCCCATCTGCAGGAACAGCGTGCCGTACAACGGGCCCGCCGCTCCGCCCACGCTCGAGACGAGCGCCATCGCCACAGTCTTGAGCACCGCACCGGGGTCGTCCTGCGGCGAGGCGTCGAGCTTTTCGAGCGCCTTCGTCATGCCCCGGTTCATGTTCGTCCCGTGGTCGCCATCGCCGATCGCAGTGTCGAGCGCCACGAGCTCCTGGCGGTGCTCGGACATCTCGCCCGCGAACCGGTTCATCCAGTCGAGGGCGGCGTCGCGCGTGATGGGCACTTTCCGGAGCCCGCTAGACGCCCCAGCGCAGGGCCGGAGTGTTCACCGGTGCATCCCAGTAGCGGACCATCTCGTCGTCGAGTTTGACCAGCGTGATCGAACAGCCCTGCATTTCGAGCGAGGTGATGTAGTTGCCGATCAGGTTGCGCTCGATCGTCAGCCCACGCTGTTCAGCGATCTTCGCCACCTCGTTGTACATCACGAACAGCTCGATCAGGGGCGTGCCGCCCATGCCGTTGACGAACGCGAGCACGCGGTCGCCGCTCGAGAACGGGAGGTCCTCCAGGATCGGCGTCATCAGACGTTCCGCGATCTGCGACGCCGGACCGATCTTCTCGCGGAAGCGGCCAGGTTCGCCGTGGATGCCGATCCCGATCTCGACCTCGTCCTCGGCGAGCTCGAAGCTCGGGTTGCCCGAGGCCGGGGTGATGCACGGGGTCAGCGCCATGCCCATCGAGCGGCCGTTCGCGTTGACCCGGCGGCCGAGCTCGGCGACCTCCTGGAGGTTCCGGCCGTCGTCGGCCGCACCCCCGCAGATCTTCTCGACCAGGACCGTGACCCCCACGCCGCGGCGACCCGCGGTGTAGAGCGAGTCCTCCACCGCGACGTCGTCGTTGGTGAGCACGGTCTCGACCTCGATGTCCTCGCCCTTCCCCATGTCGGCGGCCATGTCGAAATTCATCACATCGCCGGTGTAGTTCTTGACGATGTGAACGACTCCGGCGCCGCCGTCGACGGCCTTGGTTGCCTCCAACATCTGGTCGGGCGTGGGCGAGGTGAACACCTCCCCCGGGCACGCAGCGTCGAGCATCCCTGGTCCGACGTAACCGCCGTGCATCGGCTCGTGGCCCGAGCCGCCACCGGAGATCAGGCCGACCTTGCCCTTGACCGGCGCGTCGATGCGGACGATGACCGCGGGTTCGTAGATGACCCGAACGCGGTCGCCGTAGGCCGCTTCGACGCCGTGGAGCGCGTCCTGCAGGACCGCGTCGGGCGAATTGATGAGCTTCTTCATGCCCCTTCCCTCAAGCCAGAACTGATTGGACAGGACGCTCGCCGGGAAGATCGTCCGGGCGCCGGTGCGGAGCCGGACGCTTGGTTTGAGGTGCGCTGACGAGGCACCGCGGAGCCGGACATGACCGCAGCGCGCGACGACAGGCCGCCCGCGGTCACTTCAGCACCCATAATGCCCAGCAAGCACCCTCCTTGTGGACCTGACGCTCTCCACCCACGAGCCTGGGTTGCGACAATAACGGAAAGGGTGCGACAATGTCAAACATCGTTCGCACTACCAATTGGGCATGTCGGGGCGGGTTTCTGAGCGACAACACAAGTGCCCGGGCGCATCCAATCCATCGAGCGCGCAGCCGCGATCCTGCGGCTGTTGTCCGGGCGCTCGCGACGGCTCGGGGTCGCCGAGCTCGCCGGTGAGCTGGGGCTCCCGAAGGGCACCGTCTATGGGATCCTGAGGACGCTCCAGGCAGTCGGATTCGTCGAGCAGGACAGGGAATCGGGCAAGTACCAGCTCGGCCCGGCGTTGCTGCACATGGGGTCGAGCTACCTCGACGGCAACGAGCTGCGGACGCGCGCGCTGAACTGGGCCGACGGGCTGGCGTCTCGGAGCGGCGAGAGCGTCCGGATCGGAACGCTGCACGAGAACCAGGTGCTGATCGTGCACCACGTGTTCCGGCCCGACGACACCCGCCAGGCGCTCGAGGTCGGGAGCCTGATGCCGGCCCACGCGACCGCGCTCGGCAAGGCGCTGCTCGCCAACCACGCCTACATCGCCGCCGAGCTGGTCGATCGCCCGCTGGCCAGCTTCACTCCCGCGACGGTGACCGACGTCTACCGGTTCCGCCAGGAGCTCGAGGAGATCTCCAAGCGCGGCTGGGCCAGCGACGTGGGCGAGCTGTTCCACGGCTTCGCCTCGATCGCGGCACCAATCGAGGATCGCCGCCGGGTGACGGTCGGCGCAATGGGGATCGCGGGCCCAATCGAGCGGCTCTGCGACGACCGCCGTCCGCGGACCGAGTTCGTCGACTACGTGATGGACGCGGCGCGGGCCGTGTCCAGGGAGCTGGGCGCCATCCCTTGGTAGTTGCGACCACGGCCGCCGGGCATGGATGATCGGCGGAATGGCCCCATGAATGCCGCCGAAGGCGGCCCAGCCTAGATACCGGACCCCCCATTACCTGCATAGACTTGCCGGGACGTGAGCATCACCGGGCGATACGTAGCCTCGATCGACCAGGGGACGGCGTCGTCGAGGTGTTTCGTCTTCGACGAGCGTGCCCGCGTCGTGTCGGTCGCCCAGCACGAGCACCGTCAGCATTTTCCTCGACCCGGCTGGGTCGAGCACGACCCGGAGGAGATCTGGCGGAACGTCCTGCTGGTCGTGCGGGTGGCGCTCGACAAGGCCGACCTGTCGGCGGCGGACCTGTGCGCGCTCGGGATCGCCAACCAGCGCGAGACGACCGTGCTGTGGGACCGCAACACCGGAGCGCCCGTGCACAACGCGATCAACTGGCAGGACACCCGAACCGATCGGCTGTGCCGGGAACTGGCGCGCGAGTACGGCCAGGAGATGTTCCGGGAGAAGACCGGTCTGCCGGTGACCACCTACTTCTCAGGCCCCAAGATCCGCTGGCTGCTCGACCACATCCCTGGCCTGCGCGAGCGCGCCGAGGCCGGCGACGTTCTGTTCGGCACGATCGACTCGTGGCTGATCTGGAACCTGTGTGACCGGCACGTGACCGACGTGACCAACGCCAGCCGGACGCTGCTGATGAACCTCCACACGCTCGACTGGGATCCGGACCTGCTCGACGCGATCGGGGTCCCGACGGCAATGCTGCCGGAGATCCGAGCGTCGTCCGAGGCGTACGGGGAGGCCGGGCCGCCCATCGCTGGGGTCCCCGTCGCCTCTGCGCTCGGGGACCAGCACGCCGCGCTGGTCGGCCAGACCTGCTTCAACCCGGGCGAGGCGAAGTGCACGTTCGGGACCGGGAGCTTCTTCGTGCTGAACACCGGCGATCGCCCGGTGAGCTCCCCGAGTGGGTTGCTGACGACGCTGGCCTACAAGCTGGGCGCAGCCGATCCGGTGTATGCGCTCGAGGGGTCGATCGCGGTCACCGGTGCGCTCGTACAGTGGTTCCGCGACAACATCGGGCTGATCGGCAGCGCCCCCGAGATTGAGACGCTCGCGCTGACCGTCGAGGACAACGGGGGCTGCTATTTCGTTCCGGCCTTCTCGGGGCTGTTCGCTCCGCACTGGCGCAGCGACGCGCGCGGCGTGATCGCCGGCCTGACCGGCTACATCAACCGCGGTCACCTCGCGCGCGCGGTGCTCGAGGCCACCGCGTGGCAGACGCGCGAGGTGGTCGACGCGATGAACGCCGACTACGGCAGCAAGCTGTCCGACCTGCGCGTAGACGGCGGAATGACGCCGAACAACCTGTTGATGCAGATGCTCGCGGACATCCTCGACGTACCCGTGACGCGACCGATCGTCGCCGAGACCGTGTCGCTGGGCGCGGCATACACGGCCGGCCTCGCCGTCGGCTTCTGGCCGGACACCGACACCCTCAAGATGAACTGGCACAAAGCGGCCGAGTGGCTGCCGAGTATGGACGCCGCCGTCCGCGACCGCGGCTATCGGAAGTGGAAGAAGGCGGTCGCGCGCGCGGTCGACTGGGTCGACGACGACGAGTGACCTCGCGCCCCGGGATGCCGGGGTCTCGCGGCAGCCGATGCGTCCCGAAATGCGAGGGGCGGCGGCACCATGCCGGCCGCCGCCCACGCTTCCAGCGGGTGCCTGCTACGGGGCGAGTGTTTCTGGCCCCGGCCGATCCTGGACGGTCTCGCCGACCCCGACGACTCCCGGTTCGGGCGGCTTGCGTGCCTTGAGGATGTCCTGAATGAACGCGTCGTAGAAGACCGACGCCAGCGCGCCTCCGATCAGAGGCCCGACGATCGGTACCCAGAAGTAGCCGCTGATGTTGACGTAGTCACCAGGGAACGCGACCTTACCCCAGCCCGCGATCCACGCGAAGATGCGTGGCCCGAAGTCGCGAGCCGGATTGATCGCGTATCCGGCGTTGGCGCCGAACGAGATGCCGACCGCCATCACGATCATGCCGACGATCCACGGGGCCATGTTCGCCCCGACCGGAAGGTTCCACTCGTCGGTCACCGCCCACACGAACAGGACGAGGAAGAACGTACCCACAATCTGGTCGATGAGCGGCCCCCAGACGGTGTGGAAGTACGGTGCCGGGAAGGTGGCGAACGTACTGTAGGTGGCTACGGAAGCCGGCGAGCCCTTCTTAATCGGCAGGCAGCCCTTCAATACCGTGCCGCAGTGACCAACCTGGTCGAAGTGGTTGATCGCGTTGTTGTAGACGAGGAACACAAGCGCCGCGCCGACGAAGCACCCAAGCACCTGGACGATCCAGTAGGGCACGACCTTGTTCCAAGGCAGTGCCTTGCGAATCGCGGCGCCCAGCGTGACCGCCGGGTTGATGTGCGCGCCCGTGATGCCGCCTACGGTGTAGATGGCGAACACGACCGCCAAACACCATCCCCAGGTGATAAGCAGCCAGTCCCCCGATGACTGGAGAGCTCCGGCGGAGCTACGCCCTGACCCGATCAGAGCCCACAGCATCGCCACGACCCCGTCGCCGAAGCAGATCAGGATGAAGCAACCGAAGAACTCGGCCCACAACTCTCCGACGATGCCCTGTTTCCACCTGTCCGGCAAGGGCCCGACCGCTCTTGACTCAGCTACTGTCGACACGCAACCTCCTCCGAGACGTTTTGGTTCAGGAAATGGCGCCTCGCTCAAGCGGGATCGCCGCCACGGTCGTCTGAGGACGACATTCCTTTCCTGGACCGCATTTCCTTCCGCCAGCCGTCAAGGTCGCGCATCGGCGGCCGCGCGCTGGCTCCAGCGTCGGCCACGCGGGCCCGACTCCGGTCCTGGCTGAATTCAACTGGACACCCTCAGATCCTCCGCCCGGCGGGCGTTCGCGGCGACCCACTGACATCCGCGATGGCCGAGATTACCAGCCTGCGTGCGACAATGTCAAACGCTGTTTCCAATACAAACGGCACGGAAACACCCGTAGTTTGCGCCGTTCTAGGATGCCGTCAGCGCTCGGACTTGACCGTCGCGCGCTGCCGGTAGGGCGAGCGGTACGGGGTCGGTGCGCCGCCGTTCTCGAAGAATCCCCGCACCGATTCCATCAGCTCGGTCGGGTCGCCCGACGCGGTGATCGGCTCGCCGAAGGAGACCTCGATCCGGTGCCGCTTGGGCACCGTCCTGTCCCGCAGACGCCTTGGCCACAGCCGGCCGGGCGGCATCGCCTGGGCGGTTCCGGTGACGCGGATCGGCACGATCGTCAGGTGGTGGGCCGCCGCCAGCACGGCGGCTCCTCGGCGCAGCGGGCTCGGCACACCGCCCCGCGACCGCGTGCCCTCGGGATAGAGCAGCAGGCTCCACCCCTGATCGAGCAGCTTGTCCAGGTGGCTGCCGTTCTTCGACACGCCGCCGCCGCCGTGCCGCTCGATCGGGACCGTGTTGAAGATCAGCGACACGAGCGAGGCGACGATCCGGTTCTTGTAGAAGTAGTCCGCCGCGGCGGCCACGACAGTGTGCTTGCGCAGCTTGCGCGGCAGCGCCGACAGGATCACCGGGGTGTCCATGTGGCTGGCGTGGTTGGCCACGAGGATCACCGGGCCCTTGACCCCCTCGAGCTTCTCCTTCCCCGTGGCGCGGCGGGCGGCGTAGTAGTCCATCGTCGGATTGAGCACGAACCGCAGGAAGTTCTCGCGGACCACGCCCGCCAGCCGCGACCGCGCCCACGGTATGTCGAGCTGCGCGGCGGCCTTGCGTAGCTCGCGTCCGCGCGCGGGAGCGGCGCGTGCGACATCGAGGCCGCGCGCCGGCGTGGCACGCGCCGCGTCGAGAAGGCGTCGCCTGCGAGAGCGCTCACGGCGGAAACGCATTACGGGAGTTTTACCCCCACCTGTGACGTTCGTTACAGACGATTGGGCGGTGGCGCTGGACATGAGGTTGCCGGCGTCCGGTGGCGCGAACGGCCGCGCCGGCGAGTGCGAATTGCCGACGCGGCAGCTATGCGGTCCCGGCTCGGGATACGCAAATCTCTTGCGTTTAGACGGGAGTTCCCGAAGGACCGCTCGCGGCGCCAGCGTGCCCGCTTATGGAGGTCGTTCGGGCCGCCGGCAGGACGGACCACCGACCACGCGCCACATGCCGCGGCCGCAACCCAGGGCCGACGGCCACCCCGAGCCGGCGGCACCCCGACTCCCCGTGCGCCCCCGCACGCGACCGCGCCGGCCAGCGGCAACTACGATTAGCCGCCTCGGTGCGGCGCCCACGCTTCTCATCGGATCCGCTTCGGCACGGCTCGGTGGTGACCGAAGACCTGCGCGACCACCCGGTGGTCAAAACGCTCAGGCGCCGGCGCGAGGAGGGCTCTCGCCCGGGGGCGAGGAACGATGGCCGACGGGTAGCACTGGTGATCGAGGGCGGGGGGATGCGCGGCGTGGTCTCGGCGGGGATGACGTCGGCGATCGAGCAGCTTGCTCTGAAGGACGCGTTCGACGAGGTGCATGGCGCGTCGGCCGGCGCGTTCAACGCCGCCTTCCTGCTGGCGGGTCAAGCCGCGTACCTGGCGACTCTTTACCAGTACGGGTTCGGCGATCCCCGCTTCGTGAGCGCGCTGCGAGCACTGCGGGGCGGCCCGGCGTTCGATATGGACCACGTGATCAACCACGTGTGGACGCGGCAGCGGCCGCTGCGGTTCGAGGCGATCCTGGCCAGCGGGATCGAGCTTCACGCCACGGCGACCGACGCCGACTCAGCGACGATCGTCGATCTCGCCGACCTGCGCAGCCAGGAGGAGATCTGCTGCGCGCTGCGGGCCTCGGGCAGGCTGCCGTGGCTTGCCGGCGGGCCGGTCGCCTTCCGGGGCATGCGGCTGCTCGACGCCACCCTGGCCGAGGCGATCCCGATCCACGTCGCCCGGACCACCGCCACTGATCTGCTGGTGCTCCAGACCCGACCGTTCGGCGTGCGCCACACGCCGCTCTCGCCGGTGGTGGCGCGGTTGACCGACCGCTACCTGCGGGCGATCAACCCCGCGCTGGTGGAGCTGCGAAAGTCCCGCTCCCCGCGGTACGACGCCCTCACGAAAGAGCTCGCCACCGAGGCGAGCGACCTGGGGCACACTCCAGCGACCTGCGTTATCCGTCCGGCGGCGGGCGCCGCCGTGATCGGCCAGCTCGAACATCGCGCCACCGTGCTCCAGACCGCGGCCGCCGACGGGCTGCGCGCGGCCTGGATGGCGCTGGAGGGCGCGAATCCCGAGCTAATCGGGACGCTGCGCGCCTACCCCCCGCCCGGCGCGGCCGAAAAGGAAGCACAGTCAGAGGGCGATCCGACGCGCGCGCGGAGAGACAAGCTCCGCGCCGCGTCGTAATCGCCCACACCTGCGCCGGAAGCCCGAGCCAACGCTGGGCCGCGGTTCAGCAAGGCCCTAGATCTCTCGCCCGTCGGGCTCGGCCCCGAGGACCTCGTCGAGGCAGCGCAGCACGTACCCGTAACGCAGCATCCGCTCGATCCGCTCCCGGGCGAGCTCCTGCCATGGGAGCGTTCTCGTCGCGAGCTGACCCTGGAGCTTCATCGTGGCCGTGGCCACGTACGCGGTCCACACCGCGGGCGGTAACGTCATCACGGAGTCGAACCGATCCGACGCGATTTCGCGCACCGGGGCCGCGAGCCTCGTGAAATCGGCGGCGAGGCGCTCGACATCGGGGTGCGCTGTGAGCTGGAAGGCGGAGGGCTTCGGCGTCGGCTGCTCGGTCGGTTCGGCCAGGACCATCCGCGAGGCGTAGCCGGCGACGGTGGCGATGCGCAGCGCCCGCTGGATCTCGCCGCCGTCAAGCCCCCGTCGAGCCGCATAGCTCTCGACGAGTCTGTTTCCGAGCGGCGTCGTGACCGGGCTGAGCCGATTCATCTCGCCGGAGACGCGGGCGGCGGCCTGCCACAACTCCTTGACCCACTTGCGCCCGGGGCCCGACAGCGTCTGCTTGAGTTCGCGCCGGGTCCGGCGTCCGGATTGTTGGCGCTCACGGGCCACCATGTCTGGCGCCACCCTACCAACGGCGCAAATTCATACAGTGCGTGAATGAACGGCCGCCGCGACACGCTCCGTGCCGTGAACTAGCGCCTAGACCTGCGCCGGCTCGCGCTCGAGCGGCTCGCCGGGGCCGGGCTCGTCCAGCAGCTGGGCCCGCGCGCTCGAGCCCTCGATGTTGATGTGGGGAAGCCGGCCATCGAGCCAGCGCGGCAGCTTCCAGGTCGTCGGCCCGAGCAGCTCGAGCACCGCGGGCAGGAGCACGCAGCGCACGATCAGGGCGTCGAGCAGCACCGCCGCCGCGAGGCCGAAGCCGAACTCCTTGAGCACCCGCTCGTTACCCAGCATGAATGACAGGAAGACGCAGATCATGATCGCGGCCGCCGCGGTGATCACCCGGCCGGTGAACGCGATCCCGTCGGCCACCGCCTCGGATGCGTCGCGCTTGCGAATCCACTGCTCGCGGATCCGCGAGATCAGGAACACCTCGTAGTCCATCGACAGACCGAACACGACCGCGAACATGAGCACCGGTATCCAGGGCTCGACGGGCCCCTTCTCGATTCCGAGCACGCTGGCGAACCAGCCGTCCTGGAACACGAGCACCGTCACGCCGAGCGCGCCGCCGATGCTGAGCAGGTTCATCAACGCCGCCTGGATCGGGATCACGAGCGAGCGGAAGATGACGAACAGGAGGAGCGCGGACAGCACGACGACCACCCCGATGAACAGGGGTAGCTTGTTCGCGAGCACGTGTGAGAAGTCGATCGAGCCGGCGGTGAAGCCGCCGACCAGTATCTTGGCGCCGGTCTGGTGTTCGACCGGCGGGGCCACGTCGTCGCGCAGGTGGTTGACGAGATTGGTGGTCGCCACCGCCTGCGGTGACGAGCCCGGATACGCCTCGAACACGGCCACCTGGCCCGACGGCGAGATCCGCGCCGGCGTGACGGCGACCACGCCCGGCGCCTGGTTCACCGCTGAGGTGACCGCCGAGACCGTGGCCTGCTGGTTCTGGCTCGGAAGCTCGGTGACGATCGTCAACGGGCCGTTGAACCCGGCGCCGAAGCCCTGGGCCAGCAGGTCGAACGCCTGCCTGGTGTTGGTGCCGGACGGATCGTTGCCGGCATCACTGGACTCCAGACGCAGACCGACCACGGGCAGCAGCAGCGCGACCATCACGCCCAGGGAGAGGATCGCCAGCGGCCACGGCCGGCGCTGGACCGTCCGGCTCCACTGGCGCCAGCGCGACCGCTGTGGCGCGGTCGACGCCGCACCGTCACCGGCGACGGCGACCGCACCATCGGCGGCAGGCGCTGCGGCGGGGGCGGCACGGCGACGAAACACGCCCCGCCGCGTGCGCGGACGCACGATCCGGTGCCCGTACTTCGACAGCATCGCCGGCAGCACGGTCAGCGACGCCAACATCGTCGCCAGCACGGCGAACACAGACGAGATCGCCAGGCCGTACAGGAAGCTGACCCCGGTCACGAACATCCCGAGCAGCGCGATCGTCACGGTCGTGCCGGCGAGCAGAATCGCCCGTCCGGAGGTGTCCATGGCCTCGATCACGGATCGATCCACGTCCCCGAACTCGAGGTAGTTCTCCTTGAAGCGCGTGACGATGAATAACGCGTAGTCGACCCCGACGCCCAGACCGATCATCAGTGCCAGGTCGGTCGAGACGTTCGGGATGCTGGTCACGTGCGTGGCCAGCCCGATCAAGGCGACGCCGGTGATCAGGCCGAAGCCGGCGGTGATCAGCGGCATACCGGCCGCGACAAGCGAGCCGAAGGTGAACAGCAGGATGATCAGTGCCGCGATCGTTCCGATCAGGGTCGCCGGACCGACCGTGAAGCCCTCGGCGTTCTCCATCACCTGACCGCCGGCGGCCACCTTCAGACCCGGGACGTGCACCGCGGCGACCTGGTTGAGCACGGGTGTGCCAGCGTCGTTCGGGACGAGGTTCGCGGGTTTGTTGTAGTTGACGACGGCGAACGCGGTCCTCCGGTCGTGCGAGATCTGGCCCGCGCCGTCCGGACCGAACGGACTCCGAACCAAGACGACGTGGGGGTCGCCCTGCACCTCGTCGAGCAGCTTTGTGATCGCCGACTGGACCTGCGGGTCGTCGACGGTCCCGTTCGCGGTGTGGAACACAATCGTGTCGACATCACCGCTCTGCGCGGGGAACTGCTTCTTGAGGAGGTCGAGGGCCCGCTGGGACTCCGTTCCGGGCAGGCTGAAATTGGTCGCGTAGTTGCGCCCGGCGGCGCTCGCGACCGCAGTGGTGATCACCGCGATCGCAATCCAGGCTACGAACACCCGACCGCGGTGGGCGATGCACCAGCGTGTGACTTTCAGCACTAGATGGCTCCTGATCCGGTCTCGGCGAGTGGCCACACTGCGCCCCTGCTCTCGCGTAGTGACCCGGTCTTCTCTTCGATGTTTAGCACGGACGCATCGCCGGCTTGTGACCTTCCAGCGACGCGTCGCGCGCGCGTAATGTCATCAATTACTTGACGCGCGTAACCCCGTGAATGTGACAGGCGTGACTACGCGAGCGCGTTCGCCGGCGCCCGCCGGCTGCCGCGGTCGCCGGGTCGCTTCTCCGGCGGCGCGACCGCGATCTGTGCGGGGCGGCGTCCGCGTCGACGCGGACGCCACACCCGCACGTACTGAGCCCCCACATAAGACCCCATGACAATCGCAAGCGCGATGAACTGGCCGGCGAACGTCAGCACGCCCGCGGCGGCGGTGAACAGCAACCCGATGACGACGCCCTCGAGCTCTACGACGCCCGCGCCGGAGAGCTCGCGCAGGTTCTGAAGGGAGATCACGGTCTCGAAGCACTCGCGGTACACCGAGGTGAACCCGAGGAGCGCCAGGCCGAACAGCAGCCGGCGCTGGTTCGTCTCGGAATCGGCCAAGAGCAGTCCGCGCCGGCGCCTGTGGTGGCTCGAGATCCAGCCGGTCCAGTAGACCTTGTGGAAGAACCAGTTCATCACCAGCAGCAGCACGAGCAGCGAGGGCAGACCGGTGGCGGCCTGAACGTCGAACTCGCCCCCGTGAAAGCGGCCGATCAGCCAGCACCCTGAGGGCATCAGCGGCATTAGGGGGTACCCTAATAAGCGAAGCCGGTGAGCTTGAGAGACCCGTTGCGTCGAGCGCTCCAACTTTTGGCGCATCGTATAACCGTGCAAATGTGTGCGAAACCGCTAAAGGTTTCGCCAAAACCTGCCGATAGGACACGGGGGCCTTGCAGCCTCGTCGGCGCATGAGACTGATTCCCGCCAGCCTGCTCAGAGCCCTCTTCCTCTCTCGCTCGCCAGGACCGTGCTGCCGATCGCCCGCTGCGTGGCGATTCGGAGTCGCGCTGTTGTCCCTCGCCGGCACCCTGTCCCTGGCGGTCAGCTCGGCGTCTGCTCACGCCTCGGCGAGCATCACCAACGCCACCACGGGGTTATCGGACGCGGCCAGCGTCGTCCCGGTGTCGGCATGTGCACCCGCCGACTCAAACCGCGCGACCTGCCTGGCCCAGATCCTCAGCGTGCGTAGCACCCGCGCGCTCGTCCATCCTCGGCTGCTCAAGCCGGCGTCGCCCTTCCGGCTCCGGCGCGCGCGAGCCCGGGGCAGCCACGCCGCATCGGCAGCGATCGCCGCCGCGACCGCGCCCCAGCCCGGGACTCCGGCCTACCTCCAGCAGGCCTACGACCTCGCGTATCTGTCGCAGGCTCAGGGCGCCGGCACGACCGTCGCGGTCGTCGACGCGTTCGATGATCCGAACGCCGAGGCCGACCTGGCCACCTATCGCTCGGAGTTCGGGCTGCCGGCGTGCACCACCGCTAACGGCTGCTTCACCAAGGTCGACCAGAACGGCGGCACCAACTACCCGACGACGGTGAACCCCCAGTGGGAGGTCGAGATCTCGCTCGATCTCGACGCCGTTTCCGCGCTCTGCCCGAATTGCCACATAGCACTCGTCGAGGCCAATAGCGACCAGGTGATCAACGGCGTGCCTACCGACCTGGCGCCCGCGCAGATCGAGGCGGACAAGCTCGGCGCCACGGTGATCTCGGACAGTTGGGACGTCCCCCTGAGCGGGCGGGGCGCGCGCAACTTCGCGACGTCGGGCGACTACACCTTCCAGGGCGTCACGACGGTCGCCGCCTCTGGCGACCTGGGCTATCCCGCGCCGAGTAACGACTTCCCGGCGGCGCTCCCGGGCGTCACCGCGGCCGGCGGCACGACGCTCGAGCCGGCGAGCACGAGCGGCGTTCAGACCGTCCGCGCGTTCACCGAATCCGCGTGGTCGGGCGCTGGCTCTGGCTGCAACCAGGGCGCAACCCAGCCGGCGTGGCAGGCCGGCTTCGCGTGCCCGGGCCGCTCCTACGCGGACCTCTCGGCGGACGCCGACCCCGACACCGGGATGCAGGTCTACGACTCGGCCGACGGCGGCTGGGTCGTGGTCGGCGGAACCAGCGAGGCCGCCCCGTTGATCGCGGCCTACTACGCGCTGCTCGGGTCGGCCGCCCAAGGACCGTCGTGGGCGTACGCGAACGCGTCGCTGCTCAACGATCCCACCACCGGCTCCAATGGCTCGTGCGCTCAGGCGATCGCATACATCTGCACCGCCGGTCCCGGGTACGACGGTCCCACCGGGGTGGGCAGCATCTCCGGCGCCGTCGCGAGCGGAGCCCCGGGCACCAGCGGCCCGGGAACGAACGGCGGCTACACGACCAACGTGACGTCGAATGCGGCCCAGCTTCAGGGCGGGGTCTATCCGAACGGCAACGACACTAGGTACTGGTGGGAGTACGGCACGACCACCGCCTACGGCCAGCAGACCTCCGCGACCGACATCGGCGCGGGGACCAACCCGGTGCCGGTCTCCGACGAGCTCCCGGGTCTCGCGGCCGGGACGACGTACCACTACCGGCTCGTCGCGGAAAACTCGCCGTACGGCACCGAGTACGGCTACGACTTCACGCTGACGACTCCGGCGGCGTCGACGGTGAGCTCGACCTCGAGCTCCGGCCAGAACCCGACAAGCACCCAAACGACGACGTCGACCACTACGACGACGAGCGCCCCGCCGGTCATCGTGACCGGGGGCTCGTCGAGCGGTGGGAGCACCACGCCGCCGGCCCCGTCCCTGCTCGGCATCCGGCTCGCGTCGGCGGCCACAACAGCGATGTTGAGCGCGACGATCGGTTCCCGTGGAGCCGCCACCACCTACGCGCTCCAGTACGGGACAACGGCGGCGTTGGGGCGGAGCGCCTCGGGCTCGCTCGCGGCCTCGTCCTCGGTAGCGTCAAGGCACGTCAATTTGACGCTCCGAAATCTGAACCCAGGGAAGATCTACTACTTCCGGCTCGTCGCGAGCGACGCTGGAGGGAGTACCGCCGCCGCCGTCGTCCGCTTCCGAACCTCGCCGGTCACGATCACGAGCGTCCACGTCAGGGGCTCCTCACTCGTCGTCGGGCTCCGCTGCCACGGCTCCGCGCCATGCAGCGTGCGGCTCCAGGGTCGCTCGGGGAGTCGCGTGCTGCTGATGAGCAGAGCCATGGTTCGTGGCAACCGCACCGCCACAGTCACGCTCCGGCTGAGCCGCATGTTCCAGACCCTCGCGGTTCACACCAAGACCGCGAGGGTGTACGTGCTGAGCTCCTGGAACGGTTCGACCGCGACGGTCAGCGCCCCCATCTAGCCCGGGCCCGGCGAACCCGGCGCTCGCGTCTATCGTCATTCGGTAGATGGCATTCCGCGAGGACATCCGCAATATCGCGATCGTCGCCCACGTCGACCACGGCAAGACGACGCTGGTCGACGCCCTGCTGTGGCAATCGGGCGCGTTTCGCGCCGGCCAGGAGGTGGCGGATCGAGTCATGGACTCGATGGACCTCGAGCGCGAGAAGGGGATCACGATCCTGGCCAAGAACACGGCGGTCCGCTACGGCAACGTCAAGCTCAACATCGTCGACACGCCGGGGCACGCGGACTTCGGCGGCGAGGTCGAGCGCGGATTGACGATGGTCGACGCCGTGCTGCTGCTCGTCGACGCCAGCGAAGGTCCGCTGCCGCAGACGCGATTCGTGCTACGCAAGGCGCTCGAGGCCCGGCTGCCGGTGATCCTCGTCGTGAACAAGGTCGACCGTCCGGATGCCCGGATCGACGAGGTTGTCGACGAGGTGTATGAGCTGTTTCTGGATCTCGACGCCGACGAGTCCCAGATTGAGTTCCCGATCGTCTACACGAACGCGAAGGCCGGCTGGGCATCGCTGGACCCGAACATGCCCGGCACCGACCTCGAGCCGCTGCTGCAGCTGCTTATGAAGCACGTCCCGCCGCCCGAGTACGACCCGGACCACCCCTTCCAGGCGCACGTCACGAATCTTGATGCGTCTCCGTACGTAGGGCGGCTCGCGATCTGCCGGATCAGGCACGGCACGATCCGCCGCGGCGAGACGGTCGCCTGGTGCCGCGCCGACGGCGAGATCGAACCGGTCAAGATCAGCGAGCTGTACGTGACCGAGGCGCTCGAGCGCGTCGAGGCGGACGAGGCGGACGCCGGGGAGATCATCTCGGTGGCGGGGATCCCCGACATCACGATCGGCGAGACGCTCGCTTCCGCTAACGATCCGCGCCCGCTGCCGGTCATCACCGTCGACGAGCCCTCGCTGTCGGTCACGATCGGGATCAACACCTCCCCCCTGTCCGGGCAGGACGGCGACAAACTGACGGCGTCGCAGCTCAAGGCGCGGCTCGACCGAGAGCTCGTCGGAAACGTTTCCCTCCGCGTGCTCGACACCGACCGACCCGACGTCTGGGAGGTTCAGGGGCGGGGCGAGCTCGCGCTCGCGGTGCTGGTCGAGCTGATGCGCCGCGAGGGCTACGAGCTCACCGTCGGCAAGCCGCAGGTCGTTACCCGGGATATCGACGGCAGGAGCTGCGAGCCGGTCGAGCGGATGAGCGTCGACGTACCGGAGGAATACGTGGGGGTGGTGACGCAACTGCTGGCGATGCGCAAGGGGCGGCTCGAGCAGATGGTCAATCACGGAACCGGTTGGGTGCGGATGGAGTACCTCGTTCCGGCGCGCGGATTGATCGGCTTCCGCACCGAGTTCCTCACCGAGACGCGCGGCACCGGGCTGGTGCACCACGTGTTCGAGCGTTGGGAGCCGTGGCACGGCGAGCTCAGAACCCGGCCGACCGGGTCGCTGGTGTCGGACCGGCGCGGCGCCGTCGCAGCGTTCGCGCTCTACAACCTGCAGGAGCGCGGCACGCTGTTCGTCGGCCCGGGCGATGACGTCTACGAGGGGATGATCGTCGGCGAGAATTCACGCGCCGAGGACCTCGACGTGAACGCCACGAAGGAGAAGCACCTCACCAACATGCGCTCCTCGACCGCCGACGAGCTCGTCCGGCTAGTGCCCAAGCGGGAGCTGTCGCTCGACCAGGCGCTCGAGTTCTTGCGTGCGGACGAGTGCGTCGAGGTCACCCCGCACGCCGTCCGGCTGCGCAAGGCCGTGCTTGACGTGAACGGCCGCCGCAAGGCGGCCCGCGCGGCCAGGCAATAACTCAGGAGCTGTCGCGGTCATCCGCTGAATCGAGCCCGGCGAGGACGGCCAACCCGTTGGCGGCGTCGACGATCTCGTCGAGCTCGGTCATCAGCGCCTCGGTGTCGGGGTCGTGCGGAGCGGCGCGCTCGAGCTCGTCGTACCGTGCGCGCAGATCCGGCAGCGTGACCGCGGGCAGCGGCCCCTCGGGCTTGGCCCGGAAGGTCTCATCGAGGTCAGCCAGGAACGTGTCGAGATCGGTGGCGAACCATCCCAGCGCCGGCACCGGCTGGTGGCTCCGCTCGTCCTGAGCGTCGAGCCTCAGCACATGGACCGCCTGGACCAGCCGGCGTAGCGCCGCCAGCGCCCCCTGGCTCTGGTCGGCGTCGATTCGACGCGTCTCCGGCTCGGACAGCGACCGCGCGACGGTGGCCTCGGCCTGAGTCCGGGCGAGCCGCACGCGCCGGCTGAGCGGGCGCATCTCCTGCACGGTGGGCCGGCGCCCCGTGGCGATCGCGGCGAGGGTCGCCTTGACGTACTCGCGGGCGACGCCGATCAGATCGGCAAGCGCGTTGCGCGCCGAGCTCTGCGACCACGTCGGCCACACGGCGTAGGCGAGTAGGCCGATCGAACCACCGACGAGCGTGTCCAACAGGCGCGCCCACGCGGTCGCGAGCGTGTCGGGGCTGATCGCGTTCAGGAGGAACACGACGACCGCGGTGATGAACGCGAACCCGACCGCGAAGCTGGCCCGGAAGCTGGCGTATCCCGCCCACGCCAGTACACCGACGAGAACGACGGTCGCCGCCCCGCTTGGGTGCAGGGCGACCGCGATCGCGCCGGCGAGGCCGACGCCCAGCGCGGTCCCGCCCGCCCGCTCAGCGCCGCGGGTGAAGGTGGCCCCGAACTCGGGTCGGAGAGTCGTGGCGGCCGCGACCACCATCCAGTAGCTCCGGCTCAGCGGCAGGTGGCGCGAAAGCAGCTCCGCGATCAGAACCACCACGGCCAGCCGGAGCGCGTGACGGCCCACCGGTGAGTCGAGGCTCGCATTGGCGCGAACCAGGCCGAGAGCTGACCGCACTCCGTCGAGTGGCCGTTTCGCGTACGCGAGTGGACGGCGGGCGCGCAAACCGCTGCCCTCGCCGGCGGCGACGGCGAGCCCAGCGACCGCGCGAAGCTGGCCGCCCAGAGCCGCCAGCCGACGCGACAGCGATAGCCCGGAGGCGCTCGGGGTCAGCGCGTGCTCGGCGGTCTCCGATCTCAGCCGCTCGAGGTGCCGCGGAAGCTCGGCGCCGGCCCGGCGGTCGCCCTCAATCGCCCGGGCGGCCAGAGTAAGCGCCGTCCCGGCGAGCTCGAGGACGCGCAGAGCGGCCCGATCCAGCGGCTCGTCGTCCCGACCCGCCTCCTCCTGCCGTCGCCGCACCAACAAATGGATCGCGGCGAGCTCGACCCGGATTCGACGCCCTTCGACGACGAGGCTTCGCAGCGTCATCAGCGCCGGGTCACCGAACAGCGTCGGCGAGGACAGCGCCGCGTCGGCCTCGTCGAGCGCCGTCGCAGCCGGTAGCGTCGATGTGTCCCAGCTCGCGGTGGCGAGACGCCCCAGCGCGCCGTAAGCGCCGGCGACCGCAGCGCGTTGCGTGCGCAGCGCCGGCGGCCAGCGCACGATGCTCAGGAACAGGACCTGGGCCAGGCCTCCCGCGAGGACCAGCCCCGCCAGCCCCAGCGCCGCGCCCGCGGGCTGGCTGAAGCGACCGAATACGACGAAGGCGATGATCGCCTGGGTCCCGACGACCCCGCCGCGATTGCCGAGCGCCACCAGCACACCGCCCCCCAGCGACCACAGGGCCAGCAGCGCGAAATGGAGCCAGGAAACCGATCCGGTCACGCTCCCCACGAACGTCGACACCGCCATCACCGCCGCGTCGGTCGCGAGCACCGCGATCGGGGGGCGGCCACCAGCCACCCGCCAGGCCACCCCGACCAGCATCGCGCCCGCGCCCATGGTGACGCCGGCCACCGCGCTCCAGGCGATCGAGCCGATCGCGAGGACCGCCGCCACCGGGACCGCCGCGAGCAGACCCGCCGTAACGTCGATCTCGCGGCGGTCGAACCGGGCCGCGTCGCGCACGGCGAGGGTCACAGACCCACCGCGTGAGGAGGGTCCTGGGTCGGCGCGCCGTGGCTTGGTGGCGTTCATGTCTGCCGTTTCGGCGCGCTCGGCGCCGGAGGCTGAGCTACTACCCGGATGACGGCGGGACGCGACCTTCGAGCCAGCCGTCGCGGTAGGGAACCTCGACGTCCGGCTTGATGTCGGCGTACGCCTCTTTCCCCTCGCGCGTCTCCTGCTCGACCCCGGCGTGGTGGCGGAGCGCGACCTCCGAGCGCGGGTAGACGACGCCGCCACCCGACCGCGTCCCGACGGCGAGAATCGCGCACGGCCCGTCGCCCGCGCCGACGAATACGTGCTCGGTCCAATCGGGGCAGTGGACGAAGTCCCACTGCCGGAGACGGCGCTCCTCGCCCTCGATCAGAAGGAGGCATTCGCCGGCGAGCACGAGGAAGTCCTCCTGATCGTCCTCGCCGTGGTAGTAGCACGCCGGCTGCCCGGGTTGGAGCACCCCGATGTTGAAGCCGAGCTTCGGGAAGCGAGTCTCGCCCTCGAAGCGCGTGTACGCGCCGAAGTCGCCGTCCATCCATTTCGCGTCGCGCGCGTTTACGACGAACCAGCCCTCGCCTGCGGGCTCGACACCGTGCTCGGTTGGTTTCAGTTGCGCCTCCGGGACCACGGGGCGCAATCTAGCGCGGAAGACCCCGGCGTTACCCTGGGGCGAGTGAGTAGCTCCACGCCCGCGGTCGAAGTCTCCGACCTGGTCAAGCGCTACCCGAAGTCGCCGGTCAACGCCGTCGACGGCATCGCCTTCGCGGTGGCGCCGGGCGAGGTGTTCGGCCTGCTCGGCCCCAACGGCGCCGGCAAGACCACGACGGTCGGGATGCTGACCACGCGGGTGAAGCCCAGCGGCGGCCGGGCGATGGTCGGGGGCGTCGACGTGGGCGCCGACCCGGTCGGCGCGAGGAGCATGCTCGCGGTGGTGCCGCAGCGCAGCAACCTCGATCGCTCGCTGTCGATTCGCCGCAACCTGACCTTCCACGCCGCCTACCACGGCGTGCCCGCGGCCGAGGCGAACGCGCGCGCGGACGAGCTGCTCGACCAGTTCGGGCTGGGCGACCGCGGCGACGTCAAGCCCGACCTGTTCTCGGGCGGGCAGTCGCAGCGCGTGATGATCGCGCGGGCGCTCATGCACGAGCCGCAGGTGCTGTTCCTCGACGAGCCGACGACCGGTCTCGACCCGGCTGCGCGCCTATTCGTGTGGGATCGGCTGCGGGAGCTACGGGAACGCGGTGTCACTTTGTTTCTCACCACACACGACATGCACGAGGCGGCGCTGCTGGCCGATCGCGTCGGGATCATGGATCACGGCAAGCTGCTCGCGCTCGACACCCCCGAGGCGCTCATGCACGGGCTGCCGGGGAGCTCGACGCTCGAGCTGAGCGTGCACGCCGGCGCCAACGGGCATTCTCCGGAGTCCCTGATCGACGCGTTCGCAGCGCTGGGCGGCGTCGAGCGCGTCGAGCCGCTCCCGGAGGATGAGCAGGAACCCGACGACCCGCACTGGCGCGTCCGGCTGTACGTGTCCGGCGAGGCGTCGCAGCTGGTCGCGCCGACGGCGACGCTGCTCGCCGACCGCGGACTGAGCCTCAGCGGCGTCGAACTCGGGGAGCCGACGCTCGAGGACGTGTTCATCCACCTGACCGGCCGGACGCTCAGATGACCACTGCCGCCGTGACCGCCACCGGCACCATGACCGCGCCGCGGATCAGGCAGAGGCGTGCGTTCACGGCCGTGCTCCGGCGCGATCTGCTCGTGACGTGGACCGAGCTGCCCGTGTTCCTCGCGCAGGTGATCCTCCAGCCGCTGTTCCTGCTGTTCGTGTTTGGAAAAGTGCTCAGCTCGCTCGGCTATACCCAGCACGGTTACTCGGACCTGCTGTTCCCGGGGCTGCTCGCGCTGACCGCGGTGATCACGAGCATGCAGACGCTGGCTTTCCCGCTCGTGATCGAGTTCGGCTGGACGAAGGAGATCGAGGATCGGCTGCTCGCTCCGATGTCGACCGCGCTGGTAGCGGCCGAGAAGGTCCTGTTCGCGACGCTGCGCGCGCTCACCGCGACCACGGTGATGATTCCGGTCGGCATCCTCGTGCTCGGGTCGATCCCGTGGCGGTGGAGCGGCGTGCCGCTGCTCGTGCTGGCGATGATCCTCGGCAGCCTGCTCGGCTCCGGCCTTGGGCTCGTGCTCGGGACGCTGGTCGTACCGCAGCGAATCAACATCGTGTTCTCGCTGGTGTTCACGCCGCTGCTGTTCACCGGGTGCAGCCAGTACCCATGGCCGTCGCTGTCGCGGCTGCCTTGGTTCAAGGTCGTGACGGCGTGCAACCCGATGACCTACGTCAGCGAGTCGATGCGTGCGGCGCTCGTTCCGGAGGTCCCGCACATCGCGCCGTGGATCTGCATCATCGTGCTAGTCGGGTCGATCTCAGCGCTGATGGCGATCGGCGTCCGGGGCTTCTACCGGCGCGCGATCGACTGAACGATCGTGTGAAGAGCCCCAATCCGGCGCGTTGCGCAGCCGGGTCGCGGGTAAGCCATCGTGAAGTCGAACTCTCTGAAAGGGGACCGATTCCTGATGAAAGCCTGCGTGACCGGAGCTACCGGTTTCGTCGGCGCCCACGTCGTGCGGGCGCTGGCGGAACGCGGCGACGACGTGCGCGTTGTCTACCGAGACCCCACCCGTCTGAAGGCGCTGAGCAGTGTCCGCTACCGGCGTGCGAAGAGCGACGTGCTCGACTACAAGTCGATGCGACGGGCGCTGCGTGGGATGGACGTGCTGTTCCACGTCGCCGGCAACGTCGCGTCGAGTCCCGTGCAGCGCGTGTGGGCGCTGAACGCCGAAGGTCCTGTGGTCGCGGTCGAGGCGGCGGCGGCCGAGGGCGTCCGCCGCGTGGTGCTGACCTCGACGATCTCGGCAATCGGGACCGCCAACGGGAACGGCCCGGCGGATGAGTCGACGAGCTACCCGGCGGACTGGCTCGGGCTGACGTATCCGGACTCCAAGCACGCGGGCGAGCGCGCCGCGCTCGAAGCGGCCGCGCGCCACGGCATCGAGGTCGTCGTCGTCAATCCGGCGTACGTCCTGGGCGTGCCGCTTGACCGTTCCCAGCCGGGCGAGACCTCGACCCGAACGATCGGCAACTACCTGCGCGGCCGGCTTCCCGGGGTGCTGGACGCGCCGATGAACTTCGTCGACGTCGAGGACGTCGCCGCCGGCGAGCTCCTGGCCGCCGACCGGGGCAAGTCCGGCGAGCGTTACATCCTCGGCGGTGTCAATCTCGGCTGGGCCGAGCTCATCGACCGCGTCGCCAAGCTTTCCGGCGTCCGCTACCCGATCATGGTGCTCCCGGCCGGCATCAAGCGACTCGCTCGCATCCGTGAGGCGATCGGCCTGCCTGGCGCGCTGTCTTCCGAGGCTTCGAACCTGATGGGCCAGGACTGGCGGTTCAGCTCGCGCAAGGCGCGCGACGAGCTCGGCTACCGGGCGCGCCCGCTCAACGACACGCTCACGGCCACGATCGAGTGGTACCTCGAGCTGATCGAAGGCGGAGCGTTCGCCGACTCCCGCGGCTCGGGACTGTCGAGGTGGGCGGACTCGATGCGGATCGCCTCGCGGCTCGGACTGCTGGCCCCGCTCCGGGTCGGACAGCGGCTCGTCGGCCGGCGGATCGTCGCCGGCGGCTAGCGCGCACTGGGCCCCGGTTGGGAAGAAACTTCACGATCGTCGTAGTTTCTTCCCAAAGCAGATGTCGACATCGCGCCCCACCCTCCTTCTCAGCGTCGACTACGAGGATTGGCATCAGCTCGTCCGCCGGCGCGCCGGTGCGTCGAACTGGCGCGAGGCCGGGCCCGCGCTAGCCCGCCAGACGGACGCCCTGCTGGCGCTGTTCGACGAGCTCCATGTGCGCGCGACGTTCTTCGTCCTCGGGATGGCGGCCCGGGCCCACTCGGACCTGCTCGCCCCGATCGTCGCCGCCGGCCACGAGATCGGCTGTCACGGCGACGCCCACCTCGCCGTGCACACGCAGACGCCCGAGGAGTTCGCCGCCGACTTGCGCGCGGCGAAAGCGACGAT
This sequence comes from uncultured Solirubrobacterales bacterium, assembly GCA_963737055.1. GTDB lineage: Bacteria > Actinomycetota > Thermoleophilia > Solirubrobacterales > Solirubrobacteraceae > Palsa-465. Next base: position 958,469 of record CAVTRE010000004.1, on the reverse strand, counting down.
CGAGGACCTGACCGGCCGCACCCCTATCGGTTACCGCGCCCCCGCGTTCTCGATCACCGCTTCCTCGAAGGACTGGGCCTACCGGGTGCTGGCGGAGGAGGGATTCGTCTACGACGCCAGCCAACACGATTCGCCGGCGCTCCGCGATCGCGCGGCGACATCGACGTCGACGTCGACCCCCCACCGGATTGACGGCGATGGCGGCCTCTGGGAGTTCCCGGTGGCGGTCTGGCGCGCCCGACGTACGAAGATCCCGGTTGGCGGGGCGTCGTACTGGCAGGTTCTGCCGACCCGTTTGATCCTGCGTGGGCTCCGCGAGGCCGGTCCGCTCGCCGGCCTTTACCTTCACCCGAACGAGCTCGACCCCGAACGCCTGCACGCGTTGCTCCCGAGCGACGCGACCCCGGCGCAGCGCGCCCAGGCCAGGCTACGCGAGGCCCAGCGCAACGGCGCCCGCCGCCGCGCCCCGTCCGTGCTAAAGGCGATCGGCCGACGATTCGAGCTGATCCCCTATGGTGAGGCCCATGAGCGACTCGACGACCGCGCCTGAGCGGGTTCGAACCCGCTTCGAGGACAAGGCCCAGCAGTTCGACGACCTCTACGAGGACGAGCGGTGGCTGGTCCGGACGCTCCGTCCTGGGCTGTTCCGCCGGCGCAAGCTCGCGGTCGACACCGTCGCGGCCTACGACGCGCCGCGCGTGCTCGACGTCGGGTGCGGATCGGGCCGGATCGGCGAGTTCGTGCTCGAGGCGGGCGCGTCCCACTACGTCGGTGTCGACTTCTCCGCGCCGATGATCGACATGTCACGGGCGCGCCTGGAGCGCTTCGCCGGACGAACCGAGCTGATCGTCGACGACTTTCTGACGGCGCCACTCGAGGGCCCGTTCGAGGTGATCCTCGCGGTCGGCCTGTTCGACTACCTGCCCGAACCCCACCGCTTCAGCCGCCGGATGTTCGACCTCACGGCGCCCGGAGGCTGCGTGGTCGGTTCGTTCCCGACCTGGTCGTGGCTGAAGGGACCGGCCCGCAAGGTCCGCTACGAGTGGATCGGCAACTGCCCGATCTTCAACTACAGCCGCCGGGAGCTCGAGCTGATGTTCGGCGCGAGCGGCTTCGAGCGAGTCGAGGTCGCCAGCCCGGGCCACAGCGGCTACCTCGTGCGCGCCTACCGGACCTAGGACTCCCGGACCCCGGACCGCGCCGGCCCAAGATCGATGCCCCCGCTGCACGCCCTGGCCATCTTCGCGGCCGGCATGGCGGCCGGAGCGATCAACACGCTCGTCGGCAGCGGCACGCTGATCACATTTCCGATCCTGCTGGCGTTCGGCTACGCGCCCGTGACCGCGAACGTCTCGAACACGATCGGGCTGGTCCCGGGCTCGGTCGCCGGCGCGATCGGCTACCGGCGCGAACTCGCCGGGCAACGCGCGCGGGCGATCCGGTTCGCCACCGCCTCGACCGTCGGCGGGATTGTCGGCGCGGTGCTGCTGCTGAGCCTGCCGGCGTCGGCGTTCAAGGACATCGTCCCGGCGTTCATCATCATCGCGCTGGTGCTGATCGTGCTGCAACCGCGGCTTGCGGTCGCGCTCGACGCCCGCCGCGCGGGCCGCGCGCGCGAGGGCGACCACCCCGGCCCAACGTCTCTGCTCGCCGTGTTCGCCAGCGGCGTGTACGGCGGCTACTTCGGCGCCGCCCAGGGGATCATGCTGCTCGCGATCCTCGGGCTGTCGCTCCCGGACGAGGATCTTCAGCGCGTCAACGCGCTCAAAGTCGTGCTCGCGGGACTCGTGAACCTGGTCGCGGGGATCATCTTCATCTTCGCCGCCCACGTCGCCTGGCTGCCGGCGCTGCTGATCGCGATCGGGTCGATCATCGGCGGGATCGCCGCCGCCCGCTGGGGACGGCGACTCCCGGCGTCGGCGCTGCGCGCGGTGATCGTGGTCGTCGGGATCACCGCGATCATCCGCCTGATCTAGGACCCCGGGGACTTGGAACTCCTTGCGCGCGCGGGTCGCCCCGGATCGGGCGGAGCAACCCGAGAGGTGGTCGTTGACGAGGCCCATGGCCTGCATGAACGCGTACACGGTGGTGGGGCCGACGAATCGCCAGCCGCGGCGCTTGAGCTCCTTGGCCATCGCGAGCGACTCGTCCGTTTGCGCGGGCACCTCCCCCCGTCTCAAGGCCCGCCCCGGACCGCGGGAGGGCTCGAACCGCCACACGAACGCCGCCAGCGACCCTTCGGCATCGACCAGTTCGACCGCCCGCCCAGCGTTGTTGATCACCGCCTCGATCTTCCCGCGGTGGCGGATGATCGACGCGTCGGCCAGCATGCGCTCGACGTCGCGCTCACCGAAGCGCGCGACCACATTGAAGTCGAACCCGGCAAACGCCTTACGAAAGTTGTCGCGCTTGCGCAGGATCGTCAGCCAGGACAGGCCGGCCTGGAAGCCCTCGAGGCTCAGCTTCTCGAACAGGCGGACGTCGTCGGCGACCGGGAAGCCCCACTCGCGGTCGTGGTAGGCGCGGTACTCCGGCGCGGAGTCCGCCCACCAGCACCGCGACACGCCATCGTCGCCGCGAACGATCCCGTTGTCGGTCATCGCCTGGCAGCATGGCAGGCGGTGAAGGAGTACTACGACACCCGCGCGCCCGAATACGACGATTGGTACCTCGGCACCGGGCGGTTCGCCTCGCGCGACCGCGGCGGCTGGCACGAAGCGGTCGAACAACTGACGCAGACGGTCGCGGCGCTACCGCCGGCGAGGACGCTCGATGTCGCCTGTGGCACGGGTTTCCTCACCCGCCACCTCCCCGGATCCGTGACGGGGCTCGACCAGAGCGACCGGATGATTGAGATCGCCCGCGAGCGGGTCCCCGAGGCCGCGTTCGTGCAGGCCGACGCGATTCCCCTGCCGTTCGACGACGCCTCGTTTGACCGGGTGTTCACCGGCCACTTCTACGGCCATCTGGAAGCCGGCACGAGAGAGGCCTTCGTGGCTGAGGCACGCCGTGTCGCGCCCGAGCTGATCGTCGTCGACTCGGCCGTCAGGCCCGACCACGAGCGCGAGGAGGTCCAGGAGCGGATCCTCAACGATGGCTCGGCCTTCGACGTCTACAAGCGCTACTTCGACAGCGGGGAGCTGGCCGAGGAGCTCGGCGGCGGAACCGTCCTCCACGAAAGCGACTGGTTCGTGATGGTGGCTATCGGTGCGAGGCGGTAGCCCGTCTGACTCGCTACGCTCGGGCGCCAGGTATGGGACCGATTTCGAGAGCCGGGGTGCTCGTTTCAGCATGCGCGTTGGCCGCCATGCTCGCCGTCGCCTCCCCGGCTGCGGCGTCCACTCGCCTCGGCAACGCGCCGGCCGTACCGGCCACCGCGCACATCGCCGGCGCGGTCGCCGATACCACGCCGCTGCACGTGACGGTCACGCTCCAGTCGCAGGACCCCGCGGGACTGGCGGCGCTCGCCGACGCGGTCTCAAACCCAGGCTCGCCGCAGTACCACGACTACATCAGCGGAACGGACTTCGCGCAGCGGTTCGGGGCGACCCAGGCCACGGTCCAGGCCGTGGAGACTTCCCTGCGCGCCCACGGCCTCGATCCGGGACCGGTCAGCGCCAACTCGCTGTCGATCCCGGTCACGGCTACCGCGGGCGAGTTGGGGCAGGCGTTCTCGACCTCGTTCGCGCGCGTCGCGCTCGCCAGCGGGGCGAGCGCGATCGTCAACCGGCAGGCGCCCTCACTCGACTCGGGAATCGCCGACGACGTCCAGTCCGTACTCGGGCTGAACACGCTGGCCACCGCCAAGCCGCTTCTGATCCGTCCTCATACCGCGATCGCGCTCGCGCCCCAGGACAAGCCGCACGTCGTCACCGGCGGACCACAGCCGTGCGCCGCCGCGAGCTCGGCAGGCGCAAGCCAGGGTGGGTACACGGCCGATCAGATCGCCGCCGCCTACGGGATGTCCGGCCTGTATCAGTCCGGCGACGAAGGGGCAGGGCAGACCGTCGCGATCCTCGAGCTCGAGCCGTATGACCTGAGCGACGTCCAGGCATACGGGGCGTGCTTCGGGGTGAACCCTCTGATCGCGAACGTCCTCGTCGACAACGGCGCCGGCACCGGCCCGGGTCAGGGCGAGGCCGCGCTCGACATCGAGAACGTGATCGGGTTGGCGCCGCAGGCCAGGATCGTCGTGTACGAGGGCCCGAACACCGGGCAAGGCCCCTACGACACGATGAGCCAGATCATCAGCCAGCAACTCGCGCAGGTGGTCACGACCTCATGGGGCGAGTGCGAGCAGCTCGAGGAGTTCGGCCAGGCGTCCGCGGAGAACACCCTGTTCCAGCAGGCGGCGACGGAGGGGATCTCGATCGTCTCGGCCTCGGGGGACGACGGCTCGGAGGACTGCTTCCCGGCCCCGCCCACGCTCCAGGTCGACGACCCGGCGAGTCAGCCGTACGTGACCGGCGTCGGCGGAACGCACCTCAGCGCGGACACGACCACCGGCGCTCGGATCGGCGAGACGGTGTGGAACGACGGAACGACCGTCGGGGCGAGCGGCGGCGGCGTCTCGAGCTTCTGGAAGATGCCCGGCTACCAGGCGCAGGCACCATCCTTCCTGCACGTCATCAACGGTCACTCCTCGGGAGCGAACTGCGCCGCACCGTCGGGCGACTGCCGCGAGGTGCCCGACGTGTCCGCGGACGGCGACCCGGCCACCGGTTACATGATCTACTGGAACGGCAGCGGCGCCGCCGGGCAGCCGCCAGCTGAGCAGGAGGGATGGCAGGCGGTTGGTGGCACGAGCGCCGCCGCGCCCGTGTGGGCGGCGCTGATCGCGTTGGCCAACGCGTCCTCCCGGTGCGCGGGCACGCCGATCGGCTTCGCCAACCCAGCGCTCTACTACGCCGCCGGGAGCGCGTACGGCAGCGACTTCAGCGACATCACCTCGGGCAACAACGACATGACCGGGCTGCAGGGCGGGTTGTACCCCGCCGGCTCGGGCTACGACATGGCGACCGGGCTCGGATCTCCGAACGCCACCGCGCTCGCGCAGTCGCTGTGCACCGACGCGATCGCGCTCGGCAACCCCGGCCCGCAGGGCTCGACGGTCAAAAAGTCGGTGAGCCTCCAGATCAACGCCGCCGACACGCGCGGAGCCGCCGTCACCTACAAGGCCACGGGATTGCCGAGCGGGCTGTCGATCAACGGCTCGACCGGCAAGATCACCGGCAACCCGAGGCGGATCGGGAAGTCGACCGTGACGGTCGTCGTCGACGACAGCGTCGGCAGCACGGCGCAGACAACGTTCGACTGGACCATCGAGGGCGCCCCCACCATCTCGCACGTGTCGCTGTCGAGCGTCGGCGCGGGACGGCCGAGGATGTCGTTCACGGTCGCGGCTGGTCGCGACGAGCCCGGACTCAAGACGGTCAGCATCACGCTCCCGCGGGGCCTGCACTTCTCGAAGTCCCGCGCCACGGTCACCGTCACCGGCGCCAAGGGCAAGCACCTGAAGTTCACGACCAGCCTCCAACACGTGGCGCTCGTGATCACGATGCGGACCGCAGCCTCGCAACTGCGCGTCACCGTTTCGTCCCCGCGCCTGGCCGCGAGCACCGGACTGACCGCGGCGATCGCCCGCCATCAGTCGAGCCGGCTCACGCTCACGGTTCGACTGACGGACGCGGGCAAGCTGACGACCCGCTTGACGTCGAGGACGCGGCCCAGCTGATCACGCGGCGGCCGGCTGCGCCGGGCTTTCGGTGTAGCGCTTGGCGACGCCGCCGAGGATCTTGATCATCGTGCGGGCGGCCGGGGCCACGTCGGCAGCGCTGATCGTGGCGGCGACGACTCGCCGTGCCGGGCTCCGCGGGGCCAGCGCGCGCACGACGATGCCGGGATGCACGTGGGTCAGCGCGAGGCGCGGAATCAGCGCGACGCCGACGCCGGCCGCCACCAGGCCCTGCACGGTCTCGTAGTCGTCTGACTCGAACGTCACCTTTGGCTCGAACCCGGCGGCCACGCACGACCGCACGACGTGGCGCGCGCACGGGCTCGTCGCCGACGTCTGGACCCAGTCCTGGTCGCCCAGATCGTCGAGCGATAGCTCCGGCTTGCCGGCGAGGGGGTGCTCGGCCGGTAGCGCCACCAGCATCGGATCCTCGAGCAGCAACTGCGTCCGCAGCCGGGCGCCGTGACGCTCGCGCGTTCCCGGGAACTCGAACAGCAGCCCGAAATCGAACTCGCCGGCGCGCAGACGCGGCGCGATCTCCTCGGGCTCACCCTCGGCGAGCGTGAGCGCGACGTCTGGATGACGCTCGCGGAAGGTGGCGATCGCGAGCGGCATGAGGGTGGCCCCAGCCGACGGGAACGACGCCATTCGCAGTCGCCCCGCGCGCACGCCCAGCACGGCCGCGAGGTCGGTCTCGGCGGCCTCGATCCGCGCGAAGATCCCTTCCGCGTGCTCGACCAGGCTGGCGCCGGCGGCGGTCGGGCGCACCCCGGCGCGATCGCGCACGATCAGGGTGGCACCGGTCTCCGCCTCGAGACGAGCGATCGCCTGCGACACCGCGGATTGCGTGTACGACAGCGCTTCAGCCGCGGCCGAGAACGACCCCCGCCGCACGACCTCCGACAACACCCTGACGCGGCCGACGTTCAGCATTAGCAAACCTTATCAACGGCATGACCAACTTCATTAGCGCTGATAGTAGGTAGGTGAGATCCTCGCGCCGAACAGGACGACAACGACTTCTTCCGAGGATTGGAGGGCCCCCGAATGGCACCCCGCGCGATCATCTCCTACGACGACACGCCCGGCGATCACGACGCGCTGATGCTGGGGCGCATCCTGGCCGACGCCGGCGCCGAGCTGACGCTTGCCTATGTGCGCCACTGCACGCACGGCGACCGCTCGCAGGAGCTCGGCGAGGAGCGGGACGCCGAACGGCTGCTCGAGCGCGGCACCGAGTGGTTCTCGGGCCTCCGCGTCGATACTCGCGTCGTCGTCAGCCCCTCCACCTCGGACGGGCTACGGCAGCTGGCCGAGCAGGAGGAAGCGGACATCGTCGTGTTCGGCTCGGACTACCGGACCTCACCGGGGCACGTGTCACCCCAGCGTTCGACGCAGGCGTTGCTCGACGGCGGGTCCACCGCGGTCGCGATCGCGCCCTCCGGCTACCACGACAAGTGGTCGCCGCGGATTCACTGGATCGGCGTGCTCGCGATCCCGGGCGACGACGCGACGATCACCACCGCCCGCGCCCTGGCCGACAGCTTCGGCGCCACGCTCACACGCGACGAGCACCAGGTCGACCTGCTCGTCGTCGGCTCCCGCCTCGAGGCCCCGACCGGCCGTGTGATGATCAGCTCTCAGGCCCAGAACGAGATCGAGAACGCCACCTGCCCGGTACTGGTCGTGCCGCGCGGCGTCGAGATCGACTTCCCGGCCGTGCTGGCGCACGCGGCGTAGGGCTTTTTAGGGTCTCGCTTCGCTCGACGTCCGTGGGGCCGTGTGCCCCGTCCGGACGGGCCCGCATGGCCCCATGGACGCTGCGCGCCAGCGCAGCCCCTTATCACTGCTCACGGCAGGATCAGGTGGCTGTCGCCGAACTCGTGCCATAGGTAACCGGCGTCGAGCGCGGCCGCGTACGAGCGCGCGAGCAGCTCGGGGCCGGCGAGCGCCTCGAGCAGCTGGAGGTGGGACGCCTCGGGCTCGTGCCAGCCGGTGATCAACCCGTCGACTACCGACACGCCGCACGCGGGCGTGACGACCAGTCCGGTCCAACCTGACCTCGCGCAGCTGCACCGCTCGGGCCCGCCGGCCGACTCGAGCGCGCGGACGACCGTGGTGCCGACCGCGATCACCCGGCCACCCCGGTGGCGGGCGTCCGCGATCTGCTCCGCGGTTCGCCCGGGGACCTCGTACCACTCCGGGAACGGGGGCTCGTGGCTCTCGGGCGAGGACACGCCGCAATGGAGCGTGATCGGGGCGACGACGATGCCGCGCGCGACCAGGCGCGAGATGAGCTCGCGAGTGATCGGCCGGCCGGCGCTCGGCATCTCGGCGCTGCCGGGACTGACCGCGTACACGTTCTGGTAGGCCTCGATCGGCCACGCGGTGGGAACGTGGGAGTAGCGGATCGGCTCGCCGTGTCGGTCGAGGTAGTCGTCGACGAGCAGCGTGCAGCAGAACCGGGCGAGCATCAGCCGCTCGCCGGACGCGTACGGCGCCACCAGCTCGAGCGTGGCCCCGCCGCGGAGCGCGAGCGACTCGCCGGCAGGGAGCCGATGTGGCAGGCTGCCGTCGGCGCCGCGAATCTCGACCACGCGCCAGTCATCCTCGAGGTGCGGCGCGCGGGTCGCGAAGTGGACGCGGACGGGTTCGCCGCCGCGGCGCCGCGCCGGCACCGCCGCCGGGATCGTCGCCGACACATTGACCACGAGCACGTCGCCGGGCTCAAGCAGCTCCGGCAGGTCGCTGAACGTCCGGTGCTCGACGCTGCCGTCCGAGCGACGGGCGACGAGCATCCTCACCCCGTCGCGTGCGACGCCCCGCTCCTCCGGCGGCTCGTGCGCCTCCAGGTCGGGCTCGAGCTCGAACGCGAGCGCGCTCATGCGGCGACCGCTCGGTGCGGAGTCAGCTCGCGCGCCCGGTAGCGACCGCTCGGCAGATCGCCCTCGATCAGCGTGAGTAGCCCGGGCACGCTGTCCTCGGGCGGCGGGCGGTCCGAGATGTCCTCGCCCGGGAATGCGTTCTGGTGCATCTGGGTGCGCATGTCGCCGGGGTCGACCGAGTAGACGCGCAGCGCCGGGTGCTCCTCGGCGAGGATCGCCGAAGAATGGTCGAGGGCAGCTTTCGAGGCGCCATACCCGCCCCAGCCCGCGTACGGCTCGACGGCGGCGTCGGAGCTCACGTTGACGATCGCCCCGCCGTCAGGCATGCGCGGGAGGACGAGCTGGGCGAGCGCGATCGGCGCGAGGACGTTGACGCGGTAGACCCGCTCGAGCACGTCGAGCGGGTATCGGCCGAGCGGCGGCTGCGGGCTCGGCCCGAGCAGCGACGCGTTGTTGACGAGCAGGTCGACGTGGTCGCCGGCGGCGTCGACGAGCGCGCCGCGGTGCCAGTCGTCGGCGACGTCGCCCGCGATCGCGACGACTTCGGTGAGCGCACCCAGCTCGCGGGCCGCGCGTTCGAGCTCCGTGCCGCCGCGGGCGTCCAGCACGAGCGCCCACCGTCGCTCGGCGAGGGCACGTGCGAGCGCCAGGCCGAGACCTCGGGAACTTCCGGTGATGATGGCTAGTGGCATGGCCGCCACGCTAGGACGCCGGCGGTCTTGGTTACCAGAGGTAATTGGTCCTAAGACCCGTTCCCTGCCAGCCCCGCCTGCACGGCGAGTACGGCGGCCTGCGTCCGGTCGGTGACGTCGAGCTTCGCGAGGACGTGACCGACGTGCGTCTTCACGGTCTTTTCGGAGATGCCGAGCTCGAGCGCGATCCGCTTGTTCGAGCGACCCTGCGCGATCAGCGTGAGGACGTCCCGCTCGCGCGTGGTCAGGCCGTCGAATGCGGGCGCAGCGGCCGGTCGCTCGGACAATGCGTGCACGAGCCGCGCGGCGACCGTCGGGTCGATGATCGCCTCGCCCGCATGCGCGGCGCGGACCGCGCGGGCGAGCTCGGCGGGCTGGGAGTTCTTGAGCAGGTAGCCGGCGGCGCCGGCCTCGAGCGCAGGCAGCAGCCGATCGTCCTCCAGGAAGCTCGTGAGCACGATCACGCGGCTGCGCGACCCGCGCTGCTTGAGCGTCTGCATCGCGCTCACCCCGTCGCGGTTCGGCATGACTAGATCCATCAGGATCACGTCCGGGTCGAGTTGCTCGGCCCGCTCGAGCGCCTCATCGCCGTCAGCGGCTTCGCCGACGATCTCGAACCCGTCCTGGAGTCCGAGGAACGTGCGCAGACCCTCGCGCACGACCGCGTGGTCGTCGACGACGAGGATCGTGATGGCGTCAGTCATTGGGTTTCAGCTCGATCCGGACCGTGGTGCCAGTCCCGGGCCGCGAATCGATTCGGAGCCGTCCGCGAAGCTCGCGGGCGCGTTCCTCCATCGAGGTGAGGCCGAGGTGCCGCGAGCGCAGCTCGGCGCTGTCGGGATCGAAGCCGACTCCGTCGTCGGCGACCTCGACGACGAGCGCGCCGTTGGTGGCCCCGACGCGCACGGTCACGTGCTCGGCGTGGGCGTGGCGCACCGCGTTGTGGAGCGCCTCGTGGACGATCCGGAGCAACGCCAGCTCGCGGTCGTCGGTGTCGATCGTGAACCCGGGCTCGATCTGGAGGTCAACGTTCGCCCCGTGCACGGCGCCGAGCATCTCGACCTCTTTGCGGAGCGCTCCGGTGAGACCGTCGCGCTCGAGCTCGGGTGGGCGCAGGCCGAGAATCAGGGCGCGCAGCTCCTCGAGCGCCTCGCCGGCGAGCTCGCGTAGCCGCTCGATCTGGGCGCGGGCGGCGACGGGATCGCGGTCCATCTGGGCGGCGGCAGCCTCGGCGGTGAGCATCACGCTGAACAGCTTCTGGCTGACCACGTCGTGGAGCTCGAGCGCCAGCCGGTTGCGCTCGGACAGGATCGAGAGCTCGCGGCTCTGCTCGTACAAGCGAGCGTTGGTGATCGCGATCGACGCGTGGGCCGCGAGCAGCTCGATCAGCTCCTGATCCTGGGCGTCGAAGACGTCGGCGTCCTCCTTCTCGGTCAGGTAGAAGGCGCCGATGATGGTCCCGTCGGGCGAGACGATCGGGACGCCGAGGAACGAGCGCATGTCGGGGTGACGGCTCGGCCACCATCCGCGGAAGCGGGGATCGTCGTGGATGTCGTCGGTCCGGTAGGGCTCGCTCCCGGCGAGCATCGCGCCGAGCATGCCGTGTGTACGCGGCAGCGGACCAAGCGACGCGATCAGCTCGTCGCTCATCCCCGCCACGAGGAAGCGGCGGAAGCCTCCCGCCCCGTCCGGAATGCCGAGCGCCGTGTAGCGCGCGCCGGCGAGCTCGCGGGCGGCGTCGACCAGCCTTTGCAGCACCTCGTCCACCGACAGGTTCGCCGCGATTGCGAGCACGGCGTCGCTGACTGCCTTGAGCGTCGGGTTGAGCTGCTGAGCCATCGGTCTTCCGGACGATAGACGGGCGGATCGCTAGCTTTCATACCTATGCCACGTCATTGGATCTGGATGCAGGTCGCGATCCTCGTGTTCGTGCTGGCGGGCATGGTGATCGCGATCACCAAGCTCGCGTAGGGGCTGGGGGTCGTGTTCACCTCGATCCTCGTCGGAACCGACGGATCCGAGACCGCGCACACCGCGTTGCTGCGCGCGATCGACCTCGCCGCCGGGCTCGGCGCCCGGCTCCAGATCGTCAGCGCCTACGAGCCGGTGTCCGATGAGCGGCTCCGCGGCGAGGCGGTCGACGTGCCCCCGGATCTCCAGTGGATCATCAACCCGCACGACGACGTGATGGCGCTGCTCGAGGCCGCGCGCGTCGAGGCTCGGGCGGGCGGCGTCGACAATGTCGAGACGTTCGCGCGTCAGGGCGACGCCGCCGACGCGATCGTCGACGTCGCCGAGGAGCAGCGCTCAGACCTGATCGTGGTCGGCAACAAGGGGATGACCGGAGCCAAGCGATTCCTGCTCGGCTCGGTCCCTAACAAGGTCTCGCACCACGCGCCGTGCTCGGTGCTGATCGTGCGGACTACCTAGTGGGCTGCCGGCGATGCGGTCGGGAGGGGCGCGGTGGCGGCGCCGGCATTGATCAGCCCGTAGCCGTAATTCTGGTTGGGCTGCGACCCCCCGAGCGGCGTCGCCGTCTGTTCCAGGTGGGCCAGGATCTGACTGGGCGACGGGTGGGGGCCGAGGATCCGGGTCGCGATCACGAGCGCGGCAGTCGCCGACACCTCCGGGGCTGCCATCGACGTGCCGTAGCTGCCGGGGAGTCTGAACCGGTCCGGATTCGTGCCGGGCTGGAGCGACTCGAAGTCGCTGAACGTCATCTGATGTACGGACGGCAGATTGCGGAACGGATGGCAGTTGGGATCATCCGGAAGGGCAGCGTCGTCTCCTCCTCCGGGCGCCACCAGGTCGAGCTTCGCGCCGATGTCGGAGTATCCGGCCAGGCAACGGTCACTGGTCGTCGCCCCAACCGAGATCGCCCCCGGCGACGCCGCGGGGTAGTCGATATGCGATGCGCTGTCGTTGCCGGCGGCCGCGACCACGACCACGCCGTGGCGGCGGGCAAAGTTGATCGCGCTGATGATGTTGGGGACTTGCGCCGCGGTGACGGAGCTGTCGAACACGAGGCTCAGGTTGATCACCTGCGCGCCGTGATTGACGGCGTAGCGGATGCCACGCGCGATCGTCACCGAGTCACCGTTGCCGTCGGAATCGAGCACGCGGACCGGCATGACCTTCGCGCCGTAGGCCAGCCCGGTCAGCCCGATGCGGTTGTTCGTCGACTCGGCGATCATGCCGGCGACGAACGTGCCGTGGCCCTCGCGGTCGAGCGGGTAGGCGTTGCCGGCGACGAAGTCGTACGGATCGACGAAGTGGGTCCCGGTGAAGTCGGGCGACTTCCGGAACTGCTTCCAGTCCCGGTAGGCGACGCCGGTGTCGAGCACCGCGACGACCACCCCTTTGCCGCCGGGCCGATGGACGGCGAACATGTGCGCCCACGCATCGGGGGCGTCGACGCCGGTGGCGGCGAGAAAGTTCCACTGCAGCTGCTGCCAGCCCTGGGGACGGTGGGTGTTGCCGGGATCGTCGGGGATCCAGCCGGCGGCGTGGGCGATGTAATCGGGAACGGCGTACAAGACCCTGGGCCGGCGACGGAGATTCGCGATCACCGGCCAGATGCTCTTGCCGCGGGAGACGCGGAGGATCTGCTGGGTGGTGCCCGAGGCGGTCTGTGCCGGACCGGCCCTCACACCCATCGTCCGCGCCGCGTGCGCCACCTGCTGCGCGGCGCCCGGTATTGCCCCGTACCCGACGACGACCTCGCCCGGTACGTAGTCGGCCGCCCGCGCCGTGGACACGCCCACGCACAGCATCGCCGCGAAAGCGAGCGTCGCGAGCGTCAGGCGCCGGGTGCAGTTGGCCGAGAACAAATGCAGGCAGAACGGAAAAATCGGCCCCAGGCGCTATGACAACTCCGCGTGCGCCAAAGTTTCCCTACCACACGGTAGCGTCGGCCGAGCGTGAGTACACACTTCTTCCCACGTGAGGAGTACTTCATGCGTCTCGCCCTGCGCGAGGCTGCCCGCGCCCCCGAGCACGACGACGTGCCGATCGGCGCCGTGATCGTCCACGGGGGCGAGGTGATCGGCTCGGGCCACAACGAGCGCGAGCTCCGCAGCGACCCGACCGCCCACGCGGAGATGATCGCCCTGCGCGAGGCCGCCCGCGCGCTCGGAAGCTGGCGCGTTCTCGACGCCGTCATGTACGTGACCCTCGAGCCGTGCGCGATGTGCGCCGGCGCGATCGTGCTCGCGCGCGTCCCCCGCGTGGTCTACGGAGCCACCGATCCGAAAGCAGGCGCCGCCGGCAGCGTCCTCGACGTCCTCGACGAGCCCCGTCTCAACCACCGCCCCCAGGTCGAGAGCGGACTGCTCGCCGAGGACTGCGCCGATCTGCTCCGGGCGTTCTTCGCGTCCCGCCGGTAGGCCGGCACGGCGGTTTCCTCTAACTTGTCCTACGCCCCACCGGAGAGGTGGCAGAGCGGTTGAATGCGCCGGTCTCGAAAACCGGTATGGGCCTTTCGGTCCATCGGGGGTTCGAATCCCCCCCTCTCCGCTGCTCAGCGGAACCCCGGCGACGGCGCCCGCGACGACGAGCCGGGCGGACGACCAGGCTCACAGCGTTCAAGGAGTTCTGCCTCGGTCGTCCGCTCCCGGCTCATGGGGCGAGAGAGAGATCCGTCGACGCACGAGTACCACACTCGCCGGCGAATATCAGCCCTGAGGTTTCATTCCAACCATGGCCGAAACGGGTGGCACGGGAGCGGCTGAAACGAGGCCCTGCGCCGCGTGTCAGGTCCCATCCGAGGCAGTCAGATCGCTGAACACGAAGCCGTCGCGCTCGACCGTCTCGCCCACCTGGACCTCGATCGGGGTGGGCATGATCGGCCCGGCGTACACGAACGTGTGGAACTCGCCGTTCTCCCCACACGGATCGACCCCGGCCGGAAGATCGACGAGCAGCCGGCCGTCGAACCTGCGCCCCGCGAACGAGCGATCGAGCTTCGCCGGATCGAGGCACACGATGATGGCTTCGAAGCCGGCGGCGACGAAGTCCCGCGCGAGACTCGTGGTGTCCCGGTGCCAGAGCGGAAAGCATCCGGTCTTGCCCACGGTGGCCAGGCGATCCTCGCGGTACCTGCGGATGTCCTCGAGGAATAGATCGCCGAACGCCACCACCTCGACGCTCCGTAGCGGCTCCGACGCGAGGGCCTCCGCCATGCGCTGCTCGTAGACCTCGTTGGTGCAGCCGACCGGAATCTCGATCTCGACGAGCGGCACCCCCACCGCGCTGGCCTGACGCGCGACCAGCGAGCGGCGGACACCATGCATCGAAACCCGGTCGTAGACGTCGGTGACGGTCGTGATCAGCGCGCGAGGAACGATGCCTTGCTCACGAGCGAGCATCCACAGAGAGAGCGCCGAGTCCTTCCCGCCGCTCCACGAGAGGGCGAGCGGTCTCTGTTCGTCGTCAGTCATTGGGGCCGGCGCGGCATCCTAGCTGCCTGCCGTGGGCGGCCCCGTGCAATCCGCTTGACACGAGTCAGCGGATGAGTAGGGTGGGGCGCTCACCCATTGGCCCCCACAAGGAGGATCGTCCACCATGGGTCGTCCGCTCACCGCCGTCGCCGGGGTCATCGCCCTCGGCGTGATGGCGCTCGCCGCCCCTGCGGCTGTCGCCCGACCGATGCACGCCCACACCTTCTCGCCCGAGGTGGTTCACACCGGGGCTCCGCCCACCGGGTATGACGTCACGTTCCGCTACTACGACCCCGGCGCCACGACCGTGCAGCTCCGGGGCGAGTGGTTCTTCTCGAACGCGGCCGAGACGACCACGACGTCATCGGCGGGGCTGCTCCCGTCTGAGTGGTCGCCCGGGGACTTCCCGATCGCTTACCCCAACCAGGGACCCGCGCCCAACTGGCCCGTGGCGGAGATGACCCTCGACCACTCCACCGGGGTTTGGTCGTACACGACGCCGCTTCCTTCGGGTACGTACACCTACGGCTTCTACGTCGACTGTACGAGCCCACCGCCGGCACTCACAGGTTGCACCGAGCTGTCGGATCCGAGCAACCCACCCTGGAACCACAGCGGGTCGGTTGAGCCCGACAGCGAGGTCTACGTCCCCTCGGACGCGAGGTTCGGAACGCCCGATATGTCGTGGGAAGCGCCGAACCGCCATGTTCACGGCGCGCTCCTCGACGTGTCGTATCCGGACCCGCAGTCGACGGACCCGGCCGGCAGCCACCCCCTCGCGATCTATCTCCCGCCCGGGTACGACCCTCGCCGGCGGATCCCGTACCCGACGCTGTACCTGAGTCACGGCGGAGGAGGCAACGAGGTCGACTGGACGACGCAGGGTGTCGCGAACCGGATCATCGACAACCTGATCGGGGCGCGCCTCGTTCAGCCGATGGTGATCGTCATGACGGACTTCAACAACCTCGGTTCATGCAACCTGTTCCCGCCCGCCGAGGACGCCTCCTGCTACGCCAAGGACGTCTCCAGCTACGTGATCCCGTACGTCGATGCGCACTACGACGTGTCCCCGAACGCGAACGATCGCGCGTTCGCCGGACTGTCCCTGGGCGGGCTGGCCGCGAACTACCTCCTGTTCAACGACACCACGCTGTTCGGTTACTTCGGCAGCTGGAGCATCGCGAACCTGGGTGCTCCACCCACGACGAGCCCGCTGTGGCAGAACCCCGCGCTCAAGACGCGGCTCGGCCTCGAGATCGGCGGCGGGAACTTCGATGAACTGACCGTCCCCGGAATCAACGACTACGAGGCCTCGCTGGCGGCCGCGGGGATCCCTTTCACCGACGCCAGGCTCGACGCCGGGCACGAGTGGTACACGTGGCGCCAGCTCCTGTACGACTACGCCACCACGGTCGCGTTCCGCCACACGACCACGTCGGTCCGGACGGGCGACGCGCGGTGGCGGCATCCCCGCCGGGAGGAGCTCGTGGCGACGGTTTCCGGTGACTCAACCGAGGTTGTGCCACCCGCCGGCACCGTGCAGTTCTATGTCGACGGCCAGAAGGCCGGGCGTCCTCGCCGCGTCGAGCGAGGTGTCGCCTTCCTGCCATTGGCGAGGGGCGGGTCGTCGGCGTCTGCGGTGTACAGCGGGGACAACTACTACAACGGGAGCACAAGCCCGACCGTCTCGGTCCGGTAACGAACGCGGGCGACGGCCGCGGGGCGGAGCGCGTCCCGCGGTCGTCCGACGGCTGTTTCGCTCACGAGTCGAGCAGCCGCTCGAGCTTCACGAGCGAGCCACCGACGCGCTGGCCAGCGATCGCGGGGCCGTCCTCGGGCCGCCCTGAGCGCTGTCCCAACGCGATTACCGACGGACGGCCGGGTCAGACCACCGATGGCGTCGCGAGCGACTCGCATAGTCGGCCGCATCTTCTACCCCAGGGGCGTCTGGTTTACCGGGCGCCCATCGCGGTATGCAGGTCAGACGAGAGGAGCCGCTATGACCCCTAAGGATCTCGACACACAGCTGACCAAGTACCTGACCGATGTCCACTCGATCGAGGCGCAGGCGCTCGCACAGATGCGCACCGCGCCCAAGCTCGCCGGTGATGCTCAGATCGCCCAGGCGTTCTCGGCCCATCTGGACGAGACCGCCGATCACGAGAGGCTCATCCGCGAGCGGCTCGAGGCTCGCGCTGCGAAACCCGCGGCGTTCAAGGACCTTGCCGGCACCCTGACTGGCAAGGGATTCGGCGCTTTCGCGGCCGTCCAGCCCGACACGCCGGGCAAGCTGGCCGTCCACGCGTTCTCCTACGAGCACATGGAGGAGGCCGCTTACGACCTGCTCGGCAAGGTGGCCGAGCGCGCAGGCGACCTCGACACGGTCGCCGTCGCGCGCCAGATCGAGCGCCAGGAGCACATGATGGGCGACCGGCTCGCCGGCCTGTTCGACCGTGCCGTCGACGCCTCGCTGCGCGATCTCGGCCCCGACGACATGGGCAGGCAGCTCGACAAGTACCTCGCCGACGTCCACGCGATCGAAGGACAGTCGCTGACGCTACTCAAAAGAGGCACCAAGATCGGGGGCTCCGCCGAACTCGAGTCTGCCTACGCCGGGCACCGGAGCGAGACCGAGGAGCATCGCCGGCTCGTCGCGGAGCGCCTGAAGCAGCGCGGCAGTGCCCCATCGAAGCTCAAGGACGCGG
This sequence comes from uncultured Solirubrobacterales bacterium, assembly GCA_963737055.1. GTDB lineage: Bacteria > Actinomycetota > Thermoleophilia > Solirubrobacterales > Solirubrobacteraceae > Palsa-465. The sequence continues at coordinate 941,012 of CAVTRE010000004.1, read as the reverse complement.
CGCTCCGGCTTGGCGCCCTGAACTGGGGCGCGTTCTTCGCCGCCCAGCCCGACACGCCGGCCAAGCTCGCCGCCTTCGCCTACGCCGTCGAGCATCTTGAAGCAGGTGCCTACGAGACGCTGGCGCGCGTGGCTGCACGCGCCGAAGACCAGGAGACGGTGCAGCTGGCCGAGCGGATCCTCGAGCAGGAACATAAGGCGGCGGAGCGGATACGGTCGCTCTTCGACCAGGCGCTCAACGCGGCGCTCGACATCCCGGGCGTGAGCGCGCGCTGACGGTCAGGCGTCGCGGCGCCAACTGGTACCGAGCCTGCGCCCGCCGACCTCGGCCGGTCGGGCGTCGAGGAGGATCCACGCGAAACGGCACGGCGCTGTGCCGCGGTTGTGCCAGACGTGATTGGTCCCGCGCTGGATGACGATATCGCCCTCACGGACGGTGACGATTTCGCCGCTGTCCAGTTCCAGGTCGCACTCGCCCTCGAGGCAGATCCCGTAGTCGAGGCTCTCGGTGCGGTGCATGGGCGATCGCGCTCCGGGCGCGAGGACGCCGACGCGCAGCACCGAGCCGTATCCCGACCCGATGATCGTGGACGCGCTGCCGACGCGCTGACCGGCCGCTGCTTCGTCGCCCAGGTCGACCGGCATCTCGTGCGTCGCCCATAGCTGGAAGAAGGTCGCGCTCGTGTTGCCCGCGTCCTCCGCAAGACCGGTCCCCGGCACCTGCTCGTCGGCGGCGATCACGGCCTCGCCCGCGTCGTTGTGGCCGGTGACGATGCGCCGGACTTGCGGCTCTGGGTTCATGTGTCCTCGAGTTGCGTCATTGGCGGAGAGCGTCTGATAGGGCCTTAGCCGTGCCGCCGCTTGAGAGACCGCCGTCTACCGGGATGTCGGCGCCGGTCAGGAACGGGCACTCGTCCGACATGAGGAACACCATGAGCGCAGCCACCTCCTCGGGCGAGCCGACCCGCCCGAGCGGCGTCAGCGCCTCGTTCGCGCTTTTGAACGCCGGCGGTGCGGTCACGGTCATCGGCGTCTCGATGTAGCCGGGGTGGACGGCGTTGACACGGATCCGGCGGGGCCCGAGCTCCATCGCGGCCACTTGGGTCAGGCCGCGCAATCCCCACTTGCTGGCGGTGTAGGCGGCGGTGTAGTGGGCGGTCAGCCCGGCCACCGAGCCCACGTTGACGATCGACGCGCCCGCGCCCATCAGCGGCGACAGCGTCTGGATGCCGAGCATCGGCCCGGTGAGGTTGATCGCGAGCGCGCGGTTCCACTCCTCGAGCACCACCTCCTCGAGCCGAGCACGGCTCGGAATGCCGGCGTTGTTGATCAGGCCGTCGACTCGGCCGAACCGGTCCTTGGCCCATCCGGCCAGCGTTTCCCAGTCCTCGGGCGCGGTGACGTCGAGATGACGGCGGTGAATGCGGTCGGGCTCCTCGCCGACGAACGCCTTGACGTCGGTGGCGACGACGATCGCGCCCTCGGCACGGAGGGCGGCGACCTCGGCGGCGCCCTGTCCGCCGGCGGCGCCGGTGACGACGACCACGCGGTCCTGTACCCGGCCGCTCATCTGTGTTTGGGGCTCGTTGACACCATCGGCCTCGCTCGGTACGTTATCCGAACCAGTATTCGGAATCGGAGAATTTTTTTTCGGGGATGAGGTCCAGAGGATGAAGGTTCTTGTGGTCGGTGGCGGCATCGGCGGACTCTCCACCACGCTCGCCCTCCGCGGCCACGGCTTCGAAGTCGACGTTGTCGAACGCGATCCGGCGTGGGGCGTGTACGGGGTCGGCATCATCCAACCCGGGAACGCTTTGCGGGCGCTCGATTCGCTGGGCCTCGCCGCGGCCTGCGTCGAGGCCGGCGCTCCGATCCGGGGGGACCGCACCTGGCTCGCCGATGGCGAGACCCCCATCGCCGCCCACGAGTGGCCGCCGCTCGTCGATGGGCTGCCGCCCGGCAACGGCCTGACCCGCCCGAAGCTGCACGAGATCCTCACAACCCGGACGCTGGCGTCGGGAGCAGACGTCCGGACCGGCGTGACCTTCACCGAGTTCCTTCCGTCCGATGAGCACGTGGACGTCGCGTTCACCGACGGGGAGCGGCGGCGCTATGACCTCGTCATCGGAGCCGACGGCCTCTACTCGAAGGTCCGTGAGGTGCTGTTCGGTCCGAACGTCAAGCCGCGCTTCACCGGCCAGGTGTGCTGGAGGTACAACCTCCCACGAATCGACCGACTCGAGGAGATCTGGATGTTCTTCGGTCCGGACGGCAGCGCCGGCTTCGTGCCGCTCGGCGAGGACCTGATGTACATCCTGACGATCGAGACGCCGATCCCTGATTGGAGAGAGGCGATCGAACGGGACGGGGCAGCCGCCGTGTACCGGCAGCGTCTGGCTCCGTTCTCCGGGCGGGTGGCGGAGACGCGCGAGCAGATCGTCGATGACGACGCGATCGTCGTGCGCCCGATCGAGAACATCATCGTGCCGGCGCCGTGGCATCGCGGACGGATCGTGTTGGTCGGCGACGCCGCCCACGGCGCCACCCCGCACTGCGGTCAGGGCGCCGCGCAGGCGATCGAGGACGGAATCGTCCTGGCAGAGGAACTGGCCAAGGACGTTCCGGTCACCGAGGCGCTCGAAGCGTTTTCCGCGCGCCGCTACGAACGGTGTCGCGCGATCGTCGAGGGGTCTGAGAAGGTCGGCCAGTGGGAGCAGGACCACTCGCTCCCGATCGATCCCGATGCGACCCGTAACGCGGTCATCATGACCGCCTCGGCGCCGATTTGAGGAGTGAACGATGAAGATCGCACGAGTGCTGCACGACGGGCAGCCGCGGACGGCGGTGATCGATGGCGAGTCGGCGCAGGTGTTGGATAACGGCATCGAGGCGGCAGATGTGCTGGGCGTGGACCCCATCGAGCGTGAGGTGGTCGCCGGGCGCGTGCAGGCCACGCTGCCGCTGAGCGAGACGCGCCTGCTGGCTCCGGTGCAGCCGCCCACGATGCGCGACTTCTCGGTGTTCGAGCAGCACATCGAGGGCGTTATCAAGGATGCGAACGCCGATGCCACGGTCCCGCCTGTGTGGTACGAGTCGCCGTTCTGCTACTTCACGAATCCGCATGCCGTCACCGGTCCGGGCGATGAGATACCGGTTCCGCCCGGGTGCCGGCGGCTCGACTTCGAGCTCGAGGTCGCGGCCGTGATCGGCCGGCCGGGACGCGATCTCGCGCCCGCCGATGCGAGCGACTACATCGCCGGCTACACGATCTTCAACGACTGGTCCGCGCGCGACCTGCAGATGGCGGAGATGCGTCTCGGCCTCGGAATGTGCAAGGGCAAGGACTTCGCGAACACGCTCGGACCGTGGATCGTGACCCCGGACGAGCTCGAGCCGTACCGCGACGGCGATCGCCTCGACCTCGAACTCCACGCCGAGCTGAACGGGAGCTCGCTTGGGCGCGACACGCTCGCGAACATGGCGTGGAGCTTTGCCGAGCTCGTGTCGTACGCGTCGCGGGGAACCTGGGTCAGGCCGGGCGACGTCCTCGGGTCGGGAACGTGCGGCAACGGCTGCCTGCTCGAACTCTGGGGCCGGCACGGACGGGACGGTTTGCCGCCGCTCCAACCGGGCGACGTCGTGTCGCTCCACGCCGAGGGAATCGGCACGCTGACGAATACCGTGGTCGCCGGGCTGGAGCCGTTCGCGCTGCCCGCCGCGCGAACCGGTCGGCGCGCGCCCCGGTCGGTGGCGGGATGACGACGGTCCGCCCACCCAAGCAGCGCCGCAGCCGCGAGTCCTACGAGCGGGTGCTCGACGCCGCGCACGCGCTGCTCGAGGAGAACGGCTTCGAGGGACTGACGGTGCAGGAGGTGGCCGCCCGCTCGGGCGTCTCGATCGGCGCGATCTACGAGCGGTTCGGCAACAAGGAGACGTTGCTCCGCGCGGTGCACGCGCGCCTGATGGAATCGATGTCGCAAGGCGGCGAGGGCGCCGGCGATCCCGTCCTCCGCGGGGACACCTCCGCGGCCGCCGTTTCCGCGGCGGTCGCCGCTGTGGCGCGCGTGATGGACGACAACCGCAATGCGTTACGCGCGTTCATGCATCTGGGCGCGGTCGACGAGGTGATTTCCGCCCGCGGCTCCGAGGCCAGCATTGCCGTCAGCAAGAGCTTCAAGGCCACGCTCAAGCCGTACCTCAAGGAGTTCGCCCACCCCGACCCCCAGGTGGCGCTCGATGTCGCCTTCCGCATCGCGTACTCGACGCTGGCCCGTCAGGTCATGTACGGACCCGTGTTCGAGTCCGATCGCCGCATCAGCTGGAAGCGCCTGGTCGACGAGCTCGGTGTCGCGTGCGCCGCGTATCTCCTGCACTGATCTCCCACCCCTACTGAGGAGAAAGAAATGGCCCTCCCCCTGCTGTCGCAACTCGCCCACGTCGAGCTGACTACGCCGACGCCGGAGGAGTCGCTCGAGTTCTGGACGCAGATCGTCGGTCTGGAGGAAACGGCACGCGCCGGCCAGTCGGTTTACCTGCGTGCCTGGGGCGACCGCTTCCATCACACTCTCCAGCTGACCGAGGGACCGCAGGTGGGACTCGGGCACGTCGGGTGGCGGGCCGCAGGCCCAGAGGAGCTCGAGACCGCTGTCGAGCGCCTGTCGGCTGCCGGCGCCGGCGAGGCGTGGGTCGAGAGCTCGGTCGGTCACGGGCGCGCGTTCCGCTATCGCGCGCCCGGCGGCCACCTGCACGAGATGTTCTGGGAGGTCGAGCGCTATTCGCCGCCGCCGGGCATGGAGTCGCCGTTCCCGAACCGTCCGCAGCGCTACATCCCGCGCGGTGTTGCGGCGCGGTGTATCGACCACGTCACGATCACCGCCGCGAACCCGCGGGGCGACGCCGAGTGGTACCGCGACACTCTCGGGCACCGGTTCATGGAATACACGGTGATCCCCGACCGGCCGGACTTCCCAGTGTTCTGCATGACCACGGTGTGCGAGCGCTCGCACGACCTCGGGATCGTCTGGGACCCGACGCCGGTCCCGGGGCGGGTCAACCACTTCGCGTACTTCGTCGACTCGCGCGAGGAGCTGCTGAGAGCCGCCGACGTGTTCCTCAACCGGGACGTGGCGATCGAGTTCGGCCCCGGCCGGCATGGGATGGGCGAGCAGGACTACCTGTACGTCCGCGATCCGAGCGGGATGCGGGTCGAAATCAACGCCGGCGGCTACCGCAACTACGAACCCGACTGGGAGCCCGTCCGGTTCGAGCCCCAGCAGGGCTCGAACGTGTTCTACAAGAACCTGGCGATGCCAACCTCGATGTTCGAGTCGTTCCCGCTCGTGGAGGCGCCGCCGGATGAGCAACGGAGCGCGCAGGACAAGACCGGCCTGTTCGTCTGATGCCGGCGGCCGAACAGACCCTGGACGCCGGTAAGGCGTGGCTGCTCGCGCGGCTCGAGCGCGGCGCCCACCCGCTCGACGACCTCGACCCCGACGCGGCGCGCCGGACGATCGACGGGCTGACAGGGCTCGATCCCGAGCCGTGGACCGCCGCTTGGGGCGGACTCGCCGACGAATTTGCCGGACGTGCGGGCGCGGCGACCGATCGGTTCGAACAGCACGAGATGTGGACCCAGGCCTACCGCTCGGCCTTCATGGGCCGCTACCCGGTGCCTAACCATCCGCTCAAGCAACGGGAGTACGACCGCGCACGCGAGTTCTTCATGCGAGCGACGAGTCTCGAGGAACCCCCGCTCGAGGTGATCGAGATCCCGTTCGAGGGCGTCAGAAGGCTGCGCTTCTATCTGACGCGCCCCGCAGCGGGTGACGCCCGCCCGCCGGTGGCGATGGTGTGGGCCGGGATCGACACCTGGAAGGAGGAGATGCATGGGCGCCTCGGGGCGCTGTTTCGCTCGCGCGGATTCGCGGTGCTGCTCGTCGACATGCCGGGAGTCGGCGAATCGCCGGTGCTCGCGGTGGGCGACGCCGAGAGGCAGTGGACGCCGATCTTCGACTGGCTCTCCGGGCGTGACGACCTCGACGCCGGCAGGTGCGCTGCGATCGGCGGCTCGTTCGGCGGCTACTGGGCGATGAAGCTCGCCTACACCCACCGCGACCGGCTGCGCTGCGCGGTCAACTGGGGAGGCGGGGTGCACATCACGTTTACCCCGGAATGGCAAGAACGGTCTCGCAACGCGTCCTCATACCTGATGGACCTGATGACCGCACGCGCGCGGATCTTCGGCGGCGAGACGTTCGAGGACTACGTCGCGCGGTGCCCCGAGCTGTCGCTGCTCGACCAGGGGCTGCTCGACCAGCCGTCCGCGCCGATCCTCCTCGTCAACGGTCGCGATGACGTCCAGAACTCGATCGACGACATCTACCTGAGCCTCGACCACGGCGACCCCAAGGCCGCCCGGGTGTTCGACGGCGGTCACATGGGCGAGGGCCCGGTGGCACCGACGATCGTGGACTGGGTCGCGCGACAGGTCGGCGTCGAGCGAACAGCCGGCGATCAGCGGTAGCCGACCGGGATGCGAGCGCGATTGTCGGCCGACCTCACGATCGCGTCGCACACCTCCGCCGCGCGGTAGCCGTCTTCGAACGTCGCGCCGTGCGGCGCCACGTCGGCGTCGTCGCGGATCGCGGTCAGGAAATGGTGGAGCTCGTGCACAAAGGTGTGCTCCCAACCCAGGATGTGGCCAGGCGGCCACCAGTGCCCCATGAACGGATGGTCGCGATCCGTCACCAGGATCGCGCGGAACCCGCGGGTGCCTTCGCTCCACTCGAGCTCGTTCAGCCGCTCCAAATTGAACGCAAGCGAGCCGCCCGTGCCGTTGACCTCGAACCGGAGCGCGTTCCGGCGACCGGCACAGCACCGGGAGGCCTCGATCGTGCCGAGGGCGCCCTGGCCGAACTCGACGGTCGCCGCGAAGGCGTCGTCGACATCCACCTCGGCGCCGTTACGTACCGGGGTAAACGTGCGCATTGCGCCGGACACGCTCAGGATGTCGCCAACGAGATAGTGCGCGAGGTCGATCACGTGCGCGCCAAGATCGCCGAGGGCGCCCGACCCGGCGACGGACTTGTCGAGCCTCCACAGATCGGCGACGGAGGGGTCGACGAGCCAGTCCTGGAGATAGGAAGCGCGGTAATGCAGGATCTCGCCGAGCTCCCCTGCGGCGATCACGTCGCGGGCGAGCCGCACCGCCGGCACGAACCGGTAGTTGAACCCGCACATGTGCTTGACGCCGGCGGCGCTCACCCGCTTCCACGCGTCGTACGACTCCTGTGCGTTGCGTCCGAGCGGCTTCTCGCAGACGACGTGCTTGCCGGCCTCCGCGGCCGTGACGCTCGGCTCGACGTGAACGCTGTTAGGACCGTTGTTGTCGAACAGCCCCACGCGCGGATCGCCGACGAGTGCGCGCCAGTCGGTCACGTGCTCGGCGAACCCGAACTCCTCGGCGGCGGCCGCCACCGCTGCCTCGGTTCGGCCGGCGATCGAGACGAGTTCGGGAATCAGCGGCGGCGGCCAGGTCATGTGACGGATCTGGCGGAGCGCGCTCGAGTGCGCGCGACCCATGAATCCGTAGCCCAGCATCCCGACACCGATCGTCGCGATGTCCTCCATCAGGGGAACCTTAGGTCGTCCCCGGCAACTGCGCGGTCAGCGTGGGGCGCGCGCGGTGGGCCCGCGGCGGCTACGTCGGGTGTGCACCGGAGCGATCTCGTACGCCGGCCACGCGTCGCCATAACATCATGGTCATGTACGGGCACATCGATCGCGTCAGGAACAACCGATGATCACGGTCGCCGGCGAGGCCTTGATCGACCTCGTGATCGACGCTTCCGGGTCCGTCACCCCATTGCCGGGGGGCGCCCCGTTCAACGTCGCGCGTACGATCGCCCGGCTCGGTGGCACCTGCCAGTACGTCGGCAGGCTGTCCGACGATGCATTCGGCGCGGCGTTGCGATCCTCGCTCGAGGAGGCCGGCGTGACGATCGCGATTCCGGATCCCACCCCCGCGCCGACCACTCTCGCGGTGGCGCGAATCGACGCGCGCCGCTCGGCCGAGTACAAGTTCTACCTGGACGGCACCTCGGCGTCGCAGCTCACGCCGCGACTTCCGCCGAGGTCCTCGACGGCTCCGAGGCGATCACGCTCGGTGGGCTGGGGCTCCTGGTCGAGCCGACAGCGTCGACCCTGACCGCGCTGATTCAGCAGCGGCCGCCAGGGGCGACGATTCTGCTCGATCCGAATTGCCGGCCGGCGGCGGTCGCCGACGCGGGCGCGTACCGCGAGCTGATCGACACGTTCATCCGCCAGGTCGACATCGTGAAAGTCAGCACCGACGACCTGCGGTTGCTGCGCCCAGGCGAGTCATCGCTGCCGGCCGCGCGCGGACTACTCAAGCTCGGGCCCGCCGCCGTGCTCGTCACCGACGGCCCGGCGCCCGTCACCGTCCTCACCGAATCGCGCGAGGGCTCGATCCCTGTACCTGAGACCGAGGTCGTCGACACGATCGGGGCCGGCGATGCGTTCGTCGCCGGGTTCCTCACCTGGTGGACGGCGCACGCGCTGAACCAGCACGAGGCCGCCGACCCGGACGCGCTGGTCAGAGGGACGACTGCCGCGGTCGAGGTCGCCGTCGCCGACTGCACCGTGCAGGGCGCGAACCTGCCCGCGGACTTTCGCTGGTCGGCAGACGCGGTCGCTTAGCCGGCGCGGTCGCTTCGCCGGCGCGGTCGCTTCGCCGGCGCGGTCACCTTTCAGCGGTCCGGCCGCTCAGATCCGCGGGCGACCCTGACGAGGACGGCACACGCCCCGCCCGCCACCGCGAGCGCGGTCAACGCCGCAGGGACAACCGCGCGGTGGTGCGCCACGGCAGACCCAATCACCAGGACCGCTCCGCCGACGACGACCGTCGTGGCGAGTAGCCACGGGATGAGCCACAGGACGAGCACGGCGGCTCCGCCCGGGTTGTTCGGGTCGAGGCTGAGGAGGCGTCCGAGGAGCTTCTCGTCGACCCGCCCGCCGCGGCGGGCGGAGAGCGCGGCGCACAAAACGGCGACCGCGACGGTCGGCGCGAGCACCGTGGGAATGAGCGCGAGCGCGCCGGCGCCGGCCGCGCCCGCCACCACGGTGGCGACAACCGCGGTGGCCGTGACCGTGAACAGCGCGAGCGCCGGAAGCGCGCAATGCGCGAGGAGCAGCCGAGCGAACGGCCACGACAACAGCAGCGCGCCGGTGTCGGGCCGATCGACGTCGAGGCGCAGCGGCTCGCACAGCAAACCCGCGGCGAAGTAGACCGCGACGGCAGCGATGCCGGCGGGAATCGCGCGACCCGGGTGCGTCAGCGCCTCGACCGTCGCCGCGGATGCGAACAGAGTTGCCCACGCGAGCCGCGACGGCTCGCGCACAAGCCCGACCGCGTCGCGCCACAGGACCGCGAACCGCGGCGCGCGGGGGCGTGGAACCCGGACCCGCAGACCGATTCCCGCCGGCAGCGCCGAGCGGTAGGTCAGCGCGGCGCCGCGATAGTCGAGCGAGAACGCCGAGGCTCGAAGGCCGGAGCGAGTCTCGGCGCGAGCCAGGAACACCTCGGCACCGCCCGCACCCGCACGACGCACGGCTATGGTCGTCGTCGCGGCGGCGGCGACAATGATGAGCGCGAGCGCCACCGGCCAGCTCGAGGTGCCTGCCAACGGAGCGATCGCCCATCCCCACGGGCCCGACCACACACCGACGGAGCGCCCTGAGGATGTGGCACTGATCGCCAGCAGCGCTGCGCCGATCACGAGCACGGCGGGGCTCGCGCGCCGCACGAGCCCCGACGCTCTTCGCGAGGACTCCACCAGCCAGCTCGCGGCCACCGCCAGCACCGCGAAGGCGGTCACACCCGCAACCGCTCCAACCGCTCGGCCGGCATCGATGCTTCCAGGACCGCCGGCCAGGAGCAGGATCGCGACACCGGCGACCGCGGCTCCGACGGCGGCCCCGAGCAGCAAGCTCTGATCGAGCTTCGGTCGCACGAACGCCGCGATCGCGATCGGTGCGCTCAGCAGGAAGCCGACGTCGGCTGACGAGAACCCAACCGGACCCTGCCAGGTGCCGAACCGGAGCGCCGCCAGCAGCACTCCGAACAGCACTACCGGGCCGAACACGAGCAGCTTGCGCGCGGTCAGGCTGCCACCGATCGCCTGTGAGACGGCGTTGCCGGCGAGCGCGCCGGCGATCCCGCCAACGACCACCGTCGCGTAGACCTGGTACGCGGTCGGCCGGAAACGCGTGCGTCGAGCGCGCAGGAACCCGCGGACCGCTCGGGCGCGTGCGCGCGTATCGGCCTTCGCCGCATCGCTGACGGGAAGTCGCACCTCGTCGCTCATGGGGAATCGAGTCCGTCGATCATCCCGCCGTCGACGACCTCGTCGTACGGGCCGTCCGCGACCACGACGCCGTCGGCGAGCACCACCGCGCGGTCGGCGACTCCACGGGCGAACTCGAGCTGGTGCGTGGTCAGCATCACGGCGACGCCGGCGCGTTTGGCCTCGAACAGCAACCCCCGCAGCGTCTGTTGCGAGCCGGGGTCCAGACCAACGACCGGCTCATCCAGCACCAGCAGACGGTGCGGTCGGATCAGCGCACACCCGATCTGGAGCTTCTGCCGCATCCCGCGCGAGAGCTCCCCCGGGCGCGCGTCGCGCTTGTCGCCGAGATCGAGCCTCAAGAGCAGCGCGTCGATGCGGGCGTCGAGGTCATCACCGGCGACGCCATGGGCGAGCGCGACCAGCTCGAGGTGCTCGCGGGCGGTCAGGTCCGGGTACAGGGACGGGTTGTCGGGCACGACCGCCATCAACGCCCGGGCCTCGATCCCGGACGGCTCGTTGTGCACCTCCGCGCCCGCGACCTCGACGCGTCCGGCGCTCGGCTCGAGCAGGCCGGCGATCGTCCGCACCGCGGTGGTCTTGCCCGACCCGTTGTGACCGACGATCGCGACGCATTCGCCAGGGGCTACCTCGAGCTCCAGATCGCGGAGCGCCTCGAATCGCCCGTAGCGGCGAGAAAGCCCATGAACGGCGAGCGAAGGCGCGCCCTGCATGCGCAAAACCGTACCGCGCGGTGCGATCGTCCCCTAAAAGATGACGGCTACGCCGAACCCCGCGCTATCGCCGATGCGTTCGCGGCGGGGATCGCTTATCCCCGCGCGGCGGCGATCAGCTCCCCGAGGCTGTGCGTCTGGCGCCCAGCGTCTTTTAGGTTCTCGGGGCTGAGCCACTCGCGGAAGCCGGCGCGGACCGCCGGCCACTCGTCGTCGGTAATCGCATACCAGGCGGTGTCGCGGTTGCGTCCCTTGGTCACCATGTGGTGGCGGAACACGCCCTCGAAGCGGAACCCGAACCGATCCGCGGCACGGCGCGAACGCCGGTTGAGTGCGTCGCACTTCCATTCGAGGCGGCGATACCCGAGGTCGTCGAAGGCGTTGGCCGCGAGCAGGTAGATCGCTTCCGTCGCGGCCGTGGTCCTGGTCAGCGACGCGCCGAACCAGATGTGGCCGATCTCGATGACGCCGTGCTCCGGGGTGATGCGCAGATAGGACGCGATGCCGGCGGGCAGCTCTCCCGGCAGGGGCACAAGCGTGAAGAACAACGGATCTTTGGACGCCTCGGCGGCCCGGAGGGCGTCGCGCATCTCGGCGGGATCGGCGTAGGGACCGTTCGGCAGGTAAGTCCAGAGACCGGGATCGGCGTTCGGGGGATGAGACTCGGCATACAACGCCTCGGCATCCCGGTCGGCGTCAAGCGGGCGCAGGCGGACGTGGGTGCCGGCGAGCTCGCTCCGCGCCGGCCGCGCCGCGGGCCGCCAGTCGACAGCGGCCCCAACCGGGCGCTCGGTCGCGATCGGCTCCTCAGTCGCCATCCACTGATCGAACCACACCAGCTCGCGGGATGCCCGACCGCCGGCGGGCGAACGCGACCGGGCTCGGTATGCGCTTCGCGGATGAGGCGAGCGCCAGGCCGGCGAGGATGATCGAGGCGCCCGCTAGCTCGCCGGCGCTCGGCGACTGGCCGAGCAAGATCCACGCCGCCGCGATTCCGACCGGCGGGACCAGCAGCGTGAACGGGGCCACTCGCGAGGCAGGGTGCCGGCGCAGGAGCCACGTCCACGCCCCGAAGCCGAACCCGGTCGAGACGATCACGACGTACAGCAACGCGAGCAGGCCGCCCGCGCCCGCGTGGGCGAACGCGGAGCCGATCTCGTGCGGGCCCTCGAACGCCAGCGACAGCGCGAGCAGCGGGAGCGGCGGGACAAGGCTCGACCACACGAGCAGCGCAATGGCGTCGTCGGCCTGGGCGCGCCGGTTGCAGATGTTCCCGATGCCCCACGATGCCGCGGCGCCGACGCACAGGAGCAGCGCGCCGAGCGGCACGCCGCCGGCGCGTCCGAGCGCGATCAAAACGACCCCGCCGACCGCGACGGCCGCGCCGGCGAGTTGCCCTCGCCCCGGCCGCTCGCCAAGCAAGGCGACGGCAAGCGCGATCGTGAACACGGTCTGGGTCGGGAGCACGACCGACGCCAGCCCCGGCGGCACCCCCTGGTGGATCGCGACGAACAGGAGTCCGAACTGGCCGGCGCTCATGAACGTGCCGACGCCGATCACCCATCGGAGCGGCACCGCCGGCCGCGAGACGACGAAGACCGCCGGGAAGGCGACGAGCGTGAACCGAAGCGCGGCGAACAGGAGCGGCGGAAACGAGCCGAGTCCCACGTCGATGACGACGAAGTTGATGCCCCACACCAACGCCACGGCGGCGGCCACCATGACGTGACGGGTGGGCACGCCCGGAGGTTGGCGTGGCGCTTTGCCAAGTGCGACTAGACCTTCTTGACGAGACTCGTAAGCTGAGCTTCATGATCGAGCTCCGCCGTCTGCGCGCCCTGCGAGAGCTCGCCAACCGCGGCACGATCGCCGCGGCGGCCGACGCCCTGTACCTCACGCCCTCGGCGGTCTCGCAGCAGCTGGCGGCGCTCGAGCAGCAGGTCGGGCAACCGCTGCTGCTCCCGAACGGCCGCACCGTCCGGTTGACGCCGGCGGCCGAGGCCGTGCTCGCGCACGCCGACGCGCTGTTCAGCGAACTCGAGCGGATGGACGCGACGCTCGCGGCGCTCGCCGGCGGAGAGCGCGGTCGCGTCCGGATCGGGGCGTTCTCGACCGCGATCCGCGGCCTGATCGTGCCCGCGGTCGGGTTGCTGCGCGATCGCGCGCCGGCGGTCGAACTCGTGGTTCAGGACGTCGAGAGCCCCGAGGTGTTCGATCTGCTCGCTCGCGGCGAGCTTGACCTGGCGATCTCGATGGAGTCCGACAGCGCGCCCCGCCACGACGACGAGCGCTTCACCCGGACGCCGTTGATGCGCGACCTCCTCGACGTCGCGCTCCCCCAGGACCACCGGCTCGCCGGCGAGGCCGACGTCCCGCTCGCCGCGCTCGCCACCGAGCCGTTCGTGGCGCCGCCGCGCGGATGGTCGTGCGAGGACGTGATCAGGGTCGGCTGCGCTGCGGCCGGGTTCTCACCCGTCGTCGCCCACCGGTCGGCGGACTGGACCGCGGTGATGGCGCTCGTCGGCGCCGGGCTGGGCGTCGCCTGCGTGCCGAGATTGGCTCAGGACGAGCCGCCGCCGGGGGTCACGGTCCGGCCGATCGCCGGCGACCCGCCGTGTCGCCACCTGTTCATCGCGTGTCGGCGGGGGGCCGAGGAGCACCCGGCGCTGCACGCCGTCGTCGGAGCCGTGCAAGAAGTGGCCTCGCGGGTCGTGACGGCGGAGGCCTCGCGGGTCGTGGCGGCGGAGGCCCTGCAGGTCACCGCGGCGGAGGCGCCGGCGGTTGCCGACGCGGCGTAGACGCTCTCGGGGCGATCGACCAGAGTTCACGCCGTGACGTTCCTCCACGCCAGCGGCGTGGGTTTGCCTGCCTGATGCCGATCGTCCCGAAGAGCGTTTTCCGTATCGGAAGTCTCGCGACCGCTCCGGTCAGATGTAAGTACCCCAAGGGTTGGCTATGCACACCTCCCGGCTGTAGGCTCGGCGCCACCGGGCGTTCTGCAGTCGACGACCATCATCAAACGAGGGGAGCCTTCAATGGCAGACAGCGTCTACCGCGTCACCGAAGTGATCGGAGTCAGCAGCGAGTCGTGGGAGGCCGCGGCGCGCAACGCGGTGGAGACCGCCGGCAAAACGGTGCGCGACCTTCGAGTGGCTGAGGTGATTCGCCAGGACGTGACGATCGAGAACGGTTCGCTTGTCAACTACCGGGTGCGCCTGGGAATCTCGTTCAAGTTCGAGTCCGGCGACTGAAGCCAGAGCTGATCGGCCGGCGCGCGCCGGCCGTCGGAATGACCGCCCGGCGTGGCCATTTTCGGCAGCGCGCCGGCTGTGGGATTCTTAGGCCCTGTTCGAGCGGTTCACAGAGCGAGCCCGCCAGGTCGTGGTACTGGCTCGTGAAGAGGCGATCGGGTTCAACCACGGCTACATCGGCACCGAGCACATCCTGCTCGGGCTCCTGCGTGACAAGGAGGGATTCGCCGCGCACGTCCTCGGGTCGTTCGACCTCACGGTCGAGCGCGTTCGCGGCGAGGTCGTACGCATGGTCGGGCTTGGGCAGGAGCCGGTCGACGGCCAGCTGCCGTTCGCACCCAAGGCAAAGCGGGCGCTCGAGCTCGCTGACCACGAGGCGGTCGGCCTCGGGCACAACTACATCGGCACCGAGCACATCCTGCTCGGATTGGTTTCGCTGAACGACGGCGTCGCCGAGCGGATCCTGCTCGATCTCGGCGCCGGGCCGGACAAGGTACGAAGCGAGGTGATGCGGATGCTGTCCAGCGTCGGCGCGCTCAGCCAGCCACGTAACGCAGGGCCGCGTGCACCCGAGCCACCGCAGTCCGGATTCGACGAGTGGATCCGGGTCGGTCCCGGAGCGGGCGCGCGGCGGCTGCTGACCGTCGCCGCCGGACGCGCGCTCGACGACGGCCGGTCGGAGATCGAGTCCCGCGACGTGCTCCTGGCCCTGACCCGCGACGAGAAGATCGCGCCCCTGCTCGCCGAACTCGGCGTGGACGAGGCCACGATCATCGAGGCGCTCGCCCGCCGTCGCGGGAACCAGCCGCCCCCGCAGATCCCGCCGCGCGACAACGGCCCAGGGTAAGACGCACCGAGCGCGGCCCCGGGTAAGACGCACCGAGCGCGGGCTAGCTGCGCGTCCGGCGGCGGGCGATGTCGATCTCGCTGGTGTCCACCTGGTGACCGGCGGCGCATCTCACCTCGACGCCGACGGTCTCGCCGCAGTCTCGGTGGATCAGCTCAACCGGGCCGCCGCGTTCGTCGAGCCAGCGGTCGCCCCACTGCATGAGCGCGATCAGCATCGGGAACAGGTCGGCTCCCTTCTCGGTGAGCCGGTACTGCTGGCGAGTTCGCTTGCCGGGCTCGCGATAATCCTCGCGCTCGAGCAGGCCCTCGTCAACGAGCTCGCGGAGACGCGCGGCGGTCACGGGCTCGCTGATCCCGACACGCTCAGCGAAGTCGTCGAAGCGAGTCGTCCCGTAGAACGCCTCGCGCAGGATCAGCAGCGCCGAGCGCGTGCTGAGGATCTCGAGCGACTTGGCGATCGTGCAGCGCTCGGCCTGCCACCCCTCGCGGGGATCGAGCGCTCCGGTTAGGCGTACGGCAGAAGTGGACATGACGGGAATGATAGCTGACTAGCGCGGCGCTAAGTCAGCATGATACAGTCCTGGCTATGCCTGCACTAAGTCAGCTTCGTCTCAGCCGGTCCGGCACTCCTCGAATCCGCCGGTCCGACGCATCCCCCAACGTGGTTCTCGTGATCGTGTGCGCCGGCGTCGTGCTGGCGAGCCTCGACCTGTTCATCGTCAACGTCGCCCTCCCGCAGATGTCGCGCAGCTTTGGATCCACAGGGCTGGGAGACCTCTCGTGGGTGCTGAACGCCTACGCGATCGTGTACGCGTCGCTGCTCGTGCTGTTCGGGCGCCTCGCCGACCGGTACCCCCGCGAACGCGGCTTCCTGGTCGGGGTGGCGGTGTTTGTGGCGGCGTCGGCGGCGTGCGCCGCCGCGACCAGCCTCCCCATGCTGATCGCCTTCCGGGTGCTCCAGGCCGCCGGCGCCGCCCTGCTCACCCCGACGTCGCTCGGGCTGATCCTGGCCACGTTCCCCGCCGAGCGCCGCCACAGCGCCGTGCGGACGTGGACGGCGGCCGGCGGGTTCGCCGCCGCGCTCGGTCCGGCCGTCGGCGGAATCCTGGTCGCCGCGAGCTGGCGGTGGGTGTTCCTCGTGAACGTGCCTATCGGCGTGGCCGCGCTGGTCGCGGGCTGGCGCCTGCTGCCCGACGTACCGGGCCACCCAATCCCGTGGCCAGACGGCTGGAGCGCGCTGCTGATCACTGCCGGCGTCGCTGGGCTCACGCTCGGGCTCGTCGAGGGCGGCACATGGGGTTGGGGCAGCACGCGGACGGTCGCCGTCCTCGGTGGCGCGCTCGTCCTGCTCACCTTGTTCGCGCTCCGGACCGCCCGCCACCACAATCCGCTGATCGACCGTGCGCTGTTCCGAGTGCGGCCGTTCACCGGGGCGTCGGCGGTGGCGGTGCTGTTCTCGATCGCGTTCGGCGCGATGCTGCTGTCGCGGGTGCTGTGGGCCCAGGACGTGTGGCACTGGTCGGCGCTGACGACCGGGTTCTCGATCGTGCCCGGACCGATCATGGTCCCGCTCTTCTCCTTCCTGGTCGCGGGTCGCCTGATCGCGCGGTTCGGTCCCGGCGTCGTGATCGCCGCTGGATCGACGATCTTCGCGGCGGGCATGGCGTGGATGGCGCTGGCGGTCGGCCTGAAGCCCGACTACGTCGGCGACGTCCTCGGTGGGCTGATCCTCACGGGCATCGGCGTGGGCCTGACGCTGCCGACGATGATGGCCACGGCCGCGGCCTCGCTTCCGCCGACCTCGTTCGCCACCGGATCGGCCGTCGTGAACATGCTTCGCCAGGTCGGCCTCGCGATCGGCGTGGCCGTGTTGATCGCGGTGCTCGGCTCGCCCCAGTCGCCCGCGCAAGTACTCACCGCTTATCAGCGCGGCTGGTGGGTGACCGCCGCGTTTGCGCTCGCGGGCGGCGTCGTCGGCTTCCTGACGCTCGTGCGACGGCCGCGGGCCACAACCGCACCGGAAACGCAGGCCACACCCGAAACGTCGGCCGCACAGGAAACACAGGCCGCGTCAGGAACGCAGGCCGCACCGGAAACACCGACCGGGCCGTCAGCCCGCGCGCCGGAGCTCCTCGCCGCCGGCACCGAGAATGTGTGATGGACTCCTCGGCGATGGGAGCGCAACTGACGGACGCGAGCGAGTTCATGCGCCTGCTCGAGATCGAGTTCGATGAGCGCAGCCCGACCCGCGTCACCGGATCGGTGGCGGCCGACGAGCGCCACCACCAGCCGTGGGGACTCGTGCACGGCGGGCTCTACACCACGGTCGTCGAAACGTTCGCGACCACCGGAGCGTTCGAGGCGATCAAGGACCGCGGCCAGCAGGCGGTCGGCGTCTCGAACACCACCGACTTCGTCCGTCCGCACACGCGCGGCCGGCTCGACGTAGTCGCGATCCCGATCCACCAGGGGCGGACGCAGCAGCTGTGGCAGGTCGAGATCCGCCGGCCCGAGGACCACAAGCTGGTCGCTCGCGGCCAGGTCCGCCTCCAGAACATCGAAACGAACGGATGACGGACGTGAGCGCACCGTCTCGCGACGGCTGGGGAGAGCCCCGTACCAAGGACATCTCGTGGTACGACCCGATGATCTCGGCGAACGCGGCGACAACGCTGCCCGGGCGGGACTTCCTGCAGGCGATCGTCGACGGGCGGCTGCCGCGGCCGCCGTTCGCAGACCTCGTCGGCGCGCGCCTGGAATCGGTGGGCGACGGCGAGGCCGTCTTCCGGTGCACGCCTGACGAATCGACCTACAACCCGGGCGGGATCGTCCACGGCGGGCTGCTGTGCATGCTGCTCGACTCGGCGTGCGGCTGCGCAGTTCAGTCGACGCTTCCGAGCGGCGTCGGCATCTCGACGATCGAGATCAAAGTCAGCTTCCTGAGCGCGTTGCGCGCCGGAGGCGGCGAGCTCGAGGTCAGCGGCAAGGCGCTCCGCGTTGGGCGACAGGTCGCGTTCGCCGAGGCCCACGCCCGCAACGGCGACGGCAAGCTCGTCGGCCACGCGACCTCGTCGATCGCCGTCATTCGGCGCTGAGCCGCGGGCAACTCCATCCCGGTTAACTTCGCACTCGACGCCGCCCCGGCGCCGAGTGCGAAGTTAACCGTGCCAGGGCCGGGTGAATATGGATTCACACCTCGGGGGGAGGGCGAGTGTGGAGAAAACGGGAATCCGGGGAGGGGCCTCGCTTGGGGATCCGGCGCGAACGGGAAAGAGCGTCGAGACGTGGCCGTCCGGATTCCCCTAACTCGGCGCTCCGCTACTCGTATTGGAGCGCCTGGAGCACGTTGAGGCGCCCCGCGCGCCGCGCTGGCCAGATCGCCGCGATCAGACCGGCGATCACAGCGGCGATCACGAACACGATGAGCGTCCCGACCGGGATCGTGAACGTCCCGAAGTTGATCGTCGCGCCGATCAGCGCCGCCAGCAGCACGCCGAGCGGGATCCCGAACGCCGCGCCCAGCAGGGCCGTGATCACGCTCTCGTGCCGGATCATGCGCCGCACCTGGCGCCGGCTCATCCCTACCGCGCGGAGCATGCCGAGTTCGCGGGTCCGCTCGAACACGGTCAGCACCAGCGTGTTGACGATCCCGAACAGACTGACCACGATCGAGAGCGACAGCAGCACGTACAGAAGATTGAGCAACAGGGTGAGCCCCTGTAGCTGGTTATCGATGAACTGCGACTTCGTCTGCAGCTTGGCGTCGGGGAACCCGGCCAGGGCCGCATTCAACGTGTTCGTGTTTGCCGTGGTGACGCCGCCCCGGATGTTGACGAACGTGAACAGGTTCTGTGGGTTCTGATACTCGCGATCGAATAGGGCCTGGGAGATCGAGACATCTCCATACGGCGACGCGCCCTTGGGCGGGTTCGTGATACCGATCAGCTTAAGGTGGAGGAACCGGCCGGTCGGTGTCTCCACCGACAACGGCGAGCCCACCTGCAGGTGCTGCGCCTTGGCGTAGTCCTTACCGACGAACGCGCCGTCGTTCCCAAGCTGCGCGACGATGGCCGGGCTACCCACCTGCCAGGCGACCTTGATCGCCTGGCTCGCGTTGGGCGGCACACCCGTGAGGTTGATGTGCGATCCGAACGCCTCCGCATCGCCGGCGCGCACGCCGACCACACCGGAGACTCCGGGGACGCCCCGCGCGGCTTGCTCGGAAGCGAGGCTGATCGG
The DNA here is from genome assembly GCA_963737055.1 of uncultured Solirubrobacterales bacterium. Classification (GTDB taxonomy): domain Bacteria; phylum Actinomycetota; class Thermoleophilia; order Solirubrobacterales; family Solirubrobacteraceae; genus Palsa-465. The sequence continues at coordinate 921,576 of CAVTRE010000004.1, read as the reverse complement.
CGAGAAGTTGTTGGTGGCCGTAATCGCGTAGTTGGCGACGAACGCCTTGTTGACGCTGCTCTTGAACCCGGTCCTCAGCCCCGCCGCCAGTACGCCGACCAGCGTGACCAGCGCCAGCCCGATCATCAGCGCAGACGCGGTTGAGGCGGTCCGCGCCGGGTTGCGCGCCGAGTTGCCCTCGGCGAGCTTGCCCGCCGCACCGCCGATCTTCGTCGCCGGCCAGCCCAGGACCTTGACGAGCGGCGGCACCAGTTTCGGCGCGAGCATCGAGAAGCCGATGAACAGCGCGACCGCGCCGACGCCCACAGCGAGCAGCCGCAGCCCCGTGGACAGGCTGCTGACCAGCAACCCCACGAGCATCAGAGCGAATGCACCGAGGATCGTCCCGGACGCCGCCTGAGTGCCGTATTTGGCCCATCGCGACGGCGGCAGCAGCGCGCCCTCGCGCGCCGCGGCGATCGGCGGAACACGCGTCGCGCGGAGCGCCGGCCGCACCGCCGCGATCATCGTGATCACGATCCCGACGAGCAGCGAGATGATGATCGTCCGCGTCTTGAAAACGGTCGATGCCTGCGGGAGGTTGATCCCGAACGACACCAGCAGCGAGTTGAGCGCCTTGGCTAGCAGGAGACCGAGGAACAGGCCGACGATCGACGCGAGGGTCCCGATCACGAACGCCTCGACCAGGACCGAACGGAGAACCTGGCGGCGGGTCGCCCCCAGCGTGCGGAGCGTCGCCAGCTCCCGGGTTCGCTGCGCGATCGTGATCGACAGCGTGTTGGCGATCACGAAGCTCCCGACGAACAGCGCGATGCCGCCGAACGCGAGCAGGAAGTCCTGGAAGATGTTGAGGAACCCGCTGGTGTCCTTGGTCGCCTGCTGGGCCTGCCCCTGACCGGTTCTCACCTGTGCGCTCGGCCCGAGCAGCGGCTTGATCTGGTTCACGACCTGCTGGGGCGAGTAGCCGTGCTTGGCGGCGACGCTGATCGTGTCGTACTTGCCGACCTTGTTGAAGAGTTGCTGGGCCTCGGGCAGCGTGAACACCGAGATCGTGGCGCCGCCGAGCGAGGAGACGCCTCCGATCTCGACAGTCCCGACGATCCGGAACTTATCGACCGGGCCACGCGCGACGACGCCGATCTCGTCGCCGACCTTGTAGTTGTGCTTGCTGGCGGTCGAGGCGTCGATCGCCACCTCGTCCGGGCTGCTCGGGAACCGCCCGCTGGTCAGCGTCAGTGGATTGAAGTGCGCGCCCTCGGGCGAGTGGCTGAAGGCGAGCCCCGGCGCGCCGCCGCTCGAGATCACCTTTCCGTTCCGGCCAACGAGCTGGGCGCTGTCCGAGATGGATCCCGAGGCCAACGAGACCGCCGGCAGCGCCCGCACTTGGGTCAACAGTGACGCCGGCAGCGACGGCGTCGTCGGCGCGTTGCCGTTGTTGCCCGACGAGATCGCGCTCTTCCCGGTGATCACCGCATCGGTGTTCTGATAGACGGTCGTGAACACCGTGCTGAACGCGGCCTTGATCGTGTCGGTCAACACGAACGTCCCGCTCACCATCGCGACCCCGAGCACGATCGCGAACGCGGTCAGCACGGCGCGGAGCTTGCGGCCGAGAAGTCCGCGGAGTGCGACCTGGGTCACGACTGCAGGGTGCTCATGACCTCGAGCACCTGGGCCGCATCCGTGTCAGTGAGCTCCTTCACGATCAATCCATCCGCGATGAACATGATGCGATCGGCGATCACGGCCGCACGCGCCTCGTGAGTGACCATCACGATCGTCTGGTTGTAGTCACGTGCTGAGTCGCGCAGCAGGTCGAGAATCTCGCCACCGGTCTTCGAGTCGAGGTTCCCGGTCGGCTCGTCGGCGAACAGGATCGTCGGCTTGGTCACGAGCGCGCGGGCGATCGCCACCCTCTGCTGCTGGCCACCCGAGAGCTCGGAGGGCCGGTGGTCGCGGCGGTCGGTGAGGCCGGTCTTCTCGAGTAGCTGCGCGAGCCAGTCGCGATCCGGCTTCTCGCCGGCGATCGACAGGGGCAGCAGCACGTTCTCCTCGGCGGTGAGCATCGGGAGCAGGTTGAAGAACTGGAAGACGAAGCCGATGTGGTCGCGGCGCAACCGGGTCATGTCGGCGTCGTCAAGACCGGTGATCTCGGTACCGGCGATCGTGACGGTCCCGCTCGTCGGCTGGTCGAGCCCCGCGAGGATGTGCATTAGCGTCGACTTGCCCGAGCCGGACGGACCCATGACCGCCACCAGCTGGCCGCGCTCCACGTCGAGCGACACTCCACGCAGAGCGTGGACCGCGGTGGCGCCCTCACCGTATTGGCGCTCGAGGTTACGCGCCTGAACGACTACGCCGTTGAGTGAGGCCGCCGCGGTTGCGGTGACTTCGGTTTTCTCCGCCGGCACGAATCGGTGTATAGCACCCGTAACGCGTTTCAGTTGTTGCGCGGCAGTACCAATATCGGATTTCTGACCAGGACCAATTCTTACGCCGGCATCTTCACAAACTGTTCACGGAGCGCGGTCTTCTTGAATTTGCCGGTCGCGGTGCGGGGAATCTCGTCGATGAACTCGACACGCTCGGGCAACTGCCACTTGGCGAAGTGACCGGACAGGTGCTCGCGCAGATCGTCGGGCGTGGCCTCGGCGCCGCCCGCCAGCACGACTATCGCCATTGGGCGCTCGTCCCACTTGTCGTCGGGGACGGCGATCACCGCGGCTTCCGCCACCGCCGGATGCCCCATGAGCAGGTTCTCCATGTCGACCGAGGAGATCCATTCGCCCCCGGACTTGACCAGATCCTTCGAGCGGTCGGTGATGCGGATCGAGCCGCGGGAGTCGATCTTGACGACGTCTCCGGTCTGGAACCAGCCATCCTCGGTGAACTTCTCGGCGCCGGTGCCCTGGAAGTAGGCCGCCGCCACCCAGGGGCCGCGAACCTCGAGCTCGCCCATCGCCTCGTCGTCCCAGGGGATCAGCTCGCCGTCGTCGCCACGCGCACGGATGTCGACGAACGGCGCCGGAATGCCTTGCCGCGCCCGATAGTCGAACTGCTCATCGGGCGAGGCATCGTCGAGCTCGGGGGGCACTATCGACGTGCTCGCCAGCGGAGAGGTCTCGGTCATGCCCCACCCCTGGACGATGAACAGATCGTGACGCTGGTAGCCCTCGATCATGGTCTTGGGCACTGCCGAGCCGCCGACGAGCAGGCGGCGCAGCGAGCTCAGGTCCCACCGCTCGGGCTCGTCCTCGATCGCCTTCAGCATCGCCATCCAGACGGTCGGCACGCCAGCCGTGAGCGTGACCTTCTCGTCGGCGAGAAGGTCGAGGATGCTCTCACCGTCGAGCTTCGGGCCGGGAAGGACAAGCGAGGCCCCCGTCATCGTCGCCGTATAGGGGATGCCCCAGGCGTTGGCGTGGAACATCGGCACGACTGGCAGCACGGTGTCGCGCGAGGAGACGTTCATCGCGTCGGGCAGCGCCGCCCCCATCGAGTGGAGCACCAGCGCACGGTGGGAGTAGAGGACCCCCTTCGGCCGACCGGTCGTGCCCGACGTGTAACAGATCGCGGCCGCGCGGCGCTCGTGCCGCCCGGGCCACTCCATCGGCTCGGCGCCCTCGATCAACGACTCGTAGGCGATCGCGGCGTCCGGAACGTCGCTCGAGTGCGACACGACGATCACGTGCTCGAAGTCGTAAGCGGCGCGAAACGATTCGAGCACCTGCAGCAGCGACTCGTCGACGATGATCGCCCGGTCCTCGGCGTCGCCGGCGATGAATCCGAGCTCGTCAGGATGAAGACGCGGGTTCAGCGTGTGCACCACCGCCCCCATCGACGGCACGCCGTAATAGGCCTCGAGGTGCTCGGGCTGATTCCACATCAGCGTCCCGACCCGGTCCCCCTCGCCGATCCCGAGGTCTTTCAGCCCGGCGGCGAGGCGGCGGGCCCGGCGGGCGCAGTCGCCCATCGTGGTGCGGTGGACGTTGCCGTCCGGGCGTCTGTAGACCACCTTCCGGGTCGGAGTGAGCTGCTCGGCCCGCTCGACAACCGTGGTCAGCGACAGCGGGTAGTCGTCCATCATCAGCCCGTGCAACAGCGGCTCGCCCATGCTCTCCTCCTTGGGGGTATGCGTCCTTTTACAGGATGACGCTACCCGGGAGTCCGTGCCAATTAGCTGCTGTCGTTGACCAGCGAGGAGAAGAACTCGATGTCCTCGCGCTGAAGCTGGCAGACCTCGAGCCAGTGGCCGAGCTCGGCGGTCGTGTCCACGTACCCGGCCCGGACCCGGTTCGGGATCAGCACCGTGTAGTCGACCTTCAACCCGGACGCCGCGAGCAGCCCGCCGAGCCGCTCCCACTCCTCGTCCCCCGGAGCCGTGAACGTCGCGATGTGGTGAAAGCGGACTGCGAACGAGCCATCCGGCGGGAGCACGCGGGTGTAGAAGTCGATCTCGCCGGCCACCGGCTCGATCAGCTCGACGATCAGACCGCCGCGTGCGCCCATCGCGACCTTGACCTCCCAGGGAGCCGGGGTGTCGCCGACGAGGAACGTGGCCGTGTCGGACGGCAGCGGCAGGCAGTGCTCGAGGCCGAAATGCTCGGCCACGAACTCCATGCCTCGCTCGAGATCGGTGGTCACGTAGCCGAACTGCCAAACGTTCGCCAGCAGGTCAGCTAGGGCGTTGACCGGCCGGGGGCTCGCGAACAGCTCGGCGCCGCCCTTCACGCCACACCGCCGTTCCTGCCGCCGGCGATGCTCACGCCACGAGCTGCTCGCTGCCGCGCCCGGCACTGAGCTGACCGCCGGCGCCGGCGTCGAGGTAATCGGCGAGCCGCGCCGCGAGCGCCATGATTGTCAGCGACGGGTTCACCGATAGCGTCCGGGAGTGCACCGAGCTGTCCCCGACGTACAGCCGCTTGACCTCGTGCGACTGGCCGTGGGTGTCGACGACGGAGGTGGCAGGGTCGGCGCCCATCCGGCAGCTCCCCTGCATGTGGGTGGTGGCGAGCCCCGACCACAGGATCCGGGTGGCGCCGGCAGCCTCGAGCACCCGGGTCGAGAACGCGCGCGCGCTCGAGATGCGCTCGAGCTCGACCGGCTGGAAGTCCGACAGGAACACCTCGTTGCCGTTCTCGTCGACCGTGACGCTCGCGTTGTTGTCGTCGTTCGACATGTTGAGCAGCCCGATCCAGTGCCGGTACTGCTTGGCGGCGTCGACGAGCGGCTGTCCCCACATCGGCCCGTTCTCGTCGCACAGGCTGACCGCGAACCCGATCGGGTCCTGGACCGTGACCGCCTCGACGGCGAACCCGCCGTCCTCATCGGCCGCGAAGTCGTAGCAGTGCCCGCTGATCGGGGCGACCATGTGGGCGTCCTGCGGCTCGTCGAACAGGCCGAACACGAACTGGGCGGGATGGAGCCCGAGATGCCTGCCGATGTTCGGGTTGGGGACATCAGAGCGCAGCAGGACCTGGGGAGTGCGCAGCGATCCGGCGGCGACGACGACGACGTCCGCATCGACGCGATGGGTCTCACCGTAGGCGTCGGTGTACTCCACCCCGGTCGCCTCGGGCCCGTCGCCACGATCCTCGATCAGCACCCGTTGCACGAACGCGTCAGTCCGGAGCACGAGGGCGCCCGAGAGCACGTTCCGCTGGATGTAGGTATTCATCGTCGACTTGCCGGCGTTGGTCGGGCACCCCTGCAGGCAAGAGCCGCACTGTTCGCAGTTCTCGTCGACGTAGGCGGTGACGGGCTCGAGCGTCGCACCGACCGCTTCGAAGCCGCGCTTGGCGGTCTGAACGCACCGCTTCAGGTCCCAATCGGTCGACCGGTCGCGGACGCCGAGATACTGCTCGACCCGGTCGTAGTAGGGGTCGAGATCGGCGCGCGAGATCGGCTCGCCGCCGTCGTTGCGCAGGCCGGTGGCCGCGTGCCACTTGTCGAGCTCGCGCTGGGTCGCCCGGAGCGCGACCTTGGTGTTGATCGTCGTGCTCCCGCCGACGCAGCGGCCGCTGATCAGCGCCACCGGGCCGAGGCCGAAATCGCCCGCCGGGAAAGCGAAGCCCAGAGGCCACCAGTAGTCGTGCGCGGCCCGGCTCTCCCACCGCATGAAGTCGGCCGCCACATAGTGCCCGCCGGCCTCGAGCAGCAGCACCGACCGGCCGCGCTCGGCGAGGTCGCCGGCGATGACGCCGCCGCCCGCGCCCGAACCAACAACGACCACCTCGAAGCGCTCGCTCACGCGACCCCCATGCTCACGCGACCCCCACCATGCTCACGCGACCCCATGCTCACGCCGCCACCACGGTCACGCCACCCCCAGATATGACCAGTCCTTCTTGATCCTCATCGCGAGCGGCGAGTGGAAGTCGATCTCCTCGTACGCGCTCGGACCGCTCGCTCCCGGGGCGACGAAGTCGCTGTAGAACGCCTCGACGGCGAGTGCCCGGATCAATGCGAACGCCGGCGTCGCCGCGTGCGGTTCGAGCGCGTCGGCGCCGCCGGGTGCAGCGTCGGCAAGCGCGTCGATCGACCCGACCACAGCCTCACGCACGGGCTCCGGCATTTCGGACATGATCGCGTCGATGTAAACGACCGGCCCGACGCGAGCGGATCCGGGCACGATCGTCTCGCACAACGACTCGAGTACGCCCGCGCGCCGCTCGTCGAGGTTGCGCAGAGCCGTCGCCACCGGCGCGACTCTACGCTCCCCGGACACCCGACCGCTTGCCGCTGCGGGCGCGGATGGTTGTCGATGCGTGCACGCCAAAGGGATGGCATCCTGCACCCAGGTGACGGGTGTACGCACCACCGACCAGCTCGAAGCGCTGGCTGACCTGATCGTTCGGTTCGGGGCGAATGTCCAGCCGGGCCAGATCGTGGCAATCAGCTCCGCGCCCGGTAAAGAGCCCCTCGCCCGTGCGGTCGCGGAGTCGGCCTACCAGGCCGGCGCCAAGTTCGTCGACCTGTCCGTGTTCGACATCTACTTCAAGCGCGCCCGGGCGCTCTATGCCTCACCCGACACGCTCGGGTTCGTGCCGCCGTGGTACGGCGAGCGGATGCGCGCGCTCGGGGAGAACCGCTGCGCCGTGATCGCGCTCACCGGACCCGTCGCTCCGCACGTCATGGAGGGCGTCGATGCGTCCCGGTTGGGCAAGGATCTGCTGCCGGCGCTCCGGGAATCGATCGAGATCGTCAACCAGCGCACGACGAACTGGACGGCGGCCCCGTGCCCAACCGAGGCCTGGGCCGAGCTGGTGCGCCCGGACCTGCCGCCCGAAGAGGCGCTCGAGCGGCTCTGGCGAGACATCACGCACGCCTGCCGGGTCGACGAGGACGACCCCGTGGCCGCCTGGACGGAGCGGATGGACCGGTTGACGGCGGTCGCGGGCAAGCTCGACAAGCTGCGCCTCGACGCCGTTCACTTCGAGGGCCCAGGAACCGATCTCACCGTCGGGCTGCTGCCGTCCTCCCGGTGGCTGTGCGCCCGCATCGCGACCGTCGATGGCATCGTCCACGCGCCCAACCTCCCCACCGAGGAGGTGTTCACGACCCCCGACCCGGCCCGGGTCAACGGCCACGTCTCCTCGACCAAGCCGCTCTTCGTCTCCGGTTCGCTCATTACCGGCCTGCGCGTCCGCTTCGAGAACGGGAACGCCGTCGAGATCGATGCCGATCAGGGCGCGGATACGTTGCGGGCTCTGTCGGGGCGGGACCCCGGCGCCGCACGGCTCGGCGAGGTGGCGCTGGTCGACCGCGAGAGCCGCGTCGGCAACCTCGAGACGGTGTTCTTCGACACGCTCCTCGACGAGAACGCCGCGAGCCACATCGCGCTCGGCGAGGGCCTCGACTTCACCGTGCTCGACGCTGCGGACCAGCAGCGGATCAACCGCTCCGAGCTGCACATCGACTTCATGATCGGGTCGAACGAGGTCGCGGTGACGGGGATCGAGCCGCGCGGCGGCGAGATCCCGCTGCTCCGCGGCGGTGTTTGGCAGTTGTGAGCGCGCGCTGATCGTCTCGTGGAGCGCTACCCTTGGCCGGCCTCACCGGAGAGGTGCCGGAGCGGTTGAACGGGCGCGACTGGAAATCGCGTAACGGGGGTTGACCTCGTTCGGGGGTTCGAATCCCCCCCTCTCCGCTGGCCGTTTTCACGTAATTGGGGGATTGCGCGGCCGGAAATCAAGCACTTTGCGACTTCTGGACCCCCCGGTTGGGGGGCCCAGCCTGTACTTAAGGAGAGACAAGCTGCTCTTGTGGGTATGTCAACGCTCACAAAAGCAGTCCGTGGGAGCGGATGGAGGAGAGGATTACGAGGGAGTTCGGAGACTCGGAACGCCGAGAGCCCGTCTTATGCGGGTCTTCATTGGGGTGCCTATATGTCCAGTCGGACCGGCCATCTTCACGACTGGCCCAAATCCGGTCGACCGGGTCTACAAGTTGCACAAATGTTCGGCGGTCGCTTCCGTTCCGCCAACCTAAGAGTTAGCATCCGTATAGGGGCATGAGGGGAACTACTGATTCTCGTCCAGCACTAAGACTCGTAGAACCGGCGGTAGGCCAGCCGGTCGAGTTCACTTGGTTCTGTGGACATTGCGCGGCGCCCGCCCGGGGCGATCAGCCGCCGACGCCGTTGGCGCGCGTCTGCCGCTCGTGCGGGCTCGGAGTCATGCTCGAGACGCGCTCGGACATCGCTCCGAGCCACCGAGATGCCTTCCTCGTGATCGACAGCTCGCTCCTGGTCCAGGCGATGTCGTGGCGGGCCGAGACGCTCCTCGGCGTGACCGAGGACGGCGCCGTGAACCGCCCCGTCGTCCAGTTGCTGGTGCCCGCCGACGCCGAGGCCGGCCGCCCGGCCCGGTTTGCCGCCGCGCTGGTTGAGGCCGCTGCCGGCGCCGACGAGCCCGTCAGCGCGTTCGTCCGGCCCTGGAACACGTTCGGCGTCCGCCTCCGGGCCCGCGTGGCCTCGTGCGGACCGCCGCGCGCCGCACTCGTGGTCCTCGAGGACCATCAGGCGCGCCCCCTGCGCGTCGTCAGCTAGATACCCGCGCCGCGCCCGGCGAGTGGCACCCACGGCGCGTGGCGGTGGTGCGCCACGTCCCACAAGGGGAGCATGCATAGCCTGCCATTCGAGGCGATCTCGCGGGACCGTGGCAGACGGCGCATGCACCACATGCGCGCTCTGCCACGGTCTCGGGAATCGACGTCCAATGGCAGACCGTGCATGTCCGCGCCCGCATCCACGCCCGCGCCCGGGTCCACGCCGCATCCACGCCCGCGCCCGGGTCCACGCCGCATCCACGCCGGCGCCCGGGTCCGCGCCCGGCATCCACTTCCACACCCGCGCGGCATCCGCGCCCGGCCCCTGCCCCACGCACCCGTCACGCCCCCGGCACCCCTCGCACCCAGGGCACCCGTCACGCCGCCGGCGGGAGCACCTCGGGGGCGCCATAGGCCACGAGCGGCGCCGGGAAGCGAACCGACCCGTCCTCCTGCTGCCCGTTCTCGAGCAGCGCGATGATCGTCCGCCCGACGGCGACGGCGGTCCCGTTCAGGGTGTGGACGTGCTCGGGGCGACCCTCGCCGGGCCGGTAGCGGATGCCGAGCCGGCGGGCCTGGTAGTCGGTGGTGTCAGACGTCGACGTCAGCTCCCGGTAGCGCCCCTGGCCCGGCAGCCAGGCCTCGCAGTCGAACTTCTTGGCCGCCGAGGCGCCGAGGTCGTTGACCGCGATCGCCACCACGCGGAAGGGGATGTCGAGCTGGGAGAGGATCCATTCCTCGATCGACAGCAGCCGCTCGTGCTCGGCCGGTCCCTCGGAGGGCTCGACGAAGCTGAACATCTCGACCTTGTCGAATTGGTGCACGCGGAAGATCCCGCGGGTGTCCTTGCCGGCGGCCCCGGCCTCGCGCCGGAAGCAGGTCGAGAAGCCGGCGTAGCGGGCGGGCAGCTCGTCCTGGCTCAGGATCTCGTCGTCGTGGAGCGAAGCCAGCGCGACCTCGGAGGTGCCGACCAGGTAGAGGTCGTCCTCGGGCAGCCGGTAGATCTGCTGCTCGGTGTCGGGCAGGAACCCCGTCCCGTACAGCGCCCGCTCGCGCACGAGCACCGGCGGGATCACGGGCACGAAGCCCTCGCTCCGCAGCTTCTCGAGCGCGAACCGCACGAGCGCGAACTCGACCATCACGAGGTCTCCGAGCAGGTAGGCGAACCGCGACCCCGACAGGCGCGCGGCCCGCTCCATGTCGATCCGGTTGCCGGCGAGCTCGAGGTGGTCCTTCCCGGTGGCGCCGGCGCTTCCGACCTCATACAGCACGGTGTCTTCGTCGGGCGCCTCTTCGGCCGGCAGGTTCGGGAGCGACGCGAGCACGGCATCTCGCTCGGCGCGGATAGCGGCCTCCTCGTCGCTCAGCTCGCGGCCGCGCGCGGCCAGCGCCGCGAGCTGCTCGCGCTCCTCGGGCGTGGGTGGGCCCTTGCGGCCCTTGCTGGCGCGGTTCTGTTCGGCGCGCAACTCCTCGAGCCCGGTCGTCGCCGCGCGCCAGCGCTGGTCGAGCTCGAGCAAGCTCGTCGACGCTCGCGGCCGCCTCCGGGCCGCGCCGGCTCAGCGCCGCGTGGACGGCGTCCGGATCGCGGCGGATCAGCTGGATGTCGAGAACGTGCCCCTCCTAGTTCGCGGAGCGTCGCCTGCGATCAGGGTTTCTTCTTGACGACCGTCCCGGAGGTGGTGATCACCCACCAAAATCCTCCGTTCAGGTTGACGTCCTGGCCGGCCGCAGTGCCCGGCGCCGAGTCGGCGACGTAGGTGTAGAGGGGCCAACCGTGGTAGGTGACGACCTTGCCGCCGCTGGGATCGGGAGCCGCGCCGAGCAGCGACGTCTTCACACCTCCGGTGCCGACGGCTCGTGCGCCGGCGGGAAGGAACTCGGGTGGCCACACTGCCGCGCATCCGCCCGTGCAGGTCACCTTCGTGGCGTTATCGGGCGCGAACACGTAGAGCGTGTGCCCAGCGCTGTTGACGAGTATCGCGCCGAGACCGGCGACTGTCCGGGACCCAATCGTCACCGTCTTGCCGGGTGCGGTGGTGGACTTCGAGGTGGAAGTCGGCTTCGGGGTCGTGCTCGTCCCGGTGACCGTGCCCGGAGACGGTCCGGTGTTGGTCGTGGCCGGGGTGGCCGGGGTCAGCGCCGCCTCGACCGTCCCGACCGGGACCTGATGGCACGGCACGACCCCGGGGACCTTGGGCGCTTTGGTGCCCGAGTAGGTCGCGACGAACTCCGCCACCGCTTGGGCCTGCGCGCCGACGACGATGTTCTGGGGCATGATCGCCCCCGAGAACCCGCCGTTCTGAATCGCGTACAGGACCCGCGCCACCGGCCGCTCGCAGCGGATGTCGAAGTTCGGGCCGTTGTTCTCCTGCGCGGTCCGCACGTTCGCGGCCGATCCGTGGGTGGCGGCATAGGACAGCGTGTGGCATCCCGAGCAGCGCTGGTTGAACAGGACCGCGCCCTGATGCAGCACCGGCTGCGACTTGGGGACCGAGATCTTCTCCGTTCCGCACGCGCTCGATAGGACCGCCGCCGCGAGCAACGCCCCCGTTAAAAGCACCTTTGCGGGTCGCCTCATCCGGGGCGGGATCATACGGAACCGAGCAGGAGCCGCGACGCCCGTGCCGAAGCTGTGTGCCATCCCGGCGCCGGCACGAACGACGTTCGCCTCGCCAACCCCCCAAGGCGCGATCGTCCTCAACGGCGGCAACCGGCCGGCGCCGGGTTCCGCCTTCGAGCCGCTATAACGGGCGGAGATGACGGCGGTTCCCGACCCGGAGCTGTTCCGCGAGGTCTTCGGACGGTTCGCCACCGGCGTGGCGGTGATCACGAGCGCGGCCTCGGAGGCCTCGGGGGGCATGACCGCGAATGCGCTGTGCTCGCTCTCGCTCGACCCGCTGCTGGCGCTGGTGTGCTTCGAGAACAACGCCCGCACGCTGCCGATCGTCCGCGAGGCCGGCCGATTCGGCGTCAACGTGCTGAGCGCCGACCAGGAGGACGTGGCCGAGGTGTTCGCCTCGAAGCTCCCCGAGGCGGAGAAGCTCGAGGTGGTCGCCCACCGCCTCCGGGACGGCGTCCCGATCATCGAGGGCGCGCTGTCGTGGGCGGTGTGCACGCTCCGCGAGCTGATCGCCGGCGGCGATCACACGATCGCGATCGGCGAGGTCGTGTCGATGGGCCTCGGCGACGGCGATCCGCTGCTGTGGTACGGCGGGCGCTACCACGGCGTGGGGTTAGTGGCCGAACGGTAGTAACGGGCCTCGCTTCGCTCGGCGTCCGTGGGGCCGTTCCGCCCGGCGTCCGTGCCGGGCGGGCGCGACCGCAGCCGGACGAGGCTTACCCGGCGGTCTCGGCGACGGCCCCGCTCGGCATCCATGCCTCGCAGACGGGGCCTGCCGCGCCACATCCGACGGACGCCGGCGAAGCCGGCCCCAAAATCTAATGCGTCATCGCCGCGCGCGCGAGCAGCACCAGGTTCACCAGGGCGGCCAGCGCCATCACCCCGAGCTCGCGGCGCATGATCGTGACGACGATCCCCTGCTGCTCGGCCTCGGGCAGCTCGCCGACGTCCTTTGCGGACTCGAACCCGCCCTTGTCGAGCACCATCTGCGCCGTCGAGACCCGGAGCTGCTCGGCGATGAACGACACGAACAGCGGCAGGACGCCATAGAGGGTGTGGAGCCCGGGGGACTTGTGGCCGAGGAGGATCAGGATCCCGCCGAGGGCGGCCTCGATCACGATCGCGGCCTGGGAGGCCCGGAGCAGCCGCCAGAACCAGACGCTGTTCCGGACCCGCAACCAGCACCACGCTCCCCACGCGCCCGCGACTCCGGAGAGCACGATTGTGATGACGCCGACGACGAGGTGAACCTGCTTCATTAGCTAGCCGCAATCATCACTAAGTAACACATTGTTACAAGGTACGGGGTGGCGGTGATATAACGGTCTGCCGTGCTTCGCGATTATCTGCCCGCGCTTGTCTTCCTCATCTTGGGCGCGCTGGTCGGCTTGTTGTTTGCGACGCTCAATCTGATCGTCGGCCGACGGGTACCAAATCGCTCCAAGGAGGAGCCGTACGAGTGCGGACTCCCGTCCGAGGTACAGCGCGGATTCCGGTTCGGAATCAGCTTCTATCTGGTCGCGATGCTGTTCATCCTGTTCGACATCGAGGTCATCTTCCTATACCCGATCGCGGTGCAGCTCCGGGCGTTCGGGGACTTCGCGCTGTTCGAGACCGGCACGTTCGTGGTCCTGCTGATGCTCGCGTTCGTGTACGTGTGGCGGCGAGGAGCGCTCGAATGGAAATAAAGCGCGAACCGCTGACCGATCTGCGCGTCCGCCAGCTCAAGGCGCGGGACATGCTCCGTGGCAACCTCCCCGACGAGGACCTCGAGCGGTACGTCGAGGAACGGGTGCTTACGACGACGGTCGACCGCGCGGTCGCCTGGGCGCAGGGCAACTCGCTCTACCCGCTCACGTTCGGACTCGCCTGCTGCGCGATGGAGCAGATTCACATCGTCGCCGCGCGTGTCGATATCGCCCGCTTCGGCTTTGAGGCATTTCGCGCGTCGCCGCGTCAGGCCGACCTGATCATCCTCTCCGGTCGCGTGTCGATCAAGATGGCGCCGGTGATCCGGCGGATCTGGGACCAGATGCTTGAGCCCAAGTGGGCGATCTCGATGGGCGCCTGCTGCTCCTCGATGGGCGTCTTCAACAATTACGCGCTCGTGCCCGCGGACAAGTTCATGCCGATCGCGGTGCACGTCCCCGGGTGCCCGCCGCGTCCGGAGGCACTTATGCACGGCATCCTCAGGCTGCGGGACAAGATCCAAGGCAACGCTCCGGACGGCTGGCGCGAGCGCTACAACGCGGACGGCACCGAGGAGGTGCTGCCGAACGGGGACGCCCAGGCCAGCGCCGACATCAGCATCTTCAAGGCGGGAGACACCGCCGGTGCCTGACGCGACGGAGCTCGAGCTGACGGCCCAGGAGCTCCGTGACGCCGATAGCGAGTCCGTCCTCGACACCGAGTTTTACCGCGGCCGCGCCGTGCTGGTGGCCAACCCGACGAAGATCAGAGCGGTGCTCGAGCACCTGAGAGGCAAGGGCTACACGTTCCTCGCGAGCCTCCACGGCGTCGACTACTACCCCGACGAGCCGCGCCTCGGGGTGCTCTACGAAATGCTCGACCGCGCCCGTGTCGACCGGATCGCGGTCAAGGCTCGGGTCAGCACCGACCATGCGCGGATCGAGTCGGTCGTTGACATGTTCCCGGGAGCCAATTTCCCCGAGCGCGAGGTCTACGACATGTTCGGGGTGGTGTTCGACGGTCACCCTGACATGCGCCGGATCCTGATGCCCGAGGATTACGAAGGCCATCCCCAGCGCCGTGACTTTCCCGTCGGGGGGGAGCCGGTCCTGTTCACCTACAACGAGGAACAGAGCTACGGGAAGTACGTATGACTCTCACGGGCTCAGGCGACACCGAACCGCAGACCACCCTCACTGAGGATTACCGCAAGCGGGAGGAGTCGATCACGCTCTCGAGCTCACCCGCGGGCACGGGCGAGACCCACGAGCTGCTCACTCTCAACATCGGGCCGCACCACCCGTCGACCCACGGCGTGTTGCGGCTGCTCGCGACGCTCGAGGGCGAGGTCGTGCGCGACATCAAGCCGATCGTCGGCTACGTCCACACCGGGATCGAGAAGACCGCAGAGGACAAGGCGTACTGGAAGGTGATCCCGGTGGTCGAGAGGATGGACTACCTGGGTTACTACTTCAACGCGATGGCCTTTTGCGGCGCCGTCGAGACACTGCTCGGGCTCGAGGTGCCGGTACGTGCTCAGTACCTGCGCGTGATCCACCTCGAACTCAACCGAATCGCCTCCCATCTGGTCTGGCTCGGCACGAGCGCGCTCGATATCGGCGCGATCTCGATGTTCTGGTACTGCTTCCGGGAGAGGGAGCTGATCCTCGACCTGTTCGAGATGTCCTCGGGGCAGCGGATGCACACTCGGTACTTCCAGGTCGGTGGCGTGATGGAAGACATCCCGCGCGGCTTTGAGGAGAAGCTTCGGCAGTTCCTCAAGATCATGCCGCCGCGGGCGGACCAGTACGCCGACCTGTTCGAAAAGAACCAGATCCTGCTGGAGCGGTTGCGCGGGACGGGCATCGTCGACCGGCAGACGCTGATCGACCTGAACGTCACCGGACCCTTGCTGCGGGCGGCGGGCGACCCCTGGGACCTTCGCAAGGCGCACCCGTACTCGGGTTACGACAAGTTCGACTTCAAGATCCCGGTCGGTACGGTCGGCGACAACTACGACCGCTTCCGGGTTCGTCACGCCGAGATCTACCAGTCGGTAAAGATCATCGAGCAGGCCATCGACGGGCTGCCCGAGGGTGAGCACATCACCCCCGACCGGAAGGTGGCGCTACCGCCACGGCACGAACTGGCGACAAGCATGGAGGCGCTGATCCACCACTTCAAGCTCGTGACCGAGGGCTTCCGGGTACCGCCGGGCGAGGCCTACTACCCGATCGAGGGGCCGCGTGGCGAGCTCGGCTGCTTCGTGCGGTCCGACGGCTCCGCCAAGCCGGCACGCGTGCACATGCGCGACCCGAGCTTCGTGAATCTCCAGGCGCTCGCCCCGATGGTCAAGGACAGCTACATCGCCGACCTGATCGCGACGCTGGCGATGCTCGACCCGATCCTGGGCGGGATCGACAGATGAGCGCCACGGGCTCACGGCGTCCGGTTCCGCGGTTCGGCCACGGGTCGCGCGTCCCCGGTTGGGACGACGCCGTCGACCTCACCAAACCGCCCGCGACCATCCCCGACCCCGCGCTCACCCCCGTTCCGCCCGGTCTGAAGGAGACGATCGAGGCGGCGATGGCCAAGTACCCCGACCGCCGCTCGGCCGCGATTCCGGCCCTACACGCCGCCCAGGAGGTGTACGGGTGGTGCTCGCCCGAGGCGATCGACCAGGTGGCCTCGGTGATGCGGCTCACGCCGGCGTACCTAACTTCGGTGGCGACGTTCTACGACATGTTCTCGACGGTGCCTAAGCCGCGTAACGACGTGTACGTGTGCACGAACATCTCGTGCTCGCTGCTCGGCGCCGACGAGTTCTTCGAGGCGATGCTCGCCGCGGCGGAGGGCGACCCCGACGTCGACGTCCGGTCGTTCGAATGCCTGGGCGCGTGCGACATCGCGCCGATGGCGTCGGTGAACGGCGAATATGTCGGGCCGCTCGACCTGGCCGACGCCGAACGGATCGTCAAGGACCTGCGGACCGGCGGCCCCGTGCTCGAGCACAAGCAGCTCCGCTACCGGCGCTCCGCCGACCCCGGGGTGGCCGAGGAGGAGACGGACTTCGGGCCTCCCGATCGGGGCGAGACGCCGATGGCGGATACTGCCGGCCTCGGCCCCGAGGGCGACAGCGAGGATCGGCCAGGCCCGACCGCGGCGATCGAAATGACCACGGACCAGCTCAAAGAGCACCCGGAGCCGGAGAAGGTCACCGACGAGGAGGGGCACGCGGCCGGGCAGGCTCCCGGCGAGGGCGAAGAGGCCAGTCCACGGGCGATGGAAGAAGGCCAATGAAGCTGCTGTTCGATCGCATCGACGAGCCCGGCCTGAACACGCTCCCGGTGTACGAGCGTCGCGGCGGCTATCAGTCGCTGCGCAAGGCGCTCGACATGACGCCCGAGGAGGTCACGAGCCAGCTGATGGACTCGGGCATCCGCGGGCGCGGGGGCGCCGGGTTCCCGACCGGGCGCAAGATCTCGTTCCTGCCCCACGGTGACATGGACAAGTACCTGGTCTGCAACGCCGACGAATCCGAGCCGGGGACGTTCAAGGACCGGGAACTCATGCAGAAGAACCCGCACATGCTGATCGAGGGCATCATGATCGCGGCGTACGCCGCGGGGACCAGTCGCACCTTCATCTACATCCGGGGCGAGTACGCGCTGCAGGCCGACATCCTCGAGGCCGCGATCGCCGAGGCCGAGGCAGCCGGCTACATCGGCGAGCGCATCCTCGGCTCGGAGCACTCCGCCTCGCTCGTGCTGCATCGCGGCGCCGGCGCGTACATCTGCGGCGAAGAGACGGGCTTGCTCGACTCGCTCGAGGGCAAGCGCGGCAACCCGCGCCTGAAGCCACCGTTCCCCGCGATCGAGGGCCTGTATCACGGGCCGACGCTGATCAATAACGTCGAGACGCTGGCTACCGTCCCGGCCATCATCCGGATGGGCGGCGAGGAGTACGCCAAGCTCGGGACCGAGACCTCGACCGGCACCAAGCTGGTGTCGATATCGGGCGACATCCGGCGGCCCGGCAATTACGAGATCGAGCTCGGGATCCCGGCTCGAGACATCATCTACGGGCTGGGCGGCGGCCCACCGGAGGGGCGGGAGATCAAGTTCTGGTTCCCGGGCGGCTCGAGCTCTCCGGTCCTGACCAGCGATGACCTCGACATTGCTTTCGACTACGACAGCCTCGCGAAGGCCGGCAGCATGCTTGGCACGGCCTCGATCATCATCGTCGACGACTCGCACACGGTTCTCGAGGTCGCTCTCAAGGTGGCCAAGTTCTACGCGCACGAGTCGTGCGGGAAGTGCGTGCCGTGCCGCGAGGGCACCAACTGGACGCTGAAGATGCTCCAGCGAATCGAGTCGGGAGAGGCAACCCCCATGGATCTCGACATCATGGCGTCGGTGCAGGAGCAGATCATCGGCAACTGCTTGTGCGTTCTCGGCGACGCGATGGCGATGCCGATCGGTTCGCTGGTGGAGAAGTTCCGCAGCGAGCTCGAGGCCGAGATCGAAGCAGCCCGCGAGCGCGTCGAGGGGGCGGAGTTGGAAGACGTGGTCCCGATCGGAGTCGCCGACGAGCACGCCGGACCGTTCCCGGTCCACTGACCCCGCGGAATGCCCCGTCCCGAGCCGAACATCATCCAGCTGACGATCGATGGCCGCGAGGTGCGCGCGCCCGAGGGCATGATGCTCGTCGACGCCGCCAAGCAGGGCGACATCGAGATCCCGTACTTCTGCTACGAGCCGAAGCTCGGCGCCCCGGTCGGGGCATGCCGGATGTGCCTGGTCGAGATCGAGGGCATCCCCAAGCTGCAGACGTCGTGCTCGACCGCGGTCAAGGACGGGATGGTCGTCCACACCCAGACCGATCGCGTGCACCATGCCCAGAACGCGATCGTCGAGTTCCTGCTCGTCAACCACCCGCTGGATTGCCCGGTGTGCGACAAGGGAGGCGAGTGCCCGCTCCAGGACATCACGTTCGGCTGGGGGCTCGGCCGGTCCCGGTTCATCGAGCCCAAGCGCCACTTCGAGAAGCCGCTGGCGCTGTCGCCGGTGATCGCGATCGATCGGGAACGGTGCATCCTCTGCTACCGGTGTGTCCGGTTCTCGCAGGAGATCGCCGAGGACTACCAGCTGGTGTTCGAGAGCCGCGGGGCGCACACGTTCGTCGGCACGCACAACGGACATCCCTACGTGGCGCCGTTCAGCGGCAACATCGTGGAGCTGTGCCCGGTCGGCGCGCTGACGTCGCAGCCGTACCGCTTCCGCGCCCGCCCGTGGGACATCGAGGGCGCCGGCGGGATCTGCACGCTGTGCCCGTCGCAGTGCAACGTCGAGTTCACCGTGCGCGACGAGAAGGTGGTGCGGGTGCGCTCACGCGACGCCACGGGCGCCGCCACCGGCGGCGGTCCCGGGGGCAATCCGGATGTCGACGATGGCTGGCTGTGCGACAAGGGCCGGTTCGCGTACCAGGCCATCCACGTCGACGAGCGGATCATCCAGCCGCTCGTGCGCGACGGCGGTTCGCTGCGCCCGGTGTCCTGGGAGCGGGCGTTTGACGCGGCGGCGGGGCTGGCTCGCCACCGCGGCGCGGTCGGGGCGCTCGTCGGCGGTCACGCCACGAACGAAGAGGGCTTCCTGATTCAGCGCATCATGCGCGAGGCGTTGCGGTCGGGCGATCTCGACTCCCGGTCTGGCGAGCAGCTTCCCCCGGCCCTGACGCGCGCACTCGCCGCGCCGGCGCTGCAGGCCACGGTCGTGGATCTCGAGTTCGCGCACACCGTGCTGGTGCTCGGGTGCGAGCCACTCGACGACGCCCCGATCTTCGACCTGCGAATCCGCAAGGGCGTACGCCGCCACGGCGTCCGCCTGGCGATCGCGACCGACCGGCCTAGCGCGCTCGACCCGAACGCTCGCCTGTCTGTCCGCGTGGCGCCCGGCGGTGAGGCCGAGTTCCTGGCGGCGCTCGATGTGGCGCTGGAGTCCGCGGCCTCGGGTTCCGGGTACGGGTCGGCAGCCGAATCGGACGCGGCGCGTCTGGCGGAGTTCCTGCTGGATGGCGGCGAGGACATCGTGATCCTGTGGGGCGAGCGCCGCCTGGGTGCGGCCGCGCTCGGCACGCTGCTCAGCATCGCGGAGCGGCTCGGCCTCGCCGACCGCGACGGCGCGGGCCTGCTCGAGATTCCGGCCGGCGCGAATGGACGCGGCCTGCGTGAAGCCGGCGTCGTGCCCGGCACCGGCCCCGGCTACTCTCACCTCGAGGCCCCGGGGCGCGGCGCTTCCCAGATCGCTCACGGCGTGGTCGAGGGTGGCGTCACGGCGCTCTACCTGTTCCAGACCGACCCGGTCCGCGACCTGCCGAACCGGGCGTTATGGGAGGACGCTTTGCACCGCGCGGGCCTGGTGGTGGCCCACGCCTCCGTCCTGACCGCGGGGATCGCCGAGCACGCCAACGTGATCTTCCCGGCCGACTCTTACGCCGAGAAGGACGGCACGGTCGTCCATCCCGACGGCCGCATCCAGCGGATGCGGACCGCGATCGCCCATCCCGGCTCGGTCCGGTCGAGCTGGTCGGTGATCGCCGAGATCGGGCGCCGTGCTGGGCTCGATACCGGCGTGCTGACCTCGCCGATGGCGTTCGCGCAACTGGTCGAGGCGGTGCCGTTCTATCGCGGCCTGACGCTCGAGGAGGTCGGCGGGCGTGGAGTCCGGTGGGTCGAGCGCGACGCCGCGTCGGAGATGCCGGCGGGTGGCGATCAAGCGCGGCCGACGGAAGCCGCCGCCGCTGCTGCAGCTGCCGCCGCCTCCCGAGACGATGGCGCTGCCGACGACGGCGCCGGGACTTCCAATGGGAATCTGCGGCTCGGGACCTATCGATCGATCTGGGCCGCGCCCGAGGTCGAAGTCTCCCCCGCGCTTCAGTACACGATCCCCCGCCAGCAGGTCGAGCTCTCTCCCGAGGACGCTCGGCGGCTCGGGATCGCCAACGGAGACTCGATCGGCCTCTCGCAGAACGGGACCCGGCTGCGGGGGTGGGCGCACGTCCGCTCGGGCGTACCCGCCGGAACCGCGTTCCTCGCCGACGGGATCAGCGAGGATTCGGCCAACGCGTTCACGGAACCCGTCGTCGAGGTGCACAAGCGCTGATGCTGCCGCTCGCCGAGGTCAACTATTTCGAGCCGTGGTGGGTGCAGATCGTCAAGTCGCTGGTGATCTTCGCCGTGATCTTCGGGATTCTTCCGATCCTGATCGTGTACGAGCGCAAGCTGCTCGGCCGGTTCCAGTCGCGGTACGGCCCGAACCGCGTCGGCCCGTTCGGGCTTCTGCAGCCGCTGGCCGAGATCGTCAAGTTCGCGATGAAGGAGCCGTTCCGCACCGCGACGTCGGTCGGCGTCCTGTTCCGGATCGCGCCGGTGATCTCGATCATCACCGCGGTCGCGGCGCTCGCGATCATCCCGTGGGGCGACGTCCAGCACATCTTCGGTCAGCGGGTCGGCCTGTACGGGATCGATGTATCGATCGGTCCGCTGTACGTGTTCGCATTGGCCGGGATCTCGTTCTACGGCATCATGCTGGGCGGCTGGGCATCCGGCTCGAAGTACTCGTTCCTGGGTTCGATGCGTGGCGCCGCGCAGCTGATCTCCTACGAGGTGTCACAGAGCCTGTCGATCGTCGGGGTGATCATCACGGCGCAGACGCTGTCGCTGACCGGGATCGTCCATGCCCAGGAGGGGATGTGGTACTTCATTCCCCAGTTCGCGGGCTTCCTGGTCTTCCTGGTCGCGTCGTTCGCCGAGACCAACCGGGCGCCGTTCGACTTGATCGAGGCCGACACCGAGATCATCGGCTACTTCACCGAGTACGGCGGGACCCCGTTCGTGGCCTACCTGTTCGCCGAGTACGCGAACATGATCGTCGTGTCCGGCATCGCCGTGACCATCTTCTTCGGCGGCTGGCTGTTGCCGTTCGGGATCCACCCGCCCGGCTGGGTCGACCCGTTCGTCGTACTGGCGAAGATCCTGATCGTCTTCAGCTTCTTCATCTGGATCCGCGCAACGCTCCCGAGGCTCCGCTATGACCAGCTGATGTCGTTCGGGTGGAAGATCCTGCTTCCGCTGGCGACCCTGAACCTGCTCGTGACCGCGGTCGTCGTGGTGTCATGACCCCCTACGACGTCTCAGACGATGTGATCGAGGTGGTCCGGTCGCCTTCGCCCAGCCCGGTGGCCGGCGCGTACCGCGTGTTCGGCGAGACCCTCCGGGGGCTGAAGACGACGTTCGCGCGGATCCTCGAGGGCACGACGACGATCCAGTACCCCGAGGAGAAGACGCCCGTCTACCCGCGCTTCCGGGGACGCCACCGGCTCCACCGCTTCGAGGACACTGGCCTCGAGAAGTGCGTCGGCTGCTCGCTGTGCGCGGCGGCCTGCCCGGCCGACTGCATCCGCGTCGTCGCGGCCGAGAACACCCCTGAGAACCGCGTGTCCGCCGGCGAGCGCTACGCGGCGGTGTACGAGATCAACCTCAGTCGCTGCATCTTCTGCGGCTACTGCGAGGTGGCGTGTCCGTTCGACGCGATCACGATGGGCCACGACTACGAGATGTCCGACTACACGCGGTCGGACCTGATTTTCACCAAGGAGATGCTGCTGGCCGACGCGATCGAGCGCACGCCGCTGCGCCGGGAGGGGGAGTAGCCAGCGATGAGCGCGGTCCTGTTCTTCATCGCCGCGATCGGTGCGATCACCGGCGCGGTCGGCGTCGTGATGTTGCGCAACCCGTTCTACAGCGTGCTCGCGCTCGCCTTCCACCTGGTGTCGCTGGCCGCGCTGTTCCTCCTGCTCCGCGCCGAGTTCGTCGCCGCCGCCCAGGTGGTCGTGTACGCCGGCGCGGTGATGGTCCTGTACGTGTTCGTGGTCGCCTACATCGGCGGTGGCGAGCAGCTCACGAGCGGCGGAGTGCTGCGGGTGTTGGGCCCGCTGTTCGCGCTGGCGCTCGCGATCGAGCTGTGCATCGCGATGCTGGGCGCGGGCCTGTCGGGCGTGTCCTCGAAGGGAGCCCCGTACATCCCGGGCTTCGGAACTCCCGCCCACATCGGCAGCCTGTTCCTGACGACGTACCTGTACCCGTTCGAGATCGCGTCGATCCTGCTGCTGGCGGCGGCGGTGGGCGCGGTGGTGCTCGCCCGGCGCCGGCGCGGGCTCGAGCCCGACGAGGAGACCGAGGCGCGGATCGAAGCGCCGCGCCCGGCGTGGACTGGAACGATGGCCGAGGCAGGGGGCATCCGCGTGCCTGTCCAGGAAGGGTGGCCGGGTACAGCTGACGGAGAGCGCGTGGGAACAACGGGACAGCCCAACCAGGAGGGCGGCTGGTGAACATCGGCTGGTACCTGGTCGTCTCCGCGATCGTCTTCTGCATCGGCGCCGGCGGCGTGCTGGTGCGCCGCAACCCGCTCGTCGTGCTGCTCTGCCTGGAGCTGATGCTGAACGGCGCGAACCTGTCGCTGGTGGCGTTCGCGCGCATGTGGGGAAACCAGTCGGGACAGATCTTTGCCCTGATCGTGATGGTGGTGGCGGCCTGCGAGGTCACGGTCGGACTCGGGCTGGTCGTCGCGATCTACCGCCGCAGCCTGCCGATCGACGTCGATGAGCTGAACGAGCTGAAGGGATGAGCGCCACCACTTACGGCTGGCTGGTCCTGGCATGCCCGCTCGTGGGCAGCGTGGGGCTTGGCCTCGGGTATCGGGTCTGGCCCGGCCGGGCCGCCGGCTGGATCGCCACGCTCGCGATCGCGCTCTCGTTTCTGTTCTCGGTGCTGGCCTTCATCAAGCTGCTCGGCGCCGTCCCCGACCACCGCCAGCTGACCTCGACGCTGTGGAACTACGACGTGTCCGCGGGCGTCGACGCCAAGCTCCAGATCCTTCTGGACCCGTTATCGGTGTTCATGATCCTCGTGGTCTCCGGCGTGTCGACGCTGATCCACCTGTACTCGGTCTCGTACATGACGCTCGACCGGGGCTACGTGCGCTACTTCAGCTACCTGAACTACTTCGTGTTCTCGATGCTGCTGCTGGTGCTCGCCGGCAACTTCGTGCTGCTGATCGTCGGCTGGGCGTTCGTCGGTGCCGCCTCCTACCTGCTGATCTCGTTCTGGTACCGGCGCACGACCGCGACGCGCGCCGGCATCAAGGCGTTCGTCATCAACGTCGTCGGCGATGTGGGCCTCGTGATCGCCACCTTCATCGTCTTCCAGCACGTCGGAAGCGTTCAGTTCCTGACCGTATTCGGAGGCGTGCATCAGGACTTCGCTCGGAATGGCGCGCCGATCGTGATCGCGTGCCTGCTGCTGCTCGTCGGCGCGTTCGCGAAGTCCGCCCAGATCCCGCTCCACACCTGGCTCCCGGACGCCATGGAGGGCCCGACCCCGGTGTCGGCGCTGATCCACGCCGCGACCATGGTCACCGCCGGCGTCTACCTGATCGCACGCATGCACGTGCTGTTCGAGTGGGCCCCGACGGCGGCCGACGTCGGCGCGATCGGCGGGTGCGTGACGCTCCTGATCGCGGCCACGATCGCGCTGGTGATGACCGACATCAAGCGCGTGATCGCGTACTCGACGATGTCCCAGATCGGCTACATGATCATGGGCGTGTGCCTCGGCGCGTACTCCGCCGGCCTGTTTCACCTCATGACTCACGCTTTCTTCAAGGCGCTTCTGTTCATGGCCGCGGGCTCGGTGATCGGTGCGATGGCCGGCAACCAGTCGCTTGACCGCATGGGCGGCTTCCGGCGCGCGCTGCCGTTCACGTTCGCTTGCTTCATCATCGGCGGCCTGGCCCTGAGCGGGCTGCCCCCGTTCTCGGGGTGGCTGTCCAAAGACGACATCATCGCGTTCGTCGATCACCGTGGTGGTGCGTTCTTGATCCTCGGGATCGCGGCCTACGCGGGCGCACTGATGACCGGCGTCTACACGTTCCGGATGATCTTCCGGACGTTCCTGGGCGATCCCGTTCCCGAGGCGGTCGAGCTCGAGCACGGCCACCTCCACCACGCCGAGGTGCCGACGAATCCGATGACGGGCGAAGAGGAGGACACCGACGTCGGCTTCCCCGGTCCCGGCCACTTCATCGCCGAGCGCGAGTGGCCGATGAAGATCGCGATGAGCACGCTCGCGGTGCTTGCGGTGGTCGGCGGCGTGCTCCAGATCCCCGGTGTCGACGACGCCGTCACTCGTTTTCTAGCGCCCACGTTCGCGGATTCCAAGTACTCGCACACCGAGGTGGCCAGCGCCCCCGCCTGGGTGGGCCTCGTGATCGGCGCACTCATCGCTGTCGCCGGCATCTCGATCGCCTACCGGATCTGGGTGGCCCGACCGGGCACCTCTCTGCGGCTACGGGAGCGGTTCTCGAACGTATACGTGTTCCTCTCACATAAGTGGTACTTCGATGAGATCATCGACTTCCTGATCGTGCGGCCCGTGCTGTGGACGGGCCGGCTCGTCGACACCACCGGTGAGCGCGGCGTGATCGGTGGATTCACCGACGCCACCACGGGGGCGGTGCGCGCCACGTCGGCCGCCGTGCGCCGAGGGCAGACCGGCTTCCTCCGCTACTACGCCGCGCTGATGATCGTGTGCCTAGGCGGGGTCGCCCTCTACTTCCTGATCTCGAGTACGTGAGATGACGCTCTCGATCCTCATCTGGCTGCCACTCGCGATCTCGCTAGTCGCCTGCCTGATGCCGCGCCCGCTGGTCGGTCGGTTTGCCGCCGTCGGCAGCCTAGTGACCCTGGGGCTCGCGATCTCGTTCCTGGCCCGCTTCAAGCTGGGTCACGCGGGCCTTCAGTTCGTGACCGACGACGTGTGGATCTCGGCGCTCGGGATCCACTACAAGCTCGGGCTCGACGGGCTGAACGTTGCGCTGGTGGTTTTGACAACCGGGCTGTTCAGCGCGTCGCTGGCGTGGGCGTCGTTCCGCGAGTGGCCGCGGCCGCGGAGCTTCTACTTCCACTTCGGCTTGGCCGAGAGCGCCGTGCTCGGCGCGTTCTGCGCCCAGGACCTGGCGCTGTTCATCGGGTTCTTCGACCTGATGCTGATTCCGTTCTACTTCCTCACGGGGATGTGGGGCTCGGGCGACCGGGTGCGCGCGACGACCAAGCTCGTCATCTACACCCTGGTCGGATCGTTCTTCATGCTCGCCGGCGCGGTCGCCACCGGGGTCCTGGTGTCCAACCAGACCGGCGGGTCCTTGACGTTCGTGCTCTCAGCGCTCCAGCAGGTGCACCTGTCGCACGCCTCGCAGGATTGGATCTTCCTGTGCTTCGCCGTCGCCTTCCTCGTCAAGATGCCGCTGGTCCCGTTCCACGGCTGGCTCGCCGACGGCTACAAGTCGATGCCGATCCCGGCGGTCGCGGTGTTCTCCGGCGTCGTCTCGAAGGTCGCCGCCTACGGGTTCCTGCGCATCGTGCTGCCCCTGTTCCCGTACGCGTCGGTGCACTTCCAGATGCCGATGCTGATCATCTGCCTCGTGTCGATCATGTGGGGAACGCTGGTCGCGTTCACGACGAACGATGCGCGAATGGTCGTGGCGTACTCGAGCGTGGCCCAGCTCAGCTTCATCACGCTCGGGATCTTCGCGCTGAAGCCGACCGGCGATCAGGGCGCGCTGTTGCAGATGGTCAACCACGGCCTCGTGACCGCGCCCCTGTTCTTCATCGTCGCCGCGGCGGCCACGCGGGCGGGCGGGTCGGAGGACCTGCGCGAGATGGGCGGGATCGCGTTCCGGGCGCCGGTGCTGGCCTCGCTCGCGCTGATCGTCGCTCTGGCCACGCTGGCGATGCCCGGATCGTCCAACTTCATCGGCGAGTTCATGATCCTGCTCGGCGTTTTCCAGTCGAAGACCGCGGTCTCGGTGATCGCCTTCCTCGGGGTGATCGGCGCTGCCTATTACGCGCTGCGGCTGTTCATCACCGCGTTCCACAACCGGGTTGGACGTTCGGTGACGTCGCGGGATGTGGTTTTGGGTGAGGGCGTCGCGATCGTCCCGATCGTGATCGCGATCCTGGTGCTGGCGTTCTACCCGCAGTTCGGGCTGCGGCGGTCGGAGCCGTCGGTGCGCGCGGCGATCGCGTCGGCCCAGATCCAGGCCGCGTCGGGGCATGCGTTGAATCTGGCCGCGGGCCGTCCCCTGAGGGTGGCGAGCCGATGAGCGCCTTGGTATTGGCCGCGGCCCACCTCAAGGGTCCCCACATCGACTGGAAGGCGTTCTCACCGCTGCTCTGTCTCGGGGGCGGCGGCCTGGTGGTGCTGCTGGTCGGCCTGTTCCGGCCCGCGGTGGTCCGCGAGAAGGTCGTGCCGGGGTTGGCCGTGATCGCGTTTGCCTTGACGATCGCGGCGTCGATCTGGCGGTTCCACCATCCGACGTCGATCATCGCGGGGGCGCTCTCGATCGATGACCTGTCGCTCGAGCTGTTCATGCTGTTCTCGGTGGCGGGGATTGCCACGGTGCTGATGTCGTGGCGGGCCGTCGCCCCGCGCGAGTCCGGCCACGGCGAATACCTCGGGCTGCTCTTGTTCAGCGCGCTCGGGATGGCGACGTTCGTCTCGGCCCAAGACCTGATCACGCTGTTCCTTGGGATCGAGCTGCTGTCGATTCCGCTGTACATCCTGTGCGCGTCCGAGACGCGGCGCGAGGGCTCTTTGGAGTCCGGTCTCAAGTACCTGATCGTCGGCTCGGTGGGATCGGCCACGCTGGTTTACGGGTTGTCGCTGGTGTACGGCGCCACCGGCGCGACCGCCTTCAGTGCGATCGGTCAGGCGATGTCGGCGAACAAGCTGTCCGGCGGCGTCCTCGGGAACGCGATGGTGCTGACGGGTCTCGGGCTGACGATCGTCGGGTTCGCGTTCAAGGCGTCGGTCGCGCCCTTCCACCAGTGGACCCCGGACGTGTACGAGGGCGCGCCGACCCCGATCACGGCGTTCATGGCCACCGCCACCAAGGCGGCGGCGATGGGGGCGTTCCTCCGCTTCTTCGATGTGGCCGCGCTCGGGGCCCAGAACACGTGGGCGCCCCTATTGGCGACGATCGCCGCGATCACGATGATCGTCGGCAACTCCGGCGCGCTCGGGCAGACGTCGCTGAAGCGCATGCTGGGGTACTCGGGCGTCGGCCAGGCGGGCTATATGCTCGCCGGCGTCGTCGTCGGCACCCGGCTCGGGATCCAGGCGACCGTCTTCTATCTGTTCGGCTACCTGTTCATGAACCTGGCGGCGTTCGCGGTTGTCGTCTGCGAGGAGCACGAACGACCGGACGGGGATTACCTGAGCGCCCTGGCCGGGCTCGGCGCGCGAAAGCCGTGGCTGGCGTGGCCGATGACGATCGGGATGCTCGGCCTCGCCGGCATCCCGGGCACGATCGGATTCATCGGCAAGTTCCAGCTGATCAGCGCCTTGGTGTCCGGGGACTACACGTGGCTGGCGATCGTCTTGGTGATCGGGTCGATGATCTCGCTCGGGTACTACCTGCGGGTCGTCGCCACGATCTGGATGCGACCTCCCGTCGCGGTGCCGGTCGTGGCCTCGCGCGGCGGTCCCGGGCCGGGTCCCGGCCCCGGAGAGCTGGCCCCGATCGCCGGCGGCTCGGTCGAGATCGAGTCGGACGAGTGGGACGTCGAGGGACCGGGGGCCGCGGGAGCCTCGTTGCGCTACATCGAGGTCGTGTTCGTGGCGGTGGCGTTCGCCGCCGCCACGATCTTCTTCGGGATCTTTCCGTCGCCCCTGTTCCATCTGGCGACGCACGCGGCGAACGCGCTCGGTCTGTCGTTCTGAGGGCGGTGGCGCCCCGGGCGGTTACGGCTACGGCTACGGCTAGCTCCGGCTCCAGAGGCCATGTACAACGCGCCAAATCGTCCCCAGCCCCGGCCGCCCGGCCATATAAGCATGCGCTCCATGCTCATGTCGTCGAGCGGGACGCCGCGCGCGAGCTTTGCTGCGTTTTACAGGAAGCCGGGGGCGCTAGTCGTCCAGGCTGAACTGCCGCGAGGCCTCGAGCAGACGGTCGGCGGTCGATGCGAGCTCGCTCAACGAGGTGCTGAGCTCGCGGGACTGGGCGCTCGTCTCCTGGGTGGCGGAGGACATCTGCTGCGCCGAGGCGGATGACTGCTCGGCGACGGTGGCGATCTCGGTCGAGGTCTGGGTCATGCCGTCGACGCTTTCCGAGATGCCGGCGATCGCGTCGCCGATCTCGGCGAATGCCATCTGCGCGCGCCCTGAGCTCTCGACGCCGTCGTCGGCAAGCTGGGCGGCCTGCTGCACGAGCTCGACCACCCGGTCGATCTCCTGCTGGATCTGCTTGACCAGCTCGGCGATCGTGGTCGCCGAGTCGCCCGACTCCTCGGCGAGCTTCCGGACCTCGTCCGCCACCACGGCGAAGCCGCGGCCGTGCTCGCCGGCGCGGGCGGCCTCGATCGCGGCATTCAGCGCGAGCAGGTTCGTCTGGGCGGCGATGCCGGTGATCGTCTCGAGGATGCCGTTGATCTCGGTCGACTTGCGCGCGAGCTCGTCGATCCCGGCCCGCGCCTCCTGCCCGGAGACCCTGACGCGCTGCATCACCGTGTTGGCGAGTGCGGCCGCCTCTACGCCCTGATCGCCGAGCTCCTGAGCCCGCGCGGTGGCGGCCGACACCTCATCAGCCAGCTCGCGGCTGCGCTGGAGCATCATCGCCTGGCGCTCGGCGCCCTGGGCGACCTCGCTGCTCGCCGCCGCGATTCCGGTCATCGCGTGCGACGTCTGCTCGACGCTGTCATGGACCTGAGCGAAGACCTCGTTCACCTCGCGCGAGGAATCGATGAACAGGCGGAGCGACTCATGCACGGTCGACTTCAGTTCGGCGGCGCGATCCGACAGGTCTGTCCGTGGTCCCCGGCCGTGGATCCCAGTGAGCTCGACTCCCATCGTCGCGAAGGTGTCGAAGTAGAAGGCATCCGTGATCGCCTGGAGGTCGTAGTTGAGGACGATGGCGATCGCGCGCTCGGCATCGGCCAGGACGGCGGGATCCGGGCCGGCGTCGGCGCGGCGCAGGAGGCCGCGCCGGCGACCGTGATCGAGGGCCATCTGCGGCGGAGTCGCGTGGAGATGCCGGCGCACCGTGTCGAGATACGCCGGATACCTGCCGACATACCATTTCATCGGCAGGTTGACCCGGTTGTATCCCGCCCCCGCCTCGAGCAGTCTCGCGAAGTACTCGACCCCGAACGGCCTTGGCTGCGCCGGTTCGGCGAAGATCCGCAGCCAGTGCGCCGCGCGCGTGGCCTGCCACTCGGCTCGAAGCGCGTCGAACTCGATCCCGCGCTCCTCGGCGTAGCTCCGGAAGAAGTCCGCGGTGCCCGAGAACTGGAAGTGGTGCTCGGTCACCTCGCCCGCGACGACTTCGGCGACCTCCTCAGCCCACGGCCGGAGGTCCGCCAGCAGGGCCACCACATCCCCGTCGAGACCGATGAACTGGCGTCGAAGCGCCAGGTTCTCCGGCGTGACGTGGTACAGGGCGGCCAGTGATTCCATGAATTTGCGTTCTCCTCGTGCTCTTAAGTGGGCACGCGAGAAGCGCAGCCCCCCGGTCCTTGGATACCTAGATCGTCTGGCGCACCAGAAATCTTTAGGACGGAGGGTGGGTTTTGCCCGGGCGGAGCGACCGCGCGACTCGCTAGCCTGCGGCGTCCGTGGACTATCCGGTCGAGAGCTTTACGGAGGCCGAGCGCGAGCGCCTCCGCCCCCACTTCACCAACCTCGAGCTGCCCGTGTTCGCGCTCGTGAACCTGCCCGAGACCGTCAAGGCGGCGCTGTTCGCCCGGTATTCGCGCTACCCGGGGACACTCCGGCGCCTGTTCCTGGACGAGTTCGCCGACGACCTTCCCGACACCGCGGCCGTGGAGGGTCAGGGCGAGGGCACGCGGGCAGCCGAGCTGTACGAGCGCATCTTCCTCGGCTACGGAGACGACTCGGTGGCGCAGCTCGGCGGCGCCCACGTCGCCTGCGAATGGGTCTCGAACGTGCTCACGAAGATCCTCCAGCGGCCCCGGCTGGCCGGGTACCTCGAGCAGTCGACCCGCTACATCGCCTACGACGCGCCGATGCCGGACCCGCCCGGCGGCTACCGCTTCTATCGCGACCCGTCGCTCGGCCCCACCTACGAGCAGGCGATGAACGACCTGTTCGGGATCTACTCGGACGCGCTCCCGCGCGTGTGCGCGTGGGCCGAGAGCGAGTTCCCACGTGCCGGCGACGAGCCGGCGGCCGCACACGCGCGCGCGATCAAGGCGAAGGCGCTCGATCTGCTCCGCGGGGTGCTGCCGGCAAGCTCGCTGTCCCACATGGGCATCTTCGCCACCGGCCAGAGCTACGAGCAGCTGATCCTCCACCTCCTCGCGCACCCGCTCGAGGAGGCCCAGAGCTACGGCCGGATGATCCTCGCCGAGCTGAACGGAGTCATGCCAAGCTTCCTGACCCGCGTCGAGCGGCCTGACCGCGGGGGCCAGTGGATCGGGTACCTGGAGTCGCGTGAGCGCGCGGGCCGGCGCTGGGCGAGGCGCCTCGGGCTGGACTCGGCGCACCGTCCGGAGGGTCCGTCGGTGACGCTCGTGCACGTCGACGGAGACGAGGACGACCTGCTGGCGGCGCTGCTGTTCGAGGCGGGCGCCACCCCCGAGGAGCAGATGCGCGAGGCCGTCGGGGCGCTCGATGCCGACACCCGCGCGGAGTTGCTCGCCGACCTCGCCGGCGAGCGCGCGAACCGTCGCCACCGGCCGGGGCGGGGGCTCGAGGCGCTTCGCTACCGGTTCGAGATCGTCGCCGACTACGGCGCATTCCGTGACCTCCAGCGCCACCGATTGCTGACCGTGCAGTGGCAGCCGCTGACCCCTGATCTGGGGGCGGACGTCCCCGAGCACGTGGAGCTTGCGGGCTGCGGCGAGGACTATCGCCGCGCGCTCGATATCTCCGCCGCCGAGTACCGGCGGCTCGCTGATCACGGCCTCGCCACGGAGGCGCCCTACGCCCTCTGTCTCGGCTACCGGATCCGGTTCGTGCTCGATCTCAACGCCCGCGAGGCGATGCAGCTGATCGAGCTCCGCTCAGGCCGCGAGGGCCACCCGAGCTACCGCGCGGTCGCGCACGAGATGCACGCCCAGATCAGCGCCGTCCACCCGTCGGTCGGCGCCTTGATGACGCACGTCGACCGCGACACCGAGCCCCGGCTCGAACGGATCCTGGCCGAGATGCGCAGCCAGAGCCGGATCGCCGCGGGCTAGCTCGTCTCCGCGGTCCGTGTCCGGACGGGGTGCCGGGCCCCACGGACGCCGAGCGAAGCGAGGCCCTCCCTACCCGTCGCCCTTGACCCGCTCGTATTCGCGCTGGCGAAGCTCGATTCGCCGGATCTTGCCGGTCAGGGTCTTGGGCAGATCCGGGACGAACTCGATCAGCCGGGGGTAGGCGTAGGCCGAATGACGATCGCGCACGAACGCCTTGATCTCCTCGGCCAATTCATCGGAGGGCTCGTGTCCCGACGCGACCACGACGAACGCCTTGACGATGGTGCCGCGGCGCTCGTCCGGTGAGGCCACCGCGGCCGCCTCGGCGACGGCCGGGTGCTCGAGACACGCGGACTCGACCTCGAACGGGCCGATCCGGTATCCGGCCGAGATGATCACGTCGTCGGCGCGGCCCTCGTACCAGAAGTAGCCGTCCTCGTCGGCGCTGGCGGCGTCCTTGGTGTGGAACCAATCGCCGCCGAACGCCTCCTGGGTGTCCTCTTCTGGGCGGTTCCAATAGCCGAGCGGGTAATGGGGGTTCGACCGAGCGCGAAGGCAGATCTCGCCGCGCTCGCCGGTCGGGACGGGCCGCTCGTCCTCGTCGAGGATCTGCACGTCCCAGCCGGGCATGGGCTTGCCCATCGAGCCCTCGCGGACCTCCATGAACGGGTAGTTGGCGCACAGCGGATAGGACTCGGTGAGGCCGTAGTAGTCGAGCACGGTGAGCCCGTACTGGTCGCGGAACCAGCGGATCGCCTCGGGGTTGAGGGGTTCGCCGGCCGAGCACACGATCCGGAACTTCTGCGGATACCGCGTGCCGGCGTCGGAGATGGACATCATCGACCGGATCGCGGTCGGCGTCCCGAACACGTTGCTCACGCCATGGCGACTCAGGAAATCGAGTTGTTTGTGGGGGTCAAAGCCGCCCTCGCGCTGGTACACGGCCTGCACCGCGCCGAGGCGCCAGGGTCCGAGCAGCGGGCAGATTCCCGCCGCCCACGCCCACTCGCCCATCCCATGAAAGAGTTCGCCGTCCTGGAGGTCGTGGCAGTAGATGAACTCCTCGTGGGCGAGGATGTACCGGTGGGCGTGGAGGATCCCCTTCGCCAGACCGGTCGTCCCTGACGAGTAGTACAGCTGGGCCGGATCGTCGGCGGCCGTGTCGACGACGTCGAACGTCGTCGAGCCGCGCTCCAGCAGCGCATCGTCGAGGATCAGCACGTGCTCGACCAGATCGCGCTCGACGCGGCCCGCGTTCGCCTCGTTGGTGACGAGCACTCTGGGCTCGGAGTCGCGCACGCGGTGACGGATCCCCTCGTCGCCGTAGAGCACGGACATCGACAGGAGGATCGCGCCGGCCTTCCACACGCCGAAGAACGCAGCCGCGGTCGCCGGCGTGGGCGGCAGCAACATCGCGACCCGGTCCCCCCGCTCGACACCGTGGGCGCGCAGGATGTTCGCGAACCGGTTGGAGTCGTCCTGGAGCTCGCCCCAGCTGACCTCCCGGATGCGGCCGCGGAAGTCTTCGTGGATCATCGCCCGCTTGTCGCGCGGGTGACGATCGCACACGTCGACCGCGATGTTGTAGCGGGCCGGCACCTCCCAGCGGTGCTGCTCGCGCGCCTGCTCGTAGGAGGAGAAAGTGGTCGTGGTCATGCTCCCATCATCGCGCCCGGGGGCGACCGGCACAAGCGGTCAGGTATCGGACAGCACCCCGAGTAACAACCGTCACAAGCGTCGGTAACCTTATTAAGGCTCACCATGGATCTGGCTCTGGGCGTAGTACTCGGCATCGGGATTGCCGCCGCCCTCGCGGCGGTGTGGCGGGCCGTGCACGGCCCGGGCACGAGGGGCATCCCCGAGGACGCGATGCGGGCCGCCCTGCACGCCGCCACCGCGACGCTTCCGCACCTGCGCCGTGGACTCAACAGCCGCACCGCGGAGCGCGCAGTGCCGTACCTGCGGGCGCTGACCGGGGCGGCGGCGATCGCGCTCGCGGACACGCGTGCCGTGCTGGCGATCGACGGCGAGGGGCGCGAGCAGGTGCGCCCCGGCGATCTGCTGTCGCGCCTGCTCGAGCGCACCGGCGACGACCGCCTCCACATCGTCCCCCGGCTGGTGTCCTCGGATCCCACGTGCCCGCTCCGGTCGGCGGTGCTGGCGCCGCTCGTCGCCCAGGACAAGCGGATCGGGACGCTGATCGCCTTCTACAGATCGGTCGGGCGCCCGAGCCACCACGAGCTCCGGGTCGTCCAGGAAGCCGCGAGCCTCGTGTCCGCGCAGGTAGAGCTGTCGCTCGTAGCCGCGCAGGAGGAGCGTCTCGCCCAAGCCGAGCTCAGGGCGCTGCGCGCGCAGATCTCACCCCACTTCATCTACAACGCCCTGGCCGCGGTCGCCGGCGATATCCACGCCCGCCCGGAGGAGGCGCGCGACCTGCTGATCGACTTCGCCGAGTTCACCCGCTACCTGTTCCGCGACGGGCGGTCGTACGTGACTCTCGGCGAGGAGATCGAGCACGTCGAGCGGTACCTGCGCCTCGAGCAGGCGCGGTTCCGCGACATCCTCCACGTCACGATCGACGTCCCCGACGCCACTCGCGGGACGGTCGTGCCGGCCATGTCCGTACAGCCGCTCGTCGAGAACGCGGTGCGTCACGGCGTTGAGAAGCGCGCCGGCCGGGGGCGCGTGACGATCTCGGCCGAGGTCGTCGGTGGCGATGTCGAGCTGCGGGTGTCCGACGACGGCATCGGGATCGAACGCGAGCGGCTCGGTGCGGTGCTGGCCGGCGCCGGCGGCGGCATCGGCGTGTCCAACGTCGACTCCCGGCTGCGGGCCACGTTCGGCGAGCGATACGCTCTCCGCATCGAATCCGAGGTCGGACACGGAACGACCGCGGTCATGACCGTGCCCAACCTGCGAGGGGAGATCGCAGATCCCGAGCTCGTCTCCTCGGCATGAGCTCGGACCAGCTGACGATCCTCGCTGTCGACGACGAGCACACCCAGCTGGAAGACCTGGCCAGGCTGCTCCGCAGCTTCTCGGGCGTGGAAGAGGTCGAGTGCGCGTTCGGCGGCCACGATGCGCTGCTCAAGGCCTCGAGCCAGGCCTACGACGCGATCTTTCTGGACGTCCGCATGCCCGACCTCGACGGCCTCGAGCTGGGGCGTGTGCTGAGGCGGTTCGCGTCGCCGCCGCAGCTCGTGTTTGTGAGCGCTCACGACACCGCCGCCGTGGAGGCGTTCGAGCTCCGCGCTGTCGACTACCTGCGCAAGCCGGTGAGCCGGCGGCGCCTCGAGGCGGCGCTCGAGCGGGTCGTGGCCGCGGTCGAGGCGGCCGAGGAACCCGCCGAGCGGAACGGCCGCCGCGCGCGCTCCCAGCCGGCCGGCGAGAGCGAGATGGTCGCGGTCTCCGGCTCGCGGGCCGGCTCGACGCGGCTGATCAACCGCGGCTCCATCCTGTACGTACAGTCGCACGGGGACTTCGTCCGCATCATCACCGAGGACGGCCGCTACCTGCTACGCACGACGCTCAACGAGATCGAGCGCCGCTGGGGGCAGTTCGACTTCGTCCGCGTCCACCGTCAGTACGTCGCCAACCTCTCGCGCGCGGTCGAGCTTCGTCCGCTGTTCGGGGGCACGGCCGAGCTGACTTTCGCCGGCGGCCAGACGATCCCGGTGGCTCGCCGGCACGTCGCGGACCTCAGCCGGCACCTCGAGGTCTGAGCCGACGGGGAGCAGCCGATGCCGCTCCCCGCGACTCGCATCCTCCTAGGACTCCTCCGCCTTCTGCTCGTCCTTGATCTTGCCCTCGAGCTGATTCATCACGTCCGGATCGCGCAGCGTCGTGACATCGCCCACGGCGCGCCCTTCGGCGATGTCTCTGAGCAGCCGGCGCATGATCTTGCCCGAGCGCGTCTTGGGCAGGTCGTCGGCCCAGATGATCCGCTTGGGCCGCGCGAGCTTGCCGATTCGCTTGGCCACGGTGTCGTTGATCTCGGAGACCAACTCGTCCGACCCTTCGGCCTCATCGCCCTCGAGCGTGACGAAGGCACAGATCGACTGGCCGCTGTCCTCGTCGGCTTGGCCGATCACCGCCGCCTCGGCCACCTTCGGATGCGCCACGATCGCCGACTCGACCTCGGCCGTCGACATCCGGTGTCCCGAGACGTTGACGACGTCGTCGATCCGCCCGATGATCCAGAAGTAGCCGTCCTTGTCCTTGCGGCCGGCGTCGCCGACCAGGTATGTCTCCTTGCCGAACTTGTCGAAGTACGTCTCGACGAAGCGGTCGTCCTCTTTGTAGAGGGTGCGGAGCATCGACGGCCACGGGCGCGTGAGCACGAGCAGTCCCTGCCCGTCGTCGACGGGCTTGCCGTCGCGCTCGTCGAACACGTCGGCTGCGATGCCAGGGAACGGGCGCGTCGCCGAGCCCGGCTTGGTGGCCACGATCCCGGGCAGCGGCGTGATCATGATCGCGCCCGTCTCGGTCTGCCACCAGGTGTCGACGATCGGGCAGCGCTCGCCGCCGACGACCACGTAGTACCAGAGCCATGCCTTGGGGTTGATCGGCTCGCCGACCGTGCCGAGCAGCTTCAGCTTCGAGAGGTCGTGCTTCTCGACGTGCTCGACGCCCCACTTCATGCAGGCACGGATCGCCGTGGGCGCGGTGTAGAACTTGGTCACGCCGTACCGCTCGCACAGCTCCCACCAGATGCCCTTGTGCGGATAGTCGGGGGCGCCCTCGTACATGACACTGGTCGCGCCGTTGACCATCGGCCCGTACACAATGTACGAGTGACCGGTCACCCAGCCGACGTCGGCCGAGCACCAGTACACGTCCTCGTCCGGATGTAGGTCGAACACGTAGCGGTGGGTGGACGAGATCCCTGTCAGATAACCGCCGGTCGTGTGCAGCACGCCCTTGGGCTTGGCCGTTGATCCGCTCGTGTACAGGATGTAGAGGGGATGCTCAGCGTCGAGCTCCTCGGCCGGACACTCATCTTTCGCCTGCTCGACGATCTCGTGGTACCAGACGTCGCGGCCGTCCTTCATCTCACACTCGGCGCCGGTTCGCTTGACCACGACGATGTGCTCGAGCGACTCCAGCTCGCCCATCTCCTCGTCGACCGCCTGCTTGATGTTCGCGGTCTTGCCCTTGCGCCGGGCGCCGTCGACAGTGATCAGCGCCTTGGCCTCCGAGAACTCCATGCGCTCGCGAACCGAGCCGGCGGAGAAGCCGCCGAACACCACGTTATGCGGTGCGCCGATGCGGGCGCACGCCAGCATCGCCACCACAACCTCGGGGATCATCGGCAGGAAGATCCCGACGATGTCGCCCTTCTCGATGCCGAGATCTTTCAGCGCGTTGGCCAGCTTCTGCGTGTCGCGAAGAAGGTCGGCGTAGGTGAGATCCTCTTCCTCGCCTTCCTCGCCGCGCCAGTGGAAGGCGACGCGATCGCCGTTTCCGTCCTCGACATGGCGGTCGAGGCAGTTATAGGACGCGTTGATCTTGCCGTCCTTGAACCACTTGTAGAACGGCGGGTCGGACCCGTCGACGTCCTCGGTCGGCTCCTTGAACCAGTGGAGCTCCTTGGCCTGCTCCATCCACCAGCCCTTCCAGTCCTTCTCGGCCTTCTCATAGACCGATGGATCGTTGAGCAGCGCGTGCTTGGCGAACTCCTCGGGCGGTTCGAACGTTTCTGTGTCGAGCATTTCCTCGAGCTTGGACTCGAGGCTTTTCTCGGACGTGTGGGTGGCCGTGTCTGCCACAGGCATCTCTCCTTCCGCTTTCTCTCTCTAGGTCTGCTACCCAGACGCGCGGAAGCGGAACCGCGCCCGTTCCGAGGAGCCCGAGCGCGGGGGTTCGCTTATGGCAGGCCGACGGGGCCTGCGGCTACTCCGCGTGTCCGTAGGCGGCTATTTCCGCCTTCTCCTGCTCGGAGAGTTCGCGCGGGACCTCGCCCCGGGCGGCTTTCTCGGCTTGGACGTGGTGGCGGATGTCCTCGACGATCTCGGGGTTGGCCAGTGTCATTACGTCGCCGACGTCGGCGAAGTTCGAGATGCTGGCGATCACGCGCCGCATGATCTTCCCCGAGCGCGTCTTGGGCATGTCCGCCACGATCCACACGTTCTTGGGTCGCGCGATTGGCCCGATCTCCCGGACGATCGCCTCGGACACCTTCCGATCGATCCCCGCATCGGCATCGACTCCGGGCTTCAGCGAGATATACATCTCGACGATCTTCCCGCGCACGTCGTCGACCACCGGCACGGCCGCTGCCTCGGCGACCTCATCGACCGTGATCGCGGCGGACTCGAGCTCCTTGGTCCCGAGCCGGTGCCCGGCGACGTTGATCACGTCGTCGATCCGGCCGAGGATCCGGAAGTAGCCGTCTTCTGACTCCATCGCGCCGTCGCCGCACATGAACGGCCAGTCCCGCCAGTCCTTGCTGTTCGGGTCCCGATTGAATTTGGCGTAGTAGGTATCGATGAACCGCTGGTCCTGGCCCCAGACCGTGAGCATCCTGCCCGGCCACGGATTGCGGACGCAGATGTAGCCCGCCTTGCCCGTGCCTCTGGGGATCTCGTTGCCGTCTTCGTCGTAGATCACGAGCTGGATGCCGAGCGCCGCCGGACCGCAGCTGCCGGGCTTCATCGGTTGCAGCCCCGGCAGCGTGCTGCCGAGGAAGCCGCCGGTCTCCGTCATCCACCAGGTGTCCGTGATCGCGGCCTCGCCCTTGCCGACGAAGTGGTAGTACCAGCGCCAGACGTCGGGCTCGATCGGCTCGCCGACCGTGGTCATCGTCTTGAAGTGGTAGGTGTACTTCTCCGGCTCTTCGGGCCCGACCTTCCGCAGCATCCGGATTGTGGTCGGCGCGGTGTGGAAGATGTCGACGCCGAGCTTCTCGGCGATCCGCCACGGGCGACCCGGATCGGGATACGTGGGAACCCCCTCGTACATCACACTCGTCGTGCCGAGCGCCAACGGCCCGTACACGATGTAGGAGTGTCCGGTGATCCACCCGATGTCCGCGAAGCACCAGTAGGTGTCGTCGGGATGGATGTCCTGGTAGTACTTCGAGGTGCCGGCCACGTAGCTGAGGTAACCGCCGATCGCGTGCTGAGCTCCCTTGGGGCGGCCGGTCGTGCCGCTGGTGTACATCAGGAACAGCGTGTCGTTGGCGCCGAGCGACTCAGGCTCGACCTCGGCCCCGGAGTAGTTGTCGAGCAGGTCGTCGACGAAGAAGTCGCGGCCGTCAACCATTTCGCTCTCGGAGTGGTACTCGCCCGGCACCCTCCGCCAGACCAGCACCTTCTCGACCTCGATCCCTTCCTTGCGCGCCTCCTCGATCGCTTGGTCGGCCTTCTCCTTGTGATCGATCAGGTCGCCGTTGCGGTAGTAGGCGTCCATCGTGACGAGGACGGTGCTCTTCGCGTCCGCCATCCGCTGACCGCAGGCGGCGCCGCTGAAGCCGCCGAACACCTCCGAGTGGATCACGCCGAGCCGCGCGCAGGCGAGCATCGCCACCGGAAGCTCGGGGACCATCGGCATGTGGAACGTCACGCGGTCGCCGGCCTTCACCCCGGCGAAATCGCGTAGCAGCGCGGCGAACTCGTTGACCCGGCGATGGAGCTCGGCGTACGTGATCTCCACGGGCTCCACGTCTTCGGGCTCGGGCACCCAGATCAGCGCGTTCTTGTCGCCGCGAGTTTCGAGGTGTCGATCGACGCAGTTGACGCAGGCGTTCAGCCGCCCGCCCACGAACCACTTGAAGAACGGTGGATTGCTCGTGTCCAGCAGCGTGTCCCACTTCTCGTCCCAGGTGAGCAGGTCCGCGTACTCGATGAAGCAATCCGGGAAGCGGTCCTCGCTGAAGCGCTCGAGGATCGCCCCGTCGTTCGCATTGGCCTGAGCGGCGAACGCTGCCGGCGGCTCGAAGTACTCCTCCTCCCGCCAGTGAACTGCGATCTGCGCCTCGGAGACCTCGTTCTCAGCGGTCTCGTCCTGTGCGGGCGCTGGCTTGGTGCTGTCGGCCATCTATGTGTCTCCTTCCGACCCGTCGGCTACCGGCTTCCTGACAGCCCAGAGCGCCGGCGTCGCCGCCGGCGCTCCACGGTTCTTCAATTTCTACTACGCGCTCGGCCCTAGTTCTACTCGAGCGCGTCGTACCGGTGGGCTTTTCTCGACTCTACGTCCGGCTCAAGGGCATGACCGGCGCTACCACTCTCCCGTAGGTCGAGTTCACCACCGCTGCGAACGACGCGTACCAGGCCGCGATCGCGGTAACGATGCCGAACCAACCACCGAGCTTGATCGTGCCGTTGATGGCGGAGGTTCCGCCGGCGAGCGAGGCGTTGCCGATCCCGAGGATGAAGAACGTGATCGCCAGCAGCAGGAACACGAGGGCAACCGCTCCGGTGGTCCGTAGCGAGGCGATGAACATGTAGGTGGTGAAGATGCCCCACATCCACAGGTACAGCCCCAGCCCGCTGAACACCTCGGTCGGCGCGTTCTGCCCGACCGACTGGACGATGAAGAAGAACGAGATCCAGAACGCGCCGTACGAGCAGAACGCCACGGCGCCGAACGTATTCCCGGTCCGGAACTCCCAGATCCCGGCGGTGAACTGGGCAATGCCGCCGTAGGCGAGCGCGAGTGCGGCGATCATCGGCAGCAACCCGCCGCCCGGCAACCTGTGCGTCCCGACAAGGCCAGCGTTGACCAGGCTGAGCATGAACGTCGTTCCGGCGAACGCCGCCAGGCCCAGCGGGCCTGGGTCGGCCGGCGACCAGCCAGCCATCCGACCTCCGGTCGGATCAGCAGCCGGCGCCAGGTCTGCTTCGCGCCCACCGATGTTTGCGGCTTCCATCTATTCCTCCTAATGAGGGGTTACCAGTCGCCGCGAACGTTTGCACGAGGAGGACGCTTCACAAGAGCCGGATCGGCGAACGGGCGTGCTGCAGCCGCGAACGGTCGCGAGGACGCGATGAACGGTGACCGCCGGACGGCGTTTTGGCCGTCCGGCGGTCACCAACTCGAGCCCGC
Source organism: uncultured Solirubrobacterales bacterium (assembly GCA_963737055.1). Classification (GTDB taxonomy): domain Bacteria; phylum Actinomycetota; class Thermoleophilia; order Solirubrobacterales; family Solirubrobacteraceae; genus Palsa-465. The sequence continues at coordinate 880,862 of CAVTRE010000004.1, read as the reverse complement.
ACAGCTCCGGTCGGCCCCCGACGCCCCAGGCGAGGTGCCCCAGGACCGAACCAGAACTGAGTTGTTGACGCCCCTCCAGATACGGCTGGCGAAGCGAAACCTGTCCCGACCCCCGGCGTGGACAGGAGCCGGGACAGCTTGACCAATGATCGGCAGTCCGGCCGGCGCCGACGCCCGCGGACGTGCGGTTGCGGACGGATGTCTGAGCGCCGCCGCTTACTTGCGCCGCTTGCGTTTGCGCTTCGGCGTCGTCGAGCGGGTCGGCCCGGGGGCCGGCGCGCCGACCGGCTCGGGCGCGGGCTCCGACGCGGGCTTGCCCCGCCCCCGCCCGAGCAGGGGCTCGCGAGCCGGCCGTTCGCGGGCCGTCTTCGGCCATGGCTCGGCACGGCCGCTGGTCCACGCCGGCGGCACGCCACTCGGCCAGCGCCCGCTGAACAGATACGCGAGCGCCAGCAGGAAGTAGGCCTCGACGATCGGAATCGGGACGATCGGGATGATCGTGAGGACGCCGGCGATGATCCCGAGATACCCGAGGAAGCGCGTGAGCAGGCCGACACGCATCGCGTTCAGCGACACCAGCACGAGAGCAACCGCGGTCAGCAGCAAGCCGAGGTCGTTGGTGATCTGCGGAATGACCAGCCAGGGCTTCGTCAGGAGCGCGTTCGCCTCCATGTACGTCTGGCTGCCGTGGCTGACGAAATGCTGAGCCTGGATGCCATAGGCGGCGACGTACCAGACGACGCTCACGCCGGAGATGACGCCGCCGGCGATCGCGACAATCCCCGTGAACACCGGCTTGGCGTTGGGTTCGCGCGCACGCGTGCTGCCCCACAGGTACCAGAGCGTCCACGCGAGCGCGAACGACCCTATCCCGCTGGCGATCGCGCCGATCAGGTCACGAGCGAAACGCTTGTCCTCGGTGACGAGGCCCAGCGTCTGTTCGTTGACATTGACGTGAGGCCCGCCAATCTGGACGAGCACGGCGACCATCACCAGGATGCCGGCGGCCGCGGCGAGCACGACCTGCCTCGTGCGCGCGCGCGACTCATATGCGAGCCGATCCTCGGGGGTCATCAGACGCCAGTCTAGGTGCTCTCAGGCGCGCCGGGGTCTTGCCAAGCGCCAGGGCGGGGTACCATTGGAAGCATGGAAGGAAGTGGATTCGGAGGCCTCTTCGGCGATCCCGACGAACTGCAGCGTCGCCTCGGCGAGTTCGCCGAGCAGATGCAGGGCGCTCAGCGGCTGGCCTGGGCTGACAACGCGATCAAACTCGCCGTCGATCTGACCGTCGCGGCGATGAACCGCACCAACATTCAGGGGACGACCGAGCAGCAGGCCGAGCAGCTGCGCACGGTGATGGCGCACATCTTCCCCGAGGCGGTCACGCTCGTGCGCGAGGCCCGCGAGGGTCTTCAGTAGAGCGACCTAGCTCCCCGCGAGCGCGCCGAGCACGAGATCATCGTGCTCGTCCGGCTTCACGTTCCGGAACACGTCCTTGATCGTCCCGTCGGGACCGATCACGAACGTCGTGCGCTCGTTGCCCATGTAGGTGCGGCCGTACCGGTGCTTCTCGACCCACACGCCGTAGGCCTCCGCCACCGAATGGTCCTCGTCTGACAGCAGCGGGAAGCCCAGGCTGAACTTCTCGGCGAACTTCGCGATCGGATTGACCGGGTCGGGCGACACGCCGAGGACGGCCGCGCCGGCCTGGTCGTAGTTCGCCTGATGGTCCCGCACGCCGCAAGCCTGCGTCGTGCACCCGGGCGTATCCGCCTTGGGATAGAAGTACAGGACCACCGTCTGACCCTTCAGGTCCGACAGCGTCACGGGGTTGCCGTGCTGGTCGGACAGCGTGAAGTCGGGGGCCTGATCGCCGGGTTCGAGTGCCATGGGCCGCGCAATCCTACTTGAGCAACCGCGACAGCCGCCGGTCCTTCATGAGCTTGCCCTCGGTCTGACACGTCGGGCAGTAACACATCACGTAGTCCTCGTAGAACACGGCTTCGAGCTGGTCGCCGCAGCGAGGGCACGGCTCGCCGTTGCGCCGATGGACAGTCAGCGGCATCGGGAGCTTGTCCGGGATCGGGAGCGTAAGCGCGGACTCGTAATAGGCGATAGCGTCGCCGAGGACGCGGACCGTCTCCTCACGCAGCCGGTCGGCCTCGTCGCCGTCGAGATCGGATCCGCGCTTGAACGGCGAGATCATCGCAGCGTGGAGGATCTCGTCGACCCACGAGCGGCCGATGCCGGCGATCACGTGCTGGTCGCGGAGCAGCGCGTAGAGGGGCCGCGGCTGGTCGAGGAGCTCGGCGAACGGCGGGGGGTCAGGCCATGCCTCGGGGCCGAGCGCGGCGATCGTCTCCTCGTCCTCGATCTCCGCGGATCGCAGCACCTTGACCCACGCACGCTGCCGGGTCCCGAACTCGCGCAGGCGCAGCTCGCGGCCGTCGGTAAGGCGCAGGAGGAACCGCGAGGTCCGGTCGCGCAGCGACGCGCGCGTGTCGAACAGCTGGAGACGGCCGGCCGACATGAGATGGATCTCGATCGCGAGGTCACCGTCGAGCTCGATTACGAACAGCTTGCCGCGGCGCCCGATGCGTTCGATCCGGTGCCCGGCGAGGGCAGTCAACGGCGGGTCGAACGTCTTCAACGCGTTTATCCCGGGCGCGAGCGCAGACTCGATCTCGGCGCCGGCGACGGCGGCGCCGATCAGGCGTGCGGTGATCTCGACCTCGGGCAGCTCGGGCATAGCGCGATGTTCAGAGCGTAGTGCGCGCCGGTACCCTGCTGGCCTCATGCCCGTTGCGCTCGCCCCCGACGACATCGTCCGCACGCACGCCGAGGCTGCCGCCAACGACCGCGAGCCGTTGCTTGTGCTCGAGCCGCTGATCGAGTTCCTCTCCGAGCACGATCTCGAGGCGCCGCCCGACCTGACCGCGACGCCGATCGGCGACGGCCACTCGAACGTGACTTTCGCGCTGTCGACCGGGGTCGTGCTCCGCCGGCCGCCCCGCGGACCGCTGCCGCCGAGTGCCCACGACGTGCTCCGCGAAGCGCGGCTGCTGCGCGCGCTCGAGCCCACGCGCGTGCGCGCCCCGGGCGTGCTCGCGGTGTGCGACCGGCCGGAGTTGATCGGAGCCCCGTTCTACGTGATGGAGCGGATCGACGGTGAGGTCATCACCGACTCCGTGCCCGCCGCGCTCGACAGCCCGCAGCAGCGCGGCCGGATCGCCGACGAGCTGGTCGACGCGCTCGTCGAGCTCCACGACACCGACTGGAGCGCCGCGGGCCTCGATGGGTTCGGCAAGCCGACGGGCTACCTCGAGCGGCAGCTGCGCCGCTTCAACGGACTGTGGGAACACAACCGCACACGCGAGCTGTCCCAGATCGAGGAGGTCGGCGCCTGGCTGTCGGAGAACCTCCCCGAGTCGCCGCCGGCGACGATCGTGCACGGCGACTACCGGCTCGGGAACACGATGTTCGCCGCGGGCACGCCGGCGCGGCTGATCGCGATCTTCGACTGGGAGATGGCGACGATCGGCGATCCGCTCGCCGACGTCGGCTACATGCTCATGCACTGGACCGAGCCGGGCGACACGCTCGGAAAGTTCAACCTGAACAACGTCACGCTCAGCCCCGGGTTCCCCACGCGCGCCGGACTCACAGCCAGGTACGAGGAGCGGTCGGGCCGGTCGGTGCATGCCCTCGATTGGTACGTGACGCTGGCGCTGTGGAAGGCCGTGGTGTTCATGGAGGGCAACTACAAGCGCGCGCTGGCGGGGTCCACGGACGATCCGTACCTGCGGACGTTCGGCGACGGCGTCGTCGAGATCGCCGACCGCGCGCTCGCGGTCTCGCGGCATGGCCTCTGAGAACGGGACGTACCCCGGACTCCTGGTCGACTGGGGCGGCGTCTTGACGAGCGATGTGTTCGCGTCGTTCGGCGCCTTCTGCGAGCTCGAAGGGCTCGAGCGGGACGCACTCGCCCGGATCTTCCGGACCGACCCGGACTGCGGGGAGCTGATCGTCGGCCTCGAGACCGGCACCGTCGCGCAGGAAGATTTCGAGCCGCGAGTGGCCGCGCTCCTCGGTGTGGCGGCGCCCGGCCTCATCGACCGGCTGTTCGCCAGCGCCCGGCCCGACGAGGACATGATCGAGGCGGTCCGTCGCGCCCGCGCCGGCGGGATCCGGACGGGCCTCGTGTCGAACTCCTGGGGAACGAGGCGCTACCCGCGAGATCTGCTGGCCGAGCTGTTCGACGCGGTGGTGATCTCGGGCGAGGTCGGTCTGCGTAAGCCGCACCGCGAGATGTACGCGCTTGGCGCCGAGCGCATCGGGCTCGTGCCGGCGGACTGCGTGTTCGTCGACGACCTCGGAGTCAATCTGGCTTCGGCGGCGAAGCTCGGGATGACGACCGTCCATCACCGGGCCGCGGACGAGACGATCCCGGAGCTCGAGCGGCTGCTTGGCGTGAGCCTGCGATGAGCCGGGCGCTGTCGCTCGCGGTCGTCGCGTTCGCGATCACCGGCTGCGGGAGCTCATCCCCGTCGCTGAGCCGCCTTCGCCGTCAGGCCACGGCCGTGTGTCAGCGCGCCCTGGCCAACTCCGCGCGCATCAAACCGCCAGTGCGCCCGTCGGCGACCGTGCCGTTTTTGCGCCGCGGCGCGTCGCTACTTTCGACCGAACTGTCCGAGTTGCGGACGTTGAAGGCCCCGGCCGAGAACGTCGCGTCCTACTCGTCCGCGCTGGGCGCGCAGTCTCGTCAGCTGACCATCCTCGACGACACGATCCGCGACCTCGACGGTGGGGCCGACCCAGTGAGCGCGATCAAGACGCTTCAGCGGCGGCTCGCGCCAACCGAGTCCGCCGAAGATGCGGCGTGGCGCACGCTCGATATCCCGGCGTGTGTCAGCCGGTAGGCGCGGCCGATGAAATTGCTCCTGCAACAAGTCAACGGGCCCGGGCGCATCCGCGCCCGGGCCCGTAGGACATGGTTCTCGTAGATCGGTCAGTTGATCGAGTTCAGTGTGGCCTCGTCCGCGTTGACGACCGACTGCGGCAGCGGCGAGAAGTCGAGCGAGGGCCCGAACGTCTGTCCGCCGGTGATCGCGTAGCCGATGAACGACTTGATCAGCGCTCCCTGCGCGGCATTAGTCGGCACGAACGCGTAGGTGTATGTCGAGATCGGGTACGCCTTCTTCTTTGCCCTACCCGGGTCGACGATCGTGAGCTCGTTGCCTTGCCCGGGGCAGGTGATCGGCATCGGGTGCGGCTATCCGGCGAGCACGAAGACGCTGGCCGGCGAGCTGACCGGCGCCGGAGACACCTGGAAGGCCTACGTGGAGGGCGTGTCGTCGAGCGCGAAGACGGCCTGTCGCGTTCCGAAGGCCGGCGGCAGGGTGCCGCAGACGGCAGCCTCGAAGAACGCCTATCTGGCGTGGCACAACCCGTTCCGGTACTTCGGCTCGCTGACCGGCGGGTCGGCGTGCCACAAGGACGAAGTCGGGCTCGGCCAACTCGCGACTGATCTGAAGAGCAACACCTCGGCGCCGACGCTCGCCTACATCATTCCGGCGCCGTGCTCGAACGGAAGCGAGGCGCCGTGCAAACCGAACGCGCAGCCCGGACTCGCCGGCGCCAACCAGTTCCTGAAGACGGTCGTCCCCGAGATCAAGAAGTCGCCGGCCTACAAGGACGGGGGCATGATCGCGATCACGTTCGACCAGGCCCCGCAAACCGGCGAGTACGCCGATCCGAGCGCGTGCTGCTCGAGCCCCGCGACTTATCCGAACCTGCGCGGCCTCCCGCCGGGAACGCCCGTTGTTCCGCCGGGGGCGACGGGACCGGCCGTGCCGGGCTTGACGACCACCGGAACGACAACCACCGGGACTGACACCACCCCGACGACCTCCGGCACGGACACGACGACCACGGCCGCGGGCACCACCACGACGGGTACCACCGGCACCGACACGACCACGACCGGCACCGACACCACAACGGGCGCTGACACGACCACCACGACCGGCACGACCACCCCCCCGGTGTCCCTCGGCAGCGGCGAGACGACGCCCACCGGCGGCGGCGGCCAGGTCGGCCTGCTATTGATTTCCCCCTACGTCAAAGCGAACAGCATCGACGTGGTCGACTACTTCAACCACTTCTCGCTGCTCGCGTCGATCGAGAACCTGTTCGGGCTCCACCGCTTGGGCTATGCCGGCGTGCCGGGGCTCCCGGCGTTCTCCGCCAGCGTGTTCAACAAGTACGCGGGATAACTAGGCGAGCTCGATCGAGTTGATCACCGGCGGGTCGACGGGACGGTCACCCGCTCCGGTCTGAACGCCTTCGATCGCGTCGACCGTGTCCATCCCATCGGCGACCTGACCGAACACGGTGTGCTTGCCGTCGAGCCACGGCGCGCTCTCGGCGGTCACGATGAAGAACTGCGAGCCGTTGGTGTTCGGGCCGGCGTTGGCCATCGCGAGCGCGCCCCGGACCACCTTGTGGCTGTTGAACTCGTCCTTGAACGTGTACCCGGGGCCGCCTGTCCCGGTTCCGTCGGGGTCTCCCCCCTGGATCATGAATCCCGGGATGATCCGGTGGAAGATGATTCCGTCGTAGAAGTTCTCGCCGGCGAGCTTCCGGAAGTTGGCGACGGTCTCGGGCGCGTCCTCGTCGAACAGTTCGAACGAGATCGTGCCGTGGCTTGTGTTCATCTGAGCATTTGACATGGCCCGCAGCCTAGCGGCCGGCAGGCTAGCTGTTGCTCGCGGTCTGGATCGCGCTGATCGTCGTGTCGACGGTGACCGTCGGTACCGGCGTGGACGGCGTCGAGGTATCCGTGCAACTGACGGTCGCCGACTGGCTGCCGTTCGACGACGCCACCGGGAGGACGAGCGGGATCGTCCCGGCCTCCGACTGCGAGGTCGAGCCCAGATCGACCGCGAGGCTCCTCGTCGTGGTTGTCGGGTTCGCCGGCGGCGGTGTACCCGCGCCCGCCGGGACCGATAGCGTGCAGTCGACCTCCACGTGCTGCCCCGCCTGGCCGCTGATCACCGCGTGCGGATAGGCCAGCACCAGATACGACGACCCCGACGAGAGCGATTGCGACGCGACCTGCGTCGGGCTCGTCGCGATCGTCATCGCCGCCGTGTTCGACCCGTGCTCATTCGGCAGCACCGGCGTACAGGTCACGTTTCCCGACTGAGCGATCGATTGCATCGCGCCGTCGGTGCACGGGCCTGAGACCCTCAGCTGCACCTGGGTCGAGTTCACCTGCGGCGCGCCGACCGCGCCGGGGATGATCTTCCCGGGGCCGACCGAGAATTGCTTGAGCTTGGCGTTTCCCACCGAGAAGTTCTGGAGCTGGGCGTTGCCCACGCTCCTGGGCGGGAGGTGGATGGCCGCATAGCTGGCGCCGCCGAGCGCGACGAACAGGGCCAGGAATGACACCGCGAGCGGCGCCGAGGGGCGCGGAAGACGCATTGGTTACCTCCTGTCCGGTCCCGGCCCCGGGCGGCCGGGTGTCCATCGGACGCTACCTGCTCGCGCGCTTCGCTCGCGGCCGGCCTCGACACCCGGTGTCGAGGCCGGCCGCTGCCCCCAGGGACGGGATCAGTTGTTGCTGGCCGTCTGGATCGCGCTGATCGTGGTGTCGACCTTTACGGTCGGTGCTGTTACGCCCGTGGACGAGTCGGTGCAGCTGACGGTCGCCGGCTGGACGCTCGTCGACGACGCCACCGGCAGCACGAGCGGGATCGTCCCGGCCGCCGGGTTCGCGGTCGCCGCGACATCGACGGCCAGCGTCTTCGTGGTGGTCGTGGGGTTGGCCGGCGGCGGCGTGCCCGACCCGGCGGGGACCGACAGCGTGCAGCCGACCTCGACGTGCTGGTTCGCGCCACCCGCAGTGATCACGACGTGCGGATACGCCATCACCAGGTAGGAGGACCCAGCGGCGAGCGACTGAGTGGCGACCTGCGTCGCGCTCGCCCCGAGCGTGGTGGCCGCCGTGTTAGACCCGTACTCGTTCCCCACCGTCGGCCTGCAGGTCACGCTCCCGGACAGGCCGACGGCCGAGATCGCGCCGGTCGAACAAGCGCTCGCCACGCGCAGCTGCACCTGAGAGGAGTCCACCTGCTTGGCCCCGACGGAGCCGTTGATGATCTTCCTGGCGCCGACCGCACCGGACTTCAGCTTCCAATTGCCGACGCTGCCGTTCTGGAGCTGGGCGTTACCGACGCTGTTTCTCGGCAGGCTCACGGCGGCGTAGCCGACACCACCGATGGCGAAGAACAACGCGGTCAATGCGACGACCATCGGCGCCGAGGGACGTCGGGGCCTGAGCGATTTCGGCAGACGCAAGAGCGATACCTCCAAGGTGTTAGGTTCCCGGCCTAACAGCCGGCCTATCGATCGCAACACATCAACGCGGCCCGAAGTCGCGGCCGCGTTCCTGGGAGTTGACGGAGACCTGACGCGCTCGCTACGCCGCGGCCGGCTCGAGCCGCACGAGCTGGCCGAGCAGCTCGGTGCCGCTGACGCGATCGACGACCCTGTCGACGTCCTGCTCTGGCACCTCGAGCAGCGTGAACCGCTCGAGCACGCGCACGTTCCGGACGTGCTCGCCGTCGAGGCCGGTCGCGGCGGTGATCGCGTGGATGATGTCCGAGGGCTCGAGACCGGCGGCCCGCCCCAACGAGACGATCACCTTGCGGGCCTGGCCGTCGCCGTCGGAGGGGTCGTGCGGCTTGGAGTGCCGGCGCGGCTTGGCCTTCACCGGGGTCGGTGCGACGTGCGCGTCCTCGACCCATGGCGCGAGCGTGACGCCGGCGTTGTTCTCGAGCGCGCGGAGCTCTCGCCGCTGCTGGGGCTCGACGAACGTGATCGCGCGGCCGCTGCGGCCGACGCGACCGGTGCGGCCGATCCGATGGACGTACACGTCCGGCGAGGTCGGAACGTCGTAGTTGATTACGTGCGAGATGCCGGAGATGTCGAGCCCGCGCGCGGCGACGTCGGTCGCGACCAGCAGCGGCAGGCGACCGTCCTTGAAAGAGATCATCACACCGTCGCGAGCGCCCTGGGTCATGTCGCCGTGGATCGCCTTGACGTTCATCCCGCGGTCGCGCAGCGTGCGGTACAGCTGGTCGGTGCGGGCCTTGGTCCGCACGAACACGATCGCCTGGTCGGGCCGCTCGGCACTGAGTACCTCGACAAGCTTGTCCGCCTTCTCTCGAGCACGTACCTCGAGCGCGAACTGCTCGACGGTGTCGACGGTCAGCGTCGCCGCCTGCACCTTCACCGTCACCGGGTCGTACAGGTATTGATCGGCCAGCCTCCTGATCTCGGGCGGCATCGTCGCCGAGAACAGCGCGGTCTGGCGGCTCGACGGGGTCAGCGACAGGATCCGCTCGACGTCCTCGAGGAAGCCCAGGTCGAGCATCTCATCCGCCTCGTCGAGCACGATGAAACGGCACCCGTGCAACATCAGCGAGTGGCGCGAGATGAGGTCCTTGACCCGTCCGACGGTCCCCACGACCACGTGACCGCCGGCTCGCAACTGCGCCTGCTGCGACCGGATGGGCGCGCCCCCGAACACGGCCACCACGTCGACGCCCTTGCGCCGGCCGTAGGCCCGCAGCGCCTGCGTGACCTGGATGCACAGCTCGCGCGTCGGCGTGAGCACGAGCCCCTGGACCTCCCGCTCGGCTGGATTTACGTACTGGAGCATCGGCAGGCCGAAGGCCGCCGTCTTTCCGGACCCCGTCTGCGCCTGCCCGATCACGTCCAGGCCCTCGAGCAGGGGCGGGATCGCCTCCTCCTGGATCGGGCTGGGCGACTCATATCCGACGTCGTGTATCGCCTCGAGGATTTCCGGGATCGAGGCCAAGATCAGCAAAACTCGGCATTACCAATGAAGATAGACGGATAACGCCGAAACAGCCGTGTCCGCCGATCGTGCGGAGTCTTGACATCGGTTCGTTCGGAGCCTAACGTTTCGGGACCGATGGATTCGGCCGACACGGAGAAGATCAGCGCGCACGTCTGGCGCATCAGCGCGGTCGTGATCGTCGGGTCGGTCATGTCGATCCTCGACACGACCATCGTCAACGTCGCGCTGGCGACGCTGAGCCACGAGCTCCACTCGACGATCGATCAGATCCAATGGGTCGTGACCGGATACCTGCTGGCGCTGGCGGCGGTGATCCCGGTCACCGGATGGGCCGCTCGCCGCTTCGGTGCCAAGCAGGTGTACCTGGTCTCGCTGGTGCTGTTCACGGCGGGATCCGCGCTGTGTGGCCTCGCCACCTCGACGACTGAGCTGATCGTGTTCCGTGTCCTTCAGGGCGTGGGGGGCGGCATGATCTTGCCGATCGGCCAGCTGATGATGGCCGAGGCCGCCGGGCCGAAGCGGATGGGAAGAGTCATGAGCGTCGTCGCGGTGCCGGCGATGCTCGCGCCGATCCTCGGCCCGACGATCGGCGGTCTGATCATCCAGAACGCGAGCTGGCGCTGGATCTTCTACGTGAACGTCCCGATCGGCGCGATCGCCGTGTTCGCGGCGCTGCGCTACCTGCCCTGGATCAAGCGGGAACAGGTCGAGAAGCTCGATACGCGCGGCCTGCTCCTGATGGCCACGGGGCTACCGCTGCTCACCTACGGTCTCGCCGAGATCGGCGCGACCGGCGGCTTCACTTCGCTCAAGGTCATCATCCCGTGCATCGTCGGACCCGCGCTGGTCGCGGCGTTCGTGGTCCACGCGCTGCGAGTGCCAAAGCCGCTGCTCGACATGCGCCTGTACCGAAAAGCGACTTTCTCCTCGGCCTCGTTCGCGATGTTCTGCCTCGGCGCCGCGCTGTTCGGCGGCATGATCCTGCTGCCGCTGTACTGGCAGAACGTCCGTCTTGAGAGCGTCGTCGACACGGGCCTGCTGACGGCGCCGCAGGGTCTCGGTGCCGCGCTCGCGATGCCGATCGCCGGCAAGCTGACCGACCGCTGGGGCGGCGGCGGGCTCGCACTGTTCGGCGTGCTTCTGTGCACGGTCGCGACGGTTCCGTTCGGCCTGATCTCCGCCAACTCGTCGATCTTCGGGTTGTCGGTGGCGATGTTCGTACGCGGCATCGGGATCGGCTTCGGGTTCCTGCCCGCGATGGCGGCGGCGTTCGCCGCGCTCGAGCGGTCCGAGCTCCCGAGTGCGACCCCGCAGCTGAACGTGATCCAGCGCGTGGGCGGCTCGATCGGCACAGCCATCCTCGCGGTCGTGCTCCAACGCAGCCTCGTCGGCGCCCACGGCCCCAGCGGAGCCGCCGCCGCTTACGGCACCGCGTTCTGGGTGGCGGCCGGGCTGACCGCGGCCGCGATCATCCCGTGCGTGATTCTCATGCGCGCCGAGCGCCGGGCGCGGGCCGCTAAGCGAGCGACAACCGAAGCGTCCGCCGAGACGATGGCGGAGGCGATCGCCGCGTGACCGCGGGCGCCGAAGAACGGCTAACGGCGCTTGGAGACGTGGTAGGCGAGCGCGAGCACGGCAACCCCGCCGAGCACGTGGCTCGTTCGTTCAAGCGCGCGATGGCTGCGGTGCGAAGGCTCCGCGGGCGCGAGACCCACCGCCCGGGCGAGCTCACCGACGCGCAGTACAGCCTGCTGTTCTGCCTTCGAGACCAGAGTCAGATGTCGCTCCGCGACCTCGCGGATGCCGCGGATCTGAGTCCGGCGAGCGTCACCGAGATGCTGGAGGGGCTCGCAGCAGCGGGGTTGGTCGATCGGCAGCGCTCCGACCGTGACCGGCGCGTGGTTTTCACATCGCTGACCGACAATGGGCGGGTGCTCGTCGAGGAGCGGCGCGCACGCTTCGAGCCGCTCCTCCGGGCCGCACTCGACCCCTTCAGCGAGGACGAACTCGTGGTAGCCGCTGCTGTGCTCGATCGGCTCCGCGATATGTTCGAGGAGATCGCTGACGAGCGGCTCCTCGATGACCGCGGCTAGCGCCGGCTCGTAATCGATCTCGATCAGCTCGTCGAGCAGGGCGATCATCGCCGCGTGCTCCTCATCGGACCAGCACCCGCGGCGAGATCCGCGGCCCACGAGCGCCCCGACGACGTAGTACCCGATCTCGTCGCGCGGGCCCTCGGGGTCGGGCGGTGCGAGAACAGTCCTGCCGCGGCTCGCATGTCGAGCGAGCGCCCAGGCGAGCGCCGCGTCCGCCCGGCGACGCTGGGCGTGGTAGTTGCGCCGCGTGTTGACCGCGTCGGCGGCGAAGCGGTAGAGATCCTGCCGGCGGCGGTCGTCGACGTTGTCGTTGTAGGCGCGGAGAATCGCGCCGATCACCGGGCACACGGACGCCGGGCGGTCCCCGAACCGCACGCCGGCGAGCATCGAGGCGAGCTCCATCACGCACACGACCTGACCCGGGCGCGGATGCCGGCCCGGCCCGAGACGCACGTTCTGATGTGAGATCGCCCGCGGGGGCGCCGGTTTCGCCATTGCCCCGGGTTATCGACCGGGGCCGCCGGAGACTTAGGGCGCAGCCGTCCGGGCGACGGTGTCGCCACCGCCACCCGGACGAGCTGTTCTAGCTACCTATGGTGCGAACCGCACGAGAGCGGCTGGATCGGCCCCTGGAACTCGGGCGCGCCGAGCCTCGCGGCCTGGTCGGTGCCGTACTGCGCGTCGCCGCCCAGGTCGTTGACGCCGGGTCCCGAGGTCACGTTCCCGAACTCGACCGTGCAGCCGCCACCCGACCCGCCTCCGTCACCCGGTGAGCTCCCGAAGCCCCGCTCGTTCTGGACGAAGCTCCAGAACGGGTAGAAGCCGCCGGGTCCCTGCGGTGGGACCGTGCAGCCGGGGCCGGTCGGCTGAGCCACCGAGCAGTTCGGCTCGCTGTAAGCGGTATCCGTTTGGATGAAGTACGCCGAGTACTGCGAGTTTTTCGACGTGGGCAGCTGCTGAACGAAGCTGCCAGGGTACGTCGCCGTCGGCGCGGCGCTGACCGGCCAATCGGCGTAATACGGCTGGCCGTCGAAGTCGAGGTCGCCACCTGCGAAAGAGTCCACGCACCCGGCGATCTCATCGGGTGCCGTGTTCTGTGGCCCGTGCGTGTCTCCCTGGGGGTAACACGGCGCGTCGGTTCCCTCCAGCGACTCATCCGCATTCGCGGTCTCGTATGGTCCCGAGCACGTGTTGTAGAACGTGTCGGTGAAGCCATTGCTGAAGGTGAGCGTGCCGGGGTTCGAGACGGCCGTGCAGGCTTCCCAATGGCCGATCTCGAACTCGGTACTGATGTTCGTCCGCAGGGCGCCCCACGAGCTGTAGTTGCCCACCTTCGCGGTGTCGTACATGGGCTCAAAGTTGAACGTCGTCCCGTTGCACGTCTGTGGATCGGTGTGCGCGAAGCCGTTCCTGGCCGAAGCCTGCATGAACCCGAACTGGTGTGTCGTCGAGTCGTATATGTCCACTCTGAGCGCTTTGCCACCACCTCCCGGGACCGGCGCGTCGTACATATGCACCGTGATCGTGTCACCGGGGTTCATCAACAGGGTCTGACCGTTCGGCGTCGAGCTGTCGTAATTCGACTCCTGGGGACTTGGCGGCCCCGTTGGGACGCCGTTGTGCTGGATGAACGCGAAGTTGACCGGCTCCTGGCAGTTCCCGTTACACACCGCATACCCGGTCGAACACTCCAAGCTGTCTATCGTGAGCGCAGCGCACCAGTGGGTGTCGTCGCAGCTGATCGCGTCGCTGAACGGCGGCATCCCCGGCGGGTAGAACTGCATCTCGACGAGCGCATCACCCGCGCCCGGGAAGCAGTTCGCATTCGCAACACGGGGCCCTGGGCACGTTGGCGCGTTCGAGTCGCTCCTCGGCGTGCATTGGTTGTACGGATAGGACCACGGATCGCACACCGCCATGGAGAACCAGGGGGCCACCGTCAGCTCGAACTGGTGTGTTACGTCCTGGCCAGGCGTGCTCACCGTCGGCGGCGCGCTCGGGTCAGTGCCGAGCGTCTCGGTGAACGTGACATCGTTGCCCGAGCTGTGCCGGTTGGAAAAGAACGTGAGGTCCGGCTCGTCGTGGCCGATGTAGTGGCCGTTGTCGATGAAGCGACCACCCCACGTATTGCGGTTGTGGGCGCCCTTGACGCCCTGAACGTCGGTACAGACCGCGAACCGGCGAACCGCCTTCTGTATGCGGCTGTACCCGTTGCAGTCAAGCCCCCCAAATTTGTGCGGCTTGAGCACGCGTGCTGCCTTGGCCCGGTGCGTTCCTCGCGCGGTTGACTTAGCGGTCGCGATGCCGCTGAACAACAGCGACAACAGAGCGGCGACCGCGAAGGCAACCAGGGCAGACCGAAGCCTGGAACCTTCCGTCATATCATCACCCTCCCCTGGGAGATTTTTGGTGCGGGGAACCTATATGACGAGGCGGGCGTTGTCCACCGATACGATCACCCGGGTGACGACGCGGAGGGAGTTCATGGCGCGGGCGGGGGCCGCCGGCCTGGGGGTCACACTCGGCGCCGGCACGGGTGCCTCAGGTGAAGCGGAGGGAGCCGCCGGCCACCCGGCGGCCGTTTCCTTCTTCGGCACGCACCAGGCCGGAATCGCGACCCCTACCCAGGAGCACGTTCATTTCCTGGCGCTCGACGTGGTGAGCGACGCCGCCGGCGACCTACGCGCCCTGCTGGCAGCGCTCTCCGACGGCGCATCTCGCCTCACGTCAGGCAAGCCGGTCGGCGCGCTCCGCACCGGCGTCGATCCCCCGGTCGACACCGGGGAGGCCGTCGGTCTCGGCGCCGCCCGCCTCACGATCACGTTCGGGCTCGGACCGTCGCTGTTCAAGCCGGGACGGTTCGGGTTGGAATCCCGGCGGCCGGCGCCGCTCGTCGACCTGCCGACGTTCGCCAACGACTCGCTCCAGCCCGCCATCTCGAACGGGGACATCGCGGTCCAGGCGTGTGCCGAGGACCCGCAGGTGGCGTTTCATGCCATCCACGACCTGATCCGCCTCGCGAGCCCGACCGCGGTTCCTCGCTGGTCGCTGGCCGGGTTCGGGCGCACGCGCAACGCGATCGGCCAGCCGACCCCCCGGAACATTCTGGGGTTCAAGGAGGGTACGGCCAACATCACCGCGCAGGATCAGGCGGCGCTCGACCGGTTCGTGTGGGCGGG
Organism: uncultured Solirubrobacterales bacterium; assembly: GCA_963737055.1. Taxonomy (GTDB): domain Bacteria; phylum Actinomycetota; class Thermoleophilia; order Solirubrobacterales; family Solirubrobacteraceae; genus Palsa-465. The sequence goes on along the minus strand of CAVTRE010000004.1, from coordinate 865,698 downwards.
AGCACCCGACTCGCCGGCCTGGATGACCGGCGGCTCCTACATGGTCGTGCGGCGCATCCAGCTGTTGCTTCACCACTGGGACTCGGTGAGCCTCGACCAGCAGGAGCGCACCTTCGGTCGCCACAAGCTGTCCGGCGCACCGCTCGGCGAACGCCACGAGTTCGACCCGATCGATTTGAACCGGGTCATAGACGGACGGCTGGCGATCTCGCGCCTCGCCCACGTCCGGCTCGCCAGCCCGGCATACAACAACGGAGAGCGAATCCTGCGCCGCGGTTACTCCTATACCGAGGGGATCTACGACGGCGCGGTCGGCGGCGGGCAGCTGTTCATCTGCTTCCAGCGCGACCCGCGAGCCCAGTTCATCCCGATGCAGACCAAGCTCGCGCTCAACGACCTGCTGAATGAACACACGGCGCACATCGGCAGCGCGATCTTCGCCTGCCCTCCCGGAGCGGCGCCCGGAAGGTTCGTCGGCCAGGGCCTGTTCGCGTAGCGAGCGTCAGCCGCTGAGGACGAGCCCGTCCAGATGGGAGCGGCCCTTGCGCGGGTCGCGCACCCCGAACTGGACGTCGAACGCCTCGCCGGACCCGTCGGCCTCGCAGAACTCGACCTTCCCGGGGAGCAGGATCGGCTTCTTGAACGCCACCTCGACCGTGAACGCCTCGGGGGGCCTCGACTCGATCGCCGCCAGGCACCGCGCCTTGGTCCACATCCCGTGGACGATCGCCGACGGGAACCCGAACAGCCGGGCGCTCAGCGGGTGCACGTGGATCGGGTTCAGGTCGCCTGACACCGAGCCGTAGCGGCGACCGAGATCGCCGGGCAGGTCCCACGTCGCGGTCGCGGGCAGGTCTTCGGCTCGCGGGAGCTCGGTCCCCGGCGCCTTGGCCGCCTCGCACCCGCCTCCGCGCTTGAGGTTGGTCGAGATCTCCTCCCACACGAGCTCGTCGCCCACCCTGACCTCGGTGCGTAGCGAGAACTGCTTCCCGCGCGGGTGCTCCTCGACCGGCGTGGCCCACACGTCGATCCGCAGCCGCTCGGAGCTACCGATCGCCCGGTGCTGGGTGATCCGGTTGTAGATGTGCACGAGCCCGATGGCCGGGAACGGAAACGACGGGTCGGTCATCAGCGACAGCTGCAACGGGAACGCGAGGATGTGCGGGAACGTCGGCGGTAGCACGTCGCGCAGCCGGAACCCGCACACCCGGTCGTACTTCGCGAGCCGCCCACCGTCGACGATGACGTCGGTCAGGCGGAGCGTCAGGTCGGGCACGTCCGGGCCGCCCCCTCCTCCGACGAACGGCAGGTGCGAAGCGCCCGGAACCATCGCCGCCCCGGCGCGGGCGAACAGCGGCAGCATCGAGGGGCTGTTCGAGAGTTCGCGTGTGGCCATCACGCGCCGACCAGGCTCTGACCGCACACGCGGACCACGTTTCCGTTGACCCCGCCCGTCGCGGGACTCGCGAACCACGCGCTCGTCTCGGCGACGTCGACCGGAAGGCCGCCCTGGGCGAGGCTGTTCATCCGCCGGCCCGCCTCGCGAGCGGCGATCGGCATCGCGGCGGTCATCTGCGTCTCGATGAAGCCGGGCGCGACCGCGTTGATCGTCAGGCCGCTCTTCGCGACCTGTGGGGCCGTCGACTCGACCATCCCGATCACGCCTGCCTTCGACGTGGCGTAGTTGGTCTGGCCGGCATTGCCGGCGATACCGCTCATCGACGACACGCACACGATCCGGCCGTTCTGGCGGATCGCCTCGCGCGTGAGCAGCTCTTCGTTGATTCTCTCCTGCGCGGTCAGGTTGACCTGAAGGACCAGGTCCCAGCGCGCCTCGTCCATCCGCCCGAGCGTCTTGTCGCGCGTGACCCCGGCGTTGTGGACGACCACGTCGACGCCGCCATGATTCTCGAGGAGATACGAGGCGATCCTGGCGGGCGCGTCGTCGCCGGTGATGTCAAGCACGATCGTCGATCCGCCGAGCTCGCCGATCGTCTCCTCGAGCTCGGATTCGAGCGCCGGCACGTCGAGCCCGATCACGTGCGCGCCGTCGCGCGCGAGCACCTTGGCGATCGACCGACCGATCCCTCGCGATGCGCCGGTGACCAGCGCGAACCTGCCCGACAGCGGCAGCTCCCAGTCGATTCCGTCGGCATCCAGCGTGGTCGCGCCGATGCGGACCACCTGACCGGAGACGTAGGCCGACTTCGGCGACAGGTAGAAGCGGAGCGTCGACTCGATCTGCGACTCGGCCTTGTTGCCGACGTAGATGAGCTGCGCGGTGGCGCCCTTTCGAACCTCCTTGCCGACCGAGCGCACGAACCCCTCGAGCGCCCGCTGCGCAGTCGCCTGGCGCGGACGCTTGCAGTCGGCCGGCGGGGTCCCGAGCACGATCACGCGTCCCGATTTGCGCACCCGCCGGATCGTGGGTCCGAAGAACGCCCACAGCTCGTTCAGCTGCGTGCTGTCCGCGATCCCGCTGGCGTCGAACACGAGCGCCTTGAACGTCTGCTCCTCGGGCGCGGCATCGGAACCCCACACCTTGGCCTCGAGGCCTGCGTCGGCCGCCGCCGTGCGGACGTCCTGGAGCATCGGGGTGTGGACTTCGGCCTCGACCGCCGCGAGCACCTTGGCGGTGGCGCCGGCGAGCCGTCCGCCGGGCGCCGCACCGAGGAGCACAGGACCGCTGACGACCGGCTGCCCGCGCTCGTAGCGCTCGAGCTTGACCGGGTTCGGAAGGCCGATCTGCTTGGAGACGATCTTGCCGATCGGCGTGTTGACGAGTTGCTGGTAGCGGTCGCTCATGCTGCTGCCTCCATGATCGCGGTGACGCCCAGGCCGCCGGCCGCGCAGATCGAGATCAATCCGCGGCCGGGGCGGGCGGGGCGGTGGGGGTGGGCGGTGGGACCCAATTCACCGAGAGCCTTGGCGAGGCCCGCGACGATCCGGCCGCCGGTGGCGCCGAACGGGTGCCCCGCCGCCAGCGAGCCTCCATGGGCGTTGAGCTTGTCGGTGTCGATCGGCCCGAGCGGGGCGTCGAGACCGAGCCGCTCGCGGCAGTAGACCGGGTCCTCCCAGGCCTTGAGCGTGCACAGCACCTGGGACGCGAAGGCCTCGTGGATCTCGTAGAAGTCGAAGTCGCCGAGGCTCAAACCGTTGCGGGCGAGCATCTTGGGCACGGCATAGGTCGGGGCCATCAGCAGGCCCTCGCGCGCGTGAACGTGGTCGACCGCGGCCGTCTGGGCATCGACCAGATAGGCCTGCACGGGGAGGTTGTGCGCGACCGCCCACTCCTCGGAGGAGAGCAGCACGGCCGAGGCACCGTCACTGAGCGGGGTGGAGTTGCCGGCCGTCATGGTTCCCTGATCCCCGCCGAACACCGGCTTCAACTTCGCGAGCTTCTCGACGCTCGAGTCCGGCCGCAGGTTCTGGTCGCGTTCGAGCCCCAGGAACGGGATGACGAGGTCGTCGAGGAAGCCGGTGTCATACGCGGCGGCCAGGTTCCGGTGGCTGCGCACGGTGAGCTCGTCCTGCTCCTCGCGCGTGATCCCCCACTCCTTGGCCATGATCGCGGCGTGCTCGCCCATCGATAGTCCCGTGCGCGGCTCGGCGTTCCGAGGGATCTGGGGCACGATCTGCTGGGGGCGGATCTTGGCGAGGGCCTTCAGGCGGCCCGCGTTGCTCTTGGATCGGTTGATCTCGAGCAGCACCTGCCGGAGGTCCTCGTTGATCGCGATCGGAGCGTCCGAGGTCGTGTCGAAGCCGCCGGCGATGCCCGAGTCGATCTGCCCGAGCGCGATCTTGTTGCCGACCAGGATCGCCGCCTCGAGGCCGGTGCCGCACGCTTGCTGGACGTCGTACGCCGGCGTGTGGGGGTTCAGGCGGGTGCCGAGGACGGACTCGCGAGTGAGGTTGAAGTCGCGGCTGTGCTTGAGCACGCCGCCCGCGGCGACCTCGCCGAGGACCTCATCCTCGAGCGAGAACTTGCCGATCAGCGCCTCGAGCGTCGCGGTCAGCATGTCCTGGTTCGAGGCCCGGGCGTACGGGCCGTTCTGGCGAGCGAATGGGATTCGGGTGCCGCCGAGCACGGCCACCCGGCGGGTACTTGCGTTCATGGGTTCGATTACTCCCTGATTTGTAGCTACACGTCTGTAGCTTAGTGCCGGGAGTCTTTGGCGGTCGCAGTCGTGAACGTCCCGCTCGACGTCGCGCGGCGGACGATCCGAGGTGTGAGGATCCGCGCCGCGGCCGCCAGCCAGTAGTAACGAGGGACGTAGCGCTCTGACTTGCCGCGCACGCCGCAGTCAATGATCGCCTCGGCGACCTTATCCGGCTTGGACACGATTAGCCGTAAGACGGGGTGGCGCCGGAGCTCGGTGGCCGGGAAGCCCTCGGTGGCGACGAACCCGGGAAGCACCAGGCCGACGTGCACCCCATGCGCGCTTTCCTCGGCCGCGAGGGAATCAGTCCACCCGGCCAACGCGAACTTGCTCGCCGAGTACGCGCCGGCGCCGGGACGTCCCACTCGCGCCGACGTGCTCGAAACGTTGACGATGGCCGCGGGCGCGCCCTTCGCGGCGGTCGCCCTCAGCAGCGGTAGGAGCTCCTCGGTCAACCTGACCGGGGCCTCGAAGTTGACCTCCATGTGTCGCTCGACGTTCTCCCAGCCGGTCTCGGCAAAGCCGCCGCGCCACGATGCGCCGGCATTGTTGACGAGCAGATGGAGCTCCCCGTGGGCGCGCCCGACCGCGGCGAGCACCTCCGCCGGCGCACCTTGGTCGGTCAGATCGACGGCCACCACGGTCGCGCCGCCGAGCTCGCGCGCGAGCGCGTCGAGCCGCTCGCGGCGGCGGGCGACGAGCACGAGCTTCGCGCCCGGCTCGGCCGCCAGCCGGCGGGCGGTCGCCTCGCCGATGCCGCTCGACGCTCCGGTGACGACCGCTACGTATGGCTTTGGGATTGCCACGGCGCCGCAAGGCTACCCCGGCGAGGCGGATTCTCGATCCAGACCAGTGAGATCAGGCCGCCGAGGATCGCGAGGCCGCCGGCGATCGCGATGCCGACGCGGAACGCATGCACGGAGGCGTCGACAACGGCCGCATGTGGGACGCCGGGCGCGGTCGTCACCAGCGGGCGGGTGCGAGCCGCCCTGATCGCCGACTGCGCAGTCGAGGTGCGAACGAGGTCGTGATCGAGCCGGGACACGAAGCTGGCCGAAACGACGGCGCCGACCGCTGCGATCGCGAGCAGCCCGGCGACCCTCGAGACCGCGTTGTTGGCGCCGCTGGCAAGCCCAGAGTGGCCCGGCTCGACCGACCCGAGAACGGTTGCGGTCAGCGGCGCCACCGTCGCCGCCAGCCCGAGCGCAAACACGAGCACGCCGGGGAGGATCGTCGTCAGGTAGTCGGGGTGCGCGTCGACGCGGGTCAACAGCAGCAGTCCAATGCCGGCGAGAGCCGGGCCTGACGACATGAACAGGCGGGGACCCAGGCGGTCGGCGAGCGCGCCGGCCCGCCTCGACAGCGTGAACATCACAAGCGTGATCGGGAGCAGCGCGAGCCCCGCCTGAAGCGGCGTGTATCCCGCGACCTGCTGGAGGAACACGACGAGGAAGAACGTCGCCACGCCGAGGCCGCCGTACATCGCGAGTGTGGTGACGTTCCCGACCGCGAAGTTGCGGACGGCGAACAGCTGCAGGGGCATCATCGGCTCGGGCACGCGCCGCTCCCAGACAAGGAACGCGACGATCAGCAGGATTCCGGCGATCAGCGGGACGAACACGCGGGGGTCGCCCCACCCGTAGACCGAGTGCTCGATCAGACCGAACACCGTCCCGCCGAGCCCGAGCACGCACAGCAGTCCCCCGGCCCAGTCGACGCGGCCCGGGGCGCGGCGGTCGGGTGGCAGCCGGCGAAGCAGCGTCACGGTGATCACCACGGGGATCGGGTTGATCAGGAAGATCCAGCGCCACGAGGCCGCCTGTACCAGCAGTCCGCCCCCGAGCGGACCGATCACGGTGGCGATTCCCGTCCATGCCGTCCAGGTGCCGATCGCCGTCGCCCGCTCGCCCTCTCCGAACGTGTCGAGAATCAGCGCCAGCGAACTCGGCACCAGCAAGGCGCCGGCGACTCCCTGCATGCCCCGCGCCGCGATCAGCACCGCGCTGCTCGGCGCCGCCGCACACACGAGCGAGCACACGCCGAAGCCGATCAAGCCCGCCTGGAACACGCGCCGGCGCCCCAGCACATCGCCCAAGGACCCGCCCAGCAGAAGCAGCGAGGACAGTGTCAACAGATACGCCTCGACGACCCATTGCTGATCGGCGAGGCTGCCGTTCAGGCTCGACCGGATCGCCGGCAACGCGACGTTGACGATCGTCTGGTCGAGGAACACGATCCCCGACCCGAGGACGCTCGCGGTCAGGACGACGCGTTTGATGGTTTGGTCGCTACTCCGCTCCTTCGTCCAGGACCGAGTTCGGCTCATATCCGGAGAACGTGACGCTGCGCTCGAATGGCAGATTCCGATTGACGATCACGCAGTAGCTCCGGTCGCCGTGAACACTGGGGACGCATGCCCGATAGATAGTCCCAGGCTGGATCGTGAGCAGACTGACGAACTGGAGGTTGCGGCGGAACTCGTCCGGCGCGCGGTCGCCGATCCAGGCCTGAGCGCGCGCGATCGCGTCGTTGACATCCCGCTGGCGGGCCTGGATCGCCGGACGGTGGACCAGACCGGCGGTGAGCAGGATCGCCGCAACCGCGAACACCACAGCCGTGCCCCCGTAGTCGCGCGCCACCACACTCGGCAGGTCAGGGCGGAAGCGGCGGATGAGCATGCCGAGCGGACGTGACAGCAGGAGGACCGCGATCACGTTCAGGACCAATCCGAGCAGCGCCGCGGCCACGACCGTCTCGGTCGTCCCGGCGGGCGGCAAGAGGTGGCCGATGACGCCGTCCAGCACGATCAGCACGATGAACGACGGCCACAGCCACGCTCCCGCCCGTCGCCACCGCATCCGGATCAGCCAGGAAGGCCGGGCGCCGTCCATGGGGCAAGGTTAGCCCGCCGCAGGCTCGCCGGAGGATCGTCGAATAAACTCGAACGAGCCCGACCACGAAAGCCTGAACCGGAGATCCCGGAGGGCTGGTGACACCGGGGTCGGATGCGGAGATCCCGATCCGGCCCACGGAGAAAGGGAATCGGAGAGATGGCCACTCATATGGCTGAGCCTGCGGCCGGCGGGGCCGATACAGCGGTCGAGCACCTCACCGTCGAGGACCGCATCTGGCTGCTGCGCGCGATGCTGCTGATGCGCGGCCTCGAGGAGCGCGCGATGAGCCTCTACCGCCAGGGCCGGGTACCCGGGTCGTTCTACGACGGCTACGGACAGGAGGCGGTGTCCGCCGGCGCCGCGTTCGCGATGGGACCTGAGGACCGGCTGTGCATCCTGCACCGCGACCTCGCGGCGCACCTGATCCGCGGCGTCACGCCGTCACGGATCCTGTCCCAGTACATGGGCCGCGCCGCCGGCATCACCCAGGGGCGCGACGGCAACGTCCACTTCGGCGACCGGAAGCTCGGGTGCGTCGGGATGGTCTCGATGCTGCCCGACATGATGCTCGTCGCTACCGGGATGGCGATGGCGTTCAAGCTCCGCGGCGAGAAGCGCTGCGCGATGACCTGGTTCGGCGACGGCTCGACTTCCCGTGGCGACTTCCACGAGGCGATGAACTGGGCCGGCGTGCAGAAGCTGCCGGTGGTATTCGTGCTGGAGAACAACCAGTACGCCTACTCGACGCCGGTCGACAAGCAGTACGCGGTCGACCCGGTGGAGCGCGCCGCGGCCTACGGGTTCGTCGGCGTGACCGTCGACGGCAACGACGTCGAGGCGATGTTCGAGGCCACCCGCGAAGCCCGGGAGCGCGCTCTGAGCGGCGACGGGCCGACGCTGATCGAGGCGGTCACGATGCGGATGCACGGTCATGCCGCCCACGACGACATGAAGTACGTGCCGAAGGAGCAGGTCGAGGAGTGGCGCAAGCGCGACCCGATCGAGCGGCAGGAGGCGCGGCTCCGCGAGATCGGAGTGGACATCGACGCGTTGCGGGCCTCGATCAAGGCCGAGATCGATGCGGCCGCAGAAGAGGCTTTGGCGGGTCCGATGCCGGATCCGGCGACGGCTGTCGACGGCGTCTTCTGCGAGGGCGAGGCCGAGCCGCTGGGCGACGGTCAGGCGCCGTGGAGTGGGTTCTCCTCGACGGGCGGTGATGCCTGATGCCCACGCTGACTTACTTGCAAGCTATTTCGTCCGCCCTGCGCGACGAGCTCCGCGCGGACGACCGCGTCCTGCTGATGGGCGAGGACATCGGCGTGTTCGGCGGGGCGTTCAAGGTCACCGACGGGTTCGTCGACGAGTTCGGGACCGACCGGGTGATGGACACGCCGCTCGCCGAGTCCGGGATCATCGGAACCGCGATCGGCGCCGCGGTCGTCGGGATGCGGCCGGTGTGCGAGATGCAGTTCTCGGACTTCATCTCGTGCGGCTTCGACCAGCTCGTGAACGTCGCCGGCAAGATGCATTATCGCCAGGGTCTGGCCGTGCCCATTACGGTGCGGCTCCCGTCCGGCGGCGGGTTCTCCGGCGGGCCGTTTCACTCCCAGAACCCCGAGGCCTGGTTCATGCACTCGCCCGGGATCAAGGTCGTGGCGCCTTCGACCGCCGAGGACGCAAAGGGGCTGCTGCACGCGGCCATCCGCGACCCGAACCCGGTCTGTTATATGGAGCACAAGCATCTGTACCGGCGGATCAAGGGCGACGTGCCCTCGGGCGTCTTCGAGACTCCGTTCACCGCGCGTGTCGCGCAACCCGGATCGGATCTGGTGGTGATCGCGTACGGCGCCATGGTGCCGCTCGCGCTGGAAGCGGTCTCGGACGGGCTCGACGGAGCGTCGGTAGAGGTGTTGGACCTCCGGTCGCTGGTGCCGCTCGACGAGGAGGCGATCCTCGACTCGGTAGAGCGCTGCTCGAAGGTGGTGATCGTCGACGAAGCGAACGCCACGTGCGCCGCCGGCGCTCAGGTGGCAGCGCTGATCGCCGAGAAGGGGTTCGAGTCTTTGGACGGCCCGGTCATCCGGGTGGCGACGCCCGACGTTCCGATCCCGTTCTCGCCGCCGCTCGAGCAGGCGGTGCTGCCCGGAGTCGATCGAGTGAGGGAGGCGTGCCGTGAGCTCCTCGCCTACTGACGTCCTGGTCGACGTCACCATGCCACAGATGGGGGTGTCGGTCGCCGAGGGCACGGTCGTCGCTTGGCGCGCGGAGCCCGGTGACCGGATCGAGGCCGAGGCGACGATCGTGGAGATCTCGACCGACAAGATCGACACCGAGGTGCCGTCGCCGGCGTCCGGCGTCGTCGCCGAGATCATCGTCCCGGTCGGCGAGACGGTTGACGTCGGGACCGTGATGGCGCGGATCGCTGTGGGCGACGGTGCCGGCGCTCCTCGAGCGCAGCCGCTCGATGGCGACACGGCGGGCCCCCCGATCACTGAAACAAAATCATCCATCCCCACCCCCACCCCGGCCGCGCGCAACGGCAACCGGCGCTACTCCCCGGTCGTCCAGCGGATCGCGGCCGAGCACGGGATCGATCTCTCCCAGGTCCCGGGAACCGGCCGCGACGGACGTGTCCGCAAGCAGGACGTGCTCGCGTTCATGGAGGCCAGCCCGACGGAGGAGCCGCCGCTGCACATCGAGAGCCCGTACCGGCCCGAGCCAGTGACGCCGGCGCCCGCCCCCGCGAGCCCTGAGATCGACGGTGGCGGCCTGTCGCGCATGCGCCGGCAGATCGGCGAGCACATGAAGCGCTCGCTCGACACCGCCGCGACGTGCACGACGTGGATCGAGGTCGACATGAGCCGCGTCGAGGCCGCCCGCGCGCGGCTGGGCGTGACGGCATTGGCGTTCGTCGCGCGGGCGTCGATCGACGCGATCCGCGAGCACCCGGCTCTGAACGCGTGGCTGGAGGGCGAGAAATACACGCGTCACAGTGACGTGAACCTCGGGATCGCGGTGTCACTGGGCGACGACGGCTTGATCGTCCCGGTCATCCCCCGCGCGCACGAGCTATCTGTCGAGGGGCTCGCCGCGCGCGTGAAGGACATCGCGCGCCGGGCGCGTTCGCGGGAGCTGACGCCGGACGATGTGAGGGGCGGCACGTTCACGATCACCAACCCCGGTCAGTACGGGTCGATCATGGCCACCCCGATCATCAACCAGCCGCAGGTCGCGATCCTCGACCTCGAGGCCGTGATCAAGCGCGCGGTCGTGGTCACCGACGCCGCCGGCAACGACTCGATCGCCATCCGGCCGATGACGATCCTCGGCCTGAGCTGGGACCACCGGGCGCTCGACGGTGCCCTCTCCGCGCAGTTCCTGGCGACGATCAAGCGGAATCTGGAGAGCGTGTCGTGACGTCTGTGCCCGAGATCTGGGTGTGCCATCTCGGGGTCGTCGAGTACCGCGAGGCGCTCTCGCTTCAGGAGTGGCTCCGGGAGGCCCGGCAAGCCGACGAGGTACCAGATCTGCTGCTCACGCTCGAGCACCCGCGCGTGTACACCCGCGGGCGCCGCTCGGTCGAGGGCGAGCTGCCGCTCGGCGAGGACTGGTATGCGGAACGGGGCATCGACATCGTCGACACCGGTCGCGGCGGGAAGGTGACCTACCACGGGCCTGGGCAGCTCGTCGGCTATCCGATCGTGCGGGTCGACGACGTCGTGGAGTACGTCCGGACGCTCGAGAATGCGCTCGTGGCGGCGCTCGTTCAGGAGGGCGTTGCCGAGGCCCGGTCGCGACCGCGTGAGGGACACCGCTTCACCGGCGTCTGGGTCGGCGACCGCAAGATCGCCTCGATCGGCGTGCACCTGTCCCGCGGGGTCAGCATGCATGGGTTCGCGGTGAACGTCGACAACGACCTCGAGCCGTTCAGCTGGATCGTGCCGTGCGGACTCGACGGTGTGCAGATGACGTCGGTGGCCGTGGAGACCGGTCGGCGCGACGATTGCATGAAGTGCTTCCGCCGGCGCGCGTCGTACGAGGTCACCCGCGCGCTCGGGCGCCGGCAGCGGCTCGTGAGCCTAGACCGGCTCGAGCGCGTGATCGCCCAAACCGCCGCCGTCTGACGACTGATTGGGAGCGCAGGGGGTCGCCCGTGGCGACCCCCCGTCACCCATGTGGTGTGGTGAGGGCCGTTCTTGTCGCTGCGTTCCGCGCGAGCGCCACCGGCACCGGCGTGGACGGAACCGACGGAGCCGATCTTGGGGCGCTTGAATACGCCTCAACGCCCCCACTGACGGCGCCGCGGATGCGACGGCATTGGACGGTGCCCGGGACCGAGAGGGGCTGGCCGTCCATGTGCCTACGAAGGACCCTCACGAGTGTAGGTTTGCCGCTATCCGAACGGCGTAAAACACTCCAGTAGCTCGTCAAACGTCATTCCGCGCGGATGGATAGGGGTCGACTACCCGGAGGGGTAGTAGCCAGGAGCTTCAGGAGCAGCGGGCGCAGCTCGTGTGGCCGGCGGGTCATCTGGCGCCACGTGGTCCGGATCACCGTCCACCCGGCCGCGATGAGGCGCTGGTCGCGCACGCGATCGTGTTCGAATCGCTGGCGCGTGTCGTGCCACTTGCGGCTGTCGGCCTCAACCACGACGTGCTGCTCACGCCAAACGAAGTCGGCCTTGATCGCCGGGCCGCCGTCATCCAAGACGATGAACGCGTTGCACTCGGGATCTGGGATGCCGAGGGGCCGGGTGATCGCCAGCAGGGCCTCCTCGTTCTCGTTCGCTGTCGGCGTCTTGCCGATGTAGTGGGTCTCAAGGACAGTGCGGCATGCCTTAGCGCCGGCGCGGGTGGGGTTGCGGGCGATCTGGTCGTTGATGGCGTTCAGGTCGAGGCCTTCGACGATTTCGGCCTGGTCGAACGCGCGCTCGAGTTGGCGGGGTGTGACGACCTCGCCGAGGTCGAGCAGCGTGCGGGGGATCGTCGTGCAGGGGATGTTGTTGACGACGGTGACGTCTTTGGCCGTGAGGGTGGTCGAGCGGTGGACCTTGATGCCAGCGTGCCGGCGGGCGGAGCGGCCGGGCACCGTCACCTCGATCTTGGTGTGGCCCCAGTCGCGGATGCCGTGCAGGGCGGCCGCCGAGCGGTGCGATAGGACGGCGCCCTCCCCGCAGGCGATCACGGCGGCCATGTAGAGGCCGTCGCGCTTGAGCAGGTCCTTGGGCACCAGGGAATAGACGGTGTGGTGGATGCGGTGCAGGCGGCCGGTGGCGTGGCGGTTGTGGACCGCGGACGTGGAGAGGCCCAGACCCCGCAGCTGGTCGAGACCGAACACGCCGTTTTGCTCAAGGCTCAGCTGCCCCAATGCCTGGCTGAGAAATCCCTCGTATTTGGTGGTTTCTCGACCAGGCTCGGGCACGAGAGCGATCGTGCACCAAAAAACGTGACAGGTGTGCGACGCGATGTGCCAATCCTGCGCAACGACCTCCGTACACTGAGGGTATGGCGACGCGATCACGCGCAAACCCGGGCGGGAACCAGAACGTCTTGAGCATCCTGGGCCCGGACGTGTTACCGCTCCGGTCGCGCAAGCCGTCATGGTTCAAGGTGCCGGCTCCGGGCAGCCCGCGGTACCGGCAGCTCAAGCACCTGATCGACGCCGAGAACCTCCATACGGTCTGCCAGGAGGCCGCGTGCCCGAACATCGGCGAGTGCTGGCAGCGCGGCACCGCCACGTTCATGATCCTCGGCGACACGTGCACGCGCCGCTGCGGGTTCTGCAACGTGAAGACGGGCAAGCCGACGTGGAACGACCCGCTCGAGCCCGCCCGGGTCGCACGCAGCGTGGCCAAGATGGGTCTACGGCACGCGGTGATCACGAGCGTTGACCGCGACGACCTCGCGGACTACGGAGCGCAAGCGTTCGTCGGCGTCATCAGGCAGATCCGCAGACAGGCCCCGCACTGCAAGGTAGAGGTCCTGACCCCCGACTTCCGCGGCGAGGAGATGCCGCTCGCGAAGGTGATCGCCGAGCGACCCGACGTGTTCAACCACAACGTCGAGGTCGTCCCCCGCCTTTATCCGCTCGCCCGACGCGGCTCGACCTTCGCCAGATCGTGCCGGGTCCTCAGAAACGCCAAAGAACTCGCCGGCGACGACGTGACCACCAAGTCCGGCCTCATGGTCGGCCTCGGCGAATCCTTCGACGAGATGGTCGACACCCTCGGGACGCTCCGTGAGAACCACGTCCAGGTCCTGACCGTCGGCCAGTACCTCAGGCCGACCGAAAACCATCTGCCGATCGTGCGCTACTGGCACCCGGACGAGTTCAAGGAGCTGGAGACCGCCGCGTACGCGCTCGGGTTCGAGCACGTCGCGGCCGGACCCCTCGTGCGCAGCAGCTACCACGCTGACGAACACGTGGCGCAGCGGGTGGCAGGGGTTGGGCCGCTGGAGGTTTCCGGGTGAGTCGCAGGAAGCGGACCCTCCTGATCGCAGCCGCGGTCGTCCTGGCCGCACTCCTTCTGGCGCCCGCGGCGCTCGCGGCCGCCGGCGGCGGCTCGGCGGGCTTCGGAGGCGGAGGCGGCGGTGGCGGTGGCGGCGGCGGTGGCGGTGGCGGCTTCGGGGTCTTCATCCTGATCCAGCTGCTCATCCGGATCGCCGTGCTCGGCCACGGTCTCGGCGCGCTCGTCCTGATCGCGCTGGCCATCGCGTACTTGATCATCACCCGCGTCGCCCCTGGCGCGACCCGCGCGTGGTCGGCGCAGAGCAGCAAGGGCCGGGCACAACGCCGCCGCGTCGCCCAGCGCCAGCGCCGCGTCCAGGCGGCCGCGGCCGAGGCCGCCGAGGACGACGCCGCGTTCGCCGCCGACGCAGTCAAGGTCAACGCCACCGCGCTGTTCAAGCAGGTCCAGGCGGCGTGGGACCGCGGCGACCGGGCGGCTCTCCAACGCCTCGTCGGCCCCAAGCTCTCGGGCGAATGGGACCGCCGGCTCGACGACCTCGACCGCCACGGGTGGCGGAACCGCGTCCAGATCCTCGGCGAACCACAAGTCGAGTATGTGGGCCTGAACCACAAGGGCGACGCGCAGACCGACAGCGTCACGGTCCGCGTCGAGGCCAAGCTCCGCGACTACGTCGAGGACCGCCTCGGCAACCACGTCAGGCGCGCCGGCCACCTGTCAGAGACCGTCCACCTTCGCGAGTTCTGGACCCTTGGACGCCGAAACGGCCGCTGGATGCTCGTCAGCATCGAGCAGGGCGCCGAGGGCATGCACGCGATCGACGAGGCGATCGTCGCCACCACGTGGTCCGATAACACCGCGCTCAGGGACGAGGCGCTGATCGAGGGCGCGGTCCAAGACGCCGTGCCAGAGAACACGAACATCGCCGAGGTCGCGGACCTCGACTTCAAGGGCGACGCGCACGCCGCCGCGCTCGACCTGAGCCTCGCCGACGGCCGGTTTGCGCCCGACGTGCTCGAGGTCACCGCACGGCGCGCGGTCAGCGCGTGGGCCGAGGCCGTCGACGGCGACGCGGCCCGGCTGCGGTCGATCGCCCACGGTCAGGCCGTGAGAGATCTCCTCCACCCGGGCGACCCCAGCCAGAGGACGCGCCTCGTCGTGCGTGGACCACAGGTCACGGCCATCCGCATAACGGGGCTGGACGCGGCCGCGCAGCCGTCGACGATGACGATCGAGGTGCAACTGCAAGGCCGGCGCTACATCGAGGATCGCGATACGACCGCCGTGGTCGCCGGCAGTCCGTCGCATCAGACGAAGTTCACCGAGCACTGGACGTTCACGCTCGACGGCGACTCCCGCCAGCCGTGGCTGCTCGCCGCAGTCGCCTCGCCGGTCCCGCAGGGCTAACGCCCCCGGCACGAGCCGCCCCGCCCGGGGCCTAATCTGAAGCGCTCGTGATCCCGCTGAAGGACAACATCCCCACCGATCGGTTTCCGTTCGTGACGGCGGCGCTGATTCTGGTGAACGTCGTCGTGTACCTGCTGACGATCCGCCACGGCGGGTCCATCATCAGCGGCCCGACGCCGCAGCAGGAGGTCAAGTACGGGGCGATCCCATTCGCGCTTACCCACCCCGGCGATCAGTGCGGCGTGGTTACGACCGCGGTCGGCCAGCAGGCCATCGGCTGCGTCAAGGGCACGCTCCCGGGCGCCATCCCCACGTGGCAGACGGTGTTCACCGCGATGTTCATGCACGCCTCGATCATCCACATCGGCGGCAACATGATCTTCCTGTGGATCTTCGGCAACAACGTCGAGGACGCGATGGGACCGGTCAAGTTCATCTTCTTCTACATCCTCGGCGGGATCGCGGCGCTGGCGCTCCAGGTCGCAATCCGCCCGGACTCGCTCACGCCCACGCTCGGGGCCTCGGGGGCGATCGCCGCGGTGCTCGGCGGCTACATCCTGCTGTACCCGCGGGCCCGTGTGCTGACGCTCGTGATCATCATCCTGTTCTTCACCGTGATCGAGTTGCCGGCGGTCGTGATGCTCGGCATCTGGTTCGCCGAGCAGGCAGCGTTTGCCGCGGCCGGCCTCACCACGGCGACGGGGTCGAGCGGCGGCGTGGCGTACTTCGCCCACGTCGGCGGGTTCGTCTTCGGCCTGGCCACGATCAAACTGCTCGCCACGAAGCGCCGTCAGATTCCGTCCCGCGATCCGGTCTACTAAGTGGTCTGAGGCTTGCGACTGGCCGTCCTCACGATCGCGCTGCTGTTCGTCGCGGCGCTCGCCACCCTCACCGTGCGCGACATCCACGTCCACGGTCTCACGCCGGTCGCGGTGCTCGCGATCATCATCGTCGTGCTGTTCACGTTCGGAATCATCGGGGCTTTGCTTCATCCTCCACGGCGATGAGCGTCCTCCAAGGAGGCCGAACGCGCCGGGACCGCCGCCGGCGCATCGCCCCCCGGCGACCCGGTCGCAAGGGCGCGGCCCGGCCCCACCGCCTCCGGACGGCCATCGGCGTCGTCGTCCTCACGGGCGCGGCGCTCCTCGGGTTCATGGCCGCGAGGGCGAGCGGCCCGGGGACGGCTCCTCTCCCCAGCCCGCCCATCGCTACCGCGAAACATGCCGTGCCGCCAAAAGCGCCGGTCCGCGGCAACTACGGGATCGCGCCGGCGCCGGCCCCCGACCGCGTCCAGGTCAAATTGAAGCTCGGGCTCAAGAGCGGGCTCCTGTTCGACGTGACCACCGGGCAGGTGCTGTGGGCACGCAACCCGACGCAGGTGGTTCCGATCGCCAGCCTGACGAAGATGATGACCGCGCTCGTCGTCGTGACGCACGCGCGCCCGAGCGCCAGGGTCCTGATCACGAGCGACGCGCTCCACTACACGGGCTCGGGCGTCGGGCTGCTCCCAAAGGGCAAGCGCGTGCCGCTGACCGCCCTGCTCTACGGCCTGCTCCTCCCCTCCGGTAACGACGCGGCGATCGCGCTCGCGGACCACGTCGCGCACACCCAGTCGGACTTCATCACCCTGATGAACCAACGCGCGCACGACATGGGCCTGACCTGCACCCACTACACGACGGTCTCGGGCATCGTTGATGCGGGCAATCACTCGTGCGCCTCCGACCTCGCGCTGATCGCTCACGCACTGCTCACCCAGCCGCTCCTGGCGAACATCGTGGGCTCGCGCAGCGCGATCGTGCCCTTCCCGATCAAGGGCGGGAAGCTGTTCCTGTACAACAACAATCCCCTGCTCGTCGCGCAGTATCCGGGGACCGACGGGGTCAAGACGGGGTTCACCGACGCCGCCGGCCAGTGCCTGGTGGCGGCCGCTCGGCGGGGGCGTCGCTGGCTCGGCGTGGTCCTCCTGCACTCGGGCAATACATACGCCCAGGCCGTGCAGCTGCTCAACGCCGGATTCGCAAAGAGCTGATGGCGCTTGGAATGCGTCAAGCGCGTCGCTGGTGGGTAATCCAACAGGCACTCGAGGTCTATTGCGGCAAGAAGGAAGGCAGATGTCCCCCGTCAGCTACCAGACGATCAAGCTCAGCAAGGGCAAGCACTCCGGACCCGACGATGGGGCATGCGTGATGGAGCTCGCCTCGATGCTCGCCGGCGAGCCATTCACCGACCATCCGGCATCGGTGTGTCCGGTCATCGGATCCTTCCTCCGCTCGTACAACGACTCGATCGACTCCGACCGCCGCCAGAGCCTGTACGAGTACGCCTCGAAGGTGGTGGGCAGCCGCGCATCCGCGAAGACCCAGCAGGCTCGAGCCGCCCACCTCGAGCAATGGGCCGAGGAGATGGAGCGGACGCGGCCGACCTGGTTCGTGCTGCGCTCGCCGCTGCGCGCGATCGGCCGCCTGCGCCGGCCCCCGATGGACGCGGTCGGCACCTACGCCGTGCACTCGATCCGGAAGCACACGGACCGTACTCACGCCGCCGCCCTCTCCCTGGTCGACGAGCTGCTCGCGATCACCGACCGCGATCAGCGAGTGTCAGCGCGGGTGATCGCGGCTCGCCGGCGCGCACTCGACCCCGCTGCCTGAGCCGCGGCGCAGCAGCGCATCATGGGTAGTTTGAGCCGGATCCTGGCGGATGATCCTGAGTTGACGGACGGCCTGTCGGGCGAGCGACTCGAGGCCGCGGTCCGCGACTGCGTCGCCGGGACGTGGGAATGTCCCGCCGGCCAGTGGTCGCCGCCCGAGGAGTTGCCCGACATGTCACAAGGCATCGGGCTGCTGATCCTCGACGGGTTGGTCGCGCGCCGGGTCGGCGTCGCCGGACGGTTCGGCGCCGAGCTGCTCGGCGACGGCGACCTCCTGAACCCGTTCCACCGGCACGACATGGGAACGTCGCTGCCGCGGACCGGACGGTGGCGCATGCTCCGGCCGAGCCGCATGGCGATCCTCGACAACGAGTTCACCTCGCGCGCGACCCGCTATCCCGAGGTGGTGTCGGCGGTCGTGACGCGCGCGCTCAGGCGCTCGCGCCATATCGCGACGAACATGGCAATCGTCCAGCAGCCGCGGATCGACCTGCGATTGCACATGCTGTTCTGGGAGCTCGCCGACCGCTGGGGGACCATGCATCAGGACGGCGTCCACGTGCGGCTGCAGCTGACGCACTCGATGCTCTCCGACCTCGTCGCCGCTCGCCGCCCCACGGTCACGAAGGCACTCGGCGAGCTGGCCGCGCGCGAGGCCGTGGTGTGGACGGGGACCGACTGGCATTTGCCGGGCGAGCCGCCGGCCGAGCTCGACGCGCTCGGCTCGCTGTCGATCGCCGACGCCGCTTAATCTGGGTCTCGCTCCGCTCGACGTCCGTCGGATGTCGCGCGGCAGGGGTGGGCGGGTCCTTCATACGAGGCATGGATGCCGAGCGGGGCCGTAGCCGCGTCCGCCGGGTCCGCCGGGCATCCCTGCCCGGCGTGTGCAAAGCTTCCGACCGCCTTGGCCAACGTCGTGGGACAACGCATCCGCCGCCGCGAGGATCCGCGCTTCCTCAGGGGCGAGGGCCATTACGTCGACGACCTGTCGATGCCCGGCGCGCTCCACTTGACGTTCGTGCGCTCGTACATGGCGCACGCCAGGATCAACGGCATCGACACCTCGGAAGCCGAGGCCGCCGGCGCGCAGGTTTTCACCGCCGCCGACGTCGGCGGAATCGTCAACCCGCCGCCGCCGTTCATTCCGGTCGACGCGCAGATGTACCGGCCGCTGCTGGCCGCGGACACGGCGCGGTTCGTCGGCGACATCGTCGCGATCGTGGTGGCCGACAGCCGCGAGGCGAGCGTCGACGCCGCCGAGCTCGTCGATGTCGACTACGACCCGCTGCCGTCCGTGACGGATCCCGAGGAGGCCGCTCGCGACGAGGTGGTCCTGTACCCCGGCGTCGGATCCAACGTCTGCATCTCGAACCCCGCCCAGGATCCCGACCCGAACCTGTTCGACAGCTCGGACGTCGTGGTCACGGGCAAGGTCATCAGCCAGCGGCTGGCCGCCTGCCCGATCGAGCCACGGTCGAGCGCGGCGCAGTGGGGCGAGGACGAGCGGATGACGCTGTGGATCTCCTCCCAGACGCCGCATCAGGACAAGATGGTGCTCGGCACGCTGCTCGGGCTTGAGCCCGAGAACGTGCGGGTGGTCGCGCCCGACGTCGGCGGCGGCTTCGGCGCCAAGGGCATCGCGGTCGAGGACGTGCTCGTCGGCTGGACCGCGCGCGCAACCGGCAAGCCCGTGCGGTGGACCGAGACGCGCAGCGAGAACATGGTCGCAATGCACCACGGCCGGGCCTCGATCCTCGAGTTCGAGCTTGGCGCCAATCGCGACGGGGAGATTCAGGCGCTCCGCCTCAACATCCTCGCGGACGCCGGCGCCTACCCCGGCATCGGCGCGTTCCTCCCGATGCTCACCTCGATGATGGCCAGCGGCGTCTACCGGATCCCCAAGATCGAGACCAATGTCCGGGCGGTCGTCACCAACACCACCCCGGTCGGCCCGGTGCGCGGCGCGGGCCGCCCCGAGGCGACCCAGATGATCGAGCGCGCGATGGACCAGCTCGCCGGCGAGCTCTCGCTCGACCCCGCCGAGGTCCGTCGCCGGAACTTCATCCCCAACGACGCCTTTCCCTACACGACCGCGTCCGGCGCGAACTACGACATCGGAGATTTCGGCGGCGCGCTGGACCTCGCGCTCGAGAGCGCGGGCTACGAGGACCTGCGGCGCGAGCAGTCCAGGCGGCGCGAGAACGGCGGCACCCGCCAGCTCGGCATCGGCCTGAGCGTCTATGTGGAGGTCACCAATGGGATCTCCGAGAGCGAGTTCGGAGGGGTCGAGATCACCGGCACCGGCGAGGCCATCGTCCGCACCGGCTCGTTCTCCCAGGGCCAGGGCCACGAGACGACCTTCGCGCAGATCGCGTCCGAGCGGCTCGGCATCCCGATCGAGAAGATCACCGTGAGCAAGGGGGACACCGACGTGGTACCTCGCGGCACCGGCACCTACGGCTCGAAGTCGACCCAGATCGGCGGCGTGGCCGCCGGCAAGGCGTCGGAGGAGGTGGTCGAGATCGGCAAGCGCCTCGCGGCCGCCGAGCTCGAGGCCGCCCCCGAAGACATGGAGCTCGATGTCGAGCAGGGCCGCTTTCACGTCACGGGCGCGCCCTCCCCGTCGCTCAGCTGGGTCGACCTGGCCGGGCGGCTTGACTCCGAGGGCCGGCTTGGCGAGCTGAGCGCCGAGGTCGACTTCCAGGCCGCGCAGCCGACGTTCCCGTTCGGCGCGCATGTGGCCATCGTCGAGGTCGACACCGAGACGGGCGCCGTCGAGCTCCAGCGGATGGTGGCGGTCGACGACGCCGGCCGGATCATCAACCCGCTCGTCGCCGAGGGCCAGGTCCACGGCGGGGTCGTCGCCGGGATTGCCCAGGCGCTGTTCGAGGAGCTGACGTACGACAGCGACGGGAACCCACAGAACGCCAACCTGGTCACGTACGGGATCCCGGCCGCCACCGAGTTGCCGTCGATCGAGGTCGTGGGGATGGAGACCCCGACGCCGATCAATCCGCTCGGGGTCAAGGGGATCGGCGAGTCGGGCACGATCGGCGCCACGCCGGCGGTCCACAACGCCGTGATCGACGCGCTGTCGCCGTACGGGGTGCGCCACCTCGACATGCCGGTCAACGGACAGACGGTGTGGCAGGCGATCCAGGCCGCGTCCGGCAACCGCGCCTAGCCGACCTCGCCCGCTAGGAGCTGCCGATCAATACGCCCATCGCGACGACGATCGCGCCCCCGCACGTGACCATCAGGAGCGAGTTGCGCAGCGACACGTGCAGGAAGCGGCAGCGCACCCAGGCGATTACGAACAGCTCGATGCCGACGACGGTCCCGGCAATCGCGAGCGCGGTGTGGACGTCCTTGATCAGGAACGGCAGCGAGTGGAAGACGCCGCCGAGCGCGGTGGCCAGGCCGGTGATCGCGCCCCGGACCACGGCCGAGCCGCGCCCGGTCTCCTCGCCGGTGTCCGACAACGCCTCGGAGAAGCCCATGCTGACCCCGGCGCCTAGCGCCGTGGCGATGCCGACCACGAGCGCTGTGTGCGAGTTGCTCGAGATCGCCGCGGCGAAGATCGGCGCGAGCGTCGACACCGTTCCGTCGATCATCCCGACGAGCGCCGGCTGGACGACGCGGAGCGTGAACGTGCGGTCGTCGTATCCGGTCAGGTTCGCGACCCAGTGCATCAGGCGCGACTGACTCCGGGGGGAGGTTGCGACATCGCCGTTCATCGGTCGCTCACTGTAGCAAGTGGCTTAGAATAAGGATGCCCTAAGTTCAGCTATGATCTTGCTGATGACTTTCTCTGAGATCGACGAACGCCTCACCGCCAAGCTGCGCGAGCGAGGCCTTCGCGTCACGCCTCAGCGGCTCGTGATCCACCGCGCGCTGTGCGGCCACTCGCAGCACATGACCGCCGAGCGGGTGCTGACGTCGGTGTCCGAGGTGCTTCCCGGCACGTCGCTGCCGACCGTGTACGCGACGCTCGAACTGCTCGAGGGCCTCGGGGTCGTGCGGCGTGTGGGCACCGGCAACGGGGCGGTCGTGTTCGACTCGCGCGTCGAGCCACACGCCCACACCGTCTGCCGGAGGTGCGGGGCGATGGCCGACCTCGAGGGCGCGCCCGCGCCCGACGACGCGCTGGCGCGGGCAGCAGCCGAGGGCTTCGTCCCCGATCACGCCCAGCTCGTGGTCTGGGGGCTGTGCTCGGCGTGCGCGAGCTGACCGGTCCGCGTCCAGTCTGCGCGAGCTGACCCACTGGACTGGCGCCTCCGATAGCGTTCGGCGCCGCAATGCGCGCGATCGTGTTCGAGCGAAACGGCGGACCCGAGGTCCTCGAGCTCAGGGAGGTCCCGGCGCCCGACCCCGGAGAGGGCGAGGTGCTGGTCGACGTCGAGGCGATCGGGGTCAACTACCGGGATGTGTACGAGCGCAACGGCGGGGGCTACGGTTCCGAGCCACCCGCGATCATCGGCGTCGAGGGGGCCGGCAAGATCCGCGACTCCGGCGAGCGCGTGGCGTGGGCGCACGTCGCCGGCAGCTACGCCGAGCAGATCGGCCACCCTCGCGAGCGGCTCGTCCCGATACCCGACCGGGTGTCGACCGAGGTCGCGGCGGCCGCGCTGCTCCAGGGCATGACCGCGCACTACCTGGCGGTCGACTCGTATCCGATCGCTCCCGGCGATTGGGCGCTGGTCCACGCCGCCGCCGGTGGCGTAGGCCTGCTTCTGACCCAGATCGCCAAGGCGCGCGGCGGCCGCGTGATCGCGACGACCTCGACCGAGGAGAAGGCCAACCTGGCGCGCGGCGCCGGCGCCGACGAGGTCATCGGCTACGACGGGTTCGCCGCCCGGGCGAGAGAGATCACGGGCGGCGAGGGTGTGGCCGCGATCTACGACGGTGTCGGGAAGGCCACGTTCCTCGACGGGTTCAAGGCGCTCGGACCGGCCGGTCGGATGATCCTCTACGGCGCGGCCAGCGGGCGGCCGGACCCGATCGATCCGGGGATGCTGGTCGCCGGCTCCTGGTACGTCCAGCGCCCGACGCTGGGGACGTACACGCGCACGCCGCAGCTGCTCCAGGAACGGGCCCGCGCCGTATTCGAGCTGATCGAGTCGGGCAAGCTCGACGTCCGAATCGGCGCGCGCTACCCGCTCGAGGAGGCACGCCAGGCGCACGAGGACCTCGAGGGGCGCAAAACGACCGGCAAGATCCTGTTGACTCCGTGAAAGAGCTGCAGGGACGCGCCACGGGGGAGCTTGATCTGCGGCCCGAGGAGTGCTTCGAGCTGTTAGCGGCCGTCGAGCGCTATCCGGACTGGTTCGAGTTCGTACGCGAGGTCGAGCTGCTCGAGCGAGAGCGGAGGAACAAACCGGGTAGGGCCAGGGCGGCGCTCCACATTCCGCAGAGCCCGTTCGGCCCGACTTCGAGTTCGTCGTGACGGTCGCGACCAAGTGCCCGGTGGCGATCACGTTGACCCGCGTGCCGGAAGGCCCGAATGACCCGGACCGGCTCGAGTTGATCTGGCGCCTGCAGGGCAACGGGTCCACGCGCCTCGAGTTCGAGTTCGACGCGGCGGCATCGTTCGTGCCCGGATTCGTGCCGCTGGGGGGCGCCGGCGAGGTGCTGGCCCAAGCCGGGATCGATGCTGTGCGCGACGTGCTAACGAGATAGGGTTGACCCTGATGTGGGGGAAGCTCGAGCGCGACGTGCTCCGGGGAGTGGCGAAACTCCTGCCCGAGAAGCTGCAGGAGGTCGTGGACGTCGTCGTCGCTCCGGTGCCGCCCACGCCACCCGAGCGGATTCCGGCCCCGACCGACGACGCGGCAGCGCGCCTGGCCGCGGTCGAGCACATGGTCGTGGTGATGATGGAGAACCGCTCGTTCGACCACATGCTCGGGTACCTGTCGCTGCCGGCGTCGCTCGGCGGGCGGGGGCGCACCGACGTCGACGGGCTTCGCGGGCCAGATAAGGACGTCAACCAGCACGACGGACGGCCGTATCCGATCCGCCACCTCGAGCAGACGCAGTTCGGCGGCGAGGCCGAGGACCCCGACCACTCGAGCCAGTCCGTCGACGAGCAGCTGTCAAACGGCGGCCAGGGGTTCGTCGCCAACTTCGCCCGGATATCCGCGGCCCGCGCCAAACAACTGAACGTGCCCGTGCCAGACCCCGGGCTGGTGATGGGCTACTACGACGGCGACGATCTCCCCGTGTATGACCACCTGGCGGCCGAGTACTGCGTCGTCGACCGCTGGTTCAGCTCCGTGCCCGGTGCGACCTGGCCGAACCGGCTGTACGCGATGACGGGTCGGGCGGCGGGCTCGCGCGACGACGTTTCCGTCCCGGTGTACTGCCTGCCGACGTTCATTCGCTACCTCGACGAGGCGAACGTGAACTGGCGCTGGTACTCATATGACCCGGGGACGTTGCGGGCGGTTGATGCGGAATACCGCCTCAGCCATCACGACCGTTTCGGGTACGTCGACCAGCGCAAGCTGAGTATCGATGAGACGGAGCTCGGGAGGCTTGATGAGAAGGGCTCCTTCCTGGACGACGTGGCCGCGGGCAACCTGGCCGCGGTGTCGTGGATCGACCCCCACTTCAAGGATCTCCGCGTGCTCGGCCCGGACTCGAACGATGATCACCCGCCGTCGGACGTGCTCGCCGGGCAGGACCTGATCCTGACGATCTACCACGCGCTCAGCTCGAAACCCGACACGTGGGCGAAGACGCTGCTGATCATCGTCTACGACGAACACGGCGGCTTCTACGACCACGTGGCGCCGCCGGCAGCGACCGACGACGATCCCAACTTCGCCCGCCACGGCGTCCGCGTGCCGGCGCTCCTCGTCTCGCCCCTTGTCGCCCCCGGGTCGACGTCGACCGCGCTGCTCGGCCCGGACTTCGCTTTCGACCACACCTCGATCATGAAGACGATCTTCACGCGGTTCTGCGCAGTCGACGGCCAGATACCGGCGATGACCGCCCGGGTTGCCGCGTCGAACCACCTCGGTCACCTGCTGATCGACGGGCAGCCGCGGCCTGACGTCCCGACTCACGACGACGCGATCAAGGCGCTCGTCGACTGGCGCACCGGCTGGACGCGGGCCCGGTTCTCCGATCCGGTCGCCGCGGCCGATCCGCCGCGCGAACTGACCGAGTTCCAGAACGGCTTCTATGAGATGGCCCGGTTACTGCGCCACGCCGGGCTTCCCGGCAACCATCCTTGACCCCGGCGATCGCGACGAGCGCGACGAGCAACCTCGCCCGGCTCGCCGAGGCCGCTTTCGAGCGCCGCGGCGACTACGAGTCGTTGCTGTTCGAGGGGCGCTGGTACGGGTCGGCCGAGGTGTTCTCGCGCGCCTGCCGTCTTGGCGCTGGGCTCAGGGCCCTGGGGATCGAGCCCGGCGAGCGCGTGGTTGTCAGCATGGCCAACCGCCCCGAGGTCAGCATGGTCTACCAGGCGGTGTGGCGGGCCGGCGCGGTCGTCACCCCCGCGACCTTCCTGCTCACGCCCGAGGACCTTCGGCACGTCATCGCCGACTCGCGGGCGTCCGCGGTGATCACGACCTCGGAGTTCGTCGACAAGGTGGGCCGGGCCGTGGCAGGTCTGGACGACGTGCGGCACGTCATTTCCACGGACGGTGCCGGCGACGGCGTGATCCCGCTGAGCGACCTCGAGCAGGCGGAGCCGGCCGCGATCGTCCCTCGCGCCGACGACGACCTGGCGGCGCTGCTCTACACGGGCGGAACCACCGGACGGGCCAAGGGCGTGATGCTCTCGCACGCCAACCTCAACTTCGCGGGCAAGGCCGTGCAGGGCGCCTCGCACGTTCCGGGGGTCGACCGATCGCTGATGACGCTGCCGCTGTCGCATTCGTACGGGATGCTGGTCACGGTCTCGGCGATGCACTCTCCCGAGCGCCCCGTAACCGTGCTGCTCCGCTGGTTCGACCCGGCCGCGTTCCTCGCGCTCGTGCAGGAGCACGGCCTGCAGACGAGCGCCGTCGTGCCGTCGATGATCCACCTGCTGCTCGCGCAGCCGCTCGAGGCGTTCGATCTCTCGACGCTGCGCTATCTGGGCTGTGGCGCCGCCCCGCTGGCCCCGAAGGTCGCCGAGGAGATCGAGCGGCGGATCCCGTCGATGACCGTCCGCCAGGGCTACGGTCTGACCGAGACCGCCGCACTGATCTCCACCAACCCGGTCGGACACGAGAAGCCGGGGTCGGTCGGCCTGCCGATCCCGGGTGCGGTCGTGCGGATCGTGGACGAGGACGGGGAATCCCTGGCCGCCGGCGAACCCGGGGCGATATGCGTTCGCTCGCCGGCGGTGATGCAGGGGTACTGGGGCGGGGGTGGGCGGGATCTCCAATTAACCGCCGAGGCGCTGCGCGACGGGTGGCTACACACCGGCGACGTCGGCTATCTCGACGACGAGGGCTACTTGTTCGTCGTCGACCGCAAGAAGGACCTGATCATCCGCGGCGGGTTCAACGTCTACCCCCGCGACGTCGAGGACGCGCTACTCGAGCACCCGGCGGTCACCGCCGCCGGCGTGGTCGGGCGCCCGGACGAGCGTCACGGCGAGGAGGTGATCGCGTTCGTATCGATTGCGTCCGAGAACGGCGTGTCCGCGGATGAGCTCGTGGCATGGGCCCGGGAGCGGATCGGCGGCTACAAGTACCCTCGCGAGGTCCACATCGTCGACGCCGTCCCGCTGACTTCCGTCGGCAAACTCGACCGCAAGGCACTCCGCAGCCGTCTGCTATAGACATCGTCGATGGCCGACCTTCCCAAACGCTCGCTCGGCGTCCTCGGACCCGAGGTCTCGGTCATCGGGCTCGGGGGCAACAACTTCGGCCGGCGGGTCGACCTCGAGGGCACGCGCGCGGTCGTCGATGCCGCGCTCGAGCAGGGGATCACGTTCCTCGACACCTCGAACACCTATGGCGGCCCGCGCGGGCAGAGCGAGGAGTTTCTCGGCGAGGTTCTCCAAGGCCGCCGCGCCCGGGTCGTGCTCGCGACCAAGTTCGGGATGGACATGGGCGACGGCCTCGGTCCGCGCGGCTCGCGCGGCTACATCCTCCAGGCGGTCGAGGCGTCGCTGCGCCGCCTGCGGACGGACGTGATCGACTACTACTGGTACCACCAGCCCGACGGCGTCACGCCGATCGCCGAGACGCTCGAGACCCTGAACGGGCTCGTAAATGCGGGCACCGTGCGCTGGATCGGGGCGTCGAACTTCAGCGCCGAGCAGATCGAGGAGGCCGACGCGGTCGCGCGGGACCGGGGCTTCGCCCGGTTCACCTCGATCCAGAACAACTACAGCCTGCTCGTGCGGGACGCCGAGCGCGAGGTGCTGCCGACGTGCGAGCGGCTCGGCCTCGGCTTCGTCCCGTTCTTCCCATTGGCGTCGGGACTGCTCACCGGCAAGTACCGGCGGGGCGAGTCGGCGCCGGCGGGCACCCGGCTCGCAGGTCGCGATCAGGTGGCCACCGACGAGCAGTTTTCGCTCGTTGAGGCGCTTTCCGAGTACGCGGCCGCGCGCGGGGTATCGCTGATCGACGTCGCGATCGGAGCGCTCCTGGCACGCCCGGTGGTGTCGACCGTCATCGCCGGCGCGACCAAGCCCGAGCAGGTGGACCAGAACACGGCGGCCGCGCGATGGCAACCGAGCGAGCGTGACCTGAACGAGCTACGGGAGCTACTGAACCGATGAGCGCATACGACATCCATCTCGACGACAAGTTCGGCAGCCTCACGCTGATCGACCTGCCGGCCGAGATCGCCGCCCACGAGCCCTGGTTCAACCAGACGCTGACCACGGTCAACGACGCGGTGGTCCGCCTCGGAGTGCTCGCGGGCGACTTCCACTGGCACCACCACGACGACACCGACGAGTTCTTCCTCGTGCTCCATGGTCAGCTGCTGATCGACATCGAGGGCCGGGACACGGTAGTGCTCGACCCCCACCAGGGCTACACGGTGCCGCGGGGAATCGAGCACCGGACCCGCGCCCCCGTGCGCACCGCGATCGTGATGGTCGAGGCCGCAGGGGTCAAGCCGACCGGAGACTGAGCGTTCATCCATGGCGCGGCTATTGGGCTCCGAGACGGGCACGAGCGCTGGGCTGCGCCAGCTTCTCCAGACGGGCGAGATGGTGCTCGCTCCGGGGTGCTACGACGCGCTGGGCGCGCGTCTGATCGAGGAGGCGGGTTTCGGAGCGGCCTACATGACCGGCTTCGGCAGCGCGGCCTCGCGACTTGGTCGCCCCGACATCGGCCTGATGACGCTCGGGGAGATGGTCGACAACGCCCGCCGGATCGCCCAGGCGGTCGACATTCCGGTGATCGCCGACGCTGACACCGGCTACGGGAACGCGATCAACGTGATCCGGACCGTGCACGAGTACGAGGCCGCCGGCGTCGGCGCGATCCACCTCGAGGACCAGGTGATGCCCAAGAAGTGCGGGCACATGGACGGCAAGCAGCTCGTGGCCGCCACGGAGATGACGGCCAAGGTGGAGGCCGCCGTGGCCGCGCGGCGCTCTCCCGACTTTCTGATCATCGCGCGCACCGACGCGCGCTCGGTCGAGGGTCTGGAGCCCGCCTTGCGACGCGCGCGGCTCTACCGCGAGGCGGGGGCGGACGCGCTGTTCGTCGAGGCGCCGCAGTCCGAGGCCGAGATCGAGGCGGTCGCACGGGCCTTCCCGGACGTGCCGCTGCTGTTCAACTACGCCGAGGGCGGTAAGACGCCGGCGGTCACCCACGAGTTCCTGCGCGAGCTCGGATTCAGCATCGTGATCTTCCCGCTGAGCGTGCTCCTGGCCGCGACCGGGGCGATCAGGTCGGCACTCCAGCAGATCAAGGACGACGGCACGCCGATCGAGCTGGTTCCGTCGCTGCCGGCGTTCGGCGAGTTTCTCGACTTCATCGGGATGGACGAGATCCGCGAGCTCGAGCGACGGTTCGCGGAGGGGTGACTTTCGTAGTGCGAGCATTTCGGGTGGCGTTGGAGTCCGGCCTCGAGCCGCACGAAGCGGTCGCCCGGCTGCGCGGCGATGAGCACCCGTTCGCCCTCGCCGGCGAATGGCTGGGCGGGCTGACCGTGCTCGGCTCCTATCCGGAGCGCGTCGCTGATCCGGATGCGGATCCGTTCTGCGTTCTTGAGTCCCAGCCTTCTGTTTCCGAGGGCGAGGCCGCGGTCGGGGGTGGGTGGGTGGGATGGCTGGGGTACGGGCTCGGCTCGCTCGTCGAGCAGCTCCCGCCGAGCGCACCCGCCCCGATCGTGTGCCCGGCGTTCTCGCTCGCGTTCTACGACCACGTCGTCGTCTACGACGGCGGGCGGTGGTGGTTCGAGGGACTGTGGTCAGCTGAGCGCGCCGCCTTTCTCGATGAGCGGCTGCGAGTGTGGAGCGAGCGGTTGCGCGCCGGGCCGGCGACGGTGGAGGGGCGTCCGGCACCGGTGCCGGGGCCGTTCGAGCTCGCCGCCAACGGGGCGTCCGGACACGTGGCGGCGGTGGCGGATTGCCGGCGCCGGATCGTCCACGGAGAGCTGTACCAGGCCAACCTGTGCGTGCGGCTAGCCGCCGAGTTCGAGGGCGACCCCCTCGACCTTTTCGTCCGCGCGCTGCCGCGGGCCCAGCCCCGATTTGGGGCGTTGGTCGGCGGCGTCGTCAGCCTGTCGCCCGAGCGCTTCCTCCGCCGGTCCGGGCGCGACGTGCGGACCGAACCGATCAAGGGGACCCGGCCGCGGACCGGCTCGGAGGCCGAGCGGCAGGCGGCGCGCGACGCGCTGATCGAATCGACCAAGGACGCCGCCGAGCACGTGATGATCGTCGACCTCATGCGCAACGATCTCGGCCGGGTCTGCGCGTATGGGACCGTGAAGGCGCTCGAGCCCCGGGTCGAGGGCCACGCCGGCGTGTGGCACCTGGTCTCGACCGTGAGCGGGCGCCTGCGCGACGGCGTGGACGATGGCGAGCTGCTTCGCGCCACGTTCCCGCCGGGGTCGGTGACGGGCGCGCCGAAGGTCCAGGCGATGAAGGTGATTGCGGAGCTCGAGGCCACGCGGCGCGAGGTGTATACGGGCGCGATCGGGATCGCCAGCCCGATCGCGGGACTCGATCTAAACGTCGTGATCCGTACGTTCGAGATTGCCTCGGGCGCGATTTGGATGGGTGCCGGGGGCGCGATCGTGGCCGACTCCGATCCCGAGCAGGAGCTGGCCGAGGCGCTCACGAAGGCCGCCGGGCCGATCGCGGCAATCGGCGGATCGGTCGCGCCGCTCGCCCGACGCTGGGGGCGCATCGGACCGCCGCCCGAGCGCGCCCTGCTCCACTCCGAGCGGCCCGATCCCGCGCTCGGCGTGTTCGAGACCGTGCTGGTCGAGAACGGCCGTCCGGTCGCGCTCGAGCGGCACCTGGGGCGGCTTGCCGCCTCGGTGGCCGAGCTGTACGGCGCCGCCCTGCCCGCGACCGTGCTCGCCGGCGCCTACGCCGCGGCCGCCGAGGCCACGGGCCGCTCGCGGATGCGCGTGCTCGCCGACGCCGACGGCGCCGTGCGGATCACGGTGTCGCCCGCAGGACCACCGGCGGCGGGCCCCGTCGTGCTCGAGCCTTTCACGCTGCCCGGAGGCGTCGGCGCTCACAAGTGGCGCGATCGCAGCCTGCTCGACGCGCTCGCCGCCCTGCGCCCCGGAACGGTGCCGCTGCTCGTCGACACCGACGGGCTCGTGCTCGAGGCCGCGTTCGCGAACGTCTGGATCGTCGAGGACGACGCGCTGATCACGCCGCCCGCCGACGGCCGGATGCTGCCGGGCGTCACCCGCGCCGCGCTGCTGGCCGCCGACGACGATGCCCGCGAGGAGCCGATCGACCTCGACCGCCTCGCGAGCGCCGATGCCCTGTTCCTGACTTCGTCGATCAGCGGCCGGCTGCTGGCGCGGCTGCGCCGGCCCGTGCTGGTGCCGATCCCCGCCGCTCTTCTCTGAGCGCGAGCACGAGGATCAGCGCGATCGCGGCGATCGGCGCCGCGACCAGGAACACCGACCAGACGCTGGGATATCGGACGATTCGATATCTAATGCTTTGATGTCAAGCGATTCTGGTATGATCATCGTTGTCATGAGCTCCCGCCCCGCGTCCGCTCCGATTGGCCTCCGGCTGACCCGGACGTCGCGCGCGGTCACCCAGGCGTTCGAGCGGGCGATGGCCGAGGCCGGCGGCTCGGTGCCGACCTGGCAGGTCCTCCTGCTCGTCCGCTCGGCGAACTGGGATACCCAGTCTTCGCTCGCCGAGGAGCTTGGAATCACGGGGGCGACGCTGACCCACCACCTGAACGCGCTCGAGCGCAAGGGCCTCGTGCGGCGCTGGCGCGAGGAGAGCAACCGCCGCGTCCAGCGCGTCGAGCTCACCGACGACGGCGTCGTCCTGTTCAACCGGCTGCGCGAGGTCGCGCGCCGCCACGACCAGATGCTCCGCTCGGGGCTCAGCGACGACGAGGTCGAGCAGCTTGGCGCGCTGCTCGAAAGGCTCGAGGCCGGGGTCCAGGCCGAGGCGCGCTGATGCGTACCCTTAGCGGATGGCCAAGACCGTTGTCGTGCTCGGCGCCCGCAACCTCGGCGGCGCGATCATCGACCACTTCATCGAGCTCGGCTGGAACGCCGCCGGCGTGGCGCGCAGCGAGGACACGCTGGCGCGCGTCCGTGAGCGCGGCGCCCTGGCGGTCGCGGCCGATGCCTCGGACCTCGAATCCCTGAGCGGCGCGCTGGCCTCGATCCGCGTGCAGACGGGCTCGGTCGACGCAGTCATCGACGCCGTCACCGCCTTCCGCGCGACCGCCGGCAGCCCGTTCGGCGGCGGCGAGCTCGCGCAGGCCACCCTTGACGGCTTCCGCGGCTGGACCGTGGCGGTGGCCGAGCAGGCGTTCGTGTTCCTGTCCGCGGGCATCGCCGCGCTCGGACAG
The DNA here is from genome assembly GCA_963737055.1 of uncultured Solirubrobacterales bacterium. GTDB lineage: Bacteria > Actinomycetota > Thermoleophilia > Solirubrobacterales > Solirubrobacteraceae > Palsa-465. The sequence goes on along the minus strand of CAVTRE010000004.1, from coordinate 834,148 downwards.
AACGAGGGCGGCGGTGCGCTCGTCCAGATCACCGGCGGCTCGTCGCAGCGGGCTTACCCGGGGCGTGGGCTGTGGGCGGCCGGGGCGTTCGCGACCCGGGCGCTGGTCCAGGCCGCCGCCCAGGAGCTCCGCGCCGAGGGCATCCACGTCGCCTTGCTGGCCGTCGACGCGACGATCGAGTCCCCGAAGACCGAGGCGTTCACCCGCGATCAGCCAAAGGACGCGCTCGCGGATATGAGTCAGGTCGCCGAGGCGGTGGCCTATCTCGTCGAGCAGGGGGCCCGCGCCTACACGCACGAGCTCACGGTCACGCCGGCCGGCGAGCGCTGGCTCCCCTAGTCGGCGCCTCCCCTAGTCCGAGACGGTCGCGCAGTCGGAGTCGGTCGCCGGCTGCCGCACCCGGCCGCGGAACCCGACCGCGATCAAGGCCCCGAGCATCGACGCCAGGCACGCGAACACGAACGGCGCCCCGACGCCGCCGAGGCCGATCACGGCGCCGCCGATCGCCGAGCCGGCGGCCAGTCCACCGATCAGCGCCGCCGACACCCACGTGAACGCCTCCGTCTCGCTCCCCGGCGTGACCGCGCGGCCGACGAGCGCGTACTGGCAGGAGAACACCGGTGCGACCGCGATCCCGGCGAGGAGGCTGCACACGACACCGGCGGCTATCGAGCGCGCCGCAATCAGCGGTGCCGTCGAGAGCAGCATCACCCCCAGCAGCAGCTGGTATCGCGTCGAGAGCGGTGAGCGCCAGACATGCGCGCCGTACCAGAGCCCACCGCACATGCTGCCGACGCTCCAAAGCGCCAGCAACAGGCCAGACGCCGGCCGCGATCCGGCGTGGAGGGCGAGCGACGGCAGCCCGACCTCGACCGCCCCGAGCGAGACTCCGGTGAGGAATATCGGCCCGAGCAGTGCACGGAGCTCGGGGCTGGCGAGCGCGGACACGCGCTCGTGGCCGACCCCCTGGGCCGAGGCGGACGAGCGCACGAGCGGAGAGCGGAGATACAGCGCAGTCCCGCCAACGCAAACGACTCCGAGCATCGCCACCGCCACCTCGGGCGAAGTCACCGCGATCACAAGCGCCACGATCAGCGGACCGACGATCCAGATTGTCTCCTGGAAGATCGACTCGAGCGCGTAAGCAGTGTCGAGCACCGACTGATCATCGAACACCTCCCGGAGCAGCGATCTCACCGAGGGCGCGATCGGAGGGAGGAGCGCGCCCGCAGCCGCGGAGAGCACGATCAGCACCGCGGCGCCGCCGCCGCTGACCGCGGCAACCACGATCAGCGCGTACACGACGGCCTGCACGGACGCGAACGGCATCAGCACCCGCGCCCGGCCGAAGTGATCGACGAGGCGGCCGATTACCGGGGCGCATGCCGCCGTCGCGAGCGCAAACGCACCGACGGCGGCTCCGGCCGCGGCGTAGGAGTGCGTCGTGCCGCGCACGAGCAGCAGGATCGCCAGGGATGACATGCCCTGGGGGAAGCGGCCGACGAGCGCGCTCGCGAACAGTGGCCCGGCGCCGGGCACGGAAAGGACAGCTCGGTACCTCGTCCCCATGCATCCGAGCCTACACGGCCCGTGGCCGACCGCCGGGGGATGACTACGATTGCCAGCCGTGAGCCGCGAGGTGATCGGCGATTTCGAGATGCTCGAGCGGCTCGTCCCGCCGTCGGGCAGGGACGTGGTCGACGTTGGCTGCGGCGGCGGCGCGCTCGTCCGCGCGTTGAGCGATCGCGGCGCGCGTGCGATCGGGATCGAGATCTCCGACTCGCAGATGGCGGGCGCGGTCGAGCAGGACGGCGGACGTGGCGCGCGCTACCTCGTCGGGCGCGCGGAACGCCTGCCGCTACACGACGCCTCGGCCGACGTCGTCGTGTTCATGCGCTCGCTCCACCACGTGCCGGTGGCCGAACTGGGCGGAGCGTTAAGAGAGGCGCGCCGCGTGATCCGGCCGGGCGGCGCGGTGTACGTCGCCGAGCCGCTGGCCGAGGGCGACTTCTTCGAACTCACGCGGATCGTCGACGACGAGACCGAGGTCCGGGCCGCGGCGCAGGCCGCGCTTGCCGAGGCTGCGCACGCCGGCCTCGAGCGGGCGATCAGCGTCGACTACGACGTGCGACTGTGCCTGACCGGCCTATCGGCGGTGCGCGCCCGTGTCGTCGCCGCCGATCCCACGCGCGCGGCGCGGTTCGACGAACGGTCCGCCGAGCTGTCGGCCGGCTTCGAGCGGCTCGGAGGGGCCGGCGAGCGCCCAGGGGAGCGCTGCTTCCTCACGCCGATGCGCGCCGACGTGCTCCGCCCGATCGGGTGACTGTGTCGAGGACGTCCTGGGCGAGCTGTCGGACGCCCCGATCAGGCGCCTGTTGAGGGGTCGGTGGGTGAGTTGTCGGCTGCTGAGAGCGGCTCCGGCCAACGACGGCCGGCGACCTCGAGCTCGCGCACCTTGAGCGAGCCGATCTCGATCTCCTGGGCCTTGAGCTTGCGGATTACGGCTTCGCCGATCACCAGCCGCCCGATCGCGATTGCCCCGATGGCTGAAACGGCGATCGCGAGCGGTCCCATCGCGGTGGGTCCGAAGAGCCGCGCGCCGACGGCGTGTGCGCCGACGGCATGGGCCCCGGTGACCTCGGCGGGGGCGGCTCTCTCGCGGCGGATCGTGATGATGCGGGCCATGGATGAGACCTCCTGGGTTGGTGGGTGTCACTGGTCTACCGGCGCGCGGGTGGTGAGGTCAAGGGCATGGGTGGCGCGGTCGCCCGGGCTCAGTCCTCGCCGTCCCAGTAGTCGAGCCTCTCCCCGGGCCTCGTGATCGTGATCCGCTCGCCCTTGGCATTGCGCAGCCCGAGCTTTCTGCTGTCGGCGTATTCGACCACCTCGGGCATGAGCAGGGTCGAGAGCATCAGCACGCGGACCGGCTGCTCCGTCCGGTTGCGAACCTGGTGTAAGCCGGCCTCGCCGCGGGGGAACGCGACGACGTCGCCTTCGCTCAGATCGTGCTCACCCTCGGGCGTGCGCAGCGTCGGCCGCCCTCGCACCACCAGTAGCCACTCCTCGTTGGCGTGATGGGTGTGGTACGGGAACAGTCGATCGCCGGGCTCGAGCTCGTACAGGCTGCCGCCGATCAGCTCCGCCCCGATGCGCTCCCCGACCCATGCGTCCTTGCTGCGCCACCCCGGCCGGTCCTCGCTCCGGTCCCAGTCGTCGCCGTGGAGGTTGAAGACCTTGGGCACGACCGGAGCGTACGCCCCGCGCGCTCGGCGCGGCCGCGCGACGATCAGGCCGCGCGGCGCAGCAGCGTGTGCCGTCCGCGGCGCGGATCGGGCCCGGCGATGTGCTCGGCGCGGACTCTGAGCAGCTGCACAAGGTCGCGCGTGACGAGGAACGGGTTGGCGATCACGCGCCTGTCCTCGAGTGAGATCGCGGCTTCCACCTCGCCGTCGAGCACCGCGAGCAGGACCGGTCCTTGGAGCGCGGGCTGGTCATCCAGGGAGGCGAGCCGGCGGATTACGGCGGCCTCGTCGCGCTCGGCGAGCCGGAGCGCGACCGTTGGCATCTGCGAATCGGGCGAATCGGGCGACCATCTGTGAAGCGGTGTAGCGGCCATTTCAGTTCCTCCTATTCGTTACCGACGATGATGGAGCTGAGAAGCCCGGCGCACATCGGGCAAACGGAGCGAGCTGATCGCGCCCACCCCTTAGGCACCGCGCCGCCATGCCTTAGCGAGTCGGTGTGACAGGCTGTCGCCGTGGCCGGGACTTTCGACATCGCCGCGATCAGGTCGCGGTTTTCGGCGCTCGGCCTGCGCGTGGACGGCCAGCCGGCCGTCTACCTCGACGGTCCCGGCGGTTCGCAGACGCCCGACACGGTCGCTCGCGCGGTAGCCGACTACCTGGTGAGCGCGAACGCGAACCTCGGGGGTCCGTTCGTCACGTCGGTCGCCAGCGACGAGCTGGTCGACGACGCCCACCTGGCCGCGGCGGAGTTCCTCGGGTGCACCGCGGATGAGGTCGTGTTCGGCGCGAACACGACCACGATCAACTTCCTGCTCGCGCACGCCGTCATCCGAACGCTGGCGCCGGGCGACGAGATCATCGTCACCGACCTCGACCACGATGCCAACGTCTCGCCATGGCTGCTCGTAGCTGGAGACCGCGGCCTCACGGTCCGTACGGCGCGGCTCGATCCGCGCGAGGGGACGCTCGACGTCGATGCGGTGACGGAGTTGATCACCGGCCGCACGCGCGTGGTGGCCTTCACGCTCGCCTCCAACGCGCTCGGCTCGATCCCCGATGCCGCGAGCCTATCTGCGGCCGCCCACGAGGCCGGTGCGCTGGCGTGGGTCGACGGCGTCCACCTCGCGCCGCACCGCCGCGTCGACCGTGTCGCGATCGACGCCGACGTGCTGCTGACCTCCGCGTACAAGTACTTCGGGCCGCATCTGGGCGTCGCGGCCGTGCGCGGCGAGCTCGCGCGGTCGCTCCCGGCCGATCGCGTCCGGCCCGCACTGGAGATTCCGGCGGGCCATCGATTCGAGACTGGGACGCTGTCCCACGAGAGCCTTGCCGGGTTCATTGCGGCGATCGAGTACCTCGAGTCGCTAGGAGGCGAGGCCGGTGACCGCTCCGCCCGACTCGACCTCGCATACGCGCGGATCACCGCTCACGAGCGCGAGCTGACCCGGCACACGCTCGAGCGCCTTCGCGATGTTCCGGGGCTCCGGCTGTACGGCATCCCCCATCCCGAGCGGACCGACGAGCGGACGCCGACGTTCTGCTTCAACCTCGACGGCTGGACTCCGGAGGCTCTGAGCATCGAGCTTTCTAACCGCGGGCTGTTTACCTACCATGGGAACTACTACGCGCTCGGCGTGACCACGGCGCTGGGCCTCGAGGAGGCGGGTGGCGCCGTCCGCGCCGGGTACCTGCACTACACGACCCAGGATGAGGCCGACCGGCTTTGCGACGCGCTGGCGTCGCTCGCCTTGAGTGTCATTTCTTAGTTTCGTGGCCGGCGCATGCGGCCCCGAGGCCGCCGCCGTGCGACCAGGAACCGTCGGGGCAGTGCACTACCGTGCCGCCAAGTGCCATGTCCCGCTTCCAGCTGCCGATACACGCGTGTCCGTCGCATTCGGCGTTACTGGCGCATCCGGCGAGCACGCAGGCCGCCAGCAGCGCCGCGCCTGGCTTGGTGATCCGCACGCGCGTATCGTGGCACGAGTGGGTCCAGTGGTCAGGCCGCGCGGAGCAGTCCCGCCGAGGAGATGTTCTCGATACCGCGCGGGAGCAGTGGGCCGAGGATCTCGGCCACCCGGCGGCTGTAGAAGAAGTGTCCGCCGCGACGATCTACGCGCGCCTCGCAACCCGGGATCGCGGCGGCGAGCGCCAGCGTGTGCGCGAGCGGGACGAGCCGGTCGCCACCGCCGTGCCATAGCGTCACCGGGATTTGCAGCTCACAGGGATCGAAGCCCCACGGCCGCCGGCACACTAGGTAGTCGTCGATCATCGCCTGCGGGCACGTCTGGCGCCTGAGGCCGAGCGCTCCGAGGCTGACGTGAGCCGGGGGGGCTACGTCCTGTTGCCGCTAAGTCGGCACCTCACCACCGCCGGGTGGGGCTGGTCTCCGCTGGGCCCTCCCACAAGGGGGGCAAGCGAGGCAGGCCCTCTTCCCGGTGGCGGTCGAGGCACCATCCAGGATGACCTATAAGACAGGCCCCAAGGCGTCGTTCAGTCGGACGTCGCGGCTCGCTCCGCAGCGGCTCGACGGTTCGTTCCGACGATCTTGCCGGGGTTCAGGTTCTGCCCGGGGTCCGTTCCCGCAAACAACGCTTCGAGCATCGCGACGCCCGGAGCGGATATGTCCTGCTCGAGCCACTGAGCATGCTCGGTGCCGACCGCGTGGTGATGCGAGAGCGTGCCGCCGTTGTCGACGAACGCCTGCTGGATCGCCGACTTCACAACCTCATACTCCCGGACCATGCTCCCCGGCGACGTCCCCTTGAAGGCGAACGTGAAGTACAGACACGCGCCGGAGTGATAGCTGTGCGACAGGTGACACATGAGGAATCCCTTGACGCCGATCTGGGCGAAGGCATCGTTCGCTGCCGCGGTCACCGCGTCGTACAGGGGCATCAGGTTGCTCCAGGTGGTCGCGGTCTCTGAGACGTCGCCGGGAGCGCCGCGGTCGAGCAGGAAATCGCGGATGTAGGGGATGTCGAACTTCTTCTGGTCGTAGAGGACGCCCGGTCCGGAGCCGATGCACATGCCTCCGTGGCGCTTGACCAGCTTGCCGACCGCGCGCCGCTGGGAGGCGACGTGCCCCTCGCTGCCTTCGTAACCGATGAACGACAGACACATCTGGTTCAGATCCCAACCGAGCCGGTGGCGCAAGAACATCTGGAGCCCGCGCGACTGAAGCTTGTCGAGCAGCGTCGGCCGGACCCGCATCGCGAACGAGAACTGGGTCTCGTTGGCGTCCGAGACCCGCGTGACCGACACGGAATGTTCGCTCGCGGCTAGTTCCTGCATCGCCGCAAGGCCCTCTCCGAACGTCGGGAACAGATAGCCGAGGATCACTCGCTTCTCCGCGATCCGCCGGACGTGGACCGTCGCCTCGGTGATGATCCCGAGCCGGCCCTCGCTCCCGAGCACCATCTCGCGAACGCTCGGCCCCGTCGACGTCGACGGTACCGGGCGAGTGACGAGCGTTCCCGACGGCGTGACGACGCGCAGCCCCCTGGTCATGTCGGCAATGTCTCCGTAGCGGTCGGATTGCATGCCCGAGGATCGCGTGGCGATCCATCCACCGAGCGTCGACTGCATGAACGAGTCGGGGAAGTGTCCGAAGGTGTACCCGCGCGCCGTCAGCTGCTCCTCCAGGTCGGGGCCGAACACTCCCGCCTGGACGCGCGCCAGCCGTGAATCGGCGTCGATCTCGAGGACGTGACTCAGCCGCTCGAGGTCCAGCGAGATCACCGGCCTCGTCTCGGTCGCGGGCGCCTCGAGCGAGCCGGAGATCGACGAGCCCCCACCGAACGGAATCACCACCGCGTCGTGCTGCACCGCCGCATCGAGAATCGCCGCCACTTCATCTTCAGCGCCCGGGCGAACGACGACGTCGGGGATCCGCGGCAGCTCGCCGGTCCGCTGCCAAACCAGATCGCGCAGCGACTTCCCGCGGGCGTGGACCACGCGGTCGAGCGGATCGAGCGAGACGAACTCGCGGGAGACGGCCTGTTCGAGCGCCTCCCACAGCTCATCCGGGAGTGCCGGATCTGGGATCTCGAGCTGATCGAACCGCAGCGGCGGCGCCCCTTTCTTGCGGACGTCGACGTCGATCGCCTCGAGGATGAACGTCGCCAGGGCCGGCTTGTCCTCGTGCGTGAACTCGACTCCCTCCTGCCCCCAGCCCCACCACTTCATCGCTGCCATAAGCTCACCTTCACTAGCCGGACGGGCTCCGGTCAGGCAACCGGCGCGCCACCGCAGCGTAGTCGTTCTGGGCCGATGGTTCAGCGATTGACTACATCGTGACCCGGCGGATCTGGTAGGCCACGCATATGACTATCGAGACAGTGCCCAGCCAAACCCGACTGTCCCCCGAAGAGCTCGAGGCGATGAATGCGTGGTGGCGCGCCGCGAACTACCTGTCGGTCGGCCAGATCTACCTGCTCGCGAACCCGCTGCTCCGCGAACCGCTCCACCCCGAGCACATAAAACCCCGGTTGCTCGGCCACTGGGGAACGACCCCCGGGCTGAACTTCGTCTATGTCCACATGAACCGGGCGATCCGCAGGCGCAGCCTGAACGCGATCTACGTGACCGGCCCCGGTCACGGCGGTCCGGGTATCGTCGCGAGCACCTACCTCGACGGGACCTACAGCGAGGTGTACCCCCACATCGCGCGCGACGAAGAGGGATTGCGCCGGCTGTTCCGGCAGTTCTCGTTCCCGGGAGGAATCCCGAGCCACGTCGCACCCGAGACGCCGGGGTCGATCCACGAGGGCGGTGAGCTTGGATACTCCTTGCTCCACGCTTACGGCGCGGTCCTGGACAACCCGGACCTGCTGGCGCTGTGCGTGGTCGGCGACGGTGAGGCGGAGACCGGTCCGCTGGCCACGAGCTGGCACTCGAACAAGTTCCTGAACCCGGCGAGCGACGGCGCGGTGCTGCCGGTGCTCCACCTGAACGGCTACAAGATCGCCAACCCGACGGTGCTCGCGCGGATCTCGGTTGATGAGCTCCGGGGCTTGCTCGAAGGCTATGGGTACGCGCCGCGATTCGTCGAGGGCTCGGATCCCGAGGAGATGCACGGCCTGATGGCGGCGACGCTCGACGATGTGCTCGACGAGATCGCTCAGATCCAGCGGCGGGCGCGCGACCACGGTGATCTGACCCGGCCGCGTTGGCCGATGATCGTGCTCAAGACGCCGAAGGGATGGACCGGGCCGAAGGTGGTCGACGGCCTGCCGGTCGAAGGGACGTGGCGCGCGCATCAGGTGCCGCTCGCCGAGGTGCGGACCAACCCGGAGCATCTCGCCCAGCTCGAAGAGTGGATGCGCTCCTACCGGCCCGAGGAGCTGTTCGACGAATCGGGCGCGGTGATCCCGGAGATCACGGCGCTGGCGCCCGAGGGCGATCTGCGGATGAGCGCAAACCCCCACTCCAACGGCGGGCTGCTGACGCGTGCGCTCGAGCTCCCCGAGTTCCGCGATTACGCGGTGGACGTGCCCGCGCCGGCGACCACGACCAGCGAGTCCACGCGCGTGCTCGGCGGGTGGTTGCGGGATGTGATCGCGGCGAACCGCGATCGGTTCCGGCTCATGGGACCCGACGAGACCGCGTCGAACCGGCTCCAGGCGGTGTTCGAGACCACCAACCGGGTCTGGGAGGCCGAGCTCCTCGAGACCGACGATCACCTGGCACGCCAGGGGCAGGTCATGGAGGTCCTCTCGGAGCACCTTTGCGAGGGGTGGCTCGAGGGCTACATCCTGACCGGTCGCCACGGCCTGTTCAACTGCTACGAGGCGTTCATCCACATCGTCGACTCGATGTTCAACCAGCACGCCAAGTGGCTCAAGACGACCCGGCACATCGCGTGGCGGCGTCCGCTGCCGTCGTTGAATTACCTCCTCTCGAGCCACGTGTGGCGCCAGGATCACAACGGCTTCTCCCATCAGGATCCGGGCTTCATCGACCTCGTCGTGAACAAGAAGGCCGAGATCATCCGCGTGTACCTGCCGCCCGACGCCAACTGCCTGTTGTCGGTCGCCGATCACTGCCTGCGCAGCCGGCACTACGTGAACGTGATCGTCGCCGGCAAGCAGCCGGAGCTCAACTACCTGACGATGGATCAGGCGATCGCGCACTGCACCCGCGGGATCGGCATCTGGGAATGGGCGTCCAACGACCAGGGCAAGGAGCCGGACGTCGTGATGGCGTGTGCCGGCGACGTGCCCACGCTCGAGACGGTGGCGGCGACGTCGATCCTGCGCGAGCGCGTGCCCGATCTGAAGATCCGGGTTGTCAACGTCGTCGACCTGATGCGCCTAGAGCCCGAGACCGAGCATCCCCACGGGATGTCGGACCGCGAGTTCGACGCGCTGTTCACGCCGTCGCGGCCGGTGATTTTCGCGTACCACGGGTACCCCACGCTGATCCATCGGCTCACCTACAACCGCAGCAACCACAGCAACTTCCATGTTCGTGGCTACCTGGAGGAGGGCACGACCACGACGCCGTTCGACATGGTGATGCTCAACAACCTCGACCGTTTCCATCTGGTGATGGATGTGATCGACCGCGTCCCCGGGCTCGGCGAGCGCTGCGCCCATCTCCGTCAGGACATGGTCGACGAGCGTTTGCGCGCCCGCGCGTACACGCGGGAGGTCGGTGACGACCTGCCCGAGGTTCGCGATTGGACGTGGCCGAGCGGGCTCAGCGGGTAGCGCGTCGAACGCGTGCGGGTGTTGGTCGTCAACGCCGGGTCGAGCAGCCTCAAGCTGTCGGTCATCGGTGCGGGGGACGAGACGCTGGCCGCTGAGGAGCTCCCGGCACCACGGTCCGAAGGCGACCCGGACGAGTTGACGGCCGCGCTGAGCGGTTCGCTCGGCGACGTGGACGCGGTCGGCCACCGGATCGTCCACGGAGGCTCCCGGTTCCGGTCTCCCGTGGTGGTCGAGGATGAGGTGCGTCGCGCGCTGGGCGAGCTGGTCGACCTCGCCCCGCTCCACCAGCCGAAGTCGCTGGCCGCGCTCGATGCGGTATCGGCGGCGCTCCCGGGAGTGCCGGCGGTCGCGTGCTTCGACACGGCGTTCCACGCGTCGTTGCCCGCCGCGGCGGCGACCTACGCGTTGCCGGCGGAGTGGAACTCGCGCTGGCAGCTGCGGCGGTACGGGTTCCACGGGCTGTCGCACGCCTGGATCGCGCGGCGCGCGCCTGAGCTGGTGGGGGCGGCCGGCGGGCTGCCGATCGCAGCCGACGGGCTGCGGATCGTGAGCTGTCATCTCGGCGCCGGCGCGTCGCTGTGCGCGATCGCGGGTGGGCGCTCGATCGACACGACGATGGGGTTCACTCCGCTCGAAGGGCTCGTGATGGCCACCCGCTCGGGCACCGTCGATCCTGGCCTCGTGCTGTGGTTGCTCCACCAGGGTGACGTCTCCGAGCCCGACATGGGCCGCGCGCTCGAGCACGAGTCGGGGCTGCTCGGCCTTTGTGGCACCGCCGACATGCGCGAGGTCGAGACGCGGGCCGGCGCCGGCGACGCGGCGGCGCGGCTGGCGCTCGATGTGTATCTGCACCGGCTTCGCGGTTTGGTCGGATCGATGGCCGCCGCCCTGGGCGGTCTCGACGTCCTGGCCTTCACGGGCGGCGTCGGCGAGCGCAGCGCCGAGATCCGGGCGGCAGCCGCCGTCGGCCTCGGGTTCCTGGGCGTCGCCATCGATCCGGCGCGCAACGATGCGGTCGACGGCGATGCGGAGATCTCGGGTCCTGGAGCGGCCGCGCGAACCGTGGTGGTTCGGGCACGCGAGGACCTCGAGATCGCGTCCCAGGTCCGTTCGGTGGTTGAGCCGTAGCTGGGGCGGGCACGCCGGGGACCTGGTTCACTCCGGTCGATGGTCATTGGCTTTGTTCAGGCGTTTGCGACCTTCCTGATTGGCGTTGTGATCGCGGTGGCGTCGAACGCCGCTCCGGTCAAGCATGCGGCCGCGCGCTCGACCGCACGTCCGCTGGTTCAGAAGCTCTCGCTCCAGCAGCTCGCCGGCCAGCGCATCGTCTACTCCTACGCGGGCCTTCGCCCGCCCCCGACCCTGCTCGCCGCGATCCGCGCCGGCGAGGCCGGCGGCGTGATCTTCTTCGGCCCGAACGTCTCGAGCGCCGCGCAGCTTCGGAGCGTGATCAACGAGCTCCAGGCCGCGAGCCGCGCGAGCCCGCTGCACACGCGCCTGCTCATGCTCACCGACCAGGAAGGGGGCGAGGTCCGGCGCCTTCCCGGGGCGCCCGCGCCTTCCGAGAAGCAGATCGGCGAGAGCTCCGCCGCGCCCGCCGCCGCGAGCGCGGCCGGCGCCGGCGCCGCACGGACGCTGCAGGGCGCCGGGATAAACGTCAACCTGGCGCCCGTGGTCGACGTCTATCGCCAGTCAGGGAACTTCATCGACGAGTTCCAGCGCTCCTACTCGAGTAACCCCGGCACGGTGGCGAGGCTCGGCGCCGCGTTCATCTCCACCCAGCAGCGCGCCGGCGTGGCCGCCACCGCCAAGCACTTTCCCGGGCTCGGCGCTGCGGCCCGGAGCCAGAACACCGACCTAGTGCCGGTGACGCTCAAGACGCCGCTCGCGACGCTCCGCGCGGTCGACGAGGCGCCGTACATCAGCGCGATCGCGGCGGGAGTGAAGCTCGTGATGACCTCGTGGGCGATCTATCCAGCGCTCGACTCGCACCTCCCCGCTGGCCTGTCATCGGCCGTCATTCAGCGCGAGCTGCGCGGGCATCTGGGCTTCAAGGGCGTGACGATCACGGACGGGATCGACGCCGGCTCGCTCGGGCCGTTCGGTGGGGTCGGCAACCGCGCCGTGCTCGCGGCGTCGGCCGGCGCGGATCTGATTCTGTGCGCCACCACCAACCCCGACGACAACACGCCCGCGATCGGCGCCGCCGCACGGAGCGCGGTCACCTCGGCGCTGGCGCGTCATCGGCTGAGCGCCGCCGCCGCCACGCAGGCGGCAAGCCGGATCCTGGCGCTCCGGAACAACCCCTGACCCGAGGGCAACCCCTGCCCCGGGGCAACCCCTGACCGGAGCAACCCCTAGCGGCCGATCGCTTGCGGGAAGGTGAAGTAGTGGTGGGGGTCGACTACTCGGCGGACCTTCAGCAGCCGTTGGTAGTTCGACCCGTAGTAGGCGGTCTGCCAACCCTTCAGCCCGGGATCGGTGTAGTTGAAATACGCGCCCCCGGTCACGTACGGACGCATCTTCGCGGCGGTCGAGGTCAGCCAGGCGGCGCCGCCGCCGTAGCTGAGGTACTGGACGCAGAACAGGACGTTCCGGTGCACGAACGCGGTCGCGGCTGGCTTGACCCGATTGATCGCGCCGCCGTAGCAGTCGAACAGGATCGCGCCGTGTCCCGTGATGGTCAGGCGTTGCTCGGCGGCTTCGACAAGCGCTTGCCGGGCAGCGGCAGGTAACGGCTTGGCAACGTAGTCCGACTTGGCCTGGAAGCTGTCGCGCGCGAGCGTGCCGCCCGGCCTCGTGCCCTGTGTGTGGCATGCCGTCAGCGAGATACTCGAGCACCCCGCCCACATCAGCTGGGCCTGGAGGTAGCCGAAGTTCCCGGCCGACACGCGGGCCCCGCCGACGGCCGTCAAGGGTGCGAGCAGCCCGCTCAGATCGCTTGCCGGGCCGAAGTACTGGCCGCTCACGTTGACGGTCGTCACGCCCCCGCTCGCGCTGAGATGGAATATCGAGGTGATCTGCGAGCGCGCGCGCGGTCCCCAGGCCTGCCAGGCGGCGAGCGCGTCGGCGGCCTGTGACCAGGGCCAGCTCACCGTGAAGCCCGCAACCGTCCGCGGGACCGGGTGAACGCGGAACGTGAAGCCTGTGACGACCCCGAAATTCCCGCCGCCGCCACCGCGGAGCGCCCAATAGAGATCCGGATTCGTGTTCTTGTCAGCGGTCCGGAGCAGACCATCCGCCGTCACGATCCGGGCGCTCAGGATGTTGTCCGCGGTCAGGCCGAATTGGCGACCCGCAAGGCCCATTCCACCGCCGAGCGCGTGGCCGGCGATGCCCACCGATGGGCACGATCCCGCGGGAATCGTGAGGCCGCGAGCGGCGAGCGCGCTATAGACGTCGATCAGCTGCGACCCGGCGCCGATCGTGGCCGTTCGCTTGCGGGTATCGATGCTGATGCCCCGCAGATTGCGCAGGTCGAGCACCATGCCGCCGGACAGCGTCGAGTAGCCCGCATAGCTGTGGCCGCCCGAGCGAGCGCGCAGCGGGACGCCGTGGGCGACACCCCACTGCACCGCGGTGCGCACGTCGGCGGCGTCCAACGGCCGCGCTACGAGGTTGGGCAGCAAGCCGTCGTACAGCTCGTTGTAGACGTGCGCCGCCTGCGAGAACCCGGACGCGCCGCGCCGGATCACCTGCCCACGAATCGGCGGCCCGGAGGCCCTCGCGGCCGCACGGGCCGCGCCGCCCGCGCCGGTTCCGATGCCGAGCGACACCCCGATCGCGCCGGCGCCGGCGCCGGCGAGAAAGCCACGTCGATCGATCGCGCCATCCAACGTCACCAGCCCCCTTCTCCGGTTCCCGAGCTGGAGCGATTCTCTCAGAGTCTTCGGGCGAGGTTCAAGTGGGCGATCAGGCCCAGCCGCCGGCCTCGCGCGCGGTGAACGAGCCGCCCTGGAACCGGTGGGGCGCGCCGACGACGTCGTCGGCGTATCGCTCGGCGTCGTCCTGGGGCTCGTAGCCGAGCGCGCGCCCCGACGTCAGGTCCCAGAACCGGCGCGTGTTGTCCGACGCTCCGTAGACCACGCGGAACCCGACGTCGGGCGCGGACAGGGACGCGGCGAACAGCCGGATAGCGTCGTCGGGGCTGAGCCACGTCGCCAGGTCGCGCGTCTGGCGCGGCCGCTCGGCGAACGTGCCGATTCGCAGGCACACCACCTCCATGTCGAACTTGTCCACGAACAGCCGCCCCAGCGCCTCGCCGTACACCTTCGTGACCCCGTACAGCGAGTCGGGCCGCGTCGGCTCGTGGCCGGCCAGCGTCTGCTCGACGGGATAGAAACCGGTGGCGTGGTTGGAGCTCGCGAACACGATCCGCCGCGCGCCTCCGAGCCGTGCGGCATCGAACACGTTGAACGTGCCGATGAGGTTAGGCGCGACAAGGTCGTCGAACGACGCCTCGGTCGGCACCGCGCCGAGATGGACGACGGCATCGACGCCCTCGGCGGCTCGCGCGATCGCCTCCCGATCAGCGAGGTCGGCCGGCACGAACCGCTCGTTCGCCTCGGGCTCGATCGCGCGCACATCCGTCAGCACGAGTTCGTCGACGAGCGGCCGCAGACCGTCGCGCAGGCACGAGCCGATCGCGCCCGCTGCGCCGGTGATCAGGACTCGTCGGGGTAGCTCACGGCCGTCGGGTGCCACGCGGGCATGATGCCAAGGTTGCGACGTAAGGCTTACGGATCCCTCACCGCCTTCTCACGCCGGCTGTCGAAGCTTCAGCGTCAGATCCACGAACCAGAGGCTTCAAATGGAAACAGTCACTGCAGAACCTGGACCGGCCGGCGTGACCGCATGGAGCGCGCACGCGGCCTCGACCCGTGAGCTCGACGTTGAGATCGTCGTCCCCGTCTACAACGAGGAGGAGGCGCTCGCGAGGTCGATCCACCGGCTCCACCGCTTCCTCGACACCGAGGTGCCGTTCTCGTGGCGGATCACGATCGCCGACAACGCCAGCACCGACCTCACGCCCGACATCGCGGACAAGCTCGCGGCCGAGCTCGACCACATCCGCGTGCTGCGGCTCGAGCAGAAGGGTCGCGGCCGGGCGCTGCGCGTGGCGTGGTCGACCAGCCGCGCGCGCGTCGTCGCGTACATGGACGTCGACCTGTCGACCGACCTGCACGCGCTCCTTCCGCTGCTCGCGCCGCTGCTCTTGGGCCACAGCCAGGTTGCAATCGGCTCGCGCCTGGCGCGCGGGGCCCGGGTGGCGAGGGGCCCGAAGCGAGAGTTCATCTCGCGCGCCTACAACCGGATCCTGCACCTGGCGCTCCGCGCGCGGTTCTCCGACGCGCAGTGCGGCTTCAAGGCGGTGCGCGCCGATGTGCTGCCTGAGCTGCTCGACACGGTGCGCGATCAAGCATGGTTCTTCGACACCGAGCTGCTGATCGCAGCGCAGCGCCGCGGGATGCGCATCTACGAGGTGCCTGTCGATTGGGTCGACGATCCCGACTCGCGTGTCGACATCATCCCGACGGCACTCGCGGATCTGCGCGGAGTGGCACGGCTCGCGCTCGCTTCACCCGTGGCCGTGTTCGCGGCGATCGGCGCCGTCTCCACGGTCGCCTACGCGCTGCTGTTCCTGCTTCTCGCCGGCGCGCTCGGGTCCGCGCTCGCGAGCGGGGTCGCGCTTGCCCTGACCGCTGTGGGCAACACCGCGGCGAACCGTCGGCTCACGTTCGGGATCCGCGGCCGCGACGGCTTGGCCCGCCAGCACGTCGCCGGGTTTCTCGTGTTCGTGCTGGCGCTCGCGCTCACCATGGGTGCGCTGACCGTGCTCCACGACGTTGACGGGGGCGCCCCGCGGCTGCTCGAGGCGGCGGTGCTGGTCCTCGCGACCCTGGCCGCCACCGTCACGCGTTACGTCGCGCTCTCCTCCTGGGTGTTCCGCGGGCACCGCTTGCCGCGCGACCAGGTCCTGTCCCTCCACACGCAAGGAAACTGAGATGAGCACGACGACGTTTCCCGGCCGGGTCTCTCCGGCCGGAACTCTCCGGCCGGGTGGGCGGATGCGCTCGATCGTCCGCGGCCGCGCCGAGGATCCGGCGTGGGCGCGCCCCGCGCTGATCGGGCTCCTCGTCGCGACCGCGGTCGCCTATCTGTTGAACCTGACGGCATCGGGCGATGCCAACAGCTTCTATGCCGCCGCCGTCCAGGCCGGCACGAAGAGCTGGAAGTCGTTCTTCTTCGGCTCGCTCGACTCGTCGAACTTCATTACGGTCGACAAACCCCCGGCGTCGCTGTGGGTGATGGCGCTGTCGGGACGGATCTTCGGGTTCTCGAGCGCGAGCATGCTCGTCCCCCAGGTTCTTGAAGGCGTCCTCGCCGTCGGCCTGCTGACCGCTTCGGTGAAGCGCTGGTTCGGCGCGGGCGCGGGGCTGCTCGCCGGCGCGGCGCTGGCGGCGACACCCGTGGCCGCGCTGATGTTCCGGTTCAACAACCCGGACGCACTCCTGGTCTGCCTGCTCGTCGCGTCCGCATACTGCCTCGTGCGGGCGCTCGAGAAAGGCTCCACGCGCTGGATGCTCGGCGTCGGCGCCCTGATCGGCTTCGCCTTCCTCGCGAAGATGATGCAGGCGTTCCTCGTCGTGCCCGGGTTCGCGTTCGTGTATCTGGTGGCAGCGCCCGTTGCCGTGCGCCGGCGGGTTTCGCAACTGCTCGCGGGCGGGGCGGCGATGCTCGCGAGCGCGGGCTGGTGGGTGGCGATCGTCGCGCTGTTGCCGGCGTCGTCGCGCCCGATGATCGACGGCTCGTCGAGCAACAGCATCCTCAACCTGATCATCGGGTACAACGGGTTCGGACGCCTCACCGGCAGCGGGAGCGGAGTGGGTGGCGGCGGTGGCGGTGGCGGGCGCGGGGGGAACTTCAGCGGCACCACCGGAGTCCTGCGTTTGTTGAACGACGTGATGGGCGGGCAGGCGTCGTGGCTGCTCCCGGCGGCGCTCCTTGTTCTTGTCGCCGGGCTGGCCTGGCGGCTGCGATCGCCGCGCACCGACCGGACGCGCGCCGCGATCATGCTGTGGGGCGGCTGGCTCGTCGTCACTGGGCTGGTGTTCAGCCTCAGCGCCGGCATCATCCACACCTACTACACGGTGGCGCTCGCCCCTGCGATCGCAGCGCTCGTCGCGATCGGCGCGACGCTCGCTTGGCGTCATCGGAGGCGGTTCGAGGCCCGAGCGCTGCTGGCGCTGGGTGTGGGCATCACCGCTGTCTGGTCGATCGTGCTGCTCGGCCGCACGCCGTCCTGGGAGCCGTGGCTCACGCCGGTCGTCGCGGCCGCCGGCGCGGTGGCTTGCGCGTGTCTGCTGCTACCCACGCGGATCACCCGGCGGGTGACCGTCGCCACCGCCGTGATCGCGCTCGTCGCGTGCCTCGCCGGGCCGGTGGCCTACTCCGCGCAGACGATCGCGTCAGCGCACACGGGCTCGACCCCGTCCGCGGGTCCGTCAACGGCCGGCGTCGGCGGCCCCGGCGGAGGCGGAGGGTTCGGTGGCGGATCAGTGGCCCGCGGAAGCTTCCGTGGAGGCTTCCCGGGTGGAGGCGCTCCCACCGGCGAACGCCCGTCCGTCTTCGCCCGCACCGGCGGAGGCGCCGGGAACGGCGGCGTCGTCGGCAGCGCGCTCGTCGCTGCGCTCAAGTCGGGTGCGTCCGGATACCGCTGGGCGGCAGCGACTTCGGGCTCCCAGTCTGCCGCCTCGCTCGAGCTCGCCACGGGCGGGGTGCCGGTGATGGCGATCGGCGGATTCAGCGGCCAGGGCGGGAATCTCTCGCTCGCGCAGTTCGAGGCCTATGTCAAGGCCGGTGACATCCACTACTACATCGCGTCGGGGAGCGGCTTCGGCGGCGGCCCGGGGGGTGGCTCGAGCACCAGCGAGATCACGAGCTGGGTCAAGGCCCACTACCGGTCCGAGACGATCGGCGGGGAGACGGTCTACGACCTGACGACCGCGACCGCCTCGACGTGACTCGGTGCCAGATGCGGTCGATGTCGGCTCCGCGAAGCGGTGTCCGGCCGATGGCTCGGGCGGGAGCATCGCCTTGCCTGGTGATGCTCCCGCCCTTTTCCCCCGTTGATGCGCCCCCACACGATTTGGCTGCCTGCTGTTCGCCCCTGGCGTCTCGTGTATGCCTATAAGAGCGGCCACGCTCCAGGCTGATACATCGAATTACGACGCCGTTGCCGTTGCCGTGGCCGTTGCCGTGGCCGCCGCGAGTGCGTCGTGCCCGGACCGCGCGAGGTCCCAGAGCCGCTCGAGGTCGCGCGCCGCCGCCTGCTCGCGATCGAGCGCCGCGCGATAAGAGAGGTAGCGGTCGGCGCTCACGCGCGGAGACCCCTGGTACCACGCCTCCAGAGCCAGCTCGCATTCGAGCTCGGCCCGCTGCCACGCTACGTGAGCCTCGTCCAAGAGGCGGATCCCGATCTCCGCCAACTCGAGGCGCTTGCGCGGTCGCGTCCGCGTCGCAGGCCGGACGGTGCTCGAATCGTGCTGCTGTGTGCTCATACCTGGCTCCTCCGGGACTTCGCGAGTTCGAAATACGCCCGAACGGGGCGTCACTCGGTCAGAGCGCGATCACAGCGACTTGATACAGCCGCCGTCAGCCCGTGCCGAGGCAAACGAACCCGGAAAGCCCATACCCCCTTGGGCTCAGCCCCTCCTGAGCCTTGGCGAGCGCGACTGACGGAGAGTCGCCCGCGGTCAGGTGATTGTGCAGCGATGTCATCAGCCGTTTCGCGCCCGAATCGGGTACCGGGACGACGCTGGCGATAATGGTCCGAGTCCCCATCCCGACCAATGCGGCGGCGAAGCCCAACAGCTCGTCTCCGGGACGCGTGTCCGAAGTGGCCAGATCGCAGGCCGAGAGAACGATCAGCTCCGGCGGCCGCCGGAGGCGCTGTAGCTCGTAGGCGTTCAGCGGACCATCAGCGAGCTCGAGCGAAGAGAACAGCGGGCTGTCGGTGCGGAAGTGGCCGTGACAGGCCAGGTGTGCGACCGTCGCGCCGGCGAGCGCCTCCATCACGGCCGCCACGGTCGCGTCCTTGCCGGCCAGCGTGACGGTGTTGGAGTAGAGCCCGGCGACCGCGGCGAGCTCGGCCTTCGCGTGCCGGAGACGTGGTCCCGCGACCAGCACGACCTCGCTTTCGCGCGGTGCGCGCTGAGTCTTCAGCGCCGACCCTCGCGGCGCCTTGAGCGCCGACCATCGCGGCGCTTGGAGCGCCGACCACGTGGCCGCCGAGGGCGCGACCACGATCGGACGGCCCCGCAACTGTGGAAGCATCGCCCAGGGCATGCCGTGGAGCGCGCCGGTGGGCACGATCACCAGGGGCCGCCGGGCGACACGCTCGGCAAGCGGCTCGACCAGTAGCTCGCCGAGTCTCTCAGCCGATGCCTCGGCGCCTTGCCGCATCGTGGCCCGCTGTGCGGCGCCGTGGCCGCGCCGAGCCAGCCGAACGAGCGCGAACCGCAACCATTCGAGCTCTTCGGTGACTGGCTGCACCGAACCGAGGTCCTCGCGCGTCACGCGCGCGTCCGTCAAGGTCAGTGCGGTGAGGGTCCCGTCGAGCTCGACCAGCTCGATTAGCGCCGCGCCACCGAGCGCTCGGCTGAGCTCACGCCGGCCGGGTGGAGCGCTTCCCGGGGCCGGTCCGCCGGCCGCGTGGCGCGACAGTTGGCGGATGGAGCCCTCGAGGGCGACCTGGCGAGCCAGCAGCGTCCGGGTCGTGCGCCTGCTTCGCTCGGCCCGCCAGATCTCGGCGCTGACCCGACGTAGCTCGGCGGCGCGGTCCCGGAGCTCGGAGCTGTCGGGCGGCGTTACCGGCGGCAACCGGAGCGCGCTCCCGCGCAGTCGGTCCGCCCACGCGAGCATCGCGTCCATGTCCGCGCCCGCGAGCGCCGTGCGCAGGCCGAGCTCGGCCAGTTCGGCGCCGATCTCCGAGGCAGTGGCGCGGAGATCCGATGCGCCGAGCGTCTCGCGGTAGCCGTCGAGCAGCCCCAGACCGGTGCGGAGGGCACGCTGCGCGCCGGCGCGATCACCGCGCCGGAGTCGCAGCAGCGCCTCGACGTGCCAGGCCTCGATCCGGTCGGCAAGCGGGCCCCGGCGCAGCAGTACCGAGCAGCCGGCGAGCTCCCGCCGGGCCACCTCTGGCGAGCCGAGCTCGATCGCGGCCCGCGCGACCATCAGCTGAGCGCGCCGCGCCTCTCCGTGCCAGCCGGCGCCGGCGAGGATCGCGGCGGCTCGCCGTCCTGAGCGCAGACCCGATGGACGCACCGCCCCGGCAGCGATCGCGGCCGCCAACGCGAGGACGACCGCGCGGGCGCCGTACAAGTGGCGTCCCTGGGAGACAAACGATCGCTGGGTTTGCAGCGCGAGCGTCCGCGCTCCGGTCGCGTCGCCGGCCAGCAGCATCAGGCGGATCGTTTCCAGGCGGCCACCGTGGTCGTCGCGCCCCGACAGCTTCCACACAGCCTGCGCCTCACCCAGTGACTGCAGCGACTCGCTCCGAAGGCGAGCTGACGCGGTGGCCTGTGCCCTCAGCAGTGAGAGCTCGGCGGCGATCCTCGGCGAGACGTCGCGTGCGTCGATCGCGTCGAGCCGCTTCAGACAGCCGGGTAGGTCACCCTGGATCAGGGCGTTCCGGGCCAGCTCGGTCTCCGTCGCAAAGGCTGCCGCCGTCGCACCGAGGTCGGCGAACAGCTCGCGAGCGCGCATCAGATCCCGTTCCGCCGCGACCGTCTGGCCCCGCTCCGAGAGGAACCCGCCCCTGTTTCGAAGCAGTTGCGCTTCCCAGAAGGCGTCTCCTCGCCGGCGCAGCACGGCGAGCGCCCGATCTGTCCCGGCGAGCGGTTCGGTGTTCATTCCGGCGTACCAGAGAATCCCGATACGGAAGACCTCGGACCGGGCCTGCTCGTGCGGGTCCAGCGCCGAATACGCCAGCTGGAGCTCTCGCAGAGCCGCTGTGATCGCACCTCGGCTGGCGAGGTCCATCGCGAGCCGGCGGCGAGCGAGCGCGGTCCGCTGCGTCAGGCCGTTACGTTCGCCGGACCGGACGGCACGGCGGATCGTCCGGATAGCCCGCGGGTCGCCGAGCTCGTGCTGAGCGAAGCTGAGCGCGTGGAGCGCCGCGACCTCGGCCTCCGGATGCCCCTGCCGCCGGGCGGCCCGGACTGCGCGCTCTGCCAGCAGCGCGGCCGCCGACGCGTCCGCCTCGACCAGGTCGAACGCGGCCCGCGCGAGCTCCAGCGCGTCGTCCCCACCAACAGCGACTGTCATGCGGATAGATGTATCAGGACGCCTACGACGTGCTCTCAATATTCATAGGATTGCCCCACCCACGCACGTAGGAAAGGATCGCCCGTGAGCCCGAGGACGGTGACGCCGGTCGAGAAGGGCGCGCTCAGCCGGATCGCCGAGCGCGTGCTGGATGTCCAGAGCCTCACCCACGAGCACACCGACGACGCTGTTGTCATCGCGGTCCACGCGGAACTCGTCGTGCGCCCTGGCTCGCTGAGCGCTTCGGCCAGCAAGGCGCTCGAGCAGGTCGCCGAGCCCGTTGGGAATCTCGCGACGATGCTCGGGCCCCGGACGAAGCTGGTGCGTTCGGACCGCCAACAGGGGAGAAAGGTCGACCCGGACTACAAGCCCGACCCGGACGGCCCGCTCAGCCAGGTGGAGATCTGGCGCCTGAAGGAACCCGACACTCGCAACTCGCTCGACGAGTCGCGGCGGCTTCGCGCGCTCGTCGAGGACGAGCGAGTCCGCACGCACCGCGGCGATGAGCTGGTCCTGCCGGCGATCTCACCCCACCACGCGCCAATTCTGTGCCCGTCGGCCGGTGGCTGCCCAGCCGCCCCGCCGACGCCCGCCGCGGAGCCGGACGAGCTGTTCGTCCAGCCTCCGAGTGGCGAGGCCGACCGCCAAGGTCACGATCCTGGACAGTGGATACATCTGGGTCGACCCGGATCAGCTCGATCCGTCGCACCGCAACCTCGACGATCGCGTGACCGTCGTCCAGGGTCAGTGGCTCGACACCACGACCGGAACCTGGAAGCACGACAGGCCCGATGGCCTGTACACCGATTCGGCCGGCCAGCTCGACGGGATCTCCGGGCACGGCACGTTCATCGCCGGGCTGATCTCGAACATCGCTCCGCACACGCGGCTCGAAGTCGTCGGGCTGCGCAACCAGGAGGTCGAGATCGGACCTCTGACCCGCCGCAAGCAGTTGGGGCTGTTCGAGACCGAGGTCGCGATCGCCCACGCGATGCTCCGCCGCTGCGACACCGACGTGATCCAGTGCGGCTTCGCGTTCCCGACGCTCGACGACTACCCGTCGGTCGTGTTCGCGGCCGTCATGGAGGAGCTCCGCGCCTCGCACGCGCCGCACGGGGGACGCGTCGCGGTCGTCGCGCCGGCCGGCAACGAGCGGTCCACGCCGCAGGTACTGGCCGGCGGCGCACCCAGAGGTGATAGGCGTCGCATCGACGAACCGTCGCGGAAACGGCCGGGCGTGGTTCTCGAACTGGGGAGGTTGGTGCGATTGCTGCGCCCGCGGCGACTACGTCTACTCGACCTTCGTGCACTGGGATGGTCCGGTCGAGGGAGAGTCGCCCGACGAGATCGAGCATTTCCGCGGATGGGCGAGGTGGGATGGAACATCCTTCTCCGCGCCGAAGGTGTCGGCAGCGATCGCCGCCGAGTTCGCCGCGGGCGACCGCGCCGCGCCACCGGCTGACGTCGCGGAACAGCTGATAGCGGCTGGCAAGAGCCGCAGCTGTCACCGACGCCACCCTGTCCGGATCTCCGGGCGTGTCTCTTCCTTACCTGCATATCGCGCTAGGAGTCGGACATAATCGTCACCACGCCAAGCCTGGAAGCCTTGATAAGCGCCGCCAACGAGGGTGACGAGGCTGCCTGGGGAGCGATCGTCGACCGGTTCGCCGGCCTCGTATGGGCGACCGCGCGCGCCCATCGGCTCGCGCCGGCCGAGGCGGCCGACGTCGCCCAAACCACGTGGCTGCGGCTGGTCGAGAACCTCGATCGGATCAACGATCCTGAGCGCCTCGGCGCCTGGCTGGCCACGACCGCGCGGCGTGAGTGCCTGCGCCTCATACGCCTGCATAGCCGCGAAGCTCCGACCGGTGACGACTCCCTGTTCGAGGCGCCCTCGGACGATCGCGCCGAGCAGCGTGTGATCGACAGCGAGCGCAACGCCGCCGTCCGCCGGGCGTTCGCCAGGATCAACGAGCGCTGCCAGGCGTTGCTGCGCCTGCTGGCGGCCCCGGAGTCGTTCAGCTACGACGAGATCGCATCGGCAACTCGGGATGGCGATCGGCGCCATCGGGCCGACCCGGGCCCGCTGTCTCGACCAGCTCCGCCGTACCCCGGAACTAGCCGCGTTTGGGATCGGATAGGCGCGGTATATGAGCGAGGACACCGATCCGGACGAAATGCTGATGGCCGAGCTGCGAGGTCTTTTTACCGATGTCGATCCGGTTCCGCCGTTGGTCATCGAGACGGCCAAGGCATCTCTCGGGTGGCGACGCCTCGACGCCGACCTCGCCGAGCTTCTCAGCGATTCGGCGCTCGAAGAGGAGGCGTTCGCCGTGGCCCGAGGCGGCGATGCTCCGGCGCGAGCGGTGACTTTCAGCGCGACCGGGCTCACGATCGACATCGAGGTCCACGTGGACGATCCGGAGCGGACGCTGCTCGGACAGCTCTCACCCCCGTCTCCCGCGACGATCGAGATCCAGACGCTGGCCGACGCGCCCCTCTCGTCCGAGGCCGATCGCCTCGGCCGCTTCCGGGTGCGCTTGCCGGGCGGGGGTCCGATCCGACTTCGGGTTCTGGGGGCGAACGGCCAGAGCGGTCCGCCGGTCGAGACCAGCTGGATCACCGTTTAGCGCGCCCGGGCGCCCGTCACGCCGCTTGAGCCGCGCAACGGCTCGCCGACGCCTCGGCGACCGCACGCAGCCGATGAAGCGCCTCGCGCTCGAGCTGCCGGCTCCATTCCTGGCGCTCCGGTCCGCGCCGCCGACCCCCCGGCGGAGAACGCTAACCCGACAGCTCAGCGCGAGTTCAGGTACGTGAGAACGGCCAGGACCCGACGATGGTCGTCCGCCGTCTCCGGCAGGCGCAGCTTCGCGAGGATGCTCCGAACATGCTTCTCCACCGTGCCCTCCGTGACGAACAGGCGCCGCGCAATTCCCGCGTTCGAAGCTCCCCCGGCCATCAGCTCGAGGACCTCCCGCTCGCGCGGAGTCAAACCGTGCAGCCGGTCCTCTCGATGCCGGACGTTCACGAGTTCTTGCACGAGCACCGGATCGACGACCGAGCCACCCTCGACCACGCGATCGACCGTCTCGATGAAGTCCTGAACCTTGGCGACGCGGCTCTTCAGCACATACCCGACCCGCCGGCCCCCGGCCAGCAGCTCCATCGCCTCGGCGACTTCGACGTGCGCAGACAGCACAAGGATCGCGATCGAGGGAAGCTCGCGCTTGATCACCCGAGCCGCCTCGAGGCCTTCGTACTCCTGGTTGGGCGGCATTCGGATGTCCACGATCGCGAGGTCGGGTAGCTCCCGCCGGACGACCGCCAGAAGCTCCTCCGCGTCACCGGCCTGGCCCGCGATCTCGAATCCCGACCGTTCCAGAAGCCCGGCAAGCCCGGCGCGGAGCAGGACGTCATCGTCGGCGACTACGACACGCCGCACGGCCCGGTCGACACTCATCTCCTCAACGGACATCGCGTCCGAGATCAGTATGGCGCTCATCGCGACCTCCGTTGTAGCTGGGAGACATCGAATAAGACCCTACGGCTCGCCCGAGCCGCTCGCATGTGGCCAGCTACTGAATGTGCGGTCGCCGGATTGGCTCTTGCAGCCATTCACATGGGGCGATTCACGCTATCCCCGTCCTCGACCGACCGCGTAATAGGCTCCGCCGATGGACTCGCAGGGGCGGATGCGCGAGCTCGTCCTCCATTTCACCAAGGACCCCGAGTGGCTGCGTTCGGTGACGCAGGACATCACGGACGCGATCCACGCCGAGCTCGGCGACGTCGACGCGGATCCCGAGCTCCGCGCCAGTACATACGCCAGTACCGACGGGGTATTGCGGCTGCTCGTCGACCTCACACGCAGCCGTCGCTCGCCACGAGAGGCCGTCCTGCCGCCGGCGGCGGTCGACTACGCCTGGGAGTTCGTCCGCCGCGGCCTGCCGCTCGACTCGTTGCTGCGTGCCTACTACATCGGCCAAGCGACCTTCTTCCGGAGGTGGTGCGAGAAGGCGCGGACGGAAATCGAGGATCCGGACCAGCTCGCCGAGGCGATCGAGCTGGGCGCAAGCTGGACCTTCGACTTCGTGGAGGCGCTCAGCGTCGGGCTCGTCCGCGGCTACGGCGAGGAGCGCGAGCGGTGGGTCCGCAGCGCGGCCGCAGTCCGGGCCCAGGTGGTCGACGCCCTGCTCGACGGCGACACGACCGAGGTCGAGCGGGCCAGCCGCCGCCTTGGCTACGAGCTCGAGCAGAATCATCGCGCGGTCGTCGTGTGGAGCGAGGACACGGGGGACCGGCTCGATGCCGCGTTGGCGACCCTCGAGCGCGCGGCCTTGCAGCTCCTCGGTTCCCTCGGCGCGACGGCCCCGCTCGTCGTCCCGAGGGCCCGAGTATGCGTGGCCGGGTGGATCGGATCGCGCGGCGATGGCGAGGCGATGACGCTCGATTCGGCGTATCTCGATGTTCAGGCCTTTCCCACTGTCCTGGTGGCGTTCGGGACTCGCGCGTACGGAATCGCCGGGTTCGCCCGAAGCCACCGCGAAGCTTTTTTCGCTCGCCGCGTCGCGCGCCTCACCGAGCAGCGACCGGGATCGATCACCGAGTATGAGCACGTCGCGCTCGCGGCGCTGGCAAGCGTCGACCTCGATCAAGCTCGCGAGTTCGTGGCCACCGAGCTCGGTGCGTTGGCGACGGACGACGATCACTTCCGGCGGCTCAGCGCGACGCTCCGCGTGTACCTCGAGGAGAACATGAGCCCATCGCGCTCCGCTCGGCGCCTGGGCGTTCACGAGCACACGATCAGCAACCGGATACGGGCGGCGCAGGAGCTTCTGCCCCATCCAATCGACCGACGGGTGTGCGAGCTCCAAGTGGCGCTGCGGCTCATCCGGCTCGCTCAGGCACCGCTCGAACTGTCCTGACCCGCCTTTGGGTGAGTCCGGGCCGCGTGCCATGCGCGAACGGTTATGCCTGTAGCGCCCGATTCGTCTGGGTCGCGTCCCGCAACGGCCCACGCTCGTCCTCATGGGATTCAACAAGCCGACGTGGACCCCCGGGCGCGATCGGATCGGCAGTTCGGCGAGTCGTTCCAGACGACTCGCCGAGATCCGAGAACGGCGACAACGCCAGACACGAGACCGGCTAGCCGCGCGCGAGCTCGAGGGCTCGCTGCTGTCGCTCGCCGCATTGCTCGGCAGCGACGTCAAGGACGCTGACGGCAACACGATCGGCAGTTTGCGCGACGTCGTCGTCCGGTGGACCGCGGGGGCGCCGTACCCGCGGATGACAGCGATCGTCGTCCGTACCGGCAAACGCGATGTCCTGATCGGCGCCAGGTGGATCGAGATGCGGCCGCCGGCGACCGTTCGCCTGCGCTCGTCGAAGGCGTATGCGCGCGCCGTCGAACGGCACCCTGACGACGTCGATCTTGCGCAGGACGTGCTCGACCACCAGGTCGTCGATTCATCGGGAACGCAGGTCGTCCGCCCGGCCGACGTCTACCTCGCCGAGACCGACGACGTCATCGAGGTGCTGGGGATCGAGGTCGGAGTCGGGGCGTTGCTGAGGCGAATCGGACCGAGCTTTCTTCGCAGTCGCATCCGCCCTCAACACGTGATCGACTGGCGAGACATGGCTTCGTTCGCTCCCGCGCGGGCGGACGGCTCGCGACCGCGGGGCCGGCGATCCGACATGGCGGGCCGCGCCGGTACCGGTCTCGAGCTCGGAGGCCCCGCGGGCGACGTGAAGCGACTCAGCCCGAGCGAGGTGCGGACGGCCCTGCGCGCCTACAAGACCCGCAGCGACCGAGACTCGACGTGACCGCAGTCGATACACCAACCGTACGGAAAGACGGACGCATCTCACGACTGCCGCCGTGGCTCAAGCGGGTGCTCCCGCTGCTCGCGATCCTCGGGCCCGGGCTGGTCGCGGCGAACGCCGGCAACGACGCCGGGGGCATCCTGACCTCCGCCAGCGCGGGCTCGCAGTTCGGCTACCGGACGCTGTTCCTGATGGTGCTGGTGACCGTCGCCCTCGTCGTTGTTCAGGAGATGTGCTCCCGCCTCGGGGCGTATACGGGCGAGGGTTTGGGCGCGTTGATCCGCGAGCAGTTCCCGCTTCGTAGCGGCGCCGCCGCGATGGTCCTCCTGTTCATCGCCAATGCCGGTTTGACCGTCAGCGAGTTCGCGGGGATCGGGGCCTCGATGGAGCTGTTCGGCGTCTCGCGTTACATCGCGGTGCCGGTCGGACTTGCGGCCATCTGGGCCGTGACCGTGTTCGGTAACTACTCGCCGGCGGAGCGAGTGTTCCTCGCGATGGGACTGGTGTTCATCGCCTATCCGATCGCCGCGGTGCTCGCGCACCCCCATTGGGGCACGGTCGTCAGCAACCTCGTGTGGCCCCATTTCCTCCACACGAAGGCATTCCTGCTGCTCGCGGTCGCGCTGATCGGAACGACGATCACGCCCTACATGCAGTTCTACATCGCGTCCGCCGTCGTCGACAAGGGAGTAACACCCGACACCTACCGGAATGAGCGGATCGACACCGTGAACGGCGCAATCCTCTCGGACGTCGTTTCGATCTTCATCATCATCGCCACCGCCGCGGCGATCGGAGGCACGGGACCTCTGAGCTCGGTCAGCCAGGCCGCCTCGGCTTTGCGCCCGGTCGCCGGCGCGGCGGCCTCGCAATTGTTCGCGGTCGGGCTGCTCGGCGCCTCGGTGCTCGCGGCGACGGTGGTCCCACTCTCGAGCGCGTACGCGATCGCCGAGACCGCCGGAGTCGAGCGGTCGCTGTCGCGCAAGTTCCGCGAGGCGCCCGTGTTCTACGGGATCTTCACGGCGCAATTGGTGATCGGCGCGATGATCGCGCTTCTCCCCGGGAATCTCGTCGAGCTTGTGATCAACGCCCAGGTGCTCAACGGGTTCATCACCCCGGTGCTGCTGACGTACGTGCTGATCCTGGCCAATCGGCGCTCCGTGCTCGGCGCGGCCGCCAACGGACGGGTGTTCCGGGTGGTCGCGACCGTGTGCGTTTCGGTCGTCGCCGTGCTGTCGGCCACCGTCCTCGTCCAGACCGTCGCCGGATGGGTCTGACCGTCGTGACTACGCCGTGAGCGACGAGCCGACGAATAGCTCCGAACCGTCGGACGCCGACAAGGCGACGGCACCGCCGGTGACGACCGCGCTCGCGGCGACGCCACCGCTCACGACACGCGTGATCGCACCGGCCGTCGTCACCCCTCCGGACGACACTCGTCTGGTCCGACTCGCGACGCCGTCGTTCGGCGGAATCGTCCGCGCCGTGTTGATCCTGACTGTCTGCGCGATCGTGTTGTACCTCACGTGGCGCGTCCGAGGGGTGATCCGGCTGGTCGGGATCAGCTTGTTCCTCGCGCTCGCGTTGTTTCCGCTCGTCGACTCGATGACCACGAGGACCCGTCTGCCCCGGGCCTTCGTCATCCTCATCACCTACCTGCTGCTGATCGTCGGGGTCGCGGTCGTCGGGTACGTGGTCGTCCCGAGTCTCGTCAAGGAGGTCGAGCAGCTGTCGCGCAACGCGCCCCATTACGCGGCCGAGCTACGTCGGAACGGGACCTTCCGCCACTACGACAACCGCTACCACATCACGACCAAGCTGGTTGAGGACGCCCGCCGCTTGCCACAGATCTTGGGCCATCTGGTCGGACCACTCAAGGACGTCACGGTGCAGGCGGCCAGCTTCATCGGGGAGCTGATCACCGTGCTCGCGATTTCGTTCCTGTTGATTCTCCACGGCCGCCAGTACGTGAACCTCGGCCTCGGACTCGCCGGCTCGCGGGAGAAGCGCTACCGGCAGCTGATCATCGACATCAACCGCGCGGTCGCAGACTATGTCCTCGGCAACATCGTGATCAGCGTTCTGGCCACGGTGGCAACCTGGATCGTCCTCACGCTTCTCGGCGTGCCTTACGCCCTGTCGCTCGGATTCGTCGTCGGCTTCTTCGACCTCATACCCCTGGTCGGCGCGACGCTCGGCGCGATCGTCGTCGCCGTGGCGACCGTGACGGTGGATTTCCCCACCGCGACGATCGTGTGGGTCGCGTTCATCATTGTCTGGCAGCGGTTCGAGGACTACGTCATCCAACCGCTCGTATACGGCAAGGCCCTCCGGGTGAATCCGATCGTCACGATCGTGTCCGTACTCGCCGGCGCGTCGCTGCTCGGGATCCTCGGGGCTCTGCTGGCGATCCCGACCGCGGCGGCGATTCAGATCCTTCTGCGCGACTGGTGGACCAACCGCAGCCATCCCCGCGCCCGCCAAAACCACGCAATCCAATAAGCAGAGAGAGAGAGAGAGAGGAGCACACATGCCCACAAGAGCCTCCGTCCAGGACGCCGTCCGGGAAGCGCTCGACAAGGATTCGCGCCTTGCACACCCATCCGAGGTCGCCGTCTTGTGCGAGGACGGCGTGGTCACCCTCCGCGGTACCGTCTGCAGCTTCGGCCAGCGGCTCGCGGCCGTTCGGGACGCCCGCGAGGTTCCCGGCGTCGACATCGTCGACGATCAAATCGAGGTGCGCATCCTGGACCCCGACGGGCGCGCAGATGCCGAGGTCCGGGGGTTTGTGCTCCAGGCCCTCGCCTCGGACCCCGATGTCCCCGCCGAGTTGATCGAGGTAAAGGTCACTGACGGCCTCGTCACTTTGACCGGTGAGGTCTCCTACCAGTTCCAGAGCGACGCGGCGTACAACGACGTCGCCGACGTTTTCGGGGTGATCGGCATCACCAACGACATTCGAGTTGTCAACCCCTAGCCACACGAAAGGATCAACCATGGCCGACGGATACAACCAGCGGAACGTGATCGCGGTGACGTTCCCCGAGGAAGCCAGTGCCTACGAGGCACTCAGCCGCTTGAAGGATCTCGATTCGCGAGGTGACATCGACGTCCACGGCGCGGCCGTCGTCGCCCGCCAACAGGACGGCACGATCGCGGAGAAGGATGAGTTCGGCGAAGACAACTACGAGGGAACCGCCGGCGGCGGGCTGATAGGACTGCTGATCGGCGTCCTTGGTGGACCGCTCGGCGTCCTGATCGGGGGCGCCACAGGAGTGCTGGTCGGGTCACTGTTCGACTCGGACGACGACGACGAGACCGATTCCGTCCTGAGCCAGATCTCGAATGCGATTCGCGTCGGGCCCCCGGGACTACTGACCGACGTGTCCGAACCAGATCCTGAGGCAGTCGATGCGGTGATGGCACACCTCAATGGCACGGTGCTGCGTCGCTCCTTCAACGATGTCGAAACCGAGGTCGCGGAGGCCGAGGACGCCCAGCGCGCCGCGAAGAAGAAAGCCCGCCACGAGCTACGCGAATCGCGTGAGAAGAAGCAGAAGACAGACGTCGACGCCAAGATCGCAGAGCTCAAGAGCAAACTCCACAGGCATAAGAAGGCCGGGGCGCCAGCCTTGTGACGCCGGGTGGATGGTGAGTATCGATGAGCGGCCGGAGCCCACGCTCCGGCCGCTGCCGGTGGCGGCCGCCGATGAACCGGCTGGGCCGCCCAGTGACCCGACCGCGCCGGGGACGACTCGACCGCGCCGGACGAACCGGAGCGGTCCGGGTTTCTCCGGCGTCACCGGCGCGCCCTCCTGGCGGCATTCGGCGCACTCGTCGTGGTCGGGTTCATCTACTTCGTGGTCCCCGAGATCGCCGGCCTCGGCCCGACCCTTCACCGTCTCCGCAGCGGCGATGTCTGGTGGCTGGCGCTGGGGGTGTTCCTCGAGGCGATTTCGATCGGGGGCGAGATCGGGTTATTGCGTGGAGTGTTCGGTCGGTCCGGGAAACCGCTGGGATGGCTCGTCAGCTATGAGATCACGCTCGCCGGCGGCGCCGCGACGAAGATCTTCGCGACCGCCGGCGCGGGCGGGATCGCGCTGACGATCTGGGCGCTGCGAGCGACCGGATTGCCAGCCGACGAGGTCGCGACCGGGATGGTGTGCTACGAGATCCTGACTTACGGGGTCTACATGGGCGCGCTGGTCGTGGGTGGGCTCGGACTCTGGCTTGGGGTGTTCGCGGGAAAGGCACCACTCGGGCTGACCCTCATCCCGGCGTTGTTCGGTCTGGCGGTGATCACCATCGTCGTGTCGATGCTGTTCATCGATGTCCCCGCTGAGCGGTTTCTGCTCCGCCGCGCCCAGGCCTCGCACGGACGGGCGCGGCGTTGGTGGCGGCGCGCCGCGTCACTGCCTCGTTCGCTCCAGGCGGGGCTGCGCGCCGCCATCGGGATGGTCCGGCGCCGCGACCTGGCCGTACTCTGGCCGCTCGTCGCCTGGGGTTTTGACATCGGCACGCTCTGGGCCGCGTTTCAGGCCTTTGGTCACGCGCCCTCCCCCGCGGTGCTGGTGATGGGTTACTACGTCGGGACGCTCGCGAACACGCTGCCGCTCCCTGGCGGAGTCGGTGGTGTCGAGGGCGGGATGATCGGCTCATTCCTGGCGTTCGGTGTCAACGGCATCCTCGCGGTGATCGCCGTGCTTGCGTACCGCACGATCTCCTACTGGCTGCCGACCGTGCCCGGCGCGATTGCCTACGTCCGTCTCCGTCACCACGTGACGAGCTGGCGGGCTGCGGTGTCGCAGAACCACCCGGTGGGACCGGCCACGGCTGTGGCTCCGGCTGCGGCTGCGGCTGCGGCTGCGGCTGGTCATAAACGCGGATGATCGGCGGCGACCGCACAGCGTCTTGGATTGGTCACGCGCGGGCCTCAGGATCAAGGACAGAAGCCAGTCACATCACTTCTCCTTGGAGGACCGAATGTTTGTTACCCCGGGCGACTTCGCCCACAGGATTTCCCAAGAGGCCGCGCAGCGCGTGGCCGGCAACTGGTGGAGGTTCCTGCTCAACGGCTTGCTGCTGATCGTCGCGGGCGTGCTCATCTTCAGCATCGACTGGAGCATCAGGAGCCTCGCCACGTTCATCGGGGCTCTGTTCATCTTCGAGGGCCTCACCACAGCGCTCACCGCCGGAATCGATGCGCGCGTCGGGCGAGCCAACGTGCTCACCGGCCTGGTGTCCGCTGCGGTCGGTGTCGCGATCATCGTCTGGCCCTCCCCCGGGCTTCTCGCGGTTGCGATCTTCCTCGGGGCGTGGCTGATCGTGATGGGGACCATCACGATTTCGGGTGCCTTTGCGGCCCGCAAGATCATGCCCGACTGGTGGTTGCTCCTGATCATCGGCCTGCTCGAGATCCCGCTCGGCGTGCTCGCGCTGGCCGACCCGGGCGCGACCCTGGCCGCGTTCGTAACCGTCGGCGGAATCTGGGCAGTCGCCGTCGGCGTTATGCGCGCCGTGCTCTCGTTTGAGATCAAGCGGCTGCCCCAGACCGTGGACGAGGCGTTCCAGGAGCCCGCCCACAATGGGGCCGGCCGCTCGGTCACGTCGCGTCCGGAGAGTCTCGCCCCGAGCGCTTCCTGACGCAACCGCCCCCGCCTCACCGTCCGGATCGACGGCGCTTGGCGCCGCTCGATCCGGAGGCGGTTAACGGTTACCGGGTTGCGGCGCGTCCAACAGCCGTGCTCTATAGCCCGTTGAGCATCTGGCGCAGCGTTGCCGTGTATGTGTCCAGGGCCGCGCGACCCTGGCGCGTCAGCGCCACCGAGGTTCGCGACGCAGGTCCGTTCCCGGTCTTCTCACTGGTGAGGTAGTCGGCGTCCTCGAGCTTGCGGAGGTGCGTGATGAGATTGCCCGGTGTGAGCCCGATCATGTCTTGCAAGCGGGTGAAGGACAGGGCGTCACCGTCCGGCAACGTAGCCAGCGTGGCCACGATCTGCAGCCGGGCGGGGACGTGGATCAACGGGTCGAGCGCGTCGGCCGTCATGTGCCCGATCGAGGCGCGGGGACCAACCCGGCCTCGACGGCGGTGTATCCCAGCAGCACAACACAGAGGCCGATGCCGTCGCTCAACCACATTCCGCGGGGCCCCGCGAGCGCGCTAACCGCGCCAACGAGCATCACCGCGACCGAGACGCCAAGTCCCATCCAGTCCTCGCGTACCGCTGAGCGGCCCGCCCAGAATGCGCCAAGGACGATCAGCGTTGCCGTGACGGCATACACCCAGTAGAAGGACGCGTGCCCGGCCCCGTCCTGCGCCAGCGACACGATGGGTAGGTACACGGCGACCAAGGCCGCGACCAAGGCCACCCCTTCCGCGCGCTGCTGGCGCACCGAGCTGCCACTGACGCCGGCGCTCGCACGGCGATGGGCGTACACCACAGTGCCGATCCGGATCGCCACGAGGGCGTACAAGACCACCAGCGCGGCCGCGGTCGGACCCTTGAACGGATGCTGCTCGCGCACCGACAGCCACACCGCGCCGAACGCGATCAATGCCACCGCCGCCGCGATCAACGTCAGCCATGGCGACCTGAAGTCCAGGCTGCGCTGCGCCTGTCGTTGGGTCTGCGTCAAGAGGCGCGAAGCGCTCTCGGGATCGAGCGCGCCCGCCTCGTCCGCCTCGGTGTTCCCGTAAGTCCCGGCTCCGCCCATGTCAGCCGTCCCGTTCATCTCGTGCTCCTTCGTAGCCTTTGTGCCACAAACCATACCGTGCTTTGCGCCACAAAGTCAAGGGCGGCCTGCTACTTCGCGGGCGTCAGCGAGGTGCCGCGCGGCGGTTGGTTAGAGGTGCTTGAGCCAGCCGGTTCGTCGGATCGTGCGCTTGCGGATCGCGACGACCTGGTCGGGACGGAGTCCGGCGGCGAGGGCGAATTCGGCGAGCGGGCATCCCTGATCCCGAAGCGGCTCGCGGGATGAGACACCGCCCTCGAGGAGGGCGGTACGCGGCGTCTCAGTGGTGGAGCGCCGCGCGGGCTAACACGAGCCCCCCGGCGACCAGACTGGCGCCCATCAGGACGTAGGCGCCGATTTTCGCTGCGGAGTGTGGCTTTGTTTGCTCGGGCCCCCGGGCGTTTCGCGAGCGCTGAGTTTCGGCTGACGCATGGTTGCCGTTGGTCCGCGACCCCGCAGAGGTCCGACGGCGAACAGTTGTCTCGCGGCGCGGCTCGCCGGCGGAACCATTTGACCGCTTCCGGGTTCGGGTGGTCGCGCTTCGAGTCGCGCCGCCCGGGCCGTTGTCCCTAGCAGCCTTGGATCGGCTGCGTGAGGGCTCCGCGCTCGTCGTTGTGCTCGCACTCGCGCGGTTGGATTTGCCACTGGCCTTCCCGGCTGTCGCCGCCGCTGTGCCGGCAGGTTTGGGTGTGCTTGCAGCTCGGCTCTTGGAAGGTTCAGAGCGTTTGGCCCCGGAAGCGCCTCGACTCTTCTCGGGCGCGGACGGCTGGGCCGTACCGGCGAGACGTTTCGATGCTCGACGGGCAGCGTCCGGTTTCGTTCGCGTCGTCCGACTATCGTTTCTCGCGGGGACATCCGTGATCTCAACCAGCCCCAGCTCGGACACCGGGCGAAGCGGCACTAGGCGGCCCTCCTCATCGGGGCCGAGCTCGCCCTCCTCTGCATCTTGATCTCTGCGGGCGACGGAAAGTCCACTCGTGGCCAGAGCTCTCTCGCTAACCGATGGACGTCCGACTGCGCGTCGCGCGTGCCTCGGCTACGGTCATCAAGCAGGATCAGCGGGACATCTTGAGTGATCGCCGTCCGCCACGCCGCTCGTGCTCGCAGCTCGGTTTTCGCGACCGGAAGTTTTAGTCGCCGGGCGAGCCGCCTTAGAGCGTCGTGATTTAACCGATAGCTCAACTGGGCGTGGTCACACTCAACCCTCACGAGGCTCTTGAACCGCGCCTGCGCGCCTCTGCGGTTCAGTTTCTCGACCGTCTGCGTGAGCCGGGTGATACCGCGGAGCGCGTTGCTGTCTCCCATTTTCACTGGACAGACGATTTCGTCTGCCACAAGCAGTGCCGAGACCGTTAGCTCCCCCACATTTGGTGGACAATCCATCACCACTCGGTCGTACTCGGTCAGGAGTGGCTCGAGCGCGTCCTTCAGCTTGAAGACCCCCATCGTCTCCGACCGGAGCTGCGTGTCGAGAGCCTCCGCGCGCTCGTCGCACGGCAACAAATCCAATCCGCGCACGCCTAGCACACCGGGCACAACCGCGTCGCCCGCCGGCACTTCATTCCGCGGTGCAAGCACGTCCACGACCGTGGCGTCTAGGCGACTCGGATCGACACCGAAGGCATATGTGAGATTCGCCTGCTGGTCGAGATCGATCAACAACGTGCGATACCCGGCGTAACCCCACTGCGCGGCTAGGCTTCCGGCGAGGGCAGTCTTGCCAGTCCCACCCTTCTGTGCTGCGATCGCTGTGACGACTGCCTGCGGCATAGTTATCTGCTATTCGACAGCTGTTCCGCGACTTCCTCCACACGCCGAGCGCTTTCCGTCACTCCCTTGGGGGTCCGTTACGAGGCCGACGTTTCTCAGATGGCCGCTTCCGACGGTAACCCGTGTTAGCCGAAGAACCTCGTGGGACGGGCGTTCGGATTGGATCTAGCTACTTCCGCCCGCGGCTCCTGCGGGTCGGCGCGTCCCTGCTCGGTTGCTCGTCCTCCTCGAGCTCCGGCTCGGGCTCGTCCTCATCCAGCTCATCGAGCTCTTCGTCTTCGTCGAGCTCTTCGCCATTTACGACCCCGGCTTGCTCCTCCTCCTCGGCGTCGATCTCCTCCTGCTCATCGAGCTCTGCCTCGTCGTCGGGCAACGCGTCATCCGTGCCTCGGAGCCGGCCCTCGGTGTCCGCCACCCGGTCCTTGATCGTGCCGAACAATTCACGGCCGCGTGCGCTGGCTGCAAGCTTCCCCGCGGTCATCAGGCCCGCCCCGATCAGAAGTGCTCGACCGCTCGAGAGGCGGCGCTTCCGGCGGGGCTTCGGGGCCGGATCCTCGAGGGCCGCTTCGACGGCGGCACGAATCACTCGACGCATGTCGATCGGCATGGCGCCTCCTAACTGCCACTCGTGGCTCGGGGGCGCTGTCCGCTCGAGCCGCCGGCTGAGGATCGCCGCGAGGAGCCAGAGCGGCTCC
Source organism: uncultured Solirubrobacterales bacterium (assembly GCA_963737055.1). Classification (GTDB taxonomy): domain Bacteria; phylum Actinomycetota; class Thermoleophilia; order Solirubrobacterales; family Solirubrobacteraceae; genus Palsa-465. The sequence continues at coordinate 797,845 of CAVTRE010000004.1, read as the reverse complement.
CCGCGCGGCCGCGGCCAGAACGACTCCCGTTCCTGCTGCGCCCTGTCTGTCGCTGACCGCGACCTGAGCTCTCTTGCTCGACAACCTTTCCGTCCTCGATCGTCCCGCGCCAGCCGCCCGTCTCCTCCTCTTGCATCTCGACGTACGCCTTGAACCGGTGCAGGTCACCCCGAGCCGCACGCTTGATATGCCGAGCACCCCGGGCGAACTTCTCGATCAGGCCACCGGGCTCGACGTCGAACGACAGCTCCATCCGAGTCAGCCCGGGAGCGAGCTCGCGGAAGAACACAGCGCCCGTATGGGTGATCCCCTGCGTGACATGCCACTTCACGCAATCGTCGGGGCGCTGAGTCACGATCTCGGCATTGAACTCCCGCGTCCGACCCCAGATCTTCACCGCGAACGAGACGTTGCACCGGTCCTCCTGGGTCACCCGCTTGACCCGGTGCATGAAGTTCGGCCACTCCTCGAACTGCGTCCACTGGTTGTAGACCGTGTCAACCGGCAGCGCGATGTCGATGCTCTGCTGGACCGGCATGCGCCGACCCTCGCCGATGCCATGGACGCCGCTGTCGCCGTCCTCGTCCTGCTCATCGCCACCCCCACCGAACGGCAACGACTTCTTCAGCGCGCTCTTCAGGATCCCGCCCGGGCCACCAGCCTGGTCGACCTTCTCGGAGACCTTGTCGCTGACAGCGCCGCTGATCTTGTCGCCGAGCTTCGAGGTCGCGCCCTTCACCGCCGTACCAGGGGCCTTGACGACATCCTCGAGATCCCCGACCCCCGGCAGCTTGACCAGCCTGCTGATGCCCTTCAGAGCGAGCGGGGCCAGCGCGACCGCGCCGGCACCTGCCGCCACGCCTTTGGCGCCGGACAGCGGACCGTCGGGCGAAGCCCGTTTAGCACCATCAAGGCCCTTCGCCGCATCGTCGAGGGCGTCATTCACCGCCGTCAAGAGGCGTTTCTGCATGCTTTTCCCCATCGTCTTCTCGCTCTCCTCGGCCGTTGGCAACTACGCCTCCCAAACCCAGTGCTTACCTCGCCGAGGCCGAGCGAAACACGCGCCACGGGGCGTTCAGTCCGTAGCGGACGCCCGGCGTTACGCGCCTCTAGGGTCCTCTGGCGGACCTCCCAAGGTTCGTTCATTGCTCGTGGTTTCGAGACATGCCGCAAGGCGCTCGATAGTGCGCCACCTCTAGGAATCGAAGAGTCCGCCATTTCGGTGGCGACCGAGGAGTTGGCCGTGGACCGCGTCGCGTTCGCCTGGCGCGCGAGGTTTCCGATGCTCGGACCACTCTCAATGCGCGTGATCGACCGCTACGACGGGACGGACGGGAGACTGGAAGTGCGCTTGCTCGGTCTCCCCCTTCAGCGCAAAGGCGGGCCCGAACTGGCTCAGGGTGAAGCGTTTCGCTATCTCGCCGAGATCGCGTGGGTGCCGCAGGCAATCCTGGCCAATACTCAGCTGACCTGGCGCGAGGTCGACGCCCGAACGGTTGAGGTCGCGACGAGCGTGCGAAACGAGCAGATCGCGGTTCGGCTGGTGTTCAACGAGGCAGGTGACATCTGCCAGACGATCGCCGAACGACCACGCCTAGAAGCGGACAACGCGATGACGACTTGGATCGGGGAATACGCCGACTACCAGCTGTTCAACGGAGCGCGGCTACCGACGCGCGGTGAGGTCCGTTGGGAACTCCCGGGCGGACCCTTCGTAGTGGCGCGGAACGATCACCTCGCTGGACCTGGATCTCTACCCGAGGCCGCCGGCGTAATCGTTCCACTCGGTTTGCTCCTTCGCGGGACTTCGATCCCGTCGATCCAAGTATCTGGGTCTTGCCCTGGGGCATCCCGTCGGCTTCCGGATCGTCGCCCACGTGGCAGCGCCGCTCTTGCTCCGCTCCCTCGCACGTAGTAGAACGAAACGATGAGAAGACGGGCGGCAGTCGGGCTTTACGTGCTCGCGCTGGTAGCCGTCGTGGTCGCCGTGGACATCCTGTTCTTCAGGCACCACTTCTGGGAGCGGCTGATCGCAAACGTCGGAATTGTCCTGGTATTCGCGGCGTTCTATTTGATGTTCCTGAAGCGTCGATGGGCGCAGCCGCCGCAAGAAGCAGCCACGGGACCGAGCTGACCGCTCCACGGCGTCGAGCGGAAGCCGGGGTTCGGCCCGCTTGGCTATCCGGCCACAGCTTGCATCAAAGCGCACACCTGTGATAAATGTATGCACCTGTAGGAGGTGTGGGCACTCGGTGCGCCTCCGCGCTAGGTCGTCGACAGGAGGAGCAGCAGCGCATGTCCATGGGTTCCACAGGAAGACGCGTGCGACGCGCGGTTGGCTCACGATTCCTGCGTGCAGCGCTGCCAGTAGGGTGCGTGGTGCCTTTCCTGCTCTCGGCGGGCGTTGCGACGGCCTCCGCGACGACGAACCCGTGTACCACCGCTCCGACGCCGATCGCGAGCGTCCCGACGGATCCATTCGGCGCGAATGTCACGATTTTCGACCCGTCGATGTCGGTCGCTTCGATCAACGCGGCGCTCACCGCGACACCGCCAGCCGGTGGCGGCAAGCGGGAGTTCTTCTTCCTGCCTGGCACATACGGCGACCCCTCTGTCACGCCGGCGACGGCGACGACGAGCAACGTCATTCAGGCGGAAGTCGCCCCCGGCACGGTTGTCGCGGGTCTTGGCAAGAGCCCATGTGACGTCGTGATCAACGGTGCTTTGAGCATCAACAACGGTTTCTTGGCGATCCGGGATAGCCAGATGTCCAACCTGACGATCAACCCGATCCAAGCCAACGTCCCAGCCGGCGGAATGCTCTGGTACACGTCGCAGACCGCGACGCTACGCCGCGTCAACATCCTGGGCGACCTGTATGTCTCGCCTGTCACCCAAACTCCGGGCGCGTGCGAGAACCCGTGCAACCCTGTGACCCAGGGCTTCCAGATCAACGTGATACCGGGCGTCGCCAACGGCTTAGCGATCACGAACTCGGTCATCACCGGCAAGGTCATAAATGGCGACGGGTTGAACCGCCCGGGTACTGAAGGCAACGGCGGGAACTCCGACATCTACTTTCAGCAGGACGACATCGGCGGATACTCGGGCTTCGGGTCCGACATGGTGTTCAGCGGCACCCTCGGCGCTCCGTCTGACAACTTCGCCCCGGGCTCGATTTCGCCGTACGCCGCGCCTGGCGACATCACCAACGTGGCCGTTACACCGGTGAGCCGCGAGGCACCGTTCGTCTACTACGACGGGCGCCAGTTCCGGGTGTTCCGCCCGTCAGTGCAGTTTGACGTGCGTGGCCCGAACTGGAGCACCGCCGCGCGCCAGGGTGACTCGCTGCCACTGAGCAGCTTCTACATCGCGACTGTTGCAGCAGGAGACAACGCGGAGACGATGAACGCGGCGCTGGCGAGCGGCAAGAACCTGCTCCTCGGCCCGGGCACGTACGTTCTGGACGCGCCACTGACCATCGCACGGCCAGACAAGGTGGTCATGGGTCTCGGCGACCCGATCCTGAGGGCCGACAACACCACCCTCGTGGTCAAAAACTCCGCTCCGGGTACGGTGCTCTCCAAGTTCAACGCAGATGGCCGCGCGTTCGACCCGGCCGACATGGGACCGTTCGCCGACAATCAGGTCGTGATCGGTGACACGCCTCACCGCGCCGGTTCGCGGAACGATCCGACGGCGTTGACCGACGTGAGCTCGGTCAGCGGGGCCACCAATGGGTTCTTGCTCAATCAGAACTACACGATCCTGAACCAGGGCGAGATCCAGACCAACAACAACTCCGGCGACGGCTACACCACCACCAACTGGGCGGCGTCCAGCGGGAACACCGGCGCCATCGTCAACGGGGACCACAACACCTGGCAGGGCATCTGGCTCGAGCACTTCAAGAAGACCGAGATCACATGGAACGGTGAGTACGGGAACGTCGAATTTCTCGAGAATGAGCGGCCGCTGACCGTGCCGTACGACAATCCCGGTGAGATCGGTATCCAGCCCCACGTGTGGAAGATGGGCGCCGACTTCGACGGGTACCCGGCCCTGGCGATTACGCCAACCGTACGTCACTTCAGGCTGGACGGCTTTCAGTCCTGGAGCCGGCTCGGGAACGGCTGCTACTGCAACGTGACGAGCGTGATCACGACCCCGGTGAGGCCGGGCGTGGCCTTCCACGCGCTGTTCACCGGCGAAATCCTCGGCTCAACGCCCCCAGGCACGACACCGACCGGTGCTACGGTCGGCGGCGCGTTCAACCTGGTCAACCTGGACGGGGTTTCGGCTTCCGTCCCATTCTCCACGGGGCCGTGGGGCGCGACCTCAGCCTGGCCGTACTCGGACCTCGCTGGCCATGGGGCCACGGCGCGGATCAGGGACTTCCCCACCGCCGCTGATTACCGGGCCGCCCGACACGACGGGCGCGGAGGACGACATCGGTCCGGCTTGTCACGTGGCCGCGAAGACGGTCGCTCCAGGTGGCACACCCTCTACTAAACGTCACGAATTAGGAAGCGTCGGTGGGAGGGGGGCCCGCCGTGAGGCCGCCTTCCGGCTCTCACGGTGCCGCGACTAGCTCCGGTCCCGCGAGGGCCGGGATTAGCGGTCCGTCCACGCCGGTGTGGCGCCCGTCGTCGTCGAGGACGTGTGACGGCTTAAAGCCTTTGACGATCAGGTAGATCCCCAGCGACAGCTCCCAGACCGCCTCCGGCAGCGTCAGGACGAACGACGGCCCGGAACTCTGGCCGTGGGCGCCGAACAGCACCAGAAGCGCCGTGACCAGGGCGATCGAACCGCCGGCGACGCCGAACTGGGCGAAACGCCGCGGCACGAGCCCAGACCGCAGCATCAGATAGCCGAGAATGAGCCCGTTGCCGATAGCCGCGCAGAACGCCGGTCCGAGCAGAAACGTCGCGTCATGGACGGCAACTAGCGACCGGCCGCTGAGGATGAGCGACGCGTGGTCGGTCCCGGCGGCGCCGGCGAGGTCCTTGCGCAGCGTCACCACTGCGAGCAGGCTGACGATGCCGACCGCGATCAGGCAGGACTCGACGACGCGCACCGTCACGTAGCCCAGCGCGAGGCTTTCGCTCTGGCGCTTCAGGACGGGGTACAGCGTGACGGCCATCCCGATTCCGGCGATAAGAGTGAGGATCTCGAACAACGCTCCCACGTACACGCGGGCATCGCCGCCGGCGCCGACGACGAAGTTCGTATGGTGGAGCACCTGGTCATAGAGCGGCAACGCCGGGATCGAGATGAAGGTGATGACCATGAAGATGCCCGCGATCCGCGCGACCCTCCTCGACGGCGGGTCCCCTGGTCGATCAAGCGGTGCGCGGAGCGTCTGCGCCGACGGTGCGGAAAGCGTCATTGCAGGCTCCTTCGTGTCGGAGGCGCGGACCGCTGAGGGTCGACGTGCCAAAGGCCGGCCGGGAGTGGAGCCGCAAGGCCTACCCCGCCACGTTGAGGCGAGGCTCGAATCGACCGTACACGATCAGAGCAGGGCGCACACGTGGTAGGGGTCAAACAGGACCGTGTGCCGGCACCGCCGCTGAGCGTCAGTCGACGTCGCGGCGGGCAAAGCGCCACGCCCCGATGCTGAGCGGGACCGCGAGCCAGAGTGCGAGCGTCGTGCCGGCGTGCGCCCAGTCGGTGGCGCTGAATGCGTGCGTGGCCAGCGGCCCAAGCGTCGGCCCGATGGCCAGCCAGTGGCTGAGAGTCTTGAGCGGGTGGATGGTTGAGGACAGGGCGTCCCATGCGGTAGGCAGCGCGAGGTAGATGACAATCGCCGGTGCGGAGACCATGATCGCGGCGCCAAACGCGACGCCGATCACCATCGTGGCCGAAAGAAACAAAAGGCCCTGGGCAAGCACGACGATCGATAAGCTCCCGGCGCCTCCGGGTGCCGGCAGCAGCTCACCGAAGACGACGCTGCAGGCGAGACAGACCGCGAACGCCGCGATCGCGGGCAGTACCGCGGCGGCGACCTTCGCGGACAGAACCCGGCCGCGGTCGGGGACGAGCGTGAACGTGGTCAGCGTGGTGCGCTGCGACCATTCGCCGCAGACGAGCAGGACCCCGAGCACCGGCAAGAGGATGGCGGCCGGCTCGACGGAGTTGTTGAACAGCCTCGCGAGCGTCGCGTCGTGCCCGCCTTTGACGAGCGAGGTGATGATGACCGTAATGAGCGTGACGGCGGCGACGGCCGCGCTGGACCACAGTCCGGAGCGGGTGTCGAGCATCTTGCGCAGCTCGATGCGTGTCAGGCGGCCGAAGCCCGGCCCGCGCTCGTCAGCTGGGGTCTGGTAGACGGGCGACGCGAGCGCGCTCATCGGTTGACCTCCTCAAGGGTGGTATCAGTGGTAAAGGTCGGGGGGACGGGTGCGTCGATGTCGTGCTCGTCGCGCGCGCCGTTCTCCGTGAGTTGGAAGAACAGCTGCTCCAGGCCGTCGCCGGTCGCCCCGAGCTCGCGCACCGCGACGCCGGCGGCCAGCGCCACGTCGCTGACGGCCTCGGCGGACGCGTCGGCGAGCAACGCGCCATCGTCGGTGAGCGAGACGTCGATCGACTGGTGGCGCAGTGCGCGGCGGAGCACGTGGTCGTCGGCCGAGCGCACACGGGTCCGGGCGTGTACGCCGACGAGCTCCTGCGGGGTGCCTTGGGCGACGATCCGTCCGCCGGCGATGATCACGAAGCGGTCGGCGATTGCCTCGACCTCGTGAAGCAGGTGGGAGGAGAGCAGCACGGTTCCGCCGCGGGAGGCGAAATCGCGCAACAGGCGGCGCATCCAGCGCATGCCGACCGGGTCAAGTCCGTTGGCGGGCTCGTCGAGGATCAGCAGCTGAGGATCGCCGAGCAGGGCGTTCGCGACCCCAAGCCGCTGGCGCATGCCGAGCGAGTACTGCCCGACGCGTTTGCGCGCCGCGGCCGTGTCGAGGTCGACGAGGTCGAGCATCTCGTCCACGCGCGTGTCCGCGACCCCGAGGAGTTGCGCGGAGACGGCGAGCGTCTCGCGGCCACGCCGGCCCTCGTGCGCGGCGGAGGCGTCGATGAGTACGCCGACGTGGCGTCCGGGGTTGGGGATCTCGGCGTAGGGACGGCCGAGCACCGTCGAGCGGCCGGACGTGGGATGGGCCAGGCCGCATAGCATCTTCAGCGTCGTGGACTTGCCGGCGCCGTTCGGGCCAAGGAACCCGGTGACCGTCCCGGGGGCACAGCTGAATGAGACGTCCTGCACCGCGGCGTGGTTGCCGTAGCGTTTGGTGAGGGAGGTGGCTTCGATCATGGGTGTCTTCCGGTTGGTGTGTTGATCCGTGTCAGGGGGCGAAGCGGGCGAGGAACGGTAAGACGATCCGCTGCAGCGCTGGCGGCGGGGAGGTCATGACCGTCTCATCGCGGTGGCGTTGCGCAAAGGCGGCGACCCAGACAGCGTTGCGCGGGCTGGTCGGCAGGCCGCGCGCGGTGAACACCCCGTCGCGGGCGGCCTGTGCGGACTCGGTGAGGAACTCCTGCAGGTGCCCGGCGGGCAGAACCTCCGTGCGAGCGCGAGCCGGCGATGCGCTGGGGTTGCGAAGCTCGTGCCGCACCCCGGGCGCCACCCGCACCGGTCCGTCCTCGACAGTCAGGGACCGCCAGTGGCCGTCGAGCTTGAGCTGGATGGTCCCGTCGAGCATCTCCCAGCGCTCCTCCAGCGTCGGGTGAAAGTGCTCGGGCAAGTGCGCCCCTGGCTCAAGCCAGCAGTGCACCCACAGGTTCTCTCCCTCGCACTCAAACGCGCAGGAGGTGTGGTGGATCGGATCGTGGACGGTGGGAGACGGACCGACGTCGGGGGTGGGGTTCATGACGCTCCCATGCCTGCACTCCCGCAGGTCGGCCGTTGGGTGAGCTGATGTCATGGACGCCAAGCTACGGGCGGGCAGCGTCCACCGAAACACCCCGGGGAAGGAACCTCGCATCCCTCCTTGGGGGGACCCACGATCCCTCTGGCGGGGGACTCGACGAGGCCCCTTTGAGCGTTACGCTCGTCCGAGCGTGAGCGTTGTTAGCCGATCCACCGCCGCGACCAGGAGCGTGCGACGACACACCCGGTTGGCAGCGACGCGCGATGCCGCGGTCGCGGCGGTTGCGTTCGGCCTCACCCTCGCGATGCTGGCGCACGGATCCGGAGCGACCCGGACCCTCGATGCGTCAGGGGTCGCGCTGGCCGCGATCGCCTGCCTACCGCTGCTTGCGCACCGCCGCCGGCCGCTGGAAGTGTTCGTGGTGTGCACTGTCGCGAGCGCGACGATCGAGAGCCGCGGATACGCGCTCGGCCCCCCATTCGGACCGACGGTCGCCCTGTTCTACCTGGCTGCCGACCGGCGTACTCCCGATCGGATGCGCCAGATCGCGGCGATTGTGGTGGCGCTGGGCGCGCTCCACGTCGGTGTGGCCGCGGCGACCACCTCGGGGTTTCCGACGACCGCGATCCTGGGCGCGATCATCCTCTGGGGTGGCGCGTGGATCGTCGGGGACCAGCTGCGCCAACGCCGCCAGCGGCTCGCTGACCTGCGTGAGCGCGCCGACCGGTCCGAGCGCGAGACCGCCCGCGAGCGCCGGCTGGCGGTGGCCGAGGAGCGCAATCGGATCGCGCGGGACCTACACGACTCCGCCGCGCACGCGATCAACGTGATCCTCGTCCAGGCCGGCGGCGCGCGCCTGCTTCAGGACCGGGATCCTGGCGCGGTGAGCGCAGCGCTGTCCACCATCGAGGATGTCGCGCGCGAGACGATCGAGGAGATCGACCAGCTGATTCACGGCCTGCGCACGACCGATGAGAGCGATCAGATGACCGCGCCGGTCGAGCCGCCGACCGGGCTGGCCTCGGTGCCGACGCTGCTCGAGCGACATCATGCCGCCGGGATGACCCTCGACATGCAGGTCGACGGGTCCCCACGACCGCTGGCTCCCGGCCCGGACCAGGCGGCGTACCGGATTCTGCAGGAGTCTCTGACCAATGCCGCCCGGCACGGTAACGGGGCGGTTGAGGTGAGGATCGCGTACGGCCAGTGCCAGCTCGAGCTGACGATCTCGAATCCGACTCGCGGCAACGGCGCCGGCGATGCCGGCACGCCCGGCTACGGGATGCTCGGCATGCGCGAGCGCGCCGCGCTGCTCGGCGGAAGCCTTCACGCCGGGCCCCGCGATGGTCTCTTCCGGGTCAAGGCCAGGCTGCCCTACGCCGCTGCCGCGAGAGCCCGGCGATGAGCGCCGGGCCGATCCGCGTGCTGCTCGTCGACGACGATGAGCTGATGCGCGCCGGCCTGGCCGCCGTGCTCTCCAGCGATCCGGCGATCGAGGTGGTCGGCCAGGCCTCAACCGGCCGCCTCGCGCTCGAGCGCCTCCGCGCCGGGCACCCCGATCTGGTGCTGATGGACGTGCGCATGCCCGATCTGGACGGCATCACGGCCACCCGTCGGCTGCTCGCCACCGCTCCGGCGGTCAAGGTGATCATCCTCACCACCTTCGAACAGGACGACTACATCTTCGACGCGATCGACGCTGGCGCGTCCGGCTTCTTGCTCAAGCGCACACGGCCGGAGGAGCTGCTCTCAGCCATCCACGCCGTCGCGGCCGGCGACTCGCTGCTGTCGCCGTCAGTCACCCGCACGGTGCTCGATCACCTGGCGCGTCAGCCCGTGCCCACGCGCAAATCGACCGGGCAGCTCGCCGAGCTGACGCCACGCGAGCTGCAGGTTCTGGAGCTGATCGCGTGCGGACAGTCCAACCGTGAGATCGCCGCCGCGCTGGTGATCGAGGAATCCACGGTCAAGACTCACATCAAACGGATCCTGCTCAAGCTCGACCTGCGCGATCGCATCCACGCGGTCATCTTCGCCTACGAGACCGGTATCACCCAGCCCGGCCCGCGATCCGCGGCCTGACAACTAACCGCGATCGTCCACTGCGACGATCGCGGCATCCCCGAGCCGACACAAGAGCGCGGCTCGTAGGGAGCTGGGTCGCGCGTCCTGCTGTTCGTCGGAACCAAGGAGCCATGCGGTGGGGCACACTGCCCACTCGAGGACGGCCGCATCGACGATCGGTCACGGGACCAGCGCTCATGCGACGCCGGCGACGCCGATCAGGGTGCCCTCGGGGTCCGTGAAGTGACCGACGACAAGCCCATTCGGTGAGGTCGCTGGACCCATGACCCGAGCGCCTCCGAGCTTTTCGGCTTCCTGCAGCGCGGCCTCGACATTCGGTACGCCGACGTAGAAGACGGCGTGGCTCTTGTAGCTCGGTCCGCCCCCGACCCCACCGCGGATGCCTGTCCCATCTTCAGAGGTGACGAGGTCCAAAAAGCCGTAGCTCCCCGGTTCCGACACCTCTTCGGCCACCGCTGAGGGCGTGTCGAACTCCCACCCGAAGAGGCCGGTGTAGTAGTCGCGGAGGTTCTGCGGGTCGTTTCCGATGATCTCGAAGTGCACCACAGGTTGTGGCATGAGTAGTCCTCCGGTTCGTTGTCTGCCGTCGAAGCATGGACCTCGCAGCAAGCGGGAAGTCATCGGTGCGCGGTGCGCGATCCGTCCGAGCAGTCGCGGCGTCGGCGGAACCATCCAGACCAGTCGCGCTCCGATGGGCGCGCAGGCGACGAACGCGATCGTAGGCGCCGTGCGCGGTTTCCGCGCGCAGCTCGGGAGGCCTCGACGGATCTGGACGAGCTTGAGCGATGCTCAGTCGTAGGCCAGAGCCGGGAAGTTCGGCACGTTGCCGCGACCGGCCGGCGTCACGTCGAGCACATTCCAGATGGGCCAGATCGAGTCGACGTGGCGGGCCTCCAGACCCCCGTCCCGGGGCGCGTACATGAGCTCCGAGGACCAGGTATGACGGAACTGGTCGCCGTTGCGGACGAACACGCTCAGGATCGGCATCTGTTCGCCTTCGGGGGTCTCCGCGTGGTAGTCGCGGTTGTAGGCGTTGTTTCGCGAGGACAGAAGCCGCAGGTGACGCCAGCCGCGCTCGTGCGCGAAGTTGCGGAGCCGACCTGGGTCGGACTTCGCGACCACGGCGAGGTTCAGCCGTCGGCTGAGATGAGGAGCCGCGCCGTCGAGCGAGTCCAGGATTGAGGTGCATGACGGACACGGGGTCTCGGACAGCGGAAGACGCGCCGTCTCGCCCTCTGAAGGTCCCGGTCTGGTATCGCCCGAGTACCGCGGGAACATGAAGCTATAGATGACCAGGGTGTCCTTGCCCGCCTCGAACAGCTCGCTGAACCGCACCCCACCGCCGTCAGACGTTCGCTCGAAGCGGTAGTCGTCAGGCACGACGCCGCCCCGCGGCAGCGCACGCCGCTGCGCCGCGACGTCTTCGATCGCCCGCCGCAGCCCGGCCTCGGCTTCCAGCAGACGATTGCGCTCGCGACGGTACTCCTCCGACTCGCCAGGAAAATGAATTCCATGGTCCACATCTGTCATGTGCTGACCTCCCATGAGGTGTCCGAACGCTTCGCGCGCGACGAGCCCCGTCCGCGTTCTCCGCGGGCGCGGGGGCCGCGACCTTGCGCTTAGCGTAATGCGGCGACAGTCGTGGCCGCCTGTCGGCCGATCCGGGGCCGCGGGCCCCCGCTCGGCGGCGTTCACCCTGGACGGTGTCACCTACTTGGCCGATCGACACCATCGAGCTCTGGCCCGGCCGCTGGCGCTCAATGGATCGTCAGCATCGCGGCGCTCGTCGGAGGAAGGCTGACGAGGTACTTGTGGTTGGCGGGTGGCACGGCGATGTGCGTTGGCTGGCCGGCGAGCACGCCCGTGGCCGTTTGTGAGCCGAACGTTCGTCCACCCAGCGTTATGCCTGTGACTGAATGGATGTTCGGCGCCAGCAGGCGCTCGAGGGTAGCCGGGGCCGTGTGCCCTGCCGCCCGGAGCACGACAGTTTGTGAGTAGGAGTGGTCGTTGATCAAGACGACGCGGATCGTCCGATCAGGGGTGTAGGTTGCCCACGTCTTGACCGCGCCGCCGGTCGCGGTGAATGATTTCAGCAGCCGCGAACCCAACGGCGCGGCTTGGGCGAACATCAGCATCCCGTAGTACTCGGGTGAGACGAATCCTTGCCAGCGGCCCTGCGTTTGCCTGAAGTGAAAGAGCTCGTACGTTGCGCCCGGAAACGTGTGGATGTTGACCCCATCGACGCCAACACGAGCCATGTTGAACAGCGCGTCCACGATCCATAACGCTGACGCGAACGAATCAGCAACGCCAGGCGCCTGCCCTGCGGACACGCTATTCATCTCGTCGATTCGCAGCGGGAGGTGATGGGCATGCGCGATTCGCACATCGGGCGCGATGCTGTCGGCCAGTCCTCGTGACGCAGCGTCGGACAGCAGGTTGCTGACGCTCGGGTAGACGGGCGAAGTGGGCGATACGAAGTTTTGCAGGGGGTATCGGTGAAGCGTGACCACGCGCACGCGCGGGTCAGCCACCAAGAACTGCGGGAGATCGGGGAACCACGTGTGAATTCCAATGGTTGGGCCTGCCAGTGGAAGGTCGCTCGGGATCGCTTTGGTTATGTTCGAGAAATCCTGGACGAAGGCCGGAAAGTCGTATGAGCTTGGACGTCCGGTGACCGGACGGCCAGCGCGCGAGCAGTACCAACTCCAGCTCCGATAGAGCTCAGGCTCGTTCCCGGGCTCTAGCGCCGAGATTGCGCGTGTGCCGATTCCGTGACTCAGCGCCCGGGCTTCGGCCGCGGCGAGCGGCGCGCTGTCGGCCTCGAGGTCGATTCCGAGGATAAGACGCGCACGGAGCGCGGTAGCGAGTGCCCGCGTGACGGCTACCCATCGCTTTGTGATGGTGTAGGTCACGCCGGGAGGCTGGCGCATGTGAGGCACCCGCCACCAGGTCCAGTCGGTGCTATCGCCACCGATCCTGATCCTCGGGGGCTGCCCGGGGGAGAGGTTTGAGATCAGCTGCTCGAGCACCGGGTTGATCGCGTTCGGGTCCCGGCCGGCGTACGCCTCGATCGCTCGATACTCGAGCGATAGGCCAAGGAACCCTCGCTGGATCGGCGGCCCACTGAGTGACCGGGGGAACGCTAGCGCGGCGTTCGAACCGTCAGTAGTGATTGGCGCCGAGGTCCGGGCGCGAGGATCGACCGATTTTCGCGCTAGATCCGCCTCGGCCCGGCCCTGCTTTGAGTGCAGGTGACATCCGCCAGTGGCCGTGGTCGCGGTGTGAGACCGGTCAGCGAGCCTGCCACTACCCTGAGCGCCGGCGACGGCAACCGAGGCGATCATCGCACAACAGAGCAATAGCCCGGCGATCGAGCAGGCCGTCGAGTGCCGAATTCGCTTGCCCCGTCTGTTCATTTCCCATATCCGTTTCCCCCCCGGCACGCGACGGCAGTCTCTCACGCCCCTAGGCGCCAGTCAACCAACGTGCCGCGCCGACGCTACGGGGGCGCGATCTGGACCGTCTGATGGTAAGCGGACGCGACCACGCTCCACCCAGGCTTCGGATTGCCATCGAGGTCGAGCAAACCCTTCTGGTTGAACGGCGGGTCGGGCCACGGGTTGCCGCCCGAATAGCCGGGAAACGCGACGGTGTCCTGAAGCAGAAAGTACATCGCACCCGAGAGCCACGGCTTTGATGCAAACACTCCGAGATGAAACGCGGCCGCGTTGGCTTGGAACTGGTAGGTCCCTCGTTCCTCGACCGGCCCGTTTCGATTACCGTCAAACCCGAACTCTGTAATGAACAGCGCCTTGTCGGGGTAACAGGCTCTGAAGCTGTCCAGAAACGGGGACAGCGCGTCGCGATCATCAGTCGCGCCGCCTCCCGCGTCGAACCAGCCGAAGTAGTCGTTAAACCCGATCACGTTAAGCGGCGCATACGCTGCCTGACACGCAACGCCCGGCCAATCGCTCACCGCCATTCCCACCGGGCGTGTCGGGTCGAGCCGATGCGCGAGCGCGGCCGCGCCGGCGATGTAGGAAGCCTCAGAAGCGGATGCCGGGGTCGGGAGCTCGTTCCCGATACTCCAAACAAGGAGCGACGGGTGGTTCTGGTTCGCGAGAATGTCGTCCTCGAGCACGGCATGGGCGCTCCTAATCCATGACGGGTCGGCGAGATATCGCAGGTCGACGTACTGGTTCACCGGAATGTCCGACCAGATCAGGAGCCCATCGCGGTCGGCGAGCTCCTCGATCTCCGGACTCAACGGTCCAGCACGGATCACGGTCGCGCCGAGCGCCCTCGCCTCCTCGACGAGGCGCTGGAGGTCGCCCGGCCCGAGCGCGGAGCCACGCTCGACATCCTGCTCGAGCAGGTTCACGCCGCGCAGGTGCAAAATCCGGCCGTTCAGCAGCAGCCGGCCGTCGCGGGTCACCGTGATGCTGCGGACCCCGCTGTAGGTCACGTAGCCGCCAAGCGGCCGGCCCTGCGAATCAGACAGCGTCAACGTCGCCCGGTACAGAGCCGGCTGATCGAGCGACCACAGCCTCGGGTGGGGGATCCGCACCGACGCGCTGGCGTTCCAAGTTCCGTGTGGCGCGATCACCGCCGAGCCGAAGCTCAGTCTCGCACTCCCGAAGCTGCCTCGCAGCCGCACGGCCTCCGGTACGCCCGTCACGTTCCGGACCAGGACCTGTTCACTGACCTCCGCAGCGCAGGTCACGCACCGCAGAGTCGGCCGAACCTGCACCTGCGATAGATCCGCGCGCTCGACCGAACGCAGATATACCTCACGAAGAACGCCGCCATAGGTCCACCAACCGCTGGGACCAGGCGGAAGATCTGTCGGCAGTCGGCGGTTGTCGACGCGGACAATCAGGCGGTTGACACCACCCCTCACCCCACTGAGATCGAACTCGAACGGAAGCCCGGCGCCCGCGTGAGCGCCGACCAGACGCCCGTTTAGCCACACGGTGGCGCGGTAGTTCACGGACTCGAATCGGATGATCCAGCGCCTAGCGTAGGCGGGGACATAGCGCGCGAACACACCGGCCGGCAACGTGAAGTCACGGCGATACCACCCGACCCAGCCAACCGTGCTGATGTTCGATAGATCGCCGGCGTCAAAAGTATTAGGCATTGTCACCGGCGACCAACCTTCCGTCGTCCCGGTGTCGCGCCACCAGCCCTGCGCCAAACCAACGTCCCCAGGATCGTCCCGAAACAGCCAGGTGCCTCCGAGCAGATATCGGTCAGTCTGACCATCACGAGTCACGGCCCCCTTAGTCGGGGGCTCCGGGGCGTACTGCGCCGCTCGTGCCGACGCGACCCAGACACAGGCGACGGTGACGATGAGGACGACGATCGGCGCCCCCGACAACAGCCTGAAATCAATCCGGCGGCGCTCGACCGACCGCCAACCGATCAGCCTCGAGCCGACCATGCGCACCACAGATTAGACGGGACCGGACCGCCCCCGCAGAAACAGCCGAGCGGGGAAGGAGTTGCCGGGTGCGGGCGTCCTTGGTGGCGAGAGTCCTGACGCGGTTCGGCCGGCCGCGCTCCACATTGATCGAGGGAGGTTTGGATGTACATATCGAGGCGGACAGCCGTGACGTTGCTTACAGCAGCTGCTTTTGCAGGCTCGGCGACGATGGCGGTGAGCGCGCTAGGAGATCAGGGCAACCAAGGTCGAGGGCATCGAGAGCATGACGGTCGCTCTCTGTTGGATACGTCGCTGGCGCCGAGCGTTCCGAGCGACCCGATGCTGCTTGGCGCGGCGGCGGGTGGCGTTCCTTGGGTGCTTCGCTTCGGCGAGGCGTCGCTTCGCGATAGCGGCCGCTTGGATGTGAGCATTCGCGGGCTCGTGATTCCGACCGCGCCATTCACCGGAACCACCGGTCCGGTTACGACGGTCGACGCCTCGCTGTACTGCGCCGGCAATTCCACGCCTGTCGCCACGAGCGCCTCGGTCCCGATCTCGACCACCGGTGACGCGCACATCAGCGCAAGGTTCACGCTGCCGGCGACCTGCCAGATTCCGGCGCTGCTGATCCACCCGAACGGCGCGGCGGGCGTCTACATCGCAAGCAGCGGATTCGGCGGGTAGCAGGCTGAGCCAAGCCAGCGCCCCGCGCGCGGCGTGAGGCCGAGTTGGACGGCTCGCCGTCGCTCGGGCGAGCCGGGGGCGACACCTAGGAAGGCTGGCCGATTCTCAGCTCCGGGCGTGCGAGTTGCTCACGTTGCGTCTAGGAAACGTGGGATCATCGTCATCGGCATGTCGGCGCGGTTACCCGATGTGCGAGGTGCCAGGAAGGACGGCGAACTGGGCAGCGGGAAGGGGTACCAGGTCGCCGAGCACGCCTCCGCCGAGTAGCCGGAACATCGCCACCGCCTTGGCGAGCAGGGCCGGCCAGTTTTCCGGGTGGGGGGCGACTTCCCGGTATTCCTGCTCGAAGGGAAGCTGCAGGTCGTGCCCGGGCGCATCTGCGGTCGCCCCGCATGCGGTTCCGCTGAAGATCTCGGGATGGAGACCGGTCTTGTCGTAGCTCACCGAGGCGAGCACGCCCTGGCGGACTGCGCCTAAGTGGTGGCCGTGGCCGCGGAAAGGCGACCGAGAACGTCATCGACACTCTCGGTGACCATGGCGTGCATTGACTCATCGACGTCGAACGCGTAGCTCACCTGGGTTGTGTCATCGTCCGCGTCGGTCAGTGTGATCGTCGTGACGGCATCGCCGGGGACCGTCATCACCAGACGGTCCGGCTCGGACACCTCGTGGTAGCGGCCGGTCAGCGCGATCTCCTCGCCCTCGGCGGAGATGACGGTCGCCTGCCATGAACCTCCAGTCCGCACGTCGAGCACCGCGGTGCCCGATTTGGCCGGCAGCCAAGCTTCGAAGTCGCTGGGCTGCGTGAGGACCTGCCAGACCCGCTCCCGTGGGGCCCTCAGGGTGCGGGTGACGGTGAACTCGCTCATGGGAGTCCTTCCTGTTGTCGGTTGTGGTGATCAATGCCGAGACGTGCTGGCCGGTTGAGCAGCGACTGTCGACCGGGGCGGCGCTGGCCTTCGTGGCCTGCGCCCACCCAGGCGAGGTAGTCGGCGACGGCTCGGTCGGTGTCGTAGTCGGGCCGATAGCCGGTGTCCTCGCGGAGCCTGCTGATGTCGAGGCAGATTCGCTGGCCGGATCCGGCCGGGCTGCGCCCTTCGGTAAGCTCAATCCGCGCGTCGGGCACGAGTCGTGTGACAGCCGCGGCGACTTCCCGGTTGGTCAGCACCCTTCCGGAGGCGATGTTGTAGGTCGGGTGGCTCAGCCGTGTCGCGAGCTGCAGCAGCGCGATGGCCCTGGCGCAGTCCTTCACGTAACACATGTCGAGCCCGTCGTCGGCGTAGGCGGGTGAGCGCAACGCCGAGAAGTCCGGGGCGGTGCCGCGGGCGGCGGCGTAGACAAGCTGAGGCGCAGCGGTGAAAGGCGAGTTCGGGTTGCCACCCGGCCCCCAGGGTGAAATGCGGTAGTTGACGATCTCGATCCCGGTGGCCTCGGCCAAGTAATCGGCCAGCAGCTCACCGATCTTCTTGAACGTCGGGATCGCGTGGCCGGCGGTCATTGGCAGCGGCACGTCCTCACCTATGGGGCCCTGCGCCGTGGCACCGCCGTACACCCCGATCGTGGATGCGATTCCCACCCTGCCCACCTTCCAGTCGGAGGCCGCCTGGAGCACGTTGAGCAGGCCGGCGAGCGCCTTCCTGGCGCCGGTGACGGGCTGGTCCGAGCCGGGCGGCCAGGGCACGGAGCCCGCGAGGTGGACGATGCCGGTGATCTCGTGACGGGTGCCGATTTCCAGCAGCGCCGCCAAGTCGACGACATCGGCCGGCTCGATGAACACACGCCGCCCGGCCTCATCGGCAATGTCGTCCGGCAGCGTGCGCTCCCGACGCTGGACCAGCACGCATGCCTTGCCCAAATCGAGCAGCGCCCGCGTGGTGTGCGAGCCGATGAAACCGAGCCCGCCAGTCAGGAGGATCATTCGGTCCTCAGATTCGATAGCACGCTAATGACGTTGCTCACCGTAGCACATCGCTAGCGTGCTAGCGACTAGTCTTAAGGGATGCCTGACTTGCTCGCCCTGTTCACCCAGGCCAGCAAGCTGCTTCGCGAGGCCGCCGACGAGGCGATGGGTCAGTACGGCGTGCGGGTCGGCCAGCACATCGTGCTCTCCGTGCTGTGGGAGCAAGACGGTCTCACCCCTGGCGAGGTCGCCCGCCGCCTCGGCATCGCAACCCCAACGATCGTCAACACCGCGACCCGCATGGAAGAAGCCGGCCTGCTGGTCCGTCGGCCCGACCCCGCGGACGCACGGCTAGTGCGCCTGCACCTCACCGCACGTGCCCGATCGGTACGCAAACCGGTACGTGAGGCGCGCGCCGCGCTAGAGCGGCACGCTACCGCTACCCTCACGGCCGCCGAACGCGATCACCTCCACTCCGCGCTCGTCAAGATCATCGCCCAACTCCATGACGGAGCGGAGTGAGATCCACCCTGCCGCTCACCAGCCGCTGCACGGCCCCGGACCTAGACGCTTGCTGAACGTGTTCTGTGGGGGTCGCTAAGCGATTACGCAGCCGCATCCAGCAGGACGCTCCGATGGTCAGATCTCTCCGCGCCACCCGGCTTCGAAATCGCGCTGCAGGTAGGTGAGGACCGGCACTCCGAGCGTTGGGAGATTCGTCGTCGACTCCGCCCCCTCGTCTGGTCCAAGCCACGGCTCGAGGTATCTGCTGGCTGGGAGAGCGGCGAACTCTCCTCGCCCGGCCGGGTGGAACGCCCGGGGCTCGACGTCGGCACCCGCAGCGGCGGCGATGGCCTCGGCGGCGATGTCCGCCTCCTCGGTGGCCATGCCTCCGGACTTCACCGGAAAGGCGGTGATGTCTCCGACTGCCCAGACGTGCCTCAGTCCTTTGACGCTGCAGTGCTCGTCGATTTCGACGAACCCATGCTCCTCGACCGGAACGCCGCGGATCGGCCGCCCGCGCAGTGTCGGCAGCGCGACGACCCGATCGACCTCGACCCGCGTTCCCGAGGGATGTGCCACCAGCACTTCGGGCCTTCCGGGCTCTATCTCGACCTGGTTGGCGAAGACGACCGCTACACCTGCTTCGCGCAGCGCGTCCGAGACGGCCGTGACCGCCTCGTCGCCCAGCATCTCCAGAGGTGACCGTTCCGGCGTGACGAGCGATGTTTCGATCTCGAGTCCCATCCCACGCGCGTCTTCCGTGAGGATCAGTGCCAGTTCGTAGCCACGCAACGGCCACACCGGTCCAGACGGGATCACCACGGCCAGCCTCCTGCTGTAGCCCAGCTCGAAGTCTCGGAATAGCCCGCCGAGGGTCTCGGCTCCGGTGCGGTCGTCCCAGGTCGTCGCGTGGGCGACCGCCGGAACCGGGTCGGCTCCCAGGGCCAACACCAGCTCGTCATATTCGAACTCCCGGCCATCCGTCGTCCGCACTATCCTGGCGTCCGAGTCAACCGCGCTGACATTGAGGGGAAGCCGTTGCGCGCCCGCGTCGGCCAGTAGGCGCTCGATTGGAATCCGACGCATCCGACCGACGGCGTATGGCGGTTTGGCCGCGATCGGGTGGTAGACCAGCTCTTCCTCGCGAGCGATGAGCGCGATCGCGACGCGGTCGCCGGCCAATGAGCGCAACGCCATTACGGTTTCGAGCGCAGCCATCCCGCCCCCGACAATCAACACCCGCATCGGCGCTTCGGCCATGGCTCCCGCTCAGCTGTCCTGGTTCGGGGTCACTGCCTGATCTTCTCCGATCACGACCCACGACGCAAGCGGCCAGCGGCAAGGAGACGGAGTCACAGGTGCCAGTGTGTGTGGGGCATGGTGCACCTGTTCCTGCGGGGTGCGAGGGGAGGGCACGGCTCGTGCCAGTCAGACACCCGCCTCCTGATGCCGTCGATGACAGCGAGGTCTGCTCCTCTCAGTTTCCCTGTCTCGCGCGTCGCCTGGGCGAGCCCGCGTAAGTCATTCCGGGTCGGTCTGGAGCGGATGATCCGCACGCCCGTGCGGGCGTGCGGATCTTAAGCCGTGGACGGACGGGGGACCGTCCGGCGACGAGTTCGTTACCGATGGGCGCGCCTACCGGGGCCGTCCCCACTCGCTGCACGCTGCCTGAACCTTGAATCCCGGCTAGGAGCCGGCTGGAAGAAACGCCTGAGTTCCCAGGCCGCCACATTGTTGCCGAGCTCCTCTCCCTGTTTCACCGAGTTGCGGAAGTGGAAGCCGAGCCAGACCCGCGCGTCGACGACCTGGTTCTGGATGTCGGCGACCGTGTCGAAATGCTGTGTGGTCGTGAGCACGCTGCTCCCGTTCTCTCCTCCCGGCATGGTGACATCGAGGTGATTCGTGTTGAGCGCTGCCGCGAGCGTGTCCGCGAACGCGGCAGTGAAGCAGCCGTGCTGGGAGGGGTATTCGGGATGGCCCGGCACCCCAAGCAGCGACTGCCAGGACGGGTCAGCTGTGGTGTCTGGATTTCCGTCCTTGTCGGCGTTCCGGATGGCCGTGATCGGCCGCCACTGCTGGTAGAAGAACTTCGAGTCAAAGCACGCGATTCCCGCGTCGGTGGTGATGATCTCTCCCATCGCGAGCAGATGCGCGGCGTCGACGAGGTTGAGGTCGTGCTGCGCAACGACGTTCTGCATCGTCTGGTTGTATTGATTGATGTTGTTCCCGACCCAGAAGTAGGCGATCGCGGTCTGCTCGGGCGTGCGGACGCTGCTGTTGAGGGCGCCGTACGCCTTCGTCTCGTTCAGGTCCTTCGCGTATTGCTCGCTTGTCAGCGCCGGCGGGGGCCCGACTCGGAACTGCGACGCCTGCTCGAGAAAGAACGGGCGCATTGTCGCGAGCCAGGGAGTTTGCACTGCCTGACCGGGCTGCAACTGCCACTGTCCGGGCAGGATCGGCCCGATCCCTCCGTAGCTGGGCGTGGCCGCGTTGAGCCCGTCGCCGGCGCGGAAGGAGATCAGGTCGTGCGCCGCTGCGTCGCCGAGGGCGACGCCGTCGGCGACGTCTCCGCTCAGCGTCGAGACGTATTCGCTGTACTCGCCATCGACCGTCGGCTGCTGGTCGGGCAGGTAGTAGTCGAGGGTCGTGCGGGCCGCTGCCGCCACTGCCGCTTGCACCGAGGCGCCCGGGACGACCGCGAACGCGAAGTCGTGGTAGGGCTGGTAGCGGCCCTCGAGCTTTGTCACCGCGTCGTATACCGCTGCCTGCACGTACGACATGTAGACCATGCCGTCGGTCTGAACCTTCGTCGGGGTTGAGGCCCGAACCGCCTTGACCGCGTTCGTATTCCAGATCAACACGGCGTCAGGGGGCTGACCGACTGGCCCCTGCGGCTGCCAAGAATGGCCGGTCCCCCGGGGTGAAAGGTGTGGCTTCGCCGACGCCGCCGACAGGACAATCGAGGCGACCGCCACGATCGCCACCGATACGAACAGCATCTTGACTTGAACTCTCCTTTTCCTCATTTCTCCTCCTTTGCGCTTCTGCGCAGGGTCGTATGTGTTCTGCTCACGGGTCGTGTTGGTTGTTCAGGCTGTGGTGCGCGGGGCCCGGTTCTGGGAGGTGGCCCGCGCTCCACCGAGGCGAGGATCGAGGGCGCGAAGCCGGCGCCTGGGTCTCTGCCAGCTGCGCGTGGCCAACGTCGGAGCTAGGCGCGACCAATCGATCGCTTCGGTCTGCGCCGATCAGCACTACGAACAGTCAGCCCACTGCGATGGCGACGAAAACGGCGCGCACAACCGCGTCGATCCGGCTGCACCATCGGCCTGGTTTGCAGCGTCCAGAGTGGGTGGACGGCCGGTCATGACCGGACCCGCGTGAGAAGGCGGCACGGCGTGGGCTGGTCAGTTCGGCAGACTCGTAGTGGTGCGGGTCCGCCGCGGCCGCTGGTGGGAGATCACGAGCCCTCCGCCGAGGCCGAGCATCGCGAGGGCGAGGCCGCCGGCGGCGCCGATGCCCGCGTCGCCCCAGTCAAACCCGCTCTGCGGCGTCTGGATCCGAACGACCGCCTGCGGCGCGTTCGCCTTGTTTGCAGCTGTAGCGGCGACGTCGGATGCGGTCGCGAGTTGGCCCTCCCTGTAGGCGGAGAGGGCGGCGACGCGCTGTCGCTTCTGCTGCGCCAACGACCGCAGCAGGGCGCCTCGCCCGACGGCGGCGCCGGATGTCGCCGGGGAGGTGGCAGGCACGATCGACTTGTCTTGACGGCTGTGGACAGCCGCGGGCGCGTGCTTGCCGACAGGGACGAAGTCCGCGGGCCATGCCCCGGCCACCGGAGCGCTGGCGGCTGCAAGCGAGAGGACAAGCAACGCGGTTGTGCCGATGCGGTGGGTGGTGGTCATGGCGACTGTCTCCTTTTGGTTACCGATCGCGGTGTGCGATCCGATGGGGAGAAGCATCACTTCTGCCGGTCGAGAAGCAGTCGACGGCGGTCAATGCTCGGTAAACGCCCCGTGAGACTGGCGTTTTGAGGGCTAGTGGTGCGGTGCTAGCGTTGACCCTCGGGGCATATCTGGTGATCGAGTTTCGAGTCCTTGGGTCGCTTGAGGTGGTCGAAGGGGACCGCCTGCTGGCGCTTGGGGGCCCCCGGCAACGGGCGCTGTTGGCGGTGCTGCTGATGCATCGCGGCGAGCCGGTCTCCTCGGAGCGCCTGGTCGATGCCCTGTGGGGGGAGCGGGCACCCGCGAGCGCGGTCAAGATCGTTCAGGGGTACGTCTCGAACCTGCGCAGGGTGCTCGGGGAAGGGCTGCTGGTCACGACCGGGCGCGGCTACCTGCTCCAGGCCGAGCGCGGTCAGACTGACCTGGGCCAGTTCGAATCGCTGGTCGCCGAAGGTCAGCGTGCCCGTCAAGAGGGCGATACGCGAAGCGCGGCCGCGCGGCTGGGTGAGGGGCTGGCGCTGTGGCGTGGTCCCCCGCTGGCGGAATTTGCCTACGAGTCGTTCGCGCAAGCAGAGATCGCTCGGTTGGAGGAGTCACGGCTGGCCGCGGTGCAGGAGCGGATCGAAGCGGAGCTCGCGCTCGGCGAGCACGCACGGCTGGTCGGTGAGCTCGAGGCGCTCGTGCGCGAGCATCCCTTGCGCGAGCGCTTCCTCGCTCAACTGATGCTCGCGCTATACCGTTCGGGTCGCCAGCCCGACGCGCTCGAGGGCTATCGCGTCGCGCGGCGCCGGCTGGTCGGCGAGCTCTGACTCGAGCCGAGCCGGGATCTCCAGCGGCTCGAGCAAGCGATCCTGGCCCAAGACCCGGCGCTGGATCCGCCGGCCCGGGATACCACTCGAGAACGGCCCGCGATCGCTGGTCGCCGGCGGCGCGATGGCCTCGTGATCGCTGCCGGGGGAGCGGCCTTGCTTGCTGCGCTGATAGCGGTCGCGCTGAGACTGGCGACCTCCGGTCCGAGCAGCATGCCGGTGGTGCCGAACTCGCTGGCAGGGATCGACGTCCGGAGCGACCGGGTCACCGCGTCCGTCCCGGTGGGCGCGCAACCCGGCGCGGTCGCGTACGCCTCCGGGTCCCTGTGGGTGACGAACCGCGACGATCAGACCGTCTCGCGGGTGGATCCGCATACCCTCCAGACGCTCCGCGCGATTCCAGTCAGCGATCGACCGACCGGGATCGCGACCGTCGCGGGTGGGGTGTGGGTCATCACCTCTGGGCCGACTGCGACGTTCGTGTCGGCCAGCCGCATCGACCCGCAGTTCGACGCGATCGATCGCACTGTCCGGATACCGACCGTCGTGCCCGGGGGCCCTGGGGCAGTCGCCGCGGGAGGGTCGACCGTGTGGGTGGCCCCAAACTCGGGTCAGCTGACCGGGCTTGACTCCGTCACGGGACGGGTCGTCCACCGGGTCGATCCGAACTCAGGGCCCACAGGAATCGGCGTCGGGGCCGGCGCGGTGTGGGTGACCGACGCCGACGCGGACAACGTCACCCGCGTGGACCCCACCGGCGCCGTGAGCTCGCTCGCCGTCGGTTACGGCCCGAGTGCAGTGGCGGTCGGCGCGGGGGGCGTCTGGGTGGCCGACTCGGGCGACGACGCCGTCGTCCGGATCGATCCGGACACCAGAGCTGTGACGACGACGATCCCGGTCGGCCAAGCACCGGCCGGCGTCGCGATCGGAGCCGGGTCGGTGTGGGTCGCCAACAGCGGCGACGGAACCGTGACGCGCATAGATCCCAACACCCGCAAAGCGACCGCGACGATCGAGGTCGGCGGCAGCCCGCAAGCTATCACCGTCGCGGGTGGCCGCGCGTGGGTCACAGTCGACGCCCGGACCCTCCCGCCCGCCGGACTCGCGGCGAGCGACGGCACACTGCGAGTCGACGCGCCGTCCGACATCACCTCCATCGATCCGGCTCTGAACTACGACACCCTGGCGAAGCAGCTGCTGTACGCGACGTGCGCGACGCTCCTCAACTATCCCGACAAGGCCGGGCTGGCAGGATCTCGGCTCGTACCCGAGGTCGCGCAGTCGCTGCCGACGCGCTCACCCGACGGTAAGAGTTACACCTTCACGCTCCGCAGCGGCTTTCGCTTCTCTTCTTCGAACGAGCCTGTCACCGCGCAGACATTCAAGTACTCGATCGAGCGCACGCTCAACCCAAGGATGAAGAGCCCGTCCGCCGGCGACTTCACCGACATCGTCGGGGCCCCCGCGTACATGGCCGGCAAGGCGGCTCACATCGCGGGCGTCGTCGCGCGTGCGAACACCTTGACCATCCGCCTGACCGCGCCCGCGCCCAGCCTGCTGGCGCGGATCGCGGAACCCGCCTTCTGTGCTGTGCCGACCGAGACCCCGATCGACCCGCGGGGCCTGCGCGCGATCCCGTCCGCGGGCCCATACCGAGTCGCGTCCTATACGCCTGGCCAGGGGGTCATACTCACCCGCAACCCCAACTACCACGGGAACCGCCCGCACAGGCTGGCGCGAATCGAGGTCGCGGTTGGCATCCCCGCCCCGCGCGCCGTCGCCCAGGTGCAGGACGGCACCGCCGACTACGCCGTCGACAGTGTGTTCCATGCGGCGCAGGCAAACGCCCTCGCCGCACGCTACGGGCCTGCAAGCCCGGCCGCGAGGAGCGGCCATCAGCAGTTCTTCGTCAATCCGGAACCCCAGTTGGACTTCCTCGCCCTCAACACCCACCGTCCGCTGTTCGCCGACCGGCGCATCCGGCTTGCCGTCAACTACGCGATCGACCGCGCCCGGCTGGCGCGCCTCGGCGACTACTTCGAGCCATTGCCCGAGCATCCCACCGACCAATACCTGCCGCCGGGCATGCCCGGTTACGGGGACCTGCACATATACCCACTGACCCCGGACCTCACGAAGGCGAGGGAGCTCACCAAGGGCCACGCCGGCGCAACCGCCGTGCTCTACACCTGCCAAGTGTCGCCGTGCCAGGAGCAGGCGCAGATCATCACCACCGACCTCGCTGCCATCGGCATGAGGGTCGAGGTCAAGGCCCTTCCGTTCGGGCCGCTGTTCAAGAAGCTCGCCACGCCAGGTGAGCCGTACGACATGGCCTGGGACGGCTGGATCCCGGACTACCTGGATCCGGCCGCGATGCTCGACGTCCTACTCGAGGGCGGCACGGTCGTCCCGACCTTCGAGGACGCCACCTGGCGCGCTAGGCTGGCCGCGGCGGCGCAGCTCACGGGCGCCGAACGCTACCTGACATACGCCCAGCTCGACGCGGAGCTCGCCCGCAAGGCCGCTCCACTTGTCGCATTCGGCAACATATCGAGCTACGACTTCTTCTCTGCGCGGATCGGCTGCCAGGTGTACGGAGCGGCGTACGGCATCGACCTCGGCGCGCTCTGCATAAAGCACACGCACGGATGAGTCTGACCCGGCTCGCATGTCTGGCCGGCCCGGCGGGACTGCGTCACGTGTGCTCGGCGATGCCCAGAATGTCGCGCCGTCCACAAGACACGTACCTCCCCCGGCAGATGCGAAATTCTTTGACTTGGTGCTGAGCTGGGGCCCGCTCCGCGCCTCAATGAACGAGGGCCGTTTGTCAAGCCCCTTGTGCTTCAGCGGGACGGAGCGGTCACGAGGGACCTGCTCTGGGGGTGCGACGAGCATCTCGGGCGTGACCGCCGAGTTCCCTGCCTTGCGCCGGAAGCGCGCAAGGCGACCGCGAGCACGCCCCGGTGACTTCGATGCGTCCGGCGCTAGCCAGGCGATCGGATCCTGCAAGCGGCAGAGCAGCAGCACCGCCGCCGGTGGGCGCACCGCCGGTACCGGACAATCTCGGCAGCGCCGCACCCTCGCCGAGCATGGCCCCTCTGGTCTGAGATCGGTCGCCGGGGCGGCGGCAGCGACCTCGGCGGCGGCGGCAGTCCGCACCGAAGCGAGCGCCGCGTCGGCGTCGAGGTCGCCCTTGGCCAGGACGCGGAATGTCGCCAAAGCGAAAGCCAGATCTCCAACCGCGGGTACGCGAATGCAATCGCGCGAGCGATGGAAGCGCACCTGGCCCGTCACAACACGCTCCACCCAAGATCGGCCCGCACCAGATACCTCAACGACCCCCGGGGCGTATCACCAGTTGCGTCTCGGCTCTGTACTGGTGAGAAAGGAGGTCCGATGAGCACACATTTCCCAGAGCAGCAGACGACGAGTTCGACCCGCGGCGTGCCAGAGCGCACTCAGACGCTCCGGCTTGGTACGTTCGTTGAAGGCCAGCGAGCCCTGCCGGTGAGAGTGACGTACTCGCCGGAAGTCGGTTCGTTCGGACACGTGGAGCGGAAGTAATCGACGGGCTCGACAATTGTCGTCGCGTTTATGGCCGGCGCCGAGAAAGGCGCCCGGCACACCCGCCGGTCGCCGCATGCACCCGGCGCGTCGACGACTTCGGCGGGAAGCGCAGCGACGTCGTGGCCACGGGATCGGTGACTACGTCGGTCCTCACGTCACCAGACGGTCGCAGCGTGGGCGAGCACCCGACTTTCATCCGACGGCCGGCGCCGGTTCTGCGACCGCGTTGGCGACGGAGCGCGCCTCGCGATGGCCCACGCGTAGAGTGCGGAGATGCTCTATATGGTCGTCGAACGCTACGTCGCTGGGCCAGGGCCCGTGTACGAGCGCGCTGCAGCCCACGGCAGGATGCTCCCGGACGGACTTCGGTATCTCGACAGCTGGGTCGTCGAGGACGACAAGCTCGACCGCTGCTTCCAGCTTATGGAAACGGACGTTCCGAACCTGCTCGATCGCTGGCGTGAGCGATGAGTGACTTGGTCGAGTTTGACGTGTACCCCGTGATCAGCTCTGGCCAAGCAGCAGCTCGCGTCGGTGTCGCTTGGGAACGCGGCGCGCAGGACCAGCGCCGGAAGGCCTCCGGTCGCGGCAAGTGACCGCGAAGTGCGCACACGGGTAACGTCGTGACTGAACGCTGTCCGTTCGGTTCGTCAGCTTGCGCGATGGCGTGAGCTGAGGGCGCGCCTTCGTCGATGACCGACGCATCGTGGTCGGTCGGCCACATGATCGCTTTCGTCCTTCAGCGCTCCTGCCTCAAACAGCTGGTTCGGCGACTTTCTAGTAGCCGGATCGGCCGGCCGGATGTGGCGCGGCAGCGACTGGTTTGACTGCGCGGCTCGCGCCTGGGATTTCCGGCGCCCGCGCGAGCTCGGCCTGTGGACGATGGTCGTGTCAACCATCGTCCACAGGAGGACGTCATGGAATCCGTACCGTTGCTGGATCGGGCCGGGCGGCGCCGCTCACCGGCGACCACGTCCAGCTTCCACCGAGGGGTTTCGCCGCCCAACAAAGGGCTTCGTTATCCACCGGATCCGCCGACCGTGGAGGAGATCATCGCGGTAATGCGCGCTGCCGGTGATGGCCCCGGTGCGTCAGGCTGCGGGGCCTGATCGTGGTGCTCTGGCGCGCCGGGCTGCGGATCAGTGAGGCGCTCGCGCTCAGCGAGACCGACCTGGATCGCGACCGCGGCGCGCTGCTTGTCCGTCACGGCCAACGCCGAATTCGGCGTTGCCCGTGTTATGCCGGGGCGCTGGTTATGCCGATGTGGCGGGGGTGATGAGCGTGTGATGCCTGCCTAGCAGAGGGGTCGTTTGCCGTTCAACTCGGCATAAGTCGCGAGCCTGACCGCTCGAGTTTCCTTCGCCCGCTCGTGTTGTCCGGCGAAGGAGGAGATGATGGGTAGGTCGTTGCCGTCCCGGGTGGGAGGGCCGTTGTGTGCGTTCGCGAGTGGCTTCTGGGTCGAGCTGCGGGAGCGGGGATATGAATGGACTGCGGTCCACGCGCGTATGCGGCTGATGGCGGAGCTGAGCGATTGGATCGCCTCGCATGGTGTCGAGCCGCGACAGTTGACGCAGGCGTTGGTCGCGGAGTTCCTTGGGACGGTGCGGGTCTCGCACCGGGGGATGCAGTGGTGCTCGCCGACGTCCGAGCGCCAGCTCCTGGACTACCTTCGGCGGGTCGGTCTGGTTCCGGAGCCGGAGGCCCGGGTGGTTACCGACCCCGTTGAGGTGCTGGTCGGCGAGTTTGTCGAGTATCTGGCGCGGGAGCGTGGCCTGGCGCGTGACTCGAGCTCGGTCTACGAGTACACGCGGATCGCGCGTCTGTTTCTGGCCGGACGTCTTGATCGCGACGGCCGCGGGATTGATCGCGTCACGGCGGGCGATGTGACGGCGTTCGTGTTGGCCGAGTGCCGGCCCCGCAGCTACAGGATGAGCTGTGCGCTGGTCACTTCGCTGCGCGGGCTGTTGCGGTTCGTGTTCCTGGAGGGGCTGACGTCGGTCGACCTCACGGGTGCGGTGCCCGGGGTCGCCAAGTGGCGCGCCGCGTCGCTACCGAAGGCGATTCCCACCGAGCGCGTCAGCCGGATCGTGGCCAGCTGCGACCGGACGACCGCGGTCGGTCGTCGCGACTTCGCGATTGTGCTCATGCTGTCGCGCCTGGGGCTACGAGCGTGCGAGGTCGCCAAGCTTCAGCTTGCGGACATCGACTGGCGCGCCGGGGAGCTGATCGTGCGCGGCAAAGGCGACCGACATGAGCGGCTGCCACTGCCGGCCGATGTCGGCGACGCGCTTGTCGACTATCTGCGCCACGGCCGCCCCGGCCGCAAGGATCCGCATCTGTTTCTTAAGGCGCGCGCCCCGTTCGGGCCGCTGACCGGAGGTGACGGAGCGATCGGGATGCTGGTCCGCGCCGCGTGCAAGCGGGCGGGGCTCGAGCCAGTCGGGGTGCATTCCCTGCGCCACACGGTCGCGACCGAGGTCCTCCGGGCAGGCGCTCCGCTTGAAGAGGTCGCCTCCTTGTTGCGCCACCGCCGCCATGCCACGACCGTGATCTACGCGAAGGTCGATTGGGAGCGGCTCAGGGAGCTCGCCCGCCCTTGGCCTGGGAGCATGTCATGACCGTCCTGCGCGAAGCCGTCGCGGACTATCTGACGACCCGCCGGGCGCTCGGGTTCAAGCTCCGTGAGCATGAGTGGGCGCTTGAGAGCTTCGTCTCGTTCCTCGAGCGCGCCGGCGCTTCGACGATCACTAACGAATTGGCGCTCCGGTGGGCGTGTGATACCCGGGGCACCGAGGGCTGGAAAGCGGCACGGCTGTCGATGGTCACGGGCTTTGCCGTCTATCTCCGCACGATCGAGCCGGCGACGGAGATTCCGCCGACCGGGCTGCTGCTGCACCGCAAGCGCTACGCGATCCCGTATCTGTATTCCGAGGAGGAGATCGGCCGCCTGCTCGCACAGGCGGCCGCGCTGCGGCCCGAGCGCCGAGCGATGTTGCACGGGACGGTCATCGGTCTGCTCGCGGTTACCGGCATGCGAATCTCCGAGGCGCTCGGCCTGGACGGCGACGACGTCGACCTCGACACAGGCGTGCTGACGATCCGCAAAGCGAAGCTCGGCAAGTCTCGGCAGCTGCCGCTGCACCCAACCACCGTTCAAGCGCTGGCGCGCTATCACCGCCATCGCCAGGAGCTGTGGCCGCGGCCATGGACGCAAAGCTTCTTCGTTTCCGTCCGCGGCAACCGACCGGACAAGAGTGACATCGAACGCGTCTTCCGCAAGCTGCGTCGACGAGCCGGACTGGAGGGAGCACGCGGGTCACCGAAACCGAGGCTGCATGACTTCAGGCACCGATTCGCGGTGCGCACATTGATCGACTGGCACCGCGCCGGGATCGACGTGCAACCCCGCCTTCTGTGGCTCTCGATCTACCTCGGTCACGTCGAGCCCTCTGACACCTACCGCTACCTGTCGGCCGCGCCCGAGCTCCTCGCCCTCGCCGCCCAACGCCTCGAAACCACCCTCGGAGATCTGCCATGACCCTGCTCGCCCCCACCCTTGAGATGTTCTTCACCGAGCGACTGATGACCCAACGCCAGGCCAGCCCACACACGATCACCGGCTACCGCGACACGATGCGACTACTACTCGCGTTCGCCTCAGAGCGAGCCGGACGGCCACCATCGAGGCTCGACATCGCGGATCTCGACGTGCGGCTGATCAGCGCGTTCCTCGACCACCTCGAACACGAGCGCGGCAACAGCCCGAACACCCGCAACCTGCGCCTCGCGGCAATCCGGTCGCTGTTTCGCTACGCAGCGTTCAAGCACCCCGAGCACGCCGCGCTGATCGAGCGGGTACTCGCGCTGCCCGCCAAACGCTTCGACCGCGCGCTCATCACCTACCTCACAATGGAGGAGGTCAGCGCACTGCTCGCCGCGCCCGACCGCACCACCTGGACCGGCCGCCGCGACCACGCGCTGCTGCTGACCGCGATCCAGACCGGGCTGCGCGTCTCCGAGCTGACCGGGCTCCGCTGCCAGGACATCCGAAACGACGCCACGATCGCTTACCTCCACTGCATCGGGAAGAACCGCAAGGAACGCGTCGTGCCGCTGATCCCACGGACGCTCAAGACGCTCGCCGTCTGGCTCAAGGAACGCCAGGGGATGCCGCAGGACCCGCTGTTCCCAACCATCCGCGGCGGACGACTCAGCCGCGACGCGGTCGAATGGCTGATCAACAAGCACACTCGTACCGCCGCCGAGCGTTGCCCAACCCTCCGCAGCAAACGGATCACAGCGCACGTCCTCAGACACACGACCGCGATGACGCTCCTGCAATCCGACATCAGCACGTCGGTGATCGCGCTCTGGCTAGGCCACGAACAGGAGAGCACCACCCGCGGCTACCTCCACGGCGATCTACGCCTCAAGCAACGCGCGATCGACCGCACCGCGCCCCCAGACACCCGACCCGGACGCTACCGCGCCACCGACAGCCTGCTCGCCTTCCTCGACAACCTCTAACAACCGGCGCGCGAACTTATGCCGAGCCCACGGACGCCTAACACGCGCCAGACCACAGCGCCCAACTTCAGCGACGCGAGCACCTCGGCATAACCAGCGCCCCGGCATAACACGGCAAAGGCGATAAGCGCCGACAGGTCGGAATGGACCGCTGGGCGTGGTCGCACCTCGAGCCGTGGCTCGAGGTGCGCACCACCCTGCCGGTCGGACGACTGTTCTGCGTCCTACGCGGACCGACGCGCGGCCGGCCGTGCGCACCGGCGGGCATCCGCGAGCAGCTCCATCACGCCGCGCTCGGGGCCGGGGTCCGTCGCCGGTTCGCCCCGCATCAACTCCGGCACGCGCATGCGGTTGAGATGTCGCGCGAGGGGATCTCGCTGATCGTGATCCAGCGCCAGCTCGGGCACGCCGACCTCGCGATCACGTCTCGATACCTCCGCGGAATCGACAACACAGAGATCATTCAAGCCGTCTACCAGCAACCCGAACCGATGATCCCTGCCGGTCGGCAATTTCTGGCTGAACGGTGATTGCCGTTGGGCCTGACGACGCCGGCGCTGTGAGGCCGCGGACACGTCGCGGCCTCACGTGCCGCTTGCGGCAGCCGGAAGTGAACCGGACGGCGGAGTGACGCGGGGAGAAGCGTCTTCGATCCAAGCGTCGCCGAAGCGGTGGCCCCAGCCAGCTGTGGTCTGAGGTGAAAGCGGTCGCGCGGCGGGCGCCGTTTCGCTGTCGGGCTCGTGACCGGCAGCCTGGGCCGACACCTCGCCGCCGTGGGGCGGCCTATTCGGGGGCCGCGGTCAGTGTGGGCAGTAGCTCGCCGAGCGCGGCGTCGACTTTGATGTCGGCGAGCGGGTCGCCCCGAGTCGCGCCGCGGTTGACGATCGCCACCGGGATCCGCGCCTGCTGAGCCCGGTGCACGAATCGCAGCCCTGACATCACCATTAGCGAGGATCCGAGCACGAGCAGAGAGGCCGAGCCGTCGAGGAGCTCGAAGCACCGCTGCACCCGGGCTCGCGGCACGTTCTCGCCGAAGAACACAACGTCGGGCTTGAGCATGTCGGACCCGCAGCACTCACAGCCAACGAGCCGGAACCGCGCGACCTGCTCTTCGGCGAGTTCAGCGTCTCCGTCAGGGTTGCTGGCGGCGACCTCGTCCCAGTCCAGATCGGGGTTGGCGGCGCGCAGCCGCTGATCAAGCGCCTCGCGGGTGCTGCGCGCGCCGCACTCCAGGCACACGACACGGTCAAGCGCTCCATGCAACTCCACGACGTCTCGGGCGCCGGCGGCCTGATGCAGCCCGTCGACGTTCTGCGTGATGATCCCGCGCAGCACGCCCGCGTGCTGAAGCGCGGCCACCGCCCGGTGCCCGGCGTTGGGCCGCGCGGCGACGATCCTCCGCCAGCCGATGTGAGCGCGGGCCCAGTAGCGCTGACGAGCCTCCAGCGACCCGCGGAACTCAGCGATCGTCATCGGCAGCCGGGCGCGCAGCCCGCCGCTCGGACCGCGATAGTCCGGAATTCCCGACTCAGTCGACAGGCCCGCGCCCGACAGCACGCACACACCGCCGCGACCAACAAGCTCACCAAGCCGGCCCGTCACGACGCCATCCATCGGGTCAGTATGCCCGCGACCCCGCCGGCAGGCGCAAAGGGTGACGACTCCGACGTACCCAGCCCCCGTATCAGCACGACCCGCCCTAGCGCACCCCGCGCGTCACGACGGTAGTGCCTGGTCGGTCCCACCGGCAGCCGACCGGCTCTGCTCCCCGAGAGCAGGGAGAACGGGATCCTCGCTGAGCAGAGCCCGCAATGTCTGGCCAATTCGATAGCAGGCCGCGCGGCCGCGTAGCGATGAGGCAGTCGTGCAGCCGGCGGTCCGCGATTCGGCGTCCAGGTCACCAGCATCTGGCCCGACTTCTAGAGTGACGGCATCCGCAGCCTGGTCGTCAGCTCGATGCACAACGTCCGGTACCGGGCACTCGCTTTCGCCTCGGACCACAGCGACACGGCCACAACCGCCCTGCTGCCCCGACCCGACGCTGGTTGGCGCAACCTCGTGAGACAAACGCATCTGGACAACGTTTCAAGTCACGCGAGGGCGCGCGGAATGAGCCCGATCGATTATCGAAGGGCTGCACAGCTTCAACTCAGGCAGTGGACCGCTCATGCCGAGGTTCGGGTCCGAGTCGGGCTCGACGTCTTTCCAAGATTCCTTCGAGACGGGCGGTACAAAACGCAGTTCGAGTCTCAGACCTCTCGCGGGGCCCTCCACCCAAGCCGTCGCGCTCTCGTCGAGCACACCGTCCTCGGCGTTCCTGTAGCCGCCCGACCGAGCGACAGACCAATCTACGGGTATCTGGAAGGCACCGACGAACTCGGCTTGATCCGGCAGTACGGAGATGTCGTGCTCCGCCTGCGGACTGAGGTTCGCGCGCGCACCACGTTTACGTTCGGGGACACACTCGATGCCTCCACCGCTCTTTCGCCCGCGCCGCCGTTCGCCCCCTCCCCGCTATTGCGGCCGAACGTGCTCTCCCTCGACTCGACGAGGGATGTCCTGGCCAGCCCGCTCGCTCATCAGGCCGTGGAACCTCGGTATGGCTACATCGAGGCACAGATTCATGGCGGCGTCCGGCCTTCGGACGTTTACGAGGCCGTGTTCACGCTCAACATTGATCCTGATCAGCCGATGCAAGAGGCGATGCTTCGCCTAGGCCTCCGCTGGCGTACAGTTTCGGGAGACCTTCCATGATGGATGTCGTTGCGCAGCGAGGAAGCACCTACCTTCTCCAAGTCGGTGAGCGAGAGGGGCGGGTGTTCGATTTGCGCCATGGGCGCCTCTACGGTGCAATGTCTTTGGACAGCATCTTGGCCCGCGGCTACTGGGAGGACTTTGTCGGCGACCCAGCGGACTTGATCGAGGCACTCGCAAGCGCAGAGGATGTCTCTGAGCAACCTGATCAGACGGTCCTACCGCTGGCCGCAACGTAGGCCCCGCCGGTAGCGACGGGACTGCGAGAAGACATTTGTCGAATCGCCGACTCTCGGCGACGTAGGCCGCTCTCGAGCGATCCCTTTTGTTGCTCCCCAGGCGCGGCGCGCGCTATCGCCTTGGCGACGTAGCACTCAAGCGGACCCGGGCGGCGAACAACAAGGCCGGGGATGATCCGGTTCGCCCAGTCCGACGCATGGGCGCAGCCGCCGCGCGCCTCGCCTGCGACGGTTGCGATCGCACACACTCGGCTGC
The DNA here is from genome assembly GCA_963737055.1 of uncultured Solirubrobacterales bacterium. Taxonomy (GTDB): domain Bacteria; phylum Actinomycetota; class Thermoleophilia; order Solirubrobacterales; family Solirubrobacteraceae; genus Palsa-465. Next base: position 763,295 of record CAVTRE010000004.1, on the reverse strand, counting down.
GGTCGCTGACCAAAGCGGCGCTCGTCCCGCCTCAGTAGGCAGTCAACGCCCAGTACCTGATAGTCGCAGGCAGTCCGAATGGCCAGATAACGGCTCGCACATCGGTCGCAGGAAGTATCCAGCGGCCTGATTACGCGTCGAGTGCGGCTCCGCGCGTGTCGGATATCGGCAGGCGCCCTCGCAGGCCGGCGAGATCCAGGAGCACAGCAGGCGCGGAACCGCCTGGGGCGACCACGGCGAGCCGCCGTCCGCCGCGTCGAAGCCGGTTGTGAAGCTCGACGATTGCGCCGAGCCCGCTCGAGTCGATGAAGCTCACTTGACTGAGATCGACGACGACGACGGCAGCGCCCTCGCGGGCCGCGTCCGACAGCGCGGCGCGAAAGTCGCCGACGCGGGCGAAGTCGAGGTCGTCCTCCGGAGCGATAACAGTTGGTTCGGCAGCGGACGATGCACGTAGGGTCGGTGCCGGTACCGGTACCCGGTATTTCGGCCTTCGACGCTGCCGGGCGACAAGCGAGCAAGACCCCGCGAGGTGCCACGACGTCTCGGGGCAGCGCGTGGGAATACCCGCTTCAGACTCGGCGAATCCAGCCAGTGGTCACGTAGCGCACGTACCGCCGAGCTCGCCGGCGCCAGACCAGAGGCAAGCGGCGGGCGTACCCGGCGGGTCCTGCCGGTTCCGACCAGGATGCCCAGCGCTGCCGAGTTCTCGAACGACCAACCGCGTTGACCAGGTCGTCGGCGGTGTGGGTCTAGCGGTGCGGCGGGGCCAGACGATAAGTCTCAGGTGGCACCTCCAGAGTGCCGAGTTGCATGGAAAGGGGAAGCGGGGCGCTAAAGGATCAGACGCTCGGCGCGCCTAACCGAGAGCGAGCGGTTGACGACTCCGACACCGGTACGAGCCGCCCTGCCTTGCCGAGGCCGTGAGGAGGCATGTTTCCGTAAACCGCCTCGTACTGTGTGGCCTTCACCAAATATGTTTCGTGCCAGATACCGGTGCGTGCACCGCGGCCCACTCGGCGCCAGTATTGACGCCAAACGTTTAAGTGTGGATCGTCCTTGTCCTTAGCGAATGCCTCTAGTTGGTCGAATGACCGCCAGTATTGCACGATGGTCGGGATGCCCATCTCGTAGGCGAGAAGTCCCTTGTCTGGGTGAGCTACGAGATAGTCGAGCATGTGCTTCATTCCCCGTCGCCCGCCCAAATCAACGAGACTGCGTGCGAGTTCGAGCTTGCTATTGAAGCGTGCACCGATGAGAAAGACGACGAAGTCTCCATCGATCTCGGCTGTCATTCGCCTGCCAGCGACTTCACGCACGACCATCACCCCCGGGGTCGTCGGATATCCAGGCGGACATCCTACTCTCAGCGCCACCAACGCTCGAACCTTGGGGCCAGGCACCAGAGTGCCCCTTTCCATGCGCAGGGGGTCCTGCGGTGACGCAGGGCAGATTGCTGCGTTGGCTACGACGCGGTCCTCGGGAGGATCCCGAGGCAGGTCGCCGGTCTTGGCGAAGTACGGGGTCGCGCCGCAGGTGGCAGACGTGAGAGCGGGCGGGCGGATAGTGCGATTAGCCTCACCCTTGCGCCGGGCAGTCGGCTGCGTGTCCGGGGGCGCTACGGTTGCCGCTCGGGGACGATCGCGAGGCCGATCGGGTTCGTACCCACGGGCACTGGAATGTTGACCGGCGACGAGCGTTCCTCGGTGAGGCGCCCGTCCGCAGCGATTCGGAGGACGTGTAGCTGGTTGCCGCGGCCGGGAGGGATTTGTCGAGTGGCGCGCATGTCGAGGAGGAAGATCACTCGTCCGGTGGGATCGATCTGGAAGGTCCACGGATCGCCTGGGGCGTTGAGCGGAACCGACTGGATCTCGCGCGGGTCTGTCGGGTCGCGCGAGATGTCGAATACGGTCAGGTTGTCGCTGCCCGCGTTGCCTGAGTACAGACGGGTGCCCTGGGCATTGACGTGGGTCCAGCACGGCAGGAACGAGCGGGGGTTCGCTAGCGCCCGGACGAATGTGAGCCGGGCCTGATCGTCCCAGCGATAGATGATCGTTTCCGACAGGTTTGCGACCTGCGCGTACAGGATTTTCAGCCGCGGGTGCGAGACCAGCCCGGCCGGCCACACGTTCGGCACCCGCTGGCCGCCCGGGAAGACCGCTGTGGCCAGCCGTAGCGGCGATCCCGGCCCCTCGCTCAAGCGGCCGCCGGGACCTATCCGAAACGCTCTGAACACGCCGGTCTCCTCGCTTGAGATGAGGACTTTGCCGTCAGGCGTAACGTAGGCCTGCAGTGGCGAGGAGCCACGCGGGACCTCGATCGAGGAGATCGGCCTGCTGAGCGACCCGTCCGACCGCACGTGAAAGCTCGTGTAGTTGGGTCGGACGCGGCTCAGGTTGCGAACTCCGTCCTGCGCCTTGTTCGCCACGATTAGCGTACGGCCGACGAGCCCCAGGCTCGAGGGCGCGCTTCCGTTGGAGGGAAAAGGCGATCCCCCGACGGGCACGAGGCCACCGTCGGCGTGGATGTGAAACACGGCGATCGTGTCCGAACTCGAGTTCACCGCGAACAGCAGCGTCCGCTTCGAGTCGACGATGACCTCCTGATCGGCGTCGAGTACCCCGGAGTTGCTCAGGTCGTGCGAGCCGCTCCCGCGGGTGGGGTACCGTCGGATGCCCCGTGCGCTCAACACTCCGTTCCGGTAATGGAACGCGAGGATCTCGTTCGAACCCGGCGCCGCCGAATTGGATTCGATGTACACGTTGCCGCTGGCCGAAGGAGCCTCCGCCTCGACGCCGCGCTCGGCCCCAGTAACCGGCGCGGCGAGAATCGCCCCGACCGCCACAACGGCCGCAACCAACCCGACCGCGGAGATCGCCGCACGCCCACGGCAAAACAGAGACAACCACAAGGCGTGGCGCACGGAGCAAGCCTACCGTTGAGGCAGCGCCACGGCTCGGGCCGCCGCCCCGAGCCACCCCGCGAGGATCCTCGCAGCCTCGGCGAACGCACGCCAGTTCAGCGCCCCCATGGCATGGGAGTCTCCCATGTCAAGCGATTGCCTCCGGTTCACCTCCTTGTGTCGATGGTTGCGCCGGTGGGTGAGCCGTCAAGGTCGTTCGTCCAGTGGGGCGCTCGACGGGAGTGGTCGGGTAGGCGAGAGGCGCCCGGGTTCGCGCGGCATAACCGACTGATCCCTGGTTTCCTCCCGCCCCCCATCGATCCGTGCATGCGGTTCTCCCGCACACGGCTCACCGACGTTCTTCACCACCGGCATTCAGCGTTCCCGGTGCCGCGGCTTGTGGGCACGCGGCGGGACGATGATTCCGTTGAGGTCGATCAGCCCCAGACAGTTCGGTGATTGTCGTGCGACAGCCCACCAGCCGAACCGTCTGTTCCGTTGGTGGTGGTTGGCGATGAAGATCGACAACCGGTTCACGGTGTAGAGCTGGATCTTGTCGAAGAACTGGGCGGAGTTTCCATAGCGGAAGTAGCCCGCCCAGCCGCGCAGGTAGCCGTTGAGCTCCTGCACGACATCCTCGACTGGATCGCGCAGCCTGCGGCGGTCCGTGATGTCGCGGATCCGGCCGCGGGCGCGCGCCATTGCCTGATGTGAGGGCCAGCGGGCGAGGAAGCAGAGATGCCGCGATCTGGGCGTGTTGCCGCGCACCCAGCGGTGGTGGAAGCCGAGAAAGTCCAGCCCCTCCCCGCCTTCACGCAGCTCAACGATCCGGGTCTTGGCGTCCTTGAGCGGGAGCCCGAGCCCAGAGAGGATCGCCCGCAACGCAACCAGCGCGCGCTCGGCCTCCTCTCGGGTGCGGCACAGCACGACCACATCGGTCTGCGAAACGGACCAGCTTCCCGTGTCCGCGCTCGGCCCACTGCCGGTCAAGCCGGTGCAGGTAGACATTGCACAGGCACGGTGAAATCACCCCGCCTTGCGGGGTGCCGGTGTCGCTGCGCGTGACCGCCTGATCCTCCATCACCCCCGCACGCAACATCGCGCGCAGCAGCTTCAGGATCTGACGGTCGACGATCCGCTCCTCAATCGCCGACATCAACTGCGAGTGCGGGATCGCCTCAAAACAGTTGGCGACGTCCGACTCTAGAACCCACCGCCTGCCGCCCCACGCCTCATCGACGAGGACTTGGAGCGCATCGTGCTGCGAGCGCCTGGGCCGGAACCCGAACGAGCACTCGAGCATGTCAGCCTCGAAAACCGGCTCGATCACCGTTCTCGCTGCTGCCTGAACGATGCGGTCACGGACAGCAGGGATCGAAAGCGGGCGAAGCTCCTCACGCCCAGGCTTCGGTATGAACACCCGGCGAGCGGGCCACGGACGCCAGCTCCCCTGCTTCAGTTCCGCGGCCAGCTCGTCGAGCAGCTTGGCGATGCCGTACTGCTCGACGTCGGCGATGGACTGTTTGTCGATGCCGGCGGCGCCGTGATTGGCGCGCCCCAGCTCCCACGCCCACTCCAGAACATCTCTGCGGTAGACCTTGTCATAGAGCGCGTGGAACCGACGTCCGGGATCGGCTTTGGCCGCCCGGTAGAGCGTTCGCTGCAGTTCTCGGACTTTGTCCGGCTTGGCGGTCCTAGCCACGAGTGGCACTCACCGGCCCTTCCCTGTGCATCAACGCGTGAACGAAGCAGCGGCCCTTCCCTCACCGCGGGTTCTGTTGTCCCGTCGGCTCAAGCGGTAATACGGCCGCCTCCGACTCCCTCCCGGCCGGTCGCCCACTTCCCGAGGGTCGCTCGGTTATAGGACGCCGTGCTCCGACAGCACCAACACCGCAGACCATCGGGCCGGGGAGGGTCTCCCCAGTTCCCGTCGCCACCATCCGAACGCTCCACCCCCTCTACGCCGGGAAGTTCCTCAGAGCTGCCATCCAGGATCTTCGCTCCTTCCATGGCCTTCGCCGTGACGGACTCGGCTCGGCACTCCCTCTCTCCCCCCAAACGGCGGGCACATTAACGGCGCGGCAGGCTTCGCTTGACGCTGCGGACCGCTCGGTCGCTCCCCCCAAAGGGGCTTTCGACGCTGGGCTTCGACCCGGCCCGTTTCCAAACCGAGCCGCCAGCCTGCTACCGGGCCTCCTGGCAGCTACCCGGACCGGACTCACACCGGCAGGCGACAACGAGCTGATGTCAGATCAGGTCAAATCAAACAACCACCCCCAACGACTGGGCGCACTCCGAGGATTTGTGTGGGCATGAACGAAAGCGACGCTCATGCCTTCAACCAAAGAGAAGTTCTTCGAGTCAGCGAGTGATCCTCGACCGTATGGCGCCGGCGGCGAGCCGTCAGGCGAGCCGCCGGCGCCTCCCTTGGAGGGGCGAGAATTCAGGACCCTGAGCCGGGGGCGGGTGGATGACGCCGTGGACCGCGCCAGACTGCGTGGGATGGTCGAGCGGCCCGGTGGCGAGGGGATCCCGGATGAGGTCATCGATCAGCTGTTGGCGGGCGCGAGCACCGAGGAGGAGATCGCCGGGCCCGGTGGGCTGTTGGCGCAGTTGACCAAGGAGCTGGTCTCATATTGCACCTCTTGGTGTTGATGGGGTTGGTTCTCGCTGGGAGTGCCGCCATCCGCGGCGTTTGACGAGTCTGGGGTCGCCGGGTGTCGGCGGCTCGTAGAGCCAGTCGTTCTTGTCGTTGGCCTTGTGGGCGTTGAGCAGTCCGGCGCGCCGCCAGGCGTGGATGGTGTTGGGGTGGACGCCGAGCTGGTCGGCGATTTCTTTTTGGGTGAGCATGCCGCGGGCGCGCAGCCGCTCGCTGTGGCTTGGGAGGTTGTGGGTGGTGCGCAGCTTGACGATCATCGCTCGGGTGAAGGGCCGTTTCATTCCGGAGCGGCGGCCGAGTTGGTTGAGCCGCTCGACGGTCTCGCCGTCGGTGTGATCATCGAGTAGCCGGTCGATCTCGGCGAGTGTGTCGCCCGGGGTCTGGCGGGCCTGCCAGGAGTTCAGCGCCTTGGGGATCGTCAGGGTGGTGGTCTGGCCGCCGCGAAAGCGCACGCCGAGGTGAACCTGGTCGGTCTTGGTGAGGGTGACGTCCTCGATCAGCAGCCGCACGATTCGTTTGCGCTCGCGGGCCGGTGTTGCCGGGTCGTTCCACAGCTTCGGGAAGTCAGAGGCGAGCTGGCGGATGCGCTGCTTGTGCTGTTCGGTGAGCGCGGTCTTGGCAGCGGCGGTCTGGTGCTCGTACTCGTCCTGGGCGGCTTGCACGGCGCGCAGCGCGTCGTTCCAGTCCGCCTCGAGCGTGTCAGCCACGAGCCGGTTGTCGGGGTCGACGGCGAGATAGCGGCGGCGGGCGAGCTCGGCGCGCTGGCGTGCCCGGTCGACGTGACTGCGTCTCAGCTGGTCGGCTTCGTCAGCGCGCGCTTCGAGCTCGGCTTGAACGTTCAGCGCGACCTCGAGCGCGAGTGGCGTGACAGTGTCGAGCAGCAATTGGCTGATCGTGCCGTCGATCCCGGCGCCTGGGATCACTTGACACTTCTCGCTGGCAGTCTGGATGTTCCTCCGCACACACTGATAGTCAGGGACCTGCGCGCCTTTGCGAGTGTGATAGCGGACGGTCATGCGTTGGCCGCAGCGGCCACAGACGGCGAGACCTTGCAACAGGGCGGCGCCTTCGCGGGCCGGGCCGCTGACACGGTCGGTGCCGTGCGCGGTCGCGTTGGCCTGAAGCGTGCGGAGGTTGTGCTCGTACTGCTCGAAGGTGAGATAGCCGGGATGCGCGTCGGGAATCAGCGTCCAGTCTTCGCGTGGCACCGCGCGCGTGGTGGTCTTCCCCTCGGCGGTCTTGCGGGTGCGACGCTGACCATAGGCGAACGCGCCGGCATACCGCGGGTTGTGCAGGGTGCGGAGCACGCGTGAGTGGGTCAGCGGCGACCACACGAGCTCGCCCTTGCGCTCGCCGGAGCGCACGCGGGCGGGGAACAGCAGCTCGTCGCGGTTGAAGGTCTGCACGACCGCGCGCGCCGACCCGGTCCGCGCGAAGGTGTCGAGCAAGTGACGGACCGCTCGCTGCACCCCGGCGTCGGGGTCGAGCACGACCTTCCCGGCTGGGTCCTCGACGAGTCCGACCGGGAGTGGCATCGGCAGCTCGCCGCGGCGGGCCTTGGACAGGATTCCGCCCTGCAAGCGGGCGCGGATGAAGTGAAGCTCGGCTTCTGACATCGTGCCCTTCAGGCCGAGCAGGAGGCGGTCGTTGAAGTCGGCCGGGTCATAGAGCCCGTCCTCGTCGCAGATCAGCGTGCGTGTCAGCGCGCAGATCTCAAGCAGCCGGTGCCAGTCGGCGTTGTTGCGCGCCAGCCGGGAGACTTCCAGGCCGAGCACGATCCCGGCCTTGCCCAGCCCGACGTCGGCGACCAGCCGCTGGAACCCCTCCCGGCCGGTCGAGCTCGCGCCCGACTGGCCCTGGTCTGAGTCGATCACCACGATCTGCTCGGTCGGCCAGCCGAGCTGCACGGCGCGCTGTCTGAGCGCGTATTGGCGTTCGGTCGACTCGGTGTTGTCCTTGACCTGGCGAAGCGTTGACTGGCGCACATACAGGTACGCGGTCCGCGCCAGATGCTCGGCCGACACCTTGTGCGCGATCGTGGTGACGCTCACGGCCGCTCACCCCGCCGCCACGCGCGCGAGCGCCATGCTCGCCAGCGCGCCCACGAGCTCGCCGCGAGCCGCCGGCAGCTCGAGAACCGACCCCGAGGCTCGCTGCTCGCGCGCGGGAGCCGTCCCCGGCCAGGCGCGAGCCCACGCCGCGACCCCGCGACGCTCCAACAGCGCCAATCCCAGCCTGAACCCGGATGGCTCGCCGCCCAGCGCGCGCGAGCGAAGCTGCTCATAGCGCTCCACGTCCCCGACCCCGGCGCTCGCATCAGTCATCCTCGCTTTCCTCGCCGCGCTCCATCTGCTCGGCCCGCTCCGCGTGCGCAAGCGCCCGCTCGACCGAGCGGCGATGCACCCGCACCCCGAACCGCTCGCCGATCAACTCCACCAGCGCCTGCGAGGACAGCTTCGGATCGACGGCCCGCCGCTCGCGCGCGAACGCGACCACCTCGCCAGTCATCTTGTGCGCCCGCTTGGGCCCCGGCCGTGCCGGCACCAGCCCCGCCAGCCCGCCCCCATCCAGCGCGGCCTGCGCGGCATAGAACGACGGGCGCGAGAACCCGAACGCCTCCGCCGCGGCGCTCACCGACTCGCCCTCCACCCGCGCGCGACGCACCATCTCATACTTGACCTGCACCAGATCCCGCGCGTCCAGGAACTCCGAACGGGCGAACTGCTCGTCCCTCACCGCCTCCGGCCGCGGATTCAGGCTGCGCTCCGCCCGCAACGCCTGCACCTTCGGATCCTCACCACCTCGCGCCATCCACTCACCTCGCCATCATCATGTCAAGATAATTCTGCCGCAGCCTCCGGACGGAACCGCATCATTTGCCTATGACGGCTGGACCAGACAAGCAAATCCTCGCGGACTGGCATGCGTGGAGTCAGGAAGCGATACTCGCTAACGGCAGAATCCCCTTTACACTCGCGGCAGAATCCGCTTTACAACTGAGAACCGAGGAGACCGTCGATCAGACCGGCAAGCGCGACCAGATCCTCGACCCGGAACGAGCTTCGCCCCGCCGCCAGCGCGACGAACGGGTCCACGTCCGCCGCGTCTGTCCACGCCCGCGGCAGCGAGCGTTGCACGCCATCCTCATCGAAGAAGAACACCCGATCCTCGCCCCACGTCCGCCGGACGACCACGAACACGAACTCGCGACCCCGCCACGGATGGAACGGATGCGTCACACGAACAGTTCGCTGCCCAGCAGCGCCACCAAGCGCAGTCGCAAGCGAACACGAAGCGGCTGGTGGAGCGGGCGATGGAGGTCGAGCTGACCGACCATCTTGGTTATGAGCCGCATGCCGAGCCGCCGGGTGGGACGGGCAACACGCGGAACGGTACGAGCCCGAAGACGCTGGTGACCGAGCAAGGCCAGGTGCCGATCGACGCGCCGCGGGATCGTGACGGCAGCTTTGAGCCGAATCGTTCGCAAGCGCCAGCGCCGCTTCGAGGGGTTCGACGACAAGATCCTGGCGCTCTACAGTCGTGGGCTCTCGACGCGTGACATCGAGGCGCATCTGGAGGAGATCTACGGGGTGAAGGTCGGCCGCGAGCTGATCTCGAAGGTCACCGACGGCGTGATGGACGATGCTCGCGCGTGGGCGGCCAGACCGCTGGAGGACGTCTACCCGGTGATCTTCCTCGACGCCTTGGTGCTGAAGATCCGCGAGGGCGGCACGGTCCAGCGGCGTGCCTGCTACCTCGCGTTGGGGATCACCTTGGAGGGCGACCGGGACGTCCTGGGCCTGTGGTTCCAGGAAACAGAGGGCGCCAAGTTCTGGATGCAGGTGTTATCCGAGCTCAAGCAGCGCGGCGTCAGAGACATCTTGATCTGCTGCGTGGATGGCCTCAAAGGCTTCCCCGAGGCGATCGAGGCGATCTTCCCCAACACGACCGTCCAAACGTGTGTTGTCCATCTGATTCGCCACTCACTGAAATACGTGCCCCGCCGCGAGCGTGAGCAGGTCGCCAGAGATCTCAAACCGATCTACAACGCCCTGGATGCCGACGCCGCCCAGCAGGAGCTCGAGCGCTTCGACGAGAAGTGGGGGGAGCGGTTCCCGGTCATCACCCAGGCCTGGCTGAACGCCTGGGAGTACGTGATCCCGTTCCTGGCGTTTCCCCCCGAGGTCCGCCGCGTGATCTACACCACAAATGCCATAGAAGCTCTCAACCGACAGCTGCGCAAAGCGATCAAGACCAAAGGCCACTTCCCCAACGAGGACGCCGCCCGCAAGCTGATCTACCTCGCCGTCACCAACGCCGTCCCGGCCTGGACCCGGACACGCAACTGGACCGTGGCCCTACTGGCGTTCAAGATCCATTTCGGCGACCGGGTACCTGACACCCCAAGCTGACACCCACCCTGGACAACCCTCAACCACTACGTTAGAGTTAAGACCAGCCCAGCCGCCCACACAGAAATCCGGACGCCCTCCGCTCGACCTTTGACTGCTTGCCCGCCAGTGCGGTTATCTCGGCCGATGAGGTGAACGGGAGGTTGGGTGTGAGGCGGCGTGGTGCTAGGCGCAGATGAGTCTGGCCGGCGTGTGGGCCGGGTGCTTGAGGATGTTGTAGACGCGGCGGATGAGGTGGCGCTTGAGGCTGCGGATGGCCTCCTTGGTGGTCTTGCCGCGTGCGCGCTGTTTGGCGATGTACAGCGCGGTTTGGGGGTCGTGGCTGAGCTTGGTCAGCGCGAGCATGTGGATGGCGTGGTTGAGCTGGCGGTTGCCGTCGGGGTCCAGGCGGTGGCGGTCGGTGCGCCCGGAGCTGACCGGGATCGGTGCGCAGGCTCCGAGCCACGCGAGTTGCGCGTCGCTGTTGAACCGGTCGATCCCGGATCTCGCCGATCAGCTTCGCGGCGATCAGCGCCCCGATGCCGGGTTCGGCCAGCAGCTGGGGCGCCACCTCGCGCACGAGGTCGGCGAGCTCGGCCTGCAGCGCGTTGATCGTGCGGGTGAGCTCGCTGACGCGGCGGATCATGTCGGTGGCGATCCGGACCCGCACGGTCGGCTCGGCTCGCTGCAGCCGCCGCGCGACCTTCACCTGCCAGCTGGGGCCGATCAGCGCCCGCTTGGGGATCCGGTACTCCGGCCACAGATCGTGGAGCTGCCAGCGCAGCTCGTTGATCAGCCGCGTGCGCGCGTCGACCAGGCGCTCACGATGCACGACCAGCAGCCGGATCTCGAGCTCCGGCCCGCCCAGTCGCGCTGCCGGCAAGGTGTCCAGCCCCTCGCGCAGGGCTGCGCGCGCAACCGCCAGCGCGTCGATCGGATCAGACTTCCCGCGCTGCCGCACGCCGCGACGGGCGTCGGCCATCAGACGGGGCGGGAGCCGGACCACCGTCTCGCCGTGATCGAGCAGGAACCGCTCAAACGGCCCGGACACGTGCCGGCGATCCTCAATCACCCTAGCGCGCTCGGCGTCCAACCCGCCCGACCAGGCCAACAGCTCGCCGAACCCCTCCCGCCGCGCCGCCCTCGTGGCCGCGGCCAACTCCACCCCCAGCCCATCGACCGCAACCGCCGAATGCGTCCGCTTGTGCGGATCGACTCCGATCGTCAACATCTATCCCGTTCCTTCGGCCGTGGTTGAAGCGGACTCCTGGCGGACAATTTTCAGTCGGGGCGATGCCACGCTCCTATTAGGTCACGCCAGGCGTCCCTGGCGGCAACGGCGACAACTTCCATGAAGGTCAGAACCATCCGGCCAAAGGGGAATGGGTCAGTCCGAAGCCGTCAGGGACAATCCTCTACGCGCCCCACGAACGCAAGACGCGCCCACGCAGCTTCCCACTGAAAAAGGGGAAGCGGGCACGGGGGCCATGCGCGGTCGCTCTCGTACCTCTAGGCCGGCTTGGTGGCAAGGACGATTCGCTCGTTTCCGATGCTCAGCGCGGGGAGTCCGTAGCGTGGCTCGACATCCTCGAACCCAGCCTGTTCGACGACCGCGAAACGATGATTGGAGAGTAGAGCAGCGAACTGCTCGGGGGTGAACCGGGAGACTGGCGCCTCGTCCGATTCGCTGGCTATCGCCCGAAAGGTCTGCGAAACCGCGCCCACCGCAGCCGGCCAGGTGGCCTCGGGAACCCCGTGCGAGACGGCAAGTGAGCACCGCGGCAGGTCGCGCAGGGTCGCCTCGATTGCATCCAACGAGAGGTATGGGACGACGCCCAACCAGCTCACGAAGGTGTTACCCGCGCGAACGCCTGCGCGCTTGAGTCCATCAGCGACCGATTCCACCTCGAAATCGACCGGCACCCACACCAGCTCCGGTGGCCCCGGTATTCCCAGAGCTTCCAAACGGGACCGCTTCCACTCCTGCGTCGCAGGATGATCGACCTCATATACGCGCAACCCGCCCATATGACGCCACGCGAACGAGTCAAGCCCGGCGCCAAGGATGATGTGCTGCTCGGCACCGGACCGGCCGACCCAGTCTTCGGCGAAGCGAGAGCGCGCCGCGACCCACGTGGCGAGCAGCGGCGCGGAATCGCTAAACGCCGCCCGCATGCGCGCCGTCATCGCCTCCGCGTCGTTGCCAACCAATGGCCAGGCCAACCAGTCCTTGAGGACGGCCCGCGATCCGTACATCAGTAGGTGCAGCCCCCTCCCGCAAGCGGCGATCATCGCGGTCCGGCTCGCGGCGCCCGTCTGCGAGATTCCCGACCGCTCCATGCCGCAACCCTAACTTCTCGAAGCCTCACATCAGGCCCAGGTCGATCGCAATTTGTCGGCAACGCTGTTCCGCCGCATGTAAGCGGTAGGGTCGCGCTCGATCGGCGACGTCGCTCCTTTGCCAGGCTGAGCAGGTGTCTGCGGCGGTCGAGAGCGCACTCTTGCCACTCGTCCGCTGCGACAGCGAGGCGCATCACGACCGCATCGCTGGCGAAGCGGCAGGCCGCATGCTTGCAGCATGACGAGGAATTCGCTAGCACGTCGCGTCAGCGTTACTGCCGCTCGTCGGCGAACTGGAACCGTCGATACACACCCCGTCGGGAGTAGTGGATCTCGTCCGACGCAACCAGCCAGCGTCACGGCCGTGGAGCCGGCGATCGGCTTCGAGGGTGAGCAGTCCCCTACCGGCGGGTGGGTCAGGGACGGAGGAGTCGCGGGCTCACACATCGATGCTGAACGGGATCAGCGACATCCAGAAGACCAGGTGGAGTCGGCAGACCAACGCTATCTCGCGGACCACGCGGCGGCTTGGGGATTGCGCCGGTCGTCGCTCGCGGCTTTGTCCGACTCCCAGTCGGCGGGCCGGCCGAGCGCGGCGCTCTTGAGCACCTTCAGCGGGAGCAGCGCGCAGCGCAAGCGCAGTGGTGGGATCTCGGTCCCGAGCAGTTGCACAATGAACGACTGATCGAGCGCGAGGATCTCGGAGATTCGTGTGTGACGGATCTGGTCCGAGGCCATCGACGCGGCCGCTCGGCAGATCGCGCAGCCGTGGCCCTCAAAGCGCACGTCGAGGATCTGACCGTCCGGTTGCACCGCGAGCTTGACCGTGAGGTCGTCACCGCACATCGGGTTGGCCTCGTGGAACTGGAGGTCGACACGAACGAGCGGCGACGCTGGCGGGCTCCAGTTGTGCGGCGACCTCGCGTGCTCCAAGATCCGCTTGCGATAAAGCTCCTCCGCGCCGCGCTCCATGCTCTCAGCGTAGACCAGCCCGCTCCGCGAGCTCGCGGGCGCCCGCCCGGTTGGCAGCCGCGAGCTCCGCCACGTCGGCCGTGCGCAACTCGCCGCCGTCGACCACGGCGCGCCCGCCGACGAGCAGGAGCTCGAGCGGTGCGGGCGGGCCGAACACGAGCGCGCATACGGGGTCGGCAATGTCGGCGTGCCCGAGACCGTCGAGCCGCCACAGCGCCAGGTCGCCGAGCTTGCCGACCTCCAGCGACCCGATCGCATCCGACCGGCCCAGACAGCGGGCGCCGCCGACCGTCGCCATCCACAGCGCCTGCCGCGCGGTGAGCGCCTGCGGACCCAGGCGGGCGCGGGCGAACAACAGCGCTTGATGGAGCTCCTCAGCGAGGCCGCCGTGCTCATTGGAGGCGACCCCGTCTACGCCGAGCCCGACCGGCGCCCCCGCCGCGAGCAGCTCCGGGATCGGCGCGATCCCGGCGCCCAGCCGCGCATTCGAGCTCGGACAGTGCGCGACGCCGGTGCCGGTGCCGCCGTACTTGGCGATGTCACCGTCGGAGAGGTGCACGCAGTGCGCGAGCCAGACGTCGTCGCCGAGCCAGCCGAGCGATTCCACGTAGTCGACCGGACGCATGCCGAAGTGGGCGAGGCAGAACTCCTCCTCGTCGCTGGTCTCGGCGAGGTGGGTGTGGAGTCGCACGCCGAGCGCTCGCGCCAGCTGCGCGCAGTCACGCATCAGCTCGCCCGTGACCGAGAACGGCGAGCACGGCGCGAGCGCCACTTGGAGCAGGGAGTCGAAGCTCGCGTCGTGGTACGCGGCGACCGCCGCCTCACACTCGGAGAGGATCCGGTCGGCATCCTCGACGACTTCGTCGGGCGGAAGGCCGCCAGACGAACGCCCCAGGTTCATCGAACCGCGGGTGGCGCAGAAGCGCAGCCCGATGCTCCGGGCCGCCTCGATCTCGGCGGCGAGCAGATCGCCGCCGGACGCCGGGAAGACATAGTGGTGGTCCATCGCCGTCGTGCAACCGGACAGGGCGAGCGCGGCGAGCCCGGTGCTCGCGGCGACGTACTCCAGGTCGGCGTCGAGGTGCGCCCACACGGGGTAGAGCGCGGTCAGCCACTCAAACAGCGTGCCGTCGGGGGCGTAGCAGCGCGTGAGCCACTGGTACAGGTGATGGTGAGTGTTGACGAAGCCCGGCGTCGCCAGGCAGCCGCGGCCGTCGATGCGCGGTGCCCCGCCGATCGGCGGGGCGGGGCCCGCGCCGATCGCGGTGATGCGTCCCCCGGTCACGACGACGTGTCCGGTCGAGTGCTCGGTGCCGGCCGCGTCGACCGTGGCGATCGCGCAGCCGTCGATTGCCACCGTGTCAGTGCCCGCCGGAGTCGCCATCACTAGTGGCTCCGAGTGGTCATCAGCTGCCGCGATAAGTTGAGAACGCGAACGGGCTGAGCAGCAGCGGCACGTGATGATGGGCGGCTGCGTCGAGGATCGTGAAGGCCACCGTCACCTCGGGATAGAACGTGGCGATGCCTGCGGCGGCGAAGTAGCCGCCGGTGTCGAAGTGCAGGCGGTGAATCCCCGTTCCTGGATCTCCGAGCGTGGTGATCCGCCCGTCGGCGTTCGTGCGTCCGTGTGCGGAGGTGCGCCACTCGCCGTCGACCTGTTCGTCCAGGCGAACCGCGACGCCCTCGGCCGGCTGCCCGGTCGCGGCGTCAAGTACGTGCGTCGACAGGCTCATCGCCCCTCGAGCAGCTTTCCCAGTCGCAGCCGGTTGATCTTGGCCAGCTCTTCGAGTACGACGACGCGTTCGGTGTCCGGGTCGTTGTCGAGCCGGGCGCGACAGACGGCGAGGAGCTCGGCGGCGCTACGGCCTGACGCGCACACGAGATAGACGTGGCCGAACCGCTGCTCGTAGGAGGCGTTGGCGGCGGCAAGCTCGCCGAGCACGTCCGCGCCGGCGGTGGCGACGCCTGCCTGCTCGCCCTGTGACCAGGCAGCGGAACGCCCGTCACCACCGTGCGCCGCAGCGTCGTCGCCGATGCGCGGGTGGCCGGCGAGCGCCTGCTCGAGCCCGCGGTCGTCGAGCTCGGCGGTCGCGTTGTCCGAGGCCGCATACAGAGCGGCCTCGGACCGGTACGGGCATCCAACCAACATCTTCTCCACCCACGCCTCCGCGGCGCAGCAGCGCCGCAGCCGGTCGCGCAGGTCGTCTTCGGGCGCGACGTCGACAGCTGCCATTCCGCTGCCCGGAGCGAGATCCCCGTCGCGAGGTGACCCCGTGTCCACCATCAATGGGCACCGCCGCCGGGGTCACCAATGTCCGGGAGCACCACGGCTCCCTCGTCGACCGCGAGCTGCACCGCGGACTCGCTCTGGTCGCTCTGACCCCAATGGTTGAACACGAGGTTGAGGACGAACACCACGATCACCGTCGCGGTGATGCTCGATCCGAAGATCACCTGGAAGTTCTTCGGGAACTTGTCGTAGAAGTGCGGGTCGAACGCGGGTATCAAGCCGATCGCGAGCGAGACCGCGACGATCAGCAGGTTGTGGTTGTTGCGGAAGCTGACCTTGTGCAGCGTCTGGATCCCGACCGCCGTCACCATCGAGAACATGATCGTGGCGGCGCCACCGATCACCGGCCCAGGCAGGTCGGCGACGATCTGTCCCACCTTCGGGATCAGGCCCAGGAGCAGCAGGAAGACGCCACAGGCGGTGACCACCCAGCGGCTGCGGACCCCGGTGAGGCCGACGAGACCGACGTTCTCGGCAAACGCCGTGTCGGGGAAGGAGTTGGTGAACGACGCGATGAACGCCGACAGCGCGTCGGTCCCCAGTCCGCGAGCGATGTCATTGGGGGTCAGATCCTTGTCCACCATCTCGCCGACCGCGAGCATGTCCGCGGTCGACTCGGTGAATGTGACCACCATCACGATGCACATCGTGATAATCGCCGCGGCCGCGAACTTCGGAGCGCCGAAGCGGAAGATCTCGGGTCCGCCGAACCAGGCGGCATGGGCAAGGTTGCTGAAGTCAGTCTGGCCCATGAGTGCCGCCGCAATCGTGCCGATCACGATGCTGAGCAGCACCGCGATCTGCGAGACGAAGCCGCGGAACAGGCGGCTGATCACGATGATCGACAGGACGACGATGCCGGCGAGCACGACGTGCGAGACCTGGGCGACGTTCGCCCCGCCGACCACCGTGGGGGCGATCAGCGAGATATCCGCGCCGCCCAGCGACAGGCCGATGATGCAGATGACCGTGCCGGCCACCAGCGGCGGGAAGAAGCGGATGATCATCGAGAAGGGCTTGGCGAGAATCAGCCCGAGCACGCCGGAGACCATCATCGCGCCGTAGACGTAGGGCAGGCCCTTCACGCCGCCGTACTGGTTCGCGATGATGATCATCGGGTTCAGGACCGTGAAGGTCGCACCGGCGACCACCGGCAGTCTGACCCCGAGTATGTTCGAAATGCCCGCCGACTGGATGATCGTCGCGATCCCCGACACGAGCAGGTCGGCGCTGACCAGGGCCGCGATCTGAGTCGAGTTCAGCCCGACTGCCGGTCCGACGATCAGCGGAACCGCGACGGCTCCCGCGTACATGATGCACAGGTGCTGCAAGCCGAAGACCAGAAGCTTGTGCAGCGGAGGGACGCGATCCACGGGATGTGGGCCGGTCGACGACGCGGCGCTGTCGGGCCGCGTGAGCGTCTCGTGTGACGACATTGGAGTTCTCCCTCTCCGTCAGAGGTGATCGGTGGCTCAGGGAACGTCCGAGGTCCGCCTGGCATTCCGACTAGCGGATTTGATTTTCCGCTTAGCAGATAACTTATTGGTAACAAGCGCCGCTGTCAAGCGGCTTTTGCTCACCAGCACCGTGGGGAGCCGCAATGCGCGCCCGACGAGGACGCGCACGGGGAGCGTCGTGCTCAGCACGAGCTCTCGGGCGGCAGGCAGACCCGCGGGTGAGCCGGGTGCGCGGACTAGGCGGCGCTGACGGGCACCGGAGCGGCGAGCGCGGCGCCGATGCTCTCCGCAGCCTTGCGGAGGATCGGCGCGGCCTTGTCGATCACGTCGTCGGACATCCGCGTCAACGGCCCGGACATCGACAGCGCCACTGGTCGGGGAGCGCCCGGTACGGCGAGCCCCACGCAGCGCACGCCCAGTTCCTGCTCGCCGTCGTCGAGCGCGTATCCCCGCTCGCGCACCCGTTCCAGGTCGGCGAACAGTAGCTTCGGGGTCGTGAGTGTCTGCTCGGTGCGTCGCGGCATCCCGGTGCGCTTGAGCAGCTCTCGTACCTCGTCCTCGGGTTTGGTGGCAAGGATCGCCTTGCCGACCGCGGTCGCGTGCGGCTTCACCCGGCGACCGACCTCGGTGAACATCCGCATGAAGTTCTGCGAGGGCTGGACTTGGGCCACGTAGACAATTTCCTCGCCGTCGAGCACAGCGAGATTTACCGACTCGCCGAGCGCCTCGACGACATCGGACATGTACGGGTGAGCCAGCGTCTCGAGGCGCTTGGTGCTCGTATCGACCAGGCGCATCAGCCGCGGGCCGAGCGAGTACTGCCGCGACGGTTCCTGGCGCACGTAACCGAGGTCGACGAGCGTGCGCACCAGGCGGTGGATGGTGGCCGGCGGCAGCTGTGCCTCGGTGGCCAGCTGCGACAGCCCGATTTCGCCGCCGGCGTCCGCCATCGCCTCGAGGATCGCGAAGGCGCGAGCGAGCGACTGCACTCCACCATGCCCTTGGGGCTCGGACGAGCCGTCCGTAGCCACCGTCGCCCTTCGTGGGCCCCATGTTCGGCTGTCGGTCACTTGTCCACCTAACGATATCAAGGTTCCGTATCACGGTAAGAGATGCTCAAGTCGTTCCGTCCGGTTGGATGGGCAGGCCCTCGACCCAGACGCCGGCCACGTCGGAGCTGACACCCAACGCGAACGCCCTGGCCAGCGCCTCGTCCGGACCGTCCGCGTAGCGCAGCCCGACGTCCAGCGGGCTGCCCGGCCGCGGGCGCAGCCAGAGCGCGTCGAAGCGCTTGCCGACGCTGAGATCGCCGACTTCTGCCTCGAGTCCGAGGGCCGCCGCGCCGGCCGTCGTTGCCAGATAGAGCAGATGGGTTGAGGTCAGCGGCACGCCGTCAGCGCCACGCAGCTGCTGCATGAAGTACGCCTGCAGCCCCTCCTTGAACAGCGCATAACCGGTGCCGGCGCCCACATCGCTCCCGAGGGCCACCGGCACATGATGGGCGAGGTGACGGTGAAGTGGGAACAGCCCGCTGCCGAGCGCGGCGTTGCTGGTAGGGCAGTGTGCGACGGCGGCGCCGCCGGTGGCCAGGCGCTCCAGCTCCGCGTCGGTCGGGTGAACGTTGTGCGCCAGCACGGTCCGCGACCCGATCAGGCCGTGCCGGTCGTAGCTGTCGACGTAGCTGCACCCGAACAGCTCGTTCACGGTGGCGATCTCGGCCGCGTTCTCGTTGACATGCGAGGTCAACCAGCTGCCCGGGACCGCCGTGTGGAGCGCCGCGCACGAAGCGAGCAGATCGTCGGTGCAGGACAGGGCGAACCGCGGGATCACCGCATAGCGGCTCCGTCCCTGTCCGTGCCAGCGGTTCGCGAGCGCCAGCCCGTCGTCGTAGGCGCGCTGCGGGGTGGTGTGCAGCTCCGGACGCAGCAGCCGGTCGCTCACCACCAGCCCGCTCGTGACCCGCAGGCCGCTCGCGGACGCGGCCGTGAACAGCGCATCGACCGCCGGCGCGAAGTGGGCGCCGAATACGAGCGCCGTGGTCGTGCCGGCATCGGCGAGCCCGGACAAGAACTCCGCGGCAACCTCCCGCGCATAGGCGAGGTCGGCCATACGCGCCTCCTCGGGCAGCGCGTAGCGGTCCAGCCAATCGAGCAGCGGCAGGCCAAGGCCACCGATGATTCGCGCTTGGGGAAAGTGCACGTGCGCGTCGACGAAGCCCGGCAGCAGCAGGCCGTCGGTCAGCGCGGCTACGGGCTCGGAGGCATGCCGGGCTCGCACCTCGGCGAACGGGCCGCGGTCGGCGATCAGCCCGTCGGCGGTGACGAGCAGCCCGGCGTCGGCATCGGCGCGGAGGGTTCCGCCCCGGAAGGGGTTCTCAGGCGCATCGAGCACCTGGGCGCGATAGATCGTCACCGCCGCGCGCCGGTGCCCTCGGGCTCAAGCTCGGGCTCGGTCTCGCGCTCGGGTGCGGCCTCTCGCTCGAATATCTGCAGCAGATTCGCGGCGACGCTCACCGCGATTGTCGCGGGCTCCTTGCCGCTGATGTCGGACAGTCCGATCGGCGTCTTGATCCGGGCCACCGTCGCCGCGTTGTGACCGCCTTCCTCGGCGAGCCTGCGCCGGAAGCGCGCCCACTTGCCCGATGAGCCGATCAGCCCGATCGACCCCAAGTCCTCGCGGCGCAGGGCCGCGTCGCACAGCGCCACGTCCTCGGCGTGGTCGTGAGTCATGATCAGCACGTGGGTGCCGGACGGCAGCTCGCCGAACACGGACTCCGGCAGCAGCGGGACCTTGTGGACATGAACCGTGGCCACCGCGTCGGCGAGCACGGCGAGCCGCGACTCGCTGAGGATGTCCGGCCGCGTATCGATCAGGTGCAGCTCGACGTCGTGCCGGGCGAGGATGCGGGCGAGCTCCAGGCCGACGTGCCCGACGCCAAAGATCGCCACCGCGGGGACGGCCGGAAGCGGCTCGAGCAGAACGGTCACGACGCCGCCGCAACATTGCGCGCCGTGCTCGGACGGGGCGCGCTCGGACAGCTCGAAGGTCATCAGCTCGGGCGCCGCCGGGTTCTTCAGCCGCGCGCGCGCTCGCTCGATCGCGGTCGCCTCGACGTTCCCCCCGCCGATCGAGCCCCACGCGCCGGTCTCGCTCACCACCATCTTCGCGCCCGCCCGGCGAGGCGCGTGGCCGCGGACCGTCGCGAGCGTCACCAGGACGGCGGGCTCTCGGGCCGCGCGCAGGCGGACGACCGCGTCCAGCCAGACGCCATCAGGCATGCACCACCGCTTCGCGCGAGTGCTCCGAGAACGGGCGCATCGGCGGCGCATCCGGGTCGTGATCCGGCGGCACCCGACCGGGATAACCCTCGATCACGTCGCCGCGCGTGTCGCCGGCGGCCTGGTCACGCGCCTGCTCGACCGCCCAGAACACCGCCTCGGGGGTGGCCGGGCTGGCCAGGTTCACGCTCGCGCCGGCCGGCCCGAAGGCCGCAGCCGCCTGGCGCAGCGCCTCGCGGACCGAGAACGCCAGCATCAACGGCGGCTCCCCGACCGCCTTGGAGCCGTACACGGCGCCCGCCTCGGTGGCGTCCCGCAGCAGCGTGACGTTGAACGTCTCGGGCATCTCGGAGAAGCTCGGCAGCTTGTAGGTGCTGGCCGACTGCGTCAAGAAGCGGCCGCGGCCCGGACCGTCGCTGGTGTCCCAGCGCAGATCCTCGAGCGTCAGCCACCCGGCGCCCTGCACGAAGCCGCCTTCGATCTGGCCGAGGTCGATCAGCGGAGACAGACTGTCGCCGACGTCGTGCACGATGTCGACGCGCAGCGTGCGGTACGCCCCGGTGAAGCCGTCGACCTCGACCTCGGTGGCGGCTGCCCCGTAGGCGAAGTACTTGAACGGGGTGCCCTGCATCACTGACGAGTCCCAGTGAAGTCCCTCGGTGCGGTAGAAGCCCGAGGCCGACAGCTGGACGCGCTGGAAGTACGCCGTGCGCACGAGCTCGTCCCAATTGAGGTAGGTCTCCTCGGAGGCCGACAGCGGCCGCGCGATGCCGTCGATGATCCGGACGTCGTGGTCGTTGATCCCGAGCATGCCCCCGGCGACCGACAGCAGCCGATCACGGATCTGCTCGCAGGCATGCTTGATCGCACCGCCGTTCAGGTCCGCGCCGGAGCTGGCCGCGGTCGCCGAGGTGTTGGGCACCTTGTCCGTACGCGTCGGGGCGAGGCGCACCCGTTCGAGAGGAACGCCCAGCGTGGTCGCGGCCACCTGCAGCATCTTCGTGTGCAAGCCCTGGCCCATCTCGGTGCCGCCGTGGTTGATCAGCACCGACCCGTCCTTGTAGACGAGCACGAGCGCCCCCGCCTGGTTGAACGCAGTCAGGTTGAACGAGATCCCGAACTTCACCGCGGTCATCGCGAGACCGCGCTTGACGTGCTCATGGGTCGCGTTGAACTCGTCCACCTGCCGGAGGCGCTCGCCCACATCGCCGGCGGCGATCGTCTGCCCCCATACGGCCTGCAGCCGCTCCGGGTGGCGGACCAGCTGTCCGTACGGGGTGCTGTGGCCCGCCCGGTAGAAGTTGCGGTGCCTCAGTTCCATCGGGTCGATGCCGAGCAGCGGCGCGCAGCGGCCGAGGATGTCCTCGAGGACGATCATCCCCTGCGGGCCGCCGAAGCCGCGGAACGCCGTGTTGGACGTCTTGTGGGTCTTGGCGATCCGCCCGTTGATTCGGGCGTGGGGAATCCAATAGGCGTTGTCGATGTGACACAGCGCCCGCGCCAGCACCGGCTCGGACAGGTCCAGGCTCCAGCCGCCGTCTGCGGTGAGTGTCGCCTCGAGCGCGAGCAGGTGCCCGTCGGCGTCGAAGCCGACGCGCCAGTCGGCGTGAAAGCCGTGGCGCTTGCCGGACATCGTCAGATCCTGGGTGCGGTTGAGCCGCAGGCGCACCGGACGGCCGGTGAGGATCGCACCGAGGGCTGCGATCGCCGCGAAGCCGTGGGGCTGCATCTCCTTGCCACCGAACGCGCCGCCCATCCGCAAGCACTGCACGGTGATCTCGGAGTTGGGCCGGCCGAGCACGTGGGCGACGATCTCCTGCGTCTCCGAGGGATGCTGGGTGCTCGACTGGACGAACACCTGTCCCGCCTCGTCGACGTGCGCGAGCGCGGCGTGCGTCTCCAGGTAGAAGTGCTCCTGGCCGGAGAACTCGAACTCGCCGCTGAACACCCGGTCGGCCTCGGCCAGCGCGGTGTCCACGTCGCCGCGCGCCACCTGCGGCTGTCCGCCCTGGAAGCTGCGGGCGGCGATCGCCTCGGTGACGGTGACGTAGGACGGCAGCGGCTCGGCCTCCACCTCGACGGCCGCGGCGCCGAGCCGGGCGGCCTCGTGCGTCTCGCCCAGCACCCAGCAGACGGCATGGCCGTAGAACATGATCTCGGACGGGAACAGCGGCTCGTCGTGCTTGACGCCGGCGTCGTTGATGCCCGGCACGTCCGCAGCCGTCAGCACCCGCACCACGCCGGGCACCGCGAGTGCCGGCTCGGCGTTCAGGGTGGTGATCCGCGCGTGCGCGTATGAGGTCTGCACCGGATAGGCGTGCAGCAGGCCCTTGGTGCGATAGATCAGGTCGTCGGTGTAGAGCGCCGCGCCGGTCACGTGCAACACGGCGCTTTCGTGTGGCACCGCGATGCCGACCGCCGGGCTCTCGGGCCGCGTGGCAAGGTCACTCATTGATCTCTCCCGTTTGTGGGGATGAATGCGGTCATGCCAGGGCTCGCTCGACGCCGATCCCCGGGTTGTCCGCGTGCAGCTTCAGCAGGCTCGATCGGAGCATCGCCGCGCGGTACCGGGTGCTCGCGCGGTGATCATTGATCGGGGTGCCCTCGGCGCCGAGGATCTCCGCGGCGTCGATCACCGTCTCATGCGACCAGGCCCTGCCGATCAGTGCCGCCTCGGTAGCGCTCGCGCGCAACGGGGTCGCGGCGATGCCGCCGAGGCCGATCCGGGCGCGCGTGACGATCCCGGCGTCGTCGTGGTCGATCGCGAACCCCACCGCGACGCTCGAGATGTCGTCGAACCGCCGCTTGGCGATCTTGTGGAACGCCGTCAGGCGGGCGAGCGGCAGCGGGATCCGGATCGCGCGGATCAGCTCGCGGTCCTGCCGCACGCTCTTGCGGTAACCGGTGAAGTAGTCGGCGAGATCGATTTCCCGCTCGCCGTCGACGCTGGCCAGCACGAGGCGCGCTCCGAGGGCCAGCAGAACGGGTGGGGTGTCACCGATCGGCGAGCATGTACCGAGGTTGCCGCCGAGCGTGGCGCCGTTCCGGATCAGCCGCGACGCGAACTGCGGAAACATCTCCGCGAGGAGCGGCACTCGACCGTCGAGGAGGCGCTCGATCTCGGTGAGGGAGAGCGCGGCGCCGATCTCGATCCAGTCGGAGTCGATCGACAGGTTTCGCAGCTCCTCCAGACGTTCGATCGCCAGCACCGCCTCGGGACGCATGCCGCGCAGGTTGACCTCGACGCCATGGTCGGTGCAGCCGGCAATTACGGTGGTCTCCGGCCGCTCGTGGAGGATCTCCACCGCCTCGGAGAGCGTCGCGGGCCGGGTGAAGCTGAGACCGTCCTGGCTCAACCGGGTCGCCACCGGCGGGGGTGCGGGCTGCGCCGACCGGGCGGCGAGCGCGTCGGAGTCCGCCGGCTCGCCGAGCGCGTAGGCGGCGTCCCGGATCGGCCGGTACCCGGTGCACCGGCACAGGTTGCCGCTGAGCGCGTGCAGGTCAAAGCCGTTGGGCCCATGCTCGGCGTCGCCGTGTCCGTTGGTCGGCGCGCGGTCGGGGCGGTAGTACTCGCCCGCCATGCTGCACACGAACCCGGGCGTGCAGTAGCCGCATTGCGAGCCGCCGCGCACCGCCATCTCGTGCTGAACCGGGTGCAGCGCATCTGCGTCTCCCAGCCCCTCGGCGGTGATCACCTCTTGGCCGTCGAGCGCGGCGATCGGCACCAGGCAGGCGTTGATCGCCACCCATTCGGTCGGTGCGGCCACGCCGGGCCGCGCGATCAGGACCGAACAGGCGCCGCACTCACCCTCGGCGCAGCCCTCCTTGCAGCCGGTGAGACCCTGCGCGCGCAGGAAGTCGAGGGCTGTGGTCCAGACCGAGACATCGCCCAGGGCCGCCTTGCGCCCGTTAATCATGACCTCGGAAGCGACCATCACTCCGTCCTCTCGACTCAATCTCGACGGCTCGGCCGACATCGTCGGGGAGCGTCCTATTGCCTGCAAACGCCCGCTAGGAGCCCCGGCTGATTGTACACCTCATCACCGGTTCGGGCAACAAAATCGGAAAACTTTTTCTGTGTTGCGGAATGGAAGCCCAGGCATCAAACGAACTGGCGGGTGAGCGGAGCGTGACGATTGACGTCCTTGTAGAGCAGGTACCGGAAGGGCTCCGGCCCCGCCGCGATGCACGCCTGAGGGCAGAACGCGCGCAGCCACATGAAGTCGCCGGCCTGCACCTCCACCCAGTCCTGGTTGAGCAGATACACCGCCTTGCCCTGCAGCACGTACAGGCCGTGCTCCATCACGTGCGTCTCGGCGAACGGGATCGAAGCGCCGGGCTGCAGGGCCACGATCGTGACGTGCATGTCGTGCCGCAGGTCGGCGGGGTCGACGAACCTCGTCGTCGCCCAGGCGCCGTCGGTGTCGGGCATCGCCACCGGCTCGATCTCGCGCTCGTGCGCGATCACCGGGTCCGGAGCGTCGAGGCCCGCAACACTCTGGTAGGCCTTGCGAATCCAGTGAAAGGAGGCGGGCCGGTCCTCGCGGTTGTGCAGCCTCCAAGTGGTGTCCGGGGGTAGGTAGGCGTAGCCACCGGCGTCCAGGGCGTGCGCGACGCCCCCGAGCGTGAGCTCGACCGTCCCGTCGACGACGAACAGTCCCGCCTCCGCATTCGGGTCCGATTCCGGCCGATCCGAGCCGCCGCCCGGGGCGACCTCGACGATGTACTGCGAAAACGTCTCCGCGAAGCCAGAGAGCGGTCGGGCGATCACCCACAGCCGCGTGTCCTCCCAGAACGGCAGGTAGCTGGTCACGATGTCTCGCATCGTGCGCTTGCCCAGCAGCGCGTAGGCCTCGGTGAACCGCGTGCGATCGGTCGCCAGCTCGGTCTGTGCGGGCAGCCCCCCGCGGGGCACGTAATAGCTCGTCACTCTCGCCGTCCTCTCTCGATTAGTCTGCCCTGGCGGGCGGCACTCGACGGGTCGACTCGCTCGCCCCGGAGCCAGGTCTGACGGACCACCCCGGCGAGTCGGCGCCCGGCATAGGCGGAGACCGGGTTGCGCTGGCGCAGATGCGATGGGTCGACGACGAACTCCGCCTCAGGGTCGAACACGGCGAGGTCGGCATCGGCTCCGACCGCGATCCGGCCCTTGTAGGCGAGCCCGACGCGATCGGCGGGAGCGGTCGCCATCCAGCGCACCACGTCGGCGAGGCCGTGGCCCCGGGCGCGGGCCGCGGTCCACACGACCGGGAGCCCGAGCTCCAGCGACGCGATCCCGCCCCACGCCGCCGCGAAGTCGCCGGTGTCCAGCCGCTTGAGCTCCGCGGTGCACGGGGAGTGATCGGACACGATCATGTCGATCTCTCCGCCGGCCAGTCCCTCCCACAGCTGTTCGCAGTTCCCGGCATCGCGGATCGGCGGCGCGCACTTGAACTGCGTCGCGCCGTCGTCGATCGCCTCGGCAACGATCGCGAGGTAGTGGGGACAGGTCTCGACCGACACGTCGACGCCGTCGGCGCGAGCCGCGCGTAGCTGCGAGAGCGCGCCAGCGCTCGAGAGGTGCAACACGTGCAGGCGGGGGCGGGCGGGTCCGATTCGCGCGGCCTCGGCGAGGATGTGCTCGATCGCCCGCTCCTCAGCGGCCGCCGGGCGTGAGCGCAGGTACGTCACGAACGAGGGTCCGCCGGGCGCCGGCGCCGCGGCGATCAGCTCGGCGTCCTCGGCGTGGACGATCATGAGCGCGCCGAGCCGGGCCGTCTCGGCCATCGCTGCCGCCAGGCCGGCGCCGTCCAACGGCGGGAACTCCGGCACGCCGGAGTCGACCAGGAAGCACTTGAAGCCGAACACTCCCGCCGCGTGCAGTCCCTGCAGCTCGCCCGTGTTGCCCGGGACCGCACCGCCCCAGAACCCGACGTCGACGCGCGCCTGCGCGGACGCGCAATCGCGCTTGACCGCCAGGGCGTCGACGGTGGTGGTCGACGGGATGCTGTTGAGCGGCATGTCGATCACGGTCGTCACGCCGCCGGCCGCGGCGGCCCGGGTGCCGGTGTCAAAGCCCTCCCACTCGGTGCGTCCCGGTTCGTTGATGTGCACGTGCGTGTCGACGAGACCGGGCAGCAGCACCTCGCCGTCGGCCAGTCGAACCGTCTCGCGGGCGGCGACCGACTCGGCCCCCCCGCCGTCGAGCAGCGCCGCAATGCGCCCATCGCGCACGGCGACGACGCATGGCCGCTCGGCGCCGTCAACGACCGCGCGCGCGGCGACGAAGGCACGGTCGAAGACGGGCTCAGCCATCGGGCAGCCGATCCCCCAGTCGTGCGCCGATCCGTCGTAGCAGCGCGGCGGCCTCGTCAAACGCTTGCCGCGGTGTGGCGGCCTCGTCGAGCAGCGTGTAGACGCCGTCGAACCCGGCGGCCTGCAGCCGCGGGGCGTCGAGCAGACAGCGACCCGCCACGGCCACGACCGGCACCCCCGCGGCCCGGGCAGCGGCGGCGACGGCCGCCGGCGCCTTGCCGCGCAGCGTCTGCTCGTCGAGCGATCCCTCCCCGGTGACGACGAGGTCCGCGCCGGCAAGCGCGTCGTGGAACCCGAGCTGGTCGAGCATCAGCTGGGCGCCGGGGCGCAGCGTGGCCCCGAGGATCGCGACCGTCGCGAACCCGACCCCGCCGGCCGCGCCCGCGCCCGGGTCCGCGCGGTGGTCGTGGCCGGTCGCCGTCGCCACGACGTCGGCCCAGTGCGCGAGCGCCGCGTCAAGCTGGCGCACCTGGTCGGGGTCGGCGCCCTTCTGCGGGCCGTACACGGCGGCGGCGCCCTCCGGCCCGGTCAGCGGGTTGTCGACGTCGCAGGCGACCTCGATGCGTGCGGCCGCCAGCCCCGGATGCAGGCCGGTGAGGTCAAGCCTGGCCGCCGTCGCGGCCCCCGCTCCGCCGCGTCCGACCTCTGCACCCGACGCATCGCGTACCCGGGCGCCGAGCCCCTGGACGAGGCCGAGCCCGCCGTCGGTCGACGCGCTACCGCCGATCCCGACCAGCACCTGGGTGCAGCCGGCGTCGAGCGCGTGCGCGATCAGCTCGCCGAGGCCCCGGCTCGTCGCGGTGACCGGAGCGAACGCGCCGTGCAGCCCCGCCAGCCCGGCCACCTCGGCCAGCTCCACGACCGCGTCCTCGCCGCGGCGCACGTACCACGTCGCCGCGGTCTGCCCGGTGGCGCCGGTCGCGGTCAGCGCGACGCGCTCAAACCCGACCGCCGCGAACGCGGCGAGCGAGCCATCACCGCCGTCGGCGACCGGCACCGCCACCACGTCGGCGGTCGGCCGCCGACTCCGGATCCCCTCGGCGAGCGACGCAGCGACCTCGGCCCCGCTCAGCGTTCCCTTGAACTTGTCCGGAGCGAGCAGCACCCGCGCCATCAGTCGAGGTTCGCATACGCCGCGGTGGGCGCGTCGGCTCCCGTCAGGGCCAGCTCCTCGAACTCGGTGACGTTGTCGAGCTCGGTACCCATCGACACGTTGGTGACCCGTTCGAGGATCGCCTCGACGATGACGGGCACCCGGAACTCCTCCATCAGCTCCTTGGCCTGCTCGAGCGCGGGCAGGATCTCGTCCGGCGCGAACACGCGCAGCGCCTTGCAACCCAGACCCTCGGCGACCTTGACGTGGTCGACGCCGTAGCCGTCCACCCCGGGGGAGTTCACGTTCTCGAACGACAGCTGCACGCAGTAGTCCATGTCGAACCCGCGTTGCGATTGGCGGATCAGCCCGAGATAGGCGTTGTTGACGACGACGTGGATATAGGGGATCTTGAATTGCGCGCCGACGGCGAGCTCCTCGATCATGAACTGGAAGTCGTAGTCGCCCGAGAGCGCCACGACCGTCGCATCCGGCTCGGCGGTCGCAACGCCGAGCGCGGCGGGCACGGTCCAGCCGAGCGGACCGGCCTGTCCGGCGTTTATCCAGTGCCGCGGTCGGTGGACGTGCAGCAGCTGAGCGGCCTGGATCTGGGACAGCCCGATCGTGCTCACGTAGCGGACGTCCTCGCCGAACGCGCGGTTCATCTCTTGGTAGACGCGCTGGGGCTTGATCGGCACGTTGTCGAAGTGCGTCTTACGCAGCATCGTGCGCTTGCGCGCGTCGCACTCGTCCGCCCACTCCTCGCGGTCCGGGAGGTCGCGTTCGCGAGCGACCTCGACGAACAGCTCGAGCGCGGCGCCCGCGTCGGAGACGATCCCGTAGTCGGGCGCGAACACCCGCCCGATCTGGGTCGGCTCGATGTCGACGTGCACGAACGTGCGGCCCGCGGTGTAGGTCGCGAGCCCGCCGGTGTGCCGGTTGGCCCAGCGGTTGCCGATCCCGAGCACGAAGTCGGCGGCGAGCATCGAGGCGTTGCCGTAGCGGCGCGAGGTCTGCAGGCCGACCATCCCGGCGTTGAGCCGATGGTCCTCGGGGATCACCCCCCAGGCCATCAGCGTCGGCACCACTGGCACCCCGGTCAGCTCGGCGAACTCGACGAGCAGCTCCGCGGCGTCGGCGTTGATGACGCCGCCGCCGGCGACGATCAGCGGCCGCTGTGCCGACTGGAGCATGTCGAGCGCCCGCTCGATCTGGGCGCGGGTGGCCCGGGGCTTGAAGACGTCGAGCGGCGCGTAGGTGGCCGGGTCGAACTCGATCTCGGCCTGCTGGACGTCGATCGGCAGGTCGATCAGCACCGGCCCGGGGCGTCCGGACCGCATCAGGTGAAACGCCTGCTGGAAGACACCCGGCACCTGCGCCGGCTCAAGGACCGTCACCGCCATCTTGGTCAGCGGCTTGGCCACGGACGCGATGTCGACGGCCTGGAAGTCCTCCTTGTGCAGCTTCGCCACCGGCGCCTGACCGGTGATGCACAGGATCGGGATCGAGTCCGCCGAGGCCGAGTACAGACCGGTGATCATGTCGGTGCCCGCCGGCCCGCTCGTGCCGATGCACACCCCGATGTTCCCGGGCGCGGCGCGGGTGTAGCCCTCGGCCATGTGCGAGGCGCCCTCCACGTGGCGGGCGAGCGTGTGGTGCAGCCCGCCGTCGAGCTGCATCGCCTTGTAGAACGGGTTGATCGCCGCGCCGGGCAATCCGAACAGATGGGTGGCGCCCTCCGCCTTCAGGATGCTCACTGCGGCCTGCGCCGCGGTCATGCGTGCCATGTCGATATCGCTCCGTTTCAGTTCGGGTACGTCATGTCTGGGCCGGCTGCCGTCCGGCGAGTCGCTCGACGCCGCGCAGCAGCGCGGAGTGGTCGAGGTCGCCGTCGCCGCAGGCGCGCGCCGAGGCCATCAGCTGCGCGACGATCGCGCCAACCGGAAGCGCGACGCCGGCCTCGCGCGCCGCGGAGGTAACGATCCCCATGTCCTTGTGGTGCAGGTCGATCCGGAAGCCCGGCGCGAACGAGCGGCTCAACATGTTGTCGCGCTTCTGCCGGAGCACCATCGAACCGGCTAGCCCACCACCGAGGACGTCCATCGCGGCTTCGGTGTCGACTCCATATGCCTCGAGGAACACGAGTGCCTCAGCAAGCACCTGGATGTTCGTGCCAACGATCAGCTGGTTGGCCGCCTTGACGGTTTGGCCCGCTCCGTTGGGCCCGACATGCACGATCGTCTTGCCGACCGCGTCGAAGACCGGCTTAGCCGCTGCGAAATCGTCGGCCGCGCCGCCGACCATGATCGACAGCGCGGCGTTCTGGGCGCCGGCCTCGCCGCCGGAGACGGGCGCGTCGAGCAGCCGGAAGCCGCGCGCGCTCGCGATCTGCGCCAGCTCGGCGGTGACGTCCGGCCGGATGCTCGAGAAGTCGATCACGAGCGTGCCGGGAGCGGCGCTTTCGAACACGCCGCCCGGGCCGGCGAGCACCTCCTGCACATCGGGGGAGTCGGGGACCATGATCGCGACGACGTCGGCGCCCTGCACCGCGTCCGCGATCGAGGGCGCCTTGCGGCCGCCCGCTTCGACGAGTGGGCCGGTGGTGTCGCGGCGCTTGTTGTAGCCGCTCACCTCGTGGCCGGCCTTCTGCAGGTGGACCGCCATCGGGCTGCCCATGATCCCCAGGCCAATGAAACCAATCGTGCTCATGGTGTTCCTCGCTTTCCTGTCGAGCGTGCCCGCGCGCGGATCATCGGCGCGCCTTCAATCCGCGAGCGGCGCGGCACTCGATGGGCAACCACTGCAGGCTCGTCTCGGTATCGGTGGTCGGCTTGTACTCCAGGCCCACCCAGCCCGCGTACCCGCGATCGGCAAGGTCGCCGACATGGCGGTCGAGATCCAGCTCGCCGCTGCCGGGCTCGCCCCGACCGGGATGGTCGGCGATCTGCACGTGGCTGGTGACGCCGGCGTGCCGCGCGATCGCAGCGTCGACATCATCGCCGTTGTTGGCCAGGTGGAACAGGTCGCAGAGGAACCCGACGTTCTCGTGTCCGGCCGCCCGGACAGCATCCACCACGGCCACGGCGTCGTCGGCAGTGCGCAGTGGGTAGGGCTTGGGGCCGCTGACCGGCTCGACGAGCACGGTGGCGCCGATCCGGGCGGCCGCGCCGGCAGCGCGTCCAAGGTTGTCGCGAGCGAGCTCGTCCTGCTCCTCCGCCGCGACCCCATCGATCCGGTTGCCGTAGAGCGCGTTGAACGCCATCACGTCGAGCTGTTCGCCGATCCCGACGGCAACGTCGAGGTTGTCACGGAACTGTGCCGAGCGGTCCGGGATCGACAGCACCCCGGCGTCGGGCCCGGCGAGGTCGCCCGCGAAGAAGTTCAGCCCGATCAGCCGTACCCCGGCGTCGCGAATCGCGCGCACGAACGCGTCGAGGACCGCGTCGGCCGGCACCGGCTGGTCCGGCCACGGCCACCAGAACTCGATCGCGTCAAAGCCGGTGGCTCGAGCAGCCGCGGGGCGCTCCAGCAGTGGCCGCTCGGTGAACAGCATCGAGCAGTTGACCAGATAGTCCAGTCCGTGATCGCCCATGGGACCGCTCACCACTCAGGCGAACGCCGGGACGGCGAGCCAGGCGTCGCCCGGGTCGGGGGCGTCGTCGCGCGCCACTGTCGCCTCGATCAGGCCGTACGGGCGATCGGCGGCGATGAACACCTCGCCGTCGTTGCTCAACCCGAACGGCTCGAGGTCGACGAGGAAATGGTGCCTATTGGGCGCGGAAAATCTGATCTCGACGACGTCGTCGTGGGTCTCGAGTACGCGCGTGCCCATCAGATACAGCGTCTCCTGCAGCGCGCGGCTGTAGGTCGTGGCGAACTCCGCCAGCAACGTCGCGCGGATCGAGTCGTAGCTGGCGTTCCAGTCGACGTCAGTGCTCGAGTAGCGCCAGCGAGCGACGAGCGAGGTAGCCATGATGCGGTCGTCGGCCTCTTGAAGCGTCGTGTACTCGTCCTTGAGGTAGCCCTTGAACTCCGATCCGGTTGTCTTCAGCAGCACTAGGTCGGTCAGGCCCGACACCACCGACACGTGCTCGGCGTCGCCGCGGTCGCTCACGGTGACCACCGTCGTCCGCGTGCCGTCGCCACGGCGGACGAACGCGTGGTCGTGCCCGTTCGGCCCCGTCGGGATGCGATCCCAGGGGTACTGGTCGACCCGGATCTGGGCGCCGTCGGCCTTCGGCGCCGCTTCGAGGAAGCGCCGGCCCAGAGCGATCGCATAGTCCTCCGGCGAGCTGACGCCGTGCCGCTTGGCGAACGCGAACGCGGTGTTCTTCTGGGTGTCGGTCGGCAGCACGTCGGCCTGGTCCCCGCTCACGTGTGCGTCGGCGAAGTCGCCGCGCAGCGACGTCGACACGTTGAGGTCGACAAGCTCGTGCCGAGGGGTGTCGCGATAGACGCGCACGACGCGGTTCTCCGCCTTGCCGTATTGATTTGCTCCGAGCGAGATGCCCATGTGGGAGGCTCCTTCGACGCGGTTAGATTCACATAAAGCTTTTCCGTGTATCGGAAATGCACTACCGTATATCGGAATCCTACGGGTAACGGAGCCCGGTGTCAACGGCTCGGGCGCGCCAGCTCTGCGAGCGCGAGAAGCAAACTCCTCTTCGCGGGTTGACGCGAGCGGCCTGCGGCTTTATGTTTCCGCTTTACAGAAAGTCTATCTCGCTAAGCGGAAGAATGCTCTCAGGGGCAACCCAACAGGCAGCAAGTCGAAGCTCGCCCCTGTGCAGGAAGGACGACGGTTTTCGTGATGCCCCAATTCGCGGTAAAGGACAACCATTCATCCTCTTCACGCTGCTCGAACGGTCCGGCGCCGCCGCGGCGCCGGACCCGAGTACGGGTGGCCTCTCTCGGTCGCCGTCCCGAGAGACGGGGAAGTCGGGGCCTTCGCGGCGCCTTGGACACCACGGGCGGCTGGCGTTCGAGGGGATGCTTCCAGGCATCCGAGGATGGCTGGGCGGGCTGCGATTGGCAACCGGAGACCCGGCGATGACCGGGTGGTGCTGCGTCGACGCTCGGGCGCGCACCAGGGAAATGCGCTGACGTGCCCCCGATGTTTCTGAACGGCGGTGGCATGCGGGGTGGTCCCGTGCACCATCACATCGAGGGAGTCCCGCTGCTCGGGGAGCTGCGCACCGCCCCCAAATACCGGTTCTACTCGGTCCGCGACGAGTTCCCAGCTCTGGTTGCGACCGACGCGGGGGGCGCGGCGATCATGGGTGAGCTCTACGACGTTCCGATCGACATGCTGCACCATTCGCTCCTGCCGGCCGAGCCGCCCGAGCTTGAGCTGGGGACGATCGAGCTCGAGAATGGGTCCGTGAGCTTCGCCGTGCTGCTGCGACGCGAGGTCCTGGAACGGGGCGTGGGTCTCATCGAGATCACCACGTACGGAGGCTGGCGGGCCTACCGTGGACAAGAGCAGGGCTGAGCGCTCGATTTGGAGGGGACGGGCGCGTCGTCCGCGGTTTCAGCGAGGGCCACTTCGCCTACCTTGCCTAGATGCTCAGACCCGAACGAGACGCCGGTGGGGCCAGTCAAGCTGCTGTACCTGGCCACCGCCACCGGCGGGCGGGTACTGGAGCTGACCGACCAGGTTGGGAACCTGGAGCCGCGCAATAGCGCCTACGTGACCGCGCGGGGGCCCGCGCCGCATGGCACGGTGCTCGAGGCGCTGCTGGCGCGCAACAAAACTGCTGAGGCGAGCCTGGAGCCGATCTTCCGCCGACCATGCGACGCCAGCGTGCACGAGGCGCGCGTGGCCGGCCAACTCGTCCACCCTAAAGCCGAGAGGCAGCCAGCTTAGCCATGGTCAGCGTCGCCACCGACGACGGTCGCCCGCTGGCGTTGCAGTGGCCATGCGCGCGCATGATGCTGATGGCTGTGGCGGGGTTCACGAGCTTCTTCGTGACTCTGCCGTCGCTGCCGGCCTACGTAGCGTCGGCCGGCAACTCCACCGCCTCGGCAGGCGCGACGACGACCTTGATGCTGGCCGCCACCGTCCTGTTTCAGCCCGTGGTGCCCGCGCTGCTGCGCCGCTTGTCCACACCCGCCACGGTCGCCATCGGCCTCGTCCTGCTGGGGCTGCCGGCCCCGCTACTGATCTGGGCGAGCTCGGGCGCTGGGCTGTACTCGATATGCGTGGTGCGGGGCGTGGGGTTTGCCGTATTCACGGTCGCGGGGGCGTTTATGGCCAGCGAGGTCGCGCCGCCCGGCCGCCAGGGCGAGACGGCGGGCCTGTACGGGCTGGCAGCGGGGATTCCCAACGTGATAGTGCTTCCCCTGGCCGTACTGCTGCTGAACGCATTGGGTTTCTGGCCCATTGCGGCCATCGCTGGCCTACCCGCTGTCGGCGCGGCGCTGGCCTTGGGCGGTGGCTGGCGGCGGGTCGCCCCCGAGCCGGCTCAGGCGGTGCCGACGGGTGCCACCCAGCGGGCGATCGCCCGCACCCTGCTGCCCGCCGCCGTGCTTTACGCACTCACGATCGCCGCCGGCGCGGTGGTGACGATCTTGCCCATCGTGCGCTCGGAGCTCGTGGCGACCATTGGTCTCTTGGTGTTCGCGGTCGCCACCGCCCTGGCTCGGTGGCAGGTCGGAGCGCAGGTCGACCGGCCAGGGCGAACGTGGCTCTTGGCCGGGGCGTGCGCAATAGCCATCGCCAGCCTGGTCGCGCTTTCTGCCGGCCTGAGCGGGCCCTCCGATGGGGTCGTGCTGGCGGCTTGCGCGATGCTCGGGGTGGGCTATGGAGCGGTTCAGTGCCTCACCCTGGTCTACTCCTTCGCCCGCACCACCTCGAGCGAGCGGCCGGTCGCCAGCGCCGTGTGGAACGGCGCCTTCGACGCCGGGACCGCAACCGGCGCAGTCCTGATCGGGGCGCTGAGCGCGACGGGGCTCGGGTGGGGGGGCGCGTTCGCGGTGCTGGCTGTGCTGGTGGCGGCGGTGATGCCTGCGGCGGTTTCCTCACCCCGGTAAGCGGATGCGTATCAAGCCTGACCGCTTGGCCCACGCGATCAGCGGGCGAGCGGTTTGAGACGAGAGCTTCTCCGCTGCTCCGCGCGTGCCGGTCCGGATCGTTCCGCTCCGCCAGCGACGAGCAACACTGGCCCGTCGGCCTGCGCGCTTGCTGGGTGCGTCGCGGCCTGCAAGCACGGGCTGTGCCGCATCGCCATGAACGCGGAAGCCGAGCGGTGGCGATTCGGGCGCCTTCAGGCTCTTGGATCGGACGAGTGGCAAGAGTGCGCTCTCGACCGCCGCACGCGCCTACTCAGCCTGGCAACGGAGCGACGCCGCCGATCGATACCGCGCTGCCGCTTTCCATGCGAGGGGCAGGTCGGGGCGGCGCGACCGTGAACATTGCCGCTGTGGTCGTGGTGCCGGGCCACATGGCGGGAGTGCGACGGTCGATCGCGGGCGAGCCGGCGCTCTGCGGCGAGATTGGTGCCGGTCAGGCGGCCGCGAAGAGGGCGGCGAGCTGCTGCGCCAGTTGACCGACATGATCGGCGGAGAGCGGGCCGGCGCGGCGGGCGAGCTTCGCGATCGGCTTGGGACCGTCGATCACGATGCCGCGGACGCTGAGCTGGCGCAGCGGCAACCCGTCGGGATCCGGGAAGCAAAGCGCTCCGCGTACGTCCACATCACGGACCCCGGCGCGTGTAAGCGCGCCGGCGACGAGCTTCACTTGGCGCTCGACGCCATCGATCAGCTTGGTCTGATCGCGCCCGCCGATCTTCAGGATTGAATGACGGTCGGTGAACAGACCGCCTACCCGCTCCACACGGACCTCGCCGCGATGGGTCTTGCTGTCGATCACCGTGACGCCGCCGGGCCCGACCGCGAGATGATCGAGGTTGGCCTTGCCGTGACCGGGGATCAGTCGGTGATGCAGCAGCTTCACCGGATGTCCGGCGAGGTGCTTCTCAAGGCGCACAGCGGGTGCGTCGCTCACCGCGCGCTCCCTGCGCCCAGCTCTGGGTGCTCTGCGGCTCCTCGATCACGCGAGCCAGCACAGTGCCGACCAGGCCGAGTCTCCCACGCGCGTGATCACGGCGTTGTCGGCGGCGCCGCTCGTACTCGCCTTGCGCGCTGGCGCTAGCCCCGCCGTCCGGACGGGCGGCGCAGGCGAGGGAGACGATCGTGTCCGAGACCGGACCGACCCTGGCCAAGTCGCCGGCAACAAGCCGCTCACCGCAGGACTGGCAAGGGGTCTCGTGGTCCAGCCGAATCGGTGCATGCCGCGCGCTCGCTTCCATCTCGTTCCCTATCGGCCCGTCACCTCGCGCGCGGCAACCAGCGCCCCTCACCCTCAACAGACCTCGGGCCAATGCCCGGCCTCGGCCACCCCAGGATGCGCCGTTCCGGCATCCAGGGCTGCAAAGCGCCGTGGAGAGCCGGGAACCAACCGTCGGACTCGCCCGCCGAGTGTCATCGCCTTCGTGGCAAACACCAGTCTGACTCACCGGCGCGGGTGATCGCGCTGTCGCCCAAGCCGTCGCGTAGTGCGTCGTTTCAGAGTGACGCAAGCGATCGCCGACGAGACGGGAGTCTCGGTGGATCGGTGTCGCACACGGCCGTAACCCCTTTCATCTTGAGATGGCCTCGAGTGCGGCCGTAACGGACAGATGAGGTTAAGATGAGCCCGGAGATTACCCGCGACGCGGTGACTCTTGGGGGGCGGAGGCGCCTCCCGCGACCGGCTCTCGGCGGTGTGCTCTCCGACAACTTCGGGCGGCAAGTGCCACATTAGGGCCAGGCGCAATGTCGTGGCGAGACGTTTAGGCCCCCTCGTCGAGGAGTCGCTGAACGGCCGCGCCCGCTCCCCACACCTGGGTCTCCGACACATCGTCTGTCAAGCGGCCACCTGCGTGGGACTGAAGTCCGTGCGGTCCGCGCTCAACCCACCGGAAGGGACCGTCTTTATCAGGACGATCGAGGAGTAGGTAAGCCGCGTCTCCATGCGAGGCGAATAGATGCGATCCCGACCCGGAAGGAACGGGATTCGCCAGGTCAGCTCGCCGAGAACCCAGCCTTCGCCGACTTCGGCCACGACGTCTGTCCACGTTGTCCTCCCGAGGAAGCTTGTTTTTGACTCCTTCCGGACGACAACAACAGTTTCGGTCGGCACCCCGAGTTCTCTTAGCCGGGCTGGGGCGCTCCGGACTAACTCGCCCTCGGTTGCCGCGATAGCCGCCTCCGCTTTCCGCCTCTCTGAAGCATCTGCTCTCTCCTGTTCCTGGCAGACCACGCACAGGTTGACAACCGGAACGCCGCCACCGCCATATTGGTCGAGCGCCCGATGGCTCTGACAGAACGCCCGGTTGCAGCTCACGCACCGACCCACGGCTAGAACCCCGCACCCCTGTACTTCGCAATCCGCAGGCATCGCGGGCAAAACGTAGCGTAAATAGCCACCGGACCTAGCGTCGTCTAAGGGCGAATCTGAGACAGGGCCGAGCGCCGGAAGCCGCTGTGGTCGGCAGATCGCCGGCCGGCCCCGAATGTGACGAGGCGGTACAGCCGCCAATCTAACATCAGCCACCGCGCGCCCCAGAACCGTCGTGGTGGCAGTGGACGCGATTGCTGTTGTCCAGCAGGTTGTGGCGATCCGAATGCGTGACTCGATCGTGTTGGCCGGCGGCTGTGGTCAGCAGAAGGACGACCAGGCTGATCGCTTTCGTCCTGGTCGCCACGTCCGAAGCGACGATTGCCCTGGCGACATCTGAATCACGCGGATCGTCGCGGCCCATCGCTGGCCTCACGATTGCATTCGCGCCCGGCCGGCCTTCGGAGGTGCAGCCGAGCGCGCTTGCGCAATGCCACGAGCCGAGCAGTTGCAGCTGGCTGCTCCTTAGTCAGGATGCGGTAGTGCTTGATCGGCGCGTCGGCCGGCATTCGGCCTGCTGTGCGTTCGGCGTCGCCGGTGCGCGTCATCCACGCGTCGCCCAAGATCGCGAAACCTCGCACCCCCGACGACAGCAATCCCGCCGAGGTCCTCCGCCGAGGATCAGGAGATCTCGAGTCTGGGCTACCCGGACGCTGGGTGGCTCTGCTCAGGGCGGCGGATCGCGGAACGCAACCAGGTTAATCCCGCTGACGGAGGAGTACGTGAGCTGCCAGCGACATCTCGCAGGCTACCCAGAAGTCGCAGGAGACTCGGATCTCAGCGTTTCCTAGCTCGGCTCCCAGCGCCATCCGTCGTTGTCCTCGCAAGTGATCGCCTCACCGTCCCCAGCTACGCCACTCATCCCGTGATCAGAGTCCCGGCAGTACTCGCCCGGTTCGTAGCAACCCCCCGAGTCGGTCAGCGGAGAGCATCCGCTGCTCCCGGTGTTCCCCGTGTTGCCGGTATTGCCCGTGTTACCCGTGTTACCGGTATTGCCCGTGTTGCCCGTGTTGCCCGTGTTGCCCGTGTTACCGGTATTGCCCGTGTTACCCGTGTTGCCCGTGTTACCGGTATTGCCCGTGTTGCCCGTGTTACCCGTGTTACCGGTATTGCCCGTGTTACCGCCACTCCCAGTATTAGCGCCCGAATTGGTGCTCGCTGACGGCTGGGTGGACGGGCAGCGAGCCGGCGAGATGCTGGCGCGTGCGATCCGCCAGGTTCCGGCTTGGCGGGTGAGCTGATACGCGCCGCTCCATGTCCGGCAGCCGTACTGACCGTCGATCGTGGTCAGCGAATTGACATCGACTGTTGCCGCCGAACTCGAGCCTGACGCCAAATGGCCTTGGAAGCTGACCGACTGGATCTGTGCCTGCTGTTCCTCGGATGCGAAGTCGGCGGACGTTTTGAGTGACCGAGCCGCGGGCGAGGTAGCGGTAGGCAGCCGCGTAGTTCTTAGCTCCGATGTCGTGCCAGTAGAGCTTGACCGTCTGTAGCGGCCCCGGCGGCGCCGGGGCCGACGCCGTCGCGGGAGCGCTTTGGGTCGGCGACGACGTCGTGCCTGAAGAGCTGGAGCTCTCGGTTGTTGTGTCGCTCGAGCTGCTTGAGTCCGAGGATCCAGATGCGGCGCAGCCGCACAGGACCCCGACCGACACCGCGATCATCGCGCACCTGATTACACCGGACCGGATCGAGACCCGCATCTCTTTGCCCCTTCTGGATGCACGCTGGTCTTGCGCGCAGAACTCTGCCTCCTGGTGAGTCTGCCGTAATCGGTGCCACATGCAAGGAATGCTCGCCGCCCTGTATGGCAGTCGGGGCCTGAGGTCACACGACGCGCTATTGCTTTGGCAGTGCATCGGGCTGCTGGTTCGCCCCGGTTGCAGTGGTGGCGTGGGCGGCGTCGTCGTGACGGCCGGCGATCGACGGGTTGTGCGCTTCTCACAGCCGGGGCTGCCGGCGGCACCGGGAGCTCGCTGGGCGACGCTTCCCCGAAAGGATGAGCAGCAGATGGTCGCCGGGTCAGCCGTCGGTCTTCCGCTCGAAGTGGGGAATCACGAAGGCCATCTCCGAGAACGGAATCGATTCCCTCGTCCGGCTGGTGGGTCGACGAGGGCTTCAGCTGTGCGCGGGACGGATTCGCGCTGCCAACGTCGCCTCCGAGTGGATCGCTCGAATAAGCCCACCTCTGATACGGCTCACCCATCGCAGCCGGTACACGACCGCCTTGCGGCAACGATCGGCGCCGCGGTTCCCGCTGGCGCCTATCGGAAGCCGCTTCGGAACGGCGGCTTCCATAACACTTCCATAGAGGCCCGGCACGGCAATCGAGCCGACAGTAACAGCCTACGAAAAGTGCCGATTACCAGGTACTTTTCGAGTGGAGCCAACGGGATTCGAACCCGTGACCTCCTGCTTGCAAAGCAGGCGCTCTCCCAACTGAGCTATGGCCCCGATTCTGGGGCGAGTCTAGGGACTCAACCGTCGAAGTCGAAGTCTTTGGGCGGACGCTGCTCGAACCACAGGCGGTCGTGGTCGGGCGCGTCCTGCAGGAACTCGGGAGTGCTCTCAAGCACGTCGTCGCCTTCCTCTTCCTCCTCGAGCTCGTATTCCACGGTCTCCTGCTCAAGGTGCGGAGGAACGGCGGCCGACGGAGGGTCAGCCGGATGCGGCGCAAGGTTCGGCTCGGCTTCCGGCGCCGGAGAGACGTCGGCGGGATGCGGCGGAGGCGCCGATTCCGCCTCGGTGTCGAATGGCCGTGTCGCCGGCGGCTCGGCACGCTCGTAGTGCTCAGCGGGTTCGTAGGGGGGCAGTTCGTGGTCCTCGAGCGCCGGCTCCAGCCCGTCGGCAGCCTCTTCGTGGAAGGGCTCCCACTCCTCCTCGGGGGCATCTTCGAGGAGCGTCTCATGGTCAAGGGGCGCCTTAGCCGCCGCCAGGTCGTCGCCGGCGGGCTCGGGCCCGCGCCGAACCGGTCCTAGCGCCTCCTTTTCGGCGCGTTCGATCTCGGTCGGGTCCGCGCCGCGGCGGCGCTTGAGGTCGAGATGCTCGCGGATCGCGTCGTCGAGTAAACCCATGTGCTTAAGCCTACCCGGCCCCGGACGCGCCCGCCGCTCGAGCGCGAGCGCTGATCGTCCGGTTCTTGCCGCTCCGCTTCGCCTCGTAGAGCGCGCCGTCGGCATCGGCGATCAGGGCGTCCTTGTCTCCGTCGGTCGAGGCAGCGACGCCAAGACTAGCCGTGATCCGCAGTGCGCCTTGCCCATCGGTTCTGGCCACACGGAGTCCTTCGACAGCGGTACGAATACGTTCGGCGATCGCGTGGGCGCCCTCGAGATCGGTGTGCGGCAGGATCAGGGACAACTCCTCGCCACCGTAGCGCGCCGGGGAGTCGGCGTCGCGGGAATTTTCTTGCAAGACGCGCGCAACATGCCGGAGCACAGCGTCGCCCTGCGGATGCCCGTGCGTGTCGTTGACGGCCTTGAAGTCGTCGATGTCAAGCATGATCAGGCCGATCGGGTGGTGATAGCGGCGCACCTGCTCGATCTCGGCATTGAGCAGCTCCTGGAACCGCCCGTGATTCGACAGGCCGGTGAGCTCGTCCGTCACGGCTTGCCGGCGGACCTGATAGTGGAGCTCGATGTTCTCGAGCGCGAGCGCCGCCTCCGCTCCGAGGGACCGGAGAGCTTCGACGTCATCGTCGGTAAATGGCCGCCCCCGTCGCACGACCGTGATCACGCCGTGTGCGCGCTCGCCAGGCTCGAGTGGCCCGAGCGTCACCGCCGCAACACTCACCGCGGCATTGTGCGCCTCGGCTACTCCGCGGTTTTTCAGCGCCGTACGCTCCGCTTCCCGGACGACCTCCTCGAGGCCGGCCAGCGAGCCCTCCCGGCAGGTCTCCACCAGCGGCTCCTGGGGGCTCGTTCGGACGGTGAGCCGGCCACCGCTGCCTTGCACGGCATCGACCGCAGTCTTCAGCGCGAGCTCGAGCGACGCCGGGCGGTCGAGACTTGACGCGAACGTGTGGCCAATGCGACGGATCGCTTCCCGCAGCCGTACTCGTTCTCGAGACAGCTCGTCCAGCCGGTGGGACAGCTCGGCCGACATGCTGTTGAACTCGACTGCGAGCGAGGCGAACTCGTCGTGGCCCTCGACCGTGATCGGCGAGGAGAAGTCGCCGCTTCCGAGCCGGCGCGCTGCCTCGAGGAAGCCGCTCAATCGGCCCTGAAGCGCTCGCGACGCGAGTATCGAGAAACCGAAAGCGAGCACGAGGAACGCGACGATCAGCACCGCGACAACCGTCCGACTGCCGCCGAGCGATGCCGACGTGGCGGATAGAGCCGAGAGCACGGTCACCCTCACCGGCGCGTCCCCGAAGCCGGGGAACGTCGCGCCGACGGCGCGGTACCCAGTGCCCTGGATGGTGACGTTGCCGCTCGCTGGCAGCGATGGGTCGTGCGGCAGTGGGGCGGTCGAGGCGAGAGTTCTCCGGCCCTGCCCCACCACGACTGCGACCCCCGGCGCACTTAGTTCACGCGCGTATTGGGAGGCGGTTAGCTCCGAGACCGTCACTGTCATCGCGCGCCCACCCGCGCCCTGTCTGAGGATCGCCGATCCCGGCGCGATCCCGCTGCGGTCGCCGATGTCCTTGAGCGTGGTCGACCCCGTGCTAAGCGTCGCCCGGGCCAGTCCCGCACGCGTCGCCAGCGCTGCGAACCGCACCGACAGCGCCTTGCCCGTAAGGGAACCGACGTCATGGGCGAGCGTCTCGGCATCGCCGCGACCCGCCGCTGCTTCGCTCTGGTAGACACTGCCGGCCGTCGCGATCAGGGCAGCGGCGCGCGCGTCCGCCTTGCCCTGCTGACTGTCGTCGATCAGGCGGAACATCAGGACCCCGATCGCCACCATCGGGACGACGACGATCACGACAAAGAAAATGGTGAGGCGCGCGCGAAAGCTCATCGGGATGCCCGTCCGCCGCTGAGGCTACCCGTGTTTCGGGTCGATTTCGCCAGGTCCTGCGAGCTGCGAAGCCCCCGCGCCGGCGCAAGCGCTCCAACCGTCCGGGGCTACACTGTCCCGCAACCGCGCGGCATGTGCCGCCGCCCGGGGCTATAGCTCAGTTGGGAGAGCGCCTGGATCGCACCCAGGAGGTCGCCGGTTCGAGTCCGGCTAGCTCCACTCGGAGCGCCCGGCAAATGGGGGTTCGTTTTCGGAACCTCGCAGCCGCTGACGATCGCCGAGCTCGCTGCGCCTTTGCCCTTAGCCGCTTACTTGCCGTCGGGCGCCGGCCCGTTCAGTGGAAGCCAGACGTGAAACACGGTTCGCCCGGGTTGTGACTCGAAGTCGATTGAGCCGTTGAGTCGCTCGGTGACGATCCGCCGCGCGGTATCGAGGCCGAGGCCGGTGCCCTCGCCGACGTCCTTTGTGGTGAAGAACGGGTCGAACACGTGCGTGCGGATGTTCTCGGGGATCCCGGGGCCGGTGTCGGCGATGTCAACTCGGGCGCAGGCACCG
This sequence comes from uncultured Solirubrobacterales bacterium, assembly GCA_963737055.1. Classification (GTDB taxonomy): domain Bacteria; phylum Actinomycetota; class Thermoleophilia; order Solirubrobacterales; family Solirubrobacteraceae; genus Palsa-465. The sequence goes on along the minus strand of CAVTRE010000004.1, from coordinate 720,672 downwards.
TCCCGCTCGGTGGCGATCGAGATCACACCCGTGTCGCCAAGCGCTTCGATCGCGTTGGCCAACAGGTTCGTCCAGACCTGGTTCAGCTCCGAGCCGCGCAACGTGATCTTGGGCAGCGACCGGTCGTAGTCACGGTGGACCTCGATCGAGGTGTGCTTGAGCTTGTGGCCGAGTACGACGAGCGTGGTCTCGAGTCCTTCGTGTACGTCCGTCTCGACGAGCTCGCCGCGGTCCATGAACGCATAGGCCTTGATCGCCTTGACGAGCTTGCTCATACGCTCGGTCGACTCGGCGATCTCGGCGGCAAGCTCACGCGTCGTCAGCGAGGAAGCGATCCACCACACGGCGGCACTGGTACCCGGTCCAGCGATCGCGGCCAGTCGATCGAGCCAAGCGGCGTCGATGCCGGCCGCGACGAGCGGCTCGCTGAGTCGCCACGGCTCGCTTACGTTCAGGCGTTCGAGCGACTCGAGGAGCTCGTCCTCAGCGTCGGCCGCGTCGAGCGCCGACAACGGGCCTCGTCCAGCGGCCCTCTCCATCGCCTCCCGCTGCATCGCCACAAGCTCCTCGACCTGGGCGCGCTCGATCCCCGACTCGACGAACAGCCCGATCGTCGAGGCCAGCACGTCGAGCGCGTCGGCCAAGTCGGCAGCCGCACGCCTGGCAGCGGTAGCCGGATTGTTGAGCTCGTGCGCGAGCCCGGCCGCCATCGTTCCGAGCGATGCCAGGCGTTCGCGATTCTGCTCGCGGGCGGCGATCCTAGTCGCCACTGGACGGACCGCACGCATCACCCGCCGGAACACGGGACGCTGAGTCGTCACAAGCCGGGTAAAGTCCTCGGCGTCGATTACCGCGAGGCGGGCATCCGTCACGGCACGGAGCTCGCCGCCGATGCGGGTCTCGGTCAGTACGCTGATCGCACCCATCCACGTGGGCGCGGTCTGGCGGGTGACCGGCTCGACCCGGCCCGCCTCGGTCACCAGACCCTGGACGACACCGCGCAGCAGCAGTATGAAATCGGGCGTCGACCCTTCGCCCGCGTCGGCCACGAGGGCGTCGGCCGGCAGCTCGCGAATCTCGGACGCCTCACGCCACAGTTCGAGCTGGTCGTCGTCGAGCTCCTCGAACAGGTCGATCGTACGCAGCTCTTCGAGCGTCGGCCGCCCGGACTCGGTCATGCGCTCGCGAGGTACTCGTGGATCAGCGAGACCGCCATCGATCCCTCGCCGACGGCGCTCGCCACGCGCTTGATCGAGCGCATCCGCACGTCGCCGGCGACGAACACGCCCGGCACGCTGGTCTCGAGCGCGTACGGATCACGAGACAGCGACCAGCCGTGGTCGCGGACGTCGGGTCCGGCAAGGATGAATCCCCGCCCGTCGCGCGCGACCACGCCTTCGAGCCAGTCGGTCCGGGGAGACGCCCCGATGAACACGAAGCAGGCGTCGGCCTGCTCGACGGTTTCGTCGCCCTCTGGGCCGCGGATCCGCAGCGCCTTCAGATGGCCGTCCACCCCCTCCGCGGCGACAGCCTGGGATCGCGTTCTCACCTCGATGTTCGGGATCGCCGCGATCTGCTCGATCAGGTACTGGGACATCGACTTCGTCAGCGAGTCGGCACGGATCAGCATCGTGACCCGCCCCGCGTAGCTACTGAAGTACACGGCGGCCTGCCCGGCCGAGTTCGCGCCGCCGATCACGACCACGTGCTGGTCAGCGCACGCGCGCGCCTCGGTGAGTGCCGCCCCGTAGTAGATCCCCGCCCCGGTCAGCTCGGAGAAGCCCGGCGCATCAAGCTGGCTATACGAGACGCCCGAGGCGACCAGCACGGTGTTGGCGCTCAGCACTCCCCCGCCGGTCAGCTCGACCAACCGTCCCGATCCTTCGACGCGCAACGCGACCGCCTCCTGCACGGTTACGAGCTCGGCGCCGAGCCGCCGCGCCTGGTCGGTCGCGCGCCGTGCGAGGTCCGAGCCGCTCAGGCCAGCCGGGAAGCCGAGGTAGTTCTCGATCCGGCTCGACTGCCCGGCTTGTCCGCCCGGCGCCTCGCGCTCGACCATCACCGTACGCAGGCCCTCGGACGCGCCATATACCGCAGCGGCGAGCCCGGCGGGTCCGCCGCCAACGATCACCAGGTCATAGTGATCGCCGACCGGCGCAGCCGAGATCCCGAGCCGCCCGGCGAGCTCGAGCATCGTCGGTCGCTCGAGCACCGACCCATCTTCGAGCAGCGCGACCGGCAACCGGTCGGCATCCACCCCCGCCACTGCGAGTAGCTCCCGCGCCTCGCTGTCACGCTCGACGTCGAGCCACCGCGCCGGCACCCGGTTACGGGCAAGGAAGTCGCGCAGGTCGTGCGACTGCTTGGAATAACGATGGCCGATCACCCGCACGCCGCCGGACTCGAGCGCGGCCCCCGACTCCCACGTGGTCAGCAGGTCCTCCACGACGGGGAACAGCTGCTCCTCGGGCGGATCCCACGGCTTCAACAGGTAGTAGTCGAGCGACACCTCGTTGATCGCCTGGATCGCCGCCTCGGTGTCTGCATATGCCGTCAAGAGCACGCGCTTGGCCTCGGGCACGAGTTCACGGGCGCTGACGAGGTAATCGGTGCCCGACAGCCCGGGCATCCGCTGGTCGGCCACCAGCAGCGCCACCTGCTCGCCGCGCGCCCGGATCTGCTTGAGCAGCTCGAGCGCTTCGGTACCCGAACCGGCGCGCATGATCCGGTAGCGCTCGCCGAAGCCCCGCCTCAGGTCGCGCGCGACCGCGGCGAGCACCGCGGGCTCATCATCGACGGCGACGATCGCCGGGCGGCGCCGACGATCCTGATCATCGCGCTGCTCGGCCTCGATCCCCGGCGTCTCAAGCACACGACCGATGCTATTGGAGCGGCATCAGGTCCGAGTGATCCCGAGCCGGTGGGCGGTCGTCGCGGCCTAGAGGTGTTGGAGGCCCGCGCACTCGGAGGATGCGCTACCGGAACGGCCGAACGTGGCAACGCGCCAGGCCGGCGGCGATGCTTGTCATTCCGTCGTCCGCAGCATTCCAAGCCCTCTATCGTGTCCACGTCGCCGTGGGACCGCTCAACTGAGGGACCTACGCCCCCTGAGCAATCGGCGAACGCCCCGGGAGAAGGAGCTGAGATGAGAAGCATTGGCCGGGCACGGTGCACGAGCTTGGGAATGGCGGCAGCGCTGGGATTGAGCCTGGCGACGTTGTACCCGGCGGTCGCGCCGGCGAGCGCCGCCCGCGCCGCGTCTCCTCGGATCACTTTCTATTTCGGATTGCGGCGGCCCGAGGCGCAGGCCCGCCGGGCGTTCTTTGCCGTGCAGCAACCTGGCTCGGCGAGCTACCGCCGCTTTCTCACCCCACGTCAGGTGGCGAGACGCTACGGCGCCGGCTCCTCCGTGCGGAAGCGATTCGTGCGAGACATACGGCGCTATGGGTTCTCGGTGCGCGTCGACCCGAGCGGCGTGTTCGCCCGGGTGACTGGTTCGGTGGCTCTGTTCCAGCGCGTCTTCAAGGTGCGCATCACCCAGGGGATGGGCGACAACCCACCGGTGATCACGTACGCCACGAGCAAGCCGCTGCGGCTCCCGTCCGATCTGCGCCCGCTCGTCCAGGACGTGGTCACCAGTTATCTGCGGCAGGTCAAGGTGAGCGCCGCCCACGTCGCGCCCGCCCCAGGCCGCGTCGCGCCCGCCCAAGACCGAGTCGTGAGTGCCGACAGCCTCACCGTTCCCGGCGCGGTCGGCGCAGCCGCGAATCCCCCCGCGCGCACCGGGACCTTCGCGGGCGGATGCGCGCAGGCCGAGGCAACCGGCGCGTTCAGCTACGACCAGGTTCGCGACGCTTATGGGATCGACCAGCTCGGGACCGGCGCGGGTGCCTGGATCGCCATCCTCGGGCTGACCGAGGCACCTTCGACCCGGGACATCGCCGACAACGCCCGCTGCTTCGCCTATCAGAAGCTGAAGTCGCGGACCCTGCTCACAGACGGTGAGACGCGTCCGGTCCCCGAAGGCCTCTTCGAGCCCCAGGAGGACCTGGCCCTGGCTCGCGGGATGGCACCGGACGCGTCGCTGATCTTCACCCAGGCATGGTCCGGGTCGGATATGTGGTTCCTGGGCGCCGCGCAGGTGCTGAGCGGCCGGCAGCTTCCGGAGAGCTTCTCGATCTCCTACGGGATCTGCGAGAACGACGTACGCGGCACCGGCCCAGACGTCACACCGTCGACCCGTGCCGGCGCCAACCTCCTCGACTCCCTCGTGGTGCGGCTAGGCCTGGCTGGAGTGGGAACGTACGCCTCGGCGGGCGACTTCGGCTCGACCTGTAACGGCCTGCCCTACAGCGGGGTCGCGTGGCCGGCATCCTCGCCTTACGTGACCGCGGTCGGAGGAACGCGGCTAACCCTCACCCCCGCCAACCAGCGCCTCGACGAGGTCGTGTGGAACGACCTGGAGTGGACGCCCGCGTCGGCCGGTGGCGGCGCCGGGGGCGGCGGCTTCTCGCTGAAGTCCGGGATACCGCCCTTCCAGACCGGGCTAGGCCTTCCGGGTAATCGACGTGCCGTCCCCGACGTGTCGGCTGCGGCCTCATCGTTCTCGGGCTGGCCCGTCGTGCTCGGCGGACACTGGACCGTGGACGGCGGCACGAGCGCCGCCGCACCGCTGGTCGCGACGGCAATGGCCGTTGTGAGTGCCGACCTGCAGCGGCAGAATCTGCCGCCGGTCGGGCCAGCCGACGGTCTCTTCTACTACCTGGCCAGGTGCCAGCCGGGTGCCCTGTGGGACGTCATCGAGGGAAACAACGGCTACTCCCGCAAGGTTCCCGCCCGGTACGCGAAGCCCGGCTACGACCTGGCCAGCGGGTTGGGCGTGCCGCAGTTCGCCCAGGTCGCGCGACTTATCCCGCCGCCGGGCGGCACGGGAACCGGGTCGTGCACGACCTCCGCCAGGGGATGACCGCCGGCGCGGCGACCGGAGCCTCGCTCCTCGGCGTCCGCAGAGCGCGAGGTGAGGTCAGGCGCGCGACGAGGAGAGGATCTGGCTGTGGAGGTCGAGTAGCTTCGGCACGTCGCCGGCGGCGACCCGGCCCATCCCGCATTCGGTGCAGATGCCCCAATGGCGAGTGCCGCCGGGCGAGTTGATCAGGACGGCGTCGATCTGCTCGATCTGCTCGGCGGTCGTGCCCGGCGCCTGGTCGTCGGGGTGATACGGGACGAGCGCGAAATAGAGCTCGGTCTCGGGTCCCGTTTTCAGGCCGGCGAGGGGTTCGAAATAGGCGCCGTCGCTGCGGCCCTGGGGCACAGTGAACGAGACGAAATCAAGCCCGCGTTGCGTCGCGGAGGTGACGGCGTTGACCAGATCGACCTGCATCCGCAGCGAGTCGGGCTGCTTGAAGTGCTGGTGACCGTAGTCGCCGTAGCAGAGGTGCATCCCCACCGGCACGTCGGCTGGTACCTGCTCGAGGCAGCGGACGAGCCCGGGCACGATCTGGTCGAGCGGCACCTTCGGCCCCATGGCCCCCTCGAGCGCCCCGAACTCGACGGCGACATCCCACTGGACGGCGATCCGCTCGTGCGGGAGCCGCTCGAGCGCGGTGTCGAGATCGGCGAACAGCGCCTGCTCGTAGGAGGGCGCGACCTTGGCCAGGTCGTCCGGGGCGATAGTCCCCGCCATCGAGGCCAGCGGCGTCGGGTACTGCAGCTGGAAGCGCACGTCGGCCGGGATGGTGCCCTTGTTCTGCAGCCGCTCGAAGGTCGCGAACGACTCGGTGTACGCGTCGGCATAGCCGAGGTTGGGCCAGTTGATCATCTCGGCCGACGCGCCCTCGGTGAGACGGAGCTGAGGCATTTCCGGGGCGTCGGGGGACGTCTCGTAGGCCTTACCGACCGACACCGTCTCGAACTCGGGCATCTGCTGGAACTTCTGAATCTGGAAATTGATCCAGTAGTTGCGGTCCCCGGGTTCTCCGTCGGTCATCCGTCGGACGCCGTTCGGGATGCGTGAGCTGATCTCCCGCATCACGGTCTCGGCGTCGGGCAGGTTGACCGAGCCGTTGAAGTGAACAGCTGTAGGTGGCATCCGAGTCCTCTCCGTCGTTCTTTCGCTCTGCGCGTCATATCACGGCCGGGCACCACAACGCCACCGGCCCGGCGGCGATCGCAGCCCCGGCGGGGGCGGCCCGGCGGCGGCGATCGCAGCCCCGGCGGGGGCGGCCCGGCGGCGGCGATCGCAGCCCCGGCGGCGGGGCTACCAGCCGTTGCGGTGGACTACCTCGTCAAACGGTCGGCGCTTCAACCGAGTGCCCGGCCGGAGCGGCCGATCCGCCGGGTAGCCGAGATCGATCACAAACGCGACGAGCTTGTCCGGGGGAACGCCCAGCACCGACCGCGCCAGGTCCTGATCGCCGACGGCCGAATGACCGCTGCCGATCCCCCCGTCGGCGGCGGCGATCATCATCTGCATCGTCGCCTGCCCGATGTCGAAACGGTTGCGCTCGCGGACGCGGGGCTCCTGCTCATCGGGGATCACCATCGCGATCGCGGCGGCGGCGTTTGCGATATGACCGCCGCCGCGCCACACCGTGGAGAGCTTGCGGAGCAGGTCCCGATCGGTCGCGACGACGAAATCCCACGGCTGGTTGTTCTGCGACGAGGGCGCGATCCGGCCGGCCTCGAGCACGCGGTCGAGGTCGGCGTCGGGGATCGCTCGGTCCGCGAACTCGCGGACGTTGCGCCGAGCGGTGATGGCATCCCAGGTCTCCATCTACAGCCTCCTCACTGGTGGCCGGCGATTTAGGTGCGATACGTCCAGGGTGCTGGAGCCTACGGATCTCGTGCAGCGCGCCGCGATTATTTCGTGGGGTTCGTCTTTGCGGTAATGCTGATCAGGCAGCAGCAAGTCCGCCGTGGACGAGCCGAACTGAATTAAGCTCACCAATGGGCGAGCGAGCCGGTAAACTGATACGAGTTCAGTTCGAGGGCGCCCAAAGGAGGTCCACCACATGCCGGATTCAGACTCGATCGTTGACCTCCTCGTGCTCGGGGGCGGGATGGCCGGAATGAGCGCAGCCGCGCGCGCGTGCAGCGACGGGGCGAGCGCGGTGCTCGTAGAAAAGGGTCCGGCGATCGGAGGCTCGGCCATGTATGCGGGCTTCATCTGGACCGCGCCGACCGTCGAGGTGATGCGCGAGGTGAACCCCGACGCGGACCCGGCACTGTCGGCGGAGGTCGTCGAGCATTACAACGAGGCGCTCGAGTGGGTCCGCTCGCTCGGCGTTCACGTTGCCGATCCGGTCACCGTGCTCGGGTACGGGCGGGGATCGCAGACCGATATGGCCAACTACCTGCTGGCCTGCGAGCGGCTCGTACATGAGCACGGCGAACTGCTCACCGGGTGGTCGGTTCAGCGACTCCTCGTTGAGGATGGAGCCGTCGTCGGCGCCGAGATCCAGAACGGATTGGGCGAGCGGCGCGTGATCCGTGCGCGCTCGACGCTGCTCGCCACCGGCGGCTTTGGCGGCGACCCCGCGCTCCGGGCCGAGCACATCAACCCGCTCGCCGCCGACTTGCCGTTGCGCGCGAACACTCACAGCGTCGGCGACGGCCTTCGGCTCGGCTTGTCGGTGGGGGCCGCGTTCGGACCGTCAAACGCCGGCTTCTATGGACACCTGATCCCATCGAAGGTCGCTTACAACAACCCCTATGAATTCACCGACCTCACCTTCTACCACTCAGAGCACGGCGTTCTGCTCAACCTCGAGGGCAAAAGGTTCTGCGACGAAACGATCGGCGACCACCTCAATACGCTGTACGTGCTCGACCAGCCGGAGGCGCGCGCGCTGCTCGTCTACGACCAGCGCGTCCACGATGAGTGGATGATGGCGCCGTACGTCGAGGGCGTCGAGCCGCTCGACAAGTTCCAGCTCGCCTACCGCCGGAGCGCCCGGGCCGCGATCGCCGAAGAGATCGAGGAGTTCGAGGCACTCCCCGAGGAGTGGGGCTACCCGGGCGAGGCCTCTCGAGACACGCTGCTCGAGTTCAACCGCCAATGCGAGGCGGGCGATCCTGTGCCCGGCCGCAGCCTCGACGCCGCGCCGCTTGTCTCCCCGCCGTTCTACGTGATCGAGGTCATTCCCGCGATCACGTTCACGTTCAGCGGGCTGAGGATCGACCCCCAGGCGCGCGTCCTCGACGACTCGGGCAACGTGATCCCGGGCCTACTCGCCGCCGGTGCCGATGCCGGTGGCGTGTTCAACCGGGCATATGCCGGCGGTCTCGCGTGCGCGCTCGTGTTCGGCCTGCAGGCGGCCGCGACCGCCACGGCGGAACGCGCCACCTCCGCGTAGACGAGGGACAGCGCCGTGGCGGTCGACCCGATCCGCGTCGGGATCGTCCTTCGCGAGCACGATCTCAGCGCGTGGGCCGGGCGGTTGCACGAGCTGGCAGAGCATTCCGTCACCACCGACATCGATCACCTGACAGTCGGTGACCACGTCAGCTTCGCCGACGGACACGGCGCCGACGGCCTGATCCAGGCGGCGTCGCTCCTGTCCGCCCACCCGGATCTGTCGGTGCAGACCGGCGTCTACCTGCTGGCGCTGCGCCACCCGGCGGTCGTGGCGCGACAGGTCGCGACGATCGCGCAGCTCGCCCCCGGCCGATTCACGCTTGGCATCGGCGTTGGCGGCGACGACCCGCGCGAGCTCGAGCTTTGCGGGATCGATCCCCGGGAGCGCGGCGCTCGGACAACCGAGGCGTTGCGGTGCCTTCGGCTGTTCATGAAGGGCGACGACGTCGACTTCCGCGGACGGTTCTTCGATCTGCACGGCGCGATCCGTCCCGCTCCCGCGCCGCCGATCCCGATCGTTGTCGGAGGCCGTTCCGACGCGGCGCTCGTCCGCGCCGGACAGCTCGGGGACGGCTGGCTCGCTTTGTGGGTCTCGCCACGTCGCTTCGCCGAGGCGCTAGACCGGATCGACGCGGCGGCGGCCGACGCCGGCCGAGACGGTGTCGGCTGGCGTCATGCCCTCCAGCTCTGGGCGGGTTTCGGGCCCTCGCGCGAGGAAGCTCGGCGCCGGCTCGCGACCGCGATAGAAGGCGCCTATTCGCTCCCGTTCGAGCGGTTCGAACGCTACGCGCCCTGTGGGCCCCCGGCGGCGATCGCGGAGGAGCTCGCGCCATATCTCGCGCTGGGGTGCCGTTGCTTCAACTTTGTCCCCGAAGGGACGACGCTTCCAGCCGCGATGGAAGCCGCTGTTGAGGTGAAGGCACTTCTGTCGGGCCCGTCGGCTTAGCGGTTACGCCGGACCCGACCAGGTGCCTTGAATAGCCTCGTACCCCCTTTGCGGCGGGGAATTGAGCGTGCTAACGCACGATCAACTTGACTTCCGCCCGATCCATGTTTAGGATCCCGACCTGAGTTCAATTCACCTTGAGGAGACGGTGCTTCATGCGAGATGGACCCCGCGCCGCGTCGGTGCGCGCATCACATAGATTCGACTTGAGCGGACCGGCGTCCACCCGCGATGCAAGAGGGGGCGCCCGGTGGTAACCGTCAGCGAAAAGACCTCGGAGCGCAAGCCGCGCCGGAAGTTCAACACCGGCTTCGATCGCTTCAGCGGGCTCTACCTGTGGGCTCTGTTCATCATCGTGTTCGGGCTCTGGGTTCCGTCCCAGTTCCTGACGACATCGACGCTCCACAGCGTCGCGGCCCAGCAGGCGGTCACCGGCATGATCGGCCTCGCCGTCCTGATCCCGCTCGCCGCCGGGCTCTACGACCTGTCGGTCGGGGCCACGGCGAACGTCTCCGGGATCCTCACCATCGTTCTAATGAACGGGAGCCACTGGGCGGTCGTTCCCGCGATCATCGCCGGGATCGTCGTGGCGGTCGCGATCGGGCTGACCAACGCGTTCATCGTGGTCAAGCTCGGTGTGAACTCGTTCATCGCCACGCTCGGCATGGGGTCGGTCCTCGCGGCGGTCGAGGTGATCATCTCCTCGAACAGCCAACCGATCCCGCCGACGTCGACCGCGTGGAACAACATCACGCAGACGACCGTCGGAGGGTTCCAGATCATCGTTCTGTATCTGTTGGTCCTCGCGTTCATCCTCTGGTGGCTGACCGCGCACACCCCGGTCGGCCGCTACCTGTACGCCATCGGCGGCAACGCTGACGCGGCGCGTCTTTCAGGTGTACGCATCAACCGTTACACGACGTTCGCGCTTGTGATGTCGGCGACGATCGCCGGTTTCGCCGGGATCATGTTCTCTTCGCTCAACGGTCCGTCGCTCGACTTCGGCTCCACCCTCCTGCTGCCGGCGTTCGCGGCCGCGTTCCTTGGCTCGACGCAGCTGATTCCCGGGCGGTTCAACGTGTGGGGAACACTGCTGGCGATCTACGTGCTCGCCACCGGCGTGCAGGGACTCCAGCTCGTTTCGGGAGCCGCCTGGCTCAGTGACATGTTCAATGGCGTGGCGCTGATCATCGCGGTCGCGCTGTCGATCAAGCGGTCACCGTCGGCACTCGGACAGCGGCTGAAGGGCGTGCTCCGCCGCGGCTCCGGGAGCGGGTCCGGCGGTCCAGAGCAGCCCGGCACCGGGGCGGATGCGTCCCTGGAAGAAGTCGCCGCCCCCGTCGGCTCCGAAGCCGCCGGACCGCACTGAAGTAAGTCGGCTTCTTATGGATCAGCACTGGAAGCGTTCTCAGACGCCGTCTGAGGTCAACCGTGACGTTACTCACATCGGAAAGGAGACACACATGACACACCACGATCGCCGGAGAGGAGGACGGCTGCACACGCGCGGGTTCACACCGATCATCGGAACGCTCGTGCTCGCCCTGGCGCTCGCGGCATGCGGCTCGTCCAGTTCCTCCTCAAGCACCGCTAGTTCCTCGGCGCCCGCCTCGTCCGGTTCGAGCACGGCCTCGTCCTCGGGGTCGGCGTCGACGAGCGCGGCCGGGACGGCACTCACGCAGTACAAGACGCAGCCGACGACGATCAACATCACGACCCCGCTCAAGTCGGCGCCGCCGAAGGGCAAGACGATCGTGATGCTGGGGACCAACAATCCCTCGAACGTGATCATCCAGCAGGGGTTGGCGAAGCTGGCCAAGACAGCCGGATGGAATTACTCGCTCGTCACTTACGACCCTGCCAACCCGGGGACGTTCACGCAGGCGGAGACGACCGCTCTGGCTAAGCATCCGCAGTACCTCGTCGAAGCGGGTCTTCCTCTGACCGCTTCGCAGCTCGCGATGGCCAAGAGCGCAGGCGCGAAGTGGATCCTCGACTCGGTGTACCCGGTGTCGGTCACGGACCCGGTCATCGGCCAGGTCGACGCGTATGCCCAGGATGCGCTCATGGGCAAGATCACGGCCGACTACTTCGTGTCCGACTCGGGCGGCAAGGGCACCGCGGTCATCGAGCACGTGCCGTCGTATCCGATTCTCGACGGCTTCACGACCGGCTTCGCGAAGGAAGTCAAGGCGCAGTGCCCGTCGTGCAAGACGTCGACGACGAACATCACGATCCCGGACCTGGTGGCTGGAAAGGCGTCGAGCGAGCTGGTGTCGGCGCTGAGGTCGAACTCGTCGGCGAACTATCTCGTGTTCGACGACGGCCCGTTCGCCGACGGCATCACCTCGGCCCTCTCCGCAGCCGGCCTGAACGGCAAGGTGAAGGTCATCGGTGAGGCTGCCGATACGGCCGGCATCGCCGCGCTCAAGAACGGTTCCGAGGCCGCGTGGACAGGGTTCGATCCTGGTTACCAGGCCTACGAGGACATGGACATCGCGTTCCGCAACGCCGAGGGCATGACGGTCCCGGTCGCCCTCGAGGCGCAGCAGCCCACGCAGCTGCTGACCAAGGACACGATCGGATCGACCACCAACTGGAGCGCTCCGACCGATGCCCAGGCTCAGTTCCTGAAGCTCTGGCACCTGGGTTAGGTAAGGGAAACCAAAGGTGACTCACCCCAGGAGGACACGATGAGTACCGTGCTCGAAGTTGAGGGCGTGTCGAAGACATTCACGCGCACCAGGGCGCTGTCAAGCGTCAGCATGACGATCGAGCCCGGCGAGGTTCATGCCCTCCTGGGCCAGAACGGATCGGGGAAGTCGACCCTGATCAAGATCCTCTCCGGATACCACGCGCCCGATCCGGGCGGTGGTATCCGGGTCGAGGGTCACGACCTGCCGCTCCAGTCGCCGGTTCAGTCGTACCGGCTCGGATGCCGGTTTGTGCAGCAGGATCTCGGGCTCGTGTCGGCGCTGTCGGTGCTCGACAACATGGCCCTAGGGTCCGGCTTTCCGACCCAGTTAGGGACGATTAACGGGAAGGCCACGTACAAGCAGGCCAAGGCGGACCTCGAGCGACTCAGTCTCGACATCGACCCGCTCGCTCTCGTGGCGACCCTCAGCGCGTCGGAGCGCACCGGTGTCGCGATCGCCCGAGCATTGCGCGAGGATCCTCAGTACCCGGCGCGTCTGCTCGTGCTCGACGAGCCGACCGCCACCCTTCCCGTCGACGAGGTCGACCATCTGCTGGACCGCGTCAGCGCGATGGCGGCGACCGGAGTCGGCGTCCTGTACGTGACCCACCACCTCGGCGAGGTCTTCCGGGTGGCGCACAAGGTGTCGGTGTTCCGGGACGGCGTCGTCGTCGGAGCCGGTCCGGTCAAAGACTTCGACCACGCGGGAATCGTTCAGCTTCTGGCCGGTGAGGAATTGCTGGCCGAGGAAACCGAGTCCCGGCGTGAGAAGACCGACCGAGCGGCCAAGCGCGACCACGAGACGGTCTTGGAAATCAAGGACCTGCGCGCGGGCTCGCTCGCGGGCGTCTCGCTCAGCGTCGAAAGCGGCGAGATCGTCGGCATCGCCGGCCTCGCGGGCTCCGGGCGTGACAGCGTCCTCGGTGCGAGCTTCGGCGCGCTGCCACGCACGGCGGGAGACGTAACGCTCAAGGGCGAGTCGCTTCCGGCGGGTCGGCCCGATGTCGCGATCGGCCGCGGTGTCGCCTACCTTGCTCCTGACCGCAAGATCGGCGGCGGCGTGATGACCATGAGCGCCCGGGAGAACCTGACGCTCCCGGACCTCAAGCCGTTCTGGAAGGGCTTGCGTCTGCGCCGGGGCAGCGAAACCAAGAGGACGCGGGAGTGGTTCGAGCGCCTCTCGGTCCGGCCGGCCAACGCCGTCAACGACCCGCTCAGCATCTTCAGCGGCGGGAATCAGCAGAAGATCCTGTTCGGCAAATGGCTGTCACAGGAGCCTGCTGTGTTCCTGCTCGACGAGCCGACGCAGGGCGTGGACGTGGGCGCGAAGGCAGATCTGCATCGCGAGCTCGTCACCGCGGCCCAGAACGGAGCGGCCGTGGTGGTCAGCTCGAGTGACCTCGAGGAGCTCGCCGACCTCTGCGATCGCGTGCTGGTGATCGTTGACGGTCGGATCAGCGCGGAGCTCCAGGGCGCCGAGCTCACCGAGGGGAACATCACCCGCGGGTTCATGCCGATCGCCGCAGTGCCTGCCGAGGGCCCGGGCACCAACGGCGCGGCAGCGCGCTGATTTCAAGCCGGACCGGCGGCGGTCATGGGCAAGGTCATTGGGCGATTCGATCCGACTCCGTCTCGTACCCCTGAGGAGTGCGAGCGCCACTACACGGAGGTTCACGTGCGAATGGCCCAGGATCTCCTGCGTCCGATGCCGTCGCTGCTCAGCTACTACACCAATCGCGCGGTGGCGCAGGCCGATGTGAACGGGGGATGGAAACAGCGGCCCCGCGCGTGGCGCTTCGTAGTCCTGCGCTTCACCCCCCGGGAGTCGCTCGCGTTCACGCCCGAGCAGAACGAGATGGTCGCCCAGGACCACGTCAACTGCCTGTACCGGCTGCGTTCATGCGACGTCGAGGAGACCGTTCTACTCGATCGCGTCGACGGCCAGCTCGCGGTGACCAAGTTCATGATCGAGGCGGACCGCGCCCCGGGCGTCGACGCCGACACCGCCTGGGATGTCTTCAGCGCGCTGGCGGACCGGGTGCGGGGCGTGGTGGACGGCGCATTCGGAGCCCGGCGGCTGATCGTCAACCGCGTCCTGAACGAGGTGGATTGCGAGCCGCTCGACGTCGAAGGCCAGCGGCCGATCGGACTGCTCGGGGACACCACTCGTGTCGGCTACATCGAGGTTTACTTCGACCACGCGCGGTGGGGCGAAGAGGCGCTCGGCGTGATCGCCGCCTCCGGCGCACTGCGCGACCCGGCGCTGCTCGACGTCAACCTCCTCCGGGTCGAGGAGGCGGCGCCGCTCGACATTACCGGCGCCGCTCGGAGCTAGAGCGCGACGAACCCGCCGTCAATCGGCAGCGCGACGCCGGTGATGTAGGACGACTCGTCCGACGCCAGGAACACGACGGCTGCCGATACCTCCTCGGGCTGCCCGTCGCGGCCGAGTGGGATCTTGGCCTTCAGCGCCTCGACCGCCTCGGCCGATGCGCTCTGGGTCATGCCGGTGACGACCAGCCCCGGGCAGATCGCGTTCACTCGGATCCTGTCGCGTCCGTAGGAGACGGCGGCTCCACGCGTGAGCCCGAGGACCGCCGCCTTGCTGGCCTGATACGGGATCGACCCGGTCATGCCGACCAGCGCCGCCACTGACGCGACGTTGACGATCGACCCTCCGCCGCTTTGCACCATCCTGGGTATCACGGCACGCATGCCGAGGAACACGCCGAGTTGGTTTATCCCGGTCACCTTTGCCCACTCCTCGTCGTCGGCCTCGATGCCGACCGAACGGACCTGAACGCCGGCATTGTTGACGAGCACGCCGATCGGTCCGTGACGCTGCTCGACGGCGGCGACGAGCTCGGTCCAGGCGCCGACATCGGTCACGTCGTGGTCGTGGTAGCTCGCCTCCGCCCCGGCACGTCCCAGCTCGGCCGCGAGCTGTTCGCCAGCCCCCGCCGCGATGTCCGCGATCGCCACATTGGCGCCCTCCCGTGCCAGCGCGCGTGCGTGGGCGGCTCCCATCCCCTGAGCGGCGCCGGTGATCAGCGCAACCTTGCCGGCGACACGGCCATTCCCGTTCACGACCGGAGCATCCCGCTCATCACCGATCTAGTGTACCATCCTCAACTGAGTTCAGTTCGATCGCTGGAGCGATTTCGTGAGCGCGACAACTATGCGTGCCGTACGCCTGACCGAGTGGCAATCGGACCCTGTCGTCAGCGAAGTGCCGGTACCTGAGGCGACCGGCTCGGAGGTGCTCGTCGAGGTGGCCGCGGCGGGATTGTGCCGCTCGGACATCCACATCATGAGCGCACCGCCGGGCGCGTACCCGTATCAGCTCCCGTTCACCCTGGGCCACGAGACCGCCGGACGCGTCGCCGCGCTCGGGCCGGGCGCGTCGGGGGTAGAGGTCGGCGAACCGGTCGTCGTCTACAGCCGGTGGGGCTGCGGCGCCTGCTGGGCGTGCGTGAACGGTCGCGATAACGCGTGCGCGCGTACCCAGCGCGGCCCTCACGGCGGCGGGCTCGGCCGCGACGGCGGGCTCGCCGAGTATCTGCTCGTTCCGTCCGCGCGGTACCTCGTGCCCGCGGTCGGCGTCGATCCAGTGCACGCGGCACCGCTCACCGATGCGGCCCTGACCTCCTACCACGCCACGAAGCTGTCGCTTCATCAGCTCCGTCCGGGCAGCACCGCGCTGGTCCTCGGTGTCGGCGGGCTCGGGCACATGGCGGTCCAGGTCCTCAAGGCGATCACGCCGGCAAGGGTCGTCGCCGTCGACGTCAGGACGGCGGCGCTCGACCTTGCTTTGGCGGCGGGGGCGGACGTCGGGCTCTCCGCCGAGGGCCTCACGCCCGAAGACATCCGGGCCGAGGCGGGTCCCGACGGCGCCACCGTCGTGCTCGATTTCGTCGGCAACGACGCCACGCTCGCGCTCGCGGCGGGATCAGTCGCCCAGGGCGGCGACCTCACGTTCGTGGGTCGGGGCGGTGGCGAGCTCCGGGTCGCGCCCGGACTGATCCCGTACGAGACCACGGTGCGCATGCCTACCTGGGGGACGTTGCCGGAGCTCGCCGAGGTCGTGGCGCTCGCCCGCGCCGGCGCCATCCACTCCGAGGGCGACGTGTACGGCCTCGACGATGCCGTGAGCGCGTACGGCAAGCTCCGCCACGGCGACGTGCTCGGGCGGGCGGTCGTCGTCCCCGAGCGCGCGACCGCCTAGCCACACCCACCCGGGCCAAGGTCCCGTCCACGGAACACGGTTCACCGCCAGATTGAACTGACCTCACTTCATGTGCTAGTGTCCGCACCCTAGGAGGACGTCCGGCCACCGGGAGAAGGAGAGCAGACCACATGGGACTCGTTGACGGGAAGGTCGCGCTGGTCACCGGGGCCGGGCGGGGACAGGGGCGCTCACACGCGGTGCGACTCGCGGCGGAGGGCGCGGACGTGATCGCGGTCGACGTCGCCGCGAACAGCGTCGAGACCCTCTCTTATCCGTTGGCCAGCGAGGACGATCTCAACGAGACCGTCAAGGAGATCGAGGGCATGGGCCGGCGCGCGATCAAGGCCGTCGCCGACGTGCGCTCGCTGTCCGAGCTTCAGCAGGCGGCCGACACCGGCCTGTCGGAGCTCGGGAAGATCGACATCGTGTGCGCCAACGCCGGCATCGGCTCCTGGGCGGTGGCCTGGGAGATGACCGAGCAGCAGTGGAAGGACATGATCGACATCAACCTGACCGGCGTCTTCAACACCGTGCGCGCGACGCTTCCGTCGATGGTCGAGCGCGGCGAGGGCGGCAGCGTCGTGCTCACGAGCTCGACCGCGGGCCTCCGGGCGTACGCGAACACCGCCCACTACACGGCCGCCAAGCACGGCGTCATCGGGCTGATGAAGGTTCTCGCCCAGGAGGCCGGCCCGCACAAGATCCGCGTCAACGCGGTCTGCCCGACGACGGTGCGGACGCCGCTGGTGATCAACGATTCGACCTTTGAGCTGTTCGCCCCCCATCTCGAGAACCCGACCGAGGACGACGTGCGCGAGCCGTTCGAGGGCCTGAACATCCTGCCGGGTGTGGCGTGGATCGAGCCGAGCGACGTGTCCGACGCGGTGGTGTTCCTGTGCTCGGACGCTGCCAAGTTCATCACGGGCGTCGCGCTTCCGATCGACGCCGGCAACATCGTCAAGTAACCGCTGCGCCCCGGGATGATCGAATCGCCTGAGCAGGGCGACAAGCCAAATGCCGGGCCGGGAGAAGCCACGGTTGGCCGGCGCTTCGAGGGGAAGGTCGCGTTGGTCACCGGTGGCGGCTCAGGGATCGGCGAAGCGATCGTGCGCCGGCTCGCGGCCGACGGCGCCAGCGTCGTCGTCATGGACGTACAGGCGGAAGCGGCGGACCGCGTCGCGACCGATCTGGACCAAGCGAGCCCGTTCGTGGGCGATGTCACGGACCCGGACGCGTCAGAGCAAGCGGTGGCCCACGCCGTTGAGACGTTCGGTGCTCTGCACATCGCCGCCAACATCGCCGGCATCGGCGGCCCGCTGATAAGTAGCGAGGAGTACCCGATCGACGACTGGCGCAAGGTGATCGACATAAACCTCAGCGGCGTCTACTACAGCATGCGCGCTGAGCTTCGCCACATGCTCTCGGCAGCGGCCGGCTCGGTCGTCAACATGGCATCGATGTTCTCGGTCGTCGCGCGTGACTCGATGATCGGGTATGTCGCGGCCAAGTACGGCGTACTCGGCATCACCCGCGCCGCCGCCATCGACTGCGCGCAGCGCGGCGTGCGCGTCAACTGCGTCGGACCGGCGGTCATCAGGACGCCCCTGCTCGCCGCCTCGCTCGATCAGGCCGGCGCGGACTACCTGGCATCGCTCAACCCGTATGGGCGGCTCGGCGAACCGGACGAGGTGGCGGCGCTCGTGGCCTGGCTCGCCTCCGAGGAGGCCTCGTTCGTGAGCGGCAGCTTCTACGCCGTTGACGGCGCGTTCACGGCGCGATGAGCCTGCAGGATCGCGCTGTCGTCGTGACGGGGGCGGCCCAGGGTCACGGTGCGCGAGCTCGGTAAATCGCTCTCCGACGCCGTCCGGGCCGCGGCATCCGGCGAGCGGTTAGCCATGCCTACCGCCTTGTACATCAGACGGTGAGGACGGTGCAGGCGCTGACACCGGGAGCGCCGTAGACCTGCGTGAACCCGACCCGGCATTCCTTCGGGACCTGGCGCTCGCCGGCCTCACTGCGCAGCTGAAGCACGACCTCGTGCACCTGCCGCAGGCCGGATGCCCCGATCGGCTCGCCGCAGGCCAGGCAGCCACCGTCGGTGTTGACCGGAAGCCGCCCGTCGAGCTCGGTGGCGCCGCTCTGGATCAGCGACTCCTGCTCTCCGTGCTCGCACAATCCGGTTTCGGCGAGGTGCATCACTTCCGCGCCGGATTCGGTGTCCTGAATCTGCGCCACATCGACATCGCCGGGTTCGATGCCGGCCTCCTCGAACGCGAGCGCCGCCGCCTCGGTCGTCGCCGACGGCGCGGACTCGATCGGAATCGACGGGCTGAACACCTCGAACGAGCCGAACCGCCGCGTGCGGAACGCCACCGACCGCAGGTACACGGGCTTATCCGTCAGCTGCTTGATGCGCGAACCGCGGGCCAGCACGAGCGCGACGGCGCCCTCGCCCGGAGAGCAGAACATGTACTGCGTCAGCGGGTGGTTGACCATCCTCGAGGAGAGGATCTCCTCCTCGGTGAGCGGGCTCCGTCGCCACGCGTTCTCGTTGCGCGCCCCGTTTGCGAACGCCTTCGCCGCGACCTTGGCCAGCGTCGACGACGTGATGCCGTGCTCTGTCATGTAGCGCTGGATCTTCAGCGCGAAGAACTGGGTCGTGAGCATCAGCCCCGTCTCGCCGTACCACGAACCGATCCCCCACTCCTCCGGCAGCGGGTTGAACGCTCCGCGCGGGTGCTTGTCGAAACCGACGACGAGGGCGACCTCGGCCGCGCCCGAGAGGAGCATCGCGTGCGCCGTCGTCAGCGCCGTGCCCCCGGTGGCGCATCCGTTCTTGACGTTGATGAACGGTACGCCGGTCAACCCCAGCATCGACACGGACGTGTCGGCGTTGCCGGCGGCATCCGACCCGCCGGCGGCGAAGTCGATGTCCTGCCACGTGATGCCGGCGCTCGCGAGCGCGCGCCGCGCCGCAATCGCGCCCATCTCGAGTCCTGACACCCCGTCGTGGCGGCCGAACCGATGGATGCCGAGACCGACGACTGCGACGTCCTCGCCGCTCATGCCAGCTCCTCCGAGACCGGCCCGAATGCGAACGTCAAAGTGTCCCGCGCCCCTGGAACGGGGATCAGCGTCAGCTCCATCGGCATGCCGATCCGAAGCCTCTCGGGGTCGCTCTCGGTCAGCCTGGCCTCGACGCGCACCTCGCCGGGCAGCTCGATGTATCCGACGCCGTAGGGCTCGAACTCCTCGACGCCGCCGGGAAGATACGGTGGCGCCTTGGGCGCGAAGCACTGGATCGTCCACGACCACAACGTGCCGCGCGTCGCGAGCTCGCGCGCATGTACGTCCTCGGAGGTGCAGCGCGGGCATGACCGTTGGCGCGGGAACGTCACCGTTCCGCACGGCTCACACTCAGACCCGATCAGCTTTGGCTCGTCCTCCGTCCCGCCGATTACCGCGGGGTCGATCACGTGTAACAGACGTGTGTCGGTCATTGCACGCCAGGGAACGCGATCGCGGGGGAGCGCGCCACCATGTACTTGCGCATCCGGCCCGATTCGTCAAGCTCCGCTGCCGCGAGGAACGTGCCGATGCGTTCGCCCGAGGCCCATCGCGTCTCACCAAGCGCGAACTCGACAGCTCCGCTGACGCCACTGTGCATCACATGGTGAGCCCACCCCTCGGTGTCACCGGCGTCGATGAACCCTCGCAGCGCCTCCCGTCCGCCCAGGAACTGGTTGCTCTTGCGGGTGTCGTCCGCGGCCCACTGGATCGAGAACTCGACGTCCTCGGCCACTAGCTCGAGTGAGCTATGCGGGTCAGGACTGTCGAGCAGCTCGAAATACCGCTCGAAGAACGTCTTCGTGCCGTTGGTCGTCGCCGCGGGTTGTGGTTGACCTGAAGTCATTTCAGTAAATCATACTGCAGCGGGCCCGCCGCCTACGCGGTCACCGCCCCGCGCTCCAGGATCCGCGTCACCAGGTCTCGCTTGACCACCTTCAGCGACGGCGTCCGCGGGAACTCGTCGAACACCTCGACGGACTCGGGCCAGGTGTACTTCGCCACGCCCTCCTCGTCGAGGAACTGCTGTAGCTCCTCGAGCGTCGGTGCCGGCTTACCGTCGACGGGGATGATCGCGGCGCACGCGCGCTCGCCGAGGCGCTCGTCGGGGAGCGGCACGATCGCGACCTCGTGGACATTCGGGTGGCGAAGGATCACAGGCTCGACCTCGGCGGGCACGATCGTCACGCCCCCGCGCCGGATGATGTCCTTGCTGCGGCCGACGTAGACGAACTGGCCGTCGTCGTCGAGATAGCCGAGGTCGCCCGTCCGGTAGCCGCCCCAGTCGGTCAGCGACTCTCGCGTGAGCTCGTCGTTGTTCAGGAAGCCGAGGAACCGGCTCGGGCCGTTGACGATGACCGAACCCACGGTGTTCGCGGGCGCGGGACGCTCTTCGTCGTCGACGATCCGGATCTCGGTGCCGTCGTACGGACGGCCCTCGGTGAGGTCGATCTTCGCGTCGGGCTCGTGGAGGCCATGCGCGGCGTGTCCCGGGACTTCGGAGAGGCCGTAGTCGCCGAGCGGCGGGACCCCGAACGCTTCCCGCATGGCGACGCGCCGCTCGCGGGTCAGGCCGGGGGCCGCGAGCACGCGCATCGATGGCAGATCGAGATCGCTCTCGGTCTTGGCGTTGATGAGGTCTGCCGAATGCGTGGGCATCGAGAGAACGTAGGTGCACCGGTGCTCGTCGATCAACTTCAGAGCAGCGGCGGCGTTCCACCGGTTGACGAGCACCCCGGTCGCGCCGTTGAGAAGCGGCGGGAAATAGCCGAACACGAGGCCCCCGACGAAGCCGAACTCGCAGACGACGAGGTAGACGTCGTCCCCGGTGAGCTCCCAGCGCTTGCAGATCCCCTCGGTGGCGTAGCGCAGCGTGTTGTTCGAGTGGGCGATGCCCTTCGGCGTCGACGTCGTCCCCGACGAGTGGAGCACCATCGCGAGGTCGTCGGCATGACGGGCGACGTGCTCGTCTGGAGGATCCTCCTGGGCCAGGCGGTCGACGAGGTCGGGCTCGATCGGGAAGAACAGCGGCACCTGGTCCGCGACGCTGCGGCACTTCGAGAGCTCCTTGTCGCCGCCGAAGCCGAGCAGTCCGGTTGCCCGCGTCTGCGCGATCAACGCGGACAGCTGGCTCTCGTTGAACATTGGAGGCAGCGGCGCGATCACAACGCCGCGGTGCATGCACCCGAGCATCGCCACCGCGGCCTCGATCGAGTGGCGACCGAGCAGGATGACGACGTCGCCCGGGTTGACCCCACCCTCGGCGAGCTTGGCCGAGACGCCGACGGCGGCGCGCCGGAGCCGGTCGAACGTGAACACGCGGTCGTCGAGGATCAGCGCCGGCTTGTCCGGGCTCTCGGCCGCGCGACGGGCGAAGTCGGTCCACAGGTCTCCATCACGCCAGTAGTTCTCGGCGTAGTAGCGGTCGGCCTCGGGCTGGAACTTCAGGGTCGGCATCGCGGTCCTCCGCTGGTCATGTTGTCGAGTCGTGATAGGCGTTGTCGCCGCGGCTGGTCAGGCAATTGACATCCCTCCGTCGACGCTCAGCACTGTCCCGGTGACGAAGCTGCTGCCGGCGCCGAGCAGGAACAGCACCGCGTCGTTCAGCTCGCCGGCACGGCCGCCGCGCCCGAGCGGCGTCCGCGACAGCAGGAAGTCCGGAAATTGCTCGGGATCGTCGCCTAGCTCGCTGTTCATCTCGGTGGCGAAGAACCCCGGCGCCACGGCATTGACCCGGATCCCGTAGCGGCCCCACTGCGACGCGAGCTCGCGAGTGAGACCGATGATCCCAGCCTTCGAGGCGATGTACGCCGCGTCCGGGATCTGCCCGATCGAGCGCAACCCCATGACCGACGCGATGTTGACGATCGACTTGCCGCCTCCATTTCGCATCCGCTGCGCCGCCAGACAGGAGAGCGCGAACGGCGCGACGAGGTTCAGATCGAGCACGCGAGCGAATGTCTCGGGCGAGGTACGAAGGGCGGGAGCCGTGGCGCCGGCACCGGCGTTGTTGATCAGGCCGTCGAGCCTCCCGTGGCGGTCGATCACATCGTCGATCAGCCGCGCGCGGTCGGCCTCGTCGGTCACGTCACAGGTAACCGCGTCCGCGCCCGGAATCTCGTCGGTCAGCGCCGCCAGCCGATCGGCGCGGCGCGCGGCCAGGACGGGGGTACCGCCAGCGTCGCCGATCGCGCCGGCGAGCTGGGCGCCGAGGCCGGAGCTCGCCCCTGTGATGATCACGACATGACCGTCGAGTGCCTTCATAGTATCCTCTCAGCTGAACTCAGTTCAACTGTATCGAGGCACTCACACGAACGCAACAAAATCCCGCTGAGATACCGCCCAGATGGGCGGTCCGGGCCAACCGGGCAAGCGATGCCGGGTCCGCTGGTAGAGTTGGGATCACTTCAATAGAAAGAGGAACGGTGGCCAAAAACGCGCAGAAGGGGACGAGTCAGAGGAAGGGCAGTCCGGCAAGTTCCCGCAGCAAGCGTCAGGAAATCCTGACCACTGCGATCGACCATTTCGGCCGCCGCGGATATGAGTACACGAAGTGGGCCGACATCGCCACGGACGTCGGCCTGGGCTCGACCGCGCTGTATCACTACTTCGAATCAAAGCTCCACTGCCTGTTCGAGATCCACGCAGACGCGCTCCAGGCCGAGCGCGAGCGGTTCGAGGAGTTGACCTCGGATCGAAGTGAATTCGGGCCCACGCTCGTGCGGGTGCTCAATGGGCTGTTCGACCTGACCGAGCACGAGGTCCTGCGCAACCGGGTGCTCGTCGCCGAGGAGGGCCTGATCGCGGTGGCCCGTAAATCGCCGCGAGAAGAGGAGGCGCGGCGGCTCGCCCGGTCACGGATGCGTGACATCGAGTTCGCCTGGGCCACGTTCCTGACCCGTGGAATGGAGCAGGGGGCGATCCCCGAGGCCGACCCGCGGCTGCTCACGCACGCGCTGCTCGGGCTGTATAAGAGCGTCTGGCACTGGTACCGGCCGGGCGGCGGTCTGTCTCTGGACGACGTCCGCGACTTCTTCGTGGAACGCTGCCTGGCGGTTGCCGGCTACGCCGACAGGGCTTCCCTCGCTGCCCACACCACACGCAGGCCACGTTCCGCGCGCAAGGCCGCGTGAGCGTCAGCGGGCGCAGTACCCGCCGTCGATCGGAATCGTGACGCCGGTGATCCAGCGCGCGTCGTCCGAGGCCAGAAACGCGACCAGCGCCGCGACGTCCTCGGGCTCGACGATGCCGGGGATCGGGTTGAACGACTCCATCCGCTGAAGCATCTCGACCGGGTCGGCCGCGTTCTCGATGAACCGGCGGACGAGCGGGGTCATCACAACCGTCGGTGCGACGGCGTTGACCCGGATGCCGCGCGCGGCGTACTCGACCGCGGCCGAGCGGGTAAGTCCCACGATGCCGGCCTTGGTGAACGTGTACGGCGAGATGTTGTCCTGGGCGGTCAGCCCTGCGGTCGATGACGTGTTGATCACCGCTCCGCCGCCGGTCTCGAGCATGGCCTCGATGCCGTACTTGAGGACGTGGAACACCCCGTCGCCGTT
Source organism: uncultured Solirubrobacterales bacterium (assembly GCA_963737055.1). Classification (GTDB taxonomy): domain Bacteria; phylum Actinomycetota; class Thermoleophilia; order Solirubrobacterales; family Solirubrobacteraceae; genus Palsa-465. Next base: position 696,819 of record CAVTRE010000004.1, on the reverse strand, counting down.
CACCGAGGTCACCCGCTGCCAGTTGTCGACCGTCATCTCGTGTAGGGCCGTCTGCTCGCCTTCGATGCCGGCGTTGTTGAAGATCACGTCGATCCGCCCGTAGTGCTCGACGGCTGCCTCGATCGCCCGCTGAACCGACGCCGGGTCGGCGGTGTCGACGGCGACCGCGATCGCGTCCGGCAGCGAGCCGGCGTACTCGCGCGCACCTTCCTCGTTGATGTCGGCAACCACCACTCGGGCGCCCTCGTCAGCGAACCGCCGCGCGGTGGCGGCACCGAGGCCGGATGCGCCGCCGGTGACGAACAGGACCTTGTTCTCGAACCTCATGTGACCCTGACCAGCGCCTTGCCGGTGGTGTCGCCGGCCAGCACCCGCATGAGCGCTTCGGGAGCCCGCTCGAGACCGTCGATGACGGTCTCGCGATAGCGCAGCCGGCCCTCGGCCAGCCATCCGCCGAGCTCGCGGACGACGTCCGGCAGACGATGCTGATAGGCGCTACCGCGGAAGCCCCGAAGCGTGAGGTTGTTCGCGGTGGCCTGGAACATGTTGCTCGGGCCGGCCGTGGGACCCGCCGACTCGTACTCCGAGATTGCGCCGCACAGCGCGGCCCTCCCCCAGTTGCGGAGCGTGGCCAGCGCGGCCTCGAGGTGGTCGCCGCCGACGTTGTCGAAGTACACGTCGATGCCGTCGGGCGCCGCCGCTCGCAGCAGGTCGAGCACGGGGCCGTCGTGATAGTTGAACGCGGCGTCGAGACCGAGCTCGTCGAGGAGGAACCGCACCTTCGCCTCGGACCCGGCGCTGCCGATGACCCGATGGCCGCGGAGCTTGGCGATCTGCGCCGCGAGACTGCCGACTGCGCCGGCGGCCGCCGATACCCAGACGACGTCTCCGTCGCGCAACTCGGCCGCGTCGATGATCCCGGCGTACGCGGTCACGCCCATCGCGCCCAGCGGACCGAGGTATTTCTGCGCCGGCGCCACCGAAGTGTCGATCCGCGCCAGCGTGGCGATGCCGGCCAGCGCCGGCTCGCCCGCGGTAACGATCGCGTAGTCGCGCCATCCCTTGGCGTGCCATACGGAGTCACCCGCTTCGAAGCCTTCGGCGCGCGACTCCACCACCTCCCCAACCGCCCAGATGTCGTCCATCGGGGCGTTGAGTGGGAACGAGTTGAAGTAGCCGGCGGGGCCGCTCTCCCGAAGCCGCAGCCGCATGCCGGGGTCGACCGAGGTGAACGTGTTACGTACGAGCACCTGACCCGGGCCGGGCTCGGGAACATCGATGTCGACGGTGACGAAGTGATCAGGTGTCACCTCACCGACGGGGTACTCGACGAGATGGATCTGGCGCGCGCGATCAACCAACGTGCTACCGCCGCACCTGGTAGCCGACCGATTCACGATCCCACACGCCGTCGGCCTCGATGCCCTCGGCCTTCAGTTCCTGCTTGAGGATTCGCTGGGCATGCGACTTCGGGAGCGAGTCGACGAACCGCAGATACCGGGGAACCGCGAAGTGGGGCATCTTGTCCTGGCAGAAATCGAGGACGTCCTCCGGCCCGAGGGCTGCGCCAGGCTTGAGGACGATCGCGGCCATCACCTCCTGGCCGCCCATCGGCGAGGGAACTCCGTACACGGCGGACTCGAGCAGTTCTTCATTAAGCGCAAGTACGCGCTCGACCTCCCAGGCCGAGATGTTCTCCCCCCGGCGGCGGATCGAGTCCGTCTCCCGGGCCTTGAAGAAGAAGAAGCCGTCGTCGTCCCGGTAGCCGTGATCGCCGGTGTGGAACCAGAGGTTCCGGATCGACTTGAGCGTCGCCGTGTCGTTGTTCCAGTACCCGACCATCATCACGTTGGGCCGCGCGGGACGGATGCAGATCTCGCCGGGTTCGCCGACTGGAACCTCCATGTCGTACTCGTCGAGGACGCGGACTTCGTACCACGGCACCGGCACACCCATCGAGCCGGCGCGCCGCTGGTCGTAGGTGCAGAAGGTGACCGGTCCGGTTTCAGTCAGGCCGTAGACGTCGAGGATCGCGAGGCCGTACCGGTTCTCGAATTCGAGTACCTGGTCACGCGGGGCGGCGGCGCCGATAACCACCCGGACGGTGTTGTCGGTGTCGTCCTCGGCTTCGGGCTGCTTCATCAGGATCCGCAGCATCTCGCCCATCCCGTTGAACGCGGTGACGCGCTCGCGCCGGCACTGGTCCCAGAAGCGGCTGGCCGAGAACCGTCGGTTGACGATCGACTTCGCGCCGGCCACCATCGCGGCGACCACCGTCATGTACTTCGCATTCGCGTGGAACAACGGGAACACCGACAGCAGGACGTCGTCTTCGGTGTAGCCCGCGATCTCGGCGGTGCTCACCGCCAAATTGATGTTGTGGTTGTGGGGCAGCACGACTCCCTTCGGCGGTCCCGTCGTACCTCCGGTGAACAGGATCGACGCGGGCTGGTGCGGCTCGACCTCGATCGTCTCGACCAGCTCCGCGTGCGCGAGGAGATCGGCGAAATCGTGTAGCGGCCGCCCGCCGTTGGCGTCGGTCGACTGCTCGCCGACGACCACCACGTGCTCGACGCTCGGCGAATCCCCGAGCCAGGGCAGGACGTGACCGAGAAACACGTCCTCGACGATCACCACACGGGCGTCGGTGGTGTTGAGGATGTGGGAGATTCCGGGTCCCCTCGCGGCGTCGTGGATCGGAACCTCGATGCCCCCGAGCTTGAGGATGCCGAACCACGCGTACAGGAACTCGGACCTGTTGCCCATCATGATCGCGACCCGGTCACCCTGAGTGACTCCGAGGTCGCGCAGTCCCGCAGCGGTGTGCCCGGCGCGCTCGGCGACCTCCGAATAGGTAACGGTGTCGTCGTCGAAGATGGCGAGCACCCGGTCGCCGAACTGTGCCGCTTTCTCATCGACAAGAGCCGCTAGATTCATCTGTTCCTCGCGTTCACTGTGACTTGGACGGGTTTACCGTTCCTATGTTCTGAGCAGTAGGCACGACGCGAGAGGTCCCGCGCCGGCGCTCACCGCCACCACCTTGGCGTCCGGCACCTGACGCTCGCCGGCTCCCCCGCGCAACTGGAGACACGCCTCGTAGAGATGGCCGAAGCTGTGCAGCCGGCCGGCCGAGAGCTGGCCGCCGCTAGTCGCGAGCGGTAGCTCGCCGGTGAGACTGATGCGCTCGCCGCCGTCGATGAACGCGCCGCTCTCGCCCTTGCCGCAGAACTGGAGGCCCTCGAGCCAGTACAGAGTGAGGATCGTGAACCCGTCGTACAGCTGGGCGCAATCGACGTCGTCCGGCGTCATATCGGTCCGCGACCACAGATGCTTGCCGGCGCCCATCGCCGCGGTCGTCGTCATGTCCTCCCACTGGTCCCACGATGCCCGGCCGTGGAGCGCGCTCCCGACGGCCTCGAAGTGGATCGCCCGGCTCGGCGTGTCGGCCGCGTGCGACGCGTCAGAGATCACAACCGCGGTGGCGCCGTCGATCGCGATGTCGCAGTCGTAGAGGCACAGCGGGTCGCTGATCATCGGGGACGACATGTAGTCGTCGAGCGTGAGCGGCTTGGTGAGAACCGCCTTCGGGTTGAGCGCGGCGTTACGCCGAGCGTTCAGGCTGATCTGTGCGAGCTGTTCGCGCGTCGTCCCGTACTCGTGCATGTGGCGCCGCGCGTACAGCGACATCCAGTTCGGGCCGGAGAACGCCCCGAACGGCAGAATCCACTGCATGATCCCGGTCACGCCTCCGGCGTCGGTGGCCACGCGTTCGGTGCTCTGGCGCCAGGCGGTGTCCTCGTTGAGCGCGCGGTAGACGAGCACGTGACGGCACATGCCCGAGGCGACGGCCATGCAGCCGTGAATCACCGAGGCGAGCATGCCTGGCGTCTCCGGTCCGGCGGCGTGCCAGTTCGTGTCGAGGCGCAGCGCGTCGATGACTGCGTGCGGGCCGGGTCCGGACGACCCGGGACCGGGAGGCGCGAGACCTTCGGCCCGGCTCACGGCCCCGGGCCAGGAGACCACACCGTCGATGTCCGCGGGGGTCAGACCGGCGTCGCCGATCGCCTCGAGGCAGGCATCGAGCGTGAGCGCGAGGACGCCCCGCGTCATGCGACGACCGACCTCGGACTGGCCGACGCCGGAGATGATGCAGCGGTCTTCGAAGCGATCAGCCACTAGACCGGCCTGAACACCGGCGCGAACACGTCGCCCTGCTCACGGAACTCGACCTCGACCGGCAGATCGATCTTCACGTCCCCCGCCGGGCAGCCGACGATGTTCGTCATCAGTCGGAGGTCGGACTGCTCCTCGAGCTCGACGATCGCAATCACGTACGGGACCTCCAACCCGGGAGACCACTCGCGGTCGTTGACCGTAAAGGTGTAGACGTGACCTCGTCCGCTGACCGCGTGCGGCTCGACGTTCTCGCCGAAACAGCGCGGGCAGCGCGGCGACGGCGGGTGGACGTAGTAGCCGCAGTCGTTGCACCGCACGATCCGCAACTCGCCGTCGCATCCGCCCGTCCAGAATGCTCGATTGTCGTCGTTGACCTGCGGTATCGGGAACAGGGTCGCCGTCTCAAGTTAGATAGTTTGACCTGAATTCGGGTCGAGAGCCTACCAGATCAGCGCGAGGACGCAACTCGGGTCAACCCGGTGATTACGGCGGCATAGTGGGGCGGGCTTGACTCCGACGCCGCGACCACTAAGATAAACGAACCGACTTCAGGTCAACCCGTAGATACGCCCCAGACCACGAGACGACGAGGAGAGCTCTTCATGCTGCCACGCGAATACACGAAGCTGTACATCGACGGCCGCTGGCAGGAGTCAGACTCCAAGGAGCGCTTCGACGTCATCTCCCCCTCCACCGGGGAGAAGATCGGCTATGTGCCGGCGGCGAACGCGACGGACATCGACCGCGCGGTGGAGGCCGCACGCCACGCGTTCTACGAGACCGACTGGCCCACGCGCCCGGTCGAGGAGCGCGCGGAGATGATGGAGCGGCTCGCGGCGTTGATCGCCGAGCATCAGCCAGAGTTCCGCGACCTGATCGTCGATGAGCTCGGTCACACCAAGCTGACCGCGGAGGTCTACCACTCGGTGGCGCCGACGCTGCACTGGAACTACTACGCGAAGGCGGGCCGCGAGCACACGTACGCCGAGGTGCGCGAGGCGGATCTGTCGCCGCTCGCCGGCAACGCGGGCGGACTGATCATGAAATACGAGAGCAAGAGCCTGCTCGTACGCGAGCCCGTCGGCGTGGTCGCAGCGATGACCGCGTTCAACTTCCCGATCTCGGGCATCGCTCAAAAGATCGCGCCGGCGATCGTCGCCGGCTGCACGGCGGTCGTCAAGACGCCCGATCCCGACCCACTGACGCTCTTTGCGATGGGCGATCTCATCACCGAGGCCGGCTTCCCGCCCGGCGTCATCAACATCGTCGCGGCGGACCGCGAGGGGTCCGAGCGGCTGGTCACGCACCCCGACGTCGACATGGTCAGCTTCACCGGCTCGGTCGAGGTCGGCAAGCAGATCGGCCGCGCGTGCGGCGAGCTCGTCAGGCCATGCGTGCTCGAGCTCGGTGGCAAGTCGGCCGCGATCGTCCTCGACGACGCCGACATCGACGCCGTCCTGCCGATCCTCGTCGGCGCAAGCGCCGGCACGAGCCAGGGCGAGAGTTGCGTGTGCATGAGCCGCATCCTCGCGCCGAGATCACAGTACGACGAGATCGCCTCGAAGCTCGCCGAGGCGTTCAAGAGCCTCAAGGTCGGCGATCCGCACGCGGACGACACCGTGATCGGGCCGCTGGTCACCGAGGCGCATCGGGATCGCGTCCTCAGCTATATCCAGAAAGCGGTCGACGAGGGCGCGACCGTTGCTGCCGGCGGCAAGAAGCCCGACCACCTCGACAAAGGGTGGTACGTCGAGGCAACGCTGCTGACGAACGTCACCAACGAGATGACGGTCGCCCAGGAGGAGATCTTCGGGCCCGTGATCGCGTTGATCCCGTACGACGACGAGGACGACGCGATCCGCATCGCCAACGACAGCCGGTTCGGCCTGTCGGGTTCGGTGTTCACCGGTGACCCGGTGCGCGGGTTCGAGGTCGCCCGCCGGATCCGCACCGGCACGTTCTCGATCAACACGATGGTGGCGGACTTCAACTCCTCGTTCGGGGGCTACAAGGAGTCGGGCGTCGGCCGTGAGCACGGCCCGTACGCGATCGACGAGTACCTGCTCGACAAGACGATTTCGATCGACCCGTCACAGGAGGTCCCCGAGGAGGTCCTCCAGTCGGTCCAAGCAACTCCGGCTCACGCCTGAAACACGGCCGCAGCCGGCGCCGCGCGGGGCTTCTCGTGAGCGTCGCGGCGCTCACGCTCCCCGGGTGCATTTCGCACCAAGCCCCCAGCCACGATGCCGCCCACCGCAGATAAGCGCCACTGAGGCGCTTATCTCGCCAAAGTCGAACGCCGGGGGCGACTTTGGCGCGTTGTGCATGGCGAGCCCGGCGTCGGCGCCGAAACCGTCAGGGGCTGTAGGGAGTCTTGATCACGAGCGAGAGGACCTCGCGATCGGCGGCGGCCGCGATCCGACCCGCCGCCTCCACGAACTCGCGGTCCTCGTATGCCGCGGCGAATGCGGCCGGCACGGTGTTGGCGTCCGGAACTTCCCACAGGTCGTGCACCTCGTGGAGGTCGCCGATCACGGTGCTCCACGCGCCGACCAGCGTCCACCCGTGTTCCTCCATGACCCGCTTGATCGTGACCATCGCCTCGTAGAAGGCGGGCAGCTGGCCGTACTTCACCTTGACGTTCGCGTACACGTATGGCATCGACTCACTCCACGGTTGCTGAGAACGGGTCGCCGTACGTCTCGCGCAGGCGACGCTTGAGGACCTTTCCGCCGGCGTTGCGAGGCAGCTCGGGCACGACGACGATCGCCGACGGCTTCTTGTAGCCCGCGAGGTACTGCCGGCAATGGCCGACGAGCTCTTCCTCGGCGAGGCCGTCCAGCTCCCCGGCTCCGCTTGGAACGACGAACGCCACCGGCGTCTCGACCCAGCGCGGGTGCGGGACGCCGATGACCGCGGCCTCGGCGACGGCCGGATGTTCGAGCAGCACTCGCTCGACCTCGGCCGGATACACGTTCTCGCCGCCGCTGACGATCATGTCCTTCTTGCGGTCGACGAGCCACAGGTAGCCCTCGTCGTCGAGCCGGGCGAGATCGCCGCTGTGGAACCAGTCGCCCGCGAACGCCTCGCGGTTCGCGTCGGGCTGCTGGTGATAGCCCGCCATCACGTTCGGGCCCCGGTAGACGATCTCACCGACCCCACCGGGCGGCACGTCCTGCAGCTCATCGTCGACGACCCGCAGCTCGACGCCGAGCATCGGCTTACCGACCGAGCCCATCTTCCGGGTCGAGTCGGGACCTTTGAGGAGCGTGGTGGCGCCGGACATCTCGGTCTGGCCGTAGGCGCTGACGATCGCCGCGTTCGGGAACGCCGCCTCCATCGCTTCGAGCGTGCGCCGCGGCGACGACGACGCGCCCCACATTGCCGCGCGGAGCCGCCGCGGGTCGATTCGCGCCAAAGCGTCGCTCGCACAGATCGACGCCCACTGCGTCGGCACGAAGATGCACATCGTCACGCCGTGAGCCTCGATCAACCCGAGCATCGCGTCGGGGTCGAACGCCGTCGTCGGGGTGATGATCACGGTCGCCCCGAGCACGAGAAACGGGAGCAGGCCGTTGATCCCGCCGATGTGGAACAGCGCCTGACCGGAGAGCCACACGTCATCCTCGCCGGCGCGCATCTCGTGGATCCAGCTCAGCGTGCTCGCCACAAGGTTGCGGTGAGTGAGCACCGCTCCCTTCGGCCGGCCGGTCGTCCCCGACGTGTAACACATGAGCGCGGGATCGTCCTCGTCCACTTCGGCCCGGTCGCGGGGCAGCGCGGATCTGACCGCATCCTCGTAGCTCGAGGAGTGCGAGCCCACCGCATCCTCGTAGCTCGAGGAGTCCGACCCGACCGAAAGCACGAACCGAACCTCATCCGCCCGCGGCACCGCCACATCGCAGATCAACGCCACAGAGCCCGAGTCCGACAGGACGTAGTCGACCTCGTCGGCCGCCAGCCTGAAGTTGATCGGGACCGCGACCGCGGCCAGGTGGTGGCACGCGAGCAGCGCCTCGACGAACTCGATGCGGTTGTGCAAGAGCACCGCCACGCGATCACGCGGCCCCACGCCGGCGGCCGCGAGGACGGAGGCAAGACGCGCGGCGCGATCGTGCAGCTGTGCGTGAGTCCGGACGTCGTCGCCGAAGATCACCGCGGGACGGTCGGGGCGGGAGCGGCAGGCTCGACCAGTGAGCTCGGGAAGCACCAGGCGGCCTGACTGCGCGAGCGGGGACTCCATGCGCGCCGGTGCTTCAGGCCGCCGAGTCACCGTCACCGGAGACGCCGGCGACGGCCAGCATGCGAGCGGTGAAAAACTCGGCGATCGTCGCCAGAAGCAGCGTCTGGTCCGGGCGGTACCAATGCCAGATGCTGTTGTAGAGGCCGAGCATGGCCCGGGCGAGCATCCGCGGGTCGCGCTTGGAAACGACGCCCTTGCTCATCGCATCGGCGAGGAAACGCGTCCAGGCCAGCTCCAGGGCGCGCGTCTTCTCGCGACCAGCAACGCGGGCCTGCTCTTCGCGCCGCGAGGCGCCCTCGCCGCTCAAGAGCGCCTGCTCGGCGACAAGCACGCGGTTGCGCATGACCTCGTGCTCGGACAGTTCGAAGCAGTCGGCGCACACCGCGCGCAGCGCGTTGCGTGGATCGTCATGACCGGCGGTGATCGCGTCGAACCGCTGGTGCAACTCGGTCAGCGCCTCGTCGAGGATCACGTAGAGGCAGTGCTGCTTGGAGTCGAAGTAGTGATAGAGGGCGGTCGGCCCGATGCCAACGTCGTCCGCGATCTCGGCCCATTTAGTGTTCTCGTATCCGTCTCGGCCGAACCGTTCGATCGCGGCGTCGAGGATCTCGACTCGCCTGGCACCCTCGTTACGCGACCGGGGCGTTGGCCGAGAGGTCTTGCCATTAGAAGCCTGAGTCGAACTCACGTCAGTGGCACGTTACCACGCGTCCGGCTCTAATGACAACGCGGATTGATCGGCAACAATCGGCATTCTCGGACGATTAGACCCTGCCCACCCTACATCTGAGCTGATACGATGTCAGTTCGATGCAACTGACCGAAACCGCGTCCGAGCGGGCTCTCGCCGACGAGGTCCGTGCGTTTCTTTCCAGCGAAGGGATTCGCTCCTTCGAGCTGCCGCACGATCTCGACGATCGGATGGCCACGCTCCGGCGCTGGCAGGCTGCCTGCTACGCCGCCGGTTATGTCGGGCGCACCTGGCCGGGCGAGTTCGGTGGTCAAGGACGCCCGCCCGTTGAGCAGCTCATCGTCGATCAGGAGCTTGCCGCGGCAGGCGCCCCCGAGTTCGTGAACGTGGTCGGGCTCGGCGTTCTCGGGCCCTCGCTGCTGCGCTTCGGCAACGACGAACAGCGCCGGCGCTACATCCCCCCGATCCTGTCGGCGGAGGAGATCTGGTGCCAGGGGTTCTCGGAGCCCGAAGCCGGGTCGGATCTCGCCAGCCTGCGCACGCGCGCGGCGCAAGACGGCGAGACGTTTGTGATCAACGGTCAGAAGACGTGGGTGTCGTGGGGTCAGTACGCGAAGTTCTGCGGGCTGCTCGCGCGCACCGACGACACCGTGCCTCGCCACCGCGGGATCTCGATGTTGATCGTCGACATGTCGACGCCGGGTCTCGAGGTCCGGCCGATGACGCAGATCACCGGTCACGCCGAGTTCAGCGAGCTGTTCCTAGACGACGTCGTCGTGCCGCGCGAGAACCTGCTCGGCGAGCTTGGAGACGGGTGGAAGATCGCGATGTACACGCTCGGGCACGAGCGGGGAACGGCGGCGCTCCCCCGCCAGGTCAAGTTGCGGACGTGGTTCGACCGGGCCGTGTCGGTCGCCGGTCGGCGCGAACTCGATGGTCGTCCGGTGCTCGATGATCCCGATGCCCAGAGGGCGCTCGCGCGCGCTCTGATCGGCATCGAAGTGCTCCGCCACCACGCGTACCGGACGGCGGGTGAGTTCCTCAAAGGCGGCGCCGTCGGCCCGGAGAGCTCGAGCGTCAAGCTGCTGATGAGCGAGGCCGAGCAACGGCTCGCCTCCACCGTTCTCGACGTGCTCGGGCCAACGCTGCAGAGCGGCGATCCCGACGACATTCCGGAGAACGACTTCTGGTACGAGACGTATCTGTACTCCCGCGCAGCCAGCGTGTACGGCGGCACCCGCCAGATCCAGCGTGACATCATCGCCGACCGCATCCTGTCGCTCCCGAAGGAATAGACGTGGACCTCGAGCTGAGCGACGAACAGGTCTGGCTCGAGGAGTCGATCAACACGCTGCTCGATCGGCGGTGGCCGGCCGCCGAGAGCGCGTGGCAGGCAGGCGACGCCGCGCGCGCGCGGCTATGGGAGAGCCTTGTCGAGTTCGGAGTGCTCGGCGGGGCCGGAACTGACCTCGGCGCGATCGAGCTGTGTCTCGTCGCGCGGGCCGCCGGCGGTCACCTCGCCGCGATCCCGCTGCTCGCGAGCGTCGCCGTTCGCTACGCACTCACGCCGGTCGCGGCCGAGCTCCCGGCGGGCTTCAGCGACCTCCTCGGTAGCGACGCCCGGCTCGCGATCTCGCTGCTCGAGCCCGGTGGCGGCTGGTCGCCCTCGGGCGTGCGCACAACGGTGCGGGCGAACCGGCTGACCGGCACCAAGGCCGCGGTCGAGCACGCTTCGGACGTCGACCACCTCGTCGTCGTCGCCCTCGTCGATGGCGAACCCGGGCTGGCTCTCGTTCAGAGCGGATCGCCCGGGGTCGAGCTCGCCGGGCAGCCGAGCCTCGACGGCGGCGTGCCGCTCAGCCGGGTGACGTTCGCCGATGCCGAAGTCGAAGCGGTCGCCGGCGGGCCACTCGCCGAGACGATCATCGACCGGCTCATGCGCGTCGGGGGCCTGCTCGCTGCCGCCGAGGCCGTCGGGGCCGCGGCGAACATCTTCGATCAGGCGCGGTCCTACGCGGCCGAGCGCCGGCAATTCGGACGGACGATCGGAAGCAACCAGGCACTACGGCACCTGATGGCCGACCTCCACGTGCGGCAGGCGAGCGCGTGGTCGACGACGCTGTACGCGGCGGCCGCGCTCGATCAGGGCATTCCCGAGGCACCGCTGACGGCATCGGTCGCAAAGGCGTACGTCTCGCGCGCGGCGCGCGAGGTCGCGCATGGCTCGATCCAGGTCTTCGGCGGCATCGCGTTCACCGAGGAGCACCCTGCCCACCGCTTCCTGCGACGGATCATCTTGCGCGAGCAGCAGTTCGGAGATGCCACCCACCACGAGCGAGAGCTTGGCCGGACGTTGGTGTCGAGCGCCATCAAGGAGCAGGTGGCGGCGTGACGACCGCCGACGAGCTCGGGTGGGGCGATCCGACCGCGCAGAGCCTCGAACGGATTACGACGGGCGCCGACGCCGAGGTTGTCGGGCCGCTGCTGGCCGACGTCCTGCACGACCCGCGGTGGGAAACGTGCGATGTCGCCCTGATCTCGGGCGGAAAATCCAACCTGACCTATCGCATCGCCTGCGACGCGGGTGAGGTCATTCTGCGACGCCCGCCGCTCGGACACATCCTCCCCACCGCGCACGACATGGGCCGCGAGTACACCGTGATGACCGCGCTCGCCGGTACCGCCGTGCCGGTGCCTCGGACCTTCCACCTCGGTAACGCCGACAGCCCGCTCGACGCGTCCTTCTATCTGATGGAGCGCGTGGTCGGTCACATCTGCCGCAACGGGCTTCCGCCCGGCTACGCGGCCGCCGACGACGATCGCCGGCGGATCGGCGAGGCGCTCGTCGATGTCCTCGCCGATCTCCACACCGTCGACCCCGCCGCCGTCGGACTGGCCGAGTTCGGGCACCCGGCCGGGTTCATGGAGCGGCAGCTGCGGCGGTGGTCTCAGCAATGGGAGGCGTCGAAGACGGCCGATCTGCCGGCGCTCGACGCGCTCCGGGCTGACCTCGTAGCCAGCCTCCCCGAGCAGCAGGCCGGCACGATCGTGCATGGCGACTTCCGGCTCGACAACACGATCCTGCACCCGACAGAGGTCGGAGCGATCGTGGCGGTGCTCGATTGGGAAATGAGCACGCTCGGCGACCCACTCTCAGATCTTGGGGCGATGCTCGCGTACTGGAGCGAGGCGGACGACTCGGAAGTCCTCCGCCGAGCGCGAATCATGGCGCCGGTGACCGCCGCCGAGGGATTCCCCACGCGCGCCGAGATCATCGAGCGCTACGCCCGCCGGACCGGCGCCGACCTATCCGACATCGGGTGGTATCAGTCGTTCGCCTACTTCAAGCTCGCGGTCGTGTGTCAGGGAATCGCCGCACGTGCCGCCGGCGGCTCGATGGTCGGGGGCGGCTTCGATCAGGCGGAAGGACTCGTGGCGCCACTGATCGAGGCGGGGCGCCAGCAGCTGGACTCCTGACTTACGACCTGGCGCGTCAAACGGGTCAGCTCGCTGTGACCCGTCGAGCGGGTCAGCTCGCCGTCACCGGGAGACGCTCGTACCGTGCCGTCTCGCGGCGCGCAATCGCCATGTGGTGGACCTCGTCGGGCCCGTCGGCGATCTGCAGGATGCGGGCTACCGCGTAGAGCTCGGGCAGAACGGTGTCCTGTGCCACCCCAGCGCCGCCGTGCGCCTGGATCGCCCGGTCGATGACCCAGGTGGCGACGTCGGGCGCGGCGACCTTGATCGCCGACACCTCGATCCGGGCGCCGCGGTTCCCGACAGTATCCATCAGCCACGCCGTCTTCAGCACGAGCAGACGGCATTGCTCGATCCGCACACGGGCCTCGGAGATCCAGCGCTGGACGACCCCGTGCTCGATGATCGGGCGGCCGAACGTCGACCGCTGGGCGGTGCGCTCGCACATCATCTCGAGCGCCCGCTCGGCCATCCCGATCGCGCGCATCGCGTGATGGATCCGCCCCGGCCCGAGCCGCTCCTGGGCGATCCGGAACCCGTCGCCCTCGTCGCCGAGGAGGTTCGACGCCGGCACGCGGACGTTGTCGTACACGATCTCGGCGTGGCCGCCGTGCGGCCCATCGGCGTAGCCGAACAGGCTCGTCGAGCGCTGGATGTTGACGCCCGGCGTGTCCTTCGGCACCAGGATCATGCTCTGGCGACGGTGACGCTCTGCCTCGGGATCGGTCACGCCCATCACGATCAACAACGTGCAGCGAGGCGACATCGCGCCGGACGTCCACCACTTGCGCCCGTTGATCACGTAGTCGTCGCCGTCGCGTTCGATGCGCGTCGCGATGTTCGTGGCGTCCGAGGAGGCGACCTCGGGCTCGGTCATCGAGAACGCCGAGCGAATCTCTCCTTCGAGCAGTGGCTCGAGCCACTTCTCCTGCTGATCCTCGCTGCCGAACAGCGACAGCAGCTCCATATTGCCGGTGTCCGGCGCCGAGCAGTTAATCGCCTCGGGCGCGATCCACGGGTTCCGCCCCGTGATCTCGGCCAGCGGGGCGTACTGCGCGTTCGTCAACCCGGCGCCGTATTCGTGCGTGCGCGGCAGGAACAGGTTCCACAATCCGCGCCGGCGCGCCTCCGCCTTCAGCTCCTCGATGACCGGCGGGGTCCCCCACGGGTCCTCGAGCGAATGCCCCTCCTCGCGGAACCGCGGCTCGGCGGGATAGACGCATTCGTCCATGAACGCGAGCAGCTGACGCTGAAGCTCGACGGTGGTGTCGTCGTAGGCGAAGTCCATGGCCGTCGCGCGCGAACGCCGTGACTAGCGGTGCTTCCAGACCGGATCGCGCTTCTCCAGGAACGCCTGCACGCCCTCGCGTGCGTCCTCGGACTGGTGCGCGACGTTGCAGGTCATGCTCTCGAGCGCGATCAGCGTCTCGGTGTCGCCGTCGAGTCCCCGGTTCGCGGCCATCTTCGTGATCCGCATCGTGAACGCGCTCTTGTCGAGCATCGGCGCGGCGAAGTCGGCGATCGCCTGGTCCATCTGGTCGGCCGGCACGGACACGTTGGCCAGACCCCAGTCGTAGCACTCCTTGCCGGAGAGCAGCTTGCCGGTGAACAGGAGCTCCTTGGTCTTGCGGATCCCGATGTAGCGCGGGAGGCGGTAGATCGGGCCGGCGCCGCCGAACAGGGCGCGGCGGATGTGGAAGTCGCCGATCTTGGCGTCGTCGGCGGCGATCAGGAAGTCGCACGAGATCGATAGCTCGAAGCCACCGGCCACCGCATAGCCCTCGACGGCCGCGATCGTTGGCTTGCCGAGGTTAAACGCGCGGTCGAACGTGCGCGCGGACACCTGGGCGATCTTGATCGAGTTAGCCGACGTCTTCAGGAACTCGGAGTCGAGCATGTTCAGGTCCGCGCCGGCGCAGAACGTGTGGCCTCGGCCGCGGATCACGACGACGCGTGCATCGTCGTCGTCCTCGGCACGCTCGAGCGCCTCGCCGAAGGTGGTGAGCTGCGTCCAGTTGAAGCAGTTCTTGACGCGAGGCCGGTTCAGCCAGATCGTGGCGATGCCATCGTTGACCTCGTACTCAACGGCGCCCTCCGTCGAGGTTTCCGGGCTTGTCTGCTCCTGAACGCTCATCGGCTCTCCTACGGTCTTGTTGTCTAAGCTGAATTCAGATCATATAGGTTCGCGATCGATTTGGCGAGTCGTTTCCTTCGGGTTCCCGTGTTCGTCCCGCTGGAACGTGCTTTCTTGCTGCAAAAGCAGCCCTTAGCGGTTGGGTCCGGCCCCGATAACCGCACGTGGCGCCCGAGGTGTGACATACTGAACTCGATTCAATTCCTGGACGCCAGCCGGCGCCCGCCGAGTCGCAGGACATGGAACGAACCGTTCAGATCCAAGCACCACTGCCGCACATCAAGTCGGTGAACATCTGGCTTCTTCGCGGGGACCCGCTCACGCTCGTCGACACCGGCCCCCGCACCGATGAGGCGCTCGCCGCGCTCGAGGCCGGCCTGCGACGGGAGGGCGTGCGCCTCGAGGACATCGAGCTCGTGATCCCGACCCACCACCACCTTGACCACTCGGGGCTGATCGCGACAATCGTGGCTCGCTCCGGGGCGCGCGTGGCCGCGCTCGACCGCGCCGCCGAATACGGCCTCACCTACGCCGAGCGCTCGGCGGCCGACCGATCGTTCTCGGTCGAGCTGATGCGCCACCACGGCGTGCCCGAGTCGGTGATCGAGGCCAACGAAGGCTTCTGGGACTTCATCCGCGACACGTCCGAGGCGTACACGACCGACATCGTGCTCTCCGATGGCGACGTGATCACTGCCGGGAGCCGCGATCTGCGGATCCTGGCCCGACCAGGCCACAGCACAACCGACGCGCTGCTGTTCGACGAGGCGAGCGCCACCGCGTTCGTCGGCGATCACCTGCTGGCGGGGATCTCCTCGAACGCCGAGATCGTTCCGGCGGCCGAGCCCACCGGCTCGCGGCCACGGGCACGAATCGAGTATCTGGGGAACATGCGGCGAACCGCCTCCATGCCGCTGCAAAGGCTGCTGACCGGTCACGGAGACCCAGTCAACGATCACACCCGCCTCGTGCTCCGCCGCTTCAGCGAGCATCAGCGGCGCTGTCAGCGGATCCTAGGCGTCCTCGAGCAGGGCCCGGCCCAGGCCTACGGCATCGCCGGCCATCTGTGGTCCGCGCGGACGGTGGCCGAGCAGCCGCTGCTCGTCGTCTGGGAGGTGCTCGGACATCTCGACCTGCTCCTGGACGAAGGCAACGTGTCTGAAGAGATCCGTGAGGACGGCAGTCGCTACGGGAAGTCGTGGTTTTCGATCCGCGAGCCAGCCCCACTTGGCCGCGACTCGGGCGCGTCAACCGACCGCGCCCGCGCAACACCCATCCTCTACTCAGGAGTTGATCGCTCTGCCGAACTCGAGTGACAGCCCCGGCGCACCCGCCGACGCCCGCGGCGCGCGTGACCTGTTCGATCTGTCCGGAAAGGTCGCGGTCGTCACCGGCGGCACGCGCGGCCTTGGGCTAGCGATGGTGCGCGCATTCGCCTCCGCCGGCGCCGAGGTCGTCGTCGTCAGCCGCAAGCCCGACGCCTGCAACGAGGTCGTCGGGGAGCTACGAGCCGACGGGTTCAAGGCCGTCGGCTGCGCATGCCACGTCGGCCACTGGGACGAGCTCGCGCCGCTCGTCGAAGGTGTCTACCGCGACTTCGGGCGCATCGACGTGCTCGTCAACAACGCCGGCATCTCGCCGTTGTACGGACGGCTCTCGGACGTCAGCGAGGACCTGTTCGACAAGGTTTTGAGCGTCAACCTCAAGGGCCCGTTCCGCCTCGCCGCGCTCGTCGGAGAGCGGATGGTCGCCGCCGGAGGCGGGTCGATCATCAACATCAGCAGCACCGGCGCCGTCCGGCCCACCAGCGACATCATTCCCTACGCCGCCGCCAAGGCGGGCGTCAATGCGATGACCGTCGGTCTCGCGCATGCGTTCGGCCCGACCGTCCGCGTCAACGCTGTCATGCCCGGGCCGTTCCTGACGACGATCGCGCAGGCCTGGGACATGAACGTATTCGCCGAACGAGCCAGGACGTTCCCGATGCGGCGCGCCGGTCATTCCGAGGAGATCGTCGGCGCTGCGCTGTACCTCGCCAGCGACGCCTCGACGTACACAACGGGGTCGATCATCACCGTCGACGGCGGCGCCCAGTGGAGCATGGCCGGTACCGGGGAGGGGGCACCTGAGCCCCCGGCCAGACTTGAAGTCAATTCAAATCCACGGTAGGTTCCCGGGCGTATGCCAGCGAACAACCCCCTGTGGCTCCGCGTCGTGCTGCGGGTCGAGCGAGCGATCGGCGAGCCGATCGAGTCGGCGGTCCGCTCGGACAAGTACTTCGACCTCGTGACCAAGACGACCCGGGTCCGGCGCACCGTGGGCGGCGCGGCCGAGGGGGTCTCGCGCCGCTGTCTGCACCTGCTGAACCTGCCCGCGGGGTCAGACATCCGCAACATGCGCCAGCAACTGGCGCGGATGGAGCGGCGGCTCAACCAGCTCTCGGACGACGTCTCCGAGCTCGACGAGCCCGGGCCGCGGTCGGAGGTGAGATGAACCCGAAGGTACCGTCGACGCTCAACCCGGTCGACCTGCTCGGGCGCGTCAACCGCGACGTCGAGCGCTCGATCCTGCGCGCCCGCAACGGCATTCGCTACGTCCGCGGCACCCACCGGCCGGCGCTCGGCGCGACGCCGAAGGACGTCGTGTGGAAGAGCGGCAAGGCCGAGCTGTGGCGCTACAGGGGCGGCGCCCGCCGCTACGGGCCTCCGGTCGTGATCGTGCACAGCCTCGTCAGCCGGAGCTATATCCTCGATCTGCGGCCGGGCAACAGCATGGTCGAGTACATGACGGGCGCCGGCCTGGACGTATTTATGCTCGACTGGGGAGTCCCCGACGAGCTGGACGCCGACAACGACCTCGAGCGCTACGTCGACTGGTACCTCCCGCGTGCGCTGGCCGAGGTGCGGCGCGTGAGCGGACACGAGGAGGTCACGCTCGCCGGCTACTGCCTTGGCGGCGTCCTCGCGGCGCTGTACGCCGCCGGTCACGAGGACGCGAACGTGCGCAACCTGATCCTGATGGCCACGCCGGTCGACTTCAACGAAATGGGAGCAATGGTCGCGCTGCTACGCGAGGGCCGGCTCGACCCCGATCAGATGATCGACGAAACCGGCAACGTCCCCGCCGACGCGCTCTACAGCGGCTTCTACATGCTCGCGCCCACGACCGAGGTGGCGCAGAAGGCGACGTTGCTCGAGAACCTCTGGAACGACGAGTTCGTCGACGGCTTCCAGGCGATGGCGACCTGGTCGCGCGACCACGTGCCGTTCCCGGGGGCGACGTTCCGCCAGCTCGTGGAGCTGCTCGTGCGCCAGAACATCCTGATGACCGGCTCGATCCCGCTCGGCACGCGCCGGGTGGAGCTGTCAGGCGTTCGCGGCAACGTCCTGAACGCGATGGCCGAGCGCGACAACGTCGTCCCCCCGCCCGCCGTCGAGCCGGTCATGCAGCTCGTCGGCGACCCCGGCCGCCGAGAGGAGCTGCGACTTCCCGGCGGCCACGTCACCTTTGGAACCGGCAGGAGCGCGTTCAAGCAC
Source organism: uncultured Solirubrobacterales bacterium (assembly GCA_963737055.1). Lineage (GTDB taxonomy): Bacteria > Actinomycetota > Thermoleophilia > Solirubrobacterales > Solirubrobacteraceae > Palsa-465. The sequence continues at coordinate 678,562 of CAVTRE010000004.1, read as the reverse complement.
ACGATGCCGAAGCTGACCAGCTGGATCATCGACCACAGCGATCCGCCGTCCTGACCGGCGTGAGCGACCACTAGGAGCAGCCATGGATATTCGACCAATCGAGGCGGGCGATAGCCGGGCGCTTTCGGAGTTCTTCGAGCGAATCCCGGAAAGCGACAGAACGTTCCTCAAGGAGGACGTCGGCGATCCGCGCGTGCTCGAGGACTGGGTGCAACCTGGCGACGGACGCGTGATCGCGGTCGAGGACGGCGAGGTCGTCGGCGCGGTGGCGGTCATGCGGCTCGTCGGGTGGTCGAACCACGTCGGCGAGGTCCGGCTCGTCGTCGATCCCGACCACCGGGGCCGCGGCATCGGGCGCAGCCTGGCCCGCCACGCGGTGCTCGAGGCGGTCGAGATGGGATTGAAGAAGCTCGTCGTCGAGGTGATCGCCGACCAGGGACCGCTGATCGCGATGTTCCGCGGGCTGGGCTTCGAGCCCGAGGCGCTGCTGACGAATCACGTCCAGGACCGCTCCGGACAGACCCGTGATCTAATCGTGCTGGCCAATTCGGTCGATGAGCAGTTCGCGGCGCTGACCGCCGCCGGCGTGGCAGACCAGCTGCAATGAGCTGAACAGGAGGATTCAGGAGATGCCTTTCACGGATGATGTGCTCGAGCGAGCGATGGACGCGATCGGAAAGGTCGGCAGGGCCGTGTTGATCCCATGGGGAGGAGCCGAAGCCTGCGTGGATGCGTACGAGTCGGCAATCCGGGCGGTGAGCGAAACGCAACTGGGCATCGCCCGAGCGGTCGAGGTGGAGCCCGTGCGGGCGGCCTTCGCATCGTGTGCCGAGCTGACGCGCGACGTCGGCGCCACGCAGCTCTCGGGAATCCGCTGGATCCTCGACGTGTGAGCGACCGGTCCGGCATCGTCACGGCGCCCGGCGGACGGACGCGGATCTACTGGGAGAGCACCGGGACCGGAGATCCGGTCCTACTCATCCACGGCCTCGGCCTGAGCGGCGGTGCCTGGTGGCGGACCGTCGACGCGCTGGCGGGTTCAATGCGGGTGATCACGTTCGACCACCGCGGCATCGGTCAGTCGGAGTCGTTGACTTACGCGTACACGACCGAGGCCATGGCCGACGACGCGGTCTCGATCCTCGACGACCTGGGACTCGAGCGGGTGCACGTGTACGGCTTCTCGCTCGGCGGCATGGTCGCCCAACAGGTTGCACTCCGCTATCCCGCACGGGTCCAGTCGATCGTGCTGGGTGGCACGCATTCCGGCGGTCGCCACGTGACGCCTCCCGACGCCGAGGTCGCGGCGTTCTTCCAAAGGCGCGCGATGATGCGATCGGAGCAGGCCGCGTGGGAGTCGGTGCCGTTCAACTACAGCCCGCGCTGCCGCGCGACCCAGGCTGAGCGGATCGCTGAGGACATCGAGCGGCGGCTTCGGAACCCGTTCAACGAGCGCGCGTACCGGGCGCAGCTGCTCGCCGGCTCGCTGCACAACTGCTATCGCCGGCTATCGCGGATCAGCGTGCCGACAATGGTCGTCCACGGCGCTCGCGACCGGATCATCCCGGTCGCCAACGCGCACATGACCGCCGAGCTCGTGCCAGGTGCAGAGCTCCGGATCCTCGAGGAGGCGGGTCACCTGTACCCCACCGAGGAGCCCGCGGTGGATAAGGCGATCGGCCGGTTCTTCGCCGCTCACCGCTGAGCTTCTTTCGTCGCCCGCCACGGCGGTTGGTCGCGCCAGCGCCCGCTGTGATTGAATTGACTTCAGTGCAGGTTCTCGAAGATCTCCGAGTCGCGGACGTCGTCCGCGAGCACGCGCGGGGCCGGCCCGACGTCGTCGCGATTCGCTGCGGCAACCGCTCGCTGACGTATGACGAACTCCACGAGCGCTCGAGCCGACTGGCGCAGGCGCTGCTGTCGGCCGGCGTCGGCGCGGGCGACCGGGTCGCCCACCTCGATCGCACCGCGCCCGAGCTGATCGAGCTGCTGTTCGCGACGAGCAAGATCGGGGCCGTTGCCGTGCCGCTCAACTGGCGGCTCGCGCCGACCGAGCTCGAGACGATCGTTGCGGACGCGGGCTGCACGCTGATGATCGCGGGACGCGGCTACGGCGACATCGCCCGAGAGATCGCGCGGGATATCCCGCAGCGTCTCGACGTCGTCGACACCGGCGATGCGTACGAGCGGCGGCTCGCCGAGCACCCCGCCACCGATCCCGGGCACCGGGGACAGGCGAGCGACGTGGCCGTGCAGATGTACACGTCCGGCACCACCGGCCTTCCCAAGGGCGTCTTGACGACCCAGCGGAACCTCGCCGCTGCGTATCTGAGTGCCGACGTGTGGCTGTTCGACTCGGAGTCGGTCAGCCTGACGCCGCTGCCGATGTTCCACATCGGCGGCATCGGCTGGGCGTATCTCGGGCTCGTGAACGGGGCGACGACGATCCTCGTCAGCGAGTTCGACGCCGCGCAGGTACTCGATCTGCTCGAGCGCGAACGGGTGACGAACCCCGTGTTCGTACCGACGATCCTGCAGATGCTGGCCGCGGTCCCCGGCGCGGCCGAGCGTGACTACTCGAGCCTGCGGTCGATTGTTTACGGCGCGTCTCCGATCACGACGCCGGTGCTGAGAGCCGCGCTCCGCACCTTCCGGTGCCCACTGTTCGGCGTCTACGGCCTGACGGAGACGACCGGCGGCGTCATCCAGCTCCGGCCCGAGGATCACGACGCCGACGGCGACCGCCAGCACCTGCTGCGATCGGCGGGGCGTCCTCTGCCCTGGGTTGAGATGCGGATTGTCGACTCGGACAGCCGACGCGACTGTGCCGCCGGCGAGGTTGGCGAGGTGTGGCTGCGCGCGCCGAACGTGATGGCCGGCTATTACGACCGCGCCGAGGAGACGGGTGCCGCGCTGATGCCCGACGGCTGGCTGCGCACCGGCGACGGCGGCTACCAAGACGATGACGGGTACCTGTTCCTAACCGACCGGATCAAGGACATGATCGTCAGCGGCGGAGAGAACGTGTATCCGATCGAAGTCGAGGAGGCACTCTCGCAGCACCCCGCAGTGGCCGAGGTCGCGGTGATCGGCGTCCCCGACGAGCGCTGGGGCGAAACCGTAAAGGCACTCGTGGTCCGCGCGCCGGGCTCGACCGCCAACGCCGACGAGCTCGTCGCGTTCGGTCGCGGCAGACTCGCCGGCTACAAGCTGCCGCGCTCGATCGAGTTCGTCGCGGACCTTCCGCGCAGTCCGGCGGGCAAGGTGCTCAAGCGTGAACTGCGCGCACGCTACGCACCGCGCGCGGCCCCAGCGCCGTTAGGGAATCCGCTCAGCCGGCATAAATTGAATTGACATCATCTCAGTTGTCGTGCTAGCCTTCGGTCAGCTAATTTGCAAGCACAAGCCGAAGGAGCCGACATGGCCACCCAGACGAAATCCGATCCGATCACTGATGCGACACGGGAAGCAGCCGACCGCATGGCCGAGTTCCGCGAGAACGCGGCCCAGGCGAGCAAGCAGGCGAGCGACGCTTGGCTCGCTTCGTACGAGAGCTCGGTGATCAAGTTCGCGGATAGCTACGAGCAGGCCGCGGGCGCCACGAACGTCGAGTGGGTCGCCGGCATCGGCAGCCTCCAAGCCGATATGACGCGCGAGATCGTCCGCGCCTACACGAGCACGGTCCGCGAGTTGGTCTCGTAAACGCGTTCGCGATGACCGCGGCGGCCACACCCTCGCGGTGGCGGTCGCGGTCACACCGTCGCGGTCACACCGTCGCGGTCACACCGTCGCGGTCATCCGGAATCCCCCCTGCGCGAAACCAAATGAACGACCACCATTTCAGCTACCCCCGCGTGATGCCCCTAATGGGCGTCACGATCTCAGGTCACTCGTATGAGCAGTCCGAACCGGCGGGCCGGCCGCAGCCCGCGCCGCCGTCCACGCGTCCCGTTCGCGCCGTCGGCGCGCTAATCGGCCGTTCGCCGGCGACTACGCGTACCACGCGAGCTGCCGGAGGCCTTCGGGCGGGCGCTCGGACGAGCTGAGCGATCGCCGTCCGCGAGTTCGGGCGGCAGACCGAGGACCGCCAGTTGCCGGCGGATGAAGAACTCGGTGACCTCGTCGAGGCTGACCTGGCCCTTCGGGCGATACCAGTGCCAGATGCTGTTGTAGAGCCCGAGCAGCGCGCGCGTGAGCAGACGCGGGTCGGCCTCGGGCACGATGCCCTGCTCCATGCCTCGGACCAGGAAGGTCGCCCACGTGAATTCCACGTCCCGGATCCGGGCGCGGGCGAGCGTCCGGGCCTCCTCCTCGCGCGGAGACGTACGGCGAACGCCGACCAGGCCCTGCTCGGCGACAAGCACGCGGTTGCGGAGCACGTCCTGGTCGCTCAGGACATACGACGCGCGCAGCACCGCTAGCAGCGCATCCAGATAGTCCTCGTGGGCGCTCGTGTGGAGTTCGAACTCGGTGCTGAAGAACCCGAGCGCGTCGGCCATGATCACGTACAGGCAGTGAAGCTTGGACTCGAAGTAGTGGTACAGAGCCGTCGAGCCGATGCCGACCGCCGCCGCGACGTCGGCAAGCTTCGTCGCCTCGTACCCGTACTCGCCGAAGTACGCGGTCGCCGTCCGCAGGATCTCATCGCGCTTGCTGCGCGAGGACGCGCCGGCCGCTCCGGTATCTCGTCTGGTTGTCGGACCCGATCGCGCGGGCGGCACAGCTCTCCTCGCGGCAGCGAACAAACGTCAGGGGCAATCATAGGCGCCGAGGCCGACGCCGCGCGCGCCCCGTTGTTCGCGATATCCGAACACCGGGGCCGCCGACGAGTCCGCGGTTTTACCTGAATCAGGCTTTGGGAATACTATCCGCGACCTTCTGTCCGGGCTTCGGGCGAGCGAAGGGACCCAGCCCGCTCCGGCGTGAGGTGTGAGGCGCGAGGCGCGAGGCGTGAGGCGCGAGGAGAGGAGAGGGAGCGATGCACACACTGCCGTCTCGGCCGGTCGGCGACGAGTGGGTCAGCGTGACGCTGAGTCCGATGCTGGCCAAGGAGGTCGCGCGTGCGCTGCGGATCCAACTCGCGTGCGCGCTCGAGCGACCGTTCGAACACCCGTTGCCGAGCCGGGAAGACGCGGCGCGGCTGCGAACCGTCCTGGACCTGTGTGTGGACCAGCTCGAGTCCATCGCCTGGGGCGCCCCATCGGAGGACGTGCGGATGACGGCTCCCCCGTCGATGCTCGATGCCATCGCCCGGGACCTGGTCGACGGCGGCACCGAGCTGCTCGCGAACCCGTTGGGCTGGAAGCGGCCGGAGGCACAGAGCGTGCGGCGACAGGGCCGGCGAATGATCCGCGCGGCCGAAGCGATCAACGAGGCCCTCGCCTCCGAGAATCGCTACTGGATAGCGTCCTAGTGGTTAAGCCACGCTCGCGGCGCCGGCTTGTGCCACACGCATCCGCCGCGCTATCATGCTGACGTGAGTTCACTTCAGGCCGCGCGTGCGCGACGGCTCCCCGTCGCGCTCGGCAACGCCCTCGCGGTCGCCGAAGGCTCGAGGCGCTCGCCCGGAGCGTGGCTGGCGCCGGACGTGCAGGCCTGGTTCGCGAGCCCCGAGCAGGGGCTGGTCGCGGGCATCGAGTCCCTCCCAGGCCCCGACGCGGTCTCCGACGCGCTGGGGCGCCTCGCGCCGTCCGCGCTGAGCGTGGTGGGCGTGGTCTCCGCGGACGACGTCTGCTGGGCGGAGATCACGCGGCGCGGCGATCGGGAGCCCGCCGAGACATGCGTCGTCGGTCTGACCTATGACGCTGACGGTGCGGTGTCCCGGCTCGTGTGGCTGCGCGCGCCACTCGCCCCGATGGGCAGCGGCGAGGAGGAAGCCGACGCCCCGGATGGGCGCCCCATCCTCGAGCGCTATCTCGCCGAGCTGATGCAGTCGAGCTTCGCGGAGGCCGCCGCTCAGTTCTCGACCGACGCGATCTACTCCCACCCGCCCTACGCCGGCGGCACCGAGCGGGTGCTGTACCAGGGTCGAGGGGCGCTCGCACACGGGTTCGTCACCGACCGCGGACCCAGCCCCGTACGCCAGGTCATCACTCACCACTCGCAGCGCGCGGGTCGGGTGTTCGTCGAAGGCGTTGTCGAGGGGATCCCCAACGGCGGGACGTTCTTCTCGACCGGTCACATCACGCCCCGGGGCGAGATCGCCCGCTACGTCGCCTTCTACAGCACTCGGCGAATTCCAGCTTGAGTGCTTGAACCGAGAATCGAATTGAGGTAAGTTCAGGTGATGTCGCGTTTCGAAGGCAGGGTGGCCGCGGTCACCGGAGGCGGATCGGGAATCGGTGCCGCGATTTGCCGGCGGCTTGCCGAGGAGGGAGCGATCGTGGCCGTGCTCGACCTGTCGGTCGAGCGGGCCCAGGAGATCGCCGACGAGCTGCCCCACGCCGCAGCGGTCGGCGCCGACGTCAGCGACAGCGGCTCTGTCGAGGAGGCGATAACCCGAGTCGAGGCCGAGCTCGGCCCGCTGGCGATCATGGTCAACAACGCCGGCGCGCTCGCCATGTCCCACGTCGCCAGGGTCAACCCGCTGATCGAGCAGCAGCGAGCCGAGCAGGCCATGGGCCCGATCACGACTCCGCTCGAAGCACTCGCGCGCCTGACCGACGACGAATGGCGCCTTGTGATGTCGGTCCATCTCGACGGCACGTTCTACGGCACGCGGGCCGCGGTCCGGCGGATGGCCGAGCGCCGCGCGGGGGCGATCGTGAACATGGCCTCGGTGTGCGGCATCGAGGGTTGCACCGGTCACCCGCACTACTCCGCGGCCAAGGCCGGCGTGCTCGGCTTCACGAGGGCCACGGCGAAGGAAGTGATCGTTCAGGGGATCCGCGTCAACGCGATCGCGCCTGGGTTCATCGATACGACGCGGACCAAGGATCAGGTGGGCGTGGCCCGGTCGGTGAACGTCGCTCGCACGCCGATCGGGCGCCTCGGCACTCCCGAGGAGATCGCCGCCACCGTCGCGTTCCTCGTCTCCGACGACGCCGCCTTCTTCGTCGGAGCGACGATCAGCCCCAACGGCGGGCTGCTCACCGCAGTCTGACCCGCCGCCGCTCCTCAGCGCGCTCGACGAGCTCGTCGATCCGTCGGACGATCTCGCACCAGAGCTCGCGCGAGAGATGGTGGCCCATCCCGTCGAGGACGACGAGCTCGGCTCCCGGGATCGCGCGGGCGGTGGCGCGGCCTCCGCTCACGTTGACGAGCGGATCGTCCGCTCCGTGGATGACGAGCGTCGGGACCGTGACCGACCCGAGCGCCCCGGTCCTGTCGCCGGAGGCCGCGATCGCTGCCAGTTGCCGGCCGACGCCAACCGGGTCGTTCGCACGGTCATAGGCGAGTCCCGTTCGCCAGCGCAGGTCCGGCTCGTCGAGCTCGAACGCCGGCGAGCCGATCACGCGCACGATCGAGACCGTTCGCTCGATCGCCTCCTCGCGCGTCTTCGCGGGTGGCGACAGCAGCGCCGCGAGCGCCCGCTGGGTCGCCTGACCGACCGACGGATCGCCGGTGGTCGACATGATCGACGTCAGCGACCGAACGCGCTCCGGAGATTCGATCGCCATCGTCTGGGCGATCATCCCGCCCATCGACGCGCCGACCAGGTGGGCGCTCTCGAGTCCGAGGTGGTCGAGTAGACCGACGGTGTCGGCCGCCATGTCCGAGAGGCGGTATGACGCCGACGACGCGTCGCCCGTCATCACGGCCCGCACATCGGGCATCGGGGCGTCCGTGAGATGACTCGAGAGGCCGATGTCGCGATTGTCGAACCGGATCACGCGCAGGCCACGGGCGGCGAGCGCAGTGCAGAACCCGTCAGGCCAACCCAGCATCTGCGTGCCGAGACCCATCAACAGCAGCACGGCCGGCGAATCGGGCTCGCCGAACTGCTCGTATGCGATGTCGAGCCGCGCGGGCCCGACTGAGCGGGCGACCTCTACGCTCATCGTCCCCTGCCGAGGATCCAGAACCGCTGTCGATTCTCGAATCGGTACGTGCCGTCGGACCGGCGATAGGGGCCGGCAGCGTCGATCACGGATGTCGTTGCGGTCGCCACGCCGGCGCTTACCAGCGAGCTCTCGAGCGCGTCGTCGTTGGCGATCTCGATCGGCGCGGTGACCTCGCCGGTTTCGAGCACATTCAGGCGAGTCGCGCGAATCGCATCCTCGACCGGATCCGTCGCCGGCAACGCGTCGGCGCGCACGCCGTTGGCGCCGAGCGCCACCAGGAAGCCGAAGAACTCATTCGACTCGGGCGGACCCCATTTGCAGACGGCGATCCGCCCATCGGTCCGGGCGACTCGCGCGGCCTCGATCAGCGCGGCCTCGGGGTCGAGCGCGTACTGCACGGCGTCGAACGCGGTCACGACGTCGAAGGACGCTTCATCCCACGGCAGGCTTTCCATCAACCCGAGCCGGAAATCACCGCCGGGCACGCGCTCCAACGCCGCGGCAACCGCGTCGGGATCGGCGTCGATGCCGTGGACGACCGCCCCCAGGGCGGCCGCGAAGGCGCAGAACGCTCCGTCTCCACATCCGAGGTCGAGCAGCGACGTCCCCGCGCCGACGCCCGCGGCGCCGGCGACTGCCTCCCACGCCGCGGCCGCCACTAGGCCTGCGCCGCGGTCTCCTCGATGCTGGCGAGCGGGCGATGCACGAGCACCGTGCCGAAGCCCGCCATCTGCGCCTCCTCTTCCGGCGTCGGGTTGCCGTAGTAGTGCAGCGGCGACAGCTGGACGAGCTGGACGAGCCGACCCGCCGCGTCGAGGTCGAGCTTCGCGTAGTGGTCGAGCATCGCCTGCGGGCTTTCGTACCACTCGATGACGTGGATCGTCAGTGGGTCCTCGTCGATGAAGTAGTGGTAGGCGAGCGTGCCGTGGTCGTTCTCCTGAACGTCCTTGATGAACTTCTCGAATATGCCGACGACCTCGTCGAGGTCCTTGCGGTCGAGCGTCATCGTGCAGGCGGTTCGAACGATTGCCATTGTTTCTCCTCGAACGGTGGTTGTCAGCTTCGTGCCCAGACCTTGGGCCCGCGGCCGCCGAAGTTCGCGATGTAGCCGTCATCGGCCTTCGATTCGGCCCAGAGCAGTTCCATGATCCGCCTGCTGATCTTCCACCCCGCCGGCGTGCGCTTGAGCTCGTCGTGGTACCTGGCCACGAGGATGATCGCCGCCTCCGGGTTCTCCTCGAACACCTGGTAGGACGTGAGGTAGGAGACGGTCTTAGCCTGATCGCCGTCGATCGTGACGTGGTAGACGTTGAGCAGGTGGTGCTGCCAGATCACCGTCGCCGTCGCCTCCGCGATCCATCCCGCCAGCTTGTCGCCACCCTCGACCGGTTCTCCGTTCCCGTATTGCGCCCAGAGGTCATCCGCAAGCGTGCTGCGCACGCCGTCGGTGTCGAACGAGTCGACCGCCGAGGAGTACCGGTAGAGGACGTCAGCGATGTCGGTTCGATCCTGCAGGGCCTGAAGACTGGCGGCGTCGACGGTCATTTCATTGGTGGCGGACATAACGCTCTCTCCTCGGCGGAAGGCTCTCTCAATATTTGAGTTGACTTCGATTCAGTCTACCGACATGCGGGCCGGACCGTCAAGCCGACCGCTCACCGCGAGGTGTAGCCGGCATCCACGTTCAGAATGGCGCCGGTCACGTACGAGGCCTGATCCGAGCACAGCCACAGGCTCGCCTGGGCGACCTCCTCGGGCTTCCCGAACCGTCCGAACAGGCTCAGCACCGGGGCGAACTCCTGCTCGGTCAAGCCAACCGTCTCGAGCGCGCCCCGGATCATCGGGGTATCGATCGCGCCCGGGCAGACGGTGTTGACGCGGATTCCCTGCGGTGCGTTCTCGAGCGACGCAACCTTGGTCAGGCCGAGCACGCCGTGCTTGGCGGCGACATACGCCGCGTTGGCCGGCTGCGGACGGTGCGCGCTCACCGACCCGATGTTCACGATCGCTCCGCCATCGCCCTGCGAGAGCATCTGCGCAACCTCGTACTTGAGACAGAGCACGACGCCCTTCAGGTCGACCGCGAGGATGCGGTCCCACTCGGCCTCGTCGAGCTCGGCGATCGGATGCGTGTCCGGGGTGACCGCGGCGTTGTTGACGGCGCAGTCGAGCCTTCCATAGCGCTCGACGGCGGTGCGCACCATCGTCTCGGCGTCGGCCGCCTTGGAAACGTCGGTCCGGCAGAACGAGGCTGATCCTCCGCCGGCTTCGATGCCGTTCACCACCGCTTGGCCGCGCTCCGAGTCGACGTCGCTCACCAGTACGTGCGCGCCCGCGGCGGCGAACACGCGGGCGGTCGCCTCCCCCATCCCCATCGCGCCGCCAGTGACGATCGCGACCTTGCCCTCGAGCGTTCCTCCGGCCACGGTGCTGCACCTTCCTTTCGGGGGTTGAGGCGATCCGGCCGAGGCGTGCAGGATAACCGCGGCCCAAAGTGAAGTCAGGTCGATAGCCTACACGCGAAGGAAGAGCGATGCTAGGGCCCAGACCGCGTTGACACCTCCCTCCGCCACTGCTAACTTGTCCCGACCTGAAGTTAGTTCGAGGACGCTGCGAGGATAAGAGGAGAAACCAGTGGCCGATTACGACGTCATCGTGTTGGGGACCGGAGCGGCTGGACTGACGGCGGCGGTGACCTCGGCGGAACTAGGCGCGGACGTCGGCCTGTTCGAGAAGGGCGACACGATCGGCGGCACGACGGTCTACTCCGGCGGCATGATCTGGGTCCCGCTCAACCAGCACGAGCCACCCGAGAAGGGCGACACGCGCGAGCAGGCCTCGGAGTACCTGAGGGCGCTCTCGAACGACACGATCACCGAGGAGATGGCCGAGACCTACCTCGACGTCGGCCCGGAGATGGTCCGCTGGCTCGACGAGCGCACCCCGGTCAAGTTCCGCGCCGTCCCCGACTTCCCGGATTACCACCCCGAGCAGCGCGGCGGGCTCCCCCAGGGCGGCCGGTCGCTCGAGACCGCGATCTACCCGTACGGCGAGCTCGGCGAGTGGGGCCCCCGCGTCCACATCTCGCCGTACTACCCGAGCTACCACCTGACGATCGGCGAGACCACACTCGGCCAGGCGATCCCCCAGCAGCTCGACGCGGACGAGATGCAGCGCCGCGCCGACAACGACGAGCGCGGCATGGGCCTCGCGCTCGGCGGCCGGCTGCTCAAGGCGTGTCTGGACCGGGGCGTCGAGCCGCAGACGAGCCACCGCGGGGTCGAGCTGATCATGGAGGACGGCGCCGTCGCGGGCGTGGTGTTCGAGACTCCGCAAGGGCGCCAGGAAGTTCGTGCGCCGAACGTGGTCATCGCCACCGGCGGGTTCGAGCGCAACGACGAGCTCAAGCGAGCGTTCCTGCGCGGTCCGTGCACCCACACGGTCGCGGTCGAGACGAACGAGGGCGACGGCCTGAAGATGGCCATGCGCATCGGCGCGATGCTCGGAAACATGCGCGAGGCGTGGTGGATGCCGATGATCGAATTGCCGACCGACATCGTCCCCACCGGCCAGCAGCTCCTGACCTACGAGCGGACGCTGCCGGGCGCGATCATGGTCAACCGCTCGGCCAAGCGATTCACGAACGAGGCCGCCAACTACAACGCCTTCGGCGCGGCGTTCCACGAGCAGGACACGATCATGGGCGTCTACAGGAACCTGCCGTGCTGGCTGATCTTCGACCAGCAGTGGCTCGACAAGTACGGCTTTGCTGGAGGCCTGGGCGGCACCGAGAAGGCCCGCACCGACTGGATCACCTCTTCGGACACCATCAAGGGTCTCGGCGAGAAGCTCGGTATCGACGGCGACGTGCTCGAGCAGACCGTCGAGCGCTTCAACGCCAATGCGCGTGACCTGCACGATCCCGACTTCAACCGGGGCTGGAGCGCGCAGGACAAGTGGTGGGGCGATCCGACGCTTCGCGACGGCACGGCGCGGGCGTCGCTCGGTCCGGTCGAGAACCCGCCGTATTACGCGATCCAGGTATTCAGTGGCGCGCTTGGAACGAAGGGCGGCCCTCTGACCGACACCCACTCGCGCGTGCTCGACGTCGATGGCGACGTGATCCCCGGGCTGTACGCGGCCGGGAACGCGATGGCCTCGCCGCTCGGGATGACGTACGGCGGCGCGGGTGGCACGCTCGGCCCGGCGATGGTGTTCGGTTACCTCGCGGGACGGGATATCGCCGGCCGAGTCCAGGAAAGCAAGCCGGCCGCGCTCGCGGGCGCCTGAACCGACGCTTCGGAGAAAGGAACGGAAATGGAATCGAGTGTCATCGCGGAACGGCGCGGGACGGAGGTCACCGGCTGTCCCGTCATGCATCACGACTTCTCCAAGACTCGCCAGCTGGGCGATTACTGGGCGCTGGCCAACGAACTGCGCGAGACGTGCCCGCACTTCTACAACGAGTACGCCGAGGGCGGTTACTGGGTGTTCACGCGGCACGACGCCGTCAACGACATCTACAAGACCCCCGAGGTCTTTTCCAGCGCATCGATCACGCCGTGGGAGCCGGATCCGATCTACCGGTTCGTACCGACCCAGGTCGACGCCCCGGACCACATCAAGTACCGCCGCATCCTGAACCCATGGTTCTCGCCGAAGGCGATGGAGGCCGCGGCGCCGATGATCAGGGAGACCTGCCGCGGCTTCATCGAGCCGATCGTGCGCAAGGGCGAGTGCGACTTCTTCGAGGAGTTCGCGCTGCGTTTCCCGACCGCGGCGTTCCTGACCGTGATCGGGGTGCCGGTCTCGTACACCGAGGTGTTCGTGGGGTGGGTGGATGCGTTCTTCGGTGGTTTCGGCGGTGACCCCGAAGGCGCTGCGGGAATGGCCACCGCGCTCGGCGAGATGCGTGTGTTCTGGAAGGAGCAGCTCGACGATCGCCGCGCCGAGGGTCGCCGGGAAGGAGACCTGTTCTCGTACCTGCTCGACGCCAAGTTCGACGACGAGCCGCTGGACGACGAGGTACTGCTCGACATGTGCACCGTGCTCACACTCGCGGGGCTCGACACGACCCGGGCAGAGCTCGCATACATGTTCCACCACCTGGCTCTGCATCCCGAACACCGGCAGAGGCTGATCGAGGACCCGGAGATCATTCCGCTCGCGGTCGAGGAGACGCTGCGGTACTACACGATCATCTTTGGCGACGGGCGCAAGGTCACCCGCGACGTCGAGTTCCACGGCGTCCAGCTGAAGAAGGGCGACATGGTGTACGGGCTCGTATCCGGCGCCAACCGCGACCCGAGGCATTGGGAGCACGCCGACGAGTTCGTCATCGACCGCAAGAAGAACAACCATTTCGGGTTCGCGAGCGGCCCGCACCGGTGCCTCGGGATGCACCTGGCCCGTCGCGAGATGGCGATCGCGGTGGACGAGTGGCTCAAGGTGATCCCGGACTTCGAGCTGGCCACCGAGGCGCAGTTGTTTGAGCGTGGCGGCGGCGCGATGATGTCGCTGAGCACGCTGCCGTTGCGCTGGGAGGTCAAGCCGTGAAGCTGTGCGTGAGCGAGGCCTGTCAGGGTCACGGTCGCTGTTACACGCTCGCCCCGCAGCTCCTCAGCAGCGACGACGAGGGCTTCGTGACGATCCGCGGCGGCGACCCGGTCGACGTTCCCGACAATCTTCGCGAGCTCGCCGAAGAGGTCGAGGGCACCTGCCCGGAGAACGCGATCAGCCTGATCGATTAGCAGCGCAGTGGTGGATAGAGCTCGCCCTCGCCGCCTGATCAGCGGCGAGCCTGGTCCGCCAGCGCGCTCCTGGCGGCTTCGCGGAGCGCTTCCCACTCGGTCAGCTTGACCCGCGGCCGTCCGGGACTCGAGGCTTCGCCCGCGGCGGTCTCGATCGCGTTGATCGCCTGCCAACCGTCCCAGGTCACCGCGTTGATGCAGTGCGCGGCGATCATCGCCTCGATGTCGTCGGAGGCAGGATCGTTGAGCCGACCGGCGGCCGCGTCCTCGAGGATCTTGTCGACGGTGTCTTGAGAATCCTTTTTGTTCGTCCCGATCACTCCGGACGGACCGCGCTTGATCCAGCCCGACACGTACTCGCCGAGCTGACGAGTGCCGTCAACGTGAATCACGCGCCCGGCATCGTTGCGGATCAGCCCGCGTCGTTCGTCGAACGGGATCCCGGCGACGGGCACGCCGGTGTAGCCGATCGACCGGAACACGAGCTGCGCCGGGATCTCCTCGAATGTCCCCGTCCCGTGAGCGGCAAGCGAACCGTCCTCGCGCGCGACGATCTCGTTGTTCTCGATCTTCACCGCGCGGACGTGGCCGTCGGAGTCACCGAGCAGCTCGACCGGGGAGGCGAGGAAGCGGAAGCGCGCGGTTATCGGCTTGCCGGTCTTCGGCCGGGCGGCGTAGTCCTGGATGATCTCGACGTTGCGCCGGCGCGTCTTGTCGGCTTGCTCGAGCGCGACCGCTGAGCGCTGGTCGAGCTCTGCGCGCACGACCTCGACGTCCCCGCGTTGCAGCTCGCCCATCTCGAGCAGCTCGGGGTTCGTGAACGCAGCCTGGAGCGGACCGCGGCGAGCGAGGATCGTGATCTCCTCGACCCCGCTCCCGCTCAGGACCGCGATCGCGTGGTCGGCCGTATCGGTGATCTCGAGCTCGGAGGGGGCCAGCGCGAGCATCCGCGCGACGTCGATCGCGACGTTGCCCGCACCCACGACGACCACCTGCTTGGCCCGGAGGTCGAGCTCGAGGCCGGAGTGGTCGGGATGGCCGTTGTACCAGGCGACGAACTCGGTGGCGGCGTGCGAGCCGCGGAGGTCCTCGCCGGGGATCCCCAGCCGCTTATCGATCGAGGTGCCGATCGTGTACAGGACGACGTGGTAGTGATCGAGCAGGTCCTCGCGACCGATGTCCGTGCCCAGCTCGACGTGGCCGAAGAAGCGGAAGCGCTCGTGCTGGGAAGTCTTGTCGTAGGCGCGGGTGACCGACTTGATCTTCGGATGATCCGGCGCCACCCCCGACCGGACGAGCCCGTACGGGGTCGGCAGCCGGTCGTACAGATCGACCGCGAACTCCGGCTCGGCGACGGTGAGCAGCTGGGCGGCGGCGTAGAACCCGGCGGGTCCGGCGCCGATGATCGCGACACGGAGTGGAGCGCTGTCGGTCATAGGAATTTGACAGTAGCCAACATCGTCCGTAGAGTACCGAACTGACTTCAGTTTGGCAACTCGGAGGTACGCAGTGAGCATATCCCGCCTCGTCATCGTCGGCGCCTCGCTTGCCGGGTTGCGGGCGGCTCAGGCGGCGCGCAAAGCAGGGTTCGACGGCGAGCTGGTGATGGTCGGAGAGGAGCGGCACCTGCCGTACACGCGCCCGCCGCTGTCGAAAGAGCTGCTCGCCGGCGAGCAGGACACCGAGCGCGTCCATTTCCCGTGCGACACGCTCGAGGCCGAGTGGCGCCTCGGCGTGCCGGCCGCAAGCCTCGACCGCGGCCGCCGGCGAGTGGTGCTGGCCGACGGCGACGAGGTCTCCTACGACCGCCTGATCGTGGCAACCGGCTCGCGTCCGCGGCGCTGGCCGGGCGCCGGCGGAGAGCTCGACGGGGTTCACGTCCTGCGAAACCTCGAGGACGCCCTCGCGCTGCGGGCGGCGTTCGCGGGGCGGCCGCGGGTGGCGATCGTCGGCGCGGGCTTCATCGGGTGCGAAGTCGCCCAGACCGCCCGGAAGGCGGGGCTCGAGGTCACGCTGATCGACCTGGCGGCGACGCCGATGCTCCCGCTCGGCCCCGAGCTCGGCGAGTGGTGCGCCGAGCTGCATCGCGAGAACGGCGTGGACCTGCGTCTCGCCACCGGTGTCACGGCGCTGGTCGGCGGCAGCGATCACGTCGAGGGCATCGAGCTGGCGGACGGCGAGCGCGTCAGCGCCGATGTCGTTGTCATCGGCCTCGGCGCGGTTCCGAACACGGAGTGGCTCGCGAGCAGCGGACTTCGGGCGGACCCTGGGCTCGCTTGCGACGCGACGCTGAGCGCCGCCGACGACCCCGACATCCTCGGCGCCGGCGACATCGTCGCGTGGCCGCATCCGTTGGCCGATGGCGACGTCGTGCGCATCGAGCATTGGACGGTCGCCGCCGAGCAGGGCCAGCTCGCCGGACGGAACGCGCTGGCACCGGCCGACGAACGCAAGCCGTACGACACGCCGCCTTACTTCTGGTCAGACCAGTACGACAAGAAGATCCAGTCGATCGGCTTCCCGGGGCGAGCCGACCGTCTCGAGCAGCTCGAGTCCACTCCGGAGCGCTCGCGGATGGTGTACGCGGGCGAGCGCGACGGACGCGTCGTCGGCGTGATCGCGATCAACGCGGCAAGGCGCCTCGGCGCGTACCGGATGGCGCTCGAGGATCCACCCGCGTTCGAGGAACTGCGGGCGAAGATCGCCGCCGATCCTGCCGCGCTGGGTGCTCCGTCCGCCGTGTGACAAGCGGGCGCGCTAGGCGACGCCGACGGGCGTGCGCGCGCCGTCGTCCCCCAACGCCACGCGGGCCCTCGCCGTCACCAGGTGGTACAGGATCAGCAGCTGGACGAGCGCCAGCGACTCCGAGCGGTAGAGCTCGGTGCCGATCGTGAACTCTCCAAGCCGCCGCGCGCGGAGGTGGGTCGCGAAGTGGAGGCGCTCCCAGATGGCCTCCTCGATCGCCTGGGCGTGGCCAGGATCCATGCGCCCGGGTATGCGCAGGATCCGCTCGGGGCTGCCCTCCACGAGCTGGAGGCCGTCCGGCTCTCCGTTCACGAACGGCATCAGGTCCGGGTGCGGCAACCCGTCGCGGAGCGTGAGCTCGGCGTCGAGGTGCGTCGGATCGTCGCTGTCGACTCCATCCCGGGGCAGGAACGACACGAGCATGTCGGCGTGGCGGCGCTGCGGGCGGATGAACGCTTCGGAGTCAGGCTCTCGCCGGTCCAGTTCGGCGAGCACCTGGTCGGTCGTATACCCGCGCCGCGAGCAGTCGCGCTGTACCTTCCACCGCCGGCGAAGCTCCTCGGGCGGGCTCAGGTACACCCGCACGTCGTAGATGTCGCGCATCTCGGGCAGGAAGTAACCGAGCAGGCCCTCGATCACCGTGAACCGCTCGGGGTGCACGTACACGGGCGCATCGAACGTACCGTCCTGGTGACGGTAGACCGGCTTGAGGATCGCGTCTCCCTGCCGGAGGTGAACGAGGTGCTGGGAGATGATGTCGATGTGATTGCTGTCGGGGTGCAGCGGGGTGACACCCAGCTCGGCGCGCTGCTTGCGGTCGTACCGGTGGTAGTCGTCGGTGCAGATATGCGCGACGTTGTCCTCGCCGAGCACGCGCACGAGACCGCGGGTGATGGTGGTTTTTCCGGCCGCCGAATCGCCGACGACACCGAGAATCACGGGTCTGGGCACGGCTTCAGCTCGTCGCTTCGAACACGCTGCTCTTGAGGATGTCCTGCGCCTCGATCCGGACCAGGTCCGCGCGGCCCGGCGCGTGGCCGTCCTTGATGTCCTCGTAGACCCGGTTGGCGTGACGCAGGCGCGCTCGTTCGATCGCGTTGCGGACGCTGCGGGCGTGCGCGAACCGCGGCTGTCTGACGCGGCGCTCCAGATACGCCCGAAACGCGTTCTCGGCGTCGTCGCTCAACTCATAAGACTCGGCCCGCAACATCAACTGAGCGATCGCCATGAGCTCGTCGATCGTGTAGTCGGGAAAGTCGATGTGGTGCGCGACCCGCGATGACATTCCGGGGTTGAGACGGAAGAAGTCGTCCATGCGGTCCTTGTAGCCGGCGAGGATCACCACCAGGTTCTCCCGCTGGTTCTCCATCACCTGTAACAGGATCTCGATCGCCTCGACCCCGTAGTCGCGCTCGTTTTCGGGGCGGTACAGGTAGTACGCCTCATCGATGAACAGGACGCCGCCGTACGCTCGCTTCAGCACCTCCTTCGTCTTCGGCGCCGTATGGCCGACGTACTGGCCGACCAGGTCGTCGCGCGTGACCGCGACGACGTGGTTGCGCTCGATGTAGCCGAGGCGGTGGAGGATGTCGGCCATCCGCATCGCGACGGTCGTCTTGCCGGTTCCCGGGTTGCCGGTGAACGACATGTGGAGCGTCGGCCGGCCGGCGGTGAGGCCGGCGTCGCGGCGTAGGCGGTCGACGACGAGCAACGCCGAGATCTCCCGAATTCGCGTCTTGACCGGCGCCAGCGCGACCAGCTCGCGGTCGAGTTGATCGAGGACCCCCTCGATGTTGAGGTCGTACGTCTCGACCCCCGCCGCCGCCGGGGCGGTCGGGTGCTCGAGGACCGTCACGCCGCCGTCCCGTTCTGGCGGTAACGACTACCGTGCGGCGCGTCTGCGGCGTACGGATGCAGGGCGTAGCGCTGGACGCGGTCGTGGGACTCGGTCCGGTCTAGACGGAAGCCGGGCTCGTGGGCCGGGCGGTGAACGATGAAGCTGAGCGCCGTCGTCTGGCGGCCCTTGCTCGAGTCGTAGGCGATCAGCTTGATGTACTCACCCGGGTGCGCCTCGCGGCAGGCGCGAACCTCGCGCAGCACGACGTCGGTCTGCTCGACGGGCAGATCGAACAGCGGTGTCCCCCACATGTCCCAGTACGGGCTCCGTGGATGGGGATCGTCGGTGTGCTCGACCGACATCGCCCAACCATGCTCGAGGGCGTAGCGGATCTGGGCCGCGATCTGATCGTCGGTGAGATCCGGCAGGAACGAGAACGTGCCTTGAGTAACGCGCATGGTCTAGTACCTCCAGGTTCACGCGATAGTGGGAGTGACCACGTAGTCGGGAGTGTCAGTCGACTGAAAGTCGAACGTGACGTCCTTCCACACCTGCAGTGCCGCATTCAGCTCAGGGCACCCCTTGGCCGCCTTCGCGAGGATGTCGGGTCCTTCCATGTAGTAGTCGCGGCCCTCGTTACGAGCCTGGATCATGGCCTCCACCGCGACACGGTTGGCAGTCGCGCCGGCGGCGATCCCCATCGGGTGCCCGATCGTCCCGCCCCCGAACTGGAGAATGACGTCCTCGCCGAGGTAGCGCAACAACTGGTGCATCTGTCCGGCGTGGATCCCTCCGGACGCAACCGGCATCACCGCCGGCAGCGATGCCCAATCTTGGTCGAAGAAGATCCCGTTCTCGAGGTTCTCGGGAACGTAGTTGAGACGTAGCGTGTCGTAATACCCCTTGATCATCGCGGGGTCACCCTCGAGCTTGCCGACCACGGTTCCGGCGTGGAGGTGATCGACGCCGAGCAGACGGCACCATTTCGCGATCACTCGGAATGACACGCCGTGATTCTTCTGTCGCGTGTAAGTGCCGTGGCCGGCGCGGTGCAGGTGCAGTATCAGACCGTTGCGCCGGGCCCACTTCGACATCGACTGCATCGCGGTGTAGCCGACGGTGAGGTCCATCATGATGATCACGCTGCCGAGCTCCTTGGCGAACTCGGAACGCTCGTACATCTCCTCCATCGTCGCGGCGGTGACGTTCATGTAGTGACCCTTGATCTCTCCGGCCTGGGCCATCGCCCGGTTGACGCCCTCGATCGAGTACAGGTAACGATCGCGCCAGCGCATGAACGGCTGCGAGTTGATGTTTTCGTCGTCCTTGGTGAAGTCGAGCCCACCGCGCAGCGCCTCGTACACGACGCGCCCGTAGTTCTTCGCCGAGAGGCCGAGCTTCGGCTTGACCGTCGCGCCGAGCAGGGGGCGCCCGAACTTGTCGAGGTACTCGCGTTCCATCACGATCCCGTGTGGCGGGCCCTGGAAGGTCTTGACGTAGTGCGGCGGGATGCGCATGTCCTCGAGCCGGAGAGCCTTCAGCGCCTTGAACCCGAACACGTTGCCAATGATCGAGCTCGTCAGGTTCGCGATCGATCCCTCCTCGAACAGGTCGAGGTCGTAGGCGATTTTCGCGATGTACTCGCCCTCCCGCCCCGGCACTGGACTCACGTCGTACGCCTTCGCCTGGTAGGTCTCGTGTGCGGTCAGGCGGTCGGTCCACACCACGGTCCAGGTCGCCGTGGAGGATTCGCCGGCCACCGCGGCGGCCGCCTCGATCGCATCGACGCCCGGCTGCGGCGTGATCCGGAACGCCGCGAGGATGTCGGTGTCCTTGGGCTCGTAGTCCGCGTTGAAGTAACCCATCTCGGCGTACGGTGTGACTCCGGAGGCCCATCGGTCTCTCTTCTGGGCGATGACGGCTGAGGTGGGATTCATTTTCGGTGGTCGCCTTTCGGTCGTGCTCGCCATCGAGCCTACGGTCTCGGTGGCATAGGCGTCAAACAATGATTTCCGTGATTGGATAGAGTGCGCCTTATGTATGGTCCGGGGCGATTCGCTGGTGCGCCGATTCGGCCATAACGACTCCTCTTTCGGTGCACGGGAATTCCCTATGGCTTTTCGATGCCTTTGCGCTTACGGTGCGCGCGTGATCGACGTTGCGCTGCGTCCCGCCGACCTCTGCCCCGCGCAGCTGGCCGTGGTTATCGATGTGTTGCGCGCCACATCGACGGCGACGCGGGCGCTGGCCAGCGGCTACCGCCGGGTGCTGGTTGCCGGAACGATCGACCGGGCGCTCGAGCTGCGAGGGCCTGGGCGCGTGCTCGCCGGCGAACGAGGAGGCATCAAGCCTCCGGGCTTCGACCTGGGCAACTCGCCGGCCGAGGTGACCGAGCGGCGTGGCGACGAACTCGTGCTGACGACCACGAACGGTGCGCCGGCGATCGTGGCGGCGACAGGTGTCGCGCCGCAGGTCCGACTCGCTTGCCTCCTGAACCTCGACGCGTCGATTCGCGCGCTTCGGACCCACGCCGGTGGGGACGTCCTGATCGTGTGCTCGGGCACGGATGGCGCGGTGGCGCTCGAGGACGTGTACGTCGCCGGTCGTCTCAGCGCAGCGCTGCTCGGCGAACGCACCGACGCCGCGCGCGTCGCAGAGGCGGTGGCAGCGGCCTTCCCGACGCCACTCGACGCGCTCGCCGCCAGCTCCGACGCGGCGAAGCTCCGGTCGCTGGATCTGGACAGCGACATCACCGACTGCGCGGTCGAATCGACGCTCGACGTCATACCCATCGTGACCGACGTCGGCGGAGGCGTCGCGACGGTCTCCATCGCCGTCGGTGACGAGCTCGATCCGGTCGTTGACCGGGGCGATACGGTCCGCGTCTGATGCCTCGCCCGATCCTTCTCGGCATCGTCGGTGACTCGGCGTCCGGCAAGACGACGCTGACGCGCGGCCTTGTCCGGATCCTAGGCGAGCACCAGGTAACGCACATCTCGGCTGACCACTATCACCGCTACGACCGCAAGCAGCGGGTCGAACACGGGCTCACACCGCTGCACCCTGACTGCAACTACCTCGACATCCTCGAGCAGCATCTCGCGCACCTGAGGGCGGGAGAGCCGATCGTGAAGCCCGTCTACCGTCACCAGGACGGGACGTTCGCCGCCGCGGAGTGCGTCCGCCCGGGTGGAGGGGCTCCATTCATCATCGTCGAGGGCCTGCTCGGCTTTCACACCGTCGCCATGCGCGGCGCGTACGACGTCCGGGTGTTCCTCGACCCACCGGAGGATCTGCGCCGCAAGTGGAAGGTCCAGCGCGACTGCTCCCGTCGCGGCTACACGACCGATCAGGTGCTAGACGAGCTCGACCGGCGGGAGGCCGACGCCGAGGCTTTCATTCGGCCACAGCGTCGCCACGCCGACATGGTGATCTCGTTCATGCCCGGGGACCGCGGCGACCCGGAGCATCTGGACGCCCGGATCGTCATGCGGCCGGGGATCGTCCACCCCGAGCTCGCCCCGGTGATCGATGGAGGGCGTGACGGGATCTCGCTCGTCGCGCGCGGCGCCGAGTCCTCACTTTGGGTTCCGGGCACGATCTCTCCCGAGCGCAGCGGGGCGATCGAGGAGGCGGTGTGGGACCGGATGCACTTCGCCAGCCACCTGCGCACCGAACGCCTCGGCGAGTTCACGGTCGGCACCGAGCTGCATCGGTCCGAGCCGCTGGCGATCACGCAGCTGCTCGTTCTCTACCACCTGGTCACTGCACGGGCCGCAATCGCCTTGGGCGCGGAGCACGCCCGCGCCGATCTTGCGCCGTCACGAAGTTTGTGAACAGCTCGACCGCCGGCCGGACGGGACCGATCGCCGAGCGGAGCAGGAACCACGGTCTCGCCTCCGGTCCGCCGGCTAGCCGAAGCTCGCCCAGCCACCCGGACTCGAGCTCGCTCTCGACCGCCGCCCTGGATAGCAGCGAGACCCCGAGCCCGGCGCGGGCGGCCTGTTTGATCGCCCCGTTGGAGCCCAGCGTCAGCGTCTTCGGCTCGAGGCCGTAGTCGGCGAGGAACTGCTCGTTGAGCGCCCGCGTCCCAGACCCCGGCTCTCTCAGGAGCCAGCGTCGACCGGACAGCTGCTCCGGAACCGCGGGACCGTCGGAGGCGGCGGCCGGATCGTCCGGCGCCGTGATGCAGACAATCTCGTTCTCCATGAACGGCTCGGCCATCAGCCGGTCGTCCCCGGGGGGCTTGCCCGTGATCGCGACGTCGGCGGAATGGCTCGAGACGCGTTCGAGCACGTCCTGGCGATTCCCGACGACAAGCTCCAGGTCGATGTCCGGATGCTGCTGGGCGAACGCCCGCATCATTCCGGGAACGAACGATTCCGCCGCGGTCGTGACCGCCGCGATCTCGAGCCTGCGCGCCGCAACGGCGGTAGCCTCGCGCGCGGCCGCTCGCCCTCGCTCGAGCAGCCCGAGAACATCGCCGGCGTACGGGGCGAAGGCCGCACCCGCCGGGGTCAGCCGGATCCCCCGGCCCGCGCGCTCGAACAGTTCGCAGTCGAGCTCCCGACCGAGCGCGGCCAGGGCGGAGGACACCGAGGGCTGGGTGACGACGAGTTCGTCGGCGGCCGCGGTCACCGAGCCTCCCCTGATGACCGCGAGGAAGGCGGTGAGCTGGGTGAGTGTTATAGCCATTTGCTTAGCAGTAAAGCGCGGGACATAGAGGAAGACTAACCGATGATTTCCCGCGGGGCGGGCGGTCTGTGCTGGCATGACACCAACCACTTGTCACATGTCCATCTCGCTCGACGGGTTCGTCGCGGGCCCCGACCAGAGCCGCGAAAACCCGCTCGGCATCGGCGGTCTCGACCTCCACCACTGGCATCTCGACGACCCGATCAACGAGGCCGACGCCCGCGCGCGCGACGCGCTCATGCGACCCCGCGGCGCCTACGTCATGGGCCGCAACATGTTCGGTCCGATTCGCGGCTCGTGGAACGGCGACTGGCGCGGATGGTGGGGCGAGGAGCCGCCGTACCACGCCCCGGTGTTCGTTCTCACCCACTATGCGCACGACCCGATCGAGATGGAGGGCGGAACGACGTTCCACTTCGTCACCGAGGGGTTCGGTAGGGCGTTCGAACGTGCACAGGAGGCGGCCGGCGACCTCGGCGTCGACGTCGCGGGTGGCGCCGCGACCGTGCGTCAAGCGTTTGCCGCGGGCGCGATCGACGAGCTCATGCTCGACATCATCCCCCTGGTGCTGGGATCCGGCGAGCGCCTGTTCGAGGGCGTCGAGGACCCGGGCCTCGAGCCGGTGGAGGTGATCCACTCTCCGCTGGCGACGCACGTCCGGTATCGCGTCGGCCGCTGACCCCGACGCGTCTAAGAACCTGGCGGGGTGAGGGGCCCCGCGCTTGGGAAGAAACCATCCCTATGCAGAAGTTTCTTCCCAAAGGGGGCCTGGGTTCACAGACCCTTTAGCTCGCCGCGGGCGCGCCGCCGGAGCTGTCGCCCGAGCTCGGACTGCGCGCGGCACAGCTCGTCAGCCCGCGTGCACGCCGGCAGGTCGCGCGCACGTGGCGGGGTACGGTCAAGGAGGCCCACCAGCCGCCCATGACCCGCGCCTACTTCTCGATCATCCGCCGCAACGCGGTGATCAATGCCGAGGACGCGATCAACGCCGTCGTCGCCCGCCTGACCAGCGGCCAGCCCGTCGCCGCCGAGGGAATGGCGAGGCTCCACCGGCTCATGACCGACGGAATGGACAGCCCGCTCTACTCCCCCGCCGAGCCCGGCGCGCTGCGTCGGCAGATCGTGCTGGCCACCGAGGCGATGGACCCCCAGCAGCCCGACGAGCTCGCTCTCGCAGCCTGACCCTCCCCCCACCCCTACAGAACCGGCGCGGGCGCATGATTAGACGTGGCGCCCGCGCCGGCGTCGTTCCCGGTCGGTTCGGTCCATAGACCCCGTGGCGTGTCCGCCGCGGGCGGCAACGTCGGTAGGGCAGGAAAGGCGAAATCACCCGCCAGACCCCCGATCGTCCTCGCGATCGATAAGGATCCGCGATGTGCGTCGTCTCCTGCTCCTGACCTCGATCGCGCTCGCCGGCTGTGGCGTGGCGGGACACGCCGGTCCCGGCCCGGCACCGGGCGCGTTCACACCGAGCGCCGTGCGCGCGTCCGACGTGGGGATCCACAAGATCCGCCACATCGTGATGATCGTCCAGGAGAACCGCTCGTTCGATTCGTACTTCGGGACCTATCCGGGCGCCGATGGGATCCCGGCCATCGGCGGACATTTCACGGTGTGCCTGCCCGACCCGTTGAGCGGAGGATGCGACCGGCCGTTCCACGACGCGTCCCTTATCAACGGCGGCGGTCCGCACGGCGAGCGGTCGGTGATCAATGACATCGACGGCGGCGAGATGGACGGGTTCGTTCGCGAGTCCGAGAGCCCGGGCGGCCGCGGCTGCGGTGGCTTTGCGGGCGTTTGCAGCTCGTTTGCGCCTTCCGACGTGATGGGCTACCACGACGCCCGCGAGATTCCCAACTACTGGACGTACGCCGAGAACTTCGTGCTCGACGACCACATGTTCCAGTCCGACGCGTCGTGGAGCCTTCCCGCCCACCTGTACGAGGTGTCGGGATGGTCGGCGCACTGCTCCGTCGAGGGTGACCCGGGGAGCTGCGTCAACGACGACGAGCTCGGGGGCTACCAGACGTCGGACATCATCGGGGTCGGGACGAGAGGGCGCGATGCCGCCAAGCGCGTGCGGCAGCTGCTGCGGAGCGCGCGCCGCCGGCTGCGGCTTTGCCGGCTCGCCCAGAGCCCGGGGTCGGCGACCGGCGGCGGCACCACGACGGGGCCGCCGAGCAGCGGCGGTACCACAGGCTCACCCGGTGGTGGCACGACCAGCTCGAGCACAGGCTCACCCGGTGGTGGCACGACCAGCTCGAGCACGGGCTCACCCGGTGTTGGTACAACCGGCTCGAGCACGCGTTACCCCTCGGCGGTAGCGCAGTGCCGGCGGCGTGTCAGGAACGAGCTGGCCAAGCGGCGGGCGACAGTGTCCCGTCAGGTCTCGACGAGTTACAACTACGCGTGGACGGACATCACGTACCTGCTGCACAGGTACGGCGTCAGCTGGGGCTACTTCATTACCCCCGGCGGTGAACCCGATTGCGTGGGCGGGAACGCGAACTGCGCGAGCTCGCCGTTCAGCGTCGGGACGCCCGACATCTGGAATCCGCTCCCGTCGTTCACGGATGTCCGCCAGGACGGCCAGCTGGACAACATCCAGAACGTCTCTCACTTCCTGAGGGACGCGCGCGCCGGGACGCTGCCCGAGGTCTCGTGGATCGTTCCCGATCAGCAGCACTCCGATCATCCGCCCGCGAACATCGCCACCGGTCAGGGCTACGTCACCAATCTGATCAACACCGTGATGGAGGGACCGGACTGGGGCTCGACGGCGATCTTCGTAGTGTGGGACGACTGGGGCGGCTTCTACGACCACGCGCTGCCGCCCGTGATCGACCAGAATGGCTACGGCTTCCGGGTGCCGTCGCTCGTGATCAGCCCTTACGCGCGGCGCGGATTCATCGATCATCAGACGCTCAGCTTCGACGCGATCAACAAGTTCATCGAAGACGACTTCCTCGATGGGCAGCGCCTGGATCCGGCCACCGACGGCCGCCCGGATCCTCGCCCCGACGTGCGCGAGAACTCAGACCAGCTCGGCGACATGACTGCGGACTTCGACTTCGACCAGACCCCGCAGCAGCCGCTGGTCCTGCCGCTGCACCCGCCCCCGGGTCCGCCATCGGTGCCAGGCGGCTGAACCCAGCCCCACCCCCAGCCTCAGCGGAGGATGCCGGTGTGCCCGAGCGAGTAGCGCCCCGGTTGGGGCCAGACGCACAGCCCGTGCGGGCCGTCGCCGACGGGGATCGTCGCGCGCAGGTGGCCGTTGTGGGTGTCGATCGCGTAGACGGCCGCGTTGTAGCGCCCGCTCAGCCAGAGAGTGTTCCCATCGGCCGACACGCCTCCCATGTCGGGACTCGCGGGTAGCGGCAGCTGCCACTTCTGGATCACCCGCTTGGACCGGAAGCTCACGACCGAGATCGAGCCCGCCTGACGGTTCGAGACGTACATGACCTTCGCGTTGCGGCTCGGGTAGAGGCCGTGCGCGCCCGCGCCGGTCTTGAGGAAGCCGATCACGCGGAACGACGACGCGTCGATCTCCCACACCCCGCCGTTCTGCTGGTCGGCGGTGTAGACGGTGCGGCCGTCGGGCGACAGCTTCACGTCCTGCGGGCTCGAGAGGCCCTGATCGAGCACGAGGCTTCGAATCACCTGCTGGGTGTGTAGGTCGATCTCGATCATCCGGCCGGCGAACTCGCAGCTCGCGAACGCGTAGCGCCCGTCCGCGGAGAAGTCCATGTGATCGATGCCGCGGCACTCCGGCACCGACAGCGAATGGACGAGGTGCATCGTCTGCGGATCCCGGAAGTCGAGGCGCTGCAGGCGTTCGGCGACGACGATCGCGAACCGGCCGTCGGGGGTGAAGTACAGGTTGTACGGGTCCTCGACCGGTATCGGAGGGCCAGGACGGCCGGTCTGCGGGTTGATCGGCGTGAGGCTATTGCCGAGGTCGTTGTCGACGTACAGCGTCCGCAGGTCGTAGGACGGGGTCACGTGCTGCGGCAGCGCTCCCACCGGGAACTGCCCGACGATCTTGAACGTCCGCTGGCTGATCACGTCGACGGTGTTGCTCATGCTGTTCGGCACGTAGACGAGCGGCGGATCGTTCCGCACGACCGAGCTGAGGTCGCCGGCCACGTCGGCGCTGTACACGTTCGTGTCGCCAACGGTCGAGTCACGCGCCGGCGGCGGCGTCGGCTTCGTCGTGAGCGTCAACGTGCTCGCCGAACGCTGGCTCGAGCCGCAGCCCGCGCAGAGCGGTGCCACCAGCGCACAGACAAGAACGACCGCGTTCCTCACCCGGCCGGGTGTACCCAGGACAGTCACAGGCAAGCCGACGAGTTTGCCGCCAGATGGACTCAACGGCCTAAGCGCGCGATGAGACTTTCCACACGCCGCCCGCGTCGCGGCTGGCTAGCATCGCCGCCATCCGCCGTCCACTCGCACTCCTGGCCACGCTGCCCGTGGCGCTGGCCATCTCGAGCTGCGGGGGCAGCTCCACGTCGACGAGCACGTCGACGCACCGCGCCACGGTCGCGGCCCGCACGCCGCATAAGCAGGCGGGAAGCGCGCCCGCTCGTCCGGCTACGCTCGTATACCGCTCGCGCTACCAGCTGCCGGCACCGCTCAAGGATCCGGCGTTCGCCGGCCTCGGCTCGGCCCGCTTCGCCCTGCTCGGTGGGCTCGATTCCTCCGAGGTCTCGAGCGCCGGCATCGAGGTCGCGGGTCTCCACGGCGTGCTCCACACCGCGAGCCTCCCGCTGGCCCAACACGACGCCCAGGCGGCGGAGCTCGGCGGCGTGGTGTACGTGTTCGGCGGCGGCTCGGCCAGCGAGCTCGACCACATCGTCAGCTTCGACCCCGCGAGCGGGGCCGTCCACACGGTCGGCTCGCTGCCACACGCTCAATCGGACGTCGCGGTGACCGAAGCCGGCGGGACGGCGTACGTCGTCGGCGGCTACGACGGCACGAACTGGTTGAACACGATCCTCGCCTGGCGCCCCGGATCGCCGGTGCGCGTCGCCGGGCAACTCCCGGTCGGCCTTCGCTACGCCGCGGCGACCGCAGTCGGCGGCCGGATCGTGATCATCGGCGGCTCGACGCCCACGAGCGCGAGCGACGCGATCTACAGCTTCGATCCCGCTACCGGTCAGGTGCGCACGCTCGGGAAGTTGCCGCAGCCGATCACCCACGCCTCGGCCGCCACCCTCGGTTCGTTCGCGTATCTGGTCGGCGGCCGCGGGAACAACCTCGGTACGCAGACCGCGACGGTGTGGTCGATCGATCCCCGCAGTGGCTCGGTCACGGTCGCCGGACGGCTGCCCGAGCCGCTGTCGGACACGGCCTCCGTGCCCGTAAACGGGACGATCGTCGTCGCCGGCGGGCTTGCCCCCACGACCACGGTGGCGGGCGTCGGCCAGCTCGTGCCGACTTCGGCGCCCTAAGAGCCGCGCGCCTCGATGGATCGGACGTAGTCGGCCACGGCCTCCTGCTGCGCGGTGCTCAACTGGTGCGGGACCGGCATCTCGCTCACGAACTCGAGCATCTCGGCGCGCGTCATCTGCACCCTGAGAAGATCGCCGCCCTGCTGATGGGGCGACGGATGACCGTTGAGGGAGTGACAGACCGCGCAATTCTCGGTAAACAGCGTGGCGGCGGCGGTGGCGCGCGGTGGGCCGTCGGCGCGCGTGGAGCCGCCGCCCGATCCGCAACCCGCGGCGGCTGCCGCGATCGCGAGCGCTGCGATTCCGAGCCCGGGGCGCACCGAGCAAGCGTACGAAGGTCAGTCGGCGGTCAGCGCCGGCGCGTAGTAGGCCGGCCGGCGATCGGCGAACACGTCGTTGTGCTCGCCGCTCCGCTTGCGCCGCGCCTCGGTCAGATCGGCCTCGGCGAGCAACGTCTCGACGCCACGGTTCCGCACCGGGCCGACACGGAGCCCACCGTCGGGTCCGGCGATCACGCTGCCGCCCTCGAACTCGAGTCCGCGCTCGCGGCCGCAACGGTCGCACACCGCCACGTACACCCTGCTCAGATACGCGGTCGTCGCGGCGAGGGCGTGGAGGATCGGCTGTCCGTCGGGGGCGACCGGGTCATGCGGCCAGTTCGTCGGGAGCGCGATCAGCTCGGCGCCGGCGAGCGCCAGCCCACGCGTCAACTCGGGGAACTCGATGTCGTAACAGATCCCGAGCCCGATCCGCCCGTGGCGGGTGTCGACGACGGGCGCCGGCTGATCGCCGGCGGCGAACCACCGGGGCTCCTCGCCCCAGAGGTGAAGCTTGCGGTAGACGACCCCGAGGCCGTCTCGGTCGACGAGCGCACTGCTGTTGTAGAGGCGCCCGTCGGGGGCTCGTTCGCAGAACCCTCCGACGACAACCGCGTCGCCACGGGCGGCGACGGGCGCCCAAGCGTCGGCCACCTCCTCGGCCGACAGCGCCGCGGCCTGGGCCTCCTCGACCGAGGTGAACACGTACCCGCTGGTGGCGAGCTCGGGCAGGACGACGACCTGAGCGCCCGACGCCACCGCCGCCGCGATCGCGCCGGCCGCGAGCTCAGCGCTCCGTTCGGGGTCGAGCACGTCGGGCGCGATCTGACAGCACGCCACGTGGGTCGCCATCGCCTCTTCACCCACTGCGCGACAGCGCGATCCGGAAGCGCGCGACGTAAGTTTCCGCGGGTCCGATGACGGTCAGGCCGTCGCCGCTGTTCAGGGCATTCGCCGGCGCCGTCATCGGCTCGAAACAGACGAACCGCTCGCCGTCCGGGGAGAACACCTGCGCGTAGCCGTACCCCTCGAGGAACTCCACGCTCAGCCTGTGCTCGCCGGCCGCGGCCTGGAAGGTGGCGGCCTCCGACGAGGCGGCGGGTTCGAAGGCATCGTCGAGGCTCACGCCGGCGAGCGGGAAGCGGTCGCGATCGACGGGAACGCGCTCGCCGGTCGGGATCGAGTGATCGTCGAGCTCAAGCCGGTTCGATGCGGCGAGCGTGATCCGCCACTCGTCGCGCGCGGCACCGGCAAGGCGGGTGTAGGGGTGGTAGCCAAACGAAACCGGGACCGGGTCCTCGCCGACGGCCGTGACCGTGGTCGTCATCGTCAGCTCGGCGGGGCCGACGGTCGCCTCGCAGTGGACCTCGTGGACGAACGGGAAGAGCTCGAGTAGCTCGTCAGAGCTCCATTCGAGGCGTGCGTCGATCGTGTCGGCCCGGCCGGAGTCGCCAACTTCCCACCGCAACAGCCCGGGCATGACGCCGTGGATCGGGAGACCGGCAGAGTCCCGCGGGATTCGTGGGTCGCCCTCGGACAGCGTGACCGCCCGGCCCCCGGCCTCATATCCGAAGCGGGCCAGCCGATTCGCCCACGGATAGAGCAGCGGGATGCCCATCGTCTTGCCCTGCTCCGCGTATGCGCGCACGCCCCGCCGGCGCTCCAGCCGCTCGACCCCGCCGTAGACGAGCGAGCAGCACAGGAGGCTCGCGTCGGGCACGAACTCGGCGGTGGTAGACCCGTCGGCCGAGGCCAGCGTGATCGAATCGAAGCCTTCGGCAGAGCCCACGACCGCACGTTAACCGACCGAGCGGGGCGTCGCCGAGACGGCCAGGCCGAGTAGGCTTTGATCCGTGGACCCAGACCGCGCCCGCGAAC
This sequence comes from uncultured Solirubrobacterales bacterium, assembly GCA_963737055.1. Lineage (GTDB taxonomy): Bacteria > Actinomycetota > Thermoleophilia > Solirubrobacterales > Solirubrobacteraceae > Palsa-465. Next base: position 647,884 of record CAVTRE010000004.1, on the reverse strand, counting down.
TACTGGCCAAGGAACGCGCCCGCGTCGAGCAGTCGCTCGCCGCGATCGAGGGCGAGGGACCGCTCGAGGGCGACACTAAGGTGGAACCCGGCGACCTGGACGACGAGGACCTCTACCAGGACGAGTACAACGAGGGCCGGGCCGGCGATTTCCGCCGTCAGCTCGAGGCCGTCGAGCGCGCCGAGGCCAGGCTCGCCGACGGGACCTACGGCCTGTCAGTCGAGAGCGGGAAACCGATTCCTGACGGCCGGCTCGAGGCCTTCCCGACGGCGGAGCGGACGGTCGAGGAGCAGGACCGCATCGGGCCGGGATGAGCCCCGCGTCGCGCGGCTAGGCCGCTTCGGCGAGCTCGATCAGGCGCCGATATTCCGAGGCGGCGTTCTCCTCGCGGTCGAGGGCCGCGAAGTAGTGATCGAAGGCGACCTGTCGCTCGTCTCGCGGCGCCTGTCGCCACCGGTGGTAGGCGGACTCGACGGCGGCGCTTGCCTCCCGCCAGGCGACATAGCCATCCATGACCGCGTCGATGAGCGCCGACATCGGCTTCAGTACGGTGGATCGCTTGAGGCTCATGTCCCGTTAGACGCCGGGGACGGCCGATCCCTTCCATCGCGCCGGGAAATGCGGGCTGTCAGGACTTGCGGGCCAGCCGCTGGAGCGCCCGCCGGCGGGCGGGGTCAAGGCTCGACATCTGCTGGGCAAAATGGCTGAGCGCGACGTCGCCGTACTCGGAGACCAATCCCTCGACCTCGGCCTGCGCCCGCAGGTTCATGTAGTCGTCGCGCTCGTACACCGGTGTGTAGTAGTCGGTCTTGCCCTCGCGGCGCCGGCTGAGCAGCCCTTTTGTATGGAGGCGGGCCATGATCGTCATGTACGTCGTGTACGCGCGGTCCTTACGGGAGCGCCGATTTAGAGCTTCCATTACGGACCGGACCGAGGCCTCTCCGCCGGTCCAGAGTTGCTCCATCACCTCGGACTCGAGCTCGTGCAGCGGCGGGGGCGGGACCGGGGCGCCGCGGGAACGCTTTGATGAACGACTCGCCATCTACGACTCAGCATAGCAGATGGGATGTTCGTCTCCTACTTTCGGCTGACTCAGGTCCATCCCCGTAGCCGATGTGCGGAGCGCCGGCCGGGCTTAGCTTGGACGGCATGCCAACCACACATGCATTTCAAGATCATGGTGCGCCCGCGCTCGAGACGCTGGGACTGACCAAGCGCTTCGGCGAGCGAACCGCGGTAGCCGACGTCAGCCTGGTCGTGCCGCGTGGCGTCGCCTACGGGTTCCTCGGCCATAACGGCGCCGGCAAGACGACGCTCATCCGGATGCTGCTCGGGCTCACGCGGGCGAGCGCGGGCAGCGCGAGCGTTCTCGGCCTACCGGTGCCGGAGCAACGGGCGCAGGCGCTCGCCCGTGTCGGGGCGATCGTCGAAGAGCCGTCGTTCTACCCGCATCTCACCGGCTACGAGAACCTCAAGATCGCCGCCGCCGTCCGGGGGCCGCATACCCGCGCTCGGATCGGCGGAGTGCTCGAGCGGGTCGGCCTCGACAAGCGCGCTCGCGATCGCGTCGGCACCTACTCGCTGGGAATGCGCCAGCGGCTCGGCGTCGCGCGGTGCCTGCTGTCCGACCCGGAGCTGTTGATCCTCGACGAGCCGATGAACGGGCTCGATCCCGGCGGGATGCTCGACGTGCGCCTGATGATCCGCGCACTGGTCGAGGACGAGGGCCGGACCGTGTTCGTCTCCTCCCACCTGCTCGACGAGGTTGAGAAGACGTGCGACGTGGCGGCGATCATCGACGGCGGTCGTGTGATCGCGCAGGGTTCGATCGCTGAGCTGGTCGCCGATGAGGCCGGTGAGCTCGTGATCGAGTGCGACGACCCCGAGCGCGCGCTCATGGTGCTCGCCGGCGACTCGGCGGTGCGCGATCTGCGAGCCGAGCACGGATCGCTTCGTATGAGGCTGGTCCGCCCCGGCCACGCCGGCGAGATCAACTCGCGACTGGTCGCGGCCGGAATCGTCGTGACCCGGCTCGAGCCGGCGCGGCGGAGCCTCGAAGACCGGTTCCTGGAAATGACGACACGGCTGGAGGTGGCCGCATGACTCTGGACCTGACAGTCGCAAGGCAAATGGTCGGCGCGGACGTGCTCCGTCTCCGCAAGAAGCGAGGCATGATCGCGCTCGCCCTGGCGGCGATGCTCGTCCCGCTCGTGATCGTGACCGGGTACGACGTGGTCAAGCACGCATCAGACCCGGCGCACTATGGGCCCGCCGGCGGCCTGAACAGCTACGGGCGACTGCTCGACCTGCTGGGCGTGTTCATGGGACCGGTCGCGGCGATCCTGATCGGCGCCGAGGCCGGCGCCGGCGACCTCGCCGCGGGCGTGTTCCGCGACAACGTGCTCACCGGCCGCTCGCGTACGGCACTGTTCCTGTCCCGGATTCCGGCCGCGGCCGTGGTCACCCTCGCGGTCACCGCGGTCGCATACGTGCTCGGCGTCGCCGCCACATTCGTGTTTGCCGGCGGGCTGGCAACGCCGAGCCTGTCGCTGATCCTGCAGTCCGTGGCGTGGCTCGCGCTCGCGAACTCGGTCGTGTGCGTGATCGCGCTCGGTGTCGCGTCTCTGACTGGATCGCGGACCGGGACGATCACTGGACTGATCGCCTGGGAGCTCGTACTGAGCCCGCTCGTCGTCCAAGCGGCATCGCTCGGCACGCTGCGGCGTGGCCTCCTCGACGCCGTCTTGCTGTTCCTCAAGCCCGGCCCGCTGACGGGCCCGCCCGTGATACCGATGGCGGTCGCGGTGGCCGTCGTGGTCACGATCGCGTGGCTCCTCGTCCTACCCACGCTCGGGGCCTGGCGGATGCGGACGCGGGACGCCTGACATTCGGGGTTACTCTCACCGAATGCGGCAGGTCTCCACAACGGTGGCGGCGGTTCGCGACGCGATCCGCCGCCATCCGTGGTGGAGCGACTCGCTGCTGGCGCTGGCGCTGACCGTCATATCGGTCGGTTCGGTGGTCGGCTCTCGCACCCGGTATGGGTTTGCGTTTCCGGTGCTCGCGGCCGTCGCCGCGCTGTTCACGACGGTCCCGATCGCGCTCCGACGCTACCGGCCGCTCGGGGTGCTGGCCGTCACGGTCTCCGCCGAGACGCTGCTGTTGATCTTCTCAAACGACTCGCCGGTGCCGGTCGGGGTGATCGTGGCGCTCTACACGGTCGCCGCGTACTGCGAGCGCCGGGTGTCGATCCGCGCCGCAGCTTGGGTTGCCGTGCCGATCACCGTCGGGGAAATCGTCAACAACGGGCCGCATGTAGGCCGCGTGATCCCGGAGCTTGCGGTGATCGCGATCGCGTGGGTGATCGGAGACAACCTGCGCACGCGCCGGGCCTACCTGTCCGAGCTCAAGGAGCGGGCCGCCCGGCTCGAGCGCGAGCGCGAGGAGAAGGCCGACCGGGCGGTGATCGAGGAACGTGCCCGCATCGCCCGCGAGCTGCACGACGTGATCGCGCACAACGTCAGCGTGATGGTCGTGCAGGCCGCCGCCGGCGAGGAGGTGTTCGACGAGGACCCCGAGCGGGCGCGCGAATCGCTATCGGCGGTGGCGTCGACCGGCCGTGCCGCGCTCACCGAGCTTCGCCGGCTGCTCGGCGTGATCCGCGCCGACGACGACCCGGGCCAGGAGCCGGCGTTCGCGCCTCAACCGGGAATCGAGTACGTGGGCGAACTCGTCCGCCAGGTGAACGACGCGGGACTGCCGGTCGAGCTCTCGGTGATCGGCGAGCCGCGCGCGCTGCCCGAGGGGGTCGCCCTGTGCGCCTACCGGATCGTGCAAGAGGCCCTCACCAACACGCTCAAGCACGCCGAGGCATCGGGCGCCCGGGTCAACGTGCGCTACGCCGCCGACGCGCTCGAGCTCCAGGTCGTCGACGACGGGCGCGGCGGCTCTCAGGTAAACGGCGAGGCCGGCGGCCACGGGCTGATCGGGATGCGCGAGCGCGTGGCGCTGTTCGGCGGCGAGCTCACGACGTCCGGCCGGGCCGGGCGCGGGTACGAGGTCCGGGCACGCCTGCCGATCGAGGAGGCGTCATGAGCATCCGGGTGCTGATCTGCGACGACCAGCCGCTCGTCCGCGCCGGCTTCCGGACGATCCTCGGCTCAAAGCGCGACATCGAGGTCGTCGGCGAGGCCGAGAACGGCGCCGAGGCGGTGGCGCTGGCCGAGCGCCGTCGCCCGGACGTGATCCTGATGGACATCCGCATGCCGGTGCTGGACGGCGTCGAGGCGACGCGCCGGCTGGTCGCCGCCGGCACGCCCGCCCGTATCCTCGTGCTCACCACGTTCGACCTCGACGAGTACGTCCACGCCGCGATCCGCGCCGGCGCGAGCGGCTTCCTGCTCAAGGACGTTACCCCGGCCAACCTGCTCGAGGCGATCCGCATCGTCGCCGGCGGAGATGCGCTGCTCGCGCCTTCGGTCACGCGCCGGCTGCTCGAACGGTTCGCGACGACCCTGCCGCCCGGCGAGGGCTCGGCCGCCGCGCTCGCCGAGCTCACCTCGCGTGAGACAGAGGTACTACGGCTGCTCGCGAGCGGCATGTCGAACGCCGAGATCGCGTCCGAGCTCGTCGTCAGCGAGGCCACGGTGAAGACGCATATCTCGAGCATGCTGCGCAAGCTCGGGCTGCGCGACCGCGTTCAGGCGGTGATCGTGGCCTACGAGACCGGGCTGGTGAAGCTGGGGAGTGGGTAAGGGCCGGCTGTCGGCGCAGGCGGAGTCGTACGCGGGTGCAAACGGCGGGCACCTGGAGTGAGTGCGGTGTATCCCCGCGCCGCCGGGCACCCCCCGGCATGCAGAGCCTGACAATCGGCGTCCGCGGGCCGGACCTTGTCAGACGGCGCATGCCCCACATGCGCGCCATGCCGCGGTCGATCCGGATCGCGTCGATTGTCAGGTTATGCAGGTTATGCAGGTGTTTTCGCGGGTCAGGGGGTCCGAGTCGGCATCGATTCCTCGGAGGCACGCCCGGCACGGTCCGGACGGGGCCGCACGGCGATCGCGGCGACGGCCCCGCTCGGCATCCCTGCCTCGCAGACGGGGCCTGCCGCGCTACATCCGACGGACGCCGCGATGCGGCCCAAAAATCAGATTCCGAGCGCGCAGCCGTCCTTGCGCGCATCCGAGCCGCCGAACAGCGTGCCGTCGCGGACGATGATCGCCTGGCCGCCGCCGAACACGGATCGCCCGGCGTCGGTGTCGATCTGGAAGCCAAGGCGGGCGAGCTCGTCCGCGCGGTCCCACAGCGGCGCCTCGAGGCTGAGCGTGTCGCCGTCGATCCGGAAGCGGCCGCGGTCGAGCGCCACCTGCGGGTCGCCGTCCGGCAGCAGCGCGCTCAGGAATTGCACGTGGGACTGGGCCTGGATGAAGCCGCCCATCAGCCCGAACGGGCCGACGAGCTCGCGTCCGCGCGTGAGCATGCCGGGGATCAGCGTGTGATAGGGGCGCGCGCCGCCGACCACGGTGCCCTGCACCGCGAAGCCGGCGGCCCGGTTGTTCAACACGACGCCGCTGTCCCCCGCGACCACGCCCGATCCGAACGCTTCGTACAGGCTCTGGAGCAGCGACACGGCCATGCCGTCGCCGTCGACTGCGCACACGCACACCGTCCCGCCGGCGGGCTCGGACACGCGGCCTGGGAGCTGCGCCCGCCGGGCGCGGACGTGCTCGGGCGCTAGGAGCCCGCCGACGTCGGCTCCGTCGCGCACCGTCGCGAGCGCGTCCTCGAGCGCGAGCGAGACCGCCCGGACGAGCTCGGGCAGTGCAGGCTCCTCGTCGCCGAGGATCGCGAGCGCCTCGAGCGCGGCTACGCCCTGCGTGGGCGGCGGCAGCTCGGCGACGTCGACGCCGCGGTACCGGGCCACGAGCGGCTCGACCCAGCGAACCGCGTACTCCGCGAGGTCCTCGCGCGTGAGCCAGGTGGCGTCCGCGATCGCCCCCGCGGGCGGCCCGGTGTAGAACCACCGCGCGCCTTCCCGAGCGATCCCAGCGAGCGTGTCCCCCAGCTCGACCAACCGGTAGCGCGCGCCGAACCCCGGCGGGGGTCCGAACGCGACCGGCGCGCGCGGACTGGTCCGCCACACCAGGGCGGAGTTAAACCCCGCGCTCACGCCGTACCGCGCGAAGTCGATCGCGGGGGCGAGGCAGCGGTCGAGACCGACCCGGCCGAACCGGCGGGACAGCTCGCTCCAGCCGCCGACGGCTCCCGGGACGTCGACCGAGCGGGGACCGTCCGAGTCCGGCGGCTCGGCCGGCGCCGACCGAGGCGCCGGCCCGGCGGCGTCGACTCCGTGCAGGGCGCCCGACGGGTCGCGGACGATCGCGAACAGGTCCCCGCCGACCCCGGTGGCGTGCGGCTCGGTCACGCACAGGACCGCGGCGGCGCAGATCGCGGCGTCGACCGCGTTCCCGCCCTCGCGGAGGAGGTCGAGGCCGGCGAGCGTGGCCAGCGGCTGGCTCGAGGCGACCATGGCCTCGGAGGCGACCGACGCCGCCCGCGCGGGAGAGAGCGAGAACAGCGCGTCAGGTCCCTGTCGGTCCAAACCGCTCGGTCCTGATCCGGCTTGGGTCGTGCCCGAGGTGCACCAGCCAGGACGCCGCGGCTTCGACGAACCCGTTCGGGCCACACACGTACACGCGGGGCTCGCCGGACGGCGGCCCTGCGACCTCGTCGAGCAGCGCCTCGTCAATCCGGCCGCGATGCCCCTGGAAGTCGTCCGGCCATTCGCGGGTGAGGGCGAAGCGAACCTCGACGTGATCGAGCTTCGAGTAGCCGAGCAGCTCGTCGCGGTAGATGACCTCGCTGAGTCGCCGCGAGGAGTAGAGCAGCCGCACCGGCACGGCCCGGCTGGTCGCCGTCCAGTGGCGGAGCATCGAGCGCAGCGGCACCACCCCCGACCCGCCGGCGATCAGGACCAGCGGTCCGCCGAGCGCCTCCTCCCAGACGAAGTAGCCGCCGATCGGCCCGCGCAGCTCGAGCTCATCCCCGGGCTGGAGCACGTCGACGAGATACGGCGAGACCTCGCCGTCGTCGAGGCGCTCGACGGTCAGAACGAGGTGCTCGTCCTCGGGCGCGGATCCGATCGAGTAGCTCCGCTCGGCCACGTAGCCGTCCTCGGCGGTCAGCCGCACGTCGACATGTTGCCCTGACCGGTACCCGCTGGGCCAGTCGGGCATCTTCAGCAGGAGGCTCTTCGTCCGGGCCGTCTCCTCGACGATCTCGACCACCGAGGTGAGCTGCCAGGTCAGTCTCCCTGGTAGCGCTGCTCGAGCCAAGGGTCGCCGTGATTGTGGTAGCCGTAGTTCTCCCAGAAGCCGGGCTCGTCGTCGACCGTGAGCGTCAGCCCGCGCACCCACTTGGCGCTCTTCCAGAAGTACAGATGCGGGACCAGCAGCCGCGCCGGGCCCCCGTGCTCGGGGTGGAGCGGCTCGCCGTCGTACAGATAGGCGACCCACGCGTTGCCGTCGTTCACATCCTCGACCGCGAGGTTGGTCGTGTAGCCGCCGTCGGACCAGGCGGTCAGGTACGCGGCTTCGGTGTGGACCTTCCCGAGCAGCGTGTCGACCCGCACTCCCTTCCAGTGCGTATCGAACTTCGACCACTTGGTCACGCAGTGGATATCGGTGGTGATGTCCTCCGTCGGCAGCTCGAGGAAGTCCTTCCACGGCCACGACACCGGCTCGTCGACCTCGCCGCTGATCAGGAAGCTCCACTCGTCGAGCGGGGTGTGCGGCGTCGGGCCTGCGGAGAGGACCGGAAACCCGGTCTCGACGTATTGGCCAGGCGGCAGCCGCGACGGGTCGACGGCAGGTCGCCGCCGACCGAGGAAGCCGCGCGAGACGGGAGACATCAGCCCTGGACCACGTGCCCGAACTGAACCCGGATCATCCACAGCTGCTTCTCGAGTGCGCGGACGACCTCGATGATCACGTCCTGCGACGCGGCGTCGATCTCGCCGAGGCGGTCCATCCGCTCGCGGGCCCGGTCGGCCACGTCGTTCATGCGCTCGCTCAGCTCGCGAATGACGACGTGATCCTCGAGCACTCCGCGGGCGATCGGCTTCAGCTCGGTGACGGCCGCGACAGCAGGAGCCTGCCCGTCGGGCGCGTACCCGAGCGCAACTGCGCGCTCGGCGACCACGTCTGAGAGCTCTCGCCACGACTCGACGAGCTCGTCGAGTTGCTCGTGCAGCGGCCGGAACAGGGGTCCGGTTACGTTCCAGTGGAGCTGTTTGCCGAGCAGGGCAAGGTCGATCAGCTCCACGAGCATCGCCTGCAGGGTGTTGCCCACGTCCTTGAGCTGATGCTCTCCGAGGGCCGGAAGATGGGCGCTCTGCGCCGTTGAAGCCATGTCTCTCTCCTCCTGAGGGGGTCAGTGAGATCGGTCCGCTTTCGCGGGTTCCAGCTTAACGACGGGCGCTCGGCGGTTGAGATGTTTACGCACGATCGTCATAACGCGACAGAATGAGTGTCGTGGCCGACTCAGATCCTTCCCCCGAGACGTCGCAGAACGCCGAGAAGCCGGGGCCGCCGTCCCCGGCGATGCCGCGCGACCGGCGCGGCTGGCGAGTGACGCCGGCACCCGATGGGCGCGGGATGCCCGATGAGCATAAGCCGACCCCGCCGCACCGCCTCCGCGGCTTCTGGCTGTTCTTCCTGCTGTTGCTGGCGGTCAACTGGGTGCTCGTGCTGGTCAGCCAGCCCGTCGGGCAGCCGCGGGTCACGGTTCCGTTCAGCCCGTATTTCCTCCAGCAAGTCCAGGCGGGCAAGGTGTCGTCGATCTCGTCCACGAGCGGCGCGATCAAGGGCACGTTCAAGGAGAAGATCCGCTACCCGGCGAACGACTCGAAAGCGACGCCGACGACGTTGTTCGCGACCCAGGTTCCCTCGTTCTGGAACACCAACCAGCTGACTGAAGAGCTGACGTCGCAAGGCGTGCAAGTGAACGCGAAGAACCCCAACCCGGGAACGTCGCTCCTCACAGAGCTTCTGGTCGGATTCGGGCCGACCCTGTTGCTGTTCGCGATCATCTACTTCTTCATCCGGCGCGCGGCGAGGTCAGGCGCGGGCGGGCTCGGCGGCCTCGGAAACTTCGGCCGCTCGCAGGCACGCCGGGTCGACCCGCAAAAGATCCGGGTGACGTTCGACGACGTCGCGGGAATCGACGAGGCCAAGGCGGAGCTGACCGAGATCGTCGACTTCTTGAAGAACCCCGAGCCCTACCAGAAGCTCGGGGGCAGGACCCCTCACGGCGTGCTGCTGTACGGGCCGCCGGGCACCGGCAAGACGCTGCTGGCGCGGGCGGTGGCCGGCGAGGCCCACGCCGCGTTCTTCTCGATCGCCGCGTCCGAGTTCATCGAGGCGATCGTCGGCGTCGGCGCCGCGCGCGTCCGCGACCTGTTCGCCAAGGCCAAGGAGGCCGCGCCCGCGATCATCTTCATCGATGAGCTCGACGCGATCGGACGCTCGCGCCAGGGGTCGGCCGGGATCACGGGCGCCAACGACGAGCGCGAGCAGACACTCGACCAGATCCTGACCGAGATGGACGGGTTCGACTCGACCGAGGCGGTCATAGTGTTGGGCGCGACCAACCGACCCGAGATCCTCGATCCCGCGCTGCTCCGTCCCGGACGGTTCGATAGGCGAGTGGCGGTGCAGCCGCCCGATCGCGTTGGCCGGCTGAAGATCCTCCAGGTGCACACGCGCTCGATCCCGCTCGCCGACGACGTCGACGTCGGTCAGCTCGCCTCCTCGACGCCGGGGATGGTGGGGGCTGACCTCGCCAACCTCTGTAACGAGGCGGCACTCCTCGCCGCCCGTCGCAAGCACGACAAGGTCCAGAACGCCGACTTCACCGACTCGCTCGAGAAGATCCTGCTCGGCGCGCCGCGCGGCATCGTGCTGGGCCCGGAGGATCGCGAGCGGACCGCCTACCACGAGTCCGGGCACGCGCTCGTGGGGATGCTCACCCCTGGAGCCGACCCGGTGCGCAAGGTATCGATCATCCCGCGCGGGATGGCGCTGGGCGTGACGCTGTCGACGCCGGATGCCGACCGGGTCTCGTATTCGACCGAAGAGCTCGACGCCAAGATCAAGGTCGCGCTCGGAGGGCGGGCCGCCGAAGAGGTCGTGTTCGGCAAGATCACGACGGGCGCGGAATCGGACATCGAGCAGCTGACCCAGATTGCGCGCCAAATGGTCGGGCGATGGGGCATGAGCGAGAAGCTCGGACCGATCACGCTGATCCCGAGCAACGGCAACGGGCCGCTGTTCCCCGGCGCGAGCGAGACCTCGCCACACCTCCAGTGGCTGATCGACCAGGAGGTCCAGCGCATGGTCGAAGAGTCCCACGCGGCCGTCACGGATTTGCTCCGGACCCATCGCGGCCAGCTCGACAGCCTGGCCCACGCACTGCTCCTGGCCGAGACGCTCGATTCCGCCGCCGCCTACGCCGCCGCGGGAGTCCCGATGCCGCCCGCCGCGGTCGAGGAGGAGGCCGAGGCAAAGATTGACCCTGGGGCGCCGCAGCCTGTGTGATGGGCCAATGCAGTTGAAGTAAATATTTTCCTCGGAAAATGCGGGGTCCCTTAGACTCGCGTCCGTCGTGAGCGGTGGACGAGGGTTTCCCGATCTGGTAGCGCCCCTGCCAAGAACGCGGGCGGCGTTGGCGTTTGCGGCCGAGCAGCATGCCGGCCAGCGGCGTTACGCAGACGGGGCGCCGTTCATCGCCCACCCGATCGAGGTTGGGTCGCTTCTGTATGAGGTCGGAGCCGCGGACGACGTGATCGCGGCAGGGGTCCTACATGACACGATCGAGAAGGCCAGCACCAACCGGACGGAGCTTCGCCGGCGATTCGGCGCCCGGACCGCCACGCTCGTGGCGGCCCTGACCGAGGACGGGCGCATCCGCGGCTACGCCAAGCGGAAGGCGGCGCTTCGCCGGCAGGTCGAGGCTGCCGGGGTCGACGCGCTGCTGGTGTTCGCGGCGGACAAAGTCTCGAAGGTCCGCGAGCTCCCGCTCGAACGATCGGGCGCAGAAGCGGAGACCACATCGCGGACGAGGCAGCGGAAGATCACGCACTACCGGCACTGCCTGGACCTGCTCGAGCGTCACATCGCCGACTCGCCGCTCGTGCTCCAGCTGCGCGCGGAGCTCGAGAAACGCACCGCGGTGCCTCGCCGGCGTCGCGCGCTCGCCGGCGCCGTGTGAGGCCGCTCGGCCCTTAGGCCGAGACGACCGCGTCCGTCAGCGGGTCGATGGCGGCTAGTCGCGCAGCGAGATCGCCGCTGAGGCCGTAACGGGCGGCGAGCGCGGCCGGCGCCGTGTACGTGAGCGTGGTCCGTCCGTCGTCGTCCCAGACGGCCACCTTCAGCGGCAGGTCGAGTGCCGCGACCGGCACGGCCTCCATCACCGGCGTCCCCGCCTGCGGAGCTCCGAAGATGACCACCTTGGTGTCGCGCAGGTCGAGGCCGACCTTCGCGGCCTCGCCGCTGTGGTCGATCACCGCGAACAGCTTCACGCCCTTCCCCGCCAGCACCTCGGAGAAGCGCGCCACCGTGTCCTCGACCGATCGCGGGCTTACCTTCGTCACGAGGTCATCGCCGGTCAGCGGAGCATCGTCCCCTCGTGCGCGGCGGCGGGCATCGCAACCTCTTGCTGCTCGTCCGCCGACTCCAGGCGCCCGCGCGGCAGCCGACGGACCGCCACGATGAACGTCGCCACCATCACTCCCGCCATGATGTAGAAGACGGTCTGCGTCGAGTGCGCGAACGCGAGTCGCACGCTCTGGACAAGGGCGGCCGTGTGCGGGGAGCCGGAGCCGGAGGGCGCGCCAGTCGCGCTGAACGAGGCGGCGACCCTGTGGGCGACCCCGCGGGGGACGCCGTGCAAGGTCAGCGCCTTGGTTACGTTCGTGTCGTTCCGGCTGATCAGGATCGCGCCGAGCACCGCGAGCCCGAGGCTCGCCCCGAAGTTCCGGGCGGTCTGGGTGATGCCGGTGACCTCGCTGTAGCTCGTGCTCGGGGCCCGGTTGACCGCGTCGGTGCTCGCTGGGCCGAGCATCAGCCCGAGCCCACCGCCGGCCAGCGCGATGTAGAGGCTCTGCGCACCGAGCGACAGGTCCGTCAGCTTCCCGGCCAGCAGGAAGAAGCCGACGGCGCCGAGCGCGCCGCCGAGGACGACCGCGGGTTTCACCCCTCGCCGGTCGAGCATGCGGCCGCCGACCTGAGCCATGATCACGAACCCGATGAAGAACCACAGGATGTACTCGCCGGCCTGCGAGGAGTTCTTGCCGAGCGCGACCTGGGCGTAGACGCTCCCGAAGAAGAAGAACGGGACGAACACGATCGACATCAGGCCGAGGATGAGCGTGTCCGCGGCGAACGCGCGATCCAGGAAGATCTGGAGCCGTAGCAGCGGGTACTTGATCCTGAGCTCGTAGCGGACGAACACCAGCATCAAGACCAGGCCGACGATGATGCAGGCCCAGGTCAGGACGCTGCTCCATCCCCACAGGCTCGACTGCTCGAGGCCCAGCACGGTCAACCCCATCCCGCCGGTGATGAGAGCCGTGCCCCGGTAGTCGAGCGGCTGGGGCCGCGGCTCGTCCTCCGGACACGCGATCTGGGTGAGGACGACGGCGATGATCGCGACCGGGATGTTGATCCAGAAGATCGAGCGCCAGGTCCACTGCGTGAGGAAGCCGCCGGCGATCGGGCCGATCGCGGTCAGGCCGCCCGAGATGCCGAAGAAGATCGCCATCGCCTTGCCGCGCTCGCGCAGGGGAAACGAGGCCACCACGATCGCCACCGCCGCCGGGAACAGCAGCGCGGCGGCGGCGCCCTGAACGACGCGGAAGAAGATGATCCAGGGCTCGGCGATCGATCCCTTGGGCGTCAGCCCGCACGCCGCCGAGGCAATCGCGAACCCCGTCACGCCAATCAGCACCATCCGCTTGCGCCCGAGCACGTCGCCGAGCTTGCCGCCGAAAGCGAACAGAGCCGACAGCGCCAGCAGGTACCCGTTGATCACCCATTGGGTGCCGGTGGCCGACAGCGACAGCTGCTTCTGGATGTTGGGAATCGCGATCGCGACGATCGTCTGGTCGATGAACGTCATCGCGACGGCGAACACCATCGCCGCCAGGACGAGGTTCTTGCTCCGGGCCATTGGTGTGCTGATCTTTATGCATCGGAGACCCCGACGCAAGGGGGCGGGGACCCGTGTCAACGACGACGGCCTCGATCGCCGGCGGAGGTTTAGCTACTATGCCACGTAGTAGATCTCAACGACCGGAGAAGCCGACATGCAGACCTATGGGATTCAGGTTTCGGGGGCCGACGAGCAGGTCAATGAGATCCGTGCCGAGTTGTTCGCCTTCCCTGAGGTCCTCGAGGTGTTCGTGATCGGCCGGCCGGATTCTCTGGTGGTGGTTCACGCCGGGCGTCCGCGCCCCGGCGAGTGGCTGCGCGCCCTGCGCGGGATCGGCTGCCGGGTGCCGGCAAGGGGTCACGCTAGATGGCCTCGACCCCAGCAGCGACCGGAAGCGTTACTACGGAATGCCGCGTGATCAGCGAGGCTGGGTCCGCCGCGCGTGCGGTCGATCAGGCGGTCGTCGCTCGGCGGGCCGTCAGGCGGGTCGCGGCGGGAAGCCCCACCACGACGCACACCATCGCTCCTAACAGGAGCGCTCGATGGACGGTCGATGCGGTCAGCGTTCCCGACAGGGCGATACCGGCGAGCCCGGCGCCGACGGTGGCGCCGAGCAGCCCGCCGACGGACAGCATCGCGGACGTACGACCGTGTGAGGCAAGGGGGCTAGCCTTCAGCGCAGCCCGGGAGGTGGGGACGAACAGCATCCCAAGTCCCAGACCGAGCGGGATCAGCGGCAGGATCGTGACGACGCCGTCGAGCCTCATGCCCGGGATCCCGAGGACCGCCAGCCCGAGCGCCGAGGCACCGAATCCCAGGAGCGCGGGCCGCTGCTCACCGTGGCGATCGACGAGCCTCCCGGCGATTGGCGCGGCCGCGCCGACCAGTACCGCCACGAGCACCATCGCGCCGGAGGCTCCCAGCGCCGAGAACCCCGCCACCCGCTGCAGGTACTGCTCGGCGATGTAGAAGGCGCCGATCATGACCGCAAACGTGATCCCCGCGACGACCGTGGCCGCCAGCACGATCCGGTTGAGCGCCGGGCTCTCTCGGTCGTCGGCGTGGGCGATCGCGGGCACCAGCCGGGCTATCGCCACCCCGGCGGCGATCGTCAGCGGCACAAGCGCCCACCAGTCGGCACGCCATCCGAGCGCCACGGTCAGCACGCCACCCAGCAGCGGGCCCAGCAGGTTCGACACGCCGGCGCTGGCGCCCCAGATGCCAAGCGCGCGGCCGCGTCGTGCCGGCGGGAAACCTGAAACGGCGCCGGCCAGCGCGGCCGGGCTAACGAGCCCGGCCCCGGCGCCCTGCACTACGCGCGCGACCAGCAGCCCGACGAGGTTGTCCACGAGGGCGCCCGCGGCCGCGCCGACGGCGAACAGTGCCAGGCCAACGAGCGCCAGCCGTCGGGCCCCAAACCGGTCGACGAGCTCTCCGCCGGGGATCAGCAGGAGGGCGTAGGCAACGAAATAGGCGCTGAGTACGACCGAGGTCGAGCTCGTGCTGATGTGCAGACCGTGCGCCACCGACGGCAGCGCGACGGTGATCAGCGTGCCGTCGATTTGCAGCAGAGCTGCGGCGGCGGTGCAAGCGGCGAGCCGTGACCACGCCGACCGAGGGAGAAGTGGCTTCGACGGCGCCCGAGCTTCGCTCATGAGCTCTCGTCGCTTTCGTGGCCGCCGATCGAGGATTTGAACTCCCTGAGTCCCTGGCCGAGCGCCCGTCCGGCATCGGGAAGGCGCTTGGGGCCAAGGACCAGAAGGGCCACGACCAGAATCAGAATCAGGTGGGAGGGTTCAAGAATTGAGGTGAGCATGGTCATTCCTCTCTTTGTCCGGCGATGGCCTACAGGGATCCCCGGCTCGCCGCGTCGGCGTCGCGCGCGAGCTTGTGGACGGTCTTAAGGAACTTCGGCGACTGGCCTTCGAACAGTCGGTCCGCGGTGAAGCTATTGATCGTCGCTACCGCCCCTCCGAATTGGTCGAGTGTCGGCCGCACGATCGAGCACGGCGGAAGGCTGCGATCAAAGAAGGTGCACGGCTCGGGGAGGATCAGGTTCGTCTGGTTCAGTTCGCCGCCCTTGGCGTTGAGGTCCGGGAACGTCACGCCGGTCTGCGGGTCGGTGACGCCGGCCAGCGGCTGGGCGACAGCGTTCCCGGCCTTGTCATGCCAGAGCGAGAAATGGTTGGTCTCGACCCCGCCGATGCTCACGATGATCCGCAGCACCTCGAGGCTTCTCGCCTTCAGCGCCATGATGCTGTACAGGCTCGAGCCGCCCTGCTCGATGTAGGCGAAGTGAAACCCAGCGGTGTTGGCGATCGCCTGCATGCGCGTCTGGGGCACTCCGACGGGAGGCACCGGCGCCGGCAGCCCCGGCGGCGTGTCCGTGTCGTTGAGCGGGATCGCAGGCTGGCGATGGATCGATACCGCCTGCCGGAACGTCGCGCCGAGATCCGGGTTGCGGGTGCTGCGATACCGGACGTACCAGCTCGTGTCGACGTCCAACGCCATGAGGTTCGTCAGCCTGCCGATCTGCCTGGCCCCGGTGGCCTTGCTGCTCGGAAGCGTCCGGAACTCATCGAGGTCGACGGGTGGTGCTCCCTTGGAGCGCAGGTAGGCGTTGAGGAACGCGGCGTGACTGAGCTCGTCGTCCGTGTTATCGGCGATGTACTGCGGCATGTCCGAGTCGAGGTTCTGGAGTGCGGCCATGTAAGCCGCATTTCCCCCGTTGACCCCGCCGAGCTCGTTGTACTGCTCCCATAGGTCGCTCTCGATCAATTCAATGGCGGCGAGCAGGCGGAGAATCGCCACATCGCCCGCGGTCAACGTGCCGCCAGTGCCGGAGGCGGTGCCGGCGAGGAGCGCCGACCCAGGGAGCGTCACCGCAGCGGCGAGGCCAACGCCCCTCAGGAAGGAGCGCCTCCCGACCACTTGTCGCCACTGCTGCTGAAGCTCCTCGTTCCGCGCCGCGCCGGAGCCGTTTTCTTCGACGACAGCCGGCCTGGTGTTCTGCGTGTGCATGCTGGTCCTTTCTTTACGGAGACCTGGGGGTTGAGCCGCGATTGGGTAGCGCGTCCTGACCTGGACTACGACGATACGTAGTACATCCGTTTCCTAGTGGACTAGACGCCGGTCGCGGCCAAACCTTCCCGGCCTGATCGAGAATCTCCGAAGTCGTGTAGTAGGTGTGATGAGCAGACGGTGATCGCGATCTACTATGTCATGTCGTATTATGAGTCGTCGCATGATCAGACGCCCCCTTCGATCCCCGTAGGACGCATTCGCCGAGGCGCGAGGTGGGCGGTCTGGTCGGCGTCGAGACGGCTCGGGCGTACGCGACCAAGGCCGCGAACGTCGCCCGTGTTCCGCGAGTTTGATCGAGATGCCGCCGCCGCGGCCTCGATCGGCCAGGTCTACCGAGCGGGGTTGCACGACGGGCGGAGGGTCGCGGTCAAGGTCGATGGGATGAGCTTCAACCGCTTGAAGTCGGCTCCGCAGGCCACACGCGACCGGGGTGGGAGAGATCGTGTTTCGATTCTTCTTCGGCTCTCTCTACCGGTTTGGTCAATTCTCGGGCGATCCCCACCCGGGGAACTTCCTGCTGCTCGAGGATGGCCGCGTCGCATTTCTGGACTTCGGGTTAACCAAGGTGGTGAGTCGAGCGACGATCGAAGCGGAGCTCGGGGTGCTGCGGGCCGGACTCGACGGCGACGCCGCGGGCGTGCGGGCTGGCCTCGCGGGCCTGGGGTTCTTCGACCCGGCCGATCCGAGGATGGACCCAGACCGCCTTCTCGCCCACGCCCGCGCCCTGAATGCTTGGTACGCCGACGACGCGCCGGTCACCCTGACTCCGGAGTATGTGTCGCACTTGTTGCGTAACGCCGGAGATCCGCGCTTCGAGTACTGGGACCTGATGCCTAACGAGACGATCCCGGCCCACTCCCTGTTCTCAAATCGGATGCAGGGCATGACGCTGGCGGTGATCGGGCAGCTCCGAGCGACGGCGAACTGGCACCGGGTGATGTGCGAGTGGTTGTACGGTTCTCCGACTTCGTCCCTGCTCGGGGAAGCGGACGCGGAGTTCTTCGACCTGGGCCCCGCGCGGAGGGCGGCGTAAGCGCCGACGCAGGCGGTGAGGGGTGACCGGCCGCCGGCTCAGCCGTAACGGCGCGCGGGCGCGGGGCGGTTGATCCCTCCCGCTCGCCGCCAGCGCCTGAACGCGGCGACGCCGACAAGCAGCGGAAGCATGAGCACCATTACAACGCAAGGCTCGGATGAGAGGAACGGCATGTCGAGCGTCGCGCGGATGGAGGCGACCTCGCTCACCTGCCAGATCAGGACGCTCAGGGCGGACAGCGTGACGAGGGACGCTGCTATCAGCCACACGGGAAAGCGCCACGGAACGGGTTCACCGAGGAGCGAGTCGACTCGCGCGGATGAAATGCCGCTCACTCCGGGCGGGGCACCAGCATCGAACACCAGCAGCGCGGACGCCAACGGACCCTGGCGGCCTGCGCTGGCCTGGGCGGCCGCTCTGTCGGCGTTCAGCTCCGCGAGGTCCGCGTCGTGATCGAACAGCGGGCGCAACACCGGCACGAAGAACAAGGCCCCAGTCAGGATGCGACCGACAGCGAAGCGCAGGGGATCGCGAACCAACCTGTGGTGGCGCTCGTGAGCGAGCACGGCCTCGAGCTCGGGGATCGTGAGCGACTCGAGCGCGCCCTTCGAGATGTACACCGTCGGCCTTAGATATCCGGCGCAAAATGCCTCGGGTCGCGAGCCCGCGATCACTTCGACGGCCGGATGGCTGGAGAGGCGGCCGATCACCTCGAGCCTCTCGAGGAAGCCGCGGTAGCTGGAGCGCTGGCGCCAGGACGCCCGGAAGGCCGCGGCGATCGCCGCCGCCCCGAAAACGGCGAGGCCGATCAAGAGCCACTCCGCCCGGTTGACTTCCGGGTAGGAGAGAGCGAGACCGGCCACGTCGAGATGAGCGCCGATCGGCGCGCGATGCACCGAGCCGATCGCGGCGCCGACGGCGACGGCGGCCGCCGCGATCCCAGCCGCGCCGAACGTGACCGACAACCAGAACACCCGGCCGTGGTGCGGACGGTTGGTGGCGATGTCAGGTCTCACGAGCGAGCCGCTGGAGCGCGCGCCGACGTCGTGGGTCGAGTGCAGCGAGCTGGCGGGCGATGTGGGCGAGCGCGAGGTCGCCGAACTGATCGACGAACGAATCGAGCTCGGCCCGGGCGCGAAGGTCCGCGTACTGCTCGCGGGCGTAGCGCGGTCTGTAGAAGTCGGTCTTTCCCTGTCGGCGGCGGTCGAGGAGGCCCTTGCCGTCGAGCCTCGCCATGATGGTCATGTAGGTGGTGTACGCGCGCTCCTTCTCGGCGCCGGCGTTGAGCGCGTCCATGACTTCGCGGACCGAAGCCTCTCCGAGCTCCCAGACCGCCTCCATGACATCGGTCTCAAGCTCATGTAGGGGTGGCGGAATCTGGACGCCGCCATGGGCCGATGATGTCGGCGCGCTCATGCCGCCCGGCGCTCTCCGCGAATGATGTCGCCCAGCAGCCGGCACCTAGCCGCCGACCGCCGGTGCGGCGGGCGCGCCGTATACCACCAGCGCTCCGATGAGTCCGCCCTCGGTCGGGCCGAACCCGCCCGGTACCGGGACGACGGCGCCCAGCGATCCCACCAGGTAACCCATTACGATCACGCCGATCGACGGTGCGTTGCCGTAGGCCCGGAACGCGGCCCACAGGACGGCATTGTCGAAGGCGTAGTACCCAAGCGTGCCCAGCAGCTTCCAGTTCCGCGCCGCGAGCACGCCGGCGGCTTCCGCGGCGCCCTCACGCAACACGTGTCGACCATCGTTCCACCGCGCCAGGCCTGTCAGCCGGCGATGGCCTGGGGTGGTCGGCGGCGTCGGACGTCTGAGGAGGAAAAAGAGGGCCAGCAAAATGGCCGCAACGGCGGCGGCGGGGAGGGTCAGGACGGCACCGTGCGGCCCGGCGGGCCAGCCGAGCCATAGGGCGACCCCGAACAGCGCGAGCGCGGCGACACCGGGTCCGGTCAGATCGTGAAGGCGATCGTTGAGCGGGCCAGCCGTCTGAGCGGCCTGCGCTCCTGGTCTGCGGACCCGGCGCCGATCGCCGGCCCGACGAGCCCGCCGGCGGGGAGAACCGTGCTTGCTCCGAGCGCCCTGAGCGCGCCACGGACGGATGGCTCCGGGTCATTCTTGCTCCGAACACAAGCGCGAAGGAAGCGACGAAGCCGAGGATCGACAGCAACTCGAGCGCCACCGCGAGTGCGACCCATCTCGGGCAGCCGGCGAGGAGCCGCGCCGGGAGGTGCCTGACCGATGGTGCGGCCAGGAAGACGAGGGGGATGACCGCGACCGCGCCGCCTCGGGCCCACCGAACCCGATTGGTTCGGTGCTCGCTGCGGCGCGGCGTCGGCACGGGCTTCGGTTAGGTGCGCGGGCCGGCGGTATTGGCGATCGCGGGTGGCGCGGACTTCCTCCCGGTGAGACCGGGGCGGACTCGACCGAAGACCGGGAAGCCTGCCGCGCTCGCGCAGAGGGCGATCAGGAGGAGCCCGGTGGCGAGCTCGTTCAGCCACGCCGCATGGTTGGTCGCGTAGCCGAGCAACCACGGGCTGATCGCGAGCCAGATCCCGCCGAGCAGCGTGACGAACGCAGCCGGACGAAGGTTGGCGATAAGGAGGGCGAGCGGCCCGAAGCCGAACACGACCGCGACGTGGTTGGCGACGGCGGAGTGGCTATCGGCAAATCCCCAGGCCCAGGGGGAGATCGCGATCCACTGAGTCACCGCGCCCGCAGCGAGCGGACGACCATCGGGGATCTGGGGCAGACGGAGTCGTTTCATTCGGTTACCTCAAGCTCGGGACGGGCGAAGACGGCGAACAGCAGGTACATGGCAGGGAGTACGAGCAAGAGAACAGCGCCGGCGGCGATCGCGATCGCGCCGAGGGCGGCATGAGTGGCGGCCGCGCTGTGAATGGTCAGCCGCGGGCCGATCAGGTGAGGAGCCTGGCTGACGAACCAGCCCCAGAGCACCGCGGCACCGGTGAGCAGACTGGCACCGCGGGCGAGCAGATACCGTCGCCGCCAGCTGGCGAGTAGCGACATCGCTCCGGCCCCCAGGCCGATAAGCACGATGGGCAGAGCCGGGCCGATGAGCCGGTGCCAGACGGCCGGGGCGGCCGCCGCGGCGACCGCGGGCACGGCCAGGCTGAGGAACCAGACGCAAGCACCCGACTGAAGGCTCCGGACGCGAAAGCGCTCGGCGAGCCGTCGCTCACCGGAGCGGACCATCCCCAGCGCTACGAAGCTCGCGGCCAGCTGTGCGCAGAGGGCTGCGGCCAGAGCTCCGCTCGCCAGCGCGAAGGCGCCAGTCCAGGGGACATGAGGCACCAGCGAGGCGCCCAGACTCCGGGAGCTGGACACGGCGGCGAGCGCGCCGGCGACTGCGCCGAACATGAACGGGGCGATCAGGCTGGCCGTTCCGAAAAGCCGGCTCAGCATGGCGCGGGCCCGGGGCGTGGCGCCCGGGCTCGCGCGGAGGCCGAGCGCGACGCTGCGAAGGACGATCGCCAGCAAGGCGATCGTGAGCGGAGCGAGCAGCGCGGTGCCAAGGGCCGAGAAGGCGGTGGGAAACGCCGAGAAGAGGATCGTGATCGAGAAGATCAGCCAGACGTGGTTGGCCTCCCAGACCGGCCCGATCGCGGCCGCGATCGCGTCGCGTTCAGCGCCTCGGTCGCGCGAGAGCAGGTCGAGAATGCCGGCGCCGAAATCTGCGCCCGCGAACAGGGCGTATGCGGTCAGCGACACGCCGAGGAGGATCGCGATCAGGGCGGGGAGGCTCATCGCGGACCTCAGGGCAACAGCCGGCAGTCCCTCGACCGGCCTGGCCGCGATTCGGCGAACGCTCCACACCGTGAGCGCAGTCAGCCCGACGTAGAGCAGGGTGAACGCTGTGAAAGTCGCGCCGAGGCCGGGCGAGGTGGTGATCCCGCTCGAGGTCCGAAACACCCCATAGACGATCCACGGCTGACGACCGAGCTCGATACCAGCCACCCGAGCTCGTTGGCCAGGAACGCGGCCGGACCGGCGCCGGCTAGCGCGATCAGCGTGAGGCGGTCCTCAGGTCCGATGGTTCCGCGGCGACGGCGCAGCCAGTACCAGAGGCCGAGGGCGACGAGTCCGGTGCCGATCCCGACCATGCCGATGAAGGCCAGGCGGACGTAGGGCGCGAGCGGCGTGCGGTTGGCCTTTGGGAAGGTGTCGAGTCCGCGGACGGGGGTGTTCGGGTTGTCGAATGCGAGCACGCTGAGCAGATGCGGGACCTTGACATTCAGTACGTCGCCGTTGTGCCCGGGAAGGGGAAACCCGCCGATGTTGAGACCCGCGCCGCGCTCGGTGTGGGTGACCCCCTCGATCGCCGCGAGCGTAGCCGGCTGGTGGTTGGCGACCGTGCGACCGAGCAGGTCGCCCGCGGCGAGTTGGAGCGGGGCGAGGATCGCCGCCATCGACAGCGCGACCGCGATCGCCTTGCGGTGGTACGCGTCGCGGCGCCCCCTCAGCATCCCGACGGCGTAGACGCTGGCGATCCCGAACGCGGTCGCGAGATAGGCACCCAAGACCATGTGCGTGGTCTCGGTGGCCCACGCCGGATTGAACATCGCGGCCAGCGGGTCGACGTGGGTGACGTGACCGTGAACGATCTGAAAGCCGCGAGGGACGTTCATCCAGGCGTTGGCGGTGACGATGAAAAAGGCGGAGGCGACGGCGGAGATGGCGATCGGAAAGCCCGACAGCCAGTGCGCGCGCGGGGACAGGCGCTTCCAGCCGTAGAGATAGATGCCGACGAAGATCGCTTCGATGAAGAACGCCGCACCCTCAAGCGAGAACGGGAGGCCGATGATGCCGCCGGCGTAGGCCATGAAGCGCGGGAACAGGAGGCCCAGCTCGAAGCTGATGATCGTGCCCGAGGCCGCGCCGACGGCGAACAGGACCGCGAACACCTTCGACCACCGGCGCGCCAACGCCCGCCACACTGGGTCGCCGGTGCGGAGGTGCATCCCTTCGGCCACCAACATCATCAGCGGAAGGCCCACGCCGAGCACCGCGAAGAACAGATGGAAGCTGAGCGAAGTGCCGATCTGGCTGCGGCCGGCGGTGAGGTGAGAGATAACGGCGGGGGCTGGAGCGTTCATGATCAACTACTACGCACCGTAGCAGACACTCGCTCCTTTGTCTACTACAGCCTATAGGAGAAATTTGCCCGCGCCTCCGTCTCCATACAATCCTCACGAACGATGAACGCATCGACTTTCACCGCCGAGCTGCCGACGACGCCGTTGGAGGCGGCCTAGCAACCGCCGGACTCGCGGATCACCCCGCGGGGCGCGCTCATGCGCTCGCCTGGACCGCGGGTGTGCTGCTCGGCCTTCTCGGACTGGCGTCATTTGTTCCGGTGTTCGTTCGACTGGTGGAGAGCTGGCGCGTGTCCGCTCACGCGGTGTCCCATCACGTCTCGATTCTCGGGGAGGGCCTCAGCTATCCAGCCGCCAACGCCGGAGCCCTGATCGTCCTGGCGCTGGCGGTGCTCGGCGGGATCGTCGCCGGCGTCGCGCTGTGCGCCATCGCCCGTGAGCTGACGGCGGCCAGGCGGCTCGCGGGCCGGCTCGCTGGGCTCCATCCCGTGTCGCGCGACGATGTGTTCGTGATCGACGACGACCGCCTGGAATCGTTCTGTGCCGGACTATGGCGGCCGCGCGTCTACATCACGAGCGGCGCGCTGACGCGTCTGGATGCATCGGCGCTCGGCGCTGTGCTGGTGCACGAGCGTCACCACGCCCGTCGTCGCGACCCGCTGCGACTCGCCACGAGTCGCGTCATCGCTCGCTCCCTGTTCTTCGTACCCGCGGCTCGGGAGCTGCACCGAGGGCAGCAGGTGCTCGCCGAAATGAGCGCCGACGAGAGTGCAGTAACCTCGGCGGCAGGTGACCGCTCGGCATTGGCTAGCGCGATGCTGAGCTTCAGCGACGCCCCGGATGCCGGCGGCTCGGCCGGAGTCGACTCGGCTCGGATCGACTTCCTGCTTGGCGAGCCGCACGGCTGGCGGTTTCCGGCTCTGATGTGCGCCGCGGCGGTCGGACTGCTCGGGCTCCTCGTCACGATCGCGATCCTCGGGGGCAGGGAGGCGGCCGGCTCCGCCACGCTCGATCCCCCGTTTCTCTCGACCCAACCTTGCGTCGTCATGCTCGCGCTGATCCCCTGCGGGCTCGCCCTCGTCGCAAGCGGGCTCACGCTAATCCGCCGCCAGCGGTAACGCGCACCGTCGGAGGTTGCCCCTTCGGCGGGAAGGTTTCGCGCGGCGCTGCGTCTGATCGTCTGAGAGGAGGGCCTATCGGAGCTGGGTCGCGGCGCCGCGCCGCGTGCGGTTCTTGGCGCACGCCGCCTATCTCGCGGCGCTCGAGTGCGAAGAGCACGCCGCGTGCGCCTACCAGGAGCTAGTCGAGCGACGTCGGAGCGGCGCGGACCGGAGAGTCGTCGCTCGTCAATCGCCCTCGATCACGAACATCTCGTCGTCGACGTAGCAGTAGGACCAGTCCTCGCCGGGCTCGACGGAGGTGACGATCGGATGCCCGATCTCGCGAACGTGATGGGTGGCGTGGCGATTGGGAGAGGAATCGCAGCAGCCGACGTGGCCGCACGTGCGGCACACGCGCAGGTGCACCCACCTCCCGCCGATCTTTAGGCAGTCCTCGCACCCCGCGACTTGCTCCGGGCGCGGGACGTTGATCTGATCCAGATGTGAGCAGAGGGCCGGGCTCATGAGTGCGCCGCCTCGGTCCGCGGGTTGGCGAGGGGGATGAGCGTGTGCTCGAGGTGGGCTCGCAGATGCTCGTGCTGGGGAGGCAGCCGGAGCGCCTCGCCGAGGTGGGCCGGGTCCTCGTCGATCGCGAAACCGGGGCTGGGGGTAGCGAGCTCGAACAGCACCCCACTCGGGACCCGGAAGTAGATGCTGAGGAAGTACTGGCGGTCGATCACCGGCGTCGGGTGCTGGCCGAATTTCGCGACCCGGCCGCGCCACGCCTCGTGCTCGTCGTCGCGGTCGCACCAGGCGATGTGGTGGACGCTGCCGGCGCCCTGGAATCCGACCGCCGCCGGCGGGTCGTCGTACGTGTAGGTCGCTCCCCGGCGGCCTTGGATCGAGTACACCCCGGGCGCGGTGCTCTCGAACCCCATCGCTCCGATCAGAAGCCGGTCCTCGGACTGGTCGACGGTGCCGTAGGCCCGCACCCCGTCGAAGCCGAGCAGCGCGTGCTCGGGTGGGATATCCGGCGACTGGGCTCGCAGCGGCTCGTCGTCGCTCGGCACCGCGGTGAGCTCGAGGTCCAACCCCTCGGGGTCCTTGAACAGGATCGCCTCGGCGACGCTGTCCCGCTCGACCTCGACGCCCTCGGCGGCAAGCCGGTCGGACCAGAACGCGAGCGCGTCACTCGAGCCGACACGCCAGCGCAGGCGGTGGATCATCCCCGCACCGGCGCGGCCGCGCGCCGCGTCCGGGAACTCGAAGAACGTCAGGATGGACCCGGGCGCGCCGCGCTCGTCCCCGTAGTAGAGGTGGTAGACGTCGGGGGCGTCGAAGTTGACCGTCTTCTTGACGAGCCGTAGGCCCAGCACCCGGGCGTAGAAATCGACGTTCCCCGGCGCATCCGCCGTGATGCACGTGATGTGGTGGATCCCGTCCAGCTCCATGGTCCCTCGTTTCGTCTTAGGTGAGCGCGAGACCGCGCACTTCCCACCTTGACAAAGTCGTCAAGGGACCGGGGAAAATCGGTGAACGGGTGGCTGCTGCCGGGGGAAATCGCCTGATCGCCGCGCTACTGCCAGTAGCGCTCGACCGTGTTGGCGTCGCGGACGTGAGCCTCGTCGGGATTGGCGCCGGCCTCGCGCAGCGCGCGCCGCTGCCGGAGCAAGTCCCAGCATCGGTCGAGTTCGATCTCCACGTCTCGCAGCCGCTCCTGATCGGCTTCGAACGCGTCTGGGTGGCTGGCGTCGGACTGCTCGCGGTTGCGCAGCTGATGCTCCTCGGCGACCAGGCTCTCGATCCGGGTCGTAATGCTGTCGTCACTCATGTTCTGAATCCTAGCCCCGGTGATGGTTGACGACCTCGATGTTGTTGCCGTCCGGGTCGAACACGAAGGCGGCGTAGTACCCGGGGTGATATTGGGGCCGCTCGCCGGGAGCGCCCCGGCTCGCGTAGCCGGCGGATGTCGCGACCTCGTGAAACCGCTGCACGGCGGCATCGTCGTCGGTGCCGAACGCCATGTGGACGTGCTCGGTCGGTGTGCCGGCGACGAGCGAGAACGAGCCGCCGGCGGGGCCTCGGTACTGCGCGCGTTCGGGCGTGTCGGTGTCCAGCAGAATGCCGGCGTGGGGTGCGATCGTCTCGTAGAAGGCCTTGGCCCGGGCGACGTCGGCGACGCGGATCCAGAGGTGGTCGATCACCCCGGTGCGGTTCGGCTTCGAGTCGTGCACGGCCTCGGCGCTGTTGCCATCCGGGTCGAGCAGGAACGCCCCGTAGTAGTCCTCGCCGTACTCTGGCCGCGGACCGGGAAGGCCGTCGTCTGCGTAGCCGGCCTCGGTGCCGGCCCGCCAGAACTCGTCGACGTGGTCGCGGGAGGGGGCGCTGAACGCGACATGGAGCCGCTGCGTCGCCGGGTTGTCCGCGTCGGCGGCGGCCAGCTCGAACTGTCCCCACTCGGAGAATGCGTTCGTTCGGTACGACTGGTCGATCGCGAGCGGCCGCAGCACGGTGTTGTAGAAGCGCTCGGACGCCGCCCGGTCGGCGACGCGGATCGTCACGTGGTCAAACATCGTGCGGCGGGTGAGCCGGGTGAGCCGGGTGAGCCGGGTGAGCCGGCACGTCGAGCGCCGGGTTGCGATCGAAGAAGCCGAACGGCTTCAGCCAGAACGAGACCGTGTCGACGGGCATCACCGGCCAGTCCTCGGGCCGGGTGACGTGGTTGATCCCGAACACGTACCAGAGCACTACGTCAGTGTTCTCGATCGACCGGTCGCGCGCGGTCCACACCGGCAGCCCGGAGTCCTCGGCGCTCAGGTTGGGGAACTCGCCGCACGGCCACCGCTCGTCCTCGCTGTAGGGCGTAACCCACAGGGTGTGCTGGATCGCCCGGGCCCGGCGTACCACGGGTGAGTCGGGGTCGAGCAGCGACGGGATCGCCGCGCTGGGCTCGAGCCTGTAGCCGACCGGGGTGCCGAGCCGGTTCGCCACGTTGTCGTTGACGACCTTCCAGCTGCGCTGGCACTCCCAGTCGTAGTCCTGGATGCCCTGTTGCTCGGTGCGTAGCGGCGTCGCTCGTTGGGTGAGCGCGATTCCGTGGCGGTCGCCCGGCAGCGGGGCGGCTTCGGTGGCGTACACGGTGTTCAGCTCGCCGTCGACGTCGAGGTCGAGCCGGGCGACGATGAAGTGCTGGTGGAACGGGGCGTACGTCCGCTCGTCGATCACCGTGCCGTACGGCGGGGCACCGTCCGCGAACGGCGTGGTCACCATGATCCCGGTGGCGCGGACCTCGCACTGGATGTTCCCGTCCTGGTAGAACCGCCAGTACACGAGGTACTCGTAGTTCGCGACGGTGGCATGGAAGGAGACGACGAGCCGGCGCATGCGCCGCGTCTCGGCGCCGGTGCGATCGTCGACGTGCTTCCACAGCACGCCGTCGTCCTCCTCGTGGATGCAGATCGCATTCTTGATCGTGTAGGGCTCGCCGCGCGAGTCGTGCAGAACCGCGTCGAGGTAGGCGATCTCGCCGAGGCAGTCGCAGCCGAGCTCGAGCGAGGTGGTCATCAGCCCGAGCCCCCACTCGCCGATGTCGAACGCGGTGCGGCGGTAGTGGTCGGGCGTCGGGTCGCGGTAGGGGACGACCATCTCCGCGAACGACAGGCGGTGGGCGATCTTCCGGGGGCGACCGGCATCGTCATAGACGAGGAGATGGATGACGAGACCCTCGCGGTAGTTGAAGCCGAGCCGCATCGACCACTTCTGCCACTCCAGACGGTTGCCGTCGAGCTTGAACGAGGGGCCGTCGGGCTGGGTTATGTCGAGGGGCTTGATGTCTTGGCGGGGGTGCAGACCGGGGATGAGCCGCGGGTCGTACTCGCCCATGACGGGCGGAGCCGGCCCGGGATCGACGTCCTCGAGCTCGAGCAGCTCCATCGCGTCGAGGTCGACGACCGGGTGTAGCCCGCTGAGCATGTTCGCGTACGGGTTGGCCTCGGGGGAATTCCGGCGCCACACGTCGGCCCAGGCGATCCGCCGTCCCCGATAGCGCTCGGGGACGAGCTCGGCGCCGTAGGCCCAGGTGTCGAACAGGACCAAGTCCATGTCGTCGATACCTCGGTTGCCCAGCGCTTCGATCACGATTGGGTGGCTACGCAGGACGGCGTCGCACTCGTGGAACTCGTCTGGCGTCATCGGCGGCTGCTCGCCGGGCAGCGCCTGCCACGAGACGACGCGACCAGAATCGAGCGACACCGTGCCCTTGAAGGCGGCGCCGTCGTCGCGGTTCCAGCACACGACCTCCGCCTCGCGCGCGGGTCTCTGTGAGGGGGTTTGTGAGGGCGTTTGTGCGATATCGCTCAACGATCCCTTGGGGGGCTCCTTGAGATCGATCGAGGCGAAGCGCCACCGGTCGGTCACACCACGCTGGTCTCGCGCGATGGCGGCCGCGGTCCTGATCTCATCGGCGGTGAGCGGATCGAGGGGGTGTCCGAGGGGCATCGGGCGAGAATCCTAAGCCGCTAGGTTTACGCGGCGATGCTCGACCCGATGCAGCGCTGGCGGGAGTATGGGGAGAAACCCGACTACGCGGGCCCGCTCACGTTCGGCGGCGTCCCCTGCACGCAGGACCCGGCCGAGCTCGCCGGCTTCGACGTCGCGATCGTCGGCGCGCCCATGGACGAGCTCGTTTCCGACCGTCCGGGTGCGCGATTCGCCCCGCGCGCGATCCGTGCCGCGAGTTGCCCGCCCGGGTCGCATCTGGAGGTCGGCGTCGACGCGTTCGCGGCGTTGCGGATCGTCGACTTCTGCGACGCCGCGGTGGTGCCGGCCCAGCCGTCGCGCAGCCATGCCGCGATCGAGCAGACCGTGGGTGAAGTCGTGGGCGCTGGGCTACTGCCGCTGATCATCGGAGGCGATCACTCGATCACCGCACCCAACGCCCGTGCGTGCGCCGCTCGCCACGGGCCCCTTGGCCTCGTCCACTTCGACACCCACACGGACACGGGCGTCGAGGTGTTCGGCGCGACGCTGTCCCACGGGACCGTCATGCGGACGATCGTGGACGAGGGCGTGATCGACCCGCGCCGCTACGTGCAGATCGGGTTGCGGGGGTACTGGCCGGGTCCGGGCGAATTCGGCTGGCAGAGCGAGCGCGGGATCACGAGCCTGTTCATGCACGACGTCCGCGAACGCGGAATCGACAGCGTGGTGCGCGAGGCGCTTTCGGTGGTCGGCTCCGGGCCGGCATTCCTGACCGTCGACATCGACGTGCTCGATCCGGGGTTCATCCCGGGGGGCACCGGCACCCCGGAGCCGGGCGGGATGACCACGGGCGATCTGCTGTGGGCTGCCCGCACGATCGCGTCCCAGCTGGATCTGGTCGGCGCGGACGTGGTCGAGGTGATCCCGACCGGGATCGCCTCCGCCGATCCGGCGGCGCTGGCGGCCGAGCGGATCGTCCGCGAGATCCTCACCGGGATTGCGATCCGCTGGCCCGGTTAACACGACACTCGACCCATCCCCCCGATGTGAATGCCGGTTCACCCGGCTATGGCACGGTCAACGGCACACTCGGCGGGCACGGCGGCGCGAGTGAGACGTTGACCGCAATCGTTGACCGGAATCGATCGGGGCGCCCGCTAACCCGTCTCGCGCAGGACGTTGATGGTGCGGAACCGAGGGTCGGACGCGCCGTGGAGTCGCGCCCCGGTCTCGGCCAGCTCGGTCAGGTGGGCGACGATCTCGGCCGAGATCCGCTCTCCGGGGAGCAGCTGGGGCACGCCCGGCGGGTAGCTCGCGATCGACTCGCACGAGATTCGGCCGACGGCGTCGCCTACGGGCACGACCTCGGCCTCGCCGAGGAACGCGTCCCGGGGCGAGACGACCATCTCCCCGAGCAGCATCCTCGCCGGCACAGTGATCGCGGCCGTCGTCCCCGGCTTGGCGATCCGCTTGACCGTCTCCTCGATGTCGCCGGCGAGGCGCCGTAGCGCGGGAGCGGAGTCGGCCAGGCCGACGACCAGCACGATCGTGGCCTGGGTCGGGAGCTCGACGTGGACGTCGTAGGAGCGCCGCAGCGCGTCCGCCACCTCGTATCCGGTGCAGCCCGTGCCCCGGACGTCGATCACGATCCGCATCGGGTCGTAAGCGGCGATTCCGGACCGTCCGACCCACGAAGAGTCGACCAGGCGGATCCCCTCGATCGTCTCGAGCTTGGCTCGCGCCACCGCGATCGCCTCGAGCACCTCGTGGAGCAACTGCTCGCCGTGGAGCGCGAGCTGGCGACGGGCGCCGTCGAGCGAGAGCAGCAGCAGCGAGGACGGACTGGTCGACCGGAGCAGGCGCAGCGCGCGCGCCATCCCCTCGGGATCGATCCGGCCGCTCGGGCCGACGTGCAGCATCGCGCTCTGGGTCAGCGAGCCGGCGATCTTGTGGGTGCTCGTCAGCATCGCGTCGGCGCCCTGCTCGAGCGCCGGCGGTGGCAACGCGTCGTGGAAGCCGAAGTGCGGACCCCAGGCCTGGTCGACGACGAGCGGAACGCCGTACTCGTGAGCCACCTCGGCGAGCCCGGCGATGTCGGCGGCCATGCCGTAGTACGTCGGCGAGACCACGAACGCCGCGCGCGCGTCGGGCGTCGCGCCCAACGCCGCGGCGAGCGTCTCGGGCGTGACGCAGTGGGTGATTCCGAGCTCCTCGTCGTACTCGGGGAGGACGAAGCTCGGCAGCCCGCCGCTCAACACCAGGCCGTCGAATACCGACGAGTGGGAGTTGCGCTGGACAACGACGCGAGCCCCGAGCGGGGCGAGCGCGAGGCACACGGCGTGGTTGCCCTGGGTTGCCCCGTTGGTGAGGAACCAGCTGCGGGCGGCGCCGAAGGCCTCGGCCGCCATCGCCTCGGCGCGCTCGTAGGGGGTCGGCGACGGCCCGACGTCGATCCCGTGGATCAGCTGCGGCACGTCGGCCGCGAGCGCGTCGAGCCCGATCGCCTTGACGACGCCGGGGTCGGCTCCCGGGCCACCCTTGTGACCCGGGACGTGGTAGCGCGCCGCTCCACGAAAGGCGTACTCGACGACCGCGTCGAGGTACGGAGCGACCGGCTGTTCGGGGACGGTCACGCCTCGATGTGACTCATGACGTGCTTGATCCGTGTGTAGTCCTCGAGGCCGTAGTGCGACAGGTCCTTGCCGTAACCGGAGTGCTTGAAGCCCCCATGCGGCATCTCGGCGACGAGCGGGATGTGGGTATTGATCCACACGCAGCCGAAGTTCAGCCGCTTGGACACGCGCATCGCCCGGCCGTGGTCCTTCGTCCACACGCTCGAGGCCAAGCCGTACTGGACGTCGTTGGCCCACCGGACCGCCTCGTCCTCGTCGCTGAACGGCTGCACGGTGATGACCGGCCCGAAGATCTCGGTCTGGCTGAGCTCGTCGGTTTCCTGGAGCCCGTCGATCACGGTCGGCTCGAAGAAGTAGCCCTTGTCACGCGCGCGGTGACCGCCGGTGACGATCTTGGCGTGGTCGGGGGTGCGATCCACCATCCCCGTGACGTGGCCTAGCTGGTTGGCGTTGTTCAGCGGGCCGTAAAGCACGTCCTCGTCGGGGGCTCCGGTCGCCGTGCCTTTCGCCTGCTCGACGAGCCCGTCGACGAACTCCTCGTGGACGCGCGGCGAGACCAGCACCCGCGTCGCCGCGGTGCAGTCCTGACCGGCGTTGAAGTAGCCGGCCACCGCGATCTCCTCGGCCGCCTTCGCGAGGTCGGCGTCGTCGAAGATGACGACGGGCGCCTTGCCGCCGAGCTCGAGGTGGACCCGCTTGACGTCGGAGGCGGCCGACGCGGCCACTGCCATCCCGGCGCGGACGCTGCCTGTGATCGACACCATCTGCGGGATCGTGTGAGCCACGAGCGCGGCCCCGGTATCGCGATCGCCGAGCACCACGTTGAACACGCCGGCGGGGAGGAACTCGGCCATCAGCTCGGCCATCCAGACGGTGCTGGCGGGGGTCGTGTCCGACGGCTTCAAAACCATCGTGTTCCCGGCGGCGAGCGCCGGCGCCCACTTCCACACCGCCATCATCGCCGGGTAGTTCCACGGCGTGACCGCCGCGCACACGCCGATCGGCTCGCGCCGGATGAACGACGTGTAGCCCTTCATGTACTCGCCGGCCGAGGTTCCCTCGAGCACACGCGCCGCGCCGGCGAAGAAGCGGATCTGGTCGACCATCGGGGGGATCTCTTCGGACAGCACGAGCGCCTTCGGCTTGCCGGTGTTCTCGCTCTCGACCGCGACCAGCTGCTCGGCCCGCGCCTCGATCGCGTCCGCGATCTTCAACAGCGCGAGCTGGCGCTCCGACGGGGTCGTGTTCCCCCACGACTCGAACGCGCGTTCCGCCGCCTGGCAGGCGGCGTCGATCTCCTGGTCGGAGGAGACCGCTGACGTGGCGAACACCTCCTCGGTGACGGGGTCGACCAACTCCAGTTCCCGCCCGTCGAGCGCGGCCACCTTTCCGTCGACGAAATTGGTCAGCGTCTTGGTCATCAACTCTCCTTTGCCTCAAGCGGTTGCCGTGCGAACGCTACCGACGCCGATGCGTCTCCGTGGGCCACTGTGTGGTCGGTAACGTGGGCAGCTGTGGGTGCTCGTCGCAAGCAGCTTGCATTGGTCGCGGCGATCATGGGGTCATTCGTGGCCGGGCTCGACGCGACCGCCGTCAATGTGGCGCTCCCGGCGATCCGCGCGGACCTCGGCGGCGGCCTCGCCGGCCAGCAGTGGGTATCGAACGCCTACCTGCTCGCGCTCGGATCGCTGATCCTGGTCGGCGGATCCCTTGGCGACCTGTTCGGGGAGCGGCGTGTGTTCTCAGTCGGGGTCGGCGGGTTCGGACTCGTTTCCCTGCTGTGCGCGATCGCGCCGAGCATCGGCTTCCTGATCGCGTGCCGGGCGCTCCAGGGCGCGTTCGGGGCACTGCTGA
This sequence comes from uncultured Solirubrobacterales bacterium, assembly GCA_963737055.1. Lineage (GTDB taxonomy): Bacteria > Actinomycetota > Thermoleophilia > Solirubrobacterales > Solirubrobacteraceae > Palsa-465. The sequence goes on along the minus strand of CAVTRE010000004.1, from coordinate 615,372 downwards.
TGCCGAGCTCGCTGGCGGTGATCGTCAACACTTTCCCGCGCGAGGAACGGGGTAGCGCGATCGGCTCGTGGACCGCATGGTCAGGGATCGCCACGGTCATCGGCCCGCTAGCGGGCGGTTGGTTGGTTGACGCTGTGTCCTGGCGACTGATCTTCGCGGTGAACATCCCGTTCGTCATCGCCACGCTGGTGCTCGTGTCGATCGCAGTACCGGCGCGCGAGCCGGGCGCGGCACACGCGCCGATCGACTGGCTCGGCGCCGTGCTTACGTTCTTCGGGCTCGCCGGACCGGTGCTCGCGCTCATCCGCCAGCCGGACGTCGGATGGAGCAGCCCCCAGGTGTGGGTGCCGGGGCTCGGAGGACTGGTGCTACTCGGGGTGTTCCTCGAGCACGAGCGCCGCACGCCGGCGCCGATGCTGCCGCTCGGCCTGTTCAAGCGGCGGAACTTCGCGATCGGGAACGTGGAGACGTTCGCGATGTACGGCGGGCTCGGGATCACGTTCTTCCTGCTTGTGCTGTTCCTCCAGGAGGTCGCCGGGTACACGGCGCTCGCGTCTGGGTTCGCGCTGCTGCCGACCACGATCGTGATGTTTCTGTTGTCCAAACGGATGGGCCGACTGGCCGATCGCTACGGACCACGGCTGTTCATGGGGCTCGGACCGCTGATCGCGGCCGTCGGCCTCGCCCTGATGACGAGGCTGGGCGCCCACGTCGACTACCTGACCGATCTGTTCCCGGCGCTGCTGATCTTCTCGCTGGGCCTCGCGAGCACGGTGGCGCCGCTCACCGCGACCGTGCTCTCCGACGCCGACGAATCCAACGCCGGGATTGCCTCGGGCGTCAACAACGCGGTGGCGCGCGTCGCCGGCCTGATCGCGATCGCGGCGATCGGCGCGATCATCTCCGCCCAGTTCAAGACCTCGCTCAGCCAGAATCTCGCCGGAATCAGGCTCTCGCCGGCGGCCCAGACCGCGGTCGCGCAGGCGCGGGGACAGACGCTCGCGCGCGTCGACGCCGCCCGGGCGGGCGTGCAGGTCGCCCACGCCGTGCAGTCGGCGTCGGTAGAGGCGTTCCATCTCGGCGTCGGCATCTCGGCGGCGCTGGTGGCGCTCGGCGGCGTGCTCGGCCTGGTCGGGATCAGCAACCCGCGGCGCGCCGTGCGCTGCGAGGACTGCGCCGGCGGCCAGTTCGCGGGTCAGCCGCTCGAGGCCGCGAACGAACCGGCACTGCCCACCGTCGCGCAGGCGCCCGCGCCGGCGGGCTCAGTCACCTGAGTCGTCCTCGGCCTCGAGCTGCGCGCGGGCCTCGAGCAACTCCTGGCGTGCGCCCGGGCTGACCGTCGGGTACTGCGGGTCGATCTCGACGAGCGTAGAGACGACCACCGCGCCGACGGCGATGCGCGCGAACCACTTGTGATCTGCGGGGATCACCCACCAGGGCGCCTGCTCGGTGCTGGTGTGGGACAGCATCGCGGAGAAGGCTCGCTGGTAGTCGTCCCAATAGGTGCGCTCGGCCGCGTCGGAGGCGGAGAACTTCCAGTTCTTGTCGGGGCGGTCGATGCGCTTGAGGAAGCGCCTGCGCTGCTCCTCGCGGGAGATGTTGAGGAATAGCTTGACGATCCGGAACCCGTTGTCGACGAGATAGCGCTCCCACTCGTTGATCTCGCGGTAGCGCCGGTCCCAGATGTCGCCGCCCCGAGCGGCCGGGGGCAGCCGCTCGTTGTCGAGGAGTTGTGGGTGGACACGGACGACCACGACCTCTTCGTAGTGGGAGCGGTTGAAGATCCCGATCTGACCGCGCTCGGGCAGACGAAGTGAGTTCCGCCACAGGTAGTCGTGGCTCAGCTCCTCCGCTGAGGGGACCTTGAAGCTGTGAACGGTCACGCCCTGCGGGTTGACCCCGCTCATCACGTGCCGGACTGTCCCGTCCTTGCCTGAGGCGTCGATCCCCTGGAGGACGACCAGGACACCGTATGTGTCCTGCGCCGACAGCCGGTCCTGGTATTCGGCAAGCATCTCCACCGTCAGCTCGAGGTACGGCTTGCCGTCCTTCTTCTTCAGCCATCCCGCGGTCGCGCCAGGATCGTGGTCCTTCGGCAGCTTGACCTCGGTGCCGGGCGGGACGCGCATCCCCGTGATCAGTGCCCTCAGGTCATCCATGCTCAGCTCGGCCACGGCCGCAGCGTAGCTGGGCGCGCAGCATTGCTGGGCGTCAAACGGCCTGGACCGGGCGCAGCCCCATGGCCACAAGCTCGACCGCGGCGTAGGCGAGCGCCTCGAGCGTCAACGAGTCCTCGATCACGATGAGCACGGATTCGTCGTTGACGAAGCGCGAGATGACGCGGAACAGCCGCCGGCCGTCGGTGAGGTAGCGGTCGGGAACGAGATCGCGCGGGCGCAGGCGGGCGCGGCGCAGGGAGAGCGGCATGGCAGCGCCGAGTCTCTTGCCTGTGGGTCGGCGTTGCAACCGTGCGCGCTGGCCAATCGTGTGGAAGCACGCCCACCCGGCGGCCCGTGTCCCGCGAGCGCCGGGCAGGCGCTAGACGCGTTGCTCTGCGCGGACGGCCCGCGCCTGGTCGCCGTCCATCCAGATCTCCCAGCGGCGCGACGCCGCGTGGCGAGGCTCGTGGAAGTGGTAGGGCCGCCGCCCGTCGAACTCCCGCCTTCGCAAATGACAGACACCTCCGAGCACGGACGCGATCCGTCGCCGCGGCCATCTGATCGCGTCCTCGATTTCGGGGAACGAGCGCGGTCGATCGGGCACCGCCGCGAGGCCGTCGAGCAGCTCGCGCATCAGGTCGCTGCACCGGTCGTAGAAGCGCGCGATCTCGTCAGGGTCGGACATCGCGTTCTCCGGTACGCACTCTCGGAGTGTGGACAATGGCGGCATGGGTCCGATCCGGCATTGTCGCGAGGACGAGCGCGAGGCGATCCTGCGGATCGTCAACTCGGCGGCCGAGGCCTACCGGGGCGTGATTCCGCCCGACCGCTGGCGGGAGCCCTACATGCCGGCGAGCGAGCTCGACGAGGAGATCGCGGCGGGCGTGACGTTCTGGGGATACGAGTCCGAGGGGGAGCTGCTCGGGGTGATGGGGATCCAGGAAGTGCGAGATGTCGAGCTGATCCGGCACGCCTACGTCGTGCCGGGGCGCCAGCGCGGCGGGGTCGGGAGCGAGCTGCTCGTGCACCTCGTCCGCCTGAGCACGCAGCGCCTCCTGGTCGGTACGTGGGCGGCAGCGGAGTGGGCGATCGGGTTCTATCGCCGCCACGGCTTCGAGCTCGTCACGCCCGCGCAGAAGACCGCGCTGCTCCGAAGCTACTGGCGGATCCCCGAGCGGCAGGTCGAGACCTCGGTGGTGCTCGCCAAGCCGCCGCTCTGAGCGCTGAAGGTCCGGGGCGTTACTGCCGATCACATGGGCGCGGTCCGTACTGAAAGCAAGCGCACTCGTGGACATCCAGCCAATGAGCGGGCTCACCCCGAACGCCGCCGCCTCCGGCGGCGCGACGTCGGGCGCCTCGATCTCCGACCTGGCCCAGCAACACGGGGTCTCGCGCGAGTCGCTGGTCGAGTTCGTCCAGGCCAAGGTCCAGCAGGCGCGCCAGGAAAGCGGCCAGCCGCCGCTGGATCAGGCGACGCTCGAGGAGATGATTGGGCACACACTCGATCAGGGTGGCCAGACGGCGTCCGAGGCCGACGGGTCGGCCGGCGCGGAGACGTCCCCGGCAGGCGGCTACACGAGTAACGCGCAGCCCGCCGTGGGCGAGACGCACACCGCGGGCCGGATCTCGATCTTGGCTTAGGCTCCCGGGCCGGATCTCGATCTTGGCTTAGGCTCCCGGGAGCCCACCCTCGACGAAGGAGGCGAAAGATGATCGCCCGGATCTGGCGTGGCGCCGTCGCCCAAGCCGACGGGGACGCGTACGCGGAGTATATGGACGGGACCGGGATGGCCGGCTACACGAAGACGCCCGGCAACCGCGGAGCGTGGATGCTGAGACGCGACGTCGACGGCAAGACCGAGTTCGTGATGTTCACCTTGTGGGACTCGATGGAGTCCGTAACCGCTTTCGCCGGCGATCGGCCCGAGATCGCCGTGTTCTACCCCGAGGACGACCGCTACCTGGTCGAGCGCGACGAGACCGTCACGCACTACGAGGTCGACCGCTACGTATGGCCATGACGGGCGTCGACGGGCGCCGGATCGTGGCGATGGGCGGGGGCGGGTTCTCGATGGAGCCCGACAATCCGCTCCTCGACGATCACGTGCTGTCGCTGGCGCGGTCGCCACGTCCCCGCGTGTGCTTCGTAGGGACCGCGAGCGGTGACGATCTGGGATACGCCGCGGGCTTCTACCGGGCGTTCGCCCCGCGCGACTGCCGCCCATCCGATCTCCAGCTGTTCCCGCGGACGATCGGCGACCTCGAGGCGTTCGTGCTCGAGCAGGATGTGATCTACGTCGGCGGCGGTAGCACCGCCAACATGCTCGCCGTCTGGCGGGTCCATGGTTTGGACGACATCCTCCGCCGCGCGTGGGATGAGGGAGTCGTGCTGTGCGGCCTGAGCGCCGGTATGAACTGCTGGTTCGAGGAGTCGGTCAGCGACTCGTTCGACCTCTACGCGCTCGCGCCGCTCCACGACGGCCTAGGGTTGCTGCCCGGCAGCGCGTGCCCGCATTACGACGGCGAAGAGCGGCGGCGACCCGTGTTCACGACCCTCGTCGGGGCGGGTGAGCTCGCCGACGGCTGGGCGGCCGACGACGGCGCCGCGCTCGTGTTCGGCGGAACCGAGCTCGACGAGGTGGTAGCGTCGCGCCCGCACGCCACGGCGGTCAGGGTCGAGCGGACGGCCGGCGGGGGCGTCGACGAGCGCCGGTTGCCCGCGCGCTACCTGGGCGGCTGATAGAACTGCACACGATGCCCCGGGCGGTGCGTTTCGACCGATACGGCGACGTCGACGTGCTGAACGTCGTCGACGTCGAGCGCCCGGTCCCCGGTCCCAGGCAGGTGCTCGTCCGCGTCAAGGCCGCGGGGATGAATCCGGGCGAGGCATCGATACGGAAGGGGCTCCTGGCCGAGCGCTGGCCGGCGACGTTCCCGTCGGGCGAGGGCAGCGACTTCGCCGGCGTGGTCGAGGAGGTCGGTCCGGATGTCGAGGGCGTACAGGTCGGCGACGAGGTGATTGGTTGGACGGATCAGCGGGCGAGTCACGCCGAGTTCGTGGTCGCGCCCGCAGAGCACCTGACCCCGAAGCCTGCGGGCGTCTCCTGGGAGGCCGCCGGCGGGCTGTTCGTCGCCGGCGCCACCGCATATGCGGCGGTTCGCGCGGTCGGTCCGTCTGCTGGAGACACGGTAGTCGTATCGGGAGCGGCAGGCGGAGTTGGCTCGCTCGCCGTCCAGCTCGCCGTCCTGGCCGGCGCGACGGTGATCGGCCTGGCCGGCGAGAGCAATCACCAGTGGTTGCTCGAGCACGGGGTGATACCCGTCGCCTACGGCGATGGGGTCGTGGACCGCATTCGCGAGGTCACCGACGGCCACGTGGATGCGTTCATCGACACCTTCGGCGGCGGCTACGTCCAGCTCGCGGTCGAGGAGCTCGGTGTCACGCCCGACCGGATCGACACGATCATCGACTGGGATGCCGCGCAGCGGTACGGCGCCAAGACGGAGGCGTCGGCCGCCGGCGCGAGCGCCGACGTGCTCGCCGAGCTCGCGCGGCTGATCGACGAGGGCAGGCTCGAGGTCCCGATCGCCAAGGTTTACGCGCTCGACGACGTCCGCGACGCCTACCGGGAGCTCGAGCAGCGCCACACCCGCGGGAAAATCGTGCTCGAGCCGTGATGGAGTACCGCCAGCTCGGACGCTCTGGGCTGCGGATCTCGCCGCTGACGATGGGGACGATGACCTTCGGCGGCCGCGGCCAGTTCGCCAGCGTCGGCGCCACCGACGTGGACGGCGCCCGCCGCCAGATCGAGATGGCGGTCAACGCCGGCGTGAACCTAATCGACACGGCCGACGTGTACTCCAGCGGCGCCGCCGAGGAGATCGTCGGACAGGCACTCGGTTCCCGCCGCGACGACGTGCTGCTCGCGACCAAGGCCCGGTTCCCGATGGGCAAGGGCCCGAACGACGCCGGCCTGTCGCGCCATCACCTGATCCGGGCCTGCGAGGCGAGCCTCCGCCGCCTGCAGACCGACCACATCGACCTCTACCAAGTCCACGAATGGGACGGAGAGACCCCGCTCGAGGAGACGCTCGAGGCACTCGACCACCTCGTGCGCAGCGGCAAGGTCCGCTACGTCGGGTGCTCGAACTTCGCCGGCTGGCAGGTGATGAAGGGACTCGGGATCGCTGAGCGGGCGGGGCTTCCGCGGTTCGTGAGCCAGCAGATCTACCTGTCGCTGCAGGAGCGCTCGGCCGAGTACGAGATCGTGCCCTCGGCGATCGACCAAGGTCTTGGATTGCTGGTCTGGAGCCCGCTCGCCGGTGGGCTGCTGTCGGGCAAGTACCGGCGCGGCGAGAATGCGCCTCCCGGCTCCCGGCACGCGACCGACTGGGATGAGCCGCCGATCTACGACGAGGACAAGCTCTACGACACGATCGAGGTGCTGGTCGAGGTAGCCGAGGGACGGGGCACCTCACCGGCGCAGGTCGCGCTGGCCTGGCTGCTCGGGCGCCCGGGGATCACGAGCGTGATCATCGGGGCGCGGACCGACGAGCAGCTCGCGGACAATCTGGGCGCGGCGGCTTTATCTCTCTCGGCTGAGGAGTCGGAGCGCCTCGAGGCGGTGAGCCGACCGCCGCTGATCTATCCGTTCTGGCATCAGCGCAGCACCGCCAGCGACCGTCTCAGCGAGGCCGACCTGTCGCTGATCGGGCCGTCTCTCGGCGACTGATCAGTAGGGAATCGCGCCGTGGCCGCGCCAGGCCGCGAGCGTCGCCAGCGCCGAGACGGGCACGCCGGCACCCGAGAGCACGCACGTGTGGCCGCGGCGCTCCCACGTGACCGCGCGGCGCCCGGCGCCGTTCGTGAAGGCACCGATGACGACGCCGCCGATCTCTGTCGTCCGGGCGCCCGCGACCGAGGACAGCGTGGCGCCCGGAACGATCGTGTAGGCGATCTCGCGGCCGTGGTTGCGGTAGAAGACGGTCGTCAGCCGGCGGCCGGCGACGTCGTCGGTGCGCGCGCCGGTCGCGACCCAGCCGAAGCGGTCCTCCCAGTATGGGTAAGGAAGGCCCGCCGAGCTGATGTGCGGAAGCGTGGCGGTGTCGTCCGGCGGTGCCGCCACGACAGTGGTGGCGGGGCGTGCCGCGATTGTCGCCGCCTGGGCGAGGGTCAGGACCCCCTGGCCTCCGCCGAGGGAGCCGAGCATCAGCACGAGCGCGGCCAGGGCGCCGGCGAGCACGAGTCCGAACGCCGCCGAGCGAGTCTGGGTCTTGGGACGATCGGCCGACCCGCGCCGGCGCAATCGCAGCGCGAGCGGCGCACGCTCGCTCGCGAGCGCGCGCATCGCGGCCACCGCCCGCCGCTGGTCGCCGAGGCGGCCCTGGAGCTCGTAGGAGGCGGCGACTGTCCGCTCGACGCGCTCGCGCCGGCCAGGCTTGATCGTGCCATCGGCAAGACGGGCAAGATCGCGCTCGATCGCGCGACGTTGGGGGCGGCGGGTAAACATCGCCGCCTAGCCCGAGGTGCCCGCGGATGCCGGGCCTGGTTCGTCTCTGAGCGCGTGGGCGAGCCGCTGCCGGGCACGGTACAGCCGGGTCGTGATCGTGGCCTCGCGGACCCGCAGCGCGCGCGCCGCCTCTCGGTACGACAGGCCGACCACGTCAACGGCGACGAGCGCCTCTCGGAACGGGTCGGGGAGTCCCGCAATCAGCGCGTACAGCTCAGACGTATGGAGCGCGGTCTCGGGAGCGGCCGCCGAGCGATCCTCGAGGCGGTCGAGCTCCTCGGGCAGTGGGTCGGGGCGGGGTCGGCGGGCGGCTGCGCGGAGCCGCGAGAAGTATGTGTTGCGGAGCACCCGAAGGAGGTATCCCAGGTCCTCCTCGGAGCGGAGCATCCGGGGCTTCTGGAGTACGCGCGCGTAAGTGTCCTGAACGAGGTCCTCGGCGTCCTCGCGCGAACCGCACAATGCCCAGGCCGCGCGGTAGAGCCGGTCGAGGTGGTCGCCGAGGTGGTTGGGGTCGAGCCGGCGGGCCGGCGCGGATGTTGCGGCCGGGGCTCGTAGTAGCGCGTGTTCGGTGGCGGTCATGTGTGTTCGGTGGCGGTCATTCGGAGGCGTCCTCGGTTTCAAGGACTCCGGCCCCGGCCGAGTCCTTCCCGGGGCGGTCGAGCCCGCGGCCCCCCCGGACCCTGGACTAAGTCGCGGCGGGCAGGGTAAAGCGCACGCGGGTGCCGATCGTGGTGTCGGCGAGCCAGATCCGTCCGCCGTGCGCCTCGACGATCGCACGCGAGACCGCGAGTCCGAGCCCGGCACCCGGATGCGTGCGCGCGGCGTCGGTGCCGCCGCGGTAGAACGCGTTGAAGACGCGGTCGCGCTCTTCGGGGCGGATGCCGTCGCCGGTGTCGGCGATCTCGAACTCGATCCCGGCTCCCGCCGGTCCGGCGCGCACGACCACGCTCCCGTCCGCCGGGGTGTGCCGGATCGCGTTCTGGATCAGGTTGAACAGCACGCGCTGGAGCTTCTCGGGGTTGGCCTGGGCCGGGCACAGGCTGTCGGGGACCTCGGCCAGGACCGCGACGCCCTTGGCCTCGGCCTGCACCCGCATCGCCTCGACGGTCTCGCCGACCAGCTCCTGCAACGGCACCTGTTCGATCGACCAGCTGATGTCGCCGGCCTCGAGCCGCGAGAGCTCGAACAGATCGTCGATCAGGACGCTGAGCGCGTCGATGTGGGTGGACATCCGGCGCAGGTAGCCACGGCGCGTCTCGGGGTCTTCGACGATGTCGTCGCCGATCGCCTCGGCGAGCAGCCGCAGCGAAGTGATCGGCGTCCGCAGGTCGTGAGAGACCGCGGCGATCAGGTCGCGGCGGGCGGCGTCGGACTGATCGCGGGCCGCCTCCTCGTCCCGGAGCTGGGTGATCATCGCGTTGGCGGCCGTCGCCAGCTGCGCCAGCTCGTCGTGGGCCGAGGTCTCGATCTCGACATCGCGCCGGCCCCGGCGGACCGCCCTCAGCCCGTCGCGGATCGCTTGGACGTCGCGCAGTATCTCGGCGGCGACGATGCGCGCCGCGACGATCGCGACGAGCCCCGCGGCCACGACGATCGCCGCCAGCAGCTCGGCGTTCGGTACTGACACGACCATCAGCGATCCGACGACCGCGAGCGCCACCAGCACCGGCGCCACGACGATCGCGACGACGAGCGCGAACTGGCGTGGCAGCGAGCCGGCGCGCGCCCGGGCCCAACCGGAAAGAGTGCGCCCGCGGCGAGGGCCGGAAGCGGAAGGAATGCGCAGGCGGCGAGGGCCGGACGGATCGCGCGTGCTCACGGCTGGAACCGGTACCCGACCCCCCACACGGTCTGGATGTGTTGAGGCTGGGCGGGATCGGCCTCGATCTTCGAGCGCAGGCGGCGGATGTGGACGGTGACGGTCGAGGTGTCGGTGTAGAACGAGTACTGCCACACCGCGTCCATCAACTGGTTGCGCGAGAACGCCTGTCCCGGATGGCGCGCCAGGTACAGGAGCACGTCGAACTCCCGGTGGGTGAGCTGAACCTCCTCACCGCGGACGAACACCTGCCTCGCGGTGGGATCGATCCTCATGTCGCTGAGCTCGATCGGCGCCTCCTGCGTCTTCGAGGTGTCGAACCGCCGCAGCACCGCGTCGACGCGGGCGACGAGCTCCGCCGGCGAGAACGGCTTGACCACATAGTCGTCGGCGCCCAAGCGCAGCCCGATCACCCGATCGGACTCCTCTCCCTTGGCGGTCAACAGGATCACCGCGACTCGGTCGCGATCCTGATCGCGCAGCCGGCGCATGACCTCGAGGCCGTCGATACCGGGGAGCATTAGGTCGAGCACGACGAGGTCGGGCCGCTGGCTGGCGGCGACATCGAGCGCCTCGCGCCCGGTGGCGGCGACCCGGGTGGCGTAGCCGGCCCGGTTCAGATAGCGGGCTACGACTTCAGCGATCGTGGGCTCGTCGTCGACCACGAGCACCGAGCCCCGGACATGGTCCTCCATGCGCAGATTGTCGCAGCGGCGAGCAGCCGAATCGACCGCGCCGGCGGCGCATTCACCGGCTGTTCAGATCCGTTCGCGCGGGCTCGGGAAGCAACCGGAGCCCCGCGGCGTCCTCAGAAGCAAGCCAGCAAATCCGGGGGGATCAGGGAGACAACCGATGAAACTCATACGCATACCGGCGGCCGCCGTGGTGGTGGCGCTGCTCGTGAGCGCCTGCGGGGCGGCCTCTTCGACCACGACCCAGAGCGCGAGCGCGCCCGCCACCACCAGCACGACCACCTCTACGACCTCGACCAGCACGACTACGGCTGCCAAGCCACCGGCGAAGCCCAAGCCCAAGCATCACGCGCACGCCAAGGCGGCTGCGGCGAGCAGTCACACCGCGACCGCGGCGACCACGCACACGTCGACGACGCCTCCTCCCCCGGCGACCACGAGCACGATGACCACGCACGCCGCGCCTCCGCCGACGACGACCACGCACGCCGCACCGCCGCCGCCGACGACGACGCACGCGGCACCGCCGCCGACGACGACCACACACACGAGCGCGTCCTCGGGCACCGCCTGCATCCCCCAGAACGGCGGTGGCGACGATGACAGCGACAACCACGGCGGGCCGAGCGACGGCGACGGCTGTATCTAGCTGAGCACGTCGTTGGCGGCCGTCTACCGGAGGGTGCCGCCGCCCAGCGCTTCCCTTCCTTCCGGGGCTCGGGTCTTGAGTCTCGACGGACCTGCATAAGCTGCCAATGGCGCCGTGCTTTCGTGACCGTGGCATTCCGCGCATGCCCTGCATGCCCGGAATGCCACGGTCCGTCGGGATGACCGCGAGTGGCAGGCGGTGCATGCTCGACAGGACCAACGGCACCGCCTAGCTGCGCTCCCGAACCCTCCGCTGCCCGGCAACTACCGACGACGTGTGAGCGTTCTGTGCAGTGTTAAGACCGCCCGAAAGGGTTGGCTAGGTTTGGTGCGTTTGTGGGAACCCTCATACCACGTTGAGGGAGGTTCATAGGAGAAATCGGTGGATCGCGGTGGCTGGGTTGCTGCTGGTGATCGTGTTGGCGGTTCCCGGTCGGTCCGTCGCTTCTTCCTTGCCGGTTTCCAGTCAGGTCGCGTCGGCGGTTTCGGGCGCGTCGTCGGCTTTGGGTGCGAAGGCGCCTGCGGCGCCGGCTGTAGCGACGCCCGCGGCGCCGGCGACGACGCCGCCGGCGGCTGCTGCCCCGGCAACGCCGGCAGCGGCTACCCCGGTCGCGCCGGCGGCGACCGCGACGGCCCCGGCCACCACCGCCGTGAAAACCGCGACCGCCCCGGCCACCACCGCCGTCAAGACCGCCGCCGCCCCGGCCCCCACCGCCGTCGTCAAGACCGCGACCGCCCCGGCCCCCACCGCCGTCGTCAAGACCGCGACCGCCCCGGCCGCCACCGCCGTCGCCAAGACCGCCACCGCCCCGGCCACCACCGCCGTCGTGAAGGCCGCGACCGCTCCGGCGACCATGGCTGTGAAGGCCGCGACCGCCCCGGTCGCCACCGCCGTCAAGACCGCGACCGCCCCGGTCGCCACCGCCGTCAAGACCGCGACCGCCCCGGCCGCCACCGCCGTCAAGACCGCGACCGCCCCGGCCCCACCGCCGTCAAGACCGCCACCGCCCCGGCCACCGCCGTCAAGACCGCCACCGCCCCGGCCACCACCGCCGTCGTCAAGACCGCCACCGCCCCGGCGACGAGCGTCGTCAAGACCGCCACCGCCCCGGCCGCCACCGCCGTCAAGACCGCCACCGCCCCGGCCGCCACCGCCGTCAAGATCGCCGCCTCCCCGGCCACCACCGCCGTCAAGACCGCGACCGCCCCGGCCGCCACCGCCGTCGTCAAGACCGCGACCGCCCCGGCGACGAGCGTCGTCAAGACCGCCACCGCCCCGGCCGCCACCGCCGCCGTCAAGACCGCCACCGCCCCGGCGACGAGCGTCGTCAAGACCGCCACCGCCCCGGCCGCCACCGCCGTCAAGATCGCCGCCTCCCCGGCCCCCACCGCCGTCAAGACCGCCACCGCGCCGGTCGCCAGCGTCGTCAAGACCGCGACCGCTCCGGTCACGAGCGTTGTGAAGACGGCGACCGCCCCGGTCACGAGCGTTGTGAAGACGGCGACCGCCCCGGTCGCCACCGTGGTCAAGACCGCGACCGCCCCGGTCGCCGGCGTTGTGAAAACGGCGACCGCCCCGGTGACCAGCGTCGTGAAGACCGCCACCGCCGCCACCGCCCCGGTCACGAGCGTTGTGAAGACGGCGACCGCCCCGGTCGCCACCGTGGTCAAGACCGCGATCGCCCCGGTCGCCGGCGTTGTGAAGACGGCGACCGCCCCGGTCGCCAGCGTCGTGAAGACGGCGACCGCCCCGGTCGCCAGCGTCGTGAAGACCGCGACCGCTCCGGTCGCCGGCGTCAAGACCGCGACCGCCCCGGTCGCCAGCGTCGTGAAGACCGCGACCGCCCCGGTGACGAGCGTCGTGAAGACCGCGACCGCCCCGGTGACGAGCGTCGTCAAGACGGCGACCGCCCCGGTCACGAGCGTTGTGAAGACCGCGACCGCCCCGGTCGCCGGCGTCGTCAAGACCGCGACCGCCCCGGTCGCCGGCGTCGTCAAGACGGCGACCGCGCCGGTGACGAGCGTTGTGAAGACGGCGACCGCCCCGGTCACGAGCGTCGTCAAGACCGCGACCGCCCCGGTCACGAGCGTTGTGAAGACCGCGACCGCCCCGGTCGCCGGCGTCGTCAAGACCGCGACCGCCCCGGTCGCCGGCGTCGTCAAGACGGCGACCGCGCCGGTGACGAGCATCGTCAAGACGGCGACCGCCCCGGTCACGAGCGTCGTCAAGACCGCGACCGCCCCGGTCGCCACCATCGTCAAGACCGCGACCGCGCCGGTGACGAGCGTCGTGAAGACGGCGACCGCCCCGGTGACGAGCGTCGTGAAGGCGGCGGCCGCTCCGGTGACGAGTGTCGTGAAGGCGGCGGCGGCGGCGGCGGCGGTGCCGGTGGCGCATGTGGTGTCGCAGGCGCTGGCGCAGGTCGTGACGACCCCGGCGGCTCGAGTGCCGGCACCGACCGGCCCGCAGCCGGTGGGGGTGGCGGGCGGCGGTCAGCCGACGGCCGCGGCCGGGGGGGCGGCGGGTGTGGCGCCGATCGGGTCGACGGAGCCGCCGGCGCCGTCGGCGGGCGTTTCGGCGGGGCCGGTGAGCGGGCCGACGGCCACCCGGGCAGAGCGGCCGGCGTCGGCTTCTTCGGCGCGGACGCCGCGTCCGGCGATCCTTCTCGGCGGGGCGCTCGAGGGACCGTCGACTGCGGCGTCCTCCGGGCGCGTGACGGTGTTCGGGACCCCGTCTTTGGGTGTGGCGTCTTTCGCCCCCACGACGGCTGTGAACCGGCCGGCGGCCGGGCGCGGTGGCGGTGTTCCGGCCGGGACGCCGGTTTCTCCGGTCGCGGCGCCCCCGGCCGTGGCGCCGGGGTCGTTCACCGGTGGTGGCGCGGGTGGCGGGTCCGGTCTGTTCTTCTTCGGCCTGGCGGCGGTGCTCGGGCTCGCCGGCGTGGCTGTTCCTCGTTTGGTCTGTTCGGTTCGGCCGGTCGCTGTGGCGGCTGTGCCTGAGCCGTTTTTGCGCTTGTTGGCGCGGCCTGGCTGAGACCCGGTCGGTCTCTTCCAGTCCTGGCATCGCGGGCTCGGTTGAGCCCGGGTGCTTCGTCTAGCAAGCCATAGGAGAACAGACTCGTGTCACGCTCACACTGGGCGTGGGCGAAGGGCTGTGAGCTGGTCGGCGCGGCAGTGCAGGGCGCCCGACGGCTTGGCCGGACCGGGGTGCTGCGGGAGCGCCTCGGGGCCAAGCGACCGGTTGGCACGGCTTCTTCGATCCCCACCCTGACCTGGATAGCGACGGCGGCGGTCCTGATCGCGGCGGTCGAACCCGCGCACGCGCAGGCGTCCGCGACCCGGGGGGCCAAGCCCCCGATCGCTCACCCCGTATCGCTCACCCCGCTCGCCTCCACCACCCGCCCCACAACCCCAGCCCATTCGACCAGCCCGCCGCGCGGGCGGCCGCTCGCGCCCGGAGCCGGCTACGCCGCTGCGCACGGCTCCCGGGCCGTCCGGGCGCTCCAGCACCGCCTCGCCGGCCTGGGCGACAGCCCCGGGGCGATCGACGGCAAATACGGCCCGCGGACCGAACAGGCCGTTATGCGGTTCCAGGCCGCCCGGCGGCTCCGCGTCGACGGGATCGCCGGCCCCCAAACCACCGCGGCGCTCGCCTCGGCAAACCCCATGCTCGTTCCCGGCGATGGCTATGTCCCCGGCGGGTCCGGGCAGGTCCGGTCGTTGCAGCGGCACCTGGCCCAGGCCGGGTTCCCGCCCGGCCCGATCGACGGCAAATACGGCCCCCGGACCGAACGAGCGGTCACCCGGTTCCAGGCCGCCCGGCACCTCCACATCGACGGGATCGCCGGCCCCCAAACCCTGAACCACCTCCAACCCGCCGCGCACCGCCCCGCCGCGCACCCCCGAACCGCCGGACGCGCCCGCCCGAGCACCCCACCCACACCCACCCCGCCCAGCTCGCCCCGGCCGCCCGCTCACACCCCGGCCCCGGCCCATCACCACCACGCACCCGGCCCGGGCTCGCCGCCGATCGCGGTACTCATCGCCCTCGCCGGCCTCGCCCTCGCCACCCTCGCCACCCTGGCCGCGCTCCTCCGGCACCGCAACCGCCCCACCCCCACACCCACACCCACCCCCACACCCACACCCGCCCGCGGCCGCGGCCGGGCGGGAGGACACCACCCCCCCGGCCGCCCCGGAGGACGGCCACCACAACCACGCCGAACCGGTCAACGAGCCGGTCAACCAGGCCGAGCCGGTCAACCAGGCCGACTGGGTACCCAAAGACCGGCCCCCCGGCGCCGGCGCGTTCAAACTCGGGCAACTCCTCGCCGCCGAGGGCAACCTCCCCGCCGCCCAAGACGCGCTGCGCCGCGCCGATCAACGCGGCCACCCCGCCGCCGCGTTCGAACTCGGCGTCCTCGCCGCCCAACAAGGCGACTGGATCGCCGCCGAGGACGCCTTCCGATCAAGCGACGAACGCGGCGACCCCGCCGCCGCCCTCGCCCTCGGCGTCCTCCTCGAACAACGCGGCGACCACACCGCCGCCGAACACGCCTACCACCGCGCCGAACAACGCGGCCACCCCGAAGCCGCCCACCACCTCGGCCTCCTCCTATTCAGCATCGGCGACCGAGACACCGCCGAACAAGCATTCGCCCGCGCCGACGACCAAGGCCACGCCCGCGCCGCCACCAACCACGGCATCCTCCTCGAAAACCGAGGCGACCTCACCGCCGCCCAACACGCCTACCAAAGAGCCGAACAACGCGGCGACCCCACCGCCGCGATCAACCTCGGCCTCCTCCACGAACACCAAGGCCACCCCCAAGCCGCCAAACACGCCTACCAAAGAGCCGACCAACAAGGCGAACCAGCCGCCGCCTACCACCTCGGCCGAATCCTCGAACAACAAGGCCACACCCAAGCCGCCAAAGCCGCCTACCAACGCGCCGACCAACAAGGCGACCCCGCCTCCGCCTACAGCCTCGGACGCCTACTCAACCACGAAGGAGACCACGCCGCCGCCGCCCAAGCCTTCAAACGAGCCGAAAACCAAGCCCCACCCGAACTCGCCGAACTCGCCCACGCCGCCCTCCGCGAACTCAACACCCACCACACAACAACCGACTGAACCACCCCCCGATCCACAACCCCCACCAACCCAACCCCCACAACACAACTCCCACAAACCTGGTAGGGCAACACCAGGGCAAAAAGGGGGCTGAACGCCGGCGGGGGTGGCCACACAGCCACCCCCACCGGCAACATCCCTGCCGCCGAGCGCCCCGGGCGAAGTGGAAACTAGCTGCGCTTGTAGTAGTCGGCGTTGATCTGCGCGTAGCGCTGCCACTCGTCGGGCAGCTGATCCTCGGCGAAGCACGCGTCGACCGGGCACGCCTCGACGCAGGCGTCGCAGTCGATGCACTCCTCGGGGTCGATGTAGAGCTGCGCCTCGTCGTCGAACCCGGGCTCGTCCTGAGTGGGGTGGATGCAGTCGACCGGGCACACCTCGACGCACGAGAGGTCCTTGGTCCCGATGCACGGCTCGGCGATCACGTACGTCATGACCGGAGCGTTACACCTCAACCCGGGTTGAAGTCAAGTCGAACATGCGGCAGACGTCGATCGAGTGACAGTCGCAATCGCTGCAGAATTCGAGCAGCCGACGGACCGAGACGGCACGCTCGATCAGTTCGTCGAGCTCGGGCAGCTTGGCGAGCGCCAGCTCGCGCAGTCGCTCGTGGGCGAGCTCGTCGCGAGACGCGAGCAGGTCACGGATCTCGTCCAACCCGAAGCCGACGCGCTGCGCGGCGTCGATGATCGCGAGCCTCCGGAGCACGTCCTGCTCGTAGCGTCGCTTGCCGCCGACGCGCTCTGGAGCGGGAAGAACGCCGCGAGCCTCGTAGTAGCGGATGCGCGAGGCACTCATGCCCGCCCGGTCGGCCACCTCGCCGATCGCAAGCTGCTTGCCATCCTCGCTCATCTCGACCAGTATTCTGCCCGCTGCCGATGATCGGTGACATCCTGTGGACGCCGCCCGCGGACTGGCGGGATACGACGGAGATCGGCCGTTTCATGAACTGGCTGCGGGACGAGCGCAGCCGCGAGTTCCGCGAGTACGAAGGCCTGTATCGCTGGTCGGTTGACGATCTCGAGGGCTTCTGGGGCGACTTGTGGGAGTTCTACGGGATCCGCGCGACGCCGTACGACCGCGTGCTCGCCGATCCAACGATGCCCGGCGCGGAGTGGTTCGCCGGCGCGCGTCTCAACTACGCCGAGCACCTGGTCGGCCTCGAGGAGGATCGCGACCGCGTGGCGGTCGTGGCCCGGTCGCAGACGCGCGGTCCGCGTGAGCTCACGTTCGGCGAGCTGATCGAGCAGGCCGGCCGGGTGCGGGCCGGGCTTCTGCGCCTCGGAGTCCGAAAAGGCGATCGCGTGGTCGCGTACATGCCGAATATCCCCGAGACGCTGATCGGCTTCATCGCGACCGCAAGCATCGGCGCGATCTGGGCCACTTGCGCCCCGGAGTTCGGGTCCCGCAGCGTCGTCGACCGCTTCGCGCAGATCGAGCCGCGCGTGCTTCTGGCCGTCGGCGGATACGGCTACCGCAACCGCTACATCGACCGGCGCGGGGAGGTCGACACGATCAGGGGGCGGATCCCGTCGATTGAGCACGTGGTCTGGGTTCCGTTCGGAGACGCCCAAATCCCCGATGCCGTCGGCTGGGAGGAGCTGACTGCCGAGAGCGCACCGCTCGAGTTCGAGCAGGTCGCGTTCGACCACCCGGTTTACGTCCTGTTCTCCTCGGGCACGACCGGGCTGCCGAAACCGATCGTGCACGGACACGGCGGTCAGCTGATCGAGCACCGGAAGAACCTCGGTCTCGGGTGGGATCTAAAGCCGGGCGGCCGGCTGCTGTGGTTCTCGACCACAGCGTGGATGATGTGGAACGCGCTCGTCGCCGGGCTCCAGCTGCGCTCCTCGATCGTGATGCTCGACGGCGACCCGGCCTGGCCCGACCTGCTCGAGCAGTGGCGCCTCGCCGAGGAGCTCCGGCCGACCGTGATGGGCGTGGCGCCCGCGTACCTGATGGCATGCCGCAAGGCCGGGATCGAACCCGGGCGCGAGTGCGACCTCTCGAGCATTCGCATGCTGTGCACGGCGGGGTCTCCGCTGCCCCCGGAGGGCTACCTGTACGCCTACGAGCAACTCGGGCCGGAGATGCTGCTGAACAACGGGTCGGGCGGCACCGACGTGTGCACCGGGCTCGTGTCGGGCAGCCTCGCCCAGCCTGTGTACGAGGGCGAGATCACCGGCGCGTGCCTGGGTGTCGATGCGCACGCGTTCGATCCCGACGGCAACGATCTGATCGGTGAGCTCGGCGAGTTCGTGATCACCAAGCCAATGCCGTCGATGCCCGTGGCGTTCTGGGGAGACGAGGACGGCGAGCGCTACCGCTCCTCGTACTTCGACGTCTACCCCGGGGTCTGGCGCCAGGGCGATTGGATCAAGTTCACCGAGCGCGGCAGCTGCGTCATCACCGGCCGCTCCGACGCGACGCTGAACCGCGGCGGCGTTCGCCTCGGCACCGGCGAGTTCTACTCGGTCGTCGAAGATGTCCCCGAGGTCTTAGACGCTTTGGTGGTGCACCTCGAGGATGCCGGCGGCGGTGCCGGTGAGCTGTTGCTGTTCGTCGTCCCGGCCGACGGCACATCGCTCGACGACGATCTCCGGACGAAGATCGCAACCGCGCTCCGCAGCGAGCTGTCCCCGCGCCACGTCCCCGACACGATCGTCTCGGTCCCCGCGATTCCACGAACGCTGACGGGCAAGAAGCTCGAAGCGCCCGTCAAGCGGATCCTGCGCGGCGAGTCCTCCGAGCGGGTCGCGAGCCGCGATTCGCTGCTGGACCCGGGAGCACTCGACGCGTTCGTGGCGCTCGCGGGAGAGCGAACACCGCGATAGCATCGCTCCGTGGTGCAGGCGATGGCAACGGATGTGCCGTCAGGACCCGCGGCTCGCGAGGCTCGCGAGCCTTGCGCACCAGAGCGCTGGCGAGTCGCCGGACAGGACATCAAGCAGCGGCTCCAGTCGTGGTCGGAGATCCTGGCCACGACGCATCTCGCGTTCGACGTCCACGCCACCGATCGGACGCCCGCCGACTTCCGCGGCACGGTCACACGCCGCCCGATCGGCGACCTCATGCTCGTCGACTGCGCGGCCTCGCCGTTCCTCGGCCACCGCAGCCGCGCGGTGATGAGCCCCGAGGCCAAGCACGAGGACATCCTCGGCTTCCAACTCGTGTGCAGGGGAGTCGAGACCGTCAGGGAGGGCGCACGGGTGCTGGCGCTGTCACCGGGCGACGTCGTGCTGTGGGACGGGCAGCAGCCCACCGACGTCGAGATCGTCGAGGCGTTCCACAAGCGAACCCTGATGTTCCCGCGCCAGCGCGTGCTCGGCGTGTGCCCCCGGCTCGGCGAGCTGCGCGCGCTCCCGCCGCTCGACGACAACGGTCCCGCCCGCCTACTCGTCCGGTATATGAACGCGCTGGCGCTCGAGCAGCCGAACCTCGAACCGGCGGCCGGGATGGCGGCCGCCAACGCCGCGCTCGAACTGCTCCGCGCGGCGGTCGAGCCCAGCGTGCCCACGAGCCGTGCCGCCGCGCGCGAGGCGATGCGCGCCGAGATCCGCCGGTACGCGCGCACCCATCTCCAGGATCCCGACCTCGGGCCGGCATCGATCGCGCGCGCGTACTCGATCTCGGTCCGCGCGCTGCACGCGCTGTTCGAGGATGTCGACGCGTCGGTGGCCGGGCTCGTTCGCACCGAGCGGTTGGCTCGATGCCTCGAGGACCTGCAGCGCCCGAACGGCGGGTCGGTGACCGACATCGCGTTCCGGTGGGGATTCTGCGACGCCGCCCACTTCTCGCGCGTGTTCAAGCGGGCGTTCGGCGTGACGCCGAGCGACGTGCGCCATGCCGCCCTGCACGGCGAGCGCCTGGTGCTGTAACGCTTTCGCGCCGCCTCGACAGTTACGGGCATGGATGACCGGTTGGCCGCCGAGGCCCGATTCGCGAGCGTGTTCGCCCACCTCGGGCTGATCACCTCCTACGCCCGCCGGCGCGGGGCGCACGATCCGGATGAGATCGCGGCCGAGGCGCTGGCGATCACCGACGACGAGCTGTTCGCCCGGATCGTCGCTCAGCCCGGCGACGCTCGACTTGTCCGGGCCAGGCGTCACCGGCGCCGGATTCGCTGGATGACCGCACTAATCGTCGCTGCCGTGTTCAGCGCAACCGGCGGGGCCTTCGGCTTGGGCGCGTTCTCTCACGCAAGTCCGAAGGCGCTATTTGAGGCAAACCCCGCCGGGCCGTGCCCGTGGCGTCCAGGTCAGGGGGTGATCGTCCCGGTCGTCATCCCGCAGACCGTCCGTCTGGCGACGACGTTCACGGTTTCGGGGGTGGGCAGGTTCCAGTTGTGCATCGCCCTGAGCCGACCGAAGGGTTGGCTCTGCACAGCGATACGCCAGCCGGAGGGAACCTGGGCCGGCCTCCCCAGCGGCGACAAGTACCAACTCGCCGGGCCGATGCCCGGATGCGGAACGTTGGGGTGGCAGGACGTCGATGGATTCGGTTACTGGCCGAGCAACATCCGCTCCCCGGGCGGCCGGCAGTGGTGGATCGCGTGGGGGTACGTTCCGACCACCGGTCATCCGGTCGAGGTCCGCGACGAGATCAGCGGCGCGACCGCTCCGATCGCCGACGGGCGCTACTTCGCGATCGTGCTACCGCAGAACCGTCCTGGGTTCCGCCTGGCCACGCTCGATGTCGCCGGGCGAGTGCTCGCGACAGACCGTTTCGACGCGGGGCACTAATCAGCGCCGGTCGACCACGCGGACGGCCTTGCCCTCGCTCCGGGGCACCGACCCGGGCTCCAGCACGGTCACGGTGATGCGCACACCGGTGCCTTCTTTGAGATTTTTTTCGAGAGTTTGCCGCAAGCTGACGCGGTCGCCATCGAGCGTGCTCGGCTCGCACTCCAACGTCAGCTCATCCATCGGGCCGGGACGCTCGAGGATCAGCTGGTAGTGCGGACCGACCCCATCGACTCCCAACAAGATCTGCTCGATGTGCGAGGGGTACAGATTGACGCCCCGGATGATCATCATGTCGTCCTGTCGGCCGCCCAGCCGGATCAGGCGCGCGGTCGTCCGCCCGCAGGCGCACGGCTCGATCGTGATCGCGCCGAGGTCGCCTGTGCGGTAGCGAATCAGCGGCAGCGCCTCCTTGGTCAGCGTCGTGAACACGAGCTCACCGTCGCTCCCGTGGGCCACCGGGGTGCCGTCTGCCGGGTCGACAACCTCGACGAGGAAATGGTCCTCCTGGACGTGGAGACCGTTGCGGGCGGTCAGGCACTCGGTGGCGACGCCCGGGCCGCACATCTCCGAAAGGCCATAGAAGTTGATCGCCTTGAGGCCGAGCGCGCGGTCGGTCTGAGCTCTGAGACCCTCGGTCCAGGGCTCGCCGCCGAACAGGCCGAGCTCGAGATTCAGCGACTCGGGGTCGACACCGGCATCGTGGAGGGCCTGGGCGATCACCAGCGAGTAGGACGGAGTGGCCACTAGGACTTGGGCCCCGAGGTCGCGGAGGAGCATCGCCTGACGCGCGGTGAACCCGGCCGATACGGGCACGACGGTGGCGCCGATCCGCTCGCCGCCCTGGTGGAACCCGAGACCGCCGGTGAACAGCCCGTAGCCGTTGGCGTTGTGGATGAGCATCCCCGGCCGTACGCCGGCCATCGTCATCGAGCGCGCCATCACCTCGGTCCAGGTCTCGAGGTCGGCGCGGGTGTAGCCGACGACGGTCGGCTTGCCGTGGCTGCCGCTCGAGGCCTGGACGCGGACGATCTCCTCGCGCGGTACCGCGAGCAGCCCGAACGGATAGTGCTCGCGCAGGTTGCTCTTGTGCGCGAACGGGACGGCCGCCAGATCGTCGAGCGACGTGATGTCGCTCGCATCGGTGATGCCTGCCTGCCTCAGGCGCTCTGCCCCGAGCGGCTGGTGATTGAGCACGCGGTCGATCGTTGCGCGGACGCGTTCGAGCTGGAGCGCGGCGATTTCGTCGCGCGGCATCGTCTCGACCGCGGCGTCCCAGAATTCAGACGCTGCGGCGGTCAGCATTCCAGTGCTCCTCGAGGTTGCGGACGAGCGCGGGGCTCAGGTGGCAATAGGCCTGCTCGCGCGAGTAGGTGGCCATGTACTCGCGGAACAGATCGAGCGGCTCCTCGCCTGTTCGCATCGCGGCCCGGTTGGCCGACGCGTTGACGAGTCCGGAGCTGGTGAGCGCCTCGATCCGGTTGTCGATCGCCTGCTCGATGTCTTCCGGTTCCACGACCTCGTCGCAGATCAGGTCGGCGTCGGGATCGCCGGCGGTCCACTCGCGCCCCGACAGGATCGCCTGGCGCGCGGCGCGATCGCCGACGAACCGCGGAAGCCGGAGGTTGCTGGCGCCGGGGATGATCCCCTCCTTCCGTGCCGGCAGGTAGAGGCGGACGCCGCGGACCGCGATCACGTGATCCATCACGTGGGTGAGCTGGCAGGCCCCACCGATCGCGAACTTCTCGACGGCCGCGATCCAGAGCTTCTCGGTGGCGTGCGGTCCGGCGAGGCCGCGGTAGAGCTTGTTGACGTAGCCCATGTCGCGGACGAGGTAGAACAGGTAGTCGATCCGCCCGTGGTAGAGATGAGTGAGGTTGATCCCGGCTCCGAACGGCCGCTCGCCGGCATAGCGTGGATGCTCGACGACGCCGCCTCGAAGCACCCCAACCTCGATCTCGGGGTCTAGCAGGACGAGGTCGACGGCGGCCTCGGTCTCGGCGAGCGTGTTGTCGTCCTCGGCGTTCAGATGGCGCGGGTTGCGGAGCTCGAGCACGCCGGCGCGGCCGCGGCGGGTGACGCGGGCGTGGCCGAGGTCGACCGTGCCAGTCCTCTGGAGCTCCTCCAGGTGCTCGTGCGCGAGGGCGGTCGGGTACAGCATCGACTCGATCAGGTGACGCCCAGTACGCGGAACCCGAAGGATCTCCGCGAGCAGCAGTCCCTGCGCGAGCTCGAGCCCCTGCTTGTCGGCGAGCTTTCGCGTCCGCTCGACCTCCATCTCGGCGCGCGTCGGGACAAGCCCCGGGACCCGCTCGGCCGCGTCGTAGACGAGCTCCTCGAGCCGCACCGGGCGCGTGCAACGGTTGGTGAGCTCGTCGTAGAGCGCCTCGACGGTCAGCCCGGCCTGCTCGAGGATTACGGCGGGGGGCAGCTGCTCGGTCGTGGCCATGGGTTCAGCGTTCCAGCATAAGGTCAGGAGAGCACTTCGAGGAGATCCGCGACGCGGTCGATGACCGCATGGGGGCGCCGGTTCTCGGGCAGCCTGTCGAGCGGCCTGGCGCCGGTGATGCCGCTGCGCACGAGCACCGTGCGCGAGCCGCCCATGCGACCCAGCGCGATGTCCATGCCCACGTCGTCGCCGATCACCGCGATCTCCTCGGTGGGGATTCCGAGCCGCGCGCGGATCTCCTCGACGGCCGCACGCGAGGGCTTTCCCACGATCCGCGGCCGCTTGGCCGTCACCTTGGCGATCGCCGCGGTCACCATCGCCCCGCGGCTAAAGATGATTCCGTTGGCGCCGGCGTAGCCCCGGGCCCAGCTGCCGGTCAGGAGCGGCGCGCCCCGCTCGACCGCGCGCGCCGCCCGCTCCATCGAGGCCAGGTCGGCCTCGTCGACGTGCGCGACGAACACCACCTCGGCGTCCTCCCCCGTCGCCTCGGGGATGCCGGCCGCCACCATTCGCTCGCGCACAACGTCGGACGCGAACATCAACGCCGGCCGGTCGCGGTGGCGTCGGCGGATGTAGGTGATCGCGCTGTCCACTGGCGTCAGCATCTCGTCGTCGGCGACCGGCAGGCCATCCTCCCTGAGCCCGCGGGCCATCGTCTCCGAGCGGACGTGGCTGCCGTTCGTGAACAGCACGAGCTTCCGTCCCGACGCGCGGATTCGCTCGAGCACCTCGACCGCGCCCGGCTGGGGCCGCGCGCGACCGTCGGGGCCGCGGTGCGCGAGCGTCCCGTCGACGTCGAACACGAACCCGCGCACCGCGTCGATCGCCAGGCGGTCGAGCCCGTCAGGCACGGCGCCACACCACCGTGTCTCCTTGGTCTTGGGTCAGCTCGAACTCGGTGATCGCGGGGCGACGGGCGAGCTCGCCGAGCAGCGTGACGAGCGGGCTGCGCCCGGGGCGCGCGGCCGGGGGCGGCGCGGGCCGCGCCGCGCCGCGCGCCGCGACCATCGCGTCGACCTGCTCCTCGGGCATGGTCAGGCGGAGCAGCAGGTCCTCCTCGGAGATGCGCCGGCCGAACCGCTCGCGCGCGCCTTCCAGGGTGACCGGAGTCAGGTCGCGGAGCTTCGCCGCCTGGGGCAGCTTCAGCACCCGGTCTGCGATGTCCGGGTCGACGGGCGCGGCCGGATCGCCGTAGTGGCCGAGGAAGTAGCGGATGGTTTCGTCCGAGACATTGACCCAACGCCCCGGGTCGATCACGTTCCGCGCTGCCTGGCTCGCAACAAACTGCGAGACGGGCGTGACCAGGATCGGATAGCCCATCTCGGCGCGGACGCGCGTCACCTCCTCGAGCACGGCGTCGAAGAGCTCTGGGCGGCGAAGCTCCTCGAGCATCCGGCGCGTGGTCGTGACCATGCCGCCGGGGAGCTGATGGGTGTAGTAGACCGCGTCGAACTCGCGGGGAGCGCCGGGCGGGAGGCCCTTGGCGCGGGCGATCTGATCGAAGTGGTCGGTGACCGCGGTTTGTGCGTCCAGATCGAGATCGGTTTGGTACCCGATCGCCTCGAGGTTGCGGACGGTGCTGACGACCTCCGGCTGCGAGGTCCCGCGCGACAGCGGGCCCGACGCCGTGTGCACGACCTGGAATCCGGCTTTGACGCCTTCGAGGTAGACGAACGGGGCGAGGCCGATCGTGCAGTGGCTGTGAAGCTCGACTACACGGTCGCCGGCGGCGTTCGCGAAGTGCGGAGCGAGCTCTCTGACCGCGTCAGGGGTCAGCAAGCCACCGGGGTCCTTAAGGTACAGCCGGTCCATGTCCGCGCAGTCGGCGAGCGCGGCCGCGCGCTCGGCGTAGTACTGGTGCGTGTGGACTTCGCTGATCGAGTACGTGAGACCGATCACGATCTCTTCGACGCCCTCGCGCCGGGCGAGCGCGGCGATCCGCTTCAGGCGATCAGGGTCGTTCGATGGATCGGCGATCTGTAGCCGGCGCAGCCCGTTGCGCACGGCAAGCCGGAAGGACAGCGCGATCACGTCCTGGTCTGCCGGCACCCACGAGATGAACCGCATCCCGGTGGTGATCATGCTGAGCCGCGTGTTCGGCATCGCGGCGCTGACCAGCCGCAGGCGCTCCCATGGGTCCTCGCGGTGGAACCTCACCGACACCGCCATGTGGGTGCTCGAGGTGAAATCGAGGGCGTGGTAGCCGACCCCGTCCATCGTCGGGGCGATCGCCAGCACGTCCGGGGTCGTCAGCCCCGTCGCGCTCCAAAGGCTCTGGTTGCCGTCGCGCGTGGTCGTGTCGACGAAATCGATGAGTCGCGGTCCGGCGCTCACACGATCGCCCGCTCCAGCCAGTCGGTGGTGACCGCGCCGCGCTGGAAGTCGTCGTGCCCGAGCACACTGAGCAGCAGCATCCGGTTGGTCTCGACGCCCTCGACGTCGAGTTCCTCGAGCGCCTCCTGGAGCACGTCGATCGCCGCCTCTCGCCCTTCGGCATGCCCGATCAGCTTGGCCATCAGCGAGTCGTAGTACGGGGGAATCGTCGCACCGGCGCACAGGGCCGTGTCGACGCGCAGGTGGAGGTTTTCCGGCACGGCGAACAGCGACAGCGTCCCGGGGCTCGGGATGAAGCCGCGCGCCACGTCCTCGGCGTTCAGGCGGCACTCGATCGCGTGGCCGTCGAACACGACATCGCCTTGCGCGAACCCGAGCGGCCTTCCATCCGCGATGTGGATTTGGAGCTTGACCAGATCTCGACCGGTCACGGCTTCGGTGACCGGGTGCTCGACCTGGATACGGCAGTTGATCTCGAGGAAGAAGTGCTTGCCGGTGTCGACGTCGAGGATGAACTCGACCGTCCCGAGATTCCGGTAACCGATCGCGTTCGCGAACGCGACGGCCTCCGCGGTCAAGGCGTTGCGGACAGCTGGCCCGAGATCCGGCGCCGGCGCCTCCTCGATCACCTTCTGATACCGGCGCTGGACCGAGCAGTCGCGCTCGCCGAGGTGGACGAGCGCGCCGTGCTCGTCGGCGGCAATCTGGACCTCGATGTGGCGGGCATTGGCGACGAAACGCTCGAGGTACACGCGTTCGTCCCCGAACGCGGCGCCGGCCTCGCTGCGCGCGAGGCTGACCAGGTTCCCGAGCTCGTCGGCATCCCGGGCGAGCTTGATCCCGCGCCCTCCTCCGCCGCCGGCCGCCTTGACGAGCACCGGGTATCCGATCTCATCGCCCGCGTTGCGCGCGTCGTCGCCCGGGGCGATCTCCCTGCCGGGTAGGACCGGGACGCCGGCGCGCGCCGCTTCCTCGCGCGCGCGGAGCTTGTCGCCGCTC
Organism: uncultured Solirubrobacterales bacterium; assembly: GCA_963737055.1. Classification (GTDB taxonomy): domain Bacteria; phylum Actinomycetota; class Thermoleophilia; order Solirubrobacterales; family Solirubrobacteraceae; genus Palsa-465. Next base: position 588,889 of record CAVTRE010000004.1, on the reverse strand, counting down.
AGTTCGATCACCTCGGGCGGCGGGCCGATGAAGATCAATCCGTTCTCCTGCGCGCGGATGGCCAGCTTCGGGCTCTCCGACAAGAAACCGTAGCCCGGGTGGATCGCGTCACACTGCGTGCCGAGCGCGGCCTGCACGACCAGGTCGTCGCGGAGGTAGCTCTCGCTCGCGGGCGCCGGCCCGATGCAAACCGCCCGGTCGGCTTCCCGAGCCGCGAGCCCTCTTTTGTCGGCCTCGGACGTACCGACGACGGTCTCGAGCCCGAGCTCCTGGCACGCGTTCACGATCCGCAGCGCGATCTCGCCGCGGTTGGCGACAAACAGGCGCTTGATGCGCTTCATGCGGACTGCACCCGGAACAGCGGCTGGCCGTACTCGACGAGTTCGGCGTTGTCCGGCACGACCTCGGCGATCGTCCCCGGCACGCCCGCGGTCACCGAGTTCATCATCTTCATGACCTCGATGATGCAGACGATCGTGTCCGGCTCGACCCGCTGGCCGACCTGGACGAACGGCGGCTTGCCGGGAGCCTCGGCGCGGTAGAAGGTGCCCAACATCGGCGCGGTGATCGTGGCAAGGCCATCGTCCGTCGCCGGCTCGGACGGTGTCGGCGCGTCGTGAGCCGGACGCTTGCGTGGGCGGGGGGCCGGCGCCGGCGCACCCTCGCTGCGCTCCCCCTTGACCACGTGCAGCGAGAAATCCTCGGTCTCGAGGTGCAGCTCGGTCAGATCCGATTCGTCGATGATCCGCAGAATCTCGCGGACGTCCTCGTCGCTGAGCGGCATCGTCAGTCCTTGGGCGTGCCCGCGCCGAACGTGCTCATGATCAGCGACATCGCCGACGCCGGCTTGGGCTTCTCCTGCTTCTTCTTCAGCCCCGTGACGGGTCGCGCCTGGACAACGAACAGCTCGCGGGCCCCGCCGCGCGCGATCGCCCATTCGACATCCTGATGTCCACCGAAGTGCCGCTCGACGCGCTTGCCGAGGTCGATCAGCCGTGTCAGCGCGTCCCGGTCGAGGCAGACGAGCTCCCGGCGATCGTCCGGCACGTCGACACGCATTGTGCCGGCGCCGCCCGGATCGGGCACGTACTCGACATCCTTGGCGTGGACGTGCTCGCGCACCACCTCTCCGGTGACCTTGCTGACCAGGAATTCGTCCGGGGTGACCTCACCGCCGACTACCGCCAGCCCGAGGCCCCAGCTCGCGTTGATCGCGACCATGCTCGGGTCGCCGCTCACCGGGTTGCACGTGAACATCACGCCGGACACCTCGGCGTCCACCATGACCTGGACCGTCACGCCCATCACGGGCGCATGTGCGACATCGCCGAGCCGCGCCCGGTACGTGATCGCCGGCGGGCTGTACAGGCTGATCCAACAGTCGCGCACCGCGTCGCACACGCTCTCAGCGCCACGAATCCACAGGTATGTCTCCTGTTGCCCGGCGAACGTCGCCTCCGCGCTGTCCTCGCCGACCGCGCTCGAGCGCACCGCGACTGGGACGCCATCGCCGAGACGGGCGTACTGCTCCGAGACCTGGGCCCGTACCTCGTCTGGCACCGGCGCGGCTCTCATCGCGTCGCCGATCGTCCTCGACGCGGCAGCGACCGCCGCCCCCGCCAGCGCGTCGTCGATCGTCCCGGGCAATCCGGCCTCCCGCACAAACGTCTCGTACGCCTCGGTCGAGATCGCGAAGCCCGGGGGAACCGGGATCTCGGCCGCCAGCAGCTCGCCGAGGTTGGCGCTCTTGCCGCCGAAGCTCGGCTCGTCGTTGCGGGTGAGTCGCTCGAGCGGCCGGATGTAGCCGGTCACAGCACCGTGACCGTCCCCTCGGACCCGTCCACTCTGATCGTCTGCCCGGTACGGATGGTGGCGGTCGCGCGGCCGGTGCCGACGACCGCGGGGAGCCCGTACTCGCGCGCGACGATCGCGGCGTGCGACATCACGCCGCCCACGTCGGTGACCGTGGCCTTGATCTTCGAGAAGATCGGGGCCCACGCCGGCGAGGTGCTGCCGCAGACGAGGATCTCGCCGTCGCGCACGTCGCCGATCTGGTCGACCGACCGGACCACGCGCGCCTCGCCCTCGACCACGCCAGGCGACGCCGCGGCGCCGTTCAGTACCGAGCCGCCGTCCTGCTGGCGCGCCCACTCCTGCACGCGCTCGGTGGTCACGCCCCACAGCATGATCGTCATCGGGTCGGTGACCGCTTCCGGGGTCACGCCGACGGCCGGCGGCGGCGTCCAGTCGCCGAGCTTGCGCAGGATCTCCTTGCGGCGGGCGGCGATCTCCGGCCAGTGCTTGGGCCCGAGCGGGAGACCACCGGTGGCCCACGTGAGCACCAGCTCGTCGAGCGCGCTCGCGACCTCGTAGCGCGAGAGCTGGAACACGTCTTCTGAGTCCTCGAGGAACTCGTTGCGCGCGAGCAGCTCGCCGAACTCGCGGATCTTGTTCCACCAGCGCGTGAGGAACCAGTAGTCGCAGAAGAACTTGTGCTCCTCGACGTAGGGGAAAACCGTCCGCGACAGGTTGAGCAGGTCGTTGAAGCTCGTGCGCGACTCGTCGTCGAGCAGCGCGCCGTACTCCTCGGCCAGCCGGTCGCGCTCGCGCTGGATCTCCTCGGTCGGGCGGTCGATCTGTTCGCCGGCACCGATGGCGCTGATGTGACCGATCAGCGCCGCGTAGGGAATGCTCGGGTCGTCGAGCCAGCTCCGGTAGTAGTGGTAGAGCCCGTCTCCGGTCGCCATGTTGAACCACGGGTCCTTGACCTTCTCGAGCTCGGCGAGCCAGCTCTGGCCGGCGTCGCTCTGTTGCAGGTCGGCGTCGATCTCGTCTGGCGTGCGGCCCTGCTGGAAGGCGTTGTCGACGCCGGTCTCGATCGCCAGCCGGGCGAGCCGGCGGAGCTCGGCGTCGGGGCGGAACAGCAGGACGTCGATCCCCGCGACCATCTGGGCGATGTGCTGGTCGGGGATGTCGGGCAGGTGGCCCTTGCAGAACTCGACGAACGTCCCGTAGGCGCCGTAGCCGAGCAGCAGGAACTCGAAGTGGTGCTGCCACATGAGATCGGCAAGCCGCAGCGCGCGAGGGTAGGCGTCGAGGACTTCGTAGAACGCTGTGTTGCGATCTTCTCCGAACGCGACCTCATCGGGCTCATACTCGGGGAGGTCCGGAACCCGGAGCTCGCCTAGCTCGCGGATCAGCGCCTCCATCTTCGCGCGCCACTTGCCGTACAGCTCACCCCAGTTCTGGAAGTAGTAGCCGGCGCGCTGCTGGAAGAACTCGGCCCGCTCGGCGATCTTTGCCGGATCGGTCACCGGGTTGCCCGAGATGTAGATGTAGCCGTTGATGCACCGGTAGTCGATTCCCATCGCCGGGGGCACCGCGAACACGCGGTTCTGCCACGCTCCCACCGCCTGGTAAGGCGAGTCGATGCAGATCACGTCGAACGCCGGCATCGGCATCGGGAAGTGCATCGAGTTCCAGAACCAGAACCGGTTCTCGTCAGTGTCCCGCCGGCGCTCGTCGAACAGCGCGTAGTAGGGATACATCTCCTCCCAGCCCTCGCATCCGGGCGGCGTATCGATCTCGTACGGGCTCGGGAATGCCCCAGCCTTCGGCGCGGTTGTAGCCATCTGCTCCCTCTCTTCAGCTCCTTGCTCGTAAACCGCCACGAGCGCTGCGGAGTCTAGACCGCGCCCTATCGCCCCCCAAGTAGGATCGCACGGCCTGACAGGAGAGTCGACACTGATGATCAAGGAGCGTGGGTGATGGCGCGGATCGTGCTCGTACACGGGGCATTCGGACGGGCGGCGTGCTGGGACCGGGTGGCTCCGCGCCTTCGCGAGGCGGGTCACTCAGTCGAGGCGATCGACCTTCCCGGGCAGGGCGACGACCCGACGCCCGTCGAGGAGATAACGCTCGATCGCTACGCGCAGCGGGTGTGCCAGGCGCTGTCGGAGGGCCCGCCGGCAGTGCTTGTCGGGCACAGCATGGGCGGGATGGTGATCACGCAGGCAGCGGCGCAGTGTCCCTCGCTTGTCGCCAGGCTCGTCTACGTGGCCGCGTTCCTGCCGTGGGATGGCATGAGCCTGATCGATATGACCAAACTGCCCGAGGCCGTCGGCGACTCCGTGCAGGCCAACCTCGTGGTTGACGGGGATCCGCCGCTGGCGCGGATACCGCCCGAAGCCGGCCGCGAAGCGCTGACTCATTGCGCTGACGACGAGGCGGCGGCGTGGGCCGCGTCGATCCGCGGCCGCCAACCGGTCGTGCCGTTCACACAACCGGTATCGCTTGGCGGCCCCGGGGCCGAAGCGTTCGCGGCCCTCCCGCGCGCGTACGTCACGTGCCTTCAGGACCGGGCGATCAAGCCGGAGCTCCAGCGCCGGATGCTCGAGACCGCGGGCTGCGATCCCGTGATCAAGATCGACACCGATCATTCGGTCTGGGCTTCTCGGCCGGGCGAGCTTGCGACTGCGCTCGACCGGATCGCGGAATCGGGTCAGCCGGCTCGCGAGGCGAGCTCCGCCGCCACCTGACGGCCGACGAGCAACGCCAGCTGGACGTCGACGATCGCGTCGGCGAGCTCGGGGAGCGTCTGCGCACCGTGCTCGAGCACATGCGCGGTGACCAGTTCGTTGACCGCGCCGACGGCGGCGAGGAACGTGTGCGGCGGGACCTCGGGGATCTCGGGAATGTCCTGTCGGGCCCTGCGGTGGACGTTCTCGAGCTGTTCGGCGAACCGTTCCTCCACCGCGGCGCGCCGGGAGAGCGCCTCGGGTCCCGCGCCCAGCACCTCGATGAGCAGGGCCTTGGCAAATGCCGGGCCGGCGGCGAGGGTGTCGAGGTATGTCTCGACCGCGGCGCGGTGCGCCGCGAACCAATCGGGCGCGATCGCCTCGAGCGCCTCGTCGATTTTGGCGAGCAGCTCGTCGACGCTGGCGTCGTAGGCGGCGAGGAAGCAGTCGTCCTTGTTGGCGAACTGCTCGTAGAACGTCTTACGCGACACGCCGGCGCGCTCGATCACGTCGGCCACGGCCACGCGGGCGTAGCCCTTGTCGCCGACGGCTTGCACCATCGCCGAGAGCATGCGCGCGCGCTGGGCCTCGCGGACGACCGGCCGGGGCGCGGCGTAGCGACCGCGCGGGAGGACGGTCAGGATTCTCGCTTCGGGTCCGGTTTCGGGTGGGGCGCTCATGGGAACATCATTGTACACTTGAGACACGACTGTTTCTACGATACGGTGTGCGAGGCGAATTAGATGACTGACGCGCGGCATGTTCGAGTGGCGATCGTCGGGGCCGGCTTCGGCGGGCTCGGCATGGCGATCCGCCTGAAGCAATCGGGGAGCGACGACTTCGTCGTGTTCGAGCGCGACGGCGACATCGGAGGCACGTGGTGGACCAACACCTATCCGGGCTGCCAGTGCGACATCCCCTCACACCTCTACAGCTATTCGTTCGCGCCGAACCCGGAGTGGACGCGGACGTACCCGCTCCAGCCCGAGATCCGCGACTACCTGCGCGAGTGCGCCGTCCGCTTCGGCGTGCGCGATCACATTCGGTTCAACTGCCCGGTCGAGCGCGCAGAATGGGACGACGACGCCGGGGTGTGGCAGCTCGAGACGGCCGACGGACCGTTCTCCGCTCAGGTGCTGATCGGCGCGCCCGGCCCGCTGAGCGAGCCGTCGATTCCGGCGTTGCCCGGGATGGACGGTTTCAAGGGCGTCGCGTTCCACACCGCCACGTGGGACCACTCGCAAGATCTGGCCGGACGGAGGATTGCGGTCGTTGGCACGGGGGCGTCGGCGATCCAGACCGTCCCTCGGATCCAGCCCCAAGTTGAGCGGTTGACGATCTTCCAGCGCACCGCCCCGTGGGTCGTGCCGCACCGCGACCGGCCGATCACCGAGTTCGAGCGGCGGCTCTACCGGCGCCTGCCGGCGGCCCAGCGAGCGGTGCGGACGGCGGTGTACTTCAGCCGCGAGCTGCTGGTGACCGGGCTCGTGTATCGCCCACAGTTGATGAACACGGTCCAGAAGATGGCCGAAGGGCACCTGGCCAGGCAGGTGCCGGATGAGGCGCTGCGCGCGAAACTCACGCCGAACTACGTGATCGGGTGCAAGCGCATCCTCCCGTCGAACACGTGGTATCCGGCGATCACGCAGCCGAACGTCGAGGTCGTGACGAGCGCGGTTACCGGGTTCGAGGCAGAAGGCGTGATCGACGCCGACGGTGCCGTGCACGACGTCGACACGGTGATCTTCGCCACCGGCTTCCATGTCACCGACACCGCGTTCGCGGGGGTCGTTCGTGGCCGGGGCGGCGTGAAGCTGTCCGAGCTCTGGGACGGTAGCCCGCAGGCGTACCGGGGTGCGGCCATGCCCGACTTCCCGAACCTGTTCCTGTTGGTCGGCCCGAACACCGGCCTCGGCCACAACTCGGTCGTGTTCATGATCGAGGCGCAACTGAACTACCTGATGGGCGCGCTCGAGGCGATGGATCGGAGCGGCGCCACCCGGATCGAGGTCCGGCGCGACGCGTACGACGCCTACAACGAACACGTCCAGGCGCGCCTCGAGCAGACCGTCTGGAACACCGGCGGCTGCGCGAGCTGGTACATCGACCGCAACGGCCGCAACAGCACGATCTGGCCCGACTTCACCTGGCGCTTCTGGCAGCAGACGCGTCGTTTCGACGAGGTCGCGTACGAGCTGACCGCGCCGGCGCCGGCGACGATCCCGGAGCCGCTCGCCGCCTGACGCGCTGCGGCCCCGCCCCGATCATCCGAGCGCGGGTGCGGTCGGCCGCGGAGCGCCGGCCGCCCGGGCCTCGCGCCGCCACGCCTTCCAGTAGCGGTGCACGCGCCGGCCGAATGCGCCCGGTTTCTCGGCGTACAGGCGCCGGCCGAGCAGCAGGGCTTCCTGCTGTAGCTGGTCGCGCCGATGGTCGATCAGGCCGAACACCGGATCGAGGTCGGCGGTGATCGAGCCAGCGAGGTCCCCCAGGCGCTCGCGCAGCACGGCGAGATCGTGGTCGTCACCGAGGATGTCGCCGAGGCGGTGGGCGTCCTTGGCCTGGCCGCCCATGATGCCCGGCGACGTGGGCGCCAGCACCCGAAGGTGGTACCACAGGTCCTTGGTGCGTTTGCGCCACTCGTGGAGGTTCTCGACAGTGGAATCGGCCTGCGCTCGATCGAACGCGGCGCGGCCGCGCCGGTAGCTGCGATCCAGGCCGGGCTCGACCGCTCGCCACCCGCCGTGTCTCAAATGCCATTCGTCGATGCGGCCCCGGACGGCCTTGAGCTCGTCGGCCACCTCGCGCGTCACGCCGGAGTCGAGCAGGCTGGCCCGCGCGGGATCGCGCTCGGCTATGAGCTGCTCGCGAATCGCGGTGAAGGGCTGCATCGGGACCTGGCCGGCAAAGCGGTCGGAAAGGTCGTCGAGCGCCTGGATCATGACCTCAGCGTCACGGGCGGCCGACATTTGGCGGCCGGCATGCCGGAGCGCGTCGTTCTCGCGCCGGCGGTCGCCCGTTGCGAGCGTGCCGCGGGACAGGCGCAGCAGCGAGCGCTCCTTCTTGAGCGCCTTGCGCGCGGAATGCACGGCCTCGACCGGGTCGGTGCGCACGCCGTCGGTCAGTTCGTCGATCGCGCTGTCGAGTTGCTCGCGGGCGCAGCGGCGCAGGCCGGGCCCAACGCGCTCGCGGCTGTCAAGTCGGTACGGCAAGGTGATCCTCCTCGTATTGCTTCCCTACCAGTGGCGCTACCCAGTGGGGTCCGGGGGTAAGCGGGGGGAGTTGGCGCCGGCGAGATTGCGATTTGGCGCCATAGTGGCGCCAAATCGCAGTGGGTATGTTCGCGCGGGACGTGAAATACAACGAACCCGATCGACTTTTATACTTTTGACTCGCCTCCCCTCCCGCCCCTTGAAGGAGAATCATGACCTCGACCGATCAGTTGGTGGCCAACAACGACACTTACGCGGAGTCGTTTGACAAGGGCGACCTGCCGCTGCCGCCGGCGACGAGGGTCGCGGTCGTGGCCTGCATGGACGCGCGGCTCAACGTGTACGGCGCCCTCGGACTCGAGGAGGGCGACGCGCACGTGATCCGCAATGCCGGCGGGGTCGTGACCGACGACGCGATCCGCTCGCTGGCGATCTCACAACGGCTGCTCGGAACCGAGGAGATCGTCCTCATCCACCACACCGGCTGCGGGATGCTGACCTTCACCGACGACGACTTCAAGCGATCGATCGAGGAGGACACCGGGATCAGGCCGGAGTGGGCGGCCGAAGCGTTCCCCGATCTCGACGCCGACGTGCGCCAGTCGATCGCGCGGATCAAGGCCTCACCGTTCATCCCGCGCAAAGACGCGATCCGCGGGTTCGTCTACGAGGTCGAGACCGGACGACTGCGCGAAGTCGCCTGAACTAGTCGCCGATCGGCACGGCGGGGATCGGCTCGCCGGCGGGCACCGGCGCGGGCGATACCGACGCCGTGCCCTCCCACTCGATCTCGAGCTGGCGCCTCACCTTCGCGGGCGTCGTCCTCAGCGACTCGAGCGTCTGAACGGCCCCGTTACGCGAGTCTGAGAGCAGCGCGAGAAGCAGGTGCTCGACGCCGACCAGACGCTCGCCGCGCTTGGCGGCCTCTCGCAGCGCACGGTCGAGAATCCTCCCCGCCTGTACGGTGACGGTCTCGCTTTGGACCGCGCCCGGAGGGAGGCCGGGAAGCGTGGTTTGCAGGCACAGGCGGGCCGACTCCAGCGTCACTCCGAGCGCGTTCAGGGCCCTGGCGGCGCGGCTTCGGTGACACCGCAGGATGCCGAGCAGGACGTGCTCGGTGCCGATCGCGGGCTGGCTCAGCCGCGCGGCTTCCTCGCGCGCGAATTGGATGCTCCGGCGGGCGTCGGTCGTCGCGAGGATTCGTGAGCCCGCGAGGGCCTCGGCCAGCGGCTGCTCGAATAGGTGGCGGTACTTCCGGTGCGCGGCCTGCTTGGTGATGCCCAGTGACCGCGCGACCTGGCTCCACGAGGCGCCGCCGCGCAGCGCCCGGCGCACGAGATCGGCCTCCGCCGCATCGAGCTCGAGGCGTAGCGCCGTGAGCGCTCGGAGCGCGGTCTCGGGATCGTCGATTTCGACCGCGTCGCGCGCGAGCTGCTCGATCGTCGGCGTGCGAACACTCATGACACAGCTATACCCGCTGAAGGGGGCCGAAATGCCCACCCGAAAACGGCGGCAATCTGGGTTGACGCCCGCGCGACGGACTGAATTTCTGTTCCGAGCAAATTGCCTGCAAAACGGGAACTCCTGTCCGCGGGCGCCCCGGCTCGGGCGCCCCCGGGGCGTTTGACCGGTCCCGGCGCGGGAATTCCCGATGACACAAGCGGAAGATCACATAGGAGGCTGTGGTGGAGGACAAAGACCAAGTTTCAATGGACGAGATCGAGGCCGAGGACGCGGTCAACCTTCCGAACAAGGAAGTGCTCTCGCTCCTCGACGTGAACGCCAACGTCGATCTCGGCCTGGATCTGGCGGCGCCGGTCGACCTCGCGGCCGCTGCCAACCTCAACGTGGCCGCGCCAATCGAGGCTTCGGCCACGGCCAACATCCTCAGCCCACAGGGTGAGGCAGTCGGCCTCGCGGAGCAGACCGGCCACATCGATCAGGGGATCAGCGGCAGCGCCGTCGCCGATGCGCCGCAGCACGCCGGCGTCAGCCAGTCGAGCGGCGTGGGTGGCACGACGACGGGCGCAGGCGCCGGGACGACCGAGCCTCCGGCCGGCGCCACCGAGCAGCCCGCGGCCGGAACCACCGAACCGGCACCCGCCGGCGCCACCGAGCAGCCCGCGGCCGGAACCACCGAACCGGCACCCGCCGGCGCCACCGAGCAGCCCGCGGCCGGAACCACCGAGCCGGCACCCGCCGGCGCCACCGAGCAGTCCGCCGCCGGGACCACCGAACCGGCACCCGCCGGCGCCACCGAGCCGGCGTCCGGCGCTCCGGTCGAGAGCGTGCCGGCGCAGTCCGCGGCCGACGGCGCCTCGGGTGCGACCGACGCCGCGAGCGGCGCGGTGTCCGGCGTGACCGATGCCGCCTCCGGTGCGGCGGCCGGCGCGACCGGTGCGGTCGACGGTGCCGCTGGCAACGTCGGCAACGCGGTCGATGGAGCCGCCAACAGCGGCGCGGTCACCGGCGCGGCCAACGACGCCGGTACGGCCGCCGGCAACGTCACGGGTGGCGTCGACTCCCTGCTCAACGGCGGGAGCCTGCTCGATGCCAACATCAACCTCGACGCCCAGGCGAACCTGGCGGCGCCGATCGACGGTGCCGTCGCCGCGAACGCCAACGTGGCGGCGCCGGTCGACGCCGCGGTCGGGGCGAACGTCGGCTCGCAGGGCGCGGTGTCCGAGGCGCTCGCGCCGCAGCAGGTCGACATCGAGCAGAACCTCGATCACGTCCAGGCTGACGCCACCGCCAACCAGGACGCCAACGTCCAGCAGAACTAGGGCCTGACGACAAGGTGGATGGGCGGCATACGTGACCGCCACCGCTGAGCCTCCCCGCACCGCGGTCGAGGTCACGGAGCCGACTCTCGAGAAGCGCCCTCCGCTAGATCGGGCGGAGGGCGTGGAGCTGCTCGGCGGCGTCCACGGATCCGGATACAAGGAGGGCGCGGCCCTCGTTCGCCGGGGCGACGGCCAGATGGTCCATCTCGGGCCGCTGATGTACGGGCTGCTCGAGGCCGCCGACGGTGAGCGGGACCGGGGCGAGCTCGCGGCCGCGCTGTCGCAGAAGCTCGGTCGCGAGCTGGGGTCCGATCACGTCGATCGGATCGCGCAGAAACTGGCCGCGCAGGGGCTGCTTGCCGGCTTCGAGCACAAGGCGCCGCCGAAGCGCAACCCGCTGCTCGCGTTGCGCTGGAAGGTCCTGGTTACCAACCCGAAGCTGACGCAGCGGCTGACCGCCCCGTTCACGTTCCTGTTCCGGCCGTGGGTGATGTGGCCGCTCCTGGCCTGCTTCGTCGGCGTGTTCTGGTTCGTCCTGTTCCACAAGGGCGTGGCATCGGCCACCGCGGACGCGTTCCACGACCCTGGGCTGCTGCTGCTGGTGTTCGTGCTGGCCGTCGCGTCGGCGGGCTTCCACGAGCTCGGCCACGCCGCCGCGTGCCGGTACGGCGGCGCCACCCCGGGAGGCATGGGGGTGGGGCTGTACCTGGTGTGGCCGGCGTTCTACACCGATGTCACCGACACCTACCGCCTCCCCCGCCGCGACCGCCTCCGGGTCGACCTCGGGGGGCTCTACTTCAACGCGGTCGTCGGCGTGGTCACGATGGCGCTGTGGCTGTGGTGGCGCAACGACGCGCTGCTCCTGCTCGTCGCGCTCCAGGTGCTGCAGATGGTCAAGCAGCTCTCGCCGGTGATCCGGGCTGACGGCTACCACATCCTGTCCGACGCCACCGGCGTGCCCGACCTGTTCTCGCACATGGGCCCGACGATGCGGCGCCTCCTCCCCGGCCATCGACACGAGCCCACCGCGCTGACCGGGAGGGCCCGGCTCCTGGTCACGCTCTGGGTCCTGATCGTGGTGCCGGTTCTCCTCAGCCTGTCGCTCGGGGCCGTGCTGCTCCTCCCGAAGCTGGTCACGAGCGCGTGGGACAGCGGCCAAATGATCGCGACGGCAATGCCGCACCAGGCCAGCCACGGCCAGATCCTCGATTTGCTCGCATCGGTCGTGCGGCTGCTCGCGCTCGTCCTGCCGGTCCTCGGAAGCGTGCTTGTGACCCAGAAGATCCTTCGCACGGTCGGTGGAAAGGCCCACAAGTGGAGCGCGGGCAGCCCGCCACGCCGGGCGGTCGTGATCGCCGCGGCCGCCGGTGTCGCCGCCGCGATGGCGTGGGCATGGTGGCCCTCCGGCCAGTATCAACCGATTCGCCCGACCGACAACGGCACGATCGGTGGCCTCGTGAGGATGGTGTACTCGCCAACCACCGTGGCGCGGCCGATGCCGACGTTCGCCCAGCTTGAGCTCACCCCCGGGCGGCATCTGGCGCTGACGATGATCCCGGTCGGCGGCGCGACGCGCAGCCACCCGGCGCTGTTCGTGATCCCCGGATCCAAGGGCAAGCCGCCTGTGGCGATCGTGAGCTATTCGACGCCGGCGCCGACCGGGGCAGCGACCGCGAGTACTGGCCCGGGCACAGGCGCGGGTGGCTCCGGCACGACGACCGCCGCCGGCGGCGGCGCCGGCGGGAGCACCAGCACCGCCGGCGGGAGCACCAGCACGACCGGTGCGCCGGGGAGCGCCGGCACCCCGACCCAGACCGCGAGCGGCGCGGCCTTCCCGTTCACGCTGCCGTCCGCTCCTGGGCCCGGCGGGACCCAGGCGCTCGCCGAGAACACGACCAACGGGGGGGTCGTGTACGACGTGGCCTACTCGCTCGTCACGATCTCGGGCGGCGCTCCGGTCACCAACACGAACAGCGCCTATGCGCTCGCGCATTGCCAGAGCTGCACCACAGTCGCGGTCTCGTTCCAGGTCATCCTGATCGTCGGGCACAGCAAGTACATCGCTCCGATCAACGCCGCCGGCTCGCTGAACTACAACTGCCCGGCGTGCACGACCACGGCGATCGCCGATCAGCTCGTGATCACCCTGAAATCGCAGCCGTCGGCGGCGCTTCTGGCCAAGCTCAACGCGGTACTCCAGCAACTGAACGCCCTCCCGTCGCTCGGAGTCCAGGGAACCCCGGCTGCGGTCGCCTCGCAGGTGGCGGCCGTCCAACAGCAAATAGACACGGCGCTCACCGACAGCGGCCAGCCGGCCCAACCGATCGACACCGGGACCGCCACCACCGGGACGACGAGCACGCCAACCTCGTCGACGACCACCCCCGCGCCGACGAACACACAGACGCAGCAGCAGAGCACCACGACCGCCCCCGCGCAGTCGACCACCACCTCGACGACACCGGCGCCGCCGGCGAACACGACTCCCTCGACGACGACCACGACCGCCACCACGCCGGCAACGTCGACCACGACCACGACGACGGACACCACGTCGACGGCCACCAGCACAACGCCGGCGGGCTAGCCACTGCCGCGGCGCCGAGAGCGCGCATCGGCAAGAACGCCTGCGCTGGGCGACTGGACTCGTTCGAGTCTGCGGCGATACCGTCGCTCACACACGAGAGGAGTGACGATGGGCGAGCCCGAGCTGATGGCGCTGTATTGGACAGTGAGCGGTCCTGTGGAGATTCACAAGGGCCGCGAATGGAGCCTGTTCGATTGGCGCGACCGGTGCGCGGAAGCGGCCAAGGTCGGCTTCAAAGGGCTCGGGCTCTGGCACGCCGACGTGTCGCACCAGCTCGAGACGCGCTCGCTCGACGAGATGGCGGAGATCTTCCGCGACGCCGGCCTGAAGTACCTCGAGGTGGAGTTCCTGTGGGAGTTCTTCGTCCCACACGGCCAGCCTGCACGCGCCGACTCGGACCGACTGCGCAAACAGCTGTTCGAGACCGCGGTGGCCTTCGACGCCCACCACATCAAAGTCGGCAACATCCCCGAGACGCCGTGCGAGCTCGACCGCCTGATCGAGCAATACGCGGCGCTGTGCGACGACGCCGCGCAGCATACGAACGCCAAGGTCGCGTACGAGATCATCCCGTTCGATCCGAACGTCCACACGCTCGAAGATGGGCTCCGGCTGGTCACCGAGGCCGCCCGGCCCAATGGCGGCCTCGCCGTCGACACGTGGCACATGGGCAAGCTCCACATCGCGCCCCAGGAGCTCAAGCGCATCCCGGGCGAATACCTGGCCTGGGTCGAACTGTCCGACGGACCGGTCGAATACATGCCCGACCCGATCGACGAGGTCATCAACCACCGGCGGCTGCCGGGCGAGGGCGAGTTCGACATTCCCGGCTACATCGAGGCCTGCCAGGAGGTCGGCTACGACGGGCCGTGGGGAGTCGAGGTCCTCTCCGAAGAGCTTCGCAACCTCCCGATGGAGGAGGCGTTCGAGCGCGCATACGAGACGACGGCCGCGCAGTTCCGCGCCGGCGTGACCTAGCGGCCTGACCTAGCGGCCCCTGAGGAGGAAACTCAGATGGATCAATTGGACAACGACAGGCTCGTCTGGATGTTCACCCAGATGCTGCGGATCCGCGAGTTCGAGGAACGCGTGAAGCGGACCTTCGAGGAGCACCCGGGCGTGATTCGGGGCCACACCCATCTCGCCGACGGCGCCGAGGCGTCGATCGTCGGCTCGCTGGCGACGATGAAGCCCGGCGACCAGCTGATGGCGACGTACCGCTGCCACGGCTACCCGATCGCGCTCGGCACCGATACCAAGGCGATCATGGCCGAGATCTACGGCCGCAAGGACGGGCTATGCGGCGGCTATGGCGGATCGATGCACCTCGTCGATCCGGGGCGTGGCTTCATGGGCACCTCCGGCATCGTCGGACAGGGCATCCCGCAGGCGACGGGCTTGGCGTTCGCCGCTCAGCTCCGAAATAGTTCCCGCCCACCCACCCCCGAGCCACCCCAGGTCGTCCTGTCGTTCTTCGGCGACGGCGCCTCCAAACAGGGCGCGTTCCACGAGTCGCTGAACCTCGCGTCGCTATGGAAGCTGCCCGTCGCCTACGTGATGGAGAACAACAACTACAACGTGTCCACGCGCTCGGAGCAGGAAGACGCCAATGCCGCCAACGGCGAGCCGTTGTCGGTCAAGGCGGCGGCCTACAGCATGCCCGGCGTCACCGTCGACGGAGGCGATCCGGTGGCGGTCTACGAGGCGGTGGGCGCCGCGGCCGACCGCGCCCGCGCGGGCGACGGGCCGACGCTCGTCGAGTCGAAGGTCTACCGCCTGTCAGCCCACGGCAACATCATCGCCCCGCCCGGGGTGCCGCTCCACTATCCCGAGCACGAGGCCATCACCACGTTCGGCAACCGCGAGGAGTACGAGGCGGCGCTGCGCGGCGACCCCGTCCCCCGCTTCCGGGCGCGGCTGGTCGAGCAGGGCGTGCTGGACCCGGCCCGCGCCGACGAAATCGCCAACGCCGTTACCGAGGAGATGGACGCCGCGGTGCAGTTTGCGCTGGACGATCCGTTCCCCGAGCCCGAAGCCGCCGCCCGCAACGACTACGTGTACGCCTAGGAGGCAGTCATGGCACGAGAGATCCCTTACATCGCGGCGGTCCAGGAGGCGATTCGCGTCGAGATGGAGCGCGACCCCACGGTCGTCTTCTACGGCCAGGACGTGGCCCCGAGCGACGAGGACCCCCTGGTCCAGGCGTTCGGGCGTGAACGGGTGCGCGTCTCCCCCATCTCCGAGACGGCCGAGATCGGCATGGCCGTCGGCCTGGCGCTCGCGGGATACCGCCCCGTGGTCGAGCTCCTGATGGCCGAGTTCATGCTGGTGGCGATGAACCAGGTCGTCAACGAGGCGCCGCGCCTTCGCTACATGAGCGGCGGGCAGGTCAAGGTCCCGGCCGTGTTCAAGGCCGGCTATGGGTTCACCGCGGGCTGGGCCGGCCAGCACACCGGGTCGATCTACGGCATGTTCATGGGCTTCCCCGGCTTGAAGATCGCGCTCCCCGCGACCCCGGCCGACGCCAAGGGGCTGATGGCCGCGGCGATCCGCGACGACAACCCGGTCTGCTACCTCATCAACTACCTGATGGTGCTCGAGCACGGCGACGTGCCCGAGGGCGAGTACGTCGTGCCGTTCGGCGAGGCCGCGGTGCGCCGCGACGGCTCCGACGTCACGATCGTGGCCACGGGCTGGACCGTCGGCCGGGCGCTCGCCGCCGCCGAGACCCTGGCGCAAGAGGGGATCCAGGCCGAGGTAATCGACCCGCGCACGCTGAACCCGCTCGACACCGCGACGATCCTGGCCTCGGTAGAGAAGACCGGCCGGCTCGTCATCGCCGACCAGGGCACGCGTCACGGCGGCGCCTCGGCGGTGATCGCGGCGGAGGTCGCCGAGCACGGGTTCGGCTCGCTGAAGGCGCCGATCACACAGGTGACGGCGCTCGACGTGACCGTCCCCTACTCAGAGCCGATGGAGGCCTACGTCCTGCCCAACGAGGAAAAGATCGCGCTCGGGGTCCGCCAGGTCCTCGGTGAGGCGCCCGTCGCCGCAGAAGGCAGTACGTGACTCCAGATTCCGCGCTCGACGCTGAGGAGGCGCACGAGCTGCTGCGCACGATGTGGCGGATCCGCCTGTTCGAGGAGCGGGTGGGGCAGCTGAAGCGCAACCTCCAGGTCCACGGGCTGATCCACCTGAGCATCGGCGGCGAGGGCGTCGCCGCCGCGGTGTGCGGCCAGCTGCGCGACGACGACGCCGTCTATAGCGGTCACCGCGCGCACGGACACGCGATCGCCAAGGGCGCTCCGATCAACGGCGTCATGGCCGAGCTCATGGGCCGCGAGTCGGGCCTCTGCCGCGGCCTGGGGGGCTCGATGCACCTGGTCGACACCGACCACGGGTTCATGGGCGCCACCGGCGTCGTCGGCGGCAATCTTCCGCTGGCGCTCGGGACTGCGCTCACGCAGCATCTCAAGCGCACCGACCAGGTGACGGTCGCGTTCTTCGGCGACGGCGCCGTCCAGGCCGGGCACTTCAGCGAGTCGATCAACCTGGCGGCGCTATGGGAGCTGCCTCTGATCTTCGTCTGCGAGAACAACGGGATGGCCGAGTTCACCTCGCGCGAGGAGCACTCGACGATCGAGCGCGTCAGCGACGTCGTCGCTCCGTACGGGTTTGAGCGGACGACTGTCAACGGGAGCGATGTACCCGCCGTGTACGACGCGTTCAGCCGATTTCTGACGGAGGCGCGCAAAGGCAAGGGTCCGTACCTGCTCGAGTGCGTCACCTATCGCCGCCGGGGCCACTACGAGGGCGACCCCGAGAAGTACCGGGACCCGGTGGCCGAGCAGGAGTGGGCCGAGCGCGACCCGCTCGCCCGCATGACCGAGCGCGCGATCAAACAAGGCTGGATCGACGAAGCGACCGTGAACGCGGCCGAGCGGGAGGCGGCCGCCGAGATCGAGGCCGCGGTCGCCGGGGCGCGGGAAAGCCCGTTCCCGGATCCGGAGATCGCGCGGTCGCTGGTGTACGCCTGATGCCCGAGACCACGTTCGTCGAGGCGATCGCCAAGACGCTCGCAACCGCGATGCGTGCGGACGACCGGGTGATCGTGCTCGGCGAGGACGTCGCGGAGGGAGGTCCGTATCTGGCCACGGCCGGGCTCGCGGACGAGTTCGGCCGCGAGCGCGTCCGCAACACGCCGATCAGCGAGGGCGCGGTTTGCGGGGTCGCGATCGGCGCGGCGCAGTCGGGCCTGCGACCCGTCGTCGAGATCATGTTCATCGACTTCATCACGCTGGCGCTCGACCAGCTCGTCAACCAGGCGGCGAAGGCGCACTTCATGTCGGGGGGTCAGCTGTCCGTGCCGCTCGTGCTCCGAACCCAGGGCGGAGCCGGCCAGCGGAACGGGGCGCAGCACTCGCAGAGCCTCGAGGCGTGGCTCACGCACGTGCCCGGATTGAAGGTGGTGATGCCGAGCTGCGCCGCCGACGCGGCCGGACTGTTGCAGAGCGCGATCGACGACCCCAACCCGGTCGTGTTCGTCGAGTGTAAGGCGCTGTACTTCCGGCGCGAGACCATTCCGGACCCGCCGCCCCCTGTCCCGATCGGGCAGGCAGATACCGTGAGACACGGCAAGGACGTCACGATCATCGCGCTGTCGCGTCTCGTCGGCGACGCGCGCGAGGCCGCGGACCGGCTCGCGAGCGACGAAGGGATCGAGGCCGAGGTGATCGATCCCCGCACGCTCGTCCCGCTCGATCTCGACACGCTCGCGCAATCGGTCAGAAGAACCGGGCGCGCAGTGATCGCCCACGAGGCCGTCAACGCCGGCGGGTTCGGCGCGGAGCTGGCGGCGCAGCTGCAGGCCGCGGCGTTCGACTACCTCGAGGCCCCGATTCAGCGGGTCGGCGCGCCGTACACGCCGGTCCCGGTGAGCCCGCCGCTCGAGGACGCGTATCGCCCCGGGGCGCGGGAGATCGAGGCAGCCGTGCGCGTCGCGCTCGAATGGGGGGAATACGACGCGGAGCCGTGGGATAAGGGGGCGGTCGCGGCGCCGTAGCGCGCCGTCAGGCCGGCTGCAGATCGCCGTCGTCGTGCAGCGCGATCAGCGACGCTCCCGGCATCTGCCCGAGCAGGCCTCGGTGGCCGAGGACGATCTCGAGGTTGGTGAGCGACAGGCGGGCGTGCTCGCGGGCGACGTTGTCGGCCCGTGAGCCCTCGCGGGCGGCGATCGCCTCGACGAGCCACAGGTGCTGGCGGTGGGCGACGATCAGGATCTCGCGCGACTCTGGCAGCTGGGCGTGCTGGAGCACGAGCGCGCTGGGACTGGCGAACGGCAGCGATGCCACGGCATCGAGCGTGCGCTCGAGTAGCGGGCTGCGGGCCAGTTTCAACAGGCGCGCATGAAAGTCTTCGTTGAGCGCGACGTAGCGCTCGAACGATTCGTAATCGGCGCGGTGGACGAGCGGTTCGACGGAGTCGTTGATCGCTCGCAGCGTGCGGAGCTCCCGGCGGTTCGCGCCCCGCTCGGCGGCGAACCGACACGCCGTGCCCTCGAGCACTCCACGCAGCTCGATCGCGTCCCGGACGTCGCCAAGGGTGAACTCACGCACCGCGTAGCCGCCGGCCGGAAGCACGCGGAGCAGGCCCTCGTGCTCTAGCGCGGCAAGCGCGAGGCGCAGCGGCGTGCGCGAGACGCCGAGTCGCTCGACGAGCGGAAGTTCGGACATACGCTCGCCCGGCCTGAACTCGCCGCTCAGGATCTGCTCGCGCAGCGCCAGCAGCGCTCGCGTCATCTGCGTCCGGTTCACGTGATTGACCATCAAGGACGGCGAGTTTATTCGGCCTTGCCCGGTTGTATGCAAAAACGACGTGAGAGAGCTCATGCAATCGATTCTTGGGGTCAGGTTAGGCGTGCATTGCATACAGCTCGCGGTGTGAATAAGATCGTCGCCTCGCCAAACCGGGGCGGGTCGACCGAATCATTTTTCGAGGAGGAGGACAAAAGGTGAGGACGTATCACCAGGCGCTGCGCCCGCGCACGAGCTTCGCGCTGGCCGCGCTCGTCGGTGCGTTGGTGCTGGCCGGCTGCGGCAGCAGCAATAGCAGCACCAGCTCGGGCGCCGCGGCCAGCAGCGCGTCGAGCACAAGCGCGACCACAGCCGCGAGCTCAGGCTCGAGCGGCGGCAGCACCAGCACGTCAGCGTGCGGCAAGAAGCCGGGCGTCGCGGCGACCGGCACGCCGATCAACGTCGGCACAATCGATACCAAGCAGCCGGGCACCGACTTCAGCGACGGCCCGAACATGATCAACGCTTATTTCGCGTGCGTGAACGCGAACGGCGGGGTCAATGGCCACCCGGTCAAGCTGTACGTCGAATACGACCAGACCCAGCCGGCGCAGATCGCCGCGGCGGCCAAGCAGCTGATCCAGAGCGATCACGTGGTGGGCATCGTCGGCGTGTTCGACCTGCTCGAGTGCACGATCGACCAGAGCTACTGGAAGCAGCTCGGCATCTACGAGATGGGCGCCGGCATCGCACCCGAATGCTGGTCGACGCCGAACAGCGCCGCGGTCAACATGGGCCCGCGCTATAGCTCCGACGGAGCGGTGCAGTACGGACTCAGCCAGCACCCGTCGAAGATCGTGTTCGTGCAGTCCAACGTGCCCGGCACTGGCTACATCGCAGCCGGTCCCACCGCGCTCGCCGCCGCGGCGCATACCCCGATCACCGAGCTAACCGAGAACGTGCCGATCAACGATCCAAACTCGGTGGCGCTCGACCTGGTCAACAAGGCCGGCTCGAACGGCTGGGTGGTGCTGAACTTCACTCCACCACAGGCGCTGCCCATCCTCGAGGCCGCCCAGAAGCTCGGCCTCGAAGACCGCGTCAAGGGCTGGGGCTGCTCCACCCCGTGCAACACCGACTTCGTGGCCAAGGCGCTGGGACCGAAGTGGAACAAGAAGCTGTTCGTCAACGCCGAGCTGACCTCACCGGATGACCACAACGGCCCGGAGATGCAGCTCTACAAGAACATCCTCAAGCAGTACGGCTCGGCCGTCGCTGGCGGACTCGGCTCGTTCAGCGAGATGGGCTACCTGCTCGGCAAGTTCTCGGTCGATGCGCTCGACACGATCAATGGTCCGTACACGATCAAGAGCGTGAACACGGCATTCAAGAACATCAAGGACGAGAAGACTGAGCTCCTGTGCCAGCCGTGGGTCTACGGTAGCTATCCGTTGCACATTCCCAACAACGCCGACTTCACCACGACGCCCGATAATGGGAAGATGGTGACGGCCCAAGGATGCTTCAACGTGTCCTCGGCCGATCCGCAGATCGCGCAGTACCGGGCGGTCGCGGGAACGGCGCCGTCGACGAACCCGCCGACGGGCTAGGAGGAAGAAAGCACAAGCGATCAGGGCACCTGAGGATCAATGCCAAGCCTGACTGACCTCGAGCAGTTCTTCGTAACGGGTCTATCGCTGGGCGGGGTGTACGCGCTGTCGGGAGTCGGCATGGTCGTGCTGTACCGCTGCACCGGAGTTCTCAACCTGGCCTTCGGTGCAGTCGGTGCCCTCGGCGCCCTGATCGCATGGCAGCTGATCAACCACTCCGGCATGAGCTTCTGGCCTGCCGCGGTGGTGGCCGTGCTCGTCGGCGGGGTGTTGACACTCGCCTACGGGATGGTGTTCGGCCCGGCGCTCGCCCACCGCGACCCTCTGGTCAAGGCGACGGCAACGCTGGGCCTGACGCTGATCCTGCTCGGGGTGATGGACCTGCTCTGGCCGTCGAGCGGCGGCGCATCCCGGGCGCTGACGATCCCGACCGACAACAACACGTTCCAGATCGGGCAGATCTCCGTCACGTACACGAACGTCATCGCACTCGCGCTCGGACTCGTGATCACGGTCGTCACCGCGGCGTTCCTGCGCTACTCGAAGCTCGGGACCGCGATGCGCGCGATGGCCAACGACCGAGATATCACCGCGAGCCTCGGCGTCCCGGTGCGACGGGTGACCGCGGCGGCGTGGTTCGGCTGCGGCGTGCTGTCGGGCATCGCGGGTGTGCTGCTCGCGGATCTGGTGGCGCTGGACGCCACCAGCCTCACTTTCCTGGTGATCTTCACGTTGGCGGCCACGCTGATCGCGCGGCTGCGCTCGATCGTCATCACGTTCGTGGCCGCGCTGGTGATCGGTCTGATCGACGCCGAGCTCACCCCGGTCACGTCGCTGTCGAACTACCGCGACATGACCCCGTTTGTGCTCGCGGTGATCGCATTGCTCGTGCTCAACCGCCGGCGCGTGATCGCGGTGGGTCGGCAGGGGGTGTAGACGATCGAGTCCGGCGTGAAGAGCGAGGCGGACAGGGCAGGGGCCGCACCGACGGCCTCGGACGCGTCTCCGGCTGCGCGCGAACGCGGGACCCGTGGAGTCGAGCCGCGCTCGTTCGTGCGCCCCGCGGTGATCGCCGCCCTCGTGGCGCTCGCGTTTCTGTTCATCCCGTCGATCTTCAGCCTCTACTACGTCAACGCGTGGACCCAGGTGGCGATCTGGTCGATGGTCACCCTCGGACTCGGCGTTTTGGTCGGCCGCGTCGGCATGGTCTCACTTGGCCAAGGCGCCGTGCTGGCGATGGGCGCCTGGGTTGCCGCCCGGCTGCTTTTCGGCACCGGCCTCCCGTACCCCCTCGTGCTGCTCGCTGCCGGGTTGATCACGATGGTGCTTGGCACGCTGGTCGGGTTGCCGGCGCTGCGTATGAGCGGCCTATACCTCGCCCTGATCACCCTGATGCTGGCGGGGGCGATCACGATCGTGCTCGACAACATCAATTTCCCCAACGGCGGGCACGGCTTCACGGGCTACAACGGCGCCTCGGTTCACATACCGCCGATCCGCCGGCCGAGCATCGCGACGACCGATCCGGCCTTCTTCCGCTACTCAGTGATCGTCGCGGTCCTGATGTTCTTACTTGTGCTGGTTCATCTGCGCGGACGGCCGGGTCGGGCATGGGCGGCGATCCGCCAGAGCGAGGCGGCCGCTCTCGCGGGCGGGATCAACACCACGCTGTACAAGCTGTGGGCGTTCGCGCTGGCGTCGTTCATCACCGGCGTAGCCGGAGGCATGGTGGCCGGCTTCTACCACTACCTGAACTCACTGACGTTCGCGACCACGGACTCGATCACGCTGCTCGCCGTGGTGCTGATGGGCGGCGCGTACAGCATGACGGGCGCAGTCGTAGCGGCGTTCCTGCTCAAGTTCCTCCAGCAGCTGCTCAACAATTGGGGCGTCTCCCCCGACTGGCTGACGATTCTGTTCGGCATCGGGGTGCTGCAGGTGCTGACCACCGCGCCGCGCGGGATCGTGGAGCAGATGCCCAAGGACATCGCCCGGCTCGCCGGACTGATCCGCGGCCTGTTCAGCCGCCCGGCCGCAGCCCCGGAGCGCGAGTCTTGATCGAAGTCTCCGACCTGACCGTCCGCTTCGGCGGCGTCGTTCCGCTCGACCGCATGAGCGTGACCTTCGAGGAGGGGACATGCGGGTTGATCGGGCCCAACGGAGCGGGCAAAACGACGTTCTTCAACGTGCTCAGCGGCTTCGTCAAGCCGGTCGAGGGGCAGATCACGGCGTTCGGCGAGGACCTACTCAAGATGACGCACTATCGGCGCGCGCGATGGGGAGTTCGCCGCACCTTCCAGACCGAGCAGGCGATCGAAGAGCTGTCGGTGTACGACAACGTGGCCATGATCCATGAGCATTCGAAGAGCACCGGCGCCTCCCGTCGCGACGACGTGCTCGGGGCGATCGAGTTCGTCAAGCTCGACGTCGACCCGTATGCCAAGGTGAGAACGCTCGGCGCGGCACAGCGCCGCCTGGTCGAGGTCGCGCGGGCGGTCGTCGGCAAGCCTCGATTGGTACTACTCGACGAGCCCGCGGCCGGCCTGCCCGACCAGGAGACCGCGGTGCTGAGCGACGTCATCCGCGCGATTCCCGAGCACATGGGCGCGCTCGTGATCCTGGTCGATCACGACATGAGCCTGGTGTCCTCGTGCTGCGAGAAGACCGCCGTGCTCGACTTCGGGAAGATGATCTCATCCGGTCCCACCGACGAGGTGCTTCGCGACGAGCGCGTGATGCGCGCCTACCTCGGGACCGAGGAGGTCGCTGCGTGACCACCGGCGGCGACTTGCTATCGGTCGACGGACTGACCGTGCCCCGGGGCGGGCGAAACGTTGTGCGCGAGGTGTCGCTCGAGATTCCGGCGGGCGAGATCACCGCGCTCCTCGGTCCGAACGGTGCTGGCAAGTCCAGCATGGTGCTGGCGATGGGCGGGATCCTCAAGCCGGTGGCGGGAAAGGTGGTGCTCGACGGACAGGACTTGGCCGGCAAGCGCCCGGAGCGAATCCGCCGGGCCGGGCTCGCCATCGTTCCCGAAGGCAGGCGGCTGCTCCCGGAACTGACCGTGGCCGAGAACCTCCGCGTCGCGACGTACACGATGTCCACCGCGGACGCGACCGCGGGCCGCAAGCGCGCGCTCGAACTGTTTCCCGAGCTCGAGAAGCGGCTCGGATACCCGGCCCGGTCGCTGTCGGGCGGCGAGCAGCAGATGGTCGTGCTCGCGCAAGCGCTCGTGTCGCACCCGCGGTTCGTGATCATCGACGAGCTGTCGCTCGGGCTCGCCCCGGTGATCGTCAACCGGCTGGTGCCGACGATCCGGTCGGTGGCCGAGTCCGGTGCCGGGGTGCTGCTGATCGAGCAGTTCGCGACGCTCGCGCTCGGTCTGGCCAACCGCGCCTACGTCATGGAAGGCGGCAGTATCCGGTTCTCGGGCATGGCCAGCGAGCTGCGCGAGAAGCCCGATCTGCTCCAGTCGGCTTACCTGTTGCGGGGACGCAACGGCACCGGTGGCGCGCCCGCGGTGGCGGGCGCCGAGCCGCGCCCCACATGACGGTCGCTTCGCTCGAGCACGTGCTCGTGCTCAGCGACGACATCGACCGCACGCGTGACTTCTACTGCGAGGTGGTCGGGCTCATCGTGGGCGCGCGCCCGCCGCTCGCCTTTCCGGGCTACTGGCTGTACGCCGGCGCCGGGGTGGCCGCGTGCATCCACGTGGCCGAGCGCGGGGCGTACGCCGCGCACGCCGCTCGACCACGTCGCGTTCGTCGCGGGCGACTACGATGAGGTGCTGTCGCGGCTCGAGCGCCACGGCGTCGCCGCGGTCACCAACACCGTCCCCGGAGGACCCCGTCAGGTGTTCATCGAGGACCCGAACGGCGTCCGAGTAGAGATCAATGTGAGGAGCTGATGTCACCCGTGCGTACCACACCCCCGTTCCGCGCCGACCATGTCGGCAGCCTGCTGCGGCCGGCCGAGCTGCTCGACGCGCGCGCGGACTTCGACGCGGGCCGGATCGGGACCGATGACCTCCGCGCCGTCGAGGACGAGGCGATCCGCGACGCGGTGCAGCTCCAGAAGGACGCCGGTCTTTTGTCGGCGACCGACGGCGAGTTCCGCCGCGCCACCTGGCACATGGACTTCATCTACCAGATCGGCGGGATCTCGCAGGCGCCCGGCGACATCAAGGTCCAGTTCCAGAACGAGCACGGGACCGTCGAGTGGACGCCGGCCGCGCTGCACGTGACCGAGAAGATCCACCTCGACCACACGATCTTCGCCGACGCGTTCGAGTTTTTGAAGTCGAACGTGAACGGGGCCACGCCGAAGCTCACGATCCCCTCGCCGAACATGGTCCACTACCGGGGCGGCCGGGCGGCCGTCGACGAGCGCATCTATCCCGACATGGACGAGTTCTGGAGCGACCTGTGCGCCGCCTACGCCGACGAGTTGCGCGCGCTCGGCGAGCTCGGGTGCACCTACCTCCAGTTCGATGACACGTCGCTCGCGTACCTCAACGACCCGCGTCAGCGCGAGCAGATCAAGCAACGGGGCGCCAGCGACGTCGAGCACCTTCACGAGCAGTACGTCCGCAACATCAACCGCGCGCTCGAGGGCAAGCCCGACGGCATGGTGGTCACCACCCACCTCTGCCGGGGCAATTTCCGCTCCTCGTGGGCGGCCGAGGGCGGCTATGACTACGTCGCCGAAGCGCTGTTCGGCGGCCTCGGCGTCGACGGGTTCTTCCTCGAGTACGACGACGCGCGGAGCGGGGGGTTCGAGCCGCTGCGGTTCGTGCCCGAGGGCAAGTTCGTCGTGCTCGGGCTGGTCACGACCAAGCACGGCGAGCTCGAGTCGAAGGATGTGCTCAAGCGGCGGATCGAAGAGGCCTCGCGCTACGTCCCGATCGATCAGCTGTGCCTGTCGCCGCAGTGCGGCTTCTCCTCGACCGTCGAGGGCAACACCCTCACCCGCGAGCAGGAGATCGCCAAGCTCGAGCTGATCGTCGAGACCGCGGCCGAGGTGTGGGGCTGACGATGCGCGCCGCCGTGACCGAGGGCGTCGAGGCGATGGGCGTGGTGGAGCGCCCCGATCCGGCCGAGCCCGGTCCGGGCGAGGTCGTGGTCACGCCCGAGGCGGTAGGGATCTGCGGCTCGGACTACCACTTCTACCTCGGCGAGCTGTCGCCCGAAGCCGGCGGGTCGCAGTTCCCGCGCGTGCAGGGACACGAGATCGGCGCGACGATTGCGGCCGTCGGGCCTGGGTGCGCCGAGGACCTCGTCGTCGGGCAGCGGGTGGCGGTGTGGCCGCTCCGGGCCTGCGGGGCGTGTTATCCGTGCAGCGTCGGCCGGCCGAACACGTGCGACAACTTCTCGCTGATCGGGATCCACGCCGACGGCGGTCTGCAGGATCTGCTGTCGGTGCCCGCCGAGCAGGTTTTCCCGATTCGCGCCGATGACCCGGCCGTGGCCGCGCTCGCCGAGCCGGTGTCGATCGCGGTCAGGGCCGTGAACCGGGCGGGCGTGATCCCGGGGGAGCGCGTGGTCGTGCTCGGCGCCGGCCCGATCGGCCAGTGCATCTGCCTGGTGGCGCGCGAGCGCGGCGCCGACGTGCTCGTGGTCGATCTGATGGATACGCGCCTGGCGCTGAGCCGCGACATGGGCGCCGACACGCTCGTCTGGACCGACCGCGACGAGGTCGTCTTGGCGGCCCGTGACTGGGCCGGACCCGCGGGTCCGCCGGTGGCGTTCGACGCCACCGGGGCGCCGGCGGCGGTCCGGGCGATGATCGACATGGTGGCTTCCGCCGGGCGCGCCGTGCAGGTCGGGATGTCGGGCGAGGAGGTTACCTTCCGCCTGGGCAGCCTGACCGAGAAGGAACTCGACCTTCTCGGCGTCAGCTGCTGCGGCGCCGAGGAGTTCGGCGAGGCCGTGGCGGTGGTCGAGCGCAACGCGCCGCTGCTCGCGCCGCTGATCAGCCACCGGTTCGCCCTCGATCAGGCGCCCGAGGCAATGCGGTTCGCGATCGAGAACCCGACCGACGTGATGAAGGTGGTCATCGGCGACGAGGTTTAGGGGGTCCGTCCGGACCGGGGTTGGGTCACGAGTGCACGCTCGGCGCGGTTCCGCGGTCGAGCGTGCGGATGTGACCGTATATGGGTCACGGCCGCACTCTCGTCCGGCGCGTGTCGTCGAGTGTGCGGAGATGACCCACCCCAAGCTCGCCCTCCGTTAAGACGTGTTAGCTCCGGCGCGCCTCCCGGTTAAGCATTACCGGATGGGTACAGGTGGCGCTAATGACTCCCCTATGCTCGGCCGATAGGTCCGACAAGGGCCACCTGGCAGTGCGATTCCGATGGGAGGGATGGAGCCCTGACTGGACGCCGTAAGCGGGGACGGAGATTCGCGCCGTTGGCGGCCGTGATCGTGGCGGCCGCGCTGCTGGCGTGCGGCATCGCCTTGGGGGTTCCCGACCAGGGCGAGGTCACCGGTACCGCCGCCAGCGGCGCCGGGCACACCACGGAGTTCGCGTCCACACACGTCCCGAGGCCGAGACGGGCGCGGGCGGCCAAGCCCGCCGACCTCCCCCGGGCGGTCGTGACCATCGGCGCGAGCGCGGACACCGTGAGCGTTCCCTCGTCGTATTTCGGCATCTCGACCGAGTACTGGACGCTGCCCCTGTACGAACGCAACATGCCGGTGTTCGAGCGCGTTCTGTCGATGCTCCACATCCCGGGCGACGGGCCGCTCGTGCTCCGGATCGGAGGCGACTCGGCCGACCATTCGTTCTGGGCCCCGAAGGCGACGAAGATGCCGGGCTGGGCGTTCGCGCTGAACCCCGGGTTTCTTTCCCGGTTGCGAGCGCTGGTGCAGCGCGACCGGGTCCGCCTGATCGTGGACCTCAACCTGGTCACCGACACGCCGTTTATCGCCGCCGAATGGGCGCGCGCCGCCGAGACCTCGCTGCCGCACGGGAGCATCGTCGGGTTCGAGGTCGGGAACGAGCCCGACCTTTACGAGCGCAAGTACTGGGCGGCGACGATGGCGCGCTCGCCCCTCCAGTCGCGCCCGCTGCCGCTCGATCTGACCGCGAGCAGCTACGTCCAGGATTTCAATCACTACGCCGGGGTGTTGGGCGAGGGCGCCCCCGACGTGCCTCTGATCGGGCCCGCGGTGGCGCATCCCAGGGTCAGCCTGGACTGGATCTCGACGCTGATCGCCGACGAGCGCTCCGAGCTCGGAGAGGTGACCGGCCACCTGTATCCGTACTCGGCGTGCGTCAAGCGCCCGTCGAACGCGAGCTATCCGACGGTCTCGCGACTGCTCAGCCCGGCGGCCTCGTCAGGGCTCACGAAGGACGTCGCCGGCGCCGTCGCGGTCGCGCACGCCACCGGCCTGAGGTTCCGCCTGACCGAGCTCAACTCGGTCACGTGCGGCGGCAAGCCCGGGGTCAGCAACACCTTCGCGACCGCGCTATGGGCCCCCGATGCGCTGTTCACCCTGATGCGCGCCGGCGTCGACGGCGTCAACCTGCATGTCCGGGAGTACGCGATCAACGCGCCCTTCTCGCTCAACCGGTACGGACTCAACCCGCGACCTCTCCTGTACGGCCTGGTCATGTTCGAGCGGACGCTCGGCGCCGATGCGCGCCTGGTCCGGCTACATATGTCCGAACCCCGGCGGGCGAACCTGAGCGCGTGGGCGGTGCGCGTCCGCGGCGACATCCTCCACGTCCTGCTGATCGACAAGGGCAACCGCAACCTGCAAGTCGACCTGCACCTACCCGCCACCGGCCGCGCCACGGTCCAACGACTGGTCGCGCCGTCCGCGAGCTCGACCGCCGGCGAGACGCTCGACGGGCAGCGGATGGGGCCGGAGGGCACCTGGGTCGGGACGCGGCAAGTCGAGGCGATCGCCCCGGGCCGCAATGGCTACACGGTCACGATCCCGAAGCGGAGCGCGGCACTCGTGGGCGTGCGCCTCGGGTCGGCAAACCACGCCGCGCACGTCGGGTCGGTGCACCACGCCGCGCGCCACCGGACGACGGTTCGCCACCGGGACAACCGTCACGCAACGGCGACGCTCGTCGCCGACAAGCCCGATAGCCGCGGCCGCGGCGTCGCCCGCAAGGCCTAGACGCTCTCAGAAGACGACCGTCGTGTTCCCGTGGCGGAGCACGCGGTCCTCGCAGTGCGCCTGCACCGCCCGCGCCAGCACGGTTCGCTCGATGTCGGCGCCGAGGTGCGTCAGCCGCGCGACATCGTCGCGGTGGCTGACCCGGGTCACGTCCTGCTCGATGATCGGGCCGGCGTCTAGCTCCTCGGTGACGTAGTGGGCGGTGGCGCCGACCAGCTTCACCCCGCGTGCCTTGGCGCGGGCGTACGGGTTCGCGCCGGCGAACGCCGGCAGGAACGAGTGGTGGATGTTGATCACCGGGACGGCCAGGCGCTCGAGGAGCTCGCCGGACAGGATCTGCATGTAGCGCGCCAGGACGACGAGGTCGCACTGGCCGTCGAGCAGCTCGAACAGCTTCGCCTCGGCGTCGGGCTTGCGCTCGGGGTCGACGGGGATGTGGTGGTAGGGCACGTCGAAGAGCTCGACGTCCTCGCGCAGATCGGGGTGGTTGGAGGAGACGAGGACGATGCTGCCCTCGAGCTCGCCGCGGCGCCAGCGCCACAGCAGATCGAGCAGGCAGTGGTCGTAACGAGACACCAGCACGGCGATCCGCTTGCGGCGAGCCGAGTCCCACAGTCGCCAGGTCATGCCTAGCGGCTCGGCGACCTTCATGCCGAAGCGCTCGGCGAGGCCGTCACGCTTTTCGGGGGCGAGCGCGAACTCCATGCGCAGGAAGAACGTGCCGCCCTCGGGATCGGTCGAGTACTGGTCCGAGCGGACGATGTTCGCCCCGGACTCGTATAGGAAGCGCGAAACCCGGGCGACGATGCCCGGCCGGTCAGCGCAGGAGATCAGCAGGCGCAGCAGCGACGGGGACACCGTTCACGATGTCTCGAGAGGCGCGGGTGAATGCTCGAACCGCGTGATCTCGCGCAGATCCTCGACCCGGCCGTCGATCTCGGCGGCGGTCAGCCGGTCCATGCGCTCGGTGCCGAACTCCTCGACGTTGTAGGAAGCCAGCGCCGTCCCGTACGCCATCGCCTGGCGGAGGATCGGATCGGTGAGTGGCTGGTCGCGGTGGCGGGCGAGGTAGCCGACGAACCCGCCGGCGAAGGTGTCTCCGGCGCCGGTCGGGTCGATGACGGTCTCGAGCGGGTACGCCGGCAGGGCGAAGAAATGATCCTCGGTGATGAGCGCGGCGCCGTACTCGCCCTGCTTGGCCACGACCACCGACGGTCCCATCGCCAGCACCTCGCGCGCCGCGCCGACGATGCTCGGGCGGTTGGTGAGCTGGCGGAACTCGGCGTCGTTGAGGACCACGCAGTCGACCCGGCGGATCACCTCGAGGAGCGCGTCGCGCGCGATGTCGATCCACAGGTTCATCGAGTCCATCGCGACGAACTGAACACGGTCGCACTGCTCGAGCACGCTCAGCTGGAGCTCGGGCTGGATGTTCGCCAGGAACAGCACGTCGCAGTTGCGCGAGGCGTCCGAGAGCTGGGGGCTGAAGTCCTCGAACACCCCCAGCTGGGTGTCGAGCGTCTCGCGCGAGTTGAGATCCCAGCCGTACTCGCCGGCCCAGAAGAACGACTTGCCGCCGGGCACGCGCTCGACGTCGTCGACGTTCGTACCCCTGGTGGCGAGGACGGCCATGTCGTCGTCGCCGAAGTCGTCGCCGACCCGGCCGACGACATGGACCTGGTCGAAGAACGACGCCGCGAGCGCGAAGTACGTCGCGGCGCCGCCGAGCATGCGCTCGCGCTCGCCGAACGGCGTCTTGACCGCGTCGTACGCGACCGATCCGACTACGGTGATGCTCACGCCGAGAGCACCTGTGCGGCGGCGCCAGCGGCGGTGCCCAGGCCGGCGGCTTCGCGTAGAGCCTCAGCCTTGTCGGTCCGCTCCCACGTGAAGTCGTGGTCCTCGCGCCCGAAGTGACCGTACGCGGCCGTCTTCTGGTAGATCGGCCGATGCAGCCGCAGGTAATCCCGGAACGCGCCCGGGCGCAGATCGAAATGCTCATCGATCAACTCGAGGATCCGCGACCGACTCACCTTCTCGGTCCCGAACGTCTCGACCATCACCGACACCGGATGCGCCACACCGATCGCATACGCCACCTGCACCTCGGCCCGCTCCGCCAACCCGGCCGCCACCACGTTCTTGGCCACATAACGCGCGGCGTACGCGGCGCTCCGGTCGACCTTCGACGGATCCTTACCCGAGAACGCGCCACCGCCATGCCTGGCCATCCCGCCATACGTGTCGACGATGATCTTCCGACCGGTCAGACCGCAGTCGCCCATCGGACCACCGATCACAAACCGGCCCGTCGGGTTCACGAGCAGGTTGCGGCGAAGCTTCTTGGGCTCGAACAGGTCGTCGGGAAGCTCGGGCTCGATCACGTGCTCCCAGAGGTCCTCCTTGAGCAGCGACTCGGCGCCGTCGCGGTGCTGGGTCGAGACCAGCACCTTCTCGACCTCGACCGGCTTGCCGTCGACGTAGCGGACGGTGACCTGCGTCTTCCCGTCGGGGCGCAGATACGGCAGGATCTCGGCGCGGCGCACGTCGGCGAGGCGCTTGGCCAGCTTGTGCGCGAGCGAGATCGGCAGCGGCATCAGCTCCTCGGTCTCGTTCGACGCGTACCCGAACATCATCCCCTGATCGCCCGCGCCGGCGACGTCGAGCGCATCGCCGTCCTTGGTGCCCTGCCGGGTCTCGTACGCCTGGTCGACGCCCTGCGCGATATCGGGGGACTGCTTGTCGATCGCGTTGATGACCGCGCACGTGTGGTAGTCGAACCCGAACTCGGCGTTCGTGTACCCGATCCGCTTGATCGTCTCCCGCGCGACCTCGGGGATGTCGACGTAGGTGGTCGTTGTGATCTCGCCGGACACCACGACCAGACCGGTGTTCACGAGCGTCTCGCACGCCACCCGGCCCATCGGGTCGTCCCGCAGCACCGCGTCCAGCACTCCGTCAGAGATCTGATCGGCGACCTTGTCCGGGTGACCCTCGGTCACAGACTCAGACGTGAACAGAAACTCGTTGTCGGCATAAGTCATACGGTCTTGTCCTTCCGGGTGATCTCGAGTAGATAAGCGGCCATAACATCCGTCGCGCCAAGTTTCAGGTGATAGGCGTCGGAGAGCTCCTCCACGCGCGCGATCTGCTCTCGCGCGTCATTGAAAAGCTCCGTGAACTCGAACAGGCCAAAGTCCACGACGCGAGCCTGATATCCCAGGCGGTCCAGCAGCTGCGTGGTTCGCCGCTCGCCGATGATAGACAGTTGCATCACGTATGCGGTGCCGTCATCGGCCAGCGCCTCGGGCAGCATGCGGAGCAGGTGGTCGACGAGGCCCCGCCCCCAGTAGTCCATTGGGCGGTGCGATACCACCGGCTCGAAGGGATCCACCGGGGTCTGGTAGAGGCTCGCCACGATCACGTCGTAGCGCTCTTCGGGAACCCACGGATAGAGGTCTTGCACGGCCGCACTCACGCGATCGGCCACCCCATTTCGGAATGCGTTAGTCATCGTGTTCTTGACCGCCGCCGGCTCGACATCGATGCCGTGCACGTGCGCGGCACCGTTGCGGGCGAGCTGGACGGTCAACAGCCCGGATCCGCAACCGATGTCCAAGCAACGCTGATGGGCACCGATTCCTTCTCGATAGAAGTACTTCCAAACGAGGAAACTGCCCTGCGTAGGGGCGAACACGCCAGGCTCGACGGTGACGTCGGGGAAGTCGAGCGGGTACATGTCGCGGCCGCGCGAGTCGGTCCAGGGTTTCGCCGGCGGCCCGCGGCGCTCGGCTGGCGGGATCGACCACTTGCCTTCGTACGGGAGCGCGTCGGGACGGGCGTGGCCGGGCTTGGTGTCCGTCAACGCGACCCGGGCGGCGGCGATCTGGTCGGGGCCGACGCCGCAGCAGCCGCCGACGATCTGCGCGCCCTCTGCACGCCAGCGGAGCGCGAGCTCGGCGTATTCCTCCGCGCCGACGCCGGCCTCGTGGCGCCAGCCGGCGGCCGACAGGTAGCCGAGGTTCGGATACACCCCCAGCGGCAGGTCGGTGAAGTCGCGAAGCCACGCCAGCATGCCGGTGACGTGGTCCGGCGGCAGGCAATTGATCGCGAGCGCGCCGATGCCCATCTCCTCAAAGCGCCGCGCCGCGCGCCCGAAGGCGTCGCCCTCGGGGCCCCCCCAGTGCTCGCCGTACACGCCGCACACGCCGTGGCGACACCGGCGGAAGCTAAGCCATACCGGCAAGCCGGTCTCGAGCAGCGCCTCGACGGTGGCGTACGTCGAGCTTCGCACGAGCGTCAGCGTCTCGACCAGGATCAGGTCCGGCGGGTCGTGCTCGAATGCGCGCGCGAGCAGCCTGACCGTCTCCCGGCCGTCGGGCGTGTCGACGTCGCCGTTGATGCTGAACGCCACCGCGACCTCGGCGGCGCGGCCGGCCTCGGCCGCGGCCTCACGGGCGAGGCGGACGCCGCGGCGCGCCACGTCCATCCAGTGGATCGGCTCGCTGGCCTCCCACGGGGTGTGGTTGCCGTTCCGAAGCGCAGTGGCGAGGCCCCAGGTGTCGGTGCAGATCACGTCGCACCCGACCTCGGCGTAGCGGCGATGCACCGCCCGCACGTCGTCTGGAGATTCGAGGATCGCGGTCAGTCCCCACAGGTGCTCCTCGAGTTCGGGTCGCTCGCCGGCGACGCGGATCAGCGCCGTGCCGGTGGCGCCGTCCATGATGACCGGGTGGTCGGTGGCGATCAGGCGAGTCAGGCGCTCGTAGCGTCCCGCGGCGCCGTCGGCGGACCGGCCGTCTGTCGGGGTCACGTGCGTGCTCACTTTGGGGTCTCTCCCTCCCATGCGGTCGGTCGCCGAGCCGCTGTCGGCTCGCGAACCGCCACAGCTTGCCTCTGTACCCGCCGCCGCGCCACTCCCGCAGCGCCGGATTACCCTAGACTTTAGAGAGGGTCCGAAGACTAGGGTGACTCGAGGGCCGTGATGAGCTTCGTACGCGTACCTCTCGATCGGCCAGGTGATTTAACACCTAAAGGGCAGGGCGGTCTCCGCCGGCCGGATGTACCTTCTGCGGCGTGACGGTGACGGCCGGATCCCACGGACCTCACGGCGCGATCGAGTCGCTCGATATGGTGCTGCGCCGGGCGGGCGCGGTGCTCGCGACCCGCGGCGGCAGGCCGGTGGCGATGAACTTCGGATCGGCCGCGGCCGAGCTCGCGGTGTGCGTCCGGGCCGTCGGACTGGTCGACCGCTCCGAGCTCTCGAAGCTCGTGCTCGAGGCTCCGCCGACACGGCTGGCCGCGCTGACTTCGCGGCTCGTTGGTTCCGCAGTCCTGTCAGGCGGCGTGTCGTCGGCGGCCGGCGCGTGGTGGTGCGGGGACGGACCGGGACGCGTGATCGTGTTGTCGGATCCGGATACCGGTGCCCGACTGCGGGAGCGCCTGCATGTCGATGCCCGTCGGTTCGCCGGGATGACCGTGCGCGACGCCTCAGACGATCTGGCGGCGATCGGACTGCTCGGTCGAAGCGCCGCGCCGGTGCTGCGAGCACTAGGCGTGTTCGGCAAGTCCGGCGACCCCCGGGACGTGCCGCCGTTCGGCCACGAACCGGTGGGCGAGATCCCGGCTTCCTGGCTGCTCCAGTCGGATCGCCGGGCGCTGGCGCTCGTCCCCCGCGAGCGGGCGGGCGAGGCTTGGCTCGCGATCGAGCGGGCCGGGCGCCCGTTCGGGATCAGCTGCGTCGGACACGATGCAGCCGCCCGGTACGCACTGCTGGAGCGGGTGCGTCCGGCCGTGTTCCCGTTCGCCTGAACCTTCGCCGTCGGTTTACGTCACTGGGGCGGCCCTGAGGTGGCGACCGCCCAGCGCGTGCTGGTCGAGCTGCTCGCGCTCGAGCGTGAGATCGTCGAGGCCGACTACGTGCGGCGATCCGACGCGCTCGAGCGGATCGCCGACGCGGTCCGGCGCCTCGGCGAGATCGGCTCGCCCCAGGGGATCCTCGACCGCGCCGCCGAGGAGCTCGGCACGAGCTCGGCCCTCGGCCGGGTGGTCCTCAGCGAGGTTCGCGGTGACGCGCTCGTCGTCCGCTCGATGTGGAGCGTTGAGGGGTCCGAGGTGGTTGCGGCAGCGCTCGAGGAGCTGCGGACGTCACCGATCCGGCTCGAGTATCCGCTCGTCGAGGACGAGGTCGCGCGCGGCCAGCGGACGCAGATCGTGCAAGCGCGCGGCGCGCGGTCCCGGGGCGCCCAGCCTTTGGGCGAAGTCCTCGGCTGGGACAGCTACGTGGTCGCGGCGCTCGTCGTCCAGGGGGCCACGGTGGGCCTGCTGCACGGCGACGCGTGTCTGACCGGTCGGACGCTCGATTCCCTGGATGTCGAGATCGTCACCCGCTACGCCGAGGGCCTGGCCGGCGTGTTCGAGCGCGCGGTGCTCCGCGAGATGCTTCAGCAGCACCACCACGAGCTCCGCTCCGCGGTCGAGTGGATGAGCGCCCGCCTCGGCCAGCTGTCCGGCGGTTCCGGCGAGGTGACCGCGGTCGGGGTCGCAGCCGAACCGAGCCTGATGGACGCCCTGACCGCGCGCGAGCTCGAGGTGCTGCGTCTGCTCGCCCGGGGCCAGACGAACCTCGAGATCGCCCGCACGCTCGTCGTCCGCGAGGGCACGATCAAGTACCACGTCAAGAACATCCTGCGCAAACTGGGGGCGACCAGCCGCGCCGATGCCGTGGCGCGGTTCGCGCGCGCCGGCGGGACTCCTGTGGGGTCATGAGCGTGACCGCCGATGTGTTCGCGGGCCCGCTCGGGGAACAGCTGCAGAGGCGGCTGTCGGTGGCGGCGGATGAGGCGCGCTCCGTGCTCGGCCTGGGTGACTCGCCCGAGGACGCGGGCGGCCCCGATCTCGATGCGCTGCGGTCGCTGATCGCGGAGCTGCGGGGGCGGTTGTCCGTGGACGACCTCGACGCCGAGGTCGTCCGTGAACAAGAAGCCGCGTTGGAGCGGCTGCGCCACCGGTTCGAGTCCCGGTTCGAGGCGCTCGAGCGCGTCCAGGCCGCGATCGCCGAGCTCCGCGAGGTCACCTCGCCGCGCGAGATGCTCGCCCGTGCGCCGGCGGCCCTGTGCGCCGGGTCGGCGTTCGAGCGCGCGATCCTCAGCCTGGTCAAGGGCGGGCGGATGGTCGCCGAGGCCGCGTTCGTCTCAGGTCCCCCGCGGGTCGC
Source organism: uncultured Solirubrobacterales bacterium (assembly GCA_963737055.1). Classification (GTDB taxonomy): domain Bacteria; phylum Actinomycetota; class Thermoleophilia; order Solirubrobacterales; family Solirubrobacteraceae; genus Palsa-465. The sequence continues at coordinate 553,046 of CAVTRE010000004.1, read as the reverse complement.
GGCCGCCTTGTTGGCACAGCTCCAGGCGAACCCGCTCAGGCTCGAGCACACGCTGATCGAGACCGAGCTGCTCCGGCGGCGCCGGGCCACGATCGTGGTCGATGCGGACGTACATCCTCGCGTCGATCGCGAGACCGCGCGGCTGATGGGGTGGCGCTCATACGCGGCCGCGCCGCTCGTCGTCGGCACCCAGGTGGCGGGGGTGATCCATGCCGACCGCGGCCCCGGCGAAGCGCTCGACGTGCTCGACCGCGATGTCCTGTGGGAGTTCGCCACCGCGCTCGCTCAGGCCTACGAGAGCACGACCCTGCGTCGCACGCTGCGCGACGAGCGCGATCAGATGCGCCAGTTCCTCGACTGGCTCGGCGCCCGGTCGAGCGAGCTGACCGACGCGCCGGTGACGCTGTCGGCCGGTGGCCGCGCGCCGCTGGGCCCGCCGGCGCCGCTCCCGTCGTCGCAGCCGACCGCGGGCGGCCGCGGGCGCGACGACCGCGTGGTGTTCGAGGGGCTGCTGACGCGGCGAGAGCTCGACGTGCTGCGGCTGCTTGCCGACGGCGCCACCAACCGCGCGGTCGCCGACGCGCTCGTGATCTCGAGCGGGACCGTCAAGTTCCACGTCAACAGCATCCTGCGAAAGCTCCACGCCTCCAACCGGGCCGAGGCGGTGACGCGGTATCTGCGGCTGATGGGGTTGCGCGTGCCCTAGCCGGCAGCGGGTCCTAGGGAAGAAACTTCAGCGTGGCGGTAGTTTCTTCCCAAGCACAGGCGGTCAACGGCGCTTGATCTCCTGCAACGACCAGCCGTTCCCGTCGGGGTCGGAGAAGAACGCGAAGCGTGAGCCGGGACTGCCCTCGGGCCCGAGCTGCTGGACGTCGGTGATCTCGACGCCGTTGCCGGCCAGCTCGGCCCGGGCGACGTCGATGTCCTCGACGACGAGCTGCATGCCCTTGGTCGTGCCGGGATCGCCGAGCGGGAGACCATGTCCGATCACGATCGAGGTCGGCGAACCGGCCGGCGTAATCTGCGCCACGCGCATCCCCGGGCCAGGCTCGATGTCGTGGTCCAGATGGAACCCGACTCGGTTGACGTAGAAGTCGATCGAGTTGTCCACGTCGCTGACCGGGATGCCGATGACTTCAAGGCGGTAGTCCATGACGATTTCTCCTGTTCCGCGGGTTGTATCCGTATTCTATCAGAACGGAACACTCCGTTCCGTTTGATAGGGTGAGTGGCGTGGCCCGGTCTCGATCGCAACCAGGCGGACGCCGTGCCGAAGCGGCGCGCAACGACGAGCTCATCCTGGCCGCGGCGCGCGGCGTGTTCCTCGCCGATCCGTCGGCGCCGATCGCCGACGTCGCCAGGGAAGCGGGCGTGGGGATCAGCGCGCTGTACCGCCGCTATCCGAGCAAGGAGGAGCTGCTGCGCGAGGTCGCGCGCGATGGGCTCACCCGCTACATAGAGGATCTGCGCATCGCGCTCGCCGACGACGGCGACGGCGACGGCGACGCGTGGCGGGCGTATGCGGAGTGCCTGCATCGCATCGTCGACGGCCAGAGCCAGGCGCTCGCGCAGCGGGTCGCCGGAACGTTCAGACCGACTGAATCACTCGGACGGCTCGCCGGCGAGGCCAGCCAACTCGCTATCGCCTTGCACGACCGCACCCAACGCGCCGGCGCCTTGCGCGCCGACGTCAGCCCGGCCGACGTCGTTCTGATCCTCGAGATGATCAGCTTCGTCGACCTGCCCGGCCCCGATCGTGGCCGGACGCTGCGCCACCGCTATCTCGCGCTGGCGCTCCAGGCGTTGCGCGCGCCGGGAAGCGAACCGCTGCCGGGCGCGGCGGCGACCGAGGAGGCCCTCACCGCTCGCTGGCGCAGGCCGCTCGAGAAGAAACGTTGAAATAGTCAACGTTTCGTCCCGATGGCCGCCGGGATGGGCCGCGAGGACTGGGTCGCGGCCCCGAGTCGTCAGACCGCGAAGAAGACGGTCTCGTGAGGGCCCTGGAACCGGATGTCGAAGCGATACCCACCGCTCGCGGGGTCGGGCGCCGCGATCAGGGTCGACCGGCGCTCGACCGGGACGCGCGCCAGCGCCGGATCGGCAGCGTTGGCCTCGGCCTCGTCGGCGAAGTAGATCCGGGTGACGGTCCGGTGGAGCATCCCGCGCGCGAACACGGACACGTCGATGTGCGGCGCCTGCATCACGCCGGCGAGGCCGGGCACCGGACCCGGCTTGACGGTCAGGATGTCGAACGTCCCGTCGCCGTCCTCAACGCCGTAGCGGGCGAAGCCGCGAAAGCCCTCGAGCGCGGACGGGCCGCCGTAGCCGTACATGTCTGCGAACTGGCCGTCCGGGTCCGCCTGCCAGGTCTCGAGCAGGAAGTCGGGAATCGGGACGCCGGCGCCGTCGTAGATCGTCCCGGCGATGTGGATCGCCCCGGGCGTGCCCTCGGGCACCGCGAACGGGCCGACGTCGAACGGCAGGCCGATCGCGAAGTACGGGCCGACCGTCTGGGAAGGGGTCGTCTCGAAGATCAACTCAGTGCGCCTCCTCGAACGGCGTCGCGCCCGGGCCGCGGAGGTAGATGTCCCACTCGAACGCCTGCGCCCAGTTCGGCACCGTCCCGTGGATCGAGAACCGGGAGATCATCCGCTCGCGGGCGCGCTCGTCTCGCACCGAGTTGAAGATCGGGTCATACGGGAAGAACGGGTCGCCCGGGAAGTACATCTGGGTCACGAGCCGCTGGGCGAACGCGCGGCCGAGCAGCGAGAAGTGGATATGGGCCGGCCGCCAGGCGTTGTAGTGATTGCCCCACGGGTACGGCCCAGGCCGGATCGTCGTGAACGTGTAGCGGCCCTGGTCGTTGGTGACGCACCGTCCGGCCCCGGTGAAGTTCGGGTCGAGCGGCGCCGGCCACCGATCCCACCGGTGCATGTATCGCCCGGCGGAGTTCGCCTGCCAGACCTCGACGAGCGTCCCACGCAGCGGCTTGCCCTCGGTGTCGAACACGCGCCCCGAGACGATGATCCGCTCTCCGATCGGCTCGCCCTGGTGCTGGACCGTGAGGTCGTTGTCGTTCTCGCCGATCAGCACCGGGCCGAGCTGCGGCCCGGTGATCTCGGTGATCGTCTGCGGCAGGTAGACGAGCGGCTGCTTGGGGTGGCGCAGGGCGGTCGACTTGTAGCCCGGATAGTCGAGCGGCGGGTGGGCGCCCTCGGGCTCCCGCAGGTAGCTCGTCGGCGTCTCGCCGATCGGGTCGTAGATCTGGCGCTCGCCGCGCGCCTCGGTTTCAAGCTCTTCGGTCATTCGAATCTCTATGCCTCCAGTACGACGGCCAGGCCCTGGCCGACACCGATGCAGAGCGCGGCGACGCCGTATCCGCCGCCGCGACGCCGCAGCTCATGGGCGAGGCCGCCCAGGATGCGGACACCTGATGCGCCCAGCGGGTGACCAAGCGCAATCGCTCCGCCGTTGGGGTTCACCTTCTCAGGATCGAGCCCCTTCCATTCGCCGATGTCGGCAAGGCATTGCGAGGCGAACGCCTCGTTCAGTTCGACAACAGAGACGTCCTCCCAGGTGATCCCCGCGCGTTCGAGCGCGATGTTCGCGGCCTTGACCGGCGCGATCCCGAACACGTCGGGATCGACCGCCGCCGCCCCTCTCGACACGATCCGGGCGATCGGCTCCCTGCCGGCAGCCTTCGCGCCTTCTTCGCTCGCGACCAGGGCCGCGCCGGCGCCGTCGTTGAGCGGCGACGAGTTGCCGGCGGTTACCGTCCCGTCCTGCACGAACGCCGGCTTCAGCTTTCCGAGCTTCTCGAGCGATGTGTCGGCCCGGATGTTCTCATCGCGCTCGAGATCGGTATCGGGCACTGGCACGACCCACTCGCCGTAGAAGCCGCTCTCCCAGGCGTCCTGCGCGCGTTGATGGCTGCGCAGCGCGAACGCGTCCTGCGCCTCCCGGGTGATGTTGTAGATGTCGGCGAGCTTCTCCGCGCTGGCGCCGAGGGAGATCGTCCACTGATCGGGCATGTTCGGATTCACCATCCGCCAGCCGAGCGTGCTCGAGTAGAGCTCCTGCTGCTGGGAGGGGAACGCCCGCTCGGGCTTCAACAGGATCCACGGCGCGCGGCTCATCGACTCGACCCCGCCGACGAGCACGACGTCAGCCTCGCCGGTCTCGATCAACCGGCTCGCCTGCATCGCCGCGTCGAGGCTCGACCCGCACAGCCGGTTCACCGTCGAGCCGGGAATCGACGTGGGGAGGCCGTTGAGCAGCCACGCCATCCGCGCGACATTGCGGTTGTCCTCGCCGGCCTGGTTGGCGTCGCCGAACAGGACCTCGTCGACGCGCTCGGGATCGAGCCCGGGGGCTCGATCGAGCAACGCGCGGACGACGTGGGCACCCAGATCATCCGGACGGACGTGCGACAACCCGCCGCCGTAGCGGCCGAACGGCGCGCGTACCGCGTCGAGGACGTAGGCGGTGCTCACCGGTCGAGCAGCTCCCGGAGCGCTGCGAGCTCCTCGTCGTTAGGGGGCTCGGTGGTCTCGAGGTGTTCGGCGACCCGCAGCTCCCAGCCGGTCTCCTCGCGCACCTTGTCGACCTCGACGCCAGGATGGATCTCGGTCAGCATCAGCTCGCACGTCTCGGGCTCGGGCTCGAGCACGCCGAGGTCGGTGATCACCGCGGTGGGACCGCGGCCCCGGAAGCCGAGCCGCTCGCGCGCGCCCGGCCCGTCGCCGTGCCCGACGGTCGTCACGAAGTCAAGCTTCTCCACGAACGTGCGCCTCGCGTGGGGGGCGATCACGATCACCTCGCCGCAACTGGCGGCGATCTCGGGCGCGCCGCCGGCGCCGGGCAGCCGCGTCTTGGGGTGCTCGTACTCCCCGATGACGGTCGAGTTCAGGTTGGCGTGGCGGTCGATCTGGGCCGCGCCGAGGAACGCCACGTCGATCCGCCCCGCGCCGATCCAGTAGTTGAACATCTCGGGCACCGACACGATCGAGTCGGCGGTCTCGGCCAACTCGCCGTCGCCAATCGACAGCGGGATGTGGAACGGCTTGGCCCCGATCGTCCCCGACTCGTAGACCAGGATCAGCTCGGGGTTATGCACCATCCGCGCGAGGATCGCGGCCGTGCTCGGCCGCCCCACGCCGATGAACACCGTCTTGGTGTCGCGCAGACGGCGGGCGGCGACGATCGTCTGAGTCTCGCCGGCGGTGACCTCGCGCGTGGCCACGCTCATCGCTTCGCGAGTCCCAACACGTTCTCGTTCATCCACTCGGTGAACTGCTCGCGGTCGCGGCTCATCTTGTCCCAGAACCGGTAGAAGTCGTTGTCGCGGTCGGTGATGCCGAGGCTGTACGACGGACGCGAGCCGCCGGGCGCCTCCGCCACCGCGGTGATCACCCAGGCCGGGATCACGATGCCGCCCGGCCGCGGCTCGAGCTCGTCGACGATCCGCTCGACCGTGATCAGCGAGCGCCGCGACGCGAGCACCGCCTCCTTCTGGACGCCCGGAATTCCCCACAGCTGTACGTTGCCCTCGCGGTCGGCCTCCTGGGCGTGGACGATCGCGACGTCGGGCCGGAGGGCCGGCACGGCCACGAGCCGCTCGCCGGTGAACGGGCACGTGATCGGCGCCACCGTGGTGCGCGCCATCAGATCGGTTCCGACGTAGCCGCGCAGCACCGCGCAAGGCAGATCGGCAGCGCCGGCGGCGTATCGGTTGGCCATGCCGGCGTGGCTGTGCTCCTCGATCTCGACGGCGCGCGGCCAGTCGTGCTCGATCGCGTCGCGGAAGCGGTGCAGGCCGCCGACCCCGGGGTTGCCGCCGTAGGAGAACACCAGGCGGCGGGCGATGCCGACCCCGATCATCTGGTCGTAAAGCAGGTCCGGCGTCATCCGAATCAGCTCGAGCTCCTGTCGCCCCTGGCGGATGATCTCGTGGCCGGCAGCGAACGGAATCAGGTGCGTGAACCCCTCGAGCGCCACCGAGTCGCCGTCGCTCACGAGCTCGGCGATCGCGTCGGGCAGCGTCTTCAACTCGGCCATGGCGCCCCTTGCAATCGTTCGCATCGTGAACAGACGATCACATACCGAACCTTACCAAGGTTTTTGGGCCGCCTTCGGCGGCATCCCTGGGGCCTGTGCGGACGGGCATCCATGCCCGTCCGGGGGATCGCGGTCGCCCCGCGCGGCACGGATGCCGCCGCAGGCGGCCCCTATCGATGCACAGGCGTGACCGTCCGGTTCCGTGCTGCGGCGAGACCGACCAGCACTTGCGGGATCAGCAGCCCGAGCAGGACGAACAGCGCCGGCGTCCACGAGCCGGTGATGTCGTGTACGGCGCCGATCGCGAACGGCGCCAGCGCCGCGATCATGTACCCGACGGTCTGCACGAGCGTCGACAGCCCCGCGGTGCTCGTGACCGTGCCGCCGCGGAGCACGATCAGCGTCAGCGCGAGCGGGAACGCCGCATTCTGCCCGAGGCCGAGCAGCACGACCCACAGATACGGCGCGCCCATCGGCGCCACGATCACGCCGATCCACCCCGCCGCGATGCAGGCCACGAACCCGCACACGAACGCGCGCTGGTCGCGCACGCGGGCGGCCATCGCGGGCACAGTGAGCGAGGGGATCAACCCGACGACGAGCGAGATGCTCAGCAGCAGTCCCGCGTGGGCGGTGCTCGCCCCGTGGGCGTGAAAGACGCTCGGGAGCCACGCGAGCGTCGAGTAGAAGCCCGCCGACTGGATCGCGAAGAACAGCGTGACCGCCCACGCGACCTTGTCGTGGAGCAGCGACCGCGCGCCGTGCACCTCATCGCCCGGCGTGGCGCCGACGCGACGGGAGCGCGCGAGTTGCGGGGCCCACACCAGCATCGTGACCGCCGCCGGCACGGCCCAGATCGCGAGTCCCGGTCGCCAGCCGCCGCCGAAGGCGTCGGCGACGGGCACCGACACGCCCGCCGCCAGCGCCGCGAACCCGATCAGCGCGGTGCTGTAGATCCCGGTGACGATCCCGACTCGCTCGGCAAAGTTCGAGCGCACCAGGACCGGCAGCAGCACGTTCGCGACCGCGATCGCGGCGCCGGCGATCGCGGTACCGACGAACAGGAACGCGAGCCCTGGCAGCAATCGAACGAGAAGGCCCAACAGGAGCACGACGAGCGCGCCGGCGATGGCCGAGCGCGACCCGAACCGCCGGGCCAGCGCCGGGGCGAGGGGCGCGAGCGCGCCGAAGCAGAACACCGGCAGCGCCACCAGGATGTCGGCCCCGCCGTCGGACAGGCCGGTGTCGGACTTGATCCGGTCGATCAGGGGCCCGATACCGGCGGCCGCGGGACGCAGGTTCGCCGCGACCAGCACCATGCCGATGGCCAGCAGCACGGATGCCCCCGGCCGCTGGATGCGCCGGCGGTTCAACCGACCGGCTTGAGCGGGTCGCCGATCTCCCCGCCGGCGAGCCAGGCGGCCCCTCGGCGGTAGAGCTGCTCGACGCCCGGGCCGACGAGGCCCGGCATGTCCCGCTTGACGTCGTATCCGATCTGGGTCTGCGCGTAGGCGAGGTGCTGGTAGCCGACGGGGAAGCGCGCCAGCAGGTCGGGGTCGAGCTCGAGCGTGGCCGCGGGGTCGACCGGATCAAGGCGGTCCTTCTCGTAGATCGGCTGGCGCAGCACGATCCCCCACGCACCCTCGCGCTTCTCAATGAAGTCGTAGAAGCGGCCGATGCAGGCGATGTCGCATTCGACACCGTGGACCGCGGCGCGCTGGAGGATCGTCATCTTCGTCTGCGAGATCGCGCGCTGATGGGAATTGTCGGCGGCGCCTGACGGCGGCGCCTTAGCCGCGAGGTCGACCGAGTGGCCTCCGAGGAAGTGAAGGATGTTCACGCCGCGCTCGAAGCCCTCGCGGCTGACGCGGATGAAGTCCGCGGCCGGACCCTGGAACCAGGTGGCCATCATGAACCCCTCGGGGTGCCAGACAGTGGCGAAGCGCTCCCAGTCGCCGGAGTCGCGCCACACCACCCAGTTCTCGACCAGCTCGCGGATCGCAGCGCGGTCGTCGCTCATGCGTGGACGCTCTGGGAGAGCATCGGAATCTCGCTCGTCGGCGGGATCGGCGGGCCCGGCGGCTTGCCGCTCAGGTCCGGGGTTCCGTACGTGTGGAAGGTTTCGATCGTCTTGACGCCCCAGGCCTGGCCGCGGGCCCGCTCGGCCTGCGTCCACACGACGGGTGGATACGCCGGGTCATAGATGAAGTGAGTGCCGGTCGTGACCTCGACGCGGTTGCCACCGGGCTCGTACACGTACAGGAACATCCCCTGCGCGACCGCGTGCTTGGAGGGGGCGGCCTCGATCGGGACGTCGGCGTCGAGGAACAGGTCGGCAGCGCGGAGCAGCTCCTCGCGCGTGTCGACGAACCACGCGAGATGGTGCAGACGCCCGTTTCCGCCGGCGTGGTCGGCCGTATAAATGAGCTCATGGGCGGCGATCGACAGGCTCATCCAGGCGCCCTGCTCGGAGCCGTCGTCGTTGATCACCTGCTCGTAGGTGCGATACGAGAGCTGGTCTTCGGCGAAGCGGCGGTTCGCGGCGACGTCGGCGGCGAGCACGTTGACGTGGTCGATGCGCTTGACCGCGGCGCCCCGGTCGACGTGGCGCTGCGGGACGTTCTTGAGTCGTGGGCGCAGGTGCTCGGGCGGTACGTACCGGTCCTGCTCGTAAAAGATCTCGAAGCGGTGGCCGTCGGGGTCCCGGAACTCGTACGCGGGTCCGTGACCGTGGTCGCCGTCGCTCCAGCCGATGCCCAGGCCGGTGGCTTCGATCGCGGCCACCCGCCGCTCGAGCGCTTCCGGGCTCCACGTGCGAATCGCCGTGTGACCGAGGCCGGGCAGCTCGGACTCGGTCAGCTTGAGCCCGTAGGGCTGGTACTCGCCCCACCCGCGCAGGAACACAGACTGGCCGCGGCGGTGCTCGATCTCCATCCCGAACAGGTCGACGAAGAAGTGCAGGCTGTCGTCGGGGTACGGCGTGAGCAGCTCCGCGTGGGCGATGTGCGCGAGGTCGTGAATTGGAGGATGGTCGGCGGCGCCTGCCGGCGGCGCCTTAGGCTCGGTCATGCCTCGACCTTCTCCCGCAGGCCGTCGAGGTCGTAGGACAAGGCACCGTCCTTCAGCTTCGCGCGCTTGACGCGCTCGCGTTCGGCGCGGTCGCGCGAGGCCTCGAGCACCTCCTCCACGCGTTCCTGTTCGACGACGGCGACTCCGTCTGCGTCGAGGACGATGACGTCGCCGTTCCGGATCGTGGCGCCGCCGACCGTCACCGGCTGACCGATCGCGCCGGGCACGTCCTTGGCCGCGCCGCGAACCCGGACCCACCGCGCCCAGATCGGCAATCCGAGCTCGGCGAGTTCGTCGACGTCGCGCACCGATGCGTCGACGAGGATCGCGGCGGCGCCCTGGACCTTGGCCTGGGTCGCGAGCAGATCGCCGACCAGCGCTACCGGGCGCGGCTCGGGCATCGTCAACACCAGCACCTCGCCGGGCTGCACCGCCGCCATCGCGGCATGAACCATCAGGTTGTCGTCCTGCCCGCAGGTGACCGTGCGGGCCGGACCGGCGGCCCGCGAGCGGGGGACGACCTGGTGCAGGTCGGCGTCGACGTAGCCGCGGCGCCCGCCCGCCTCATACACGGTCGCCGATCCGAGCTCGGCCAGCTCGTCGTAGGTCTCGCGGGACGCGGTCATAGCGCGGTCACAACGTTCGGGGTCACCCGCTGGAAGGCCTCGGCCTGCCGGATATCCTGGTTGCCCGACGAGCGCCGGGCGTGATTTCCGCGCTGGTCGGCCCGCTGGGTGTAGTAGGTCTGGAGGTACTTCTGGGCCTTCATCTCCTCCATCGCCTTGAGCTTGGCATCCATCACGCTCGTGATGTCGACGAACGTGTTCGGGGTGAAGTTGCACAGCTCGGGCTGGTGGGGCTCGAACAGATAGAAGACGGGCGGCTTGATCGTCTTGAACGCGCTCGACACGCCGGCGCCAGCGGCCAGGCCCCGGGCGCGGTTCACCGCCGCGTAGGCGACCGGGTGGTCGGGGTTGAACGGGTCGGTGTCGGTGTGGGTGATCAGCACGTCGGGCGCGAACTCGCGGACCTTGTCGGAGATGAGCTTCAGAGCGTCGACGTCGATGTCGAGCGGATAGTCGCCCAGATCGAGCGATTCGAAGGTCGCACCGAGGGCTTGCGCCGCACGTTCTGCCTCCCCGTGCCGGACCTTTTTGACGTTCTCGATCGTCTGGGGGTGGGCGGGATCCTGATTTTTCCAGAGCTCGCCCGACTCGCCGCGCTCGCCGTAGGACAGGGCCACGACGCTCGCGGTGCCGCCATTTGTGGTTGTGACCGCGATCGCGCCGCCCGAGCGCCACACGAAGTCGGCGGAGTGGGCGCCGATCACCATCAGCCTGCGCGCGCTCACTCGGATTTCACCCCCGCGACGGTGCGCGTGTTCACCACGGCCATCAGGTATATCTCCTCCTCGTTGATGCCGGCGTCGAGCAGCCGGTCGACCATCAGCGCCATTCCGTCCTCGACCGATGGGTTGAAAACCTGACCGAGATCGGTCGACAGGACCGAGCGCTCGGGTCCGGTCGCGCGGATGTTCTCGATCCAGCGCTCCCAGGTGACCTTGCCCGTGTGCGGGGTCGTGAAGCACCGCTCGAGCAGGGCGCCCTTGTCCGCCAGCGCGTTCTGATCCTCGACGGACAGGTCCTGCGAGGGGAACTCGGGGTGCGTGATCACGATCGTCTCGACGCCGGCATCGACGGCCGCGTCCACGACCGCGAAGATCTCGTCCCGGCCGAGATGACCGGTGGCGAGGCACATCTTGTGCCTCGCGATCATCCCGAGCACCTCGTACAGCTCGGGCACGAGGGAACCGTGCTCGTCGACAACCGCGACGGGCGGGATTTCGATTCCCTGCTCGCGGAGCTCGAGCTGGAGCTTGACCCAGACGGGGACCTTCGATTGACCTCCGGCCCCAGCCGGCGCCTCGCGCTCGTGTGATTCGTTGACAGAGTCGACCGTGGGGAGCCAGACGGTGCGGGCGCCCTCGCGCGCGGCGATCTCGACGGCGAGCGGGTTGATGCCGCCGACCGCCCGGTTCAGCGAGATCGCGCCGAGGACGTCGACGCCCGGGACGGCGGCGCGGACGACGCTCGCGCGCTCGGCGGTCGACCCGTAGTGCGACTTCAGCACGAACCCGGCCATCCCCAGCTCCTTGAACTTCCGCGCCAGGGAGATGTCGTCGATGATCCGCTCCACCACGTCGGGGGAGATGTGTATGTGGGTGTCGTACGCGCCGCGGAGCAGCTCGCGGGCGCGGTCCGAGGGGGACGTTGTCATTCCGCCTGCTTTCTGAGCGCCTCAGCGACGTGCGAGAGGTGCGTGCGCATCGCGGCCTCGGCGGCGTCCGCGTCACCGGCTGCGACCGCCTCGACGATCGCCGTGTGCTCGCCGAACGACCGCTCACTGCGGCCGGGCAGCATGATCGTCCTGTACTGGAAGCGGACCAGCTGCGACTTGAGCGTGGCGATCAGCCGCTCGGCGGTCGAGTGACCGGAGATCTCGAGCAGGCGGCGGTGCAGCACGGCGTTCTCGTCCGAGGCGCTGAGCAGATCGCCGGTGTCGAGCCGCCGGCGCATCTCGCCGAGCACCCCTCTGAGCTCCTCGACTTCGGCGAGCGTGGCGCGGAGTGCCGCTTGACGGGCTGCGAGACCCTCGAGCACGGCTCGCGCCTCGAGGATCTCGACCGCCTCGCGCGCGTCGACCAGCCGCACACGGGCGCCGCGGTGGCGCTCGTGGACGACGAGCCCTTCGTGCTCGAGGCGAGCGAGCGCGGTACGGACGGCCGAGCGCCCGACGCCGAGCACCCGCGTGAGATCGGTCTCCACCAGGCGCTCGCTGGGTTGAAACCGGCCCGCGACGATCGCCTCGCGAAGCCGGTCCTCGGGGCGGGCGATGTCGGCTGGATTGTCGACAATGTTGTGCACGCGCGGAAATACTAACCGACGCCGCGCGACCGGTTCACCGCGCCGGCTAGATGATCCCGAGCAGTACCAGCAGCCCGATCGTCACCAGCACGGCAGCGGTGAATACGTTCCCCCAGCGCTCGAGCCATTCGCCCTGGATCTGGTAACCGCCGCGTGCGGCGGCGAGCGTTAGGCCCACGATCGTCCCGATCGTGACCGCGGCGAAGATGGCGAGCGATCCGACCGCCGTGGCGACGCCGGCGGTGGTCGCGGCGAGGAACACGGGCAGAATCGTGAGGTCGGGAGACGCGGCCGCACCGAATGGCACCATGACCGCCGCCAGCCCGCTCAGCCGGGGGCCGGGGCGGTCGGACGCGTCGTGGTCGTCGTGGTCGTGGTCGTGGTCGTCGTGCGCGTGATCGTGATCGTGGTCGTGGTGGTGGCCGTGCCCGGTCACCTCGAGCACCAGGAAGCCGATCCCGGTGGCGATCAGGATGCAGCCGATGATCGTGCCTTGGGCGTGCTCAACGGTCGAGCGAAACTGCAACCCGACCGCGATGATCACCGCACCGAGCACGATCGAGACGAGCACGTGGGCGATCCCGGCGAGGCCCGACAGACGGGCGATGCGCGAGAGCGGATAGCGGCGGGTCCGGCCGACCACGGCCAGCGGGACCCAGTGATCGGGCAGGATCGCGTGTCCGAACCCGACGCCCGCTGCGGCCGCGAGCAGCGCTGGGCCGGTGGCGCTCACGCAGTCAGCACCTGGGCGCTCGGACGCGCGGCGAGACCGAGGCGCAGGTGCTCGGTGTGCGACAGCGCCTCGCGCAAGAGCGACCGAACGTGCTCGTCGTGGAGCGCATAGATCATCTGCCGGCCGTCGCGCTCGCCGACGACCAGCCCTAGATGGCGCAGCACCCGCAGCTGCTGCGAGACCGCCGGCTGGGCAATCTCGAGGTCGCGCGCAAGCTCACCCACCGAGCACGCGCCCACCCCGAGACGGCTGAGGATGCGCACGCGGCTCGGCGTCGCCAGCGCGGCCATCGTCTCAGCGACCGACCGGGCGGTCTCGGATGAGACGTAGGTCAGGTCTTCTTCTCCACCATGAGTCATGCACACATCATTGTATGCGCAATGGTGAATATGGCGGTGCCGGGTGGCGGGCGGCGGGGGGCGGGGGGCGGGGGCGGCTGGGCGGGGGCGGGGCGGCGGCCGGGGCGGGCGGCGGGCGGCGGGCGGCGGGCGGCGGCTGGATTACGCGCCGCGCGCGACTGGCTACCCGGTGCGTCCGGGGTCGACGACCGCGCCGTCGTCGTCACCCGGCGCCAGCACGATGTCGTTCTCGAGCGAAACCCACTCCCCGTCGACCCCGGTCGGGCGCTCGGGATCGTCGGGCGAGCGCTCGACGAACGTCCGCAGCAGCGAGGGCTTGACCGCGAACACCGTGTCCGAATCGAGGTACTCGCTGGTGGCGTCGAACACGTGCGTGGTCACCGTCTTGTAGCCGGGGGCGCGCACGATGATGTGGATGTGCGCCGGCCGCCACGGATGCCGGCCGGTGGCCTCGAGCATCCGTCCGACGGGGCCGTCGTGCGGGATCGGGTACGGAACGGGCCGCACGGCCACGAACGCGTAGCTGCCGTCGTCACGGGTGAGGTAGCGTCCGCGGAGGTGGTCCTCCTCGGCTTCGGGACGCTGGACCGCATACAGCATGTCGGCGCCGTTCTGCCACACGTCGACCTCGGCGCCGGCGATCGGATTGCCGTTGACGTCGAGCACCCGCCCGTACACCCACGCGGGTACGCCGGCGCCCTCCTCCTGGACCATGCTCTCGCCGTACTCGCGCAGCGGCGACCCGGGCACGTAGAACGGTCCAATCACGGTCGATTCGGTGGCGCCGGGGGGGAGCTCGTGGGCGAGCGCGTCGACGAGCATCGACAGGCCGAGCGCGTCCGACCAGAGGATGAACTCCTGGCGGCGCGCGTCCGTGATGTGGCCCGTGTCGGTGAGGGTCGCGATCAGCCCGCGCCACTCGTCCTCGGTCAGCGAGGTCTCGACGGCAAAGGCATGCAGGTGGGTGACGAGGGTCTGCATGAGCTCGCGGAGGCGAGGGTCGGTGCAGCCGTCGAAGCTGGCCCGGGCGGCGGCGGTGATGTCCGCGGGAGTGGTCTTGTTGGAGCCGGTCGCGGTCACGTCTACTCCCCCACCAGGGCCTCGACGAGCAGCGGCTGACGCCGCTCGACGAGACCGTCGAACGCGTCGTCGAGGGTTGTCAGCAGGTCCGAGTGCGTCTCGACTCGGACCGACGGGCAGCCAAACGACCGCGCGAGGCCGCCGATGTCGACCGCCTCGAACCCCGGCCACGCGCCCACCCCACCGCGCCGGCGGGCGAGGCTGTCCATGACCGCGTACCGCCCGTTGGCGAGCACGACGAGCAGCACGCCGACGTCGTAGCGGGCGGCGCTCCAGAGCGCCTGGATCGCGTACATGGTCGAACCGTCGCCGAGCACGGCCACGACCGGCCGATCGGGCAGCCCCATGCGCAGTCCGATCGACCCGGCCAGCCCAAAGCCCAGGCAGCCGTTGGCGGTGCTCAGGAATCCGAACGGGATCCGCACCGGAAGACGCTGGTAGAGCTCGGGCTGGGTCGACGGACACTCTTCGACGAGGAGGACGTCGTCGGGAAGCCGCTCGGCGAGCGCGTCGAGCACGTGACCGGGCCGGAGGGGGTCACCGTCATTCGGCACAGGCAGCGGCTCCGGTCGTCGGACGGCCTCGGGCGGATTGCCGGCCCGCTCGGGCAACTGCTCGACGAGCGCGCGACAGGTGGCCCCGACGGGTGCCACCACGGCGAGGTCGCAAGGACTGCGATGCGCCTCGGCCGGGTCGGCGGTGAGGACCGCGACGCGCGTGTCAGGACCCACGAGCGCGACCGGCTCGTCGAACAGGTACGCGCGGAACGCGTTGGTCCCGACGGTCAGGACGACGTCGTAGCGGTCGAGCGCGTCGTGCATGAGGCGGCGCTGCCAGTGCAGATGGCCGGCGAACAGCGGATGGTCCTGCGGGAAGGAGACGCGGCGGCTGAACGGCTCCTGCCACACCGGGCAGCGCAGGCGCTCGGCCAACGCGACGACACCATCCCAGTCCTGCTCTTCCGGCGCGCCCACGACCAGCGCCGGGGACTCCGCGCCGGCGAGAAGATCGGCAAGCTCGGAGACGTCCGCCGCCCGCACCGAATGCGGGCGCAGCAGTCTGGCCGGGGCGCCGGCGGCGAGCTCGTCGGCGGGCTCGAGCCAGTCGCCCATCGGGACGACCAGCAGCGCCGGACCCCTCCCTGCCTTGGCCTCGTGATAGGCGCGGGCGATCGCGCCGGGGACATCCTGGCCGCGTGCCGGAAAATGGCGCCACACCGGATACTCGCCGGCCAGCCGGTCGAGCTGTCGTCCGGTCAGGAACGGCTCGAACGCCATCTGCCGACGGTCCTGCTGTCCGACCAGGATCACGAGCGGCGCACCGCAGTCGCGCGCGTTGGCGATTGCGTTGATTGCGTTGCCGAGTCCGGCGGCCGTGTGCAGGTTGACGAACGCGGGCTCGCTCCGGGCGAGTGCGTAGCCGGTCGCCATCCCGACCACGGAGCCCTCGTGCAGGCCGAGTACGAACTGGATGTCCGGCGGAACGTCCGTGAGGAACGCGATCTCGGTCGAACCGGGGTTGCCGAAGATCGTCGTCATCCCGTGCCGGCGCATGACCTCGAACGCGGCATCGCGCACCGTCGCGCCCGTGTCGGCGCCCTGCCGAGGAGCGCCGTTGCCCTTGCCGGCGGCCGGCTGCACCGGGGTCGACTCGATCACCGCGCGGATCCTACTCCGCGCCCGGTTCGCTAGTGTTCGCATGCCGAACGGACGGGCCGAGACCCCGAGATGGCCGATAAACCAACTCAGAGCTCAGATTTCGTGCAGTCGCTCGAACGGGGTCTCGCGGTGATCCGCGCCTTCGACGCCGAGCACCGCGAGCTCGCGCTAAGCGACGTCGCCCGTTCGACGGGCCTGACTCGCGCGGCCGCCCGTCGCTTTTTGTTGACGCTCGTGAAGCTCGGGTACGTCAACTTCTCGCAGGGCCGCTTCTCACTGCGCCCGCGAGTGCTCGAACTCGGCTACGCCTACCTGTCGAGCCTCAGCCTTCCAGAGGTAGCGATGCCCCACATGGAGACGCTCGTCGCCGAGGTCAACGAGTCCTGTTCGATCTCGGTCCTCGACGAGACCGACGTCGTGTACGTCGCTCGGGTCCCGACGCGACGGATCATGAGCATCACGCTCGCGGTGGGGACGCGCCTGCCGGCTTTCGTCACGTCGATGGGGCGCGTGTTACTGGCCGGCCTTCCCGACGACGAGCTCGAAGAACGCCTGCAAAGAACCGAGATTGTGCCGCTCACATCTCACACCGTGAAGGACAAGGAAGCGCTGCGCGCGATTCTTGCGACAGTGCGCCGGCAGGGGTACGCGGCCACCGACCAAGAGCTCGAAGAGGGCCTTCGCTCGCTGGCGGTCCCGCTGCGAAATGCCTCGGGGACGGTGACGGCCGCGCTGAATTTGTCCGTCCACGCGAGCCGCGCCTCGATGGCCGCGCTGCGCCGCGACTTCCTCCCGCTGGCGCTGCGGACCGCCTCGGCGATCGAGGACGATCTGCGGGGAACCGGGGATCGGCACGGCTCGTTCGCCCTCCCGGATTCCTGAGTTGGCCCTTACCAAAAGTCTCTATTCGGTCCGCACGAGTACGTAACTGGTAGGCAGGGGGTTTTGGGATCGAGAGACGCGGCGAGAATCACGATGTAGCCCGATGCGGTGTGGCAATCGGCCACGTTGCCTCGGGTCAGCCGAACAGAATGCCCGGGACGGATTGACGGGTCGCCTAGCGGCCCTGGCACGGACCTCGCGTTTGAACCCACCAAACGGAGGTCCCCGTGTCCGCCACGCCCATGGCGCGCACCGACTATGCGCGCATCCCCGACGAAGAGCTTCTCCTCACGTACCATCAGGGACGAGATCCCCAAGCGCGGGACGAACTCGTTCGTCGCTTCATTCCGTTCGCGCGCAAGCTCGCGCTCCGCTACGTCCACAGCCGCGAGCCCCTCGACGATCTCGTCCAGGTCGCGTGCCTGGGCCTGCTCAACGCGCTCACCCGGTTCGAGCCCGGGATGGGCAAGAAGTTCACGAGCTACGCCGCGCCGACGATCATGGGCGAGCTCAAACGTCACTTCCGCGACAAGGGGTGGAGTGTGCATGTCCCCCGCGACCTTCAGGAGCGGGCGCTGGCCGTCAGCCGGCAAACGGAACGCCTGTCCGCGCAACTCGGTCGCTCACCGACCGTCGACGAGCTGAGCGCGGTGCTCGAGTGCACGGTGGAGCAGGTGATCGAGGCACTCGACGCTGCGCACAACTATCTCCCCGCGTCGCTCGATGCGCCGATCGCGCACGAGGACGAGGACCGCTGCCCGCTCGGCGACACACTCGGAGGCGAGGACGGCGGGTACGAGCTGGCCGAGGATCGGCAGGCGCTGGTGGCCGGCTGGGCTTCGCTCAGCGAGGTCGAGCGCCAGGTGCTGGGCCTGCGGCTCGTCCAAGAGCTCACCCAGCGCGAGATCAGCCAGCGGATCGGCTGCTCGCAGATGCACGTGTCGAGGCTGCTGCGCCGATCGATGACGCGGCTCGACGCCGCCGCCATAGCCGCCTGACCGGTCGATAGCCAAAACGTTGGATCCGGGCGCATTGCGCTTCGGCGCCGTGGGTAGCCCTGTTAATACGCACATGGCAAAGTCGGAGCGCGCGAGCACTATGAGTGGAGAAATCGATGCACCACGGGTCCGCCTCGAGCTGACCAGCAGGCCTGAGGCAGCGCGCCTCGTACGGAGCATGTCGACGGCGGCCGGAGAAGTCCTCGGATTCGAGCCCGAGCTGCTCAGCGACGTCAACACCGCGGTCAGCGAGGCGTGCAACAACATCATCCAGCACGCGTACGGGGACCAGCCCGGGCCGTTCTCGGTGGAGTTCGCCCTCATGCCCGACGGCCTCGAGGTGCAGATCCGGGACTACGGAAGGGGCATCCGAGAGCCCGCGCCCGACAGCGACGGGCTCAAGGTCGGCCTGGCGCTGATGAGCGCCGTCGCCGACCGCGCCGAGTTCATCCGCGCGCCCGAAGGCGGGACCGAGGTACGGCTCTGCTTCCGCGGCGCAGCCGCCGCCGCGGATAGCGCGAGCTCGGCCTCGCGCGGCGCATTGCAAGGCGAGGATCGGTCCGAGGTGTGGGGCGCGCGCCTTCCGACCGGCATATCGGGCGACATCGTCCTGACGGTCTCGCCCGTCGACTTGCTGGCGCCAGTGCTCGGGCGAATTGGCAGGGCGCTCGCGCCGAGCGCCGGGTTCTCACTCGATCGCTGCGCCGACGTGTATCTGGTCACGGACGCACTCGGGGCGCACGCCCAGAAAGCCGCCGAGGCGGCCTCGATCAGCGTGGCGCTGGGCGCTTACGACGAGCGGCTGGAGTTCGCGGTGGCCCCGCTGCGCGTCGGCACGAGCCGGCGTCTCGACGCCGGAAACCACGGAGCATTGGCTTCGCTTGCGGATGAGCTCACCGTGATCGACGTCGACGGCCGGGAGACGTTGCGCGTCGCCATGCGCGACCACCGCCGTTCGAGGCGCGGGAGCTCAGGTCCGCACGCCACCGCCGGTTCCTGACGCCGCGCAGCGACACCCGCGCAACGGCCGCTGCCGGGTCCGGCCGGTCCGGTGGTAGCGTTCACTCGTCCCGCAGAGGACTGGGGTCGAGACGTAAGGGGCACGATCACTTGCAGAGCGACTTCCGGGCAGAGACGCGCACGACCGGCCGAGTGACAACGGTGACGGTGAGCGGCGAGCTTGACCTGGTATCGAGTCCGGCGTTCGAGGCGGAGCTTAATCGCGCGGCGGACTCGGATTGCGACGTGATCGTGGTCGACCTGAGAACGCTCGACTTCATGGATTCGACCGGGCTGCACATCCTGTTCAAAGGCCATCAGCGCGCACACGATTCGGGCCGGGGCTTCGCCGTGACACGGGGCGGCGACCAGGTCGCCCGGCTGCTCGCCCTGACCGCCATCGGCGACGTGATGAGAATCGTCGACTCACCCGAGCAGGCGCTCGAGACGAGCGACGAGCCGGACGGTCCCTGACCATCGGCGAGCTTGGGGCCCTTAAATACGCCATCGCATACGCTGGGCGCCATGCCCGTCCTCCCCCCGGTCCGCGCATGTCGCGGATTCTCCAGACCGCGATCTGGTTCCGGCGCGCCCAGTGGATGATGGGTGAGTGCGCCCAGCGCTACGGCGAGACGTTCACGCTGACCATCGCCCACGAAGGCTCGTGGGTGATGCTCTCGAATCCCGTCGACGTCAAGGCAGTGTTCACCGGCGATCCCAAGCTGCTTCACGCCGGCGAGGCGAACCGGATCCTGCTGCCCATCCTCGGCGAGCATTCGCTGCTGCTGCTGGACGGGGCCGAGCACATGGCCCAGCGCAAGCTCATGCTCCCTCCGTTCCACGGCGCGCGAATGCAGAGCTACCGCGCGCTGATGGCGGACATCGCGCGGGCGGAGATCGGCCGGTGGCCGGCAGGCACGCCGTTCCGCGTTCGTCCGCGGATGCAGGCGCTGACGCTCGAGATCATCCTCCGGGCGGTCTTCGGCCTCGACGACGGACCGGGTCTGGTCGAGCTCCGAGTGCAGCTCCGCCGTCTGCTCGATCGCCTCACCAACCCGCGGTGGACGGCGTTCCTGATCGCGCTCGGGCCGGAGCGGATCCAGCGCTTCGGGCCGTTCGTGCGCGAGATGGAGAGGGTTGATCGGCTGATCTACGCCGTGATCGCGGCGCGGCGCGCCCAGGAGGCCACCGCGGAGCGCGACGACATCCTGTCGATGCTGCTCGCCGCCGAATACGAGGACGGGTCGGGCATGAGCGACCGCCAGCTTCGTGATGAGCTGCTCACGCTCCTCGTCGCCGGCCACGAGACGACGGCGACCGCGCTTGCCTGGGCCGTCGAGCGGCTCGCCCGCCATCCCGAGAAGCTCGAGCGCCTGGCGGTGGAGACCGCCGGCGGCGAGGACCGTTACCTGAAGGCGGTCGTGTACGAGACCCTTCGCCTGCGACCGGTGATCTCATTGGTCAACCGGACGCTCAAGGCGCCCATGCGACTTGGCGGGTACGACCTGCCCGCCGGAATAAAGGTCGTACCGTCGATTTACCTCGTCCATCGCCGGCCCGACGTTTACCCCGAGCCTGAGCGGTTCCTCCCGGAGCGCTTCCTCGACGAGCCTCCCGGCACGTACACGTGGATCCCGTTCGGCGGCGGCGTCCGCCGCTGCATCGGGGGCGCGTTCGCGCAATTCGAGATGGAGGTCGTGCTGCGCGAGCTCGTCGCCCGCAGCGCGATCCATCCGGCGCGGCCAAGCGCCGAGCGGGTCTACCGCCGCGCGATCACCGAGACTCCCCGGCACGATGCCGAGGTGATCCTGGCGCGCTAGGAGCGAGCGGCTCCAGAAACGCACCCGGCGACAGTCCGATGGGACTGTCGCCGAGTGAGGGAGGAGAGGAGAGGCAAGTGCGGCCCAGGTTCGGTTCTAGTCAAACCGATTTCGACCACACCGGCTTGCCGCGGCAATACCCCGCGCCGAACTTAGTAAACCCTCATGCGCCGTTCTTGCACAGGGAGTTGACGTAAGAGCACCGCTTTTCTGCACCGCGCGGCGCAAATGCGTTCAGGGCATTGAACGCCCCGCTCGCTCCGGCGCGTTCAGAGCCCGAGCAGCTTCGCGGCGTTCTGCTTGAGGACCAGCGGGCGGACGTCGTCCTTGATCGGGAGCTTTTCGAAGTCCGCGAGCCAGCGATCGGGGGTGATCAGCGGGAAGTCCGAGCCGAACAGCATCTTGTTCTTCAGGCGGGTGTTCGTGTACTGGATCAGGATCTCCGGGAAGTACTTCGGCGCCCACCCGGAGAGGTCGATGTACACGTTGGGTTTGTGGACCGCGATCGCCAGCGCCTCCTCCTGCCAGGGAAACGACGGGTGCGCGAGGATGATGTCGAGCCCGGGGAAGTCGGCGGCGACATCGTCGACGCACATCGGGTTTGAGTACTTCAGCCTGACGCCGCCGCCACCCGGCATGCCGGCGCCGATGCCGGTCGTCCCGGAGTGAAACAGCGCGATCAGTCCCGCCTCCGCGATCACCTCGTAGAGCGGGTAAAAGTCTCGATCGTTGGGCCAGAACGCCTGGGTGTTGGGGTGAAACTTGAACCCGCGCACGCCGGCCTCGATCAACTCGGTGGCTTCGCGGACCGCGAGCTTGCCCTTGTGCGGGTCGACCGATCCGAACGGGATCAGCACGTCCGGGTTGTCTTTGGCGGCCTGGAGGACCTCGGTGTTGCCGAGGCGTTTGCGGCCCATTCCGGCCTCGTCGTCGACGTTGAAGATGACCGCGAGCATGTTCCGCTCCCGGTAGTAGTCGGCGACCTCGCGCGCGCTCGGCTGCGGCGGACTGCCGCCGAAGTACCGGGCGGCGGCCTGGAGGATCTCGGTCGTCACCGGATCCTGGGGCTCTGAATGGTTGCGCTCGGCGTGAACGTGAACGTCGATCGCGACGAGCTTCTCGACGTCGATGCTCACCTCAGCGGCCGCTTCCCCTCAGGCGCCGCCGTACACGCGTACGAGCGAGTCCGCGACGCAGGCGGGCTTCTCCGAGTCCTTGACCTCGATCGTGATCCGCGACTTGATCTGCAGGCCGCCGGGAATCTCGGTCACCTCGATGATCTCCATGCCGCCCCGCCAGTGAGCCCCGACCGGCAACGGCGCGGGGAAGCGCACCCGATCGAGCCCGTAGTTGACGCCCATCACGGCGTCGGTGACCTTCATTAGCTGCTGGCTGACCGGCGCCGCCAGGGAGAGGGTGAGGAAGCCATGCGCGATCGTGCCGCCGAACGGCGTCTGCTTTGCCTTTTCGACGTCGACGTGGATGAACTGGTGGTCGTCGGTCGCGTCGGCGAACTGGTTGACGCGTTCCTGCGACATCTCCTGCCAGTCGGTGTAGCCGATGTGGGTGCCGGCGCTGTCGCGTAGTCCCGCAATATCGGTCACCAAGCCCTTGATGTTCGCGCTCGTCATTTGCCGCTCCAGAAGGTCGGAAGGTCGGAGACGGCACGCTATCAACGCCGGGCAACCGTTCGTCCAATCCGTACCGACAACGGCATCGACGCCACGGGCGACACCGATACCTCCTCGATGGCGGAGAGAGAGGCAACGCAGGGTGTTCGAACCGACCGAGGAGAGCACTTCTCGTGCTCGATGAGCGCGGTCCTGCTCGCGCGCGTGAACGCCTATGGCGGCCAGGACGCGGTCGCCGAGGTACTCCGGTTGGCCGGCAGCAGGCGGACCCTCGAATATCTCCTCGACATAACCAACTGGATCGCGTACGACGAGGCGGTGGCGCTGTGGCAGGCCGGCGCTCGAGTCACGCGTCATCCCGGCTTCGCGCGGGCGGTCGGCGAGGACGCCGCCCGCAGGCTGGCCGCGTCGCAGGTCGCGGCGATGCTCAGATCGCTCGGATCTCCGGAGCGCGTGTACGGCGCGATCGCGACGAGCTCTGCGGAGTTCAGCACGGTCACAAAGCTTGAGGTGAGAAAGGCCGCTTCCGGCTTTGCCGAAATCGTCGCGAGCGCGGCCGATGGGTTCCCGCGCAGCCCCGACCACTGCGCCTGGACCGGTGGCCTCCTCTCGTGCACACCCGTTCTGTTCGGCCTCGATCCCGCGATCGTCCATCACGAGGAATGCCAGGCGATGGGAGCAACGCGCTGCGTCTATCGCGTGCGGTGGGACACCGAGGCCAACGCGGTCGACGGGTCGCCCGCGCAGATCATCGCCCTCCAACACCAGCTCGACGCGATGACGGAACGGCTACGCAGTGTGTTCGCGGCCGCGTCCGATCTGATCGCGGCGGACGACCTCGACGACGTGCTCGCCCGGATCACCGCCCGAGCAGCACTCGAGGTCAGGGCGGTGCGGTACCTGCTGGCCGTACAGGTCGGCCCGGGACGCGAGTTGCACTGCCACCAGAAGGGATTCGAAGAGGAGGGCGTCGCCGAGTACGTCGACGAGCTGCTGCACCGCCGGCCCACGACCCATCCGGACTCGTGGCTGGTCGTACCGGTTCGTTCGAACCGCCGCGAATACGGGCGGCTGCTGGCACTTCGCCCACCCGGCCAGAAGTTCCTGGCGCAGGAGCGAGAGCTGTTCGAGGTGTATGCGCACTACGCCGCGACCGCGCTGGACGGCGCGTCGGCGTTGATGGAAGCGAAGCGACGCTCCGAACAGTCGAGCGCGCTGCTGTCACTGGCGCGTGCGCTGGCGGCGGCGGGCACGAGTAGCGAGATCGCGCGCCGGCTGGCGTCCGCGGTGCCCCTCGTGGTCGACTGCGATCGCGTCGGCGTGTACCTGTGGGACGCCGGGCGGGGCGAGCTCGTGCGCCGGGCGGTGACCACCCGCGAAGCCCCCGACGGCGTGGAGGTCGAGGACACCGGCTGGGCGCCGACTCGGGGCGGCCCGCTCCACCGGCTGCTCGAGGATCCCGGGCACGAGCCGCTGTTCGTCGACGACCGCACCGGCGACCCGCGGCTGCGCGAGATCCTCGGCGCCGAGGGGTTTGTCGCCACGATCCTGGTGCCGCTCGCGACCCCCGATTCGTTCCTCGGTCTGCTGTCGGTGTCGGTGTTCGAGGAGCCCGGGAGGCTACGGCCCGGACCTGACCTGCTCGACCGCCTGTCCGGCGTCGCCGCGCAGGCCACGACCGCGCTCCAGAACGGCCGCCTCGTCGACGAGATGACACATCAGGCGATGCACGACCAGCTGACCGGGCTCGCCAACCGGCTCCGGTTCACAGGTCAGCTCCGGGACGCGATCAGCCGTGCGCGCGAGCAGATCCACCCCGTCACTCTGCTCTACATGGATCTCGACGGTTTCAAGCCCGTCAACGACGAGTTCGGGCACGACGTGGGCGACCAGCTGCTCGTGGCCGTGGCCAAGCGTCTGGCGTCGTGCACGCGTGCTGAGGACACCGTCGCCCGCCTTGGCGGCGACGAGTTCGCCGTCCTGATCGATTCGAACACGGCGCCGACCGACGCGGAGGACGTGTCCGATCGCCTCGCTGCCGCGGTAACACAGCCGTTCGTGATCGATGGCCATCAGCTTCACCTGGGCATCAGCATCGGGCGCGCGGTATTCCCGATCGACGCCGACGACGCCGACGGGCTGCTTCGCTGCGCCGACGCCGCGATGTTCAGCGTCAAGCGGAACGCCCGCGCCGGCGTGGCGTACCTCAGCCGCGCTCGCTGATCGGCGCTTTTCGCGCGGACTGAATCGGGGGATGATCACCCCGTGACGCGGTTGATCGCGCTCTCGGCGGCGTACGGCGCCGGCGGCAGCATCATCGGCCCGGCCCTCGCCGACCGGCTCGGGGTGCCGTTTCTGGACCGTGCGATCCCGCTGGCCGTCGCCGAGCGGCTCGAGGTCTCCTACGACGACGCCGCGGCACACGACGAGAAGGCCGGCGCGGGGTGGCTCGAGCGGGTCCTGACCGCGTTCGCTGCAGGAGACACCGGCGTGCCGGCGCTACCCGGGGCAGGGCTGTCCGCGGAAGACTTCCGGCGCGCCACCGAGGAAGTGCTCGGCCGGCAGGTCGCCACGGGCGAAGGGGTGATCCTGGGGCGCGGCGCGGTCGTGCTACTGCGGGAGCACCCAAGCGCGCTCCGCGTCCGCCTCGACGGCCCGGCGGATCGCCGCGCGCGACAGGCGGCGGCGGTGCAGAACCTCGAGCCGGGCGCCGCGGACCGCGCGTGCGCCCAGTTCGACCGCACGCACGAGGCCTATTTCCGCCAGTTCTACGGCGTCCAGATTCAGGATCCCGCGCTCTACCACCTCGCGCTCGACTCGACCGCGATCGATTTCGATGCGTGCGTCGAGATCATCGCGCGGGCGGCCGGATGCCTGGCCGGTGGGACGGCAATTCCGTCCGGTAACGGCTCGGCCGGATAAGCCGCTTTAACAACTGTAAGCGGGGGCTAAAGTATGGTCATGACCGCACTAGGCGTGTCATTGCTTTTCGTCGGGGCGATCATGGTGCTCATCGAGGCCCACGTGCCGACGCTCGGGGTGCTCGGAGGGCCGGGCGTGATCGCGATTGGAGCGGGCGCGGTACTGGCCGTGATGGGACTCGGCGGTGGGCTGGCGCTCGGAGTGCTGGCCGCGCTGCTGCTGGCCGGCGCCGCGGGCGGGGTGATGTTCCTGACCGTGGGCAAGGGACTCGCGGTCCGCCGGCGGATGATCAGGGCCGGCCCCGAGAGCCTGATCGGCCACCTGGGAGTCGTGCGCAACTGGAATGACTCGGCCGGCTGTGTGCAGGTCGACGGGGCACTGTGGACCGCGCGGCGATCGGTGCTCGACGACTCTGAGGAGCCGAACACGTTGCACGCCGGAGATCAGGTGGTGGTCGATCATCTCGACGGCCTAACGGTGGGCGTCCGGCGCGCCGAAGAATGGGAGGTAATCCGATGATCCTGGCGATCGCAGTTCTGCTGGCCATCCTGCTCGTGATCGGGCTCACCGTGCTCGGAGCCTCGGTCCGAGTGCTGCGCGAGTACGAGCGCGGGGTGGTGTTCCGCCTCGGACGGGTGATGGATCTGCGCGGTCCCGGGCTGATCCTGCTCGTGCCGACGATCGACCGGATGGTGCGGGTTTCGCTTCGGACCGTGACGCTCACGGTGCCGCCTCAGGAGGTGATCACCCGCGACAACATCCCAGTGCGCGTTACCGCGGTTGCCTACTACCGCGTCGTCGACCCGAACCGGGCGATCAACCAGGTCGAGAGCTTCCACAACGCCACCCTTCAGATCGCGCAGACCACGCTGCGCTCGGTGCTCGGCGGCGTCGATCTCGACCATCTGCTGGGTGAGCGGGAAAGGTTGAATGAGTCCTTGCAGCGAGTGATCGACTCCCAAACCGAGCCGTGGGGCATCAAGGTGACGACGGTCGAGATCAAGGACGTCGAGATCCCCGAGCGCATGCAGCACGCGATCGCCCGCCAGGCCGAGGCCGAGCGCGAGCGGCGCGCCAAGATCATCAACGCCGAGGGCGAGGCCCAGGCCGCCACGCGCCTGGCCGATGCCGCCGACGTGATCGGCCGCAATCCGACGACGCTCCAGCTTCGCTATCTGCAGACGCTCCGGGAGATCGGCGCCACCCAGAACTCGACCGTCGTGTTCCCGATGCCGATCGATCTGATCAAACCGGTGCTCGAGGCGATCGGGTCGGGGCAGACGAGCCAGCCGGGGCAGGCGGGTTCGCCGGCTGCGGCGCCAGGTCAGGTGCCGGCTCAGGTGCCGGCCGAGGTACCGGCGCCTGCGGCCAACGGGGCGCTCGAGTCCGGCGAGTCCCGGGCGCTGGCGCCGGGTCCGGATGCGGTTCCGGATGCGGTTCCAGTTCCGGATGCGGTTCCAGTTCCGGATGCGGTTCCAGTTCCGGATGTGGTTCCGGATGCCGTCCCGGATGCGGTTCCGGCGGAGGACGGCGTGTCCTCGGCGCCCGAATCCGCGCCGGTGGAGCGCCAGGACTAGTTCGTAGCCGCGCTTCTCGCGCTTCCGGGTAGCCCGAGTCGCCCGAAGTCGCCCGGGTCGCCCGGGTCACAAGTGCACGCTCGACCGCGCACGCGGGCCGAGAGTGCTGTCGTGACCCGCATACGTGCCCGAATGCACACTGGACGCCGGGAGGAGGCCGAGTGTGTCGTTGTGACCCATCCGCACGGGGTGCGAGCCGGGCGTCGCCCGCCCTCCCCCGCCGGTGGGCGGAGAAGGGCGGGATCTGCCGCTACGTCCTAGTGCGCCTTGAGCTTCAGCGGCACCGACGTCGACGTGTGCTTGGCGTCGGTGACCTTGAGCGTCACGGTCAGGTTCTTGACCTTGTGCTTCTTGACCTTCGTCTGGAGCGACCCCGACTCGGCCAGGACCGGCCTGCCGAGGCTGATCGTGACCTTGCCGACGGCCTTCTTCAGCGTGATCACGAGCTTGCCGCCCTTGAGCGCGACCGACTTCGCGGTGGCGCCCTTGATGCCGAGGCCCTTGGTCAGCGTGGTCGTCGTGCACTTCTTCTTGCCGGCCTTCGTCGTGCACGTCTTGCTCGTCACGACCCCCGCGCGCGAGAACGTCAGCCCGCTCGGCAGACCGACCGACACCGACGCGACGTTGCCGGCGCCGTTGCCGTGGGTCACCGTGAACCGGAGGCCCGGGTGGCCGCTGGCCAGGCCGCTGAACGAGCCGGTGGCGGTCGGGTTCGCCGCGCAGTTGACGAACTTGACGGTCCCGTTGACCGTCTTCGCCGGGCCGGCCCACGAGGTGAACGTTCCGCTTGTGCTCGACGGCTTGCAGGTCGTCGTGAACGCTTTCTTCCCGTTCGGCCCCGTGATGTTCAGGTTCAGCGTGGTCAGCGTCAGGTCGGGCATGTTGTTGAACGTGACCGTGCCGTTGGCCAGGCTGATGTCACCGACGAGGGTGAGGGCGAACGGCGCCGGGAACGAGATCGTGATCGTCGGGGCGCTGGCCGAGCCGCCCAGGATGACCGTTCCGTTGGCGAGCGCGGCGTTCGGCACGATCGGCGAGGTCGCCGAAGCGGTGCCGACGTTGCAACCGCCGCCCGTGCCGACGAGGCACGTAACGTCGGCCGACAGGTTGACGCCGAGGCCGCTCGGGAGCTTCAACGCGATCGACTTCGTGGCCGCCTCATCAGCGGCCTGGGTGACCGCGAACACGAGCGTCGCCCCGTTGTCCTTGGTGTCCTTGGTCTCGGTGGCCGCCACCGTCGGGTTGTAGGGGAGCCCGCTGCAGCCGGTGACGTTGAGCGGCGCCATCGCGGTCTTGCTCGTCGAATCGCCTTGCGAGTCAGCCGTGACGGACACGTTCTGCGGTGTGGCCGGGCAGCTCGTGGGCAGCCGCAGATCGGTCAGCGTGAAGTTCATCTCGCTGACGTCGAGGGCTGCAGGCAGGTTCGTGAACGCGACGTTGAGTCCGGTCGCACCTAACGACACAGCGCCGGTGGTCACGACCTGCTGGGTCGCATTGTTGACGACCGCTACGCCGCCGGCAGCGCCCGATCCGCTCGGGGCTACGACGAGATACTCGGTGACCGGGACGCCTGTCCCGCCGGCCCTGACCGTCCCAGTGCCGACCTGGCACGCCGCCGTCGGGGTGCCCGTGAGCAGACACGCGCCACCGTCTGATGTTCGCGTTGGCGAGCAGTCCGTTCGGGAGAGCGAACGTGACGTCCTTGACCCCGTCCGTCGCCGGGTTCGGGGCAAAGACGGCGTCAAAGCCGACAGCCGGGCTGCTGCCGGCGGTCGTCCCGGCAGCCTGGTTCAGCGTAAGGCTCGGCGTTATCGTCGCCGACGCAACCGCCGGGAGCGCCAGCACGGCGGCCCCGGTCACGAGCCCGATCAGGGCCCGCCTTGCTCGTAATGACACTTGGCAGATACCTCCTGTAGTGATGTCCGTCCGGAGCGGGCCCCTCCAGCCCCGTCTCCCACCACGCCGGCCGTTTCATCTAGGCGTGGAGCGGACGCGGAGGTCGCGCGCCGGGCATCCTACCGGTCGTGGCGCTATTTCCGCTCGACCAAAGGCGACGATGAGGCTGCTCGCGTTCAGTGACCTGCACCGGGACCGCCGGAAGGCCGAGCGCCTGGTGGCGATGGCCGAGGATGTCGACGTGGTCGTCGGCGCCGGCGACTTCGCGACCATGCACCAGGGGCTCGAGAGCACGATCAGGACGCTGAGCCCGATCGCCGTCCCGTCCGTGCTCGTGCCCGGCAACGCCGAGACCGACATCGAGTTGTGGCAGGCGTGCGCCTCGTGGCCGAGCGCCCACGTCCTCCACGGTCAGGCGAAAGAGATTGCCGGCGCCCGGTTCTTCGGGCTCGGCGGGGGCGTGCCGGCGACGCCGTTCCCGTGGAGCTTCGACCTCAGCGAGGACGAGGCGGCGGCCAAGCTCGAGAGCTGCCCCGAGGGCGCAATCCTGGTGGTGCACTCACCGCCCAAGGGGCACGTGGACGAGGCCCACGGGCGCCACTTGGGCAGCGAGGCGGTGCTGGCCGCGATCGAGCGCAAGCAGCCGGCGATCGTCTTGTGCGGCCATGTCCATCAGTGCTGGGGACGGGAGGTGACGATCGGCACGACGCCGGTCGTCAACGTCGGGCCCGAGGGGCGGGTCTTCGACATCTGAGGCTGCGGCGCGGGCGGCACCGTGGGGGCGGTTCCGCTCCGAGCCATCCGCGTGGCGAGCAGTGCCAGCGCGGGAATCGCCACCAGCGCCAGCATCGCCAGGAACCACAGCTGGCCGGCGTCGGTGCCCTCGCCGAGCGCGTGGACGAGCCCGAGGAGCCACGCCAGCGCGGTGAAGCGATGAAGCTTCCGCCAGCGCACGGCGCCGACCCAGCGCCGGGCGTAATAGGAGAGCCCGAGCGCGATCAGGCCCCACCCGCCGACGATCCCGAGCGTCGTCCAGATCGTCTTGTAGCCCGACACGAACGGGATCGCGATGTCGAGGATCGAGGGGTGTAGGAATGAGTCCCCGAGCAGCGAGACTCCGTGGACGACGATCGCGACGATCGTCGCGAGCGCCAGCGTGTCGTGGGCCGCGCGCAGGTCGGTCGTCCTGCCCTTCAGCAACTTGGTGCTCATCAGCAGCCCCAGCGAGACCGCGACGCTGGCGAGCACCAGGGCAGCGAACCCCGCGGCGCGACTGGTGATCCAGAAGAGATGAGGTGTCAGAGCCGTGTTCATGCCTTCAGCATCGACGGGCTCCGGTAGAACCGCGTAGGGACCGCGTAAGAGCTAGATAGGAGCGCTCGAGGCGCTCAGTGCTCGACGTAGGCCGCGCGTAGCCGGCTTTGGCGCGTCCCGGCGAACGTCTGTTGCGTGACCGGGACCGTCGAATAGGTCACGTCGAACTGGGTGCCATCGGCCCGGAGCGTCGACGGCGTCGCCGTGCCGGCGCTATCGCTGGTCTGGCGGGCCACGATGAATCGCTGGGCGCCGGGAGTGAGGCGAATCTGCGTCCTCCACCACTTGGGATCGAGGATCGAGCCGGTGGCGCCCTTCGTCGACGTCGCGATGGCCGAATCGAACGCGACCGACCCGAAGTTAGCCAGCGGCAGCGCCTGACACGCGTACTGGTTGATGCACTCGGAAGGGGCCTCGACGACCCACTCCGCCGAGCTCACATCGATGCTCGGGGCGAACATCGTCTTACGGAACGTCCGGTGGCGGGTCCAGTTCTGGAGCATGAGGGTGACCTGGTGCCCGACGACGGTCACGGTGGCGTGCACGACGTCGCCGGGGTGGACCGCGAACGAGATCGTTTTCGACGGTGCGGGCACGAGTTCGTACCACGCGCTCGTGACCGCGTTCCCCGCGGCCTTGCAGTCGACCTCGGTGCCGATCTGCTCGAGTGCGTTCGAAGTCGGCTTGAAGCCGCCGATCCCGACCCACACCGCCGAATAGCTCGATTGGCCGGCCACGCAGGAGGCCGCGGGCTGCGTCCAGGTCCCCGAAACCGTGCGGAACGACACACCAGGGCGGTGCACGGCATATCCGGCCCAATTCGAGCTCGTAGTCGTCTTCGCGAACGCTGCCGGCGCGGAGCACAGCACGGCGGCAACGATCCCCGCTGCCACGAGCCCCGCCCTGGTCCGTCCATCGCGAATCTTCCTCAAATGCCTACTCCTTGGCGGCCTGAAGGATCGCCGTCGCGCGCCCCAGGCAGTCATACATTTGTCCGGTTGCCCCGTTTCCACTTAACGTGACCGGACGACAGGTCTTTGCGACCACATCCATCGCCGCCTGACTTCCGGTACGAGTGTCCCCGGGCACCGATACCCCCTGCGTATCGTCGGTAATCACCCAGCGGAGGCGACCGTCGCGGACCTGCGTGGCGATCCAGCTGGCGCTCACCGAGCTCTCTCGCCCGGAGAACCCACCGAGGCCCGCGACGTTCGTGTAGCCCTCGAGGATGGCCGTGGCGGCGGTGCTCTGACTGGAGACGCCGATTTCGCCGCCTCCGTGTTCGGCTACGTACGTTTCGGCCGCCGTCAGCGAGGCGGTGTCTCCGCCGAACCCGCCGCCGCCGAAGCCGCCAGCACCGGCCGACGACCCCGAATTCCCGAACAGCTGGCGGACCGCAGGCCCACCGCCGCCGAATCCGCCAGCACCTGCGCCACCGCCGAAGCGCCCGCGTCCGCCGCCCAACCCGCCGGCGGCGCCACCGCCCGGCCCGCCGGCACCGAACGACGCGCTCTCCGGCCCTCCGGCCGGGAACGTGCTGCTGGTGGCGTGCCCAACGGTCTCGACGGCCCACGCCGACGGGGCCGCGAGCAGCGCCGCCATCGCGACGGCGACGACGATCGTGCGATACCGACCAGCGCCCTCGAGCGCGAGCAGCACCGCGCACGCGCCGGCGATGCCGATGAGGACCGGCTTGGCCCACGGCATCGCGCCCCCGAGCTCGCCGAGCGCCACGAGCTCGGTGATCGCGCCGGCGGCGATCGCGAGCGGGGCGACCACGCGAGCCGCACGCCCGTCGAGAGCGCCGCCGAGCGACCGCGGAAGCATCAGGCCGGCGCCTGCGCCGACCAGCATCGCCGCCCACGGCGCGAGGAACGAGACGTAGTAGGGATGGAAGATCCCCGAGGCGAAGCTGAACACGACCGCCGTGGTCAGGAACGCGCCGCCGACCGCGACCAGCCAGGCCGTCCGCGGGTCGCGCCGGCGGAGCCGAGTGAGCACGAGCAGCGCGAGCCCGGCGACCACGGCGAACCCGAGGAGCCATCCGGCCTGGTCGCCGAGGGAGGACTGGAGCAGCCGGAACGGGCCCGTCGCACCGCCGAACAGACTGCCGCCGACGCCGCCTCCGGGCCCGGCCCCGCCCGCTGGCCCACCGGTTTGCCCGGCGACCCGCCCCAAGCCGTTGTATCCAAAAATCAGTGACCAGACGCTGTTGTCGGAGGTGCCGGAGATCCACGGCCTGTCCGCGGCGGGCGTCAGCGTCACGAGCAAGGGCCAGGCCAGGCCGACGACGGTCATCGCCGCCCCGCCGGCCAGCAGCTGACGGAAGGCCTTGAGGCGCTCGGCCCAGGTCGAGCCCCAGCGGCTCCACATCCAGGCGAGCGCGATCCCGGGCACGACGAATAGCGCCACGGCCATCTTCGCCTCGAACCCGAGGCCCACGCACACGCCGCTCAGCACCAGCCACTTGGTCCGGCCGGTCTCGAACGCGCGCACGGCGCACCACAGCGCCGCCACGCAGCACAGGATCAGCAGCTCGTCGGGGTTGTTGTGGCGCGCGATCGCGACCGTGATCGGCGTCAGCGCAAATGTCAGGCCGGCGACCGACCCGGCGACGCGGCCAAACATCCGGCGCGTCATGTCGTAGACGAGCGCGACAGCCGCGACGCCCATCAGCGCCTCGGGCACGAGGATGCTGAGCGGGTGGAAGCCGAACACCCGGACGGAAAGGGCCTGGATCCAGAACGCGAGCGGTGGCTTGTCGACCGTCATCAGCCCGGTCTTGTCGAGTGAGGCGAACAGGAAGTCGTGCCAGCTCGTGCTCATCGACTTGATCGCGGCCGAGTAATACGTGTTCGCCCAGCCATTGATGCTCAGGTCCCAGAGATTCAGGACCGCGGTCAGCGCGAGCAGCGCGAGCAGCTCCGGGTAGGCGAACAGCGACGCCAGACGGGAGCGACCGTCGGTGCGCGCCGAGCGTGCTCGCGCCCACCGCCGCGCCGGATACGACAGCGAGCTCACGGCGCGAGCATGGGTCGGCGGGGCGCGGGCAGCGCGGGGCGAGCGCCGGGGGCGTCACCCGCCGGCGGGCGATGCACGAGCAGCCGCATGACGCCGCGGAGATCGGCGAGCGCCGTCGGCACGATGTCGGCACGCGAGTCGCCGGTCTGCGCCCAGTCGACCGGGACCTCGTGGATCGGGAGCCCGCGGCGCTGCGCCAGCATCAGCAACTCGGTGTCGAAGAAGGATTCGTCGTCGGCCACGAGCGGGATCAGCTGATGGGCGGCCTCGGAGCGGATCGCCTTGAAGGCGCACTGGGCGTCGCTGAACCGTGCATGGAGCGCGATCCGCAGCAGACGGTGGTAGGCGCGCGAGGCCAGCTCGTGCATGGAGCTGCGCGTCACACGGGCCGCACGATGAAGGCGCGTGCCGATCGCGAGGTCGCTGTGCCCTGCCGCCAGCGGGGCCACCAGCGGCAGGAGCGCGCTGAGGTCCGTGGAGAGGTCGGGGTCCATGTAGGCGACGACGTCCGCGCCGCTCGCCGTCCATGCCGTTCGCAGCGCAAGGCCGCGACCCTTCGTCCGCAGGTGCATGGCGCCGACCTCAGGAAGTTCGTACATCAGCCGCCGGGCGACCCGAAGGGTTCCATCGGTGCTCGCGGCGTCGACGATCGTGATCTGCCACGAGAACGGGAACCCGCGAGAGAGGTAGCCGTGAAGCATCCGCACCGACGCCTCGAGCGCAGTCCGCTCGTTGCAGACGGGGATGGCGATGTCGAGGTCCGTGTGGGCTGACCCGCTCATGGCGTCAGGGCTGGTCGGGTGCGCGGTGCGCTTCGGCGTAGACGCCGGCCGCGGCCATGGCGGCGAATACGCCCGCGGCCATGGCGGCGAGGGTCCAGGACAGGATGGTCATCATCGGTTCGCCTCGATCTGAGTGGAGTGGGCTTCGAGGAGAATCGGCCAGGGGGCGAAGGCCGTGTGAAGACGTCACTAAGAGCGACGTAGGAGTCCTGGGCGCGGCGCGCGGCCTAGAGTAAGAAGGACCCTTTAGACCAGGAGAAATGACCGTGATGCCCAATTCCTTCGACGCCAAGGCGACGCTCACCGTCGGGGAGCGCGCATATGAGATCTTCCGGCTCGACGCGCTCCAGGCGAAGTACGACATCGCGCGGCTGCCGTTCTCGCTGAAGGTCCTGCTCGAGAACCTGCTGCGCAACGAGGACGGGGAATCGATCCGCGCGCAGGACGTCGAGGCACTCGCCACCTGGGATGCCGCCGCCGAGCCGAGCACCGAGATCTCGTTCACGCCGGCGCGCGTGCTGATGCAGGACTTCACCGGGGTGCCGGCGGTGGTCGACCTGGCCGCGATGCGCGACGCGATGCGCGCGATGGGCGGCGACCCCGCCAAGATCAACCCGCTCGCACCGGCCGAGCTCGTGATCGACCACTCGGTCCAGGTCGACGTGTTCGGGTCGAGCGCGGCGTTCGCGCGCAATGCGGAGCTCGAGTTCGAGCGCAACCGCGAGCGCTACGCGTTCCTGCGCTGGGGCCAGGGAGCGTTCGAGAATTTCAAGGTGGTCCCCCCGGACACCGGGATCGTCCACCAGGTCAATCTCGAGTACCTCGCGCGCGTGGTGTTCGTCAACGATCGGGATTCCCACCCACCCCAGGCTTATCCGGACACGCTGGTGGGAACCGACTCGCACACGACGATGGTCAACGGCCTCGGCGTGCTCGGCTGGGGCGTCGGCGGGATCGAGGCCGAGGCGGCGATGCTCGGACAGCCGATGTCGATGCTGATCCCGCAGGTGCTCGGCTTCAGGCTCACCGGAGAGCTGGAGGAGGGCGCCACGGCCACGGATCTGGTTCTGACCGTTACCGAGATGCTGCGCGCGCGGGGCGTCGTCGGCAAGTTCGTCGAGTTCTACGGCGAGGGCCTGGCCCGGCTGCCGCTCGCGGACCGGGCGACGATCGGCAATATGTCGCCCGAGTTCGGCTCAACCTGCGCGATCTTCCCGATCGACGCCGAGACGCTGCGCTACCTGGAGTTCTCGGGACGGCCGCGGGGACTGATCGAGCTCGTCGAGGCGTATTCCAAGGAGCAGGGGCTTTGGCATGACGAGAGCTCCGAGGAACCGACGTTCACCGACCGACTCGAGCTCGACCTCTCGACGGTCGTGCCCAGCATCGCCGGCCCGAAGCGCCCCCAGGACCGGGTGTCGCTGACCGAGTCGAAGCCCGCGTTCCGGATGGCGCTCGAGGGCTACCTGCCCGAGGAGGACTCTGAGGACGAGGCGCTCGAGGAGAGCTTCCCCGCGAGCGATCCGGTGGCCACCCATGTCCCGAACGGCGTCGGGCACGAGCCTGGCAGTCGCACGGGCGGGACCCAGGTGGCCGAGCGGCGTTCGACCCACACGCCGGTGACGCTCGCCGACGGAACCGAGACCGAGCTCGATCACGGTCACGTCGTGATCGCGGCGATTACGAGCTGCACGAACACATCGAACCCGTCGGTCATGCTCGGCGCGGGCATTCTGGCCCGCAACGCCGTGCAGAAGGGGCTCAGCGTCAAGCCCTGGGTGAAGACGTCGCTCGCCCCGGGCTCCAAGGTGGTGACCGAGTACCTCGACCGCGCCGGGCTCACCGAGTACCTCGACGAGCTCGGGTTCAACCTGGTCGGGTACGGGTGCACGACCTGCATCGGCAACAGCGGCCCGCTGCCGACCGAGGTGTCCGCGGCCGTGCAGGACAGCGACCTCGCAGTCGTCTCGGTGCTGTCGGGCAACCGCAACTTCGAGGGGCGGATCAACCCCGATGTGAAGATGAACTACCTGGCCTCACCGCCGCTGTGTGTCGCCTACGCGATCGCCGGAACGATGGATATCGACCTGTACGACGAGCCACTCGGCGAGGATCGCCACGGCCAGCCAGTGCTCCTGGCGGACATCTGGCCGAGCGCCGCCGAGGTGGCCTCGGTCGTGGAGGACGCCGTCCAGTCGGACATGTTTCACAAGAGCTACGGCGAGGTGTTCGACGGCGACGATCGCTGGAACTCACTCGAGGTTCCGTCCGGTGAGCTGTTCGAGTGGGACCCGCGGTCGACCTACGTCCGCCGGCCGCCGTTCTTCGACGAGATGCCGCGCGAGCCCGTGCCGCCGGAGGACATCGAGCGGGCGCGAGTCCTGGCCGTGCTGGGCGACAGCGTGACCACCGACCACATCTCGCCCGCGGGGTCGATCAAGCGCGATGGCCCGGCGGCGCGGTACCTGAACGAGCACCACGTGGAATCCCGGGACTTCAACTCGTACGGCGCGCGGCGCGGTAATCACGAGGTGATGATGCGGGGCACGTTCGCCAACATCCGGCTCCGGAATTTGATCGCGGGGGTGGGTGGGGATCGTCTCCCTGAGGGCGGCGTGACCGTTTATCTGGGCGCGGACGGTCATGGCGAGCCGATGTCGATCTACGACGCCGCAATGAAGTACATGGAGGCCGATATCCCGCTAATCGTGATCGCGGGTAAGGAGTACGGTTCGGGGTCATCGCGCGACTGGGCGGCCAAGGGCACCCGGCTGCTGGGCGTGCGAGCCGTGATCGCGGAGAGCTTTGAGCGCATCCACCGCTCGAACCTCGTCGGGATGGGCGTGCTCCCGCTTCAGTTCGCGTCCGGTGAGTCCGCCGCGTCTCTGGGCCTGACCGGTCGCGAGACGTACACGATCGAGGGGATCGCCGGCGCAGACCCGATTCCCCGGGAGCTGACCGTCCGCGCTGACGACAAGGAGTTTCCGGTGACCGTCCGGATCGACACGCCGAAGGAACAGCGCTACTTCGCTCACGGCGGGATCCTGCAATACGTCTTGCGCCAGCTGCTCGGGTAGCCCCGCGCCCGGCCCGATGGCGCTGCGGCTACGTATTCGGCAGCTGCATCGCCATCCGCGCGGGACTAGGCCGCCGGCCGCAGCGCCTCGAGCTCCCGGCTCTCGGCGAGCTCCGCGAGCGCCTTGCGCTCGAGCTTGCGGACTGCGTCTGAGGAGATGCCCAGCCGCCTTCCCGCCTCGCGGAGCGGCGTTGGCTCGTCGTCGCCGATCCCGTAGCGCAGGATGACCACGTTTCGCTCGACCTCGGGGAGGCGCTCGAGCGCCCGGCGCAGGGCGTCATCGCGCGCCGCGAGCTCGACCTCTTCGTGCGGAGGGCTGTCGTCGCTGGCCAGCAGCGCCCCGAGCGTGGTGTCCTCCTCCTCGCCGACGGGACGGTCGAGGCTGGTCACAACGCGGGCGATGTCCCGGGTGGCGCGGACCTCGCGCACCTCGAGCTCGGCGGCCGCCGCAGTCTCCTCGTCGGTCGGCTCGCGGCCGAGCTCCGCCACCAGCGCAGCGCGGGCCCGACCGATCCGCCGCTCGCGCTGCCCGATATGGACGGGGACCCGGATCGGCCGGGCGCGGTTGGCGATCGCACGCTGAATCGACTCCCTGATCCAGAACGTCGCGTAAGTCGAGAACTTGTACCCCTTGCGCCAGTCGAACTTCTCGGCCGCCCGGATCAGACCGAGCATCCCTTCCTGGATCAGGTCCAGCAGGGGCAGGTCGAGGCCCTCGTAGCTGCGCGCGTTGGAGATGACCAAGCGCAGGTTCGAGTTGACCAGCCGCTCCTTGGCGGCGAGGTCGCCGCGTTCGATCTGCCGGGCCAACGCGGCTTCCTCGGCGCGCGTCAGCAGGCGATGCCTGCGGACCTCGGCCATGAACAGCGACATCGAGTCCATCGTCCGCTCGGGCATCTCGTGGGGGCGATAGGCGGCCTCGGTCGGATCGCGATAGCCATCGGGCCGATCGCGATCGGGCTGCTCCCCGTGGATCTCTATCCCGCGGTCGGCAAGCAGCCCGCGGATGGATTCGAGGTCGGCCTCGCGGCCGTGGATCCCTACCTCCGGCGACATGGTTGATCCACTACCCGTAGCCGCACCGACCAACACGTGCAAAACCGCCCAATGGCGGCACGGACCGCAATCGAGCGCGACTCGATTAGCCTTATTTCAGATGCCGGTTCCGGAACTGCTGAAAAACCTGCTCACAGCTGCGGGTCCCTCAGGCCACGAGACCGGTCCCGCCCTCCTCTGGCGGGAATACGGCGCGGCGTTCGCCGCCGAAGTGGGTGGCGACCGGGTCGGATCGTCGTACGCCATCGTGCGTGGAACCGGGGACGGCCCACGGGTCGCCGTCGTGGGCCACATCGACGAGATCGGCCTCCACGTCTCCCACATCGAGGACGACGGCTACCTCCGGTTCGGCCAGGTGGGCGGCTGGGACGCGGGTGTGCTGATCGGCCAGCGGGTGAAGCTGCGTACGCGCGACGGCGATCTGATCGGGGTGATCGGTCGCAAACCGGTCCATCTACTGAAGGACGAGGACCGCAAGAAGGTGCCCGAGCTCAAGGAGCTCCACATCGACATCGGCGCCAAGGACGGCGACGAGGCGCGCAGCCTCGTCCGTATCGGCGACGTCGGCGTGATCGACGCCGATCCGATCGACTTCCGCCACGGCCGCGTGGTTTCGCGCTCCCTGGACAACCGCGTCGGCTGTTATGTCGCAGCCGAGAGCGCCCGGCTCGTGGCGGAGGCCGGCGGCGCCCGCGGCGACTTCATCGCGCTCGCAGTCACCCAGGAGGAGACCACGTTCGCGGGCGCGCGCACGAGCGCGTTCGCCCACGAGCCCCGACGTCGCGATCGTCGTCGACCTGACGTTCGCCACCGACCAGCCCGGGGTCGAGCTCGGGCCGATCACCAAGCACCCGCTCGACTCCGGTCCCGTGATCGCGCGGGGAACGTCGCTCCACCCGCTCGTATTCGAGCTCCTGTACGACGCGGCCCAGGCCGAAGGCATCGAGTTCACGCTCGAGTCGCTCGGCAAGGGCACGGGCACCGACGCCGATGCGATCCATCTCAGCCGCGCCGGCGTGGCCACGGGACTCGTCTCGATCCCGTGCCGATATATGCACTCGCCGGTCGAGATGGTCTCGGTGGCGGACATCGACGCGGCCGCGCGCCTGATCGCGGCGTTCGCGCGGCGGCTCGAGCCGGGCACCTCGTTCGACCGCTGAGCCCCGCGCGCTCGTGCTTCTGCTGTTCGACATCGACGGGACGCTGCTCTCAGGAGCGACCAAGGCCCACAGTCAGGCGCTCGACCGCGCGATCCGCGAGGTCCACCACGTCGACCCGCGTGATCTGCGCAAGCAGATCGGCCCCGCCGGCCGGACCGACGGCGAGATCGCCCGGCTGATCCTGCTCGACCTGGGGGTCTCGGCGTGGCGCATCGACGAGCTCGCCGATTCGGTGCGCGAAACCTGCTGGCGGATCTACGCCGAGATCTGCCCGCCCGACCTCAGCGATCACGTCGTCCCGGGCATCCCGGAGATCCTGTCCTGGCTCGGCGGACACGATGGGGTGACGCTCGGGCTCGTCACCGGCAACTTCGAGCCGATCGCCCGGCTGAAGCTGAAGCGGGCCGGCATCGGCCGCTGGTTTGCGCCAGAGATGGGGGCGTTCGGGTCCGATTCCGAGGATCGGGCCGCGCTTCCGGGAATCGCCCGCCGGCGAGCCGGGCGGTTGGGGAGCGGGCGCGCGGGGAGCGGGCGCGCGGGGAGTGGGCGGGCGGGGAGTGGGCGGGCGGGGAGTGGGCGGGCGGGCAGTGGGCGGGCGGGCATCGGGCGGGCGGGTATGCCAGTTCCTCGGGAGCAGACGATCGTGATCGGAGACACCCCGCGCGACATCGCCTGCGCGCGGGCCGACGGGGTCCGGTGCGTGGCCGTGACGACCGGCCAGTACGGGCCCGAGGAGCTTGCCGGCGCGGACGCGGTGGCGCGCGACGCAGCCGAGTTGCGAGCGTCGCTCGAGCAGCTCGGCGTGTGACTCGCGGCCAAATGGAGGCCGCGACGCCACGTATGTAGCATTGGCTACGAGGCATGGGGCGCCGGAAGGGGGCGTTCCGCGTGGAGGGTTGGCTGCCGGGGAGGCTGAAGTGAGATTGGGATCGTGTATGACGACGCACTGATTCGACCGTGGTTCGAGTCTGCGGTCGAGCGCGTGCCAGGGTTGTCGCTGTTCGATGCCCATGCGCACATCGGGCAGAACGATCCGGATGGGCTCCAGCTGTCCACCCCCGAGCTCGTCGACACGATGGAGGCGATCGGTGCGCGGTCGGTGGTCACCCCGATGCACGAACCGGACGGCTATCCCGCCGCGAACGACCGCGTCCTCGAGGTGTGCGAGCGGTCGGCGGGGCGTCTCGTTCCGTTCTGCCGGGTCGACCCGCATCACCACAGCCTCGGCGAGGCTCGGCGCTGCGTCGAGGCCGGGGCGCGCGGGATCAAGCTCCATCCTCGCGCGGAGCAGTTCGAGCTGTCCCACCCCGAGCTCGAGGGACTGTTCGCGCTCGCTCACGAACGCCGGCTGCCCGTGCTGATCCATGCCGGACGCGGGATCCCGACGATCGGGCGCGACGCGCTGGCGCTGGCCGAGCGCTTCCCGTCGGCGGCGTTGATCCTCGCGCATGGCGCGATCTGCGATCTCAACTGGATCTGGCGGGAGGCGCAACACCGCCCCAACCTGTTCTTCGATACGGCCTGGTGGCACTCGACCGATCTGGCCGCGCTATTCGCACTCATCCCGCCGGGCCAGATCCTGTACGGCAGCGACCCGCCGTACTTCACCCCGATGCTGATCGCCACGTGCGTGATCAGGACAGCGCTCCAGGCCGGCCTGGACACAGACCGGCTGCGGGCAATCGGCGGCGGCCAGCTCGAGCGGCTGCTCAGCGGTAAGGATCCACTCGACCTCGGGCCGGCCGTCGGCGGCCGCCGCAGCCCGCCGTCGATCCTGCTCGAGCGGGTCAACGCGATGTTGCTGTTGGCCGTCAGCCGGATGCTCCTCGGCGACACGGGGTACGAGCCGCTCGCACTGGCGCGTCTGGCGTGTGACATCGGAGCTGATGACGCGCCGGAGACGGAGGTGTGCCGGAGCGTGCTCGCGCTGCTCGAGTTGCAGGGGCGCAGCGCGCGCGAGGGCGAAGGGTTCGCCGCGCCCGGTGCCGGCCTGGTGATGCTCGCCGCGAACATCACCCGGACGCCCGACGTGCCGTTGCCGGCGATCCCCGAGCTCGCGACCGAGGCCGATATCCGCAGCGCGTCGCTCGTCGGCCATCGGCTGCTCGACGCGTCCGAGGTGACCCCGCGTTCCGCGGAGATCCGGCGCCTGTCGACGATTTTCCCGACCGTCAGCATGAACGATGCGGCACCGGCGAATCACGACGGGGAGCGGCGTCCGTTGCGGGGTTCGCTCGCGGATCACATGATCGTCGATCACATGGGCCCGGCTCCGCGAGCGGAGCGTCGGCGTGACTGATCTCGTGGTCTCGCAGGCAGAGGCCCGGTTCGCGCGCGAGCACCCCGCCTACGCCGACACGGCCGCGCTCGATGACCTGCGCGCCACCGACTTCGCGCGGCTCGATCGCGACGGCCACGTCTACCTCGACTACACCGGCGGCGGCATGTTCGCGAGCTCCCAGGTTGCGCAGCACCTGGAGTTGCTCGAGTCGGGCGTGTTCGGCAATCCGCACTCGATCAACCGACATCGGCCGCCAGCAGCGAACTCGTCGAGCGCGCCCGCGCCCGCGTGCTCGAGTTCTTCAGGGCATCGCCACACGAATACGAGGCGATCTTCACCCCAAACGCGACCGGCGCGTTACGGCTTGTGGGCGAGGCTTACCCATTTCGCCCGGGTGACAGGTTCCTGCTCACGTTCGACAACCACAACTCGGTCAACGGCATCCGCGAGTTCGCCCGCGCGCGTGGCGCCGACACCACGTACATACCGAGCGCGCCGCGCGATCTCCGCGTCGACGAACGCTTGCTCCCGCGCTACCTGACGGACACGATCGGCGATCACCACAACCTGTTCGCATACCCGGCGCAGTCGAACTTCTCGGGCGTACAGCACCCGCTCGACTGGATCGAACAGGCGCATTCACACGGCTGGGACGTTCTGCTGGACGCGGCGGCGTACGTGCCGACCAACACGCTGGACCTGAGCGTGTGGCATCCCGACTTCGTGGCGATCTCGTTCTACAAGATGTTCGGATGGCCGACCGG
The DNA here is from genome assembly GCA_963737055.1 of uncultured Solirubrobacterales bacterium. Lineage (GTDB taxonomy): Bacteria > Actinomycetota > Thermoleophilia > Solirubrobacterales > Solirubrobacteraceae > Palsa-465. Next base: position 510,987 of record CAVTRE010000004.1, on the reverse strand, counting down.
TGTGGGGTGTCTGCTGGCGCGCCGCGATACGCTCGCGAAGCTCGAGCGCCCGTGGTTCTCCGGCGGCACGATTGTCGCCGCCTTCGTGCAGCGCGAGTACTTTCACTCCGCTCCCGGTGCCGCCCACTTCGAGGACGGCACCGTCAACTACCTCAACCTCCCCGCCGTCGAGATCGGGCTGCGCTACCTCGACCGCGTGGGAATCGAGTTGATCCATCGGCGCGTCGCCGCCCTCACCGCGTGGCTGATCGACCAACTCGGTTCGATGCGACACGAGAACGGCGCGCCCGCCACGACCATCTATGGGCCGCGGTCGCCGCAGGGGCGCGGCGGCACGATCGCCTTTAACTTCCTCCACCCCGACGGGAGGATCATCGACGAGCGGTACGTGGACCGAGTCGCCTCGGAGCACCGCGTGTCCCTTCGCACCGGCTGCTTCTGCAATCCCGGCGCGGGAGAAGTCGCGTTCACGATCTCGCGCGAGACGCTCCTCGGTGGCGAGTTCGGCGAGGGCATGAACCTCGACAACTACGTGGACGCGATCGGCCTACCGTCCGGGGGCGCGATCCGAGCGTCGCTAGGTCTCGTCTCGAACTTCCACGACGTGGACCGGTTCATGACGTTCGCGGCACGATTCATCGACCTCCCCGAGGTCCCGACCGACCTTCCGCCGCGGGTCGGTTGCTGAGAGCGCTGCTTCGGCGGCCCGATGATTTCCGGGCACCGCCTCGGTCGTAAGGTGTAGACCGGACACGATCACAGGAGGTCAAGATGCCCGACCACAAGACCGCGACTCGCGAGGAATGGCAGGCCGCTCGCAGCGAACTTGCCAAGCTCGAGAATGAGTACGCCGCGCTCGGCCAGAAGGTGACCGAGCAGCGCCGCCAGCTTCCGTGGGTGCCGGTGGAGAAGGAGTACGTGTTCGACACCGAGGACGGAAAGAAGACGCTCGCCGAGTTGTTCGACGGGCGCTCGCAACTCCTCGCCTACAACGTGATGTTCGGTCCCGACTACGAGATCGGGGCTTGCCCGGGCTGCACGAGCCTCGCGGATGAGCTCAGCGGCGGGCTTGTCCATCTCAACCACCGCGACGTGACCCTGATCTGCTTCTCGCGCGCGCCGATCGACCGGCTCACCGCGTACAAGCGGCGCATGGGTTGGGAGTTCCCCTACGTCTCCACCTATGCCACCGACTTCCCGTTCGACTTCGGGCTCGCGATGACGCCCGAGCAAGCGCAGCAGATTCCCGAGATAACGTCGATGATCGAGAGCCCGCCCGAGTGGCTTCAGGACTGGAGCAGGCAGATCGGGGCGAAGCTCGAGGACGGCCTACGCGAGGGTCCGAGCTGGATCGCCTTCGCCCGCGACAACGGCACCGTGTACCACACCTATACGGTGATGGCGCCCGATCCGTTCGTGGCGCCCTACCACACGTTCCTGCTCAAGCGCACGCCGTTGGAGCCGGCATCGGAGGTCTTCGCCTGGCGGAAGGACGAATACCCCGACTGATCAGCCGCGGACGAGCTTCTTGTAGGTGATGCGTTTGGGGCGGTCTGCGTCGGGGTGGGCGGGGTCCAAATTTTCGTGGCGGAAGTCCTCGTAGGCCTCGAAGTTGCCCTCGAACCAGCGGACCTCCGAGTCCCCCTCGAACGCGAGCACGTGCGTGGCGATCCGGTCGAGGAACCAGCGATCGTGCGAGACCACCACGGCACAGCCGGCGAACGTCAGCAGCGCCTCCTCCAACGCCCGGAGCGTGTCGACGTCGAGGTCGTTGGTCGGCTCGTCGAGCAGCAGCAGGTTCCCGCCGGTGCGGAGCAGCTTCGCCAGGTGAAGGCGGTTGCGCTCGCCGCCGGAGAGCTTCGCGACCTTCTTCTGCTGGTCTGAGCCCTTGAAGTTGAAGCCGGCGACGTAGGCGCGGCTGTTCACGGTCCGGTCGCCGAGCTTGATCTGGTCCTGGGCGCCCGAGATCTCCTCCCAGACGTTCTTGTCGGGGTCGAGGGCGTCACGCGATTGGTCAACGTAGGCGAGCTCGACCGTGTGCCCGATCTTGAGAGAGCCCGCGTCAGGCTGCTCCTGTCCGGTGATCATCCTGAGCAACGTGGTCTTGCCGGCGCCGTTTGGTCCGATCACGCCCACGATCCCTCCACGGGGCAGGTTGAAGCTGAGATCGTCGATGAGCACGCGGTCGCCGTAGGCCTTGCGCAGACCGGTCGCCTCGACCACGGTGTCGCCGAGACGCGGACCGGCGGGGATGTGTATCTGGACCTGGTCGAGCTTGACGTTGCGGTCCTGGGCGAGCAGCGCCTCGTACGCATTCAGGCGGGCCTTCGACTTGCTGCGACGCGCGCTGGCGTTGAGCCGAACCCACTCGAGCTCCTGGTCGATGGTGCGCTTGCGAGCGCTCTCCTGCTTCTCCTCCTGTTGGAGGCGGGCGCGTTTCTGCTCGAGCCAGCCGGAATAGTTGCCCTGGTACGGGATCCCGCGCCCACGGTCGAGCTCGAGGATCCAGCCGGCGACGTTGTCGAGGAAGTAGCGATCGTGGGTGATCGCGACGACAGTGCCCTTGTAGTCGTGGAGGTGATGCTCGAGCCAGGCGACGGACTCTGCGTCGAGGTGGTTCGTCGGCTCGTCGAGCAGGAGCAGGTCTGGCTGGCGGAGGAGCAGCCGCGCGAGCGCGACGCGCCGCTTCTCGCCACCGGAAAGCGTCGCAACGTCGGCATCGCCGGGCGGGGTCCGGAGCGCGTCCATCGCGATCTCGAGCGTGGTGTCGAGGTTCCAGCCGTCGACGGCGTCGATCTGTTCCTGAACGCGTGAGAACTCGTCGGCGGTCTCGTCGGAGTAGTTCATCGAGAGCTCGTTGAACCGGTCGAGCAGGGCCTTCGTCTCGGCGACGCCGTCCTCGATGTTCTCGCGGACGTTCTTTGACTCGTCGAGGTGCGGCTCCTGCTCGAGCAGCCCGACGGTCGCGTTTGCCCCGAGCTGGGCCTGGCCGCCGAACTCGGTGTCCCTCCCCGCCATGATCTCCAGCAGAGTCGACTTGCCGGCGCCGTTGTAGCCGATCACGCCGATCTTCGCGCCCGGCAGGAACGAGAGCGAAATGTCCGTCAGGACCTCGCGGTCGGGGGGATAGCGGCGCGAGAGCTTGTAGGTGGTGAAGATGTACTGGGTCGACATGTGGTCGCACCTAGGATAGGAGCCCGTTCGTGCTGCGAGTCCTCGCCGCTCTGTTCGCGCTGGTCGCGGTCGTGTGTATGACGGTCGCGATCGTCGGGATGGTCACTGGCCGGCCCGGGGACCGCGCCGGATTGCTCGTCAGGGCGGCGGCGGTCCTGTGCTTCGTTACCGCGGTGGTGCTGAACATCGCCGCGCACTGACTGCGGCGTATCCTTGTGCGCTCAACCTACGGTCCGAGGAGAGCGAGCATGGCGAAGGTCGTGTACACGGCAGAGGCAACGGTCACCGGCGGACGTCAGCACGGACACGGCAAGACCACCGACGGCGAGCTCGATGTGCAGTTGCGGCCGCCCACCGAGGGCGGCGGAACCAATCCCGAGCAGCTGTTCGCGGTCGGCTACGCAGCGTGCTTCGAGGGCGCGCTCGGTGTCGTCGCCCGGCGCGAGCGCAGGGAGGCCAGCGACGCTTCAATCGACAGCAAGGTGAGCCTGATCACAACCGAGGAACGCGGCTTCAACGTGGCCGTCGAGCTCAACGTCACGCTTCCCCAGGTGCAGGACCCAGAGGAGGCCAAGCGGATCGTCGCCGAGGCGCACAAGGTGTGTCCATACTCCAACGCCACCCGGGGCAACGTCGAGGTCACCCTGACCGCGAACGGCCAGCCGGTCTAGTTCTCGGGCTGCCAATCGCTCACGACCCACTGGCCGGGGCGCGCCTCGGTCACGGTGGCGAGCGCGAGGTGCCAGGCGGGTTTGAGGCCTTGGTAGGCGGTGGTGTTCGTGGCGGTGGTCGACTCGAGTGTCACGACGACGTACTGGTTGCGGCCGTGAGCGGCCAGAGGCGCGACCGCCTCGACCGTCCCGCTGTTCGCGATCCCGCCTCGCTTCAATTCGTAGTCGCCGGCGGTCTGGGCGGCAGCGAGAGTCACCGCCGCGCGCGCCTGGCCGACGCTGCGCGCGGCCAGCGACCGCATGTCGGCCGACACCGTCAGGGCGTTCCAGTTGATGTAGGCGGTGGCGAAGGAGCGGATCGCGGCCGTGGCGTCGGGCGCAGGGTGCCCGGCGGTCTGACGCGGCGGTGGCGGAGACGGGTATTCGTGGGTGGCGTTGGCCTGCGCGACGGGTGACGGCGCGTGCCGTTGGTCATGATCGCCGCAGCCGGCGCAGGCGAGTACGCAGCCGGCGCAGGCGAGTACCCAGCCGGCGCAGGCGAGCGCGCGGCCGGCGTAGGCGAATACGCGGCCGGCCGCGAGCGCGAGACGAAGGGCGGTCATCGACCGACTGGGTGCCGGTTCACAGACCCACCGGGTGCCGGACGACGAACCCGCCGTCGGTTCGGATCAGCGGATGCCAGCCAATCCCGGTGCTTCCGTCATCCGCGCCATCGGCGTGGGTGTCCCATCGGAGGCCGGCCACGTACATGAACACGTGGTCGGCGTTCGCGTACAGAGTGACCCATTGGCCAGGCCCGGGCTGCCCGAACGACTCGAGCGCCGCCGACGGCCCGCCGTAGTCGACGGGCAGCAGTCCCCCGCCGTACAGCAGGTGCTCGACACTGCTCGAGCAGTCATACGACGGGGCGATCGCCGAGAGGGCGAGGCCATGTCCGCCGCCGTACAGATACGGCTTGCCGACGATCTGGTTGCCGGCCGCGATGATCTGCCTCACGGCGAGCGGCGCGTCCGCCGGCGCCGCGGCGAGCCCGTTCGCGAGGAGCTGGGCGCGGTCGGCGGTGGTCACCGGGACGCCCTCGACAGCCGCCGGAGCGCACGTCGCCGGGTCCTCCTCAGCCGTCGAGGTCCCGATCAGAGCCGGCGGCGTCTCCGAGGAGGAGGCTTGCCCGAGGACATCGCCGGCTCCGGTTTGCGGGGGGCGCTCGATCTTCACCGGCCCCGACCACAGTCCGTTCGCGTACGGGATGCCGAGCTGCCCCGCGAGCTCCCACCACAGGTCGAGCACCCGCGCCAGCCCATCGATCGGTCCGCCGCCGAGGCCGATGTCGCGCTTGTACGCGATCGCCGATCGATCGCCCCAGGTGATGCGGAGCGGAGTGAGATACGGAAGGCCGCCCATCGCGGTCGCCGTCTGGAACGTGTAGCCGCCGAGCTCGGCATAGCTGTCCGGGAGTTGGAGGAGGTTCGCGCCGGAGGATCCGACGACGCCGCTGCTGGGGTCGCCGGGGCCGCCGTACTCGGTGGCGCCGACGAGCTGCCCTGTTCCGGGCGGGCCGAGCACGATGCCCGCGGCGGCGGCGGCGCCCGTCGCGGGGGCGGGCGCGGGGCTGCAGCCGGTGCCGCCCGGCGTGAACACGCTCGTGATGAGCGCAAACACTGCGACCGCGAGACCGGCGACCACGACCGTCGCAATTGCGCCCGATAGGAGTAGGCCGCCACCGGTCCGCTTACCGACCATGGTGTCGAGAATACGGCCGCCGAATGCTACTGAGTCTAATTGAACCTAATTTGTTATAGGTCAGGGCGCGCACCGCAGTGGGCGGCGTGATCTGTCCGCGCTCTCCTTGGCTCCGCCGCTAACTTAGAGGCTTCATGCCTCGGATCCTCGATGTAGAGCAGGCGATGCTCCTCTTGGAGCTCGAGCCACCCTTCGATCAGCGCGGCGTGCAGCTCGCGCGCCGGCGAATGGCCAAGCGCTGGCACCCGGACATCGCGCCTCCCGGGCGCCAGCATGAGCATCAGCGCCACCTCCAGGCGATCAACGAGGCGGCCGACCAGCTCGAGCAGCTCGCCGAGCAGTCACGCGGCGGACGGGTCAGCCGCAATGCCGTCAAGGTCTCGGCCGCGGCCGCACGCAAGGCCCGCGAGGACGCCGGCCGGCGCGCGTACGAAGCCGAGCAGCGCGAGCGCGCGGCCGCACAGGATCGCGCCAAGTACGACCCGTTCGGCTCGCGCGTGCCCGATCACTCGGTCGTCCACCGCTACGCCAGATGCACTTCGTATCCGGAGTGGGGCGTCGGCAGCGTGACCGGGATCTACTTCTCGGGCGACGGGGACGAAGTGCAGCAGTGGGCGCGCGTCAAGTTCTCGATCGGCATCCGGACCGTCCCAGCCGGCTCGCTCCAGTTCGTCGACTTCTCCAAGCCCGACGCGGCCGCCGACCGGGTGGAGCGGTTCATGACCGCGGCGCAGCATGCGCTCGCCGAGGGCGACGCTGCGCTGGCCGCGCAGCGACTGATCTACGCCCGCGACGCGGATCCGTCGAACCCGGTCGTGCTCCGGCTATTGACGAGCGCGTTCTGGCAGGCCGGCAACCTCCTCGCCGCTGCCCGTACCGTGCGGGACTGGGCCCGGGCGGAGACCGATCGTCCGACTCCCGAGCGGTTCGCCGCCCGGATCTACGAGGACATGGGCGCGATCGACCTCGCCGCCGAGGCCGCCGAGCGGGCCGCCAACCGCGCGCCGAACGACCCCTCGGCGTGGGAGCGGCTCGGGCGCCTGCGTCTGCGGCTGATGGACCGTGCCGGCGCGATCTCGGCGCTCGAGAAGGCGAGGCTGGTCGGACCGACGATCGACGGGCTTCTGTCGCTCGCGCTCGCCTACCACCTCGCCGGCGACGTCGGCGCCGAGGTGTCGGCCGCGGAGGCCGCCACCCGTCTCGACCCCGAGTCGCGCAGCGCCTGGGCGAGCTACGCCCACGCGCTCGCCCGCACCGATCGGATCAACGAGTGCATCGAGGCCTGTCACCGCGCGCTGGGGCTCGGCGACGACCCCGAAGTGGCGGACCTGCTGGCGCAGGTCGAGGCGTCGCGTCCGCGGGCCTTGTCGGAGCGCGCCGCTGGGCGGAGTGCGCCGGTGAGCGGAGGGCGCGGCTCCGCGGAGCGCGCGGCTTAGCCGAGCGCGCGGCTGAGCGGAGGGCGCGGCTGAGCGGAGCGCGCCGGTTAGCTACGCGATCGAGCCTTCGCGGCCACACACCGGGCACGACTCGCCGGCGCCGAGCGGCCGTCCGCCACAACCGGGACAGTTCTCGACGGCTTCGAGCACGCCGAGCAGCTCGCCGACGCGACACACCAGCAGCCGCTCCTCCTCGACCTCGATCCACACCCCGGCTGACGCCGGAAACACGACGTGGTCGCCGGGGCGGACGGGCATCGCGATCCCGACGTTCTCCCACCAGTCGAGCCCGGGGCCGACCGCGAGCACGATGCCGTGCTGTGGCGGCGGCTCCTCGGAGCCGGGTGGCACGATCAGGCCGGAGCGACGGACCCGGTCAGGGTCGAGCTCCTTGATCACGACGCGGTCGAACAGGGGGCGTAGCTGGTTGCGCATGGGTTGACGCCCCTGATCATAGGGTGAGCCGCCGCCGTGATCGGCGCGCCCGCCGCGCTTTACTGGTCGGGCGATTCGCGGTTCGGCTTCTTGCTCGCGCCGATGATGTCGGCCGGATCCGGCGGTCTGATCGGCTCGTCGAACGAGGGCCGGACGCTGTTGCCGCAGTTCCCGCAGCGCTCGCGGTCGGCTGGATTGACGGTGCCACACACTGGGCATTCCCAGGTCGAGCGCGTGGTCCAGCGGCCTGTCGGGTCCGGCATCGGAGTCCTCCCGTCTGGTTACCGCTTCCAGGTCGCCGCGATTGTAGATCGGTCCGGCGCCGCCCGTACCGTTCGCGGCCATGCGCCTGATCGTCGCCCGCTGCGAGGTCCGTTACTGCGGACGCCTGAATGCGCTGTTGCCCGAAGCGCTCCGGCTGATCATCGTCAAGGCCGACGGGTCGGTGCTCGTCCATGCCGACGCCGGCGGCTACAAGCCGCTGAATTGGATGACGCCCCCGACCGTGATCGAGGAGTCGCCCGGCCAGATCGTGGTTCGCAAGCGGGCCAAGTCCGACGGCGACCGGCTGGAGATCGACATCGCCGAGGTGCTGTCCGACGTGACGCACGACATGGGCACTCCCGACGGAGACACGGCGCTCACCAAGGACGGGGTCGAGGCCCACCTCCAGGAGCTGCTGGCCGACCGGCCGGCGTGGTGCGGCGACGGGCTCCGGCTCGTCCGGCGCGAGTGGCCGACCGACATCGGGCCGGTCGACCTCATGTGCCGCGACCCCGCCGACGAGTGGGTGGCGGTCGAGGTCAAGCGGATCGCCGGGATCGAGGCGGTCGAGCAGCTCACGAGATACCTCGAGCGGATCCGGCTCGATCCCGCCTTCGCCTCGTGCAAGGGCATCCTCGCCGCCCAAACGATCAAGCCGCAGGCCAGCGTGCTGGCAACCGCTCGGGGCATCGACTGCGTCGAGGTCGACCTCGCGGTGCTGCGCGGCGAGCGCGAGCCTGATCTGAGATTGTTCGCGGCGTGAGCGCTGAGGTCGCCGACGCCGAGCCTGCGGTCCTGACCGCGCGAAGCAAGCGCGTACTCACGATCACGATCAACCGGCCCGATCAGCGGAACGCGGTCAACGCCGCGGTCGCGCAGGGCATCGCGGCCGCGCTCGACGACCTCGACGGCGACCCCGAGCTCAGCGCCGGCGTGCTCACGGGCGCCGGCAAGGGCTTCTGCGCCGGCATGGACCTGAAGGCGTTCGTCGCCGGCGACCGGCCGCACGTCGAGGGCAGGGGCTTCGCCGGGATCACCCAGCGCGCCGCCGACAAGCCGCTGATCGCGGCGATCGAGGGGTTCGCGGTGGCGGGCGGGCTCGAGGTCGCGCTGGCGTGCGACCTGATCGTCGCATCCAGAGGAACGCGGCTCGGGATCCCCGAGGTCAAGCGCGGGCTGGTCGCCGCCGGCGGGGCGCTGCTCCGGCTGCCGCGCACGCTGCCCCGCAACGTCGCCAACGAATTGGCCCTGACCGGCGACCCGATCGACGCCGAGCGCGCCTACGAGCTCGGGCTCGTCAACCGGCTCACCGAACCCGGCGAGGCCTTACAAACCGCTCAAGAGCTGGCCCAGACGATCGCCGCCAACGGCCCGTTGGCGCTGGCCGCCACCAAGCGCATCATGGCCGAGTCCCCGGACTGGCCCGAGGCGGAGTTCTTCGCGCGCCAGGGACCGATCCACGAGCCCGTGTTCGCCTCAGAAGACGCCCGGGAGGGCGCGACCGCGTTCGCCGAGCGCCGCGCGCCCGAGTGGAAGGGCCGCTGAAGACGGCGTCCGGCGGACGCGTCGCTGAGGAGATCGCCTCGCCGGTCATACCGGCGTGTGACCTGCAAGTTCTGCCAACGGATGCCCTCTCCGCGGACCGTGGCAGACGGCGCACGCACCACATGCGCGGCCTGCCACGGTCCGCCGCTATCGCCTCGAATGTCAGATCCTGCATGGCCGTCTCAGCGGCACGCGCGTCCTGCCACCGCATTCGGAATTGATTCGTCTATGCCCCGCCCTCGCCCCAGATCGTCGCCACGATCGACCGAGACCCGCCGCGGTTGCGGTGCTCGCACAGGTAGATCCCCTGCCACGTGCCGAGGGCCAGCCCCCCGCGCGAGATCGGCAGGGTCAGCGACGGCCCGAGTAGCGCGGCCTTGATGTGCGCCGGCATGTCGTCGGCCCCCTCGAGCGTGTGCGTCCAGTAGGGCGCGTCCTCGGGCACCGCCACGTTGAAGTAGGTCTCGAAGTCGCGCCGAACGTCGGGCGAGGCATTCTCGTTCAGGGCCAGCGACGCCGAGGTGTGCTGGATCAGGAGGTGCAGCATCCCGACGTCGACGTCGCGCAGCTCCGGCAGCTCGCCAAGCACCTCGCGCGTCACGAGGTGGAACCCGCGGCCCCGAGGCTCCAGCGTGATCTCTCGTTGAACCCACATCACATATCGGGCAGTCGGGCTACCCGCATGTCGACCCGTGAACCGCGGAACGGCACCCCCTCCGCCTCGAGCAGTCGCCGCTGGCGCTCGCCCTTGGCGAGTGATCCATCGGCGCGCACGACGCGCTGCCACGGCAAACCCGGGTCGTCGCAGGCATGCAGTACCGCGCCGGCGACACGCGGCGCGCCCGGCGAGATGTCGCCGTAGGTCCGCACGAAACCGACCGGGATCGCCCGCACGCGCGCGAGGATCCGCACGGCCCGCGCGTCGGACCCGGACCGCGCGTCGGACCCGGACCGCGCCTCGGACTGACCCCGCGCGTCAGCTGCAGTCAGGGCAATCCCCGCGCAGAGTGACCTCGTGGTCCGTGGTCCGGAACCCCAGCCGGTCCGACAGCTGATCGATCGAGCGCTCGAGGGCGGGGTCGTGGAACGGCACGAGCTTCCCGCACTGGTCACACAGCAAGTGATGGTGGTGGTGCTCGCCGGCGGGGTCTGCGGGCTCGTAACGGGCGACCCCGTCGCCGACGTCGACGCGGCTGACCAGGTCGTGAGCGTGGAGAAGCTCGAGAACGCGGTAGATGCTCGCTCGGCCGACGGCCCGATCGCCGCGCCCCCGACCGCGCAGGGCGTCCTCGATCTCGAGCGCACTGAGCGCGCAGTCCTGGCGGGAAAGCAGCTCGATCAGCCTGTCGCGGGCAGCGCCGCGGTGGTGTCCCGCGCGCAGCAGCACGGCACGGGCGTTGTCGGCCCAGTCCGTGTCGGCGCGCGTCGGCATCGCTCGAAGCTTAGTCGTGGGCATGGCGTGGTTTCGGACGGTCGGCACACCGAGCACCCTTGAGGAACCATAGATTGAGAATCGGTCTCATTCTCTGTTAGACTAGCGCGTCATGAGACGGCGGTCGATCCTTCCGACATTCCTGTCGCTCGCCGCCGCCGCCATCATCGCCGTCGCGGCGGCCGGCTGTGGAGCGAGCGCGGTGGGTAAGACAACCGGGAACGGACCGATCACAGCGGTCGGCGCGGAGAACGAATACGCGAACGTGATCTCCCAGATCGGGGGCAAGTACGTGACCGTCACCGCGATCGAGAGCAACCCGAACACCGACCCGCACACGTTCGAGGCCAGTCCGAGCGTCGCGCATACGGTCGCGACCGCGCGCCTCGTCGTCCAGAACGGAGTCGGCTACGACACGTACATGAACAAGATCGAGGACGCCTCGCCGAGCTCCTCGCGCGCCACGATCGACGTCCAGAAGCTGCTCGGGCTGCCGGACTCGACGCCCAACCCCCACCTCTGGTACCTGCCCCGCACGATGCCCGTGGTGGCCCATGCGCTGGCCAAGGACCTGTCGGCGATCGACCCGGCACACGCTGCCTACTTCGCGGACAACGCCAGGCGCTTCGACGCTTCCCTCCAACCCTGGTATCAGGCCGCTCAAGCAGTTCGCCACGCGATACCCGCACACGCCGGTGGCGGTCACCGAGCCGGTCGGCGACTACATGCTCCAGGCCGCGGGCGCAACGATTCTCACCCCGTTCACGTTCCAGAGCGACGTGATGAACGGGGTCGACCCCTCACCCCAGAGCGTCACCCTCCAGAACGGATTGTTCTCGGGGCGCAAGGTCAAGGCGTTCCTCTACAACCAGCAGGTCACCGACTCCCTGACCCAGTCGTTCCTGTCGAAGGCGCACCAGGACGGGATACCGGTCGTCGGGGTGTACGAGACGATGCCGACGCCCGGCTACAACTACCAGTCATGGATGCTCGCCGAAGTCCACGCGCTCCAGAAGGCCGTGGCCGGCGGGGTCTCGACGGAGAAGCTCCAGTGACCACCGAGGTCCTGACCCCGGCTGCGAGCACAGCCGCCGCGCAGAAGGCGCTTTCCATCGACGACGTCACGGTCCGGCTGGGCGGCCGCACGGTTCTCGAGCACGTCAGCTTCTCACTCACCCCCGGCGAGTTCACAGGCCTGATCGGGTCAAACGGCGCCGGCAAGACCACCCTGTTCCGCGTGATCCTCGGAGCTCCAGCCCACGACCTCCGGCAGCATCCACCTCGGCAGCGGCCGGCGATCGAAAGCAGACATCGGCTACGTGCCGCAGAAGTTCCTGCTCGATCCGGACATGCCGTTGCGCGGCCGGGACCTGATCGCGCTTGGTCTCGACGGCCAGCGCCTCGGAGTCCCGCTGCCCTCGAAGACCCGCCGGGCGCGCGTGGACGAGATGGTCGAGGCGGTCGACGCCCGCGACTTCGCCGACGCGCGCGTGGGGCGGCTCTCGGGCGGCGAGCAGCAACGGATCCTGATCGCCCACGCCCTGATCAGCCGCCCCAAGCTCCTGCTGCTCGACGAGCCACTCGCGAACCTCGACCTGCGTGCCGCGCAGGACGTCGTTGGCCTGCTCTCGCGGATCGCTGCCGAGCAGCGGATCGCCGTGCTCATCTCAGCGCACGAGATGAACCCGCTGTTGCCGGTGATGGACCGGATCGTTTACCTCGCGGCCGGTCGCGCGGCCAGCGGAACGGTCGACGAGGTCGTGCGCTCCGAGGTGCTCAGCAAGCTGTACGGCCACCACGTCGACGTGCTGCGCGTCCACGGCCGCGTGATCGTCGTCGCCGGCACCGGCCACGACGAACACGCGCCGGAGGAGCACGCACCGGATGAGCCCGCCGACGATGGGCCGCCGGCGGTCGAGATCGTCTAGTGACAAGCGCGATCTTCGAACCGGGGTTCTTCTCGAGCTCGTCGGTCCAGCTGGCCGCGGCCGTCGGAGCGATCGTGGCCATCGTCGCCGGCTGCGTCGGCGTGTTCACCGTGATCCGAGGACAGTCGTTCGCCGGCGAAGCGCTCGGCGACATCGGCGCCGCCGGCGGATCGAGCGCGTACCTCGCGGGGGTCGCGCCGCTCTGGGGGTTCATGGCGGTGGCGGTCGCCGCGGCCGGAGTCATGGAGATGATCGGGATCCAGCGGACCCGCGGCCGGGATCTGGCCACCGGGATCGTGCTCGGCGCCGGGTTTGGCCTCGCGGCCCTTTTCCTCTACCTCGGTACGACGTACGACAACACGACGGGCGCCACCGTGACCGTCCTTTTCGGGTCGGTGTTCGCGCTCGACACGTCGGTTCTGCCGCTTGTCGCCGTCTTTGGCGCCGTCGCGACAGGGACGATCCTGCTGCTGTACCGCCCCCTGCTTCTTGCGTCCGTCAGCCCCGAGCTCGCGGCCGCCCGAAGGCTCCCGGTCCGGGTGATCGGCGGCCTTTACCTGCTGGCGATGGCGCTCGCGGTGGCGCTCTCGGCGGTGACGATCGGCGCGATCCTGTCCACCGCGCTGCTCGTCGGCCCCGCCGCGACCGCACTTCAGCTGACCCGCCGCCCCGGCCGGGCGATCATCACCGCGGGATTGATCGGGGTCGGCGCGATGTGGCTCGGGATCCTGCTCGCCTACGACAGCTACTACTGGCCGCCACTACATCACGGCTGGCCGGTCAGCTTCTTCGTGGTCACGATCGTGCTGCTCGCGTATATCTCCTCGCGCGCGATCCCCGCTCGTCGACGCCAAACCTGACCCGCCCGTGTTTTCCGGTTTCATGGTCAACGCCTGGATCGTCGCGTCGATCGTCGCCGTCGTCGGGGGCGCCGTCGGGTTCTTCGTCGTCCTTCGGGGCTCGGCGTTCGTCGCCCACGCCATTCCGAACGGCTCGTTTGCCGGGGCGGCCGCGGCCAGCCTCGTCGGGGTCAGCGCGTTGCTGGGGCTCGGCGTGTTCGCGCTCGGCGGCGCGCTCGGGATCGGCTTCCTCAGCCGGCGGGGCCGGCCGGACGTCGCGACCGCGCTCACGCTCGTGTTCATGTTCGGCCTCGGCGCGCTGTTCCTCAGCTTCAGCGTCGCGTACGCCCCCGAGATCTACTCGCTGCTGTTCGGCGAGGTGCTCGGCATCAGCACGAACCAGCTTGGGCCGACGATCGCCCTCGCCGCGGTCAGCCTGGGGCTGCTCGCCGTCCTCTACCGGCGCCTGCTTCTGTCCTCGGTCCTCCCCGATAGCGCGCCGGCCCATGGCGTGGCCCTGTTCGGCGTCGAGCTGGGATTTCTGCTCCTCGTCGCGCTCGCGACGACCATGACGGTCCCGGTGGTCGGGACCGCGCTGATCTTCAGCCTGATGATCGGCCCGCCGGCGGCCGCGCGCGCTTTCACCACGCGGCCGTACGTGGCGATCGCGCTCTCGATTGGCATCGCCGCTGGTCGTCGTCTGGGTGGCGATCGCGCTCTCCTACCAGACCAACTGGCCGGTCGGGTTCTTCGTGGGCATCGCGAGCGCCGCGGCCTACGCCGCGGGACGGACGTGGAGCTTCGCGCGCGGTGCACGGCGCGCGCGCGTCAAGTCCTGATAAGGTGCCCACGCCGAATTTCCCACCTTACGAGTGGGAAAGCGGGGGACCCAAGTCCCCTGGGGCGAATCGCGGTCTGATGACCGTGTAGCGCAGCCGCCGCGCGAGCCCGACAGCTAACCCCGTAGGCCTCAAATATGACCTCGATAAGGCGCACGATCCCTCGCTGGGTGGTCGCTGGCGCGGCCACCGGCGCCGCCGTGCTCGGACTCGCGATCGCGCCGATCACCTCCAGCGCCGACCCGAGTCTCGGCCAGCTGCACTCGCAGCTCGGAGCCGTGCAGGCGCACGAGTCGGGCCTCGCGGCCAGCATCAGCAGCCTGTCGGGCCTGATCAGCTCGCTCGACTCGCAGATCGCCCTGGTCGAGTCGCGCGAGGCCGAGGTCCGCGCCGACCTTGCCCGTGACCGGGCGAAGCTCGCCGCGGTCCAGCGCGCGCTCACCCGGGAGCGGCAGCTGCTGGCGCTGCTCAAGGCGCGGCTGGCGAGGGCGCGGATGCTGCTTTCACGCCAGCTCGTCTCCAACTACGAGCAGGCCAAGCCGAATCTGGTCTCGGTCGTACTCGAGTCGAACGGGTTCACCGATCTGCTGGACAAGATCACCTACCTGAAGGACGCCCAGCAGCAACAGCAGGCGATCATCGCGGTCACCAAGCAGGCCAAGGCGCAGGCCGACGCGGCCGCGGCCCACCTGGCCTCGCTCCGAAACACCGACCGCCAGATCACCGGCGAGACCGCCCAGCGAGTCCGCGCGCTCGCGGGGATGAACATGCTGCTGCACGCCAAGGAGGGAGCGCTCCAGCAGGCCCGCAGCGCCAAGCAGAACGCACTCGCAGCCACGCGCTCCAGGGGCGCCGCGCTCCAGGCGGAGATCGGCCGGGTCGAGGCCGCGCAGGCCGCGGCCGAGCGGGCCGCCCTGGCAGCCCAGCAGCAGGCCGCCGCCGGCTCGGGCGGCGGCGGGGGAGGCGGCGGGGGAGGCGGCGGCGGAGCCGGCTCGGGCACGCCGTCGCAGGCGGGCCCGACGTACGGCCCGTCCGGAGGCTGGGCGATCCCGTACGCGATCGTGCTGTGCGAGTCAGGCGGCCAGGACCTCACGCCGAACAGCGCCGGCGCGTCGGGCTACTACCAGATCATGCCGGCGACCTGGAAGCTATTCGGTGGCACGGGACCCGCCGCCTACCTGGCGAGCAAGGCCGAGCAGGACGCGGTCGCGAGCCGCATCTGGAACGGCGGGGCCGGCGCATCGAACTGGGTGTGCGCCGGGATCGTCGGTATCCACTAACAGCCGCCCGCCCCAGGCCATAACCTCCGCGCCGTGTCCCGAGCCGTGAAAGGCGGCGTGGTCGCGGTGATCCTCCTCGGCGCGCTCGCGCTCCGGATCGCCGAGGTGGACAACACCTCCTACCGTCCGCGCAACGACGCCGGCTCGTACCTGACGCTGGCAAGCTCGATCGCGCACACCGGCGACTACTCGCTGAGTCACGCCGCGGGACGCGGCGCCGGCGGCACGCGCGGCCCGACCGCTTACTTCGCCCCCGCGTTTCCGTACTACCTCGCGCTCGTCGACATCATCGACGGTCACGAGACCCGGCGCGACGGGGCGATCCAGCCCGCCCGGGTAGCGCAGGCGGTGCTGGGGACGATCACGGTGGCGCTCACCGGACTCGTGGCGTTCGAGCTGTTCGGCGGGACCGCGGGGCTGATCGCTTTGGTCCTCGCGGCCGTCTACCCGGTGCTGATCGAGCTCACCGACACGATCGTGGCCGAGAACCTCCTGACCGTGTTCGTGCTCGGCACCGTCTACGCCGGCCTGCGCGTCCGCCGTGCGGCCCGCACGCGAACGCGCCTCGGGTGGGTCGCCGGCGCGGGCCTCCTCACCGGCCTGGCGACGCTGACCCATGAGAACGGGGTGTTGCTCCTGATCCCGCTGATCCCGGCCGTGTGGACCGGGCGGCCGCGCCTCGCAATCCGGTCGCTCGCGGCGCCGGTGCTCCTGCTGGCCACAACCGCGCTCATGATCCTCCCGTGGACGATCCGAAACGCCGTGGTCATGCACCACTTCATCCCGGTGTCCGACGAGACCGGGATCACGCTGGTCGGCACCTACAACCCGAAATCGGCGGCCGATCCGAAGGTGTCCTACAAGTGGCGGATCTACTACGGCATCCCGGGAGAGCACCCGCTGATCCGCGCGTCCCGCTACATGACCGAGCCGCAGCTCGGCGCGAAGCTCGAGCACCAGGCGCTCCACTACATCTCGGACCACCCGTTCTCGCCCTTCGTGGTCGCGTTCCACAACACGCTCCGCCTGTTCGAGCTCGAGGGCACCTACGCGTGGCAGCAGTCGGCGACGGCGATCTCGCTTTCGAACAACACCGCCCAGGTTGCCGTCTACACGTTCTGGGCGCTGTGTCTGCTCGCCCTCGCCGGCGCGTTCACCCGGCTGGCCCGGAGCTCGCCGAAATGGGTCTGGATGGTGCCGCTGCTACTCGCGCTCAGCGTGGTGCTCGTCAACGTCGAGACGCCGCGTTTCCGGGCGCCGGTTGACCCGTTCCTGATCCTGCTGGCGGCGGCGGGGCTGGCGACTGCCAGTGGCTGGGTCGCGCGGCGGTTAGGCCGTGCGCCAGTCGTAGGTAAGGCTAGGGGCGCGGTGGCGGCTGGCCCGGGTTAGCTGGTCGAAGTGGTCGAGCGCCTGACCTGACCCGAACGCGACGCAGGTGAGCGGCGACTCGGCCGAGTACACCGGCATCCCCGTCTCCTCCGCGACGAGGTCCTGAAACCCGCGGACGAGCGTTCCGCCGCCGGCGAGCAGGATCCCGTCCTTGGCGATGTCGCTGGCGAGCTCGGGCGGGGTCTCCTCGAGTGTGTCGCGAATCGCCCGAAGGATCTCGCGCGCGGGAGCCATGATCGCGCCTCGGACCTCCTCGCTGCGGAGCTCGACCGCCGTGGGGAGCCCGGTGACGAGGTGGCGGCCGCGGACCTCGACCGTCTCTTCCGGGTGCAACGGGACGACCGAGCCAACCTGAATCTTGATGTTCTCCGCGGTGCGCGAGCCGATCGCCAGCTGGTGGGCGTTCCGCATGTACGAGGAGATCGCCTCGTCCATCTCGTAGCCGCCGACGCGGACCGAGCGCGACACCACGATCCCGCCAAGCGAGATCACGGCCATCTCGCTAGTGCCGCCGCCGACGTCGACGACCATTCGCCCGACGGGCTCGTCGATCTCGAGCCCGGCGCCGATCGCGGCGGCGATCGGCTCCTCGATCAGATGCACGCGACGGGCGCCGGCCGCGAGCGAGGCCTCCTCGACGGCCCGCTTCTCGACCTCGGTGACGCCCGAGGGGGCGCACACGATCAGCCGCGGATGCGCGAGGCGCCGGTCGATCACCTTGCGGATGAAGTAGCGGAGCATCTGCTCGGTGACCTCGAAGTCCGCGATCACGCCGTGCCGGAGCGGGCGCGTCGCCGCGATCGTCGCCGGCGTGCGCCCGATCATCCGCTCCGCGTCGGAGCCGACCGCATGGACTTCGCCGGTGTCGACATCAGACGCGACCACCGATGGTTCGGACACGACGATCCCCCGGCCACCCACGTAAACGAGCGTGTTGGCCGTGCCCAGATCGATCGCCATATCGTGCACGCCGAGGGCGGGCGTCAAATGACGTCTGGAGTTGTCTCTTCTCGATCCGTCTCTACGAAAGCCGATGCTGACAAGGGTGCCAGAAATAGCGAGCGCGGGTGAAAACTCCCTGCTACCGCTCCCCGGGGAGCTTGCGCGGGTACTGCGACACCGCCTCGCCGACCTTGAGCGCGGTCGTGATGATGCGGTTCTGCTCGTTGGCGTGGGCGACCGGGTAGCCCTCGCCCGAGGCGGCGCGCTCGGGTCGCCCGATGTAGCCGAACTTGAGATGGCGCGGCAGGATCTGCATCAGACGCGGAGACATATGTGCGCGCGCGCCCATGTTACGCGGCTCCTCCTGGACCCACACGACCTCCTCGAGCGCCGGATAGCTCTCGACGAGCGCCAGGATCTCGGCCTGCGGGAACGGGTAGAGCAGCTCGACGCGGCCGATCGCGACGTCGGGGTTGTCCTTGCGCATCTCGTGGGTGGCGAGCTCGTAGTAGATCTTGCCGCTGCACAGAATCAGGCGCCGGACCTGGGCGGGGTCCTGACCGCGCTCCGCCAGCACCGGCTGGAAGCGACCCTCGTACAGCTCGGGGACACTGCTCGTCGCCTGGGGCAAGCGCAGCAGGCTCTTCGGCGTCATGACCACCAGCGGGCGCTGCTTGGCCACGCGGGCCTGGCGGCGCAGGAGGTGGAAGTACTGGGCCGGCGTGGTCGGGTTGGCGACGCGGATGTTGCCCTCGGCCGCCAGCTGGAGGAAGCGCTCGAGCCGGGCCGAGGAGTGCTCGGGCCCAGAGCCCTCGTAGCCGTGCGGGAGCAGCAGGGTCAGCCGCGAGGTCTGGCCCCACTTGGCCAGCCCCGAGACGATGAACTGATCGATGATCACCTGCGCGCCGTTGGCGAAGTCGCCGAACTGGGCCTCCCACAGGACGAGCGTCTCGGGCGCCTCCTGGGAGTAGCCGTACTCGAACCCGAGGCAGCCCATCTCCGACAGCGGGCTGTTGTGGAGCTCCATCGGGGCGAGCGCTCCGGGGAGGTGCTGGATCGGGCAGTGCTCCTGGCCGGTCTTCGGGTCGTGCAGGACGAGGTGACGCTGGCTGAACGTACCGCGCTCGGTGTCCTGGCCGGTGAGGCGGATCGGGATCCCCTCGGTGAGGAGCGAGGCGAACGCGAGCGCCTCGGCGTGTGCCCATACCATTCCGGGGTGGGCGGGGTCCGAATCATCGCTCTCGAATACTTCCCGCCGCTGGTCGAGCTGGCGGACGAGCTTGGGGTGGATCGTGAAGCCATCGGGGACGGCGAGCAACTCGTCGTTCAGCACGCGCAGGCGCTCGGACGACACCGCGGTCTTGACCTCCGGCGACGGGGTGCGGTCGAGCTCGTACTCGCCCGTGGCGTGCTCGCGCTCCTTGCCGGCCGCGATCTTCTCCTTGAGCCGCTCGTGCTCCTCGGTCAAGGTCTCCCAGACGTTGTCGGTGAGCTCGGTCGACTCCTTCTCGCTGACCACACCCTGCTCGATCAGCTGCCGCGCGAACAGCTCGCGCGCCGGCGGGTGCATTTTGATCACCTGGTACATCTCGGGCTGGGTGTAGGCGGGCTCGTCGGCTTCGTTGTGGCCGAAGCGGCGGTAGCCGATCAGGTCGATGAGCACGTCGTGCCCGAACTCCTGGCGGAAGGCGAACGCCAGCCGGACCGCGCTGATGCAGGCCGGGACGTCATCGGAGTTGACGTGGATGATCGGGACGTCGTAGCCCTTGGCCAGGTCCGAAGCCCAGTGGGTCGAGCGCGAGTCGTCGGGGTCGGTCGTGAAACCGACTTGATTATTTTGGATCAGGTGGATGGTGCCGCCGACGGTGTAGCCATCGAGCGCCTGTAGGTTCAGGGTCTCTGCGACCACACCCTGGCCCGGGAACGCGGCGTCGCCGTGGAGGATCACCGGGACGGCGGCGTTGGTCTCGCGGTGGGCGTGCGGACCCTGCCGCGTCGTCTGCGCCGCCCGCGTCGCGCCCGCGGCGACCGGCGCCACGAACTCGAGGTGACTCGGGTTGGACTCGAGGCGCACGATGATCGACTCGCCGCTCGGGAGCTGGTAGGAGCCCTGGGCGCCGTGGTGGTACTTGACGTCGCCGGTGCCTCCCTGCGGGATCGTGGTGATCGCCTCGAGGGTCGAGGAGCCCTCGAACTCGGCGAAGATCGAGTCGTACGGGCGACCCAGGTTGTGGGCGAGCACGTTCAGCCGGCCGCGGTGGGCCATCCCGATCACGACCTCGCGCGCGCCCCGGGTGGCCGCGAGCTGGATCAGCTCGTCGAGCATCGGGACCGTCATGTCGAGGCCCTCGATGGAGAACTGCTTCTGCCCGAGGTAGGCCTTGTGCATGAAGCGCTCGAGCGCGTCGACCTCGGTCAGCCGGCGAAGCAGAGTTTTTTGCTCGTCGGCCGCCAGCGGCGCCCGGAACTTGCCCGACTCGATCGCCTCGCGCAGCCACAGCCGCTGCCGGTGCGAGGCGATGTGCTCGATCTCGTAGGCAATCGGCCCGCAGTAGGTCTCGCGGAGATGGGGCAGCGCGTCGGCGAGCGTCTGGCCGGCGACGTACATGCGCAAGATGTGCGCGGGGATCCGCTCCATCAGCTCGGGAGTCAGCCCGAGCGGGACCGGATCGAGTGCCGGGTCGCCCTCGGGCTCGCGGCCGAGCGGATCGAGCTTGGCCGCGAGGTGCCCGTGCGTGCGGTGCGCCTTGAGCAGGGAGGTGGCGGCCTGGACCGCCTGCATCAGCTCCTCGTCGAGAACGGCCGGCGCGGTGGCGGCCGGGATCGCGGGGACGCCCGCGGGCGGCGTGATCGCGCGCGCCTCGGGCGCCGGAGCCAACGGGGCGACGGCCACGCCGAGATCCCCGAATACGCGCTCGTAGAAGCCGTCCTCGCCCTGGAGCAGCGCCTCGATCCGCTGGAGGAACCGGCCCGACTCCGCGCCCTGGATGATGCGGTGGTCGTAGGTCGAGGTCATCGTCATGACCTTCTCGGCGCCGATCGCCTCGCCGAGGAGACCGAGCCCGGGGGGATACGCGATCGAGCCGGTGGCGACGATCGTGCCCTGGCCGACCATCAGCCGCGGGACCGACGCGATCGTCCCGATCCCGCCGGGGTTCGTCAGCGAGATGTTCCCGCCGGTGAGATCGTCGGCGGTGAGCGTGTTCGTCCGCGCCTTCTCGACGAGGGCGTTGTAGGCGTCGAGAAATTCCCCGAAGTTCTTACGGCCGGCGTCGCGGATCACCGGCACCATCAGCGTGCGGGTGCCGTCCTTCTTCTCGACGTCGACGGCCAGGCCGAGGTTGCACGCGCCGTCGTCGATCCGGTGCGGCTTGCCGTCGATCTCGGCGAAGTGGTGGGCCATCACGGCCATGTCGTCGGTCACCACCCGCGCGATCGCGTATGCGATCAGGTGGGTGAATGAGACGCGGTGGCCGGCCTGCTTGAGCTGCTCGCGACGCTGGCTCAGGGCGGTCACGGTGAGCGTGCGGAACGAGGTCGCGGTCGGGATCGAGCGGCTCTCGTCCATGTAGCGGGCGAGCGCGGCGGCCCCGCCCTTGATGAGCTGGGCGCCCGCGGGCTTTTCTGCTGGGGCGGTTGCGGTGGCGCCGTTGCCGCCGTTGGCCTTGGCCGCGAGGACGTCCGCCTTCGTGATCCTCCCGCCCCGGGCGCTGCCGTGGAGCCCAGCGACGTCAACGCCCTTCTCGGCGGCGACGCGACGGGCGACCGGCGAGATGTTCGCGCCGTCGGCGACGGGCGTGGCGGTCGTTGGGGCGGCGGGCGCCTCAGCAGGCGCGGCGGCGCCGTTGGTCGCCCCGGCGGTCATGCGCGCGATCACCTGCCCGACGCTGACCGTCTCGCCTTCCTGGGCCAGGATCTCGGCGATGGTCCCGGTGGCGGGCGCCGGCAGCTCCATGTCGACCTTGTCGGTCGAGATCTCGACGACGGTGTCGCCCTGCTTGACGGCATCGCCGACCTTGACGCTCCACTCGAGGATCGTCCCCTCGGTGACCGACTCGCCGCCCGTCGGCGTGACGATGTCGATCAGCTCGCCGGTCGTGGCCTGGGCGGCGGCGACGCCCTCGGCCTCGGTGACGGCGCCGGCGACGGCCTCCTCGGGCGTGGCGGGGGGCGACTCGGCCGAGACGGGCATATCGAGGGCGTCTGGGGCGTCGGCCCCGTTGGTGGAGATCTCGGCGAGCACGGCGCCGACTGCCACGGTCTCGCCCTCGCCGGCGTGGATCTTCACGATCGTGCCGGCAGCCGGAGAGGGGACCTCGGCGTCGACCTTGTCGGTCGAGATCTCGACGATGGTCTCGTCCTCGGCGACCTGGTCCCCCTCCTGCTTTCGCCACTCGAGCACGGTCCCTTCGGCGACGGAATCGCCCATCGCCGGCATGACGACCTGGACAGTGCCGCTAGTGACTGCCATCTAACACAGAGGGTAGCCGGGAAACGGGCTGCTGCCTACGCCGGCGTTGCTCGACGATGAACCCTATTGACCCAGCAAATGGACCGAGTCCGCCGAGTACGGCGACCGTGACGGCCAGCCAGTACGGGATCACGCGGGTGCGCGCCGCGGCGATGCACACGAGCGACATCCCGATCCACAGCAGGCCGTGCGCCATCCCGAAGATGAACGTCTCGGGCTGCGGGCTGTGGAGCGCGAACGCGCAGATCAGCAGCGCCGTGTACACGCACGAATGAAAGAACGAGACGGCCTCGAGCCGCCCGAACGTCACCACGCGCGTGAAACGATCCGACATCAGGCAGAGACGAGCCCGGCGAGCCGGCGGAGCGGCTCATCGCCTTCGTCCGGCCACTCAGACAGATCGCTCGGCCACCACGCGAAATCGTCGTGCTCGTGGTCGGGCGTGACGGTCGCGCCGTCGGCCAGCCAGGCCTGGCCGACGAGCAGCACGAGCTCGCTCGGTAGCAGCACCAGGGCCTCGATCTGGAGCCGCTCGGGCTCGACCGACCACTCCTCGCGCAGCTCGCGGCCCATGGTCTCGGCCGGGTTCTCGTCGACCTCGACCGAACCACCCGCGCCGAGCGCCCACCTCCCGGCCCACGACGCCAGCCACTGCGCGCGGCGCCCCGCAAGCCAGCGGCCCTCGGCGTCGCGCACCATGCACAGGATCGACAGGCTCTGGGCCGCGCCCGCGGGAATCAGCCGGAGTGCCCACCGTACGGGCTGGAGCTCGAGCAACAGCCGCCCGGGCGTGGTCTCGAAATCGACGAGCCGCGCCGCTAACCCGTCGTGGCTCGGCGAGCCGCGCCGGCGAAGCGCGTCGAGGGCGATGTCGGCGGCGTCGGTGGCGTCGCCCGGCGGGTCGAACGGATCTTCGCGCCACGCGGCCGCCACCTGGTCGGGTTCCCAGGGGCCACGGGCGAGGATGCCGGCAGACACGGCCACGCACACACGGTACTTGCCCGGGTAGGGTCGAGAGCGGTGTCGCGGCGACTCAAGCACTGGGGGTGGGGCTACGAGGACGAACAGCCCTCATCGTCGGAGCTCAAGGACGCGGCGGCGTTCTTGACGGGTCGGCTCGGTTTCGCTTCGCCCGAGCCGGAGCCGCCGGTGCCGATCTCAGACGTATCGCTGGCGGCGCCGCGGCTGCGCCCACCCGAGTCGCTGACGGAGTTCTGCCGGGTCGACGACTACGACCGCGCGCTGCACGCTTACGGCCGCTCCTACCGCGACATCGTCCGCGCCTTCCGCGGCCGGTTCGACCATCCGCCCGACGTGGTCGCGCACCCGCGCGACGAGCGCGAGTTACAGACCGCGCTCGACTGGGCCGTGTCCGCGGGCGCGGCCGTGATCCCGTTCGGCGGCGGCACGAGCGTCGTCGGTGGCGTCGAGGCGTCGGGGTGCGAGGACCACGCCGGGGTCGTGACGCTCGATTTGAAATCGCTCGACGAGGTGCTCGAGGTAGACCCGGTGTCGCTGTCGGCGCGGATCCAGGCCGGCGCCACCGGTCCGCGCCTCGAGGAGCAGCTTTCAGGACACGGGCTCACGCTCCGCCATTTCCCCCAGTCGTTTCAGTTCTCGACCCTCGGCGGGTGGATCGCCACCCGTGCCGGCGGCCACTTCGCCACGCTCTACACCCACATCGACGACCTCGTCGAGTCGGTGCGCGCGCTCACGCCGGCGGGCGTGTGGGAGTCGCGGCGGTTGCCCGCCTCAGGCGCCGGCGTCTCGCCCGACCGCATGCTGATCGGATCCGAGGGGACGCTTGGGGTCATCACCGAGGCGTGGGTCAGGGTGCGTCCACGCCCGACTCATCGTGCCTCGGCCCCGGTCCGATTCGCGGATTTCAATTCCGGTGCCCGGGCCGTCCGCGCCCTCTCCCAATCCGGCCTGTATCCGACCAACTGCCGTCTGATCGATGCCCGCGAGGCCGAGGTGACGGGCGCCGGCGACGGCTCGCATGCGCTGCTCGTGCTCGGGTTCGAGTCGGCCAACCACGACGTCGAGCGCTGGATGACGACGGCGCTCGAGATCTGCGGCGACCACGGGGGGAATTGGATCCCGCCCGCCCGCCGCGGCCCCGGCGGCGATCGGGAGGCGGTCGGGAGCTGGCGCGAGGCATTCCTGCGCGCCCCTTACCTCCGCGATGTGTTCATAGCGATGGGAGTGCTTTCGGAGACGTTCGAGACCGCGATCACATGGGAGCGCTTCCCGGCGTTCCACACGCGGGTGATGGCCAAGGTGACCGCCGCGGTGCACGAGGTGTGCGGCGAGGCCGGGTCGGTCACCTGCCGGTTCACGCACGTCTATCCCGATGGCCCGGCGCCGTACTACACGATTCTCGCGCCGGCGCGCCGCGGCGCCGAGCTCGAGCAGTGGGCGGAGATCAAGCGCGCCGCGTCGGACGCGGTCACCGACGGCGGCGGCACGATCACCCACCACCACGCGGTCGGCCGCGAGCACCGTCCGTGGTATGACGTCCAGCGCCCGGAGCCGTTCGCCGCTGCTCTGCGCGCGGCCAAGGGCGCAGTGGATCCGACTGGTGCGCTCAACCCCGGAGTGCTGATCGACCCATGACGCCGGAGCTCTACGACCGCATCGGACGGACCTACACCGACACGCGCCGGCCCGATCCGCGGATCGCGTCCGCGATCTGGGACGCGCTCGGCGACGCGCGCACCGTACTGAACGTCGGCGCCGGCGCCGGGGCGTACGAGCCGCCGGACCGCAAGGTGGTGGCGCTTGAGCCGTCAGACGTGATGATCGCGCAGCGGTCGGGGGCTGCCGCGCCGGTCGTGAAGGGCCGGGCGGAGGAGCTGCCGTTCGGCGACGACTCGTTCGACGCCGCGATGGCGGTTCACAGCGACCACCACTGGAGTGACCGCCGCCGGGGTTTCGCCGAGCTTCGCCGGGTGGCGCGGAGGCGGGTGGTGTTGTTCAACGCCAATCCCGCCGACGCGGGTCTGTTCTGGATGACCACCGAGTACCTACCCGAGTTTCTCGGCCTCATCCCGCCTCCCTATCGCAGGCGCGGAGCTTGGGAGGAGGAGCTACGGACCCGCCTTGGACGGTTCGATCTGGTCCCTGTGCCGATCCCCTCCGATTGCTCAGACGGGTTCTACGGTGCCTTCTGGGCCCGGCCCGAGGCCTATCTGGACCCGAGCGTGAGAGCGGGCATATCTGTGTTCGCGCGGCTGCCCTCGAGCGCGGTGGACCGCGCAATCGACGCGCTCCGCGCGGATCTGGCAGACGGGAGGTGGCAAGCGCGCCACGGCGAACTGCTCACGATGGATGAGCTTCACCTCGGCTACTACGTCGTGGTTACAACCAATAAGGAGGACGCGTGATGAAGGTCATCGGAGCCGGGTTACCGCGAACCGGCACGCTCTCGCAGAAGGTCGCGCTCGAGATGCTCGGGTTCGGGCCCTGCTACCACATGGTCAACGTCCTCACGAACCTGCCGCTGGCGCGGCAGTGGGAGCAGGCGATCGACGGCGGGGTCGACTGGGACGAGGTGTTCGGCGGCGAAGCCGAGCACGAGTCGACCGTCGATTGGCCCGGCGCGTTCTTCTATCGCGAGCTGGCGGACACCTATCCGGATGCGAAGGTGGTGCTGAGCGTCCGCGACCCGGAGGCGTGGGAGCGGAGCATGCTCGACACGATCTGGGACGTGCTCTACGGCCACTCCGTGATGGCCCACATCTCCATGGCACGCGAGGCGATCGACCCCGACTGGCAGGCGTACATGGATCTGATGCGGAGGATGTGGGCCGCCCAGGGCATCTTCAGCGGCGCCTCGCTGCGACCGGGACAGCTGGCCGAGGCGATCGCCCGCTACCAGGAGCAGGTCCAGCGGAACGTCCCCGAAGACCGGCTGCTCGTGTGGAGCGTCCAGGATGGCTGGGAGCCGCTCTGCCAGTTCCTCGAGGTTGACGTGCCCGAAGCGCAATTCCCGCGTCTCAACGACTCGAAGATGTTCATCGACCGGATCATCGACGGCTCGCTGATCGTGCTCGGCGAGTGGCGAAAGCGCGGTGGTGAGGTCGAGCGGCCGGAGCTCAGCCGGCCAGCGTCCGGTTGAACCGCCGCAGCGCCAGCGGCACGCACACCGCGATTATCACCAGGCACCACAGCGCCATCGCCAGCTCGGGATGGGCGAGCTGCCACGACCCGCTCGTGTGGACTCCCTCGGTCAGCCCGCGTACGGTGCCGACCAGCGCCGAGATCGGATCCCACTGCGCGATTGCGCGCGGCACGGCGTCCATGCCGGCGATCGGCACGAACGTTCCGGCCAGAAATGCGAGCGGGAAGATCACGATGAAGCCGACGCCCTGCATCGCGTCGGGCGAGCGGACGAGCATCCCGAGGAGCACGCCCATCCACGTGAACGCGAACATCGCGAGCACCATCAGCGCTACCAGCTCGACGGCGTGGGCGACCGTCAGGTGCGGGGTCCAGCCGAGGATCAGGCCGAACACGACGACGATCGTCATGCCCAGCACCTGCTCGCAGAACTGACCCATCACCTGGGCGCTGATGATCGACAGCCGGCTGATCGGCATCGACCGGAAGCGGTCGATCACGCCCTCGGCCATGTCGTGCGAGGTGGCGACGCCGGCGCCGATGATCCCGAACGCCAGCGACTGCCCGATGATCCCCGGGAACAGATAGTCCTTGTAGCTGACGCCCGGGACGTGGATCGCCGACCCGAACACATACAGGAACAGCAGGATGAACACGATCGGCTGGATCGTGACGTCGAGCAGGCGCTCCGGCACACGCGGGATCGCGCGCAGGCTGCGCACGGTGAGCAGACCGGTGGCGCGGACCGCACTCATGCCGCGACCTCCTCGGGCTCGGCGTCAGCCTCCGAGCCCTCATGGGCTGGGTGGCCAGTGAGCGCCAGGAAGGCGTCGTCGAGCGTCGGGCGCCGGAGTGCGATCTCATCGACCGCGATCCCGCGCTCCGCCACCGCGGCGGCGACGCGGGCCAGGTCCACGGCCTCGTCGGGTGCCGCCACCGAGACGGTGCGCTGCTCGGCCGAGGTCGAGATCTCGAAGGGGCCGTCCAGCACGAGGCACAGCCGTTCGAATTCGGCGGCGTCGGCCCCGATGACGTCGACCCGCTGCGCGCCGACCTGAGTCTTCAGCTGCGCCGGCGTTCCGGCGGCGACCGCACGGCCGTGGTCGATCAGCACGACGCGATCGGCGAGCGCGTCGGCCTCCTCCAGATACTGAGTCGTGAGCAGAAGCGTCACACCGTCGTCCACGAGCGCACGAATCGTCGACCAGACGACCTGGCGACTGCGCGGATCGAGGCCGGTGGTCGGCTCGTCGAGCACGAGAACGTGCGGCGTGTCGATCAGGCCGGCGGCGAGGTCGACTCGCCGGCGCTCTCCGCCCGACAGTCTCTTGACCAGGCGGTCACGGAACTCGGCGATCGCGAACCGCTCGATCAGGCGCTCGGTGACCTCCTCAGCGTCGCGGCGTCCGCGACCCCGTAAGCGCGCCATCAACACGAGGTTCTCGCGCGCGGTGAGATGCGGGTCGAGCGCGGCGAACTGACCGGTGAGCGAGATCAGCCGCCGGACCTCGGCCGCCTCGTGGACGACATCGTGGCCGCCCACTCGAGCGCTGCCGCCGTCAGGACGCAGGAGCGTGGCCAGCACGCGCACGGTCGTGGTCTTGCCGGCGCCATTTGGCCCGAGCAGCGAGACCACGGTCCCGGTCTCGACGCGGAGGTCGAGATCAGCGACCGCGGTGAACTCTCCGAAGCGCTTGGTCAGTCCCTCGGTTTCGATCGCGGGTGGTGTCATGGTCGAGCACTTTACAGTGACTGAAAAAATTCTGCAACTGAAATTTTCGCCCTATCCTGTTCGCGATGGAGCATGACGAAGAGCTGCTCGACGATCCCTTCAGCGACGATCGCCTTCACCGAATGTTCGTCGCCGAGCTCGGCGAGGAGCTGGCGGGCTCGCTCCGGCGGGTGCGCCGGTTCCAGGAGGCGGCGGAGCTGAGACGCCATCCCGACGAGGGGCTTCGTGAGCGCAAGCGCCGGCTGACCCGCCAGCGGATCTCCGACGTGGCCACGATCCTGTTCGGCGCCCGCGGCTTCGACAACGTCACGGTCTCTCAGGTCGCCGACATCGTGGGCGTCTCGGAGAAGACGGTCTACAACTACTTTCCGACGAAGGAGTCGATGGTCCTCGACTCGGCCGACGAGACGGTCGAGAGCCTGGCCCGCGTGATCCGGGAGTGCCCGCCCAGCGAGTCGCTGACCGCCGCCGTGGTGCGCGCGATGAGGGAGGACATGGAGCGCTTCGGCGACGTCCCCGACGACCTCGTCGTCTTCCTGCCGAGGTTTGTTGAGCTGATCGAGTCGACGCCCGCCCTGCGGGCGGCGTGGCTCGAGATGTACGACCGGATCGTCACCGTCGCCACGGAGGCGCTGGCCGCCCGCGCCGAAGTGGACCCGCGCGATCCCGAGCCGATGATCGCCGCTCGGGCGCTGAGCGGACTGGGCGCGGTGGCTCTCGAGGCGCGCGTACGCCACATCGAGCAGGGACTACGAGGCGCCGCCCTGCGCGATGCCGTGGCCGCCGACGTCGAGCGCGCCGCGCGGCTGCTCGACACGGGCCTGTGGTCGTTCAACCTGCTTACCCACGGCCGCCGCACGCGTCAGCAGGTGCTCGACGCCGCCAAGGCCGCCGACGAGGCTCGCGCGCAGGTCGTCAAGGCGCTCAGGGAGGCGCGCACCGCATGGCGGCGACTCCGAGAACAGAGCGGCCGGCGCTAGGCGTCGCCCACCCGGGCGAGCACCGCGGCCGCTGACGGGGCCACCTCGGGCGGCAGCCGGCGCAGCAACTCGCGCCAGGTGGGCTGGATCGCGATCGCCTCCCGGACCTGCGCCACGCCGGCGTCGAGGTCGCCGGCCTGGGCGACCCCGAGCCCGGCCCAGAACAGCAGCTCGTGGTTTCCTGGGGCCAGCCGGCTCGCCTCGACGTAGAGGCGGGCGGCCTTATCGTGGTGGCCCGAGTTCAGCAGCTCGTCGGCTTCGTTGGCGAGCGCGTAGGCGTCGTGGAGGGCGACGAGGCGACGCAGCTCCGGCAGCGGGTCGGGGTGGTCCTCGACCCGCAGTGACACGACGGTCTCCCACGGCTCGGCGTCGGGCGCGACCACGAGGATCGCCGCAGACTGGCGACCGCGGAGATCGCCGCCCTCTCGCTCGGCGGCGTCGAGGGCATTGAGTAGGCGGCTAGTGAGGGAACCGCTTGCGGCGGTGAACGCCTCGAGCATCGCGGGCCACACCCGCTCAGCGGCCATGATGTTGGCCTGGCAGGAGACGCCGGCGCCGGTGGCGTGCCCGGCGTACGCCATGCACGCGGAGCCGGTGTGGGCGGCGACTCGGCCGGCGCCGTCGACGACCGCCACCTGGCGCGAGTTACCGGCGGGATCGTTCGCGACAAGTGTCGCCAGCGCCTGCTCGGCGGGCACGCCGGCCACCAGCAGGTCGAGCAGTTGCGGCCCGTAGCCCGGCTCGGCGTTGGCCTGGGTGGCGACCGCGCCGATGCCCGGCCGAGCCCAGGTCACGACCCCACCGACCGAGAACCAGTGCGACTGGACGGCGACGCCAAGCTCGCCGGTGGCGGGGTCGCGCGCGACGATCGAGTACGTCACGCCGGCGGACCGGGCCTAGAAGGGGGGCGTGACCCGGGGCGCCGGCCCCGGCATCTCGAGCGGCTCGGCGAGCTCCTCGCTCGCGACCGCATCGACAACCTCTTCCTCTTCCTCGACCTCGCCCTGGTCGTGCTGGCCGTCGCACAGAATGCGGAACTGGCCGGTCTGGCCGCCGTCGGCCTGGAGCACGATGCCGGGGATGAGCTCTTCGCCCTCCTCGAGGTCGAGCCGCTCGATGTCGAAATGAGCCATCCCGATCCCCCAGGTGTTGTGATCGGGGTTCTCGCGATCGTGGGCCGCGACTCCCATCGCGACCTGCTGCAACAGCTTGCCGATCTTGCTCGCGTCCGCCATCGAGGTTTCTAGGCTACCGCTCGACGATCTCGATCCGATAGTTGTCGGGATCGCGCACGAAGCACAGCCGGTTGCCGCCCTCGCGGATCGTGTAGGGGGGACGCTCGGGTTCGATGCCCTGTTCGGCTAGGCGGGCGAGCGTGCCGTCCATGTCCTCGGTGCTGATCGCGATGTGGCCGTAGGCGGTCCCGAGGTCGTACGAATCGACGCCGAAGTTGTAGGTGAGCTCGAGCCGCGGCTCGGGGCCGTCGTCGGGCAGGCTCATGAACACGTTGACGGCTTCGTCGCGAATCGGGGCACGGCGCCGCTCCTCGAAGCCGAGCGCCTCGTAGAACGCGACCGAACGATCGATGTCGGTGATCCGGTAACAGGTGTGGAGAAGGCTCATGGCTCGAAAGGGTACGCTGCCCCGGGTGATCGTTGAGCGCTCCATGAACGACGACTTCCTGTCGAACACGTACGTCGTCGCCGACGAGCCGGGCGGCCACGCGGTGATGATCGACGCCGGCGGCCCGGTGGCGCCGCTGCTCGATTACCTCAGGCGGGGCCAGCTCACGCTCACTCACGTGCTGCTCACCCACCATCATCACGATCACGTCTCCGAGGTCGAGTCCGTGCTCTCGCGGTACCGCGGTATACCGGTGCTGATCCACGAGCTCGAGCGCTCGAACGTTCCAGCGGCGACAGGAACGATGGCGCCGGGACAAGCCATCGAGAGCGGCGCGCTGCTTATCGAGCCGATCCACACGCCCGGCCACACCGCCGGGATGCTGTCTCTGCTCGTGAGCGGTACCGACGTTTTCACCGGCGACACGCTGTTCAAGGGGTCGGTTGGCGGCGTTCACGCCCCCGGCAGCACCGGCTTCGCGGACATCAAGAGCTCGATCATGGACAAGCTGCTGGCGCTTCCGGCCGGCACCCACATCCACCCCGGCCACACCGACCCGACGACCGTCGCGGACGAGCTCGAGCACAACCGGTTCGTCCGGATCTGGCGCGGCCTCGACCCCGAGGGCGACGAGCCGTGCACGGCGCTCGGCGAGCCCGCCACGCTGATCCTGCTCGGCGACGACTACGACGGCGGCCATAAGGCCTGGGTCCGCTGGCCCGATGGATCAGACGACATCGTGCCGGGTTCCCGGGTGAAACGGACCCCGCCCGCCCCCAGCTAGCATCTAAGAACGTGGCGAAGGACAAGATCCCCACCTCACGCGTGGGGCGTACCGCCAGGATCGGGGGGTTGGCAGCGGGACAGGCAATCCGGCAGGCGGGCACCCGCGCGGCCAACGTGACTCGCAACGAGGACCAGCGGAAGGTCGCCCTCGAGCGCCGGCAGATCGAGGCCGCCGAGCAGATCGTGACCGCGCTCGGGACGATGAAGGGCGCCGCGATGAAGCTCGGACAGGTGCTGTCGTTCCTCGACGTCGGCATCGTGCCCGACGAGTACCGCGAGGAGTTCCAGCACAAGCTCGCGGCCCTCCGCGACGCCGCGCCGAACGTCGCGTTCAAGGACATGCGCAAGGTGATCGAGGAGGAGCTCGACGAGCCGCTCAAGGAAACATTCGCCGAGTTCAACGAGGAGCCGGTGGCGGCGGCCTCGATCGGCCAGGTCTACCGTGCCCGTCTCCACGACGGCCGCGAGGTCGCGGTCAAGGTCCAGTACCCGGGGGTCGCCGCCGCGGTCCGCTCGGACATGCAGAACCTGGGGTTGATCCTCCGGCTGGCCAAGCGGATC
The DNA here is from genome assembly GCA_963737055.1 of uncultured Solirubrobacterales bacterium. Lineage (GTDB taxonomy): Bacteria > Actinomycetota > Thermoleophilia > Solirubrobacterales > Solirubrobacteraceae > Palsa-465. The sequence goes on along the minus strand of CAVTRE010000004.1, from coordinate 478,798 downwards.
GCGCCCGGCCTCGATCCCCAGTCGATCGGCCGCGAGATCTCGGAGCGAATCCACGACGAGCTCGACTACGAGCTCGAGGCCCAGAACCAGCGTACGCTGGCGCGGATCTTCCGGGGCCACCCGTTCATAGTGATCCCAGAGGTGATCACATCGCTCTCGCGGGAGCGGGTGCTGGTGAGCGAGTTCATCTCCGGCACCGGGTTCGAGGACCTCAAGAGCTACCCCCACGACGAGCGCGACCGGATCGGCGAGATCCTGTTCCGCTTCTACTTCGGCTGCCTGTACCGCCACCACCAGTTCTCGGGCGACCCCCATCCCGGCAACTCGATGCTGCTCGACGACGGGCGGATGGTGTTCTACGACTTCGGGCTGTTCAAGCGGATGCCACCGGGCGCCGTCGAGCTCGAGATCCAGGTGGCGCGAGCGATCATCGAGGGCGACGTCGACTCGATCATGAGCCTCGGCGCCGAGGTCGGCTTCTTCCCCGATCCCGACAAGTTCGACCCCCAACGCGTGCTCGCCCACTTCCGCGCGGCCACCTCCTGGTACACGGTCGACCAGTACACCGAGCTCACGCCCGACTACGCCACCCAGGTGCTTATCGACATGAGCGATCCGCGGTCCGAGTACTTCGGACAGCTCCGGCACGAGTCGGCGCCGCCCGACCACATCTTCGGCCGGCGGATGGAAGTCCTCACGCTCGCGGTGCTGTCACAGCTGCACGCGCGCGGGAACTTCCACCGGATCGCGCGCGAGTGGTTCTACGGCGACCCGCCGGCGACCGAGCTCGGCGTGCTCGAGGCCGAGTTCTACGGCGAGAAGGCCGCCTGATCCCGGTTAACCCCGCTCTCGACAAGCCGCGTTCGCCGAGTGCGGACGTAACCGCGCTATAGCCGGGTGAATATGGATTCACCGGCGCGGGGGCGGCGAGTGGGGGGTTAACCGGAATAGGGGGATGGGCCTCGCTTCGCTCGGCGTCCGTCGGATGTGGCGCGGCAGGAGTGGGCGGGTCCTTCATACGAGGCAGGGATGCCGACCGGGCCGTCGCCGCGACCGCCGGTTACGCGCGGCATCCGTGCCGCGTGAGGGGAACGCGACTCCCCGGTCGGGCATGGATGCCCGACCGCACGGCCCCATGGACGCCGCCGAAGGCGGCCCCTAAACCCGCTGGATCTGCATCAGGCTGGTGGTCCCCGGGCGGCCGCTGGGCAGCCCGGCGGTGATCCCGACACGCGCGCCCGGCTTGACCCAGCCGAGCTCGACGACGCGGCGCGCCGCGTCCGCGATCAGAGCCTCGGTCACTTCGTGGCGGCGCATCGAGGAGGCCTGGACGCCCCACATCAGGCTGCACCGCCGGACCGTCTCCTTGCCCGGCGACAGCGCGTAGATGGGGACCTGGGGGCGGTGGGCCGAGATCAGGCGAGCCGAGCGGCCCGACAGCGTCGGCACGACGAGCGCGGCCAGGTGCAGATCGCGCGCGGCGGCGCAGGCGCTGTAGGCGACCGTGTAGGCCGGGTCGCGGGCGTCGCGCCGGACCCGCTCCTCGTTCCAGGTCCGGTAGGGAAGCGTGTGTTCGGTGCGCTCGGCGACCGAGGCCATCATCTGAACCGCCCCGACCGGGTAGGAGCCGATCGCGGTCTCCTGCGAGAGCATCACCGCGTCCGTGCCGTCGAGGATCGCGTTCGCGACGTCCGCGACCTCGGCGCGGGTGGGGCGCGAGGAGTTGACCATCGAGTCGAGCATCTGTGTGGCCGTGATCGCGGGCCGAGCCAGCTTGCCGGCGGTCCGCAGCAGCTGCTTCTGGACGATCGGCACGTCCTCGATCGGTAGCTCGATGCCGAGGTCGCCGCGGGCGACCATCACGCAATCCGCCGCGCGGATGATCTCCTCGGCGGCGTCGACTGCCTGGGGCTTTTCGATCTTGGCGATCAGCGGCAGGCGCGTGTGCCGGCGGACGCTGGTCACGTCCTCGGCGGTGCGCACGAACGACAGCGCCACCAGGTCGACCCCGATCGACTCGCCGAAGCGGAGCATGTCGAGGTCCTCCTCGGGGACCGCGGGCAGCCCGCGCGTCGAGCCGGGGATGTTGAGGCCCTGGCGCGAGGCGACCGTCCCCCCGATCTCGACCGCGGTCTCGACCTCGCCGTCGCCCTCGCGCACGGCCTTGACCCGCAGGCGGATCGCGCCGTCGGCGAGGTAGATGATGTCCTCGGGGTCGACCGCGCTGGCCAGACCGCTCCACGAGACCGACATCTGCTCGCCGTTGCCGACGGTGTTGTTGCCGCACAGCAGGATGAGCTTCTCCCCCGGCTTGAGCTCGGCGATGTCGTCCTCGAGGCGGCCGATGCGGATCTTCGGGCCGGGCAGGTCCTGGAGGATCGCGACTTGGCGCCCGGCCGCCGACGCCGCCCGGCGGACAAGCTCGGCGTTCTCGGCGTGCATCTCGCGGTCGCCGTGCGAGAAGTTCAGGCGCGCGACGTCCATCCCGGCCTCGGCCATCCGGGTCAGCGTCTCGATGTCCTGGCAGGCGGGTCCGATGGTGGCGACGATCTTGGTGCGGCGCATCTCGCTCTCCGAAGTTACTGGACGCCGGACCGGTGCTCGTTACGCCTCTGTAGGCTCGATCGCCTCGCCGTCGGCGGTGAGCCGGCCGCCGGCGCGGAGGTCGCACAGCAGGTCCCAGTGCAGGGCGCTCGAGTTCCGGCCGCCGGTCTCGGGGTAGGAGCGGCCGAGCGCGAGGTGCACGGTGCCGGCCATCTTCTCGTCGAGCAGGATCGCGCCGGTGGGACGGTCGATGCCGGGGTTCGTGCCGATCCCGATCTCGCCGAGGAAGCGGGCACCGGGGTCGGTGGCGAGCGCGGCGTCGAGGTAGTCCTGGCCGCGGGCGGCGGTGGCCGTGGTGACGCGGCCGTCCTCGAACGTGAGCGTGACGTCCTCGACGAGCACGCCGCGCGGGCTCGAGGGGATCGTGAAGCGGACCGTCCCGTTGGCCGAGTCCTCGATCGGGCCGGTGAAGACCTCCCCGCTCGGCATGTTGCGCCGGCCGTTGGAGTTGATCCAGGTGCGGCCGTCGACGCGGAGACGGAGGTCGGTTCCCGGCGCCTCGATGTGGATCTCGCGCGCCTCGTTCAGCCGGTCGACGATCGTTTGCTGGCGGTCCGACAGCTCGCGCCATGCCGCGACCGGATCGGGGCGGTCGAGGAACAGGGCGCGCTCCACGAACGCGGCGTAATCGTCGTCGCTCATGCCGGCGTCCTGGGCGAGCGCCGGCGTCGGCCACAGGGTGCCGCACCACCGCTTGCCCATCCGCACCTCCTGGACCGGCTGGCGGGCGCGGGCGGCGCGGGCGACGGTGGCCGGGTCGATCCCGGTGAGGGCCCGGGTGTTCTCGGGCGCGTCTATCCGGAGGTAGGCGTCGGTCCGTTCCATCTCGGCCAGGTCCTGGGGGGCGTAGTTGTCGAGCAGGTCGTCGGGGGCGAGGCGGTAGAAATCCTCGGCCAGTCCCGGGATGGCGATCCGTATCCCTGGCGACCAGGCGCCCCGGCTGATCATCGCGCGGTTAAGCGCGCGGACCACGGGTGCGGCCCGCGGGGTGGTGAACACGAGCACGTAGTCGCGCTCGTGGACATCGAGGCACCAGTCGCAAAGGAGGGCGGCGAAGGCGTCGGGATCGGGGCCGGTCACGGCGCCTGCACGTCCGGGAAGCGCTCGGCGACGTGTTCGCGCAGGGTGTCGCGGACGAACCGTCGCTCGTCGGTGGTCGCCAGGCGGTAACGGCCGAGCAGCTCTTTCTGGCGCGAGATCTCGAGCCCCGAGATCGTCCACGACACCGCGAGACGCTCGAACAACAGCTCGGTGGCGCGCTGCCAGGCGTCATCCTGGTTGAGGCCGCCGGCGAGGATGTCGGCGTATTGCTTGCGGGAACCGGGAGTCAGCGAGCCGCGCAGCGTCAGGAGGTTGCCGTGAGCGTCACGGTAGTCGGACGTGGGGGCGGTTAGCTTCTCGCGCTGCCGTTTGCGCTGGTTGGCCACGGCGTCGGCTACGGGACGGGCGCGGACGCCGCGCGTTCGAGCTGCGCAGCGACGTCGCCGGTGACGGGGTCGGTGTGACCGGCCCACACGCTCGCGGGGTCGAGGGTCGCTAGCTTGCGGATCGAGGCCCGTGCCTGCTCGGTGTCCTGGTTGAACGCGGGATGGGGAACGTGCGCCGCCTGCCGGCGGCCGCTCTGGGGATCGAGCGTGTAGAGCGCGTCCGAGACGAGCGCGAGCCGGTCTGATTCGCGGAAGAGCGCGATCAACCCGGGCGCATGACCGGGCATGTGGACGACCCTGAAGCCGGCGACGTCGTCGCCTTCGTCGACGGTGCCGGCGACGTTCACCGGGCCGCCGTCCCATGTCGCGATCAGCCGCCAGAGAACCGTGCGGCCGCGGGGATCGAGCTTCGAACGGTCCCAGTAATCGCGGTATGAGTTTGTGGACTCGGCGGCGTCGCGCTCGGCGGCGTGGCAGTAGACCGGCGCGTCCAGGCCCGGGGCGGCCCCCCGGTGGTCGGCGTCGGCATGGCCGAGCACGACCCGCTTGATCCCACCGAGCCGTGCGCCGGCGGCGGCCACGGGCGCGGCCATGTCCGATGCTCCGGCGTCGAACACGGTGACGCCGCCCTCGTCCTCGATCAGGTAGACGTTCATGACCTTTGGAATCCCGCCGCGGACCAGCCACACGCCCTCGGCGATCCGCTCGGGCTCGCCACCCTGGATCCAGGCGCGGGCGCGGTTGCGAACGTTGGCGAGCTTGGTCAGGTTCTGCTCAGCGCGCGAGCCGGCGGGCGGCAGCACGCCGAGCTGGCGCGCCACGTCGCCGCTGTCGAGGTAGGCGTCGAGGCGCTCGATCTTGTCCTCGGCGTTGATCGTGAGGACATCGCAGCCCTCCATGTCGAGTTGCGCGCCGTTGGCGACGAACCCCTGGAAGCTGGCGGGCCCGGCGAACGTGCCGCGCGCCCTCCAGCGCACTGCGACTCGTTGGTCGCCGGATCCGATGACGTCGAGAACCTCCCAGGTGAGATCGGGAAAGGCGCCGTTCAGCTCGTTTTGCAGCTCGCGGACTCCATCGGGGGCGGCGATCTCGCGTTGTCCGACGACGCGCTCAACCCCTCCCGGCGCCCACAGCGAGAGCGCGGTGTCGAGGTCGCGCGCGGCGATTGCCTCGAAGTAGCGCCTGGCCACGTCTTCGCTCGGCATCTCGGCCGCAGTCTAGGCCGGGGCGAACAAATATCGTGCACACCCATGCCGCGCAAACGTGAGCTTGGGCGCGGGGAGCGCGTAATACCGGGGCTGTGGCGCCTGCGCTTGCCGCTGCCGTTTCCCGGCGTGCCGCATTGCAACGCGTGGGCGATCGCGGCCGGCGACGGCGTCGTGCTCGTCGACACCGGGATGCACGAGCCGGGCTCGATGGCCGATCTCGAGCGCGCGTTCGATCAAGTCGGGCTGACGCTCGACGCGGTCCGCCTGGTGCTCATAACCCACGCCCACGTCGACCATTGGGGGCAGGCGGCGACGATCTGCGATCGGACCGGCTGCGAGATGTGGATGCATCCGAACCACGCCCACGGGTACACGAGCGCGACGGATCCCGATCTTGCGCTCGCCCGGCGGCTCGAGATCGGACGCCAGAGCGGCGTGCCCGAGTCGGCGCTGGCCCGCTACGCCGAGCGCTCGCGGGGGACGGCGTCCGGGATCGCGCGCGTGATCGAGCCCGACCGGCCGCTCCTGCCCGGTGTCGAGATCGAGACCGACCTGGGGGTATGGACCCTGCACGAGACCCCCGGCCACGCCCCGTCACACATCTGCCTGTATCAGGCCGACCGGCGCCTTCTGATCTCCGGAGACCACCTGCTCGGGCGCATCTCGCTGTACTTCGACTATGGCTGGACGCCGGACCCGATCGGCGAGTTCCTGGGCTCGCTGGAAGTAACCGCCTCGCTCGACGCACGGCTCGCGCTATCCGGACACGGCAAGCCGTTCATCGACGTCCCCGGCCACATCGAGGCCAATCGTCGGCTGGTGCGCGAACGGCTCGACGCCGCGGTTGCCGCCGTCACAGCTGGTCCAAAGACCGCGATCGAGATCGCCGCAGGCGTTTACGGCGAACCCCTGAACGAGACGAACACAGGATGGAGGCTGCAAGAGACGCTGTGTTATCTCCAGCACCTCGAGCTCGAGGGCCGGGTATCGCGCGAGGCCGAGGGCGACCTGGAACGCTGGGAAGCCGTCTCGAATTAAACCTTGACACGATCTTGTCAAGGTTGGTACAGTGCCGCCATCATGCGAATCGATCGCCTTCTGGCCACCACCGACGAGCCGGTCTTCTCGTTCGAGTTCTTTCCCCCGAAGACCAATGAGGGCGAGCGGAACCTCCGCGAGGCGCTGTGGGGTCTGCGCGAGCTTCGCCCCGACTTTGTCTCGGTGACATACGGCGCGGCTGGATCGACTCGCGGCCTGACGCTAGAGCTCACGAAGTGGATCAAGCAGGAGCTCGGGATCGAGGCGATGGCGCATCTGAGCTGCGTGGGCGCGACCAGCGATGAGCTGTGTGTGATCCTCGACAGCCTCGCGGACGCGGGGATCGAGAACGTGCTCGCGCTGCGGGGCGACCCGCCGCGGGGTGACGCCGAGTGGCGCCCGCATCCGGGCGGTCTCCGCTACTCGAGCGAGCTCGCAGGGCTGATCTCGGACCGGTATCCGATGAGCGTTGGGGCCGCCTGCTTCCCGGAGGTCCACCCCGAGGCGCCCGACGTGACGAGCGATCTCCGCTTCCTCAAGCAGAAGGTCGAGAACGGCGCCACCTTCCTGATCACCCAGCTGTTCTTCGACAACGACGCCTACTTCCAGTTCGTCGAGGAGGCCCGGGCGGCCGGGATCGATGTCCCGATCATCCCCGGGATCATGCCGATCACCGACGTGGCCCAGATCAAGCGGTTCACGGACATGTGCGGCGCCTCGATCCCGGACACGCTCCTCCGCGAGCTCGAACACCGCGCCCCGTTCCCGAGCGAGGTGCTCCAGCTCGGCGTCTCCTACGCCACGCTTCAGTGCGCCGAGCTGCTGGCGCGCGGGGCTCCCGGAATCCACTTCTACACGCTGAACCGCTCCCCCGCGACGCGCGCGATCCTGGCAGCGCTGCGACTCATGCGCCCGTGGGTGCGGCGCGAAGTGGTCCGAACGACCGACTGAGGCTCGTATTCAGCTCGGCGGGATGATGTCCAGGTTGTGGGCGAGCCTCGGCTGACCGTCGACCTCGTAGCGGACATCGACCTCGTCGTTGCGCTTGTAGGTCCCGATTCCCCAGACGCCCATGAACCAGGCCCAGAGGCTCAGCTTCTGGTGGACAAGCTCGCGTTCGAACAGCAGCTCGCCTGATGAGATCCGGTAGTCGACTCCGAGCTCCTGGGGCACGCCGTTGACGTACACCTCGAAGGGCGTCCGGACCCCGGCTGGGAGCTTGATTCGCCAGTACCGCATGTCGTTCAGGTGTCGCCGGGGTCGTCCGGGTCGGCGGGGTCACCGCGGCCGCCGGGGTCGCCGGCGTCGCCGGGGATCAGGGACATGACGGCCACGTCGATGCCCTTACCCCTCCGGCGCAGATACTCGCGCAGGACGCCCTCGCGGACGAACCCGGCGTCCTGCGCGGCGCGGATCATCGGCGCGTTGTCCGGCTCGGTGAAGAGCTCGACGCGGGCGAGCCCACAGGGTCCGAGGAGCCACTGGCCGGCGAGCGTGAGGGCGCTGCGCCCGAGTCCGTGGCCCCTGATCTGCGGCGCGAGCCAGATCCCCACCTCGGCCCGGGACTGATCCCAGTCGACCGGGTAGACGCGGATCTGGCCGCGGCAGGCATCTGAGCCGGGCTCGAGGATCGTGAGCGTGGCGCGTTCGCCGGCGGCCCGCACGAGCGGCTCGCGTTCGGCCGCGCGCCCAAGCTCGGCGCCGCTCGGCGGCCGGTCCTCGCCGGTCAGCAGATGCATGCGCGGGTCGTCCTGGTGGGCGATGAGGATCTCGGGAATGTCGCGCTCCGCATAGTCGCGCAGCGCGACCTGCCCATCGGTCAGCGGCTCGGCGAGTAGAGGAAGGGAGCTCATGGGTTGTGCGCGGCCGTCAGCCTGTCGTCGGAAACGGACCGTACCCTTTCTCACCGTGGAACCGGTCGTCTATCAGGTGCGGCGCTCGGATCGGGCACGGCGAGTTCGCGTGACCGTCGATCTGGCGCGCGGCGTTGAAGTGGTGCTGCCGCGCCGCGCGCCCGAGCGCGAAGCTGCGGCCGCGATCCGCGAGTTCCGGCCGTGGATCGAGCGCCGGATGGCCGAGCTCGAGGCCACCCGCGCCGCCGTCGCGGCGCGCGGCGACACCGTGCCATACCTGGGGCAGACGTTGTCGTTGTCGGTTCAGGCGGGTCGCACGCGAGTTACGCGGCGCGGAGACGTTTTGCTCGTGCCCGTCGGCGATGCGCGGATGCCGGCGCTCGAGCGCTGGTACCGCCGCGCGGCCCGGTCGGAAATCGAGCCCCGCTTGAAGCAGGCGTGCGCGCTGGCCGGCACGTCGTACTCGGGGCTTACCATCCGCGGACAGAAGACGCGCTGGGCCAGCTGCTCGCGATCCGGGTCGATGAGCTTCAACTGGCGGCTGTTGCTGGCGCCCGAGGCGGTGCTCGACTACGTCGTCTGGCACGAGGTTTGCCACCTCGAGGTCATGGATCACTCGCCCCGATTCTGGCGGCTGGTGGCCTTGCGAAGCCCGCGGTATCGCGAGCACGTCCGGTGGCTGCGCACCAACGGCGCGACGCTCGTGCTGTAACCGGACGCCAACGCCCGAGCGTTGCCCGGCCCGGTCCTCGCTTGGTAGGCTCGCGCATCGCTGTAGAGACAGCCGTCGACCGGGGGTTGCCACCGAATGAGGATGGCGGTAGGGAGCACAGAAATAAGCCGGACCGAGGACCTCGCTCAGACGGTGTCCGCCTGTGACCCCCTGCGAGGTCTGAGGTCTCGGTCCGGTCGATCCCTAGCGCCTGCCTGCCGGTCTATCGCCTGCGCCAGGGAGGCGCCGCTGGTAGGTAAACCTTGCCTGCGACGTCAGTGTTAGGTAACCTACCAAGCTATAGGCGGCTCTGTCAAGCGGTCCGTGTAGTCACCGCTGGGGAGGGTTGTACCCTCGGGAAGGCAACACAGGACCTTCGATGACATCTCCAAGCACCAAACCCTTCGGAGAATCGCTTCGCGCGTTGATGGACGCGCGCTCGCTCACCTATCGCGGGCTCGCCGAGGCGACCCGCCAGCTCGACGGCAAGGGCATCACCCACGCCCACATCAACATGCTTGCCAACGGCCACGACAAGCCGTCGATGCGCGCGATGGAGCTGATCGCCGCCGCCTGCGACGTCGACCCGGACTACTTCGCCGAGTACCGGCTGGCGGCCGCGATGCGCGAGCTCGACCCCGCCGAAGTGGGGCTCGAGCAGGCGCTCGAGAACCTCAACGCCCGACTCGGCGCGCGGCGACAGTCCGGCGCCAGAGGACGCCCATCGCAGCTGCCCCAAGCACAACCTCGTCCCACGGGGTAGACAGCGGATCCAGCGGCGGCAGCGCGATCAGGAACGCGACCGCCCACACTACCCAGGCCATCTGAACGCCCTTGCGGGTGACCTCGGGGTAGCGCCACAGCATGGCGGCCAGCCTGTCCGAGAAGTAGCCGAGCTCGTCCTTTTCCCCCAGCAGCTTGGACGCCGCCGACAGCGACGCCAGCGCCAGCACGAAGGCGAGATAGCCGAACGGACGCAGAACGATGCGCACCAGGGTGCTCATGAAGCCGAAATCAACCTTCCCCATTCGTTTCTAAAGGGTATCTCACCGATTGACCAACGCCCGGCGGAGCGCCGAAATCCCGTCTTCGCCCGATTCGGGCGTTATGGCCAGCCGACGGACGCGGCCGAGGAAGGCCTCGGTGGAGCCGTCTCCGTGGACATCCACGCCGCCGTGCACGTTGGCCAGCCGCTTCTGGGGGCCGGCGAGCTCCACTCTGGCCACTACCTGCTCGTCGGGGGTGTAGCGCTTCAGCTGTGTTTTCGCGGGGTCGCGGGCGGCGTCGCCGGCGAGGTCGGTCACGCGGTTCTCGAGTGCTCCGAGAGCCGCGTCGAGCGCGTCGAACCGCTCGTGCTCGACGCGCGCCCCGGCGCGGACCGTCAGCGTCCAGGTTTCTTTTGTCAGCCCGGTCTACCGCTTGTCCATCGGGACATAGTCACGGCCGCGAGCGCCGGTGTAGATCTGGCGCGGGCGGGCGATCTTCTGCTCCTTGTCGTCGATCATCTCGAGCCACTGCGCGATCCAGCCGCTCGTGCGCCCGATCGCGAACAGCACCGGGAACATCTCCATCGGCATCCCAAGCGCCTCATAGATCAGCCCTGAGTAGAAGTCCACGTTCGGGTAGAGCTTGCGATCGATGAAGTACTCGTCCTCGAGCGCGATCTTCTCGAGCTCGAGCGCGATGTCGAGGAGCGGGTTGGTCCCGGTGACCTCGAGCACCTCGTCGACGGCCTTCTTGATGATCTTGGCGCGCGGGTCGTAGTTCTTGTAGACCCGGTGGCCGAAGCCCATCAGACGCTCGTTCCCGTCCTTGACCCCCTTGATGAAGTCAGGGATGTTGTCCTTGGTCTCGATCCGGCGCAGCATCCGGAGCGCGGCCTCGTTGGCGCCGCCGTGGAGCGGGCCATACAGCGCGGCCACGCCCGCTGCGACGGCGGAGTACGGGTCGACCTGGCTCGAGCCCACGCTGCGTACGGCGCTGGTCGAGCAGTTCTGCTCGTGGTCGGCGTGGAGGATGAAGAGGACGTCGAGGGCATGCTCCAGCCGGGGGTCGGGCTCGTAGCGGATCTCGGTCATCTTGTAGATCATCGAGAGGAAGTTGCCCGGGTAGGACAGCTCGTTGTCGGGATACACGTACGGCTTGCCCTGGTTGTGACGGAATGCGAACGCCGCCAGCGTCGGCATCTTCGCCAGCAGCCGGATCACCTGGATGTAGCGGACCTCCTCGTCCTTGATCTGGCTCGCCTCCGGATAGAACGTCGAGAGCGCGCCGACGGAGGCGAGCAGCATCCCCATCGGGTGGGCGTCGTAGCGGAAGCCCTGCATGAACTCCTTGACGTTCTCGTGTACGAACGTGTGGATCGTGATGTGGTGGGTCCACTCCTCGAGCTGCTTCTTGTCCGGGAGCTCGCCGTGGATGAGCAGATAGGCGACTTCGAGGTAGCTCGACTGCTCGGCGAGCTGCTCGATCGGATAGCCCCGGTACTCGAGGATGCCCTTCTCGCCGTCGATGAACGTGATGGCCGAGCGACACGACGCCGTCGCCATGTAGGCGGGGTCGTACGTCATCAGGCCGAAGTCGTCCTCGTTGACCTTGATGTTCCGCAGCTCGGTCGCGCGGATCGTGTTGTCCTCGATCGGGATCTCGTACTGCTTCCCGGTCCGGTTGTCCGTGACCGTCAGGGTGTCGGTCGACGTCGCTGCGCCGGCGCCGTCTCGTGTCTGTGTCTCAGTCGTCATGGCGCTCCTTCTCGCGCGATTACCTAGTCCGGGGATGTTCCGCGTTCCGCGCCGTGGCCGAGCGGAATTACCAACTTCAATTTAGTACCCACACGACTGGGCCGAGACGCTAGCGCCGGGCGTGTACGGCGCCCGTCTGGTTGTCGGGTGGTTGTCAGCCGGTCGCGGGCCCGGCTACTTGGGGAACGCCGGCTACTTGGGGAAGGCGTCGTGAGCACGGGAACGCCGGCTACTTGGGGAACGCCGGCTACTTGGGGAACGCGCTCGTGAGCACGGCGGAGCCCATCGCGATGACCATCAGCACGAACGTGCCGAACATCACGAGTCGCGCGCCTCGTTCGCCGTTGGGGAAGGCCGGGCGCGTCGAGCCCGACCGCGGCCAGGCCGAGCGCCCACACCACCAGCAGCCCGCCGGCGATGTAGAACGGGACCTTCGACGGCTCGCTCGCGGCGATGAGCAGCACGGTCACGGGCGCGAGCCTACTCGATGCGGTTCCGGGGTGTGGCGGTGGGGCGCGAGCCCTCGTAGCGACTCTCGGTGGCCGCGAGCTGGCCCTGGTAATGGCTCCCGAGCTCGGGGCTCCCGTACGGTCGGAGGGCCGGCCGGTCGAGCGCCATGAACGACAGCTGGGCGATCGGGAGCCCGGGGTACAGCTTGATCGGGATGCGCGTGAGGTTGTTGAGCTCGAGCGTGAGCGTGCCCTGCCAGCCGGGGTCGCAGAAGCCGGCGGTGGCGTGGACGATCAACCCGAGGCGGCCGATGCTGGATTTGCCTTCGATTCGCGCGACGATGTCATCGGGGAGCTCGACCCACTCGAGCGTGCGGCCGAGGCAGAACTCCCCGGGGTGGATGACGAAGGATTCGTCGGCTTTGATGGCCACTTCCTCGGTGAGGCCCGCGGGTGGCTCGCGGAGGTCGATCGCCGAGGCCCGGTGGTTGTGGAACACGCGGAACGAATCGCCGAGGCGGAGATCGACGCTGGCGGGCTGGACCAGGCCGGGGTCCCACGGGTCGATCTTGATGCGGCCGGTTTCGACCAGCTCGAGGATCGTGGCGTCGGACAGGACGGAAGCCAGCGCGCTCATCTGGTTCCAAGTCTGCCAGCGCCGGGGGACGGGGGCCGCCACGCGGTGCTTCTGGTGGTTCTACCGCTCGAGCGTGCGGGTCCGCGCGCGGGCCGTGCGCACCCGCGGCGGCGAGGGCGGCGCCGGATCGCCGTGAGGCCCACGACGGGGGTGGCGCGGGAACGGCTCGCGGGGGTGCGCCGGGTTGCGCTTGATCCCGCCGTCGTCGTCGCGCGAGGACGACTCGTCAGGCTCTTGCTTGATCGCCCACCAGACGATGTAGATCAGTCCGGCCAGCGGGATCTTCAGGGCGAACATCAACCAGATGAGTCCCCAGGTCACGGCACCCGATCCTACCGAGATCGGGCTGGGATTTCACCCCGGCGGGAGGTGGTCGTCTGTCTGCGGACCGGCTGGGTTTGGATGGTGGCGAGCCGCCGCTCCAGAGGAACCTGCGAACCCTGCCAATCGAGGCGTTCGCTCGGGACGGTGGCAGGGCGCGCATGCCCCACATACGCGCCCTGCCATGGTCTGGCCGGCGGGCGCCGAGTGGCAGGTTGTGCATGCTCCGGGAGGCCCGCGCCGGGCCGTCCGTGCCCGGAAGCACCGGCGCGAGGAGGTCCGCGCCGGGCCGTCGGTGACCGGGAAGCACCCCGGGCCGAGCGGGAACCGTGGCTCGCGGCCGCGCGGTTCCAAACGAAGGCCCAACACCAGACGTATTAATGTCTTCGCAGCGTGTCGCTTGCTCGTCTTCGACTGATTTCGGCCGTCGGCGCGGTGGTGGTGCTGGCGATCTTGGTGGTGCTGGCGCTGCTGGCCCGGCTCGACATCAAGCGGCCCCCGGCCGCGAGCGCGCAGGTGCCCGCCCCGCTGGCGATCGGCACCGAGCTCCAGCGGCCCCGCCGGGTGCCGTCGCTGACGCTGACCGACGAGCAGGGCAAGCCGTATTCGCTCGGCGCGTGGAAGGGCAAGTGGGTGGTCCTGGCCCCGTCGATGACGCTGTGCCACGAGGTCTGCCCGATGACCACGGCGACCCTGATGGAGCTGACCAACGATGTGCGCCTGGCCGGGTTGTCCAAGCAGGTCGTGGTCGCGGAGGCGACGGTCGATCCGTGGCGCGATAACCCGGCCCGGCTGCGCGCCTACCAGAAGCTCACCGGCGCCAACTTCGAGATGTTGACCGGGACGCAGTCCGAGATCGCGAAGCTGTGGAAGTTCTTCGGCGTCTACTACGCCCGCGTGCCTCAGGGCAAGCCGCCCGACGTCGACTGGCTCACTCACAAGCCCGAGAGGTTCGACGTCCAGCACACCGACGCCGTGTTCTTCATCGACCCCGCCGGCCAGGAGCGGATCATCGACGAGGGCATGCCCCAGATCGAGGGCAAGCTATCGCCCGTGCTGGCCAGCCTGTTGAGCGAGGAGGGCAAGCAGAACCTCGCGCATCCGCAGCTCCCGTGGACCGCAAGCGAGTCGCTCGACGACCTCTACTTCCTGATGAACCGGAACGTCCCGGCAAGCGCCGTCCCCAAGACAACGGCGCCGACCGCCGCCGCGGCGAACGCCGCGCTCGCCGGCTCGCCTGGCTCGCTGGCCGGGCTTCACTCGCAGGCGGGTGAGCTGATCTCGTCGGGCGGCACGCTGACAGATCGCCTGCAATCGCTGCACGGCTACCCGGTGGTCCTCAACGCCTGGGCCGCGTGGTGCCCTCCATGCCGCGAGGAGTTCCCGCTGCTGGCCACCGCCTCAGCGAAGTACGGGCGGAAGGTGGCGTTTGTCGGAGCCGACACGAACGACTCGACCAGCGATGCGCGCTCGTTCCTCGCTCAGCACCCGATCAGCTATCCGAGCTACGCAGTGGCGTCGAGCGACCTGTCCTCGCTCGCCGTGCTCGAGGGGTTCCCCACCACGATCTTCCTTAACCCGGCCGGCAAAGTGGTATTCGTGCACACGGGGCAGTACGACACCGAGGCCGCGCTCGACAACGACATCCAGCGGTACGCCCTCGGGGATAAGTCGTCCTGAGCCGGCGTCGTCCTGCGCCGGTGCGCCGGGCTGCGTAGCGGGCGCGCTCGCTACGCCAGCTGCTGCTGAAGCTGGCGATCGCCGGCGGCGCGCTCGCTCCCCGGACCGGCCGAGTCGCCAGGCGGCCGCAGCGCGAGTGCCACGCCGATGGCCAGCACCGTCCAGGTGATCGGGTCCTCGAGGAAGTCGGCGTACAGCATCGTGTGGAACAGCAGGGCGAGGAAGGCACAGGCGATCGCCACGCGAGCGGGATCAGGCCGGCAGCGCCGGAACAGCGTGACCAGCGCCGCGACTACGAGCGCGATGTAGACGAGCTCCCCGATCAGGCCCTGCTCGGCCGCGATCGTGATCGGGATCGTGTGCGAGGCCGACAGGGTCTGGCCAATGTGGTGGTTGTGGGCGCTGTACTCGGTCTCGAACGAGCCCGATCCGAATCCCCAGATGGGGCGGTCGGCGAACAGATCGAGGCCTCCGGACACGAGCCCTGGACGTCCGCTCGAGGCACCATTGAGACCTTGATTCAGGCCGAACGTGGTAGGCGAGAGCGCGATTGCCGCGGCGGCGACCGCGACGATCCCGGCGGCGGCGAACACCGCCCGTCCGACGTTCCAACGGATTGCCCCGAGCGCGCCGAGCCCCACGAGCAGTGCGCCGATGCTCGACCGCGACACCGTCAGCACGAGCGCCCCCCAAAGGATCGCGAGGACGGCGATCGACCCTACCTGGGTCCGCTGCCGGCGTGCGTACAGAAGCACGGCGGCGACCAGGATCATCACGAGCGCGAGGAAGCGGCCGAAGATGTTCGGATCTAGGAACACCGAATTCACCGTGAAGTACGTGTGCACCGCGTTGGACGCGACCAGCTTCGGGTTCAGGAAGATCGTCTTGGTGTCGTACTCGACGAACCCGACGAGGGCGAAAAGCACCGCCAGCCCGGCCAGCAGGAGCACGCAGATCCGGATCAGCCGAGGCGTCCAGTCGAGCCGGCGCAGCAGGAAGTAGGCGAGCGCGAACGGGACATAGAAGAACACCATCTGCTGGAGCGCGGTCGTGAACTTCGGCGAGTACGTCGCCTGGAGCGCGTACAGGACGATGTAGCCGGCCAGCAGGCGCTCGAGCCAGAGCGCGGGGGCGCGATCGCCGGGTGGGTTCGGTCGGGGCGACGCCCGGCCTCGCAGCGCGCCGACGACGAACGAAAGCGAACCGGCCGCCACAACGAAGTACAGGGGTACCAATAGGTTCGAGGTGACGCCCCCGGCCTGGATCGGGATGCGGAACGGGAGGGCCACGATCACGGCGCCGGCCAGGATCGCCGGCCACTTCGACACCACCCACGCCCCCCCTGCCACGGCGGCCAGCGCCAGCAGCGCCCCGACCACCGCCACCAACGGATGGCGGTGGACGATTCCAAGCTGTGGCGAGTGCCAGATATCGGCCAACAGCAAGACGGGAGCGAGGACCAGCGCGCCGATCATCGCCAGCGCCTGAACGCGGGTATCGCGATGCAGCATCACGACGGCCGCGAGCACCGCCGCCGCCACGACCCCTAACTTGGGCAGCGGTCCACCGAGGGCTCCGTATATGAGCACGGCCTGAATGATCCTCTACCTTTGTCGGGCGCATGCCCACTGAGAAGCTTCTAACCGTGCGGCGCCTCGCGCTCCCGGTCGCGCTCGCCGCTCTGGCGGCGACCGGGTGCGGGGCTGTCAACGTCCACCCGAAGGTGCCAGCCGGCTCCCCGAGGCTCGTCAGCCGCGGCCGGGTCGACAGCCCCTTGACAGACATCCACAACCACCTCGCGTGCATCCGCGACGCCCACGTGGCGGTCACGGTGGTCAGCCCGACCAAGCTTCAGATCGACGCCGCACCGAACGGTCCGACGGTCGTGTTCACCCCCACGGCCGGAGCGGCCCAGGCCGCTCAAATCGACGGCAGCGCCCAGGGTGCTGAGGCGATCGGGACCGCTCTGCTGTTCCCAAACCAGGGCTCCGACCCCGAGCTGACGGCCGTCGAGGACTGCCTCGATCAGGGCGTTCAGGGTTAGACGCCGATTAGAATGCCCGGACGCCCGCGCCCAGTACGCAGGCTCTTGTACGCATCTGCCGCTGCCATGCGTTTATTGGCGAGCGCGGCACCAACCAGATCCTTCCGGTTTTCTTGTCCGTTCCCACTGCAGAGCTGACTGCGCCGGCGCCGTCGACTGACGCCACGGCGCGGGCCCGCGCGCTCGCCGGGCGGATGTCCGGATGGCGGCTGTACCTCGCCCTGGGCGGCGGTGCGTTGGTGCTCGCGGCGCTGTCGCTGCTGATCCCGTCCACGCCGAGCTACGACCCGTGGGCATGGCTCGTGTGGGGCCACGAGATCATCCACTTCGACCTCCACACCGCCGGTGGCCCGTCGTGGAAACCGCTGCCGATGCTGTTCACGACGGTGTTCGCGCTGTTCGGCAAGGCCCAACCGGATCTGTGGCTGATTTTCGCCCGCGCGGGTGCAGTGATGGCGGCGGCGATGGTGTTCAAGATCGCCTGGCGCCTCACGCGCGACATCGTGGCCGGGCTCGCCGAGCCCGACCGGGCGTCGCGCTGGATGGGGATGATCGCGCCGCTGCTCGCGGGCGTCATCGCGGCGGGCAGCCTCGTGAACTCCGGCGGGTTCATCTCCGATAATGCGCTCGGCTACTCGGAGGGCTTCGCCACCGCGCTCGCGCTGATCGCGGTCGACAGCTACATGGACGGCGCGCGCCAGCGAGCGTTCGTGTTCGGCTTCTTCGCCGCGCTCGACCGCCCCGAGCTGTGGTTCTTCTGGGGGCCGTACGGCCTCTACCTGTTCTGGCGCGATCCGGGCGCTCGCAAGCTCGTCGTCGGCCTGTTCGCGCTGATCCCGGTGCTGTGGTTCCTCCCCGAGCTTTGGGGCTCCGGCCATCTGCTCCGCGGCGTCACTCGCGCCCAGCATCCGCGCGCCAACAGCGCCGCGTTCGCGAAGTGCCCGGTGTGCACCGTGTTCAAGAAGGAGGCGTGGCCGACCGTGCTGAACCGGGTCAAGATCCCGGGGATCATCGCGCTATTCGTCGCCGCGTTCGGCCTGTGGCGCACGCGCGCTGCGTGGTGGCGCCACAGCGGTCCGGTGGACGCCGGCATCCGGGCGCGGGCGTGGCTGCTCGGGCTCGGCGTGTTCGGCCTGGTGTGGTGGCTCGGGATCGCGTTCGAGACGCAGGCCGGGTTCTCGGGCAACAACCGCTATCTGGTTCTCGGCACGGCGCCGGTGGCGATCGCCGGAGGAATCGCGTGGGGATGGTTCTCGCGCAGCATCGCCAACTGGATCCGCGTGCTGTCCGAGCGCGCCGGCTCCGCGCTGCGCCGGGTGACCGCGTCGGCGGTGACGATCCCAGCCGGCACGGTCGTCGCAGTCGCCCTGTTCCTCGCGGTGCCGCCCTGGATCGGCACAAACATCGTCAGCCTGCCGCGCACCCATCACGCGCTCGTCTACCAGGCGCACCTGCGCGAGGACCTGAACGCGGCCGTGCAGAAGGCCGGCGGAGTGAGCGCGGTCCTCAACTGCGGCAGCCACCCGAACACGGTCATGACCGAGGGCTTCCAGGTCCCGATGGTCGCCTGGACGCTCGGGGTCCGCACCCTACGCGTCCAGGCCGAACCGAGCCAGCTGGCCGGACCCCCCTGGCCCAACGTGATCCTCCAGACCCGCGCGCAGTCGAAGTCCACGCTGTTGCCGACGCCCGCGCAGATCATCGCGTGGGAGCGCGCCGGCGCGCACTACACCCTGGTCGCCCACGTGCGGACGTTCCGGGTGTTCTCGACGTGCGCCGCGAAGGTGGCCCGGTAGTGGCCGTCAGCGCCCCTCCGCGCGGTATCCCCCGCGTCCTCGACTTCAGGGAGCCCGACCGCCTAAAGCGGATTCCGGTGTGGGCCAGCACCGCCGGCCTGCTCGTGTTCCTGATGGTGGTCTCGGCCGTCCTGCGGACCCGCTACGTCACCGGGCAGTTCTGGGAGGACGAGGCGATCACCACGGGCATCGCCTCGCACTCGCTGAGCGCGATCCCGGGCGTGCTCCGCCATGACGGCTCGCCGCCGCTGTTCTACCTGCTCCTGCACGTGTGGATCAGCATCTTCGGCGCCAGCGAGGCGGCGACGCACGCGCTGTCGCTCGTGTTCGGGCTGTTGTGCATCCCGGCCGGGATGTGGGCCGGGTGGAGCCTGTTCGGCCGCCGCGCCGGCGTGTACATGGCGATCCTGTGCGCGTTCAGCACGTTCCTGACCGCGTACGCGCAGGAGAGCCGGATGTACGAGCTGATGGCCCTGTTCGGGATCCTCGCCACCGCGGCGTTCCTCCATGGTTTCCTGTACAGGCGCCGGCGCTACCTGGTCATGTTCGCGGTGCTGGAGGCGCTGATGCTCTACACCCACGCGTGGGGCATCTTCTTCGGCGCCGGCTCGGTGATCGCGCTGATCCCGATCTGGCGGGTGAGCGAGGACCGCCGCGGGCTCGTCCGCGACGCGGTCCTCACCTACGTGGGCGCCGGCGTCCTGTTCCTGCCCTGGCTGCCCAACTTCATCTATCAAGCCACCCACACCGGCGCGCCGTGGGCACCCCCGCCCCGGTTCGGCGCACCGGTCCTGATCTCGCGCGACCTGATGGGCGGCGATCGCATCACGGTGGCGCTCGTGCTCGCGGCCGTGATCGGGTTGGCGTCGCTGTTCACGCGCCGGTACCGCCGCACGCGGGAGGCGACGCTGGTGTGGGCGCTCGTTCTGCTCCCGGTCGCCACCCTGCTCCTGGCGTGGCTGGCATCGCAGGTCACGCCGGCGTTCGTCTCGCGCTACTTCGCGCCGATCCTCGGGGCGATCCTGCTGCTCGCGGCTTGGGGGGCGGCCCGCGCCGGGATCGTGGGGCTCGTGGCGATCGCGCTCTCGCTGGTCTTCGTCGTCCACATCTCCTCCTACTCCCCGCAGTTCAAGAGCGACATGCGCGACATCAGCGGCGAGCTGACTCCGATCCTCCGTTCCGACGCCGTCGTCGTCGACGCCCAGCCCGACTCGACGCCGCTCGCCTGGTACTACCTCCCAGGCACGCTGCACGATTTCCAGACGCCGCTCGGCCCGGTCAAGGACCCGAGCTACATGGACTGGGTCTACGCCCTCAAGCGCCTGCGGGCCGCCAACCCGCAGGCTTTGCTCCCGCCGCTGGTTGCTAGCCTCAAACCGGGACAGCAGCTCCTGTACGTGCGACCGCTGACCGAGGGCGCGAACAATTGGAAGTCCTCGTGGACTCAGCTGGTGCGCCGGCGGTCGGCACAGTGGGGTCAGATCCTGCAGGACGACGTCAACCGAGGAGTCCTCAAGGCGGTGGCAACCGCACCGCACAACTACCGGGGAGCCAGCATCCTTGCCTACAGCGCCGTGCTCTACGAGAAGGTTTCATGACTGATTCGACTCCCAATCCCGGCCAGGGCTCCCCGCCCCGCGGCGCTGACATCACTCCGGAGCACCCCGTCGTGGCGCTCGGCGGCGGACCTGCAGGCCTCACCGCCGGCTATCTGCTGGCGAGGCAGGGCAAGCCCGTGATCGTGCTCGAGTCGACCGACCAGGTCGGCGGCATCGCGCGCACCGACGTGCGGGAGGGCTACCGCTTCGACCTCGGAGGGCACCGTTTCTTCACGAAGGCCAAGGAGGTCGATGCCCTCTGGCACGAGATCCTCGCCGACGAGTTTCTCAAGCGGCCGCGCCAGAGCCGGATCTACTGGAACCACAAGTTTCTCGAATATCCGCTCCAGGGGATGGACGTGATCAAGAAGCTCGGGCCGGTCGACCTGACCAAGGCGCTCGTCTCCTATATGTGGGCCGCAGCTAAGCCCAAGGGGCGCGAGGACACCTTCGAGCAGTGGGTCACCAACCGCTTCGGCCGCTGGCTCTTCAACCAGTTCTTCAAGTCCTACACGGAGAAGGTGTGGGGAGTCTCGACTTCCGAGATCCGGGCCGAGTGGGCGGCCCAGCGCATCAAGGGGCTGTCGTTCTTCGCCGCCGCCAAGAACGCCTTCTTCGGCAACAGGGGCAACCAGATCAAGTCGCTGATCTCGGAGTTCAATTACCCGCGTTACGGACCGGGACAGATGTGGGAGAAGATGCGCGACGAAATTCGCGCTCATGGCGGCGAGGTCCGTCTGAACGCCCCGGTGACGCGGATCCGCTTCGACGGCAACCGTGTGGCCGAGCTCGTCGCGGGCGGGGAGACGCTGACGCCCTCGTACGTGATCTCGTCGCTGCCGCTGCGCACGACGATTGGGATCGCCGAGCCCGAGGCGCCAGGCGACGTCCGAGACGCGGCGCGCGGGCTGCGCTACCGCGACTTCCTCACGGTGCTGCTCGTGATCGAGAACGAGGACGTGTTCCCCGACAACTGGATCTACATTCACGACCCGTCGGTCAAGGTTGGGCGGATCCAGAACTTCCGCTCTTGGAGCCCGTTCATGGTCCCCAACGACAAGGACGCGTCGATCGGCATGGAGTACTTCTGCTTCGAGGGCGATGAGCTCTGGAGCACGAACGACGACAACCTCGTGGCGATGGCGACCCGCGAGATTCAGCAGCTCGGCCTCGCGCGGGCCGACAAGGTGAAGATGGGCTTCGTCGTGCGCGTGCACAAGGCATATCCGATGTACGACGCTGAGTACGCCGACCGGGTGAAGAAGATCCGCGGTTGGCTCGATCGGATCCCGAACCTCGTCCAGGTCGGCCGCAACGGGCTACATCGGTACAACAACTCCGACCACTCGATGCTGACCGCGATGCGCGCGGTCGACAACATCCTCACCGGATCTCACCACGACATCTGGGCGGTCAACGCGGAGAGCGTCTACCACGAGGAAGACGTCGCGGACGAGCAGCCGTATGTCCGCGCGCCCGAGACGCCGGCGATGGAGAAACCGCTCGCCTAGCGAGGGATCACCTTGAGGGGAGCGGTTCGGGGTGTGCTGCTGGTCCTTGTTGGGGGATGGCTCGCGCTGCCCGCGGTAGCCGCCGCCCAGTCGCCGACGACGAACCCGCTGGCTCCCAGCTTCCCCCAGCCGACGGTGTCGACTCCAACGACCACCACCGTCGCGCCCACGGTGAGCACGAGCGCCACTGCCGGCAGCGGTAGCGCGTTCTCCGGGAGCTCGGCGATCATCATCGCGATTGGCGCGCTCGTCGTGCTCGGTGGGATCGCCGTCTACATCGCGCGCGACGCCCGCCGGCGCGCTCCGAAGGGCCACCGCCTCACGGCCCCGATCGA
Organism: uncultured Solirubrobacterales bacterium; assembly: GCA_963737055.1. Taxonomy (GTDB): domain Bacteria; phylum Actinomycetota; class Thermoleophilia; order Solirubrobacterales; family Solirubrobacteraceae; genus Palsa-465. The sequence continues at coordinate 456,844 of CAVTRE010000004.1, read as the reverse complement.
CGCGGAAGGCCGGCGCGCGGGGTCCAAGCCGCGCCCGAAGCCACGCAAGCTGAGCCAGGCCGAGAAACGCCGGCGCAAGCGCGGCCGGGCCCGCTAGACGGTCCCCGCGCGCTAGAAGGTCCCCGCGCGCTTGACAGTCTCCGCGCGGTAGACAGCGTCCGCGCGCCAGACGGTCTCCGCGCGGCGCTGCTCCCGGAGCCCGGCTCTGGCGCGGAGTAGCTGGCGCTCGACCGTTCGCCGCGAACAGCGCTCGTGGGCTGCGATCTCGACGTAGGTCAGGCCGAAGGCGTGCAGCCACAGCAGGCGCTGCTGGCGCACCGGCAGCAGCCCGACCTCGTTCAGACGCTGGTGCTGCTCGAACAGTTTCTCGGGGGTCGGCGTTCTGGCGCACGCGAGGTCGCCGCCCTCGTCGATAACCCCCTCCAGTGACTGCTCCCGACGGTGTCGGCGCAGCGACCTGAACGCCTCGCGGACGGCGGTCCGCGCCAGCCACGCCATCACGGTCTCGCGGTGAACGCGGTCACGGTGGCGTAGCAGCCGGCACCAGGCGGCCTGGCACGCGTCCTCGATCACGGCGTCGGGTGCGCGGACGTCGAGGCGCACGATCTGTTCGAGGTGAACGGCGAGCGCGCCGTACAGCTCTCCGATGTCTCCCGTGCCCAGGATGGGCGCCGCCTCGATGTTGGCCATATTCAGTCCAATTGAGACTAAATTGATGCGAACGAAACCTAGCAAAGCTCATTTGATATTGCTAGGTTCATTTAGCTTCAATTGGCTCAATTAGACTGGAAGGAGTTAGACGAATGTTGGTTTTACTGGCCGATGTCACGGCCAAGCCGGACCTGACCGGACTTCCGGGAAGCAACGTCCTCCAGCAGCTCGTGAACGGCGCGGAGGCGTGGGCGCTCGTGATCGCGCTCCTCGGGGCGTTCGTCGGCGCTGCCCTGTGGGCGGTCGCGTCCCATGCTCACAACCCGCATTACGCGGCGCGCGGGCGCATGGCGGCCGTGATCTCGGCGGCATCGGCGCTCGTGATCGGGTCAGGCCCCGGTCTCGTCAACTTCTTCCAGCACCTCGGGTCGACCGCGAAATGAGACCGGTCACCGTCGCGCTGGCCGCCCTGGCAACGATGGCGGCGATGGCGTACGCGCTGGCAGCCGCGCCGGCGCCGGCGTCCGCAATCAGCCTCGACAATCCGGTGTGCGGCGCTGCCGGGGTGTTGAGCTCCGCAGCCGAGAGCGCCTGCGCGGGCATCGGCACCCAGGCCGGCGGCAAGCTTCTGACGGCGGGGAAGCAGCTCTTCACCGGTCATCCGGCACAGGCGGTCAACAGTGTGGTGAGCGGCGCGACGCAGACCGTGGCGTCGACCGCGAGCACGGCTCTCGGCCTGGCCGCGATCGGCGGCTTCGTGCTCGGCGGGGCTCAGGCCGTGCTTACCGAGACCGCGTCGGCGCTCGGCACGACCACCGCGCCGCAACTGCGCACGACATGGTTCTCGGCGACTTACTGGCGGATGACCGCCATCGCCGCGGTGCTCGCGTTGCCGTTCCTGTTCGCGGCCGCAGTACAGGCGCTGATCCGCTCTGATCTCGGGCTACTCGTCCGGTCGGCGTTCGGCTATCTGCCGCTGGCGATGCTCGCGATCGCGGTCGCAGCGCCGCTGACGATGCTCCTGCTCGCCGCCACGGACGAGCTGTGCGTGTTCATCTCCTCGGCCGCCGGCGATGCCAGTGCGCACTTCCTGGCTAAGGCCGGGGTCCTGATCGGCGGTTTGACGGCGCTCACCTCGTCTCCGTTCCTGGCGGTACTCGTCGGCCTGTTCATGATCGGCGCGGCGTTCGCGCTGTGGATCGAGCTGTTGGTGCGCGAGGCGGCCGTGTACGTGATCGTGCTGATGCTGCCGCTCGCGTTCGCGGCGATGGTCTGGCCGGCACGTAGGGTGTGGGCGGTCCGCGCCGTCGAACTGCTGGTCGCGCTGATCTTTTCGAAGTTCGCAATCGTCGCCGTCCTGTCGCTCGGGGGCGCCGCGATCAGCTCCGGCGCCGATCACGGGAGCGTCACGGCGGTGATGGCCGGCGCGGTGCTGATCCTGCTTGCGGCGTTCTCGCCCTGGGTGCTGCTTCGGATGATTCCGCTGGCAGAGCTCGCCAGCGGGGCGGCCGGGACGCTGCGCGCCGAGCTCGGACGCGCCAACCTTGCCGCCGGAGACGCGTGGGCTGGGGCGCACGAGTGGAGCGACATCGTCACGGCCGCGATGCGGCGCGACGCTGCGGACGGAGGGGCGGATCCGGGCGGGGCGGGTCCGGGCGGGGGGGGTTCGGGAGGGCCCGCGACAGGAGGGGCGGGTCCGGGAGGGGCGCACCCGGGTCCGTCGACGCAGATCGATCCTGGACACGGCGATGGCCCTCCGGAGCACCCTGATGATGGTGCCGGCGACCCTGCGCCGGGCAACGACGGCGGCGGGCCGAACGACCCGCCCCCGGAGGAACCGCTCAACTGGGACGACGAGCCGGTCCTCGAGCTGAGCGCCGAGAACCTGTTCGCGACGCCCGCCCGGCCGTTTGACGACGCCGGCCGCAGGTGACCGGCGAGCGACTCACGTACCGGTTCGGGCCGCTCGAGCGCCGCGGGATCCTCGGGCAGCTCCGCGCCGGTCAGGCAGCGGCGGTGGGGGCCGGCGCGCTCGCAGCGATCGTCGTGCTCGACCGCGCGCCGACCGCTGCCGGGGCGCTCCTCGGGGCGCTGCTGTTCGCCGGGGCGCTGCTCCTGGGGTTCGCACCGCTGGGCCGGCGCACCGCCGATGAGTGGATTCCGGTACTGGTGTCGTTCGGCATGCGGTGGACGCGCGGACGGCTCCGCTTCCACTCGGTCGCCCCCGCGCACGGGATCGTGGCGGCCGAACGGCCGGGGCAGCTGCGCCGGCTGGTGAGACCCGCGTCGCCCGATGCTCCGGCCGCCGTGCGGGGCGTGCGGATCGACGAAGCCCCGTATCGCGACCATCCGGTCGGAGTCCTCACTGAGCAACGCGGCCGGCGACTGACCGCCGTGCTGGCTTGCCGGGTGCTCGCGTTCTCGCTGCTCGATCCCGAGGCGCAGGAGCGGCGCCTCGCGCGGTGGGGGCTGATCCTCTCCGGCGCAGCCGGCGGGGCGGTCCGGAGACTTCAGTGGATCGAGCGCACGGCGCCGGCACAGGGAGACGAGCTCGCGCGCTGGCTTCACGACGAGCGCGATCCCGCGGTCCCGCTCCGGGGCACGCCGATCATCGAGTCCTACCTCGAGCTGATCGGCGCTACGACGAAAGCCACGCAGGAGCACGAGGTCCTGATTGCCGTCCAGATCGATACCCGCCGCGTCGCCGACCGTGGTCAGGCCGCCGCGGTGAGCGCGCTGGTCGAGCAGGCCGAGCGGGTTGCGCAGGGCCTCGAGGCGGCGGACGTGACCGTGCTCGGGGCGCTCGGCGCCGGGCAGCTCGCGCGCACCCTGCGGACCGCGTTCGACCCCTACGCGCGTGCCGAGCTCGCCGCTGTCGAGGCGGCCGAACCCGACCGCGACGGCCTCGCCGAAGCCAACGCCTGGCCGCTCGGCGCGCGCGAGCACTGGGAGCACTACGCCAGCGACGGCGCGCTCCACGCCACGTTCTGGATCGGCGCGTGGCCGCGCGTCGACGTCTCGCCGATGTTCATGGACGCGTTGCTCGGGCACTCGCACGTGGTCAGGACGGTCGCGGTGACATTCGAGCCGATCGCCCCCGACCGTTCGACGCGGGAAGTGGAGGCAGCCGTCACCCGAGACCGCGCCGACCGCGAGCTCCGCCATCGCTTCGGGCAGGCCGACACCGCCCGCCATCGCCAGGCGGAGGAGGCGACGGTGCGCCGCGAGGCCGAGCTCGCCGCGGGCCACGCCGAGGTCCGGCTGGCCGGCTTCGTGACCGTCTCGGGGCGCGACCTGAACGATCTCCGCCGCGCCTGTTCAGAGGTCCACGAGCAGGCGGCGCGCGCCCGGCTCGAACTTCACCGGATGTACGGCCAGCAGGCCGAGGCGTTCACGTTCACGCTGCCGCTCTGCCGGGGGCTGCGATGAGTCCGGCGGACAGCGCGTTCCCGACCTACCTCTGGCACTACCTGACCGCGCGCCTTGTCTACGACGAGCTGATGCGGCCGCTGCTGCACGGTCGCGTCTCCACCGCCGGGGCGGTTGCGGTCGTGGCCGTCGCGGCGTTCTGCCTGGGTCGTCTGAGCAGGAGGCGTGCGTGAGCCGACGTGCTGCCGAGCGGCCGGGCCACCGCTGCACGACCCGGCACGCGCAGGCCATCTACCCCTTCGTAGCGACCGGCGGCCTCGGCGGGCGCGGCATGTTCGTCGGCCGCGACTCGAGCGGTGGGGCGTTCTGTTACGACCCGTGGCTCCTGTACGGCCAGGGTGCGCTCGATGACCCCAACGCGATCGTGATCGGCAAGCTCGGCCAGGGCAAGAGTGCGCTGGTGAAGACGCTGCTGTGGCGGATGCTCCTGTTCGGACGGCGGGCGTTCGTGCTCGACGTCAAGCGCGAGTATGGCCCGCTCTGCGATGCCGTCGGTGTCCGGCCGGTGTCGCTCGAACCGGGCGGCGCCATCCGGCTCAACCCGCTCGCCTCGCGTCCGGAGGAGCACGCCCAGCTGGAGCTGCTGAGGGCGGTGACGATGACGGCCGTCGGTGGTCCCCTGACCCAGGTCGAGGCGGCCGCGCTCCGCGAGGCGCTGCACGCGGTCAGGGTCAGCCGCGTCGCCGAGCCCACCCTGCCCCAGGTCGCGGGGTTCTTGTTCGACCCCGTGCCGGAGATGGCGGAGAGGCTTCGCACGACTCCCGAGCGGCTCGCCCTCGACGCCCGGCGCGCGGCACTCGCGATCCAGGACCTGTGCGAGGGGCCCCTACGGGGGATGTTCGACGGCCCGACGTCGCCGGGACTCGACCTCGATGCCCGATTGCTCGTGCTCGACCTGCACGCGGTCAGAGATTCGCCGGCGGTCGGGATCCTGATGGCGTGCGCGACAGCGTGGATGAGCGCGCTGCTGGCGCGGATGGCCGAGCGCCCCGGGCGCGAGCGGCTGATCAACGTCGCCGACGAGTCGTGGAAGATCATCCAGCACACCGGCCTCGGCGAGTGGTTCCAGTCGAACTTCAAGCTCGCCCGGCAGTTCGGCGTGATGAACCTCGTCGTGCTGCACAAGCTTGCGGATCTGAAAGCCGCCGGGGATGCCGGGTCGCGCGCGGCGCGGATCGCCGAAGGGCTGATCGCGGATGCCTCGACCCGGATCGTCTACCACCAGGACGAGAGCCAGGTCCCGCTCACCCGTTCGCTCCTCGGGCTGTCCGACACCGAGGCGCGGCTGATCTCGACGCTGTCGGCAGGACAGGCGCTGTGGCGCGTCGGCAACCGGTCGTTCGTGGTCCAGCACTACCGGTCACGACTCGAGGCGACGCTCACGAACACCGACACCGGAATGCGCGTGAGCGACGCGAGGCTGGGGCGGGGATGAGGCGGGACCGCGCCACCGGGCTACAGCGGCGATGAGCCGGGACCGCGGCACGGGCCTGTCCGACGTCGCCGTTCTGGCGGCGATCGGATCCGTCGCGACGGCGGCGGCGGCGGTCTGGCTATGGGGCGGACTGGCCGGCGCGCTGTTCGGGTCGGGGTGGCCGGCCATCGGGATTGGGCAGCTGCTCGGAGTGCTGGTCCGACTGCCGTCCCACCTCTTAGACCCGGCGGCCGCGTGGCCGACCCCGGCGAGGCGGCTGCTCCCGGGCGCCGACGGGTTCTACGCCGCGTTGGCGATGCTCGCCGGCGCCGGCGGCGGCCTTGCGCTCGCGGGAGGCCGGATCGGAGGACGCTTCGGCGGCGGGGCCGGAGCGCGCTGGGCGAGGACGTCCGAGCTCCTCCCGCTCCGCAGCCTCGGGCGATGGCGCTGCACGGGGCGGCTCGTGCTCGGGAGGCACGGGGGGCGGCTCTTATACGCCGAGCACCGCCATGCGCTGGTGGCGTTCGGTCCCCCGCAATCGGGCAAGTCGGCGGGGATCGCGATCCCCGCGCTGCTCGACTGGAACGGTTCGGCAGTGGCCAGCTCGATCAAGACTGACCTGCTGAGCGCCACGATCGAGCGACGACGGGCGCTCGGCGAGGTGTTCGTGTTCGACCCGTTCGAGCTGTCCGGCGTACGGGCGCACACGTGGTCCCCGCTGCACACCGCGCACACGTGGGACGGGGCGCTCGAGGTGGCCTGGCGTCTAGCGTCGGCCGGCGAACTTGACCGCCGGAGCACGGAGGGCGGCGATTTCTGGGCCGTCGCCGCCGAGCAGCGACTCGCCCCGCTGCTGTACGCGGCCGCGGTCAGTGGCGCCGGGATGGACGCCGTCGTGCGCTGGGTCAACGGCCAGGGGATGCGCGAGCTCGACCAGGCGCTGTTGTGCGCGGGCGAGGGCGGCCACGAGGCCTACGACGCCGTCCGCGCGTTCGAGGCCCAGGCCGACCGCACTCGAACCTCGATCGAGGCGACCGCTCAGACGCTGCTGCGCGCGTACCGTTTCGGCCGCGTCGCCCGCTCGGCCGAGTCGTCCGAGATCACCGCGGACCGGCTCCTCGACGGGCCGGCGACGCTCTACCTGATCGGCGACGCCAAGGCCACGAAGCTGCTTCGCCCGGTCTTCCTCGCGCTGCTCGGCGAGGTTGTCGACCGCGCCTACGAGCGGGCGACACTCGCCGGTGGGCGTCTGGACAAACCATTGCTCCTATGCCTCGACGAAGCGGGCAACGTGGCCCCGCTCCCCCATCTGGCCGAGATCGCCTCGACCGCGCCCAGCCACAACATCCAGCTCGTAACGATCTTCCACGACCTCGCCCAGGCTCGCTCGCGGTATGGACAGCAGGCCGAGACGGTCGTCAACAGTCACCGGGCGCGTATGCTGCTGCCCGGCGTCGCTGACCTGGAGACGCTGCGCTACTTCGCCGGACTCACCGGCGAGGAGGAGGCACGCGACCGCTCGCACACGATCGGCGCCGACGGCACGACGCGCTCGACCTCGCGCCGGCGTCGCCCGCTGATCGCGCCCGAGGCGCTCCGCCAGCTCCCGGATCGGCACGCCCTTCTGCTGTACGGCCGGATCCCTCCCACCCGCCTGCGGCTGCGGCTCTGGTTCGACGACGGCCGCCTGCGCAGCCTGGCGAAAGGTGCGACGTGAGCCGGCCCGAACCCGAGGACTGGAACGAGCCAGACAACGACTGGGAGGAGCCGATATCCCCGCGCTGGCCGCTCAGCTGCGAGGGGCTGTACCCGAAGGAGCGGTGGATGTGGTTCGAGCAGCTGTGGTCCGACGTGTGCGCACTACGGGTTCGCTACCGCCTGGCGCTGCGCAGCGGCTGGTGGCTCGACCAGGTGCAGGTTGAGGCGCTGGCCGCACTCTCGGCATGGGTCGAGCGTTACGACTCGGGCGAGTGGGACGACCCACCCGGGAAACTGGCCCTGCTTTATGACCTCGAGCGCATCGCCGCGCTGCTCAGGGACGGCGGCGAGCCGTTTCATCCCGATCGCGATCGCCTGGCGTTCGCCCGGTACCTGATCGAGCTCGGCTGCCAGCCGCCACCCGACCGAGAGTAGTGCCGGCAGGACAGCGCCAGTGGTGCGCGCCCGTGCACGCGAGCTAAGCCACTCAGGCATGATCTGTTCGCCCGCCCGCCGATCAAGGAGCTTCGATGCCACTAGCCAAGCAGCGCCCGCGCGAGCCGATTCCACAAGCCACAGAGCGCATGGCGGAGGCGGCGGCGACGCTGCCGATCCATGAGATCGGCGACAGTGGCCTGGACAGCGAGACCGCGTATGAGCTGATCTCGAGCGAGCTGTTGCTCGACGGGCAGGCGCGCCTGAACCTCGCGACGTTCGTGACGACCTACATGCCGTCGGTGGCCGCGAGGCTGATGTCCGACACCGCCGACAAGAACATGATCGACAAGGACGAGTATCCGCAGACCGCGGAGATCGAGGCCCGTTGCGTGAACATCATCGCCGACATGTGGAGCTCGCCCGACCACGAGCAGGCCACCGGCTGCTCGACGACGGGCTCGAGCGAGGCCGCGATGCTCGGCGGCCTGGCGCTCAAGTGGCGCTGGCGGGAGCGGATGAAAAAGGCCGGCAAGTCGACCGACCGACCCAACCTGGTCATGGGCATCAACGTCCAGGTCTGCTGGGACAAGTTCTGCCGTTACTGGGACGTCGAGCCGCGCCTCGTGCCGATGGAAGGTGACCGCTTCCATCTCGGGCCCGACGAGGCGGTCGCGCAGTGCGACGAGAACACGATCGGCGTGGTGGCGATCCTCGGCTCGACGTTCGACGGCAGCTACGAGCCGGTGAAGGAGATCGCAGCCGCACTCGACAAGCTCGAGGACGAGAAGGGGCTGTACGTGCCGCTGCACGTCGACGCCGCCTCGGGCGGATTCGTGGCGCCGACGCTCCAGCCGGACCTCGAGTGGGACTTCCGCCTCCCCAGGGTGCAGTCGATCAACGCCTCGGGGCACAAGTACGGCCTCGTGTACCCGGGCGTCGGCTGGGCGATCTGGCGCAACGAGGCGGCGCTCCCGAAGGATCTGGTGTTCGACGTCAACTACCTCGGCGGCCACATGCCCACGTTCGCGCTGAACTTCTCGCGCCCCGGGAGCGAAGTCGTCGCCCAGTACTTCATGTTCACGACCCTCGGCCGCGAGGGCTACCGCCGCGTCATGCAGGGGGCCCAGAACGTCGCGACCCACCTCTCGAGCGAGATCGCCAAGATGGGCCGGTACCGGCTGGTCACCGAGGGCACGGACCTCCCGGTGTTCGCGTTTGGACTCGCCCCCGAGGTCGACAACTACAGCGTGTTCGACGTGTCCGACCGCCTGCGCCAATTCGGCTGGCTGGTGCCGGCCTACACGTTCCCCAAGAACCGCGACGACCTGAGCGTGCTACGGATAGTGATCCGTGCCGGGATGACGATGGAGATGGCCGATCACCTGCTCACGGACATGCGCGCTGTGACCCACTTCCTCGAGTCGCTGGACGCGCCGCTGCCGTCCGTGGCGAAGGAGAAGCGCTCGGCGTTCGCGCACTGAACAAGCTGACGGACACGTCGACGCGCGGCCCCGCCGCGCTGAAGGTCGCTGCCGCGCTCGACGTAACCGCCGCGCTCAAGGTAACTGTTGTCAGGGCCGACGACGGCGGCTATGTTCAAACGACTGATCGCAGTCGCGCTGCTGGCTGCAGCCATGCTCGCGCTCGCCGGCGGTCCCGCTCGTGGACCCAACGCGCCGTTCGGAAAGCTCTGCTGACCGGCGGCACCTGACCGACAGACGGCATGTCACGGCGGCCGGTGCGAGTGCCTAGAGCACTTCCGCCAGCCGCCGCGCCGCCGCGGTGATTTGGCGCGGCGTGCTCGCCTCGAACACCGCCTGGAGATCGAGCACGCGGACGCCGAACGAGTCGAGCTCGCGGGTACCGACGATCGCGTGGCACGGCACGCCGCCCTGCCGTGCCCGCGTCGAGACCTCGGAGACGAGCTTGCCGGCGAGGCTCTGCTGGTCGAGCTTGCCCTCGCCGGTCACCACCGCTCGCGCCGCACGCATGCGGCGGTCGAAGTCGACGGCGTCGAGGACAAACTGGGCACCCGGGACGAGCTCGGCGTCGAACTCGGCCCACAGTCCGCCGGAGAGCCCGCCGGCGGCGCCCGTCATCGGCACTCCTCGCGGATCGCGCTTCAAACGCCTCGCCTGATCGTTCAACCGCTTGGTCAGCTTGGTCACGTCATCGGGTGCTGCGCCCTTCTGCGGACCGAACACCCGCGCGGCGTGCTCGAACGGCGTGCGCACGTCGGTCAGCACGCTGATCCGGGCGCCGCCGAGACCACCCTGCTCGTTGATCGCGCGGATCGCGCCGGCGCCGCCGTCGGTGGTCGCGCTGCCACCCGCGCCGAGGTACACGACGTCGGCCCCCGCCTCGACCGCAGCCATGACCAGCTGGCCTGTCCCGAACGTGCTCGCCGCGATTGCGTCGCGCTCCGACGGATCGACCAGGCCGAGGCCGCTCGCCGAGGCCATCTCGACGATCCCGACCACCCGCCCCCGGCCGGCCTCACCGATCCCGAACTCGGCCTCGACCGGGCGGCCCAGCGGATCGGACACGACCGTCGTTCGGCGCTCGCCGTCGAGGGCGCGCAGGAGCGCGTCGAGCGTGCCCTCGCCTCCGTCCGCGATCGGGCACAGATCGACCGGACGACGCGCGGCCTCGAGACCGCGGCCGATCGCGTCCGCCACCTGGGTCGCGGTCAGCGTCCCCTTGAACGAGTCGGGTGCGACAAGGACGACGGTCGGGACACCGGGGATCATGCCGGCAGTATCTTCGGTGATCGGTGCACGAGACGCGAGAGGACATCGCGGCGCTCCAGGAGCTGCTCGATCGCAGCTACGCCGCCGCCGGGCCGCATCTGACGAGCATCACCACGCCCGAGCGCCGAGTCGGCGCCGAGGAGTTGGTCGAGATCCTGACCGGGATGTGCCTGCTCGTGGTAGCGACCGTGACTTCGGATTGCCGGCCAATCGCCGGGCCGCTCGACGGGATCTTCTACCGCGGAGCGTGGCACTTCGGGACCGCGCCCGAGTCGATCCGGTACCGCCACCTGCTCGCGCGCCCGCAGGTCAGCGCGACGCACCTGCCGCGAGAGGAGCTCGCCGTCAACGTGCACGGCCGGGCTCTGCCCGTCGAGGTCACCGGCGGCTTCCGCGAGACGCTGCTCGAGGTCTACGTGCCGCGCTACGGCCCCGACTGGGAGCAGTTCCTCGACAGCGGGCCGGTGTACATGCGGATCGACGCCGACCGCATGTTCACGTTCCAGTCCGGTTAAGTCCGCACTCGGCGGACCGCACGCGGCGAGCGCGGGGCTAACCGCGCCGGAGCCGGGTGAATCCGAATTCACCTCTGCCGGGGAGGGTGAGTGTGGAGAAGACCGGAATCGGGATGGGCCTCGCTGCGCTCGGCGTCCGTGGGGCCATTCCGCGCCGAAGGCGCGGCCCAAAATCAACCCACGGCTTGCGCCACCGCCCGCCCGGCGGTCCGCCCGCTGAACAGACACCCCCCGAGGAACGTTCCCTCGAGCGAGCGGTAGCCGTGCACGCCACCGCCGCCGAACCCCGCGACCTCGCCGGCGGCGTACAGACCGGAGAGCGGCTCGCCGCCCGGCTTGAGCACGCGCCCGGAGAGGTCGGTCTCGAGGCCCCCCAGCGTTTTGCGGGTGAGGATCCACAGGCGCACGGCGATCAGCGGTCCGGCGCCCGGATCGAGGATCCGGTGCGGGCTGGCGACGCGGCTGACCCGGTCCGGCAGGTAGCGGCGCGCCCCGTGGATCGCGGTGATCTGGAGGTCCTTGGCGTAGGGGTTGGCCATCTCGCGGTCGCGCGCGCGGATCTCTCGCTCGAGGTCGCCGGCGTCGATCAGGTCGTCGCTGGTGAGGGCGTTCATTCGCCGCACCAGCGCGCCCAGGTCGTGCTCGACGATGAAGTCGACGCCGTGGCGCTTGAACGCCTCGACCGGCGCCGGTGCGCCCTTGCCGATCCGGCTGGCGATCACCTGGCGCATGCTCTTCGAGGTCAGGTCGGGGTTCTGTTCGGATCCCGACAGCGCGAACTCGCGCTCGATCATCTTCTGGGTGAGCACGAACCAGCTGTAGTCGTGGCCGGTCTTCATCAGGTGCTCGAGCGTGCCGAGGGTGTCGAAGCCCGGGAACAGCGGCACGGGCAGGCGCCGGCCCGTCGCGTCGAGCCACAGCGGCGAGGGGCCGGGCAGGATGCGGATCCCGTGGCGGGTCCAGATCGGGTTCCAGTTCTCGATCCCCTCGGTGTAGTGCCACATCCGGTCGGGATTGATGATGCTGGCGCCGGCGTCTTCGGTGATCTTCAGCATGCGCCCGTCGACGTGGTCGGGGACGCCGGACAGCATGCGTTGCGGGGGATGGCCCAGCGTCGACGGCCACGCCTCGCGTACCAGCTCGTGGTTGGCGCCGATCCCGCCCGAGGTCACGATCACCGCCTGGGCGGAGAGCTCAAACTCGCCGACGGGCGTGCGCGAGCTCGCCTGCCCGCGCGCCACGGCACTCGGCTCCAGCACGGTCCCGGCCACGCCGGCGAGCGCGCCGCCGTTCGTCGTCAGCTTGTCGACGCGGTGGCGGAACCTCAGCGTCACCAGGCCGCGGGCGACGGCGTCGCGCACGCGGCGCTCGAACGGCTCGACCACTCCCGGGCCGGCGCCCAGGGTCACGTGGAAACGCGGCACGGAGTTCCCGTGCTGGGTCGCGAGGTAGCCGCCGCGCTCCGCCCAGCCCGGCGTCGGGACGAAGCGCACGCCCTGGTCGTGCAGCCATTGGCGCTTCTCGCCGGCGGCGAACTCGACGTACGCTTCCGCCCACTTGCGGGGCCAGGCGTCCTCGGGGCGGTCGAAGCCGGCGCTCCCGAGCCAGTCCTGGAGCGCGAGGTCGGTGCAGTCGTGGATCCGCACCCGCCGCTGCTCGGGCGTGTCGACGAGGAACAGGCCTCCGAGCGACCAGAACGCCTGGCCGCCGAGCGAGGCCTCGGGCTCCTGGTCGAGCAGGATCACGCGCCGGCCGGCGTCGGCGAGCTCGGCGGTGGCAACGAGCCCGGCGAGGCCGCCGCCCACCACGATCACATCGGCGTCGCTCCCGGCGACACTCACTGCGACATCTGCTCCAGCTTGCACTCCTTCGGAGTCTTGTCCTCGCGCCAGCGGAGGATCTTCGTCCCGTGGCGGATCCGGCCACCGCTGGCGTGGTCGAACGTGACCTCGACGACGAGCTCCGGGCGGAGCTCGATCCACTCGAGCTCGCGCTCGCTCTGCCAGCGGCTGGGATCGCCGTGGCCGCGGTTGCCGGTCTGGTACGCGGCGAGCTTGCCGACGAGTGCGCGCTTCTCGGACGCCTTCAGCCCCGAGGAGTGGCCGACCACGTGCATCTTCCCGGCATCGTCGTACAGCCCGAGGATCAGCGAGCCGACCGTGTCCGGCTCCTTACCCGGGCGCCAACCGACTACCACCGCATCGATGGTCCGCTGGCGCTTGATCTTCATCATCCCGGTGCGCTCGCCCGGCCGGTAGGGCGCCCGCACATCCTTGGCCACGACCCCCTCGCCGCTGCGGAGCCAAGGCTCGGCCTCCTCGGGGTCCATCGTGAGCGGCGTGCAGTCGATCCCCGTCGCGCACAGCTCCTCGAGCCGGGCTCGTCGTTCGGTGAAGGGCCGCTCCAGCCACGATTCGTCGTCGAGCGCGAGCAGGTCGAACGCGACGTAATGCGCCGGCGTCTCCTCGGCCAGCATGTCAATCCGCGATTTGGCGGGGTGGATCCGGTTCTGGAGCGCGCCGAAGTCCTGGCCGCCCTCGGGGTCATCGATCACGATCTCGCCGTCGACCACGTAGCGACCAGGCGGGAATGACAGCTCGGGGAAGTACCGCCCGAGCGGCTTGCCGCTCCGCGACTGGATCATGGTCGGCTCGTCGTCGACGAACACGATCGCCCGGAAGCCGTCGTACTTGGGCTCGTACGACCACTGCTCGCCGACGGGGAGGCCGGCGCGGGAGCGGGCGAGCTGCGGCTCGACCGGCGGCTTCAAAGGCAGATTCGGCACAGGCCGCGATGCTATGCGATGCACGCCGGCGAGGCCCCCGGGTGTGGCCGGTCGGGGTCGATACGATGAGGTCGTGACCCCCGCCCGCGCCACCGTCGCCGAAGAGGAATACGTCGAGATGCTGTTCTGGCTGTACGAGGCGGGGCTGCCGATGACCGGCGCCAACCTCGCCCGGGCGATGCAGCTGTCGGCGCCGACGGTGCACGAGATGCTCGGCCGGCTCGAGCGTGATGGTTACATCGCGCGCAACGCCGAGCGGTCGATCGAGTTCACCGACGCAGGGCGCGAGCACGCCGAGCAGCTCGTCAGCCGCCACCGGCTGATCGAGCGCTTCCTGACCGACACCGTCGGGGTGCCGTGGGACGACGTACACGAGGAGGCCGAGAAACTCGAGCACGCGATGACGCCGCGGTTCGAGGCCTACGTGCGCGCGTCCGTGGGCGACGCCAAGACGTGCCCTCACGGTCACCCGATCCGGGTCCACGAGCGGATCGACGGTGTGCCGCTCGCCGACTGCTCGGTCGGGGCCAAGGTGACGATTCTGCGCCTCGAGAACGAGGCCGAGGACCTGTTGCACTACCTCAAGGACGCGGGGATCAAGCCTGGGCTGGAGGGCGAGGTCGAGTCAAACGACGGCGACAACGTGGCCGTCCGCTCCGACGGCGAGGTCGCCACCATCACCGCGAGCGTCGCCGAGACCGTGTCGGTGCTGGCCGATCCCTCGCCGCCGCCGCGTACCGCGCTCCCCGAGCAACTCGTGCTCGGGCGCGAGCGTTACGGGCGCTGAGCTGTCGCCCGGAGCTCGGCCTGGGCGCCCGTGCGCGCCCGGCGATCAGGCGACGCGAGGCGCCGGCAACGCCCGCTGGCTCTGGAGGCAGCGGCGCATCTGGTCGAAGATCGCCGGGTGGTTCAGCAGGTCGAAGTGGTTGGCCTTGCCGAGGTGGTAGTAATGCTCGATCGGGAACTGCATGCGGTGGCCGCGTCCCGGATGGGCCCAAGCGCTCGGCTGGAGCACGAGCAGGTCGCCGATGATTCGGCCGACGGGGGCATCGGCCTCGCGCGACAGCGTGGCGCAGATGAAGTAGTGGCGGGCGCTCGGTAGGAACGGGATCTCGCGCGAGGTGTCCTGCAGGTAGGCGTCGCAGTCCTGGTCGGCCCAGCACTCGTCGACCAGGTAGCCGTAGCGGAGGTCCTTGATCCCCGAGCTCCGGAGGTTCAGCGCGCGCGCCAGCGGCCGGGTCTCGGGCAGGCGGGCCAGCGCCGCGGTGGCGGCGTTCGTCACCTGCTCGAGCGGGGCGCCGCGGTGGGGCGCCCCGAGCGTGAACACGTGGCGCACCTTGGCCACGCATTTGCGGTCCACCCCGTAGTGGCAAGCGCTGCGGGAGACGAGCCCGCCCATCGAGTGGCCGATCAGCACGACCTCGTGCACCTCGGCCGGCCACGCCGCGACGAGATCCTCGAGTAGGCCCGCGAGCTCGCGCCCGTTCTCGGAGATGTGGCGGCCGGTGTTGTAGCGAAGGTAGAGCGGGCTGTAGCCGAGCTCGATCTCCATCCGGTGCCCGTAGGGGACGCGGTGCGCCGCGGGGCGGGCGGGTATCCCATTCCAGGCGTCGTCGGTCTCGCACAGGCCGTGCACGAACACGGCCAGCCTCGGCTTGGCGTTGGGATAGGCGGCCGCGAGCGACTCGCGCGTGATCTCGAGATCGCGGCCACGGCGCCGGAAGCTCATCGTCAGCGCCAGCGGGTTGCCGTTTCGCTCGAGCGTGTCGCCGAACGCGCCGTTGAGCGCGCTGACCACGGCGCGGCCGGCGGGCGTCCGCTCGATCGACGGTGAATCGGGCGCCCGCGCGGCGCTCGCGGCCTGCGCGCCGGCGCGGACGACCGTGCGGGTCAGCTCGCCGGCGGCGGCGTAGGCGCTGCGAGCGATCCGGTCGTGGGCGAGCTTGACCGGAATCGCGGCCGGTCCAACCCGGCGCCACACGCGGCCGGCGATTCCCGAGTGCAGCTCATGGATCTGCCTGGTGGCGCCGGCGGCCGCCTCGCTCGCGAGGTCACCGAGGGCGGCGATCTCCTCAGGCCGCATGCCCGCTTTCGACGCGGCCGGTCAGGTCTTGGTAGGCCGCGGCGAGGCGCTTGACGCCCTCCTCGATCTCCTCGGGGGTGACACCCGAGTACGCGAGCCGGAGGCTCGACTCGGCGCCTTCGAGCACGAAGTCCGCGCCCTTGACGAACTGTACGCCGCGCTCCGCGGCCGCGCCGAACAGCGCCGCGACGTCGGTGCCTCGGGGGAGGTCGACCCACAGGAAGTAGCCGCCTTCCGGCTTGACGAACCGGGCGTCGGGAAGCTCGCGCTCGAGCGCCTCGCACAACGTGTCGGCGCGCTCCTGCAAGGCCTTGCGGACGACCTCGATCGAGTTGTCGATGGCGCCGGAGACGCAGAACTGATGGACGATCGCCTGCGAGACCATGTTCGGCGAGATGTATGTCTGGGTCGCGATCTTGACCACGCGCGCGATCAGCTCGGACGGGCCCACCAGATAGCCGACGCGGATCCCCGGACACACGGTCTTGGAGAACGACGACGCGTAGACGACGGTGTCCCCCTGGTCCATCGAGAGCATCGTCGGGAGGGGCGCGCCCTCGAAGCGGAGCGACACGTACGGGTCGTCCTCGAAGATCGTGAACTCGTGGTTGCGGGCGAGCTCGAGCAGCCGCTCGCGCTTCCGCTCCGACAGCGTGTAGCCGGCGGGGTTCTGGAAGTTGGGAATGATGTGGGCGAGCTTCGGGCGCGCCCCGGCCGCGAGCACGCGCTCGAGCGCGGCCACGTCGATCCCGTCGTCCTCGAGCTGCACCATTCGCACGTCGGCGCCCCGATTGCGGAGCGAGAGCAGCGTGCGGTCGTACGTCGGGCGCTCGACGATCACCGAGTCCCCCGACTCCACCATCGCGTCGAACAGGAAGGCGTCGGCCTGCATCGAGCCGTTCGTGACCACAACTTGCTCGGGCGCGACCTGGTGACGCTCAGCGATCCATTCGCGCAGCGGCACGTAGCCGATTGCGGTCCCGTACGCGGTCATTCCGCCCGGGTCGGCGTCGAACGCGCTCGCGGCGGCGGCACGAAGGCCGTCCACGTCGATGATGTCGAGCGACGGCGCGCCCCGGGCGAAGGAGATCGCTTTGGCCATCGTCTGGAGCTTACGCGAGGCGCACGTCGATGATCGCCCGGTCGGTTCCCTCGTAGCCTCGAACGACGACGTCGCGGACGCCGCGCACGCGCGACAGCGCCGCTTCGAAGTCGTGGAGCGCCTCCATGCTCGGGAACGGGCCGGCCGACATGGACACATGGGTGGGCTCCGGGCGTCGCCGATGCGGGAGCGTCAGCACGCGCTCGTAACCGTCGAGCAATTCCCGCATCGAGGCGATCAGCCGCTCGGAGAGCTCGATGAGGGCCCGGATCTGGACGCCGGCGTCAAGCGCGGGCTCGGGGATGGGCGGCGGCGGTGGTGGCTCGGCAGGCACGGGCGGCTCGGCAGGCGGTGGCGGTGGCGGCCCGGGCACCGGCGGTGGCGGTGGAGGCTCGGGGATCGGCGGAGGGGGCGGGGCGGGCACCGGCGGGTCGGGAATCGCGGCCTCGGGTGCCTCGGGGACGAGCGCGGGTCCCGGATCGCGGTCCGGGACGAGCGCGGGCCGCGGATCGCGGTCCGGGGCGAGCTCCGCCTGGACGTCGCGCAACATCCGGTCCATCTCCGCCAGATGCGCCTCCAGGGTGCTGGCTCGTTCGCTCGCCACGGGCGACGCCAGCCTAGCGGGCGGTACGGCGGCGGCTACGCCGCGGCGCCGAGCAGCGACACCGCGATCTCGGCGACCTCGGTCGGGGTGCGCCCCACGCGCACGCCCTTGCTCTCGAGCGCCTCGGCCTTGGCCTTGGCGGTGCCTCGCGTGCCGGACACGATCGCGCCGGCGTGACCCATCGTCTTGCCGGGCGGCGCGGTAAAGCCGGCGATGTAGGCGACGACCGGCTTGGTCACGTTGTCGGCGATGAAGTCGGCCGCGCGCTCCTCGTTGTCGCCGCCGATCTCGCCGCACATCACGATCAGCTCGGTCTCCGGGTCGTCCTGGAACATCCCGATGATGTCGATGAAGTCGGACCCTGGCACCGGATCGCCGCCGATCCCGACGATCGTCGAGTTGCCGAAGCCGCTCTGGGCGAGCACGTTGCCGATCTGGTAGGTCAGCGTGCCCGAGCGCGACACCACGCCGACGTTGCCGCGCTTGAAGAACGCCGCGGGGATGATTCCCACGTTGGCCTTGCCCGGCGACAGGATGCCCGGGCAGTTGGGGCCGATCAGGCGGGCGCGGCCGTTCTTCTTGATCACGGAATAGGCGCGGAGCTCGTCGTGGGCGGGGATGCCCTCGGTGATCGCGATGATCAGCGAAACGCCCGCGTCCTCGGCCTCGAGGATCGAGTCCGCCGCGAACCTAGGCGGCACGAAGATCATCGCGGTGTTCGCATCTGTGCGGGCGACGGCCTCGTGGAAGGTGTTGAACACCGGGATGCCCTCGACGTCCTGGCCGCCCTTGCCCGGCGTGACGCCGCCGACTACCTGGGTGCCGTAGTCGCGGTTGCGGAGCGAGTGGAACGTTCCCTCGCGCCCGGTGATCCCGGACACGCACAGCCTCGTGTTGGTATCGACGAGGATGCTCATGCGGAAGCGGCGGCCAGCTCGACGACTTTCTGGGCGGCCCCGTCCATCGTCGACTCCGTGAAAACGTTCGGCAGGTTCGCCTCGGCCAGCAGCTGGCGGCCTTCGACGTCGTTGGTCCCGTCCAGCCGGACGACGAACGGCACCGTTGGATTGATCTTCTTGAACGCCTCGATCAGCCCGCGCGCCACCTCGTCGCCGCGGGTGATGCCGCCGAAGATGTTGAACAGCACGGCGTTGACGCTGGGGTTCGACAGGATCACCTCGACCGCGCTCGTGATCGCATCGGCCTTCGAGCCGCCGCCGGCGTCGAGGAAGTTCGCCGGCGAGCCGCCGGCCAGCGCGACGACGTCGAGCGTCGACATCACGAGCCCGGCGCCGTTGCCGAGGATGCCGATGTTCCCGTCGAGCTTGACGAACGTCAGCCCGCGCTCCTTGGCCATCCGCTCCTGCGGATCCTCGGCCGAGGGGTCGCGTAGCTCGGCGTTGTCGGGGTGGCGGAAAAGCGAGTTGTCATCGAGCGTGACCTTGGCGTCGAGCGCCTTGACGTCCCGCTCGGGCGTGACGATCAGCGGGTTGACCTCGACCAACGTGGCTTCCTCGGTCACGAAGACGTCGTACAAACGAGCCAGCATGGCGCCCACCGGACGAACGACGTCGGCGTCGACGCCGGCCTCGAACGCCAGGCGCCGGCCGTGAAACTCCTGGAAGCCGAGCAGCGGATCGACGTGCAGGCGCGCGATCGCCTCCGGATCGGTGTCGGCGACCTCCTCGATGTCCATCCCGCCCTTCGTCGAGAGCATCACCAGCGGCGCTTTGGCCGACCGGTCGAACACCACCGACGCGTAGTACTCGGAGGCGATCTCCGACGCGGCCTCGACCCACAGCTCGTGAACGGTGAGACCGCGGATGTCCATGCCGAGGATCGCACCGGCGTGGTCGCGGGCCTCGTCGTGGTCGTTGGCAACCTTGATACCGCCGGCCTTACCCCGCCCCCCGATCTGCACCTGGGCCTTGATCACACACGGGTAGCCGATGTCGTCGGCCGCCGAGGCGGCCTCGTCGACGGTCTGCGCGTGCCTGCCGGAAGGGACGGGCACGCCGTGACGCGCGAACACCTGCTTGCCCTGGTACTCAAGGAGATCCATCCGCGGCTGGACTGTAGTAGGTCGGGTGCAAACGCTGTCGCCCGGCGCGGGAACAGCCTGGAAGCGCCAGAGTCTCTCCCCGTGGCATCATGGCCGCGCGATGGCGATCCCGAAGGACATCACGTTCGTCACGTTCGACGTTTATGGGACCTTGATCGACTGGGAAACCGGTGCGTTTGACGCGTTCCAGACCGAGGCCGAGCGCGACGGCTTCACGATCGAGCGCGACGAGCTGATCCCGCTCTTTTACGAGACGCAAAAGCAGATTCAGGCGGGCTCCTACGAGCTCTACGCCGAGGTCCTGCGGCGCACCGCCGTGCAGATCGCCAAGACGCTCGGCTGGCCGTTGGAGCCCTCGCGGGCCGGCTTCCTGCCCGACTCCGTCCAGCGCTGGCCGCCGTTCAAGGAGACCAATCCGGTCCTGCAGAAGATCGCGAAGAAGCACAAGATCGGGTTGATTGCGAACATCGACGACAAGCTCCTCGGCCAGACCCGGCGCCACATTCCGCTCGACTTCGACCTCGTCGTCACCGCACAGCAGGTGCGCTCGTACAAGCCCGACCCGGCCCACTTTGCCGAGTGCGAGCGGCGCATCGGCGGCAAGAAGGGCTGGGTCCACGTCGGCGCCAGCTACTACTACGACATCGAGCCGTGCCTGAAGCGCAAGATTCCGGTGATCTGGGTCAACCGCGCCAAGGAAACACTCGAGTCCAGCCAGAAGAAGCCGGACGCGGAGGTCTCGAACCTTCGCGAGGCGATGAAGCTCCTCGGCGTCTCCTGACGGGGCGGCGCGGACTCGATCTCGATGAGGGTTCTGGCGGTCCACGCCGACCTGATCGTGTTCATCAGCCGCTTCTGGCAGACGATGTGCACCGCGGTGCGCGCCGGCGAGGAGGGGTTCGTGATCGACTCGCCGGTGTATCCGGACGAGCTGGAGGCGGTCCCGAACGTGCTCGAGCAGGCCGGCTTCCCGGTCTCGGGGCTGCTCGCCACGCACGCGGACTGGGATCACCTGTTAGGGCGCATCGCCTTCCCGGAGGCCTCGCTCGGCGTCGGGGAGAGCACCGCGCGGCGGCTCGCCGCCGAGCCCGGGCAGGCCCAGCGCGAGCTGCGCGAGTTCGACGAGGAGCATTACGTCGACGACCGGGGTCCGCTGATGCTGGCCGGAATCCAATCGCTGCCAATCCCGGGGCGCCTGGCCCTCGGAGCCGGCGACCGCGAGCTCGAGCTCCATCGGGCGGACGGCCATACGGCGGACGGGACGGCGTTCGTGATCCCATGGCTTGGAGTCCTGATCTGCGGCGACTACCTCTCGCCGGTCGAGATCCCCTGGATATCGGCTGACGGATCGGTCGACGCCTATCTGGCGACGCTCGAGCGCCTCCGCGGCCTCGTGGCGCGCGTGCAGACGATCGTCCCCGGCCACGGTCGTCCGCTCCGGAGCGAGGAGGCGCTCGTGATACTCGAGGAGGACGTGAGCTACCTGCGCGCGCTGATCGACCACGGGACCGAGGCGCCGCTCCCGGCCGGGCGCAGGACCGCGACCCAGCGGCGGATTCACGCCGAAAACGTCGAACGGGCATCTACGCTACCGCGGACATGAGCTACTCGACCCTCGCCACCGCCGCGATCGTCCTCGGCGTCTTCGCCGCCGGCATCGCCGTGACCGCCGGCGCCCTGGTGTGCGTCGGCCGTCGCCGCCTGGCGCAGCGGGCGCTGCCGGTGTTCTTGGGTGTGCTCGCGGGTGTGATCGTGCTCGCGTTCGCCGCGGTCGCGGAGAGCGAGGACGACCTGCAGGCGCACGCTGAGCGGACCCTCGGACTCGCCTCGGCGGCCGAGCGGACGGAGATGTCCCAGACCGGGCGGTACACGATCTCGGTGGTCCGGCTCGAGCGGGTCGACCGGGCGTTTGCGGCCGACGTGAAGGTCAATCAGCCGGTCGTGCGGGTCACGCGGGGGCCGGGCGCAGGCAACGTCACGCTGTGGGTCTCGCTCGGGCCCGGAACCCGCGCCCAGGCGTGGCTGAGCGCTTCCGGTCGCCTCGAGGACATCTCCACGCCGGCGGCGCGAACAACATCCCGGCACGGACTGGTGCTCGGCATCTCGGGTCGGCGGGCGTCGTGACCACGGCGGGCACGTTGTGACGACGGCCGGCGCGGAGCGGCGGGCGTCGTGACCACGGTCGGCACCGGGACCGGGATTGCTCCCCGGCTGCGGAGCCGATCCGAGCCCGGCAGCGCAGGACCGCGCGCCGGCAACGACGGCCCGGGCGGCGTGTTGCGGTGGGCGTGGTGGGCCGCGGTGCCGTTGTGCCTGCTGTATCTGATCCTGCTCGTGCACCAGCTCGACGCGGCCATCCGGACGACCAATCTGGACGCGGACGCGGCATCGGGGCCGGTCATCGGCGAGCTGTTCGGGGCGGCGCCGGCCGGCGCCAACGTCGTGCTCGGCACGTTCGGCTGGTACGCGACCCTCCTGTTCTACCTGGGCACGAAGTGGCTTCCGTTCCACCGCCAGGTCTGGGAGGCGGCGCCGTTCGTGATGGCGCTCGCGGCGGCCGGGCTGACCGCGTGGGCGGTGTCGCGCGTGGCGACCCGATGGGCGGCGACGGTGACGGCCGTGGTGTTGCTCTGTACCTCGCCGGTGACGCTGCGCCTCGAGCTCGCGACGACTCAGCACGCTCCTGCCTGGTTCAGCGTGACAGTGCTCGCGGCGTTCGCGGTGTGGCTCGGGCTCGAGCCACGGCGGACGCGCCCGTGGCTCGTGGTCGCCCTGTTGGTGCTCGTCGTCGGGACGATCGTGGGCGTCAACGCCGCCTCCGATCCGCTGCTGAGCATCGCCGGGGTGGCGCCATTCGCGCTGGCGATAGTCGCCGCCCGCGTGCTCGCCCCCGGACGCTCCGCGACGCGGGCGCTGTGGACGGGGGCGGCGACGGTCGCGGTCACCGGCGTCACGTGGGGGCTCACGGCGCTCGCGATGTCGTCGCTGTCGGTCACCCGGGAGCCCGGGTTGCACACCACGAGGATCGTGATCGGCCACAAGAACATCGCGAACTTCACGCTGTGGTGGAAGTCGATCGCCACGATCGGCAACGGCGACTACTTCTCGCGCCCGCTGTCGCCCGGAACCGTCCTCGCGTTCGTGTGTGGGGTGATCAGCATCGCCGCTGTGGTCGCGATCCCGTGGTTGGCGTGGCGTCAGCTACGCCGCCGCTCGCGCGCCGCGGCGCCGGGCGAAGCCGCGGCCGGGGCTGCGACGGGGGCCCGAGCCGGCGCGAGCGCTGCGACCACGACGTTCTACGTCTTCTGGTGCTCGTCGGCGATCCTGCTCACGCTCGCGTTCCTGTTCAGCGCGTACCCGGGCGACATCCACTCGGGCCGGTACCTACTGGGCCTGCTGTACGCCGCCGCGGCCGTGGTTCCGGCGGCCGCAGCGGGGCGAGCGTGGACGCGGGCGCTTGTCCTCGCGTGTACCTGCGCGTTCGCCGTGTCAGCCGTGGTTTCGATCTCCGACCGCGGTCCGGTCCCGTCCCCTCAGACGGCCAACAGCCCGGTCACGACGCAGGTGGCCGGCGAGATCGCTCAAATCGCCGCTCGTGAGCACCTGTCCGTCGGTTACGCCGGTTACTGGGATGCCGCCCCGATCACCTGGTCCACGGGCTTCGGCGTGCACGTGTACCCGGTCTCGGTATGCGACCAGCGCAACCACCTGTGTCGCTTCGATCTGCACTTCATCAGCAGCTGGTACCGGCCCCGAGCGCACACTCGCAGCTTCCTCCTGACCGATCCCGCACTCGCGAATGTTTGGACTCGCACCCCCGACCTGGGGCGACCGAGTTCGGTCTACCGGCTTGGCCGAGTCACGATGTATGTCTACCCGTACGACCTCGCGAAGCGGATCATTGGATAATCGGCGTCGGGAGGAGCTGGCGAGCCTTCGCTGGGACCCGAGAGGAACCGCGACGACGAGCGATGTCTGAAAACAGCCGCCCACAAACGCAAGACCCGGCCCTGGAGATGGCCGGCGCCTCGATCACCGTCCCGACGGGGCGAATGGGCTACCTGCCATCGGACCGCCAGCGCAGCATGCTGGCCGTGGCGGGCGCCGCGGTCGGCTTCGTGATCGCTTGGTACCTGATCCATCACGGTTGGTACCGACTCGACCGGCAGTGGGACACCCGGGAGTACGCGAAGTACGCGCGGAACATCGTGGTCCGCGGGCTCATGCCGTACCGCGACTTCTCGGTGGAGTATCCGCCGCTGGCGCTTCCGGTGTTTCTGCTTCCGAGGCTGATCGCCGGGAACGGGTTCTCGGGCTACATGGAGGTGTTCGAGCTGATGATGGCCGTGTGCGGGGTAATCGCGGCCGGCCTGGCCGCGTTCGTGCTCGCCGCGCAGCGCGTGGCCACGCGGCAGCTGGTCTGCGGGGTGGCTCTGCTCGCGCTCTCGCCGCTGCTGCTCGGCGCGGTCGTCCTGTCGCGCTACGACCTGTTCCCGACGATGCTGACCGTGGCCGCGCTCACGGCGTTCTACTTCGAATGGAACCGGAGCGGGTTCCTGTTGCTCGCCCTCGGCACCGCCGCCAAGGCCTTCCCGGTGGTGATCGTCCCGATCGCGGCCGTGTACGTGTGGCGGCGCCACGGCCGGCGCGCCGCGCTCATCGGTCTCGCGGTTTTCGCCGGGGTCGTGCTGGCGTGCTTCCTCCCATTCCTGGTGATCGCCCCGCACGGGGTGTGGTGGGCGATTCACGGCCAGGAGAACCGGCCGCTCCAGATCGAGAGCGTCGGCGCCGCGGTGTTCCTGGCCGCGCATCAGCTGCTCGGACTGCATCTGACCTACTACTTCACCCACAGCTCCGACAACCTCGACGGTCACGCGACGCTCGCGTTCGCCGGGGTGATGAGCCTTCTCCAGATCCTCGGGCTGCTGGTGGTGTGGGCGCTCTACGCCCTCGGTCCGGCCACGCGCGAGCGGCTACTGACCGCGGCCGCGGCCGCGGTGTGCGCGTTCATCGTGTTCGACCGAGTGCTCTCCCCCCAGTACCTGATCTGGCTGGCGCCGATGGTGGCGATGATCAACGGTCGCCGCGGGCTGGCGGCGATGGCGCTGCTGGCGTGCGCGATGGTGATGACGCAGCTCTACTACCCGCTCCACTTCGCGCCGCTGAAGAGCTTCGTCGCGCTCGAGTCGTGGGCGGTGATCGGGCGCGATCTGATGCTGGTCACGCTGTTCGCGACGCTCGTGTGGCCCGACCGTGGGGTCACGATTCGGCTGCCGCGCCGGGCGGCGTTCGCTACTGCCCGGAGCTGATCACCGCGAGCGTGTCGCCCGTGGCCACCGACGCGCCCACCGCGATCGGCAGCTCGGAGACGACCCCGGCCTTATGCGCCGTGATCTCGTTCTCCATCTTCATCGCTTCGATCACGGCCACCAGCGCGCCCTCCTTGACCTCGGCGCCCTTCTCGACTGCGACCTTGAGCACGGTCCCCTGGAGAGGCGACGCCAGCGCGTCGCCGCCCCCGCCCCCGCCCGCGCCGACCCGGCCCGCGCGCTCGGAGCGGCGTGGCGCCCGTCGGGTGGCCACCGCTCCCTCTGACGGCGCCGGGGCGGCGCCGTTGAGTGTTCCGGCCGCCGGTGGCGGGCCGATCACCTTGACGTCGAAGCGCTTGCCCGAGACCTCGACGGTGTAGCTCTGCTCCACCGTCTCGGGAGCGCCCTCCGTGTCGCTCGCGTCTTCGCCGCTCGGCTTCTCGCGCTTCGGGAACGCGAGCTCCTTCAGCCACGCCCGGTCCTCGATCAGGTCCCGGCACGTCCCGGCGTCGTGCCACTGGCGCGTCTGGAGGATCGCGCTGTGGAACGGGATGAGCGTCTTGAGGTTTTCGATCTCGTACTCGCTGAGCGCCCGCAGCATGCGCGCCGTCGCCTGCTCGCGATCGACGTCCCAGACGATTAGCTTGGCGACCATCGGGTCGTACATCGGCGAGATCTCCGAGCCGGTCGTTACACCGGAGTCGACGCGTACCCCGGGGCCGGCGGGCTCGCGGTAATCGCCGATCTTTCCGGGCGCCGGGGCGAAGTTCTTGCTCGCGTCCTCGGCGTTGATCCGGCACTCGATCGCGTGCCCGCGGAGCTCGAGGTCGTCCTGGGCGATCGACAGCCGCTCGCCGGCGGCGACCCGTATCCCCTCCTTGACGATGTCGATCCCGCTCACCATCTCGGTCACGCAGTGCTCGACCTGCACGCGGGTGTTCATCTCGAGGAAGAAGTACTCGCCGTCCTGGAGCAGCCCCTCGATCGTGCCCGCGCCGGTGTAGTTGACCGCCGCAGCGGCGTCGGTCGCGATCTTTCCGATCTTCGCCCGGAGCGCCTCGTCGACGGCGGGCGCCGGCGCCTCCTCGATCAGCTTCTGGTGGCGGCGCTGGAGCGAGCAGTCGCGCTCGCCGAGGTGGATCACGTTCCCGTGGGTGTCGGCGAGCACCTGCACCTCGACGTGGCGCGGGTCGGGCAGGTAGCGCTCGAGGTACACGGTCGAGTCGCCGAAGAACTTCTCGCCCTCGCGGGCGGCACCCTCGAACGCGTCCTTCAGCTTGGACTCGTCGAGCGCGACGCGGAACCCCTTGCCGCCACCGCCGCCGGCCGCCTTGACCGCCACCGGGAAGCCAATCGTGTCCCCGATGACCCGCTGTGCGTCCTCGATGCTCTCCACGGGCTCGGTCGTGCCGGGGACGATCGGGACGCCGGCCTTTTGCATCAACTCGCGCGCACGAGTCTTCGAGCCCATCGCCTCGATCGCCGAGGCGGGCGGCCCGATGAACGTGATCCCCGCCTTTTCGAGCGCGGACGCGAAGGACGCGTTCTCGGCGAGGAAGCCGTACCCGGGATGGACCGCCTCGGCGCCGGAGCGCCGCACCGCATCGATGATCTTGTCGATGACCAGATAGCTCTCGCTCGCCGGGCCGGGGCCGAGCAGGTAGGCCTCGTCGGCGCGCTTCACGTGCACGGCGTCGCGATCGAGCTCGGAGTAGACCGCGACCGTGGCGATGCCGAGCTCCTCACAGGCGCGCATGATTCTGACCGCGATCTCGCCGCGGTTGGCGATCAGGACCTTCGAGAACATGCGGCGCGGGACTTTAGAAGGTCTTTCCACGCTGCGGTCCGCATGTGCCCGCAGGAGGCGGCGCTCGCTTGGGAAGAAACTACCGCTATACGGGTGTTTCTTCCCAAGGGGGCCTGACCGGCGCCCGGGACCGATCAGCGGGCGGCGAGCACCATCCCCGCCGCCACCGTGTCGTTGCTCGCCTCGTCGATCAGGATGAAGCTGCCGGTGTTGCGGTTCCGGGAATAGGGGTCGGCCATCAGCGGAGACCCCGAGCGCACGCGAACCCGGCCGATCTCGTTGAGCGCGAGCTCGTCCGCGGGCTCGTGGGCGAGTGTGTTGACCTCGACCCGGTAGTCGAGCTCCTCGATCCGGGCGCGAGTGGTGCGGGTGGTGTGCTTGATCACGAGCCGCGCGCCGGGCCGGAGCGGCGTCTGCCCCATCCAGCAGACCATCGCGTCGAGCTCGCGCGCCGGCGTGGGCGGATCGTCCGGCTCGACGAGCATGTCGCCACGCGAGATGTCGAGGTCGTCTTTCACCCGAACGGTCACGGACATATTCGGGAACGCGGTGTCGACCGGTCCTTCGAACGTGTCGATCGAGTCGATCACGGTGCGCTGACCGCCCGGAAGGACGAGCACCTCGTCGCCCGGATGCAGCACACCGCCGGCGACGCTGCCCGCGTAGCCGCGATAGTCGTGGTGCTCATCGCTGTTCGGCCGGATCACCCACTGGACCGGGAACCGGACCTGGGCGAGGTTGCGGTCGGGCGCGATGACGACGTGCTCGAGGTGGTACAGCAACGGCGGGCCGTCATACCAGGGCATCGCGGTCGATCGGTCGACCACGTTGTCGCCGTGGAGCGCGGAAATCGGGATGAAGCTGACGTCGGGGATGTCGAGCCGGGCGGTCCAGTCGGTGAGGTCGTCGACGATCTGCTCGAACACCGCCTCGTCGTACTCGACCAGGTCCATCTTGTTCACGCACATCACGACGTGCGGGATGCTGAGCAGCGACGCGATGTAGGCGTGTCGCCGGGTCTGTTCGCTGACCCCCTTGCGCGCGTCGACGAGCACCACTGACAGGTCCGCGGTCGACGCGCCCGTGACCATGTTGCGTGTGTACTGCTCGTGGCCCGGCGTGTCCGCGATCACGAACTTCCGCCGCGGCGTCTGGAAGTACCGGTAGGCGACGTCGATCGTGATTCCCTGCTCGCGCTCGGCGCGCAGGCCGTCCGTCAGCAACGCGAGGTTCACGTAGCCGTCGCCGCGCCGCTCGGACGTCCTCACGACGTGCTCGAGCTGGTCCTCGAAGATCGACTTGGAGTCGTGGAGCAGCCGGCCGATCAGGGTCGACTTGCCGTCGTCGACCGATCCGGCGGTGGCGAAGCGCAGCAACTCGCTAGTGCGGGTACGCAGAGCGTGCCCGTTGGTGGCGGCACCCGGAGTCATCGAAGCGTCAGAAATAGCCCTCGCGCTTGCGATCCTCCATCGCGGCCTCGGTCACGCGATCGTCCGCGCGCGTCTCTCCGCGCTCGGTGATGCGGGTGGCCGCGATCTCGGACACAACCTCGGGCAGCGTCGTCGCCAACGAACGGACGGCGCCAGTGCACGTCATATCGCCCACGGTGCGGTAGCGGACCGAGGTCTCGAACGGCTCCTCTCCGTCGATCAGCTGCACGTGTGGGCTGAGCGCGTACAGCATTCCGTCGCGTTCGAACACCTGGCGCTTGTGGGCGTAGTAGATGGTCGGGACCTCGAGCTTCTCCTGCGCGATGTACTGCCACACGTCGAGCTCGGTCCAATTCGACAGCGGGAACACGCGGACGTGCTCGCCCTTGCGGATGCGGCCGTTGTACAGGGCCCACACCTCGGGACGCTGGCGCTTGGGCTCCCACTGGCCGAAGTCGTCGCGGAACGAGAACACGCGCTCCTTGGCCCGGGCGCGCTCTTCATCACGGCGGGCGCCGCCGAACGCGGCGTCGAACCCGTGCTCGGCGATCGCATCGAGGAGCGTCACCGTCTGGAGACGGTTGCGCGACGCCCGCGGACCGGTCTCCTCGACGACACGGCCCTTGTCGATCGACTCCTGCACGCTGGCGACGATCAACCGCTCGCCGATCGATTCGATCAGGCGGTCGCGGAACTCGAGAACCTCCGGGAAGTTGTGCCCGGTGTCGACATGCATGATCGGGAACGGGAAGCGACCGGGCCGGAACGCCTTCTCCGCCAGGCGCAGGAGCACCAGCGAATCCTTGCCGCCGCTGAACAGCAGCACCGGATGCTCGAACTCGGCCGCGACCTCGCGGAAGATGTGGATCGATTCGGCCTCGAGCGTCTCCAGGTGGGAGAGCTCGTAATGGAGGGGGTTCAAGCTAGGTGGTCCTCGCTACTCGTGGATTCCGCACTCGGTCTTGTCGAGGCCGGCCCAACGTCCTTCCCGGCCGGAGCCAGGGCGGGTGCACGGCTCGCACCCGATCGACGCGTACCCCTGATCGTGCAGCGGGTGGTAAGGCAAGTCGTGCTCGAAGATATAGCGCCACAGGTCCTTCTCGCTCCAGTCGGCCAGCGGGTTGACCTTCCAGATCCCGCGCCGGTCGTCGTACTCGAGCTTTCCGGCCCCCGCGCGGGTAGGTGCCTGCTCGCGCCGGATGCCCGTGACCCAGGCGTCGATGTCGTCGAGCGCGCGCTCGAGCGCCTCGACCTTGGCCTCGCCGCAGCAGTGGTTGATGCTCCACGGCTCGTCGGGGCTGCGTGCGTCGATCACCTCGATGCCTACGCCGAAGCGGTCCTCGAACCGCTTCCACGTCTGTAGCGTCTCCTCGAACAGCACGCCGGTGTCGATCATGAACACGCGAGCGTCGGGCTCGATCGAGGTCAGCATGTGGAGGAGCACCGACTCCTCCTTCTGGAAGGAGCAGGCCATCTTCAGCCGGGGATGGAACCGCTCGACGGCGTAGGCGAGCACCTCTTCGGCGGAGATGGTCTCGAGGTCAGGGATCGCGATGCTCATAGTTCCGCTCCGGGTCACACCGCGCACTCGCCCTCGCCGCGCACGACCTCGAACGGCGATTGCTTGGTCCAGTCAATGAAGTAGCTCATGTTGTCCAGGCTGAACTCGATCGGCATCGTGAGATCCTTGACCCGTGCCTCGAACTCCGCTGGCCCGACGCGGTCGACGAACGCGTTGAACTCCTCACCATCGGTCCGCGCGGATTCGTAAAAGCGTATCCACCGATCGACTGCCTCCGGCACGCGCTTGGCCGGGAGCCGCGCCTTTAGGCGCTGACCGTAGCGGACGTCGCCGCCTTCGTACGCGCCGCCGATGTGGGGGATGTAGGCCGGAATCGTGTGCTCGCCAACCTTGATGGAGGCCCCGTAGAAGCCGATGTTCGCGATGTGGTGCTGGCCACAGCCGTTGGGGCAGCCGCTCATCTTGACGTGGATCCTGCGGGTCAGCTCGTCGTCGAGCTCCATCTGCGTCACGCGCTCGTGAACGGCCTGGTTGAGGCCCATCGAGCTCGTGATCCCGAGCTTGCAGGAGTCGGTCCCCGGGCAGCTCACGACGTCCGTGACCTCGTCGGCGCCGGCGTCGCCGAGGCCGAGCTCGCCGAGCGCCCGCCACACGTCGTAGACAGCGTCGTCGCGGACCCAGCGCAGGATCAGGTTCTGGTGGACGCTCGTGCGGGCGGCGCCGCCGGTGTATTCGCGCATGATGTTGCCGATCCCGCGGAGCTGCTCGGGCGTCAGGTCGCCGCGCGTCACCTTGACCTCGACGGTCGAGAAGCCGTGCTGTCGCTGGCGCTGGACGTTGGTCTCGACGAAACGCGTGAACTCACGGTTGTCTCCGTTCGGCGAAGCGAAGGGTTGCGGCTTCGCCGGCGCATTGGCCTCTTCGTCGTACTCGAACAGGATCCCTTCCAGGCTGAAGTCGCGCTCGTCGACCCAATCGCCCTCGAGCTCCTCCTCCACGAGGGTGCGGAACTCGTCGATTCCGATCTTGTCGACCAGGACCTTGATCCGGGCGCGGGCCCGGTTGACGCGCAGCCACTCCTGGCGGTCGAAGATCCGCATGCACGCCTCGGTGACCTTCAGATAGTCGCCGTTGTCGAGCTCGACGAACTCGTACAGGGTGGGCGCCAGGCGGGGCATGATCGAGGTACCGCCTCCTACCCGCATCTCGACGCCGCGAACGCCCTGGTCGTTCACTTTCGGGATGAACGCGATGTCGTGGATGCGAGTGATTGCGTTGTCCTCGTCGGTCGCCGCGAACGCCGTCTTGACCTTGCGCGGCATCGCCTGGGTCGTGGGGTGGCGGACGAAATAGCGGACGTACGCGCCCGCGTACGGCGTGATGTCGAACTGCTCGCCCTCGAGCGTTCCGGCGCGCGGGTCGCCGGTGACGTTGCGCATCGTGTTCCCGCAGCCCTCGCGGCTCGAGAGTCCCGCGTCCCCCAGCTCGCGGATCAGCTCGGCGGCATCGGGCAGCGGGATGTGGTGCATCTGGATGTTCTGCCGGGTGGTGATGTGCCCTTTGCGGAGCGGCACGTACTTCTCGATGACGTCGGCGAACGCGTCGAGCTGATCTGGCGTGACTCCGCCGAACGGGAGCTTGACCCGGACCATCTGCACGTCGGGCTGGCGCTGGCCGTAAACGCCCTGCTTCAGGCGGAACTTGATGAACTCGTCGTTCTCGAGGTCACCCTTGAGGAAACGGGTGGATTCGGTGTCGAAGTCGTCGAACTCGCGCTCGAGGATGGGGATGACGTGCCCCGGTACGTTCTCGAGCACCTCTGGATTCTCGAGTGATCCGGTGCGGGCGCTGTGCATCGGTCCTTCCTTCCGGTCGCAGGCGGCGGACCACGGAATCTAGCAAAAGGCAATCGGCGTTCGGGTAATTTCGCCGGGATGCAGGGCCTTCCGGCCCGGCCCGGGTGGGGACTCGGCACGCCGCCGGAGGAACGCGGGCGCGCGCCGCCGGGTCGCGGCGACGGCCCCGCTCGGCATCCGGCCTCGCAGACTGGGCCTGCCGCGCCACATCCGACGGATGTCCGGCGGAACCGGTCCCAGGGACGCCGCCGCAGGCGGCCCCTCTACTCAAAAAGGACCGGCGCCGCGACGGCGGGGGCAACCGCCGCGGCAGCCGGCGCGCTCTCAACCGGCGCCGTTTAGGCGACCGACATCCGCTTTGGGGGCTGAGCGATGCCGATGGCCCCCGGCGCATCGGCGAGCGCGAGCGCGAGCCCGTCCGTCCGACGACGAGCACGAAAGCTGGTCTGCAAGGCGATGACCTCCGCTGCACCCCGCGAACAGCACGACCCCGTTACGACCCCCTCTTGCTGCGCCCCAAGCACCCTCCCGGTGGACCGTACCTCTGGTTGGTCCACCAGCCAACAAGGCGCACGCTGGCATACCGGTCGGCTCCTGTCAAGGCGACGGATACATAACGCAGCGGCTGTATCGCGCAAACAGGCGAGAGCCGTTCAAGCCCAGGGCGCCGGCACCGTCGGCGCCCTGTTGACGCCCTCTTGGAGGGCCGCGCGCTGCCATGGACTGCGCGCCCGGGCGGCCGGGACGGGCGCTGGCGCGGTGTCGCGCATGAACCGCTCGAGCGCGGCCACGACGGCGGCCGCCTCCTCCGCGGAGGCGCTGGGCGCGACGATGCTGAGCTTTGGCCGCCGGTTCACGGTCGTCGGGCAGCGTATCGTGCCGACCGTGACCGAGCTCCCGGTGTTGGATCAGGAGGCCGTGCTGCGCGCGGTGTCCGTGGAGGTGGCGATCGCACGGGTGCGCGACGCGCTGATCCGCTTCCACCGCGGCGAGTGGGCGATGCCGGCCAAGGTCTATCTCGAGAGCCCGCCGTTCGGTGACTTCCGGGCCATGCCGGCGCGTGGCGGCGAGTTCGCGCTGCTCAAGTGGGTGACGTCGTTCCCTGCCAACCCCGACCGTGGACTGCCCACGGTCATGGGCGTGATCTGCCTGTCGGATACCGAGACTGGCGAGCCGCTGATGCTGCTCGACGCGCGCTCCGTGACCGCGCTACGGACCGGCGCGGTCGCGGCGGTGGCGGCCCAGGCGCTGGCACGGACAGACGCCAGCACGGTCGGGATCATCGGGTGCGGGCTCCACGGCACGTGGGCCGCGCGCTGCCTCGCGGCTGCCGGCTACGGTCCCGGGGTCTGCCACGACGCGCGGGTGGGCCATGCCGAAGGGCTCGCGCACGAGCTCGACTGGAAAGCGGGCTCGCGTGAGCAGGCGCTGGGGTGCGACGTGGTTTGCTGCGTGACCCCGGGGGACGTGATCGTGGTCGAGGCCGGCGATCTCCTCGCCGGTGTGCACCTGAACATGCTCGGCGCCGACGGGCCGGGGAAGGCCGAGGCCAGCGTCGGCGCGGTGTCGTCGTGCGTGCTGTTCTGCGACGAGTGGGAGCAGGCGTCGCACGGCGGCGAGCTGACCGGCGCGGTGAACGCCGGCCTGGTCACGCGCTCGGACGTCACGGAGCTGGGGGCCGTCCTGACCGGCGATACGCCCGGACGTCCCGGGCCCGAGGCCGTGACGCTGTTCGATTCGACGGGACTCGCGATCCAGGACCTGGCAGTCGCGGCCGCCGCGTTTTCGGCGTGGGAGGACCGGCGGGTCGAGGCCCAGAGCGTCCGGCTCTAGCCCGCTAGAGCGGGATGTTGCCGTGCTTGCGACGCGGGCCGGGCTGGCGCTTGTTCTGCAGCGTCTCGAGCGCCGTGATGACCTTCGGCCGCGTCTCGTGGGGGACGATCACGTCGTCGATGTAGCCGCGCTCGGCGGCGACGTACGGGTTGGCGAAGTGGGCCTTGTAGTCGTTGATCAGCTTCTGCCGGCGCGTGTCGGGCGTCGGCGAGCTCTGGATGTCGCGCCGGTAGATGATGTTGACCGCGCCCTCGGGTCCCATCACTGCGACCTCGGCGGTCGGCCAGGCGAAGTTGAAATCCGCCGCGAGGTGCTTTGAGCCCATAACGTCGTACGCGCCACCGTATGCCTTGCGGGTGATGATTGTGATCTTGGGTACGGTCGCCTCGGCGTAGGCGTACAGCAGCTTGGCGCCGTGGCGAATGATGCCGCCCCACTCCTGCGTGGTTCCGGGCAGGAAACCCGGCACATCGCAGAAGGTGATGATCGGGACGTTGAACGCGTCGCAGGTTCGGATGAACCGGGCGGCCTTTTCCGAGGAGTCGATGTCGAGCACGCCGGCGAGCTGGTTGGGCTGGTTGCCGACGATGCCGATGCTGTAGCCGTTCAGGCGGGAGAAGCCGCAGATGATGTTGCGCGCGTAGTGCTCGTGGACCTCGAAGAACTCGCCGTCGTCGACGACGTAGCGGACGACGTCGCGCATGTCGTAGGGCTTGTTGGGGCTGTCGGGGACGACGTGGTCGAGCTCTGGGTCCTGCCTGAGCGGGTCGTCGGTGGGCTGGACGCGCGGGGGCATCTCGAGGTTGTTCTGGGGCAGGAACGACAGGAGGTATCGCGTGTCCTCGAGGCACTGGTCCTCGTCATCGGAGGCGAAGTGCGCGACGCCCGACTTGCTGTTGTGTGACATCGCCCCGCCGAGGGACTCGAAGTCGACCTCCTCACCGGTGACCGTCTTGATCACGTCGGGGCCGGTGATGAACATGTGCGAGGACTCCTTCACCATGAAGATGAAGTCGGTGATCGCCGGCGAGTACACCGCGCCACCGGCGCACGGACCCATGACCAGGCTGATCTGCGGGATCACCCCGGAGCAGTTGACGTTGCGCAGGAACACGTCGCCGTAGGCGCCAAGGCTTACGACTCCCTCCTGGATGCGGGCGCCGCCGGAGTCGTTGATCCCGATCACGGGACAGCCGATCTTGGCCGCCAGATCCATGATCTTGCACATCTTCTCGCCCATCACCTCGCCGAGCGAGCCGCCGAAGACGGTGAAGTCCTGGCTGAACACGCACACCCTGCGGCCGTCGACCGTCCCGTGTCCGGTGACGACGGCGTCGCCGTAAGGCTGGTTCTTCTGCATGTCGAAGTCGTGGGTGCGGTGGCGCACGAAGACGTCGAGCTCCTGGAAGGAACCGGGGTCGAGCAGCTTCTCGACCCGCTCCCGAGCGGTGTACTTGCCGCGCTCGTGCTGCTTGGCGACGGCCTGCTCGGAGCCGGCGTGAATCGCCTCATGGCGAAGCTCCTCGAGCTGTCCGAGCTTCTCCGTGTATGTCTCGGGGGCCTTCTCGCGCACCGGGAGCGGGCAGTTTAGGGAGAACGGGGGTACCAAGCGACTGCAAGATGCGATACAACTCCGCCACCTTGCAGGAAACGGTGCTTCGGCGCCGACGACGGAGAACATAGAAGCCGAATCGCCGAGCCATCCGTGGCCGGCGAACGGAGGACCCACAGCGACCCCTAGGGGGCGCCGGGGCGAATCGCCGCAATCGTGCGGTGTAGCGCAAGTCGCGAGCCCGTCAGCTAACTCCGCAGGCTCATTAAAGGAGGCAGTTGATGGACACGGCACGTGATCTCGCTTGCGCTGATGTGTGGCAGGCATCGTTGGAGCGCTCGCTCGCGCGCAGGGGAAAGCCCACCCGCAGTTCCCTCGAGTTGTTCCACCTGCGGCCAGAGCGCGATCTCAGCTGTGTCGACATCCTTCGCGAGTCGACGGCGTTCTCGGAGATGCGTCGTTCGGCGGCGGCTCGGCGGCCGGCGATGTCCCTACCCGGCGCCGGCGGCATCTCGGCGCTCGCGTTGCTGGCGGCGGCGACGCTCCCCGGACTGATCGGCGGTCGCGGCAGCAGTGCCAGAGCGGCACGGATCACGTATCGCGCCAACGCCGACGCGTCCCGGCTGCCCACGAGCACCGCCCGGCGCGTGGCCGCCGTACCCAGCGCGGCGGCGAAGGCCGCGCCGGTGCCCGGGACGACCGCGGCGGCGGTCTCGGGCGCGTCCGCCACGGGCACATCGGCCTCCGGGGTCCTTGCGGCCGCGGCCCACGCGTCGCCGCCGGCGGTTCAGTCGACCCGACCGGCGGCTCACTCGACTCGGCCGGCGACGGTCACCCATACGGCCCACATTGCGGCCGCCCACGACGCGGCGGCGTCGGCCGGTGGCGCACCGGTGTCGCGCTCCGTGAGCGGAGGGGCGGCGCCGGCGGTGCAGCGCAGCGTCTCGGCCGCGTCCACGGTCAGGCATGCGGCCCCCGCGGTCAACAAGGTCGCGGCGGTCCATTCCGTGGCTGCGACTCATGGCGTGGCGACTCACGGTGTGGCGACTCACGGTGTGGCGACTCACGGTGTGGCGACTCACCGGGTGGCGGCGGTTCACCGCGTCTCCGCGATTCACCACGCGCCGGCGGTCAACCGGATCACGGCCGGCACATCCCACGCGCCGGCGGCGGCGAAGACCCACGCGGGCACCGGGGGCGGCGCGATCGAAGAGGCGACTTCCGTTGGACACCCGCGCACGACCGCGACCCCGACGAAGCCGCAGGCCCCCGCGCACCCGAAGCCGACCACCCAGACCGTCGCCAAGCCGCATCCGGTCGCGACCACCCCGCCGGCGCCCAAGCCCGCGCCTGCGCCGACGGTCGCTCCGGGCCACTACGTCAACCCGCTCGCCGGCGCGAGCGTCACTCCGGAGCGGATCGACCAGGGCGTCGACTACTCAGGGTCAGGCACGCTCGGCGCGATCGGCGCCGGCAAGGTCACCTACGTCGCGACCAGCGGCACAGGCTGGCCGGGCGCGTTCATCGAGTACCAGCTCAGCGACGGAGCCGATTCGGGACGTTATGTCTACTACGCCGAAGGCGTGAGCCCGGCGGCGGGTCTGCACGTCGGCGAGACGCTGACCCCGGGCCAGCCGGTGGCGCACATCACCGCCGGCTCGTCAGCGGGGATCGAGATCGGCTGGGGCTCGGGCGTCGGAACGCAACCGCTGGCGCAGGCGCTCGGGCAGTGGTCCGGGAGCGATGACTCGAACAGCGTCGCCAGCCCGGCCGGCAAAGACTTCTCCGCGCTGATCGCGGAGCTTGGCGGCCCTCCCGGGAAGGTGGAGGGCTAAAGCCACCGCGTCGTGCTCGCGCGCCGCGCCCCCAGCCCCCTAGGCGCGCGAGTACGGGCGGTGGTGTGCCTGGCCGAGGCTGTCCAGGGCCGCCGTTAGGGCGGCCTCGGTCGTTTCGGGGGCCGTCTCGTCGAGCGTCGGGTCGGGTGTCGGCTCCGGGTCGGGTGTCGGCTCGGGGTCGGGTGTCGGCTCCGGGCCGGGTGTCGCTCAGGTGCCGGCTCCGGTTCGGCGGTGGCCTCCGGCTCGGTCGGAGGTGCCTCCGGCTCGGTCGGCGGTGGCGTCGGCTCGGTCGGCGGTGGCCTCCGGCTCCGGCTCGGCGATCGGCTCGAGCGCCATGGGCGCGCGTCTGAACCGGAACAGACGGGGGAAGCGGCGCCGGCGCGGTGGCGGATCGGTGGCTTCCTCGACCGCCTCGGGCTCCTCGACCGCCTCGGGAACCTCGACCGCGTGGGGCTCCTCGACCGCCTCGGGAACCTCCCCGTTCTGAGGCACCTCGGCCACCTCGATGACCTCCAACACCGCCGGCGCTTCCTCCGGCTCCTCCTCCACCGCCGCGGCGGTCAGGATCACCTTCGTTCCCCAGCCGGCGGGCTCGATCCGCACCGTGCCGCGTGCTCGCTCGCCCTCCCAGGCGACGGCGGTCTCCGGATCGAGCCTCGTGATCTTGATGTCTCCGAACTGGCCCAGATGGCGAGCCAGGGATTCCGCGTCGCTGCACTCCGCCCACAGCTCCGGAGGTGACTTGACCAGCGTTCGGCTTGCGACATGCTCCGTCATGGCTGGTGGTTTCGCCCGCGCTCGCGTGACTCCTGCCGCCGAGTTCCGTCGGGGCGCCGACCTGCATAGGCTGACATTCGACCGCCGCGAGTCGGACCGCGGCAGGGCGCGCATGTCCCACATGCGCCGTCTGCCACCGTCTCGCCGGCGCGCGTCGAATGTCATGTTATGCAGGTCATTTGGGGACGAGGCGGCCGGCTAGCTAAGGTGAAGCGCCGATGCTGCCAACCAGAAAGCTCGGCGCCACCGGACCGACCGTCTCCGCCCTCGGGCTCGGGTGCATGGGCATGTCCGGGCTGTACGGGACGGCCGACCGCGACGAGAGCATCGCGACCATCCACGCCGCTCTCGATGCCGGCATCAACCTGCTCGACACGGGCGACTTCTACGGGATGGGGCACAACGAGATGCTGATCGGGGACGCGCTCTCAGAGCGCAGCCGCGACGATGTCGTGATCAGCGTGAAGTTCGGCGCCCAGCGTGGCCCAGACGGCAGCTGGCTCGGATACGACGCGCGTCCGGCCGCGGTCAAGACGGCGCTCGCGTACACCCTGCAGCGCCTCCGCACCGACCACGTCGACGTCTACCGGCCGGCGCGGCTCGACGCGAACGTGCCGATCGAGGAGACCGTCGGCGCGATCGCCGAGCTCGTCGAGGCGGGCTACGTGCGCCACATCGGCCTGTCCGAGGTAGGCGAAGAGACGATCCGGCGCGCCGCCGCGGTCCACCCGATCTCCGATCTCCAGATCGAGTACTCGCTGATCTCACGAGGGATCGAGCGCGCGATCCTCCCCACGTGTCGCGAGCTGGGCATCGCGATCACCGCCTACGGCGTCCTCTCGCGCGGCCTCATCAGCGGCCACTACCGCGCCGACGCCGAGGCCCGCGGTGGCGACATCCGGGGGCGGATGCCGCGATTCCAGGGCGAGAACCTTCGCCACAACCTCGGCCTCGTCGAGGAGCTTCGCGAGATCGCCGACGGCAAGGGCGCAACGGTCGCCCAGGTGGCGTTCGCCTGGGTCCTGGCGCGCGGCGAGGACGTCGTCCCGCTCGTCGGAGCCCGCCGGCGAAATCAGCTCGAGGAGGCGCTCGGCGCGATTCACGTGAAGCTGACCGCGGACGACCTCGAGCGGATCGAGCAGATCATCCCGCCCGACGCGGCGGCGGGGGACCGCTACGGCGCCCCGCAGATGGCCGATCTCGACAGCGAGCGCTAATCGACCCGACCGTGGGTCGCACGACCTGCGGACGAGCCCGCTAGCCCAGGACGAACACCACGAGCGCCAGCGTGGTCCGGCCGTCGTCGAGGACCAGCGACGCCGTCCCGACCCGCCGCCAGCCACGGCGCTCGTAGAACGCGATCGCGTCCTCGTTGTGGACGGCGACGTCGAGGACCAGGCGGAGGTCGTGATCGGCGCCGTACGCCTCGGCCGCGTCCATGAGCGCACTGCCGACTCCTCCCCGGCGCGCCTCCAGCGCGACGAAGAAGCGCGAGACGACCGCGATCCGCTCGGCTGGCGCCGGGAGCTCCTCGGGCCACTCGGGGCGCGCCCGGTCCTTGTTGGTGCCGTGGAGCGAGAGATGGCCGTCGATGGCGCCGGCGTTCTCGCTGACCCAGGCGGAGAGGCAGGCGTGCCCTGTCAACCAGCGCGGCGGATCCTGCGGCCAGAGGACCGGATAGCGGTCGGCCAGATGCACCGTGCGCAGCAGCTCGAGGCATGGCTCGAGATCCTCGGACCGGCGAGGACGGATCATCTCACCGGAAAGTTGCCCTGCTAGCGCCCCTTCGACACGAAAAGCTCGACCTTGTGGCCGGCGGCGAACGTGCGCCCGGCGCGGGGGCTGGCGCTCGTCACGCGCCCCTTGCGCACCGTCCGGGACTTCACGCGCTTGATCTTTCCCACCCGGCACCGGGCGTGGCGAAGTGCCCGCTCGGCGGCCGCGAGCTGCTTTCCCTTAAGCCGCGGGATCTCGCACTTCACGGATACTGGCGGCGGCGACGGTGGTGTGTAGACGACCGCCACCTGGGCCTGCGCGGTCTCACCCGCCCCGTCGGTGGCGAGCGCGGTGATCGTGTTCGTACCCGGGCTGAGCGGGACCTGCGCCGTCCACGATCCGTCCGGGGCGACGGGAACCGACTGGCCGCCGACGACGAGCGAGGCGATTTTCGAGCCGGCGCCCGTGACGCCCGACAGGCTTACCGTGGGACTCGACGTCGTCACGCCGCCGGCGGGTGAACCGATCACCACCGACGGCGGCTCGAACCGGTCCTGAGCGGCGAGCGCCAAGCCGGTGACGTCCGCGACGCCGTAACCGACCGAGTAGATCTGGGAGAGCGTCGCTGTCCCGCCCGCCGGTACCACGAGCACGTTGTGCTGTTCGAAGTCGCCGTTGCTCGTGAAGGCATAGCCGGAGGGCGGGGTGCCGAACGTGATCGCGCCGGCCGCCTCGTTCGGATCACCGTCGGGCGCGGTGACGTTCGTCCGTACGAGAATCGAGCCGGGTGCGGAGGTCGATCCCGGCACCGTGTTTCCGGTGGCGTACTGCGAGAAACCGGCCTGGCCGGGGAACTCATAGCCGCGTTCGCCGTCGGCATCGCCCGACACGCCAATCGCGTTGTCATAGAGAAGATCGACCGAATGGACCTTTCCGTCCGTTGAAGACCACTTGTCGGTAACCGTGGCCACGCGACCACCGTCGCTGGTCGTGACGTCCCGCTCGAGGGTGACGCCCGAACCGGCGAAGCTCGGACAGACGGCAAAGGTCGGCTTCTCCGCGTTCGTGGGCCAGGCGCACTCGACTAGGGGCTCACTTGTCTCCGACGCCATTAGGCCGGTGGCCGGATCCCACTGCACCTGTGTCGTAAAACTGTTGGGAAAACCCTGGATGTTCTCGCTGGCCGGATTGGACCCCGCCGCGGGGAACAGGCTCACGGCGGCTGCCGGGTCATAGGCGTTGCGACCGTCGATCTGAACCTCGGACCGGCCGCCGAAGGCTCCGAGGTCGTCGCTCAGCAGCGACCCCGCACAGTCGATCGCGAAGTTCCCGACATCGAACGAAGAGCTGATCGGAGCCAACTCAGGTCCCCCACAAGCGATGAACGGGCTGAGGCTCTGAACCGCGGTACCGGGCGCGGACCACACCGCGTAGCCCGAGAAGGTGACGTCGTTGGCGTAGAAGTTGTAGGCCGTGTTGTGGTTCAGGAGGGTTCCGGGCGGAGTCGACAGCGGAACCGCCGCCTCGGAGATCGCGAGCTGAGGCCCTGCAAAGCTGTTGCTCTCGGGCGAGCTTTCGGTTCCCGCCGGAATCGCCCGAAGCCGGCAGGCGTGGCCGGCGATCGGTTTCAGAACAACGGCGTGAGTGTCGAACGTCCCGCTTTGGACGGCGACCGAAGCCGCGAGTCGCGCCACGGTCGGGGAGGCGCCGTAGTAGCAGACGACGTCTACGGAGGAAATGCCCGCAGCATTTCCGGTGACCGAAAGCGTCGTCCCGGCGTTGTCGTACGAGATCAGGTATTGGTCGTTGGCGGGCGTCCCAGGCTCGCTCGACGTCCACCCGGTGATGCTCGACGACTGCCCCGTGGCCTGGGCAGCCGCGGGTGCGACCGCCAGTGCGACTAGAGCGGAGACAATGGCAGCGATCCGAAGCCCAGGCATGGAAAAGGACCCCTCTCCTCCCTGTTCTTCCCGGTCCGGAACATCTCAGAACGTGTGTGCGCGGCGCCTCATTGCATCGGCCGCCTACGCAAGGGTAGGGCGGAGGTTATTGGCCGTATCGGCAGGGGCTTCTAATTCCTTTAGCCCTGTGTCGACCAATTGGCCGACGATCCTCAGAACGTCGGCTGGTACTCGCCGAAGACGTCGCGCATGGCGGCGCACACCTCTCCCAGCGAGCACCGGTCCTTGAGCGCCTGACGCAAAGGAGGCAGCAGGTTGTCGCTGCTGCGCGCGGCCCGACGAATCTGTTCGAGGCGTTGCGTCACCAACTCGCCGTCACGGTCCGCCTTGAACGCTCCAAGACGCCCGACCTGCTCGCGTTCGGACTCGGGATCGACGCGGAGTATGTCCGGGACCTCGGGCTCGCCCTCGTCGACGAACTTGTTCACCCCGACGACCACGTCCTGCCCGGTCCGGTAGCGCTCGTGGTAACCGAAGGCGGACTCCTCGATCTCGTTCTTGATGAAGTCGATCGCGTTCACCGAGCCGCCCAGGCTGTCGACCTTGTCGATCAGCTCCGAGGCCCGGGCCTCGATCTCGTCGGTCAGCGCCTCGACGAAGTACGAGCCCGCGAACGGGTCGACGCTGTCGGCCGCGCCCGACTCGTACCCGATGATCTGCTGTGTGCGGAGCGCGATCTTGGCCGCGCGCTCGGTCGGAAGCGCCAGCGCCTCGTCGAAGCCGTTCGTGTGCAGCGACTGCGTACCGCCGCACACGGCCGCGAACCCCTGCAACGCGACCCGGACGACGTTGTTCTCGGGCTGCTGCGCGGTGAGCGTGACCCCCCCGGTCTGGGTGTGGAAGCGGAGCCGCCACGAGCGCTCGTCCTTGGCCTCGAACCGCTCGCGCATGATCTTCGCCCACATCCGGCGCGCCGCGCGGAACTTGGCGATCTCCTGAAAGACGTTGTTGTGGCCGTTGAAGAAGAAGGCCAGGCGAGGCGCGAACTCATCGACACCCAAGCCCGCATCGAGCGCGGCCTGCACGTAGGCGACCCCGTTGGACAGCGTGAACGCCACCTCCTGCACCGCCGAGCAGCCCTTCTCGCGAAAGTGATAGCCGCTGATCGAGATCGTGTTCCAACGCGGGATCCGCTCCCGGCAGTACGCGAACAGATCGGTCGTCAGCCGGATCGCGCCCTTCGGCGGGTAGATGAAGTTCCCGCGCGCGATGTACTCCTTGAGGATGTCGTTCTGGGTCGTGCCGCGGAGCTTCTCGGCCGCGACGCCCTGCTCCTCGCCAATCAGCTCGTACAGCAGCAGCAGCACGGCCGCCGGCGCGTTGATCGTCATCGACGTCGACACCTGGTCGAGCGGTATCTGATCAAACGCAGTCCGCATGTCGTCGATGGTGTCGATCGCCACGCCGGTGCGACCGACCTCGCCCAGGCACCGCGGATCGTCCGAATCGAGCCCAAGCTGGGTCGGGAGGTCGAAGGCCATGCTCAACCCGGTGGACCCGTGGGCCAGCAGATACCGGTAGCGCTCGTTCGATTCCTTCGCGCTCGCGTACCCGGCGTACTGGCGCATCGTCCACAGCTGACCCCGGTACATGTCGCGGTGGATGCCGCGCGTGAACGGGTACTCGCCGGGCTCGCCGAGCCGCTCGGGCAGATCCTCGGGAAGGTCCTTGTCGGCGTACAGGGATTGGATCTCGATCCCGGAGTCCGTGAACCGCCGAGGGTCGTCAGGACCGACGATCGGGGCGATCGTGCGATGCTCGTCGGTGGTGGCCATGGCGTCGAGGTTACCCGGGAACGGCAACTGGGCGAGCCGCTCAGAGCACCTTCGACAGGAACGCCTGGGTGCGCTCGTGGCGCGGCGCGCCGAGCACCTCTGCCGGTGGCCCCGATTCGACCACGACGCCTTCGTCCATGAACACGACCTCGTCGGCGACCTCGCGCGCAAAACCCATCTCGTGCGTGACCACGATCATCGTCATCCCGTCGCGCGCAAGCTGGCGCATCGCGTCGAGCACATCGCCGACGAGCTCGGGGTCGAGCGCCGAGGTCGGCTCGTCGAACAGCATCAGCTTCGGCTCCATGGCGAGCGCGCGGGCGATCGCCACCCGCTGCTGCTGCCCACCCGACAGCGCCATCGGGTAGGTGCCCAGCTTGTCGCCGAGCCCGACGCGCTGAAGCAGCTGCTCGCCCCGGCTTCGCGCATCGCTCCGCGACATCCCTTTCACCCGGATCGGGGCGAGCGCCACGTTCTCGAGCGCGGTCATGTGCGGGAACAGGTTGAACTGCTGGAACACCATCCCGATCTCGGACCGTTTTTTCGCCACCTCGTCTTCCCGGAGCTCGTACAGCTTGTCGCCCGACTGGCGATACCCGACCAGCTGGCCGTCGACGTACAGGCGCCCGGCGTTGATCTTCTCGAGGTGGTTGATGCAGCGCAGGAAGGTGGACTTGCCCGAGCCGGAGGGCCCCAGCATGCACATGACCTGGCCCGGTTTCACCTCGAGGTTTATCCCGTTGAGAACCTCGAGGCGGCCGAATCGCTTGTGCACGGCCTCGGCCTTGACCATCGAATCGGTCATCGGCGCCCGCCTCCGAGGGCCAGCCACCGTTCCCGCATCGTCGCCCGCTCGGCACGCGAGAACCCCCTTCCGTAGCGGCGCTCGATGAAGTACTGACCGACGTACAGGACGCTGGTCATTGCCAGATACCAGATGCTGGCGACGATCAGCAGCGCGATGATCTTGTAGTTCACGTCGTAGATCGTCTGCGCCCCGAACAGCAGCTCGCCGAAGGAGATCACGCTCAGCAGCGAGGTGTTCTTTAGCATCGAGATCGTCTCGTTGCCCGTCGGTGGGATGATCACCCGCATCGCCTGCGGCAGCACGATCAGTCGCATGATCTGAAGGCGCGACATTCCGAGCGACTGAGCCGCCTGCGTCTGTCCCTCGTCGACCGAGATGATGCCTGCGCGGACGATCTCGGACATATACGCGCCCTCGTTCAGGCCGAGGGCCAACAAGCCCGCGACCAGGGTCGTGATGATCGAGTTCGCGTGGGTGTGGACGAACGCGGGCCCGAACGGAATCCCAAGCGAGATCGTGGGAAACAGCGCCTGGAGGTTGTACCAGAACAGGATTTGGACGAGCAGCGGAGTGCCGCGGAAGAACCAGATGTAGAGCCAGCTCGCGCCCGACACGATCGGGTTGGGCGACAGTCGCATGATCGCGGCGACGACTCCGAGGATGATTCCGACCAGCATGGCCAGAAACGTGATGTAGATCGTCGCGACGACGCCA
Source organism: uncultured Solirubrobacterales bacterium (assembly GCA_963737055.1). Classification (GTDB taxonomy): domain Bacteria; phylum Actinomycetota; class Thermoleophilia; order Solirubrobacterales; family Solirubrobacteraceae; genus Palsa-465. Next base: position 412,418 of record CAVTRE010000004.1, on the reverse strand, counting down.
TGCAGGATGCGTGAGTCGAACAGGTAGTGGCCGACCCACACCCACTCGAACCCCTTGTTCGGTCCCGTATTGGTGATGATCGCTCGGACGATCGAGGCGGCGACGACCAGCACGATCGCCGCCGCGAGCCACCGCCCCGGGTGACGGACCGGGACGGCCTTGATTTCCTCTTGCCGCCCGGTCGGTCGTTCCTCAGTCAACTTGGAGGTAGCCACCTCTCAAGCCGTAGTTTGACGTTAACTCGTCGCCCCGTTGATCTTCACCTGCGAAGCCGGGATCGCGATCCCGGACAGGCCCCACTTCGCGAGGGTCGACGCGTACGTCCCGTTCTTGACGAGCTCCTGGAGTGCCGCGAGCACCGCCTTGTCGAGGCCGTTCTTCGGGATGGCGAGACCGTACGGACCGGTGGCGTAGGGCGCACCGACGATCTTGAACTCGCCGCTGGACTGCTTCACCTGGTAGTCGGCGACCGGTGTGTCGGCAAAGCCGAGCTGTGCACGGCCGCTCGACACGGCCAGGTTGGCCTCCGTCTGGGTGTTGAACACGAGCACGTTGACGGCCGGTTTTCCGGACTTCGTGCACTTGGAGCCCTGCGTCTTCGCGTCGGCTTCCTCGGTGGTACCGCTCTCGACCGAGACGGTCTTGCCACATATGTCGCTAATGCTGCCGATCGACACACCACCGGCGGCCTTCGTGTAGAAGGACTCGCCGACGTGCGCATAGTCGACGAAGTCGACCGTCTTCTCCCGCGCCAGCGTGTCGCTGAACGATGACGCGCCCATGTCGTACCGCCCCGCTGCCAGACCGGGGATGATTGTGGCGAACGTTGCGTTGACGATGTTGGCCTTCAGCCCCATCTCGGCAGCGAGGGCCTTGCTCAGATCCGCGTCCATCCCGACCACCGTGTGGCCGTCCGATCCGATGAACTCGTCGGGGGCGTAGCTCGCGTCCGCCGCGACGGTCAGCGTGCCCTTCGACTTGAGTGCGGACGGTACGAGCGCCTCGACCGCCGCGTTGCCAGTGCTGCTGGACGCGGCCGATGTCGAGCTCGACGACGACGGCGCCGCCGCGGAACTCGAGCTCGTGCTCGCCGACGAGCTACTGCTGTTGCTGCTTCCACACGCGACGATGGCCACGGCGCTCAGCAGCAGCAGCGCAGCAAGCAGCGGTTTCCTCCAAGTACTCATCCGACTCCTTCTAGTTGAAACTGAGACCCCAGCAAGAGGCGGATCAGAATAGGCCAGAACGGCGAGCTGGTACAGAGACTCTTAACCTTGCGTAAACCGGGCTACCCCGGCCCACTAGCCTTTGCCGGGTGCAGGTACGAGTTCGTTTGTTCGCCGGGCTTCGGGAGCGCGCAGGCGCCGCCGAGCTCGAGCTCGAGCTGCCCGAGGGGGCGATCGTGGCCGACGCGCTCGAACGCGTGCAAGGCTTGACGGACGGCGTACCGGTGGTGATGGCGGTTAATCAGGAGTACGCGGATGCCGCCGTGGCACTGCATCCAGGCGACGAGGTAGCGTTGATCCCACCCGTGTCGGGCGGATCCGTGGGGGCGCTCCACGCGCGGGTGACGACCGAGCCGCTAGCGCTCGACCCGCTGGTCAAGCTCGTCCGGGACTCGCGCGCCGGCGCCGTGGTCACGTTCCTCGGCGTGACGCGCGACGTGCCCGAGCTCGAGTACGAGGCCTACGCCGAGATGGCCGAGCGGCAGATGGCCGAGATCGTGGCGCGGGCGATCGAGCGCCACGGTCTGTGCACGGCGGCCGTCGAGCACCGTGTCGGAACGGTGTCGCTGTCCGAAGCCTCGATCGCGATCGCGGTATCGGCGCCGCACCGCGCTGAGGCGTACGCGGGGTCGCGGGAGATCATCGACGAGATCAAGGCGAGGGTCCCGATCTGGAAGAAGGAAGAGGGCGAATGGGTGCGCGGGGTGAGTCCGCAGCCCTGAGGTCGCTGCCGGCGGTTCACGAGCTGGCTGGTGCGCTCGACGCGCCGCACACCCTTGCGGTCGCAGCGGCCCGGCGCGCGATCGACGAGCAGCGCGCGGCGGTGACGGCGGGCGTGGCGCCGACCGAGGACCTGATGCCGCGTGCGCGCGAGTTGCTGGCCGAGATGCAGCGGGGGTCGCTGAAGCGCGTGATCAACGCCACCGGCGTGATCCTCCACACGAATCTCGGGCGTGCGCCGCTGGCCGCCGCCGCTCGGGAGGCCGTGGCGCGCGCCGCCGAGGGCTACTCGAATCTCGAGCTCGACCTGGAGAGCGGCGAGCGGGGCAGCCGCCACGCCCACGTCGAGGCACTGCTGTGCGAGTTGACCGGCGCCGAGGCGGCGATCGTGGTCAACAACGGCGCGGGCGCGGTGCTGCTCGCCGCCGCCGCGATGGCCGGCCCAGGCCGGGGGATCGTCGTCGCGCGCGGGCAGCTCGTCGAGATCGGCGGCGGCTTCCGGATCCCGGACGTCATCGTGCAGTCGGGTGCGCGGCTGGTGGAGGTGGGGACGACTAATCGGACACGTCTGAGCGACTACGCCCGCGCACTCGAGAGCCACGATGACATCGGCGCGATCATGCGCGTGCACCAGTCGAATTTCAGGACGGTGGGGTTCGTCGAGGATGTGGCGATCGAGGAGCTGTGCGAGCTGGGGGTGGCGGTGATCGACGACGTGGGTTCGGGCTGGCTGGCCAGCCAGCCAGCCTTGTCTGCGGGGGACGTGGCGGTGGAGGAGCCGGTCCTTAGCGCGTCCGTGGCGGCTGGCGCGGCGATCGTGTGCTGCTCGGGCGACAAGCTGCTGGGCGGCCCACAGGCCGGGCTGATGATCGGCCGGCGAGAGGCGGTGGCGGCGGCGCGCCGGCATCCGCTGGCACGCGCGCTGCGGATCGACAAGCTCTCGCTTGCCGCGCTCGAGGCGACGCTCCGCCTGTACCGCGATCCCGAACGCGCGGCGCGTGAGATCCCTGTGCTGGCGATGCTGGCGGCCGATGAGGGGACGCTAGCCGCGCGGGCGGCGGGGCTGGCGGCGGCGATCGGCGAGCGAGCGTCGCTGACTCGCGCCGCCGGCAAGGCCGGCGGCGGGTCGTTGCCGCTGCTCGAGCTCGAGGGGCCCGTGGTGGCGGTCGACGCCGACCCGGAACCGCTGGCGCGGGCGCTCCGCCGCGGCGATCCGCCGGTGATCGCGCGGATCCACGACGGGCGGGTGCTGCTCGACCCGCGCACGCTGACCGACGACGAGGTCCCGCTCGTGGTTCGCGCCGTCCGCGGCGCCCTCGACCAGACATGACCGCGCCGCTGACGCTCGGCACAGCCGGGCACATCGATCACGGCAAGACCGCGCTGATCCGCGCGCTCACCGGCGTCGACACCGACCGGCTCCCCGAGGAGCGCGCGCGTGGCATCTCGATCGAGCTCGGGTACGCCAGCCTCGCGCTCCCGTCGGGCCGCCGCCTCTCGGTCGTCGACGTCCCCGGGCACGAGCGGTTCGTGCGGACGATGGTCGCGGGCGCCACCGGGATCGACCTGTTCCTGATGACGATCGCGGCCGACGACGGCGTGATGCCCCAGACCCGCGAGCACGCCGCCGTGCTCGAGGCGCTGGACGTGCCGACCGGCGTCGTCGCGGTGACCAAGAGCGATCTCGCCGATCCCGAGCTGGCTCTGATCGAGGCCTCCGAGCTGCTCCCGGGGGCCGAGGCGATCGCCGTGTCCGCTCGCACCGGAGCGGGGATCGACGACCTCCGCGCGGCACTCGACCGGGCGTGCGCGGTGCTCGAGTCCCGCGCCGACGTCGCGGCCCCGGCGCGCCTCCACGTCGATCGCGTGTTCACGATCCGGGGCGCCGGGACGGTGGTCACCGGCACGCTCTGGTCAGGCGAGATCGGGCGCGGCGACGAGCTCGAGCTCCTGCCCCAGGGGCGGCGCGTGCGCGTGCGCGGCGTACAGGTACACGACGAGCCGCTCGAGCGGGCGCCGGCGGGCCAGCGCGTGGCCGTGAACCTGACCGGAACTGCGGTCGACGAGATCGCGCGTGGAGACGTGCTCGTCGCCGGCGACGGCGACGTGCGACCGACCTACCGCGTGGACGCCGAGCTCGACTTCCCCGGCCGCGACCCCGAACACGGCGAGCGCGTGCAGATCCACCACGGCACGCGCGAGACGGCCGCCCGTCTGGCGTGGCTCGGGGGCCGCTTCTGGCAGATCCGTCTCGAGCGACCGATCGTCCCCGCCGGGGGCGACCGGGTCGTTGTGCGCCAGGTCGCACCGCCCGACACCCTGGGCGGCGGCCGGGTGCTCGACCCGCGGCCGCGCCGGCACGGCCCGAGCCGAGACGTGCTCGTGCGGCTCGAGCGGCTGGCGCGCGGGGAAGCGCCGGAACCGACCGGACGGGCCCGCCCAGCGGTCGCGGCGACGGCCCGCTCGGCATCCGTGCCTCGCCAATCGGGCCTGCCGCGCCACATCCGACGGACGCCGAGCGAAGCGAGGCCCCAGAAACCCCTTCCGAGCTCCGCGATCGCGCTCGAGCAACGGCTCCGCCAGGCCGGCGTCGAGCCCCCGATCGACTCAGAGCTAGACGCAGACGATCTAGCTGCGCTGAGGGAAGCGGGCCATGCGGTGCGGGTCTCGAAGGCGCTTCACTACCACGCTGACGTGCTCGCCGACATCCGCGGGCGTGTCGTCAAGGTCGCACAGCGAAACGGTGGCGCGGTCACACTCGCGCAGCTACGCGACGAGCTCGCGACCTCACGCAAGTTCGCTCAGGCGCTGCTCGAGCATTTCGACTCCGAGAAGGTCACGATCCGCCGCGGCGACGAGCACGTGCTCCGCCGGCGCTCATAGCGCGCCGCCCGCGGCCGGTGGCGCGGTCGGGTCGGCCGCCTCGGACTGCGAGTGCTCGCGGACGAGGTAATCCTCGATGAACATCGGGGCGTCGATCGAGCGCTGGACCACCGCCAGCAGCGAGGACATGCTCGAGACCTCCTCGACCTGCTCCTTGAGGAACCACTGCATGAACTGCTCGCTCAGGTAGTCGTTCTCCTCGCGGGCGACACCCATCAACTCGCCGATCTGGGAAGAAACGCGGCGCTCCTGCTCGAGCGCGAGGGCGACCGGGGCGGCGACGTCGCTGAACGCGGTCTCGGGCGCGGCGACGCCCGGAATCGTCACCGCGGCATCGGCGTCGAGCAGGTACTGCACCATCATCATCGCGTGGTTTCTCTCCTCGACCGCCTGGGCGAAGAAGAACGCGGCCAGGCGGGGAAGGGTCTGGGCGTCGTAGTAGACGGCGTTCGCGACGTACTGCTGGGACGCCGCGAACTCGTACGCGATCTGTTGGTTTAAGCGATCTACGAACCGCGCCGCGGCCATCGCTGCTCCTCTCGTCCGGGGTACCGCATCGTAATGACGGCTACGCACACGTTGGAGCGAGTGCGTAGATTGCCCACAGTGCCGACCAGCCTAGTCACCGGAGGGGCGGGTTTCCTCGGGTCACACCTTTGCGATGAGCTGCTCCGCCGCGGCCATCGCGTGATCTGCGTCGACAACCTCGAGACGGGGTCGCTCAACAACATCGAGCACATCCGCGACGACGCGTTCGTCCACCGGAACCTGGACATCATCGAGCCGTACTTCGTGGACGAACCGATCGACTTCGTCTACCACCTGGCCTCGCCGGCATCGCCGATCGACTATCTGCGCCTGCCGCTGGCCACGCTCAAGGTCGGCTCGTACGGAACCCACCACACTTTGGGTCTGGCCAAGGTCCATCGAGCCCGGTTCCTGATCGCGTCGACGAGCGAGGTGTACGGCGACCCGCAGGTGCACCCCCAGCCAGAGACCTACTGGGGCCACGTCAACCCGATCGGGCCGCGTGGCGTGTACGACGAGGCCAAGCGCTACGCCGAGGCGCTGACGATGGCCTACCACCGCCAGCAGGGAGTCGACACCGCGATCGTCCGCATCTTCAACACGTACGGACCGCGGATGCGGCCCCACGACGGGCGCGCGATTCCGACGTTCCTGCGCCAGGCGCTCCAGGACCGGCCGATCACCGTGTTCGGCGCGGGGTCCCAGACGCGATCGTTCTGCTACGTCGAGGACGAGATCCGCGGGCTGATCGCGCTTGCCGAGTCCGGTCACCACCAGCCGGTCAACATCGGCAATCCCGACGAGTTCACGCTGCTCGAGCTCGCAAAGGCCGTGATCGAGATCACCGGATCGCAGTCCGAGATCGTGTACGAGGCCCTCCCGACCGATGACCCGCAGGTGCGCCAGCCGGATATCACGCTCGCGCGCCAGATTTTGGGGTGGGAGCCCCAGATCAGCCTGCGGGAAGGCCTGCGGCGGACCATCGAACAGGCCGGGCGCGACGCGCTCGTGGGCGCGATCTAGCGCGGTCAGGCAACGCAGGAATCGTTGCTCCGCTACACCGCTACTTCGTGGTCGAGCTACCGTTATAGCCACCGCGGGGGTCGATTCGGGCGAGTAGCCACGTGACGGTCGAGCAAAAAGAGGTCTCGAACATCCACTCCAGCGGGGGGTCACCTGCCGCCACGCCGGTGCCCCTGCCCGAACGCGACGTGCGCCGCAAGCGCCCGCCGTTCCTGTCGTTCGTGCTCCGGCTGGAGACCCTGCGGCGGATCGCGCGCGTGCTCTCGTTGCTGGTGCTCGATTTCATCGGCGTGGTCGGCGCCCTGTTCACCGCGTTGACCATCAAGCTGGCTGTGCACGACCAGCTGAGCGCCTCGGTGGCGTGGCAGGACGTCAAGCACTGGATTCCGTTCGCCTACCTGGTCACCGTGCTCGCGTTCGCCCGCGTCGACCTGTACTCGGACCGCACGCGCCGGCCGGGAATGGCCCGGATCGCCACCGCGCTGTTCCAGGCGACGGTGATCGCGCTCGTGTTCGCGCTGGCCGACGGCCAGCACTTCTCGAGCTACTTCATCTTCTACGGCACGCTGATGTTCGCGACGATCTACATCTCCGCGCTCCGCGAGGTGCACCTGCGCGTGAGCGGGTGGCTGCTCGACCAGGCCGGGTACGCGCGCCGCGCGGTTCTGGTCGGCTCGGGGAAGCACATCGAGGAGGTCGCGAGGGCGCTGGCCGACCGGTCGCGCTCGCGGGTCGACATCGTCGGCTACATCTCGCTGACGCCCCGCCCGCGGAACGGGCTGCGTTCGCTGGGCGCGTTGCCCGACCTCCCGACCGTGCTCGAGCTCGAGGCCGTGCAGGAGGTGATCATCGCCGATCCCGACTTCCCCCAGGACAAGGCGGTCGAGCTCGTGGACATGTGCCACCAGCGCGGGATCACCGTCCAGGTCGCGCCCTCGACGATGGAGATCCTGATCGACCGCGCCGAGTTCGCGCCCGGCCACACCGTGCCGCTGTTCACGCTCCGCCCGCCGGTGTTCGAGGGCGTCGACTACGCGGTCAAGCGGACCTTCGACCTGGTCGTCTCGTCGATCGGCCTGGTCCTGCTCTCGCCGGTGTTGCTGGCGACCGCCGTGGCGATCAGGCTGTCGTCTCGCGGGCCCGTGATCTACCGGTCGGTCCGGCCGGGAATGGCCGGAAAGCCGTTCTACTGCTTCAAGTTCCGAACGATGCGCCAGCACGCCGACCAGAGCCAGGAGGAGCTCGAGCCGCTCAACGAACTGTCGGGCGCCCTGTTCAAGATCCGCGACGATCCGCGGCTCACGCCGGTGGGGCGGCTGCTCCGGCGGTTCTCGCTCGATGAGCTCCCCCAGCTGGTCAACGTCGTCAAGGGCGAGATGTCGCTGGTCGGACCGCGGCCGCTGCCGATGCGCGACTTCGACCGTCTCGAGGAGTGGCACAAGAAGCGCTACCTCGTGCTTCCCGGGATCACCGGGCTGTGGCAGGTGTCGGGGCGGGCCGAGCTCGACTTCGACGACCTCGTGCGGCTCGACTTCCTTTACTTGGAGCGCTGGTCGATCATGCTCGACCTCTCGATCCTCCTGAAGACGATTCCCGCGGTGCTGAGCCGGCGGGGCGCGTTCTGAGTCGTCGCCGCCTTTCGAGCTGACCGGCGCTAGGCTCTCCCGCCATGCCGCCGACCGACCGATTCGTGATCAGCTTCGCCGCCGAACCACCGCAGGAGCCGCTGCCCTACGGGCGGTGGGGCGACACGCTCGCCGGCCACTTCCGGGGGGCCGTCGGCCAGATCGACACCGAGGGCGAGGACATCGGCGAGATCGACACCGAGATATCGTGGTTCCCTGATCGGACGTACGGCGGCAGGACCTACATCCCCGCGGTGGCGCGGACCGCGAACGGCTATGAGCTGTTCGGGTACGTCTCATTCAGCGAGGGGCCCGGGGGGCCTACCGGGTTCGAGGCGGCGGTCGACTTCACCTCAGAAGTGGCGGAATCGAACCCGGACTGGAAGCTCGACCTGAACGACGAGGTGATCGGCACGTGGCGTGGCGAGCAGGGCAAGGCGGCCGACATGACGCTCGTGTGGGGCGTGCCGCTCGTGCCCGGTGGCGCGCTCGTGACCGCGGAGCTCGCAGATATCGCGGTGGATCAGGCGGAGCTGGTCGAGGACCGGTTCACGCTGATCGCGCCCGACAACTACCGCTCGGACTTCCTCGAGATCAAGCTGTGGAGCAAGACGGGCGACGAGCTCGCCCGCGAGTCGCTCTACGTCGAGGACGACGACGACTGATCGGCGACGATCTCGCCGCGCGAGTTATTCGACCCGGCGCCCAATCCAGCGCCGGCGAGCGCGGCGGGCAGCCGTTGGCGTACCTCGGACTCGGTCAGCGGGAAGTGGCATGCGGTGAGGCTGGCGCCGTCCTTGAGCTCGAGAAGCGGCTCTTCCTGACTGCACAGCTCCTGGGCCTTGGGGCACCGAGTGTGGAACCGGCAGGCACGCGGCGGATTGGCCGGGCTGGGCACGTCGCCGGTGAGGAGCGGGCGCTGGCGCCGGCGCTCGCCCGTCGGGTTCGGAACCGGGACGGCGGCGAGCAGCGCGCCCGTATAGGGGTGGCGCGGGAACGAGTACAGGATGTCGCTCGGCGCGATCTCGACGATCTTGCCGAGGTACATGACCGCCACCCGGTCGCACATGTGGCGCACGACTGAGAGGTCGTGGGCGATGAACACGAGCGTCAGCCCCATCTCGCGCTGGAGGCCGCGGAGCAGGTTCAGCACCTGGGCCTGGATCGATACGTCGAGCGCAGACACCGGCTCGTCAGCGACGAGCAGCTTCGGCTCGAGCGCGATCGCGCGCGCGACGCCGATGCGCTGCCGCTGGCCTCCCGAGAACTCGTGCGGGAAACGGTTGTAGTGCTCGGGGTTGAGGCCGACCCGGTCCATCAGCTCCTGGACGCGCTTGCGGCGCTCACCTGAGCCCTTCAGCAGACCGTGGATGGCAAACGGCTCGGCGATGATCGACCCAACCGTCTTACGGGGGTTCAGCGAGGAGTAGGGGTCCTGGAAGACCATCTGCACCTTGCGGTGGAGCCCTTTGAGGACATCCTTCCTGGCGGCAGCGATGTCCTCGCCCGTCGAACACGATCGTGCCCGACGTGGGCTCCAGCAGTCGCACGAGCAGGCGGGCCGTCGTGCTCTTGCCGCAGCCCGTCTCGCCGACGATCCCGAGCGTCTCCCCCGCCTTGACGTCGAACGAAACGCCGTCGACCGCCTTGACCGCTCCGATCTGGCGCTGGAACACGATCCCCTGGGTGATCGGGAAATGCTTCACGAGATCCCTGACCTCGACGAGGTTGCCGTTGGTCGCGCTCACGCCGAGTCACCCTCGGACGCGCGCGGCGCGGCGTGGGCCCTGACCGGCTGCTCATCCTCGACCACGAGGTGACGCAGCGTCGCGGACGTCTCGCCCTCCGACAGACCGTTCCAGATGCGCCGGCGCAACTCGGCGGGTAACAGGCAGGCGACGGAGTGACTGCTGTCGTCGGGCACCGGCTCGAGCCGCGGATCGATCTTCTTGTGCTCTTCGCGGACGTAGGGGCAGCGGGGATGGAAGTGACAACCCGACGGGCGCTTGATCAGGCTGGGCGGGCGGCCGGCGATCGGCACGAGCTCCTCGCCGCGCGGGCTATCGAGACGCGGGATCGACTTGAGCAGCCCCCAGGTGTAGGGGTGTTGGGGCGAGCCGAAGATCGCGGCGGTGGGCGCCCGCTCGACGATCCGGCCGGCGTACATGACCGCGATCTCGTCGGTGATCTCGGCGACCACGCCGAGATCGTGGCTGATGATGACGATCGCCATCCCGAGGCGCGACTGGAGGTCGTCCAGCAGCGCGAGGATCTGGGCCTGGACGGTGACGTCGAGCGCAGTCGTGGGCTCGTCGGCGATCAACAGCTTGGGCTCGTTGGCGAGCGCCATCGCGATCATCACGCGCTGGCGCATGCCGCCCGAGAACTCGTGCGGGAACTGGTCGACGCGGCGCGACGGGTCGGGGATCCCGACGAGGTCGAGCAGCTCGACGGCACGCTCCCGCGCCGCCGCCTTCGACACGTCCTGGTGGGCGTGAACGGCCTCGGTGAGCTGCATCCCGACCTTGTAGAAAGGATGCAGCGACGACAGCGGGTCCTGGAAGATCATGGCGATCTGATTGCCGCGGATCTTGCGAAGCTCGGCGTCTGGGAGTGCCACCAGATCGCGGCCCTCGAACAGAATCTGGCCCTCGATGTCGGCCCCCTGGTTACGAGTGAGCCCGAGCGCGGTCAGCGACGAGACGGTCTTCCCGGAGCCCGACTCGCCGACGATCCCCATCGTCTGCCCGGCGTTTACGGAATACGAGATGCCGTCGACGGCATGCACGATTCCGTCCTCGGTCGAGAACCGGACGCGCAGGTCCTCGACCTGCAGGAGAGGCTCGCTCACGAGTACCGGACTCGCGGGTCGAGATATGCGTACGCGATGTCGACCACGAGGTTGAAGAAGACGATGAAGAAGGCTCCGAACAGCGTGATGCCCTGGATCGTTGTCAGATCGGAGACGCTGATCGCGTTATAGAGTAGCCGCCCAACTCCGGGGATGTTGAACACCGTCTCCGTGAGGATTGCGTTGCCGGCGAGCAGCGTGCCGACGTCGAGGCCGATGAGGGTGACGATCGGGGTGATCGCGCTGCGCACGGCGTGTCGCCTGATGACCGTGCGCTCGGGGAGACCCTTGGCTCGCGCCGTGCGGATGTAGTCCTCCGACATCGTGTCGATCATGCTGGCGCGCATGTACCGCGCGTAGACCGCCGAGGTGGCGGCCGCCAGGACCAGCCAGGGCAGGATCATCGCCTCCGCCTTCTGGAGAGGATTGTTAGCGCTCGCGAACGCCCCCTGGCCGGGGAAGATCTTCCAAACCCCAATGTCGTCGGCAAACAAGTACAGGCTGACCAGCCCGAGCCAGAAGACCGGTGCTGAGATCAGGGCCAACGATCCCGTCATTGTCGTCCGGTCGAGGATCGACCGCCGCCTGATAGCCGAGACGATCCCGATGCTGAGGCCGACGCTGAGCCAGATGATCACCGCGCCGACGACCAGCCAGATCGTCGCCGGCAGGCGGTTGAAGATCAGCTGACGGACGGGGACGTTGTACTGGTAGCTGTAGCCGAAGTCGAAGTGCAGGAATACCTGCTTCATGTAGGTCAGGTACTGCTGCCAGATCGGCTTGTCCAGCCCCAGCGAGTGACGGATTTGCGCGATCTGCTGGGCCCCGGCGTTGCGCCCTGCACGCAGAACCGCCGGATCGGCGGTGGGCAGTACGTAGAAGATCAGGAAGACCACCGCGCTGACGATGATCAGCATCGCGATCCCCCACAGGACTCGTCTGACGATGTAGCGGAACATGGGTTAGGCGTCGGGTGCCAGATGGGTGAGCGGAGGGCTCGCCGCCTCCATCGGCGGCGAGCCCTGGGCTGCTAGTTCACATGACCGTTCGCGTTCGCCTCACTTGAGTGACGTGAACGACGCGTCCACGAGGCCGCTGACCTGGTTGATCACCGGGCTCACATTGGGCGAGGCGACGTTCGCCTCGTAGTCCCATATCCATGGGACCATCGGGGCGAGGGCCATGACCGTGTCGTCGATCTTGCCGTACGCCGCCGCCCGCGCGGCCGGGTCGGTGAGGAGCCTCGCCGAGGCCAGCGCGGCGTTGACGGCCGGATTGTTCAACTGCGGCCAGTTCGAGTTGTTGCTCGGACTGCCGGTGATCGTGCCGCCGTTCGTCGGGACATCGATCACCGCCTGGCCGTCGTTGAAGTCCTTGGCCCATCCGACGTTCGGACAGACGTTCGGTTCGTTGGAGACCACCGAGCAGAACTTCGTGTACATGACGGCGTGCTCGACCTCGTGCAGCTGGACGGTGAAGCCGAGCGCCGTCAGCTGCGACTTGAACACCTGCGCGGTGTCGCTGCCCGGAGGCGTGTTGTCGGAGACCATCGTGATCGTGCAGTTGCCACTGCACTTGCCGCTCGAGTAGCCGGCCTTCTTCATGTAAGACTCGGCGAGCGCGATGTCGCCCGTCGGATGCTGGAGGAAGTCGTACTGGGCTCCAGCGGGCCCGGCATAGCCACCTGCCTGCTGGAATCCAGGGACGCCCGGCATGATGAAGTGCGTTGCAACCGCGCCGGCCAGCTGGCCGCCGCGGGTATTGATCAGCGCCAGGCGGTTCGACGCCGCGATCACCGCCTTGCGGGTGTTGATGTTGTTGAACGGCGGCTTAGCCGTGTTGAGGGCGATGTAGCGGTTGCCGATGCCCGGCATCAGCGACAGCTGCTTCGGATATTGCGTCGCCGCAACCTTGAGCGACTCTCCGGTGGCGGTGAAGTCGAAGTTGGCCAAATCCGATCCGGTCAGGATCTTCTGCACCGCGGAGTTCGTGTCCTCGAATCCCTCCTCGACGACGATCTTGTCCAGGTAGGCCGGACGGAAGTCAGAACCCGCCGTGTAGTTCGGGTTGCGCAGCAGGGTGATCTGCTTGCCCGGCTGGTAGCTCGATATGTAGTACGGCCCGACGTCGATCTGATGCTGGCCGTAGGTCGAAGACGGGGTCTGGGAGTCGTACTTGGCCGCGTAGCCTTGCGGGATCGGTGACGACAGCGGCAACGACATGGCGCCGATGAAGCCGATCGCGGACGGCTTGGTCAGGTGGAACACGATCGTCGAAGAGTCGGGCGTCTGGATCCCGCTGATATTCGGCGCGACGGTCGGCGTCTTCTTGACCGCGGCCTGCGCCTGAGATAGGCCGACTAGGTCGGAACCGTACAGGGTCAGATAACCGTTTGGAACGCCGGGCATCAGCCCGCGGTCGATCGCGTACTTGACGTCTTGCGAAACGACCGGCTTGCTCCAGCCCGCGCCACCGCCCATCGGCGGGCTGTAGTGGACGTTGGGCTTGATCTTGAACGTGATCGTCTTGCCGCCGTCGGAGAGCGTCGGTTGGCTCGCGGCCAGTTCCGGCACCGGTGCCGAGGTGTCACTTGGCGGCCACCCCATGAGCGGCGAATCCGCCGCCCAGTGAACGATTAACGCCGGCTGGTAGTAGGTCGCGCCGGGATCGATGTAGTCGACATCGGCTTTCCCGATCAGCGTCAGTGTCCCACCCTTCTTGGCGCCCGCAGGTGCGTTTACGAGCGGCTTAAACTTGGTCAGGGCAGCGGTGACTGCCGAAGTTGAGCCGGCGCTACTCGAGGAGCCACCGCCGCTCGAGCTACTAGTAGTAGTAGTCGACTTGCTGCTGGAGCCGCACGCGGCGACACCGAGCGAGGCCAACGCCAGTAACCCGGGCAGAAGCACCCCGAGCAATCTGGACCTGGATCGCATAGTCCTTCCTTTCGTTTGACGTTCCTCCACTGCAGACCCTCCCCGGGTCAAACTTCAACTTTTGCGCGCCCGCGGGTTGAGCGCGTCGGTCATCGCGTCGCCAACGAAGTTGAACGCGAGCGCGGTGAATAGAAGCGCTAGCCCCGGGAACAGCATGTACCACCACTGGCTTGCGATGTTGGGGGCCGCATCCGAGATCATCTGCCCCCAGCTCGGGGTCGGCGGCTGAACTCCCACACCCAGAAATGAGAGTGCCGCCTCGAACAGGATCGCCGTGGGCAGGAAGGTCGAGGCGAACACCACGATTGGCGCGGTCAGGTTAGGCAACAAATCTTTGACGATGATCCGGAGGTTGGACGCGCCCAGCGAGCGCGATGCATCGACGAACTCCTTCTCACGCAGCGAGAGGACCTGGCCGCGGACGATCCGGGCCGGATAGGTCCAGCTCGTTATCGCGATCACCGCGATCACGACCGGTACACCCGGCTTAATCAGGCCGCCGATGCACCCGTTTCCAAACGAGCACGCCGAGGCGAGGCCAATGGCGAGCAGCAGGTACGGAATCGCAAGCCACGCGTCGACAGTCCGTGAGATCAGCGTGTCGACCCAACCGCGGTAATACCCTGCGAACAGTCCGCAGAAGACGCCGAAAACCGTGGTCAGGAACGTCGAGACGAACGCCACGACAAGCGACACGCGGGCGCCGTAGATCACGCGGCTGAACACGTCGCGACCAATCTGGTCGACTCCGAAGATATGGGCTGCGCTTGGCCCGGTTGGCTGTCCGAACAGGTCGAGTGCGTTCTGATCCGCGGTGTCGGGACCGGGTGCCCCGACCAGCGAGATGACCAGCGGGGCGAAGATCGCCGCCAAGATCAGCACGGTCAGGAAGATGATTCCGGCAAGGGCGAACTTATCCTCCTTAAACCTCCGGAAGAACAGCTCCCACGGCGACCGGGCATCGATCTCGCCCGAGACGAGATCGACGGCGCCTACCTCAGTTTCCTCGAGTAGTAGGTCAGGTGTGCCGACGCTCATGGGTTATCGCTGCGCAGACACGCGCCAGGCGAGGGGGCCTCCTCCACGCACCGAGGGATACCACATCTCGGAGGCCTTTGTCATTAAACATTAACCGGAGGTAAACGAATCGCACGCCGGTTCCCAAGCCCGGCGGACGGATGTATGAGCCTCGGGCGCGGCTGGGTGCGGCGGTGGATTCCGGGGGGACGCTGCACCGCTCGGTCACGGCGTACTGCGCGGTCGCTACCGGCCGTGCGATCCGCGCCGATACGCTCTCGAAGCGGCCGCCCTCGTAGCTCAATGGATAGAGCACGCGCCTCCTAAGCGCGGGATGCAGGTTCGATTCCTGCCGGGGGCATCAGGTCCTCGTCAGGCGCCGTGCGGGTAAGAAGGTGCACACCGCGCCCCGTGCTACCGTCCGGCCACTCCGTGGCCGAGAGCACGCTAGAAGCACCGACGATCCGGGAGTCGGCTACCGCGGATCAACCGGTCCCGCGGGAGCCCGCTCCGTGGACGCTGCGCGGATATGTGTCCGAGCACCCCGGGGTAGCGACCGGCGTCGTGCTCTTGGTGATCTCGGCGCTTCTCGTGCTGTGGGCGCGGACACGACCCAGCTACGACGCCTACGGCTGGATGGTGTGGGGCTACCAGACCCTGCATCTTTCGCTAGACCTCGGCGGGGCCCCGTCGTGGAAGCCGGTGCCGTTCCTGTTCACGGTCCCGTTTGCGCTGTTCGGGCATTACCAGCTGTGGCTGTGGATGATCACCGCATGTGCGGTCGCGCTGGCCGGCCCGGTGTTCGGCGCTCGAATCGCGTTCCGGTTGTGCGGGGGTAGCGTTCGCGGTGAGGGTTCGGACGCGCGGGCGCTCCAGCGCTTCGCCCCCTACGCCGGCGGCTTCGTCGCTGGAGCGGCTGTGCTTGGGATAGAGGGCTACTTCCACTACATCCTGAGCTCGCAGTCGGACCCGATGCTGGTCACGTTCCTGCTGGCCGCACTCGACATGGGCCTGATCGGCCGCTACCGCTGGGCGCTCGTATTCGCCGTGCTCACCGGACTGGGTCGGCCCGAGGTGTGGCCGTTCCTGGGGCTGTTCATGCTCTGGTGCTGGTTCAAGGTGCCGCGCATGCGCTGGATGGTCATCGCCGGCGTGGTCCTGATCGGGTTCATGTGGTTCGGGATCCCGACGATCACCAACGGGCGGCCCGACGTCGCTGGGCAGCTGGCCAAGGGGTCGCCTCGCGAGCTCAAGAGCAACCAGTTGGTCGGCACGATCAAGCGCTTCCACGAGATGCAATACCTGCCGGTTTGGATCGCCGCGGCGCTCGCGGTGCTGCTCGCAGCGATCCGCCGCAGCTGGATCGTGCTCGCGCTGGGCGTGGGCGTCGTGGCGTGGCTGATCGTCGAGATCGCGTTCGCCTACCACGGCTGGCCGGCCCTGCCGCGCTACATGTTCGAGGCCGCGGGGGTGGTCGCCGTGCTGGCCGGCGTGGCCGTCGGCTGGCTGCTGGGCGACCTACCCCGGGTCGTGCGGGGCGCCCCGGCCTGGGCGGGCGCGGTCCTCGCCGGGGTGCTGGTCGTGGCCATGATCCCCGGCGCGGTCTCCCGAGCGCGCGCCGAACACACGGACCTGACCCACGAGCATGGCCGCACGCACGAGATCACGCTCCTCGCGAGCGTGACCAACGCGATCGGCGGCACGCGCCACGTGCTCAACTGCGGCCAGCCGGTGACGGACGTCGGCTACGTCAGTTCACTGGCCTGGCTCTACCACGTCGACGTCGGCTCGGTCGGAGGCCTCCAGCAGCACGTCGAGGGCGCGGAGCTTCGCAACCCGGCGATTCCCAAGGTGCTGTTCAAGCCGCTGAACTCGGGCGGCTGGAACGTCGAACCGTGGCACACGCGCGCCTCCCAGGTCGCCCGCTGTGCGGGGCTCCACGTCACCTACACGAGCAGCGGCGCTCTGATCCGCCGGTAGCGTGGCCACGACCGAGCAACGGCCGACTCCGGCGCCGACTGGGGCCGAGCCCGGGCGGGGTCGCTCTCGGCTGAGCGCGCAGTCGCCGGCGATGGTCGCCGTGGCGAGCGCCGTCGGCCTGCTGGCGCTCTCGACGGTGATCGTGCTGTGGGCGAAGACCCGCCCCGGGTTCGATCCGTACGGCTGGCTGGTATGGGGTCGCCAGACGGTCGCCGGGAACCTTGATACCAACGCAGCGCCCTCGTGGAAGCCGCTGCCCTACCTGTTCACGGCTCCGTTCGGGCTGTTCGGGCACTACCAGCTGTGGCTGTGGATGATTACGTCGCTGGCGGTGTCGCTCGCCGGCTCGGTGTTCGCCGGCCGGATCGCGTTTCGGCTGACGGTGCGCGCGGGCGAGCCGCCGTGGCCGGCGTATGTGGCGGCGGCGTTCGCCGGACTTGCGCTCCTGGGGCTCAGCTCCTACTGGCACTACATGCTGAGCTCGCAGTCGGACCCGATGATCGTGACGCTGTGCCTGGCGGCGGTCGACTGCCACCTCTCCGGCCGCTACCGCTGGGCGTACACGGCCGCTGCGCTGGCCGCGCTCGGACGTCCCGAGGTGTGGCTGTTCCTCGGGCTGTACACGATCTGGGCGTGGCTGCGCCAACCGTCGATGCGACGGCTGATCGTGGTCGAGGTCGCGCTGGTGATCCTGCTGTGGTTCGGGATTCCCGCGCTGACGTCGCGCACCCCCTTCGTGGCCGCGTCGAACGCTCTCGGCTCCGGGCGCCGGCTGCGCAGCGACCGCGTGTTCGGCACGATCGGGCGCTTCCTCGATCTGAACACGGCGGTGTTGGAGCTGACCGCGCTGTTGGCAGTGGCGATCGCCGTCGTCAGGCGCGACCGCGTCACGCTCGCACTGGCGGCGGGGATCTGCGCCTGGGTGATCGTCGAGATAGCGTTCTCGCTGCACGGCTGGCCGGGGCTCGGGCGCTACATGTTCGAGCCCGCCGGCGTGCTCGTCGCGCTGGCTGGCGCGGGGATCGGCGCGCTGCTGGTCGAGAGCCGGCGGATCTCGCGCGTGGCGGGGTGGGCGGGTATCGGGCTCGCCGCCGTGATCGTCTTGGCGCTCGTCCCGCCGGCGGTGACGCGGGCGCGGAGCGAGCACCGCGACATCCGGGGCCAGCGCGAGCGCACCGCCGAGATTGGAAAGCTCACGGCGACGATTTCGCATCTGGGCGGCGCGGGGCGATTCAAGCCGTGCGGCGAGCCGCTGACGCGCCTCGAGTACCAGACGATCCTGGCCTGGAACCTCCACGTGAACGTCGCCACCGTCGGCTACAAGTACGAGCCCGCGATCCACGGCCGCCGGCCGATCGTGTTGTTCACGCCGGTGTCAACCGGCGGGTGGCGGGTGCAGGCGCTTCACCAGCACGCGCCTGGCTGCACGTCGCTCCCGCGGTAGGTCAGACCCGTGGGTCAGTCCCGGTCCGGGCGGTCCGGGTAGACCTCGTCGATCGTCGTCAGCGCCACAAACGGCGCGCCGGCGGCCTCCTCGATCGCCTCGCGCCCGCCGGCGAGCCGGTCGCAAATCGCGAGCACGCCGCAGACCCCGTGGCCCTCGTCGCGGAGCGCCCCGAGCGCCCGGATGGTCGAGCCGCCGGTCGTCACCACGTCCTCGACGAGCATGCAGCGCTCGTCGGGATCGAGCGGAGGCCCTTCGATCCGGCGCGACAGCCCGTGGGTCTTGACCTCCTTGCGGACGAAAAAGGCTTTGACGTCGGCGCCACCAGCAAGCGCGGCGCAGGCGATCGGGTCGGCGCCCATCGTCATCCCCCCGACGGCGGTGGCGTCCCAGGCGCGGGCCTGCTCGGCGACGAGCTCGGACAGCGCACGGAAGCCGGCCGGAAGAAGGATCGCGCGCTTGGCGTCGATCAGATACTGCGCGGTCCGGCCGCTGGTGAGGACGACCTCGCCGATCACGAGCGCGTGGTCGCGGAGCTCGGCGACGAGGCGTTCGCGGGCGGTCGTTCGTGCGTCGAGCGTCATCGCGGAACCTCATGCTAATGGGGGCCCCAGCCGAAACGGGCAGCGTGATCTCCAGGGTGCTCAGACTTATCTCGCTCGTATGCGTCGCGCTGGTCGTGATGTCGTTCGCGATGTTCGCGCGCGACCAGATGGCCGGCGCGTCGGAGCACCAGCAGACGGAGCTCGTCGCCGGGGCGAACACGAGCACCGCGCCGGTCGCGGTCAGCCACCGTCATTCGCAGCCCCGACGTTTCATCGACGGCGCGGCCAAGACACTCACGTCGCCATTCTCGGCGGTCGTCAAGTCGAGCAATCCGTGGGTCGAAGAGGGCTTGCCGGCGCTGTTCGCGCTGATCGCGTATGGGGTTGGGCTCGGGTACCTGGCGCGGTTCGCCAGCGTCCGGGTCCACTAGAAATAGCGATCGGCGGGTAGTCCGCGTCGACCGGTAGTACGTGTCGACTAGTAGTACGTGTCGACCCAGTTGCCGACCTCGAGCCAGTTATAGATCGAGATCGCGTCGACGATCGGCACGCGCATGCAGCCGTGGCTCGCGGGATAGTCGGGCGCCGGGTTGTACCCGTGGATCGCGTAGCCGCTGATGAAGAAATTCGAGAAGTACATCCCGTCGGGCAGGTAGCCGGGCACCTTCGAGTACACGCGGAAGTTGCCCAGGATCGTCGGCGTCGACGGCTTGCCCGAGCTGATCGGATAGATCGCGACGACCTTCGATCCGTCGGTCAGGGCGAGCAGCTGCACCGACAGGTTGCCCTCGGCGTGTCGCCCGTTGCCCGGGAAGCGGACCTTGAACTGGCCGAAGCCATCGAGCAGGTAGCTGATCGTGCGGCCGTCGAGGCTCTCGTACGTGCCCCAGTGCAGGAGCCGGTGGTACGCGTCAAGCGCGAGCCCCGTGCCCTCGTCGAACACGCCCGTCTGGGGGATGTAGAAGTGGAGCGCCGCCAGGCGCTGCTGGATCAGCTCGACGAACGGTCCGCTCGAGCCGGACGATGCGGTCGGGTCGAGCGCGGTGAAGCTGCGGCGGCCGAGCATGCCGGCGAGCGTCGCGTCCCGCGTATGGCCGACCTGAATACTCACCGTCCCGGCCCGCGGGCTGGACAGCGCCTCGGTGAACTGCCCGGTGCGCCCTCCCGGGCCGGGCTGGATCCGGAGGTGGTCCGTCTTCAACTGCTTCCCGTCGACTGACGCGCGCACGAGCACCCACTGCCCGGGGACGTACGGCCGGACGACGCCGTGGATGTGCACCCTCCGCCCGACCACCGTGACGAGGTGGTGGTTCACCACGAAGGCATCGGGCACGGTGAGCGTCAGCTTTGGGACGACCGGGCTCGCCGGCGTGGTGCCGGCGGCGGCCGCCGGCGCGGCCGACAGGGCAACCATCGCCGCGACGACTGCTGCGGTGATCGTGAACCGGCCTGCTCGCACCCCCAACATGGCCCGGAAGTAAATCATGTGAAGAGGCTCACTCAGATCGCGGGAGCGTTCTTGCGGCGGCGCACGGTCGCCGGTGGCGGTCGCGGACGCGGGTAGCAGGCCGGAGGTTCAGGTGGCGCGAGCGGGAGCGGCGCTTCGGCTCGCCAGCGGGAGCGTCACGGCCGCGATCACGGCGACCGAGCCCAAGACGAGGGCGACGATCTCTCCCCCGTTCCAGTGCAGCTCGTTGTAGCCAAGCGCGATCGAGTTGTTGACCGAGTGCAGCGCCATGCACGGATACAGGGAGCGCGTCTTCCATCGCACGATGCAGAGCACGAACCCGAGGAACCCGAGCGGGATGAGGTATTGCGCCGCCGCCGAGCCGCTGTGGGCAATTCCGAACAGGATCCCGGTCTCGATCGCCGCCAGCCAGGTCCCGATGTTGCGCCCGCGGACCTTGACGTGCGCGCGGCGGAGCGCGCCGAAGATGAAGCCGCGGAAGAAGAACTCCTCGGCGATCGGCGCGAGCACGCAGACGAAGATCGCCGCGCCAACCAGGGCCGCGGTGCTCGTCCCGACGCCCAGGTCCTTGGGCAGCTTGTCGGTGCCGTGGAGCTTGACGAGCGCCGAGTAGACCGCCGTCACCACGTAGTAGCCCACGCCGGCGAGCGCAAACGCCGCCGCTCCGACCTTGAGCGCCACCCGGCGGTAGCCGAAATCCGACGGTTGCGGCCGGCGGCCGTTCGCGGACGCAAAGTAGAGCGCGGTGGCGACGAACGCGAGGTCGAACACGACGTCGCTGACGAGGGTGACGCCGGGCGAGGTCGTGCCCGCGCCGAGCGCGGCGCCGATTCCGGCGACGAGCACACTCCCGAGCACGCCGGCAACCAGGCCGACGAGGATCGCCGCCGGCGCCGTCCAGACGGGCCACGGCGGCTCGTCGGAGACGTCCGAAGGCCGGGTGGGCGGCGGAGGCACGACGGGCGGCGAGCCCGGGGTGCTCA
The DNA here is from genome assembly GCA_963737055.1 of uncultured Solirubrobacterales bacterium. Taxonomy (GTDB): domain Bacteria; phylum Actinomycetota; class Thermoleophilia; order Solirubrobacterales; family Solirubrobacteraceae; genus Palsa-465. Next base: position 391,192 of record CAVTRE010000004.1, on the reverse strand, counting down.
CCTGCGGTGGAGGGACACTCGACATGCGCAGATCAGGTTAGGGCCCGGAGGTAGGCAAGACCGTAAGGTCGGCCAACTGTTCGAGAGTAGAGATCGTGCATACGCCGGGCGCGGCCGGACGACCGTCCCGGCGGACGAGCACCGGCTCGATGCCGGCGGCGCGGGCGCCGGCGACGTCCTCCTCGAGGCTGTCGCCGACATGGATCGCGTCGGAGGCGCGGGCACCGACGAGCGCCAGCGCCTGCTCGAAGATCGCCGGCGCAGGCTTGCGGGCGCCCACCTCCGCCGAGGTGAGGATGCCGTCGAGCAGCGGCTCGAGCTCCAGAGCGCGCAAGACGCCGTGCAGCGATATATCCCAATTGCTCACGACCACTAGCCGCGAGCCCCGCGAGCGCGCCCCCCTCAGCGCCGGACCGACGTCGGCAAACGGGGTGAATCGCAGCGACGCCAGCAGCGCTTCGACGAGCGGATCTACCTCGAGGCGGGCGACCGGGAGCGCCGAGCGCAGCACTTCGGCACAGCGACGCCGGAGCGCTTGCAGGCTTGCGGCGTCGCGCCCTTCGTCGAGATGAGCCCGGTAATAGGCGATCTCCGCCCCGATCGCATCCTCGGCCTCGCGCGCTGACACGTCGAGTCCGAACCGCCGCGCGAGCTCGGCCCTGAGCAGCAGCGCGGGCGGCTCGAGCGCGACGAGCGTGCCGAGCGCGTCGAGCAGGATCGCCGGGGGTCCCTCGTCGCCTGGCGACATCGGGGTGAGTGTGGCATTGCGGCGAGCAGGAGCCCCAATCGGCGGCCCGAAACAGCCTCCTAGCTACACTGGACCTCCGTTTTCGGTGCCAACCCCCCGTTGCGCCCACCGGTAACGGAGCCGCCTGCTTGCCCCTCCATGAGCCGACGCGAACGACAGCGGCGCCGCCGGCGCCACCGGCCACACCCCGTAAAGCGGACGTTCCTGATCGGAACGCTCCTCGTCATGTCCGCGGTGACGATTGCCGCGCTCCTCGGCGTAGGGTGGGTGGTCGCGACGGCGGATTCCGCTCCGAACCTCAGCGAACTCACGGCGAAGCACTCGAACCCGCCCACCCAGATCTTCGCGTCTGACGGGTCGCTGCTCGGCTACGTCCGCACGAACACGATCTCCAGCTCCGTCGCGCTGAACCGGATCCCCAGGCGCCTCCAGCAGGCAACGATCGCGATCGAGGACCGACGCTTCTATCAGCACGGAGCGCTCGACTACCAGGGCATCCTCCGCGCCGGAGTTAAGGACCTATTCGGCCAGCACAACTCCCTCCAGGGCGCGTCGACCCTGACCATGCAGCTGGTCGACAACCTGTACCTCGACGGCACGACCTACGCCAGCACCCACAACCTGAAGTACAAGATCACCCAGGCCAAGCTGGCCGAGCAGCTCGAGAGCAAGCACGGCAAGAACTGGATCCTCCAGGGCTACCTGAACAACGTGCCGTACGGCACGACGAACGGCGAGCAGGCGGTCGGCGTCGGCGCCGCGGCACTGATGTTCTTCAACCGGCCGGTGGAGAAGCTCAACCTGGCCCAGATGTCGTTGCTGGCCGGGCTGCCGCAGTCACCAACCACATACAACCCGACGGTCAATCCCCAGCTCGCCAAGCACCGCCGCAACGAGGTGCTCGAGGCGATGGTCCAGTCGCGATACATCTCGCAAGGGCTGGCGAACGCGGTGATGAAGCAGCCACTCCAGGTTCACCCGAACGCGCGCTTCCTCCAGCACAGCCAGCCGTACATCTTCGACTACATCGAGCAGCAGCTGAACAACCGCTTCGGCTCGCGCACGGTTCAGCACGGGGGACTCAAGGTCTATACGACGATCAACCTGCACCTCCAGCAGGAAGCGGAGGACGCGATCCACGCGCACGTCGGCGGCGCGGTGCTCGATGCCCAGCCGGCCGCCGCACTCGCCACAGTTGACCCGTCCAATGGCAACATCCTGGCGATCGCCTCCTCGGCGACCTACCAGCAGACCAACTTCGACTTCCCGGTCCAGGCCGAGCGGCAGACCGGATCGGCGTTCAAGGTGTTCGCGCTGATGACGCTGATCCACGATTACGACGGAAACCCGAACGACACCTACTACACGTCGAAGTTCCTACCCGTTGGGTGGAATCCGCTGGATCCGACATGGTCGGTTCACACGGCCGAGCAGAGTTACCAGGGCGTCATCAACCTCACGAAGGCGACCACCGTGTCCGACAACACAGTGTTCGCCCAGCTCGCGGAGGACGAGGGGTACGCCAAGCTCGACGCGACCGCGCACGCGATGGGCATCACGTCGAAGCTCGACGGCTTCCCGTCGGAGGTGATCGGCGGCCTCAAGTACTGCTGCACGATGCTTGAGATGGCCGATGCCTACGCGACGCTTGCCAACGGCGGCTCGCACATCCCCGCGACGATCCTGAGCAAGGTGGTGTTCCCGAACGGCAGGGTCGTCCAGCTCGGCAACCCACCGCAGACGCGGGTATTCAGCGACGGGGAAGCGTACGAGGGCACCCAGGTGCTGAAGACCGTGATCCAGAGCGGTACCGGCACCGCCGCCAATTACGGGTGCCCGGCCGCCGGCAAGACGGGAACGGCAGAGAACGAGGACAACGCCTGGTTCGTGGGGTACACGCCCAAGCTGTCGACGGCTGTCTGGGTCGGCTACCCGCAGGGCAACATCCCAATGGGGTCCTACGGGTTCGGCGGGACGGCAGCCGCTCCGATCTGGCATGACTTCATGCAGAAGGCGTCAGCCGGCTACTGTGGCGACTTCCCGCAGCCGACCACACCGTTCACGGGCACGGCGTTCACCGGCCCGCACTCGTCGGCCAAGAGCGCGCCGCCCCCGAGCACGACCGGACAGACCGGGGCGGGCGCCTACACCAACCCGAACCTATATGCGCAGCCGCAGGGCGGCCAGACTCCGACCACCACGACGCAGACCGGCGGCGCGGGCGTCCCGGGCACCGGCGGAACCGGTGGCGGCGGTGGCGGCCATGGCAACGGCGGCGCCCACCACCACAAGCACGGTTAGCGGCTAGCCGGCCGAGCGCTGCGACTCGATCCAGCGCTCGAGCGCGGGACCGCTCTCGACGCTCGCGATCACGGCGTAGCGCACGTGATCGGAGGTGTGATGGCCGCCGTGCCACAGGTACTCGGAGTCGACGACCGCCTGCTGGTATTTGGGCAGCGCGATCTTAACCTCGCCCTTGCGATCGAACTCGGTCGGCCGGACGACGAGCGCGCTCGAGGGGTCGTCGGTGAGCTCGAGCCAGACGCGCACGACCCAGCCCTGATTCTCAGGGTTGCCCTGGTTGTTGTTGTCCAGGTGCAGCCCCCAGCGGGTCTCGCGCATCGTGTTGGCGGACATGCGGAGAAGCTGGACACGTCCGAAGCGAGCACCGATCGACTCGACCCACTTGACGATCGACGGGCACTTCTCGGCGTTCGGAGTCCACACGCCGTCGAGGTCGGCCTTGCCGTACTCCCAGAAGCCCTTGAGCTCGATCTCGCCGGTGGCGGAACTGATCGGGGCGAAGTACGTGGTCGGGTCGCTCGAGTACGTCGTGTAGGTCAGGTCCTCCCACTCCGAGGACGGAATCTCCGGGCCCTTGTACTTGTCGAGCCGCATCCAGCCGCCGGCCTGCTCGAGCATCGGCATCCGGTAGTGAGGCGTCTTGCGCTGCTGCAGCGACGCCTTGCGGACACCGGTCACTCGCAGGATTTGCTTCGTGTACTCGTTCTTGAGACTGTCTGTCAATGCGGGCAACGGTCCTCCAGGAGGGGTCGCTTTTCGTGGACGGCCCAGGATACCCACTACTCTTACGGCAACCGTTTATGCCGAAAGAAGAGAAAGTCGAACTCGAAGGCGAGGTTGTCGAGGCTCTGCCGAACGCGATGTTCCGCGTAAAGCTCGACAACATGGACCGCGTCGTCCTTGGCCACGTCGCCGGGAAGATGCGTCGTTTTCGAATCCGCATCCTCCCCGGGGACCGTGTCCGGGTCGAGCTCTCGCCGTACGATCTCGATCGCGCGCGCATCGTCTACCGGCACCGCTGAAGCCGGCTCCCGCTCGTAGGCCATGCGAGAACTCGAGCTGATCGAGGCGCTCGAGCACGTCCTGGCGGGCGCCGCTCCGCGCGTCGTGCGCTCGATCGGCGACGACGCCGCGGTCGTGCGGGCGGCCGGGTACGCGGTGACATCGGTCGACGCGATGGTCGACGGCGTCCACTTCCGCACCGACCAGCTCGCGCCCGAGGAGATCGGGCACCGCGCGCTGGCGGCGGCCGCCTCCGACCTGGCGGCGATGGGGGCGCGACCGGGGGAGGCATACCTCGTCCTCGGGATACCGGCCGGGTTCGACGCGGAGCGAGCACTCGCACTCGTCCGGGGCGCTCGGTCGCTGGCCGATGAGATCGGGATCACGATCGCCGGCGGCGACATCACGAGTGCGTCCGCGCTGACTGTGTCGTTCACGGTCGTGGGGTGGGCCGACGACCCCGGCGAGCTTGTCGGACGGGACGGCGCACGGCCGGGCGACCGGGTGGCGGTCACCGGCACGCTCGGGGCGGCCGGCGCGGGGCTCGCGGTGCTCGACGGCCGCGCCGGCGCCGGCCTCGAGGAGGCGGGTGCGTTGCGGGAGCGCTACGCCAGGCCGATGCCACTCCTCGAAGCCGGACGCGCGCTGGCGCAGGCCGGCGCGCGCGCGATGATCGACGTGTCGGACGGGCTGGCAACCGATGCCGGGCATGTCGCGCGGCGCAGCGGGGTGCGGATCGAGCTGTCGCTGACGGCACTGCCGCTGGCGCCGGGCGTGGCCGCGGTCGGGAATGAGCTCGGCGTCGATCCGCGGGAGTTCGCGGCGACCGCCGGCGAGGACTACGAGTTGTTGGTCTGCCTGCCGGCGCGGACCACGAGCGCTCTGAGCAACCTCACCTGGATCGGCTCGGTCGTCGAGGGGCCGCCGGGCGTGGTGTTCACGGACGCCGAGGCCGAGCTCGTGGGGTACGAGCACTCGTTCTGAAGCCGGCGCAGGAGGGCGTCGGCGACCGCGGTCGGATCGACCCGATACTCGCCCTTCGCAATCTGGTCCTTCAGCGTTGCCGGTTCCATAACGATCACCTTACTTGAGGGATCGGCCCGGCCGGGCAGGGTCTAGATCGGGTCGAGACCCCAACTGCGATTCGGGCTGCGCGTCCAGAGGCCGCCGGGCACGGACGCCCGGCGGAACGGCCCCAAGGACGCCGAGCGCAGCGAGGCCCCTAGAACATCAAGCCCGGCGCGCCGGTCCCAGCGGGGTGACCGACTTCAACCGCGCGAAGATGATGATCCGCTGGGCGGCGCTGTACAGCGGGTTGCACGCGGACAGCACCAGGCGTTCGTAGCCCACGTCGTGCGTGACCCACAGCGCCGTCGGGAGCACGATCCGGTGGTACTGGACCACGTACGTGAACAGGCCGTAGGGCATCTTGAGCAGGATGCGGTCGCCGGGCTTGAGCGCGTCGACGTGGCGGAAGGGCGCGAGGTATGTGGTCCGGTGGCCGGCGATTGCGACCGTCTGACCGAGGCCCGGGAACGCAGTATCGGGATAGTGACCCGGACCCTTCTCGAGACTCGACTCGTCGGTCCCCTGGACCACCGTGTAGCTCGCCCCGATCTTCGGAATCGTGATCTTGCCGATCGCGTCGCCTGTGCCGACCTGACGCTGCTCGCGCCGCGCGAGGTAGGCGATCCGCTGCGGCAGGCTCGGAAGCGTCACCAGCACGTGCTGCTGGACCGTCGTCAACGGCGCAGTGTTGAAGCTGAGGTACTGCTTGTCGATGTTGGCCTGCTGGACCGCGCCGATCACAGCGGTCACCGGCTCCTGCCAGAGGAGCGTCACCCCGGCATCGATCATGAGCAGCAGACCGGAGATGATGAGCACCGAGGAGACGTCGCGCACCAGCCGCCTCAGCGGTATGCCGCCGACCCGCCGGGGCGCCATCGCCGGAGCGCCGAGCACCTTGGTCCTCATCTGCGGATCGTTGGACGGGTGCTGCCGAGCGAGCCCGGGCCGGCATAGGTGACCGGGCCGCGGATCGTCACCGGCGCGTCGGCCGGACGGGGCTGCCGGGCAATTCGCACCATCATCAGCACGAGGCTGATGACACAACCGAGCACGATGCTCCACAGCAGCGCCGCCATCACGCTGTAATCGCCACCCGCCAGCATCAGCACAGCATTCCAGGCGGCAGGCGCAAGGCCAAGTCCCAAGACCATCATGTAGTAGAGCGCCGCGAGCACGCCCGGCGCGAGCCCGGCCACCAGCAGCAAGATGGCCCAGGGGGCGCGGAACCGGTTCTCGGGCCCGACGATCCACAGCCAGCAGTGCAGGGCCACGACCATCAGGGCCGCGGCAAACGGGTTCTCGAGCCACAGCGCCAGCGTGACGACGCACAGGACGAGCATCAGCCCCGCCGCGGCGCCGGGCGAGGCCGCGTCGTCGGGCGCACGCTGTCGCCGACGGGCGTGGCCGTTCGTCGCTTCGGGGGCGGCCCTCCCGGACCAGATCCGGCGCCCGCCCCACCACACGCCGACCAACCCGAGCACGATCAGAAGCGCGAGCCCGATGAGGATCGCCGTCGCGCGCCCACCCAGCGTGAGCACGCTTCCGTCGATCGGTCCCGGTGGGGCGATGTTGATCGCGCCCGTGAGCCGCAACCCGAGCACGACGAGCACCGCCAGCACGAACGGCAGGCACCACGCCAGCACCCACAGCGCCCAGCGCCCAACCCGGGCTCCGCGCCGGCGCGCCCGGGCGACCCCATCGATGGTGGCGATCAGGACCGGAGCGATCAGCGCGAGCACGAGCAGGCGGACCGCCCACGCCGGGATCAGCTTGCCCGACCAGCGCACGTACGAGGACGGCCCCGGCACGGACGACGTGCCCGCCTCAAATGCGCTGACCGACTGAAGGACGGCGCGGCCGAACCCGGCGATCTGGTACTGGCTGGTCTTCTCATCCGGAGGCGGCACGCGCGATCCCGAGGTCGAGACGAGCACCGCGGGCTCGCCGTTCGCGGCGAATGGGCGCTGCTCTGAAGACGCGAGCGGGAACGCGAGGTGCAGGAACTGGCCGGCGACGCTCTCTTCGCCGGCCGCCAGCGTGGTCTGCTGCTGGATCGCCGACGCGACGGTGTTACGCAGGAGCGGTGGCGCGACCAGCGTCGAGTCAGACCAGGGCACGACGAGCGGCGTGCGGACGACCGTGCCCGCCATGTCGCCGAGGACGATCACGGCATCGACCGGCTGGGGCAGGGTGCGCGCGAGCTCAGCCGCTCCCGCGGCGCCGATTGACGCGCTCGTCGACGCGAGCACGACCGAGCGCTGCTGCGACTGCGAGGACAGCACCTGGGCGAGCTCGAGCAGCACCGCGGTCCCGGACAGGTCCGAGGCCGCACCGACGTGTGCCGAGTCGCGGTGCGCGACGATGACGATCGTTCCCGGGGTGAGGCCCGCGAGCGTCCCGGTCACGGTCTGAATCGTGCGCGACCCATCGATCGTCTGCGCGCCCGACACCGAGCGCTGCACCTCGAGTCCATCCCTGCTGAACGCGTTCGCTACGTCGTCGGCGATGCCGTTGTCGCCGTCGGAGCCCGGGCGCCGGTTGGGGAACTGCGTCGCGAGGCTGCCCATCGTGGCGTAGGCGGTGCCTCCGTTGAACGCGTCGGGCACGAGGGTGGCGGTCAGGGGCCCCGGCTGGTTGCCGAGCGAGAATGCCACCACGATCACCGCCAGAGCGACCACGATCAGGCCGGTCCTGTAGATCCGCGGATCGAGCATCCGCCCTGAGGGTAACCCTCCGCCCTCGGAAGGATCGAGCATGGGCATTAGTCTTTTGCTGCAAACAGGAAGGACTCAGTGGCAGATCGCTCAGCGCGCATCCTGCTCGTGGACGATGAGCAGTCGATTCAGACGCTGCTCTCATATCCACTTCGCAAGGAGGGTTACGACGTCGTGCAGGCCACAGACGGGCGCCAGGCGCTCGACCGTTTCGACGAGCAGATGTTCGACCTGGTCGTGCTGGACCTGATGCTGCCGAAAGTCGACGGTCTCGAGGTGTGCCGCCGGCTGCGGAGCCGCAGCTCGGTTCCGATCATCATCCTGACCGCGAAATCCGAGGAGATCGACAAGGTGGTCGGGCTGGAGCTCGGGGCCGACGACTACATCACCAAGCCGTTCTCGCTGCGGGAATTCTCGAGCCGGATCAAGGCGGCGCTTCGCCGCGCCGAGATGGTCCGGCCAGCGGAGACCGCTCCCGACGAGTGCCCGTTCGAGACGCGGGAGATCCGGATCGACTTCTCCAAACGGTCGGTTCGCGTACGTGGGATCGAGTCGCAACTCACCTTCGTGGAATTCGAGATCCTGTCGGCGCTGGCGAGGGCCCCGGGACGGGTATTTACACGGGACATGCTGCTCGCTCGCATCTGGGGAGACTCGGCCTACCGCGATCCTCGAACGATCGACGTTCACATCCGCCACCTGCGCGAGAAGCTCGAACGCGACCCGAAGGAGCCCGAGTACCTGTTCACGGTGCGCGGCGTGGGCTACCGGTTCCGCGACACGGAGGAGTAATGCGGTCGTGACCACCGAGACCCGGGAGACGCGCGCAGTCGGGGAGCGGTCGGCCTCGGTCGTCTCCGACCGGGCGGGGGCGCGGCGGCCGCGGCGGGCGCCGCGCCGGCGGATGACGCTGTCGCTGCGCAATCGCCTGACACTCGTGTTCTCGGGGATCATGTTGGTGGCGCTCGCCGCGCTGTACCTGTATGTCGCGCCGGGTCTCCAGAGTCGGCTCCTGCACGATCAGCTCGCCGGACTCGCGACGGACGCGCAGCACCACTCGGGCGACATCGCCAGGACGATTGGCAGCAACGACCCACTGCCGGTCGTGCAGACGCGCGTCAACGCGGCCGCGCTCGCCACCGGCGATCGGGTGACGCTGCTGCTGGTCAACCACGTTCCCTCGGGCGCCGTGCTGTCCGAGATGGCCGACTCGAGCCGCCGGTCGGCCACGGCGGCGCTGTCGTTCGCGGTCGCCGGCCGTGCGGTGAGATCGGCGCGGCCGGTGACCGGTACCGAGGAGACCCGGGCCGGGACCGTGGCCGAGGCCGCCTATCCGGTGGTGTTCCACGGCCGGGTGGCCGCGGTGATCGTGTATTCGTCGCCGGCCTCGGGCGTGGTGCGAACGGTGTCCACGGTCCGACACGAGATCCTCGTCGCCGGTGCCATCGCGCTGTTGTTCGCGGTCCTAGGCAGCTGGTTGATGGCGCGCGCGCTGGCGCACCGGGTGAAGCGTCTCGAGCTCGCGGCCGAGCAGGTCGCGGCCGGTGACTTCGGGCAGCCGATCCCGGTCGACTCCAGTGACGAGCTCGGCCAGCTCGCGGTGGCATTCAACCAGATGCAGCACCAGCTTTCGCAGCTCGAATCGGCGCGCAAGAAGTTCATCGCGACGGCGTCGCACGAGCTGCGCACCCCGATCTTCTCTCTTGGGGGATTCGTCGAGCTGCTCGAGGATCCGGATCTCGATCGGGAGACTCGGACGCGGTTTTTGGAGCAGGTTCGAGGCCAGGTGGAACGACTGCGGAAACTGTCGGTCGATTTGCTGGACCTGTCTCGTTTGGAGTCGGGGTCTCTGGAGCTTCGGGTTGAGCAGGTCGACCTCGGCGAGCTGACGCGGTCGGTGGCGGGCGAGTTCGAGCCGGTGCTGGCCCAGCACGACTCGCACCTCGAGCTGCGCATCGGTCCCGGCCGGCTCGAGGCCATGTGCGACCCGGTCCGCGTCGCCCAGATCGTCCGCATCCTGATCGACAACGCCTTGGTGCACACGGCACCGGGATCTCAGATCGCGGTGACCGCGCGCCGGTCCGAGGACTTCGTCCGGCTGGCCGTGCACGACGACGGGGAGGGAGTCGACTCCCAGGCCCTGTCGCGCATCTTCGAGCCCTTCTACACGGCCGATGACGCCCAGGGGTCGGGGCTCGGTCTGGCGATCGCGAGCGAGCTCGCCGAGCGGATGTCGGGGCGACTGTCGGTCGATTCGCGGCCGGGCGACACGACGTTCACGCTCGACATCCCGGCATAGGCCCCGGTCGGGCCGGGGGCGCCGGTCGGGACTCCCAGGCCGCCGCGCGACCTGCATAACCTGCCATTCGAGCTATTTCGGGGTAACCGTGTCAGGGGACGCATGTGGGGCATGCGCGCCCTGCCGACGTCCAGTCGGAGTCGTTCGAATGGCAGGTCATGCAGGTTCCCAGCGCCTCGTGGAGAGCGCACACGCGTTACTTTGCCCGGGTGGCGCCGGCCGGAGTCGATCAGCGCAACCTCGTGCTCGAACTGGCGCTCCAACTGCGCTCGGTGGTGGTGCCCGAGCTCGGTTCGCATGCCGGGCGGGCGTTGGACGGTTCCGGAGCCGGAGGGGACATCACGTTCGCGGTCGATTCGATGGCGGAATCGGTGCTGGAGGAGTGGGTGGCGTCGCACGCTCCTCGGATGGCGTTCTACTCGGAGGATCGGGGTCTGGTCGCTCCCCCGGACGCGGTCGACGTGCTGATCGTCGACCCGATCGATGGAACGCGACCGGCGATGGCGGGACTCGAGTCGGCGTGCGTCGCGGTGGCGCTCGCGCCGCTCGGAGACGGGTCGCCGACGATGGGCGACGTTTCCGTGGGGTGCGTGGTCGAGATCAGGTCCGGCGACTGGTATCTCGCTGAGCGGGGTTCCGGGGTCGAGTCGAACCGCTCTGTGGGGGTCTCGTCGACGGTCGATGTGGGGCGCATGTTCTGGGGCTACGGGTTCCGTGGACGTCCGGTACGCGTCGTCGCCGAGGTCCTCGGCGACCTGATCGACGCCTCGTCGGTTGGGGGCGGAACGTTCGAGCTCGGGTCGCAGGCGTTCGCGATGACCCGGATCGTGACCGGCCAGTTCGACGCGGTGATCGAGGTCGGGTCGCGGATCATCGATGACGTGCCGGGTATGCGGGCGGAGTTCGAGCGAGTCGGGGGCGGCAGTGTTCTGAACAACTCTCCGTACGACCTGGCCGCGCCCTGGCTGTGCCTGACCGAGGCGGGCGGTGTCGTCACCGACGGCTGGGGCGAGCCGCTCGATCGCCGCCCGTTGCTCGGATCAGGCCACGAGTTCCAGATGTCGTCGATCTCGGCATCGAACGCCGATCTGCACGGGGAATTGGTACGGGCGGTCGACTTAGGGGTAGCGCGCCTCCTGTCGGGGCGCGCGTGAGGCGTCCACCTCGGTATCGTGCGGGCGCCCCCAGGGCATAACCATGCTGCAACCGGTCTCGGTCCCGCAAAAGCATTTGAACGACTACGCGAGCATCGTCGGGCGTGCGCTCGCCGACGAGATCCGTGCGCGCGCGGAGCCGTTGCAGGGCAAGCGGGTGTTGCATCTGTCCGCCACCTCTTTCGGCGGCGGCGTGTCGGAGATCCTGTACACGCTCGTGCCGTTGATGATCGACGTCGGGCTGGCGTGTGAGTGGCATGTGATCTACGGACGCGAGGAGTTCTTCAACGCGACGAAAGTGATGCACAACGCGCTCCAGGGCAATCCCCAGGACCTGAGCGAGGCGCAGTTCCGCACGTGGGAGGACTACAACCTCATAAACGCGCGCGAGCTGTCGGACGGTTGGGACGTGTGCATCGTGCACGACCCACAGCCGGCCGCACTCGCGTCGCTGGTGCCCGAGAAGTCGCGTCGCTGGGTGTGGCGCTGTCACATCGATCTGTCGACGCCGAATCCCGACACGTTGAGTCGCCTGCTTCCTTATCTCGACCCGTATCCGGCCGCGGTGTTCCACATGCCCCAGTACGTACCGGCGGACATGGACGGCCGCGCGCACATCATCCCGCCGGCGATCGATCCGCTCGCGCCGAAGAATATGGCGTTCTCGCCGGAGGACGCGGTGTACATCTGCGAGCAGTTCGGGATCGACGTCGACCGGCCGCTGCTGTGCCAGGTGTCGCGGTTCGATCCGTGGAAGGATCCGCTGGGCGTGATCGACGCGTATCGACTCGTCAAGAAGGAGATGCCGGACGTCCAGTTGGCGTTGGTCGGCTCGATGGCCACCGACGACCCTGAGGGGTGGGACTACTTCAATGCGACCGTGGCGCACGCCGGGGGTGATCCTGACATCCACATATTGAATAACTTGAACAACGTGGGGGCGATCGAGGTCAACGCGTTCCAGTCCCACTGCGACGTCGTTATCCAGAAATCCACTCGCGAGGGGTTCGGTCTTACGGTCACTGAGGCGATCTGGAAGGGGCGGCCGTTGATCGGAGGCGCGGTCGGTGGCATTCCCCTCCAGGTATCTGACGGCGAGACGGGGTTCCTGGTGTCGACCGTCGAGGAGTGCGCCGCTCGATCTCTGGAGATCCTGCGGGACCCGGGGCTCGGCAAGCGGCTCGGCCGCGCCGGCAAGGAGGCGGTCCGGCGCAGGTTCCTCATGCCGCGGCTGTTGCGCGACTGGCTCGAGCTGTTCGAACAGCTCGAGGTCTGATCCCGGTGGCCTCCTCTTCCGATCACCCCCTCGTGCTGGTCTCGAACAGGGGTCCGGTGACATTTGGGCCCGATGGCGAGATACGCCGGGGGACCGGCGGACTGGTCACCGCGCTGATCGGCCTCGCCACCCACCGTGACGTGACCTGGATCGCGTCGGCGATGACCGAGGAGGACGCGGCCGTCGCCGAGCGGAATGCGCGGAAGCCGTTCACGGTGCAGGCTCCCGACGGCGCCGAGTACCGGGTCAAGCTGGTCGCGTCCGATCCCGAGGCGTACGACCGCTTCTACAACATCACCGCGAACCCGATGCTGTGGTTCATCCAGCACTACCTGTGGGACCTGTCGAACGCGCCCGATATCCGAAGAAACGAGACCGAGGCGTTCGAGTTCGGCTACAACGCGGTCAACGAGGATCTCGCGCGGGCCGTGCTGGAGGAGATCGAGGGGGTGGAGCGCCCCATCGTGATGGTCCACGATTACCACCTGTACACATTGCCGGGGCTGGTGCGACAGGCGCGCCCGGATGTCTTCATGACGCATTTCGTGCACATCCCGTGGAGCCAGTCGGACTCGTGGCGGGTGCTGCCGACGGTGATGCGCGAGGAGATCTACCACGGGATACTGGCCAACGACATCATCGGGTTCCACACCCGCTCCTACCGCCGCAACTTCCTGCAGTGCTGCGAGGACCTGCTCGGGTTGGACGTGGATCACGAGGGCGGTGTCGTGTGCGTCGACGACCGCGAGGTGTGGGTGCGGTCGTATCCGCTCCCGATCGACGCCCACGCCATCGAGGGCGTGGCCCGTCGGGACCGGGTCGGGGAGTTTGAGGCGGAGCTACTGCGCCGGCGCCGCGATCATCTGATCCTGCGCGTCGACCGAGCGGACCTTTCCAAGAACGTGCTGCGCGGCTTCGGGGCGTTCGATCTGTTCCTCGAGCAGCATCCGGAATTTCACGAGCGCGTGACGTTTATCGCCCAGATGATGCCGTCGCGGACTGACGTGCCCGAGTACGCGGAGTACCTCGAGCGGATCGAGGCTGTGGTGGCCGTCGTCAACCACCGTCACGGCTCGCCGGACTGGATGCCGATCCAGTTGAAGCTGCGCGACGACCTCGACGAGGCCGTGGCCAGCTACAAGCACTACGACGTGCTGATGGTCAACGCGATGTTCGACGGCATGAACCTCGTGGCCAAGGAGGGTCCAATGGTGAACGAGCGCGCCGGCGTGTCGATCCTGAGCGAGAACACCGGCGCCCACGAGGAGCTCGGCGAGTACGCGCTGTCGGTCAATCCGTTCGACATCCAGCAGCTGGCCGACACGATCCACGCAGCGTTGACGATGGATGAAGAGGAGCGCCGGCGGCGGATGGAGGGGCTGCGGTCGGTTGTGACCGCTCGCAATCCGGGCGACTGGATCGACGAGCAGCTGGCCGATATCCAGCGCAAGTCCGACGGGTAGCCGGGCGCTTCCGGGGGGGCGGCGCGTTCGCCCGCGGCGGCCAAGCGCTGCGTTGGCCGCGACGGGAGAGCGCTTGGGATGAAACGCTGCCTATTTCAGGGTTTCTTCCCAAACGTCCGGAGGGCGAGACGCGTCAGCCCGGGCGGTGAATCGTCTTGCCGTCGCCGAGCATTGCCACGTAGTCGCGGATCCGGCGCGCGCGCGTCTCCTGGCGCTTGGCGTCGTGGATCCGGTAGAGGAAGCTGTAGCGCTCTGAGCTCTTGAGCGTGGCGAAGAACTCGTTGGCCTTCGGATTGGCGTCGAGCGCGTCCTGGAAGTCGTCCGGGACGGTGACCGTGCGCTGGGACGCGTACGCCGCCTCCCATCGTCCGTCCCGCCTGGCCGCTTCCACCTGTGCGACGCCCGCGGGCCGCATCCTCCCCTGGTCGATCAGCTCGGTCGCCTTGCGGCGGTTGATCTCCGACCACTTGCTGCGCTGACCGCGGGGCGTGAACCGCTGAAGCCAGAAGGTCTCGTCGCACGGGGCCTTCTGTCCGTCGATCCAGCCGCAGCACAGCGCCTCCTCGAGCGCCTCGGCGTAGGTGACCGTGACCGCGCCCGATCCCTTCCGGGCGATCTTCAGCCATACGCCCGCGGACGACTCATGGTTGTCCTCGAGCCAGCGCTCCCAGGCGCTCCTGTCGGGGAACTCGATCGTCGGGAGGTCGGTGGCGGCCACGATGTCTCGAACAGTACGCAGGTGATGGTCGGATGCTGGGCACGCGCCGGCGCGCGCCGGCCTGGTCCGCGCCGCGCATGCCGGCGGGCTGGTGATCGCCGATCAGTCGCTATAGTCGACCGCCGTCTCCCCGGAGGCGCTCACTATGGCTGCACAACCCCCTCTTTACGACCTGATGCTGATGCTCTCGACGGCCGCGCCCGAGGAGCAGCGCACGAAGATCCTGACGGACGTCGAGTCGGCGATCACCGGTGCCGACGGATCGATCGAGCGAAAGGATGACTGGGGACAGCGCCCGCTTGCCTACCGGATCGACCATCAGCCGGACGCCGACTACCACCTGCTCCAGTTCAAGGCGCCCCCGACGCTGATCGAGACGCTGTCGCACGATCTGCGGATCACCGACGGCGTTGTCCGCTTCCGGGTGATCAAGAACCTCCCGGGCACGCCGGCGGCACCGGATTCCCCGCCGCCGGTCGTGGCCAGCGCGGCTCCGCCGGCGAGCGGCGGCGAGTCGGTCACCGAGGCCTAGACGCGCTCGCGGGTCCGGCCGAGAGGCTCGCGGGGCCGGCCGACAGGCTCGCGGGGGGCCGGCCGACGGGTTCGCGGACAGGCCGACGGGGAGTCCGGATCCGCGGCGGCGTCAGCGGGCGATTTCAACGGGTTTGCAACGCTCCGACACGGTTCTGCGACAGCCCTGAAAGTTGTCTGTCCATTTTCCGGGGATGGCGGGATTTGCCGCCTGGAGCGTGCTTAGACTCGCTCACAAGCTTTCAAATGCGCTCTTTGGAAAGGAGCTTCGCGCATGAACATCAACCGAGTCGTGCTGACCGGGAACATCACCAAGGACCCGGACCTGCGCTCGAATCCCAACACGGGAGTGTCGATCTGCAAGCTGAGGCTCGCGGTCAACACGCGCCGCAAGAACAACTCCACCGGCGACTGGGAAGACAAGGCCAACTACTTCGACATCACCGTGTTCGGCCGCCAAGCGGATAGCTGCGGGCAGTACCTGAAGAAGGGACGTCCGGTGGCGATCGATGGACGGCTCGACTGGCGCGAATACGAGGTAGAGGGACAGAAGCGGCAGTCCGTCGATATCATCGCCGAGAACGTGCAGTTCCTCGGGAGCCGCGATGACGCTGGCAACGGGAACGGGAACGGCTATTCCGGCGGCACCCGCGCGGAGAGCGACATCCCGGCCGACACCAGCGATTTCGACGCCGCCCCTGTAGGAGGAGCCGGAGCGTCGGACGACGACATTCCGTTCTAGGCTAGGAATTCGACAGAGGCTGAGACAGCAACCGAGCAGGTGATCGTTAGTGGCAAAGCAACGTAGACGGCCGGTTCGCCGGCGCGACAGGAAGGGCGCGCAGACTTCTTCGCGCCGTAAGCCCTGTCCGTATTGCCGGGACAAGATCGACCAGGTCGACTACAAAAACATCTCGATGCTGCGGCGGTTCATCTCCGAGCGCGGCAAGATCCGCTCGCGGCGGATCACCGGCGCGTGCCGGCGCCACCAGAGTCAGGTGGCGCGTGCCGTCAAGCGAGCGCGCGAGCTCGCGCTGCTGCCGTACGTGTCCGAGGGCGCGGGGGGCACTGGCGGGCGCGGCGACCGTGACCGCGATCGCGACCGCGACCGCTAGAGCGGAGCGTCGAGATGCCTCAGGCGATCCTGCTCCAGGACGTGGACTCGCTCGGTGAGCGGGGGACGGTCGTCGACGTATCGTCCGGATACCTCCGCAACTACCTCCTGCCGCGCAAGCTGGCTGAGCCGGCGACGACGGCCTCGGTCCAGGCCGCGCGGCGGCGTAAGGAGGAGGCCGAGCGCGCCGTGCAGGAGGCCGAGGATCGCGCGCGGGACAACGCCGCCACCCTTGGGCGGACCGTGCTCACGATCCCCCAGCAGGCCGGCGACGACGGGCGGCTGTTCGGCTCGGTCACCACGCAGGACATCGCCGATGCCATTCGGGATGCGCGCGGGATCAAGATCGACCGGCGGAAGATCCACCTCGAGGACCCGATCCGCCACACCGGCACCTACATGGTGGTCGTCGAGGTCACAGACGACGTGACGGCGACGATCAAGACGATGGTGGTGCCGGCCTAGCCAGCCGGTCTGGGGTCGGGCGCCGCGCCGGCCCGGTCCGAATCGACGCACACGGAACTCTCGCGAGATGCGAGATCGCATCGCGCGGTCACGCCTGCCCGGAACTTAGACTCGGATCGACCATGAGCGCCGTCCAGTCCATCGCCGTTCCACCGCACAATCTCGAGGCGGAGAAGTCGGTGCTCGGCGCCGTGCTACTCGATGAGCGCCACCTCCACGCACTCCTCGTCGAGCAGCAGCTCCGGCCCAAGCACTTCTACCGCGAGCAGCACGGCGCGGTGTTCGCGGCGATGATGGATCTGTACGAGCACGACCGGAAGATCGACCATCTGACGGTCGCGGAGACGCTCCGCGAGCGCGGCAAGCTCGAGGAGGTCGGCGGGCCGGCGGCGATCGACGAGCTCGCCGGCTGGGTGCCGGCCGCCGGACACGCCCGCGAGTACGGACAGATCGTGCGCGACAACGCCCAGCTGCGCGCGCTGCTGACGACGTCCTACGAGATCCAGGCCAGCGTCATATCGCGCGAGGCGCCGCCCCGCGACCTCGTAGAGCGCGCCGAGCGTTCCGTGCTCGAGGTGGCGCACGACGACCGCGAGAAGAAGTTCCGCCCGATCGCCGAGATCCTCGACGAGGAGACCGACAAGCTCCATCGCCTTTCGACGGCGAAGACACCGTTGACGGGGACGCCGTCGGGGTTCAAGGACCTCGACGAAATGACCGGCGGCTTTCAGCCGGGCAACCTGATCATCGTCGCCGCGCGGCCGTCGATGGGCAAGTCGGCGCTGGTGGCGAACGTCGCCGAGAACGCCGTGCTCGGAGTGGGTCATCCGTCCCAGCACCCGAGCTCGGTCGCGCTGTTCTCGCTCGAGATGTCGGAGTCCGAGCTGGCACAGCGCTTCGTGGCCTCACAGGCCCGCATCCGGGGCGAGGAGCTCCGCAAAGGCCGGGTGCCCGAGAAGCAATGGCCGAAGATCCTCAACGCCTGCCAGCGCCTCTCGGCCGCGCCGCTGTGGGTCGACGACTCGAGCGACACGGGCGTGCTCGAGGTGCGGGCTAAGGCCCGCCGCCTGCACCACCAGCTCGAACACGGGCTCGGCCTGATCATCATCGACTACCTTCAGCTGATGCGCCACGAGGGCCGGGTCGAGAGCCGCGTCGAGCAGGTCGGACAGATCTCCCGCGGGCTGAAGTCGCTGGCCCGCGAGCTGAACGTCCCCGTGATCGCGCTGTCTCAGTTGAGCCGCGCCGTCGAGCAGCGGGGCGGCGAGAAGCGTCCGATCCTCTCGGACCTTCGCGAGAGCGGCCAGATCGAGCAGGACGCGGACCTGGTGATGTTCATCTACCGCGAGGAGTACTACGACAAGGATTCCGAGCGGCCCGGCGAGGCGGACATCATCATCGCCAAGCATCGGAACGGGCCGGTGGGGGACGTCGTGCTGACGTTCCAGAAGGAGTACCCGAAGTTCATGAACTACGCCGGCGAGCGGTTCGCGGGGTGACCAGACCGGGGGTCGATCCAGGGCTGGGCGTGGCGCGACCGGGCGAGGGACGACCGGGCGTGGCGCGACCGGGCGAGGGACGACCGGGCGTGGCGCGACCGGGCGAGGGACGACCGGGTGCGGCGCGGCCGGGCGTGGCGGCGGTCGATCTCGGGCCGGGCGTGGCGCGGCCGGGTGTGGCATGACCGACTGCATGTTCGAAATCTGCGACGGCAGCGGCCTGGTCTACGACGAGGCGACGAACACCGCGTACGACTGCCGGTGCCGCAAGCAGATCATCGCGCTCCGCAAGGCGCGGAGCCTGTCGGCGGTGATCCCGCGGCGCTATCACGATGTGGGGTTCGAGCGCTATCCGGTGACCGAGATCGATCACGCGGTGGTGGCCGCGACGCGGCGGTTCGTCGACACGATCGACCACCAACTCGACGCGGGCCGGGGCCTGTGGTTCATGGGCGACGTCGGCACCGGCAAGACGACGCTCGCGATGCTCGTCTCCAAGGCTGCACTCAAAGCCGGCCGCTCGGTTGCGATCTATTCGCTGCCCCGGCTGCTGAATGAAATCCGCGACACCCACCGGGCCGAGCGCTCCCACGTTGACCTCCTCGACCGGCTGACGGCCGTCGACCTGCTCCACGTTGACGACGTCGGAGCCGAGCGGACGACGGACTGGGTACTCGAGGAGCTCTACTCGATCGTCAACGCGCGGTATGAGGACCAGAAGTCGATGGTGATCACGACCAACATCGATAATCGCGATGCGCTGTGCGAGCAGATCTCGGCGCGGACGGTCTCGCGCCTGACCGAGATGTGCGACGAAATGCCCCTGAAGGGCCAGGATCTGCGGATGGAGTTTCGACCGGCCTAGAGTCGGCGGCGCGTCACTCCTTGAGCCGGCGCTCTGACTCGGCGCGCTCTTCGAGCTTTTCGCGCAGGTAGCGCGCCTTGTCAGCGCGGCGTTCGTGCTGCTCGAGCTCGTCCTCGTCACGCGCCGACTCCGCGAGCTTGCGTTCCTCGGCCTCGCGCTCTGTCTGGATGACCTTGAGCTCTTCTGTCTTGTGCTCATCCGTCATGCCCAGAAAGTAGCGCCCTGCCATGATCGATCGGTGACTGACGTCCCAGCTCCGATCGGACTCGACCACGTCCAGGTCGCGGCGCCGGCCGGAACCGAGCCCGATGCCCGGCGGTTCTATGGCGAGCTCCTCGGGCTCGCCGAGCTGCCCAAGCCGGAGCCGCTTCGCGGGCGCGGCGGGGTCTGGTTCGCGTGCGGCGATCACCAGTTCCACGTCGGGATCGCCAAACCATTCGCGCCGGCGACGAAGGCCCACCCGGCTCTGTCGGTCCGGCTGGCGGATCTCGATCGGCTAGCGCGGCGGCTCGAGGCCGCCGGCTCCCCCGTGGAGTGGGATGACGCTATCCCGGGGACGCGGCGGTTCTACACGACCGACCCCTGGGGGAACCGGCTCGAGCTCGTCGGGGCTCCGGACTAGCGGAGCCGCGGTCGCCGTTGGCGTCAGATCTGCGGGCCGGGAGTCGGCGGCAGCGGTGAGGGATCCGGAGTCGGGGTGGGTGGCGCGGGATCCGGGGGCGTCGGCGCGGGCGACGGATCCGGACCCGGTGCGGGTGGCGCCGGATCGGGCGGACCCGGATTCGGCCCCGGCCCCGGCCCTGGAACGCCGGCAACGGTAACGCCGGCAGTCGTAACGCTGGCAGTCGTAACGCCGGCAACGGTAACGCCGGCAGTCGTAACGCCGGCAGCAGGAGCGCCGGCGGGAGTCACGCCGGCAGCGGTAACGCCGGCAGCAGTCCACCCGAGCCACCCCGAGCGGCTACCGCCCTCGCCGTGCGTACACTGGACGCCGATGCCAGGAATCGTATTGGTCGGCGCCCAATGGGGCGATGAGGGCAAGGGGAAGGTCACCGATCTGCTCGCTGAGCGGGCGGATGCGGTCGTGCGCTTCCAGGGCGGGAACAACGCCGGCCACACGATCGTCCGGGGCCGGCAGACGTTCAAGCTGCACCTCATCCCTTCGGGCATCCTGCACAAGAACACGCTGTGCGTAATCGGGAACGGCGTGGTGGTCGATCCGAAGGTGCTGACCGACGAGCTCGACGAGCTGAGGCGGCGCCGGGTCGACACGCGATCGCTGCGGATTTCGGCCAACGCCCACCTGATCATGCCCTACCACATGATGCTCGACCACGCCGGCGAGGCGAAGCTCGGCAAGCTTCAGATCGGCACCACTCGGCGCGGGATCGGGCCGTGCTACGCGGACAAGGCGGCGCGGCTCGGGATTCGCGTCCAGGACCTGCTCGACGAGAAGATCCTCAAGAAGAAGATCGTCGCCGCGCTCGAGCCCAAGCGACTGTCGCTGCGCCCGTTCGCGAAGGATCCGCGGCTCGATCTGCAGACGATCACCGAGGAGTACCTGACCTACGGGCACCGGATGGCGAACTACATCGCCGACACGGTGCGGCTCGTGCATGAGCGGCTGGACGCGGGCCAGACGGTGATATTCGAGGGTGCTCAAGGCGCGCTGCTCGACATCGACCACGGGACGTATCCGTTCGTCACCTCGTCGAACCCGGTGGCGGGAGCCGCATGCGTGGGCGCCGGCGTCGGCCCGAAGGACATCGACGAAGTCTGGGGTGTGATCAAGGCCTACGGAACGCGCGTGGGCGCGGGACCGTTCCCGACCGAGCTCGAGGGCGACGTCGCGGACGAGATCCGCGAGCGTGGCGGCGAGTACGGCACGACGACTGGTCGGGCCCGGCGGGTTGGCTGGATCGACCTGGTCGCGCTCCGCTACGCCGCCCAGATCAACTCACTGACGGCGCTGGCGGTGATGAAGCTCGACGTCCTGTCGGGGTTCGATCGGCTGTGCGTGTGCACGCGCTACCGCGGTCCAGAGGGCGCCGAGTTTGACGACTTCCCCTACCACCAGACAATGCTCCACCACGTCACCGGCGAGTATGTCGAGATGCCGGGATGGAGCGAGGACCTGACGGAGTGCCGCGAGGAGTCCGAGCTGCCGGCGGCCGCGCGCGACTATCTGCAGTTCGTCTCGGACTTCGTGGGCGTGCCGATCGCGCTCATCGGTGTCGGACCCGGCCGGGACGAGGTGATCTGGACCGAAGCGGGAGCGGGGATGGCCGGCTCCGGGTACGCCGCGTCCGCCGCGGCCTGACTAACCGGCGTGCGCCGAGGGATGGCCTTCGCCGGGCCAGGGCGCGAGCACCATCACCACCCGGGCATCGGTGGTCGCCTTGATCGTCCGCCGCTCGTTTGGCGCGAAGTGCGCGAGCAACCCGGGGCCGCCCTCCACCGATCCATCGTCCTGGCAGATCTCGACCTCGCCGGCGACGACGATCAGGTAGGTGCGCTCGTGAACCTGGTGGGACGAGAGCTCCTCACCGGCGGGCAGCTGGATCGCGATCGCCCGCGTCTCGGCGTCGGAGCGCAGGACCTGCGGATGGTGGGCCTCGATGACAAGCTCGTTGACGTGCCAGGTCTCCATCCGGTCTCCTCTCTACGGGGTGGGGGTGAGGCTACGGCGGTGGGTGAGGCTACGTGGTTGACGGAACGCGAGGGTCATCGTGAGGACGCGTCGAGCGACTGCTGAAGCTCCTCGAGCACCCGGACCACGCGCAGTCCACTCGCGCCGTCCGAACGCGGCCGGCGCCCCTCGCGCACACACTCGACGAAATGCTCGCATTCGACCCACAATGGCTCGACATTCGGAATCTGCGGCGACACGATGCCGCCCGTCCTCGTGATGTACTCGCCGTAGCCGCGCGAATCCTGGTCGAACCCTTTGTCGAAGATGCTGAGCTTCCCCTCGAGCGCCATGTCGTCGAACGTGGCCATCCTACGCGAGCCGACGACCGTGAACCGGCGCTCCTTGTGGGGGTCGAGCCACGACAGGTGCAGGTGCGCTGAGAGCCCGGACGGGAAGCGCATGAAGCAGAACACGACGTCCTCGACGCCGTCCTGCACATAGGACTCCCCGCGGGCCACGACCTCCGACGGCTCCTCGTCGGCGAGGTAGAGCAGAACCGAGACGTCATGTGCGCCGAGACTCCAGAGCGCGTTCTCGTCCGCCCTCAGCTTTCCCAGGTTCAGACGGTTGCCGTAGATGTAGTAGATCCGGTCGCCAAGCTCGCCCGATTCGGTCAGCTGCTTGAGCTGCTGTACGCCGGGGTGGTACTCGAGCAGGTGACCGACCATCAGGACGCGCCCCTGCTCCTTGGCCGCCGCGACGACGCGCTCGGCGTCGGCGACCGACTGCGCCATAGGCTTCTCCACGAAGCAGTGCTTGCCGGCCTCGAGCACGCGCACGGCGAGATCGGCGTGGGTCGCGACCGGCGTGGCGAGCGCGACCGCGTCCACTGTCTCGTCGGCGAGCACCTCGGCGAGATCGCCCGTGATGCGAGCGTGGGGAAAGAGCGTGGCGGCGCGTTCGCGTTCGTCGGCCGACGGATCGCAACACCAGGCGAGCTCGCACCCCGCGATCGCCCCGAAGTTCCGAGCCAGGTTCGGGCCCCAATAGCCGAGCCCGACGACACCAACGCGTAGAGCGTCCCCGGTCACCGCGTCGCGCGCGTCATGCGAGGTGGAGTGTAAGAGCCGATACGACGCGTTCGCCGGCGTGGCCATCGCCGTACAGCGGCGGCCGCTCCCGCGGCGGCTCGCGCTCGAGCGCCCGCAGCGCGGCGCCGGCGTCGAGGTCGACGACCGTGTTCCAGCCCTGCTCGACCGTTTCGGTCCACTCGGTCTGCCGTCGGAGGGTTACGCACGGCACCCCGGCGAGATACGCCTCCTTCTGGAGGCCACCGGAGTCGGTGAGCAGAGCGCGCGCGTGGCAAAGGAGCGTGGTCAGCTCGAGATAGCCGAGCGGCGGCGTCAGCACGATCCGCTCAGAACGCTCGAGCCGATCGAGCAACCCGGCCGACTCAAGACGGCTGCGCGTGCGGGGATGAAGCGCGAACACGACGGGGAGCGGCACGGCACACAACAGGTCCACCAGCAGCGCGAGCCGCGCCGGGTCGTCGACGTTGCCCGCACGATGGGCGGTGGCGAGCACGTACTCGCCGGGCGTCAGTCCGAGCGCCTTGACGAGGTCGGTTCGCTCGCGGGCGCGCGGCTGGGTCGCGAGCGCGACATCGACCATCACGTCTCCGACGAGTTCGACCGTTCCGCTCACGCCTTCGCGGCGGAGGTTTGCAACCGCCACCTCCGAGGAGCACAACAGCAGCGAGCTTGCGTGGTCGGCGAGCACCCGATTCAACTCCTCGGGCATCGAGCGGTCGAACGATCGCATTCCCGCCTCCACATGCGCGACCGGAACGCCGGCCTGCGCGGCCGCGACCGCGCCGGCGAACGTCGAGTTCGTGTCGCCGTAGACGAGCACGGCGTCCGGCGAGGCCTCGCGGACGACCGGCTCGAGCGCACTAAGCATCCGCGCGGTCTGCGAGGTGTTCGACCCCAGGGCGATCCCGAGCTCGCGGTCGGGCGCGGGCAGTCCGAGCTCCGCGAAGAACACCCCCGAGAGCTCGTCGTCGAAGTGCTGGCCGGTGTGGATCAGGACCTCGTCGTGGAGCTCGCGCAGACGCGGCGAGACCGCCGCCGCCTTGATGAACTGGGGGCGGTTCCCGATCACCGTGAGGACCTTCATCGAGTGTCGGCGTCCAGCGGAACCGACTCGGCCTGCCCGGTTTCGGCCGCCAACTGCTCACGGAGCAATCCCGCGACGATCTCGGCCGTCCTCGCCGTCACCGGCCCCGGCGCGTCGAACGTGCGCTCATCGATCGCCGAAATCGGATGCACCTCGCGGGCGGTCGAAGCCAGGAAGGCCTCGTCCGCCTCGAGCAGCTCGTCAAGCGTGCAGGAGCGCTCGGCCGCGCCCGTGCCCTCGATCACGATCGCCCGCGTGATCGAGGCAAGGATGTGCTCGTCGAGCGGCGGCGTCAGCAGCTCGCCGTCCTTGACCCAGAAGATGGAGCTCGTAGGCGCCTCGAGCACGCGACCGTGGGGAGTGACAAGCAGCGCCTCGTCGAATCCGCACTCGCGCGCTAACCGGCCGGCCAACATGTTCGCGCTGTAGGACAGCGACTTGACGCCGTCGAGCACGCGCGTCGGGGAGTACGTCACCGACCCGAGCCGGACGATCGGGGGGATGCCGGGCAGTGGCTCGGTCAGGAGCAGCCGGCGACCTCCGCGCGTGACCAGGATCCGCAACAGGTCGTGGTCGGGACCCGACCCCGCACGCGCGAGCAGCCGCCAGACGTCGGCTCGGACGGCCTCGAGGTCGACCGGCAGGCGCAGGTTCCGAGCCGAGCGCTCGAGGCGCGCGAGATGGCGGTCGAGCGCGAACGGTTGCCCGTCGTACACGCGCATCACCTCGAACACCCCGTCCCCGCGGATCAGGCCCTCGTCCGTCGCGGGAATCGTGGCCTCGGACGCGAGCATGATCTCGCCGTCGAGCGACGCGAGCGAGCCGGGCGCGCTAGCCATCGCCGTCCCTGCACCACACGTCGGCGAGGCGCACCACGACGGCGGCCGCGGCCGCCATTTCCTGCACCGACGCCCACTCGCGCACCGAGTGGTACTCGTGCCCTCCGGTGAAGAGGTTCGGGGTCGGAAGCCCCATCTCGCTCAGCCTGGAGCCGTCGGTGCCGCCGCGAATCGGCCTGCGGATCGGCTCGATGCCCTCCGCCCGGATCGCCTCCTCCGCCGCGTCGGCCACCTCAGGAGCGTCACCGAGGAAGCGTCGCATGTTGCGGTACTGCTCGCGGACGGTAATCTCGAGCCGGGCGCGGGGCTCGGCCGCCACGATCCGCTTGGCGGTGTCCTCCAGCAGGGTCAAGTGGCGCTTGAGCTTGTCGTCGTCGAAGTCGCGCAGGATGAAGTGGACCTCCGCCTCGCCGGCGTTGCCGGAGATCTCGTGTGGATGGATGAAGCCGTCTCGATCCGCGGTGGTTTCCGGGGTCAGCTCGTCGGATGGGAGCGCCGCGACGATCTGCGCCGCCAGACGCAGAGCGTTGACGAGCTTGCCGTTTGCCCACCCGGGATGCACCTCGACTCCGCGCACGGTCAGGATCACCGAGTCCGCGCTGAACGTCTCGTCCTGCAGCTCACCGACGTCCGAGCCGTCGAGCGTGTATGCACAGCGTGCACCGAAGCGCGGAATATCGAACAGCGTGGCGCCCTCGCCGATCTCCTCGTCGGGCGTGAACGAGACTCGAAGCGTGGGACGCGGCAACTCGGGGTGGGCGGCCAGGTGCGCGACTGCGGCCATGATCTCGGCCACACCCGCCTTGTCGTCCGCGCCGAGCAGCGTGTCTCCGCTCCCGGTGACGATGTCGTGTCCGAGCTTGTCCACCAGCTCCGGCATCGTCGCGGGGTCGAGCACCGTGCCCTCGCGGGGAAGCTCGAGCACTCCCCCGCCGTAGCCGCGATGCACGATCGGCTCGACGCCGTGGCCTGGCGCGTCCGGGCTCGTGTCCATGTGTGCGATCAGGCCAATGACGTTCCGCGTGCCGTTGCGGTCGCGGTTGCTCGGAAGCGTTGCGACCACGTAGCCGTTCTCGTCGAGCTGGACGTCGTCCAGGCCGGCCTCCTCGAGCTCCGCGACCAGCACGCGGCCGAGGTCAAGCTGGCCCGGCGTGCTTGGCGAGGAAGTTCGATCACGCCGGGATTGTGTGTCGATGCGCACATAGCGGAGAAACCGGTTGAGGACGTCGGGCGCAAGCGCCTCGGCCAGCTCCGAGGTGTAAGAACCGGGCATTGTGGTGAGTATCGCAACGTATGGGTGGGGAGGGCTGCCCCGGGGTAGCGGTTAAACCCGGGGGTTGCTGCCGCCGTGGGCCCGGCAACGAGTTTCACGGCGACGAAAGCCAGTCGAATCGACCACCAAAACGAGGAGACGAGACAACAAATGGCAACCCAAACTCCAACCCAACGCCAGGCCGCCGCCAAGCGCGCGGCAGCCACCCGCAAGCGCAACGCCACCAAACGGAGCGCGTCCGCGACCAAGACGTCGGCGCGCCGTACGCGTGGGGCCGCGACCGGGACTGCGCGGAGTGCGCGCAGCACGGCGCGCACCGCCGGCACCACTACGACGTACGCCGCGGGCACCGCCGCGAAGGCAGTCGACACCGCCGGCGTGCGGCTCGGCGCCGTGGCTCGCAGCGTGCAGCGCGCGGTGCTGATCCCGGTGGGCGCGGTCGCGCTGGCAGGCGACACCGTGCGGCGGACCGCTGAGACATACACCAGCTCGACGCGCCGGGCGCGCCAGCTCGATCAGCTCGAGCGACGCGGGGCCCGCGCGCTCGCCCAGAGTCGCCTCAAGGTCGGTCGCCGCTCCCGCTGAGGGCAACGGCAGCCTCCACGGGCACCGGGGTCCCGACAATGGCGCTACTACGGCGATCTTCTCTGATACAGAAGGCCGTACGTCTGTGCTAAAAGGGGATCGTCTGCGAAAGGACGTCCCACGTGTCGGGACACCCGGCCGGCGGCCCTGTGTCCGCCGCTGATTCCCAAGAGCTGTTCGAACGTTGGCGGAAGGGTCGGGACCGTGACGCGCGCGATGAGTTGATCGCACGCTTCCTGCCGCTCGCGCGCAAGTTGGCGCGGCGCTACGCGCAGTCAAGCGAGCCCTACGACGACCTCGTCCAGGTGGCGAGCCTCGGGCTGGTGAAAGCCGTCGAGCGATTCGATCCAGACCGGGGCTTCGCGTTCACGTCGTTTGCGGTACCGACGATTGTCGGCGAGCTGAAGCGCTACTTCCGGGACACCGGGTGGGCGATCCACGTGGACCGGGGAGCCCAGGAACGGGCCCGCCGGATCAACGAGGCCCAGCAGGCGATCAGCGCGCGGACGGGACGTCCGCCCCGCGTTGACGAGCTCGCCCAGTACCTGGAGCTGAGCGAGGAAGAGGTGCTCGACGGGCTGCAGGTCGCCGAGGCCTACGGCACGGTTTCGCTCGATGCGCCGCTCGCCGGCGAGGAGGACGCGACCCGGATTGATGCGATCGGCGACGAGGACGAGCGTCTCGGGCTCGTCGATGATCAGACCACGATCTTCGCCGCCGCCAAGCACCTACCCCAGCGCGAGCGCGAGATCCTGTTCCTGCGGTTCGGAGAGGATCTCACTCAGTCGGAGATAGCCGAGCGCGTCGGGGTCTCGCAGATGCAGGTGTCGCGGCTTCTGCGCCGGTCGCTCCAGCGCCTGCGCCAGCTCACCGGCGACCCTCCGCGGCCGTAGGCCCGACCGGCACGGCCGTGTAGCTCCGGCCCCCAAGCCGGGAGCCGGAGCTTTCCACGGACGCTCTTGCGCCGCTACCAGCGGTACCACCTTCGTCGTCGTCCGACCCCGGCCTCCGCGCCGCCGATCAGGAACCCCACCAGCCACAGAACCAGTGCGGCGATCAGAATGATCCACAGGATGTGGGCAGCGAATCCGAGCCCCCCGAAGATGGCGAGGATCAGCAACAAGACGATTAGTGCGACCATCCACTCCTCCTTTGGTGCTCCAAAACAGTCTGGTTTGCACCGGTTTGCTACCCGCTTCCGGAACGAGTGATGCAGGCGAACGTTCAGAGCTGCTCGCGCGCTGGTCGGGGTGGGTCGAGTGCTCGATGAGCTCGCGCTCGGCCTCCTCGCCCGGGGGCATCCCCCCCAAACTGTGCGCAAGCCGGAGCCCAGCATCCACTCGCGAAGATCAGTAGGCTCGCACCCCCGATGCAGAGTCACTTCAGGGTAGAAGTCCGAAACCATGGTCGGGCAGCCGTCATCTCCGTGAGCGGCGAACTCGATCTGGCGTCGAGTCCGGCGCTCCAGGAGGAGCTCGATCGTCTCGCGTCATCAGACACCGATCTGCTGATCATCGATCTCCGAGAGCTCGACTTCATGGACTCGACGGGTCTGAGCGTGCTCGTGCGGGCGCATCAGCGCGCAGAGGAGCACGGCCGGCAGCTGGCGATGGTCAAGGGCCCCCAGCAGGTTCAGCGACTGTTGAGCCTGACCGGCGTAGGCGACCGGCTTACGCTGGTCGACGCCCCTGAAGAGTTGCTCGCCGACGAGTAGCGGGCGCCGTCCGCAAGCGCCACCCGCGGGCGTCGTCGGCGAGCGCGGTCAGCGGACGCCGCGGTCAGTCGGCGTTCAGACGCGGGCCTGAGGCGAGCGCCGCCGGTCGATCATCACCACGTGGAGAACCTCGGCCCCATCCTCGCGGCGAACGTCGAGCTCGTCGCTGAGCATGGTCAGGGCCGAGGCGGCGCTGTAGTCGGGGCCCTGATGCGAGAGCTGATCGCCGCTCCCGTCCACGAAAGGTCCGATCGTGAGCTCGAGCCGCTGGGCGTCGGTCGAGATCGCAAACGACATCCTGGGCCCCTTCGCGGCTCGTCCCGCGTGAGCCGCGATCGCGTCGGTGACGAGATAGACGTCCGAGAAACGATCGAGTGAGAACCGCGCCCGGGCGGCCAGGGCTCGCGCAACGCGACCAAGGACACCCGCGAGAAGGCTGATCGGAGAGAGCGACACAACCGCGTCACCGGACAGCCAGGATCCGCTCTGGTCATCGGGACCGGCCTGGCTCGGCAGATGGAACAGCGGCTTGCCGTCGCGTTCCCCGGCGAACGACATCCTCACCTCGGTGCCTCCCTCCGGCAACGCGCGGAACTCGGCCTGCTCGGCGAGCGCCCGGATCACCGACAGCCCGACGCCCCGGATGGTCTCGTCTGCCGGGGCGAGCGGCGGAAGACCCGAGCCTTGGTCCTCGACGACAACCTCGATCGTCTCGGAGTCGATATACATGCGAACGCCCAGGGGACCGGTCTCCCCGTCGTAGGCATGCATCACCACGTTGTTACATGCCTCGCTCACGGCCGTCTTCAGGTCGTCGAGCAGCTCGGGGTCGAGTCCGATGAGCTCGGCTACCCCCGCGAGCACCCCGCGGACCAGCGTCAGCGTCTCCGGCCGGGAGTCGAGCTCGAGTCGGACGGCCGGGGAATCCGCGGTCACCGCCACCGCTGTCCCTCGCGATCTTCCGCTCGGGAGCGGGTTACGGGTCCCGTGCTTTTGAGATTGAAATGCGGGGTAGCCCTACGTTTAGTCATGGAATCCCGTGTACGCGCGCTCTACAAAATCGAGGTCCGACCCGAGGGTCCGGCGAAGGCACGCCGCATCATCGCCGAAGAACTGTCCGCAGTGCTGTCGCCGAGCGAGCTCGATGACGTGAAGCTGATGGTCAGTGAGCTCGTCACGAACGGCGTCGTCCACGGACGCCGGGAAGACGACACCACCCCCGTGATGCTCGATCTGTGCGTCAACGGACAGATCCGTTGCGCAGTGAGGGACCAGGGACCTGGATTCTTCGCGCGTGTTCGCGATGCCGAGCGCCGAGGCTGGGGACTGCGTCTCGTGGAGCAACTCTCCGATCGGTGGGGGATGCAATGTTCGCCACGGCGCACCGAAGTATGGTTCGAACGCGGTTGCGCATGAGCTTGTGCCGCCCGGCCTGAGCCCCCTGAACAACTCGCGTAGCCGTCAGAAAGATTAACCGGACGACGCGCACGACCGCGTGCCGGCGTCCGCTGGGCAGCGTGCTTGCAGACGAACGCGCGCCCGAGGGTGGGCGCGCGTTCCGTAAGTTCTGATCCCCCGTGGCCCCCGCCGTCTGATCGGGAAAAGCGTCAGCTCCCGGACAACTCGTCGCCGCCACTCTCCGTCATCTCGCGAAGACGCGCGAGTGCTCGACGCAGAATCCTGGACACCTGCATCTGCGAGACCCCGATTTCCTCGGCGATCTGCGTCTGTGTCATGTCCTGCACGAACCTGAGCGCGAGCACGTGGCGCTCGCGGGCGCTGAGCTGATGGGCCGAAGCCGAAATGGTGACGCTCGCGTCGACCAACTCGAAGCGCTCGTCCTCCTGTCCGAAGGCATCAGCCAGGGACCCGGTATCGCCCTCTGCATCCTCCCGCGGAGCATCGAGCGACGTCGAGTGATGCGCGCCGGCGGTCTCGAGCGCGTCGAGCACGTCTTCGATGCTCATCTCGAGATACCCGGCCAGTTCCTGCACGCTCGGCGGGCGTCCGGTCTTACTGGTCAGCTGCTGCTGAGCCTCTTCGACCTTCAGCGCCAGCTCTTGCGCGCCACGCGGGACGTGGACAGACCAGCCCAGGTCCCGGAAGTAGCGCTTGAGTTCGCCGAGAATTGTCGGCACGGCAAAGGAAGAGAACGCTGTCCCTCGCTCCGCGTCGAAGCGATCAACGGCCTTGACCAAGCCAAGACTCGCCACCTGGAGGAGGTCCTCGAACGGCTCTCTTGCCCCGGCATAGCGGCGCGCCAGCTTACGAGCGAGAGGGAGGAAGCGAGTGACGAGCTCCTCGCGTGCGCTTCGGTCCCCATGCTTCTGCCAGCGAGTAAACAGCTCTGCCGAATCAGTTCGGGCGATCGCTAGAGAATTCATGCGTGCTTGATACCCGCGAGTAGCAAATCTCAAGCATGAACCTGGTCAATGTTCGCCTAACGTCCGCAGACGTACACGGTCGTCGGCCTCTTCG
The DNA here is from genome assembly GCA_963737055.1 of uncultured Solirubrobacterales bacterium. Lineage (GTDB taxonomy): Bacteria > Actinomycetota > Thermoleophilia > Solirubrobacterales > Solirubrobacteraceae > Palsa-465. The sequence continues at coordinate 360,276 of CAVTRE010000004.1, read as the reverse complement.
CTCCCTGGAAGACAGTCCGGGATGGCGTGCGAAGAAAACGGGGTGTCTAGAACAGCGGCGGCGGGCGGCAACCCGTGGGTTGCCGCCCGCATGATGGCCGCGTTAGTCGAGGACCGGCCGGGTCCGGCGGATGCCGCGACGGCGCGGAGCCATCCGCGCAATCAGAGTCGCAATGAGATGTCCGACGACCAGCCAGACGACCACGGCGAGACCCCAGTTGGCCGCCAGCGTCGCCTTGGGATGACCCTTGAACGAGAAAACGTTCTTGAACGGTCCTACGAGCGTGCTCGCGGCGTCGTGTATTTCGCGCACGATCGAGTTGCTCGGGTTGGCGCCCAAAATGAACAGGACGCCGCCGACGACGATAATCAGCACGACGATTCCTACAACGGCCCGAACCAAGCGGGCGAGCGCAAATGCCATGTGCTTCCTCACCTCCTGTGGGACTTTCTCCAAGTCCCACCCGATTGGTTTGAGGCTACCCGGGGGCTTACCGACCAAACGGCGGCGGTCCCGGCGTCTCGGGAGATTGACGCGGCGCACTCGAGCTCGGACGGTCGTCACGTGTGCAGTTAGGCCGGGGCGTTGGGCCGCAGCGTGGCGAGCCGGCTATCGGCCCTGGGTCCGCATCAGCCGGCGGGCGCGCGCCGGAAGCTCGGCGATCGCCGATCGCGTCTCGGTCAGCCCGGCTCGGAGCTCGCGGTCGCCGACCTCGACCGGCAGCATCGAGTCCTGCAGCTCGGCCAGGGTGTTGTCGGCGTGCTCGATGGCGTCCACCGCGCGGTCGACATACACCCGCGGGTCGGCCGAATGCAACCCCCCCGAGCTCGCCGCGAATTCGCGTACCGGGAATCCGTGACGCTCGGCGAACTCGGCGTGGGTCCGTCGAAGGCGTCCGTACGCCGACTGGACCGGACGGAACAGCTGCTCTTCGAGCGCGTCGGCGGTCTGCTCGTCGAGCTCCTCGTAGGCCTCACCGAGGCTGGCCAGTGCGAGCGCCAACTGGTCGGTCGCCTCGGCCACGTCGTCGAGGACTTGCCCCCTCGCTTCCCCGGCGCTGTAGGACATCGTGTGACGATCAGGCCGCTCGGTTCGCGCCAGCGATCCGATGGTCGTTGAATTTTCCCATTGGCGTCGCCATCCACGCCTATCCTACGTAGCGATGTCTCGGTTCGCGATCCGAGTGCACTGGTTGCGATCACACCAGGGGGCCAGGGGGTGAATACGGCCTCGATCGCAAACCTTTTGCGCGGCACCGACCGCGAATTCTTCGACCTGTTCGAGCGGGCAGGGGCAAACATCGTGCGCGCCGCCGAGCTGCTGGACGAGATGCTCGCGAGCTATCCCGAGAGTCAGCACCTCGCGCAGGACATCCTGGCGTGCGAGCACGACGGCGATCAGATCACCCACGACGTGTTCGCGCGGCTCAACCAGACGATCGTGACGCCGATCGACCGGGCGGACATCCTTCAGCTCAGCTCCGCGCTGGACGACATCGTCGACTACACCGAGGAGGTCGCGGACTACCTCGGGCTGTACAAGATCGAGGCGCCGATGGCCCAGGCACAGCGGCTGGCCGGCGTCCTGCGTGATGCCACGCGCCAGATTGCGCAAGCGATCCCGTTGATCCGGGGCTTCAAGGACATCACCAGGCACATGGTCGAGGTCCACAGGCTCGAGAACGAGGGTGACCGGCTCACGCGCGAGGCGATCGCTTCGCTGTTCGAGACCGGGATCGACCCGATGGTCGTGATCCGCTGGAAGGACATCTTCGAGCGCCTCGAGAATGCCATCGACTCGACCGAGCGGGCGGCCTTCATCCTCGAGGGGATCGTCATCAAGAACGCCTGACCCGGGCGTCGCAAGACAGGAGAGTCAATGACCGCCACGCCGGAGTTCGTACGCGGGGTCGACTTCGTCGGCATCCCGACCCACGACATCGCCGCGGCCGCGAGGTTCTACGGCGAGACGCTCGGCCTTCCGCGATCGGTATATCTCGAAGACCGCCACTTCTCGGAGTACGAGACCGGCAACCTGACGCTGAGCGTCTACGACGCCGAGAAGATGGGTCTCCCGCACGAGCCCAACCGCAATCCCGTCGCGCTGCACGTCGACGACGTCGCCGCGACCCGGAAGCTGCTCGAGGAGCGCGGCATCACCTTCCACGGGGACACGCTCGACACCGGCGTCTGTCACATGGCGCTGTTCTCGGATCCGGACGGGAACTCGCTGATGCTCCACCACCGGTACGCGCCCCGGCACACCGACGTGTAGTCGGCCACCGGGACACCGCCCGGCACAACCCGTAATCAGCTGGCCACGGGCTCGGGCACAGCCTGATCCTGGACCGGCGCAGGGCCGACGGTCCCGCGCGCCGTCGCTCCCTCGACCCTGAGGTGCGGCAGGAACCGGTCCAGCCACGACGGCAACCACCAGTTCGCGTCGCCGATGATCAGCATCAGCGCCGGCACGAGCACCGAGCGGACGACCAAGGCGTCGATCAGGACCGCGCTCGCCAGGCCGACCCCGAACAGGTCGATGATCCGCTCGCCGCCGAGGATGAAGGCGCCGAACACCAGGATCATGATCGCGGCGGCCGCCGTGATCGTCCGGCCGGTAGCGGCCAGCCCGTGGGCGACGGCCTCGCGGTTGTTCCGGCGGCGGTGCCACTCCTCGTAGATCCGGGTCACGAGGAACACCTCGTAGTCCATCGAGAGGCCGAACAGGATCGCGAACATGAACACCGGCACGAACGCCTCGATCGGGCCGGTCTTGTCGATCCCGAGCAGGGAGGCGCCGAAGCCGTCCTGGAACACCGCGGTCACCACGCCGAACGCCGCAGCTGCCGAGAGCAGGTTCATCACGGCGGCGATCGCCGGGATCACGACGCTCCGGAACACCGTCATCAGAAGCAGGAAGCTGAGCCCGATCACGATCGTCAGGAACAGCGGCAGCTTGCGGGAAAGCACGGTCGCGAAGTCATCAAAGATCGCGGTCTGTCCGCCCACGAGCACGTGCACGCCGGTTCCGCGCTCGGCCGCGGGCACGACCGTGTTCCGGACGGTGTGCAGAAGGTCGGAAGTCGAGGCGTCCTGCGGCGAACCCTTGGGGTAGACATCGGCGAGCGCGATGCCCGGGCGCCCCGGGACGCGGCTCGGGATGAACTGCGGGCGCGTCGAGCCGACCACACCGGGAGTGGCGGCGACCGCGCGCTCGACGCGCTGGAACGCGGACTGCTGAGAGGCGCCCGAGACCTGCGCGACGAGCTGGAGCGGCCCGTTGTAGCCCGGACCGAAGCCCTTGGCGAGCAGGTCGTACGCCTTCCGCGTGGTCGAGCCCGCCGGGTCCGACCCGGAGTCGGCCGAGCCCAGTCGCATCGAGAAGAACGGGATCGCGAGCAGCACGAGCACGGCGGTGGCGACCGCGGCGAACAGCGCCGGACGCTGCTGCATCCAGCCCACCCACCGCGCCCACCCGGGGGACTCGTCGCTGGTGCGGAGCTTGTGGTCCTTGAGCGCGCGGCGTTCGCGCCGGCGCAGCACGCGCAGGCCAAACAACCCGAGCATGGCGGGCAGGAGCGTGAGTGAGGCGAGCACGGTGAACGCGACCGCGATCGACGTCGCCACCGCCACCCCATACAGGAAGCTGACGCCCAGGGCGAACATGCCGAGCATCGCGATGCAGACGATCACGCCCGCGAACAGCACGGCCCGGCCCGAGGTGTCGAGGGCCTCGACCACCGCGTCCTCGCCGCTCAACCCCCGCAGCAGTCCCTGGCGGTACCGGGTGACGATGAACAGGGCATAGTCGACGCCGACCCCGAGCCCGATCAGCAGCGACAACTCGTTGCTGAACGACGCCATCTGGATCACGTGCGAGAGCAGGCCGATCACGGCGACGGCCGTCCCGAGTGACAGGCCGGCGGTCAGAAGCGGCAGGAGCATCGCCAGCAGCGACCCGAACACGATGAACAGCACGATCCCGGCGGCGAGGAAGCCGAACGGGAGCCCGCCCGCTCCCTGTTGATTGGCGGACTGCGCGACCTGGCCCTCGACCTCGATCTCGACGCCATGACCCGAGCCCGCGCGCGCCGCGTTGACGAACGCCTTGGCCGCGGCGGTCGTCACCTTGTTGGCCTGGACGTCGAACGTGGCATTGGCGAACGCCACCTTGCCCGATGGCGAGATCTGGGCCGCGCCGTGCGGGCCGTACGGCGAGGAGATCTCGGTGACGTGCGGCTGGCGCGCGAGCGAGGCGAGCATCGTCTGCACCTGCGAGCGCACCGCCGGATCGGTGACTCGGCCGTTGTCGACCGCGATCACGACCTTCTCGGTGTCACCCGAGGCGTTCGGCGCGTTGCGCTCGAGCAGGTTCACCGCGTCGAAGCTCTGCGTCCCCGAGAGACGGAAGTTGTCGCTATAGGCGCTGCCGACCGCGGAGTGGAGGGCGGTGAGGCCGATGAGCGCGACCAGCCAGCCGAGCACGACCAACCTCCGGTGGGTGAAGCACACCCGCGCAAGCCTTCTCACAGTCGACAGCCTCCAGTTTCGAATCGGGGGGATAGGGTCAGACGAACAGGGGTCAGGCGAGCATGCCTGCCCCCTCTGACAATCGACTGACAGTAGCGAGGCCTGAGTTGCCTTAACGGCCGGGCATCTCGACGACGAGCGCGCCGGCGAGTCGGCGGAGGACCGGTTGAAGATCCTCGTCGTGCTCGGGCTGCCACCCATCGAGCAGCTGGCACAGCTGCTCGCGGCCAGCTGCAACCAGCTGATCGCTGGCCGCCTGTCCGGCCGGCGTGAGCTCGATCCGGCCGTCGGAATCGATCACGATGAACGAACGCTTGGCGAGCGCGGCCAGCGGATCTTGCAAGCGCTCGGGCGAGGTGTGGAGCTCTTCGGACAGCTCGGGCTCGGTCGTTCCAGATCGCTGGGCGATCCGCCGGAGCAGCCACCCCTCGGGCGGGGTGACGTGGACGCCGGAGTGGTCGACGAGCCGCTCGTAGACGCGCTCGCGCTCCTCGCGCTGCATGAGCGAGCTGAGGATTCGCTCGATCTCCTGCTCCGAGCTGTCGTGACGCGGCGAGGCGAAGCTCTCGCCGACGCCCTCCGCGCGGGCAGTCTGGCGCAGCGGGACCTCGCGGAGCAGCCATGTGAGCGCGAAGCCGACGGCCGCTATCCCGGCCGCGACCAGGAACACCGGGTGGAGGGCCGTAGAGAAGGCGGTGATATAAGGGCCGCGAACCGTGGCAGGCAGGTGCCTGACGACCTCTGGGTTCGCTTCGGCCGGAATGTGGACCCCCGGCGGGATCCGCTTCGCGAGTTGGGTCGCGAGGTCGTGCGAAAAGATCGCGCCGAACGCCGACACCCCGATCGAGCCGCCGATCTGGCGAAACAGCGTCGAGCCGGAGGTGGCGACGCCGAGGTACTTGTAGTCGACCGCGTTCTGAACGGCGAGCACCAGCACCTGCATGACCATCCCGAGCCCCAGGCCCATGACCAGCATGAACAGCCCCGCGGTGACGGTCGATGTCGTCACCGTGAGGTGAGCGAGCAGGAACAGACCGATGGCCATCAGCGCGGTCCCGATGATCGGGAATACGCGGTACCGGCCGAGCCTTGAGATCAGGTTGCCGCTGAGGATCGAGGTCACGAGCAGGCCACCCATCAGCGGCAGCAGCAACAGACCGGATTCGGTGGGGCTGTGGCCCTTGACGACCTGGAGGTAAAGCGGCAGATACGTCACCGAGCCGAACAGGGCGAGGCCGATGATGAAGCCGACGGCGCTCGCGACCACGAACACCCGGTTGCGGAACAACGCGAGGGGCAGAAGCGGCTCGGCGGCTCGCGCCTCCACCAGCGGGAACAGCGCGACCATCACGACGCTGGTCGCGATCAGCCCGAGGATCAGGGGCGAGCTCCACGCGTAGCTCGTGCCGCCGAGGCTCGTGAACAGCACGATCGCCGACAGCCCCGCCGTCAGCACCGCCGCTCCCAGGTAGTCGATCTTGTGGTGAACGTGTTCGGCCGTGGGCTGGAACACGGCCCCGATGACCGCGAACGCGACCGCTCCGAGCGGAAGGTTGACGTAGAAGATCCACCGCCAGGAGAGGCTGTCGACGAGGAATCCGCCGAGCAGCGGCCCGATGACCGTCGCCAGGCCGAACACCGCGCCGAAGTACCCCTGGTACCGGCCGCGGTCGCGCGGCGCGATGATGTCGCCGACGACCGCCATCGTCGTCACCATCAGCCCGCCGCCGCCGAGGCCCTGGAGCGCGCGGAACGCGATCAGCTCGGTCATCGACTGAGCGAGCCCGCACAGCGCCGAGCCGATCAGGAACAGCACGATCGCAACCTGCAGCAGCGTCTTGCGGCCGTAGAGGTCGCCGAGCTTGCCGTACAGGGGGCCCGAGACCGTCGACGCGAGCAGGTAGGCGGTGACCACCCACGAGAGATGGGACAGGCCGCCGAGGTCGCCGACGATCGTCGGCAGCGCGGTCGAGACGATCGTCTGGTCGAGCGCGGCCAGCATCAACACCAGCAACAGCGCGCCGAAGATCAGCCGCACCCGGGGCGCTTCGCCGCTCGCCGGCGGCCCTAGCGTCCCGGGATGTGTCTCGACCGCGGCCATCAGCAGACGACTACTACTGCGTTGCTCCGGCCTCCTCCGTCGCCGTGGGCGCGGCCGCGTCGCCGTTCGTGGACGCATCCGCGGCCTCGGCGGGCGGTGGCGGGGGCGCGGGGTGCGATTCGGCGAGGTAGTGAGCGCCGGCTGCGCCCGCGACGCCGGCGGCGAGCGCGAACAGCGCCCAGGCCGGGCCCGACCGCTCACTACCGAGCGCGTGGTCGAACGACAGCTCGCCGGGGCCGACCTCGGTGAGCGCGATTACGGCGGCGATCAGCACGATGTTGTACTCGTAGCCGCCGTTGGTCACCCACGGCCCGTTCTTGAGGTGGACGCGGTTGACGGCGGTCAGCATCGTCGACGTCAGGACCGCGGCGGACAGCGGCGTCGCGAGCCCGAGCGCGATACCGGCGCCACCGCCCGCCTCGGCGAGCCCCGCCGCGATCGCGTTGCGGCGTCCCGGCCTCATCCCGAGGCTCTCGAACATGTTGGCGGTGGCGTCGAGCCCGTGCCCGCCGAACAATCCGAACAGCTTCTGCGTGCCGTGCCCGAAGAACAAGCTCCCGACGGTGAGCCGGAGCAGCAAGCGGCCGATCTTCATCCCTTCCTCCTGTCTTGGTTTGTGCTGCTAGATGATTACAGGAGGACAATGCGAGGCCCGACCAGACGGACCCGAGGAGTAGCCGCATGGCGACCGACCCCCCCAAGCCCACCCTGTACGTGTGCCACGGCGACGAGGGTGGCCCGCGCGTCCATCCGTGCCGCCGGGTCCAGGAGGCGATGCACGCCAAGGGCATCTCTTACGAAAAGGTCATCGCCGCGCACGGCAGCCCGATTCCGTTCCTGCGCAAGGGATCGCGGGAAGAACTCGAGGCGGCGACCGGCGACTCCAAGCTGCCGGCGCTCAAGCTGCCCGACGGCACCGTGATCACGCACTCGCGCGCGATCCTCGCCTGGGTCGATCAGCAGCCTGCGGCCTGACGGCTAAATGTTCCCGATCGCGGCGCGGATCGTGGTCTCGCCGGCGCGGATCTCGGCGAGCAACGGGCCGCTGTCCTGGGCGCGGACCCGCTTCCGGGGTGAAGGATTCGGCGCCCGAGCGATGATAAGTGGGTATGAAGTCCGGCCGACATGACGCGGCAGAGCGGTTCTCGGAGGTCTACGAGGCGCTGCCCGCGCCGGTGAGCCGGCTGGTCGAAGACCTGCTCGCGCGGCTCGACCGCGCGGTCCCGGGTCGGATCGAGGGGCTGTACGTCGTCGGGTCGGCCGCGACGGGCGCATTTCGCTTCGGCCGGAGCGATGTCGACTTCGTCGCCCTCGTCGACCGGGACTTGTCGCGACGCGAGCTGGCTCGGCTACGCGCCGTGCATATGGGCCTGTGGACGTCGGCGCTCGTCCACGACACCGCGCTGCGCCGGCGCTGGCCGCTCGTCACCAACGGGATCTACCTGAGGTCTGCTGACCTGTCGAAGTCGCCGCTCACGGTGACCCCGCTCGCCGGGCACGTCAGCGGCCGCTTTGGAGTCGCCGAGCGCGACGGCTTCGACGTCAACCCAGTGACTTGGCACACGCTGGCGCGCCGCGGCGTCGCCGTCCGCGGCTCCGACCGCGATCGGCTGCAGATCCATGCCGACCCCGCCGAGCTGTGGGAATGGACACGCGGCAACCTCAACGGCTACTGGCGCCGGTGGGTCGAGCGAGTCCGCCATCCGAGCCTGCGCGAAGCAGTGCTCGGACGGCGGTTCACGGCCGCGGGCGTGCTCGGCGCACCGCGCCTCCACTACACGATCGCGACCGGCGAGATCGCGACCAAGGAGGACGCCGCCGAGCACGCGCTCGAAGTGTTCGATCTGCGGTGGCGCCCGTTGATCGAGGATGCGCTCGCGTGGTGGCGACTCGAACCTTCACGCCCGCCCTACCGCCTGCACCCGGCCAAGCGCCGACACGACGCCGCCGATTTCGTCTCGCATGTGATCGACGTCGGCAACGCGCTCCCTTGACGCCGCTTTTACAGCGGTGAGATTTCGCTCATCACCGAGCTATCTGGACATCCCGGCACGTTCTATGGGCCGTGATGAATCGCGTGCTGATCGGACGCCTGACGGTTCGCGGCGCCCTCAGGGTTCCCGAGATCACTGCCTACTTCTGGGCGATCAAGGCGCTCTCGACGGCGATGGGCGAGTCGACCTCGGACTACCTCGTGCATGCGATGGATCCCAAGGTCGCCGTCGTGCTCGGTTTCATCGGGTTCGTCGCAGCGCTCACGCTCCAGTTCTGGATGCGCCGGTACAACGCGTGGACGTACTGGCTGGCGGTCGTCGCGGTCGGCGTGTTCGGAACGATGGCCGCCGATGTGCTCCACGTCGGGTTCGGCGTTCCCTACATCGTCTCGAGCGTCATCTACGCGATCGCACTCGTGGCGGTGTTCGCCGGGTGGTACCGCACCGAGGGAACCCTTTCGATCCACAGCGTCGACACCCCTCGCCGCGAGATGTTCTACTGGGCCGCGGTCGTGGCCACGTTCGCGATGGGGACGGCGGTCGGCGACCTGACCGCGACCACCTTCGGTCTCGGGTACTTCGCCTCCGGGTTGGTGTTCGCCGCGATCATCGCGGTTCCGGCGATCGGCTACTTCCGGTTCGGGTGGAACCCGATCCTCTCCTTCTGGCTCGCCTACGTCGCGACCCGGCCGCTCGGGGCGTCGTTCGCCGACTGGATGGGCAAGCCCCAGAGCGTGGGCGGACTCGGCTGGGGCGACGGACCCGTCGCGATCGGGCTGACGATCGCGATCTTCTGCCTGGTCGCGTTCCTGGCGATCACGCACCGGGATGTGCAGGGAACCCGGCGCGCGGGGCACGCCGACAACGGGCGGCGTGCGCGCCGGTTCGAGCCGGCCCCAGACCGCGCGGACTAGTCCGCCGCCGGCACCTCGTCCCGGCCGGGGGTCTCGTAGGGGATGACCCACGAGCGGTCGAGCTCCTGCACGTTCTCGATCCCCATCAACGCCAGCGCGCGGTCGAGCTCGGCGCGGAAGATCTCGAGCACGTCGACGACGCCGCGCTCGTGCCCCACGATCAGCCCGTAAATCTGCGGCCGGCCGATCAGGACCGCGCGAGCGCCCAGGGCGAGCGCCTTGACCACATCGGTGCCGCGACGGATGCCGCCGTCGAGCAGCACCTCGGCCCGATCCCCGACTGCCGCCACCACCGGCCCCAGCGCATCGAGCGCCGACAGCGAGTGGTCGAGCTGGCGGCCACCGTGGTTCGAGACGACGACGCCGTCGCAACCCATCGCGACGGCGCGGAGCGCGTCGTCGGGATCGAGCACGCCCTTGACATAGACCGTTCCCGGCCAGTGCTCGCGGATCCAGGCGAGATCGTCCCAGGCGAACGTCGCGCGAGTGATCTCGCGGTGGAGGATCTCGATCGACTGGAACGTCGCCGCGACGCCGGACTCCTCGACCAGATTGCGCATCGAGCCCCGGCCGTGGCGGTACAGGTCGGCGACCCACCTCGGGTGGCGGGCCATGTCGAGCGCCTGCCGCGGGGTGAGCGTCAGCGTCCGTCCGATCGTGCCCGCGCGGGTGTAGCCGAAGCGCCGCTCGCCTTCGCGATTTCCGAGGACGGGGACATCGACGGTGACGAACAGCGCGCGGTAGCCGCACCCCCACGCACGCTGCATGAGCGTCGCCGTCTCGTCGCCGCCCGGATACAGCTGGAAGAAGTGGTCGGCGTGCGTGCCCGCGGCGACCTCCTCGATGCTCCAGGACGAGGCGGTGCTGAGGACCAGGCGCGTGCCGGCGGCCTCGGCGGCACGGGCGGCGGCGAGGTCGCCGCTCCAGTGCGACAGACCAAGCGCCCCGGTCGGGGCGAGCAGCACCGGCAGCTCGAGCTCGGCGCCTGCAACCGTGGTCGAGAGCCGGCGCGCGGGGTGCCCCGTCATCATCCGGGCGCGCAGCGACCAGCGCTCGAATGACGTCAAGTTGCGCCGAACGGTGACGAGGTCGTCGGCCCCGCCCTCGACGTAATCCCACACAAGCCGCGGCACGCGCCGGGCGGCAGCGCGGCGATAGTCCTCGACGCTGACCAGCGCCTCGGGTGCGCGCCACCGGTACTCGAACGGTCCGACCACCCCAGGAAGACTGCCTGATCCGGCGCGAGTGAGTCGGACGCCCTCGAGGCGGTCGGCCATTCGCGGATCGCGCCCGGTCACGGTGGCGGACAAAATCTCCCGCCGCCGACGGCATCGGCGTACGCTTGCGCCGACTGTGGGGCTGTACTCAAGGGGGTTTCCCAGCAGTCGACACTCCATCACCCGTCCACCGGATCGTGATCGCGACGATGTCGTCGCTCAACATCCAGATGTCTCAGACCAAGGGCACCATGAGCGGCGGCCTGCACATCTCGGCCGCGTGGGCGAAGACGATCAATCAGCTGGTCGGCCTTCACGTGGTCCACGCCGGCGAGACGATCGGCCAGCTCAGCATGACGATCAAAATGGGCTGATCCGCCCCGGCATTGGTGTAGCGTCCGGCCGGGCCGCAGAGACGAATCAAAGGGGCCGTGTGCGCGTCGACGTCGGTGGCGTTGGGATCGAATACGAGGTGACGGGCGACGGTCGCCCGGTGGTGCTGCTGCACGGCTTCCCCGATTCGGGGCGGCTGTGGCGCCACCAGGTGCCGGCGCTGGCCCAGGCCGGCTTCAAGGTGATCGTCCCCGACCTCCGCGGGTATGGGGCCTCGGACAAGCCGGCCGAGGTCGACGCTTACGCGATGCAGGCGCTCGCCGGCGACGTGGTGTCGGTGCTCCACGACGCCGGCGCGCCGAGGGCTCACGTCGTCGGCCACGACTGGGGCGCGGCGCTCGCGTGGGCGGTCGCGGCGTTCGTGCCAGACCACGTCGACCATCTGGTGGCACTGTCGGTCGGGCATCCGGCGACGTTCCGCAGGGGAGGGTTCGAGCAGTACCAGAAGTCGTGGTACATGCTGCTGTTCCAGTTCAAGGGGATCGCTGAGCGGTGGCTGTCGAACGACGACTGGGCTCATTTCCGATCGTGGGCCGGGCACCCGGACGCCGATGCGGTGATCGCCGAACTCGAGGCGAATGGATCTCTGACCCCCGCCCTCAACTACTACCGAGCCAACGTCCCCCCGGAGTCCTGGCTCACCACCGGGCGCGAGCTGCCACGGATTCAGGCTCCGACGATGGGAGTGTGGAGCAGCGGCGACATGGCGCTGACCGAGCGGCAGATGACCAACTCGGCCGAGAACGTCACCGGCCCGTGGCGCTACGAGCGGCTCGACGGGCCCGGCCACTGGATGCAGCTCGAGGCGCCCGACGAGGTCAACCGACTGCTCATCGATTTCCTCCCGACCGAGGGGTGAACCGAGATGCCGAGGATCGTCATCCCGGGCGAGGGCGCCACGCCGGCGACGGCTTGACCGCCCAGCGCGGTCGCAGAGCCCATAGAACGCCCTAAGGTACACGGCGATGTCACGGGAATCGACCGCGTCACACGGCGTGCATTCGGGCGTCATCCTGTCGGTACTGCTGCTGGCAGGACTGGCTTACGCCGTCCTCAGCTCGGCGGTGATTCCGGCGCTGCCGACGATCCAGCGCGACCTGCATACGACGGAGACGGGCGTCACCTGGGTGCTGACCGGCTTCCTCCTCTCGGCCTCGGTCGGCACCGCGATCATCGGCCGGCTCGGCGACATGTACGGCAAGGAGCGGCTGCTCCTATACACGCTGCTCGTGCTCGCGGCCGGGACGCTGCTGGCGGCGCTGTCGAACTCATTGGCGGTGCTGATCGTCGCGCGCGTGATCCAGGGCGTCGGCGGCGGCATCTTCCCGTTGTCGTTCTCGATCGCCCGCGACGAGTTTCCTCCCGACCGAGTCGCCGGCAGCATCGGCGTGATCTCCGCGATCCTCGGGATCGGCGGCGGCGCCGGGCTCGTCCTTGGAGCGGTCCTCGTCGAACAGCTGAGCTGGCACTGGCTGTTCTGGCTGCCGCTGGCGGTGACGCTGCTCGCGGCGGTGGCCACGTGGCGGTTCGTGCCCGAGTCGCCCGTGCGCACCCCCGGCCACGTCAACTGGCCCGCGGCTGGGCTGATGAGCATCGGCATGTGCTGCGTGCTGATCGCGATCGCCCAGACGACGGTGTGGGGCTGGGGCGGGGCGAAGACGATCGGGCTGCTCGCCGCCGGGGCGGTGGTGATCGCGGCGTGGATCGCCGTGGAGGTGCGCAGCCGGGAGCCGCTGATCGACATGACGATGATGCGGATCCGGGGGGTTTGGACCACGAACCTGGTGGGGTTCCTGCTCGGAGCGGGGATGTATGCCTCGTTCATCGTCTTCCCGCAGTTCGCGCAGCTGCCGAGGAGCACCGGGTTCGGGTTCGGGGCGACGATCGTCGTCTCGAGCCTGTACCTGCTGCCTGCGGCATTCGGGATGGGCGTCCTCGGAACGTTCGCGGGCCGCGTCGCCACCCGATTCGGCTCAAAGCACGCGCTGATCGTCGGCACCGGGATCACGTCCGCGGCCTTCGGCTGGCTCGCGATCGCCCACGGCCATCCCTACGACATGCTCGCTTCCTCCACTCTCCTCGGAATCGGCATCGGACTGGCCTTCGCCGCGCTCGGCAATCTCATCGTCCAGGCCGTCCCGCCCTCCCAGACCGGCGTCGCCACCGGCATGAACACCGTGATGCGAACGCTCGGGGGCGCGCTCGGGGGTCAGCTGTCGGCGACGTTCATCGTCGACCATCAGGCGCACGGGCTCCCGACGGTGACCGGCTTCGAGGAGACGTTCATCATGGCCACGGGGTTCCTCATCGTGTGCATGCTCGCGGGACTGTTGATCCCCGGACGCCGGACCGCTCCCGCGCCGTTGAAGCTCGACCACCAGCTGGTCACTGACCTCGACGCTCGCTGAACGAACGCCTCGCGCCGGGGCCCCCCGGGGGGCGCGCCGCGGCGCGGTTATTGCCTTTTCGCCCTTTATTTGAGCGTCCGCCCGGGTGTAGGGTTGCGGGACCAAGCCACGGAACCGGAGCGGCTTCCAGGCGAGGACCAGTCGATCGGTTCCGGCGTCAGAGGGAGGTTGTGTCGTGAAGCCAATCAGGCTCTCGCTGTGCAGGGCGGTGGCGGTCTTAGGGGCCGTCGCCACCTGTCTCGTCGTCCTGCCGGCCGCCAACGCAGCAGCTGCGATCAACTGCTCGAAGGCCGCTGGGATGTGCACCGAGGTGGGGAACTCCTGGCAGGTGTTCGGGCACTACGTCGGACACGACGAACCGTCGTTGCTGTTTGACTCGACCGTGCCAGGGTCGGGCAATCACATGAGCTACAACGTCACGCTGCCACGCGATCCGTCGCCGGGCAACCCGCTGTCCAAGTCGTACCAGTTCGAGCTCAGCGGAGCAGACTGGTTCGGGATGGCGATCTGTGACACGCAGTCGTATCCGGAGCAGGTCAACACGTGTCCCCCGGACAGCGACAAGAACATCCTCGACCCATCGGTGTCGCCCGATCACGTCGGTCAGGCATACATGGAGATGCAGTTCTATCCGCCGGGCTGGATTCCGTGGCCGACGTGGCAATTCGCCGTCGGAGCCAGTTCCTGCAGCGCCAGGCAGTGGTGTGCGGCGCTCAACATCGACAGCCTCTCTTTGAATCCCGTCACCGGGCAGCAGAACAACCAGACGTGCGAGAACACGGCAGGCGAGGAGTACGTGAACTTCGCGTTCATCACTCATAACGGTGTCTCGACCGGACCGGCTAATCCCGTCGATGCGACGACCAGCGGAACGTACACCCCCGACCCAAGGCGGGATCTGTTCATGGCTCCCGGAGACCACCTGAAGGTGTCGTTCACGGATACGCCCGATGGAGTCGAGGTCATCATCCGTGACCTCACGACCGGGCAGTCCGGGTCGATGACGGCTAGCGCAGCCAACGGATTCGGCCAGGTCAAGTTTGATCCGAACGGCACCGGATGTACCGAGATTCCGTACGACTTCCATCCGATGTACAGCACCTCGACCCCGCAGACACGAGTCACGTGGGCCGCGGGCGGTTACAACGTCGCGATGGACACCGAGATCGGTCATTTCCAGAACTGCACCGGCACGGTTCCGGCGACCGAGTTCGGGGTCGACTCGTCCGGCAACGTCACGACCTGTCCCATTGGGGCCCAGGAAACGTCAGGCCCCAGCGACCCGCCGACGGCGACCAACCCGAACGGCGACGACGCCTTCTGCTTCCCGGGCAGCGAGGCGCTGCTCTACCACGTGACCGGGTGTACGTACACGAACACCGGGTTCGATGGGGTGTCTTACACGCCGGTCTGGCCAGACGGCAACAGGCGCCACCCGACGTCATTCCTGTTCAGCAGCCCTCTGACAGGGCCGCACTACAACATCCAGTACAGTAACCCGGCGTTCGAGACCGACCTGCCGGATATCGAGTACGCGAACGGTACGTGTAACAGGTCAACCGGCGCGGGTTGCTCGCATATTCCGACTACTGACACCGGTGCGCCGGCGCAGTTCTATCCGTTCTACACGAGCTCCTGGACCGACAGGGGCTGCATGTGGTCGGCCGGGAACGACGGGATTCCGAACGAGATCAGCGATTTCGGCCGCAACCAGCAGTACGGTCCGCTGCTCTCGCAGAACTACACGACGACGAACAACGTGGTCGTTGCTCGCTACAACGACTTCGAGAACATCCTGTCCCGCAACCCATGTCCGCAGCAAGGTGGTCGCGGCGACTACTAGCCGCGGTATGAACTGACGATCGCCTAGGGCGCCGCGGGTAACCCGCGGCGCCCGGCGCGTCGTCGCTCCCGAGGCGCCCGCTGGCATAGACTGGGCACAGGCGTCGAGGAGAGGAACGTGCATGGCCAAGGCGAAGTCGACGAACAGCGACGAGCCCCACCGCGAGAAGCGCAAGAAGCTCACCGCCGAGCGGTTCGAGAAAAAGCTGCTGAAGCTCCAGCGCGAGCTCGTGATCATGCAGGAATACGCTCGGACCGAGGGCCTGAAGATCGTCGTGGTCTTCGAGGGCCGCGACGCCGCCGGCAAGGGCGGCGTGATCAAGCGAATCACCGACCGGACCAGCCCGCGCGTGTGCCGGGTCGTGGCCCTGCCCGCGCCGACCGAGCGCGAGAAGACACAGTGGTACTTCCAGCGTTACGTCGCGCACCTGCCCGCCGCTGGAGAGATCGTCCTGTTCGACCGCTCGTGGTACAACCGCGCCGGGGTCGAGCGCGTGATGGGGTTCTGCACGGAGTCCGAGTATCAGGAGTTCATGCGCACGTGCCCGGAGTTCGAGCACACGCTCGTGCGGTCGGGCATACAGCTGATCAAGTACTGGTTCTCGGTCTCCGACGAGGAGCAGGAGCGGCGCTTCCAGGCCCGCGTGCACGACCCGATGCGGCGGTGGAAGCTCAGCCCGATGGACCTCGAGTCCCGCGCCCGGTGGGTCGCGTACTCCCGCGCCAAGGACGAGATGTTCCGCTACACCGACACTAAGATCGCGCCGTGGTACGTGGTCGAGGCCGACGACAAGCGCCGGGCGCGCTTGAACTGCATCGCCCACCTCCTGTCCTTGATCAACTACGAGGACTTGACGCCCCCGCCGCTCGAGCTCCCACCTCGCGCTGAGGACGCCTACATCCGGCCGCCGATCGAGGAGCAGACGTTCGTCCCCCAGATCTACTGAGTCGGTAGGCTCGGCGGCCGTGCCCGACTGGTTCGACGAGCTCGCCGAGTTCCTGCGCATCCAATCGATCAGCGCCGACCCCGCGCGCGCCCCCGACGTTCGCGCGGCCGGCGAGTGGGTGTGCCAGCTGATCCGGGGCGGCGGCGGAGAGTGCGAGCTGGTCGACTGGCACGGACAGCCGCTCGCGATCGGCGAGGTCCGGGCGTCGCGCGACGCCGGGAACGCGCCGACGGTCCTGTGCTATGGCCACTTCGACGTGCAGCCGGCCGATCCACTCGAGCTGTGGGAGTCGCCGCCGTTCGAGCCCGAGATCCGCGGCGAGTACCTGTACGGCCGCGGCGTCGCCGACGACAAGGGACAGCTGTATCTGCTGCTCGCCGCCGCGCGCGAGCTGGCGCAGGCGGGCGAGCTCGCGGTCAACGTGCGCTTCGCCTGCGACGGCGAGGAGGAAACGGGCGGACACTCGATCGTCGAGTTCCTCGAGGCCGACGAGCGTGGCGCCGATGCCGCGGTGATCTTCGACAGCGGGATGATCGCCCGCGACCGCCCGGCGTTCGACATCGCCACCCGGGGGATGGCCTACTTCCACGTCACACTGCGCAGTGGAGAGCGCGATCTCCACTCCGGCTTGTACGGCGGTGCCGCGCTGAACGCGGCGCATGCGCTCATCCAGACGCTCGGCGCGGTCGTCGCGTACGACGGCCGGCTGGCCGAGCCTCTCCGCGAGGGAATCACCCCACCTAGCGAGGCGGAGCTCGCGAGCTGGCGCGAGCTTCCCGCCGGCACCGGCGAGCTCGCCGACCAGGGCGCGCGACCGGCCGACCCATCGGCCGCCGACGAGTTCTATCTGCGCACGTTCGGCGAACCCTCGCTCGACGTCAACGGGATCGAGACCGGCTCGCCCCATCTCGAGAAGACGGTGATCCCGGTCCAGGCGGTCGCGAACGTCTCGATCCGGCTGGCGCCGGGTCAGCAGGTGGAGGTGATTGCAGAGACACTCAGGCGCATGCTCCACGAGGCCGCTCCACTCGGCGCCGAGCTCGACGTCAAGCTGCTCTCCACGGCGCGCCCCGGGATCGTCCCGCCCGATGCCACGGCCATCCAGCTCGGGCTGGGTGCGTTCGAGCGGGCGCTCGGCGTACGGCCGCTGCTGATCCGATCCGGCGGTTCGCTGCCGATTGTGGCCGCGTTCGCCGACAAGCGAATCCCGACCGTCATCACCGGCTTCTCACTCCCGAACTCGAACCTGCATTCCCCGAACGAGTGCCTGCTCGCCGCGTACGTGCCGCGCGGGATCGCGACGGCCCGGGCGCTGTTCGAGGAGTTCACCGCGTTATAGGGGCCGCCTGCGGCGGCGTCCGTGGGACCGAGCGAGCCCGTCCGGACGGGGTACGAGGCCCCACGGACGTCGAGCGAAGCGAGACCCACTCAGACCGCGCAAGCCGCGACCACGATCAGCTCGACGCAGGTCGCCAGCGGGACCGCCGTCGAGTCGAGCACGAGGTGGTAGTGGCAAGGATCCCGCGGGTCGGTGCGGTAGAAGTGCTTGACGTAGTCGATCCGGGCCCGGTCGGAGCTGCGTTGCCGGCGCCTGGCCTCGTCCTCGTCGATGTCCTCGACGCGCATCCCCTGGAACACGCGCGGCTCCTCGGGTCCGTCGAGGCGGACGTGGAGCGCGCCCGGGCGGTCGTGGAGCACGATCGCGCCGGCTCTGCCAAGCACAACGACGTCGCCCGCGTCCGCGGCCTCGACCAGCAGACGTTCGGTCTCGCGGCAGAACTCGGCGCTGGTCGCCTCGGGCAGGACGACGCCGCTCGTGTTCGGCAGGCGCGCGAGCAGCCGGGTGAAGCGCGGCGCGGCCGCCTCGTCGTGGACGTGGGCGTGCTCGACCGGGACGTCGAGGCGCTCGGCCACCTGCACGGGGATCGCCCGGTCGATGAACCGGCACCCAAGCCGTTCGGCAACCTGGGGCCCGACCCAGCTGCCGCCGGCGCCGTAGGAGGCCGAGATCGTGACGACGCTCACACCGCGACCACCGGTTGAGTCTCCGCGACGAGCCCGACCGCGGCCGCGCCGGGCCGCAGCAACGTCCCCGAGACCACGGCGCCCAGCAGGAAGATGCCGGCCGCCCACCAGAAGGCGACGGTGTACCCGTGCACGGCGGCCTGCGCCGCGACCAGCGGGGTCGGTGTTTTGCCGACCAGGTAACTCGTCACGGCGGTTGTGGCGATCGTGTTCAGGAACGCCGTGCCGATCGAGCCGCCCACCTGCTGGCAGCTGTTCACAGTCGCGGAGGCCACACCCGCGTCCTCCTGGCTGACGCCCAAGGTCGCGGTGTTGATCGAAGGCGCGAAGATCAAGCCGAGCCCGAGCCCGGTGACGAGCAGCGCCGGCAGGATGTGCCCGGCGTAGGTCGAGTGCACGCCGAGTTGCGCGAGGATCACCATGCCGATCGACGCCAGCACCATGCCGGTGGGGACGAGCGGTTTCGGGCCAAAGCGCGGCAGCAGCACCGCGTTAGAAGTCGTCGAGGCGATGACGATCATCACGACCATGGGCAGAAACGCCAGCCCCGTCGTCACCGGGCTGTAGCCGAGCGTCTTCTGGAGGTAGAAGGTGAGGAACAGGAACACCCCGAACAGGCCGGCGCCGGAGATCAGCACCGACAGGTACGAGCCGCCGCGGTTTCGGTCGAGCACGATTCGCAGCGGGAGCAGCGGGTGGGCGGCCCGGCTCTCGATCATCACGAATGCGGCCAGAATGATCACGCCCGCGATCAGCGATCCGAGCGTCTCCCAGTCGGTCCAGCCGCGCGGCTCGGCCTGCGAGAAGCCGAAGACGATCAGGAACAGACCGAGCGACACGGCGACGGCGCCGGGAATGTCGAACTGCGGGCGCTCGGACGGAACCTGGTTGGTGAGCAGCGCGACCGCAGCGAACACCGCGGGCACAGCGATCACCACGTTCACGTACAGGCACCACCGCCACGACAGGTACTCGGTCAACACTCCGCCCAGCAGCAGCCCGACGGCTCCGCCGGCGCCGGCGACCGCGCCGTAGATCCCGAACGCGATTCCGCGCTCCCGCGGTTCGGTGAACGTGGTCGTCAGCAGCGACAGCGCCGACGGCGCCAGCAGCGCGCCGGCGGCGCCCTGAAACGCGCGGGCGGTCACGAGCATTCCGAAGCTCTGCGCCGCGCCGCCGATCGCCGAGACGACGCCGAACGCGACCAGGCCTACGATCAGCGTACGCTTGCGGCCGAACAGGTCGCCGATGCGGCCGAACAGGAGCAACAGGCTGCCGAACGTCAGTGAATACGCCGTGACGATCCACTGCCGGTTGGCGTCGGAGAAGTTGAGCGCCTTCTGCGCCGAGGGCAGCGCGATGTTCACGACGGTCGCGTCGAGCACGACCATCAGCTGCGCCGTTCCGAGCAGCGCCAGGATCAGCCAGCGTCGCTCGTGATGGGGGTTGGTCGGCGCTGCCGGCGCCGGGGGCGACTCGGTCGCGGTCACGTCGTCACCTTACCGGCCGCCGCCGGCCGGGCACGAGACGTCTCCGTCAGGCCAGCGCAGGCGCCTCCGGCAGGCTCGCGAGCGCGGCCGCCAGATCATCCTCGGAGAACTCGGGGTCCTCGAGGCGGCCCGCCAGGTAGGCGTCGTACGCGCTCAGGTCGAAGTTGCCGTGGCCGCACAGCCCGAACAGGATCACTCGGGACTCGCCGGCCTCCTTGGCCGCCTCGGCCTCCTGGATCACCGCCCGGATGGCGTGCGCCGGTTCGGGCGCCGGAATGATGCCCTCCGCCCGGGCGAAGCGGACCGCCGCCTCGAACGTCTCGTTCTGGCGATAGGCGCGGGGCTCGACGAGCCCCTGCTTGACCAGACCGCATACCAGCGGCGAGTCGCCGTGGTACCGCAGGCCACCGGCGTGCACCGGCGGCGGCACGAAGTCGTGCCCGAGCGTGTACATCGGCATCAGCGGCGTCAGGCCCACGGTGTCGCCGAAGTCGTAGGCGTACACGCCGCGCGTCAGCGTCGGGCAGGCCGCCGGCTCGGCGGCGATGAACCTGGTCTTGGCCTGGGGTGGGCGGGACCCAATCACGCGGCGCAGGAACGGGAACGCGAGGCCGCCGAAGTTCGAGCCGCCGCCGACGCAGCCGATCACGGTGTCCGGCTCCTCGCCGGCCATCGCCATCTGCGCGAGCGCCTCCTGCCCGATCACGGTCTGGTGCAGCAGGACGTGGTTCAGCACCGAGCCGAGCGAGTAGTTCGTGTCCGCGTTCTGGGCGGCCACCTCGACCGCCTCGGAGATCGCGATCCCGAGCGAGCCGGTGGTGTGCGCGGCCTGGGCTTTACCGGACTCGGTCACGTTCGACGGCGAGCGGTGCACAGTGGCGCCCCACGTCTCCATCATCGAGCGCCGGTAGGGCTTCTGGTCGTAGCTCGAGCCGACCATCCAGACCTCGCACTCCAGCCCGAACAGCTGGCAGGCGAACGCGAGCGCCGACCCCCACTGGCCGGCGCCGGTCTCGGTCGTGAGCTTCTCGATCCCGGCCTGGGCGTTCTCATACGCCTGGGCGACCGCGGTGTTGGGCTTGTGCGACCCGGGTGGCGAGCCGCCCTCGTACTTGTAGTAGATGTGGGCGGGGGTATCGAGCGCGCGCTCGAGCCGGCGCGCGCGATAGAGCGGCGTCGGCCGCCACAGCTTGTATGCCTCGCGGACGGGCTCCGGGATCTCTATCTCGGGCTCGGCCGAGACCTCTTGGAGGATCAGCGCCATCGGGAAGATCGGCGCGAGGTCGTCCGGGCCGGCCGGCTGCAAAATCCCGTTCCCGCCCGCCCGTAGCGGCGGTGGAAGGGGGTTGCCGGGATCTTGAACATCCGCCATGAGATTCACCCAGTGCGTCGGGATCGCCGGCTCATCCAGCACGAACTTGACCCGTTCCTCGCTCATCGCCTCTCCTTTGCTCGCTCGTCGATGTGCCGGGGCAAGGCTATTCCAGAACGAGCGCCGGGTGCGGGTCAGCGACGCAGCAGCTCGGCCTGCAACTCGCGCAGCTCGGGGGAGGGGGACGCGCCGAGGTCGTCGCGAAGCCGTTCGCGGAGTGCCTCGTAGACGCGAAGCGCCTCGGCGCCGTTGCCGCGCGCGACGAGGATCCGCATCAACAGCGCGTGCGCCCGTTCGCGGTACGGCGCGGCCGCCACCAGCTCGCGCGCGGCCCGCTCCCCGGGGGCGAGCTCGCTGCCGCCCACTCCGAGCCCGACGGCGGCGTAACACTCGAGCGCCGCGATCCGGATCTCCTCCAGCCGGCGCCGGTACTCCTCGGCCCAGGGGAGGTCCTCGCCCGGCAGGAACCCGCGCCGGGCGGTGAACAGCGCGATGAGTGAGGGACCCCACCCGCGCGCCCAATCGGTCTGCGCGACGGCGGCCTCGGCGCGATGGATGGCCTCGTCGGCGGCTTCGAGATCTATCCAGGCGTCGTGCGGGAGGCGCAGCGTTATCTCACTGCGGCCGTCGAGCACCTGCGAGCCGAGCGCGGTTCGCAGCCGCGAGAGCAGCGCGCTCAGCGATGCGTCCGCGCCGTCGGGCGGGCGCCACGGCCAGAGCGCTTCGATCATTTGCTCGCGGCGGCACGGCAGCGCCCGGTGCACGGTCAGGTAGGTGAACAACACGCGCGCCTGGCCGCCCGGGACCTTCGCCGTCAGATCGCGGCCGTCGAGCTCGACCGCCAGGCGCCCGCACAGCTGGATCCGGGTCGGTCCCTTGTCGGTCAAGGTAGGTGCAAGGAGAATCGAAGAAGTGTGCAAACCGGCGGTCGTATCCTCGCGCCCGTAATCGAAGGAGACAAGTCATGGCGAAGGTCATCCGGTGCCAATGCGGATTTCTCGGACGGGGCCAAACCGTCGAGGAGGCTGCCGCGGAGATCGAGGCACACATGCGCTCCGATCACCCCGAGCTGGTCGGCAAGGTCACCCGGGAGGATCTGATCGCGATGGCGGAAGAGGCGTAGCGGCCGTCAGCTTGATCAGCGGCGGCACTCGCGCGAAAGGAGACGTGATTTCGATGCCGTCCATGCTGGATGTTCCTGCCGGTCCGTTGGTCGACGCTGCCTGGCTCGAGCGTCACCTCGATCACCCGCGCGTACGGGTGCTGGACGTGAGGGGTCGCCATCCGAGCTCGGCGCTGCCGCACGCGAAGCGAGCCGAGTACGACGCCAGGCACATTCGCGGGGCGAGGTTCGTCGACTGGGAGCGTGACTTCATCGACGTGAGCGATCCCGTGCCCGTGCAGGTCGCAAGCGCTCCCGAGTTCGCCGCGCGGGCCGGCGAGCTGGGCATTAGCGACGACGATGTCATCGTCACGTACGACGACTACTACGGGATCTTCGCCGCCCGGGTGGCGTGGGCGTTCCGGTACTACGGCGCCGAGAGCCGCGTGCTCGACGGCGGGTGGCCGACGTGGCAGGACGAGGGACACCCGGTTACCGGCGGGGTCGTCGCCCCGGCTTCGGCGCGGTTCTCGGCGCGACCGCGGCCGTGGCTCAGGCGCACGCTGGCCGATGTGGTGGATGCCCGCGAGCGCGGCGCGACGCTCGTCGATGCGCGGCCCCGTCATCTGTTCCTCGGGGAGCCGGGGGTGCCAAACACCGGCCACATCCCTGGGGCGCGGTGCCTGCCCTATCAGGAGCTCGTCGATGGCGCGACCGGCTTGTGGGCGTCGCCGGCGGCCGTCGCCAGGCTCGCTCGCGACGCGGGCATCAACCCTGACCGACCGGCCCGCCAGCTGATCGCGACCTGCGGCAGCGGCGTCTCGGCGACCGTCGCGATGTTCTCGCTCGAGCGGATCGGCGTCCACTGCGAGGGCGTTTACGATGGGTCGTTCAACGAATGGGGCGCGGATCCGGGTCGGCCCGTCGAATATGGCGCGGCCGTCTAACCGGATCCCTCCGGCGTGAGAAGCGGAAGCGCCCGCCGGCGGATCGCGTTCGTCTCATACTTAGACTGGAGGGATCCATGAGTCTGGAACTGCTTTCCGCGCGCCAGACCGACGAGGGGGTGTCGGTCATGTTCGGTACCGACCGAGGAGTCGAGCAGCTGGTCGGCAGTGCTGAAGAGATCGTGACCCTCGCGCGCTCGATGCAGCAGGTGGCGGCGCTCGGCCAGCTGAACGAAAACGAGAGCATGTGGGTGGACGCGGTCCCGGTGGGCGACACGATCGTCAAGCTCGGGCTGCGGCCGGGCGGACAGGCCCGGGTCCTGATCATCCGCGACTAGCGGACTAGATCTCGAGCCGCGACTCCTCGAGATCCAGGTCCCGGATGACCCGGTTCATCGTCTCGTTGGAGATCTTCCCTTCGCGGCGAAGCTCGACGAGGGCGTCGCGCTGAGCCCCGAGCACGATCTGGACCGCCTGCTGGTACTGCAGCGAACGGTCCTCGTACCCATCGTCCTCGATCTTTCCGGCGCGCGCGCTGAGCCGCCGCTTGCGGTACGACAGCGCGGCGGCGAGCGACACTGCACCACGCATGCCGATCCAGCCGAGCACGAACCGCTGGCGCGCGGGGATCCGGCGATCGCGCTGACTAGGCCGGCGGTCGAGCGCGCGTATCAGATACGGCACCGTGAAGAACCAGACGATCCGCGTGAGCACGGTGATGCCGGCGACCGCGAGCGCCCAGCCGAGCAACGTCCCCATCGAATAGCCAGACAGGGCCTCGACAATCGCCCGCAACTGGAGCCCCACGAGCACGAACAGCGCCGAGTTGATGACGAAGTCGAGGATGTCCCAGGTCAGGTTGGCCTGGAGGCGTACACGGGCGGGGATGATGCTCGGCCCGCGAACTCCCATGTAGATGCCGCAGGTCACGGCCGCGAGCACGCCCGAGGCGCCGACCGCGCTCGCCGGCACAAACGCGGCATAGCCGCTCACCAGCGAGATCGTGATGTTGATCTGTGGGTCGGGCGTGCGCCGGCGGATCTCGGCGATCAGCCATCCGACGGCGAGACCGATCGCGACCCCCGCAACGGCGTCGACGACCAGCGAGATCGTCGCGTGACCGAGCGAGAACGATCCGGCGACCACCGCGGCCACCGCCACGCGAAAGGCCACCAGCGCGGTTGCGTCGTTGAACAACCCCTCGCCCTCCGCCGCGCTGACAAGGAGCCGCGGCACATTGAGGCTGCGCATGATCAGGCCGGCGGCGAGTGGGTCGGTTGGCGAGATCACCGCGCCAAGTGCAAAGGCGGCCGCCCACGGCAACCCGATGTGAGCACATGGGCGACGACCGCCACCGCGGCCATCGTCGCGAGCACGAGGCCGATCGAACTCAACGTGATCCCGCGCAGGTTTGCCCGGATGTCGGCGAGGTTCGCGTAGAACGCAGCGCTGTAGACGAGGACCGGCAGGAACACCACAAGCACCACGTTCGGGTCGAGCTTCACCTCCGGCAGGCCGGGGATGAACCCGAACAGCGCGCCCCCGATCACGAGCACGATCGGATACGGGATCGACAACCGGCGTGCGAGCGCGCCGAGTCCGGCGATAGCCACGAGCAGGCCACCGATCAGCAACTCCGCTTTACCCACGTTCGGAGTTTGCCTTACGGCGCTCGTGAACTAAAACGATCTCGGCGTCATTGAGTGGCGGAATCCGACAATGACGAAATCGTGGGGCCTTAGGTAGCGTCGTGGAAGATGACCCCGAGCGCCGTTCGCTGCCCGCGGGTCACGGTCGACACGCCGTGGCGCATGCCGACCCGGTGGTAGCCGCTCTTGCCCCGGTTCGGGCGAGTGGCGGTGGGGAAGATCACGAACGCTCCCTGGGCGGGCTCGAGCACGTGCGCCCGGCTCTGGGCGCGGGGGCGCTGCTCGAGCAGGACGAACTGGCCGCCTTCGAAATCCTCGCCCGCGCGCGACAGGATCGTGAGCACCTGGAACGGGAAGAACACCTCGCCGTACAGGTCCTGGTGGAGCGCGTTCCAATCTCCGGGACCGTAGCGGAGGATCAACGGGGTCGGGCGCGTCTGGCCGGCATCGTGGCAGCGGCGGAGCAGCGCCTCGTGCTCGAGCGGGAATGTCGGCTGCTCACCGCTGAGAAGTCCGGCCCAGCGGTTCGCGACCGGCGCCAGGTGCGGGTAGAAGGACGCCCGCAGCGCGGCGATGGTGTCCGGCAGCGGATGGTCGAAATAGCGGTAGCGACCGTCGCCGAACCGGTACCGGGCCATGTCGATCGTGGAGCGAAAGCGGCCGTCGTCGAACAGGTCAGACAGCTCGCCGCACTCGTGCTCGGAGAGGACCGGGACCGTGACGGCATGCCCTTTGTCGTCGAGCTCGGCCTGTAGTCGCTCCCAGTCGAGCCCGTCGACGCGGGCGTGGATGTCGGTGACGACGTCGATCGTCATGGTCATCTTCGATACCTCCTTGCGCTTGCGCGGATGTCTTGGTGAAACGGTCCGCGTCCCGAGCGTGTGAGATCGGCCGCTGATAGCGTCCGCCCATCGCCGGCTACCGCCCTCAGCGCGAGAAGACGCGTCTCGATAAGGCCCTCCAGGCGCTGGCGGCGACGCGCGTCGGCGGGTGGCTGTTCGTGAACGTATTCCCGGCGATCGACCGGCGATTGATTCCGCTGACCGGTGGTCGCGTCAAGGTCGCGATGGGTCAGCCGATCCTGCTGCTCCACACGCTGGGGGCCCGATCGGGCGAGGAGCGCACGACGCCGCTCCTGTATACGCCTCGCGGGGGTGCGTTTGTGGTCGTCGCTTCAAAGGCCGGAGCGACCCATCATCCGGCCTGGTACCACAATCTGCGCGCGCACCCGGATGCCGTTTCGGTCGAGGTCGGCGGTCGTCGTACCGCCGTCCGCCCCCGGGTGGTCGAGGGCGCCGAGCGCGCGGAGCTGTGGAAGCTCGTCAACGACAACTACACCGGCTACACGACGTATCAGGGACGCGCCGGCGACCGGGTCATCCCGGTCGTTCTGCTCGAGCCGGCGTAATCGGCCGGCGGCAGCTCACCGAGTCGGCACCGACGGTCAGGCCGGGCTCACTCCACATCCATCCCGGAGACGAGCCCGCCGCGCAGCGTGTAGACGTGCATGACGCGCCCCTCGCTGACCAGGCTTCCGTCGAGGGCGCGCACGACCTGCTGAACCTCGACCGCGATCCGCCCGTCGGGCCGGCGCGCGAACGACACCGGCTCTACGCGCGGGTCGATCTCGCTCCACTGGCGCGTCCAGTAGTCCCGGACGGCTTCCTTGCCGCGCAACCGCCCGCCCTCCCACGCGTTCGGCCAGTCGACGTCATCGGTCATGGCCACCAGTACCGCGTCGATCTCGCGCGCGTTGAACGCGGTGTACAGCTCGGTGAGCTCTCGTTCGTAGTTCATCTTTTAGGCGACGGGCGACCGCCGAGGGCGCGCAGCCACGCTTGGACGCTAGCGCGATATCACGAACCAGATGCCGCTCGCGTTCGTACTCCAGATCAAACACGAACCACACGATGGGGGCGAACGCAAATGAGCAACCACGAGATCCACAGTCCTACAGAGCCGCTACTGGAATGTCCGGCGTGCGGACTCCCCGCCGAGATCACGGACAGATTCGTTCTGGGCGCTGCGCCCGGTCCGGTCGAGCACGTCAAGATCGGCTGCGTGACCCGGCACTGGTTCACGTTGCCCGTCGAGCAGCTGCCCAAGCCGCGGCGTTCAGGCCCAGCGGAATCCGGTAGCGGCCGGGACCTCGGTCAGCGGGCTCGCGGGTAGTCCAGGGTCGAGCTTCGGGCTGTTGTAGCCGGACGGAGCGACGTCGTTCGGGGTATCGGGATGGAATACCGACGCCAGATACTGGATGTGGTGGCGTCCCTCCCCGAGCTCGCCGAAGCCGCCGCCGTACATCGCGATGTCGTTGGCGGCGCAGTAGTCGTAGACGCTGAATAGCGTCCGCACGGTGCCGAAGCGGGCGGGCTTGATGTTGATCGCGCGCGGCCGGATCTCGAGTCGCTCGAGGTCCGCGAGCGACCACAGAATTCCGTCCCAGGTGACGCGGTGGAGGTGCGGCTCGAGCACAGGCCGCGTCTCGGGGGTGATCGCCGGATCCTCGATCCAGGCATCCGGAAACGCGCGCACGACCGCCGCGTAGAGGCGGGGATCGGCAGGCTGGCCGAACGGCGGCGGATATTGCGACTTGAGGTCAGCCGTGTCGACCGCGCCGGTGGCCGCGATTTCCGCGATCAGCTTCTCGTCCCACCCGGTCGTCGGGTCGAGCTTGAAGCGCAGTTCCGGGAACAGCTCGAGCCGCTCGCGGATCGGATCGAAGGTCGGAGGGTCGGGGAGATGCATCGAGTTAACGAACGTCAGGGGTCGGGACTGCCGTCCGACGGCGTCCGCCAGCGAGCGGCCGGCCTGACGCAGCGCCAGATCGAGCGCCGCGCTCTCGAACGCCCAGCGACGAAACGACCGCAGCCTGTCGTGTTCGAGGGGCTGCGGGTGGAGGTCGAGTGTCGCCAGGTGCGATGAGAACGAGTCGACCGTCCAGTCGCCGGCGAAGGAAAGCGTGGGGGCGGCTTCCTGGAACGTCGGCTGATCCTCCTGGACGGGCGTTATGTCCTCGCCGACCCCTTCCTCGCCGGCGCCGGCCAGCCGGATCAGCGTGGTGCGCCGGACGCGCTCCGGTCCCATCGCGGCGCTCAGCGACGCGATCGAGTAGGAGTCGATCCGTAGCGGCAGGTCCGCGACCATCGCGTATGTCTGACCGACTGTGAGGGTGCTTGCCACTCAGACCTCGTCGTGCGTGGTTCCCGCGGCGGACCCGGTAATCAGACGCGCCCCGCGGCCGTGCGTGACGAAGCTGAAGCACCAGCGGGTGAAGACGAGGAAGCGGTTCTCGAACCCGACCAGGTACCAGAGGTGGACGACCACCCAGGTGAGCCAGGCCAGCAGACCACTCAGCTTGAACGGCTTGATGTCGGCCACGGCGGCTCCGCGCCCGATCGTCGCCAGGCTGCCCTTGTCGTGGTAGCGGAAGGGATGGGTGTCGCGGGACTCGAGCCGACCGAGCACGACGCTGGCGACGTAGCGGCCCTGCTGCATGGCCGCCGGCGCGACTCCGGGGTAGACGACGACCGAGCCGTCGGCGCCACGGACCCGGACCATGTCGCCGAGGGCGAACACCTCGGGGTGGCCGGGCAGGGTGAGGTCGGCGTGCACCTCGATCCGCCCGGCGCGGTCGAGCTCGGCGCCGGTCAGCTCGCCCAGCCTCGACCCGAGCTTCGACGCGGTCACCCCGGCGGCCCAGATGACCGTGCGCGTCGGGATGCGCTGGGTATTGCCGGCGCCGTCGGAGATGGTCACGGACTCGGCATCGATCCCGACGACGGTCGAGCCGAGCATCGGTGTGACCCCGAGCCGCTCGAGCGATCGCTGCGCCTTCTTCGAAAGCGAAGGCGGGAAGGTCGTGAGGACACGGTCGAGCGCCTCGATCAGGAGGATGCGGCCGTTGCGCGGGTCGACCGCATCGAAGTCCAGGCGCAGCGTGTCGCGCGCTAGCTCGCCGATCTGACCGGCCATCTCCACCCCCGTCGGTCCGGCCCCGACGATCGCGAACGTCAGCCATGCCATACGCCGATCGGGATCGGGCTCCATCTCGGCGGCCTCGAACGCGCTGAGAATCCGGCTCCGTACGGCCAGCGCACTCTCGAGTGACTTGACCTCCGCCGCGTACTCGCGCCACTCGTCATGACCGAAGTACGAGTACGCCGAGCCTCCGGCGACGATCAGCGTGTCGTAGGGAACCGATGGCGGCGCGGGCACCTCGCCGACCGACCGCAGGTGGACCTGGCGCGCGTCGAGGTCGAAGTCCGCTGCCTCCGCCAGGAGCACGCGGACGTTGCTGTGGCGCTTGAAGATCGCCCGGATTGGATAGGCGATCTCGCCGGGGTTGAGCGCACCGGTCGCGACCTGATAGGTCAGCGGCTGGAACAGATGGAAGTTGCGCCGGTCGATCAGCGTCACGTCAACCGGACCGCGATGCAGCTTCTGCACGGCCTGGAGGCCGCCAAAGCCGCCGCCGATCACGACCACGCGGTGTTTGGGTGTGGCGGTGCTCACTCCGCTGGAAGGTACCGGGGTGTCGCAGGCGTCCGCTACCTTGACCCGCCATCGCCAACCTGAAAGAAGCTGGAGAGATCATGTTGATCAGGCTTTCCGCACTGCTCGCCCTCGCCGCGGCGGCCGCGCTGCTCGTGTCGTCGACGCCCGCGGGGGCGACATCGGCCGGGGCGGTGCCTGCCAGGGCGATGCCCGTTGCCGGGGCGCCGGCCCGCGCTGCCAAGCTCTCGTCGCCGGTGATCCACGAGTCGTTCACCCCGCTTCCGTGCACGGGCGCGCCCGCGCAGCGCACCACGCCTGGCTCGCGTACTGCCTGAGCGAGTCCGATGTGTTCGAGGGCGGCACCGAGGCCGGCGTGGTGTTCGCCGATTGCGTGGCCGGCGTCAACTCTCAGCACGTCAAGGATCTGCAGCGCTTCCTGGCTTCATTTCGGTAGCGCCAGCGGCTGATCGCGCCGCGCGGTGGTGTTGGGTCGCTTGCACAAGGCGACGCGATGCGCCGCGGGCAGAGCGAAGGGGTGTAGAGATGGCGGGCGAGCAGAACATCGAGACGGCCAAACGCGGCTATGCCGCGTTCTCCGCGGGCGACGCCGCGGGCGCGATGGAGGCGCTGGCGGATGACGTCGAGTGGATCACGGCTGGCAGCAGCACGATCAGCGGGACGGTCCAGGGAAAGGAGGCGGTCGGCGCGCTGTGGGCCCAGTTGGCCGGCAACGGGTTCACGACCACGCCGCAGTTCTGGTTCTCGGACGATGAGCGCGTTGTCGTCCTCACCCACATAACGCTTGGGGATGGCGAGGCCGACGTCGCGGACGTGTTCACGTTCCGCGACGGCAAGGTGATCAAGTTCCAGAGCGCCGGCGACACTGCGCTGCTGGAGTGGGTTTTCGGGTCGAGCTGACGAGCGGGGCCGGGCTCAGATCGGCGTTCAGGCCTTGACGAGCTTCATCGTGAACTGCGAGTTGACCCGCGTGACCCCGGGTAGCTCCGGCAGCTTGTTCATGTAGAACCGCTCGTACGCCGCGGTGTCCGCGACCGCGACCCGGATGATGTAGTCCGGGAGGCCGAACATGCGCCGGCACTCGAGCACCTCGTCGAACGCCCCGATCTGTTCCTCGAACGCCTCGACGGTCTGGCGGTCCTTCAGCGACAGCTCGACGAGGACGGACACCTCGAGTCCACGTCCGATCGCGCTCGGCTCGATGTCGGCGTGGTAGCCGCGGATCACCCCCGCCTCCTCGAGCGCGCGAACGCGGCGCAGGCACGGCGAGGGCGACAAGTTGACCTTGGCGGCGAGCTCGACGTTCGACAGGCGGCCGTCACGTCTTAGCTCGTCGATGATTGCGCGGTCGATCGAATCCATGGTCGAATATTGCCAGATTGGCGCGAGTAGGAGTTTTATTCGCACCCATCTGCCGCTCAGATCGCGAGACAATGCCTCAGGTGATGTCCGGTGATCCGATCGTTAGAGGCGCGTTATCGATTGGGGTCGCGACCGGCGTGTACGCCGTGTCGTTCGGCGTGCTGTCGGTCGCGGCCGGCTTCAGCGTCGTGCAGACGTGCGTGATGTCGTTGGTGTGCTTCACGGGCGCGTCGCAGCTGACGTTCGCGTCGGTGATCGGCGCGGGCGGCGGCGTCGCCGGCGCACTTCCGCCGGCGCTCCTGCTCGCCGGGCGCAACACGCTCTACGCGTTCAGCCTCCGCGGAGTCTTGTCCGGCACCGTGCCGAAACGCGCGCTGCGGGCGCAGGTGGTCGTCGACGAGACCACGGCGATGGCCCACGCGCAGCCGACGATCCACGCCAAGCGCCGCGCGTTCGACCTGACGGCGCTCTGCCTGTTCAGCGCCTGGAACGTCGGGACGCTGATCGGCGCGGTGGCTGGCCACGGTCTCGGCAACCCCCGCGATTACGGCCTCGACGCAATGTTCCCGGCGGTCTTCCTGGCGCTGCTGGCACCGCAGCTCCGCGGTCCCGACGCAGTTCGTGCCGCTGTCGCCGGCGGGCTCGTCGCGCTGGCGCTCTTGACGGTCACTCCCGCCGGCGTGCCGATCATCGCGTCCGCGTTGGGGGCGGTCCCGGTGTTGCTCGCCGCCGAGCGACGACGGAAGCGGGTCCGCCGGTGAGCTGGTGGCCCGTGATCGCGCTGTGCGGGTCCGCGTACGCGCTCAAGGCGCTCGGGCTCGTGCTCGGCGAGCGGCTCGACCGCGAGGTGTCCGAGCGCTGGTCGCTCCAGACCGTCCTCGTGCCGGTGCTGGCTGCCCTGATCGTCGTCCAGGCGTTCAGCACGGGAAGGCATTACGCGCTCGACGCGCGCACGCCGGCGCTGCTCGTGGCGGGCGTGCTGGTGTGGCGGAAGGCGCCGTTCGTGGTCGTTGCCGCGGCGGCGGCGGGTACCGCGGCGTTGCTCCGAGTCCTCGCCTAGGACAGCGGGTCGGCGGCGCGGACCGGCCGCGGCATCGCCTGGGTCTTGAGCGCACACTCGACGACTGCGCCAGCTCGAGCGTGTCGACGTGACCCATATGCGTCCGCTGGCGCACACTCGCCGCCCGCGCGAGGTCGAGTGTGCAGATACGACCCTTCGTTGGGGCAAACCGCGAGCGGCGCGCAGTCGTTAGGGTGCCGTCCGTGATCGCGAAGAAGTTCGGGATCTTCGACCACATCGAGGACATCCCGGGGACACCCACGAGCCGGCTGTTCCAGGACCGGCTGACGCTGATCAAGATGGCCGACGAAGCCGGGTTCCACGGCTACCACCTGGCCGAGCATCACGGGAGCGGGCTGTGCATGGCTCCGGGCCAGGAGCTGTTCATCGCCGCGGCCTCGCAGATCACCGAGCAGATCCGCCTCGGGCCGATGGTGAAGCTGCTGCCGATGCACCACCCGATCCGGATCATCGAAGACATGTGCGTGCTCGACAACCTCACCGGCGGCCGTCTCGAGTTCGGCGTAGGGCGCGGCGCCGTCCCGATCGAGCACTACTGGTTCAGCCGGGACTGGTGGGAGTCTCGAGACCGGTTCACCGACGTGCTCGGGATCATCGAGCACGCGCTCACGACCGGGGAGATCTCCAGCGAGAACAGCCGTTTCTACGACTTCCCGACGATGCCGATGTCGACGAAGCCGCTCCAGGACAGGATCCCGTTCTGGTACCCGGGCAGTCCGGTGACCGCCGGCCGCCACGGGATGAGCCTGATGTGGCCCGGGAAGATCAACGAGGCGGCCTACGAGCTGTACCTCAAGACGTGGGACGACCACAAGGACGACGGTCTGCGCTTCGATGGGGTGGGTGGGGGGGTGGGTGGGGGCCCCAGTTCCGAACCCCGCGTCGGCTACAGCATGCTGCTGGCGATCGCGCCCACGGAGGACCAGGCACGCGACGTCGCCCGGCGCGGAATGGAGGGCCTCGTTCGCCGCACCCGGAACGCCCACCGCTTCGACTACCTGAAGCTCAACGAGCAGGAGTGCTACGACGCCCAGGGCGCGCTTCGCGCGATCCACGCCAACATGGAGCCGGCGATCGAGATCGGGGCGGGAACTCCCGCGCAGATCGTCGAGCGCGTCGGCGCGCTGCTCGACGATGGGATGGCCGACTACGTGTGCTTCATGTTCCCGACGGGCGACATGACGTTCGAGGAGTCGCGGCGGACGCTCGAGCTGCTCATCGGCGAGGTCATCCCGCAGCTGGAGCCGTCGCCAGCGGGTGCTTGGGAAGAAACTTCTGCATAGCGCCAGTTTCTTCCCAAGGGGCCGGCGATTCAGGAGCTGAAGATCGCCTCGGGCAGGAACGCGCTGACGATGTACTCGCCCGCGTCGACGATCTCGGAGATCTTGAGGTCAACGACGAGGCTGCAGAGCAGATAAGCATCCTCGCGGCCGAGGTGGTAGGCGGTCTCGATGTGGTCGACCATCGCGCGCACGGCCGCCTGAGCACCCGCGTACAGGTCGCCGCCGACGCCGGTGGTGGCGTAGAACGGCCCCGCGTCGACCCGCGGGGTCAGCGGCCCAGGAGTGCGGTATTGCGGTCCCGGGATCGACCGGGCGCGGTCGACGGTGAAGCGGAGCGCGGCGAACATCGGCGCCTCGAGGCCGGTGACGCACACCTCGCCGTCGCCCTGGGCACCATGGGCGTCACCACATGAGAACAGCGCCTGCTCGACCTGCACCGGCAGATACAGCGTCGAGGAGCGCGTGATCTGGCGAATGTCCATGTTCCCGCCGAAGATGCCCGGCGGCATCACCGGCTGGGCCTGCGCGCCCGCGGGGCACACGCCCATCGTCCCGAAGAACGGCTCGAGCGGGATCGCGATGTCCTCGCGCAGACGGGCCACGTCGCCGTGCGAGAGGTCGAAGATCCGCAGGTAGGCGTCGGGGAAGTCGTCGGCCAGCAGGCCGAGCCCCGGAAGTATCGCGGTCCACCCCCAGCCCTGGGTGTGGATGTCGAGGACCTCGATCTCGAGCGTGTCACCGGGTTGGGCGCCGTGGATCGCGATCGGCCCGCAGAGCGGGTAAACGCGATCCC
This sequence comes from uncultured Solirubrobacterales bacterium, assembly GCA_963737055.1. Lineage (GTDB taxonomy): Bacteria > Actinomycetota > Thermoleophilia > Solirubrobacterales > Solirubrobacteraceae > Palsa-465. The sequence goes on along the minus strand of CAVTRE010000004.1, from coordinate 326,312 downwards.
AGTCGAGGCCGGCGATCACGCCGGTGTCCGAATCGGGGCCGATCTGGTTGTCGCTGACGTCGCGCGTCCAGACCACGACCGTGTCGCCCGAGTCGATGGTGAGCACCGGCTCGTTGGCCGTGTCCCACATGAAGTGGACCTGTTCGTCGGGCAGGTGATGCGTGCGCGGCATCGGTGCGACCTCCTAGTGGGTGACCGGCAACGTTCGCCGGGAGCTCCGCTTGCTCGGCTACGGCCTTATAGCTCAACGCTATGCCATCGGTCCGAGCGGAGCAAACCAGCCTCCGCTCGGACCTGGCGTGTCCTCGCCGGCATCCTGCCGGCGTGTCCTGCCGACCCGCAGGTCAGCGGCGCGGCAGCTGGGATGGTTCGCCCTGGTGACGTAGAGCACCTGTACCGCAGGCCGGTGACGAGCCCGCCGCCCACGAAGCGCAAAGAAGCCCGCGACGCCGAGGAGCGCCACCAGGGATGACACTGCGTTGAGGACGAGGATCGTGGTCATGGCGAGGTCCTTCCGAGACCACTACAGGATGTCGCCGGCACCGAAGCGCGAGTTCGGGGAATCCGCACAACTCCATAAGAATCTGGGGGCCGCCCTGTCTCGATCGCCGGGGTGGCCGGAGGGGGACGCCGGCCGACGGATCAGGCGGGCGGTGCGGTGCTGGCGCGGAGGATCAACTCCGCCGGGATCGTGTCGCAGACCAGTCCGCTCCGGCCGACTTCGATCTCGGTCAAGAGCAGCTCGAGGCCGCGCCGGCCCAGCTCGGTGAAGTTCTGGCTCACGGTCGTGAGCGGCGGGCTGAAGAACTCCGCCTGGGGCGTTGCGTCAAAGCCGACGACGCTGACGTCGCGCGGCACGCGCCGGCCGGTGTCGAAAAGCGCGCTCAGCACGCCGAGGGCCATCTGGTCGTTGGCCGCGAAGATCGCGGTGACGTCGCCCCTGGCGGCAAGGCGGCGCCCGAGCTCGTACCCCGACTCGGCCGTCCAGTCGCCTACCAGCGGCAGCGGGAGCACCGCCGCGGCGTCGGCCAGCGTGTCGCGCCATCCCGCGAGACGGGGCCCGGGATCCGTCCGGTCGGTCGGGCCTGCGATGTGGAACACCGTGCGGTGACCGAGACCAAGCAGATGACGTGTGACCGCGGCGGCACCGCCGTAGTGATCGACGGCCACCGCCGGCAAAGCGTCCTGCGGACTCGGTCCGACCGCGACGATCGGGGTGTCACCCGGTAGCGCGGCCAGCGCCTCGACGATGGGTGGTTGCGGACCGACCGCGAGGATCCCGTCGGCTCCCAGGCTCCGCAGCCGCGCCACCGCGGTCCGCACAGAGCGACGACTCGGGACCGGCACGTTGAGGATGCTCATGAAGTCGCCCGAGTCGCCCGTCGCGTGCTGGATGCCGCGCAGCGCGGACACCGTGCCGTACGCCGTCGGGTCGAAGTTGAGAACGCCGATGATCTTCGAGCGGCCGCTGCGAACCGTCGCGGTGGCCGTCGCCTCGGGCGGTCGAGCGTGGGCGTTGTGGGTGCCAAAGAATGATCGGCGGGCGCGGGGCCATGGCTCGGCCCTCGAGCCCGCTCTCCTCTCCATCCCCGACCGCCACGGCATTAGACTGACCGGGCGATCGCGAATGTTTTGAATCGATGCAAAACATATACCCAGCGTCATATCCGGTGTCAAGAAAGTCGGTCATCCCGCAACGCGCGGGACACAACGACATCCGGCGTAACAACCTGGAGGTCGTGCTCCGACACCTGTCGACGGTCGGTCCCGACTCGCGTGCCGGAATCGCGGGGCGTGCCGGGCTGACAAGGGCGACGGTTTCGCGCCTCGTGGCCGAGCTGCTCGCGCTCGGGGCGGTCCAGGAGACCGGCCGCGACGGCGGCGGCCGCGCCGGTCGTCCCAGCACGCGCCTGGAGCTAGGCAGCGGCGTCGTGGCGATCGGGACCGAGGTGAACGTCGACTACCTGTCCGCGCTCGTGATCGATCTCGCCGGGAGGGAGGTACTGCGCGAGCGGCTCGCGTTCGACGCCAGTGTCGGTCCCGAAGCGTGCATCGCCGCGCTGGCCGAGCTCTGCCGGTCGGCACGCCGGCGTCTGGGCGCGCGCCGGGGCCGCCCGGCGCCCGTCGTGTCCGGGCTCACGGTCGCCATTCCCGGGCTCGTCGACGTGGCCGCCGGCGTCGTCGCCGAGGCGCCGAACCTTCGCTGGCGCGATGTCGCTGTCGCCCAACCGCTCCGCCGGGCCCTCCGCCTCGGCGGCACCCCGATCCACGTCGGCAACGACGCGAACCTCGCGGCGATCGCCGAGTATCGCTCGGGCACCTTTGCCGGGACGCCGAACCTGGTCTACATCACGGGCGAGGTCGGGATCGGCGGAGGCATCATCGTCGGTGGTCAGCCGCTGCTCGGCACCCGGGGCTACGGCGGCGAGGTCGGGCACATGAACGTCATGCCCGACGGCCCTTTATGCGGGTGCGGCCGTCGGGGATGCTGGGAGGCATGCATCGGCCTGAACGCGCTTCTCCAGTCCGCGAGACAGCGCCCCCGCGGCGACACCCCGCCCGAGCGAAAGATCGAGCCGCTCGTCAAGCGGGCCCGAGCCGGCGACGCGGGGACGCTCGAGGTTCTGGCCGAGCTCGGGCGGTGGATCGGGGTCGGCGCCGCGAACCTGGCCAACGTGTTCGACCCCCAGGTGATCATCCTCGGTGGCTACTTCGCGGACCTCGGTGCCTGGATCCTGCCTGCCGCCCAGAACGCACTAGAGACCGGGACGCTCGCCGGCGCCGGCGAGACCCCGCAGCTCGCGACGTCCACGCTCGGATTCACCGCCGCCGCACAAGGAGGCGCGATCCACGCGATCGAGCGCGTGATGTCCGATCCGACGACACTCCGCGCGCTGGCCTGACCCCGGTGTCTCGACGGCCGACGAACTATTCGAGTGACGTCGCGTACAGCCGCGCTTGTTCGTAAAGCCGCGCGAAGTCGGCCGGCTTGTAGTGGGCGTTCAGGCCGCTCGGGTTCGGCAGCACCCACACCGGCCGGCCACCGACCAGTTCGTGCTGCAGGCCCATGCTCGCGCGCGGCCGTCCGAACGCCGAGCGATACGCCACCAGGCCGACGACCGCCACCAGCCGCGGCCCCCAGGCTCGCACGGTGTCCTCGAGCTCGGCGGCGCCGGCGCGCAACTCGGCGACCGTCAGCTCGTCCGCCGACCGGGTCGGGCGCGAGACGAAGTTCACCACTCCGATCCCGTACGACGGAAGGAGTCCGTCGTCTTCGGGCGACAGTCGCCGCTGGGTGAATCCGGCCGCGTACAGCGTCGGCCAGAACCGGTTCCCCGGCCGGGCGAAGTGATGCCCGACCTCGGCCGAGCGCAGCGACGGGTTGATCCCGACGAACAGAACGCTCAGGCCCGGAGCACCGATGGGACCTAGCTGTGCGGGCACCGCCGCAGGGTAGAGTCTTCGCGTGACTCTTACGCTGGCGTGGGCGGGCGACGGTGCGGCGCGAATGGAGGTCGCGCACGTTGACCGAGACGGCCCCGGCATCACTGCGACCGGTACGCAACTCGGCGCTGTGTACGAGCTGCGCTACCGCCTCCGCTCGTCGTCGCTGTTTCTGGAAGTGGTCGGCGAACGATCGCTCGAACTGGCCCTGGACGGTGCCGACTTCTTCGACCTGGGTTGGTCACCGCTGTTCAACTCCCTCCCAGTAATCCGCGACGGTCTGCTGGCCCCGGGTCCCCCGCGGGATTACGTGATGCGCTGGGTCGAGGTGCCGTCGCTCGCCGTCACGCTGTCCGAACAGCGGTATGAACCACTCGGGAATGGCGTGGTGCGATTCAGCTCGGGATCGTTCACCGCCGATATCGAGTTCGACGAAGCCGGCTTCGTCATCAGCTACCCGGGGATCGGGGCGCGGGTGAGCGGTTAGTGACCGGGCCTAGAGCGGGGGGACCTGGTTGTTCACCTGCGGACCGTGGTACAGGTGATCGTGGTCCTTGCAAGCAGCCGGGAAGAAGTACTGCACACTGTCACTGCGCACGCCGTTGTAACTCGCGAACAACGTCACGTTGCCGATCGTGCCGACACTGCACCCCGGATCGGTGCTGCTCTTCACACGGACGGTGATCTTCATGATGTTCCCGGGGTAACCCCACATCTGCGCGTAATGCGAGTGGTAAACGAGGTGATGCTGCACGGTCATGATGATCAGGCGGTCCGGCTGGTTGCGAACGCGGAAGACCTGGCACATGATCCCGGAGACGGTGTTGGCGGCCAGGTCGATGTCGCCGTGACCGCGCGAGTAGGTTCCTGTCGCTCCAGTGATCGGCGAGCCCGTGTTGAAGCCCCAAGGCGGGATCCCGTAGACGATCGGAACCTGCGAGCAGTACTGAGTCGAGTACGCGCCGGCCGACCCGGCCATCGCGATCAGCGCCAGCAGTGGCGTGAGGACCAAGAGCGCGATTCCCGCGCGCCGGATGACCGGGTTCATCGGCATTGCAGGTGGCGACCATACCCGATGCGTTCGCGATCCGAACCTCGCGGGTGCGCCAGCACCCTCCAGACGCCGGCATCATCCACACAACTTGCGCAGACCTCCCCATTCCTCGTATCACGCAACGTGATTAGGCTCCCGAGCGACAGCCGGCCGGTCCGGCGGCACGCAGACCATGCCCTCGCTGAACCCTGAGGATCCGACGCCGAACGCGGCGTTGAACCGGTCGAGGTTGACGACCGTGAGCAGCGCGGTGATCTCCACCATCTGCTCGTCGCTGAAGTGCTCCTTCATCCGCGCGAACAGCTCGTCGCTGACCTCCACCGGCGTCCGCATCACGCCGACCGCGTAGTCGAGCGCCGTCTTCTCGCGCTCCGTGAACAACTCGCTCTGCCGGTAACGCGGGAGTGCCAGGAGCTCATCGTCCGAGAATCCAGAGTTGCGGCAGATCTGCGAGCCAAGGTCGACGCAGAACTCGCACCCGATCATCTGCGCGCCCTTCAGCTCGACGAGGTTCTTCGTCCGCTCATCCACACCGTGCGCCTTGCGCACGGCCTGCTGGAACTTGCCCATGCCGCTCATCATCTTCGGCTGGATCGCCCAGATCTCGACAGGCTCGATCCCGCTCCCGTGGGCCGGGGCGCGGCCGGTCATCTTCTTCATGCCCCGGCGCATGAATCGGTAGACGAGCTTGACGATCGGTCCGGCCTGATCCTGCGGTACGCCCTGAATCCGTGCCATCGGGCACCTCCTGTCATGTGGCGGGTCTGAGTGACAAGACCCGCGAGATCAGGGATACGTGACGCGGCGGCGTCCACCGGCCGCGGAGGGCCCGCGCTCGTCGGGCGCCAGCCGCGGAGGGCGCCCGCTCGTCGGGCGCCAGCCGCGGACGGCCCGCGCTCGCCGGGCGCTAGCCGAGGAGGGCCCGGGCGTCGCGGTGAAAGCGAGCGGTGGCCTGAGCGGCCGCCGGCGAGATGAGGTCGAGGTTCTGGATGAATCCGTGAACCATCCCCGGCTCGCAGCGATGCACGACCGGAACCCCCGCGGCTCGCAGGGCCTCGGCGAGCGCATCGCCCTCGTCGCGGAGCGGATCGTGGTCGGCGGTGATCAGCACGGTCGGCGGTAACCCAGAAAGGTCGGCCAGGAGCGGACTGACGGCCGGGTCCTCTGGCGCGACACCTGGCGGCAGCCACTGCGCCACCGCCCACCGGAGCGAGCGGCCATCCAGGACCCATCCCTGCCCGAGGTCCTCGATGCTTCTGCTGCTCAGCCGCAGGTCGGTATTCGGGCAGGCGAGCAGCAGCCCGCTGCAGGGGCGCGCCTGCTCGCACAGCCGCAGGGCAACCAGCAGCGCCAGGTGGCCACCCGAGCTGTCGCCTGCAAGCACCGGCGAATCCTCTCCCAGCTCCGCTGACACCCAGGACGCGGCCGCGAGCGCATCCTCGACGGCGGCCGGCCACGGGTGCTCGGGCGCACGCCGGTAGTCGACGGCAAGGACGCGGGCGCTCGTCGCGGCGGCGAGAAGTCGACATGTGCGGTCGTGGGTCTCGAGGTCACCCAGCATCCACATCCCGCCGTGGAGATAGACGATCGCCTTTCCGCCGAGGCCCCCCGGCTCGTACACCCGCAACGCCAGAGGTCCCACGGGGCCGCCGATCTCGAGATCCGTCACCTGTCGCAGCTCCGGCTCTCGAGGCCGTGCGAGCGCGCGGGCACGACCCTGGGCGCGCACCTCTTCGACGTCGAACGTCACCGGTCCCGCGGGGCTGCCGCGCATCCCCGCGACCCACTCCTCGAGCTCGCGGTCAGCGAGCGACACCGATCAGGTGCCGGTTCGCCTCCCCTGCCATCGCGCGATTATCGCGCGAGCGCGCGGGGGGAGTGCCGGCGCGCGGGCGACGGCCGGCGCGCGGTGGGAGGGCCGGCACGCGGGGCCGACCGGCACGCGGGGGCCGACTGGCGCGATACTCGCCGGCGTGCGCGTGCCCGCGAAAGGGGTGACGCGGAGGAGACCCCGGTCTGCCATCGGTGTCTCCTCACGACGTCACCGTTCCCGCGGTGGGCGGCGTTATTGCGGGAAGCCTTAGTTCATTGCGGTGAGGGCCGAGACGAATGCGACCGCCTGCGGCGTCCCCCAACCGGTCGTGGTGTCATAGGCCGCCGTGGTCCGGTAACCCGGCACCGACGACCCCCAGAGCTGGTTGTCCTCGAGGTCACCCACCGACTTATCGACCGGACCGCTCACGCCGACCTCGCTGCCGGCGAACGTCTGCGGCGCGCTCCCGTAATGCTCGGGGACGATGTCTCTGTACGCGGCGCTGGCTCCGACGCCGGAGTAGAGGATCGGATCGAGGAACCCGATCGGGCCCTTGCCTGCCGCCGCTCGCGCGGAGTTGGCCAGCGCGACCAGCGCGGCGGTCTGCGGAGTGGCGGCGGAGGTCCCTCCGTAGAAGGTCCAGCAGCCGGTCGTGTTGCCGCAGTTGTATTCCGGATAGGCGGTGATGTAAACGTCGACACCGCCGTTGACCGCTGCGTTCCAGGAGGTGTCGGGAACGAGCCGGTGGTTTCCTAAGCCGGGGTCCGCGCCGGCCTGCCACGACGGCCGCGGCTCGATTACGCTCGCACCCCCGCCGGTCCCGATCGGGGCCCACGACTCGTTCCACACGGCCTCGCTGTCCCCACCGGAAAGCGAGTTCCAGTAGCCCGAGGTCGACGGGTCGTTACTCGTCGGGTCCCAGGTCCAGCCGTACTGAAGCTGCGTGCCTCCGACGGCGACGACGTACGGCGACGTCGACGGATAGCCGACCGCCGTGTAGTTGGACAGATTGCGGTTCTTGTCTTGCTTGGTGGCGCTCTGGGACCCGTAGTCTCCGGTGGCGGCGAAGAAGTTGTCGTTCCTGGCCAGGCCCTGCTGGAACACCTGGTCGAACTTCGCCGTCTGGGACGGACCGGCCCCGCCGAAGTCCTGCTCGGTCGCCGATAGCGACATCGAGAACACCGTTCCCGGGGGAGTCGCGGCGATCTCGCTCGAGATGGCCTTGAACAGGTTCGGGAGCCCCTGCACGCCCTCGGTCTCCGCCGGCGGCACGGCCAACAGGATGATGTGGGCCTCGGGCGCGATCGAGTACGCCCACTCGATGTCGAGGGTCGCTTCGCCGGACCAGCCTGCCGCGGCGCACGGCCCCGACTTGCCCTTCGAGCTCGTGCACGTGTTGTTGTACTGCGGGTTTCCCTGCGGGAAGACCTGCTGGAAGCTCGGGTTCGGCAGGCTCGAGAAAAACTTGTCGTGGAAGTGCTGCAGGTCCGCGGCGGCCGTCGGGCTTCCATACGAGTCGACGAGCACGATCGTCTGACCCTGCCCGTAGTTGGGCTCGAGGCTGGTGACGCCGTAGGCGTCCCGGATGTTCTGCGGGGTGTAGCAGTGATAGTCCTGCGATCCCGACCCGTCCGGGAGGAGGCACGCCGCGCCCGCGCCGGCGTGCGCCTCGAGCGCGCTCTGTGGCACTGCGATGGCCATCGCGGACACCGATGCGCCGTGAGCGACGGTCTTGTTGCCCCGCAGATGCGCGGCGGCCACGACGCACTGGCTATACGGAGTCCCCTTCGTGCCGGCGACGTGCTTCTTGCTGAGGCTCGAGCACGCCTGAGCGGGCGTAGTTGCCTTGTTTGTCGCCAGCTTCGCCATCGCTGTGACGCAGTGCGAGAACGGAGTGCCCTCGGTGTGCGCGACCTGTTTCTTGCTCTCGGCCTGGCAGAGCTTGCCGTACGCCTTGGCCTTCGCGGGCAAGCTCGCGCTCGGTCCGGGGGTCGTAGCGCTGGAGTGGCCTGGCGTGCGCGGCTTGCCGCTCCCCTTGGTGGCGACCGCCAGCGCGGGGGTAACGCCGAACACGAATGCCGCGACCGTTACGCCGAGCCTGTATCGAACCTTCATGTGCGCCTCCTCCTCGGGCAGAGTGGGCCGTTGCCCACGCAGCCGCATGACGAATCCGGCAAGCGGCGTCTGAATATCTCCTGATGCCTGCTACGCCCGCCCACGGGGAACGTCAGGACCTACTTCTCGAAAAAAACCCAGGCCTCAACCGACGAGATCGGTGGATAGGACCGCCCTGAACGCGGGTACGGTTCGACTGTGGGCCTGCTCGTCTACCTGATTATTCTGTTCTTCGTTGGTCTATTCGTCGGTGCGCTGGCGCGGCTGCTCGTGCCCGGCCCGGATCCCATGGGCATCGGCATGACCGCGATCGTCGGCCTTTGCGGGACGTTCAGCGCCGGCCTGTTCTCGTGGTACGTGCTGCATCGCCATGGCGCCGGCATTGTCCTGTCCGTCCTGTTCTCGATGCTCGTCGTATGGATCTACAGGCAGTCCCGCGGCGGGTCGTACCGCAGCCGGGGCACTCGCAGGCGCGGTCCGCTCTAGTTCGCCGTCGCTCGGCCCGCCTCGTAGGTGACGAAGACGAGTCCGCCGCCGATTGTCCGGCTGTCGACGAGGCGCAGCGGGTGCTTGTCGCTGGTGTCATCGAACAGTCGCTCGCCGGCTCCGAGTACGACCGGGAAGATGAACAGCCGCTGTTCGTCGACGACACTACGTATTTGGGCAGGCTGTTGAGCCTGTCGGCCCACTCGCCCGGCCGCGAGGACCATCGCGACGCGAACCACTCGTCGCTCCGGCGTCCCAGGAGCAGGGCGTGGAAGGCGACCGGATATCCGCGATCACCTGGTTCGGCGACAGCAGCGTCTTCCCGTCATTCGGACTGCCGCTCTAAGCCGGACAGCCGGCGTTGACCCAGTCGCGAAACAGCGCCACCTGCGCCTCGGGCCACGCGCCGTCGCAGGGCATCGACCCGTCCGCGACCTTGTCGAGGATCTTGCCCGAGTTCGCCTTCACGTCGTCATAAGACGAGAGATCGAACGCGGCGGACATCGATTGGATGTCCTTCTGCCGAAACAGTGGCCGTATGTCGTGCTCGAACCCGACCGCAGCTTGCTCCATCTCACGCTCCATTCTCCTCTCCGCAGCTAGGACTGGACGAACGCCAGGAGGTCGGGGTTGATCGTGTCCGCCTGCGTGGTCGGCATGCCGTGCGGAAACCCCTTGTATGTCTTGAGCGTCCCATTCTGAACGAGCTTCGCCGAGAGCGGCCCGGAATCGGCGTACGGGACGACCTGGTCATCGTCGCCGTGCATCACCAGGACCGGCACGGTGATCTTCTTCAAATCCTCGGTGAAGTCCGTCTGAGAGAACGCGACGATCCCGTCGTAGTGGGCCTTGGCTCCGCCCATCATTCCCTGGCGCCACCAGTTCTCGACGATTGCTTCCACCGGCTTCACGCCGGGCCGGTTGAAGCCGTAGAAGGGGCCGGACGCAAAGTCGCGGTAGAACACGGACCGGTTGGTCGCGACCTGGGCCTGGAGGCCGTCGAACACGCTCTTCGGGAGGCCCCCGGGGTTGGCGTCGGTCTGCAGCATCAGCGGCGGCACCGAGCTGATGAGTACCGCTTTCGCGACGCGGTCTTCGCCATGGCGCGCGATGTAGCGCACGACTTCCCCGCCACCCGTCGAGTGTCCGACGTGGACGGCGTCATGTAGATCGAGATGGGCGGTCACCGCGGCGAGGTCGTCGGCGTAGTGGTCCATGTCATGGCCGTCGCTGGTCTGAGTGGAGCGCCCATGGCCGCGCCGGTCATGCGCGATCACGCGGTAGCCGTTCAGCACGAAATACATCAGCTGCGTATCCCAATCGTCGCCTGAAAGTGGCCAGCCGTGGCTGAAGACGATCGGCTGACCTGCGCCCCAGTCCTTGAAGAAGATCTCCGTGCCGTCGCTCGGGGTGATCGTGCCCATGCGCTGCCGCCTCCAATGGTCAGAGATTGATGCACCCACCCTAGACGCCTGACATGGGTGCCCCGTCACGATCGCGTAAATCAGCCGCGGTTCGCGCCCGTATACACCCTGGCTTTTGGCAAGCCGGATCAGTAGGGGCGGCGCGCCGTGGCTGCCGACGCGGACAAGGGTGCAGACTAGGGTCCCTACGGGTGCGACGCACAGGCCCACCCATCACGCTAGGGCGGTGGCTAATCGAGGGCCCTGCGGGCCATTCCAGAGGAGGTCGTTATGAGCTCAGCTACCACCAGCCTGCTCCCAGACGTTGGGGTCGAGCTTACGGAGGGCTATGCAGCGGTCGGCGATCAGAGCTTGCACTACGTCGAGGCCGGTGACGGGCCGCTCATAGTTCTGCTTCACGGTTTCCCGGAGTTCTGGTACGGATGGCGACTACAGATCGAGCCGCTCGTGGCGGCTGGTTTTCGGGTGGTCGCCCCCGATACTCGCGGCTACAACCTCTCATCGAAGCCGGAGGGCTTCAAGGCCTACGGCGTCGACCTGCTTGCCGACGACATCCGCGGTCTCATCGAAGAACGCGGCGCCAAGTCCGCTCTGCTGGTCGGGCACGACTGGGGCGGAAGCATCGCCTGGACCGTCGCGATGAATCACCCCGAGGTGGTCAACCGACTCGCCATCCTCAACGCCGCCCATCCCCGGCGGCTCCAGGAGGGGCTCCGCCACCCCAGCCAGCTCCGGAATCCTGGTACTTCTTCTTCTTCGCCACTCCTGGATTGCCCGAGGATGTGGTCCACGCCCGGGACTGGCACTTCTTCCGACACTTCCTCCACGACGCGAACCCGCCTTACACGTCGCAGGAGATGCAACGTTACATCGAGGCCTGGTCGCAGCCAGGAGCAGCCGCCGGGATGATCAACTACTACCGCGCGTCGGTAAGACAGTCCCAGAAGGAAGCGGCAGCAAACCTTCGCCCGATCTCGGCACCGACGCTGGTCATCTGGGGCGAGCGCGACGCCTACCTCGGCGCCGACCTAGCCGAGCCCGAACACGACGATGTGCCCAACCTCGATCGGGTCGAGCGCGTGCCCGACGCGTCGCACTGGGTCCATCACGACGCGGCTGAGCACGTCAACCAACTCCTCACCGAGTTCTTCGCCCCTGCCCGTACAACCAAATAAGCCAAAGTCGACGACCCGGCGCAGTCGGGGAGGCAGATAGGAGCGCCGACTAGAGGGTCGCTCATCCGGGCTCCCGTCCGGCTGATAGATCCGAGGCGACCTGCGCGATGAGCCTGGTCGACTTTTGCCATCCCCGGACACGCCATTCGAGGTGACGTCCCGAGCTGAGCGAATCGATCGAGTCTGCCTCGACCAGCCAAGGCTGCCGAAGGACGGTGCGCGCGATCACCCCAGTGGCAAGCAACACCCCAAGGATGATCAGCTCGATCCCGAAGAACAGGACCGGGATGAGAATCACGAGAAAAGCCACGACCAGGGCTGCTACCAGCAGCCCCTGTCCGAGGTCGCCGTTCCCGAAGTCCGGCAAGCTCGCCCCCAGGTGGTTCAGCGACTCGGCGGCGATCTCGCCCCGACGGGGCCGGGGCAGCTTAGGGCTGCTCGTGAGCCATCTCCGGCGCACTCGCCACTCGACGCCATCGGGAGCCACGACCCGCCTCGGTCCCAGCTGTAGCGACATTCGCTCGGAGATACCCGGATCCGAGCCGCGAGTTTCGTTCCTGGCGGACTGGCGCTCCTCCGAGGCTGGGGGCGGAGACCGGTAGGGTGGGGTCGTGGCGATAGGCGAGAAGCCGGATGTCGCGGTGCCGTCCGATCAGGCCCCGTCGTATCAGCTCGAGATCGAGGACATCGTCGTCGGAGACGGTGATGAGGCTGTCTCCGGGAGCGTCGTCGAGGTGCACTACGTCGGCGTCTCATGGAAGACCGGGCAGCAGTTCGACGCATCTTGGGACCGCGGCAGCACCTTCAAATTCGGTCTCGGTAAGGGCCAGGTCATTGCCGGCTGGGATCAAGGTGTGGCCGGAATGAGGGTCGGCGGTCGGCGGCGGATCACGATTCCGCCGATGCTCGCGTACGGCAAGCGTGGCGCCGGCGGGGTGATCGGCCCGGACGAGACGCTCGTCTTCGTGGTGGACCTAATCGGCGTGCGCTGACGCCGCCCTCCCGGACAAAGATCCGGCCGGACGCGACGTCTGCACGGCGTCGCGGCGGACTGAAGTGTGCTGGCCCTTGTGATGCTTAACGCAGAGTTCTGTCCCTTGACCTCTGGATCATCCACACGGGCGGAACCCCGACGAGCAGCGCCACGAAGCCAGCGATGATCAGAGTCCACCCCGTGTGACCCGTCACCCCGACGGCGATCAGGGATAGCCCTAAGGCGCTCAGCACCACCAACGCGATGACCTTCATCGGAGGCTTGGGGGCCACGAGTCGCAACGGTACTCCCGGCTGCAGTGTTCCGCGGAACACCCCCGGAACGAGAAACCCCGCCGGCGCGGGGTCTTGAAAGTGGGCCGTGGAGGACTCGAACCTCCAACCTTGGGATTAAGAGTCCCCTGCTCTACCAGTTGAGCTAACGGCCCTTGGCGGCGATCTTACCCACCGGCCCTGGCCGGAGGGGTCAGCATTGCTGGGCTACCGAGGGCTGGGTCTTGGCCGACTGAAGCTGGTTCTTGAGCAGGGCCTGCTGCGCCTTGGGCACGAGGCTGAGGGCCTTGGCGGACGCGAGGTCGCCCTTGCGGGTCTGGCCCGCGGCGTAGGCGGAGACGGCAAGGCACTCGAAGCCCTTCACCGCGCTCGGGTCGGCCAGGGTCTCGATGTCCCAGGCGCTGGCCTCGCCGGAATAGTTTTGCTGTCCGGCGTAGGCGCGGGCGGCGAGGACCGCGAGGTTGGGATCCGGGTTCTTGGTGAGGGTCAGGTAGCGCTGCCAGTCCTGCGTGGCCTGCTCGAGCTCGTTGAGGCCGGACGGGGTGAACTGACCGGTCGAGGAGTTGAAGTTGGCGCCCTGGCCGGCTGAGGTCCAGCGCGCCTGGACGAGGTTGGCCCAGGCCTGGGCGCTGTTCGGATTCAGCTGCGTCGCCTTGATCGCCTGCTGCTCCTGCTGGCTGACGACGGCCTTCTGGCCAGAGCTCGAGCCGCCGCCGTTGAAGGCGTTGAGGAGGCCGCCGAGGCCGTTGCCGGCGCCGACGCCGAACAGGACGAGGCCGCCGCCGATGAGAATGGCGAGCCCCAGGTACACGACCTGCACGGTCCTGCGCCGGCCGCGGCTACGAAGGTCGAAGAGCATGGTCTAGGTGGGATCGAGGCCGTCGCCGAAGGAGGCATTCGCCTCTCGGGCGGCGCGAGCCGCGGCGCGGCGATCGGCGATCTTGAGCAACACGATGCTGGCGAGGAAGAGGATGACGAGGGGAGCGGTCTCCAACCCGGTGGTGACAGGATCCGCCCCTGGCATCGCCGCCGCGATGACGGCGATGATGACCACAGCGTAGCGCCAGTGACGCGTCAGAGTGCTGCCATTGATCGCGCCGACGCGATGGAGCCCGAGCAGCCCGAGCGGCAGCTGGAACGCGAGCCCTACCGCGAGCATCGTGAGTATCTGGAACGAGTAGTAGGACTTCGCTTGCACGAGGACGTCGAACTGGTCGGCGTTGTAGCCCTGGAGGAAGTGGACGGCGGGCGGCAACACCACGACGTACGTGAAGGCCGCCCCCAGGAGGAACAGCAGCGGGGCTGCGACCATCACCGGTATCGCCGCACGGCGCTCGGTTGAGTTCAAAGCAGGAATCACAAAGGCATAGCCCTCGTAAATAAGAACCGGTAAAGAGAACAACAGCGCGAAGTACGCCGCGACCGTAAGCGTGGTCGTGAACGATTCGCCGACGCCGATCGTTATCGGCTTCTCCTGAGTGGAGATGCTGTCCGGCAGGGTTTTCGCGGTCTGGCTGTACGCGGCCGCCTCCTGGAGGTAAGCCTGCCGGGCCTGCGGCGAAACCCCCGGTGAGTTGGCCAGCGCCGTGGCCGCCGCGGCTTGCTTTGTGAACAGTCGACGGAGCTGGACGGCCTCCGACGGCACTGACCCGAGCCCGTTGTGCGCCGCGACGCTCGAGTTATGCGGCAGCGCCCTGTTCAGCACGGTGAGCAGGCGATTGTTCTGCCAGAAGCACAGCCCGAATGCGACCACGAGCGCCGCCAGGCACACGATCAGGCGCGTGCGGAGCTCGTCGAGGTGGTCGACGATGCTCAGCCGGTCCTCATGCCCGATGGGCCGAAGCCGCGTCACGACCGAGACTCCCCAGAACGGCCGCCGCTAGGAGCGGCTCTGGGGTCCGACCTCGGCCGACTCGCGCTCGGCGGGCGCGGGAGTCGGCGCCGCCTGGGGCGTCGAGGCGCTGGCGGCCGTGATCTCGGGCCGCGCGTCCTCGTCCTCGTCCTCGTGCTTGTTCTCCCCCGTGATCGACTCCTTGAACTCACGCAGACCCGTCCCCAGCTGCTTACCCAGACCAGGCAGCCGCTTGGGACCGAAGATCAACAGGACGATCACCAGGACGACGATCAGATCGGTGGTGGGGTTGCGGAACATTTCGGCGGTCCTCCGGATGGGGGATTCGAAGGTTACCCGGTCTGCTGCGGGGGGCAAGAAACGGCCGGTTGCCGATTGCAGTACCGGCCTCTCAAGTTGCCCATCACACGGGCCGATTAAGGGCACGGAGACACCAATGAACCAGCAGCCAGAACAGCCTTCAGTCCGACGCATCGTCCTCCCCAGCGGACGCAGCATCGAAGTGGTCCGGTGGGGCGACCAGAACCACGCCACCCGCGGGTTGCACGTGTGCCCGGACTGCGCGTCCGAGCTCGTGCAGCCGGTCGACTGGTCCGAGGCTCCCGAGGAGTGCTGGAACCTCTTGCTGTCCTGCCCGAACTGCGACTGGTACACCGAAGGCCTCTACACGCAGGACCAGGTCCGCGAGCTGGAGGACCGGCTCGACGAGGGTCTGGCCGACATGCTCCGGGACCTCCAGCGGCTGACGCAGGCGAACATGGCCGATCAGATCGATCGGTTCATCACCGCCCTGAACGCCGACCACATCCTTCCCGAGGACTTTTAGGGGCTGGGCCGCCGTAGGCGGCCCCTGAAACTAGGCGTAGCGCTCGACGACGATGTCGGCCGCGAGCTCGAGCGCCGCCCGCTGCCGCGCCGGCAACATCGGCAGCTCGTCCTTGGCATCGGCCACGAGTTGGCGCGCGCGCGACCGCGCGTCGTCGAGCGCGCCGGTGTCGGTGATCGCCTCGCAGACGACGGCCGCGTCGGCGGCGGTTCGCACGGTCCGCACGTCGAGCCGGGCGAGCTCGGGATCGCAGCTCGCGGGCCAGGATCAACGGTAGGTTGACCGTGCCGTCGAGCAGATCGGCCCCTCGAGGCTTCCCCGTGCGCTCGGGCGGCCCGGACACGTCGAGGACGTCGTCGAGGATCTGGAAGGCGAGCCCGATGCGCTCGCCGAAGCCGCCGAGCGCCCCCGGATCGGTGTCCGCCTCGAGCGCCCCGAGCTCACAGGCGGCGCGGAACAGGACGGCTGTCTTCAACCGGCAGCGCTTGAGGTAGCGAGCCACGCTCACCGAGGTGTCGAACGCATCGGCGCGCTGAGCCAGCTCCCCGAGGGCCAGCTCGCGACTCGCCCGGGACAGAACCCGGACGGCATCGGGCGAGCCGCCGGCGGCGAGTTCGGCGAACGCACGAGAGAACAGCAGGTCGCCGGTGGCGGTGGCGAGCGCTCGCCCGCCGATGGCGACCACGGTCGGCCGGCCGCGCCGGAGCGCGGAACCGTCGAGCACGTCGTCGTGGACGAGCGTCGCTCCGTGTACGAGCTCGACGGCGACCGCGGCCCGCACGAGCCCGTCGGTCTCGGGCGGCGGCGCCCCGGCGGCGATGCACACCAGCAGCGGCCGCAGCCGCTTGCCCCCGGCGGCGATCGTGTCGCCGGCATAGCGCGCGAGCACCGGTCCGTGACCGGTCGCAAGCTCCGCCATTCGCGCTTCGACGCGTTCCATCACGCGCGTGAGGGCCTCGCCTCCGGCGTCCACCACTGCCTGTGCGCCAGTACTCATCAGGTGGGAACCACTCCGACGTGTAAGGCGATGATGCCCCCGGCGGTGAGCACGTAACGGATCCGGCGCAGGTCGGCGTCCCACATGCGGGCGGCCAGCTCGTCGGGACCCGGAAAGCGCTTGACCGAGCTCGGCAGGTAGCTGTAGGCCTGGGAGTCGACCACCCGGCCGAGCGCCGGGATCGCGTGGTCGAACCACAGGTCGAAGAACGTCGATAGGGGCGGGCGCCGCGGCGTCGTGATCTCGAGCACGACCACCCGGCCCCCAGGCCGGACGACTCGCGCCATCTCCGACAGGCCGCGCTGGAGGTCTGAGAAGTTGCGGGCGCCGAATCCGACCGTGGCGGCGTCGAACTCGCCGTCCGCGTAGTCGAGCGCGAGCGCGTTCCCGTGCTCGAAGCTTACGCGCGGCACGCGGGACTCGGCCTTGGCCCTCGCCAGCTCCAGCATCTTCTCGGAGAAGTCGACGCCGATCACCTCGCCCCCCGGCGCGACGCGGTTGGCCAGCTCGAGCGCGAGATCGCCCGTGCCGGTGGCGACGTCGAGCGCGCGAGCGCCAGGCGAGAGCTCGGCGAGGTCGGCGGCGCGCCGGCGCCACGCATGGTGCAGGCCGGCGGTCATGACCGAGTTCATCCGGTCATACAGACCGGCGATCCGGTCGAACATCGCCCGGACCTGTGGGTCGTCTAGCGTCCCCGGTGCGCCGCCCGGCGCGAAGTCTGCACTCGCCATGGTCCCGATGGCGCGACTACTGCAGATTCGACAGGAAGTACACGAGGTTGTTGAACTTCTCCGGCGGCAGGTCCTTGAACGACGGCATCGGCGGCGTCGGGTTCCTCAGCGTGGAGGCGATCTGCTGCTCCGGAACCGTGTTGGCGATGTGCGTCAGCACCGGCCCCGGGCCGTTGTTGCCGTTGCTGCCGATCACGTGGCAGGCGAGACAGCCCGACTCGCCGACGACATCCGCTCCGGCCTGCCACCTCGCCTGCTGCGCCGCCGTCAGGGTGGCCGGTGGCTTCAGGTCGACCGTGTTCGGTGAGCCGGTGTTCGCGCCGCTGTAGGTGAGATACGCCATGGCGGCGATCGTGGCCACCCCGGCCGCCAGCGCGACCGGTCGGCGCTCGATCCGGCGCTCCGGGCTGCGGTCGTAGAACGGCAGCAGGAACAACAGGATCATGCAGATCGTCGGCACGCCGATCGTCGCCATCGGCGTGAACTTCGGGACGTTGCGCATCACGCGCAAGACCTCGAACAGGAAGAAGAAGTACCAGTCGGGTCGCGGTACGTAGGTGGTGGTGGTCGGGTCGGCCTTCGGCCCGAGCTCGGCGCCGAACATCAGCGCGAGGAAGATGATGACCACCATCACGATGCACGCCATCGCGCCGTCGTGGAAGACCGCGTATGGGAAGAACGGCTCGCCCTCGTTCTTCAGCTGCGAGTAGTCGCGGAGGTACGTTTCCTTCTCGGCCTGATTCATGAGCGCCCGGATCCTGGCCTAGCGCGTTTGACGACAGCGGGGCGCGTCAAACCTCGGCCTCTTCGAGGTCGTGGTGGCCATCGTGGGCGCGATCAGGCTTGAGCCACGGCGGGGCGGAGATGCCGAGCTTCGTGACCAGGTACAGGTGGAGGCCGATCAGCGCCGCCATCAGGCCGGGAATCAGGAGCATGTGGATTGAGTAGAACCGAGACAGCGTCGTGGCACCGAAGTCTGCGCCGCCGAGGAGGAAATTCGAAAGGAACGGGCCGATGAACGGACCGCCGGCGTTGATATTGATCCCGACCACCGATGCCCAGTAGGCGCGCTGGTCGAACGGCAGCAGGTAGCCGGTGAAGCCCATCGCCAGCGTCAGGATGAGCAGCACGACGCCGATCACCCAGGTGAGCTCGCGCGGGTACTTGTAGGCGCCGTAGAAGAACACGCGGCCCATGTGCAGGAAGATCAAGATGATCATCACCGACGCCCCCCACTTGTGCATCGCGTGCACGAGCTGGCCGAGGAACACGTCGTCGTTGATGTGGCGGATCGACTCGTACGCGCCGCCGGATGCGTCCGGGCGGTAGTACATAGCGAGGAAGACGCCGGTCACCGCCTGGTTGAGGAACGCGAACAGCGTCGCCGAGCCCAGCGTGTAAGCCCAGTTGATGCCCCGCGGGACCTTGCGGAACAGCAGCCAGCGCAGACCGCCCGACAGTTGGGTGCGCTCGTCGAGCCAGTCGACGACGGTGACCCCGGCGTCGAGCGGCGCCGGGTACTGGGTGACCTCGCCATTCGACTCGCCCGGCCTCTTCGGCGTCGGTCGGAGGGCCTTCGGCAGTGACGGTGCTGGAATGCGCGGCATCTGTCCTACCCCTACGGTCGCTTCGCGGTGTCGAATGTCGACGGATACAGGAACTGTCCGATCCCGTCGAGCGGCTCACCCGGGAAGCGGGGATTGAACCGCTGAAGCTCGCTATTGACCGAGTAGCGCGGTCCGATCTCGACGAGGTTGGTGTTGGGGTTCAGCCGGGTGTAGAAGCGATCGAGCGGGCGCACCGGCGGCCCTCCGGCGACCATCCCGCGGAAGTCGTACACGCCGCCGTGACACGGGCAGATGAAGCGCTCGGCGGCCTGGACGTACCGGACCGGGCAGCCCAGGTGCATGCAACGGTCGGACAGGGCGACCCAGTGGTTGTACTGGTCCTCGGGCTCCGTGTCGATGGCGGGATTGCGCTGCCTGACGTAGGCGATGGTGTTGCCGGCCTCGCCGATGCCCGGGGTGATCGTGATCACCTTCGTCTGGTAGACGGCCTGAGTGAAGTCGGCCGGCGTGCCGATCGCCTGCCAAGTCCACGCCTGGCGCTTGAAGATCGGTGCGATGGCGAACCCGAGCGCCGGGAGGGTGAAGGCCGCGGCGGCCACCGCGCCGACGCCGTTCGCCCCCAGAACCATCAGTCGCCGCCGGGTGACGGTCTCCCCTTCGAACGCACCAGGAATGCCCCGGTCGAGCGTGTACTTGGACTTGGTTTCCCTGTGACGGTCGGGCACGAGTTCCTTACGGCAAATTTAGATGCCGACAGCGTACCGCCACGGCCTCGAAAAGGTCACGACCGGAGCGCCCGGTACGCACCGGCCTAACAACCTCGATACGAACATCACAAGGGTTGGGCGACAGGTCGATACGAACCGCACAAGGATGCGGATTTTCCGGGCATTTCTAGTCGGTGGCGGTGACGGAGCTCGCGACCGCGCGGAGCGCCTCGGTCGCACCCGGATCCTGGGCTCGGGCGCACGTCTTGGCCTCGGCGTGCGCGTCGCTCGCGCCCCAGCCGACCGAGACCGCGCCGGCGTCCCAGATCGCCCCGGCAAGGTCCGAGTCCGAGGCCGTGCGCGCCTGTGCAGCGAGCGAAATCACATCGGCGAGCTCCGCCACGGCGTCGAGATCGCCGAGCGCTGCGAGTCGCGACAGGCCGAGCGCGTACAGCTGGTCACCGAGGAGCAGCGCGAGGTCGGCGTCCGGCGTGCGGACCACCACTGGTTCGTCGTAGTGCAGGCGGTACCCCTCCAGGATCATCTCGAGCAGCAGCTCGTACTCGCGTTCGTTGCCGCGCGCTCGCGGTCCGGCGGCCGCGAGCTGGGCGGGGCCGGGGCGGTCCGGGTCGCCGGTTCGGGGGCCGGGCGGATCGTCGAGGGCCTGGGCCACTGTGCCGCCCTCGGCACGGAGCGCCTCCCGGAGGGCGTCGGCGCCGTCGCGAGCGGTCCTCAGCCTCGTGTTCATCCCGCCGCGATCTCCGTGAACGCCTCGGCGGCGGCCTCGACCGTGCGGTCGATGTCGGCGTCGGTGTGAGCGAGCGACGGGAACCAGGCCTCGAACTGCGACGGCGGCGGATACACGCCACGGGCGAGCAGCCCCCGGCACCATGCGCCGTAAGCATCGGTGTCGCAGGCCGCGGCCTTGGCGTAGTCGTGGACCGGGCGGTCGGAGAAGAACACGGTGAGCAGGCCGGGGACGCATTGGACCTGGACGGGGCGATTCGCGTCGGCCGCGGTGTCGCGGAGGCCGTGCGCGAGCTTTTCGGTGGTCGCCGCGAGCCGCGTATAGGCGGCGTCGTTCAGCCGGCGCAGCGTGGCGAGGGCGGCCGCGGTGGCGAGCGGGTTGCCGGACAGCGTGCCCGCCTGGTAGACGTCGCCGGCGGGCGCGATCCGCTCCATCAAGTCGCGGCGCCCGCCGTAGGCGGCAGCCGGGAGCCCGCCACCCATGATCTTGCCCATGACCGTGAGGTCGGGAAGCACCTTGTATCGCTCCTGCGCACCGCCGCGGGCGACGCGAAAGCCGGTGATCACCTCGTCGAAGATCAGGAGCGCGCCGCCCTCGTCGGCCGCCTCGCGGAGCATCTCGAGGAACCCGTGGCACGGCGGGACCACGCCCATGTTCGCCGGGATCGGCTCGACCAGAATCGCCGCCAGGTCCGGGTCGGCGGTCAGGTCCCAGGTCCTGGCCATGTCGTTCCAGGGCGCGACCGCCGTCGCCGCGGCGGCGGCTGCCGGCACGCCCGGGCTCGCCGGGATCCCCTGGGTGGCCAGCCCCGAGCCCGCCTCGGCAAGCAGGCCGTCGACGTGGCCGTGGTAGGCGCCGGCGAACTTGAGGACTTTCTCGCGCCCGGTGACCGCGCGAGCGAGTCGCAGCGCACTCATCGTGGCCTCGGTACCCGACGAGGTCATGCGCATCATCTCGACCGAAGGCATCCGGCCGGCGACCTCCCAAGCGAGCGTCACCTCGGCTTCAGTGGGCGCGCCGAAGGTCGTCCCCCGCTCGGCCGCCTCGATGACGGCGGCGATCACGTCTGGGTGGGCGTGCCCCAGGATCAGGGGACCCCATGAGGAGACCCAGTCGATGTACTCGTTGCCGTCGACGTCGACGATCGTCGAGCCGTGGCCGGAGGCGATGAAGATCGGATCGCGGCCGATCGACCGCATCGCCCGCACGGGCGAGTTCACGCCACCGGGGAGGAGGCGCTGGGCCTGTTGGTAAAGCTGCGACGAACGCGCCGTCGGGTCGGCCGCGAGGTTGCTCACACGCCCGCGTGCTCACGCTCCCAGGCGCGATGCTCGTCGGTGAAGTAGAGCAGCCGGATCTTCTTGAACTCGGTCGAGGAGTACAGCGTCGCCCGGTCTTCGATCCCGGTGTGGGTCGCGATCGAGTCCAGGATCGCGTCGCACTCGTCCTTGGAGCGCCCGTGGGCCATCGTGAACACCGAGTACGGCCAATCCTCGTAAGTCGGGCGCTGGTAGCAGTGCGAGATGCCGCGGAAGGCCGCCATCTGAGGCCCGAGCTCCATGATCTTGTCGTCGGGGACGTTCCACACGCCCATGCCGTTGGCGCTGAAGCCGGCGCGGCGGTGGAAGAGGATTGCGGCGACGCGGCGAAGCAGGCGGCGCTCCTGCATCTGCCCCATGTGGGTGAGGAGCCGTTCTACTGGGAGTCCGAGCTTGTCGGCCGCGGGCGCGTACGGCTCCGGGATCACCGGCATGTCGCCCTGGGTGGCGCGGATGACCTCGATGTCGAACTCGTCGTACGGCTGTCGTTCGGTCTCGGCGGGCGGGGCTATTTCGACGGCCTTGGCGAGCGCGTCGGTGCCGCCCTCCATCTCGAGGTCCATGCGGATCTTGAACAACTTGAGCGTCGGAAGCTGGCGGACCGACTCGGCCCCGGCTTCGCGCGCCAGGGCTTCGAGGGTCCCGT
This sequence comes from uncultured Solirubrobacterales bacterium, assembly GCA_963737055.1. Taxonomy (GTDB): domain Bacteria; phylum Actinomycetota; class Thermoleophilia; order Solirubrobacterales; family Solirubrobacteraceae; genus Palsa-465. Next base: position 304,141 of record CAVTRE010000004.1, on the reverse strand, counting down.
CGAGGCCCAGCCTTGAATCCGGCTCGGTCGCGATCGTGAACCAGATGTTGAACTCGTGGCTGCGCAGATAGTTGTGGGATACGCCCGGGTGTTCGTTGATCACGTTGGCGGCGCGCCACGGGTTCTCGGGATCGACCTTGGCTGCCACCAGCATCGAGGAGTACCCGAGCGCGCGGGTGTCGAAGATCGGAGTGACCTGGCGGATGATGCGCTCGTCGAGGAGGCGCTTTACGCGGCCGATCGCCTCTTGTTCGGTGATCCCGGCCTCTTTTGCGACAGCGTCGTACGGCCTGGGCGCGATCGGGAAGCGGCCCTGCATTAGGTTCAGCAGGCGCTTGTCGAGGTCGTCGAGCGGGGTCGCCGCGCCATCCTTGCGGCTGCGGAGCTTGGGGCCGAAGCCGGAACTCACTGAAGCCATCGCGCCGCCTCCTTGGCGTGGTAGGTGATGACGATGTCGGCCCCGGCCCGACGTATACAGGTCAAGTTCTCGAGCACGGTCGCGCGCTCGTCGAGATAGCCGGCTGCTGCCGCCGCCTTGACCATCGCGTACTCGCCGCTGACGTTGTAGGCGGCCAGCGGCATTCTGGTCTCGGACTTGATGCGGTGGATCAGATCCAGATAGGGAAGCGCAGGCTTGACCATGACGATGTCGGCGCCCTCGTCGACGTCGAGCCGCGTCTCGCGGACGGCCTCGTCACCGTTGCCGGGATCCATCTGGTAGCCGCGGCGGTCGCCGAACGCTGGCGCCGAGTCCGCCGCCTCGCGGAATGGGCCGTAGAAAGCCGACGCGAACTTGGCGCTGTACGCGAGGATCGGAGTGTCGGTGTGACCGTCGTCGTCGAGGGCCTGGCGGACCGCGCCGACGCGCCCGTCCATCATGTCGCTCGGGGCGACGATGTCAGCGCCGGCTCTCGCTTGGGAGGTCGCGGTGCGGGCAAGAAGGTCGAGGGTCGCGTCGTTGTCGACGCTTCCGTCTGGTCTCAGGGCCCCACAATGACCGTGGCTGGTGTACTCGCACAGGCAAAGGTCGGTGATCACGATCAGGTCCGGGTGGGCGTCTTTGATCGCGCGGGTGGCTAGCTGCACGACCCCTTCGTCGTCCCACGCGCCCGACCCCTCCTCGTCCTTGGCCGCCGGCAGCCCGAAAAGCAGAACTGCCGGGATGCCGAGGTCTCTCGCTTCTTTCGCCTCGGCCACGGCGTGCGCGATCGACAGACGGTCCACGCCGGGCATCGACTCGATCGGCTCGCGGCGGTCGATGCCGTGCGCGACGAACATCGGATAGACGAAGTCCGATGGGCTGAGCGTGGTCTCGCGGACGAGGCCGCGCAGGGCCCTGGTGGCGCGCAGCCGGCGAAGGCGGGTCTGCGGGAACGGCATCGAGACCTCAGGATACCCGCGGCTCCCAAGCGGCCCGGGCTGGCGGTGGCGCGCGCCGCGGCCCTGGTGGCGCGTCGAGGACCCTGCTGTCCCGATGCACCGGAAACCAGGGGGCCTACGTGACGACACCCCAGCTGTCGACGCGCCAGTTCGTGACGAGCCCATTCGCGACGTAGGGGTCCGCCTGCGCGAACGCCTCGGCCGCGGCGCGGTCCGTGAACACGATCGCCGCGCCGTGCGGCGGGTCGGCTCCGAGCGGACCGGCCATCACGATCCGGCCGTCGTCGTTGCCCGCGCGAATCCCCGCGAGATGAGCCTCGCGATGGGGGCCACGTCGCTCGAGGATGTCGTCGACGTAGTCGTAGAAGAGGATGTAGTGAGTATCTGCCATTTCGCTAACACCCTATGGCACCGCCGCGCTACGCTGCCAGCGTGGCCGATATTCAGAAGCGTGGCAACTACACCCCGCGCCGCGAACGCGAGCGGAGGGCGTATCAACTGGTGGTAACCGGCGGCATCGCCGGCGCGGTAGGCGTCGTGTCGCTGGTGCTCGCCGTGGTCGGCGCGATCGGCTTCACACTCCCGGTGGTCTCGATCATCGTCGCGGTGCTCTGCGCGGTGATGTTCCGCCGGATGGTCGGGCCGCAGTAGCGGCGCTTCCCGCAGAAGCGGCGCTTCCCGCGGTAGCGGCGCTCAGGCGAACCTTCGCATCGCCAGCCGGGCGAGCGCGCCGAACACGAGCGTCAGCACGGCCAGGTGGACCAGCGGCCACCCAATCCCAGGCGCCGCCCCGCTGAACGCGTTCGACACCGCCTGCAGCGCGGCCTTGAAAGGGAACACGAACGCCACCGCATCGAGGACCGAGCGGAGCGTGCCCGACACCGCGTCGCCGGGAACGAGCGCGACGAAGGCGACCGGCAGCGAGATCAGGAACGCCAGTAGGGCGGCGACGCTGACCTCGCGCGCGACCCCGCCGATGGCCACGCCGAGTGCTGCGAAGGCCAGGCCGCCGAGCGCGAGCGTGACGACCCACAGCGGGAACCGAGCCCACTCCAGGTGCACGAACAGCGACACCAGCGCCGACATCACGAGCGTGACGGCGGCCGCGGCGCTGGCGGACAGGGCGATCTTCTCCGACAGCAGCCCGCTCGGGCTGATCAGCCCGCGCACCAGACGCGAGTACGTGTGCTCGGAGCGCTCGAGCGCGAGCAGCGCGGCCGCCAACAGCACTCCGACGAACATCAGCGACACGATCACCGCGATCGAAGCGGCGTAGGAGTCGGTCGGGGTGGTCTTCCCGGCGAGGTTGATGGTGTTGACGGTCAGAGGCGAGCCGATCGAGCTCAGCACCGGTGTGGCGAAGCCGAGGCCGTCGATGGCCAGCGTCGCGAAGTTGACCACCTGTCGGAGCGCCGGCAGGAGCGGCGAGTTCTTCGGCAGCGAGGCGATCGTTCCCTGGACGATCGCGCGGGAGTTCTTCAGCCCCAGCAGCGGTACGGTCTGCCCTAGGAACTTGAGCGTTCCGCCGTTGAGGGTCTCCTGCAGGTCGGTGACCGCGACCCGCAGCACCTGCTTGGACACCGCCTGCTCGACCTGAGCCACGCGTGAGCTGATCGCCTGATCGGCGAACTGCCGCTCGAGCGGATCCTTGGTGTTCAGGATCAGATCGACCGTCGGGTTTCCCGCCCCCTCTGTGACCAAGCTGTTGATCTGGGACACGATGTCCGCGGGGATGATCAGCGCCGCCGCCGCCTGCCCGCTCTGCACCTTGGAGATCGCCTCTGCGCGCGAGTTGACGTTGATCGCGTCGATCGACTGATACAGCTGGCTGGCGTACTTGGCGACGTTGATCTTCTGGTTGCCGAAGCTCAGCTGGCCGTGTCCTGTCGGCACCTCGTTGAGCAGCGCCACCTTCGGCTTCCCGGGCGGGCTCGAGAGCGCGAACCCGATCATCAGCGCGATCACGATCGGGTAGACGATCAGCAGCCCGACGAGCAGCGGCGAGCGCTTGAGGATCTGGAGGTCCTTGACGAACAGCCAGCGCACGTGTGATCAATGACCTCGCTCGTGGAGAAAGCGGACGAACGCGGTCTCGAGGTCGCCGACGAGCTGGTCGCGGACGGCGCCGGCAGCGGCGTCCGGTTCGCTCACGGCTCGCTCGAGCTCCGCGGGTGTCCCGGTGAACAGCAGCTCGCCGTCTCCGAGGACGAGCACGCGGGTCGCGTAGCGCTCGGCCTCCGCGACGTTGTGGGTCGAGAACACGACCGTCGTGCCATGGCCGGCAAGCGCGGAGATGAACTCCCACAGGCGCTCGCGCTGGCGCGGATCGAGCGACGCCGAGGGCTCGTCGAGAAGCAGCGCCGGGGGCTCGGAAAGCAGGCCGAGCGCGATGTTCACGCGCTGCTGGTTCCCGCCCGAGAGGCGGCCAACCTCCTCGTCAGCCCGGTCCTCAAGGCCGGTCTGGCCGAGCATCCGCGCCACCGCCTGCTCGGGATCGGCGAGGCGCTCGAGCCGAGCGAACAGCCGCAGGTTCTCGGCGACCGACAGCTTCGAGTACAGCGCCGGTTCCTGGGGCACCCAGCCGAAGCGCTTGTCGCCGGCCCGTGCGACCTCGCCTTCGGTCGGCTCGAGCGTGCCGGCGAGGATCGACAGGAGCGTCGTCTTGCCGGCGCCGTTGGGGCCGATGATCGCCACCACCTCGCCGGGGTAGAGCGCGAAGCTGATCCGATCCAAGGCGATTCTCGCGCCGTAGCGTTTCGTCAGCGCGCGGGCCGCCACCGTGGCCGTGCGTTCGCCCGTATTGATGTCGATGGACAACGCCGCACCAGGCTACAACGCGATCGTGAAAATTCTTTGACGCGGGCGGCGCCGGGGCCTCGCGCTGCCCTGCCCGTCAGCCGGGCAGCTTGACTCGCGGCTCGAGCGACGCGCCGCACGAGCGGCAATAGGCGTCGTTCGGGCCGGCGGCGGTCCCGCAATCGGGACATCGTTCGAGCCCGGTCGGCCCGGTCGCCATAACGCCGGTCCCCAGCGGACCCCACGGCTCGAGCACCAGATGCTTGCGCAGATAGAGCACCGTCACTCGGATCACGGTGGCGATCGGCAGCGCCAGCAAGGCGCCGACCACTCCGTAGATCGTGAATCCGATCAGCAGCCCGAGAATGATCAGGATCGGGTTGATCCGCAGCGAGATGCGGAACACCTGCGGCGCCACGAAATGCCCCTCGAGCTGCTGCAGGGCGATGAACAGCAGGACCACCCAGACGGCGCTGATCGGGTTTACGAACAGGGCCACGAGTACCGCCGGGAGCGGGCCGATGATTGGCCCGATGTAGGGGATGAACTCCATCAGCCCGTAGAAGCCGCCGAAGAACACGGCGTACGTGGCACCGGCGGGGAAGATTCCCACCTGCCCGAAGATCCAGAGAGACACCGCCGCGCTCGCGCCCATTATCAGGCTGAACAGCAGCTGCCCGCGGACGTAGCCGTACACCGCGCGCTGGACCAACAGCGGATAGTCGTCCTCGGGCGTCCCGTCGCCGGGCGGCATGATCCGCCGCACAAGCTCGCCGATCTGCTCCCCGTACACGAGCAGGTAGATCGACAGCACGAACGTGAGCACGAAGTCGAAAGACGTCGTGATGATCTGCGTCAGCAGGTTGCTGGAGAACGACACGATGTCGCTCGAGCGCTTCTGGATCTGGGCCCCGAGCGTCTGCAACGCGGTCTGACCCTGCCGCTGGATCTGCACCTTGATTCCCCGGCGATCGAGCCATCTCTGGAAGCTCGCGAGGTCGCGGTTCGCCTGATCGATGTAGTGCGGTACGTCGTGCTCGAGATGGGTGACCTGCGTGCTTACGGGGTCCGAAAGCGCCACCCCGATCCCGCTGACGATCGCAAATCCCGCCAGGTAGACGAGCAGGATCGCGAGGCCACGTGGAACCCGATGGCGGTGGAGCAGCCTGACGATCGGGTTCAAGATCAGCGCGATCGTGCTCGCGCCCAACAGGATCAGCAGGACCGTTCCGACTGCCCGCGCAAGCGCCCACAGACCAAGGACCGCCAGGGGTAGGACGACGAGCTGGACCCAGCGCGGTACGACGACCGGTGGCGGCGATACCCGGGGCTCGGTCAGGCCGGGCTTAGGCGCGGGTGCACTGCCGGTCGCAACCGAATCCCCGACCAGCCCCTCGGGATCGGTACGCTCGCCGCCCTCGCCGGCGGTGGGCTGGGCGCGGCCCGGTCGCCTGGGGAACCTCCAACGCATGCAACTGGAAGTATGAGCACCGACAAGACGTGAGTGGAACCGTGTCCATCCTGTTCGTCGGCGACGTCGTCGGCGGACTCGGCAAGCGCACCCTGCTGGCGCTGCTGCCGACGCTGCGCGACCGGTACTCGCCGGACTTCGTCGTGGTCAACGGCGAGAACGCCGCCGGCGGCGTCGGGATCACGCCGAAGATCTCGCGCGAGTTGCTGGCTGCCGGTGTGGACGTGATCACGCTCGGCAACCACACCTACCGCCACCGCGAGGTCTACGCCTACCTCGACGAGGAGGATCGGATCCTGCGGCCGGCCAACTTCCTGGCGAGCCAGCCCGGGCACGGATGGTGCGCGGTCTCCAGCGGCGACGGGGCCCGGCTCGGCGTGATCTCGCTATCCGGCAACCTGTTCATGAAGGCCGGGCGGGCGGCGTTCCCCGAGGCCGATGCGGCGCTGCGGGCGATCGCGGACAGGGTCGATCACGTGCTCGTCGACATGCACGCGGAGGCGACGAGCGAGAAGGTGGCGATGGGATGGCATCTCGACGGTCGCGTGACCGCCGTGGTCGGCACGCACACCCACGTCCCGACCGCCGACGCCCGAATCCTGCCGGGCGGCACCGCCTACATCTCGGATGTGGGCATGACGGGGCCGCGCGGTGGCGTGATCGGCGTCAACCGCGAGCAGGCCCTGACGTCGATGGTCACGCAAATGCCGACGCGGTTCGAGACCTCGAGCGAGGACCCGTGGCTGAACGGCGTAGTGATCCGCGCCGGCGAGTCGATGCGGGCGGAGTCGATCGAGCAGGTGTTGTTGCCGGCGCCCGGGGTGGTCTAAGGAAGGGGTCTCAGGCGCCGGCGACCACCATCGGGTGGGACTCGACGCGCCGGTCGGGCTCGGAGGCCGCCAGCGCGTGCTCCATCTCCGTCGGGAAGCTGCCGAACAGCGCCACGACCACGAACGGGAAGAACCACACGATGTAGGAGTACAGCCAGTAGCCCGCGCCGAGCTGGAGCGCGATCAGGATTGCGGCGCCGAGCGCGGCCACCTCGACGAGGCCGCGCCGGCGCGGGAGGAACATGACCGTGATCGCCAGCGCCACGGTGGCGCCCTGGAGGAGGTGCTGCTCGATCCCGAGCCCGCCCCACAGTCCCCAGATCGAGAACGGCGAGGTGCGACCCGCCTGGTAGGAGACCGTGTCGTGCCAGAAGGCGTGCCAATTATTGTCGAGGATCACGGGCAGCATGGCGACCACGACCGTCGCCGCAAACGCAAGCGCGTACCGCACGATCTCCCGCCGGCGGGGTGGCGGATCGACGCCGCGCCACAGCAGCGGCGCCAGCGCGAACGGCGCGAACTTGGTCAGGCCGGCGAGCGCGCCGACCACGCCGCGGGCCGGCGCCGACGTTATGACAAGCAGGGATATGACCAGGAGCAGCGCCACCAGCGAGTCGTTGGTATTCGAGGCGAGCGTCCACAGCGTGAACGGATATGCCGCCCACGCGTACGCGAGTACGACGCCCAGGTTCGGCCCCCGAACGCGCCGACCCAGCCAGTACAGGCCAAACAGCGTCAGCAGGTCGAACACGATCGCCGCGGCGTGCGCCGCCGGAAGGTCGTCCCAGGTGCCGCTCCAGCCGAAGATCAGCCGGAACGGGACGTAGGCGTAGTAGGCGACCGGGCCGTAGGTGTCGCCGCTGGCGTTGTCCTTGGGCCAGTTGCCGTACAGCGAATGGCCGTGGATCAGCTTGTCGGCGCCGATCACGCCGGCGTAGCCGACGTCGATCACGTTCGAGTTGACGACGTTGAGCCCGATCCGGAACCCGACCAGGAAGATCACACCGATCGCCAGCCACGAGAGCGGTACCTGGAGGCGCAGTGGCCGTCGCGGGCGGCCACGGCCGAACCCGAGCAGCAGCATCCGCACGAGCAGGTAGACCATGAACGGATAGATCGCCGGAGTCGAGATCCCGATCTTGGCGTGGTTGAAGAACGCCAGCGAGATCGACAGCCCGAGCAGCGCCAGCAGATCGAGGTGCAAGATCGACCACTCCCGGCGCCCGCGGTCACCGCCGGGAAGGCGCGGCCGGCGCCAGGGCAGGAACGGCGCTATGAACAGCACGCACAACGGGATCCACACGTACCAGGCGTTGACCCGGCGTCCGAACGCGCCGGGATATCCACGAGCCATCGACCACGCCACCTGGAAGCCGGTCCACACCTGGGTCACGCTCCCGGTGGCGTCGTCGATGTAGACCTGCGCGAGCTCGACCTGGTTCTTGCCCGAGGAGAACCAGCTGACCTGCCACTGCCCGGGGCCCTTGGTGTACGTGTACGCGGTCGCGTCCGGGTGGCGCTTCAGCTCGGCCTTGATCGTCAGCGTGGCGGCGGCGATCTTCTCGACCTCGGCCGCGGTCAGGCGGTACCCCTTGGGCGGGACATTCTGCTCGGTGATGAGGACCGGGGTGTTCGGGTCGGTTGCCGTCGCCGTCGCGGTCGAGGTCACCGTCTTGGTGATGACCGATCCGGCGGCGCGCGCCCGTGCGGGTGCCACGGCCATATCCAGGGCCAACGCCCCGAGGATCGCTCCGACTAGTAGCGCTAGGCCGGGCGCCGCGAGCCTGGTGGCCGCCCGCGCGAACATGCTCGGGCGCGGCCCATCTACGCCTTGAAGCTCCAAAGCTTCTGCCCGATGAACGACAGCGGCGTGCCCGCGGCGATCGCGATCGCCTGCGCGGCCACCTTCATCAGGCCCGCGTCGACCAGCACGACCAGCACCACGTAGGTGAAGCCGAACGCGACCAGCGACACGGCGAAGAACCGGATCGCCTGGAGGACCGGGTGGTCCTGCTTGGCCGAAAACGTCCAGTGGCGGTTCAACCAGAAGTTGTTCAGCACCGAGACGGCCCACGCGATCACCGCCGACAGGTGGTAGTCGATCCCGATCAGATGGACGCAGGCGGCGAATACGGCCAGGTTAACGACGTACCCGCTCGCGCCGACCGCGCCGAACCGCACCAACTGCAGCCAGTTGTGGGGCCGGCGCAACCCATGCCGCACGCGGAGGAGCGGCCCCGCTGCGCCATCGCGGACCGGGACCCGGGCGGGCAGTTCAACTGTCGTCATGAGCTCATCGGGCATTCGCGGAAATGTATCGGCGTGGCGTCGGCAGAGCGTAAGAGTTCGACACCGACTAATCGGCTCCTAACCGAGATTTGTCCGCTCCTCCTAACCGTGAGTCGTCGTCGCTAATCCCAAAGTGCTCGCGCACCATCGGGGCAACATCGCGGATCGACCAGCGCCCGCGCGCGGACGCCGACGCCGGGCCGGTCCCGCACCACAATAGGGCGCCGAGGGAATCGGACCGGTGCAGCGAGCCGTGGCTGCCGCCCCCGACGTGGTCGGCGCCGCCCCAGTCGACGAACTCATAGCCAGGTGAGGCCGACAGCAGCACGTCGCCGGCGGTCGGGCACTTGAGCGCCGACCAGATGCGGGCGAGCGCGTCTGGATATTCGCTGCACAGAAAGCGGCCGTCCTGGACTTCGCCGAGGAGCGCGGACAGGTCGCCCTCGATGTTCCAGCGGCCGCCGCGATCGTCAACCACCTGATCCCCAGGAGCAAATCGGAGCTCGCCCCGGCGGCTGCGCACCACCGCCTCCTCGCACGACGGACCCGGAAGCCACATCACGAGGTCGACCCCGTCGAGCTCGCGGACGGCGTCGACCGACCGCTGCACCAGTTCGTCGCGGCGATCGAGGTCGAGGGCGTAGATCATCGCGGCGCGCTGGGCCGGGCTCAGAGCGACCTCGGCACCCGCCGACCGGGCCGCGCTCCGGGTGGCGACGTCGAACTCGGCAAATGCGCGGTCGAGCCGGATGCGCTCCTCGACCGTGGCCTGCGAGTGATCGGAGGTGACGATCACGGCGTGCTCGTCGAGGAACGCGTCGGGGCCGCCGGCGGCGTGCATCAGGCGCTCGATCTGCCGATCGGCCGCCGCGATCGAGGTCACTTGGGCGTGTGGCCCGTTCTTGTGCGACCAGGCATCGTTGTCCGGGAGCGAGAACAGCATGAAGTCGAACAGGTCGTTCTCGACCAGGTAGGCGCCGACGCAGCCGGTGTGCTGATCGCGGATGCCGGGCATTCCGAGCTGGCCGCGGCAGCCGGTCTTGCGACTGGCGTAGAGGTCGGCGTAGAACAGCTCGCGCGGTCCGAAGATCGTCCGCCGGAACAGGGTCGAGGTGACGATGCGGGCCAACGCTGTCTCGTTGGAGACCTCGTGCTCGTACCGGCCTCGGTAAATGAGGTACGTGGTGCCGACGGTCCGAACGTCGACATCGTCGAGCGACTCGAACACGGTCTCCACCTCACGCGAGAGATGCTCGGCGTTCATCCGGTAGACGGTGTCGGTCAGCGATCGCAGGACGCCGAACTGGCGCGAAGCGCTGAAGCTGGAGCCGTACTCGACGTACCGGCCCTCCTCGCGGTGGTACCAGTTCATGCTCGGAATCAAGTGCTGGTCGGGTCCGACGCCGGTCGTGATCGTGGCCGCGCACACCGGCGTCACCGACGGGAACGCGGCCACGCATTCGTCGACGTAGCTGCCGTCGCGACGGATCCGGGCCAGCGCCGGCGCTCGCCCGTTGGCGATCGCCCGATCGAGCATCGACGGCTTGAGCGCGTCGATCACCACCAACACGAGCTTCTTGGCCGGAGTCACGAGCCCCGCTTCAACGCAGGATCCGCAGACCGGCGTACTTCTGGTCCGAGCGTCGACGCCCGGCGATCAGCAGCCACAGCAGGAACACGAGGCCGACGAGGCCGACCGGTGGCGCGATGATCGACAGCGCGGCAAGCAGCACTCCGAACGCCTCGGCGAACAGCGGCACCGCCGAGGCGGCCTGGGCGTCGAGCCTCGCCCGGACTCTGAGCAGCAGCGGCCGGGTGGCGAGGATCCCGACGACCGCACACAGCACGCCGGCGATCAACCCAGGCCAGTCGGTGTAGTGGTTGTGGTCGAGCGCGCCCGCGAACCACAGCGCCCCGAGCGCCGCGCTGATCGCCCCGAGCACGACCGTGAGCGCCTCGGATTCGATCCGCCTACGCTCGATCACGGCGAGAATGACCGCGCCGACCGCCATTCCAAGCAGGAACAGGGCGCTCTGCAGAAAAAAGAAGCTCGTGCCGTTGAAGTGGATCTCGACGTTGCCGGCGGCGAGCCCGCCGGCCGCCAGCGTCGGTAGAAACGGGCGGACGCCGACCGCAGAGGCGACCCCCATCCCGGTGCAGATGTCGAAGATGAGATGCACGTTGGTGTACCGTGACCGACCGTGACGATAGAGGACAGCGCACGGTGAGCGGGCGCGCGGGGCCGCCATCCAAGCGCCCGCGCTCGACCGCCCGGGACATCGAGCGCTACGGAGCGCTGTTCGCCGAGCGGACCAAGGTCATGAAGTCCTCGGCGATGCGCGATCTGATGGCGCTCACCGAGCGCGACGACGTGATCTCGCTGGCGGGCGGGCTACCCGACACCTCGACCTTCCCGGCCGACTCGTACGCGTCGCTGATGAGCACGGTCGCGGCCGGTTCGTGCGCTCGAGCGCTCCAATACGGGCCGACGGAGGGCCTGTCGGTCGTCAAGCGGTGCATCGTCGACGTGATGGCCGCCGAGGGCATGGAGGTGGACGAGGACGAGTTGCTCGTCACCACCGGCGGCCAGCAGGTGATCGACCTGGTGTGCAAGACGCTGGTCGACCCGGGCGACGTGGTGGTGTGTGAGGCCCCGACTTATCCGGGCGCGGTGCCGACGTTCTCGTCATATCAGGCGAACGTGGTCCAGATCACGATGGACCGCGACGGGATGCGCACCGACGAGCTCGAGTCCACCCTGGACGACCTCGAGCGGGCCGGCCACCGTCCGAAGTTCATCTACACCGTCCCCAACTTCCACAACCCGGCGGGCGTGACGTTGTCGCTCGAGCGCCGCCACGAGCTCGTCCGGATCGCGTCCGAGCGCGAGCTGCTGGTGCTCGAGGACAACCCCTACGGCCTCCTTCGGTACGAGGGCGAGCCCCTTCCGACGCTCCGCTCGCTCGATGACGAGTTCATCATCTACGCGAGCACCTTCTCGAAGATTCTGTCCCCCGGCGTGCGGCTGGGATGGACGGCGGCGCCGGCGCCGGTGCTGGCGAAGATGAACCTCGGCAAGCAGGCGTCCGACCTGTGCTCGTCGTCGATCTCCCAATACTTCGTCTCGGCCTATTTCGACTCGGGCCCCTGGGAGGACTACGTCCGTTCGTTGATCGACATCTATCGCCGTCGGCGCGACGTGCTGCTCGACGCGCTCGCCGAGCACTTCCCGCGCGAGGCCGAGTGGACCCACCCCGAGGGCGGGCTGTTCATCTGGGCGACATTGCCCGATTACATCGACACCACCGACCTGCTGGCCCGGGCGCTCCAGGAGCACGTAGCGTTCGTGCCCGGCCGGGCCGCGTACGTGGACGGGCGGGGCGGCTCGTCGATGCGGCTGAACTTCTCGGGTGTGGGCGTGGACGACATCCGCGAGGGCCTGCGCAGGCTTGGCGAGGTCGTGCGCGAGCAGGTCGAGCTGTACGGCACGCTGACAGGCGCGGCACCAAAGTCGGCCCCCCGACGCGACCCGGTGCGCGCCGATCCTCCGCGCCCGAGCGCCGACGAGCCGGCCAACGTCCTTCACTTGCGACGCAAGCGGGCGTAGATGACACGCATCGCCGTGCTCAAGGGCGGCCGCTCGCTCGAGCGCCAGGTATCGCTGAAGTCGGGCGCGCGGGTCGAGGACGCGCTCGAGCGCCTCGGCCACACGATCGTGCGCGTCGACGTGGGCGCCGACCTCGTCGAGCGCCTCACCGCCGATCTGCCCGACCTGGCGTTCGTCGCGCTCCATGGTCGCGACGGCGAGGACGGGACCGTGCAGGAACTGCTCGAGGTGATGGGCATCCCCCACACCGGCTCGGGCGTGTCGGCGTGTATCCGCGCGGCCGACAAGGTGCTCGCCAAGCACGCGATGCGAGACGCCGGTATCCCCACCCCCGACTTCTACGCGTTCAGCGAGACCGCCTTTCGCGAGCTCGGGGCGGCGCAGGCCCTCCCGGCCATCGAGGAGCGTCTCCAGTTCCCGATTGTGGTCAAGCCCGCCGGTCAGGGGTCGGCGCTCGGGATCAAGTTCGCGGGGACGCCGTCGGACGTCCCGGGAGCGCTGATCGCGGCATTCTCTTACGACCGCAAGGTGCTGCTCGAACGGTACGTGGCCGGCCGCGACCTGGCGGTGTCGATCATCGACGAGGGCGGCGCGCCGCGGGCACTTCCGATCGTCGAGGCCGTGCCCGAGCAGGAGGACTTCTATGACTTCGAGTCCCGCTACGAGATCGGGCGCACGCGCTTCGTGTGCCCGGCAGATCTCGACGATCCGGTCGCCGAACGCGCCGCGGGGATCGCGCTCGAGGTGTACGCATTGCTCGGCCTGTCCGGGTTCGCCCGGGTCGACATGCTGCTCGAGTCGGGCACTAATGAGCTGTACGTGCTCGAGGCCGACTCGATCCCCGGGCTGACCGAGACGAGCCTGCTGCCTCAGGCCGCGGACGCGGCCGGGATCACGTTCGACGAGCTGATCGAGCGGATCGTGGCCGCCGCCGGGGCGCTCACCCCGCAGCTACGCCGGTAACTGGCGCCCCGGCTTTGCGGTTAACGCCGCAATCGCGCCCAGCGGACGTACGAACGCGGGGTCAGCCGCGCCAGAGCCGGGTGAATACGAATTCACCGGAGCTGGGGTGACGAGTGCGAGGTTAACCGCAATACGGATCCTTGACTGGGCCTCGCTTCGCTCGGCGTCCGTGGGGCCCGGGAAGCCTCATCCGGCTGGGACGTCGGCCCGCGCGGCCGGCGGCCGTCGCCGGGCATGGATGCTCGGCGGAACCGGCCCCAGGGATGCCGCGCGTCAGCGCGGCCCCTACTCCCCCGCGAAATCCTCAGGCGTCACGTGGTCGAGGAAGTCCTTGAACTTCTCGACGACCTCTTCGGTGTCCTCGACCTCGTGCTCGAACTCGATCGCCGACTCGGCGATGACCTCGTCGGCGGCGTAGATCGGCGCGCCGGCGCGGACCGCCAACGCGAGCGCGTCACTGGGGCGCGAATCGATCTCGAGCTCGCGGCCGTTCACCCGGAGGCTGATCGAGGCATAGAACGTGTTCTCGCGCAGCTCGGTCACCGCGACGCGGGTGCACTCGACGTCGAGCTCGCCCAGGACGTCCGAGAGCAGATCGTGGGTCATCGGACGGGGCGTGGACGCACCCTGGAGCTTCATCAGAATCGCCGCTGCCTCCGGATGCCCGATCCAGATCGGCAGGAACTTGTTGTTCTCGACGGTCTTCAACAAAACGATCGGCTGCTTGCCGACCATGTCGAAGCTAACCCCGTAGATGACCATCTCCTGCACGTCCAACTCCTAGATCGTAGGGTCTGGCAAGTATAGGCGGCCATCTCGGCTTGCCCAGCCCCTCGACCGGGGTGGATTCAGTCAGTTGCGGGGGAACGGCGGGCGGGAGGGCACCCTCTTCCTGGAGCACTCGCCGGGCCACCGCGAACGCCGAATTCGACGCCGGAACCCCCGCGTAGACGGCCGTATGGATGAACACTTCGGTGATCTCCTCGACGGTCAGCCCGTTCCGCAGGGCGGCGCGGACGTGCATGCCGATCTCGTTCTCGGCGCGCACCGAGATCAGCGCCGCGAGGGTGATCGCGCTCCGCGTTCGGCGATCCAGACCCGGCCTGGACCAGGCACCGCCCCAGGCGTAGCGGGTGATGAACTCCTGCCACGGAGCGCCGAAGCTGCCGGCGGCGGCGGTGGCGCGGTCCACGTGCTCGTCCCCGAGCACCTCGCGCCGTGTCTGCATGCCCACGTCGAAGTCAGTCACGGCAAACGCCTCCTCAGGACTCGGTCAGGAACCTCAGGATCATGGCGGTCGTCAGGTCGGGCCGCTCGATGGTCGCGAGGTGGGCGGCGGGCGAGATCACCTCGAAGCGCGCCCCCGGGATCAGGTCAGCGATGCGGCGACCGTGCTCGGGCGGCGTGGCCGGATCCTCGGCACCCGCGATCACGAGCGTGGGCGCGCCGATCGACGGCAGATCCGGAGTCAGATCCATGTCCGCGATCGCCTCGCAGCACCCCGCATACCCCTCCCGATCGGTGGAGCTGAGGATCCCCCGCATGCGCTCGATCACCTCCGGATGGGCCGCGGCGAAAGCCGCCGTGAACCAGCGGCCGAGCACGGCGTCCGCGATCGCGCCGACGCCCTCCGCGCGGACGGTTGCCGCCCGCTCGATCCAGCCCTCGCGCGGGCCGAGGTGCGCCGAGGTGCAGCACAGCACCAACCGTTCGATCCGCTCGGGCGCATGGGCCGCGACCCACATGCTGATCATCCCCCCGATCGACAGCCCGCACAGCGACGCGCGCTCAATCCCGAGGCGGTCGAGGAGCGCGAGGAGATCGCCGCCGAGATCGGCGATCGAGTACGGCCCCGGCGGCGCGGGCGAGGAGGCGTGCCCCCGGATGTCGTAGCGAAGCGTGCAGAAGCGCGGCTTGAGCCGTTCCGCCTGCGGCTCCCACATGGTGAGATCGGTGCCGAGCGACCCGGTGAACACGAGCGCCGGCGAGCCGCGCTTGCCGCGGAACTGGTACTTCACCTCAACCGGCACGATGCGCCGCCAATGCTCGATCGATCAGCTCGGCCGTGACCCCTAGGTACGAAGCGAGGTCGAGCGCGGCGTCCACCCCGTCCGCCCCAAGCGAGTCCGCCACTGCGGGCACGTCCAGCAGCACCTCTCTGAACGCCCGTCCGGATTCCACCGACTGGCGCGCCGCCTTCTCGACCAGCCCCTGGGCCTCAGCGCGCCCGACCGCCGGCGCCAGCGCCGCCGCGACGCTCTCGCTCATCACCAGTCCGCCGGTCATGTCCATGTCCGCACGCATCTTCTCAGCGTCGACCTCGAGCCCGCTGAGCAGCTCGCGCACGAGCGCCGCGGCAGACCCGGCCAGCCGCAGCAGGGCCGGCAACGTCTCCCATTCGGCCTGCCAGCTTCCGGCGCCGCGCTCGTGCTCCTGGCCCATCGCCGCGAGCATCGTCGCGACCAGCCCCGGGGCGCGCTGAGCACACGCGACCAGCCCTATGGCACCGACCGGGTTTCGCTTGTGCGGCATCGTCGAGGATCCTCCGCGACCCTCGCCGCCACCCTCGGCTACCTCGGCCACCTCGGTCTGCGCGAGCAGCACGACGTCGCGTCCGACCTTGCCCGTGACCCCGAGCGCCTCGCCGAGCGCGCAGGCGATCCGCGCCGGCCTGAGCCGGATCGTGTGCCACGGCACATCCGGCACCGGGAGCCCGAGCTGGTCGCCCAGCTCCGCCGCCACATCGAGCCCGCGATCGCCGAGGCTCGCCAAGGTCCCGACCGCCCCGCCGAACTGGAGCGCGAGCTCATGCTCGCGCACCGCGCGCAGCTGCGACAACACCCCGTCGAGGCCGACCAGCCAACCGGCGGCCTTGAGGCCGAACGTCAGCGGCAGCGCCTGCTGGAGCAGCGTCCTTCCCGGCTCGATCGAACCGCGGTGCCGTTCCACGAGCGAGGCGCAGGCGTCGGCGGCGGCCACCAGGTCGGCCACCATCAGGTCAAGCGCACGGCGCGTGACGAGCATCATCGCCGTGTCGATCACGTCCTGGCTCGTCGCGCCCGTATGCAGGTGGGCCGCCGCGGTGTCCGAGAGTTGCCGGCGGAGCGCCCGGAGGAGACCGGGGACCGGGGTGCCCTGCTCACCTGTGGCGCGTCCGAGCTCGGCCAGATCCAGGTCCAAGATCCCGTGATCGACCGCCGCCGAGAGCTCGTCGGCGGCCTCACCGGGCGCCAGACCGAGCGCCGCCAGCGCGCGCAGGAGCGCGACCTCGAACTCGACCATCGCGTCGACGAGCGCGCGATCGGTAACCGCCGCCGCGGCTTCGCCGTGCGCGAACAGGCCGGCGAACAGGCGCTGGTCGGTCACGCCTTGAGCGAATGTGCGAACGACGCCATCGCGCTGCGGACGACGTCGATGGTCTCGGGCGGGAGGTCGCCGAGCATGTCGGCCTCGATCCCGTCGACCGAGTCGTCGCACCGGCCGAGGACCTCGAGTCCCTTGCGCGTGACCGACGCCCGCAGCACCCGGCGGTGGTTCGGGTCGGGACGCCGGCGCACGAGCCGGCGCCGCTCGAGGCCCGAGATCACGAGGTTCATCGCCTGCGGGGTGACGAGGGCCCAGCGCGCGAGCTGGGCGCACGACAGCCCGTCGCGCTCGCGCAGCAGGCTGAGCGTCACGTACTCGGGGGTCGAGACGCCGTAGGCCCGCAGCTCCTCGTCGAGCCGTGCCCGTAGCCGCCGCTCCACCCGGTACACGAGATATCCGACGCGAGGAACGGTCGAGCTTTCGGACGAGCCGACCTGTGGCATCGCCGCACCGGTCACGAACTCAACATTAGTGCTTAGGTCGCGTAGGTACTGCACACCCACGACCGATGCATTGACAAGTAGCTTGCGACAGGCATAGGGTTCGCCCGCTGAATCGAGTAACACGCCGGTAATTGAGGAGGGCTCGTGATCGGACGTAAGACATTCGTGGCGCTGGTCGCATCGGTCGCGACCGCTCTGGCGTTGACCGCCGCCAGTTCTGGCGCGACAGCGGCGACGTCGACCCACTACGCCGGCCCCCTCCGCGACGGAGGGAGCTGGATCGCCGATGTTCCCTCGTCGTGGAACGGCACGCTACTTCTCTACAGCCACGGCTACGGCAGCACCGCGCCGGCCGACTCACCGGACCCCGGCTCCCAGCAGGACCTCCTCAGCCAGGGCTACGCGCTCGCCGGCTCCTCATATGACCCGAACGGATCGTTGTGGCAGCTCGGCAGCGCGGTCCACGACCAGTTCGAGACGCTCGCCGACGTCGAGCAGACCGTCCTTCCGCACCGGCCCACGGATGTGATTGCGGTGGGGACGTCGATGGGCGGGCTGATCAGCTCGCTCGAGTCAGAGCAGGCCTACGGACGGCTCGACGGCTCGCTGACCACATGCGGCATCGTCGCCGGAGGTCTTCAGCTCGGCAACTATCAGCTCGACGGGGAGTACGCGTTCGACCACCTCCTGGCCGGCGACTCGATCAAGCTCGTGAACTTCACCGGAGCGACCGGCGCCGCCGACAGCTTCAATTCCGCGGTCGAGATGGGAACCTTCGCCGCGACCGCGCAGAACACCGCGCAGGGACGCGCGCGCCTGGCGCTGGCGTTGTCGCTTATGAACACCACGACGTGGGCGGTCCAGCCTGGCGCAACACCGCCCGCGCCCAACGACTACGAGGGACAGGAGTTGGGGCAGTACGACACCGACTTCGGGGGACCGCCGCCGGGCTTCCCGCCGCTCACCGTCATGGAGTTCGTCGAGACCGGCCGCCAGCAGATCGAGCTGGCCGCGGGAGGCAATCCGAACTGGACCGTCGGTGTCAACTTCCAGCGGCTGGTCGACCGATCGCCCTACAAGCCGGAGATCGAGGCGCTCTATCACGACGCGGGCCTCAACCTCAACGCCGACCTGCGGTCGCTAACGCGCGACGCCAACATCAAGGCCGCCGACCGGGCGGTGGCATGGATGGTTAGGACCTCCGACAACACCGGACGCCTCCAGGTGCCCGAGCTCGACATGCACACGATCGCCGACCAGCTCGTTCCGGTGCAGCAGGAGAACTTCTACCGGAACACGGTCGCTTTCGCCGGTCGCAGCGCGCTGCTTCGCCAGGTGTACGTCGATGCCCAGGGTCACTGCAACTTCACGCCGTCCGAGATCGTGGCCGGCGTGCACGCGATCCAGCACCGGGTCGACGCCGGCCGGTGGGACAACGTCGCCACCCCGGCGGCGCTGAACGCGAGCGCGGCGCAGTCCGGGCTCGGTCCGGCGGCGTTCATTCCAGGGTACGAGCCGGCACGGCTCACAGGCGTCAACGGACCGTTCAACCCGTTCACGCAGGGCATCTGGTAGTCGCCGGGCGGCTCCCGGGCCACAATACCCGGGATGCCTTTCGCCGAGTCGCGCTCGACCCGGGTATGGGCCGGCCTCGGGCTGGTCGGGTCAGTGCTGGTCGCACTGGCGGGGCCACGCGTCGCCGGTGGCCCCGTTCGGTGGTGGTTCGAACCGTCGCTGGGCGTGCCCGTCTTCTACGCCGGCATCGCCGCGCTGTCGGTGGGATGGCTCGCGCTCGGAAGGCTCGCGCTCACGACGCGCGAGGTACGGATAATCGCGGCCGCGTGGTGTATGCCGCTGCTCGTCGGCGCCCCCCTGTTCAGCCAGGACGTCTTCAGCTACCTCGCGCAGGGGACCATCGTGCACCTCGGGCTCGATCCCTACCGGGACGCGCCGGCCGTGCTCGCACAGCACGGCCAGGCCCACGTCCTCGACGCGGTCTCTCCGTTCTGGCGCCACACCACCGCGCCGTACGGGCCGCTGTTCCTGTGGATCGTTAGCTGGTTCACCGGGTCGAGCCTGGTGGTCGGGGTACTCCTGACCAGGGCGCTCGAGCTGGTCGGATTCGTGCTGCTGGCCGTGTTCGCTCCCAGGCTCGCGCGCTCGCTCGGCGCGGATCCGGCGCGCGCCGCCTGGTGGGTGCTGCTCTGCCCGTTGGTCCTGCTCGGTTTGGTGGCCCCGGCGCACAACGATCTTTTGATGATTGGTTTGCTGGTCGCCGGCATCTCATTCGCCATCGAGCGGAGGCTGCTCGTCGGCGTCGCGTTGTGTGCGCTTGCGGCCACGATCAAGCTGCCCGCGGTGGCGGCGATTCCGTTCATCCTCGTGTCGGAGGGCGACCGAAAAACCGCGTTGAGGGGCGTCGTGGTCGCCGCGGTGGTGCTCGTCGCGGTGAGCGTGATCTCCGGGCTCGGCCTCGGCTGGCTCTCCTCTGGCGTGTTCTCCACGCCCGACAAGGTGCGCCTGGCGATCACCCCGGCCACCGCGGTCGGCTGGACGGTCGCGCAGGTGGTGCCGGTCGGAGCGCGCGGCCTCGAGTCGGCGTTGGGTGGGGTCGCGTTCGGGCTTAGCCTCGTGCTCGGTGCGGTGCTGCTGTGGCGCTCGCGCCGCGAGAACATGGTGCGCAACCTGGGGATCGCGCTTATCGCCGTGGCGGTCTGCGGGCCGGCGGCGTGGCCGTGGTACCTGACCTGGGGGCTCGTGCTGCTCGCCGCGTGCCCGGGAATTCAGCAGCCGCGTGCGCTCGCGCTGGCGGCCGTCGCGAGTGCGCTGGTCGTCAAGGCCGACGGGGTCCTCGTCTTCCCGCTCCACACGGCGCCGCTGTTCGTGCTCCTGTACGTCGCCGTGGCTGCGGTGTGGGCGGCCCGGGCGCGGGCGACCCGCGCGCGGGAGCGGGCACGGCCGGGCGCCGCGGGAGAGCGCCGCCGTATGCGGACCCGGGCGCTCATCGAGTCCTGATGGCTACCAAGACCGAGGCCCCACGAGTGCGGGCGCCCGAAACGTCCGCTTCGGTGCCCGCGGCGGCGCCAGGGCGTCTCTTCGACGTGGCGGTGGTCGGGGTGCCCGCCGTCGTGGCGCTCGTGCTCTGCCTGATCGAGCTCACGACGCGAAGCCTGTGGCTCGACGAGGCGGCGACGGTGGCGATCGCCGGGCAGCACGGGTCGGCGTTCTGGCACGCCGCCGCCCACGACGGCGGGAACATGCTCGGCTACTACGCACTTCTCCACGTGCTGGTCGGCTGGTTCGGCCACGGCGCGTTCGTGATTCGCGGCCCGTCGGTCATCGCCGCCGGGTGCGCCGCCGGCGCCGTCGCGCTACTCGGCGTGGCGCTGTTCGACCGCCGCGTGGCGCTCGCCGCGGGACTGCTGTCCGCGGTCAGCCTCCCGCTGGTGTTCTGGGGGCAGGACGCGCGCGGGTACGCCGCGATGGTGGCGCTGGTGGCCGGATCGTTCGTGGCGTTCGCGGCGCTGGTCGATGGCCCGCGCCGGCGAGGGCCGTGGATCGCGTACGTCGTGCTGACCACGCTGTCGGTGTACGCGAGCTACGTGGCGGTCTTCGCGCTGCCCGCGCAACTGATGGCCCTCGCCTGGCGGCGGACGGCCTGGCGCCCGGCGTGGCGCCCGGTGCTGGGCGCGATCGCGGCGTGCGCGGTGTGCTGGATCCCGCTGGTGGTGCTCGCGCTGGACCGGGGCTCGGGCCAGCTGTTCTGGATCGGGCGGCCGACCTTGAAGCTCGGGCGCCAGGTCATCGGCGCGCTCTCATCCGCCGGCTTCGAGCCGAACTTCCGCCCGACAGCCGTCGCCACGCCACTGGCAATCCTGACCGTGGCGCTGGTGCTCGTCGCCGCAGCAATGATCGCCAGGCGACGTCAGTGGGGACCGCTGCTGGCGCTGTCGTGGCTGGTGGTCCCGGTCGCTTCGATGTTGATCTGGTCGTTTGTCGGGCAGCCGATCTTCACGCCGCGCAACCTGCTCGTATCGCTGCCCGCCGTCGCGTTGCTGATCGGCTGGGTGATCATGAGCAGCCGGCTCCCGCCGGTCATGGCCTGGCTTGCGGTGGCGGTCTTGCTCGCGCTGCGGTTGGTCGTACTCGCTCCGAGCTACGGCACCTCGCCCGAGAACTGGCGTGCCGCCACCGCCTACGTGCTCGCCTCCTCGCGACCCGGCGACTGCGTCGCTTTCTATCCCCTCGATGCGTCGATGCCGTTCGACTACTACGCCGGTCGACCGGTGCAGCCTCACGTCGAGCAATACGAGGCGCCGGCGGTTCCGAGCGGCTGTACGCGCGTGTGGCTGGTCGCGAGCCATCAGGGCCTCCCGACCGGAACCTCGACCTCCCGCTCGCACTATCAGCGGTATGTGTCGCTGCGCGCGGCGCTCGCGCGGGCGTACCCGGCCCGGACCGTCAGATCGTTCGGCTACGCCAGCGTGATCTGGGTCGAGTTGTTCTCTCGGTAACCGACAGCGGATAAAGACGGACACCTGAGGGCGGGTGCCGTGGGCCCTGGGCGATCCGCGGTACGGCGGTGATTACGGACGGAGCGTCGTGCCCACGAACGTGAGCGCGCTCAGCCCGACGAGCAGGACCCCGTTGAGCCACAACAGCCCGGTCCACCACTTCCCGTGGACGTAGCGGGCGAGCACGATCACCACCGGGAACGCGGTGATCACGAGCCGCGGCATCGGCGGCGTGTACTCCGAGGTCAATGCCAGCCAACTGATCCCGAGCGTCCACACGATCGCCGCTGCCGACATCTCGCGGTGGTTGCGGACGACGAGCACGAGCATGACGATCAGGACAACGGCGCCGATCAGCCCGACGACGAGATTGAGGTTGATCGTCGGATGGTTGAAGTGGCTGAACGAGATCTCTTTCCGAAGCGCGTCCGCGAGGTCCCCGAGGGCGAACACGTTCGTCTTCTCGCTCCACCCGTCGCGCTGCGCGATCAGGCTCGCGAACGGCGAGCCGGTCCAGATCCACAGGAAGGCGCCGAACGCACCGACCCCGAGGAGCGATAGTGCCGGCGCGACCAGGCTCCTGACGCCGGCGAGGCCGCGGCGGCGAAGCTCGAGCAGAGCCGAGACCGCGCACACCGCGACGAGCACGATCGCCTCGGGCTCGGTCGCCGTGGCGAACGCCGCGAGCGCGCCGGCGAGCACCCAGCGGCGCTTTTGGAGCGCGAGGATGCAGCCCGCGACCAGCGCGAGCATCACCCCCTCGGCGTACACCATCGAGAACACGACCGAGCCCGGGTACAGGCAGAAGATCAGGACGGCCTTGCGCCCGGTGCGCTCTCCCCACCAACCGGCCGCGAGACGCTGCACGAGCACCGTCGCGATCGCTCCTCCGATCCCGGACACGATCACGCCGGCGATCGTCGTCGACAGGATCCTGTAGTGGGCGATCGGTACGACGAACGCGTGCGACACCGGCCAGACGAGGAGCGGGTACAGCGGGAAGAAGCCGAGCGTGCTCTGGACGTGCGTGACGTGCGCCGGATAACCGTGATCCGCGAGCATCCGGTACCACAGGCCGTCCCACTGCGCCAGCTCGTGCGTGAACGAGTGATGGCGGAGCGTGCCGTTGACGAACGCGACGAGCAGCAGGAGCGCGCGCGTTCCCAGGAACACGCCGATCGCGAACCGGGCCTCGACGACGGCGGCACCGGCGCGGTCGCGGGCGCGCCGGACCGCTGTCCGCGGCGCCCCAAGGCTGGGCGCCGGCGGGGCGTGGACGAGCGTCTCGGCGTGTTCGGATGCGGTCTCCACGCGCCTGCGAGTCTAGGTGAGGTTGCACCGGCGACCGCCGGCAAACATAGAATCGCGGCCGTGTGTCGACTCTTCGGCATGAGCGGCGGAGCCAACGAGGTGCAGGCGACGTTCTGGCTGCTCGACGCGCCCACGAGCCTGGTGGCGCTCAGCGAGACCCAGCCCGACGGAGTCGGCCTTGGCACATTCAACCCCGACGGCACGCCGTGGGTGTATCGGAAGCCCGTCGCCGCGAACCGTAGCCAGACGTTCATCGCCGACGCGCACGAGGTGCGCTCGCGCACGTTCCTGGCGCACATCCGTCACGCCACCGCCGGACGGCCGACGATCGAGAACACCCATCCGTTCGAGCAACACGGGCGGCTGTTCGCGCACAACGGCGTGATCGGAGGGCTGCCGGAGCTGCGCGAGCGGCTCGGCGAGCACGCGGCGCTCGTCGGCGGCTCGACCGACTCCGAGCTGTATTTCACGCTCATGACGAAGCGGATAGAGGAACACGGCGGCGACGTGATCGCGGGCATCACGGCGGCGGCCCGAGAGATCGCCGCTGAGGTCCCGCTCTACTCGCTCAACATGCTGCTCACGACCGCGACCGACGTCTGGGCGCTCCGCTACCCCGACACGAACGAGCTGTGGATCCTCGAGCGCTCGATCGCGGCGCTCGGAGGACCCGGTGGTGGGTTCGCCGGCCCCAGTCGCGGTGCCAGCGACGGCGACGGCGGTTTCGATCAGCGCTCGGCTTCGGGGATCACGCGCGTGTTCTCAGGCCAGCTCTCGATCCTGCCGGCCACGATCATCGCCTCCCAACCGATGGACACGAACCCGCTGTGGCGGCTGCTCGAACCCGGCGAACTGATCCATGTCGACCCCGAGCTGCGCGTCACCTCGACGATCGCGGTCCCGGATCCCCCGGCGGAGATGCTCGAGCTGACCGGTACCGAAGCGGTCGCCCAGCAAGAGGAATAGATCGGATCAGGCGGCGAACCGCGCCGCCAGGTCGGCGACGAGCGTCGGTACGCCCGCGGACGCTGCCAGCCGCTCTTGTCGGCGCGGCTCGGGAGCCAGGAGCAGCATCGCCACGTCGTCGAGCTCGTCGGCCGCGTCGAGTGCGGCGGCATGCGGCCGGGCGGCCGCGAGCAGGTCGTCAAGCACCTGCGGCACCGGAACGAGCTTCGCCCTCGACGGATCGATCAGCTCGGCGGCAGTGGCGTCGCGCGCGGCGATGAACCGGTTCTCGGCGAGCACCTCCTGGGCGGTGACTAGCTTTTGCGAGGCGTAGCCCTGCTCGAGCTCGAGCCGCGCCACAGCCTGTACGAGCGCGGTCAGGGCCGCGGTCGAAGACAGCCGCGGCTGGGCATCCATGATCCGCACCTCGACCGTTCCCAGTCGCGGCTGCGGGCGCACGTCCCACCACAGGAACGTGGGCTCGGGGATCGCGCCGGAGCGGACGAGCAGATCGACGGTCGCGACCCAGTCCCGGTAGCTGTCGAACCGGCGCGGGATCCCGGTGCGGGGAAAGCCCTGGAACAGGATCGTCCGGTTCGACGCCAGGCCGGTCGCCCGGCCCTTCAGCATCGGTGAGCTGGCCGACAGGGCGAGCAGCAGCGGCAGATGGGCGCGCAACTGGTTCACGAGCCGGATCGCGCGCTGGGGATCGGGCACGCCGATGTGGATGTGAAGAGCGAACGTCGGCTCGCGCCGCGCCAGGTCGCGCGTCGTCTGGTAGATGACCTGATAGCGGCTCGACGGAGACACCCTCGTCGGCTCGGTCACCTCACCGGGATAGGTGCCGCACGATGCCGCCGCCATGCCCAGGGGCTCCAGATCGCGGACGAGCAGCGAGCGCAGCTCACGGAGCTCGGCGATCGCCTCGCCGACGGTCGCGTGCGGATTCGTCCGGAGCTCGAGCGCGGCCTCGTGCGTCTCGGCCGCGCACCGTCCGGCGAGGTCCTCCCCTGCTTGCGCGAGCACCTCGTCGCCCCTCTGCGCTAGGCCCCAACCGTCCGGGTCGAGGAGCATTATCTCCTCCTCGATCCCCACGGTGTAGGCCTCAGAGGGCCGCCAGGTCGCCCATCCCGCACTCCCCAAGGCTGCGGCGCGCCCCGTCACTGATTCGAGCGTTTCCGTGGACGCAGTTAACCACGGTGGCGGGGACACGCGTATTAACTCAGCGTTCGCAAACTGCGCGCTTGACTGCCGACGCGAGCGTACGGATCGCCCTCGGGCGGATGTGAGTCGGCGCGGCTCGGCGCCCTGCTGGGCGGCCGCCAGCGGCTGGGCGAGTGGTTCCTCGGCGCCCGCCGCGGCGGCGATCAGCAGGTCGAACAGGGGACCGTGGGTGAGCAGGCCCTCGGCATGCCACTGGACTCCCATCACAAACCGATCACTCGGGTTCTCGATCGCCTCGATCGTGCCGTCCTGGGCCCAGGCGGTCGCCACCAGGCCTTTGCCGAGCGTCTGGACGGCCTGATGGTGGAAGGAGTTGACCTCCAGCGAGGGCCCTCCGAGCGTCGCCCGCAGCCGGCTCTGCGGCGCCGTCTCGATGCGGTGTGTGGGGACGCTCCCGTGCTCGGGCTGGCGATGCGTGATGCCGTCGCCGACCACGTCGGGAAGATGCTGGTGCAGGCTGCCGCCGCGCGCGACGTTCAGCAGCTGCATGCCCCGGCAGATCCCGAGGATCGGCAACTTGCGTCGGTCGGCGGCGCGAACGAGCGCGAGCTCGACCGCGTCCACCCGGGGCTCGGTCGGTCCGAGCTCGGGGTGGGGCTCGGCGCCGTAGGCGCTCGGCTGCACGTCGGGGCCGCCGGGGAGACAGACACCGTCGACGCGGTCGAGGAGCGCGGGGATCGCGTCGGGGCGGAGCAGCGGCACGATCACCGGGATGCCGCCGGCGCGCTCAATCGCCTCGGGATAGAGGGTGGCGAGTGCGACCTCGAGCTTCGGCGGTTCCCCGTGGGGGCGCGCACCGCCGTCTTCGGGGCGGCGAAGCTCCGAGGTGGTGACGGCGATCAGGGGACGAGCGTGCATATGGACATATATTTCGGCCGCGAGCGGCACAACTCCATATCCATACGGATAAACATCCGTCCAGACGGTTCGCCCGGAATCGAGAGTTTCGCTAACGGTGCGGACGGATTTGGCGCTTGGTGCGCCCGCCGCCGCCGATGGTCGACCTCAACGACCGGTGAGCTCGCCGACGAGGACGTTCCAGCGCTCGACGGACACCGTCTCGAGAATTCCCATCGGCGTCCACGGGTCGTCGGCGAGGCGGGCGTTGACCGTCTCGTGGCCATCGGCCTCGACGATCTGAAGCACGCGGTGCTCGGGATTGCCGTCGCCGAGCGGACCGGCGAACACGAAGAAGCCTGCCTCGAACAACGCGTCCATATACGCAGCGTGCTCGTCCCATCCGTCCTGCTCGCGTAGCGGCCGGCTCGCGTCCCACGCCGGCCCTCCCTTTCGGATCACCGCGAACAGCACGGTTCGATCCTAGGCGCGGTCGCGGTCAGGTTCAGTCCGGGTCCTCGGGATCGATGGGGCCGCGGGCGGCCGCCCGGGATCTCACGGATCTGACCACCCTTCCAATATGGGCGGGAGCGTGCGAGGGTTCGGCGCGTGCGGGCCACGAGCTACTTCGCCGCGGTCGACTCCCATACCGAGGGGATGCCGACACGAGTCGTGACCGGCGGCCTTGGTCCGGTCCCGGGCGCGTCGATGCAAGAGCGCCGGCTGTACTTCGAGGAGCACCTCGATCACCTTCGGCTGCTCCTGATGCGCGAGCCCCGCGGCCACTCGGCGATGTCCGGAGCGTTTCTGCAGCCACCGACGCGTCCCGACGCTGACTGGGGCGTGCTGTTCGTCGAGGTCTCGGGCCTGCTGCCGATGTGCGGACACGGAACCATCGGCGTCGCCACCGTGCTCGTGGAGACCGGGATGGTGGCCGTGTCCGAGCCCGAGACCGTGATCCGCCTCGACACGCCGGCCGGGTTGGTCAAGGCGACGGTGCACGTGCGCGACGGCCGCGCCGAGCGCGTCCGGCTGCGCAACGTGCCCGCGTTCGTGTCTGCTCTCGACGCTGCGGTCGAGGTCGATTCGCTCGGCACGGTTTCGTATGACATGGCGTACGGCGGGAACTTCTACGCCCTCGTACCGGCGGCGTCGGTAGGGCTCGATCCGGCGCCGGCGAACTCCCAGGAGCTGATCGATCGCGGACTCGAGATCATCTCGGCGATCAACGCGACGGCCCAGCCGGTCCATCCCGTCGACTCCGCGATCCGGGGGTGCAAGCACGTCGTGTTTCACGCCCCCGGCCGCGCCGGCGCGGACGCGCGCAACGCCACCGCGATCCACCCCGGCTGGCTCGACCGGTCCCCGTGCGGAACCGGCACCTCCGCCCGGATGGCCGCGCTCCACGCGCGGGGGAAGCTCCCGCTTGGCCAGGAGTTCGTCAACGAGTCGATCATCGGGAGCCGTTTCACGGGCCGCCTGCTCGAGGAGACAAGCCTCGGCTCCGTCCCCGCGGTCGTGCCCGAGGTCAGCGGCCGGGCGTGGATCACCGGCATGAGCCAGTACCTGCTCGACCCGACCGACCCGTTCCCGGCGGGGTTCGCCCTGTAGCCGCCGGTGAGGGTGATCGTCGTCGGCGGCGGGGCGGTCGGCCTGTGCGTGGCAGAGGCGCTGACGACCCGCGGCGCCGAAGTCACGGTGTTCGAGCGCGACCGGTGCGGCGCCGGCGCGTCCGCCGGCAACGCCGGCTGGATCACGCCGTCGCTGGCGATCCCGGTCCCGGGCCCCGGGGTGATCGGCCAGTCTTTGCGATGGCTCGTCAATCCGTCGGGTCCGTTATGGATCCGTCCCACGCTGTCGCCCGCGATGCTGGCCTGGACCGCGCGGTTCGTCGCGAGCTGCCGGGGCTCGGCCTACGTGCGAGGACTGGCGGCACTCCAGCAAGCCGGCGCGCTCGCCGGGCCGGCCTTCGATCGGCTGGCCGAGCGCGGCGTCGAGTTCGAGCTCCATAACGCTCCGCTGCTGTATCCGGCGTTTGAACAGGCCGAGCTTGAGCACCTGCGGGGAGTCGCGGACGAGCTCATCGGGGTGGGGGCCGCCCCGCTACTCGAAGAGATTTCGGCCGCCGAGTTGCGGGCGGTCGAGCCGGCGCTGAGCGAGCGCGTGCTCGGCGGCCTGATCGCGCGGGTCGATCGGCGGGTGCGGCCGGAGTCGTTCTGCGACGGCCTGCGGCGCGCGGTCGTCGCGGGCGGAGCCGAGGTGCTCGAGCACTCGGGCGTCGCCGCGCTGGGCCGCGAGGGGACAGGCTGGATGGTGTTGGGCGGGGGCACTCGCCGCTCCGGCGATGCAATCGTCCTCGCCGGCGGCGTGGCGTCGGCCGGTTTGCTGTCGCGGCTCGGTGTGCGGCTCCCGATTGTCGCGGCCAAGGGCTACAGCCGGACGTACCCGTCCGATGAGACCGGGCCGCGCCAGGCCATGTACCTGGAGACGCCGAAGGTAGCGATCAGCGCCTACGACGGGGTGGTGCGTGTGTCGGGCACGCTCGAGCTCGGCGCGCGCGGCCTGGGTTTGAGCGAAGGGCGTCTCCGCGCGATCACCGCAGCGGCGCAGCAGGCGTTGCCGGGGTGGCGGATGCCGTCGAGCCCGCGCGACTGGGCGGGGATGCGCTCGCTGTCCCCCGACGGCCTGCCGTTCATCGGGCCGGTTCCCGGCCTCCAGGGGCTGCACGTGGCCGCCGGCCATGCCACGCTCGGTATCACCCTGGCTCCGTTGACCGGTGAGCTCGTCGCGGACTTGGTGCTCGAGGGGCGCCGGAGTGGAGCCCTGACGCCGTTCGATCCCTCCCGCGCGATCGGCGGATACTTCAAACCACCGAGAGTCACGCGACCGAGAGCCACGACAGGAGGACCTCGATGAAGGGCGTTCACGCCGCGATCGTCACCCACTTCGACGCCGATCTGAAGGTCGACCACGATGCGGTGGCCGCCGAGGTCAATCGTCTGCTCGCAGCGGGCATCCACGGCATCGTTCCGAACGGCACCGTCGGCGAGGGCGGCAGTCTGTCCCGCGAGGAGCGACGCGCGGTGATCGAGACCGTCGTCGGCGCCGCCGCTGGTCGAGCTCCGGTCTGCGCAGGGATCTCGGCGGCGACCGCCGAGCAGGCGGCGATCTACGCACGTGACGCGCAGAGTGCGGGCGCCGACGGCGCGATGATTCTGCCGCCGCTCCTCTACCGCGCCGACGAGCTCGAGCTAGTCGAGTTCTTCGGGTCGGCGGCGCGCGCCACCGACCTGCCGTTGCTGGTCTACAACAACCCGTTGGGGAGCGGAAGCGATCTGCGCCCCGAGCTGTTGGCGCTGCTCGCGCGCGAGGTGCCGAGCATCGCGGCGTTCAAGGAGACCTCCGGAGACGCCCGGCGGATCGCCGAGCTCGTGAACCTCTGCCCCGAGGTCGACGTGCTCGTCGGCGGCGACGACTGGGCGCTCGAAGGTCTGTGCGCCGGCGCGGTGGGCTGGGTCTCGGGCGTGGCCGACGTGCTTCCCGCGGAGTCCGTGAGGCTGTTCGAGCTGTGCGCCGCCGGCGAGCTCGCGAGCGCCCGCGCGCTCTACGCCGAACTCCTACCGCTGGCGCGCCTCGACATGACGCCGAAGCTGGTGCAGTACTTCAAGGCAGCGCTCGACGAGCTCGGAATCGGCGGCGGACCCTGCCGGCCGCCACGGCTGCCGCTGACCGACCGCGAGCTCGGCGAGGTCCGCCGGGCGGTCGAGCGTTTCTCGCGGGCGCCCGCGTCGCACTAGTCCTTTTCCCTCACGTCGGGGCCTGGTCGAGCCGATACATGCTGGACCACGTTTGCGCCCTAGGGCGAGCCGCCAGTGCTCCGACTGCTCAGAGACACCCCTCCGCTGCGTCGCTTCTTTGTGGCCTTTTTCGGGTCCCAAGTCGGGACCGGCGCAGCCTACGTCGCGCTGCTCCTCGTCGCGTATCAGCGGCTGCACTCGGGCTGGGCGATCTCCCTCGTGCTGCTCGGCGAGTTCGTGCCGGGGATCATCCTGGCGCCGCTGTTCGGCTCGTTCGCTGACCGCATCTCCCGACGGCGCCTCGTCGTCTGCGCCGACCTGCTGCGGGCGATCTGCTTTGTCGCGATCGCGGTCGTTCCGTCGTTCGCCGCGACGGTCGTTTTCGCTCTGCTCGCCGGCGTAGGAACCGCCCTGTTCCGGCCCGCGATCAACGCCGCCCTTCCCGGGCTGGTCCCGCCCGAGCGCCGCTCGCAGCTCACCGCGATCTTCTACGCCAGCATCAATACGGGGCTGATGCTGGGGCCGGCGCTGGCGGCTGGGCTGCTCCTCGTCACGACCGCCCCCGTCGTGCTCGTGCTCAACGCCGTCAGCTTCGTGGCCTCGGCCGGGTTGCTCGCCGGCGTCGACCTCGGGCCGTGGAAGGCTGACTCCCCGGCGGACGGCGCCGACTCCGAGGAGACTCCGCCGGGGTCGGTGTGGGCGCACACCCGCGAGGGCGCGCGTGCCGCCGCGGCCATGGCGGGCGTCCCCGTGCTGATGATCGTCGGCGCGCTCGTGGTGTTTACCGGCGCAATGTTCAACGTGCTCGCGCCGCTGTTCGCGACCGGGCCACTTCACACCGACGGGTCCGGCTACAGCGTCCTGATGGCGCTGTACGGGCTCGGCATGGTCGCGGGCTCGTGGACGAACGCCCGCGCCGGCTCGGACATCGGCGGCCTGCGGCGGCGCTGGCTGGTCGGGATCGGGGTGTCGGGCGCCGCGATGGCGGTGGCCGCACTCGCCCCCAACCTTGCACTCGCGCTCGTGGCGTTCACGTTCATCGGCCTGGGCGAGAACCTGCTCGTCGGTCCCGAGATGCGCCTGATGCAGGAGATGGTCGCCGACTGGATGCTGGGTCGCGTGTTCGGGCTGAAGGACGTGCTCGAGAACATCGCGTTCGTGGCGGCTTTCATCGGCGCAGGCGCGCTGCTCACCGTCGCCGGCGTGCGCGCGGTGTTCGCGGGGGCCGGCGTGGTGACGGTGGCACTGGCCTTCGTCGGGGCCGTGGCGTTCCGCACGCGGCGGGTGGTGGCCCGGCCGGCGCTCGAGACCGGCGACTAGATCAATCGCTACACGTTGAACGCGGCGCGGAGATCGTCCGCCGTGGCGGCGTCGCCGAGGAGCGGGGTGAGGTTGAGCATCTCCTGCGTCGCGCGGAGCATCGCGTGTCCCCGTCCGCGACGGTCGGCGTACAAGTTCGTCGCCAGGCCGAATTCGCCGGCCAGCTTGTTGAGGTAGGGCGCGTCGGAGGAGCCGATGATCTGGTCGTAGGAGTGGTTCTCCATGACGATCCAGATGACGTGGTCGTATATCACCGGCGGCTCGGCGTGGTCCGGCACTCGTGGAACCGAACCCAGCGCCACCCCCCGGGCGCCCCCGCGCGCCCCGCCCACCGCCAGCCCCCACGACCCGCCTCGAGAGGCGGACCGATGAGTTTCGTGGGTTGCGACGGTCGTAGCTCATAGCAATACTTTCGTTCAGGCGCCGTCCCGCGCCCAACCCTCGAATCCGGTGCTCACGCCACCGGCGAAGCGGGGGCAAAGGGGGCCGCTGCTCTCGGGACGCCGGTCAGCTGTTGCCCTTTCCGGCGGGGCGCCGTGAGCGTGAGTCGCGGGGCCGCGCCTGTTCGAAAGGAGCACCAGCGATGACCGAGCAGAAGTCGTTCAAGCGTCTCGTCCGCGCACGGATGGAGAAAACGGGCGAGAGCTACACGACGGCCCGCACGAGGCTGCTTCGTGCAGACGAGACAGAAGCGCTCGAGGGTGTGAAGCTCGCGACCTCGGACGAGGCCATCCGCCGGCGGACCGGCCGCGGCTGGGAGGAGTGGTTCGAGATGCTCGACGGCTGGGGTGCCCCGGATCGAACTCACCGCGAGACCGCTCGTTGGCTCGCCGAGCAGCAGAACCTCCATCCGTTGGCCTGGAACGTGCAGGCCGTCACCGCCAGCTATGAGCGTGCCCGCGGACTGCGCGAGGTCGGAGAGAAGGACGACGGCTTCGCGATCACCGCATCGCGGACGGTGGCGGTGCCCGTCGAGCGGCTGTACGAAGCGTTCGTCTCGGACCGGGTACGCGCGCAGTGGCTCCCCGACGGCCGGCTGCGCGAGCGTACGGCCACGAGGCCGAAGTCGGCGCGTTTTGACTGGGGTGACGGGGACACCCGCGTCAACCTCACCTTCCTCTCGAGGGGGGAGGCCAAGAGCACGGTGGCGCTCGAGCACCGCCGCCTCCCCGACGCCGGCGAGGCCGAACGGATCAAGGACTACTGGCGGGAGCGACTGGCGGCGCTCAAAGGCGCGCTGGAAGCAACGCGAGGCAACGACACAGGAGAACGACCGTGAACGATCAGACACGCATCACCGACGTCATGAACATCGGCGTCCCCGTCACCGACCAGGACCGCGCGCTCGCGTTCTACACCGAGAAGCTCGGGTTCGAGACACGCCGCGACGTCCCGCTCCCGCAGTTCGGCGGCCGCTGGATCGAGGTGGCGCCCACCGGCGCGACCATCACGCTCTCGCTCGTTCCGGCACGCGATGGCGTCCCCGCCAGCGTCGAGACCGGCATCCGCTTGGCCGCTGAGGACGCGGCCGCCGTCCACGCCGCCCTCCAGGACCGCGGCGTCGATGTCGGCGAGCTGCTCCGCTGGCCGGGCGTGCCGGCGATGTTCGCCTTCCACGACGAAGACGGCAACGGCCTCGAGATCGTCGAGGCCGGCTGACCTACCCGCGCTGCATCGCCTCGAGCCCGCCACGCAGGAAGTCGAGCACCTGGTCGAGGATGGCCATGGCCTGGTCGTGCGTGACGGGCTCGCCGCCTGACTCCGCCTGGAAGAACTGGTCGCTGACGGACTCGAACGCCGCGGTCATCGACGCCGCGATCAGCAGCGCGCGGATATCGTCGGGGTCGGTACCGAGATCCCGGGCGATCGATTCGCCGAGCATCGGCTCGAGCTGCGCATGTCGCGCGCGCATCTTCATCTGCAGCGCGGGATTGGCCATGATGACCTTCTTGCGGAGTTTGTCGTCTTCGTCGGGCGACTTCATGCATCCCACGAACTCCCGGAGAGCGTCAACGGTCGTCGTGCCGGCCGCCCGCTCGTCGAGCATTCGTTTCAGCTCGTTGAGATACCCGCTCTCCTCGGAGAACAGGATGTCCTCCTTGCTGTCGAAGTAGGCGAAGATCGTCCGAGGCGCGACCTCGGCCGCCTCGGCGATCTCGGCGAGCGTGGTCTCGTCGTATCCGCGCAAGGCGAACATCCGGAGCGCGGCGCGGGCGATCGTCTCGCGCGTCTGCTGCTTCTTGCGCTCCCGTAGGCCGATCTTGGGCTGGGTTGAGTCGAGCGAGCTCATATGAGCGGAAGCTTACCAGCGAACGTGCACAGATAGAAATTTTGCAACGAGTGTTGACTTTGCTCTGCAGCCCCTATATAAATGCAGCGCCTGCAAAGTTGCTACTGATGAAAGCTGGGACAGAAATAATATGACGAACATCGCTCGCTGGACGATGCGGCACCGACGAATCGTCGTGACCGCTTGGATCGTGGCCGCAATCGGCGTATTCGCGGTGTCGAATGCGATCGGGAAGAAGACCGCGAGCAGCTTCACGCTGCCGGGCACGAACTCCCAGCAGGCCGTCGACCTGCTTCAGTCGCGTTTTCCGGCCCAGGCCGGCGACGCGGATCAAATCGTCTTCCAGGCCAAGTCGGGCAAGCTGACCGACGCGGCCGACCGTGCCGCAATCGATGCGACGCTGGCCCGCGTCGCGAAGCTCGGACACGTGACGGGCGTCGTCAGCCCGTATGCGCCTGGCCAGCACGCGATCTCCCGCGACGGGACGATCGCGTTCGCCACCGTGACCTTCGACGAGCGCGCCGACGCGCTGCCAAAGGCTGCCGTGAACCGTGTGGTCAGTACCGCTGAGTCGGCGCGGTCGGCGCAGCTCGACGTGCAGCTAGGCGGCCAGGCGATCGAACAGGCGCAGCAGGCGTCCCTCGGGTTTGCGACGGTCATCGGGATTCTCGCGGCGATCGTGATCCTGCTGATCAGCTTCGGGTCGTTCACCGCGATGGGACTTCCGATCGCCACCGCTCTACTGGGTCTGGGTGCGGGGATCGGCGTGATCAACCTCGCGAGCCACATCGTCGACATGCCGAGCTTCGCGTCCGAGCTGGCGCTCATGATCGGGCTCGGCGTCGGCGTCGACTACGCGCTGTTCATCGTCACGCGCTTCCGCGAGAACTACCGGACGAATGGAGGCGATGTCGAGTCCGCGGTGGAGGCCGCCCTCAACACCTCCGGCCGAGCCGTGCTGTTCGCGGGCGCGACCGTCGTGATCGCGCTGCTGGGGATGTTCGCCCTCGGCGTGAGCCTGCTGAACGGCGCGGCCGTCGCGGCGGCGATCGGCGTGGTGCTCGTGCTCGCCGCCTCGCTCACGCTGCTGCCGGCACTGCTCGGCCTGAGCGGTCGGCGGATCGGCGAAACCGTGCGAGGACAGACTGGCCCGGAGGCGGATGGCGAGCGGCCCGGGTTCTGGCTGCGCTGGGTCCAACGTGTGCAACGCCGTCCCGCGATGACGGCAATCGCCGCGACGGCGCTGATGCTGGTGCTCGCTGCACCCGCCCTCGGATTGCGCCTCGCCTCGAGCGACGCCAGCAACGACCCGGCCAATCAGACCACCCACAAGGCCTACGACCTGCTCGCGAAGGGATTCGGTCCCGGCGTAAACGGACCGTTGCAACTCGCGGTGGCGCTTCCGCAGGCGCACGATTCCGCGGCCCTCACCGAAATCACCCACACGCTCCGCACGACTCCCGGCATCGCGTCGGTCGCGTCGCCGCGGCTCAACCCCGCCGGGGACACGGCGTCCGTCGTGGCCTACCCGACGACGTCGCCACAGAGCTCGCAGACC
The DNA here is from genome assembly GCA_963737055.1 of uncultured Solirubrobacterales bacterium. GTDB lineage: Bacteria > Actinomycetota > Thermoleophilia > Solirubrobacterales > Solirubrobacteraceae > Palsa-465. The sequence continues at coordinate 269,200 of CAVTRE010000004.1, read as the reverse complement.
TCGAGCCTGGTCACGCACTTGCGCGACTCGGTCATCCCGCCGCTCGAGCGTTCGACCGGGAGCCGCGTGTACGTCGGCGGTGCGACGGCAGCGCAGGTCGATTTCTCGCACGTCCTCTCGAGCAAGCTGCCGCTGTTCATCGGCGTCGTCGTCGCGCTGGCGGCGCTCCTGCTGCTGGTGGTGTTCAGATCGCTCGTGATCCCGGTTCAGGCCGCGCTCATGAACCTGCTGTCGATCGGCGCGTCGCTGGGGATCATCCAGGCCGTGTTCGAGCGGGGTTGGCTCGGCGGACAGGCGGGGCCGATCGATGCCTTCATCCCGGTGCTGACGTTCGCGATCGTCTTCGGACTGTCGATGGACTACGAGGTCTTCCTCATCTCCCGGGTCCACGAGGAATGGCAGGCACGCGGTGACGCCAGCGTCGCGGTCAGGGAGGGCCTGGCCCGCACCGGCCGCGTGATCACGGCGGCCGCAGCCGTCATGGTCGCGGTGTTCGGCGCGTTCGCGATTAGCGGCGACCGGATCCTCGCGATGTTCGGGCTGGCCATGGCAAGCGCGGTGCTCCTCGATGCGTTGGTGGTGCGGATGCTCCTGCTGCCCGCAGTCCTCCAGCTCCTCGGGCGCACCACGTGGGCGCTGCCCCGCTGGCTCGACCGGAGGCTCCCTCGCGTCGCGATCGAGCCCGAGGCCCACCCGGCTCCGCGGCCGGCGCTCGAGCCGGCGTTCGAGGTGGGGTCATGACGGACTCGCGAACCCTCGATCGGCTGATCGCGCATCTCCGCGGTCAGGTTGCGGAGCTCCGGCGCCTCGAGGACGAAGGCGCCGCGCCGGCCGACATCGCGGAGCGCAAGCGCCTGATCCTGCGTCTCCAGGGGCGCCTCTCCTACGCGGTCCGCGATGTCCTCAGTCCGCAGCGGACCTCGCCGGCGTAGCGCCAACTAAAAGCGGGCCATCGCTTGTCGCGGTGGCCCGCCATCGTTTCTCGCGGTGGCCCGCGCAGCCGCCTCCGGTGCCGAGATTGCGCAGGGAGTACCATTGACAACTCAACTAAGCAACGTGAGATGGATGCAGCCATGAACGCCCTTCGAATGATCATCAGGCCAATCCGGCACGGCTGGTCTGTCCAGCTGACCGACGGCCGCGAGCTGGCTCGGTTCCTCGGACCCGGCGCCCGCTGGCGCGCCACCCGGTACCTGCGCCGCGCCGTTGAGGCTCTGAGGACCGGGGGCCCGACGCCCGGCACTGCCGCGCTCTGAGGACCGGGGCGTCGGTTGGACTCGATGCGACGCGACCTAGCGGCGCATCGCGCTGGCCACCCAGGCGATGAACACGGCCTGGAGCGGAAGCCGGGCCCACAGGCTGGCCGCGCCACCCGGGACCCTTGGAAACTCGTCCGGGTGCAGCGCCATGTGGAGGTTGGCTGGGAATACGGCCACCAGGGTCGCGATCAGCCACCAGCCGGCGGGGCGGCGAGTCGCCTTCGGGGTTGACTCGATTGCGAGTCTCCGCATAGTATTCTGGCCGCCTTCGGCCATTATCCTGCTTCCGGCTCGAGTTTCAGGCGGGGAGTCAGTCGGCTCGGTCACGATAATGAGACACCCTAGGTCTTTTGCGCGTACTGGAGCGTCCGCAGCGGCGTGAATGCACAGGGTCGCCTCTCGGTGCTCGCCGTCGATGCTGATCGGCTTGCGCTCGAGGACCTCGGCCAGCTCTTGAACAGCTCGCCGCGTGTGACCGAGACCGCGTGCGCGAGCAGCGCGAGCGAAGCGCTGCGGCTCTTTGCCACCCGGCAATTTGACGCCCTGTTCAGCGAAGTACGCATGCCAGGCTTCGACGGCCTGGAGCTCGCGGGCGTGCTCAATCGATTCGCAAATCCTCCAGCGGTGGTGTTCGTGAGCGCCAACGAGGACGGTGCCGCCCGGGCGTTCGAGCTCGGCGCTCGCGATTACCTGCGGAAGCCGGTCACTCAGCGTCGACTGGAGGAGGCCCTCGCTCGCGTCTCGTATCCGGCCGACGATGCAGAGGATCAAGCTGACACAGAGACCGGTCCATCGCTGAGCCAGCCCGTCGTCGGCGTCCACCGGCCCCTCGACGAAGCTACGCGGATCATTTCCCTCAGCTCGATCCTGTACGTCAGCGCACAGCGGGACTACGTCCGAATCGTCGCCGATACAGGACGCTACCTGCAGCGCGCCACCATCACCGAGATTGACCGGCGCTGGAAGTCGTATGGCTTCCACCGCGTTCATCGGGCTTACGTTGTAAATCTCCGCCGAGCCCGGGAAATGCGACCCCAGCTAGGAGGCACCGCAAGCCTGGCGCTAGTCGACGGCACCGAGATCCCAGTCGCGCGCCGGCACAGCGCCGAGCTTCGTCGCCTACTACGGATGTACCCGCGAATCAGGACGCTTGTTTAGTGCGCCTCGGGGTGCATGCGGACAGCGATAAGGCGGCCCTGTCCCCTCCCGACATTGGTGATGCGATATCGGCCGACGCTATGGAAGGTCGCGCCCTCTCCGCTTCGGAGGCGGGTTGGCGCCTCGTCCGGAAAGACCAGCTCGAATGTGCCGTCGAGGATGTAGATCATGCGCTCGTGCTCGTGCTCGTCGTCGATCTCGATGCTCCCGCCGGGCCGGAAGCTGCTGAGGGACGGGACGAGCGTCCAGCGCGCGCCGCAGGTGAGGTCGTACATGTCGACCCCCTCGGTCGGGGAGTGGAGCATGTGATCGGGGGCGGTGCGAAGGATCCGTATATGGTCGGCGGGCGGGCTCGGGGGCCCGCTGAGCAGGTCGGCCGGCTCGACGTCGTAGAACTCGGCTAGGCGCACGAGTCTGCCAATCGTGATGTCCGATTGTGCCTGCTCGATGAGGGAGAGGAACGAGCTGGAGATGCCGGTGGCGCGGGCCAACTGGGACAGAGAGAGGCCATGCTCAGCTCTCAGCTGCTTGAGCCGCGCAGCCAGCCCTGCCTTATGCGTCGGAGGCGATTCCGATTTGCCCGATGGCGACACGGATCTCGTTCTGGGGATAGTTGGGGTCCCTTCGCCGTTTATCGTGTTCTCCTGACCGTTCGTCGCATCGGCCATTTACGCGTCGCCGCCCTCGGGTTACCGTTAGCCCGCTACAGATTAGAACGTCATGCGAGTGCTGCCGCGCGTCCATGCGGGGGCCGTCTCGCTGCTGTCGAGAAAGCGTTCTTTACACAGCGTCGTGAGGGAGGGAGTTTCGGTGCGTGGATCGAGTCGTTTGCTCCAGTGGCTACTGCCTGTTGGCGTGGCGCTGGCTGCCGTGATATTCGCAGTTGGTGTGTCGGGCTCTGCAGCTCGTCCTGTCCAACACAAGTTGTCGGGCGCAACGGGCGGAGGTACGTCCGGGGTGCTGAATCTCCACGAGGGGTCGGCCCTGACGCTTGCGCTTTCTGGAGACGATCACTCGATCGTGATGAATTTCATGGGGAATCTGTGGACGATGCCGGCCGCAGGCGGCACGGCCACGCGGATTTCGAACCTGTCACAGGACACGGCTTATCCGACATGGTCACCGGACGGGAAGACGATCGCGTTCCAGTCGTATAAGAGCGGGAATTTCCATATTTGGGCGATGAACCCGGACGGCTCGAATGTCCGTGAGCTGACGTTCGGGTACTACGACGATCGCGAGCCGGTCTTCTCTCCGGATGGGACACAGATTGCGTTCTCCTCCGATCGACCGGTGGCGGATTCGCCCCCCGGAACTGCGAGCGGGAGCTACAACGTCTGGGTGCTCACGCTGGCGACGGGGGAATTGACCGAGGTCACACATGACGCCGTGCTGAGCAACGCCTACTACCCGACCTGGACGCCGGATGGTTCACATATCACCTATGTGGACACGATTCACTCGATCGATTCAATCGCTGTCAACGGGCAGAGTCCGCCCCAGGCGCTCTATACAAATGCGTCGATGACGCTGTACTCCCCGACGTACTCGCCGGATGGAAAGAACATCGCGTACGTCGGGCAGAGTTCGGCTTCAGGGGGCCCGACGAGTGTGAACCAGGGGCCATTGACACAGTTGTTTGTGAATGGCCAGGCGGTGTCGGGCGATGAGGACGTGTTCGCGTTCCCGGCGCCGTGGTTGTCGAATGACACGCTGGTTTACGCGGCAAATGGCAAGATCGAGCAGCGGAACGTGACGACGGGGACGGTGACGAATGTCCCGTTTTCGGCGCGGGTGTCGTTCGCGCGGGCTGCCTATCCGATGAAGAGCTACGACTTCTCGTCGACAGCGAAGCAGGACGCTGTGGGGATAGTCAGCCCAGCGTTGTCGCCGGACGGAAAGCAGGTCGCGTTCGTCGCGCTCAATCAGTTGTGGTTGATGAAGATCGGTCATAAGCCGCGTGCATTGACTCACGATCAGTTCTATAAGGCGGATCCGACGTGGTCGCCGGACGGGAAGTCTCTGGCGTATTCGACTGACTCGGATGGGTCGATGGCGATCTTTATCCGCAACATGCGGACGGGGGCAACTCGGAAGTTGACGGCGCCATTCACGGGGCCGGAGGTGCAGTTGGCGTGGTCGCCTGACGGTCAGAAGATCGCGTTCCTGGACACGCTCGATCTCGAGGCCGGCGCCCGGGAGATGTACGTCGCGGATGTCTCGACGGGGCAGTTCCAGAAGGTGTGGGGGGCCGCGAACTCCACCGGCCTTACCATCAACTCCAACTTTGAGCCGGGCCGGCCGACGTGGGGCCCGGACAGCAACACGATCGCGCTCGCGGTGTTGCAGCAGTACTCGAACCGCTTCCGCGAAGGTGTCAGCAAGATCGAGACGGTCAACGCGACGACGGGTGCGACGACCGAGTACTTCGCGGATCCCGCGAAGCCGTATGAGACGATCAGCAACCGGGTCGAGGACGACGGGCCGGTGTGGTCGCCGAACGGCAAGTACATGGCCTACGTGATGGATAACGTCTTGCAGGTCGTTCCGGTTGATCCTGCGACCGGGGCACCCACCGGCCCGGCCCGGCCGCTGACGGTGGAGGCGGCCGATCAGCTGAGCTGGTCGGGAGACTCGCACCACATTCTGTATGACTCGGGCGGGACGCTGCGGTTGATCTCGATCCACGGGGGCGCGCCGAAGACGGTGCCGGTGAATCTGACGTGGACGCCGCAGGCGCCGCCATCGGGCGAGAAGGTGATTCACGCCGGAACGCTGTGGGCGGGAACGAACGGTTCGGAACAGCGCAATGTGGACATCGTCGTGATTGGCAACCGCATTGTGAGCGTCGGGCCGGCTCAGCCGCGGTCGACGTATGGCGCCGGCGTCCAGTACGTGGATGCGTCCCAGGACACCGTGATCCCGGGCTTGTGGGAGTCGCACGCGCACGAGGGGATGGATCAGCCGTTCGCGGGGGGCCGCACGAATCGTCTCGAGCTCGCGATGGGGATCACGACCGAGATGTCCATGGGGGACGAGCCGTACCACTCGCTCCTGGAGGTCGAGTCCCAGCAGTCCGGCGCGGCTCCCGGCCCTCGATACTTCTGGGCTGCAGAGCCCATCGACGGCGGCAGGATCTTCTACGCGTGGATGCGGGCGGATCCGAACCAGTCGGCGGTGACGACTAATCTTGAGCGGCTCGGGAAGTTGCATCCCGACATCCTCAAGACGTACGTGAGACTCCCCAACAGCCTCGAGCAGGTTGCGATTCAGGCGGGTCACACCCTCGGGATACCTTCGTTCTCGCACTACTTCTGGCCGGCGCTGGCCTACGGCCAGGATGGCGGCTCGCACTGGGCGACGCAGCGATTGGGCTACCAGATCGCGGTGTCAAACGACGTCGTCGCCTACGACGACACGATCCAGCTGTACGCCCGGTCGGGAATGTCGATCACCACCACGCCGTACACGGGTGCGCCGAACTTCCTTCCCGAGATCAACGGTCAGCCGTTCACCAATGACCCGCGGATCAAGGCGCTCCAGAGCCCGTGGCAGTACGCGCTGGCGCAGCAGGAGTTCGCGGCACCCCCGCTCACCGCGGCGCAGTTGTCGACGCAGGTCGGGACGACAAAGGCGCTGAAGCAAATCGTCGACCAGGGTGGCACGGTGCTCATCGGTACCGATAACCCGATCGGCTTTGGCAACTTCGGACAGGTGATCGCGATCAGCGAGGTGGCACAGACTGGCCTGGGCAACTATCAGGCGCTGCGCGCGGCCACCGTCGAACCCGCCAAGATCATGGGGGTCTCCAACGAACTCGGCACGATCCAGCCGGGAATGATCGCCGACATGGACGTCATCCACGGCAACCCGTTGCAGGACATCGAAACGATCGCGAACGATGTGTACGTGATGCAGAACGGAAATCTGTACACCCCGCAGCAGTTGATCGGGCCATACGGGGCGAGTAGCGCCGCGGTGGCTTCTGTCACCAAGCGGGCATCTCGGGCCGCGCGACACGGAGTCCCCGTGTGGGAGACGCCTGGCGAGCTGGCTCGACGGGTGACCTTGGATCTGTCACAGCTCTGCTAGTGAGCGGGCTGTTTGCACGCGCTCGGGCGAGCGTCGCACGTTGCGTCGCTCGCTCGAGTGCCGTGCTCGCCCTGGCGGTCGCCCTGGTCGTCGTCTCGGGTGGGGTGGCACGTGCGGACGGCGACCCAGCCAGCGATTATCTGATTGCCAATCAGGTCTTCCTGAGTTCGCAATCGACGGGCATGTCGCCTGCTCAGCGGCAGTTGGTCGCGACCGTGGGCGCCGCGAACCGGGCGGGGTTCGCGATCCGAGTAGCGGTTATTGCCAGCGATTACGACCTGGGGTCGGTCACCGAGCTTTGGGATCAGCCGCGGACTTACGCGCGGTTCCTCGGCGTGGAGTTGTCGCTCGCGTACAGGCGGCAGCGGCTGCTGGTCGTCATGCCGAATGGCTTTGGTTTCAACTGGCCGGGTCACGCTACCGCGGGCACCTATGCATTGCTCGCGAAGGTCCCACTGGACAGCGGCGCGGGGGCGGCTCCGGCCGCGGCGGCGGATGTTGCCGTACGCCGGCTGGCAGCTGCCTCAGGCGTTGCGCTTCCGCCGAGCCGGTCCGCGGCGAGTGGTGGATCGGCGCAGGCGGGTAGTGCCGGGACTCTGACGCTTATCGGCGGCGTGGCCGGCGTGATCGCTGCGCTATTTGCGCTCGCGGTCGTCGTCACGCGAGCGCGGCATCGGCTCGCACCGCGGCGGGTACGGCAGCAGGTCCCGGGGAGCTCCCGGCTACCGCGAAGGCTGCGATGGGCCATTCCCGGGCTGGCGGTGCTGTGTGTGGCTGCGGTCGCCGCGCCGATCCTTGCATCGGGCCGCTCCGGCGGTAGTAGCACCCCGACCGCCTACTCGCCTGTCTCGCTGGTGTCCCCTCCGGCGTCCAGCTGGGGTGCCGGCGACCGTCTCGCTCCCAATTTCTCACTCCGTGGCGAGGACGGCCGACCTGTGTCGGTCGCAGCGAGCAGAGGACACCCGGTGATCGTGACGTTCATCGATCCGCTGTGTCGGAACTTCTGCCCGCTCGAAGCGCAGGTGCTCAACCAGATGGAACGCCAGCTCCCCGCCGCTCGCCGGCCGGTGATCCTCTCGGTCAGCGTCGACGTATACGCCGACGCGCGGCGGTACCTCCTCCAAGACGATCGGGAGTGGCGTCTCGTCCCAGAGTGGCGTTGGGCCGTCGGCCGCCCAGCGGACCTCGCTGCCGTGTGGAAGAACTACCGAATCGGCGTCAAGGTGAGGACGTGGCGGATCAACGGCACCGTGACATATCGCATTGACCACACCGAGGCTGCATACGTGCTCGACGCAACCGGACACGAGCGTGCGGTGTTCCTGTGGCCGTTCAACCCGCAGGACGTCGAGCAGGTGCTTCGTCAGCTAGCTTGAGGACGAACCACCCGGTTTCCAGGGAATTCCTGCGAGTGGGCGATCCAGGACTCGAACCTGGGACCTCTTCCTTATCAGAGAAGCGCTCTAACCGACTGAGCTAATCGCCCGACTCGGGCGATTCTACCGGCGGCCTGCAGGTGTGGCGAGGCGCGGATTGGCAGTGGGTGGCGCGGGCCGGCGGACGATGCTGCCGGGCAAGCGGACCTGCCTGCAGATCAGGAGACGGCGCGGACTCGGAGGCGACGGGCGACGTCGAGGGCGTCGTCGAGCGACTCGAAGCTGAGCTGGACCCGGTAGCCGGCGCCTCTCGCGGGGGCGACGTCGACCTCGCGGCCGAGGGCGGCCCCGAGGGCGTCGGAGATGAGCTCGATCGCCGCGACCTGGTCGGGGTGCAGGGCGGGGCGGGCGCGGGGGCGCCGGCGGCCGCCCGAGGGAGCGGCGGCGCGGGCGCGAGACTCGAGCTCGCGCACCGACCAGCGGCGGTGTGCGGCGTCGCGCGCGAGCGTGCGGCGCGTGGCGTGGTCGGAGGCGAGGAGCAGGGCGCGACCGTGGCCCTCGGTGAGATCGCCGCGCTCGATCAGCTCGAGCGCCTCGTCGGGGAGGTCGAGCAGACGGATGAGGTTAGAGACGGCCACCCGGCTGCGGCCGACGCGAATACCGACGTCCTCGCGGGTCAGGCCGAGCTCCTCGACGAGCGCGGCGCAGGCGCGGGCCTCCTCCACGGGATTGAGGTCCTCGCGCGCCATGTTCTCGATCAGCGCCACCTCGAGGGACGCGGCATCGTCGTGCCGGCGGACGACCGCCGGGATCGCGGTGAGCTCCGCGAGCCGGGCGGCGCGCCAGCGCCGCTCGCCGGCGATCAGCTCGTAGCGCCCGCTCACCATCGGCCGTACGAGCACGGGCTGGAGCACGCCGCGGGCGCGGATCGAGCCGGCGAGAGCCATCAGGGAGTCCTCGTCGAACGTGCGGCGCGGCTGGTTGGGGCTCGGGTCGATCATGTCGACCGGGACCGGGCGGAGCTCCTGGAGCTCATCGCGCGGAGCCACGGACAGAATCGCCGCGAGGCCGCGGCCCATTCCCTTCGGTCGCTCAGCCACGAGCGGCCACCTCCTTTGCCAGCTCGAAGTAGGCGTCGGCGCCGGCGCAGTGCGGATCGTGATGGATGACGGGCTTGCCGAAGCTCGGCGCCTCGCCGACGCGCACGTTGCGCGGGATGACCGTATCGAACACCAGTTCGGGGAAGTGCTCGCGGACCTCGCGCTCGACGTCCTGCGCCAGGCGCGTGCGGCCGTCGTGCATCGTCAACAGCATCCCGGCCACAGTAAGCCATGGATTGAGCTCGCGTTGCACGAGCGAGAGCGTGTCCAGGAGGCCCGCGAGACCCTCGAGTGCGAAGTACTCGGCCTGTACCGGGACGATCACCCGATCCGCCGCGACGAGTGCGTTCACGGTCAGCGGCCCGAGCGACGGCGGACAATCGAGCAGCGTGAAGGCGTAGCGCTCGCGGACGCCGGAGAGCGCGTCGCGGAGCAGCGTCTCGGAGCCCGCCGTACGAGGGAGCTCGACGTTGGCCCCGGCGAGGTCGGGACCCGACGGGACGATCCAGAGTCGGTCGATGCCGGTCGGACGGACGACGTCGCCGAGCGATGAAGACCCGACCAGGACGTCGTAGACCGTGCCATGGCCCTCCTTGCTGATCCCGAGACCGATCGTCGCGTTGGCCTGCGGGTCGATGTCGACGAGCAGGGCGTCATAGCCCGCCTCGGCGACGCAAGCGGCGAGATTCACCGCCGTGGTCGTCTTGCCCACTCCGCCCTTCTGATTGGCGATTGCGTACACAGTCCCCATCGAGGGGGTGAAGCTACCGACGGGGGCGGTCAGATCCGGGCGCTGCACCCGTCATTGCATGCCGAGCGGCCGCTTGGTCGCCATTCCGGGGCGTCGCGGGAACCCTAAAGGTGTCTCACTAACCTTCGACATGAGGTGAAGGTATCGATTCTCAGCACCACGAAACGGCTGCATATAGCGGATTTCGAGGGGCTCTAGTCCGACCTGCACCGCGGCGCGCTCCGCGGCGGCCTCGTCGCGAGGATTGCGTCGCCCGCGCCAGGCCACGAGCGTCCCGCCGACGGTCAGCAGCGGCGCGGCGTACTCGACCACGACCGGTAATGGGGCGAGGGCGCGAGCCGCGATGACGTCGAACGCCGCCAGGCCCTCCGGCCAGGTCTCCGCTCGCGTGTTGACGACACGCGCGTTCGCGGCCTCCGAGACCGCGACCGCCCGCTCGAGGAAGGCGCACCGCTTGGTCAAGCTGTCCACAAGGGCAACGCTCGCGCCGGGGAGCGCTATCGCCAGCGGCAAGCCGGGTAGGCCGGCGCCCGACCCGAGGTCGGCGATCGTCGTGGCGGTCCGGACCGGTTCGACTTCGAGCCCCACCAGCGAGTCCGCCAGGTGGTCGTCGACCGCCTTGAGCGGATCCCGGACCGCCGTCGGCGCCAGCGGGTCATCGACGAGGAGGCGATGGAACGAGACGAGCCGCGGGACGGCGTCGGCGGGCAGGTCGTAGCGGTCCGCCAGGGCCGCCACCCGCGACTCCGGATCTCGCGATTCGGCGTTGCGGGGCAATGGGTCAGCCCGACATTCCGAGGCGCTCGCGCTCGCGGGCGATGAACGGCGCGTACCTCGTGCACATGGCTTCGAACCGTTCCGCGGCGTAACCGTCAAGGCCGGCGTGGAGCTCGCCTTCGAGCAATGGCAGAACATCCCGCACGAGCGCTGTTCCCCGCGCCATCCACTGGTAGTAGGAACGGCCACCGTGGTGGTAGGGACCGTACAGCCGGGTCTCGGGGAACCGTTCCATCAACCAGCCGAACAGGGCCTCATGCCGGACGTGCATCCGCACGGTTACTTGGGGCTGCTTGCCATCGCCGCCAAACGAGGCCTCGCCCACGAGCAACCCGACTACGAGGCCGTGGTCGAAGTCAGACAGCTGGTTCACGGCTGGGATTGTTTCACCGAGAGAAAAAACGTGAAACAGGAGGGTGAGGCGCGGGGGGCCGGCGAGGCGCGGGCGGCGGGGCGGGCGCGAGGCGCGGAAGCCGCGACCGGACCGGGTCGCGTGAACGCCCGGGGTCAGTCCACCAAGGGCGCCACGACGAGCCGCCGGTCGGGCTCCTCGCCCTGGCTGTACGTCTCGACGTCGTGACGGCTCTTGAGGTGCTCGTGGACCACCTTGCGCTCGAGGGCGCTCATCGCCTCGAGCGTGACCGCGCGCCGGTCATGGACCGCGGCCTCGGCGGCCTGGTCGGCGGCCGCACGCAGCGCGACGGCGCGGCGCTCGCGATAGCCGGCGGCGTCGACCACGACGCGCTTGCGGACCGTGTGGCCCTTGGACGCGACCCGGTAGGCAATGTGCTGGATCGCGTCGATCATCTGGCCGTGGCGGCCGATTAGGAGGCCGAGATCGTCCCCTTCGAGGTCGGCCCGGATCTCGTCGGCGTCCTCCTCGACGTGGACGCTGGCGTCGATCCCGACGCCGTCGACGATGTGCTCGAGCAGTTCCTGCACGCGGGATCCGGCCGTGCCGATGTCAGTGGCCACGATTTATCTCCTGCGTCCTGAGCGCTTCTTCTTCTTGCGGGGTGGGGGCGGTGGTGCGCTGGCGGGCTTGCGGCTCCCGCCACCCGTCGCCACGGGCTCGGCCTCTCGCTTGGGCCGGCCGCGGATGAGTCCGGAGAGGCCGCCGCCGCCCCCTCCGTCGGGAGCGCCGTTCGGGCCGCCATTGTCCGGCGGTGGCGGGCCGCCGCCACCTGTATCTCCACGACCGCCACCGCGACCGCCACCTCCACCGCCGGGTGGCCCAGGCCCTGCTGTCGCCACCGGTGGCGTTGGGGTGCCGATCAGTTTTCGCACCGTGTACTGCTGACCCATCGTCCAGGCGTTGGTGGTGATCCAGTAGACGATCAGGCCCGCCGGGAAGTTGATCACGATGACGACGAACACGAGCGGGAGCAGCAGCATCAGGTTGCGCTGCTGCTTGTCCATCATCGGGCTCGACATCATCAGGCTCGAGGCGAGCTGCGTCCCAACGTAGAGGAGCAGCAGGACGATCAGGACCCAACCCGTCGCCTTGTTGGTCAAGTCGGGGATGAAGAGGAAGCCCGCCCCGTTGTTGGGGCCGCACGGGACCGTCTGCCCGGCGGCCTGCGCGACCGTGATGTGGTGAGCTGCCGCGTACTGGACCTGGTGGTGCAGCTGGGTCTGCGGGCAGATGTTCTTCCGCAGGTCCTGGCGAAGCATGTAAAAGAGCGAGATGAAGACCGGGAGCTGCGCGACCAGCGGGAGGCAGGAGCCGAGCGGGTTGATCTCGTTCTCCTTGTAGAACTTCATGATCTCCTGCTGCTGGCGCTGCTTGTCGTCCTTGTACTTGGCCTGAATCTCCTTCATCTGCGGCTGCATGCGCTGCAGCTTCTGCATCGAGTGGAACTGCTTGACGGTCAGCGGGAGCAGGATCGCCCGCATCAGGATCGTCAGCGCGATGATCGAGAAGCCCCACGAGAGCCCCACGTGGTTGTGGAAGAACAAGAGGATCGACTCGAAGACGTCGATCAACGGCTGGAAGATGTTCGCTACGACAAGCATGGGTCAGGCGGTCGGCGCCGCCGCTCGGGGCCTGAACAGCCGCTGGTCCTCGACGGGATCGAATCCCCCGTGGCTCCAGGGGTTACATCTGAGCAGCCGCCACGCGGCCAGGACAAGGCCTCGGAGTATGCCGAATCGACGAATCGCCTGCGCGGCGTATTCCGAGCAGGAAGGGTAGTAGCGGCACCGCTGTCCGAACGCCGGCGAAATCAGCCGCTGATACAGCGTGATCGGCAGGACGGCGAGTGATCTGAGCGCGTTCACGCCCCGGACTCCACGCGCGCGAGCAATTCCCCGAGCGCACGGCGGATCCCGGCCAAACCCTCACGTTCAGCCAGAGCGTTGGCTTCGTGCCGGGCGACGACGACTGCGTCGGTTCCGGCCGGCAGTCGCTCGCCCTCGATCGCGAAGGCCTCGCGGAGCAGGCGCTTGACTCGATTGCGCTCGACCGCGCCCCCGACCTTCCGCGAGACCGACAGCCCGACCCTGGCCTCGTCGCCCTCGCCGCGCGGGAACACGTACAGGACGAGCTCGCGCCCGGCGTGGGACCGGCCCTGGCGGAATACGCGGTCGAAGTCGGCGCTGCGCGACAGCCTCATCCGCCCGGGCTTCGGACGGGCGCCCGGCAGGCCGACCATCAGACCGTCAGGCGCTTGCGGCCTTTGTCGCGCCGTCGCTTCAGCGTGAGGCGTCCCGCGCGGGTCCGCATACGGGCGCGGAATCCATGTGTGCGGGCGCGTTTGCGCTTCTTCGGCTGGTAGGTGCGTTTCATTGGCTCACGAGCCCGGGAGCGGGACTGAGGCCAGTATACGCAGCGAAGATTCCTGCAGATTCGGATCGTCATCGGACCGGCCCGAGCCGGCCCGAAACAGGCCTGGGCGCTTTTTCCCGCGCTTTGCGTCAAGGCCCCGGCGACCGGCGATCGCGGCACCTCACCGCTGATATATTCGCCGCCCCGGGCGCTCCCCAGGCGCCCCCTTTTTATTGACGTCGCCACCGTCCCGCAAGGGGTTGCTTGTCGCTGTCCGCGCACCTCGAGCCCACCGTTGCCTGGCGTGAGCTCCGCGCGGAGCTCCGGCGGATCGTCGGTGACTCCACGTACGAGATCTGGCTGGCGTCGCTCGAGCTCAACTCCGTGCACGAGCGAGAAGTCCTCGTCGACGCTCCCACCGCCACCTACGACTGGGTGGCCAAACGCTTCGGGCGGATTCTCGAGCGCTGCGCCCGAACGGCGTTCGGGCCTGACATCAAGCTCGAGCTCGTCTGCCGCGAGGCCGATCGTCCCCATCGCCCCAAAAAACAGACCGAAGGCGGGCTGGACCTCGCGGCCGGCGCCCTGAACCCGCGCTACAGCTTCGAGCAGTTCGTGATCGGCGACGGAAACCGCCTGGCACACGCCGCGTCACTGGCGGTGGCCGAACTTCCGGGACAGGCGTACAACCCGCTGTTCTTGCATGCGCCGCCCGGCCTTGGCAAGACTCATCTCCTCCACGCCATCGGGAATTACGTTCTCTCGTTCGGCGGTGGCGCGGTCGTGCGCTACACGACCGTCGAGGCGTTCACCAATCACTTCATCAGGGCCCTCAGCGCTCGCTCGCTCGACGCTTTCAAGCAGGCCTACCGCGATGCCGACGTCCTGTTGATCGACGACGTCCAGTTCCTCGCGAGCAAGGCGAAGACCGAGGAGGAGTTCTTCCACACCTTCAACGCGCTGTACGAAACCGGGCGACAGCTCGTGCTCACATGCGACCGCCTTCCTCGCCAGCTCGTGGCGGTCGAGGAGCGCCTGCGCGAGCGGTTCGAGTCGGGGCTCGTCGCCACGATCAAGCCGCCTGACCACGCCACCCGCGTCACGATCCTCCGCAAGCGCGCGTTGCTCGACCGGATCCCCGTGACCGACGAAGCCGTGCTCGGGATGATCGCCGACCGAATCACGGACAACGTCCGGGTCCTCGAGGGAGCCCTGATCAGGATCGTTGCCTACCACTCGCTGACACAGCTTCCCATCGATGTGAGCCTTGCGGAAACCGTCCTCGACGAGATCCATCCCCGGCCAACGCAGACGGCCTCGAGAACCTCCGTCGACGAGATTCAGCACACGGTCGCCTCCTACTACGGCCTCGCGCTGCCCCAGCTCACCTCCTCGAGCCGCGCCGCCAACGTGACGTGGCCGCGCCAGGTCGCAATCCACCTGGCCCGCGCGTTGACAGACGCGTCCCTACACGCAATCGGCGACGCATTCGGCGGGCGCAACCATGCGACCGTCCTCCACGCCTGCAAGCGCGTCAACGAGCGAATGGACAGCGATCAACAAGCTGTGCACGAGGTCGAGGAGCTCACGAACATCATCGATCGCGCCCGTGCCGACCGACGCTCTTGACAAACTTGCCTGTTCCTCGCGCACGCCAGTTTTCCCGCTTTCTGCGGCCAATCACGCGGTTATCAACATCGACCAGACCCCTATGACTCCTACATCCCATTTGAGGTATTCATCGTGAAGATCTCCTGCGATCGCGAGGCGCTGCTTCGACAACTTCAAACCGTGAGCAGAGTGGCCTCGACGCGCAGCGCGATCCAAGCCCTGTCGGGAGTCCAACTCGCGGCGAAATCGGGAGGAGTCGAGCTCCAAGCAACCGACATGGACGTTGGCCTTCGGGTCCCACTCGAAGCCGAGGTCGTCCGCGAGGGCGTCGTCGTCCTGCCGGCGCGCCTCATCCTGGACGTGGTCCGACTCCTGCCGGCGGAGGCCATATCCCTCGAGCTACGCGGGTCTCAGCAGGACGTCGAGCTCGTCTCCGGGAACGCCACGTTCCACATCCGCACGCTCAGAGCCGAAGACTTCCCGCCCTTCCCGGAGCCCGATCCGGACTCGGCAGTGTCGCTCCCGGTCGAGGCGTTTGTCTCGACCGCGCTCAAAGTGGCGAGCTCGGCCTCGCGTGACGAGACGCGGCCGGTGCTGACCGGCATCCTCGTGTCGGCGTCGGATCGTGAGCTCAGGATGGTCGCCACCGACTCGTACCGGCTGAGTGTCAAGGAGACGACACTAGAGGACGCGCTCCCCTCGGGGTTCGAGGTCAACGTGCCGGCGCGTGCTTTGCAGGAGCTCGCCCGCGTTGCCGGTCACGTCGAGGATGAGCAGCTCCGCATCAGCGTGCGCCAGAACCAGGTGCTGTTCGAGCTCGATGGGATCGTGCTCTCGTCGCGGCTGATCGACGGGCAGTTTCCGAACTACCGCCAGCTCCTGCCGGAGACGTTCGAGCACGAGCTGCGGGTGTCCGGCGTCGAGCTGACCGAGGTCGTTCGCCGGATCAGCCTGCTGGCGCAGAAGAACGCGCCCCTGCGGCTGTCGTTCGCCCCGGGAGAGCTCACGATCTCCGCACAGACGCCCGACATCGGCGAGGCTCAGGAGTCGCTGCCGGTGCCCTTCCAGGGCGAGCCTCTCGAGATCGGCTTCAACCCCGAGTTCCTGCGCGCCGGACTCGAGGCGATCGAGGATGGGGACGTCGTCGTGAAGCTCATCAGTCCGCTCCGGCCGGGATTGATCGAGTCCGGAGACGAGAGCCGGTTCCGCTACCTGATCATGCCGATCAGGCTGAACGTCTAGGAACCGCCCGTGCAGGTCCTCAGTCTGAGCCTGCGCGACTTCCGGAGCTACCACGACGCCCGCGTCGAGCTCGGAGAAGGGCTGACCGTCGTGACGGGTCCAAACGGGGCCGGCAAGACTAACCTGCTGGAGGGGCTGTACTTCGCGTGCACCGGCCGCTCGTGCCGAACGAGCAACGAGCGCGAGGTGGTGAGCTTTGGCGCCGGCGCAGCCCGCGCGGTGCTCACCTGTGAGGGCGACGACGGCCTGCACGAGCTCTCGATTGGGTTTCAGCCCGGCCGGCCCAAGCTGATGCGAGTCGACGGCGCGACCGTCGAGCGGATGCTGGACGTCGAAAGCCGGCCCCTCGTCAGCGTGTTCCTGCCCGACCGACTCGAGCTCGTCAAGGGAGCGCCGGCGCTGCGCCGCGCGCACCTGGACCAGTTCGTATCGGCTCTCTGGCCGGCTCGCGCCGAGACACGCCGGCTTTACTCGCAAGCCCTGGCCCAACGGAACGCGCTGATCGCGCGCATCCGGTCGGGCCGCGGCTCTCGCGCCTCGCTCGAGGGTTGGGATGCGCAGCTCGCCCGCCACGGAATCGTCTTGATGGCTGATCGCCGCCGGGCCGCCGACCTGCTCGCGGAGCCGTTCGGGCGCCTCGGCGCGGCCTTGGGCCTCCACGACGAGCCGCGCGTCTCCTACCGCCCGCGCTCGCGTGCCTCCGACCCGGCGCAGCTCATCGCCGAGCTCGCCGAGCGCATCGACGGCGACCTCGAGCGAGGCTTCACCGGCCATGGGCCGCACCGAGACGACCTCGCCACGGAGCACGGCGACCACGACCTGCGGGCGTACGGCTCCCAGGGCCAGCAACGGCTGGCCCTGCTCGGGCTGCTGCTCGCGGAGCGTGAGGTGATCTCCGAGCATCGGCCGGCCCCGCCCTTGATGCTGCTTGACGACGTGATGAGCGAACTCGATCGCGACCGTCGCCAGTCGCTCGTCGACCTGCTCCGCTCCACCGCGGGGCAGTCGGTGATCACCGCGACCGACCTCGAG
Organism: uncultured Solirubrobacterales bacterium; assembly: GCA_963737055.1. Classification (GTDB taxonomy): domain Bacteria; phylum Actinomycetota; class Thermoleophilia; order Solirubrobacterales; family Solirubrobacteraceae; genus Palsa-465. The sequence continues at coordinate 252,035 of CAVTRE010000004.1, read as the reverse complement.
CACGTCCCTGGGTCGACCGACGACGACGTGACCCACCTCGCGGTAGCGGACGGACGGCTGCTGGCCGCCGCGAAGTGACTTCTTACCGCCGCAGTCCTCGCTCGCTGTCGTCCGCCCTCGACGAGATTCGCGACGAGCTCGAGCCCGACAGCCTGCTCGCGCAAGTGCAGCGCGCCTGGCAGGGCGCGGTCGGCATGGCCATCGCCGGCGAAGCACAGCCAACCGGAGAGCGCGGCGGCGTGGTCACGGTGTCCTGCTCGGCTTCGGTCTGGGCACAAGAGCTCGACCTGATGGCTCCGGCGATCCTCGATCGGCTCAACTCGGCTTTGCGGAGTGGGCGGGTGTCCCGGCTTCGCTGCGTCGCGCTCCCGCGAGTCTGACCACGCGAAACCTGAAAGGCCGGCGACGGGAATCCGTTCCCGCCGCCGGCCTTGTCAGCCCCACCGGCCCCTGACCCAGCCCCACCAGTGGTGTTCGCCCCCACCGGCCCCTGATTCGGCCCCCATTTGGCCTTTGCCCAGCCCCCACGACCTGAGCTCAGCCCCCAACCAGCCCGAGGGCCGCCATCTCCGTTAGCCAAGTGGCTCGACCGTCGACCAGGAACCGAGGCTCCAGCTGCCGAGGCTCGGGCTCGCGCCCGCGCCACCGCTCGCCGTGCAGTCCTTGCAGCTCCAGCTCGAGAGCGCGTAGCCTGCGCGCAGCGGGCCCTTGGCCCGGCTCCAGCTCGAAAGGCTCCAGCTCGAGAGGTTGTAGTCGATGTTGCCCGTGGCAGTGTTGATCAGGCTGCTCGGAGTCAGGCCCTGATCTGCCGCCGCCGGATTCCACAGCAGCGCGGCCTTGACGGCGTTCGGCTCCTGGAAGGAGCTGTTCTCCGTCACCGCCGAGCTCGTCAGGTCGCCCTTGACCTCATCCGGCGTCCAGTTCGGGTGAATCTGGAGCAGGTCGGCCACGAGCCCCGAGATCGCCGGCGCCGCCATCGACGTTCCGCTTGTCTGGATGTACTGACCGTTGCCGACGACGCAGGTCGGGCAGCTGGTCGCGAACACGCTGTTTGGCGCGAGCACCGAGACGATGTGCGCGCCGGGCGCGTACACGTCCGGCTTCTGGATGCCGTCCTGAGTCGTGCCCCGGCTCGACCAGGTGGCGATTGTGTCGCCGCTCGGATTTGCGCTGCCGTTCTCATCGACGCCGCCGACGGTGATCACATAGGGGTCGTTGGCCGGTGCGAACTGCACCGCGTTCGAGGCGTTGCCGAAATTGCCGGCCGCTGCGACCACCACGATCCCGTGCATCCAGACAGACTCGACGGCCGCGTCGAGCGGGTCGGTCTTGTAGGACTGGGGCGTCGTCGAATCGAGTGACAGGTTGATGACGCGGATGTTGAACTCCGACTGATGCTCCACCGCGAACTGCAGTCCGTAGATCACGTCGAGGACGCTTGCCTTACCCGTCTCATCGGAGACCTTGATCGAGATCAGGTTGGCATTCGGCGCAACGCCGACGTAGCGCCCGTCGAGCGGATCCGCCTGGCTGCGATTGTCGCCGTTCCCGGCGATGATCCCAGCCACATCCGTTCCGTGACCGTAACTGTCAGTCGCGGTGGTGGCATCAGCATTCGCCACAGCGCTCGCAACGACCCGCGAGCTACTGTGGTTTTTGGTGGCGAAGTCCGGAAGCGCGCCGTCCACGCCGGTGTCGACGACGGCCACGCCCACGCCGGTGCCCGTGACACCGAACTTCCAAAGCGGGAGCACGCCGAGCGTCTGGTCATAAGTCGTCTGGAGCTGTGCCGCGGAGGGTGCCTGTCCGGGAATCGTGTGGAACGGAAGGCTCTCCGTGTTTACGGTGGTGTTGAGTGACACCGCGTGCACGTCAGGGTTAGTGGCCAGCGCGCGCGCGTGGGCGGCGGTAAGTGAGAGCGCGAGTCCGTGAATGATCGGCAGGTTGCCAATCACACGTCCGTGGACACCCGCGGCGTCGGAGTCGGCCTTCGCCCGGCTAACCGGGGCGTTGAACTGAACGATCGCCTGCACCGGCGTATCCGAGCGGTGAGCAGCGAGGGTCGCGATGCGCGGATCGAGCGGCGCGGACGAGCCAGCGGCCTGCGCGGCGCCGGTGGAGGGGTTCGGCACGAGCCGGATCTGCCCGCTCGTCGCGCCGAGCGCGATGGCGAGCGCGATCGCGACGACAGTCGCGCCGGCGAGCGCGGACATCCACCGCATCCGCTCGACGATTTGGACAGAACGAGTCATCTCAGGGCAACCTCCGTGTCGCAAAGCTGTAACCAGTACGTTCAACTGGCGGCTGGGCCGTCTCGAGTCATTCGAGACCCCTGGCTTTGCGCCCCCGCCTCGCGACGGGTTTGCCCTGAGTCAGTCTTATTTTCTTGTGAACTGGCGGCTGGGCGATCTCGCTGGCGTGCGAGACCCCTGGCTTTGCGCCCCCGCCTCGCGACGGGTTTGCCCTGAGTCAGTCCTTCGTGTGGAGGTCATCGGCCGGCCGGTGCGAGGACCTGAGAGGTTTGGACAGATGTATGACGTGTTTGTGAGGTTCAGGCGGCGGGGCGGAGCTCGAGCGTCGGCTTCACCGGCTCGGGGCGGCCGAGGTGGAAGCCCTGGCCGTAGTCACACTCGAGCCCGACGAGGGCGTCGGCCTGCTCCTGTGTCTCGATGCCCTCGGCGATAACTCCGACGCCCAACGTGCGCGCGAGCTCGATGATCATTCGGACGAACGATGCCTCGCGCCCCCCGCGGGCGAGGCCGTCGACGAACGACTTGGCGATCTTCAGCAGATCGAACGGCAGCGTGTGCAGGTAACTCAGAGACGAGTAACCGGTGCCGAAGTCGTCGAGCGCGAACCGGACCCCCAGCGCGCGGAGCTCGGCGATCGCCGCCTTGACTCGCTCGGAGTCGTCGAGCAGGACGCTCTCGGTGATCTCGAATACAAGGCTCCGAGGATTGACGCCGGCGTCCGAGAGGGTCGCGCGGACCCGTTCGACGAGTTCGGGGTCGCGTAGCTCTACCGCCGACAGGTTCACGTGCACCGCGACCTGACTATCCCCGGTTGGGTCGTCCTCGGCGCGCGTCTGCCACCGGCGGGCCTGCTGGCAGGCCTCCTCGAGCACGTACTGGCCGAGCGACAGAATCAGGCCGGTCTCCTCGGCGAGGGGGACGAACTCCGACGGCCCGACGAGCCCGCGCCGCGGATGCTCCCAGCGCACGAGGGCCTCCTCCGCGACGAGCGTGCCCGTGTCGAGATCGATGATCGGCTGGAAATACAGCGTCAGCTGCTGGCGCTCGATCGCGAGGCGCAGCTCCTCCTTGAGGCCGTGCCGCTCGAGCACCGCCTCGCCCATGCTCGGTTGAAACACCTCGAAGTGACCCTTCCCGGAAGTCTTGGCCTTGTACATGGCGACGTCGGCGTCGCGGATCAGCTCCTCGGCCGAGCCGGCGCGGCCGTGGCTGGTGGCGATCCCGACGCTCAGGTACACCGACACGCTCTCCGAGCCCACTCCGACCGGGAGCACGAACGCCTCCATGATCCGCCGCGCGACCTTGACCGCCGCGGCCTCGGCATCGTGACCGTCCTCGACCATCACTGCGAACTCGTCGCCGCCGAGACGCGCCACCAGATCTTCGGGACGCAGGCTCGCGCGCAGGCGCGAGGCGACCGACACCAGGAGCTCGTCGCCGGCCGAGTGGCCGAGGCTGTCGTTGACCGTCTTGAAGTCGTCGAGGTCGATGAACAGCACGGCGAGCTCCCCGCGCCGGTCCGCGATCGCCGCCTTGACCTGGTCGGTGAACAGCGACCGGTTGGCCAGGTTCGTGAGCGGGTCGTGGTAGGCCTGGTGGTGGAGCTGCTCCTGGAGCACCGACAGCTGATTGACCGCCTGCTCGAGGCGGTCGTACTGGAGCGCGACACTGGCGTTGCCGGCGAGCGTGTCCAGCAGGCGGAGGTCCTCGTGGTCGAACGACCGGACGACGCCGAAGCGGTTGGCGAGCATGATCGCCCCGATCACGCGCTCCTCGCCCGGCAGGGGCGCCACCATCGCGTGAGTAACGCCACGAGCCTCGAGGTAGCGCTGGAGGCGGGCGCCGCCGAACGGAGAGTCGAGCGTGATCGCTCCCGTGGGGTTGCGCTCGAGCAGGTCGCGCATCGCGTCGGACACGTCGGAGTCGACTGACTCCATCAGCTCGCGGTAGCTCCCCGGACCGACCAGCGTCCGCAGCGACGGGTTCTCCTCAGAGCCGAACAGGATGATCTCGGCGAGCTCGGCGCGAAATGCCTCGAGCGAGCGCACCAGCAGTCCCTCCAGCGCGTCGGCGATCTCACGCGAGCGCGCGAGCGTACGGTTGGCCTCGTACAGGAACTCGAGCCGCTTGTGGCGCTCGCGCTCAGACAGGTACGCGCGGTAGGCAGCGAACAGCGTGAGCGACGGGATCGCCAGCAGCGGCAGCGCTCGGGCGTCCGAGGACGCGATCACCGCTCCGCACAGCCCGAGGCTGGCGTTGCTGAGCGTCACCACCAGGTCCATCGAGAGCATGTGGACGATCGTGCGGAGCTTCACGATGCCCTCCGACAGCGAGATCGCGGTCGCGATCAGCACGACGGTGAGAAAGCCAGACGCCTGCGTGGCGATCAGGGCTGCGACCCAGGTGCGCTGTCCGACATGGTCGGACGCCGGCGCCAGCGCGTGGATCACGAGGATGGCAACGCACGCGTGTACCGCCAGCTGCGAGATGTTGAAAACGAACTTGACGGGAGGGAGCCGGCGGTCGAACAGCATCACGAGCGCGATCCCGAGCAGGCTGCCGATCATGAACGCGTCCGCGCTGCAGAAGATCAAGCCGAAGACGAGCGGGATGTCGCCGAGCGAGAAGGAGTGCGCTCCCTGCCGGAAGTGGAGATGGACGACGCAGCGCTCGGCGATCGCGAACGCGATCGCGATCGTCCACCAGCTCAGGTGCGGCTCCGCGAGCGGCTGTAGCCCGTGCACCGGACCCGCGTACAGGGCCGCCGCCGCGGCGATCAGGATGAGATTCAGGCCCCAGACTGGGTGGACGTTCCGGGCACGCCGGAGCGCCCCGGAGAGGCGAGAAGACGGCTTGGGCTGGAGTTCGGTGGCGGTCTGCGCTCTCATCCTGGGTGCGCCGACGCGTGGGTTGCCGGCAGCCCTTCGCGTAAGCATCGGCGCACGCGCTCAAAAGTTGAGCATCGCGAGTAGAAGAGGCAGTTCGAGTCCCCTCGTCGCCACGGGTCACGTGGCCCGCCCAGGACCTCTAAAAGACGCCCCGAGGTGAACCTGTCGGACCCCTTACGAAACTCTTCCGTTTTGCGATGTTTGCAGGGAAAACGCCTAGAGCCCGGGGCCGGTTTCCGCCCCTCGCTGTGCTAAAGTTATGTGTACATTCCTCGACGCCCCCGGAGCGCGCGCCAGGTCGCGTGGGACCGGGGCGTCTCGATGTCATCGGAGGATCGTGGCAATAGACGATGGCGCGACTGCGCGCCCGAACAATCAAGGTAGTTACGACGCCCAGGACATCACCGTCCTGGAGGGACTCGAGGCCGTCCGCCGGCGACCCGGCATGTACATCGGCTCGACCGGCGAGCGGGGCCTTCACCATCTCGTCTACGAGGTGGTGGACAACTCCGTCGACGAGGCCCTGGCCGGCCGCGCCGACCGCGTCGACATCACGATCCATCCCGATAACTCGGTCACCGTGCGCGACAACGGCGCCGGCATCCCGGTGGCGATCATGGAGAAGGAGCAGCGGCCGGCCGTCGAGGTTGTGCTGACCGTCCTGCACGCCGGCGGCAAGTTTGGCGACGGCGGCGGCTACAAGGTCTCGGGCGGCCTGCACGGCGTCGGGGTGTCGGTCGTGAACGCGCTGTCCGAGCGCCTCGACGTCGAGGTTCGCCGCGACGGGTTCGTATGGACTCAGTCGTTCGAGCGAGGCAAGCCGCTCGGCGATCTCGAGAAGGGCGAGCCGACCAAGGAGACCGGAACGACGATCACGTTCCTGCCGGATGCCGACGTGTTCGAGACGCTCGACTTCAACTTCAACACGCTCGAGGAGCGCATGCGCGACACCGCGTTCCTGACCCGCGGCCTGCGGATCACGCTTATCGACAAGCGCGGCGAGGGCCACCGGGCCGAGTTCCACTACGAGGGTGGGATCGTCGACTTCGTCAAGTACCTTAACCGCAACAAGGAGCCGATCACCAACAACGTGATCTCGTTCGAGGGCGAGAGCGACGAGGGCGCCCTCGAGGTCGCGATGCAGTGGAACTCCTCCTACCAGGAGTCGGTGTTCTCGTTCGCGAACAACATCAACACGATCGAGGGCGGCTCGCACCTGAGCGGCTTCCGCTCGGCGCTGACCAGCGCTCTCAATCGGTACGCGCGCGACAAGGGGGAACTCAAGGACAAGGACGACGCGCTGACCGGAGAGGACGTGCGCGAGGGCCTTACCGCGGTGATCTCGGCGAAGTTGACCGATCCGCAGTTCGAGGGCCAGACGAAGACCAAGCTCGGAAACCCGGGCATGGACGGCTTTGTGCGCTCCGTCGTGTATGCGCGACTGTCCGAGTTTCTGGAGGAGAACCCGCAGGACGCCCGGCGGGTGATCCGGAAGAGCGTCGACGCGGCCCGGGCGCGCGCCGCCGCGCGCAAGGCTCGTGATCTCACCCGGCGCAAGTCCGCGCTCGAGAACTCGGCCCTTCCCGGCAAGCTCGCCGACTGCTCAGTCAAGGACCCGTCGCTCGCGGAACTGTTCGTGGTCGAGGGCGACTCGGCCGGCGGCTCGGCGGTGAGCGCCCGCGACCGCAGCACCCAGGCGATCCTGCCGCTGCGGGGGAAGATCCTCAACGTCGAGAAGAGCCGCATCGACAAGGTGCTCGCCAATACGGAGATCCAGGCGTTGATCACGGCGATCGGCACCGGCGTGCGCGACGAGTTCGACATTGCCAGGGCGCGCTACCACAAAATCGTGCTGCTGACCGACGCTGACGTCGACGGCGCCCACATCCGCACGCTCGCGCTGACGCTGCTGTTCCGTGAGATGCAGCCGCTGATTGAGGCCGGCTTCGTGTACATCGCCAAGCCGCCGCTGTACCGGCTGACCCGAGGTCAAAAGCACCGGTACATCGAGCGCGAGTCCGAGCTCGAGGACATACTGCTCGGCGACAAGTTCGAGAAGATCGAGATCGTCGATCGCGACCAGAGGCCGCTGAAGCTGACCGACACGCGCTGGAAGCGGTTCAACCGTTTGCTCAAGCAGTACAACGGCTGGGCCTCTGCGCTGCGGGCGGCCCATGGGCACGGCGTGATCAGCTTCCTCCAGCAGGCGAGGCTGCTCGAGGAGCAGGTGTCGGATGTCGACGCGCTTCTGCGCCACGTCGCCAGCGACGGTCAGAACGGCGACGCGTACCGCCTCGAGCTGCTCTCCGAGAACGACCATGAGGTGATGATCCGCACGGTCGAGGGGAAGACCGGCCTGGCCACCACGCACATCGTTCCACGCGCGACGCTCGACGCCGAGGAGTATCACCAGCTTGCCGGCGTCCACAAAGAGCTGGTCGAGCTGGTGGGAACGCCCCCGTTCCACGTCTCCCTCGGCGAGAACAGCAAGGACGCGCCGACGTTCGACGAGCTGCGCGAGGCCGTGCTGTCGATCGCCCAGCGGGGGATCGAGTACTACCGCTTCAAGGGCCTCGGTGAGATGGACGCGCACGAGCTGCGCGAGACGACCATGGACCCGGCCACGCGGACGCTGGTGCAGGTCACGATGGAGGATGCGGCGTCGGCTGACATGGTGTTCTCGATGCTGATGGGCGACCAGGTCGAGCCGCGACGGGCGTTCATCGAGGAGAACGCGCGGCTCGCGACGCTGGACACGTAGGAGGGCTGACTAATGGCATCGATTGACACCATCGGCGGCGGCAACATCGAGCCGCGCGGGCTCGAGGAGGAGATGCGCTCGGCGTATCTCGACTACGCGATGTCGGTGATCGTCGGGCGCGCGCTGCCCGACGTGCGCGACGGGCTCAAGCCGGTCCACCGGCGCATCCTGTTCGCGATGAGCGAGCTCGGCCTGCGGCCGCCGCGCAAGCACGTCAAGTGCGCGACGATCGTCGGCGAGGTGATGGGCAAGTACCACCCGCACGGGGACTCGCCTATCTACGACACGCTGGCCCGGATGGCGCAGGACTTCTCGATGCGTTATCCGCTCGTCGACGGGCACGGCAACTTCGGCAACATCGACGGTTGGGGCGCCGCGGCGATGCGGTACACCGAGGCCCGGCTCGACCCGCTCGCGAGCGAGCTGCTGCGCGACATCGACCAGGACACGGTCGACTTTGAGCCCAACTTCGATGGCTCCAGGCAGCAGCCGGTGGTGCTGCCGTCGCGTTTCCCGAACCTGCTCGTCAACGGCGGCTCCGGGATCGCGGTCGGCATGGCGACCAACATCCCGCCGCACAACCTGCGCGAGGTGGTCGCCGCGACACTCGCCTACATCGACGACCCGGACATCGACGTCGAGGGTCTGATGAAGCATGTCAAGGGACCTGACTTCCCAACGGCCGGCACGATTCTGGGACGGGAGGGGATCCGCGACGCCTACGCGACCGGCCGCGGTCGCATTCGCGTTCAGGCCAAGGCCCACATCGAGCCGATCGGCCAGGGCAAGGAGGCGATCATCGTCTCAGAGCTCCCGTTCCAGGTGCGCAAGGGCGGGGACGGCGGCGTGATCGAGAAGATCGCCACGCTCGTCCACGATAAGAAGCTGTCCGAGATCTCCGACATTCGCGACGAGTCGGATCGAAACGGAATGCGAATCGTGATCGAGCTCAAGCGCGACGCGATCCCGAAGGTCGTGCTCAACAAGCTGTTCAAGCACACGCCGATGCAGCAGACGTTTGGCGTGAACATGGTCGCGCTTGTCGACAACGTACCGCGCACCCTCTCGCTGCGCGAGGTGATCGGCCACTACGTCGACCACCAGCGCGAGGTCATCGTCCGCCGCACGAAGTACGAGCTGCGCCGCGCAGAGGAGCGCGCTCATGTGTTAGAGGGCCTGCTGATCGCGCTCGCCAACCTGGATGAAGTGATCGCGCTGATTCGCGGGTCGCAGACACCCGAGATCGCGCGAACTGAATTGGTTACGCGGTTCGAGCTGACCGTCGTGCAGGCCCAGGCCATCCTCCAGCTGACGCTGAGCCGGCTGACCGCGCTCGAGGCCGACAAGATCAAGCAGGAGCACGCCGACCTCATCGAGCGGATCAAGGAGCTTCGCGAGATCCTCGGCGACGAGAGCCGGGTCATGGGGCTGATCAAGGAGGAGCTATCCGAGATCGCCGAGACGTACGGCGATGACCGACGCACCGAGATCGTCCATGCCGAGGGCGAGATCGACATCGAGGACCTGATCGCGGATCAGCAGATGGTCATCTCGATCACGCACTCGGGCTACATCAAGTCGCTACCGCTCTCGACCTACCGCCAGCAGCGACGCGGCGGTGTCGGGGTGACCGGCATGGAGATGAAGGAGGACGACTACATCGAGCACCTGTTCGTGTCCTCCACCCACGACTACCTGCTGTTCTTCACGAACCGCGGCAAGGTGTACCGCCTCAAGGTGTACGAGCTGCCGGAGGCCTCGCGCACGTCGCGCGGGCGCGCGCTCGTCAACCTGCTGCCGCTGCGTGAGGGGGAGCGGGTGCAGTCCGTGCTCGCCACCCGGGACTTCAGCGAGGGCAAGTACCTCGTGTTCGCCACCCGCAAGGGCATGGTGAAGAAGACCGAGTTTGGCGCCTACAACACGCCGATCAAGGCCGACGGGATCATCGCGATCAACATCCGCGACGACGACGAGCTGATCGCGGTCCGGCGAACCTCCGGGAACGACGACATCATCATGGTCTCCCGGTCGGGGCAGGCGGCCCGGTTCAGCGAGGGCCAGGTCCGGGCGATGGGCCGCGACACGAGTGGCGTCCGCGGGATGAACGTCTCGCAGAAGGGCAACGCCGTGCTCGCCATGGACGTGGCGCGTGACGACCAGGAGCTCCTCGTGGTCACCGAGAACGGCTACGGCAAACGCACTCCGATCCCCGACTACCCGGTCAAGGGCCGCGGCACGATGGGCGTCAAGACGATCACGCTCACGGAGAACAAGGGAGCGCTCGCCGGCGCGCTTGTCGTGCGCGAGCATCAGGAGCTCGTGTTCATCTCCCAGAACGGTATGGTCCAGCGGACGTCGGTGCGCGGGATCAACCGTTACGGGCGCGCCTCCCAGGGCGTGCGCGTGATGAACATCCGCGACGACGATCAGGTGAGCGCGGTGGCGCTCGTGGTCGAGTCCGAGGCGTCCACGGCCGCTCAGGTCGCCGAGGACTTCGCCGCGGACGCTGAGGCCTCGCCGGAGGTACTCGGAACCGGCGAAGCGGACATCTCGGCGGAGTCGCCGGTCGACGGTGACGAGATCGCCGACCACGATGTCGGCGACGACGATCTCGACGGCGGCGACGACGATCTCGACGGCGGCGACCCCGCAGTCGAAGAGGAGTAGAAGAGTCCCCGGCGCGGGGCCCAGATTCCTCAAGCGCCGCCTGAAACCGACCGATAAGCGGTCAAGTGGGATCTGGCCGGCCAAAGCTGCGGTCGCTGGCACACAGCGCCGGCACGGTCGAGCCATCCACGGTTCGAAGCGTCGCTCGTCGGCGTCAGCGCCGGCTGGCCGTCGTGCTCGTGATCGCCTGGCTCGGGCAGATTGCGGCCGGGTGCTGGCTGCTCGCGAGCTCCCAGGCGAACAGCCGCAAGGGAATGGAGGCGCGGTTGCAGACGCGTGTCCAGTACGCCGCGAACTTCGTCTCGATCTACGCGGACGATCTGGTCGCCAGCCAGCGCGCTCAGGCGCTCAACTGGTTCGCCGCGCCGGTCGTCACCCAGGGCACGCTCGATCGCGACTCGGCTGCGCTCGGGCTCCAGGTCGGGGTCGTCCTCGACGCGCGCGGGCGCGTGATCCGGGCGACCTCGGCTGCGCCGAAATCGCTCATCGGCATGCTCACGAGCCGCTATGCGAACCTCGCCGGCGTGTTCTCGACGCCGGATGCGTCCGGCGTCGCCATCGGCAACATCGACGGATCGCCGACTCTCAGCCTCGGGGTCGCCTACCAGACGTCCGCGGGTCGCCGTGTGTTCGCCGGCGCGTACACGATGTCGCAGAGCGTCCTGCCGGCGATCCTCGGAACCGTGCTCTCGAACTCTGGTTGGCAGGCGTATCTCGTCGACCTGCACGGAGCGCTGCTCAAGGGCGTCTCGTCCGGGGGACCCCAGCCGAGCACGCTCGCCGAGGCAGACCCGGGACTATTTGCCGCCGACCGCCGCGCTCCGAGCGGCTCGTATGAGAGCCCGCAGGGCAAGCAGTACTACGTGACCGCTCCGGTGGCGGGAACCGCGTGGCGGATCGTGCTGAGGGATCCCGAGGCGCAGCTGTTCACGTTCCTCAACGGTGCCGGCCGGTGGCTCGCGTGGCTGGCGATCGCCGGGCTCGCCGTGGCCGGGCTCGCGATCATCATCCTCATCTCCCGGCTCCAGGGGCGGCGCGAGCAGCTCACCCTGCTCAACACCGAGCTGGCGCGGCTGGCCTCGATCGACCCGCTCACGGGGTTGCGCAACCGCCGGGCGATCGACCAGTACCTGCATGATGCGCTAAGTGCCGCGCGGCGGCATGACCAGGCGCTGTCGGTGCTGGTCATGGACATCGATCACTTCAAGGAGATCAACGACACCCTCGGCCACCACACCGGCGATGCCGTGCTCGAGCACACCGCGCGCGTTCTCGAGAAGGCGCTCCGCACCGAGGACGCGATCGGCCGCTGGGGCGGCGAGGAGTTCCTGGTGGTGCTCCCGAGCACCGACGAGGAGGGCGCGCTCCGCGTCACCGAGCGGCTGCGGCGAGCGCTCGCGCAGGACCAACCCGAGGAGGCCCGGTCGCACGGCCTCACGGTGAGGATCACGATCGGGGTGGCCGAGTGGCGCCAGGACGAGATGGACGAACTCGTCAGGCGGGCCGACAGCGCGCTCTACCTCGGGAAGGCCGCCGGTCGGGACAACGTGCAGGTCTCGAGCCCCGTTCCGGGGAGCCCCGAGGCGACCGAAGCGGTCTGACGTCGGTGGCGCGAGGGGTGGCGTGCCGGGCGGAGTTCGGGGCGGAGTTCGCGGCGCGAGCAGATATCGCCCGCGCCATTCGGTAATCTGATCATCACCAGAGAAAGGAGGTGGTCCGACTGTCTGAAAGTTCTTGCGGGACCCTGGAGGTGTCCGGCCGCTAAGCCGGAGGCTGACCCCGCCTAGCGGAGTCCCCCCGAGACACCGTCAGCGTGAGCGCCGGGATTGGTCCCTCCGGTCAGTACCTAAGCTTGCGCTGGTGATGCCAGCCAGTGTTGTGAAGGGCGTCGTGTCGACGGCGCCCTTCACGTTTTAAGGGACGCGTGCGCCTAGGCCGCCAGGTACTGCTGCCAGGCCACGGGGATCGTCGGGCTGGCGACGTGAATGAACACGGTGGCGCTCGGCATCTTCGGGGGGCGGCGGAGGTGCATGCCGACCTGGCGCGGGAGCGAGTCGCCCTTGCGCCGGTTGCACGGCGCACACGAGGCAACGATGTTGTCCCAGCCGGACCCGCCGCCCTTGGACCGCGGGATCACGTGGTCGACGGTGAGGTTGGAGCGCGCGCCGCAGTACTGGCAGGTCCAGTTGTCGCGGGCGAACACAGCGCGCCGGGTGATCTTCCGGCGGTGAGTGTCGCGCGGGATCCGCACGTAGGTGACAAGGCGGATCACGACGGGCCGGGCAATCGTCGAGGTCGCCGAGTGGAGCTCCCAGTCGCCGTGCTCGATCACCTCCGCCTTGTCCTTGAGGAGCAGAACGACCGCGCGCCGAACGGTGCAGACGTTGATCGGCTCATACGTCGCGTTCAATACGAGCACCCGGCCACCCTCACGTCCGCGTCGCTGGTGCTGTGAAGGCGACGCGGACCACGCTGGCGCTGGTACTGAAGTGGCCATGGGCTGGCCGGAGTGTACCGAGACGCTCGGCAGGGCTGATAAGGGTTTGTTACGCCCCGGACGGCGGTCGCGTGGCGGTCGGCGGCGGCGGTTCCGCACCGTACGCGAGTGGCGCACGCGTGCCGTCCGCGGACCGCGGAACCCCGTCCGCGGACTGCGGCACGCGCCGGCTTCAGACGATCGCCGCAGGAAACGACCCGAGCACGCGGAGCACCTCGACGTGGCCGCGGAGCCCGGCGAGGGCGTCGGCGACGTGCGGCTCGATTTCGCGACCCTCGAGATCGAGGAAGAACATGTACCGCCCCAGCCCCTGCTTGCGAGGCCGCGACTCGATGCGGGTGAGGTTGACCTCGCGGGTGGCGAACTCGGACAGGCAGTGGACGAGCCAGCCGGGCGCCTCCGAGCCGACGCCCCAGAACACCACGGCGGTCTTCCATGGGCCGAGCGGCGGGTTCGGCGATTCACGCCCGCCCAGCCCACCCGCCGGCGCGCCGACAGGCCCGAGCCATACGAACCGGGTCTCGTTGCCGGCCACGTCCTCGACGCCGGCGCGCAGCACTTGGCAGCCGTAGCGCTCGGCAGCGAGGCGGTTGCCCAGCGCCGCCCACGGGCCATCGTGCTCGGCGACGGTTCGCACGGCTTCGGCGGTTGAGCTGCCGGCGAGGACCTGCGCGCCGGGCAGGCGCGTGCGGATGAAGCGCGCGCACTGCGCGGTCGCCTGCGGATGCGACACGACCGTCTCGATCTCCGCCAGCTCGAGCGGCGTCCGCGCGATCAGGCAATGCCGGATCGGGTGGACGACCTCGCCGAGGATCGCGACGTCCTCGGTCTCCATCGCGAGCGCATCGAGGGTGGCGTTCACAGAGCCCTCGAGCGAGTTCTCGATCGGGACCAGGGCGCGCTGGACGGCGCCGAAGTGGACCGCCATCACGGTGTCGTAGATCGTCGCGTACGGAACCAGGTCAAGCTCCGCCCCGGCCGTGGCGCTGATCAGGGCTTCCTGGGTGAAGGTGCCCTCGGGACCGAAGTACGCGGCGCGCATCCGCTCGTCAGAGAGAGCGCCGCTAGCCGGAGCGCTGCCGCACGTCGGTCTCGAGCGCGCGGCGGATCGCCTCATCCTCCTCGGGCGAGAGCTCGAGCTCGGGTTTACCCTCGCGCACCTCCTTGGCGTACAGGCGTGCCTGGTCACGGTGATGGATCGAGGACAGCACCACTCCCGAGCGGTTCGCGTCGAGCAGCGCGATCGAGGTCGACTGGCGGCCCGACATCTCTCCGTAGGCGTCGTAGCGGATCAGCGCCCGGTAGGCGACCGACTGGTCGATCCGGCGCTCGGCCGTCGCCATCCGGTCGTCCATCCGCTCCGAGGCCTCCTGGACATAGTCGTAGAGCGCCTCGAACTGCTGCTGGAGCGAGGCGGCATGCGCCACCAGGTCCTGGTCGTGGCCGCCGAGGATGGCCCGTTGGGCGGCCCGGAGGCGGCGGAGCTTGACCCCGAGGATCGCGCATGAAAGGAGCGCCACGAGCGCGGCGGCGCCGGCCGCCATCGCCACGATCCCGGCCGTGCTGGTCAGGTTGTGCACTGCGGACAGCATACGGTCACGCCAGACCTCACTGGAACGTGACCGGGAACGTCAGGGAGTTGTTCTTGGTGTTCTTCTCGCCGGGGACGGGCACGATCTCGGCGGTGACCTGGAAGGACCCCTTCGGGGGCGCGGAGGACAGCGTCACCTGGCAGCTTGTTGACTCGCCTGCCGTGGTCTGGGGGACGATCGTCTGGCCGCTTACGCTCGAGCCGGAGATCGTCACTTTGCACTTGACGTTGTTCTCGGTGTTCTGGCCGGTGTTCGCGAAGTTCAATGTGAAGGTGGGCGCGGGGCTGGCCGGGATCGAGTTCGTGGAGCCCGTCTGGAGCTGGCTGCCGCCGACGCTGACCGTGTTGAGCATGTGTCCATGCAGGCCCGGCGCGATGTTCTGGGAAGTCGTGGACGAGGAGGGCAGCGTGACGTGGAGCACGGATGCGACGTGGGTGGGATCGAGCCACTGGATCGAGGGCAGGAACTGACTCGAGTTGAGCTGCTGGCCGCCCAGGCCGCCGACGGTGATGCCGGCCGCGCGTAAGGCGCCGACGATCTGCGGGACGGTGTAGTCCTTGTAGAGAACATCGGAGGCGTAGAAGCGAGCCATCTCGGCCGCGATCGTGTTGACCGCGTTTTGGCTGGTCTGGGACTGGAGCGCCGGCTGGACCTCGTTGGCGATGTTCGTCATCCCGTCCTTGCGCATCTGGAGCGCGTCGACAAAGTGCTGCTGCGCGCTCTTGACCTCGTCGGGCGTGCTCAGGCCCTTGGCATTGCTCAGTTCGGTGTTCGCGTCACCGGCGGCCTGCGCGAGCCCCTGCTGGAGGCTGGTCGGGTCGCTGGTGCCGCCCGAGAGCACCTTGAAGAAGTTCCCGCCGGTCTGGACCGACCGCGCGTTCAACGAAGCGACGCTGTTGTTGTAGTCCTTCAGCGCGCTGTTCCGGGCGCTGGTCTCGCAGCTGTTGACGAGCACCGCGATCAGGATGATCGCGATGATGACCACGGCCGCCAGCCCGACCCGGCGGACCATGAATGCCTGGCGGTCCGCGGCCGGCGGTCGGCGACCACCCCCGGTCGGCCGGCGTCGCCGCGGTGCCGATCGTTGTGCGGTACGAGTCTCCTCAGGCTCGTCGAAGAACGACACGCTGCTCGCTCCTTGCGGAAGTCTGGAAGCCCTCAGTATGAACGCCCGAACGGCGGTAAGGCGTTTCCGAACATTTGCAGGCAAAGGGGAAGGTGACCGTTGTCGCGAAAAGATGCCCGTGCACACGGACGATCCCTCCGAATCGCAGGCCCAGACTCGGGTTGGGGGGACACGCCGGCGGGGTGGCGGGGCTGCGCCGGCCGCGGGTGGCGGGGGTGATGAGGTTCCGGGAGGGGTGCGCGGGCGGGGCGTGGGAATTGCCGGCGCGGACCTCGACCGCGGTGCCGGAGCCGCCGGCGCGGAGCGCGGCCACACCGCCCGGACCGTGCGGATGCGACCCGACGGCCCGACCGTCCTCGGGCGTTACCGCCTCCGCCGCCGGCTCGGGACTGGCGGCTTCGCCACCGTGTGGCTCGCGCGCGACGAACGGCTCGATCGCGATGTCGCGATCAAGATCCTCCCCCGCGAGCGCATCGTAGGTGGGCGGTTCGAGCGCGAGGCTCGCGCCGCGGCCCGGCTCGCGCACCCCGGGATCGTCACGCTGTACGAGGCAGCGGTCGATGACGAGGGTGCGTATCTCGTCTCCGAGCTCGTCAAGGGGACGACGCTCGACCGGCTCCTCGCCGAGGGGCGCCTATCCGACCGCGACGTCGTCCAGATCGGGATCGCGCTGTGCGACGCCCTGTCGCATGCCCACGCCCACGGCGTGATCCATCGCGACGTCAAGCCGTCGAACGTCCTGGTTCCCAACCGGCCCACGAGCCAAGCCGGCGTGGCCAGGCTGACCGACTTCGGCGTCGCCCGTGTGCTCGACGGCGACTCGCTGACCATGACCGGGGACGTGATCGGCACCGCCGCGTACATGGCACCCGAGCAGGCCCAGGGGCTGCCCGCGGGCGCCTCCGCCGATCTGTTCTCGCTCGCGCTTGTCCTCTATGAGGGTCTCACCGGCGTGAACCCCGTCCGGACCGGCGCCGGCGGCGCGCAAGCACGACGGCTGGGGATGCGCCTGCCGCCCCTTCGCCGTCAGCGCCGCGAGCTCCCACGCGAGCTCGGTCAGTCGATCGACCTGGCGCTCCGTCCGCGCCCCGGAGAGCGCGGACGGCTCGATGAGCTGCGGGCGTCGCTGACCGCCGCGGAGGCCCGGGTCGCGGACGAACCCGGGGTCGTCGCGGAGGCCTGGCGACCGCGCACCACCGGGACCAGAACCCGGCGCGACACCGACGAATACGAAATGCACCTCGAGGACCGCCGGACGCGGAGGGACGAGCGCCGGAGCCGGAGGGAGGAGCGACAACCCACCGCCGGCGAGCGCCCGGTCGAACGTGAGAAAACGCACATTCCCTGGCCACGACGCGCGCTTGCCGGCGCGGCGGCGGCGGCGATCGCCGTCTGGCTGGCCCGCCACGCACCCGGCTCCTCGCCGGTCCCGGCCGCGGTCACGGCATGCGTCGGCGGTGGGGTGATCGCCGCATTCCCTCGGGCCGGCTGGATCGCACTCACGGCGTTCATGGCGACCGGGCTCCTGATCCACTCCCACGGCGGGACGGCCCTCATCCTGATCGCCGGAACCCTTGTCCCGGTGGTCCTGACACCTCGCGACGGCCCGGCCTGGCCGCTGTCCGCAGGGGCCCCGGCACTGGGCGCGATCGGCCTCGCCGGCGCGTGGCCCGCGGCTGCGGGACTCGCCGGCCCCGCCTGGCGGCGCGCCGTATTGGCGCTCACCGGCTGGCTGTGGCTCGTTCTCGCTCACGCCTCATGGGACGAATCGCTGTCCGGCACCGCCCACCACATCCTTGCGCCAATCCTCACAACCGGCACGCTCGTGGGATGCGCGATCTGGGCGGCGGCGGCCGTCGTGCTCCCGTGGGCTCAGGTCCGTCGTTCACCGGTGCTCGAGGCCGTGCTTCTCAGCGGCTGGGCGGTGGCGCTGGGGCTGGCCACGACCGCGGTCGGTAGCCTCGCCAGCGGCCCACATATCTCCGCCGGCGCGGCGCTCGGGGGCGCATTCGCCGGGGCGTTCGTGGCGCTGGTCATGAGGCAAAGCGGGCGCCGGCTCGCGAGCGCGCGGTGGGCGAAAGATTGCACGCCAACCGCGTAGCATGGAACTCCGGCAAATCCCCCGAAACCCTGCCGCCAACGGGATCTCGCCCCCCAGCCATGAGCGTCCTGAAGAATCTGGAGAACAAGATCGCCGGCCTCGTCGAGGGGACGTTCAGCCGTGCCTTCCGGTCCGAGGTCCGCCCCGTTGAGATCGCACGCAAGCTCGCGCGGGAGATGGAGGAGCACAAGTCGTTCTCGGTGTCCCGGACGTATGCGCCCAACGAGTACCGCGTATTCCTCTCTCCGCGCGACCGTGAGCGGTTCGCGGGCTACGAAGCGGCGCTGACGGCCGAGCTTGCTGGGTATCTGCTCGAACATGCCCGCAGGGAGCGCTTGACCTTGCTTTCGCGGCCGGTGATCGAGTTCGAGACCGACGACCGCCTTGGCCTCGGCGAGTTCGGCATCCAGACGCGAGTCGCCCAGCCCGAGGACGAGCCGGTCAGCGCGCCTGCCGAGGCTCAGTCGGGGCGGACGATGGTCTACAGCACCGCGGAGCGGGTGGCGGAGCCGCTCGAGGAGCGGAGTCGGGCCCGCGCGCAGAAGGCGCTGCTGCTGATCGACGGCAAGCGGGTCGTAGTGGGGCCGTCGGGAGCGACGGTCGGCCGAGGCCGCCAGGCGGACGTCGTGCTGAACGATCCGAACGTGTCGCGGCAGCACGCCGAGATCCGCCCCCGAGGTGGGTCGTGGGTCCTCGCCGACCTGGGCTCGACGAACGGCTCAAGGCTCAACGGACGCCAGATCGAGGGTTCCGAGGTGCTGCGGGACGGCGACGAGATCGAGGTCGGCGAGTCCGTGATGACGTTCACGCTGGAGTAGCCCATGCTCGCGCCCGTCTCGGTAGGTCTCAAGTTCGGCTTCCTGATCGTGCTCTACCTGTTCCTGATGTGGGTGGCGTGGAGCGCGATGCGCGATCTGCGCCGCGGCCGGGGCGGCGTGGTTCGGAACGACGAGGCCGCGAGCTACGACGCCACGGGCATGTACGACGCCGCCGGCGGTTTCGGCGACCACGACCGCGATGACTTCGACCCACGCCTGACGGTCGAACGCGCGCCTGGACACGAGAGCGGCAGCTCGTACGAAATTCCTAATCATGGCGCTACCCTCGGCCGCGGAGACGTCGAGATCAGGCTCGACGATCCGTTCGCATCAGCGCACCACGCCCGCATCTCGCGGGAGGGGTTCGTCGTCGTGATCGAGGACCTCGGATCCACCAACGGGACCTACCTGAACGAGGAGCCTCTGGACGGCCCCCAGCCGCTGCATCCCGGCGATCGGATCAGGATCGGCGACTCCGAGTTCTCTTACCAACAATGACGAACAAGCCTGCTATCCGCACACCCTGATCATGCTGCGCGCAGCCGAGACCACCTGCAAGACCGATACCGGCCGTCAGCGGCGAGACAACGAAGACAGCGCGTACGCGCGCGCACCGGTGTTCGTCGTCGCCGACGGGATGGGCGGCGCACAGGCAGGCGAGGTCGCCTCACGGATAGCCGTCGAAGCGTTCGAGCAGGGTCTCCCCGATTCAGGCAGCCCCGAGGAGCGCCTGGCCGCCCGGGTCCGCGAGGCCAACCAGGAGATCTACGAGCGCTCGCGCGCGGATCGCGGGCGGGCGGGTATGGGAACGACGCTGACCGCGGCCTACGTCGATGACACCCATGTGGCGATCGCCCACGTCGGCGACAGCCGGGCCTACCTGTTCCGGGACGGGACGCTCCAGCGCTTGACTCAGGACCACTCGCTGGTCGACGAGCTCGTGCGCCGCGGGAAGCTGACCGAGGAGCAGGCCGCCGAGCATCCGCAGCGGTCGATCATCACCCGTGCCCTCGGCCCCGAGCCAGACGTCGAAGTCGACACCTGGACATATCCGGCCCGCGCCGGCGACGTGGTTTTGCTGTGCAGCGACGGCCTCACCTCGATGATTTCCGAGGCGCGGGTCAAGGACGTACTGGCCGAGCACGAAAATCTCGCCGAGGCCGCGGACGCGCTCATCCGGGAAGCCAACGAGGCGGGCGGTCGGGACAACATCACCGTCGTGCTGTTCCGCCTTGAGGAGGTGGGCGCCGACGAAAGCGCCGGCGAGGACACGATGGTCGGGATCGCTGTGCCGCGCGACGCCGACGCCGCTCCGACCGAGGACGCGGGCCGCGCCGGTGCGACCGCGGTCGCCGTCGCCGCGCCGCCAAAGTTCTCCGGCCCCCGGCGCATGGAGCCGGCCGCTCCGGGGGCGCGACGCCTTCAGCCCCGTCCGCCGGAGACCATTCACCGCGAGCGGCGGTTCGTCACTCCGATCGCGGCGCTGCTGTCGATCGTCATCGTCCTCGGCCTGATCGGCGCCGGCGGCTATCTGGCGAGCCGCCAGCTCTACTTCGTCGGTACCAACGCACAGGGGATCGTCACGGTCTACCGCGGACTGCCGTACAGCCTCCCGTTCGGCGTGCCGCTCTACGAGACGTATTACGTGTCGGGCGTGCCGGCTCAGGTCGTTCCGGCCGCCCGCCGCGGCCAGCTTCTGAACAACAACCTGCGGTCGCAGTCCGATGCGACCTCGCTGGTGATGGATCTCGAGCAGGGCCGGATCTCGCCGTGAACCGCTTGACCGGGGGCCCGCCCGCTGTGGCGCAACGCGATCGACGAGCACCGGTGCGATGAGCGCGCGCAACCGAGAGCTGCTCGGCCTGATCCCGGCGTCGCTGCTCGTGACCGCCGGCTTCGCCGGCGTGTTCATCCAGCGCTCGAATGCGCTGTCGAACGTGTCGCTGACCTACGGCGCGCTGTTCCTCGGGCTGTGCATCGCCGCGCACATCTTCATCCGGTTCACCCTGCCGCGCGCGGACCCGTACATGTTTCCCCTGGTGGCAGTGCTCGCGAGCTTCGGGCTGGTGATGGTGTACCGCATCAACCCGACCCTGGCCCGCCAGCAGGCCCAGTGGTTCGTGCTCGGGCTGATCCTGTTCGCGGCCACGATCATCCTGCTCCGCGACTACCGCAAGCTCGAGCGCTACCGCTACATCCTCGTGTTGATCTCGCTCGGGCTGCTCGTGTTGCCGCGCCTGCCCGGCATCGGCTACTCGGCCAACGGCGCCTACCTCGGTGTTCGCATCCCGGGACTGTTCGTTTTCCAGCCGGCGGAGTTCGCGAAGATCGGGCTCGTCATCTTCCTGGCGAGCTACCTGCGCGACACCCGGCAGGTGCTCGTGCAGGGCGGCCGGCGCTTCCTCGGGATCACCTTTCCTCCCCTGAAGCAGTTCGGACCCGTGGTCGTCATCTGGGGCCTGGCGATGGCGACGCTCGTCGTGTTGAGCGACACCGGTTCCTCGGTGATGTTCTACGGCGGCTTGCTGGCGATGCTGTACGTCGCGACGAACCGTCTGTCGTTCGTGGTGATCGGCCTGATCGCCGCGGGCATCGGATTCTGGTACCTGGGGACGCACATACCCCACATCCACGCCCGCGTCGAGACCTGGCTGCATCCGCTCAACCCGACCCTGTACCACGCGCCGCTGGGCAGCTACCAGGTCGCGAACTCGATCTTCGCCCAGGCGGCGGGAGGGCTGTTCGGTCAGGGCTTCGGACAGGCCCAGCTGACGCTGCCCGGCGGCGGGCCGCTGCTCCCCTTCCCCCAGACGGACATGATCTACGCCGTCATCACCGACGAGCTCGGCCTGTTCGGCGCGGTGGCCGTGCTCATCACGTATCTCCTGTTCGTCGCGCGCGGGTTCAAAGTGGCGCTGCTGGCGCGCGACTCGTTCTCGACTCTGCTCGCCGTCGGCCTCAGCGCGATGTTTGCGCTCCAGGTGTTCGTGATCGTCGGCGGCGTCACCCGCGTGATCCCGCTCACCGGCGTGACCCTGCCCTTCATCTCCTACGGGGGGTCGTCGATCGTCGCCAACCTCGTCCTGCTGGCCCTGCTCTTGCTCGTCTCCGACCGTGCCCGGAGGCCCGAGTGAACGCCCCGATCGCACGGCTGTTCGGCGTGGTCATCCTCCTGTTCGCGCTACTCGTCTTGTTTACCTCGCGCTGGACCGTGTTCGAGGCATCCTCGCTCAACAACAACACGCTCAACGTGCGCACCCTGCTCGACGAGCTCAAGATCAAGCGGGGGCGGATCCTCGCCGCCGACGGGACTGTGCTCGCGAAGTCCGTGCCGGCGCCCGGCAACACCTGGAGCCGGACGTACCCGACCGGGCGGCTGTTCTCCCAGCCGGTCGGATTCTCGATCGCCGCCAAGAGCGAGGCGATCGGACTCGAGGACTCCGCCGGCGCGGATCTGCGCGGCATTCAGACCGGGTTGAGTTCGATCTTCGGCCAGCTCAGCCCGCGTCCCGTCGGCGACGACGTCTACACGACGCTGGACCCGAAAGGGCAGCGGGCCGCGATCCAGGCGCTCGCGGGGATGCACGGCTCGGTCGTCGCGCTCGATCCGATCACGGGCGCGGTCAAGGTCATGTACGCCAACCCCGGCTACGACAACAACAACCCGCCGAGCAGCAACAGCACGACGGACACTACTTTCAACCGCGTGACGCAGGGGCATTACGCTCCGGGTTCCACGTTCAAGATCGTGACTGCGACGGCGGCGATCGACTCCGGCATGTACACCCCGAACTCGGTGATCAACGGCAACTCGCCGATCACGGTCTCGGGCGTGCCGCTGGCCAACGACGGCGGCAAGAGCTGGGGCCCGCAGACGCTCACGACCGCGATGACGTACTCGATCAACACGATCTTCGCCCAGGTCGCCGAGCACGTCGGACGGGGGACCATGACGGACTACATGAAGCGGTTCGGCTTCTATTCGAAGCCGCCGCTCGACTACCCGTCGTTCCAGCTCGCGATCAGCCAGCCCTACGTGACCCCGACCCGTGCGTATCCGCCCGCGAGCCGCGACGAGGACATCGGCCGGATCGGGATCGGCGAGGGCGGGCTGCTCGTGACGCCGCTCCAGATGGCGATGGTGGCCTCCGCGGTCGCCGATGGCGGAACGCTGATGACGCCACACCTGATCGACCGCGTCGTCGACCAGGACGGCCGGACGGTCAGGACGACCAATCCGACCGTCTACAGCCACGTGATGAAGTCCTCGACGGCCGCGGAAGTGACGAGGATGATGGAGAAGGTGGTCGAGGAAGGAACCGGCACCGCGGTTCAGCTTGGGGGTATCAGCGTTGCCGGCAAGACCGGAACGGCGCAGATCGGCCCCAACGGATCGAACCTGACCCAGCCGGCCTTCGTCGCGTTCGCGCCCGCTGACCATCCGAAGATCGCGATCGCCGTCATGATCGACGAGTCCAATGGCGGCTTCGGCGGCTCGGTCGCCGCCCCGATCGCCAAGACGGTGCTCCAGACGCTGCTGGCGGACGGCGCGTAGGTGATGGCCGCTCTCGGCCCCGGCACGATCGTTGACGACCGCTACAGGATCGTGTCGCGGCTGGGGGCCGGCGGAATGGCCGATGTGTTCCTGGTCGAGGATGAGCAGCTCGGCCGCAAGGTCGCGCTGAAACTGCTGTACCAGCGGTTCGCCGAGGATCCGGGCTTCGTCGAGCGCTTCCGTCGCGAAGCCCAGGCGGCCGCCGGGCTCCAGCACCCGAACGTCGTCAGCGTGTACGACCGGGGCTCGTTCGACGGGACGTACTACATCGCGATGGAGTACCTGCCCGGGCGCTCGCTCAAGCAGCTGATCCGCGACGAGGCGCCGCTCGATCCGATCCGCGCGATCGACATCACGATCCAGATCCTCAAGGCGGCGCGGTTCGCCCACCGGCGCGGCGTCATCCATCGCGACCTCAAGCCCCACAACGTGATCGTGGACGATGCCGACAACGCCAAGGTGACCGACTTCGGGATCGCCCGGGCGGGGGCGTCGGACATGACCGAGACCGGTTCGATCATGGGAACCGCGCAGTACCTCTCCCCCGAGCAGGCCCAGGGCCACGCCGTCAGCGCCGGGTCTGACCTCTACTCGGTCGCCGTCGTCCTGTACGAGATGCTCACCGGACGCGTGCCGTTCGACGCCGAGTCGGCGGTGACGATCGCGCTCAAGCACGTCTCCGAGGCGCCCCCTCCCCCCACCGCGATCAACCCGAGCGTCCCGTCCGAGCTCGAGCAGGTCGTCATGTGGGGGCTGAACAAGAACCCCGTGGACCGTCCGGCAAACGCCGATCAGTTCATCACCGCGCTCGAGCAGGCCAAGACCGCGATCCAATCCGGCGAGCGGGGAGAGCGTACGGCGAGCCTCCCGGCGCTGGCCGGCGTGGCCGCGGGTAGGTACGCGGCGGCGGCCGCGCTGACCGCGCCCCGGACAGCGGCTCCACCCGCCCGTGGCGACACCCTCGGCGGTGTCGTCGTCGGCCCGTTCCCCGAGGATCAGTACCCGCCCGAGCGTCGCCGGAGGTGGCCGTGGGTGCTGCTAATCCTCGCGCTGCTGTGCCTCGCCGGCGGGGGAGTCGCCTACCTGCTCACGCGCTCGAGCCCGACGAAGGTCGTGGTGCCCAGCGTGACCGGCGAGCAGTTCACGGTCGCCCAGGCCCAGCTCCAGAATGCCGGCTTCAACGTCGGCCAGGTCCAGGTCACGAGCCAGCGGAGGCAGGGGACGGTCATCGGCCAGGACCCGAAGGCGGGCGCCGAGGTAAAGCAGCAGACGACGGTCACGCTCGAGGTGTCGAGCGGACCCGGGAATACGCAGGTTCCCCAGGTATTCGGGGAAACGCTGTCGCAGGCCAGGTCCGCGATCGAGATCGCGAACCTGAAGGTCGGGCGCGTGATCTACCAGTCGAACGGGACGATCGCGTCCGGGCGCGTGATCCAGACGACCCCGGCCGCCGGGGAGAATCCCGCGGTGAACTCGCAGGTGACCATCTTCGTCTCGACCGGTCCGCCGCCGGTGCGCGTCCCGGATGTCACCAGTGAGACGGTCAGCCAGGCCAAGGCCCAGCTCGAGGGTTCGCCGGGTGGCTTCATCGTCAACACCACGGAGGAGGTATCGACCACGGCCCCGCCGGGCACCGTGATCAGCCAGACCCCGGTGGGCGGCACCTCCGAGAAACCGGGCGCGACGATCGACCTCGTGGTCGCCAAGGCGTCTCCGACGATCGCGGTGCCGAGCGTCGTCGGCGACAAGCGCGGTAAAGCCGAGCACACGCTCGGCGTGGCCGGGTTCCCGGCCGTGGTGCAGCCCCAGGCTGTCACCACCAAGAGCCAGGGCGGCGTCGTGCTCAGCCAGAACCCGGCCGCCGGCAGCATGGAGAAGAAGGACACGCCGGTGACGATCGTGGTCGGCCACTACACGGCGCCGACGCCGACCACGACGACGACCACCAACAGCCCCGGCACGAGCTCGACCACGTCGACGACGTCCACCAGCGGGACGACGAGTACCCCGACGCCGTGAGCGCCGTCCGCGTTGCGGTGCTCGGCGGAGGCCGATCCTCCGAGCATGAGGTTTCACTCGCCTCGGCCGCATCCGTCCGGGCGGGTCTCGAGGAGGCCGGCCACGTGCCGATCGCGATCGACATCGGCCGCGACGGGGTCTGGCGCCGCGACGGTGCCACCGTCGCTGTGGAGCCCGGACATGGTCTTGACGGCGTCGACGTGGCGTTCCCGGTGCTGCACGGTCCGTTCGGCGAGGACGGCACCGTCCAGGGCCTGCTCGAGTGCCTCGACGTTCCGTACGTCGGCGCGGGTGTGCTCTCGTCAGCGCTGTGCATGGACAAGGTGATGTTCAAGGAGTTGATGGCGCATGCCGGCCTCCCCCAGGTCGCCTACCGGGCGGTTCGCGCCGAGGCGTTCGCATCCGAGCGCGACCGCGTGCTCGGAGACCTGGCGCCGCTTGGGCTGCCGGTGTTCGTCAAGCCGGCGCGGCTCGGCTCCTCGGTCGGGATCGTCCGCGTCGCCCACGAGGACGAGCTGCCGCCGGCGCTCGAGACGGCATTCGAACACGATCCGCTCGCGATCGTCGAGGCTGCGGCCCGAGGTCTCGAGGTCGAGTGCTCGGTGCTCGGGGGCAGCGATCCGATCGCCTCTGAGCCGGGTGAGATCGTGCTCGCCAAGGGCGAGACAGGCTGGTACGACTACGAGGCCAAGTACACGCCGGGCGGGATGCAGCTGATCGTTCCCGCGCGCGTACCCGACCACGTCCGCGAGCAGATCAAGGACGTCGCGATCCAGGCGTTCCTCGGCGCCGACTGCTACGGCCTCGCGCGGGTCGACTTCTTCGTCGAGCGCGATCGGGTGCTCCTCAACGAGCTCAATACGATGCCGGGGTTCACGAGCACGAGCGTGTACGCGTCGCTGTTCGAGGCCAGCGGGATCCCGTACGCGGAAGTGCTCGACCGGCTGGTCCAGCTGGCGCTCGAGCGCCACGCGGCGGAGCGGCGCCACCGTCACTAATCTGCGCGGTAGATGACCGAGATCGGATCTGTCGCCGTCGTCGGAGCCGGATTCATGGGAACCGGCATCGCCGAGACGGTGGCGGTGGCCGGGCTCCCGGTGATCGTCCGCGACGTCGACGCTGCCTCGCTCGCTCGCGCGGGCGAGCGGATCGACATCTCGCTGGCGCGCGCGGTACGGGGCGCCAAACTGGACGCGGCCGCCGCCGGGGCGGCGCGCGATCGGATCGATCTGACCACGCGACTCGAGACCATCGGCGAGGCCGACCTCGTGATCGAGGCCGTGCCCGAGGACGAGCGGCTGAAGCTCGAGGTCATGAGCGCGATCGACGAGGTCGTGGCGGACGGGGCGATCGTCGCCTCGAACACGTCCTCGATCCCGATCGCCGAGCTCGCGCAGGCGATTCGCATGCCCGAGCGAGTGCTTGGTCTGCACTTCTTCTCCCCCGTGCCGGTGATGATGCTGGTGGAGGTCGTCGTCGCGCTCGACACCAGTGAGGGCACGGTCGACCGCGCCAAGACCTTCGTGCATAAGCTCGGCAAACGCCCGATCGAGACGAAGGATCGCTCGGGCTTCATCGTGAACATGCTCCTGGTCCCGTACCTGATGGCGGCGGTCCGGATGTACGAGGACGGCTTCGCCTCGCGCGAGGACATCGACAACGGGATGAAGCTCGGCTGTGGTCACCCGATGGGGCCGTTGACCCTGTGCGACTTCATCGGGCTCGACGTCCTCTACGCCGTGTGCGACTCGCTGTACGAGGAGTTCAAACGCGACGAGTACGCGCCGCCGCCGCTGATGAAGCGGATGGTCGCGAGCGGCCGGCTCGGGCGCAAGTCCGGGCGCGGCTTCTACGACTACGGCTAAGCCCTGAAGCTCTACCGCGAGAGCTTGTAGAGCGCGATCTCGTTCAGATCGACGAGCTGCCTGCCGGCCGGCAGTCCGGTGATCCACACCAGGTAATACCGGTAGCCGGTCTTGGGAGTGGCGAGCGAGACCGCCTGGGTCTGCTGGACGCTCGGGATCTGCGCGAGCTGGAACCAGCCGCCCGGACCGTTGGTGAACACATTCGGATCGGGCAGCGAGTTACTGCCCCAGATCTGGCCGCGCCAGCCGGGCGTCCCGGTGTAGATCACGATCTTCGTCGCGTGGACGGCGGAGCCGGCGTCGACGTACAGCCCGACACCGGGCTTGCCGAGCTGACCGGTGTAGTAGTGCTGGGTCGGCCAGTAGGTGTTGCGGTTCCCGTCGATCGCGAGCCCGTCCTGAGCTGGGTTCTGGGTCTTCGGTGGGGTGAGCGCGTCCGGGTTGTAGTCGTGCGCGGCCGCGAGGCTGATGGGCGTCAGATGCGCGCTGGGGGCCGGGGCCGAGAGCTTCGGGGTCCCGTGGTGAGTCCTGGTGGCGATATACGCGATCCCGCCGCCGACGAGCGCGAACAGCAGGCCTACCAGCAGCGCGGCGCCGACCCGGTGGCGGATCTGGAACGGGATCCGGTTTCGGGTCTGGGACGGCAGCGTCCGCAGCACGCTCGTGACCTCGCCGGTGGCGGTGCCGGAGCGCGCGGTCTCGATGGCGAGCGCGTCCTCGAGGTCGGCGATGAGCTCGGCATCGTCGGCGTAGCGATCCTCCACGCGCTTTGCGGTCGCGGTATCGACGATCGCGGCGAGCGCGGAGGACACCTCGGGGCGTTTGCTCTGGACGTCGGGGATCTCCTCCCGGACGTGCTTCATCGCCACCGCGACCTGGTTCTCGCCCTTGAACGGCACCTCGCCGGTGAGCATTTCGTACAGGACGATGCCTAACGAGTACAGATCCGACTGCCCGGTCACCGGCCGGCCGAGGGCCTGCTCGGGCGACACGTAGTCGGTGGTGCCGAGGACACGGCCGTCGGCGGTCAGGCCCTCCTCGTCGAGTGTGCGGGCGATCCCGAAATCGGTGACCTTCGCCGACCCCTCGTCGTCGATGAGGACGTTCTGGGGCTTGACGTCCCGGTGAACGATGTGGCGGGCGTGGGCCACGCCGAGCGCCCGGGCGATCTCGATCGCGTACGCGACGGCCTCGGTGGTAGGCAGCCGCCCCGTGCGGCGGATGCGCTCCTTGAGGGTCTCGCCCTCCACATACTCGAACACGATGTACGGCCTGGGGTGGGCGGGATCCAAATCTTCGCCGTAGTCGATGACGCCGACGATGTGCGGGTGCGAGAGCTGAGCCACGGCGCGCGCCTCGCGCCGGAAGCGCTCGAGCTGATCGGAGTCGGTCGAGATCTCCCGGTTCATCAGCTTGATCGCCACCTGGCGCTGCAAGGTCTCGTCGGTGGCGCGATAGACCGTCGACATCCCCCCCGATCCGATCCGGGCCTCGAGCCGGTAGCGGTCGTTGAGCGTGGTACCGAGCAGCGTGCTCATCGACTGCATCTTCTTGTCGGACTTACGGAGCGGACCACTGACCCTCTATTTTGCGCGACATCGCCGTCGTCCACACCTATTACTACACCGATCCGGCCTGTCCGTGGTCATGGGCGCTCGAGCCCGCGATGCGGAAGCTCCAGCTCGAGCTCGGTGACAGCTTCGAGGTGACCTACGTGATGTCCGGGATGGCTCGGGAATTCGGCGATCCGT
Organism: uncultured Solirubrobacterales bacterium; assembly: GCA_963737055.1. Lineage (GTDB taxonomy): Bacteria > Actinomycetota > Thermoleophilia > Solirubrobacterales > Solirubrobacteraceae > Palsa-465. The sequence goes on along the minus strand of CAVTRE010000004.1, from coordinate 223,143 downwards.
TGCCGGTCGTGGGCGAGCTGCTCGAGGCTGCCGACCGCAGCGGGATGCCCGTGGATACGCGGCTGTGGCTTGTCGCGCCGCCACGAAGCTCGCATCCCGCGTGTATCGCGGTGAAGGCCGCCGCCGAGCAGGGCGATCCGTCGTCCTACCTGCGCCGGCTGCGCGAGGGATTGATGTGTCGCCGGCGCAAGCTGGACTCGACCGACGCGCTGATCGAGGAGGCGCGCACCGTACCGGGCCTCGACATCGACCGGTTCCGGTCCGCGCTGGCCTCGCACGCGGCGCTCGAGGCGTTCGCCGCCGATCTCGACCGCGCCGCCTCCGTGCCCGCCGAGCATCACGCCCCGGGCACTGGGCGGGTCAAGCTGCCGTCGCTCGAGTTCCGAGGTCCCGACGGGGACGTTCACGGCGTCTATGGCTATTCCGACTACGCCTCGCTGGCCGTCGCGGCGATCGCTGCCGGGGCGACGCCGGCGAGCGGCCCCACGACGGCGGTCGAGGACGCCCTCCGGAGGTTCGGCTCGATGGCGACCGCCGAGGTCGCGGCGATTTGCGACCTGCCCGGGCCGCGGGCGCCGGCCGAGCTGTGGCGGCTGGCGACGGAGTGGCGGGTCCGCGCCGACCGCGTGGGGAGCGGCGAGCTGTGGACGCTCGCGTGAGCAGCTCACCGGCGTTCCGAGCGTTGCAGGAGCCGGCGGGCGATCAGCCCCGCCAGGCCGATCCGGTACAGGGCGTAGGGCAGTAGCGAGCTGTCGCGCTCGAGCGTCTGGATCAGCCGGGTCGAGCCGAGCGTCGAGACGAACGCGGCGCTGAGGCCGGCGGCGAACGGCAGCGCTGAGCCGGGCGGCAGGCCACGGTTGCGGAGCCGGATGCCCTTGAGCAGGGTGGCGCCGGCGATGATCGGGAGCGCCGCGTGACGGGAGAGCCGGTTGGCGTCCACCCGGGTGAAGCGGCGGAACCGGGCAGCGGCGAGCGTCGCCCCGTTGCGCGAGACGCCCGGGAACAGCGAGCACGCCTGGGCGACCCCGAGCCACAGCGCGTCGAGTGCGCCGGCGTCCGTGTGCGTGCGCTCCTGGGGCGCTCGGTCGGCGAGCGCCATCGCGATCGCGCCCACGACCAGCCCGGCCGCGACCGTCGGCGGAGTACCCAGGTGTCGCTCGATGGGCCGCTCGAACCGGTAGCCCACGAACGCCGGCGGCGCGAACGAAAGCCCGATCATCATCACGCGCCGCGGGTTCAGTCCGCGTACCGCCTCGTCCACTTCGCGGCGCAGGCTGATCAGGAGCGCGGCGGCCGTGCCGGTGTGGAGCGCGACCTCGAATGACTTGCGGAGCTCGTCGTCGAGGCGGGAGTAGTCCCAGCCCGCGAGCCACGGTACGACGGCGATGTGACCCGACGATGAGATCGGCAGTAGCTCGGCCGGTCCGTGTAGCGCGCCGAGGACGATCGCCTGCCACACCGGCAGATCGTCGGCCACCCCGCCTCTCCTAGGCGACGGCCGTCGGGTCGCCGCGTCGGCTGCGGGTGATCCGGACGATCAGATAGACGATCGCGACGACGAGCAGGGCGGCGCCGGCGTAGTCGACGTACTCGAGGTTGTGGCGCCAGCTCTGCCAGCTGCTCCCGACCGCGTTGCCGAGGACCCCGAGCGCCGTGATCCAGACGATCGAGCCGATCGTCCCGAAGATCAGGAACCGGACGTAGCCCATCCTCGCGACCCCGGCGGCGTATGGGAACGCCGCCCGCGCGAACGGAATGAAGCGCGAGACAACGATCACCGGAGCGCCGTAGCGATCGAACCAGGCGTGGGCGCGATCCAGCCGTCGCTTCGAGATGTGCAGCTTGTTGCCGTGCCGTTCGACCAGCTCCTCGCGCCCCCAGTAGCCGATGGCGTAGGCGATTGAGGCGCCGAGCATGTCGCCGAAGACACCGGCCACGATGATCCCGAACAGGCTGAGATGGCCTTCGGAGACGTTGAAGCCGGCAAACAACATCGTCGGCTCTGATCCAGGCGCCCCGATGACGCCCGAGGTCATCGTCAACAGCGCGACGCCGGCGAGGCCAAGATCGCGGATGATGTGAGTCGCGAGGGTGACGAGCGAGTCGGTCACCGAGGCGTAGACGAGGAGCACCGCGGGCAAATGTAGCGGCGCGGTGGGGAATCGGGCGATCGCCGGCGAATTAGGGTTTACTCACCGGCTGACGCAGGATGAGGATTTGGGTCGACCTGACGAACTCACCCCACGTCCTCGTGATGCGACCCGTGATTGCGAACCTGCGGGCTCGCGGGCACGAGGTCGAGGTCACCGCGCGCGATTTCGCGCAGACACTTGGCCTGCTCGAGCGGTTCGGAATCGAGCACACGACGATCGGGCGGCACCGTGGCGGGCGGGTGGCGGCCAAGGCGGCGGGCCTCGCCGCGCGCTCGTCTGAGCTCGCCGGCTGGGCCCGGGGGCGGCACTTTGACCGGGCGCTCGGGCACGGCTCGAACGACATCACGATCGCCGCGGGGCTGCTGCGGATTCCGTCCTCGACGATGTTCGATTACGAGTGGGCGACCGTCCAGCACAACGTCAACTGCCGGCTCGCGAGTGCGGTGGTCGTCCCCGATGCGATCCCACCGGAGCGCCTCTACCCGTACGGGGCGCGCGGCAAGGTACGGGGCTATCCGGGGCTGAAGGAGGAGTACTACCTCGCGGACTTCGAGCCAGACGCCTCGATCCTGTCCGAGCTCGGGCTGGACTCGCGACAACCGATCATCGCGGTCCGGACGCCGCCCGAGGTGTCGCTGTATCACCGCTTCGAGAACGACCTGTTCGCGCAGGTGCTCATGCGGCTCGGCTCGAGCGACGTCCAATCGGTCGTGTTCCCCCGCACCGCCGACCAGCGCGACGAGCTCCAGCGTGCGGGCGGCTTCATCGTCCCCGAGGGCGCGATCGACGCCCAGTCGCTGATCGCGTTCTCGGACCTGGTGGTGTCGGCGGGCGGGACCATGAACCGGGAGGCGGTGGCGCTCGGAACCCCCGTCTACACGGTGTTCGAGGGCCGTCTGGGAGCGGTGGACGAGCGCCTGATCGCGGACGGGCGGCTGCGGCGGCTGACCAGCGCGGACGAGCTCGAGCCGGTCAAGCGAAACGCGTCCGCGCCCGACGCGGCGCGGATCCGGCGGGACCCCGAGCTCCTCGCCGAGTTGCTCGTCATCAGGTGAATCGCGCCTTGATGGAGGGCGCAACCTTCGCCCGGTGGGGCGTGTTAGGGTCGACGACTCGCTCGAGGAGGCTGCCTGTGTTTCGCATCATGCTCAAGTTCCGCGTGCCCGCCACGATCGTCGCCGCGCTCGCCTGCGCGCTGACGCTCGGCGCGGCCGCCGCGCAGGCGGCGCCGATCGGCGCGTACTCGACCAAGGGCGCCTGGAGCTTCAAGTCCGCGCCGAACCTGCACCCGCCCGTGTTCGGCGTGACGCAGAAGACGCAGTTCTCGAAGCTCGCACCGGGCTATTTCATGGTCGCGAACTTCAAGAACCTCGCGTCCAAGCAGCCGTTGACCGGCCAGAGCGGTCCGCTGATCCTCGACCACAACCTCCAACCGGTGTGGTTTGACCCGATCGGAACGAACGCGCTCGCGGCGAACCTGAAGGCGCAGAGCTACCACGGCAAGCCTGTGCTCAGCTGGTGGCAGGGTGTCGTGAGCCCGGCGGGGGTCACCACCAGCGGCGAGGACGTCGTCGTCGACCAGCACTACCGGCATGTCGCCACGCTCAAGGGAGCGGACGGCTGGGTCATCTCCCAGCACGAGATGGCCATCAGCGGCGGCAACGCCTGGGTCACCGCCTACAAGAACGTCCCGATGAACCTGACTCCGTACGGCGGCTCGGCGAAAGGCGTGGTGCTCGACTCGGCCGTCCAGGAGTACAGCCTCGCGAGCGGCCAGCTGCTCTACACCTGGGACGCGCTCAACCCCGGGGGCACGCCCAACGTCCCGCTGTCGCAGTCCAAGCAGAGGGCCTTCCCGGGGATTCCGTGGGACGCGTACCACATCAACTCGATCCAGCTGACCGGTAACGAGACGTTCCTTGTGTCGTTCCGCAACACGTGGTCGGCGTATCTGGTCAACCGACTCACGAACGCGATCGATTGGACGCTGAGCGGAAACCCGAAGGTGAGCACGTTCGCGCTGCCCGCGAGCGCCGAGTTCGAGTGGCAGCACGACGTCGAGCTCCACGGCGGGAACGTCGTCAGCGTGTTCGACGACGCCTGCTGCGGGTTCTCCTCGATCACCAGCACCGCCTCCAAGTTCGCCAAGCCGAACGGCCCGAGCCGCGGTCTCGTGTTGAAGCTCGACCTCGCCAACCACACCGGCAGCTTCGTCGCGCAATACCCGCGCGCCAAGACCTTCAGCGCTTACTTCCTCGGCAACGCGCAGCTGCTTCCGGGCGGCAACGTGTCGCTGGGCTGGGGCTCGACGCCGTTCTTCTCCGAAGACAGCAGCAAGGGCAAGGTGCTGCTCGACGCCTTCTGGCCCGTTCCCGACGTCAACTACCGCACTTACGTTCAGAAGTGGGCCGGGATCCCGTACTTCCCACCGAGTGGCGCGGTCCGCAACAATGGTGGGAAGGCCACGGTGTATGCGAGCTGGGACGGCGATACCCAGGTCGTAGGCTGGAGAGTCCTGGCGGGTACAAGCGTCCAGAGCCTGAAGACGGTGGCCACGAAGGCAAAGAACGGCTTTGAGACGACGATCCCTCTCAACGGCACCTTCAAGTCCTACGAGGTGCAGGCACTCGGCCCCAAGAACAAGGTGCTGGGCACGTCCAAGGCGTTCCCGACGACGAACTCGAACAACGGCCTGCCTGGGGCCTACTAGGTTGGCGGCGGGTCTCCGGGGGCGGACGCGGTGACCGGGCCGCGGCGGCCGATGCTGGCCGTGGTTGTGGCGGTTCTCCTGGGCCTGATCGCGGCCGGGGGCGCCGTCGCGGCGACCAAGAAGAAGCACCCGGCGCCGGCGCCGAAGCCGAGCGGCCCGCCGCCGGTATACGTGTTCCCGCTCCCGGGCGGTCATTTCGCCTCGCCCGCGACACAGATCACGTTCCGCGGCATCCCGATCTCTCAGTTCGGGACGATCACCGTGACGGGCTCGTCCAGCGGCGCCCACAGCGGCTCCGTCGAGGCCGATTCTGACGGCGATGGGGGTAGCTTCATCCCGACGACGCCGTTCGCACCGGGCGAGACGGTGACGGTCAGTACGTCCCTGAACATCGAGGGGACCAGGAACGGCACGTTCCAGTTCCAGATCGCGACGCCGGCGGGGACGATCCCGCCCGGCAAGCGCCCGGCCGCGCCGCGGGTTCGAGGCGACCTATGGCTGTTCCGGTCGCGTCCCGATCTCGCTCCGGCGGCGGTCACGATCACCAGGCGAGACCCGGGGGCCACCGGCGACATCTTCCTGGCGCCCCAGATCGGGCCGATTCAACAGGGGCCGGAGCTGCTCGGACCGAACGGAGGCCTGATCTGGTTCGACCCCGTCCCCCAGAACGACGCCGCGACGGACTTCCGCGAGCAGTACTACCGGGGTCAGCCCGTGCTGACGTGGTGGCAGGGCAACGAGGCGGCCGGGGTGGGCTCGGGCGAGGACATGATCGTCGACAGCTCCTATCAGGTCGTCAAGGTGGTCTCGGCTGGAAACGGCCTCACCGCCGACCTCCACGAGTTCCAGCTGACCCCGCGCAACACCGCGCTGATCACCGCCGCGTTCCCCGTGGTCGTGAACGCGTCGTCGGTCAAGGGGTCCCCCACGGAGATCGTGCTCGATTCGGTCGTGCAGGAGATCGATGTCGCGACCGGGCTCGTGGTGTTCCAGTGGGACAGCCTCGATCACGTGCCGCTCACCTCGAGCTACTCGGGGCTCCCGACCAAGGCGCACACGGCCAACGGGCTCGGCGACCCCTACGACTATTTCCACGTCAACTCGATCGCGCCCGACAAGGACGGAAACCTGCTGGTCTCGGCCCGCAATACATGGGCGGTCTACAAGGTCAACCGCAGCACCGGTGCGATCATGTGGACCCTTGGCGGCAAGAGCTCGAGCTTCAGGCTCGGGCCGGGGGCGTCGTTTGCCTTCCAGCACGACGCCCAGGTCGAGGCGTTCGGCGACCAGTTCCTGACGGTGTTCGACGACGGCGCCGGCCCGCCGTACGTGCACTCCCAGTCCCGGGCGCTCAAGCTCGAGCTGGATCTCAAGCACATGACCGCCGACGTGGCCTCGCAGCGCGTGCACTCGCCGCCGCTGTTGTCGAGCTACGAGGGCGACGACGAGCAGCTACCCGACCGCGACGACTTCGTCGGATGGGGGCAGGCGCCGTACTTCAGCGAGTACAACGCGCAGGGGAAGCTGGTGTTCGACGGCCGGTTCGTCGACGACAACATCAGCTACCGGGCGTACCGCTTCCAATGGAGCGGACGGCCGGCGACGCCGCCCGCGGTGGCGACCGCCCGCCACGGCGGCAAGATGACCGTCTACGTCAGCTGGAACGGCGCCACCGGTGTCTCCTCCTGGAGGGTGTTCGGCGGCGGCAGCCCCACGACCCTCAGGCCCGTCGCCACCGCGCGCAAGAGCGGCTTCGAAACCGCGATCACCGCGCGGGCGCGCGGCTACGTCTCGGTCCAGGCGCTCGATTACAAGAGCCGACCCCTGGGGAGCCGGTCAGCCGTCGCGCAGGTGCCTCCCCCGCCCCCGCCTCCTAAGCCCAAACCGAAGCCGAAGCCGCCCGCCAAGCCACCCACTAAGAAGATCGCCAGACATTCCCCCTAATCGGCTCTTACCCAGGGTTTACCGGGATCCTGATTACAATCCCGGCCGCATGCGCCGGCGGATCAGATCCGCGGCCTTCCCCGTTCATCGGCACTCCGTGCCCCAGTTGGTCGTCGACGGGCTCCTGGTCGCGCTCGCTTACTACCTGGCTTTCCGGCTGAGGTTCACCGATGGCTTCCGCGGTTCGAACGACCGCTACGGAGACCTGCTCACGCACACGATCTGGTGGGCCGTTCCCGTCGCGCTCGTGGTGCTCGCGGCGTTCGGCCAGTACCAGCGGCTGTGGACATTCGTCGGTCAGCGGGACTACGAGGCGGTAGTCAAGGGGGTGATCGTCGCGACGCTCGTGATCGTCGGCGCGATCGCGTTCCTGCATCCGGTGACTACCACTGCCGACTTCCAGACCACTCCGGTGAATCTGCCCGGCAGCGTGATCGCGCTGTTCTTCCTGCTCGCGCTCGCGTTACTGATCGGCGCCCGCTTCCTGGTCCACCTGGTGGTGGAGGGACGGGTGCGGAGCTTCCGAACCGCCAAGGGGGCGCGTGACGTCCTGGTCGTGGGTGGCGGCGACGGCGGCAGGCTGGTCGTGCGCGAACTGGCGCGTAACCCGCAGCTGCGGCTGCGCCCCGTCGGCTTCGTCGACGACGACCCGCGCAAGGTGGGGATGAAGGACGAGCACGGCCTGAAGGTGCTCGGCACCACGGAGACCGAGGATCTGGCCCGGATCCTCGACGAGGTCGAGCCCGACGAGGTCGTGATCGCGATCCCGTCGGCTCCCGGCACGCTCCGCGCCCGGGTCGTGGTCGCCTGCCGGGACCGCGGCATCCCGGTACGCACCACCCCGACGGTGTTCGAGCTGCTCCAGGACGGCTCCGGCCAGCTCAACGTCACCCGCCAGCTCCGCGAGGTGCGGGTCGAGGACATGCTCGGGCGCGAGCCGGTGCGAATGGAGATCGAGCGGGTCGGCGCCTACCTCGCCGGCCAGGTCGTGATGGTGACCGGAGCCGGGGGATCGATCGGCGCCGAGCTGTCCCGCCAGATCGCTCGCGTGGCCCCCAGGACGCTGATCCTGCTCGATCACGCCGAGGACAATCTGTTCGAGATTCTGCGTGAGCTCGAGGAGGATCGTCACATCCGCACGGCGGTACCGGTGCTCGCCGATTGCAGGGAAGAGGAGCGGATGCGCGAAGTTCTAACCGAACATCGGCCGAGCGTGATCTTCCACGCGGCCGCGTACAAGCACGTGACGATGATGGAAGTCAATCCCGTCGAGGCGATCCGGAACAACGCGCTCGCCACCCGGGTGGTCGCGCGGATCGCCGCCGAGACCCAGGTGGGCACGTTCGTGCTCGTCTCGACCGACAAGGCGGTCAAGCCGGCGACTGTGATGGGCGCGTCCAAGGCGCTCGCGGAGTGGGCCGTCGAGGCCGCCGCGCTCCGGTATCCGCACACGAAGTACGCGACGGTGCGGTTCGGGAACGTGCTGGGCTCCTCCGGATCGGTGGTGCCGATCTTCCGTCGCCAGATTGCGGCCGGCGGGCCGGTGACGGTCACCGACCCGCGGATGACGCGGTACTTCATGACGATCCCGGAAGCGGTACAGCTGATCATCCGCGCCGGATCGCTCAGCGAGGGCAGCGGCGAGGTCTACGTACTCGAGATGGGCGAGCCGATAGCGATCTTCGACCTCGCGGAGACGATGATCCGGCTCTCAGGGCTCGAGCCCCAGCGCGACATCGTGATCGAGATCGTCGGCGCACGCCCGGGAGAGAAGCTCCACGAGGACCTGTTCAACCCGTATGAGCGCATGCAACCGACACCCGCCCAGAAGATCCTGCGCGCCGCCCGCGAACCGCTCGACCCACAATCGGTCGAGCACATCTTCGGCGAGATCAACCTGCTCGTGCTCGAGGGCGATGCCGCGGCGCTCGCACAGCACGTGTCCAAGCTGTCGAACTCTCGCTTCTCCGAGCGCGAGTCAAGTCCCCGCCTCCCCCGCCTTCCCACGTAGACTGGCGCGCGCGACATGGTCACGATTCCGTTTGCCCTCTCAGTGCACCATTTCATCTCCTCGGTGGGAGCGGACGCCGGCTTTGCCGCGTTCATCGCCGTGGCGTTGCTCGTGCTGCTGTATTTTTCGCAGGCGCGAGAGACCGCCACGCTCCGCCGTCGGGCCGACGAGGCGGGGCAACGGGTCCAGGAGCTCGAGACCGAGCTTGCCGCCCTGGCCGACCACGTCGCGGCGCTTCCGGCCGAGATCTCGGTGCGCGCGGCCGGGCCCCGGGCAACGCCAGCCTATGCCGGCGGTGTCGCCGCCGCGCCGGCCGGCGTGAGCGCGGGCGGCCCGAACCTGCCCCCGGCCGCGCCCGCCGGAGTAGGGGGCCCGGCGCTCGCGGCGGCGACTCGTTTGATCCCCGACCCGACCCGGCCGATCGCAGAGTCTCAGCCGACGCCGGTCGGCCTCGTCAACGGCCCGGCCGATGACGCCACTCAGGTCGAAGGCTCGTCCGTGACCGTCGGCGGCAGCAACGGCTCTTCGCACCGTCCGGTGGCGGCGCCGGCCGCCACGATGCCTCGGCCGGTCCAGGCCAGGACCGGTGGCCCATCACGTGCGGGCGGACCGCCGCGCGGCGCTCAGGGACGCTACCCCGGCGGTAAGGGCCGTCCTCGGGCCTCCCAGGGCCGTCCCCCGGAACCGCCGCGCACCATGATGGCGGTCAGGCCGGGCCAGCCCCGGTCGGGCGTCGGACGGGCGTTCGTGATTCTGGCCGCGCTCCTCGGCGTCGGCGCCGTGGTGGCCGGAGTGCTGGTCATCAAGAACATCAACAATTCGTCGAGCAAGAGCACGTCCGGCTCGGCAGCGTCAGCGGCCGCGGCGCGTACGACGGCCGCGAACCGCCGGACCGGGCAGGTCGCCGCGGTCAACCCGGCCACCGTGACCGTCGCTGTGCTGAACGGAACGAATACAAACTGCCTGGCCAGCAAGGTTTCGCAGAAGCTCGTCGGGAAGGGCTACCAGAAGGGACTGGTCGGGAACTTCACGGCTGGTCAGTCCCAGGGCTCGACTCTCGTCCAGTACATGCGCGGGTACAAGCGCGATGCGACTGCGGTCGCCACGGCCCTCCAGCTCCACCCGGCGGCGGTCCAACCGATCGACCCGGCCACGCAGCAGATCGCCTGTCCGCCCTCGCAAGGCCCGTGTAAGTCCGCTGTCGTAGTCACAGTCGGCAGCGACCTCTCCAGTCTCGCCACGCAGTAGTGGTCTCCGCCGCAGACACGCCCGCATTCGAGGCGCCCCTGGCGGCGCTGTGCTTTGTCCTCGGACCCTCGTTTGGCGGGGCCACACGTCGGGTCCTGCGTCCTCGCGCAGCATCCACCAGTGACACCTCTCGGTGCGGCCGTACCTACGGCGACGACCACTGACGCACTGCAGATGCGCGAACTGCTCAACCTCCCGGAGCGGAGCGGGAAGCCGCGGTCAGCCGGCATCACCCACGTGATCGACCGAGGCCTGTCGGCGGCGGAGATCGACGGGATGATCGAGGTCGCGGGGGAGTTCATCGACATCGTCAAGCTGGGGTGGGGCACAGCACTCGCGACCCAGAACCTCGAACGCAAACTCGAGCGTTATCGCCACCACGGGATTCCCGTTGTGCTCGGCGGCACGCTCACCGAGCTGGCGATTCAGCGCGGTCGGCTGGACGAGCTGACCGCGTGGGCGCACGAACTCGGGCTCGAGCATTTCGAGATCTCCGACGGGACGATCGCGCTCGAGCACGAGCACAAGCTGGAGATGATCGAGCGCCTCGCCCGCGAGTTCATCGTGCTCTCAGAGGTCGGCTCCAAGGACGACACGGGCGCGATCACGCCGCCGTATGTCTGGGTCGAGCAGATGCGGGCCGAGCTCGGTGCGGGCGCCTGGAAGGTGATCGCCGAAGGACGCGAGGCGGGAACGGCCGGCATCTTCCGGCCTTCCGGCGAGGTTCGCGAGGGCCTGATCGGCGAAATCGTCCACGAGATCGCGCCCCGAGAGATCATGTTCGACGCCCCGCGCAAGGATCAGCAGGTGTGGTTCGTACGCCGGTTCGGACCGGACGTGAACCTCAGCAACATCCCCGCCGGCGAGGTGCTCGCGCTCGAGACCCTGCGGCTCGGGCTCCGGTCGGACACGCTCGGCATCGGTGGGTCATGAGCGCGCCGGATCCGTTTGCGGGGATCCTGCTTGCGCGCCACGGACAGACCAACGACAACGTTCCGCCGATCCGCTTCCAGGGCTTCCGCGACACGCCGCTGAACGACACTGGACGCGAGCAGGCGCGCGAGCTGGCCGAACGGATCGTCGCCGAGCCCGAGCGGATCCGGTCGCTGTGGTCGTCTGACCTGAGCCGGGCGAGGGAGACCGCGGAGATTGTCGGGTCGGCGATCGGGCTGACGCCTCGTCTCGACCCGCGTCTGCGCGAGGCCAATCGCGGGGAATGGGAGGGGCACCTGTTCAGGGACATCGAGCGCTCGGACCCGGAGGACTACGCCAGGTGGATGCAAGGGGGCGCGTCGTTTCGCTTTCCCGGGGGTGAGTCGCTGCAGGATCAGCTCGACCGCGTGAGCGCCGCACTCGAGGACATCGAGCGCACCGGCGAGCTCCCCGCTCTGGTCGTCTGCCACGGAGGCAGCATTCGCGTGATTCTGTCCAGCCGCGATCCGCGGGGTCTCGACGCCTTCCACACGTTCGAGATTCCGAACGTGGCGGTCTTGAAGCTGTGAGCAGGCTTACGACCAGCGCGTTCGCGGTGCTGGTCGCGGCGACGATCGGGGCGTTCTTCTTCACCCAGCACCTGAAGGTGACCACGCCCCTCCTCGCTGGCACGCCCCGACCTGTTCCCGGCGTGATCGATCCGCTGCACGGCGTGCCTTGCATGCAGGGCCGTAACAGCGCCTCGACGACGATCTCGTTCTACTTGCTGCACCGTGCCGACACCGTTGACGTGTACATCGTCAGCGCCGGGACCGGCTCGATCGTCCGCGCGGTCGCGACCGGTCGCCACATGCGAAAGGGTGTGCGCAACCCCGACGGCGTGTTCCACTGGAACGGGCGCGAAGACAATGGGCAGGTCGCTCCGGACGGCAACTACTACTTTCGCGTGGCGCTGATCCACCAGGGTCGGACGATCGATCTCGACGCTGCGGGCCAGACAGTCAGGGTCAAGACGACCCCGCCCCACCCGGTGATCGCGAGCGTCACGCCCTCTCTGATTTCCAGCGGGAGCGGGACGAGGGTGACGATCCGCTACGCCGGTAACGAGGGCCGCGGCGGGACGATCCGGATCTACCGCACCGACGTTCCCGGCGGGCCGCGTCTGGTCAAGAGCTTCCTGACGCCGTGGAACGGGCACACCGCGATCTGGGACGGGACGATCAACGGCCGGCCGGCGCCGGCGGGGACGTACCTGGTCGGGCTCGACGTCACCGATGCCACGTGCGACACGGGTCACTTCCCCGTGCGGATTCCGCCGCCGCCCGGAACCATTCCGAACACGACTGTTACCGTCAGCTAGCTGAGGTCTTCGTTGCGCAGGCACCGTCAGTTGCTGATCTTGGCCGCCGCCGTGGCCGCGAGCGCTTGCGTGGTCGTGCTTGCGGCGCCGGCCGCCGGCGCGTCCGCCCCCCAATGCCTCTCGGCGCAGCTCCGTCTGAAGTTCGTGAGCTTCCAGGGCGCCACCGGACACCGGTACTGGCAGCTGGCGTTCAAGAACGCCGGACGCACGTGCAGCCTACGCGGCTTCTCCCGCGTCCAGCTGCTTGCGCAGGACGGGCACGTGATCACCTCGGCGTTCCGCCACGAGACGGCGTTTCCGGTGACGACCGTCGTCGTCGATCACGACAAACGCGCGTTCGTCGCGTACACCTATATCGACGGCGGTTTCTGCAGCAGCGGGCAGTTCCACGCTCCCAAGGCCAGGTTGTTCCCGCCCGGTGCCGCCGGGGGCTTCACATTCAACATGGTGCCGAGGAACATGGGTCCGCCGTATCTGTGCCCTGGGACCGAGGGCGTCTTCCCGGTCACGGCCAAGCCCGGCCCGTAGGTCGCTGCCGGGTTCTCCGAGCCGTACCGTTTGCCGTCGTGACCGCGTACCTGAAGCGCCTGGCGAGCTCGCTGGCGGCCTACCAGGTCGCCGACATCGTCTCGAAGTTCATGGCGGTGCTGCTCCTGCCGGTCTACACGCGGTACATCAATCCTGCGGGATACGGCGTCGTCGAGCTGCTTGGAAACGGGGTCATCCTGATCAGCATCCTCGTCCGCTTCGGGATGATCGAGTCGTTCCTGCGGTTCTACTACTCGGATGACGATCCGGAGCGCCGGGACGGGTTGGCCCGACGAACCGTCGGCCTTCTGCTGGTGTCGACGACGATCGTCTCGATCGTGCTCGCGGTGTTCGCCGCGCCGCTGTCGCGCTTGGTACTCGGGTACAGAGACCCGGCGATCTTCCGGATCGCGGTGTTGGGGCTGTGGGCGTTCACGAACCTCGAGATGGCCTACGCGCTGCTCCGCGTCGACGAACGGCTGCGGGCCTACGCCACCGCCACGCTCACCAATGTCGTGCTCACGATCGCATCTTCGGTGGTGCTCGTGGTCGTGGCCGGGAAGGGGGCTCGTGGCCTGCTGCTCGGCAACTACGGCGCGTCGACGGTCGTCCTGCTGGCGCTGTGGTGGACGATGCGGGACCGCCTGCGCCCGCGCCCCCACGCCGGAGTCGAGACGCATCGGGTGCTGTTCAGCTTCGGGCTGCCGACGGTCCCGGCTGAGGCGTCGGTGTACGCGCTCAGCATCGTCGACCGGTACTACATCTTTCACCACGGAGCCAGCGGCCCGAGGCTTGCCGGCCTCTACTCGATCGCCGTCAAACTCGCGGGTGCCGTGGCGTTCATTGTTCGCGCATTCCAGTACGCGTGGCCGCCGCTCGCCTACTCGGTCCGCGATGATGCCGAGGCGGCGCGACTGTATGGACTGGTGACCACCTACTACCTCCTCGTCAGCGGCCTGGTCGTGGCCGGGCTCGCGCTGCTCGGCCGCTGGGTGCTGCGGATCCTGGCCGCGCCGGCGTTCTTCGACGCCTACAAGGCGCTGCCCTGGGTGGCGCTCGGCTGGGCGCTCTACGGCCTGTGGGTCGTGTTCCTGGTGATCGCCGGGCGGGCCAAGGTGACAACGCGCAACTTTCCGGCCGCGCTCGCCGGGCTGATCGTCAACGTGGTGATGATCGTGCTGCTCGTGCCAGCGCTCGGTATCGCCGGTGCCGGTGTCGCGCTGTGCGGCGCGTACGTGGTCATGATCGGGGTCATGCATCTCCTGACGCGGCGGGCCTTTGCCGCGTCGTTCGAGTGGATGCGTCTGATTCAGCTGGTCGTGGTTCTCGGAGGCATGTCCGTCGCGGGCGAACTCCTGCTGCCCACGCACGGGCTCGTCGGGTTTGTCAGCCGCGTCGCGGTGCTGGCGGCGATGCCGCTGGTGCTCACCGCCACCGGGTTCACGCACGTGGAGGAGCGCGAGCAGGCCCGGCTGCTGCTCGCACGAGCCCGACGAGGGATTGCCCGTGAGCCGGCCTGAGGTCAGCGTCGTGATGCCGTTCGCCGGGGACGAGTCCGCGGCGCGGGCCGCGATCGATGCGCTGTTGGCGCTCGAGTTGCGGGTCGGCGACGAGTTGATCCTCGCTGACAACTCCGGGGTGGCGGTGGCGCAGGGCGGCGTGGCGGTGATCCGGGCCACCGGTGAGCGGTCGCCCGCCCACGCCCGCAACGTCGGGGCGGCGAGGGCTCACGCGGACTGGATCCTGTTCCTCGATGCCGATTGCCGGGCGCCCAGCGGTCTCCTCGACGCCTACTTCGCGGCGCCCGTGGCGGGCGAAGTGGGCGCCCTTGCGGGAGAGGTGGTGGCGCTGCTCGAAGGCGACACGCTCGCCGCCCGCTACGGATCGGCCCGGAACTTCCTCTCTCAGCAGGCGCACCTCAGCCATCCGTACCGACCGCGCGCGGTGGCCGCCAATCTGCTCGTCCGGCGTGCTGCGTTCGAGCAGGTCGGAGGCTTCTACGAGGGCGTGCGCGCAGCCGAGGACACCGACTTCAGCTGGCGGCTGCAGCAGGCCGGCTGGAAGCTCGAGCTGCGCCGTGGCGCTCGGGTCGAGCACCGCTACCGCGCGACGCTCTCAGAGCTCCGGCGCCAGTGGCGGGGATACGCGGCCGGTCGCGCCTGGCTCGCCCGCCGGTACGACGGGTTCGAGCCGGAGCCGGCGGTCTCGCGAGCGTTCGGCCGTCTGGTGGCGCGGAGCCGACGCGTGGATGCTTCGCGGATGCTGCCGCCCCCGCGCCGGGGAGCCCCAGCTGTGGAGGCGAGCCGACTCGAGCGTGGTCGCTACCTCGCGCTCGACGCCCTCCTCTCGGCGGACGAGCTCGCGGGGCTCGTCCTCTCGAACCGGCCCGCGGGCCGCCCGCGCGGCGTCGCCGAGGTCGTGTTCGTCGCCGATCGCTTCCCTGCCCGCGGGGATCCGCTCGGCGAGTACGCGCGGGCGCTCGACGGCGCGCGGGTAGAGGCCGCCGCCCGCCCGGAGTCGCCCGATCCCGCGGTCGCCGGCGCGCTCCGGATCGACTACCGCGAGGACGACGGCATCGCCGCGCGTGTCGTCTCACTGGCGGCGCTGGCCGCGCGCCATCCGTTGCGCGCGTTCGGCGATGTTCTGGGCCGCCGTCCGGGGGAGCCGCCGCTGTCGGCGCTGGCACCGGCCGTCCGGCGGCTCGCGCGCGACGGCCACGCCCGCGTTCACGCCCTCGGTGGCTCAGACACGCGGGTGACCGCGCGGCGCATCGCCCACCTCGCCGGTCGGCCGCTCGACGAGGCGCCACGGCGACGGTGACGGGGACCCGGGCGAACCGGAGGGGGCGTTGATGCGAGTACAGCTCGTCGATCCCTCAGCGTTCACGCTGCCCTACGACCATGCGCTGGCAACGGCGCTCGCGGCCGCCGGCGCGAACGTCGAGCTGATCACGAGCCGGTTCGCCTACGGGGAGGCTCCGTTGCCCGACGGCTACGCGGTGCGCGAGTCGTTCTACCGGCACGCGTGGGGGGCGCCCGGGTCCCGGGCGCGGCTCGCGGCCAAGCTGGTCGAGCACGTGCCCGACATGCTCCGCTACCGAGCCGTCGCCGCCGAGGCCGCCGACGTAGTGCATTTCCAGTGGCTCCCGGTCCAGGCGGTCGACCGGTGGCTGCTCCCCCGGAGGCCGAAGGTCCTGACCGCGCACGACCTGCTGCCTCGCGAGCCTCGCCCGGGCCAGGTTCGGTTTCAGCGGAGCCTTTATTCCGCGGTTGACGCGGTCGTGGTGCATTCCTCATATGGGCGCGACGTACTCGTGGGCGAGCTCGGCGTCGACCCTCGGAAGGTGCGGGTGATCCATCACGGCGCGTTCAAGCACCTCACGCTCCAGGAGCGCGAGCTTCCGCTTCCGGCCGAGCTGGCCGCGGTCGGCTCGCCGGTGGTTCTGTTCTTCGGACTGCTGCGGCCGTACAAGGGGATCGAGGTGCTGCTCGATGCCTGGCGGGGGATCGGGGGCGCCGAGCTGTGGATCGTCGGCAGGCCACGGATGCCGATCGAGCCGCTCCGCGCGCGGGCGCCATCGAGCGTGCGGTTCGTCCCTCGCTACGTCTCCGACGCGGAGCTGCCGGCGTTCTTCCGGCGGGCCGACGTGGTCGTGCTCCCCTATTCGCGGACTGAGCGCTTCGATCAGTCCGGCGTGCTCGCGACCGCGCTCGCCTTCGGTAAGCCGACCGTGGTCAGCGACGTCGGCGGATTTAGCGAGGTTGCCGCCGCCGGCGCCGCGCGGCTCGTCGCCCCTGACGACGTCGATGGACTTCGGGGAGCGATCGGCGGCTTGCTGTCGGACCCCCAGGAGCGGGAGGGCCTCGCGTGGGGGGCGCTCGCGGCCGCCTTGGGACCGTACTCGTGGCGGGAGGCGGCCGCCCAGACCCTCGCTCTTTACGAAGAATTGGTTGGATAGCCGCCGGTGATCATCGTCGCGATCGTCTTCTGGCTGTCGATCGGCCTGGTGCTTTACGCCCACGTCGGCTACCCGATCCTGCTCGGACTGGTCGCGGCCCTTCGCGGCCAGGGGGCCCAGGGGGCGGCCCGGCGTGAGCGCCCGGCGCCCGACGATCAGCTTCCGAGCGTGTCGGTGATCGTGGCCGCCTACGCCGAGGAGGACGTGATCGCCGAGCGCGTCGCCAACATCCGCGCGCTCGACTATCCGCAGCACCTGATCGAGCTGATCGTGGCCTGCGACGGATCGGCGGACGAGACCGCCGCGCGAGCCCGCGAGGCCGGTGCCGACGTGGTGCTCGAGCTTCCGCGCGGGGGGAAGATCCGCGCCCAGGACACGGCCGTGGAGCGCGCTCACGGCGAGATCGTGGCGTTCTCGGACGCGAACGTGACCTGGGAGCCCGACGCGCTCCGGCGCCTGGTGGCGCCGTTCAGCGATGCCCGCGTGGGATACGTGTGCGGCGAGGTACAGCTCGTGGACGCCGCTACGGGGTCAAACCAGGAGGGCCTCTACTGGCGCTACGAGCTTGCCCTGCGCGCGCTCGAGTCGCGGGTGCGCTCGGTCACGGGGGGCAACGGGGCGATCTACGCCACCCGCCGCGAGTCTTACCTGGTGGTCGATCCGATCATGGGGCACGACCTGTCGTTCCCGTTCAACATGGTCAAGCGCGGGTGGCTGGCCGTGGCCGTCCGCGAGGCGCAGGCGAGCGAGAAGATGGTCCCGACGATCGAGGGCGAGTTCGCGCGCAAGCGCCGGATGATGAGCCACACGTGGCCGATCGTCCTCCGCGGCGGGATGCTCTCACCACGCGGCTACGACCCGCTGTACGCGTTCATGATCGTCTCGCACCGGATCCTCCGCTACGTCACCCCGTTTCTGCACGTGATCGCGCTCGTGGCCAACGTACTGCTGCTCGGGCAGGGGTGGGTGTACTGGCTGACGCTCGCGGTGCAGCTGGGCGTGCTGGCGGCCGCGGCGCTCGCGGGTGCCGTGCCGGCGCGCCCGCTTCTGATCGCGCGCTATTACGTGCTGACGACGGCGTCGCTCGCCGCGGGCCTGTGGGACTGGCTCGTCCACGGAACGGCGGCGGGGTGGGAGCCGGCGGAGGGCACCCGGTGACGGTACGGAGCGGCTCGACCCGGTCAGCGAGCGACTTGGCCCGAGTGCTGGATCTTGCCATCGCGGTCCCGGCCGCCCTGATCACCGCACCTGTGGTGGCTGCGCTGGCGGTGGCCGTACGACTCGAATCCCCCGGGCACCCGATCTACACCCAGACCCGCGTGGGTCTCGACGGGCAGCTCTTCCAGATCTACAAGCTACGGACGATGGTGCGAGGCGCCGAGTTCACCGGCGCCGGCCTCGCCATTCAGGAGGGCGACGACCGGATCACGCGGATCGGTGACTTCCTGCGCCGTTACTCGCTCGACGAGCTCCCGAACCTGTGGAACGTGCTCCGCGGCGAGATGTCGATCGTCGGTCCCCGCCCGACGCTGGCGGTGCAGGTCGAGCAGTACACCGAGCGCCAGCGCGGGCGGCTCGCGGTCAAGCCCGGAATCACGGGGTGGGCGCAGGTGAACGGCCGCGCGTCGCTGCCCTGGCCGGAGCGGATCGAGTTGGACCTGTGGTACGTCGAGCATCGCTCGCTCTGGCTTGATCTACGGATCCTCGCTCGGACACTGCGGATGGTGTTCGGCGGCGAGGGCATCTACAAGGGAGAGCGAGGCGGGTGGACTCCCCCTTCACAGACGTAGCGGTACTGCTCACCGGGGTGGGCAAGCGCTACGACATCGTGTCGGCGTTCGCGCAACACGCCACCGTGATCGCGGCCGACCCCAATCCGCTCGCGCCGGCGCAGTACGCGGCCCACCACCGCCGCGCGGTGCCTCGGATCGACGACCCCGACTACGTGCCGGCATTACAGGCGCTCTGCGATGAGTTCGGGGTGGGCGCGGTGGTTCCGTTGACCGACCTCGACCTGGAGGTGCTGGCGGTGGCGCGCGCCGCCGGGCAGCTTCCCGCCTTCGTTCCCGACCCCGAGATCGCCCGCGCCACGTTCGACAAGTACGGGACCCACCTACTTTTGCAGCGGCATGGGTTGCCCTCACCGCCGACCGTGCTGCCGGGTGAGCCGGTCGAGCACTTCCCGGTGATGGTCAAGCCGCGCTGGGGCTCGGGCGCCCGCTCGATCCACCGCGCCGACGACATCCACGCCGCCGACTTCTTCGTCCACTACATCGCCGAGCCGGCGATGGTGCAGTGGTGGATGGACGGGCCCGAGTTCTCGATGGACGTGCTCTGCGATCTGGCCGGACGCTGCCTGAACGCGATTCCACGGACGATGATCGAGTCGCGCGGCGGCGAGTCGATCAAGGGCACGGTGATCGCCGACCCCGAACTGATCGACCTTGCTGGGCGGGTGGCCGAGACCCTCGGCGTCCGCGGCCCGGCCACGATCCAGGCGTTCCGGGATCGCGAGATCGGTTTGGGCATCACCGACGTCAACACCCGGTTCGGTGGCGCGTTTCCCGCCCCGATGTACGCGGCGCTCCCGGGGCGCACCTACCCGGAGCTGATCGTCCGGATGGCGGCCGGCGAGGAGATCGAGCCCCACGTCGGCGAATTCCGCGACGGCGTGACGTTCACCCGCTACTACTGGCAGCTCGAGCTCGACTCCGAGCTGCGACCGACCGGGCGGGACATCGTCGACCCCCCGGGTCCTCCACGACCGTGCTGAATTTGCCCCCATATTGGGGGCTTTTTCAGCACGCTAGGCGTTTCTCGAGGCAGATGCTGGTGGGAGAGGCCGCATACGCCCCGAAGCATGGGAGGCGCGCGTAGCCTGCGGATTCGTAGAGCCCGAGCGCAGCGAGGGCCTTGTCGCCGGTTTCGAGCACGACGCGGCTCGCGCCCAGCGAGGCGGCGCGGGCTTCCAGTTCACGTAGTACCACGCGCGAGAGGCCGCGCCCCCGGGCCGTCGGGACCACGTACATGCGCTTGAGCTCGGCCACCGCTTCGGCCGGGATCCCATCGGGCTGGATTCCGACTGGCGGGGCCCCTTCCGGCGAGAGGATGCGGACCGCGCCGCATCCTGCGGGCGCGCCGTCGAGCCACAGGACCAGGAACGCGCCGGCGCCCTCGGCGACCTCCTCGGCGGCGAGCGAGTGGAAGCGCTGGGCCGGCGGATAGTCGCGGCTGAGCTCGGCGTTGAGCTCCGCGATCAGCCTGCGCGCCACCGGCGAGTCGAGCGGCTCAGGGCGAACCTCGACCCCGGGCATGGCGGGGCTCACGCGTTGGCAGCCCGCGAGCGGCTGCCCCGCTTGCCGTTGGCCGATCCGCCCCAGCACTCGTCGACGAACTCCGCGATCTTCGCCGTGAGCCGCGCCGGGCGGACGCGGAGCTCGATGATCGAGTTGGCGTCGATCAGGCGGCCGTTGGGGAGCTCGGCGGCGAGCTGGTCCGCGTCCGAGAACGGGTGTACGGGGTCGCGCGGATGCCCGATCACGAGCGCCGGCGCCTCGAACGTCTGGCGCACGGACCGCTCGGGCGCGGTCCGGCCGAACAGGATCCCCTGGAGGACGGCGCCGCTCGGCCCCGGGTCCTGGGCGAGCGCGTCGAGTAACAGCTCGACCGTGAACGGGACCGCCTGCCTTGGCACCCATTTTGCGCCGCGGGCCAGGACCTTCATCGCCGGCTCGCCGAACGTGAGCGCGAACAGCAGCGGCGTGAACGCGGCGGCGCAGGCCGGGATCGCGTTGTCGAGCACGGGCATCTCGATGACCATCCCACGCAGGCGCTCGGGCGCCACCGATGCGAGCTCGAGCGTGGTGTTGGCCCCGAGCGAGGTGCCGCCGACGACCGCCTGCTCGAGCCCTAAGTGGTCGAGCAGCGCCAGCGCCTGCCGGGCGAACTCGGAGATCGAGTAGCGCCACATCTCCTGGGGGCGGTCTGAGGAGCCGTGGCCGAGGAAGTCGAACGTCACGACCCGGTTGCCGTGCGCCGCCAGATCGCTCGCGAGCGGGGTCTGCATCTTCTGCGAGAGCAGCAGTCCCGGCATAAGGATCGTCGTCCGCTCGCCGCGTCCGTGGATGGTGTAGGCCAGCTTATGGTCCTGATAGCGGAAGTGCCCCATCGTTTTTCAGGATACCCTTAGGCGTCGACTGGCTAGTCAGCCAGTCCTCGCCCGCTACCTTGGTACCTACAGCGGGGGACACCACGAGGAGGACTGCGAAAATGGCAAAGACACTGCGATCGCTGGATGGGCAGGTGGTTGCAATCACCGGCGGGGGCCGTGGGATCGGGCGGGCGACAGCGGCGGCGCTGATCGCCAAGGGCGCGCGGGTGGCGATCGGCGACATCGACGCCCCGCTGGCCGAGAAGACCGCCTCCGAACTTGGCTCGGGTACGATTGGCCTGCCGCTCGACGTCACCGACCGAGCAAGCTTCTCCGGCTTTCTCGACGAGATCGAGCGCCGGCTTGGCCCGCTCGACGTGCTCGTCAACAACGCGGGCATCATGCCCGTTGGGCCGTTCGCGGGTGAGACCGATGCCTCCGCGGAGCGGCTGGTTGACATCAACATCCACGGCGTGATCCTCGGCTCGAAGCTGGCCATCGAGCGTTTCACGCCCCGCGGACGCGGCCACATCGTCCAGCTCGCCTCGATCGCCGGCAAGGGCGGCTTCCCTGGCGGGGCCACCTACTGCGCCACCAAGCACGCCGTGGTCGGCCTCACGGAGGCGCTCCGGGCCGAGCTCCGTGGCACCGGGATCGAGATGCACCAGGCCCTCCCGATTGGGGTCAACACCGAGCTCTACTCCGGGGTCTCCGCGGCGCGCGGGTTTCCGACCGCCGAGCCTGCTGACGTCGCCGACACGATCGTCGAGCTCCTCCAGACGGGTAAGTTCGAGCTCTACGTGCCCCGGCAGGTTGGCGCGATCACGCGCATGCAGGCGCTGATGCCGCGCCGGCTGGCCGAGGCGATCATCCGCTTCACCAAGGGCGACCAGCTCCTGCTGAGCGCCGACCCGGTGGCGCGGGCGGCCTACGAGGCCCGCATCAACGGCGTGCCGGCGGGTCCGGTGGCGGTGGCCACCGAGCGCGAGAAGAACGCGGCCTAGGGCCGGGGCCGACCGTCAGGGGCCGGCGCTCAGCCAGGAGGCCACGAGCGACCCGATCTCTGGGCCGGCGTCCTCCTGGAGGAAGTGGCTTGCGCCGGCGATCACGTGGTCGATCTGCGAACCGCCCAGTGCGGCGGCGAACCGGCGGCCGGTTGGCTCAAGGGGCAGCACCGGATCGGAGTCCGCCCACAGGAACAGCTTGGGCCGCGCATCGACGCGCATGGCGTCGAGCACGCGCTGGCCGGCCTCCGCGCCCGGGGCGTGGGGGGATAACGGCAGGATCAGGGGAAACGCGCGCGCGCCGGCCTTCGAAGCCGGATTGGGAAACGGGGCGTCGTAGGCGGCGATCACCTCGTCTCCGGGATCGTTCAAGCACGCCCGCCGCACCAGCAATCCCACGGGCAGGTCCTCGGTTCGCTCGACGAACGCACGGAACGTCATCCAGGCGTCGGTCATCGGCTGGCGGCCGGTGAACAGGCCGGTGTCGAGCACGACGATGCGCGTGATCCGGTCGGGGTTGTCCGCCGCCAGGCGCAGCCCGATCGGCCCGCCCCAGTCGTGGACCACAACGGTCGCGTCGTACAGGTCGAGCTCGGCCACGAGCGCGGTGATGCTCGCGGTGTGGGTGTCGTAGCTGTACCAGTCGAGGTCGATCGGCTTGTCCGAGCGGCCGAAGCCGGCGAGATCGGGGGCGATACAGCGAAACCCGGCGTCCCTGACGGGCGGGATCACGCGACGCCACAGGAACGACCACGTGGGTTCGCCGTGGAGGAACACCACCGGCGGACCGTCGCCGACGTCCACGTGCGCCAGCCGGAAGCCGTCGAACTGGCGGTAGGACGGCGCAAAGGGAAAGTCGATCAGGCCCGCGAGCAGCTCGTCCGGGGTGCGGATCGCGTCGGTCATCGATTCCGCTTGAGCCAACCGGAGATCATGCGGCCGATCTGCGCGCCGGCGTCCTCCTGAAGGTAGTGGCCGACTCCCTTGATCACGTGGTCGATGTCCGCCCCGATTGCCCGGGCGAACCACCAGCCGGCGTCGACCGGGAGGATCGGGTCGCCCTCGCCCCAGATGATCAGCTTGGGCCGATCGTCGGATGAGAGGCGCTCCAGGACGCGCTGGCCGGTCGCGGCACCGTCCATCTGCGGCGTCGTCGGCAGGATCAGCGGGAACGCGCGGGCGCCCGCCTTCGAGGCCGGATTCGGGAACGGCCGCTCGTAGGCGGCGATGACGCTCGGGGCGAGCGGCACCTTGCAGCCCGCTCGGATCAGGAACGAGATCGGGAGATCCTCGCTGCGCTGGGCGAGCTCGCGGAACGCCATCCAGGCGTCGGTCATCTTCTGATGGCCGGTGAACAGGCCGGTGTCGAGCACGATCATGCGCCCAACCCACTCGGGGTGCTCGACGGCGACGCGCAGCCCGATCGGGCCGCCCCAATCGTGCACCACGATCGTGGCGTCGCGCAGCTTGAGCTCGGCGAACAGCGTCGCCACGCTGTCGGTGTGGCGGTCGTACGTGTACCACTCGATGTCGATCGGCTTGTCGGAGCGGCCGAAGCCGGGGAGGTCGGGCGCGATACAGCGAAAGCCCGCGTCCCTCACGGGTGGGATCACCTTGCGCCACAGGAACGACCAGGTCGGCTCGCCGTGGATGAACACCACCGGGGGCCCCTTGCCGACGTCGACGTGCGCCAGGCGCAGCCCCTGGAATTTGCGGTACTTGGGCTTGAAGGGAAACTCGGGAACGTTCGCGAGGAGGTTCTCGGGTGTCTGGAAGATGCCTGGCACGGTGGCGTGACGCTATCGCGCGGGGCATCGGGTGGCGATTCACGGGCCGTGGACGAGCGCTTGCGAGGCGTCCGAGGCGACCGTGACCTCGATCTCCGACGGAAACCGCTCCCACGCGATCACGTCGAGCGCCTGGAGCCGATCGAGCGTCGCCTGGAACGCGTCCGCCTGGGCGCGGTCGACGTACCGGCGGGCGATCGTGAACGACCACCCGGCGGCGGCCGGCGCGTCGGTGATCCCGAGCGCCTGCTGGTAGCGCAGGTCGCTGACCGCGCCCGTCACGGTCAGCGTCGAGGCCGGCGAGCCGGACAGCGTCCGCACGCGGGCGGCCAGCTCGACCAGCAGGTCGAGCGCCGGAGCGCGCAGCCCCCGGTACAGCGCCGGTTTGGCACTGACCTGGTGCGCGAGCGAGCCGATCCCGGGGTCGTAGGCGAGTCCGAGCGCCCGGGCGTTCGAGGGCAGCGGCAGGATCGTCCGCGCGGCGTACGCGCGGTCGAGCGCGTCCGGGGTGGCGAAGGCGTGGACGGCGTCCGGCGGATGGAGCACGTACGCGTTCGAGTCGACCGTGGTCTGGAGCGCACTCAGACGCTCCAGCGCCGCCCGGTCGGTCCGGTACAGGCGCATGATCTGCTCGGCGCCGAGCAGTCGCCAGTAGTAAAGGGACGAGTCGTCGCCGAAGCTCGAGAGCAGCGTGAACGCCCCGGGATGGTGATCTGGTGCGGTGTCGAAGTACAGCTGCACGTACGGGATGGCGACCCCGATGTCGTACGCGTCGAGCACGTTCTCGAGGTTGCCGATCCCCATGTGGTAGGACTCGAACGCCAGGTCCCACCGCCCGAAGTGATTCCGGGCGATCTCCAGGTAGCGCGCGCTGGCCGCCAGGGCTTTCCGCGGGTTGAAGCGGTCGTCGGCTCCCGCCCGCTGGCGTTCGAGACGCGCGACGCGCGCGCCCTGGCCATGCGACGCCGCGATGTCGATCTGCCCGGTCAGCCGGCGGCTGCGCGCGAGGTCGATGTGCATCCCGAGCAGCGACTGGCCGGTCGAGGCGAGGATCTGGGTGAGCCCGGCGGCGTCGACCGGGTCGCCGCCCGCGATCACGTTGGGGCGGCCGGCGCTCTCGACGAACACAAGCGCCTCGAGCATGTTCGGGTCTATGCCCGTGCCGGCGACCGCGGCGTCGATCGTCGGCCGGAACGCCGCCACGCGGGCCGCCGTGGCGAGGGCGCCGCCCGGGCTCTTGACGAACAACACGTGATCGTTGCCCTCGATCGCACGGGCCACGAAGTCCGACTCGCGGCTCGCGACGTACGCAAACGGGTCGCCCGGCTTCGCCGGCTGGCCGATTCCCGGCAGTGGCAGCGGCGGGGGGCCGCTGTTGCCGCCGCCGGAAGCGATCAGGATCGCCGCGACGATCAGCGCGACGAGTATCCCGCCCGCTACGGCGAGACGTCCGAGCCCCGCCGTCCGGCGCCGGGATCGCACGGCCTCATGAGCCGTGGTAGACGAGCGCCATCTTCTTGCACGCCGCCGCGTGCGCGGGATCGACAAGGCTCGGGAAGACCTTCCAGCCCGCGCCGGCGGTCGGGTAGACGTTGACCAGCGGGTGCGGGTGCTTGGCGATATAGGGACGGCTCACGTACAGGACGCCGACCTTCACCCCGGCGTACCACGCGAAGATGCTCTGGTACTCGATCGGGACGTTCGGCTGGCCGCACGCGAACATGTTCGAGGCCCCAAGCGTCTTGACCACCCCCGACAGGCGGCCGATCAGGACCGTTCGGGCGCGCTGCGCTCGCAGATCCGTGCGCTCTAGTCGTTCTTGTCGGTGGGCCGCGCCGAGCATCGAGCCGGAGATGATCACGACGGCGAGGAGGGTGCCCCAGGCGCCGATGTTCGTGGCCAACCGGGCAGAGATGGGGGACCCGCCCACCCCCCCGCCCACCGACCCGCCCTTGCCCCCGCCCACCCTCCCGGCGATCCGCTGGGCCAGCGCGGAAAGAAGCCCGGGGAGCTCATGGACGATCCGCCCGATGAACACGGCGGCGAGGACGCCGACGATCGCCCCGGCCTCGAACATGTACCGCGGCACCGCCGGGAAGCCGTGGAGCGCGAACGCGATCTCGATCAGGACCCACAGGATCGCGCCGGCAGCGACCACCAGGATCGCGATCCGCCGGCGCCAGGCCGCCCAGGCCACGGTCAGCACCGCGAGCACCCAGATCGTGTTGGGGAGCAGCTCGTGGAAGCGGGTGATCGTGCCGGTGATCTTGTTGCCGTGAATCGCTCGGGGCGAGTTTTCGGCGATGTTGCCCGCGGTCAGGAAGCTCTTGGAGGACAGCCCGGGGATCCCGAACCAGAGGAACGCCAGGAGCACGACCGAGGCATACAGCCAGCGGCGATAGCTGGGGACATAGCGCCACAGCCACAAGCCGGCGAGTCCGTAGAACGGCCACACCTCGGGGCGTCCCAGCGAGCCCAGCCACCAGATCCAGAACGCCGCCTTGTGGTGACCGGACAGGTGCAGGTCGACGGCCAGCAGGCAGATCGCCACGATCATCGTGTCGGACTCCGCGCTGAGGACGTAGTGGGTGTAGTTGAAGTTTCCGACGGGATCCTGCATCGCGAACAGGAAGCCAGCCGCGAACAGCCCGGCGACGTACGACGCGTAGCGGCGCTCGGGCCGTGAGTAGGTGAGACGGAAGGCGATCCGCCAGGCGAAGATCAGCCCGCTGAGCGAGATCGCCAGCGAGGTCACCATCCACAGCCATAGGGCGTAGTGCCCGAACACCGCGAACGGGACGGTGAACAGATACGGCAGCGGCTTCCACGAGGGCGCGCCGTTGGTGTCGAGTGCGCCATGGATCGTGAGCTTGCCCCACACGAGCCAGCCGTACGGGTCATAGCCCGGGCGTGCGCGCGCGTAGAGGACGATCGCGAGCGACACCAGCAGCAGCCCGGCAGCCGTCAGCACCCAGCGGTAGCGGTAGGCGAGCGCGCGCCAATCGGCGCCGGTGCCGTGCTCGCGCTCGGGTTCGGGCTCGCCCGGGACGGCGATCGGCGGTGCGTCTAGGGTCTGCTCAGACACGGGGGCCGCGGGGACGGTAGCAGCAGGAATGCCCGTCTCCGCCGGAGGGCGCGCGGCCGGCGGGCGGAGGGCTGGTGGCAGGGCGGGCGATGGGTGGGTGGCCCTAATTCATGTGAGTGTCCTCTAATCTCTGGCGGCGTCCGGCGGGCTCCCGTGGCGGGGCTCTTACGTCTCGCGTACGGCTCGTCGGCTATCCTCGTGCGCTCGCGGGCCAGGGATTGCCTGGAACCTGGCCCATTGACGCGCCGCCTCACAGGCTGTGAGCGCTCAAGATCCCCCAGTCGAACGCCAGGCATTGGAGCCCCTACATGCGAATTTTGGTTCTTGGCGGTGACGGATACCTTGGGTGGCCCACCGCGCTTCACCTCAATGCCCTTGGGCATGACGTAGCGGTCAACGACAACTTCGCGCGTCGCCGCTACGACGAGGAGATGGGCGTGGACAGCCTGGTGCCGATCCTCTCGCTCGAGGAGCGGCTGACCGCCTGGACCGAGGTCTCGGGCCACACCATCAAGAGCTACGTCGGCGACCTGTGCGACGCGGCCTTCGTCCACCAGATGGTGGGCGACTTCCGGCCGGACACGATCGTTCACTTCGGCGAGCAGCGCGCAGCGCCGTACTCGATGATCGACCAGGCCCACTGCGTCTACACGCAGACGAACAACATCGTCGGGAACCTCAACGTGATGTACGCGATTGCCGACATCGACATCGACATCCACCTGGTCAAGCTCGGGACGATGGGCGAGTACGGCACGCCGAACATCGACATCGAGGAGGGGTGGCTCGAGGTTGAGCACAACGGCCGCAGGGACCGCGTCCTGTACCCGAAACGGCCGGGCTCCTTCTACCACCTCTCGAAGGTGCACGACAGCCACAACATCGAGTTCGGATGCCGCATCTGGGGGATGCGTGCCACCGACCTCAACCAGGGTGTCGTGTATGGCGCCGACACCGAGCAGACCAAGCTCGACCCGCGGCTGGCCACCCGCTTCGACTACGACGGCGTGTTCGGAACGGTGCTCAACCGCATGGTGATCCAGGCGGTGCTCGGCCATCCGCTCACGGTCTATGGCAACGGTTCGCAGACGCGCGGCCTGATCAACCTCGTCGACACTGTCGAATGTATTCGCCTCGCCTCGGAGAATCCAGCCGACCGGGGCGAGTTCCGCGTCTTCAACCAGTTCACCGAGCACCTGTCCGTCCGCCAGATCGCCGAGACGATCGCCGAGGAGTACCCGGGCGAGGCCACGATCGAGACGGTCGAGAACCCGCGCGTCGAGGCCGAGGATCATTACTACAACGCCAAGCACACGGCGCTCGTGGAGCTCGGCCTCAAGCCGACGGTGCTGTCGATGACGCTGATCGACCACCTATTCGACGTCGTCGAGCGCCACAAGGACCGCGTCGACCTCGCGGCGATCATGCCGACCGTGAGCTGGCGCGCCACCACGAGCGAGCTGCCCCAGACGTCGACGGGCGCATTGGCCCAGACGTGAGCGAGTCGACGGCCCTGCACGGACGCCGGGTCCTCGTCACGGGAGGCTCAGGATTTATCGGCCGCCACGCGGTGGCGCAGCTGACGCGCGCCGGCGCGGTCGTTCGCGTGGTCGACCTGAAGCCGCATCCCGATCCGGCCGTGGACGTCGTGGTCGGCGACATCGTGGACGGGGATGTCCTGGACGCGGCGTTTGCGGGCGGAATCGACTCGGTGGTGCACCTCGCCGCGGTGACCTCGGTGCTTCGATCGGTCGAGAACCCGGTGGGGACGTTCGAGACCAACGTGGCGGGCACACAGGCGATCCTCGAAGCCGCGCGGGCGGCCGGCGTGCGCTCCCTGGCGTTCGCGTCGACCAACGCCGTGACGGGTCCAATGGAGGCTCCGGCGATCGTCGAGACGGCGGTGCTGAAACCGCTCACCCCGTACGGTGCGACCAAGGCCGCCGGCGAGATGCTGATGTCGGCCTACACCGCGTCGTACGGCGTGCGGTGCGTGTACGTGCGGCTCACCAACGTCTACGGGCCGGGCATGCAGGCCAAGGACAGCATCGTCGCCCGTCTGATGCGCGCGATCCGGCTCGGGCGGACGTTCGAGATCTACGGCGACGGCCGCCAGGTGCGCGACTATGTCCACGTGTCCGACGTGATCGACGCGGTGCGCCTCGGGTTGGCAGGCGAGGACTGGAAGGGCCCGGTTGTGATCGGGTCCGGGAGGTCGATGTCGGTGCTCGAGGTCGTCGACGCCGTGCGAGAAGTGACCGGGACTTCGTTCGAGGTCACGCACGGGCCGGCGCGGCCGGGCGAGATGCCGGCGGTGATCGTCGACCCGAGCCGGGCGAAGTCGTTCGGATGGTCGCCGCAGTTCGATTTCGAGACCGGGCTACGTGGCGTATGGGAGGAGTGGTCGGTCGCGGACGTCGACGCGATCGCCGCCGGCGCCCCCGCGGCGCCCGTGACTGCAGGAGGCGGCCGGTGACCGCGACCCGTGGATCTTCTGCGGAGACCGTGCGGACCGGCGGTTTCGACCTGGAGGCCGCACTCCAGGAGCTCGACCCCCGCGAGCGGGGTGCGGCGACGGCGTTCCTGTCGACGCACGCTCCCGGCCTCGGCGCGCCGCTGGCGATCGTCATCCCCGCCTACAACGAGGAGCCGACGGTGGCCGGCGTGGTGGACGAGATCCCGCGCTCGGCGGCCGGGCTTCAGACCGAGGTGATCGTGGTCGTCGACGGCGCCCGCGACGCGACGGCCTCGAAGGCAGCCGGCGCCGGCGCGCTGGTGTGCGACGTCCCGGTCAACCGGGGCCAGGGCGCGGCGTTGCGGCTGGGCTACTGGCTCGCCCGCGCGCGCGGCGCGCGTGTGATCGCGACGATCGACGCCGACGGGCAGTACGAGCCCGAGGAGATCGCCCGCGTGGTTACGCCGATCCTCGAGGGGCAAGCCGACTTCGTCTCAGGGTCGCGCCGGCTCGGGTCCGAGCTCACCACCGACAAGGTCCGTCATCTGGGCGTCCTCGTGTTCGGGGCGCTCATCAGCGTGCTGGTGCGCCACCGGATCACCGATCCGGCGTGCGGGATCCGCGCGATGCGGTCAGAGGTGACCGGCGACGTGGTGCTCGAGCAGCCGCAGTATCAGGCCTCGGAGTTGATGATCAGCGCCGCCCTGCACGGCTACCGGCTGGCCGAGGTGCCGACGACCATGCGCGACCGCGGCGTGCACGCCACGGCGACCAAGAAGGGCGGGAACTTCGGCTACGGCGTGCGGTTCGCGCGGGCGGCGTTGCGCACGTGGATGCGCGACCGGAAGGCCGCGCGGACGCGGCTGCGTCCCGAGAAGATCCACACCTCGTAGACCGCGAACCGCGCGGCGAACAGCACGGCGAAGACCGCCAGGTAGGAGCCGGTCACGAGCAGAACGCGGATGCCGTGGTGGGCCGGGATGCTCTGTACGTGGCGCTGCGTCCAGGCGGTTGTCTCGGCGGTGAGGAACAGCGTCAGCGCGGACACGATCACATAGGCCACGATCTCGCGGCCAAAGGCGATCCGCCCTTCGACGCGCCATGCCCAACGCCGGTTCAGGATCCAGTTCGGAACGGCACCGGCAATGAACGCGACGATCGAGCACGCGGTGGTGCCGAAGCCCATCACGTACAGCACGGCGAATACGATCGCGCTCGTCGTGGCGGCGACGATCGAGCCCAGCGTGTAGCGCGTGATGCGCGCGCGCAGAGGCGACTGGGTGATGAGCCGGCCAATCGGGGACTTCGCCAGTCGTACGCCGAGCGGAGAATTGCGCAGCGCGTGGTAGCGGTTAGTGATCACCGACCAGCGATCGTAGCGTTTAAGGGCGTCAAGTGGGCGTATAGGCCCCCAAGTGGGGGGGTGTCGCCGTGGCCGGCGGTACGGTGCTCGGAGGTATGCGGGTTCAAACGGCGAGCGATCCGATCGTGCTCGACGACGACCTGGTCGTCGCCGGCGAGAACGCCGCCGCGCTCGCCCGGCTGCCCGAGGGCGCGTTCGACCTGGTCTACATGGATCCGCCGTTCAACACCGGCCGGGCGCAGACGCGCCGCTCGCTGTCGGTCGTCGCGGATGCTTCCGGGGATCGTGTGGGGTTCGGGGGGCGGCGGTACCGGTCGCAGTTGCTGCGCTCGCTGAGCTACGACGACTCGTTTGGCGACTACCTCACGTTTCTCGAGGCCCGGTTGAAGCGCGCGCGGTCGCTGCTCGCGCCGCACGGGACGCTGTATTTCCACATCGACTACCGCGAGGCCCACTACTGCAAGCTGCTGCTCGACGAGCTGTTTGGCCGGGACGCGTTCCTCAACGAACTCATCTGGAGCTACGACTACGGGGCCAAGCCGCGCCGGCGCTGGCCGGCCAAGCACGACACGATCCTGGTCTACGTGCGGACGCCGGGGGCGCACTTGTTCGACGCCGACGCGGTCGAGCGCGAGCCGTACATGGCGCCCGGGCTCGTGAGTGCGGAGAAGGCCGCGCGCGGCAAGCGCCCGACCGACGTCTGGTTCCACACGATCGTTCCCACGAACGGCCGCGAGAAGACGGGCTACCCGACCCAGAAGCCCGAGGGCGTGCTCCGGCGGATGGTGGCCGCCTCGTCGCGACCGGGCGGGTGGTGCCTTGACCCGTTCGCGGGCTCCGGCACGCTCGGTGCCGTCTGCCAGGCGCTCGGCCGCCGGTTCGTCCTTGTCGATTCGAGCCCGGTGGCGGTCGAGGTGATGCGAGCGCGGCTGGGCCGGGGCCCGGTCGTGGCCGAAGCCGACGAGGGACTACTCGGAGGTGCCGTGGACGAGCGGGACGAACTGAACCGGCTCGAGCTGCCGGCGAACTAGTCGCCGGCCCACGCGCTGCGTCAGGATGAGGCGCTGGTTCGCCGACCCGACCGGCGCCACCAGCCGTCCTCCGTCGGCCAGTTGACGCTCGAGCGCTCGCGGCACCGAGTCGCCCGCGGCCGCCGCCACGTTGATCGCGTCGAACGGCGCCTCGCTCGGCAGTCCCTCGTAACCGTCGCCGACGACGAACGTGACGTTGTCGATCCCGAGGTCGAGGACGGCACGTTCGGCCTGGGCGGTGAGCTCGCGGTGGCGCTCGATCGTCCACACGTGCTCGACGAGCAGCGACAGCAGCGCAGCGTGGTAGCCCGAGCCGGTCCCGACGTCCAGCGCGCGATCCGTGGGTCTTAGCTCGAGCGTCTCGAGCATCCGGGCGACCACGAGCGGCTGGGAGATCGTCTGGCCGCTGCCGATCGGCAGCGCGACGTTCTCGTAGGCGCGTTCGCGCTCCTCAGCGGGCACGAACCGCTCACGGGGAATGCTCGCGATCGCGGCCAGCACGCGCTCGTCCCCGATCGCCGGCCGGAGCAGGCGCGCTAGGTTGGCGGCTTGGGTCGGGGACATGGCCGCTCAGAAGTCCTCGGCATCGGCGTCGAGCCACTTGTCGAAGAACTCGTCCGAATCGAGGCTCGCGAGATCGGCGCGCAGCAGCTTCAGCAGCCTCGAGGCCCGCTTCGGTTCGACCTCCCAGTACAGGATCACCTCGCCGTCGTCGACCGAGACGACCTCGATCCGGTCGGTTCTGCCCGGGTCCGACAGGAACGCCGGCTCGCGGCCCTCGCGGGAGAAGATCAGGTGATAGAGGCGGTTGGCTTTCAACTCGCTCCTCCGAGGACCATCGCCTCCGAGCCTTCGTATGTCCGGCCGTCGATCTGGATCGCGGGCAGGGTCGTAACCCCGGCCACCCGGGCTCGCGCGTTCGCGGTCTGGAGCGCCTGGGCGGTCGAAGCCATCTGCACGCCCTTGGTCAGTGCCGCCGGGTGCATCTCGCACGCCGCGCCGGCGATCAGGATCGTGTGCTCGTCGCCGATATCACGCCCGCCCGCGAAGGTTTGCCGAAACGCAGCGAGCGAGAACGCAACGCCACGGCCGATCTTCTTGGCATACGTCGCCGCGAGCATGGCCGTCGCCGTCTCCGGCGGCCAGACGGACGGCCATCTGAGGCGTTGCAAGCCGAGCCGGTCCACGAGCCGCTCGATGTGCAAGCGGTCAGGGTGTGGCTGCGGCGGCTCGGTTCCGGCTGTGAGCTGCGATGCCAGAACCGGCTCCCATTCCGGCACGACCGGCAAGGTCGACATGATCGTCTCGCCGAGTAGATAGCACTCCGGGCTGCCGAGGTCGTAGTAGAAGACTGGCTGCGGGGGCACTACAAAACGGACTGCCGGGACGCTACCCGTGAATCAACCAGCCGTCGGCCGCCCGCCCGGCTTCCATGACCGCCTCCGACAGCGTCGGATGGCCGTGGATGATCCGAGCGACCTCGGGATATCCGCCCTCGAGGGCGCGCACGTTGACGAGTTCCTGGATCAACTCGGTCGCCTTGGTGCCGACGATGTGGCCACCGAGCAACTCGCCGTACTGCTTCTCGCCGACGATCTTGACCAGGCCGGTGCGGTCTCCGTATACGGTCCCCGCCCCGACCGCGCCGTATTGGAGCTTGCCGACGACGACGTCGTATCCCTGCTCGTTGGCCTGGATCTCGGTCAGCCCGAAGCTGCCCACGTTCGGCGTGCAGAAGGTGGCGCGGGGAACGTCGACGTATTCGATCGGGTGGGTCTCGAGCCCTGCCGCGTCCTCGACCGCGATCACGCCCTCGTCAGACGCCTTGTGGGCGAGCGCCGGCCCGTGCACCAGGTCGCCGATCGCATAGACGCCGGTCGCGCTCGTGCGCATCGCCCCGTCGACCTCGAGTAGGCCGTTGTCGGCGACCTTGACCCCGGCGGCGTCGAGATTCAGCGCCGCGACGTCCGGGGCTCGGCCGGTGGCGATCACCAGCCACTCGACCTCGCGCGGCTCGCCGGCGTGGGTGAACCGGCACATCGACTCGCTCGTCTCGATGTTCTCGACGAACGTGCTCGTGTGGACCTGAATCCCCTGGCGCTTCAGGCCGCGCTCGACGACCTTCGAGATGTCGACGTCCTCGCTCGGCAGCACCCGGTCGAGCGCCTCGTAGAGCAGCACGTCGGTGCCCAGGCGGGCGTAGGCGGAGGCGATTTCCGAGCCAGACGCGCCGGCGCCGACGACCGCAAGCGTCTTGGGGAGCTCTGGCAAGGCCCACGCTTCCTCGGTGCCGATCACACGCCCGCCGAACTGCGTTCCGGGGATGGGGCGCTTCACCGAACCGGTGGCGATGATGATGGTCTTGGCTTCGATCTGGTTGCCGTTGACCGTGACCGTGCCGGGCGCTGCGAGCGCGCCGTCGCCCTCGATGAGCTCGATCCCGTTCTTCTTGAACAGCCCCGCCACGCCGCCTGTCAGGGTCTTGATCACCTTCTCGCGGCGGGCCATGATCGCCGGGTAGTCGATCTCGGGCTCGCCGACCTTGATCCCGAAGTCGCCGGCTTCCCTGACCTCCGTGAGGACGTCGGCGACGCGCAGCACGGCCTTGGCCGGGATGCAGGCGACGTTCAGGCACCGGCCGCCGACGAACTCCCGCTCGATCACCGCGGTCTTCATCCCGAGCTGGGCAGCCCGGATCGCGGCGACGTACCCGCCGGGTCCGGAGCCGATCACGATGGTGTCGTAGGAAGCCTCAGGCATTGCCGGCGCAGACTATAGAAAGGCGCTGGGGGTGGACGGTGGCGCGCGGGTGCCGCCGAGGTTCGACGGGGTGGAGCGGTCTGGCGCCTTTTGCACCGCCGCCCGCGTACGCCACCGCCGGCGGTCACCTATTTTCGGGCTAGCGTCCGGGGTACTTCGGCATCTGGATCCGGCTGAGGACGCGGACGAGCTTGTAGAAGAGCCAGCCGCCGCCGCCGACCACGATCACCGAGGCGACGACCGCCAGCACGTTGGCGGCGCGCAGGCCGAGCAGCGAGAAGAACAGGATCACGAACGCCAGGATCGCCTGGAAGCCCAGCACGGCCCAGTAGCGGAGCCGCCACATGCCGACGGCGCACACCAGCATCAGCACCGAGAACAGGATCACGCCGCCGGCGCCGGCCTGGGCGCCGCCGACCTTGAACTGCCCGTCGATGATCACCGCGATGAGATCGCCGGCGCCGATCAGGACCGCGAGCAGCACCGCGATCTTGAGCGACCAGGGGCGCTCGCCGGGCTCGAGCGGGGTGAGTGTGGCGCGGACCGCGGCGTTGCGCTCCTCTGACGAGCGGCGCTGGCGCGGTGTCTGGGCGGGCGATGCCTCGGCGGTCTGCGGTGGGTGCGGTGCGGTCGCGACCGGAGCGGATCCGGGCGGCCGGCGGCGGCCGCGCTTGCGGCTACTGCGCTGAGCCAACGCGCACTCCGGCGGTGATCGCGGCGCGCAGCGTCCGGGC
This sequence comes from uncultured Solirubrobacterales bacterium, assembly GCA_963737055.1. Classification (GTDB taxonomy): domain Bacteria; phylum Actinomycetota; class Thermoleophilia; order Solirubrobacterales; family Solirubrobacteraceae; genus Palsa-465. The sequence goes on along the minus strand of CAVTRE010000004.1, from coordinate 187,929 downwards.
GGCCGCGTCCGGTTGGGCGCTTTCGGTCAGCGCCCGGACGACCGCGACCCGGGTGGCGCCGGCGTCGGCGACCGCGGTCACGTTCGTGGTGTCGATGCCGCCGATCGCGAAGAACGGGACGGTGGCGTGCTCGGCGGCGTAGCGCACGAGCTCGAGGCCGACCGCCGGGCGGCCCGGTTTGGTCGGCGTCTCGTGGATGGGGCCGACCGCGAAGTAATCGACGTCGGCGCCGGTCGCGCTATCGACCTGCTGGGGGGTGTGGGTCGACAGGCCGATCAGGCGGTCTCGCCCGACGATCGCGCGGGCCTTGCTCACGGCGGTGTCGTCCTGGCCCACGTGCACGCCGTCCGCGCCGGTCGCGTCGACGAGATCGGGGCGGTCGTTGAGGATGAACAGCGCCCCGTGGTCGGAGGCGGCGCGCGCGAAGCGGCGCGCGGCCGCGAGGATCGAGGTATCAGGGGCGTCCTTCATCCGGAGCTGGACGAGGTCGACGCCGGCGCCGAGCACGGCATCGAGGAACGCGTCCGGCCGGTCGCCGCAGACGAGGTACAGGTGCGCTGATCTGAGGCGTTCGTGGCGATCTGTCACGAATTCCAAGTGTGGCAGGCCGTCTTCCCGACGGGCAGTTCACGCTCGAGGCGCGCGCCTGGTGCGCTCGAGGCGTCGTCCCGGTCGCGCGGTCCTAGTCGCCACGACGCGACTGCGATTTGGCGCCAATATCGCCCAAAATCGCAGTCGCATCGGGGGTGTAAAGGCCCCGGCGCTAGGATTCACCAAACGGGAGCCCTACCACTGGGCTGAGAGGGCGGGCTGGAGCCCGCCGACCGTCTGAACCTGAACCGGGTAATGCCGGCGCAGGGAGCGTAGAACCTTGCCGAACCGCTCAAGCTCATTCGATGTCGTCGTTGTAGGCGCCGGCGTCGTCGGCCTCGGCGTCGGCTGGCGCGCCGCGCAGCGCGGCCTGCGCGTGATCGTGGTCGATTGCGCCGAGCGGCCCGGGACGGGTACCTCCGCGGTCGCCGCCGGCATGCTGGCACCGATCTCGGAGACGATCGCCACCGAGCTCCCGCTGATGCGCCTCGGGCTGGCCAGCGCGTGCGCCTATCCCGCAGTTCGTCGCCGAAGTGACCGAGGCGTCTGGAAGGGATCCCGGTTACGAACGCTGCGGGACGCTACTCGCGGCCCGCGACGCAGACGAGGCCGAGGCTTTGGCGCGCGAGCTGGAGCTGCGCCGGTCGCTCGGTTTGGCCGTGAATCGCCTGCTCGGCAGCGAGGCGCGCCGGCTCGAACCGGCGCTGGCGCCGACGCTCCGGCTCGCGCTCGAGATCCCAGACGACCACGCGATCGACCCACGCCAGCTGTCCGCGGCTCTCGCGGCGGCGCTGACGCGCGCCGGCGGCGAGCTGCGGCTCGGCGCGCCCGTGCGGGGCGTCACGATCGCGGAGGACCGCGTCACCGGGGTCGCGCTCAGCGACGGGTCCACGGTCACCGTGGAGAACGTTGTGGTAGCCGCCGGCCCTTGGGCGAGCACGCTCGATGGCATCCCCGATGGCGCCCAGATCCCGGTCCATCCAATAAAAGGCCAAATCCTCCGGCTCCACGACCCCACCGGACCTGGGCTGCTCACGCGCGTGCTGCGCATGACCGGGGGATACGTCGTTCCGAGGGGAGATGGCCGGTACGTCATCGGAGCGACGATGGAGGAGCGCGGCTTTGACACGACGGTCACGGCCGGTGGGGCGTTCGAGTTGCTGAGGAACGCGTTCGAGCTGCTGCCGTCCGTGACGGAGCTGGTCATCGACGAGCTGTCGGCGGGGCTGCGGCCGGCGACGCCGGACAACGCGCCGGCGATCGGGCCGGGCGCGATCTCGGGTCTGCACTGGGCCGTCGGCCACTACCGCCACGGGATCCTGCTCACACCGATTACGGCCGAGCTCGTGGTCGGGGCGCTGGTGGGCGAGGGCGCGATCCCTGACGAGTTTGCGCCGACGCGATTTGCCGGCGTCCCGGCGGCGGTGGCGTGACCGTGAACGTGACGGTCAACGGCGATCGCCACGAGCTGCCGGCGGGCGCGACGGTGGCGAGCGTGATTGAGTCGTTCGCGGATGCGCCGGAGGGGCGCGGCGTCGCGGTGGCGGTCGAGGGCGAGGTGGTGCCGCGACGCGCGTGGTCGAGCACCGAGCTGCGCGAAGGCGCGCGCGTCGAGGTCGTCGTGGCGGTGCAGGGCGGATGACCCCATTCACGATTGCCGGCCGCGAGCTGACCTCCCGCCTGATCCTCGGGACCGGGGGCTTCACCAACCACGATGTGCTTGCGGCCGCGCTCGAGGCGTCAGGTGCTGAGCTGTGCACGGTGGCGCTAAGGAGGCTCGATCCGGCCGTGAGAGGTTCCATCCTGGACGTCCTCGACGCCGCCGGCGTCGAGGTGCTCCCGAACACCGCCGGCTGCTACACCGCCCGCGACGCGATCATCACCGCACACCTCGCGCGCGAGGCGTTCGGAACGGACTGGATCAAGCTCGAGGTGATCGGCGACGACCGCACGCTGCTCCCCGACGCGGTTGAGCTGGTGGCCGCCGCCGAGACGCTCGTCGACGACGGGTTCGTCGTGCTCCCGTACACCACCGACGATCCGATTCTCGCCCGCCGGCTCGAGGACGTCGGTTGCGCCGCGGTGATGCCGCTCGGCTCGCCGATCGGGAGCGGCATGGGGATTCGCAACCCGTACAACATCTCGATCGTGGTCGAACGCGCCGGGGTTCCGGTGATCCTCGACGCCGGCGTTGGCACGGCGTCGGACGCCGCGTTCGCGATCGAGCTCGGGTGCGATGGGGTGCTGTGCGCAAGCGCGATCTCGCGGGCCCACGATCCGGTGGCGATGGCTACCGCGATCCGCCTGGCGGTGCAAGCGGGCTCGCTGGCTCGCGGCGCCGGCCGGATCCCTCGCCGGCGTTATGCCGAGGCATCGACCCCCGACGAGGGCCTGCCCGTGTTCGACAGCGCGTCGCAGTGACGGTCGACGAGCTGATGGACGGGTGGGACGCGGCCTGGTCGGGCAAGGATGAGGCTGCGTTCGAGGAGGTGTGCGACCGCAAGATCCACTACGAGGACCCGCTCACGCCCGAGCCGCTCGAGGGGCTCGATCAGCTCCAGCAGCACGCCGGCCGGCTGTGGGCGTCGTTCCCCGATGCCCGCATGGAGCAGACCGGAAAGCGCCTGACCGACGGCCAGTTCGTCGCCGCGCCGTGCAAGGTGCTCGCCACCCATCGGGCGTCGCTCAATGGGCTGCCCGCGACCAACCGGTTCGTGGTCGCGCACGCGATCTTCTATTGCGAGCTCCGAGCCGACCTCCTGTTGCGCGTCCGCGGGTTCTTCGACCTGTACGACGTCGCGACCCAGCTCGGGGTCCTGCCCGCGCGGGGCACGCTCGGGGAGAAGGCGCTGCTCGTCCTCCGCGGGTTCGGGCTGCGGGCGGGCCGGGGCGAGTCTTCATGAGGCCGGCGCGAATGCGAGCGTGAGTGCCACCGGGGCGTGGTCGGACAGACGGCCCCTGTCGAGGATCTCGGCGCCGGACGACACCGCCAAGCCGCTCACGTAGAACCCGTCGACGCCGTGGCCGCCCGCGTAGGTGAAGCCGTCGAGCGCTGGCTCGCGGATGTTGAAATCGCCGCCCAGCACGACCGGGGCCGTGCCGGCCCACCGCAGCGCGGTTTCGGCGGCGCGACGCGCGTCGCGGATCGGGCCGCCGCAGTGTGTATTGGCCACCCAGACGCCGGCGTCGTGCAGCCCGACGGCGTGCACCCAGCGCCGCTCCGGCCAGATGCAGAGGCGCCTGGACCGATGCTCGACGATCGTGTCGCCTCGGACGAGGATCGCGTTGGCGCCACCCCCGTTCGACTTGATCAGGTCGGGCCAGCGCACGGCGATCGCGCGCCGCGCCGAGAGCAGGGCGTTGCGCGAAGTGAGGACGAGCCGGTTCTCGGCGCCCAGGCGCGCTCCGAGCGCAGCGGGCCACCAGGGCGGTACTTCCTGGAGGAGCGCCGCGTCCCACTCCCAGCCCGCCAGGGCTTTCGCGAACTCGCCAAAAAGGTCTCGGCCGGCCGGCGGCACGGCACGCCCGTGAAAGAGGTTCCAGGTCAGCACGCGCAGGGGCACCGACGCAACGTACACTCGGCGCTTGCCACGCCACTTCATCACCGGGTCAGAGCTGAGCCCAGACGAGCTGCACGCGCTGCTCGAGCGCGCGCTCGAGCTCAAGGCCAACCCGTACAGCTCCGACGCGCTGCGCAAGCGCACGGTGGCGCTGATCTTCCAGAAGCCGTCGACCCGAACGCGCGTGTCGTTCGAGGCCGGGATCACGGAGCTCGGCGGCCACCCGATGGTGCTGCGAACCGACGACCTCCAGCTAACCCGCGGCGAGTCGGTCCGCGACACGGCGTATGTGCTCTCGCGCCACGCCGCCGCGATCGGGATCCGGACCGGCGATGACGGTCTCGTGGAGAAGCTCGCCGAGCACGCGAGCGTGCCGGTGATCAACATGCTGTCCCCGTCGCATCACCCCTGTCAGGTCCTGGCGGACCTCCTCACCCTGCGCGAGACCTTCGGGCGCGTAAACGGACTCACGCTCGCGTACGTGGGCGACGGCAACAACATGGCCCGGTCACTGATCGTGGTCGGCACCCGGGCCGGACTCGAGGTGCGGGTGGCCGCACCCCGCGGCTACCAGCTCGAGCCCGACGGCGCCGGCGTCCTTACCGACGATCCGGTCGCGGCCGTGAACGGGGCCGACGCGGTGTACACCGACGTGTGGGTGAGCATGAGCGACGATCCGCAGTCGGCGGCCGAGCGCAGGCGCGCACTCGGGCCGTACCGACTCGACGACGAGCTGCTCGATCAAGCGGCCCCGACCGCGGTCGCGCTCCACTGCCTCCCCGCCCATCCCGGCGAGGAGATCACCGAGCAGGTCCTGTACGGGGACCGTCAGCGGATCTGGGACCAGACCGAGAACCGCCGTCACGCGCAAAAGGCGTTGCTCGAGCTGCTGATTGGCGCGTAGCGCGGGACTGTTCGGCTACGCTCCTACCGGCCTTCTGGGAAGGAGACGAGCAACGATGCCTGCACCGAAATCCTCACCGGGTCGCTCGCGTTCGACCGGCGGATCGCGGTCGCCGGCGAAGAGTCGTCGCCGATCGGCGAACGGCGATGGGGGCGGAGCCGGCGCGGGCGTGAGCGACGGGCTCGCGGGACTCGCGGAGCAGGTGACCAACCGCGTGCTGAAGCCGCTTGGTCTCGTCGTCCTCACGACCGAGCGCATCCAGGAGGTCCTCGACGACGCCGCCGAGCGCGGCCGGGTGACCCGCTCGGACGCAAACGACCTCGCCGCCCAGCTGATCGCCCGCGGGCGCCAGCAGACCGACCAGCTGCTGTCGGACATCGAGCGCCTCGTCAGTCGTGGCCGCCAGCAGTCGTGGCCGGCAAGCGTCGGCTCCCGCTGGAGCGAGTCGATCGACCTGATCGTGCGCAGCGCTGACCGGGCCCGGCGGACCGTCGCGGTCGGCCAGTCGTTCCCGATCCTCGGCTACGACGACCTGACCGCGGCCCAGGTCCAGGCGCGTCTCGAGGGCCTGTCGCCGGCGGAGATGCGCAGAGTGCGCGAGTACGAGCGGCGGCACGCCAATCGGAAGTCCGTGCTCGGGGCGATCGACAAGTCGCTTGCTCCCCGTTAGCGAAAGCACGCGCCAGGCACTCCGCGATGCCGAAGACGAGGCGCGGACGTTGCGCCACAGCTACGTGGGCACGGAACACCTTCTCCTCGGACTCTTGCGCGTGGACGACAGCAGGGCAGCGGCGACGCTGGCCTCGCTCGGCGTAACGCACGCCCGCGTTCGTCGCGCGGTGGTCGGGATGCTGGGTGTCGGCGTCGAGCCGCCCGAAGACGACCTGCCGCTCACCGATCCGGCTCAGGCCGCGGTCGAACGGGCCGGCCGCGAGGCGTCGGCGATGGGCGCCGAGCGCGTCGGCACCGACCACATCCTCCTGGCGTTGGTGCGGGATCCGAACGGAGCCGCAACCCGCATCCTCTGGCAACTCGATGTCGATACGGCGGCCGTACGCTCTGCGGTCGCCGGGCAGCCGCCTAGCTGAGCCCGAGATCGGCGTGGCGCGCATAGATCGCCTCGATCTCGAAGCTGCCCTGGAGCCCCGCGTAGTGGCGGTAGTACTCCGCATCAGCTCCTCGTTGAAGCTCTCGGCGGACCGCCTGTAGGCGTCGAGGTCCATGCGACTGCCATGCTAGAGACGTGGAAGCCGCTTCCAGTCCAACTCGGAGCCGCCCCAGCCGTGGCGACGAGCTCGACCTGAGGATCGACTCGCTCGCGTTCGGCGGCGCGGGTGTTGCCCGACTCGACGGCTACGTCGTGTTCGTCGCCGACGCGATCCCGGGCGATCGGGTGCGGGCCGTGGTCGAGAAGTCAAAGCGCGCCTACGCCCAGGCGCGCGCGGTCGAGGTGATCGAGCCGAGCCCGGAGCGGGTGGCCCCCCCGGCGTCGCACCCGGGGGCACCCTGGCAGGTGCTGCCCTACGAGCGCCAGCTCGAGACCAAGCAGGCGCAGGTCGACGACGCCCTGCGCCGGATCGGCCGGCTCGACGGGTTCGAGCTCGAGCCGATCATCGCCGCGGACGACGTCTGGCGGTACCGCAACAAGCTCGAGTACTCGTTCGGCACCGATGCCGATGGCCGGCTCGTGTGCGGCTTCCACGCCCCAGGTCGGTGGGAGGAGATCGTCGAGGTCACCGATTGCCTGCTCGCCTCGGCGGCCGGCAACGCCGTGCGCGAACAGGTCGTCGATTGGTGCCGGGCTTCCGGGTTGGGCGCGTACGACCGGCGCACGGGAGAAGGCTTCTTGCGAAACCTGGTCGTCCGTGAGGGCCGGCGGAGCGGCGAGCTCCAGGTCCGGCTCGTGACCAGCCCGGGCCGCATCGACACCGAAGGCCTGGCCGGCGCGATGCGAGACGCGGTCGGCGGTCTCCTGTGGACGCAGCTCGCGAGCGTCGCCGAGACCACCCAGGGCGGCGAGACCGAGCTGATCGCCGGCGGCGATCGCCTCGACGAGGAGATCGGCGGGATGCGGATCCAGATCTCCCCCCACGCGTTCTTTCAGACCAACACCGAGATGGCCGAGCGGCTGTACCGGCTCGCGATCGAGTACGCGGCCCCCGCCGTCTCCGATCGGGTGTACGACCTTTATTGCGGGATCGGCACGATCGGGCTGCTGATGGCGCCGCGCGCCGGCGAGGTCTGGGGGCTCGAGATCGTCGAGGAGGCGATCGCCGACGCAATCGCGAACGCGAGACTGAACGAGGTCGACAACGCACACTTCTTCGCCGGCGACGTGCGCCTCGCGCTGCGGGACCTGGTCGAGCGCGCCGGCCGGCCTGACCTGCTTGTCGTCGATCCGCCGCGCTCGGGCCTCTCGCAGAAGATAGTGCGGCGAGTTATCGAGGCCGGGCCACGGCGGATCGTCTACGTCTCCTGCAATCCGACGACGCTTGCGCCCAACGCCGCTCAGCTGGTGGAAGACGGTGGTTACCGCCTTCGCCGCGTCCGGGCGGTCGACATGTTCCCGCAGACGCCGCACATCGAGTGCGTGGCGGTGCTGGAACGCGGCGTGTAGGCGCCGCGGCCGGCGGGGTAGTTTCGATCACGTGCGAGCTCGGAGCATCCGTGTCCCGCTGGTCGCTGCGGTTCCGCTCGTGGCTGCGGTTCTGCTCGTGGCCGTGGTTCTGCTCGTCGCCGGCGCAACGGACCAGGCGCTGGCCGCTGCCGCCCGGCCGCCGGCGCTTCGGCTTCTCGCCGCGTCGCCCAAGGGCGCAGCTCCCGGCGATGCGAGCATCGAGCTGCGGTTCTCCGCGCCGCTCGCGCCGCTGACCGCGCGATCCGAGCCCAGGCTGTCCCCGACGACCGCCGGAGCATGGTCGCAGCCGAACCCGACCACACTCCGCTTCACGCCGAGCGGCGGATATCTACCGGGGACGGCCGTGCACATCACGGTCCCGCGGGGGCTGGCGGGGTCGAGCGGCGCCTCGCTGCGCAGCGCCGTCAGCTTCTCCTACCAGGTGGAGAACGGGTCCGATGTGCGCCTCACGCAGCTACTCGCAGAGCTGCGCTTCCTGCCGGTCCATCTGACTTCGATCGCGCACCAGCCGCGACCGGGCGACACCGCCGGGCAGCTCCGCGCGATCTTCCACCCGCCTGCGGGGCGGCTGGAGCTGGGTTCCGAGTGGCCGTCGCAGCTGCGCGACCTGTGGAGCCACGACACGTCGATCGTTCTCAGGGGCGCCATCATGGCGTTCGAGTCCCAGCGCGGACTCGGTGTGGACGGCGTCGCGGGGACGGCGGTCTGGCGCGCGCTCCTAGCCGCGCGCGTCCACCGCCAGTTCAACACCGCGGGCTACAACTACGTCCTCGCGACCGAGAGCAGTCCCGAGACGTTCACCCTCTTCCACAACGGGCGCGTCGTCGTGCGAAGCGCGGCCAACACCGGCATCGGCGGCCGCGGCACCGCCTCGGGAACCTTCCCGGTGTACGAGCGTCTGCGCAGCCAGACGATGCGGGGGACCAACCCGGATGGGTCGGCGTATGCGGACTACGTCCAGTGGATCGCCTACTTCAACGGCGGCGACGCCGTCCACTACATTCCGCGGGCGTCCTACGGATCGCCGCAGAGCCTGGGCTGCATCGAGCTGCCGTATGCCGCCGCCGAGCAGGCCTGGGGTTATCTGACCTACGGGACCCTCGTCACGGTTCTCTAGTTATCGTCCCGGGCGAGCATGCGCGCGGTCACCATCAGAGACGGCAACCTGAGCGTCGAGGACCATCCGGATCCGTCGGCCGGCGCGGGCGAGGTGCTCGTCCGCGTACGGGCGGCCGGCCTGAACGGCGCCGACATGATGCAGTGGCGCGGCTTCTATCCGGCGCCGCCGGGTGCGCCGCAGGACATCCCGGGGCTCGAGCTCGCCGGTGAGGTCATCGATCGCGGCCCGGGTGCGGAGCGGTTTGCGGTCGGCGATCGGGTCATGGGGATCGTCGCGGGCGGGGGCCAGGCCGAGCTCGCGGTCGTCCACGAGCGGATCCTGATGCCGGTCCCGGAGAATCTGGGGTGGGTCGAGGCCGGCGGTGTCCCCGAGACGTTCACGACCGCGCACGACGGCGTCTTCACCCAGGCCGGCCTGAAGCCGGGCGAGTGGCTCCTCGTCCACGGCGGCGCCGGCGGAGTCGGCACGGCGGCGATCCAGATTGCCCATGCGTCCGGCGCGCGCGTGACCGCGACCTGCCGAAATCCGGACAACCGGGATCGGGTCGCGGAGCTCGGCGCCGAGGTGATCGCCCCCGAAGGCTTCGAGCGGCACGGTCCGTTCGACGTGATCCTCGAGCTCGTCGGCGCGCCCAACATGCCCGGCAACCTCGAGGCGCTGGGCCTCTGGGGACGGATCATGGTGATCGGGATCAGCGCCGGCGCCAAGGCCGAGGTCAACCTGGGCTTGGCCATGCAACGGCGGGCCCGGATCTTGAACTCGACGCTCCGCCCCCGTCCGCTCGAGGAGAAAGCCTTGACCGCGCGCGCCATGGAGCGCTCGGTGCTGCCGATGCTGGCGTCCGGGACGGTGCGCGTGCTGGTCGCCGAGACCTACCCGCTCGAGGAAGCGGTCACGGCCTACGAGCGCTTCGCCGAGGGCGGCAAGCTGGGCAAGATCGTGCTCACGATGGGCGACTGAGGCGCTCGGGGGTCAACTGAGGCGGTCAGGGTCGACCGTGGCGCCCGGGGGTCGACCGTGGCGCCCGGGGGTCGGCCGAGCCGAAGCTTCTACTCCGCGCTGAAATCGTCCTCTTCGCCAACCGGGACGACCTCGTCTGCGTGGACCGTGCAGAGAGCCGGTCCGCCTGACTCCATCGCAGCCTCGATCTCCGCCTGCGTGAGCTTCGCGCCGCACTCCTCACAGCGGTCGCCGACGTGGTCGAGGGACTTCTCTTCGAGGTCCATGGTGGCGAGTCTAGTCCTGCCCGGGCTAGTACGGTGGGAGATCCGCCCACCACTGGCCGACCACCCGGAACGCTCCCCAGAACTCGCGCTTGGCGCCCTCCTCGTCGAGCGAGTCGTCGATGTTGGGCACGTACACGGCCTCGATCGACGGCGTCAGCCGCTGGATCTCGCCGAAGACCGGATGCAGCTCGCGGGCGAGCGGCAGATCGAACTCGTTGACCACCCCGAGCGCGTCCGGCCCCATCACTGCGACGAGCTTCGGCGAGACGATCTGGATCTCCTCGACCAGCCGCGCGACGCATGCCGGATCGGCCAGGTCCGGATCGGGCACCGGGCACTTGACGCACAGCGTCCCGTACACGGCCAGCGGGTCGATCGACAGGCGCTTGAGCGACTTCATCAGCGCGTTCCCCGCGCGCCCGTAGAACGCGACGCCCTCCTCGACCTCCGAGGGCCGCGCCGAGTGCTTGACCAGGAATATGTCCGCCTGCGGGTGGCCCGATCCGAGCACGGGCATGAGCGCCCCGCGGGGGCAGTGGGTGCAGGACTGGACCTCGCGAGAAAAGGCGTTCAGCTCGCGGATCGCGCGCTCGAGGTATTTCTCGCGGATCTCATCGTCGGTGGCTGGCATCGCTGTCCGATTGGACGGCTCGCGGCCTTGTCCTTGCGAGTGCATCAGGAGTTGCGACTGTTTGGACCGCCGGCCCGGCGGCGGTCCCGTCCCGTCGCGCGCCGGACTCGGCGCTCCCGCGAGGCCCTGCGGGCCGCCTCCGGCAGCGCCTTGGTCTGCAAGAACTTGAGCGCCTGCACGTATAGGAGGCTCGCGGGATTGCGGACGATGTCGGCGTCCCGGAGCGACTCGAGGAACTCCTCTGGGCCGTGGAACTCGCGCATGCGGATGCGGACCGAGCCGAGGCCTTGGGGGACGTGCGCGTCTGACCCGGCGCCGGCCGGAATGCGGTACTTGGCCGCGAACCTGGCCGCCTCGTCGTTGAACTCGCTGATGGCTACGCGCGGGTTGAACACCTCGATCGCGTCGACGTCGTCGAGGACGTCGAGCAGGTGCTCGTAGTCCGGGACGGAGTGGAGCCGGTCGAACGGATGCGGGACGTACACGAGGCCACCTTGGCGCTTGATCTCGGCGATCGTCTCCTGGAGCGTCATCCCGCGCGGGATCTTGTCCTCGATGAACAGCCCGATCACCTCGCCCTGATCGGCGGTCTTGACCTCCTCGCCGACGATCACCGCGACCCCGTCGGCCTGGGCCCTCGCCGCGTGCGCGCCGGAGACCTCGTTGTGGTCGGTGACCGCGATCGCCCCGAGGCCGCGCGCCCGGGCCTCGGCCAGCAGCACCTCGACCGGGGTGGCGCAGTCGTAGGAGTGGTCGGTGTGCATGTGCAGGTCGACATCGATCAGCCGCCGTTCCGCCAGGCGCGTGCGGACGTGACCGATCGCGCGCGTGTCGTGACGTCGGGCTACGAGCCCGTCGTATACCTCCTCGAACTCGTCGGCCACGCGCGGCCAGCCGAACTCCGTCCGTAGCTCCCGGATCTGCGCCGGTGTGCGCTCGCGCAGCGCGGGCTCGGCGATCAGGCGGCTCAGGTGAGTGGCGAGCGTCTGGACGTCGCCGGGCTCGAATACGAACCCGAGGTCGCCCTCACTGAGCAGCTCCTCGTACGCGGGCAGACGAGACGCGACGGGCAGTACGCCTGAGGCCAGCGCGCGGACGAGCATCCCCGGAACGGTCCTGATCCCCTCGGAGGCGAGCACCAGCACGTCGGTGCCGGCCAGGGCATCGGCCTCGGACATCCGCGTGGAGTCGACGAACTCGACTCGGTCGCGGAGAGCCCGCCCGAGGGTCGCCGGCGCCGCGAAGGGCCTCGGCGTCCAGACGGTCGCGTGCCATAGCGCGTCGGCCGGCAGCGAGCGGAGCGCTCGCAGGAACACGCGCAGCGCGCCCCGCTCCTCGCCGGCGTTGAACAGCAGTTGCACGGGATCATGCGCGACGTGTTGGGAGTCCACGTCGGCGCCGGGATGGATGACTCGATAGTCACCCGGGAAGTACCGCTGGAGGAGATCGCGGGTGGCGGCGTAGCTGGCGGTGCGAGCGTCGAGCCGGCCGAACAGCAGCCGCGACAGCGGCGCCGCGAACTGAGTCGAGAGGATCCGTTCGGTCGGCGCGTGGAAGCTCCCGACGTTCAGGCCGCGTGAGTGGCGCAGGGCCACGCTCGAGGCGCTCGGGGCGAAAGGCTCGTGCACATGAACGATGTCGAGCGAGAGGTTGACGAGCGCGTCCTCGATCGTGCGCGCGACATCGACGGGTAAGGAGGCGGCCCGGCGGCGCGTCGGGGCGAACGGAAGCACCTCCCCCACGCCAAGCACGAGCGGCTCGCCCTCCGCTGAGTCGAGCAGCGTGTCGGCCTGGTTGCGGATCGCCCGGCGGGTGTCGCGCACGAGCGCCCTCGACTCGGAGGGGGCGATGATCAGCACTCGATGTCCACGACGCGACAGCTCGTCGGAGACGCGCGCGACGTAGTCGTTGACCTCGTGCGACACCTCCCAGGCGAACGGCGTCACCTGGGCTATTCGGAGCCGCTCCGAGGGCACGGCGGCAGTGTAGTCCGCGTGTAGTCCGCGCGGCGCGTGTGTGCGCCTGCGCGCCGGTCGTCAGCCGGCGCGCGTCTTCGTCTTTGCCGGCTTGCTCGCGGGGGCCTTGCGGGCGTACTTGGCGATGAACTTCTCGGTGAGCTCGCGCGCCTCGCTGTCGGGACGCTGGTTCATCGGCGACTTCATGAGGTACGAGCTCGGGCCGTCGAGCTGACCGGACAGGCCGCTGTTGAGGGCCAGCTTGCAGCAGCGCACGGCGTCGGTGACGATCCCGGCGGAGTTCGGCGAGTCCCAGACCTCGAGCTTGAGCTCGACGTTCAGCGGCACGTTGCCGAACGCCTCGCCCTCGAGCCGGATGTGCGCCCACTTGCGGTCGGTCAGCCACGGCACATAGTCAGACGGACCCACGTGGACATCATCGGCGGGCAGGGTGGTGCCCATGATCGACGTGACGGCGTTGGTCTTGGAGGTCTTCTTGGACTCCAGGCGCTCGCGCTCGAGCATGTTGTAGAAGTCCATGTTGCCGCCGACGTTGAGCTGAGAGGTGTGCTGCAGCTTGACGCCGCGCTCGTGGAACAACCGGGCGAGGGCGCGATGCACAATCGTCGCTCCGACCTGCGACTTGATGTCGTCGCCGACGATCGGCAGGCCGGCCTTCTTGAAGCGCTTGTTCCAGTACTCCTCGCGCGCGATGAACACCGGAATGCAGTTGACGAATCCGACGCCGGCTTCGAGGATCTGCTCAACGTACCACTTGGTGGCCTGCTCGGAGCCGACGGGGAGGTAGGAGACGACGACGTCGGTGTGCGTCTCCTTGAGGATCTCGACGATGTCGGCGGTCGGCCCCGGTGCCTTGGTGATCTTCTCCTTGAGGTACTTGCCTAGGCCGTCGTGGGTCATCCCGCGCTCGACGGTGACGCCGAGGTTCGGAACCTTGCCGGCGAAGTTGAGCGTGTTGTTCTGGCCGCCGAAGATCGCTTCCGAGAGGTCTTTGCCGACCTTGTCGGCGTCGATGTCGAACGCGGCGCTGAACTCGATGTCGCGCACGTGGTAGCCGCCGAGATCGACGTGCATGAGCCCGGGGACGGACTCACTCGGGTTGGCGTCGCGGTAGTACTGGACGCCCTGCACGAATGAGCTCGCGCAGTTGCCGACGCCGATGATCGCGACGCGCACCTTGTCCTCTTGGTAGCGCGCTGCGCCGTTGGTTGAACCGTTAGTCGTGCTCACTTTCAGAGACTGCCTTTCTCGCGGGCGGTTCCCGCGGCCACTTCATGTATTCCGCGCGTCGGCGTTCGTTACACCGGCTGCCGCGCGATCGCCTTGAGCTGACCGCGCACGTGGAAGATGCGTTGAAGGGTAGTCAGCACGGTGAGGGCAGCCAGAACGTACACCGCCGGGGCGAGCAGCTCGAAGTGCCCGAGCGAGGCGCCCTTGGCGAACAAGAGCCCGATCGAGAGGATCACGACGCGCACCGGCCGGGTGGCGAGGCCGACCTTGCACTCGACTCCCAGAGCCTCGGCCCGCGCGCGGGTGTAGGAGACCATCAACGACCCGAGCACGGCGGCGACGGTCGCGGCGGCGGCCACCTGATTGTGGCGCGAGGCGAAATAGGCGCCCACGGCGATCAGCACGATCCCCTCCTCGAGCCGGTCGAGCGTCGAGTCGAGGAACGCTCCGAACACAGACCCCTTGCCGGACATGCGCGAGTACCGGCCGTCGAGCGTGTCCATGATCGAGCCGACGATGAACGCGATGCCGGCGAGGAAGAACATCCGCCCGACGATCAGCCCGGCGGCGGCGAGGTTCAGCGCGAATCCGGTGAGCGAGATTGCGTTCGGCGTCAGCCGAGACTCGATCAGCCGGTTGCGCATCATCTCCTGCGCCGTCGGTCCCGTCCGCGGGGGGCGGTTGCGGCGCGGAGCACCGTTGCCTCGCGCCCGCGGGCGCTGAGTCTGCTCGGGCATCGTCAGGCGGGCGTCGGGGTCGGGCTGAATGCCCACACGTCCGGCCGGGCCCGCGCGAGCAGCCTCTGCGCCAGCAACGCGGATGCGCCGGCGGTGACTGCCCCGAGGAACACGTCGGTGAGGAAGTGGTTGGCGGTGGCGACGACGACGAACGTGATCAGCAACGGGTACAGCGCCCACAAGACCTTGCCCGGGCGCCAGCGAGTAAGCCGGCACATCGATCCGCCGACCATCACGGCGAAGCAGACGTGCATCGAGGGGACGGCGGCGTAGAAGTTCATGAACGCTTTGGTGGGTCCGAAGTCGATCGAGCCGGTGCCGCCGGTCACAAACTGCGAGATCGCATCGGTGAAGCCCCATTCGGGCATCAGCCGCGGCGGCGCCGTCGGGTAAAGCCAGTACCCAATTAGCGCGAGTCCCATTGCGATCATGAACATGTTGCGCACGAAATAGAACGAGTCGTTGCGGCGCGCGTAGATGAACGCGAGCACCAGCAAGGTGACGAGGAAGTGGCCGTTCAGGTAGGTCCAGTCGAGGCCGTTCATCAGCCAGTGCTTGTTCTCGGCCCACGTCTGGACGCTCGGCTCGACAAACACGTGAAGCGTGCGCTCGACGTCGATGATCCGCATCGCATCGCTGAACGGCTTGTACGGGTTGCCGGTCGAGACGAGCCCCCGGACCATGTCGTACAGGAGCATGGCGCCGACGAACAGCCCAATCTGACGGAAGAGATCCGTCCACCCACGCGGCAAGAGCCGCGCCTCGATAAATCGCAGGCCACGCCCCATGTCGTCAGGGATCCTAGCGAGACGGGATGTTCGGCCTTCGTCAGCTGCACCGGGCGGAGGTCGCGCGGATGCGGCTGAGCGAAAACCGCATCGCGATCTTCATGGGGCCGGGGCGGTGGATCGTTACGTCCGTGTACTGGCCGTAGGGAGCGACGCATCCAGAGCCGTCGACTACCGCCCAGTAGGGGCTGAAGTGCACGCGCACGATCGCGGTTCCGGCACGCAGGCCGTCCAGTTCGAGCCAGTCCGACCCGAGGTCGGTCAGAGTGGCGGCGCCCTGCACGATCGGGATCGGGTCACGTACGGCGTAGACGCGCCAGTGGCGCGTTCGGAGCACGAGATGGAGGTACGGCAGGCCGCGGTTGATCAGCGCGACCTCCTTCTTGGCCGAGTAGTCGAGGTTCTTGTCGGAGACCGCTACGTACCGGACCGCGACCTGGTGGAGCCAAGCGTCATACCGCGCGGCCGTGAGCGTTCCGTCGTAGAACAGCGGGTTGTATTTGATGTCGAGCTGGCGCTCCCAGCCCCGGGCGAGCGGGAACTCGGGCGCCATCAAATACGCCTCCCAGTGAAACAGCGTGAACGGGATCTCGATCCTGAACGGCTGGTCGCTCTGCCTGCTCAGGTAGGTGACGATCGGCTGGAAATACGCGGCGGTCACCTCCGCGTTGTCGTCCGCCGTCCTGATGTCCCTGACCGGGGCCTGCCATTGGAGGTAGAGCAGCGGCAGGGTGACCGCGACCAGCGCCGCGACGCGCCGTCCGGGCTGGGGCCACCAGAGCAAGGCGGCGAGTGGTCCGGCGAGAAGGGGTGCGAGCCGGGTCACGTTGCTGCCGACCGGGCTCGCCACTGCAAAGGAGGCGATGCAGCCGAGGGCGTAGAGGGCGACGCCGGCCTTGAGCGCGACGTCGCCCTTGGGGATCAGGAACAACGCCGCGATCGAGATGAGGATGATCGGCCAGAACGCCGAGAACGCGAACGGCTCGACGCCGCCCTCCGGGAACGCCACGGCCAGCGCGAGGACCGGCACCGCCGAGGCGACCACCACGGCCACGCCCGGGAGCGCGGGTTTTATGTGGTGGTCTTTTGTATACGCCGCGACCGCCTGCGCGGCGCCGGCAAGCGCCGAGAACAGCGCGCCCACGGGACTCGCCAGCGGCGTCACGAACGCGAGCGCGATGGCGAGTCCGTAGCGCCGGCGCTGGAGCGCAAGCGCGCTCCCGACCGCCGGCATCAGGCCGAACGCGAACGTCAGCCGTCCCGTGAACAGGCTCGTCGTCGCCGCGATGGCGAACCACGACGCCCCGAGCCAGGCGTCCTCCCCGAACCGCCGGTGGACCAGCGACTCGAACAGCGCCGCGGTGATCGTCGCCGCGATCGCCCCTGCGACCTGAGGCGTGAGCAGCGCGGCGATCGGCGGGAACAGAACGCTGTAGCCGGGGATGTTGTGGCCCGCGTACCACCAGTTGTTCCAGATCCCGAACCCCTGGGTCGCGAACAGCTTCGCGCGGAGCAGGTGCGCGGCGAGATCCTCGCTCTTGGGCGCGATCACCAGGTACGCGGCCGAGATCATCGCCGCGATCAACGTGGGCAGGATTCGCTTGACCAGCTGTGTCCGGGACCTGTCGCGGGGTGGGACCCGTTCGCCCTGTCGCACGCCCGAGCGTTCGCGGAGCGCCATCACTCCTCCAGGAACGCGGCGACCCGGTCGACCAGATCGGGGCGGTCGAGCCATGGCCAGTGTCCGGCGTCGGGCAGGCGTTCTACTTTTGCTCCGGGGAGTCGGGCGGCGTACGCGTCGGCGACAGGGGGCGCGTACCACGGGTCGCGGTCTCCCCAGATGATCAGGGCCGGCGCGTCAAGCGGTGGCGTGAGTGTCGTCTGATGGCTTGCCGGGCGCGCGTCGCGGACGAGGCGGAGGATCGCCCGCTGGGTGCCCTGGTCGAACTGGTCCCATACCGCGGCGACGCGTGTGTCCGGCCAGGCGTCGTCGCGGACGCTGCCCCGCCGGAGGGCACGGGCGAGCATCCCTCGCGTGGTCGCCCCCATCAGACCCTCGCCAAGCAGGGCCGTCCGCCACAACCGCACCAGCCGTGGCAATTCGAACCCATCGAGGATTGGTGGCGGGTTGACGAGCACGAGCCGCTCCACCCGCTCGGGGTGGCGGGCGGCGAGCGCGAGGCCGACGGCGGCGCCCCAGTCGTGCGCGACCAGCTTGACCCTCTCGACCTGGATCTCGACGAGGAAGCGCTCGAGGAACTGGGTGAGCCCGGCGAGCGAATAGTCGAGGTGGCCGCCCTTGCCCGAGCGACCGAACCCGATCAGGTCGGGGGCGATCCCGCCGGTTCGCGCGAGGAACTGCACCCAGTCGTCCGAACTCGTCGGGATCCCGTGCAGGTACAGCGCCGGCGTGCCGGGCACCGGTGGCGGGGCGGAGCGGTAGAAGACGGGCGACTCGTCGAGGTAGATCGTGTGCTCGTCGACGCGCACCCCCCAGCGAGGATAACGTCCGCGCGCGTGACCAGTACGAGCCCCGACAAGCGTACGCGCACTGACAAGCCGCCCCCAGGGGCGCCGACGCTGTGCCTCGGCGACCCGATCGTCGAGTTCGTGTGCGAGCGCCCGGTGGCGTCCGTGTCGGAGGCCGACGCGTTCGCGCCCCGCGTCGGCGGAGCGGTCGCGAACGTCTCGGTCGTTGCCGCACGGCGCGGCGCGCACGTCGCCCTCGCCGGCGGGGCCGGCGACGACGGCTGGGGGCGCTGGCTCTGTGATCGGCTGGCCCGTGAGGGAATCGAGAGGGAGTGGCTCGAACTGGTGCCGGGCGCCCACACCCCGGTGGCGATCGTCACCATGGACGCTGAGGGACGGCCGAGCCGCCAAGCCTATGGCGAGCGGGTCGGGGCGGGGGCGGGCTTTCGAACCGATGAGGCGGTGCGGGCCTCGGCGGCGCTGTTCATCACCTCGGGCGGCACGCATGAAAGCGAGGTGTCGATGCGGGCGCGCGAGCTCGCGCTGTCGCTGGGGCGGCCGATCGTCTTCGACCCGCAGATTCGCGTGGGCGAGTGGCGGTCGCGGGCCGAGGCGGCCGCGGCCGCGAACGCGTTGGTTCCGGGCGCACTCCTCGTGTGCGCAGGCGCGGGCGATGCGGAGCTGATGACCGGCGAGGACGATCCCGAGCGGGCGGCGCTGGCGCTCTTGAAGGCCGGTGCGCGCATGGTCGTGCTCACGCTCGGTGGGTTCGAGCTCGGGGCGTTCGAGGGCGCGATCCTCCGGGGCGAGTTGCGCCTCGACGTCGACGCCGGCGACTTGCCCGCGACGGTGGTCGGTGACGTGCCGGCGACGGTGGTCGGCGCGGCCAGCGCCGGCGAGGTCCTGACCGGCGTTTTGCTGGCCCGGCTTGCGACCTCGGCGTTCTACCCCTCCTCGGTGGCGGCGTCGCTGCCCGAGGCGGTGGCGGAGGCCGCCCGGGCGGGCGAGCGGTGGGGCAGGCTTGAGTAGCTCGACGGCCTGGGAGCGGCCTTCGCGCCGGCGGGTGCGGTCGGTCCGGGATCGCCTCCGGCTCGTCTACGGCATCCCCCTCGCCAAGCCCCACGGGCACCCGATCGCCGAGCTGATCCTGACCGTCCTGTCGCAGTCGACCAACGACCGCAACCGAGATGTGGCCT
Organism: uncultured Solirubrobacterales bacterium; assembly: GCA_963737055.1. Taxonomy (GTDB): domain Bacteria; phylum Actinomycetota; class Thermoleophilia; order Solirubrobacterales; family Solirubrobacteraceae; genus Palsa-465. Next base: position 168,863 of record CAVTRE010000004.1, on the reverse strand, counting down.
ATCTCGCGCTCCGCGAGCGCTTTCCCGACGACACGTGGGTGGCTATTCGCGACGCTCCTGTCGATGAGATCGAGGAGGCGATCCGGCCCGGCGGCATCTCGAAGATCAAGTCGGCGCGGATCAAGGCGATTCTGAGAGCCATCACCGACACCGCGCCCGGGCAGGAGCTCTCGCTGGACTGGTTGCCCGAGTTGAGCGTGCCGGAGGCGCAGGCATATCTCACGTCGTTGCCGGGTGTGGGCCGCAAGACCGCGGCATGCGTGCTCCTGTTCGCGCTCGGGATGCGCGACGTACCTGTCGACACGCACGTCTCGCGCGTGGGGACGCGATTGGCGCTGTTCCGCCCGGGGGCGACATTCGACGAGATGCACGACACCATGCTCGAGATCACCCCACCGGGCGAGGAGCTCGAGTTCCACCTGAACCTGCTGCGGCACGGCCGGCGGACGTGTCACGCCCGCCACCCGGATTGCGCCGGCTGCGCGCTCCAGCGCATGTGCCCGAGCGCGTTCAAGGTGGGATGACGGTGGCGGGGGTGATGGTGGCGGCCGGCGGGCGTTGGCGGGCCCGGCGCTGGTGGGTCATGAGTGCACACTCGGCCCGGCGCTGGTGGGTCATGAGTGCACACTCGCCCCCGCGCTAACGTCGAGCGTGCTCTGACGCACGTATACGGGTCATCGGGGCACGCTCGGCCCCCGGAGCACGTCGAGTGTGCGCTTGTGACCCAGAACGAACTGCGACCCGCCCCACTTCCCCCGCAGAGGATGGGTGGAGGCAATGCGCGTGTGGCTGCCCTCGGGCGAGAGGTTGGCCGAGCAGGACGGCGCGAAGTCCAAGAGGGCAGCCAAAGGTGCTTGCCGCAAACCCAAATCTGCTAACCTCACGCTTAGATTTTCACGACCAAACAGGAGCAGAACTCGATGGGAAAGACGATCGGAATCGACCTCGGAACCACTAACTCGTGCATGGCAGTGCTCGAGGGTGGCGAGCCGACGGTCATCGAGAACGCGGAGGGCGGGCGCACGACGCCGTCTGTCGTCGCGTTCACGCAGTCCGGTGAACGTCTGGTCGGCACGGTCGCCAAGCGCCAGGCAGTTACCAATCCGCAGAACACGGTCTTCTCGATCAAGCGCTTCATGGGCCGCAAAGAGGCCGAAGTGCGCGAGGAGGAGTCGATTGTTCCGTACAAGGTGGTCTCCGGACCCAACGGCGATGCGCGCGTTGAGGCCGGTGGCAAGCAGTACTCCCCGCCGGAGATCAGCGCCATGATCCTGGGCAAGCTGAAGGCCGACGCCGAGGCGTATCTCGGCGAGACCGTCGACAGCGCCGTGATCACGGTGCCGGCGTATTTCAACGACGATCAGCGCCAGGCGACCAAGGACGCCGGCCGGGTTGCCGGACTCGACGTCAAGCGGATCATCAACGAGCCGACCGCGGCCTCGCTGGCCTACGGCCTCGACAAGGAGAACGACCAGACGATCCTGATCTTCGACCTCGGTGGTGGCACGTTCGACGTGTCCGTGCTCGAGATCGGCGACGGCGTGTTCGAGGTCAAGGCGACCGCCGGTGACAACCACCTCGGTGGCGACAACTTCGACAAGGCGCTCGTCGACTGGCTGGTGAGCGAGTTCAAGAAGTCTCAGGGCATCGACCTGAGCGCCGACCCGATGGCGCTGCAGCGGCTCTACGAGGCGGCCGAGAAGGCCAAGATCGAGCTGTCGACCACGCAGGAGACGCAGATCAACCTGCCGTTCATCACCGCTGACTCCAGCGGCCCGAAGCACCTCGATACGCGCCTCACGCGCGCCAAGCTCAACGAGCTGACGTCCGCGCTGCTCGACCGCACGGTCGCGCCAGTGCGCCAGGCGCTCGACGACGCCAAGGACAAGGGCGTCGACAAGGTCGACCACGTCGTCCTCGTGGGCGGCATGACGCGCATGCCGGCAGTCCAGGAGAAGGTCAAGGAGCTGACCGGCAAGGACCCGCACCGCGGCGTCAACCCCGATGAGGTGGTTGCGGTCGGAGCGGCGATCCAGGCGGGCGTGCTCGCCGGCGACGTCAAGGACGTCCTGCTGCTCGACGTGACCCCGCTGACGCTGGGCATCGAGACCAAGGGCGGCGTCATGACCAAGCTGATCGAGCGCAACACGACGATCCCGACCCGCAAGGGCGAGGTGTTCTCGACCGCCGAGGATAACCAGCCGAGCGTCGAGATCCACGTCCTCCAGGGCGAGCGCGAGATGGCGACCTACAACAAGTCGCTGGGCAAGTTCCAGCTGACCGGCATCCCGCCGGCGCCGCGAGGCATCCCGCAGATCGAGGTCGCGTTCGACATCGACGCGAACGGGATCCTGAACGTGTCCGCCAAGGACCTCGGCACCGGCAAGGAGCAGAAGATCGAGATCCGGTCCGGCTCCGGTCTGTCCGATGACGAGATCAAGCGGATGGTGCAGGACGCCGAGTCCCACGCCGAGGACGACCGTCGGCAGCGTGAGCTCGCCGAGGCTCGGAATAACGGCGAGAACGCCGCGTACCAGGCCGAGCGCCAGCTCAAGGACCTGGGCGACGCGGTGGACTCGAGCTCCAAGGACGAGATCGAGGCGGCGATCAAGGAGGTCCGCGACTCGCTCACGAGTGAGGATGCCGCCGACATCAACGCCAAGACCGAGACCCTGCACACCGCGTTCCACAAGGTTTCGGAGGCCATGTACCAGCGTGCCCAGGAGCAGGCCGCGGCAAGCGCACCCGACGGTGGCGCCAACGGCGCCGGCGCGGAGACCAATGGCGCGGGTGCCGAGGAGGATGTGGTCGACGCCGAAGTGGTGGATGAGAAGTAATGACGCGCGAACCACACATCGCGGAGGCCTACAAGAAGGCCGCTGCGGAGGCTGACCAGGACCCCACCCACCCGCCGCACGGCGCCCCCGACCCCGCCGGCCCCGCCGGCGGGCCGGGGGCTCCCCGGGGCCCCGTGAACACAACCGAGCCAGTGGTCGAGACCGACCACGAGCGCCAGCTCGAGCACGATCTCGAGGAGCTGACCGCCAAGGCGGAGAAGGCCGACGAGTACCTCGAGCTGGCTCAGCGCACGCGCGCGGACTTCGACAACTACCGCAAGCGGGCCGCGCGTGAGGCGGCGGCCGCGCAGGAGCGCGGGATCGCCAAGCTCGCCAAGGAACTGCTGCCGGCGGTCGACAACCTCGACCGGGCACTCGTGGCAGCCGAGTCCGCGGCGGCGACCGACGGAACCGCGGCCGGCACCGGCCAAGACAACGGCACCGCAACGCTCGTCTCCGGCATCAAGCTGGTTCACGACGATGTGCTCGCCGCGCTCGGCCGCGCAGGCATTGAGGGGTACTCGCCCAAGGGTGAGCGGTTCGATCCGCAGCTGCACGAGGCGATCGCCCAGCAGCCCGTCGAGGGCGCCGAATCAGGCACCGTCGTCGAGGTGTACCAGCGCGGCTACCGGCTGGGCGATGTGGTGATCCGGCCGGCTCGCGTCGTCGTCGCCGCCTAGTCTGAAGCTGAGAACGCCATGGCGGGCAGACCCGACTACTACAAGACGCTCGGTGTAGGCAAGGGCGCCTCCGACGAGGAGATCAAGAAGTCGTACCGCAAGCTGGCACGGCAGTACCACCCTGACCGCAACCCGGGGGACAAGAAGGCCGAGGAGAAGTTCAAGGAGATCTCCCAGGCTCACGACGTGCTGTCGGACCCTGAGAAGCGCAAGGCCTACGACCGTGGTCAGGGCCCGCTCGGTGGGTTCACCACAGGCAACTTCGACCCGAGCGCGTTCGGCGGCGGATTCAGCGACATCCTCTCGAACCTGTTCGGAGGCGGTGCCGGGGCCGGAACCGCCGGACGGACGACTGGTGGTGCGCGAGGCCGTGCGGGCACAGCAAGAGGCAGTCGCACCGCACAAACCCAGGGCCGAGACCTCGAGACAGAGGTCTCGCTCTCGTTCGACCAGGCAGTGCACGGCGCCCAGGTCCCGCTGCAGGTACCGACCTCGCAGCCCTGCCCGACGTGCCACGGCACGGGCGCCAAGCCCGGCACCACGCCGAAGGTGTGCCCCGTGTGCGAAGGCCGCGGGATCGAGTCTCAGAGCCAGGGGATCTTCTCGATTTCTCAGCCCTGCTCGAACTGCGGCGGCTCGGGAACGGTGATCGAGGATCCGTGCACGACCTGTGGCGGAACGGGCGCGCAGCGGAGTATCCGCAAGCTCCGCGTGAACATCCCGGCCGGCGTTCACGACGGCAGTCGCATCCGGCTCGCCGGAAAGGGCGAGGCCGGGTTCCGCGGCGCCGAACCGGGCGACCTGTACGTGATCACGCGTGTGCAGGAGTCGCCGGTGTTCAAGACGGTCGGCGACAACCTCGAGGTCGAGGTGCCGCTGACGATTCCCGAGGCCGTCCGCGGTGCGATCGTCGAGGTGCCGACCCTGAACGGCTCCAAGCGCCTCCGCGTGCCCGCCGGCACCAAGCACGGCACCGTCCAGCGGCTCCGTGGCGAGGGCCCACCAAAGGCCGGCAACAAGGGCCGCGGCGACATCCGCTACCGCTTCGTGATCGACGTTCCCGACAAGCTTTCGCCCGAGCAGGACGAGGCGATCGACCGCCTCTCGCAGGTCATGAACGGCAACCCGCGGGTCGACCTGTTCAAGGAGGCCGGCGCCGGCGGATCGAAGGGGAGGGACAACTGATGGCCACGCGGCGCGTGAGGACCACAGCCCGGATGGAGGTGTCCACGGACCGGGGGGTTTTCATGATCTCGGTGGCGGCAGAGCTCGCCGAGATGCATCCCCAGACCCTGCGGATGTACGAGGCGCGGGGTCTGATCGAGCCCAAACGCTCGCCCAAGGGCACGCGGCTGTACTCGCATAAGGACGTCGAGCGCCTTCGACGCATCCAGGAGATGACGGCTGAGCTCGGCATGAACCTCGCCGGCGTCGAGCGCGTGTTCGAGCTCGAGGAGCAGCTCGTGGGGATGGAGCGGAAGATCAAGACGCTCGAAAGACGCGCCGAGGAACTGAAGTCCGAAGTCGAGCGGCTCGAGCGGCTGCGACGTGAGTTGCGGGCGGAGATCGTGCCGTACGACAAGGGCGGCGCGATCGTCCGGAACGCGGACGTGCAGCGCTTCTCGCTCCAGATTCAGCGCCCGAACCCGTGACTTCGGGCGGCGAGCCGCGCACGCTGGCGGGGCGCTACCGGCTGGACGAAGTGATCGGCCGTGGGGGCATGAGCACCGTCTACCGCGGCACCGATCTGGCGCTCGATCGCGTGGTCGCGGTCAAGGTCGCGCTCGATCCGCTGGTCGAGCAGAGTCCGGTCTACCTCGAGCGGTTCAGGCGAGAGGCGAACGCCGCGGCGGCGATCGACCACCCCGGCGTGGTCACCGTCTACGACGCCGGCGCCGATGGGCCCACGCGATTCATCGTGATGGAGTTCGTGCACGGACGGAGCCTCGCGGACATCCTGCGCGAGCAGAGCCCGCTCGAGCCGGCCGAGGCGGCCGACATCGCCGCGCAAGCCGCCGACGCGCTGAGCGCGGCGCACGCTCGCGGCATCGTCCACCGCGACATCAAGCCTGGGAACATCATGGTCACCCCCGACGGGACAGTGAAGGTGCTCGACTTCGGGATCGCCCGAGCGGTCGACAGCGGAACGCTCACCCAGACCGCCACCGTGCTCGGCACCTCGGCGTATATGTCGCCCGAACAGGCACTCGGCCAGCCGGCCGACGCGCGCTCTGACATCTACTCGCTCGGGTGCGTGCTGTACGAGATGCTGACCGGTGAGCCGCCGTTCGTGGCCGAGGTCGCCGCCGCGGTTATGCACCAGCACGTGCGCGTCCAGCCGAAGCCCGCGAGCGAGCGCAACCCCGCCGTTCCGCCGGCCCTTAACGCGCTGGTGATGGACATGCTGGCCAAGGCCCCCGGCGACCGCCCGCAGACCGCGGCCGAGGTACGCGACCGGCTGCGGCAGGCCGTCGGCGACCCAGGTGACGAAGACGAAGCGCTGGCCACGCTGGCGATGGCGCCACCTCCGGCCCCGCCGCCCCCGGTGATCGCTCCCGAACCCCTGGACGCGCGACCTTCAGCTGAGCCACCCGCTCCACAGCGCGGGCAGCCACGCCCGTCCGCCCCGCAGCGCCGGCAGCCACGTCCGTCCGGGCCGCCGCCGGCCAGGTCGCGAAGCCGGACCGGACTGTGGGCCACGCTCGCGGTCCTAGCCGCGCTCTTGCTCGGTGGGGCGGTGGCGCTGGCCCTCAACGGCACGAACGGCAATTCGAGTTCGACGAGCACCAGCGGACACTCGGCGCCTCCTTCCACGAGCTCGCACTCCGCCACCGGGCCGGCCCACCCGTCCACGTCAACCGCACAAGGGTCGACCTCGCACTCCACGTCGACTCACGCCCCCACGACCTCGACGAGGCAAACCACCACGACGAAGCCCGCCACCACCTCGTCAACGCCGACCACGAGCGGTCGCACGACCACCACGAGCGCCCCGACGACGGGCACGAACAGCTCGGCATCGGGGGGCACAACCGGCGGGACAACGCCTTGACTCGCGGCAGAACCTGTCATAATCTAAGTCGTACAGACTTAGATTTTTCGACCCCGAAACACGAGAACGCATGCAACCAGACCGATTTACGATCAAGAGCCAGGAGGCTCTCCAGGCCGCTCAGCGACTCGCCGACGAGCGCCGAAACCCGCAGACGATGCCCGAGCACGTGCTCGCCGTACTGCTCGAGCAGGACGGCGGAATCGTCGTGCCGGTGCTGCGTAAGCTCGGCGTGGACCACGCCGCGGTTCGCCAGGCCAACAGCCAGGCGCTCGAGGCGCTGCCCAAGATCCAGGGCTCGGCGTCCCCTGAGCCCGCCGGCGGCTCGAGCGAGCTCGTGCAAATCCTGCGCGACGCCGAGACCGAGATGCGCGAGCTCAAGGACGAGTACGTCTCGACCGAGCACCTCATGCTGGCGATCGCGAAGCATCCCGGCAAGGCCGGCGATGCCCTTCGTAGCAACGGCGCGACCCATGAGCAGCTGCTGAAGGCCCTGTCAGAGGTGCGCGGCAGCCACCGGGTCACGGACGAGAACCCCGAGGACAAGTACATGGCGCTCGAGCGCTTCGGTCGCGACCTGACCGAGGCCGCCGCGCAGGGCAAGCTCGACCCGGTCATCGGCCGTGACGACGAGATCCGCCGCGTCATCCAGGTCCTCAGCCGGCGCACCAAGAACAACCCAGTTTTGATCGGCGAGCCCGGGGTCGGCAAGACGGCGATCGTCGAGGGGCTCGCCCAGCGGATCGTCTCCGGAGACGTGCCCGAGAGCCTCAAGGACCGCCGCCTGGTCGCGCTTGATCTGAGCGCGATGGTCGCCGGTTCGAAGTACCGCGGCGAGTTCGAGGACCGGCTGAAGGCCGTGCTCAAGGAGATCGCCGACGCCCAGGGCCAGATCATCGTTTTCATCGACGAGCTCCACACGATCGTCGGCGCCGGCGCCGCAGAGGGCGCGATGGACGCCGGCAACATGCTGAAGCCGATGCTCGCGCGCGGCGAGCTCCGAGCGGTCGGCGCGACCACGCTCGACGAGTACCGCAAGCACATCGAGAAGGATCCGGCGCTCGAGCGCCGCTTCCAGCCCGTGTACGTCGGCGAACCGACAGTCGAGGACACGATCGCGATCCTCCGCGGCCTCAAGGAGCGCTACCAGGTGCACCATAAAGTCCGCATCCAGGACTCGGCGCTGGTGGCCGCGGCGACGCTCAGCCATCGCTACATCGCAGACCGCTTCCTCCCCGACAAGGCGATCGACCTGGTCGACGAGGCGGCGTCGCGGATCCGGATGGAGATCGACTCCAAGCCGACCGAGATCGACGAGGTCGACCGGCACATCATGCAGCTCGAGATCGAGCTCCAGTCGCTGGGCGACGACGACGATCCGGGCACCGTGGCGCGGCGCGAGCAGCTCGAGCGGACGCTCGCCGAGGAGCGCGAGCGCTCGGACGCGATGCACGCCGAGTGGCAGCGCGAGAAGGAGTCTGTGGGCGCCGTCGCCGACCTTCAGGAGCAGCTCGAGCAGGCCAAGATGGAGCTCGAGAGGGCTCAGCGCGAGGCCGACCTCGGTCGCGCCGCGGAGCTCCGCTACGGGACGATCCCCGAGGTCGAGAAGCAGCTCGAGGCCGCATCCGAGGCCGAGCACGACGCCGCCGGTGATCCTGGGGTGGGTGGGCCTCGATTCCTCAAGGACGTCGTCGACGCCGAGGACGTGGCCGAGGTCGTCGGCAAGTGGACCGGCATCCCGGTTTCCCGCCTGATGGAGGGCGAGATCGAGAAGCTCGTGCACATGGAGGAGCGACTGCACCGGCGCGTTATCGGTCAGGACGAGGCCGTCGAGGCGGTGTCCAATGCGCTCCGGCGCTCGCGCGCCGGCCTCCAGGACCCCGACCGGCCGATCGGAACGTTTCTGTTCATCGGTCCGACCGGCGTCGGCAAGACCGAGCTAGCGCGTGCGCTCGCGGAGTTCATGTTCGACAGCCAGGACGCGATGATCCGGATCGACATGTCCGAGTACATGGAGAAGCACTCCGTCTCGCGGCTGGTGGGTGCGCCCCCGGGATACGTCGGCTATGACGAGGGCGGTCAGCTTACCGAGGCGGTCCGCCGCCGCCCCTACAGCGTCGTGCTGCTCGACGAGATCGAGAAGGCCCACCCGGACGTGTTCAACGCCCTCCTCCAGGTGATGGACGACGGACGCCTGACCGACGGCCAGGGCCGGACGGTGTCGTTCAAGAACACCGTGCTGATCATGACTTCGAATATTCCGGGCGGCCGGGCCGGGGTCGAGGCCCACTTCAAGCCCGAGTTCATCAACCGTCTGGACGACATCGTCGAGTTCCACTCGCTGACCCGCGAGCAGATCGGTGAGATCGTCGACCTCCAGGTGACACGGCTGATCGAGCGAGTCCGCGAGCGCGGCATCGAGGTCGAGCTCACCGACACCGCCCGGACGCTGCTCGGCAACCTCGGCTACGACCCGACGTACGGCGCTCGTCCGCTCAAGCGAGTGATCCAGAAGCGGCTGGTCGATCCGCTGGCGCTGGCGATCCTGGAGGGCCGCTTTGCCACCGGCGACACCGTCCGGGTCGACGCGGCCGACGGCGAGCTCGTGCTCGAGCGGGCCGAAGTCCCGATTCCCGCCCACCCGGCCGCCGCATAAGCGCGGCGGCCGACTCGGCTCGGTCGAGCGCATGCGGCTGTCCGGTCTGGCAGCGGCTGGCGGTGGCGTTTGCCGCAGCGTGCGGCTGACGTCCGGGGCACGATCGGCGCACATCGGATACAAGTCCTCCAGACAACCAAGGAGGCGGTCGTGCCGACCTACATCATGCTTTCGACGCTCGCACCCGAAGGGGTGCAGACGATCAAGAACAACCCGTCCCGGATCCGCGAGGTCAACCGCGAGGTCGAGCAGTTGGGCGCCACCGTCAAGGCCCAATGGGCGACGCTCGGTCAGTTCGACTTCATCAACGTGATCGAGGCGCCCGACGAGAAGACGATGGCGCGAATCTCGCTCGAGCTCGGCTCGCGCGGGACCGCGAAGTACGAGACGCTCGTGGCGATCCCGATTGACGATTTCATTGGCGCGATCTGAATTGATTGGGCCCCCGCCCACCCCGGGCGGGAACCGGATTCTGGTCGTAGGCGGCGGCGGCCGCGAGCACGCGCTCGTGCACGCGCTCGAGCGCTCGCCCCGGAGACCGGAGATCCTGTGCGCCCCGGGCAACGCGGGAATCGCCGCGGACGCGCGCATCCTCGACGTGGGGGCCGAGGACGTCGAGGGGATCGTGCGCGCTTCTGCCGAGGAGCGGGTCGATCTCGTGGTCGTGGGGCCGGAGGCGCCACTCGTCGCCGGCGTGGTCGATGCCCTGTCGGAGGCCGGTATTCGGGCTTTCGGGCCGTCCGGCGCGGCCGCGCAGCTCGAGGGATCCAAGGCGTTCTGCAAGGAGGTGATGATCGCCGCCGGGGTTTCAACTGCTGTTTATAAGGTTGTTCAGGACGCGCAAGCCGGCCTGGACGCCATCGAGCGATATCCCACCGTGATCAAGGCGGACGGCCTGGCTGCGGGCAAGGGCGTGATCATCGCTGCCGATGAGTCTGAAGCCCGTGAGGCTCTGCATCAGTTGCTGGTCGAGCGGCGCTTCGGCACCGAGCAGGTCGTGGTCGAGGAGTACCTGGAGGGCGAGGAGCTGTCGCTGCTCGCGCTGTGCGACGCCCAGCGCGCCATACCGCTCGCGTCGGCCCAGGACTACAAGCGCATTTTCGATGGCGACCAGGGGCCGAACACCGGCGGGATGGGGTCGTACTCGCCGGTCCAGTCGATCGACGACGCCCGGGCGCGCGAGATCTGCGCGACGGTCCACCAGCCCGTGCTCGACGAGCTCGCCCGCCGGGGCATCCCGTTCCAGGGCATGCTCTACGCGGGCCTGATGATGACCGCGGACGGCCCGCGGGTGCTCGAGTTCAACGTCCGCTTCGGCGACCCTGAAACCCAGGCGATCCTGCCCCGCCTGCGCTCGGATCTGCTCGGCCTGCTCGAGGCAGCCACCGTTCCCGGCGGCCTCGCGGGAGTGGAGCTCGACTGGTCGCCCGAGATGGCCGTGAGCGTTGTCCTCGCGAGCGCCGGCTATCCGGCGTCGTCGTCGAGCGGTGACGTGATCACGGGGCTCGACCGGGTGCCGGCCGCAGTGCAGGTGACCCACGCCGGCACCGCGCTGAACGGCGAAGGGCAGGTAGTCACCGCCGGGGGTCGCGTGCTGAACGTGACCGGGCTCGGCGTCGATGCCGCTTCCGCCCGCGAGGCCGCATATGCTGCCGCCGACATGATCGAGTTCGACGGCAAGCAGCTGCGGCGCGACATCGCGCTCCGCGTCGTCCAGCCGGCTGGCGTCCGCCCGTGAGCGAGTCGGCCCGCCCCGCGCCGGAGACGTTCGCCGAGCCCGTGACCGAACTCGAGGGGCTCGAGGTCGACGCCCCCCTGGTGGGCATCGTGATGGGGTCAAAGACCGACCTCGAGCGCATGCAGGCGGCCGAGAAGGAACTGATCGAGCGCGGGATCCGGTGCGAGGTGCGCGTCATGTCGGCACATCGCGAGCCCGACAAGGTGGCCGACTACGCCCGCAACGCCCGGATGCGCGGCCTGCGCGTGATCATTGCCGGCGCCGGCCTGTCCGCGGCGCTCCCCGGCGTGGTCGCGGCGCACTCCGACCTGCCGGTGATCGGCGTGCCCCTGACCAGCCGCACCTCGGTGGCCGGCGGACTCGACGCGCTGCTGTCGATCGCGCAGATGCCGCCGGGCGTCCCGGTGGCTTGCGTCGGGGTCGACAACGCGCGCAACGCTGCCGTGCTGGCGGCGCGGATTCTCGCGAGCTGACGCGCGGCGGGCGGTACGCTTCGCTTCGGGATCGATGCCCGACATCGTTCACGTGTCTTCGCTGGCGGGGAGTCCGCTATTCGACTCCTCTGGTCAGCGGCTCGGCAAGGTCGACGATGTGGTCGCGCGGCTCGACTCAGGCGCCGGCGAGGCGCAGGTCATCGGCCTGACGGCGGAGATCGGCGGCCGGCAGCTGTTCGTTCCGATCGACCGGGTAGAGCAGCTCGGCCCGTTTTCGGCGACCACGTCGACCACGAAGCTGGATCTGGCGCCGTTCGAGCGCCGCCCCGGCGAGGTGCTGCTCCGCGCCGACGTGCTGGACCGCAGCGTGATCAACGTCCACACCGCCCATCTTGTGAGGGCTCACGAGGTCGAGCTCGTGCGCGACGACGACGGCGGTTGGCGCGTCGCCGGGATCGATCCGAGCCTCCGGCCGCGGCTGTGGCGCTTTTTGCCGCGCCGGTTCCGCGGGCACGACACCGAGCACCGGCAGTTCATCGATTGGCGGGACCTCGAGCCGTTCGTCAGCCACGTCCCCACCTCGCGGCTGAAGCTGGCGGCGCGGCGCATCCGGCGGCTCCATCCGGCTCAGATCGCGGATCTGGTCGAGGCCGCCTCGCACGAGGAAGGGGAGGAGATCCTCGAGGCGGTCGGGCAGGACAAGGAGCTCGAAGCCGACGTGTTCGAGGAGCTCGACGACGAGCACCAGGTCGAGTTCCTCCGCGAGCGATCCGACGAAGAGGCCGCCGCGGTGCTGGCGCGAATGGAAAGCGACGACGCGGCCGATCTGCTGCTCGAGCTCGACCAGGCCCGCCGGCTCCCGATCCTGAACCGCATGCCGGCCGCCCCTCAGGCGAAGGTCAGGGCGCTGCTCGGCCACAACCCGCAGACCGCCGGCGGGATGATGAACCCGGACTTCGTCTCGGTGCCCCCGGAGGCGACCGTGGCCGAAGCGCTGGCTCGCATCAGCGCCAGCGATCTCGGACTGCAGCAGATCGCGATCGTGTGCGTCGTCGATGAGGCCGGGAAGCTGATCGACACACTGTCGCTCGCGGAGCTCGTGCGCGCCAAGGGTGCTTCGAAGGTCTCCGAGGTGGTCGACGAGTTCACGCCGGTCGTCGGGACCGATGCCGACGTCCCGGAGGTGGCCCGGCTGATGAGCGACTACAACCTCGTCGCGATGCCGGTGCTCGACGCTGACCACCGTCCGGTGGGGATCATCGCCGTGGACGATGTGCTCGAACTCCTCGTGCCCGAGGAGTGGCGCTGGCGGGCCGGCGCGGCTCGGGACTAGCGGACCCTGGTCCGGAGGAACTGCTCGCACACGCCGACGGCGTCCTCGATCGTGTCCCAATGGAGCGCGTCGGGAACATCGTTGGGCCAGTGGTAGTTCATCGGTAGCTTCGTCTCATCGACCGATGCGAGCGTGGCCACCGGATAGCCGGCGCGGAGCGCGATGATCGCGTCGGTGGCGGCGGTCGTGCGCAGACCGCGGACGATCGGGATGCGCGCGGCGGCGGCTGCTTCGTCGAGCGCCTCGCGCATCTCGGCCGGGTAGTCGCGCATCCGAAGCATCCCCTCGCCCTCGACCACGACCAGCGTGGGGCCGCCGACGCATTCCAGGCAGACCATCTCGGTGCGCTCGGGATCGAGCTCTGAGAAGTGGCGATGGCCGAAGCCCTGCATGCCCTCGCTGAACGACTCCTCCGAGCCCGTGGAAACCAGCAGTACCCGTACTCCCTCGACCGGGCGCTCGCGTAGGCGCGCGGCCAGCGCGACGATGGCCCCCACGGCGCTGAGGTTGTCGTTGGCGCCGGGTACGGGCGCGCGTGCCCCGATGTCCGCCATGGCCGCCGTGGCGGCGGCCGCGATCGCGCCGCCGGCGGCAAGCACGCGTCGCGCGCCGAGGACCGACCCGGCGCACACCAGCACGGGCCCGAGCCAGACGGCGTACAGCAGCGGGAAGCTCCGATTCGACCGAGCGTGCATCCGCGGAGCGACCTTCAGTGGGATCCTCGGGAGGATCGGGTGGAAGATCAATCCGGAGTGCGCGGCGTCGTGATGGGCGATGAACACGACCGTCCGCTCGGCGTCGGCGTCTCCCGCCTCGGCCACGACGTTCCAGGTCGGTCGGTGCGGCAGGAGCGTGCGGCGGAACCAGCGCCGGCCGTGACCCAGGTCGTCCCATAGGGCGGCGGCGCCGATGCCGGCGACCGCGGCCGTCAGGGCGCGCGTAGCGACACGGCGGTGCAGGAGGGTGGTCACGGCTCCGGCCACGGCCGCGGCGTTGACGAGCCCGATCGGCCACCAGTAACCGCCGTGGGCGCGTTCCTCCTCGACGGTCGTCTTACACCCGAGAGCCCGCAGGCGCGAGGCGATGAGATCCGCGGCCCGGCGCTCGCCGTCCGAGGCCGACGGGCGGTCGAACGACGCCAGTTCGCGGATCGCTGCGCGCCAGTCGCCGGCCGTGTCGGAATCGTGATCCACGTTCATCTGGAGGCCGCATTTTGCCGTGATCGCGGTGGTACCCTCGTTTCGCTGCCTGCCGGCGGCGACGATGAGTGCTGCGATGACCCACCGCGACGAGTTCTTGGATAACGACGAAAGACCGCGAAGTAGCTGGTGCGCGGCCGGTGACGTGGACGTCGCCGCTGAGCTGAGGGACTGATTCCCCGGCCCTGAGCGACCTCCCGCCGCCGCGACGCCGCGACGCCGCGACGGCGAAAGGAAGGAGGTCGAGTCCATGGCCAACGATCCGACGAGCCGCCCCACGCCGGGCGCTCCGAAGCCGCCTGTCGTCGCGTCGCGTCCCGCTTCCGTTCCCGCCACACCGCCGCCGGGCTCCGCGCCGCCCGGTGCCGCCGCCCGCGCGCGAGCGTGCCGTGCTCGACTCAGCTCACGTCGGAGACATCGAGGGCGCGTTCGGGACGATCCGCGAGCACGACGAGGCGCACCGCGGCTGGCGCTCCCGGGGGCTCGCCCTGCTCGCGATCATCGGCCCGGGACTGATCGTCATGGTTGGCGACAACGACGCCGGCGGCGTCGCCACGTACTCGCAGGCCGGCCAGAACTACGGCACGAGCCTGCTCTGGGTCCTGCTGTTGCTCGTGCCCGTCCTGATCGTCAACCAGGAGATGGTGGTGAGGCTCGGAGCGGTCACCGGGGTCGGCCACGCCCGGCTGATCGTCGAGCGCTTCGGCAAGTTCTGGGGCTGGTTCTCGGTGATCGACCTGTTCGTGCTGAATTTCCTCACGGTCGTCACCGAGTTCATCGGAGTCAGCCTCGCGCTCGGCTACTTCGGCGTCTCGGATCGCATCGCGGTGCCGCTCGCCGCGGTGGCGCTGGTGGCGATCACGGCCACCGGCAGCTTCCGAGCCTGGGAGCGGTCGATGTTCGTATTCGTGTTCGCGAACCTGCTCGTCGTCCCGCTGTTCTTCATCTCCCACCCGGACGGCGGACAAGTCGTCCACCACTTCTTCGTGCCCGGGATCCAGGGCGGCGCGACCTCGACCTCGGTCCTGCTGATCATCGCCATCGTGGGGACGACGGTGGCGCCGTGGCAGTTGTTCTTCCAGCAGTCGAACATCATCGACAAGCGGATCACGCCGCGCTGGATCAACTACGAGCGCCTCGACACCTGGATCGGCGCCGTCGTGGTCGTGGTCGGGGCCGCCGCGTTGATGTGCGTGTCGGCGTTCGCGTTTGCGAATACGCCCTACTTTGGCCACTTCGTCAACGCCGGGGCTACGGCCTCGGCGCTCGAGCACGTGCTCGGCCCCCCGGCAGGCGCCTTTTTCGCCTTAGTGCTTCTGAACGCCTCGCTGATCGGCGCGGGCGCGCTCACGCTGTCAACGAGCTACGCCTTCGGCGACATCTTCGGGACCAAGAGCTCGCTGCACCGGAAGCTCTCCGACGCCCCGGGCTTCTATGCCCTGTTCTCGCTCGTGATCGCGTGCGCCGCCGGAATCGTTTTGATCCCCGGCGCGCCGCTCGGGGTCATCACCGAGGCCGTCCAGGCGCTCGCCGGCGTGCTCCTGCCGAGTGCCACTATGTTCCTGCTGCTGCTCTGCAACGACCGCGACGTGCTCGGGCCGTGGTGCAACCCTCCGTGGCTGAACGTGATCGCGGTCGTGATCGAAGCAGTTCTGCTACTGCTATCTCTGATCCTGATGGCGACGACAGTCTTCCCCAGCCTCAACGTGACCACGTTCGCGCTCGTCGGCGGCGTGGTGACGGTGGCCGGGCTGCTTGTGTTCGGCGCGGTCGTCCTGGCCACGCGCCGGTCGGCCGGGGCCGCGCCCACCCCGACCTGGAGCGTCCCCAAGCAGCAATGGACGATGCCGCCGATCGCGCTCCTTTCGAGGCCCCCGCAGTCCGCCGCGCGTCGGGCCGCGATGCTGGCGATGGAGGCCTACCTTCTGCTCGCGATCGTGCTGCTGATCGTCAAGGCCGTCCAGTTGGCCGGGGGCTGAGCTTCGATGATCGCCCGCTACACACGACCCGAGCTGGCCGAGGTGTGGTCGGACCACGCCCGCTTCGAGGCGATGCGCGAGGTCGAGGTCGCGGCGGCCGAGGAGCTCTCCGGTCCGACCGCGTCGGAGCTCGACGCGATCCGGGCAGCGACGTTCACCATCGAGGCCATCGCCGAGCGCGAGAAGGTCACCGACCACGACACGGCCGCGTTTGTCGACGTGCTCTCGGCCTCGGCCGGTCCCGCCGGGCGCTGGATCCACCACGGACTGACCTCGAGCGACGTGCTCGACACCGGACTCGCGATCCAGCTTCGCCGCGTGGCCGAGATCGTGCTCCCGGACGCCCGGCGACTGGTCGACGCGCTCGCCGGCGCCGCGCGCGAGCACGCGCACACGCTGTGCGTCGGGCGCACGCACGGCATCCACGCCGAGCCGACCACATTTGGGATCAAGCTGGCGAGCTTCGCGTTCGAGGCCGACCGGAACGCCGATCGGCTCGAGCGCGCCTTCGCCCAGGTGGTGGTGGGCGCGCTCTCGGGCGCGGTCGGCACCTACTCGGCGACCTCGCCCGAGTTCGAGGAGCGGGTACTGGCCCGGTTGGGGCTCGCGCGCGAGCCGGTCTCGACCCAGGTGGTACCGCGCGACCGCCACGCCGAGCTCCTTGAGGCCATCGCCCTCGCGGGCGCGGGCATGGAGCGGTTCGCGACTGAGCTTCGCCACCTCGCCCGGACGGAGGTCGGCGAGGTGCGCGAGCCGTTCGGCCGCGGCCAGAAGGGCTCGAGCTCGATGCCGCACAAGCGCAACCCGATCAAGTCCGAGCAGGTCGTCGGGCTCGCGCGGGTGCTCCGCGGGAACGCCCTGGCGGGCGTCGAGGACGTAGCGCTCTGGCACGAGCGCGACATCTCGCACTCGTCGGTCGAGCGGATCATCCTGCCCGACTCGACGATCCTCCTCGACCACATGCAGCGCCGCGTTCTGTCGCTGGTCGAGGGCATGGTCGTCGACGCCAACCGAATGCGCGAGAACCTCGAGCTCACCCGCGGCGCCCTGTTCTCCCAGCGGGTGCTGCTCGCGCTCGTCGAGTCCGGCATGATCCGCGACGACGCCTACCGCGTGGTCCAGCGCCTCGCCCAGCAGGCGCTCGACACGAAGGTGCACATGCGCGAGCTGCTCGCGGCCGACCCGGCCGGCGCCGGCCTCGACCTCGAAGCGATCTTCGACTACGGGCCGTTCGTGCGCTACGCGGACGAGATCGTCGGCCGGCTCGACGCGATCAGCGTCGCGGTCCCGGCGTAGCAGCTATCGCGGGTAGATCCCGCCGTCGAGCCCGACGACCTGGTTAGTCATGTAGGGGTTGCGGAGGATCGCCAGCGCGAGGTCCGCGACCTCCTCGGGGCGGCCAAGCCTGCCGACTGGCACGCGCGCGCGGAGTTCTTCCGGGTCACCCGGGAGCATCCGAGTCTCCGTGATCAGAGCCGGCGCGAGCGCGTTGACCGTCACCCCGGACGACGCGAGGCGCGATGCCAGGAAGTGAGTCAGGCCGTGGAGGCCGGCCTTGGACGCCGCGTAGTGCGGGCCGATGACACCGCCCGTGAACGCGGCCACCGAGGAGAAGAACAGCACCCGCCCGAAGCCGCGCTCGCGCATGCCCGTCACCGTGCGCTGGGCGAGCCGGAAGGGGGCTCGGAGGTTGACCGCGAGCATCTCGTCGAAGTCGGCGAGCGTCACCTCCTCGAGCTCCTGCCGGCGCCCAAGACCAGCCGCGGCGACGAGCACCTCGACCGCCCCTAGCTCCGACTCCACCGCGTCGACCAGCTCATCCGGGGCCTTTGCCCGGCTCAGGTCCGCGCCGATCGCCACCGCGAGACCGCCCGCGGCGACGAGCTCCTCCGCCAGCTCCTCGGCGGGCTCGGCGTGGCTGCTGTAACCGAGCGCCACGGCAGCCCCCTCGGCAGCGAGGTCGCGCGCGATCGCCTGGCCGATGCCGCCGCTCGCGCCGGTGACAAGCGCTACACGTCTGTTGAGCGTCTTCATCGCGTGGGGAGATACCCGGTTCGCCTACGATTGAGCACAGGGTGCCGCCGCGCAAGCATCAGGAGCTACTGATGGCGGCGATCGAGCGGGAGGGGGAGGCGCAGCGCCGGCTGCTCGCCGGCGATCTCGACGCTGCTCGCGCCGAGTTCGCCGCGGCCGCCGAGCTGTACCGGCAGTCTTGGGAGACAGCGCACGCGCGGGCCTTTGGCCGACTCGTCGGGATGTTGAAGGCCGCCGTGCTCGCCGGCGGCGGCACTGTTGAGGCCGAATACGTGCGGGCCGCGCTCGGCGAGCGTGCCCCAGAGTCCGCGACCGCGTCGTACGCCCAGGCGCTGGCGGCGCTTATTCTGGGAGAGGATGAGGACGCCCGGCTGTGGGCGGCGCGAATGAGTCCCGGTGGTAGCGCCGGTGGTGGCGCCGGCACAGACGCCTTCGCCCGGGCCGGCGAGGCGGTGGCCACGATCGCGTCCAACGACGGCGAGAGGTACGCGGTCGCGCTGGCGGCGATCGTCCATGATTTCGAGCAGCGTAGCGAGCATCTCACCGGCGTCGCGATCGCAGACACCGCGCTGATGCTCGAGGCGCTGGCCGCCCGGCGCGCGATGCGCGCGGCAATCGAAAGCCCCGTGCTGCCGGCAGGTCTGGTCCCACCTTCTTAACCCTTCGCTCGCACGGTGTCGAGTACGGTGCGCCGGGCACGGGCCGCACCGGGTGGTCCACGACTTGGAGGGAGGCGCAGATGGCCCATCACCGGCGTCGCAGGCCATCCGCGGCGCTTGTCGTCGCGATCATCGCGCTGGTCGTCGCTGCGACCGGCACCGCAGTCGCCGCCGGCACGCGCGTCGACGGCGACAGCCTGATCAAGAAGGGATCGCTGTCGGGGAATCGTCTCCGCGATCGGACGCTGACAGGCCTACAGATCAAGGCGAGCACGCTCGGCACCGTCCCGACCGCCAAGAACGCGAATGAGCTCGGAGGACGGCCGCCGAGCGCCTACCTCGGTGGCGGTGGCGGCGGGAGCCAGGTCGGCACGAACGGCGTCGTGAAGACGGCCGGCGCAGCCAACGGCACCAAGGTGACGCTGTTCACGTCCGGCCCGTTCACGGTGACGATGACCTGCACCGACGACGGCACGGAGACCTCGAGCGAGATCGACGCGAGCTCGAGCGAGGACCAGTCCGACCTCAACGGGGAGTTCGCCAGTGCGAACACTCCCACCGATACCGGGGCCGACGTCTCCCCGACGCCGGACGGCACCGCCGGGTCGTTGTTTGCCCCGCAAACGATCGCGCTGGTGGCGCCGAGCGGGGCGCAGGTGATCGTCAGCGGCATCGCCGGCGTGGGCAGCTTCGGCAACGGGTGCTGGGCTGACTTCACAGGAGCCCGCTAGCCGGACTTCGCTAGTTGCGGAAACGCGGCCCGGAGCCGTCTCCGGGCCGCCGGGTCCGTTGCTAGCATCGCCTTGGTGAGCGCCCTCGGAGACCTGCCCCTGATCGCATCGGGCAAGGTCCGCGAAATCTACGAGGGGCGCGACGACACGCTGCTGATCGTCGCCTCCGACCGTATCTCGACGTACGACGTCGTGCATCCGACGCCGATCCCCGACAAGGGCTCCGTCCTGACTGGACTCTCCACATTCTGGTTCGAGCGGACCGATGGGATCGTCGCCAATCACATGCTGTCGGTGAGTGACGGTGTGCCGTCCGAGGTCCGGGGGCGGGGCATGCTCGTCCGCAGGCTCGAGATGCTCCCGATCGAGTGCGTGGTCCGTGGCTACCTGAGCGGCTCGGGGTGGAAGGACTACCAGCGGACCGGCGAGGTGTGCGGGATCGCGGTGCCGGCCGGTCTCAGCGAATCCGACCGGCTGCCCGAACCGATCTTCACCCCGGCGACTAAGGCCACCGAGGGCCACGACGAGAACATCGACTTCGAGCGCGCCGCCGAGTTGGTCGGCGACCGCGCGCTGACCGAGCGCGTCCGCGAGGTCTCGATCGCCGTCTACCAGCACGCCGCCGAGCACGCCCGCGAGCGCGGGATCATTCTTGCCGACACCAAGTTCGAGTTCGGGCTCGACACCGACGGCGAGCTGACGCTCGGCGACGAGGTCTGCACCCCCGATTCCTCCCGCTTCTGGCCCGCGGGCGAATACCAACCCGGCCGCACACAGCCGAGCTTCGACAAGCAGTTCGTGCGCGACTGGGCCTCGTCGACCGGCTGGGATCGGAACCCACCGGCGCCCGCGATCCCGGAAGACGTGGTCGCGCGCACCCGCGAGAAGTACATCGAGGCGTACGAGCGCATCACGGGCGAGCCGTTCGACGCCTGGCTCACCCGAACCCGATGAGGGCTCGGGTCCTCGTCCGGCCCAAGGCGGGGATCCTCGACCCGCAGGGCCAGGCGGTC
Source organism: uncultured Solirubrobacterales bacterium (assembly GCA_963737055.1). Classification (GTDB taxonomy): domain Bacteria; phylum Actinomycetota; class Thermoleophilia; order Solirubrobacterales; family Solirubrobacteraceae; genus Palsa-465. Next base: position 148,518 of record CAVTRE010000004.1, on the reverse strand, counting down.
GAGCGGGCGCTGCCGGCGCTCGGCTTCGACGGCGTGAGCAACGTCCACGTCGGGCGCCTGATCGAGCTGGACGTCGAGGATCCCGAGCGTCTGCCCGAGATGTGCGAGCGGTTGCTGACGAACCCGCTGATCGAGGACTACGAGATCGTGGCGTCAGCCCAATGAGGTTCGGAATCGTCCGCTTTCCCGGGTCATGCGATGACATCGACGCGTTGCAGGCGGCGGCGCGCGTGGGCGAGGCTGTGCTGCTGTGGCACGCCGACCACGATCTCCACGAAGTCGACGCGGTCATCGTGCCGGGCGGCTTCTCCTATGGCGACTACCTGCGCGCCGGCGCGATCGCGCGGTTCGCACCGGTGATGGCCGAGGTGGAAGAGTTCGCGCGCGAGGGCGGGCTCGTGCTCGGCATCTGCAACGGGTTCCAGGTGCTGTGCGAGGCCGGTTTGCTGCCAGGCGCGCTCCTGCCGAACGTCTCCTTGAAGTTCGTCTTCCGGCAGGTGGAGCTCGAGGTCGTCCGTACCGTGGGGCCGTTCACGGGCTCCTTGGGATTCGATCCACCCACCCACCCCGTCCCGCCCTTCCCGCGGCTGTCGATCCCGGTCAAGCACACGACCGGCCGCTACTACGCCCCCGACGACGAGCTCGACCGGTTGGAGGCGGCCGGTCAGGTGCTGCTGCGCTACGCGCCCGGGCACAACCCGAACGGCTCGTTGCGCGACATCGCCGGGGTGTGCAACGAGTCCCGGAACGTCTTCGGTCTGATGCCGCACCCCGAGCACGCGGTCGATCCGCTGACCGGGTCGGCGGATGGCCGGCGGATCTTCGAGTCGATGCGATCCCATGTCGAGCAGCACGTCCTCGCTTGAGGAGCGATACCGGCAGCTCGGGCTGACCGACGGCGAGTACGCGCGGATCATCGAACGGCTGGGGCGCGCGCCGGGCGACGTCGAGCTGGCGATGCTGTCGCTGATGTGGTCCGAGCACTGCGGGTACAAACACTCGCGCCGGCTGCTCCGGCGGCTGCCCAACGTCGGGCCGCACGTGCTCATGGGACCCGGCGAGAACGCCGGCGTGGTCGACGTCGGCGGAGGGCTCGCGGTCGCGTTCAAGGTCGAGTCCCACAACCATCCGAGCGCGGTCGAGCCCTTCCAGGGCGCCGCCACCGGCGTCGGGGGCATCCTCCGCGACGTGTTCGCAGTCGGCGCCCGGCCGATCGCCGTGCTCGACTCGCTGCGCTTCGGAGAACCGCGTTCGTCGGAGCGAACGCGCTATCTGCTCGATCGCGCGGTCGCAGGGATCGGGCATTACGGCAATTCGATCGGCGTCCCGACGGTCGGCGGCGAGATCTACTTCGAGGGAAGCTACGAGCAGAACTGCCTCGTGAACGCGATGTGCCTCGGGCTGGCGCCGCACTCGCGGCTGATCCGGAGCGCCGCCGCTGGGCCCGGCAACGTCGTCGTGCTGTTGGGCGCGTTGACCGGCCGGGACGGGATCGGAGGCGCGTCCGTGCTGGCGAGCGCCGAACTCGTCGGTAGCGAGGGCGGCGACCAAGCCAAGCGCCCGTCGGTCCAGATCGGCGACCCGTTCACCGAGAAGAAGCTGCTCGAATGCTGCCTCGAGCTGCTCGACCGGGAGCTGCTCGTATCGCTGCAGGATCTGGGCGCCGCCGGCCTCACCTCGGCGGCGTCGGAGATGGCGAGCAAGGGCGGCGTCAGCGTGCGCCTCGACGTCGGCCGCGTGCCGCTCCGGGAGCCCGGGATGGAGCCCTTCGAGATCATGGTCTCCGAATCGCAGGAACGGATGCTGTGCGTGGTCGAGCCCGAGCGCGTGGCTGAGGTGCTCGGGGTGTGCGAGCGGTGGGAGATCCTGGCGACGACGATCGGCTGCGTGGCCGACGGGGACAGCTTCCAGGTGCTCGACGCCGGCGTCGTGATCGCGGACCTACCGGTTGGTGTGTTGGTCGACGACTGCCCGCTCTACGACCTCGAGCCCGTGCCTTTCGCCGGTGCGCTGTACGAGGCGCCGGCGGCCGTGCTCACCGGGAGCGAGACGCCGGCCGAGACGCTGCTCGCGTTGCTCCGCTCCCCCAACCTCGCCTCCCGCCACCCGGTGTTCGAGCAGTACGACCCGATCGTGCAGTCGCGCACCGTCCGCCGCCCGGACGAGGCCGACGCCGCGGTACTGGTGCTGCCGGACTCGTCAGCGATCGCGGTCTCGATCGACGGCAACGGCCGGCGCGTCGCCTGCGACCCGCGGCGGGGCGCGATGGAGGCGGTGTACGAGTGCTCGGCCAACCTTGCCTGCGTCGGCGCCGAGCCGCTCGGGCTCACGAACTGCCTGAACTTCGGCAACCCCGAGAAGCCGCACGTCGCCTGGCAGCTGGTCGAGGCGGTCGAGGGACTCGCGCTCGCGTGCGAGCAGCTCGGCGTGCCGGTGGTCGGCGGGAACGTGTCGCTCTACAACGAAGCCCCGACGGGGCCAATCTTCCCGACACCGGTCGTCGGGATGGTCGGGAAGCTTCCGCATGCCGAGGCGGCCGGCCGCCTCGGGTTCACGCTGGCGGGCGACGCGATCGCGCTGGTTGGTCCGTTCGAGCCGTCCGCGGTCGGGTCAGAGCTGTCGAAGCTGCGCGGTCTCCCTCCGGTCGGTGAGTTGCCGGTGGCCGACGCCGCGAGGATCCGGGTCGCCCACCAGGCCGTCCAGTCGCGCGTGAGGTCGGGGGCGTTCCACAGTGCCCACGACGTCGCCGAGGGCGGGGTCGCGGTCGCCCTCGCCGAGTGCTGCATCGCCGCCGGTCTCGGTGCGTCGGTGCTGTTGCCGAACGGCCTTGATCCGTTTGGCGAGGCGCCGGGGCGGGCGTTCATCGTCTCTGGCCCGCGCGAGGCGCTGGCGCCATTTGTAGTGATCGGCGAGGTCGGCGGCGATGCCCTGACGATCGACGGACTGCTCGAGGTCCCACTTTCCGAACTGCGTGACGCACGCGACGCGGGCCTGAGGGAATGGGTCTAGGGCCACTGCTAGCCTTTGGTGCAGGCTGGGCATGGCGCCAACCATGAACGACCACCGCGATGGACCGCGCGACGAGTGCGGTGTCTTCGGCATCTACGCGCCGGGACACGACGTCGCCAATCTCGCCTACTTTGCCCTGTACGCCCTCCAGCACCGGGGCCAGGAGTCGGCCGGGATCGCGACCGCCCCGCTCGGGCGGGGGATCATGGCGATCCGCGACCAGGGCCTCGTCGCCCAGGTATTCGACGAGCACAAGCTCCGCTCGCTCATCGGCGACATGGCGATCGGCCACGTCCGCTACTCGACCACCGGGGCGTCGGCGTGGGAGAACACCCAGCCGATCGTCCGGGACGACCGTCGCACACTCGCGCTGGCACACAACGGCAACCTGATCAACGCGGTCGAGCTTCATTCGGAGCTGCGCGAACGGGGATTCTCCTTCAGTTCGACGTCTGACTCCGAGATCATCGCGGCGCTGCTCGCCACTCACCCGGCGGTCCGCATCGAGGATGCGATCGCCGACGTGCTCCCGCGGTTGCGGGGCGCGTTTTCGACGGTCGTGCTGACCGAAGATTCCGTCGTGGCGTTCCGCGATCCGCACGGGGTTCGCCCGCTGGTGCTCGGGATGATCGAGGACGAGGACAACAGGACCGCGGCCTACTGCGTCGCCAGCGAGTCGTGCGCGTTCGACCTGATCGGCGCCAAGTACCTCCGCGAGGTGCTCCCCGGCGAGGTGCTCACGCTGACCGAAGGCGGCGTGCGGACGCGGATGGTGTCGGACCCCGACCGGCGCGCATTCTGCGTGTTCGAGTACATCTACTTCGCGCGTCCTGACTCGAAGATGGCCGGCACCGTACTCCAGGTGGCGCGCGGCCGGATGGGCGAGATCCTGTGGCGCGAGGCCCCGGTCGAGGCCGACCTCGTGATCCCGGTGCCGGACTCCGGCAACCCGGCGGCTCGGGGGCTGGCACGCGCGGCGGGGCTGCCCCAGGACGACGGTTTCATCAAGAACCGCTACGTGGCCCGGACGTTCATCCAACCCGGCCAGGAACTCCGTAAGCACGGCCTGCGGCTCAAGTTCAACCCGCTGCCCGAGGTCGTGGCCGGCAAGCGGCTGATCGTCGTCGACGACTCGATCGTGCGCGGCAACACCACGCGGCAGATCGTCGAGATGCTGCGCGACGCCGGCGCCGCGGAGATCCATCTGCGGATCTCCGCCCCGCCGATCCAGCACCCCTGCCACTACGGGATCGACATGTCCAGCCGCGAGGAGATGATCGCCCACGGCCGGACCGTCGAGGAGATCGCCGACGAGCTCGGCGCCGACTCGCTCCACTACCTGTCCCTGGATGGCGTGTACGAGGCGGTCGGCGTTTCGCGCGACTCCCACTGCGACGCCTGCTTCACCGGTTCCTACCCGCTCGCCGGGACCGAGGACGCGAACGGCAAATACGCGCTCGAGCTGCCCCTGATCCGGGCGTAGCTCGCTCGCCGCCGCGGGTCGCGCCGCTGCGACTGGGGACCGCCGGAGGCGCCGCTACAGTCGGGCGCCCGATGGATCCCGGTGACGCGCTCCGGCGCCTGTTCGGCTTCGAGCATTTCCGCCCCGGCCAGGCCGAGGCGGTAACCGCCGCGCTCGCGGACCGCGACGCTCTCGTGGTCATGCCGACGGGTTCGGGCAAGTCGCTCTGTTATCAGCTGCCGGCTTTGATGCGCGACGACCTCACGCTGGTCGTCTCGCCACTCGTGTCGCTGATGCAGGACCAGGTGCAGGCGCTCCGCGAGGTCGCACCTGGGCGGGTTGAGCTGGTCAACGCGCAGCAGGGCAGTGCGGCCAATCGTGAAGCACTAGCCCGCGCTGCCGCGGGAGACGTACGGCTGCTCTACGTTGCGCCCGAGCGCTTTGCCTCTCCTCGCTTCGCCGAATTCGTGGGGCAGATCCGCGTCGGGCTGTTCGTCGTCGACGAGGCGCATTGCATCTCGCAGTGGGGGCATGACTTCCGCCCGGACTACTTCTTCCTGGCGGACGCCGCCCGGCGAGTCGGCGCCCGGGCCACGATCGGCCTGACCGCGACCGCGACCCCGGCGGTGGCCGACGACATCGCCCGCCGCCTGGCCCTGCGCGATCCGGTACGCGTGACGACCGGATTCGATCGCCCGAACCTGAGCTTCGGGGTGGTTCCGTGCGCGACCGCAGCCGACAAGCGCCGGCGGCTCGCGGCGGCGTTGAAGGAGCCGGACGCGCTGCCCGCGATCGTCTACGCCGGCACGCGGCGCGTGAGTGAGGAGCTCGCCGGCTTCCTTGGGCGCGCGCTGGACGAGGAGGTGCTGGCGTACCACGCTGGGCTCCGGCGCGACGTGCGCGCTGAGACCCAGGAGCGGTTCATGGCCGGCGAGGTGCGGGTGATCGTCGCGACTAACGCGTTCGGCATGGGGATCGACAAGGCCGACGTCAGGACGGTCTGCCACGCAAGCGTGCCGGGCTCGCTCGAGGCCTACTACCAGGAGGCCGGCCGGGCGGGCCGCGACGGTGCGGCCGCGCGCTGCCTGCTGTTCGGCGAGCAGCGCGATAAGGGCCTGCACGTGTTCTTCATCCAGCGCTCGCGGCTCGAGGCGGCTGTCTTCGGGCGCGTGGTGGAACGGCTGCAATGGGCGGGATTGGACGGTCGCTATGAGGTCGCGGTCCGGGAGCTGGCCGCGGATGTCGGTGCCGGCAGCGACGAGGAGACCGTGCGGGCGGTCATTGGCCATCTCGTGCGAGCGGGTCTAGTGGCGCCGCAACCCGCACCACCGGATCGAGCTGCCGGTCTCGTCGTCGGGCAGTGGGATCGCGCCACACTCGCCCGCTGCCTTGGGTCCGCCCGGGATGCCGAGCGCGTCCGCTGGGCGCAGTACCGCTCGGTGTGGGCCTACGTCGAGGGAGCGAGCTGCCGGCGCGCCACGCTGCTGGCGCACTTCGGCGACCGCTCGAGTGCGGCACCGTCCGTGGCGTGCTGCGATGTCTGCTCGCCCTCTGTCGTCAACGCCTCACCGGCCGACGCTGCACCGGCCGCCGCCTCACCAGCCGCGGCCTCGGCGGCCCCCGGGGACCTGGACGCGGCGATTCTCGACGTCGTGGTTGCCGCGGCTCCGCCGGTGGGGCGCACACGCGCCGTCGAGATCCTCCGAGGCGGCCGCTCGAAGGTCATCGGGCAGTACGCCTACGACCGCCTCGCCGGCTACGGAGCGTTCGCCCACCTGCGCTCGAGCGAGGTCCTCGGCCGGGTCGATCAGCTGCTCGAGTCCGGGAGGCTTCGCTCCACCGGCGGCCGGTTCCCGAAGCTCCGGGCGGCATGAACGTCGCGGTCCTGGCGTCGGGCACGGGGACGAATCTCCAGGCGCTGCTGGATCGTGTTCACAGGAGGGAGGGCGTCGCGATCGTGGCCGTCGCCTCCGACAAGGCGGACGCGCCGGCGCTCGATCGCGCCCGCGCCGCCGGCGTCCCCGCGAGTTCATTCCCGCTCGACCAGTTCGCCGACCGCCGCGCGCGGGATCTCGCCGTCGCGGACTGGCTTGCATCCCGGGCGACCGAGCTCGTGGTCCTGGCCGGCTACATGCAGCTGCTGTCCGACGAGTTCCTGGGGCGTTTTCCGGATCGCGTCATCAATGTCCACCCGGCGCTGCTGCCGGCCTTTCCGGGGTTGGCCGCGGTGGACCAAGCGCTGGCCTACGGTGTCAAGGTGTTCGGCGTCACCGTGCACTTCGTCGACGGCGGCGTCGACAGCGGCCCGGTGATCCTCCAGCGCGCGATCGAGCTGCCAGACGCTCGCGACGCCGGCGAGGTGCTCGAGCGTTTGCACCCGATCGAGCACGAGTTGCTGCCCGAGGCGGTGCGCCTGATCGCTCGCGGTGCCGTCAGCTTCGACCCCGCCAACGCGCGCCGTGTCGTGATCGAGCGATAGAGTCGAGGCGTCATGGAGCAGGGAACATCGAGCGCGAACCGGTTCGAGCCCGTCGCCTCCGAGGACGTCAAGGTAGGCCGCGCGCTCCTGTCGGTATCCGACAAGACGGGGCTGGTCGAGTTCGCTCGCGGCCTGGCCGAGCTCGGGATCGAGATCGTCTCGACCGGCGGGACCGCCCGCGAGCTGACCGAGTCCGGCCTCCAGGTCCGCCAGATCTCGGACCTGACCGGGTTCCCCGAGATCATGGACGGCCGCGTCAAGACGCTTCACCCGAAGCTGTACGGCGGCCTGCTGGCGCTCCGCGACCACCCCGAGCACATGCGCCAGGCCGAGGAGAACGACGTCGAGTTCGTGGACCTCGTGTGCGTGAACCTGTACCCGTTTGAGCGGACGGCCGCCCGCCGCGGCGTCTCGGACTCCGAGGTGATCGAGAACATCGACATCGGTGGGCCCTCGATGATCCGGGCCGCCGCCAAGAACTTCCAGTTCGTCGCGTCGGTCGTCAGCCCCGAGAGCTACGACGCGATCCTGGCCGAGCTACGCGAATTCGACTGCCGGCTCTCGCCGACGACCCGCGAGAGCCTCGCCGCCGAGGCGTTCGCCTACACCGCGCGCTACGACACCGCGATCGCGCGCTGGTTCCAGGAGAAGGGCGCCGACTTCCCGGCGCTGATGGTGCGGGCGTTCGAGAAGGTGCTCGAGCTTCCCTACGGCGAAAACCCCCACCAGCGCGCCGCCTACTACTCGCAGGTCGGAACTCGTACCCACGTCCTATCGATGGTCTCCCAGCTCGGCGGCAAGGAGCTGTCGTTTAACAACCTCTTGGACCTGGACGCCGGCCGGCTGCTCGTGAGCGAGTTCCAGATCCCCGCCTGCGCAATCATCAAGCACAACAACCCGTGCGGGGTGGCCGTCGGCAAGACCGCGCTGGAGGCCTATCAGAAGGCCTTCGAGTGCGACCCGATCTCGGCCTACGGCGGCGTGATCTGCCTCAACCGCCGCGTCGACCGCACCCTTGCCGAGGCGATCGCCGACCAGTTCGTCGAGGTCCTGTTCGCGCGCGGCTACGACGAGGACGCGCTCGAGGTACTCGAGTCCAAGCGGAACATGCGCCTCCTCGACGACCGCGAACGCCGCAACCCCGACATGATCGACCCCCAGCTCCACCAGGTCGTCGGCGGCATGCTCGTCCAGGACCGCGACTACGACCTCGAGGAGCGCTCCGAGATGCAGGTCGTCTCCCGGCGCACGCCGACCGAGGCCGAATGGGGCGAGCTCTCCTTCGCCTGGAAGGTGTGCAAGCACGTCCGTTCCAACGCCATCGTGATCTGTCGCGACCTCGCCACTGTCGGCATCGGCGCCGGCCAGATGAGCCGCGTCGACTCCGTGCGCCTCGCGATCGAGAAATCCCGGTCCTCGCTGGTGGGGTCGGTGCTGGCCTCGGATGCCTTCTTCCCGTTCCCGGACGGGCCCCAGCTTGCCCTTGACGCGGGCGCGATCGCGATCATCCAGCCCGGCGGCTCGGTCCGCGACCACGAGATCGTCGAGGCCGTCGACGCCGCCGGCGCGGCGATGGTGTTCACCTCACGTCGCCACTTCCGCCACTGAGGTCCGCCCCCCTCCCGGACTCTGGCGATTAAGCTCACGTATACGTGACCTCAGCGCCAAAGTCCGCTCCGGCGGGGATCGAGCAGAGCCACTGCGAGATCATGGCGCCCCCGCCGCCGTAGCTCAGTTGGCAGAGCAGCGGACTTTTAATCCGAGGGTCGCAGGTTCGAATCCTGCCGGCGGCACTGACTGAACTGACTGTAGAAGGCCTGTGAATTTCCGCAGCTCCAACGCCGCCGCATCGTTCGCCCCTGAGTTAAAGCCTGTCTCGCTCCCCGCCACTCCCGAGCAGGTTCACCTCGACCCGCGCCAAGTGCGCGTCCATGACCTCCATCGCCCGCTGGAGCTCGCGCGCGCTTAGCGCGTCCACGAGCCGCTCGTGGTCGGCGTGGTAGGCGGCCCGCCGGTCGCGCGAGTCGTTGCGGCGCTTCAGGTTGCCCCATAGCGCGCCCTTCCGAGCCTGCTCCACCTCCCGGTACATGGCGACGAGCAGCGAGTTGCGGCTGGCGGCGACGATCGCGTGGTGCAGCGCGAAGTCCCACACCTCGAACTCGTCGTAGCTGCCGGCGCCGGCGCCGCCGGCGAGGCAGCGCCGCATCTCCTCGAAGTCGCGAGCCGTGGCCCACGCCACGACGAGCGGCAGCACCTGCGGCTCGATCAGGCGCCGGGCTGCCATCACGTCCGCGGGCCCAACGTCGCCGGACCGGCCGGCGTCGCGCTCGGCACGCGACGGCGACAGGCGCGCGTCCCCGCCGCGCAGGAACGTCCCACGCCCGACCTCGCGCGAGATCCGACCCTCGGCCTCCAGCAGCGCGAGCGCATGGCGCACCATCGTCCGCGTCACCCCGAGATCGTTGGCCAGTTGCCGCTCGGTCGGCAGCCGGCTCCCCGCGCCCGCCGCGCCCGCCGCGCCCGCCGCGCACCGCTCGATGATCAGCTCGGCCAGGTCCTGGCTGTAGGCGGGCGGGCGGGATACGGGAGCGGTAGACAAGGACCGAACCGGCGGCGGCGAAATCCGACGGAGGAGCGCGGCAACCGATCGTACCAATCTCCGCGTCACAAACACACAGAACCTTCATTTGACGGCCCTGCAATCGATCGCTAGCGTTCCGACCAATCCGAGTAAATCGAACCAAGGGATGTGGGCGTACGGCTGACATGCCCTGGGGCTCGGAGGAGGGAGATGACACGCCGACCGGTCCTCGGCTCGTTCGCCCGTGACCCGGTTCCAGGGAGGATGCCCGCTGTGAGACTTGCCACCGTCGAGACGCCCGAGGGACCGCGACTGCACGTGCGGGGCGCCGACGGCTACGTCGATGTCGCGCGTGCAACGGGCGATCCGGCTCTGGTCGACCTCGCCGCTCTGCTCGGCGCCGGCGCGGAACGCTGGGACCTCGTCCACCGCGCGGCGGAGGAGCCCGGCCGTCCGGTCGACGAATCCGAGCTCGGCCCGGCTATGCCACGGCCGCGGCGCATCCTGTGTCTTGGGGTCAACTACGCGGACCACGCCGCCGAGGGGGGACGGCCGCTCACGACCTGGCCCGAGGTGTTCGTCCGCGGCGCCGACTCGGTGGCGCCGCCGTACGGCGAGCTGGTCAAGCCGGCGCTCAGCGAGCGCTTTGACTACGAGGGCGAGCTCGCCGTGGTGATCGGCCGCGGGGGGCGCTACATCCCGGCCGCCGACGCGCTCGCGGCGATCGCCGGGTTCGCGGTGTGCATGGACGGCACCGCGCGTGAGTGGCAGCGCGCCGCCAGCCAATGGACCGCGGGTAAGAACTTCGACGGGTCGATGCCGATCGGTCCTGAGCTGGTCACACCCGACGAGGTCGACGTGTCCGACGCCCTCCTGACCACGGTGCTCAACGGCGAGGTGATGCAGTCGGCGCGGACCTCACAGATGATCTTCGACATCCCGCGCACGATCGAGTTTCTGTCGTCGTTCACGACGCTCAGACCGGGCGACGTGATCGCCACCGGGACCCCCGGCGGCGTCGGCTTCGCCCGCCAGCCGCCGGTCTGGCTCCAGCCCGGGGACAGGCTTGAGATCGCGGTCGAGGGCGTCGGTCGCATCGCCCATCAGGTGGTCGCCGAGGAACTGGCTGGCGGCGCGGAATGGCCCTGGCACCCACCCATCAAGACAGGAGCGACGTTCTAGTCGTGGGGCGAGAGCGCCACGAGAGGAGGAGGAACATGTTGGTGCGCAAACACACACGCCGGTCGTGGTTGGCGGCGCTCGCTGCGCTCGTCGCGCTCGCCGCCACGGCGTGCGGCAGCAGCTCGAGCTCGAACGCAGGAGGGAGCGGAGGCGGTTCGTCCGCCGCGAGCGGCTCGTCGGCGCCATCGGGATCGACTCTGACGGTCGCCGACGTGGCGCCGTTCACCGGTCCGGACGCGGCACTCGGACCCACGTACCTCGTCTCCTGCGATGCCGCGACGTCCGCGATCGACAACGCCGGCGGCGTGCTCGGTCACAAGCTCAGCTGCAAGAGCGTCGACACCCGCGGCGACCCGGCCGACGCCGTGCCGGCCGTGCGTCAGATGTACGCCTCGGGGAGCCCGTCGCTGATCATCGGCTGCACGTCGGACGAGGCCGCCTCAGTCGTGCCGATCTTCACCGCCAACAAGACGGTGTCGTTCTGCATGACCGGACAGTCGGAGTTCGACCACGTGATGTTCCCGTACTTCTATCGGCTGGTCCCGCCGGACCTCTCAGAGTCCTACGCGATGATCTGGATCGCGAACACGATGCGCCATTACAAGCGAATCGCGCTTGCATTCGGGAACGACATCGGCTCGCAGACGTTTATCCAGCCGGCGGTAGCGGCGATCAAGGCGGCTGGCGAGACGCTCGTCGCCAACCAGACGCTCGACCTCAACTCGACCACGTTCCGGACCGAGGCGGCGAAGATCGTCGCCGCCAAGCCCGACGTGATCCTGACCGAGGCGCTCGGGCCGCCCGAGGCCGCGTTCCTGTCGGAGGTCAAGCAGCTGAACGGCGGCAAGCTCCCGCCGGTGATCGGCACCTCAGCGACGATCTCACCCGATTGGTTCAAGTCCGTGACCGCAGCGGTCGGCGCGAGCACGCTGTCGCCCGACTTCTGGGCCGACAACCTGGTGACCGAGACAAGCGGGCCCGCCTTCCAGGCGTTCTCGACCGCGATGTACGCCGAGAAGGGCAGAGTCGGGAGCACTGGTGACTTCTCGACGTACCTGACTGCGCCGGGCGCGGTTCACCTGTACGACGGGATCAACCTGGCCGCGCTCGCGATGATCCAGTGCAAGAGCACGAGCTCGACCGTGTTCAAAACCTGCATCGAGAAGATCGGCGACGGCACCCCGGGCGCGACGGTCGTGTACTCGTTCGCCCAGGGAGCGGCGGCGCTCAAGGCCGGTAAGGCGATCCGCTACGAGGGACCCGGCGGGCCGACCAGCTTCGACGCCTACCACGACTCGACCGGAATCTTCCAGGTCGACACCTACAGCCCCCAGGGCCAGGTGAATGTCACAGCGAACATCCCGACGAGCCAGCTCCGCGCGCTGGGGCTCTAGGTTGCCGATGACGTGAGCGTCTTCGTCGAATCGATCGGCTTCGGCCTGGTCACCGCGGCGGTGCTCGCGGTGGCCTCAGTCGGGTTCACGTTGCAGTTCGCGGTTACCAACGTGCTCAACCTCGCGTACGGCGGTGTGATGATCGTGTCCGCCTACGCGGCGTATGAGGTCAACCAGGCCGGCGTGAGCTTCTGGATCAGCGCGCTCGCGGGCATCGCCGCGGGCGCGCTGCTCTCGGTCTTCCTGAACAACGTCGTCTACACGCCGTTCCAGCGACGTGGCACCTCCCCGATCGGGATGGTGATCGTATCGCTCGGGATGACGCTGATCCTGGTGTTCGGAACGCAGGCGTTGGCCGGCCCGACCAACGTCTCGTACACGGTCAGCCAGGGAGCCACGGTCAAGCCGCTCGGGTTCAACCTGACCGTCGTGCAACTCGTGATCATCGCTCTCAGCGTGGTCGTGATGCTGCTGGTGCACGCTCTGTTCCGCTACACGAAGCTCGGCAAGGCGATGCGCGCGACGTCGTCGAATCGGAACCTCGCGCGTAACTGCGGGATCCGGACCGACCGGGTGGTTACGATCACGTGGCTCATCACGGGCGCGCTGTGCGGCCTGGCCGGCGTGGTGTTCGCGCTCAACTCGGGCACGTTCGGCGCGACTAGCACCGACCTGTTCCTGGTCCTGATCCTGGCGGCTGTTTTCCTCGGAGGGCCGGGAGAGGCCTACGGCGCGATGCTCGGCGCGCTCGTGATCGGGCTCGCCACCGAGGTCAGCGCCGCGTTCATCGTGTCCGACTACAAGGACGTCGTGGCGTTCGTGATCCTGATCGCGATGCTCGCCATGCGACCGAGCGGCCTGCTCGGCGTGCAGACCTGACCTGAGCCGATGGTCTACTACATCACCACCCTCCTGGTCTACGCCGGCGTCGACGCGATTGCGTGCCTGGGCCTGTCCCAGCAGTTCGGAATCGCAGGGGTCACGAACTTCGGGTTCATCATCTTCCAGGCCGCCGGCGCGTACGCCGCGGCCGTGCTGTCGCTTCCCTCCGATACCGCCAACGGCGGCTTTCAGTCGTACATCGGCGGGCTGAACCTACCGTTCCCGCTACCGTGGATCGGGGCGGCGCTCGTCGGAGGACTGCTGGCGGTGCCGTTCGCGGCGATCGTCGGGCGCCGGCTGCGCGGCGACTTCGCGGCCGTCGGGCTGCTTGTCACCGCGGTCATGTTCAACCTGCTGGTGACCAACTATCAGCCGCTCGTGAACGGCGCCGCCGGCCTCTCGCTCGTGCCCGCGCCGCTCCAGAGCGCGATCAACCCGCAGGGCGTCAACTACCAGTGGGGCTACGGGATCGTCGCCCTGCTTCTGGCGTTCGCGACCTACCTGTTCGTGCGGCGGATCACCGAGTCACCGTACGGGCGGACACTGCGGGCGATGCGGGACAACGACGTGGTCGCCGATTCGCTCGGAAAGGATATCCGCGCGCTGCGGACCTCTTCGCTTGTGATCGGCGGCGCGATCGCCGGCCTGTCGGGCGGGGTGCTCGTTGGGTTCATCAACCTGTGGGACCCGCAGGCGTGGGGCTATGCCGAGACCGTGGTGCTGTTCGCCGCGGTGATCATCGGCGGCCTCGGCAACCACCGCGGCGCGGTTCTCGGCGCGGTGCTCGTGCCGGTGACGTTCGAGGAGGCGACGCGCTACATCCCCGCGAGCTCGAGCAACCCGAACCTGGTCCCGGCGCTCCAGTGGGTGGTGATCGGCGTGCTGATCATCGGGTTTCTGTGGTTCCGGCCACAGGGGATCCTGCCCGAGCGCCGTCGTGTGATCTGGGGCGGGAAGGGGCGCGACCCGTCGCCGACGCCGGAGCCTGACGTCCACCTCCCGGAACCCACAGACGCCATCGACACTGCCCCCGGCCGCGAACCGTTCACCAGCGCTGTGATCCTCAGCTGCTCCGGGCTCATCAAAACGTTCGAAGGCGTCCACGCCGTCGACGACGTCTCGATGTCGTTCGAGCGAGGGCGCCTCACCGGGATCATCGGGCCGAACGGCGCCGGCAAGTCGACCGCGCTCGCCATGCTCGCGGGCACCCTCCGCCCGACCGCGGGCACGATCTCGTATCGCGGCGAGGACGTCACCGGCCTCCCCGCATACCGCCGCGCGCGGCTCGGGCTCGTTCGCACGTTCCAGCTCGCGAGCGAGTTCAAGCGGTTGACCGTGATCGAGAACCTGCTCTCAGCGATCCCCGGCCAGCGCGGCGAGACGGTCAAGGGCGCGCTGTTCGGACGCCGTTACTGGGGCGCTCAGGAGCGCGCCGCGATCGCGCAGGCGGAGGCGATGCTCGAGCGGTTCGGGCTGCTCGACCTCGCCGACCGCTACGCCGGCGACCTGAGCGGCGGCCAGCGCCGGCTGGTTGAGATCATGCGGGCGCTGATGGCGGAACCGGACGTGCTCCTGCTCGACGAGCCGATGGCCGGCGTCCATCCGCGCCTGGCGCACGAGATCGGAATGCGGCTCGTATCGCTCTGCCAGGCGGGTATGACCGTCGTCATGGTCGAGCACGAGCTGTCGATCATGGACGAGTTCTGCGATCCGGTGATCGTGATGGCCGAGGGCCGCATCCTGGCCAAGGGCACGATGGAGACGCTGCGCGCCAAGGAGGAGGTCGTGGAGGCCTACCTTGTCGGCTGAGCCGGACACGGTGGTGGCGCTGATCGACCATCCGGCGAACGGTGTCGCGCTCCGCGTGGTCGAGCTGAGCGCGGGCTATGACTCAAGGCCAGTCATTCATGGCATCTCGATCTCGGTCTCGCCGGGCGAGGTCGTATCGGTCGTCGGCCCGAACGGGTCGGGCAAGAGCACGCTGCTCAAGAGCATCGTCGGACTCGTCGAGATCACGTCCGGGAAGGTGTTCGTCGGCGACGAGGACGTAACCGGATGGCCGTCGGAGAACGTCGCCCGGATAGGCGTCGGCTACGTGCCACAGATCGACGACGTGTTCGGACCGCTGACCGTGCGCGAGAACCTCGAGATGGGCGGCTACCTGCTGGGCGCCCGCGAGCTCCCCTCCCGGATCGACCGCGTGCTCGAGGTGTTCCCGCGGCTCGGCACGATGCTCGGCCGCCGCGCCGGCAAGCTCTCGGGCGGCGAGCGCAAGATGCTGGCGATGGGCCGCGCGCTGATGCTCCAGCCGGCGCTCGTCGTGCTCGACGAGCCGACCGCGAACCTCGCCCCGGCGATCGCGCAGAACGTGCTGAGCGAGCACGTCCGTCGGCTCGCGACCACCGGCGCCTCGGTGCTCGTGGTCGAGCAGCGAGCACGCGCCGTGCTCGAGATCTCGGATCGGACGTACGTGCTCGGCGGCGGCCAGCTGCTGATGGAGGGCACGCCCGCCGAGCTGAGCGCGAGCCCCGAGTTCGTCGACTCGTTCCTAGGCGGCGGCCGCCGCCCCGCCGGAGCCTGACGGACAGGCTGATCGCGGAACACAATCGGCACGCCGCCGGAACGCCGCAGATCACCGCGCCCGGACTCGACGGAAGCGGATTTCAGTGCGGCTAGACGAGAACCTTGGATCGCGCCTGGGCGTCAGCCCGTGCAGGCGCCCGGTCGCCTGTTGGTACGCGCGTAGATCGCGACGGCCGCGGCCGTCACCGCCGCTCGATAGTTGGGCTTAGAGGTCAAGTCTCCCACCCACATCGCGCAGCGCCCCTCACGGAAGTAGAGGTTGGCGGTGGATTGACCCCCAGGCGGGGCCGGGGCGACGATCCCGGTCGAGCCGGGGATCCCCGCCACCGCGAAGTGGGAGACCGTCGCGCCGCCTTGCTCGAGCGCAGCCTCTTGAACCGACGCGTGCTGCTCACGCGAGGCCACGGCGGGGGAGTGAAGCTCGGTCACCGATGAGCCTCCTTGTCCGCCGTCAGCGCTGCTCGTGTTGACCGTGACCCCTTGGATGAACCCCTCCGAAGTCAGCCGCTTCTCGTCGTCGGCGGCGTTCGGATTACCAGCCTCGTCGGCCGCGACGGTGTGGGCGACTTGCGGTCGGCCGGCGGGATGGAAGCCGGTCTCCTCGTTGCCCCGCACCACGTAGGCGCTGATCGCAAGGCCCGTCGAGCTGCTCTGTGAGCTGCTGCCGCATCCCGATAGCCCAAGCCCAATAGCCGTCGAGAGCACCAAGCCGATCGCCCACCTCATCGCAAGCGCGACGCTATAACAGCCTCACAGCTGAGTCCAGCCGCGATCGAGCCCAGCACTCCGGTTTGCCGCTCGGGCGGGCACCGGTCGACGCAGCCGCTTCAGTCGTAATCCAGCAGCCGCACTCCGCTCTTATCGGGCGTCCCACTGAAACCAGCGGATGCCGATCCCGCCGAATACGACGATGTAGCCCAGGCACGCCAGCAGCGCCAGCGTGTCCCGGCTGTACCAGGCGTGCAGGTTGAGCACGCCGGCGAACAGCGTCATCACCGCTCCGACGGGCGTCCAGCGTGCGACCGAACTCCAAAAGGTGCCGAGCGCGCCGCTCTGGCCCAGAAGCCCGAGCAGGATCAGGACGGCGAACAGCACCCGCGCAATCGCCTGGACGCTGTCGGCTGACTTCACCAGACCAACCATCGCCTGGGCGATGCTGAGGAACACCGCCCCCGCCAGGATCGAGACCAGCAGCACAAGTGCGTACTGCCCAGCGGAGGGCGAGATGTGATGGATCTGGCCGCCGATGATCACGACGGCGACCGCGATGATCAGGTTCGCGACCGCTTGCATCGCCAGCCGACTGGTCATGATCGTCCAGGTCGGGGCCGGGGTGACACGCAGTCGCTGGAAGACACCCTTCTCGCGGTCTCGCGCGACCGTCAGCCCGTAGCCGATCAGCGACGTCGAGAGCAGCCCGTAGGCGATCGCTAACCCGATTACGAACTCCGCCCCGCCGAATTTATCGGTGGCCTTGGTTCCGCTCGTGCTGAGCAGAACAAAGACGGGCAACACTAGGCTGATGATCAGCGCTCGGCGGTGCTGGAGAAACACGAGGAAGTCCGCGCGCAGCAGTGAGCCGAACACGAGGCGCAGTGGTGGTTCGCCCGTGGCCCTCGAGCTAGTCACGGATCTCGCTCCCGGTGAGCCCGATGAACACGTCCTCCAGCGTCACTTCGCCGCGCGCGACCTCACGGACCCGGGGGTCGTTCTTGTGCTTCTCGATCAGGTCATGCGGCGTCTCGGTCGTCAGCAGCGTGCCGTTATCGATGATCGCGACCCGGTCGCAGACCGCCTGGGCCTCCTCCATCGAGTGCGTCGTCAAAAGGATGCTTCCGCCCTCCTGGCGGATGTGCTCGATCCGGCTCCACAGCTGGCGGCGGGATTGCGGATCGAGGCCGGCGGTGGGCTCGTCGAGCAGCAGTAACGCGGGGTCGTGGACGACCGCGATGTAAAGGGAGAGGCGTTGCTGCTGTCCGCCGGAGAGCTGCTTGAACGGCTTGTGTGCCTCGCCCTCGAGCCCGATCACGCGCAGGCCGTCGAGTATCTGCTGACCGGAGAGCTCGACGCCGTAGAGCCCGGCGTACAGCCGCACGATCTGGCTGATCTTCAGCTCGGACTGAAAGCTGGTCGCCTGAAGCTGCACGCCCATTCGGGCCCTGGCCTGGTTGGGATGGCGCCTGCTGTCGATGTCGTCGAGCAGGATCGTCCCGAACTGGGGCTTGACCAGCCCTTCGATGGCGCTCAGCGTGCTCGTCTTGCCGGCTCCGTTCGGTCCGAGAAGACCGAAGATCTCTCCCCGACGGATCTCGAAGCTGACCGCGTCGACCGCCCTCTTAGGGCCGTAAGTCACCGTCAGGTCGCGCACCTGGAGGATCCCGGCGACCTCAGGAACGGCGACGGCCGCGGCTCGGCCGTCTTCGGCGGGCACCGTCCGCCGGGCGCTGGGGACCGGCTCGGGCGCCAGCAGCAGCGATCCGTCCTCGTGCTCCTCGGCGATGATGTACGCGCGCGCCTGGCCACCCCTCAACACCTGCACGCTCTCCGTCACGGGTGCCCAGACTACCGCCTCTGCCAGCACCATCAACGTGTCTAGTCAGCAGCCGGGCGATCCCCAATCGGGCTCGGCATCTCACTGTCGCGGCTTCGCCACGAACACGAGCATGGCGCCCCAGCCGGCGCGACGACCGGCAGCGATTGTGCGCCAGCTGGCGGTCGGCGCGACTATTCCGAGCGGGTGGGTAGCACCGCGATCGCCTCGATCGAAACGAGAAGGCCTCGGGGCAGTCGAACGTGTGCCGGGGCGGATCGTGCTGGCGGGGGATCGGGCATGTGGCGGGCGTACACCTCGTTGAGGCGGCCGAAGTCATCGACGTCGGCGTAAAAGATCGTCGTCTTGACGACGTCATCCATCGAGCAGCCCGCGGCGCGGAGTACCGCCGCGAGATTCAGCAGTGCCTGCTCGGTCTGCGCTTCGATCCCGGCAGCAGCCTCGCCGGTCGCGGGGTCGATCCCCGCCATTCCTGAGCAGAAGACCAGGTTGCCGGCCACGATCGCCTGGCTGTATGGACCTAGCGCCTCCGGCGCCTGATCACTTGATACCGCCTTTCGAGCCATGCCTGTACCTCCGTCGCTTTGGTCCTGGTCAGCGCGACCCTACCGACGGCATATTGATCAACCGCTTTCACCGACGCTGGCGGGATTGAGCAGGGTTCCGCACAAGGCGGGAGCGGTGGCATCTTGCGACACGGCGCTGTCGAGCTCGCTCCGGTTGAGGACCATGTCGTATTGGCCGCTGCGGTCGTAGTCGATGCCATGAACGACGACGACCGCGTTACCGTGGCGGATCGCGTTGGCGGCAGCGGTCGTGACGGTGATCGTGCGTTGGTAGTGGATGTCCCCGTTTGTGGGGTACCTGCTGAAGGCCAGCATGCTGTTCATGGTGGTGTCGCCGCTCAGTGTGAGCGCGGCGGCCATCGGTCCGTAGTACTTCAGGCCGTCCGTGGTGCTGATGGCCAGATGACCGTTGTATCGCCTGGCGGCCGAGGCCGGCGGGCAGATGCCCAGCCCGAAAGCATGAATGTGGATGGGGTGAGACGCGCCGTTCAGCAGACCGCTCGTGTCCACGGTCACCGTCGCCTGGTCGCCGTGCAGGGTGATAGCTGCGGTCCCCGTGCCGGTGACGTGGTTGTCAGGGACCGGGCGGAGCACTGCCTGGAACGTCTGTCCGGGGCCGGTCGAGCCGCCCGAGGTCAACACGACCACGGCGACCACGACCGCAACCACAAGAGCCGCGAGCCCCGCTATCGCCCACCGGTACCGTCGCAGTCGGCCACCGCCGTCGCTCTCACCGGGAGGAGTCGGCTCTCCGGGAGCCCCGCCGCCACTCCCACTCGCAATTCCGGTCGCGGGAGCAGGCGCCGCCTCCGCCGAGGATTCGGCGGCCGCCCGAGCGGGCACCGGTCTCGCGTCGCCGGTCGCCACCATCGATGGCGCGCCCTTGTAGCGCGCCCCTCGTAACGCTGCGGCGGCGTCGCGCGCGAGATCGCCCGCCGACATATAGCGGTCATCGGGCGTCTTCGCCATCGCCTGCTGGACCACAGGCGTGAACTCCGGATAATCCTCGACGAGCGGTGGTTCGAGCACCGGGGGCGGATCGTTCACGTGCGCGAACATCGTGGCCAGGGTCGTCTCGCGCTCGTACGGGACCTTGCCGGTCAGCATCTGGAAGAACACGCACCCGAGGGCATAGATGTCGGTTCGCGCGTCGGAGGGCTCGCCGCTCACCTGCTCCGGAGCCATGTAGTCGGCGGTGCCGACGATGCTCCCGGCGACCGTGAGCTCGGCCAGCGTGCTGCTGCGCTTGGCGAGTCCGAAGTCGGTCAAATACGCGCGTTCCTCAGCGTCCCTGACCGTGAGCAGCATGTTGCCGGGCTTGATATCCCGGTGCACGAGACCCTTGGCGTGCGCGGCATCGAGCGCGAACCCCATCTGGGTCAGGATGCCGACCGCCCGCTCTGGGTTGACGGCGCCGTCGCGGAGGATCAGCTGGCGGAGATCCTCGCCGTGCACGTAGTCCATGGCGAGGAACAGGAACCCGTCTTGCTCTCCCGCGTAGTGGATCCCCACCACGTTCGGGTGGTCGATGGATGCGGCGATCCGCATCTCCCGCTGAAAGCGCTGGCGGAATTGCTCGTCGTCGGCCAGCTCGGGGGCCAGCACCTTGAGCGCGTACACACGGCCCAGCGCGACGTTCGTCACGCGATAGACGATGCCCATCCCGCCTTGTCCGATTTGCTGCTCGATGCGGTATCCGCCGAGCTCTGCGCCTCGTTCGAGACGACCGCCCCTCAACGACATGTTCTGGATCCTGACCCGCATCCGGAGCAACGTCAAGATCTCCCGATGTGGTTGAGCGCCGGTTCGTCTTCCCGGCGTTCACGTCTTCGGGATCGAGCGCGCGCGCGGTGCTCGAGCGCCGGGGAACGGGATGATGTGTCGATGAGTAGCGGTTTGTCCGAGTCGACGTTGCGGACACTGGGTGCTGTCCTGCGCGCGCGGCGGTTGGCGAGACGGCTCACGTTGCGTGAGCTGTCGACCCGTACGAGCGTGTCGAATGCGTACCTGAGCGAGCTCGAGCGAGGTCTGCACGAGCCGTCGCTCAGCGTGCTGCTTGCGATTGCGTCGGCGTTGGACATTTCTCTCGCCGAGATCCTGGTGCGCGCGGGCGTGCTCGACGACTCTGAGGGCGCTCACGATTCCGGCCGGTGGGATACCGAAGCCGCGATCGCCCGCGACCCGGCGCTCACCGAGCCGCAGCGGTTCGCTTTGCTGAGCGTCTATCGAAGCTTTGGGGTTAGCTCACCGCTAGGCTGATTGACATATCGAGCAGCGCTCTATATATTGAGCGCCATGAGCATTCTCGACTGGCGTGAGCTGTACGCCCAAAACCAAGCCGCGATCGCCGCAAGCGGTATCCGCCTGCCAGCGATCGCACCGCCGTCGCTCCCGCCAACGGGTGTTGCCGGCGTGCGGGAGGCACCGCACCGCCGGCTCCCGAAGCTGCTGCGCGAACCCGGACCAATCGTAAACCCACACGCGCGTCCGTCCGGATCGCGTTCGACGCCCCGCGGAAGCCAGGTCACGGAGGGACGTGCGCTCGTCCATGTCCCTGTAGGTCTGGATCCCGAGGTGCCGGCCGCGGTGGTGTGCATGCTCCACGGGTGCACGCAGGACCCCGCGACGTTCGCCGCTGCCACCGCAATGAACGAGACCGCGGATCGCCACGGCTTCGTGGTCTTCTATCCGGCACAACCACGCGGGGGCAACGCGAACAGATGCTGGAACTGGTTTACGCCTGCGCACCAGCAGCGTGGGGCGGGAGAGCCCGAACTAATCGCCGGTACCACGCGGCGTCTGATCGCTCAACAGTCCGGGCAAACAGTCGATCAGACGCGGGTGTTCGTCGCCGGATTGTCTTCGGGTGGGGCCATGGCGCTGATCCTCGCGGCGTGCTACCCGGACGTATTCGCCGCCGTGGCGATTCATTCCGGACTGCCGTACCGATCGGCGACCGACCTGCCGTCGGCATTTGCCGTGATGGGTCACGCCGGCGCCAAAAGGGCAACCGATGGTCATGCCATCCACTCGGCGATGGGCACACACGCCCGACGCGTCCCCAGCGTTGTCATCCACGGCACGGACGACCGGACCGTCGCACCCGAGAACTCGCGACGCATTCTGGCCCAGTCGATGCACGCCAACCACCTGGCCGCGCCGCAGAGCCACACGCACGACCCAGCCGAACCAACCACCTCGGACCGCGCCCGCGCCGAGGGTGGGCTCTCATACACCCGCAACCAGTGGATCGACCCTGACGGCACGCTCATGCACGAATCCATCGAAGTCCAAGGCCTCGGGCACGCCTGGTCAGGCGGGATCCCTGGTGGCTCGTACACCGACCCACGAGGCCCGTCGGCGACCGAAGCCATCTGGGCATTCTTCGCTCAAGCAGCCCGAGACTGACGCGCCCTACGCCGCTATCGCGATCGGGCCTTCATACGAGGCGCAGATCATGCGCTGCTGCGTTCGCCGCCGTGTCTGGCCGGATTGCCCGGGCCCAGGGTGGGTAAGCAACAGCGAGAACGACGAGGGAAGGCGAGGCGGTCATGAAGAAGGTCCTTGAGCTCCTGCTCTGCATCCTGCATCCGATCGCGGTCGTGCTGATCTGGATCAATCTGGTTTTCCGGACCGACATCGGGTTGGTCGCGAAGCTGACCTGGGGAATCACGGCGATCGTGCCCCTCGTGCCGTTTGTGTACGTGCTCACCGGGAACGACTTTCTTTAGGCGACACCGGGGCGGTTAATTGGTGAGCCGCTTCGGCACGCGTGAGTCA
Source organism: uncultured Solirubrobacterales bacterium (assembly GCA_963737055.1). Taxonomy (GTDB): domain Bacteria; phylum Actinomycetota; class Thermoleophilia; order Solirubrobacterales; family Solirubrobacteraceae; genus Palsa-465. Next base: position 126,049 of record CAVTRE010000004.1, on the reverse strand, counting down.
CTCTTGCGGGTGCTGAGGGGTGAAGGTCGAGCGAGGAGAAGGGATAGCCTGAATGGTGAGTCCGTTGACCGACCACGACGAGAATTTCGGGTCAGGACAGCCGTTCTCGATCGGGGTGGAGGAGGAACTGTTCCTGGTCGATCCGGTTTCGGGACAGCAGACAAATAGCTCAGAAGCTGTGCTTGAGCGTCTTGGTGAGACGGTAGGCACCGTCGAGCGAGAGCTACATGCCTGTCAGGTCGAACTGATTACCGGCGTCCACACCAGCGTGGGCGAGGCGGTCCGGGAGCTGGCGGGGCTTCGCCGCGCGGTTCGCAGGACTGGAGCGGCGCTTCTGGGGTCGGGGACCCATCCCGTCGCCGGAGAGGGCGATGCCGTAATTACGGACAGGGAGCGCTATGAACGGATCCATTTTCTCCTCGGCGACGCCGCGGTCACCCCGGTGGCAGGTCTGCATATCCATGTCGGCATGCCCGATAGTGAGACCGCGATCAAGGTTTTCAACGGCTTGCGGCGCGACCTTCCGCTGCTGCTCGCCCTCGCGGCGAATTCGCCGTTTCGTCACGGTCGCGACACTGGCCTTGCATCGGCACGGGAGCTGAGCCTCAGGGGATGGCCGCGATCCGGCACGCCGCGAGCATTACGCGACTTCGCGGACTTCTGCGAGATGAGCCAGTTGCTCACCCGTGCCGCGGATGTGCCGGACTACACGTGGTTCTGGTGGAAGCTTCGGCCCCACCCCCGACTTGGAACGGTGGAGATTCGCGCACTCGATGCGCAAGCATCGCTCGCGGACGCGGGCGCGCTGATCGCGCTGGTGCACTGTCTGGCACGCGATGCCGCGGAACGCGAGCCTGTCGAGAACCACCCGCCGGAACTGATCGATGAGGGGATTTTCCGGGCGGCTCGATTCGGCGTCCGCGGTGAGCTGCCCGACACGCAAGGAAGACGGCGGCCTGTCGCGGACCTCCTCGAGGACGCGTTGGAACGGGTGGATGCCCGGGCTTTCCAGCTGGGATGCCGTGAAGAGCTCGCGAGACTGCCTGAGCTTCTGAAGCGCGGCGGCGGAGCCGGCATGCAGCGCTCAACGTACGAGATCGCAGGGATCGAAGCCGTCCTCCGAGAGTTGTTGCAGCACACCGGAGGCACATAGAGATCTCGAGTGCGGGTTCGCAGATGAGCACACGGCGGTCGGTGGTGCTCGTGACCGGCATGTCCGGGACGGGAAAGTCGAGCGCGCTCACCGAGCTTGGCCGCCGCGGGCATCGGGTTCTCGACACCGACGACCCCGGCTGGATCGTCGAGACGCTGACGGCGAGCGGGACCGAGCCGCTCTGGGACCTCGAGAAGATCGGCGGGTTCCTTGATCGCCACACCGAGGGCCGCCTCTTCATCGCCGGCTGTGTGGCGAATCAGGGGGCGCTGTACGACCGCTTTGACGCCGTCGTTCTACTGAGCGCGCCGGTCGACGTCATTCTGGAGCGCGTGACCGACCGCGCCAACCCATTCGGGTCAACGCCGGCCGATCGCGCGAAGATCGCCGGCGACCTGGCCACATACGAGCCGCGCCTTCGGGCCGGCGCCGATCACGAGATCGTGAGCACCGCGACCATCGCGGATGTCGTCCAGGCGCTCGAGGACATCGCGGCCGGCGCTCGTCGAGCAATCCGGTAGCGAGCCGGCGGAGAAGTCTGGGCGCCGAGCTGACCATAACTACGAACGCTGGGGCTCGTGCCGATTTCGAATGGGTGCGGCTCCATGGCCGGGACAGACTCCGTCCTGGTGCCGCCTGCCGGCACGGGTTCGCTGAGCCAGCGGGCAAATCGACCATCTAGGAGGACCCATGGCAGATCAGGACAACATGGTGCTGTACGCCGCCCTGTACGACGATGTCGACCAGGCGTTGGACGATCTCGACGGGATCGAGCAGCTGCACCAGGATGCGATCATCGGCAAATTCGGCGTTCTGCTCAGACCGGGGACCTGGAGCATCTGCATGCGCAGCGCCGTTCCCTCGCCTTGGTCCTGGCCGGTGTACACGACCACGTCCGTGTGGAGCGCCGAGATCGTCATGAGCAGAGGTTCACGTAGCTGGCGGTCGGTGCCACCGACGCGTGGCCCGCGACGTGCGTACCATCGAGCTGCCAGCGGGAGACGAAGGTCGTGGCCTGCGCCCCGCCGGCGGGGCTGCCGTCATCGATCACATAAGCCGTCTTGTCGTGTTGGCGGGGCCGACGATGCGGGCACCGGCTAAGACTGTTCGTCATGATCGATCCTTCCTGGCTGCCTGGTTCGGGGGCAGCCGGGATGATCTGTCCAAAGCCGGGCTCGCCACATCGGGCAAACGCCCATTTATCGACGCGGGATGCTTAGGCGCCGTCTACGAGTTCGGGAAGTGCGGTCTGACCGACGCGGCGCTGTTCGGTGGGCGCGGCTACTCGGTTGGATCTTCCCCGGGAAGCTCCCCAACCTCGGTGCCCTGGGTCGGATCGTCGTGTGGATTCCCTCCGCCGGGTGTGCCGGCCGTCGGGTCCTCAGCTCCCGTCGCTCCGACCTCCGTGCCCTGCGTGGGATCGCCGGATATCGCCGGCTCATGCGCTGCGCCCATCGGATCGGCGCCCGGAACCGCGCTCTGAGTGGGGTCTTCGCTAAACGACATTCCCGTCCTCCTGTCTGTGCGCTGCACAATCGTGCTGCTGGTGCAAGCTGCTGCGAGCTTCGGTTTACCACTGGCGGGCGAGCTTGACAAATGGCCCCGCGCGGTCCGGCCGGGTACGCGGCGCGCGGTCCGGCCGGGGCTCACGCCCTCGACCGGACCGCACTTCCTGGCTCAGCCCTGCACGGATGTAGTCGTTACCGGAACGAGTCCGCCGGCCAAGGCTGGACGTACGCCCGGTAGGTGTTCACGCCCGTGGGGAACTCGGCGTTGAACACGAGCCGTCCCGAGGGATCGAACTCCGAGAAGTAGGGGAGCGCGCCCCAACCGACGAACTGGCCTCCGTCCGGGGTCGTTTGAGCGTTGCCCTGGGACGCGGCCACGAGTCCATCGGGCTGATCGTCGGAGGAGATCAGGGTCGCGACGCGGTGTCGCGCGTCGAGCGTTAGTGTCACCGTCCGACTGACCGAGAACTCGGGCGTTCCCGCCGACTCGTTGTCGAAGAACGTGTACTCGTTGTGCCCGATCGCCTCGGGGTCGTGCTGCCAGGCGAAGATCTCGCCGGCGTTGTCGAGCGAGTGGCCCGGTGCCGCGCCCAGCTTGAAACTGCTGGCCTTGCCGCCCAACTGCCAGATGATCCTGCCGGTGAACCGGTTGACCTTGTAAGCGGTCCAGGTGTCGCGGGCGTCGATTAGGAGGTTCCCGTCGGTGTCGATGTGCACGGCGTTGATATGGAACCAATCCCACGGCGTACTCGCCGACGCCGGTAGCGGCTGCTCGCTCTGACTGTATGGCACGTGGTCCGCGCTGTTCCACTGGAACAGCACTCTGCCGGTCCTGATGTCGATCTCCTGGACGACTCCGTCGATCACGGTCTGGTTCGCGGGGCCGCCGATCGACGACAGGTTCGCCGTGGCGGTCGTGTACGCCAGGATCAGCGCCGTGTTCCAGGGCGTGATCAGGAACTCGTGCCCGTCCGCGCTGAGACCGTCGCCGGCGTTGACGGTGGCGATCTGCTGGTAGCGATCGTTGTAGATGTAGTCAGTGCCGCTCGCGAGTCCGCCGAGCCCGGTGCCTTGCCAGAAGGTGAGTACCGACCTGCCGAGGTACTTCTGCGTACGGAAGTCGGCGGCGGTCAGTCCCTGCGGGATTGCGTGGAACCACACGACGTTGCCGTGGCGGTCGAGGATCTCGGGGCCGTTGGCATAGGTGCCGGCGTCGCCGGTCGGCGTGATGAAGATGTCACCACGCGCGCTATGCCCGGACGCGGTGAGGATCGTTACCGGCGGTGGGTCGGTCGGGGCCGCGGCGGCCGCGGCGCCGGCCCCGGTGAGTACCGCGCCGGCCGAGATCGCCGTCGCTACCGAGAGCCGCCACCGGACTCGGCTGAACCAGATGTGGCGTGTGAACTTACGGAAATGTCGTGGCATTGAGTGTTGTCCTCTCGTACTGAGATTCGATGTGGTGGTCAGGGTCGGCGACTTGCTACCGACCGGATGTAGGTGGACAAGAGGCGTTGGGTGGCCGCGGAGGTAGTGCGGTACTCCCGGGAAGCGACCTCAGGCACGCCCTGGGTGTCGACGGGCGATGAGTAGCCGGCGGAGATCCAGCCACCCAAGATCTTCGGGGTGATCTCGGGGTGGAACTGAACGCCGCGGTGCCCGTTGGTCAGGTAAGCCTGCGGTCCAACCGAATCGTCCGCGAGCAGTCGGGCCTTGGGGGGAAGTCGGATCACGTCCTCCTGCCACGCGAGCCACGGCCCGGGCGAGATCCATCCGGGGATCGAGCTCGATATCCATACCCAGCCGTGTCGCGCTCGCGACGCGCGCTCCACCCCTCCGCCGAGCGCGATCGCCAGAGTCTGCGCGCCGAGACCGACCCCGAGCACCGCCGTGCCGGCCTTGTCGGCTTGGCGGAGGCACTCGAGCTCTGAGTTGACCCATCCGGCGTCCCATCCGTCGGCGGCGACGTCGCGGCCGTGCGTGACGACGAGCGCTATCGACGCTGGGTCGGGCAACGGCTCGCCGCGATCGACTCTCACCGTGGTCGGGCGAAAGCCCGCCGCCGTCAGCACATCGACTAGCACCCCGCCGGGAGCATCGTCCCGGTGCTGGAGCACGACCGCCGGCGCTTCGCTTCCCCGGGCTTCGCTTCACGGCGCTTCGCTCTCTGGCGCTTCGGTTCCGGCATGCATCACATCACCTCGCTTGGGATCGGTTCGGCGACGCGGCGTCCAGGTCGTGGTCGAGGTATGCGTCCCGGTCCATTCCCCTGGGGGCCTCCGCTACTTCTTGTTGAAGGCCGGCACGGCACCGGCGCGCTGGATGATCTGCCCGGCCTGCTTGCTCGTCCGGACCCATTCGAAGAACTTCTCGACGGTGCGGCTGGCGTGGACCGTCGGGAGGACGCCCCAGATGTAGCGGAACAGCGGATAGGTCTCGTTCTTGATGTTCGCGAGCACGAGACGCCGTTCAGGGTCAGGGTCTTGACGCCGCTTCCCTTGCCGGCGTGCGCGAGCCCGACGTACCCGATGCCGCTGGAGTCCTTCGACACCGCGGTCGCCACCAGGCCGTCCGAGGTCACCGGATGGACGTTCGATGACTGCGTCGCGCCTCCGAGCACGGCCTGCTGGAAGAACGTGTACGAGCCCGCGCTCGAGTTGCGGCCCACGGGATCGATCGTGGTCGTCAGATTCGAGCCTCCGACTTGGCTCCAGTTCGTCGCGACGCCGGTGAAGATGTTCTTGGTCTCCGCCACGGTGAGCCCGCTCAGACCGTTCGACGGGTTGACGGCGACGCACAGACCGTCGAGGAACAGCTTGAAGTACGTGGTGTCCGAGTCGCTCGGGAGCGGCGGACGGGTGTTGACGGCGAACAGCCGCCGTCCGGCCTGCGCGTCCTGCACGCGGCGTTGCCGCCGTCGGGCCGGTAGTTGAAGCGGATGCTCGCGTGGAGCCGGTTGTAGGCCCTAAACAAGACGTTCAGGATCGGCTGCTCAGCGCTCGATCCCGAGCCGAACAGCGTCGTGGCGCCGGCGGTCGCCGGCACGGCCATCATCGGGATCATCACGGCCACAGCCGCGAGACCTCTGATCCTTGATCTCAACGACGTTCCTTTCGCGTTCGAAGGTCAATCCCCATAACTTCGATCGAAATTGCTCGGCGAGAGTACTGGGACTTCTCGTCTTTTTCGATCAAGACGCTTATGTTTCTGGTGGGAAGCCGCGTCGCGCTGACGTTTGTGGTGGCAGTCGCGGCGAGACGGCTGCCGGGCAGGCCGATGGCGATGGAGGTGGCATATACGCAGCCCCCGCGCCATCGGCCGATGTCCGGATCGGGTGGCCGCGCGTGCGAGCCAGGCTCGGTGCCCCGGCCGGGTGTTATAACCCCTTCTCGATAAATTTAGTGGACTTGGATGAGCGCAAGGGTCTTGCACGCATACGTCGTTGCGTCTACTCCGCGGGTGATCGGTATTGCACGCGGTGGTGAGCCCACACACCCGAACCGGCGCGACATCACGTGGCAGCCGTCAGCGCTCGACCGCGACGAGCGCTGGCTGGCGATCGATCAACGGGGCGGGACGGTCCTGCTGACGGGCCTGCCGGCTGCCGGCAAGACGACCATCGCCGTGGAGCTGGAGCGGCGGCTTGTCGACGGCGGCCAGTCGGCCTATCTCCTCGACGGCGACAACATCAGGCACGGTCTGTCGGAGGATCTCGGGTTCTCGCCCGGGGACCGCTCCGAGCACATCCGCCGGGTTGGTCACGTGGCGCGGTTGATGGCGGACGCGGGGACGATCGCGCTGGTCGCCGAAGATCGCGCGCAGCTCCGCAGGGCCCACGAGCTGGCCAACCTGCCGTTCGTCGAGGTGTTCGTCGACACGCCGCTCGCCGAGTGCGAACGGCGGGATCCAAAGGGCCTCTACGTGCGCGCACGCGCTGGCCAGCTCGAAGGCTTCACCGGAGTCAACGCCCCGTATGAGCCGCGGTCCGGGCGGGATCGTGCTCCATGTCGTAATGGGCCAGGAAGAAATCCGGATCGGCGCTGTCGAACACGACGAAGTTGAGATCGCGATCCTGTTCGATCAGGCCGACGAGTTCGGCAAGCTCGATCACGCCCGTCGCCGTGATCGCGTTGATCGGTGGGTGGTCGAACGTCACCCGGCAGCAGCTCGGGCTGAGCCGGTCGACGTGCAAGTGCGTCCAGCCCCAAGGTTCGAAACCGCGGCCGTTGTTGGAGGGACCGGCGTCGACTGCGTTCACTGCAAGCTCCTCAGGTGGACGGTGGAACGACGACCTGTAGCGTGACGCGCTTATTCCACCGTTCGCGCCCGTGGAGTCCCTAGTCGATTCTCGGACCAGGGCTTGACCCGGGGGTCGGCCGGGCGCGAGGCTCCCTAAAGACGCGCGACCATATCCACACACGAGTTCGACCGGAGGACGCGATGACCAGCACGGGCACGAGCAACGACTACGACGTGATCGTCCTCGGAGCGGGTGCGCCGGGCGAGCACTGCGCCGGGGCGCTTGCGGCACGCGGACTGCGAGTCGCCGTCGTCGAACGAGAGCTGGTCGGCGGCGAGTGCTCGTACTGGGCGTGCATCCCTTCGAAGTCGCTGTTGCGTCCAGGCGAGGCGGTACACGGCGCGCTCGAGGCCGGGGCGCACGCCGAGGTCGACGTCGATGCCGCGCTGGCGTGGCGGGACTTCATGGTCTCTAACCACAAGGACACCGGTCAGGAGCGCTGGCTTGCCGACCGGGGGATCGATCTCCTCCGCGGCAACGGCCGGCTGGCAGGCATCGGGGTGGTTGAGGTCGATGGCGTCCGCCACACCGCGGACCACGTCGTCGTGGCGACCGGGTCGGACCCGATCGTGCCCCCGGTACCCGGGCTCCAGGATCTCGAGGGTGTGTGGGGCACCCGCGAGGCCACGAGCATGGAGGCGGTTCCGCGGCGGCTGTTGGTGCTCGGCGGCGGCTCCGCGGGCGTCGAGCTTGCCCAGGTCGCGCGGCGGCTAGGCGGCGAGGCCGTCGTGGTGGAGGGCGCCGAGCGAGTCCTTCCGCGCGAGGCCGGCCCGGTAGGCGACGCGCTCGGGGAGGCGCTGCGCGCCGACGGCATCGAGTTGCACCTCGGTATGCACGCGAGCGCTGCCCGCCGGGATGGCGACGAGTTCGTTGTCGAGTTCGACGCCGGCCCGGACTTGCGGGGCGACCGGTTGCTGGTGGCGACCGGTCGGCGACCGCGCGTCGACGGGATCGGCCTCGAAACCGTCGGCGTGGAGGCCAACGCCCACGGGATCCGGGTCGACGAGTATATGCGCGCCGGGGAGCGCCTCTGGGCGATCGGAGACGTCACCGGGATCTGGCCGCTGACGCATGTCGGCGAGTACGAGGGCGACGTGGTCGCGGACAACATCGCGGGCGTTGCGCGTCGGGCGAACTACGAAGCCGTTCCCCGCGTCACCTACACCGATCCGCAGGCCGCGGGGGTGGGCGCGCTCGAAGCGCAGTACACCGGCACCGCGCTCATCTCGGAGGTGCCGAAGACGGCGACGTATACGCACGCCTACGCGGACTCGAAAGGATTCATGACGCTGCTTTCAGACGGCCAGCGACTGACCGGCGCATACGCGGTCGGGCCTGACGCCGGCGAATGGATGCAGCAGGCGACGCTTGCGATCCGCGCCCACGTGCCGCTCGAGGTTCTGGCCGACACGATCCAGCCGTTCCCCAGCTTCTCGGGGATCTACGACACGGCAGTGATGGCGCTGCGAATGGAGATCGCCGACAAGCCTCGGCTGGCCGGGCCCATGGACGCACAGATGGCGACGATCGCGACCTGAGGAGAGCACCGAATGTCTGCCCTTCCTGACCCGCGACTGACGGCCGTCTACCGCCTCGAGGCCACGCTGGGCGAGCCGCTCGATCTCGGCGAAACCTCGCAGGGACGGCGCCGGATCGTGCCGCTGATCGACGGAACGTTCAGCGGTCCGGAGGTCAACGGAACGCTCCTTCCGGGTGCGAGCGCCGATTGGCAGATCGTGTTACCGGACGGCACCGCCCTCGGGGACGTCCGCTACACGCTGCAAACCGACGAGGGCGACCTCCTCTACGTCCGATCACGGGGGATCCGTCACGGCAGCTCCGAGGTCCTCGCGCGACTCGGGCGCGGGGAGGACGTCGACCCGAGCGAGTACACGTTCCGCACCTGGACTCAGATAGAGACCGCCGCGCCTGCGCTCGCCTGGATGAACATGGGCGTGTTCATCGGCGTGGCCGGCCGCCAGCCCGCGGGCGTGATCTACGAGACGTACCTCGTCGACTGAGCTGAGGAACTAAAGCGGCGGGTTGACGTCGTCGTAGATGTGCGCCGCCGCGAGCTTGCCGGTCTCGCCACGGATGTAGACCGCCATCCCGGCCTCCGGCGGCAGCTCCGTGCTGCCCCACCGCACGACGTTGTACTCGAGCGCGCATGCCTGCCCGTCGTCGACGACCGCGCAGTGCTCGAGCGGGATGCCACCGCCGTTCGAGAACCTGCGTTCGTAGAAGGCGCGCAGGGCATCGTGTGCTCGATGGACGCGGTCGGCGCCACCGGGCTCGCGGACATGGCCGTCGGGCTCGAAAGTGGCCACGATCGCGTCGACGTCGCCGGCTGCGAGGGCGCTCTGGTGGTCGGCGACCACGTCTGAGATGCGTACGTCGGGATCGGGCTGGAGCACCGGTGGGCGGTTCAAGTGGGCGCCCATCAGCGGCCGGCTGCTGTAGTAGATCCGAAGCTCGATGATCCGCCCGTCGGGCTCTCGGTTTCCTGTGATCCCGACGGGAAGACTGATGCGTCCGCTGTCGCCGTCGAGGTGGAGCACCACCTCCTCGAAGCCGTCTCGCTCCCGAACGACGTGAGTCAGGTCGTCGATCGAGATGTCGCGCTCACTGAGCCACGCGCCGGTCTCCACCAGGTACCGGCGGAACGCCCGCTCGCCCTTGATGCGTCCGCGTATTGGGTGGTACAGCTCGGGCTCGCCGGCGAACGACTCGACGAGCGCGTCGAACTGACCGGTCACCACACCGTCGAAGTACGGCACGGTCTCGAACCGACCATGCCGCCTCTCCTCCAGCTTCTGCAGCGCCGGCACGGTGAACAGCTCGGGTAGCCATGGCACGCGGCAAGCATCCCATACGCCAAGTGGTCGAGTACGTTCTGGGGGTGGCGATTCGGTTGAGCCGCCGTGTGGCTGGTGCCGCGACCGCAGTCGTCGCAGTCGTCGCAGTCGGTGTGGCTGTGGTCGCCTCGGCGGCCGCGGCGATCCCGACGAGCACGCGTACCGCTCCCCACACTGCATGGAAATACGTCAACCCACTCCGGGAGGTAGCGAACCTGGAGCCGAGCAGGATCGACATGGGCGTCGATGACTCGGGCTCGGGCCCGATCCTGGCGCTCGGCCGCGCCAAGGTGGTGCTGGCCACCGACAAGCTCGCCGGGCCCGAGAGCTGCTGGGGAAGGACGTGCGTGCCGCCGCCCGGCGACATGATCGTGTATCACCTGCTGGCCGGTCCGTTCGCCGGCAAGTACGTGTACGTCGTCGAGCACATCACGATCGACGTCAAGGCCGGGGAGACGGTGCGGGCCGGCGAGAAGATCGCGACGCTGCACGAGGGTTCCCCGAACCTGGAGATGGGGTGGGCGTCGGGGCACGGCGCCCAGACGCTCGCGGTCGCGCGTGGGCACCAGGGCCGGGGCGTCGATCCCGGCGGGTGGTCGTCGATCGAGGGGCGAAACTTCAACAGCCTTCTGGTCTGGTTGGGCGCGCCGTCCGGATACGTGACGACGATCCCGTCCGGCCAGACGATGCCGGCGGGCTGGCCGGCGCTGCCGGCCCACCGAAGCGGCGCTTAGTGGCCCGCCTGTTTTGGCGCTCAGCGGAGCGCGGGTTCTTGGGCGACGCGCTCGTCGCGGTCTGAGCTGCCTGCCCCACGCGCTCGTGGGCAGGATCCCGATCGACACCGAGCGCGCGGAGGAGATCCGCAGCCGTCGCCTGGGTGTAGGCGATCAGTACTGACAGCGAGAGGCTCTGTCCGGTCAGAGCGAGCTCGGTCGCCGAGACGACCGCTTCGAGCGCCGGCGCGCTGACCTCCGGATGGTCCTCGACCGCCCCGATTCGCGCGGCCAGCGCATCGGTGGCGCCCGCGAGACTCACGAGCGCGGCCGACAGCCGGGGCGGGATCGGATCGCCGAGCCGGAGGGCGCGCACGGCGCCGCGCGCGAGCACGGTCACGTCACCGACGATCAGGTCCAGCGGGCGACCGATGTCCCGGTACACGCCGAGCGAACCGCGCTGGCGACGGCGCGGGGGGGCGAACCGTGCAAGCCTCTCCGCCCGTGTCGAGCGCCTGCTCGAACCGCCCCCACGCCGCCGAGATCCTCCGGGCGCGTTCGAGCACCTCCTCCGCCTGATCCCGGTCTCGGCGCTCGAGGGCGTCGTCGATGGCTCGCAGCGTGTCGGCGAGCTCGCGAACCATCCCCTCGGCGGCGCTCCGCACCAGCTTCACGGGGTGCACCGGGAAGAGCAGCTGGCTGAAAACGAGCGCCACCGCTCCGCCGAGGAGCACGTCCACGAGGCGAGCGGGCGGAAAGCCGCTCGTCGTTGCCTGCACGGTCGCCACGAGCGTCGCCGAGACGCCGGCCTCGCTCAGCATCAGCAGGCCGGCGCCGAGTGAGACCGCCGCCGCCATCGCCAGACCGACAATCACCGCGAGCTGCCAGACGCCGACCCCGATCAGGGTCGTGAGCAGGTCTCCGGCCGTGATCCCGACGGCTACGCCCAGCATCAGCTCGACCGCGCGCCGTGCTCGCTGGCCTCGCGTGGCGCCCAACGAGACGATCGCGGCGATCGGGGCGAACACGGGGTTGGCGTGCCCGAACACGACGTTCGCCAATAGCCATGCCAGCGCGGCCGCCGCCGCCGTCTGGACGATCGGCAACCAATTCTCGCGCAGCCGCGCCCGCGCCCCCCGCGAGGAAACCCGACCGCGTGCCGCGGCCGCCTCGATGAGCTCGCGTCGCCGTTCGAGGCTCAGGCGCTCGACGGGTGCACCAAGCCAACGCTGCGCCCAGCGCCTCTCGTCCTGAGTCGACATTTCGCTATTGCTACCCCGACGCGACCCCCTCGATCACGCAGTAAGGGAACGCCGCGGGCAGGATGCGGCCGAGTTTCATCCCCGCGGCCTCGAGAAGGGCCGCATACTCGGCATCGGTCCGCTCCCGCCCGCCGGTGATCACCAGCATGGTGTTGGGTTACTCGGAGGGTGGCGCGTTGAGCATCGTGTTCGCCGCCATGTAACCGATCGCGTCACCGCTCTGATCGCCGGGCTGTCGGTCGATATCGCCAGCGCAATCACGGCGCTCGCTCGCCAGGGGGAGATCCTGGTCTCGCGCACGGTGACCGATCTCGTCGTCGGCTCGGGCATCTCGTTCACCGGCCGAGGCGTCCATGAGCTCGAGGGGGTTCCGGATCCGTGGGCGCTGTTCGCGGTCACGGCGGTCTCGTTGGTTTAGTTCGCTTCGAAACCGAGGAGGGTTTGGCGGCGGCCGGCGACCGGGAAGATGGGCGACATGACGGAGGGGGTCAGCTCGGGGCGGGCGAATGCGCGCGGGGCGCTGGTGGATCGCCGGCGCGGTCGGAGTGCTCGCGATCGTCCTCGCCGTCGTGATCGTCGTCCTCGCCACGGCCAACTCAGGGTCAGCTCACCTCGAGAGTTTCAGGATCGTGGATCCGGCGATGGCGCCCGGCCTTGAACCTGGTCAGACCGTCGAAGTGAATCGCGCGATGCGAAGCCCGGGACTCGGAAACATCATCGTGTTCGACCCGCCGGCAGCCGCGATGACGGCCGCTGCCGGCTGCGGTAACCCGGCGCAGGGCGCGGGACACCGAGCGGCGTGCGCCAAGAACTCGCCGATCGAGTCCAGCGCGATCTTGATCAAGCGCGTCGTCGGGCTTCCGGGCGACGTCATCTCGATTGTCAACGGTCATGTGATCCGCAACGGCAGTCGCGAAGCCGACGGCAACATCCGCGCCTGCACCGGCCCCGACTGCAATTTTCCGAAGGCGATCGCAGTCCCAGCCGGCGAGTACTACGTCCTCGGCGATAACCGCGGCGTGTCCGATGACAGTCGCTTCTGGGGCCCCGTGCCGCGCGCCTGGCTAATCGGCACGGTCGTCCAGTGAGGCCCGTCGCCCGCGTCGGATGAGGCCATCAGCGCCCGGCGGCGGTCACTCGGATCGTCTGGAGCTTCGGGTCCGCAGGGTCGGGGAGGACCATGCCACCCTCGAGCCCGGTCAGCAGATAGTCGATCACTTCGCGGTTGAGGCGCTCGCCGGGCACGACGACTGGGATGCCAGGTGGATAGGGCGTAATCTGCTCCGCCGCGATGCGTCCCACGGCGTCGGCGACCGGCACGCTCTCGACAGGGCCGAAGAAGGCATCACGCGGACGCTCGACACTGTCGAGCTGCAACTCGGAAGGCTTCGGCAGCTTGATTGGGTTCGGCCTCGGCAGGTCGCGAGCAGCGGCTATAAGCTCCTCGAGCGCCGCTCGGAGCCGGCGCACAGTGGTCTCGTCGTCGGCCATCGAGAGGGTGGCGAGGATGCGGCCGTGATCGCTCAGGCCGATGTCGATCCGTTCGTGCTCGCGCAGCCAGTCGGCCGCCTGGTAGCCGCTGATGCCAAGCCCGGTGACGTCGATCAGCACCTGAAGCTGATCGAGATCGTGCGAGGCCTCGCGCGCCACGAGCTCGCGCTCGAGGACGTGCAGGCCGGGCATCGCTTCGATGTCGCGCCGCGATCGCCGGGCCAGCTCCAGCGCCGCGCCTAGCAGCGATTCCCCGTGCTCGACCATCTGCCGCCGCCAGCCGTCGAGGGCGGTGTACAGCAGTGCGTTCGGACTCGTCGTCATCAGCAGATCGGCGCACGCCGCGATGTGCGACGGATCGACCAGGTCGCCCTGGACGTGGAACACCGATCCCTGCTCGAAGCCCGCTCCCATCTTGTGGACGCTGACCACGCACACGTCCGCGCCCGCGTCCATCGCCCACGTCGGGAGCTCGGGATGAAACGGAAGATGGGCGCCCCAGGCCTCATCGATGATCAGCGGGCGCCCGCGCTCGTGGCAGATGTGGGCGATGCCGGCGATGTCCGCGCAGGTGCCGTACGGAGTCGGGCTCACCACCAGGGCCGCGGCCGCGTCCGGGTGGCGATCCCAGGCCTCGGCGATCTCCTCGGGCGAGGGGGGATGGGCGATGTGCAGGTTGGCGTCCCAGCGCGGAGTGACCCAACACGGCCGCAGCCCGGAGAAGATCAGTCCGGCCACGACCGACTTGTGAGCGTCGCGGCTGAGCAACAGGTCGCCCTCGTGACCGGCCACCGCCAGCATGGCCGACTTGACCGACAAGGAGCTGCCGCACGTTGAGAAGAAGGCGTGCTCCGCACCGACGGCGCCGGCCATCAGCTGCTCGGCCTGCTTCAGGTAACCGCCCGAGGACGATCGATCGTCGAGTCCGGCGCTCGCGAGCACATCACTTCGGAACGGCTCTGAGCCGATCACCTCGAGCACCCGAGGATCGGCTCCCCTCCCTTGACGATGGCCGGGCGGGGTGAAGCCATAGCGATCGAGCTCGTGGTACTCCGCCAGCGCTTCAAGCAGGGGTGCTCGCGTTTGATCCATATTCCCCCTCCTAGCCGGATTCGGGGCGGTTCACACCAACCCGCAGCTCGCCCCGTGTCGGTCAGGCCGGCGGCTCGACGCCGAGCTCGGCGAGCAGCATCGTTCCGCGGCCTTGCGGCGCCGCTTGGCGGTGGCGTCTACGTCTCGGTCAGTTGGGCCTGTGGCCCTTTCCGCGGACCGGATGCGTCCTGCACGCCCCGGTGAAGATACTCCACCGGATGGGCGGCCCGCTCGCCATCGGGCTGGGACGTGACTTACGCTTACGCCATGGGCGCCACGCAGCCGGCACCGGCGCCGTTGACCGACCAAGCCCTCCTCCGAGCGTTGCTCGATGCCGTGCCGCAGGGTCTTGTGATCGTCAACGAGCGCGACGAGGCTCTGTACGCAAATCCGCTCGCGCGCGAACTGCTCGGCGACGCGCTCGCGCTCGGTAACGCCCTCGTGCTCGGCGGCGAGCTGCGCGCCACGAGCTTCGCGCTCGACGCGCCCGACGCGCCCGACGGTCTAGCCCTCGTGGTCCTCGCTGCCGTTCCGCGCACAGAGCACTCGTACCCCGAAGCCGGGCCGGAGCAGCAACTCCGGGAGATCGAGGCGATCGCGCAGCTCGGCTCGTGGAGCTGGGAGGTCCGCGAGGATGCGATCGATTGGTCAGACGGTCTCTACCGCCTCTACGGACTCCAGCCGCAATCGGTACAGGTCACGTTCACGGCGTTCGTCGAAATGCTGCCTCCCGAGATCCGCCGCCGGATCGTCGACACGATCGAGCACTGCGCGGCAACCGGCGACGGTTACACGTTCACGACCCGAACCTCCGACCGCGAGGGTGGATCGCGGTGGCGGCACTCACGGGCTAACACGGTCAGCGTCGACGGACGGGTGACGCGAATGTTCGGCACGAGCCAGGACGTCACTGAACGGATGCGGACCGAGGAGGAGCTGCGCGAGAGCCTCGAGCAGGCGGACCGCCTGGCGCGCGAGAACGAGTCGCTGCGGGCCGAGGTCGAAGCCCAGCTTCGGGAGATGCAGGCGTCCCGCTCGCGAATCCTGCGAGCCGGCGACGTCGCTCGGCAGCGCCTCGAGCGCGATCTGCGCGAGGGGGCGCAGCGGCGGCTGGGCTCCGTGGCCTCGATCCTTCGGTCGGCCCGCGCCCAAGTCGATCCGGTCGCCAAGCCCGATCTTGCGCGCACGCTCGCGCTGGCCGTGGACGAGCTGGAGGCCGGAAGCGGCGAGCTCGGCACGCTCGCGCGCGGACTTCACCCGGCGGTGCTGACCGACGAGGGCCTCGTTGCCGCTTTGGGTGCGCTGACGAGCCGTTCTCCGGTGCCAGTCAGCCTTCGGACGGATTCGTTAGGCACGCTCCCATCGGCGATCGAGGCCGCGGCGTATTTCGTCGTCGCCGAGGCCCTGACCAACGTCGTCAAGCATGCCTCGGCCTCGCACGCACAGGTCACGGTGCGGCGGCACGCGGACGGCATCCAGGTTGAGGTCAGCGACGACGGGATCGGTGGCGCCAGCATCGAAACCGGCAGCGGATTGCGCGGTCTGTCGGATCGCGTTGCCGCGCTCGGCGGCAGCCTCCGGATGATCAGCCCGCCCCAGACCGGAACCCTGCTCCGCGCCGAGCTCCCGTTCGAAACCAAGCCGTCGGCGGCAAAAGTTCAGGGCTAGCACTGATGACGGGAGCGACGGACCGTGGCAGCATGATTGGATGGGCCCGACAGTCCTTATCGTGGACGACAACGGCGGCTTCAGAGCCTGGGCTCGCGTGCTGCTGGAGTCGGCGGGGTACACAGTCGCCGGCGAGGCAGCGGACGGCGCCTCGGCGATTGCCGCCGCGCTGGCCTCGCCCCCTGAGGTCGTACTGCTCGACCTCCAACTGCCGGACACCGACGGGTTCGAAGTCGCGCGGAGACTCTGCGCGGAGCGCTCTGACGTCGCGATCGTGCTCACGTCGACTCGAGATGCGTTCGACTATGGCGCGAGGCTTGGGAACTGCGGTGCCCGAGGCTTCGTGCCCAAGGAGGCCTTGTCCGCGGAGGCTCTGGCCGTGGTGCTCGCGGGCGACGGCGGAGTCGGCGAGGGCGGACTCGGCGAGGGCCAACCCGGCGAGAGCGAAGCCGGCGACGCTGCCAACGCGTAAGCACGGCCCGGAATGGTGACGCGCGAGGCCTCCTGCGCGGTCCTGCCCGAGGGCGCCCCGGCGGCGGCGCTCGACGCCTTGCCCTTCGGAGCCGTCGTGCTCGACGAGCACGAGCGCGTGGTGTACGCCAACCGGACCGCGCGGCGGATGGTGCGCGGCATCCGGATCGGCGGGCGCGCCCAGTGGGCAGCCGTCCCGCAGCCCACGACCAACGACCCGGGCGCCGGCGCCGACCCGCGCGCCGACGCCGACCCGAGCGCCGACGACGGGCACGGAGCCGACAAACCTCGGGCGTGGATCGCGACGCTGTCCGGAGGGCTGGGCGGCCGGGTCCGTGCGATGCGGATTGCCGTCGAGGACCTCGATCGCCAGACGCTGATCATCCTCAGTCCGCTCCCCGACTCCGACGATCGAGGGCAGGCGCCCGCGCAGCGGCTGCAGGAGGTCGAGGCGGTCTCGCGAGTGGGCGCGTGGGATTGGGATATCGACGCCGACGTCGTGACCTGGTCCGACGAGCTGTTTCGCCTCAACGGACTGCTGCCGCAGGCCGTGCCGGTGAACTACGAGAGGGTGGCGCGGCACTACCACCCCGACGACCGCGCAGCTCACGTCGCGCTGGTCGAGCGGTGCCGGCTTACCGGCGAGCCGTTCGAGAGCATCCATCGAGTCGTGCGACCCGACGGGACGGTTCGCTGGCGTCACGGGCGAGGCCGGGCGGTGATGGTCGACGGGCGGGTGGTGCGGATGTACGGCACCGTTCAGGACATCACCAGGCGGGTTGAGCGCGAGCAGGCTTTGCAACACAGCGTCGAGGACGCGCAGCGGCTGGCGGCCGAGAATGAGGCCCTGCGGGGAGCGCTCGAGACGCAAGTGCGGGAGGTGCGGGCGTCGCGGGCGCGGATCGTGCAGGCCGGCGACGACGCGCGGCGGCTGCTCGAGCGCGACCTTCATGATGGGGCGCAGCAGCGGCTGACGACCCTCGGGCTGATCCTCCGCTCGGCCCAGGCCCAGGCTGACGACGACGCTCCGCCGGAGCTGAGGCAGGCGCTTGGCGACGCGCTCGAGGAGCTGAAGGCCGGGCTGTCGGAGTTGCGGACGCTGGCGCGCGGGCTGCATCCGGCGATCTTGACCGACGAGGGGCTGGTTCCCGCGCTCGAGACGTTGGTCGCCCGATCGGTGCTTCCGGTGAAGCTGTCAGCTGCGCCGACGCACCGGTTGCCGCCAGCGATCGAGGCCACCGCGTACCTGGTCGCGTCCGAGGCGGTCGCGAACGCGGTCCGGCACGCCGGCGCGTCGCGCGCGGAGATCGAGGTGGATCTCCGGGGGGAACACTGACTATCACCGTGTCCGACGACGGGGGTGGCGGGGCCAGGATCGAGCGCGGCGGCGGTCTCGGGGTCCTGTCCGACCGGGTGTCCGCGCTCGATGGCCGCCTCGAGCTCGAGAGCCCGTCCGGCGGCGGCACCCGGCTGCGCGCGGAGCTGCCATGCGACTAGCGATATGCGAGTAGCGATTTGCGACTAGCGATCGCCGAGGACAGCCTGCTGTTCCGCGCCGGCCTCGCGAGCGTGCTGACGACCGCAGGACACACCGTCATGGCGTCAGTGGGGTCGGCCGAGGAGCTGATCGCGGCGGTGAACGGCGACCCACCCGACGCCGCGATCATCGACATCAAGATGCCGCCCACCCACACCACCGAGGGATTGCAAGCGGCGGAGCAGATCGTCTCGAGTAATCCGGACGTCGGCGTGCTCGTCCTGTCGCAGTACGTCGAGCCTCGCTACGCGCTCCACCTCATCAACGAGCGCCCCCACGGAGCCGGGTATCTGCTCAAGCAGCGCGTGATCGACGTGGAGGAGTTCATCGACAGCGTGCAGCGCGTCGCCGACGGTGGGCTCGTCGTCGACCCCGACGTCGTCAATCAGCTCATCACTGTCGCCCAGCCAGCCCAGCCCCTGGGTCAGCTCAGCGACCGTGAACGCGAGGTCCTCGCGCTGATCGCCGAGGGCAAGACGAACAACGCGATCGCGCAGCAACTCGTCCTCACCGAGAAGACGGTCGACTCGCACATCCGCAACATCTTCATGAAGCTCGACCTCCCCGCCACCAACCAGGATCACCGGCGCGTGCTCGCCGTCCTCACGTATCTGCGGACCAGCTCCGCGGCGTAGCGACCTGGCGGGGCTATCGGCTCTCCTGGGCGGGCGCCAGGCGAGCCCGCGTTGTCACTCGATCGTGAGCGGCGTGCCGATCGGCAGGAGGCGGCCGAGCTGGACGATCTCCCAGTTGGGCACGCGGATGCAGCCATGGGAGGGGTGTCCCGGGATGAGCGACGGCTCGTTGGTGCCGTGGATGCCGATCACGCCGCCGCCGGGCCAGTCGGTCTCGACGTTGGACAGCGCCGACGTCCCGAACGCCAGCGGACCGTAGATGCTTCCGGGCGCGAAGCCCGTGAGCCGGTCGCGGATGTAGAACTGCCCGTGCGGGGTCGGCGTGCTCGGCTTCCCGGTGCCCACGGGCGTCGTGAAAATGACCCTGCCGTCGCGGTAGAGCGTCAGCGTCATCTTCTCGGTCGAGACCACGACATAGGTGTGCACCCTCTGCGGCGCCCCGAGCGTCCGCTCGGGCACCCAGCCGATCTGTCCGGCGGGACGAAGCGGGAGGCGTACCTGAACCCACCATACGCCGTGAACCAGCACACGCTGCTGCTCGAAGAGCAGTTCGCTCGTGCCGTCCTGAGTGGTCAGCCCGAGGTAGCCGAGCACGCGGGCGTGGCCGGACGGGGTGGCGTACGCGTTCGTCGCGCTCTCCAGGTACGCCCACGTGGAGGTGAATCCGGGGTGGGACATCACCTGGCGCTTGACCCTGGCGCTCTGGCCAGTGGCCGGGAGCGCGAGGGCGGTCAGCATCGCAAGGGCGCAGAGCGCCGCGGCCCGAAGGCCGCGGCGGCTTGATGTTTGGTGATCCCTCATGTCACCCGGTGAAGGACGGAGCCCGCACCGCGGTCGCCGCCTTGGCAGCGAACACCTTCACCTTGACCATCTCCTTGCAGCTCGGGCTGCGCACGGTGATGGTTCCACTCTGCGTCGGCTCGACCGTGAAGGTCGCCTTGCCGTTCTTGCCGGTGCTCTTCGACACCGTCTTACCGCCGGGTAGGTTGATGCGCACCTTGGTGCCGGTCACCGCTGCACCGTGCCGGGTTACGGTCACGACGATCGTGTCGACCTGGCCGGCGCGGACCTTGTAGCCCATCGTCGATGCTCGGCACACGCCCGGGTACACCTTTGCCGGGGGCACAGCCGTCGTGGTGGCGCATACGCTGCCGGTCAGCGTCTGCCCGGTGGGGCACGTGGTCGGCGGGACGCACTGGCCGCCCGACAGGCTCTGTCCACTCGGGCACGTGGTCGGTGGCACGCACTGGCCGCCGGACAGGGTCTGGCCGCTAGGGCACGTGGTCGGAGGCGTGCAAACGCCGCCCGTCAGAGTCTCGCCGGAAGGACACCCGCTCGGTGGCATGCACTTCCCGCCGGACAGAGTCTCGCCGGCCGGGCAGCCCGTCGGGGGCGTGCACACGCCGTTTACCAGGCTGTAGCCGGTCGGGCACGTGGGCGCGCAGCCGGTCTTCGGCGCGGTGACGGTGGCGCTCGACGGTGAGCCCATGTAGCTGTTGCCGAGCACGTAGGTCTCCGGCACCGAGGTCGTGACCGTGAACGTCTGCGTCGCCGAGGCGTTGGACGGCGAGGTGAACGACGTCGGTTGCCCGAAGCTCACGGGCCCCGTCTGGGTGCCAACGGCGCCCTGGGTGAAGTAGTTCTGGTTGAGGCCGGTGTTGCCCTTATCCGTGCTCGAGGACAGCTCGTGCACGTTCTGGCCGACGGGGATGTTCTCGACCGTCCCGCTGAAGTACTGCTCGGTGATCGTGACCGTGGCCGTGTATGAGCCGTTCAGCGGTGTGACGCACGTCGAGGGTCCGGCGGACACCGACAGCGTGTGAGCTGACGCCAGCGCAGGGAACGCGAGCACCAGCGTGAAGGCGGCTACCAGACCGCCCATCCGACATTTGTTGACCATTCGTACTCATTCCTTGAGGTCGTGGACGTGCAGAGATAACGCACAAAGTCCCGGGAAATTCGCGTGTCCTCGCGCCCGTGCGGCAGAGCCGTGGGCCCCGGCCTAACCGCACACTCGGCAGCGGCGCGGACCTGAGCGGAACGGGATAATCGACGGCATGGACGTAAAGCCGTTCCGGATCGAGCGCTACTACGACCGGTACGAGTTCACGACCCGGTACATGCTCTCGAGCAGCGACTGCGAGTCGCGGACGATCGAGGAGCTGCTCGCGCTCGAGCCGGATGCGCTCGCCCGGCTGCTCGGGACGTGGTGCGGCTACACGGAATCGGCAGGGGCACCCGAGCTGCGCGAGGCGATCGCCGCGCTGTACGAGCGCGTCGAGCCCGACGACGTGATCGTCACCTCGTGTGCGGAGGAGGGCATCTTCCTCATCCACAACGCACTGCTCGAGGCCGGCGACCACGCGATCGTCGAGACGCCGTGCTACGAGTCGGCGCTCGAGCTCGCGCGCAGCACCGGCGCCGAGGTCAGCGAGTGGCGGCGGCGCTACGAGGACGGATGGGCGCACGACCTCGACGCGCTCGAGCGGTCGCTCCGCCCCGCCACCCGCGTGGTGTACGTCAACCAGCCGCACAACCCGACGGGAACGCTGATGGACCGAATCACGTTCGAGCGGGTTTCGCAGTTGGCCAGCGTGCACGGGCTCGTGCTGTTCTCCGACGAGGTCTATCGCGAGCTCGAGCACGATCCGGCCGACCGGCTGCCGGCGGCGTGTGACCTCGACGAGCGCGCCGTCTCGCTCGGCAGCATCTCCAAGAGCTACGGGCTGCCGGGGCTGCGGCTCGGCTGGATCGTCACGCGCGACGCCGCCACGCGCGAGGCGGTGATGCGGCTGAAGGACTACACGACGATCTGCTCGAGCGCCCCGAGCGAGGTGCTGGCGGCGCTCGCGCTCCGCAACCGCCATGTGCTGCTAGAGCGCAATCTTGCGATCGTCGAGCAGAACCTGCCGCTGCTCGACGACTTCTTCGCGAGGCACGCCGACACGTTCGAGTGGGTGCGCCCTACGGCGAGCCCGATTGGGTTCCCGCGGGTGGGCGGCATCGAGGACGTCGACGACATGTGCGCGCGGCTGGCGGAGCTGGGCGTCCTGTTGCTCCCGGGCTCGGTCTACGACGAGCCGTCGCACGTGCGCGTCGGCTTCGGCCGCGCCGACATGCCCGACGCGCTGCGCCTGCTCGAGGCCTGCCTCGGTGCGCCTTCAACCGCGGCTTAGCGGAGCTGCCGCTGATTTCTGCGGAGCTCCGCGGTCATATGGTCCACGTAGAAGCGGAGCAAAGGAGTCAGAGATGGGCAAGTTAGTGGTTACCGAGTTCGTGTCGCTCGACGGCGTGTTCGAGGATCCGGGCGGCGCCGAGGACTACGAGCACGGAGGCTGGACATTCGAATACGACCGCGGCGACGACGGCAACCAGTTCAAGGTGGACGAGTTGATGGACGCGCAGGTCCAGCTCCTCGGCCGGCGCACCTACGACGGGTTCGCCGAGGCCTGGCCGTCGCGCGACGGACCATTCGCGGACAAGATCAACAACGGCGCGAAGTACGTCGTGTCGAACACGCTCACCGATCCGGATTGGCAGAACACGACGGTGATCTCGGGCGACGTCGTTGAGGGCGTCGCGAAGCTGAAGGACGAGACCGACGGCAACATTCTCGTCGCGGGCAGCGGCACACTCGTCCAGACGCTGCTCGCCGCCGACCTCGTGGATGAGCTGCGCCTGATGGTGTTCCCGACGATCCTCGGGCGAGGCCGCCGGCTGTTCCCCGACGGCATCGATCGACTGAAGCTGAAGCTCGCCGACAGCCGGACCGTCGGATCGGACGGCGTCCAGGTCCAGGTCTACACGCGGGCCGGGTGATGATCGATCAGCCAACGGCCGAGGACGCGCTCGCGGCGCTCGAGCCGCTCGTGGGCGAGTGGCGACTGACCGCGGTGGCGCCTGGCGGCGAGCCGTGGCCCGGCGAGGCACGGGCCACGTTCGAGTGGCATCCCTCGCACGCGCACCTGGTGCAAACATCATCGATCAGCGTCCCCGGGGCGCCCGACAGCATTTCGATCATCGGATGCGACGGGGCAAACGGAACGTACTACCAGCTGTACTCGGACGAGCGCGGCGTGTGCCGGGTGTTCGAGATGAGCATCTCCGAGACGGAGTGGACGCTGTGGCGCGAGGGCGCGCCGTTCGCGCAGCGCTTCACGGGTAGGTTCGAGGACGGCGGCAACAGGATCGCCGGCCGGTGGCAACGATCCGACGACGGCGTGAACTACGCGACCGACTTCGACCTCACGTATCTGCGGGTCGATCAGGTTCGGCCTTGATCCCGCGTAACTGGTCACCCGACTATGTCGCCCCCCGTCCGGTGCGCTCGGCCTAACCACACACTCGACAACCCCGGTAGGCCGAATGCATATTCGGGTGCGTATAGCGGCCCTGCGAGCACACTCGAGCTGAGTGGAGGGTCGAGTGTTGACTTATGGCCCACGATGGAGGCCGTACACGTCGATCCGCCAGTCGGCGCGCCGGCAGCCCACGCCCGGCTTACCCGCTAATGACTCGCGCGCGCGTGCTTTGGCAGCCAGAACACGGCCGTGCACGCCGCGACGAGGAATCCGACCGCCACCAGCAGGGCGTGATCGGAGGCGCCGACGAACGCCACCGGACCGTGGCTGCTTCCCAGGTGGTCGAACAGCACCGTCCCGACCGCGGCGATACCGATCGACATCGCCAGCTGCTGGATCGCCTCCAGCAGGCCTGAGGCGGACCCGAGCTCGTGCGGCGCGACGCCGGCGAGGATCACGTCGAACATCGGGACGAACACCATCCCCATGCCGAAGCCGGTGATCGCGAGCGGGCCGGCGAGATCCCAGCCGGTGACGCCGCCACCGTCCGCCCGCAGCACGATGTCGACGACGATGAGGCCGACCGCCATCAAAACGATCCCGATGTGCATCGTGGTCCGCCCGATCTTGCCCAGCAGCGCAGACGAGGTGATCGAGCCTGCGATCGCCGCCACCGGGATCGCGACGGTCGCGACCGCGCACGCCAGCGGCGTTAGCCCGAGGCCGGTCTGGAACATCACGTTGAGCGCGATCATC
This sequence comes from uncultured Solirubrobacterales bacterium, assembly GCA_963737055.1. Classification (GTDB taxonomy): domain Bacteria; phylum Actinomycetota; class Thermoleophilia; order Solirubrobacterales; family Solirubrobacteraceae; genus Palsa-465. The sequence goes on along the minus strand of CAVTRE010000004.1, from coordinate 102,310 downwards.
ATGCCGCCCATCGCGCCGATGAAGCCGAGCACGACCGCCAGCCCGGCGACGTAGGGGCGCCGGCGGAGGATCGAGGGCTCGACCAGCGGGGTACGACCCTGGCGGGCCCGTCGAGCCTGCAGCGCTCCGAACGCGCCCAGGCTTACCAAGCCAGCGCCGAGCAGCGCGAACGACCACGCCGGCCAGCCTTGCTCGCGCCCCTCGATCAGTGGATACACGAGCGCGAACCCCCCGACCATCGCGAGCGTGACGCTGGGGGCGTCGAGGCGCGCGCCGGGTGCCGACGGCGCGGTCCGCGGCAGGAAGCGGCGGCCGGCGGCGATCGCCAGCAGGCCGATCGGCACGTTGACGAGGAAGATCGCCCGCCACCCGGTTCCGAGCACGTCGAGGTTTACGAGCGCGCCACCGACGAGCGGCCCCGCGATCGCTGCCAGGCCCATGACCGGACCGAACACGCCGAATGCCTTCTGCTGTCCCTCGTCGCCGAACAGCTCCCGGATCAGGCCGAAGCCCTGGGGGACCATGACGGCGGCCACCGCGCCCTGGACGGCCCGTCCGGCGATCAGCATGCCCGCCGCCGGCGCGAGCGAACACACCACCGAAGCGGCCACGAAGCCGCCAATTCCGACCAGCAGCACCCGCCGCCGGCCGAACAGGTCGCCAAGCCGGCTCCCGAGCATCAGCGTCACCGCCATCGCCAGCGTATAGGCGGCGGAGATCCATTCGAGCGCCGCGTATGAGCCGCCGAGATCCCGCCGGATTGCCGGCGCGGCGGTCTGCGCGATCGTCGAGTCCAGCAGGTCCATGACCGAGGCGGCGAGGACCACAAGGAAGCCCAGCCAGATCGTCCGGCTGGAGGGCCGCGCCACGGCGACGGCCTCAGGTGAGGTGGAGAAGGTGGTGGTTGACATGGCTTCACCCTCTCGACTAATGCGGCCAATTTCGGTCCGCAATAGCCCTCGATTGCGGTCATTGCGGACAGCTACAGTCCGCAATCTCTGGAATCATGCGCAGCATCATGGTCCAGACATCCGCTCGCCTTCTCGCTCTCCTCTCGCTTCTGCAAGTGCGCCGGGAATGGACCGGTCAGGAGCTCGCCGACCGGCTCGAGGTCGGTCCCCGCACGATCCGCCGCGACGTCGACAAGCTGCGGTCGCTTGGCTACCCGGTCGAGGCCGCGCCCGGCGTCGCCGGCGGCTACCGGCTCGGAGCCGGCGGCGAGCTCCCGCCACTGCTGCTCGACGACGCCGAGGCCGTGGCCGTCGCCGTCGGTCTGCGGACCGCGGCCGCGGGTGGCATCGCCGGGATCGAGGAGACCTCGGTGCGCGCGCTGTCCAAGCTCGAGCAGGTCCTGCCCAACCGGTTGCGACGGAGGGTGAGCGCGCTCAGCGACGCGACCTCGACGTTCGGCGTCGAGGGCCCGCAGATCGACGCCGACGTGCTGGCGACACTGGCCGGCGCCTGCCGCGACCGCACCCGCCTGCGGTTCCCGTACATCGCCAGAGACGACACGGCGTCGCAGCGCAACACCGAGCCGCACGCCGTCGTCTACAGCGGGCACCGCTGGTACCTGGTGGCGTACGACCTCGATCGCCACGACTGGCGAACTTTCCGGATCGACCGGATCCGCGGTCGTCTTCGTCCCGGCGAGCGCGGGCAGCGGCGGACCGTGCCGGGTGGTGACCCGGCCGCGTTCGTCAAGGAGCGGCTCCGCGGGGCCAGGGACAGCGACGCCATCACCGAACCGGGCAGGATCCGCCTGAGGGCCGCGGCCACGCGCATTCGCGGGCGGATCCCGGCTCGCTACGCGACCGTCGAGCCCGACGGCGAGGACGCGTGCGTCGTGATCAGCCGCAGCGCGTGGTCATACAGCTTCCTCGTCTGGATGGCGACGCTCGACGAGCCGATGGAGGTGCTCGACCCGCCGGCGCTGGTCGAGGCGGCGCGGACGGTGGCGGCGCGTCTCGGTGCAGCCACCTAGATAGAGGCGCGTCGGCCGCGGCCCGCCATCGGGCGATGCCTATCGGCGTGGCGGTGGCGATCATCGCGCCCCTGTTTCTGGGCCTTAGCCGATGATCGCGGCGAGGGCGCCGGCGAGGTCTCCACGCCGCGCGACCACCACCCGCTCGAGTCCGAGCCACGCCGCCACCAGCTGCAACTCAGCGGCGAGCTCGCGGGCGACGTGCGGGCGGTCGACGCCGTCCTCGGCGAACGCGCCCTGCACGAGCAGCGCGTCCTGTTGCCGGTCGGCCTTGAGATCGACCCGCGCCACCAGTGTCTCCCCGAGCAGAAACGGCAGGACGTAGTAGCCGTACACGCGCTTGGCGGCGGGGGTGTAGATCTCGATCCGGTAGTGGAAGTCGAACAGCCGCTCGGTGCGCCGGCGAAACCAGATCAGCGAATCGAACGGCGACAGCAACGCGCGAGCGTGAAGCCGGCGCGGCCGGCGCGCCTCGGGCCACAGGTACGCCTCAGCCGCCCATCCCTTGACCTCGACCGGCAGCAGCTCCCCGGAGGCGACCAGCTCGGCGACGCGCGCCTTCGACGCTGCCCGCGGCAGACGGAAGTAATCGCCGATGTCGGGCTCGGTGGCCACCCCGAGCGCCCGGGCGGCGATGCGCACAAGCTCGCGCTGGGCGTCCTCCGGATCGGGCGTCGGCACCGCGCGGATCGCATCCGGGACGACGCGTTCGATCGTGTCGTACAGCCGCTCGAAGTTGACGCGCCGGGCGGCGCCCACCCGGCCGGTGAAGAACAGGTTCTCGAGCGCCACCTTGCCCTCGTGCCAGTTCCACATGTGTCCTGGCTGGGGAGGCTGCCGGACCGCGCCCGTGTCCCGCGCGCGGATCGGCCCCTGCTCGGCGACGAGCTCGAGCGTCTCGGCCACGAGCTCGGGCTGGTCGCGGGCGATTCGTGAGATGGAACCCCAGGCTTCGCGGTCGACGTCCGCCATCCGCCACCGGAACAGCGGATGAAGCTCGACCGGGATCAGCGAGGCCTCGTGCGCCCAGTACTCGATTAGGCGGCGATCGATCCGCCCGAGGCCGTGACCGGCGATGCGGTCGAGGCGCGCCCGGTCGTACGGCCCGAGCCGCGAGAACACCGGCATGTAATGCGCCCGGCTGAAGACGTTGACGGAGTCGAGCTGCAGCGCCCCGAGCTGCCCGACGAGCGCCGCGATCCGGCCGACGCTCGGTGCCTTCGCGGGCCGAGGCCGGCCGAACCCCTGGGCGGCGAGCGCGATCCGCCGCGCGGCGGCGAGGCTGAGCTTGGGGACCGTCTTCGTCTGCGGGGTGATCCGAGTGGCCATCGAACGTGCGATCCAATATGTCGGGTCACCCGGATGCGGGAGGTCAAGCGCCGTCCGGCGCGTGCCGATCACACCAGCATGGAAGCGTCGTCCCTGCCGCTGGGGAGGCCGGTCCGGCGGCGAATCGGCCGGCGCGCGCTGGCAGTCTCGGTTCTCGCCCTGGCGGCCCTGTGGTTTGTCGCCCACAAGCACGTCAGCTACTACAAGGTCACGTCCGGCTCGATGGAGCCGACGTTGCAGATCGGGCAGCGCGTCGCGGCCGAGAGCATGCATTCCCCGCAGTTGGGCGACATCGTCCTGTTCCATCCGCCGGAGGGTGCGCGGCCGCAGAATCCGCAATGCGGCGCGAGCGGTCAGGGCCAAGGATTCAGCCAGCCGTGTGGCATCCCCGTGCCGCAGCAGTCGAACTCCACGTTCGTCAAGCGCGTGATCGCCGGCCCCGGCGACACTGTCGCGGTCGTCAACGGGCGCGCGGTCGTCAACGGCGTCGCGTTGAGGGAGCCGTACATCGCCCCGTGCACCGCCCCGGACACCACCTGCAGCTTTCCGAAGCCGGTGACGGTGCCCGCGGGGGACTATTACATGCTCGGCGACAATCGCGGCGTGTCCGACGACAGCCGGTTCTGGGGTCCGGTGCCCGGCGCGTGGATCATCGGCGCGGTCGTGCGCTGCTCATTCCTGCGAACCGCCTGTCACCCCGTTCGCTGACGCACGATCCACCCGCACGAGCGGCGAATCGCCCGAAACCGCGAGCGGCTACTGGTAGAGCACGAGCTGGTGGCAGCAGAAGGCGAAGAACAGCGCCACCAGGCTCCAGGTGATGGGCCAGCTGACCGTCTGGAGGAACGACACGTCGAACTGCCCGAAGCGCAGCACGTACACGAAGATCCCGGCGAGCATGACCGCGTAGACGATGATCGCGGCCAGCGGTGACAGCGCCAGCCCGATAATCGGCGCGACGATCAGGCCGAGCACGACCCACGCCGCGATCGTGAGGATGTCGACGGTGAGGTTGGTGCGTTTACGCCCGACGATCGTCATGAAGCCGGCCGCTCCGACGAGCGCCGCGACCATGAACACGCCGAGCGGCCAGCGCGAGCTGAAGTTGAAGATCGCGCCCATCAGCTTGCCGCCGACCCACAGGAGGAAGGGGTCGACGACCGCGATCGCCAGGTAGCAGGCGCCCATGTCGCCGGTCGAATCCCACGGATTCGCGAACACGGGCCGGCGGACGACCATCGCGTCCCGCAGTGCGTCGGGTTGGAGCGCCGCGCGGAACGAGGGGGTGCTGTCAGGTTCGGTCGACAATCCGTGAGCCTCGATCGGGAATGGTAGGGAGCCTGGCGATGGCTCGCGCCGTGGCCGGTCGCTCCGGTCGCTAGGGCGCGCGCGTGCGCGTCGCGGTGCTCGCCGCCTGACGCCCCTAGCGGACCCGTCGCAAGGACGGACGGACGCCGGTCAGGGGTCCGTGGGTCGGCCAGGCATCCGGTAGCGCGAGCAGCGCCTTGAGCGCGGCGAATGCATCGGGATCGAGACCGGCGGGTACGTCGGCACTCATCAGCTCGAGCGCGGCCTCGGGTGAGTAGGCCGCGCGATACGGACGGTCGGAGATCAGCGCCTCATAAACATCGGCAACGGCCAGCACGCGCATCGACGTTGTCAGCTGGTCGGCGTCGAGGCCTCGCGGGTAACCGGTGCCGTCGAGACGCTCGTGGTGAGCGCTGACCACTGCTGCCAGCTCGCCGAAGCTCGGAACGCGTGCGAGGATCTGCTCGGCCAGGAGCGGGTGCGACTGGAACCTGGTCCGCTCTTCCTCGGTGAGCGGGCCGGGCTTGTCGAGGATCCGGTTCGAGATAGACAGCTTGCCGATGTCGTGGAGCAGCGCCGCGCGGCCAAGCTCGCGCACGGCGGGCGCGTCAAAGCCAAGTACCTCCGCCATCCCGATCGCGATCGCGCACACGCGCATGCAGTGCTCGTGGGTCCACGGCGATTTCGCGTCGATCACCGACGCGAAGCCGTCGGCGACCTGATCGAGCCGCCTCTCGTCGGCGGTCATCACGCGGTCGGGAGGTTCGACCGCGGAGACATCCGGTTCGGACAGCGAATCCCAGAACTCCTGATCGCGATGGAACGTCAGCAGCGCGTCGACGAGCGTGGGATCGAACCACTGCCCTCGACGCTGCACGGCGACGCTGCATGCGGCAGAAGCGCCGCGCGCGGCATGAAAGACCTCGACGGTCTGCGCCAGGCACAGGATCCTGGCTGCCTGCGGAATCTCGGCTCCGCTCAATCCGTACGGCTGGCCGTGCCCGTCCCAGTGCTCGTCCAGGCCACGAATGGCCTCCGCCGTTGTCGCGGAGAACCCGAGTTTCAACACGATCTCGGCGCCGCGGTGGCAGCGGGCCCGCATCAGGGCCTTCGTCACCTGGCCTTCGTCGCGGATCGCGCGCAAGCGATTGGCGCGAGCGGCCAGCGATCCACCGGGCGCCACTGTCTTGAGCGACCACACGAACGCGGACATCGGACGCGACCAATCGACCAGCTTGGACGTCCGCTTCGCGACTTGGTCGTCGGCACCGAACAATGCGGCCATGTGCGCCGCGTTCGCCGAGCAACCGGCGTCCTTGAGCAGCAGGGCGTAGAACAGATCCGACCGAGCGTCGGGATCGAGGCGGAGCTCGTCGGCCAGCCGCATGCCAATCAGGCACGAGCGCGCGGCGTGCCCCGGAGGCTCCCCCTCCGCGACGTCGAGAGCGCTCGACAGCGCGCCGATCAACTCGGACAGCGCGATCTCGGGTGAGTCGGCCATCAACGCGAAAGTATCTAGGCTTCTCAGTGGAATGTGTGACCTTCACGACAGCCACGGCCTGCTGCCGCCGCTCGAGGCCGACGAGTACCGCCTTGACACCGCCCGTGTGCGCGGGTTCATCGCGGACGCGCGCGAGCGGATCGCCCGGGCGGATTCACCGGCGAACGCGTGCGAGCTGATCAGCCCGCTGTTCGCGGGCCTGCTCGCCGATCGCGAGTGGTTGCCGGCGGCGTACCAGGAGCCGGCCATAGGCAGCGGCATGGGCGGCGGCATCGGGCAGTGGCTCGTGTTCCGCGCCGCCGACCGATCGCTCGCGCTGTTCAGCTTGGTCGTACCGCCCGGCGCGATGACCCCGGTCCACGATCACCTCGCGTGGGGCCTCGTGGGCGTGTATCGCGGGGTGCAGGACGAGGAGTTCTACCGGCCGGGAGTCGGTCGGCTAGCGCCCCTGCGCCGCCGCCCGGTCAACCCCGGGGACTTCTACACGCTGCTGCCGCCGCGCGATGACGTGCACCGTGTCCGGACGACGTCCGCCGAGACGTCGGTGTCGATCCACCTGCTCGCCAACGACACCGGCTGCGTGTGGCGCCACACCTACGACGAGCAGACCGGCGAGGCCAGTCCGTTCCGGTCCGGCTACGTTAACGCCGAATGCGATCCGGATTCCTGACGCGATGAGCGCGACGATCACTCGCCACGCCATCGGGCTGACGTGGACGGAGCCCGGGTTCATGGTCCGTACGGCCCACGCCCTGCGCAGCGAGGACCGGGTGTGGCTGGTCGACCCGTTCGACGACGGCCCGGCGCTCCGCGAGGTCGAGTCGCTCGGCACACCCGCCGGCGTGTTCCAACTGCTCGACCGCCACAACCGCGACTGCGAGGCGATCGCCGCTCGGCTCGGCGTTCCTCTCCTGCGCCTCCCCGACCGGACGCCGGACACGCCGTTCGAGGCCGTACCCGTGCTTTCGCGCCCCGGCTGGCACGAGGTCGCGTTGTGGTGGGAGCGGGAGCGCGCGCTGATCGTGGCCGAGGCGGTCGGCACTGCCCCGCCGTTCGCGCTCGGGCGCCGAGCCGGCGTCCATCCGATGCTCCGCCTCACCCCGCCTCGCGCGCAGTTCGCGCCCTACCGTCCGTCGATGCTGCTCGTCGGTCACGGCGCGACGATCGAGGCGGACGCCGCGACGGCGCTCGACGACGCGCTCGCACACGCGCGTTCGGACATCCCGCGGCTGGTGACGTCGCTGCCGAAGCTACTGCGGCGCTGAGAATGTGGTTCAGCTGGGGCCGGCGTTCGCGCCGAGGCCGTTCAGCCAATCGCGCATGTACACGCCGGCGGGCGTGACCTGGCCCTCTTCGTACCCGGTGGTGGCGCGGGCGAGCGTGATGCCGTTCAGCGTCGACCAGCCGTACTCGATGCCGGTGCCGGAGGCGGCGTACCGGGCGATCACCTGTCCCTGCTGCAGGTACAGGCCGGGCTTGGCGATGTCGGTGATCTCCTCGGCGACGTACTGGACCTGGCCGGCCTGCGGGCCGTTCAGGAGCTCGAAGTACACGAGCGGCTGACCGGCGTACCAGTTGGGGATGACCGCGAGGATCTTGACCGGGCCCGGCGCGAGGATCGGCGCGCCGACCGGCAGGTTGGCGTCGACGCCCTGATCGGTGCGCTCCCAGTGGTTGACGTACTGGAGCGGGTCGATGTACGTCGCGTTCGTCTTGGAGGCCGCGACGTGTTCGAGCGCGAGCAGGTGCTTGACCTGCGACAGCGGCATGGCGTGGGCGTTCGGATCGCCAACCGGGTCGGTGGCGGTGACCGCCGCGGCCTGGGCCCCCGCTGCAGGCTCGATCGCCTGTGGGTGGGCGCGGGGAATGGTGGCCGCCGCCGGCGCCGTCGTACCGCTGGCGCTCGAGCTGCCGCCGACCGCGCTGCCTCCGCACCCGGCGACGATGAGCACCACCCCGGCGATCGCCACCACCACCACGAGCACTGCGCTCGCGAGCCTGTATCGATGAAACATTCCCTTCCCGTCCACGCTGTCTGTTCCGACACGTTAACGGCATTTCTCGGCCTCAGCGTGAGTACACGCGCGGGCACACGCCATACACGGTCGTGCCGTTGCAGTACCCGAGTAGGGTGGTCTCGTGACCTTTGTCCCCACCGGCAGGCACCTGCTGCGCGCCAAGGACCTCGCCGACGCGCGCTACTTCGAGCCGCTCGACGTCGACGACCTCGCCCGGGCGGCGGGCCTCTCTCGCGCCCACTTCAGCCGCGAGTTCCGCCGGGCGTTCGGCGAATCTCCACACGCCTATCTGCTGACGCGACGCCTCGAGCGCGCCGCTGCGCTGCTGCGCACCACCGATCGCTCGGTGGCGGACATCTGCTTCTCGGTCGGGCTCCAGAGCCTCGGGTCATTCACCACCAGTTTCACGCGCACGTTCGGGGTCTCGCCGACGGTTTACCGCGCCGAGTTCCCGCCGGCGTCGAACTGGGCCCGGGTGCCGGCGTGCGTGGTCCGCGTCTACGGGAGGCCCCAGCGCAGCACGTTTCGAGAAGACAACGGTGGCGGGCAGAACTAGTGTGGCCAGCGTCATCACCACCCGCTAGGAGGCCGCAATGATCAAGCTCTCGACCGCACAACTGTGGGTCAACGACCAGGACGAGGCGCTCGAGTTCTACACCAAGAAGCTCGGGATGGAGGTCCGTTCGGACGTCACGATGGCCGAGCTCGGGAACTTCCGCTGGCTCACCGTCGGCCCCCCGGGCCAGCCCGATATCTCGATCGTCCTGATGGCGGTCCCCGGACCGCCGGTGATGGACGCCGACACCGCCGAGCAGGTCAAGTCGCTGATGGCCAAGGGGTTCGCGGGCACCGTGTTCTTCACCACCGACGACGTCTACGCCGACTACGAGGCGCTCAAGAGCCGCGGGGTCGAGTTCTCCGAGGCGCCCGAGGAGCGGCCCTACGGAGTCGACTCCGGCTTCCGCGACCCGTCTGGGAACAGCTTTCGCCTGACACAGGTCACTGAGCTTTCCGGCGTCTGATTCGTTTGCTGGGGGCCTCGCTTCGCTCGGCGTCCATGGGGCCGGGTACCCCGTCCGGTCAGTGATCGCGACCGCCGGGCACGGACGCCCGGCGGAACGGACCCAGGGACGCCGAGCGCCAGCGAGGCCCAACCCAATCAGACCGCGCGAGCCGGACCACATGGGCTGGCGCAAGTCCGCCCTGGCTCTCTAACCTAATGGTGTGGCGGAGCGAATCGTCTATGCGACGCGTGTGACCCGGCTCCCGCTCGTGGGCGCTGACGGCGCCGACGTCGGGCGGGTGGTCGACGTCGTGCTCGACCTCGGCGGACGTCCGCCACGTGTCAACGGGTTCGTCGTGGCGGTCGGCCGGCGCCGGGTGTTCGTGGGCGCCGGACGCGTCGGCGAGATCTCCGAGGACGGAATGCGGCTGCGCCGCGGCTCGGTCAATCTGCGCCAGTTCGAGCTGCGCGCCGGCGAACGGCTGGTCATCGGAGAGCTGATCGGCCGGCGCGTGCGCGGTGAGCGCGTGGTGGACGTCGGGCTGACGCCGGCGCCCGAGCCGTTCGCGTGGGAGGTGGCGACGATTGCGCTCGGCACCGGCCGGGCGCTGACCGGGCGCCGGCGCGGGCCGGACGTGATCGATTGGAGCGAGGCGGGCGAGCTGTTCGCCGACGAGCGCCCGATCGATCGCCAGGCCGCGGCCCTCGGCGGCCTCCATCCGGTCGAGATGGCCGCGGTGATCCGCGGCCTGCCGCTGAGCCGGCGGCGCGTCCTCGCCTCGGAGCTCGAGGACGATCGGCTCGCGGACCTGCTCGAGGAGCTGGACGAGGACGAGCAGGTGCGGATCGTCGAGGACCTCGACCAGGAGCGTCTGGCGCGCGTGCTCGACGAGATGGAGGCCGACGACGCCGCCGACCTGCTCGGCGAGTTCCCGGAGTCGCGGCAGGCCGAGCTGCTCGGCGCGATGGACCCCGAGGAGGCGGAGCCCGTCCGCCGCCTGCTGATCTACAAGCCCGACACCGCGGGCGGCCTGATGACCCCCGAGCCCGTGATACTCGACGGCCAGTCGACCGTCGCCGAGGCGCTCGCGCGGATCCGCGATCCCGACCTGCCCGTGCCGCTCGCCACCCAGGTGTTCGTCTGCAATCCGCCGCTCGAAACTCCGACGGGCCGCTTCCAGGGCGTCGTCGGCGTCCAGCGCCTGCTGCGTGAGGCGCCGGGCAAGCCGCTCGCACGGTGCCTCGACGAGGAGTGGGATGCGATCTCGGCGGACGCCAGCGAACGTGAGGTGGCCGAGCGGCTCGCTGCCTACGACGTCGTCGCGATCCCGGTCACCGACGCCGCCAAACGGCTCGTTGGCGCGGTTACGATCGACGACGTGCTCGACCGTATGCTCCCCGCCGATTGGCGCATCGCGCGCGCGAGTCGCTGATGGCGCGCAACGACGACCTCAGCACTCCTCGCGGAACCCCCGGCGGCCCGACCTATGACCCGGACGCCTTTGCGCGGTTCGCGGAGAAGATGGCCCGCTTCCTCGGGACCGGCCGGTATCTGGCCGCCCAGACCATCTTCGTGATTCTGTGGATCATCCTCAACGGGATCGCGATCACGAACGCGTGGGATCCCTACCCGTTCATCCTGCTGAACCTCGCTTTCTCGACCCAGGCCGCGTACGCGGCGCCGCTGATCCTGCTCGCGCAGAACCGCCAGGCGGACCGGGACCGGGGTGAGGTCGAACGCGACCGGGAGATCAACGCTCGTTCGGCCGCGTCGACGGACTACCTGGCGCGCGAGATCGCCGGGATCCGGCTCGCGCTCGAGCGCAAGCCCGATCGGGATGACGTGACCGATGCACTCGAACGGTTGACCCGCACGCTCGAGCGGAGCCACGGCCCACTCGAGTCGACGTACGCGGGCGGCTCGCCCGGCGAGACGAGCCTCGGGCACCCCGAGGAGGATTAGACCCGTCGAAGCCCGATCGTCGCGGGGCCTACGATTGTCATGTGATCGCCCGCGGGCACTGGGCTCCGATCGCCGTCGCCATGGCGATGGCAGCCGTGGCCGGCTGTGGCGCGACGACCACCGTCCTCCGGAGCTCGAGCGTCACGACGCGCCACGCCCCGCGGACACCGCAACCGTCGCTCCCGGCGCTCCCTGAGAATGGCGCCGGTCAAGCCGAGGTTCCAACGCCCGGACCAACCGGGATCCGGCCCCGAGGTGGCGACGTGGCGGTCATCAGGGCGTGGTCGGACGCCCTGCGGCGCGGTGACGTCCGCGACGCCGCCCGATTCTTCGCGGTCCCGAGCGTGATGATCAACGGCACCGACGCCGGCGGCAGCGCGCTCGTGATCCCGATCGGAACGGCGGCCGAGGCGGTGCAGGCCAACGCGTCGCTCCCGTGTGGCGCGCTGCTCCTGTCGGCCGACCAGCGCGGCCGGTACGTGAACGCGCTGTTTCGCCTCACCCGCCGGCCCGGGTCCGGAGGGAGTGACTGCGGCACGGGGGCGGGCCAGACCGCCCGTACGAACTTCGTGATCGCCGGAGGGCACATCGTCGAGTGGATCCGGGCGCCCGACGACCCCGGCGACAACGGAACGCCGCCCGCTGTTCCCACGGTTCCGACCGCTCCGACGGTTCCGACGGTTCCGACGGTTCCGACCGCGCCCGCGGCTCCGGGGCCAACCGTCTAACGTCTTGGTCGTGGATCGCGATCAGCTGCGGGCGCTGCAGGCGCCGCTAAAGGAGCGCTATCGGGATGAGCCAGAGGCAGCGCTGGTGACGCTGGCGGCGTCCGGCGAGCTCGGCGAGGGCGTGGCGTGCTCGGTCCAGACCGGGCGGGCGCTCGCCGAGGCCGGGCTTCACCCGGCGACGGGCGGCGACGGCTCGTTGCTGTGCTCGGGCGACATGCTGCTCGAGGCCCTGGTGGCGTGCGCCGGGGTAACGCTGCGCGCGGTCGCGACCTCGCTGGGTATCTCGGTCCCCGAGGGCCGGGTACATGCCGAGGGCGATCTGGACTTCCGCGGGACGCTCGGCGTCGACCGCGAGGCACCGGTCGGGTTCAGCGCGATCCGGCTGTCGTTCGAGCTCGAGACCGACGCCGACGAGGAACAGCTCGCGACACTGAAGAAGCTGACCGAGCGTTACTGCGTCGTGTACCAGACGCTCGCCGGCGGGCCGGCACTGACGACGACGCTCGTCGCCGCTCCTTAGCTTTCGGTCCTGCGAGGGAACCGGACGGTGACGGACAGCCCGCCGCCCGCCTGCGCCGCCGCGGTGAGCTCGGCGTTGTGCGCCACCGCGATCGCCCGGACGATCGACAGGCCGAGCCCGTGATGGCCGTCGTCTGCTGAGCGCGTTCCGTCCAGACGCTGGAAGGGCTCGAACAGCCGGTCGACCTGATCGGCGGGGATCTTGATCCCGGAGTTGGCCACGGCCACGAGCGCATACCCGTTGGCGGCCTCGGTCCGGATCTCGACCCGGCCGCCGTCGATGTTGTGATCGACCGCGTTGTCGATCAGATTCGCGATCAGGCGCCGGATCAGCGCCGCGTCACCCGCTGTCGTCGCCGGGGCGAGCGTGGCCTCGAGGGCGAGCTCATGCCGCTCGGCCCTCGCGTCGACCTGCCGGATCGCGGCTTGGGCCTGCGCCGCGAGATCGACGGGCTCGCGACGGTCGAGTCCGCGCTCGCTGCTCGTGAGCGTGAGGAGCGCCTCGAGCAGCCGTTCCTGCTCGGCCTGAGAGATCAGCAGCTCCTGGCAGGTGGCCCTGAGCGTCTGCTCGTTTGCGTTCGGATCGGCGAGCGCCACCTGGAGCAGCGTGCGCTCGAGCGTAAGCGGCGTCCGGAGCTCATGTGACGCGTTCGCCACGAACCGGCGCTGCGACTCGAACGATCCCTCGAGACGGGCGAGAAGGTCGTCGAGCGTGTCGCCGAGGCGCTTGAACTCGTCGTTGGGTCCCTTCAAGGCAAGGCGCTCGTTCAAGTTGCCGGCGGAGATCGTCTGCGCGGTCGAGGTGATCTCGCGCAGCGGCCGGAGGACGCGGCCGGCGGCGAACCAGCCGAGGACGGCCGCGCCCGCCGTCGTGACGGCGAGCACGACCCACGAGATCGTCAGCAGCCGCGCGAGGTCGGCGTTGTGCTGCTGGACGACCACGTCGCGCACGGGTCCGACGGCGGCCCCGATGCCCCCGGGCGGCACTCTCAGTCGGCGGATCGCTTGTGACGGCGCGGGCACGGCCTGCGAGACCTGGATCGTGGTGCCGCGCGCCACGAGCACGTAGATGACCGCCAGCAGCGCGGTCCCGAGCAGCAGGAACAGTCCGGCGTAGAGCAGCGTTAGCCGCATGCGGGCCGTCCTGGTCGGCAGCTTCAACCACGCGGTGGGCGCGAACGGGCGTACTGGCGGTCGCACGGGCGTTCAGATCCGGTAGCCGCCCTCGCGGACGGTCTCGATCAGCGCCGGCTCGCCCAGCTTCGCCCGAAGCCGGCCGATCGTGGTCTTGACCGTGTTCGTGAACGGGTTGGCCGCCTCGTCCCAAACGCCCTCGAGCAGCTCCTCGGCGGACACGACGCGCCCCTCGGCGCCGAGCAGGTACTCGAGCACGGCGAATTCCTTCGGGCTGAGCGCGAGCGGAACGTCGCCGCGCGTTGCGGATCGCCGCGCGGGGTCGAGGGTCAGGTCGCCGTGGGACAGGGTGGGCGGCAGCGCCGGCGTCGAGCGCCGCGCGAGCGCCCTGACGCGGGCGACCAGCTCCTCGAAGTCGAACGGCTTGGGCAGGTAGTCGTCGGCGCCGATCCCGAGGCCCTCGACGCGGTCGCGAATCGTGCTCGCCGCCGTCAGCATCAGGACGCGCGTGTTGCTCCGGTCCTCGCGGAGCCGTCGGCACACCTCGTCGCCGTGCACCTGGGGGAGATCGCGGTCGAGCAGCACGACGTCATAGCGGTGGACCGCCACATGGCGGAGCGCGTCGGCGCCGTCGAACGCGATGTCCACCGCGATGCCCTCCCGGCGGAGACCTTCGGCGATGGCGGTCGCGAGCCGCCCGTGATCTTCAGCAACCAGAACCCGCATCTCTATCCCTTGAGCCCGCGGCCACAGCATGACCGATCTCGGTGACAACGACGTCACAGCCCCCGTGACCGAGCTGTCACCACCGGCGAGGTACAACGATCGCGCCACGCTTCATGCGGTTTCGAGGAGGTCACAGATCATGCATTCCGTCCGGCGAATAATCCCATTGGCGGCAGCCCTCGGGGGCGTCGCGCTGCTCGCCGCCGGGTGCGGCGGCGCCTCGCCCACCACCACGACCTCGGGCGCCCAGCGGCAGGGGACCGGCGATATCGCCACGAGCGCGTACAAGTACTCCGCCTGCATGCGCGAACACGGCGTCGCGAACTTCCCTGACCCGAAGGTCACGCACACTGGCGGCGGCACCCAGGTGGCGATCAAGGCCATCGGCCCGGCCAACTCGCCGCAGTACAACGCGGCTCAGCAGGCGTGCCGCGGCATCCTTCCGCAGCCGTCAGCAGCGGACCAGGCCCAGCAGGCCGCTGACCAACGCCGGCATGCGCAGGACCTGGTGTCGTTCGCGCGCTGCCTGCGCAGCCACGGCATCACCCGGTTCCCGGATCCGAACTCCCAGGGCGAGCTGTCGCTCCAGCAGGTCCAGGCCGACGGGATCGACCTGCAGGCGCCGAGCTTCCGCACCGCTGCGCTCGCCTGCGTTCCGGCGTCGAACGGCGGCGTGACGCGCGCCGCGGTTATGCAGGCGACGAGCGGGAACCCGCAGGGTGGGAGCGGGTCGGGGAGTAGCCAGGGGACGGCGTCCAGCCCGTGAAACCCGCCTGCGCGCCGGCCAGCGACGGCTAGGACTAGGCTCGACGACTCACACTCCGGTCAACCAAGGGAGGAAGCGTGCGCCGTCTGGTTCTTGTCGCAGGCCTCGTGGGTTCGTTCGTGCTGGTGGCTTTTGTGGGGTGGGGCGAGGCGTCCGTGGGCGGGCATGCCGCTCAGGCGTCGATCCCGATCGTGATCCTCAAGGCCAAGGACGGCGAGACGTTGGCGCTGGCGCGGGTGGTCATTCACGGCCACGCCTACCCGTTCCTGATCGACACCGGTTCTTCCAAGACCCTGGTCGACGACGCCCTCGCTAGGAGGCTCCATCTGAAGACGGTCGGCAAGCCGATCAAGGTCACCGGCGTCGGCTGCTCGGAGGGCGCGAGCAAGGTCCGCCTGTCGAACTGGAGCATCGGCGGCCAAGCGCTTCCCTCGATCGTCGCCACGAGCTCGACGATCGCCGGGTCGGAGGGCAAGCCGTTCGGTCTGCTCGGCTCCGATGTGCTCTCGCACTTCGGTTCGATCGGAATCGACTACGCCCATGGAGTGCTGACCCTCGGCTGAGGTACGCTGACCCTGTGACGGCGACGCGCTACGAAGCCAAGCCGGATCGTTCCGATCCGCCGCTCCTGGTGCGGCTCGGGATCTCGTGGGTCACGAACGCGCTCATCCTGCTGATCGTCACGGCCCTGCTGTCGGGCGTGACCACCTCGGGCGCGGCTGCTTTGCTAGAGGCGGCGGCCGTGTTCGGAGTGCTGAACACCGTGCTCAAGCCGCTGCTCAGGCTGGTCACGCTGCCGCTCGCGATCCTGACGCTCGGGATCGCCTGGTTCTTCGTCTCGATGCTGATGCTCGTGATCACCAAGGCGATCGTGAGCGGGTTCCACATCCACGGCTTCTGGGCCTTGGTGGAGGCCACGCTGATCATCTGGGCCGTGAACCTGCTGCTCGACTTCGTGCCCGGACCGTGGCAGGTCACGGGCAAGCGCCGCCGGCGGAATCGCCGCCGCGACGCCTGAGGCGGTCGTCAGAGCTTCTTCGGGAGGGCGCGCGCGTGACGGCGCATGCCTTCCCACGGGTCGGCGGCATCGAGGCGCTCGCCGACCGTCTTGACAGTCCACCCGTCCGGGCGAAGCTTCTTGTCGGATAGCTCGTCCCAGTGCAGCGGTACCGCCACCGGGGCGGTGGGGCGGGGTCGGATGCTGTAGGGCGCCACTGCGTGCTGCGCGTACGCGATCCGGTTGACGTCGACGTAGATGCGCTTGCCGCGATCGGTCTTGTGCCACTCGAGCGTCAGGTGACCCGGGTCGTCGGCGACCATCTGTTCGGCGAGCGCGCGGGCGAAAGCGTGGACCACGGAGAAGTCGGGTCCCGGGCGGAGCGGACACACCACGTGGACGCCGCGCGACCCCGTGGTCATCGCGTAGGGCGCTAGTCCCAGATCGCGGAGGCGGTCGCCGGCCGCGCGTGCCGCGGCTCTCACTTCATCGAAGCCGCCGCCGGACGGGTCGAAGTCGAGGGTGAGGCGATCGGGCTGATGCGGCTTGTCGGCGCGCGACAGCCAGGTGTGCACCGTGACCACGTTCTGGCCCGCGAGGTAGACGAGCGTCGGGGCGTCCTGGGCGAGGGCGTGGGTGATCGTGCCGCCTTTCTTGGGCACGGTGGCGCGCTTGATCCAATCGGGGAAGTAACGCGGGACCGCCTTCAGGAAGAAGCCGTCACCGTCGATTCCGTCGGGAAACGCCTGCAGCGCGAGCGGGCGGTCGCGCACGTAGGGCAGCATCCGTGGCGCGGCGCGCTCGTAGTGGTCGGCGACGTCGAGCTTGGTCAGCCCGGCCTCCGGAAACATGATCTTGTCCTCGTGCGTGATTTTCACGTCGCGCCGGCCGACCTTCAGCTCTGTGGTCATGTCATCCCTCGCGGACCGGTCATGTCATCCCTCGCGCACCAGTCATGTCATCCCTCACGGACCACCTCCGAGGCGGCCTTGTCGTCGCGCAGACCGAGGAAGCGGGGGTGGCGCAGGCGACCGTCGCGAGTCCACTCGGTGAACCCGACCTCGGCCACGAGCTTCGGCTCGACCCAGTTCACGTCCCGCTCTTTGATCGTCGTTGGTTCGGCGAACGGCGGGTTGGCGCGCCTGAGCGCTCTGAGCTCGGCGCCGAGGTCGTGCAGCGTCTCGGTGTCGAACCCGGTCCCGACCTTGCCCGCGTACTCGAGCTGTTTGTCCCGGTAGTAGCCGAGCAAGAGCGCGCCGAACTCGACGCGAGAGCCCCGCGGCTCGGTGAAGCCGCCGACTACGAGCTCCTGCCCGTGCTCGCACTTGAACTTCAGCCAGTCGCGCGAGCGGGTGGTGACGTAGGGGCTGTTCGCGCGCTTGGCGACGAGGCCCTCCCAGCCTTTGCGGCACGCCTCCTTGAAGTACTCCGCCCCGTCGCGGTTCCGGTGGGCGGTCCAGCGGACGTTCCCGTGGAAGCTGAGGGCTTGTTTGAGCAGCCGCTTCCTGGTCCGGAGCGGGAGGCTTCTGACGTCGTGACCATCGAGCCACAGGATGTCGAACACGTAATAGAAGACCGGGACGTAATGGTGTCCGCGCTGGGCGAGACGGGCGAAGCTCGTCTCCGATCCGTCGAACGCGACCACTTCGCCGTCGATCACGAACTGGTCGCACTCCTCCTTCTCGAGCGCCTCGACGAGTTCCGGATAGCGGCTGTTCTGGGAGATGTCGTTGCGCGATAGCAGCGTCACGGTCTTGCCCGTGCGGATCGCGATGCACCGGATCCCGTCGAGCTTGCGCTCGAAGATCCAGTTCGGATCGGAGAAGCGCTCGTTTGTCAGGGTCGCCTTCATCGCGCCGGCCGTGGTCGGCGCAGGGGCCTCCGGAGCGAGCTTGAGCTCGTCGGCGTCGAGGGTGTCGAGGACGCCCATGTCAGCCCCCGACTCTATAACGACGTGATGCCGCTCTCAGCTCTGCTGCTCGCGCTCGCCGCCGCCGCGGTGCACGCGGCGTGGAACCTGCTGCTCTCGGGCGAGGAGGACACGCACGCCGCGAGCGCAGTTGCGCTCCTCGTCGGCACCGTCGTGTTTGTGCCGGTCGCGCTGATCAACTGGCGCATCGACTCTGCCGCCGTGCCGTACGTTGCGGGCTCGAGCGCGCTCGAGCTGGCCTATCTGGCGCTGCTGGCGACTGGCTATTCGCTTGCCGCGATGAGCTTCATCTATCCGATCGCGCGCGGCTCGGCGCCGGTGCTCGTCCTGGTTGTCGGCGTGATCGCACTCGGTGCGACCGTGTCGGCGTTGGCGGCGGTCGGGGTTGTCGTAGTGGCCGTCGGGATCGTCCTAGTGCGCGGCGTCGGAGCGTCGGGCCGACCACGCGATCTCGGGCTGGCGCTGGCGGTCGGCGCGTGCATCGCCGGCTACACGCTCGTCGACAAGCACGGAATCGTCCACGCTGCGCCGCTTACCTACCTGGTGGTCGTGCTCGGCGTCCCGGGGATCGTTTACGCGCTGGCGGTGTGGCGCGTGCGCGGCGCAACCGTCTTGCGGGCCGCCGTAAGCCGCTCGACGCTGCTGGCCGGCATCGGCATGTTCGGCGCCTACGCGCTCGCGCTCGCGGCGCTCCGGCTGGCGCCGGCGGCGTCGGTCGCCGCGGTGCGGGAGTCGAGCGTGGTGATGGCGACCGCGTTCCTGGCGCTGAGCGGGCGGGAGAAGATCGGTCCCGAGCGGCTCGCCGGCGCGATCGCCGTGGTGGCGGGAATCGCGCTCATTTCACTTGGCTGACGGAGGTGACGCCTGGGCATCGAGAGCCGGCTGCGCGCCGGCGTGACCTCAGCGCAGCAGTCGGGCCGTGTGGTGCACCGTCGGCGTGGCCGGCACGAGGTGAACCGCGATGACGCCGGCCAGCACGATCGCGACCAGCCACATCAGGCCCCGGAACACCCTGCTAACCGAAGCCCAGTTGACGAAGAGCAGTGGGTGCATCGTTTCCTTTCGCCCCCGATCGCTCCGCAATCCGATCCGCCGCCGAGGGCCTTTCTCCCGTGTTCAGTTTCTGCGGAACTACCCGCTCCGCAGGGGATTACGCGCGAGTAGCGCCCGCGGCCGCCGGGCGCCCCGTCGCCACCGCCGGTATCCGGCGAGGAGTGGCTCATACAATGGGCCAAGACCGACGCCCCCATGGTCTAGCGGTTAGGACGCCTGCCTTTCACGCAGGAGATCGCCGGTTCGAATCCGGCTGGGGGTACTCACAAACGCCCTGCAAGCGGATAGGTCTGTCTGGCGCGCCGTTCCCGGCCGCTCATGCATTGAGCCGGCTTTTTGACGACGTCGATATTGGTTTAGGGCTTACGGTCAGCGCCTGGTGATCGAAGCGCGCATATGTATGGGCAAGCGCCGCCCGTTCGAGTTGGAGCGCCGGGCAGAATGCGAGTTGGAGCGCTGGGCGGTCGCATTTGATGCGCTCGCACTCGGTGAGGTCCCGTCGATGGTCACCGCTCCGAGGACCACGCACCCACCAGTGCCTTCCGTGAATGCCATCAGCTGTCCGTCCATGGTGTCAGCGGTGTTGTCGAAGCCGTCGAAGTCGATTCGATCGGCCGAAGCAATAGTTTCGATCACGGCCGGAGTGCCCCCAGTGCCTCGCGCCACATACCCGCGCAATGTCCCTCGCCTGGTCCATCCACGGTCGCTCGACACGGCTGCGGGATCCGCTCCTCGCGACCCTCTGCTTCGCCTAGGAGCATCATGCCGCCCTCGTCGCCAGCGCGATCGCATTCGTGTTCTCGCATGCGCAGAGCTGACGACCGACGCCCGGATCTGGCGGCACTCGGCCCCGACGGCACGCTCCGGTTCGCGAAGGTCTCTCTGGCGGATGTCCATCCGCCCGCTGGCTTAGAGTCGCGAACACGTGTTCGACGTCCGCTCTGATTCGCGATCGCAGGAGACGGCCGCGTTGCTCGCCGAGGAGTCGCCGTGGTTCGAGGAGCTGAACGTTGAACAGCGGGCGGCGGTTCGCCATCCGGGCGGTCCGCTGCTGATCTTGGCGGGTGCGGGGACCGGTAAGACCACGACGCTGTGCGGACGGGTCGCATGGCTCGTCGCCGGCGGGGTAGCGCCGGAACGCATCCTGCTGCTGACGTTCACGCGTCGCGCGGCGCGTGAGATGTTGCAGCGCGCGCGGGCGCTGGTGGCAATGCCCAACGGCGCCCGCGGCGTGGTCGGTGGCACCTTCCATTCCGTGGCCCATCATTTCGTCCGCCGCCACGCTGCGGCGCTCGGGCTGCCGGCGGGCTTCGGCGTGCTTGACGCGGGAGACGCGGCCGACGTGATCGACCTCGTGCGCGAAGAGCACGGACACGCGGAGCGTGGGCGGCGGTTTCCGAAGAAGAGCACGCTGCTCGATATCTACTCCCGCACTGTCAACGCGCAGCGGCCGCTTTCCGGGGTGCTCGCCGACTCCTTTCCGTGGTGCGAGGAGCACCTGGACGACCTCGCCGCGCTGTTCAGGGCATACACGGCTCGGAAGCGCGCACTCGGGGTCATCGACCTTGATGACCTGCTCCTGTACTGGCGAGGGCTCGCGACCGACGACGTCGTCGGAGCGCAAATCGACGCGCAGTTCGATCACGTGCTTATCGACGAGTACCAGGACGTCAACGGCCTGCAGGTCGACATCGTCCGTCACCTGCGGCGGGAGGGCAGGGACCTGACCGCGGTCGGGGACGACTTCCAGGCGATCTATGGCTGGAGAGCCGCGTCGGCGAGGCACATCCTCGATTTTCCCGATCACTTCCCCGACGCCACGGTCGTGACCTTGGAGAGCAACTACCGGTCGACGCAGCCGATCCTCGACATCGCGAACGCGTTGTCGGCGCAGGCGGAGCGCGCGTTTCCGAAGCAGCTGCGGACCGATCGCGAGGGCGGCGCCGCGCCTGAGCTGGTCTTCTGCCGCGACGAGTCCGCGCAGGCCAGCGAGATCGCCGACCGTGTGCTCGAGGCCAGGGAGCGAGGGATGGATCTGCGCCAGCAGGCCGCGCTCATGCGAACCTCGCACGACAGCGCCCTGCTGGAGCTCGAGCTCTCTCGACGGCAGATCCCGTTCGTCAAGTACGGCGGCCTGCGGTATCTCGAGGCCGCTCACGTAAAGGACCTGATCGCGCTGTTTCGTCTAGCCGACAACCCGTTGGACGAGATCTCCTGGTTCCGTGTGCTTCAGCTGCTCGAGGGCGTCGGTCCGGCGACCGCCCGGCGCGTCCTCGACGTGCTCGTGACCACGGACGGAGACGCGCTGACGGCGTGGCCGGTCGCGCGAGAGAAACTTCCCGTCGACGCGCGCGAGCTCGCCGACGGCGTGATTCAGGCTCTAGGTGCCGCCCGCGGGGAGAAGGCGGCCGGCGTGCGGGCGGAGCTTCTCGGCCAATCGCTCGCACCGCTGATCAAGGCGAGGTACCCCGACGGCGCGCTGCGCCTACAAGACCTCGACCAACTGGTCGCTGCCGCACGCGAGGCGTCGGCGCTGGGTCAGTTCATCTCCGAGCTCGTCATCGATCCGCCCACGTCGAGCTCTGACCTCGCCGGGCCGCCGCATCTGGACGAGGACTACCTCGTGCTCTCGACGATCCACTCGGCGAAGGGCCTTGAATGGCACGCCGTCCACGTCCTCGCGCTCTACGACGGCAACTTCCCCGCGTGCATGGCCGCCGGGTCGACGGAGACGATCGACGAGGAGCGTCGGCTGCTCTACGTGGCGATGACCCGCGCTCGGCGCCAGCTCCACCTCTACGTCCCAGTCCGCTACTACCACCGGCCCCACGGAATCGACGACGCCCACGGCTACGGCAAGCCGTCCCGGTTCCTCACCGATGAGGTGCAACGGTGCTGCAGTATCGTCCGCCCGCCGGACCCGGCTACCTCGATCGAGCGAAATCCAGGCCGGCGGCGGATCGAGGTCTCGATCGACGCGTTATTCGAATAGCAGGCGAGCGCCCCCGCCACGCCATGACGGGGCCAGCAAGAGGTCCGCGCCCTTGCCAGCAGCGCGACGCCCCGTGGTCGTCCACGACGACGATCGAGACCAAGTTATCGAGGCCGACGGGATGCTGTGGAGCAGCCCGATGTACAACGGATCGGTCTCGGGCTCGCTCAGACGCAATTGACTGGCTGCACATGCTTGAGACTCGCGAGCCGCCATATCCTCCACTGATGATGTGATCGGCTTGATCAGCGCCGCCGGCGGGACACAGGACTGCAAGTCGTCAACACGATGGAGTTCTCGGTGCGCTCGCTGCGGGGATGGGCGGTGCCCTACGTCGTCCCAGTGCCACAAGCGGCACGGGTCTTCGCAGAATCCGGAGAAGTCCAAGACGACGCGGTCGAGCAGCAACTGCGGCTGCTCGGCGAAGAGGTGGTGCGCGTTGCCGAACGGCTCGCGCGAGATCCCACGCTTCATCGCCAGGTCGAGTGCGATGACGCTGCCGACCGCGTCGGCCAGGCCTGACGGCTCTCGGGCGGATCGCTGACGGTCGGGGCGGCTCGCGGCCGTCAGGTGCGGCGCTTGCGCGTGGCCTCGAGTTGGGCGGCGCGCTCGCGGATCCGGTCCTCGTCGGTGACCGCGTGCCAGCGCGTTCCGCGTCGTTGGCCGGTCCGGCGGATCCGGCCAGCCGTTTCCAAGTCCCGGAGCAGCCTGAGTACGTGGTCGCGGTCCCCGCCTGCTTGTTCGGCAAGCGCGGACGTGGTCAGCCCGCCGTTGCTTGACAGCAGCGACTCGAGTCGGTCGGCGGTTATGACGCTCGACGTCGGACGGGCCCTTGAGCGAGTTGTTTTCCGAGCGCGTTTGCGCGGCCGAGACGCTGGTTCGGAAACGCCGTGTGCTGATGCTTTACGTGTCGACTGCGTGGACGCCTTAGCCCGGGAGCTTGCGCGGGGGGACGAGCCGCGCCGCTTGGTCACGGCGGCAGGACGCCGTCGGGATGACCGGTCCTTGCGCCCATCGAGCGCGACTCGGGCTGCGTCCAACGTTTTGATTTCGTCGTTCAGTTCGCGCAGCCGATTGTCTATTGACTCCGCGATCTCTTGGGTTATTCGCATGCTCGTGATGGTACGCACGTGAGCGGCGCCGGCGCGCGCATGGTGCGCGGCGCTTGATGTTTGGTGGTGTTAGCGCTCGCCACTCACGCGGGTTGGGCCCTGGTCTCAGTGGCCGGACCGGCTCCGCGAGCGCCGCACGTTGCCTGCTGCAGCTGGTGCCGCCACCGTGCGAGTTGTGCGCGCTGGCAGGCACCGCACGTGCCCACGTGCTGGGTGTGACCGCACGCTCTAAACCCGAGCGAACCGGCGTTTCCCACGGTCGCGCTCACGGTGTCGCGCTCCGGTCGTCAGCCCGGCTGCTGGGATCTGTCAACACATCTCTACAGACCTCCGCCACTTCCGCCAGGCGCTGTAGGTCGAGCGCGGCGGCTTCCTCCCGATCGAGGGCCGCGAGGTACGCGTAATAGCGCTCGTCGTTGTGGACCGGTCGATCGAACCACGCGCACAGGAACTGCGCGGAGTCGTCCTCGGCGTCTGTCCATGCCGCGTATGTCTCCTCCGTCAGTCGGATACCGATCTTGGCGACCTCGGTCGTTTCCACTGTGTCTGCCATGTCTTGCCTGTTCAGTCGCTCATCAGGGCGAGCTCGGGACCCTGTCCGAGCTCCGAGCGCAGCCGCGCGAGCGCGCGGGCGCGCGTCGGGCCGATGCTTCCGATCGGGATCTCAAGCGCGGCGGCGATCTCCTCGTACGTCATAGGCGGATCGGCGACCAGTAAGCGCAGTAAGGTCTGATCGCTCTGACGGAGTCGGGAGAAGCTGCGCCAGAGCAGGTCGTCGCGTGCGGCGAGCACAAGCGCGGCCTCAGGCGTCGTGTCCGGTGACGGATAATCGGGCACGTCGTCTCCCCAGAGTCTCTGTCGGCGTGACACACGCAGGACCCGCAGACATTCCCGTCGGGCCGTCGTGGCTAGCCACGCGCCAATCCGGGCAGGGTCCCGTATCTGGTCGAGGCGCTCCAGACACTTCATCCACGTCCACTGGGAGACGTCGGCGGCATCGGCATCGTTCAACCGGTGCGCCCGAGCAATGGCCCAGACCATTCCCGCGAACTCATCAACGAGCTGGTTCCACGCGCGTTGGTCACCGGCCGCAGCCGATCGAACTATTCCGCTCAGCTCCTGCGCGCTCGCCCTGGCACGCGTTTTGGGAATCCCCGACGCCATGGTGTCCTCAGCCGCGCGAGTCGTCGGGGAGGCCATTGAGTCCCGCAGCGAGTACCGGCTTCGAGTCGGCAACTGGATTGCGTCGAGCCCGGCCTGAGCCCCAGGGGCTCGCGGCGCGCGCGTCGGCGAACAGCCCGAAGGCGTTATCACCCTTGTACATCTCTCCCCCTTGTTGGCGCCGGCTGTCGTCTCCGCCGGCACATGGTGGTTGTACGCGGGAGTGACCATAGGCCTCCGGCCCGAAGCGCACATCGTGTACCCGACGTATCTTTCGCCGCGACAGCGCCGTATCTTGGTCGGGTGCCCTACGCGCCGAGCAGCTCGTACATACGTACTCGCGGCCCCTGCGCAGCGCATCGGGCGTCGCCCCTACGGAGTCGCTGGATGCTGGACAAGGCCCGGTCCGTGAAGGGCTCGCCGCCTTACGTTCAGCTCACCGGAGGGATGCCGAGCCGCTGTGCGGCCGCCGCCGCCATGACCCGATTTGAGACTCCTAGCTTCGACAGTATGTGAGAGACGTGGACTCCGGCGGTCCGTTGGCTGATGTACAGCCGCTCGGCGATCTCTCGATTCGTCAGCCCGGCGGTCAGCAGCGAGAGCACTTGACGCTCTCGCTCAGTTAGGTCAAGCGCCATCGGCGTTTCTGCGACCGGCCCGGAAGTGGCAACGGTTGCGCCGTCGGCGGTCAGACTCAATCGCGCTGCTCGCCCGAGCGTCCGAATTCGGCCGAGCAATGGCTGGGCAGACAGGCTGCTGGCCAGACGCGCCGCTTCCGCCAGAACCTCCTGAGCCCGCGCGCGCTGGGACGTTCCAACGACGAGGGCCTCGGCGTACCGATAAGCCGCGTAGGCCAGCGCGTACGGCCGGTCGAGCTCTCTCCACAATTCGACGACCTGGGCCCATCGGTCGGGCGATGAGATGCCGGTTGCCCGTGAGACCTCGGCGTGGCAACCGGCCAGATGGGCCTCCGCCTCGGGCGGCGTCAGCGAGCTTCGCGTCGCCTCGAGTAACGCCGCCAGGCGTTCACAATGGGCAATCGCAGCCTCTCGTCCCTGCTCCGCGTTAATCGAGTCGCCGATCAGCCGGGCCTCCTCGGCGCGGTCTGCCTCGGCCCTGGCTCCCATCGCATAAAGCGCGGGCAGGTGAAGCGCGTCGGCACTCTCGCCGACTGACTCGAGGCCGGCCGCTATTTGCTCGCGGGCGCGTTCCGTGGCGTTCCGCCAAAGCTCCAGCTCAGCGTAGGCCGCGCGCAGAGTAGGGATGAACTCGAGCAGCGCCGCCTCTTGTGTCAGGGCTACTGCCCGTTCGAGCGAGCTGACGCCCACCTCGAAATCGCCCCTGGAGGCGCTCAGCCTGCCTGCGACTGTCGCCATCAGCAGTTCTGCCGACGGCCCGAGCTGTCGGAGCTCTAGTTCTCCTATCTTCGCCTCGGCCTCGTTCCATCTGCCGAGGCGAAATAGGTCGTCGGCTGCATTGACAGCCATGAAGTTTCCGTACAGGCCGTCGGTGCCATGACGGGCGGCGAGACGTTCCCCGTCGAGCATCACCCGGAGAGCGCCCCGAACGTCTCCCTGAAGCCTCAGCACTTCTCCCAGGTCGAGCTGGATCTGGCCGAGGTCGTGCACGTTCCCAGCTCGCTCCGCCAGTTGCAGGGCACGCCGAAGGTGACGCGCGCCGGCGACCGGGTCCCCGAGGAATGCGACGGCAACCCCGAGGACGGCAGTTGCCGACCCTTCCTCCAAGAGGCTCCTGTCCGCCGCACGCGCAACCGCGTTCTCCGCGGCAACCTTGGCCTCGTGCCAGCGGCCGAGGAACGTCAGGGCATAGGCCTGATTGACCTGGAGGCGTACCCGCTCCGCAATGCTCTCGTTTGGCAATAGAGCGAGCGCGCGTTCGTACGCGGTCAGCGATCCCTTCACGTTCCAAGGCTGGTAGCGGCCGAGCCGCTCGTAGAGCGCGGCCGCGCGGGCCGGATCCTCAGCGTGGTCGAAGCCTTGCAGCGCCTGCTCGCACAGCTGCTTGGCGCGAGTGAAATTGCCCGTCCAGCGCGCCGCCTCCGCCGCGCGAGCCCGCAAGCCGGCGAGGTCGGTGCCGGCCGCCTCGACAGGCTCGATGATCGGCCAGAGCTCCAGAGCGCGGTCAAAGTGCGCCATCGCTTCGCGATGCGCAAATACGCGCTGGGCAGCTGAACCCGCCTCGATGAACCACGCGAGGGCTCTCTCGGCTTCGCCGGCGGCGTCCCAGTGATAGGCGCACTCTGCCGCCGACACTGGCCGCTCGGCCTGCTCAAGGGTCTGGGCAATATCTCGGTGAAGGCCCGCACGCTCTGCGGGTAGCAGGTCCTGGTAGACCGCGTCTCGAAGCAGCGCGTGGCGAAAACGGAAGCGACCCGTCTCGGGATCAGATACGAGCAGCTGGTAGTCGACGCATTCCCGCAGCGCCGCCCGGAGCCCCCGCCGGTCGAGGTCTGATGTCGCCTCGATGAGGGCGTCCTCGGCTGGTCGACTCACGGCGCTGATGAGGCGCGCGACCGCTTGCGCCGGATCCGATCGAGCCTCTACTCGCAAAAGGAGCGCGTCTCGCAGGGTCGCCGGCACAGTGTCGATGCTTGAGCGATCTGCCGCCAACAGCTCCTCGGTGTAAAAGGGATTGCCTTCGGCGCGCGCGAACAGGCGAGACACAAGCTCAGATGGAGGGTTTGTCCGCAAGATTCCCGCGAGTTGCCGCTCAACCGCGTCGAGTGGGAGCCGCGCCACGTCCATCCGCTCGACGTGCTCGCTACCGATCAGCTCTGCGACCAGTCTTCGCACCGGATGACCGCGATGTAGCTCATCGCTGCGCACCGTCACGATCACTCCGATCCGTTCCGACCGGAGGCTCCGAACTAGGAACCGGAAAAAGTCGCGGGACGATGCGTCTGCCGAGTGCAAGTCGTCTACCGCAAGTAGAAGCGGGGACGTTTCAGAGAGTTGGCGAAACAGGGAGAGCAGCCACGCAAACACCCGGGTCTGGGCAAGCTGCTCGCCGTCGGGGACCGCGACGCCCGGATTACTGACCACGTCGGGGAACACGCGTGCCAGCTCGACCTGGGACTGGATTGGAAGAGTAGTCAAGGCGTCATCGAGTGCCGAAGGGGCCAAATCGCGCAGTGCCGACGCGATCGGGGCGTAGGGGAACTCGCCCCCGGAAAGCTCGACGCACTCTCCCCGCAAAACGAGCATCCCGCGTTCGCTGGCGCACTTCGTCACTTCGCGGGCGAGTCGCGTCTTCCCGACGCCTGCCTCACCGATGATCAGGATTACCGTCGGACGCGATTCTTCGACCGCTCGGAGAGCGCCGAGAAGGCGGTCAACCTCGATCTCACGCCCGACAAGCTGCGGGCTCGAAACTCCCAACGGATCACCCCGCGCGACCGTGTATGCGCGCCCAAAGTTGAGCGCATTCTACCGCGGTCAAGGCACCCGAGTCCGGGCTTCGCCGCAGACTTAGGCGTCTGCGGTACGACGCCCTCTCACGGCACGGGGGGTACGTTGATGTATGCGAAGAAGGTTCGCGCGGGAGTAAGGCTCTGGGAGCCTGTGCCTGCCGCGGCGGTCGAGGCCTGCTGCCCCGTCGCCGCTACGCCGGCCGGGCTCGAGCCGTTGACGATTGCCACCGTCACGGTGCACCTAGGGTCGCCGCGATGCTTATAAAGGAGGTTTAGCGTGCGCTGCGACAACCCAAATTTGAGCTGTATCGGCTTGGCCGAAGTGAATATCTGCGTATCGGTGGCGAGAGGAATGTTGTTCAGCGGGCCTACGTCCCCGACCAGAGCCGCTATCGCCGTGCAAGTTGCTGGCTGGCCGTTCGGCTGCGGAGCACACGTAAGGGTCGCGTCTTGTGAGAACGTGATCGTCGCGCCTTGCGCGAGCGTAGGCTTGGTCGTCTTGAGTTTCTTCGTCGTGGTCTTCGGCACGGCGATCTGATTCCCCCGGCTCGCTGCCGATACGACTCCGGAAAGCCAGAGGCCGGCCGCGGCGACGGCTGCCACCGCGAGTCCCAACGTTGGCGTAGCGCGGTTGCGCACCGCTGCTATCGCCAGCGCCCTCGGCGAGGGCTTACGCATGCGCGGTACATATCAATCCGTGCCGCGTGCCGCAAGTGCCTTACAGCTTTTAGACACTCGGATACCTCAGACGGTGTCACAAAACATGACGAAAGCTTCGCATAACTAGGATCACCTCCTAGTTACCCGCGCGACACAAGTCGGACCGCTGTCCCCAGTAGTCGGCGCTCGAGCGACGCGACACGCCCCGGCATTGCCGGTCGGAGCTTGGCCGATC
The DNA here is from genome assembly GCA_963737055.1 of uncultured Solirubrobacterales bacterium. Taxonomy (GTDB): domain Bacteria; phylum Actinomycetota; class Thermoleophilia; order Solirubrobacterales; family Solirubrobacteraceae; genus Palsa-465. Next base: position 73,764 of record CAVTRE010000004.1, on the reverse strand, counting down.
AATGATGTATCAGCGCAGGACCGGGTGGGTCTGTGGGTGTATGAGCTCGGGCTGTGAGACGGTGGAGCGACGCTCGCGCGAGGACCTTCATGCTTGACGAAGCCAAGGCCCCGGGGCGTTTTCGGTGCGGTCGCAGCGATCGCGGCGGTAATCCTGAAGAGCGTTTCGGATGTCTTCAAAGGCCCCTTGCTTGCGTCGGTCCTGATCGTCGTGGGCGTCGGTCTGCTGTCGGCGCTGATCAGCCGACTGTACGCAGTCATCTCACGCAGGCGCGACGCTGCGGCATTGCTGTGGATCTCACCAGAAACAACTGCGGCGACCGCAGATGCAGTCGCGCTCGGCATCTCTCCGGCGCGGGACGGTGTCGGGCCGAAGGGCGGTGGCCTGCCTCGCTATGTCAGTCGTGACATCGACGGGAACGTACGCGCGGCAATCGACGAGCCGAACGCACTGGTGCTGATCGCCGGGCCGGCTCTCGCCGGCAAGTCCCGGACGGCGCTCGAGGCCGTCCGTGATCGGGCCGGTGGCGCCCGATTGTTGTATCCGCGGGACGCCGACGGGCTGCGCAGGCTTGCGGCATCTGACCTCGCCCGTCGGAAGAAGGAAGCGATCGTCCTGTGGCTCGACGACCTTGCGAGATACGAGTTTGCGCTCGACGGCGACACGTGGCGCAAGCTCGTGCGCAAGTGGCCGTCGATCAAGCTCGTGGCGAGCGTACGAACGGACGACTACATCGCGCTCTGCAACTCCAGCGGCAATCTCGGAGAGACGAGGCGATTTCTCTTGGGGCACGCGGCGCGCTTCCAGCTGGATCCAGGCTGGACACCCGGCGAGCTCGCGCGCGCCTCCGAAGCCGGCATAGAAATCCCGGAGAACCGGCCGGTCGCCCGAACCTTCGCGGTTGACTGGAACGGCTGGACTGACCCGGGAGCCAGGCAAGCGCCGGCAACGGACGCGCCGGCTTCGAAAGTAGTGCTCAGAGACTTGGTCCAGGCCTTCCGACCGGATGGGATATCCGCGGCGCTCTGCGCGCTGCTGATCGGCGTGCTCTCCCTCGGCCTGTTCCTTTGGTTGGTCGTCGGGAGCTTCCGGCCTGCTCCGCCCCCTCCGTCGACGGAGGAGCAACTGGCCGGCATCAGAGGTTCGGCGATATTCGCGAACGATGACGTTCAAAGGTGGTCAGCCGACCTGCAGGGCTACGGCCAACCGTCCTATGTTTTCTATTCCCACAGCAAAGTGTTCGGACGTTTGCCCGGGAAGGGACAGTTCCCGCACGCCGACACCCTTCGCTTCTATGACGACGCTGGTACTGCCACCTCGCTCAGACCCAGCTTCGTGTTTTCGCCGACATACGTTTCCGAGTCCGCTCAGCTGACGGGCGACGCTGAGTTCTTCGAAAAGCGTGACCTCGCGGATCTGATCGGCGCCGGATCGGCGCAGCTGCTAGGCGTCTACTCTCCCGCCAACGAGCCGAGCTCTCCGACGTTCCCGGTGATCATATTCTGGGACGAGACGGCGAAGACGTACACGGTCGACGCGCTGATGCAGCAGCCGCCATCGCTCGCGCCCGTCTCGCATCCGAGTCGCGCGGCGGTTGGGTACAGAGCGGCGTACAAAAGGTTGAGCGTCCTGGCGGCGGATCCCAACAAGGGGCCGTATGTCGACGGCTACCCAGTCCAGGATCTCGCCATCGTGCAGGGACGCAATGGGCCTCGAGTGGTGGTCGGTTACGTCGCGCAGACAGTCGGCTCTCCTCCGCGAATCAGCATGCTTGAGGTGCAGGCTTGGTCGATCGGACAGGGCGACGACACGGGCGATCCGAAGCTTCAGACGCGCTGCGTGCTGCGCTCCGATCCAACTCGCCGGTTCTTCGTCGCACCGCTGCCAGGGATCAGTTACCCGACGCTGCTAAAGGAGTACTGGGAGCAGTTCGACCAGCTTGCTCTCTGCTAATCCGTCTCCTCCTCGAGTGCTCAGGGCATTCCGAGCCGGGTCTGGAAGACGCGGCGATCGACGTGGTGTGTCCAGAGGACCTCGGCTACGTCTACGGGATCGTTGTCCGCTCCGGGGGCGATCCGACCGGCTATAGCGGTGTGGGCGACGTGAATCCCCTCCGGGCGTAACGCGTCGTGAAGCATCCGCGCGTACGCAACCTCGCCTGCGAAGGAGATCCCGACGCCGGCACGAGCCGGGTTGGGGTTGATGGCGGCGCCGCCTGTGGTGAAGAGGATCGTCCCCCGCCCGGCTTGGCGCATCGGTCCCACGACCGCCTGGGCCGCGGCGACCACGCCGAGCACGCTGAACTCGAGCGGGCCGCGGACGTCGTCAACGGTCGTCTCCAGCACGGGCTTCATGAACTCGGGGGCCGGTAGCGGCGAATACTCCAGAACCTCAGCCGGGCCAAGCTCGGCGGCAAGCTTGTGGATGGCGTTCGCCAGCGCCTCGCTGTCGCGGATGTCTGCGGCCGCGCCGGCCGTGGTGATTCCGTCGAGCTGGAGCTGGGCGGCCAGTTCGACCAACCGGGACTCGGTGCGGGAGATCAGACCTACGGCGAAGCCCTCGCGCCCGAACCGCCTGGCCACGGCTAGGCCAAGATTGGGCCCCGCGCCGACGATCACAAGGGACATGACCCACAGCCTAGTGGCGGGCGTCAGCCGCCACGCGCGCGTTCGGAAGCTAGCGGGCTCTGGAGCCAGCGGGTTGCGGATCCAGGTAGCGAGCGGCGGCATCGGCGCTCGGATTTCCGAGCGTCTTCGCGGCCTGGACCAGCGTGAGGTGGGTGAAGGCCTGCGGAAAGTTTCCGACCAGCCGCTGGTGGGCGACGTCGTACTCCTCTGAGAACAGCCCCAGGTCGTTGCCGAGTGCCAGCAGACGCTCGAAAAGCTGGTGTCCCTCGTCGGCGCGCCCGTTCATCGCGAGTGCCGTGACGAGCCAGAACGAGCAGGCCAGGAACTGAGCCTCGGTTCCGGGGAGTCCGTCGTCCGTCGCGGTGGTCGAGTAGCGCGAGATAAACCCGTCGTGGCCGAGCTCACGTTGAAGCGCATCGATCGTCCCCGCGACCCGCTCGTCTGTGCCAGGCAGGACACCCACGATTGGGATCATCAAGACGGCGGCGTCGAGCTGCTGGGATCCGTAGTACTGGGTGAACGTCTTTCGCTTCGGGTCGTAGCCCTTCTCGATCACCTGCTTGTGAATTCGCGTGCGGATTTGCTTCCAGCGCGCCAAAGGTGCGTCGAGCTCGAACCGCTCCACCAGGCGCACCGCGGAGTCGAAGGCCAGCCACGCCATTACCTTCGACTGCACAAAGTGGCGGCGCGGTCCGCGGACCTGCCAGATGCCGTCGTCCGGCTTCTCCCATGCCGTTTCCAGGTACTCGACCAGCGCGCGTACGCGGGGCCAGTTGTGAGCGTCGATGCTGCCGGTAACCATGCTGGTGGCGTAGGCGACGCCGGCAACCTCGCCGTAGACATCGAGCTGGAACTGCTTGGCAGCCGCGTTGCCGACCCTCACCGGTCGTGAGCTTTCGTAGCCGGGGAGCCAGTCGAGCTCAATCTCCTCGTGCTGGCGCTGGCCCTCGGTGCCGTACATGATCTGCAGCTTGGAGACGTCCCCTGCGGCCGCGCGAAGCGCCCAGCCCCCGAACGCGACCGCCTCATCCACATAACCACCCTCGAGCAGCGCGTCGAGCGTCAGGACCGAGTCGCGCAGCCAGCAGTAGCGGTAGTCCCAGTTACGGACGCCGCCGAGGTCTTCGGGCAGGGAAGTCGTCGGAGCGGCGACGACCGCGCCCGTTTCCTGGTCAGTGAGCGCCTTCAAGGTGATGAGCGCGCGCAGCACGGCGTCGTGCCACTCGCCGTTGTAAGTGCACCGCGACGACCAATCCCGCCAGTATGCGTCTGTTCTGGCGAGGGCAGAATCGGGGTCCTCGACTGCCGGCGACTCTCCGTGGGATGGGTACCACATGAGCGAGAAGCGCTCGCGAACCCCGGGACGGACAGTGAAATCGGCCACGGTCGTCAGGTCCTCCCCGTGCATCTCCGCGGTCGTCGAGAGGTGCAGCGCGTTCGGACCTCCCAGCGCCAGGAGCCCGTCGGCGGTCCGCTCGACCCACGGAACCAACGAGCCGTAGTCGAGTCGCACGATGAACTGCATATGCATCTCCACCTCTCCTTGCAGACCTTCGACGATCCGCACGAGCTGTGGTTCGCCACCGTCGCGCAGCGGCATGAAGTCGGTGACTCTGGCCGTACCGGTATCAGTCTCAAAGTCGGTCTCCAGGATCAGGGTGCCTTCGCGGTAGCGCCGGGACACGCGGCGCACCGGCGCTGACGGGCACAGCAGCCAGCGGCCGTTCTGTTCATCGCCGAGGAGTGCGGCGAAGCACGCCGGCGAGTCGGTGCGGGGAAGGCACAGCCAGTCGATCGATCCGTTCCGTCCCACGAGGGCGCTCGTGCGGAGGTCACCGATCAATGCGTAGTCTTCAATCTTCACTGGCTGCTCCTTCGGTAGGCCAACGGGTGTCGTGGTCGGTCGGTGCACGGCCGGCCAACTTGACGCTACGGCCGCGGACACGCAAGCCCAAGCGCTTCGACGCGAGCCCGCTAGAACCGCGGGATATAGCGGCCCGCTCAGGAGTCCTACGTTCCAGCGGTGCTTCGAGGACCTCAGCTACGCGGACTTGGTCGCCAGTCGGCCATCGCGCAATGCCGTGAGGTCCACGTCGTCGAGGCTCGTGACGACGATGTCGGCGTGCGCCGCGGCCAGGAACTCGGCGTCGTCTACGCGCGCGACACCGATGGCGGCCATGTGCCCGGCTTTGGCGGCCTGCACCCCCGACACGGCGTCCTCCATGACCATCGAGTCCTCGGGCGCGGTTCCCAGTTCCTGCGCCGCAGCCAGGAACAGGTCGGGGGCGGGCTTTCCGTGGGCGAAGTCCCGTCCTGAGACGTCGGCATCGAAGTAGTCGAGCAGCGTCAGACCCGGTCGCACCGACGGCGAGGTGATCCCGTTCTCCTCGGCGAACGTGTCCAGCCTGATCTTGCTCAGGAATAGCTTGGCGTTCTTGGAGGAGGAGGCGGCGGCGGTGCGGATCCCCACGTCCGTGACGTGGATGATGAAGCGCAGGGCGTCCGGGTAGGCGGTGAAGTCCCCGGCCTCGATCAGGCGGACGACCATCGCTTGCTTGCGATCGGCGTATTCGGCGAGCCGGTGGTCGTCGTCATCCGGCACGTGGAAGTACTCGAGTGCCGCTCGGGCACCGTCCATTCGCGGCTTGCCGGACATCTGCTGCTCATAGACCCGGGACGTGAACGCCTCGGGCGACCAGGTCGTGTGATCGCGAATATCGCTCCATTCGTTCTCCATCAGCTCACGCAGCGACTCGCGCCAGGCCTTCTCGTGCGGCGAGTCGACAAGCACTCCGTCGACATCAAAGATCGCTCCCTGGAATTGTTTCGGCACGCGTGCTCCCCTCTACCTGTGAAGTTGCTGCTCGACGCTTCGCTTCGGTTGCAACCCGAACGTGTAAACGTCCCCGGGGCCGAAGTCGCGGACTTCATCTCCGACCCCCACCTTGATCGGCCGGCTGACGCCCTCGGGATGGGCGGCGATCGTCAGCTGGCCGTCGGCCAGCGTTACCCGGAGCGGGGTCCGCCGGAACTGCATCGAGAACGACAGCCCGTCGATCGGCGCCGGCAGCCTTGGGTCGAACCGGAGGATGCCGTCGCGGACCTGAGTGCCCATGTAGCTGCGCTGGACGAGGTCGAGCGTGCCGGCCATCACGCCCATGTGGATCCCCTCTTTGGTTGTCCCGCCCTGGACGTCGCCCACGTCGCTCCCGAGAGCGACGAGGAAACGCTCCCAGGAGCTCTCGGAATCCAGCGCCGCGAGAACCCCGGCGTAGGCGACGTAGCTGAGCGTTGAGCCATGCGACGTGCGATGGTCGTAGTAGGCGACGTTGTCGCGCGTGGTGTCGGGCCCGAAGGCGTAGCCGAGGCGAGCGAACAGCCGCTGGAGCTCCTCGGAGGAGAACAGGTAGAACAACATCACGGTGTCCGCCTGCTTGGCGATCTTGTAGCGATCGGGGTCATCGCCCTCGGCGCGCAGGATCCGGTCGAGCCGCTGGATGTTTCCGTACTTGGCGCGGTACGCATCCCAGTCGAGCTCCTGCAGCTGGTCCCAGCCTTCGAACTGGCTGATGATGCCCTCGTCCTGAAACGGCACGAACATCCGCTTGCTCATGTCCTCCCACGTGCGCAGCTCGTCGTCGCCGAGCCCGAGCCTGTCCCTCAGCGCCTCGGCGCGGCTTTCGGGTAGCAGTGAGAGGACCTCCTGCGCGAGCTCGCACACCCAGGCCACCATGACATTGGTGTACGCGTTGTTTCGAAGGCCACCTTCGGCCGCGCCTGGGTACTTCTCGTGGAACTCGTCCGGGCCCATCACTCCGTGGATCTCGTAGCGTCCGCGATCGGGGTTCAGGTGCGCGATTGACGCCCAGAAGCGGGCGATCTCGAGCATCATCTCCGCGCCATAGTCGTGCAGGAACGCCACGTCCTGAGTGGCCAGGAAGAAATGCCAGATGTTGTAGAAGATCGCGGCGTTGACGTGGCGCTGGTTGCGGCTGAGATCTGGCTCCCAGCGGCCCGTGAGCGGGTTGAGGTGGACCCGTTGCGTCTCCTCCTTGCCCTCACTGCCGCTTTGCCAGGGGAACATGGCGCCGCGGAAGCCGGCCTCGTGGGCGGCCGCACGCGCCTCGCCGAGACGGCGGTAGCGGTACATCAAGAGGCCTCGGGTGACCTCGGGCATCCGATAGTTGAGAAACGGATACACGTACAGCTCGTCCCAGAACACATGTCCGCGGTAGGCCTCTCCGTTGAGCCCGCGGGCCGGAACCCCGGCATCGATGTCGGCCGTGTGACGGGAGCACACCTGCAACAGATGACAGGTGTGCAGGTGCAGCAGACGCTGCACCTCCTGATCCGCTTGCACCTGCAGGTCAGACACCCGCCAGAGCTCCTCCCACGCCGACCGATGCCGCGCGAGCTCGGCCTCGAAGCCCCTCGAGCGTCCCGCCGACGTGCCGGCCTTCGTAAGCGAGTCACTCGTCGCCGGATCCCGAGAGGTGGAGAACATGACCATCTTCTCCACGCGGACCGCCACGCCCTCCTGGACCTCGAACGCCAAAACCTGCTGGATGTAATCCTCCGTCTGGTAGAGGCTGCGCTGAACCGTCACGGGGTCGGTGCCTTGGAAGACGCGGCTGCGCGACGACTGGCTGATGTACAGGTTTGACTGACGGGTCTGGACCTTCAGCGCGATCACCTCAGGCCCGAACGTCCGGGGAGAGACCGGATCGAGGTGCCGGCCCTCGAGCTCCTGGTAGCGGGCGACGCCGCTGTTGGTTACGCGCCCGTCGAGCGCGCACACGACCTCGACTCGACCTGACCAGTTCTCCGCGGTCAGCGTCCACTCGATCCCCGCGTGGTGTACATCCGCCATGCTGACGAAGCGGCGGCTGCGCAGCCTCGTCACGCGTGAGCTGCGGTCGCGGAAGCGGATCTCCCGGACGACGACGTCGTTGCGGATGCCGAGCCCGTGGCGGTAGTCGAGCAGCTCGACGTCGGCCAACCGGATCGCGTCTTCGCCCTCGATCCGCAGCTTGAGCACCAGCCAGTTGGGAAGATTGACGAGATCCTCGTTGAGCACGGGCAGCCCGCCCAGGATCGTCGTCTCCCGGTTATAGACGCCGTGCGCGTACGTGCCGGGGTAATGCACCCCGTCGGCGTCCTCCCACTCGGCGGTGCCACGAGCACAGAGATATCCGTTGCCGGTGGAGGTCAACGCCTCGCGAAGGCCTTCCTGATCCGGATCGAACCCTTCGTAGGTCAGCGCGAAAGCGTCCATCGCATCTCTCTCGGCATCCCCCTCGAGTTGCCGCGCGACGATCGGAAGCGTCGCAGCGGGACGTGTCGATGTCAACCGACTCGGCCGCGGGCCGGGCATACGCGGAACCGTGAGCCGGGCTTTGCGACGCCCGCCAGCTCGGAGCCGGCTCGCGCCGCCGCTCCGACACCCAGCAGGCGGCGGAAGCCGTTGGCGCCATCGGTGATCTCTTGGTACGCCCAGACAAGTTGTGCCAGGGCGGAGATCGCCGACGCGGCGCGGCCCGTGCGTCCGTGGGTCGTTCGCGCCACCGCGCGAGACAGCATCGCCGTGATCAGCGGCGCGTTCGGGAACTGGAAAATCGGATAGCGAGGGGGCATCGTTCAGCTCAGCCTGCGCGTCAGTTGATCGTGGGCCTGGTCCGATGGCCGAGATCGGCGCGCGGTCAGCTCAGCGGCAGCCGAGCGCAGCTGCCCTGACCGAGCCGGGTCCTTCAAGGCCAGTTCGGTGAACGCTCGCATCCGCCGCTTGGTGCTCTTGAGGAAGGCGTCGCGTTCGCGCTCACGCACGAGGCGAAAGCCGAGCCGCACGATCGGGTTGCGGACGGGGGCGGGCCGGGAGACCGCGTGGACGCGAAATTCCACGTCGCCGGTGTTCGGCCATTTCCACACCTCCCAGTCCATCTGGCCCATCTCGACATGTCCCTCGAGCGTCCGGTAATTCCATCCCCAGACTCGGATGTCTCCGCGCGGCGTCGATCGGGTCTGGTCGTAGACCTCGCCGACCCTGACCCCGACGAACAGCCAGAACAGCCCGAGGGCTTGGAGCTTGAGCAGCATATTGCGGCCCTCCAACGGCGCCGCGGGATCGTAGAAGGCGCGAACGATCGACGGGTCGGCGAACTCGTAGCCCCGCATGAGCGCACGCGCGGCATTCCAACTGCCGCCCTCGACGGGCATTCCGGGCGGCTCGGATGGCAGTGACTGACAGAGGTCGGTGATCGTCCACCCGTCCTCGGGGCGGGCGCCCGCCAGCTCCGCGGGATCGAAGTTCAGGTTCCGCGTCGGGAGACCTGCCAGCCGGCGGCGGATAGTCGGCGAGCCACGGACCGAGTCATCGGGCATCAGGAAGGGCCTCGATCCGCCGGGTTTCGATCTGGATCCCGCCGGTCATCCCCCCTCCGGATATCGACACTACCCGCTCCAGAAACGAGATCCACATGTGGGCCTGAACCTCCTTGGCGAAGCGCAGTCTGTGGTAGAGCAGGTTTGACACCCGTCCGCTGCTCCTGGCCCATGACTCGATCTCGAACGCCATGTCGCCGCGCTCCGCGCGCCCGACTCGGAACTCGATCTGGCCGGCTTCGAGATGGCCGTTGAGGGTGGCGAGGCGAAACGAACACTCCGCGGCGTCAATGACGCGGACGGGCCCATCCCAGGGGCCTGGCATACGCACCACGTACTCATCTCCGACGCGCATCGTCCGCCGGTTGCCGTGAACCTTCTGAAACCGGGCGAACGAGGTCGGCGCGGCGCGGTTCAGATTCTCCTTGAGCGCGCCCATGACGGCCTCCGGAGACACCGCCGCCTCTCGGATCCAGGTTCGGTAGCGGCGGTGAAACAGCGGGCCGTGACCGTCCTCCGCGCGCTGGATCTCCTCGCTGAGTGAGGCGGCCTCGACCGCCGGCCAACCTAGCCAGACGTCGGACCCTTCCAGGCGCTCGCTCCGGTGCATCGGCGTCGAGCGCCACATGTAGTCCCACGCGGTAAGGGCAATCCCGGCGGGCCACGTTACGGCGGTCAGCCACCGGCGGGTCGGGGACGGTCGCCTCGGCATGTCTCTAACATACTATCCAGATAAATCTAAACATGCTGTTTAAGTTATTTCGCGTCCCGGAGGACTGATCTACATGTTGACCCCCCTTCACCGCGCCGGACTTCGGCCTTGGCATCTGCAGCTCGCGTCGTTCGGCTCCATCGGGCTTTGCATCGGCCTGTGGATCCGCGCCAAGACCGTCGATCAAGATGAGCGCGGCAATGCCGAGCGTCGTGCGCTGTTCGTGGGACTGTGGCCCCCGATGATCTGGCTCATCGGCGACACGCTTGAGCGCCCACAAACGAGGTGATTTGCGAGCCTGGCCACTCGTGGGCCGCTCCGTTCGCTTATCGAGCTACGGGTCGGCCGCGAAGCGGCGATTCGATCGGCAGGTCCGGACGGTCGGTCGACTGCTCGGCCGGTCTTCGCGGACAGACCTTCGTTCAGCACGCGTCGTCCGAATGGGGCGTGGTCGACCCCCGGGTGCAGCAACCTCAGGTGGATCTCGAGGGTTGCGATCCGGTCGTCTTGCTCTTTCTGTCGCCTGGCTTTTTGAACACGTTCTGGTAGGCGTCGAGGAGAAAGGGCAGCATGTCCGGCTCGGGCATCGGCTTCCCTGCGGCCTGTCGGCGGAGCATCTCGCTGCACAGTTGGATGTACGCCTCGCCGAGCGCGGCCGTCAGCGCTGCGGCAACCGACGCGTTGATGACCGACACGCCGGGAATGACCTTCAGGAGGTTCGCGGCGATTTGTCTACCGACGACCGTGACTCCGCCCTGGCCGACTAACCCGCGGATCAGGTTGACGGCACGGTCGCTCCCCATGTCGATGCCGAAGATGGCGTTGATGCTCGCGAGCATGCCGAGCTGAACCGGCATCAGAACCACGGCGTCCGGGACCGGAATCGGGACTGCACCGATGCCGGCCGCGGTAACGCTCGATGCACCAACGATCGCTCGCGCCTGGTTGGCTTTGAGGCGGACGACTACCCCTTGGGCGTTTGTAAACGCCCGCCTCACCGCCTCGGGGAGGATGTCGTTGGTCCGCTCCACCAGTTCCTCCAGGCCCCGTGGCGGGATTGTGTGCCCGGCAACCCTGCGCTCGCGCGCGAGCGTTCGGATCGGGCTGCCTTCGATGGGCAGTTTCTCGGCGGCAATGGCCCGTTCCAATGAGGCTGCTCGGTCGTCGTCGATGCACTGCGTCAGGACCAGAATCACCGGCACCTCGGCGGCCAACGCGTCGACAATCCCGACGTCGTAGTCCTGCACTCGAGTCTGCCCAGCGTCGATGCAATACCACGCGACGTGTATGACCTTGTCCGGACCGCCCTTTCGGGAGTCGGTGATGGTCTTGAGGTAATCGCGGATGACGTCCTTCTTCGCGTGCCCGAGCTCGATACCAGGCGTGTCGTAGATCGTCACCGGCACGCCGGCCACGTCGTAGCGCTGGACGTTTTTGGTCACCGGCTTGCCCGTGCCCTCCTCGGCGAGCGGGACCCTGAACACGGCGTTGATGAGCGTGCTCTTCCCGACCCCGGTCTGTCCACTGATCAGGATGTTGGCGTGACCGAGCCGCTCGTTCGCCTTCTGCTGCTCAGCGCTGAAGTACGCCCCCGGATCCGCCACCGCTTCGTCGACCTTTGAGCTGCCCGGCCCGTCCCCGCCGGCGCCGGTGCCCTTACCGCCGGAAATGCCCACGCGCTCAGACGCGTCCTGGAGGCCGCGCGTGACGGCCTCGCTGATGTCCTTGGCGCCCTGCTCGGCCACTCGCCGAGCCCGGCCCAGAACCCGCTGAACCCGCTCTCGACCCTTATCGCGATCAGGCAACGCTTGCCCTCATCTTGAACCCGGCGGATCGTTGCACACGTCCCGCGGGACAGCCGCGTGGGCGAAAGGCGGCCCAGACCTCGACCTCTAGGAGTGGGCTGGTCTACCAGGCTCTGCGTCGCCCGAACACCCAGAAAGCGGCGAGGATCAGCAGCAGCAGTAGCACGGGATGAACCACGATCCCGAGGACTACGGCGATGACGACGATGAGTGCGGCAATCAGCAGGTCGCGAACCATTCAGCCTCCGATCCAAACTTTGGGATGCCACGGTTCTACCCACTCCGGCCTCAGATAAATTCGGCGAATACGTTCGCCCGGGTCCCGCCACCCCTGTCAGCTACGACAGTAGTCCAGGTCGGTCTCGAGCGCAGAATGATCGCTTAGCCCTTGCTCGCGCCATTGGTGGTGGTACTGGCAGGCGAGCGGGCTTAGCCCGGCGGACAGGAAGGTGTGGTCCAGACGCCACCCGCCGTCGTGCCCCGCGATCGTCTTCCACGTCCAGCTCGGCGACCGCGATGCGTACCCGTGGCATGTTCGGAACGCGTCGCGAAAGCCCAGATCGCGGAGACCCGGGACAATGCCGAGCTCGGCGGCGTCCCACGCAGGTCCCCGCTCCGGACGCAACCGGCCGCGCGAGTCGCGCGCGAAGGAGATCGTCGTGCCGTCGGGCAACTCGCGCCGCGGAGTGTTCAGATCACCGCACAGCACGCGCGGCCCGCGGTTCGGGGTCTCAAGCCCGAGGCGCAGCGCCTGGAGCGTCTCGACCTTCACCCACCCGTTTGCGGCGTTCGGAACATGAACACAGTGAATCTCCAGCGGCCCCGAGGACAACCACGCGAGCACGCTGAGCGCGCTTTCGCGTCGGGGGACTGCCAGCGGCTTCTGCACCCCCTCAAGCTCGCCCCGGGCCGCGATCATCACGGCCGTTCGCCGCCCGCCGGTTCCGCGGGACAGCCCGCTATCGACCGCGGAGGCAAAAACGTGCGTCAACCCCATCAACTCAAACGCGCGATCCCACAGCGGGCGAGTCCGCCGGGTGACCTCTTGTAAGGCAACGATGTCCGGCTCCCGCGCTGCCAGCGCGCCGGCCTGGTCGACCAATCGCTTGGTCCGAGCCGCAACATTCCAGGTGATCAGGCGAACCATCCGGAGTCACATTAGCCTTGCCCCGGCGACCGGATCCCGTGGTCGCTTACGCGTCTCGCTTCATGATCTGATTCACGTCGTCCGGGTTGATGAGGTCGTCGACGGTCCACCCGTCGAGGTCGTATTCAGCCATGCACTGCTCGGCGAACGCCTTGTACTGCTGGGTCTGGCCCGTTCCCTCGGCGGCGAGCAGGGTCTCGAAGCGAATGCTCTCGTGGTTGCCGAAGTAATTCCGCTCGTATAGCAGGTGGCGCCCGCCGAACTCCGTACCGGTTGCATCCCAGAGCAGCTTCATCAGCTTTACACGGTCGACCGAAGACTGGCCGTGAGACCCGCGCACGTACTGATCGAGCAACGGCCGGACCTCCTCGGACTTGAAGTCGACCGCGTGCGAGGGGAGGTAGATCAGCGCGCTGGCCATCGTGTTGTCGACCATCTCTTTGATCCGGGTCATGGCGATGCTCGACATCACCCGGTAAGAGAGGGCATAGGAGAGGTTCGGCGAGACGTAACCCGGGGTCCATGGCTCAACCGTCCTGGCCATCGCGTCGGTAAGACCCCAGAACAGATTGCGGAACGCGAGCAACTCACCAATCTGGGCCTGGACTCCGCGGAAGTCCTTGACTCCGGTCGAGTCGACTGCCTTCAGCATCAGTCCCGCGAGGAAGTCCAGCTTCACCGCGAGGCGCGTACAGCCATGGAACATGAAGCGCGGCAGGAAGCCGGACTTGGGGAAGAAGTTATTGACCTTTTCGATGTCGCCATAGGCGAATACCTGCTCCCATGGAACGAACACTTTGTCGAAGATGATGATCGAGTCGTTCTCGTCCATCCGGCTCGAGAGTGGATAGTCGAACGGGCTGCCCATGACGCTGGCAGTCATCTCATAGGACGGCCGGCAGATCAATTTCACTCCGGGAGCGTCGGTCGGAACGATGCAGACGAACGCAAACGGCTCCGTCTTGATCGGCAGCGCACCGTTGTTGGCGATGAAGTTGTAGTGGGTAAGAGTTGAGGTCGTCGCGACCACTTTCGCGCCACTCACAATCAGCCCGCCGTCGGTCTCCTTCTCGACGTGCATGTACACGTCCTTGACGTCATCGAGCGGGCGCTGCCGGTCGACCGGAGGGTTGACGATCGCGTGGTTCACGAAGGCCACCGACTCCTGGCAATGCCGGTACCAGTTGTTCGCGTTCTCGGTGTATGGGGCGTAGTAGTCGGGGTTGGCGCCGAGCGTGGCGAGGAACGAGGCCTTGTAGTCCGGCGCGCGGCCCATCCACCCATAGGTGATCCTGGCCCATTCGGCGATCGCATCGCGCGATGCGATGAGGTCCTCGGCCGAGCGCGGGGCCTTGTAGAACGGATGCGTGACATTCCCGTTGCCGGTGTCGGTCTCCGTTGTGAGCGAGCCGCGCCGATCCGGGTCGTGGAGCGCGTCATAGAGCCGCGCGATCATTCGTACGGTGTTGCGGAAGGCCGGGTGTGTGGTCACGTCCTTGACGCGTTCTCCGTAGATCCAGATCTCGCGACCGTCGCGGAGGCTCTCGAGGTATTCCTCGCCGGTGAACGGCGTGCGCTTCTCGAAGTGGGTGGGCATCGCTTCCACTTGCGCCATCGTTACCTCCTAGGTGGGCGCGGCGTCCGTCCTCTGGGGTTCGGTCTCGATAACCGCGGGAGATCTCCAAGCCGCGCAGAGCGTTCACGGACGTCGTGCTCCGCATCGCGGGGTGCGGGAGCCGGAAATGCGGCCATCGGCCCGGATGGTATGCGGTCGCGCGTTCGGGTTCGATGCCGACGCGACCCGGCCCGGATCACGCTAGGAGATAATGGCTCACGGACCAGCCGACTGAAACGACCTGATCCGCGCGGACTTCGCTCCCGAGCTCTACTGCTGAAAGAGAGGAACCGATGGCGCAACAGTTGCCGCAACCAGTGCTCGACTATCTGGGTTCACAGAAGACGGTCACGCTCGCGACTGCATCCGGCGATGGCCTGCCGCACGCCAGCACGTTCATGTACGTGAACGACGGTGCGACGCTGTACTTCTGGGCTCGTCCGAGCTCGACGACCTCCGAGCACATCCGGAGCAATCCTCGGGTCTCGTTCGCCATCGACGAGTACGTGCAGGATTGGAACAAGGCGAAGGGCATCCAGGGCGACGGACGGTGCGAACCCGTCGCCGGCGGAGACGAGATGGCCAAGGCCGTAGGCCTGTTCGCCGACAAGTTCCCATCGCCGACATCGGGCGCCTCGACGACCAACATCGCCTTCCACAAGATCGAGCTGACCGCGCTCCAGTTCATCGACAACGACGGCGGGGCAGTCAGCCTGTCCGAGGACGATTTTGGGATCGACTTCCACCGAGAGGACGTCCTCGCGTCTGGCGACTGAGCCACGCGAGGTGCCCGCGGTCGGTACCCCCGCGCGAGGTGCGGCTCGCATTCTCTGCGTTCCTTATGTCGTCGGGCGCCGGGCATACGGGATGGGTGCGGGTCCGGTTGCGCTGGCGGACCCGGCGGCGACGCTGCTCGGGACCGACGATGTGCGCCGGATCTCGCTCTCAGAGCCGAGGACCACCGAAGTCGCCGCTTGCTTTGACCTCAACCGGCAGCTCGCGGGTGAGGTGGCGGCCGCTCGGGCGGACGGGCTCTTTCCTGTCGTGATCACGGGCAACTGTCACAGCCAGCAGGCGGTTGTGGCGGGGCTTGGCACCGACGGTCTCGGGCTGGTGTGGCTCGACTGCCACGGGGACTTCAACACCCCCGAGACCACCGAGACCGGATTCTTTGACGGCTACGGGCTCGCGATGGTTGTCGGCGACTGCTGGCAGACGCTCTGCGCGACCGTGCCCGGCTTCGTCCCGCTCCGCGACGACCGTGTCCTCCTTGCCGGGGTGCGAGACGTCGAGGCCGGCGAACGAGAGCGCCTCGACCGCAGTGCGATTCGCCGCCTCGACGCGCCGGACATCGGGGCCATTGCGGACCATCTCGCTCAGTTGCACGTCGAGCGCGTCAGTCTGCACGTCGACCTCGACGTCCTCGATCCGGCCTACGGCCGCGCGAACGAATATGCGGTGGCACCCGGCATCACCCCGGACCAGCTGACCGGTGCCGTCGCCGCCGTCGCCCGCGACCGCGAGCTCGCGGCGCTTACCCTCTCCGCCTACGACCCGGCCTACGACAGGGACGGCCGCGTGCGCGATGCCGCCCTGGCGGTCCTCCGCGCCGTCGCAACAACGTAGGCGCCGCCGCTACGGCGCGGTTAAGCGGACCGCGTCCGCGCCGCCACGCGGGCTGGCTTCTCGCTCGCCCTGTCGGCCGGAGCGAGCTTGTAGACGAAGCGCTTCCTGGCGTCGTGGTAGGCGGTTTCGGACCCGAAGAAGGTTTCGTGGCAGCGGGCCAGTTCCTCGCGCGGTAGGCGTGGAGTGGCTTGACGCGCTCGTCGTGCGCCCGCCGGCGTCGTTTGTCCTGCAAGCGCACCTGGTACATGCCGTCGTGTGCGATTCGTTCGGCAAAGTCGGTCGCGCGCGCCCGAAAGTCCACCACGTCCGCGTCGAAGGCGACGTCGATCAATCCGATTCGGACCGCCTCGGGTGTACCGACCGCGCGGAATGGCGCCCCGGTCAGCCGCGCCGTCGTGGCCGGTCCAACCCGTCGTGGCAACAGGTAGGTCCAGTATTCCGATCCATACAGGCCGCCCATGTGCTGGTATTACGGATTCAGAACGACGTCGTCGCGCGCGAGGACGTAGTCGGCCGCGAGCGCGAAAGGAACGCCGCCCGCGCCGGCGTCTCCGGCAAGCGCCGAGATCACGAGATGGGAATCGTCCGTGACGATGTCCTCGACTAGATCGTCGATCGCCCGAAGGTTGCTCCAGGACTCCTCGCCTGGGTCGTCGGCGGCCTCGATCTCGTTGAGATGGATGCCGTTTGAGAAGTAGTCGTCGCCGCCGAGCAGCACGATCGCCTTGGTCTGGCGCGCGCGGGCGTGCGCGTGCGCCTCGCGGAGCCGGAGGCACTGTTCGGTGCTCATCGCGCCGTTGTAGAACGCAAACCGCAGATAACCCACTCCGGCGTGCTCGTGGTAGGCGATCTCGCGGAAGGTGTGGCCCTCGGGAACCTGCGCATCGACCGCGATCCCGATTTCCGGCACGTCGAGCTTGGCCCCGGTCAGCTCGAGCGCGTGGGCGGCCGGGAGCTTGAAGTACCTTTCGCGGGCCGTGCCCTGGCGCTTGAGGTGTGTAATCCACACCGCGCCGTCGACCGTGGCTCGGCAGATCGCGCCGTCGCGCTGGGCGAGTAGCTCTCCGGGGCGGCCACGAAGCGAACGTTCGGGGTGAGCGCCGAAGAGGTGAAAGGCCTTCCATCGATCGTGTCGAGCACGCCGGGCGATCCGTCGGCCGCGCGTACCTTCCGCAGTACCTGCTCTGTCCGGTCCGACTTCCAGTCGATCGCGCGGACCTCCTGCGTCATCAGCGGCAGGCACCGCCCCATCGCCACACGCGACGCTTCGGACTGTGCCGATGGCGGCCCTCCGACCAACACGAGTCGGTCGATCGCGTCGACGACCGCCTCCGTCGCGGCGCGCCGGACCTCGTGCCGGTAGAGGCTGCTCTTTGCCGCGTTGCGCATCCTGAACTTGCCGCTCGCCCAGACTTCTCCGGCATCGAACTCGCCATTGGCCTGCAGCACGGTCACGCCCCAGTCCTCCTTGTCCAGCTCGATTGCCCAATCGAGCGATGACGGACCACGATCACCCCGCGGCCCGGGATGGACGATCAGGCAGCAATGCCGCGCCCAAATCGATTCGGGGATCATGGTCTTGAGGAACGGACACACGATCAAGTCCGGAGCGTGCACCCGAACGGCCGCCTCCATCGCGGACGTCGAGTCGACAACAGCGACCGCGACGTCGTGACCGAGCTCGTTCAGCGCGATCTGGGCGCGCTGGCTCAAGCTGTTGTGGGCTGATACGAGGAACAGGATCTGCATGGCGCGTAAAACCCTCTGCGCCTAGAGAGTCAGTCACTCGCCGGGAGATACACAAGTTGCAGCTTCCGGCGCGCATACCGCGTGTGCGGTTTAGCCTGCCGGCGTGGCTGAGACGCTGCAGCTGGCCTAGTCAGCAGCCATACGCCTGACGTAGGCGCGCTAGGTCGCGTGTATTGCCACGGCGCGACTCGATCACGTGGATCTGGCCGGCGTAGTCCTCGCAAGCCGACTGCTCACGATCGAGGGCGGCGGCGTAGGCGGCGAACGCGAGCTCTCGATCGGATGCACAGGCCCGGCAGAACCGCTCATAGGCCGCCCTCACCTCTCCGCATGCCGTCCGCCATTCGCAGTACAGCTCGATCAGGCGGTCGACGAGCAGCTCTTCGACCCTCATGGTGCTTCGTCCGCCACCACGACAACCCCGGGCGGCGCGTCGAGCAACTGCACGGTTCTGCGGGCGGCTTCGTCGACATGGATCCGTGGCGCCGGGGGAATCCGGCCGTTTCCGGAGTACGTCCCCGGGCCGTAGAACGTTCCGTACCGGATCACCAGGCCGCGGGCGTCGAGCACCATGCTCTCGTGTTCGGCGACGGCCTCGCCGCCAGCCGGCGGCATCCAGGCGATGCTTTGGGCGACGAATCGCCTCACTCCTATGTCCCACTTGGCCGACAGCAGGTTCAGCGTTCCCTCAGTCCGGATCCGATTGTTGCCCTCGGCGAACTCTTGAATCCGCTCGACCTCGTCAGGCAGGTCGGTGAGTTGGTGCATGACCAGATCAGGCTCAAAACACTTGACGGCGGCGTGCAGCCCACGCTCGTCGAACACATCGCACAGCACCGGCTCGGCCCCGAGTTCGCGCAGGGACGCCACCTTGTCGGGAGATCGAGTCATCCCGGCCACGACGTGACCCTGAGAGACCAGCAAAGGAATCAACCGGACGCCGATCACGCCACTGGCGCCGGCAAGAAAAATTCGCACGTTCACACCTCACAGACTCGCATTGCTGCCAGCCAAAGGTAGGCCGTCCTTGGACTCCTGAGAAGGACCAATCCCCAGTCACACGGACGGACCAACTTCGAAGCCTGGCGGTTGAGATGGTGATCTGGTTCGCTTAGGCGGTGGACATGCAACTGACGCTTGACCGGGAGGCGCCGCTGCGCGCTCAACTGGAGCACGAGCTGCGCGCGGCGATTCGCACAGGCCGGCTCCGCGCCGGCGCCAAACTGCCTCCGACTCGGGTGCTCGCGGCCGAGCTGCAGGTATCTCGCGGTGTGGTCGTCGAGGCGTACTCGCAGTTGATCGCCGAGGGGTACCTGGTGGCCGGCGCGGGAAGGGGAACGAGCATCGCCGAGGGGCTCGCGCACCAACCACCTGCTCCCCGCGCGCCCTCCGGTCAGCCTCGCCGTGTCCGTTATGACTTGCGCAGCGGAGTGCCGGACCTTTCCTTCTTCCCGCGGCGAGAGTGGCAGTCGGCGACCAGCACCGCTCTGCGGGAACTGCCGGACGCCGCTCTCTCGTACGGATCGCGGCGAGGGCTGCGCCAGCTTCGGATCGCCTTGGCCGACTATCTGGGACGCGTGCGGGCGGTGGTCGCCGACCCCGAGCGGTTGTTCATCGCCGCCGGTGCGTCGCACGCGATGGAGATCCTGTGGCACACGCTCCGCCAACGCGGGGCCAAGCGGATCGCGCTCGAGGACCCGGTGTGGCGCGCACTGTCCGCCACGGTCGCCCATGCCGGGCTCGAGGCGGTCCCGGTCCCGGTCGACGACCATGGCCTCGACGTTGCGCAGCTTGGCAACCTCGACGTCGACGCCGTGGTCCTGTCACCCGCTCACCAGTACCCGACGGGGGCCGTGCTGGCGCCCGAGCGGCGAGCGGAGCTGATCGCGTGGGCGCGGCGTCGCGGGACGCTGATCGTCGAAGACGACTACGACGCCGAGTATCGCTACGACCGCGATCCGATCGCGGCGCTGCAGGGACTGGCTCCGGAATGCGTCGCCTACGTGGGGACTGCCACCAAGACCCTCGCTCCCGGGGTGCGCCTCGGATGGGTGCTCGTCCCGAGCCACCTGGTCGGCGAGATGGCGGTCCACCACGGCGTTGCCAGGGCGGTGCCGAGCGTGCTGATCCAGGCCGCCTACGCGACGCTCCTCGAGCGCGGAGATATCGACCGACACCTCCGCCGCACGCGCCGCCATTACCACGCTCGCAGGAATGTGCTCATCGACTCGCTCGGCGAACAGTTGCCCGCGGTGTCCCTCAGGGGGGCGGCTGCCGGCCTCCACCTGATCGCCTGGCTGCCCGAGGGGGCCGACGAGAACAGGGTCGCCGACGCGGCAGCCGATCGCGGCGTCGCCGTCCACACGCTTCACGGGGACTGCTCGGTCACAAGGCACCTTGGGCCGGCGCTCCTTCTCGGCTACGGATTGATCGGCGAGACCGCGATCCCACGCGCTGCCGAACAACTGGCGATCGCGGTCGATTACTAGGGGCTTGGTCCGGCCACATACGGCCTGGTTGGTCCTCCCCAAACCAAGCGGTTGACCGTACGATCGCTGTCCGCAGCGCAGCCACGGCAGGCGGGATCTCATCATGGAAGTCCGAGGGACCAATCGCGCACTCGTCATCGGGGCTCGAGGAGTGCTCGGAGCACTCACCGTCCGAACGTTCGCGTCGGCGGGTTGGGACGTCAGTGGCGCGGCGCGGCGTCCGCGGTCCGGACAGACCGAGATCGACCTCGACGACCCGGACTCGATTGCGGCCGCCTGCGACGGGCACCTGCTCGTGGTGAACACCGTGCCACACGCGGACCTGCTCGCCGAGCGCTACATCCTCGACCGGGGCGGGACCCTGATCAACATCTCAGCGCAGCCCGCGGCCGCTGGTCGCGCGCTCCGTGGCGTCGCGGCAGGCGCGACCGGGACCGTGCTGATGAACGCGGGGCTCGCGCCTGGGGTGACAACGGTGGTCGCCACGGATCTGCTGAGGCTCCGTCCAGACGCCGACGAGCTCGAGCTCGTCTTCACGCTCTCGAGCGAGAGCCCCCGCGGACCGGCCAGCACGGACTTCATCCACCGCGGCCTCACGGGCGTCGCCGACCATCGCACCACGCGGGTTCCGCTGCCCGGCCCCTTCGGCGAGCGCGTCTGCCTCGGCTTTGGCGAGGGCGATGCCGGCTGGCTCGGCGGCGTCGCCGAAGGCCGGATCGTTCGGCAGTACATCTGCCTCAACGAACTCGGCGTTCACGAGCGGCTGCTCGACCTGAACCGCGCCGGCGGCATCAACACGCCGTCGCGGTTTGTGATCGGGCCGCGGAAGCCGTCTCCCGGCGGTGCCGCGAGCAATGAACCGGTCGCTCACTGGATCGCCGCGATCGGCCGCGGCCGCCGTCTGGGCGCGCGAACCGTCGAGTGCCGTGGCGACTATCTACACGCTGCCAAGAGCGCGGTCGTGTTCGCCGACGTGCTGCTCGGCCGGCGGCGAACCGGCGGATGCTTCGACCCGGACGAGATCTGCACGTTCGCCGACATCGAGCCCGCGCTGCGCAAGGCGGGCATCGCGATCGTTCCTCGGATCGGATGAGGGGCCGTTCCGCCGGGCGTCCGCGCGGCGGGCATGGCAGGTCGCACACCGACCGAGAACACCGAGAAGCGCGCACTGGTGGCCCCACAGCGGTGCGAGGTCGGGTCTCAGCCGCGGCAGACGGATCATCGGCCACTAGATAGCGGGACGCCGGGCGAGACGTAGACCGCCGCGCTGCCGCTCTCCCTCGCTGAGCGACGCCATCGCCGGCACCATCTCGCTTGTCACCAGCCCCGCTTCGTCGGTGAGCTCGTCGACGATCTTGAACGACTCCGCGATGCGGTTTGGGGTGTCGACGATGATCGTCACCACCGGGACATGGCGGCGCAGCTGGAGAAGGCGGTCGCCGGGCGGCGCGTGATCGCCGTGGAATCCCCAGACTCCGCGCAGGCACGGGTGGCGAAGTAACCGAGCAGGAACGTACCCAGGACGTTCTCTCCAAAGGTGGCCCATGGCCATCCGGGCGCCGCGCCGGCGTGCGTTTGCAGTAACGCGACACGCAGGAGCGCACCGACGACTCCGCCGGCGAAGATCGCTCCCAGCTCGCGTCTGTCCCGGCCCCGTACGGGTCGCGATGCTATTCGCCGTCGTCGCCTCGTGATCGCCTCCTCTGGTCGCTGACACCGGCCAGCCGGTCTGGCTAGCCGTAGAAGCCATCAGCGCCCGAGGCGCGGTCAAAGGCGAGCTTCATCGCCTGCGTCAAAGAATAGTCAAGCTAGGTGCCGGCCCTCCATTTGCGATCGCCGCCCGCCCGGGTTGCCACCGCACCGGAATGAGGTGTGGGACCGGATACCTGGGGTGGGTTGTCCCGGAGCGGGCGCGGCTCGACGATTGCCTTCGTTCCCGGCGATCCGCGCCCGGACGGAAGGAGAGTCATGCGCAGCACAAGGATGCTTGGCCGTTTCGGTCCGCGGTGGTTCCGCTTCGTCGCGACATCTCTGACCTTCGTGGGGTGTCTGGTCGTAGCTTCGAGCGCGGAAGCCGTGTCTGCGACTTACATCCCGCAGACTGTCAGTTGCCTGGTGATTCAACAAAGCCCCCACGTCCCGAACAACACGGGATATCCACTTCTACAAGGGCTGCTCGACGACAGCGTTCCGGCGCAGAACGTCGCTGACATCGTGACTATCCCCCGTCCGGCGAGCGTTGCCGACTTCAGGGGTACTGCGAATGTGTACTGGGCGCCGGTCGTGCGCCTCGTCGACAACCAGACAGGCCTATCGGAGCAGGTCCTGGCAACCAGGTACCACGCCTACTCGTGGCCCTATGTTTGGCTGCGTGACTCCGCTGGTGGGCTGACGAACCTC
The DNA here is from genome assembly GCA_963737055.1 of uncultured Solirubrobacterales bacterium. GTDB lineage: Bacteria > Actinomycetota > Thermoleophilia > Solirubrobacterales > Solirubrobacteraceae > Palsa-465. The sequence continues at coordinate 51,216 of CAVTRE010000004.1, read as the reverse complement.
TGGTGGGGCAACGATCGACCGCTGACGCAAACGCAGATCGACCTGCCGCCCGGCTACACGGTGTACGTCTGGGGCAAGACGTACTGGCTGAACAAGAGCGGCCACTACTTCTGGTATCAGTCGCAGTACCTGGGCAAGTGCAGCGCCTGACCCAGGCCGGCGTCTGATCCAGGTAGCTCCGGCCCCGTGTCCGCGGGGCCGGAGCTATGAGACGTTCGGGGTCCGTCCGGGCGAGCCGCGCTGTTGAGCCGGCCTCGTGGATCGCGAGCTCAGTAAGGCGGGTTCGAATCGCTCCGCCACGGGTAAGCGAGACGGCAGCCGTAGCTCGCCAAAGGGGAGGAGGAGCAACTTCATGAGGTACACGGTTATCGCGCGGCTGGTCGGAGTTGTCGTCGCAATGGCGCTCGTGGTGCCAGCCGTCGCGCAGGGGGCGGCGACCGGTGTAGCGCCGGGCGCGCCGGGCGCGCGAGCACTGTGGACCGCCGGCAACAAGGACGGCTTCGGTACCTCGACCACGCTGGCCAGCAAGGTCTGGTACACGCTCAACAGCGGTGAGCTGACCGAGGTCTACTACCCGGATCTGAGCACGCCCGCGGTGCGCGACCTGCAGTTCGTGGTCACCGACGGCAAGTCTTGGGTGGAGCGCGAGACCGACGGAACCGAGCACACGCTCAGGCTCACCGATCCCCGCAGCCTCTCCTACGAGCAGATCAACACGGACCAGCACGGGCGGTTCCGCATCACGAAGACGTACACGACCGATCCGAGCCGATCGGTGCTGCTGATGCGCGTCCGCTTCGAGTCGCTGACCGCGGAGCCGCTGCATCTGTACGTGTACTACGACCCCAGTTTGTCGGGCAACGGCGACGCCAACTCGGGTGAGACCGTCGGCAACTCGCTCCTCGCCTCGGGTGCGAACTCCGGCAGCGCCCTCGTCTCCTCGCCGGCGTTCACCGAGACCTCGAACGGCTACCTCGGCACGAGCGACGGCTGGACCGATCTGAGCAGCCACTTCGGCATGGACTGGGCGTACACGTCAGCACCGAACGGCAACGTCGTGCAGACCGGCGCGATGCCGCTGACCGGCAAGCCGGGGAGCCAGGACGCGACGATCGCGCTCGGTTTCGCGACCACCGACAGCCGCGCGTTGGGGAGCGCTCACGCGTCGCTCGCCCGAGGCTTCGCCGCGACCGAGGACGCCTACCAGTCCGGGTGGCACGACTACCTCGCCGGCCACCCGCGCCCGTGGAGCGTCGCCGGCCACACGGAGCTGTACGACGTCTCGCGGATGGTGCTCGGCGCTTCGGAGGACAAGACCTATCGCGGCGCGTTCATCGCCTCGCCGACGATGGCCTGGGTCTGGGGTCAGATCCCCGGATACAACGGCCCCTACCACCTGGTTTGGTCGCGCGACCTGTACGAGATGGCCACGGCCGAGATCGCGGCCGGTTACCGCCCGGCCGCCGCACGCGCGCTCAACTACCTGTGGACTCGTCAGCAGGAACCGAACGGCTGCTTCCCGCAGAACTCGAATGTCAACGGAACCCCGGTCTGGACCGGCCTACAGCTCGACGAGGTCGCCGACCCGATCCTGCTCGCGTCGCAGCTCGGGCAGACCGACGCGAACACGTGGAGCCACGTGCAGCGAGCCGTCGGCTGCATCCTGGCCAACGGCCCGGTCACCCAGGAGCGGTGGGAGAACGAAATCGGCTACTCGCCGTCGAGCATCGCCGCGGAGATCGCCGGCCTCATCTGCGCCGCGCAGATCGCGCAAGACAACGGCGACGCCGCGGCGGCGTCTCAGTACCGGGCCGTCGCCGATGACTGGCGCTCCCAGCTCGATCACTGGACCGTGACCACCAACGGACCGCTGTCTTCATCCCCGTACTTCCTGCGGCTGACGGTCGACGGCAACGCGAATGCCGGCACCACCTACACGCTCTCCGACGGCGGCCCCACGGTCGACCAGCGCACGGTCGTCGACCCGAGCTTCCTCGAGCTCGTGCGGCTCGGCGTGGTCCGCGCCGACAACCCGGCGGTCCTGTCGACCCTGCCCGTGGTCGATCGCGAGCTAGGAGTCAACACGCCCAACGGCGAGTTCTGGCACCGCTACAACCACGACGGCTATGGCGAGTCGCTCACCGGCGGGCCGTTCGGGAACAACGACGGCGTGGGACGGCTGTGGCCGATCTTCGCGGGCGAGCGCGGCGAGTACGAGCTCGCCGCCGGTGAGCTATCCGGCGACGTCTCGGCGGGCCGATCGGCCGCGACGAAGCGCCTCGAGGCGATGGCGAACACCGCCAACGACGGGCTCATGCTCCCAGAGCAGGTGTGGGATAAGAACCCACCGGCGGGCGCCGACGGTCGCCTCCCCGGCACCGGTACGGGCTCCGCGACCCCGCTCGGCTGGACCCACGCGCAGTTCATCCGGCTGGCCTGGTCGATCGACGCCGGACGCCCGGTAGAGACCCCAAGCCTGGTCAGCTGTCGCTACGGAGGTGCCTGCTCTACCGCTGCCCCGTGAGATCGGTGGTCTGAGGGGAGGGCGCGTCGACGGCTGGGAGCCCCAACGCCGGCATTGCCTGGGGCCCAGAACCTGTGCGAAATCTCCACTCCCCGCGCAGCCCCCTCAAGGCCAGGGGCGTGGGTGCCGATTCCGAGGGTGTCGAGAAAGGCTAACTCGTCGCGAGGCGGGGGCGCAAAGCCAGGGATCTCGGGTTCGAGATGGCCCAGCTGCCGATGTTCAGGAGATCGTGCGCCATTTTGAATGGCGGCCCTGCATGGAGGTTCAGCCTTGTTTTCTCTCGCTCGCTTACGCCTGCGCGTGGTTCGCCGTGTCGCGGCCCTCGCCTTCCTCGGCGTGTTCGCCGCGCCCGGCATTGCCCTCGCGTCATGTCCGGCTCAGCCGGTCAGCACCCCGTTCTCGCAGTGGGGTGACGACAACAGCTACTTCCTGGTCCCGGGAGGCTCGTTCGAGGGAACGCCCGATCAGGTCGGCTGGACACTGTCGAACGCGGCTCTGACGCAGGGCAATGAGCCTTTCTACGTCAACGACAGCGGCGACAGCCAGTCGCTGACGATCTCAGGCGGCGGGAGTGCCACCTCTCCCTTCTTCTGCGTCGACAACACGATGGGGTCGCTGCGGTTCTTCGCCCAGGAGGTCAGTGCCGGGGGCGGCCTTCACGTGCTGGCGCTCGTGCAGAACTCTGACGGAAGCGTGACGACGGTGCCGATCGCCCGTCTCCCGGACGGCTCGATGTCCACCTGGGCGCCGACGGACCCGATCACCGGCGACACCTCCGGTCTCTCCGACGACCAGACGCTGTCGGTCGCGCTCGAGTTCACGGTGCGGTCTCCGGTGGCGAGCTGGCAGATCGACGACTTGTACGTCGACCCCTATCGCTCGGGGTGAGATCGTGACCGAGTCGGCTACCGAGCAGCTGCTCGAGCGCAGCTGGGAGCGGCGTGAGCGACAGGCGTCACAGCGCGAGTTGCTCGTCGACGCGGTCGCGGCGGCACTGTTCGTGGCCGTGGCCGGTGCGCTCCTGCTCACCGCGGGTGTAACTCACCCGCACGCCGGCGAGGTCGGGCCTTTCACCGGCACGGCCGTCCTGCTGGTCGCCGTGTACGCGCTTGTCGGCCGCATCGAGTTTCCCGTCGGTGCCGGCTATGTCGTCCCCACCCAGCTCATCCTCGTGCCGATGCTGCTGGTCCTCCCGCCCGCCGCGGTGCCCCTCGCGGTGGGGGTCGGGATGGTGCTCGGGAACACCGTCGACTGGGCTTTCGGCCGAGTGCCCCCGCGCCGAGTCCTGTCGGCGGTGCCCGACGCCTGGCACGCCGTCGGCCCGGCGGTGGTCCTGCTGCTCGCCGGGTCGCCGTTGATCGGCGTCGGCCAGCTGCCGCTGCTGGCGGTGGCGATCGCCGCCGGCTGCTTGCTGGATCTCACCTGCTCGCTCGCGCGGATGCGGCTTGCCGGTGTGGTGCCCGAGCTCGATCTGCACATCCGCGTCATCGCGCTGGTCTGGGCGGTTGACCTCTGTCTCGCGCCCCTCGGCTTCCTGGCGGCTATCTCAACCCGCCGGCATCCGGCCGCGATCGTGCTCGTGCTGCCGCTGGTGTTCCTGCTGTGGCTGCTGGCGCGCGACCGGACGCAGCGGATCGACCAGGCTCATCAGCGGCTCAAGCTGGTCGAGCAAGAGCGAGTGCGACTGCAGTCCGCCGTCCGCCGCCTCGGCGACGCCTTCGCGGCCAAGCTCGAGCTCAGCGGCCTCCTCGACATCCTGCTCCACGGCTCGATCGAGGCGGTCGATGCCGCGGCCGGACGGCTCGAACTGGGCGGCGGCGCCGCACCGGTGCGGCTGTCGGTCGGTGTCGACGGATGGCTCGACGCGATGAGCCCGGAAAGCGCCGGCGACACGAGCGCCGACAGTCCCGTCCAGATCGAGCGGGCCGGGGTATGGCGGCTCAGCGTGCCGATGCGAATCGCAGCATCGCCGAGAGAGCTAGCCGGCTCGCTCTGGCTGGTTCGCGCCGGCCGGGCGTTCGAGGAGGACGAGATCGCCCTCATGTCCGAGCTCGTCAGCAAGGCGGAGCTCGCGGCGGCCGAGATCATCGCCCACCACGTGATCCGCGAAGAGGCCATGACAGACGCGCTCACCGGCCTGGGCAACCGCCGTCGACTCACCTCCGATCTGCGAGCGGCCCTCGACGAGAAGGCCGAGACCGCTGCTCCGTCGCTGCTTCTGCTGTTCGATCTCGACGGTTTCAAGGCCTACAACGACACGTTCGGTCACCTCGCGGGAGACGAGCTGCTGACCCGGTTGGGGCAGCGGCTGAGTCGCGCGGTGCACGGGTTCGGTCGCGCCTACCGGCTGGGCGGCGACGAGTTCTGCGCTCACCTCGACCTCGCCGGCGCGGATCCGGATCGACTGATCTCGACCGTGGCGACCGCATTGACCGAGACCGGGCCCGAGTTCACCATCACCGCGTCACTCGGCGTGGTCCTGTTGCCCCAGGAGGCCGACGACACCGCGCGCGCGTTGACGCTCGCCGACGAGCGGATGTACGCCAACAAGCGCGGTCGCTCCACGGGCGCGGGGTGCCAGGCGAGCGAGGTCCTGTTGCGGACGATGCGAGCCAAGCAGCCTGAGCTCGATCAGCACGCCGGCAACGTCGCCGAGCTCGCGACCCGGGTGGGCCGCCGGCTCGCCGTCGCCGGGGAGGCCCTCGACGAGGTCTACCGCGCCGCTCAACTGCACGACATCGGCAAGGTGGGCATCCCCGACGCGATCCTCAACAAGGACGGTGACCTCAGCGACGGAGAGTGGGAGTTCATTCGCAACCACACGGTCCTGGGCGAGCGCATCCTCCACGGTGCCCCGGCGCTCCGGCCGATCGCGCGGCTCGTTCGCGCCAGCCACGAGCGCTGGGACGGCACGGGCTATCCGGATCGGCTGCGCGGCGACGAGATCCCGCTGGGCGCGAGGATCGTCAGCGTCTGCGACGCCTACGAGGCGATGACCACCGACCGGACCTATCGGCCGGCGGTCTCGCCTGAGCTCGCGTGCCAGGAGCTTCGCCACTGCGCCGGCGGCCAGTTCGACCCTTCGGTGGTTGACGCATTTCTCGCGGTGATTGCGGACGGCGGAGAAGACGGCCCGGCGGACGCCGCGCGCACGGCCGCGGAACACGTCAGAACGCTGCTCGCAGCCGGCTAGTCCTCGGCGGGCCGGTAGATGAGACGAGGATCGAGCTCGCGTCTCGGCCGGATTAGGTCACGGCACTCCAGGCGCGTTAGCCTCCGGGGATGACCACCACCCAAGAAATGCTCGACACCGTTCCCACCGGCGTCCTGCTCGGTTCCGAGGACGTCGCGGCGGCGATCGATGCCTGCCTCAGATGCACCCAATCGTGCACCACCTGCGCGGACGCGGACCTCGTCGAGGATGACATCGACGAGATGCGCGAATGCATCGCGCTCTGCCTCAACTGCGCCGACGTGTGCGCCCTCACGGCGCGACTCCTATCGCGCCCGGCCCATTCGGACGAGTACGTCATCCACCGAGTGCTGGACGCGTGCGTGCGCGTCTGTACGGCCTGCGCCGAGGAGTGCCACCGGCACGCCCACCATCACCGTCACTGCGCTCTGAGCGAGACCGTGTGCCGGGAGTGCATACGCGCCTGTCAGGCGCTGCTCGACACCAAGACGTTCGCGGACATCCAGAGGCTCGCCGCCTCCTGATCGCCGGCGGGTCACCTCGGCGGGTCACCACGGCACACTCGCCCTCCCACGACGGCGAGTGTGCGCCACTGTACGTATATGGGTCGGCTCGCCCATCTCGGCGGCGGAGATTCGTCGAGAGTGCGGTTATGACCCACCAGACCCGCCCCCGGTTCACCCCTGACGAGGGCTCAACGACCTAGCGGGTCGCGGGCGCGGCGAGGTAATGACGGGCCTCGCGGTGGGTGCCCGGCGCCAACAAATGTGTCGATGTGCGCGAGCAGTTGCTGATCGTGCTCGGTGGCACGCGCGTGCTGGCGCTCGTGCTCCTCCCACGATCCGACGAGGTATGTCTCTACGTACCGCGTCGGCGAGGCGCCGTCGACATACAGACGCCAGTCGAAGCCGCCGGTGCGCCCTCGGAAGTGGCGCAGCATGTCACTCTGGGCGAGAAATTCGGCCTCCGATCCGGGCGCCACCGAATAGGTGACGGCGACCAGCACCGGCCCTTGGGTCGGCTCGAGGTCCGGCAGCGGCATCGCTTCGGCGGGTGTCACGTCGATCTCTCCCGGCTTCGGCAACGCCAAGGGCCACGTCGCGGCGGTGCTGACCGCGAGTCCCGCGGCGAGCACGATGAGGCCGGTATCCAGCGAGGTGATCTGAGCGACAGCCCCGAATGCGAGCGAGCCGATGCCCAATGCTCCCTGAAAGGCAAAGAGGTAGTAAGCCATCGCGCGGGCTTTGACCCAGCCCGGCAGGATCGACTGGATACGAGGCGTTGAACAACCCAAGGGCGATGATCCAGCCGGTGCCGGTGAGCACCAGCACGGCGCCGTCGATGACCGCAACGTGGGAGACGGCGAGGACGAGTGCGGGGCCGGCCACGGATGCGGCGCACACGGCGACGAGCGCTCGCGGCGAGAGGGCCCGTCGCAGCGCGGGTGCGAACGTCGCGCCGGCGAGCGCGCCGACCCCGACGCAGCCGAGGAGCAAGCCGTAGCCGCCCGAGCCCAGGCCGAGCGTGTGGCGGGCGACGAGCGGCAACAGCGCCCACACGCCGGCGGCGAAGAACGAGAACGCAGCGGCGCGGATCATGATCGCGATCAGCGCCGGCGAGTTGCGTACGAACCGCCCGCCGGCCCGCGTCGCCGAGCCGAGATGCTCGCGCGGCAGCGTCGCGGCGCGGACGGGCACGACGGTGAGGGCGACCGCGGCGAGCACCGCGATGAACGACAGCGAGTTGACGAAGAAGACGACAGCGGCGCTGGTCGCGGCCAGAAGCGCGCCGCCGATTGCCGGTCCAATCGCGCGCGCGAGATTCTGATTGACCGAGCCGAGCGCGATCGCCTGCGAGCGCTCTTCGGAGGGAACGAGCTCCGGCTGGAGCGTGGTCGCCGTCGGGCCCGTGAGGCCTTGACCGACTCCGATGCCGGATAGGAGGACCAGCAGCAGGCCGGGCGTGACCGCGCCCGCCGCGGCCAGCCCGCCGAGCGCCGCCGCGGCGAGCAGCATTACGAACTGACCGAACAGGACCAACCGTTTGCGGTCGACGAGGTCGCCGAGCACGCCACCGGGAACGGAGAAGAGCAGCACTGGGAGGTTCGTCGCCTGGATCGCTCCAACGAGAAATGCCGACGTGGTCAGGGAGGTCATCAGCCACTGCGCGGCCACGGTCTGCATCCAGCTGCCCACGTTCGAGGTCAGCTGGGCAAGCCACCATCGGCGGAATGCCGGGTAGCGAAGCGGGCTCCAACCGGATTCCTTCCGGGTCGGCGACGTCGTCACAAGCCGGTGTCCGCGCGCTCGGGAACGACCTCCACGCGGTGACGCTACCACCGGAATTCGACAACGCTAAGGGAGCTGCCAGAAATCGCCGGTCAGTCCGACCCGATCGAGGATCGCCTGGTTCTGGTCGCGGGTGTGGGGCTGCCAGTCGTGCGCGAGGCGGTCACTCCACCACGCGTGCGCCAGCTCTGTCAGTTTCGCCACCGTGGTCGTCGCGCCTGGCGCCCGGCCGGCGAGCCACCGCTCGATGTGCTCCTCCGACCGGAAGAGGTTCATCGTGCTTCAGCTGAAGACGATGTCGTCCCACCAGTGCGTGGCCGGAACGAGGCAGTGGAAGAGGAGCCCGTCGGCTTGGGCCTTCCGGCCCTGCACGTCGAAGACGATCGGGTCACCGCAGTCAGGGCACGAGGTCTCGACGCGGCCGTCCGCATGCAGTGCCGCGCAGATCCCGACCGCGTCCCACGCGCAGTTGCCATACCACCAGCGGCCGGCAGCGTTCACGCGGAACGCGGTTGGCACCGCGGAGAACGGCGCGGCCATCCGGATCTCTCCCGTGGCTGGATCGAGCACGAGCGCATGCTCGCGATGGAGCTCCCCCCACGCCTGGGCGACGTCGCGATCGGACAGCCGTGCGACGGGGGTCCAGTCTGCCCTCCGCCGCCGACCCGATGGCGGTGACGTCGGCGGTCGCGTTTACCCTGCGCGCGACGATGTCGAGCGGAGCAGCCAGCGGTTCCGCGACGCTCGCCGAACAGGCGGCGGCGAACCTCCTCCATCCTCTGTCGCTCACGCTCCTCGCCCTGACGTTCTCGACCGGCACGGTCGACGCCGTCAGCTATCTCGGGCTCGGCCACGTGTTCACGGCCAACATGACCGGGAACATCGTGCTCCTCGGCTTCGGGATCGCGCGGGCCGGCGGACTCCCGGTGGTGTCGCCGATCGTCTCGCTGGCGGCGTTCGTCGTCGGATCCGGCGTCGGGGGAGCGCTGGCCCGCCGGATGGCCGATCGGCATCCGGCGCACGTCTCCTACGCGCTCGGGCTGGAGGGGTCACTTCTAGCCGGCGCAGCGATTCTCGCCGGCGCAACCAACCCGCACCCGGCGGGCTTCGCAGCCGACGCGACGATCGCTGTGATGGCGGCCGCGATGGGCATACGGAACGCAACCGCGCGGCGCCTCGCCGTCCCCGACCTCACCACCACCGTTCTGACGATGACCATCACCGGGCTGGCGGCCGACTCGACCCTCGCCGGCGGGACGGGGAAGGGCAGCCTCCGGCGCGTCTCCGCGGTCGTCGCGATGCTTGCCGGCGCGGTCGCTGGAGCGCTGCTCCTCAGGACGGGCCTGACGCTTCCACTCGCGGTCGCGGCCGCCGTCGCGCTGGCGACGTGCGTGGCGTATCCGGCCGCCGCCCGTTAGCCCGGCTGGTCGCGAAGGCTGCCGATCCTGAGCGATCCGTCGTCGGACTCGGGCTCGGTGCCGGACGCCGCCTCGGACTCAGGCCCGGGCTCGGTGCTGGGCTCCGAGGCGCTCGCGTCGGCCGCGTCGGCCGCGTCGGGGATCAGATTCTCGAGGAGATCGGCCGGCGGGACGAAGAACAGGTTCCCGGTGACGGCGGTGGAGAAGTCGAGGATGCGATCCGTGTTGCCCGGGGGATCGCCGATGAACATGTTGGTCAGCATCAACTCGATCAGTTCGGACGTGCGCGCGTACGCGATGTAGTAGGTGCCGAACTCCGCTGCGCCGACCCGGCCGAACGGCATGTTGAAGCGCATGATCTGGCGTTCGTCGCCGTCGGGGCCCTCGATCACGTTGAGCGCGAGGTGAGAGTTGGGGGCCTTGTCTTCGTCGGGGAACTCGATGTCACTGAGCTTGGTGCGGCCGATCGCCGCTTCCTGCTCCTCGGTCGACAGGGCATCCCAGGCGCCCAGGTCGTGAACGTACTTCTGGACGATCACGTAGCTGCCGCCCGCGAAGTCCGCCTCCTCGTCGCCGATCAGAACCGCTTCCGTGGCGGCCACCCCCTCGGGATTCTCGGTTCCGTCGACGAACCCGAGCACGTCGCGGTCGTCGAATGAGCGGAAGCCGTGCACCTCGTCGACGACATCGGCGAGTCCACGTAGCCGGTCGGTCAGTCGCTGGGCCAGCTCGAAACACACGTCGAAGCGACGAGCCCGGATGTGGAACAGCAGATCGCCGGGGGTGGCGACGGCGGTGTGCCGCGGGCCGACGAGCTCGCGAAACGGGTGCAGCCCAGCCGGGCGGGGGCCGCCGCCTAGCCGGTCCCATAGTCCCGCCCCGATCCCGACGACCAACGTCAGCTCCGCCTCGGGCACTCGGAACCCAACCGAGCGCTTGATCCCGGAGGCGTCCGCGAGGAGGTCCGCTACGTCCGCCTCAGAGCCGCCCCGGACCGTCAGCACCAGGAAGATGGCCGACTCCGTGGGGTGGCTGAGGATCGGTTGGGGCTCTGTTGGGGGCACGTCGGCCCCCAACATACGCGACTGCGGTCACCCGGTGTAAACGACCCCCGCCGCCGGGATCAAGGCCCCGCCGGTGCTCATCGCCCCCGGCCCTCGATCTCGGCAGCGTCCTCGTCGCTCAGCTCGAGGGACCCGGCGGCGAGGATCGGGTCGACCTGGTCGGGCCGGCGGAACCCGACGATCGCGCCGTCGACAGCGGGGTGGCGCAGCGTCCACGCCACCGCGACCGCGCCGGGGGTCACGTCGTAGCACTCTCCCAGCGCTCGGAGGCGTTCGACCAGCCGAAGGTTCTCCGAGAGCTGCGGCTCGGTGAAGCGCTCATCATGCTTGCGCCAGTCGTCCTCGTCGAGGCTCTCGATCCGCTCAGCGGTCATTGCGCCGGTGAGCACCCCGGAGCCCATCGGGGAGTACACGATCACCCCGATCCGATGGCGCTCGGCGAACGGAAGGATCTCCCGCTCGATGTCCCGCTCGATCAGCGAGTACTGGGGCTGGAGCGTCTCCACGGGTGCGATCTGCTGGATCCGGCGCAGTTGCTCGACGTCGAAGTTCGAGACGCCGATGTGGCGCACGAGTCCCTGCGACTTGAGCTCCGCGAGGGCAGACCAGCCTTCCTCGATGTCCTCGTCGGGGACAGGCCAGTGGATCTGGTAGAGGTCGATCGCGCCGACGCCGAGGCGCTCGAGGCTGGCATGGGCCTCGCGATGGATGGAGTCGCGCTTGAGGCTATGCACGACGCGGCGATCGGGGCCCTCGAGCAGCGACGCCTTGGTGAACACGTACGGGCGGTCAACCGGGGCCATCTCCCGGAGCGCGCGGCCGACGATCCGCTCGGATCGGCCGAAACCATATGCGGCAGCGGTGTCTATCCAGTTGACGCCTCGCTCGAGAGCGCGGTGGATCGCCTGGACCGACTCATCGTCGTCCTGGGATCCCCAGCCGAATTCCCAGCCGCCGCCGCCGATCGCCCACGCCCCGAGGCCGATAGTCGTGATCTCGAGCCCGGTGTCGCCGAGCTGCGTGGTCTGGAGTTTTGTGATCTGCATCGGTTCCTCCTGTTTCGTGTGTGTTGTCGCGCCGGCCGAGCAGCCGCGGAGTCGCGAGGGCCAGCCCGATGGCGAGCAGCCCGGCGAACACGAGGAGGCTCAACCGCGCGGTCAGGATTTGCGTGAGAAGACCAAGGCCGATGACGGGCCCCGCCAGGCCGAGATAGGCGGCGAGGAACACGCCGGCCAGCGCTTCCGCCCGATTGTCTGGCCCTGCGAGCGCGGCCACCGTGCCGATGGCGCCCTTGAACATCAGGCCGCCCCCGACGCCGATGACGAGCACCCCGGCGATGAACGCGGCCAGGCTTGGCTGTGGCAGCCATACGGCGACCGTCAGCAACCCAAGTCCGACCAGCATCGCCGGCACGCCGCGCGCCAGGAGCGTCCTGGGGTCCCTCGTCCCGGCGAGCACCTGAGCGACCGCGGCGGCCGCAAACACAGCGAACGAGGTTGCGCCGGCGAGTGCGCGCGAGCCGTGGTGCAGCGTTCCCGACAGGAAGCTGGGCGCGAGCGATGTGAGCAGGCCGAACAGGGCAAACGTGATCGCCGCGGCGGTGGCCGCCGCGAAGAATCGCCCGCGCGACTCGGCGGGAACCGATACGCGCTGGGGACGGTACGCCGGCCGTGGGTGAGCGGGCGGCCGTGTCTCGGGTGCGCTCAGGACGAGCAGCAACGCGATCGCCAGGACTCCGATGAACACGAGGAAGGGGACGGTCATCGGATGGCCGACCCACTGCGCGAGGACGCCCGAGACGAGGGCGCCCGCGCCGAGCCCTCCCAGGTTCGCGGCCCCCGCGACAATCTCACCGCGCCGGCGGTCGACGTGGAGTTCGACGAGCCATGCGGTCGCGGTCGCGGTGACCGCGCCGATTCCGAGGCCGCTGAGAATCCGGGCGACGAGTAACCCCGGCACTTCCGGCCACAACAGGAACACCACGGCGGCGAGCAGGTTCAGTAGCAGCGCGGGAACCAGCACCCGGCGGCGGCCGAACCAGTCCGAGACGTGGCCGGCGAGGAACAGGCTGACGACGACGCCGACGGCGTACGCGGCGAACACGACGGTCACTACGAATGAAGAAAAGCGATCGCGCTCCGCGAACAGCGACCAGAGTGGCGTTGGAACAGTGGTGAAGGCGAGGGTCGCGGTGAACGCCAGCGCCACAGCCCAGAACCCGAATGCGCGTGATCTCATGGGGTAAGGATGACCTCGGCCTCAATCGGATTCAACGCAAATAATCGCTTATGGTTATCGCGTTTAGAGATAAACTCCCACACACCCGTGGAACTCCGCCATCTCAAGACCTTCGTCGCCGTCGCCGAGGAGGGCAGCTTCACGCGCGCGTCGGCCAGGCTTCACGTGGTGCAGTCGGCCGTCTCGGCTGGCGTGCGCGCGCTCGAGCGCGACCTCGGCGTGACGCTGTTCGATCGCTCAACCCACCAGGTGCGCCTGTCGGATCCGGGGCGCGTGCTCCTTCCGGAAGCGCGCCGGACCCTGGCGGCCGCCGCGGCCGCTCGCGAAGCCGTCGATCAGGTCAAGGGCGGTCTGCGCGGCACGGTCGTGCTCGGAACGATGCAGGCGCAGGCCATGCACGGGTTCAACGTGCCGGGGCTGCTTGCCGAGTTCCGCGGCCAACACCCGGACGTCACCATCAAGGTCCGGCACGCCGGCGGCTCGAGCGCGATGGCCGACGAGGTGCGCGAGGGCCGCCTCGACCTCGCGTTCGTGGCCCTGCCCGACCGGCGCCGGCCGGGCGTGCGGCTGATCCCGCTGACGCGCGAGGCGATCGCACTCGTGGTCCCGAGCGCACACCCGCTCGCCAAGCGTGCCGGCATCGATCTCAGCGATCTGCGAGAGGAACCGCTGGTCGACCTACCGGGCGGATGGGGTACGCGGATGGCCATCGACCGCGCGTTCGCGGCCGCCGGGGTCCCGCGGACGGTCGACTACGAGGTCAACGACACCGCGAGCATGATCGACTTCATCGAGCACGGCCTCGCGATCGGGCTACTGCCTCCCTCGTTCGTGGCCGGCGTGGACGACATCACCGTTGTTCCGATCCGCCACCACGTCCCGCAATTCGAGGTCGCAATCGCGACGCCGTCGAACCGGCGCCTCAGCGCCGCGGCGCAGGCGCTGGTCGACAGGATCGAGCGGCAAGCCGCCTCACGCCCGAAGAGATGACAGATGTCATGGTCGATCTCGGCCGATCGCCACTTACGCCCGAAGCCGCACGGTCCTAGGCTCCGCGTCGTGGTGCTGAGAACCGTCATCTTCAGCGTGTGGGGCGTGTTCTGGCTGTACTGGCTGATCGCCGCGTTCGGTGCTAAGCAGGGCGTGCGCACCGGACGGGTCCGCGTGCCGGGCCTGCTGCTCGTGATCGCGTTCGTACTGACGCGCGTGTTCAACACGCACACCCTGGCGGTGCACAGCTTGCTCCTCCAGGTCGTCGGCACCGTACTGTTCGCGGCGGGGTTGGCACTGGCGGTATGGGCGCGGATCTACCTTGGCCAGAACTGGGGAATGCCGATGACGAAGAAAGAGGAGCCCGAGCTCGTTACCTCGGGTCCGTACCGGTACGTTCGCCACCCGATCTACTCGGGGCTTCTGCTCGCCGTCCTCGGCACGGCGTTGGCCACGAACCTTTACCTCCTGATTGCGTTGGTGATCGCCGGCGCCTACTTCATTTACAGCGCGAGTGTGGAGGAGCGGCTGATGACGGATTCGTTCCCCGCGGCGTACGGCAAGTACAAGGCGGCCACGAAGATGCTGATTCCGTTCGTGCTGTAGGCCGGCTACCCGGCGAGCATCGCGCGCACGTCGTCCTCGGTGAGAACCGGAACGCCGAGCGACTCCGCCTTGGTCAGCTTCGAGCCGGCGGATTCTCCGGCGATCACATAGTGGGTCTTAGCCGAGACCGACCCCGATGCCTTGGCGCCAGCCGTCTCGAGCAACGCCTGGAACTCCTTGCGGTCGACCGACAGCGTCCCGGTGATCACCACGGTCTTTCCGGCGAACGGGGAATCGGCTCGAACCTCGATCGGGCGGTCCTCGTCGCGGGCGTCGAGGCTTACCCCGAGCTCGCGCAGCGCCGCAATCTCATCCTGGGTGGCGGGCTGGTCGAGGAACTTGCGGAGCGCCTCGGCGACGACCGGGCCGACGTCGTCGACCTCGCACATCTCCTCGACGGTGGCGCTCTGAAGCTGCTCGATTGACTCGTAACCGTGGCGGCAGATTCGCTTCGCGGTTCCCTCGGAAGTCAATGGGATCGACCAGCCGACGAGCGCACGCCGCAGGCCGACTCCCTTGCTCTTCTCGATCGCGGCGAGCAGGTTCTGCACCGAGCGCTCCCCCCAGCCCTCAAACCGCGCCTTGCCTTTTGGCATCAGCGTGTCGTAGTCGAGCCGGTAGATGTCGGACGGCGTCGACACGAGGCCCGCATCGGCGAGCTGCTCGAGCCGAGCCTCGGACAGGCCTTCGACGTCCGCGCCCGCGCGCGAGCACCAGTGGATCAGGCGGCGCAGGCGTTGCGCCGGACAGCCCTGGCTGTTCTCGCACATCACGACCCTCGACTCGCCGACGAGCACCAACGCCTCGCCGCACGACGGGCACGCCGACGGCGGTTCGATGACTCGTTCGCTGCCATCGCGCTCGGCGGGGTCGACGACGCCCGAGACGAACGGGATCACGTCGCCGCGCCTGAGGATGTACACGCGGTCCCCGATGCGAATGTCGCGGGCCGCGATCACCGCGAGGTTGTGGAGGCTCACGTGCTCGATGTGCGTGCCAGACACGAACACCCGCTCGACCCGGCCTCGCGGAGTTAGCTGCCCGGTCTTCCCCGGGGTCCAGTCGATCCCGAGCAGGCGGGTGACGGCGACCTCCGGCGGGAGCTTGAATGCGATCGCGCCCTTGGGGTGATGCCCGGTCTGCCCCGCGGCCTCGTACGCGGCGCGGTCGACGAGCTTGATGACGACGCCGTCGAGTTCGTAGTCGACGCCGTGGCGACTGTCGAGGATGCGCTTGATATACGCGCGAATCGTCTCGGGGTCGGCGGATTCCTCGTACCCCTCGACGGTGAACCCGAGCGCTGTCAGTTCCTCGGCAAGCTTGCGGTCGGTGGCGCCGTCGCTCAAACGGATCAGATCGAAGGCGTAGAACGTCACCGGCCGATCCGCGACCTTGATCCGGTCCTTGGCAAGCAACGTCCCGGCGGCGGCGCTGCGGGCGTTGGCGAGCGGCTTGTCCCCGTGCGCGGCGTTGTACGCGCGCCAGTCCGACCGCAGCATCACGACCTCCCCGCGGACCTCGCAGTCGATCCGCTCGGGCAGCGCCTCCGGCATTCCGTGAACCTCGCCGCCGCGGACGTTCACCGTGACATCCTGTCCGACCTCGCCGTTGCCGCGCGTGGCCGCGCGCGCCAGTCGACCGCCCCGGTAGAGGACTGAGACCGACAACCCGTCGAATTTCGGCCAGAGCGCGAATGACTGGTCCGGGAAGCGCCCAAGGAACGTGTCGAGCTCGGCGTCGGTGGTCGCCTTCTCAAGTGACAGCATCGGCACCTCGTGACGCGCGTCGGCGTACAACTCGCCGGCGAGTTCGGCGCCGACCTCCTCGAGCGGGTTGTCGGCCGGCGTCAGGTCCGGGTGTTCGTCGAGCAGCTCCCGGAACTCGGTTTCGAGCGCGTCGTACTCAGCGTCGCTGAGCGCCGGCTCGCCGGCGTAGTAGAGCCGGCGGTGGTGACGCAGATCCTGGGCGAGCTGGTCGATCCGGTCAGACGCGGCCGTGAGCGGAGGCATCCCGTGAGGACTATAGGCAGGGCTTCCGCAACTCTCGGCGGCTTGGGTGGTAGCGTCGGCGCATGGCGACTCGAGGGGTCTGCGTGCTGGCGGGCGGGATGGCCGAGACCGCGGAGGTCGCGGCGACGGCCGACGCCGCCGGCCTCGATGCGGCGTGGACGAGCGAGTTCAACGACCGCTCGGCGATAGTGGCACTCGCCGCGATGGCCTACAACACGACCAGCTGCCGGATCGGGAGCGGGATCGCATACGGCGTGGGACGCTCACCGCTGATCCTCGCCAACGACGCCCGCGGCCTCGACGAGATCAGCGGCGGCCGGCTGGTCCTCGGCCTCGGGACCGGGACGAAGGGGATGCAGATCGGCTGGCACGGGGTCAAGGATCCGCAGTCGCCCGCGGTCCGACTCGAGGAGCTGGTGCCGCTGATCCGGCGGATCTGGCGGCTCCACGAAGGGCCGGTCAAGCACGAGGGCCGCTTCTACTCGATGAACCTGACGCCGACCGCCGACGTGCGCCCGCCGCTGCGCGACCGAATCCCGATCTATACCGCGGGCGTCAACCGGCGGATGATCGAGACCGCGGGTCGGGTTTCCGACGGGCTCGTTTGCCACCCCACGTTCAGCTCGCGCTACGTACACGACGTCGTCCGCCCCGCGATCGCCGCCGGCGCCGACCGGACCGGACGGGACCTACGCGACGTCCAGGTCGTCGGAATGCTGCTGTGCTCGATCAACGACGACGAAGAAATTGCGCGGCAAGAGCTCGCCGGGCAGATCGCGTTCTACGCGGCGCCCCGCGCGTATGCGCCGATGCTCGCGGCCAGCGGCTTCGATGCCGAGGCCGCGCGGATCCGAGAGGCGTTCGTGGCCGGCGATCACGCGGCGATGATCGAGGCCGTCAGCGACGACATGATCGACGCGATCGGGGTCGCCGGCACGCCGGACCAGGTCCGCGCCGGGATCGCGCGCCGCGAGGACGACTTCGACCACGTCGCGCTCTACTCGCCGAGCTTCAGGATGACGCTCGAACGCGTGCAACGGAACACGCTTGACCTGATCCGGGTCGGGGCTTCATCGCAGGTCGTGTCCTGAGGCCGCCGGCTACACGACGGTGCGCTGAAGCCGGTGCGCTAATCGCGGAACAGGTCGGCGCGCGTCAGCGGCAGTCCGTGTGGGCCGTCGTGACGCGCGCCTAGCACCTGATAGAGACCGAGCTCCGCGTTATCGAACGCATTCGCCGAGGCGAGCATGTAGAGATGCCACGTACGTACGCGCTCGGGTCCCACGAGCCGCTCGGCCTCGGCCCTCCGATTCAGCAAGTTCGACACCCACCGCCGCAGCGTCATCGGGTAGTGCTCGCGGAGCGACTCGACGTCGCGAACCTCGAAGCCGGCGGTCTGCATCGACGTCATCAGGTCGGCGACCGGATGAAGCTCACCGTCTGGGAACACGTACCGAGAGATGAACGTCGGTGCCGTCGGTGGTTTCGACGCCACTCTCGCGATGCCGTGGTTGAGGAACAGACCACCCGGACGAAGCAGGCCCGACACCGCCTGGACGTAGCGATCGAGCTCGGAGCGTCCCACGTGCTCGTACATCCCGACGCTCGCGATCTTGTCGTACGGTGGACCGAAAAGCTCGCGGTAGTCGGCGACGCGGATCTCGACGCGGTCATCGAGTCCTCGCGCGCGAGCCTGGTCGCGGGCCAGCCGGGCCTGCGCCTCCGACAGCGTGATCCCGACCGCATTCACTCCGTAATGGGCGGCGGCGTGCAGCACCAGTGAGCCCCAACCGCAGCCGATGTCGAGAAAGCGCTCGCCGGGGGCGAGCCGCAGCTTTCGGCAGATCAGATCGAGTTTGTGCTTCTGCGCCTCCTCGAGCGTGTCCGCCTTGCGGGCGAAGTAGGCGCACGAGTACGTCATGCTCGGGCCGAGCACCAGGCGGTAGAAGTCATTCGAGATGTCGTAGTGATGCCTGACTGAGGTGCGATCGCGCGCGAGCGAGTGACGCCGTCCGGTCGGTACCGCCTCGATCGCGGGCACGGGTGGCCGGCGGAGCACTATCAGCCCCGCGGCCCGCGCGGCGGCGAGGGCGAGCATCAGACGATCACGCAGCGAGAGGTGAACGCCGCCGAACACGTTGCGTGTGGCGAGCACGTCCTCGAGGTCCCCGAAGGCGGTCAGCGAGCCGTCGACCCATGCTCGGGCCAGCCCGATCTGGCCCGGTTCGTGGAGGAGATGGGCGAGCGCTCGTCGATCCCGGGCGACCACGACCGATGCCGACCGTCCGCCGTCGTGCCGCGGGTCGGCCGAAGGCTCGCCCTCGAGCACGCTGCCGTCCCAGAACTGCACGGTGACGGGGAGATGCGCCAGTCGCCCGTCCGCCACCCGGCGCAGCGTGTGCTGGGCCGTCGAGGCTACGTCTCCACGGCGAGCGCGCCTGGCGGCTCGCGGTCGCGGGTTGATGTCCGCGACCCTCGATCCGTGGAGCGAACGATCATGCGGACGACGCATTACTCACTAATATAAGCATATCATGGAACTCGGCGGGACTGCATTGAACGCTACATTTTCAACAGCCCGCGAATGCCCTCGCAACGACTTCCGACCGCGCTGTCCGAGTTTCTATCCGCGCCGAACCCCGCGGTGATCGCGACAGTCCGCCCGGACGGCAGCCCCCACACGGCAGCGACCTGGTACCTGTGGGAGGACGGTCGCGTGCTAGTCAACATGGACAAGGGGCGCAAGCGGCTCGAGTATCTCCGCCGCGATCCCCAGGTTTCGCTGACCGTGCTCGGCGCCGACGCCTGGTATCGCCACGTGACGCTGCTCGGGCGCGTTGCCGCGCTCGAGCCCGACCCGGAGCTCGAGGCAATCGACCGTCTGTCCCGGCACTACATGGGTAACCCGTATTCGCAGCGCGACCGCGGCCGGGTGAGCGCCTGGATCGAGGTCGACGCGTGGCACGCCTGGGACGGCGGCCACGCGTGGAACGGCTAAGGTGGTCGGCTCGGGTGACGCGATGATCGCGATCGCCGGAGGCCACGGGCAGATCGCGCTCCGCCTGACGGAGCTGCTCAGCCGGCGAGGCGAGACCGTGGTCGGCCTGATCCGCAATCCCGACCACGCCGCCGACGTGCGAGCGCGCGGTGGGGAGCCGGTCGTGTGCGATCTGGAGACCGCGGACGTCGCCGACATCGCGGCGGCGATCGAGGGCGCCTTGGCGGTGGTGTTCGCCGCCGGCGCCGGAGCGGGAAGCGGCGCCGAGCGGAAGCTGACGATGGACCGCGACGGCGCGATCAAGCTGCTGCAGGCCGCGGTTCAGGTAGGCACGCCCCGCTACGTGATCGTGAGCGCGGTGGGCGCCGAGAACCCGCCCGACGGGGATGAGGTCTTCCAGGTGTACCTGCGGGCGAAGGCCGAGGCCGACCGGGCCGTGCAGGATAGCGACCGCGAGTGGACGGTCGTCAGGCCCGGTGGTCTCACCGACGAGCCGGGCACCGGACGGGTACGGGTCGATCTCGATCCCTTCCGCGGAGAAGTCTCGCGAGACGATGTGGCCTCGTTGCTCGACGCTCTGTTGCACGACCCGCGCGCGGCAGGCGTGACCCTGTACATCAACGGCGGCGACACTCCGATCGAGCCGGCGCTCGACGCCATCCTCTGAGCCTCAGACGGCCGGTACCATCTTCGGGCGGTGTTCGACTTCGTGCTGAAGCCGGTTCGGTCCGTCGTCCGGGCGCTCGACCAGGACGCGCTCAGGCCGCTCGAGGAGACCGAGCACGAGACGCTCGAGGCCGTGAAGGCGTTGGAGCGCGTGACCGAGTCGATCGAGCACCACGTCGAGGTGATCGAATCGCTGGCAACCTCGGTCGGTCCGTTGACCGACTCGGTCGACCGCCTCACCGACACCATGCAGGAGCTTGTGAAGATGCTCGGCCCGATCGCCGGGGCGGAGCGCGAGATGCAACGCGCCGAGCACGGCGTCCAGGAGGCCGAGCACTTCTTCGGGTTCCGCCGCCATCGCAAGCCCGCGGCCGAGCCCGATTCTGGCGCGGCCCCGACGAGCCCGACGAGCCCGACGGATGGCTAGCCCGCCGGGGCGGCCGGCGCCCCCCGGGGGGTCAGCTCCGCCTCGTCGCCGGGAGGAGACGGGTCAACGCCGCCACCGCGAGCAGCAGCGCCGCTAGTTCAATCAGGCTCATCTCCAGTGCGTGCGCGTAGCCGCCGTGCAGCGCACCGAAGAAGATCACACCGGTGATCGCCACCCCGAGCGCTCCGCCGACGTTCTGCACCGTCGTCATCGCTCCGGAGGCGCCGCCGGCGTACTGCGTCTCGACGTTCGAAAGGATCGTCGTGGTCAGCGGGACGAGCAGCAGGCCCATCCCCGCGCCGATCAGCACGAGGCCGGGGACGAGCTCGAAGATCGAGCCGCCGACGCCGCCGTTCGCCACCGCGGCCAGCAGCAGGCCGTGGCCGGCGGCGAGCACGAGGGCTCCCACCGCGAGCAGCCGGTGCCCGAAGCGGAGCACGAGTGCCGGCGCCTGGGCGGAGGCCGCCACGTACGCGACCGCCATGATCGTGAACACCAGACCGGCGTCGAGCGCGCTCAGGCCGCGCCCCTGCTGGAGATACAGGGCGAGCACGAGGAAGAACGACGCCTGCCCGCACCAGAATGCGAGCTGTGTCACCAGTCCCACGGTGAACGTCCGGTTCCGGAACATCGCCGGCGCGAGCAGCGGCGCGCGACCGCCGCGAGCGAGCCGGCGCTGGTGCGCGACGAAACCCAGCAGCAAGAGTGGTGCGACTGCGAACGAGATCCATGTCCAGACCGGCCAGCTGTGCTGACGTCCTTCGACGAGGGGCAGCACCACCGCGATCAGCCCGGAGCTGAGCAGCATCGTTCCAACGAGATCGAGCCCCGTGCGCCGGTCCCCGCGAGACTCGGGCACGAACCTCGGCGCCAGGACGAGGGCGCAGACGCCGACCGGGATGTTGATCAGGAAGCACGTCCGCCAGCCAAGGCCGGCGATGTCGGCCTGGATCAGGCCGCCACCGATGAGCTGTCCGCACGCGGCCGCCAGGCCCATCACGAGCCCGTAGACCCCGAGCGCGCGCGGCAGGTCATCGCCGGTGTAGGTCACGTTGATGATCGACAGCACGTTCGGCATCAGGAGCGCCGCGCCGACGCCCTGCGCCAGCCGTGCCACCACGAGCAGGGTCGGGCTGCCGGCCACCCCGCACGCTGCCGACGACAGCGTGAACACGCCTAGCCCGATCGAGAACGTCCGCCGTCGACCGATCCGGTCGCCGAGCCGGGCGGCGCTGATCAGGAACACCGCCGAGGTCAGCGCGAATCCGGCGACGACCCATTCGATCGCGCCGGTGCCGGCGTGCAGGTCGCGCTGCATCGACGGCAGCGCGACGTTGACGATGAAGAAGTCCAGGACGACCATGAACGTCCCGGCCAGGAGAACGGGAAGCGCTGCCCACCGTGCGGCTTCTGCCGCCACGTGGCGGCCGCCCGCCGGTAGGGCGAGTGTGGGTGAATTGGATTGCGTAGTCATGCCGGTCACGGTGACGACCGGCACGCGGACTGTCGATTACCCGGTAGGTAATGCCATTACCTCGCGGGTAACCGTCGGCTAGGGCGGAAGCTCGCGATGGCGGGTTTGCAGCCCGCGCGTGATCTCGCCGTAGTCGCCGGGCATCTCCGCCGGAACTCGCCACACGTCGATGGTGCCGAACAGCGATATGACGCGTACCGAGATCTCCGGCGCGTTCGCGCGTTCGACGTCCGCCCCCCAGTCACGGCGGTGACCGCCAACGGCAATCCCGCTCACCGTGACCGTCACGTTCTCGGGCACGTACACGTCGACGTTGCCCAGGGCGACGAGCACGGTCAGCGCTGTTCTCCGGCCCTGGATCTCGGCCTGACGCAGGTCGAGGTCGACGTCGCAGAAGGCACCACCGGCGACGGTCCAGCGCCCGAGCCTCAGCCGTCCGCGCTTGACCACGTGGGCGACCAGCGCGCCGGTGAAGCGGGTGGGGCGACGCCGCGACCCCCGTACCGGCAGCTGCTCGGTCGCCGGCAGTCCGGAGCGAACCCGGTCGAGATCTCCTTGACCGACGGCTGCGTACGCCTGGTCCACTCGCTCGGAGAACTCCTCGAGGGTGAGCCGCCCGGCGAGCAAGTGGTCCTGCAGCCACGCCACCGCCTGCTCCCGATCGGCGTCGGAGACCCGCTCGTCCATGCCCGCCATGGTCCCAGAGGAGCCGCTACGGTGACCGGGGCGTGAGCGTCTACGTTGACAACGCCTTTGCGGTTGGCGAGTGGGGCCGGTGGACCGGCGGAGGCCACCTCCAGGCCGACACGACCGATGAGCTGCACGCGTTTGCGGCACGCCTCGGGCTGCGCCGCGAATGGTTTCAGTGCAAGCCAGGCCGTCCGGAGAACGATCACTACGACCTGGGCAGGGCGGGACGCGCGCGCGCGCTCGCGCTGGGGGCGATCGACGAGGACCGGGCCGCCGGCACCAGACGCCGCCAGCGGATTCGGCGCGCCAGGCTCGCCGCCAGAGACGCCTTGCGGACCATCTAGAACGTCACGACGCTCCTCGCCCGAGCCACCCCGCTGACCTCAGTCGGCGACCCCTAATCCCCAGCCCCCGTCGATGATGACCTCCTGACCGGTGATGTACTCGGACGCCGGCGAGGCGAGGAACAGGGCGAGGGCCTTGATGTCGTCGGGGAACCCGACGCGATGCATGGGGATGTGCTTGGCGAGTGCCGCCTGCACATCGGGATGGTGGGCGTGGCCGCCGCCGATGTTCGTGACAAAGAACCCGGGCGCGATCGCGTTCACGGTGATCCCGAACGCGGCCAGCTCGAGCGCGGTGCAGTGCATGAAGTGTCTGGCACCGGCCTTCGCGGCCATGTAGGCGGACCCGATCGCGCCCTCGGTGACGGTCGCCGCCAGCGACGTCGTCACGATGATCCGGCCGAATCGGCGCGGGCGCATGTGCCGGGCCGCCGCTCGCGCGGTGGCGAAGATCCCGTTGAGGTTGATGTCGATCACCCGGTTCCACCGCTCGTCGCTGTAGCGCTCGAGCGCGCCCTCCTCCACGCGCGGGCGCACGCTGCCCGCCCAGGCGCCCACGAAGCCGACGCCCGGGTCGATGCCGGCGTTGGCGAACGCCACGTCGAGCCGGCCGTAGGTCTCGGCCGCCTCGTCGATCACTCGATCGAGCGTGGCGTGGTCGGTCACATCGGCGACCACACCCCGGACGTCCAGGCCGTCACCCTCAAGACGTGACGCCTGCGTGGCGACTGCCTCGCCGTCGACGTCGATCAGAGTGACCCGCGCGCCGTGGGCCGCGAGCACCTCGCCATATGCAAGTCCCAGGCCACTGGCGCCGCCGGTGACGATCACGCCGAACCCGCTCACCTCGAACCTCGATGAAACGTTCACGGCTGCGCAGCCTATATCGCCGCACCGCGACTCAGGTTCCGAGATGGAAGGGCCAATCTCCGGCGCGAGCGATGGCGCGCCTCCCGTACCTCGACGCGACAACGCAGATCGATCTCGAGCCGGCGCTCGCCGACGATGTTCTTGCGGGCGCGCGCGCCGCGCAACGCCGTCGCTCGTGATCAGGCCAGGATGTTGACCAGCGAGCGTTCCTGGTCGAGCGCCATGCGCAGGACCGCGACGCTCGCCTGCTGGCGGCGGCGAGCCTGCTAAGCCCCGTTGACTGCTCCGATGCTCACGGTCGGCCGATCGGCTCATGCCACAGCTCGTGATAAGCGGCGCGCGAGCTACTCGACCGACGTCGTAGTCGGCTCATACCTGAGCGATCATCAGTGTCGCTCCGCCGGATGCAAACGTCTCCACATCGGCGCCCGCGGCCTGTCCCTCTGGACTGCCCATCGCCGCCTGGAGCTGCTCGGCGTCGTCGAACCACAGCTCCGCGAGGTAGTAGAACGGTGGCGCGGAGCCGTCGGGCGCTCCGAGCACCTTCCCCGACTCGAAGCGGCGGAGATTCGGGATCTTGTTCACCAGCGGGATGTGCGTGCCGACGTAGTGCTCATCGAACCCGGCCGGGTCGTCTGGCTGGCCGTAGCCGACCACTAGCTTGACCATCGAGTCCTCCTTGGTTGGCGGCGCCGGAGCCTATCCGCTTCGCTCAAGCCGCCGCTTTGCCAAAGATTCGACCAGGTAGGCCTCGCGGGGGCGAGGCGTCGGGTTCGCGCGGCACAAGCGCCCGCGACGGGCTGAGCTCGGGCCGCCCGTGAACGGCCACCGAGCGGAGCGCCGCGACGCAATCGGGATCGAAGGCAACGCCGGTTTCCTGCTCGAGGAGCGCGAGCGCCCGCTCCGCCGGCCATGCCTCGCGGTACACGCGGTCCGCCGTCAGCGCGTCGTACACGTCGGCGACCGTCAGGATGCGAACGCGAGATCCAGCTCGCCCGCCGGCCGGCGATTGGGCGAGCCGTTGCCGTCGATGCGCTACCCCCGGTCGCGGACGCCCGTCCATCTATCGGTTCCCGCTACAGGTTCCCGTTGGCGAAGGCCGGTTCGCGGGGGGAAGCCGCGCTCGTGGCTTCTTTGGCGGCCGTGATTGCGCGCGGGCGAAGCATCTGAGCGCTCACGACCGCAGCGACCATCGCGAACGCGGCGCCGATGACGAAGGCGAGGCGGTACCCGCCAACGAGTGCGCTCGCGTGAGTCGCGCCGGCGACGAGGAGGTGGTTCGTGCGCGAAGCGGCGACGCTCGCGAGCACCGCGAGCCCGAGCGCGCCACCCATCATGAACGATGTGTTTACGATCCCCGAGGCGAGGCCGGCGCCGGTCGGCTCGACGTCGCCCATCGCCGCGAGCAGCAGCGGATTGAACGCCGCGCCGGCGCCAAATCCGAGCAGGACCATGCTCGGGAGCAGGTTGGCCACGTAGTGCCCGTGCACCGGCGCGCGTGCCAGCAGCGCGAGCCCGACGCCAGCGAGCGTGAGGCCGACGACCAGGGCGGCTTGATGCCGAAGCGCATCACCAGCTTGGCGGAGAGGCCCAGCGACAGGGTGGCCATGATCAGGTTCGCGGGCAGGAACGCGAGGCCGACCTGAAGCGGGCTGTAGCCGAGCACGAGTTGCAGGTACAGCGCCGACAGGAAGAACCACGCGAACATCGCCGCCGCCCACAGGATGCCGACCAGATTGGCGGTGGCGAGGTTGCGGCGCGCGAACAGACCAAGCGGCATCAACGGCGAGCGCACGCGGGACTCCACCGCCAGGAACGCGACGAGCAGCGCAGCCGAGCCTGTCAGCAGCCCGAGCGTCTGTCCGGAGAGCCATCCGGTCTGATTTCCGTTGACGATCGCGTAGACCGCGAGCATCAGCCCGGCAGTCACGATCACCGCGCCTCCCGCATCGAGACGTCCGCTGGAGCGCGATAGACGGTCCGCCGGGAGAACGCGCGGCGCGAGGCACGAGACCGCGATCCCGATGGGGACGTTGACCAGGAAGATCCAGTGCCAATCGAGCAGGTCGGTTAGGACGCCGCCGAGGAGCACGCCGAGCGTGCCTCCGCCGGCCGCGACGAAGCCGAACACGCCCATCGCCTTCGCCCGGTCAGCGGGCTCGACGAACAGCGACACGATCAGCGACAGCGACACGGCGGACACGATCGCGCCGCCGAGTCCCTGAATCGCCCGCGCCGCGACGAGGAATCCCTTATCGGTCGAGAGACCACAGGCGAGCGACGCCGCCGTGAACAGCAGGATCCCGGCGACGAACAGGCGGCGGTGGCCAAAGTGATCGCCGAGTCGGCACCGAGCAGCAGGAAGCCGCCGAACGTGAGCATGTAAGCGTTAACCACCCAGGCCAGCGACGTCTGGGAGAAGTGGAGGTCACCCCGGATCGACGGCAGCGCCACGTTCACGATCGTCGTGTCCAGGACGATCATCAGCGAGCCCATGCACAAGAGGATTATGGCGATCCTGCGGTTTGGGCTGTCTGAGGTCACGGTCGGCTCCTTGGCGTCGTTCACATCCGGTTAGACATGGGGTGGAGCCGAGATTCATCGGAGGTCGTCGCTGTCGGGGTGGATCGCTAGCCTCGGGGGTAGGGATGCTCCTGTTCGAGACAGCAATTGGAACGTGTGGCCTGAGCTGGAGCGACGTCGGGATCACCGGCGTGGCCTTGCCCCGGGAGCGGAGGCTGAGCGGTCCTGCCCTCGAGCCTTCGTCCCGTGCGCCGTCCCTTGTGCCGCGTGGGGTGCGGGCGGCGATCGCCGGCATGGTCTCGCTGCTCGACGGCGAGCCGTCCGACCTGCGCTCGCTCGAGCTCGACGAGCGCGGGCTTGACGACTTCAGGCGGCGGGTCTACGCCGCGACCCGCGAGGTCGGACCGGGCACCACCGCCACCTACGGGGAGGTAGCCCGGACGATCGGCAAACCGGGCGCCGCGCGGGCGGTCGGCGCGGCCCTCGCGCAGAACCCGTTCCCGATCATCGTGCCGTGTCATCGCGTGCTCGCGGCGTCCGGCGCACTCCACGGGTTCTCGGCACCCGGCGGGATCGCGACGAAGCGGCGCATCCTCGAGATCGAGCGTGCGCCCGGGTTTACCCAAGCGGCGCTGTTCGCCTGAGATTGCTTGTTCGCCGGGGGGGGTGGACGTCCGGAAAGGTGGTGCGCGCTCATGACTGCGCGTACGCTTTCGCCTTGTGGAAGGGGATCGACTCCCCGAGGACTCCGACGGCCGGCGCGACCTGGTCGTCATCGGTGCGTCCGCGGGCGGTGTCGAGGTACTGACCCGCGTAGTCAAGGACTTGCCAACGGACCTGCGCGCGGCCGTGTGCATCGTGCTCCATATCGCGCCGGGCAGCCCCAGCATGCTCGCGCACATCCTGGGCAGGGCGGGACAGCTACCCTGCCGGCCGGCACAGGATGGCGAACGGCTCCGTCAGGGGCTCATTTTCGTCGCGCCGCCCGACCACCACCTCGTGATCGAGGACGGACATGTCCGCCTCACCGCCGGCCCGCGCGAGAACGGTCACCGGCCGGCGATCGACGTCCTGTTCCGCTCGGCCGCCGCGGCGCTCAGCACCCGCGTCGTCGGGGTCGTGCTGACCGGCACCCGCGACGACGGGTCGGCCGGTCTTGCGGTGATCAAGGCGAGTGGCGGCGCCACGATCGTGCAGGACCCGAAGGAGGCGATGTACCCGGGGATGCCGGCGAGCGCGATCGCGAACGTGGCGGTCGATGCGATCGTGCCGTCGGAGCTGGTGGCGAGTACGATCGCAGCGATGGTCAAGGGAGAGGACCCGCCGCCGGGCGCCGCCTCGGACGATCCCGATCCCAACCCACCCGCCGGCGAACCGGTCAATGCGGTCTGCCCCGAGTGTGGGGGCGTGCTGACCGAGCGCGCGGAGGCCGGTGTGTTGCAGTGGCAGTGCCGCCTCGGGCACCGCTACTCGCCCGACACCTTGATCGACGCGCAGGCGGACAACGTCGAGGGAGCGCTTTCGGCGGCGGTACGGGTGCTGGCCGACCGCGCCGCCCTCCTCGGGCGGATGGCCCAGAAGGCCGATCAGCGCGGACAACATCGGTCGGCACGGCGGTTCCGCCGCCAGTCGCAATCGGCCGGCGACCAGGCTGAAATCGTGCGCGAGGCGCTCACGGGGGCAGCGGGCACAAGGTTGCAGCGGGTGTCCAACACCGACGAAGAGCATCACGTTGCTGACGAGGATGGCGCTGCGTGAACGCCCCACGGGAGGACATCAGCCTCGACGCGCTGCTCGAGTTCATCAAGGAAACGCGCGGCTTCGACTTCACGGGGTACAAGCGATCGACGATCCAGCGCCGCGTCGCCAAGCGGATGGCGGCCGTCGGCGCCCGGCGTTACGACGACTACGTCGACTATCTCGAGCTCCATGGCGAAGAGTTCGCCGAGCTGTTCAACACGCTCCTGATCAACACGACGGGCTTCTTCCGTGATCCCCAAATCTGGGAATACCTAGGCGACGAGGTTCTCCCTGAGCTGCTGGCTACGCGTATCCCCGACTCCCCCCTTCGCCTGTGGTGCGCCGGTTGCGCGTCAGGAGAGGAGCCGTTCACCGTCGCGATGGTGCTCGCCCGCGTGATGGGTGATCCCGTCTTCCGCGAGCGCGTCAAGATCTACGCCACGGACATCGACGAGGAGGCCCTCGATCAAGCTCGGCACGGCGCCTATCTCCCGCGTCAGGTCGAGGACGTGCCACCCGAGGCCCTCGAGCGCTTCTTCGAGCGCACCGAGCAGAGCTACGTGTTCCGCAAGGATCTGCGGCGGAGCGTCATCTTCGGTCGAAACGACCTTGTCCAGGACGCTCCGATCTCGCGCATAGACCTGCTCGTATGCCGCAACACGCTCATGTACTTCAACGCGGAGGTTCAATCGCGGATCCTGCGGCGCTTCCACTTCGCGCTCGACGACGATGGATATCTCCTGCTCGGCAGGTCCGAGATGCTGATCACGCATGCGGACCTGTTCGCTCCCGTCGAGCTCAAGCGGCGGGCGTTCCGAAAGGTGATCAAGCCGACGCTCCGCGACCGCGTGCGCGTGATGGCAGCCGACGGGTTCCGGGGTCACCCGCCGACCGAGGCCGACAGCCTGCGTGAGGCGGCCTTCGACATTGTCGGCGCGGCCCAGGTAGTCCTCGACGACAACCGCGCGATGGTCATGGCCAACGACTCCGCGCGCAGGTTGTTCGGGTTGGGGCTGAACGACTTCGGCAGGCCGATTCAGGACCTCGATCTGTCCTACCGCCCGCTCGAGCTCCGCAGCCACCTCGACTCGCTCGATCGCGACGGGCGGCCGTCGGAGATTAAGGGGGTTCACTGGCGAGCCGGTGACCTCGAGCGGATTTTCGACGTTCGGCTGACTCCGCTCACGAGCGACGGGGCGGCGATGGGGACGAGCATCGCGTATATCGACATGACCGAGGCCCACAAGCTCCAGGATCAACTGACCGGCTCAAAGCGAGAGCTCGAGCAGGCCTACGAGGAGCTCCAGTCGACCGTCGAGGAGCTCGAGACGACGAACGAGGAGCTCCAGTCGGCGAACGAGGAGCTCGAGACGACGAACGAGGAGCTCCAGTCGACGAACGAGGAGCTCGAGACGATGAACGAGGAGCTCCAGTCGACGAACGAGGAGCTCGAGACGATGAACGAAGAGCTCCGGCACCGCAGCCAGGGGCTCAATGACGTCAACTCGTTCCTGGAGACGATCCTGACGACGATCGGCCTGGCGGTCGTGGTGCTGGACCGAAACCAGCGCGTCCAGATCTGGAACGGCAAAGCCCGGGAACTGTGGGGCCTACCGTCGGACGAGGCCGAGGACGAACACCTGATGGCGCTCGACATCGGCTTGCCGGTCGAGAAGCTGCGCCAGCAGGTCCGCGACACCCTGACCGGAAAGTCTCAGCGCGAGGAAGTTGTGCTCGAGGCGACGAACCGCCGGGGAAAGACGTTCACGTGCCGCGTGACCTTCCTGCCGCTGGGCAGCGGTGGCGACGGCAACGCCTCAGGGGTGATCATGACGATGGAGGACGTCGCCTCCTGAGCGCATCCTCTGAGATCCGCTGGCGCACCGCGTTCATGCGCACCCGTGTGGTGCGGATGCGCTGAAGCTGCTCGCGCGTCTGCTGTCGGTCGTAGACGTGCCGCTCGCGAAGCCGTTGGACCGACTCGATCAGGTCCGCGAAACGAATGCTCGGATCCAGCAGCTCGGGTCCCGGTGCCCACCGTGACAGCGAGATACCCGCCAGCTCTGGCGCGAGCTCCTTCGGAGTCCCTTCCGGCTCGGGCGGCGACTCGAGCAGCAGCCAGCCGGATTCCTGGCGCACGACCGAGCCCTTCTCGCTCAGTTTTCGCAGCGCCAGCGTCACAGTTGGCCGGCGTGCCCCGATCAGACTACCGAGCGTCTCATGCGTCAGCGAGAGCGGGAGCCTGACCCCTCCCGGGGTGACGTGGCCCCAGGACTCCGCGAGCAGCCACAGGATTGCGAGAACCCGCTGATCGACGCGCGGCAGCTGGCAGATGACGAGTTGGCTGCTCAACCGCTGCATCTGATCGGCGAGGCACTCGTACAGCGCCGGGATCAGTCGAGGGACACGTCTCGCCGCTCCGACGAACTCGTCGCCGAGTGTCGTCATACGTACCGGGGCCGGCGCGCGAAATGCTACGTCGTGAAGCCACGAAGGCGCGGTGTCGTTGCTGTGGACGAGGAGATCCCCCGGCCCGAGCAGCTGAATTCCGGCCTGCTCGCCGACCTGCAGGCTGTGGACGAGTACGCCCTCGAGCAGTGCCGCCGCGAACGCGTTGTTTCGTCTGAGCACGCCCGCGACGGCCAGCGGCCCGGGGCCGGTCTCAATCACGGACAGCGTGACGCCGACCAACTCGGCGCGTTCCTCGGGCACGAGCCGACGCGTCAGCTCAAGCTTGGCGTCCAGCAGGTGGACTCGGTCCGTGGCGGCCATCTGTGTACCGGATTACGCTCCCGCCCCGAGGGAACAAGGCCAGTATGACGGACGAGCAGTTGGTGCGTGAGGCCAAGGCGCGCGAGCAGCGTGCGCGGCAGCGCGAAGCCCGCGCACTCGAGCACGAGCGCGAGGCAACACGCAAGGCAAACGAAGCCACCAGCGAGGCGTCCGCGGCGGCGTACCGTCGCGAGGCGGAGACTCACCGCGCCGCGGCGGACATCCACCGCAAAGCGGTCGAGGTTCAGGCCGAGCACGCACGTGAGCACGCGTCCTAGCGGCCAGCCGGATCGCCGGAGCCGCTTACGGTTCGATTGGAGTTGAGCCGTCGAGGTCCGTCGGCTCGAGCGTGAAGATTTCCATCGCCACATCGCGCGCCGCGTCGATGCCGCTTACGAATGCCACCGTGCGCCGGCCCAGCGCCTGCTCGACGATGCCGCGGAACTGGTCCTCGAGCGCGTATTGAAAGAACAGCCTGGCTTCCCGCAGCCGCTGATGCTGGCCCATCGCCACCAGGTTGCGCTCAGCGACGGTGAGACTGGATTCGAGGATCACGATCAGCGTGTCCGGCCCGGCGAACTGCGCGCGCGCCTTCGTGGGGCCGCGGCCGAACGCCTCCTTGTAGAGCCGGACCATGGCGTTCGAGATCTCGAGCATCGGGCTCCGGTCGGTCACCGCCATGGCCGTCGCCGCATTCTCTTGAGACTCGGCGACGCTCTCCGAGATCTGGTCTTGACTTCGCGTTTCGGTCTCGATCCGGGTCATGTCTTTAGTCCAGGCTTGGCGGGTCGTGTTCGAAATGTAGACATCACTTTCGAACGGACAAGCGGGCACGTTGGAAACGAACGTTGGCATACGGACACCAGCCGGACGCTCTGGCCTGCAGCCCGCGGCCCATCCATCAGTACCATCGGCGTCGCCCGGGGCGGTTAGCTCAGCTGGTAGAGCGCCTGCCTTACAAGCAGGAGGTCACTGGTTCGAGCCCAGTACCGCCCACTGGTGAAAGGCCTGTAACTACAGGCTTCTTGGGCTCCGACATCGGGCTTAATCCCGCGGAAGGCGACGTTGGAACTGCCGATGCTCCCGGCGCCTTGCCCCACGCGTCGCTTGCCACGCAGCCGGACGAGGGCGGCGATACCCCGCTCGGAGAGAGCGTCGCTGCTGCCACTCGTCGCGGCCAGCAGATCGGCGGCTCATGCAGCCGGCTCGCATCCGCGCCCGATCGCCATCGCACTCGTGTGCCCGAGCGGTCTCTCGCAGTCAAGAGCGACAGCCGGGCCACGCTCGCTTTCCGCGCAAAGGGGGTGCGGGTCGACTGTCGGGCTGATCCTTGCTTTCGAAAATTGCGGGTCTGAGCGCCGCGCGCCCTGCTTTCGATGAACCGCGGTATTCCCCGCCGATCGTCGTCGGCCACCGGCGCCCGGAGGTCACGCCGGGCCCCGCTGATGGCGAAACCAGGGAAGCTCCGGCCGTCCTATGGTGTTGGCGTCTTCCCTCAGATGCGCGCTTTGCAGGTTTCGTGGACTGCACACGCGCACAGATAAAGCGGGTTCGGCCGGGAGTCGATGGCCGGACGCAGCGACGGCCCGGCCGCCCCTCGACGCTGACTCTCCATCGAGTGATGGTTGTTGGAGCGCGTGATGGGCAGGGCAGGATCGTCGGCGGCTGACCGCTCACACGGTGCGCAGCGCCTCTGTCGGGGAGAGTCGCGCGGCTCGGATTGAGGGGTAGAGGCCGGCGATGGCGCCGATGAAGAGGGCGGCGCTGACGCCGCCGTACAGGGCCAGTGCGGGGATTTGTATCGACCAGTGTTGGCTTGCCGCACAGATCATGGTGGCGGCGATTCCGATGATGGTCCCCGCAAGGCCGCCGAGCGTGGAGAGGAGCACGGCTTCGGTTAGGAACTGTTCGGCGACGTGGCGGCGGCTGGCGCCGAGCGCGCGGCGCAGGCCGATCTCGGAGCGGCGTTCGAGGACTGAGATGACCATCACGTTCGCGATTCCGACGCCGCCGACGAGCAGCGCGACGGCGCCGAGGCCGAGCAGCAGCCCGTTGTAGGCGCCTTCGGTGACGAGCCTGGCCTTGAGGATGTCCGACGGGAAGCTGACGGCCACGTTGGAGGGGTTGGAGGGGTTAACGGTTGCGGGTAGGACGCCGGCCACCGCGGCGACCTGGGTGGGGATGGCGCGTAGGTACAGGCCGGTTGGGTGCCCGTCGAAGCCGAAGTAGTGCTCGGCGACGGGGAAGCCGATGAACGCCATGCTGTCCAGTTCGGAGACGAGTTGCACGGGGTGGAGGATCCCGACGACGGTGAACCCATACCCGCCGATCCAGATCTGGGTGGGGTTGACCAGGTTGTTGATGCCTAGCAGGCTGGCGGTCTCGGCGCCGAGCACGGCGGCCGGGTAACGGGCGGTGGCGGCGTTCAGGAACGTGCCGTGCGCGATGCTGGCGCCGAGGGTGCCCGGCAGCGTGGCGTCGGTCGCGGTCAGGGAGATGCCGCTGGTGTCGTTGGCGGGCTCGAGGGAATTGCGGTACACGTACACGTTGGAGATCGCGCCGATCTCGGCCACGTTCGTGACCGGTCCGATGCGTGAGGCCATGCCTTCGGAGGTGGTGGGCAGCTCGGTCTGCTGTCCGAACGCGTTGGTGCCGGGTTGGACGGTGATGAGGTTGCCCAGGCGTCCGAGCTCGTTGAGCAGGCCGGATTTGGATGATTGGGAGATGCCGAGCACGCCGACGATCGAGGCTATGCCGATGCTGATCCCGAGCACGGACAAGAGCGCCCGGGTCCTGCGGGTGCGTAGGCCGAGGCTGCCGACACGGAGTAGGTCACGGCGCGTGAGCCGGGAGCCGCCGCCGCTGTTGTCAGGACGGGGTTGGCGTGTCACCGATGATCCTTCCGTCTCGGATCTCGATCTGTCGGTGCGTCGCGGCGGCGACGTCGGGGTCGTGGGTGATGACGACGATCGTCGTGCCTTCGTGGTGCAACTCTCGTAGCAGCTCGAGGATCGCGGCGCCGGTGGCCGAGTCGAGGTTCCCGGTCGGTTCGTCGGCCATGACCAGTGCGGGCCGGCCGGCGAGCGCGCGGGCGATCGCGGTGCGCTGTTGCTCGCCGCCTGAGAGCTGGTTTGGCAGGTGCGCGGTGCGGTGGCCGAGCCCGACCCGCCCGATCGCGGGCTCGGCTATCTGGCGGCGGTCGGCGATCCGCCCGCCGCGGTAGATCAGGCCGTCGGCGACGTTGTCGAGGACGGTGAGTCCGTCGAGCAGGAAGAACTGCTGGAAGACGAAGCCGAGGCGCCGTGCCCGCAGCCCCGATAGCTGTCTGTCTGACATCGTCGAGGTGTCCTCGCCGGCGATTCGGACCACGCCGCGAGTGGGTCGCTCGAGGGTTCCCATCACGTGCAGCAGGGTGCTCTTGCCCGACCCGGACGGGCCGACGATCGCGACCAGTTCCCCTGGATTGATCCGCAGGCTGACATCGTCGAGGGCCTTGACGGGCGGGTCGCCGGGGTATTCCTTGACGACGCCGTCCAGTTCCAGCACAGGGGTGGAGGACGGAACCTGCGGGGTTTGCTCGATGGTGGCGAGGGTCACGACGAGGGGACCTCGACCCGGGTGCCGGCGGGGATGCCGGACCCGCTGATCTGGACCAGCGTGTTGCTGTACAGGCCGGTCGTGACCCCGACCAGCTGGCTGCCGTGGGCGGTCACGACGTCGACGCCGAAGCCGCCGCCCTGAAGTGCGAGGAGGGCGTTCACCGGCACCGCCAAAACATTCCTCACCCGCTGCGTGGTGATGTTGACGTTCACCGGCGCCTGGTCGAGCCTGGCCCCTTGCGGGGTGCGGTCCAGCCTGATCATGACCGGCACGGTTGGTGTCGAGTTGGTGTTGCCGCCGGAGGCGCCGGCGCCGGAGGCGCACGGGGACTGACCGGCGGTCCCGCCACCCGCTCCGCCACCGGTGCCGATGCCACCGCCACCCGCTCCGCCACCGGTGCCACCGCCACCCGCGCAGGTGGCGACGGTGCCGACCGTTTCCACGTGTCCGCCGACCATCGAGGTGCCGTCGGGAAGCACGATCGAGACCGCGTCGCCGGGCTTGACCAGGTACTCCTGTGTCACGTCCAGATCGACGGTGACGATCGGCGAGGTGCCGGTCGCGGCGAGCACCGTCCCGCCACCCCCACCGCTGGCGCCGCTCGCGCCTGCGCCCCCGCCGCCGATCGATGAGCCAACAGAGGCGGTGAGGGACGTCACGCGGATCGGGCCGGGCTCGAACACGACCTGGCCGAGCAGGATCTCGCCGGTCGCCGGCGTGCCGCGCGCCCGCTGCCAGCGTGTCACCGCGGCGGCTGTGGCGTCGGAGTAGTGGTCGCTGCGGGACAGTCCGGCGCCGTAGCCGAGGGCGATCAGGTCGTGGGTCAGCTCGCCCACGTCGGCGCCGTTCGACATGCCGAGGTAGAACGCACGGTACGCGGCGATCGGCCCGTACAGCAGCGGCACGGACTCGTTGCTGACCGAATAGACGCGCTGGTCCTGTTTGATGATCTGCCCGACCGCCGGGAGCCAGGTGTAGGCCGCGCCGGGGGTCGCGGCGGTCGTCTGCAGTAATGCCAAGCTCGTCTCATCGCCCTGCAGTTTGGTCGTGTCGGATCCGACCTTGCCCTGGTTCTGGGCGTGGTCGAGCGTCGCGGAGGTCTCGGCGGAGGTGAGTTGCTGCCGGGCTTGGGTCAACTGCGTCTGGTCCTGGGAGACCTTCTGGATGTCCTGCCGGCACGCCGACGTGGACGCCTCGTGGCCAGAGCAGGCTTTGCTCTTCTTGGCTCGGTCCGAGTTGAGGGCCGCGGTGGCGGTGTCCACGTTCGCCTGGGCGGCACTGGTCGTCTGGCCATCGGCGGACGCTGCAGCGGACGCTGTCTGCTCGTCGGCAGACAGCGCCTGGCGGTCCTGAGCAACGGCCTGTTCTGCCTGGTCGAGCTGCCCCGCGCTCGCACCCGACGGGGCCGGGATCGTGTACGACCCGCTGTAACCGATCGAACCGCCGACCTGCACGGTTGTTGACAGGGTCGTCCGGACCACCGTGGCCGTGGCGACCGAACCTCCCGTTGGGGACGCTGGGCTGCCGGGACTAGCGCCGGCCGACAGCGCCGCGACCCCGCCCGCCACCACGCCGCTGACCACGGCGCCCACGACCGCGGCCACGGCCGCGACCCGCCTGGGCGACGGCTCATCCACCGGGCTGCACCGGGGTCGCACTGCCGGGCCCGCCGCCCCCTTGCACGGGTCGCGAGCGGTTTGGCAAAGCGCCCGGCGCCGGCCCGTTCGGTCCGATACCGGGGCTGCTGACGACAACATCTCCGGGCGGACCGGTGCCGTTAGTCCACCAGGACGGCGCGCCAATCTGCTTGCCGCACGTCTGATTGGCCCTCCCCTTCAGGAAAGCCGGGCTGGTCGGGTCGATGCCGGTGCCGTTAAAATTGGTTTGGTCCCCCTGCGGCTAGGGGAACCTCGGGTAGCCGTTGGCGCGCAGGCAATTGACCCACTTGATCTGCTCAGTCTGGTCCGGAGGGGAGCCGACCGGGTTCGCGGCGCGCAACGCGGCTTGGGCGGCGGCCATGTAGCGGTTGCAGGGATCGGCCCCAGCGTGGACCTCGCCCGAAAGCTGCTCCGCCGCGTCGGCGGGAATGGTGACGTTGATCACCCCGTAGGCGTCGATGGTCGGGGCGGCCTGGCTGGGATCGCCATGGCTCTGCATACAGGTGGCCCACTCATCCATCAACGCGGTCGGGTTGCCCTTCGCGGACCTGGACGCGGAGGAGCTCTTCCCCGTCGCCGCCCGAGTCGAAGATGCGGTCGCCCCGGTGTTGCTCGCCCCAGTGTTGCTTGCGGGCAGGCTCGCGACGCGCGGCCCGCTGGAGCCGCCGCATGCCACCAGCACGAGCGCGGCCGCGGCGACGAACGCCCCCAGCCCAAGGCAACTGATCGCGGGCGCGCGCCGTCGGCTGATCGGTCGTGGGAGATGGGTCCTGTGTCGCATTGCGGTTTCCTTCTGCCGTTCTCTGGCGCTGTCCACATCGGTTCTACGCGAGCGGTGGTTTCCGCCCGGTTTCCTCCTCTTGGCCGCATGAGCCCGTGTGGCGCGATCGGTGAAACCGCGGTGAAACACTCAGGCGGCTACCGTCATCCGGGAAGGAGTGGCCGATGCGAGTGCTTGTGCTCGAGGACGACGAGGAACTGGCCGAGACCGTCGCCGCCGGCCTACGCGACGCGCGGATGGCGGTCGATGTCGCGCTGGACGGCGAGGCCGGCCTGGCGCGCGCGCTGGTTCACGACTACGAGGTGGTGATCCTCGACCGCGACCTGCCGGCCGTCCACGGAGACGAGGTATGCAGAAGGCTCGTCGCCGCGGGTGCGCGCAGCCGGGTGCTGATGCTTACCGGCGCAGCCCAGGATCAGGATCTGATCGACGGGCTCGGGCTCGGCGCCGATGACTACCTGCCCAAGCCGTTCGCGTTCGCGGTGCTCGTCGCGCGGATTGCGGCGCTGGCGCGCCGAGCGCAACCGAGCATCCCGCCGGTGCTCGAGCACGGCGACATCGTGCTGGACACCGCCAAGCGCTGCGCGCAGCGGGCCGGCAGACCGCTCGCGCTGCGGCCGAAGGAGTTCGGCGTGCTCGAGCTGCTGCTCGGCGCCGACGGCCGGGTCGTGTCCGCCGAGGAGTTGCTCGAACGCGTCTGGGACGAGGCCGCGGACCCGTTCACGGGCGCGGTCAAGATCACGATCAGCCGCCTGCGGAGCAGGCTCGGCGACCCCCCCGTGATCGAGACCGTCGCCAAGGCGGGCTATCGCATATGAACATGACGCTGCGCCTGAACCGCCGCTTCACCCGGTTGGCAGTGGGGCGACACCTGTCCTACCGCACCGTCCGCCTGCGGCTCACGCTCCTCTACGGTGGCCTGTTCCTGCTCTCCGGCGCGGCGCTGATGGCGATCGCCTACGCGCTGCTGGTCAACGCCGGATTCGTGTTCACCCTCCAAAACGGCACAGGCGCCGCGCCGGTCGGCGCACTGCCCCCAAACCGGGCGCGCGCGGCGCCGCCGTCTGCCCCCTTCCCCCTGACGACCCACCCCTCCGCGCAGACGCTGGCGCACTGGCGCGAGGTCGCGCAATGCATGCGCAACCACGGCGTCCCCCAATTTCCCGCTCCCACGACGACGGCCCCCTCCCACCCCGTTGGCGGCACCAGCGTCGCGGTGACAGATCACGACGGAGCGCTGTTCGCGATCCCAACCGCCACCCAGCAGTCGCCGCAGTTCAGATCCGCGGCGGTCACATGCGGGTTCGTGGACCGCTATCAGGGCCAGCTGTGGGCCCAAGAGAACCGCCAGCGCACAGACGTACGGCAACAGCTGCTGATCGAGTCCGGGATCGCGCTCGCCGGGATGTCGCTGCTCTCGCTCGGCCTCGGATGGCTGATGGCCGGGCGTGTCCTGCAACCGCTCGAGGACTCCTACCGAGCGCAGCGCCAGTTCGTGGCCAACGCCTCCCATGAGCTTCGCGCGCCGCTGACCCGCCTGCGAGCGCTCAGCGAGGTCGCGCTCGCCAGCCCTGAAGCGAACCTCGCCTCACTTCGTAGAGCACACGAGCGCGTGCTTGCCTCCGAATCGGATCTGGAGCGGTTGATCGACGGGCTACTGGCGCTCACACGCGGCCAAGCCGGGCTCGAGCGCCGCGAGCGCCTCGACCTCGCCTCCCTCGCCTCCCAGGCCATCCTCGCCCACGACACACAGCTGCAAGACCTCAACCTCGACGTGATCCAGGCGCTCGACCCAGCGCCGGCCACGGGCGATCCGCGACTGCTCGAGCGCCTGATCACCAACCTGATCGACAACGCCATCCGCCACAACACCCTCGGTGGACACCTCGAGATCGCCACCGGAACCCGCGATCGCCACCCCTTCGTGTCGATCGCGAACAGCGGCCCGACGATCCCACCCAACGAGATCGGACGCCTGTTCCAACCCTTCGAAAGACTCGGCGCTGCGCGCACCGGCCACAACACCGGCCAAGGACTGGGCCTCTCGATCGTCCAAGCGGTCGCTGATGCTCACGACGCCGAACTCTCAGCCAGTGCCCGACAGGACGGCGGGCTCACTATCGACATCTCATTCCCATCGGCGATGGGCGCAAGATCGAGGCTTACGTTCGGCAACGACCGCGCAACACGCGGCGCACCGTCCCCCGTCTCTGACACCGACGCGCCCGCCCCCGGCTGAGCGGTGCGCTGGCGTCATGGCGAAGAGAACGTGCATCGCCCTCCGCCGCTCGCGCCCTCCTGAACGCTGGACCATCATCGAGGCCCGCAAGCATCGCCGTGGCCAACCGCCGCGCCCTGCATTCGTCAGGACGCAGCTCTTCCAAGCCTGCCCCGAGTTGCCGGCTTATCAGGGAAATGGGCTGCGCGCCCTGGTTTGCGCGGATAGGGCGCCTCAGCGACCGCCGCCGCCTCGTTCGGCGCGGCGACACCGTCGGCGTGCGCGCTTGCCGCGCGTTGCAGGGCCCACCGACACCGGCTCCAAGATGCCCGTACGGCAACGGATGCAGGGCGGGCTGGTCGGTGTGCTGGACGTCGGCGTGCTGCTGCTCGACGCCTGAACCGGCCACGCCCCGCGCGTGGTTGCTTGCGTCTCCTGGCGGTCGCGTCAAGGCGAGGCATCTGCCCGCTTCAGCGAGCGAGCGCGTGACAAGTGGTCGAGAAGACCATGAGCACCGTGCATACTCAAATCGTGATTTCTGCACGACGGCTGGGGCCGATGGTTTCGTTCCCATACGGCGCCCTGCGCTTCACAGCAGAAGATCGCTGCTCTTCCGGGAATGCGGCCGTCCCTTGACGGCGACCGCCCGTGTACCCCTTCGTCGCGTGCGACTCGAGGTCGCACGCATTGAGTGAACTACCGGGTCAGCACCATCTCGTCATCCGCAAGCCGTGGAACCTCGCCCGCACCGTCTGCCTCGTCCGCCACCTCGACACGATCCGCCTGAGCTCCACGAGCAGTTCCTCGACGGCGTGATGGAGCGGTCGGTGCTGGCCGGCGGCGACCCGCTCGTGCTCGGCTGCGTGAGGCTCAAGATGGTCGCCCGCCTGCCGGACGCGTCCCGGTGAGGCGACCCGCCCGGCAGGCTGCCGGCTCTAGCCCGGCTGGTTCACGGCTGGTTCACGACCGTCGCGCCCGGATGAGCGCTCGTGACGGCGAGCAGGGCGTCGTTGGTCGAGGTCGCGGGGAGGTATTCGTACGCCGAGAACACGGCCTTCCCGCCGGGATGCGCGGCGGAGTCGAGCTCGAGCGGCCGGTAGTCGCTCCGGGCGACGTACGCGGTGCCGTTCAGCAACGGGTCACTCGACGAGTGCACGCTGAGCTCGTACGCCGGGGTCCCGTTATACGTGGTCGGTGTCGCGGTGGCCTGGCCCGACTCGACCATCCGCTTCAGTTCGGCCGCCGGATCGCCCCCCTTTGAGACCTCGAGCTGGTGGATCGCCGGCGGGAGCGGCGAAACCGTGACCGTGTTCGTCGACGCGTCGTAGATCTCGTTCTTGGTGTCCGAGAGGCTGGCCTCTTGCCCGAACTTGATCACGCGGTAGACGCCCGTCCCGGCCCGCGTCCAGAGCTCGAACGGCATCGAGGAACCATCGGGGAGCGTGACGATGGCGGACTCGTGCAGGATCGAGCCTGCCGGGGCGGTCAGTTCGGCACGGACGTGACGGATGATCGCGGCGCTCGCCAGGCTCGGCCCGGAGGCACCGCCGGCGGTCAGGAGCACGGTCGCGGTGGTGGCGGCCGCCGCCGTGGCCGGCACGCTCAGCGCCAGCGCCCGGCGCGTCCATCGGCCGGTGCGGGTGCCGCGGGCGAGATCGCGCTCGATCGCGGCGTGGAGTTGGTTGCGGTAGGTGTCGAGGGTGGCGGGGATGTCGGTTCTCACTGGTTTCCTCCGATTGCGATGTTCAGACGGCGTAGTGCGCGTGAGACCCGGAGGCGCGCGGCGACCTGGGTGCAGCTCAGCTCCGCCGCTATCTCGTTGTAGGGCCGTCCCTCGACGACGCGCAGGTCGAGCACCTGGCGGTCGGCCTCGGGCAGGTCGGCGATCGCATTCAGCGCAGCCGCGGGCAGCGACAGCCGCTCCTCCACGAGCTCGTAGCCCGCATCGGTCGCAAGCTCTCGCGGCAGCCCGAGCCGTGCCCTCGCCCTGTCCTCGATCCGCTGTCTGCGCAGTGAGTCGCGCAGCAGGTTTTGCGCGATGCCTAGCAGCCACGGAAACGCGGAGCCCTCGGCAGCGTCCCTGAACGAGCCGCGGGAGAGCCAGGCGCGGGCGAACGTCTCGGCGGTGAGATCGGCGGCGTGGCCGCCGACCCGCGACCGGCCCCAGTTGTAGATCGCCGCGGCATGCCGGTCGTAGACCATCGCAAATGCATCAGCGCGGCCTGCGCCGATCAGCTCTGCGTCTGGTGCGTTGGCGTAATTGGGTCCCACTGCTGATAAATCGCACTCGCGGGCGAAAGTGTGTCAACGGATTGATCGGCTACCGTCTCGCCCGCATCCAAGCCGAGTGATTCGGCTGCCGAGGGACTGGATCGGCCCCGAGATCCTTCCCGCAGCCGTCTCGGTGTTGGGTGCCGTCGCGGCGCCACTTGAGTACGACAAAGCATCCGTTCGGCTGCGCGTCGATCGATTATTTCATCGCGCTCACGGCGATAGCGCCATCAGCGTGAATCTACTGCCAGGAGCGCGGAGCAGGGGCATCACACCTCAGGCCCCCGGCCGCTGCAACTGAGCACCGGCGGCGCTGATGCCCGCCGTGCGGAAGGTTGGCATTTGCGTATGCGGATGCCGCCACGTTCGAAGCGCCGGCGCGCGCCGCTCGCGCCAAAAGTCGCGGCGACCCACGCATCGCAGACCCAACTCCTGGTGAACGAGAGCAGTCCACGAGGTCGAGGACGAACTGGCTCCGCCTCGCTGCCGCAGCCGGACACAGGCAGCCACCCCGCGGGCGAGCAGGGCGATGCCCGCGGTAACACGAACGCAAGGCTCGCCGCCCGACTCGACGTCTGCCCTCAGTTTCGCCACCTGCGGGTTCCGCCACGTCATCGGCCCGGACGGCGTCGTGATGGTCCGCTCGAACGCCCTGCTTTGCATCTGGCGCGGGTACGCGGACCCGGCGCCACAGGCCCGTAGGGCGCCCCGCATTCATCTCCCGAGAGGTCTTTCGGTCGAAATCCGTCGCGCCCTGCTCGTCGCCACGAGCACGACGGGCTACGGCGGGCGCGAGTCGCTCGGACGCGCTCCTTTCCGCGTGAAGCGGGGCCGGGCCAGCGCCGGATGCGCGTCCTGACGCCGAAGCGGAGTCTGTCTGAAAGTCGCGGGACCTGGAGGTCTCGCTTTCGGAGGTCTCCGCGGAGACGCGCTTCACGGCGTCAGGCATGTGTGGTTTATCCGTTCTCGCCTCGCCCGTCGGTTGGGGGGGTCACTTCGTTTCGTCTTTGGATCCGGACCGCTAGAGAGCGGCCATTCGCGCCTCGAGGTAGCGTCGTTCCGGAATGCTCGTGGTGAGGCGAGCGGCGCGCTCGTAGGCCGCGCGGGCGCCGATCTTGTCGCTGGCCATTTCGAGGAGATGGGCGCGCACGGCCGCTAGACGGTGGTGGTCGCGCAGCGGCTCGGCGAGCGTTTCGAGCAACTCGAGTCCCGCGCGCGGACCGTGGACCATCGCGACCGCGACGGCTCGGTTGAGTGTGACCATCGGCCCCGGCGAGACGTGCTCGAGGACCTCGTAGACGGCAACGATCTGCGGCCAGTCGGTCTCCCGGGCGGTGGGCGCCTCGTCGTGGATCGCGGCGATCGCGGCCTGAAGCTGGTAGGGGCCTCCCGGCTTGCTCGCTAGCGACTCCTCGACCAGCGCGACGCCCTCGGCGATCTTGGCGCGGTTCCAGAGCGAGCGGTCCTGCTCGGCCAGCGGGATGAGGCTTCCGTCCTCGCGGGTGCGCGCCGGACGGCGGGCGTCGGTCAGGAGCATCAGCGCGAGCAGCCCCGCCGCCTCGCCGTCGTCCGGGAGCCGGCGGTGGACTTCGCGCGTCAGGCGGATCGCCTCGGCGGTTAGCTCGACGCGGGCCGCGTGCGCGCCGGAGCTCGCCATGTAGCCCTCGTTGAAGATGAGGTAGAGGACGTGGAGGACGACGGGCAGCGCCTCGGGCGCGGGCGGCGCGAACCGAGCGCCCGCGGCGCGGATCGTCGCCTTCGCCCGGCTGATGCGCTGGGCCATGGTGCTCTCCGGAACCAGGAACGCACTCGCGATCTCGGCGGTGGTCAGGCCGCCGACGGCGCGCAGCGTCAGCGCGACCTGCGAGGCGGGCGTCACCGATTCGTGGCAGCACACGAAGAGGAGCTCCAGCGTGTCGTCCTCGTCGGCCGCCTCGCCCGGCGGCGGCTCGCGCGCCAGGCCCTCCTCGCGGCGGCGTCGTGCACTCTCGCTGCGCAGCTCGTCGATCAGCCGCCGGTGCGCGGCGGTGAGGAGCCAGCCGCGCGGATTGGCCGGCACGCCGTCGCGCGGCCATTGCACCGCCGCGTCGAGGAGCGCTTCCTGCACGGCGTCCTCGCACGCGTCGAACCTTCCGTGGCGGCGGACGAGCGTCCCGAGGACGCGCGGCGCCAGCCCGCGCAGCTGCTCCTCGATGCTCACATCTCCTCTCCGCCGGGGGTCATCACCGGCCGCACCTCCACTCCCATCCAGCGCGCGTCGGGCCACGCCGCCGCGACCTCGAGCGCCCGGTCAAGCGAGTCGCAGTCGATCATGCAGTAGCCGACCAGATGCTCCTTGGCCTCGAGGTAGGGCCCGTCGGTCACGGCCGGGACGCCGT
This sequence comes from uncultured Solirubrobacterales bacterium, assembly GCA_963737055.1. GTDB lineage: Bacteria > Actinomycetota > Thermoleophilia > Solirubrobacterales > Solirubrobacteraceae > Palsa-465. Next base: position 7,476 of record CAVTRE010000004.1, on the reverse strand, counting down.
CGCGGACGCGCACGACCTTCGCCTGCGAGACGTCGGCGAGGCCTTCGCCTTCGACCCATTCGCCCGAGGCCGTCAGCGCGTCGATCAGGCGCCCGACCTCGGCCCCGATCTGGTCCATCGGCTCCGGTGGGTCCTCCATGAAGCTGGGGTTGTGGTGGATCAGCAGCATGTACTTCACGACGTCGCTCCTTTCGGGGGTTCGCGGTGAGATCGGAGCCGATTTCTGTTTCTCGACATGTCGAGCGATGACGTCTCGTTCCGACTCCGGTCTGAAAGTTCAAATGCCGAAGGAAAGGACCGACATGACCGCCGACCGTTCCCGCTGGATCGCTCTCTACATCCTGTGCCTGGGGATGCTGATGATCGTCCTCGACGTCACCGTCGTGAACGTCGCTCTTCCGTCCATCCAGAACGACCTCGGGTTCTCAACCTCCAGCCTCGCGTGGGTCGTGAACGGATACCTGATCTCGTTCGGCGGGCTGCTGCTCCTCGCCGGGCGCCTGGGTGACCTGCTCGGTCGCCGGACCATCTTCCTGGCCGGGCTCGCGCTGTTCACCGGCGCCTCGGCGCTGTGCGGCCTGGCCCAGACCGAGGTGTGGCTGGTCGCGGCACGGTTCGTGCAGGGCATCGGCGGCGCGATGACCTCGGCCGTCATCCTCGGCATGATCGTGACGATATTCCCGGAGCCCCAGGAGCAGGCGAAGGCGATCGGCGTCTACGCGTTCGTCGCCTCGGCGGGCGGCTCGGTCGGCCTGCTTGCCGGCGGCCTGCTCACCCAGGCCATCGACTGGCACTGGATCTTCTTCATCAACCTCCCGATCGGCATCGCGACCGGGATACTCGGCCGCCGGCTGCTGGCCGCCGACGAGGGCATCGGCCTGAGCGAGGGCGCCGACCTACCGGGCGCCGCGCTCATCACGGGCGCGCTGATGGTCGGCGTCTACACGATCGTCAAGCCCGCGGCCCAGGACGGCTGGGGCGCGTCGACGACGCTGATCCTCGGCGCCGTCTCGATCGCCCTGCTGGCCGCGTTCGCCGCCCGCGAGGCGAAGGCCGCCACGCCGCTGATGCCGCTACGGATCTTCCGCTCGCGCAACGTGACCGGCGCGAACCTCATCCAGGTGCTGACCGTGGCCGGGATGTTCGGGATGTTCTTCCTCGGCTCGCTCTACCTGCAGCGGGTGCTCGGCTACGACGCGCTGCAGATCGGCCTGGCGTTCCTGCCGGTCACGATCGTGATGGGCACCCTGTCGCTGCGCTACTCCGAGAAGCTGATCCAGCGATTCGGCGCCCGCACGATGCAGTTCCCGGGGCTGGGCCTGATGGTCGCCGGCATGGTGCTGTTCGCCCACACGCCGGTCGACGGCTCCTACGTCCGCGACGTCCTCCCGGCGCTGCTGCTGACCGGCACCGGCGTCGGCCTCTGCTTCCCCGCCCTGATGGGGCTGGCGATGTCGGGCGCGACGCCGAGCGACGCCGGCCTGGCCTCGGGCCTGGTCAACACCGCCGCGCAGGTCGGCGGGGCGCTCGGCCTAGCCGTCCTGGCGACCGTGTCCACCTCGCGCAGCAACCACCTCGCGCACGCCGGCACGGCGCACGCGCAGGCGCTGACCAGCGGATACCACCTAGCGTTCCTGATCGCCGCCGGCCTCGCCGCCGCCGCGATCGTGGTCGCCGCGGTGGTCGTGCAGTCCGAGAACCGCACGGCCACCGCGACGGCCCGCGCCGGCGAGCCGGCCTACAAGGGCTGCTAAATCAGCCGCTCGAGAACGACGAGATCGAGCCGGCTTATACCGCTCGCCCGCCGCGAAGAGCGACGACGTCGTCCCCACCCCCTGCCCCCACCCCACCCCGGAAATCGTCTCGGACGCGGGTCACGCACCACGTCCGAGCGCCCGTCGGCCTCGCAGCACTCGACGTCCAGCCCCAGGCGCCCGGCGCGTGACCACACGAGCAGGCCCTCAAGCCGACCCTGGACGGCGAACCGCGCCTCGTGCATCTCCCAGAACATGTCCTGACGCGCCGCCGCCCCGGCCGACGACCGCCCGGCCGAGCGAAAACCAAGCGCCGCCGTGGCCGCCACATCGACCAGGTCGGCTATCGCCTGAGCTACCGCGATCTCAGGGAAGCAGGTGCAAGCGAGGTACTCCGACAGCTCCCACAAGTTCGCCACGAGCAGGGCCAGGTACCTACTCCGGCCGCCTTTCGATCTCGCGGCGTTCACGCCACAGCACCCGAATGCGATCGTAGCGCCGGCCCCGGTTGCGTGATCGTGTTCGTGTCAAAGCACTCGCGCGGGTCCCGCTGGCCTGGCATCGCCAAAGCGCTCGTCGCCTCAGCCGCGGTCGGACGACGAAAGCGCTCGCCAGCGTCGGCGACCGACCGCGCGCGAATGGGGCCACGCGACCCGCCCAAAGTCGCGCCGTTGGACGACGCCTCAGGCGCAGCGCAGTCTCTGTCGCCCCTTCGTGTGGAAAGCATAAGGCGCCGAGGTAGAGTCGCAGTGCGTCGCACCCCCGGTCTGTCTGCTCCGCCAGATCTTGGCACGATTGAGCCCGGCGAGGTCTTCGAGAACCGGTCACACGCGAGCGGGCCATGATGATCGAGCTGCCCGCTGGCCAGCAGACTAGCGCGGCGATATTTAGCGCCGCTCCTCGACACCTGAAGCGGGCGCACCGCATGCGCGGCCGCTGTGCTCGGCGACCGCGGCGAGCTGAGCTCGGAGAACCTCCGGGTCGCGGATCGGATCGAGCTGCGGCCGGTCGGCCTTGAGCTCAGGCCGGAGCTGCGTGGGAGGGGAGGCGCATCTTCGCGCTCAGACCGAGGGGCGCATAGCCACCCGTTCCTCGGTAACCCCCCGCTCGTGTTCACTATGACGCCGCACACGACCCGATTGCTCGTCCCCGCCCACAGTAACGCGGCCCCCACAGAGTGCCGCTCTACACCGGACCGGCGCGTGATGGCTACAGAGCACAGTCTTTTACAGCCGGTTACGAGCTCGCAGACACAACCAGCGACCTGGCGCAGCGCCCGGACACCTCTTCTAAGCGATTACGGCGTCGAGTACTCCACCAGGGCAGTCACCTGGGGACGAAAACCCGCGGGCGGATTCAATTGGACCGATGCTGCTTGGTCATCGGCCTGCAAAAAGTGAAACCATTTCCGTCCGACTTCGACCGTGACGTTGATCATGTCGACTGTCCCGCTGCCCCGCAAGACCCTTACCGTGGCAGGGATTGTCGCAGGCGCGTTGGCCTGTCCAAAGTTGTCATACGCGAGGGATAGAACGACCGTCGTGAACTTGACGGCCCCGGAATTCTCCGGAGGGGGAAGGGGCACCACTCGCTGCAACGCCCCCGCCGGGCCGCCACCCGCTTGCTGGTCGATAAAGACGGCATACGCACCTGAGCTCATAACGGTCTCCTGACTTGTCATGTTGCGGACCGCCGGGGTTGTTACTCGGCGGATGCCGCGGACCCGACTCGGCCCACGGGTGCTTCTCGTGTCCTCTACAGGAGCGACGAGCGCGGACGGTGATACACAGTCGCGCCCGATGACGTCGAAGCGCGGGCTCTGACGCTAGGATCCGACCGTCGCAAAGTAGCCAGCGGTCGCCAGAGAACTCCAGATCGCTAGTCGTTTCGATACCGCGACGTCGCCATTCCGATCGACCCTGCGGTGCCTGAGCTCGCGATCGCGTTCGTGGCAATCCGATCGTCCGACAACTCGGGTCGGTGGCGAGTCGTTTCGTGGCGGAAGCGCCGATGGCTCGTAGCCTTGCCGCCGAGTTCGGTAAAGCCGTGATCCAACAGCCGGGCCGTGAGCGCCCGGCGGGTGACCGTTCTCATAAGGCGAATTCTCAAACGTGCGAGGAAGTCCTTAGGATGATCGCATCGCGCGCCGCACTCCTTCGGAGCGCGCCACGCCTATGTCGACCCGTGATCGGCGCCGACGAGGACCGGATTGACGACCGGTGCTCGTCGCTGCTTCGCGCGGGCTGAACACGCAGCCCGCTTAGAAGAAGCACGCGGCTCGCTCTGGCGCCTGCCCAGCGCGTTCGCGGAGTAGCGGGGCGCGGCCGTTAGGCTGTGTCGCATGCCGGACGCCGCGGCCCGCCTCGAGCCGTTCGCCCCGCAGACCGCGCCCGCGGCGCTCGAGGACCTCGGCGCCCGGCTGCGCGCGACGCGGTGGCCGGACACGCCCGAGGACGCCGCTTGGTCGCTCGGGACCGATCTCGTCTACCTCCGCGAGCTCGTCGCCTACTGGGCGGAGGAGTTCGACTGGCCGGCGCAGGAAGCGGTGCTCGCGCAGTTCCCACGCTTCCGCGTCCCGCTTGGCGGCCTCGGGATCCACTTCGTCCACGTCCGGGCCACCGCGCCGGCCGCCCCTGTTCTGCCGCTGATTCTCAGCCATGGCTGGCCGGACTCGTTCTGGCGCTACGGGAAGGTGATCCCACTCCTGACCGACCCCGGCGCGCACGGCGCCGACTCCGCCGACGCGTTCGACGTGGTTGTGCCCGACATGCCGGGCTACGGGTACTCCGACCGCCCCACCGGCTCGCCTCTGGACTCGATCGCCGTCGCCGGCCTGTGGGCTCAGCTGATGGGCGTCCTGGGTTACGCGCGGTTCGGCGCGGCGGGCGGAGACATCGGCGGCCATGTGAGCCGCTACCTCGCTCTGGACTACCCCGAGCGGGTCGTTGCGGTCCACCGCACCGACGCGGGGGTGCCCGTCTTTACTGGCGACCCGGCGGACCTCGCGCCGGAGGAGCGCGCGTGGATCGAGGCCGTCGCGGCCTGGGGCCGGGCCGAGGGCGCCTACGCCGCCATGCACCGCACGAAGCCCCAGACCGCGGCGTTCGGGCTCACCGACTCGCCAGCCGGGCTCGCTGCGTGGATCGTCGAGAAACTCCGGGCGTGGAGCGACTGCGGCGGGGACGTCGAACGTAGCTTTACGAAGGACGAGATCCTCACGAACGTCACGCTCTACTGGCTCACGGGGACGATCGGCTCCTCGATGCGCATGTACCACGCGAACGCCGCGATTCCGCCCGCGCAGCTCGCTCGACGGGTCGAGGTGCCGTCCGGCTTCTCGCTGTTCCCTGGTGACGTCGGCCGCCCGCCGCGGGCGTGGCTGGAGCGTACGGCGAACGTCGTGCGCGTAACCGAGCCCGCGCGCGGCGGGCATTTCGCGCCGTTCGAGGAGCCCGAGCTCTACGCGCAGGAGCTGCGCGCGTTCTTCCGCCCCTACCGGGCGGCAGTCATGAACTGAGCGCGCCAGGCACGACGATCGCATTCGTGTTTCGCATGGCCATCGAGCTCAGATTGGCGACGGAGCGACCACGCGGGATCAGGTGCGAGGGGACGCCACTCGCGATCGCGTTCGCCCAGTAGCAGTCGTCCCGGCTCAGCCCACCCGGCCGCTCACCTCGAGCGGCCTTCTCCTCCTGCACCCAACGCCTCAGCGAGACATCAGAGACACCCAAATCCTAAGCCAACTGACGCTGGGGCTTATCGCCGAGCAGCGCCAAGCGGACCGCCTCGCGGCGGAACTCCTCCGGATACGGCGGCCTCGTTCTCGGCACGTGAACCTCGCTTTCCCCGGCTTACGACCGGAAGGGTCCAAGTGTCGTCGAAAACGGGTCAAGTCCACCTTGCTCGACGGCGCTGTCGAGAATCTGCGTGAGCGTGACGAGCGTCTTGTTGATGCTCTCGTTGCTCAGCGGAACGCGACGCTGTCCGCGGCTGTCCCGCAGCGGCTCGCCGGCGGCGATCGCCTCGGCTACCCGCTCGCGCTCGATGACCTTGTGCTCGCGGTAGCGCTCGACCAGCGCGACGTCGATCTCCGAGATCGCGTAGTCGCAGAAGAACGGCAGCAGGTGCTTGCGTAGCCGCCACTCGTAGTTCTCGCGAGTGCGCGGCCGGAGCTCGCCTTTGCGAGCCGCCCACCAGCGCGACCCGAACACATGGAAGTCTGGGCTCGATCGGCGTCCCGACCCGGCGGGGCGGGAGGCTCCCACACGCCGGCTCGGATCCTGGCGAGCTCGTCGGCGTGTTGGTAGACGAAGCTGAGACTGAAGCCGTAGTGGGCCGCGACACGGCGAGCGCTCCATAGCTCGCGTGCAGGGCCTCCTCCCGGCGGCACCCACCGCCCCCCTCGACCCAGGCGTCCGCGGACCTGAGCTGACAACCGAGCGCCGCTCACCCGAGCCCCGCTGAGGCTGGGCTTGTTGTCGCGCGCACCATCCCGGTTGACGAGCGGCGGGGATTCACAGGCCAGCCTCAGCCCGAAGCGACGGCGTCTCTGTGCGCCCGGTCCTCGCCGACAGCATGGGCGTTCGCCCCTGACGACACCTGGACGTCTGACGGTGAGATCCCCCAGCGACGCATCAAAGCCCGCACTCTGTGCTCCGCGGCTATAAGGTGGCGGAACGCCGGCCTCACCTCGTGGAGCAGCCGCTTAAGTGCGGCGCGGAATGCGTAGACCGTCATCGCGAGCGCGATCAGCGCGGCGGCGAAGGGCGTGTCCCTAGCCGGATGTCCCGCGATGCTGTTGACCGTCTCCTTCGCCACGGCGGTCCCGATCATCGTGTCGCCGACCGCGGTCGGGCTGGATCGGGCTTTGCGCACCTGGGTTCCCGGCGCCGCGGCGGCGCGTCGGAGCGCTCGCACGAACGCGGCCGCTACGAACAGCATCATGAGGTTCGAATGCTCCCTGGGCATTCCGAACACACGAGACATGACGCGGTGGCGTGCCTCGTTCAGGAGACGGAAGGCGATTACGGAGTCGCCCGCAAACAGCCTGGCGCCGCTTAGGTGCTCGGGGCGGCGAGGGGGCGGAGATTGCGTGTCTGGCATCACGGCTGTTGTCGCTTCCTGGCGGTCCTTAGCGTATAGAGACGCGGCGCAGCCGGTGCATCCGCAAACATCGCCCACTTTCCCGACCCGCGCCCGGCCCGGCACCTCCTCCTCGTAGCGCAGCAGTACTTGGCGTCCCTCTCGAGGGAGTCCCGAAAAGCGACTCGGCGGCCAGCCCTTAATCGTGGCCGCCTCCCGAGCCTCGCTTTCCAGCCCGGCTGACCGGGCGCTCCCGCTTGACGCCTACACCGGCCACTACGCCCGCGCGCGCCCGCTTTGCTCGGCGACCGGTAGCGCGGCTAGGCCAAAGGTGGGTCGGCAGATTCGCGCTCGGGGCTCGAAAGCCGCCACCGACCGCCGGCTCAACCCCAGCTCACGGGCGGGTCGGCGCGGGACGGTGTTGCCGGCGCGGGCAACAACCCGTTGACAACGAGCCAAGCGCGCTACTCCCGACTTGTCTTCGCCTCGCTCACCGCGACAGTTGTGGCGGTTGACACTTCGATCACATGTGTGACTCGGCAGTGACTATCAGAACCTGCTGAGGGGTTGGGTGCGGACGTGACCTTGCGGTGCGAGGCAGCCGTTGCGGACGCTGCGCCGGCCTGCGTTACCGTCGTGG
>CAVTRE010000003.1:0-14687 GCA_963737055.1 uncultured Solirubrobacterales bacterium | reverse complement strand
CGACAGCCGACCGCCGCGGCGGCCGGCCGCCCGGAGCGCTCGAGCAGCGCTCGCCGACGTGATCGGCCCGCGGCCACTGTCCGCAAGTCGAAGCAAGTGACAGAGTCTTAGGAGAGAGGGGAGGAGGAGTCGTGCCGGGCGCTTCGACTCGGACCCCGTTGTGGCGCGTTGGGATTGCTCCAGTGGCCTGGGATCAGGATGGCGGTCCGGGAAGACTAAGGAGTTGCACTACTGAGATGACAAGTAGCACGGCGGCAACGCCGACCAGCCCGTAACGCGCCGCGCGGACGGGGAAGCGGCTGCCAATGCCAACGAGGAAAAGGACGGCGGCCAAGAAGACGGTGAGCCGTACGTATTTGTCCGCCGTTCCGGCGGCTGACTCGCCTTCTTTGAAATACGCATCGGCTTGCGCGCTGAGCGCCAATCCCGCGGTCTGTTGTGGGATTCGGTACTGGGGCATGTATGAGGGGTCAGGCGGTGCGTTGGGGTTCTTCAGGGGGTGCAGCGCGAGCCACGCCTTGACCGCCGGGCGGTAGCCCGGGCGCATCCGAGCGATGTCCAGTTGGAACAGCTTGGTGTTGTTCGTCGCGTAGGCGGTTTCGGCGGCGTTGAACGACACCGAGTCCAGCGTGCGGATCTGGTTGGCTTGGATCAGGGCGAGGCTCGCTTTGGTCCGCGTCGAGGAAGCCTTCGCAAGCGAAAGCGAGGATTCCGTGCCCCACTTGGCCGCCGAGTATCCCGACCAGGCGGCCAATAGCGCCACGACGGACAGCAGCACCGCCTCAAAGATCGCGACCCAGCGATCACGCTGAGCGTGCTCGGCCGGCGCATGGTCCGCATGGTCCGCATGCTCCGTGTGCTCGCGATGCTCGGCGATCTCCTTGCCAACCTCGCTAGCCGAGAGGCCCTCAGGCACGGAGATCCTTCCGTCCCATCGGTCGCGGCTTGGCCCGCGGCGTTTGCCCGGCCGAGACCCAGTGACTTGTCCGCACCCCGGGACAGTTTCAACGGCACCGCCGAGTCGCATCATCCCAAACGGATGACTGGTGATGCGAGATATCTCGTAAGCGCGTCCTGACGCGAAGCGCCGATCCGCGCGAGCCACTGTGGGCAGCGATCTTGGCGACATTTCCTGCTGTTGCTGGTCGGGATGTTCGGCCCAACGCTGCTCGCGGCGGTGACCGTGATGCTGCTGCTCCCAAACCCGAAGCAGTTGATGTCCGGCGACCTGCTCGGCGGCCGACATGTCCAGCATCACGCTCGGGCTGCTGATCGTGTTCGCGCTGAAACACTCGAGTACCGGCGGCCAGGCATGAGGACGAGACAGCCCTCCACGTGGCCGCGGCACACCGGGCGGCGGCGCACGGCATCAGCGCCTAACCAGCCTTGCTCGCGGCGGACCGCCGCTCGATTGTCAGGGCTGCTCCGCCCTCCACCGCACCCCCGGCATCAGGCTGCCCCTCAGCTTCACCGGACCGTTACGGCGGCGGGGGACAGGGTCTCTCACCCCACCCGGTCACATGGCGCAGCGTGGCGCAGTACCGCTGCGGACGATAAGGCACGGCGCCGGCCCTGACTGCCGGATGCTTGCGATGCGGAAGTACACCCGCTGGTCGTGCTGCCGACCGGCCTTGAGCTCAGCTGCGCTACCGGTCGCAGCACACCAGCCGCGCGGGCGCCGTGAGTGGTGTAGGCGTGATGCAGCAGCACCCTTCCCGCCTCTCACGTGAGTTCCTCGACGCGCTCGTCACCAGGTCGGCCCTGGATCACGACGTGCCGGTTTGCGGTCGTCCAGATGACGGTACCGACGATCTGGGGCTGGCCGGCGAACGAGCCGAAGCGATCCCACACGGGCGCCTCAATCGGGTAAGCGAGCTCGCCTCAGCTGCTCCAGCACTCCACTTCGACCAGCTCATTGCCGTCGACTCGACTGAGCGCGATCCGGCTGTTTGCAAGACTTTCATGTCGCTTCGTGAATGTTCCGCTCTGCAGGCACGGTCTTTCGGGGGCTGTGGACTGAGCCGCCGTGATGATTTTCCTGTCGACCCGCAGCCCGCCCGTCGTAGTGCAACGCCGTCCGTACTGGTCACAGAAGCTCCTCGAAGCGCTTATGTCCGCGTCGGCCGACGATCACCACGCGCCGATCGGCTGCCGTCCACACGACGGCGCCAGCGACGTGCGGCTGTCCGGCGACCGATCCGAAGCGATCCCAGATCGGCGACTCGAGCGCATAGTAGAGCTCGTCACACCCACTCCAGCGCTCGACGTCGAACAGCTCATTGCCCTGGACCTGACTCAGGACGATCCTGCCGACACTGCCGCCGCGGCCGGCGCGGCCGCTGAACGGCACGGTCGCGACCGTCGCGCCGCGCCGCTCGAGCTCGGCCCATACGTCGTCGCGCGCGATCAGCTCGTATCGACCCGGGGGGAGTCGCGCCTCGTGGATCCGCGATGCCTCGCGGCCGGAGGGTGTCCGATAGGACGCGCCCGCGGTCGCCTTGCACTTCGGGCACGGCCGCGCTCGCCATCCGCGTGCGATGTGGAGGGCCGACGGCTTCGCGGTTGTTCGATGGCCCCACGGGAGCCGGCATCGCGCACCCGGCGCCGCCCGACACGTCGGGCACCACTCCTCGAGCCACAGCGCGCGATCGCTCACCACGCGTCCGGTCGTCGACGCGCCACCCAGGCGCTGTGGCTCAGATCAGTCGGCATCGGGCGGACCCGGAGGTCCGCCGCCGCCGGCCCGGCGGAGACCCGTGTCAGCCCTGGAGATTCGGAAGGAGAACGGGGGAGTGCAGCGCGTCCACTCCGCGTCCACTAGATCCACGACGACCGTAAATCGGGGGTCACTGCCGCACACTCCGTATTGCGGCTGTTTGCAGGGATTTCGTGCCCGTCCGAGAGCGTCCGTGAACGCCCGTAACACCCTTGTCCTTCCATGGTAAGGAAGGGGTCGTCGGTTCGAGTCAAACAGAGACCACCGCTGATCGAGCCTCCGTCAACGTCGTGGCAGCGGCTCTGCCGTGAGTCACACGAGCTCCTCGAAGTGCTGATTCCCGCGACGTCCCTCGATGACCACGCGCCGATCTGCGGTTGTCCACACCACCGTGCCGGCGATCTGCGGTTGGCCGGCGAACGACCCGAAGCGATCCCAGACCGGCGCCTCGAGCGCGTAGCAGAGCTCGTCGCGACCGGTCCAACGTTCGGTGTCGACGATCCGGTCCCCGTCAATGCGGCTGAGCACGATCCTGTCGGCGTGGCCACCACGGCCGGCGCGGCCGCTGAACGGGACGACAGCCATAACGTTGCCTCGCCGCTCGAGCTCTTGCCACACCGGCTGGCCTGAGATCAGCTCGTGCCGACCTGGTCGGAGCCGAGCCCCGTGCGGATGCGAGGCCTCGCGGCCCGACGGGGTGCGGCACGCTTCGCCGCGGTGCGCCTTGCATTTCGGGCACGGGCGGGCCCGCCATCCGCGCGCGACGTGCAACTTCGTCGGCGACCTCGTCCTGCCCAGATACGAAGTCCGGCAGCGCGAGCCCGGTGCAACCCGGCACGTCGGGCACCACTCGTCGAGCCAGAGCGCGCGATCACTCATCGCGTCTCCTCTCGTCGAAGGGGTTCATCGCCACACCCGGCCTGGCGTATCTACGAGGACGTCGTGGGTCGTAAAGAGCAACACCCCAATGGTGGTGCGGGACCTTGACCCTGGGCTTGACCCGACGGCTACGCGGTGAGAATGAAAATTGTCCTGGGCGAGTGGAAAACTGCCGTGTGCAGGACTTTCTGGGAACGCGCCCGGAGAGATTCGAACTCCCGACCTTCGGTTCCGTAGACCGACGCTCTATCCAGCTGAGCTACGGGCGCTTGCCGCGCTGACGGCTCGACCATCGTAGCGGCCGTGCACGGACGTCGGCGGGTGGCCCGGGCGCTTTACGGCGCCCCGCTCCCGCCCCAACCGGGCGCTACGCGCGTGCCCGCGTCGACGGCCCCACGGTCTCGGCGAGCCATTTGACCAGCGGACGGGCGGCGAGCATCTCGGCACGCACGATCTCATCGCACCTCGGCTCGTGCAACCACGGCTCGAGTGGGTGGCGGCAGGCGACGGTCAGATCCCTCATGCGCAGGGCATCGACGCGTGGGTGGTCGATCGGATACCCCCGCGGCGCCCGTTTGAGCGCAGGCTCGGCCGCCGCCAAGCCGGCGCGCTTGGCCCGGGCGATCCCGCGTGCGAACCCGCGCGCTTTGCGATCGTCGTCGATGGCGAGTCGGAACCGCTCGAGCTGATCCGCCGCCGGATGGTGCAAGCCGGCGGCCACCAGCAGGCCGTCCAGCGACAACTCGACGTAGAAGCCGCCGGCGGCGCCATAGCCGATCGCGAGACCCAGATGCTCCTTCAATGGAGGACCCGGACGGAACCGGAGGTTGTTATGGGGCCGGAAGAAGCGGGGCGGCCCGAGATCGCCAAGCTTGTCCGCGAGCGCACGCGCCGGGGCCACCAGATCCCGCTCGTAGCGGTGGCGCTCCCGTCTGAACCAGTCCGAATCGTTGTTGTCCTCGAGCTCGCGGAGGAACTCGAGGGCCTCAGGCGGCCACACGTGCCTCGCTGTCGGCGTAGCGCGCGACGGTGAAGCCGACCAGCATCGGCACGTGCACGGCGAACACGACGAGCGAAAGGGTCAGCACGACGAGCGTGCCACCACGGATGTGGTCCTGGAGGAACGCGTACTCGATCATCCCCGCGATCACGACATAGGCGAGCAGGGACCATTTTCCGACGGTGAAGAACCGCTCCCAGGCGAAGTCTTGGACGCGCGAGAGGGCGATCACATTCCCAACCAGCAGCAGCGCGGACGCCGCGAGCAGCGCGACGGCAGGGCCGAGCGGCACATGCTGGGGCAGGTGGGCCGATAGGTAGATACCGCCGGCGACGATCAGGGCCAGCGAGGCCATGCCGAGCTGGGTCACGGGCGGGAGCGGCCGCTCGTTCATGAGGACGCGAGCTTGCTCATGATCACGAGCGTCGCGATCTGCATCACGCCCAGAATCCCGGCGCAGTAGATGAAGCGCTTCATCAGTCGCTCGATCACAGCGGGATTCGGCCGGGGTTTCTTCAGCTCGATCAGGACCGCGATGTTGGCGGGCTCGAGCAGGCCGAGTGCGAGCACCGCCATCACGCCGACCACGATGTAGCTCGCCACCACCCAGCCGTGGTTGGGGCTGGAGCTGAAGACGTTTCCGGTCTTGATTCCGAGCTGCCACCCCGCGGCCAGCGTGACCGTCACCACGACCGGCATGATCACCACCATCTTGGGCATCAGGCGGGTTGTGAACTCGACCCGGGCCGGGATCGACATCCGCCCGATAATCGGACCGAGCACGAGGCCGAGGAACAAGTCGATGATCGTCCAGCCGGCGCCGCCGGCGACGTGCAGGAACATCAGCGGCCACAGCTTGTTGGCCGCGATCGCGACGATCAAAAGCACGGCCGCTATCGCCGCGAGCACCAGGCCGGCGCGCGGGACTATCTCGAAGTCCGGCCTCTCGAATGCCGGCGCGGGAGCAGCAGTCTCGGGCTCGAGGACCGTCGTGACCGATATTGCGGTGTCCGCCATCGCGGAGGATCGTATCCGCTGGCGCCCCCGAAATTCCAGTGTTCGCCCGACGCGATCAGCGCTCGACGATCGACCGCGTCAGGCTGATGATCGTCACGAACGTGCGATACAGCCGCAACGGTTCCTCGTCGGTGATCGTCACGGTCCGGACGCCGGCCCGCTCCACCCCCCGGATCCACGTCGACATCTCGGCCATGTCCGCGGTCAGGAACGTGACCTCGAGCGTCGCCGGGAGCCCGATTGCCGGCGGCGAGATCGCGCTCGCCCGGGCCAGCGCCCGCGCGGCGCCGTCCCGGATCAACTCACACGCGCGGTCGGGATGTAGGCTCTCGGCCGCGAACCGGGTGATCGACCGCTTGACCACGACCGCCTCGATGTCCGGGAGGAACGGCCGCGCCTCGTCGGCGGTGGCCTCGTCGCCGGTGATCAGCACGACCGGCACGCGGTGATGCAGCGCCACGAGCGCGTTCAGGGCGCTCTCCCCGACCGCGATGCCGTTGAGGCGCACCTCCCACACCGCGAGCGGGTTGTACGTGTGGGACAGCACCGCCCGCTCGGCGCCGATCGCGCCGTGGTAGGCGACCATGAACACGGCGTCGAACGTGCCGTCCAGGCCCTCCATCATGTACAGCGGCTTGTGCCGGCCGGAGAGGTACGACGCGTGGTGGTGAAGCGCGCCCGGGTCGATGTTCTGCATCGTCGAGTGGCTGTCGTTGACGACGATCTCGCCGGCGCCGGCCTCGGCCGCCCCGTCGATCGCGGCGTTGACCTCAGCCGTGAGCAGCCGCCGGCCAAGCGCGTAGTCCGCACCGGACGCGCGCACCTGCTGCCAGTCGACGATCCCGGCCGTGCCCTCGATGTCGCTCGAGATGAATAGCTTCATGCTGCCGGAGCCGCGAGCCTACGGGCGGACGTTCGGAAGCGGAGAGGGCGGGATTCGAACCCGCGATGGAGCGTGAACCCCATACTCGCTTAGCAGGCGAGTGCCTTCAGCCACTCGGCCACCTCTCCGGGCAAGCGCTTGCGGCAGTGTAGACCCTGTAAGCACCTGCGTCGGCGGCTAGCATCGGGCCGGCGACTCCCGGAGGGGTGGCAGAGCGGTCGAATGCGCTGGTCTTGAAAACCAGAGTCCGTGCAAGCGGACCGCGGGTTCGAATCCCGCCCCCTCCGCTGAAGTTTGGGTCGGCGGCTACGGCGTCGACATCGGCGTGCACTCGGGCCTGGCGGCCCCTCGCAGCACGACCGCGGCGCGGCCCGGCTGGCTCGCGGTCACCGTCCACGCCGAACACCGGTCGGTCACGGTCGGGAACGTCGCCGTGAACGCGCCCTGCGAATTCGTCATAGGCCGGCTCACGAATTTCCCGGCGCCGACGAACGTCACCCGGACGCGGGCTTGCGGCTTGAACCCGGTGCCGCTCACCGTGGCGGGGTCATCTCGCTTGAGTACGAGCCGTCCGGCGCTGCCCTTCGTCGTGCTGGCGCTGGCCAGACCATTCACCGCGATCGCGGCCACCGCCGCGAGCAGGAGCAAGGCCACAATTGCTCCGAAGCGATGACGTTGCGGCTGGCTAAAAGCTGTACGCATGTCGTACCTCCCGCGGCCAGCTTAGCGCTCAAGAAAGGTCGTGGGGCCCGGACCACGCCGGGCCCCACGCACGCGTACGTCAGTCAGCGTCGACTGTGATGCTTGCTCCGGCGAGCATGATCGCCCGACGAGTGGCCGTGGCCTCCGGCCGTTGGCACATTGACCGCCGCCATGTACGTCTCTTCGTCATTGGCGGTCTCGCCGTTGGTCTCGGTCGCACCGCATAGCTGCGGCGGACTGCCCGTTGTCCCGGTCCCCGGGCACAGGAACAGATCGCTGGCTCGGGTGTCCGACCATATGGGGTAGGCCTTGTCGGACGCCGTCAACCAGACATAGTCGCCGTAGAACTGGCCGCCCGCCGGGCCCTCGAACTGCGTGGGGGCCGGCATCGAGCTCGACGTGACGCGGACCTGGCCGAAGTTGGTCAGGTTGTCGGTCCCGGACAGACTGAAGTCCGAGGAACCGGTCGTCTCGTCGTTGCCGTACTGGCGGTCGTAGTAGTCCACCGCCAGTTTGCCGTCACGCGTAAACGCGGCCCACTGCCAGTACTGATCGGTGTGCTTCTGTCCCGGCGACTGCGTGACCAGCTGTTCGGTCCGCGGATCCGCGGCCGTCCCGCTGAACGACCTACCGCCGTTCGTCGAGACGCTCAACAGGATCTTGTTGGCGCATGCTCCGGCGACCTTGACCCCGGTGTACGTTGGGTTCCCGTCGCTGGCGAAGCCGGTCGGCGTGCACCCGTTGGACTCGTTTGAGTCCTTGTTGATGTAGGACCCGAAAGTGACGGCGACGACGTTCGGGTTGTTCGGATCGACCTCCCCGGACGGGTAGTTCGTGGCGCGGAATACCGACACTGTCGAGGAGCCCTTCTCCGGCACGCACGAGCGGCCGGGGTCGGCGTTGCCATTGCCAGGGGTGTCCTGGTAGGTGTCGCAGTCGGGCAGGTCGTAATACGGGCTGACCTGCACCGGCGCCGAGAACGTCTGGCCGCCGTCGGTCGACTTGGCCAGCAGCACCTGGTAGTTGTTGTTAGTCCCGCTCGTGGGCTGGTTGTTGAAGTTGTTCCAGGCCACGTACAGGTCACCGTCCTTACCGATGAACGGGTCCGAGAACTGGTTGTTGTTGCACGACGAGGGGCTCGTTGGCGCTCCGAAGCTGTTCGTGCACGTCGGCGTGCTGGCGCTGACCAGAACCGGACTCGAGAACGACTCGCCGTAGTCGCTCGAGTGAACCTCGTAGATGTACGCCGTGCCGTCGGATGCGAACGCCGTCCACGTCACATAAATGCGGTCCCGGAACGGGCTGTTGACGTTGTCGTCGATCGCCATCAGGGCCTTGTCCTGGAGCGCATTGGACGTCCCCTGCGGGTCGAATATGAGCGGCACGGAGTAGCGGCCGGGGAAGTTCCAGGACGCACCGCCGTTCTGGGTAGCTCGGAAGAGCACGAACGTGCTCGACTGGTCGGGATTCGCCGATGCCACCGTGCCGCGGTTGAACAGCTGGCAGCTCTCATAGGCGTTACCGCGGGTGTCCCACGCCACCGATGTGTCGCCGCCGGCCTGCCAATACTCGCGAGCGTTGTTCCCAATGCTGTCGCGAGTGGTGCCCGTGGTAAAGCCGTTGGGGATCGTCGTGTTCGACCACGACCGCCCCCCGTTCTGCGAGAAATACGATCCGCAGGTTCCGTCACCGCGGATGTAGTTGTTGTCGCTGGCGACCAGGCGCTTCGAATTGAACGGGTCAACCGAGATTGACGGCTCGTTGTTGGCCTGGCCGCGACCCTGAAGACTAGGATCGGTCAGGTTCAGGCAGTTTTGGTTGACCTTTGTGTCATTTCCGATGTTTGCCGAGCAGCTGCCCGACGACGGGAAGTAGTTGACCGTGGCGCCATTGCCGGCGCCAACCGGCGATCCGTACGACTTCGGCGGTGTGAACGGCGCGCCGTCCGGGCCGCCACCTTCGTCACCGTTGCCGATAACGGCGTGGGGTTTGACGCCCGTGGACTGTGGACCAAGGGCACTCGAAAGTGTCTCCGAGATGATGCGCTTCTGGTACTTGGTCAGGTGCGTGTAGTTCACGGTGACGCGCGCGCTCGCGTGCGATTGCAGCAACAGGAAACACGCGGCTCCCACCACGCCGATGAGCACCATCGGCAGCGCCAAACGCAGCTTTGACGTCATGAGACTCCTCTTCACTCAGGCTTGCGGGTCATCGGCGATCCTCGCCGACCTCATGCGCTAGAGAGCGCGCGTCAGCCACCCCACCCGGCTCGGACGCGGGCTCGAACCCTCCTCCTCCTCCTCCTTTCCTTGCAACTTTTCTCCCAGTCCCGGCCGGGCATCTTATCCCCGTGGAGCCGCGGGTGAGGAAGTTGCGAATCTTTGCGGCTCTCCAGCGACCTCGCTAGGATTTCCTCACCAGGGAGCTCGTCTACCGTGGCGAGCAAGATTTGGTCAGCTGAGCGCGGCCGGCGCGGTGGCTGGCGTGCCGGATGCGTGGATTGCCCCGACTCCGACTGCGACTCAGACTTACGACGCTGGCACTGCTGGTGATGTTCGCGGCCTCGAGCACGAGCGCCGCGGCGGTTCCGGCATCGCGCACCGCCACCAGGGTCGTGCGCTACCAGGGTTACCGGCTGGTGGTGCCCGCGTCGTGGCCGGTGTACGACCTCGCTGCCGACCCCGGCGTGTGCGTGCGGTTCAACCGCCACGCGGTCTACCTCGGCCAACCGAGCTCCCGCCAGCGCTGCCCGGCGCACGCGATCGGGCGCACTGAGGCGATCCTGGTCGCGCCGCTGACCGCCCACGGCGCCGGGGCCACCACCACCGCGGGACCGGCACTTCCCCGGGTGGCCAGCCCGAGCGCGGAGCCTCGCCAGGGATCGTCCGCGCAGCTCACGATCCCGTCCTCCGGCGTGTCGGTGACGGCCACGTGGAATACCGACTCGGCCGTGGTCGCGCGCGCGCTCAGCGTGCGTTCGCTCGCCGCCGCCGCGACCTCGGCCCCCCGGCCGGCGACCGCCACCCACGCGAGGAGCGTCGGCCCCCGTGCACGGACCACGAAAGCGCTCCCACACGCGACTCGTCGTGCCGGCGATCCCGTCTACACCGGCCTCGGCTTCGACGCCTGCTCGACTCCCAGCGCGTCGACGATGTCGGCGTGGGGCGCGTCGCCCTACCGCGCGATCGGGCTCTACATCGGCGGCGCGAACGAGGCCTGCTCCCAGCCCAACCTGAGCCCGACCTGGGTCGAGCAGGAGTCGGCGGCCGGGTGGGTCCTGCTCCCGATCTACGTCGGGCTGCAGGCGCCGAAGAACGGATGCGGGTGCGCCGGGATCGTCGCCTCGCAGGCGTCCGCGGAGGGAACCGCCGCCGCCATCGACGCCGTCAACCAGGCCGAGGCCAACGGCATCGGCCCGGGGAATCCGATCTACGACGACATGGAGGCGTACACGCGCGGGAGCACGAACACGCCGGCGGTGCTCGCGTTCCTGTCGGCGTGGACGACCCAACTTCACGCCGACGGCTACACCTCGGGCGTCTACAGCAGCGCGAACTCGGGGATCGCCGACTTCGTCGCCGCCAACGGCAACGGCTTCGTCGAGCCGGATCAGATCTGGATCGCCGACTGGAACGGCCAGCAGAACACGAACAGCAGCGTCGTCCCAAGCAGCGAGTGGGCGAACCACCAACGCATCCACCAGTACCAGGGCGGCCACAACGCCACCTACGGCGGCGCGACGATCAACATCGACGGCGACTACGTCGACGCAGGCGCCGCCTCCGGGAAACTGCTGTTCCCGAACGGCACGTTCGTGCAGGTCAGCGGGTCGACCGCCTTCTACGAGATCGCGGGCGGCGCGCCGCTGTTCGTCAGCGACTGGAGCGACGTGGGTGGCGCGCAGCCCTACACCGTGATCACGCCGCAGCAGTTCGCCGCGCTCAATCCCGTTCCGAGTGACGGCACGCTGGTCGAGACGAACACGGGTGCGCTGTACCTGATCGCCGGCGGGGCGCCGATGTTCGTCACGAACCTCGCGCAGTTCGGCAACCCGCAGGCGTTCCTGGTGGACGCGTGGGACATCGCGAACGCGGGCAACCCGGCGTCGCATCTGAACGCCGTGCCGTCGAACGGCACCTTCCTGACGACGACGACCGGATTGACATACCGGGTCGCCGGCGGGGCCCCGATCGCCGTCACGAACTGGTCCGTATTCGGGGGCGCGAAGCCGGTCGTGACGATCGATCCGTACGACGTCGCCAACATCTGGAACCCGGCAGTCCATCTCGTCTACCGGCCGGCCGTTGGGACGGTCGTGGAGGGGCTGCCCTCGGGGGCGTACTGGGAGTTCGGGCCGAAGAACCGTTACCTGGTCCCGCCGAACCCGGCCGCCGCCGTTCGGGTCGACGACCACGGCCTCGTGCCCTACTCGGCCATCCCCTGCCGCGTTCCCGGCCTCGGTCACAAGACCCTCGCGCAGGTCAAGGCCGCGCTGATGAAGGCTGACTGCCGCCTCGGCAAGGTGCGTGACAAGCCCCTGACCAGGCGCCGGCACACCCTGCGCGTGATCAGGCAGAGCCCGAAGGCGCGCACCCAGCACGTGGGCTTCTACACGGTCGGCGTCACACTGGGCTGAGCAACTTGCGGGCGCGGGGTGGAGGTCTCCGCGCTCCACTGGACGACGGTCGCGCCCCAGGTGAGGCCGCCCCCAAACGCGGCCAGGAGCACGAGGTCGCCGCTCTGGAGGCGTCCCTCCGACTCCGCCACCGACAGGGCGATCGGGACCGTCGCGGTCGAGGCGTTGGCGAACCGATCGACGTAGTCAACGACGCGCTCGGCGGGCAGCCCGAGGCGCTCGCGGACCGCGCGGATGATCCGAGAGTTGGCCTGGTGGTAGACGAACAGCCCGATGTCCTCGAGGGCGTAGCCGCCGGAGGCGAGCACCTCGGTCGTCGCCTCTGACATCGAGGCCACCGCCGCCCGGAACGAGTCACTGCCGTTCATGCGGATGAGGTCGCCGCGGTCCAGCCGGATGAGGTGCGAGCCCGAGTGATCGGCGCGCAACACAATCTCGCCGATCCGCCCGGTGGGGAGGGCGGTCGCCGAGACCACGGCAGCGCCGGCGCCGTCGGCGAACAGCGGCGCCGTATCGCGATCGGAGACGTCGAGGAAGCGCGACAGAAAGTCCGCGCCCACCACGAGCGCATGCTCGGCGCGACCCGACTCGATCTGCCCGCAGGCCATCAACAGGGCCGACAGCCAGCCCGTGCAGGCCGCCCCGACGTCCATGGCGCCCGCGCGATCGGCGCCCAGGAGCCCCGCCACCAGCGGGGCCGCGTTCGGCGTGATCTCATCGGCGGTCGAGGTGGCGACGAGCACGACGTCGAGGTCGGAGCCCCCGATGCCGGCGCGCTCGAGCGCGGCACGTCCGGCCTCGGCGGCGAGCTCTGACAGGCGCTCGCCCGCGCTCGCCCACGGGCGCTCGCGGGTGCCCGTTCGCTTCGCGATCCACGCCGCATCGACCCCGAGGTCCTCCGCGATTTGTTCGTTAGAAACCAGCCGGTCGGGGAGCGCCATGCCGATACTCGCGATGCGTGCACCCAGGTCCACGGTCCTGACTCCCTCGTTGATCCCGCTCTAGCGGGGCGTCTTGCTCGGTGCCGTCCCGAATACGTGGTCCCAGAACGGCGCGCTCACGCCATAGCCGCGCTCATGGTTCTGGAAGTGATGCCGCATGTGCAGCTCGCGCAGCCGCTTCCCGAGCGCGGTCTTGGGACGGTGGTGGTGGACGTGATAGTGGAGCATGTCGTAGCCCAGGTATCCGGCCAGGAAGGCAGCGCCGAACGGCAGGAATCCTGGGCTCCCGATCACCAGATAGAAGGCGTACACGAACACCGCGGCGAGCGGGACGCTGAGCGCCGGCGGCATCACCAGCCGCAGCGGGTCGTTCGGATGGTCGTGGTGCACGCCGTGGATGATCCAGTGGAGCCGCGCGCCGATGCCCTTCTCGGGCTCGAAGTGGAACACGATCCGGTGGAGCCAGTACTCGGTGAGCGTCCAGAACAGGTAGCCGGCGGGAATCCAGTAGACGACGGACCAGCCGGCTCCGTGGACGAAGCCCTCGATCAGCAGCACCGCGATGACCGGCACGAAGATGATCGGCGGGACGCTCCAGTGGACCCGCGAGAACTTCTCGAACAGTCCCATGTCGAACATCCGCGGCGAGGCACGGAGGACCTCGCTGCGGCTCATGCCTTCGAGCTCGTCTGGACGCGTAGCCATACGAACACGATACCTCGCTCCCGTCCTCCGGTAACAGAGGAGTCCGTGGGCGGCGGGTGCCGAGACCGCGGAGCGCCGGCGGTTCAGTCGACGGCGTCGCCGTTGAGCGGCATCGCCAGCACCACGTGGTTGAGCGACACCGCCAGGAACGGCCGGTGCTCGGGCTGGCCGCCGCCCCACGGCACGAGCTCGACGTCCGTCAGCGCCACGAACGCGCGCTCGGACGAGTTCAAGTAATCGGTCAGCCGGCTGCGATAGCCGTCGCGCGGCAGCCGCAGGACGCCGGTTATCCGGTAGCGGTTGGTTTCGACCACGATTCGCTCGTCGCGATGCTCCATTCCCCCTCGAAGATACCCACCAGGGCGGCCGCCCAATGCAATCCTTGGACACATGGCCGATCGCCCGCACCCCCGTTGGTGGTACATCCGCCGGGCCCAGAACCGGAAGCCTGCGACCTACCGCTGCCCGCTGTGCGGCAAGCGTCTGCCGGCGCTGAGCGAGCACCTGCTGATGTACCCGGAGGGCGATTCCGCTGGCCGGCGCCACGCCCACACCGAATGCGTTCTCGCCGCCCGCAAGGCCGGCAAGCTCCCAACCCGCGAGGAATGGCTCAAGACCCAACCCCACGAGCCAGGTGTATTCGGGCGCCTGGTGGCGCGGGTGCGCGGCCGATAAGCGGCCGGCGGGTCGGCCGGGCCCGCCCAGCTTCCCCCAGACGCGGAGCCGCGCGCCCTAGACGTGGGAGCCAGACGTGGGGCGCGATAGTGAAGGGGGCGTCATTCCCCTTCGCCCGCACTCGCGGAGCCCACGACCACGCTCCGAACCCAAAGAAAACGTGATCGCGGCGGGCGAACGGGAAGACGCCCCCGTAACGGTCTAAGCGTCGTGATACAGAGCGAACTCCCACGGATGCGGACGCATCCGGATCGCGTCGACCTCTTCCTCGCGCTTGTACCGCACGTACGCCTCGATCAGTCCGGGGGTGAACACATCGCCCTCGAGCAGAAACGCGTTGTCCGCCTCCAAAGCGTCCAGCGACCCCTCGAGCGATGACGGCACGGTCGCGATCTTGGCCAGCGTCTCGACCGGCAGCTCGTAGATGTCGGCGTCGAGCGGCTCGCCAGGGTCGAGCTCACGCTCGATTAAGATGGAGCCCCGCAAGCATCAACGCAGAGAACGCGAGGTACGGGTTGGCCGTCGGGTCGGGC
>CAVTRE010000002.1:0-1101597 GCA_963737055.1 uncultured Solirubrobacterales bacterium | reverse complement strand
CATCCCCAAGGCGATCCGCCACCCAAACCCGGGTCGGTACGCGAGGGAGTGCAGCCTGGACGGCGGTCCCGTGCCGAACTATCACCCGGGCGACTTGGCTGATCGAGGGTTTCTGCCCCCCGTCTTGCCCATTCTCAACCCGACTCCGTCCGGTTCGTCGAACCCCCTGAGCAGCGCCTGAAGGCCCAGCTCATAGCCGGTATCGGCGTCGAGGCTCGCCATCTCACGTGCCCTTCCGGAGAGGATCGGGAACCTCCCGCCGGGGAGCGCCGCGAGTCGCTGACGGCCGCCCGGCTGCGCCGCGTTGACGGTGAAGCCAGTCGCCTCGGCTAGCGCATACCCCCGGGCATAGCTGACGGTCGCGCGGTAGATCGCCAACGCCTGCGCGGGGCCGAACCCGTGGGCGACAAGCACGCCAAGGAGCCGTTCGACCGGCTGCAGCGCCACCGGGGTGTCGAACGGCTGCAGGCCGAGGAGCTGAAACGTCGCGGGCCACGCCACCGCGATGCCGCGCAACGCGGTGGCGAACCGCCAGCATGCCTCGCGCCAATCATCGCCGAGCTGGAGGTCGTGCAGTGGCTCGAGTAGCCGATCACCGATCGCGCTGAGCAACTCTTCGCGGTTAGCGAAGTGGTGGTAGATGGCCATCGCCTCGACCCCGAGGCTCGCGCCCAGCCGGCGCATGCTCAACGCGCCAGGTCCCTCGTCCTCGATCAGCGCCACCGCGCGATCGAGGATCACTCCCTGGTTCAGCGGGCCCTGAGGCCGTCGATTCTGAAGCGGTGATGCGGCCGCGCGAGGCATCGCACGAAGACTTTACACTGTAAGGTCGAGTTGATGGATCACACCCAATTGATCGCGCGACTGACCAAGGAGGTGGCCGGCGCCCGAGCGTCGATCGCGGCCAGCTACCAACGCCTGTGGCGGCCGGCGGCCACCTCGTCGGGTGATCCCGACGATGCCGAGTCGAGCGACCCATCCTCCGGAGAACCCGCGATTAGCGAGGAACGCC
Source organism: uncultured Solirubrobacterales bacterium (assembly GCA_963737055.1). GTDB lineage: Bacteria > Actinomycetota > Thermoleophilia > Solirubrobacterales > Solirubrobacteraceae > Palsa-465. The sequence goes on along the minus strand of CAVTRE010000002.1, from coordinate 1,100,585 downwards.
CTCCCGCAGAGGGGGAACCAGGATGAGCTGGCTCGCGCCTGCGGCGATCACCGGGCTTCACCTGGGGGAGTTCATCCCACCGTTGATCGCGACGGTCGCCTACCTATACCTGTACTCGCTGCGCGCCCGTAGGCTGGCCCGGGAACGCCGGCCGATCGCGACCTGGCGAATCGTCTCGTTCGCCACCGGAGTCCTGCTCGTGGCCTCGGTTCAGATCGGGCCGCTGGACACGCTCGCCGACAGCGTCCTGGTCGCTCACATGCTCCAGCACATCGTGATCGGCGACATCGCGTCGCTGCTGATCGTGCTCGGGCTCACCGGCCCCGTGATCCAGCCGTTGCTGCACGTCCGCGCTACCCGCCCGCTGCGCACGCTCGCCCACCCGCTCCTCGCCGTCGCGCTGTGGGCCGTGAACCTCTACGCATGGCACCTACCGCTCCTCTACCAGCTGGCCATCCGCCACGACCTGATCCACGCCCTCGAGCACACCTGCCTGCTCTGGTTCGGCGCACTGTTGTGGCTCGGACTGATCGGCCCGCTACCCAAGCCCACTTGGTTCGCAGGGTGGGGCGCGCTCGGGTACCTGGTCGCGGTCCGGTTCGTCGGCGCGATCCTCGCCAACGTGCTCATCTGGACCCAAACCGTCGTCTACCCCGTCTACAAGACCAGCGACGCCGCCCGCGGCCTGAACGCCCTCTCAGACCAGAACCTGGCCGGCGGGATCATGATGGTCGAGCAGATCATTCTCAGCACCCTCCTGCTGGGCTGGCTGTTTTACCGCTTCGCTCGCCAAGACGAGGAGCGTCAGGCGCTGCTGGACCTGGCCGCCGCACGCGGCATCGAGCTCTCCGACGAGCGCGCCAGCCGCGCCGCCCGCTCCGGCACCACCCAGCGGCTGCGCGAACGCCTGATTCAGCTGGCGCCCGAGCCCGTCGCATCCCAATCACCTCCATGCAGGCCGCCGACGCGACAATCATGAGCGCCAGCCCACCCGCCGCGATCAAGAGACGCACACCCGGCCGGTGGCTACGACGTCTGCTTAGGGCTCCCGCGCTTCTGTATGACTGGCACCTCGGCTGGCTCCTCGGCCGGCGGTTCCTGCGCCTGACCCATATCGGCCGTCGCTCCGGCCGGACGTATCGCACCGTGCTGGAGGTAGTGGGCGAGAACCGAGCCGAGAACGAGTCGTTCGTGGTCGCCGGACTGGGCCGCTCGGCGCAGTGGTACCGCAACCTGCAGGTACGTGAACCCGTCGAGGTCGCGATCGCCACAGACCGCTTCGTCCCCATCCACCGAGAGCTCCCATTAGCCGAGGCCGAAGCAGTCCTCGCCCACTACGAGCAACGCAACCGCTACCTCGTGCCGGTAATCCGCGCTGTCCTGAGCTGGCTGGTCGGCTGGCACTACGACGGCACAGACCCAGCCCGGCACCGACTCGTGGCCGAGCTTCCACTCATCGGCCTGCGGCCCGCGCCGCAGATCGAACCGCCGCACCGACCCGCCTGACCGATCCCATCCCCATGCGCGCGCGACGAGTCAACCACAGGCCCCCACATCCCAAGCGCACCTAGAACACCACTACCGGACGCGGCCGTCAGCCGAATACACACACTGGCGATCCATTATCAATGAGTCAAAGACAAGCCCCCGCCGCGCAACCAACCTGTCACATCCTCCGGGAGGATCCGGACCTCACCGATGGGCTCGAACCACTCCGAAGAGAACGGGCGATCCAGGAGTGCATCGCACCGACGATCCGCATCCGGATGGGTCACTGGGACGGAAAGGTGCCCGACAGCATGGAGGGCGGTATCGGTCTTCTGGTCCTTGATGGATTGCTGCTACGCCACGTCGGCATCGACGGGCGGTTCGGCGGCGAGCTGCTCGGTAGCGGCGATCTGCTGCGCCCGTGGCAGGGTGAGAACGCCCACCCGACGATCCCCAGCACGACCGCCTGGCGCGTTCTCAAACCGACCCGTCTGGCAATCCTCGACCGAGCCGCGGCGTACCGCCTCGCGCGCTTTCCAGAGCTCACCGGCCACCTGGTCGAGCGCGCACTCGAGCGCTCGCGAAACCTGTCAATAGCAATCGCCATCGTCCACCACCCTCGGGTCGAGCTCCGCCTGCACATGCTCCTCTGGCACCTGGCTGACCGCTGGGGCCAAGTCCGCCCAGACGGCATCGCGATACCCATTCGCATCGCCCACACCCTGCTCGCCGATCTCATAGCGGCGCAGCGCCCCAGCGTGAGTACCGCCATATCCGAACTGACACGCCGAGGGCTGATCGTTCCGATCGAAAGCGGCGGGTGGGTTCTGCGCGGGACCCCACCAGGGGAACTGGTCAAACTACGCGACACGGAGCTCGATCGCCCAACGCGGCCTCACCACGAATGACCGAAACCCGCGGCAACACCAACCAACGCTCCCACTACGCGCACCGCGTCGCCCACCCGCAAGCTACCTCAGGCGATCTTGTGCCCAGCCTCGGGCTCCCCCACCCGCCCCCCGCGGCGCGGCTCGGGCCGTTGCGTCAACCCCCGCACATAAGCCTGGATCACCTTATCGTCGTGCGGTCTCACTTGCGAGCGCGCACGGCGAACACGACGCAGCTGGCTGGCCACGCCCTCCGCCGCCCCGACCTGGTGGCTCCACAGACAACCTTCCACGATGCCCAATTCTCGGACCAAGCAGATCTAAGCACAAGAGGAAGTGTTCAAATACTGACACCCGCGGCTCGACCAGCAAGGCTCACGTCTCCTGAGGGCAATTTCGACAGACCGGTTCATTCTCGATCGGCCTCACGGACCATTGCTCAAACCGGCCGGTGACTTCCCGAGACGGCCGCGGCGCGGTTCATCACGACACCGTCTCCTTTCGCCAAAGCACGACTAGCCGACGCGAGCGCGCGGCTCCTGCGCTCACGAGCCAGACGGCCTCGGCGAGCTGCGGATATCGAAGGGGTGCCGGTGCACGCGTGGTGTGACCTAGGGCGCCCGGGTCGTGGTCCCGGGAAGCCGAACGGTCAGAGTGCGACCTGGGAGCCCATGATGACGGTGCGGTCGGCTGGTAGCCCGAAGTGTTCGATCGCGCTGGACGCGTTGCGGGCCATCGCGATGAACAAGTTCTTGCGCCAGCGGTGCATGCCGGGAGCGTCGGTTGGGGTGATCGTGATCCGGGAGACGAAGTAGGAGGCGTGCTCGAGGTCGAGGTTGCGCTCGAGTAGGCCCTGCTTGCGTGCTTGCGCGAGCGCTTCGGGGATGTTGAGGTTGTCGCGGTAGCCGAACCGGGCGGTCAGGTGGATCACTTTAAATAGGCCGTGGCCGAGCACCTCTATCGCGCATCTGTCGAAGGTGTCGACGTGCGGGATGCTGACGGTATCGACGGAGACGATCACGACCTTTTCGGGCAGTGTGCGGGTGTGCTGGACGTCCGCCCGCATAGCCAGCGGGGTGGTGTCCTTATCGCGGCAGAGGAACACGGCGACACCGGGAATACGTATGGGCGTGGGCTGCTGGGCGGCGAGACCGTCGAGGAAGTCGTTCAGTGGTCCCTCTTGAGCGACGCGGTTCTTAGTGACGATCATCTGGCCGCGGCGCCAGTTCATCATCACGATCGACAGCACGACCCCGACCGCTAGGGGCAGCCAGGCGCCGTGCTCGACCTTGGCGATGTTCGAACTGAAGAACGCGATCTCGACGGTCAGGAACAGCACGGCGACGGGCGCGAGCTTTCGTTTGGATGTGCCCCAGAGCAATCTCGCGACGGCCAGGAACAGCACAGTATTGAGGATGAACGTTCCGGTCACTGCGACGCCGTAGATGTCCCCCAGCTTGGTGGCGGAGCCGAACGCGAGCGTGAGCGCGATCACGCCGATGCAGAGCGCCCAGTTGATGACGGGCACGTAGATCTGGCCTTCCATCTTGGAGGTGTGCAGGACCTTCAGCCGGGGGAGAAAACCGAGCTGCACCGCCTGTTTTGCCACCGAGAAGGAGCCCGAGATCGCCGCCTGGGAGGCGATCACGGTCGCGACCGCGGCGAGGATCACCAGCGGCCACACTGCCCAGCTGGGGGCCATCTGGTAGAACGGATTGAACGTGTTCGCGTCCTTGGCCAGGGTGGGGTGGTGGAGGATGAACACGGCTTGGCCGAGGTAGTTCAGCATTAGCGCGGGCAGCGCGAGACCGAACCAGCCCATGCGGATCGGGCTGGCGCCGAAGTGACCGCGGTCGGCGTACAGGGCCTCGGCGCCGGTCACCGCGAGCACGACGCCGCCGAGCACGAGGTACCCGGCCGCGCCGTGGTCGATCATGAACCGCACCGCCCAGGTCGGGGACAGTCCCTGGAGCACCGCGGGGTCTTTGAGTACCTCGCTGAGGCCGAGCACGCCGATCACCGTGAACCACACGAGGATCACCGGGCCGAACAGCGAGCCGATCGTTCCCGACCCGAACCGCTGCAGCACGAACAGCCCGAGCAGGATCGCGACCGACAGCGGCACGATCAGGTGCGCCAGCGCCGGCGTGGCGACCTGGACCCCCTGGATCGACCCGAGGACGGAAATCGCGGGGGTGATGACCCCGTCGCCAAAGAACAGCGCCGCCCCGAAGATTCCGAGTGTCACGAACAGCGCGCCGTGAGCCACGCGGTTGCGTTGCAGCAGCGCGGCGAGGGCCATGATCCCACCGTCGCCGCGGTTGTGTGCGCGCATGATGAAACCCGCGTATTTGATCGATACCACGACGGTCAGCGCCCAGAAGATCAACGACGCGATCCCGTAGACCGCGGCCGGCGTGATGTGTGCGGTGGCTCGGTAGGAGCTGAAGATGACCTGTTCGGTGTACAGCGGGCTGGTGCCGATGTCTCCGTAGACCACGCCCAGCGCGCCGAGTACCAAGACCGCTCGTCCCGCGTGTGCGATCACGTCTCGCTGCGAGTCGGCTAGGGCGTCGAACCGTCTCTGCGTCGCCTCGGACTCCTGCTCGTGAGCGCTTACCGCGGGCGGGGCCCAGTACCCAAGCTTGTGTGCCGCCTCGTTGAGGCTCCGCTTCACCGCAACTCTTCCCGCTGGGGCAGCGCCGTTCTCGCGAGCAACCGGGTGGAGCTTGTGCGCCGCCTCATGGAAGCGGTGTCGCCGTCGAGAAGTCACGCGACGGCCTCGTATGGGTCGCGGAACCGGTAGCCGATGCCCGGCTCGGTGATCAGGTACTCCGGATGCGACGGGTCCCGCTCCAGTTTCGTGCGGATCTGCGCGACGCGGATACGGAGGTGATGTGTTTGCTCGAGGTATTGAGGGCCCCACGCCGCCCGCAGTAGTTGTCCGTCAGTTATGAGCCGCCCGTGATGCTGCGCGAGGACGCGGACGATCTCGAACTCGGTTGGCGCAAGGAGCACGACCGCGCCAGTGCGGGTGACCCGGCGGCGGGCGAGATCGATGACGAGCTCCCCGATCTCGAGCGCCGAGCTCCCGCTGCCTGCGACTGATCGTTGCAGGACCCCCCTCAATCGGGCGAGGAGCTCCTCGCCGCGGAATGGCTTCGCGAGGTAATCGTCGGCGCCGGCGTCGAGGGCGCGCACGTTCTCGCGCTCACCGGTCGCCGAGAGGATCAGGATCGGCAGCCTGCTGCACCGCCGCACTTGCGTGCAGACCTCGACGCCCTGACCGTCCGGCAGGACGAAATCGAGCACCAGCACGTCGGGGGGATGCTCGGCCAGGATCGCGAGCATGCCCAGCGCGGTCGGTGCCGTCTCGACAACGTAGCCCGCGGTTCGGAGCATGATCTTCAGCCCGCGGACAAGCTGCGGCTCGTCGCCGGCGATCAACACACGCGGGGCGAGTGCGGTCATCGGGGCGTCCCAGCCGTCAGTCCCATCGGCTCGCGGGCTCCAGCGCAGCCGCCGCCGCGCGAAGCTGACTGCCAAGAGCGCCGAGCTCATCCGGGCGATACAGCGGGCTCGTTCCGTCGGTGAGCAGCCCAGCGAGGATGGCCATGCCGCGCGCCGAGACTGGCTCTGGAGCGCGCAGGCGCCGCTCGAGCGTCTCGATAACCGTGCGCGCCGCCAGCACCTCCCGGCGGTGGGGCCGCACCGCCGCCGTGAACCCCGGGGCCGTGTCGGTCGCGCTGCGCAGCACTCTTTGCAGTCCGCGTGCGACGCTCGTGCGGCTGCGGCGCGCGATGATCGTTCGCGCGCGAAGCGCATGCGCCTCGCACGGTTGGGGACCGATGCCTGCGGCGAGCTCGCGGTCGAGTCGCGCCGCGTGCCATCGGACGACCGCGGATAGGCGGACGCGACGCCAATAGCGCGCCGCCGACCGAGCCGGAAGCGACCAGGACACAGCGCCGGCCGAACGGGAAACGGGGCGCTGGCTCGGACCGAGCCGCGCCCGACCTGCCGGATCCTCGGTGACAGACACCTCGGTCCAAGATGCTCGCCGCGCACCCGTCAACGGCCCGCTAAGAACCCGGTGGCGCGTATACAGAAACTGTGAAGATCTCCCTCGGAGCGGTCCGCCGGGGGTATGATCGGGGGTGGCGAGCCGGGAAGTCTGGTCGGCGTTTCGTGGGTGTGCCGTGAGACGACCGGATTTCATTCGATCAGCGATCGGTCCCGTTACCGGTTCGGGGCGATGAATCGCCCGTCGCTGCACGGCTTGCGAGAAGGGCGCGTTCCCGCTGTGCGGCACGGCGCGGGTCTGCGGTCGGATCATCCGCTGCCGCGCGCGACCGAGGCCGTCCATTACACAGGCCGCCAATGGGTTCATGTTGCGGCCGTCTTGACCGGCAGCGTGATCGCTCGGATCGAGGGCCGACAGTGGGCCGGGCCGCTCGCGGGCAGCGCCGCGATCGTGCTGCTGATACTCACGGTCCTGGTTGCCGCGCACGAGCAGCGCGAACGGGACTGCGCGATCGAGCTAGTTCTGGAAGGCCGCGAAACGGTTCCGATCGCGGCCGTCCAGCGTCAGCGCCGACGGCTCCTCTCGGAGCAGACTCGTAACGGGCTCGCGGGCAATCTCGAGGATCTGATCCGACAAGCGGCCAACCGTTCGAGGCTCCAGATGCGCGTCGCACCGTTGCCGTTCGACCCCAAGGTGTTGATGCTGGCTTTGGGGGAGCTTCGCGATGTGATCGGGTTGCTGCGGACCGAGGGGGTATCTGCCCGTGGCGTCGCTCGAGCTGAGCGACTGGTCGAGCACGTGATCTCGCCCCTATACGGCCAAGACGTGGGTGCGCTGCGCGAGGAACTGCGCCGGGTGCGCGACCTGCTGGCGAACGGAGATGCCTGACCCAAGCACCTCACCGAATCCGCCCCGCCGTTGCACCTAATGGATCAGTGCCCCACTGGAGGCAATCATGCCAACGACAACCAAGCCCCGCTTCAGCCGGATCATCTCTTGGCTTCGAGACACATGGGCCGAGCTCGATTACGCCCAGCGTCGAATGATCGAGCTGAACATGGTGATCCCGCTGCTTCGGACGCCACCTCGCCGCTCGAGCATCGACGAGCTCGAGGCTCTGTACGCACTTCCGTCGCGAGAGCCGGACGATGAATTTGACTAGCTGAGTAGGCTTCGCGACGCCAGCGCGGCGCGACGGGTAGGGGCTAGTTCGTATGCACGGGATCGAGCTGATCGTTGCGTTGTTGCTGGCGTCGACCGTGCTGGCGGCGGTGGCGCGGGCGATCCACGTGCATTACGCGATCGTGCTCGTCCTCGGCGGCCTTGTGGTCGGGCTGGTGTCGGGAACCTCCGCACCACAGGTCGACCCCCACACCGTGCTGTTCGTGTTCCTGCCGCCGCTGATCTACGCCGCGTCGTTCAGCTCCTCGACCCAGGATCTTCGGGCTCACGCCCGCGCCATCGGTCTGCTCGCGGTCGGCCTCGTGCTGCTATCGATGACCGCCGTGGCAGCGGTCGCTCACTCGGTCGCGGGTATCGGGTGGGGGCCAGCACTGGTGCTGGGGGCGATCCTCGGTCCCACCGATCCGATCGCGGCGACTTCGGTGCTCCGGCGCCTGGGGGCACCCGATCGGATCTCCACGATCCTCGAGGGTGAGGCGCTGATCAACGACGGCACCGGCCTGACCGTCTACAAGCTCGCGGTCGCCGCGGTGGTATCGGGACACTTCTCGCCCGGCGCGGGGATCGTCAAGTTCATCGCCGTCGCGGCCGGCGGCGTGGCGGTCGGTTTGGCGGCCGGATGGGTCTCGGTGGAGGTCCGCAAACGAATCGACGAGCCGCAGATCGAGATCAGCATCTCCCTGCTGACCGCGTACCTGGCCTACATCCCGGCTGACCGCATAGGCGCTTCGGGGGTACTGGCCGCGGTGGCCGCCGGGCTGTACACCGGAGGCCGAGCCGGATCGATGCTCTCACCCACCTCCCGCCTTCGCACCTTGGGATTCTGGGAGGCGCTCACGTTCCTGCTCGAATCGGTTCTGTTCCTGCTCATCGGACTGGAGCTTCCGCACATCACCCGCGGTCTGTCGGTGGAAAAGCCGCTTCTCTATTCGGCGGCGGTCCTGGCCACGCTGATCGCGGTCAGGATGGTCTGGATGTTCACGGTCCCCCTGGTGGCTCAGCTCGTCCGTCCGCGGCGGCGACGAACACCGACGGAATCGCGCGTCGCGGAGCAGATCGTTCTCGGCTGGAGCGCGATGCGCGGCGGCGTATCGCTCGCAGCCGCGCTCGCGCTGCCCCTGACTGCGGCCGGGGGTCCGTTCCCGGACCGCGCGAACGTGATCTTCATCAGCTACATCGCGATCGCCGCGACGCTGGTGATCCCGGGACTGACGCTTGCCCCCCTTGTTCGTCGGCTCGGGCTCGGCGAAGACGAAGCGGTCGCCCGCGAGGAGGCCCGAGCGCGAGTCCAGCTCGCCCACGCTGCGCTCAGGCACATCGAGGATCTAGCCGAACGCGAGCAACTGGCAGAACCAGTCGCGGACCAGCTCCGAACGACCTACGAGCTACGAATCCACCGCCTCGAGCCGCACGCGGACGGGAACCCGGCCCGCGGCGACGAGGCTGCGGCCGCCCGCCGGATACGCGCGCTACGGCGCGAGTTGATCGGCGTCGAGCGCCGGCGACTCGCCGACCTCCGCCGTCGAGGCCAGATCTCAGCCCAATCCCTGCGGCAGATCGAACACGAGCTCGACCTCGAGGAATCCCGACTAGCCCAATGACATCATCGAGCGGCCAATGGTCACGACGCGAGCCGAGAGCCCGCCGAGCACGGTGCTCCGGCCCGATCAGGCCACCGCGTCAGTACCGCGCAGATGGTCCCGTCTCCCAGCCTCGGCTCCAAGGCCGTCACGGGCGCCGATTCGCGGCTCGCTTCGCTCGTCGCCGTCGAGCCGCCCGCTGACTGCCGGTCCGCTCCGACTGGATGGCAATCAAGCTCGGCTCACGCGGACGTCGTCGGTCGAGGCAGCAAGGCCCGGACGGGCGCGCGTGTGGAACTGGGGGCGTATTCGGTGAGGCATGGCGATCGAGTCGTGTATGGCCAACGGGTGGACGGGGTCGTGAGAGTGACCGACGTCCCTCTGCCGACGGCGGTCTTGCCTATTCGGTTGAGCGCGGGCTGGAGGAGGAGGACACCAATGCGAACGCCGTGTTGCGGGCGTTATCGCGGACTAATGCAGCAAGCATTCGTTCTTGACGAGATGCCAACGGCCGCGATCCTGCTCTAAGTCTCGGGGGCGGTCGTCCGATCCGGCGCGGCGTTCGGGCGCCGGATCGGACCGGCTATCTGCCGCGCCGGACGTCAGGCTCGCGACAGGGGGACGCGGATCACCGCCAGTTCAGGAACCTGTCCTGAGGGGCGCGGTGTCAGATCGTGCGGCGGCGACGTTGCAGGGTGGGATTCGGTTCGGTGGTCGTCGCCGATGGCTGGTCGCCGTGGAGCGCGGGCGTGTCGCGGGTCGTCGTTAGACTGGCGCGTGGAGTGCCGGGAAGTCTGGTCGGCGTGCCCTAGCTGGGAGGCCGTGTGATGACCCGGAAGCTCTACAACTCGCAGTCGGCAGGGTGTCCGGGTCAGAGTTGCCGGTGTGAGCAGGACAGGGGCGAATAGGGGTGTCCGACGGGCCGCTGATCGTTGTGTTCATTGTCAGCGCAATCGCGAGCCTCGGGACGAGCTGGGTTCTGGTGTCGAGGCTGGAGAGGGTCGGCGCGCGGCTTGGTCTGTCTGAGGCGCTGTTGGGAATGCTGGCTGCGTTAGCGGCCGACGCCCCGGAGATCACAGCGGCGGTGACTGCGCTCGCGGGGCATCAGCCTCGGATCGGAGCGGGGGTGGTGATCGGCTCGAACGTGTTCAACCTGGCGGCGCTGTTGGGCTTCGCGGCCGTTATCGCCGGCGGGATCGCCCTGCACCGGCGAGTGATTGTGCTGGAGGGTGTCGTGGCGATGTCTATCGCCACGGTGTGCCTCGCGGTTGTCGTCGGCGTTTTTTCGCCTGCTGTCGGCCTCGTCCTCGTGGTCGCCGTGCTGGTTCCGTATTTGGTGGTCCTTGGCGTGCCCCGCGATCGGCTCGGTCGCATCGGCCTTCCGTCGGCGTGGGTGAGCTGGCTGACCGACGCGATCGTGGAGGAGGAGCTTGAGCTCGAGGTCGCGATCCATCCGCAGCGTGGTCGGCAGGTGGACGGGGTCGTGGCGGCCATCGCGGTGCTTGTCGTGGTTGGCGCCAGCGTTGCGATGGAGCAGACCGCGTCCAAGCTCGGCGCGCGCCATGCGATCCCCGAGATCGTCGTCGGGGCACTGATTCTCGCCGCCGTGACGAGCCTTCCGAACGCCGTCGCCGCCGTGTATCTCGCCAGGCGTGGGAGAGGCGCAGCGACGCTCAGCACGGCGATGAACAGCAACGCGCTCAACGTCGCGGCCGGTCTGCTACTGCCCGCGACCGTCGTTGGCTTGGGCGCATCCTCTGGACAGGGCACGCTTGTGGCGGCGTGGTACCTCGGCCTGACCGCGTTAGCCCTGGCGTGTGCGTATATCGGTCTTGGGCTGCGCCGTGGACACGGCGTGCTGATCATCTGCGGGTATCTGGCTTTTGTCGGCGTAGTACTCGCGACCGCCTATTCATCCCGCGTCGGCCTGCTGCTCAGCATCGCTGTACCTGCGGTGGTCGGGATCGTGTTCGCCGCACGGCTTCTGAGCAGCCCCGACGGGCGAACCGGAGCACGACCGGCACACACGCAGTCGACACCTCCCGGCGGACAGCACGATCGAGCCCGGCGTGGGTAACGCATGGGGGACCACCCTCGCGGCCGGCGCCGCGGTCATCCTGCTCACTCCTGCCGCCGAAGTCGCAGCCGCCACGGGCACGGGAGCAAGGGCGGGCGCATGAAGCGACTCGCTCACCTTGCTGGGCACGGCCGCCCCACCACCGGCGTGCCAGGCGTCGCACTTCTCGGCTCAGAGCACCCCCTCGTTCGCGCGGCGGAACTGCTGCAGAACCTCAGCAGGCAGTCGCTGCCAGTCGCTGCCGTCCTGGTCGTCGGCCTGCTCGCGGCTCTCGAGGGCAACCCGTGGGCCATACCCCTGACCATCGCCGCCGGCTGGGTACTAGCCGTGGTCGGCTTGGTCGCAATCGGCCTCCGCCAATCTAAACGACGCTCCGCGATCAACCTGATCCTCGCGGGCCGCGAGTTTCTGTCGATCCCCGACGTACAACAGCAACACCAACGGCTTCTGTCGCACCGGAACCGAGCCGCACTCGCCCGGACCTTCGAAGAGATCGTAGGTCTTGTCGTCAACCCCAACCTCCTCACGCGCGACGCGTCGCCGCTCTTTCATGTCTCCGTCATCAGCCCGGCGGTCAACGAGATGCGCGAAATCATCCGTCTACTCCAGGACGCCCGGGGATCAGCCCGCGGCATCGCCCGCGCTGAGCGGTTGATCGAAGAAGCAACCAGCGCCCTGTATGGCCACAGCTCGGACGCGCTGCGGTCCGAGCTATGGCTCATCTGCACTCTCCTTCAAGCATGAGCCGACGACCTAGGCAGACAAAGCCGCGGTCGGTCTGGCGTACTTGATTGCGATCAGGCTCCCGACCGGCCACGACCAGCAGGAGGAGACAGCGCACCGTCGGGCGCTGCACCAATCTGCGATTGCGGAAGTAGCGCGTCGACCGAAGAGCAGGGCTCTCGCCGCCGTGGTGCCCGCGCCCTGACATTCGCCAAACTCGGGACGCTCGGCGTCGTCGGCGCTCCGTCGCGGATGGCGACGAGCGCGGAGTTCTGCTTTGACATGAACTCGGGTGCGCGTCGAGCGCCGACGGTGCAGCCCGAAGGCGCTTGCCGATCGCCTCATTTGTGGCGGCGAGCAAGCGCACGGCGCTGGTGGTTTTGTGGGGGGGCGGGCACCTGGCCGACTGGCCGCCTGGCTTCCGGTGTGGACGACACGCAAGAGCGCCGCGAGGTTCAAGGCCGGCTGCCGAACGCCCGCGAGGATGCGGAAGCCGCACCGTCCTGGATCTGCGTTGTTCGCGCCGGGGTGCCCGCCGCCGCGGCATCCGGAGTAGCGGCAGGTGCGGAATCCGCGACGTCGGTTATCGGGGACGGCTTGCGATGTTCGCAATACCTGGAGACATGGCCTCCGGTCGACCTTCGCCGGCGTATGACCGTGTGGTCGAGCGTCGCCGTGCGGTGGCGCTGGCGCGCCATTACCGCGAGTTTGAGGGCCTCTCGGTCCGGGAGATCGCGGACCGTCTCGGGCGGTCGCCGGCGACGATCAAGGCCTACTTCTACGACCCCACGGGCGCGAAGGCGCGGGCGGTCAAAGCGCGCTACGTAGGTGTATGCCGCGGGTGCGGCGCGTACACGCAGCCGCGCAACGGCAAGGGCGACGCCTACGCGTACTGCAAACGCTGCCATCCGGGCGCGATCAAGCCACGGTGGACGCGAGAGCGGGTGCTGGAGGCGATGGGGGAGTGGCTCGATCGCTACGGCCGGTCGCCGTCGTCGTACGACTGGTCGCGCACGCATGCACGACGGCGAGGGGGAGAGGCGCTGCGCCGTCTCGAGGCGGACGAGTGGCCGCCGGCGAGCGTGGTCACCTCCGCGTTCGGGAGCTGGGCCGCGGCGCGTGAGGCTGCGTGGGGCGGCGCTGTTACAACGCCCGAACTCGGCGAACGTGGTGTGGACGGGAGTGGAGCGGTCGGCCGTGAGCCGGAACCGGATGTCGACTGTGGCCGCGGTGGTGCACGTTGCGCGGACGAAGCCATCAATCTCGGCGCCGAGGTCACCGCCCGGAGCGGCGCCGGCGTATAAAGGGTCGATGCCAGCCCAGCGCGAGTCTGAGGACGAGCCAAAAAGGGCGGGGAGCCGCCGTCCCCGCGGGACGGGTCGCATCTTCCAGAAGCACGGCAGCTGGTACGGACAGTGGGAGGGCCTCACGCGGAAGCTCGGACCCGTTCGCCCGCCAGGGAGCCGCGAGGGTCTTACGCGCGGGATGGCTGAGGCTCGCCTGCGCGCCCGGATCTCGGAGACCGCGAACGCGCCACCTCAAGTGACGGAGCGGATGACCGTCGGGGAGACCGGACGACGCCGGATCAAGGAGCTCGCGCGCAAAGGCCGGAAGGTCGACACGACGCTCGCGAACTACGAGTCAGAGATACGCGTGCACTTCGAGCCGCATTTCGGGGAGACCCCGATCAGCCAGCTGGGTCCGGATGACGTCGAGGCATTCCTTGACGCCTGCTTCAACGCCGGTCTCGCCGCCAAGACGGTCCGCAATCTCTACACCCACCTGAGCGGGATCTTCGAGTTCGCTCTTCGGAAGCGGTGGACGCGCACGAACTCGTGCAGAGCGGTAGAGAAACCGGCTTCGGCGAGCGAGGACGCGGCCGAGCTGCGCTTCCTCGAGCAGGGCGAGCTCGAGGCGCTGCTCGCTGCCGCGGCGGAGGGCCGTTGCCGTCACTCATCCGCGACGCTTGAGCGTGGCGCCAGGGCGCGATCGCTTCGGGCGCAGAACAAGACCTGGAAGCAGGTCGGTGACGAGCTCGGCGTCACCGCGGCCACGGCGTTGTACCTCTCCCGTGCAACCCCAGACGCGGTGCTCGAGGACGAGCTGGCTCGCGTCGACCGCGTCCTCTACCTGGTCGCCGCCATGACCGGACTCAGGCAAGGCGAGCTGCTCGGCCTCCGCTGGCGCGACGTTGACTGGACGGCGCATAAGATCCGTGTCGTGCACCCGTACGTCCGGCGCCGAAACGCGCCGGCCTATGCGGAGATGTTTCCGGAGGAGTCCCGGCGCCAGCGGTCGCCGAAGTCAGCGCATTCGTCGCGGGCGGTGCCAATGGCCGACCGGGTCGGCGGCGAGCTCGACCGGCATTACAAGGCGTCGAGCTTCCAGGACGACGACGCCCTGGTCTTCGCCAACCCCGCCACTGGCTCTGCTCTGGACCGCCATGAGGTCACCCGGCGCTTCAAGGTCGCGCTGAAGCGCGCCGGGGTGCGTGAAGTTCGGTTCCACGATCTGAGGCATACCTTCGGCACTCGAATGGCCGCAGCCGGCGTCCCCATGCGAACGCTGCAGGAGTGGATGGGACACGCCGACATCAAGACGACGCTCATCTACGCCCACTACGCGCCGAACCCGAACGAGGCCGCGATGGTCAACGCGGCGTTTTCGGTTGCGGGCTCAACCACGGACGATTCAACGGACGACAAACTGAGCAAAAGTGCGCGAGGCTCAGACCAAGACGATCCTGCTAATCGCACTTAACCGGATTGAGGGCGGCTCATAATCCCCGGCTGGGGGCCGGGCGGTCGCAGGTTCAAATCCTGTCTCCCCGATGTGACAAAAACCCCGCTCAGGCGGGGTTTTTGTATTTGCCGGACATACGAAAGCGCTCGCGGTTCGTACTTCCGTACGAACCGCCGGTGGGCGACCTCCTCGGAGACCGCCCACCGCCGATCCATCTGGCTCCGCGGGTCAGCGCCTCAGCGGGGGCAGCGGGAACGGCCCGACGACAGCGTCGGGGTTGTCGCCGTAGCTGAGCCAGCTGGCGATTGGCTGCCGAACGCCGACACCTGGGCGGTCGTAGTCGCAGACGCCAGTCGGGAAGGCCTGGCGGAGCTCGGTCTTTTCGGCCGCGGTGAACGTGACCGGGTAATCGCGGAAGTCCAGCGGCTTCAGGCTGCACTTCAGGGCGGGCATCGTCAGTGGCTCGCCGGCCACGAGGCGCGGGTTCGAAGCCACCGGATAGGCAGCGCCACATGGCCCGGTACCTGGGTCGGTGAGGGTCTGATGCACGAGGTTGGTCGCCGACAAGAAGCAGCCGTCAGACAGCGCGGCCGGCTTGTCCTCGAGCACCTTTTGCCGTGCACTGCGGTACGAATGATCGTTCTCGACGTTCGTCAGCCAGGCGTCCATTTCGGCCAGCTCGTAGGTGTTCGCCGCGGCGATCTCCGCGGCCGTCGGCATGTTCTCGATGATGACCTGGTTGCCGTCGCTCCCGTTCGCCGCGAGCATCCGCGCTCGGATGATGAATGACCAGTCGGTGGTGTGGATGTCGTTGCCGAAACCGAGGAAGTCGAGGTCGTCGCGCTGGTCGATGACCGGCGTCGTGCGCAGGCCGAGCGAAGCGCTGTTGACCAAGTCGTCGGCGTAGACGGCGCGCACCGCCTTCCGGCTCGCCTCGGTCCGCTGCGCAGCGAGCGCGCCGGCGAAGTTCATCCCGCCGATGTCCGCGTTGAGCGTGGCGAACTCAGCCGGCGTGATGGCTCCCGAGTCCAGCGCGGCGAGCCCGTACTGCAGGCCGACGTTGTCAAGGGAGCTGTTGGGGAAGCCGGTCGTCGGATCGACCCCGAGCTGGTTGACGATCTGCTCGTTGGAGTCGCAGATGATCCCGTTCGGGTTCGTGAGGCTCCACTGCTCCGCGGGCGGGATGACCGTCGGGTCGCAGCTGCCAGTCGCCGTCGACCGGTTCGCGAACGTGGCATCCCACGACTCGCATGACGTGTAGTCGTTGTAACCGGCGATGGCGGTCCTCTGCGCGGTCGTGAACGACGAGCCGTTCGCCCCGGCGAAGAACGAGTCGAGCAGCCTGCAGTCGGTGACCGGCCCGGCGGTCGTCAGAGGGTCGGGGAACGAGACGCTCGGGATGATGCCGTCCAAGATGCCGGGGTAGGAGTCGGCGATCTCGTACTGCTGGATGGCGCCGCCCGAGCCACCCCAGCCGATCGTGAACTGGACGGGCCCGTAGGTGTCGATGAAGTGCTCCTTCACCATCATCGCCGCCTCGGCCGAGATGATCGTCGAACAGTTGTTGTCGAGCACGTTGAGGGTGGACGATGCGACGGCGTAACCCAACGATAGGAACTGATCGTTAAGCACGCCGCCTGTCGAGGTGCCCTGGTGGTAGCCGGAGTTGCAGCCGCCACCGAAGGTGTAGATGAGCTTGCCGTTCCAGCTCGTGTCGGGCCGGAACGGCGACGGGGCCTGCCCGTCGTAAAGCGCCGCGGTCTGGTAGACGGCACGGTCGATCACGCCGGTCTCGATCCGCACGACGTACGGCACGCTCTGCGCGTTCACCGTCGCCGTCGCCGCGTCAGCCGGAGTAGTGGTGGGATCGGCGAGCGGCACGAAAGCTCCGGCCGTGTTCTTGTACACGTACGAGACCACGGTTGGCGCGACGCAGTCTGGCGGGCTCGAAGCGGCTAGACCGAAGGCCGTCGTCTGGCAGAGGAACGGAAGCTGTTGCTTGCCAGAGAAGACCGGTCCGTTGATCGAGTGGTCGATGACGTTGAGCGACGATGCCCACCGTCGGCCCGCGGACGCGACCAGCCGGTCGCGGCCGATTGCCAGGCCGGTAACCAGTCCGAGCAGGCTCCCGTCGGACTGCACATGGAAGCTGGGAGTAACGTCCCGGCCGTTCGAGGTGACCCGCACGTCAGCCGGGTTCACATCCCTGCCGACATTGACTCGCACCAGCGCCTCGGCGCCGGAGATCAGTTCCGGGCGCGGGTTGGACACGGTCATCAGAGCGAGCCCCCGCGAGGCAGACCCGTGAGCGGGCGCCCAGGCGGCAGCCGACGCGGGCGCCAGCCCGAGCGCGACGAACGAGATCGCCGCCGAACACCCCAGGGGCCGGACGCGCATTAGGCGCCGTCCCAAACAGAACCTGCTCACCCGACCGAAAGGGCCTCGCCTAACGGCACCTTGGTTGGTCCGCGCAATGGTCAACACCGATCCGGCTCGGCGCATCCGACTCGTGAACATCCCCAGCACCTCAATCCCTCGCTTCCCCTCCCGGCCGCTGGCACACACTAACCCGCGCGCCGCGGCGCGTCCATCAAAAGCAGCCGGAAGGATCGTCATCGGTGGAACGTCATAGCGACGACCGCCGAACGACAGACAGGATCCATAACGGTTCGGAATGGCTACCGCGGTCACAGCGGTGATCGACGCCGCGCGCGACAGTCGCTCGCCCGAACTTCCGGCAATGGCCGAGGATCTCGCGCACCAGGTCACGCTGTTCGGAACCTACGACCAGGCACACGCCGCAATCAACCAGTGGTTTGCTGCCGGCGCCGACAGCGTCAACCTTGTACTTCCGCCCAACCGTCCCGAGGAGGAGCTGGCCGAAGTCCTGAACGCCGGGGCGTCGCTCGTAGCGACTACGGCGCGCTGAGGAACGCTTCGACGTCGCCGGCGAACTGGGAGTGGTGTTGGAACAGGAAGCCGTGTGCTGAGTCGGGGTAGATCTTGATTTGCGCCTGGGGGATGAGGCCGGCGAGCAGGTACGAGTAGTGGGGGAGGATCATCGGATCGCTGTCGCCGTTGGCGACGAACACTGGCACCTCGATCGTGCTCACCCGCTGCAACAGACCGTGATCGGGAATGCCCCAGCGACACACCGCGTCGTATTGCGCCTGGCGGGTTCGCCACGTAGTCGGCTTGTCCCGATCCTCGGTCCGCGCGGTCAGACGCCCCAGCACCTCGACGCCCGACTGCCGGCTTGCCGGCGAGGGGGCAAAGAAGACACCGAGATAGCCGTCGGGGTTGGGAGCGGGCTCGCCGACCGCCCCGATCACGTCCGGTGCCCACCCGTGCATCCCCGCCGCACCCTGCGGCGCCGATGACGCGAGCACCAGCCGCCGCACAACATCGGGACGGGCGAGCGCGATCTCCTGCGCCACGAAGCTCCCGATCGAGAACCCGAGCACGTCCACCTGGGCGAGCTCCATCGCGTCGAGGAACGCGATCGCATCGACCGCCATCTGCGCGACGGTCCCCGGTGTCTGACCGGTCGAGCCGCCGACGCCGGCGTTGTCGAACGTCACCACCCGCCGACCGGCGCTCAGCGCGTCGATCAGCGCCGGGTCCCAGTTGTCCAGGTTCCCGCGGAAGTGCTGCAACAGGACCAGCGGCGGCCCGCCACCGCCGTCGCCGACGTCGCGGTAGGCGTAGTCGATCCCGTTCGCGCCGCTCACCACGCGATTCGGCGCCCCCACGTACGCGCCGCCGGCGGTGGGGGCCGAGGTTGCAGTCATACGGCTGCGCCGGTCGTGGCGCCTTCGACCGCGGCAGCGGCGGTGCGAATGACGTCGAGCACGCGGTCGGGCTGGGAGAGCATCGGGACGTGGCTTGAATCGAGGTTGTAAGTCGTCGCGCCCATGCGTTCGGCCACGAACGCCTCCAGATCGGGGTGGACCGTCCGGTCGCTGGTCGCCCGGATGTACCAGCTCGGCTTCGACCGCCACGCGACGCCCGGTGCATCGCGGGAGAAGAGCCCGGCGTCGGGTACGTATTGAGTCGCCCAGACGAGCTGCTGCTCCGCCTCGGGGAGGTCGCCCGCGAAACAGTCGATCCCGTCGGGAAGCAGCCATATGCGTCCGTCGGCCACCTCGATATGCGCGAACACATCGGTCGAGGGGAACTTGTCCTGAAGCGTCTGCGAGGTCTCGTCCGCATCCGGCGCAAGCGCGCAGATGTAGACCAGCCCGACGATCCCGGTCGTCAGTGCCGGCGGCGGTGATCACCGACCCGCCGTAGGAGTGGCCGACGAGAATGGCGGGACCGCTGACGCGGCTCAGCGTCCGGATGACGGTGGCGACGTCGCCCTCGGGCGTGTCGAGGCCGTACTGGGCGGCGATCACCTCGTGTCCGTCGGCCTGAAGGGGCGGGATGAGCTTGCTGAAGCACGAGCCGTCGGCCCACAGGCCGTGACAGAAGACGATGCTGGGTTTGCTCTGCGCGGACATTGGCGAGCTCCTTTCGGAGGCTAAGGCATCGAGGTCCGAGTGAGGCTCGCCCAGCGCCTGCCACGGCACATCGCAGGATCGTGTGATCTCTTACGAGACCGTCGCGGGGTCGTGCTCGGCCGCGATCCGAGCGAGCGCGAGGCGCGAATTGATCTCGAGCTTGGCGAAGATGCTCCGAAGGTGGCTCGAGACGGTGTGCGGCGAGACGAACAGCTGCTCGGCGACCTCGCGGTTGGTTAGACCCTGGGCAACGCGGCGTGCGACGGCGAGCTCGGAGTCGGTCATCGACGCCCAGCCCTTGTCGGCGCGCTCGCGCGCGACGAGGCGCCGGCGGACGCCGTGGTGCCGAAGGCGGCCTCGCACGCGGCCCGCATCCCAGGTCGCGCCCGCCTCCGCGTACAGGAGGAGCGCGGCATCGAACGCCTCGATCGCCGCGTCCACGAGACCGGCGCCGTCGCGGGCGACGCCCAGGTCCTCCAGCGCGGACGCGCGCGCGAGCGGTCGCGGCCCGGTCTGGAACAGCTCGACGGCATGCTCGAGCTCGACGATGCTCGTCCTGAGCAGTCCTCGGGCGTGGGCTGCGGTCGCGCCGATCGTGGCGACACCCGGGTTGAGCCGTGCGCGCCGGTCGGCCTGCGCCACCGCGACCTCGGCCAATTCGTCGTCCCCGGCGGCGCGCGCGATGCGGACGAGCTGTGGCTCGTCGGTCACGTCGATCGGGAAGAGCGGCAGGATCGCGATGCGCTCGTCCTCGCCGAGCGCGCACAGCCAGTCGTGCGCAACCGTGGGATCGCCGGCCGCTATGGCCTGCAGCGCGAGGAGCCAGGCGGCCTCGCGACCGAAGTTCGGCGTCGCGTCCTCGAGCAGTCCTCGCGCGAGTCGCGCCGTTCGCTGCTGCAGGCGTCCGTTGCCCTGGTGCAGCGCCACTCGCCCCAGCGCGACGATCCCGGCGGCATCGAGGGCACCGAGAAAGCGATCTCCGGATTCCGGGCTGAACTGTCCTTCGAGAATCGCGCCGGCGTCGTCGAGCCGCCCGAGCTGATGCAGCTGCCGGCCGCGCCAGATCTCGAAGATGCGGATCGCCCAGCCGTGCCGGTCACGGTGCGCGGCGGCGACGCTGTCGGCGGCCAGGCGCAGCGAGTCATCCACATGATCCAGCACCGTGCGCGTCTCGCACCGCCACTCCTGAGCGAGGTACTCGCGTGCCCAGTCGGTCGTGCCGATGCCGGCGCGCGCCGCCTGTTCGGTCAACTCGAGCGCGTCCTGATAGCGCCCATCGACATAGGCGGTGACGGTCTCGGCGAGGGCGAGCGCGAACGCCGAGTTGGCATCGCGCTGGCCCGGACCGCCGCCTCGGTCTCGGCCTGGATCGCCTTCGCCTGGTCGGTGCGCCCGCCCACGAGAAGGTTGTGGAACAGTGCGGCCAGATGTTGGGCGCGGAGCTGCGCGGGCAGCGCGGGGAGTGCCAGCGCCTGTCGGCCGGCGGCGGCCCGCGCGTCGGGCGGGATGCTGAACATGCCGGCGATGCCGAGGAGCACCTCGGCCTCCTGCTCGGGTGGAAGCGCGTCGCGCAAGTGGGTGTCGGCGAACGCCCGCGCCTCGTCGACGCGACCCGCAGAATGGAGCAGAATGGCCGTCTGGGCGAGGAGCGGCCCGCGCAAAGCGTGATCGCGCGGCGCCAGCTCGAGCGCGCGCCGGCTGAGATCGGCGCCGGCCCCGGGGTCGGTGGTGGCGAGCGCCTCTCCGGCGCGCAACAGAATCGAGATCGCCTGCTCGTCGCCGAACTCGGCGCTCGAGGCGATCTGCGCGGCAACCTCGACCGGCGTGGCGCCGGCCGTGAGGAGCACGTCGCCGGCCTGCCGGTCGAGCGCCCGCCGGGCCGAGACGGGGACGCTTTCGCGGACGGCCTCGCGCGTGACGTCGTGCCGGAAGGCGAGGCGGTCGCCGCTCTCCACGAGCATTCCGCACTCGATCAGCTCCTCGACCGGCGCGAGCAGTGTCGCCGGGGTCCGGTCCAGCATGTTCGCCAAGTCGACGAAGGTAAACCGGCGGCCCAGGGAGGCGGCGACCGTGGCGGCCTCGCGAGCGGCTGCGGACATGCCGCGCAGCCGTTCGCGCATTGTGAAGGCGACCCGGCTTGGCAGGCGCGCCTCGACGAGCTCGGCCTGACCGGCGACGACGCGGATCAGTTGCTCGTCCCTAAGGCCCGACAGCAGCTCGGTGAGCAGGAACGGACTGCCGCGCGCGCCTTTGACCAGGTCCAGCAGCGCGTCGGTCGGGCTCGGCGTCGATGACGTCCTCGGCCACCTGGGCCACGGCGTCGTCAGCGAGCGGACCGAGGACGATCCGCTCGGTACCACTGCGATATAGGTGCTCGATCGCGTTGAGGAGCTGTCCAGACCCCTGGCCGGGGCGGAAGGCGAGGAACCAGGCGACCGGCATGTCGGCGAGGTGGACCGGTAGCGCGCGCAGCGCTGCGGCCGTCCCGGTGTCGGCCCACTGCAGATCGTCGAGCAAGATCAGGAGCGGGCCGCGGAGCGCCGCGCGCTCGAGCATCGCCTGAAGATCCTGCAGCAGCCAGTACCGCTGCTCGGGCAGCGAGTGCAGCTCCCGCAACCCGGCTCGCTCGAGCAGCGGGGGCGAGCCGTCGAAAAGCGCGGTCATCAGCGGCGCGAGCTCGACAACGCCCGCCCCCGGGTCGGCCGCGCCGACGCCCACCCGGAACGCGAGCCGTCGCGCGACCCGAGCCGCCTCCGCCAGCAGTCGCGTCTTTCCCATGCCCGGTTCGCCCTCGACGAGCAGCACCGCGCCGGTACCCGAGCGCACGCGATCGAGCTGAACACCGATCGACGCGAGTTCAGCATCACGACCGCGAACAATGGGAGTGGGAGAGATCGCCCGGCCCAGATCAGCGAGTCTACGTCTGTGGTTGAGGCGGGTTTCGCTATAGGACGTTCGCATCATCGGCCCCGAAACGCCGACGCTCGTCGACGTCTGCTCGCACGCCATCACACGATCGTGCGATCTCTACACCGAGACATCCAGCCGAGTAGCGCGCCAAGGAATCGCATGCCCATGCGATGCCGAACGCGCGTCGGGGCGCAACGGTTCCGCGCATGCCAATGATCGACGTTTACGCCGCCGCCGGGACCTTCGGCGACAAGAACCGGTTGGCGCAGGACCTCGCCCGCGCGGTGATGCGGTGGGAGGCGGTCCCCGAGATCCCGCTGTTCGCCGACAACACGGCGGCGTTCATCCACGACCTCCCGGCCGAGGCGATCTCGACCGCGTCAGGGCTCAGCAACTATGTGCGCGTGCAGGTCCTCACGCCGGCAGGAGTCCTCGACCGTGACAAGCAGCTCGGAGTCGTGAAGGAGCTGACCGAGATCGTCTCCCGAGCTGCCGAAGACGCGACCCTCCCGGAGCGGACATGGGTGCTGCTCACGGAGTCCCCAGAGGGCGGTTGGGGCATCGCGGGACACGCCAACACCCAGGCCGACATCGCCGCGCAGGCCCGCGCGGTCCTCGCCGGGGGCGGCTAGGGCATGCAGGCGTCCGGGGCGATCGGTGCCCTGACCGCCGACGGGCGCAGCCGCATACTCGGCGACGGGACGGTGATGCCGCTGCTCGGGCTCGGGGTGTGGCAGGTACCGGACGGGCCGGTGTGCGCGCATGCCGTGCGGGCCGCGCTGGAGCTTGGATACCGCCACATCGACACCGCGCAGGCGTACGGAAACGAGTCGAGCGTCGGTCGGGCCCTGCGCGAGAGCGGCCTCGCTCGCGACGAGGTATTCGTGACGACGAAGTTCCACCCCGGGCGGCGCGACCCGCTCAGGGAGGCCGCCTACAGCGTCGAGCGGCTCGGTGTCGACTACGTCGACCTCTACCTGGTCCACTGGCCGGGGGGCGGTGCCACCTGGGCCTGGCCCGGAATGGAGGCCGCTCGAGAACGCAGCTACGCCCGGGCGATCGGCGTGTCGAACTTCGACGTCGACGAGCTCGATCAGGTGATGGCCGGCGCGACGGCCGCCCCCGTGGTCGACCAGGTGCAGTTCAACCCATCGTCCTATCGCCGGGCGCTCCTTGGCGCATGCGACGAGCGCGAGATTGCCCTCGAGGCCTACAGCCCGCTCGGCACCGGCGCGCTGTTGGGCGATCCGGTGGTCGCGCGCATCGCGGATCGTCTCGGGCGAACCGCTGCCCAGGTCCTTCTGCGGTGGTGTATCGAGCGAGGGATCCCGGTCATCACCAAGTCCACGCATCGTGACCGCATCGCGGAGAATGCGAACGTGTTCGACTTCGAGCTCTCCGCCAGTGACATGGGGCAACTCGACGCGCTCGATCTGACAGAAGGGACGCGAGCGGCCCTCGAGCGCAAATGGTGGTGACTCTCGCGCCCTGACGCGGATCAGCGCCTGATCGACGCGATGATCAGCGACGCCGCCGCGGCCCGTGCCGGCGCGGCGATCGAGGGGTCCCGGTCGAGGTTCGCCGCGCTTGCACCTCCGTCGTAGAGGAGCTGGAGCTGGCTTGCCAATAGCGGTGGATCGGGCGCTCCGGCGGCGGCCGCTAGCCCGGTGAAAAGCTCGCGGATCTCTCGCCGGTAGGCGCGCGTGGCCTCGTCGATCCGCCCACCGCGGGGCGCTTCGGCGGCGGCCGCAGCGAACGCGCACCCGTGGTAGCCCGGAGCGCGGAAGATCTCCGCCTGCTCGTCGAACACGGCGAGAACACGCGCGATCGGGTCGGCTGGGTCGACCGCGTCGACTGCGGCCCGCAGGCGCCTGACGATCCGGGTGTGGCGCTCGTCGAGGTAGGCCCCGACGAGTTCCTCCTTGCTGCCGAAGGTGCTGTAGAGCGAGGCCTTGGCGACGCCGGCGCGCTCGATCAGTCGGTCGATGCCGACCGACTGGATGCCCTCGTTGTAGAACAGCTCGCCCGCGGCCTCGAGCAGACGCTCGCGCGGCGACCGGCGGACGACCTCGGCATCTGTGATCGTCGCCGACGGCATCTCAGGCGGCCTCGATCGTGATCTCGACGCGGTTGGCGTAGAACGCGACGTGGTCGCGGATCGCCTCGACTGCGGCATACGGGTCATCGTAGAACCACACCGCGTCTCGGCCGCGGTCCGGCTCGCTCGTGATTGAGCGGTAGGACGCGTCGCCCTTGTAGGGGCAGTAGGTTGACGTATCGCTCGGCTCCAGCAGAGTCTGGTCGACATCGCCGAGCGGGATGTATCGAACGGGCGGGTAGTCCGCCTCCTGGAGCACGAGCGTGGCCGTGCTGTCCGCGAGCGTGGCGCCGCCGGACCGCACGATCACGCGGTCGGGGCTCGGCTCGACGGTGATGGGATGGTCGGGGCCTGGAATCTTGATGTCGCGAATCATGTCGGGTCTCCTATCGGGTGTGGTGGAGGGCTATCGCGCCGCGAGGCAACCGCCGGTGGTCACGCTCGTCTCGCGAGTGCTGGTGGGGGTGCGACGGCTAGTCACAAGGATGCCAACCGCGGTACTCGCGGCCAGGGCGATCACCCCGAGGCCGAACAGCAGGGCGGTGTGGGTCACGGTGGTGTGGACCACGAGGACGCCGGCTCCGATCGCGGGCAGGCCCAACGCCAGGTAGCAAATGACGTAGATGACCGCGATTACGCCGGCTCGCTCCTCCGGTCCGGCCAGCGGCAGGATGGTCCGCAGTCCTCCCTGAAACCCGCCGCCGAAGCCCGCCCCGGCTATCGCGGTGCCGGTGAAGAAGGCGACGGGCGAACGACTCGGGACGGCGGCGAGAATCAGCGCAACGCCGAAGATGATGAGACTCGCCCCCGCGAGTGCGAACGTCCGCGGGTCGGTTCGGCGGAAAACGAGGACCGCGAGCGCACCGCTGGCGGCGAGGACGAAGAGGGTGGAGCCGCCGAGAATGGTCGAGTCCGAGCCGTCGACGATCGCGGCGAGTGAAGGGCCGAGTGAGGCGTAAAAGCCGGCGAGTGCCCACACGGCGATGAGCGAGGGCGCGGCGACCGCGACCGCCCCGCGCACCGATCGCGGAAGCGCAAGCGTCGGTCGCAGCGAGCGCCTTGCGCCCGATACGCGAGGCGAGGTCTCGGCGATCCTGCGGACCCCGGCGGCCTGGAGCAGGAACAGCCCGGCGAGCACGAAGTAGACGAGCTCGGTCGGCGCGGGAAGGAGTTGCACGAGTAGCGCGGAGACCAGCGCTCCGCTTGCCGTCCCGCTCATCGCCCCGGCCGCGTTGGCCACGGGGCCGCGTCCCGGATGCAGATCGACCAGCCCGGCGCCGATCGCCGCGACGGCGCCGCCGGTGGCGAGGCCTTGTAGGACGCGAGCGACGAGGAGCACATCGAGCCCACTTGCCGTGGCGAACAGCACCATCACCCCGACCTGAGCGACGAGCGCGACCGTGAGTACCGGCCGGCGGCCAATGTGGTCAGACAGCGCGCCGAGCACGAGCAGCGAGACGAGCACTGCGACCGCATAGACCCCGAAGACGACCGTGACCGCCACCGGCGAGAACCCCCAGCGGGCCTGGTAGGTGGCGTAGAGCGGCGTCGGCGCGCTCGAGCTGGCCAGCAGCGTGACCAGGATCGACGTGAGCAGGCCGAACGCCACGCCGGACGACAGACGCATCCGGCCCGTGACGAGCGCACGGGCACCATTGAGCGGTCGCCTGTGTCCAGGGAAGCGAAGGGCGGAGGCGATCGAGGTCATATCAGAGTGTCCTTTGCCGTTGCACAGACCGTTCTGTCCGTGCTCGGATGAACCATAGCAGACAGACCTGTCTGTCCGCAAGTCGAGTGACAGATTTACGTCGAGACAGATGACGCGATCAGGCGATGCCCCCTGGTTCTCCTTGATCGAGATTTGGGGCGTGCAGAACGCCACGAAAACCCACATGGTCGTTCTGCCCGGCGGGGGCTACGCCACTCATGTGGACTACGAGGGCGAGCCGATCGTGGAGTGGCTGAACTCGCTCGGCTTCCAAGCCAGCGTGTTTCGCTACCCGCTGCAGGTCCGCCATCCCGAGCCGTTAGACGCCCTTCGGGCCGAGATCAGGCGCCTCCGGCGCGGCGGTGCCGAGCGCATCGGCCTGATCGGGTTCTCCGCCGGCGGACATCTGGCCGGGCTAGCTGCGCTCGCCCCCGGCATCGAAGCCGGCGAAGCGGTCGATTTCGCTGTGCTCGGCTATGCGATCACGTCGATGCAGACCGAGACATATCGACCGGCGCGCCTGATCCTGCTCGGTGAGGACGCGACGCCCGTGCTCCGTCGCGCGACCTCGCTGGACGCACTCGTGACAAGCTCGTCGCCGCCGTTCTTCATGTGGCACACGGCCGAGGACGCCTACGTCCCACCCGAGCACACCTATCGGCTGGCGGCGTCGCTGGCGGCGCACGGCGTTCCGCACACCGCCCACGTCTTCGCACACGGACCGCACAGCCTCGGACTTGCCCGGGGCAGCGGCGACGCGGCGGCGTGGACGACGCTCGCGGCGGCGTGGACCGCCGAGCAGAGCCAGACGCGGTGACGACGCTTGACAACATGGACGGATGGAGCGTGCACTGACCGTCGTGACGGGCGGCAGCCGCGGCATCGGCGCGGCCACTGTGCTCGCGCTTACGGATGCAGGCCACGATGTCGTCTTCAGCTATCGATCGGACGAAGACGCCGCCGAACGCATCCGCAAGCTTGCGATCGAGCAGGGCGCTCGCTGTATAGCGGTCCAGGGTGACGTCTGTGACCAAATGGACGTCGAGCGCCTGTTCGGCGAGGCGGCCGAGCTCGGCACGCCGACGGGCGTGGTGAACAACGCCGGGCTGACGGCGCACATCGGCGACCTGGCCGACACGCCGGTCGAGGTGGTTCGCAACGTCATCGACGTCAACCTCGTCGGCGTCGTCATGTGCGCCCGGGAAGGGATCCGGGCGATGTCAACTCGGCGGGGTGGGCGCGGTGGAGCGATCGTCAACATCTCGTCGGCCGCCGCCACGCTCGGCTCGCCTCACGAGTACGTGCATTACGCGGCCGCGAAGGCCGGGGTCGAGGCGCTGACCGTGGGTCTGGCGAAGGAGGTGGCCGACGATGGGATCCGGGTGAACGCGGTCGCCCCCGGGATCGTGAATACCGATATCCATGCGGCGGCGGGTGCGCCGGACCGGGCGGAACAAGTGGTCTCTCGAATTCCGCTGGGTCGGCTGGCGGAGCCCGAGGAGATCGCGCCGGCGATCGTCTGGCTGCTCGGCCCCGAGGCCGCGTACACCTCGGGCGCGGTGATCCGCGTTGCCGGTGGCGTGTAGCACGGCGGGATCCCCGCTGTGCCGAAAGACTTCGACCCGAGCACTGACTTCTGGGATCCGGAGTCAGACCTTCACGGCGATCCGCCCGGTGTAGTCGATCCGGCTGAGCAGGATCGGATTGCCGGCGAAGTACTCATCGACGGCCTTGCGCGCGCCGGTGAAGTGCCCGTAGTCGTCGACGATCAGGACACCGCCGCGTTCGAGCCGGGGATACAGCTCGACGAGCTCGTGACGTGTCGATTCATACCAGTCCGTGTCGAGCCGCAGCAGCGCGACCCGCCCAGGCGTCGAGCGCGGAATCGTCTCCTCGACGAGACCCTCGACATATGTGACCTCAGGCGATGGATATCCGGTCGACGCGATCGCGCTCCGCACCTCCGGCAGTGTCAGTCCGGTGGTGTGTGGCGAACTGTTGATCGGATCGAGCGCGCCCTCGGTCAGGGGGCGACCCGCGTAGTCGCGATCGTGCTCGCCGGCCGGGGGCATCGTTCCGAACGTGTCATACAGCCACAGCTTCCGGTCACTCACTCCCAGCCGCAAGAGTGTCAAGGCGATCGCCATCGAGCTACCGCCACGCCACACGCCGCATTCGACGAAATCGCCCGGGATCTCTCGGCGGACCACGTACTCGACCGCATCGGCGAGGGCGGCGACGCGCTCGAGTGACGTCTGAGTGTAAGGGCCCACCCGCTGATATAGCGCGCGGTGGGCGTCAGGTAGATCGGCGTGGGTGGTCGAGTCCGAGCGGCGGAACTCGTAGCCGACGGCTCCGAGCGCCCGCGCCGCGGCTGACCGGAGCCGGAGGCGCGCGTCAGTCACCGAGCCAGCCCTCGCGGTAGCGCGTGAACGCGCGCGGTGCGAGGTGACCGTACGCGACGTCCGCGTCGTTCGTCTCGAGTTCGCCGCCGGCGCCGTGCCGACGTGCCACTTCATCCACCGAATAGCCACCCCAGGCCTCGTCCGGCGCATGCTCTCGCGCGCCGACCGCGAGCACCGCGCATGGGCCGCGACCCGCGCCGACGATGATGTGCTTCGTCAGACGCGGACAATGAACGAAATCCCACTGGAGCAGGGGGCGCTCCTCGCCCTCGACGAGCAGCAGTGCCTCTCCGGAGACGACGAGGAAATCCTCCTGGGTGGACTCCCAGTGGTACATCCCGATCGGCTCGCCAGGCGCGAGGACGTACAGATTGACCCCGACCTGCGGGAAGTCTGCGTCGCCCTCGACCGACAGGCGCGCGCCAAGACCGTCCCACACCCGCCAACGACCATCGCGGGCGTTGAGGATGAACCACCCGTCGCCGGTTGACACGAGTCCGGTGGCGGTGCTGTCAAGTCGTGCCTCGGGAACGATCGCCGGATCATACGAATGGCGCGCGTACCGGATAGCCCTACCCGCAGACTCCGGACCCCCGGCTGTTCACGAAAGGCGGACCACGTCAGGCTCCGGGTCATGTTCAAGCGCTTCTCACCTACCGCCATCGGTCGCTGGAGCACGCGCCAGCCCGCGCTCGCGATCGCCGCCTGGTTGATGTTCGTCGTAGTGACCGTGCTCGCCCTGGCGCTCACCGGATCGAAGCCGCTCGAGAACGGCGCGGTCGGAGAGTCGGCCCGCGGGTACGCGCTCATGGACGCACACGGACTGGGGCTACCGGCCACGCAATACGCCTACCTGCAGAGCGACACCCTGACGACGGGCTCGCCCGCGTTCGCAGCGGCGACTCACCAGGCCGCCACACGTATTCATGAAGCACTCGGCGGCCCGGCGCATGTCGCGATCTCCCGCGACGGGCATGCCGCGCTGATCACCGCACAGATCACAAGGCCGTTCGACCCGCCGCGTCTGCAAGCGTCGATCAGTGCGGTGGGGGCGGCACATCCCGGCGTCAGCGCAACGGCGGTCGATCCCACCTCCGGTGGAGGCAACGACCTCCATCGGGCCGAGGAGCTGTCGATCCCGGTCACGCTGCTGGTGTTGCTGATCTCGTTTGGCGCACTGGTGGCCGCGCTCGTTCCGGTGCTGCTCGCGGCGACCGCGGTGATCGCGGCGTTCGGGCTGCTCGGACCGATCAGCCAGATCTTCCCCCTCGACGACAGCGTCAAGACCGTCGTCCTCCTGATCGGGATGGCCGTCGGAGTGGATTACGCGCTGTTCTACGTGGTTCGTTCGCGCGAGGAGCGCCTCCGCGGCGCCTCGACGCGCGAGGCCCTCGAGCGGACGTCGCGCACCTCGGGGCGCTCGGTGCTGATAGCGGGCACGACGGTGGCGATCGCGATGGCCGGTCAGTTCGTCGTCGGATCGGACGTCTTCAATGGGATCGCCGCAGGGACGATCGTCGTGGTGGGGTGCGCGGTCGCGGGATCGGTGACCGTGCTGCCTGCGCTGCTCCAGCTGCTCGGCCCGCGCATCGATCGTGGCCGGATCCCGTTCCTGCCGCAACTCGCGACCGCGAGGGAGTCGCGCTTCTGGGCCGGCGTGGTCGACCGCGTGATGCGCCGCCCGGTGCTTGCCATGTGCCTGTCGGGTGGGCTGCTCGTCGCACTTGCGATCCCAGCACTTGGGATGCATGTGGCCAAGCCGAGCTCGGCCGCGCTGTCTTCGGCGAGCCAGTCGGAGCTCGCCGCTCGGATCACGGGCGAGTTCCCGAGCACGTCCGCGCCGGCGATCGTGGTCGCGACCTGGCCGACCGGCGAGACCCCGGCCGTCCGCCAAGCGGTCGGCCGCCTCGAGGCGCTCGCGGCCCGGACGGGCGTCGCCCACCCGCCGTTCGCCGTCGGCCTCGGCTTGGACCGCCACTCAGTCGCGCTCGGCCTGCCGCTGACCGGCTTCGGCGACAACCCCGCGAGCCGAAACGCCGTGAAGACGCTGCGGAACGTGCTCGTGGCGGAGACGCTCGGGCGGGTGTCGGGCGCGAGGACCGCGGTGACCGGCGATACCGCCGAGGACCTCGACTTCACCAGCCAGATGCGGCATGGGGTCCCGTATGTGATCGCATTCGTGCTGGCGCTCGCGTTCGTGCTCCTCCTGGTGTCGTTCCGCTCGATCGTCGTGCCGATCAAGGCGATCGTGCTGAACCTGCTGTCGGTAGGCGCGTCCTACGG
Source organism: uncultured Solirubrobacterales bacterium (assembly GCA_963737055.1). Classification (GTDB taxonomy): domain Bacteria; phylum Actinomycetota; class Thermoleophilia; order Solirubrobacterales; family Solirubrobacteraceae; genus Palsa-465. The sequence continues at coordinate 1,069,979 of CAVTRE010000002.1, read as the reverse complement.
CGTGCTCGTGCTGGTGTTCCAGCACCACTGGGCTCAGGGCGTGCTCGGTTTCCGCTCCGATGGGGCGATCATCTCGTGGCTGCCCTTGTTCCTATTTGTCGTCCTCTTCGGGCTATCGATGGACTACCACGTGTTCATCCTCAGCCGCGTCCGGGAGGGCGTGGATGCGGGGATGAGCACCGACGACGCGCTCCGTCATGGGATCTCCCGGACCGCCGGCGTCGTAAGCGCCGCGGCGCTCGTGATGGTCGGGGTGTTCTCGCTGTTCGGGACCGCGAGCGCGCTCGACCTCAAGGAGGCCGGGGTCGGGCTGGCCGTCGCCGTCCTGCTCGACGCCACGGTCGTGCGCGGCGTGCTGCTGCCCGCAACGATGAAGCTGCTCGGTGAGCGCAACTGGTACCTGCCCCGGTTCCTGTCGTGGCTCCCGCGCGCGGAGCCCGCACGCTCGCGGGCGGAGCTTGAATGCCCATCCGCAGCCCTGGCCGCGGCGAGCAATTGACGCGACAATCTGGCGCACGATGAGGGCGAAGCTGTTCCTGCTGGTCCTGGCGGCGCTCGCCGCCGGAGCGGGCGCTGCCTGGCTCGCGGCAAACGCCCAAGCCGGCCGGCCGACGGAGCCGGGGCCGTACCTGACGCTGCTGGTCGGCGCTTCGCTGATCGGCAGCGGTTTGGGGTCGTGGCGAGCAAGGCCGGACAACTGGCTCGGCCCGGTGATGATCGTGACCGGCTTTGCGTGGTTCGCCGGGCTGATGAGCGAGGCGACCGACGGGGTGGTGTACACGGTCGGGGTCGCTGTGCAGTACCTGTTCGTGGCCGGGTTCGTCTACATCATCCTGACGTTTCCGTCGGGACGGCTGCGGGGGAGGATCGACCGATGGATCATGTTGGTCGCGGTCGTTGCGCTCGGCCTCCAGGTGGCCGCGATGCTGTTCGGGAGCGGATCGGGCCTTCGCTGCGGCGGCAACTGCGGGCACAACCTGATCCAGCTGTTCAACGCCAACGGATTAGCACTGGCGCTGCTCAGCATTGAACGCATCGCCGCCGTGGCGTTGACGCTGACCGCGGTGGGCCTGGTCGTGTTCCGCTGGCTCCGCGCGAGCCGTCCAGAGCGGCGTGAGGTCACGTGGGTGGTGCTGGCCGGGACCGCGACGCTTGTCGCTTTGTTGTCGACCGTGGTCGACGACCTGCTCGGCAACCCGCTCAGCTCGGGACCGGCGACGGTCTGGTTCTTCACGCTCGCGCTCGTCCCGATCGCGATCGTGGCCACGTTTGTCAGACGGACGCTCGCGCGCGGGAGCGTCGCCGGGCTGGTCGTCCAGCTGGGGGGGCCAACGGAACCCGCCGATCTTGGGGCAGCGCTGTCCACGGCACTCGGCGACCCGTCGCTCGAGCTCGCGTACTGGTTTCCCGCCGAGGGGCGCTACGTCACCGGGGACGGTCGGCCGGTCGAGGTACCCGGCGCGGACAGCGCCCGGCGGTCGACGTTCGTGCAGCGCGACGGGACGCCGATCGCGATGCTCCTGCACGACCCCGCGCTCGAGCACAACTCGGCGCTCGTCCAGTCGGTGTGCGCGGCGGCCGGACTCGCTCTCGAGAACGAGCGTCTGGGAGCCGAGCTCCGCGCGCGGCTCGTCGAGCTCAACGCCTCGCGCGGGCGACTGGTCGAGGCCACCGACGCCGAGCGCCGGCGAATCGAGCGGAACCTCCACGATGGTACGCAGCAGCGGCTGGTCTCGATCGCGATGTCGCTCGGGCTGCTCGAGTCGAAGCTGAGGCCGGACCAGAGCGATGCCGCGCCGATCGTGCATGAGGCGCGGACCGCGCTCACACTGGCGCTCGAGGAGCTGCGCGAGCTGACCCAGGGCATTCATCCGACGCTTCTCGTCGAACGCGGCTTGCCGGTCGCGCTCGAGGAGCTGTGCCGTCGGGCCGGCCTGCCCGCCCATCTCAGGATCGACCTCGACACTCGCCTTCCGGATCAGGTCGAGACCGCCGCGTATTACTTCGCGAGCGAGGCGGTCAGCAACGCGGTCAAGCACTCGCACGGGAGCGAGATCAGAGTGGATGTTTCGTACGACGGACGGATGCTCACCGTCGACATCGTGGACGACGGGATCGGCGGCGCGGCCGTCGGCGGGCGGGCTGGCTCCGGTTCAGGTCTGCGTGGGCTCGGCGATCGCGTCGAGGCGCTGGGCGGCCAGTTCACGGTGTCGAGCCCGCCCGGGCGCGGTACCCGCCTGGTGGCGAGGATCCCATGCGCGTAGCCGTCGGCGACGACGCCGTGATCCTACGCGAAGGTCTGGCGCGCCTGCTCGGAGAGGCGGGCTTCGAGGTGGTCGGCGTGGCTGCCGACGCGGATGAGCTGCTCGAGCTCGTCGACCGCTCAGAACCCGACGTCGCGATCGTCGACATCCGCATGCCACCGACCCACACCGACGAGGGGCTGCGCGCTGCGAAGGCGATCCGGGAGACGCACCCGGCGGTCGGCATCCTCGTACTCTCTCAGCACGTCCACGCGCGCTATGCGATCGAGCTGTTGTCGACCGGGACCGACGGCGTCGGCTATCTGCTCAAGGAGCGCGTCGCCGACCTCGACGAGCTGTCGGCGAGCGTTCGCCGCGTGGGGCAGGGAGGCTCGGTACTTGACCCGGCGGTCGTGAGCCAGCTCGTCGGCCGGCGCCGGCAGGCCGACAACCCGCTCGAGCACCTGACCGAACGCGAGCTGGAGGTGCTCGCGCTGATGGCGGAGGGGCGGTCCAACAAGGCGATCGCGGAGCGGCTGTTCGTCTCCGAGCACACCGTCGAGAAGCACATCAAGAACATCTTCGGGACACTCCGCCTACCGCTCTCGCCGGACGACCATCGCCGGGTGCTCGCGGTCGTGACCTACCTCGATTCGGAGTAACGCCGGCGGTGCTCTAGTGTGGATCGGGCATGGAAGACCCGTCCGACCTTCCGGCGATCCGGGCGAGCGATGAGGAGCGCGAGCGCAGCGTCGTGCTGCTCAGGGACGCGGTGGTCAGTGGCCGCCTGACGCTCGAGGAGTTCTCAGAGCGCGTCGGCCGCGCCCAGGTGGCGACGACCGATCGCGATCTCGCGGAGCTGACCGTCGACCTGCCGGCGCACGCGCCGTTGCCGGCGGTGATCACGCCGCAGAAGCACCGCGCGCTCTGCTCGAAGCTGGTCCGCCGCGGCTCCTGGGAGATACCCGAGCGCTCGTCGTGGCGCTCGCTGTTCGGCACGATCGTGCTGGACCTGCGCGAGGCGAGGCTCGCCGGCCCCGTGGTCGAGCTCGACATCTACAACTTGTTCGGCACGGTGACCGTGCTCGTCCCGGCGGGAGTACAGCTCGACGTCGAGGGCAGCGCCCCGTTCGCGAGTCAGGTGATCGAGCCGCCGTCCCGGCCGCCGCCGGCCGGTGCGCCCCGACTTCGGATACGCGCATCGGGGCCTGGGGGCACGCTGTACGTACGCGCGCCCGACTCGCAGTGACACCACCTGCGACCGTGGTCCACCCCTCCCGACACCTGTTCGAGGACCGATCGCGCGCCGAGTCGTTCGGCGCGGTCGCGGGTCAGGACGGTTCGGACCTGTGGGGGTGCGGCGCTATCCCTGGGTGACCGCTCAGACGCGATAGCGCTCGGTGACCGCGACGAGCTGACCCGAGAGCTCGTTGAGCGTCTCGGCGGCGCGCTGGGACTGGTGTGCGCCCTCGAGGAACTGGGTCGTGCCGTCGTTGACGTGACTCATCGCCTGAGCGATCTGCTCGATCCCGATGCTCTGCTGCTGGGCCGAGGCGGCGATCTGCTGGGCGGCGGCGAACGACTCTCCGATCGTGTCCGAGAGGCTGTGGATGCCCTCGCCGGCGCGCTCGGTGAGCACGAGGCCCTGCTCGACCACCTTGGTGCCCTCCTGGCTGGCGAGAACCGCCGCCGACGTCGCGTTCTGGACGTCGCCGAGAATCGTCTCGACCTGCGCCGTTGCCGCCTTGGACTGCTCGGCGAGTTTGCGGACCTCCTCGGCGACGACCATGAACCCCTTCCCGTGCTCACCCGCGCGGGCCGCCTCGATGCTGGCGTTAAGCGCCAGCAGGTTGGACCTGTCGGCGAGGCCGTTGACGGTCGCGGTGATGTCGCCGATCTGCTGGGTCCGCTCCGACAGGATCACGATGTCGCGCGCGATCGCGGCCACGCGCTCGCGGATGTCCTCCATCGCGGTCGTGATCGCGGTGACAGCGGTAGTGGTCTCAACCGAGACCTGCAGCGAGTCGTTCGCGCGGTCGGCCACCTCGCTGGCCATCTTGGCCGTATCCTCGGCCGCCAACCTGAGCTCGTTGACCGTCGAGGACGTCTGGGCGATGGCGGCCGACTGGAGGCTCGCGCTCTCGGTATGAGAGCTCACCGACGCCAGGATCTCGGCGGTGGATGCGCCGATGTCCTGGACGCCGGCCTGAATGTGGCTCGAGATCTGCGCAAGCCCGGTGACCATGGTGTTGAGGCTTTCCGAGAGGCCGTGCAGGTCGGCGCTGCCGTTCGCGGTCACGGTGGCGCGCAGATCGCCGTCGGCGACCTTGGCCGCGAACTCGGAGTAGTCGCGGACCGCGGCCTGGAGCGCCTCGCGCGAGTCGCGCTCGGTCTTGGCCGAATCCGCAAGCTGGCGGTGGCGCTCCTCGGTGAGCTCGCGCAGCCGCATCAGCGCGAGGCCGAACCGGATCCCGGCGGCGACGAGCGTGGCGGTGGCGAGGCCGAGGGCGATCTGATTGATGTGGTTCAGCGAGCCGACAAACAGGATCAGCAGTGCCAGGCCGGCCGCGACCCCGGGGATCGCGAAGCCGGAGCTCGTCTCCTTCAGCTCGCTCTCGGCCGGGCGCCGGGACACGACCCACACCGACAACGAGAAGAGGAACAGCGAGGTCGGCCAGGCGATCGAGTTCCAGAAGTAGCCGAAGTGGCTGGCGCCGATCCCGTTGTCGAACAGCGCGCACACGTCGCCGATCGCGTTGGCGAGACTGGCGGCAGCCATCAGGTACCACCGCGTGCGCCGGCCCGCGGGCACGAGTGCCGCGGCTCCGAGGGTCAGGATCAGCAGCAGGATGTCGCCGACCGGATAGATCAGGTTCCAGGCGACGGTGACCGAGTCATCGCCGGCGGCGTGCTGGATCGCGCCGAACGCGAACGCCGCGAACGCCGCGGCGCACATGAGCGTGACGACCACGCCGTCGAGGTAGTTCGCGGACGTGAACTTCCGCACCTCCTGGCGCATCAGCATCATCACGCCGACGTAGGCCAGCGGGAAGAAGCCCGCCCAGAGATAGTTGGCCAGGACCGGGGTCGGCGGGTTGGGGTTGTGGATGCTCTCGTACGTCATCGCGAAATCCCCGAGCGCCCACAGGGTCATTCCGGCGCCGAGCGCAAGGCAGAACCCGCGGTCCTTCGGGCTGACCGCTGCCCTGATGAGCACCAGCGCGCCGCACAGCAGCTCATACGCGGAGACGCCCCAGCCGTCGAGCCAGTTCGCGCTGGCGCCGTTGGCGCGAAGGACCAGCGCAACGGCATAGCCGATCAGCATCAGGCCGAGGAGGCTGTACACGACCTTGACGCCGCCGCCTGTCCTCTCCGCCCGCGCGGCGGATGCTCGCTGCGCTCGCGACGACGTGTAGCGCGGACTCCGCTTTGTCTCGGTGTCAGAAACAGTCGCCTCTACATGGCCCATCAGTGTTGCCTCCCAGCCGATTACTCCGTTTGGTGGAGTTATCGACCGGGAGATGGCCCTGCTGTAGGAGGCGGCGCTAGGTGCTCCTCACGCTCCGTCGGTGGCGATCATCACGTCGGACGCCTTGATGATCGCGGTGACCTGGCTGCCCTCGCTGAGGCCGAGATCGGCCACGGCCTCGACCGTGATCGACGCAACCAGCCGCTGGCCGGCGACGTCGAGGACCACGTTCGCGATCGCCTCGCCCTTATTGATGCTCGTCACCTTGCCGGCAAGCTGGTTACGCGCGCTGAGCTTCATTGCTCCTCCTGATATTCGGGTAGCTTCACAACTGACACCGGAACCGTCGCAGAGGAGAAGAGCCGTGTCCAGCAACGTCTCAGAGAGGCAGGCGCGCGAGGTCGCCGAGGCCGCGCGCGAGTCCGAATGGAAGCTGCCGAGCTTCGGCAAGGAGCTGTTTCTCGGCAACTTTCGGTTCGACCTGATCCATCCCCAGCCGCAACTCGACCCGGCTGCGGTCGAGAAGGGCGAGCGCTTCCTGGCCGAGCTGCGCGAGTTCTTGGAGCGAGACGTCGATCCGCTCGAGATCGAGCGCGAGTCCAAGATCCCAGAGCCGGTGATCGACGGCCTCAAGCGCATGGGCGCGCTCGGGATGAAGGTGTCGGAGGAGTACGGCGGCCTCGGCCTCTCGCAGGTCTACTACAACCGGGCGCTCCAGATCGTCGGCGTGTGGCACGCGTCGCTGTCGGCGCTGCTCAGCGCGCACCAGTCGATCGGGGTCGCCGAGCCGCTGCGGCTGTTCGGAACCGACGAGCAGAAGCGCAAGTGGCTGCCGCTGGTGGCGAAGGACCACATCAGTGCCTTCCTGCTCACCGAGCCCGACGTCGGATCGGATCCGGCCCGACTCGCGACCACGGCCACGCCGGTCGAAGGGGGCTACGAGCTCACCGGGCAGAAGCTGTGGGCGACCAACGGGGCGATCGCCGACATCGTCGTGGTGATGGCAAAGGTGCCGAAGGATGACGGCCGCCGGGGCGGGATCAGCGCGTTCGTCCTGCCCTACGACCTCCCCGGCGTGACCGTCGAGCACCGCAACGCGTTCATGGGCCTGCGCGGGATCGAGAACTCGGTGACCCGCCTCGATCACGTGTTCGTCCCCGAGGAGAACCGGATCGGACGCGAGGGCGACGGTCTGAAGATCGCGCTCACCACGCTCAACACGGGAAGGCTCGCGCTGCCCGCGATCTGCGTCGGCCAGGCCAAGTGGGCGACCAAGGTCGCGCGCGAGTGGTCGAACGAGCGTGTGCAGTGGGGCCGGCCGATCGGAAAGCACGACGCCGTCGCCCAGAAGATCGCGTTCATCGCCGGCAGCGCGTTCGGGCTCGAGGCGATGCTGGACGTCGCCAGTCGGCTGGCCGACTCGAAGGCGGGCGACATCCGGATCGAGGCGGCGCTCGCCAAGCTGTACGGCTCGGAGATGGGGTGGAAGGTGCTCGACGAGCTGGTCCAGGCCCGCGGCGGCCGCGGGTACGAGACCGCGGCGTCGCTGAAGGCGCGCGGCGAAAAGCCCGTCCCCGCCGAGCAGGCCCTCAGGGACATGCGGATCAACCGCATCTTCGAGGGGTCAACGGAGATCATGCACCTGCTGATCGCGCGCGAGGCGGTCGATCAGCATCTCCAGGTCGCAGGCGACCTGCTCGAGGGCGACGGCGACATCAAGGAGAAGCTCGCGGCCGCCGGCCGGGCCGGCGCGTTCTATTCCAGGTGGCTGCCCCAGCTCGCGGTCGGAAAGGGCCAGGTGCCGAACTCGTACCACGAGCTCGGTCCGCTCGCGCCGTACGTCCGCTTCATCGAGCGGTCCGCTCGCAAGCTGGCGCGCTCCACGTTCTACGGGATGACCCGGTGGCAGGCCAAGCTGGAGTACCGCCAGACGTTCCTGGGACGACTTGTCGACATCGGGGCCGAGCTGTTCGCGATGGCCTCGGCGGTGGCCTACGCCGACACGATCGGCCGCGAGCGGCCCGAGCGCCGGGCGGAGGCGCAGGAGTTGGCCGAGCTGTTCTGCACGCAGGCCAAGCAGCGCGTCGAGACGCTCTTCCATGAGCTCTGGGACAATGTCGACGACGCCAACCGCGCGGCGGCGGCTCGAGTGCTCGACGGGCGCTACCGGTGGCTCGAGGAGGGGGTCCCCGATCCCGCCGGCGACGGCCCGATGATCCCCGAGGAGGTCAAGCAGGCGGCCGGTGAGGTCAGGCAGCCGGCTTGAGCGCCCGCTGGATGAGCCACTTGGTCAGCTCGTTCGCGGGGACCGGCCGGCTCAGGTAATAGCCCTGGGCGAGCGTGCAGCCGAGCTCGCTCAGGCGATCCCAGGCCTGCTCGGTCTCGACGCCCTCGGCCACGACGTGGAGTCCGAGGTTCCGAGCGAGGTCGATCGTCGAGCGCACAATCACGGCGTCGTTGTCGCTCTCGGCCATGTTCATCACGAACGAGCGGTCGATCTTGATCTCGTTGACGGGCAGCTGGCTGAGATAGGCGAGCGACGAGTAGCCGGTGCCGAAGTCGTCGATCGAGAGCACCACGCCCATCGCTGACAGCTTGTCGAGCACGCGCTTGGTGCGGACCGGGTCCGACAGCATCGTCGACTCGGTGATCTCGAGCTCGAGCAGGGAGGGGTGCACCCGGCGCTTGGCGAGCAGGTCTCGAACCTGGTCGGGGAACTCGGCGTCGAGGAGGTTGCGGACGCTCAGGTTGACGGCGACGCCGAGCGTCATGCCGGCGTTCTGCCAGGCGCGGCACTGAGTGAGGGCCTCGTCGAGCACGAACAGGGTGAGGGGCTTGATCAGGCCCGTCTGCTGCGCGAGCGGAATGAACTCGTCCGGCCCGACCAGTCCGCGCGTCGGGTGGTTCCAGCGCAGCAGCGCCTCGACCGACTCGACGACGCCGCTCGCGAGCTGGGCCTTCGGCTGGTAGTAGAGCGTCAGCTCGCGCTCTTCGATCGCGCGGCGCAGCTCCGAGACGAGTGTCAGGCGCGCCGGATCGGCCTCGTTGCGCGACTTCTCGTAGAACGCGAAGCCGCCCTTCTCCTCCTTGGCGCAGTACATGGCCACGTCGGCGTGGCGCAGCAGGGTGTCGACATCCTGTCCGTGCTGGGGGAACATCGCGATCCCGATCGACGCCTCCGCCGGCAGGCCGAGGCCGTCGATGGTCACGGGCGTCTCGAGCGCCGCCCGGATCTTTTCGATCACGACGACCACGTCGTGATCGCTCCTGGGCTTGGAGATCAGTACGCCGAACTCGTCTCCGCCGAGGCGGGCCACGGTGTCCGAAGAGCGCAGGATGGCGCGCAGACGCTGGCCGATCTCGACCAGCAGCGCGTCGCCGGCGTGGTGCCCGAGCGAGTCGTTGACGTCCTTGAACCGGTCGAGATCCATCATCGCGACAGCGGCACGGGAGCCCTCGCGCTCGGCGATCGCGATCGCCTGTTCGATCCGGTCGCGGAACAGCGTGCGGTTCGGGAGGCCGGTGAGGCTGTCGTGGAGCGCCTGGTGCTCGTTGATCTCGGACTGGCGGAGCAGCGCGTCCTGCGCCGCCTTGCGATCGGTGTCGTCCTGCACCATCACGATGCCGAACGACGGACGGCCGTCGGGCTCGCGGACGATCGAGAACGACGCGGAAACCCATAGGACCGAGCCGTCTCTGCGGTTGAGCCGCGTCTCGATTCGCAGCGAATTGGACTCACCTGCGAACAGTTCCTCGACCGCCACCGTGACGCGCCCGTGCTCCTCGGGGTCGAGGTACTCGGCGATATGGGTGCGGACCTCCTCGGCATTCTCGAGTCCGAGCATCGCGCACATGGCCGGGTTCGCGTCGGCGATCTGGCCGTCGTCGCTCAAGGTCATCACCCCGGTGATCGCGCCGTGGTAGATCGCCTCGAAGCGGGCGAGGGCGTCGACCTGGCGGCGCTTGGCCTCGACCTCGGCGGCCCGGCTGACGCCCTCGGACAGGACGCCGGCGAGGAGCTCGAGGGTCTGACGATCCTCCTCACCAAGCCTCACGTCCTCGGAGGTGCTCATCACGCTGAGCGCGCCGACCGGCCGGTCGCCGGCGAACAGCGGTACGCAGATGTGCGAGCGGTCGCCGACCAGCGAGCGAAGCTTGAGGTTCAGACGGGGGTCGTTCTCGGCGTGCTCGATCAGCACCGGCTCGCGCGCGGCGATTGCGAACCGGGACACGCTCTGGTTCAGCGGCCTGCGGTTGTTGAGGAAGCGGGTGGCGATCCCGCAGGCCGCCCGCGTGACCACGTCTTCGCCCTCGATCAGATGGATCATGGCGCCCTCGGCCACCGTGAGCGCCTGAGCGCGCTCGACGATCACCTGCATCACGTGGTCGAGGTCACTCGACGCGGCGGCCGAGATGTCGCGTTGGGTGGAGATGATCCGCTCGAGCCGGCAGGCCTTGTGCTCGAGCTCGCGACCGGCGATCTTGCTCTCGGTGATGTCCTCGATCATCGCGATCGCGACCTGCGTCGACTGGGTGTCGCTGGCATCGCTCCAAACGGTGACCCGGACCCAGATCACCTCGTCGTCGGTGCGGACGTAGCGCTTCTCGTACTGGTAGCCGGGGCGCTGTCCGTCGAGCAAGTCCTGGTATAGACCCTTCGAGACCTCGAGGTCGTCGGGGTGGGTGAATTCGGTGAAGCTGACGCCGACGAGCCCGCCGGGGCCGTAGCCCAGCATCCGCTCGATCGCCGGGTTGGCCTCGACGGCACGGCCGTCGGGGCCGACGGTGATGATGCCGACCGAGGCGCGCTCGAACAGCACTCGAAAACGCTCGTTGGGGGCGCCGCTGTGGCTGGGCTGAACGCTCGCGTCGGTCGTCCGCATTGAACCCGTTATCGGTCGGGTGCCCGCTTTACTTAGCCGCGAGCCCGAACCGGCGGACAGACAGCCCCCACCGCCATAATCTGGGCTCATGGAAGCTTCGAACGGTGCGAGAAAACCCCGGTTCGAGGCCGTACATGCCGACGCCAGCGAGCAGATCGCGCACGAGATCCGGATGTACATCGAGCGCGGGCGGCTGCTCCCCGGCGACCGGGTCGGGACCGAGCACGAGCTGGCTCAGGAGTTCGGGGTCAGCCGGCCGACCCTGCGAGAAGGGTTGCGCCGGCTCGCCGGATCCCACCTGATCCGGGTGCAGAAGGGCCGTGCCGGCGGGGTGTTCGTCGAGAACACGCCGAACGCCGGAATCGGCCGCCACGTAAGCGAATCGATCGCGGCGATGCTCGAGTCAGAGAGCGTCACTCTGTGCGAGCTGCTCGAGGCCCGGATGTTTCTCGAGGTGCCACTCGCCGGGCTGGCGGCCGAGCGCTCGGACGACGCGACGATCGTGTCACTGACCGAGGCGATCGCCGACGCGAACGGCCGGGACCCGGCGGGGGACGACTTCCGGCGGGCCGACACCCGGTTTCATCAGACGATCGCGGTCACCGCGGGCAACGATCTGCTCGTCACCTTCACCAGTTGGATCCTCGACGTGCTCCAGCCGTCGCTGATCGAACACCTCGGGCACGCGATCGACAGCGACCAGATCATCAGCCAGCATCAGGCGATCGTCCGGGCGATCCGCCGGCATCAGCGGACCGCCGCCGAGCGGGCGATGCGCCGGCACATCGAGTACATGGTCACGGTGCTGCAAAGCGTCGACGGCGCGTGAGCCGGTCGGTCACATCGGCCGTCAGCAGTTCGGAATGTCGCGCGGTGCGGCGGCCCAGGGACCGGGAACGGGCCAACCGCACCGCGCGGCTTTACCCCGGCGTCGGTCAGGGCGAAATCTCTTCGTAGTACCGCCCGCGCGTGTTGGGGCTGAACTGGGCGACGATCGCCGCCAGGACGAGGAAGCCGGAGATGACCAGCATCGCCTCGAGCACGGTCATGTTGGGGATCTGGGGGGCGATCACGAGCACGCCGATCCCGCCGCCGAGGTGTCCAACGCCGTCGACCACGCCGAAGCCCGTCACACGCGCGCGCGTCGGGAAGCTCTCGGTCGAGAGCGTGTACGTCATCGGCACCCAGATGTTGAAGCCGAAGAAGACGATCGCCGCGCCGACGAACGCGATCGCGAGGCTGGTGGTCCCGGCCTCGGCGACGATCACGCCGCCGATGACCGTGATCACGGCGCCGATCGGGAGCCACAGCTTGCGCTCGAACTTGTCGGCGAACGCCACCGCGAACAGCGCGCAGGCCAGGAACCCGAACGCGCCGATGGCGGTGATCAAGCCGGCCTCGGGCGGCGGGTACTTGAGCGAAACCAGCATCGAGGTGAAGCCTGCCGAGAAGCCGAACACGGTCACGTAGGCGAGGAACCACACGCCGAGCAACTGGATCATCCGCCGGACGTAAACCCGCTCGCTGAACAGAGCCCGGAACCCGAGGCGGCGCTCGGGGGTGGCCTGGTCCATCGGGACGTCATCGGGAACCGGCGCCAGCGGTCCGTGCTTGGCGGCCACGACCTCCATGTCGCTGACGACCTCCTCAGCCTCCTCGGTCCGTCCCTGCCCGACGAGCCAGCGAGGGGACTCGGGAAGCTCGAGCCGGAGCAGGACGCCGACCGCGGCAAGGAGCGCGCCGATCCCGTACATCCAGCGCCAGCCGTCCGTGAAGCTCGGGCTCGCCTGGGCGAACGACAGGCCATGCGGCCAGGGCGCCGGGCTCGTGGTCAGGAACAGGCCGAGCCAGATCCCCAGCAGCGCTCCGAGTGAGGACATGATGAAGATCACCGATATCCACCGTGCCCGGTTACGGCGCGGAGCCAGCTCCCCGATGTAAGTGTTGACGATCGCCAGGTCGGCGCCGACGCCGATGCCGGTGATCACGCGGGCCAGCACGAACTGCGTGTAGTCCGGCGCGAAGGCGTTGTACAGCGAGCCCAGACCGGTGACCAGCATCGTGAACAGCAGCATGTTGCGCCGGCCGATCCGGTCGGAGATGGGGGCGAGGGCGAGTGCACCGATGACATACCCCGCTAGGTTCAAGACGACCGGGACGCGCAGCGCCGTCACCGCGTTGGCCGGAGTGCAGCCATGCTTGAGCGCCACGCAACTCTGGATGAACGACACGTTGATGTCGAACACGTCGTAAAACGCGAACAGGAACCCTGTCCCGATGATTCCGATGAACATGAAGGGCAGCGACCACACGCTGATGCGGTCGAGGCGCGCGAGAATTGACTTGGCGGTCTTGCCAGGTGCGGGTGACGTGGGCGTCTGGGTCCTAGCTGGCCCGCCCGTACGTACCTGGTGTCCTCCGATCGATGTAGAACTCATCGGACCCTCCCTTTCCTCATACTCGCCATTTGTCGTACCCGTGGCGTTTCCGAGGGAAACCGCATAATCAATTCACTTTGTAGGGCTGGTCGAACAATGTATTTGACAAATTCCGAGCAATTGTGGGGCTGGGCGAGATGAAGCTCGACGGACGAGCTGTCGTGGTAACCGGCGCTGCCGGAGGCATCGGGCGCGCGCTTGCGTTGCGGTGCGCCGCCGCCGGCGCGCGGGTGGCGGCGACCGACATCCAGGCCGATTTGCTGAACGCGGTGCGAGACGAGCTCGGCGATGGTCATGTCGCGCTGGCCTGCGACGTCACCGATGAGCGGGCCCTCGACACCCTGATCTCAGACGTGGAGTCGGAGCTCGGTCCCGTCGAGGTGTTCTTCGCCAACGCCGGTGTGGCCATCGGCGAGGATCCGATCGACACACCCGACGCGGTGTGGGACCTCGCGTTCGGCGTCAACGTGCGTGCCCATATCTTCGCGGCGCGCCGGTTGTTGCCGGGGTGGCTCGATCGCGGCGAGGGCTACTTCGTCGCCACCGCCTCGGCCGCCGGCCTGCTCACGCAGATCGGCTCGGCCCCGTACGCAGTGACCAAGCACGCTGCCGTCGCGTTCGCCGAGTGGCTGTCGGTGACATACGGGGACCGCGGAATCCGGGTCAGCTGCCTGTGCCCGATGGGCGTGCGGACCGCGATGACTCAGGGCGACGAGCTCGCCCACCGGGTGGTTCGCAGCGCCGGCGCGTTGCTCGAGCCCGAGGAGGTGGCCGACATCGTCGTCGAGGCGATCGATGCGGAGCGGTTCCTGATCCTCCCGCATCCCGAGGTGCTGACGTTCTTCCAGCGCAAGGCCATGGACTACGACCGGTGGCTGGCGGGTATGCGGCGGTTGCAGTCGGGACAGTCGTAGGTTGCCGTCGGCCTGCGGCCTGCGGCCTGCGGCCCGCGGCCTGCGGGCTGTGGGCCTGCGGGCCTGCGGGCCTGCGGGCCTGCGGGCCTGCGGGCTGTCCGCGCGGCGGATCGGCGGCCATGCGTAGAACGGCGGGCACCTGGAGGTGGGCCCGCGGTGTCCGCTCCGCCGGGGCCGGTCCCTCGACCTGCATAGCCTGCCATTCGACGAGGAACTCGCGGACCGTGGCAGCCGGCGCATGTGGTGCATGCGCGCTCTGCCACGGTCCAGCTTGGCGGCGTCGAATGGCATACGGTGCAGGGTCGGTTCGCGGTTGGCAGTTAGCGCTTCGCGGCTCGCGGTTGGCGGCTCGCGGCGCGCGCAGCGAAGGCGACCGTGTGATTTGATCGCCGGGTGATCGTCCGCTGGGGTCTCGATGAGCTGCCGGGGGTGCTCGACGAGCTGTCGGTGAGCGAGCCGCTACTGATCGCCAGCGAGCGGTGGCGGGACTTCGACGTGCCAGTGTCCGCGCGGCGGTTCCACGGAGTGCAGCCGCACGCCGAGATGAGCGGGGTCCGGGCGGCGGTCGAGGCCGCGGCCGGCGCCGACGGACTGGTCGCGCTTGGCGGCGGGAGCGCGATCGACACCGCCAAGGCCGTGTCCAGCGAGACCGGGCTGCCGATCGTGTCGATCCCGACCACGTACTCGGGCGCGGAGTGGACGCAGGGATTCGGGATGCGCGACCGCGAGGCCGGGATCAAGCGTGGCGGCGGTGGCGCGAAGACGATGGCGATCGTCTACGACCCGTCACTGACGCTCGGGCTGCCGCGCGGCGAGAGCGCCGGCACGGCGATGAACGCGCTCGCGCACTGCGCCGAGGGCCTGTACTCGCCCGGCCGGGGCGACGACACCGACGGCCACGCGCTGGAGGGCGCGAGGCTGATCTCGGATTGGCTGCCGGTGGTGTTCGACGACGGCAGCGACGCCGAGGCGCGCCGGCGCCTGCTCGAGGGCGCGATGCACGCCGGCGCCGCGCTGACGGCCGGGATGGGACTCGGGCACGCGATGGCGCAGGCGCTCGGGGGCCGCTACGGGCTCGCCCACGGCACGATGAACGCAGTTTCGCTGCCGCCGGCGCTCACCTACAACGCCGAGGTCGTGCCCGCCCAGATCGCCCGCCTCGGTGAGGCCATGGGTGCCGGCGATGCGATCCGGCGAGTGCGCGAGCTCGGAGCGCTCGCCGGACCGAGCCGCTTGCGCGACTATGACGTCCCGCGCGAGCACCTCGAATCGCTGTCCGAGGCGATCGCCGACCGCGCGCCGGCGAAGTCCAATCCGCGGCCGGCGCCGCCGGAGGCGATCCGAGAGCTGCTCGAGGAGATCTGGTAGGTGGCGCGCATCCTCACCACCCACGTCGGCAGCCTCCCGCGCCCTCCCGAGCTCGTCGAGTTCGTGTTCGCGGAGGACCGGGGCGAGGAGGTCGACCGCGCCGAGTACGACCGCCGGCTCGACGAGGCGGTCAAGGACCGCGTCCGCCACCAGGTGCAGGCCGGCATCGACTTTGTCTCAGATGGCGAGATGAGCAAGATCGGCTACGCCACCTACATCCGCCATCGGCTCAGCGGGTTCGAGGTCGGGGACGTGCCGCGGGCCACGCCGGCGGACCTCGACGCGTTCCCGCGCTACATGAAGCGGCTGGCGGACGAGGGCGGGAGCGCGCGGTACCTGCGCCCGATCTGCCGCGGCCCGATCACGTATGAGCACCGGGAGCCGCTCGAGGCCGACCTCGCGCGCCTGGCAAAGGCGATCGAGGGCGAACCGGTCGCCGGGGCGTTCATGAATGCCCCCTCGCCCGGGATCATCGCGCTGTTCCAACCCAACGAGTACTACGAAAGCCTCGACGAGTACCTCGAGGCGATCGGCGAGGCGATGAAGACCGAGTACGAGGGGATCGTGAACGCGGGCTTCATGCTGCAGATCGATGCGCCCGACCTGGCGATGGGCCGCCACATCATGTATCGCGACCGCTCCGACGAGGAGTTCGTCGCCGGCGCGGCCAGGCATGTCGAGGCGATCAACCATGCGCTCCGCGACGTCCCGGCCGATCGCGTCCGGCTGCACCTGTGCTGGGGTAACTACGAGGGTCCCCATCACCTGGACATCGGCGTCGAGAAGATCATCGACGTGGTGCTGCGCGCCAAGCCCTCGACGATCCTGTTTGAGGCCGCCAACCCCCGCCACGAGCACGAGTTCGTCGTGTGGCGCGAGTCCGAGATCCCCGACGACAAGACGCTCGTCCCCGGCGTGCTCGACACGACCTGCAACTACATCGAGCACCCCGAGCTCGTCGCCCAGCGGATCCTCACCTACAGCGAGATCGTCGGTCCCGACCGGGTGATGGGTGGCACCGACTGCGGGTTCGGCACGTGGTCGGGGTTCGGCGCGATCGATCCGGACATCTGCTGGGCCAAGCTGTCGTCGCTGTCCGAGGGCGCGCGCCGGGCGGGCGAGAGGGCCTAACAACGCGAGGCCGTGAGTCGCCACGAGCCCAGCGGACCGGTCACGACCTCCCGGAGGGGCTCGTTCTGGATCACGGGCGAGCCCGTCGACGGGCCGCTCGGGACCGTTCAGCGCGGCCCCATGTACGTCGAGTGGGAGGCGCCCGCCCAGCCCGAGACGAAGCTCGGGCCACCCTGGGTGCTGGTCCACGGCGGCGGCGGGCAGGGCACCGACTACCTGACCACCCCGGACGGCCGGCTCGGCTGGTCGCGGCTGCTCGTCGAGCAGGGCCACACCGTGTACGTGGTCGACCGGCCGGGACACGGACGCTCGCCCCACCATCCCGACGTGCTCGGACCGATCGGGCCGCAGATGGGCGCCGAGCTACTGCGGCCGATCTTCGTGCCGCCGGCCGAAGGACCGGACAGCAACCCCACCGCGCACCTCCACACGCAGTGGCCGGGTGGTCGCGAGCCGGGCGATCCCGTGTACGACCAGTGGCTCGCGCCCTCGGGCCCGCTGCTCGCGAGCCTGGCCGATATGCAGGCGCTCGAGCAGGCGCGCCTGGCCGAGCTGCTCGACCGCGTCGGACCGGCGGTCCTCGTCACCCACTCGATGGCCGGACCCGGCACGTTTCTCGCCGCCGACGCCCGCCCCGACCAGGTGGCAGCGCTGATCGCGATCGAAACGATCGGGCCGCCGTTCGCCAAACATTCGGAGATGGGGCTCGATCTCGCCTGGGGCGTCGCCAGCAACCCGCTGACGTTCGACCCGCCCGCGGCGACCCCGGAGGATCTCCAGACGGGACATCCGCGCCGGCTCGCCAACCTCAGCCGCTTCCCGATCGCCGTGGTCACCGGCGAGGCCTCGCTGTTCGCGATGTTCGACGATCAGCTGGTGGCGTTCCTCGAGCAGGCCGGTTGCGACGTCGAACTGGTCCGCCTCGCCGACCACGGCGTACACGGGAACGCGCACGGGATCATGATCGAGCGCAACAACGCGGACACGCTGGGCGTTGTGACCCGGTGGGTCGAGGGTCGGCTTTCCGGTTAACGCCACACTCGACGCGCCGGCGGTGACGAGTGAGGGGTTAACCGTGGCGGGCCCGGGTGAACCTGAATTCACGGCTGCGGGGGAGCGCGAGTGCGGGGTTAACCGGAATAGGAGGGGATGGGCCGCCTGCGGCGGCGTCCATGCCGGGCCTGGTAGTCGCGGACACTCGAGGCGGGGACGAGGATTAACGACTCGGGATGCGCTGCGGCTCGCCGAGGGCCGCGCGCCCGATGTCGCCGTAGAACATGTCGCGGAGCTGGAGGTTGCGATGCGCGGCGGCCACCGCCATGTCCCGGAACACGCGAGCGGTCCGCTCGCCCTCGCGCGCGACGTTGGCTCCGACCGTCTGCCACAGGTCGTCGTCGATCACCCGCCAGCACATCAGCATCGCCTCGCGCGCGATCCCAGCGAGGAGCATGTCGTCGCCGAAGGTGTACGTGATGCCGTCCTCGACGTTGCGCCGGCAGAGCTCCATGTGGCGCTCGGCGGTGTTGTGCACGGCCGCCTCCGCGGTCGCGATGTGGGTCAGCGCCCGTCCGTACCAGCGCTGGTAGTCGGGGTCCTTGACGCGCGGGATGAACGGCGGCAGCGGCGTCTTGCGCTCGCGCATCAGCCGCTCGTACTCATCGAGCATGTTGTAGGCCGCGCCGACGGTCACGGCCGCGAGCGACAGCGTGAAGATCGAGACCGCGCGGCCGGAGTACATCGGATTGCCGTGCAGGCGGGAACCCGGGGTGCCGCCGCCGACCTCGATGTCGAGCATGCTGCCCTCGAAGCCCCAGCTCGCCGGGACGCGCGTGCCCGGGAAGCGAATGCTGTGCGACCCGGAGCCCTTGAGGCCGAGCATGTCGCCCCAGTCGTCGAGCATCTCCCACTCGCCGCGTGGCGCGACGAACAGAAGCTGGGGCGGCATGTCCTCGGGCGAGGCGCCGGCCGGCGCGGGGAGGATCGCCTGGCCCATGTAGAAGGTCGAGTACGGCGCGCCCGACGCGAACGCGACCTGACCGTTGATCTCCCACCCGTCGTCGGCGCGCTCCGCGCGGCCGACCGGCGCTGCCACCGACGCGCAGCGGAAGTCGCCGCCGGCGAAGATCTCATCCTGGGCATCCTGGGGCCACCAAGACGAAACCATCAAGGCGTGGTTCATCGCGAGGCCCAGGCACCAGGCGGTGGACACGCAGCCACGCGCGATCTCCTGCACCACGCCCACATACGTCGGGACGTCGAACTCGTAACCGCCGTACCGCTGCGGAACGTACAGGTGATAGAAGCCCGCGTTCAAAAACGCCTCGTGCATCTCGGCCGAGTAGTACGTGCGCTTCTCGGTCGCCTCCTGATCGGCGATCAGTCTCGGTCGGAGCGCCACCGCGCGCGCGACCATCTCCTCCGGCGTCAGATCCGGCTCGGGCGGCGCCGTTCCCGAGCCAACCGTCTCCGACGTGCTCATCCGCCTGATCGTAGGCCAGGGCCGAACGCGGGACTTTGCAATGCGCGCACGATTGCGTTCGCGACCACGCCGGCGCCGGCGGCGCCCATCACGATCGTGTAGTGGTTGACCCCGGGCACGCGCTCGGTTGCCCGCGTGTCGGGCGCTTCGTCAGCCCAGGCCTGCGCGAGCGCCGGCGGCTGGATCGGATTCGGGTCGTCCGTCATCCCGCGCTCGGCGCATAGCAGCACGGTCGGGACCGCCAGCCGGTGGGCGGGCTTGCCGATCTCGAGCAGCTCGCCGGCGTCAGCTCGCACCACGTCCTCGGAAACTGAGGACCGCAACGACGGGGGCTCGCCCACGAGGTCGTGATCGGCGTATGCGACCAAATCCGCATCGACGACATCGCGGTGTGCGAACGCGGGATGCGCCCGCCACCAGTCGTGGTAGGCCTCGGGCGTGGCAAAGGTCAGCTTCAGCCGGGCGAGCGCGGGCCCGAGGACGGCGGCGGTGACCGCCTGCGGGTCAGCGCCCGCGGGCACCGGCAGGGTCAGCCCGCCGTCGACGAGCACCGCCGCGGCGACCCGCTCGGGGTGATCGGCGGCGAACCGCGCGACCGCGTACGCGCCGAGCGAGTGGCCGACGAGTACCGCGCGCTCGAGCGATAAGTGATCCATAACGGCGAGCATGTCCCGCGCGTACGCCTCCATCCCGAACGGAGCCGAAAGTTCGCGGGAGGCGGCGCGGCCTCGCAGGTCCAGGGCGAGCAGCGCCGCGCGGCCCTCGAGCGCCCGGGCGACCGCGATCCACTCCCGGCTGTTCGCCGTAATGCCGTGGACCGCAACGACCGGCTCGGACCCCGCGGGTCCGCAACGAAACGAGGCCAGCGTCCCACCGACCACGGGAATGTCGATCCGGTCCATCTATGGTCGCTCGATCGCGTCGATCCGGGCCTGCCAGGGGCGCGCGAACACCACCCACATGACCGCCCCGGCGAGCAAGATCGCGCACAGCGTCCATCCGAGCGCGGTGGTGCCGAGGCCGACGTACTTGAGCCCGGAGGCGAAGATCACGAACGCGATCGCCGGGCGGACGTAGCGATCGGGGATCGTCGAGGACAGCATCGAGCCGACCAGCACCGCGGGAACGCTCCCGATGATCAGCGATGCGGTGACGTCGAGGACGACGTGGCCGAAGATCAGCGCCCCAAGCGCCGCCGCGAGCGTGAGCGGAACCGCCTGCGTGAGGTCGGTGCCAACGAGCTGGTTGGCGCCGATCGTCGGATACACGAACAGGAGCAGCACGATCATCAGCGAACCCGACCCGACCGACGTCATCCCGACGATGAGGCCGCCGACGATGCCGATCGCGACCGTCAGCAGCGGTCGCGGCGTGATCTCGTGCACGAGCGCCCGCCTGGCCTGGCCGGTCCGGTGGTCAAGCACAAAGCGCAGCGCCATCGCGCCCGCACCCACCAGCAGCGCCGACCCCAGCAGCGTCTCGATGTGCGTTTGTGCGGACTTCGAGTTGCCGAGCACGTGCAACACGTAGGCCCCGATGAACGCCGCCGGAACGGAGCCCAGCACCATCCAGCGGACCAGCCCCCGGTTGACCGTGCCTGCCCGGAGGTGCACGGCCGCGCCGAACGGTCGCATGACCACCGCCGCGACGAGGTCGCTCGAGATCGCGGCCGCCGGGGTCACGCCGAACAACAGGATCAGCATCGGCGTCATCAGCGCGCCACCCCCGGCGCCGGTCATCCCGACGAACAGGCCGATGATGGCGCTCCCGAGGATGATGTAGGGGTCGATGTACAACGGCTCTAGATGAGGCCCGGGCTCGCCGGCGACTCGGCGCGCTGATCGCTTGCGGTCTGGGCGAAGGCCAGTAGATCGGCCGGCGCCTCGCCCGGGAGAATCCACGTCTGGCCGTCGGTTCTGACCAGGCCCTGACGCGCGAGCTCGGACAGCGCGGTGGTCACGGTCGGCCGACGCGCGGCCACCAGGTCGGCGAGCACCGTATGGGTGAGCCCCAGCCGGAGCACGGTTCCGTCGCTGCGGACGCGTCCCCACCGCGCCGCGAGGTGCCAGAGCAGCATGTGCAGGCGCACGTCGACCCGGGCCTGGTGCACGATCGCCATGTTGACCGCGAGCCACTTGGAGCGCTGGATCGCGCGGTCGATCAGAGGACGCGCGAGCTCGGGATAGTGCGCGAGCTGCTGCTCGAAGCCGCCATCGAGGGCGGCCATGCGGACGGGCAACACGACCGACCAGTCGGTGGTCAGCGGCAGCAGGGGAGACACGCTCTCCTCGGTGGGCCGCAGGAGATCGCCTTCGCCGATCAACTCGGCCCCGTACCGACCCTCGATGCCCACGCGGCGGATTAGGAGCCCGCTCAGCACGAGCACGCCGATCCCGCCCTGAAAGCCGAGCGAGCTACGCCGGGCGAGCGGACCCCGCTCGATCGTCAGCTCGGGAGCCGTGCAGTCCTCGATGGCCTGCTGACGGCGCTCCGGGGGGATCGCCTCGGCGAGCTCCGGATCCTCCCTCAGCACATGACAGATGGACGGACGACCGGGTACGGCGCTGGCTCCCACCACCCGCACACTGTGTCAGAGGCGGTCAGACGACAACACGCTCGGCCGTCACCGCCGCCAGCTCGACCAGCGCGGCGGTCACCTCCTCCGGCCGTTCGAGCGGCGTCATGTGACCCGTTTCCGGTAGCACGATCAGCTTCTCGAGGTGGGGGAGGTTCTCGGCGATCCGCCGGGCGTGCGAAGGCGGAGTCAGGCGGTCGTCGGCGCCCACCAGCACGGTCGTCGGGATCGTCAGGCGCGGTACGGCGTCATGCAGATCCATCTCTGACATCGCGATCCCGATCTTGGCCCGCACGTCGGGCGGGCAGGTGACGAGCATCCGCTCGAAGAACGCCACCTGCGCGGGGGACGCGTGGCGGCCGAAGGCGATGTAACGGACCGCCGCGTAGCTGAGCGGCGTCGAGTACCGCGGAAGCGGCGCCCGGTTGCCGAGAAAGCCGTATAGCGAGACCGCGCGGTTGACCGTGTTGGCGATGCTCGGGAGCGGCAGCAGCAGGTGCTCCGCGATCAGGTCGCCGACGCCGGTGGACAGCAGCGCGGCCGCGCGGACCCGTCGCTCGACGTCGTGATGTTCGGCCCAGGCGGCGATCGACATCGCCCCGAGCGAGTGGCCGGCGATGATCGCGAGCTGTCCGTCCGGGACGCAGGTGCCGAGCACCGCCTCGAGGTCCTCGCCGAAGCGGTCGATCGAGTAGTCGCCGCCAGGAGCGGGCTCGCTGCTGCCGTGTCCGCGCTGGTCGTAGGCCACCACCCGGAACCCGCGTTTGGACAGCGCACGGATCACGTAAACCCAGTACTGGAGCATCTCCGTCCAGCCGTGGGCCAGGACGACGGTCGGGCCGTCCTCGGGTCCGAATACTTCGACGTGGAGCGCGGTCCCGTCGGCCGAGCGGGCCGTCTGCGCGCGGCCCTCGGGCGGCGAGTCGAGCAGTTTTCGCTCCGGGTCGCGAGAGAGCCTGCGTATGTGCGCGGTCTCGATCAGTCCGCCGGCCGCCAGGGCCGCGGCGGTTCCGAGGCCGGCCCAGAGCCAGCCGTCGTGGTAGGTGCCGGTCAGCCGCGGGCGCCACATGGTCGCCAGCCTACAACGGTGTCGGTTCAACCACTCCCGGTCCGGACGGGCCCTTATGGACCCACGGACGCCGAGCGAAGCGAGGCCCAAAAGCGCAACCGCATACCATTCGCGCCGATGCGGATCGGGATGCTCACTGGAGGCGGCGACTGCCCCGGCCTGAACGCGGTCATCCGCGCGGTCGTGCGCAAGGGGATCGACGCGTACAGCGACGAGATCGTCGGATTCCGCGACGGCTGGCGCGGGGTGCTCGAGGACTCGCACAGCGAGCTGAGCATCGAGTCCACGCGCGGGATCCTCCCGCGGGGCGGAACGATCCTCGGTAGCTCGCGGACCAACCCGTACAAGCGCGACGACGGGGTGCAGCGGGTCAAGGACGTGCTCGAGAAGCTCCGCCTCGACGGGCTGATCGCGATCGGCGGCGAGGACACGCTCGGCGTCGCCAACCGGCTTTACAGCGACGGCGTCAACGTCATCGGCGTCCCCAAGACGATCGACAACGACCTCGGCGGGACCGACGTCACGTTCGGGTTCGACACCGCGCTCCATATCGCCACCCAGGCGATCGACCGGCTGCACACGACCGCGGAGAGTCACAACCGGATCCTCGTGGTCGAGGTCATGGGCCGCACCGCCGGCTGGATCGCGCTCCACTCCGGGGTAGCCGGCGGCGCGGACGTGATCCTGATCCCGGAGATCCCGTTCGACATCGACGAGGTCTGCCGGCTGATCCGCCGGCGACATGCCCGCGGCCGGTACTTCTCGATCGTGGTCGCCGCCGAGGGCGCGATGCCGAAGGAGGGGACGATGCCGATCGCTGAGACGGGCTCGGTCGACGAGTTCGGCCATCCCAGGCTGGGCGGGATCGGGTACGCGCTCGAACGCGCGATCGAGAGCCGGACCGGCTACGAGACCCGCGCCACCGTGCTCGGACACGTCCAGCGCGGGGGCACCCCGACGTCGTTCGACCGTGTGCTCGCCACCAGACTCGGGCTCGCCGCGATCACCGCGGCGCACGCGGGCGAGTGGGGGACGATGGCCGCGCTGCGTTCGACGAACGTCGAGATGGTGCCGCTCGCCGACGCGGTGGCCGAGGTCCGGCACGTGCCGGTGGAGGAATACGAGCGCTTCGACGTGCTCTTCGGATAATTCACGGCGCGTTTCTTTCCGGAACGGCTATCGGGTTATGCTGCGCCGGTGACCGCGACGGATCCCGCCACCTCGCTGGACAGGCTGTGCGTCGACGCCATCCGCGTGCTCTCGATGGACGGGGTGCAGAAGGCGAACTCCGGGCACCCGGGGACGCCGATGGCGCTGGCGCCCGTCGCCTATGTCCTCTACACCCGCGTCATGCGCCACAGCCCGCGCGACCCCAAGTGGCCCGACCGGGACCGGTTCGTGCTCTCGTGCGGACACGCCTCGATGCTCCTGTACTCGACCCTGTACATGACGGGCTACGACGTGAGCCTCGAGAATGACCTGATGCGCTTCCGCCAGCTCGGCTCGATGGCCGCGGGGCACCCCGAGTACGGCGACCTTCCCGGGATCGAGGTGACCACGGGACCGCTCGGGCAGGGAATCTCACACGCCGTCGGGATGGCGCTGGCCGAGCGGATGCTCGCGGCGCGCTTCAACCGCCCGGGCCACGAGATCGTCGATCACCACACGTACGTGATCGCGTCCGATGGCGACCTCGAGGAGGGGATCTCCAATGAGGCGTCCTCGCTGGCCGGACACCTCGGCCTCGGCCGGCTGATCTCGTTCTACGACCAGAACCACATCTCGATCGAGGGCGACACCCAGCTCGCGTTCACCGAGGACGTCGGCCAGCGCTATGAGGCCTTGGGCTGGCACGTCCAGGACCTCTATGAGGACATCGGGCTCGACAACCTCCAGCGCGCGCTCGAGACCGCGAAGGCGGTCGAGGACAAGCCGTCGCTGATCATCATCCGGACCCACATCGCCCAGGGGAGCCCGAACAAGCACGACACCGCCGGCGCCCACGGCTCGCCGCTCGGCGAGGAAGAGGTCAAGCTGACCAAGGACAAGATGGGCTATCCGTCGCTCGAGCCGTTCTACGTCCCCGACGAAGCGCTCGAGCACTCCCGTCGCTGCATCGAGCGTGGCGAGGAATTCGTGGCCGACTGGCGCGAGCGGTTCGACGCCTATTCCCAGGCGCACCCCGGCCTCGCGGAAGAGCTCAACCGGATGATCGCCGGTCGGTTGCCGGACGGATGGGATGACGAGGTGCCGAGGTTCCACGCCTCGGGCTCGATGACCGCCACGCGCAAGTCCTCGCAGGAGATCATCCAGTGGGCGGCGTCGAAGGTTCCCGAATTCGTCGGCGGGTCGGCCGACCTGGCGCCGTCGACGCTCACGCTGATCGATGGGGCCGACAGCGTCGAGCCCGGCGCGTACGCGGGTCGCAACCTCCACTTCGGCATCCGCGAGCACGCGATGGGCGCGATCGTCAACGGGATGAACCTTCACTATCTGCGTGCGTTCGGCGCCACGTTCTTCACGTTCAGCGACTACATGCGCGGGTCGATCCGTCTTTCCGCGCTCATGCACCTGCGGTCGATCTTTGTGTTCACCCACGACTCGATCGGATTGGGGGAGGACGGCCCCACCCACCAGCCGATCGAGCAGCTCGCGGGGCTACGCGCGATGCCCGTGCTCCGGGTGGTCAGGCCCGCGGGCGCGAACGAGACCTCGCTGGCCTGGCATTACGCGATCAAGGCCAGCGATCACCCGACCGCGCTGGTTTTGTCGCGGCAGGGGGTTCCGACCTGGAATCCGTCAGCGGTTCCCGACGACGCGATCGACCGCGGCGCGTATGTCCTGCGGTACTCCTTCAACGAGCCAGAGCCGCCCGACCTGATCTTGATCAGCACCGGCACCGAGGTCCACATCTGCGCCGGCGCCGCCGACGCGCTCGAAGCCGAAGGGATCGCCACCCGGGTTGTGAGCATGCCGTGCATGGAGAACTTCGCCGCCCAGGACGCTGAGTATCGGGATCGCGTATTGCCTCCGGGGGTGCGCGCGCGGGTGTCGCTCGAGGCCGCTGCCACGTTCGGATGGGATCGCTGGGTCGGTGAGCTCGGCGAGGCGATCGGAATGACCGGGTTCGGGGCGTCCGCGCCCGCCGGTGCCCTCTACAAGCACTTCGGATTCACCTCCGATCGCGTGGCCGACGCCGGGCGGGCGGCCGTCAAGCGCGCGCGCTCGAGTGGAGCCGGGTAGAGCGAAAGGGGGGCGAACATGAGCACCATCACCGAGCTGAACCCCCGCTTGTTAGCGATAACCGACGCGGGTGTGAGCGTATGGCTCGACCAGATTCGCCGGTCGATGGTGGAAGGGGGTGAGCTCGCGCGAATGGTCGCCGTGGAGTCGCTCCGCGGCGTCACCTCGAACCCGTCGATCTTCGAGAAGGCGATCCTCGGTTCGACCGACTACGACGACGATCTGCGCACGCTGGCCCGGGAGAACCTGGACTCGGTGGCGATCTACGAGCAAATCGCGATCCGGGACGTGCAGCTCGCGGCCGACGCGCTCGCGGGAGTTTTTCGCGATGCCCGTGGCCGCGACGGATTCGTCTCGCTCGAGGTCGCGCCGGAGCTCGCGCACAACACGGAGGGCACGCTCGAGCAGGTCCGCTCCTTCTGGAAGCGGGTCGACCGTGCGAACGTGATGATCAAGATTCCGGGGACGCCAGAGGGGGTCCCAGCGATCGAGGAGGCGCTCTACGAGGGCATCAACGTGAACGTCACGCTTCTGTTCTCGGTCGCTGCGTATGAGGACGTGGTGGAGGCGTATCTGCGCGCGCTCGAGCGCCGTCATGCCGAGGGGTTAGAGCTCGCCGTGAACTCGGTGGCGTCTTTCTTCGTCTCGCGCGTGGACACGGCCGTCGATCGGCAGTTGGAGCAACTCGGACGGAACGACTTGGCCGGGACGGCGGCGCTGGCCAACGCCCGGGCTGCGTACCGTCGGTTCCAGGAGCTGTTCTCTGGTCCGCGCTGGGATGCTCTGATCGCGGCGGGGGGAGCCGTCCAGCGCCCGTTATGGGCGTCGACGGGGACCAAGAACCCGCACTACTCCGACACCATGTACGTCGACGGGTTGGTCGCGCCCCACACCGTGAACACGATGCCACTGGCGACGCTGCTGGCATTCGCCGATCACGGAGTGGTGAGTGGATTGACGGGGGAGGAGGACCCCAGCGCGGACCTGGCCGCGCTCGCCGACGCCGGGGTCGACCTCAGCGCGGTCACCGACGACCTGCTCGTCGACGGCGTCAACCAGTTCGAGGAGGCGATGACCCGGCTGCTGGCCGGGATCGAGGAACGGCGCGCGGCAGTGGTGACCGGCCAGCCGAGCAGGATCCATGCCCGGCTCCCGCCGCTGTTGCAGCCGCCGGTGGCCGAGCGGGTTCGGACAGCGGTGTCCGAGAACGTTGCGCAGCGCGTTTGGCGGCGCGACGCGTCGCTGTGGGGCGGGGTGGCGGCGGCGGCGGGTGGGTCCTCATCATTGGAGATCGAGGACCGGCTGGGATGGCTAACCGTTTCCGAGCCGATGCTCGAGCACGCGTCTGAGCTGGAGGCGTTCGCCGATTCGTGTCGAGCGGACGGGTTCACGGATGCGGTGCTGCTCGGCATGGGCGGGTCGTCGTTGGGTCCGGAGGTGATCCGGCGGTCGTTCGGGTCGGTCCCCGACGGGCTGCGGTTGACCGTGCTCGATTCCACGCACCCGGATGTGGTGCTCGGGGTGCGCGAATCCGTGGAGCTCGAGCGGACCCTGTTCATCGTCTCCTCGAAGTCCGGTTCGACGATCGAGACGCTGTCGCAGTACCAGTACTTCAAGTCGCTCGCGCAACCCGAGCAGTTCGTCGTAATCACCGATCCCGGGACCCCGCTCGAGCGACTGGCTGCGGACAACGGGCTGCGGCGGTGCTTCCTCAACCCGCCCGACATCGGCGGTCGCTACTCGGTGCTCTCGTATTTCGGTCTGGTTCCGGCCGCGCTGATGGGGGTGAGCATCGAGGCGTTGCTCCACCGCTGTCAGGTAGCCGAGCAGATGTGCGCTCACTACGACTCGAGCGAATCGAACTCCGGGCTGTGGTTCGGCGCCGTGATCGGCGAGCTGGCGCGGCAGGGCCGGGACAAGCTGACGTTCCTGATCTCGCCGCCGATCGAGAGCTTCGGGCTGTGGGCCGAGCAGCTCGTCGCCGAGTCGACCGGGAAGCACGGACGCGGGATCGTCCCGGTCGTCGATGAGCCACTGGGCGACTCGGCCGACGTCTACGGCGACGATCGGGTGTTCGTCTACCGGCGCAACCTGGAGCACCCCGAGGAGCGCCTCGACGCCGCGATCGAGCAGATCTCCGCCGCCGGACATCCCACGATCACGCTGCCGGCGCACGGTCCCGCCGACCTCGGGCGGATCTTCTTCCTGACCGAGTTCGCGGTCGCCGTGGCGGGGTGGGCGCTCGAGATCAACCCGTTCGACCAGCCGAACGTGCAGGAGGCCAAGGACAACACGGCGCGGGTCTTGGCGTCGGGTTCTGTGCCTTCGGTTGCGGCTGCCGACGACGATTCGCTCAGAGCGCTGCTGGCTGACGCCTCGCCACCGCATTACGTGGCTCTGCTGGGCTACGTCCCGCCGTCTGCCGAGTTTGATGAGGCGATCGCGGGGTTGCGGAGCGCGATCCGCGATGCGACGGGCGCGGCGGTGACGTTCGGATACGGCCCGCGCTACCTGCACTCGACCGGTCAATTGCACAAGGGCGGGCCCCCGGTCGGGCGCTTCCTGCAGCTCGTCTCTCGCCCGGAGCGCGACGTGGACATCCCGGGCGCCGGCTACTCGTTCGGGATGCTGATCGCGGCGCAGGCCGCGGGCGACCTCGAGACGTTGCGCTCGCGCGGGCTGCCCGCCGAGCGGGTAGAGCTGGAAGGAGACCTTGTTGCTGCCGTCCGGGCGTTGACCAACCGCATTCAAGCGATCCTCGAAAGGAGCTAATAAGCGTATGCAGAGCGCCGCCGTCGCCGCCGCAGCCCCCGCCACCGCCGAGGTCGAGCAGGACAATCCGCTGATCGCGGGGTTGGAGCGACTGCCCGTCCGCCCGACCGCGTTGGTGATATTCGGCGCCACGGGCGATCTCGCGCACCGCAAGCTCCTACCGGCGCTGTACAACCTCGCGCACGAGGGCGCGCTGCCCGAGCGGTTCGAGCTCGTCGGCGTCGCCCGGCGGGAGCAGGAGCACGAGGAGTTCCGCGACATGGCGAAGGAATCGATCGAGCGGTTCTCGCGCCGCCGGCCGGACGAGGCCGTGCTCAAAGGTCTCGTCGACGAGATGCGCTACGTGCCGGGGGAGTTCGACGACGACGATGTCTACAGCCAAATCCGCCGGGTGCTGAACGAGTTCGACCAACGCGCCGGCCAGGACCTGAACCACGTCTTTTACCTGTCCACTGCGCCGCAGTTCTTCCCGGTGATCGCGGGCAAGCTCGGCGCCGCCGGGCTGAATCGTGAGCGGCCGGACGCGGACACGCGCATCGTGATCGAGAAGCCGTTCGGGTACGACCTCGAGTCGGCCCGCCAGCTGAACGCCGAGGTTCTCGAGGTGTTCGACGAGTCCCAGGTGTTCCGGATCGACCACTACCTGGGCAAGGAGACCGTCCAGAACCTGATGGCGCTCCGGTTCGCCAACGCGCTGTTCGAGCCGGTGTGGAACCGGAACTTCATCGACTACGTCCAGATCACCGCGGCCGAGGACATCGGCATCGGCGGGCGCGCCGGGTACTACGAGGGGGCCGGCGCGCTCCGAGATCTGGTCCAGAATCACATGATGCAGCTGCTCGCGCTGCTGACGATGGAGCCGCCGACCTCGTTCGACGCCGACCACGTCCGCGACGAGAAGCTCAAGGTGCTCGAGGCGATCGTCCCGCCCGACGTCTCGGAGGTCCCTTCGATGACGGTGCGCGCGCAGTACGGCCCCGGGACGGTCGGCGGCAAGCGCGTTGTCGGCTACCACGACGAGGAGGGCGTGGCTCCGGACTCGAGGACCGAGACCTACGCCGCGCTGAGGCTGCACGTGTCGAACTGGCGGTGGGCGGGCGTTCCGTTCTATCTGCGTACCGGCAAGCAACTCGCGCGCAAGGTCACCGAGATCGTGGTCACGTTGAAGCCAGTACCGCACATGGCGTTCAAGAGCAGCGGCTCGGTCGGCGTTCAGCCGAACCAGATCATCCTGACCGTTCAGCCCGACGAGGGCGTGTCGGTGTCGCTCGGGGCGAAGATCCCTGGCCCAACAATGCGGATCCGTCCGGTAAACATGGAGTTCCGGTACGGCACGTCGTTCATGTCGGAGTCTCCCGAGGCGTACGAGCGGCTGATCCTCGATGCGATGCGGGGCGACGCCACGTTGTTCACGCGCGGCGACGAGATCGAGGCGTTGTGGGCAATCATCGATCCGATCCTCACGGCGTGGCACGACGACACGACGACGCCAATTCCGATCTATGCGGCCGGCACAGCGGGACCGCGGGAGGCGGACGGTCTGCTCGAAGGCAACGCTAAGTGGCGGCGGCTGTGAGCGACGACGTCTGGACCGAACAGAACACCGATCCCGATGCGATCGACGCGGCGCTCCGCGAGATGCTGCGTTCACGGCATGCGGCCGACCAGACGCTTGCCCCCGCACGCGTTCTCAACCTGATCGTGGTCGTCGATCGCGCCTGGAAGGGCGAGATCTCGAACCGCCTGGCGCGAGTCGGTCGCTACCACGCCTCGCGCACGATCCTGTGCGCGGTCGAGGACGGGCGCGACACGCTCGACGCGACCGCGGTGATGAGCTATCAGGACACGTCCAGCGGCGGCATCGGCGTGATCCGCGAGAGCGTCGAGATCGACATGGGTCCCGATCACCTGCCCGGATTGGAGACGATCGTCGACCCGATCGTCATCTCCGAGCTCCCGACCGTGCTGTGGTGTCCGCATGGTCACGACGAGGCCATCGCCGCGCTGCAGGGGATAACCGATGTGATCCTGCTCGACTCCGACGACTTCCCCGACGCCGACGACGGGCTCGCGCGGGCGCAGGAGGAACAGAAGTCCGCCTACGTCGTCGACCTGGCGTGGCTGCGGACGACGCCGTGGCGCGAGCGGTTGGCGGCGAGCTTCGACCCGCCCGCGCGCCGGGGGGCGCTCGCGGCGATCGAGGGGTTCACGATCCGGCACCAGGCGAGCTCGACGGCGAGCGCACTGCTCCTCGCGGCCTGGCTCGCGTCGCGTCTGCAGTGGGACACGCGACCGCTTCAGTCGGCGAACGGCGCCGGGCTGCGTGGACGGGCCTACACGAGCAGCTCGCGCTACATCGACCTGAGGTTCGAGCCGGCCGCCCAGGACGTTCCCGGGCTCGCGGGCGTCACCGTGACGTGCGCCGGCTACGCGCTGTCGCTTGATCGGGCGCTCGGCGGATTGCGCGCCCACGAGTCGATCGCGGCGCACGGCGAACACAGCTGGCTCGTGCTCGGCGCCTCCCGCGGCGAGGGCGGGATCCTCGGCGAGGGCGTCCGGCAGGCACTGCTACGCGACCCGACATACGGACCGGCGCTCGAGGTAGCCAGAGGATTCCAAGCGCATGACGGTTGAACTCGAGAGGAGGTTCAACCAGCATGGCGGTTGAGATCGAGGTCCTCGAAGATCCCGCGCGCGCGTGTTCGGCAATGCTCGTCGGGGTGGCCGCGGGCGGCGGGCACATCGTGCTCACCGGCGGCTCGACTCCGCAGGAGGCGTACCGGGAGTTCGTCGACGCGGTGCTTTCGGTTGGGATCGACGTATCGGGGTCCACGATGTGGTTCGGCGACGAGCGGTGCGTTCCGCCCGACGATTCGCTGTCGAACTACGGCGCGGCCAAGGCGTCGATGTTCGACGCGCTCGTCGATCATGGGTTGCCGACGATCCACCGGATGAAGGGCGAGCTGGGGCCTGCTGACGGGGCTGCCGACTATGAGCGCCTTCTGGCGTCGGCCGGGTCGCCGCGGTTCGATCTGATGTTGCTCGGGGTCGGGCCCGACGGTCATTGCGCGTCACTGTTCCCGGATCAGGCTTCCTTGTCTGAGCGGTCGCGACCCGTGGTCGGCGTCGAGGAGGCAGGTTTGGAGCCGTTCGTGCCCCGGGTGTCCATGACCCTGCCCCGGCTGGCGAACGCGCGGCAGGTGGTGTTCCTCATCACCGGTGAGTCGAAGGCCGGACCGGTGGCGGCCGCGTTCGGTCCTGGTGCTCGGCCGGATCCGCACGTGCCGACCTCACTGCTGGTGCCGCTGGCCAAGGAGGTCAAGGTGCTGCTCGACCCGGCGGCCGCTGCGGGTCTGGAGTCCGGAGCATGAGCTCGGTCATCGGTGTCGATCTCGGGGGGACAAAGGTCGCGGTGGCCCCGCTCGTCGGGCGGCATTTCGGCGAGTCAGTCTTGCTGCCGACCGACCGCTCGGGCAGCGGGGCGGTGATCGACCAGCTGGTGGCGATGGTGGGCAGGGTGCGGGGCGAGAGCCTCGATGCGGTCGGGATCGGCGTCCCGTCGATAGTCGAGTTCGACACTGGACGGGTTGTCTCGTCGGTGAACATCCCGTTGAAGGACGTCCCGTTGCGTCAGGTGCTCGGGGAACGGCTCGGCGTGCCGGTGTTTGTCGACAACGACGCGACAGTGGCGGCCCTCGCCGAGGCGCACGATTCCGAGCTCCGGCTCGTCGCGCACAACCTGGTGATGATCACAATCGGGACGGGGGTGGGCGGCGGGATCATATTGGGCGGCCGGATCTACCGAGGCGCCACCGGTGGCGCCGGAGAGCTCGGACACACCCTCGTCGGGCTCGACCTTTCCGGCGAGTCCGTCCCAGCTCCTACGCACTTCCCACAGCCCGGATCGCTCGAGTACGTGGCCGCGGGCCACGCGCTCGACAGGCTCGTGCTTCAGGCCGCCGACTCGCATCCGGACTCGGCGCTCGGCAGGCTAAAGGCGGAGGGGAAGGAGATGGCGGGCGCGGAGGCCGTCGAATGTGCCGCCGAGGGCGACGCCGCCGCGCAGGAAATCATCGAGGTCTGGGCCGAGCGCGTCGGGATCGGCATCGCGAACGCGATCAACACGTTCGACCCGGAGGAGGTCGTGATCGGCGGTGGCGCCGCGCGTGCCGGGGAACGGCTGCTCGAGCCGGCCAAGCGAGTGGCGCTCGGTTACGTCGTGCCGGGGCTTGGGCGGCGGACGAGCATCCGCCTGGCATGGCACGGCGTGCGCGCGGGCGTTCTCGGGGCCGCGCTGCTGGCGGCGCAGGAGATCGAGGCGCAGAACAGCGAGGGGCGATTCGGTTCTGCCGGCTCGAATTCAGTCGCGCGTGAGGCGCGAGGGTGAAACGGATCGTGGGTGACGGGTCAGGAGGAGTGAGGGCGTCATGTCCAAACGAGTGATCGAGTGCAACGTCTGCGGCGAGCCGTTGGCGGCGGCGACCGACGATGAGCTGCTGCGCCAGGTCCAGACGCACTACCAGTCAGAGCACGGCGACGGACCGGCGCTCGAGGAACAGCAGGCGCGCGAGATGATCGCTCGCGAGGCATACGACGCGGCCGACGCCTGAGCGCGGCGGCCGTTTTCGAGGGGGGTTGGAGGCATGGAGATCGTCTTGGTCCGCCACGGTGAGACCGAGTGGAGCCTGAGCGGCCAGCACACGAGCCACACGGATCTGCCGCTGACCGAGAAGGGACGCGAGCGCGCCGTGCGCCTCGGGCCGGCGCTCGCGGACTGGACCTTCTCGCTGGTGCTGTCGAGCCCGCTTCGCCGGGCCCGCGAGACGTGCGAGCTCGCCGGCTACGCCGAGGCGGCCTCACGGTGCGAGGACCTGCACGAGTGGGACTACGGCGAGTACGAGGGGCTGACCACGGCCCAGATCTGGGAGACGGACCCTTC
Source organism: uncultured Solirubrobacterales bacterium (assembly GCA_963737055.1). GTDB lineage: Bacteria > Actinomycetota > Thermoleophilia > Solirubrobacterales > Solirubrobacteraceae > Palsa-465. The sequence continues at coordinate 1,036,456 of CAVTRE010000002.1, read as the reverse complement.
GTGGTCGCTGTGGCGCGATGGATGTCCCGGCGGCGAGCAGCCGGCGGAGGTTGGCGCGCGCGCTGACCGTGTGATCGAGCGGATGCGCGCCGCGGATGGCGACTGCCTCGCGTTCGCCCACGGACACATCCTGCGCGTCCTGACCGCGCGGTGGTTACAGATGGATGTCTCGGGTGGGGCGCGGTTCGCCTTGAGCGCTGGGACCGTCAGCGCGCTCGGGTTCGAGCGCACGACCGAGGTCGTTCAGCTGTGGAATAAAGAGCCGTAGGCGGTTGCGGGGCGCGTAGTGTGCCGGCCGCCCGCGCGGTTTGCTGGCCGCGACCCTGGGCGTGCGGCCGCCGCCGCGGTCGCGTCCGCCGGGCGTCACCCGCGCGCGGTCCGTGACCCGCCCCGACCACCGGCGCCCTGGACAACGTGACAAACCGGGCCGCCCGCCGGTCGAACGTCCACATAAGCATGCGGTGCATGCTTATGTGGTCGACGCCACGCCTCGAGTGACGCCGTGTCACGTTGAGCAGGGTGTGACGTTTGTCATGCCTGATTTCGGCCGTGCGCCACTTACGCACCGCGCGGACGCCGCTTAACCTGCTCGGCATGACTACGACCCATACATACGCAGACGGACTCGCCATCGAGGTGCGCGATTTGCGCAAGTCCTATGGCGAGGTTGAGGCCGTGCGCGGGGTGAGCTTCGAGGTCGCTCGGGGTGAGGTGTTCTGTCTGCTTGGGCCGAACGGGGCGGGCAAGACATCCATCGTCGAGATCCTCGAGGGGTACCGGAAGCGAACTCACGGTGAGGCAAGAGTGCTGGGGATGGATCCGGCGCACGGGCAGCGCGAGCTGCGCGAGCGTCTCGGGATCGTGCTCCAGCAGTGCGGAGTGCAGAACGATCTGACGGTGACCGAGTTGATCGAGATGTACGGCCGCTACCACGAACACCGGCGCCCAGTTCGACGAGCTGATCGAGTTGGTCGAGCTCGGCGAGAAGCGCGACACGCGCGCCCGCAAGCTGTCGGGCGGCCAGCTTCGACGGCTCGACCTGGCACTCGCGTTGGTCGGCGATCCGGATCTGGTCTTCCTGGACGAGCCCACGACCGGGTTCGACCCCGGCGCGAGGCGCCAGGCGTGGTCCACGATCCGCTCGCTGTGCGACCTGGGCAAGACTGTGTTCCTCACGACGCACTACATGGACGAGGCGCAGCATCTCGCCAACCGGGTGGCGGTCATGAACGCGGGCCAGATCATCGCGATCGGGCGGCCTGAAGAACTCGGCGGACGCGACCTGCGGCCGGCCGAGATCCGCTTCACGCTGCCGTCGAACTGGTCGCTCGGCGATCTCCCCGACATTCCGTGCGAGCAGCGCTCGCTCGATGGAGATCGCGTGCTGGTACTGACGAAAGAAGCGGTGGCGGCTGCGCAGCGGATCACCACGTGGGCGCTCGACAACGACGTCGACCTCGGCCACTTCTCAGTCACCCAGCCGACGCTCGAGGACATCTACCTCGAGCTCACCCGTCCCGTCGAACCGGCGCAGACTGCCGAGGAGGTCCTTCGATGAGTGCCATAGCCACTCCCTCGCTAAAGCGCGATAGTTCGCTCAAGCGTGATCTCGGCCTTATCGGATGGCAGATCCGGTACGAACAGCGCGCCTACTGGCGCAACCGCGGCCGCGGGATCTTCACGTTCGTGTTCCCGCTCATGTTCCTGGTGATCTTCGCCTCCCTCGACAAAGGGGCGCACATCTCGAGCCTCGGCGGGATTCCCTACGACGACTTCTTCGTCCCCGGGATCCTCGCCTACGGGTTGATCGCCACCACGTTCGTGAACATGGCCATCGGCACCGCGATCCTCCGCGACCAGGGCGTGCTCAAGCGCATGCAGGGAACGCCGCTGCCGCCGTGGGCCTACGTTGCGGCCCGGATCGGCTCGACGTTGGTAATCGTCCTGATGATGACGGTGATCACGCTGGCGCTCGGGATTGGCGCCTACGGCGTTCACCTTCGCGGCTCGACGCTTCCCGGTCTCCTGGCCACGCTCGTGCTCGGAACCGCTGCGTTCACTACGCTGGGGATCGGCGTAACACGCCTCATTCCTAACGCCGAGGCCGCGCCGGTAGTCGTGAACCTGCTGATCCTGCCGCTGACGTTCATCTCGAGCATCTGGTTCCCACCGACCGGGATGCCCAAGGCGCTGATCGACATCGCCAAGATCTTCCCGATCCGGGCGCTCGCCGACGGCCTCCAGCATGCCTTCAATCCACACACCACCGGCGCCGGATTCAACGCTCAGGACCTGCAGACGCTGGCGATCTGGACGGCGATCGGGATCTTCCTGATGCTGCGGTTCCTGCGCCAGCCGCAGGGCGAGGTGCGATGACAGAAGAAATTGACGACCGCGGTCGTGGCGCCGGCGGCGCCGGTGAGGCGGACGTCCGCGGTCGTCTACTGATCGGCGAGCGGATGCTCGGGCGCAGATCGCCGAACGGCGTCCGGGCGATCGCGGCCTGCGTCTGGCTCGGGTTCGTCATCTTCCCGTTGCTGAACGCGATCGGGAAGCACGGACCTCCTCTGGAGCATGGCCTGGTGATCGGCGGGGCCGCGGTTTTCGTCGCCGGCTATGTGCTGCTCGTGCTGAGGTGGCGCGACGACAGCGCCGGCGTGCCCCTGGCGGTACTCGCAGTGTTGATTGCGGTGTCGACGGCCCTGACGATCTCCCAGGCGTCGGGCTGGGGCTTCCTGTTCACCTACTGCGCCGCCGTCGCCGCGATGGCCACGCCGCAGCGGATCGGCTTCTACGCGGTGTTGCTGTGCTCGGCGCTGGCCGGTGTCACGTCCGCGATCGGCGGCGCCGACGGCGGCACAGTCGTCGGGTTCATCGCGAGCTCGGCGGGCATCGGGATGCTGATGCTCGTGATGCGCGATCTGCGGGTGAGGAACCTCGAGCTAGGTGCGGCCCGGGCCGAACTTGCCCGGCTGGCCGTCGCCGAGGAGCGAGAGCGGTTCGCGCGGGACCTCCACGACCTGCTCGGCCATTCGCTGTCGGTTATCGCGTTGAAGGCCGAGCTCGCCGGCCGGCTCCTGGCCGACGCCCCGGCCGACGCCGCCCGCGAGGTTGGCGAGCTCGAGCAGGTCGCGCGTACGGCCCTCGGCGAGGTCCGCGAGGCGGTCAGCGGCTACCGCCAGCCGACGCTGGCCGGCGAGCTCGCCGGCGCCCGCATGGCGCTGTCCGCGGCTGGGATCGAAGCGGACGTCCAGGAATCCCGCGCGACGCTCGAGCCCCCGATCGAGGCCGTCCTCGCCTGGACTGTCCGGGAAGGCGCGACGAACGTGATCCGCCACAGCGGCGCGCGCCACTGCACGCTGAAGATCACGACCAGCCTCACCGACGCCGGGGTCGAGGTGATCGACGACGGGCGTGGCGCCGTGACAAACGGAGCCAGCGCTGGCTTGCCGAGCGTCGGCGTCGGGGTCCGCTCGGGTAACGGCGTCGCAGATAGCGGCGTCGCACGCAACACCGGGACCACGGGCGGCGCGGACGAGGGCACCGGCGGCGGCAACGGATATCCCGTCGCCAGCACTGCTGCGCTTGGCGTCGCGGGCAGCGGTGGGCATGGGCTCGCCGGCCTCGCCGAGCGCGCCCGGCGGCTCAACGGCTGGATCGAAGCGGGCACGCTTGCCGACGGTGGCTACCGGCTCGCGGTCACCGTCCCCGTCGCGCGCGCGTGACGCCGGGCGCCACCGGTGTGATCCGCGTGCTCTTAGCTGAGGACCAGACGATGGTCCGCACCGCGCTCGCCAGCCTCCTGAACCTCGAGCCGGACATCGAGGTCGTGGCCCAGGTGTCACGCGGCGACGAGGTGGCCGGGGCTGCGGTCGCGTCCACGCCCGACGTCGCCCTGCTCGACATCGAGATGCCGGGCGCGACCGGGCTCGACGCCGCCGACGAGCTCCGCCGGGCGCTCCCCGGTTGCCGAGTCCTGATCCTCACCACGTTCGGTCGACCGGGTTACCTGCGCCGCGCGATGGAGGGCGGCGCGGCCGGCTTCCTGCTCAAGGACACCCCCGCCGGCGAGCTCGCCGCCGCGATCCGCCGCGCCGTCGCCGGCGAGCGCGTCGTCGACCCCGGTCTCGCGGCGGCGGCGCTTAGCCAGGGGGAGAGCCCGCTCACGCCACGCGAGCACGAGGTCCTGCTCGCCTCGCGCGAGCACGCCACCGTCGCCGAGCTCGCCAGCGCGCTCTATCTCTCACCCGGAACCGTCCGCAACCACCTCTCCTCAGCGATGCAGAAACTGGACGCCCGTAACCGGGCGGAGGCCGTGCGCGTCGCGGAAGAGCAGGGCTGGCTCTAGGCGCCGTCGTCGGCCAGAGCTCTCGAGCGCCGCGCCCACCACTCGGGTCGGATACACCTGCAATTCCGATGCGGCTGAGAGGACTCGAACCTCCACGCCCGTAAGGGCACGGCGACCTGAACGCCGCGTGTATACCAATTTCACCACAGCCGCGGGACGCTGAAACTAGCAGGCCTTGACCCCCCAAGTCGAGTCGAACCGCACGGACACATATGTGTCCCTGTAAGTGGCCCTTCGGACGGAAATGCCTGCAAAACCATTCGTTTCATGATCCCCGGACAGTAGGCGAGACGCGTAGCGGCCAGTGCACGGCGCCCGAGCCACCAACGCGTGCACGTCCGCTCGCCTCGCGCGGTAGCCTTGCCACTACGCTGAAGCAGGCGATCGCGACGCCAGCCGTGCCCGGAGACGGATGCAGTGCCGGCCGCGAGCGCGCCGTTTCAGCTCAGTCTCTCGCCGCTATCGTCTAGGGGACTAGGACGCCGCCCTCTCACGGCGGAAACCCGGGTTCGAATCCCGGTAGCGGTACTTCAGAACCCCCGTGTTTTCGGGGGTTTCGCCGTTCTTGGGGTCGTGCGCCACAGCGTGCGCCACAGTCGCGGCGGGCGTGGGGGCGTTCAGGTAGGTGTCGAGCCGCTCGTGCGCCTGCTGTTCGCTCCCCGGGACGAGATGGCCGTAGCGGTTCCACCGGTACGAGCATGAGTGAGCGTCCAGGCTTAGCCCTTCCCCTTTTCTCCGTCGAGCGCCTTTAGGTCTTCCGTCCGCTGCGCCCGGAAACGACCGGATGAACCTGCAGGAAGCAGAGAGTGTCGGTCTTTAGCGACTCCGGCGATACGATTACCGAGCTGACCGCGCCGGGCGGAGTGATCCTGAGCGAGTGCGCATGGGGACACGGCACTCCGAGCGGTGCGCCGTCCCCCCACTCCACCAGCGCGGAGGCCGTCGTCCCCTCGACGAGATGCACCGTCGGGATCGGGCCCGAGAAGACGCCGCCGATATAGCCGGACTTGGTCCGCTTGGCGCTGAGAATCCGCTGGCCTGTCGCGGAGAGACCGTCAACGCCCGGGTAACCGGTGATGGTGCACGCGCTTCCCCGGTTCTTGAACTCGATCGCGAAGCCGGTATGAAACGAGTACGCCCCCGTGTCTGTGAGCGATATCCCCAGCGCGTTCGCTTGACAGTGGCCAGCGACTGATTTCTTCGCGGCTGGATGCACCGCTCCGGCCGTTTGACCACCGGCAGCGACGACCTGGCCGGCGAAGACGGCAACCGCCGCGACCACGCCTGCTCCGGTAAACACCACGCGCGTCCTGATCATCTTCCGCCTCCTGATGTGCCTGCAGAAACCCGCCGGCGAGACCATCTCGGCGCGAGGTTCGAAAGCCGACCGGTCTCATCGCGCCCCGTCGAAACGATTCTCTCAGCGCGGCGACCTTGGGTCAACGGAGTCTCCCGGCGCTGTGACGGGCTAAATGTCGCCCAAAATCGGCGGCGAATACAGAGCCCGAGGTGGCCGAGCGCCGAAAGCTCGGCGTGGTCACCGACGGGCGCCAGCTCCCGCTCTTGATCGAAACGCAGCAGCCAGCCGACCGACGGTTCCGCGGAACCGTTGTGGTTTTCTTCTCGACTAGAGCGCTTCTGTCCCGACACCTAGACAATAGGCCTATCCCGCCAGCGCGTTGAGGGGCCGCGTCCCGCTGGAATCAGCGAGCATCGGGAAGTAGGCTCAGCGCCATGCCTCAGATAGACGCCCGTCCTGGTCGTCAGGCGTTCTGGTTCACGGTCGCGGCGTTCGTGTGGAGCGTAGCGTTGGTAGGGGCCGTTTTCGTCCTTCCGTTTTACGGCTCGTCATCGGTTTCATCCACCGGGGCGCATTCTTCGCCGTCGCTGACGCTCGTTCAGGTCAACGGACCCGGGGTTCTCGTTCCCATGGGGATTCCGCTCATCATCGTGGCGCTGGTGTGGGCGGCGCTTCATCGCAAGTGTTCTCGCGGAGGTCGCGCCGCCCGGTACGTGGCCTGGACGCTCGTGGGGATGCTCGCCGCGGGGTGTCTGGTTGCGATCGCGTCGGTCGGCTTGCTCATCGCGCCGGTAGCTGCGCTCCTGTGGTGCGCGGCTGCGATTACTCCGTCCGGTGGGACCTACACCATCACCAGTTAGCAGAGATCTGCACGACACAAGTTGCGACTGCCGCCGCCGTGCACCACACGGCCGCTGCTGGTGTCCACTAGAACCCACAGCTTGCACCACGGGCGAGACTGCTGGATCGGGCCAAGACCAAGCGCTGTCCAGATTCGATCGATGCGGCAGTGTGTCCATCGACGTTTGACGTGATTTACGTTTGGTTCTGGCTGGGCCGATACGACGGCCGGACATGGGTTTGGTGCTCGCGGCATCTACGTCGTATCGCGTGGGGCAGATCACCGGATTAGCTGTGCTGCTGGTTCTGGTCGTGTGGTGCGTCATGCGGGCGCTGAACTTGTCCGCGCCGAAGAAGGCGGACCGTGACGCGGGTGCTGCCTACGTTCCGACGTCTGCGACACCGTCGGCGTTCCCAGTTCAGGGCTCGGTCCCTCCGGCGAGTTACGCGCGATCATCTTCGGTTGGCGCCGGCATCGGCGCAGGTGTTCGTCCTACGCCGGGAATCTCGCCGAGAGCGGTTGGCATTCGCTGGCGCTATGCCATTGGCGCGCTTCTCGCCGGTGTGCCCTCGTAGTCGGAATCGTGCAGATCACCGGCGGCGGAGCCACTAGTCCATGGGCGACAGCCGAAGGCGCAAACATGAGAGCAGGCTTTCTCGACGGTTGCGGACAGAGCACCGGCAACCTTGTCGATTGCCAGTGCGTGTTCGCTCACGTCACCAGCCGACCGCCGTTCAACACACCGCAGGGCTTCGCGTCGCTGGTCAGCGATGTCCTGGCGTACGAGCGTACGGGCGACAGGGTTGCGATCCCTGCCGTATACATCAGCTCGCTACGAGCGTGCCGTGTCCGCAGCTAAGCCCCGTTGAACGGTCGTTGCGCGCGAAGCAGGTCAGCGTTCTGAGATCAGGCTCGGACAAATCTTGCAGCGGATCGCGATCCGGCGGTGATCGCGCTGCGAGACAATCACATCATGGATGCCGTGACGGTTCTCGATGTGGCGAGATGTCGCCCGCGTCGCGGACAGGATCGATGACGGCGTTCCGGGTTGACCCGGCCGTGGCGGCTGACGCGGCCGCGGTGACGGCGGTCAGGGTGGCGCTAGAGACGTTTCTGTACGGCGAGTGTTCGCTCTCGCAGGCCGATGTGGAGGACGAGTGGTTGGACCTTGACCTCGAACGGCACGCGCGCGTCGTCCGCGACGGCGAGCGCGTTGTTGGCTTTGGCGCGGTGCGCCAAGAAGGCGAGCTTTGGGAAGCCGAGGGATTTGCACATCCCGACGCGCTCGGGCGGGGGATCGGAGCGCTGATCGCGACTGAGCTTGAAGAGCACGCGGCCCGGCTTGGCGCACGCCGCATTCACACCTTCGCATTTGAGGTCGACTCGGCCGCCCGCAGGCTGCTGCAGTCGCTCGGCTACAGCGCCGTGCGCGTTTTCCGAGAGATGCGCATCGAGCTGCAGGCGCCGCCGCCCGCGCCCCGCTGGCCGGACGGTCTACGAGTTGTCCCGTTCGAGGTCGAACGGGACGCGGTCGAGTTCCACGCCGCGTGCGAGGAGGCGTTTGCGGATCATTGGGAGCACACCCCGCGCGAGTTCGAATTGTGGTCGAGGAGCCACATCGGCAGCGAGCGTTTTGACCCGACGCTCTGGTGCGTCGTTCGCTCGGGAGACGAGATCGCTGCCGGAACGATCTGCGCCGGTGATACGTACGGGGGCGGCTGGGTGCGCGTGCTGTTCACGCATCGGGCGTGGCGCAAGCGCGGTGTCGGTACGGCGCTTTTGAGCGACTCATTCGCGCGCTTCTGGGAGCGCGGCGAGCACAGCATCGGGCTCGGGGTCGATGCGGCGAGTGAAACGGGCGCGTTCCGCCTCTACGAGCGCGCTGGGATGTCTCCTAAGCTCGGCTTCGCGGTTTATGAGAAGGAACTCGACGATCGTCGGTGAGTCGCGCCACCATGCGGCTGTAGGAGGCCGAGATGGACCGCGATGTGCTGGACGCGATTGAGCGCGAGATTGACCAGGAGGTGCGGGCACGCTTCCGCGGCAGCGCGGTGCGGCGAGCCGCGCTGCTCCAATACGGCGACGACCCGGAAATCGAGCCGGGCGACCTGTGGGTCCGGGTGCTGCTCGCCGCGGACGGGCCGGAGGACAACTGGGAGCCGGCCCTGAGGGGATTCGAGCAAGCCAACCAGACGGCGATCGAGCAGTTCACGGGCTACCTGGCAACAAAGCTCCGGGAGATCGGGGTGGTCGAGTACACGTTCACCGACAAGCCCGTCACCTACGACGGCAAGGGACCTCGCGCGATCGTGCACACTGCGCAGTGCCTGTCGGACATCCAGGGGTGGGAGCACGGTGAAGCTACTTTTGTGCTGGCCGCGCTGGGACCGGCTGGCCTGGAGACGGTGGACACGCTGATCGTGGCGGGAATCGCGGCCACGCGCGCGGAGGCCATCCGGTGGGCCCTGGGGCGCATCCGCGAGCGGCCACCGTACCAGCGGCTCCGTGAACTGAGATGCGACGCCGAGGGCATGGACCGCGATGCCCTGGACGCGATCGAGCGCGAGATTAACGAGGAGGTCCGGGCACGCTTCCCCGGCAGCGCGGTCCGGCAGGCTGTGCTGCTGCAATACGGCGACGACCCGGAAATAGAGCCGGGGGACCTGTGGGTCCGGGTGCTGCTCGACGCGGAGAGGCCAGATGACTTCGAGCAGACCCTCACGGCATTCGAGCAAGCCAACCAGATGGCGAGAGATCAGTTCACTGCTTACCTGGCAGCGAAGCTCCGTGAGATCAGGCTCGTCGAGTACACGTTCGCCAACAACCCCGTCACCCGCGACGGCCACGGGTCGCGTGCGAGCAATATCGTCGGGGAGCGACTGCCGGACATCCAGAAGGGGGAACACGGCGAGGTCACCCCGGTGCTGGCCCGGCTGGGACCGGCTGGCCTCGAAACGGTGGACACGCTGGTCGTGGCGGGAATCGCGGCAACGCGCGCGGACGCTATCCGGTGGTGCCTGGACCGCATCCGCGAGCGGCCAGCGTACCAGCGGCTCCGTGAGCTGAGATGCGACGCCGACAAGCTCAGGAACGAGTTCTGAGGCTCCTGTTCAGTCGCCAACCGGGCAGCATCGGCACGACTTCCGATTTGGGCTTTAGCCGGGCGCCCGGAGATGGAACCCCTGGCCGACGTGCCTTGGCGAACATACGGATGACGTTCGTCGCGGCCTTTGGTTCGATCCCGACGCGCCGTCTCCGCCGGCACGGCTGTTGCTCACGTGCTTGCGACGTCCGAGGCTCTGGCTAGCACTGTGCGCGTCTAGCGCGGCCGTGGAGCGCTCCCAAGTGCGGTGCTCGCTTTTCCGGGCATAGCACAGGCCCGTTCGTGGAGTGCGAGGTGCTGGCGCGATCCCGAGAGCCGGCGTTCGTTGCCCAAGAAAGCCGGCGACGAACCCAGGCGTGCCGCCAATCGTCTCGCGCAGCAGCTTGACGTTCGGATCGTCGACGTCCGCCGGCACTGAGTTGAAGGTTGCTAGACGTGCGAGCATCGCCTCTCCTTGTTCGCAAACACCAAATGACTACAGTGTCACTGTAGAGAATACGATGTCAGACGTCAACCCCCGACAGCGTCGCGAGTACCACTCGCCCGCACGAGAGCAGCGCGCGGTCGCGACGCGCCGCCGGATCCGCCTTGCCGCCGAGCAGCTCTTCCTCCGAGACGGTTACCTGCCAACCACGATGACCAAGATTGCCGCCGAGGCCGGCGTCGCCGAGAAGACCGTCTACCTCGCGTTCCCCACCAAGGCTGACCTGCTCAACGAGATCATCCGAATCGGCGTCCGCGGCGACGAGGACAGCACGCCGCTATCCCAGAGAGAGGAATGGGGCGATATGCGCGCCGGCCGCTCGGTCGATCGGCTGCTAGACCAGGCGGCGGATCGCAACGTCGCGCTGATGGCACGGGCCGCGCGCTTTCTGGCCCTCGGCGAATCCAGCGCCGCGATCGATCCACAGTTGGCGGAACTGCGCGACCGTGGTCATCAAAACATCCGCTCCGACATGCACGAGCTGGCCAGCGCGCTTGCCGCAATCGATCCGCGCATCAATCCGGACCGCCTTGCGGAAACCCTGTTCGCGTTCGCCGCAAACGAATCTTCCTACCTGCGGCTCACCGATGAATGCGACCGGCCTCAGCAGCAATACGCAGCGGCGCTCCGTGCGATCCTCGCCGCGCTCGTCGACCAAGCCAGGAACTAACCACAAGCTGAGTCACGGGGTTTCCGTTATTCGATAGCCGAGCCCGGGGGTGGTGTGGATGATGTCGGGTTGGCCGAGTTTGCGTCTGAGGCGGGCGATGGTGACCCGGACGGTGTTGGTGAATGGGTCGACGTTCTCGTCCCAGGCCTGCTCGAGGAGCTGCTCTGCGCTGAGTGCGCCAGGGCTGGCTTTGAGCAGGGCTTCGAGCACGGCACGCTCTTTCGCTCGGAGTTCGATCGTCCGTCCGTCGCGGGTGACGGTGCCGGTGAGCGGGTTGAGTTCGACCCCGGCTGTCTGCAGTGTGCGGGTGCTGGCGGTTGGCTTGCGGCGCGCGAGCGCGCGGATGCGTAGGACGAGTTCGGGGAAGTGGAAGGGCTTGGGGAGGTAGTCGTCGGCGCCGAGCGTGAGGCCTGTGACGCGGTCGGCGGGGTCGCCGGCGGCGGTGAGCATCAAGATCATCGGGGGCTCCTCGCCGTGGGTGATGATCTGACAGAGCCGGTCGCCGTGGATGCCGGGGAGGTCGCGGTCGAGAAGCACGACGTCGTAGGGGTTGAGGTTGACCTTGGAGGCAGCTTCGAAGCCGTCGTAGGCTACGTCGACGGCCATACCCTGATCGCGCAAGCCTTCGGCGATCCGGTTGGCGTAACGGGGCATGTCCTCGACGACAAGAACCCTCATCTGATGGTGTCTGCGAGTTGTGGGATAGCCGCCGCGAGGGTGATTTGAACTCGGAGCCCGCCTTCCGCGCGGGCGTGGAGCTCGAGCTTTCCGCCGTGCGCGGCGGCGACGGCAGGATGGAGAGCCCGAGCCCGTGGCCGTTCTGCGAGCCGGTCCGGTCCTGGCCGAGGCGGGTAAACGGTTGGGCGAGCTCCGCGACGGCGGGCTGGTCGAGCATGGGGCCGCTGCTATCGATGACCAATTGTGCCTGCTGTCCGTCGAGAACGGTGAGTGTGACTTCGACCGAGCCGCCCGGCTGGTTGTGGCGCACGGCGTTCTCGATCACGTTCTCAACCATGCGCCTCAGCAGCGTGGCGCTGCCCGTTACCTCGACAGCGACGAGGTGCGTCTCGACGGTCAGCCGCTTGGCGGTGATCTCGTCGGCGCGGGCGGTGAACGCGGCCGTGATAAGCGGTTCGAGCGCGACCCGGTTGTGCTCGTCGAGCTGGCCGTTTTGGGCGCGGGCAAGCGTGAGGAAGCTCTCGAGCACCCGGTCGGCGTGGTCGAGATCCACGCGCAGCTCAGCGTCCAGCTCACGGGTCTGAGCCGGCACCCCGCTGGGCTTCGCGATCGCGACGTCCAGTGTGGTACGCATCATCGCCAGTGGCGTGCGCAGATCATGCGAGGCGTTGGCGACGAACCGTCGCTGCGCGTCAAACGCCGCCTCCAAACGTTCCAGCAGCCGATCGATCGTATCGGCGAGTAGGCGCAACTCATCGCGCGGACCCGTCATCGCGAGGCGCTCGTTCAGGTTTGTATCGGAGATCCGCTCGGCGGTCGCGGTGATCGTCCGCAGCGGTGCCAAGACGCGCCCCGCCACGAGCCACGCGAGCACGCCGGAGACGAGCGCCATGATCGCCAACGCCACCCCGTACCCAACCCGCAGGCGGTGCAGGTCGACGGAGCGCTGTCTGGAGAGCGCTTGCGAGAACGCCACGATGGCGGGATTCGGTGGGTTGCCGTACAGCGGCGAGTTTGGCTTCGGCGGGTAATACCCGAACGTGAACTTGGTGAAGAGCCAGTACGTGATCGCCAGCAGCGCCGCGCCGCAGAGCAAAAACAGGACGCTGTAGATCAGCGTCAGCCGCCAGCGGACGGTCGGCTGGACACGGAACCCCCGGAACATGGGCTTGGTCTTCGTTCCGTCAATCCTCACAGCGAAGACGATGCCGCAATGCGGTTAACAGCGGCATAACACGGTAACCGGCGTGTAGCGAGGCGCAGCGCATGCTCCCAGCCGTCCCTTCCTCGGACGCGACGTTGCTCTCTCCGCTCTCGACCAAAGGAACCGAACATCATGCGCCGACGCCGTCTACTCATCCTCATCTTCGCCGCTGCCGGCGCCGTCGCGGTCCTCGTCGCCGGCTGCGGCAGCGGCTCCACGCCGACCGGCTCCGTAACTGCTCCGGGGAATATCGGCAAGCGAGCCGTTGCGTTCGGGCTCTGCATGCGCTCGCACGGAGTGCCCGGCTACCCCGACCCCCAGGTCACGAGCTCCGCTAATCACATCCAGGTCTCGATCTCTCCCGGCAGCGCCGATCCCAACTCCCCAGCGTTCAAGTCCGCGGACCATGCATGCCACAACCTTCTCCCCAACGGCGGAAGGCCGGCCAACGGCCCCCAGAACCAAGCGCAGAACCTGACGTTCGCGGACTGTGTCCGCTCACACGGAGTACCGAGTCTTCCCGACGCCGACCGCGACGGAGCGTTCACGCTCCCGTCCACCATCAACCCGCAAGCTCCCGCGTTTCAGCACGCTGTGCAAGCCTGCAGCAACAAAGAGCCGAGCTCACTATCGATCGATCAAGCTCCCGGTGGCCCGTGAGCGCCGTTGTCGTCGATACGCTCGATGACCGATCCGATCCACCCAGGGCAGGACCACCGGGGTCCAACGTGGTGGCTGGAGCGGTGCCTTGGAGAGAGATGGGATCCGCGATCATCACCACATCGGCTGTAGGCTCCGTCGCAGGCGGGGTGCCAGACGCAACCAGTGGAGGTACCAGATGGCCGAGCTCCCGCCGCCAGCCGAGGGGATTGTTGTGACCCACTTCATCGTCTCAGACGATGTCGCGCGCTCTCGGCGCTTCTACACCGAAATACTCGGCGGCACGGTCGTCTTCTCCGGAGAGTCCGGAGAGCCAACGAATGTCGCACTATCTAACAGCTTCATCGTCATCAGCGTGGGTGGTGGACCTACGGACGACAAGCCATCGGTCATCCTGGAGACACCCCCCGACCCCGACCGGGTGAGCGCCTTTCTCAATATTCGGGTCAAAGACATCGCGGCTGTGTACGCCGAGTGGAGCGCCAGGGGTGCCAACTTCCTCACGCCGCCGAAGCAGCACGCGTACGAGATCCGTTGTTACATCCGCGATCCCGACGGTCATCTGATCGAAGTGGGGCAAACCACGGACCCGGGTGACTGGACCCCGCCTCAGTGGCTGTCGAGTACGGCCGGCGGGGAGCTCGAGTGAACGCCAAGTTCACAGCGGGCCGCTAGAGATTGCCGAGGCTGAGGTGGAGGTTGGCCCCGAGTAGAACCAGCGGCCATAGCGCGGTCGCCACGACCGCCGAGAGCACCTGGGACAGGCTCGCCAGATGGGCGTAGTAGCTGTGCTGGGAAGCGACGATCACGCCGATCACGACGTAGGCGATGGTGGCGAGACGAGGCATCCTTTCATGTTCGCCAATCGCGGAAGCGCTCCTCCCAGCCCGGACTGACGGTCTAGGCGCGGCCCCGCGCGAGGTCGAGGAGACGACCGAGCACGCGGTCGCCGTCGGCACGGATGCCGTTGTGCTCGTACTCGTTGGTAACCCACGGCCGAAGACCCCGGATCTGTGCCGCCGTCTCCTCGGAGAAGGATCGTTCGACGTACATGTCCTCGGCGTAGATCGCGGCGGCGGCCGGGACCTCGTTGGAACGCAGGACATCGTCGTCGTACAGGCGCGGCCATTCCCGGTCGGCCAGCAGCTGCGACGCCTCTCGGAGGGGCGCGAGGGCCGCGTAGTCGGAAAACATCCACGAGTAGACGTGCTCTCCGGTGAACAGCTCCGGAGCCTCGAACTCGTCCGGCAGCATGCGCTCGGCCGACCAGCGCGTCTTGCCCCCGTCCGCCCAGGACGCCTCATGCAGGATCGCGTAGATGGGGTCGCGCGTGAACGAGAACGCGGCGTCCACGTCGTGGAGGAACGCCGGCGATCCCGCCGGGAGCTCGAGTATGTAGTGGAGCCGCTCGGCGCCGTCGCTCATGCCGAGCATCTGCCCCAGCTGGCGGAACCGCCGCCAGGTCAAACGGTCGCCAGAAGGGAGGACGATCGCCTCGCTCTCGACCAGATCGTGCAGCGCCAGCACGCGCTCGCGATCGGCGGGATAGCGCTCGTAGTACCGGCGGTTGCGCTCGAGCACACGCTCGTACGTCCGTGCGTAGACCTCGTCGATCCGGGGGCCGAGCGCGGGGATGCCGCCGGTGATGAGCGCCTCGCGCAGCCCTTCGGGTGCGAGTGACAGGTAGGTCGTCACGCAGAAGCCCCCGAAACTCTGGCCGAGCACGCTCCAGCGCTCGCCGCCGACCTCGCGCCGGATCCACTCCGCGTCGCGGACGATCGAGTCGGCTCGGAAGTGCGCGAGGTAGTCGGCCTGTTGTTGCGCACTCAGGCCCGCGAGCTGCCCGATCGGCGTCGAGCGCCCGGTGCCGCGCTGGTCGAGCATCAGCACCCGGAAGTCCCTGAGCGCCCGGTCGAGCCATCCAGGGGCGTTCGGGCGTCGCGTCGGTCGCGGGGCCTCGAATCCGGGACCGCCCTGGAAATAGACAAGAAACGGGCGATCCCGCCCGTCCGGGTCGGCAAGCTCCCGCGCGAACACCGCGATCCGATCGCCGGCGGGATTGGTGTGGTCGAGCGGGACCTCGAACGTGTGCTCGATCGCGGCCAGGCCGGGGAGCTGAACCGCGTCAGCCATCGACGAATCATGCCCAGAACCGGCCGGTGTGCGCTGGAGTGCGGTGTAACGTCCCGACAGGCGGGGGGTTTGGAGTATCGACGCGTGTTGATGCGTCACCGTATGTGGAAAGCTCCTCACACATGACGCGTGCCGAACGCTTTGCAAATCTTCTGGGCGTGGTCGTCCCGTTCGCGGGCGTACTCGCCGCCATCGTGCTGCTCTGGAATCGCGCCGTCGACGCCAACGACCTCGTGATCCTTGTCGTGATGTACATCGCCACTGGCTTGGGGATCACGGTCGGGTTCCACCGGCTTCTGACGCATCGCGCGTTCCAGACCTATCCGTGGCTCGAGCGCACCTTTGCGGTGCTCGGCTCGCTCGCGGTCGAAGGATCCGTCCTGGACTGGGTTGCCGACCACCGTAAGCATCACGCTCACGCCGATCAGGAGGGCGATCCGCACAGTCCGCACGTTGGTCACGGAAGCGGCCTGCAGGGGCTGTGGCATGCCCACACCGGCTGGCTGCTCGAGACCCAGGGCCAGGCCGACTGGAAGCGCTACGCCACCGAGCTGTACGAGGATCGGCGCATGCGACGGATTGGACGCAGGTTTCCGTGGCTTGTGCTTGTTTCGCTCGCGATCCCGACGCTAGCCGGGTTCGTGCTCGACGGCTTCACGCTCCGCGGCGCGGTGCTCGGATACGTCTGGGGTGGCCTGGTGCGGATCTTCATGGTCCACCACGTCACCTGGTCGGTGAACTCGATCTGCCACTTCTTCGGGAGGCGCAGATTCGAGATCGAGGACCACTCGACCAATGTCGCGTGGCTAGCGGTGTTCTCGTTCGGGGAGTCCTGGCATCACAACCATCACGCCTTTCCACGCTCGGCGTACCACGGACTGCGGTGGTGGGAGATCGACCTCTCTGGCCTGTTCATCTCCACGCTCGCGAAGGTCGGTCTCGCGTGGAACGTCGTGCGGATCACCCCGGAGCGCCAGCTCCAGAAGTCGGCCGCGTCCGTCCCCGCCGCTCACTAGCGCTCACACGCGCCGTCCGCATGCCCGCGCATCCCTCCAGCGTGCCCGCGCATCCGTCCAGTGTCCCCGAGAACGACCCGGTGACGATCAGGGACGCCCGCCCCGACGATTGGGACGCGATCTGGCCGTTCTTCCACGAGATCGTGTCGGCAGGGGAGACCTACGCGTACGACCCTGGGACCGACTACGAAGCGGGCCGGCGCCTGTGGATGATCGGGCCGCCCGGGCGGACGGTGGTCGCGACCGAGGCCGACGGGACCGTGGTGGGAACGTCGAACATGTATGCCAACCGACCCGGCGGCGGGTCGCACGTCGCCTCCGCAAGCTTCATGGTCGATCAGTCACGCGCAGGCCGCGGTACCGGCCGGGCGCTCGGCGAGGAGGTCGTTGCATGGGCCCGCAGAAGCGGGTTCAGGGCGATCCAGTTCAACGCCGTCGTCGAGACGAACGAGCGCGCAGTCGGGCTGTGGCGATCGCTCGGGTTCGACGTGGTAGGCACCGTTCCAGAGGCGTTCGAGCACCCCGACCGCGGATACGTTGGGCTGCTCATCATGCACCGATTTCTTAATGCGCGACCATGTCCGGCCGTTGTGCCGTACAGGGTCGCTCGATCGGGTAGGCGTCCCCAAGGGGAACAAATTGCCCGTCCGTCCGCTGTCCACGGTTGAATCCGCCAATCAATCCCCACGATTCCATCCAGGAGGAGTGCCGTGCCGTTAACACAGGCCCAGCTGGTGACCGCCGTCGCCGACCGCGCCGATCTGAGCAAAGCCGATGCGAAGCGCGCGGTGGAAGCTCTTGAGACGATCGTGCTCGAGCAGCTCGGGAACGCCGAGAAGGTCCGGATCGGTGGCCTCGTGCAGCTAACCGTCCGCGTCAAGCCCGCCACGAAGAAGCGCGCCGGCCGCAACCCCGCCACCGGCGAGGAGATCACGATCGCCGCGAAGCCGGCGAGCGTCGACGTGCGTGCGCGACCGCTCGCCAAGGCGAAGGCCGCGCTGCCGTCGGTTCAGAAGGCTCGCCGCCGGCTAGCCGCCTGAGACGGGCCTCGCAAGGGGCACCAAGAAGGCTCTACGCCAGCGGCGGTGGGGTTCCCTCCGCGCTGGCGGCCAGAGCGCCGTCCCAACCGCATACGGTGCAGGCGTAGATGAATGCCGACCGCGCGAAGGCGAGCGCCGTTGCGCGGGGATCGGGACTGGAGCGAACGTCGTCCCAGTCGAGGATGTATTCGCCGAGCACGGCGTCCCAGCGCGCCGGCGGCATCAACCCGTCTGCGAAGCCTTGGCGGGCGGGGTGCGCATAGGCGTAGAACGCCGCCTTTCCATACCGCCCGTCGCCCGGCCACCAGCCGACCGCGACCTCTTCGGAGTCCATCGCGTTGCGGAACAGGTAGTCGTTCGACGGCGGTTGCGCGCGCCTGCCCGAGAACATATTCACGGCTAGGTCAAACGATCCCCACCAGGCGTTGGCCGGGGTTGAGCGCCCGCGATATGGGGCGCGAAACGCGGCGAGCACGAGCGCCGCCTGGGTCGCGGCCTTCAAGTACGACGCGACCTGGTCGGTGTCATAGGTGGCGTGCTCGGTGTCCTCGTCGAGAGGCTCACCCCACGTAACTTCCTGGGGCGTCGGGTTGATCGCGACCGGGGGACTCAATGTGTTGACCGCCTCCAGAAGCGCCCGCGTCACCTCGCCGACTGGTCGGTTGGGAGTCAGCGGCACGGCGATGGCACCTCGGTCGGTGTGCTCGGCGATCGCCTCGTGGCGTCTCAGATCGAGGGCGACCACCAGCCCACCCGAGCCGTCGGGCGCGGGAAGCAGCGCGGTCTCCCAGCCGCGGGCCGTGAGGCGCATGGCCGAGTGCTGAAACTGAGGCTCGGGTGGGGCTAGGGCGACCGCGATCTTGCCGAGGACCTGGGTGTGGGCGTGTAGCGTGTCGCACGTCGCGCTCCAATGCTCGTACGAGACGGCCGGCCAGTCCGCGGGCATAGGGGGACGCTATCCGATCGCCTCGGGACGGCGTCAATGGGGGTCAGGCACCGGTGCAAGACTGTGGCGGTGCCCTTCTGGCGTTCAGGACGCGGTCGTGGCGCCGATGCCGGCGGGGGCGGGGACACGGTTGCAGCCAATGCCGCGTGTCGCGGGGACGAGGCCACTCAGGGGGCGCCAGAGGTCGCGGCCGCGATGCGCCGCGTTGCCGAGCAGGACACTCCAGAGAACCGTCGAGCCCTGTTCGAGTTGCTGCTCGAGGCGTCCCTGACGGCCGCCGCGGTCGACACGCCACCGCCGGGCGCCGAGCAGGGACTGGCCATGCTCGAGAGCAAGGACGGACCGGTGCTGCCGGTGTTCACCGGGCTCGACGCGCTGCTCGCGTGGCGCCCGACCGGATACACCCCCGTCCCCGTGCCGGCCCGCACGTTGTTCGACATGGCCGCGCGCTACGACGTCGCCCGGATCGAGGTGAACCCGGCGTCGATGCCCCGCGGGTGGATCTCTCGGACCGAGATCGCCGCGCTGGCTCAGGGCCAGATCCCCCAGGGCCCAAGCGACGCTCCCGTGCAGACCGGCCCGCAGCCGAGTCAGGTGAAGGTCGGCCGACCGGCCGCCACGCCACCAGACGCCCTGATCGACGCGGTGCGGCGGGCGCTCGACTCCCAGCCGCACGCGGTCGCGGGATGGTTGTTCGTGATGGCCGAGGGCAGCGACCCGGCGCAGCTGATGGTCGGGGTCGAGCTGGCTCGTGGCCTCGGTCAGCCGGAGGTGGAGGGGACGATGCAGGCGATCCTCGAGGAAACATGGGCGCGGTCCACCGAGGCCGAGCAGCTCAGGTTCATGCTCATTGCGGACCCCGCCTTCCGCGAGACGCTGGCAACCGGCGCCGGCGAGCTCATCTACATGAGGTAGCGCGGTAGTTGCCATCGCCGCCGTGGTTGGCGTGGTATTCGGCGCACGGCGGCGTGGGTAAAAGGAAATCGTGACTGAAGGCACGTCATCGGGTCCGCCCGCGGAACCGCCCCCGACCTCGACTCCACTCACGACGTCGACGTCGCCGGGCACGGAGGCGCGACCGCCGGCGAAGCCTGAGCCGGCACCGACCACCAAGACCGGGGTCGCGTTCGGCGGGTTGATCGCCGGCGCGATCGTGCTGATCCTGCTGCTTGTCTTCATCCTCGAGAACACCCAGAGCGTGAAGATCAGCTACTTCGGCGTCGGCGGGCACCTGCCGCTCGGGGTCGCGCTGCTGCTGGCAGCGATCGGTGGCGCGCTGGTCACCGGGATCGTCGGCGCCGCCCGCATCGTGCAGCTGCGGCGTCACGTCCGACGGCGCTCGCGTCGTTAGCGCGGCGCCAGCAGGCCGTCAAATCTCGTCCGGCACCCGCTCGCGGAGCTCGGCCAGCCAGGCCGTGGCCGTACCGTCGCTGGGCGCGCGCCAGTCGCCTCGCGGCGAAAGAGAGCCGCCCGAGCCCACCTTCGGAGCGTTCGGCATCGCCGAACGCTTGAACTGGCTGGTGTGGAAGAAGCGCTCGAGGAACACGCCCAGCCAGTGCTTTAGCTCGCTCAGCGGATACTCGTGGCGGCGCTCCAACGGGATCAGATCAGGCCATGACCCCACCGAGCGATCGCCCCACGCGTGCGACGCCAGATACGTCACCTTACTCGGTGGATAGCCAAAGCGGACGATGTAGTAGAGGAAGAAGTCCTGGATCTCGTAGGGGCCGACGACGCTCTCGCTGTCGGCGCCAGGACGATCGGAATCTGCATCGTGTCGGGGCACGAGCTCGGGCGAGATCTCGGTTTCGAGCACGGACGTCAGCACCTCGTCGACCTGGGGGCCGAACTGATCGGTGTCGATCGCCCATCGCAGCAGGAACTGGATCAACGTCTTGGGCACCGAGGCGTTGACGTTGTAGTGGGACATCTGGTCGCCGACCCCGTACGTCGCCCAGCCGAGCGCGAGCTCGGACAGGTCGCCGGTGCCGAGCACGAGCCCGCCGTGGTAGTTCGCCAGCCGGAACAGGTGGGAGGTGCGCTCGCCGGCCTGGACGTTCTCGTAGGTGATGTCGTACACCGACTCGCCGTAGGCGGCCGGGTGGCCGAGGTCTCGCAGCATCTGCGTCGCCGCCGGGCGAATGTCGAGCTCCTCGGCGCTCACGCCGAGCGCCTTCATCAGACGGTGGGCGTTGCTGAGCGTGTGCTCGCTCGTGGCGAAGCCCGGCATGGTGTACGCGAGCACGTTCTCGCGCGGGAGCCCGAGCCGGTCGACGACCCGGGCGGCGACGATCAGCGCGTGCGTCGAATCGAGGCCGCCCGAGACGCCGATCACGATCTTCTTGATCCCGGTGGCCTCGAGACGGGTCTCGAGCCCGCGCACCTGGATGCTGTAGACCTCCTCGCAGCGGGCGTTCCGGCTGGCCGGGTTCGCCGGCACGTACGGGAACCGCTCGATCCGCCGGCGGAGCGGGACGACCGGGCCGTCGGAGCCCGCGAGCCCGAGCGACAGTGGGATCCTGCGCATGCGGTCCAAGCGCCGGCGGTGATCGTGGATCGAGTCGCCGTAGCTCGAGGTGCTGGCACGGTCGGAGACGATCCGGTCGAGATCGATGTCGGCCATGATGAGCTGCTCGGCGGTCGCGAACCGCTCGGATTGCGTGAGCAGGTCGCCGTTCTCGTAGATCAGCGCCTGACCGTCCCAGGCGAGATCCGTGGTGGACTCACCCATCCCCGCAGCCGTGTAGAGGTACGCCGCAATCGTTCGCGCGGACTGGGACTCGCAAAGCGACCGGCGAAAGCCGGCTTTGCCGACGGTGATGTTGCTCGCCGACAGGTTCGCGAGCACGGTCGCGCCCGCGAGCGCGGCGTACGTGCTCGGCGGGATCGGCACCCACAGGTCTTCGCAGATCTCGACGTGCAGGGCGAAACCGGGGAGGTCCTTGGCGGCGAACACGAGATCCGCCCCAAACGGCACCTCCTCGGAGGAGGCGGACAGCCGGATCCGGTCGCCCACCGCGTCGCGCGCCGCCCGGAACTGGCGCTTCTCGTAGTACTCCCGGTACTCGGGCAGATAGCTCTTGGGAACAACGCCCAAGATCCGGCCGCGGTGAATCACGACCGCGGTGTTGAACACGCCGTACTCGACCCTCAGCGGCGCGCCCACGACGATGATGGGCGACAACGACGCGCTCCCCAATACAACACGATCCAGAGCCCCGGCGACGGCATCCAACAAAGCGGTCTGGTGGAGCAGATCGTCGATCGAGTACCCGGAGAGCCCGAGCTCGGGGAAGATCACGAGCGCCGCGTGCTCGTCAGATGCCTGCCGGGCCAGGACCAGGATGCGGTCGGCATTGAACTCGGGGTCGCCGATACGCATGTGCGGCACAGCAGCCGCCACTCGGACGAATCCATGGGTGTAGAGGGACGCAAAACTCATTGGTGTGGCGGTAGTGTCCGTGGCGGGTAGCAGACAAACATGGATAGCGAACGTGGGAATTCGGCCGTTTCCGAGGGGGTCCAGGAGCTGGTCAACCAGCTCCTGGCCCGGACCGAAGCACGCGGCGATTCGTGCGTGGAGCTATCGGAGCTGAGCGAGCTTATCCAGGAAGCAGATCTTGGCGACGAGGACGCCCAGATCGTGCACGACATGCTGCAAGAGCGCGGGATCGATCTGCGGGACGACTGCGGTCGTCGCAACGTCGAGCAGACAAGCTACGCCAACGACGATTTGGCGGGTCGTACCACCGATGCGATGTCGCTGTTCCTCCAGGAGGTCCGGCGGTATCCGCTGCTGACCCGGGCCGAAGAAGTGGAGCTGGCCAAGGGGATCGAGCGCGGCGACATGGAGGCCAAGAGCCGCCTGATCAATTCTAACCTGCGCCTCGTGATCTCCAATGCCCGCAAGTACCAGGGCCACGACCTGCCGCTGCTCGACCTGATCCAGGAGGGCATTCTCGGGCTGATCCGCGCCACCGAGAAGTTCGACTGGCGAAAGGGCTACAAGTTCTCCACCTACGCCACGTTCTGGATCCGCCAGGCGATTCAGCGGGCGCTCGACAACCGGGCGCGGACGATCCGGATCCCGGTGCACCTCGGGCAGCGCGAGCGCCGGATCGCGCGGGCGACGAGCGAACTCGCCGCCAAGCTCGGCCGGGAGCCCACCGACGAGGAGATCGCGCAAGCCGCTGAGATCACCCTCGACGAGCTCCTCGAGACCCGCGACGCGACCAGAGTCGTCACGAGCCTCGACCGGCCGGTGGGGGAGGGCGAGGACACCCCGTTTGGCGCGCTCCTGGCTAGCGACGCGCGAGGGCCCGAGGAGGAGGTAGACATCCTGCTTCGCGAGGATGCGCTCCGGCGCGCCCTCGACCAGCTCCCCGAACAGGAACGCGAGGTCGTCAAGCTCCGCTACGGCGTCGGCGGCGACGAGCCGACGCCGCTGGTCGAGACCGGGCGCCGGCTCGGGATATCGCAGGACACAGTGCGCCGGCTCGAGCGCAGGGCGCTCGCAGAGCTAGCCGAGAGCCGCGAGCTCGACGCGCTTAGACCCGCGGCTTAGCGGACGCCACTGGCCGGACCAGCCCGTCGGCGCGGCGCGTCAAAGCCTCGCCCCCCGGGCGCGCGCCGATCGCGATCAGCTCGTCGACCAGACCCAACGCGGCGGCGTGTGTCTCGTCGGTCACCTTGCCGATCGCGTGGACGGCGTACGTCCCCGCCGGCTCCGGGTCGATCGACCGCTCCTTGTGGACCCGGCGCATCCGCAGACGGTCGAGCATGGACCGCGACGAGCGGCGCTCCCACAGCTGATCGGCCCATCCGAGCAGCCGCGCCGCGCGGGCTTCCTCGACCGCCGCGGAGCCCGCGGTGCCGACGGTCTGAGATGCGAACCGGTACAGGTCGGCGCGGCGGGTGTCGTCGAGCAGGTCGTTGTAGCCACGCAGGAACGAGGCGATCGGACGCGACACCGAGCGTGGGTGATCGTTGAATCCCTCGCCGGCGAGCATCGACGCCAGCTCCATCACGCACGCGCCGTGCTCGGGAGAAGAGTGTCTGCCTCGACTG
Organism: uncultured Solirubrobacterales bacterium; assembly: GCA_963737055.1. Taxonomy (GTDB): domain Bacteria; phylum Actinomycetota; class Thermoleophilia; order Solirubrobacterales; family Solirubrobacteraceae; genus Palsa-465. The sequence goes on along the minus strand of CAVTRE010000002.1, from coordinate 1,012,966 downwards.
AGCTTGATCGTCTGGTGACTGACTGGCGGCATCACATCCTCCTAGGTTGGTCTCCGTATCGGCCCCCCAAGGGCACTACGCATCATTGCGCCAGACGCGCTCGCGATCAACTGCGACTTCAGGTTTGGTGTGTTCCCTTACGCCGGGGCGGCGTCGCGCGCCGTCGCGGCTAACCGCGGCGACCGGCCTGAACCGCAGTGTGCGGCGTTACCTGGCGGCGAGCTCGCGCGGCGCGTATCGCGCCGGTTCGGGCGTCTCGCGGAAGCGCTCGGCGGTGGCGCGGGCGGTCCGACTCGCCCATGCCGTGGTGGTCAGCCACCCCACGGCCAGATTCACGACGCTGAGGCCCGCGATCACCCACCACCCGGCGTGGGTGGCGGCGGCGAAGCTCGGCATGATCGCGCCCGACAGCGTGCCGCCGGCGACCGCGCCGATCACCGCCACCCCGAGCGTCAGGCCGACGGACCGGCTGGTGGAAGCGATCGCGGCCGCCACTCCCGCCTGTGAGCCCGGCATCCCGGACACCGCCGTGTTCGTGATCGGCGGGTTGACCAGCCCCGAGCCGATTCCGAACAGGAGGTAGGCGACGAGCAGGTACACCGGGGCGGTGGTGGGCGTCAGCCGCGTCAGCATGAGCGCCGAGATGAGCATCGCGCACGACGCGATCAGGAGCGGGATGCGAGCGCCGCGACGTCCGACGATCCGGCCGGAGAGCGGCGCGCACACGAGCACCATTCCAGCCATGGGCAGCAGGTACAGCCCGGCGTGGAAGGGGGAGAGGTGACGGACGCCCTGGAGGTACAGCGTGTTCAGGAACAAGAACCCGCCGAGCCCCGCGAACGCGCAGATCGCGATCGTGCTCGCCCCCGAGAACGGTGCGCTGCGGAAGAAGCGCATCTCGACGAGCGGCTCTCGGCGGCGGAGCTCGTACAACACGAGCGCCACGAAGCTCGCGATCGAAAACGCGAATAGCGCCACGATCTCCGGGGAGGTGAAGCCCGCGCGAGGGCCCTCGATGATCGCGTAGGTCAGCGAGGCCAGCGCGGCGATGACGAGCAGCTGCCCGACCGGGTCGAGCCGGCGCGGGTGCGCGGCTCGCGACTCGGGCACGAGCGAGGTGGTCAGCACGAACGCCGCGGCCCCGATCGGGACGTTCACGAAGAACACCGAGCGCCACCCGATGGAGTCGACGAGGGCCCCGCCGAGGACCGGCCCCAGCGCGATGCTGAGCCCGAACACCGCGCCCCACATGCCGATCGCCATCGCGCGCTCGCGCGGGTCCTCGAACACGTTGCGGATGATCGACATCGCGACCGGGTTGAGCATCGATCCGCCGATCGCTTGGAGGACGCGGAACGCGACCAGCAGTTCGAGCGTGGGGGCGACCCCGCACAGGAGCGAGCCGAGCGAGAACACCACCAGCCCGGTCTGGAACACGCGCTTGCGCCCGATCCGGTCGGCGGTCGAGCCCGACAGCATCAGAAGGCTGGCCAGCACCAGGGTGTAGGCGTCGATGACCCACTGCAGCCCGGACACGGACGCGTGCAGGTCATTCCGGATCGACGGCAGCGCCACGTTCACGATCGTCGAGTCGAGCCCGACGATTAGCAGGCTCATGCAGCAGATCCCCAGGACGAGCAGCCGTTGGCGGCGGCTCAGGCACTCCTCCGAGCGCACGTTGCCGTTTTCGTCCATCACTTCGATCCTACCCACGCCTTCTCGGCTGTCACAGTTACCCCGACCCCACGCCTGCCTCCGACGCCTTGAGCGACCAGGACCCCTCACTCGCCACGACCGAACCCCCGAAGCGCACCGGCGTGTTCGTGCGTGGCCGGCCCGGCGCCCGCGCGCTGTCGCGCCGCATCGAACGCGGTCAGCTCCCCCGGACGGGCAAACACGCCGAGGGGGGACATGACCTCGGCGTAGTCAAGGGACTCGCGGCGCTCAGTCTGGACGCGCTGTCGAGCGTCGCCTACGGCCCCGAGGTGATGATCCTGGTCCTGGTCGCGGCCGGAACGGGCGCGGTCAACAGCGTCGTGCCGCTGACCGTGGTGATCACGGTGATGCTGGTGCTCCTCGTCATCTCGTACACCCAGGTGATCGCGGCCCATCCCGAGGGCGGCGGCGCGTACGCCGTGGCCAAGGCCAATCTCGGAGCATGGCCGAGCCTCCTCGCCGCCGCCTCGGTCGTGGTGGACTACGTGCTCACGGTCGCCGTCAGCCTGTCCGCGGGGGCGGCCAGCCTCGGCAGCGTGTTCCCGGGTCTCTCGCATCATCTTCTGTTCGTGAGCATGGCCGGGCTACTGCTGCTGACGGTCGTGAACATGTTCGGAATCCAGGAGTCGGCCCGGCTGCTGGTGGCACCGACCTTCCTGTTCCTGATCAGCATCTTTGCGACGATCGTGGTCGGAGCGCTGCGGTCCCATCCCGTCGCCATGATCGGAACCAAGGAGACGTTCCCGGCCACGGAGACGCTCGGGATCCTGCTGCTGCTGAAAGCGTTCGCCGCGGGCTGCTCCGCGGTCACCGGGGTGGAGGCGATCTCCAACGGCGTCCCGGCGTTTCGCAATCCCGCCGTCCGGACCGCTCAGCGGACCGAGATCTCGCTCGGCGTCCTCCTCGGTGCGATGTTGCTTGGTCTGTCGATCCTGATCCGCGCCCACGGCGTCCTGCCCCGCGGGGGAGTGACGATCCTCGCTCAGTTGACCGCCGGCGCATTCGGGACCGGGTGGCCGTTCTACGTCTCGAATCTCGCGGTCACGGCGGTGCTGGCGTTCGCGGCCAACACCAGCTTCGGCGGCCTGCCGGTGCTGCTGAGCCTGCTGGCCAAGGACCATCGCATGCCGCACGCCTTCTATCTGCGCGCCGAGAAGCCGATCTACCGGACGGGGATCATCGCGCTCGCGATCGCGGCGGCGCTGCTGCTGATCGCGGTCAACGCCAAGACCAATGATCTGATCCCTTTGTATGCGATCGGCGTGTTCATCGGCTTCACGATCAGCCAGGTAGGGCTGGTGCGACACTGGCACCGTGACCACTCGCCCCACTGGCGAGTCCGGATCGCGCTCAACGGCACCGGCGCGGTGATGACCGCGATCGCGGTGGCCGTGTTCCTGGGGACGAAGTTCCTCGCCGGCGCATGGGTCGTGGTGATCGCGATCCCCGCGCTCATGTTCTTGTTCCACGAGACCGAGCGCTACTACGACGCGGTCGCGCTCGAGCTGAAGCTCGGCAAGACGCCACCCCGCCCTCACAAGCGCGAGAGCGTCGTGATCGTCCCGACCTCGACCGTGAACCTGCTGACCCAGAAGGCGGTGAGCGCCGCGCTGTCGATGGGGAACACGGTGGTCGCGATCGCGGTGGCGGGCGACGAGGAGGAGAGCGAGCGAATCAAGCGCGACTGGGACGACTGGTCATGCGGGGTCCCGATCGAGGTGCTGCTCGACCCCCAGCGTTCGCTGGTGCGAAGCGTGCTCCGCTACGTCAAATCGATCGAGAACGAGGACGCCACGATCGTGGTCCTGATCCCGGAGATCCTGCCGCGCAAGCGCCGCCACGAGATCCTGCACAACCAGCGTGCGCGCCTGCTGTCTGCGGTGCTGAAGGCGCGCACGAACGTGGTTATCGCGATCCTGCCGTTTCACCTGCACGATTGACGCCGTGCGGCTCGCCGCGAAGCCTGCGGCCCCGCGATGAGGTGGCCGGCGCGAGCCGGCGGCCCGGATCCAGCTGGTCGTCCTGGCTCGGGCGCAATACGACGATCTCGCCCGAGGCGTGGTCGAGCAGCCAGGCGACGTCCTCGGCGTCGAAGCCCGGACTTCCCTCGGACGCGGCTGCGATCACGATCCGGTCGTAACGCTCGTGCGCGATCGCCTGACGCAGGGCGTGCCGGCGATTTCGGCCGCGCTCGATGCGCGAGTCGACGGGCACGCCCGCCTCGGTGGCGCGCTGCTCGACGGCCTCGAGCAGCGGCATCGCCATCGAGCACTGGCGCGGCAGCGCGCTTTCGAGCGGGAGGTCGAGCGACACGCGCGCCAGGAACACCGGCACGACCGTGGCGCCGTCCGCCCTGGCCAGCCGGAGTGCCGCGTCGAGCGCGCGTCGCGAGAGTGCGCCGGCGACGAACGGGAACAGGATTCGCCGGCTGCTGCTGGCTTGCACGGTCGTTGGCCGCCGGAGCCTGTCCCGCACGGTCGCGCCCGCGAGCGCCACCACGGCGAGGGCGAGGACTACGACCACAATGATCAGCACCGTAGTCATGCCGATTCTCCTTTCATCCGCTTGGTGCGGTCGGCGACGATCCGGAGATCGACTCCGGGCAGCACTTCCAGCAGCCGGTCGGGGAGGGCCGGCCTGGTGAGCCGGCGCAACGCTCCACGCGGCTCGGGCGTCCCGATCAGGACGTAGGTGGTTCCGCGGTCGTTGGCCACGCGCTGGGCGACCGTTGCGACATCGTCGCCGTGCTCGATCAGCAGGTGCGCGCCGAGTACGCTCGCGAGCTGCCGGAGCGCGTCGAGCTGCTCCTGGTCCTCCGTGGTGGGGTCGTGATCGGCGACCCACAGGATGTCGAGCTCTGCGCCGAGCCGCTGGGCCGAGCGCCACGCTCGCCGGACCACGCGCTGGGAGCGCGGGTGGGGCTTGACCAGCGCCAGCAGGCGCTCGCCGACCGCCGCCGACGCGGCGTTGTCGATCAGCCGCTCGTCGCTGGGGCGACCATGGCCGTCGACGGGGAGGCGCTTGGACTCGACCTCCTCCGCGACCTGTCGGAGCGCGACCTCGCGCAGCGCGGCGAGGTTCTCGACCTTGAAGAAGTTATTGAGCGCGGCCGGCACGCGCTCGGCGGGATACACCTTGCCGGCGACGAGCCGCTCGATCAGCGACTGCGGCGTGATGTCGATGAGCACGACCTCGTCCGCGGCGCCGATCACCGCGTCGGGGACGGTCTCCCGGACGCGGATGCCGGTCAGCTCGGCGACCTGATCGTTGAGGCTCTCGAGGTGCTGCACGTTGACGGTCGAGAACACGTCGATACCGGCGGCGAGGACATCGTCGACGTCCTCGTAGCGCTTGGCGTGCTCGAGACCCGGAGCGTTGGTGTGGGCCACCTCGTCGATCAGCGCGAGCTCGGGCCGGCGCCTGAGGATGCCGGGGAGGTCCATCTCCTCAAGCACCGACTCGCGATAGTTCACCCGCCGACGGGGGATGGTCTCGAGGCCCTCGGCCTGGGCGACGGTTTCCGCGCGTCCGTGCGGCTCCAGGTAGCCGATCACGACGTCCCGTCCGTTCTCGGCCTCGGCCTGACCCTCGCGCAGCATCTGATAAGTCTTGCCGACGCCAGCGGCCATCCCGAGGAAGATCTTGTGATGGCCTTTATTGGTCACGCTCCCAGGAGATTGTGAACGACGAGATCGATCAGCTTGATACCGATGAACGGGGCGATGAGACCACCGAGGCCATAGATCCACAGGTTTCGCCGCAGCAGGGCGCTGGCGCCGATCGGCCGATAGCGGACGCCCTTGAGTGACAGCGGAATCAGCAGCGGGATGATGATCGCGTTGAAGATGATCGCCGAGATCACCGCCGACTTGGGCGTGCCGAGGCTCATGATGTTGAGCACGTGGAGCGGGCTCTGACCGCCCTTGGTGGCGGCCCACGTCGTCGCGAAGATCGCCGGCAGGATCGCAAAGTACTTGGCGACGTCGTTGGCAATCGAGAACGTGGTCAGCGCGCCGCGCGTGATCAAAAGCTGCTTGCCGACCTCCACGATCTCGATGAGCTTCGTCGGGTTCGAGTCGAGGTCGACCATGTTGCCGGCCTCCCGCGCCGCCTGGGTACCCGTGTTCATGGCCACGCCGACGTCGGCCTGGGCGAGCGCGGGCGCGTCGTTGGTGCCGTCTCCGGTCATCGCGACCAGGCGCCCCGTGGCCTGCTGCTCCTTGATCAACGCGAGCTTGGCCTCGGGCGTTGCCTCGGCGAGGAAGTCATCGACCCCGGATTCCTCGGCGATTTTCGCCGCCGTGAGGCGGTTGTCGCCGGTGATCATGATCGTGCGGATTCCCATCGCGCGGAGGTGGTCGAACCGCTCGCGCATCCCCTCCTTGATCGTGTCCTTGAGGTAGATCACACCCATGACCTGGGAGTCCCGCGCGACCGCAAGTGGCGTTCCGCCCTCGCGGCCGATGCGGTCGAGCACCGGCTGGAGCTCGGCCGGAGGCCGGCCGCCCTCTTCGGTGACGAACTTGATCACCGCGTCGCCGGCGCCCTTGCGCAGGTGGCGCCCGTCTAGGTTGACGCCGCTCATGCGTGTCTGGGCGGTGAACGGAACGAATTCGGCGTGCAGGTTGGCCATGTCGTGCTCGCGAATGCCGTACTGCTTTGCCAGCACCACGATCGAGCGGCCCTCCGGCGTCTCGTCCGCCAGCGAGGAGAGCTGCGCGACCTCGGCCAGTTCCTTCTCCGAGACGCCCGGCATGGGGATGAACTCGCTCGCGAGCCGGTTGCCGATCGTGATCGTGCCGGTCTTGTCGAGCAGCAATACGTCGACGTCGCCCGAGGCCTCGACCGCGCGGCCGGACAGCGCCAGGACATTGCGGCGCACGAGCCGGTCGATGCCGGCGATGCCGATCGCGGATAGGAGCGCTCCGATGGTCGTCGGGATCAGGGCGACCAACAGCGAGATCAGCGTGGTCTCGGAGATCGGCGTGTGCGCGAACAGGCCGAACGGCCGAAGCGTCGCCACCACGATCATGAAGATCAGGGTCAGTCCCGCGAGCAGGATGTTGAGCGCGATCTCGTTTGGCGTCTTCCGGCGCTCGGCGCCCTCGACCAGGTCGATCATGTGGTCAAGGAACGAGTGTCCAGGCTCCTGAGTGATCTCGACGACGATCCGGTCGGACAGCACGCGCGTGCCGCCGGTGACCGCGCTCCGGTCTCCGCCCGACTCGCGGATCACGGGTGCCGACTCGCCGGTGATCGCTGACTCGTCCACAGAGGCGATGCCTTCGATCACCGTGCCGTCGCCGGGGATCAGCTCTCCGGCCTCGACGACCACGACGTCACCCTTGGCGAGCTCCGAGGCCGCCTTCGTCGTGCCGTCCTCGAGCTTGGCGACCGTCTCCTGGCGCATCGCGCGGAGCGTGTCGGCCTGCGCCCGGCCGCGGCCTTCGGCGAACGCCTCGGCCATGTTTGCGAACACGACGGTCAGCCATAGCCAGAACGAGATCACGAACGTGTACCAGGCCGGGTCGTTGCCGCCGAGCGCCTTGCCGCCGAACACCTGGATCAGCCAGGTCACGGTCGTGATCGTCGCGCCGATCTCGACCACGAACATCACCGGGTTGCGGATCTGGACCCGCGGATCAAGCTTGATCACGCTGTCGATCAGCGCACGCCGGACGATCTCCGGTTGGAACAGTGAGACCGCGCGGCGCTCGGTGGGCCGTGGTGCCTGCGGGCGCTCTTCGGGAGGGGCGTTCACACTCATGCGCGCGCTCCAGTCATGCGATCTAACGCCAGGTTCAGGTCGAGCACGTTCACTCCCGACTCACCCGAGAAACCGAGTCCGCGGCCGCCCGTGTACTTGGAGACCAAACCCATCACGGTGGCGAGCGGGAGGTGACGGACGGCGGCGACGCGGTGGGCCTGGATGTCGGCGTTACGCACAGAGATGTCAGGATCGATGCCCGACGCGGAGCTGTTGGCGGCGTCGACCGGGACATTGGCTGCGGTGAGCGTGCCTGGGTAGTACGGCCGGTTCAGCGCGATGTAGGCCTCGATATTCGAGGAGATCTCCTGCTCGGTGGCAACGCTGTTGGGGCCGAGATTCGAGAACGTGGTTGCGGCCGCGTTGTTGGGGGGTACCGTCGCAGACGGCCTCCCCTGGAAGTACCGCGGGTCGGGGTTGGTGACCGGCACGCCGTCCTTCATCTCTGGCTTGCCGTTCTTGAACACCTGCGTGGCGAAGTTCTGGCCGATCTCCTGCGAGCCGACGAGCTTGCCTTGGACCTTGACCTGTTGGCCATTGGCATTGCCAGGGAAGGCGACCTGGCTGATGCCGGTGATGACGAGTGGATAGAGGATGCCGCAGAACAGTGTCAGTACGACGATGCCGATTGCGGAGGTGATCAAGTCGCGTTTCATGTCAGTACAGGTGTCCGGTCAGGCCCTGCACGATCGGACCGAGCAGCAGGGCGGGGAAGAAAGTAAGCGCGCCGACGAGCACGATCACGCCGATCAGCAGCACCACGAACGTGGGGTTGTCGGTGCGCATCGTCCCTAGGCCCGCGGGGCTGACGCGCTTGCCGGCAAGCGCGCCGGCGACCGCGAGCGCGAACAGGATTGGCGCGTAGCGGGCGAACAGCATCGTGAAGCCACCAAGCAGGTCGGCGAACGTGATGCCGTGCGAGCCGAGGTTGCCGGCGTTGGGCTGCACGAAGCCGGCGTAGCCCGCGAACGCGGAGCCGTTGTTGTTGGCCTGGCTCAGATACGCGTAGAACGTCTCGGAGAATCCTTGCGGGGAACCGGCGGCCGCGGCCGAGATCGACGCGCGGCCCGCGCTGCTCGCGGTGGCCAGCGCGGTCGAGAACAACGCCGCGAGCGGCGTGATCAGCAGCCCGACCGCCACGAGCTTTATCTCCCTGGACTCGATCTTCTTGCCGAGGTACTCGGGCGTGCGTCCGACCATCAGCCCCCCGATGAACACCGCCAACAGGACATACAGGAGGATTGAGTAGAGGCCGGTTCCAACGCCCCCGAAGATCACCTCGCTCGCCGACAGGTTGGCCATCGGCACAGCGCCACCGATGCCAGTAAACGACTCGATCGCGCTGTTGACCGCGCCGCACGAGGTAACTGTGGTCACCACGTCGAACAGAGCCGAGCCGGCGATCCCGAAGCGTTGCTCTTTGCCCTCCAGGTTGCCGCCGGTCGATCCGGCGACCACCTGGGTGTGGAGCCCGGCGGCGTGCTGCGCGGGCGAACCGTGCGCCTCGGCGATGTACGCCACGCACACCGCACCCAGGAACATCACCATCATCGTCGCGAAGATCGCGTAGCCCTGGCGGCGGTTACGGGCCATGCGGCCGTACATGAACACGAGCGCCGCCGGAATGATCAGCACCGACAGCATCTCGACCAAATTCGAGAACCCGGTCGGGTTCTCGAATGGGTGGGCCGAGTTCGTGTTGAAGAAGCCGCCCCCGTTTGTCCCAAGCTCTTTGATCGCCTCCTGAGAGGCCACCGGGCCCATCGCGATCTGGTTGGCGAGGCCCGTCGGCCCGTTGAAGTTCAGGTAATGCGAGAAGTTCTGGATCGAGCCCTGGAACACCAGGATCAGGGCGACGATGAACGACAGCGGGGTTAGCACCCACAGGACAGTGCGGATCAGGTCGTGCCAGAAGTTCCCGATGCTCTTGCCGCTGCGCCCGATGATCCCGCGGATCAGGGCCACCGCGACCGCGATACCTACACCGGCGGACAGGAAGTTCTGCACGGTGAGTCCAGCCATCTGGCTGAAGTAGCTCATCGTGGTCTCGCCGCCGTAGTACTGCCAGTTGGTGTTGGTCAGGAACGACGACGTCGTGTTGAACGTCACGTTCCAGGGGGCGGAATGGAAGCCCTGCGGGTTCAGCCCGGTCCAGTTCCAGAGCGTTTGCGTGCGCAGGATGAAATAGAGAAGCAGCCAACCGGCCAGCGAGAAGATGATCAGGCTCTTCGCGTATGCCTTCCAGTCCTGACCTTGCTCCGGGTTCACCCGCACGACCTTGTAGAAGAGTCGTTCCGGGGTGAGAAACAACGGGTCGAGGAAGGTGCGCTCGCCGCTGTAGACGGCCGCCATGTAGCGGCCGAGTGGCATCGCCAGCAGGGTCAGAACCGTGACGAACAGGAAGATCGTGAGCCAACCGGCGAAAGTCATCGGCCTGGCCTCACTAGAACTTCTCCCCCCGCAGCAGCGCGTAGAGCAGGTAGATGCATACGAGCACGGACACGACCAGCCCGAAGAAGTCGGCGCCGCTCAGGTGACCGATGAACGCCGCGAGGGGGAGGTTCATATGGCGTCGATCCCGTAGACGAGCGCGAGCAGGATGGCGAACATGACGACGCCCAGCAATATCGATAGAACGTCCATGCACCTATCCTCGTAACTCTTTAATCAAGAGCCCATACAGAAACCTGGGCCCGGCATACAGATCTTGTGAAGGGTCGCTATGCGGGTTCGTGTCCTGGGTCCTCGTCGGCGGCGAGCGCCAAGCCGTCGGCGATCCACCACACCGCCTCGCGCAGACGGTCCGCGGCGCCCGGGCTATACAGGGGGCCGGTCCCGTCGGTGAGCAGGACGAGGACCCGGGCCACGCCGCACGGGTTGACCGGGTCGGGAGATTCGAGCCGTTCGGCCAGCCCGAGCAGACTCTCGCGCGAGGACAGCACCGCCCTGCGGGACAGCGGCAGCGCGGCGGAGAGCCGCGGTGCGCTGGGTCGCTCAGCGTCCTTCACCCGCGCACGCAGCGACCGCGCAAGCCGGCGCCGGGTCCGCGTGCCCGCCAGCTGACGCCCCCGCCGCGCGCGGTCCTCGAGCGGATCTCCGCCGAACCCATCGGCGAGCTGCTGAGCGAGACGTCCTCGATGGAGCGCAACCCGGAAACGCCGGCGGAGGGTTGGCGACAGAGACCTAGGACGGAGTCGCGACTCGGACGGCCCGGCATTCTGAACGCTCGGATGCTTCATGCCGCGTGCGGGGCGTGCTGGAACCCATCCACGCTACGCTGGGCCCCATCAACGGGACGTACAGATCCGCCCCGAACTCATCAAGATTCCGTAAAGACAGCGCCGATAAGCTTCCAGGGATGGCCCGAGGGCGCCAGGTGCACAGCTCCTCCACACGAATCCTTTCGATCGCGATGATCGTGATCGGGGTCGCCCTCGTCGTTCGCACGCTGGTGGCCGGCGGAGGCGCGCTCGCCACGGGGATCGTTCTCGGCGTGCTGTTCGTGCTCGCCGGACTGGCGCGCTTGTACCTGCAGCTCCGGGGGTAGGGGGGTTTTCTGACCCCTCTCGAGCGCACGTGAGAGACCGGCCCTTCAGCTACCGCGCGCTGTTCGCGGTCGTTTACACCGCCTCGGTCAGCTCGGTGTACTTCGCGCTCGGGGTCGTCGCGCGTCACGCCAACGGGCTTACGCCGGCCGTGTTCCTGGTCGCCGGCCTGTTCTTCGGCCTGACGGCGATGACCTACGCGGAAGGCGCCTCGCTCCACCCCGAGCGGGGCGGCTCGGCCGTGTTCGCGCGGTACGCGTTCAACGAGCTCGTGAGCTTCGTCGCCGGGTGGGCGATCTTCCTCGACTACACGATCCTGATCGCGGTAACCGCGCTGACCGTCCCGGCCTATCTGGCGGCGTTCTGGGGGCCGATTGGGCGGGGGACGCTCGAGATCGCGGTCGCGCTCGCGGTGATCGCGCTCGTGGCCGTCGACAACCTCACCGGCGTCAGCGCCCGCCGCCTCCGCACGCGGCTGCTGATCACCGCCGGCGATCTGATCCTGCAGGCGCTGATCATCGTCCTCGGCCTCGTGCTGGTGTTCGACCCCCATGCGCTCAGCGCGAGCATCCACCTCGGGACAGCGCCGAGTTGGTCGGATCTCGCGTTCGCGCTTCCGATCGCGGTGGTCGCGTTCACCGGGATCGAGGCCGCCGCGAGCATCGCCGGCGAGGTCAGCGCCAACCGTAGCCAGGTCAAGCTGCTCGTCGGCCCCGGCTCGGCGGTGATCGTGCTGATCTACGTCGGGATCTCGCTTGTTGGCGTCGGGGCGCTTCCGGTCCACGACGGGATGACCGCGCTCGGCACGACGCACATCAAAGCGCCGGTACTCGGGGTGGCCGAGGCGTTTCATCCCCAGTGGCTCGCCGACGTGCTGAAGTACGCCGTCGCGATCGGCGGCGCGCTCGGTCTGTTTGCCGCTGCCGGTTCGGCGATGCTCGGGGTCTCACGCGTCGGCTACTCGCTCGCCACGAACCGCCAGATCCCTAGCGCGGTCGGGCGTCTCCACGGTCGCTGGGGGACGCCCTACGTGGTCATCGGCGCGGCCGCGCTCGCCGCTGCCGGCCTGGTGCTGCCGACGAACCTCGAGTTCCTGGTCGGGATCTACGCGTTCGGCGCGCTGCTGGCGTTCACGATCGCGCACGTGTCCGTGATCGCGCTGCGGTTCCGGGAGCCCGATCGCGAGCGGCCGTACAGCGTTCCGCTCTCGATCAAGATCTCCGGGGCGGAGGTGCCCGTACCGGCGGTCGTGGGTGCCGTTGCGTCGGCGCTGGGCTGGGTGGCGCTGCTCGTGTTCCACGCCGGCGCGCGGTACGTCGGGTTGGCGTGGATGCTCGGCGGGGTGATGCTGTACGTCGGGTACCGCAAGTCGCAGCAGAAGCCGCTACTGCGGCGGGTGACGATTCCCGAGCGGGCCCTCCGCTACGAGGTGCTCGAGCCGGAGTTCGGCTCGATCCTCGTCCCGATCCTGGGGACCCCACTCGACGACGACATCATCCAGACCGCCGGCCGCCTGGCGGGGGAGACCCGCGACGACCTCGAGTCCGAGGGGGCGGTGATCGAGGCGATCTGGGTGTTCGAGATCCCGCTGGCGCTCCCGATGGACGCGCCGCTTCCCGACGCGCAGGTCAAGCGGGCGCGCGAGGCGCTGGCACGGGCCAAGCTCGTTGGTGAGGAGTACGAGGGCGTCGAGGTGGCGACCGCGATCGTGCGCGCGAGGCGCGCCGGCGAGGCGATCGTCCGCGAGGCGCGTCGGCGCGGCGTCGAGGCGATCGTGCTCGCGGCCGAGGAGTCCTCGCGTGTCCGCGGGGGGTCGCTGTTGGGCGGTGTGGGCGGCCCGCTCGAGAACTACGTGGGCGACGTCTCGCGCTACGTGATCTCGAAGGCGCCCTGCCGCGTGATCCTGACCGCGCCGCCGGCGGACTGGCGCGCCCGGACGCCGCCGCCGTCGGTCGAGCCTGCGCCGGTCCCCGCCGACGAAGAGCAGCAGTCCGCCCCGGCCGACGGCGAGCCGGCCCGTCCGGGGGCGAGGCAGGCGGATGGCTGAACGGCGGCTGGAAGGCCTCCAGCGCGTCCTCGGCGTGTACCCGCTCGCGTCGAGCGCGTACGGCAACGTCGGTTCGTCGATCTACTACGCGCTGGGGCTGGTGGCGGCGCTCGCACTCGGGCTGACGCCGCTCGTCTTCATCATCTCTGGCTTCATCTTCTTCCTGACCGCCTCGACGTATGCCGAGGCGACCGCGATGTTCCCCGAAGCGGGCGGGTCGTCGTCGTTCGCGCGGCATGCCTTCAACGAGTTCTGGTCGTTCTTCGCCGCGTGGGGCCAGATGCTCAACTACATGCTGACGATCGCGACGTCGGCGTTCTTCGTCCCGCACTACATCGGAGGACTGTTCTGGCCGGCGCTCCAGCATCCGCCCGGCGACGTGATCGCCGGGATCGTGGCGATCGTCGTGCTCGCCGCGATCAACATCCGCGGGGTCCAGGAGTCGATCAACGTGAACCTGGTACTCGCGGTGATCGACTTCTGCACCCAGGTGCTGATCGTGATCGTCGGGCTCGTGCTCGTGTTCTCACCGCAGACCCTTATCGACAACGTGCACCTCGGCGTGGCGCCGACGTGGGGCGACTTCTTCGTCGCGATCCCGCTGTGCATGCTCGCCTACACCGGGATCGAGACGATCTCGAACATGTCCGAGGAGGCCAAGAACCCAGGCCTCACCGTGCCGAAGGCGATCAACCGTGTCGTGATCGCGGTGTTCGCGATCTACGCCCTGCTGCCCGCGATCGCACTGTCAGCGCTGCCGGTGCGCTGTGTCGGAACTCACTGCCAGACGCTGCTGGGAGTCGACGACCAGCACGGCGGATACGCGGGCGATCCGGTGCTCGGCGTGGTGCGCGCGCTCCACCTCGGGCCGCTCCAGCACGCGGCCGAGATCTATGTCGGGCTGCTCGCGGCCACGATTCTGTTCATCGCCACCAATGCCGGGATCCTCGGGGTGTCGCGCCTGACGTACTCGATGGGGATCCACCGGCAGGTCCCCGACCGCCTGCGCCGGCTGCATCCGCGGTACGGAACCCCGTGGATCGGAATCATCATCTTCAGCACGATCGCCGCGCTCACGCTGATCCCCGGGCAGGCCACGTTCCTGGGCAACCTGTACGCGTTCGGCGCGATGCTGTCATTCACGATCGCGCACGTGTCGGTCACGCGCATGCGGATCACGCTTCCCAACGCCAACCGGCCCTACCGACCGCCCGGCAACATACGCATCGCAGGGTATGACCTTCCGCTGTTCGCGATCGTCGGCGGCGCGTGCACGTTCGCGTCGCTGTTGGTCCTGACCGCGCTCCACACAAGCGTTGCGATCGCCGGGATCGGCTGGCTCGCCGTCGGGATGATCGTCTACCCGGTCTACCGGCACAACCAGGGGCTCGACCTCACGACGACCACCAAGGTGGCGATCCCACGGCCCGCGACCGAGACCGAGGCCGAGTACGAATCGGTGCTCGTGGCCTTCGACGAGAACCACTACGTGCCCGAGGTGATGGCGACGGCGGCAAGGCTGGCGGCGCGCCGCCGGCGCGGAATCCACGTGCTGGTGACCATCCCGGTTCCCGCGACGAGCCCGATCGATGCCGCGCTGCCGCTGAAGGAGGCGGCCGCCCAGTCGGTGATCGAGGAGGCCAAGGTACAGGCGGGACGGCGCGTATCCGGCCACTGGGAAAAGGTCAGAGCCGGTCAGACGGGCCGGCGAATCGTCGACGAGGCCAAGGCGATGCACGCCGCGGCGATCGTGATGCCGATGCCGTCGGACGGGAGCGGCTTCGGGCGGGCGCTCGCCACCGTGCTCCGCGAGCGGCCCTGCCGCGTGATCGTCGAGTCGATCCCGGCGCCCAAGCGCAAACGGTCGCCCGCGGCGGCCTAGCATTACCAGACATGAAGGATTGGCGAGCCGGGCTCGGTGCGGTCCGGTCGTACCCGGGAGGTGTTGGCGGCGCCGCGATCGTCTGCGCGGAGATCGTGGTCGCCGTCGGCGCCGCCACGCTCGGCGTCGCCGCGCTCCAGTCGACGACGTCCGACGCCGCCGGGCTCGGGAGCCTGTATCTCCTGGCGGTGCTGCTGATCGCGATCAGGCGGGGACAGCTCGCCGCGCTCGCCACTGCCATCCTCGGGGTGCTCGCGTTGAACTTCTTCTTCATCGCGCCGCGCCACCGGCTGGCCATTGCCCACTCCCAGGACCTCGTAGAGCTCATCGTGCTGCTGATCGCGGCGGTGGTGGTCGGCCGTCTGGCGGCGGTCGCCAGGGAACGCGCGGCCGAGGCGGAGAGCCGCGCTCACGTCGCGGCCGCCCGCGAGCGGGAGGCCAAGCTCGTCGCCGAGGTCGCCTCGGCGATCCTCGCCGGGGAGAGCATCGACGCCCAGCTCGAGTCGGTCGGAAACCGCGTCTCACTCGCCACCGCCGCCGGACACGCCCGCGTGGTCATCGCCTCCGTCCCGACCGCGGGGCCCGACGAGATCACCGTGCCGCTGCACGCGCGCACCGGAAACGCCTGGCTGTACCTCTCCGGTGACGTGGCCTGGGACCAAGGCGCGCTCGAGCGCGTGGCCGAGCCACTGGGCCGCCTGATCGACGTCGCCGTCGAGCGCGAGCGGGTATCGGAGCGGGCGGCTGAGACCGAAGCCTCGCGCCGCGCGGAGGTCGCCAAGACCGCGATCCTGCACGCCATCTCGCACGACTTGCGCTCGCCGCTCACCGCGATCACGACCGCGGGCTCGGCGCTCGCGATCGGAGCGGTGACGCCGGCCGAGCGGGCTGAGCTGATCGAGGTGATCGAGAGCGAGAGCGCACGGCTGGCCAAGCTCGTCGACGATCTGCTCGACCTGTCGCGGATCGAATCCGGGGCGGTGGCGCCGCAGGCGGACTGGTGCGACCTGCACGACGTCGTCGCCTCGGCCGCCGTCCACGCCTCGGGCGAGCACCCGATCGAGTTCGACCTCCCGGGCGATCTCCCGCTGGTACGCGCCGACGCCGCCCAGCTAGAGCGCGTGTTCTCGAACCTGATCGAGAACGCGGTCAAGTTCTCCCCGCCGGGAGCGCCGGTGCGGATCAGCGGCGGCTCCAGCTCGGGACGGGTGGCCGTGCGCGTGGCCGACCGCGGAAGCGGGATCCCTCGTCGCTATCGCTCGCAGGTGTTCGATCCGTTCTTCCGCGGGCGAGGCCAGGCCGGCGCCGGGTCCGGTCTCGGGCTCGCGATCTGCCGCGGGTTCGTCGAGGCCAACGGTGGGCGGATCGTCCTCCAGACCGGGCGCGACACCGGCACGTCGTTCACGGTCAGCTTCCCGGTTGCTCGTCAGCCGGCCGATGCCGACGAGGCGGTAACGGTTCAAGGATGAGCGCCACCGCTCCACGCGTCCTTGTGGTCGATGACGAGCCGCAGATCGTCAGGGGACTGAAGATCCTGCTGCGCAGCGCGGGCTACGCGGTCGAGGCGGCCGAGACGAAGGCGGACGCGCTCGTCGAGCTGGTGTCGCGCCCGCCGGACGCCCTGGTTCTCGACCTCGTCCTGCCCGACGGGGGCGGAGTCGAGATCTGTGAGGAGGTCCGGCGGTGGAGTCGCCTGCCGATACTGGTCTTGTCCGCGGTCGGGGACGAGCGCGAAAAGGTGCGCGCGCTCGACGCGGGCGCGGACGACTACGTGACCAAGCCGTTTGGGACCGACGAGCTGCTAGCGCGGCTGCGCGCGCTCCTCCGCCGGTCGGTCGACGTCGGCGGCAGCCCAGAGCTGAAGATCGGCGAGCTCGTGATCGATCTCTCCGACCGGCTGGTCACCCGCAACGGCAAGCCGGTCCACCTCACTCCGATCGAGTTCGATCTACTGCGAGTGCTCGCCCAGCATCAGGGACGACTCGTGACCCAGCGCCAGCTCCTGCGCGAGGTGTGGGGACCCGAGTACGGCGACGAGACCCACTACCTGCGCGTCCACGTCGCTCACATCCGGGCCAAGCTCGAACCGGATCCATCGCGGCCGCGGTATGTGATCACCGAGCCGGGCGTCGGCTATCGGCTCCGCGATCCGGCTGCATAGGCGGACGGGCACGCCCGGAGGGGTTCTCCCGCGGGCGTACTTCCGGGCGGTGGGGCTGAACGGCGGGCTCCTGGAGGGGTGGGTGGCGCTTTACGCGCCGCGCTGGCCGTCGCCCCGTTTCCGGTTAACGCCTCACTCGTGCCATTCTCGACCGCCAGTGGGGAGTTAACCGTGCCAGAGCCCGGTGAATCCGCATTCACCGCGGGCGAGCGAGCGAGTGACGGGATAACCGGCATTTGAAGGGAGGCCGGCGCCACCCTGCTCCAGGTGCCCGCCGTTCGCCGACCCCACCCTGCTCCAGGTGCCCGCCGTTCGCCGGCGCCACCCGTCAGCGATTAGCGAAATCTCTACGCCGGTGAGCCGATGTTTAGCGGGGCCTTGACGGTGTGCCGCCTACCGTCGATCAGGGTCGATGGCTCGGATCGAGACTCACGGGCTCCGCCGCAGCGTCGGCGTGGGTGGTCTGTTCGCGACCGCCTACGGCAACGTCGGCTCCTCGATCTACTACGCGCTCGGCCTGGTGGCGGCCTATGCGCTCGGGCTCACGCCGGTCGTGTTCATGCTCGCGGGCGGGCTGTTCGCCCTCACGGCCAAGACCTACGCCGAGGGCGCCTCGATGTTCCCCGAGGCCGGCGGCTCCTCCTCATTCGCCCGCCACGCCTTCAACGAGCTCGTGTCGTTCTTCGCCGGCTGGGCGCTCAGCCTCGACTACATCCTCACGATCGCGATCTCCGCGTTCTTCGTGCCGCACTACCTGGGCGCGTTCTGGCCGGCGCTGACCCACCCCCCGGGCGACGTGATCGGCGGCCTGATCGTGATCGCGGCGCTCGCCTGGCTGAACATCCGGGGCATCGGCGAGTCGGCCAACCTAAACCTCATCCTCGCCCTGCTCGACCTGGCCACCCAGGTCCTGATCATCTGCATCGGCGCGGTGCTGGTGCTCAACCCGTCGCTGCTCGTGCACCAGGTCGAGCTGGGCTCAACGCCGACGTACTCGCATCTGATCTTCGCGCTGTCGCTGGCGATGCTCGCCTACACCGGGATCGAGACCGTCTCGAACATGGCCGAGGAGGCGCGTGACCCGGGCCGGGATGTGCCGCGGGCCGTCAGCTACATCCTGATCGCGGTGCTGGGCGTGTACGCGGGCATGACCGTGGTGGCGCTGTCTGCCCTGCCGGTGATCGGCCACGGCGCCCACGCCTACACCCTCCTCGGAGAGACTCCGCAACGAGGCGGATATCAGAACGATCCGGTGCTCGGGATCATCTCGCACCTCGGTCTCGCTACCGGGGCGACACACGTCCTCCGGTACTACGTCGGCGTGCTGGCGGCGACGATCCTGTTCATCGCCACCAACGCCGGGCTGATCGGGATCTCCCGATTGTCGTGGTCGCTCGCCGAGCACCGCCAGCTGCCGACGATCTTCTCGCGCCTGCACGCGCGCTACCGGACGCCGTGGTTCACGATAGTCGTGTTCTCGGTGTTCGCGGGGATCCTGCTGATCCCGGGCAAGACCGACTTCCTCGGCAACCTCTACTCGTATGGGGCGATGCTGTCGTTCACGACAGCGCATGCCGCGATCGTCGCGCTGCGGATCAAGGATCCCGGCCGCGAACGGCCCTACCGGATCGGCGTGAACTTCCGCTTTCGCGGCGCGGAGATCCCGGTGAGCGCGGTGATCGGCGGGATCGGCACGTTCGCGGCCTGGGTGTCGGTGCTCGCGCTGCACGTGGATGCCCGCTACGTCGGCACCGGGTGGATGGTGCTTGGGCTGATCGGCTACGGCATCTACCGGCGCAGCCAGGGGCTCGATCTGACCAGCCATCACAAGATCGAGCGGCGCGAGCGCCCGGCCTTCTTCGTCGAGCTCGAATACCGCTCGGCGATCGTTCCGATCTTCGGCACCGACGTCGACGCCTCGGCGCTCCGCGCCGCCGCCAAGCTGGTCGGGGAGGACGCGGCGGTCGAGGCGGTGTACATCCTGCGCGTCCCGAACCAGCTGTCGCTCGACGCCGGACTGGAGGAGGAGGAGAAGCTCGGCCTGAGCGTGCTCGAGAGCGCCAAGCTCGCCGGGCGGAAAGCCGGCCTCAAGGTTCAGACGCGCCTGATCCGTACGCGCAGCCCGGGGGCGGCGATCGTCGAGGAGGCGGAACGCCGCGACGCCGAGATCATCTATCTCGGCACCGCCCACGCGCCGCCGTCGGAGCGCGCCCTCGGGCCGACCGCGAGCTACCTGCTGTCCCACCGGCCGTGCCGGGTGGTTATCGAGACGCCGCCGCAGAACGGCGCCCGGTCGCCTCAGACCGCGAACCGGTAACCGACCCTGGCCTCAGACCGCGAACCGGTAACCGACCCTGGCCTCAGACCGCGAACCGGTAACCGACCCCGGCCTCAGACCGCGAACCGGTAACCGACCCCGGCCTCAGACCGCGAACCGGTAACCGACCCCGGGATCGGTACGGATGTAACGCCGGCCGCCGGTCGGCTCGATCTTCCGCCGCAGGTTCGCGATGTGCGCGCGCAGCACCTGCGTGTCCTCGCCGTAGCCCGGCCCCCAGACGGAGACGAGCAGGTCGCGGTGGGTCATCAGCCGCCCGCGATTGCGCACCAGCAGGCGCAACAGGTCGAACTCGGTTGGGGTGAGGTGGACCTCGTTGCCGTCGACCCGCACCGTGCGCCTCGCCAGGTCGACCTCGAGTCCGTCGACGCGGATCACCGCCTCCTCCGGTTCGGGGGCGATCCGGCGGAGGTTGGCCTCGAGGCGCGCCACCAGCTCGCGCGGTCCGAACGGTTTCGTGACGTAATCGTCGGCGCCGGCGGCCAGTGCGCGGACCTTCGCGTCCTCCTCGCCGACGGCCGAGAGCACGATCAGCGGCATATCGGTCCATTCGCGCAGGCGGCGGGACAGCTCGACTCCGTCGAAGTCCGGGAGCAACAGATCGATGATCGCCGCGTCCGGGTGCCGAAGCGCGGCGAGATCGAGCGCCTCCTCGGCCGTGCTGGCCGGGATCGCCTCGAAGCCCGCATCGCGCAGGATGACCCGCAGCGCCCGCAGGATCTGCTGCTCGTCGTCAACGACGAGCACTCGGGGTCGGGGTGCGGAGGTCACCTCGGCAAGGCGGGCTCGGCGTCGGGCTGCGGCTGTATCGGCAGCTCGATCGGGAGGGAGACCACGAAGCTCGACCCCTGGCCGGGAAGCGACTCGACCGCGATCGTTCCCCCGTTGGCTTCCACGAACCCCTTCGCGATTGAAAGCCCCAGGCCGGACCCGGCGCCCGCCTCGCCGCTCCCGGACGGGTGGGTTGGGACCCGATAAAAGGGCTCGAAGATGCGGTCACGCTCCGCGGCGCGGATGCCGGGTCCCTGGTCGACCACACGCACCACGACCCGCGGTCCGTTGCGGCGGATGTGCACCGATACGGGGAGGCCGCCGGAGTAGCGCACGGCGTTCTCGAGCAGGTTGGCGAACGCCCGCTCGAGGTGCGCGGCGTCGGCTCTGACCGCCGGGACGTCAGGATCGATCGCGATGCGCACGTCGCTCCCGGACTCCGACAGGCCTTCACGAGCGGCGTGGACCACGTCCTCGAGCGAGACCCAGTCGCGGCGCGGGTCGGCCCGTCCGGCCTGGAGTCTCGACAGGTCGAGCAGCTTGTCGACGAGGCCGGCGAGCTGCTCGCCCTCCTCGATCACCGCCGCGCTCAGCTCGGCGCGCTCGCCCGCGGTCAGCGAGTCGCTTCCGAGCGCGTGGCCGGCGGCCAGGATCGCGGTCACGGGCGTGCGCAGGTCATGCGAGACCGTGCGCAGCAGAGCGGTCTTGACGTCGTCGCTGCGCCGCAGCGCCTCGGTCTCGACGGCCTCGGCCTGCAGCGCATCACGTCGCAGCGCGATCGCGACGAGCGCCCCCAGCGCCGGCACCACGGACGCGTGCAGCCGCTGTTCAGTCTCCGCCGAAACGCGGCGCGGAACGACCAGGGTCGCGATCTGCCGGCCGTCGGCGCCGCTCAGCGGCAGCGCCTGGCGCCGGCGGTCGCCCTCTACGGCGCCCAGCTCGATCGAGACCGAGGCGATTCCGAGCGCCAAGGCGACGCGTCGGGCGGCGGAGGCGAGCGCGCTGTCGGTCTCTGAACCGCCGAGCAGATCCCGGGCGATCGCGGCCGCCAGGTCCGCTTCGGCACGCCGGCGGTCGGCCTCCAGCGCGCGGCTACGCGCCAGCTCGGCCACCGTGCTGATCGCCGCCGCGGCGAGGACGAACGCCCCCAGGGCGACCCAGTTGCGACTGTCGGCGATCGTGAACCGGCCGGTGGGGGGCAGGTGGAAGAGGTTGAACGCGGCGGCGCTGAGCAGCGACGTGGCAAGGCCGAGCGGCAGGCCCCAATAGGCCGACACGAGCAGGATCGCCGGCAAGTACACGACGCTCAGCGAGACCACCGGCGCGAGGTTCTTGAGCGGATAGATCGCCGCCGTGGCCGCGGCCACCGACAGCATCGATACCGCGATGCCGATCAGGATGTTCGGCTTCGAGGCGCGCAAGATCGCAGGCCGCTCGCCAGAGCGCACGCGCGGCGTCGCGCTCACGCCGTGCCAGCACCCCCGTAGGACCCCGGAGGCGCTCCATTCGATTGCGCGGTGGCGATCTGCTGGAGGAGCGCGGTGGGACTGGTGCCGCCGAGGACGCGCAGGCGGGGCAGACGGTAGGGATCCTCGCTCGAGTTGGCCCAGCCCGGGATCACCGTGGTCGAACCAACGAACCCGGCGGCCTTGACCGCAGCGATGACGGTCGCGTCGTAGTGACCCGACGGGTAGCAGAACCAGTTGACCTGCACGCCGTAGCGCTTCTGCAGGGCCTGGCGAGCGGTCGCGACCTGGTACTTGAGCTGCGCGGCGTCGAGCGTGATCAGATCGGCGTGGCTGATCCCCTGGGTGTCGAGCTCCCAGCCGGCGGCGATCAGGCCCCGCACCTGCGTGTCGGTCAGCCCACCCTGGGAGGGCGGCAACCCGCTCAGCTGGATGTTCTCGTCGCCGACCCAGCCGAGGCGCCTGAGGACGGGTAGCGCGTTCTCGTACTGGGAGGCGTAGCCGTTGTCGAACGTCAAAACGACGGGCTTGCCGGGGCCGAGGGGGACGCCGCGGGTCCAGTAAGCCTCGAGCTGGTCCATCGTCACCGCGTGCCAGCCGGCGGCCTTGAGTGCGTGCATCTGCGCCGCGAACTCGTCGGAAGGCACATACAGCCCCGGGAACGGAGCGCCCGCCGGCGGCGGGTTGATCACGTGGTACATGAGCACGGGCACGGTCGCAGTCCCCGGCTTGCCCGTGCCCGTGCCGGTCACCGTCGTTCGCGGGAGGCCGGTCGAGACCGATGCCTTGGCGTGCCCGGCGCGCGCCGCCGACGCTGCGGCGTGATGTCCGGTGTGGGCGGCGTTCGTCGCGGTGCTGGGAGGCGACGTCTTGCCCCCGCCGGTCGCGGCCAGGCCGATGAGGACCGCGGCGAGTGCGACCACAAGCAATCCACCGACCGCGATCAGCCGATTCCGGCGTGCCCTGGCCTGCCGCGCTCGCTGGCGGGCGAGGCGCCTGGCGCGAAGCTCCTGCTCGTTCATGAGCCCACGAGCGTACCCGCCACGAAGGCGAAATACAGGCCTATCACCGCCGCCGCCTCCACCCGGCCCATGCCCCGCGGCCGCGCCAGCGCCGCGATCGTGACGAGGGTGGCGCCCACGAGCCACGCAAGCTGGAGCTTTCCCGTGGTGGTGGCCGCGGCGAACGTCACGAACAGCGACGGGACGATCACGCCGAACGCCAGATTGATCGTGTTGCTGTTGAACGTCTCCCCGACAAGGGCCGCGCCGCGGCCCGCTCGCCCGAGCCGACTCGCGGTGAGCGCGTTCGGGATGCTCGTGAGCGGGCCCAGGATCAACACGCCGAGGACGGCATGGGAGAGGTGCCAGGACCCGGCCAGGCTGAGCGCGGCCTGCACCATGCCGGCGCTCCCGGCGACGATCACGATCAAGTCGAGCACAATCAGCGCGATCAGGTGGTGGGTGGGATTCCCGGAGGTGTCCGGCTCTCGCTCGGGGCCGGCGTGCTCGTGGAGCGCCCGGGCCAGCCGCCGCAGCGGGGATTGCGGTCCCTCGCCGAGACGCCGTCCGGAGACCACCACGGACACGTACGGGATGAGCACGACCGCTGCCAGGACCGCTGCCACGGCGGGCGAGAGCCAGCCCAGCAGGAGCGCCGCCGCGAGGAGGGTCACCGTTAGGCCGACCATCCCCTCGAGCAGCAAGGTCTCGGGCGCCAGGCGCACGGAGCCCGCCAGCAGGGCGCTCAGACCAATCATCGCGGCCAGGTTGAACCCGTTCGAGCCGACGAGCACGCCGACGCCCACGTCGTGAGCGCCCTTGATCAGTGCGAACAGCGCCGATGAGATCTCGGGGCCGTCCGCGGCCACCGCGGTCAGCAGCCCGATCAGCGCCTCAGGGAATCCGAACCGGACACCGAGCCGGTCGAGCCGGCGCGCGAACAGCCGCGCCGCCGCGAGGGTGACGCCGAGCGAGAATGCGAACAGGGGGACTGCGAGAGCGGGGGACATGCGCCTCTGAGGTCGACAAGGTACGCGCCGACCAGTCTTCCCGGCTCACCCCGGCGAGGACCTTACCTGAAGGAGTCCGCCTCCGAGCGGCGAAACGCAACGCCATGCTCCGCAAACGACGTCACCCGCAGATCGACGCTCGGTCCCCGCAGCCCGCCCAGGGCTACGAGCACCTCGCCGGCGAGTCGATCGCCGTGCTCCAATGGCTCCACGCCAATCAGGTCGAATTCGTGCTTGTCGGACCGGTGGCGGAGGCCATTCGCGGAGGCGGCGACAGCGCCGGCCCGGTCGCGATCGTGCCCGCCCCGTACCGGCGCAACTTCGAGCGGCTGTCGCGCGCGCTCGACGCCTCCGGGGCCAGGCCCCGCCTGGGCGCCGGCGCCGAGGCTGCCCGGGCCAAGGCCGCGGCGGACAAGGTCGCGGGCGGTCAACGCTGGGAGTTCCGCACTCACGTCCACTTCCTCGACGTCGAGGGACGCACGACCCATACGCCCGGCTACCAAGAGCTGCTGTACGAGGCCGGACGGTTCGAGCTGGCGCCCGGACTCAACGTGGACGTGGCCTCGCCCGAGGACATCGAGCACTATGCGCACGTTCGCCGCACCGGCACCGCGCCGGAGCTCCGGATCACGCGTGGCGTGCACCACGTAGAGATTTAGAGCTTTAGCCCCGGCATCCTGGGGACGGCCACGAAGAGGCCACTAAGCTGGCCCCATGGGGATTCGTCCAAAGACGGCTGCGCTCGGGGCGGCGGCCTGTGTAGCCATGCTCGTCCTCATCTGGTTCGCCGCGTTCCACGTCGGCTTCGCGGAGCGTGCCGACCGGACGATCTACCTGCAGTTCATCGATTTGCAGACCCACGATCGTGTCAACTGGGTCGCGGCGCACATCGTGGCGCTCTTCAATCCGAATCCCTACGTGTACCTGGCGCTTGTGCCGCTCGCCGTCTCGCTCATTCGACGGCGGCCGTGGTCGGCCGTCGCTGTCGCGGCGATCATCCTCGGAGCGAACGTCACGACCGAACTGCTCAAACACCTTGTGAGTACCCCCGGCGCGTTGTCCTGGCCAAGCGGGCACTCAACCGCCGCGATGTCGCTGGCTCTTGCCTCGGTGCTCGCGGCGCCGCCTCGACTTCGACCGGCTACAGCCGCGCTCGGCGCATTGCTGGCGATCGCGGCCGGCTGGTCGGTGATCGCGAGGGGCATGCACTACCCGAGTGACGTCGTCGGCGCGTTTCTGATCTCGGGGATGTGGGCCCTGCTGGCGGTCGCCGCACTCCGGGCCACCCAGCGGTGGCGTCCGCTGCCCCGAGCCGGCGCCGGCCAGACATCGATGCGAGAGACGCTCGGCGCCCCGGGTGCGATCCTCGCCACCGCATTGCTCCTGACCGGGATCGTGGTGGTCAGCCGGCTCCATCAGGCGTTCAGCTACGCCCGACTCCACGAGGCATTCGTGATCGGCGCGACCGGATCGCGGCGCTCGGGCTGGCGCTGTCTACCGTCCTCGTGCTGAGCGTCCGCCGCTAGCGGTACTTGCCCGGCTCCCACAGCGGCTCGTCGCCGCCGTTGGCGCCTCGGCTGAGGATGAACAGCAGGTCGGAAAGCCGGTTCAGGTAACGCACCACCTCGGGGTTCAACTCCTCGTCCCCCGCGGCGATCGCCAGGCGCTCGGCGCGTCGGCACACCGTCCGGCACACGTGAAGCTGAGCGGCGCCCCTGGTGCCTCCCGGCAGCACGAACGACTTGAGCGGTTCGAGCGTGGCGTTGACCTCGTCGCACCGCTCCTCGAGCCACGCTGTCTGTTCGGGGATCACGCGCAGGCGCTCCTTTTCGGGGTCGTGCGGGGCGGCGATATCCGCGCCGACGTCGAACAGGTCGTTCTGGATCCGGTGGAGCCAGTCGGCGTAGGCCGGCGGCAGATCCTCGATCGTGAGCGCGAGCCCGATGTGCGCGTTCAGCTCGTCGACTGTCCCGTAGGCCTCGATCCGGGGGTGCGTCTTGGGCACCCGGCTCATGTCCCCGAGATGGGTCTCGCCCGAGTCGCCCAGGCGCGTGTAGATCCTCGTCAGGTTCACCGTCATGGAAGAATCTCAGTCTAAGCGCTCATGCCACGGCGCGAAGGTGTCGGTAGGGCTCCCCTCGCAGCTCCGCGACGAGCGCGTCGACGACCCCGCGCTCGTCCTCCTCGCGCCCATCGGTGACGGCGCCGATCACGGCGCGCTTGCGCTCGAGCAGGGTCGCGATCGACTCATCGATCGTGTCCGCCGCCAGCAGGTAGGTGGCATTGACGGCGTCCTGCTGTCCTATCCGGTGGCAGCGGTCCTCGGCCTGGTCGTGCTTGGCCGGCGTCCAGTCGAGCTCGAGGAACGCGACGTTCGACGAGCGCGTGAGCGTGATTCCCTGGCCGGCCACCTCGATCGAGCACACGATCAGCTGACTAGCCGAGCCCGCGCTTTGGAACGCTTGCACGGCGGCATCCCGCGCGCGCTGTGAATCGTCGCCCAGCACGTGCAGGGACGCCGGGAACCGCTCGAGCACCGCGTGCTGGATCTCGCGATGGCGGGCGAACACCACGAGCCGCTCATCGGAAGATAAGAAGTCATGGATCCAATGCAGCGCGGCATGGAGCTTCCCCCGTGCGGCTAACAGCTTCAGTGCGTTCAACCGCACGAGGCGCTCGGCTCGTAACGCGGCCGCGACCTTGGCGTCGAGCGCGTGGAGGTCGAGCGGCTGGCTGCGCAGCCAGGCGATCACGTCGCGTTCGGCGAGGCGGTACTCAGCTTCGTTATCGAGCGTCACCGGGACGACAGCACGGGTCTTGGCCGGCAGCTGCGGCAGCACGTCCGCCTTCAGCCGGCGCGCGAAGCACCTTGCCCGCAGGTGCCAGTGAAGGCGCTTGTGCGCGTCCGGGCCGCGGAACCGCTCCCCGAATTGCGCCCCCGACCCGAAGTCGCCGAGGCGCCCGAGGATCCGAAGCTGCGAGATGAGCTCCGGCGGCCGGTTCATCAGCGGCGTCCCTGTCAGAGCGAGCACGAGACCATCGCGCGGGACTTCGGCGCAGAGCCGCTGGGCGGCTTGGGTACGCTTGGCCCCAGGGTTCTTGCAGTAGTGCGACTCGTCGAGCGCGACGGCGCGCGGAGCCAGTGCGGCCAGGGCCTCGATCCGGCCCGCGACGATGTCGTAGTTGACGACGGTCAGGTCCGCGGGCGGGACGTCTCCGCGGTTGCCGTCGAGCATCTGCACCGAGTGCGCCGGCAGCCAACGCTCGATCTCCCGCATCCAGTTGAGCTTCAGGCTGGCCGGGCACACGACGATCGCCGGGTAGGCGCCGTCCGCTTCGATCGTCGCCAGTGCTTCCACGGTCTTGCCGAGACCCTGCTCGTCGGCGAGGAACGAGCGGCGCTGCTTCAGCAGGTATTCGACCCCGGCGCGCTGGAAGGGTTTCAGCTCGCCGCCAAGTCCGGGGACCGCAAGAGCGGCATCGGTCGCGCCGGACAGCGCCACCAGCCCGGCGGAGCGCGCGTGCTCGTCGCGGATCTGCTGGAGGCGATCCAGGGCCTCGGGCGCCACCCACGGTTCGTGCTCCGCGACGAAGCTGTCGAGGTCCGGCACCCAGAACGGATCGGCGGTGATCGCCGGCAGCCGGTCGTGTCGGTGGCCGGCCCGCTCGCCTCCGGCCGTGACGCCCGCGATCCGCGCGAACTCCTCGACCATCGCGAGATCGTGTCCGGGCGCCAGCACGAAGGTGGGCTGGTCGTGGATCTCGGACAACTCAAGCACCGCCGGCGGCGCCGGCCTCCCTGCCTCGAGCGCAGCCACGCATCGTTTCGCCGCGTGGCTGATCCATCCCTCCAGCGGTTCGGCGTCGATCGCGCGCCAGGAGTCCAGCGTGAGCGGCAGGCGCGCGCCGCCTCGGCACGACATCGCGCGCTCGCGCAGCGCGCTCGGTAGACGTTCGTTGTCGCCGAGCAGCAGGAAGAACGGTGCCGCGCGCGGGCCATCGACCTCGATCGTCCCCCGCCAGGTCGCGGTCCGTTCGATCCAGCGGTCGACTTGGGGATCGAGTGCCCGAACGTCTAATTGCGCGAGCAGTTCCGCGATTTGCACGCCATCCGCCTGGGCCGCGGCGAGCGCCACCGAGCCGGCCGGGCCGTCGAGCAGCTCGAGTGCGGCCACCTGGGCCAGCGCCCGTGTGAGCGGCGCGTGCTCGGAGGCGATCAGGATCCAGTTGCGGCCACGGCGGTCACGCCGCATCTCGACGTCGTAGACCGGCGACTGGGCCGACGGCTCGGAGCGGGGAACCGGTGCGCGCACAACCTCCGTGAGGGCGTGCCGGGCATCGTCGGTGAGGCGCAGCCTTGAATCCTGCTCCGAGCATGCGCTCAGGATCTGTGCGGCGGGCTGGTCGACCGGCAACAACCCTCGCTCGATCTCGGGGACGCGGTACGCGCCCGGATGCTCGAGCAGAATCTCGACGAGGTCCCTCACACCGTCGGTCGCGAAGCTGAACCACCAGTTCCTGTCGGGGCGGGCGAGATCGACCAGGAGCTCAGCCGGCGGGCGCTTGGCGCGTCGACGCGCGAGCGCGCGACCGAGCGCATCGGAGACGTCTACCGAATAGGGCAGGCTCTCGAATAACGCCGTCAGTGAATGCGCCCGATCGGGGTCGAGCGGTACCCACCAGACCCGTGCCTCGGGATCCCAGCGCCGCCCTGGAATCGAACGCAGGAGCAGCCGCAGGCGATCGTCGTAGGGAAACCGAAGAGCCACCTGTCCATTCACGAGCGTCGCGACAAAGGCTGCGGGCATGAACCACCAACGGTAGAGGCCGGGGTAGATGGAAATCCGCGAGTTGGCTGGTCGCCGCGGTACGATCCACCCGTTCAAGGTCGGTGGTGATGGGAAGCCGGTGGAAATCCGGCGCGGACCCGCCACTGTGATCCGGGGACGCCGGTCGCACAAACCGCCACTGGCGACGTCGAGTCGCCGGGAAGGCGCGGCCGGTAGGCCCGTCAGCCAGGAGACCAGCCGCCGACCGCCAGCCGATATGCCCTCGTGGAAAGGGGTGGCCCTTATGCATCGCAAGACCGTTGTCGCTCTCGTGGGAGCGACCGTTATGGCCCTCGCGTCCTGGAGCGCGGCGCTCGCCGCCAGCTCCGGCCCGGCCGTGAGCGTCCAGATCAAGAGCCTGAACAAGACCCTGCTCAAGCCAACGACCGAGCACGGCGAGACCGGGTGGATAACCAAGGGCGGAACGCCCAAGGGCAAGTGCTCGGGCGACAGCGCCGCGGGCGCGCTAGACGCGGCCACGCACGGCAAATGGGCCGGCAAGTACTACGCCAGCGTGGGCGGCATCTTCGTCACGTCGATCGACGGCGTGAAGCCGGCCGGTAACGACTACTGGAGCCTGTACGTCAACGGCAAGCCCTCGAGCAAGGGCGTCTGCGACATCAAGCTCAAATCGGGCCAGAAGTTGCTGTTCAAAGAGATCAAGTAAGTCCTGCGGTTGGTCATGACACGTAGGGCTGCGGTAACGGCGGTCGCGATCGCTTCCGCAATTGCGATCGCCGGATGCGGCCTGGGCGCGGGCAAGTCAACCTCGGGCTCGGTCACGCTCACGGTCACACGGGGGTTCGGCACGGCCCCGGTCGGCACGGTGAACGAGAAGAGCATCCCCGGGTCCCAGACCGTGATGCGGCTGCTCGAGGGGTCCTTCAAGGTTGCGACGCGCTATAGCGGCGGGTTCGTCGAGTCGATCGACGGACACGCCGGTGGCTCCTCTCGCGTCGACTGGTTCTACTACGTGAACGGCATCCAGGCGAGTCTCGGCGCGGCCGGCACTTCGGTCCACAAGGGCGACCGGATCTGGTGGGACCTGCACGACTGGACCGCCACCGACTCGATCCCGGCGGTCGTCGGATCCTTCCCCGAGCCGTTCGTCCACGGCACAGGAGGCCGCCGCTACCCCGTCACCCTCGAGTGCGCCACCGATACCGCTAAGGCGTGCCAGCGGGTCACATCCGAGCTCAACTCGATGGGGGTCCCGGTTTCGAGCCAGGCTATCGGTGGGGGCTCGGGGACGGACTCGATCGGCGTCGTCGTCGGCACCTGGCGCGACGTCCACGGCGAGTTGCTGTCCCAGCTCATCGCCCACGGCCCGGCGGCGAGCGGGGTGTACGCGAAGTTCGCCGGGACCAGCGGGTCTTCGCTCCAGCTGCTGGACCCAACCGGAAACGCCGTACGGACGCTCGGCACCGATGCCGGCCTGATCGCAGCGACCGCGCAGCCCTCGACCGGGCCGTTCTGGCTGATCACCGGCACCGACGTCGCGGGCGTGTCGGCGGCCGCTGACGCGCTAACGCCAGCGCGGCTGCGCGACCACTTTGCGCTCGCCGTGCACGGGTCGACCGACCTGCCCGTGCCGCTCGAGGGGGCGACTTGATCTACCGCCGGCGCGCGAGCCCGCTGCACGCCGCCCGCGCCGGCGTCGGGTGCGCGTATTGCCTGGCGCTCGCGCTCGCCGTGCTGCTGCTGCCCGCGCCCATCCTCCTGGGTGCGCTCGTGATCTCGATCGGGGGTGCGGCGGTCCTCGCCGGAGTCGGTCGCGCGATCCGTCGCGCCGCGCTGCTAGCGCTCCCGCTCGGGCTGCTCGTGATGGCCGTCAACATGCTCGTTGCCCAGGGCGGTCTGACCGTGATCGCCCGGCTCGGGGATCTCCCGGTGTTCGGTCAGACGGACGTCACGCTGGAGGCGACCGTGTACGGGGCCGTGCTGGGCGTGCGGGCGGTCGCGCTGATCCTGTGCGGCGCGCTGTACACGGCCGCGATCGACCCGGATGCGGTGCTCGCGCTGTTCCGCCGCTGCTCGTTCCATTCGGCGCTGACCGCGACGCTGGCCACCCGGATGGTCCCGGTGCTGGCCCGCGACGCCCGGCGGCTCGCCGATGCCCAGCGCTGCCGACCCGGGCCGCCGCCGTCCCGGGCCCGGCTGATACGCGCGACCACCGCCGGCGTGCTCGATCGGGCGCTCGACGTCGCCGCTGCGCTCGAGGTCCGCGGTTACGGAGCGGCTCGGCGTCCGGGGCCGCAGGGCGGGAGGGCGAGGCCCGGGCGGGTGCGGAGCCCTTACTCGCGGCACGACCTCGCGTTCGCCGCCGCGGCCGTTGGGCTGATCGCGCTCGCGATCGGGGCCCGCGTCGCGGACCTGGCTCCGTTCAGCTCGGACCCGTCGCTGTACGCACCGTTGCGCGCCGGCGGCGTCGCCGTGGCGATCGCGATCGTGCTGTGCGCGCTGCTCCCGTTCGCCGATCGCAGGGGAATCGAGCGGTGAGCGTCCTCGCGCTCGATCACGTGACGTACACCTATCCGGGCGCGCTCGCGCCGGCGATCTCGGACGTGACCCTCGAGATCGGACCAGGCGAGCTGGTGGTGCTCGCCGGCGGCTCGGGCTCGGGCAAGTCGACGCTGTTGCGCGCGGCCAACGGGCTCGCGCCGCATTTTTACGGCGGGGTGTTCGCCGGGCGGGCGACGGTGGCGGGCATGGACACGCGCGAGCACGGCCCGGGGATGCTCGCCGCCGCGGTCGGGACGCTGTTCCAGGATCCCGAGACGCAGGTCGTGATGGGCACGGTCCGCGCCGAGCTCGCGCTCCCGCTCGAGAACCAGGGGGAGGCGCCGGCGGCGGTGGCGCGTGCGGTCGAGGAAGCGGCGCTCGCGCTCGGGATCGCGCATCTGCTCGACCGCCCGACCGCCGAGCTGTCGGGCGGCGAGCTGCAGCGCGTGGCCCTCGGTGCGGCGCTCGCGGGCCGGCCGAAGCTGATCCTGCTCGACGAGCCGACCTCGCAGCTCGACCCGGTCGCGGGCGACGAGCTGATCGCGCTGCTCCGGCGGCTCAACGAGGACTTCGACGCGGCGATCGTGATCGCCGAGCACCGGCTCGAGCGCTGCCTCTCCTTCGCGGACCGAGCGGTCGCGATGCGCGGCGGGCGCGTGGTGTGTGACGCCGCGCCGGCCGAGTTCCTGGCCTGGGCGTGGGAGTCCGCGCCGGAGCTCGCGACCCCGGGCGGCCGGCTGCTGGCCGGACTCGGGCTCGAACCGGTGGCGGGCGTGAAGGCGGCCCGCGCGGCTCTGCGGTCGCGCGGGTTGTTGCCTGAGCCGGTTGCGGACCTTGCGGACCTTGGGGGCCGGCGCGAGGGCGAGCGCGCGCCTGGGATCGCGCGGGGCTCCGCGCACCGACGACCCCGCGCGCCGGAGCCCGCGCTCCGGTTCGACCGGGTGTGGCACGAGATCGACCGCGGCCCGACCGTCCTGCGCGGCGTCTCGCTCTCCGTCGGCCCGGGCGACCGCGTCGCGCTCATGGGCCGGAACGGCGCCGGCAAGTCGACACTCCTGCGCCACGCCGCCGGACTCATGAGGCCGACGCGCGGGAAGGTGCGGAACGCCGGCCGGGTGGCGTTGCTGCTCCAGAACCCCACCGACTACCTGGTGCACGAGCATGTCCACCAGGAGGCCTCGGCCGGCGCGCTCGCCACCGTCGGCCTCGGCGATCCCGCGCTGCGCGAGCGACATCCGCGGGACCTCTCGGGCGGCGAGAAGCAGCGGCTCGCGCTCGCGATCGTGCTCGACGGGACGGGCGGGAATGGGGCGGGCGGGAATGGGGCGGGCGGGAATCGGGCGGGCGGGAATCGGGCGGGCGGGAATCCCAATCTGACTGCCGTCGTCTGCCTCGACGAGCCGACCCGCGGCATGGACCGGCGCCGCAAGGACGAGCTGGCCGCGCTCCTATGCGAGCTCGATGCCGCCGTGGTGGTCGCCACCCACGATCCCGAGTTCGTGGCCGCGTTCGCACAACGGGTGATCCTGCTCGCCGACGGCGCCCCGATCGCCGACGGCTCACCGCACGAGGTCCTCGCCGGCGGCACGTACTTCGCCACCGAGACGGCGCGGATCCTGGGCGGCGCCGGCGGTGTGCTGCTGCCCGACGACGGAGTGGCCCTCGTGGGTCGTTCGGTGGCGGCGGGTCGGCCGGTGGCGGAGGATCCTTCGGTGGCGCCGGGGGCCGAGGTGGGCGCGTGAGCTGGCAACTCGGCGCGTTCGCGATCCTCGCCGTCGCGCTCGCGGGCGGGTTTGCCTGGTACGAGCGGGTCCATCCCGACGCCAGGGTCGTCGCGCTCGTCGGCACGCTGGCGGCGTTCGCGGCGCTCGGGCGGATCGCGTTCGCCGCGTTTCCCAACGTCAAGCCGACGACCGACATCGTGCTCGTGGCCGGATACGCGCTCGGCGGCGGCCCCGGGTTCGCCGTCGGCGCGCTCGGGGGCCTGGCCTCGAACTTCTTCTTCGGCCAGGGACCGTGGACCCCGTGGCAGATGGCGGGGTGGGGCGCGACCGGCGTGATCGGAGCCGGACTGGCGATCGTGACCGCCCGGCGAATCGGCCGCTGGTCGCTGGCGATCGTTTGCGCGGTTGTGGGGTTCGCGTTCACCGCCTTCCAGGACGTCGGCGACTGGGTCACCTACAGCGACCACAGCCTGGCCCAGCTGGGGGTGTACGTGGGCAAGGGAGTCGGCTTCGACTTCGTCCACGCCGCCGGATGCCTGGTGTTCGCGCTCGCGTTCGGGCCGGCACTGATCAGGTCGCTGAGCCGGTTCACCATGCGCCTGAACGTCACGTGGCAGGCGGCCGCACCCCTGCTCGCGGTCGCGGTGATCGTCGTCCCGCTCGGCGGCGGACGGGCGAACGCGGCGAGCACGCCGAGCGGCTATCTGCTCGCCGCCCAGAACGCCGACGGCGGGTTCGGCGGCGCGCCCGGCTCGGGTTCCTCGGCGCTCTACTCGGGCTGGGCGGCGCTCGGCCTGGCCGCGGCCGGCGAGAACCCGCAGGATGTCGTCCGGGACGGACACAGCCTGATCGGTTATGTCGAGGGCGAAGCCGGCTCGTCCGACCCAGGCGACATCGAGCGCAACATCCTGGTCGCCGCGGCCGCCGGGATCCCGGCCACGCACTTCGGCGGACGCGACCTGGTCGCGGAGCTCCGCGCCGCCATCCGCCGGAACGGATCGGTCAACAACCAGACGAACTGGACCTCGTTCGCGGTGCTCGCGCTCCACGCGGCGGGCGTCGCGCCGTCACAGGCCACGCTGGGATGGCTCGTGCGCCAGCAGGACGGCGACGGCGGCTTCAACTTCGGGACCCGCGGCGGTCTCAGCGACGTCGACGACACCGGCGGCGTACTCGAGGCCCTGGCGGGCGTCGGCGGGTCGTCGGCGGCGCATGCCCGGGCCCGCGCCGTCGCCTACATCCGCGGTCAGCAGGACCGCGACGGCGGCTTCCCGAGCATGCCCGGCGCCGGCTCGAACGCCCAGTCGACGGCGTTCGCCGTCCAAGGTCTGCTCGCGGCCGGGGTCGACCCGGGCGTGCTCCACCGCCGGGGCGCGCCCTCGCCCGTCGACTATTTGCGCTCCCTGATCGCCGCGGACGGTCACGTCCGGTATTCGCGCTCGGCCGACGAGACACCGGTGTGGGCCACCGGCGAGGCGCTGATGGCGCTCGACGGCAGAGCGCTGCCGATCGCCGCGGTGGCGCGGCGAACCACGCCGGTTCAGTCCACGTCCGCCCTGACCGCCGCGGCCGCGCATCCCGCCTCCCCGCGCACGAAGCCGGCGGCGTCCCGGCCACGCCGCCCTGCTACCCGATCGTCGATACGCCGGCCGCGCGGGGCCCTGCTCGCGCCGGCCCCGCCCGAGGCGACGGCGGAGCTCGACCGGCTGGCGGCCGACGCCGGCGTCCTCACCGCGGTGGGCCTGGCTTTCGTCGGCACGAACTGAACGCATGTCAGGACAAAGTCGGTACCCTCCGGCCCCCCGCATGCAGATCGGAGTCCCCAAGGAGACCGCCGAGGGCGAGCGCCGCGTTGCGCTTGTCCCCGAGGTTGTGGGCAAGCTCAGCGGCGGGGAGGGCGGCGTCGAGGTCGTGGTTGAGCGGGGCGCCGGCGCAGGCGCGCTGATCCCCGATAGCCAGTACGAGGAGGCGGGCGCCCGGATGGTCGAGGACCCGGCGGGCGTGTACGAGGCCGACGTGGTCGTCAAGGTCGCGGCGCCGAACGCGGATGAGATTGGACGTCTGCGGTCAGACACGGTGTTGATCGGGTTCCTTCAGCCGCTGACGGCAGGGGAGTCGATCCGGGCGATCGCGCAGACGGGCGCGACCAGCTTCGCGATGGAGGCGATCCCGCGCATCAGCCGGGCCCAGTCGATGGACGCGCTGTCCTCGCAGGCGAACATCGGTGGGTACCGCGCCGCGCTGATGGGGGCGATGGAGCTCGGCCGCTACTACCCGATGCTGATGACCGCGGCCGGGACTATCCGCCCGGCGACGGTGTTGGTGCTCGGCGCCGGCGTGGCCGGCCTGCAGGCGATTGCGACCGCGCGGCGTCTCGGGGCGGTGGTGCAGGGGTTTGACGTGCGGGCGGCGGTCAAGGAGCAGGTCGAGTCGCTCGGCGCGAAATTCCTCGAGTTCGACCTCGGCGGCGACCTCGAAGGCGCCGGCGGGTATGCCCGCGAGCTCACCCCGGAGCAGCAGGCCCGCCAGCAGGAGCTGATGGCCGAAGCGATCGGCAAGGTGGACGTGGTGATCACGACTGCCGCCGTGCCGGGTCGGCGCGCGCCGGTCCTGGTCACCGAGAGGGCGGTCGAATTGATGAAGCCCGGCTCGGTGATCATCGATCTGGCCGCGGAATCGGGCGGGAACTGCGAGCTGACCGAACCCGGTCAGACCGTCGTGCGCCACGACGTGAAGATCGTCGGGCCGCTGAACGTGCCCTCGACGATGGCCGAGCACGCCTCCCAGCTGTACGCGCGCAACATCCAATCGCTGCTCGGGCTGATGATCTCCGACGAGGGTCAGCTGACGCTCGACTTCGACGACGAGGTGATCGCCGGCGCCTGCATCACGCGCGATGGCGAGATCGTCCACGAGGCCGCCAAGGCAGCGGCCGAGGCGGCGGCGACCACAAGCTCCTGAGAAGAGGAGGAATTCCGTGACGACGATTACTGAGATCGCGATCCTCGTGCTGGCAGCGTTCGTCGGCTTCGAGGTCATCTCGAAGGTGCCGAACACGCTGCACACGCCGCTGATGTCGGGCACGAACGCGATCCATGGGATCGTCGTGCTCGGCGGGTTGTTGTTGATGCACGAGGCCCATGGAGTGCTGGAGCACGCGCTGCTGGTGATCGCGATCGCCTTCGGCACGATCAACATCGTCGGCGGGTTCGTGGTCACCGATCGCATGCTGGGCATGTTCAAGCGCAAGCCCGATCTGCCGGAGGCTGCCGCGCCTGAGGAGCTGGAGGGCGGCGGCAAGTGATCGCCACGATCTTCCTGCAGCAGGCGAATTTCATCGACGCCTGCTACATCGTGGCGTTCTCGCTGTTCATCTACGGGATGAGCGGCTTGACGGGCCCGCGGACGGCGGTCCGCGGGAACATGATCGCCGCGGTCGGCATGTTGATCGCGATCGTCGCGACGCTGCTGACGCCCCACGTGCTGAGCGGTTCGAGCACGCCGTGGTTGATCGCGCTCGGCCTGGTCATCGGGACGGCGATCGGGATCCCGGCGGCGCGGAACGTGAAGATGACCGCGATGCCGCAGATGGTCGCGCTGTTCAACGGCGTCGGCGGCGGCGCGGTGGCGATCATCGCCTGGATCGAGTACCGCCATCACTTCCAGTCGGGTCTGTCGTTCTGGGTTGAGAAGTCACAGATCCCGACGCTGTTCGCGGCGATCGTCGGCTCGATCTCGTTCTGGGGATCGAACATCGCGTTCGGGAAGCTCCAGGAGATCCTCCCCGGTCGGCCGATCAAGCTCCCGGGCCAATCGGCCATCAACGGCGTGCTGTTCCTGATCTGTGTGGGCTCAGCGATCGTGCTCGCTGCTGGGGTGCACTCCCAGGCACTGTTCATCATCGGCATCCTGTTCGCCGCGGCGCTGCTCGGGAACATGGTCGTCCTCCCGATCGGCGGGGCCGACATGCCCGTCGTGATCTCGCTGCTCAACGCGTTCACGGGTCTGTCCGCGGCCGCGACCGGTATCGCGCTCAACAACACCGCGATGATCGTCGGCGGCATGATCGTCGGCGCGTCGGGTTCGATCCTGACGAATCTGATGGCCAAGGCGATGAACCGCTCGGTCCCCGCGATCGTTGCCGGCGGGTTCGGCGGTCAGGTCGCCGCCCCGGCCGGCGGCCCCGGCGCCGAGGACCGAGGCCCGGTCCGTTCGACCAGCGCTCAGGACGTGGCCATCCAGCTGTCGTACGCGCGGCAGGTGGTGATCGCGCCGGGCTACGGGATGGCGGTGGCGCAGGCCCAGCACGCCGTGCGCGAGCTCGAGCGCGCGCTCGAGGCCAAGGGGGTCGAGGTCAAGTTCGCGATCCACCCGGTCGCAGGCCGGATGCCCGGTCACATGAACGTGCTGCTCGCCGAGGCCGACGTGCCCTACGACCTGCTCCGCGAGATGGACGAGATCAACCCCGAGTTCCCGCGCACCGACGTGACGCTCGTGATCGGGGCTAACGACGTGACCAACCCGGCGGCCAAGAACGAGCCGGGGTCGCCGATCTACGGCATGCCGATCCTCGAAGTCGACCGCTCGGGTGCGGTGATCGTCCTCAAGCGGTCGATGGCCAGCGGCTTCGCCGGAATCGACAACCCACTGTTCTACGACCCCAAGACCGCCCTTCTGTTCGGCGACGCCAAGCAATCTGTGAGCGACATCACGTCCGAGGTCCAGTCGCTCTAGTTAGCCGGGGATTGCGTCTGGGTATCTGCCAGCAACGATGGATCCGAACCGCCTCAAAGAAATCCCGATCTTTTCCCACCTCTCCGACGAGGAGGCCAAGCGCCTGGCGGCGTT
The DNA here is from genome assembly GCA_963737055.1 of uncultured Solirubrobacterales bacterium. Classification (GTDB taxonomy): domain Bacteria; phylum Actinomycetota; class Thermoleophilia; order Solirubrobacterales; family Solirubrobacteraceae; genus Palsa-465. The sequence continues at coordinate 975,359 of CAVTRE010000002.1, read as the reverse complement.
CGCCAGCGAGACGAGCGTGGCCGACGGCCAGATCCTGATGAAGCAGGGCGACTACTCGACGGAGCTGATCGCGATCCAGGAGGGCACCGCCGACGTCATCCAGGACGGCAAGAAGATTGCGTCGCTGGGCGAGGGCGACCTGATCGGGGAGATGGGCCTGATCGAACGCGAGCCTCGCAACGCCGATGTGATCGCGACCTCACCGATGCGCGTGATGAAGCTGACCCACTGGGAGATCCGGCGCATGTCGGAGCAAACGCTCGACCGGATCAAGGAGATCGTGGCCGCGCGTCAAACGGATGGGGTTGGGGACCCGGCCCACTGATCCCGGCGTCGGCGAGTTGTGATACGGTGCCGCCCGCCTAATTCCCGGCCCGCCAAACCGGGGAGCGGAGGACCCAAATCGTTGGGGCGAGTCTCGCGGTGATCCGCGAGAAGCGCTCATGCCCTGAGCGCGAGCCCGTCAGCTAACTCCGCAGGCCGAAGGCGCCAATGCAACGCCTCGCCCACGGAGGGCTTGTCCCTGTTCGTTTTCAGCAGGATCGCTAGACGTAAAGCGTGCAAGGACAGCGCAGCGCGAACGGCGAACGCGATCCGCGCCGACCGTCCATCAGCGATGGGACGTATTTGGAGATTGCCGGCGCTGCTCACCGTGGCGCTGCTCGTGCCGGCGGCTGGCGCGGGGGCGAGCACATCGCACGTGTCGGGCGGCGCGGCGATGGTCAAGCAGAGCTCGCCGCGCGGGATCGTGAACTCGACCGGGTCCGGATCGGTGTTCACGAGAATCTTGCACCAGGGTCAACACGGCGCCGACGTCAAGACGCTGCAGACCTGGCTGACGGACGTTGGAGACACCGTCCCCGAGACCGGTTACTTCGGTTCCATGACGAAGGGCGCCGTGGTCGACTTCCAGACCTCGATGAGCCTCGCGCCCGCCACAGGGGTGGTCGGCCGCCAGACGGCCTCGGCGCTGCTCTCCCAGGTCAAGCAGACGGCCAAGGGCTCCGGCGTGGTCGACACGCCCGGGCAGTCGCCGACGAGCACGACCGGTTGGGTGTTTCCGCTGACGCCGATCTCCCGGGTGCTTCCGTCGACCGACTGGACGCTCGATCAGGGCGTCGACATCGGCACGGTCAACAACGCGTGCGGCGCGAAGGTGGTCGAGGTGGCCATGACCGCGGGCACGATCGTCCAGGAGGGCATCGACGGATTCGGGCCCGCCGCCCCGGTGATCAAGGTCTCGAGCGGCCCGTACGCCGGGCGCTACATCTACTACGGGCACGCCCTGCCCGCCCTCGTGCCCGTCGGGACGCAGGTGACCGCGGGCGAGCCGATCGCCGAGGTCGGCTGCGGCGACGTCGGCATCTCGGACGCCCCCCACATCGAGGTCGGGATCAGCGACGCCGGCGGACCGCCATGCTGCCCGGGCTATCAGGAGACATCGCCGGCGATGTACGACATCGTGCTCAACCTGTTCAGGAAGGCCGGAGGGGCCTAGGGGGCCTCGCTGCGCTCGGCGTCCGTGGGGCCGTTGCGCCCGGCCTCCGTGCCGGGCGGCGCTCGCGTCAGCGGACGCGCGTCGCGGGAACCGCCGTCACCGGCGGCCACCTGGAGGTAAGCCGGTCGGGCGTGATCGCGCCCGGTCGCCTGCGCTCGCACACCTGCATGAGCTGACATTCGAGCCGGGATCGCCCGACCGTGCGTTTCTACGCATGTGGGGCATACGCCGTCTGCCAGGGTGGCGCGGATCGAGCTCGATTGTCATGCCGTGCATGCCATCGGATCGCGGAGCGCCGCCCGAGGCGGTCGCCCCCGGTCGGCCGGGCGCGACTTGCACAGGGGGTTGCAAAAGTCGCCAGAGCCCGTCCGTGGCGCGAGACCACGGCGATATAAGCGCCACCCTGGCGCACATCTCGCCAGAGTCTCCGAAGACGAGGGGGTCTGGCGGGTTAAGCACCGCTCGCGTGGGTGCGGGGCCTCGCAACCGCGCGCCCAGACCCGGCGGGCGGCGCGGGTACGCTCCGGTGATGAGTGTCCCCGAACGCCTGACCGCCCCACCGCGCTCCCTCAGCACGACCGTCGGCACGCTGGAGCTCGGCGGGCGGCCGTGGCTGATGGGGGTCGTCAACGCGACGCCGGACTCGTTCTCTGACGACGGCGCACATCGCACGCTCGAGCAGCGGGTCGAGCTCGCGCAGTCGCTGCTCGACGCGGGCGCCGACATCATCGACATCGGCGGGGAGTCCGGGAGGACCGATCAGCCGCCGGTCGAGGCCGAGGAGGAGATCGAGCGCGTGGTGCCGCTGATCGAGCGCGTCGCCGGGGAGCTAGGCGCGCTGGTGTCGGTCGACACCTATAAGCCGTCGGTGGCGTTTGCCGCGATCGGCGCGGGCGCGGCGATCGTCAACGACATCAGCGGTCTGCGCGATCCCGAGCTGGCGGACGTGTGCGCAGGAACCGGCGCCGGGCTGGTTCTGATGCACACGCGAGCGGCGCCCAAGGAGAAGCTGCTCGACCCCACGCTCGATGGCCTGGTCGGGGCCGACGTGAAGCGGTTCCTACGCGAGCTGATCTCGGTGGCGATGGCCCATGGCGTGTCGTTCGAGCAGCTGATACTCGACCCGGGGCCCGACTTCGGCAAGACCCCTGCCCAGACGGTCGAGGTCCTCCACGAGCTGTCTTATCTGCACGCGTTCGAGCGACCGCTGTTGCTGGCGGTGTCGCGCAAGGATTTCGTGGGGGCGATCACAGGGCGACCCCCGCGCGGCCGCCTGGCCGGAACACTCGCGGCGGTCGGCCACGGGGTCGATATGGGCGCCCACGTGTTGCGCGTGCACGACGTCGCCGCCGTCGCCGACTACCTGGCCGTGCGCTCCGCGCTGACCGGCGAGGCGACGGTCGACCGGGAGCTCCGGCTGGCCACAGAGCTGCGCCGCGAGCCGCAGTCTCGATAGTCGGTAGAGCCGAGACCTACTACATTGGAGAGGCTGAATCGCCGGTCGCTGGCCCAACGCGACCGGAGCCCACCGATCACCCCCAAGGAGGTAGCCGCATGTCCATCCTCGATCGCGACGCGCTCGCAGCCAGCCCGCTCGCCGACCTTCACGCCCTAGCGTCCGAGCTCTCGATCGACGGGTATCGCCGTCTTCGCAAGGCCGACCTCATCGACGCGATCGTCGCCCGACAGGGCGGATCCCCGGCCGAGCGTGCCGAGGACGACGATCGCGACCCCAACGGCGCGCGCGAGAGTGCCGGCGAGGGCACTGCCGATGGCAACGGCGACGAGGATCGTCCAGCGGCCCGCCGGCGACGCGGACGACGCGGCGGTCGAACCCGGACGGCCGCGAAGGAGGAGGAAGCCTCGCGGGACGAGGAAGCCACGAAGGATGACGAAGCTGCGGCTCCGGCCGAAGCTCCCGACGAGATCGAGGACCACGTCGAACGCGCCGAGCGTGGGGAGCGTGCTTCCGAGGATGAGATCGTCGAGGGCGAGGTCGAGCTCCTGCCGAACGGTTCCGGGTTCCTCCGCGTCAGCCCGCCCGAGCCCTCCGAGGACGACGTCTACGTCTCGGCGGCGCAGGTCAAGCGCTGTGAGCTCGTTCCCGGCGACCGGATCTCCGGCCCGCGCCGCGCGCCGCGTCGGTCGGAGCGGTTCGCCTCGCTGATCCGGATCGACACCATCAACGGCCGTCCCGCCGACGAGGTGGCTGACAGCACCCGTTTCGACGACCTACCAGCTGCCTACCCGAACGAGCGCTTCCGGCTCGGCTCCGACGATCCGACGATCAAGGCGATCGAGTGGCTGACCCCGTTCGGCCGTGGCTCGCGGGTCTCGATCGTCGGGCCTTCGCGCGCCGGCAAGACCGAGGCGCTCCGGCGGCTTGCCGCGACCCTCGCCTCGCAGGACGACGTCCGGGTGACGCTCGTCCTCGCCGGGGTCCGGCCCGAGGAGATCACCGAGTGGCAGCGCGGGCCGACCACGCCGGCGGCGGCGGTCAGCTTCGCCGCCTCGGCCGACGCCCAGGCCCAGACCGTGGAGCGCGCGGTCGACCAGGCCCGACGGCTCGCGGCACGCGGCTCGCACGCGGTCGTGCTCATCGACACGCTCGGCGGGATGCAGCCCCACGCCGCCCGCAAGCTGCTGGCCGGAGCCCGGAACATCGACGGCGGCGGCTCGTTGACGGTGATCGCCACCGCGAACGAGCCGCTCGGAGGGGAGACCACCGTGATCGCGCTCGACCCGGTGCTCGCGAGCACGGGCCGCTTCCCCGCGCTCGACCTGATCGCGAGCGGGACGATCCGCCCGGACCTGCTCGTCGGCGACGCCGGCGCCGAGGCGATCGCGCGAGCGCGGATCGAGGCCGTCGACCGGTAGATCGACTGGTCGTGATGTCGGCGCTAGACCGGCGCGCGCAGGACGACCACGGCCGAGCCCAGATACTGCTCGGTCTCGGGTATCGACAGATGGGGCTCGACGATGAATCCCAGCCGACGCGCTTCCTTCGCGATTCCGTCCGCTGAGACGCGGTCGAGATGGACAACGACGTCCTGCGCCTCGAACTCGCCGGGCGCGCGTACGATCGCGCGGCGCCGGTGGATCGCGGCGCGGCCGTGATCCTCTACGACTCCGAGCAACTGGCTCGTGTAGCGGATGCCGAGGATGTCGCGAACCGCGGGCGGCGGGGGCACGTCGTGATCCACGTCGAAGCAGTCCATGGCGTCGGCGACCGCGGCCACCAACAATCCACCAGGCTCGAGGTGCTCGAGCGCGCAGCGGAGGAACGCCTCCCGGCCCGGCGGTCCCCCGAACAGCTGCAACGTCTGCATCGGCACCAGGATCAGCGAAAAACGCCGGTCTAGGGAAAAGTCGCGCGCGTCTGCGACCACGGTCTGTACCGGCAGCTCTGCGGCCCGGCAGACCAAGGCGGCCAGTAACGGCGCGCACACGTCAAGCGCAACCACATCCGCGCCCCGGCCGGCAAGCTCGAGCGTCACACGGCCGGTGCCCGCGCCGACGTCGAGGACGGGTCCGCGCACCCTCTCGGCCAGCGCGCGCCAGAGCGCAAGGTCCTCCCTGTACCCATCGCACTCGAGGTCGTGCCAGACCGCGTCGAGGTTCATCTCCCGGCGTCTCTCAGTAGGCAGTGCACCGCGAGCGGTGGCGCGGCTCGGCCTTGTAGCGCTCCTCGTGGCCGCGGTTCCAGAGGACGGAATCGATGTCGGCCTCGCGGGCGCCGGCGCGCTCGCCCGCTAGGAGGCCGACGGCGTGTAGCGCGCACGCCCGGATCTCGACCTCCTCGGGGGAGCCATGCTCGATCAGCTCGCCGCGGTCGATCCGGTCGAGTAGGCCGGGGTCGTAGCTCAGCAAGCCGTCGATGCGGAGAACGTGGGGGACCAGGTTGTCGGCGAACATCGTCAGCCGATCGAGGTCACGGAAGGCCGCCACGCCGGCGCGGGCGAGGTCCGCGGTGGCGATCTGGGCGCGTTTCAGGAAAGGCACCGTGATGCCGTCGTATTGGGAGCTGTCCGCGAAGCACTCCCAGCCTTTGAGCTCGTCGACGAGCGCCGCGGCCGAGCTTTCCGCGGCGTCGATCACGGCGGCGAACCGGCCTTCGTGGTCGGTGGATACGTGTTTTCCGAGGTCGTTGAGGGAGCGCGCGAACAGGGCCATCAGTTCGTGTCCCGGCTCCTGACCGAGCGTGGCGGCGATCGCTTCGGCGTCGAGATCGGTCAGCTCCTCTGGACTCCACGGCCCGTGGCTCTCGAAGCGATCTCGGACGCCGGCCGCGATCGTGAAGTAGCCAGAGCGGCCGTCGCGCTTTCGGAGGATGGGGAACCAGCCCGAGCCGAAGTTGATCGCGTCCAGGGTGAGCCAGAACGCCGCGAGCTCCTCGCGGCTTCCGTCTGTGAGGTGGGATTCGGGGTCGGGCTCGGCGGGATCGAGGTCGACCGGAAGCGTCCCGATGTAGGCGGAGGTCTGGTCGGGGTCGATCCGTACGTAGCGGGCACTCTCGGCGACGGCCGCGCAGGCGGATCGGAGCTCGGTGAGGACATCGGCCACCGGCGCAGAGGATGACGGGTCCGGGGGCGGATCGCGGAGGTCTCCCGGCACCGGCGACGACCACCGCCCCCGCTACCGTTGAACGTGACCTATGGCAGACACCGCGACCGAGCTCGAAACCCTTCTCTCGGGGCTCAACGACCCCCAACGGGAAGCCGTGACGTACGGCGAAGGACCGCTGCTGATCCTGGCCGGCGCGGGCTCCGGAAAGACCCGGGTTCTGACCCACCGGATCGCCTATCTGGTCGCGACCGACGCCGCCAAGCCGAACGAGATCCTGGCGATCACTTTCACCAACAAGGCGGCGGGGGAGATGCGCGAGCGGGCCGAGCTGCTGGTGGGCCGGCGCGTGCGGGCGATGTGGGTTATGACCTTCCACGCCGCCTGCGCGCGGATGCTGCGGGCCCACGCCGACAAGCTCGGGTACACGCGGCGGTTCACGATCTACGACCAGGCGGACGCGCGGCGGCTGATCAAGCGGTGCCTGGACGACCTCGGGATCGACCCCAAGCGGTTCACGCCGGCGTCGATCCACAACCAGATCTCCGACGCCAAGAACAAGCTGCGCGACGCCGACTCGTACGCGCAGATGGTGGGATCGTTCTTCGAGCAGACGGTGGCCGACGTCTACCGCGCCTACGAGCGCGAGCTTCACCGCATGAACGCGATGGACTTCGATGACCTGCTCGTGCGCGCCGTCAACGTGCTCGAGCTGTTCCAGGAGGTGCGCGACCACTACGCCGGCACGTTCCGCCACGTGCTCGTCGACGAGTACCAGGACACGAACCACGCCCAGTATCGCTGGCTCCAGCTGCTGGCCGAGGAGCGGCGGAACCTGATGGTGGTCGGCGACGACGCCCAGTCGATCTACGGCTTCCGGGGCGCCGACATCCGCAACATCCTCGAGTTCGAGGACACGTTCCCGGACGCCCACGTGGTCAAGCTCGAGCAGAACTACCGCTCGACCCAGACGATCCTCGACGCGGCCAACGCGGTCATCCGCAACAACCGGGGGCAGAAGCCGAAGTCGCTGTGGACCGAGCTCGGGCAGGGCGATCCGATCAGGATCCGCGAACTCGAAGACGAGCACGCCGAGGCCCGGTTCGTGACCGGCGAGATCCAGCGGTTGCTCGACGACGGCGGAGTCTCGCGGGCAGAGGTCGCGGTGTTCTACCGGACCAACGCCCAGTCGCGAGTGCTCCAGGACACGCTCGTGCGGGGGGACGTCCCCTACCAGGTGATCGGGGGCACCAAGTTCTATGAGCGCGCCGAGATCAAGGACGCGATCGCGTACCTGATCACACTGGTCAATCCGCAGGACGCCGGCGCGTTCACGCGGATCGTCAACTCGCCGCGGCGCGGGATCGGCGCGACCTCGCTGTCGCGACTGCTCGCGTTCTCCAACACCACCGGGATCTCGATCTGGGATGCGGCCTCCGACCCCGAGCAGGTGCCTGGGCTCGGCGGTCCCGCCGTCAAAGCGTTCAAACGGTTCATGGCGACCATGCACGTGCTCCGCGAGCGCGTGGAGGCCGGGCCTCCGATCGCCGAGTTGCTCAAGGAGATGCTCCAGGAGACCGGCTACCTCGAGTCGCTCGAGGCCGAGCGAACGATCGAGGCCCAGGGACGGATCGAGAACCTCGACGAGCTCGTCAACGTCGCCGCCGAGTACGACGCGGCGGCGGAGGGCGATCCCGCGCGCGAGCCCTCGCTGGCCGAGTTCCTCGAGCAGGTCGCGCTGATCTCCGACGCCGACGAGCGCAGCGACGACGAGGGGCTGGTCACGCTGATGACGCTGCACAACGCGAAGGGCCTCGAGTATCCGATCGTGTTCATGATCGGGTGCGAGGAAGGGGTGTTCCCGCACTCGCGGGCGCTCGACGAGGGTGGCCTCGAAGAGGAGCGCCGGCTGTGCTATGTGGGCATCACCCGCGCTCAGCGCGACCTGTATCTGACCTACGCCCGCACTCGGAATGTTTTCGGCGCGCGCAGCTTCGGCGCGCCCAGCCGGTTCATCGGCGAGATCCCCGACGAGCTGACCGACCGCGAGCGCCAGCAGCCGCGCGGCCTGGCCGGGGTCCGGGCACGGGCGACGTCGTGGGCCTCCGCGGGGTCGTCCGGTGGGGGCGGACCGTCTCGGGACGCGGACGCGCCGCCGTCCGCCGCGTTCCGCATGGGCGAGGACGTCACCCATCCGAAGTTCGGCGAAGGGGTTGTGACTGGGCTCGAACCGGGGGGGATCGTCGTAATCCGGTTTAGCAAGGACCACTCCGAGCGGAAGATGGTCGCCGACCTGGCGCCGATCTCGAAGCGGTAGGGCTGGCGCCGATCTCGAAGCGGTAGGGCTGCTCGATCCTTTAGGGTCTCGCTCGGGTTGAGCGCGACGATCATCGACGGGAAGGAAGTGGCCGCGCGGGTCCGTGCCGACGTGGCGCGTGCCGTGGCGGCATTTCGCGAACGCACGGGCAACGCCCCCGGCCTGGCCACGATCCTGGTCGGCGACGATCCCGCGTCCGCGGTGTACGTGGCGAACAAGCGCAAGGCCTGCGCCGAGGTGGGGATCATCGACTTCCACCAGCACCTCCCGGGCGACTCCAGCCAGGACGATGTCGCGGCGGTGATCGAGGACGCCAACGGCAACCCTGAGGTGAGCGGGATCCTGCTCCAGCTCCCCGTCCCGAAGGGGTTGAACGGCAAGGAACTGACCGCGCTGATCGAAGCCGACAAGGACGTCGACGGCCTCACCCACGTCAGCGCCGGCCGGCTCATGCAGGGCGCGCCGGGGCTGCGGCCGTGCACCCCGCTTGGCGTGATCGAACTGCTCGACGCCTACTCGGTGGCGCTCGAGGGCGCCGAGGCTGTCGTGGTCGGGCGCTCTGACCTGGTCGGGAAGCCGGTGTCGTTCCTGCTGCTCGAGCGGAACGCGACCGTGACCGTGTGTCACTCGCGCACGCGCGACCTCGCGGGCGTTTGCTCGCGGGCCGACGTGCTGGTCGCCGCCATCGGCCGCGCCGAGATGATCGGCGCCGAGTTCGTCAAGCCGGGCGCCGCGGTCATCGACGTCGGCATCAACCGCACGGACGACGGCCTCAAGGGCGATGTCCAGTTCGACGCGGTCGCGGCCAAGGCGGGGTGGATCACGCCCGTTCCCGGTGGCGTCGGGCCGATGACGATCGCAATGCTGCTGCGCAACACGATCACCGCGGCGGCGCTCCAACTCGGCTCTCGCTAGCCGGGCAGGAATCGGGCCGCCGGCCTCGAATCGGCAGTCGTGGAGAACCAGGTCCGCAAGCTCGGCCTCGAGCGCCTGTCCCGTGAGGACTGGGTGATCGTCGGGGTCGCGGCCCTGCTGGTTCTCGACCTGCTGTTGCTGCCGTGGTTCTCGTTCGGGGCCACGATCACCGTCGGCTCAACCACGCTGTCGATCGGCGGCTCGGCCAGCGGCGTCGATGCGCCGGACGCGTGGCTCGGGGTGCTCGCGCTGATGGCCACCGCGTTCCTGATCGCGGACGTGCTCACCGAGCGGCTGTCGCCGGAGACCCGGCTGCCTACTGTCGCCGGCGACCGGATCACCGGCCGCTACTGGCTCGCCTGCACGGCGGCCGGGCTGCTCGCGTGCAAATTCGTCCTCCATATCGGACGCTTCGGCGAGCTTGCCCTCGGGTTCTGGACGGCCGTGCTGCTGGTGGCTGGGCTCGTCGCGCTGACCCGCCGGGCGCGCCACGCGGCGTCGGCCGCCCCCGCACCCGCCGGCTCCACCGTCTAGTCGGTCGACGGGAAACCCACTAGCCTGCGCGCCCATGGACTTCGATGCTTCGCGTCTGCGGCGGGGCGAGTGGCTCGCGGGCGCGAGCGCGGTGCTGCTCGCGATCTTCCTGGTCGGCGGCAAGTGGTACGACGGCGCCGGCCGGACGGGCGGCTCGCTGACCGGCTGGCAGGCGCTCACCGACCTTCGCTGGCTGCTGCTCGTGACGATCGTCGCCGCGGTCGGGCTGGTGTTCACCCAGGCGACGCGTCGGGCCCCCGCGCTGCCCGTGACGATGAGTCTGGTCGTGATGCTGCTCGGGATCGTTACCGTAGTGGCGCTGATCATCCGCGTCCTGATCGACCCGCCGCCGAACGAGCAGGCGGGCGCTTACCTCGGCCTGCTCAGCGCAATCGGGATCATGGTCGGCGGCTATCTCTCGCTGCGCCAGGAGGGCGTCGCGCGCCGGGACGCGCCGGCGAACATCCCGATCGTACCGCCGGGCGCGGGCACCGAATCCTAGAATGGACCATTAGATGCTCGATCGTGAACAGGTGCTCCACGTCGCCGGCCTCGCGCGGCTCGAGTTGAGCGAGGACGAGGTCGAGCGCATGTCCGTGGAGCTGTCGAAGGTGCTCGACCACATCGAGAAGATCGGCGAGCTCGACCTCAGGGGTGTACCGCCGACCTCGCACGTCGTCGACGTCGTGAACGCGTTCCGCCCCGACGAGCCTCAACCCTGCCTTCCGGCCGAAGTGGCCCTGGCGCAAGCCCCCGAGCCGCTCCACGGCGGCTTCGGCGTCCCCAGCCCCGGCGCGGCGTGAGCGAGCTGATCGACCTGTCGGCGGCCGCCGCGGCCGAGCGGATCCGCGCCCGCGAGCTTGACCAGGCCGAACTGTTCGACGCCTACCGTGAGCGCGCGGAGGCGAACGACTTGAACGCGTTCACGTGGGTCGCCGATGGGCCCCCGGCGCGCAACGGCTACGCGGACAAGCCGCTCGGCGGCGTGCCGGTGGCGGTCAAGGACCTGTTCTGCACGGAGGGCGTGCCCAGCCAGTCGGGCTCGAAGATCATCGAGGGCTACCGCCCGCCCTACACCGCGACGGTCGTCTCGAAGCTGGACGAGGCGGGCGCACCGCTGCTCGGCAAGACCAACCAGGACGAGTTCGCGATGGGCTCGTCGAACGAGAACTCGGCGTTCGGGCCGGTGCTGAACCCGTGGGACCGGGACCGCGTGCCGGGCGGCTCGTCAGGCGGCAGCGCGGCGGCGGTGGCGGCCGGCTTGGCGCCGTGGGCGATCGGGACGGACACCGGCGGATCGATCCGTCAGCCGGCAGCGCTGTGCGGGATCGTGGGGCTGAAGCCGACCTACGGCGCGTGCTCGCGCTACGGGATGATCGCGTTCGCGTCCTCGCTCGATCAGGCCGGCCCGTTGACGCGCGACGTGACCGACGCGGCACTCATGTTCGCGCAGATGATCGGCCACGACCCGCGCGACTCGACCTCGCTCGAGTTCCCGGGGGAGATCGCGCTGCCGCGGGCGGAGGATCTAAAGGGCATCCGGCTCGGCGTGCCCGAGGAGTTGATGGACGAAGACAGTGGCATCGAACCGGGGGTGCGCGATAACTACAACGCGACGCTCGCGCTCGCCGAGCGGCTCGGGGCGACGGTCGAGCGCTGCCGTCTCCCGCACGCGCCGCACGCGCTGTCTGCGTACTACCTGATCGCGCCGGCGGAGGCGTCGGCGAACCTCGCGCGGTTCGACGGCGTCCGTTATGGCCTCCGCGTCGGCGGCGATGAGGACCTGGTGACGATGTACCGGCGCACACGCGAGGCCGGGTTCGGGCCCGAGGTCAAGCGCCGGATCATGCTCGGCACATACGCGCTTTCGAGCGGCTACTACGACGCCTACTACGGGACCGCGCAGAAGGTGCGGACCAAGATCGCCGAGGACTTCTCCGCCGCGTTCGAGCGTTTCGACTTCATCGTCACCCCGACGAGCCCGTGGACGGCGTTCGAGCTCGGCTCGAAGACGGCCGACCCCCTGGCGATGTACCTGAACGACTTCATGACCGTGCCGATGTCGCTCGCCGGGACACCGGCGATCTCGATCCCGTCCGGTCTGAGCGAGGGCCTCCCGGTCGGCTTCCAGCTTGCCGGTCCCGCGTTCAGCGAGGGCCGCCTGTTGGACGCCGCGTACGCGCTCGAGCGCGTCATCGGGTTCGACGGAAGCGGGGCCCGCAAATGAGCCCCCAGTACGAGCCGGTCATTGGCTTGGAGATCCACGTCCAGCTCAGCACCCGCACGAAGATGTTCTGCGGCTGCATCCTGTCGTTCAACGACCCGCCGAACATCCACACCTGCCCGGTGTGCCTGGGGCTGCCGGGCGCGCTCCCAGTCCTCAACGAGCGCGCGGTCCACTACGGGATCATGATCGGCCTGGCGCTCGACTGTGACATCGCTGAGCGCTCGCTGTTCCACCGCAAGAACTACTTCTATCCCGACCTGCCGAAGGGCTACCAGATCTCCCAGTACGACGTGCCGCTGTGCCTTGGCGGCCACCTCGGCGATGTCCGCATCCACCGGGTCCACCTCGAGGAGGACGCCGCCAAGCTGAACCACCTGGGGACGAGCGGCCGGATCCACGGCTCTGATCGAAGCTGGGTCGACTTCAACCGCGGGGGCACGCCGCTGGTCGAGATCGTGACCGAGCCGGACCTGCGCTCGCCGGAGCAAGCGCGCGAGTGGCCGGCGCTACTACGGACGACGCTCCGGCAGCTCGGCGTCTCGGACGTGAACATGGAGGAGGGTTCGCTGCGCGTCGACGCGAACGTGTCTGTACGGCCGGTCGGCTCCACCGAGCTCGGGACCAAGACCGAGCTCAAGAACATGAACTCGTTCCGATTCCTGGAACGGGGGGTGCGGGCCGAGATCGCACGCCAGATCGCACTGCTCGAGTCGGGGAAGCCGGTAGTCCAAGAAACCTTGCACTACGACCCGTCGCGGAACGCGATCACCTCGCTCCGCTCAAAGGAGGAGGCGCACGACTACCGCTACTTCCCCGAGCCCGACCTGGTCCCGCTGGTCGTGACCGAGGAGATGCTCGCGGCCGCCCGCGCCGACATGCCCGCGGAGCTGCCCGTCGAGCGCGCCGCCCGGTTCGAGCAACAGCTCGGCCTGCACGCCGACACGGCCTGGCTGTTCGCGCGACGCACCGATCTCGGCGACTACTTCGAGCGGGCGCTCGCCACGGCCGGCGGCAACGGTGAGCCCGCGACGATCGATCCGGTCGAGCTGTCGAACTGGATCCCGCAGCTTGCCGAGCGGATCGGAACCGAGGCCGACCCAGCCGAGAGCAACGTGGCCCCCGAGAGCCTCGCGGCGCTGGCGACGATGGTGAAGGCCAAGGAGGTCAGCCGGGACGCGGCGCGCGAGGTCCTGACGCGGCTCGTCGACGAGGGCGGGGACCCACGGGCGATCGTCGAGCGCGAGGGCCTTGGCGCGATCACCGGCAAGGACGACGGTATCGGCGAGATCGTCGACCGCGCGATCGCGTCCGATCCCGCGGCGGCCGAGCAGGTCAAGTCCGGAAACGGCAAGGCGATCGGGCCGCTTGTCGGCTACGTCATGCGCGAGACCAAGGGTCGCGCGGACGGGGGCGAGATCACCCGCCTGATCAGGCAGCGCCTCGGCCTCTGAGGCCCGAGTCGCCTAGTTCAGTTGAGTCGGCGGGACAGCCTGCGAACCACGAACCCGGCGGCGAGCAGCGTGCCGCCACCGACGACGAGGAGGACCACGTCGAGTCCGGTGAAGGGCAGCGTGCCCGAGGAGGTCGCGGCTGTGGTATTTCCGGCTGTGGTATTTCCGGCCGTTCCGTTACCGACCGATGAACATGCCTGCGAGGCGTAGCCCTGACACGTTGAACTTGCCACGGCCACAGTCGGCACGACCAAAGCAAGAACTCCGAGAACCCCTACCAGCGCTGCAATGCGTTTCATGAATCCCTTCGTTCGTTGCGGTTCCCCAAGGTGTAAATCGTACATGAACCTACCGATACCACGCAAGCCGCAACCAAAACAAGCTATAACGGACGAAAGTTAAGCATACACCGGGTTCTGGAGCGCTGGAGTCGCCTCAACTGGACACCTCGAGGGCGAGCCGCTGGATCGCATCGACGGGCGACAAGGGATGAGCAGTATCGACCCGGTCCAGTGCCGTCCGGATCACGGGCTCCTGGTGGTTGATCGCGTGGGCAATCCCTAAGTCGTGGCGCGCTAAAGCCCTGTTGCCGCTGGCCGAGGCGGCCAGGCCAGCGCCGAACCAGCCGTACCAACCACCGGGATCGCGTGAGATGGCCTGGTCGAAGCGCCGCTGCGCAGTCGCGTACTGGCCCGCGGTGAGGGCGATCGTGCCGCCGACACGACCCGGATCCGCGCTGAGCGGATTGAGGTCCGCGGCGGTGCTGAGGTCGCGGAGGGCTCCGGCGGGGTCTGTCTGGCGCAGGTCGCTCGCCACGGACACCTCGCGCACCGACAGATACGGGAAGCCGAGTACGACCACCGCGGCCAGCACGGCGAGCCCGCCGGCGGCGAACGTCGCGACCCGGGCCATCGGGCGGACAGTCCGGGGCGGTCGAGACCCTGTCACCTCGGTCCCGTCGGGTGCGCCTAATGCGCCGGCAACCGCCAAGAATCCGAGCGCCGGGCCGCTCAGGGCCGGAAACTCCCAGAACCAGTCGACCGAGCCGTGAATCAGCCATACCACGAACGGCATGAGGGCCGCGGCGGCAACGGCCCCGGCAAGCCCCGGGCGCGCTCGGCCGCGCAGCGCCGCCACGATCGCGGCGATGAGAAAGGCGGCGAACAACAGGAACCCGACGAGTCCCGTGTGTGTGAGTAACCGGAGCTCGAGGCTGTGCGTCCAGGACGGCTCCTCGCTCGTGCGTCGGCGGGCCACGTAGTAGTTGTCGAAGTTGTCCTGCCCGAGCCCGCCGATCGGATGGGTCAGAAATGCGTCCAGCGAGACTCGCCAGAAGTCGTAGCGCCCGCTGCCGACGTCGGTGAAGTGCGAGCCCGTCGAGGTCGTCTCCGGGTGGCTGAACCCGCTCCACTGGCGCGAGACGAACCCGAATGGATCCCCGTGTGTGGCCGCCAGGCCGCCAGCGCCGACGGCCACGACGGTCAAGGCGATCACAACCGCGCCGATCACGCGCCGGGGGGCGGGCCTCGGCTGCCGCTCGGGCATGAGTGACTCGCCCCACGCGATCAGCGTGGCGACCAGGAACGCCAGCGCGCACAGAAGCAGCGCGGCGTGACCGGCGCGAGAGGCCGCATGATCGAGCGCCGAACCCGGGGCGGTCGCGCTATAGACGTGCAGCAAGCGGTGGATCGGCGCGACCGTCGCCGCCACCGGGATCACCGCCGCGGCGGCGACCCGCAGACGATCACGGGCGAGGACGATCGCGACGATTGCAACCAGGGGTAGCGTGAACAGCCAGCCCCGGCTCTGGACGATCACCGCGAGTTGGAGTCCGGCGCAGGCGAAGGCGATCAGCGCGCCCCGCAGCAGCCCCGGCAGCTCGCGGCGCGAGGCGAGGGCGATCGCGGTGAGCGCGTCGATCGTGAAGATCGCGGCGGTCGAGTTGAAGTACCCGGTGGGGGCGGCCAGGCGTCCGCCGATGACGAGGGCAGCGACGTGGTCAGCGGAGGCAAGCCGAAACAGCAGCACGATCCCGATCACACCGACGCCGACCACGAACGTCACGAGGGCGATCAGCGCCCCGCCGACGGTCCAGGGCAGGACCAGCATCGTCGCGAACACGACCAGGTACAGGAGCGCCCGGTTCGAGCCCTGCAGCGCATCGCCGGGGGAGCCGGCCCAGCTGATCGACAGGTACGACCAAGCTACGTACAGGGCAAATGCGATGAGCGCCACCCGGCCGGCGCGCGAGATGCGGACCGAGCGGAGACCGCGACCGACGAGGACCGCGGTGAGCAGGGCCACCATGACGAGCGCACCCCAGTACCAGGTGTCCGCGTCGTAGCCGCCGTCGTGCACCGCCCACACGAGCAAAAGCGCCACCACGACCAGCCCGGGAATCAGGGCCGTGTCGGCGCGCAGCCGACGGCCGGCGGTCGCCAAGCGAGGCGCCGGATCATTGACGGTTGCCGGGCTGGCGGTCATCGCCGCCGGTCAGCCGGCGTGAGCTGCGCTCGCCGCCATGATCCTCTTCACCTCGGTGGCGACGAGATCCACCTCCCGCGCGGTGTAGTTGGATGACAGCGGGAGCAGGAGGTGGCGGCCCGCCAGCTCCTCGGTGCGGGGTTGGGGCGGTTGGTCACCGTAGGCGCTGAGCGCCGTCAGCGAGGGATAGTGCGTGGTCTGGATGCCGGACGCGCCGAGCTCCATGACCAGGCGGCTGCGCGTGGCTTCGTCGTCCGCCAGGATCGCGAAGCCGAAGTGCGAGCTACGCTCGACGTCCTCGTCACTCCACGGGATGACCACGCCGGGCAAATCCCAGAGCTGCTCTCGATAGCGATGCACCAGCTCCCGCCGGCGCGCGATGTCCGCGTCCAGCCGGCGAAGACGACTCAACCCGAGCGCGGCCCGCGGCTCGTCAATGCGGAAGTTGAAGCCGATGTCGACCACGTCGTAGGTCTCCGCATGGCCGCGATGGCGATCCCAGGTCATCGACGTCATGGCGTGCGAGCGCAGCGAGCGGACCTTTTCGGCGATCGCGTCCTCAGAGGTGAGAATCATCCCTCCCTCACCGACCGACAGCTGCTTCTTCGAGAAAAACGAGAAGCAGCCGGCCGCACCGACCGTGCCGGTGAGGCGACCGCGCCGGTCGCGCGCGGTCACGCTTTGGGCACAGTCTTCGATCAGGATCAGGTCGTGCTCCAGGCTGAGTCGCTCGAGCGCGGCGAGGTCGCACGCGTATCCCAGCCAGTGGGTGGCGAGGATCGCCCGCGTGCTGGGGGTGATCCGCCGCTCGGCGTCAACCGGATCGACGTTCAGATCCTCGGGCCCCAGCGAGTCGACCAATACCGGCCGAGCTCCGCAGTAGCGCACCGCGGCGGCCCCGGCGACGAACGTCATGGCCGGGACCAGGACCTCGTCGCCATCCCCGACGCCCGCGGCCAGCAACGCCAGGTGCAGCGCTGCGGTGCCCGACGACAACGCCACCGCGTGGCCGGCGCCAAAACGATCGGCGAACGCCCTCTCGAACTCGCGCGTGCGCGGCCCCATCGTCAGCCAGCCGCTCTCGAGCACGCCGAGGTAGGCAGCGACATCCTCCTCGCTCAGCTCGAGGTCGGTCAGCGGCAGAGTCCAGCTCACGCCTGAAGTTCCTGCGCTAGCGCGGCGACCACGCGGTCTTGGTCGGCCTCGGACATATGCGAGAACAGCGGCAGCGTGATCTCGCTGCGCGCAGCGAGCTCGGTCATCGGCAGCGACACGCCGGGATACCGCGCGCGGTACGCGGTGAACTCGTGCACCGCCGGATAGAACAGGCTCGTCTGAATGCGGTGCTTTTCGCGCAGAGCGACGCGCAGATCGCCCTGGCCCGAGGGATCCTCCAGCATCACCGGCATCACGTAGCAGGAGGAAGTGGCGACCGCGTCGTCGCTGAAGGGGACGATCAGCCCCGGCACGTCCTGGAGCAGCGTGCGGTAGCGACGTGTCAGCGCACGGCGGTGCGCCACGTCGGCTTCCAGGCGCCGCAGACGGGAGAGCAGCAGGGCGGCGCGCGGCTCGTCGATTCGGTAGTTGAAACCGAGCGCGCGCACGTCGTAGTCGTCCGGACCGCCCTGATGACGGTCCCAACTGCCTCGGGTCATCGCATGGCTGCGCCGCGAGCGCGCGATTGCTTCCACATCGGGGTCGTCGGTGGCCAGGAGCCCGCCCTCGCCGGCGGCCAGGACCTTGTTGGAGAAGAAGCTGAACACCCCCGCCAGGCCGAAGGTTCCCAGCCGCCTGCCTCCGACCGTGGCGAGCGGCGAATGGGCCGCGTCCTCGATCAGGACGAGATCGCGTCGCGCGCACAGGTCCGCCAACTCCTCGACCGCCGCGGCGTAGCCCCCAAAGTGCATCGCGACCACTGCCTTGGTGCGCGGCGTGATCAACGCTTCGACGTCGTTCGGGTCGATCACCGGCTGCGCCGGGCTGACGATGTCCGCGAACACGGGCCTCCCACCGGCGTACACGACCGCGGCGGCGGTCGCGGCCATCGTGTAGGAGGGAACGATCACCTCGTCCCCGCAACCGACGCCAGCGGCGAGATAGGCCAGGTGCAGGGCGGCCGTACAGCTCGACACAGCGACCGCATACTGCGACCCGAGCGATTGCGCAAACTTGGTCTCGAATTCGAGCGTGCGCGGCCCCATCGTCAGCCAGCCCGACCTCAGCGTCTCCGCGACGGCGTCGAGATCCTCGGAGGTCACCTCGAGGTCGAAGACCGGGATCAGTCGGTCACGGGATGTTTCGGTAGCGCCCGTCAAATGGGTCTCCAAATCGATTCTGCTCCAGCGCGTCCATCACCTCGGCGATCCCGTCGGGCACCGTCATGTCGGTCTCGAACCCCAGGACGGATCGGATCTTGTCGAAGCTGACCTTGTAGTCCCGCGGATCCTCGTCCCGGCGCACGTATGCGATCTCCCCGCGGTCGGTCTGCTTGCGGATCTCCTCCACGAGATCGAGCTTGCGGTAGTTCTCGCCCGAGCGGCCGACGTTGAACACGTCGCGAACCACCCGGTCGGCGGGGGCGCCGAGCACGGTACGTATGGCGCGCCCCGCGTCGCGCACGTGCACGTAGGGCCGCCAGAACTGCTCACCGAACACCTCCAGCCGGCGCCCGGCCCACAGGTCGCGGGTGAACTCATTGACGGTAAGGTCGAACCGCATCCGCGGCGCTACGCCGTAGATCGTGGCGAAACGCAGACACACGGGCTCGACGCCCGCATCCTCGCTCTCGAGCAGTGCCTTCTCCATCTGCACCTTCTGATCGGCATACAGCGATACCGGAGCCAGCACGCCGGACTCGTCGATCGGCGTGGTCGGATCGGCCATCCGGCCGTAGTTCGAGCAGGTTGAGGCGAATACGAGCCGGGTCACGCCGAGTCTCGCGGCATCGCGCACGAGCGCACGGGTGCCTTCGACGTTGACCTCATGCGATACCGCCGGATCCCGCGCGCAGGCCGGGTCTCCCACGATCGCGGCCAAGTGCACGACGGCCCGCGCGCCGCCGAGCGCCCGCTCTCGGGCCGCCTCGTCGCGTATGTCAGCTCGGATCAGCTCGACCCCCGCGCGCTCGAGCTGCTCGGCGATGTCCGACTGCCTGTGCAGGAGGTTGTCGAGCGAGCGCACGCGCGCCCCCGACGCCGCCAGGTCGAGGCAAAGGGGCGTTCCGATGTAGCCCGCGCCACCTGTGACGACGATCACGTCGTCCGTGCTTCCGACGGCGGCCAACCTCAGCTCTTCTCCGAGCGGGGATCGACTGCCTTCTCGAGGTCCTCGGTGTCTGGCCCGCGCGGAACGCGGCGAACGTTCGTGCTGCGGGTCGGACGTCGCCCGGCGGAACCCTCGTCAGCGACGACGTCGTGCTCGAGCGCGAGGCCGTCGTCGTCGCGCCGCCGGCGGTAGCCGTAGTAGCCACGAGGGCTCTCACGCACGGCGTTGAGGACCAGTCCGAAGCCCTTGTCGGGATGACGCTTGATCACGGCCACCGCGCCGCGGACGTCTTCGCGGGTGGTCAGATAGGGACGCGCCACGATCAGCACGACGTCGATCGCGGGGGTCGAAAGCAGCACCTGCGCATCCGCCACCGGCAGCAGCGGAGCACCATCGATGACCACAAAGTCGAAGACTTCGGCGAGGTCCTCGAGCACACGGTTCATCGCAGGCAAGCGGAGGAGCTCGGCCGAGTTCGGGGTGAATGGCCCGCTCGATAGCACCGCCAGCGAAGGCAGCGCCGGCGCTTGCTGGACCAGGTCGAGCGCGTTGCTGCCGCCCTCGACCAAGGCGTTCATCAGCCCGCGACCGTTCGAGACGATTCCCATCTGCTGCTTGAGCGCGGGACGGTGCACGTCTCCCTCGATCAGCGCGACCGACTTTCCGGCCGCGGCCATGGCCCGGGCGAGCCCTCCGGCGGCCGACGTCTTGCCCTCGTCGGACACCGCGCTGGTGACGAGGATCACCCTCGGTTGCGCCCGCAGCGAGATGAAGCCCAGCGCGTCGCGGAGGATCCGGAACGGCTCGAGATCGACCTGCGGTTCGCGCTCGCCGGGCCGCTTGCGCCGGAGCGGAATCGAAGCAACAGCCGGCAAGCCGTACATCTGCTCCAGGCTCTCAGACGACTTGATGCGGCGGTCGAACAGGTCCAGCAGGAAGACGAGGCCCAGGCCGATGAGGATCCCCGCCAGGAGGCCGATCGCCGCGTTGCGCTTGACCTTTGGCGAGGATGGCGTGTGTGGCGTGCTCGCCCGCTGCACGACCTCCGTCCCACCGTTGGTGACCGCCTCCAGCGCGATCACCTGCTCCAGTCCCTGTTGGAGCGCGGTGCGGTTCGGATCAGTTGCCGGTAGGGCGGCGAGCTCGTTCTGCAGTTTGGCCTGTCCCGAAATCAGCTGCTGCTGGGCCGAGGCGGTGAGGTTGTTGACGAGGGCCGAGGCAAATGCGTTTGCCTTGAGCGCGGCCTGAGCGGGATCCGGATCGGTGACCGACACGGTGATGATGTCGTTGCTGCTGTTCGCGCTGGCCTGCACCTGATTCAGGAGGTCGCCCACCGATTCTCGGGAGCTCAGCGCCTTCTTCGCGGCCTCAGCGATCGTGCCGGAGGTGACCAGCGAGACATCGTCGCTCTGCACGCGTGCCAGCGTGGTCGGATCCGTGGGCTCGGACTGGCTTGGCGCGATTACGGCCGGTAGGTTCGACGGCTTGACCAGCAGCGATGCCGTCGCGGTGTACTGCTTCTGAGCATGGAGCGACAGGCCAAGGACGACTGCGAAGCACACGACGGCCGAGATAGCGACAAGCCACCATCGCTCGCGGATCACACGGACAGCGTTGATGAGCGCCGAGTGTTCGGTCGATTGCTCCGCCCCCGTTGTGCTTGACCACGTGGTCATAGCTAGCTAAATGTATCGGCCGGTGTGGCACCGGGCGTAAGCGAATCCAGCAACTCGCCGAAGCCCCGCGTGAACCGGTCCGGCGAGAAGCGACTGGCGTTGGCTCGCAGCTCGCGATCCTCGAACGTCATCGACTCGAACCTCAGGATCCCCTCGCACAGCCCGTCTACCGACCAGTCGTCGTAGAGAACGCCTGTGCGTCCGTCGATGACCGAGTCGCGCACGCCGCCGGATCCGTAGGCGATTACCGGCAGACCGGCGGCTTGCGCCTCGACCGGGACGATTCCGAAGTCCTCGAGACCGGGGAACAGCAATGCCTTCGCGTGCCCGAACAGGCCGGGAACGTGATCACCCGGCACGTGTCCGAGGAACTGCGTGGTGGCGGAGGACAGGCGGCGTAACCGATCGAGGTCCCGGCCGGTGCCCGCCACGAGCAGGCGCCGGCCCAGGCGCTCGCAGGCGCGGATCGCGACGTCGACGCGTTTGTACGGGACGAGCCGGCCGAACACCAGGTAGGCGTCGTCCGGATCGCGTTCGACGCCGAGCAGCGGCGAGACCTCGACCGGCGGATGGATGACCTGGCTCTCGCGACCGTAGACCTCCTTGATCCGGCCGGCCACGAAGCTCGAGTTGGCCACGAACACGTTGGGTCCCGCGGCCCGCTTGCGATCCACGCGCCGCAGCCAGGCCGTACCGAGCGGCAGCAGCCGCCGGGTAAGCGGCCCGATCGCCTCGCCCTCGAGGAACGCCGGATCCCAGGCGTAGCGCATCGGCGTGTGGCAGTAGCACACGTGCGGCACCCCTGATGGCACTCGCACGTTCTTGGCGCACGCGTGGTTGGAGGAGACGACCAGGTCGAAGCTACTCAGATCGAAGGAACGGAAGGCGGGGTCCATCAGCGGGAGCAGGTGGGTATAGCGCCGGCGGGCGCCCGGCAGCCGGTTCAGGAACGAGGTGTGGACCCGGCGGCCGCGCACTACCTCGGGCCAGGGAGCCGGGTCGTAGATCGAGGTGAACAGCTCGGCTTGCGGAAACACCCCGAGAATGGCGTACACGACCTGCTCGGATCCGCCGGGGATGGTCAGCCACTCGTGCGTGACCGCGACACGAGGAAAGCGGGCAGTGAACGGCTCGGGCATCCCGAAACCGTAGCCTGAGGATGCTCCCCACTCCGCTCTGGGCCCGAGATGGAATCATTCGCCCCGTGGCGCAAGATTCACGCGAATCGAATGGGGGTCACGACGCGGCGGGCGCGACGCGGGCGCATCCGCTGCTCCCGCTGGCGCGCCCCGTGATCGCGTTCCTGCAGCAGCTCAACCGTACGGTCCGCCGGGTCAGCCGATTCACACATCGCGTTCAAGGCACGATCGAGGGCCACTACGACCGCCGGCGGATGTGGTTCGACCATTACGTAGACGTGTACTGGAAGCTTCCGGCTCAGGAAGATGCGATGTTTCTCGAGCGGGCGGTGTTCAACCGCATGCTGATCGCTCCCGGTGCTGACCTCCTCGAGATCGCCTGCGGTGATGGCTACTACACCCGCAACTTCTACGCGCCGCTGGCCAGGACCGTCGTCGCCGTTGACGTCGATCCCTCAGCTATCGCGTTCGCGCGCAGGAGCAACCACCGGACCAACGTTCGCTACGAGCTCTGCGACGTTCGCCAAGGGCTCCCGGCGGGCGAATTCAGCCACATCATCTGGGATGGCGGAATGCTGTATCTCACGCTCGGGGAGGTCGGCTCGATCATCGGCTGGATCCACGACCGGATTGGCCCGAACGGCATCTTCTCCGGCTATACGTACGCCGATTACGTCGAGACTCGGCCTTACATACGCCATCGGGTCAGCGACCGCCAGGACGTCGCCAACCTCCTGACCCCCCACTTCGCAAACGTGGTGGTGCTGTCCTCAAAGCATCCCGACCGGCGCAACTTCTATTTCGCGGCCTCCGACGCCTCGCTGCCCGCTCCGGCTGGGCCGAGCGAGCTCCTCTACGCACGCATAGACGCTGACCGGCGGTGGTCGGTGGACGTCCGAAGCGGCCCAACGTCGCCGGCCTCCTAGCAATGGCCAGCGTGGTCGATCTCCACTGCCACGTCCTGCCCGGTGTCGACGACGGTCCCCGCGTGCTCGCGAGCTCGCTCGCGGTGTGTCGGGCAGCGCGCGACGACGGAACCCGAACGCTGGTGGCGACCCCGCATGTGAACCCGGAATATCCCGATGTGACGGCCGCGCTGATCCAGGAGCTCGTCAGGGTCGTCAACCGCGCCCTGCGCGTCGACGACATCGATGTGACCGTGCGCACCGGCGCGGAGGTCGCCCTGTCGCGGGTGGGGGAGCTTTCCGACCTCGAGCTCGACCTGCTGGCGCTCGGGGGGCACCGGTACTTGCTGATCGAGCTGCCCTGGACCAGGGCTGCGCCCGGCGCGGTCGCCGCGCTCCGCGCGCTCGCCAGCCGAGGCCACGGGATCGTGCTGGCGCACCCGGAGCGCTCGCCGATGGTCCAGAACGACCGAGCGCTCGTGAGTGAGCTGGTCGACGAGGGGATGCTGTGCTGCCTGGACGTGGCCTCGCTCGGCGGCGACGCCGACCGGCAAACCCGCGCTACCGCCTGGGAGCTGCTCGCGAGCGGTCTCGTGCACGCCATCGCTTCGGATTGCCACGACGCTGCGCGACGGCCGCCGCGGCTGAAGTCGATGCTCGAGGCGGCAGGGCTGACGCCCGATGAAATCGATTACTTCACCCGGGAGGCGCCCGAAGCGATCCTCAACGGCGGTGCGGTGGCTCCCCCACTGGCGGTGGAGGAGCGCCGTCGGCGCCACTGGCTGCGGCCGCCCTGGTAACACCGGCATGGGGAGCGGAACCACCGCGAAGTGCCCTTAGGTAGACCTCCTCGGTCCTGCGTGCGATCCGATCCCAGTCGAATTCCCGGTCGGCCCAGCGGCGGCCCTCGGCACCGCGACGACGAAGCTCGGCGCGTCCGGCCTGCGCCGCCGACGTCAGCACGTCGGCGAGCGCTCGCGGAGACGCCTCGCGGCAGATCCAGCCCGTGACGCCGTCGACTACCGCCTCGGCGAGCCCCCCGACCGGGTACGCCGCCACCGGTCGCCCGAAGCCGTACGCGAGGTGCAGGACGCCGCTCTGACTTGCCCGGTGGTAGGGGAGCGCCACCAGATCGGCTGCGGCGAATAACCGGCCCACCTCGTTGATCGGTTGGAAGCCCTCGCGGACGATGACCCGGCCTGCGCGTCGCGCCCGGTCGAGCCGCTCGGCCACGCCGGCTAGCCCCCCGTGGTCCTCGCCGGCGATCAGCCCGTACCACCCGGACACCGTGTCGACGGCGTCCAGCACATCGTCAAGCCCCTTGTCCGGCCGCAGCATGCCGAACAGGAGGACCACCAGCCCGTCCGTGGGTAGACCAAGCGCCGCGCGCGCCTCCTCGGGGTCGCAAGGAGCAGCGGCGTCGGCGAGCGGGCGGTAGTTTCCGTGCGGGATGACCGTCGGTGGGCGGCTGACCCGGTGACGATCGGCCTCGGTATGGACGATCGTCTGGCGTGCGAGCGCGGGGTGGATGCGGGCACTTTCCAGGCGCCGGCGCCGGCGCTCGAACGTGTTGTGGGCGGTGTACACGACGGTCGCTCCCGAAGCTCGGAGAAGCAACGTCGCGACCAAGCCGAGCGAGGGAGCCTCCCATCCCTGCACGTGCGTGACGGCATGGCGCCGCGAGACGGCGAGGAGCTTGGGCAGCGAGGCCAGGAACCAGAGGCCGTTCGCCACAAAGCCGAGGCCGGCGCGTCGGATGAGGCGGGCCGGCGGCGAATGTCCGCGGACGTAGGCGAACACCGTCTCAATCCGGACGCCGGCCGGCGCCGAGTACAAATGGTCCTCAGCCGTGGCGATCGTGACCGAGAGGCCGCGGCGCGCCAGGCCGGCGGCGAGCAGCCCGGTGTAGTCGGCGACTCCCCCGCGCCCGCCCTGCTCGACGATCAGCACGCCCCCCCGAAGAGCGACGTGCCGCGCGGCCTCGTTATCGATCATGGGCTCACCGTACCGGCCGCGCTCAGGGGAGAACGACTGGATACTCTAAGCCCGATGAGGCGGGCCGTGATCCTCGCCGGCGGGCTGGGGACTCGGCTTCGCCCCTATACGACGGTGCTTCCGAAGCCGCTGATGCCGGTCGGCGACCGGCCGATCCTCGACATCGTGATCCGGCAGCTGGCTCGAGCCCGATTCGACCGCATCACGATCGCGACCGGCTACCTGGCCGAGCTGATCGAGGCGTTCTTTGGCGATGGGACACGCTACGGAATCCCGATCGACTACTTCCGCGAGGACGAGCCGCTGGGCACCGTGGGCGCGCTCAGCCTGATTGACGGCCTCGATCAGGACTTCCTGGTCATGAACGGCGACATCCTGACCGATATCGACTACTCGGCGCTGCTCGAGCACCATCGCCAGGGCGGTCAGACGGCGACGATCGCGGCACATCAGCGGGACGTCGAGGTCTCGCTCGGTGTCATGCGCCTGGAAGACAACGCGGACCCGACGCTCCTGACCGGCTACATCGAGAAGCCGGTCCTATCGTATGTGGTCTCGATGGGGGTGTATTGCTTCGCCCCAACGGTTCGCGCGCACATCCCCGCCGGCGAGCACCTGGACCTTCCGGACCTGGTCCTGCGCCTCATCGATTCGGGCGAGACCGTCCGCGCCTGGCGCTCGGACGATCACTGGCTCGACATCGGTCGCCACGACGACTATGAGCAGGCGCAGGAGGAGTTCAACCAGTTGCGTGACCGGTTTCTGCCCGAGTAACGCCACTCTGCGGTTGACATGAGGGTTCTGATCCTCGACGAGGTCCGCGACCGACCTTCGCTGGCCGCGGCGCGGGCGCTTGTGATGTCGGGGTGGACGGTGGGCATCGCGGGCGCCGAGCGCAGCTTGGCGGCGCGTTCCAAGGCGAGCGCGGCGTGGCATCCGATCGTGCCCCCCAGACACGGCAACGAGGCGTTCGTCGAGAGCGTGGAGCAGGTCGTGCGTTCGCACGGCTATGAGACGGTGTTGCCCGGCTACGAGCCGGCGCTCGTAGCGCTGTCGGCCCAGCGCGAGCGCTTGTCTTGTCCGCTCGGCTACGGCGCACACGACGGGATCCTCGCCGCGATTGACAAGTGGCGGTTGGTGTCTCTGGCGCAGGCGGCCGGACTCGAAGTCCCACGGACGGTACCCGCGAGCGCCGACCGGCTGGCCGAGCTGCACGGGCCGGTCGTAATCAAGTCGGCCTCGCCATGCGACGTGCGGCTCGCCGCGGCGGTGTTTACCGACCGGACCGCCGCCCTCGCCCATGCCGACGCGATCGTGGCCCGGGGCGGCAATCCGATCGCCCAGGAGCTGCTCGACGGCCGGCTCGACGCAGTGTCGCTCGTGGCCGGCCCGGATGGAATCGTGTCGATCGCCCAGCAAGTCGCCGATCAATCCTGGCCCCGGCCGGTGGGGGTAACCGCGCGAGGGCGTACCGTCCCGGTCGACCCCGCGCTTCGTGCCGCGATCGAGCGGTTGCTCGACGCGCTCGGCTGGCAGGGGCTCGCCCAACTCCAATTCCTCGTCGCGGCGGACGGCAGACCACGCCTGATCGACTTCAATCCGCGGTTCTATGGGTCGCTGGCGCTCGCGGTCAAGGCTGGCGCCAACCACCCGGACACGTGGGCGCGGCTGGCCACGGGCCGGCCTGTGACGCCGTCCGAGGGCCGCCCCGGCG
This sequence comes from uncultured Solirubrobacterales bacterium, assembly GCA_963737055.1. Taxonomy (GTDB): domain Bacteria; phylum Actinomycetota; class Thermoleophilia; order Solirubrobacterales; family Solirubrobacteraceae; genus Palsa-465. The sequence continues at coordinate 948,677 of CAVTRE010000002.1, read as the reverse complement.
CGCGCTACCAGTGGTTCAGCCGCGATCTCAGGGCCAGCCTGGCCGCTTCGGACTCCGTGCGCGAGACCGTTCGTTGCCTGGCGATCTGCCCGATCGCCGCACACACGCTGCTGAGCTGGCGCGACCCGGTGCTGGCCCCGACTTTCCTGCTCGAGCAAGCTCGTCGGGCGGCCCGCGGGCGCGTCCGACGTCGGCCGGGCGACGCCGTGGCGAGCGCGAGGCTTCACGGGGTGGAGCCGAGTCGCGTGGTGCTGCACGCGCTGCGCACCCGCCGCGTGCCGCCGTGGCCCGAGCGGCTGCACCAGCGGATCGCGATGAAGCGGGGGAGGCTCACCTACGAAGAGCAGTGGCTCGCGCCGCTCCAGGACGCACGGAGCGATGCGCTGGGGCCGACCGCCGACGGGGCCCCTAGGTTTCTTGTGCGGGTCGATGAGTTCCCGTACTACTCGGGCTACGACGATCCCAGGTTCGGCTACGACGCCTCGTCGCGGCTTCACTCGATCATGGCGGAAGCCGGAGTCCACTACCTGATCGCGGTGGTGCCGCAGTGGACGCACGCGCCGCTCAATCCCGAGGCCGCCGGGGGACGCGCGCTCGACGATCGGGACCGAGAGTTTCTCGAGCGGATGCACGCCGAGGGGGTCTCCTTCGCGCAGCACGGGACGACGCACCGGACGCGGTTCTCGAGCCCGCGCCGGCGTTCGGAGCTCGGCGGCCTGGACAGCCGCGCGCTCGGAGCGCTGCTTGACGATGGCCGGCGGCGGCTGGAGGCGACGGGAATCAGACCCCGGGTACTCGTCCCGCCGTTCAACACGTTCGAGGCCGCGCAGTGGCCAGTACTCGCCTCGCGCTACGACGTGATCACCGGCGGCCCGGAGAGCGTTCTCCGGATGGGCTTCCACGGCGGTCCCCAGTGGCGCGAGGGCGCCGTGTACCTGCCCTGTTACGCACCCCTATACGAGCGGGCTTCGGTTGTCCTGGGTGCGGTGGAACGGTTGACCGATCAGCGGATTGGCACGTGGGTCCCGGTCGTGCTGCATCTGGGCTGGGAGGTCGCTGACGATTTCGCTGCGCTGGCTCGGCTAGCGCAGCGAATTGCACCGTTCGCGGCCTCATGGGACGATTTCCTGAGCGCGGTCGATGCGAGCCGGGAAGGGTGAGCGCGTTCGGTGAGCGATCGCTCGTCGCCGTGGCCCGGCGGCTCGAGCGACCGGGGGGGTGGTTGCTGGGCCGGCCGCCGCTGCGGGCCTGGCTCGGGCGGCGCGCGCAGCGGGCGTGGCGCGCCGGCGACGTGCCACTCATCCTCTGCCACGGCAATATCAACCGCAGCGCGTTCGCGGCGGCGCTGGCCGGCGCGCGCGGCCGTCCTGGCGCGCGCTCGGCCGGCTTCTATCCGCGCGAGGGGCGAACTTCGCCCCAGGTCACGGTCGTGGCCGCGGCGCGCTACGGGGTCGATTTGACGACCCATCGTTCCAGGCGCGTCCGGCCCGAGGAGCTCAGATCGGCGGATGCCATCTTCGTATTCGACCTCCAGAACGTGGCCCAGGTGGCCGCGCTCGATGCGTTGGCTCTGGCGAAGACCCATCTCCTCGGCGCGCTCGATCCGAACCCGGACGTGCTGATCGCCGATCCCTACGGTCGCGGGGATGGGTTCTTGGAGGAGACGCTGGCCCGCATCGCACGGGCCGTGGAAGATGGGCAGTCCTCGCCGTAACCGACGCAGCTGCCGCGAGCTCCCGCGAGGGACTCACTCATCGAGTGGGCGTTTGCGCCCGCCGGAGCAGTCGCTTGAGCTGCTGCTGGCGCTCGGCGGGCAACCGGCGAGCGAGCTCTCGCAGGGCGTAGCGGGTTTGCTTTGGCATCAACTGGGCTCGCGTGAGTGGGTAGCGCCGCTCACGCGGGAGCTGCGTCAGCCACACGACCGGTTCGTTGTGGGTGGCAAAGCGGTCCTTATACGCACTGTTACCCCCGCCGAAGTCCTAAACGGCCTCTCCACGCTCGAACGCTTCCTCGACCGCGCGCAGAATGGCGAGTTGCGGGGGGCTGAAGCGTCGGTACGCATCGTCCATGCCGGTCCCCCATCCCGCGACCACGTCGCCCGCGGCTGCGCACAGGTTCGCGGCAATCGGCGAGCGGTCGAGCTCGACTACGTAGAGGCGCACTCGGTCGGCCGCCAGGAGCTGGCCGCCGACCTCACGAAGCATGGCCATCATTCGCTCGTCGAAGAAACCCGATCCCCCACGCGGGGCCCATCGGGCGTTGTCAAGTCGGGCGAAGGCCTCGAGATCACGCTCGAACTCATCTTCGGTGCGGCTTCGGCGAATCCGTCCACCCGCCCGCGCGAGGTTGCGGCGGTCGCGGAGAAGGCCGCGGCGGAATGCCCCGCTGGTGCCGCCGAGCCAATCCTCGAACGTCATCCCCGCGAGGCGGAGGGTTGGGTTGCCCATCTCCGCGTCCCGGCGCAGCTTGACTCCCGCCCACCCACCGAGTCCGGGTGCGGTGCGGATCGGCCACTCGTCGTTGGCGTCGATCCCCTCCCAGAGGACGCTGCTCGGGTGGGGGTCCAGGGCGCCCAGGGCATCTCCCAGGGGCGCCGCCAGGTGCCGTTCATACCCAGCTCGGCACACAACGCCGATGCGATGGGAGTTGCCGGCGCCAAGGAGCCGGTACTCGACGAGGCCGAATCTGCCCACCTGCGCAAACAGCGGCGCGATCGCCAGGACGCGGCCGCGCTCGCGCAACACGATCGTGCGCAGTCGAGCGTCGCCCGTCCGGACATGACGCCACCAGGCGAGCATCCAGGCAGGCGAGCAATAGGGACGGCCCGCCTCGACCGCGAGCTCGTCCCACTGCTCGTAGATCGGCTCGGCATCCCGCGGGTCATCGATCACGGTGGTCTCGATCTCGGCGCGGTCGCCGAGCGGAAGCGTTGTCGGTTGCGAAGCGTCCATGCGGTCAGTGCCTTGATCCGATCGCGTTGCGGGGCCGCCGAGGTGTCTTGCCAGCGGTACTGATACCCAGTACGTCATGTCCAATCGCACCACTGATCCGCTCCGTGCCCGTGATGTCGTGTGTGTTGGCTTCAACGACTGGGACAACGACGTCTGGACCAACCAGCACCACCTCATGTCCAGACTCGCCGCTCGCGGCAACCGCGTCCTGTTCATCGAATCGCTTGGCCTGCGCCGGCCCGACCTCGGGTCCGGCCGGGATCTGCGGCGCATCGCGCGGCGCCTGCGCCGTGGACTTGCTCCGCCGCGCCGGGCCGACGGGGTGACCGTGCTTTCGCCGCTGGTGCTGCCGGTGCACTCGAGTGCGGCGGTCCGCGCGCTGAACGGCCGCTTGCTCCGCGGTGCGGTGCGGCTGGCCGTGCGACGCCTCCGACTCCGCGCACCCGTGCTCTGGGGATATGTGCCGCAGGCCGAGGTCCTGCTCGACACGCTCGCGCCGGAGCTTGTCATCTATCACTGCGTCGACGACATCGCCGCGCATGAGGGAATCGACGCCGACAGCTTCGACGCGGCCGAACGACGTTTCGCGGCCCGCGCGGACCTGGTCATCGCCAGTTCACCTGTGCTGGCCGAGCGGATGCGCGGGATCTCGAGTCGCGTGCTGTATGCGCCGAACGTCGCGGACACCGACGCGTTCGCCACGGCGCTCGAGGCCGGCCCGGTCGACCCCGAGGTGGCCGCGCTGCCCGAGCCTCGGGCTGTGTTCGTGGGAGCGATCGCGGCCAAGAAGCTCGACCTCGAGCTGCTCGCAGCGCTCGCTGATGCGCGCCCGGGCTGGACGTTTGCGCTGATCGGCCCCGTGGGGCTAGGCGACCCCGACACCGACGTCGCCGCGCTGGCCGCCCGCGCGAACGTGCACCTGCTGGGCGCGCGCCCGCAGGCTCGGCTGCCCGAGGTGCTGCGCGGGGCGGCCGTCGGGCTCATTCCCTATCGCCGGTCTCGACTGACCGAAAGCATCTTTCCGATGAAGGTCTACGAGTACTTGGCCGCCGGGCTTCCGGTCGTGGCGAGCGGCTTGCCGGCGCTCGAAGGTGTCGACGGGGTGGAGTTGGTCGACGGCGTGGACGAGACCCTCGGCGCGATCGAGCGAGCGCTCGAGGAGGACTCGCCCGCGCGGCGGCGCGCTCGCAGCGATGCTGTCCGCCACCACTCGTGGGCGGCGAGGCTAGATGAGATAGCCGCGGCCCTGCCCGGATGAGCTATCTGCTTGTCACGTCGATCACGCCCACGCGGACGAGCGGAACCGGCCTTCGGACGTTCGGGGTCGTTGCCGCGCTGGCGCGGCACGACCCAGTCGAGATGGCTTACGTCGTGTTCGGCGAGTCGACTCCCGCTCCCGAATACGCGCGGATGGCCAACGTGACGACGCGACCGCTGATCGCTTCGCGCGGCGTCGGGCGCGGGCTCGAGTTCGTCCGCGCGGTGAGCCGCGGGACTCCGGCCTACCTCGCCCGCGGGGTGTCCCCGGCACTGTCGCGGATCCTCGATGCCACACCCGCCGAGGTGCGCGTGATCGCCGACGGTCCGGTGGCTGCAGCGGCCCTGTTGCCGCAGGCGCGCGCCCGTGAGCTCGTCTATCTGGCCCACAACCTGGAATCGAGCGGCTTTCGCGGTCCGTCTGGCCGCCGAGCGCTCGAGCGCTTCGAGCGCCGGGTGTTCCGCGCCTACGCGGAGTCCTGGATGGCCACGCGAGCGGACGAACGCGGCGCTCGGAGTCTGGCGGGTGAGCGGGTTGCGACGCGCTACGTTCCGAACGTCATCGACACGGCCGGCATCGCGCCGGTGTCGCCGTCGGGCGCGCGACGGCTGGTGTTCGTCGGCGACTTTAGCTACGCGCCGAACCGTGAGGCATTCGCATTCCTCGCAAACGGAGTGCTCCCGCTTCTCTGGCAGGTGATGCCAGACGTACGGCTCATGGCGGTCGGGGCCGGGCTACCGGCTGCTGAGCGCGACAAACGGATCGAGACGCCCGGCTTCGTCGAAGACCTCCTCGACGCCTACGGCGCCGCCGACGTCGCGGTCGTGCCGCTCCTTCAAGGCGGCGGCTCGCCGCTCAAGTTCGTCGAGGGATTGGCCTACGGCCTGCCGGTGCTGGCCACCGGGCACGCCGCCTCGCTTCTCGAAGATGGGGTAGCCGGACGCGACTTCGCGGTCGCGGACGGCGAGCGCGAGTTCGCCGCCGCGATCGCGGCCCTGCTGAGCGATCCGGCGCGGGCGGTCGCCATGGGTCGTGCCGGGCGGAAACTCGTGGAGCGCTATTACTCGGTGGACCACCTCGCCGGGCTGTTTGGCTGCTGAGCAGCGCGTGCTTGCCGATAAGAGACCGCAGAAGCACATGCCTGCAATGAAGATCGTCAGCGTGATGACCACCGCCTCGGCGGGCGGGGCCGAGTTCGCGGCCGTCGAGATGCTGGACGCCCTCGCCGCCCGCGGCCATGAGGTGGCGATGCTCAGCGATCTTCCCGGTATCGGCCGGGACACCCGCGTCCGGGTCGAGCCGATTCAGACCGGGCCGAAGCTGTCGGTCAGGACCTGGCCAGGGTTGCTCCTCCGGTGGCCCGGACACCTCCAGCGACTGCGAAGCGCGCTCGAGCGGGAGATGCCCTACGACGTGCTCCTCGTCCACTACAAGAAGGAGCAGCTGATGGTTCCGTCACTCCCGCGCCGGCTGCGCTCGCAGGTGGTGTGGGTGGAGTGGGGGCCCGTCCCGTATCAGTTCCGCAGTGGACTGCCCCGCCGGGCGTATCTGCGCGCCGCACGTGAAGTTGGCCTGGTGATGGCCGTTTCGCCGGGGACGAGGGCGTCTATCGAGGCCGTCGGCGTGCCCTCCCGGAAGGTAACGGTGGTCCCGAACGTCGTCGATGTCGAGTCGATTCGCTTCACCGCTTCGGGCCGCGAAGAGGTCCGCCGGCGCCTGGCGATCCCGGGCGAGGCCTTCGTCGTCGGCTGCATCTCGCGCTTCCACCCGAAGAAGCGCAACGACGTGGTCGTCGACGCGGTCGTGCGCCTCGCCGATCCTCGCATTCACCTGATCATGGCCGGGGCGGGGGAGACCGAGGAGGCGCTAAGGGCGCAGTCTGCTCCGTTGGGCGACCGCGCGCACTTCGTGGCCACGCCCACGGGCGACGTGGCAGACGTCATGAGCGCATTCGACGTGAGCGTCTTCTGCCCGTCACCCACCGAGGGGGCGCCCCGCGCGACGATCCTCGGAATGCTGGCCGAGCGGCCCTGTCTCGCTACCGGCGCCGAGGGCGTGGACGATCTGATCCGGCCCGAATTCGGAGCGATCAGCCAACCCGAGAACGACCCCGCCGCGCTGGCCGCTCTGCTTCGTCGCTACCTCGACGACCGCGAGCTGGGGCGCAGACAGGGCGCCGCCGCCCGTGCATGGGCGGAGCGGGTGTACGCACGCCCGGTGGTGGCGGCGCAGATCGAACAGCTGCTGTCCCGCTAGCGAGCACCTCGGGTGTCGCCCGCGGTTGGGGCCGTGTCAGGTGATCGGGGCGCGCCGGAGAAAACCGGCGATCTCGGTCGCCGTCAGCGCGCGCAAGGCGAACAGCAACCCGACGTACATCAGGATCGCAAGGCCGACCAACGCGCCAAGCGGTGCTCCTGCGTCGTGAGCGGCGGCGACACCCGCTGCCATCAGGGCGGCGGCGATGACAATGCGGCCGATTCGAGTCCACTTCGGCCTCAGCCCGACGCCCATCAGCACGCGGCGCATGCTGAGTGACATCACGGTGACTTCCGTAACGAGTGTGACCCAGGCCGCCGCCTCGAATCCGTACGGCGGAATCAGAGCAACGTTTAGCAGCACGTTGACGATCAGCCCCAGGGCTGCATAGGCGAAGTAGCGGCGCTGGAGGCCGAGGATCACCACCATGTTCCCCGCCAGGTATCCGAACGAGATCGAGACGAAGGCTCCCATCAGGACCGGCAACGCCTTGGCGGCAGGCGCAAACGAGGCCCCGAAAAGGAGGACCATGATCGGCTTCGCAGCGACCACGGTGAAAGCGAGTGCGCCCAGCGAACCCATCGCAAGATAGTCGGCGGAGGTCTGCAGTAGGCGCCGCACACGCGGCAGATCAGCGGGATAGGCCGAAGCGATCAGCGGGAACAGGGTCGCCATCACCGACCCCGGCACGAACTGCGCCTGATCGAGAATCCGGTACGCGGCCGCATACAGACCCGCCTGGCGGCTGCCGGCGAACACGAACACGAGGATCTGGTCGAGGCGCACGTACGCCGTGACGAGGATCCCAGCAGCCCCGAGGACAGCGCCGATCCGCAGCATCGGTCCCCAGAAGACGCGCCCGCCGGCGAGGCCGACGGAGTTTCTTCGGAGCACGAGGAGAACGGTCAGCGCTGTCGAGAGGACATTCGAGACGAGAAAAACAACCGCGAAGGCGCGGATGTCGGAGGTGAAGATGGCCACGACGGCGGCTCCAGCCGTCCAGAGAACACTCTGGGTCGTCAGCACCAACATCGTCAGGTCGTTGCGGACGCGCAACTGGAACGCTGCCGAGAGCGATGAGGCCGCGCCGAGAAACGTTGTCGCTGCGATCAGCACGCCGGCGATCGTGACCCGACCGGTCGGGGCGACGACGAGTATCAACCCGAGCTGAAGGAGACAGATCGGGACGCTCAGGAGCAGGCGCAATCCAAGCAGTGCACCGAGCCATTGAGCGTCTGCCTCCGGGCTGCTCGCGGCCCGGCTGACCGCCACCTGTGTGAGCCCGAGATCACCGAAGCTCGTGGCGATCTGGGCGATTGCCAAGAGCGTCGACCACTGCCCAAACCCGCGCACACCGAGCGCGCGAACGAGGATCAGCGTCACGACCACGCCGAGCAGCAGGTTCCCCGCGCGCGCGACCACCTGGACCCCGATGTCACCGACGATGCGGCGCCGGCCCAGGTTCAGCGTCGCCGCCGGCGGGGGTTCTGACGTCTGCTGGTCGTCGGTCGCAGCGGATCCTGGCTGCGGCATCTCGCTCGACACCGCGGCGGTCTACCGCACGGACACGGAGGTACGACCCGGTCCGCCCAGCCGACGGACGCCGTTCGTCGCCCCGAACAGCAAAGCGACCCACAGCGCGACCATCGAGATCTCGTAGAATAGGTAGTCGAACAACCCCTGGGCCATCAGCCCGCACAGCGCCGCCGCGAACGCCGTGTTGCGTATTGCTCCGTGCCCGGCGGCCCGGATGGCGCTGATCAGCGCCCCGGCAAACAGGACCAGGAACCCGCCGAGGCCGAGCCAACCAGCATCCAATCCGACCTGCGTCGGCAGCTGGTGGCTGTGGAAGAAGACGGCCGTGCCGGTGCCCAGTTGGGGGTGAGCCTCCAGGTAGTACGAGAAGTTCCCGTACCCGAGGCCAAGCGGGTGATGGGCTAGAGCATGACGCCCGGTCGCCTCCAAGGCGAAGCGCTGTTGGTCCTCAGTCTGCGACCCGAGCGGTTCGGAGAACCGGTTGAGGAACTCGCTTCGCGTCTGCGCGGGTGTAGCCGCGTAACCGGCAACGACGAAGATCGCAATGAGGGCGATCGCGCGGGCGATAACGCTTGCCCGCCGCAGGTTGAGAACCAGCAATACGACCCAGCCGACGCCGACGCACAGGAGCGCTCCGCGCGATAGGGAGGCCGCCACGCCGAGGAGGATGACGAGGAGGGCGACGCCGTACGTGAGGCCGCGTGTCCGTTCGTGGTTCGCGAATGACTGCAGCGCCTCACCCGTGGCGAGTACCGCGGCCATCCCCACGAATCCTCCGTAGACCGTGTAGTAGCCGAACGTGGAATCGACCAGCCCGGGGACAAACGGCGGTCCCACGATCGTGTAGATACCGGCGCGCTGGAGGTAGGCGAACCCGACGACGACCACCGCCGAGCACGTGATGATGTCCGTGAGCCGGCGGTTGGCGTCGGGGCGGTCGCGCAGGACGCTGAACGCTGCGGCAAACACGATCAGGACGGCCGCCCACCGAGCAGCGCCCCACAGTGCCGATCCCTGATTGCGGGCTCCGATTACCGTCAGCAGGCTCCCGATCACCAAGGCGAATGAGCCGAGGGCCGCCCACCAAGGTACGTCACGGGTCCTGATGCGCCACATGAGCACCGCGGCCGCGCTGAAGATCACCACCTCGTTGGTCCCGACATGCTCGACCGTGAACTCGAACGGCATGGCCGCGACGACGATGCCGAGCCCTAGGGCCGGGCGCAGGGCCACGACGGCCAAAACCACGATCGCGACGACCCCGAGGCCCGCCTTGAGCTGGTGCTGCGGGCTCCCCAGCTTGTACAGCACCACCCCGAGAATCCCGGCGAGCAGCGCGGCGAGCAGAGCGGTTCCCGGCGGCGTGAGGAGCAGCCCAGCACCCAGCCCGGCCTGAAGACGGTTCCGCATCCCCGGTCAGCTTAGCCGGGCCGGATGCGTCGCCGGCGCTCAGCGCCGACGCGCATCAAACCCTCGCAATCCGCGTCAAAGCTGCCTCGAACGTTCGTCCAAACGTCCAATCCGCGTTTAGGTCTTCGCAAAGCGGCCGATTACCCGAGAGGCGCGGCGTTTCTCCGATCCGCCTGCCATGCGCCCTCGAGAATGCCCAGCGCCTGGACCCGAATCCTCTGCTTGTGCGTCTGCGTCGCCGGCATCGTCGGATGGACCGGCTCCGCCGGCGCGGCTCCGCTCAACCCCATGAGCCTGACCGGCGGAGCCTTGTCGTGGACCTCGTTGCGGGCCGTCGCGCCGCCCCCGCCGCCGTCGCATGCGGTGGCGGTGACCGGCAGCAAGCTGCGGGTGGCCGTGAATAACATCTACGGCGCCGACGCGGACACGCTCTTCCGTGGGATCGGTGTTTCGTGGGAGCGGCTCGACATCGGGACCGGTACCGGCCTCCGCTACGTGCAGGCTGCCGTGGCCGACGGCATGCACGTGTTGCCCGTCTTCACGGCGGGTGAGGGCGGCAGCCTCGAGGGGCTCACGCCATCCGACGTGACCTCCGACATCGCGCGGCTCGTCCCGCAGTTGACCCGTCTCGGCGTCACCACGCTGGAGTTCGGCAACGAGGTCTACCGGTTCATGGATGCCCGGAGTTATGCCGCCCTATACGACGCCGCACACCGCGCCGCGGCCGGCCGCATCGCCCTGCTCGCGCCGGCGACGACGGACTACTACGAGCACGCACGCGGAGAGACGGGAAGCTGGTTCGGCGACCTGGCGGCGTCGCTCCCTCGCGGGGCTGCCGAGGTCGACGGGTTGACATTGCATCCGTACGGGCCGATGACGACGAGGTGTAGCGACGGCTACGGCTGGCCGATGTTGAGCGGGCTGCACGCCGAGTCGCTGCGCGCCGGCTTCAGCGGGTCGCTCCCGTGGTACATCACCGAGGTTGGACAGCAGGTTTGGGGTGACGCCCTCGAATGTCAACCTCCGGTGAGCGAAGCGGTACAGGCCGCTGACGTCACGACATACCTGACCGATGTGGCGACGAGGTATCCGTGGGTCGCGCTCCTGTCGTTCTACACCTCGCGGGATGCCGACAGCGGCTTCGGGTTGCTCAATCTCGACGACAGCCCGAGGCCGGCGTTCCTGGCGCTGAAGGCCTGGATGGCGGCTAACGGTGGTCGGGTAGCCGGGTGATCAGCCCGTTCAAACCCTCGCAGAAGCGCTCGTAGTTCCAGTGTCGCTCGGCGAAGCGGCGCCCGGCGCTGCCCATTTCGAGGCGGGCGCCATCGTCGGAGATCAGCTCCGCGATCGCCCTCGCCCATCCGCACGGATCCTCGGACTCGACCCAGATTCCGCAGCCGATCGCCTCGATGTCGAACGGGAAGTACGGCGAGCGTGATGCGATCACCGGCTTACCGAGAGCGATGGCATCGGCGACCTCGGTGAGGCCGGTCAGGCGGCCCGGGTCGCGGATGGGAACGGCGACCACGGCCGCCGCGGCGATGTCCTCCAAGGCCCGGGTGGCGAGGTACTGGCTGGGAGCGTCGGGATCGACGCCGTCGATGTCGCCCGGGCGGATCAGCCGAACGTGCTCATTCGGTGGAGCGGGCACCTCACGCCCCAGGTCGTAGACGAGGCCGGGAGCGCCCGAGATCTGCAGCGCCCTGGTCAGCGTTCGGAGGTCACGATTGGACTTTCCCGCGCTCACCACCCCATGGCTCTCGCCCTGCGGGCGATAGAGCGGGCAGCGCAGATCCGGGCCCCAGGGCAGGTGCACGATGTCCGCGCGGCGTCGCGGGAGCTCACGGCGTAACTCGGCGGCAAGCGCCTCGCTCAGGCAGACGAGCAAGTCGTGCCGCGACGCTGCGAGCCGCCTGACGGTGGTTCGGACCGGATGATGCACGACGGACACGAGCCGCGCCGTGGGAAGCAGGCTGCGCGCGAGGGCCAGTCCGGCGAGTCCGGTCTGATCGGCGCAGTAGAGAACGTCGACGGCCGCCATCCGGCGCATCGCGTAGGCCTCCTGGTCGAGGTGCCCGAGCAGCCGCCTGCTTCGCGCGCTGATGATGTCGAGCGGGTCACGTTCGACAGGTTCGTGAAAGGGTGCGATGGCAACGGCGTGCCCTGCGGCCGCGAGCGCATCCACACCCCACAGATGCTGGCGCGGCACCGATCCACGCTCCGCCAGCTCCCACATCTTCCTCAGTGGGTAGTTGTTCAGAGCGCAGATGTTCGCCACCGGCGGGCGATTGTAGGACGGTGGGCGCCCGGCGCCCGCTCTAGACTGGAGCCCCGTGAAGAGCGCGGGAGTAGCGCCCTCGGAGGCCGTGATCGTCTCGCGCAATCCGCCGGGCTTCATCGGTGGCGTTGAACGCTCGTGCGCGCTTCTCGGAGCGGTGCTCCGCGAACGCGGGCTGCGTGTGAGCACGATATGGCCCGAGAGGGATCCGGGACGGTGGGTATTCCGGGCCGGACTCGGTTCACTCTGGCTCTCGCGCCATCTCGCGTCGGATCAGCGCCTGGCGGCTGCCGACCTCGTGGTGACCAACGGCATCTTCGGCTGGGGCGTTCCAACCTCGACGCCGCGAATCCACGTCTTCCACGGCACGCTCGTCGAAATGGCGCGGGCGGACGCCGCCGGCTTGACGCCGGCGGAGCGGCGAGCGGCCGGCCTGCCGGGGCGGGAGCTGCTCCGGCGCCGCTGGGGCGGCGGAGCCGCCGAGCGTCTGGCGGCGCGGCACGCGAAGATCGTGGCGGTGTCTGAGTCCACCGCCGATGAGATCCACCGCCACTATCACATCCACGCTGACGCCGTGATACCGAACGGCGTCGACTTGGTCGTCTTCAGCCCCCGTTCCCGAGCCGACGCCCGTGCTCAGCTGGGCCTGCCGACGGGCGACCGGCTGGCATTGTTCGCCGGCCGGCTCAACGCGAGCAAGGGTGCTGGATTCATGCCGACGGCATGCGATCGGGCGGGCTTCCGCCTCATGATCGCCGGCCCGAGCGCACCGCGGGGTGCGCTCTACCTGGGGGCCCTGTCAACCGAACGGCTGGCGCTGGCCTACGCGGCAGCGGACTGCGTGCTCCTGCCGAGCGTGTACGAAGCGTGCAGCTATGTGCTGCTCGAGGCGCTCGCCTGCGGTGTCCCGGTGCTGACCACCCGGGTAGGCTCGGTGCCGTCGCTGCTGCGTGAAGTTCCAGAATATGACGCCCTGTGCGTCGAGCCTCGCGAGGATGACCTGGCGGCAAAGCTCGGCCATCTCCATCACGCCGACACCGCCGCCGCGGTACGCCGAGCGCGCGCCTGGGTTACCGAGAACAACGGTCTGGAGAAGTACGCCGCACGGTGGAACGCGCTGCTGGACGCGATCGAGGCACGATGCCGTGCGACAGCGAACGCGTGAGCTCTCGAAAATTCCGGTCGAGACCCTGGCGAGTCTCACCGGACTGCGGGCGAGCCCGTACGTGGCCGAGCTCGTCGGCGAGGATCTTCTTGCGTTGGGCAGGTACCTGCTGGATCCGTCGGCACGCCACGCCGAGCGACAGGAGGCCGCTTCCGCGAATAGCGTCGAGGAATGCTTCGCGTTCGCGCAGGACCACTTCGGCGTCGGGCCCGTGCAGCACATGGCCGAGATCAAAGGCTTGCTGGGCCTCGCAAAGGAGAACGGCGCGCAGCTCGTGTGTGAGATCGGCACACGCGATGGCGGCACCAGCGTTCTCTTCAGCCGGGTGCTCCGCCCGCAGACGCTCATCGTGATGGATCTGTACGCGAAGAACCGGTGGCGCCTGCGGCGGGCGGCTCCTCCAGGGCAAGCCGTGTACGTCATCGACGGCGACAGCAACCATCATGTGACCGTCGCGCGTCTGCGCCGGAAGCTGCGCGGGCGGCGGCTCGACCTGCTCCTGATCGACGGGGATCACCGGTGGAGCGGCGTCAGGCAGGACTTCATGAACTACCGGGAACTCGTCCGCGACTCCGGTTTGATCGCGTTCCACGACATCTGCGAGGTCGAGGATCCCGAGCGCGGCACCGCCGGCGATGTGCCGGCGTTCTGGAAGCTGATCCGCACGATCTACCCGTCGTACGAGTTCGTCGAGACCCCGGGTCAGCAAGGCCTCGGCATCGGCGTCATTCGCTATCGCCGCGATCAGTCGATCACGCCCGTCGTGGCTGCGCTGAACCGTCCGGGATGAGCGGCCCGCACCGGCGGCTGCCGCCGGGCGCGCGCCGCCGCCTGATCGTCGCCGTCGGGCTGGCGGTCGCCGCGGGTCTCGCCGCCGTCGTCGCTCTCTCCGGCCAGACCAATCGCGGCGGGAGTGCGGCTGAGCTAGGGAATCGCGGGTTCGCCCACGCCGCGGCCCGCTGTTCGCCCCCGGCCACAATCGCGCCCAGTGCACCGTCGTCGCTACTTCTCGGGATCAGTGCCAGCATCAGGCTCGAGCGGGGGTCCGACGGTTGCGAGGAAGCGGTGCTCGCCGCCCAGACGGGCGTGGAGGTCGTACGCGAGGACCTCAGCTGGGCCCTGACCGAGCCGCACGAGAACCAATACGACTGGAGCAACTACGACGCGGTCGTCCGAACCGCGACCGAGACCGGCTTGATGGTCTTACCGATCCTTGACGACGCACCAAGCTGGGCTTCACCAGGTGAGGGATGCCTGCCTGCAAACGCCGCGACCTACGCAGCTTTCACTGCCGCGACCGTCGATCGATACGGGCCGGGAGGGCAATTCTGGCGCGAGAACCCCGCCCTTCCCGAGCGGCCGCTGGTCTGGTACGAGCTCTGGAACGAACCGTGGGATGCCGACTGCAATCGGGATCCCGCCACCTACGCTCGGATGGTCGTCGCCGCCGTGAACGCCGGGCGCGCGGTCAACCCGAGCGTCCGGTTTCTCCTTGGCGCGGATACCTCCTTTCACACGCTGGCGGGACGACGAGAGGACTGGATCGCCGGCATGTACGCGGCCGTCCCCGACCTGGGTGACTATTTCGATGCTGTCTCCGTTCATCCCTATGGCGGGGACCCCGATGTGTACACGCCCGGCAGCGACACCGACAACGAGCCGGCTCGACTCGAGCAAGTGCACGCGGAGCTCGCGGCGCATGGAGACGGCGACAAGCCCTTGTGGGTGACGGAGATCGGCTGGTCGACGTGCTCGGGAACATCGGGATGCGTCACCGAGGCCACGCAGGCTCAGTACCTTGACGAGTTCCTGCATGACGCGGAGACGAAGTGGCGCTCGTACGTGCGGGCGGTGTTCGTATATGACCTGCGCGACATCGCGCCGAGCCCCGCTGAGGATCGCCAGGCCTGGTTCGGCCTGCTGCGCCCCGACCTATCCCGCAAGCCCGCGTGGACGGTCCTCCACGACTTCGCGGCCCAGCTTCGCGGCTGACCACGCACCGCGCTGCGCCCTCGCACCGGAAACCGTTCGTTCGGCCACCCGTCCATCGTGCGTTCAAGCAGTGAGACACGGCGCCCGATGCCAGAACCACCAAGTGGTTAGTCCTCAGACGCAAGGCCGCATCTAACTAGCGCAGTCCCCAGCGACGGGGAGCGCGGCGGCACGCGCTCGTCCCCCCGTCACTGTCATGAAGCAGACAAAGGATGGCCGTACGGCTCGCGTACGGCTGCGATCACGCACGCGTTCTTTCTCGTTGCCCGCGTGGTACGCGGTCGGGCTGTGGCTGCTCGTGACGACGGCGTTCCTGGGCGTGGGCGTGGCGACCGCGTCATCACGGCCCGCGCATACCGCGCAGCCGGCCAGGTTCGCGGGAAAGCGCACGGCGCTCACGGTTCGGAACGGCAAGTTGCGCTGGACGCGCGTTCCGGGAGCCTCGCGGTATGTCGTCGCGGTTACCGTCAGCGGCAACGTCGCCTACCGGGTCGTCCGCGGCGTGACGTTCAGCCCGCGGCGACGTCCGCGCCACACCGTCAGCTTCCGCGTACGTGCGGATTTCCGCTCGGCGCCCTGGTCCAAGTTCGTCTCGATCACATACCGCCAGACGAACGGGCCGCTACACCGCACCGGCGCAGGCCCCGGAGGCAACAGTTCGAAAACGGGCAGCTCATCACCGCCGACGTCACCAACCACTTCACCAACCACTTCACCAACCACGGGGCAGGCGTCCCCGGGTCCGGTCACCGGCAAGCTCAAGGTGGGCGTGATGGACCTTGGCAACTACAACTACGCGCCCTTCCACTCGGCCTCGCTTTTCAGTCAGTGGGGGGTTACCTACACCCGTGAGGACGTGGACCGCGGTCAGGATACGGGCACGTGCGACGGAGCGGACTACGTGTGCACCGCGCTGCAAAACGGGATCACGCCGCTGGTGTTGTTCGAAGGTTATGCCGACGGCAACATGACCGCCGAGATCGTGAACCTCGCCGAGAATCTCGACAAGCTGGCCGCGACCTATCCGATCCTGAACAAGATGCACGTGATCGAGTTCGGCAATGAGGTCTACTGGGGTACGAGCGGGCCCGCGGAGAACGCGACCACCTATGGCCGTCAGTACAACGCCGCCCACGCTGCGCTGGCCGCCGCCGGGCTCGGAAGCTGGAAGTTGCTCGCCGTGGGCAACGGCCTCGGTACGTGCGTGAATTCCTACACGAGCCCCGCCTGGATCGACCAGGTCGTCGCCGCTCAATCCTCCGGCGCGGCCGGCATCGACGGTTGGACCGTGCATCCGTATGGGCCGATGACCACCGACTTCGGGTGTGGCGCGCCCGGCCAGGGGTTCGGCTGGCCCACCGTCGTCGACTACCACAAGATCGCGGTCAGTGCCGGGAGCGACGCGCCTTGGTATATCACCGAGGTCGGTCAGTGCCTGGGCGGCGCGGGCTGCAACGACCCCGTCCCGATGGGCAGCGCCACCGATATGCCGCAACGTGCCGGCTCGGCGCCCTACTACACGCAGGCAGCCGACATGCGCCAATACCTGACCGACGCCGGCGGCGACACCCGCACCGGCACGGCGGCCCGGTACCCATGGATCGCCGCGCTCATCTTCTACCAGGCCTACGACGACGGCAGCGGGTGGTTCGGCCTGCTTAGCAACGGAACCAACCTGAACCAACCGGTCAACTATCAGCGGCCGGCGTTCGCCGAGCTGGAGCAGTGGCTCGCGGCCAACGGCGAAGGGTGAGAGCTATCCCTCGCCGTGCGCGGCGATCCACTGGGCCAAGGCGTTGAACGCGGGCCGGCGGTCGGAAACCCCATCGGCGCCGCACACGCGCGCCGAGTTCTCCGCCAGCAGGCCGTATCCGCCCGACCCGTCGTCGCAGCTCGTGTACCAGTTGAAATACAGGAGCCAGTGATACCTCGCCGCGGCGTTGAGGTATCGGTTCATATCGGCGGCCTGGGTGGCAGGGTTCACGACCGTCGGACATGCGCTCCCGACGCTGATGCACTGTCCCACCTCGGTGACGTACCACGGGGCGTTGCTGCCGTGGCTGACAGCGATGTCGTGCCAGTCACGCACATCGGGCCAACCGAAGCCGTGAGGTCCTCGGCAGTCCGGCGTCAGGTCGGTGGTCATCGACCCGTACGGGTGGACGGTCCAGCCGTCCACCTCGCCCGCCCCACCTGACAGGTGCCGGATGAAGGTGGGAATCCAGTCTTCGGCGTGGTAGCTGCCACAGACGGCAGTCGCGTTAGCGAGGAGCTTCCATGAGGAGAGACCGAGCGCGGCGAGCGCCCGGTGCGCCGCGTCATATTGCGCGGCGTACTCATTGACGTCCTCGTCGATGTAGACCTCGTTCCCGAACTCGATCGCACTCAGCTTGGTCTGGCTCGGATACCTCACCGCCAGCGCTGTGAGCCGCCGCGCTAAGGAAGCGACCTGGGCCGAAGCGACCGCAGGGGGGACACCTTCCAGTGACCCGCTTGAGCCCGGGTTGTAGAGGACGAGCGGGATGATCCCGTCGCCCAGTGCCTTTGCGACCAGGTCCAGATTGCTCCCGTCGCCCACGTCGAGTCGCTCGTAACGAACGCCGGCGCTGCGGAAGATCCCATCCACGCCCCACCCGGTCGTGTTCTCGACCGACACCATCAGGCGTGCGTGGTCTTGGCTCGTGCGTCCCACGGCGGGCCAGGTCATTCGCACCGAGCGTGACCACCGGGCGTGGTGAACGCGTGCCCTGACCACATAAGCGACGGTGTGACCCGGTCTCGGGGCGGGAGTGAACCGGGTGCCCCTAACCACGCGGAATGTCCTCAGATGCCCACCGACGGCGGCGATCAGATAGGTGCGTACGCCGGGCAAAGAATTCCAGTGCAGCGTCCGGCCCGATCGCGTGAGCGCTGGTGCCCGGCGCGCGGAATGAGTGCGCATGGCGGGCGCGGGGGCGGCTCCGAGGACAAGCGAGGCCATCAGGGCCAGGACCGGTATCGAGTATCGGCGCATTGGAGATCATCGGCCGGCAGGGACGGCCATGGCCGACCGCGACTCGCGCCGAGCCGCTGTCGCGATGACGCGAGCGGCGCTCCATGCGAACCGTCCCTGCGCAACTCACCGGTAACCTGCCGGATCCGACATAGAGCTGGTGCGTGCTCGCAAAGATGTGCGGAATTTTCGGAGGAAATATGTGCAAAGCGCGGCCGTCGCAAATAGGAGAAAGAGCCCGTCTTTAGTAGGGCTCGCGAGAAAACCGTGGTTAATGCAGCCGGGCGGAGCTGGTGCGCGCAGCCCGAACTGGAGAGAGCCGGCGGGCGAGCTCGCCGGCGGGCTGTGGCGGCTGTCGGTCCTCTGGACCTAGCGAGCGCGAGCCGGGTCGGTCGCGTGCTTGCGCGACTTCTGGCTGTCGCGCACGCGGATGACTTCGCCGACCGTGAGCATCATGATCTTCAGGTCGAGCCGAAGGGACCAGTTGCGGATGTAGTAGTTGTCCCACTCGACCCGGTCGGCTATCGAGGTCTGGCCGCGCAGCCCGTTCACCTGTGCCCAGCCGGTGATGCCCGACTTTACGCGAAGCCGATCGTCGTAGCGATCGACCTCTTCGCCGAACCGCTGAGCGAACTCGGGGCGTTCCGGACGAGGCCCAACGATGCTCATGTCGCCGCGCAACACGTTGATGAACTGCGGGATCTCGTCGAGTGAGGCCCGCCGCAGCCACCCGCCGAACCGAGTCCGGCGATCCTCGCCCTCGACGCCGCCGGGAGCGCATCCGTCGGGCGGCTCGAACGCACCGTGCCGGGCGCCGGCGGGCTCGCGCATTGTGCGGAATTTGAGCACGTCGAACGCGCGCCCATCGCGCCCCACGCGGCGCTGGCGGAACAGGACGGGGCCGGGAGAGCTGAGGCGTACGCCGATCGCGATCGCGGCCATCAGGGGCGCGAGCACGGCCACCGCGAGCAGGGCGAAGCTCCGGTCGAGCGCATGCTTGATCGCGAACTCCCACCCGCGGGGGTTGGTCGGGCGCAGCGAGATCAGTGGTATGCCACCGATGTGATCGAGGATCGCGCGGTCGTTGATCGTCTCGAACAGTCGCGGCACGAGTGACACCTCGATCCCGAGCCGCTCGCACTCCCTGACCTTCTCGACCAGGACGTGGTCGGGCTCAGAGGAGAACGCAAGGATCACGCGCCGTGCTCCGGTGTGTCGGATCGCCTCGGGCAGGTTGTCGAGTCCTCCCAGAATCGGAACCGACGATGCGGGCGCGTAGCCAGTCCTCGGCATCGGGTCGGAATCGAGGAAGCCAACCGGTCGGATGCCGTAGTTCCGGTCCTTGGTGAACCGCGTGACCAGGCGCTCGCCGACGATGCCGGCCCCGACGATCAGCGTCGGCGTCGCCAGGACGTCGTTGCGGACGGCCTGGAGGCGAACCGAACCAAGAACGAGTCGCGCCAGGGTCAGGTACACCGCGGCGAACAGCCACAGCCGAACCGCGAGCCCAACCGGATGAGAGCCGCCCAGGATCGAGCCGGCGGCGATCGTCATCATTGCCGAGAGCGACACCGCCCCGAGCACGTACGCGGCCGTGTCAAGCGGCGAGACGTGCATCCGCACGTCGGGGTCGCGGCGAAGGCGCAGCAAGGTCAGAGTCAGCAGCGGGAACACTCCGGCGATCCATTGGGCCTGGCCGCTGTCCGGGATCGGCCCTGCGTACAGGGCAGCGATCGATGCGAGGCACAGTACGACGAGGTCGACCAGGAATCTGATCTGAGCCCAGGTGCGGCCGTCGAGAAGGCGAGCGGTCCCGGAAGCGACGGCATCCGAGCGCGCCCCGGGGACGCTGAGCGGTCGGGACTGCTCGGCGTGCGACGCCGCTGGCGGCGTCATGTCCCAGCCCGTCCGGATCGATCTGCGCCACGGCGGACGGTCCCGTCGCGGCACAGAGCCACTTCCATTTCCCCTTCCAGCTTGAATCCCCCTTAAGCTGCGTAAGCAATCCCTTGCTAACTCTACCCAAATACCATGCTATCACACTAAAAATCGCGCAATTTCCTATAGCTACTGAAACCGAGTAATCACTATCCGCAACGTGCAAAGTCTACGTCGGACGGCGGGGCGTACGATGTCCGAAACCCATCACCAGGAGGCGCCGCGATGTCGCGACTCATCAGGATGGACCAGACCGGCCACACGACGCTGGCGGAATGGACCATCGACGATCCAGTGAGCGGGGAGGCGGCTGTGGCGGTGTTCCGCGCCGAACTGGAGAAGGGGTACTACGCCCTCGTCTCGCACGGCGAGGGCCAGGCCGAGCAGGTGCGCGAGTTGCCGCTCGACGCGTCGGTGGTCATCCTGCGCCGCCCGATCGCCGGGGGCTAGGACGCTGACCCCATCCGCCGATACGGCGCCGGCGACCACCGGCGGGTCGTTGGCGAACGTCCTCCCCGAGGTCGCCAACGTCTACTGGCGCCCACGCGTCACCGACGGGTCGCTGCGGCGGGTGGGGCGGCTATGGACGCTGTCGAGCGTCGCCCATGCCCTGCCGTTCGTCGCCGGGGCGCTGGCGTTGGGGCTCGCCGGGCCGATCATGCTTCCGTTCGCGGCCCTGTGCCTGGTGCACGCGTGGGCGATACCGGAGCTTTATGCGGCCCGCGGCGCCCGCTCGGTCAAGCCCCGCTCCGCTTCCGGCGCCGAGCCCGAGCAGGTGGCGCTCGGGCTGCTCGGTGACCTCGTGGATCACGTTCCGCGCGAGCTTTATGCGCAGACGGGCCTGATGATCGAGCGCGGGCGGCTCGGCGTCTGGTTGCTTGGTGAGGCCGGTGCGCTGCTGTTGCGCCCCGGCGGGCGGCGTGTGAACTGCTACTGCGTCAAAGCGACCGGCGCGGGGCTGCCGCCGAGCGACCGAGTCGCGCACCTGCTGCTCGCGCTGCGCACGGACGAGTCGGGCTTTGCAACAGTCGCCAACCTGGCGTTCTCGGGCGCGCGCTGGCGGGTCCGCCGACGCCTGACCGCGCCGGCGCGCAAGGCGCTCGACGCGGCCGCGCGGCTGGCCTGATCGCACGATCTTTGTACCCAGGGCCAATGTGCGGGCGGGCCCCGCGGCCGATCATTCTGGCCATGACCCATTCAGCTTCAGCTTCGAAGGTGTTGCTCGTTGCCGACCGCCGCACCGCTCCGTCGCCGCGCGAGTCGGTGCCCGTGCGTCGCTACCGTATCGCCCGCCTGCGCTTCGACCCGCCGCCGGCCTCTGGGGCGTCGCGGTTCGAGCACCTCAAGCGCACGTACGACTGACCGTCGCCGCGAGTTCTTAGCGTCTCCTTCGGGAGCCGTGCTGCGGCTGGAGTACGCTTACGCGTATGGATACTCAAATCGAGGCATCGAGGTCTCGTACGCCGGTTGTTCGCAAGGCATTTGCCGGCATCGTGCTGGTCGCTGCGGCCGCCCTGCTCTTGAAGATCGTCATCGGATTCGTGGTCGCGATCTTCTGGACTGTGGTCGTGGTCGCGGCGGTGCTTGCGGTCCTCTGGGCGGTCAAGACACTCGTCTGGTAGCAGCACGCCCATCGTTGGCATGGGCCTGCTGGTCATCATGTTCTTCTTTGGTCTGGCCGGGGGCATCGTCGGCCGGATCAAAGGCAGTTCGTTCTTCATGTGGTTCCTGATCTCGGGGGTCATCCCGTTCTTCGGGCTGCTCGCCGCCCTCTGCTACCGCTGGGACAAGGAGGAGCTCCGGCGCCAGTGTCCGGGCTGCGGACGGGTCCTGAAGCTGCACGACACCGTCTGCATGAAGTGCGGCGAGGAGCTCGAGTTCCCGGACGTGGCGATCGCATCCGAGGCCGCGGTCCGGGAGCGGCGGATGGCGTCGGGCGCAAGCTCGCGCTGACGGCGGCCCGCGATCGCAGCCGGACGAGGCTTCTCCGGCGGTCGCGGCGACGGCCCCGCTCGGCATCCATACCTCGCAGACGGGGCCTGCCGCGCCACGTCCGACGGACGCCGAGCGCAGGGAGGCCCCAAAACCCGCCGGAAACCCACTGTTACACTCGCCTTCCCGCGCGACCGGTTTGACGGCCGCGCCCTCTCTGGTTCGCCGAAAGGAGGCAACGCGCATGCGTGCAGTCGACGCCCTGATGGAATGCTTGAAGGCAGAAGGTGTTGACGTCGTATTCGGGCTTCCCGGCGGCGCGAACCTCCCGACATATGACGCCTTCTACGACGCCGGCATCCGCCACATCCTCGTGCGCCACGAGGCCGGCGGTGGGCACGCCGCTGAGGGCTACGCCAAGGCGACCGGCAAGGTCGGCGTCTCGCTCGCGACCAGCGGCCCAGGCGCGACCAACCTGATCACCCCGATCTGCGACGCGATGATGGACTCGGTGCCGGTGGTGTTCATCACCGGCCAGGTGCGTACCGAGCTGCTCGGCACCGACGGGTTCCAGGAGGCGGACACGATCGGGATCACGATGCCGGTGGTCAAGCACAGCTTCATGATCCAGCACCCCCTCGAGATCCCGCGCTCGATCCACGAGGCATTCCATATCGCGCGGACGGGCCGCCCGGGCCCGGTCGTGGTCGACATCCCACAGGATCTGAGCCGGGCCGACATCCCGTACGAGCCGGTCGCCGACGTGCGGCTGCCGGGCTACCAGCCGACGACCGAGGGCAACCAGAAGCAGATCCGCCTGGCGGCCAAGGCGCTCGCCAACTCGCGCCGGCCGGTGATCTACGCCGGCGGCGGGGTGGTCAGCGCGAACGCCGGGCCGGAGCTGGTCGAGCTCGCGACCTCGGACAAGTTCCCGGTCACGACCACGGTCATGGGTCTCGGGGCGTTTCCGGCGCCGCACGAGCAGTGGCTCGGGATGCTGGGGATGCACGGCACGCGCTCGGCCAACTACGCGATGGACGAGGCCGACCTGATCATCGCGATCGGCGCCCGGTTCGACGACCGCGTCACCGGCAAGCTGTCCGAGTTCGCGCCGCGGGCGAAGTTCATCCACATCGACATCGACCCGGCCGAGATCTCGAAGAACGTGCCGGCGCACATCCCGATCGTCGGCGACGCCAAGAACATCATCCCGCGGCTCACCGCCGAGTACCGGGCGCTCGCCGCCGAGCCGAACCGATTCGACGAGTGGTGGTCGCGGATCAGGACATGGCAGCAGCGCCACCCGCTCCAGTACGAGGACTCGACGGACTCGGAGATCAAGCCCCAGTACATGATCCAGGCGCTGTACGAGGCCACCGGCGGGGACGCGATCGTCGCCAGCGACGTCGGCCAGCACCAGATGTGGGCGGCGCAGTACTTCGCGTTCCGCGAGCCCCGGCTATGGATCAACTCCGGCGGGCTCGGCACGATGGGCTTCGGACTGCCCGCGGCGATGGGCGCCAAGGTCGGGTGCCCCGAGCGGACCGTCGTCTGCATCGCCGGCGACGGCTCGGTGCAGATGAACGCCCAGGAGCTCGCCACCTGCACCCAGGAGGGCATCGGGATCAAGGTGTTCATCATGAACAACGGCTATCTCGGGATGGTCCGGCAATGGCAGGAGCTGTTCTGGGACAAGCGCTACAGCCAGGTCGACATGGGCGACTGGCCCGACTTCGTCAAGCTGGCCGACGCGTACGGGGCCACGGGTATCCGGCTCGAGGACAAGAAGACACTCGTGAGCGACATGAAGGAGGCGCTCGCGATCGACGGGCCGGTGCTGGTCGACGTGCGTGTCACGCGCGAGGAGAACACCTATCCGATGATCCCCGCGGGTCAGCCGGCCCGGAACATGGTGGGGTGATCGTTAATGGGTGAGCCAGGAACAAAAGAGGTGCTGTCGCTCGATGAGCTCGAGGCCGCGGTGGGCCTCCGCACCGGGCGCAAGCACGTCCTGTCGATCCTCGTCGAGAACAAGCCGGGTGTCCTGACCAGGATCGCCGGCCTGTTCGCGCGGCGCGGGTTCAACATCGACACGCTCGCCGTGGGCCCGACCGACGACGAGCGCTTCTCGCGGATCACGCTCACGCTCGACGGCGCGGTGCATCCGATCGACCAGGTCACCAAGCAGCTCCACAAGCTCGTCAACGTGCTCAAGATCCGCGATCTCGAGCCCCGGGACACGCTTGCGCGCGAACTGGCCCTGTTCAAGGTGTCCGCGGACGGAGCGAGCCGCGCCGAGGTCATGCAGATCTGCGAGATCTTCCGCGGCAAGGTCGTCGACGTGACCAAGCGGGCGATCGTCGTCGAGGTCACCGGCACGTGCGACAAGGTGGACGCGTTCGAGCAGCTCGTCCGGCCGTTCGGGCTGATCGAGATGGCGCGGACCGGCGAGATCGCGATCGCCCGCGGGCGCAGCGAGACATAGCGCTCGGGCTCTCCTCGGCGGAAGGCTGGCTCGACGCCGGGAGCGTCCGGCGGCTCGAGCGTCGGCTCGCCGACGCCCTCCGGCGCGCCCGCGCGACGGGGGTGCCGCAGCTGGCCAGCGTCACCTCTGGCGTCGACGCCGGGGTCGGCGCTGGGGTCGATGCTGGGGTCGACCCGACCGCGGTCGCGATCGCCTCGCGCCGGCTCGGCGAGCCGTGGTTCTGCCTCGAGCAGCCCGACCGCGACGGCTACGCGGTGGCGGCCGTCGGGTCGGTGCGGGTGCTCGAGGCGGGTGGCGCCGGCCGGTTCGGGGTCGTCGCCCGGCGTTGGTCGGCCGTGGCGGCCGACGCGTTCGCGGATGCTTCGGACGGCCCTCCGGGGTCGGGGCTGGTGGCCGTTGGCGGCTTCGCGTTCGCTGAGGATGGCGGCGGGTCGCCGCGATGGCAGGGGTTCGCGCCGGCATCGCTGGTCGTGCCGGAGGTGTCGCTGGCTCGGGGCGGGGGACGGGTATCGATCACGGTCAACGTCGAGGCCGCGCCCGACGACACCGTCGAGGATCTGTTCGCACGGGTGGCGGCGCGTCTCGGTGAGCTCCGCTCGCCGGCGTTGCCGATGCTCGACCCGGCGCCGGCCGGCGAGTACCGGGTGGTGAGCCCGATGCCGCCGTCGCACTTCGAGGAGGCGGTGGCGCGGGCGGTGCAGCGGATCCGCGCCGGCGAGCTCGAGAAGATCGTGCTCGCCCGCGACGTCGAGGTGCACGCCCCCGTAGACCACGACCTGGGCGCCGTGCTTGGGCTGCTGCGCGAGGCGTTCCCGTCCTGCTACGTGTTCGCGGTCGGCCGCGGCGACGCCGCGTTCATCGCCGCCAGTCCGGAGTTGTTGGTGCGGAGGGACGGGGCGCGGGCTTCTACGGTTGGGCTCGCGGGCTCCTCGCGACGGAGCGCCGATCCCGCGATCGACGAGCACCTCGGGGAACAGTTGCTGCAGAGCGAGAAGGACCGAGAGGAGAACGCGATCGTCGTACGGCGGATCGCGCGGGCGCTCCGACCGGTCTCGGTCTGGGTGACGGCCGCGCCCGAACCGTCGCTCGTGCGCGTCGCGAACATCATCCACCTCGGCACCCCGATCCGCGCCCAGCTGGCGGCGCCCTTGAGCGCCGTGGAGCTCGCGGGCATCTTGCACCCGACGCCGGCGGTCGGTGGCGAGCCGTTCGAGGTTGCGGCGCCGTTGATTCCGGCGCTCGAGGGACTCGACCGCGGCTGGTACGCGGGGACGGTGGGGTGGACCGACGCGGCCGGCGACGGAGAGTTCTGCGTGGCTTTGCGCTGCGCGTTGATACGGGGACGGATGGCGCATCTGTACGCCGGCGGCGGGATCGTGCGCGACTCCGACCCGGTCGCTGAGCTCGCCGAGACCGAGGTCAAGCTCGGCGCGTTGCTGCCGCTTTTGGCGGGCTGACGAGGAGCCTGGTCGAGAAACCCCTCGTATTTTGCGGTTTCTCAGCCAGGCTCGGTCAGGCGCGATTGCGGAGGGCGGCAAGGGCGGCCTCAGCCACGCGACGGTGAAGGGCGAGGTTGTCCTCCCGGTCGGTTCGCACCTCGAGGATCGTGGTGGCGGTGTCGGCCATCGAGCGGTCGACGGCGTCGCGGAGGTCGCCCAGCGTGCGTGGTCGGTGGTACTCACAGCCGTAAAGCAACGCGGCCTGGGCGAAGTCGAGGCCGTGGGGGGTGGCGACGTGCTCCTCGAACGCGTCCGTCTCGCCGGCAACCGGGAGGAAGTGGAAGATGCCCCCGCCGTCGTTGTTCAGCAGCACGATCGTGAGCGGAAGGCGCAGCCTCGACGCCGCCATCAGTCCGCCGATGTCGTGGGCGAGCGCGACGTCGCCGATCAGCAGCACGACCGGCCCATCGCCGGCGGCCGCCGCGCCGAACGCAGACGAGACCGTGCCGTCGATGCCGTTCGCACCCCGGTTCGACAGCACGCGCGGTCCGCCGTCGCGGGCCGGGAAGAACTCCTCGACGTCGCGGATCGGCATCGAGGAGGCGACGAATAGCGTCGACTCGGTCGGCAGCCACCCGCCGAGGGCCCGGGCGACGCGCGGCTCTGACAGCATCGTCGCCGAGCGTGCGGTCGATCGCGCCGGCGACCGCGTGGTCGGCCGCCCGCCAGGACCGAAGCCAGTCGCGATCGGCCCTGATCGTCGCGCCGGGACGGGGCACCGAGTCGATCGTGAGCGGCGCCCTGATCCGCAGGCCGACCACTGCGTCGGGATCGTGCCAGAGGGCATCTGGATCGAACGCGATCTGCGCGGTTTCGAGCCCGGCCAGCCACGCTCGCAGCGGCTTGGATGTGGGGAGGTCGCCGGCGCGGATCACGAACTCGGGACTGTGGCCGGCGGCGAACTCCGGGTCGCGCAGGAGCAGGTCGTAGTGGACGATGGCGGTCCGCCCGCGGCGTGCGCCGGAGAGCGGATCGGCAAGCAGGGGGATGCCCGCCTCCGCCGCCACGTGCGCAATCTGCCTGCCGCCGTCGGGCTGGCGGTCCTGGCCGGCGACGATCACGATCCGCCCGGAGGGGTGCGCGCCGCGGCCGGCGCCGAGATCGGCCCGGCCCCCGACGGGGACCGCGGGAGCCGGCACCTCGAACATCACGTATGGCCGGCCGCCGTCCCGGCCACTCTGGTCCTCGGGGAGCGGCTCCGACAGGACAAGCGGCTCGCGGAGCGGGAAGTTGAGGTGCACGGGTCCCGGAGGGCCATCGGCCGCGGTCCAGTAGGCGCGGCAGGCGAGCGTGCGGATCCAGCGCAGCGACTCGGGCGTCGCGCGGTCCATCCCGACCTCGAAGAACCACTTGACCGCGTCGCCGTAGAGCTTCAGCTGGTCGATCGTCTGGCCCGCGCCGACCTCGCGCAGCTCCGGAGGCCGGTCCGCGGTGAGCACGATCAGCGGCACGCGGGCGTGGCGCGCCTCGATCACCGCGGGCGCGAGGTTGGCCGTCGCCGTGCCGGACGTGCACGTGACGGCAACCGGCCGCCCGGCCGGCTTGGCGGCGCCCACCGCGAAGAAGCCTGCGGACCGCTCGTCGATGTGCGACCAGCAGCGGATCCGCGGCTCTCGGACCAGCGAGAGGACGATCGGGGTTGAGCGCGATCCGGGCGCGGTGCAGGCGTGCTCCATCCCGCAGCGGGCGAGCTCGTCGCAGAATGCGCGCAGCAGCAGGTAGGTGTCGGTGGCGGTCATGATGCGGATCTGATGGCGCGCGATGTCGTCCTCCTGCACGGCTTCACCCACACCGGAGCGAGCTGGGACCCCGTGGTCGCGGCGTTCGCGGAAAGCTACCGGGCGCTCGCCCCCGACATCCGTGGCCACGGGTCCGCGTCGGCGCGCGAGCCGGTCACGCTCGACGGCGTGCTTGACGACGTGGCCGAGCTGGCGCCTGAGTCGTTCACCCTCGTCGGCTATTCGATGGGCGGCCGGATCGCGCTCCACGCCGCCCTCGCGGCCGCTCTCCGGCCCCGGGTCGAGCGGCTCATCCTGATCGGCGCCACTCCGGGGCTCGCCGACCCGGGCGAGCGCGCGGCACGCCGCGCCGCCGACGAACGGCTCGCCGACGAGGTTGAGCACATGACGATCGACGAGTTCGCGTATCGCTGGGCGCAGACGCCCGTGCTCGCGGGGCAGCCTCCCGCGGTGGCCGCGGCGGTCGACGCCGACCGCCGGCGAAATCAGCCGGCCGGGTTGGCGCGCGCACTCCGCGGCCTCGGGACCGGAGCGCTGCCATCACTGTGGGAGCGTCTCGGGGAGCTCGGCGTCCCGCTGACGCTCGTCGTGGGGGAG
The DNA here is from genome assembly GCA_963737055.1 of uncultured Solirubrobacterales bacterium. GTDB lineage: Bacteria > Actinomycetota > Thermoleophilia > Solirubrobacterales > Solirubrobacteraceae > Palsa-465. The sequence goes on along the minus strand of CAVTRE010000002.1, from coordinate 920,649 downwards.
CGCGACGAGAAGTTCAGAGCGATCGCCGGCGAGATGGCGCGTGGGCTATCCGACGCAAGCGTCGTTGCGGTGCCTGGAGCGGGTCATGCGGTCCATCTCGAGACGCCGGCGCGCGTCGCGGAGTTGATCGCTACTAAGCGGCCTGGAGGATGACCGGGCTGTCCGGGCCGCACTCGCAGACGTCGTCGAGGAGGCGCATCGCGGTCTCCTGCTGCCACCGGCCGCTCTCGACGAGAGTGCGGCACAGGGAGGCGACATCGTCGAGCGCGTCGCATGCCTCGACGTCAGCGCTCAGGTCCTTGCTGAAGATGAGGTTGTCGGCGGCGTAGCGGACCCGCTGCTGCTCGTTGTCGAGCAGCTTGCTCGGGCCCATGTCGTCGAGCGTTTTGATGACCCGCCTGTATGCCTTGGAACGTTCAGGACTCATCTTGTGTCTCCCGGTCCGATCGAACGGCTGCTCAGTTGATCAAGTGGTCGTCAGCTGAGCCCTCTGGCTTTAGTACGTCAGAGAAATTTCTTCGGTTCACACGTTTACCCGCGGATTGACCGATAAACCGTGACCTGCGTCACATTTGCGCCGGTCAGCCGGCGCGGTACCAGGAAACGAGCCCGTCGCCGAGGCCGGCGCCGGCGGGAGCGTCGATCCGGCCGCCCCGCGCCGGCAGTGGATCCTCGCGGTCGGCGAACAGCGCGAGCGTCGCCAGACCGCACGCCCGGCGGGGGTGGATGACCGCCGCCGCGTGCAGCGCCGCGGCGATCCCGAGCGGCCCGTCGAGGGTCGAGGCGAGGTACACGTCGTAACCGGCGGCGCGCGCCCGGCGAGCCGCGTCGACCAGCCCGGTGATGCCGCCGGAGCTCGCGATCTTCAGGCACACGGCATCGCAGACGCGCTCTTCCAGCGCCCCGATCGCGGCCGCGGTCTCGTCGAGCGCGAGCGGCACGTTCGTCGTGGCCGCGAGCTCGCGCGTCTGGGCGAGGCCCCGGACCGGCTCCTCGCACAGCTCGATCCCGATCGGGGCGAGCGCACGCAGGGTCGCCTCGGCCTCAGCGATCGACCACGCGCCGTTGGCATCAATCCTGATCGCCACGTCGGGCCCGAGCACCGCCCGGACGGCGGCCAGACGCCCGGCGTCGTCACCGATCCCGACCTTCGCCTTGACGGTGTGGAACCCGGCCGCCTTGGCGTGGCTCGCCTGCGCGGCGGCACCAGCGCGGTCGGCCGCGGCAACTGTGTAGTTCACCTCGACCGGTGGGGCGGCGCGCGCGCCGAGCAGGCGCCACACGGGCTGATCGGTCCGCCGGCCCTCGAGGTCCCACAGCGCCATGTCGATTGCCGCGACCGCCGGCGGCAGCACCGCGAGCCGCGTGCACTCCGCCAGCAGCTCCTCGCGCGCAAGCCGCGCCGCGCGGACGAGCGTCGGCCGGCAACCGTCGAGCGCCTCCCGCACGTCGTCCACGGTCACGCCGTGGTAGGCGGGGAGAGGCGCCGCCTCGCCGAACCCGACCCGGCCGGCGGCGTCCTCGAGGCGCAACAGGAGGAGCTCGCGCTCGTCGATGGATCCGGTTGCCGAAAAAAACGGCGCGCGCAAGCGCGCCCTTAGCAATTCGACGTCGACCCTCACCGGCCCGGGAGCATGTCGTTGACCCCTACCGGCTCAGGAGCACGCCCGCGGCCAGCAGCGTGCAGAACACGAGCTGCAGCATCCCCGTCTGAGCGAGCGCACCGTTGAGCGAGAGCCCGTCGGTGCGGTTGCGCACCACGCGCACGACGCGGGCGGCCAACGGCAGCGTCAACCATGCCAGCAGCAGCCAGGGCCCGAGCGGGCCGAACGCCCACGTCACGGGCACGAGCACGTAAGCCAGATACACGGTGACCGCAAACACCGTCCGCGCGCGGCCGCGCCCAAGACGAACCGCCAGCGTGCGCTTGCCGGCGCGGCGATCGGTGTCGATGTCCCGGGCGTTGTTGACCATCAGCAGGCCGGACGCCAGCAGCCCCACAGGCACCGCGAGCGCGAACGCCTCCCAGTCGAGGTGCTTGACCTGGACGAAGAACGACCCTGCGACCGCGACGATCCCGAAGAACAGGAACACGAACAGCTCGCCCAAGCCCTCGTAGCCGTACGGCTTCGGGCCGCCGGTGTACAGCACCCCGGCGAGGATCGAGGCGGCGCCGACGAGCAGCAACTGCCAGCCCGCGACGATCACCAGGTAGACGCCGGCGAGCACGGCGACGCCGAAGGTCAGGTACGTGGCGATCAGGACCTGGCGGGGCGGCACCAGCCCACCGGCGGTCACGCGCACAGGGCCGAGCCGATCCTCGGTGTCGGCTCCCCGCCGGGCGTCCGAGTAGTCGTTGGACAGGTTTGTCCCGATCTGGATGAACATCGCGCCAATCAGCGCGGCCAGTAACCGGAGCGGATGGAACACGTGCAGGAAGCCCGCGAGCGCGGTGCCGACCAGCACGGGCGCGATCGCGGCCGGCAGCGTCCGCACGCGCGCGGCCATCAGCCAGATGCGGATGCTGTTGGGTTTGGTGGCCTCTCGGGTGGTGGCCATCAGGCCTCTCGGATCGCGTCCATCAGGCCTCTCGATTCGCGGCCATCAGGCCCGGCGCGGGAACTTCGAGAAGTCTGGCCTGCGCTTCTCGAGGTACGCGTTGCGCCCCTCCTGCGCCTCCTCGCTCATGTAGAACAGGAGGTTCGCGTCGTGCGCGAGTTGCTGGATACCGGCGAGGCCGTCCTCGTCGGCATTGAAGCTCGCTTTGAGCATCCGCAGGGCGAAGGGCGACAGCGCGAGCATCTCGCGGCACCACTGCACGGTCTCCTGCTCGAGTTGATCGAGCGGCACGACGGTGTTGACGAGCCCCATCGAAAGCGCCTCCTGCGCGTCGTATTGGCGGCACAGGAACCAGATCTCCTTGGCCTTCTTCGGTCCGACCAGTCGCGAGAGCACGGTCGCGCCGAAGCCGCCGTCGAACGACCCGACCTTCGGCCCGGTCTGGCCGAAGCGGGCATTGTCGGCGGCGATCGTGAGGTCGCACACGATGTGGAGGACGTGGCCACCGCCGATGGCGTAGCCGGCCACCATCGCGACCACCGGCTTGGGGAGCCGGCGGATCTGTACATGCAGGTCGGTGACCTCGAACCGTCCGACGGCCTGGTGTCTGCCCGCGTTCGTCGGGTCCGCGCCGGTGACATAGCCGCCTCGCTGACCCCGGACCCGCTGATCGCCACCCGAGCAGAACGCGTCGGGGCCCTCGCCGGTGAGGATGATCACCCCGACGTCGAGGTCCTCGCGGGCGCGGGTGAACGCATCGGACAGCTCAACCACCGTCTCGGGCCGGAACGCGTTCCGGACCTCTGGCCGGTTGATCGTGATCTTGGCGATGCCGGCGGCGTCGTCGACGCCGGTTTCGTAGCGAATATCGGTGTAGTCGCCGGCTGGTTTCCAGGTAGTTGGCACCGGCGCGAGACTACCGTGTCGGTCGTGTCCTACTGGATCCACGCCGCGGCAAGCCGACAGCCCGACCGGATTGCGGTCGAGGGGCCGGAGCGCAGCCTCACATACGCCGAGCTCTCGAGGGCGGCCATCGCTCGGACCGGCGCGATCCAGGGAGCCAGGCGGGTGGCCATCGCCCTGCCGCCGACCGAGGATTTCGTGATCGCCCTGCACACCTGCTTGCTCGCCGGCGCGGCGGCTATCCCGATCGACCTGCGGCTGAGCGCGGCCGAGCGGGAGCATCGCCTGGCCGGCGCGGAGGTAGTCGTGTCCGAGCCGCTGGTACCGACCGTCTCGCGCGGCGTCTCGTCGTTCGCCGGCGACCCTCCGGTCGCGGTCATACACACGTCGGGCACGACGGCGGCTCCCAAGCCGGTCGTCCTCACGCATTCGAACTTCCTGGCCAGCGCGCTCGGCTCCGCCGTCGCGCTCGGGCTCGACCCGGGCGAGCGCTGGCTGTGCCCGATGCCGCTCACGCACGTGGGCGGACTCTCGATCCCGATCCGGAGCTCGATCTACGCCACGACGGTCGTCCTGCACGGGCGGTTCGACACCGAGGCGGTTCTGTCCGAGCTGATGGATCCGGGTAGGCGGATCACGCTCGTGTCGCTCGTGCCGACGATGCTCGCGCGGCTACTCGACGCGGGCCTGGAGCGGCCACCGACGCTGCGGTGGGCGCTGCTGGGGGGCGGGCCGATCGCGCCGGCGCTGGTGGCGCGCGCGGAGGCGGCCGGGGTCCCGGTGGCGCCGACGTACGGCATGACCGAGGCGTGCTCGCAGATCGCCACGTTCGGCTGGCCACTCCCGGGGGTTGAACTGCGGACCTCCGGCGAAGAGATCAAGGTTCGAGGACCGATCGTCGCGCCGGCGGCGGCCGACGAGATGGGGTGGCTGCATACGGGCGATCTCGGGCGCTTCGACGAACGGGGGCGGCTCGTCATCACCGGGCGCAAATCGGACACGATCGTCAGCGGGGGCGAAAACATTGCCCCGGCCGAGGTGGAGGCGGCGCTGCTGGAGCATCCCGCGGTGGCCGATGCCGCCGTCCATCCGCGGGTGCATCCGGAGTGGGGCGAGGCGGTGGTGGCGACGGTCGTGCTTCGCGACGGCGGCGTCGCTGCGCCCGAGGAGCTCCGGGCTCACTGCGCGGCCCGGCTCGCCGGCTTCAAGGTGCCCAAGGTGATCGAGTTCGCGGATGTACTGCCGCGAACGGCGTCCGGCAAGCTGCTCCGGCGCCAGCTTTAATCGGTGGCGTGTCCTCCGCCACGAGGTTCGAGGAGTCCGAGTCCCCCAACCAGCTGACGATCGAGCAGCTGGCGGCCGAGTCGGGCATGTCGGTGCGGAACATCCGCGCCCACCAGGCCCGCGGGCTACTCGATCCGCCCGAAGTCCGCTCACGCGTCGGGTACTACGGCCCCGAGCATCTCGCGCAGCTGCGGCTCGTCCGCGAGCTTCAGGACGACGGCTTCAACCTCGGGGGGATCAAGCGGCTGCTCGACGACACCCAGGGGACGGCCGAGCGGTTTCGGCGCTTCGGCGAGGCACTTCACGCTGCGGCGAGCGGTGAGCCCGGCGAGACGCTCACGCTCGAAGAGCTCGGGAAGCGCTTCCGGGTGAGCGCGCACGAGGCGCCCGAGGTCCTCGCCGAGGCGGAGCGCCTGGGCGTGCTCGTGCCGATCGGCGACGGGAGGTTCACGGCTCCGAGCCCGTCGCTGCTGGCGATCGCCGAGGAGGTCGTCGGGCGCGGGATCTCGCTCCGGAGCGCTCTGTCGATCCTGGAGGAGATCGACCGCCACTGCGAATCGGTGTCGCGGTCGTTCGTCGAGCTGTTCTTGCATGAGATCTGGAAGCCGTTCGCGCAGGCCGACATGCCCGCCGACCGCTGGCCGGAGATGGAGCAGGCGGTCGAGCGGCTCGGGCCGGTGGCGTCCGAGGCGGTGATGGCGATCTTCCAGAGGCGGCTGAGCGCGCAGATCGAGGGGGCGTTCGAAGAGATCGTGCGGCGCCTGGCCGAGCGCACCGACGGGACGGAGGAGTAGGTGGGCGCGAGCAACCCCGAGGCGCTGCGCAACGAAATCCTCGCCCGCTGGGAGCGGGCCGCGCCGGGTTGGGGTCGGCACGCCGAACCGTGGCGAGAATTCGCGATGCCAGTGTCGGCGTGGATGATCGATCACCTCGAGCTGCAACCCGGCCAGCGTGTGCTCGAGCTCGCGGCGGGCCCGGGCGACCCTGGGTTCATGGCCGCTGAGCTCGTGACTCCCGGCGGTGTCCTCATTTCGAGCGACGCCTCGGAGGGGATGCTCGAGGTCGCCCGGGTGCGCGCCCAGGAGCTCGGCGTAGACAACGTCGAGTTCAAGCGACTCGAGCTCGAGTGGATCGACATGCCCACCGCGAGCGTCGATGCGGTTCTGTGCCGGTGGGGCGTGATGCTGACCGTCGATCCGGGCGCCGCGATCCAGGAGATTCGGCGTGTGCTTCGCCCGGGCGGCCGGCTCTCGCTGGCGGTATGGGACCTGCCCGACGCCAACCAGTGGATGACGCTTGCCGACCGAGCGCTCGTCGAGCTCGGCCACGCGCCCCTTCCGGATCCGGATGCCCCCGGGCCGTTCTCGTTGTCGTCGCTCGGTCAGCTGCAGGAGCTGCTCGAGGCGGCCGGATTCGTCGACGTGGTCGTGGAGCCGCTCGAGTTGCCGCACCCGTCGATGACCGTGGACGAGCAGCTCGCGGAGAAGCTCGATCTGTCGCGGATGTTCGCCGACACGTGGGAGCGCCTGTCGGACGCGGAGCATGCGGCCGCGGCGGCCAAGCTCCGCGAGCTGGCCAAGCCGTTCACCGGCGCCGACGGGTTGATCACGTTGCCGGCGCGGGCGCTGGTGGCCGCGGCCGAGGCGTGATCGCGAAGGCGCGGCGCGCAAACAGATGAACGCGATTTTGCACGCGGCAAGGGGCGTTGCAGTGATACCGGTTGGTGGCCGTCTTGAGCACACTGGGCCGCATGCGTTTCCGTTTTTTCCTGCTCATCTCGGCCATTGCGGGCACGATGCTGGCCATCCCCGCAGTCGCGTCTGCCTACTTCGTACACGTCGTCGGTCAGGGTGAATCCCTGTCCTCGATCGCCGCTCAGGACGGCCTGAGCGTCGATACCCTCGCCGCCGCGAACGGCCTCTCGCCCGATACCCAGCTCCTCGCCGGCTCGACCATCCAGATCCCGCCCCAGGGGACGACGGCAGTCACCCCGGTCAGCGCCTCATCGACCACGGGCGGCGCCGCGGGCGATGGTGACGCCGACAGCGACGAGACCGGGGCCGGCACCGCCGTTCCGGCCAGCACCGGCACCTCGGGGGCCTACGTCGTGCAGCCGGGCGACACGCTGTCGGCGATCGCGGCGCGGTCGGGCGTCAGCGTGGACTCCCTCGCGGCCGCCAACGGGCTCGATCCGACCGCGTACCTGCTGACCGGCACCGTGATTCACCTCGCGGGCTCCTCTTCGAGCTCCGCGGGCACGATGGTTCCCGTCAGCGACACGACCACGACGACGTCCACGTCCGGCGCGAGCGCCTCGTACGTCGTGCAGGCCGGGGACACGCTGTCGGCGATCGCCACTCGCTCGGGCCAGAGCGTCCGTGCGCTCGCGGCCGATAACGGGCTCGACCCGAATCACCCGCTCTTGACTGGGACCGTTATCCGGGTCTCCGCCGGCTCGGCCGGCTCGGGCACTTCAGCCGACGCGGCCGCCTCGCAACCCGTGGGCGCGACTGCCCAGGGGACGCCAACCGACCCGCCGTATCCGACGCCCGAGCGCGTTTCCGCCTCCGAGGTCGGCTCGATCGCATCAGCCAACGGCGTGCCGGCGTCGCTCGCCGCGGCGATCGGCTGGCAGGAGAGCGGCTTCAACAACGACCTCGTTTCGAGCGCCGACGCCCGCGGCGTGATGCAGATCCTTCCCGGGACGTGGGCGTGGATCCAGCAGTCGCTCAACTCCGGCGGTCCGCCGCTCGCGCCGGCCTCCGCGGCCGACAACGTGCGCGGCGGGGTTCTGCTGCTGCATTCCCTGCTCGACGCCACCGGGGGCGACCAATCGCTCGCCGCCGCGGGCTACTACCAGGGGCTGCCGTCGGTCCAGCAGAACGGCGTCTACCCGTCGACTCAGCAGTACGTGAACAGCGTGCTCGCGCTCGAGAACCAGTTCGGCGGGGGCGGCTGAGCCGCCTCAGGACCTCGCCGGGGAGCCGCGTCGGCTCATCTACTACGCTCCCCGGCAATGTTCTACGACGACGACGCTGACCTCCACAAGCTCGACGGCAAGACCGTCGCGATCATCGGCTACGGCTCTCAGGGCCACGCCCACTCACTGAATCTCAAAGACTCCGGCGTTGACGTCGTTGTCGGGCTGCGCGCGAGTTCGAGCAGCGTGGCCAAGGCGCGCGAGCACGGGCTGCGCGTCGTCGAGCCCGCCGACGCCGCCAGCGAGGGCGACATCATCATGATGCTCGTCCCCGATGAGCTCCACCGCGCAGTGTGGGAGTCCGGCGTCAAGGACGGGGTCGCCCCGGGGAACATGGTCATGTTCGGGCACGGCTTCTCGATCCACTACGGCGAGGTGGTGCCGCCTCCGGACGTCGACGTCACCCTGGTGGCGCCGAAGGGCCCCGGCCATCTCGTTCGCCGGCAATACCTCGAGGGCTCCGGCGTACCCGGACTGGTCGCCGTCCACCAGGACCCGAGCGGAAACGCGCTGGCGCTGGCGCTCGCCTACGCCAAGGGCATTGGGTGCACCCGCGGCGGCGTGATCGAGACCACGTTCAAGGACGAGACCGAGACCGACCTGTTCGGCGAGCAGGCGGTTCTGTGCGGCGGCGTCACCGAGCTGGTGCGCGCCGGCTACGACACCCTGACCGAGGCTGGGTACGACCCGCGACTCGCCTACTTCGAGGTCCTCCACGAGCTCAAGCTGATCGTCGACCTGATGTACGAGAAGGGGATCGCTGGGATGCGGTACTCGATCTCGAACACCGCCGAGTACGGCGATATGACCCGCGGCAAGGTGATCATCAGCGACGCCACGCGCGAGGCGATGAAGAAGGTTCTCGCCGACATCCAGTCCGGCGACTTCGCCCGCGAATGGATCGCCGAGAACCGGGCCGGTCAGGAGAACTTCAAGCGGATGCGCGAGGAGCAGGCCGGACACCAGGTTGAGGTCGTCGGCCGCGAGCTGCGCGCCCAGATGGACTGGATCGACACGGAATTCCAGGAGTAGGTCAGCGCCAAGTCCGCGGCGGACGCGCCTGATGCTTGCCGCGCGGGCTGGTTCTGTACCTTGGAGACGCCGGCATGAGCCAGACTGAGACTGTCCTTCAGATCCCGGACGCACTCAAACCCGCCGACGGGCGGTTCGGCTCGGGACCCTCGCGGGTCCGTCCGGAGCAGCTCGCCAACCTCGCGGGCGAGGGCGCCGCGATTATGGGAACCTCCCATCGCCAGGCGCCGGTCAAGCGGGTGGTCGGGCGAGTTCGCAGCGGGCTGCGCGAGCTGTTCGCGCTTCCCGAGGGGTACGAGATCGTGCTCGGCAACGGCGGGACGACCGCGTTTTGGGATGCCGCCGCGTGCGGGCTCGTGCGTGAGCGCGCGCTCCACCTGACGTTCGGTGAGTTCTCCTCGAAGTTCGCGGCGTGCACGCGGGGCGCGCCGTTCCTGGCCGACCCGATCGTGATCGACGCCGATCCCGGCGACGCGCCCACGCCGCGGGCCGACCCTGCCGCGGATGTGATCGCGTGGGCCCATAACGAGACCTCGACGGGCGTGATGGTTCCGGTGGTTAGGCCTGCGGACTCCGACGGTGCATTGGTCCTGATCGATGCGACTTCCGGCGCGGGTGGACTGCCGGTGGAGGTCTCGGAGGCCGACGCCTACTACTTCGCGCCCCAGAAAGGCTTCGCCTCCGACGGCGGGCTGTGGCTCGCGGTTCTGAGCCCGGCGGCCCTGGAGCGGATCGGTCGGATCGAGGCCGATCCCGGCGCGGGGCGCTGGATCCCCGACTTTCTGTCACTCACGATCGCACTCGAGAACTCGGTCAAGGACCAGACGTACAACACGCCGGCGATCGCGACCCTGCTGCTGCTCGCCGATCAGCTCGACTGGATGCTCGAGCGGGGTGGCCTCAGCGGGATGGTGGCGCGGACGACAGACTCATCCGGCCACCTCTACAGCTGGGCGTCCAAGCACGAGCACGCGGAGCCGTTCGTCGCCGATCCGACCAAGCGCTCGCTCGTGGTCGGGACGATCGACTTCGACTCTTCGGTTGATGCGGCGGAGCTAGCCGCGACGCTCCGGGCCAACGGTATCCTCGACGTTGAGCCTTACCGCAAGCTCGGGCGGAACCAGCTGCGCGTCGCGATGTTCCCCGCGACCGATCCCAGCGATGTGAAGGCCCTGACGGCATGCGTCGACTGGGTGCTGGAGCGCCAGTTGTGACGGCCACCGAGTCCGCCTCGGTTTCGCCACAGCCGAACGGGGCGCGCCCGCGCGTACTCGTCGCGGAGAAGATCGGCGACTCGGGAATAGCGCTTCTGAAGGAGCACTTCGACGTCGAGCTCGGGGTCGGATGGTCGCGCGGGGAGCTTGAGGAGCGGATCGGCGAATACGACGGTGTGTTGATCCGATCGGCGACGAAGCTGGATGCGGGGTTGATCGCGCGCGCCGGCCGCCTGCGGGCGGTGGGCCGGGCGGGGGTCGGAGTCGACAACGTCGACGTCGACGCAGCCACCAAGGCGGGGATCATCGTCGCCAACGCCCCGCAGTCGAACGTCATCACGGCCGCCGAGCACACGATGGCCCTGCTGCTCGCGCTCGCCCGCAACGTGCCGCAGGCGCACGCATCGTTGACCGGTGGCGCGTGGGAGCGCTCGAAGTTCTCGGGCGTCGAGCTGTACGAGAAGACGCTCGGGATCCTCGGCTTCGGCAAGATCGGGCAGCTCGTCGCGGAGCGCGCGCGGGCGTTCGGAATGCACGTGATCGCGTACGACCCGTACGTGTCCGCCGAGCGCTACCGCGAGCTGCGGGTCGAGAAGGCCGAATCCTCCGACGACATCTACGCCGCGGCGGACTTCATCACGCTCCACCTCCCGAACACGCCAGACACTCGCGGCTGGCTCGACGCCGAGGCGCTCGCCAAGTGCAAGGACGGCGTGCGGATCTTGAACGTCGCTCGCGGTCCGCTGGTCGTCGATGCCGACCTGCAGGCCGCGCTCGACTTGGGCAAGGTCGGCGGAGCCGCGCTCGACGTGTTCGCCAGCGAGCCCGTCACCGATCACCCGCTGTTCGGCTACTCCAACGTGATCGTCACGCCGCATCTGGGCGCCTCGACCGCCGAGGCAACCGACCGCGCGGGCTATCAGGCTGCCGAGCAGGTGGTCGCGGCGCTGACCGGAGGCGTCGTCACGAGCGCGGTGAACGTCCCCGCGATCTCGCCCGAGGACATGGAGGTGCTCGGCCCGTTTGTGTCGCTGTGCCGGGCGCTGGGTCGGATCGCGGTCGAGTTGGCACAGGGATCGTCGATCGACCTGGTGCGGACCGAGTTCCTCGGGCGGATCGCCGAGCGCGACACCAGCCTGCTGACGATCCAGGTGCTGCTCGGGGTGCTGCGCGGGCACACCGAGGAGGAGGTAGGCATCGTCAACGCTCCTGGTCTCGCGGAGGAGCGCGGGATCGAGGTGGTCGAGATGAGGCGCGCCGCCGTCCGCGACTACTCCGACCTCGTACGCGTGACCGTCGAGAGCGGCGAGGAGAGCGTGCTGGTCGCCGGCACCCTGTTCGGCCGGCGCAACCGTGAACACCTGCTCGAAGCCTGGGGCCAGCGCTTCAACATCCAGCTCGAGAAGCACATCACGATGTTCCGATACGGCGACGTGCCGGGCATGATCGGGCGAGTCGGTACGCACTTCGGCGAGCACGGCATAAACATCGTGTCGGCCGCGGTCGGGCACGTGGACAACGCCGACACGGGTGAGGGACCATTGGCCGTGATGGTGATCACGACCGACTCGGCCGTTCCGGACGACGTGATCAACGAGATCATCGGGCTCGACGGGTTCGAGGCCGGTCGCACGATGACCTTGTAGTTGCCGTCGTCGCGGGCTTGCTCGCCAGCGCACTAATACGGTCTGGCCCGCTGGGCCGGGCATAGGCTGGGTACAGTTGCCAGGGATGAGGGTTGTCGTCGCGCCCGTGCGCAGCTTCCCCTCCGGCGAGCGGCGGATCGTCGAGGTGGGCGGCCGCTCGATCGGCGTGTTCCGGGTCGGTGAGCGGTTTTACGGCGTGCGCAACCGCTGTCCCCATCAGGGCGGGCCGTTGTGCCTGGGACATGTTCTAGGCGACGCGGTGGCGGACGGTCCGGGGGCATCGGCGTCGGTCACGGATCCGCTGCGGATCGCGTGCCCCTGGCACGGCTGGGAGTACGACCTCGACTCGGGTCAGTCGTTCATGGGCACGGTGGCGCCGGGCGTCCGCAGTTATGGCGTCGAGCTGTCGCCCGGAGAGTCGGTTATTGAGGACGCGGCGGCGCGCCCGGGCGCGCCAGGGAGGCGAGTGCCGGGTCCGTACGTCGCGGAGACGTTCGACGTCAATGTCGAGGATGAGTACGTGGTGCTGCATGCGTGAGGTGAGTCATGTCTTCTTCTCAGGTTGAGACACGTATCGGGGTTTCGTCCGGGGCGCTGAGGTCGGTGGAGCTTGTGGACTGCGACGTCCACGCGCAAGCGACCGAGGCGATGCTCGCTAAGTATCTGAGCCCGTCGGCTCGGCGGCTGCTCGAGCGGTACGGGCGGCGTACGCCACGGGTGACCGAGTGGTATCCACGCGCTCGCCACTCCGGTATGCGTGTCGACGCCTGGCCGGGCAAACCCGGTCACATCTGGGGCAGCGACCCCGAGCTCATGCGCGAGCAGCTGCTCGACGAGTTCGACGTCGACTACGCGGTGCTCGAGGTGCTGAGCGGGCAGGACTGCTACGACCACCCAGACTTCGCGGCGGAGTGGAACTCGGCTGTGAATGACTGGCAGGTGGATTCATGGTTCTCGTTCGATCGGCGGCTGCGCGGGACGATCGCGGTCCCGCACGAGTACCCGTCGTTAGCCGTCGCCGAGATCGAACGGCGCGCGGGCGACGATCGGTTCGTGGCGGTGCTTCTGCCGGCGAGCGCCGCCGAGCAGCTCGGCCACCCCAAGTACTGGCCGATCTACGAGGCCGCCACCGGTCATGGTCGGCCCGTGGCCTTCCACACGGGCGGCTACGTCGACCACCGGGGAGCCGGGTATCCGTCGTTCTACCTCGATTACCACGTCGGCAACGGCATCGTCATGCAGAGCCAACTCGCGAGCATGGTCGCGGGCGGCATGTTCGAGTCGATCCCCGGGCTCCGGGTCGTGCTGACGGAGTGCGGCGTGGCGTGGGCCGCAGCTTTGCGCTGGTCGCTCGACGCCGCCTGGGAGGGGATGGGCGACGACGTTCCGCGCCTGACACGCAAACCGTCCGAGTACATCGACGAGCACGTGTGGTTCACGACCCAGCCGATCGAGGAGCCGGACGATCCACAGCACCTGTTGTATGCCATCGATCAGGCTCGACTCCGTGACCGATTGGTGTTTGCGACCGACTATCCGCACTGGGACTTCGACTCGCCCAAGCAGGCGTTGCCGCGGGCGTTCGGGCCGGAGTTGCGTCGGGCGATCCTGTGCGAGAACGCAGTCTCGTTGTACGGCCTCCCGCGCGAGCGGGCGGTGTGATGGACCCGTCCGTTGACTGCGACGTCCACTGTGCTCCGTCGTCGTTTGATGCGCTCTTCCCTTACCTGAGCGACTACTGGCGCCAGTACATAGGCGAGGCGGGGATCCGGTTGAACGGGATGGCGCACGCGTATCCGCCAGGCGTTGTCGCGCCGGCGCCGTCCAGTTACTCCGAGCTCTCGGAGCACGTCTTCTCGGCCGAATCCGAACCCCGGTTCGTCGTGCTGAACTGCTTGACGGGGTTCGAGACCCACCGGAACCCGTACTTCTCGGCGGCGGTGGCGTCGGCGATCAACGACTGGGTGCGCGAGGAGTTCCTCGCGCGTTCCGACCGGCTGCGCGCGAGCGTCGTCGTGTCGTCAGTTTCGCCCGACGACGCGGTGTCGGAGATCGAGCGAGTAGGGGAGGACCCCCGCTTCGTCCAGGTGCTGTTGCCGGTGCGCAGCGACCTGCCGTGGGGGCACAAGAACAACCACCCGATCTTTACGGCCGCCCGTTCGGCCGGACTCCAGGTGGGGCTGCACGCCTGGGGCCGCGCCGGCAAGGCGCCTACGCCCAGCGGCTTCACCACGACCTACCTCGAGGACTACTTCGGCAACCAGCCGATCGCCGAAGCCCAGGTGCTGAGCTTCGTCTCAGAAGGCGTGTTCGAGCGGTTTGACGACCTGCGGGTCATAGTGACGGAGTGCGGCTTCGCCTGGCTGGCGCCGCTGTTGTGGCGTTTCGACAAGGACTGGAAGGGCGTGTGGCGCGAGGTGCCGTGGGTCAAGCGCCGGCCATCGGAGTACGTGCGTGACCACTTCCTGTTCACGACCGCGCCGGCGCACCTCCCCGGCGACCCGGCGGCGCTGGGTCAGTTGCTGGACATGATGGACGTGCCAGGGACCCTGACGTACGCGTCGGACTACCCCCACGACCACGGCGACGGCCTGTCGCTCTTGTTGGATCAGCTGAGTGAGGACGACCGCGCCCGGGTCATGTGGGGTAACGCGGCGTCTCTGTACGGCCTGACGTGAGCCCGGCTCCAGGCATGCTTCACGCGTCACCGTCGCCTGATCGCGGCTCCGTTTGGCGTGTTATGCAAGTCGGGCGGGGCCCAAAGACCCGGATTGCAGCTAGGACAGGCGTCCAGGACGGTCCAGAAAGGATGGACGGGAGCGCGCGGAGAGCGCCCTCCGGTTCGGGTCCCGAACACCCCGCCTGAGGGTGGCGCCAAATCGGCGGGATTTGCGGGCGACTTTAGAGCCCTAAACACAACTGGACGAACGTCGTATTGCGGGAACTGCGAACCCCGGTACCTTTCTCAAGGCAACGGGGCGCAGTCCCCACAGGCACAGGAACAAGAAAACGGCAGGGGCGCAGGCAGCGCGCTGTGAGAGGTAGGGCTGCCCCCGCTCGAGCCTACTTGACACGCCGACGAAAGGGACGCCGATATGGGTTGGCACGGCGGCTAGTACTTAAGGGAGGGGTCGCACCAAGCGATCCCTCCTTTTTGGCGTTGTAGACGAACTTATCGGTCGTCGGCGCCGAACCTTTAGCAACGTCCAGCTAGCTCTGGACACCTTTAGGATTCAGTACTCGAGCGGATCGGCCGATGAATACCGGGCGATGGACCGCAAGACTGCCAAGGTTGGCGACCAGCGTACACGCGAGCCAGGGCTCGGCGTGGCTGTTGTGCATGCGATCGCGCTGGCCGCAGGGGGGGCAGTTATTTGGTCGACGAGCGGTCTTGACCAATGGCGGGTTGGGACGCTCGTGGTGCTGATGTCCTTCACAAGCGTCAGCGTTCTCACGGATTTCGCAACCGGAGCGACCAAAGTTAGGGTGTCTGGCCTCCCGATTGCGCTGACGGCGGCGATCGTATTGCTCGGGCCGGCGCCTGCGGCGGCTGTCGGGGTGCTCGCGATGTTCGTGTCATGGACGCGCACGCGTGCGAAGTGGCACATCGTGCTGAACAACGTCGCGACGTTCATGTGGTACCCGCTGCTGGCTGGCCTGTTCTTCCACGAGTCGGTGCGACTGGCAGGTCTCGGACCGCGCACACTGGCCTACTACTTGATCGTTTTCGCGGCATTCGTGCTGGCGTTGGTGGTGAACTTCCTGGGCGTGTTCGGTTTCAGGTCCTATCTGGATGGTTCGTCGATGTTGGACAACGCACGCATGGCAGTCCTACCAGTCATGCCTGCTGAACTGTTCTCGGCGCTTCTGACGATGGCCGTCGTGTACGTTGCCGTGTTGGCAGGTACGGTCGGAATCGTCCTCGCAGTGCTCGCACTGTTGATCTTCCAGTATCTCGTGGGTGAACTGCTGAAGTCGAAGCAGCGCGCCGACGAGTTGCATCGCAGGGCAACCACGGATGAACTGACTGGGCTGGCTAACCGAGAGCGGTTCCGAGCCCGGTTGGACGAGCGGATCGCCGAGGCGATGGCCAGTGACGAGAGGTTCGGGGTCATGCTGTGCGATCTCGATCGCTTCAAAGAGATCAACGACACGCTTGGCCATCACTTCGGCGACGAGCTGCTGCGTGATCTCGGGCCGCGACTGGCAGAAGTGGTCGGGCCTAACGGCCTCGTGTCGCGGCTTGGCGGCGACGAGTTCGCCGTGCTGCCGGGTGAGAGCACATCCGACCCAGATGAGTTGGAGGCGATCGCCCGACGCCTCATGGCATGCGTTCAGCAGCCAATAGGGGTGGATGAGATGCTCCTTGAAGTTGGCGTGAGCATCGGGATCGCCCGGTTCCCGCGCGACGGGGAAGATCCGCACTCGCTTCTTCGCAGCGCGGACGTGGCCATGTACGCGGCGAAGGAGGCCCACGCTGGCTGCAAGGTGTATGCGGCTGCGCTGGATGGCCATTCGGTGCGCAAGCTCAGCGTGCTCAGCGAGTTCAGGCGTGCGCTCGACAACGACGAGATCTTGGTCTTCTACCAGCCGATCATGCACATGGGCGGGACTCGCGTCCATGGGGCAGAGGCGCTCGTACGCTGGCAGCACCCGGAGCTTGGGCTGCTACCGCCCTCGGACTTCATGCCGATCGTCGAGCAGACAGGACTCATCGGGCCGATGACACGCCACGTACTCGAGCGCGCGGTCGCACAATGCGCCGCCTGGCGCCGGGCGGGTCAGGAGATGACCGTCTCGGTCAACCTGTCGGTCCGCAACCTGCTCGATCCCGATCTCGCGTCGCTTCTCGGGGATCTCCTCGAGATCTACGGCTTGACCCCGTCGGCGCTTCAGCTCGAGATTACCGAGAGCATGTTGATGTCGGACCCAGACCGCTCGCTTACCACGCTTACACGGCTGAGCGAGCTCGGCGTCGGGTTGTCGGTCGACGACTACGGCACGGGCTACTCGTCGCTCGCGAACCTACGTCGACTGCCGATCGACGAGCTCAAGATCGACAGGTCGTTCGTCTCGCCGATGCTGTGCGACGAGAGCGACCTCATCATCGTGCGCTCGACGATCAACCTGGGCCACGACCTCGGGCTGAAGGTCGTCGCCGAAGGGGTGGAGGACGAAGCCACGCTGCACCGCCTCGGGGGGCTCGGATGCGACCTCGCCCAGGGCTACCACTTCTCCAAGCCGTTGCCGCCGGAGGCGTTCAACAAGTGGATGGGCGTTCAAGTCGCCCCGCCGCAGCAGCCCGCACGAGCGGCGTTGCAGTCGACCGAGCAGGCAGCCGCCTAACCCCCCGCGGCCGCGTCGGCGCCGTCAGCTTGCGCCGGCCTCCCTCGCCTGCGCGTCGATCCACTCGTCGATACGCGCCCACCAGTCGTAGAGCCACGCGATCCGCTCGTCGTCGCCGGCCGGCACCTCGGAGGCGGGGACGAACCACATACGGGTCCGCAGCGTTCGGCCGATCGGCATGTCGCGCCACACCTGGCTCGGGTACGCAGCGAGCCCGAGGCCCGTGTGGGCGGCGAACACCACGTCGGTCTGGCGGGTAGTGTCCAGCGCCGCCAGTACGCCCGAAGGCTGGGGCGGCAGCACGTGCGGCATGCGCTCCGCCTGCTCGGCCGAGCTCCGGTTGCCCCGCCGGCGCAGTCGTAGCAGCGCGGAGCGCCGGCGCTCGGGGGTGAAGTTGCCGCCCTCGGGGAACAGCAGCAACGCCCCTCGCGGACCGAGCTCGGTGGTGATGCGCGCGATGATCTCCTGGGCTTCCTCACGATCGGCCTTGTCGAGCATCCCCTGTGGGAGCCGGTGCGCGAGGAGGTCGATGCACGGGTCCACCGCGAGGCTCTCCTTGAACACCACGCTCGGCCGGCGGCGAAAGCGCGACAACAGCTCATCGAGCAGGAAGATCGTGTCGCCCGGGCCCGCATGGCGGCTGAGGATGATCAGAGGCCCATCGGACTCGAGCGCGCTCGCCGCCTCGGTCGACAGCTCGGCGTGGACATCGATGTCGAGCGTCCGCCGTCCGGCGTCAGCCAGGCCGGCCACGAACCAGCGGAGCAATCTCCAGTGGAGCGCCTGCCATCGGCGCGTGCCGACCCGTACGCCGAAGCCGGCCCCGAGCCACAGCGCCCCGCATCCGACGAGGGCGGCAAGCTCGCAGCCGGAGTAAGCGATCGTCAACCGGGTCACGATCAGCGGCTGCGGGCGGCGGGTGACCGCGCTGGCGACCTTCCCGAGCGCGAGCAGGAGCGGGGACGCGAGCACCACGGCCGTGGAGACGATCAGCCAGAGGACCACGGTCACCGGCCGGCGGATCGAGACGGGCGGCATCAGGTCCCCACCAGGTACTGGCGGGACGCTTGGTATGCGGAGTCAATCTGCTGCTCGACCGTGCGCGCGATCCGCGCGAAACGCAGCTGGCCGGAGACGTCGTTGTAGGCCGGCGCGGCCGAACCGCCGGTGGGGAGGACGTGGAGCTCGACATCCGCCGGCAGCGAGTGCAGATCATGCGCGAAGCGGTGCCGACGGGCGACCTCGAACGCGACGAGGCCGACCTCCCAAGGCCACCGCGGCGGCTTGAGGGGTTGCTCGAGGCGGCCGACCTGGAGGACGTAGATCCGGCTCGCCCCGAGCGTGACCGCCCGGCTCACGGGGATCGAGTTGACGATGCCGCCATCGATGAAATGCTCGCCTTCAATCCGAACGGGAGGCAGGATGCCGGGCACGGCACACGAGGCGAGCACCACGTCCGCGAGCGGACCGCTGTCGAACCAATGCTCCGCGGCCTGCTCGATCGAGGCCGCGACGCACTGAAACGGGACCAAGAGCTCTTCGACCCGCTCTGCCGGGAGCACCTCGATCAGCCGTTCGCGCATCTCCCTAAACGACTGAAGATGCGTCCCGCTGCGCGCGAGCGTCGTCACCCGCCGCAGCACCGTGCCGGGCGACCGATCCGCCAGGTTGGCCGATCGCCACAGCTCGGTCAGGCGCTCAACGCCGGCGAGCGTCGGATCGGCGGCAAAGAAGGCACCGTTGATCGCCCCGATCGATGTACCGAGAACGACGTCGGGCCGGACGCCGCATTCGGCGAGCGCGCGGAGCATCCCGACCTCATGCGCGCCCAGAATGCCGCCACCACCGAGGACGAACGCAACCTCGTACACCGGCCGGTCCGGTGACATGCCTAGAACAGCGCCACCTGGCCGTCCGGGACGGGCGGCGCGAGGCATTCGGGTCCGTCGTAGCGCGCGTCGTTGACCGCAGGACCGACGGGACGGACGGCGGTCTCGGCCCGGCTCAGACCCGTCAGCAACTCGTGCAGGCGGTCCGGCGGCCGGGAGTGCTCGAGCCAGGCGGACTCGGTGCCGGGGGCGAGGATCACCGGCATGCGGTCGTGCAGCGAGGCGATCGCCGGATTCGCCGCGGTCGTGAGAATCGTGCACGTGCGCAGCGTGTGCCCCTCGTTCTGATCGTCGTGCCAGATCGACCACAGACCGGCGAACGCGAACATGCCGCCGTCGTCGCGAGCGATGTGGAAGCCCTGCTTCGGTCCAGCTGCTTGGCGCTGCCACTCGTAGAACCCGTCCGCGATGACCAGGCAGCGGTAGCGCTCGAACGGACGGCGGAACGCCGCGCGCTCGGCCACGGTCTCGACGCGGGCGTTGATCATCTTGAGGCCGGTGTCCGGGCTCTTCGCCCAGGCCGGCACGAGGCCCCACCGCAGGAGCTCACCGCGAGGATTGCCCTCTCGATCCGTGGTGACCGCCAGCACCTCATCGCCTGGCGCCACGTTGTAGCGCCGGCGGATCTCGACGGACTCACCGGTCGGAAAGCGCGCCCGGACGTCGGCCGGGTTGGGCGTGGCCAACGAATAGCGCCCGCACACGGTGCGGCGTCAGCGTGGCTTGGATGCGGACGCGATCTGTTCCGCGCGCGCGGCCTTGGCGCGTTTCTGTCGCCGCCGCCCGACCAACGCGAGCACGCCAACCGCGACGAGGACGAGCAGGAAGCCGTAGAAGATCGCGATGTCGACCGAGATGCCGCCGGCCGCCGAACCGATGCCGTAGACGATCCCGAAGCCGATCGCCAGAACGGCGATTACCAAGACGATCGCGATCAGGACCCCGCGGATTCGCATGAGGGCCCCGGCGCTCTTTGGCGGCGCGATCAGCCCGAGGAACCTGAGGCTCCGGAGCTGGCCCGCGCTCGGCGACTCGACGCCCAGTCGTTCGGTCGCCTTCTTCAGGTCGTCGGCGCGGCGCTCGGCCAGCGCGAGTGACGCATCGGCCATCCGCCGGATTCCGACGCGCTCCTGCGGCGTCGCCGCGGCCAGCGCCCGCTGGAAGTGACCGCGCGCCGCCTTGGCGTCGTAACGCTCGGCAGCGCGGTAACCAAGAATCGCCTGCGCCGCGGCCTTGTACTTGGTCTCGGCCTCAAGCTCTTCGTCTGACTTGCTCTCGAGCCGCTGCATCGCCGCCATCTGGCCACGCTGCTCGACCCGCATCACTCGCTGCTGCTTCGGCATCGAGACAGGAGTCTAGCTGCGCTCCGGCGCCAGTAGGCGCAGGATTACGGTCGTAGCGCCGAGTGCGACTCGAGCCCGCTCGCGAGCTCGGAAACATCTTCGGGCTCGCCCGTCGCCACTCCGGTCACGAGGTCGTAGGCCTCGTCGTTGATGAGCTTCCGATACACGTGCCGCCCGACCGCATGACTCGCGTCTCATCCGGGTTTAGTGCCGAGCAGGTACGCGCCGGCCGTCCGGCGCAGGTAGTCGTTCTCAGCGAGAGCTCGGTCGAGCTCGGCCACGAACCGCTGCTGCTCGTCCGCTGTGAGCGTGGCCGAGATCGCCTCCCGCACGGTCGGGGCGTTGGGATTGGGAGCGCTGTCCAGAAACGCGTCCAAGTTGACCGGCGCCATCCAGGAGCCCCGAGCGATGTCGATGTGGCACTCGACGTGAACCGTCTCGAAGCCGGCATCGTCGGCGAAACGGACTAGATCGCGATCATCGAAGTCCATCATCGCTTCCCGGTAGGAGTCGCGGCCGGCGAATCTCGTCTTGACCTTCCCGGCGAGGTCGCTGACTGCGTGGACCCGGAACCCGTGGAAGCGGCCCTCCGGTTCGGGATACATAAGGCGGTTGATCGGCTCGAACAGCGACACGCGCCCGCCCGGACGGAGTACCCGGGCGAACTCGGCGAAGGCCCGAGGCTTGTCGGCGACGTAGATCAGCACCGAACGCGTGGTGACGAGGTCGACCGAGGCGTCCGAAATGGCCGACAGGTCCTCGGCGGGCGCTCGCACGAACCGAGCTCGCGCAGCGTCGGTCAGACCTGCGACGTGGCGCCGACAATGTTCGAGGAGCGCCTCCGAGACATCGGAGAAGATCACAACGCCGCGCGGGCCGACGCGGCCGAGGCCGGCCAGACCGATCAGCCCGTCGCCACAGCCGACATCGAGCAGCGTGGCGCCGTCGAGCGGCTCGGCGGCGTCCAGGACCCGATCGCGGATCGGCGCGAGGCGGTCGAGGGTGATCGCACGCTGGTCTTGCCTTCCGCCGTCGCGGCGCCCCAGCAACCAGCGAGACCACTGGTCAGGCTCAGTCGCCAGTAGCGCCGGCTCGTTCTCGCATAGTGGTCGACATAAGATCGATTATCGAGCGTTAAACACACGACGTTGCAGTCGGGCACCCGCCCACTGTGGCGTCGAGCTCGCCGCTCAAGGGTTTGGTCTACGACGGTTTCGGGGCCGCCGGCCGTCCATCACCGCCTCGATGGAGACGGCGATAATCCAGACCAGTATCAGCGCCGGGACGCCGACCAGGATGAGCCACACGATTGTGTCGGTGCCCCAGGGTCCGACGGTTAGCAGAACCGCGCCAGCGATGCCGCCAACCACCATCATCCCGATCCCAAACCCGGCCAGGCCGCGACGCTCGTCTGGGAGCCGTCGCCACGTGTCTCGAAACGCGCCCGATATCGGCAGACACAGCGAGACGGTGGCTGCGACGACGATCAGGGCTGCCACCATCGCGGCGACAGCGGCAACGGCTGCCATGGCGAGATTCTCTCTGGTGCGTTGTCCCGCGACAAGGCGTGGTCAGCGGAGAGCTGGTAAGCCCACCGCTTGATCTCCATACGGGACTTTGGGAACCAGCCTGCCGCGGGACTCGCCCTCCAGTTGTAGTCGGGCCGCCCTGAGTCCAAAGCCCGTGCCCGGAGAAGGCCGCACAGCGCGCCGGAGGCAGCGCGCGGTGCGGGCGCAGCCCCGCAGCGCGAGCCGGCGCAGCCGGCTTGACAGGCGGGGAGCGAACGCCACGTCGACCCGCCCCCCATGATGGCGGGGCGGTGTCGTTTTTTCTGTCTCCGGCAGGCCGGCTACGGGACGATGCGAGCGATAAAGGGCGCGGCCGACGCCCTCACGACCGCGCGCGCCGCGATCGCCGCCAGCACGGGCGTAACCCAGCGGGCGGAACCCGGTTAGGTCCTCACTCGACGGAGCTGCGGCGGCGAGTGTGGAGAAAACCGCGCAATAGCCGGGTGAATACGAATTCACCATCTGGGCCGGGCCCGAGTGTGGCGAAACCCGGATCTGGTGGGTCCCCAGCAGGAACCCGGATCTGGCGGGTCCCCCACGGGAACCCGGATCTGGCGGGTCCCCCACGGGAACCCGGAGTTCGGGGGTGCCCCAACGCTTCCGCGCAGAGGCCGGTGGAGGCAACGAGGGAGCCACCCCCGACTTTCGCGAGCGTGCTCAGAGAATCGGTCATCGAGCGTTGGAACAAGCCGCACACCCGGTCTCGGCGGCGTTACGCTGGCGGTGCTGCGGCATCCCCCCGATGGCGTGGCGCTGCGTGGCGTGGCGTTGCGTCCGAGGCTGTTCTGGTTCGCGTGATCGCGTCCGCCGTTGCGCTTCCATTCGCGTCGCCTTCGGTCGCGTCCGCGTCGACGGAGTTTCCCAACCGCTCGCTGGCGCTTGGGCATCCGGCCCTCGAGAGCGAGGGCTTCGCCGTCGGAGGGATCGTGAGCAGTCACGTCCCGGCCGTGGCGCACACCGCGGCGAACGAGTTGCTCGTGACCGTACGGCGCGAATGTGATCAACCTCAGCCTCGGCACTAAGAGCCCGTGCCAGGCGATGGCACTGGCACTCGACTACGCGTTCGCCCACGGCGCCCTCCCCGTCGCCGCCGCCGGGAACGACGGAACCACAACTCCCTCGTATCCCGCCGCTTACGACCACGTGCTGTCGGTCGCCGCCACGGACGCGGACGACGAGATCGCCGGCTTCTCGAACCGCGGGGCGAGCTGGGTCGACGTGTCGGCGCCCGGCGTCGGGATCGTCTCGACCCTGCCGACCTACGACAACGCGACCGGCGTGGTGCGTTATGGATACCTGAGCGGCCACGTCGATGGCGACACCGATCGTGGCCGGAATCGCGGCGTTGATCTGGGACCGTTTCCCGGCGGCCGAAGCGAACCGCGACGTCGAGGCGCGGATCGAAGCCAGCGCCCAACCGATCCCCGGGACCGGGACCTACTGGCGCTACGGACGGGTGGCCGCCTGCCGAGCCGTCACCGCGAGCGGGCCACCGTGCTCGGCGGCGCCGGCCGAGCCGACGTTCCCTCCGGCGCCGACGGCGCCACCCCCATCGGAGCTCGCCCAGCCGGCGCCGGTCGCGCCGCCGGTGACGGGTCCCGCCATTCCCGGCGTATACAAGGGCTCGCTAGGACGTCGAGGTGGACCCCTTCGCCTGTCCGTAGGCGACCGCGGCGACGCCCTGATTGGCGTCCAGGTGGCGGTAATGCTCCGGTGCCAGAGGGGGCCGGCACGCAGGATCAGGGTCGCCGGCTTGAACTCGGCCAACTACGCGAGGATCAGGCGGAGCGGGGCGTTCGGGTTCCGGTTACGCCCGCGCGGGACCAGCGTGCGCGGCCAGCAGCTCAAGGTCACGGGAAGTTTCAACGCGGCCGAACGCCGTGCGCGCGGGACGCTCCGCCTGACCGGCACGACCTCCGGCGGCGGCCGCTGCGACACCCGCCCGATCGCCTGGACCGTGCGTTTCGTCACTCCCGCCCGCATAACTCCCCGACGAGCCGCCCCGGTCGGGACTCCATCCGGCTCCTGACAACATGCGGACCATGAAGACCAGCACCTCGACCTCCACTCCGAACGTCAGCACGCTCACGCGCGTGCTCTCGTTCGTGCACGAGAACCTGGCGAAGACGGCCGACGACGTGCGGCCCATCGAGGCCGGCTGCGTCGTCAGCACGCCGTCGCTGCCCGCGGTGTGGAGCGTCAACCAGATCCGGGTGGCGCGGCCGCTCGCGTTCGAGGCGCTGATCGAGCTCGCCGAGGAGCAGCTCGCGACGCGGTACGTGCACATCGTGAGCGAGAACCAGGAGACCGGACCCGAGGCCGAGCAAGCGTTCCGCGGGGCCGGCTGGAAGACCGAGCGCGAGGTCTGGATGGTCCTGGGCGCCGAGCCCGACCGCGCGACGGACACGAGCGCAGTGGTGGACGCCGGCGAGGACGAAGTGGCCGAACTGATGCGGCGCTGGTTCGCCGAGGAGGAGTTGGACGCCGGCGCGCTCGATCAACTCGTCGAGTTCAGCCGGCGCGAGGCCCGGGCCTGCGCCGATCGCCTCCTCGGCGTCCGCAGCTCTGACGGCCACCTGGTCGCGGTCTGCAAGCTCCGCTCCGACGGCCGTACCGCCCAGGTCGAGGACGTGTACACCGCTCCCGAGGCGCGCGGACGGGGATTCGGACGGGCGGTGGTCGCGCGCGGGGTCGAGCTCGCGCGCGAGGACGGGCACGACGTGATCTTCATCACCGCCGACGACAACGACTGGCCCAAGGAGCTCTACGGCCGGATCGGCTTCCGGCCGCTTGGCCGGATCTGGCAGTTCCACCACGACTGACCATCGCGCCGCCGCCGGCCCCGGCGACTCACCCCGCCCCCGCCGGCTAACCCCGGCCCCGCCGGCTAACCCCGGCCCGGGCGGCTAACCCCCGGCCCCGTCGGCCAACCGTTACTACGCGGCGTCGGCGAGCTCGAGGGCGTTCGAGTCGTCGTTCTCGACCAACAGATCGACGACCGCCCGCTCCACCCTGGTGCGTACCCGATCGTCGGCCACATCGAGGTCCGGGATCCGCTCGAGCGCCCCGGCGATCGTCCACCCCGTCAGGTAGCGGTCGAACACGCGCGGGTCGATGTACGACCGGCGCGCGACCGCCGGGGTGTTGCCGAGCAATGCCGCGACCGCCCGAACCGACTCGTTGATCACGCGCTTGCGGGCGGTCTTCGTCGTCGCCTCCCGCCCGTTGGCGGCCAGCGTCACGGCGGCCATCACGGTCGCGTTCCAGGTCCGGAAGTCCTTGGCGCTGAACTCCTCGCCTAGCTGGTCCTTCAGGTATTCGTTGATGTCGTCGGAGCGGAGGTCGCGCCAGCGTCGTCGCTCGCGGTAGGCGAGCAGCTCATCGGATCCGCCCCGGCGCCGCTTGAGCGTGGACACCAGATCGATCGTCACCGGGTCGTCGATCACCTGCACCCGCCGAGTCCCTCCTTTGCCGGGATAGTCGAACTCGACGACGTCGCCGCGAACGTGCACGTGCTCTTTGAGGACCGTGGCCAGGCCAACTCCGCTGTCCTCCGCGGCGTACTGCTCGCTCCCGACGCGGAACATCCCGACGTCGAGCAGCCTCACGGCGGCTGCAAGGACCCGGTCACGGGTCGGCTCATCACCGTCGTGGAGGACTCGGCCCAGACGCCGACGGAGGCGCGGCAAGAGCTCCGCGAAGGTCAGCATGCGCTCGAACTTCTCGCGGTCCCGACGCTCGCGCCAGCGCGGGTGGTAGAGATACTGCCGGCGTCCGGCGGCGTCGACCCCGGTCGCCTGCAGATGGCCAAGCGGATCGGGACACAGCCACACGTCCTCCCACGCCGGCGGGACCGCTAGCCCGCGGATCCGGTCCAGTACCGGGGACGCCTTGATTGGCTTCCCGTGCTCGTCCACGTAGCTGAAGCCGCGTCCGCGCCGGACCCGCCGCAGCCCAGGCCCCGAGCAATCGGACCGTCGCAGCCGTTGCCGGCGCGCCGGGGAAGTAGCGTCCCCGGGCTCAGCCTCCCCGGTGCGTGTGTCTGATCGGCGTGGCAGACGCCCCTCATACCCGGGATCGCATGCCCCCACTCGGGTGCTCCATCCCCCAGCGCAACTTCCACAGCCCGGCCGGTATATGGATGCCAAGTTCTGCCTAATACGGGAGGTAGGGATGAAGCGCACGCTCGAGAAGCTGTTGCCCGCAGGGCTGCTGTCCGCCGTTCTCGTCCTCGGCACCGCCGCGTTCGCGGCCGCCGCGTCCTCGCCGTCGGTGACGACCGGGAGCCATTCGCACGTCACGGACACGAGCGCGAAGCTGCTCGGAACGATCAACCCGAACGGGAACGCGACTGCGTATTACTTCGAGTGGGGTCTCACGACCGCGTACGGCGTCACCAGCGTCGAGCATTCGGCGGGTCGCGGGACCAAGCCCGTGGCCGTCAGCACGACCGCGTCCGCGCTGATCCCCGGCACGGTCTATCACTACCGGCTCGTGGCGGCGAACGCGAGCGGTAGCGCGACCGGCTCCGATCACACCTTTACGACCGCGGGCAATCCTCCCCCGGGCGTGTCCACCGGGCCCGCGACACAGGTGAGCAAGAACGCAGCCACGCTGACCGCGGTCGTCAGCCCCAACAAGCAGGCCACGACCTACTACTTCCAGTACGGGCCGTCGACCAGTTACGGCTCGCAGACGATCGCGGCGACGGTGCCGGCCGGAACCGCGCCGGTGACTGTGACCGCGAGCGTTCAGGGTCTCGAGGCACAGACGATCTTCCACTACCGGATCGTGGCGCTGCACGGCAACACGGTTCCGCAGCCCGGGGCGGACGCGACGTTCATGACGCTCCCGATCCACCGGCCAGTGCCGCACATCCACGCGCGGACAACACCTCCCCGCGACCGAACCAACCCGTACGTGTTCACCACGACCGGATCGGTGCACGGACCGTCTTGGATTCCGGCGATCTACGACTGCCGCGGGAACGTGGCGATCCGGTACTTCCGTGGCTCGCGCCGGATTGGATCGACGTTGGTGCCGCTCGGACCGGACTGCAAGTTCTCGGGCCAGACCGTGTTCACCAGGATTCCCGGGGGCCATTCGCCGGTGGCGATCACCGTGATCGCTCACTACCTCGGGAACTTCTACCTGACGCCCCACAAGACGCCGGGTCAGACGATCACGTTCGGGTAATGGCCGCGCCGCCCTACCGCGTCCGCCCTACCGCGTGCGGTCGCGCAGCCTGTACACCAGCCGAAGCCCGGACCAGATCTCGTCGATCGCGCAGACCTTGTTGTCGACGAGCCCGGCGGCGAGTCCAAGGTCTCGCACCACGTCCTCGGTGACATCGGTCTTGACTCCCGACGCGCGCTTGGGCCAGGCAATCCACAGTCCCCCGGCGGGGTCGAGCGCGCCGCTCAGGCCCGGCAGGCGGCGCTCGAGAGTCGACCGGCGCGAGAAGAAGGCGACGATCACGTCGAACGGCTCGCGCCCGAGCCGCCGGCGCACCGCAACGCCGTCCGGCAAATCGCCCAGCGTGGAATAGAACCCCTCGGGCGCTCCGATCAGCCCAACCCGAGCCCCGGGCTTGATCCCGAGCTTACGCGGCAACGGCGTACCCGAATAGCCGGCCGCCCCGCCCGCGGCGCTCATCGCCGGTCCCCCCCGCCCGCGGCGCTCATCGCCGGTCCCCCCCGCCCGCGGCGCTCATCGCGCGTCAGCCTCCGCCGCCACCTCCGCGATGAGCTTGGACAGCTGGCTTCCTTGCCACGCGATCGGCGAACGGCCGGGCTCGTCGAGTACGAGACGCGCGTCCGGAATCGCGGCGGCGTAGGCCTCCCCCACGGCCTGAGGATGGCCAGGATCGGGCTCGTCGGCGCTCGCCACGACCACCGTCGGCACGGAGATGCCCGCGAGCTCTGAAATCTGTTCGAACGGGCGCGACCGCGGAACCGCCCGGAGCGCGTCCGCGAGGGCGGCGAGATTCGAGTGTTGCGACAGCCGCTGCCGCGTCACCTTCTCCACCGTCTCCTGCCAGGACGCCGGCAGGTCGGAGTCGCCCTGCGCTGCGATGAAACCTTCGATGCCGCCGCTCTCGAGGCCATCGGCGAGCGCGTCCCAGCGCGCAAACCGTTCCTCGCCGTCGTGTGTCGCCGGGTCGTACGCCGGGGTTATGACAACCAACCCCCCCACGCGCTCGGGGGCATGGAGCGCGAGCCACAGGAGCGTATGCGCGCCCATCGAAGCCCCCGCCAGCACCGCCCGATCGATCCCGCGGGCATCGAGCACGGAGACGAGATCCCTCCCCAGGTCGTGGTACGTGTAAGCCGAACGCAAAGGCGCTGGCGAGGACTGGCCGTGTCCGCGTGCGTCGTAGGCGACTACGCGGTGGCCCGAGCGCTCGAGCGCCCGCGAGCCCATCACCACGTACCTCCGGGTGGCGGTGAGGCCGTGGAGCAGGACGACGGGAATCCCATCCCCCGTCTCGTCGCCCTCGAGCCTGACGCCGGGGCCTTCCACCACGATTCCGGCCATGACCTAATCGTCGACGAGAATCGTCGAGCTGTCGGCGGCGGGCATGGTCGGCAAAGTTGACGTGAACGTAAGGTTACCTGAGGTGACGGCGTCGCTACCATCAGAGGCATGGATGTCACAGAAAGCACCTTCCAGACAGCGGTTCTCGACCGCTCTCACACAGTCCCGGTGGTCGTCGACTTCTGGGCGGAGTGGTGCGGGCCGTGCCGGCAGCTTGGGCCGGTGATCGAGCGGGCCGTCGATGCCCGCGGCGGCAAGGTCGAGCTGGCCAAGGTCGACGTGGACGCCAACCCCGGGCTGGCGCGAGCATTCGGAATTCAGAGCATCCCCGCCGTAAAGGCGTTCCGCGACGGGGAGGTCGCGGCCGAGTTCATCGGCGCGCAGCCGCCGACAGCGGTCGAGCAGTTCCTCGACTCGCTGCTCCCGTCCGAGGCCGACGGGCTGGTCGAGCGCGGGGACGAAGAGTCGCTCCGCCGCGCGAACGAGCTCGAGCCCACTCGCGCCGACGCTGCGGTGCCACTGGCCAAGATCTTGAAGGGACGCGGCGAGACCGACGAGGCGCTGGCCATCCTCGCGCGCGTCCCCGGGAGCTTCGCCGCAGACGGCCTCAAGGCCCGGATCGGCCTCGAGTCGGCGGCGGGCAACGGCGCGCAGCCGCCGGTGCCGGATCTCAGCGAGGCGTTCGCGGCGCTCGACGCCGGCGACAACGATCGCGCGCTGGACCTGCTGCTCGACGCGCTTCCCAGCGCCGACGGGGCTCGCGATGACATCCGTCGCGTTGTCGTCGGGGTCCTCGACGAGCTCGGGGTCGACCATCCGCTCGCGCGCAGCGCTCGGCGGCGGCTTGCCTCCGCCTTGTATTGACCAGCGCGACTTCGCCCTCGAAGCAAAGCGGCCGCCGTCGCCGCGCCGAAGCCACACTTTCTGCGCAATCAAAGCTGCAGTTTTCTGCGAATGACTTGGCGCTCATTCGGGTATCCGACCAATCGAGATGAGCTGTGGCCACGCTCTGAACGAGTCCTATCCGGCTGTGCCGGAGGTCGTGCCGCTGGCGCGTCGCGCGTTGGCGTCCGTCGCGGCCGCCGCGGGTGCCGCCGGTGAGCGGCTCGACGAGATCCGGCTGGCGGTCTCGGAAGCGCTCACCAACGCGGTCGTGCACGCGTATCGAAACGGCGATGCCGGGCGGCTGCACGTCACCGCTGCGGTCGCGTCGGACGAGTTGTGGGTGCTGATCGGCGACGACGGGCGCGGCCTCCACGCGTGGAACGACAGTCAGGGCCTCGGCATCGGGCTGTCGCTGATCTCCGGCCTCAGCGACGACTTTGCGATCGTCACGCGCGCGTCTGGAGGGACCGAGGTCCAGATGCGTTTCGACCTACGCAAGGCCGTGTCACGGCCACGCGGCGTCAACCGCGAGGGTCGCTCTGCTTCGCGACCGCTCCAGCCTGATCTCGCTTCTCCACGATGATGTAGCCGGGCCTGGCCGCGACGACGATCTCGACGTCCGGCATTTCATGGCCGGGAAGAACCACGAACCGCCTGGGGTGCGAGCGGATCTGCTCGTACTGGCGGACCGTCAGCTCGACGAGCCGGTTGCACCCGACACGGGCGCATTCGCAGCGGAAGCCGACTGGACTGTCCTCGTCCCCGGGCCACTGGCCTCGCTCGATGCCCTCGTTGACATCGCGGATCGTCGATTCGGTGGCGCCCGCACGCTCCTGCTTCTGCTTTTTGCCCTCCACAACCGCATATTCTCACGCCGTGCGACGCCGCGCCAGCGCGGCCACGTCCGCCGCGATCCGAGCACGGTCCAAGACGTTGCGCCGCCGTACCAGCAGCTACACGACCAGCGTGAGCTGATCCTCGGCGGCCGAGCCGGGGAGCTCGAGACCGGCGACGCGAACGCCGAGGAGACGGACGGGCCGGGGCGGTGAGAACCGGCGCAGGAGATCGAGCGCGACCGGACCCACCCGGTCGGCTGAGCCCACCGCCTCGGCGAGAGTTCGCGCCCGGGTGTGAGTGCTGAAATCGTCGAGCCGGACCTTGATCCCGATCGTCCGTCCCCGTCGTCGCTGGGCGACCAGTCCGGCGCACAGGTGCTCGACGAGGTCGTCGAGGATCGCCTCGAGACGCTCCGGATCCCGGATGTCCTCGTCGAACGTCTGCTCGCGGGACTCTGAGACGACCTTCCGTTCCTGGGTCACAGGAGAGTCGTCCTCGAATCGGGCGCGGCGCTGGAGCTCGGCCGCGAAGCGCGGACCGAAGTGCGGCGCCAGCTGCTCGTATTGCGCGGCTGCCAGCGCCGCTAGCGTCTCGATCCCGAGCGCGCGCAGCCTCTCAGCCGTCTTCGGGCCGATGCCGGGAACCAGCGCGCACCGCGAGGCACCGAACCGCGCGCAGGCCTGTTCGCGGCTGAGTACGACGAAACCCCTCGGCTTCTCGGCGTCCGAGGCGACCTTGGCCACGAGCTTGTTGGGCCCGATCCCGATCGAGCAGCCGAGGCCGGTGCCCCCCTCGATGTGTGCGGCCAGACGGCGCATCGCGGCGTGCGGCGCCGGTAGACCGGTGAGGTCGAGGTACGCCTCGTCCAGCCCGATGACCTCGACCGCGTCGACCAACGCGCGCACGCTGGCCATCACCTCGCGCGACGTCTCGCGGTAGTAGGCGAAGTCGGGCGCGAGGAACACGCCCTGGGGGCAGAGACGTCGCGCCCGCGCCGCCGGCATGGCCGAGCCGACACCGAACCGCCGCGCCTCATAGGAGGCCGTGGTCACAACCGAGCGAGGCCCCGTGCCGGCGACGATCACCGGCAGGCCGCGAAGCTCGGGGCGCCGGCGCAGCTCGACGGACACGTAGAACGCGTCCATGTCGAGGTGGGCGACGCACCGGTCCGCCATCGATTCGCAGGCTAGGACACGCCCCAGACGTGAGGCGTGTCCCAGCCGTTGCGTGGGAACAGCGCAGTCGCGGCGCGCGGCGCTACGGGCTGGACCAGACCTGGCCGACGCCGCCGAACCCGAGCGCGCCCGCGGTCGTCTGGTTGAGGTCCCAATCCCTGCCGCCGACGTAAGGTCCGCGGTCGTCGACGGTCGCGGTGACCGTGCGGCCGCCGTACCGGAAGACGACCTTCGTGCCGCACGGAAGCGTCCGGTTGGCCACGCCGTTGCCGGCGTGGAACCCGCAGGCGGTGTTGCCGCCGTCGCTGTACCAGGACGCCTCGGCGGCGCGGAACACGGTCATCTGACCGGCCCGGGTCGTCGACCCTCCGTTCAGCCGGTCGCCGGCGAAGCGGACGCGCATCGACTGCTGGCCGGCGCTGCCGGCGACGTAGCGGAGCACGAACCGCCCGGCCGACTTCGTCCGCGCGGTCGCGAGCGTGTGCCAGGAGCCGTTCTGCAGAGCCTGGAGGCTGACCTTGCGGCCGCGCGCGGCGGGAAGCAGCCTTCCGCGCACCTGTACCGCCTGGCCGGCATTGACGGCGATCCCGCGGCTGGGAACGCGAACCCGGGCAGCGACGTTGACAGGCACCGGGTTGCTCGTCGCGGCGGCTGCGCCACCCGTGTTGCCTGACGCCACAAACGGCGTCAGAGCGTCACTCGAGGTGTCGACCACCCGCACGGCCCCCGACCGCTCGAGCCGACCCGCGAGCCGGAATGCGCCGGTGCCGGCGACCGTTGTCGACCGGAGCGCGGTCCAGGACGTTGCGCCGCGAGGCGCGAACTCGAGGACGACCGTGTGCCCGGCGTCCGCCGGCGGCGCGAAGCCCCTAACGACCACGTCGTCGCCGTACGCGATGTGACGCGACTGCGGATGGATCTGCGGGGGCGCCGGCAGCGGCGAAGCGAGTGCCTGGGCGGCCGCGACCAGCGCGGCCACTGAAGCTGGGATTCCTATCGTCAACGCACCGAGCCCCAGCCGACGGCGGCGCGCGTTGTGCATGGCTAATTCAGGCCTCAAAGCGAGGACCTCCTTGGATCTCGACCGGGCGCCTACGGGGTTAGCTGACGGGCTCGCGACCGCTGGCGGCGCGCTCCGCGCGCTCTCCAAAGCAGGCACTACGACTGCGGCCGGCGCGTTGGGCCGGGCAAGTCGATTCGCCCCGGCCAGGCATGTCTCTGCCCGGCAATGGGTCCCCCGCTCGCCCTCGTAACGGACGAGGACGACTCGGCAGGTCAATCAGTAAGTCGGGCAGGTTAGGCGTCGCCTTTAGGGTCTGACTGTGACGTCCGTCACAGTCGCGGGCGGTCTCGAGCGCCCATACCGCAGCGGTACGAGCGCGCCGCGACTACCATCCGAGCGGTGGCGAACAAGGACCGGTTGACCGGGCTCGACAGCTCGTTTCTGCACCTCGAGCGGGATTCGGCGCACATGCATGTCGCCGGTTGCTCGGTGTTCGCCGGGTCGGCTCCCACGTACGACGAGCTCGTCGAAGCGATCGAGTCGCGGCTTCACCTCGTGCCTCGGTACCGGCAGCGGCTAGCGTTCGTTCCGTTCAGCCAGGGCCGTCCGGTATGGGTGGACGATCCCCACTTCCGGGTCCACTACCACGTGCGCCACACCGCGCTGCCCCGCCCCGGCGGCGAGAGCGAACTGAAGCGGCTCGCGGGGCGCGTGTTCTCTCAGGCGCTCGACCGGAGCCGGCCGCTGTGGGAGCTGTGGCTGGTCGAAGGGCTCGCCGGCGGGCGTTTCGCGGTGCTCTCGAAAACGCATCACGCGCTGGTCGACGGCATCTCGGGGGTGGACATCGCGACCGTCCTGTTCGATACGTCGCCCGACCCGCTGCCGGTGGCACCGCCCGACCACGAGTGGGCGGCCCGCCCCCTCCCCAGCAGCGCCGAGTTGCTGGCCGACGCGCTGCTCGAGCGCGCGACCGTGCCGACCGAGGTCGTGCGCGGTGTCCGGGCCACGCTCCGCGGGCCGCGCACGGTGGCCGTGCGGGCCGGCAAGGCGCTCGGGAGTATGAGCGCGCTCGCGTGGACTGGACTGCAGGCCGCCCCGCCGAGCCCGTTCAACGTGCGGATCGGCCCGCATCGTCGCTTCACCTGGGTGAACGCCGACCTTGCCCGGTTCAAGGCGATCAAGAACTCGCTCGGCGGAACCGTCAACGACGTCGTGCTGACGGTCGTTGCCGGCGCGCTCGGCCGCTACATGCGCCTCCACGGACTGGCCACCGACGATGTCGGCCTGAAGGCGATGGTTCCTGTTTCGGTCCGCGCCGACGTCGAGCGCGGGGCGCTCGGCAACCGGGTCGCGGCGATGTGGGCGACCCTGCCGATCGGCGTCACGGACCCGGTCGAGCGTCTGCACACCCTCAGCGAGGCGATGGTCGGGGTCAAGCAATCGGGGCAGGCCGTCGGCGCGGAGATCCTCACCGCGCTGTCCGGCTTCGCGCCCGCGACGATCATGTCGCAGGCCGCGCGGCTCCAGGCGCGCCAGCGGCTGTTCAACCTCGTGGTGACAAACGTCCCCGGTCCGCAGTTTCCGCTGTACCTCCTGGGCCGGGAGCTCGAGGCCGTGTACCCCATGGTCCCGCTGGCCGAGAACAGCGCGCTCGGAATCGCGATCCTCTCGTACAACGGGAAGCTGAACTTCGGCCTCGTGAGCGACTATGACGCGCTCGCGGATCTCGAGGTGCTCGCGGACGAGCTGCGGTCCTCGATCGAGGAGCTCGCGGCGGCGGCCGGCGCACCGGCCGCAGGCCCCGACGGCGAGACCGCGCCGGCAACCGGCTCGGGCCGTCGGGCGCGCGCCGCCCGGTGACGCCCGCCACCCAGCAGCCGGCGCGCGCGCCGCGCGACTCGCGGCTGATCAGGGTGGCCGAGCTGATCGCGATCGTGGTTGCCTCGCTGGTGCTCTCGATCGGGCTGATCCTGCTGCTGTCGGGATACTTCGCCGGCCGCGACCAGGCGGCGGTCTCCGGCGGAACGAGCGGTCCGGGGCAGGCGTTCCAGGACCTCGGCCACTCCGTGCTGAGCCGTGGTCAGCCCCATCCCAGCTACGACTCGAACCCGCCGACGAGCGGCGCGCACGTCGCGGAAGCGGTGACCAGCGACGACGCCGTCCTGAACGACGATCAGCTGCTCGAGGCGCTGCAACTGGGGAACGTCGTGATCGTGTACGGCACTCGGACTCCGCCCGCCGGGCTGACCCAGTTCACGCGGTTGGCAGCGCCGGCGTTCACCCCCGAGCTCGCCGCCAGCGGCGACGCGGTGATCCTTGCCCGCCGCCCCGGGACGACGGGGTTGGTGGCGCTCGCCTGGGCGCACCTGCTCCGCGTCTCTAGCCCGTCGGACCCGGCGCTCGGCCAGTTCGTCAGCTACTGGTTGGGTCGCGGCGCTCCCGGCTGACCGACGGTTGCTTGGGAAGAAACCTTGGAATAGTCATGGTTTCTTCCCAAACGGCACGCTGCTAGAAGAGGTCCGCCACCGACAGCGGGTGCGACTCGTAGCCCCGGGCCAGCCGGTAGAACAACCCCCCGTCGGTCATGTCGGTGGTGTTCCCCGACGCGCCGGCGCCGAACAGCAGCCCGACGACCCCCGAGTCGCGGGTGGCGCGGAGGTGGGCGGACGAGCCGGGGCCGAGCCACCACTGCAGGCGGTTGTCGCGGTAGTGATTCCAGGTGTCGTTCTCGTGGCTGTCGCCGAGCGGTAGCTGCCAGAGCACCACGGCGGTGTGGGTGCGGCGGGTGAAGCCCGCGATGTAGCGGTTCTCACGGGCGAAGTCGGCCGGGCCCCACCAGGTGTGCGGGTTGCCCTCGACATCGCGGTAGTAGTCCGCGTCGCGGTCGGTGACGTCGTTGAACACCAGGTCGAAATGGGCGTGCAGCGACTCGTAGAACGCCGCCGACTTCGCCGCCAGCACATCCATCTCGGCCGGCGACGGCTTCGAGTTCGTGATGTCCATGTTCGTCCCCCACACGCTCAGATGCCAGGCAAGAACCACATGCGGCGCCAACGCATCCCGCAACGCGACCAGACGATGAGCAAACGACCGGGCCAGCCGGGCGGCGTGGGCCTGCTCCAGATACCCCCACAGATCCGGCTCGACATGGACCACCACCAGCCGCGAGCCGGCGGCCGCCGCCACGTGCCGCAACAGCAGGCTGTAGTCGGCCCAGTAGGCGCGCATCATCGCCGGATTCCGCATGTTCGACAGGTCCCGGGCCTGCTCGCTCCCGCCTGCCGACGGCGCGGACTGGAGCATCTGGTAGTAGGTGAACACCGGGATCGTGTGCGCGGCGAACGACTCGCGCACGTACATCGTCACGAAGCTTCCGTTCGGGTTCCACGTAGCCCAGCCGTGGCCGGTGTTGACGCCACCGGCGAGGTACTGGTAGCGCATGTCGACGGGCGCGTGCGCGTGCAGAGCATGCGCGTCGCCGGGCGGGTCGCTCACGCCCAGAGCGAAGTGGTGAGGCCACCCTACGGGCAGAGGCGCCAGCGCGAGCGGCAGCATCAAGGAGAGCAGGGTGCGGCGTATCACGAATCCCTCACGGCAATCGTCACCCGCGCGACCGCGCACCGGCGCTGCTCGTCGTCGGAGATCTCGACCTCCCATACCCACGTCGTGCGTCCCCGGTGGCGGCGAACGGCGGTGGCGTGGATCGTGCCGGCGGTGACCGGATGGAGCGTCGTCGTCTGTTGCGAGAACCCAATCGCGATCTTGCCCTCAGGGCCAACCTCCTCGGCGGTACCGCGAGCGGCGAGCGACTCCGCGACCGCGCAGTAGACGCCGCCGTGGACCGAGCCCGCGGGCTGCGTCAGGTCCGCGCGCACGGGAACGCTGCCCCGGACCAAGGAGTCCGAGCATTCGGTCACCTCGAGCCCGTAGAGCGCGTCGAAGCTCATGCGAACGCGGGACCTTACTGACCGCCCATGCGCCGCACCCCGGCGTGGGCCCTACTACGCTAAGCGGTCGCGATGGCGTCGATCGACACGTTACCCCCAGACCAACGCGCGGTTCTCGACCTCGTGCTGCGGCGCGGCCGCAGCTACGACGACATCGCGGGCCTGCTCGCGATCGACCGTGCGGCGGTCCGGGCACGAGCGCTCGCGGCGTTCGACGAACTCGGCCCCGACACCGGCCTGGCGCCGGAAGCGCGTTCGCTGATCACCGACTACCTGCTCGGGCAACTGCCGGCAAAGGTGGCTGAGCAGACGCGCGAACGGCTGGCCACGTCGCCGTACGAACGTGCCTGGGCACGAGTGCTCGCCTCCGAGCTCGCGCCCATCGCGAGCGAGCCGCTCCCCGAGATCCCCGAGGGGACCGCCCGCTCCAAGGCACCGGCAAGCGAGGCACCACCAGCGGCCGATGAGAGCCGCCCCGCCACGACGCCCCGCCGGATCCCCCGCCCGAGCGACCGGCCGAGCTCGCGGCTGGGCGGCGCGATCTTCCTGCTCGTGGGCGCGATCGTCGTCGTGGTCGTCGTGGTCGTGTTGGTCGTCGTGCTGAGCAGCGGCAGCTCGAACAAGCCCACCTCGGGCACCACCGCGGCGGCCGACGGCACTACCGCGCCGGCCGGCACGGCCGCGCCCACCGGAACGACCGGGACGACCGTGACCGGGACCGGAACGACCGGGACGACCGGGACGACCGGCACGACCGGGACGACCGGCACGACGGGAACGACCAGCGGCACGACCTCGGCCACCAGCGCGAAGGTCGTCGCCCAGATCAACATGAAGCCGAGCGGCACCGGCAACGCCAAGGGCGTCTCCGTCGTGGTCAAGGCCGGCAGCGCTTACGGGATCATCGTCGAGGCGCAGGGGCTCGCGCCGAACTCGCACAACGCGTATGCCGTGTGGTTGTCCAACTCGCCGACCGACAGCGCTCGGGTCGGGTTCGTGAACACGCCGGTCGGCAAGAACGGCAAGCTCCAGACCGAGGGGGCGCTGCCGACCAACGC
The DNA here is from genome assembly GCA_963737055.1 of uncultured Solirubrobacterales bacterium. GTDB lineage: Bacteria > Actinomycetota > Thermoleophilia > Solirubrobacterales > Solirubrobacteraceae > Palsa-465. The sequence goes on along the minus strand of CAVTRE010000002.1, from coordinate 883,443 downwards.
CGCCCACTTCAAGAACCTGCTGCTCACGCTCGAGACGTCGGCCACCCCCAAAGTCCCGGGTCAGATCATCCTCCAGGGCGCCCTCAAGGGCGTCGCCTAACCGGCTTCAGCCGGAGATCCGCGCGAGCCCGTCGAGGGCCTCGTCGAGGCGTTTGTTCGTCGCCCGGCGCAGCATCAGCGCGCCCGTTCGCGAGTACCCGCGGAGCTTTTGGAGCTGGGCGATCGTCACCTGCGACGTTCCCCCGTGCGCCGGCTCGATCAGAACCTCGGTGATCGCCTCGTCGAGCACCCGCTCGAACGGAGTCCCGGCGACCTCCTGCTCCCAGGCCCGGTGCCCCGAGGGCTCACCACCGCTCCCGGGCGCGTCGGACGTCATCACCCGAAAGTCCATCCGGACCGGTCGCCTGCGCTTGGTCTGGAACACGAGCGTGAACCGCTCGTCCTCGACCCCCTCGACGCGCGCGACGTTCGGCCACCAGCGCGTCATCGCGAATGGGTCCTCGACCACCCGCCACAGCGCCTCGGGCGTCGCGATCAGCTGCCGGGTACGCATCGCCCGAGAGAACGAGCGGCGCTGCGGCATGAAGCGCGAGTCGAACGGCTGGCTCACGAGGAGTACTCGAGCACGGCGTGCACGGGATACGGCGCCAGTCGCTCCCGTCCCCCCAGGAAGCTCAGCTCGATCAGGAACGCACAGCCCACGACCTCGGCCCCGAGGCCGGTCACCAGGTCGCACACCCCGCGCGCGGTCCCGCCGGTCGCCAGCAGGTCGTCGTGGACGAGCACCCGCGCGCCGTCGGCGAACGCGTCCGCGTGAACCTCGAGGACATCGACCCCGTACTCGAGCAGGTACTCGACGCTGACGGTCTCTGACGGGAGCTTCCCGCGCTTGCGCGCCGGGACGAAGCCGGCTCCCAACGAGCGCGCGAGCGCTCCGCCCAGGATGAACCCACGGGCCTCGGCCGCGATCACAAGATCCACCCCCAGCGGACGCGCGAACGCCGCCAGATCCGCGACCACGGCTTCCATCGCCACCGGATCGAGCAACAACGGCGTGATGTCCTTGAACAGGATCCCCTGCTGCGGGAAATCCGGGATCTCGCGGACCAGCGCTCGGAGGTCGACCGGGCTCACGCGGCCTCCCAGACGAGGTCAGGTGGCGATCTTGCGCAGATCGCGGATCAGCAGCAGGTGCTTCAGATGCGTGGTGACGGACGCGAGATTCTCGAGCGCCTCGATCGCCTCGCGCCGGCGCTCCGGGTTGCGGGATCGCAGCGCCGGGGCGAGGATGCTCTGGAGCAGCTGCGCCTCGCGATCGGCCGAGCTGCGGAACACGCGCAGGTTCCGGCCGCCGACGCCATAGCGCGCGAGCTCGGAGACCGCTCGGACGATCTCGCGCTCGGTCTCGTCGAAGTAGCGCACGCCGGCGCGCACATCACCCTTGATGACCCCGTAGTCAACCAGCTCGCGCACCAGCCCCGGCTCCGCTCCGGTCTCCTCGACGACGTCCTCGAGCGAGTACAGCGCGCCCGGATGAGGCGTCGAGACGAGCGCGCGCCGCATCGAGCGACCGTCGGCGGCCGGCGGCGGGGCTGCAACCTCACGCTCGGCGCGCCCGCCGGCAAGCTCCTGGCGGATCACCCGGAGCGGCAGGAACTCGTCGCGCTGGAGACGGAGGATCGTCCGCAGCCGCTGGATGTCGGACTGCGTGTAGAGCCGGTAGCCGCCCTGGGTCCGGCGCGGCGAGAGCAGCTTCTGATCCTCGAGGTAGCGGATCTTCGAGATCGAGATGTCAGGAAACTCCTGGTGGAGGGCCTTGACCACGGTGCCGATCGTGACCGCTTTCTGACGTGGCCGCTCGGCATCCGCGAGCGGCGGATCCTGGATCTCGACGGGGGCGGGCTCGTGAGTTTCGGGAGTAGCCATCAGCGCCTCAGGAACGCGAGCTTGTATTTCCCGATCTGGAGCTCGTCGCCGTCGACGAGCCGATGAGACTCGATCCGGCGGCGGTTGACGTAGGTGCCGTTGAGCGACCCGCAGTCGTCGAGAAAGTAGTCCTGTCCCCGCCGTACGAGAATGGCGTGGTCACGGGAGACGGTGACATCGTCGAGAAAGATGTCCGACACCGGACGGCGGCCGATCGTGACCCGTCCCGCGCCGAGCGGAAAGCTCTCACCGGCGCGCCCCCCGCCGGCGCGGATCACCAGCGCCGGGCCTCGCTCGACGACATCGTCCAACTGGACCTCCTCGAGCTCGCCGGTCTCGCCCAGCTTGTACGTAGCCGTGGTCGTCCCCGGCGGAGGATCGGAATGCGCCAGGAACGCGCCGCACCGCTGACAGTAGTTGGCGCCCTCGTCGTTGGCAAAGCCGCACTCTGGACAGTGCTGGGCCACTGGCCGTCACACGACTATTCGGACTCGGACCCCGGGACGCGACCGGCCAGGATGTCAGTCAGCTGCTGGACATCCGCCCCGGTGATCACGAGCTCGCCGGTCTCGTCCTTCTTGCGCAGCCGGTTGACCAGCTCGGCGCGGAGGATGTCGATCTTCCCGTGGAGGATTCGCCGTCGATAGGAGATCTCCATCTCCTCATCGGTCAGCTGCTTGATGAGCTCCTTGAGCTCCTGATCGGTCAGTGAGCCCAGATCGGGAAACGTATCCATGTAGAGCAGACCTCCGGGTGCTTCCGGGTCGGAGTGGCGAAGCGAGCAGTATAGCCTGGCAAACTCGGAGGCTCAAGCTCAACTTGAGCGTTGGGAAGGGTCGTGCTCGAGCCCTACCTGCGGGCGTTGCCGGAATCATCCGCGGGCTTCTCGGGAGCGCCGCGAGCGCGCAGCTCCTGCCTCCCGCGACGCACGTAGAGCACGGTCGCGATCAGCCCGAACGTCATCCCGACGTAGAGCAAGCTCAGCGCCAGCCAGTGGACGCCGGCCATCGCGAAGAACGGCGCCCCGGCGATCGGGGCTACGCCGATCCGCCCGGCCCAGTTGATCTGAATCTCGAGACCGCGCGAGAGCGCGTAGCGGCTGGCCACGAGCATGAACAGCTCGCGGGCGATGACGATCGCGATCGCCCACTTCGGAAGTAGCGAGAAGTGCCAGCACACGACCATCCCCGAGACGATCAGCAGCCGGTCGACGACGGGATCGAGCAGGGCGCCGAGACGGCTGTACTGGCCGGTCAGACGCGCGAGGAACCCGTCGAGGTAGTCGGACCACCCGATCACCGCGAACAGCACGACGGCAAGGGCGTCCTGTCCGTCGGTGCTCGACAGGGCGACGATCAGGAACACCGGGATCCCGGCGAGGCGGATGTAGTCGATCGCGTTCGGGATCGTCCACGGGTTGAGCGGATGGCCGGACAGCGTGGACTCGGGCGCCGGCCCGGAGCGGTCGATGCCGGTCAGGCGCCGCTTGCTGATCGGAGGGCTCAAAGCACCGCCCGGCCTACCGGTCACGGCAACCCGCGCCAGAGCGCGGCGATCTCCTCGGCCGCGTCCTCGAGCAGCACGCTGCTGCTCTCCCGGCCCCGCCGGATCTGAACCTCGACCTCTCCGGACCCGAGAGTCCGCCGCCCGACCGTGACCCGGAGTGGGCACCCGACCAGCTCGGCATCGGTGAACTTCTCCCCCGGTCCCGCGTCGCGATCGTCGTAGAGCACCTCGAGCCCGAGCTCCATGAGCTCGCCGTACAGCCCGTCGGCAAACGCCCGTTCCTCGGTCCCCTCCTTGCCGACCGCCACCAGCGCGACGTCGAACGGCGCGATCGCCCGGGGCCAGGAGATTCCCTGCTCGTCGGCGTACTGCTCGACGGCCGCTGCGGCCGCCCGCGCCGGACCGAACCCGTAACACCCCATCCAGATCAGCTGCTCGGAGCCGGACTCGTCCAGATACCGGGCGCCGAGCGGCTCGGAGTACCGGGTGCCGAGCTTGAAGATGTTGCCGACCTCGATCGCGGGCTCGATCCGGATCGCGCGGCCGTCGATGGTGTCGCCCGCTACCACCGCGCGGACGTCGACGCGCTCGAACGGGAAGTCACGGCCGGGCTCGACGCCGCGCAGGTGGGCGTCGGGCTCGTTCGCGCCGGTGACGTACGGGCCGGGCGCCACGCCCTCGTCGAGCAGGATCGGCATCTGGGCCCCGACCGGTCCGATGTACCCGGGCGGCCCCAGCCGTGCCGCCACCTCATCGGGATGCGCGGGGCGGAACTCGGCCCCGAGCGCGCCGGCGAGCTTGATCTCGTTGACGCGGTGGTCGCCGCGCACGATCACGAGCTTCATCGCGTCGCCGTCGACGATCACCGGGAACGCCTTGAGCAGCGCGCCCGGCGGGCACCGCCAGCTCGGTGGCGACGGCGTCGATCGTGGTCATGCCGGGCGTGGCGATGAGGACCGGCGCGTCGAGGGCGGCCTCGAGCGGGACGGGCTGGGCCTGCGCGCTGGCCACCTCGACGTTGGCGGCGTAGCCATCCGCCACCGCGACCTCGTTCTCGCCGGCCGGACACGGCGCCATGTACTCGTGCGCGCCGCTCCCGCCCATCATCCCGACGTCGGCCTCGACGCGGTACCACTGAAGCCCGCAGCGGTCCATCATCCGGTCGTAGGCGACGACGTGGTTCTGGTAGGACACCTCGAGTCCGGCCGGATCGCGATCGAAGCTGTAGGAGTCCTTCATGATGAACTCGCGTGTACGCAGGACGCCGGCGCGGGGACGGGGCTCGTCGCGCTCCTTGACCTGGAAGTGGTAGAGGAGCAGCGGCAGGTCGCGGTACGACTTGACCGCCGCCGCCACGTGGGTGGTGACGACCTCCTCGTGGGTCATCGCCAGCACGAGGTCGGCGCCGCGGCGGTCTTTCAGCTTGAACAGCTCCTCGATCCCGTAGCGTCCGGTACGGCGCCACAGCTCGGCGGGCTGGAGGACCGGCATCAGCATCTCGTGGCCGCCGATCGCGTTCATCTCCTCGCGGACGATTTGGACGACGCGCTGGTGGACGCGGTAGCCGGCCGGCAACCAGCTCCAGAACCCTGCCCCGACCTGCCGGATCAATCCGGCGCGGACCATCAGCTTGTGCGACAGCGCCTCCGCGTCGGCCGGCGGCTCGCGTTCGGTGGGGAGGAAATAGGTGGAAAGACGCGTCATAGGGTCACCATGCGCAGCGTACCCGGGCGTGATACAAGGAGGACGTCCCGAAGAACCTCATGCAAGGAGCCGTCGATGGCCTACGAAGTTCCGCCGCTGCCGTATGACTACAACGCGCTCGAGCCGACGATCGACGAGCAGACGATGCACCTCCACCACGACAAGCACCACCAGGCCTACGTGACCGCGGCCAACGGGCTGCTCGAGGGCACGGAATGGGCCGACAAGCCAGTCGACGAGGTGCTGAAGAACCTCGACAAGCTGCCGAGCGATAAGCAGACCGGCGTCCGCAACCAGGCCGGCGGCCATTCCAACCATTCAAAGTTCTGGGAGTGGATGTCGCCGAACGGCGGCGGCGAGCCCGACGGCGACCTGCGCGCCGCGATCGACGCGGCATTCGGGTCGTTCGACGACTTCAAGGCGCAGTTCAAGGACAACGGCGTCAAGCGCTTCGGCTCGGGCTGGACGTGGCTCGTCCACGACGGTTCGGGGCTGGCGCTCCTCTCCACCGCCAACCAGGACAGCCCGATCTCGGACGGCAAGACCCCGTTACTCGGCAACGACGTGTGGGAGCACGCCTACTACCTGACGTACAACAACCGCCGTCCGGATTACCTCGACGCGTGGTGGAACGTCGTCAACTGGCCGAAAGTGGCCGAGGGGTTCGCGGCAGTAAGTTAGCCCGGCCGGATGCCGGGCCGTGGAAGCTGCCGAGCGCGCGGAGCGGTCTCCACGGAACTCTGAAGCGGAGCGTGCGAGGCCCGCAGCTGGATGCGGTTACTGGGTCTCGCTTCGCTCGACATCCGTCGGATGTGGCGCGGTCCGGCCCGATAGGCGAGGCACGGATGCCGAGCGGGCCGGGCTGCGACCGCCACCTACCCCGTCCGGACAGGAATCGCGGACTGACCGGAGGGGGAACAAGGCCCCACGGACGCCGGCGAAGCCGGCCCCTAAGTCCGGGTGAACCGACGACCCGCGACCGGCGAGGCCTCTTCGTCGAGCTGGGAAGCGGCCGCTTCCATCGCCGCCATACGCTCGGGCGTCATCGCGGTGGCGTCCTCGTTCTCGGCCAGCCACTGCTCGGCCTCGGCCGCGGCCCGCTCGTCGCGGACGACCTTCTTGCCGGACGCGTAGTACTTGTCGATCTCCGCGAACAGCTCGTCGACGAGGTTCTCGGTCTTGACCTTGCGGATCATCTTGCCCTTCGAGTAGAGCGCACCGGCGTCCTTGGCGCCGGTGATCCCGAAATCGGCGTGCCGGGCCTCGCCGATGCCGTTGACCGCGCACCCGAGCACGGACACCTCGATCGGGTCGTCGTACTCGGCAAGGCGCCGCTCGACCTCGGCCACGACCGTGTCCATGTCGAACTGGAGGCGGCCGCACGTCGGGCAGGCGATCAGCACGGGCCCGCGCTCGCGCAGCTTCAGCGCCTTCAGGATCTCCCAGGCGACCTTGACCTCCTCCTCGGCGTGGAAGGTCGAGAGCGAGATCCGGATGGTGTCGCCGATGCCGTCGGCGAGCAGCGTCCCGAGGCCGACCGCGGACTTGAGCGACCCCGACCACTTGGTGCCGGCCTCCGTGATCCCCAGATGCAGCGGATAGGGAATCCGCTCGGAAAGAAGGCGGTTGGAGGCGATCGTGTTGGGCACGCTGGTGGACTTCATCGACACCTTGAAGTTCGTGAACTCGAGCCGCTCCATCAATTCGACGAACTCGACCGCGGCCGTGACGAGGGCCTCGACCGGGTTCTCGAACTCGAGGTCCCGCAGGTGGGCCGGAAGCGACCCCGAGTTGACGCCGATCCGCAGCGGCGTGGAGAGCTCGTTTGCGCGCTTTGTCACAAGCGCGACCTTGTCGGGCCCGCCGATGTTGCCCGGGTTCAGGCGGACGCAGTGGGCGCCGACGTCCAGCGCCTTCAGGGCGAGCGTGTAGTTGAAGTGGATGTCGGCGATCACCGGGATCGGCGAGTCGGCGACGATCGTCTTGAGGGCCTTGACGTCCTTCTCGCGGGGCACGGCGACGCGCACGATGTCGGCGCCGGCGTCGGCGACCGTGCGGATCTGGGCCATCGTGGCGCCGAGGTCGGCAGTCTCGGTCTTGGTCATCGTCTGGACGGCGACGGGCGCGCCGCCGCCGATCGGGACACCACCCACGTGGATCTGGCGCTCTGAGGCCATATGGCGAGTGTAGAGGCGGTTAGGTGGGCGCTGGGTTGCAGGCCCGTGACCGCCGGGCGCAACTTAAGAGCTTCCGGGTAGTTGCTTGTACCGTGCGCAAAATCAGACGCTTAATCCCCATAGCCGCTCTGCTCGCGAGCATGGCGGCGCTTAATGCTGCTCCCGCCGCCGCGTCGACGACGCAGGTGGCGGTCTTCCAGGCCGACCCACAGGTGCTCGGCAATCCCACCGGGACCCTCCAGACCCTGCGTGACCTCGGTGTCGGAATGGTCCGGGTGAACATCACCTGGAACGCGATCGCGCCCTCGGCGCTGTCGACCACTCGCCCCAAGGGCTTCGACGCCACCAATCCGGCGGCCTATCCGGCCGGTGGCTGGGCGCCCTACGACGCGTTCGTGCGGACGGCCACGGCCGACCACATCGCGGTGGACTTCACGCTCAACGGACCCGCCCCGCTGTGGGCGACCGGCTCCGGGGCGCCTAAGGGAACCAACGGCTACTTCCGGGCCGACTGGGAGCCGTCGGCGACGGAGTACGGATACTGGGTCAAGGCCGTCGGCGCCCGCTACAGCGGCTCGTACAGGCCCGGCGGCTCGGCCACGGCGCTGCCGCGCGTGAGCTTCTGGTCGATCTGGAACGAGCCGAACTACGGCTACGACATCGCCCCGCAGGGCACCGGGCGAAACCAGTCGACGCCGAACAGCCCCCGTATCTATCGAGGCCTCGTGGAGGCAGCCTGGGGTTCGCTGAACGCCACCGGCCACACCACGCGCAGCGACAAGATCCTGTTCGGCGAGGTGACGCCGCACGGCAACGCGACGTTTGGCGTGTTCGCCAACATGAAGCCGCTGATCTTTGTCCGTTCGCTCTACTGCGTGGATTCGAACTATCGGGAGCTGCGCGGCGCGTCGGCGCGGGCCCAGGGCTGCCCGACGACGGCGGCCGGCTCGCGTGCCTTCCGCCGGCAGAACCCGGCACTGTTCTCGGCCAGCGGTTTCGCCGCCCACCCCTACGAGGAGGCGTCGCCGCCGAACGTCCCGACCCATCTGTGCGGCACGAAGCTGTGCGCCGGGAATCCGGCTGACCCCGACTTCGTCGACCTGCCCGAGGTCCCGCGCCTCGAACGCACGCTCGATCGGCTGAACGGGATCTACGGATCGCACGCGCATTTCGCGGTGTACAACACGGAGTACGGCTTCCGGACCCGGCCGCCCGACCCCCACGAGGGCGTCAGCCAGGCGAACCAGGCGATCTACATGAACGAGGCCGAATACATCAGCTACCACCAGGGGCGGCTCGCGAGCTACTCCCAGTACCAGCTGATCGATCAGGCCCCGCCGGCGTACTTCGACACCGGGCTCATCAACCCCAACGGGAGCCACAAGCCCGGCTTCGACGCGTACCGCATGCCGCTGTGGCTGCCGCACACCTCGACCCGCAAGGGCCGCAAGCTCGAGGTCTGGGGCGACGTGCGCCCGGCGTATTTCGCCAAGCTGGACACGGGCAAGGCCCAGAGCATCCTCGTCCAGTTCGAGGCCGGCTCGAAGGGCGCGTGGACGACGGTTGCGACTGTCGCGATCAAGAATGCCCGCGGGTACTTCGACACCCACGTGAAGTTCCCGGGCAGCGGCTCGGTGCGGCTCGCGTGGACCTATCCGACCGGTGACCCGCTGCTCGGCGGCGGGACGGTGACCAGCCGGTCCCAGAAGGTCACGGTCAGGTAGGCCGATTCGATCTGCGCGTGGTCAGGCCCCGGTCCGTCCGGGGTCTGACCCGCTTGGGTCAGAGCGGTCTGCGGTTTGTCGTGGCTGGGCGCGGGCGAACGTCAACGTCAACGGCGGGCGCCTGAGGGTGCGGAGTGGGCGCCGGCAGGCGGGCTGCAGTGTGATGCGGGGCAGCCCTGTTGCAGTGTGATGCGGGGCGGCCCTTAGTCGAGGCGCGGGCGGATCATGCGTAACACGCCATTCGACGCTCTTTCAGCTGACCTTGGCAGAGTATGCATGTGGGGCATGCGTACCATGCTCCGGTCGGAGTCGATCGGCTCGATTGGCGTGTTATGCAGGTTCTTTTGGGAGATCTGACCACCACCGAGCGCCCGCGTTTCTCGGGCAGGCTCAGCCGGGCGAGCCAGGGTCGCTTGGACCGCTTCCGCCTGACGCGCCAGGATCCTCCGGACCGCCCTGGCCGCCCTGGCCGCCCTGGCCGCCCTGGCCGCCCTCGCCGCCCTCGCCGCCCTGGCCACCGGGACCGCCCTGGGCGCCCTGGCCACCCGGGCCGCCGTCCGTCTGCTGCGCGCGCCGGCTCCGAATCGCGAGCGCACCGAACGTGAGCGCCCCGAGCGCGAGCAGGATGATGACGATCAACAGCCACGTCGGGAGGACGGAGCCGCCAGAGCTCGAGCCGCCGCCGGAGCCGTTGCTCGAGCTGGTTCCGAGCTGGGCAAACAGCTGCTTCTCGATGACGTCGTAGCAGTCGCTGTACTCGCGGACGTCGGCCGGAAGCTTCGCGAGCGCGGCCGTCAGCGTGGCCGCCGAGTAGTGGTGCGTGAGCCGGTCGTTGGCCGAGCAGTCGGCGATCGCCGCCGCTGCGGTGTCGCCCGAAGCGGCAGCGGCGATCGCCGCCGCGGGACCGGCGACGAGCGCGCAGACCAGCGCGAACACGATGAACAAGCGTCGCGTCATCGGGGCAAGCTTATGAAGAATCCGCCCGATATAGCGCCGTGAGCCCGTCGTAGAAGCGATCCTCGCCGAACCGCTCGCGCGCCCGGGCGAGAGCGGCTGTACCGCGCTCAGCCCTGAGATCGGGGCTCTTCCAGAGCTCTTTCAGCGAGTCCGACCATGCGTTCTGGTCGGTCGCCGGAAGCGTTGCATCCTTCCCCACCAGCTCGGGCAGGCCGCCCCGATCGGCCGCCAGCACCGGCACTCCGGCGGCGAGCGCCTCGAGCACCGAGTACGGGCACGGCTCCTCCCAGCGGGAGGGCGCGAGCGCGACGGCGGCCCGCGCGCGCAAGTCGGCCAGGCCCCCGGGCGGGAGGAGGCCGGTGAAGCGCACGTCCGCGCCCGCGGCCAGGTCGCGTAGGCGCGCCTCGTCAGGCCCGGCGCCGGCGATCACGAGCGGTACGCCGGCGGTCCGCGCGGCCGCGATCGCGGTGTCGAACCCCTTCTCCTCGGTCAGTCGCCCCGCCGCCAGCGCGAATTCGCCGGCGCCGGCATGCGATTCCGCGACGAAGGCGTCTTTGGGCATGAAGTTGGGCAACGTGGCGGTTAACGAGGCTGGGAGTCCCAAGTCGCGCAGACGCCTCGCGGTCGCCTCGCTGACCGCCACGAACTGGTCGACGTGCTCGTACAGCCGGGGCTGCTGCCGGCGCAGGGCCGCGGCGTAGACGACCGCCTCAGGCAGCGACCCCCGGCAGCGGAGCCGGACGCCGGGCAGCGTGCCGGCGCTGCGGCAGCGAAAGCACGGCGCCCCGTCGCGGTAGGCGACGCCGATCGCGCAGAACAGCCGGAAGTTGTGGAGATGCAGCAGCGTCCGGGCGCCGGCGTCCTGGGCGGCGGCGAGCGCCCGCCAGCCCAGCGTCGGATGGACGTTGTGGGCGTGTACGACCTCCGCCCCCATCTGCCGCACCGCGCGACCGACGGCGTCGGGATCGAGGCCGCCGGCGAGCAGGCCGGCCGCCGCCTTGGCGCGCCCGACGTCCGCGCTCGAGCGTTCGAGCACCTCGACCGCGTGGCCGCGACGCCGCAGCAATGCTGCGATCTCCGCGACGGCGCGCTCTTCCCCTCCGGTCGTCCGGTAGCGGTTGTGGAGGAGGAGAACGACCACGCTCGGCCGGGCGGTTCTAGTTCGCGCCGCGCGGGCTCTGGATGAGCACGGCCGCGCCCGCCACCGGAGGTGTGAGCAGCTGCCCGGCGATGGCCGTTATCTGCGACTGGGTCAGCGCCCGTGCGGGCGCGATCGAGAACCGGTCGACCAGGAAGTCGTCGACCGTGTGGCTGCTCACGAGGCGCGTACCGGCCGGCAAGGCGAGGGCGCGCGTCTGCCAGCGATGGCCGACGACGTCGACCTCGTCGACGGTCACCGGGCCGGCGGGCGGGCCGGTCCACGGGACGCCGGGCAGGTAGATCGCGAGCGGATCGGTCGCGGTCGAGCCATCGTTGGCGACGATCGCTCGGGTGGCGCTCGGCGGCCCGAGCGCCCGTGCGACGCCGCGCCAGTCGGGGCGCTGGTACTGGGCGTTGTCGCTGATCTTCACCTGGGCGTAGACGAAGCTCGCGAGCAGGACAACGGCGAGGACCGCCCCCGGTGCCCGCGCCCGGGACGCCGTGCACGCGGCTCCGACGACCACCGCGAGCGGGATCCACGCCGGGATGAGCGCGCGCGGGATGTAGTAGTCCTCGCCGAGCAAGGCCACCACGAGGGGCACGAGCAGGACCACGGCCGCGAGCGCGGCCGCCGCCCCCGCGCCCCGGAGCTCGCTCGAGTCCGCACCGACCAGGAGGAGGACGATGCAGGCCCCGACAAGGACCGCCGCGCCGAGGAGCCCGTAGCGCACGCCTGGGCTCTGGTACAGGGTTCCAAGCCCGAACGCCACCGGCACCTGCTGGATCCGGAGGTGCAGCGGCGTCTCGTCTATGAACCCGAGCAGGCTGCTGGTGGCGTGCGAGAACAGCAGCGGCAGGAGCGCCACCTGCACCGCCGCCACTGCCCCGGCCGCGATCGCGATCGCGCGGTCGCGGATCACGTAGAGGAGCCACAGCGCCTCGGGCGCGACGAGGAAGCCCGCGAAGGCGTGGGTCAGCACCGCGAGCGCGGAGAACACCCCCCAGAGCGCGACGTTCCCGGTCGTCGGCCTGTGCCAGGCCTTTGCGAAGTACAACAGCGAGGCGGCGCACAAGGCCGCCAGGAGCATGTACTCGCGGGCCTCCTGGGAGTACCAGATCATGAACGGGCTGAGCGCGGTGAGCGCGGCGGCCAGCAGCCCCGCACGGCGCGAGACGAGCTCGCGCCCGCACAGGTAGGCGATCGGGATGACGGCGGTCCCGGCCAGCGCTGAGAGCGACCGCAGCCCGACCTCGCCGGTCCCGAACACGCGCGCCCACAGCCAACCGAGCACGAAGTAGAGCGGCGGATTGGTCTCGTGGACGACCATCGAGTTCAGCATCGAGCCGAACGACAGGTGCAGCTCATGGGCGGCCTGAGCCTCGTCGAACCAGTAGCTCTGGGACCCCAGCGTCGCGAACCGGAGCCAGGCCCCGACCACGACCACGCCCGCGAGCAGCCATGCTTCGACCGAAGTGCTTGCTACCCTCACCGCCCTAGAGGTCCGGGCCGCCACTGCGGCGTCCGAGCGGGCCGGGACGAGCATCCGCGCGCATTCTAGAGCGGGATTGAACGTCGGCCCGCCGCCCCCTGACCGCTCTCCGGAGCCGATCGCGCCATCCTGTTGACACGAACTCTCGCGCTCATCCTCAGCCGATTGCGGCGTCCCGCTCGGGCGTTCAGGCCGGCCGCGGCGGTGTGTGCCTTGAGCGTCGCGGCCGCCGCGGTCGTCGTCAGCGGGTGCGGCGGCGGAGGCGGGACGACGCAGGACACCTCGTCCTCGAGGTCGCAGCCGATGGAGACGATCTTCGAGGCCCAGTCCCAGCTGTTCGCGAGCCCTGGGCCGACTCTAGATGCGCTCAAGGCCATCGGCGTCGACGACGTCAAGGTGTTCATGCCGTGGGCCTCGATGACGCCGTCCGCGCTGTCGCACACGCGGCCGGCCGGTTTCGACGCCACCAACCCGGCGGCTTACGCCGCGCCGCTGTGGGCGCCCTTCGACGCCGTCGTCCGGGCCGCGGACGCGCGCGGGATGGGCGTCGACCTCGCGCTCGAGGCGCCCGCGCCGCTGTGGGCGACCGGCCCTGGTGTACCTCCCGGCACGTCCCCTGGGTTCGTGGGCGCCTGGGAGCCGTCGGCCAAGGAGTACGGCCTGTTCGTGCAGGCGGTGGGCAAGCGCTACTCGGGCCACTACAAGCCTCCGGGAGGCAGCCCTCCCCTTCCGGCCGTGCGCTTCTGGTCGATCTGGAACGAGCCGAACTACGGTGCGCAGCTGGCTCCCCAGGCGGTTGACCACTCGACGGTCGAGGTATCGCCGCTGCTGTACCGCGAGCTCGTCGACGCCGCGTGGACCGCACTTGGCCAAACCGGGCACCGCGGCGACCAGATCCTGATCGGCGAGGTCGCGCCGCGCGGGCAGACCACCGGCGATCAGCCGGGCAACTTCTCCGGAATGGTGCCGCTCCGCTTCATCCGCGCGCTCTACTGCGTGGACCAGTCGTTCCATCCGCTCACGGGGACGGCCGCCACCCTGCGGGGCTGCCCGGCGACGGCATCAGCGTCCAAGGCGTTCGCCAACCAGCATCCGGGGCTGTTCCACGCCAGCGGATTCGCCGTCCACCCGTATCCCCAGGGTCAGGTGACCCCGAACGTCCCCACCGCGAACGAGCCCGACTACGCCGACCTCCCGAAGCTCCCCGACCTCGAGGCGACGCTCGACGGAGCTCAGAAGGCGTACGGACTGGATGCTCGGTTCCCGATCTACGACACCGAGTTCGGGTATCAGACCAACCCGCCGGAGACGATCCAGCGGGCGATCCCCCCAAAGCTCGCCGCTTACTACCTGAACTGGGCCGAGTACATCAGCTGGCACAACCCGCGGGTGGCGTCGTGGGACCAGTATCTGCTCACCGACCCGCCGCCACCGAGCAACTTCGACACGGGGCTCGAGTTCGCCAACGGGAAGCCCAAGGACCCGATGTACGACGCGTTCCGGATGCCGCTGTACCTGCCCAACTCCTCCGGCAAGAAGGGGCAGGCCCTCGACGTCTGGGGCGACGTGCGGCCGGCTCACTGGCAGCCGTCCTCGTCGAAGACACCGCAGGTCGCCCTCATTCAGTTCGAACCCGCCGGCGGGGGTGGCTTCAAGACGATCGCCCGCGTCACGATCACCGACAAGTACGGCTACTTCAACACGTCCGTGACTTTCCCCTCGAGCGGCTCGGTGCGGACCGCGTGGTCGTCCCCCACGGGACAGATCTACAGCCGGGTTGCGCCCGTCACGATTCATTAGACGGGTATTAGGCGGGGCCAATCGGCGCAACTTCCCCCGAGCAGGTCTGTTGTCTTCTGCAATGCGACTGGTGAGGCGGCTCGCGGTGGGTCCGTTGGTGGCCGCGGCATTGGCGGGGGCGGGTTTCCTGTCGCTGCCCGCGGGTGCGACGGCGCAGACGAATCAGGTCGGGATCTTCCAGGACGACGTGCACATGCTGACCGCGCCCGGCCCGACCCTGCTGGCGCTGCGCGGGCTCGGGGTCGGGGTCGTGCGGGTCACGCTCGCCTGGAACACGGTGGCGCCGGCCCAGCGGCCGCCGGCTGGGTTCAAGGCGTCCAATCCGGCGTCGTACCCGGCCGCCAACTGGAGCATCTACGACCAGATCGTCCGTGACGCGCACACCGACGGCATCGCCGTCGACTTCTCGCTGACCGGTCCCGCCCCGCTTTGGGCGTCCGCCCCGGGTGTCCCCGCAGGCACTCCGTCTACCTACGCCGGCAGCTGGAAGCCGTCGGCGTCGGCGTTCCTCTCGTTCGTGGAGGCGGTCGCGACGCGCTACAGCGGCAGCTATGACCCGACGGTCGGCGCGATCGTCCACGGCAGCGCCGGCGACCTCCCGCGGGTGACGTTCTGGGAGCTCTGGAACGAGCCGAACTTCGGCGAGGACCTATCGCCGCAGGCGATCAAGGGCTCCACCGTCCCGACGGGAGCGCCCGAATACCGGGGCCTGCTCCAGGCGGGCTGGAGTGCGCTCGGACTCACCGGCCACGGCCGGGACACGATCGTGATCGGAAACCTCGCAGCCCGCGGCACCAGCGGGAGGCCCAGCCGCGGGGCTCCGCAAGGCTTCCCCGGCAACTTCGGTCAGACCAAGCCGCTCCAGTTCATCCGCACCCTGTACTGCGTCGACTCGTCGTATCGCGAGCTTCGCGGCGCCGCGGCCGCGTCCGCGGGGTGCCCGACGAACACCGCCGGATCGCGCAGCTTCCGTCGCAAGAACCCCGCGCTGTTCAACGCCAGCGGGTTCGCGACGCACCCGTATCCGATCAACAAGCCGCCGACCCAGGCGAGCTCGAACGACCCCGACTTCACCGAGTTCTCGGAGCTGCCGCGACTCGCTCGTACGCTCGACCGTCTGACGCGGACGTACGGCTCGGGCAAGCGTTTCGCGATCTACAACAACGAGTACGGCTACATCACGAACCCGCCGAACCACAGCTCGTCGCATTTCGTCTCGCCGTCGACGGCGGCCTACTACATCAACTGGGCGGAATACCTCTCGTATCGGAGCTCGCGGATCGCCAACTCGATGCAGTTCCTGCTGTACGACCCGAATCCGACCAAGAACGTTCCGGAGTACGGGGGCTTCGCCAGCGGCCTGATCTTCTACGGCGGCGCGCGCAAACCCGGGTACAACGCCTACCGGCTGCCGCTGTTCCTGCCGGTCACCTCGGCACGGCGCGGCCGCTCGCTCGAGGTCTGGGGATGCCTGCGTCCGGCGCACTTCGCCCGCCTCGACACCGCGGGCACGCCGCAGCAGGTGCAGGTCCAGTTCGCCCGCGGAGGGTCCGGGACGTTCACGACGCTCCGCACGGTGACGGTCACGAACACGCGTGGTTACTTCGACCTGCACATGACGTTTCCCGCGAGCGGGTCGGTCCGCCTGGCCTGGTCCTATCCGACGAATGACCCGCTGCTGACGCCGAGCCTGATCACGCCGGGCGATGCCAACACCGTCTACAGCCGCACGGTGCAGGTGAAGGTCGGACCCTAGTCGTGGTCGGGAGCCGGCGTACCGCGGCGCTGCTGCTCGGCACCGTGGCGGTGGCGGCGCTGGCGGTGGTGGGTCGGCCGGCGGCGGCGCTCGCGTCGAGCGGTCAGGTTTCGATCGTCGAGGACAACGTGCACCTCCAGGATGATCCGGCGGGCACGCTCCGGCAGATGCGCGCGCTCGGGGCCGACGTCGTCCGCGTGTCGGTGCCGTGGCAGGCTATCGCGCCCGCTCCGACGGCGGTGCGTCCGCCGGTCGGTTTCGACGCCGCGGACCCGGCGTCGTATCCGGCGGCAAACTGGAAGCTGTGGGACGAGATCGTCGTCGATGCCGGCCGCGACGGCCTGACGGTCGACCTCGATCTGTTGGGCGGCGCGCCGCGCTGGGCGCTCGGGCCGGGGCGGCCGAAAGGAAACAGCAACCCGAACTGGGAGCCCTCGCCGGTGGCCTTCGGGGCGTTCGCACAGGCCGTGGCCACGCGCTACAGCGGGATATATGACCCGAGCGCCGGTTCGGTCGCTCCGGACCGGTCGGGCGATTTGCCGCGGGTCGAGTTCTGGTCGATCTGGAACGAACCCAATTACGGACCGAGCCTCGCGCCCCAGGGCGTCCCCGGCGACCTCGCGGTGGAGAACAGCCCGCACATGTACCGGCGGATGGTGGACGCGGCGTGGGCGGGCCTGGCGGCGGCCGGCCACGGGCCGGCGACCGACACGATCCTGATCGGCGAGTTCGCGCCGCGCGGCGCGAACCGCTGGGGCGTGTTCTCGGGCATGACCCCGCTGGTGTTCCTGCGCGCCCTGTACTGCGTCGACTCGACCTACCGGCCGCTTCAGGGCGACGCGGCCCGGGTTCGCGGATGCCCGACGACGCCGGCGGGGTCGCGACGCTTCCGTTCCCAGCACCCAGCGCTGTTCGCGGCCGGCGGCGTCTCGGACCATCCTTATTCGAGGTGGTATGCGCCGAATTTCGAACCCGATCCCGATCCCACGAACGGGGTCTCGATCGCCGGCTACGCGTCGCTGGCGGTGATCGGCAACCTCGGTCGCGCGCTCGATCGCGTTCAGCGGGCGTACGGGTCCAGCCGACACCTCCCGATCTGGAACACCGAGTTCGGCTACATCACAAGCCCGCCCAAGCGGAGCCCGGATCCGGGGTCTCGCAAGAAGGTGCTGTACGACTCACCGGCCGTGGCGGCCGCCTACGACAACTGGGCCGAGTACATCAGCTGGCGGAATCCGCGGCTGCAGTCGTTCGCGCAGTACCCGCTTTTCGACCCCGTGCGCGCCGCAAGAACGAATGACTGGGGCGGATTCGCGAGCGGGATCGAGACGTGGGCCGGGGCGCCGAAGGCGACATACGGGGCGTGGCGCCTGCCGCTGTACCTGCCGGTGACGTCGGCCCGGCGCTCGCGCTCGCTCGAGGTCTGGGGCTGCCTACGGCCGGCGGTGTCTGCGAACGCTGGGGCCGCGGCGACGCAGACCGCTGGAGCCGGAGCGTCACAGACCGACGGGCCCGCGGCCTCACAGACCGCCGAGATCCAGTTCGCGCCGGGTACGTCCGGGGCGTTCACGACGATCCAGACGGTGGCGCTCAGCGATCCGAGCAATTGCTACTTTGACGTCCGGGTGAAGTTCCCCGGAAGCGGGACCGTGCGGCTGAGTTATGACGATGCGCCGCTCGATCCGAGGCTGGCGGCCGACCCCGAGCAGATCGAGAGCCGGTCCGTGCGGATCTTCCTCCACTGATGAGATCGCGACTACTGACAGCCGCCGTGGTCATCGCCGCGACGTGTGCGACCGGCGGGGTCCTGGCTCCGGCGGCGCTCGCCTCGGCGGGCCAGGTCTCGATCATCCAAGACTCGGTCCAGATGCTCGACGCCCCGGCGCAGACCATGAGCACGTTCCGGGCGCTCGGGGTCCGGACGGTGCGGATCATCGTGGTGTGGGCCCAGGTCGCGCCCGGGGCGCAGGCTCGCAAGGCCCCGCGCGGCTTCAAGGCGTCGGACCCGAGCTCGTACCCGGCCGGTAACTGGGCGCCCTACGACGAGATGATCGAGCTCGCGCACCAGAATGGCCTCGGGGTCGACCTCACGCTGAGCGGCGGAGCCCCGCGCTGGGCTGAGGGACCGGGGATCCCGGCGGGGGCGCTCGACAATCAGTTCTGGGCGTGGCGCCCGTCGGCGTCGGCGTTCGGTCAGTTCGCCCACGCCGCGGGCGAGCGCTACAGCGGCACGTATGTGCCTCCCGGTCAGACCGCGCCGCTGCCGCGCGTGGACTTCTGGGCCATCTGGAACGAGCCCAACTTCGGCGAGGACCTCGGGCCGCAGGCTGTCAACGGGTCGACCGTGTCGGTCGCGCCGGGGATGTATCGGGCGCTCGCCGGCCAGATGTGGACTGCGCTCCAGGCGACCGGCCACGGCCACGACACGGTGCTGATCGGGGAGTTCGCGCCGAGGGGCCTCAGCGGCGCCGCGAACCGGACTCACCCGCAGGGACTGCCTGGGGAATTCGGTCAGACCAAGCCGCTTCAGTTCCTCCTGACCCTGTACTGCCTGGATTCGTCTTACCGGGAACTCCGTGGACGCGTCGGCAACACGGTGGGTTGCCCGGCGAATGCCGCCGGCTCGCGTCGGTTCCGCAAGCAGAACCCGGCGCTATTCAACGCCACCGGGTTCGCCGACCACCCGTACCCCGACAACGCCCCGCCGAATATCGAGACCTCAACAGACCCCGACATCGCGACGTTCCCCCGGATCCCGACGCTCGAGCGCGAGCTAGATCGGATCCAGCGGATCTACGGCTCGGGCAAGCGCTATCCGATCTACAGCACCGAGTACGGCTACATCACCCACCCGCCGAACCACGACTCGTACGTCTCGCCGGCGACCGCGGCGTACTACATCAACTGGGCCGAGTACCTGAGCTGGAAGCAGCCCAGGGTCGCGAGCACGATGCAGTACCTGCTGAACGACCCGCCGCTGACCGCGGCGTTGATGCGCGGCGACGGGGGCTTCACGAGCGGGCTGTTGTCCGCGAACGGCAGGCCGAAGGCGACCTACGCGGCCTATCGGCTGCCGCTGTTCCTGCCCGTGACCTCGGCGCGGCGCAGCCGCTCGCTCGAGGTCTGGGGGTGCGTGCGGCCGGCGCGCTACGCGCTCCTCGGTGGGGCTGCACTCCCCGGGACGTCCGGTGGCTCATCGCAGACGGGGCCAAACGGCCAGCCTCAGACCGCACGGATTCAGTTCGCGCCTGGGTCGTCTGGAGCGTTTACGACGCTCCGGACGGTGACGATCTCCAACCCGAACAACTGCTACTTCGACGTCCCGGTGCGGTTCCCGGGGAGCGGTACGGTGAGGCTCGCCTACACGTATCCGAACAACCCGTTGCTGCTGTTGCCGCCGTCGGTCGAGGGTGCGACCGTGTACAGCCGGTCGGTGGGAGTCAAGCTCCGTTAGGCGTACATCGCGTCGATCTCGGCCTGGTACTTGGCCTCGATCGGACGCCGCTTCAGCTTCATCGTCGGCGTCAACTCGTCGCCGCCGGGAAGCCAGTCGCCGGGGACGATCTTGAAGTTCTTGATCTGCTCGACTCGGGCGAGACGCGCGTTGGCGCTCTCGATCGCGCTCCGGACGGCCGCGATCACCGGCTCGGCGCCGGCGAGGTCCTCGAGCGCCTGACCCTCTATCCCCTGCTGCTGAGCCCACTGCGGCGCGTAATCGGCGTCGAGCACGATCAGCGCAGTGTTGTAGCGCCGGCCGTCGCCGATGCACACCGCCTGCCCGATCAGGGGGCTCGAGGTCTTGAGCGTGGCCTCGATGTTGGCCGGCGACATGTTCTTGCCGGCCGCGTTGATGATGATCTCCTTCTTGCGGTCGACGATGCGCACGAACCCGTCCTCGTCGACCGACGCGATGTCGCCCGTGTGGAGCCAGCCGTCAGCGTCGATGGCCTCGGCCGTTCGGTCCGGCGCGTTCCGGTAGCCGGTCATCACGCACCCGCCGCGAACGAGCAGCTCGCCGTCCCCGGCGATCTTGATCTCGACCCCGGGCTCCGCGGGACCGACCGTCCCGATCTTCACCTCTCCCGGGCGGTTGCAGGTTCCGACGCCGCACGTCTCGGACATCCCCCAGAGCTCGGCCAGCTCGATCCCGAGTGCGTGGAAGAACTCGAGCACCTCCACGGGCGTCGGCGCCGCGCCGACGTTAACCGCGATCGCCTGGTCGAGTCCGAGCATCTCGCGCAGCTTGGAGAACATCGCGTCGTCGGCCTGGGCGACCCTCGCCTCGAGCTCGGGCGGCACGGCCTCACCCAACTGCCGGAGGCGAACCCGTTCGATGGCGGCTTCGACTGCCTCCTGCACGGGGCGGCGCTGCTCCTCGGGCTGGGCGGCCTGCATCGTCTCGAGGCCGGCCTTGAGCTTCTCCCAGATCCGCGGCACCGCGAAGAACCAGGTTGGACGCACCTGCGGGAGGTACGACAGCACCTCGCGCGGGTTCGGGCAGCATGTGATCGTCCCGGCGTAGATCACCGGGATGTAGTGGTGGGCCATCCGCTCGGCGATATGCGCCGCCGGGAGCCACGAGATCACCTTCGCGCCCGGATCGAACCTGATCACCTCCTCGACGGCCTGCGCGCCGGACATGACGTTGCGGTGCGACAGCTGAACGCCTTTCGGCGGTCCGGTCGTACCCGAGGTGTAGATCAGCGTGACCAGGTCATCGGGCCCGGTCTCGGAGAGGCTCTTGTCGAGTTCGAAGTCGGGGTCCGCCAGGCCTTCGACGTCGGCGAGCGAGACCGTGTTCTCCGGGGCATCGCCGTCGACGACGATCACATGCTCGAGCCCGGACAGGATCTTGCGGGCCTCGAGCAACGACGGCAGGTGGGCCTGCTCGACGATCGCCACGTTCGAGCCGGCGTCGCCGATCAGATATTCGATCTCGTTCGGCGGATACGTGAGGTAGATCGAGAACGGGGTGGCGCCCAGCATCGTCGCGGCCAGGTCGACGATGTGGAACTCGGGGCGGTTGCCGAGCATGATCGCGACCGTGTCACTCCGGCTCACGCCCAGCTTCGCCAGGCCTCCCGCGACCGCCTCGACCCGCCGGAGCAGCTCCGACCACGTGATGGAGACACTGTCATCGACGGTCCTGACCGCGACGATCTCGGGGTGGTTGGTGGCGGTACGACGTAGGGCTTCGGTCAGCGTCGGGGCGTCGACCGCTCGCCCGACCGCCGGCGAGATCGTGGTGCTGCTCTCCATGCTTCTCCTCTATCCAGGCCTGGGGTTGCGGCGTAACGGTATCAGCGGCCCGGCCGCTTTCCGGGCCCTCGGCCCGCCGTTCGCCGGACCCCTCAGTGCAGGCCGAGACCAGGGCCGGACAGCGTCGAGATGTCGTTGCTCAGGCCAATAACGAACACGAGCAGGATCAGGACAAAGCCGACGACGCCGGCCCGCTCCATGACCTCGAACGGGATCCGCTTGCCGCGGACCTTCTCCGCCACCGCCCAGAACACATGGCCCCCATCGAGCGGTAGGAACGGGAACAGGTTGATGATCGCGAGCGACAGCGAGATCAGCCCCAGCACGATGAACGCCTCGGTGGTGCTGGTGGCGAACGACTCCTGCGTGGCGGTGTAGCCGTAGACGATGCTGTGGAGCTGCTTGCGCTCCTGCGGCTCGAAGATCCGAGCGATGACTGACACGGTGCGGGTGGTGACCGACCACATGTTGCTGGCTGACAGCGACGCCGCCTGCGCGACACCGACCGACTCCTGGGTGGCGCCGAAGCTGATCCCGAGCAGCGGCCGGTTCGCGCCGGACGCGGTGCTGTAGCGCGGACGGATCTCGAGCGTCACCAGCTTGCCGTCGCGGTTGACGACGACGCGGGCGGGCGTCGCCGCGACGCAGTTGTTCACCTGAGTGCCGGCGCAGCGGTGTGTCCCGATCTGGTTACGGATCGCGTCCTCGGAGCCGCTGACGCCGTCGACCGAGACGACCTTGTCACCCGGGCGGATGTACGCCGCCGATGGTCCGTGGACCGTCACCGTCTGGACGGTGGTGTTCGCGACCTGCTGGCCGTTGGAGACCGCGATCGCCCAGAAGATCACGAACGCGATCAGCAGGTTCACCGCTGGCCCGGCGAGAATCACGACGATCCGCTTCCAGACCTTCTGGTTGTAGTAGGCGCGCCCGCGGATGGCATCGGCCTGGGTCTGGAGCTCGGAGATCCTGTCCTCCAGCTCGCGGTCGTCCCTGGCCAGCGTCTGGGCCTGGCCGGAGTCCGGTGCCCACGAGGCCCTGACGTCCTCGCGTTGCCGGTCGAGCTGCGCGCTGAGCTCCCGGATGTCGCGATCCTCGGTCAGCTCCTCGTGCGGGTTCATCCCCGTGATCTTCACGTAGCCGCCGAGCGGGAACGGGCCGATCCCGTACTCCGTCTCGCCCCGGCGGAACTTCACGAGGAGCGGTCCCATGAACAGCGAGAAGCGCTCGACGCGCATGCCCACGGCCTTGGCAGCGGTGAAGTGGCCCGCCTCGTGGAGGATGATCAGCGCGACAAAGCCCAGGAAGGCAAGGACGTACGACACCGGCTCTAGTGTGGCAGGCGTTTCCGCGGGCTTCGTAAGAACGCGATCAGATCACCCTACGCCGGCGCCCGCTCGGCCACGAGCTCGCCGGCGAGCCGCCGCGCCTCGGCATCGGCTTCGCCCAGCGCCTCGAACGAGTGCACCGGCCGAGACGGAAGCTCCGCCAGCGTCTCCTCGATCACCTCGGCGATGTCCAGAAACCGCAGGCGGCCGCTGAGGAAGGCATGCACGGCGATCTCGTTGGCGGCGTTCATCGTGCACGTCGCGGTTCCGCCGGCGCGCGCCGCGTCCCTGGCGATCCGCACGCAGCTGAACGTCTCCTCGTCGACCGGCTCGAACGTGAGGCTTCCGAGCGCGACCAGGTCGAGCGGCCGGACGGGGACGTCGACGCGCTCGGGATGGTGGAGCGCGTAGGAGATCGGGACGCGCATGTCCGGGTAGCCGAGGTGGGCGAGCGTGGCGCCGTCGCAAAGCTGGATCAGGCTGTGGATGATCGACTGGGGGTGCACGACGATGTCGATCTGGTCGTACGGCGTGCCGAACAGATGGTGCGCCTCGATCAACTCGAGTCCCTTGTTCATCAGGGTCGCCGAGTCGATCGTGATCTTTCCCCCCATCGCCCACGTCGGGTGGGCGAGCGCCTCCTCGACCGTGACGTGCTCGAGGTTCTCTCTGAGCTTCCCTCGGAACGGGCCCCCCGAGGCGGTCAGGATCAAGCGGTCGACGGTGCCCGGGCGCTCGGACGCGAGCAGCTGGTGGAGCGCCGAATGCTCTGAGTCGACCGGGATGATCGTCGCGCCCGTCGCCTGCGCCAGCGCCATGACAAGGTCGCCGCCGACGACCAGCGACTCCTTGTTCGCCAGCGCGAGGTCAATCCCCTCGCCGAGCGCCGCGACGGTCGGCAGCAGCCCGGCGGAGCCGACGATCGCGTTCAGCACAAGATCGCACTCGCACTCGGTGATCAGGCGGACGACCCCGTCGGGGCCTGCCAGCACGGCTCCCCCTGTCCATGCCTCGCTCGCCTGGGCGGCGGCCAAGGGATCGGCGACCGCGACCTTGCGCACGCCGTGGCGGCGGGCCTGCTCGAGCAGCGGCTCCCACGAGCTCGACGCGCTCAGCGCGACGACCGTCAGCTCCGGCGAGCGCGAGATCACGTCGAGCGCCTGGACACCGATCGACCCGGTCGAGCCCAGGATGGCGATGCGTCGGGCCACGCAACCAGTCTAGGGAGGGGGGTTCGGCTCCCGCGGCCGGCCAGCGATGTTTGGACGGCCCG
Organism: uncultured Solirubrobacterales bacterium; assembly: GCA_963737055.1. Classification (GTDB taxonomy): domain Bacteria; phylum Actinomycetota; class Thermoleophilia; order Solirubrobacterales; family Solirubrobacteraceae; genus Palsa-465. The sequence goes on along the minus strand of CAVTRE010000002.1, from coordinate 859,403 downwards.
CGTCAGGGGCGGCCGGCGTCAGGGGCGGCCGGCGTCAGGGGCGGCCGGCGTCAGTGGACGGCGAGCCAGATGTAGTAGCCGACCACGACCGCGAACAGCGCGCCGTCGAGGCGGTCGAGCGCCCCACCGTGGGGTCCGAACACGCTGCCCGAGTCCTTGGCGCCGGCGTCGCGCTTGATCACCGACTCGAACAGGTCGCCGAGCGGCGCGACGATCGCCACCGCCACGCCGAGCAGGATCGCGTGTCCCTGGCTCAGCCAGGTCTGGTACAGGCCAGCGAGGAAGACCGCGAGGATCGCCACCAGCATGCCGCACACGAGACCCTCGACGGTCTTGTGGGGCGAGACCGTGGGCGCGAGCGGACGGCGCCCGAACAGCCGCCCGCCGAGGTAGGCGCCGGTGTCGCCCACGAACGTGCCGATGAGGACGTCGAGGAACACGCCGTCGCCGTGCGGCAGCTGACGCAGGAGCTCGGCATGCGCAAACGCGAAGCCGACGTAGTAGATGCCGAGCAGCGTGCCGGCGATCGCGATCGTGGGGCGGCGCCGGTCGCCGATGATGACCGCCAGCAGTGCCACGGGGACCGCGGCGACCGCGACCTCGAGGACGTGCGCCGTGTCGCCGGACCGCGCGACCAGGACCATCAAGACGACCGCGGCTAACCCGATCAACACCACCGGCCGCCAGATCGACAGCAGCCCGTACAGCTCGTGCATACAGATCAGGCCCGCGGCGATGATGAACAGCGCGAACGGAAGCCCGCCGAGGTTGTTGAAGATGATCGTGGCGATCGCCAGCGGGATCGCGACCAGGATCCTCGTGAACAGCTCTGGCCGCCGGCGCGACCGCTTTGGCTCGTCCTCCCGTGACGCTCGCCGGCGCCGCTCCTCGGAGGCGCGCGCCCGGTCGGTCCGGCTCGTCCGGTCGCCCCGGCTCGTGCGGCCTGAGCGCGCCGGCGGCATCGCTAACGACCCCCGAAGCGACGGTTGCGCTCGGCAAAGTCCTCGAGGCTCTGTTCCAGCGACTCTCGGGAGAAGTCCGGCCACAGCTCGTCGCGGAACACCCACTCCGAGTACGCCCCCTGCCACAGCAGATAGTTCGAGATTCGCCGCTCGCCGCTGGTGCGGATGATCAGGTCAGGATCGTGCATGTCGGGGGCGTAGAGAAGGGCGCGGAAGTCGTCTTCGTCGCCCGAGGTGAACTTTCGCGCTGCGTCGAGGATTTCCGCCCTGCCGCCATAGTTGAAAGCCACGAACAGCGTAATCCGGTCGTTGCCTTCCGTCAGCTGCTCGGCCCACTGCATGCGCTCGATCAGATTGGGCGGGACGGGATCGCTGCGGCGCCCGATGAAGCGCATCCGCACGCCCTCGTCGTGGAGCTCGGGCGTCTCGGCTTCGATCCTGCGCGCCATCATCGCCATCAAGCCCTGGACCTCTGCCGGCGGGCGGACCCAGTTCTCGGTCGAGAACGAGTACACGGTCAGCTCGCGAATTCCGAGGTCGACGGCGTCGCGCAGCCGGGCCTTCACCGCGTCCGCGCCGGCCTCGTGTCCGGCCAACGCCGGAAGCCCGCGGCGGGCCGCCCAGCGGCCGTTGCCGTCGGTGATGATCGCCACGTAGCGAGCGCGTGCCCGGTCGCTCTCGGCGGTCCCCCGCTCGGCGCGAGTTACCACCAGCTCGTGGGGCTCCTGGAAACGTTCCAGTCGACCCACTAGACCTCCAGGATCTCGGCTTCCTTGTGCTTCAGTGCCTCGTCGAGCTCGCTGATGCGCAGGTCGGTGACCTTCTGGAGCTCGACCTCGGCGCGGTGCTCGTCGTCAGATCCGGCCTCGCCGGCCTCCTTGAGCTCGCGCAGGTCGTGCATGACGTCGCGGCGGACGTTCCGAATGGCGACCCGGCCCTCCTCGGCGATGTGCCGGACCACTTTGACGAGCTGCTTGCGGCGCTCTTCCGTGAGCTCGGGGACGCCGAGGCGGATCAGATTGCCGTCGTTGTTCGGGGTCAAGCCGACGTCGGACTCGAGGATCGCCCGCTCGATGGCCTTGATCGAGGACTTGTCGTACGGCTGGATCGTCAGCAACCGGGCCTCGGGTGCGCTGATCGTCGCCAGCTGCTTCAGCGGTGTCGCGGTGCCGTAGTAATCGACCTGGATCCGGTCCAGCAACGCCGGGCTGGCCCTTCCGGTTCGGACCGATCCGAACTCGGTCTTGATCGAGTCAACCGACTTGTGCATCCGCTCCCGCGCATCGGCCAGGAGCTCGTCGATCATGTCGGTGGTCATGTCCTCACCAGCGTCCCCACTCGTTCCCCGGACACTATCTTGTCGATGTTGCGCCCGTCGGCCATGTTGAAGACGACGATCGGGAGATTGTTGTCCATGCACAGGGCAAAGGCGGTCGAGTCCATGACCTGAAGCCCTCGGGTGAGGGCATCCTTGTGGGTGATCTCGGGGATGAACTCAGCGTTCGGATCGGTCCTGGGATCGGCTGTGTAGACGCCCTCGACGCGGTTCTTGGCCATCAGGATGATCTCGGCGTGCAGCTCGGCGGCCCGCAGCGCGGCCGCGGTGTCCGTCGTGAAGAACGGGTTGCCGGTCCCGGCGGCGAAGATCACGATCCGCCCTTTCTCGAGGTGGCGCATCGCGCGCCGGCGGATGTAGGGCTCGGCGACCTCCGAGATCGTGATCGCCGACTGCACCCGGGTCTGGACGTTCTCCTTCTCGAGCGCGTCCTGGAGAGCCAGGGCGTTGAGCACGGTGGCGAGCATTCCCATGTAGTCGCCCGTGGCGCGATCCATGCCTTTGGCGGCCTGGGCGAGGCCGCGGTAGATGTTGCCGCCGCCGACCACGATCGCGACCTCCACGTTGCGGCGATGGACGGCCGCGATCTCCGAGGCGATCTGGCGTACCCGCTCCGCATCGGTCCCGTAATCGAGGTCCCCCATCAGCGCCTCGCCGGACAGCTTGAGCAGGATCCGCCGGTAGACGACGGGATGGCTCGAGGGATGGGGGATGACGCTTGGCGAGCTCAACTGCCTACAGCAAAGCGGCTGAAGCGGCGGATTACGACGTTCTCCCCGGTCTCGGCGGCGAGCTCGGCTCGCAGTTCCTCGATCGTCTTACCGCCGTGCTTGTCCTCGTTGACGTGCTTCTGCCGGAGCAGCACCACATCATCCAGCCACTTGTCGATCTTGCCGCTGACGATCCGGTCGCGGACGTTCTCGGGGCGGTCGGCTGCCTGCTCGATCGCGATCCGTTCCTCGCGCTCGCGGTCCTCTGCGGGGACCTCCTCGTCGGTCACCGCGATCGGAGCCGCGGCGGCGATGTGGAGCGCGAGATCCCGCGCGAACTCGACGAAGTTGTCGTTGCGGGCGACAAAGTCAGTCTCGCAGTCGACCTCGACCAGCACGCCGATCCTGTTGCCGGCGTGGATGTAGCTCTGCACCACGCCCTCGGTCGCCTCCGCGCCGGCGCGCTTGGCCGCCTGGGCCTGCCCCCGGGCGCGCAGGATCTCGACCGCACGCTCGACGTCGCCGTCGGCTTCGCTGAGCGCTTCACGGCAGGCGAGCACCCCCGCGCCGGTGCGGTCGCGGAGGGCCTTGACTTCCTTAGCGGTGATCGCGCTCATTAGTTCTCCTCCGCGGCGGGCTCGGGGGTCCGTTCGGTCGCGGCGGGCTCGGGGGTCTGTTCGGTCGCGGCGGCCTCGGGCTGCTCGGCAGGTGGCGCGGTCTCGGCCTCGGGCTCCGGCTCGGGGGCTGCCGCGGCCTCGGGCTCCGGCTCCGGCTCGGGGGCTGCCGCGGCCTCGGCCTCTGGCTCCGGCTCGGGGGCTGCCGCGGCCTCGGGCTCCGGCTCCGGCTCGGGGGCTGCTGCGACCTCGGGCTCAGGCTCGGGGGCTGCTGCGGGCTCCGGCTCCGGCTCCGGCGAGGGCGCCTCGGGTGGTGGCGGGGCTGCGGCCTCGGGCTCCGCGGCAGGCTCAGGCGCCTGCGCTGGCGGGGCCGTGGCTTCCTCGGCTGCGGGCGCGGCCGGAGCTGCTTCAGGCGCCGGCGGGGCCGGAGCTGCTTCAGGAGCCGGCGCGGCCGGAGCTGCTTCAGGCGCCGGCGCAGCCTGGGCTGCCTCAGCTGCCGCTGCCTCCTGGCGCGCTCGCTCCTCGGCCTCCTGCCGGGCACGCTCCTCAGCTTCCTGGCGCTCGCGCTCGAGGCGGGCCTGCTCCTCGGCCTCTTGACGCGCGCGTTCCTCGGCCTCCTGCCGGGCACGCTCTTCGGCCTCCTGGCGCTCGCGCTCGAGACGGGCCCGCTCTTCCTCCTCGCGGAAGACGTTGTGACCCTGCGACACGACGTCGCCGACGGCCTTGGTGATCAGCGCGCACGACCGGATCGCGTCATCGTTGCCGGGGACGACGAAGTCGATCCCGTCGGGGTCGCAGTTGGTGTCGACGAGGCCGATGATTGGGATGCGCAGCCGCTGGGCCTCGCGCACCGCGATCGCCTCGGTCTTCAGGTCGATCACGAACACCGCGTCGGGCAGGCGCTGCATGTTCTTGACCCCACCGAGGTTCGCGCGGAGCTTCTCGAGGTCCGCCTGCGCCGCCATTCGCTCGCGCGTCGGGAGCAGCTGAAGCTGCCCCTCGGTCTCGTACCGCTCGAGGTCGTGCAGCCGCTTGATCCGCTGCGAAATCGTCTGGAAGTTCGTGAGCAGGCCGCCCAGCCAGCGGTGGTTGACGTAGGGCATGTCGGCGGCTTCCGCGTTGTCGCGGATCGTGTCGCGTGCCTGCTTCTTGGTCCCGACGAACAGCACGGTGCCGCCGCGGCGGGCGATGTCCGAGGCGAACACGCGCGCGTCCTCGAGGAGCACCTGGGTTTGAAGGAGGTCGATGATGTAGTTCCCGTCGCGCTCGCCGAAGATGAAGCGGCGCATCTTGGGGTTCCATCGACGTGTCTGGTGGCCGAAATGGACGCCGGCCTCCAGCAGCTCCCTGATTCCGATCTGAGCCACTGTTGCTACTCCCTTGTGTTTTGGTTTACATCGCCCGCTCACGCGCGTCTCGCGGACCTCGTATTTCGAGGCAGGGCGCGATCCGCATGAACGGGATGGGGGACGGTCCGACTGAGTTTACGCAAGTTTTGGCGTGCCACATCGTTTTCAGGTGTAGCGGGCCATTCGCTTCCCCTACCTTCAGCGGTGGCTCGTGCGCGGGCCGAACCTCCCTTCCCCTACCTCCGGTGGCTCGGTTCGCAACGTCAGGCGGGGCGGCTGTGGACGGGCCGCCCCGCCTTCTTTTGGCAGGTGGCCGTTCCTGGCGTGGTCCGCGCTCGGTCGAGCCTCGCACCGAACGCGGATTGCGGTTAACGCCGCACTCGCCGCCGTACGAGCGGTGAATGCAGATTCACCCGGCCCTGGCGCGGTTAGCGCCACACTGGGCGTCGCGCGCGTGCCGAGTGTTGAGTTAACCGCAGACTCACGACGCCGTCGGCCTGCGGCACAGCGTCTCGGGGCAGCCCGCATCCCGCGGGCAGCCCGCGGCACAGGGGCACCCCGCGTCCCCGGGGCACCCCGCGTCCCCGGGCGGCACAGCGTCCCCGGGCAGCCCGGGCACCCGGCCGGCACAGCGTCCCGGGGCAGCCCGCCCCCGGTAGCCCGCGTCCCCTACTCGCCGGCCTCCGCTACCGCCAGCGCCGCCAGCAGATCCTCCGGGAGGGGCGACACGACATCGATCACCGCCCCCGTCACCGGATGCGAAAACACCAGCCGCGCGGCATGCAGGAACTGGCGATCCAGGCCGAACCGGCCGCGCACCCCGTACTGAGGGTCGCCGGACACCGGGTTGCCGATCGCCGCGAGATGGACGCGGATCTGGTGAGTTCGGCCGGTCTCAAGCGTGACGCGGAGCAGCGCGCTCCCCGGCAGCAGACGCTCGATCTCGAAATGGGTGCGCGCCTCGCGCGGCTCGTCGCTGTCGATCGACATCAGCTTTCGGTCGCGGCGGTGGCGCCCGATCGGTGCGTCGATCATCCCGGTCCGCGCCGAGGGGTGACCATCGACGAGCGCTAGGTACTCGCGCCGAAGCCGCCGAGCCGCCAGCAACGACTTCAGGGCGCGGTGGACCTCGTCGTTCTTGGCAACGACCAGCAGCCCCGACGTGTCTCGATCCAGCCGGTGGACGATCCCCGCCCGCGCCGGTTCCTCCCCGCCGGCGGCGCGCCCCTCGAGCGCCTGCGCGAGCGTGCCTACCCAGTGACCGCGCGCCGGGTGTACGACCACCCCGGCCGGCTTGTCGACCACCAGCAGGTACTCGTCCTCGTAGGCGATGCCGAAATCGGCCTGGATCTCGGCAACCACCGCCGCACCGCCGTCGAGTACGTCGTCGTCGATCTCGATCGCCTGTCCCGGCCGAACCAGGTGACGCTTCGGGACGAGCGCGCCGTCGACCCGCACCCGACCCGCGTCGATTAGCGACTGCGCCCGCGCACGCGAGCCCACCGCATCGGCCAAAAAGCGGTCGAGCCGGGTGCCGGCGGCCACCTCGGGGACATGCAACGTCTCGGCGCTCACGCCTTCGCCCGGGGACCCTCGAGCACCCACAGCAGCACGAGCACGCCGAACGTGATCGACATGTCGGCGACGTTGAACGCCGGCCAGTGCGGCAATTGGATGAAGTCGGTGACCCCACCGCGCGCAATCCGGTCGATCAGGTTGCCGATGGCACCCCCGACCAGCATCCCCGTTGGCAGCCACAGCAGCGCGCGCTCGGGCCGCATCGCGAAGTAGCCGATCAGCAACGCCAGCGCCGCGAACGTGACCACGAGCACGAGTGCTCCGCCGCCCGCGAACAGGGTGAACGCGACGCCGGTGTTCCGGTCGTGCACGAGCGTGACCCCCGGGAGGAACTTGTGGTGGTCGCCGAGAGCGATGTTCGACCGCACCAGGCTCTTGGTCACCTGATCGAGGATCACCACCACGGCCGCGACCAGCGCGGCGCGGGCGAAGGCCGCCACCCGGACCGATGCCTGCGTGTGCGTCATCTCAGGCGGGCGCTCAGCCCGCAGCCACGACCCGGCGCATCAGCCAGAGATCAGGTTGACCACGACCGTCCGCACGATGTACAGCACGATGATCGCGATCATCGGAGTCAGGTCGAACATGCCGATCGGCGGGATGAAGCGCCGGAAGATCTTCAGATACGGCTCGCACACGTCCCGGAGGAAATTCATGACCGCGTCCATGTACCGGGAGTACGGCGGACGGAGCCCCAGCGAGAACATCATGTTGAGCAGGATGTAAACGAAGATCAGCAGGATGTAGACGAGGAACAGCGCCGAGACGTAGTTCGCGATGTCGCCGCGGGTGACCGCCTCGACCAGCATCAGAGACCTGACCCCACGACCGCGTCCATCGCGTCCTGGAACGCGGGCCGCACGCCTCCGCGCTCGAGGGCCGCCAGCCCTCGCGCCGTGGTCCCGCCGGGCGAGGCCACCTCGCGGCGAACCGCGAGCGTGTCGTAGTCGCGCGTGTGCAGGAGCGCCGCCGTCCCGGCCATCGTCTCGGCGACGAGCCGGCCGGCGAGCCCGGCCGCGAGCCCGTGGCGAACCGCGGCGTCGACCTGCGCCTCGACCAGCAGCGCCTGGTAAGCGGGACCGACCCCGACCACCGCGCCGCAGGCGGGCATGAGCCGTTCGGGGACATTGACCACGGTCCCGAGTCTGCCGAAAAGCTCGAGCACCTGGGCTTCGAGCGCGGCGTCAACGTCCTGCTCGGGCGAGTAACAGACCACCCCGCGCCGCACCTCAACAGGCGTATTCGGCATGAACCTGAACACCGGCACGCCGTACTCCTGACGGAGCGCGCCCGTGTCCACACCGCTGAGAACCGAGGCGACCGCCTTGGCGTGCCCACGAAGCTCGTACGCCACCGGCAGCCACTGCGCCGGCTTGTGGCAGAGCACGATCAGGTCCGCACGGTCGGCGACGGCGACGTTCGAGTCGAGTGCTTCGCCACCAATTTCTTCCGCCAGTGCCCTGGCGCGTCCTGAGCCGCTGTCGGAGACGAGCACCGGATCGCCCCAGCCTCGTGCCAGGGCACGCGCCATGTTGCCAGCGCCGATCAGTCCGACCTGCATGTACACAAATCTATCGCTGCCGGGCGCCCCGGCTTGAGCGGCCTCTCAGCTTTGGTTGAAGAAACCCTTTTCGAGGAGCCGCGCGCGCTCCTCCGCGGACACCTCGACGTTGCGCGGCGTGAGTAGAAACACCTTGTCGGCGATCCGCTGCATTCCGCCGTCGAGGGCATACGTGAGCCCGCTCGAGAAGTCGATCAGTCGCTTGGACAGTTCGTGGTCGGTGCTCTGGAGATTCAGGATCACCGGGATTGCGTCCTTGAACTTGTCGGCGACATCCTGGACCTCGTTGAAGTTCTTGGGCGCGACGAAGTGGACGCGCACGTCCCCGCTGCGGCCGTTTCCGCCTCCGCTCCGGACGGGTCGGAGCGATGTCGTGCGCCGCTCGGCCTCGGGGTCGTCGGCGAAGATGTCGTCGAACTCGTCTCGCCGGCGCCGCGAGCTCAGGCGCCGGACGTTCGGCCGGTCGCGGTAGGCGTCCTGGGCCTCGACCTCCGGCTCGTTGTAGGGCTCGGCCTCGTCCTCGTACTCTTCGTCGTCGGCCAGCCCGAAGTACATGAGCGTGCGGTGCCAGGTGTCTCGTAAGGCCATCTCGGATTCGAAGTTTCGTTAGAAGACCGCGATTCCCTGCTGATTATGACGCGCGGGAGCGGTACAGGCTCGTGCCAAGTCGCACAATTGTCGCTCCCTCCTGCACGGCGATCAGATAGTCCTGGCTCGTGCCCATCGACAACTGAGCCAGACCGTACTCGGAAGCGAGCTCTCGGAGGGCCGCGAAATGCGGCCGGCTGGCCTCCGCCGACGGCGCCAGTGGCGGCATCGTCATCAGCCCGACGACCCGCACGGGAGACCGTTCGAGGTACGCCGGCACCTCCGCCGGGGCGATCCCGCTCTTTCCCGCCTCGCCGGCCACGTTGACCTCGATCAGGATCTCGGTCTCGGGCGTTCCATGACGTCCGAGCTGCTCGAGCGCCGAGTCGCTCGCGACCGTCTCGATGTAGCGGACATAGGGCAGTACCTGGCGGACCTTGCGGCTCTGGAGCTGACCGATGAAGTCCCACGTGAAGGCGCCGGGATAGGCGTCCGCCTTCGCCACGAGCTCCTGCGCGCGGTTCTCGCCGACGAGCTCGATGCCGGCCTGTGCCAGTACCCCGAGCTCCTCGAGGGGGACGTATTTGACGGCCGCGAGGATCTGCACCTCCGCGGGGTCGCGACCGGTGCCGGCGATCTCGGACCGTACGCGCTCGAGGTTCTCCCGGACGGTCTCAACCCGCAGGCCCGTGATCAGCTCAACCACACCAGCCCAGCCTGTCGCCCGGTCACGCCGTGATCGCGGCGGTGAGAGAAGAACAGGGACTCGTCCGAGCAGATCGTGCACAGGTCGACGTCGTGCACGACCGCCACACCCGCTCGCTCGAGCTGGTCCCGCGCGATCGCCTTGAGGTCGATGTTCCGCCCATCGCGGACGCGTTCGTCGTACTCGGAGAACAGCTCGAATACCTCCTCCCCCACCTCGTAACAGCAGCCGCCGGCACCCGGCCCGATCGCCGCCTCCAGCGGCCCGTCGGCGCCGAGCTCGCGGACGGCGCGCACTCCCTCGGCCACGATCCCGGCGGCGAGACCACGCCAGCCGGCGTGCAGCATCGCCACCGCGCCACCCTCGCCGGCATCGTGATCTCCGCGCCCGGCGATCGCGATCGGGAGGCAGTCGGCGGAGATCACCATCGGGGCCACGCCTCGGAGCCGTGTCGCCTGACCGTCCGCCCGGATGAGCTCGACCTCTTCATCGGCCGCCATCGCGACGCCGACCTCCTCCATACCGGAAATCGTGCGCACGGAGGTGCCGTGGACCTGGAAGATCATCGCCGACGGAACGCCGGCCAGCTCCTGCACCTTCGCCCGGTTTCGTCCGACGGCCTCGGGACGATCGTCCGTCATGCGGCCCATGTTGAGGCTCGCATAGGGACCGTCCGAGAATCCGCCGCGGCGGGTCGTGAACAACGCCCGCGCGCCGGGCAGATCGATCCCCAGATGTTCGTCCCACGCGTAGAACGGCGCCGGCAACCTCATCGGCCTGTTGTACCAACCGCCGCCGTCAGCGCGGCCGCGAGCTCCTCCGGGCGGCCGGAGACCTGGCCATCAAGCTTCGCCGCCAGCGCCGCCCGAAGTCCCCGGCCGATCGCCGGGCCCTCGGGGACCCCCGCGGCGAGCAGGTCGCTTCCGTCAATCGCGAGGCGGACGTGGCGGAGCGTGTCGAGCCACTCGCGGGCCTCGGTGGCAGGCCCGAGGGCGCCCGCGAGCGCCACCAGCTCCGGAGGCGCGCCCCCCACCGCCTCGGCGATCTCCGACGGCGCGCTCGCCGCGTGCAGCGCCCGGGCGAGGTCGTCGGCGCGGGTGGCGGCGAGCAGGATCGTATCGCGGTCCTCGGCTTCGAATCCGAGCGATTCGAGCAGCGCGACGAGCTCAGCCGGCGGAACGCGCCGCGCGGCCACCGCCAAGGCCAGGCGGTCGCGGCGCTCCTCATCCGGCAGGACCGCGAGCGCCCGGCGGGCGAGCTCGTCGTCCTCGATCCCGAACGCCGGGTGGATCGCGCGACCGAGGCCGAGGTTGTCAAGGCCCCGCAGTGCGCGGATCGGATCCGCCTCCCGCGCCAGCAGCCTGAGCTCGGCTCCGAGCCGCGGGCGGCTGACCGTCCCGAGCGCACCGCCCGCGACGGCCGCGTCCGCCAATTCCCGGGTGTGCGGCTCGACCTCGAACCCGAGGCGGCTCGCGTACCGCGCCAGCCGCATCAACCGCGTCGGGTCGTCGATGAAGCTACGGTCGTGGAGCACCCTGAGGCGGCGAGTGTGCAGATCCTCGAGCGCCGCCGGCGCCGCCGACAGCTCGCCCGCGTGGGCGCCGGCGAGCGCGAGCGCCAGCGCGTTGACCGTGAAGTCGCGCCGCAGGAGGTCCTCGGCGAGCGGCGCCGGCTCGACGTCGGGTAGCGCACCGGGGTACGCGTAGGCCTCGCGGCGGGCGCGCGCGATGTCGTAGCTGTGCCCGTCGAGCACGACCGTCGCGGTTCCGAACCGGTCGAACGCCTTCAGTTCGCCTCCGAGCGACGCCGCCACGGCGCGCGCGTCGCCCTCAACCACCAGATCGAGGTCGACCGGCGCCCCGCCCAGCAGCAGATCCCGCACCGCGCCCCCCACGAGATGAACCCCGGCATCGTCTGGCAGGTGCGCGAGCAGCGGTCGCGCCGCCGGCAACGCGACCACGCGCTCGACCAGCTCACGGGGCTTGGGCGGAAACGTCGGCATAGACATAGTTTCTTCCCAAGCGCCTCGGGGAGGCGGGTGGCTAGCATTGCCCGCCATGCCGAGTCCCGGTTCGCGACGGTGGCTGCGGTGGGGACTCGTCGCCGTGGTGGTTCTGTTGGTCGCGGCGGGAGGCGCGGTGGCCTACGTCCTCATCCACTCGCCCCACAACGTCTCCAATCCCGACGTCGCCTTCAGCACGCCCACGACCACGGCCGCGCCGAAGCGCAAGCCGGTGGTCAACGACTTCCTGTGGCCGCGATATGGCTACGACGCCGAGCGCACCCATTTCTTTCCGGGCGCGAACGTGCCCCAGCCGCCGCTTCACATCGGGTGGCGCTTTCAGGATTACGCGTTGCTCGAATTCCCGCCGGTCATCTACCAGAACACGCTGTACCTGATCGACGATGACGGCTCGGCGAAGGCGCTCGACAAGCTGACCGGCCACAAGCTGTGGGAAACCAAGGTGGGGACGCTGGCCGCCGCCTCGCCGGCCCTGGGCGTAGCGCAGGGCCTGATGTACGTCGCGCTGCTCTCGACCAGTCCGCACGCCGGCCAAACCCCGGGCAACGGGCGGTTCGTGGCGTTGTCGATGACGACCGGTCGGGTCGTGTGGTCGAAGGTGATTCCGGCGGGTACCGAGTCCTCGCCGATCGCATTCGGCAACTCCGTGTACTTCGGCGACCAGAGCGGCACCGTTTCGTCGCTGAACGCCACCACCGGCCGGGTCAACTGGACCTTCCACGCGAGCGGTCCGGTGAAGGGCGGCCCGGCGCTGGCGAACGGCGTCCTCTACTTCGGCGACTACTCCGGACGCGCGTACGCGGTAAACGCCGCCACCGGGCACCAGGTGTGGGCGTCCAACACCAACGGGGCCGACTTCGGATTCGGCTCCGGCAACTTCTATTCGACGCCCGCGGTGGCGTTCGGGCGCGTCTACATGGGGAACACCGACGGACGCGTGTACTCGTTCTCGGCCAAGACCGGTCGGCTCGCGTGGGCCACTGGCACCGGCGCCTACGTGTACGCGTCGGCGGCCGTTGACAACACCCCTGGCCTCGGCCCGACCATCTACCTCGGCTCCTACGACGGCAACTTCTACGCCTTCGACGCGAGATCGGGCGCGATCCGCTGGAAGCATCCCGCCGGCGGCAAGATCTCGGGGTCGGCCACGATCGTCGGCGGCGTCGTCTACTACTCCGACCTCGGAACGAAGACCACCGCCGGCCTTGACGCACGCACCGGCCGCAAGGTGTTCTCGTTCCCCGACGGCGCATTCAACCCGGTCGTCGCCGACAACCACGCGATCTACCTGAGCGGATACACCATGCTGTACCAGATGCTTCCGAATCGCTAACGTAATCCCCACACAGCGCTCGCCGAAAATCCACACGCGCTCACGAAATGCCCGCTCAGGGCGTGCAAAGTGCGCTGCATGGAACGTGTGTTCGAGCGCTTTTTGCTATCCTCAGCTATATATGCGTTGTCGTAGTGGAAGTCATTGCCAGGAGCCGACCCTTCCGGGCCGCAGGTTCTGCGCGGACCACGCAGCGGAGCTCGATCGCATGCGCGAGGAGCTGAAGGACGCTGCCGCAGCCCGCATCGGTCGCGGTCGGCCTAAGCGGTCCTCGACTTGTTGCCGCCCTGGCTGTTATGAGCCCCGTGTCCCGCCCGCCGCGTACTGCGATGCATGCGCTGCTGCCGGATACGTAGAAGAGGCCGCGTAATCGCGGCCCCCTTCAACCGGGCCAACATACAACTTGTAGGTTCACCCAGAGGGCCGGGATTCCGCGCCCCGCGGGTGCGTGGGCTGACGGTTTTGATGGGCCGCTTCGCGGCGTCCCTGGGGCCGTTCCGCGCGGCGTCCGTGCCGCGCGGGCGGTCGCGACTGCCGCGCCGGGCAAGGATGCCCGGCGAAACCGGCCCCAGGGATGTCGAGCGCAGCGAGACCCACTAATCCACCGAACGGACCGCCACCCCATCCCGGGCGAGCGCGGCCTTGATCTCGGGCACGGTGTGTTGCCCGTAATGGAGGATCGACGCGCACAGCACGGCGTCCGCGCCGGCCTCGAGCGCCTCGGTCAGGTGCTCGACCGCTCCCGCGCCACCGGAGGCAATCACGGGCACGCTGACGGCTGCGGCGACGGCCTCGGTCAGACCAAGGTCGTAGCCGGCGTTGGTGCCGTCGCGATCCATGCTCGTGAGCAGGATCTCCCCCGCGCCGCGCTCGACGCCCTCGCGCGCCCATTCGACAGCGTCTCGGCCGGTCGGCGTCCGGCCGCCGGCGACGAACGCCTCCCAGCCGCCGCCGTCGCGCGCCTTGGCGTCGATCGCGAGCACGACGCACTGGGCGCCGAACGTCGCCGCGAGCTCGTCGAGCAGCTCCGGCCGCGCCAGCGCCGCGGAGTTCACCGAGACCTTGTCGGCGCCGGCGTCGAGCACGGCCTGGGCGTCGGCGACCGAGCGGATGCCGCCGCCGATCGTGAACGGGATGAACACGTCGTCGGCCGTCCGCCGCGCTAGGTCGACGACCGTGTCGCGCTTGTCCGAGGTCGCGGTGATGTCGAGGAACACCAGCTCATCGGCGCCGGCGGCGTCGTAGCGGCACGCGAGCTCGATCGGGTCGCCGGCGTCGCGCAGGTCGACGAACCCGACGCCCTTGACCACGCGACCGCGATCGATGTCGAGGCACGGGATGACTCGCTTGTAGTGCATCAGCCGTCGAGCACGGCCTGGCCCTCGGCGACCGTGAACCGACCCTCGTAGAGGGCCTTGCCGACGATCACCGCGCTCAGATTGACCTGCCTGAGCTCGACGAGAGCGCGCAGATCGTCCAGGGTCGAGACCCCGCCCGAATACGCGTAGGTGCCGCGCACGGCCTCGGCGACGCGCCGGGCGCCGTCGAGGTCGGGACCCTCGAGCATGCCGTCGCGGTCGATACTTGAATACACGAACCGCTGGACGCCGCGCGCGCTGAGGCGCTCGATCACCGCCTCGATCGGGATGTCCGTCTGCTCGGTCCAGCCCGCCCCCGCGAGCTTCCCCGCGCGGGCGTCGATCGAGACCACGACGCGGTCCCCGAGCTCGGCGATCGCCTCGTCGAGGAAGTCGATGTCGGTGTACGCAGCGGTCCCGATCACGACCCGGGTGGCGCCGGCGTTCACCACGTCCCGGACCGACTCGATCGTCCGCATCCCGCCCCCCACCTGGATCGGCACGTCGACGTCCGCGGCGATACGCCGGACGTGCTCGAGATTGACCGGGGCGCCACTGCGGGCGCCGTCGAGGTCGACGATGTGCAATCTCCGCGCGCCGTCATTCGCCCATCGCCGGGCGGCGTCGAGGGGATCGGCGTCGTACACCGTGCTCTGGTCGAACTCGCCGCGAGTCAGGCGGACGGCCTTGCCCTCGAGCATGTCGATCGCGGGCAGCAGGATCATGCGCGCACGCTCGCGCAGATCCCTACGAAGTCGTGGAGCATGCTCAGTCCGTTGCGCGAGGACTTCTCGGGGTGGAACTGAACGCCGAACACGTTTTCGCGAGCGACGATCGTCGGGAACCGTTCGCCGTATTCGGTGGTGCCGACGACGGCTTCGGGGTCGCTCGGCCGCGCCGCGAACGAGTGCACGTGGTAGAACGCGCAGCCACCGGGCGGCAGGTCGTCGGTCAGGCTCGAGGCGCGCTCGAACCGAACCTCGTTCCACCCGATGTGCGGGATCCGCAGGCCCCCGGCCTGTAAGCGGGTGACCTCGCCGTGGATCAGCCCGAGCCCGGCCGCGCCGCCCATCTCCTCCGAGGAGTCGAGCAACAACTGCATGCCGAGGCAGATGCCAAGGAGTGGCGCTCCGCGCTCGACGCATTCGAGGATGACGTCCGGGAGGCCGAGCTGTCCGAGGTTGCGCATCGCCTGCGGGAACGCCCCCACGCCCGGCAGCACCAGCCCATCGGCGGCGCGGAGCTCGTCGTGGTCGCTGGCGATGGCAGTGCGTGCGCCGACGTGCTCGAGCGCCTTCTCGACCGAGCGACGATTCCCCATGCCGTAGTCGACGACGGCGACGCTGGTCACGTGAGTGTCCCCTTCGTGCTCGGCACTCCGCGCTCGGTCGCGTCCAGCGCCGTGGCGGCCCGGAGCGCTCGGGATGCCGCCTTGAACGCGGCCTCGATCATGTGATGAGCGTTGGTGCCGCGCTCGATCGTCAGATGCAGGGTGAGCTTCGCGTTCAGCGCCAGCGCGCGGAAGAACTCCTCGACGAGCTCGTGGTCGAAGTTGCCGATCGCGCCGGGCGGGAGGGTCGCCTCGAACGCGCACAACCCGCGGCCGGAGACGTCAATCGCGCAGGAGGCGCGGGCCTCGTCCATCGGAATCGTGGCCTGCCCGTAGCGGGCGATCCCGGCGCGGTCGCCGAGCGCCTCGTCGAGCGCCTGCCCGATGCAGATCCCGACGTCCTCGACCGTGTGGTGGGCGCCGGTCTCGAGATCGCCGCGGGCTTCCAGGCCGAGGTCGAGACGCCCGTGGCGCGCGAGCAGGTCGAGCATGTGGTCGAAGAAGCCGACACCGGTGTCGCGCTCGCCGGCACCGCTGCCGTCGAGCGCGAGGCTGACCTTTATCTCGGTCTCGCCGGTCTTCCGCTCGATCAGTCCGATCCGCGTCATCGGGGCCCATTCTCCCGAATGCGGGCTTCCATCGACCGGGCGTGCAGCTCGAACCCTTCGGCGCGGGCGAGCGGGGCCGCGAGTTTCGCGAGCTCCACGGGATCCTCGACATGCACCTCGCTGAAGCGCCGGACGAAGTGCTCGGGTGACACCCCCGAGGCGAACCGGGCCGCGCCGTTCGTCGGCAGGATGTGGTTGGAGCCCGCGATGTAATCGCCGAACGCTGTGCCGGAGCCGGCGCCCACGAACAGGCAGCCGGCGCGGGTGACGTGGTCCGCCAGCGCCTCGACCTCGGGGCCGACGAGCTGGAGGTGCTCCGGGGCGAACGCCTCGGCGAACGCGATCAGCTGTTTCGCGGTCGCCGCCGCCACCAGGCACGCCACCGCGCCGGTATCGGTGGCACCGGCGAGGCGCTGTTCGAAGACACCGAGGGTTTCGGGGGCGTCCGACGCGGCGACGACCAGCGTGCCGGGGCCGTGCTCGGCCTGGGCCAGGAGATCGAGCGCGAGCGGCTCGGGGTCGGCGTCGCCGGTGGCGATAACGAGCAGGTCGCTCGGCCCGGCGAAGCCGTCGATCGCCACCTGTCCGAACACCTGGCGCTTGGCCTCCTGGACGTACAGGTTCCCGGGGCCGACGATCACGTCGACGGCGGGGACGGACTGGGTCCCGTAGGCGAGGGCGGCGATCGCGTGGGCGCCGCCCATCCGGTAGACGGTATTGACGCCGGCGAGCCGGCACGCGGCCAGGATCACGGGATCGAGGTCCCCGTCGGTGCGCGGTGGCGAGCACACGGCGATGTGCTTCACCCCGGCGAGTCTGGCCGGAACCGCACCCATCACGACCGTGCTCGGGTACGGGGCGCGGCCGCCGGGTACGTACACCGCCGCGCGGTCGACAGGCGTGCGGCGGAGGATCACCCGGTTCTCCCCGAGCACGACGAGCTCCTCTGCACGGTCGCCCCACGCCGCGGCGACCGCTTCCACATTCCGGATCGCGCGCTCGATCCCGCGCCGCACGTCCGGGTCGAGCGCGGCCACGGCCGCGTCGAGCTCGTCGTCTCTGACCAGCAGCGCCTGCGGCTCGCGGCCACCGGTGTCAAGCGTCCGCGAGTAGTCGCGGACGGCCCGGTCGCCGCCCGCGCGCACGGTGGCGATGATCAGCGCGACCCCATCGCGGACCGACTCCGGCGGCGGCACTAGCTTCCGGATCTCGGCGGCGACGGCCGCTACGTCGTTGACGCCGCCGCTTAGCGCGAAGCGGTCACACCGCATCGAGCCGCTCCAACAGCGCGTCGATCCTATTCGCCTTGAGCTTGTGGGCCACCGGGTTCGCGATCAGGCGGGCCGTGCTCCGAGCGATCTCCTCGCGCACGACAAGGCCGTTCTCGCGCAGCGTCGCGCCGCTCGCGGTGAGGTCGACGATGCCCTCGACGAGCCCGGTCAGCGGCGCCAACTCGACCGATCCTTTGACCTCGACGATCTCCGCCTGGCGCCCGGTCTCGAGGAAGTAGCGCGTGGCGATGCGCGGGTACTTGGTGGCGATCCGGACCACGCCGAGGCGTCTGAGCGCCTCGGCCGCCGGATCCGTGCCGGCGACGGTCGCGAGCACCATCGTGCATTGGCCGTACTCGAGGTCGACGAGCTCGTACAGCTCGCGCTCGGACTGCTCGAGCAGCACGTCCTTGCCGGTGATCCCGAGGTCCGCGGCGCCGGCCTCGACATAAGTGGGAACGTCCGAGGGCCGCATCGTGATGATCCCGGCCTTATCGAACAGGAGCTTGCGGTCGTTGTCGCGGACCTCGCCGGTGTCGAGTCCGAGCCGGTCGAGCAGGTCGAGCGTCTGGGTGAACAGCGCGCCGCGAGGAACCGCGATCCGCAGTTCGCTCATCGGCGGCGCTCTTCACTCGTGAGCGCGATGTGCAGCCGCTCCACGTTCAGCGCGAACCCGACCGCGGGCAGCGGCCGCCCGAACCGCCCGAGCAGCTCGTCGTAGCGCCCGCCGATCCCGATCGGCACGCCGTAGGCGGGGTCGTAGACCTGGAAGATCGCGCCGGTGTAGTAGCCGAGGCTCCGCACCAGTCCGAGGTCGAAGATGATCCGGTCCGCGACGCTCGGCTCGAGCAGCGCGTGCACGGCCCGCATGCCTGTCACCGCGGTGTGGAGCGGGCCCTCGAGGTCCTCGAGCACCGCGGGGCCGCCTCGCGTGCGGGGCGCGCGCAGGAGGACCTCAGCGTGGGCCGGATCGACGCCGAGCTCCGCGATCTCGCGCTCGAGACCGACGAAATCCCCGTCGACGAGCTCGGTGAGGATGTGCTCGCGGCGGGCCGGGTCGACATTCAAACCGTCTAGCAGCGTCGGGTAGAGCGAGGCGTCGCCGAGCCCGACTCGGTAGGTCTCGAGACCTGCCGCGTCGAGCGCATTGCACAGGACCGTGAGGACCTCGGCGGTGCCCTCGGGACTCTCCGCGCCGATCAGCTCGATTCCGGCCTGGAGGAACTCGCGTGACTGCCCGCGCTGCGGACTGACGCCGCGATAGGCGTGCGCGAAGTAACAGAACCGCAGCGGCGGCTCGGCGTCGCGATAGCGCGTCGCGACCAGGCGGGCGATCGGGACGGTCATGTCCGAGCGGAGCACGAGTACGTGACCCTGTTCGTCGAACATCCGGTAGGCCGGGCGGCTCGCGTTCATGTCGGCGCGATCGAACGTGCCCTCGTACTCGAGCGCCGGCGTGTACACCTCGCCGTAGCCGGCTTTTTCGAAGACCGTGCGGACGCGGTCGGTCATCGCGCGGAGCTCGCGCATCTCGTCGGGCAGGAAGTCGCGCGTTCCGCTGGGGATGCGATCGACCATCGCCCAGGAATGTGTCAGTTACGGCTCGCCCACGGCTCGCTCATTGCAGGCCGGGCGGTGGCGATCAGACTGAGACCGGCACGTCCTCCTCGCGCTCGATCCGGGCGCCGAGGTCGCGTAGCCGTTCGTCGATGCGCTCGTAACCGCGATCGATATGGCGGACGTTGCCAATCTCGGTGACGCCGTCGGCCGCGAACGCGGCAATCAGCATCGCCATCCCGGCGCGGATGTCGGGCGAGTCGACGCGCTGGCCATGCAGGCGGCGCGGCCCGACCACCATCGCGCGGTGCGGGTCGCAGATCGTGATCGACGCCCCCATCAGCACGAGCTTGTCGACGAAGAACAGCCGGTTCTCGAACATCCACTCGTGGATCATCACCGACCCCTGCGCCTGGGTGGCGAGGGCCAGCGCGACGCTGGTCAGGTCGGCCGGGAACGCCGGCCACGGGCCGTCCTGCACCTTCGGCGTGTGATCGCCCTTGTCGTTGCGGATCACGAGTTGCTGGTTGCCGGGGACGATGATGTCGGCGCCGCGCACCTCGGTGCGCAGGCCGAGGCGGTCGAACACGAGGCGAATCATCCGCAGGTCCTCGGAAACGGTGTCCTTGACGATGAGCTCGCCGCCGGTGACGCCGGCGAGCGCCATGAACGAGCCGATCTCGATGTGGTCGGGGGCGATGCCGTGGGTGCAGCCCCGGAGGCTGCCGACGCCGTGCACGGTCATCACGTTCGAGCCGATGCCGTCAATCTGCGCGCCCATCGCCGAGAGCATCCGGGCGAGGTCCTGGACGTGCGGCTCGGACGCGGCGTTGCGGATCACGGTCGGCCCGCGGGTGAGCGCCGCGGCCATCAGCGCGTTCTCGGTGGCCATCACCGAGGGCTCGTCCATCAGGAAGTCGCACGGCCTCAGACCGAGCGGCGCCTCGAGCCGGATCTCGCCGCGGTCGTCGTCGACCGTGGCGCCGAGCGCGCGGAAGGCGTCGAGGTGCGGGTCCAGCCGCCGGCGGCCGATCACGTCCCCGCCGGGCGGCGGCATCTGAGCGCGGCCGAAGCGCGCGAGCAACGGACCGGCGAGCAGGAACGAGGCGCGAATCCGCTCGGCCAGCTCGCGATCGACCTCCCAGCTGTCGACGCTCGAGGCGTCGATCGAGATCTCACCGGGGCCAATCCACTGTACGCGGGCTCCAAGCTGCTCGAGCAGCAGTGTCATTGCCTCCACGTCCCTGATCCTGGGGACATTGCGGAGGATCACTTCATCGTCAGTCAGCAGGCACGCGGCCAGGATCGGGAGCGCGCCGTTCTTATTGCCGGCGGGAGTGACAGTGCCCGCCAGGGGCCTCCCGCCTTCGATTACGAACTTTTCCATAGGGGGCCGCAGCGTACCTTCTCGTGTCGCCAGACCCGTCCCGGGTGGCCGTCCGGTCGGTTTCGCCGGGGATCTCGCCCCTGCTCCCCGCTCTCCCGCCTCGCGAGCGTCGAGGATCCGAATCCGCTCAGCTAGGGTTCCCTCCATGCAGGTTCAGCTTTCGCGAGACGAGGCGTGGGACCTCCTTTGTGAATGGACTTCTTCTGACTCGCTCCGACGCCACATGCTGGCCGTGGAGGCGGCGATGCGCGCCTACGCGCCGCGGTTCGACGGCGACGTCGATCTGTGGGGGCTGACGGGGCTGTTGCACGATCTCGATTACGAGCGGTATCCGAATCTGCAGGACTCAGACGACGGCCACCCGCGGTCCGCGTTGCGCGAGCTCGAGGCCCGTGGCTATCCGCCCGAGCTCGTGCGTGCCGTCGCGTCGCACGCCGACTTCCTGGGTGTGTCGCGCGACTCACCGATGGAGAAGGCGCTTTTTGCGGTGGACGAGCTGTCGGGATTTGTGCTGGCTGTCGCCTACGTGCGGCCGGAGAAGCTGCAGGGAATGACGCCGAAGTCGGTCAAGAAGAAGCTCCGTCAGCCCAGCTTTGCCGCGGCGGTCAACCGGGAGGAGCTGGTGCACGGCGCCGAGGAACTCGGGGTCGACTTCGCCGAGCACCTGACGATCGTGATCGGGGCGCTGGCCGAGCGGCAGGACGAGCTGATGCCCGCCGGCAGTGCGTCGTCCTAGGCGCTGTTGCGGCGCTGCTGGTACTCGGCGAGGCTCGGGACGACGCCGAGCGGCTCAAGCAGGCGCGCGAACTCGATCGCCCGGCGCACCGGGCCCTCACCGCAGATCACCGTAAGCGCCCGCCCCTGGCGCGCGAGGCGGCGCTGGGTATTCAGCAGAACGGTCAGCCCGAACGAATCGATGAACTCGGCCCGGCTCAGGTCGATCACGACATCGCCGTCCATCCTGCGAACGATGTCGTCCAGCTGCGGCGTGAGCCGGCGGGCGGTAAGGACGTCGAGCTCCCCCGTAACTGTGATGACGGTCGCCTCCGACGCCTGGCGCGTGCTCAGGTCGAGGTGAATCGGGCCTCGCGGGCGCAGTGAGCGACCGAGCGTCGCGTGGTCTGCTCTATGTTTCATCGGCTGCGCCCTTCTGGTGGCGGTTTTCCCCCGGGACGCAGAGTCCGAAACTTGGTACATCGGGAGATCCCGGTCAGAATCCGGCTCTGCGCCGCCTGTACTCATCGAGGCTGTCGACGACGCTGAGCGGCTCGGCGAGCCCGATCAGCTCGATCGTGCGTCGCACCGTTCCGGCGGGGCAGATCACCGCGAAACGCCGGTGCGCCCGGTTGCTTATGTTGACGAGGGCGTGAACCCCGGCCGAGTCCATGAACGAGGTCGCGGTGAGGTCGATCGCGATGTGGCGGTGGTCCACGGCGAGGATCGGGTCGACCACGGCCGCGAGCTGAGGAGCAGTCAGCAGATCGAGCTCGCCGCCCACTGCAATCACGGTGCCCTCGGGCAGCTCTTGGATCACCACCGAGAGCCGAATCGGCTCTTGTGACGGGCGGATCGGCTCTTGCGAAGTCACGACCGGCCGTTGCGAAGTCACGACCGGCCGTTGCGAAGTCACGACAGGCCCTTGCGCACGGGGATCGCCGGGAGCGCCGAGGGTCTCCTCGAGTTCTGTCATACGTCTCCGATCAGAAGCGTTCGCAGGTGGGTCGTTGCGGCGCTCGCCGGCAGACGCGGGCGCTTGTAACTGGGTCGAGCCGGCCCTGATGCTCCAGCGGCCTTGCCACCTACATCGTGTCTGCTCGGGTTTGGGCGTCTCGGTTGCCGGACGCAACGCGAGACGCTCCGAGAAGGTACCCGCAACTCCGCGGGTGCTCGATGCGACCGTACGCGCGCGTACGTCCGAATTCGGACACACTGCGCGGCGTGCTTCGGGCCTACTCGGTCGCCTCCCGGGGGCCTACTCGGTCGCCTCCCGGGGGCCTACTCGGTCGCCTCTCGGGGGCGCACCGTCGGCTATGGTCCGCCGGCATGACCGACGCGGTCAAGATCGCGGTTCTCGAAGGAGACCAGACGGGGCAGGAACTGCTCGAGCAGTCCCTTCGGCTGCTCGATCCGGCGCTGCTTGGCCTGGATCTCGAGCTCCAGCGCTTCGATTTATCGCTGGAGAATCGGCGCGCCACGATGAACGGGGTCGTCACCGAGGCCGCTCAGGCAATGTGCGCGGCCGGCCTCGGGCTCAAGGCCGCGACCATCACCCCCGAAGGCAAGGACGACGTCGGCTCGCCCAACCGCATTCTGCGCGAGGAGGTCGACGGGAAGGTGATCGTCCGGACCGGGCGCCGCCTGCCTGGCGTCGCCCCGATCGCCGGCGTCCACTACCCAATCTCGGTCGTTCGGATGGCCGTCGACGATGCCTACGGGGCAAAGCAGTGGCGTGAGGGCGATCCCGGAGACCCGTCGGAGATCGCCTACCGGACCGAGAAGATCACGCGCTCGACGTGCCGTGCCGTCGCGGAGTACGCGTTCCGAACCGCGGCGAAGATGAACGCCCGCGTCTACGGCGGGCCGAAGTGGACGGTGTCTCCCGTGTACGAGGGGATGCTGAAGGAGGAGATGGACGCGGCTGCCGCCCGGCACGTGGGGATCGCGTACGAGCCTGTGCTGATCGACGCCACCTATGCCGGACTGATGTCGGGCGCCCCTGATGCTGCGCTCGTGATCCCGGCGCTCAACCGCGACGGCGATTGCCTGTCAGACCTCGTGCTTCCGATGTTCGGCTCGATCGCCGGCGCCGAGTCCGTCCTCCTCGCGTTCGACAACGAGACGTACGAGACCACGGTGGCGATGGCCGAGGCGCCGCACGGCACCGCGCCGGCGCTCGAGGGTAAGGATCTCGCGAATCCACTCGCGATGATCCTGGCCTGCGGCGCTCTGCTCCGCCACGCCGCCGACCGTCACGGGCCGGCCGCCGAGCGCGCCTCGCGGGCGATTTACGAGGCCGCGCTCGAGGCGATCGGATCCGGAGTCAAGACGCCCGACCTCGGCGGCAACGCCACCACCACCGAATTCACGACCGACGTCGTCAATCGGGTCGCCACCAAGATCGAGGTGTGGTCGACGCTCGGCTCGGCCGCGTGACTCCTTGATGACCGGGACGCAGGCTGACGTGATCTCCGGGACGCACGCGACGTGATCACCGGGACGCACGCGACGTGATCACCGGGACGCACGCGACGTGATCTCCAGGACACACGCGACGTGATCACCGGGACGCACGCGATCATCTACAGCCGGGACGCCGACGGCGTGCGCGCGTTGCTTCGGGATGTGCTCGAGCTGCCCTCGGTCGACGCCGGCGACGGATGGCTGATCTTCGCTCTTCCTCCGGCCGAGGTCGCGGCCCATCCCACCGACGGCATCGGCTCCTGCGAGCTGTATCTGATGTGTGACGACATCCAGGCGACCGTCGATGAGCTCCGACACAAGGGCGTGGAGTTCAGCCGCCCGATTGCCGAGGAGCGCTGGGGGTCGGTTACGTCGATAGCGTTGCCCGGCGGTGGCGAGCTCGGGCTGTACGAGCCCAAGCACCCCAGTCCGGTCGTGGATTAGCCGTCCGCGTTTCGGCCGCCCTCCGAGGGCCGAATCCGCGTCCTCGCGAGGACCGATCCGCGTGCTCGGCCAGGGCCAATCCGCGTCCTCGGCCAGGGCCGATCCGCATCCTCGGCCAGCCCAAATCCACCCTCCCAGCAGCGTTATGGAGCGCTCCATCCGCTCCTTCGCGGACGTTATGAAGCCGCCCGGTTTTTCCCTGCAACTGCCCACCCATTCCGTCCGACCCACCTCCTAGGGTCTCGAACATATGTTCCAGTCTTCGAAGACCCGCCTGCGCGCCTGGATGGCGCTCGTCGACGACTTCCTCGGCGACCCACCGGACGACGCGCAACCCGATCTCGAGCCTTGGGCCACGCACCCGCATCGCCGACCGCTCCGCTGGGCGCGCGAGCGCCGCGCCGGTAGCGTCAAGCCCCCAGCTGCCCACTGCCTCTGCCCTGTCCGGTCAGCGCCGGCCGGCGGCGGCCGAAGCGAGGTGATGCGCCAGTCGTAAACGGACCGCCGGCGGCCGTGGGCAGAAAGCTGGCCCGCGAGCCGACGAGGGCCTTAGGAGCCCGGGACAGCCCGCCCGCGAGGCCTTACAAGCCCGCGGCGAGGCCGACAAGCCCATTGCGAGGCCGAAAGCCCAGCCGAACGAGACGCGATAACCCACTGCGAGACGCCGGAGCCTGGGAGGTCTGTCGTCACGCGCGTCGCCTGTCACCCACCGCGCGAGCTCGCTCGCCGGCCGGTGTGGCGGGCCGCGCCGACACGAGGACCGGTTGTGGTTCTTGCAGGAGGTTCTCGAGCGATCGTTGCCATCAAGTCCATCGGCAACGTCAGGTTCGTTCGGCGTGGGCCCGGCCTCGAGTGGGCCGACGAATGCCGCGCTGTAACTCGCCAGGCAGTGGTTAGACCTTGACGCGCTAGCAACGATCCCAGAGAGAGCGTCCGGGCCTGTGCCGGCGGTTGAGGCCGGCTAAACGCCGAGGGTCGACAGGAGCGCCTGGACGATGGCGTGCGCGCCCAAAATTGCCCCGCTGGGCTCACCGGTCGTCTGGTCCGTCGGCGCTGTCACCAGACCGCTACGAGCACGACAGGAACGTGCCCGATCCCGAGCACGAGGCAAATGACGAGCAGCGCCAGCACCTGGGGGTTGGCGCGGAGGAACTTGATCACTGTCCTGCATCTTCAAGTTCCTGTGAATGCTCGCTGTCTACGGCTGTGAAAATAAACCGGCGGCGACCTACTCTCCCAGGCCCTTGCGGGCCAAGTACCATCGGCGCTGAGGGGCTTAACTGCTCTGTTCGGAATGGGAAGAGGTGTTTCCCCCTCGCCATAGCCACCGGAAACCGGTAGAGACCAGCGCCCTCCTCGGGCCTTCAAAACTACACAGTGCCAATGCACGGATATCAAATATCCGTCAAGCCCTCGACCCATTAGTACCGGTCTCCTACGAGTGTCACCACTCTTCCAGATCCGGCCTATCAACCTGGTGATCTTCCAGGGGTCTTACTCCCTCAAGGGGATGGGAGAGCTCATCTTGAGGCCGGCTTCCCGCTTAGATGCTTTCAGCGGTTATCCGATCCGCACGTAGCTAACCTGCGGTGCCCTTGGCAGGACAACAGATACACCAGAGGTGCGTTCGTCCCGGTCCTCTCGTACTAGGGACGAATCCTCTCAACTCTCCAACGCCCACGGCAGATAGGGACCGAACTGTCTCACGACGTTCTGAACCCAGCTCGCGTACCGCTTTAATGGGCGAACAGCCCAACCCTTGGGACCTACTTCAGCCCCAGGATGCGACGAGCCGACATCGAGGTGCCAAACCGGGCCGTCGATGTGGACTCTTGGGCCCGATAAGCCTGTTATCCCCGGAGTACCTTTTGTCCGTTGAGCGACGGCGCTTCCACTTGCTACCGCCGGATCACTAAGGCCTGCTTTCGCACCTGCTCGACCTGTCAGTCTCGCAGTCAAGCTCCCTTGCTGCCTTTACACTCTACGCACGATTTCCGACCGTGCTGAGGGAACCTTTGCGCGCCTCCGTTACATTTTGGGAGGCGACCGCCCCAGTCAAACTACCCGCCTGTCACTGTCCAGCGCCCGGATTCACGGCGCACTGTTAGAGATCCAATACACCAAGGGTGGTATCTCAAGGTTGCCTCCACGCCAGCCGCAGCCGGTGCTTCCAAGGCTCCCACCTATCCTGAGCGAGATGCATCGAACCCCAATACCAGGTTGTAGTAAAGGTTCACGGGGTCTTTCCGTCTAGCCGCGGGTACTCGGCATCTTCACCGAGACTGCAATTTCACCGAGCCCCTCGTTGAGACAGCGTTCAAGTCGTTACGCCATTCGTGCAGGTCGGAACTTACCCGACAAGGAATTTCGCTACCTTAGGACCGTTATAGTTACGGCCGCCGTTTACCGGGGCTTAGCTTCGGTGCTTCGGGTTGCCCCTAACACCTCCACGTAACCTTCCGGCACCGGGCAGGCGTCAGCCCCTATACGTCGTCTTACGACTTAGCAGAGACCTGTGTTTTTGGTAAACAGTCGCTTGAACCTATTCACTGCGGCCCTCTCGGGCTCCCCTCGCGAGGAGGTTCACCCTACTGGGGCGCCCCTTATCCCGAAGTTACGGGGCGATTTTGCCGAGTTCCTTAACGAGGGTTATCTCGATCACCTTAGTGTTCTCCACTTGCCCACCTGTGTCGGTTTTGGTACGGGCACGCGCTTCCTCCCTAGAGGCTTTTCTTGGAGGCAGGGCTTCCGGGACTCGCCGGCTTAGAGCCAGCTGCATTCGCACCTCAGGTTATGCGGCTCCGGATTTACCTAGAGCCACCCCTACATGCTTAGCCCAGGACGACCATCGCCTGGGATCCCATAGCCTTCCTCGTCCCCCCATCGGTCAAACGAAAGCGACGTGGTACGGGAATATCAACCCGTTAGCCATCGACTACGCCTTTCGGCCTCGCCTTAGGTCCCGACTGACCCTGAGCAGACGAACTTTACTCAGGAACCCTTGGGCAATCGGCGGAGGGGATTCTCACCCCTCTTTCGTTACTCATGCCGGCATTCTCACTTCCGCCGCCTCCACGGCTGGCTTACGCCGCCGCTTCTCGGGCGCCGGAACGCTCTCCTACCGCGCAAGAAGCCCGAAGATCTCACGCACCCGCAGCTTCGGTGACTAGCTTGAGCCCCGTTACATTGTCCGCGCTCGAACACTTGACCAGTGAGCTGTTACGCATTCTTTCAAGGATGGCTGCCTCTAAGCCAACCTCCTGGTTGTCTCTGCATTCGAACATCGTTTCCCACTTAGCTAGTACTTAGGGACCTTAGCTGGCGGTCTGGGCTGTTTCCCTTTTGACGCTGAAGTTTATCCCCCAGCAACTGACTCCCGGAGTAACCGTGACGGTCTTCGGAGTTTGCCTGAAGTCGGTAACCTGGTAGGGCCCCTAGTCCAAACAGTGCTCTACGGCCGCCACGGAATTTATCCGAGGCTATACCTAAATATATTTCGGAGAGAACCAGATATCACTGAGCTTGATTAGCCTTTCACTCCGACCCACAGGTCATCCGCCCAGTTTTCAACCTAGGTCGGTTCGGTCCTCCACGAGGTCTTACCCCCGCTTCAACCTGCCCATGGGTAGCTCGCTCAGCTTCGGGTCTACCGCCTACGACTATATCGCCCTATTCGGACTCGCTTTCGCTACGGCTCCGCTCATCGCTTAACCTTGCCGCAGACGAGTAACTCGCCGGCTCGTTATGCAAAAAGCACGCGGTCACGGCACGAGGCCGCTCCCACCGCTTGTAGGCACGCGGTTTCAGGTACTATTTCACTCCCCTTCCGGGGTACTTTTCACCTTTCCCTCACGGTACTAGTCCGCTATCGGTCACCAAGTAGTACTTAGCCTTGGAGGGTGGTCCCCCCAGATTCAGTCCGCGTTTCACGGGTGCGGACTTACTCAGGAACGCCTGCAGAAGTCCGCGCGATTTCGTCTACGGGACGATTGCCCTCTGTGGTGCGTGGTTCCACACGCTTCGACTATCACGCAATTTTGTAACTTCTGCCGGATCAGCCACACTCCGGACCAGGCGCCCTACAACCCCCGACGTGCAACGCGTGGCCGCTTACACACGCCGGGTTTGGGCTCTTCCCTTTTCGCTCGCCACTACTCAGGGAGTCTCTGTTTGATTTCCTTTCCTCGGGGTACTGAGATGTTTCACTTCCCCCGCTTGTCTTCGCCGCGCCTATGTGTTCAGCGCGGGATAACGTCGCATTACCGACGCTGGGTTTCCCCATTCGGGCATCCGCGGGTCACTGGCCATTCAGCGCCTCACCGCGGCTTATCGCAGCCGTTCACGCCCTTCATCGACTCTTGGTGCCAAGGCATCCACCATGTGCCCTTACTATCTTGACGGTGATCGAGGCGAATCCCTTGCGGGATCCGCATCAGAGAAATCGAAGATTTCTCGAAGGTAATCGCCGCTAGGCGTTACCCGATACCCGTGTCATTGGCTACTGTGCAGTTTTCAAGGTCCGAGAAGAGGCGCGCTCGCAGCCAATGCCCGCGGACCGAGGTCTACGAGCGCCGGCGGCGAGCCGGTCTCTCAAAACTCAACAGCATGCGAACCGCATCACGCGGGCGCGAAGCCCGTATGCGCGGCCTGCCAGGCCCGGTCGACATTGCTAGAGCTGATCGCTCGAGGCGATCGCTGCCCATAAAGGGCTCCCTAGAAAGGAGGTGATCCAGCCGCAGCTTCCGCTACGGCTACCTTGTTACGACTTCACCCCAGTCGCGAGCCCCACCTTCGACGGCTCCCTCCCAAAAGGGTTAGGCCACCGGCTTCGGGTGTTGCTCACTCCCATGGTGTGACGGGCGGTGTGTACAAGGCCCGGGAACGTATTCACCGCGGCAGTGCTGATCCGCGATTACTAGCAACTCCGCCTTCATGCAGGCGGGTTTCAGCCTGCAATCCGAACCGAGACGCGCTTTAAGGGATTCGCTCCACCTCGCGGTATCGCAACCCTCTGTACGCGCCAATGTAGCACGTGTGTAGCCCTGGACATAAGGGGCATGATGACTTGACGTCATCCCCACCTTCCTCCGGTTTGTCACCGGCGGTCTCGCATGAGTCCCCAACTAAATGCTGGCAACATGCGACGGGGGTTGCGCTCGTTGCGGGACTTAACCCAACATCTCACGACACGAGCTGACGACAGCCATGCACCACCTGTGATCCTGCCCCGAAGGGAGACCGTGTTTCCACGGCTGTCAGGAACATGTCAAGCCCAGGTAAGGTTCTTCGCGTTGCGTCGAATTAAACCACATGCTCCGCTGCTTGTGCGGGCCCCCGTCAATTCCTTTGAGTTTTAGCCTTGCGGCCGTACTCCCCAGGCGGGGCACTTAATGCGTTAGCGTCGGCACGGAGGGAGTCGACACCCCCCACACCTAGTGCCCATCGTTTACAGCGTGGACTACCAGGGTATCTAATCCTGTTTGCTCCCCACGCTTTCGCGTCTCAGCGTCAGTACCGTCCCAGCGAGCTGCCTTCGCCATTGGTGTTCCTCCTGATATCTGCGCATTTCACCGCTACACCAGGAATTCCACTCGCCTCTTCCGGACTCTAGCCCGACAGTTTCCACCGGCTTTCCAGGGTTGAGCCCTGGACTTTTACAGCGGACTTACCGAGCCGCCTACACGCTCTTTACGCCCAATGATTCCGGACAACGCTAGCCCCCTACGTATTACCGCGGCTGCTGGCACGTAGTTAGCCGGGGCTTCTTCTGAAGGTACCGTCACTCCAACCGGCTATTCACCGGCGGAGCTTCGTCCCAACTGAAAGGGGTTTACAACCCGAAGGCCTTCTTCCCCCACGCGGCGTTGCTGCGTCACGCTTTCGCGCATTGCGCAAGATTCCCCACTGCTGCCTCCCGTAGGAGTCTGGGCCGTGTCTCAGTCCCAGTGTGGCTGATCGTCCTCTCAGACCAGCTACCCATCGTCGCCTTGGTGAGCCGTTACCTCACCAACAAGCTAATGGGCCGCGGGCCCATCCCGATGCGGAGGCCGAAGCTTCCTTTCCCCAGCGGCCTTATGGCCGGAGGGCACATTCGGTATTAGCCCGAGTTTCCTCGGGTTGTCCCAATCATCGGGGCAGGTTACCCACGTGTTACTCACCCGTTCGCGGCTTTGCCCCAGGCCGAAGCCTGGTTCGTCGCTCCACTTGCATGTGTTAGGCACGCCGCCAGCGTTCGTCCTGAGCCAGGATCAAACTCTCCGTGAAGAACTGCTGAGACGAGCCGCCGAAGCGACCCGCTTCACAAAGAGTCGTCGAGGTCCGGTCCGCCGGAGCGGACACTCCCACCTAGCATGGTGGGCGGACCCGGGCCTGTCCGCTGGTGGGATCAGGCCCCTGCGTCCACACGAGGGGATCCGATGTACACCACGGATCCCGGGACGCAAGACGGGGTTTTCAATCTGGCACCGTCACCTCGCTGGCCCACGAAGGACCGGCAGAGCGACGGCGTCGAACCTGGACACACATCTCGACCGAGGGTTCGGTCGAAGAGTGCGCATGCTGTTGAGTTTTCAAAGACCGTCGCACCTCTTCGGGAAGGGTTCCTTCCCAGGGCGCGTCCGAGAACGTTTCCGCTCTCGGAGCGGACCGGTGAGTATAGCGCCACAATCGCCACGTAGCGAGGGGCGTGCTCGCCGGCTGCACTGAGGGTAGCGCGTGGGGCCTCAGGCCGCTTTGCGCCCGGCCCGGTCGGCGGCGCCGCGCCTCGACCGCGGACCGCCGGCCGGCGGGACGGGCGTCTCGGCGACCGCGGGACGGGCCGTCGCGGCGAGGGCGGGACGGGCCGTCGCGGCGACCGCGGGACGGGCGCCTCGACGCCTACGACAGCACCTGGACGGTCACGACCCGCTGGCGGGGACGGTCGTCGAAGTCGATCAGCACGACCTGCTGCCAGGTACCGAGCGTCAGCCGGCCGTCGACGATCGGGATCGTCTCGGACGGCCCGATCACAGCGGCGCGGAGGTGGGCATGGGAGTTCGTGTCGTAGTTGAGGCGGTTGTGCTCGTAGTCGCCGGCGCTGGGGATCAGCCGGTCGAGCAGCGCCTGAAGGTCGTGGACGCCGCCGGGCTCGTACTCCATCGTCGTCACGGCGACGGTCGACCCGGTGGCGAACACGCTGGCCACGCCCCGATCGACGCCCGCGGTGTTGACGACGCTGGCCACGCCGGGGGTTATGTCGACGATGTCCCCGTTGCCAGGCGTGTCGAGCCGCAGCAGCCCGCCGTGGACGGCCACTCGTTTACTCCACGCGTACGCGCGCGAACCGGCGCTTGCCGAGTTGCAGGATCTTGCCGTCGACCTCGGCGGCCGGCAGGTCGAGCGCGCCGTTACCGATCGTCTCGCCGTCGAGCTTCACGCCGCCCTGAGCGAGGCTGCGTCGGGCATCCGACCGCGAGACCCCGAAGGCCCGCTCGAGCAGCGCCGGCAGGTGCACCTCGGGCTGATCGGCCGGCCAGGTGACGGTCGGCATGTCCTCGGGCGGAAGGCGGTCGATGTGAACACGGTCGAACTCGCGCTCGGCGGCGTCACCCGCTTCGGGCCCGTGGAAGCGGGTGACGAGCTCCCGGGCGAGCGCCCGCTTGGCGTCCCGGGGACCGAGATCCGCCGGCGGATCGGTACCCAGGAGTAGCTGATACCAGGTCTCGAGCGCGTCGTCCGGGATGCTGAGGGTCTTGCCGTACATGTCGTCGGGCGACTCGGTGACGCCGATGTAGTTGCCGAGCGACTTGGCCATCCGCTGGACGCCGTCGGTACCGGGCAGGATCGGCGTCGTCAGGATCGCCTGCTCGGGCACGTCATAGTGGCGCTGGATGTCGCGCCCGAGGAGCAGGTTGAACTTCTGATCGGTCCCCCCCAGCTCGACGTCGGCGCGGATCGCCACCGAGTCGTAGGCCTGGAGCAGCGGATACAGGAGCTCGAGCACCGAGATCGGCGTGTGGCTGGCAAACCGCTTGGCGAAATCGTCGCGCTCGAGCAGCTGGCTGACGGTGGGGATGCGCGCCAGGTGGAAAAGCTGCTCCATCGACATGTCGAGCCATTCGCCGTTGAACCGGACCGTCGTGCGAGCGGGGTCGAGCACGGTGAACGCCTGCTCGGTGAACGTCCGGGCGTTCGCGTCGATCTCCGCGCTCGACAGCGCGGGCCGGGTGGCCGAGCGCCCGCTGGGATCTCCGACCCTGGCGGTGTAGTCGCCGATGATCAACACGACCTCGTGGCCGAGGTCCTGGAACTCGCGCAGCTTTTGGAGCACCACCGTGTGGCCGAGGTGAATGTCGGGCGCGGTCGGGTCGATCCCGAGCTTCACCCGCAGCGGTCGACCGGCCGCGAGCTTCTGCTCCAGCGCTCCCTCGGGGAGGCTGTCAACGGCGTTTCGCGCAAGCCACGCTGCCGCCTCGGCGGGACTCGAGGCGGATGGTTCAGCCTGTAGGGCGGGCGCCGTCCGGGCCTCGGAATCCATCCGGGCCAATGCTAGACTCTCGCCGCCGCGGGACCTCTGTTGCCGCAACGTCTCGCTGCGCGTCGAAGCCGTCGGATCGGCCCGGCGCGAGCACCCCCATTTGCATGATCGACGACGTCGAAACCCCGACACACGGCGATCAGCCGAACGTTCCGGTCGCGCCCGAAACCTCCCGGAGCCGGACCGGGGCCGACGGAAACGGAACCCGCAGTGGAAACGGGCGCCGCGGTGGAAACGGGCGCCGCGGCGGAAACGGGCGCCGCGGCGGAAACGGAGGGCGACGAGGGAACGGACGCGGGGCGAGGTCGACTCGCGGCTGGTTCTGGCGCAGGCGCCGGGGCCCCCGGACCAAGCCCCGGGTTCGCAAGCTTCGGTTGCTGCTGATCCTGATCGGGCTCGGCGCGCTTGGGGTCGTCTCGACCGTGTTCGGGATGATGATGGCCGTCGCCTCCGACCTTCCGCAAATCGAGAACCGGCAGGTGTACCGGGCGGCCGCTAACTCGTATCTCTACGACGACCACTGGCATCTCATCGGGCAGTTCGCACCCCCCAACCACGAGGCGATCGACCAGTTCCAGCAGATCTCGCCGTGGATGCGACGCGCGATCGTTTCCGTCGAGGATCGGCGCTTCTGGAGCGACCCGGGAGTCGACCTGCGGGGGATTGCCCGTGCGGTCGTCTCCGACGTGACCGGTGGCTCCACACAGGGCGCGTCGACGATTGCCGAGCAGTTCGTCAAGAACGCGCTGTCCGAGCAGGACAACCGGACGATCTTCGAAAAGCTCCGCGAGGCCGCACTCGCCTATCACCTCACGCGCGAGTGGAAGAAGCAGAAGATCATGACCCAGTACTTGAACTCGATCTACTTCGGCAACGGCGCCTACGGGGTGGAGTCGGCCGCGCGCGTGTATTTCGGCAAGCAGCACGGCTACAACTCGGCCGTCGCACCGGGACAACAGGGCTCCGGTTGCGGCGATGCGCCCCGGCCATCGTGCGCATCCGTGCTCGAGCCGTACGAGGCCGCGCTGCTCGCGGGGATGGTCGCCGACCCAAGCGCGTTCGACCCGCTGGTCCACAAGCAGGCCGCCACCGCTCGACGCAACATCGTGCTCAAGGACATGTTCGAGGAGCGCTACCTCACCCGCGCCCAGTACCTCGACGGCATCAAGCAACCCGTGCCGACCGCGACGCTGATCCAGCAACCGCAGGAGCCGGCCGCAGCGCCTTACTTCACGAGCTGGTTGCGTCCGCAGATCCTCGCGTCGGTGGGACTGGGCAAGCACGGAGTCCCGGACAGCGTCGCCGAGTACCGCGCCTACTACGGCGGCCTGAAGATCCGCACAACGCTCGACCTCGGGCTGCAACAGGCCGCCGACCAGGCCATATCGCAAGAGCTCCCGTACGGCTCCGGCCTCCCGAGCGCGTCGCTGGTGGCGATCGACAACAAGACCGGCGAGGTTCGCGCGATGGTCGGAGGACCGATCGTGAACGGGCAGGAGGACTACAACCAGTTCCCATTCAACCTTGCCACCGAGGCTCAGCGCCAGCCGGGCTCGGCCTTCAAGCCGTTCACCCTGGCGATGGCGCTCGAGTCCGAGAAGTACGGTCCGGACTCGATCATCGACTCCGCCCCGCAGGACTTCATCGTCCCGAACAGCGGCGGCAAGGAGCACTTCATCGTCCACAACTTCGGCAATACGTACTCCGGCCCGATCACGCTCCAGGAGGCCACCGACGTCTCCGACAACACGGTGTATTCGCAGGTCGGAATCAACGTAGGCACCAAGAGGATCGCCAAGTTCGCCAAGCGCGCCGGGATCCGAACGCCGGTCTCGAGCAACTACGCGATGATCCTCGGCGGGCTGAAGGTCGGGGTATCACCGCTGGACATGGCGCACGCCTACGAGACGTTCGCGGAAGGCGGCCGGAAGGTCTTCGACCCGACGCTCGGGGCCCCGAAGCAGGGCCCGACCGGCATCGCCCAGATCTACTGCCCGGCGGTGTGCCCGCAGAAGAACGTGGTCGACACGCCGGAATACGAGCGCGTGCTTCCGGCTCCGATCGCCGCGGTCGTCCATTCGATGCTGACCGGCGTCGTGCAGTCGGGCACGGGCACCTCGGCCGCGATCTCGGGTGTCGACGTCGCGGGCAAGACCGGGACGACCACCAACTACGCCGATGCCTGGTTCGTAGGCTGGACTCCGCAGCTGACGACGGCGGTGTGGGTCGGCTACCCGAACAAGCTGGTGCCGATGACCACCGACTACAACGGGGCGCCAGTCGAGGGCGGCACCTACCCGGCGATCATCTGGCACACCTTCATGGTCCAGGCGCTGCAGACCCTCGCCAGCGAGAACCCGCACCAGAAGATCACGACCACATCGTCGACTGACACCACCAGCGCGCCCGCGGTCCCATCGACGGGTTCGAGCTCCGGTAACAGCTCGACGTCGGCGACGGCGACGACGCCGGCCGGCGCCGGTACGACCGGCGGCGGAGCGCCGGCGAACGGCGGCACGGGCGGCGGGACAACCGGTGGCGGTGGCGCCGCCGGTGGCGGGACGACCGGTGCTGGTGGCGGTGCTACGGGCGGCGGTGGCGGCGGTACCACCGGTGGTGGCGGCGGCGCCGGCGGCACGACCGGAGGCGGCGGTACCACCGGAGGTGGCGGCGGCGCGGGCGGCACGTCGGGCGGCAGCGGCGGCTCGGGCTCCGGTGGCGCGGGTCTCGGCGGTGGCGGCTAGCGCGCTGCGGCCTGCTCGACCCGCTCCGCCCGCGACAGCTCAGGACGCGACAGAAAGCGGCTCCCCCGCGCCGAGAAGCGCCATGGCAACTCGGCGGCCTTCGTGATCCCGATCCGCCGGCTCGGGACGACGGCGACGTCCCGCCACGCGTGTGGCCGGCCGGTGATCACGATCGGCCCCCGGAGCAGGTCGGTGCCGTTCAGCTCGAGGCCGATCGCCAGCGCCTCGGTGAGCTTGCCCGGACCCGAGCACAGGTCTTCCACGCGGTCAAGTCCTCGCCGCGAGCGCATCAGATCGATCCCCTCGACCGGCTCGAGCGCCCGGATCAGCACCGCAGCGCCGACGCCCACGGGCTCGCACACTGCGTTCAGGCAAGCGTGGATGCCGTACGAGCGGTACAAGTAGGCCACGCCCGGCGGCCCGAACAGAACCCGCGTCCGATTGGTGAGGCCGACGAACGCGTGGCAGGCAGGCTCCGACTCGTGATACGCCTCGGTTTCAACGATGACCCCCGAGCTACCGCCGTGCCGGACCACGCACCCGACCAAGTCCCGTGCGACATCGAGCACGGGGCGATCGTAGAAGGCGCGCTTCATGCCAGCGAGGCCAGGGCCCGCTCGAGCTGCTCGCGGACCCGTGGCAGGCTCGTCCCGCCTTGCGAGCGCTTGGTCTCGAGCCACGCGCCGTCCTGAAGAAGCGCATAGAACTCGTCGTCGAGCAGTTGCGAATGGCGGGTCAGCTCTTCGCGCGTCAGATCGGACAGTGCCTTGTCCTGGTCGATCGCGCTGCGGACCAGGCCCGCGACCACGCCGTGCGCCTCGCGGAAGGGCATTCCGCGGCGTACGAGCAGGTCGGCGACGTCGGTGGCAGCGAGCATCTCGTCCGCGGCCGCGGCGGCCAGGTTGTCGCGGCTGAAGCGAATTGAACCGAGCATGCCGTCGGCGGCGTCGAGGCACAGCTCGATCGTGTCGGCGGCGTCGAACAGGTGCTCCTTGTCCTCCTGCATGTCCTTGTTGTAGGTCAGCGGCAAGCCGTGGAGCACGCCGTGCAGGGCGACGAGGTGGGCGGACACGCGCGGAGCCTTCGCGCGCAGGAGCTCGGCGGCGTCCGGGTTCTTCTTCTGGGGCATGATCGACGAGCCGGAAGCCCAGGCATCGGCGACCTCGCAGAAGCCGAACTCCTCGCTCGACCACAGCACGATCTCGGCTCCGAGGCGCGACAGGTGGGTCGCGCAGGTGGCCGCAGCCGCCAGGTAGTCGAGGACGAAGTCGCGGTTCGAAACCGCATCGATGGAGTTCTCAGCCACCCCGGCGAAACCGAGTTCGCGCGCGACGAGCTCGCGATCGGTGTCGAAGTTCACGCCGGCGAGCGCCCCTGCGCCGAGCGGCAGCGCGGCGGTGGCGGAAACCACCGCCGAGAACCGATTGCGATCGCGGATCAGCATCCAGCAGTACGCGAGCAGGTGATGGCTCAGATAGACCGGCTGGGCGCGCTGCAGATGGGTGTAACCGGGCATCGGCCAGTCGAGGTGCGTTTCGGCGAGATTCGCGAGCGTCGTGGCCAGCCTGGCCGTGCGGTCGATGGCGGTGTGAGCATGAGCGCGGACGAACATCGCGACATCCGTTGCCACCTGGTCGTTCCGCGACCGCGCGGTGTGAAGCTTGCCGCCGACCCTGCCGGCGAGCTCGGTGACCCGCCGCTCGATCGCCGTGTGGATGTCCTCATCTCCGTCGGCGAAGGGAAAGCTGCCTTCGCCGAGCTCGCGCTCGACCTGATCCAATGCGGCGTGCAGTTGGTCGCGCTCGGCATCCGAGATGATGCCCTGCGCCGCGAGCATCGAAGCGTGCGCGCGCGACTGCTGGACGTCGTAGGGCCCGAGGCGCCAGTCGAACGACAGCGAGTCGTTCAGCGCGCGGAAGGCCGCGTCTTGAGGCTCGGCGAAGCGAGACATTTACGACGGATTATCGCCCGAAGGCGCCACCGTCAGGCGCCGCCGACCATTCCAAGAACATCGCGCACCGAGTCGGCCACCTGCTCTACCTGGGACTCGGTCATGTCGGGGAAGAACGGCAGCGCGATCGACCGGGCGGCGACGTCCTCGCACACCGGGAACTCGCCCTCCTTGTGTCCGAACTGCTCGCGGTAGTAGCTCATCAGGTGAACCGCCGGGAAGTACGGCTTGCTCGGAATGCCTCGCGCGGCCAGCGCGCGCACGGTCGAGTCGCGATCGACGTCACGCGGAAGCTGGACGACGTACACGAACCAGCCGCGGCGTACCCGTCCGCGCTCCGGGCATGGCAGGTCGACGCCGTCGATGTCCGCGAGCGTCTCGGCGTAGGCGGCAGCGACCCGCGCGCGGCCGGCGATCAGCGCATCGAGATGCTCGAGCTGGGCGAGGCCAAGGGCGCAGGCTATCTCCGATAGTCGGTAGTTGAAGCCGAGCCGATCGTGGTCGAGCCAGTCCATGTCGGGGGCGCGGCCCTGGTTGCGTTCGGAGTCGATCCGCTCCTTGACTGCGGCGTCGGCGGTCGCGACCATCCCCCCCTCGCCAGTCGTGATCTGCTTGTTGGCGTAGAAGCCGAACACCGCCGGATGTCCACGGCCCCCGACCGGCACACCGTCGGCGTCGATCGCGCCGAGCGCTTCGCAGGCGTCTTCGACGATCGGAAGCCCGAGCCGCTCGAACGCGCCAAGGTCTGCCGGGTAGCCAAACAGGTGCACCGGCAGCAGCGCGGTGGTGCGCTCGGTGACCGCTGCCGCAGCGGCTTCTGGATCGAGGTTGAACGTGACCGGGTCGATGTCGGCGAACACCGGAGTGGCGCGCTCGTATACGACCACGTTCGCGCTGGCCACGAACGACAGCGGACTCGTGACGACCTCGTCGCCGTCGCTGACGCCCGCCGCCCGGAGTGCCAGATGCAGCCCCGCCGTGCCGCTGGATACGGCGCTCGCGTGGGCGGCGCCGACCGCGCGTGCGAACTCCCGCTCGAACTCGGCCAGCAGCGGCCCGAGCGACAGGCGGCCGGAGCGGAGCACCTCGAGCACGCCCTCGATCTCGGCCTCACCGATCACCGGGCGCGCGAGCGGGATGGCCTCGCCGGTGCGGCTGGCCACAGTCTGCCTCGCGGCGGAGTCAGTCACGAACCCGTGGCGACGCGGCCGCATCGGGTAACGGCGAGGGCCGGGTGGGCAGGCCCGATACGCGCATGCCGTACTCGAGCGAGTCGACGAGCGCCTCCCAGGAGGCCTCGATGACGTTCTCCGACACTCCGATCGAGCCCCACACCTGCTCGCCGTCGGAGGCGTCGAGGAGCACGCGCGTGACCGCGCCCGTCCCCTTGGTCTCGTCCAGGATCCGCACCTTGAAGTTGACGAGGTCGATGTCGCGCA
This sequence comes from uncultured Solirubrobacterales bacterium, assembly GCA_963737055.1. Lineage (GTDB taxonomy): Bacteria > Actinomycetota > Thermoleophilia > Solirubrobacterales > Solirubrobacteraceae > Palsa-465. Next base: position 820,859 of record CAVTRE010000002.1, on the reverse strand, counting down.
GGTGGGGATGGATCTCCACAAGCGCTTCCCGGAGCGCGCGGTCGAGCGCATTCACGGGGCCGTTGCCCTCGGCGGTGCGAACGTAGCGTTCGCCGTCGACCCAAATTTTTATCGTCGCCTCGGTCTCGACGCGGCCGTCCGCGCGCTTTTCGACGATCGCCCGCCAGGACTCGAGCCGGAACAGTGGCTCGTAGTCGCCGGTCTCCTTGCGCAGCAGCAGCTCGAACGACCCGTCGGCGGCTTCGAAGTGATAGCCCAGGTGCTCAAGCTCCTTGACCCGTTCAACCAGCCGCCCGGCCTCGCCGTCGCCGAGCGCGATCCCTGCGTCGCGGGCTCGCGCCTCGACGGTGCCCTTGCCCGACAGCTCGGAGATCAGGAGCTCGCGGCGGTTGCCGACGATGTCCGGGTCGATGTGCTCGAACGTCGCCGGGTCGACGTTGACGCCGGCGACGTGCATGCCGCCCTTGTGCGCAAATGCATTGCGCCCGACGTACGGCTGGTCGGGATCGGGCGTGAAGTTGAGCATCTCGTCGAAGAAGTGCGCGGTCTGCGACAGCGAGGCGAGCTGCTCGTCGGTGACGCAGTCATAGCCCAGCTTCAGCTGGAGGGTCGGGATGATCGTGACCAGATTCGCGTTCCCGCAGCGCTCGCCGTATCCGTTCATCGTCCCTTGCACGTGGACCGCGCCCTGTTCGACGGCAGCGAGCGAGCACGCGACCCCGCAGCCGGAGTCGTCGTGGCAATGGATCCCGACCTTCGCGCCCGTGGGGGCGAGCGTCGCGACGACCTCGGCGATCGCCGCGGCGATCTGATGCGGAAGCGTGCCGCCGTTCGTGTCGCAGCAGGTGGCCGTGTCGGCCCCGGCCTCCGCGGCCGCGCGGACGCAGCTGAGCGCGTACGCCGGATCGTCCGCGAACCCGTCGAAGAAGTGCTCGGCGTCGTAGATCACGCGCTTTCCCTCGCCGGCGAGGAACGCCACCGACTCGGAGATCATGCGCAGGTTTTCGTCGCGATCGACCTTCACGACTTTCTCGAGGTGGAGGCCCCAGGACTTGCCGACGATCGTGCACACCGGGGCGCTCGAGACGGCGAGCACGCGCAGTCCGGGGTCGGCGTCAGCGGCGGTGTCGCGCCGACGCGTCATCCCGAATGCGGCGATCCGGGCGTGCCGGAAGGTCTCCCCGGCGAGCAAGCCGAACAGCTCTAGCTCCTTGGGGTTCGAGCTGGGGAAGCCCGCCTCGATCACGTCGATCCCGAGCTCGTCCAGACGATGCGCCACCCGCAGCTTCTCCTGCGCGGACAGCGACATGCCCTCCCCCTGCATCCCGTCGCGGAGGGTCGTGTCGTAGAGCTCGATGCGAGTCATCCGGCTGCGGTTCGGCTCGGCACCTCGACGATGTCGAGCCATTCGGCGTAGCGCTGATCGCGGCCGTGGAGCGCATCGTCGAACACGCGCGCCAGGTCGCGCGTGATCGGCCCCGGCTCGCCCGAGCCGACCATGTGGTCGTCGATTTCGCGGACAGGCACCAGTTCGGCCGCGGTACCGGTCAGGAAGACCTCATCGGCGAGGTACATCTCCGCCCGCGCCAGGTTGCGCTCGACGACCTCGTACCCGAGATCCCGGGCGATCTGAATCACTGACTTGCGGTTGATGCCGTCGAGGATGCCGGCGGTTTGCGGCGGGGTGCAGACCGTGCCGTCGCGGACGACGTAGATGTTCTCGCCCGAGCCCTCGCACACGAACCCGTGCGAGTCGAGCAGGATTGCCTCCTGATAACCGGCCTTCGAGGCCTCGATCTTCGCGAGCACGCTGTTCAGGTACTGGCCGGATGCCTTGGCATGCGGGATCAGCGCGTCGTGCGGGATCCGCCGCCAGCTCGAGACCTTGGCGCGGACTCCCTGGGCCTTGCCCTCCTCGCCGAGATATGCGCCCCACGGCCACACGGCGATCGACACCTCGACCGGAGCGTCGAGCGGGTACAGGCCCATCTGACCGTACCCGCGGAACACGATCGGGCGGATGTAGCACTCGCGCAACTCGTTGGCCGCGATCAGCTCGTGAGTCGCCGTCCGCAGCTCGGCGAGCGTGTACGGGATCGGCATGTAGTAGAGCTCGGCCGACTTGAACAGGCGATCGAGGTGGTCGTGGTGGCGGAAGATCGCCGTTCCCTTTGCGGTCTCGTACGCCCGAATCCCCTCGAATACTCCGGTGCCGTAGTGGAGGCCGTGCGTCAATACATGAACCTTCGCGTCCTCCCAGGCAACCATTTCTCCGTTGTGCCAGATGAGGTCCGCTTGTTCCACGACCGACTCCTTATAGATGTTTGAGGACTGCCTGGGTGGCTTCTGACGTCGTTGCCGTGCCCCCCAGGTCGGGCGTGCGCAGGCCGTCGGCGAGCGCTCGCTCGACCGCCGATTCTACCGAGGCCGCCTGAGCCTCCATGTCGAGTCCGTGGCGGAGCATGAGCGCCGCCGAGAGGAACATCGCGAGCGGGTTGGCGGCTCCGGTGCCGGCGATGTCGGGGGCCGAGCCATGAACGGGCTCGAACAGTCCGGGCTTTTGTTCACCGAGCGAGGCGCTCGGCAGCATCCCGATTGAGCCCGTCAGCATCGCGGCCTCGTCACTGAGGATGTCGCCAAACATGTTTTCGGTGAGGATCACCTCGAAGTGACGCGGTGCCGCGATCAGCTTCATCGCGGCGTTGTCGACGAGCAGGTGCTCGAGCTCGATGTTCGGGAATTCGTTTGTGTGGATCTCGCGGACGACCTCGCGCCACAGGCGGCTGGTCTCGAGGACGTTGGCCTTGTCGACGCTGGTGACTCTCGATTTGGCGGCCGTGAACGCGACCCGGGCGATGCGCTCGATCTCCGTTCTCGTGTAGACGCAATCGTCGGAGGCACGGTCCTTGGTGCGGGTCTTGTTCCCGAAGTAGATGCCGCCGGTGAGCTCTCGAACCACGGTGAGGTTGGTGTCATCGATGAGCTCGGGCTTGAGCGGGCTCGCGTCATAAAGGGCCGGGAACGGCTTGACCGGGCGCAGGTTGGCGAACAGGCCGAGACCTTTGCGCAGGCCTAGCAGGCCCTGCTCCGGGCGGGGCTTGTCGGGGTCGGTGGTGTCCCATTTCGGACCGCCGACCGCGGCCAGCAGCACGGCGTCGGCCTGCTTGCAGGCGTCGAGCGTCTCGTCGGTGAGGGCGGTGCCGTGGGCGTCGATCGAGGCGCCGCCGAAGAGGTGCTCCTCGTACTCGAGATCCGCGCCGGCGGCTTTCAGCACGTCCAGGGTCGGGGCCGTGATCTCAGGGCCGATCCCGTCACCGGGAAGGAGGACGACACGCGGGGGCATGGTGGCGGGACGCTAACGGATCGCTGCCGACCGCGGACCTCACACGTGTACAACGCCCGAAACCTCCTCGCCGGCGGCTGCGGTGCGTGCGTTATGCCAGGAAGGCTGACACCGCGCGCTCGAGCGCCGGCGCCTCCTGCGGCCACCGCGACGTCAAGCCGGCGGCGACGATCACGGTCGCGGATCTGCGCGCCTGAACGAGGCAGGCGATCTCCGTGTACCGGGTGCGACTGGTCCTGTAGCGGTCGATCACGCACGAGCCGCTGCCGTTGCGAAACCTCAGGTCACGCGCCGCAGCAAGCACCTGGTCCTGGCTGTCGCCCTCTTCGCGGTTGTGGGCCGGACGGAAGCTGTTCCAGTTGGCGAGCGTCTCGTTCGCCTGCTGCGGCGTCGCATTCAGGTACTCCGTGATCAGGCCGTTGCCGGAAGAGGCAACCGCGGCCGACGCCGTGCCGGGGTCGGAGTGGATCTGGCGCCACGACGGCGGGTAGGCGAGGGCGGCAGTGCCGGTTAGGTGCGCGCGCCGCCATGCCGCGGGCGCCGGCGCGGGGCGAAGCCACGCGAACGCCGGCGCGCTCGCTGCCGCAGGCGCGCGGACGGTGGGGTGCGCCTGGACGCCGGCGGGGTGTGCGGGGACGGTGGCGGGGTGCGTGGTGGCGGCCGGCGTGGCCGTGGAGTGCGTCAGCGCCCCGGAACCGCATGCCGATGTCAGGGCTGCGCCGGCGAGCACGACAATGGTTGCGGTCTTGCGCTTGAACCTCATCATGTTCCGAGACTGCTCCCGGCCCCGGAACCTTCCCTGTTCAGGCGCACTTCGGCCGCAAAGCTGGTCCGAGCCGTGCACCCGTTCGCGGCCGGCGAGTGGCTTCTGTCGCCGTCTGCCGGCATTCGGCGGGCTCGCGGGTCGGGGTACGATGCCACCGTGCGACGCCATCGCGCCTTGGTCCTGATCGATCGTCTACGCGAAATAAATCCGAGTCGCGCGCGCACAAACGTACGTATCACGCGGTAGTGACACCGCTCTTCTTTAAGCACGCGGGTATCGAAAGAGGTGTGGCAACTATTGGCTGTACAGCCAGTCAAACGAAACCTACGGTTCCGTAGGCAGACAGCGCTTGAGAATTGATCACCCGCCCACCCCCCATCCGTCGGGTCTCGGAATCATCTGACACAATTTGGGTAGAGATTAGACAGGGAAGCTGACGCGCCGGGAAAGGAGTTATGGGCAGGCGCGAGTCGAATTTCGCCAACAAGGGGACGACGGTCTGCAACCACGTCAGTCATTCCCGCCCCCAGCGGGCAATATCGGTCGTTCCGCCGTGAGGAACAAGACGAGATGACCGAGGAACCGGATACCGAGGCCGACAGGATGACGCGCGTGGCCGTTCGAATCGCGGTTGCCGATAATCGGCGACTGGTGGCCGAGGCCATCGCCGCGCTCATCCGCACGATGGACGGGTTCGAGGTCGTGGGCCTGGTCGACGGCCCCGAGGGAGTTCCCGCGATCGTCGCACAGGATCCTCGTGTCCTTCTGGTGGCGACCGGCGCGGACCTGACGGGCGGATTCCAACTCGTGCGTGCCCTGCGTCAGATCGAGTTCCCCATCGAGATCGTGCTGCTCGCCGACGTGCTCTCACCGGAGCTCGTCAGATTTGTGCTCGACCAGCGACTGACCGGCCTCATCCTCACCGACACCCGCGCCAGCGACCTCGCCGCATGTCTCGGCCGCGTTGCCAGCGGACACGCCGTGCTGCCGGCCGATTGGCAGGCCGTGCTCGCCACGCAGAGCGAGGACCCTGTCGGCTCTCTCAGTGACCGACAGCTCGAGGTCCTCAGGCTCGTCGCCGAAGGCGATTCCTACGATGAGATCGGCCGACGCCTGTTCATCAGTGCAAACACGGTGAAGTTCCACCTCCGCTCGATCTACATGCGGCTTGGTGTTCGCAATCGGGTCGCCGCGGCGCGCATGCTGAGCGAGCATGGAAGCTCCGAGGGAAACCCCGCTCAGCACGTCGCGCGAAGGCCACGGTCGGAGACGAATCGCTCAGACGACTCGCCTCGCCATCCCGATTAACACGTCTCACCCGTTCGGGTGGCCACGAACCAGACGCGAGGGCGTCGTAAAGCCTAGGAAAGATTCGTCGGGTTCACCTGTTGCTCGCCTGTCAAGTGCGGCGGTTGGGTTTTTGCTGACATCTGTGACGCGCAGCAGTGACACATCGCCCAGGCGAGCTGTAACCTCATCGACAAAAGCCAGGCCGCTAGGCGAAGACCCGGGGGGACGGAGGACTAAGTGCGGCGGGCGGTCATGTTCAGCCGCACGTAGCCGAGCACGAGCGGATCGCCGGCGCGCCCGAGGACCCGGTCGACGAATGGGCCGCGAAGACGGTCGGGCAGTGGGTCGAGGTGCCTCACCAGGCAGACGGTCTGGATGAACGAACGCGGATCCTCGGGCGTGACCGATTTGGGCTCGAGCCAGCAGCTGACGTCGACAAATCCGACTCTCTCCAAACGATCAGCTGTATCCGCATCGGTGGCGTAGTTCCACGGCCGCTGCCAATCGGCAAAGTAAGGCGCGAACGGCTCCTCTCCCGCGATCTCGTCGGCCAGCGTCCGGAAGGCGTCGATGTTGCCCCGCCCGCCGCACTGGGCCACCAGCTGTCCGCCCGGCAGGAGGGTCCGAAAGAGCGCGGCGAAGAGCGCGTCGTGGTCGTGGATCCAGTGAAACGTGGCATTCGAGAAGATCGCGTTCACCGGCTCGGGAATATCGAGCTCGACCAGGTCCTGGCATAGGACAGTGGCCCGGTCGCCCAGCGCGGCGGCGGCATGCTCCACCATCGACGGGGCCACGTCGACCGCGTACACCCGGCCGCGCGGCACCATGTCGGCGAGCAGTGCCGTCACGCGTCCCGATCCGCACCCGGCGTCCAGCACCACCTCGTCGCCGTCGAGCGAAAGACGCGAGAGCTGCTCGCGCGCCCACGCCATCTGGGGATCGGACACGCGGTCGTAGGTGGCCGCGTCCCAGTCTCGCGATGAGCCCACGCTCATGCCAGCGCCGTCGTGACCGGGCCCGGCCGCTCTCGGTCGTGCTCGAAGGCCGTGATCGCCTCGTCCTGCTCCAACGTCAGGGCGATGTCGTCGAGGCCGTTCAGGAGCCGGTGCTTGATCTCCGGGTCGATCTCGAAGCTCGCGGTGCCGCCAGGCCACCGCACCTCCTGCGCCGCCAGATCGACCTGTGCCTCGCCGGCGTCAGCGATCGACGCGCACTCATCGGCGCCCAGCACCACCGGTAGCAGCCCGATCTTCATGCAGTTCGAGCGAAAGATGTCGGCGAAGCTCGGCGCGATGATCGCCTGGAAGCCATAATCCTCGAGCGCCCACGGCGCGTGCTCGCGGCTCGACCCACAGCCGAAGTTGCGCCCGGCGACTAGGATCGGGTTGCTCGGCAGGTCCCACCCTGGCTGCTTGGCCCAGTCGAAGAACAAGAACTCGCCGAACCCGGTGCGCTCGACGCGCTTCAGGAACTGCTTGGGGATGATCTGATCGGTGTCGACGTCGTCGCGTCCCAGCACCGACACGCGGCCGGTGATCGTCTCAATGGCCCTCATCGCCCGTCTCCCTCCCACTCTCGGATATCGACAAAACGGCCCTCGATCGCCGCCGCGGCCGCCATCTGTGGCGACACGAGGTGTGATCGCGCACCGCGTCCCTGCCGCCCCTCGAAGTTGCGGTTCGAGGTCGAGGCCACGCGCTCGCCGGGCGCGGCGATGTCGGGGTTCATGCCCAGGCACATCGAGCATCCCGCCCCACGCCAGTCGAAGCCGGCGGCCCGGAACACGTCGTCAAGACCCTCCTGCTCGGCCTGCACCTTGACCTGCTGCGAACCCGGGACGACCATCGCGTAGACGCTCTGGGCCACTCGACGGCCGGCGACGACCTCGGCCGCGGCCCGCAGGTCCCCGATCCGCGAGTTCGTGCACGAGCCGATGAAGACGCGGTCGAGCTTGATCTCCTCCATCGGAGTCCCGGGCTCGAGCGCCATGTACTCGAGCGCGCGCTCGTCCTGATCGGAGTTCGGCTCGGGAACCGCACCCGTTACGGGCACGACCATTCCCGGCGTCGTTCCCCACGTGACCATCGGACTGATCGCCGAAGCGTCGACATCGACCTGCTTATCGAACGACGCTCCGTCGTCGGTCCGCAGATCCCGCCAGTGATCCGGGACCGAGTCCGGCGCCGCGGAACGACCGATCACCCATTCGAACGTCGTCTCGTCGGGCGCGATCATCCCGGCGCGTCCTCCGCCCTCGATCGTCATGTTGCACACGGTCATCCGGCCCTCCATCGACAACGATTCGATCGCAGGCCCCGCGTACTCGACGACGTGCCCGACCGCGCCGTCGACTCCCATCTGGCCGATCGTCGCCAGGATCAGGTCCTTGGCCGTGACCCCGAAGCCGAGCGACCCTTCGTAAAGGATCCGCATCGACCGCGGCTTCGACTGAACAAGGCACTGGGTGGCGAGCACGTGCTCGACCTCGCTCGTGCCAATCCCAAACGCGAGCGCGCCGAAGGCACCGTGGGTTGCGGTGTGCGAGTCGCCGCACACGATCGTCATCCCCGGCTGAGTGACGCCGAGCTCGGGACCGATCACGTGCACGATCCCCTGGTGGTCCGAGCCCAGCGAGAACAGCGGGATTCCGAACTCCTCGCAGTTGCGCTCGAGCGTCTCCACCTGGACGCGCGACAGCTCGTCGCGGATCCTCGCGGCTACCGGCGTGCCGTCGGTCGGGACATTGTGGTCCGCCGTAGCGAGCGTGCGGTCGGTTCGCCGGACCTTGCGTTCGGCGAGTCGCAGCCCATCGAACGCCTGCGGGCTCGTGACCTCGTGCACCAGGTGTAGGTCGACGTACAAGAGGCCGGGCGCGACCTCATGCGTATCCCAGATCTTGTCGAACAGCGTGTTTGGCATCAGCTCCTCCGTAGCCCCGCGCTGAGTACCGCCAGCAGCACGGCTTCCTCATGGCCTGGATTTTCAAAATGATGATTCAGGTCCGCGTCGAACGTGACGCAGTCGCCATCGAGCAACTCGTACCGCTCGCCGTCGCAAAACAAAACGACCCTGCCCCGCTCGACGAGCGCGGTCTCGCGGCTCCCGGGCTCGTGCCTCGGCGGATCTCCCGGACCGCCTGTGACCGCTCCCGGCGCAAGCGTGTGGCGCGAGAGCTCGGCTCGCTGGCCGGGCAGCGGCGGGGTCAGGATCTCGTAGCTGTGGCCGGCTATCGCGACCGGGCCGTTCCGGCGCTCTCCCGCGCGTACCACGGTGACCGCGCCGTCCTCGTCGAGACGAAGCAGCTGGGAGAGCCGCAGTTCGAGCCCGCCGGCGATCCGCTTCGCGACCTGGAGCGTCGGGCTCGTCTCGCCGCGCTCGACCTGCGAGAGCATCGGGGCGCTCACGCCGGAGCGCTCGGCTAGGTCGCGCAGCGACAGGTCCATGGCCTCGCGGAGCGCCCGGATGCGCGGTCCGAGGCCGCCGTCGGTGCTCGCGGTCGCAGTCGTGGTCGACAACATACGAGCGTACGCTATCACGTACGCCGGGCGGGATCGAACCCGCCGCTAGCCTCACCATCCATGCGCTCACGACCCGATGTGCTCGTCCTCGGCGGCGGCGGAGTCCTCGGCGAAGCCTGGATGATGGGCGTCCTCGCCGGAATCGAGGACGGCACGGGGTTTGACCTGCGCGATTGCGACTACTACCTGGGCACATCCGCCGGCGCGATCGTCGCGGCGCACCTGGTCGCCGGCCAGCCGCCGCGCCGCCCCTCCTCGGTCGGAACCGAGCTCGAGCCTCCGGCCGGTCCCCGCCCGGTCGACGGACTCGCGGCCGCCGGACTGGCGGCCGCCCGCCGCGCCGGCGCGTGGGCGCTTGCCGCCGGCGCCGCGTTCGCGCCGCTCGCGCTCGGCCTGGCCGCCCCCGGCGGCGCGGTGACGCGCGCCCTGCTGCTGCGGCGGCTGCCTCGGCCCAAAGACACGCTGGCCGATCTGCGACGCAACATCGAGCGGCTTGACCCTCGCTTCGACGGGCGGCTGCGGATCGCAGCGGTGGACCGCGGGAACGGCCGGCGCGTGGTGTTCGGGAGCCCCCGAGCGCCGCGCGCGACCGTGGCCGAGGCGGTCGAGGCGTCGTGCACCGTCCCCTGGCTGTTCGCGCCGGTCGAGATCGGCGACCGCGAGTACGTCGACGGCGGCGTCTGGAGCCCAACCAACCTTGACGCCGCCCCCGCCGGCCGCGACACCCACGTGCTGTGCCTGAACCCGACCGCGAGCCTCCCCAGCTCGGGCGGCGTGCTCGCGGTGGTGCGCGGCGTATCGCGCACCGCTGTCTCGGTCGAGGCCCTCGCGCTCCGGCGTCGCGGCGCCGCGGTGCAGACGCTGGCCCCCAACGCCGAGTGCGCCGACGTAATGGGCACGAACTTCATGGACCGCGAGCCGCGCGGGCGCGTGCTGGCCGCGGGCTACCGGCAGGGACTGGCGTTTGTCACGGCGTCCGCACCGGCGGTCCAGACGCCGCCACGGCGGTCGCTTCCTCTGCCTCGGCCATGATCCCGCGCCGGCGGACCGCGTTCGACAGAGCGCGTACGTAGGCACGGGCCGCGGCCTCGAGGATGTCGGTCGAGACTCCCTGACCGGAACCGTGGACCCCGCTCACCTCGAGCACCACCGACGTCTCGCCGAGCGCGTCCTGGCCGCCGGTGACGGCATCGACGCGGAACTCGCGCAGGCGGGCGTCGGTGCCGGTGGCGGCGTTGATCGCGCGGAATATCGCATCGACCGGGCCATCGCCCGTGAACGAACCGGTGACCTCGTCGCCGTCAGGAGTCCGGATACCGACCGTCGCGTGCGGGGGCCGGCGCGTCGACGCCTCGACGTCGAACCACTCGAGTTGATAGCCCGCGATCTCCTCGCGCAGCTCGTCGGTGACCAGCGCCTCGAGGTCCATCGCGGTGACGTGCTTCTTCTTGTCCGCGATCTCCTTGAAGCGCTTGAACGCGGTGTTCAGGCCCTGGCCGGACAGCTCGAAGCCGAGGTCGGCGAGCGCCTGTTGCAGCGCATGCCGGCCGGAGTGCTTGCCCAGCACGATCGAGTTGGTCTCGAGCCCAACCGTAGTCGCGTCCATGATCTCGTACGTCGTCCGCTCCTTCAGCACGCCGTCCTGGTGGATGCCGGATTCGTGCGCGAAGGCGTTGCGGCCAACGATCGCCTTGTTCGGCTGCACGGGGTAACCGGTCAGGCGAGAGACCAGCCGGGACGTCCGCGCGAGCTCGCGGGTCACGACCCCCGAGTGCAGCCCGACGTCGGCGGAGCGCGTGTGCAGCAGCATCACGATCTCCTCGAGCGACGCGTTGCCGGCGCGCTCACCGATCCCGTTGATCGCACACTCGACCTGGCGGGCGCCGGCGAGCAGGCCGGCGAAGGAGTTCGCGACGGCCAGCCCCAGGTCGTCATGGCAGTGAACGCTCAGGATCACCTTTCGCAGATCCGGAATCAGCTCGTAGAGGCGCTCCAGATACGCCGTGTACTCGTGCGGCATCGTGTACCCGACGGTGTCGGGGATGTTGATCGTGGTCGCGCCCTCGTCGATCGCGATCTGGCAGACCTCCGCAGTGAACTCGATATCGGCGCGGGTCGCATCCATCGGCGAGAACTCGACATCGTCCACGTACCCCTTGGCGTGCGCGACCGCGGCACGGGCCTGCCCCTTGACGTCATCGCGGGTCGTCTGGAGCTGGTGTTGGATGTGGATATCCGACGTCGAGATGAATGTGTGAATTCGGGCCCTCCCGGCCCCGCGCGCGTCCTTGACCGCGTTCCAGGCGGCGTCGATGTCGGCCACGTGTGTCCGGGCGAGGGCGGTGATGATCGGTCCTTCGACGGTGCGCGAGATGGTTTGCACCGCTTCGAAATCCCCAGGCGAGGTGATGGGGAACCCCGCTTCGATCACATTGACGCCCAGCCGCGCCAGCTGCTGGGCGATCTCCAGCTTCTCCTGCGTGTTCAGCGAGATGCCGGGCGACTGCTCCCCGTCACGCAGCGTCGTGTCGAAGATCAGAACCTGGGAATTGTCGGTGGCGCCTGGCGGCGCCGTGCGGCTTGGGTCCTCGGGCTTGCTCATGTCACTCCTCTGAGTCTCGGTCTCGATGTCTTCTCGGTGCTGATCTCGCGGCTACGTGCGGCCGCCCACGCGCTATTCCCCCCGAGGGGGGAGGAGAAGAAGCCGAAGATCGAGACGAAGCGCCATGCGGGGGAAAGCGTACCAAGTCGCCACGCACCGGCCTGATCGGCGTCGTCCGGCATGATCTGACGCGATGCGGAGGCTGTTGCTCATCGTTAATCCCGTGGCCGGCGGGGGCCGCCCGGCGCGCGCGCTTCCGCGGGTCCAGTCCGCGATCCGACGGCTCGGGCTCGATCAGCGATTCGAGTACACGAGCAGCCTGCAGCATGGTCGCGAGCTGGCACTCGAGGCGGCGGCGAACGGCGAGGTCGCAGTGGCGTTCGGGGGGGACGGATTGATCGGCGCGGTCGCCGGCGCGCTCAAGCACTCGGACGGCGTGCTCGGGATCCTCCCGGGCGGCCGGGGCAACGACCTCTGCCGGGTCCTCGGGATCCCGCGCAAGCCCGTCGCCGCCTGCGAGGTCCTCGCAACCGGTGTCGAGCAGGCGCTCGACATCGGCCAGGCCGGAGAGCGAACCTTCATAGGCATCGCGAGCTGCGGGTTCGACTCGGTGGTGAACCGCATCGCCAACGACACGACGCGGGTGCGCGGTAGCCTCGTATACCCATACGCGCTGCTCCGGGCGCTGCCGAGCTGGCAGGCGGCAGAGTTCGGGGTTACGCTCGGCGGCGGCCCCACCCGGCGGTTCACCGGCTACTCGGTGGCCGCCGCCAACTCGAAGGCGTTCGGCGGCGGCATGCTGCTCGCCCCAAACGCCTCGCTTACCGACGGATTGCTCGACGTGGTCACTATCGAAGACATGTCACGGCTTCGCTTCTTGGCGCTCACCCCGACCGTGTTCAACGGCCGGCACGTGCGCCAGCGGAGCGTCGATGTCGCCCGCGCCGAGGACGTGCACATCGAGGCGACGCGACCGTTCACCCTGTACGCCGACGGCGAGCCGCTGGGCGAGCTTCCCGTGACCATTCGCACGCTGCCAGGCGCCGTGCGGACGATCGTGCCGCGATGACGCTGCTCGGTGCCAAGATCGCGGCCGCCCGCGTGGTCGGAGAGGTCGCCCGACGTGCCGGACGAGGCGGCGGGACGAGCCTGCCCGGCAAGGTGTTGATGGCGCTCGAGCCGGAGGCGATCTCCGAGCTGTCCGCGCGGCTGCCCCGCGGCTCGGTGGTGATCTCGGCGACCAACGGCAAGACGACGACCGCGGCGATGGTCGCGTCCGTCCTCGCCCATGCGGGCATCCCGGTCGTGCACAATCGCGCCGGCGCCAACATGGCCGGCGGGGTGGCGTCGACGCTGCTCGCGGCCGCCCGCGGCGGTGGGCGGATCGATGGGGAGCTGGGACTGTTCGAGATCGACGAGTTCTGGCTCGACCGGGTCACCCCCGAGCTCGAGCCGCGCGGGCTCCTGCTCGGCAACCTGTTTCGCGACCAGCTCGACCGCTACGGCGAGCTCGACGCGATCGCCGACCGGTGGGCTGCCGTGGCATCGGGGGGCCGCGCGACCCGCAGCCTCGTGCTGAACGCCGATGACCCCCTGATCGCCGACCTCGGCCGCGACGCGCCGAACGTGACCTACTTCGGGATCGAGGATCCGTCGGTCGCGATCCCTGAGATGCAGCACGCGTCCGACTCCAAGCACTGCCGCCGGTGTGGCGCCGCGTACGTGTACGACGCGATCTACCTCGGCCATCTCGGTCGCTACCGCTGCCCGTCGTGTGGGCGGGAGCGCCCCGCGCCGTCGGTCGCGGCGGAACGGATCGAGCTCGACGGCACCCGCCGAGCGAGGTTCGAGCTGACGACGACGACGGGGAGCTCGCCCATCGAGCTGCCGCTTCCGGGCCTGTACAACGTCTACAACGCGCTGGGCGCCGCCGCCCTGTGCCTCGCGCTCGACGTCCCGCTCGAGACTGTGGCGGCGGGGCTGCACGACGTCAGGGCGGCATTCGGCCGGGCCGAGCGGATCGCGATCGGCGACGTCGAGCTCCAGGTTCTCCTCATGAAGAACCCGGCCGGTGCGAACGAGGTCCTGCGGACGCTCGTGCTCGAGCACGAGGAGCTGGACGTGCTTGCGGTCCTCAACGACCGAATCGCCGACGGACGCGACGTCTCCTGGGTGTGGGACGCCGATTTCGAGATGCTCGCGGGCCGTGTGCGTCGCGTGACCTGCGCCGGCACGCGCGCCGCCGAGCTCGCCGTGCGCCTGAAGTACGCCGGCGTGCCTACCGACCGCCTGCACGTGATCCCGGCCCTTGCCCCCGCACTCGACGCGGCGCTAGCGCCGGTGCAGGACGGTCAGCTGTACGCGCTGCCGACGTACACGGCGCTACTCGAGCTCCGCCAGGAGCTGGCCGAGCGCGGCCATGCGCTGCCGTTCTGGGAGCCCGAGGCGGTGGGCGGCAGATGAGCGTGATCTGGCACGACATCGAGTGCGGCGCGTACGCGGAGGACCTGCCGCTGTGGCGTTCGCTGACGGCCGAGTACGGCGACCCGGTGCTCGACGTCGGCGCCGGCACCGGCCGCGTGGCTCTGGATCTCGCCCGCGCCGGCTACCGCGTCACCGCGCTCGACCGAGATCCCGAGCTGCTCGCCGCGCTCGAGAGCCGCTCGGGAAGAAACTTCAGCATGGAGCCAGTTTCTTCCCAGTCGCTCGTCAGGACCGTGGCCGCGGACGCCCGCGACTTCGACCTCGCCGGCGAGCGGTTCCCGCTGATCATCGTCCCGATGCAGACGATCCAGCTGTTGGGCGGCCCGGACGGCCGCGGCCGGTTCCTGGCCGCCGCGCGCCGGCATCTGCTTCCCGGTGGCGCGCTGGCGATCGCGATCGCCGAGGCGCTCGAGCTGTATGAGGTCGTCGACGGGCTGGCCGCGCCCCTCCCAGACCTGCGTGAGGAGGACGGGGTCGTGTACTCGAGCCAGCCGATCGCGGTGCGCGCCGACCCGGGCGGGTTCGTGCTCGAGCGCCGGCGCGAGACAGTGTCCCTGGCGGGCGAGCGGACGGTCGAGCAGGACCTGATCCACCTCGACCAGCTCACGGTCGAGGATCTCGAGCGCGAGGGCGCCGCCGCCGGGCTCACTCCGGGGCGGCATGAGCACGTGCCCGAGACCGCGGACTATTCGAGCAGCGAGGTGGTGATCCTCCGTGGCTGAGCTCCGCGTGTGCGCGCTGTACCCGGACCTGATGAACATCTACGCCGACCGCGGCAATCTGCTCCTGCTCGAGCGGCGCTGCCAGTGGCGCGGGATCGATTTCAGCGTCACCTCGAGTGGTCTCGGCGAGCAGCTTGACCCCGACGGCGCCGACCTCTACTACATCGGGGGCGGACAGGATCGCGACCAGCAGCTGTGCGCGCTCGACCTCGCCGAGGTCAAACGCGACGCTTTGCACGCCGCCGCGGACCGGAGTGCGGTGATTCTTGCGGTCTGTGGCGGCTATCAGCTCCTCGGGCACTCGTATCAGCTCGGCGACGAGACTCTCCCGGGCACGGGGCTGGTCGATTTGGTCACCGTTCGGTCGGACGAGGCCCGGCTGATCGGCAACGTGGCCATCGAGGTCGAGCTCGATCCGGGTGTGCGGCGAGTACTCGCCGGCTTCGAGAACCATGGTGGTCGCACTCATCTCGGCCCAAACGCGACGCCGCTCGGACGGGTGCTGAAGGGGTACGGCAACAACGGCGTCGACGGCCACGAGGGGGTCCGACGCGGGAACGTGATCGGGACCTATCTCCACGGGCCGCTGCTCCCGAAGAACGCGTGGTTCGCCGATTGGCTGATCGAGGCCGCGCTTGGTCTCGGCGAGCTCGATCCCCTCGACGACCGGCTCGAGGCCGACGCCCATGCGGACGCGCGCCGCGCTGCCGGAGTGTGAGAGCCTGAGGTGATGAGGAGAGGGGCAATCCTCGCGCTCTCGGTCTCGTCGGCGGTGGCGTGCGGGATCGCCGCGCTCGGGCTCGCGGGTTGCGGAAACGGGTCGCGTCCTGCGACCGCGGCCACGCCCGGGACGAGCGCAAGCACGAGCACGAGCCCGAGCACGAGCCCGACCACGACCACCGTCACGACGACCGCGACGATCACGACGACCACCACGGCTACGACGACGGTCACGCTCCCGGGCGCCGGCCGGCCGCCCGTGACGATCGGCGACGAGAACACCCCCGAGCAATTCCTGCTCGGACAGCTCTACTACCAGGCGCTGAAGGCCCAGGGCTTCACCGTGACGCTCAATCAGAGCATCGGGCCGCCCGAGGTGATCCGGCAGGCGATGGCCAACGGGCAGCTCGCCATGTATCCGGAGTACCTGGACACCTGGGACTCGACCGTCGCCGGCATCCAGCGCTCTTTCAAGTCTCGCCGCGCCGCGTTCGTGGCCGGGCAGCAGTACGCGCTCAAGCAGGGACTCGCTCTGCTGAACCCGACGCCGTTCAGCGATACCAACGCGATCGCGGTGGCATTCGACTACGCGGTGGAGAACAACATCCAGTCGATCCCTGACCTGATGACGGTCGCGTCTCAACTGACGCTCGGGGGGGCGCCTCAGTTCCAGCAGAGCGCGACGGGGCTGCCGGCGCTCGAGCAGACGTACGGCGTGACGCCGGCGGCGTTCAAACCGCTCGAGCTCGGTGCCCAGTACATGGCGCTCGACTCGGGGACCGTGCAGGCCGCGGTCGTCTCGACGACCGATCCCCAGTTGCTGAGCGGCGGCTATCCGCTGCTGGCGGACCCGCAGGAGATCTTCGGTTGGGGCAACGTCGTTCCGGTGGCGTCGGTCCGCGTGCTCGACGCCGAGGGACCGGCGTTCGAGGCCACGATTGATCGCGTCAGCGCACTGCTCACGCTGCCGATGATGCGCGAGTTGAACGCCGCGGTGGAGATCGACGGTCAGGACCCGGCCGTGGTCGCCACCCAGTTTCTCCAGTACGCGGGCGTGCTGCCCCAGCCCACGACGACCACCTCGACGCCGGGCTCGACCTCGACCTCGGGTTAGTGGACCGAGCCCACTAGACGCTGCCGCTCGAGCCGAAGCCTCCGGCTCCGCGCTCGGACAGGGCGAGCTCGTGGACCTCGACGACCTCGGGCGTCTCGATCCGCACGAGCACGAGCTGCGCGATCCGCTCACCGCTCTGCACCGTGAACAACTCGCGGCGGTCGGTGTTCAGCAGCAGCACTCGGATCTCGCCGCGGTAGCCCGAGTCAATCAGCCCGGGGGCGTTCACGAGCGCGATCCCATGCCGCGCCGCCAGGCCCGAGCGGGGCAGGACCAGCCCGGCCTGACCATCAGGAATCTCGACGGCGATCCCCGTGCTGACCGACGCACGCGCTCCCGGTTCGAGCACGACCTCCTCGAGCGCGTACAGGTCGAGTCCCGCGTCGCCGGGATAGGCCCTGCTGGGCAGCCGCGCTCCGGTGTCGAGACGCCGGACCCTGAGGCTCATGCGTACGGTCGGCTGAGCGCGAAGTCCTGATAGCGCGCGGCGACGGCGGTAGGGAGCTTCGCCATCACACGGACGCCGTCGGGCGTGTCCTCTCGCTCGAGGTCGCCGGCGACTTCGTGCAACTCGGCGAGTCGCGCGCCGGCGTCGTACGGGATCAGCAGCTCGACGTCCTGCAGCGTGCGCGCGAACTCCTCCTCGATGCGCTGCTCGAGCGTCTCGAGGCCCTCCCCCGTCACGGCCGAAATCAGCACGGCGTCGGGGTGCCGGCGCTCGAGCTCGGTCCGGCGCTCGTCGTCGACCCGATCGGCCTTGGCGAGCACGAGGATCTGCGGGACCGCGTCGGCGGCGATCTCGAGCAGCACGTCCTCGACCGCGCGCGTCATCGCGATCAACTCGTCTTCGGGGACGGAGGCGTCGACGACGTGGAGGATCAGGTCGGCCAGACGCGTTTCCTCGAGCGTCGCTCCGAAGGCCTCGACGAGCTGGTGGGGAAGCTTGCGGATGAAGCCGACGGTGTCGGTCACGAGGTAGTCGCGGCCGCCTGTGCGGAGCAGCCGCGTGGTCGGGTCGAGCGTGTGGAACAGGCTGTCGCGGACCCCGACGGTCGACCCCGTCAGCGCGTTCAGCAGCGTCGACTTGCCGGCGTTCGTGTAGCCGGCAAGCGCAATCGAGGGCAGCTGGGTGCGCTCGCGCTCGGCACGCATCACCGAGCGACTAGAGCGGACGTGGCCGAGCTTCCGTTTCAACGCGGAGATGCGGTCGCGCGCGAGCCGCCGGTCGGTCTCGATCTGGGTCTCGCCCGGTCCCCGGGTCCCGATGCCACCGTCGATCCTTCCGGCGCCGAGCCGCTCGAGATGCGACCACAGCCCGCGCATGCGGGCCAGGTTGTACTCGAGCTGGGCGAGCTCGACCTGGAGCTTGCCCTCCGCGGTGTGGGCATGCGACGCGAAGATGTCCAGGATGATCGCCGTCCGGTCGATCACCGGGAGCCCGAGCGCGGACTCGAGGTTGCGCTCCTGGCGTGGCGAAAGCTCGTCGTCGACCGCGACGAGATTGGCGTCCGACCCCGCGAGATCGGCCTTGAGCTCGTCGATCTTGCCTGGACCGAGGTACGTGTTCGGGTGCGGATGATCGCGCCGCTGCACGAGTGCCCCGACATCGGCGACGCCGGCGGTCTTGAGCAGCTCGCGGAGCTCGGCGAGCTGCTCCTCTCCGCCTTCCGGCACGACCGCGACCATGTAGGCGCGCTGCCGGGCGCGGCCGCGCGGCCGCTGACCGTTAAGCGCCGCTTGCGGCGACTGGCGGGTCGGCTTGCCGTCTCTCTGCACTAAACCTGATGGTAGCTGTGCTTCCGGTCTACAACCGCCGAATGCGGTCAACCGCCTCTAGCAGCCGGTCGTCTGGCGTCGTCAGCGAGATCCGGAAATACCCCTCGCCGCTCGCGCCGTAGGCGCCGCCCGGAGAGATGATCACGGCGGCCTCCTCGAGCACGTGCTCGCAGTACGCAGCGGAGGACTCGAAGCCCTCCGGGATCGGCGCCCAAATGTAGATGGTCCCCTTTGGCGGCGTGACGTCGACGCCGGCATCGGCGAGGGCGTCGCACACCAGATCGCGCCGACGTTGGTAGACCGCGTTCATCCGATGCTTGTCGGCATCGACCTCGGGCGCGAGGGCGGCGGCACCGGCGAGCTGGACGGCCTCGAAATTACCCGAGTCGATGTTCGACTTGAGGTGCCAGTAGTGCTCGATCGCCTCCGCGTTCCCTACGATCGCGGCGCAACGCCAACCCGTCATGTTGTAGCCCTTGGACAGCGAGAACACCTCGACACCGACCTCCTTGGCGCCCGGGGTCTGCAGGAACGACGGCGCCACGTAGCCGTCGTAGGTCGTCTCGCTGTAGGCGTTGTCGTGGACGACGAGGATCTCGTGGCGGCGGGCGAACCCGACCACCTCTTCGAAGAACCCAGGCGGGACGATCGCTCCCGACGGGTTGTTCGGGTAGTTGATGAACATCAGGCGGGCGCGGTCGAGGTCAGCTTGCGAGATCGCCTCCAGATCGGGAGCAAAGCCGCGGTCGGCCAGCAACGGCATCAGCACAGGCCGCCCGCCCGCGAGTAGTGACCCCCCGGTGTACACCGGGTAGCCCGGGTCGGACGCGAGCGTCACGTCCCCGGCGTCGAGGAACGCGAGGTGCAGGTTGAAGATGCACTCCTTCGCGCCGATCGCGGCCATCACCTCAGTCTCGGGATCGAGCTCGACGTCGAACCGCCGCTTGTAGAAGTCCGCGACCGCCTCGCGGAACTCCTGGCGGCCTCGATTCGACGGATAGTGGTGCGTGCTCGGATCCGCGACCGCGCGCTGCGCCTCGGCGACGATCGGCGCGTATGTCGGCGTGTCCGGATCGCCGATTCCGAGGCTGATCACGTCGACTCCGGCGGCTCGCTTGGCGCGGACCTTGCGCTCGAGCTCGGCGAACATGTACGGGGGGATCAGGTCCAGGCGGCTACTTCGTCGCATGCAGCTCCTCGAGGAAGGTGTCGGCAAGTGTGCCCTTGAACACGGGCATGGCCCACCCGGTCAGCTTGATGTGCAGGTCTCTGTCGATCTCGACCGTCAGCTCGCCTCCGTCGAGGACGACGGTCACCGGCGAGCGTCCGCCGTCGAGGACGTACGCGACCGCCGCCCCGATGGCGCCGGTGCCGCTCGCCGATGTCTCCCCCACACCGCGCTCGAAGATCCGCGCCCGGATATGGCCCCGCCCGGGATCCCAATCCAGCTCGGTGAACCAGGACACGTTCGTGCGGTTGGGGAAGCATTCGTGGCGCTCGATCTCGGGTCCGATGGCCGCCAGGTCGAGCTGCTCGAGCTCGTGCTCGTCTTCTACACGGATCGCGGTTTGCGGATTGCCGACCTGCACGAACTGGAAGCGCCAGGTCCGGCCGGCTGCCGTAAGCTCGCCTCGCCCGTCGGAGGCGCCCGACGGGTAGCTGGGGCTTGTCGCGGTCGCCCGACCCATGTCGACAGTGCACTCGGTGGCGGAGGTGATCCGCGGCCGGATGTCCCCCGCCGCGGTCTGGATCGCGAACGAGTCGGCGTCGGTCCAGTCGTGCCGGCGCAGGTACATGACGGCCTCGCGCGCCCCGTTCCCGGACAGTTCCGCCTCGGATCCGTCGGGATTGAAGATCCGCAACCGGGCGACGTAGCCGGGGTCATCCGGTTCTGAGAGGAGCAGGATCCCGTCGGCGGCCACGCCCGTGTGGGCCGCGCAGATCGCGCGGATTCGCGCCTCGGTCAGCTCGAACGGAAGGTCTGCTGCCTCCACGATCACGTAGTCGTTGCCGAGCGCTTGCCACTTCTCGAACTCCACGGGGCGCCAGTGTATGTGTACCGTCGCGCGCGCAATGGTCACGCGGCTGCAAGCCTGGGCGCGGCGCCGGCCATCGCTGCCGCTGTGGCTACTCGGCGCCGTGCTGGTCATTTCGTTCGCCGCGAGGCTGGCGTGGATCGCCGAGCCCTGCCACTCGCCGTGCCGCACACCAACCGACCACCTCCTCATCTTCGACGAGGACTACTACGTAAACGCAGCGCGCGTCATCGACCGTATTGCGCCGCCCGCCGGCGCTCCCTACGCGAACTCCCCGCTCGCCACGGACCCGAACTCCGAGCATCCGCCGTTAGCCAAGCTGCTCATCGCCGGCGGGATCGAGCTATTCGGGGACGGTCCGTTCGCCTGGCGCTTCCCGAGCGTGCTGCTCGGCACGGTGGCGATACTCGGGATGTTCGCGCTCGTCCGGGCGGCGGGCGGGGGGAGGTGGACCGCGCTCGGGGCGGCGGCGCTGATGGCGGCCGACAACCTCATGCTCGTCCACGGCCGGATCGGGACGCTCGACATCTACGCGGTGGCCGCGATGGTCTGGGCCGCCGCGCTGTACCTGCGGGGCCGCCCGATCCTGGCCGGCGTGGTCGTCGGCGTGGGTGCGTGTGCCAAGGAGGTGACCCCGTATGTGCTGTTCGCGCTAGTGGTCCTCGAGGCCCTGCGCTGGGTCATGCGGCGCGAGGGTGCGGTCGCGGCGTTGAGACGGCTCGGGTGGTGCTTTGCCGCTTCCGCCGGGGCGTTTCTGGGCCTGCTGACGCTGCTCTACCAGATCGTCCCGCCCTACAACCCCCAGACGGGCAAGCTGGTGTCGGGGGTACCGTTCGGCGAGGTCAGCCGCATCCTCAGCTACGCCGCGCATCAGACCAGTCCGAACGGGCCGAAGGGGATCGCGTCATACCCGTGGGACTGGCTGGTCGACATCAAGCCGATCACGTATCTGCGGATCAACCCCGGGCACCCGACCGCCGCGCTCAACCAGATCACGCCGGCGGTGCACTTTCTCGGGATGATCAGCCCGCCGATCCTGCTGCTGGCGATCCCCTCGATGGTGTTTGCGGGGATCGGCGCGTTTTCGAGCGGTCGTCGGTTCGGGGCGCGAGACGAGGTGGGCCTCGTGGGTCTCGCCTGGTTTCTGGGGACCTACCTGCCGTTCGTGCTGCTCAGCCTCCTCGAGAGCCGGACCAGCTACCTGTACTACATGGTGATCGTGATGCCCGGGATCTACATGGCGGTGGCCGACCTGATCGGGCGGATCGGCGCCGGCCGGATCCTGTGCCTCGCCTGGATGGGAGCCGTGCTGGCGGCGGTGATCCTGATGTACCCGTTCACCCCGTTGCCGTGAGAGTGACCGGAAGCGGACCGTAGCGGAGGATCGTCGCCAGGTCCTGGGCGGATTGGACCGTGAAGCCCCCCGAGATGTCGGCGCCGTTGCCCGGTGCGATCCCATCGGGGTACACCTTGAAGTCGATGTACGGGACGGTCAGCAGCCGGCCGTCGAGCGCGATCGCGAAGTGCTGGTTGAGAGTCCGCCCGGGCCCGCTCACCTGGTCTCCTCGGACGGCGACGGTTCTCGTCATGTTCTTGAACACCGCGCCGCCGGTCCTGGTGAATCCGAACTGGAGGTCGGGCGAGCCGGAGGCATCGGTGCGCTGCTTGGGATGGGTGATGGCGGCCTCGGTCAGCACCCAGTCGTCCCTGAGCACGTAGAACCGGGCGTACGGGTTGGCGAAGTTCGCGGGGCTGTAGCCGCTGGGGTCGACCGCCTCGACCACGACGCCCTTGCGCGGCAGCGTGGACGCGAGCGCCAGCGCCTGGCGCAGCGGCATGCTGCCCGCGCCGGTCTGGCCGGGGGCGAGCGATTCGGAGCCCTGGCTGATCTGGAGGGCGGTCGGGTTTTGGGCCTGGAGCTGGCTGGCGACGGTCTTACCGTTAGGCGTGATCGCGTCGGCCTCCCAGTCGTAGAACCTGAGCTGTCCGGGGACCGCGAGCGCGAGGATGCGGGCCCGGGCGGCAGTCCCGGCGTGCGGCGCCACGACGACGATGTCTCGTCCGTTCCAGGACACCCTCGTCCCGGGGAAGGCGTGGGTCAGGCGCTCGAGCAGGATCGAAATCGAGCGGTCGATCGCCGCGGGACCTACAGGCGCCTTGGGGTCGATCGCCTTCGCCTTGAACGTGACGGTGACGTCTCGAGGACCAGTCCCGGCGGCCGATCCGGCCGGGCGGTTCGAGCCTCGCGCAAGCAGGAACGCGCCGGCGACCACGATCACGACGACCGCGGCGGCGGCGATGGCGAGATAGCCGGAGACGTTCGGGCGGCGCGACGCTCGGGGGAGGCCGGCTTCGACGTTGCGCACGATCTGGCGCTCGACGCGGTCGAAATAGTCGCTCACTGATCACGCTCCGTCATTTGATGTCTCAGGCGCGAGAGGCCACGACTGACGCGCTGGCGGGCCACGAGCTCCGAGCAGTTCAGTATCTGGGCGATGTCGGCGTATTCGCGGTCCTCGAGCACCCGCGACCGGACGGCCTTGCGCTGGGCCTCGGGGAGCTGTTCGACCAGCTCGAGGACCGGCTGGTCGGGAGCGGAGGCGAGCTCGTCGACGCGCGCGAGGTCGTCGTCGTCGAGCACCTCGGGCTCGAACGCGAGCCGGCGGCGGGCGCGATCCTCGACCCGGCCGTGTCGCCGGCTCTCGAGCAGCTTGTTTCGCGCGATCCCGAGCACCCACGGACGTGCCGAACCCGACCCCCTCGGTCGAAAGCGCCGCGCGACCAGGAAGATCGCGGCGAACACCTCGGCCGTGAGGTCGGCCGTCGCCTCCCGATCTCTGGTTTCGCTCAGCAGAAATCGGACCACCGTCGGTAGGTGGCGCCGATAAAACGTCGCGAAGGCCGCGCCGTCGCCGACAACGACCGCCGCCAGGAGCTCACCGTCAGTTCGGTCGGAGTCGATTGGCATCTCACTACGAGACTTTGCGCGAGGGTTGCGCTGTGTGACGTTGTTCGTGGGTCAGCCGCCGCCGGGTTTCCACAGCGAAACCACCTCGTTGGCGGTTTCCGCGGGCGATCGCCCCGTCGTGTCGACCAGTTGGACGTCGGCGAGCTTCCGCATCCACGTGAGCTGCCGGCGCGCGTAGTTGCGCGTTCTCCGCTTCATCGAGTCGACGTCCCCGGCCAGCAGCTCCTCGAAACCGAGCGCTTTGCGCGCGGTGGCCGAAGCTCCAGCGGCGTGGGCAGCGCGCACCTCCTGCTGGGCGCCGGCGGCGACCATCGCATCGACCCGGGCGTCGATCCGCTCGTAGAGCTGCGAACGCTCCATCACCAGTCCGACCAGCAGCGTGGGGTGGCGCACATCACTCGTCCATAGCTCGGAGTCTGGAGTATGGGGGTCGAGCTCCCCGGCGTCGAGCAGCTCGAGCGCCCGGATAATCCGCTGTCGATCACCGGGATCGATGTCGTTCGCGGCCCACGGCGCTCTGTCGCGGAGCACGCCGTGCAGAGCCGGCGCGCCCCGGCGCTCGAGCTCGGACAGCCACCGCTCCCGCGCCCCTTCGGGAGGCGGGGGCCGCAGGCTGAGCTCGGCCAGTGCCGCCCGGAGGTACAGCCCGGTTCCGCCGACCACGATCGGGCGGCCGCCGGCGACCAGCAGCGCGTCGATCTCGGCGTGGGCCAGTTCGGCATACTGGCCGGCGCTGAAGCTCGCGTCCACGGGCAGGAACGAGATCAGCCTGTGCTCGAGCGGCTTGCGTTCGTCCGGGGTGGCGGCTCCGGTCAGCGTCTCCAGCCCCTGGTACACCTGAAGCGCGTCGGCCGAGACCGCCACCGGCCGCTCGCCGAGCTCCCGCAGGCGACGGGCAAGCTCGATCGCGACGTCGGTCTTGCCGACCCCGGTCGGACCGAACAAAGCGATCACCTCGGCGCGCGGCATGGGCCGGAGTATCGTGGAGCGATGAGGATCGGCACTGGAATCTCGACCGAGCACGACCCTCTCACCGCCGGGACCGCCGCGGCCCGCTCGGCGGCCGCCGAGCTGAACGGCGAGCGCCCTGACCTCGCGGTGGTATTCGCGAGTGGCGCCCACCTGGCCGCGCCCGAGGCGATGCTCGAGGGCGTCCAGGCGGTGCTCGACGCGGACGCGCTGGTCGGCTGCGGCGCCGGCGGCGTAATCGGATGCGGGCGCGAGCTCGAGTCCGGCACGGCGCTCGCCGTATGGGCCGCCACGTTCGACGACGGCGGCGCCGCCACGCCGTTCCACGCCACTCTGACCGAAGGAGAGACGGAGCACCGGCTCGAGGGGCTTCCCGATCTCGACGGGTCGAGCGGCCTCTTGATGCTGTCGGACCCGTACTCGTTCCCCACCGACGCGGTGCTCGAGTTCCTGTCCGAGCACGCGCCGACGGTCCCGGTGCTCGGAGGCCTCTCGAGCGGACGGACCGCCGGCGGCGATGGGGCGCTGTTCGTCGGGGACGAGGTCTACGAGGACGGGGCGGTCGGCGTCAGCTTGCAGGGCGTCGAGATGCTGCCCTGCGTCTCGCAGGGGGCGGCTCCGCTCGGGCGGGAGGTCACGATCACCGCGGCGGAGGGAAACATCATCCACGAGCTGGCGGGACGACCGGCGCTTCAGACCGTCGAGCAGATCGTTTCCGAGCTCTCTCCTCGCGAGCGTGGGCTGGTCGCCGGCGGGCTCCTGATCGGGGTCGTCATCGACGGCGGCAAGCCCGAGTACACCCAGGGCGACTTTCTCGTGCGCGGGGTGCTGGGCGCGGACAGCGAAACGGGGTCGCTCGTGGTGGGGACGCAGGCCGAACCGGGCCAGGTCGTGCGCCTCCATGCTCGCGACGCGCGCTCGGCCGACGAGGATCTCCGCCAGGCACTCAAGTTGCGGGTCGAGGCCCTTGCCGGCGAGCGCCCGGCTGGAGCGCTCGTGTTCTCGTGCAACGGCCGCGGCAGCGCGATGTTCGGCATCGCCGACCACGACGCCGAGGCGATCGAGCGCGAGCTCGGAGGAGCGCCGTCCGCCGGGTTCTTTGCCGCCGGCGAGATCGGACCGGTCGGCGGGCGCAGCTTCCTGCATGGTTTCACCGCGACGCTGGCAGTCTTCCCGCGGGCTTCATGAGCCGCCTGAGCGGCAACGTCGTCCTCACCGGCGCCAGCGGGGGGCTGGGCCACGCGATCGCGCGGGCGGTGGCGCCCCGAAGCGCCGACCTCGTGCTAACCGCGCGCCGGACAGAGGTGCTCGAGCCGCTCGCGGCCGACCTCGGAGCCCGCGTGGTCGCCTGCGACCTATCGCAACGCGAGGATGTCGAGAGGTTGATATCGGAGGCCGGACGGGTCGACGTGCTGATCGCGAACGCAGCGCTGCCGGCGTCGGGCTTCCTGCTCGAGTTGACCCCGCCCGCAATCGACCGAATGCTCGAGGTCAACCTGCGGGCGCCGATTGCGCTCGCCCGCGCTTTCGCGCCTGGCATGGCCGAGCGCCGGCGCGGCCACTTGGTGTTCATCTCGTCTTTGTCTGGAAAGGCCGCGTCGCCGGCGTCCTCGGTCTATTCGGCGACGAAGTTCGGGCTGCGGGGGTTTGCGCTCGGCCTCCGCGAGGACCTGCGCCCCCACGGCGTGGGCGTCTCGGTGATCCTGCCCGGCTTCATCCGCGAGGCCGGGATGTTCGCGGACTCGCAGGCGAGCCTCCCACCCGGCGTGGGCACGCGGTCTCCCGAGGAGGTGGCGCGGGCGGTGATCTCGGCGATCGAACGAAACCGGGCCGAGATGGCGGTCGCGTCGCTGCCGATGCGGCTTGGAGCGACGATCGGAGGCGCGGCGCCGGGGTTGTCCTCGGCGGTCAGCCGGCTGCTCGGCAGCGAACGGATCGCCGCCCAGATCGCCGCCGGCCAGCGCGACAAGCGCTAACGGGTTCGTTCTCGGGCCCGCGGCGCGCGATGAGCACTCATTGTTTCCGGCCGATCCGCCATAAGCGCATCCCTTTTGTTCCCGGCCGTTGATCAGGGGTACGATCGGGACATGAGTGACTCCGCCTTCTGGCGCGAGCTCGGACAGCAGCTTCGCGTCGACTCAATCAGGTCCAGCGACGCCGCCGGGTCGGGCCATCCGACATCCTCGATGTCGGCCGCCGACCTGATCGCCGTCCTGATGGCCAACCACCTGCACTACGACTTCGACAACCCCGACGATCCCCGCAACGACCACCTGATCTTCTCCAAGGGGCACGCCTCGCCGCTGTACTACAGCTTCCTCAAGGCGGCCGGAGCGATCACCGACGACGAGCTGCTCACGTTCCGCAAGCTCGGCAGCCGCCTCGAGGGCCATCCCATGCCCATCCTGCCCTGGGTGGACGTCGCCACCGGCTCGCTCGGACAGGGGCTGCCGATCGGCGTCGGCGTCGCCCTGGCGGGCAAGCGCCTCGACCAGCTGCCCTACCGAGTGTGGACGCTGTGCGGCGACAGCGAGATCGCGGAAGGATCGATCTGGGAGGCGTTCGAGCACGCCGCCTTCAACAAGCTCGACAACCTCACGGCGATCATCGACGTAAACCGCCTGGGCCAGACCCGCCAGACCATGCACGGCTGGGATCTCGATTCCTACGCCGACCGCGCGCTCGCATTCGGCTGGCACGCGATTGAGATCGACGGCCACGACGTCGACGCGATCGACCGCGCCTACACCGAGGCCGCGGAGGCGCGCGACCGCCCGACCGTAATCGTCGCCAAGACGAAGAAGGGCAAGGGCGCCAGCGAGGTCGAGGACCAGCTGGGCAAGCACGGAAAGCCGCTGTCCGACCCAAAGAAGGCGATCGAGGAGCTCGGCGGCGAGCGGTCACTTTCCGTGTCGGTGGCCAAGCCGACGGGGAACGCCGAGCCTCACCGGAGTGACACGGTCGGCGGTGGCCCGTGGCCTAAGTGGGGACCCGACGACGAGGTCGCCACTCGCCGCGCCTACGGCGACGCGCTCGCGGCGCTCGGGTCCGAGCGTGCCGATGTCGTCGCGCTCGACGGCGAGGTGTCGAACTCGACGTTCTCGGAGTTGTTCGCCGAGGCCCACCCCGACCGCTACTTCGAGATGTTCATCGCCGAGCAGCAGATGGTCGCGGCGGCCGTCGGTCTGCAGGTGCGCCACTACCGGCCATTTGCGTCGACGTTTGCGGCCTTCTTCTCGCGGGCCTACGACTTCGTGCGTATGGCGGCGATCAGCCGCGCTCGCATGTGCCTCGTCGGATCGCACGCCGGCGTGTCAATCGGCGAGGACGGCCCGTCCCAGATGGCCCTGGAGGACCTAGCGATCTTCCGCGCCATTCATTCGAGCACGGTCCTGTACCCGTCCGACCCCAATCAGGCAGCGGCGCTGGTGCGCGCGATGGCCGACTATCCCGGTATCGCGTATATGCGAACCACCCGAGGCGCGACGCCCACGATCTACGGACCGGACGACCGGTTCGAGATCGGCGGCTCGACCGTCCTGCGCTCCTCCGACGACGATCAGGTCACGCTCATCGGCGCAGGCGTCACCCTCCACGAGGCGCTCAAGGCCGCCGACGAATTGAGCGCTCAGGGCATCGCCGCGCGGGTGATAGATCTCTACTCGGTCAAGCCGGTCGACGAGGAGACCGTCCGCCAGGCGGCCGCCGACACTGGCGCGATCATCACCGTCGAGGACCACTGGCCCGAAGGCGGGATTGGCGACGCCGTCCTCTCTGCGCTGGCGGAGGTCGAGGGCGTACGTGTGCACAAGCTCGCCGTGACGGGGATGCCGGGTTCCGGCACGCCGGCCGAGCTGCTGCACGAGTTCGGGATCGACTCCGACGCGATCGTCGCCGCCGCCCAGGACCTGGTGCGCACGCCCGCCGGCGCGAAATAACGAGCGGGGTCGCGGACGGCGGCCCGGGATGAGGCGGGGCTCGCGCCTCCGGGACGAGGCGCGGTTCAGCGCCGGCGCGGGCCTACGGGAGTGGCCGCCCTGGAGCGGCCGTCCTCCTTGGCCGGCTCGTCTGCCTCGTTGGCCGCCGTCGGGTGCTTGCCGTCCTCGGCGATGACCGCGTGCTCGCCGGTCACGCTCGCGAGCGCGTCGATGATCTCGTCGGCCAAGCGGGCGCCGTCATCGGGACGGTCAGGTGTTGCCTGAACCCTCACGATCACGTCATCCCCATCGAGCTCCTGAAGGTTCACCGTCACCGGTCGGCGGGTCGGCGTCTCCACCCCGTCGTCGAGAATCTTCTGGACCTGCGTCACGGGGATGCCCTTGCCGAGCCGGACCTTCACGTCGACGGATTCGGGTTCCCGTATCGGGACGACCACGGCCGATAGCACGACGTTGTTCGGCACCATGATCCGGTCGTCCCCCTGGACGAGCGTCGTGTAGAGCAGGCCGAGCGAGCTGACGATCCCTTCGATCTGGCCGCCAACCGCCCCCGCCTGGAAGCGCACGCGCTCGCCGACGCGGAACGGTCGTGCGCTGAGCAGCACCATGCCGGCGAACAGGTTGCCGAGCGTCTGCTGCGCCGCGAGACCCAGGATCACCGCGGTGAACGCGCTCGTTGCGACGAGCGAACCGGCGCTCAGTCCTGCGACGTCCAGCGCGACGACGACCGTGATCACGACCGTCACGAGCCGGACCAGGAAGCCCACTGTGCCGGCCGTTCCCGGATCCATGCGCCGGAAGAACGTGGGTCCCGCGATTCGGCCGATGTCGCGGGCGATCGCCCAGCCCAACCCGAGCAGCGCGACCACCGCCGCGATCTGGATCACGGTCATCAAGGTGCTGCCGGGATGGACGCCAAACCAACTCGGGTAGTTGTCGTACACGACGACGACGGCGATGAACGCCAAGATGAGAACAGCGGCGCGCCGGCGCGCTGTGCTGACGCCCTTCTGATTGCCGTCTACGGCAAGGCCTACTCGCTCCCACTCGTCGCTGTGGGTCTCGAACATCTGATCGAGACGGAAATCTGGTCTTGGTGGCTTAAAGCGTTGTGGCATTTGTGTCGTTGTGCGCCTTGTGAATGCCTTCTACCTATCACCGGTGGGCATCGACGGTTTCATGAGAAGCTCAGAATAGGCGACCCTGGTCAGGCGCCCATGCTGTTTCGGTTCGCGCGGAATTTGCGTCCTCCTGGTTCGGTTTGCGCGGCCCGTACCGCCCTCGCATCCGCCCGGTCGGCGTCAGATCGGGACCCTTCACGAGCTCGCTCAAGCGCTTGCGCTCGTCCGGCGGAGCGTAAGCGCCTCGCTGGTACAGCTTCCTATAACGGTCTACCAGATCCGGACGATGGTTCCGCAACCAATCGAAGAACAGCCCCTTCACGTCGCCCCGGAGATGCAGCGTGATGCCGGTCACGTAAGCGGCTCCCGCCGCTGAAGCCAGCTCCAGGATCTTCGCAACCTGCTCGGGCTCGTCGTTGATCCCTGGCATCAACGGCGCGATCAGCACGCCCGTCCTGATGCCGGCACGGGTCAGCTCCGCCACCGCCTCCAGCCGCGCCCGCGGGTTCGGCGTGTGCGGTTCGGTCGCCCGCCACGCCCGCTCATCGAGCGTCGGCACCGACAGCGCGGCGCTGAACTCCGTCCGCTCGGCGATCTGCTTCATCAGCGCCAGGTCCCGCAGCAGCAACGGCGATTTCGTCAGCACCGAGCACGGGTTCGCCGCGTCGCGCATCGCCTCCCAGATCCCCGGCATCAGCTTGTATCGCCCCTCGACCCACTGGTACGGATCTGTGTTGGTCCCGAGCGCTACGTGCTCGTGCGCCCACTTCGGCCGCGCCAGCTCCGCCCGCAGCAGCTCGGGCGCGTTGACCTTGACCACGATCTCGCGCTCGAAATCCCGGCCGGCGTTGAAGTCGAGATACTTGTGCGTCGGCCGGGCGAAGCAAAAAACGCAAGCGTGCGTACAGCCGCGGTACGGGTTGATCGTGAAACGGAACGGCATCTGCGACGCCTCCGGGACGCGATTCAGGATCGACTTGGCCCGGACCTCGTAGAACCTCGTCTCGACCGCCTCGGGGGCGTCGAAATGGCGCACGACGGCCTCGTCACGGTAGCCGGGGAGGCGGGCGCGCTCCTCAACGTCGGATTCGAGATTGCTCCACCGCACGAACGCATGTTCGCATAGGCGCCGGACGGACCCCGCGGCCCGCCGTGTGTCCCCCGGCGCGACTATTTCCCGAGGCTCAGCAGGTGACCGAACCGGCCTAACTGGAGCGCCGAGGCCTCCAGCGACAGCGCGATTTGCGCGTCGGGCTCGATGCTGTCGTGCGTCAACAGCTCGAGCAGGCCGATCGTCGAGGTTCCGCTCCGGACCGGCAGCAGAAGCGCCGAACTCATCCCGTGTGCCGCCGCGGTCTGGAGCCGCTGGTCGTCGACCGCGTCGATGTCGGTCAGCCAGGTCAGGTGTGGCGCCTGGAGCGCCTGGTCGAGCAGCGAGCCGTCGCGCTTGAGGCCGGCCTCCCAGGTCAGCGCCTCGAACCGGTCGAGCCCGCGATGCGCGGTCCAGGTGGCCGCGCACCCGAGGCCGTCTGACTCATCGGGAAGCCATGCCGTCACGGTGTCCCAGCCACCCTCTGAGCCGAGCACCTGGACGGTCTCCCTCAAGACGTTCCGCCACACCGACTCGCGCGCGAGCGAGGCGGCCAGCGTGCGCTTGGCCGTCGGCTGCCAGCTGACGCCGGGTGCGGTCTGCGGCTGAGTCGCCTCGCGGACCGACTCGAGGGTGGCGAGCTCGACCGCGGGCACGACCGTGTCCGGAGAGCCGGCGTCCTCGTCCGAGACGACTTCCTCGGAGACGACTTCCTCCGAGACGTCGACCGCAGGGACCGGGTCGGGATCGGTATCGGAGACCGGATCCAGTTCCACGGCGGGCTCTTGAATCCGCGTTTCGAGCTGCTGCTCGAGGTCGGCGATCGTCGCCTCCGCCTCCTCGGCCTTCACGCGGCCGTCCTCAAGCTCGCCTTCGAGCTCCGCGACGCGCGCCTGCCCACGCTGCACCTCGCTCTCAAGGGCCGCGACCCGCGCCTGCCCTCGCGAGACTTCGCTTTCAAGCTCCGCGACCCGCCCGCGCCCCAGCTCGACCTCGCCCTCGAGCCTCGCGACCAGCGCCTGCCCCAGCGCAGCCTCGCGCTCGGCGTCGTGGGCGCGCTCGACGGCGAGCTTGAGCTCGGCCTCGAGTTGCTCGAGCCGCGACTGCCAGCGCACGAGCTCGTCGTCGAGCCCGGCCACCCGGGCGGCCCCGCGCGCGAGCTCGGCCTCGGCGGTCTGCGCGCGGTTGCGCCATTGCTCAATCTCGGCCTCGGCCTTGTCCGCCCGCGCCACCGCGAACTGCAGCTGGTTTTCCGCGTTGTCGGCCGCAGTGGCCGCGAACTCGACCTCCCGCTCGGCCTTGTCGGCCCGAGCGATCGCTTGCCGGAGCTCGCCCTCGAGCTCCTGTGTCCGCTCATGCGACTGCTCATGCGACTGCTCAAGGACGCCGGCGCGGACCCGTTCGCGCTCGACGTCGCCGGTCAGCTGGTGCAACCGCTCCTGGGCGCGGACAGCGCCCTCCTGCAGTGCCGCGACCTGCTTGCGCTCCTGCTCGAGCTCGCCCGTCAGCGCCGCCTTGGCCCTGATCGTCGCATCGCGCTCCGTCACAGCCTGCGCGAGCGCGGCCTCAGCCGCCGCGCGCGCCTTCTCGGCCGCGATCAGCTGCGCTCCGGAGTCGTCGCTGCTGTGCTGACGCTCGAGCTTCGCCAGGTGCTCGCGTGCCTGCTTGGCCTCGAGCTCTAGCGCTGCTGTGGCGTTCGCCGTCGACTCGCGCTCCGCGACCACGGCCGCCCGCGCCGCCTCCGCCTCCGTGCGCGCCTTCTCGGCGTCGGCTCGGGCCGCCTCGGCATCGGACCGGGCCCGCTCCAGTTCGGTCCGCGCCGCGTCGGCGTCGGCGCGGGCGCGCTTGACCTCGGTGCGCGCGGCTTCGGCATCGTCGCCGAGCCGCTCTCGGACGAGCGCGAGTGTTCGTTCGAGCTCCTCGGCACGCTCGCGCTCACGCCCCAGGGCGCGCTCGAGATCAGCAGCTTGCGCCGCCAGCGCCACCTCGGCGTCTCCGCGCTCTGCGTCGCCGGCCGCGGCCTCGCGCTCGAGATCGCTTAGCCGCGCCTGGGCGGTCCTCAGTTCGGCGGCCAGTTCCTCGTTCGCACCCAAGGCGGCGTCGCGCTCGGCGATCGCGGTCGCGCGTTCCGCCCTCGCCTCGGCAACCGCCGCCTGCTGCTCGCGATCGGTCGCGCCCGACACCGGCTCGCTGCTGGTGGTCGCGGGCGCCGACCGCCCGCGGGCGTCGGGGAGCACGCCCCAATCGGCGAGCATCTCGGCGCGCACGCTTTCGGCATCCAGACGGCTCCAGCGCTCGATTCGCAAGAGCCGCGCAGCCTCGCTACGCGCGACGTTGGCCTCCGACGAGGGCGCCGCGACACCACACACAAGCGTCGGCACGCCCTTGGCGTCGCCGACCGGGAACCGGAGGACCACCAGCGCATCGCGCCCTTGGTAGGACCCGACGAAATACTCCAGCTGGAGGGGCTCCTCAACCTCGCCCTCGCGTTCCTGCAGGCGGGGGCCGTCGACCGTCTGGGCGGGTGGGAGCTCCGCGTCGGTGCGGCCGAGCAGTTTCTCCTCGGTGGTGTCGAGGAACGTCGTGAAGCGGGAGTTCACCCGGACATAGCGGCCGTCGAGGTCCTTGAGCCAGACGATCGCGGGGCTCTCGTCGAGCGCGCCGTCGAGCAGCGCTCCGCCGGCATCGCCAAGCGACGGCAGCTCGTCCGTCGGCAAAGTGATGAGTACGTGGCGCGCGCCGCCACGGTCGGAAACGGACGCGATATCGACGGCAACCCCGTCGAGCTTCAGTACCGCGGCGTTAGCCTGGCCGTCGAGAACGCGCTGGAGCTCGGGGGACTGCTTGCAGAGCTCCTCCATGTCCTTGTACCACCGGCGGAACGGTTCCGTGCTGTGCTCGAGGCGGCCGTCCTCGCCAAGCAACCCGAGAGCAGGCAGATTCGTGGCCGCAGCAAGGGTGGCCATTACCGCTCCACTGATCCGTGGATCGCTCCCACACTCAGCGTTTCGGCGGGCTCAGAGCGCGCAACCGCTGCAATCCCGGCCTCTGGACGGATGTCCACTTTGCCGAGTCGGCGAAACTGGACGAATGTCAGCGCGCGGCGCGGCTCAGGATCGATTCCTGGCCCAAAAGCGTCTGGCTCGTGGCGTCCAGGATCTCAACTTCGACCAGCTCTCCGGGGGCTCCGAACCCCGCGAAGTTCACGACCTTGTTGTGCCGCGAGCGTCCCCGCAGACGAGATGGATCGGTACGCGAGGGACCTTCCACGAGCACCTCGAGCGTCCGCCCGACGAATCGCTGAGCCCGCGCGTGCGCGCGTCGCTGGACCACCTCCACGAGGCGCTGCAGCCGATCGACCTTCAACTCATGCGGCACCTGGTCCGGCAGCCCGGCGGCTTCGGTGCCGCGGCGCGGCGAGTAGATGAACGTGAACGCTCCGTCGTACCCGACCTCCTCGACCACCTCGAGCGTCCGCTCGAAGTCTGCCTCGGTCTCGCCCGGGAAGCCGACGATGATGTCCGTCGTCAGCGCGCAGTCCGGCACGTGCTCGCGGATCATCGCGACCCGATCCAGGTAGCGCTCGCGCGTATACGTGCGCCGCATCCGCTTGAGCACCGCGCTCGACCCGGATTGGAGCGGCAGGTGGATGTGCTCGCAGAGCGCCTGCAGCTCCGCGTGGGCGCGGATCACGTCCTCGCGCATGTCCTTGGGATGCGGGCTGGTGTACCGGATCCGGTCGATCCCCTCGACCCCGTCGACCCGCCCGAGCAGCTCGGCGAACGTGGTGCGCTCCTCGCGCGGCAGGTCGCGCCCGTAGGAGTTGACGTTCTGGCCGAGCAGCGTCACCTCGCGGACTCCGTCCTCCGCCAGAGCCTGGACCTCGGTCACTAGCTCGTCCGCCGACCGGCTGACCTCCCGGCCGCGGGTCGAGGGGACGATGCAATACGAGCACACGCAGTTACAGCCGACGCTGATCTGCACCCAGGCGTGATGGTCGCGTGCCCGCTTCGCGGGCAGGTGACCGGTGAATCCCTCGAACTCGAAGTAGCCCTGGGCGGTGAGCGAATCGCTGACCAGGAACTCGGCGAGCTTGTGCACCTGACCTGGTCCGAAGGCCACGTCGACGAACGGGAACCGCGAGAACACCTCCTCCTTGACCGACTGCGCCCAGCACCCACCGACCCCGACCACCACACCGGGACGCTCGGACTTGAGCCGCTTGGCCTCGCCTAGATGCGCCACGAACCGGCTGTCCGCCTTCTCGCGGATCGAGCAGGTGTTGAACAGGATCAGGTCTGCCTGATCGCGCGCCGGCGCCTCGGCATAGCCGAGCGACTCGAGCATGCCCTTCATCCGCTCGGAGTCGTGCTCGTTCATCTGGCACCCGAAGGTGGTGACGTGATAGCTCCTCACTGTCGGCAAGCGTACCTCGGTGCCCCGGCCGGGTCGGCGATCAGCTTGCCGGGTCGCGGAGCAGGGCGCCGGGCCTGAACCCCCGTCTAGCCCAAGCGACGGTCGTGACCTCGGCCGGGAGAGAACGTGTAGGCGACGGTGATCACCAGCGCTACCAACCCGACGATGAAGATGATCGTCCCGGCGGTCTGGATGTTGATCCAGCTGACGTGAGCGGTCACGGCCCACTTCAGGATCGCACCGACCGCGATCACGATGATTGCCCCTCCTATCGTCATTGTGCAGGCCTACCTCGGGTTGTTCGTGCCGCTCGTCGAACGATCGAACTCGACTTTAGTCCTCCCGCGATCGATCGGTTAACCGTCTTTAACAGTTTCGGCGCGAAACGGGGAAGCCTCTCGGCGCCGTGGACGATCCGAAACATCCGCGCCGGCGACTGACTCGCCGGCGGCTGCTCAAGACCGGCGCGTTCGGAGCGGCGCTGACCTTGCCCGGTATTCGCAGCGCGGTCATGAGCGCGAGCGCGATGGCCGCCACCCGAGTCCCGGGCAGCCTTCCCGACCCGAGCCGCCCAGCCGGGACCGCCACCGCGGCCATGCCGTTCGACCACGTCGTGTGCGTGATGATGGAGAACCACTCGTTCGACAACCTCCTGGGCGCGCTGCCGCGACTGGGCCAGGCCAATGCGGATGGCCTCGCGTTCGACCGCGCCGGCCAGGCGACCAACTCCAACCCCAGCCCGAACGGGACGGTGACGTCGTTCGTGCTCACCAACACCGAGCAGCCCGGGAGCGTCGATCAGTCCTGGGACGCCACCCACCAGCAGATCGACGGCGGCAAGATGGACGGGTTTGTCACGTCGGTCAACTCGGTCGAGCCGATGGGCTACTGGACCGACGAGGTGTTGCCGTTCGCCTACTCGCTGGCGCGGACCTTCTGCCTGGCGAACCGCTGGTTCTGCTCGGCCCCGTGCCAGACGTACCCCAACCGCCGGTTCCTGATGGCCGGCACCGCCTACGGAGACATCGCCACCGACACCCAGAGCCTCGAGGACGCCCCGCCTCCGAACGGCACGATCTTCGATCGGCTGCACGCCTACGGGATCAGCTGGGCCAACTACTTCACCGACCTCCCACAGACCGGAATTATCCCCTCGATCATCGAGAAGTATCCGGGCAACCTGGCGCCGATCGCGAAGTTCCTGACCGATTGCGCGGCGGGAACGCTGCCGAGCGTCAGCTTCGTCGACCCCGAGTTCGGCGTTCTTTCCGACATCGGCTCGCCGTTGGCGTCGCTGCCTCAAGTGGCGACGCAGCCGACGGTGTCCGAGGTCCTCCAGAACGCGAACGGCATTGGCGGCGATCAGGAGAGCCCACAGGACATGTACTACGGCGAGGCGTGGGCGCACCAGATCCTTCAGGCCGTGCTCGACTCTCCCGCCTGGGCGCGCACGTTGCTGGTCTACACCTACGACGAGCACGGTGGCTACTACGACCACGTTCCACCGCCGGCGGCGATCGCGCCCGACTCGATCCCCCCGAACCTGTCCCCCGGCGACGCCCCGGGCGGTTACAACCTCTACGGGCCGCGCGTCCCCGGGATCGTCGTTTCCCCCTACTCGAAACCGAACGGAGTGACGAACGTGCTTCACGACCACACCTCGGTCCTGGCCACGGTCGAAGCAAAGTGGAACCTGCCCGCGCTGACCTACCGCGACGCGAACGCGACCACCGTGATGGACTTCCTCGACGTGAACCGGGCCGCCTTCCTCGAGCCGCCGACGACGTTGGTGGCGCCTTCTCCGACCGGGCCGTCGGGACCCGTGGGAACGTCGAGCTGATGGCCATGCGACGCCCCGAGCTCCTCCGTCGCCGCCGTAACGTCGTCGCAGCGATCTGCGCGGCCGCCGCGGCCTGCGCGACCCTGATCCTCGCCCTGCTTCCGGCGGGCGCTCCCGCGGCTGGCTTCCAACTGCCGCCGGTTCGTCACGTGTTCGTGATCATGCTCGAAAACCAGAACTACGCCGGAACGTTCGGCGACCCATCCGCCGATCCGTACCTGGCCGGCACGCTGCCCAACGAGGGAGCGCTGCTGAATGACTACTACGCCACCGGCCACGAGAGCAACGACAACTACATCTCGATCGTCTCGGGCCAGCCGCCGAACCCGCAGAACCAGGCCGACTGCCAGATCTTCGACGACTTCGTCGGCGCCGATCTGCTGTCAAATGGTGTCGAGTCCGGTACCGGTTGCGTGTACCCGGCCGGCGTCCAGACCATCGGGAACCAGTTGTCGGCCGCCGGGCTGAACTGGAAGGCGTACGAGGAGGACATGGGGAACGACCCCAATCGCGAGACGGCCGCCTGCGGCCACCCCGCGGTGAACTCCCAGGATCAGACCCAGAGCGCGGAAGCCGGCGATGGCTACGCCACGCGCCACAACCCGTTCGTCTACTTCCACTCGGTGATCGACAATCAGACCTACTGCGACCAGCACGTGGTCGCTCTTGGGTCGCCGACCGGCGCGATGCCGGCCGCCGCGCTCGGCGGCGAGACCGGCCTTGCCACCGACCTGAAAAAGGTCTCGACCACGCCGGCGCTGTCGTTCATCACACCGAACCTGTGCGACGACGGCCACGACTACCCGTGCACGAACCAGTCGAGCGGCGCATCGGCACTCACGGACATCGACACCTTCCTGCAGACCTGGGTGCCGCTGATCACGAACTCGCCGGCATACAAGAGGAACGGGCTGCTCGAGATCACCTTCGACGAGTCGGACGGCCCCCAATCGGACGCCTCAGCGTGCTGCGGCGAGCAGCCGGGCCCGGGGAACTCGCCGCTCCCCGGCATCACCGGGCCGGGCGGCGGACTGGTTGGCGCCGTCCTGCTATCGCCGTTCATCGCCCCGGGTACCGTCGTCGACACCCCGTACAACCACTACTCGTCGCTGGGAAGCTGGGAGACGCTGTTGGGGCTGCCCCGGCTGGCCGATGCCGCCAGCGTCCCGGCGACATTCGGGTCGGACGTGTTCACGGCGTCGACGGGCTGACCGGCGACGCGCCATGGGCCTGCCTGACGACCTGCCGGGGCGGACGCTCAGCCGGCGCGCGCTCCTGCGCTACCGTCGGCTCGGCTCGAACCCGGGCAGCACGAGCTCAATCGTGGCACCGTGCCCATTCTGCGAGTCGCGGACGCGAACGGTCCCGCGGTGAGCCTCGGCGATCGCGCGCACGATCGCGAGCCCGAGCCCGGCGCCGCCGGGCGCCGAGCGTGATCGCCCCCCGTCCGTCCGGTGAAACCGCTCGAACACGCGCTCACGCTCGGCCGTGGGAATTCCCGGGCCGTCGTCGACAACGGCGAAGCGGATCCGATCCGGCGCCAGCTGGGTGACGTCGAGACGGACGAGGCCGTCGCGCTCATCGGTGTGCTCGATCGCGTTACGGGCGAGGTTGCGGAGCGCCTGGGCGAGACGATCGGGGTCGGCCTCGAGCGAACCGTCGACGACGGTGCCCAGCTCGAACCTGCGCTCGGCGGTCAGGCTCATGCCATCCCAGAGATCCGTGACGAACGGCCGGACGTCGATCGTCTCGGCGCGTAGGAAGTCGGTCCTCTCGGCCTGCGCGAGAATGAGCAGATCGTCGACGAGCCGGCTGACCCGGGTGATCTCGGCCTGAACCAGCTTTTCGACGCGGGTCACTTCGTCAGCCGAGGGATTCTCCTGTGCCGCTAGCACCTCGAGCTGACCGCGGATCACGGTGAGGGGTGTACGCAGCTCGTGCGATGCGTCGGCCACAAACTCGCGCTGGCTAGCGAACGCTTCGGAGAGGCGGTCGAGCATTCGATTGAAAGCGTCCGCAAGGACCCGCACCTCGTCCCGGCGGCTGCTCGATATCTCC
Organism: uncultured Solirubrobacterales bacterium; assembly: GCA_963737055.1. Lineage (GTDB taxonomy): Bacteria > Actinomycetota > Thermoleophilia > Solirubrobacterales > Solirubrobacteraceae > Palsa-465. The sequence continues at coordinate 782,088 of CAVTRE010000002.1, read as the reverse complement.
ATCCGCGGGTCGAGGTCCCCGGCGTCGACGCGTGTTGCCACCTGCGCCATCCCCCGAAGCGGCGCCGACACGCGCGCGCCAGCGAGGTACGACGCGACCAAAGCGAGTATTAGAACGATTGCTCCGGCAAGTACGAACGCGCGGGCGACCCCGTTCTGGGCGCGTTCGACCAGCGCGAGCGGCTCGCCGGCACCGACGATCAAATGCAGGGTTCCGAGGTCCGCGCGACGCTCGAACAGACGCATTCGGCCAACGTCCGCGATCAGCGCAGTGGAAAAGCCGATACGCGAGACCTGGAGGTTCTTCCCTTCGGCGTTCTCGATCCCCTGCTGGGACGCGGTCTCCCCTTCGTCGGGAGGGCCTCCGCCGAATACCTCGGGGTGATTGCTTTCAGGCGCCGCACCGGGCACCAGCACGAACAGCAGCGTCGAAGTCGCGTTGTACGGCTGGGTGAGGACGTACCGCGCGGCCGCCGCCCTGATCCGGCTCGGCCGCTGGCCGCTTATGGCGTTCAGCGACTGGATCATCTGGCTCGTGTCGCCGCTGATGTCCCGGTCGATCTCGCTCCGCAGCTGCGCGCCCGTGTCCTGGTACACGACGAAGAACACGACGGCCGCCGACACCGCCATCACGCCGGCGACCCATGCCGTCAACCGCCAGCGGAGTCCGGCCGGCAGCGCCGAGGACATTCGCGCGCGCATACCGGACATCGGTCGCGCCCGATCGTTAATGGCTCGCTTCCAGCCGGTAGCCAACCGAGCGAACCGTGACGATCGGCGGGTTCGTGCCCTGCCGGCGGAGCTTGCGACGCAGGTATCCGATGTAGACGTCGACGACGTTCGTGCCGGGGTCGTATTCGTAGCCCCACACTGCCCGCAGGATCTGCTCTCGCGAGAGAACATGGCCCCGGTTATTCATGAGGTAGGCGAGCAATTCGAACTCGGTAGTCGACAGCCGGACGAGCTCGCCGCCGCGGCGGACTTCGCGGGTCAGCAGGTTCACCTCTATGTCGCCGGCGCTCAGCGTCGTCCGGGGGGTTTGCGCGGCGGCGCGCAACTGCGCGCGGATCCGGGCCGCAAGTTCGGTGAGCGAGAACGGCTTGGTGAGGTAGTCGACTGCGCCTGCGTCGAGCCCCGCGACGCGATGCTCGACTTCGCCGAGCGCCGTCAGCACGATCACCGGCAGCCCGGGCTTCGTGTCGTGCAGCGCCGTGAGCACCTCGAGACCGCTGCGTCCGGGAAGCATCAGGTCGAGCACGACCAGGTCCACGTCCTCGTTCTGTGCGGTTGCCGCGCCGTTGACGCCGTCCATCGCGGACACCACATCGAAGCCCTGGGCGCGGAGTCCGCGCTCGAGGAAGTCGACGATTCCGGGTTCGTCTTCTATTACGAGAATCAATCCAGGCATCCCAAACCGTCGCCGCCTCCGGGGCGATACGTCGCCCGATGATAAAGGCGACCACCGAGGGTCGGCCGGCTGAAGAGCTTTCTCATCCAGGCCTCACACTGGACTTACGGTCGCGCGGACAAAATCGAGTCCCATGGGGACGAGTGACGATGCCACAGTCGGGCGGCATGACGAACTCCCGCCCCTTGCCCGGCTTGCACGGCGGTGGCGCTCAAGGTCGCTGACCGGCGGCGGCGCCGACGGCAACGAGGAGCTGACCGCGGTCAACGGGGCGATCCTGATCGTCCTGCTCGCGGTCATCGGCTTCACGATCCCGCAACTCAGCCAGTTCATCTGGTTACACCTGTTCGTCGGTCTGCTGCTCATCGGACCGGTCGTGCTCAAGATGGCGAGCACCGGGTACAGGTTCGTCCGCTACTACACCCGCGACGCCGACTACCGGCGTAAGGGTCCGCCCGAGATCGTGCTGCGCCTGACCGCGCCGCTCGTGGTGCTCTCGACAGTCGGGGTGTTCGTCACCGGCATTGCACTGCTGATCGTCGGATCGACGCATCGCGATCCGTGGTTGCTGCTGCACAAGGTGACGTTCATCGTCTGGATCGTGTTCACGAGCCTCCACATCCTCGGGCATCTACCGGCGGTGGCCAGGGCCCTTGGAATCGGCGGACGCGAACAGCCGCGGCGCGTCAACGCCGGCGGCGGCGCGACCGGGCGCTGGATCGCGTTGACCGGCGCGCTCGTGGGCGGGCTCGTGCTCGCGATCGTGTTGATCCCGTCGTTCGCGAGCTGGACCGCTCACTCGGTGTTCCTGCACCATCACCACCACTGAGTCGCGGCCGGCCCGACGCATCACACATTCGGTCCATCGCGCGTCAACCGAATGCGCGATGGACCGTTAGACGAATGCGTCAGTTATGAGCTAGCCGCACGTCGAAGCCCACGCGCAGGCGTCGAACCCGTCGGCGCTGGAGTTCGGCGCCGAGGGTGCGCCGATCACGTTGCCGTTCGAGTCCGTGAGATCCATCTCCTCGGGCGCCTTGAGACCAGCCGGAGCACCATTGACGGTGGCCGAGCTAAACGCGGGATTGGTCAGGTTGGGCAGTGCCGCGAACCCGGCGTTGGTGCCGATCTCCAGCGGGGTCTCCTCGATCCACTCGGCGCTCGCGTGAGTGGATGGGTAAGGCGCCGTCTGAGTGAACGTCTCGCCACGCGTCACGTCCTCAATCGTGATCGTCCAGACATCGGAGTCGGCAACGACCTCGGAGATCGACGCGTGCATGTGGTCACCCGGCCCGACCGTCATGTTGGTGATCGTCAGCGACGGCGCCGGCACCAGCTCCCACCATGCCGAGTACGAGGCGGCTCCAGTTGCGTCGACGTCTTGCTCGGTGCCGGTCTGAATCAGTGTCGAGTCGGTCGCCGTACAACCAGCGTCGATGCAACCGCCGCCGATCCCGATCCAATCCGAGGAGTCCTCGGCCTGGCCACCGGTGTGCTGGGTCGCGGTCGGAACCGTCCAGTCACCCGTGATCGAGTTGAACAGCTTGCTTCCCCGCTCGAGCGTCCCCTGGTTGTAACCGAACCAGTTGCTGCTCGAGTTCGTGTTTACGCGCAGATGTGGCGCAAGGCGCAGTAGCTGGCCGTGGGAAGTGAGAGCAGCAGATGCGCTCGCCGCGGCCACGCCAAAGGTTGCCAACGACACAGACAGAACTACACCCAGGCGCCTGAGCCGGCTGGGTGACAACACCCTTCGATTCATCGAGGTCCCTTTCCTCGGCGGCTGGCGGGTCTGAGCCGCCGCACCTCCCGCAGAGCGACCCGCCGTCGTGACGTATACCCGCGCCAAGCGAATTCCACGGGGATGTGTGAGCGCGCGGGCGCGGATGTGTGAGCGCGCGGACGCCGATGTGTGAGCGCGCAGACGCGACTGCGGCGCTGTCCAACGCGGGTGTCAGCGTGCGTACTCGACCGCGCGCGACTCCCGGATCACCGTGACCTTGATCTGCCCGGGGTACTCGAGCTCCTTCTCTATCTCTCTCGCGATCTCGTACGAGAGCGTCGTCGCGGCGTCGTCGTCGATCGCGCCCGGCTGAACCATCACGCGGATCTCGCGGCCGGCCTGCATCGCGTAGACCTTGTCGACGCCCTTGTGACGAGTGGCGATCTGCTCGAGGTCTCGCAGCCGCTTGACGTACTGCTCTAGCGACTCGCCGCGGGCTCCAGGCCGCGCGCCCGACAGCGCATCCGCGGCCTGCACGATGACCGCCTCGATCGTCTGCGGCTCGACCTCGTTGTGGTGGGCCTCCATCGCGTGCGCCACCGCTTCGGACTCGCCGTACTTGCGCGCAAGTTCACCGCCCACGAGCGCGTGCGGTCCCTCCACCTCGTGGGTCACCGCCTTGCCGATGTCGTGAAGCAGCGCGGCGCGTCGAGCAGTGCGCGCGCTTGCCCCGAGCTCCGCGGCCATCATCGCGGCCAGGCGCGAAACTTCGATTGAGTGCGCGAGCACGTTCTGGCCGTAGCTGGTTCGGAACCGGAGCCTTCCAAGCACCTTGATCAGCTCAGGGTGAACGCTCTGGACGCCGGCGTCGAACACCGCCTCCTCGCCCATCTCGACGATGTGTCCCTCGAGCTCGGACTTGGCCTGGTAGTACATCTCCTCGATCCGTGCGGGATGAATCCGTCCGTCCTGAAGCAGCTTCTCGAGCGTCAGCCGCGCGATCTCGCGGCGCACGCCGTCGAAACCGGACAGCACCACCGCGCCCGGCGTGTCGTCGATGATGAAGTCGACGCCGGTCAGGTTCTCGAGCGCCCGGATGTTGCGACCCTCGCGACCGATGATCCTGCCCTTCATGTCGTCGGCCGAGAGCTGCACGACCGACACCGTCGTCTCGGCGGCGTGGCCCGCCGCAAGACGCTGCATGCAGACCGACAGGATGTTCCGGACCCGGCGCTCGGCCTCGCGCTTGGTCTCCTCTTCGATCTGACGGATGCGACGCGCGGCGTCGTGCTTGGCCTGCTCCTCAATCTCCTGGAGCAGCAGCTGCTTCGCGCGGCCGGCCGACAGCCCCGAAACCTGCTCGAGCGAGCGCTCTAGCTCCTGGCGGGCGTCGGCGAGTGCCGCCCGCTGCTTCTCGACCTCCGCCTCGCGACTCGCGAGCGCCTCCTCCCGACGCGCCACCGCCGCCGTTCGCTCGAGCATCTCCGCGTCGTTGCGCCTTGGGTTCGGGGGCGGCACGGCCACGACTGCCGCACCCGGGGCCGGACCCGCGACGGCGGCCGTCCGGGCGCCGTGCATCCGACCGTAGATGATGGCCGCAACCACGATTCCCACCGCGATCAGAGCTGCGGCCCCGATGATTTCCATGGTCGATCCTCTCCGTGCGGTTCCGGCGTAGTGCCGGGACCTACTTCAAAGCTTTGATTTTCGGAGCGATCGATTGGCCCGCGCGGCCTGCGCAGACGGATGCCGGTACGGCGGTTGGCGCCTGCCTTCAGTCGGCGGCTACCCGGCGGGTTCTAGGTCTTGTCTGTATGGACCAGGTGGCCCGATGGCGTCTGCCGTCAACAATTAGTCCGGAATCCAAGATATACGAAATTTGCTGGTGTTCTTTGCGGCCCTTGGGCCCTTCGTTCGCTACTTGGATCGTAGTACCGGCGAACGGTCGGCGCAATGCCGCGCGGGTGGTCAGCCGGCGGGTCGTGGCCCGGCGGACCCAGCGGTCGTGGGCCCGCGGAGGCGGCGGTCCGAGGCCGCCGTGAGCGGATCGCAGGTGGATAAGGCCTGGTCGCGGGCGCGTCGCGGGCCGCGAGGCCTCCGTCGGCGGACGGTGGACGTTGGCGCGCCGACGCTAGGACGCGTCCAGGTCTCGCACATGGGCGGCGATCGCCTCGATCGCGACGTCTGAGTCGTAGCCCTTGCGCAGCAACACGCCGAGCGCGCGCTCACGCTCCCGGCGATCCGAAGAGGGCGAGGGGAAGCGCCGGCGCAGGACCGCGAGCGCGCGGTCGATCTCGCCACCGGAGTTCTCCTCGTGCTCGTGCTCGGCGAGCGCGCCCTCGACGACATCGGCATCGACGCCGCGGGTATAGAGGACCTGCCGTATCCGATCAGAGCCCCACTGGTCGAGCTCACGCTTGTCCTGGACGAACAGGCGTGCGAAGCGAGCGTCGTCCAGATGGCCCTGCTCGGCGAGCGCCTCGATCGAGCGCTCGGTGTCCCGCGCGTCGATGCCCTTTCCCTGGAGATGCGCGCGCATCTCCGCCCGCGTGCGCTCACGCGAGTTCAGGTAGCGGTACGCGATCGCGAGCGCCCGCTCGAGTCCGGCTTCGGTGCCGAGCACGCGCTACGCGGCCTGCCCTTCGGCGGACGCCTCCGCACCCACGGCTTGGAGCGGCGGCCCCTCACGCTCGATCGTCTTGACCAGGTCGCGGTTGATCCCAAGAGCCGCGTAGACCTTGGCCTCGATTTCCTTCGCCATGTCCTGGTGCTCATCGAGGAATGCCTTGGCATTGCCGCGCCCCTGACCGAGCCGCTCCTCGCCGTACGAGAAGAACGAGCCGGACTTCGTGACGATGTTGTGCTCGATGCCGTAGTCGAGCAGACACCCGGAGGTCGAGATGCCCTTGCCGAACTCGATGTCAAACTCGGCCTGCTTGAACGGCGCCGCCACCTTGTTCTTGACGACCTTCACCCGGACGCGGTTGCCGACCGCCTCGGTGCCGTCCTTGATCGTCTCGATGCGGCGGATGTCCAGCCGCTGGGAGGAATAGAACTTGAGCGCGCGACCACCGGGCTGGGTCTCGGGCGAGCCGAACATCACGCCCACCTTCTCCCGGATCTGGTTCGTGAACACGCACAGCGTCTGGGTGCGGTTCAGGCCGCCGGTGATCTTGCGCATCGCCTGCGACATCATCCGCGCCTGCACGCCGACGGTCTGATCCCCCATCTGGCCCTCGAGCTCGGCGCGCGGTGTCAGCGCCGCGACCGAGTCGATCGCGATCACGTCGACCGCCCCCGACCGGATCAGCATGTCGACGATCTCGAGCGCCTGCTCGCCGTAGTCGGGCTGGGAGACCAGCAGCTCGTCGATGTCGAGTCCGATCCGCTGGGCGTATAGCGGGTCCATCGCGTGCTCGGCATCGATGAACGCGCACACGCCACCGAGCTTCTGGGCCTCGGCGAGGATGTGGTAGACGAGCGTCGTCTTACCGGACGACTCCGGGCCGAAGATCTCGATGATTCGTCCGCGCGGCACGCCACCGATTCCAAGCGCCAGGTCCAGCGGCAAGGCGCCGGTGGGGATCGCATCGACGGCCACGCGTGCGCCCGGGTCTCCCATCCGCATGACGGTGCCCTTGCCGAACTGCCGCTCGATCTGCGTCAGAGCGCCCTGAAGCGCGGCCTGTCGCTTGGCATCCGCCTTCGGGTCAGACGTGGCCCCCGACTTCGGGCTTGCCTTGTCTTGCTCGCTCATCTCCGTTCGGCTCCTTGTCTCATGCTTTGAACCCACCACGGTAGGTGGGGTGGCGGACGGAAAAGCACGCTAGAGCCGGCGCCTGGAACAGAACAAGACACGTTCGTCATCGAACGCAAACAAGTTCGTACCAATTGTGTGGCGGGGGTCGGATGTCGGGGCGGAGTTGTGGAGGGCGGGGCGGTGCGGAGGGTTGTGGCGGTGGCCGACTGTCGGGAAAGGCGGCACCTGGGGAATGGGTGGGCTTGCGGGAGCCGGCCGGGTCGCCGGCGGGAAAGGCGGCACCTGGAGAAATGGGGTCCCTGAGAGCCGGGGGCCGGGTCGCCGGCCGGAAAGGCGGCACCTGAAGATGGGTGGGGTCCCGGGAGCCGGCCCGGTCGCCCGCCGGAAAGGCGGCACCTGGAGATGGGTGGGCTTGCGGGAGCCGGCCCGGTCGCCACCGGAAGGGTGGGGTCCCGGGAGCCGGCCCGGTCGCCCGCCGCAAAGGCGGCACCTGGAGATGGGTGGGGTCCCGGGAGCCGGCCCGGTCGCCGGCCGCAAAGGCGGCACCTGGAGATGGGTGGGGTCCCGGGAGCCGGCCCGTCGCCCGCCGGAAAGGCGGCACCTGAAGATGGGTGGGGTCCCGGGAGCCGGCCCGTCGCCCGCCGGAAAGGCGGCACCTGAAGAAATGGGTGAGGTGCCGGGAGCCGTCCGGGTCGCCGTGGACCGGGGTGAGGCCGGGGGACCTGCATGGTCTGACATTCGAGGTGAGGGACGTGGAGCGTGTCAGACGACGCATGTGGGGCGTGGGTGGTGTCTGTCGGTCAACGCAGCATGGTTGGTGTTTTGCGTTGAGAGATGGGAGATTGTGGTGGCGAAGAGTCGGGGTATTCGTGAGGCGTATCGGGTGATGGGGCCGGATGAGCGCGCGCGGGTTGCGGCGCGGGCTGGTGAGGATGTGGGGTTGGCTGTGGTGGCGTCGGAGTTTGGGGTTTCGGTCAGGACGGTGATGCGTGCTCGGGATGCGGCGGTGTTGTTGGAGCGGCGGAGTGCGCGTTCTGGGTTCCGGCTGTTGCCCGGGGAGCGGGAGCGGATCAGTCGTGGGATCGCGGCCGGGGAGTCGGGTCGGGCGATCGCGAGGGGGTTGGGGCGTTCGGCCTCGACGGTGTGCAGGGAGATCCGGGCTGGGGGTGGCCGGGGGGGCTATCGGGCGGTGCGGGCTGAGTGCCGGGCGGCGCGGTGCGCGCGGCGGCCGAAAGCGACGAAGCTCTCGCGCTGTCCGCGGTTGGTGGCGGAGGTCGAGGGGGGGTTGGAGAAGTTGTGGTCGCCGCGGCAGATCTCGGCCAGACTGAAGGCTGATCATCCCGATGATCTGGAGATGCGGATCAGTCCTGAGACGATCTATCAGTCGTTGTATGTGCAGTCGCGTGGGGAGCTGCGCCGGCAGCTGAGCGCGAACCTGCGCTCAGGGCGGACGAAGCGTCGTCCGGCTGGCCGGATCCAGCGGCGAGGGGGGATCGCGGGGATGATCCCGATCTCGCAGCGTCCCGCGTCGGTGGAGGATCGCGCGGTGCCGGGGCATTGGGAGGGCGATCTGATCATGGGCGCGAACTGTCGCTCGGCGGTCGCGACGCTGGTCGAGCGCCAGACCCGGTACGTGATGCTCGCGTGGCTCGGGAACGATCACACCACCCTGACGGTGATCGAGGCGCTCAAAGGGCGGATGCAGACGCTCCCGGCGCACTTGGCGCGCTCGCTGACCTGGGACCAGGGCTCAGAACTGAGTGCGCACCACGCGTTCACGGTCGCGACCGGCGTCAGCGTGTATTTCTGCGATCCGCACTCGCCGTGGCAGCGCGGGTCCAATGAGAACACCAACGGGCTGCTGCGCCAGTACCTGCCGAAGGGCACCGATCTGGCCGTGCACGACCAGCGCGAGCTCGACCGGATCGCCGCCGAGCTCAACGGTCGCCCCCGCGAGACGCTCGGTTGGATGAACCCGGCCGAGAAGATGCTCGAACTGCTCGCCTCAACGCCCGAGTGATCCGAACCGGTGTCCGCTCAGGCCGCGCAAAGCCCGATCGAGGGTCCAACCGTCCCCGCTGGCCTCTCCGACGACATCGGCAGGAGCAGCCACGCTGACAACAACATCAAAACCCAACTTCAAAACCGCGAGACTGAACGTGTTGCGCTGACCCCCTGACCCGAAGGTGGCCCCCTGCCACCGTCCGCCCGAACGGCGTCGATTGTCAGGCTATGCAGGTCCGGGAGGGCCTGGTCGGGAGGGCCCGGTCCGGGAGAGCCTGGTCCGGGAGGGCCTGGGCGGTGGCGAGACCGCGAGTGCCGGTGGCGGCCGTGGAACATGCATGACGCGGCAACGGAGCGGGTTTCGCAGGACCGTGCCGTGAAACGCGCGATATACGTGTGTAGCTCGGCAAGGTCACGACGAAGCGCGGCGATTGCCGTGTTATGCAGGTCGCGGGGGCGGTGGATCGTGGCGCGGGGCCCGAGGGTGACGCCGGGCCGAGGCGAGCAGCGCCGCGGTGGCGCAGGACCCGACCGCCCGTGGGCGCGGGACCCGACCTCCAGTAGCGAGGGCCGTGGGAACAGACCGGTGGCGCGGTGGCGCGGCTCAGGCCGAGCGGTCCAGGACGTCGCGCAGCGCCGGCTCCAGCTCGGGATACCGGAAGTGGTACCCGAGCTCGTCGAGGCGCGCCGGCACCGCCCGCTGGCCGGTCACGACGATCTCGGCCATGTCGCCGTAGAGCGCCTTCAGCGCCAGCGCCGGCACGGGCAGGAACGCGGGCCGTTTCAGCACCCGCCCCAGGGTCCGCGAGAGCTCGGAGTTCGTCACCGGCGTTGGGGCAGTCAGGTTCACCGGGCCGGTGGCGTCGTGGTTGCCCAGGCAGAAGGCCATGGCGCCGACGACGTCGTCGAGATGCACCCACGGGACGTACTGGCGGCCGCCGGCGACCGGTCCGCCGATCCCGAGACGGAAGAAGGGGAGCATCTTGGCGAGCGCGCCGCCCTCAGCGGACAACACCACACCTGTGCGAGTGACCACCACTCGGACGCCGGAAGACGCGGCCGCGAGGGCCTCGCGCTCCCATCCCACGACGACCCCGGCCAGGAAATCAGTCCCTGCTGGCGCAGACTCGTCGATTGGCTCCGGCCCACGGGGGCCGTAATACCCGGTTGCGGATTGCGAGACGAGCGTCGCCGGACGGACGTCGGGCGACAGCGACGTCAGCCCCTGGACGAGGAACCGCGTCGACGCCACTCGCGAGTCGCGGATGGCTGCCTTCGCTTCGTCGCTCCAGCGCTGCGCCACCGGCGCGCCGATCAGGTGCACGACCGCGTCTGCGCCGGCGAGCGAGTCCGACGGTGGCGGCGCGGCAAGAGGATCAGGCCAGGCGTGGACGACGACGCGATCGTCGAGGGCGCGGCGGCCGCGCTGGGCATCTCGGGACAGACCCACAACCTCCTCCCCACGAGCCAGCAGCGCGGACACGAGCGAGCGCCCGATCATCCCGGTGGCGCCAGTGACGACGACACGCATGAGACCGACCATACCCGCGGAATCGATAGCTAGACGCGCCCTACGACCAGATCTCGTCGAATAGCGCCTGGTCGAAGGGCACGAGCCAGCACTCGGCGATCCGCCCCTCGACCACTCGGAAGACGCCGACGGTCTCCCAGGAAACCTCGCGGCCCTCCCGCAACGCGGAACCGCCCGCTAGTTGAACCACTCGCCCCGCGATCATCGCCGTGCCGTGGACGGTGACGCGAAACGTGGAGTCCGTGATCCGCCGGCGGGTCTCCGTGTACGAAAGCACGGCGTCGACGCCGCGATGCTCGCCGGCGATCGGGCTCGTCCCGGGCACATGCCATACGACCTCCGAAGCCAACACCTCACGGAGAGAATCCGCCGAGGCAGAGCCGGCGTACACGCGGGACTGGAGATCGTAGAAACGGCGCACAACCGACACGGGATCCGCCGCGCCCGGCGCGCACCCCAGCGCAACCGACGCCAGCGCCTCGTACCGCGCGCCACCCGCTCCCAGCCGCGACCGGTAGAGCGTCACCCGCGTACACCGCACCGCCAGATCAGCCGGTGGCGCGGGCAACGAAACCGGCCGAACACGACCGTCGCGCCCGACCCGCGCCACCGTGACGTGCGCGAGAAACGGCCGGGACTCGGGCGCGTACCACCCGCCGGCGACGAGCGCCGCAGACAGCACCGATTGAATGCGCGCGATAACCCCATCGGGATCCGACAGCGCCACCGCCAGCACTCGCGGGCGGCGCGTTGGCAACCACAGCGCCGACCCGAAACCCGAATCCGCCACCGGCTCGCCCGCGGCCACCCCGCACGCCGCGGCGATCTGATCGATCTCGCGCTCTGGGCGTGAGCCGAGGAAGCACAGGGTGGCGTGCAGGTCCTCAGGACGGACGGGACGCAACCCCGGCACGTCGGCGAGCACCGCGGATCGCCACGAAGCCAGCGTGTCCCTCGCAGCATCGGGAAGCTCGAGGGCTACGAACAGCCGAGCGGTCGCCGCGCCCGACCTGCTCACGCCCGCTCAGCCCGCGCACCCGCCTCGGGAAGGGCCGCTTGCCCTTCCACGAGGAGCCGGCGGAGCAGATGCATGGCGACCGTGGTCGAGCGCTCGCGGATGTCCGACCGGTTCCCGGGGAGCCGCGTGCGGCGGGTGATGCGCGCGCCGTCGGGTCCGCACACCGAGAAGCACACCGTGCCCACCGGCTTCTCCTCGGTCCCGCCGTCGGGACCGGCGATCCCGGTGATCCCGATCCCGTAGGCAGCGTCGAACCGCGCGGCGGCGCCCAAAGCGAGCGCCTCGGCGACCTCGTTGGACACCGCCCCGAATCGCATAATCAGGTCCGGATCGACGTCGGCCAAAGCAACCTTGGCCTCGTTCGAGTACACGACGACGCCGCCGGCGAAGTAGGCCGAGGATCCCGGCAGCTCGGTCAGCCGCGCCGACATCAACCCACCGGTGCACGACTCCGCCACCGCCACAAAGCGGCCCGCAAGCAGCGATGCGACCTGCGCATCGACGGTCGACCCGTCGCGCGAGAACAGTTGCTCGCCGTGCCGGGACGCGACGAATTCGACGAACGCTCGATACGCGTCGTCGGCGAAAGGCTCGTACCGCGTCGCGATCTCGATCTCCCCACGGCGCAGACAGGTCGTGATCTCCAGCTGCTCCAGCGGCACGCCCGCGGCGTCAGCATCCCGGAGCGTGTTCGCGATCTCGGACTCGGGTATCCCGTACAGGCGCAAGATCGCTCGCCGGTACGAGCGGGCGCCGGCGATCGCCGCCTGGAACGCATCGGTCGAGCGCGCCATCTCCCACATCTCGTGGAGCTCGCGCGGCGGTCCCGGGAGCACGACGACCGTCGGCCCCGATCCGGAAGCCGGCGGCACCACCAGCCCCGGCGCCGTGCCCACAGGGTCGAGAACGGTAGCCCCGGCCGGCACCACGGCCTGCTTGCGGTTCGCCGACCGAACAGCCTCCAGGTCGAGCCCCGGCCAGCGGCTCATCAGCGGGCGGAGGATCTCGGTGATCTTCTCTTCGAGCTCCGCGTCGAGGACCATCTCGCGTCCGGCGAACTCGCCCACGATCTCGGCTGTGAGATCGTCGGCGGTCGGGCCCAACCCGCCGCTGGTCACGATCAACGCCATCCCCTGGGCCGCCATGTACCGGAGCGCCGCCACGAGATCGCCGGGCCGGTCGCCGACGATCTGGATCATGGCGGCGTCGACCCCGATCTCGAGCAGGCGCTCGGATAGCCACGGTCCGTTGCGGTCGGAGATGATCCCCGTCAGGACCTCCGTGCCGGTGACCAATATCCCGGCCCGGGGGCCGCCCGCGGACCCGCTCATGCGCACGTCGGCAGCTGACCTGCCGGCAACGGACTCGTCTTCCCCGGGGTCAGCGCGTACCCGATCGGCGACCCCACAGTCGGGGTCACGGACTTGCCGTTCACCTTCATCTGCACGGAATCGTTACCCAACGTCACCATGAGCTTCTTCGCGGTCGCGGTCGGGATCGTCTGCCCGGACGTGAAGATCACGCCCGGTATCAGCTTCTTGCCGTTGCCGTCCTCGACGCACACATACACCGAGCTCGTGGGCACCAGCTTGAGGGTCACGGTCGTCGGCTTGGGCGGAGGCGCCGGCCGGTGGTGGGCGTGGTGCGTGGTCGAGGTGTGCGTCGAGGTCGAGGTCGTACCGCGCGCGCTCGTATTGGTCGACGGTGGCGGCGTGGTCGAACTCGCGTTGTTGTTGTTCTTGCTCAGGCTTCCGACGAAGAACAGCGCGACGCCGACGGCCAGCAGCACGAGCGCGACCGCGGCCGCGGGCCCGAACCGAGGGCGGCGGCGCCTGCGCTCGCGCTCGCGCCCGAGCGAGCTGATCGGGCGCAGGTCCTGGTCGGCCGGGCGCTCGTAGCGGCGCTTGTACTCGTCGATCAGCGCCCGCGTATCGAGGCCGAGGAACTCGCCGTACGTTCGCAGGAAGCTCTTTACGTACACGGGACCTGGCAGCAGGTCCCATTCCTCGTTCTCGATCGCGCGCAGGTACTTGGCGCGGATCTTGGTGCGGGCTTCCACCTCGCTGATGTCGATCCGCGCGCGGATTCGCGCCTCTCGCAGTGTGGTGCCGATATCGGCCATCCGCCTGCGAAGGCTAGTACGACCTTCCTCAACCACGTTCGGTCCAGTCGGCGTCTCGCCGCCCGTGGCGGCTTCCTCGCTCGGTCACGTGCCGGCCACGCCGCCCGGGCTGGCCGCGCAAGAGACTACTGCTCTTCGTCGACGTCGTCGGGGACGCGCACCGGAGGCGGAGCCGCCGGCCCGTCGGCCTCCGCCAGATGGGACAGAATCCGGGGCACGTCGGCTTCGGTGATCAGCACCTGGCGGGGCTTCGAGCCCTCGTAGCCGGAGATGATCCCGCGGCGTTCGAGCATGTCGATCAGCCTTCCCGCCCGCGTGTAGCCCAGCCGCAATCTCCGTTGCAGCATCGAGGTCGACGCAGTGCCCATCTGCGCCACCAGCGCGATCGCCTCGTCGAGCAGGGGGTCCTCGTCGGGGTTGAACTCCGGGGAGTCCTCTGAGGACCCGGAACCGCCATCGTCGGACTCGACCTCCTCGAGCAGCTCGTCGTGGAACTCGGGCTCGCCCTGACGCCGCCACGCGTCGGTGAGCTCGGCGATCTGCTCCTCGTCGATGTAGGCGCCCTGGATCCGCTGGAGCTTGCTCGACCCCACGGGCGAGAACAGCATGTCACCCTGGCCGAGGAGCGACTCGGCGCCGTTGTGGTCGAGGATCACGCGCGAATCCGTCTGCGAAGAAACCGCAAACGCGATCCGCGAGGGAACGTTCGCCTTGATCATCCCGGTGATCACGTCGACTCGCGGCGACTGGGTCGCCAAGACCAGATGGATCCCCACTGCGCGCGCCTTCTGCGCCAGCCGGATGATCGAGTCCTCGACGTCGGCCGGCGCGACCATCATCAGGTCGGCGAGCTCGTCGATCACGCACAGGATGTAGGGAAGCGGCGGGTCGCCCCGCTTCTCCCGCGCCCGGTTGAGCTCCGGCAACGAGCGCGTGCGCGCGAGCGACATCGTCCCGTAACGCTGCTCCATCTCCTTGACGAGGTTCTGTAGCGCGTTGGCCGCCATCCGGGGGCTGGTGATCACCGGCGTGAGCAGGTGCGGAATGCCCTCGTAGTGGTTGAGCTCGACCTGCTTCGGGTCAACCAGGACGAATCGGACCTCGTGCGGCGTCGCCCGAAGCAAGATGCTCGACAGCATCGCGTTCACGCACGCCGACTTGCCGGCGCCGGTGGTGCCGGCGACGAGCAGGTGGGGCATCTTCGCCAGGTCGGCGCCGATCGCCCGTCCCGCGATGTCCTTGCCGAGCCAGACCGTCAACGGCGACCAGTCGGGCGGCGGGTCCTGGAACACGTCGCCCAGATGGACGATCCGCCGGCGTGCGTTCGGGACCTCGACGCCGACCGCCGTCTTCCCGGGGATCGGCGCCAGGATCCGGATGTCGGTCGCGGCGAGCGCGTACGCGAGGTCGTCCTTGAGCTGCGCGACCTTCGAGACCTTCGTCCCCGGTGCCAGCCGTATCTCGTAGCGGGTGATGTGCGGGCCGGTGACGCGGCCGATCACCTTTGCCTCGATCCCGAAGTGGCCCAGCGTCTCGATCAACGCGGCCGCCACCTGTTCCTGGCCTGCGGTGTCCGGCTTGGCCGCCTCGCCGGTCGAACGGACGAGGAACCGTGCGCGAGGCACGTGCCAGACGAAGCTCGGGTCGTCCGTGACGCTCGCGCGGTAGCGCCCCTGCGGAGTCAATTCATCGGTTGAGGGCGCCTCGGCCCGCTCCCGCTCGGGCTCGGGCGCCTCTGGCTCGGGCGCGCCTGCCTCTCGAAGACGCTGCGGCAGAGGCTCGGGCTGGTCGTCATCTTCAGGGCCGAGGTCGATCGGAGGCGGCGCCTCCACATGGGTGGCGCGGATGACGAGCTCCGAGGTATCGGGCTCGGGCGGCAGCAGCGGATCGACCGCCTCGTCCTCTGCGCCGGCGGATCGCGCGACCCGCGCCCGAGCTGCCGCCGTGGCCGGCCGGCGCGCCGCGGCAGGTGTCCCCGCTCCCGAGCGCCGCAGCACGCGCGTCGTGCCGGCGACCCCGGCGCGCCCCGCGCGCACCACACCCGCGACGCCGGCTCCCGTGACCAGGATCAGCCCGGCGATGAACAGGAACACCGCGAGGATGTCGGCACCCACGGTCGAGACCAGGTGCGAGGTGACCCACAGTTCGCCCTGTCCGAGCACGCCACCGCGCCGCTCGAACAGAGACGCGCGCCAGAACTCAGAAGAGGGAACCTGCCCCGGCCCCACGCCCAAAGTTCCCGCAGCCAGCGCGAGCGTGATCGAGCACGTCAGGCAGATCGTGCCCGTCCGCAGCGGCCGTCCCGGCGGCCGCGTCTCACGCATCAGCACTAGTGCCCCGGCGATGACCAAAGCCGAAGGAACGACGTACCCGAGCGCCCCGAACAGGAACCGGAAGCCCGTGACCGCGCCGTTGCCGAGCGTGCCTCCGTCCCAATGGGCATAGGCCACGCCCCCGAGCAGGATGCCGACCGCGATTAGTCCGAGCCCCAAGATGTCGACGTGGTGCGGCTCGATCTCCACGTGCGGAAGCCGCACGGTTGGCAGCCCAGCCAGGAGCGAGCGCGTCGCGCGCTTGGGCGGCGGCTTCTTTCGCTTGCGGGCGGCCATTTGCGAGGGACCCCCTTCGACGCGCCCGGCCCGCTTCCTCCCGCAGCCGGGGCCCCAACCCGTCCGCTTCCTCCCGCAGCCGGGGCCCCAAACGTCCGCTTCCTGCCGCAGCCGGGGGAGTGAGTGGATGACCTGAAGACGCCGCCCTACCATCTGCACACAGAAATGACGGACTACGAGCGGACACCCCGCGTCCTCGTCGTCGAGGACGACGATGCGATCGCCCAGGTGCTCCAGCGTTCGCTACGGATGGAGGGCTACGAGGTCCGGATCGCCGGCGACGGAACCACGGCGTTGAATGAGGCCCACGGGTTCCTGCCCGACCTGCTGATCCTCGACCTCGGTCTGCCCGGCATCGACGGCGTCGAGGTCGCCAAGACCCTCCGTGAGACCGGCGACGACGTTCCGATCCTCGTATTGACCGCGCGGGACGGCGTCGAGGCGCGCGTCGAGGGGCTCGACGCCGGCGCCGACGATTACCTCGTCAAGCCGTTCGAGCGCCAGGAACTGCTCGCCCGTCTCCGCGCATTGCTCCGACGCCGACCGCCGCGAGGCCAGGCGACGCTGACGATGAGCGATCTCAAGCTCAACCCGGACACGCACGAGGTCACGCGGTCCGGCCGGACGATCGACCTGACCCAACGCGAGTTCGAACTGCTCGAGTACCTGATGCGCAACGAACGGATCGTGATCTCGCGCCAGCGCCTGCTCGACGAGGTGTGGGGGTATGACCCGTTCTCGATGACGAATACGATCGAGGTGTTCGTCTCCAACCTGCGAAGGAAGCTGGAAGCCGGTGGCGAGCCGAGGCTCCTACATACGATCCGCGGCGCGGGCTACGTTCTCCGCGTATAGGTCGATCCCGATCCGCTGGCGGCTGGCCGGCGGCTCGGCGATGTTGACCTGCGTGATCCTCGCGAGCTTCGCCGCGATCGTCGGCGTGCTCACCGACCGCCAGCTCCGCGGCCAGTTCAACGACGAGGTCCGGGCCAACTCCGAGCAGCTGGCCCAGAACATCAAGCTGAAGTGGATCGGCAACAGCGGGAACCTCAAGTGCAACCAGGAGGTCCGGCTCAAGGACTACGCCAGCGCCGAGCACGTTCAGATCAGGATCTTCAACCAGGCCGGCCTGCTGCTGTGCACGCAGGACGAGGTGCGGATCAAGGGCGTGAAGTCGCTGTTGGCGACGCCGTACTTCCCACTCCCGGCGAGAGAAGGCACGGTTCAGGAGGGCGGCTACCGCGTCGTCGCGACCCAGCTGAACGTGGAGCACAGCCCGGTGTGGTTGCTGTACGCACGTCCCCTGTCCGACGTCGATCACACGATCGCGCGCGTCCAGGTGATCCTCCTGCTCGGGGTGCTCGGCGGCACCGTGCTCGCGCTGCTCGGCGGGCTCGCGACCGCCGCTCGCGCGATGCGCCCGATCGTGCAGCTGACCGAGGCGGCGCGCGAGATCGAGCGCACGCGCGACCCCAGGCTTCACCTGCCCCTCCCCGAGGCCGACGACGAGGTCGCGGAGCTTGCCCGCACGGTTGAGAGCATGCTCTCCTCGCTCGACGCCGCGCGTGGCGAGACCCACGCCGCGCTCGAGCGCCAGCGCGAGTTCGTCGCCGACGCCTCGCACGAGCTGCGCACGCCGCTCACGAGCCTGCTCGCCAACCTCGAGCTCCTCGCCGAGGAGCTCGACGGAGAGCAGGCCGACACCGCCGAGGCCGCGTTGCGGTCCGCGCGGAGGATGCGGCGGCTCGTCGGCGATCTGCTCCTGCTCGCGCGGGCGGACGCCCGCCGGCCCGTGTCGCGGGGTCCGACCGATCTCGCCGACGTGCTGCTCGAGGCCGCCTCCGAACTCGGGCCGATGGCCGAGGACCACGAGCTGTCGATCGACGCTCGCCCGGCGGTCGTGCCCGGCGTGCGCGACGACCTGCATCGCCTGACGCTCAACCTGATCGAGAACGCGGCGCGCCACACTCCCCCGGGCACGCACATCCGCGCGGCCACCGCGGTCGACGACGGAGTGGCGGTGTTGACCGTCGAGGACGACGGGCCGGGGATACCACCCGAGCTCGGCAAGCGCGTGTTCGACCGCTTCGTCCGTGGCGCGGGCACCGGCACGCGCGGCTCCGGCCTCGGCCTCGCGATCGTGCGCGCCGTCGCCGAGTCCCACGGAGGCTCGGTCACGCTCGAGCACCCCGACGCCCGCACCGACGCGGGCAACGACGCCGGCAACGACGCCGGAAACAGAACGCGGTTCGTGATCCGCATACCTCGCTCCCCGGCCGGCACCGAGCCGCCTGCGGCCCTCGCCGGCAACACTCGCCGGCGCGCGCGGAAGTAGCAGCCCTAACGCTGCTATCATTGCTTGCCGACAAGCAAGTAAATGATTCAGCACATGCCCGCCACCCAGACACCGCTCGACGTCGACACCACCACGCGGCTTCGCGCGGTCATCGGGCGACTGTCTCGGCGCCTGCGCCCCACCGCCGCCGCCGTCGCGGCCGGCCTTACCCCGACCAAGATCTCGATCCTCCTCAGCGTGGCCCGAGAGGGCCCGATCCGGCTCTCGGACCTGGCAAGCGCCGAAGGCGTCAATCCCACCCAGCTTTCGCGGACGATCGCGTACCTGGTCGACGCGGGTCTGTTCGAGCGCGCGGCCGACGAGGGTGACCGGCGCGCCGCTTGGGTGAAGCCGACGCCCGCGGGCCGGCGCCTCGCCGACCGGATCCGCCGCGAGCGCACCGACGCCCTGAACCTCGCGCTACAAGACCTAGACCCGCGAGAGCGGGCTCAGATCATCGCCGCCCTCGACGGGCTCGAGCACCTCGCCGAGCAGCTCACGGGGGCGCAGTCTTGACGCGGGTAATCCGCGCCGGCCGCGTCACCTTCGCCGCACTCTCGGTTCCGAACTTCCGCCGCTACTACGGCGGCCAGGCGATCTCGCTGATCGGCACGTGGATGCAGATGACGGCGCAGGCCTGGCTGGTGCTGAGTCTGACCCACTCGAGCACGACGCTCGGCCTGATCGTCGCGCTCCAGACGCTGCCGGTACTGATCCTCGGCCCCTACGGCGGCGTCATCGCCGACCGCGTCGACAAGCGCCGCCTGACGATCGGGCTCCAGACCGCGATGGGCATCCAGGCGCTGATCCTCGGCGTGCTCACGGTCACCGGCGAAGTGCAGGTCTGGCAGATCGGCATCCTCGCGGCCCTGCTCGGCTTCAACAACGCCTTCGAGAACCCGGCGCGCCAGTCGTTCATGCTCGAGATGGTCGGCCCCGAGCACCTCCGCAACGCGGTCAGCCTCAACTCGGTGCTCGCCAACACCGCGCGCATGATCGGTCCTGCGGTCGCGGGAATCCTGATCGCGACCGTCGGCGAGGGCGTCTGCTTCCTGGTCAACGCGGCCAGCTTCGTCGCCGTCATCGCCTCGCTGGTCACGCTGGATCTCACAAAGCTGAATCCCACCACGCCTACCCCCCGCGCCCGCGGCCAGCTCCGCGAGGGCCTCAGCTACGTCCGCCACACGCCCGAGCTCGCGGTGCCGCTGCTGATGATGGCCGCCGTCGGCTGCCTGACCTACGAGTTCCAGGTGACGTTGCCGGTGATGGCGAGCCGCGGCCTCCACGTCGGGTCGACCGGCTTCGGGTTCATGACCGGCGCGATGGGGTTCGGCGCCGTGCTCGGCGGGTTGCTGGTGGCCGCGCGCGGGAAGATCGGGGTCCGACCGCTCGTGATCGCGGCCGCCGGCTTCGGCGTGACGATGTCGCTGGCGGCACTCGCCCCGAGCCTCCCGGTCGAGCTGATTGCGCTCATGTTCGTCGGCTGGACGAGCATCTCGTTCATGTCGATGGGCAACTCGACGCTCCAGCTCACGGCCGCGCCAGACATGCGCGGCCGGGTGATGTCCTTGTGGTTCGTCTCCTTCCAGGGATCGACCCCGATCGGCGGCCCGATCGTCGGCTGGTTGATGGCGGTCGCCGGCGCCCGCGCCGGACTCGGGATCGGCGCGATCACGTGCTTCATCGTGGCCCTCGCCGGTCTTGCGGCACTGGGCGGCCTCCCCCTCCGTCGCGAAAACATGCGGACGCGCGGCGAGGTCGGCGTGGCCAGCCGTACTACCTGAGTCTGATCCGCTGCCCCAAAGATCGCTCCCGCGGCCGATGGTCCGGAGCGAGTCCCGCACCGATACTCCCCGCATGATCACCGTCGAAAATGTCACCAAGCGTTATGGGGACAAGGTCGCGGTCGACGATCTGACCTTCAAGGTCAAGCCTGGGATCGTCACCGGCTTCCTCGGCCCCAACGGCGCCGGAAAGTCAACCACCATGCGTCTGATCCTCGGGTTGGACGCCCCCACCTCCGGAACGGCCACCATCGACGGCCGCGCCTACCGCGATCTCGGAGCGCCCCTGCACGAGGTCGGCGCCATGCTCGAAGCCCGCGCGATCCACACCGGGCGCTCGGCCTACAACCACCTTCTCGCGCTCGCCCAGACCCAAGGGATCGGGCGCGGCCGCGTGGACGAGGTCATCGACATGGTCGGGATCCAATCCGTCGCCAAGAAACGCGTCGGCGGGTTCTCGCTCGGCATGGGCCAGCGCCTCGGCGTCGCGGCCGCCCTGCTCGGCGACCCAAGCGTGCTGATCCTCGACGAGCCCGCGAACGGCCTCGACCCCGAGGGCATCCTGTGGATCCGCACGCTCCTCAAGCGGCTGGCCAAGGAGGGACGAACGGTGTTCCTCTCCTCGCACCTGATGGCCGAGATGGCCCAGACCGCCGACCATCTGGTGGTCATCGGCCGCGGCCGCCTGATCGCCGACACGAGCGTCGAAGAGTTCGTCCAGCAGGCGTCGACCGGCGCCGCCGTCCGCGTCGTCTCGCCGCAGGCGACCGCGCTGCGCGACGCGCTCGCGGCCAAGCAGGCTCGCGTGGACAGCATCGAGCGGGAGGTGCTCGAGGTCCACGGCCTCACCGGGCAGGAGATCGGCGAGATCGCCCTGGCCGAGAAGATCGTGCTCGCCGAGCTGACCCCGCTTCAGCTTTCGCTCGAGCAGGCGTTCATGCGGCTGACCGGAGAAACGGTCGAGTACCACGCCGCCTCCACCGATGACGAGACCGACAACGCCGACCTGAAGGCCGCAGCATGAGCGCAACATCAGCCACCTTCGAAGCCCCTTCCCGCGCCGCGTCGGGCACGCACGGCCGCGTGACGCAAGTTCGCGTGATCCGGTCGGAGTGGACCAAGCTGTGGTCGCTCCGCTCGACCCGCTGGACCCTGCTGGTCGCGATCGTCGGCATGGCCGGCCTCGGCCCACTCGTCGCGGCCGTCCAGATGAACCGCTGGTTCCATATGAGCCCGGACGACCGCTTGCATTTCAACGCGATCAACACCGGGCTCGGCGGTTATCACTTCGCCCAGCTCGCGATCGGCGTGCTCGGCGTGCTCGTGCTGACCGGCGAGTACAGCACCGGGCAGATCCGCTCGACGTTCATGGCCGTGCCCAAGCGCCTGCCGGTACTGTGGGCCAAGGCGGGCACGTTCGCGGCGGTGACGTTCGTGCTGATGCTGATCTCGGGGCTCGTCGCGTTCCTATTCTCGCAGAGCATCCTGACCCAGCATCACGTCCAGACGTCGCTCGGCCATGCGCCCGCGCTGCGCGCGTGGGTCGGCGCCGCGCTGTACCTGGCGGTGCTCGGCGTCCTCGCGCTCAGCCTGGGAGCGATCGTGCGGAACACGGCCGGCGGGATCGCCCTGTTCGCCGGACTGCTGTTCGTCGTCCCCGGGCTGGCGGCGATCCTCCCCACCAGCACCCAGAACGCGATCAACCCGTACCTGCCCTCGAACGCCGGCACGACGATCCTCGCCGGCGTCCACGAGGCGCACACGTTCTCGCCGTGGGGCGGCTTCGCCCTGTTCTGCGGCTACGCCGTGCTCGCGCTCGTCATCGCCGCGGTTCTGATGAGGCGCCGCGACGCGTAATTCCCCTACGGACCCTAACGTCTCGGACGTGAAACGAAGCCTTCGGCCGCGGCGCTGGGATGTCATCAGCGCCGCGGCCATCGTGCTGCTGACCGTGCCCGAGCTCGCGCCGCGGCACGGCGGCCCGGGCGCCGTCGCCTTCGACATCGCCTTCGCCATTCCGCTGCTGTGGCGGTCGCGCTGGCCCTTCCCGGTGTTCCTGGTCACGGCCGGGATCGCGTTCGTGCAGTGGCTGGTCGGGGTCAGGGTGCTGGGCGACTTCGCGCTGCTCATCGCCCTGTATACGGTGGCCAGCCGGGAGGACCGGCGCACGTCGCTCACCGCGGCGGCGATCCTGGAGTTCGGGGTCATCCTCGCGCTTGCCCGGTGGTTCCACGACGGGCACATCCGGAGCTTCGTCGGGCTGACGGGACTGGTCGCCGCCGCCGGCATCCTCGGGCAGAACATCCGGAACCGGCGGCAGCTGCTCGAGTCTCTCCGGGAACGCGCCGACCGCCTCGAGTACGAGCGCGACCAGCAGGGCAAGCTCGCGGCCGCGGCCGAGCGGGCTCGCATCGCACGCGAGCTCCATGACGTCGTTGCCCACAACCTGACCGTGATGATCGCGCTCGCCGACGGCGCGGCGTACACCCTCCACGACTCGCCCGACAAGGCGACCGACGCGCTCGAGACGGCCTCGCGAACGGGTCGTGAAGCGCTCGCCGAGATGCGCCGGCTGCTCGGCGTGCTCCGCGAGCAGGATGAGGCAGCCGGCTCAGTCCCCCAGCCCGGCGTGCCCGAGATCGACGCGCTGGTGGAACAAGTCCGGGCCGTCGGCCTGCCGATCAGCTACCGCGTATCCCCAGGCGATTGCGCCCTTCCTGCGGGGATCCAGCTCACGGTCTTTCGGATCGTCCAGGAGGCGCTGACGAACACCCTCAAGCATGGCGGACTGACGGCCACCGCCGAGGTCGAGCTCGTAGCTACCAAGAGCGACGTCCGGCTCTCGATCACCGACAGCGGCACGGCGACGACGGGAGCGAATGGCAACGGCGGCTCGGGACTGAGGGGCATGCGGGAACGCGCGGCCGTGTACGGCGGCGCTGTCGAGGCGGGTCCTCGGCCGCAAGGCGGCTGGGTCGTCTCGGCACACCTGCCGCTGGAGGCCGAGGAGCTTTCGTGAGCGATCCATCCCCTACCAGCATCCTGCTCGTCGACGACCAGCCGATGCTGCGGATGGGCTACCGGATGATCCTCGACGCCCAGCCCGACCTCACTGTGGTCGGCGAGGCCGAGAACGGCCTCGAGGCGATCGAGCTGACGGACCGCCTCGAGCCCGACGTCGTGCTCATGGACGTCCGCATGCCCGGCCTCGACGGAGTGCAGGCGACCGAGCGGATCGTCGCCTCGGGCAGCGACTCGAGGATCATCATCCTCACCACCTTCGACCTCGACGAGTACGCCTACGGGGCGCTCCGCGCCGGCGCGAGCGGGTTCTTACTGAAGGACGCCCCGCCGCCCGACATGCTCTCGGCGATCCGCGCGGTCGCCACCGGCGACGCGGTAGTCGCCCCCAGCGTGACCCGGCGGCTGCTGTCCCAGTTCGTCCAGCACTTCCCCGACCCCAACCACCAGACGCCCGGCGACGCCGCCGAGCGCTTCGAGTCGCTGACGCCGCGCGAGCGCGAGCTGCTCGTCGAAGTCGCCCGCGGTCTCTCGAACGCCGAGATCGCCGACCGCCTAGTGCTTTCCGAGGCGACGGTCAAGACCCACATCGGCCGGATCCTCGCCAAGCTCGGCCTCCGCGACCGGGTTCAGATCGTTGTGTTCGCGTACGAGACGGGGCTGGTCCGGCCGTCGGGCTGAAACCGCTCGCGGGGGTCAGAACGGCTCGCGGCGGTCAGACCTCGACGACGACCGGCAGCACCATCGGCCGGCGCCGGAGCCGGTCGTACACGAACGCCGCGAGGTCGTCGTGGAGCTCCTGCTGGAGCATGTCGATCTCGCGCAGGCCGTCGTTGGCCGCGCGCGCGAGCGAGCGCTCCACCTCCAGGCGGATGTCCTCGACCAGGTTGTCGGCCTGTTCGACGAACGGCACGCCGCGGAAGATCACCTCGGGCGGCACGACCGATTCCCCGGTCTGCTCCGACACCGTTGCGACGACGATGAAGATCCCGTCGCCCGAGAGCATCCGCCGGTCGCGCAGCGCGACGTCCGCGGGATCGCCGATGTCGACGCCGTCGACGAAGATCATCCCGGACTGCTCGGGCTCGCCGTACCGCGCGCCGTGCTCGTCGAGCTCGAGCGGCATCCCGTTCTCGCCCTTGAACACATCGTCGGGGTCGATCCCGACGGCGTCGGCGAGCTGCGCGTGCAGCCGGATGCGCTTGTAGTCGCCGTGTATCGGCATCACATACCGCGGCTTCAGCAGGTTCAGCATCAGCTTGAGCTCCTCGGCGTAGCCGTGCCCCGAGGCGTGCACCGGCGCCTCGCGCGGGGTGATCACCTCGCAGCCGATGTGGAACAGGCGGTCGACGGTCTCGTTGACCGCGCGCTCGTTGCCGGGGATCGGCGTGGCCGAGAACACGACGGTGTCGCCGGGGTGCAGCTTGATCATCCGGTGGTCGTTGTGCGCCATACGCCGGAGCGCTGAGAGCGGCTCGCCCTGGGACCCGGTCGAGATCACGACGATCTTCTCGTCGGGCCAGTCCTCGACCTCCTGGGGCGGGATCAGCGTCCCTTCGGGGAACTCGATGTGGCCGAGCGAGCGCCCGATGTTCACGTTCTTGCGCATCGACCGGCCGACCAGCGACACCTTGCGCCCGAGCTCCGCGGCGGCGTCGATCACCTGCTGCACGCGATGGATGTTCGAGGCGAAGCTGGTGACGATGATCCGTCCCGCGGCACGCGCGAATACCTCCTGCAGGTGCGGGCCGACGTCGCGCTCCGAGGGCGAGAACCCCGGCCGGTCGGCGTTGGTCGAGTCCCCGCACAGGAGCAGCACGCCCTCGCGCCCGAGCTCGGCCAGCCTCGAGACGTCCGCCGGATCGCCGTCGACCGGCGTCTGGTCGAACTTGTAGTCGCCGGTGAGCACCACATTGCCGACCTCGGTCCGCAGCGCGACCGCACACGAGTCGGGGATCGAGTGGGTCATGTGCACGAGCTCCAGCCCGAACGGACCGAGCTCGAGCTGCTCACCCGGGCGCAGGTCCTCGAGCGTGGCGTCGCGGAGCTTGTGCTCGTCGAGCTTGGAGCGCGCCATCGCGATCGTCAGCCGGGCCCCGTACACCGGGGGGGACGAGCCCAGCTCGCGGAGCATCCAGGGGAGCGCTCCCAGGTGGTCCTCGTGGCCGTGGGTGATCACGATCGCCTCGATCTCGTCCGCGCGATCGCGCAGATAGCCGAAGTCGGGCAGCACGAGGTCGATCCCGAGCATGTCGGTCGTCGGGAAGCGCAATCCGGTGTCGACGACCACGATCCGTCCGTCGTATTCGACGACCGTCATGTTCTTGCCGATCTCGCCCAGCCCACCGAGCGGCAGGACCCGGAGGGTGCCGTTACTCACGCTCGGGTGTGTTGCAGCAGCCCGTGGCGCTCGAGCATCGTGCGGATGACCCCCAGCTCACGGTCGTCGAGCTCCACGTACGGGAGCCGAGTCGCGGCCGAGGGCAGTAGCCCCAGGAGGTGGAGCGCGGCCTTCGTGGCGCACGCGAGAGGTGCTACGGGCATGTCGGCGTAGACATCCCTGAGCCCGCCATCGATCGCGCGGCGGTGGTCGGGCTCGTCGACCATCCGGTGCATCTCCTCACCGAACAGATGGCTGGCGACGAGGATCCCGCCCGCCTCGCCGAGGTCGAGCACGTCGGCGAGTAGGTCGTCGTTGCCGGCGTAGATCCGAAGGCCGTCGATCTTGGCCAGGTTCGCGGCGTTGGCCTGCTTGACGGCGACGATGTTGTCGAGCTGGGCGAGCTCGGCGAGGAGGTCGTTGGACATGTCCGACCCGGTCCGCTGCGGGATGTTGTAGAGAACGATCGGCAGGTCGGTGGCGCGGCAGATCTCCTCGTAGTGGCGGACGATCCCGCGCCGGCTGGGGCGGTTGTAATACGGGTTGACGTGGAGCAGCGCATCGGGCCCGATCTCGGTGGCGCGCTCGGTGAGATGGATCGCGTGGCGGGTGTCGTTCGATCCGACGCCGGCCACGATCGTGAATTCGGTTCCCCGGAATTCCTCCACGGCGAGCCGGATCATCCCCAGATGCTCCTCGTCGGTGAGCGTCGAGGCCTCGCCGGTCGTGCCGCAGATCACCAGCCCATCCGAGCCGTGCTCGATCAGGTGGTGCATGAGCGCGACGGCCGCGTCCTCGTCGACGTTGCCGTCGGCGTCGAACGGGGTGACCATCGCAGTGAGGATCGAGCCGAGCACGGCAGCCATCCGTGGATTATCGCAGGGAGGGCCGGCGGTTTAATTCTGTGGTGAACCCTTACTTCCGGGCGCCCCAGCTCAGCACGGTGAGCGGTCCCATGCTCCGGTCGGGCGCGGCCGGTGGGGGCGCGACCACGGGATCGGGCTTGGGCGGCTCTGACACGACGTGGGTCACCGGCGCGTCGGTCAGCCTCGAGATCCGGTCGGGCAGCCCGGCGTGCAGCCACTTCGACAGCTGCAGCGGCAGCGTCGAGACGATGATCTCGTCGTATTTCTTGGGGTCCCAGACATCGGTCACCGCCAGGATCGGGTCGGCATTCCCGACGGTGCCGTCGGCCTCGAGGCCGGCCGCGCGCAACTGCTCGAGCGCGTCGGCGAGGGTCGCGAGCGCTGCCTGTCGGCCGCCGCCGAACGGGGTCGCCGGGATCACGAGGGTGAAGCTGGCCGGCGCGCGTTCCGTCAGCGCACCGATCAAGTCCTCAGAGGTCGCGGTCACATTTGCCACCACGAGAAAGCTCCGTCTCCACGCCATGACGACCTCCTTTGTGCGATAGACCCACGATCCAAGATAGCGCGCGGGGTGACGCGCGCAAGCGGCCAGGTGGACAAATTGGTACGCGCCCGGTGGGCCGTGTGGATGGGCCTCGCTGCGCTCGGCATCCGTGGGGCCAACGGCGGCCGGGCGTCCATGCCCGGCCGAACGTGGTCGCGACCACGACCGCCCGGCACGGACGCCGGGCGGAACGGTCCCAGGGACGTCGAGCGAAGCGAGACCCGGTATCCGCTAGCTGCCGACCGCCACCTCGGGCACGGGCCGCTCGCCCTTGCCGCGAACCAGCGGGCCGTTGTACGCGCCGGGCTTCGGACGGTGCTTGCCGCCCGGGAACGCGAGCCGGATGATCGTGCGCTGCACCATCCCGAGCTGCTGATGGAACGGCCCGGAGTTGTACGGCAGCCCGTACCGCTGGCAAATCTCGCGCACCTTGGGGGCGATCTCGCCGTAGCGCGTGCTCGGCATGTCGGGGTAGAGGTGGTGCTCGACCTGGTAGCCAAGGTTGCCGCTGATGACGTGGAACACCGGGCCGCCGTCGATGTTGGCGGCGCCGGTCAGCTGGCGGACGTACCACGCACCGCGGCTCTCGTCCTCGGTCTCCTCCTCGGTGAAAGTGAACGTCTGGTCAGGGAAGTGACCGCAGAAGATGATCGCGTAGGACCACACGTTGCGGATCAGGTTCGCGGCGATGTTCGCGGTCAGGGTGCGCTTGAACGGCTCGCGGAACGAGCGACGCTCGACCATCTGCTTGAGGATGTTGCCGGTCGGCTTCTCGCGGCTTCCCCGGAGCCTCTTCATCCCGTACTTGACCGACAGCTTTCTCTCGCGCCGGCGCTCGACCTCGGCGCGGGCGGCGAAGTAGCCGAGCTCGGCCAGGGTCATCACGATTCCGCTGATCAACGGCCAGGAGATGTAGTCCTTCTGGATCTGCGTCCGGGCCTTGCCGGCGATCCCCTTGAGCTCCTTGCGGACCTGCTCCTTGCTCTTCTCGCCCTTGCGGATCGCCTCGAAATCAAGGTCGTGGACGGCCACACCCCACTCGAACAGCATCGCCAACACGATGTTGTAGATGGGCTGGAGCAGGTAGAACGGATACCACTTCTGCTCGGGATCGATCCGCATGATCTCGTAGCCGAGGTCGCGGTCCTTGCCGAGGATGTTCGTGAACGTGTGGTGGATGTAGTTGTGCGAGTGGCGCCAGGCCTCGGCGGTCGACGCGGTGTCCCAGTCCCAGGCCCGCGAGTTGATCACCGGATCGTTCATCCAGTCCCACTGGCCGTGGAGCACGTTGTGGCCGATCTCCATGTTCTCGAGGATCTTGGCCATCCCGAGCGTCGAGGCGCCGATGATCCAGGGGATCCGCCAGCGAGACGCGATCAGCTCGACCCGGCCGAGCAGCGCCAGCCGGCGCTGGAGCGCGATCATCGAACGGATGTAGCGCGCGTCGCGGTCGCCCAGGCTCTCCTTCACCTGCTCGTGCAGCTCGTCGAACTCCCGGCCAATGGCCTCGATTTGCTCAGGAGTGAGCGTATGCAGCGGATTGTCCGGCTCCTCGATGGCCACGCGGCCGTTGGTGTGATGTCCGTTGTGGGTGGCAGTCGCCATGTACGGAACTCCCCCTCCGTAGTGTCGGGTTACAGATCGATCTCGACGAGGCCCTCGGGCGCGCTGATGCACGTCCTGATGACCTCGCCCTCCTGGCCGTAGACCTTGCCGTTGCGCAGGTCCCGGACTCGCCCGCTGCGCAACTCGCCCACGCAGGTGTGGCAGATCCCCTCGCGGCAGCCGAAGGGCAGGTCGAGACCTGCCTCCTCGCCGGCGACGAGGATCGGAACGCTCCCGTCGGACTCGGCCTCGCGTTCGGACATGCAGAACTTGATGGTCCCCCCCTCACCCTCGCCGGTCAGCCCGAGCTTGGGCTGAAAGCGCTCCATGTGCAGGCGATCGCAGTCGGCGCCTGACTCGAAGTGCTCGGTGAAGGCGTCGAGCATGTCGTTCGGCCCCGAGATGTAGGTGTCTCGCTCGCGCCAGTCCGGGCACAGACGGTCGAGGTCGCCCGGACCCATGCGCCCGTTCGCGCGCGTGAGCTGCTCGTGGAGGTTGAAGCGGTCGTGCTTGGCGGCGAGGCCCCGGAGGTCGTCTCCGAACATGACCTCGTCGGTCTCGCGCGCGGAATGCAGAACGACGACGTCCGGCATCTCTTCGGCGTGGTCGAGGTGGCGGAGCATGCTCATGATCGGCGTGATCCCGCTGCCGGCGCTGATGAACAGGAGCTTGGGCGGCGCCGGGTCGGGGAGCACGAACTCGCCCTCGATCTTCGAGAGCGAGACGATCGTGCCCGGCTTGGCGCGGTCGACCAGGTACGGCGAGACCTTGCCTTCGTCGACGCGCTTGGGCGTGATGCTGATCAGGCCGTCCTCGCGGTAGGGGTCGGAGGTCAGCGAGTACGCGCGCCAGTGCCGGACGCCGTCGATGTCGATCCCGATCCGCACGTACTGGCCGGGCTTGTGACCCGGCCAGCGGTAGCCGGGCTTGATCAGGATCGTCGCCGCCTGCTCGGTCTCGTGCCTGACCTCCTGGATGCGACCGCGGAGCTCGCGCGTCGACCACAGAGGGTTGATCAGCTCGAGGTAGTCGTCGGGCAGCAGCGGCGAGCTCAGCGACTCGAGCGCCTTGAGCACGCGTCGCTGGACCGGGTGGACGTTTGGGGGTGCGCCTTTTTCGGGCATCTACTGATGAGTAATATCCAGTCCGGGTAGGTCCTAACCATCTTGCGAGAAACTTCTGGTACAGGTGACAGCGCGGCGTCGGGGGTGCGCCGGCGAGCGGGGACACGCGGCGTGCCGCGCGAGCGCCGCGAGCAGGAGATCCTCGACGTGGCGGGCGCGATCTTCGCCCGGGCCGGCTACCACTCGGCCTCGATGGACGAGATCGCCGACTCCGCCGGGGTGTCCAAGCCGATGGTTTACGCCTACTTCGGGTCCAAGGAGGGGCTGTACCTGGCCTACATCGAGCGCGCCGGCGGCGAGCTGCTCGAGCGGCTCGTGGCGGCGAGGTCGCCGGACCCAACGCCGGGGGCGCGCCTGCGGGCGCGGATCACCGAGTTCCTGGCGTTCGTCGAGGAGCACGGCGACGGCTGGCGGGTCCTGTTCCGCGAGACCGGCTCGAAGCAGCCGATCGCCGAGCACGTCGCCGAGATCCGCGAGCGCATCGCGGCTGCGATCGGGACCATGATCGAGGCCGGCGCGGGCTCGTGGCCAGGCTATGGGCCGCCGAGGTCCGACGCGATCGCGCACGCGCTCGTGGGCGCCGGCGAGTCGCTGGCCAACTGGTGGCTCGAGCACCCCGACGTCGGGCGAGACCAGGTCGCGGATTGGTATCTCGGGGTCGTGCAGGCGGTGCTGGCGGGGCCGCGCCGCGTGTCCGGCTAGGTCGCGCCGCGGGTCCGGCTGGGTCGCTACTCGATCTCGAGCAGCCGCTCGAGCCCGACCACCGGCGACTCGGTGAGCCCGCCGACCTTGCGAACCGCGAGCAGCACGCCGGGCATGAACGACTCCCGGTCTGTCGAATCGTGGCGGATCGTCAGCGTCTGGCCGACGTCGCCGAGGATGACCTCCTGATGGGCCACGAGCCCGGGAAGGCGGACGGAATGGATCGGCGGCGTCGCTCCGGTCTGCGAGGCTGCCGCCATCAGCGACGCGGTGCGGGCCGCGGTGCCGCTCGGGGCGTCGACCTTCCGGTCGTGGTGAAGCTCGATGATCTCGGCCTTGGCCATGTGCCTTGCGGCCTGGGTCGCGAACTGCATCATCAGCACGGCGCCGATCGCGAAGTTGGGAGCGACGAAGATGTTCCCCTTGGCGCCTTTGAGGTCGTCGAGCTCGTGCGGGTCGAACCCGGTGGTACCGATCACGACGTGGACGCCCGCGGTGGCGGCCGCGCGGGCGTTGGCGACCGCGCTCGCCGGGATCGTGAAGTCGACAAGCACGTCGGCGTCCTCGAGGACGGCCACGACGGGCGTGTCCAGCGCGGGATCGGCGCGCCCGGCGAGCTCCATGTCCGGCGCGGCCTCGACGGCGTTGCAGACCGTCCGTCCCATGCGCCCGGCCGCGCCCGCGACCGCGACCCGAATCGCCACGCCTAGCGCGTCTCCACGAGCGCCGGCCCGACCGCCCCCAGCGCCTGCTCGAAGCGGGCCTCTTCCGGCCCGATGCCCGCGGCCGACAGCCGTTCGGGCGACCACAGCTCGTCGACGAGCCCGGCGAGGTCATCGAGCGTCACGGCGTCGATCCGCTCGACGGTCTCATCCAGCGACAGCAGCGGCATCCCGGCGAGGATCTCCGAGCCCAGGCGGTTCATGCGCGCGCCGGTCGACTCGAGCGCGAGCACCACGCGCCCCTTCAGGTTCTCCTTGGCGCGCTCGAGCTCTTCGGGGGTGGCGGGCTGCTCACGCAGACGCTCGAGCTCGGCTCCGACCACGGCCAGGCCTTCGGCGACGTTGTCGGGGCGCGTGCCGATGTACAGCCCGACCTGCCCGGTGTCCTGATAGGCGCTCGTGAACGAGTAGACGGCATAGGCCAGCCCGCGGCGCTCGCGGACCTCCTGGAACAGCCGTGAGGATGAGGTCCCGCCGAACACGTTGTCGAGCACGCGCAGCGCGAACCGGCGGTCGTCGTGCCGCGCCAGGCCCGGGCCGCCGAGGCACACGTGGTACTGCTCGGTGTCCTTACGCTCGAAGCGGTAGTGCGCGGCGGTCTGCGGTGGAGCGGGCGGGGCCTGTGGCGCCCGTCCGTTCGTTCGACTGGAGATCGCGCGCGCCGCGAGCTCGACGAACGCGTCGTGGTCGACCGCGCCGGCGGCCGAGATCACGATGTTGCCGGCGCCGTAGCGACTCGAGTGAAAGCGCTTGATCTCCTGAGGCGGCGTGTCGGCGATGACCGGCGCCCGGCCGATGATCGCGCGCCCGAGCGGGTGCTCCCCGAACACGGCCTCGCCCAGGAGGTCGAACACCTTCTCCTGAGGGTCATCCTCGTACATCGCGATCTCTTCGAGGATCACGGCGCGCTCGGAGTCGATGTCGGTGAGCGCCGGGCGGAACACCATGTCCGCCATCACGTCGAACGCCTCGGGGACGTGCTCGTCGATCACGCGCGCGTAGACCGAGGTCGTCTCCTTGCCGGTGCCGGCGTTGAGCTCGGCGCCCATCGCGTCGAAGATCTGGTCGATTTCTAGCGAGCCGTACTTCTCGGTGCCCTTGAACAGGAGATGCTCGAGCAGGTGCGACAGGCCGGCGTGCTGGTCGTCCTCGTTGCGCGAGCCGGTGCCGATCCAGAACCCGACCGAGACGGATCGGACCGAGGGCATGGCCTCGGTCACGACCCGTACGCCCGAATCGAGCGTGGTCAGCTTGTGCTGTTGGAGCACGTGTGTCTGCTCAGCGGCGCTCGGGATCGCGATCCCGCACGCGTCCGGCGTCACGGGCGCCGTCACGGTTGGCGTCGCGAGCACCGTCGCGCGGGCGGTCGCGGTCACGGTCGCGCGGGCCGCGGCGGTCGCGGTCGCGCCCGTCGCGTCCACCGCGGTCGCTGCGTTCGCGGCGCGGCGGACCGTTGTCGCCGGTCCCGACCGCGGCCAGCTCCTCGACGCTCTTGCCGGCGATGTCCGGATCGTCGGCCAGGCGCAGTCCGATCCGGCCGCGCTCGCGGTCGACCTCGACCACCCTGACGTTCAGCTCGTCGCCCTTGTTGAGCACCTCCTCGACCGACGCGATCCGGCGGCCCGGCGCGATGTTCGAGATGTGAAGCAGACCGTCGGTGCCCTTGGCGAGCTCGACGAAGGCGCCGAACGCGGTCGTCTTGACGACCTTGCCGGTGAACTCGTCGCCGACCTCGACCTCCTTGGTCATCGACCGGATCCGGTCGACGAGCGCGTCGCCGCGCTCCCGGTCGGCGGCGTAGACCAGCACCATGCCCTCGTCGTTGACGTCGATCTGGGACTCGAACTCCTCCTGGAGGGCCCGGATCGTCTCTCCGCCCTTGCCGATCAGCAGGCCGATCTTCTCGGGGTCGATCTGGACCGAGGAGATGCCGGGCGCGTACTTGGACAGCTCGGACCGCGGCGCGTCGATGACCTTGTTCATCTCGCCCAGGATGAACGTCCGGGCGGACTTGGCCTGGGTCAAGGCGTCACGCAGGATCTCGAACGTCACGCCCGTGATCTTGATGTCCATCTGGAGCGCGGTGATCCCGTTCTCCGTGCCGGCGACCTTGAAGTCCATGTCGCCGAGATGGTCCTCGACCCCCGCGATGTCGGTGAGGACGATGTAGTCGTCACCCTCCTTGATCAGGCCCATCGCGATGCCGGCGACTGCGCGTGGGAGCGGGACGCCGGCGTCCATGAGGGAGAGGGATGAGCCGCAGACGCTCGCCATCGATGAGGACCCGTTGGACTCGAGGATGTCGGACACGACGCGAATCGTGTACGGGAACTCCTCCTGGCTCGGGATCATCGGCACCAGCGCCCGCTCGGCCAGCGCGCCGTGACCGATGTCGCGGCGCTTCGGCCCGCGCATCGGGCCGGCCTCACCCACCGAGAACCCGGGGAAGTTGTAGTGGTGGAAGTACCGCTTGGCCGTCTCGAGGCCGAGCGTGTCGAGCCGCATCTCCTCGCGGGTGGTGCCGAGGGCGACAACGGATAGCGCCTGCGTCTGGCCTCTGGTGAAGAGCGCCGAGCCGTGCGCCCGGGGGGACACACCGACCTCGATGCTGATCGGCCGGATCTCGTCGGAGGTGCGGCCGTCGGGGCGCTTCTTCTGGACGGCGATCCGCTCGCGGATCAGCGTCTTCTCCAGCTTGTCGAACGCGCGCTGGGCGTTCGCGCGGTACTCGGCGTAGGTCTCGGCCTCGGGGTCGCCCGAGTACTGGACGATGACCTCCTCCTCGACCGCCTTGGAGGCGTCCTGGCGCTCGAGCTTGTCGACGACCTGGGTGGCGGCGTCGAGTGCGGCGCCGTGCGAGGCCTTGATCTGCTCGTACAGGTCCGCGCTGACCTGCGGGATCTCGACGACGGTCTTCTCCTTGCCCGCCTTCTCGGCCAGCTCGCGCTGAAGCGCGCAAAGCTTCTTGATCTCCTCGTGGGCGATGTCGAGCGCATCGAGAATCTCCGCCTCAGGGATCTCGTTGGCGCCCGCCTCGACCATCAGAATCGCCTCGTCGGTGCCGGCCACGATCAGGTCGAGGTCGGTGTTGTCGACCAGGTCCTCCTCGCTGGGATTGACCACGAAGTTGCCGTCGACCTTGCCGATCCGCACCGCGCCCACGGGCGTCGGGAACGGGATGTTCGACACCATCAGCGCGGCCGACGCGCCGTTCATGGCGAGGATGTCGTAAGGATTTACGTGGTCGACGCTGATGGGGAGCGCGACCAGCTGGGTCTCATACCGCCACCCCTTGGGGAACAGCGGACGGATCGGACGGTCGATCAGGCGCGCGGTCAGCGTCGCCTTCTCCCCCGCGCGACCCTCGCGCTTGAAGAAGCTGCCGGGGATCTTGCCGGCTGCATACATCCGCTCCTCGACGTCAACCGTCAGCGGAAGAAAGTCCACGTCCCGCACATTGCCGGCGGTGGCGGTACAGAGGACCACTGTGTCGCCCGAACGGACGACTACGGCGCCGGAGGCCTGCTTGGCCAGTTTGCCTGTCTCGAACGAGATCTCCCTGCCTTCGATCTCCACGGACACGCGCGTCACGGCGTCACTCATATTCAATTCCCTTCCACCCCGCCCTTCGGTCGGCGGAGTCCTTCTCGTTCTCTATCGTTAGTTCCGAACGCCCATGATGGTAGCGGGGAGTCGGCCACCGACGCGGCTGCATGATGGGTGGCCGGAGGGGCGTTGTGGGGCGTCGCGCGCCATGATGGTCCGGAAGTCTTTCGGAGTGCGCCGCGGGCTCGTCGATGACCCTCGGCCGACGGCGCGGCGCGGCAGTGCACTCCCGGACCCGCGAAAACTGACAATCGGCGTGGGTGATCGCGACCATGGCAGTCCGGGCATGCACCACACGGGCGCCGTCTGCCACGGTCGCCGGAGGCGCGGGCCGATGTCAGCTCATGCATGTCCAGGGCACCGACCGAGTCCCCGGCACCGACCGCGGGGCCGAGAGCGCCGCAGAGCCGCGGGACGGACAGCCGCACAAGCGATCCAGGGCACAAAAAGGGCCGCCGCGCCTGCTGGCGCGACGGCCCTTTCCGACCGAGTTGGTTTGGTTATGCGCCGAGATCGAGGGCGCGGCCCGAGCGGCGGGCGGCCGGCGCGGTCGCGCGGCTGCGGCGCTGGATCGCGGCGCGCCGACGTGCCCGCTGGTCGGCGATCGAGGCGATGAGCGACTTGTCGGCAACGACTGACCAGGCGCAGAGGCCGACGATCGTCACGAGGACGAAGGCGATGAAAAAGACGTTCAAGAAGACGATGACGGGGGTGCTCATGGGGGCTCGCTTTCGTGGTCGGTTGATGTCGCACGACCATGATCGCCCCGGCATGCAAGACGAGCGTCGGCTGAGCGTCGGACTAACGTAAGAGCCCGACCCCAAGGCGCCGAATCACGGCTGATTGCAGGGGATTCGTGTCCCTAACACGCCCGCCCGCCCACCCCCGGGCGCTCCTAACACACCCGCTGCCCACTTCCGTCGCCGACCTAAGCGGATCGTGCGGTCCGGTTGTGGTAGTGTAACCGGACCGTGCAGTCCACATTACCACGCCGACAGGGAGTCCTCTGATGACCGACAGCGCAGCCCCCGGCGCCCCGGCCGTCGGCGCGCCCACATTCACCGCGAACGGCGCCTCACCCGCTTCCGCCACCAACGGCGCCGCGACTCTCGCGGCCCCCGAGCCTCCCACAGCCACCGCGCGCGCGGACGAGGGCCGCTACTCCAACCGCTGGCTGATCCTCGTGATCGCCTGCCTCGCACAGTTCATGGTCGTGCTCGACGCCACCGTCGTCAACGTGGCGCTGCCCTCGATCCAGAAGGGTCTGCACTTCTCCCCCTCGAGCCTCCAGTGGGTCGTCAACGCCTACACCTTGGTGTTCGGCGGATTCCTCCTGCTTGGGGGACGTGCCGGCGACCTGCTCGGCCGCAAGCGCCTGTTCCTGATCGGCACCGCGCTGTTCTCGGCGGCCTCCCTGCTGAACGGACTCGCGCAGTCGTCGGGGATGCTGATCGCTGGTCGCGGCCTTCAGGGCCTCGGGGGGGCACTTCTCTCCCCCGCTGCGCTGTCGATCATCACCACGACCTTCACCGATCAGACTGAGCGCACGAGGGCACTAGGCGTCTGGAGCGCGATCGCCGCCGGCGGTGGCGCCGTCGGACTCGTCCTGGGCGGCGCGCTCACGCAGCTGGCCTCGTGGGAGTGGATCTTCATCGTGAACGTCCCGGTGGGCGTCGCCACGGTTCTCGCCACCCTGCGCTACGTGCCGGAATCCCGGGCGGACGTGGAGCACCGCACGTTCGACCTCGCCGGTGCGGTGACCGTCACCGCCGGCCTGGTGGTGCTCGTTTACGCGATCGTGAAGGCGCAGGCTTACGGCTGGGGTTCGGGGCGGACAATCGGCCTGATCGCGCTCGCGCTCGTGCTGCTGACCGCGTTCGTGGCGATCGAGCGTCGCAGCGTCGCGCCGCTGGTCCGCCTCAGCATTTTCCGCGTGAAGACGCTGGCGGTCGCCGATATCGTGCTGCTCCTCGTCGCCTCAGGATTGTTCGGGATGTTCTTCTTCGCGTCGCTGTACGTGCAGGAGATCCTCGGCTACAGCCCGCTGCACGCCGGTCTGGCGTTCCTCCCCGTGACCGGCGGGATCGCCGTCGGCGCCGGCATCGCCCAGCCGCTGGTCAAGCGCGCCGGCGTCCGCAACGTCGCGCTGCTCGGGATCGTGCTGGCCACGATCGGAATGGTGGTCTTGGCTCAGGTACCAGTGCACGGAACGTACGTGGACGATCTGCTCCCGGGCCTGCTACCGCTGAGCATCGGCATGGGCCTGGTGTTCGTACCGATCACGCTGATGGCCACCGGCGGCGTCCAGCAGAACGACGCCGGCCTGGCGTCGGGCCTGTTCAACACCGCCCAGCAGGTCGGTGGGTCGCTTGGACTGGCGATTCTGTCGACGCTGGCCGCGAGCAAGACCACGAGCGTCCTGAACGGGCTCCACGGGACCGCATCGACAGCCGCCACCACGGCGGCCAAGGTCTCGGGTTATCAGGTCGCGTTCGTCGCGGCCGCGGTGATGCTCGCCGCCGGCGCCGTGATCCTCGCCACGGCGGTGAGGCGGCGCGATCTCGAGAGCATCGCCGTCGACGTGGCGCCCTCCGCCGCCGCGGCGTAGGAGAATGTCGTGTCGATGACGCCAGCCGAGCGGGGCCTACGCGCCGACGCCGAGCGCAACCGCCGGCGGCTGCTGGACGCAGCCGAGGCGCTGTTCCGTGAGCGCGGGCTCGACGTCGGCGTCGGCGAGATCGCGGAGCGCGCCGGCGTCGGTCGCGGGACCCTGTTTCGCAACTTCGCCTCCAAGGAAGACCTGATCGCCGCGATCGTGGTCGAGCGGATGAGCGAGGCGGTCGAGGAGGCCCGGGCACTGCTGGACGCCGCTGACCCGGCCGAGGCGCTGTTCGGCTTCCTGGAAGAGCTGGTTGGGCGCCAGCAGCTCGACCGGTGCGTGTTCGACGCGGTAGGCGACATCTTTCTGGCCAACGAGCAGATCCGCACCGCTCATGCCGAGATCGTCGCCGGAGTCGAAGGGCTGTTGACGCGCGCCAAGGAGGCGGGCGCCGTCCGCGACGACATCGGTGCGATGGACGTCCTGATGATGTTGAAGGGCGTCTTCGAGGCGGCGAGCGCGTTCGCCAGCTCGGAACCCGGGATGGTCACGCGGCAGCTCGACCTCGTCCGCGCCGCGATCAGCGCTCATTCCGCGGACCGCCCGCTGCGTGGACGGACCCCCACGCTGGCCGATATCGAGCGGGTGCTTCCGCAGGATCAGGGGCCCGCCGCCAAAAGCCGGCTGACACGTGGTGCGGGCCGCCGCGACGGTACGCGACGGCCCGCGAATGCTTCGTGAGGCGTAGGAAGCGGCTCAGGCGGGCTCGCCCACGCCGCCGCCGACGCGATCATGGGCCCGTGTCGGCAGCGCGCCCGGATCGAGCCGATAACCCAGTCCGCGCAGGGTGGCGATGGTGATCGCGGGGCCGA
This sequence comes from uncultured Solirubrobacterales bacterium, assembly GCA_963737055.1. Classification (GTDB taxonomy): domain Bacteria; phylum Actinomycetota; class Thermoleophilia; order Solirubrobacterales; family Solirubrobacteraceae; genus Palsa-465. The sequence continues at coordinate 743,757 of CAVTRE010000002.1, read as the reverse complement.
GCTTGCGGCGCAGCGCCGCCACGTGCACATCCACGGTCTTGGGGCTGATCGCATCGGTGCCCCAGACAAGTTCGAGGAGCTGCAGGCGGGTGTGGATGCGACCCGGATAGCGCAACAGCGCCCCGAGCAGATCGAACTCGCGGCGGGTCAGCTCGACCTCATGGCCTCCGCTCGAGCAACGCCGCGCTTCGAGGTCGAGCTCGAGCTCCCCCGTGCGCAGGACCGTCTGCTCGGTCTCGAAACCCCGGGCACGGCGCATCTGCGCGCGCATACGGGCAGTGACCTCGGGCATCGAGAGCGGCTTGACTACGTAGTCATCGGCGCCCGCCTCGAGCTCGGCGATCCGCGCCGCCTCGTCGCGGCTGGCGGTCAGCATGACGATCGGTACCGTCGACTCGCGCCGCACGCGGCGCACCAGCTCCAACCCGTTGATCTCGGGAAGCGTCGGGTCGACCAGGGCGATGTCGACGGTCCCGCGACGGAGCACGAGCAGGGCCTCGAGGCCGCTGGACGCCTCCAGGACCTGGAAGCCGTCACCTCGCAGGTACGCCGCGATCAGCTGCCGGACGCGGCCGTCGCCCTCCGCCACCAGAACACGACCCCCAGTGATGCCCATCTCCTACCCGACCGCTCGCTTTGTCATCGTGTCCCACTGCCATGCAGGGGTAGCGGGACACCATGGCAACGGCGGTGATCGTCCTGAACCTGCGTGAGGAGGGCCGCGCTGACTGGCGCGGCCCGTTCGGCCGTCGTCTAGATGGCCGCAGGGTTCAGCGCACCGCCGCATCGACCGCGACGGCGACGAACAGGAGCGCGAGGTAGAGCAGCGAGTAGTGGAAGAGCACGGCGGCGCGGGCAGGCGAGCTTTCGCGCCAGAGACGCCATGCGAGCACACACAGCACTCCTCCCAGGATCGCGGCCCCAACCACGTAAACAGATCCGAAGGTGCCGATCGCCCCGGGTACCAGCGTGACCGCCAGGAGCAGCACGGAGTACCAGAACACGAGTCGCGCGGTCGCCTGAGGACCGCGCACCACCGGCATCATCGGCACTCCCGCTGCCGCGTAGTGGCGCGATAGGAGCAGCGCCAGCGCCCAGAAGTGCGGCGGCGTCCACAGCAGCACGATTCCGAACAAGAACCCAGCCCCCAGTCCGAGGCTGCCGTGCGCCGCCGCCCAACCCGCGAGCGGCGGAATCGCGCCGGCGGCGCCACCGATCACGATGTTCTGGGCCGTGCTCCGCTTCAGCCAGCACGTGTAGACGACGACGTAGAACGCCCCGCCGCTGAGCGACAACGCGGCGGCGAGCGGGTTTGCGAACACCGCGAGCACGGCAAAGGCGAGCACCGACAGCACCAGCCCGAACGTGGTCGCCCGGCCCGGCGAGATCCGGCCGGCTGCGACCGGCCGCGATGCTGTGCGCGGCCCCATCAGCCGGTCGATGTCCCGGTCGAGTACGTGATTCAGCGCGCTTGCGCCGCCGCAGGCCAACGCACCGCCAACGACCAGCGCTGCCAGCGGCACCAGCTCGGGAGCGCCGCCGGCCGCGGCCACCATCGCGCACACGGCGGTGAGGACCAGCAGCGACATGATCCGCGGCTTGGTCAGCGTCACGTAGTCGCGCCACGTGGCGCTAGCGCGCCGGGCGCGCACGGGCACAGAAGCCGGCAGCACCTCGACGAAATCGCTGACCCCCACCGTCAGGCTCCCTTGTTCTTCATTGAGCGCCGGGCTCGGGCGGGAGCGTCTCGGGGACATTGGGCCCCGGAGTCGTCGCAGCCGGCGTCGAGCTCGAATCTGGCCCGTCGGCCAAGTCGGGCACGCGCGAGGAGAACATCCAATACCACACCACGAGCGCGATCAGGAGCGCCACCGGCAGCAGTAGCGTGAGCAGCGCGCCGGCGAGGAAGTCTGCGATGGGAAGCGTTGACAAGGCTGTCTCCTCCTCAGGTCGTGAACGCCGCCGGAGCTGCGCCGGGCGAGTTGTCCGGTTCCAACCACCGGTAGAAGCCCAGGATGAACGTGATCGTGTAGGCGAGCGACCCGGGGACCCACATGACGCCCGCAGCAAGCTGCTGATCGGTGAGGGCGCTGATCCCGCCCGGCCTGGTCTGGAGCGCTGCGTAGTAGCCGTAGATCGGGTGCTGAACGATGACCAGCGTGATCGCGAGCAGCCAGCCCACGACCATCGCGCTGCCCGCATAGGCGACCCGCGCCGGCCAGACCAGGCGCGGGCGCAGCGGACCGGGGTCGATCACGCGCGCCCAGAACAGAAGCCCGGTGAAGAAGAACATCGCGTGCTCCAACGCGTGGACGGCGCCGGATGTCAGGGTGGCGTCATACGCGGCGGGGATATGCCAGGCGATGATCGTGACGTTGAACAGGATCCACGCCGGGATCGGCCGGGCGAGCGCCCGCAGCGGCGCCACCCAGGGCGCACGAGCGATCGTCCGCGCGACCTTCGTGCGTGGCTGCAGCGGCAGCGCGCGCCACATCCGCGGCCACGGCCTTCCGAGCAGCAACAGCGGCGGAGCGACCGTGAGCAGCAGGACGTGTTGCAGCATGTGGACCCAGAACAGGTCATCGGCGTAATAGTCGATCGGCGAGTCGAGCGCGACGAGGATAATCAGCAGGCTCGCGGAGAACGCGAGCGCCTGCACCGGCGTTGGTCGATCCCGCCCTCGGCTGCCGAGCACGTAGAGCCCGGCGGCGATCGCGACGTATAGGAGCGACGGGTCCAGCGACCAGGGCGTGAGCGGCATGGTCAGCCGATGAGGTACAGAAGGATGTAGGCGAGCACGCCGATCGCTGCGAAGTACGCCCAGTAGAACGAAGAGGCCTCAATCCCGGCCAGCAGGAGCGCGCTCTCGCTCGTGGGCACATCGGTTTCGCGCATCTTGCCCTCTCGGCGCACGCGCCACAGGCTGGCAACCTGAATCTCAATCCAGTACAGGCCCATCAGCGCTGCGATCGCGTACGTCGCCGTCCATCCGAAGAACACCGCGGCATAGCCGCCCTGGGAGGCGCCGAAGTCCAGGGCGGTGTACTCGACGAACTGGAGCACAATCGCGACGATTCCCATGACCACGGCGATCATCCCGGCCGCCATCGAGTCGCCGGCCGGGCGCCTCGCCGCCAGGCGGTAGATCACAGCGCTGAACAGGAACAGGGCCGCGATCGCAATGCCGAAGCCTCCGTCGGGGACCACGCGGCCGATCTTCCAACTGTGGTTGGTGTCGAGCGCCTTTAGGTAGAAGAAGGCGAACACGAACGAAGCGAAGAAGAACGAGATCGCGCCGCACACGAGCCGGCCGCCGGCCCAGATCGCGCGGGGCTGCCACTCCGGGGGCTCGGCCTCGATGTGATCGGCGACGGGGGCTGAAGCAGAGGCTTCCATGGCTTACGCACTTCCTCGGGCCGGCGCGATTGCCGGCGCTCTTGCCGGGGCCGCCTCGACCCCATACGGGTACGGGTCCGCGTCAAACACGGGGAGCCGGTCGAAGTCGTGCAGGGGCACGGGCGTGGGCAGCGTCCACTCGATGCTCTTGGCGTGCCACGGGTTGATCGTGGCCGGCTCGCGCTTGATCAGCAACGACCACACGACGTTAAAGAGGAACACCAGCATCGACAGCCCGATCACGTAGGCCGAGATCGTCACCCACTGGTTCAGACTCGTGAACGACGGGTTGTAGGTCACCACCCGGCGCGGCATTCCCATGAACCCCAGCGCGAACAGCGGCGCGAAGGTCGAGTTGAAGGCGATGAACAGCGTCCAGAAGTGGATCTTGCCCAGCCGTTCGTTGAGGTTGACGCCGTACATCTTCGGCACCCAGTAGTAGATCCCGGCGAAGAACGCGAAGATCAGGCCGCCCATGATCGTGTAGTGGAAGTGCGCCATCACGAAGAAGCTCCCGTGGGTGGTCACATCGCTCGGGACGTCGGAGTTGAACACACCCGAGATCCCGCCCCAGAGGAAGTTGAAGATCCAGGCCAGGCAGAACAGCATCGGCACCGTCAGCCGTATTCGCCCACGCCACAGCGTCCCCATCGCGCACAGGAAGATGAACCCGGTCGGCAGCGAGATCAGCTCGGTGGAGAGCATGTAGAACGGCCGCAGGTCGGCGTTGATCCCCGATACGAACAGGTGGTGCTGCCACACGAAGAAGCTCAAGAACGAGATGCCGAGCAGCCCGGCCACGGCCAGGCGGTAGCCCCACAGCGGTTTTCGGGCGAACACCGGCATCAGCTCGAGCACGATCGCCATGCCGGGCAGCGCGAGGATGTACACCTCCGGATGGCCGAACACCCAGAACAGGTTCTGGAACAGGTACGCGCTGCCGCCCTGCCCGGGGATGTAGAACGCGGTTTGCACGGTCCGGTCGCTCGCCGCCATCAGGAGCGCGGCGATCAGCATCGGCGCCGCCAGCATCATCAGCCACGCGGTCGCGAACGTCCCCCACACGAAGATCGGCAGCCGCGACCACGTCATGCCCCGGGCGCGCATCGTGGTGATCGTCACGATCAGGTTGAACCCGAACAGCGTCATCGAAAGGCCGACAAGCGCGAAGAAGCAGATATAGGCGTCGTAGCCGGCGGTCCCCTGGGCTCCCAGCGGCTGGTAGCCCGTCCAGCCGGTCTGGAAACCGCCGAAGAAAATCGTCGTGAGCAGGATGACCTCGCCGGCCATCAGGAGCCAGAACGTGAACGCCGACAGCCGCGAGAACGCCATCCGCCGCGAGCCGATCATCAACGGCACCAGGAACGTGGCAAACGGCCCCAGCAGCCCGGAGGTCATGGTCCCCATCATCATCGACCCATGCATGCCGACCAGCGTCAGGTACTGGTTGGCGCCGAACACGTGGACGTCGGGCTGGAGCAACTCGGTCCGGATCAGCATTGCGTTCAGCCCGGCGACGAAGAAGAACACGCCGATCCCGGCCATGTACTGCTTGGCGACGACCTTGTGATCGGTGGACAGGCTGAAGTACCGGATCAGCCCGTGCGCCTCGGACTCGTTTTCGGCCAGCGACGGGGGGTGCCCGAGCAGCCGCTTCACCGGGTAGTTGGCAAAGCCCAGCCCGATGAGGAAGCCGACTACGCCGAGGAAGTAGCCGAGCATGATCGCGATGTCGTTCTCGCCCGCCTGCGCCCCGTAGTAGTGGAGGTTCGCGCCGTGGATGTGATCGCCGATGTAGTGGCCGACGTACCACCCCACGATCCCGAGCAGGATGCCGGTCAGGATGTTGAAGCCGATCAGCTTTCGCCAGCCGCTACGGGGGGCGGTCGCCGACATTGCAATGGCGCTCATCCGGCCCTCCTCAGTGCGTGCGGGAAGTAGGTCTTGGAGTACGGCGGCAGCGTCTTGGTCGCCGGGGCGAACTTGACCCTCTGCTGAGCGATCCACGCGGCGAACTGCGTCTTCGGGACGACCTGGCCCTGGTTGAACATGTAGCCGTGCCAGAGGCCGCACAGCTCGGCGCAGCGCACGTGGAAGATGAGCGGTCCCTTCGTCGTCACGTAGGCGACGTTGTTTACGCCGGGGTTCGCGTCGGCCTTCACGCCGAGCTCATATGCCCAGAACGAGTGGATCACGTCGAGCGAGGTCACGTTGAACTGCACCAGCGTGTTCTCGGGCAGCTCGATCTGGTTGGTCTCGACTCCTCCATACGCCGGGAAGCGGTAGTTGAACTGCCACTGCTGCGCGACCACCTGCACCACCAGCCGACTCCCGCCCGCGGGCACTGACGGAGTCGCAAGTGGGTTGGGACCCTGCCCCCCGCCGGCTCCGTCCGCCAGCAGCCGGATCGTGCCAAAGCCGGCGAGGAACAGCACGAGCGTCGTCGTGACGATCAGCCACCAGAACTGGACGCTCGAGTTGCCCCGAATCGGCGGTCCATCGAGCACCACCTCTGGGGTGCGCTCACGAAACGCCCACAGCGCGTAACCCAGATACACGAGTACCCCGAGCGCCACCGGCGTGGCGAGGGCCAGCAGCACGATGTTGTCGGAGGTCTGCCCTGACGCCTCGACGCTGCCGTTGCCGGGCGGAAGACCCGGGCCGAGGACGAACACGACGACCGGCACCATGATCACGCTGGCCAGCAGCCACAGCAGTACCACGTTGCGCCAGTGGCGAGTTCCTTCCACGTTCACTGCCTCACCCGACGCGCTCATACGACCTTGATGAAGCCGTCCATGTAGCCGACGGTCTGCATGGGGCCGCCGAACCCGGCGATGTATCCCGCGGCGCACGGCACGAAGCACTGCCACCGGTACAGCCCCTTGCCGGGCGTCCGGAACGTGAAGGTGGTCGTGGTGTGGTCGAACGACAGGTCGCAGGGCGCGTTGCTGCACGGGTTCTTCGCGGTGGCGGATATGCCCTCGAGCGGCACCGCCAGGCCGATCTGCGGGATCGAGAACACGTGCGAGGCGAGGTCGGGATCGATCCCCTGCGTGGTCTTGCCGTCGAGCGTGATGACGCCGCCGACCGTCCCGGTGGGCTGGCCGAACCAGTTGTTGCGCAGCGCCGAAGCGCTGTCGAAGTTGTAGATCGTCACGTGGACGAGCGTGTTCGCCGGCAGCACGTACGTGGTCTTGTGCTGCCAGTTCTTCGCGCCGGCGTCGACCGCATAGTAGGAGACCCACGTGGGGTGCGAATCGTTCACCGCCGCGGCCGGCACGGTCCCTAGATACAGCTCCGCCCCCGCGGACGTCTCGGTCGCCGCCGCCGAGCCGGGCACGTTCGTCAGGTACAGCCCGATGTAGAGTCCGATCACGACGCAAACGATTGCGGCGAAGACCGTTATTCCGACGATTCGTTTGCCAACCGCAGTCAATCTGCCTCCAAGCTCCTCGGCGCGGTGTTATATCTCGCGCAGCGGCGGCAGCAAGGGCAGATGACGGCAATGTCATTGAGCTGTCATGTGCACGTCATTTCTGAAGCGATGTGGCCGGAACCCAGACAGGTGTCCGCGCGAAGAGAGGCCCGCAGAGGCCACCGGCGAGGACGGGTCGCAGATCGGCGCGCTGCACGCCGGCGGACCGCCGGTCTGGCGCTCAGAAGCTGCGCGAGATCGCCTGAACGACGGTGGCCGTGTCCGAGACGTCCTCACCGAACGCCTGGTAGCAGCCGGCATTGATCGCGTTGACCACGCCCGTCGGCGAAGGGCCCCAACCCCGCGAAACCGGACCGTGCTCTCTGACGTACAGCCTGGCGTAAGCGTCCTGCTCGGTCACGTTCGTCGAGCCCCACTGCGCGCAGGTGGTGCCGTCGGTCACAGCGCCGCCCTTCGGACCCAAGGCGACGAGCACAAAAATCGCCACCGTCGAGGCCAACAGCGCTGCTACGGCCAGCGAGGCCAGCTTGTGAGACGCGATCAGGCCCCGAAGCGTCCATGGCACGAACTCCGCCGGGGTCTGTGTCGCCGAAGGGCTAGTGCTCACGATGAGAACATGCGAGGGGGCCCGACTTATAGACCATGGATCCCTGGACCGTCAAGGCGAGCCGCCGGGGCGTTGTCGTGTTGTAGCTTTCCGAGCGGCAGCAGGGAGATTGATGACAGCAGTGTCATTTGGCCGTCATTTACACGTCATCTTTTGACAGGTATTGTCTCGGCGCAAACGTGGGGGCTCGAAAGAGCAGATGCGCATATTGATTGTGGAGGATGAGGCGCGGATTCGAGCCTTTCTCGCGCGCGCGTTCGAGGCCGAGGGATTCGGCGTGGACGTGGTCGCGGACGGCGAGCAGGGCCTCGTGCGAGCGCTCGCCGGCAACTACGACCTCGTGATCCTCGACCTGCTGCTGCCGGGGTTGGGCGGACTCGACGCATTGCGCGAGCTGCACCGAGAGCACTCCGACCTCCCCGTCCTGATCCTGTCCGCGCGGAGCGATCTCCCGATCAAGCTGCGCAGTTTCGAGCTGGGCGCGGTGGACTACGTTGCCAAGCCGTTCTCGCTCGACGAACTGCTCGCCCGCGCGCGCGTACAGCTGCGACGGGCGCGCGTCGCCGAGGGCAGCACGGTGATCCGAGTCGGCAGCCTGGTGCTCGACCTCGCACGTCGACAGGCCCGCGTCGGCGACGTCGTCGCCGACTTGTCCGACCGCGAGTTCCGCCTCCTCCACTTCCTGCTCGCGCACGTTGGCGAGGTGGTCAGCCGTGAGCGGCTGCTTTCCGAGGTCTGGGGATACGACTTCGATCCGAGATCGAACGTCGTCGACGTCTGCATCAGACGGCTGCGCCGGCGGCTCGGGCCGGACGCACCGATCGAGACCGTGCGCAATGCGGGCTACCGTGCCGCCGCCTGAGCTCCGCCGGTCACTTCGACGCTACCGGATGGAGCTCCTGTGGGCGACGTTCGCCGTCGCGAGCTACGCCGCGATCGTCGCCTGGCCCGACTGGCAGACGATCCTGTGCGCCGGACCGCTGCTGGTCGTCATTGTCGTGCTGATGGTGTGGCACGCGCGCCGTCGTGACGACGCCCTCGGTATCGCGCAGGCGCGCGCCGAGGAGCGGCGCTCGATGCTCGAGCGCCAGGAGCGGTTCATGCATGACGCCTCGCACGAGCTGCGCACTCCCGTAACGATCGCCCGTGGCCACCTCGAGCTGCTGCTCGGGAGCGGAAACGACTCCGAGCTCGAGGTCGCGCTCGACGAGCTCGGGCGGATCGACGCGATCATCGGACGGCTTCTCCTGCTCGCGACCGCCGACCAGCCCGATTTCGTGCGGATCGAGGGCATCGAGATCGAGCCGTTCCTCGAGGACGTGTTCATGCGCTGGTCCGAGGTCGCGCCACGGGCGTGGCGACTCGGCACGATCACGCCCGGTACGGTGGCCGCCGATCCCGACCGGCTGCGCGCGGCGCTCGACGCGCTGATCGAGAACGCGATCAAGTACACCCGCAGGAACGACGCGATCGAACTGCGCGCAGTCAACGGCGCGGCGGCGCAGTTGCTGATCGAGGTCGAGGACGAGGGCTGTGGGATCCCCGACGATGCGCTCACGCGGATCTTCGATCGCTTCGCTCGGGCCGACGCCGCGCGCACGCGGTCGGCCGGCGGCGTGGGGCTCGGGCTCGCGATCGTCGACGCGATCGCCAAGGCCCACGGCGGTCGATGCACGGTGAAGACCACCGGGCACGGCTCGATCTTCGCGCTCCAGTTACCGGAGTTCGTGCCTGCGGGCGCCTTCCGCGCCCACCCCGACCAGCACCCCCCCGGAACTCCCGTCACCGCGAGCGGGAGCCGCTCAGCCGCGACCGGCGCCGAACTCCTCCAGCGAGTGGACGTCGACCTCGCCCGTGTGGAGGATGCCATTCGCGACCAGCGTCGGCGTCGTCACGACGCCGCCCCGCACCCCTGATTCGAAGTCCCCGCGGACTCGTGCGCTCACGGACGGGCTCCGCCGATCGGCGTCGAACCGCTCGAGATCGAGCCCGAGAGTTCGCGCCCGGGCCCAAAGATGCGGATCCTCGAGCCGTCCCTGGTCGGCGAACAGCAGGTCGTGCATCTCCCAGAAGTGGCCTTGAAGCGCGGCCGCCTCGGCCGCGCATGCCGCCGGCCACGCCCGAGGATGGCTCGAGCGAACCGGGAAATGGCGATAGGCGATCCGCAGAGCACCCCGGCTGAGCTTGGCCGACGCGGCGGCGCAGTACGGGCACTCGAAGTCCGAGTAGACGATGACCAGGGGCGCGTCTTCGGCCCCCTTCACATGGTCCTGTGCGCGCAGTCCGGGAAGCGGGGCCGAGCTGAGCTCGCTCAAGCCTGTCCGACTCGGGCGGCGGTCGCGTCCAGCCCGTCGAAGATCAGGTTGGCCCCGGGCAGCTCGGTCGGCACCGGCGCCTGGTAGCTCCAGCCCACGACGGCGTCCGGTCCGACGATCACGAGCGCGCGCTGCGGGAAGCCGCCGGGGTGGTACACGCCGAACGCGCGGCAGCCCAGGCCCTTGGGCTCGAAGTCCGACAGCTGCGGGATGCTCACCCCGAGCTTCTCCCGAAACGCCGTCTGCGACCAGCGCGCGTCGCAGGACACGCCGTACATCGTCACCCCGCGCTTGGCCAGGTAGTCACTCAGCACGTCCTCGTAGAGGGCGATCTGGTCGGTGCACACGGGGCTGAACGCGAACGGATAGAACACGAGCACGGTCGTGTTGCCCTCGAGATCCGCGCGGGTGAATTCGGTGCCGTCCTCGCGCTGGAGCGTGAATTCCGGGGCGGGAGTACCCGCCTCGATCGGTCCGCCGGACGAGGGCTCGTTCACCGACGCAGGCCGAGCTCGCGCAGGATCGTGCGGTAGCGCTCGAGATCCTCGCGTCGGAGGTAGTTGAGCAGCCGGCGCCTCCGCCCGACGAGCATCAGCAGCCCGCGACGGGAGTGGTGATCCTTGCGATGCTCGCGCAGGTGCACGTTGAGGTCGTTGATCCGCGCCGTCAGCAGCGCGATCTGGACCTCGGTCTTGCCGGTATCGGCAGCGCTGTCTCCGTACTGCTCGGTGAGCTCTTGCTTGCGTTCCTGGGTGATAGCCATCGGCTCGATGAGGCTAGCAGGCTGCCCGTAGACCGGGTCGCCAACCGCGCCCGTCACTACGAGCCCACGCGCCGGCATAGCTCGCGCGTGCGCTCGATATCGCGCGTCATCTGCTCTACCAGCGCCTCGGGGGACTCGAACCGACGCTCGCCGCGCAGCCGGGCCAGGAAGTCGATACGCAGCGTACGCCCATACAGGTCCCCGTCGAAGTCGAGCAGGTAGGCCTCGACCAGCAGCGCCCGGCCGGTGCCGAAAGTGGGCCGGACGCCGATGCTGACGGCGGCGCAGGCCTCCGCGGTGCGCGCGGCGTAGATCCCGTGGCCGGGGCAAACGAGCGCCTCGTCGGGCACGATGTTCGCGGTTGGGAACCCGAGCGTCCGGCCTCGCTGGTCGCCTTCCACCACCTCCCCCCGGAGCTGGAAGGGGGCGCCGAGAAAGCGCGTGGCGATTTCGACCTCGCCGGCGAGCACGAGCCCGCGGATGTGGCTCGAGGAGACGATCTCGCCGTCGACCTCGACCAGCGGCACGACCCTCGTCTCGAACCGTTCGTCCGAGGCCAGCATCTCCGGGTCACCGCTTGCGAGGTGTCCGAACCGGAAGTTCTCCCCCACCGACACGCGCGTCGCCTGAAGGCGCTCGACCAGCACGTGATCGACGAACTCCGCTGCTGACTGCTCGGCGAACTCCCCATCGAACGGGATGACCACGAGCTCATCGACCCCGAGCTGCGAGATCAGCTCGGCCTTGGCCTCGAGGCTCGTCAGCAGCTTCGGCGCCGCCTCCGGCCGGATGACCTGCAAGGGGTGAGGCTCGAACGTGAGCACGGTGTCGCTGCCGCGGATCACCTCTCGGTGCCCCAGATGGACGCCGTCGAACTCGCCGACCGCCATTCGCCGCGGCCGCTCCCGGACCTCGGAGAGCATCGTTACTTGCATCGGCGCGGAAGGCTAGTGGTCTCGGCGCGTCCAGTGGTCTGGGAGGCGTCAGCCCCGGAGCCCGATGACAGGTCCAAGCAGCCCCTCGCCGCGCGGCGCCGCCAACGCGATCAGCCCGCGATCGTCGGTGAGCCGGACCACCTCGGCCCCGGCCGCGTCGCCCGCGACCGCGCCTCCGTGCCCGGCACGCCGGGCGGCCTGGGGATCCAGCCGGACCTCGGGCATGAACGACAGCGCGTCGTCGAGCCCGATGATCCGTTCGGGATCGGCATCGGCCACCTCGAACCGGCCGATCGCCGTCCGCCGAAGCTCGTCGCAATAGGCGTCGCCGAGGTCCGCGATCAGGCTCCGCACGTATGTCCCTGAAGAGCACTCGATCACGAATCCGCGCCGATCGCCGTCTCGCCACCGCTCGTCGAACCGGTACACCTCGATCACGCGCTCGGCGAGCTCGACCTGCTCGCCGGCACGGGCGAGCGCGTAGGCACGACGGCCACCCACCTTGACCGCCGAGTACGCAGGCGGGCGCTGGCGCACAGAGCCGGTTGGAAGGTCGAGGTCGCCGGACGGGACCAGGCCGGTCGCCGTGATCTCGCCCTCTGGATCTCCAGTCGTCGAAACCGCGCCGAACCGCGCCGTCGCCTCGTACCGCTTGGACAGGGCCATCAGGAACCGCTGGACGCGCGTGGCGCGACCGACAAGGATCAACAGCAACCCGGTCGCGAACGGATCGAGCGTCCCGGCGTGCCCGACCTTGACCCGCCCGGACCAGCCGCCCCGCGCACCGAGCGTGCGCCGCATCCGAGCCACCACATCATGAGACGTGATCCCGGCCGGCTTGTCGTACAGCACGATCCCGTCGGAAACCGGGTCAGCGGTCACTTCGCCGACAGCTGCCGCGCGACTTCCTCGCGCAGGAACGCGACCAACTCGGCCAGCTCGAGCGAGGTCGAGAAGCCCGCCGCCTGCCGGTGCCCTCCCCCGCCCTGGACCCGCGCGATCGCCGAGACGTCGACACGGTCGTCGCTGGCGCGCAGCGACACCTTGCGGGCGCGGCCGTCATCGTTGTGGTTGCCGGCTCGCTCGCGGATCAGGGCGGCAACCGCCGTGCCCTCGACCGCGCGCAGGTGATCGATCACCCCTTCGGAGTAGCTCTCCTCCGCCCCCGAGTCCGCGAAGTCCTGCGCGTCGAGCTCGGTGACGGTCAGCCGCCCATCGTCGTAGCGGTGGACCTTCGCGAGCCCGCGCGCCAGCAGCGCGAGCTTGCCGTAGGGCACGCCCTCGTACACGCGGCGGTAGATCTCGTGGACGTCGACGCCGGCCTCGATCAGGTCGGCCGCCATCACGTGCGCGCGCGGCCCGGTGTTCTCGTACATGAAGCGGCCCGTGTCGGTGATCAGCCCGACGTACAGCGCCTCGGCGATGCTTCGCGTCGGTTCGACGCCCAGCCCGTACATCAGGTCCCACACGATCTCGGCCGTGCACGAGGCCTCCGGGAGCACGTAGTTGACCGTGCCGAACCGCGTGTTGTCGTGGTGGTGGTCGATGTTCACGGTGTGAGCGCCCGGCCGGCGAAACGCCTCGGCCGGGTTGCGCTCGAGGTTGCCGCAGTCGAGGAACACGATCGTCCGCTCCTCGAGATCCTCGGGCGGCGCCTGCACCAGTCCGGGCAGAGCAAAGAAGCGGTACTCCTGCGGCAGCGGCAAATCGCTGGCATCGATGAACATCAGGCAGTCGTGCCCGAGCGCGCTCAGGATCTCCTGGGTCGCGATCAGTGAACCGAGCGCATCGCCGTCGGGATTCTCGTGGGTGACGACGATCAGCTTGTCGGCGGAGCCGAGCTCCGCCAGCACTTCGTCGCGATTTGCCCCTGCACCGTTCTCACCCATCCGCGTCCGGTCCCTGGTCGATGAGCTGTGAGATCCGCATTCCACGGTCGATCGACTCGTCGTACTCGAATGTGACCGTCGGCGTGTGCTTGAGCGACAGCTCAGCCGCGACCCTCCCCTGGAGAAAGCCGCGGGCGGAGCGCAACCCCTCGAGCGTCTCGGTGCGTGCCTGTTCGTTCCCCAGGACGCTGACGTAGACACGCGCATGGCGCAGATCGGGGCTGGTCTTGACTGCGGTCACGGTCACGAACCCAACTCGTGGATCCTGGAGATCTTTCGCGATCGCGTCACTGAGAACCGCTCGTACGGCCTCGTCGACGCGGCGCATCCGGCCGTCGGCCATCCTACCCGCTCCCCCGGAGTGCAGTCATCAGCCGCTGACGGATCACTCGCATAGGTCATCGACCGACGTGACGATCCGCTCGACGTGAACGTTGTCCGGCCAGCGAGCCTCGAGCCATCTCTCCACGTTGTCCGCTGCGGCCGCCAGCACCCCGAGCGAGCCACCCGTGAGCGCGGCGGTCAGCCTCGACCGTTGCCAGAGATCCTGATGGTCGACCTCCGCGACCGCCGCCCCGAGGCGCCCATGGAGCTGCGCCTTGATCGACGACAGCTCCTTGCGCTTGCTCTTGAGGGAGCCCGCGTCCGGAAAGTGCAGATCGATCACGAGCACCGCGACGAAGCCGCTGTCCGACATCGCCCTCCACCCTAGCCCTAACTGCTAGACGAGCTCGCGCTCGACCTGGCGCGTGGTGTAAGTCTCGAGCACGTCGCCTTCCTTGACGTCGGCGAAGTCCCTGAGCACGATCCCGCAGTCATAGCCGGCCGCGACTTCGCGCACGTCCTCGTTGAACCGGCGCAGGCTCTGGATCTGGCCGTCGTAGACCACGGTCCCGTCGCGGATCAGGCGGACCTTAGAGCCGCGCGTGATCGTGCCGTCGATGACGTGGCACCCCGCGATCGTGCCGACGCGGGAGGCCCGGAAGATCTGGCGCACCTCGACCGACCCGAGCGTCTCCTCGACCTCCTCGGGCGCAAGCATGCCCTGCATGGCGTCGCGCAGCTCCTCGATCGCGCGGTAGATGACCGCGTAGTGACGGATCTCGACGCCCTCGCGGTCGGCCACCTGGCGGGCATCCCCGACGGGCCGCACGTTGAACGAGAGGATCACCGCGTCCGAGGCTGAGGCGAGCATCACGTCGGACTCCGTCACAGCGCCCACCGCGCCGCGGATCACGTTGACCGAGACCTCGTCCTGGGGGAGCTTGGCGATCTCGTCCTCGATCGCCTCGAGCGAGCCGGCGACGTCGGACTTGAGCACCAGGTTCAGCTCCTGCACGCCGCTCTTGAAGATGTCCTCGAGCGAGACCTTCTTGCCCGAGCGCCGGGCCAGCGCCTCGGCCTTCAGGCGGGTGGCCCGTTCGCCCGCAAGCTGGCGCGCGCGCCGCTCGTTCTCGACCACGCGGACGCGTTCGCCGGCCTCGGGCACGCCGTCGAATCCGAGCACCTCCACCGGCTCGCCGGGAAGCGCCTGGCCGATGCGGTGGCCCAAGAAGTCATTCATCGCGCGGACCCGGCCCCAGTGAGCGCCGGCGACGAGCGAGTCGCCGACCTCGAGCGTGCCGCGCCCGATTAGGATCGTGACCACAGGACCGCGGCCCGGGTCGAGCTTGGACTCGATCACGGTCCCCGACGCCGGGGCGTCCGGGTTGGCGCGAAGTTCCTCGACCTCGGCCATGACCAGGATGGTGTCGAGCAGATCCTCGAGCCCCTCCTTGGTCTTTGCCGAGACGTTGACGAACTCCGTCTCGCCGCCCCACTCGACCGGCTGGAGGCCGAGCTGCGCCATCTCGGCGCGGACTCGGTCGGGCTGCGCGCCCTCTTTGTCGATCTTGTTGACCGCGACGAGCATCGGGACCCCGGCCTCCTTGGCGTGGTCGACCGCCTCCTGGGTCTGCGGCTTCACGCCGTCATCGGCGGCGACCACGATTACGGCGATGTCGGTGACCTTGGCGCCGCGGGCGCGCATTGCGGTGAACGCCTCGTGACCCGGCGTGTCGAGGAAGGTGATCTCTTTGCCGTGCTGCTGGACCTGATAGGCACCGATGTGCTGCGTGATGCCGCCCGCCTCGCCGGCCGCGACCTGGGTCTGGCGGACCGCATCGAGCAGCGAGGTCTTGCCGTGGTCGACGTGGCCCATGATCGTCACCACCGGAGGCCGCTCGACGAGCTCCTCCTCGGTATCGGCGAACACGGGCTCGACGACGGTCTCGTCCTCGGAATGAACGATCTCGACGGTCTTGCCGAGCTCGGCAGCCAGCACCTGAATCGCCTCATCGGACAGCGTCTGGGTGAGCGTCTTCATCTCGCCGAGCGCCATCAGCTGCTTCATGATCTCGGGGACCGGAACGTCGAGATACTCGGCGACGTCCTTGACCGTCGAGCCCGAGTTGATCCGGATGGCATCGGGCTCGGCGAGCGCGGTCTGCGAAGTGGACGGACGCGACTCGGCCTCTTCGTCGTACACGCCGCGGCGCCGGCGACCCCGGCGTTGACGGCGCGGAGGCTGATTGGTCTGCGCGGGCGGGCCGCCAGTGCCACGCCGCGATGCTTGCGAGTCGATAACCACGCGTCGGCGGCCCCCGGCGTTGCCGGGGGCGCGCTCACCCTGGAGCGAGTCGCGCGTCGGACGCTTGTGGGCCGTCTCGCTGTCGCCGCGGCGGGGCGCATCCGATGGCGGAGGCGCGGAAGTGTCGGACTGTGGTCCGCCGTCTGGCCGATTGGCCGGAGGCTCGGGTCGCGCCGCGGGCGCATCGGCGCGCGCGGCCGGTGCGTCGGAGCGCGCTTCGCCACGCGGACGCTGGGAACGCTCGCCGCCCCCGTCATCTGCGCGCTTTTCGCGGGCACCGCCGTCCGTGCGCTTCTCGCCGCCACCGCCGGTGGCGCGCTGAGGAGCTCGCTGCTGGTCCCCGCCGCCGGCGGGCGCCGCACTCTGGCCGTTGCCGGCACCATCGCCGAGAACGCGGCGGGCCTCGCCCTCGTCGACCGAGGACGACACCGCCTTGACCTTCAGGCCGGCCGCCTGGAGTCGCTGCAGCACTTCCTTGGGCGGAAGCCCGCGCTCCTTGGCGATCTCATGAACACGCTTACTCATCTAGAACCAGTGTAGGCGCCCTACTCGCTCCCGTTCGCGGCTGCCTGCACCTGATTGGTGTTCTTGCCCTCGAGCGCCTGGTGGGCCTCGATCCCGCAGTAGCGGGAGCTGGGCAGCGCGGCGTTCGGACAGCGCCGGCCGTTGGAGAGGATCGCGTGGCAGCGGCCCTGCGTCTCCTCCTCCTCGTAGCCGTGCTGGGCCTCCTCGGCCGCGAACTCCGTCTCGGAGCGGATGTCGATCCGCCAGCCGGTCAGCCGGGCGGCCAGTCGCGCGTTCTGACCCTCGCGGCCGATCGCCAGTGACAGCTGGTCGTCGGGGACGATCACGGTCGCCTGCTTGCCGGCGTCGTCGACCAGTACTTCACGCACGCGCGCGGGAGACAAAGCCTTGGCCACGAACCGGGCGGGCTCGTCGTTGTACGGGATGATGTCGATCTTCTCGCCGCGGAGCTCGGACACGACCATGCGCACCCGCGAGCCTCGCGGCCCCACGCATGCGCCAACCGGGTCGACGCCGTCGACGTGCGAGACCACCGCGATCTTCGATCGGTAGCCGGGCTCGCGCGCG
Organism: uncultured Solirubrobacterales bacterium; assembly: GCA_963737055.1. Lineage (GTDB taxonomy): Bacteria > Actinomycetota > Thermoleophilia > Solirubrobacterales > Solirubrobacteraceae > Palsa-465. Next base: position 726,692 of record CAVTRE010000002.1, on the reverse strand, counting down.
ACGTTGGTGATCTCGACGAGGCCGTCGGCGATCTCGGGCACCTCGAGCTCGAACAGCTGCTTGATCAACTCGGGATCGCGACGGGAGACGATGATGCTCGGGCCCTTGGTCGAGTTCGAGACGTCCTTGATCACGGCCTTGATCCGCTGGGAGTGGTCGTAGCGCTCGCCCTCGACCTGCTCTGACTTCGGCAGCAGCGCCTCGACCCGCTCGCGCAGCTGCACGAGCGTGTAGCGCGAGTCGGACTGCTGGACGATGCCGGTGATGAGCTCGCCGACGCGGTCGCGGTACTCCTCGAACATCATGTCGCGCTCGGCCTCGCGAATCCGCTGGAGGATCACCTGCTTTGCGGTCTGCGCCGCGATCCGTCCGAAGTCATGCGGCGTGACGTCCTCGGTCTCGATCTGGTCCTCGTACTCCTTGAGCTTCTCGAGGTCGATCTCGGGCTCGGGCGGCTCCCGCATCTCGCCGGTCTCGGGATCGACGGTGGGCTGCTGGTCCGGCGTCGCGTCGATCAGCAACTGCTCCTCGAGCTCCGGCGGGATCTTCAGCTCCCAGACCTTGAAGTCGCCGCTGTCGCGGTCCATTTCGACCTTGGCATAGCGCGCCGCTTCAGGCGTCTTCTTGTACGCCGACAACAGGGCGTCTTCGAGCGCCTCCATCAGCTTTTCGGACGAGATGTTCTTTTCGGCGGCGAGGCCGCGAACGGCCTCGACGATCTCTCTCGACATGGCTTCAGTCTCCAGGTACGAGGTTGGAGCGGGCGATTTGCTCGTAGGGGATCGTGACAACGCCGTCCGGCGCGGCGATCGTCACATCGCTGTCCGATGCGCCGACCAGCTCGCCGGTCACGCTCTTGTGGCCGTCCCGGGCTTCCCGTAGCCGCACGCGTGCGCGCCGGCCGAGGAAGCGGGTGTAGTGCTGCGGCTTGGTCAGCGGGCGGTCCTGCCCCGGGGAGGACACCTCGAGCGAATAGCGGTCGCGATAGTCGTTCAACTGCGCCGAGACACGCTCGCACAGATCGAGCGACACGCCCTCGGGATGATCGATGAACAGCCGCAGCGTGGCAGGAGCGCTGACCTCGACGAGCAGAACGTCGACGTCCGGCTCGTTCGTGGCGAGTCGGCCTTCGATCTCCATTTGGAGGTTGCGCTCACTGGACTGCACTGCGGATCTCCTCCGTCACACATTAAAAAAGTGGGCCAGCGCCCACTTCGGGTACTGCTCACCGGGCGGGACACCCGGCGCTCGACTTCATGATCCAGATTAGCACCGGGGAGCGGGCCTGACACACCTCGGCGCCCGGCGCGACTTGATCGAGGGTCGCACAGTGACCGCGCTTCACGCGAGGGGCGCCGACGCGTGTCCAGGCCCGCCCCCTCCTGCGCGCCGGCCCGCCACGCAGGCGGCTTCCTTAACCCTCCGCGGGCTCGTCGCCGGCCGGGTCGTCGCCGGCGGCGCGGGCGCGGGCCCGGTCGCGGTAGAGGCGGTAGTCGTGACGACCGGGCTGCATGCCCGCCGCCTGGGCGAGCGGCTGGCGAGCCTCGGCGTGGCGCCCGAGCAGCTGCAGCGACCGGCCGAGGCAGAAGAGCGCGTAATCGTTGGTGGGCGCGCGGTCGATCACCGCCTGGAACTCGTCGGCGGCCTCGTCGTAGCGCTGGGCGCCGAACAGGGCGCGGCCGAGCGCCTCGCGAATCGAGGTCTTGTCGGGGGCAAGGTCGCGGGCGCGCGCGAGCGGGATCGTGGCCTGGTGGTTGTGCCCCGCTTCGAGCAGCTCCGTGCCTCTGATGTACAGCTCGTAGACGTCTTCCATGGACCAACCTATTTTAGTCGCGCCGCGGGCGGGTTCAGTCTCGTGTCGGAGGGCGTTCGTCGCGCGGAGCGCGGCGCCGGGGACGCGGCGGTAGCGCCCACAACGCGCGGAACGCCCCGCCGATCCCAAGCCCAGCGCGCAGCTGGGCGCGGAGCGCACGCCGCTGGGCGAGCGTCGGCACATCGGTGCCGCCGGCGAAGCGCGTGACCCGCAGCGTCCGCACGTAGGCCGCGGCCTCCGGCGAGGTCCGGAACCGCCGCTCGACCGCCGCGAGCGTTACCCCGGTGCCGATCGGACGCCCGCTCCGCGCTAATGCCCGGTCGAGCTCGGCGAGCAGCCCGTCGGGACCGAGCGGCGCCCGCCGGCGCCAGGCGAACAACAGGATCGCGACCACCACCGCGAGCACGGCCAGGACCACGTACAGGAAGGTGTTGCTCGATCCGGCGGTGTGTACCGTCGGTGAGCCGCCCGCCGCCCCGGACAGGGTGCCGGCGCGGCGCGTCTGATGCTGGAACTGGCCGGTATCGGTGAGGCCTCCGACCGAGGAGATCGGGATCTTGCCGCCGCGCGCCGGCGCGGCCGCCGGTGTGGGATCGAATGTCACCCAGCCGTAGCGCGGGAACCACGCCTCGACCCAGGCGTGCGCGTCGACGTCGTTGACCAGCCACTCCTTGTTCGCCGTGTCGTAGACACCGGTGGTGAACCCGGTCGAGACCCGTGCCGGGATGCCGCCCATACGCAGCAGCAGCGCCATCGCTCCGGCGAACTGCTGGCAATACCCGAGCTTGTTCTCAAACAGGAAGGTGAGCAACGGGAACTGGGTGAGCGGCGGGTACTCGTCGTAGCTGAAGTTGTTCGCGGGCGAGAGGTGGCTCATCACTCGCTGGACGAACGCGTACGGGGTCTTCGACTCGCGCGCGAGCGACTGGGCGAGCGCGTACGCCGGCCAGTACGGAGAGCTCTTGAGCGCCAGGGTTCCCGTGAACCCCGGCTGCCCGGTCGCGTCCGTCGGCACGCCGTGGCTGCCGAACGAGGGGAACACGACCGTCTGCGGGAGAACCCGCACGCCCGATGGGTTCTGGGGCAGCGTGAGCGCGAGATCACCCTGCCGCACGCCGGCCGGGTAGTTCGTTCCCGCCTTCGCGAGCGCCGAAGCGTTCGGATGCGGGCTGTAGACCGACACCGTGTAGGCGTCGCCGGGACCGAGCGCGGTCGCGCTCGCCCACGTCCCGTCGCTGGTCCCCGGAATGGGCGGCGTCGTCAGATGACCCGGCGGCTGCGTCGTATATCCGGCCGCGATCACCTGTGTGGTGTCCATCGCGCGGATCGTGACCGTAAGGTCCTGTGAGTAGTGCCTGATCGTTCGCGGGCTCACGCCCGGCAGCCCAGCGCCACTGCCGACGCCCCCGGCCGCCCAGCCCGACCCGTCGAAGTTGTCGAGGTTCTCGCTCTTCCAATACTCGCCGTTCCACGCCTTCGGTGTTGCCGACACGTTGAGCACCGTGTTGCCGGTCCGCGGCCAGGTCAGGGGCCCGTAACGCTGCGTCCAGTCGAACCGCACGACGTGCGCGGGGGTGAACCCGCGGGTCAGGGCCTCGTAGTCGATCCACGGCGAGTTCTGCTTGATCGCGGGCGCGAGCACCATCGCGATCGCGCCGGTCACCGCGCACGCGAGCAGCACTCCCCCGCGCCGGTCCGCCGGGACCCGTTCCCCCCACATGAAGAACGCGATCAACGCGAACAGCAACAGGCCCTGGAGATACGGGAACCTGGGATGGACGAGCGTGGCCGGCACTACCACGAGGGCGAGCAGCGGCAGCGCGGCCCCGGCCCGGCGGATGTCGCCGAGCGCCGGCGGCGCGAACGCCAGCAGCAGCGCGGCGTCGAGCAGGAGCACCGCCGCCCCGAGCAGGATCACGATCCGGGCCCAGGTGTTGATCCCGCCGTAGGGGACGAGGATGCCTGGGAGCGCCGACAGCCCCTGACCGATCCCGTTGGCGGTGTCAGCAACGCGCAGGTGGATTGTCCACGACAGCGGCACTCCGCTGATCGGGAAGACCGCGAGGATCGCGATCAGCGCGATCGGTGCGCCCAGCGCGGTCAGCGGCTCAGTCGCGCCCCGAAGCGCGGCGCCGGCGCGCTCCCGCTCGACCAGCACCGGTCCGAGTCCCGCGAGCAACAGCGCCACCGCGAGCAGCCCGACCAGCCTCCCGGTCGGCGCCGGGTTCATCAGCGTCCCCCAGCGGACGACGCCGTACAGGCCGAGCGCGCCGAACGACACCAGTCTGATCAGCGGACGATCGTGCCCCTTGGCGATCGCGCGCGGGCGCGGACCCTGGTCCTTGCGGAGCGGCGCGAGTACCGCGACCTGGGTGTTCGTGCTCACGCTGCGCGCTCCCTGACCCGCCGGCCGGCACCGACGACGAAGCCGACGCACCCCGCCACCTCGAAGCTCGCCCGCTGCCGGGGCTGGTTGGCCAGCCCCTTCGGAACCACCAGGATCGCGGCTCGGACGCCGGCGCCCGCGAGCCCCGGAGGGAGCCGGGCGTGAGCCGCGGCCGCGACGTACAGGACCTGGGCCGAGCGGGCGCCCGGGGCGAGTCCGGGAGCCCGTGTCCCGGGGCCGCCCTCGACGAGTGCCAGCCGGGCGCGCGCGACCGGCCACGCGATCAGGTCGGTCTCGACCTCGAGCGGCCGGTATTCGCCGGGGAGCAACAGGCCGCAACCAGTGCGAGTCCCGAGCTCGAGCACGAGCGAGGCGGCGGCACGCACCGCGGCGTCGAGGTGCTCGGAGCTGTGGTCGGACTCGTCGACTCGGGAGTCGACGACGACCAGCGGTCGCGTCTCGGTGTCGGCGCGCAGGCGCCGCTCGAGCAGGCCGGCGCCGCGCGCGTACGCGGGCCAGTGGATCCGTGAAGCCGGCGTGCCCTGCCGGTAGGGCCGAAGACCGTCGACCTCGGTGGCGCCGAACGGCTCGAGCGGCGCCGCGCCGGTGGCCCGCCGCCACTTCTCCCCTGCCCCCGGAACCCACTTCACCCGCTCGGTCCGCGGCAGCACCAGGATCTCCTGCGCCGGCGACGGGCTCTCGCGCTCGACGCGCGCGAGCTCGAGCGCATCGGAGACGATCAACGTCGGCGGTTCGATCCGCCTGATCCCGCGCCGCGGGAAGGAGGCCACGATGCGGACGCTCGCGGAGTTGCCGCCGGAGATGATCGACATCGGTCCGCGGATCGAGATCGGTTCGCCCGCGAGCGGATCGTCGACGGCCGCCCCAGGCAGCCCCCACGGTCCGCGCCGGACCTCGATCGTCGCCTCGATCGGCTCGTCCTCGACGACGCGTTCGGATTCGAGCTTCCGCTCGATGCTGGCGCCTCCGGCCGCCAGCGACACCCACGCCGGCGCGGCGACTCCGAGGAGCGTGAGCGCGATCCCCGGGACGAACAGCGGGGCGGCGTTGAACATCAGCGCGACCACGATCAGGGCCAGCCCCGACACCGCCACCGCGCCCGCCCGCCTCACCGCGCTCGTTCCTCCTCGGGCGGCCGGTGGATCGGGCGGTCGAGTGGCACGCTGGCGGGCCCGGCGGTCACAACGCTCTTACCGACGCGACGGCGTCGCTGACGACGTCCGCCGCCGCCCGTCGTGCCGACTCGGGGGCGAGCACGAGGCGGTGGGCGAGGACCGACTGGGCCAGCCCCTGGACGTCGTCGGGGAGGGCGTGGTCGCGGCCCTGCATCATCGCGTAAGCCTTGGCGGCGCGGAGGAGCAGCAGGCCGGAGCGCGGGCTGGCACCGAGGTCGACGCGGGGATCCTCTCGCGTGCGCCACAGCAGCCGGACGATGTAGTCGCGCAGCGGCTCGGAGGCCCGGACCCGCTTGGCCATGTCCTGGGCGGCGAGCACCTCGGCCGCGGTGGCGACGGGCGCGAGCGTCAGCACGCGGTCGCCGGCCTCGTGGTCGGCGAGCATCCCGGCCTCGGCGCCGCGCGAGGGGTATCCGAGCGTGATCTTGACCATGAACCGGTCGACCTGCGCCTCGGGCAGCGGGTACGTGCCCTCGTACTCGATCGGGTTCTGGGTCGCGAGCACGAGGAACGGGCGCGCCAGCTCGTGGGTGTGGACGTCGACGGTCACCCGGCGCTCCTGCATGCACTCGAGCAGACCGGACTGCGTCTTCGGCGACGCGCGGTTGATCTCGTCGACGAGCACCACGTTGGCGAACACCGGGCCGGGCCGGAACTCGAAGCGCCCCTCGCGCTGGTCGAACACATTCGTCCCGACGACGTCGGCGGGAAGCAGATCGGACGTGCATTGCACGCGCGCGAACTGACAGTCAATCGAGCGGGCCAGGGCCCGCGCCAGCGCCGTCTTGCCGACTCCCGGGTAGTCCTCGATGAGCACGTGGCCCTCGGCGAACAGGGCAACCATCAGGTGCGTCAGCGTCTCGGGGCGCGCCTGCACCGCATTGGCAATGTTCCCCGCGAGCCGCCGCGCCAGCGCGGCGACGGCCTCACACTCGTGCGGGGCTACGGGTGTCTGCTCGGGCTCCATCCGTCCCACCCCTGGTCGTACGTAGTCGCTCTACTTCGTCAAGGACAGCCTCGGCGACCCGATCCTTCCTGGCCCGCGGCACATGCCGCTCGGCTCCGTCCGCGGCGAGGATCGTTACCTCGTTGTCGTCGGAGTCGAATCCGATTCCCTCGCCGGCGATGTCGTTGACAACGATCGCGTCGAGTCGCTTGCGCTCGAGCTTGCCCCGGCCCCGCTCCACCGCGCCGTGTCCGTGCTCGGCGGCGAACCCGACGATCGTCTGATCCGCGCGCCGGAGATCGGCCAGCGCACTCAGCACGTCCTCGGTCGGTTCGAGCTCGAGCTTGGGGACCCCTTCCTCCTTCAGAAGCTTGGTGTCGACGGCGCCGGCCGGCCGGAAGTCGGCAACGGCGGCGCTCATCAGCAACACATCGCAGGTAGCCAGCTCGTGCCGGACGGCCGTGGCCAGCTCCGCCGCCGTCCGAACCGGCACCACGCGCACTCGGGCCGGGGTCTCGAGTCCGACGTTCGCGGCGATCACGGTCACGGCGGCGCCGCGGCGCACGGCCTCGCGCGCGAGCGCGTAACCCATACGCCCCGAGGAGCGATTCCCGACGAAGCGGACGCTGTCGATCGGCTCGCGCGTCCCGCCGGCGGTGACCAGCACGCGCACCCCCTTGAGCGACGGCGGGCGCAGCAGCGCCTCGCAGGCCTCGAGTAGCTCGGCGGGCTCGGGCAGCCGCCCGATACCGTGCTCTCCGTGCGAGGCCAGCTCACCCTCGCCCGGTGCGATCACGGTCACGCTCCGCGCCCGGAGCAGCTCGAGGTTGGCCTGGGTGGCCGGATTCAAGTACATCCGGTTGTTCATCGCGGGCGCGACCGCGACCGGGCAGGCCGCGGCGAGCGCCGCGGTGGTCACCAGGTTGTCGGCGTGGCCGTGCGCAAGCTTGGCCAGCGTGTTCGCGCTCGCCGGCGCGATCAGGTACAGCTCGGCGCGCTCGACCAGCGCCAGGTGGCTGATCGGGGCCCGTTCAGGAAGCGGCTCACCGGGATACGAGCCCCGCGCGGGGTCGGCATCGAACTCGCTGGTCAGCACCGGCGCCCCGGTCATCCCCTCGAATGACGCCCGGCCGACGAACCGCTCGCTCGTCGGCGTCTGTATCACTCGCACGGCGTGACCCTGCTTCACAGCCAGCCGCGCCGCCTCGAGCGCCTTGTAGGCCGCGATCCCGCCCGTGACGCCGAGGAGCAAGCGCGCCATTTACGGGGCCCCGCTGGCTGCGCCAACCCTCACCGGTAGTGGTACTTCAGCTTGCCCTGCGCGACCTCTTCGAGCGCGATCGTCAGGTAGTTCTTCGACCGCGTCTCGACCATCGGGGGCGGGAACTCGTCGAACGTGCCCTCGCCGAGGTTGTGGTAGTACGAGTTGATCTGGCGCGCGCGCTTGGCGGCCACGATCACGCTGGCGTAGTCGGAGTCGACATGCTCGAGGAGCTTGTCGATGCGGGGTGAGATCAAAGCGAAGCCTTCCTTCCCAAAAGAGTGTTGGTGACAGGTTAGCGAGGGGATGGGGTTCGCACCGCACGTTCTGGCGCAGATACGGGCAGTGCCGATCTAAGGGTCCATCGCCGAAGACACGATCTCGGCGAGCTCGTCCGTCGCCTGCTCGAGCCGGTCGTTGACGACCACGTGGGCGAACTCGGGCTGGGCCTCGAGCTCTTGTTCTGCGGTCCGGAGCCGCTCGTCGACCTGCTCGGAGCTGTCGGTGCCGCGGCCGACCAGCCGCGCGCGGAGGGCCTCGCGGGACGGCGGGGCGATGAACACGGCGACGGCGTCGGGCATCGCGGCACGGACCTGGCGAGCGCCCTGAACCTCGATCTCGAGCACCACGCCGGCCCCGGCGGCAAGCCGCCGCTCGAGCTCTGAGCGCAGCGTCCCATACCGGTTGCCCGAATACCGGGCGTGCTCGACGAAGTCTCCGGCCGCCGCCCGTTCCTCGAACGCCTCCGGCGTGAGGAAGTGATAGGCGACGCCGTTCTCCTCTCCCGGCCGGGGGTTCCGCGTGGTGGCCGATACCGAGAGCTCGAGCTCAGGTATCCGCTCGAGCAGGCCGCGGATCAGCGTGCCCTTGCCAACACCGGACGGACCGGTGATGACGAAGACCTTGGGACTGTTCGCCACCGGTAGCGGTCGGTCAGGCGGCTCGGTCGTTCAAGCGTCGTTCAAGCGGCGACGTGTGGCCTAACGCCGCCGCATGAGCGCGACCAGCTCCCCCCGCTGGCGCTCGGACAGACCGCCGACGGTTTTGCTCGGCGAGATCTTGCACTGGCCCAGGATCTTGTTGACCTTGACCCGGCCGTACTTGGGGACGGCGAGGAGGAGGTCGAACACCTTGGCGGTCGCCAGATAATCCGGTGGCTCGAGCAGAAGCCGGTCGATCGGCTGGCGGCCGGCCTTCAGATCACGCTTGAGCTGTGCCCGCCGAGTGCGGATGTCGTTGGCCCGCTGGAGCGCCTCCATGCGTTGCACGAGAGAGCGCTCGGGCGCTGCCGTGGGCTTGGAGAGCGATTCGCTGACCGGCGGCATGGGCGGCGACTATACATCCTGGGACAGGCCGATCAAGATAAATCGCCCATATTCGACTAGACCTCAAGCTGAGCTAGAGCATTGTCGAGGATGGTTTGGGTAAATACCTGAGTTTGCAGGGGGTTTTTCTTCGAACTCAAAATGTTCACAGTGCGAACAACGAGCGGTTGCCCGGGCGTCTTCGGACTGGTTGGGAGTCGGGGGCGGAGGGGCTGCGCGGCCACCGCCGCCGCCTCCTACAGGGCGCTATTTGCGAGAAGTTCTCCGAGGTCGGATGCGATCCGCTCACCGGCCGCCGGATCGCGGAAGCTTTCGGTTCCGATACCCACCAAGGCTGCGCCGGCCCGCATCAGATCCAGCCCGTCGCGACCGGCCTGAACCCCGCCCATCCCGATGATCGGGATCTCGACCGCCTGCGCCACGGCATGGACCTGGGCCAGCGCGATCGCGCGCACCGCCGCCCCGGACACGCCACCGGTGACGCCCCCGAGCCACGGCCCGCCGGTCTTGGGGTCGAGCGCCATGCCCTTGAGGGTGTTGATCAGCGAAACCGCGTCGGCGCCCGCCTGCTCCGCCGCCCTGGCGACCGCGGGCACATCGGTGGCGTTGGGCGTGAGCTTGACGATCAGGGGCTTGTCGGTCAGAGCTCTGACCCGGTCGACTAGTCTCGCGGTCTCGCCGGGATCGGCGCCCATCACGAGCCCGGTCTCGACGTTCGGACACGAGACGTTCAGCTCGAGCGCGCTCACCTCAGGGCGCTCGGCGAAGGCGGCCACGAGCTCGGCGACCTCGTCGCGGCTGAACCCCATGACGTTGACGATCAGGGGCACGGGAAGGTTGGCGAGGAACGGGAGGTCGTGCTCGAGGTAGCCACTAAGCCCCTTGTTGGGGAGGCCGATCGAGTTGATCAGGCCGCCCGGGACTTCCCACAGACGCGGCGGCGGGTTGCCCTGGCGCGGCTCGAGCGTCACCGTCTTCGAGACGAACGCCGCGAACGGGAAGCGCTCGAACAGCTCGTCGCCAAAGGCGCGATGCGCGGCGATCGCATCGAAGGTGCCCGAGCCGTTGATGACAGGATGGGCGAGCTCGATCCCGCAGAAGTCGACGCTCAATGTCCGGCTCCGGCGACGAGCGCGCTCTGGAGTTTGTGCGCGTCCAGGACCGGGCCGTCGACGCACAGCCGGACATAGCCATCGACGGTCGGCACCACGCACCCGAAGCACGCCCCGAACCCGCAGGCCATGCCCGACTCGAGCGCAAGCTGAGCCGGGGTGTTGTGGTCATTGCAGATCGCGCGGACCGCCTCGAGCATGGGAGGCGGCCCGCAGGCGTACACCTCGGCGCCGCCATCGTCGTCGTCGCGGGCGTCGAGCTCGTCTTCGAGGAGCTCGGTCACGATGCCGCGGTGGCCGACGCTTCCGTCGTCCGTGGCGACCGAGGCGCCTTTGAGCAGAACCGCGCCGTGGGCATGTGGCTCGTCACGAAACCCCAGGAGCGTCGTCGCCTGGCCTCCGAGCTCGTCCCTCCAGATCGCGAGCGGCGCGATGCCGACGCCGCCGCCGACGAGCAGCGCCGCGCGACCCTCGCGCGGGTGCGCGAAGCCGTTCCCCAGCGGGCCCACCAGGAGGAGGCCGTCGCCAGGACAGAGCTCGCATAGCCGTCTCGTCCCGGGGCCGACGTCCTCGATCAGGAACTGGAGCTCGATGCCTTCGGGCCGCGATCTCGCCCGCAGCACGCTGAACGCGCGCGGGAGGAACGGCCGCTCGCCGTCTCCCCCGCCCCAGCGCTCGGCGGCGGTGAGCATGTAGAACTGCCCGGGCCACGGGGCTGGACCGTCGGCGTCGCGGCACGTGATCACGACGTAGGCGCCGTGCTCCTCGCGCTCGGTGACCGGCGCCGTGCGGCGGCCGAACGGCGCTGTCGTCCGGGTCACTTGACCTCGCTCGTGCGGAGGTGGTGGATCTCCTGGAGGGAGAGCACCTCGGGCTCGCCCCGGCGCGCGGCGGCGATCGCGCGGGCCGCGGCCATCCCACCGGTCATCGTGGTGACGCACGGGATTCCGCGGGCGATCGCGGCCGACCGGATCTCCCAGCCGTCCGCGCGCGCGCCGGTGCCGACGGGGGTGTTGATCACGAGGTCGACCTCGCCGCGCTCGATCCAGTCGACCACGTGCGGCGAGCCCTCGCCGATTTTGTTGATGGTCTCGGCCGGGATGCCCATCTTCCGGATCGCCTGCGCGGTGCCCCGGGTGGCGACGATCTCGAAGCCGAGGTCGTGGAGGATGGTGGCGATCCCGGTCGCCGCCGGCTTGTCGCCGTCGGCGACCGTGATGAACACCCGGCCGGCGTTCGGTAGCTGCGAGCCGGCCGCCGCCTGCGCCTTCGCAAACGCAGTCGGGAAGTCGCGGGCGATTCCCATGACCTCGCCGGTCGAGCGCATCTCGGGACCGAGCAGCGAGTCCGCGCCGGCGAACCGATCGAACGGCAGCACCACTTCCTTGACGCACACGTGGCCGTTGCTCGTGTCCGGCGGCAGGTCGAGATCGGCAAGCCGCTCGCCGAGCAGCACCCGGCAGGCGAGCTTGGCCACCGGCAACCCGATCGCCTTGGACACGAACGGCACCGTGCGCGACGCCCTCGGGTTGGCCTCGATCACGTATAGCGTGTCCTCGCGGATCGCGAACTGGACGTTGAGCAGCCCGACGACCTCGAGGGCCTTCGCGATCCCCTCGGTCTGGGCGCGGATCTGAGCGAGCATCTCCGGGCCGAGCGTGTGGGGGGGCAGCACGCACGCCGAGTCGCCCGAGTGGATCCCCGCCTCCTCGACGTGCTGCATGATCCCCGCGATCCAGACGTCGGTGCCGTCCGCGAGCGCGTCGACGTCGACCTCGATCGAGTCTTCGAGGAAGCGATCGAGGTAGATCTTCGTCTCTGGTTCCGGGGCGACGCGGGTGAGGTAATCGGCCAGGCCGTCGACGCTATAGACGATCTCCATCGCGCGGCCGCCGAGCACGTAGCTCGGGCGGACGAGCAGCGGGAACCCGACGTCATCGGCTTGTGTCAGGGCGTCTTCCGGCGATGTCGCGGTCGCGTAGGGCGGGGCCTTGTAGCCGAGCTCATCGAGCAGCGGACCGAACCGCGAGCGGTCCTCGGCCAGGTCGATCGCCTCGACGGTCGTGCCGAGGATCGGCACGCCGGCCTGCTTGAGGCCGGCGGCGAGCTTCAGTGGCGTCTGTCCGCCGAACTGGACGATCAGGCCCGCTGGTCGTTCGACGTCGCAGACCGCGAGCACGTCCTCGAGCGTGAGGGGCTCGAAGTACAGGCGGTCCGAGGTGTCGTAGTCGGTCGAGACCGTCTCGGGGTTGCAGTTGATCATCACCGCGTCGCGTCCCTGCTCGCGGACGGTCTCGGCGGCGTGGACGCAGCAGTAGTCGAACTCGATCCCCTGCCCGATCCGGTTCGGCCCCGACCCGAGGATCACGACGCTGGGCCTCTCGCCGCGATCGATTTCGTTGTCCGGTCCGTTCACGCGCGGGCGCTCCCACGACGAGTAGTAGTAGGGGGTGCGCGCCGCGAACTCGGCGGCGCACGTGTCCACCGACTTGTATGTCCGGGGGTGGGTGGGATCCAAATCAATCGCGCCCGGGTCGGCGACAAGCTCGGCGAGCTCGCGCAGGAACCACGGATCGATGCTCGTCCTGTGGTGAAGCTCGTCGATCGGGATGCCCCGGCGGAGCGCCTCGAGCAGATGATCGAACCGCTCGGCCCCGGGTTGTGCGAGGGCATCCACCAGGGACTCGTCGTTCTCCGGGTGGCGGGCGTTTGAGTCGAGCTCGCGCGATCTGAGCGCCTTGGCGAACGCCTGCTTGAACGTCCGCCCGATCGCCATCGCCTCGCCCACCGACTTCATGTGGGTCGTGAGGTCGGCCTCCGCTCCGGGGAACTTCTCGAACGCGAACCTCGGCCATTTGATCACGCAGTAATCCACCGTGGGCTCAAAGCTCGCCGGCGTCGCCTTCGTGATGTCGTTCGGAATCTCTTGCAGCGTGTAGCCGACCGCCAGGCGCGCGGCGATCTTCGCGATCGGAAACCCGGTGGCCTTGCTCGCGAGCGCGCTCGAGCGCGACACGCGCGGGTTCATCTCGATCACCACGATCTCGTCGGTGGCGCGGTTGACCGCGAACTGGACGTTCGACCCGCCGGTCTCGACCCCGACAGCGCGGATCGCGGCGATCGCCTGGTCCCTGAGCGTTTGGTACTGCTTGTCGGTGAGCGTCTGCTGGGGCGCGACACACACGCTGTCGCCGGTGTGCACGCCCATCGGATCGAGGTTCTCGATCGAGCACACGATCACGACGTTGTCCGCCCGGTCGCGCATTACCTCGAGCTCGAACTCGCCCCATCCGAGCACCGACTCCTCGAGCAGAACCTGCGAGATCGGCGACGCTTTGAGGCCGCGACCCACTATGCGCGCCAGGTCGTCTTCGGTCCTGACGACGCCGCCGCCCTTGCCGCCGAGCGTGAACGCCGGCCGCACGATGAACGGCAGGCCGATCTGGGAGACGGCGCTTTGGGCATCGTCGATCGTGTGGGCGATCGCGCTGCGCGGCACGCGCAGGCCGGCGGCTTGCATCGTTTCCCGGAAGATCTCGCGGTCCTCGGCGCGTTCGATCGCGTCGTAGTCGGCGCCGATCAACTCGACGCCGTTGCGTTCGAGCGTGCCGTCCTCGTGAAGCGACTTGGCGAGATTGAGCGCGGTCTGGCCGCCGAGGGTCGGCAGCAGCGCGTCTGGTTTCTCTCGCTCGATGACCTGGCGGACCGGCCCGGCGAGCAGGGGCTCGATGTAGGTGGTCGTCGCGACCTCTGGGTCGGTCATGATCGTCGCGGGGTTGGAGTTGACGAGCACGACCTCGTAACCCTCGTCCATCAGCACCCGGCAGGCCTGCGTCCCCGAGTAGTCGAACTCGGCAGCCTGGCCGATCACGATCGGCCCCGACCCGATCAGCAGGATCTTGTGGAGGTCGTCTCTACGCGGCACGCTTGATCTCGTTCACGAAGCGGTCGAACAGGTGCAGCGCGTCGTTCGGCCCCGGGCCCGCCTCGGGGTGGTACTGGACGGTCGCGCCCTGGACGTCCTTGAGCACGAGGCCCTCGACGGTACGGTCGTACAGGTTGATGTGCGTGAGCTCGGCCCCGCCGTAGTCCGTCTCCCAGCGCACCGCCTCGTCTTCGTCGATGGTCTTCGATCCGTTCGGGCCGAGGACCGCGAAGCCGTGGTTCTGGCTTGTGATCTCGACTACCGAGGTGGTCAGGTCCTTGACCGGATGGTTGGCGCCGTGGTGGCCGAAGGGCAGCTTGTAGGTCTCGAGGCCGACCGCCCGGCACAGCATCTGGTGTCCCAGGCAGATGCCGTACACGGGGCGCTTGCCGACCAGCTCCCTGACCGTGTCGACGATATATCCGAGCGATGCGGGGTCGCCGGGGCCGTTCGCCAGGAAGATCGCATCCGGGCCGCCGTTGAGGAGCTCGTTCGCGGTCGCGGTGCATGGGTGGAGCTCGACGATGGCGCCGCGCTCGACAAGGTTGCGGACGATCGAGCGCTTGACGCCGGTGTCGATCATCGCGATCCGCGGCGCGTCGTTCCCCTCGCCGACGACGGTGCGCTGCTTCGACGTGACGTCCCGTACGAGGTCACGGCCGGCCATGTCCGGCTCGGCCTCGATCAGGTCGCGTGCCTGCTGCTCGGTGAGGGTGGCCGGAAAGACGCCCCCGCGCATCGCGCCCCGGTCGCGGATGTGGCGGACGAGCGCGCGGGTGTCGACGTCGGTGATCGCGGGAATCCCCTGGCCGGCCAGCCAGCTGAGCCAGCCCTGGGTCGAACGGGCCGCGTCGTCGCGGTCGACTGCCGCGCGCATGATCGCCGCGCGCGCGTGCACGCGGTCTGACTCCATCGCCTCGTCCGAGGTCCCGTAGTTGCCGATCTGCGGGTAGGTGAAAGTGATCAGCTGGCCGGCGTAGCTCGGGTCAGTCATCGCCTCCTGGTAGCCGGACATCGAGGTCGTGAACACGATCTCGCCGACGGCCTGACCGTCGGCGCCGCACGCGAGCCCGTCGAACCGGGCCCCGTCCTCGAGCAGCACGTATGCGGTGGCGGCGTTCAACTGACCGCCGGGGCAGCGGCGGTCAGGATCGGAGCGCGGAACGCGACCGTGCCGGCCGCGAGCGTCAGCAGCACCTTGCCCTGAAGCGTTCGCCCGTGGTAGCAGCAGTTGGACGAGCGGCTGACGTAGCCGTCGGCGCCGACCTCGAAGCGCGCGGCGAGATCGACCAGACACAGGTTGGCCGGCTGTCCCCGCTCGATCCGCGGGACCGGGAGCCCGTACAGCGCCGCGCCCTCGGTCATGCGATGGACGATCACGTCGAGCTCGAGCTCTCCGGGCAGGACGAGCTCGGTGAACAGGGCGGCGAACGCCGTCTCGAGTCCGGTCGTCCCCATCGGCGCCTGCTCGAACGGCACCTCGTTCTCGTGGCTCGCGTGCGGAGCATGGTCGGTGGCGATGCAGTCGATCACGCCGGATCTGAGCGCCGCGACCAGCGCCCGCCGGTCGTTTTCGCCGCGGAGAGGCGGGTTCATCTTGAACCGGCTGTCGAGCGTGCGGACCATGTCGTCGGTCAGCGTCAGGTGGTGCGGGCAGGCCTCGGCGGTGACCCGGATTCCCTTGCTCTTCGCGTGCTCGAGCGCCTCGACCGACTCGACGCAAGAGAGGTGCTGGAAGTGCACTCGGGCGTCCTCGTAGCCGGCGAGCGCGGCGTCGCGCGCGACCATCGTCGACTCCGACAGCGACGGGATGCCGGCGATGCCAAGCCGCGCCGAGGTGGCGCCCTCGTGCATCGCGCCGTCGCCGGACAGGTCGGGGTCTTCCTCGTGGAGCGCGATCACGCCGCCGGCGAGGCGCTGGTACTGGAGCGCCTTGCGCAGCGTTCCGGCGTCCACGACCGGCTTGCCGTCGTCGGTGAACCCGAGCGCGCCGGCGTCGCGGAGCTCGGCCATCTCGGTCAGCTCGTCGCCCTGGAGGTTCCTGGTGATCGCGGCCAGGAAGCCAACGGGTACTTGTGCCTGACGCGTGGCGGTTTCGATTAATGATCTGAGGATCGACGCGTCGTCGAGGACCGGGTCGGTGTTCGGCATCGCGACTACCGCGGTGAAGCCGCCGGCAGCCGCCGCCGCGGTCCCGGTCTCGATGTTCTCCTTGTATTCCTGGCCCGGCGTTCGCAGATGGACATGCGGGTCGACGAATCCGGGGAAGGCGTGGATGCCGGCGGCGTCCAGCGTGTCGATTTCTGATGACCCGCCCACCCCTGAGAGCGATCCCGGCTCGCCGAGCTCGGCGATGACACCGTCGCGGATCAGGATGTCGTGGGGCTCGTCGAGGTTCGTGCGCGGGTCGAGCACATGGACGCCGGTGATCAGGATGTCGGCCGGCCGGCCCTCGCGGTGGAACATGCGCTTGGCGTCCGGGGTCATGCCGCAACCGCCTCGAGCGTCGGTGCTCCCACGAGTAACTCGTAGAGCACCGCCATCCGGACCGCCACCCCCGCTCTCACCTGCGCGCCGATCAGCGCCTGCGGGGAGTCGATCGCCTCGCCGCTCAGTTCGACCCCGCGGTTCACCGGGCCAGGGTGCATCAGCAGCTGGTTTGGGTTCAATCGCGCCGGCGTGATCTGATAGCGGCTCGCGTACTCGCGGAGCGAGGGCACGAATGAGTCGCGCATCCGCTCGTGCTGCATACGCAGGACGTACACGACATCCGCCTCGCCGATCTGATCGAGCGTGGTCTTCGCCTCACAGCCGAGCGCCTCGATCTCGCGCGGGATCAGCGTGGGCGGTCCGCACACGGTGACCTTTGCGCCCATCCGCGTGAACGCGAGAATGTTCGACCGCGCCACCCGGGAGTGGAGGACGTCGCCGACGATCCAGATGTTGGTGCCGTCCAGCGACCCGAGCCGGCGGCGAAGGGTGAAGACGTCGAGCAGCGCCTGCGTCGGGTGCTCGTGCTTGCCATCGCCGGCGTTGATCACGGCGGCGGCAGTCCAGCGCGCCACCAGTCCTGCCGCGCCGGCGTGCGGCGAGCGGATCACGATCGCCGCCGGGTCGTACGCCGACAGCGTCTGAACCGTGTCCTTGAGCGACTCACCCTTGTCGACGGCCGAGCCCTGCGAGCGGATCGAGACGACGTCGGCGCTCAGCCGCTTGGCGGCGAGCTCGAAGCTCGAGCTTGTGCGCGTGCTCGACTCGTAGAAGAGGTTGACGATCGTCCGGCCGCGGAGTGCCGGGACCTTCTTGATCTCACGGCCCGAGACCTCGTCGAACGACTCGGCGCGGTCGAGAATCCGCTCGATCGAGGCGCGATCGACATCGTCGATCGAGATCAGATGCCGTCCGATCCGATTCATGCCGCCGCGTGGGTGGTTGGGGGTGGGTGGGTGGGTTTCGTCAAGTCAGGCTCGATCTTCACTTCATCCTCTCCGTCGACCTCGTCGACGCAGACGTACACGCGCTGGTCCTGCGAGGTGGGGATGTTCTTGCCCACGTAGTCGGGCCGGATCGGCAGCTCGCGGTGTCCGCGGTCGATCAGCACCGCCAGCTGTACCCGCGCCGGCCGTCCGTAGTCGAATACCGCGTCGATCGCGGCACGCACCGTGCGCCCGGTATAGAGCACGTCGTCGACGATCACGATCGTCTTGTGGTCGACGCGGAAGTCGAGGTGCGTGGCGTGGACGACCGGCGACGCGGGCCGCGTTGCCAGGTCGTCGCGGTAGAACGAGATGTCGACGTCGCCGAGCGGGACGCCCGGCTCGAGCAACTCGCTCGTCAGCGCCTGCAGGCGCCTCGCCAGCACCGCCCCACGCCGGTGAATCCCGACGAGCGCCACCGCGCCGTCCGGGTTCTTCTCGACAATCTCGTGAGCGATCCGCACCAGCGTGCGGCGCATGTCATCGCGGTCGAGTACGACCGTTGCCATCTAAACGCGCTCCTTCCTGGCCTCACCGGACCGGGTTAAAGGGGCCGACTCGGATGAGGGTAACAGTGGGGGCGGCGGACGGTGGCGGTGGTGGCGGTGGTGGCGCCTCAATGGAGGGATCGCGGTGACGCTCGTGCGGCGACGCGGTTGGTCTTGAACGGCGGGCAACTGGAGCACGTGACCTGGCCGCGCCACCGCCCACCCACCTCCCGCCGGCGACCCGCGTAACACGACAATGGACGCCGCTCACCGAGACGTTGCCGACCTGGTGCACGATAGTCGCGGGTAACACGGCACGCTGGCGGAGCATGAGGGCGAGTGTCGTGGTGTGCAGGTGATCCTGTCCCGGCAGCAACGTCCCGCCCAGTCTCAGGTGCCCGCCGTTCGCCGGCCAACCCGGCGCGGAGCCGACGGTGGTCGCGACCGTGAACCCCGGGCACCTGGAGATGGGTCACCGGAGAGCGGGTCACCGGAGAGCGGGTCACCGGGGAGCGGGTCACCGGGGAGCGGGTCACCGGGGAGCGGGTCACCGGGGAGCGGGTCACCGGGGAGCCGCCCCCGGCATCTCGGGCGACCGATCCGACCTGCATGGTCTGACATTCGACGCGCCAGACCCGGACCGCGGCATAGGGCGCATGCCCCACATGCACCGTATGCCACGGTTAGCCCGGCCGCCGTCGAATGTCAGCTCATGCATGATCTTCACGGCGTGCGGGAGCGGCCCGTGGCCCGATTCGGCCCCTCCCCAGGTGCCCGCCGTTCCTTCCCCAGGTGCCCGCCGCTCCCTTCCCCAGGTGCCCGCCGGGAAAAGCCGCGGCCGCCGGCGACCACCTAGAGACGCGGCCGCCGCCGGTACAGCACGTGGGGCATCCTGGCGTGAACGATGTCGCGCTCGTACTGGAACCGGGCCTTCTCCATCACCCGCCGAGAGGCGATGTTGTTCGGGAGCGTGAACGCGACGATCGAGCGCAGGCCGAGGTGCGCGAAGCCAACCTCGACGCAGGCATTGGCAAGCTCAGTGGCGAGACCTTCGCGCCAGCGCTCGGGGACGATCGCCCAGGCCGCCTCGACGTCCTGGAGGCCGGCGGTGAAGGTGTGCTGCAGGCCACCCCGCCCCACCATCTCCCGGGTCTCGCGGTCGCGCAGGAGCCACATGCCGAAGCCGTGGCGATCCCAGTGCGCGGCCTTCGAGGACAGCCCGTCGATGATCTCGGCCTCGGTGGGTGGCGTCCGCCGGGCCCACAGAGTGGCGCCGACCCGGGGGTCGAGCAGCAGCCGGCACTCCTCGGCGGCGTGCTCGGGCGCCAGCCGCTCGAGCAGCATCCGGCGCGTCTCGAGCCTTTCGATCGTGCCCGTGGTCATGTCGCCGTGCCCGTGGTCATGTCACCGTGCCCGTGGTCATAACGCGGTGCCGGTAATCATCCCGCCCTGTCCGCCATCGCCTCGGCCTCCTCCTCGACGGCCGCCCGGTCGTCCCACCTGATCAGCTCGGGCTCGCCCCGCTCGGGGAACGGGATCCCGATCGAGTCGAAGTCGCGCGGCAGCACCGTCTGGGGGAAGATCGCACGCGCCTCGTCGCGGAGCACGCCGACCGTGTAGCGAGTCGAGAAGTGGGTCAGCGCGAGCATCGACACGCCGGCGTCGCGCGCCAGCGTGGCCGCCTGGGCCGCGGTCGAGTGCCCGGTCTCGGCGGCGCGATCGTGCTCCTCCTCGGTGAAGGTGGCCTCGTGAATCATCACGTCGGCCTCGTGGCTGGCGATGGCCAGCGTCTCGCACGGCGAGGTGTCGCCCGAGATCACGATCTTCCGTCCGGCCCGGGCCGGCCCGAGCACCTGCTCCGGCTGCACGCCCCGGACGATCTCTCCCCGCTGCAGTTGCCCGAACTCCGGCCCGGGGACGACCCCGAGCGCGGTGGCGGTCTCGGGGTCGAACTCTCCGGGCCGTTCGTCCTCATAGATCACGTAGCCCAGCGCGTTTGACACGCGGTGCGCGACCGGCACCGGGGCGATCTTGTAGCCGTTGCGTTCGAGCAGGTCGCCGGGCGCGAGCTCGATCAGGTCGAGCTCGTAGCGGACCCGGCCCGCCGCCCGCAGGGCGAGCGTGAGCAGCTCCCGAAGGCCCGGGGGTCCGTGGATCGCGAGCGGGCGCTCGCGCGCGCGGAGATCGAACGTCTTCAGTAGCCCGGGCAGCCCGAGCCAGTGATCGGCGTGATAGTGGGTGAGGAACACCTCGGTGAGCTCGGTCAGACCGACCGACTGGACGAGCTGGCGCTGCGTCCCCTCGCCGCAGTCGAACAGGATGCGGTCGCCGCCACGGCGGACCAGCAGCGCCGGCAACCCGCGCCTCGCGGTCGGGATCGATCCGGCGGTGCCGGCGAAGAAAACCGAGAGGTCCATCTCGCCCAGTCTGTCAGCCAACGGCGATGAGCTCGAACCTCACGCGGCCGCCGACGATGGTCGCGATCCCCATCGTGTTCCGCGCCGCCCGCCGGCGCTCGGTCGGGCTACCGGGGTTGAAGATCTGGAATCCGTCAGCGTCCTCCTCGTGCAGCGGAATGTGCGAATGGCCGAAAACGACCGCATCCGCATCCGGAAACCGCCGGCGAAGCCGCGCCAGCCGTCCCTTCGCGGCGCCGGCGTCGTGCACGATGTCGACCGTGACCCCGCCGGCGTCGACCGACGCCTCCGCCGGCAGCGCCGCGCGCACCTCGGCGTCGTCGGCATTGCCGTAGACGGCGACGACCGGCCCATACGCCTCGAGCTCGCGCAGCACCGAGAGGCGCATGAGATCGCCGGCGTGCACGATCAGATCGGCCTCACGGAGCCGCTCGACGCACGCCTCTGGGAGCCGCCGGCTGCCGCGTGGCATGTGCGTGTCCGAGATGACGGCGATCTGCAAGGTAAGCTCCCTCCTGTTCCGAGATGTTCCGCGGAACACCCCGCGCCCGTAGCTCAGGGGATAGAGCGTTCGCCTCCGGAGCGAAAGGTCGCAGGTTCAAATCCTGCCGGGCGCGCTTCTGGGAGTCGCTGATACCCGGTCGGTGTCACGGGGCACGGTGCGACCGACCGCGGCCCGACCGCCCGCCTCTACGACACCGGGTAGGCGGCCTCGGGCACGACGACCGAGTTCGCGGTCTTGTCGTGCCAGCACTGCTTCTCGCGGTCCCACAGCATCCACAGGTAACCGATGTAGATGACGATCGCGGACACGATGCTCGTGACATAGCGGACCGCGGCACGGCCGTAGCCGATCGGCCCGCCGGTGCTGAAGTCGACCACCCTGATCCCCAGGAGGCGCTTGCCGAGCGTCTGACCGCGCGGGCCGCCCTCGAAGTAGGTGTAGTAGGAAATGGCCACGAGGAAACCGACCGCGTAGCCGCCGCCCTTGAGCAGGGCGATGAAGACGAAGCTGATAACGCCCAGGATCAATCCATCGACGAACGTGGCGCCGAACCGGCGCCAGAAACCGGACCGAGGACCGGTCGCCCGACCCGTCGATGTGTACTCGGCTGTCGCCATGACTCCCCCTTGTGGATTTGGCTACCCGATGCGGACCGCTCGGAACGCTAAACGTCTGCACGGCGGACGCGCAACTTTGAACCGTCTCAGCGGGTGCGCTTGATCCGCTCGAGCTCCTCGAGGAACTGTTCGGGCCCGAGGTCCGCCGGCGCGGACGTCACCTTGGACCTGAGTCCGTCGGCGAGGCGCGCCCCGAGCTCGCGCCGAGCCCCACGCTCGAGACTCGCTCGACGCTCGAGGAAGCGTCGTACGGCCGCGACCTCCTGGGTGGTGATGGCGCTCGTGTCCCAGCGCTCACCAGACTCGACCGAAGCGGGAGCGGGAGCTCGGCCCGCGGTGCGAGCGTTGGCCTTCGCCACCGGCTGCTCACGCGTCACGATCGTCCCGGCCGCGTCGCTGACTGCCTTGGTGCACGCGGCGACGACGAGCGTGGCGACGATCAGCTCGATCACGATCAGTGCGCCGTTCGCCCCGAGCACCGCGGCGCGGTCCGCCGCGGGCTGCGAGTTCGAGTTCAGGTTGAACGTCCCCCCGGGCACGTCGTTGCCGTTGGGCAGCACCGACAGGAGCACGATCCCGGCGAGGAGCCGCAGCGGAATCACGACCGCGGCCGTCGCGCCCATCAGCGTCCGCGCGTTGCGCAGATAGATCTTGATCGCGGCGTCCAGGACCTCGCCGACCCGTCGAGGCCGCATCGTGGTCGCGCTCATCGGCGCAAGATAACCGGGCTACAGAGAGCGAAGCGCCGGCAGGAGTTCCCGCTCGGCCCAGGCCGTGAACGGCTCCTGGTGGTCGGCGCCGATCTGCACGAGCGCGACCTCGTCGAATCCCGCGTCGATGAAAGCCTTGACCGCTTCGACGTGCTCGTCGACGTCGGGTCCGCACGATAGGGCGTCGGCCACCTGGTCGGGGGTGACGAACTGCGTCGCGCTTTCAAACGAGTCGGGATTGGGGAGGTCGGCGTTGACTTTCCAGCCGAGCCCGAACCAGCGGAACTGCTCGTGGGCGCGGTTGATCGCGGCGTCGCGATCGGGGTCATAGGCGATCGCGACCTGCCCGACCTTGGGCTTGCCGCCACCGCACGCCTCGTCGAACATCTCGGTCAGCTCCGCCCTGGGCTCGGTCGCGATCATCAGGTCGGCCTTGTCGCCGGCGAGCTCGCACGAGTCCCGACCGGACACGGCGACCCCGATCGGCACTCGCTCGTCCGGGAGGTCCCAGAGCTTGGCCGACTCGACATCGAAGTAGTCGCCGCGGAAGTTCACGGTCCCTTCGCCGTCGGTGTCGAACAGCGAGCCGATCACGTCGACGGCCTCGCTCAGCATCGCGTGCCGGGCGCCGACCGAGGGCCAGCGCTGCCCGACGACGTGCTCGTTCAGGTTCTCGCCGGCGCCGAGCCCGAGGCGGAAGCGATTCCGAGAAAGGATCTGCACGGTCGCGGCCTTCTGCGCCACGACCGCCGGGTGGTAGCGGAGGATCGGGCAGGTGACGAAGCTCATCAGGCCAATGCGCTCGGTGGCCTGGGCGGCGGCACCGAGGATCGACCAGGCGTAACCCGAATGCCCCTGCGTCGACAGCCACGGCTGATAGTGGTCGCTGATCACCGAGAAGTCGAAGCCGGCCTGCTCGGCACGCTGGACGTCACTCACAAGCTGGTCGGGGCGCGACTGCTCGCACATCATCGTGTAGCCGAACTTGGTCATGGGGTTCGGCTACCCGGGCCGACCGGCTATTAACCCGCCGCCGCCTCAGGTGGTGCGGTCCGCCGGTTTAGGTGGCGCGGTCAGCCGTCAAGCTTGTCCCGCTTGCGCTCTTCCTCCGAGGGCTGGGCCACGAGGTCCCTGTCGTGGTGCGGTTCGCTCGTGCTCGTGCTCCCGGTCGGCGTGTGGGAGTCGTCGCCGAGCGGCTCGTCGCCCCCTCCGGCGGGGTCTCTCGGGTCGGGGCGCTTGTCGTACGGGTCCGGCCACTCGGTCGGATCCGGGTCGGTCGCCGGGTTGTTGAGCTCGTGATGGGGGTCGTGCTCGTCGGGGGGCGGCGGGGTGTTCCGTGGGTCCTCGGACATTCGAGACCTCCTCGTGGATCGCCTGATGAATGCCTACGCATTCAACTACCCGCCTCGGGTTCCGACCGTGCAGAAGTCGCCAAACCACGCCACCGCGCCGCGCGTTGGTGAGATAAGCGCCGCGGAGGCGCTTATGTTGCCAAGGCTCCGGCAGATGCGGAGGCTTGGCGAGTTACGCACGGAGAGACGTATGGGGGCGCAATCCGTGTCAGGACGGGGAACCTGGTCCCAAGGACGTCGAGCGCAGCGAGACCCCAAAACAGCTCCGTTACCCCGACCACGCCCCTGGGTAGACGACCGGCGATGAAGGTTCTCGTGCTCACGAGCGAGCCGATCACCGCCGACCAGCTGCGCGGCGCGCTGCAGACCGATGTCGACCCGTCCGACGCCGAGGTGATGGTGGTGGCGCCGGCGTACGCGGAGAGCGGGCTCAAATTCTGGATGTCGGACGCGGACGACGCGATCGCCAAGGCCGAGCAGGTCCGGCGGGACAGCGTGCAGGCGCTGGACAAGGCCGGCGTCCCCGCGACCGGCGACACGGGCGAGTCCGATCCGCACACCGCGATCGAGGACGCGCTCAAGACGTTCGAGGCCGACCGGATCGTCGTGTTCACCCACACGCGCGAGGACCAGCGCCACCGCGAGGACCTCGATCGAGACGAGCTCGCCGAGCGATTCGGCATCCCCGTCGACCAGGCCGTGGTCTAGCCGAGGCGGCGCAACAGCAGCTTGGCGTTCGCCGGCGCGAACCCCCGCCAGTCGTTGTTGAAATAGGCGTATATGTCCTCTCGCCGGCGCCACTGCGCGATCCGCCGCGCCCAGGTGTCGATCTCCGACTCGGAGTAGTTGCCAGCGCGGCCCCGCGACCCGTAGTGGAAGCGGACGAACCGCCAGTCGGCGGTAGCCTCGTACGTCTGGAACGGCCGCTTCGGGTGGTCGCCGATCGTGACCGCCACGTCGCGCGCCCGGAGCGCATCGAACACCTCAGGAACGAACCAGCTCGCGTGCCGGAACTCGATCGTGTGCCGGCCGGGCGGGGCCGAGTCGAGCAGCTCGAGCCAGCCGTCGAGACGCGCGTCGTCGCGGTGGAAGTTCTCGGGCAACTGCCACAGGACCGGCCCGAGCTTGCCGGCGTCGACCATCGGCGCCAGCGGCTCGTAGAAGCGCGCGATCCCCTCGCGGATGTCGACGAGCCGCTTGACGTGGGTCAGGTACCGGCTCGCCTTGACCGCGAACAGAAACTCCCGCGGGGTCTGCCCCACCCACCCGGCGACCGCGTCGCGACGTGCCAGCCGGTAGAACGTCGAGTTGACCTCGACGGTGTCGAACGTCGAGGCGTAGGTCTCGAGCCAGCGGCGCTTGGCGACGCCCTCGGGGTACAGCCGACCGCGCCAGTCGTCGTACATCCACCCCGAACAGCCGATGCGTACCTGCTTCATCGTCGGGGTAGGGGCCCTGGTGGATGAGTTTCGACTACCCCCCCGCCCCGGTTCCGGAGCGACCCTCGCTGACCAGCCTGCACCGGGAGGTGGAGGAGTGCCGCGCCTGCGATCTGTGGGAGGGCGCCACGCAGGCGGTTATGGGCGAGGGCGCCAAGGTCGCGAGCCTGATGCTGGTCGGCGAGCAGCCCGGCGACCGCGAGGACATCGAAGGCCATCCGTTCGTCGGGCCAGCGGGTCGCGTCCTCGACCAGGGACTCGAGCGAGCGGGGATAACCCGCGACGACGTCTACATCACCAACGTGGTCAAGCATTTCCGCTACAAGCTCCGGGGTAAGCGAAGGATCCACCAGACGCCCGACCGCTGGCAGGTCAACGCCTGCCTTCCGTGGCTCGAGGCCGAGCTCAAGGTGATCAGGCCGGAAGCGCTGGTTTGCCTCGGCGCCACCGCCGCCCAGGCCCTGCTCGGCTCGCACATCCGGATCGGGCGCGACCGCGGCCGGCCGATCGACTCGGAGCTCGCCGATCTGGTCACGTTGACCACCCATCCGTCGGCGATTCTCCGGGCAGACGACGAGGACCGCGAACAGGCGATGGACCAGTTCGTCGCCGATCTAGAGGAGGTGGCGAAATGGCTGAGCGCGAGATAGTCGTCGTTACCGGCGCCACCGGCGGCGTGGGCCGCGCGGTGGCGCGCGAGTTCGCCAAGCACGGCGCGGCCGTGGGGCTGGTCGCGCGGGGGCGCGCTGGCCTGGAGGCTGCCGCGCGCGAGGTCACGGAGCTCGGCGGCACCCCCTACGCCCACGAGGCCGATGTCGCCAACTTCGACGCGGTGAACGCTGCGGCGGCCGCGATCGAGGAGCGCCTTGGACCGATCGACGTGTGGATCAACAACGCGATGACGACCGTATTCGCGTTCCTCGACGACGTCGACCCGCACGAATACGAGCGCGCCACCCGGGTGACCTACCTCGGAGCGGTGTGGGGAACGAAGGCCGCGCTGGCGCGGATGCTCCCGCGCGACTCCGGGACGATCGTGCAAGTCGGCTCCGCGCTCGCGTACCGCGGCATACCGCTGCAGGCGCCCTACTGCGGCGCCAAGCACGCCATGAAGGGCATGTTCGAGTCGCTGCGGTGCGAGCTCCGCCACCGGAACAGCAATGTCCACGCGACGATGGTCCAGCTCCCGGGGATGAACACACCGCAGTTCGACCACTGCTTGAGCAAGATGCCGCGCCACCCGATGCCGGTGCCGCCGATCTACCAGCCCGAGGTCGCGGCGCGCGCGATCTACTGGGCCGCCCACCATCGGCGGCGCGAGCTGTACGTCGGCTTCCCGACGGTGTACACGATCATTGGTAACAAGCTCGCGCCGTGGCTGGCCGAGCGCTACCTGGCTAAGACCGCGGTCGATGGCCAGCAGACCAGCCAGCGGTTCGACGGGAGCAAGGCCGCGAACCTGTTCGAGCCTGTCGACGGCGACCACGACGAGGGCGCGCACGGCATCTTCGACGATCAGGCCCACCGGTACAGCCAGCAGGCCTGGCTCAGCCAGCACCGGCTCGGGTCGGGGCTGGCCGTCGCTGCGGCCGCCGCGGGCGGCGCCGCTGGCGCTCTCCTCGCGCGCCGTCGCGCTTGAGATCCAGCCGCTCGGCGAGCCGCGAGGCGAGCGCCATGATCGTGAGCGCCGGGTTGGCCGAGCCCTGCGTTGGCATCACGCTGCCGTCGGCGATGTAAAGGTTCGGCACCTCCCACGCCCGGTGATCGGCGTCGACCACGCTTTGCTCGGGGTCCGATCCCATCCGGCAGCCGCCGACGAGGTGGGCGTAGCGGTCGGTCGCGAGCACGTCCTGGGCTCCCCCGGCCTGGAAGATGTCGTGCAGGGTCTGCTTGGCGTACGCGATGTTCTTGCGGTCGTTCTCGCACTGTGAATAGTCCATGCGCGCGACGGGGATGCCGTTCGCGTCGGTGACACTCGGGACCACGGTGACTCGGTTGTCGGGCAGCGGGAGCAGCTCGGACAGGATCCCAAGCGTGTACCAGTGGTTGTAATCGCGCATGTACTCGCGCAGCGCCTGGCCCCAGTGACCGTGGCCGAGCACATGCTGAGCGTGCTCGATCGGCAACGGCCCGACGGTCTGGATCGAGAAGCCGCGCGCGAACCCTCGCCGTTCGTCGGTCTCGTAGAACTGCTCGGAGGAGATCTCCGGCGGCGGCGCCTTGTACATCCGCATCTCGTCGGGGAAGCGGCCGGCCACCTGCGGTGCGCCCTGCACCATCACACACCGTCCTACCTGATCGTTGTTGTTGGCCAGGCCGTGAGGAAAGCGCCGGCTGATCGAGTTGAGCAGCAGCCGCGGTGTCTCGATCGAATAGCCGGCGACCGCGACCGCCTGTGCGCGCTGGAAGCGCTCGCGGCCGTCGTTCATGTAGTGGACGCCGGTCACGCGCCCGCTCGACTCGTCGATCTCGATGTCCATGGCCATGGAGTCCGCCCGGATCTCCGCCCCGTGCTCGATCGCGTCGGGGATGTGGGTGACGAGCGGCGAGGCCTTCGCGTTGACCTTGCACCCCTGGAGGCAGAAGCCGCGGTAGATGCAGTGCGGCCGATTACCGAACGCACCGTTGGTGATCCCGACCGGACCCACCCGCATCTCGATCCCCAGCTTGCGGGCGCCTTCCCGGGCCACGTCCGCGCCGCCGGCGATCGGGTGGGCGGTGTGGGGATAGCGGTGCGGATCGCCCCACGGCCAGTATTCGCCGGCGACCGGCAGCTCGAGCTCGAGCCGCTCGTAATGTGGCTTGAGGTCCTCGTAGGAGATCGGCCAGTCCTCCCCCACCCCGTCGCGCGTACGGACCTCGAAGTCAGAGGGGTGAAAGCGCGGACAGTAGCCGGCGTAGTGGACCATCGAGCCGCCGACGCCGTGCCCGCAGTTGTTCTTGCCGAGCTCGACCGGATCCGAGCCGCCGATGATCCGCTCCTCGGTCCAGTACAGCCGGTGGGAGCCCGCCTCGTCCGAAACCCAGTCCTCGTCGGGATCCCAGAACGGACCCGACTCGAGCACCACGACCTTCCAGCCGCGGCGAGCGAGCCGCTGGGCGAGCGTGGCCCCCCCGGCCCCGGCTCCAACGATCAGCAGGTCTACCGGGTACGAGTCGTCGTAACGCTCCATCCGTTCGCGCGGGACGGCGCGGCGGTGGACGTCGAGCAGGAACGCCGAGTCGTTGTCCGGCGGTCGGATCGCGCCTCGTAGAAGGGTCCTGAGCTCGTGCCGGCGGCTCACGGGCGGGCGGGCTCCCGGTCTCCGCGCTGCTCTGTGTCCTTGACCGGATCACGCTCGAAGGCTTCGGCGCCTTCCCAGCTCTCGCGTTGCCCGGCGCCGATCCGGGCGTAGCCGCGTGGATACGCCGGGCCGCCGAAGCCGATCTCGTTCCACGCCCAGGGATGGGAGTAGAACGCGCTCAGCATCGCGCGGGTCACGACCTTCCAGACGCGCGCCGGTTCCAGGGCGTCCCAGACCTCGCCGTGCAGGGTTCCCTTGGCGAGCGCGTCGACGACTCGCTCGCGGACGTCCTCGGACGCGTTGACGAAGTCCGCGGCGCCGTGCTGGCGCGCCGCGGCGTCGAGCCCCACGGCCACCCGCCGCCAGGTCTCGCGGTCGTCGGGCAGCTCGGCGTAGCGAAAGCCGTCGAGCTCGCCGGCGAACAGCTTGGCGTCGACCATGTTCAGCACCGGGATCTTGGGCTCTGAGTCCTGGGCCAGGACGAGGTCGCAGAAGATGCCGAGCGTGAGCGCCTCGGGCGCGGTGAAGAAGCGGATCGGCGGGACGGTCCGGGCGCGCTCGAACACCATCTCGCGGGTGACCGGATCCCAGTGATCGGCCTGCTCGAGCACGTTGTACTTGGGATAGCGGCCGCGCATCTGCGGGGTCACGCCGTTGCGTTGGCGCGGCAGCTCGTCCGGCGGGCCGGGCTGCCCGTCCGGCCGCAGGTTCGGGAGATGTCCCGCCTCGCGGTAGTCGACGGAAGCCATCAGCGCTCGCGTCCGAACGCGGCGGCCGCGAGCCCCATTCCGCCGACCAGGGCCAGCGAACCCGGCGCCAGCAGCGGCGGCCCCATCACGAGGTTGAACAGCGGCTCGTCGAAGCCTCCCGGCTTGCGGGCGACGCCGCGCACGTGCGTGACGACTCCGATCAGGCCGTCGAGGCAGTAGAGGGCCGACACCGCCGGCAGCCAGGTCTTGGCCGCGCGCTCTGACCGCACCCCGGCCAACCCGGCGGCGGTCAACGCGGGCGTCAGCGCAATCGGAGTCCACATCCACTTGTCGCCGAATGACCCCTTGAAGTGCTCAAAGTAGATCTCGATGCCGAGCGGCAGCGCGCTGAACGCGGTGGCCCCGGCAAGCGTGCGCTGCATCCGGCCGGCGCGGACGTTTCGCCACCACCGGGTCGCGGCCCGCTCCGGCGGAGTCGTACGGCGGACGAGTCTTGGGCTGAGCCTAGGAAACGGCATACCGCTCCGCATCGCGGCGCTTGAAGTCCAGGCCGACGCCGGGTCGCTCGAGATCCGGGATGAGGTCTCCGTCGGCCGGCTCGACCACCCCGTCGAACAGCATGTGCTCGATCCGGACGTGGTCGTGGAAGTACTCGAGATGGACGAACTGTTCCAGCGCTGTCGCCGGGTGGAGGTGGATGGACGGGCCGCAGTGGAGCGACAACGGGAGGCCGTGAGCGCGGCACAGCGCGTCCACCCGGAGCAGCTCGGTGATGCCGGCGCAACGCGTGACGTCGGCCTGGAGCACGTCGACCGCGCCGGCATCCAGCATCCGCTTGAAGTACGGGGCGTCGTAGCCGTATTCCCCGGCGGCGATCTCGATCCCGGCCGGCGCGCGGTCGCGGACGAGCCGCAGCCCCGGGAGGTCGTCGGAGGAGACCGGCTCCTCGAACCAGCTCACGCGCGCTTCGTCCGCGAACCGAACGGCGAGATCGAGGGCCTGCTTGCGCGAGTAGGCGCCGTTGGCGTCGACGAACAGTCGAGCATCCGGGCCGATCGCGGTGCGTGCCACCCGCACGCGTTCGGGATCCCGCTCCGGCTCGGAGCCGACCTTCATCTTGACTCGCGGTATCCCCTGCTCGACCCAACCGCTCAGCTGCGCGGCGAGACGGTCGTTCGAATACGCCGTGAACCCGCCCGACCCGTACACCGGCACCCGGTCGCGCGCCATCCCGAGCAGCTTGCACAGCGGCAGGCCGAGCACGCGGGCCTTCAGATCCCACAACGCGTTGTCGACGGCCGCGATCGCCATCGAGGTGATGCCCGGCCGCCCGAGGTTGCGGGTCTGCTCGACCATCGCCTCCCACGCCGCCTGGGGGGCCATCGCGTCGCGGCCGTGGACGACGCCGGCGAGCTTCGAGTCGATCAGCTTCGCGGTCGAGACGTCGGCGTAGGTGTAGCCGAGCCCGCGCTCGCCGGCGCCGTGGGCGTGCACGACCACGATCGTGGTCGCGTCCCACGCCAGCGTCCCGTCCGCCTCGGGGGCGTCGGTCGGGATGGTGTAGGCGCCAACCTCGAGCTCGTCGACCGGGATCTCGGCGCGAGCTGCCGTCGCAGTGCTGGTCATCGGCCGGGGAGGAACTCTTCGACCTTCTGCTTGAACGACTGCTTGACGATGTCCTTGGCGTCGGGGTCCCCGGCGACGAGCGCGGAGGTGAGCGCCTTGGCCTGGTCGATCGTGATGTGCGGCGGCAACGGCGGAACCGAGGGATCGGTCACCGCCTCGAGCACGACGGGCCGGTCCGAGGTCAGGGCCTCGTCCCAAGCGGGGCCCACCTGCTCGGGCGCGTCGACGCGGATGCCCTTCAGTCCGAGCAACTCGCCATAGCGGGCGTAGGGAAAGTCCGGGAGGTCCTGCGAGCCCTCGAACTTCGCGTCGCCTTCCATCGCGCGCTGCTCCCAGGTCACCTGGTTGAGGTCTTGGTTGTTGAGGACCAGCACGACCAGGCGCTGGTCGGGCCACAGGTGGCGGTACTTGGCAATCGTGATGAGCTCATTGATGCCGTTCATCTGCATCGCGCCGTCCCCGACCAAGGCGAACACGGGGCGGTCGGGGTAGGCGAACTTCGCTGCGATCGCGTACGGGACGCCCGGCCCCATGGTCGCCAGCGTTCCCGACAGCGACGCCTTCATCCCCTTGCGGAGCTTGACGTCCCTCGCGTACCAGTTCGCGGAAGAGCCCGAATCAGAGCTGATGATCGCGCCGTCCGGCAAGCGTGTGGAGAGCTCGTGGAAGAGAAGCTGCGGATTGATCGGATCCGCGGTGAGATGGGCGCGGTGCTCCATCAGGTCCCACCACTCGCTCACCTCGCCCTCGATCTTCTCGCGCCACGAACGGTCCTGCTTGTGCTGCAAGCGGGTGATCAGTGCGCGCAACGTCTCGGCGCTGTCGCCGATGAGATTGACCTCCATCGGGTAGCGGATCCCGATCATCTTGCCGTCGATGTCGATCTGCACGCCGCGGGCCTTGCCTTCCTCGGGCAGGAACTCCCCGTACGGGAAGCTCGAGCCGACCATCAGCAGCGTGTCGCACTCCTGCATCATCGTCGAGCTCGGCTTCGTGCCGAGCAGGCCGATCGAGCCGGTCACATAGGGAAGGTCATCGGGGAGGACGGCCTTGCCCAGCAACGCCTTGGCCACGCCCGCGCCAAGAATGTCGGCCACCTGGGCCACCTCGTCGGAGGCGTGGAGCGCGCCCTGCCCGACCAACATCGCGACGCGCTGCCCCGCGTTCAGGATCTCGGCCGCCCGGTCGAGGTCCTCGTCATAAGGGAGGATCCGCGGCGGCCGGTAGCCCGGGCCCGAGTGGACCGTGCCGTGCGCGTGCGGCGGTTGCGGCACGGCGTCCGCGTCCTGCACGTCGTTCGGGATGATGATCGCGGTCACCGTGCGCTCGGAGAGCGCGATCCGGATGGCCCGGTCGATGAGATGGCGGATCTGGGTCGGCGACATCGCGACCTCGACGTACTCGTGCGCGACGTCCTTGAACAGGCTGTTCAGGTCAACTTCCTGCTGGAAGTTGCCGCCGATGCCGGCGCGCGCCTGCTGGCCGACGATCGCCACCACCGGCTGGTGGTCGAGCTTGGCGTCGTAGAGACCGTTGAGCAGGTGGATCGCGCCGGGTCCCGAGGTCGCCAGGCACACCCCGACCTCGCCGGTGAACTTGGCGTGGGCACACGCCATGAACGCGGCCATCTCCTCGTGGCGCACCTGGGTGAACTCCGGCCCCTCCCCGTCGCTCAAACGACTGAAGGCGCCGATGATGCCGTTGATGCCGTCACCCGGGTATCCGTAGATGCGCTTGATCCCCCACGTGCGCAGGCGTTCCAGAAGATAGTCGCCGACCGTGTCACTCATGCCATTCACATTTCCTTTCCTCTACGAGCCTTCCCCTGGAGGTGTCGCTACCCGTCCCCGCCGTCGCCTAACGGGCGGCGTCCGGGGAACTACATCGAGTCGTGGGCGCCTTTGAGCGCCGCGGCGGCGTCGATGTGGGCGAGGTGGGTGAGCCCCTGCGGGAAGTTGCCAAGTAGCTCTCCGGTCTTGGGATCGACCTCCTCGGAGAACAGCCCGAGGTCGTTGCTCCGGGCGACTGTCTTGTCGAAGATCACCCGGGCCTCGCCCAGGTCGCCGGCGTGAGCCAGGCACTCGGCCAGCCAGAACGAGCAGCACAGGAATGCGCCCTCGTCGCCCTCGAGTCCGTCATCGCGCCGGTAGCGATAGATCAGCCCGTCGCCGGCGTCGAGCTCCTCGCGGATCGCCGCGATCGTCCGCAGCATGCGCTCGTCGTCCCACGCGACGTACTCGACCGTGGGCAGTAGCAGCAGGGCGGCGTCCATCTCGGTGCGATCGAACGCCTGAACGTAGACGCCTCGTTTGCTGTCGTAGCCGTGCTCCTCGATCTCGTCTCGCACCTCGTCGCGGGCCTTCTTCCAGCGCCGGATCGGCGCCCGCCGCATGCACTCGTCGGCGAGCCGGATACCGCGATCGAGCGCCGACCAGCACAGGACCTTGGAGTGCACGAAGTGATCGGGATCGCCCGCCCATTCCCAGATGCCCTTGTCGGGCTCCGACCACTGCTCGGCGGCGTGGTTGATCAGCGACACTAGGAACCGCCAGTCGTCGTCGCTCGGCGAGTGGCCGCGCCGATGCCAGCGCCACGTCAGGTTGACGAGCTCGCCGTAGGCATCGAGCTGAGTCTGCTGGGCGGCGTCGTTGCCCACCCTCACCGGAGCCGATTTGCGGTATCCCTCGAGCCCTTCGACCACGTCACCCTTTAGCCGCCGCTCACCGCCGACGCCGTAGAGGACCTGCAGATCGCCGGCGTGGCCCGCGGCCGAGCGCATGATGAACGCGCGGAACGCGTCGGCCTCGCGCATCGCGCCGAGCTCGGTGAGCGAGCGCGAGCTGAAGCTCGAATCGCGTACCCAGGCGTAGCGGTAGTCCCAGTTGCGCCCGCCGCCCATTGCCTCGGGGAGCGCGGTCGTCGGAGCGGCGGCGATTGCTCCGGTCGGGGCATAGGTGAGGGCCTTGAGCACGAGTCCGGAGCGGCGCGCCGCCGGCTCGTCGCGGGTGCCGAGGCGGAGCGACGAGGCCCACTCGCGCCACCACTCCACCGTGCTGTCGAGCTGCTCGTCGAGCGACTGGGCGTCGGGCTCCTCAGGCGGGCCGGCATCGACGCGCTCGGGACGGCAGTAGGTCAGGGCGAGTCGAACGCGGTCTCCGGGGCCAACCGCGAACCGTCCGACGAGCTCGTGCGCCGGATCCTCGGACAGCTCCTGCTCGCACCAGACGAGCAGTGCATCGTTGCCGCCGATCGTGCTGTGCAGCCGATGGCTGTGGCGGCGGATCCACGGCCGGACCTGCCCATAGTCGAACCTGGGCGCGACCCGGACCTCCACCTCGAGCGATCCGCGGACGCCTTCGATCACGCGCAGGATCCGCCGTGTGTCGGTGCCGACTTCGCCGTCGCCCATCAGGAAGCAGTCGATCAGTTTCGCCTCGCCCCCCGTCCCGAGTAGCGTCGTCTCGAGCACCAGCGTGTCCTCGTGATACGAGCGTTCATAGTCCCACGGCCCGTTTCCGGTCGGGACGATCGAGCAATGCCCTCCGTGTCTGCGGTCGAGGATGCGGCCGAACGCGCTTCCCGAGTCGAATCTCGGCAGGCAGCACCAGTCGATCGAGCCGTCTCGGGCGACGAGCGCCGCGCTGTGGCAGTCGCCGATCAGCGCATAGTCGCCGATGGGCGGGTATGCGTCGGCCGCAGGCACGGACGCTGGCTACCCGAAACGGATGCCGAGTCCACTCGGCGGCAGGTTTTCGGAACTTACCGACGGGTAGCGCCTAGACCAGGGACCACGAATGAGAGGAGCTCGAATATGAGTCTCACTGACAAAGTGACAGGCAGGGTGAAGAAGGCCGCCGGCGATCTCGCCGGGGACGACTCGCTGAAGCGCGAGGGCCGTCAGGAGGAGCGCAAGGGCGAGGCCAAGGACGAGTTGGCCCGCGACCAGGAGCGCGCCGACCGCAAGGCGGAAGAGGTCGCCAACCTGGAGCGCAAGACCTCGTAGGGTCTCGGCGGCCGTCGGGGCGCCGGCGCCGGCGGCGCCTGCGCCCCGGCAAGCGCCGCTATTGTGGGCGGGGCCGTGCCTCGCCGCCGCTCTCGAACCGACCGCCCTCGCATGGGCGCGGAGGTTTCCCGTGAGGCGTGGATGCGGCTGTTCGCATGCACTGGCGCGGCGGCGCTGCTCCAACTCGACGGGACGCTGATCACGGTCGCGCTGCCGTCGGTGGCGCACGGCCTGAAGGTGTCAAGCGCGTCGACGGCGGCGATCCTCAGTGCCTACTTCGGGGCGTACGCGCTCGTGCTTCTGCCCGGCGGGGCGCTCGTCGACCGGTTCGGCGCGCGCCGCCTGGCGCTGGTCGGGCTCGGCGTGTTCGCCGTCGGCGCCGGCGCGGGCGCGCTGGTGTCGAGCATCGGCGCGCTCATCGCCTCTCGCGTCGTACAGGGCGTGGGCGCCGGGCTGGTCAGCCCCGCGGCGCTCGCGGGCGCGGTGAGCGGCTTCCCGCCCGAGCGCCGCGGCAGCGCGCTCGGCATCTGGGGCGCGTCCGCGGGCATCTCGAACCTCCTCGGGCCGCTGCTCGGAGGGCTGCTGACCGTGGCGTTCGGGTGGCGGGCGAACTGGTGGGCGCTGGTGCCGCTCGCGCTGATCGCCGCGGCCGGGATCGTCCGGTGCGTGCCGCGCGTCGTGCAGGGCGAGGGCGCCGGGACCGTGGGCTACACGGTCAACCGGATTGTCATGGCGGCGACGCTCGTCGCTGCGCTCACGTTCGCGGTCATGATCGGCTGCTTCTACCTCGCGTCGCAATATCTCCAGCGCGACGCCGGCTACTCGGCGCTCGGCGCCTCGAGCGCGCTCGTGATCGTCGCCCTGCTCGTGGGCACCGCGGCGCCGATCACCGGGCGCCTCGTCGATGAGCACGGCGAGCGCCTGCCGGCGGTCCTCGGTTTCATCCTCGCCGGATCCGGACTGGCGGTGCTTGCGATCCCGGGGATGCCGCTGTCGAGCTTCGTCACGATCCTGCCGCTCATCCCAGTCGGGTTCGGTCTCGGGATGCTGTTCGTCCCGACCTCACGCGCGGCGCTCAACGCTACGCCGCTGGCCTCTCACGGCCGCACCTCGGCGGTCCTATCGGTCGGGCGTCTCCTCGGGGCCGGCGTCGGCGCGGGTCTCGGCGGCGTCGTCCTGTCGGGTGGCACGGACGCGTCGACTGTGCACAGCGCGATGCTGCTCGCGTGCATCCTGTGCGTCGCGGTCGGGATACCGGCGTCGATCCGTCTCGGTAGCCCGAGCGCTGGGATTCCACGCACCCAAGTCACCTAGCGACCGCAACGGGTCGGTGCCACCGGATTTCGTCGCGCCGTTTTCCGTGACGCCGTACGGGGAAAACCTGTCGACGTGGTCAGCGGGAGACCCACAGTGCTCAACCTGCGCATGAACAGCCGTCCAGACAGCGCCCGGCTGGTGCGAGCGGTGCTCGGCGGTGTCGCTACGCCGTTCGCGCTCCGCCCGGAGCTCGTCAACGATCTCAAGACGGTCGTCAGCGAGGCGTGCAACAACGCCGTTGATCACGGCTACCGCGGCGAGAGCGGCGCGATCGCCGTGCGCGTCGACATCCAGCTCGAGGAGATTGAGGCGACCGTGCGCGACTGGGGCGGCGGGTTCCAGGAGCTCGCGGCGGCAGGCGACCACCTGCGGGTCGGTCTGCCGCTGATCAACGCGCTCGCCGACCGGGCGCAGTTCCTGACCGCCCCCGGCAGCGGCACCGAGGTCCGGATGGGCTTCGATCTTCGCCACGATCCGCGCCGGACGGAGATGCTCGTGCGCCTCGAGGATGCGGAGGACCACGACGCCTGGATGCCGTGGCGCCGCGGCCTGACGGGCGACGTCGTCGTCATGCTGCTTCCGACCGACCTTCTGCCCTCCGTGCTCGAACCGCTGACCAGCGCGCTTTGCGCGCGCTCCCGGTTCTCGCTCGAGCGGTTCTCCGATGTGTACATCGTCGCGCGGGCCCTTACCGAGCACGTGCGCGCCAGCGCCTCGAGCTCGCGTGTCAGCTTCTCGATCACCGCCCGCGATCAGCGGTTCGAGCTGACGATCGGTCCGCTCAAGCCCGGCAGCGGCGAGCGGCTTCAGGCGGTCGGGCCCTCAGATCGCGATGCGCCGGTGGTCGAGCTCGCGGATGAGCTCGCGTTCGAGGCGCTCGAGCACTGCGAGCTGCTGCGCGTTGTGCTGATCGACCACGACCGCGACCTGACGAGCGCCCGCGGCCACGAGTAGCTCAGCGCGGCAATTCCGCGCCGCTACTCGTCGTCGTGGTCGTCGTCCTCGTCGTCCTCTTCCTCTTCGTCCTCGTCGGGATCGTCCCATCCCTCTCCGTCGCGCTCGTCGTCGTCATCGTCGTCATCATTGGGCGGGGCGCCCGGAA
Organism: uncultured Solirubrobacterales bacterium; assembly: GCA_963737055.1. Classification (GTDB taxonomy): domain Bacteria; phylum Actinomycetota; class Thermoleophilia; order Solirubrobacterales; family Solirubrobacteraceae; genus Palsa-465. The sequence goes on along the minus strand of CAVTRE010000002.1, from coordinate 689,682 downwards.
CGCTCGGATCCCGGCGCTTGGCCTGCCATTCCTGGGCGGCGTCCTCAGTCCGCTGCCCCAGCTCCTGACTTCGATGCTCGAGCTCGTCCGTCTGCTGTTCGAGGCGATCTGCAAGGTCTTTGCTGTCTGTCTCCGTCATGGTGCCGGACTACCCCAGCCGCGCGTCTCGCACACGTACTGCCTGGCCAAAACCGCCCACATCACTGGCGCGCCCTGATCGTCATCCCTTCGGTCGTGGAGCGTCTTATCTGCTCGAGCGGCGCCCGATCGCCTCCGCGCTCGAGCGGGCGCACCCAGAGCTCGTTCACCAGAACGGTTACGGTCGCGATCAGCGGCACGGCGATCAGCAGCCCGATGAAGCCGAACAGCTGGTCGACCGCGACCACTCCGATTGCGACCATCGCGGGATGCAGCTTCACGGTCCGGGCCACGACGAGCGGCTGGATCACGTTGCTCTCGAGCTGGTGGGCGAAGATGTAGATGGCCGCTACCAGCAGCGCCTCCTTGGTCGAGATCGTGAGCGCAAGCGCGATCGGCGGGATCGAGCTCGCGAGGGCACCGAAGTACGGGACGATCATCGCGATCGCGGTGAACACCGCGAAGAAGGCGGCGAACGGCAGCCCGACGATCTCGAGACCGATGTAGGTCAACACGCCGAGCACGACCATGCCGACGAACAGCCCGCGCAGCCACGCGATGTAGGTCGTCCGCAGCCGCACCAGGATGTGATGCACGTGCGGCCGCCGAGGGATCGGGAACAGCCTGATGAATCCGCTCACGAGCGGCTCGGGGTGGATCGCCGTGTACAACGCAGTGAGCAGCACGACGATGATCGCGGCGACTCCCGCGGCCACACTCGCCCCAAAGGAGGCCACCGGGCCGAGCAGCTTTGACGGGTTGTGGGTGTAGCTCGTGACGAAGTGCTGGACCTGCGCGGTGATATGCACGGGGGATGAGCCGGTCAGACGTCCGAGTCGCCGCGTGAGCGAATCGCCGATCGCGGGCAGGGACGCCGCGAAGTGGTTCACCTCACGACTGAACACCGGGACGATCAGTGCGACCAGACCCACGACCGCCGCCACGCCAAAGAGCAACCCGAGCGTCGCCCCGACGGCCCGCGGGATGCGCCAGCGGGCCAGCAGGTCGGCGAACGCCGACAGCGGCGCGGCGATGATCACGACGATCAGGACGCCGAGGACCAGGGTGACAAGCGCCTCGAAGATCATCGCGGCGATCACCAGCCCGAAGGCGAGCAACACCGTCTTGTACAGAACCGCCGGGGTGATCCTGGAATCGCTCATCGCATGTCAAGGCTGCCCTCGATCGGTGCCCTCTACCCGTTTATGGCGGTGGCAGGCCATCCGGGCTGGCACTCTCTGTCGAATGCCTCGAGTGCGCTCCCGGCCCGCGGTCATCGCTCGCGTCGGCGACCTCATCGCCGAGCGCGACCCGGAGCGACCTTCTGGGCGCCTCCTGCGCGACGGCCACATGGACGCGTCTTACGTCGACCTCGCCGATCCCAGACATCTCGAGTTCGACTACATGCGGTGGATGCGGATCGTGCTCAGCGCCGCCCGAGCGCACCGGGTCCTGCACGTCGGAGGCGGCGCGTGCGCGCTGGCACGCGCGCTTGCCGCCGAGGATCCCGGCGGGCGCCAGGAGGTGTGCGAGGTCGACCCGGACGTGCTCGCGCTCGCTCGCGAGCACCTAGGGCTCAGGCGAGCACCCGGTTTGCGGGTGCGGTTGGCCGACGGGCGAGCGTTCATCGCCGCCCAGCCCGAGGCGAGCTGGGATGCGGTGGTGATCGACGCGTTCGTCGCCGCCACCGTGCCGCGACGGCTGATCACGGCCGAGGCGTTGGGCGACGTCGCCCGAGTGGCGCCGCTCGCACTCGTCAACGTCGTCGACGACCGATCCGCCCGTGATGTCCGGGCGATCGCGGCCGGCCTGTCGTCGGCCTTTCCACACGTGTGGATGCTCGGCGGCGGTCGCGCTGGCAACACGGTCGTCGTCGGCGCCGGCGCGCGGCTCGATCTGCGCCGGATCGCGGCGGCGGCCGCGGCCGACCCGTCGCCCTCCCGGCTCACCGGTTCGGAGGCGATGGCGCCGCTGATCGCCGGAACCGCTCCGATTCGCGACGCGGACGTCGATGTTCGAGGGGTTTGACACCCGCGCGCTCGAGACCGAGCGCGGCACGATCCATGCCCGGGTCGGCGGCAGCGGGCCGCCGCTGCTGCTGCTCCACGGTTATCCGGAGACCCACCTGATGTGGCATTCGTGCGCGCCCGCGCTGGCCGAGCGGTTCACGGTGGTGGCGACCGACCTCCCGGGCTACGGCGATTCGCTGCGGCCGGCTCCGGCCGCCGACCACGCGCCGCACTCGAAGCGCGCGATGGCCCTCGATCAGGTTCAGGCGATGGCGTCGCTCGGGTTTGAGCGGTTCGCGATGGCCGGGCACGATCGCGGCGGCCGGGTCGCCTACCGGATGGCGCTCGACCATCCCGGTCGTGTCAGCTCGCTCGCGGTGCTCGACATCGTCCCCACAGCCGAGGTGTGGGCGCGGGCCGACGACCGGCTGGCGCTCGGCTACTGGCACTGGGGCTTCCTCGCGCAGCCCGCTCCCCTGCCCGAGCGGCTGATCGCCGCCGACCCCGAGGCCTACTTCGAGTATCACCTGCGCTCGATCGGGCTCGGCGTCGAGCCGGACCGCTATCCCGAGCGCGTGCTCGCGGCCTACCGCGCGCAGCTCGAGGACGCGGGCGCGGTTCAGGCGATCTGCGAGGACTATTGTGCGGGCGCGAGTATCGACCGTCAACTCGACGAGGCCGACCGCGGACGGCAGATCGAGTGTCCGGTGCTCGTCCTGTGGGGCACGCGCGGAGCGCTCGAGCCGTTCTACGGCGATGTCCTCGCCGTGTGGCGGCCGTGGGCGCGCGACCTACGCGGCCGGGGCGTCGAGGCGTCGCACTTCCTCGTCGAGGACCGCCCCGACGAGGTCGCGCGCGAGTTGGCGGCGTTCTTCGAAGGTCTTACCGGCGCCTAGCGTCGTTGCGGCCGATTGCGGGCCGCCCGGAAGAGCTCGGCGGTCTCCGGGTCCATGTAGTAGTCGGTGCCGCCGTCGGCGCGGCCCTCGGTCGCGATCGGGAGCACCCGGCCGAGGTGGCGCGAGTACCGGCCCGGCCAGGCCAGGATGCCGGCGACGCCGTGCGACCCCTTGTCGAGGCTGAGGTGCTTGGCCACCTGCTCACCTGGTATCCGAGCGCCCGGCTCGTCGGCCAGCAGGTCGATCAAGTCGCGCGCCGGCGGTGCCAGCTTGCGGTACAGCCAAGCCGCCTGCTCGGCATCGTCCGGGGTCCACGGCTGCGCGTCGCCGTGGCGACGCGGACCGCGCCGGCCACGGCGTCCGTGCCCGCCGAACGGCGGCGGAGTTCCCGGCTCGGACGTTAGAAACGCCGCGAACCACGCATAGAACTCCGGCACCCGCTCCTCGGGGACGGCCACCGTGACCTGCTTGTCGGCCATCAGATCTCGGTCGTCTCGGTGCTCGGCTCGCGCTGCTCGGCGGGCTGGGCCTGCTCGGCGCGCTCGCCGTGGCGACCACAACCGCGGCCGTGATGTCCGTGATGCCCGTGGCCATGACGGCCGGGGCCGTGGCCGTGGCGACCATGTCGGCCACCCCTCCGGCGGCCACCCGGGCCGGCCAGGAAGCGGGCGACGAACGCGTTGAACTCGTCCACACGCTCCTCGGGCACATCGACCGTGACCTGCTTGTACTGCGGATTGGGAGTGATATTCGACTCCATGTTTGCTCCTTCGGATTGCTTGTGGATACCAGCATAGCACAAGTAAATACTTAAGTAAAGAATGCCGTCGGCCCCACGTTCCCCACCCCCGGTCAACGGGTAACGAGACTCCCATGACCGTCGCGGTGCTTGACATCGACGGGACGCTCGTCGACACGAACTACCACCACACGCTCGCGTGGTACCGGGCGTTCCGACAGCACGAAATCCCGCTCTCGCTGTGGCGCATCCACCGGCACCTGGGGATGGGCGGAGACCAACTGGTCGCCGCGGTAGCCGACGAGCGCATCGAGGAGGAGCAGGGCGATGACATCCGCGCCGCAGAGAACGTTCTGTATCTCGAGCTGATCGACGAAGTCGAGCCGATGGCCGGGGCGCGCGAGCTGATCGAGCAGCTGAGGCGCCGCCGCCACACCGTCGTGCTCGCGAGCTCGGCCAAGGCCGACGAGGTCGACCACTATCTCGACCTGCTCGATGTCCGTGAGCTGGTCGACGGCTGGACGACCTCGGCCGACGTGGAGTCGACCAAGCCCGCCCCCGATCTGGTCCAGGCGGCGCTCGAGCGCGTCGGCGGCTCGCCTGACGACGCGGTGATGGTTGGCGACACCACCTGGGACGTCGAGGCCGCTGCCAAGGCCGGCGTGCCCACGCTCGCGGTCCGCACCGGAGGGTTCGGCGTCGACGAGCTCGAGAAGGCCGGCGCGGCGGCGGTGTTCGAGTCCGTTACCGAGCTGTGCGAGAGGCTCGACGAGACGCCGCTGCGTTGACCGTCAGCACCCGCGCGGCGCCGCGCAGCCCACACGCGCGGAGCATCGCGACGCCGTCGCCCACGATCTGGCCGACGGTCTCGCCCTGGTAGATCCAGGCCGGGTTGCGGGCGTACACCGAGCCCAGCTTCACCGCGCTCGCCCGCGCCGATGCCTCGACGCTGGCGAGATCAGCCCGATGATCACCCGGGAAGGCCGTGACCTGGTAGGTCAACCCACAGTCGGCGGCGATGTCGCCGGTGGCGCTGTCGAGCTTCATGGCCTGCCGAAGCGGAGCCTGCGGCGGAGTCGGGCCGCATCCGGCGAGCGCGAGCGCGAGCACGATCAGCATCGGCCCGACGATGCGCAGGACGGTGGTGTTCCGTACGCTCATGTCAGCAGGATCAGTGACGCTCCGCCCAACATCGCGGCGGCGGCCGTCCACCAGGCGATGTAGTCGCGGGTGTCGCCGCTGTGGAGCCGGCGCAGGACCGTCAGCGCGGCCCGCGGCCGACGCTCGAAGCCCGCCGGCAACCGCCGGCGGATAGGGGCGCCGAACAGCGTGAGGGCCGCGATCCCGACCGCGCCGAGGACGCCGGCGGCTCCGTACAGGTAGTCGAACGCCTCCACGTGACTCGTGGGCGCGGGCGGGAAGTGCGTCGACGTCCCCTGGAGCACCCAGGTCGCGTACGCGGCATGGTCCGTGAATCGCGAGGCGGCGGTCTCGATTCCCGGGAGGGCGCCGGGAATGAGCCCGACCACGATCGCCGCCACCAGGAGCACGCCGGGGACGATCAGCATCAATGGTGGGGTCACGTCGCGCTCGATTCGCTCCTCATCCGATTCGCGAGGCAGGCGGAGCTGGATGTCCTCCTGGCGCTGGGACGCGCCCCACCCCATGAACACGCGACCGGCGACTCGGAGCACGGCACCGCCCGTCAGGATCGAGGAGATCACGAACACGGTCGGGAGCCACGGGTAGTTCTGCTCGAGCGCGCCGCCGTCTAGCAGCGACTTGCCGAAGAACGCGGTCACGCCGGGGGGCGCGCTCAGCAGCAGCCCGCCGACGGCGAACAGGACGCCGGCTGCCCGGAGCTCGCGACCCCGGCCGTGCAGGTCGAACTCGTCGACCGTGCCGAAGCGGTGCAGGAGAACGCCGACGAGCATGAACAGCGCCCCCTTGGTGAAGCCGTGCCCGATGACGTAGGTGGCCACGCCGGCGACCCCGTGCACCGTGAGGAGTCCGACGCCGCACGCGAACACCCCGATGTGGCTGATCGTCGAGAACGCCAGCAGCCGCTTGAGGTGCCGCTGCGTGTAACACATGATCGCGCCCCAGAGCGCGGTCACCGTCCCGAGCGCGATGAGAATCGCGCGGAGCTCCTCGGTGTGAGGGCCGAGCGCGCCCGCGAACACCACCCAGTAGAGCCGCGCGACGGCATAGATCCCGAGCTCGGCCATCACCCCGGAGAACAGGACGCACACCGGCGTCGGCGCTACGGCGTGCGCATCGGCAAGCCAGAAATGGACGGGCACCGCCGCGGCCTTGGTCAGGAAGCCGATGAACAGCAGCGCCATCGCGACGACGACAAGCGCGTCGGCACGGTGACCATCGAGCGTCGCGCCGATCTGCGCCATGTTGAGCGCGCCGGTTCGTCCGTACAACAGCGCGAGCCCGATGAAGATCGCATACGCGCCGACGCTGTTGGAGATCGCGAAGTTGATCGCGCCCTGGATCGGCCCCCGCTCCTCGATCCGGTATGCGGTGAGCGCATAGGCGACCGCGCCCATGAGCTCAAAGAACACCAGCATGTTGAACAGGTCGCCGGTCAGGCAGAACCCGACCATTCCGGCCATGAACAGCAGCATCAGCGCGTGGAACAGGCCGTCGGCCGCGTCGAAATACCGCCATGAGTACACGAGTGCCGCGGTCACGAGGATCGCCGAGAACGTGGCCACGCCCGCGCCGATCGCGTCGACCGAGAACGAGATCCCGATCGCCACCGAGTGGCTCGGCCGCCAGCCGCCCATCCAGTAGGCGAACGGGTGGTGGATCGCGCGCACCAGCAGGATCGCGCACAGCGTGACCACAGCCAGCGCCACCCCGCCCGCGAGAAGGTCGTTCACCCGGCGCGGCGTCCAATGCCTGATGGCGACCAGAAAGGCAGCGCCCATGAGCGGCACCACGACAGGTAGCGCGGTGATGTGCAATCTGGCGTCCCTCCTCAGCAGACGGCTAGTCGCGCAGCGCGCGCAGCTTCTGCGGGTCGAGGCTCCCGAAGCGCTTGTGCGCCTGCACGGCGAGGGCAAGCAGCATCGCGCTCACCGTCGCCTCGATCACGACGTCGGTCAGCACCAGCACCTGGACGACGGGATCGACGGCTTTGCTGGTTTGAGGGATATCGGCGAAGATCGGCGCCTGGCCACCCTTGGTGTAGCCGATCGCAATCAGGATCACGTAGGTGGCCGACTGGACGACGGTCAGCGACACAATCGCCCGGACCAAGTTCCGGCTCGAGACGATCCCGTAGAGCCCCGCGAGAAACAGCCAGGCCGCGATCGCGTAGGGCAGGAAGCTCACGACTCTCCCCGGCTCCTGACCAGGATGGTCTGGTCGAGGAACTCACTCCAGGCCACCAGGAAGGCGCCGCTCACCTCGAGACCGACGGCGGTGCTGGCGACGTCGATCTGCCCCGCTGACAGCAAGTGCCCGGGGATTCCCAGCGGGAGGAAGTTCTTGAAGAAGACGCCGACGAACACGAGTCCGCCGAGCCCGACCAGCCCATAGCCGATCGCCCCGATCGCGTCGCCGATCTCGACGACCACCTGGGGCGCGACGATGCGCATGCGCAGGTACCGGCCGGCGAGGAACACCGCGAGCGGCCCGGTCGCCAGGATCACGCCACCCTGGAATCCGCCGCCCGGCGTGATCTGACCGTGGACGACGATGTACACGCCGAGCGCGAGCAGGACGGGAATCAGCACCAGTGAAAGCGCGCGCAGCGCCTCGCTCGCGCCGACGAACTTGTGCTCGTCGACCTCCTCCTGATTCGGATGCTGATGCTCGTCCCGGAGCTGCCTCAGAATCAGCACGACCCCCAGCACCGAGGCGAACAGGATGAACTCCTCGCCGAGCGTGTCGAACCCGCGGATGTCGAAGTTCAGCGCGGTGACGAGGTCGGTGGCGTGGCGCTCGGTCACTCCGATGCCGTCCAGCACGTGACCGTAGACGCCGCGGTAGTCGCCGAACGCGGGGAGCCCGGCCAGCCCGATCACCAGCACCGCGCCGAGGCCGGCGGCGGCGACGCCGAACAGCGCGAGCCGGGTGGTGCGGCTCACGGGTCCTCTTCTCGACGCTCGCGCTCCTGCTGGCGCACCTTCCGCAGCGCCAGCAGGATCATCACCGGGAGCCCGACAGTCGACACCACGATCTCAGACAGCGCCACGTCCGGGGCCTGGAAGACGAAGAACATCATCGTCAGGGCCAGGCCGTAGATGCTGAGCATGAGCGTCTGACGGAGGGGGTCGCTCGCCGCGACGACGCCGCCGCCCAGGAGCGCGACCGCTGCCAGCGCCGCGATCTGCAGCACTGTCACTGGTCTGAACCGTCCCGCGTCTTGGCCCGCCAGTCGCCGTACTCGCGGATGAGCAGGCTGCGAACGGTGGTCTGGACCATCACCGGGCCCGCCAGGATCAGCACGACCCCGACGAGCAGCGCCTTGTCGCCGATCAACGAGAACGACTCGCGCACCAGCACCGCGACACCGATCAGGAATCCGCCGAAGCCCGCCAGCCCGACGTAGTGAAGACGGTCGTAGACGTCGCGCATCACACACAAGCCGAGCACCGCGATCAGCTCGATCAGGCCGCCGGCGATCAGCAGCGCGACCGCGACCACCGCCGTCGGGCTCACAGGTCTCGCTCCATCAGCCGCGCGAACAGCAGCGAGCCGACCAGCGACATCAACGCGAACACGACGGCCAGATCGATGAACGGCTGGCGGTGGAAGCCCTCGGACAGGAGCACGAGGATCGTCGCCAGGAGCACCGATCCGACCTGCATCGCGGCCAGGCCGTGCGGTGGGTCGGCGAGCAGGGCGACCGCCCCGCACGGAATCAGCGCGAAGCCGAGCACCGCGGCCGCGATCTCCCACTCGTTCACGGCGGCCCCCAGGTCACCCGGCTCCGAGGCCGAGCACGTCGATCGCATCGTCGCCGCCGCTCTGGCGGAGCTGATGGCCGAGGAGCAGCTCGCGCTCGGCGTCAACCCCGACGATGATCGTGTTCGGGGCGAACGAGCCGAGCGACTCGGCCAGCGCGCGCCGTCCGGTCTCGAGCGCGTCATCCCCGTCTCCGGAGCGGAACGGCACGGAGCGGAAGACGCCGTTGACCCTGCGCGGTCGCACCAGCTGCCGGAAGGCGAGCAATGAGACGAACGCGATGTCCGACGGCGCCTTGAGCAGCGGCCGGTGAATCCGCCCCAGCCACCGCACCCGCGCTCGGAGACCGCCGGCCGTCTGTTGCTCGCGCGCGAGCTCGAACCCGGTCGCTGCGATTGCGGCCGCGCCGACCGCGACGATCAGCTCGGGCAGATCGGTGGTGTCGATCAGGAGCAGGTAGAGCGCGATCGCGAACAGCCACCCGGCCGACCACGCCGCGAGCCGACGCGCCAACCGCTGGCGGCGCCCGTTACCCGGAGCGTGGATGGACAAGTTGCCGGTCTTTCATCGCAGATCGCGCCCCCGCCTCTCCCCGTTGACGAGCGGTTGTAATCACGAGCCACGGGTAGACCAATCCTCAGGTAGCCGTGGAGGGAGGTCGATCCAACGTGGATGAACTGCAGGCGCGGCGTTCCGATGTGACAGATCGGAACGGGCGAGCCGGAAGGCGTGAGAACCAGGCGAAACGCCACGCCGAAGAGGCGACGCGGAAGGTCGCCGAACGCCGCGACCGGCAGTCCGGAGCGGACCGCTGGGTCGCGGACCGCGCGTCCGAGTGGTCGCTCGACTCTCCCGACTAGGGCTTCGTCGAGCGACAGAAGTACCTCTGGAACCCGCTGATGGACTACTGGTTCCGGATGGAAATCGAGGGCTGGGAGAAGCTCCCCGACCCGCCGGCGCTGCTGATCGGAATCCACTCCGGCGCGCCGTTCGTGTGGGACGCGTGGACGGTGGGAGTGCAGTGGTGGCGCCGCTTCGGCGAGGACCGCCCGCTACACGGCACGGCCCACGATGCCCTGATGGCGCTCCCGGGCGTCGGTGCGTACTTTCGGCGCATGGGCGTGCTGCCGGCGGCGCCCGACAGCATCGCCTCCGCGCTCGCGGCCGGTCGCGACGTAGCGCTCTCGCCCGGGGGCGAGCGCGATTCACTGCGACCCTGGACCCAGCGCGACGAGGCCGTGCTCGCCGGGCGCATGGGGTTCATCAGGCTCGCGATCCGCAGCGCCGTGCCGATCGTGCCCGTGGCGACAGTCGGCGGACCCGATTCGATGCCGGTGATCGCCACCGGCCGCCGGCTCGCCAAGCTACTCGCGCTCGATCGGATCGCGCGTCTGAAGATGTTCCCGATCGCGATCCAGGTGCCGTAGGGCGTGTCCCCCGCACTCCTCCCCGAGGTGCCGCTGCCGACCAAGATCCGGACCGCGTTCCAGAACCCGATCGAGCTCGACGCCGATCCCGAGCGCGCCGAGGACGACCGGTATGTGAAGGCGGAGTACCGCGAGGTGTGCGCGAGCATCCAGACCGGAATGGACGCGCTCGCGCGCCGGCGCCGGCTGCCGCTGTTCGGCTGACCGCCGGCGCCGGGATTCGCGCTAAGCCCGGGGTCGCGCTAACAAGCCCGGAGTTGCGCTAAGCGGCCACGCGCTGCTTGTGCTTGCCCTCGGCGAACTCCTCTACGACCTTGGCGCAGAACGCCGGCAGGTCGTCCGGCTTGCGGCTCGTCACGAGCCCGTTGTCGACCACGACCTCCTCGTCGACCCACTCCGCGCCGGCGTTGCGCAGGTCGGTCTGGAGGCTCGGCCACGACGTGACCTTGCGGCCCTTGGCGACGCCGGTCTCGACCAGCATCCACGGCCCATGGCAGATCACGCCGACCGGCTTGTCCTGCTCGAAGAACGTGCGGACGAACTTCACCGCGTCCTTGTCTCCGCGCAACTGGTCGGGATTGGCGACGCCGCCGGGAAGCACCAGGCCGTCGTAGTCGGACGGATCGGCGTCGGACACCGCCTTGTCGGCGTTGATCTTGTCGCCTTTATCGAAGTGCTTCCACATCTCGACCTCGCCCTTCTCGAGCGAGATGATGTCGACGTCGGCGCCCGCCTTGCGGACCGCGTCGAGCGGCTCGGTCACCTCGACCTGCTCTGCGCCTTCGGTGAACAGGAATGCCACACGCTTGCCTTTGAGCTCGTCGGCCATGACAGGGCTCCTTTCTGTTCGTAACTCTGTGTTCGTAGCTTCACTTCTCCGCTACCCAGGCAATCGCGGGCGTGAAACAGGGACTCCAAAGCCGAGGCGCGAGGAGCAGCCGGGGCGCGAGCTGGGGCGCGCGCTCAGCTGCTGATCAGCGTGGGTGTTCCGAGCGGGATGTGGGCGAGGAGCCAGCGCCCCTCGGCGAGCGTGACGCGGACGCAGCCGTGGCTGGCGGCCTCGCCGATGCTCCCGCTGTCCGGGGTCGAGTGGATCGCGATCCGCGTTCCCCCAGTCCATCCCTGGATCGCATGTGGGGAGTGGGCCGACAGCGCGAGGATGCAGCAGCCGTAGGGACCGGCGGGATCGTCGGTGACGAGGCGGTCGGTGACGGCGAACCGACCCGTGGGCGTTGGCGCACCGCCGGTGCCGACCGCGACGGTGTAGCGGACGACGACCTTCCCGTCGTCAAGCACGGTCAGCCGGCGGGCGCCAAGCGAGACCTCGAGCTTCCACGACTCACGGCTTAGCGAGACCGCGCCCTGCGCAACCCAACCGACCCGCCCGTTCCCGGCCTGCGGCGTCATCACGCCAAGCCAGCCTGGCGCGTGGTTGACGACCCACAGCACCTCGGGCGAGCCGAACTCGGTCTTGGTGAGCAGCTTCGCGATCGAGTGGGCGCCCGGGCGCGGCGACACGCGGAGCGTCGTGGGATGGACGACGCGAGCGACGAGCGCGCCCGAGCCGCCGGGGACGCCGGGGACCTTCGGCTTTGGCTTTGGCTTCAGCGCAGCGGTCGCCGCCGCGGTGGCGTCCTGCCCGACAGGCGTGAACCCGGCGACGGTGGTGGCAGCCGCGCCGGCGCCGGGCTTCTGCAGCCCGACTCCCACGCCGATGGCGATCGGGATCCCGGGAACCAATATCGCGAGCGCCAGCAGTAGTGCTCTCCGCGAGGGGAGCCGACGGCGGTTACCGCTCATAGCGCAAAGTTAGCGCAGCGTTTGGTCGGAATTCATCGGTTGGGGGAGCGTTTGCGCAACGCCCGTGGAGCTTCGTCGCGTGCGCCGACGCGACCGCGGCGTTTCCGCGGCGTTCACCTGTCGGGCGTTCGCCCCTGGGTACCCTCTGAGACATGTTCGGACTTAGAAGCAGGATGACCAAGGTCGAAGCGGACCGCGCGCTGCCCGGGCGCGAACCCGAGATGCCGGTCCCGGCGTGTCATGCCGTTTTGGGATCGCCGTTGAAGCCTCCGTTTCCCGAGGGCTTCGAGCAGGCGATCGTCGGGATGGGCTGCTTCTGGGGCGCGGAGCGCGTCTTCTGGCAGGCACCGGGGGTCTACACCACCGCAGTCGGTTACGCGGGTGGGATCACGCCCAACCCGACGTATGAGGAAGTCTGCTCGGCGCGCACCGGTCACGCGGAGGCGGTCCTCGTCGTTTTTGATCCTGCGAAGACCGGCTACGAGAGATCCTCCGGCTGTTCTGGGAGAGCCACGACCCGACTCAGGGTATGCGCCAGGGTAACGACGTCGGCACCCAGTATCGCTCCGCGATTTACTACACGACCGACGAGCAGCGTCAGGCCGCCGAGGCGACCCGCGACGCGTTCGCCGAGCGCCTGCGCCAGGCGCGCCACGGCGAGATCACGACCGAGATCGCCAAGGCCGGGCCGTTCCACTACGCCGAGAAGTACCACCAGCAGTACCTCGAAAAGAACCCGTGGGGCTACTGCGGCCTCGGGGGAACCGGCGTCAGCTGCCCGATCGGAGTAGGCGCGGGTGCGCCGGCGACCGTGAGCGCACCCGGCACGTAACGCGAGCAGCGCTGGTGCGCCGGCGACGCCAGCGCACCCGGCAGTAATTCCAGCGCGCCGGCGGCTCAGCCGCCGGCGACCGCCGGCAGGATCGTCACCTCGTCACCGTCGGTGACCGGAGTCTCGAGGCCGTCGAGGAACCGGATGTCCTCGCCACCGACGTACACGTTGACGAACCGGCGCAGGCCGCCGTCCTCGGCGATGCGGTGGCGCAGCTCGCCGTAGCGCTCATACAGCGCGTCGAGCACCTCCCCGACGGTCGAGCCCTGGACGTCCGCGGTCGCCTCGCCGTCGGTCGCGGCACGCAGCTGGGTTGGGATCTTGACCGTGATTGCCATTGCCGTGCAGTGTTATCACGCCACGGCGACGAGTCGTTCGGCGGCCTGCTCGAACGAGTCGAGCGTCGGCTCGATCTCCCAGGCCTCGAACGTCCCGCGCGCGACGTCGAGCGTCTTCAGGCCCTCGCCGGTGATGTACGCCACGACTCGGTCGCCCGGGTCGATCGCTCCGCGCGCCGCCAGCTTGGCGAGCACCGCCACCGTGACCCCGCCGGCCGTCTCGGTGAAGATCCCCGTGGTCCGGGCGAGCAGCTTGACGCCCTCGCGGATCTCGTCGTCGGTCACCGACTCGATCGAGCCCTCGGTACGCCGCGCCAGGTCAAGCGCATAAGGCCCGTCGGCCGGATTGCCGATCGCCAGCGATTTGGCGATCGTGTCCGGCTTGACCGGGCGGCAGAAGTCCTGCCCGGCCTCGTAGGCCGTCGCCACCGGCGAGCAGCCCGCCGCCTGAGCGCCGTGGAAAGTCGGCAGCTCGCCCTCGATCAGCCCCAGCTCGAGCCACTCCTCGAACCCGCGCGCGATCTTGGTGAACAGCGAGCCAGACGCGATCGGCGCCACCACCGTGTCGGGCAGCTCGAAGCCAAGCTGCTCGGCGGTTTCGAACGCGAGCGTCTTCGACCCCTCGGCGTAGTAGGGACGCATGTTGATGTTCACGAACGCCCACTCGTGCTCGCCGGCGAGCTCCGTGCACAGGCGGTTGACGTCGTCGTAGTTCCCGCGCACCGACACCAGGTTCGTCCCGTACACGCCGGTCGCGAGGACCTTCTGCTCCTCGAGGTCGTGGGGCACGAACACATAGGACTCGAGGCCGGCGGCGGAGGCGTGCGCCGCCACCGCGTTTGCCAGGTTGCCGGTGGATGCGCAGGCGACCGTCTGGAAGCCGAGCTCGCGGGCGCGGGCGAGCGCGACCGAGACGACGCGATCCTTGAACGAGTGCGTCGGGTTGGCCGCGTCGTTCTTGATCCACACCTCGCCCAGTCCGAGCTGCTCGGCCAGCCGTTCGGCGCGCAGCAGCGGCGTGTACCCCGCCGGGAGCACGCCGCGCGGCGGCGCCTGCACCGGCAGGAAATCGCTGTAGCGCCACAGCGAGTGCGGACCGGCTTGAATCCTCCGCTTCAGCGCGTCCGGATCGGTCGTAGCCCGCGGCGCGTACGCCACCTCAAGCGGCCCGAAGCACCGCTCGCACACGTACCTCGCGTCGAGCGGGTAGGTTGTCTTGCATTCTTTACAGCGAAGAGACTCTGGCGGCATATATGAAAAAACCTCCGCCGGGGTCAGTGGTCGGAGGTCCAAGAACCGCCCTATCCACATCTCCCAGGCTTGTCGTTGGAGCCTGATGGAATTGGCACCTTTCCCTTTCGGGAGGTTGCCGGGGTTTCATAGGGCCAGTCCCTCCACCCCTCTGGATGCGTACAGCTATGTGCAACGGATTATATGCAGACGATCGCCAGATTTCGAGCCGGCTTGAGTCCCAGGGGTGTCTCGGGGTGCCGGCGGCCCGGGAGGTGCGGTGGGTGGCGGATGGCGCTCGTGGGGCGGCGGAGCATTTTGCGCGGCGTAACGATCTCCGCTGCCCGGTGTTGAGGCGTCGGCATGGGTGCGACGTCCGCTGACCCGCTCGAGCGCCTGGAGGCGACGCTGGCGCTGTCGTCGCCCGCGCCCAGCCGGCGCATGCTGATCATCGCCAACCCGTACGCGACCACGGTCTCCGACCGGCTGAAGAACCTCGTCGTGTACGCGTTGCGGGGCCGCTATCAGGTGGACGCGATCGACACCGACTCCCGTGGCCACGCGACCGAGCTCTCCCGGGAAGCGGCGCGGGAGGGCTACGACGTGGTCGTCGCCTTCGGCGGCGATGGGACGGTCAACGAGGCGGCGAACGGCCTCGCGGGGTCGGGGACGCCGCTGTGCTGCCTTCCGGGTGGCCGCGCGAACGTGTACTGCCGGATGCTCGGGATCCCGAACGACGTGGTCGATGCCACAGAGCATCTGTTGCTGATGGCCGACGAGTGGCGACCGCGGCGGGTGGATCTCGGCTCGGTGAACGGGCGCAAGTTCCTGTTCTCCGCCGGGGTCGGCCTCGATGCCAGCGTGGTCGAGCGGGTCGACGCGCACCCGAACCTGAAGGCGAGGTTCGGCGAGTGGTACTACACCCTGACGGGCGTGGGGACGTTCAACCGGCACTACCTGGTGCATCCGCCCCGGCTCGAGGCGCAGTTCGGCGAGGAGACGACGGCCGGGGTGACGGTGATCGTTCAGAACTCGACGCCGTACACGTACTTCGGTGCCCGGCCCGTGGATATCGCCGAGGGCGCGACTCTGACCAGCGGCGACCTCGCCGGCGTGGTCCTCGACCGCGCCTGGCCCACCGACGTGCCGACGATCATCGGACGCGCCTTCTCCAGCCACCTCAAGGTGAGCCGCCACCGCCACGTCCATCCGTTCTCGGCGGTGCACGGCCTGCGCGTTCGGTCGCGGGACGACCGTGCGCTCCCGATCCAGGTGGACGGGGACTACCTCGGAGAGGTCGACGAGGCCGAGTTCGGCGTTAGGCCGGCCGGCATCGCGGTCGTCTCCTGACCGATGCGCCGCGTGGCCGCCGCCATCCTCCGCTTGCCGCTCGCGGTCGCCTCCGTTCTGCTCGCCGTGGCCGTGGCGTTCGTCGGGGCGCCGGCGCTCGTGTCCGCCCAGCCGCTCGCCGGCGCGCCCAACTGCCCCATCCTCCCCGCCAACAACCCCTGGAACCAGCGGGTGGACAGGCTGCCGCTGGCCAAGAACTCGGCGAACCTGATCGCGCGCATCGGCCTGAATGATCCGGTCCACCCCGACTTCGGGTCGGGGCTGTACGACGGTGAGCCGATCGGAATTCCGTACACGGTCGTCGGGTCGAACACGCACAGGGCGCCCGTCACGTTCCAGTACGCCTCCGAGTCGGACAAAGGCCCGTACCCGCTGCCGCAGGGCGTCCCGATCGAGGGCGGCTACAGCTCGAGCGGAGATCGTCACGTGATCGTTGTCGACCGCAACACCTGCACCGACTACGAGCTGTACGCGGCCTACCCGCACGACCACGGGCTGCGCTGGAGCGCGGGCTCGGGCGCGATCTTCAACCTGCGCTCGAACCACCTGCGGCCTGCCACCTGGACCTCGGCCGACGCCGCCGGCCTTCCGATCCTCCCCGGGCTCGCGCGGTACAGCGACGTCGCCGCCGGCGGGATCGACCACGCGCTCCGCTTCACCGCGCCGTGCACCGCGGCGCGGTACGTGTACCCCGCCCGCCACGAGGCGTCGACATGCAGCGGACCGAACCTCCCGCCGATGGGCCTCCGTGTCCGGCTCAAGGCTCGCGTCAACATCTCGGGGCTCCCCTACCAGGCGCGTGTCGTGGCCCAAGCGCTCAAGCGCTACGGGATGATCCTCGCCGACAACGGCTCGCCCTGGTACATCTCGGGCGCGCCCGATCCGCACTGGAACAACGACGCGCTACATCTGCTCGACCGCCTGACCGGCCGGGACTTCCAGGTCGTCAACACGAGCTCGCTCCCGCACCCCGGCCGGTAGCCGAGTCGCCCGCGAGCCCTGCAGTCAGTCCGCGGCCGGTGCCGAGGGAGTCCTCCCGGCCGGGTAGCCGAGTGCCCGGCCTCTAGCCGAGTCCCGCCGAGCGCGGAGTTTCGGTGGATGGGGGGTGAATTCCGGGTCGCTCGAGGCTCTTATCCTCGTGACCGCTCGCCTCACCGGACGCGACGTCGAGCTCCTGTCGTTCCTGTCCGAGCACCGCCTTGCGCTGCCCGCACACGCCGCAGTCCTGCTCGACGTCTCCGCCGGCACTGCCGCGGCCCGCTTGAGCCGCCTGGCGGACGCCAAGTTGCTCAAGCGCGAGCCGGCTGTTCCGGGCGCGCCGTCCTGGTACCGGATCACCCGACGGGGCCTCGGCGTGATCGGGAGCTCCCTCCCTCCCCCGCAGATCGACCTTCGCTCCTACCGACACGACGTCGGGGTCGCGTGGTTGTGGCTCGCCGCCCGCGGCGGAGCGTTCGGGCCGGTCAACGAGATCATCGGCGAGCGCCGGCTCCGCTCGCGTGACGGCGCCCGCGCGGCGGACGACGCCCCGGCAGCCGATGCTCCCGCAGCCGATGGCACCACGGCCGGAGTCAGGCTGGGCGGGTTTGGTCCCCACGGCCGCGAGCGCCTCCACTATCCCGATCTGATCCTCTGCACCAGCGGCGGGCGGCGGATCGCGCTCGAGCTCGAGCTGACGCCCAAGACGCGGACTCGTCTCGAGACGATCCTGGGCGGCTACGGCGCCGATCCCCGTTTCGACGGGGTCGTCTACCTGGTCGAGCGGGCCACGCTCGCCACCTCCGTCCGGAACGCGGCGCGGAGGCTCGGCGTGTCCCAGATCGTCGCGATCCGGCGCGTGCGCTTCACCGTGTCGACCACGCCGCGCGCGAGCCGATCGGCGGTTCGAGAGCGGTCGGCGGAGGTCGGTCGATGAGGCCGCCGGCATCCCGGGATGGGCTCCTCCGGTTCCTGACGGTCGCGGCGTTCGCGGTGTTGCTCGTCTCCCCCGTCGGACTCGCAGGGGCGGTCCTGTTCGCGATGGCCGCGGTGACCACAGCGCGCGCCGCCCGCCTGGCCGCCCGTCGGTTCGGCCACCAGCCGGCCGCGGAGGGAATGATCGCGCTCGGCGTCGACCGCCGAGGGCGGCCCGTCGCCCTTCGCGAGGACGACCTGGCCGCGCATGGGCTGATCCTCGGCGCGAGCGGCGCCGGCAAGACCACCACGCTACTCGCGATTCTCTCCCACGAGATCCAGCGGGGCCGGCCGGTGGTGGCGGTGGACATGAAGGGGTCACCGGCTTTCGTGCGCGTGCTCGCCGAGTCGGCGGCCGCCACCGGGCGACCGATCACGGTCTGGACGATCGACGGCGGGGCGCACTGGAATCCGCTTGCGCACGGCAACGCCACCGAGCTCAAGGACAAGCTGATCACCACCGAGCGGTTCACCGAGCCGCACTACAAGCGGGCCGCCGAGCGCTACGTACAGACGGTCTTGCAGGTCGCCGGCCACATCCACCCGGAACGTCCGCCCACGCTGTCCGAGGTAGTCGCGCTCATGGATCCGCGCCGGCTCGCGAGCTCGCTGCGCAGCCTCGACCGCCCGTTCCGGGAGCGAACGCAGGACTACCTCGCGGCGCTGACGCCCGATCAGTACAGCGCGATCCGCGGGCTCCAGACGCGACTCGCCGTCCTCACCGAGTCGCATACCGGTCGGTTTCTCGAGCCGCCGTCGGGCGTGATCGGCCGGACGATCGACCTACGCACGACGCTGTCTGGCCCCGAGGTGGTCGTGTTCAGCCTCAACTCGAGCAGGTACGGCCAGCTCGCCGCCCAGATCGGGACGCTCGCGGTCCAGGACCTCGTCGCGGCCTCGGGCGATCGGCTGTACGAGCCGTCTCGCGGACGGTCAATCGAGCCGGCGACGGTCGGAATCGACGAGTTCTCCGGACTCAGCAGCGATCACGTGGCGGCGCTTCTGTCGCGCGGCCGGGAGTCCGGAATGCAGGTGCTCGTCGCCACCCAGGAGCTCGCCGATCTCGAGCGAGCCGCCGCCGGCCTCCAGGACCTCGTGCTCGGTGTCACCGCGGTCAAGATCGTGCACCGTCAGGAGGTTCCGCGCTCGGCGCTGACGATCGCCCAGATCGCGGGCACCGAGATGGTCTGGGACCGGACCTATCAAACCGGCGGCCCGCTGATTGGCGGTTACGGGACCCGAGGCACGCGCCGGCAGGTCGAACGGTTCGTCGTCGACCCGAACGAGATCAAGGCGCTCCCGACCGGCGAGGCGGTCGTGATCTCGAAGCTCCGAGGTGGCAAGCCGCGCACGGTGCGGATCGACGCGCGGCCGCGCCACCTATCCCCGCCGCGCCACCTACCCCCGCCCGGACAGCCACCCACGCCGCAACGACAGGCACCTCCCGATCTAGGACGCTAGGCCTGCGGCCGCGGCCCGACCACGCAGACGAACCCGAGCGGCTCGTCCCCGGCCGCCTCGAAGCAGTGGAGCTCGTCGCCGGCGACGTACACGACGTCACCCACGCCCACCTCGTGGACTGCGTCTCCGAGCGTGACCCGCGCCCGCCCCGCGACGATCATGACCCCGTGATCGTGGGGATGGCGCTCGCGCGCGGTCCGTCCGCCAGGCGGGACCTCGAAGTACCGCATCCGGTACTGACTGGCGCCCTCGGGCTCGCCGATCAGTTCGTGCTTGCGTACGCCGGCCAGTAACGGATCGTCGTAGCTCTGCGGATCGACGCCGTCCCAGCCGCCGCCAGAAGACCGGCGGTGGATGACGCCCACGCTCGCCCCTACGCCGCGGCCGGGGTCACCCGGTAGGCGTCGAACACCGCGTCGATGTTGCGGAGCCGGTTGATCGCCTGGTCGAGCGACCGGGTGTCACCGACCTCGACCACGAACCGATTCTTGACCATCGGGTGATTGACGATGCACCGAGCCTCAAGAATGTTGATGCCGGCCTCGGCGAACGTCCGCGACATGTCCTCCAGCAGCCGGTGGCGATCCCAGCCGTCGACCTCGATCTCGACCCGGAACGACGTCTCGGGATCGCCGTCCCAGGACACCGGGGTGAACCGCTCGGGATCCTTCTTCAGCACGGCCACGTTCGGGCAGTCCTCGCGGTGGATCGTGATCCCGCGGCCGAGCGAGATGTAGCCGACGATCGGGTCGCCGGGGACCGGGCGGCAGCACTTGGCCATCCGCAGCATGACCTCGTCGATGCCCTCGACGGAGATCCCGAATCGGGAAGAGGTCGTGGTCGCGCGGGACCGGCGCCGGCGCGTCTTCAGAAGGTCGTCCGCCGCCGTCGGTTCGGACTCGGCCGCCTCGCCCTGCTTGAGGCGCTGCATGATCTTGTTGACGACGACCTTGGCCGAGATCTTGGCGCCGCCCAGCGCAATGTAGAAGTCGTCCGCCTTGCGAAAACCCATCTCGCGGATCACGTCGGCCAGCAGCGGTGAGCCGACGATCTTCTGCGCCGGCAACCCCTGCTTTCTCAGCGCGTCCTGCAACTGCTCGCGCCCGGTGTGCTCGGAGTCCTTGCGCGACTCGGCTTTGAACCACGCCTTGATCTTGTTGCGCGCCCGCGTCGTCTTCACGAGCGCCAGCCAGTCCCGCGAGGGACCGCGCTCGCGCTTGGACGTCAGCACCTCGACGATGTCGCCCGACCGCAGCTGATAGGACAGCGGGACGATCTTGCCGTTGACCTTCGCGCCGACGCACCGGTGGCCGACGTCGGTGTGGATCTCGTAGGCGAAGTCGAGCGGGGTGGCGCCGGAGGCGAGCGACTTGACCTCGCCCTTCGGCGTGAACACGAACACCTCGTCCTCGAACAGGTCGACCTTGAGGGTCTCCATGAACTCGCGCGGGTCCGCCTCCTCTTGCTGCCAGTCGAGCAGCGAGCGGAGCCACTTGAGCTTGGTGTCGGACGCCGGCGGTCCGGCCGCGCCGTCACCGCGGTGCTGGGCGCTACTCCCTTCCTTGTACATCCAGTGGGCCGCGATCCCGTACTCGGCGAGATCATGCATCTCCCTGGTGCGGATCTGGATCTCGAGCGGGCGTCCCTCGGGCCCGATCACGGTCGTGTGGAGCGACTGGTACATGTTGAACTTGGGCATGGCCACGAAGTCCTTGAACCGCCCCGGCAGCGGCTTCCACAGCGAGTGGATCACGCCGACAGCGCCGTAGCAGTCCTTGACTGACCCGACGATCACCCGCATCGCGGTCAGGTCGTAGATCTCGTTGAACTCGCGCCCCTTCTTGGTCATCTTGGCGTAGATCGAGTAGAAGTGCTTGGCGCGGCCGGAGATCTCGGCGTGGATGCCGAGTTCCTCGAGCTCCTTGTTCACGTAGCCTGCGGCCTGGTTGACGTATCGCTCGCGCTCGGCGCGCTGCTGCGCGACAAGCCCCTTGATCTCGTTGTACTTGCGCGGGTGCAGAGTCTGGAAGGCGAGGTCCTCGAGCTCCCACTTGATCGCGTGGATACCGAGCCGGTGGGCGATCGGGGCGTAGATGTCGAGCGTCTCTCGGGCCTTCTCGATCTGCTTCTGCTTGGCCATCGCGCCGATCGTGCGCATGTTGTGCAGGCGGTCGGCGAGCTTGATCAGGATGACCCGGATGTCCGTGGCCATCGCCACCATCATCTTGCGGTAGTTCTCGGCCTGCGCCTCGTCGCGCGACTGGAAGGTCAGCCCGGTGAGCTTGGTGACGCCGTCGACGAGACTGGCGATCTCCTCTCCGAACGCCTCGCGCACCTCGTCCAGCGAGGCTGAGGTGTCCTCGACGGTGTCGTGCAGGAGCGCGGCGCACAGCGTCTCGGTGTCGAGGCGCATCCCTGCGCAGATCTTGGCCACGCCGACCGGGTGGACAATGAAGTCCTCGCCCGAGCGACGGCGCTGGTCGGCGTGGTGCACGCACGCGTACACGAACGCCTCCTCGACCCGGTCGCGGTCGATCGTGGCGGCGGACTCGTGCGCGTGCTCCTCGACGATCGCGAAAAGGTCGCCGAGCAGCCGCCGCTCCGCCGGAGTCAGCTCGGCGCGCTCGACGCCGTCGCCGTTTCCGTCGGCATGCGCAACCCGATCGATCGGGGGCCCCTGGGCGGCGAACAGCGCGGACCCGGACCCGTCGTCGCGCCCGTTCGAACCGTCCCCGTCCGCTGGCCGGGCCCGGCTCAACCTCCTGGAAGATGATTTGCGCTGCTCAGAAATTTTTGACCGTCCTCGTACCGCTGAGCGTAGACCCTGTAAGCCGGGGAGCGCTCCAGCGCCGTCGGCGCGGCGCCCACGATCGCCAGGGCCGGCAGATCCCGGTCGAGGCTGACGAGCTCCAGCTCCGCGAGCACTTTGATCAGCCGTCCCGCCAGCCGAGCCGGTCGGGGGTGCGGACCGTCGCCGCGAAGCAGGTGCTCGAGCTCCTCACCGGCCACCCTCCCCCGTAGCTTGAGGCTCCGGTAGAAGGCCACGAGCGAAGCCCGCAGACCGTACTCCAGCTCGTGCATCTGCTCCGCAAAGCGTAGCTCAGCCTCGCCCCACGCCAAATGGGTGAAACCACGCCCAATGGCCAGCGCGTCTCTGTCCGCCGCGCATGTAGGCGGATCCAGCGCGACGACGTGCGCGAAGCGCTCCCCCAGTCCGGGGTCGCGCACGAGCGCGCAGTACGAAACCAGCGCGAAACCGCCGATCCGGGCGCGCAGGCCGGTCAACCGACGTGGCGCATCGGCGCACACGGCGAGGACCTCGCCTCCGGCTGCGATCGCGTCGTGCAGGACCGCCAGCGGGCTCTGGCCCCGGCAGTCGAGCATCGTTCGATCGCCCGGCCGCGCCGCGCCGGGGGCAACCTCGAGACCCGGCGGAACGTCGAGATCGCCGTCGCGCACCGCCGCGTTGGGCGGACCGTCGGATTCGCCGCCCCCGAGCGCCGCGGCCAGGTAGTCGTCGGGCTCGCCCAGCACCTCGATCGGGTCGGGCGCGCACGGTCGGGCGTGCCCGAGGACAAGGCGCGGCTCGACCGCCCCGTTCCAGAAGTTCCGCTCGAGGCGGAACGTCGCGTCGACCGGAACCTCGACATCGACGCCGAGTTGTCCGTCGCACCCGAACGCGACCGCCCGCGCGCTCGCCCCGCCCGAACCGACGACGAACCGCAGATGGCGCCCGTCCCCCATCGGCCGCGGGTCGCGCAGCCGCGCCCCGGGCACGAGCAGTCGGCTGCGTGGGTTGCCCATGCCGCACGGCTCCAGCTTCTCTAGCTCCTCGGCCAGCTCGAGTCCGAGGTTGCAGCCGGACACGATCGCGTCGACCCGCTCGCGCGCCACCAGCATCTCGGGAAGGATGACCTCCCGGGCGTGCCGCTCGAGCGCTTCCCGGAAGCCGTCGATCCGATCCCGACGGATCGTCATTCCGGCGGCCGCGCGGTGGCCGCCGTACCGCTCGAGGTGCTCGGCACACGCGTGCAGCGACCCGAGCAGATCGAACCCGGGAATGCTCCGTGCCGAGCCCGAGCCCGCGTCCTCCTCGAGCGCGACCACCACGACGGGCCGGTGATGACGCTCGACGATGCGGGAGGCCACGATCCCGACGACGCCCGGATGCCATCCCTCGCCGGCGAGCACGTACGAGAGCCGCTCGCCACCGTCGGCGACCTGATCGGCGACCTGGGCCTCGGCCTCCCACACGATCCGCTGCTCGACCGCCCGGCGTTCGGCGTTCACCCTGTCGAGCTCGGACGCGATCTCGGCGGCGCGCCCCTCATCGCCGGTGAGCAGCAGCTCGAGGCCCGCATCAGCGCGCCGCAGCCTGCCGGCGGCGTTGATCCGCGGCGCGAGCCGGAATCCGAGCGTGCCGGTGTCGATCGCGCTCGGGTCGACCTTCGCGACCTTCATCAGCGCGCGCAGCCCCGGTCTCGACGTCCGCGCGAGCGCCCGCAGCCCCTCGCGGACGAGCCGCCGGTTCTCGCCGGCGAGCGGCATCAGGTCCGCGACTGTGGCGAGCGCCACCAGCTCGATATCGTCCTCGGCTCCCGGCGCGCCCAGCGCCTGCGCGAGCTTGTAGGCCACGCCGGTGCCACACAGGTCCGGACACGGATACCCGCATACCGCCGGGTGGACGATCTCGCAGTCCGGCAGCCGCCCGTCCGCCCGCGGTGCGTGATGGTCGGAGACCACCACGTCCAGGCTGGCCGCGCGCGCGGCGGCCACCTCGTCGACCGCGGTGATCGCGCAGTCGACCGTTACGAGGAGGCTCGCGCCGCGCGCGGCGAGGCGCTTCACGGTGTCCAGCGAAAGCCCGTAGCCGTCGGTAAGCCGGTCGGGCAGGTACCAGCCGACGTCCGCCCCGAGGGCGCGGAGCGCGCGGACCATCGTCGCCGTGGCGCACACGCCGTCGACGTCGTAGTCGCCGTGGACGACGATCCGGCCGCGGTCGCGGATGTGGCGCTCGATCAGCGCGACCGCGCGGTCGATGCCGGCGAATGCGCCCGGGTCGTGGCCCTCGCGCGGCTCGAGGAACGCCCGCGCGGCGCCGACATCGCACAGCCCACGGCGGACGAGCACCTGCGCGAGCACGTGGCTGACGCCGAGCTCCCGCTCCAGCGCGAGCGCGGCGGTCAGGTCGTAGGTGGGGATGTCGAGGGCCGGCCGCTGCGGCAGCCGGTCCGGTTCGGCACGGAGGGCCACGTCCGGGCCGGGAAGCTCGACCGGCTCTGAGCGAAGGAGGGCTGCCTCGGGCATCGCGGGCAGCGTATGAAGCGGCCCCGACGGAACCGCCCGCTGACCGCCAAACCGCGATCAAATCGTTGCGCGCCGTCGCAGAATTGGAACCAAACGCCGAAATTGGCGCGGCGGACCCGTTGAACTACCGGCACCCGGGCGGCGACGGCAAATGGATCAGGCGGCGGCCGCCTGGAATGGCGGGCGCGTGAGCTGAGGGGTGGGGAGGAGACCTGCACACCCTGACATCGGACGCCGGATCGTCGGACCGTGGCAGACGGCGCATGCACCACATGCGCCGTCTGCCTCCGTCGCCGGAAACGGGCTCCAATGTCATCTCATGCAGGTCAGGAGCGGCCGCCGGCGCAGCTACCGCGGCTCACCCCGGGTGCCTCGCCTAGTGATGCGGCGACCCGGGCTGACAGGCCGAAAGAGCGCGGGTTGGCCGACTGACGATCTGCCGGCTCAGGCCATCTCGGGCCCGAGACCGCCGGCGCGCTCGCGCCGCAGGCCCTCGAACCAGATCACCGCGAGCCCGATCAGTGTGCCCGGGATCGCCTCGAGCGCGGTGACCAGATCGGTGTCATGTCGCGACGGGACCGAGAACCCGTGGATCGCCCAGGCCACGAACACCGCGCCGATGAGCGCGCCGATCAGGGCGCCGACGATGCCGCCCCAGAAGTGATCGGGCAGCCAGATCGTGAAGTGCCAGATGGCCAGCCCCATCATGCCCCAGGCGAGCACGGCCATTAGCGGCGTCTCCCGTGGCGGCGGTTCCGGCTTCTCGGCTTCTGCGGCCGCTTGGACGTGGGAGCCATGCCCTCGTTCTCGGCGATATCCGGCGCCGGCGTCACGTCGCCGGCGGGCGGTTCCTGCGCCTCGGGCTGCTGCTCCGGCCGCTGCTGCGATGGCCGCTGCTGCGACGGCCGCTGCTGGGGTGGTCGCTGCTGGGGTGGCCGCTGCTGCGATGGCGGCTGTTGCTGCGGCGGCTTCGGGGCGCCGTTGCCGGCGCGCTCCGATCCGCCGCGACTGGTGCCGGCGCGACCGGTGCCGCCGTCTGCCCGCCTCGAGCGCCGCGTGATCCCAGACTGCGAGCGCGGCCTCTGCGACTGGGGCGCCTCGGCCGCCGCGGCATCGTCGTCCTCGGCGCTACGGGCAAGCCGCTTGGTCAAGGTCGAGGTGCGGCCGCCCCGGCGATCTTCCTCGGCGAGCTCGAGGTCGAGGTCGCGCTTCATCTCCTCGAACTCGGCCGCGGACACGCCCTCGGGCGAGAGCTCGGTCAGCCGGCCGGTACGCCTGCCGCGGCGCGGCGTCGGCTCGACGTCGGCGGCGGTGGTGGCGTACGCGGGTACGTAGCCGAACTCGGATTCGATCCGCTCGCGACGGTGGCGGTACTGCGACTCGCGCTCCTTCCAGTGCGTGAGCACGGGCGACGCGATGAAGATCGATGAGTACGCACCCGAGGCCACGCCGACGAGCAGCGCGAACGCGAAGTCCGTCAGCTCGGTGGAGCCGGGCGTGCCGCCGAACAGCAGCAGGGCGATGATCGGCATCAGCGTGCACGAGGTCGTCGCTATCGACCTGGTGAGCACCTCGGACATCGAGCGGTTGACGATCTGGGAGAACGCGGCGCGCGGCATTCTCGGGATGTTTTCTCGTACCCGGTCGAACACGATGATCGTGTCGTACATCGAGTAACCGAGGATCGTCAGCAGCGCGGCCACCGTCGCGGTCGTCACCTGGCGCCCGGTGAGCGCGTACACGCCGCTCGTGATGAGCAGGTCGTGCGCGAGCGCGATCATCACCGGGATGGCGAACTTCCACTCGAATCTGAGCGCGACGTACGCGGCGATCACGAGCAGCGAGGCGATGATCGCGATCACGGCGCTGTTGGCGACCGTGCTTCCGAATGTCGGGCCGACCGAGGTGTACTGGAAGTCCTTGCCGTTGCCGGCGATGCCGAACTTGTTCTGGAGCGCGGTCTGAAGCTTCTCCCGTCCTCCTGAGGGCAGCGTCTTGAACGAGATCTGGTAGGCGTTGTTGCCGAACGTCTTGGAGCCGCTGACCTTCTGGACCTGCGGATTCGACACGCCCTGCGAGCTCAGGAGCTGAGAGACCTGCTGCTGGCTCGCGGCCTGCTCGAGCCCGACCGTGATCCGGGTCCCGGAGGTGAAGTCGATCCCGAGGTTCAGGCCCTTGCCGCCGATCGCGAGCGCACCGACCAGCAGGATCACGCCCGACATCGAGAAGAAGTACTTGGAGGCCCCCATGAAGTCGAACTTCCAGGTGCGTTTCTCGCCGCCCGCCCCGAGCATCGACGGCCGCGAGATCATCCGCGAGCTGCCCATCGTGGAGAGAATCGCCTGCGTCGCCATAACCGCCGTGAACAGCGAGACGAACGTGCCGACTCCGAGGGTGAACGCGAACCCCTGGACGTCCGAGGTGGCGAGCACGAACAGGATGAACGCGGTCATGATCGTGACCACGTTTGCGTCGATGATCGCGGTCAGGCCCTTGCGGTAGCCGGTCGCGATCCCCTGGCGGATCGATCGGCCGTTGCGGATCTCCTCCTTGACGCGTTCGAAGATGACGATGTTCGCGTCCGCCGCAACGCCGATCGTAAGAATCAGTCCCGCGATCCCCGGTAGCGTCAGCGTAATCGGGATCAGCTTGATCAGGGCGTAGAAGTAGATGCCGTAGATCAGCAGCCCCAAGGTCGCGATCACGCCGAGCACGCGGTAGTAGGCGACCAGGAACACGATCACGATCAGGAGCCCGAGCATGCCCGCGATCAGTCCGTTGTGCAGCGCCTCCTTGCCGAGCGTGGCCGACACCTGCGACTCGGAGATCAGCTTCAGGTCGATCGGGAGGGCACCCAGGCGCAACTCGTTGGCGAGGTCCTGGGCCGAGGTGATCGTGAAGCTGCCCGAGATGTCGGCGCCGTTGTCGCCGTTGATCCCGTCGGGGTACTGCTTGAAGTCGATGTATGGGACCGTGATCAGCTGGTTGTCGAGCGCGACCGCGAAGTGCTGGCGCAGCGTCTGGCCGAGGCCGCTGACGAGGTCGCCGCGGCGCGCGATCTGCGCGGTGACGTTCTGGAACTCGGACTTGCCCTTGCCGCTGAAGCCGAACGTGACATCGGGCGAGCCGGTGTTCGGATCGGTGCTCTGCTGCGGATTGGTGATGTCGCTGCCGCGGAGCGCGACGTTGTCCTTGAGCACGTAGAACTGAGCGCTCGGATCGCTGATCGGCGTCTGCTTCGAGAAGTTCGCCGGGATCGCCTGGAGCACCACCGTCCCCCGGGGCACGACCAGGATCTGACCGTCCGAGGCGCTGACCCCGGCCGGCAGCCCGGACACCAGGGCCTCCTTGCTGTTGTCGGGACCGTTCAGCAGACAGTGCTGACCGGCAGCAGGCACCGTGTTGTTCGCCTTGGCGACCGCGGCGCAGGCCGCGCTGCCCGGAGCGCCGAACATGTAGTACTCCGAGGTGATGCGCGAGTTCGCCTGGTTGGCGGTCGGCGGCTGTTTGGACGCGAGCGTGACCGCGTCATACAAGTTCATGCTCCCGGCGCCCGGCTCGCCCGGAGCGCCGTTTGTGCCCGACCCCTGGCTGATCGTGGTCGCGCTCGGGTCCTGGGTCTGGAGCTGGCTGGCGACTGTCTTCCCGTTCGGGGTGAGCGCGTTGGCCTCCCAGTCGTAGAAGGCCAGCTGGGCGGTCGTGCCGACCTCCGCCTCGGCGCGTGCGGTGTCGGTCACGTTGGGGAGGCCGACCGTGATCTGATTGCCGCCCGAGGTCTGGATCTGGGGCTCGGCGACGCCCAGCTGGTCGACGCGGTTCCGCATAATGTCGACCGCCCGCTGGAGCGCGTCTTGGGTCACGACCGGTGTCTGGGCGCTCGGGAGTCCCTGGTAGACGAGCTCCACCCCACCCTTGAGGTCGAGGCCGAGCACAGTCTTCTTGGGCTTCACCGCGCCGGGGATACCGGCGATCACAATCAGCGAGCCGATCAGCAGCCCGACGACGATGAGCAGGACGAAGCCATTTCTCTGGCGATCAGTCATCGATCTGGGTGGATGCTAGAGGTACTTGACGGTGGGCGGCAGCGCCCGAGCCGATCGGGGCCCTAGTGGTCTCTTTCGTAAGTACGGCGCCGCTCGAATGTCGTCACGTGCGAAGCGGCCACTTAATGGTGATTGGTTGGCGTGAGCACCACGAGCACGCCGCCGTCATCGTCGTCGTACGCCGGGAAGATGTCGGCGACCGCCTTGGCGGGCAGGTCGCGTTCGGCGTGAACCTCGACGGGCTTGCTCTTCACGCGGACCTCCCACTCGAGCGCGGTGCGAACGTGGTCGGTGCCGTCGTCGAAGCGCAGCCCGAGGACGTCGTGGACCGGTCGTCCGATCACCTGCTCGGTCTTCAGACCGGTCAATTCGAACGACCCGCGACCGCAATCGACGATCCTGGCGTCCGAGTCGCACGCGAAGAACGCTGCGTTCGGGGCCGGGTAATAGTCGTCGAGGAGCTCATAGAGGTACGCGAATCCGCATTTCTCGCATCCGCGGGCCTCGTTGCGGAAACCGGCGTTGCGATCGGTCCCCATCGACCGGTTCCCACAGTGGGGGCAGATGAAGTAATGCTCGTGGCTCATTGGCGACCTGAGGATAGCCTGACCGCTTCACCCGACCCGTTACCTCTTCAGGAACATTTAAAGGAGCGAGAGCGGACCGGGCGGCTCAATCCCGATGTGCGCGAACGCCCGCTTGGTGGCGGCGCGACCCCGCGGCGTGCGTTCGATCAGGCCGCGCTGGAGCAGATACGGCTCGTACACGTCCTCGATTGTGTCCTGCTCCTCCCCGACGGCCACGGCCAGCGTGGAGAGCCCGACCGGGCCCCCGCCAAACTTCTCGCAGATCGCGCGCAGGATCTCGCGGTCGAGCCGGTCGAGTCCCTCGTGGTCGACCCCGAGCAGGTCGAGCGCCTCGATCGCGACGTCGCCGGTAACCACGCCCGTGCGGCGCACCTCGGCGTAGTCGCGGACACGTTTCAGCAGCCGGTTGGCCACGCGCGGCGTGCCGCGGCTTCGCGCGGCGATCGCCCGGGCGCCGTCGTCCTCGATCGCGACCTCGAGCAGACGGGCCGAGCGGCGGACGATCGTCGCGAGCTCATCCGGGCCGTAGTGCTCGAGCCGATGCTGGATCCCGAAGCGGTCGCGGAGCGGGCTGGTGATCAGCCCCGCGCGGGTGGTCGCACCGATCAGCGTGAACGGCGGCAGCGGGATCGTGACCACGCTCGCCCCGGCCCCCTGACCGATCGTGATCGGCAGGCAAGCGTCCTCCATCGCGGGATAGAACGTCTCCTCGAGCGCACGGGGCAGGCGGTGGATCTCGTCGACGAAGAACACCGAGCGGGGCTCGAGCGCGGTCAGGAAAGCGGCGATGTCGCCTTTGCGCTCGAGCGCCGGCCCGGCCGTCTGGACGAACGGGACCTCGAGCTCGGCGGCCACGATCTGGGCGAGCGACGTCTTGCCGAGGCCGGGCGGGCCGGCAAATAGGACGTGGTCGAGCGCCTCGCCCCGGCTCGAGGCCGCCTCGATCGACACCGCCAACTGGTCCTTGAGCGCGTCCTGGCCTACGAAGTCGACGAGCCGGCGGGGACGGAGGGAGCGATCGAGATCCTCGTCGGGAAGCTCCTCCGGATCTTGGATGCGGACCCGCCCGCCCGGCCGTTCGGGATGAATCTCCCGTACGGGGCTCATCGGCGCGCCGTCCTCAGCGCATGGGCGATCAGATCCTCGGGCTTCTGGCCCTCCGCGCCGTCGAGCAGCTCATCGGCCTCGAGCGGGGTGTAGCCGAGCCCGAGCAACCCGTCGCGAGCGAGCGCGCGCGGGTCTTCGCTGCGCACGGCGGTGATCACGGCCGGCGCGCTCGCGGTGGCGCCAACCTTCTCTCGGAGCTCTGAGACGATCCGCTCGGCGGTTCGCTTGCCCACACCGGGCGCGGCCTGCAGGCGCGCGGTGTCGCCGGCGGCGACCGCGGCGAGCAGATCGCGCGGAGGCCCACCCGACAGCACCGCGAGCGCCACCTTGGGGCCGACCGATTGGACCGCGATCAGCATCAGGAACAGCTCGCGCTCCTCCTCGGTCGCGAACCCGTATAGCGCGAGCGCGTCGTCCCGGACGACGAGGTGGCTGTGCAGTGCCACCGACTTGCCGACCGCGGGAACGTGACGGAGCGTCTCCGCCGACACGGCGAGGCGGTAGCCGACGCCGCCGGTATCGACGACGACGTGATCGCCGCGGCGCACCGCGACCGTGCCCGACACCATCGCGATCATGCCCGCGCTCCGGTCGCGGTCCGCGCGAGCGCCCGCTCGAGCGGCACGCGGTTGCACTCGCAGATCGCTACCGCGAGCGCGTCCGCGGCGTGGTCGGGCGAGGGTGGCTCGGACAGGCCGAGCAGCCGCGCGACCATCCGCGCGACCTGGTCCTTGCCGGCGCGGCCGTGCCCGCACACCGCGCCCTTGACCTGCTGGGGCGTGTACGAGCGCGACGGGATCCCGCGCTGGCCGGCCGCCAGCAGCACCACGCCGCGCGCCTGGCCGACCGCGAAGGCGGTCCTGGCATTGGCGCCGAAGTACAGCTCCTCGATCGCGACCGCATCGGGGGCGTGCCTCGCGAACAGGTCGACGACGTGGCCGTGGATCTCGGCCAGTCGGCGCTCGAGCCGGACCCCTGCGGGGGTCTCGATCACCCCGGCAGCGACCATACGCAGGACCGAACCACCGCCCTCGACGACGCCGTAGCCCGTGCTGGCCGTGCCGGGGTCAATTCCGATCACGATCATTCCGGACACCATTCTGCGTCCGGGACCGGACGCCTCCCCCGGGGGTGCTATGCGGCCTGGCCGTTGGGCGGAGGTGTGTCGCCCTCGTTGGAGACGATCTCCGCGCACAGGGCGACGCATTCGTTGCAGATCGCGACCTCGGGCGTCGGTCCAGCGACGATCGACGCGACCTGGCTGCGGGGCTTGCCGCAGAACGAGCAGCGGAGCGGCTCCACGGACCGCCTTGGACCTCGGGGTTCGTCAGTCATGGCGCGCGACCGTCCGGACGGGGTACACGGTCCCACGGACGCCGAGCGAAGCGAGGCCCATCACCGCCCCACACAGCGCGTGTCGGCACCGGGCGCGGTCACCCGGTACATCTTCCAGGCCCCGACCTGGGCGAGGAACTGCTGCTGAGTCAGCCGGTGGTCGATCGGTGGCGCGATGCCGTCGATCGAGTCGTGTGGGCCGACGAACATCACGCCCTGGTGGCGCATTGAGGTTCCGACGCGGCCGAGCGTGACGTGCAGCTTCCATGCCAGCGCCGTCTGGACGCTGTGGTTGACCGCGGCGAAGCTCGACTTGCACGGGAACACGCCGGCGTGGCCCCCGACGGCGGCCACCGCGGCGGTCATCTGGTCAAGGCGGGTGACGGCTTGCGAGGCGGTGTGGTGCTCGGCGCTGGCCTGGTTGATGCGCCCGCCCACCCACGGGATCGTGATCGCGACGAGGACCGCGGTCAGGCCGACGGCGACCGCGGTGCGGCCGGCCGGGGCCAGGCTGCCGCCCAGCTGGGCCAGCCGGACGATGCCGACGCCCGCGAGCACGCAGGTCATGCCGGCGGCCGGAAGGTAGAAGCGCTCGAGGCCCGGATAGCCGTCGAGCGTCATCCCGACGACGATGACCCACCACACCACGGTCGCGCCGGCGAGCGACAGCAGGAGCCAGTCGCGCGGCTTGTCGAACCACGCGAACACGGCCGCGACCACGCCCGCCACCAGCACCGGCAGCAGCTGGATGTCCACCCCGCGCCCGAGCACGGTGAACAGCGGATGCTTGCCGAGGTCACCGTTGTACTCCTCGGCGTGGACGGCGGCCAGGAACGGCTGCCCCGAGCCGATCCACGGCGGGGCGAACCAGAAGACCGGGATCGAGAACAGCCCGAGCACGATCCACACCCGCAGCCGCGGCTGCTTGAACCACAACCACCCGGCGTACACGATGATCAGCGGCCAGGCCTCGGGACGGATCAGCGACGTGGCGACGCCGAGCGAGAAGGCCCATCCGCGTCTGCCGTCGAGGTGGGCGAGAACCGCCCACAGCGCGGTCGCGATCAGCATCGGCTCGGAGGTTCCGCGGAACATCTCGTCCCACCACGCCTGGGTGATCACGATGCCGGCGCCGGCGATCAGCCCGGCCGCGACCTTGGCCCACCGCGGACCCCGAATCAGCCGCGATGCGAGCAGGTACGCCGCCACGACCCCGAGGAGGCCGCCGGCGCGGGCGGTGATCACCCACAGCGTCGGCGCCGCGGTGCTTCCGAACAGCGCCCAGATTGTTGTGAACACCACCGGCAGCGGCTTCCACGAGGGACCGCCGCTGATCGCGAAGCTCAGATGGGGATCGGTGACCTCGCGTCCCCAGGAGATCCAGGCCCACGGGTCGTAGCTGGGCACCGTCGGCAGCACGGCGGCGGAGATCGCCGCGAGCACGATGCACGCCAGCACCGACCACAGGAACTCGGGGTACAGCAGCCCGTGCCAGTCCGGCAGCCGAGTTCGCGGCGCTCTGGCATCAGAGCGCGGCCGCTCGGCGGGAGTCTCAGTGAGGACCTGACCCTCCACCCGCTCGGAACCTCACGTTCGAACGTTGGGGGCGCCGTTCGGGGTGAAGCGGCACCGCATCAGCGTGCCGAGAACCCGGAAGCCGTCGAGCGCAGTGAGCTTCTTGCCCTCGTCCGTGGCGCGCGCCCGGTAGTGCACCGGGACCTCGAAGATCCGCTCACCGCGCTGCACGAGCCGCGCGGTGATCTCGGGCTCGATCGCGAAGCCGGGCGAGCGCAGCGGCAGGCTTCGGAATACGTCGGTCCGGATCATCTTGTGGCAGGTCATGATGTCGTGCAGGTAGACGTTGAACAGCATGTTGCAGGCGGTTGTGACGCCTTTGTTGCCCAGCACGAACAGGAACGAGTGGCTGGTGTAGCCGTCGAACGCCCGGACGCCGAAGCAGGCGTTGGTGCGCCCGTCGAGGAGGGGTGGCATGAGCAGACCGAGGTCCGTCGGGTCGTACTCGAGGTCGGCGTCGAAGATCGCGGAGAACTCGCCTTCGGCGTGGGAGAGCCCGGTCTGGATCGCGGCCCCCTTGCCCTGGTTGTGCTCGTGCTCGAACAGGCGGACCCGCTTGGGTGGGTGGGCCTTGATCAGATCTCGCAGGATCTCGCGCGTACCGTCGGTGGAGCCGTCGTCGACGATGATCAGCTCGAAGTCGGTCGGGAGCGGCGTGTCGAGAACCTCGGCGATCGCGCGCTCGACGCGCTCGCGCTCGTTGTACACCGGCATCAGGATCGAGAGCATGTGGGCGTTCTGGTTGGGTCGGAGGAGGCTGAGCGGGGGCTCCGGCGACAGCGATATGCGGCACTGGCCGGGATCGCACCCACGAGGGCGTTCGATGCTAGCCGATCGGCCGGGCGGTAGTGGGAGCACGCGATTTGCGCGAGGATTCAGCCATGGATTTCAGCACGCTGCTCGACGGACTGGAGGGCGAGGACCGTGCCGCGCGCGAGCGGCTGCTCGAGCGGCTCGCCGATGAGGGGTACACGCTCGAGGAGATGGAGGCCGCGATCGAAGAGGACCGGCTGGCGCTACTGCTGGTCGAGCGCGTTCTCGGCGGTCGCTACACCGCGAAGGAACTGGCGAAGGAGAGCGGCCTTCCGGCCGCGCAGATGCTGCGGATCCGGCGGCTGCTGGGGCTGCCCGAGCCCGGGCCCGACGAGCCCGTGTTCGGCGACGAGGAGGTCGACGCCGCCAAGGCCATCAGCATGTTCCTCTCGTCAGGTCTGGGCGAGGAGTCGATCGCCGAGATCACCCGCGTCCTGGGCGAAGGGATGTCGCGGCTGGCCGCCACCACGGCGGCCGCATTCGTGGACGCCTTCCTCGAGCCCGGAGACAGCGAGGACGAGGTAGCCGAGCGGTTCGCCGTGCTGGCCGAGCAGCTGATTCCGGCGATCGATCCGGTGCTCCGCGCGGCATACCGCCAGCACCTGGCCGAGAGCGTCCGTCGCGGGATGCTCAGCTCCGCCGAACGCGAGTCGGGCGAGGTCGCGGGGGACCAGGAGATCACCGTGTGCTTCGTGGACATGGTCGGGTTCACGCGCCTTGGGGCCCAGATCGAGGCCCAGGAGCTCGGCAGCCTCGCGAGCAAGCTGGCCGAGCTCGCGACCGACGTGACGCGGCCCCCGGTGCGACTGGTCAAGACGATCGGCGACGCGGCAATGTTCGTGTCGTCCGATACCGCGGCGGTGGTGTCGGTCGCGCTGTCGCTGCTCGAGGCCGTCCAGGCGGCCGAGTTGCCGAGCTTCCGGGCCGGCGTCGCGTGCGGATCGGCCCTCCAGCGGGCCGGCGACTACTACGGCCACGCCGTCAACCTGGCGAGCCGAGTCACCGGCGTGGCTCGTCCCGGCAGCGTCCTGTGTACGCAGGAGGTCCACGACGCGGCACCCGACCAGTTCGACTGGTCGTTCGCGCGCAGTCACAAGCTCAAGGGCATGTCCGAGGCGGTCTCGCTGTACCGCGCCCGGCGCCTAGACCATGCGGCCTCGTCGTCCGACGACAGCGCCGAGAGGCCTAGGAAGAAACCGAAAGCAGATCGACGACGAACACGAGCGGCGAGTTAGGCGGGATCGTCGGGGGGCTGCCCGCCTTGCCGTAGGCGAGGCTCGCCGGGATGATCAGCTCGCGCCGCCCGCCGACCTTCATCCCCGGGATTCCCTGCACCCAGCCCGGAATCACGCTGCCAGCGGTGAGCGCGGTCGTGAACGGCTGATTGCGGCTCCAGGAGGAATCGAACTCCTTGCCGGTCTTGTACAGGACCCCGACGTAGTTGACGGTCACGGTCTGCCCCGCCGTGGCCGTCTGACCGGTACCGGTGACGAGGTCCTTGGTCACCAGCTTGGTCGGCGCGGGCCCGCTGGGCACGGTGACGGTGGGCTTCTTCGAGATCGCCGGGGCGGGTTTCGGCGTGGTCGCAACTGGGGCCGCGGTGGCGCCCTGAGCGGGCACCAGCACGATGCCCGTCGCTTTGCTGCTGCTCCCGCATCCGGCGAGGCCCGCGGCGGCCAGCGCGAGGGCCGGCACGACAAACGCTCGTTTCGACATCGCGGTGAGGCTAGCGAAGGTTGTCGAAGAAGCCGGTAAGAACCGGTGCCCGCCGGCCGTGGGTCACTGCGCGACGCGCTCGAGCACGGCGCTGTCGACGTCGAAGTTGGCGTGGACAGCGCTGACGTCGTCGTTCTCCTCGAGGGAGTCGATCAACTTCATCAGCCTCCCGGCATCGCTCTCGTCGACCGGGACGCGGGCCCGGGGGCGCTGCGTGAGGTCGGCGCTCTCGATCTCGACCCCTGCAGCCGTGAGCGCGTCACGGGCGGCAGCGAGGTCGGCGGGCTCGGTGATCACCTCGTAGACGTCCTCGTCGAGCGAGATGTCCTCCGCGCCGGCGTCGATCGCGGGCATCAAATCGTCCTCGCCGTAGCGGTTGGCGTCGACGACGACCACCCCCCGCTTGTCAAACAGGTACGACACCGACCCGGGTTCGCCCAGGTTCCCGCCGTGCTTGCCGAGGATGTGGCGCATCTCGGCGCCGGTGCGATTGCGGTTGTCGGTGACCGCCTCGATCAGGAGCGCGACGCCGCCGGGACCGTAGCCCTCGTAGACGACCGACTCGATCTGTTCGGTGTCGGCGCCCTCGCCGGTGCCCTTGGCGATCGCCCGCTCGATGTTGTCCTTCGGCATCGAGGCATCGCGCGCCTTCTGGATCGCCAGCGCAAGCGTGGAGTTCCCGGTCGGATCACCGCCTCCCTCCTTCGCGGCCACGGTGATGGCGCGCGCCAACTTGGTGAAGTGCTGGCCGCGCCGCGCGTCGACGACGGCCTTCTTGTGCTTGATCGAAGCCCATTTGGAGTGACCTGACATACAAGTTCAGTTTAGTCCGGGGTCGCGGTCAAAGCCCCTAGCGCGTCCGCGCGGCCGGGTGCTCCCGGTACCAGTCGATGGTCCGGCGCAGGCCCTCCTCGAGCGGGACCTCGGGACGCCATCCGGTGAGCCGGCGGAGCTTGGTCGAGTCGAGCCACTGGCGGTCGATCTCGCCAGTGGGGGACGCCCTCGCCGCGGATGTCGGGCGCCACGGATGACCCGACCAGCCGGCAGATCTGCTCGATCACGTCGAGCACGCGTCGGGGCTCGCCACCGCCGGCATTGAACGCCTCGCCGCGCGCAGCACCGCCGACGGCGAGGGCCTTCCACACCGCCAGGTAGGCGCGCGCCGCGTCCTCGACATACAGGAAGTCCCGCTCGGGGGAGCCGTCTGACCGGACGACGGGCGCTTCCCCGGCAAGGGCGGCGCACACGGCCTCGGGGATCAGCCGCGCCCGGTTGGTGTCGCCACCCCCGTAGACGTTCGCGAGCCGGGTGACCGCCACCGGAAGCCCGAAGGTCTGCGAGTAGGAGCGGGCGAGCATGTCGGTCGCCGCCTTTGAGACGTCGTACGGGTATTGCGGGTCGAGCGGATGCTCCTCGCGGTAGGGGAGCTCGGGCCGGCGGCCGTAGGCCTTGTCCGAGGAGGCGACCACGACCCGTTCGGTCCCGTGCCCGCGGCACGCCTCCAGCACCAACCAGGTGCCGCGGATGTTGGTCTCGAACGTCGGCACGGGCGAGCGGTTGGCCGATCCCACCTGGGTCTGGGCCGCGAGATGGAAGACGCTGTCGACTTCGTACTCGTTGAGTACGCGGGCCACGAGCCCGTCGGTGCAGATGTCGCCGTTGACCAAGTCGACCGAGCCGGCGAGCCCGAGTTCGTGTAGCGATGAGACGGCCGGCTGATCGCGCCGGATCACGACTACGCGCTCGCCGCGCTCGAGCAGCGCCTTGACGAGCCAGGCGCCGATGAGGCCGTCACCGCCGGTCACGAGCACCGACGAGCTCACGCCCACACCTTCCACGGCGCATGACCGTCGTCCCACAGGCCGTTGAGCGTGATCGCGTCCTTGTAGGTGTCCATGCACTCCCAGAAGCCGTGGTGACGGAAGGCGCGCAGGTCGCCGGACGCGGCCAGCCGCTCGAGCGGCTGGCGCTCGAGCACGCTGTTCGGCTCGACAGCGTCGAGTGCCGAGCGCTCGAAGCAGAAGAAGCCGGCGTTCACCCACAGATCGCTCCGGGGCTTCTCGGTGAAGCCGAGCA
Organism: uncultured Solirubrobacterales bacterium; assembly: GCA_963737055.1. Classification (GTDB taxonomy): domain Bacteria; phylum Actinomycetota; class Thermoleophilia; order Solirubrobacterales; family Solirubrobacteraceae; genus Palsa-465. Next base: position 652,024 of record CAVTRE010000002.1, on the reverse strand, counting down.
CCGACCCGTCGCCGTTCAGGCGAGCCACGCCGAACGGGAGCTCGGGCTGGATTACGGCCATCGTGGCCGCCCCGCCGTGCTCGACGTGGTAGGCCAGCAGCGCGCCGAGGTCGATGTCGGCCACCCCGTCGGCGTAGGCGAGACAGAACCGGTCGCCGTCGAGCGCCGGCGCGGCCTGGTGGACGCGCCCGCCGGTCGGCGTGTCCTCGCCGGTGTCCAGGCAGGTCACCTCCGCCCCGTCCGGCCAGCGCTCGGCGGCCGCGAACGCCGCGACCCGCTCGCTGCGGTATCCGGTCAGCAGCAGGAAGCGCCGGAAGCCGTGCGCGAGGTACATATTCACCACGTGCCACAAGATCGGGCGCCCTCCGACCTCGACCAGGGGCTTGGGCACCGAGGAGGCGTGCTCGTGCAGCCGCGTCCCGCGTCCGCCGCACAGAATCACGACGGTTGGCTTGTCCGCGTGCACTACGCAGGCATTATTCACGGAGCTTCGCGTGGGTAGCATGCCCCGCGGTGACCGCTGTCGCGAACCCCGAGATCTTCAAGGCCTACGACATCCGTGGGCTGTACGGCAGCGACATCGACGCGGCCGCGGCCGACGCCATCGGCCGTGGGTTCGCGCGGGTCATCGCCGAGCTCGAGGGCAAGGGGACCACCGAACTGCGACTCGGTCTCGGACGAGACATGCGGCTGACGGCGCCGGAGCTGTCGAGCGCGTACTGCGGGGGCATGTGCGCTGAGGGCGCGACCGTGTTCGACGCCGGCGAGGTCGGCACCGAGATGCTCTATTACCTCGTCGGCTCGCGCGAACTCGACGGCGGCCTGATGTGCACCGCGTCGCACAACCCCCAGCGCTACACCGGCGCCAAGCTGGTGCGGCGGGGCGCGGTGGCGCTGTCGGGCGACGCGGGCATCGGCGACGTGCGGGCGAAGATCGAGGCGGGACTCGACGGCGCTCCGGGCGGCGGGTCGGTCCAGCACGTATCCATATATGAGGAATTCCAGCAGGCAGTGCTCGGGTTCATCGATCCGGCGTCGGTGCGGCCGATGCGGGTGGTCGTCGACGGCGGCAACGGGATGGCCGGGCCGATGGTCGGGCCGGTGCTGCGCGATCTGGGACTCGACCTGATCGAGACCTACTGGGAACCGAACGGGCATTTCCCCGACCACGAGCCGAACCCTCTGCTCCCCGAGAACCGCGCGTTCATCATGCGCGAGGTAGTCCGGCTGGGCGCGGATTTGGGCATCGCCTGGGACGGAGACGCGGACCGTTGCTTCTTCATCGACGATCGGGGATCGTTCGTCGACGGCGACTTCCTGACCGCGCTGCTGGCCGAGTCGACGCTCTCGAAGCACCCCGGCGCCACGATCCTGTACGACGTCCGCGCCAGCCGGGCCGTGGCCGACGTCACCGAGCGGGGCGGCGGCCGAGCCCTGATGAACCGAGTCGGGCATGCCTTCTTCAAGACGAGGATGCGCGATGCGGACGCCACGTTCGGCGGCGAGGTGTCGGGCCATTACTACTTCCATGACTTCTACTGCGCAGACTCGGGCACGATCCCAGCTCTGCTGATCCTGGAGCTGCTCTCGATCCGCGGCGAGCGCATGTCTGAGCTGCTCGAGCCGTTCCGCTCGCGGTACTTCATCTCCGGCGAGATCAACTCCGAGGTGGCCGATCCGAAGGCAAAGATCGAGGAGCTCGCCGGCCGGTATCAAGACGGCAGGCAGTACCGCCTGGACGGCATCTCGGTCGAGTACGACGATTGGCACTTCAACGTCCGCCCGTCGAACACCGAGCCGCTGCTTCGCCTGTGCCTTGAGTCACTGCGCTCGCACGAGGACATGGAGCGTCGGCGTGACGAGGTGCTGGCTGTGATCCGTTCGTGACCACGCCCGACCGGCGGCCGACCAGCGCCGAGGATGCCCTGGCGCTGGCGCAACGCGCCGGGATCCACCGACTCGCGCTGCCCACTCCATTCCTGGTCGGCAGGGTCAACTGCTATCTGATCGAGGACCAGCCGCTCACCCTGATCGACACCGGGCCGAACTCGGGCAAGTCGCTCGACGATCTCGAGCGCGCGCTCGCCGGGCACGGCCGCCGGATCGAGGACCTCGAGCTGATCGTGCTCACCCACCAGCACATGGACCATCTCGGGCTGCTCGAGATCCTGGCCCGGCGCTCCGGCGCTGAGGTCGCGGCTCTGGACCTGCTCGCGCCCTACCTGGCGAGCTTCTCGCGGAGCGCGGCGGCCGACGACGAGTTCGCCCAGGGGGTCATGCGCCGGCACGGCGTCCCAGGCGACCTGGCGACGGTGGTCGGGGCGATGACGGCCGCGTTTCGGGCGTTCGGGTCGAGCGGGGAGGTGACCCGCCCGGTGCGCGACGGTGACGAGCTCGTGCTCCGCGACCGAACCCTGCGCGTTCACCATCGGCCGGGGCACAGCCCGTCGGACACGATCTTGTGGGACGCCGAGCGCGAGATCCTGATCGCCGGCGACCATCTCCTCGCCCACATCTCCTCCAATCCGCTGGTCTCGCGGCCCCTGTCCGGCGGCCCCGACCAGCCCCGACCGCAGGCTCTGGTCCAGTACATCGACTCGATGCGGAACACCCGCGAACTCCCGGCCCGGCTAGTCCTGTCCGGCCACGGCGATCCGATCCTCGACCACGCCGAGCTGATCGACGACCGGCTACGGATGCATCGCCGCCGGGCGGCCCGGATCCACCAGCTCCTCGCTGCCCGCCCGCTCACCGCCTATGAGATCGCGGTGCAGATGTGGGGAAACGTCGCGGTGACGCAGGCCTATCTGACGCTGTCTGAGGTGCTCGGACACCTCGATCTACTCGTCGAAGCCGGGCAGGCTGTCGAGCACGAGCGGGACGGGGTCGCTGTGTTCGAGGCGATCTAGGCTCGCCGCGGGCCCGCACTCGGCTGTCACTCGGTGTCACTCCGGTGTCAATCGGCTGTCACTCTGCGGACCAACTCGTCCAGACCCCCTACGGCTTCGGGCGAGAATGGCCGATTAGCAGGGGACATGGTCAGCAGCGACACCGGCATGATGCCTGGGGAGCGTGCGCCGCGGCCGGAGGCTGGCGGCATCGCCGCTTCGGAGTACCCAAAACTGCTCGAGCGCGTGCCGGCGATCATCTACGTCGCCGACACCGGTGGAGATGGGCGCTGGCACTACGTGAGCCCCCAGATCGAGACGATCCTGGGCTACTCCGCCGCGGAGTGGTGCGCCGATCCGGGCCTGTGGGCCAAATGCCTGCACCCAGAGGACCGCGAATGGGTCCTGGCGCGCGAGAACGAGCATCACGGGATCAAGCCGGAGAACGAGGCCCTCGAGTACCGCATGCTCCATCGCGACGGGCGGGCGGTGTGGATCCGCGACGACGCAGTGCTCGCTTTTGGCGAGGACGGCGAGCTCCGCTGGCACGGGATGCTGCACGACGTCACCTACCGCAAGGAGGTCGAGGCCGAGCTCGAGCGACGCGCCGCTCAGCAGGCCGCCGTGGCGCTGCTCGGCGAGCACGCCCTCGAGGGCGCCAGCACCGCGGATCTGATGCAGGAGGCCACGGCCAGCGCGGCCGACATGCTGGGCGCCGAGATCTCGGCGGTGTGGCAGTACCTGCCCGATGAGGGCTGCCTGATGCTGCGGAGCGGGATCGGGTGGCCGGACGCCGAGTTCGGAAAGCTCCGCTATCCGGCCGGAGTGGGATCGCAGGCGGGGTACACGCTGCAAAACGGCGCGCCGGTGGTGGTCGAGGACTGGAATACCGAGACCCGTTTCGAGCAGCCGGACTTCCGCGGGCGGCGAACTGGGTCGGGGCTGTCGGTCAAGATCGAGGGAGGGTCGCGCGGGCCGTTCGGCGTCCTCGTGGTCCAGTCGATGCGGTCCAGGGGGTTTGCCCCGCGCGACATGGACTTCCTGCAGTCGCTGGCCAACGTGCTCGCCGACGCGCTCGAGCGACAGGCCGTCGAGGATGCCATCCGCGAACGCGCCGTCCACGACCCGCTGACGGGACTCCCCAACCGCGTGCTGTTCGTCGACCGGCTCGAGCATGCGCTCGCGCGGCTGGGCCGGCAGGAGTCCCTGGCGGCGATCCTGTTTCTCGACCTCGACCATTTCAAGCTTGTCAACGACAGCCTCGGGCATCACGTGGGCGATGAGCTGCTGGCGGCGGCCGCCCCGCGTTTGAAGCACGCTCTGCGCGGCAGCGACACGGTGGCGCGATTCGGCGGCGACGAGTTCGGGATCCTGCTCGAGGACATCGCCTCCGAGCGCGACGCGATCGAGACCGCCGAGCGGATCGCGGCGACATTCGCGCGGCCCTTCGTGCTGTCCGGGAGCGAGCACTTCGTCACCACCAGCATCGGAATCGCGCTCGCCACCGGCGGCGAGCGCGCCGACGAGCTCATCCGCGACGCCGACGCGGCCATGTACCGCGCGAAGGACCGGGGGCGGGCCCGCTACGAGGTGTTCGACGAGGGCATGCGCGGCCGGGCGATCGAGCGCCTGCGGATGGAGAACGACCTACGCCGCGCACTCGAGCGCGACCAGCTGCGGCTCGAGTACCAGCCGGTCGTGTCGCTGCTCAACTTCTCGATCATCGGAGTCGAGGCGCTGCTCCGGTGGCGCCACCCGGACCGGGGCGAGATTCCGCCTTCGGAGTTCATCCCGATCGCCGAGGAGAACGGCCTGATCGAGCCGATCGGCCGGTGGGTGCTCGAGAATGCCTGCCGGCAGGCCGCCCAGTGGTACGCCGCGCGCCCCGACTCCGCGCCGATCGCGATGTCGGTGAACCTCTCCGCCGTACAGGTCGCTCGTCGCACCCTTCCCGAGGTGGTCCGCGCCGCGCTCTCGAGCACCGGACTCGATCCCGCCTGCCTCAGCCTCGAGATCACCGAGACGGTGATGGTGCGCGATGCCGACGGGCTGGCCGACATCCTGCAAGCGCTCAAGGCGCTCGGCGTCCGCCTCGTGCTCGACGACTTCGGGACCGGCTACTCGTCGCTCAGCTACCTGACGCGGCTCCCTCTCGACGTGCTCAAGGTCGACCGGTCGTTCGTCGACGGTCTCGGCAACGAGCCGCGCGACACGGCGATCACGGAGACGATCATCGCGATGTCCCGGGCCCTGTCGCTGGACGTCGTCGCCGAAGGGGTCGAGACCTCAGAGCAGGTCAACGAGCTGAGCCGGCTCGGCTGCACGGCCGCCCAGGGGTTCCACTTCTCGCGGGCGGTGCCGGCGCGGGAGATCACCGACGCGCTCGAGCGCGGTCCGGTGTGGCTGCCGGGGGTGACCGCCGACGACTGAGCTCGGTCTCGTTTCCGCTGCGGGTTCCGCGCCTGGTTCCGCTGCGGGCTTCCGCTACGGGTAGGCGGATTCGCCGGAGCGGAGCGGCGAGACGTTCGCGTCCCGGCACTCGTAGGCACCGTTCGGGATCGCCGTGCGGAGAGTGGCGGTGTCGTTGGGGGGAATCACCTGGAGCGCGTAGGCGGTCGCGCACCCGTTGGATGTCGCGACGCCGTGGCCGACGTCGAGGCGGAAGGAGGCGCTCGCGCCCGGGGCGACGACGAGTGGCGTTGCCGGGGTCGAGCCGAAGAAGTCGTTGGTCGTGTGGTGCGGAATCGTCGGGAGCGGATGGCCGCCCTGGTCGAGGAACTGGATCCCGGGCCAGCCGTAGGTCCGGCAGGGCACAGTGCCGGTGTTCTTGAGCACGAAGCCGATCTCGCCGTGGCCCATTCCGCCCTGCTGGCCGAGGAATCCGAGCTGCAGATTGGCGGCGCGACAGGGCGGTTCGCCCGATGCCGTCGTCGTGGCCGTGGTCGTCGAACTCGTGGTCGCCGGCGCGGTCGTCGATGTCGTGGATGTCGCCGTGCTCGTCGTGCTGGTGGCGGTGGTCGTCGTGGTTGGGCTGCCGGCGGCGGTGGCGGTCGTCGAGGACGTCGACGAGCCGCCCGCGCTTCCGCACGCTGCGACCAAGAACGCGCACGCCGCAATCAATAGCGCGAGCGCCAACACCAGCGGTTTCCTCATGGCGGATTGTTCGGGCATGGTTAGCTCGGCTCCTTCCCCTTGCGCTCCACGCACGAGTGCGTGCCACTATCCGGACGCCACCATGGACCGTAGCGAGGAACTCCGACAGACGCACGACCGCCCACCCCGGAACCGGTTCCTGACGAACCTGGAGCGCCACATCCCGTTCTGGGAGCCGCAGCTCGTCGTGGCCTGCACGATCGCGCTCCAGCTGTCGCTGTCCAACGAGGTGACGATCGGCCCGACATGGCTGCTTCCGGCGCTCGAGGGAGCGTTGCTGATCGGCCTGGTCATCGTCTCGCCGAGACCCAACGTGCGCCATTCACCGATTCGCCGCCGCGTGGCGATCGGGATGATCGCGTTCGTCAGCGCCGCGAACATCGCCTCGCTCGTGCTGCTCTCCCACCGGCTTCTGCACGGCGGCAAGGAGAACGGGCATCAGCTGATCCTGTCGGGCATCGTGTTGTGGTGCACGAACGTCCTGCTGTTCGGGTTGTGGTACTGGGAGACCGATCGGGGTGGTCCGGTCGCGCGCGAGAAGGGAGAACGAGACTTTCCCGATTTCCTGTTTCCGCAAATGACCTCCCCCCGCTGGGCCCCGAAGGGTTGGATGCCAAGGCTCATCGACTACCTGTACGTTTCGCTCACGAACGCGACCGCGTTCAGCCCCACCGACACGATGCCGTTGACGGCAACCGCGAAGTGGCTGATGGGCACGCAGTCAATCGTGTCGCTCGTGACGGTCGGGTTGGTCGTCGCCCGGGCCGTCAACATCCTCTCCTGACGCCATGGCCAACGTTCAAGTCACTAGTCCGGACCGCGAGGCGCTCGAGCGCTCGATCCACGAGATCGGCACCGACCTGGCCTCCGCGTTCCCGTCGGGAGCCCGCCACCCGCTGCGCGCGCTCGACCAGCGGGCGATGGACCTCGCGTCCGCCGACCAGGAGCTCAAGGCTGCACTGTTCCGATTCGTCGACGTCACGCCGGCCTGCCGGTCACTCGACGATCTCGCTCGCCATCTGCGCGAGTTTCTGCGCGAGGTGCCCGACGCGCCACCGCCGCTCGCCGCCGCGATGCGCATGGCCGACAACCGGGCGGCGCGAACCGCGATCGGCGCGGCCGCGGCGGCCGGGGTCAAGCACATGGCCCACCGCTTCATCGTCGGCGAGACGCCGGCGTCGGCGCTCGGCGTGCTCCGTGATCTGTGGAACCGCGGCGTCACCAGCTCGGTCGACCTGCTCGGCGAGGCGACCGTCACCCAGGCCGAGGCCGACCGCTACGCATCGCGGTGCGACGAGGCGGTGGTTGAGCTTGCGCGGGCCCAGCGAGGGTGGCCGCCGCGCGAGGTGCTCGAGCGGGACAGCGTCGGGCCGATCTCCCGCACCAACGTGTCGGTGAAGATCTCGGCGCTCACGCCGCTGCTCCGCCCGGACGCGCCGGAGCGCGGACGCCGCGACGCGGCCGCCCGCCTGCGTCCGCTCCTGCGCAAGGCCGACGAGCTCGGCGCCCACATCCACATCGACATGGAGTCACTCGACTCCCGCGAGGCGGTGCTCGATCTGGTGCTCGACGTGCTCTCGGAGGACGAGTTCCTGCGGGGGCCGTCCGCGGGTCTCGTGTTGCAGGCCTACCTGCGGGACTCGCCCGAGCAGCTCGACCGCGTACTGGAGTGGGCCCTGGCCTCGAGTCGGACGCCGCCCCTTACCGTCCGGCTGGTCAAGGGCGCCTACTGGGACCACGAGCTCGTGCAGGCGAGCCAGCACGGCTGGTCCATCCCGGTGTTCGACGTCAAGGCCGAGTGCGATCGGAACTTCGAGACGCTGACCCGCCGGCTGCTGGACGCCCGCCCGGCCGTGCGCGTGGCCGTGGCCTCGCACAACCTGCGCTCGGTATCGCACGCGATCGCGTACAACCGCTTGTCGGGCGGGGCCGATCAGGACCTTGAGCTCCAGATCCTGCGCGGCCTCGGAGACCAGCTCGCCGACGCCCTGGCTTCCCGAGGGTTCCGCGTCCGCGCCTACTGTCCGGTCGGCGATCTGGTCGCGGGGATGGCCTATCTTGTGCGGCGGCTGCTCGAGAACACTTCGAACGAATCGTTTTTGCACGAGCAGGCGATCGGGACCTCGCTGGACGTGCTGCTCGCGGCGCCATAGGGAGCGCCGGCTCGGCCCCGACCCCCGCCTCCACGGCCCTCCTACCTGGGTCGGAAACGCTCCGTCAGACGTGCCATTTCGCCGTGAACCTGGTCGACCCGCGCCGCGAGGATTTCAGCCAGCACCTGCATGAAGCGCACCTCATCGGGACCAAGGCCGGGGCGCGTCTCTCTGCTGACGCAGCACAGGGTCCCGTGCACGCTGCCGTCGGACAGCTTCACGGGGACGCCGACGTAGGCGTGAAACTCGCTGCTCACCGGAAGATCGCTGATCGCCGGCTCGGCCCGGGTGTCGGGCACGGCGTTCGGAATCTCGCCGCCCAGCATCCGCATGCAGTAGGTCTGCTCGACGGGGAACACGGTTCCCTGATAGCGATCGACCGTCTCGGGGTCGCTGACCAGGGCATGGATCGTCTGGATCCGGGCGTCGATCGTGGTGATGTACGACGCGTCCATGCCGAGGCGCTCCCGCGCTGCCACCAGCGCCTGCTCGACGACCTCGGTCTGGCGAGCCGACTCGAGCTTCTCGATCAACTCTTCGTATTCGGACGGGGCGCCCACGGTCCCAGCTCCCTCCATGTCAAGGCGATATTAGATGGACAGCCGGCCCCGAGACAAGGTTTGCAAGCGGCGCTCGTGGGTGCAATAGCTGATGCAACTGCGGGCGTATGCGGGATCTTCAGCCATAGTTCGGCCCTGCGATGAAGCGTTCGGCACGCTGGAGGAGGAGGCTTGCGCGCTGCTTCCTGTTGATCTTGGCTCTGGTCGCCGTGGCCGGAGTGGCCGCGCTTGTAATCAGGTTCGCGCCACCGTGGCTCATCTCGACGAAGGGCCTGACCGGCGCGGCCCGGCTCGACGAGCTGAATCGGGTTCGTGTGGCGTTGCTGCTGATCGTGCTCGGCGCGGCCGCCGCCGGGGTGGCGCTCTACGTGTTCACGACCTCGTCGCGAGACCGCCGGCACGAGCACGCCGAGCGCGAGCGGAGCGAGCGGTTCATGCGCGCGGTCGATCAGCTCGGGCATCCGGCGCTCGACGTGCGTCTCGGCGGCATCTACTCGCTCGAACGGCTCGCGCAGGAGTCACCCGAGGACCACGTTCCGATCATCGAAATCCTCGCGGCGTTCGTGCGCGAGCACGCCCCGTGGCCCGTGCGGCCCGGCGCCTCGCGCACGGGCAACGGGGCCGGTGTGGCCGCCGGGGCCGGTGTGGCCGCCGGGGCCGGTGTGGCCGTCGGGGCCGACCACCGGGGTCGCCCCGCCACCGACGTGCAGGCCGCGGTCACGATCCTCGGGCGGCGCACGCTCGCGCACGATCAGGACAGGACGATGTCGCTCTCCCACACCGCGCTCGCCGGCGCGAGCCTCACCGGGGCGCACTTCGAAGGCGCGCTGTTCAGCGGCGTCAATCTCGAGGGCGCAGATCTGTTCAAGGCCAACCTCCGCGCCGCGGATCTCGAGGGCGCGATCCTCCGCGGCGCCGGGCTCCTGCTCGCGAACCTGAATGACACCGTGTTGTGGGGCGCGAACGCGGAGAACGCGCGGCTGTACGGCGCGAATCTCGAGGGTGCCGCGCTCAAGGGCGCCAACCTCAGAAGCGCCGGCCTGACCGGCGCCAACCTCAAGGACGCCGGTCTGCACAGCGCGGTCCTCACCGGCGCCGATCTGACCGGGGCGAACCTCGAGGGCGCCGGCCTCGACGGCGCGAACCTCGAGGGCGCGAACCTCGACGGCGCGAACTTGAAGGGCGCCGTGCTGCTCAACGCCGTGTACGACGCCTCGACGATCTGGCCCGCCGGCGTCGATCCCGCCAGTCAGGGCGCCGTCGCCCGGACGTGGCCCGAAGAGCTGAGCCGGGTGGCGCACCATGCCGAGAGCGTGCCGGAGCAGGCTTACGAGGGCTGGCCGCAGGAGGCCGAGGAGCAGGCTCAGCCCGGTTGGTCGCACCAGCCCGAGCCGGCACCGGAAGCCGGGTCCCAGCCCGAGTGGTCGCACGAACCCGAACCGGGGCCTGAGGCGGAGCCACACCCCGAGCCGCCGGCCGGCGAGGCGCTGCCGCTGTCCGGCGAGGCGCACGAGACTGGCCCGGCACCAGAGCCCCAGTCGCCACCGCCGCTTCGGTGGCCCCCGGACGACGACATCGGCGCGGACGAGCCGCCGGCCGGATAACGCGCCGGATGAGCCCGGATCGGGCCTGTTAACGTCGGGTGCGTATGCCCGCGTTGTCTCCGTTTGCAAATGAGCCGGTGCTCGAATTGCGCCGCGCGGCCGTCCGCGCGCAGCTCCAGAACGCGCTCGCCGGCGTGGACGCCAAGCTGCCGCTGCGCGTCCCGGTGATGGTCGGAGGGTCGGAGCGAACCGGGGGCGAGTTGCTGTCGACCGATCCGGGCGCGCCCGACGACGTCGTGGCGGTGGCCACGCGCGCCACCGAGGCGGACGTCGGGGACGCGGTCGCCGAGGCCGCACGCGGCTTCCGGGCGTGGCGCTCCGTGAGCGTCGAGGAGCGAGCTGCCGCACTTGTCAGGGCGGCGGCGTGGCTGCGTGAGCGCCGGCTCGAGCTCGCGGCCCTCGAGGTCCGGGAGTGCGCGAAGCCGTGGCCCGAGGCCGACGCCGATGTGTGCGAGGCCATCGACTTCCTCGAGTACTACGCTCGCGGGGCGATTGAGCTCGCCGCCGGCCCACGGCTTTTGCAGGTTCCCGGCGAACGCAACGAAATGCGCTACGGGCCACGCGGCGTTGTGGCGGTCGTGTCGCCTTGGAACTTCCCGCTCGCGATTCCCTGCGGCATGACGTCCGCCGCGCTGGCGACGGGGAACGCGGTCGTGCTGAAGCCCGCCGAGCAGTCGCCGGGATGCGCACTCATGCTGGTCCAGGCTCTGCGGGCGGGCGGCGTCCCGCCGTCCGCGATCTCGCTGCTCCCGGGCGAGGGCGACGCCGGCGCCGCGCTGGTGGCGCACCCCGGCGTTCACACGATCGCGTTCACCGGGTCGATGCCCGTGGGCGTCGAGATCGCCCGCGCCGCCGCCGAGGTCGCGCCGGGACAGCGGCATCTGAAGCGCGTCGTGGCGGAGCTCGGCGGCAAGAACTGCGTGATCGTCGACTCCGACGCCGACCTCGACGAGGCGGTCCCCGGGATCGTGTCTTCGGCGTTCGTCTACGCGGGCCAGAAGTGCTCGGCCGCGGCGCGGGTCCTGGTGCACGAGGCGATCGCGGACCAGTTGATCGAGCGGGTGGCCGGCGCGGTGAGCGTGCTCGCCGTCGGCCAGGCCGATCAACTCGACACCGACGTGCCGCCGGTGATCGAGCAATCCGCACAAGAGCGCGTCGATCGGTACGCGTCGATGGCTGCCGATGCCGGACGGATCGTGGCGCGAGGGGACGATGTGCCCGATCGCGGTTGGTTCTGCCCCCCCACCGTCGTGGCCGATCTGCCCCCGGATTCGGCGGTGCTGAACGAGGAGATCTTCGGGCCGCTGCTGGCGATCGACCGCGTCAAGAGCGTCGAGCACGCCTGCGATGTCGTCGACGGCCTTCCGTTTGCGCTGACCGGAGGTCTGTTCGCCCGCGATCCCGCCACCGTTCGCTACGTGCGCGAGCGGTCCCCGGTCGGGAACCTGTACGTCAACCGCGGGATCACCGGCGCGATGGTCGGCCGGCAGCCGTTCGGTGGGAACCGCCTGTCCGGGACAGGAAGCAAGGCCGGCGGGCCCGATTATCTCCGGCAGTTCGTCGAGCCACACGTGGTGACCGAGAACACGATGCGCCACGGGCTCGTGGTCTAAAGCGCCGCCTCCTCCGCGGCCCCGATACCGATACACCGAAAATCAGGGCGAGCAAGGCCACACTCGACCCCTTCCCAAGGGGTGAATGCCGGTTCACCCGGCTCTGGCGCGGTTAACGGCCCACTCGGCGTCAACGAGCCGTCGAGTGCACCGTTAACCGGAATCAAGACCTAACGCGCCTGGCAAGAAATCTCCTAACTGGGGTTGATTTGGGCGCGCAACCGGTCGATCATCGGGGTCGAGATGCCGCTGCCGCCTTCAGTCGCGTGGAAGCTGTTGCTGGCGATCGTGCTCATTGGGGCGATTCTGCTCAGCGCGTGCGCCAGGGCGCCGCGCCGCCCGATGCCCCGGGGGGAGCTTCGCAGGCTGGTGCTCGCGGCGCTGACGTTGTATGCGGTCGGCGTTTTCGCCTCGGTGACTCATCATCCCGCGCTCGCCGGCGTCGTGTACGTGGCGGGAATCGCCGCGTGCGCGCTGGCGGCGTGGCTGTCCCGCGGCAGCGACTCCGAGGATCCGCCCCGCGGCGGCGACGACCCCATCGACGAGCAGCCGCCCCCGGAGCCCGATGGCGTCCCCCGCTTCGACTGGCAGGCGTTCGAGCGCGACTTCCGCACCTACGCCCAGCGCGCGGGCACGCGATCGCCGGCGAGCAACGCCTAGTTCTCGCCGCCTCCGCCGTTCATCGCCAGCAGCATCTCGTGTACGCGGCCGTCTCCGGCCAGCTCGGGATGAAACGAGACCGCGAGCAGGTTGCCCTGCCTGATCGCCACCGGGTGGCCCTCGACGCTGCCGAGCACCTCGACGTCCGGACCGTAATCGGCGACCCACGGGGCCCGGATGAACACCGCGTGCATCGGGCCGCCCGCGACCCCGGAAACGTCGATGTCGGCCTCGAACGATCGGATCTGACGCCCGAAGGCGTTCCGGCGGGTGGTTACGTCGAGTACGCCGAGGTGATCGCGGTCGAGCATGATCATGCCGGCGCAGGTGCCGAGCACGGGCGTGCCGGCGCGCGCGAGCGTTCGCAGCGGTTCCGCGAGGCCCTCCCGCTCGATCCCGAGCGTCATCACCGTGGACTCGCCTCCGGGGATGATCAGCGCGTCCAGCCCCTCGAGATCGGCCGGCACACGGACCTCACGCGCCGTCGCCCCCAGCGTCCGCACGATCTTCGCGTGGGCCTCGAAGTCGCCTTGCAGCGCGAGGATGCCGACGACCTTCATAGGCGACGCCTCCGCGGATGTGGGGGGCACGCCTACCAGCCGCGGCCGGCGAGAAGCTGCTCTGACTCGAGCTTGGACGTCTCGAGGCTCACCATCGGCTGACCGAGGCCGTTCGAGGCCGCGGCGATCCGGGCGGGATCGCGGAAATGCGTCGTCGCCTCGACGATCGCGCGCGCCCGGCGCTCGGGATCCTCGGATTTGAAGATCCCCGAACCGACGAACACGCCCTCGGCGCCGAGCTGCATGACCAGGGCCGCGTCAGCCGGCGTGGCGATCCCGCCGGCGCAGAACAGCACCACCGGCAGCCGCTCGTCCTGCGCGATCTGGCGGACGAGATGAAGCGGGGACTGGAGCTCCTTGGCGGCGGTCGCGAGCTCGGCGTCGTCCAGCGTGGGGAGACGCCGGATCTCAGAGCGGATCACGCGGAGATGGCGGACGGCCTCGACGATGTCGCCGGTGCCGGCCTCACCCTTCGAGCGGATCATCGCCGCACCCTCGCCGATCCGCCGCAAAGCCTCGCCCAGGTTGGTCGCGCCGCACACGAACGGAACGTTGAACGCCCACTTGTCGATGTGGTTCGCCTCATCGGCGGGTGTCAGCACCTCGGATTCGTCGATGTAATCGACCTCGAGAGCCTCGAGCACCTGCGCCTCGACGAAGTGGCCGATGCGGGCCTTGGCCATGACGGGGATCGTCACCGCCTCCTGGATGCCCTGGATCATCGCCGGGTCGGACATGCGGGCGACCCCGCCGTCACGGCGGATGTCAGCGGGAACGCGCTCGAGCGCCATCACCGCCGCCGCCCCCGCGTCCTCGGCGAGCTTGGCCTGATCCGGCGTCACCACGTCCATGATCACGCCGCCCTTGAGCATCTCGGCCAATCCAGCCTTGACGGTGAACGTCGCCTCGTCCCGCGGGGTCTGGGAGTTCTCGTCCATCGGGCCTGAGTTTAGCCGGGCGATAGCGTTACCGGCGATGTCCACACCGTCAGTGTTCGAGGGCTCGGATGGCCGTTTCGTCGCGACCGAGCTCGGCCGCGGGCCATGGGATCCGCGAGCGCTCCACGGCGGCGCGCCCGCCGCGCTGCTTATGCGGGAGTTCGAACAACTCCCCGCCGCGGACGGCCTTAGCGTAGCCCGCGTGACCTACGAGTTCATGCGGGCGGTTCCGGTCGGACCGCTCGAGTTGAACGCGCAGGTCGTCCGGCCGGGGCGGCGCGTGCAACTGCTCGAGGCGTCGATTCTCGCCGACGGAGTCGAGGTGGTACGGGCTCGGGCGCTCAGGGTCCGGGCCGCAGATGCCGGCATGGACGGCGCCACCGAGGACACCCCGCCGCCACCCGGGCCCGAGACCGGCCGTCCGGCAAAGGTGAACGTCCCTCACCGCCCGATGTTTGCCTTCGATGCGATCGAGATCGTGTTCGTCGCCGGCGCCTGGGGAGGCGGCCCATCCACGGCCTGGTTCCGGCTGCGGAGCCCAATCGTGGCCGGCGAGACGCCGTCGCCGCTACAGCGCCTCGCCGCTGCCGGCGACTTCGGCAACGGCATGAGCTCCGTCCTCTCGTGGGACGACTACCTCTACATCAACCCCGACCTGACGCTCTACGTGGAGCGCGAGCCGGTCGGGGAATGGATCTGCCTCGAGTCTCAGACCCGGATCGCCCGCGAAGGCATCGGGGTGGCCGAAAGCGTTCTCTACGACCAGCGTGGTCGGGTGGGCCGCGCCACCCAGGCGCTACTCGTCGCGCCGCGCCGGTGAGAACGGCGATGCGACGGTGATTTCCCGTGTATCTCGCGGGTTTTCTCAGTCGGTTCGGTTGTGAGCCGCGCCGTCGCGCAAATAGGACAGCAGGCCGCCCGCGAGGAGGATCTCGCGCTCGTGCTCGGAGAAGTCGTGCGCGAGCGTGACGTCGTCTCCCGTGTCCTCGATCCGGGCGCTGATCGTCTCCGAGCCGGACTCCAATTCCTCCCTGAGCTTCGGCAGCGACCACTTCTGCCCCACCTCGGCCTTGTCGTAGTCGGAGGGATCGCTGAAAGTGAGGGCGACGATCCCCTGGGCGATCAGGTTCCGGCGGTGGATCCGGGCGAACGACTTCGCGATCACGGCCTTCACCCCCAGGTGCAACGGCGCGAGCGCCGCGTGCTCGCGCGAGGAGCCCTGGCCGTAGTTGTCGCCGGCGACGATGAACCCGCTCCCCCACTCCTTCAGCCGCTTGCGGAACTCGGGGTCGCGGTGGCGCAGCGTGAACTCGGCGATCGCGGGGACGTTCGAGCGGAACGCCATCACCTCGACGCCGTCGGGCGCCAGGTCGCCGGTCGAGATGTCGTCGGGTTGGACGGTGGCGATGCACGCCTCGAGCGAGTCGCCGAGCGGCGTGTGCTCGGGCGGGCGCTTGATGTTCGGGCCGCGGGGGATCTCGATCGCTTCCGCCTCCTCCGGATCCGCGGGCGCGAAGATGTGGACGTCGTCCACGTACGGGCGCAGCTCCGGCATCGGCAGCAGCTCGGGCGGCTCCCCGTACGAACGCGGGTCGGTGATCTTGCCGGTCAGGAGCGACACCGCCGCCACCGCCGGCGAGCACAGGAACACCGAATCCTCGGGCGTGCCCGACCGCCCCGGGAAGTTGCGGTTGAACGTCCGGAGTGAGTTCGAGTCCGACGGCGGCGCCTGGCCCATGCCGACGCACGGGCCGCACACCGGCTCGAGCATCCGCACCCCGCCGTCCGAGAGCTGGCGGTACACGCCCGACTCGGCGATCGCGGCGAGGATCTGGCGCGACCCTGGCGTCGCCGTGGCCGCGACCGACGGGTGCACGATCTGTCCATCCTTGTCGGCGAGGATCGCGCCCGCCAGGGCAAGGTCGTTGTACCCCGAGTTGACCGACGAGCCGATGCAAACCTGCGCGACCTCGGTGCCGGCGACCTCCTCGACCGGGACGACGTTGTCGGGGTTGTGCGGCTTGGCCACGAGCGGGCCGAGCTCGCCGAGGTCGATCTCGACACGGTCGTCGTACTCGGCACCGGCGTCGGCGCCGACCTCGACGAAATCGCCCATACGGTTCTGGCGCTCGAGCCACTCGCGCGTCCGGTCGTCGGGTCCGAACACGGCGGCCGTGGCTCCGAGCTCGGCGATCATGTTGGCGATCGTCGCTCGCTCGGGAATCGAGAGGTCGGCTGTCCCCGGACCGGTGAACTCGAACACCTTGTTCTTACCGCCGCTCGCGCTCAGCCGGCGCAGGAGCTCGAGGATGATGTCCTTGGCCTGGACCCAGGGCCGCGCGAGCTCGCCGTCCAGGTACACCTCGACCACCTCCGGGCAGGCGATCTCGTAGGGGTGGCCGCCGAGCACGACGGCCACGTCGAGCCCGCCGGCGCCGATCGCGATCATCCCGAGGCACCCGGCCTGCACGGTGTGGGAGTCGGCCCCGAGCATGGTCTGCCCCGGCTTGCCGAACCGCTCCATGTGGATGTAGTGGCTGATGCCGTTGCCGGGCCTCGAGAAGTGAAGCCCGTACTTGCGTGCGAGCGCCTGGAGCATGCGATGGTCGTCTGGATTCTTGAAGTCGAGCTGGACGACGTTGTGGTCGACGTACTGGACGGCGCGCTCGATCTTGACCCGCGGCTCTCCCAGCTCCTCGAACTGCATCAGCGCCATCGTCCCGGTGGCGTCCTGGAGCAGCGCCTGATCCATCCGCAGCGAGATCGGCCGACCGGCCTTGAGCTCGCCGTCGACCAGGTGCTCGTTCAAGATCTGGCGGGTCAGGCTGTCCGGCATCGGATCGGCTCCTCTCGCGACTGCATCACGATCGGAACTTACCCCGCGCCCGGGCCACTATGCGCTGGTCGGCCGTCGCGGTGGCGCTCGCGTTCGCGACCTGACCGTGGCGACCCTCCACTCGGGCGGAGACCTCGAGGAAAGCCCCCACCGGCGCCGGCGTCTCGAGCGAGACCTCGAACGAGATCGCACGGGCGTCAAGACCGCACGACAGCGCCATCGCCTCGGCCAGTGCGGTGGCGATGATGCCGTCGTGGGCGCGGCCGCGGTCGGCCCCCTGATGGTCCTGCTTGATGAAGCAGCGGCCGGCGACCGCGCCCGGGGCGACCTCCTCGACCTCCAGCAGCAGCCCGAAAAGATTGGTACGGCCGCACCCGAAGCAGAGCTCGTGGTGCAGCAGCGGCAAACCGGACTACTTCAGCCGGAACGCCTTGATGCGCACGTCGTACTGCTGGGCGTCCCGCGAGTACACCCCGTACGCCAGTGCCTGGATCAGCGACAGGAGCGCGGTGTGGGAACGGACGAACGCCGGCGTGTTCGACGAGTAATAGAGCCGGATCCGGGCCAGGCGGGCGACCTCGGACAGCGTGGCGTCGGTGATCGCGAGCGTCGGTGCCTTGCGGTGCCGGGCCAGCTTCATCGTCCGGGTGATCAAAGGGTGCGGCCGGCCCGCGGACAGACCGATCACGAGCGTCTGATCGTCGATCCGGCTGAGCCGGCCGAGCGCCTCCTGGGACGGGCTGGCCACGATCTCGGCGCGCAAGTCGAGCAGCATCAGCAGGTGGCGCAGATAGCTCGCGAAGAACGCCATCTGGTCGGTGCCCGCGATCAGCACCTTGCCGGCGGACACGATCGCGTCGATCGCGGCCTCCACGTCTCCGCGGGAGAGCTTGTGGGCGGTGTCCTCTACGTTCACGTGGTCGGCGGCGAGCGCCGCCTCGAACTCGGTGTGGTCGAGCGAGAACAGCGGGGTCACGCCGGCGCTCTCGCCGTTGGTCTGGCCCGGCGGGCGGCGCCGGTACTCGTCGCGCGCGGCCTGCTGGAGCTCAGGGAAGCCCTCGAAGCCAAGCGCTTGGGAGAAGCGCACCACGGTGCTCGACGAGGTGCTGGCCCGCCGCGCGAGTTCCTCAGCGGTCTGGAACGCCGCCTCGTCGAGATGATCGACGATGTACTGGGCAACGTCCTTCTGCGAGCGCGAGAACTCGTCGAAGCGGGCTCGGATGTATGCCGACAGGGCCTGGTGGCCGGTTGGGGAGGCGGTCGGAGTGGGAGTGACTGACTGCTTCATGGGCAGCCGTCTGATTCGACGCCGTTGCCCGGCGTCCTTCACCACTCTTCATTTCAGGCCCGTGAGACGGCCGCCTTCACACTGAGCAGGGCACCGCCGCTACTGGCGCTCCATGCGCTCCTGATTCTGTTTGCGCTCGGCGAGGACCTGGGCGACGATGTAGACGATTATCACGTTCACGATCACTCCGATCCCGAGGAACGTGAGCAGAAGCGCGACCGTCGTTCCGAACGAACTCGGACTCTGGCCCAGGAAGCCTGCGATAGGGAGCATCTAAGAACGGCAGCGTACCTCACGCGACTGCTAGCGTCGCGGCCGATCGTGGCTTGACATCGATCCCGGCCCTGTAGCTCAGTCGGTAGAGCAGCGGACTCATAATCCGTGGCGCCCAGGTTCGAGTCCTGGCAGGGCCATCGCGATCCCGGTCGGAATCGCGATCTCGGCCTGGACGGGGCGCCGAGACGACGAGGCCCAGCGGTGTGACCGTGCCGTTACTCCGTCGTGAGGATTCCGACCAGCGGCTCGACGGCATGCGACGCTGTGGGGGTTGCGCGCGATCGTACTGAACGCGTTCACCGGCCTCGCCGGCCTGGATCTTTCTGAGGTGCCCGATCCGTCTCCGGGCGACGGCGAGGCGCTGGTTTACATCCGTTCGGCGTCCTTGGGCCCATGGGACCTGGGCGCCGCCGCGGGTGCGTTCGCGGGGGCGGGCGGATCGAGCGATTTCCCGCAGGTGCAAGGCTGGGATTTCGCCGGCGAGACGCCCGACGGCCGTCGGGTTGCCGGCTTCGTCGAAACCGTGGATGGGAGTCGGAGCGTTCGCCGAGCAGATCTCGGTTTCAGGAGGCATTCTCGCCGAGCTTCCCGATGCGCTCGGCTTTGCCGAGGGCAGTGCGCTGCCGGTTTGCGGCATCACGGCCCGCCTGCTGCTCGACACGGCCGCGGTCGTGGCAGGCGCAGCGGGGATGGTCGGCGGCTTTGCGCTTCAGCTCGCGATGGCCCGCGGCGCTCGGGTGATCGCGGCGGTGCGCGATTCCGACGCTGATGAGGCCCGGCGGCTCGGGGCCGAGTCGGTCGTGAGCACCGAGAGCGGTCTCGAGGCGCAGGTTCGGAAGCGCTGGGGAGAAGGCGTCGACGTGTGCCTCGACACCGTGGGGCTCGGCGATATCGCCCTGGCATGCGTTCGCGACGGAGGCAGGTTCGTGACGTCCGTCCCTACCGCGGTGCCCGGCGCTAGCCGCGGGATCGACCCCGAGACCGTGCAGGTACAACCGGACGCGGACGCGACAGCCGAGCTCGCAGGTCGCGCTGCAGCGGGCGAGCTCACAGTCCGCGTCGCCGAGACGCTTCCGTTGGAGCGGTTCCGGGACGCGTATGCTCGATTGGAGCGGGGAGGACTGCGCGGCAAGGTCGTGCTGGCCCCGTAAACCCCGGCGGTCGCGGCTCGGTGCGGGCCGTCATACCCGGTCGAGAATCCAAATCCGTGGCGCGATCACCGCATTGAGCTGGAGCGCGAACAGCAGGCCGATCGCGAGGTACGTGTTGACCAGGCAGGTCAGCGTCGCGAGCGCATACAGGCACTGGTAGACGACGATCCGACGCCGCATGGCGGCGCGCATCTCGTCGGTCGTGTCGCCGGTTATCAGGCCGGCGCGGTCGGCATATCGAAGGCTGATGAACAGCACGAGGCCGAGCGCGAACAGGTTCAACCAGTAGACAGCGATCGCAAGCCGGTAGGTGGTGTCCTGCGCAAGCAGCCCGGTTGAGAACGGCAGCACGGTCACCGCCATCAGGAACGACAGGTGGATCCACGTCAGCGCTCGGGAACTGCGCGTGAAGCTCTGAAGCTGGGTCTGCTGGCCGACCCAGAAGATCCCCAGCGTGAGGAAGCTCATGACGTAGGGCAGTAGCCGGGGCGCGACGTTGTGAAGCAAGCCGTGCGAGAGGGCTCGCTCGGAGCCGCCTCCGCCACCCGACCAGATCGGCTGCTGAGCGCGCTTCGGGACCGACGGGGCCTTCAGGTCGAGGACGAGGAGCGTCATTGCGACGGCGAACACGCCGTCGCTTAGCGCCGCCAGGCGTTCGAGGCTCGTGCCGGCGAACCGGTGGTAGCTCGTTGGCATCCGTCGGCAGGGAAGCTACTGCGCGCCTCGGCGGGCCCAGGTCCGCCTGCGTCAGCTTTCGGACGCCCAGGCATAAAAGCTACCTAAAGCACCTAAAGGTGCTGTCACGAAAGCTCGATACAGGGACTACTTGAGTTGGGCAGCTCGGTGAGGCTGTCGTGGCGGGCGAGGTGCTCGGCGGTCCTCTATCCCCTGCCGCGGCGCCGAACGCGCCAGAATCTCGCGTGATGCGCGAGGTTCGACCGCCGGAATCTGAGCTCCCGCCCGGGACGGCGTCTTTCCTGGCCTGCGTGGCGACGATCCTCGAGCTGCCGTTCGAGGAGCTGCCACGTCCGTCTGCCGGCGAGGATCCCGCCACCGGGTGGACGGTCTCCCGCTGGCTCGGCGGGCTCGGGCTCGGACTGGCCCGGATCAACGACGCGTCGTCGTTCTCCTGGCCGGGACCGTGGATCGCGCGGGCCGGTGGGCGGTACGTGGTCATGTACGGCGTACCGTCGGGCGTCGTGTGGGACCCCGTCGGCGGTTCCGAGGTCGACCCCGAGGACGGCTTCCTGATCGCCGCGTCCGACATTGCGCTCGCGCTCCCGCCGCGGCCCGCTGCGCGCACGGCCGCCGGGACCGTCGAGACGGTGGCGGTCGCCGCGAACGCGGCCGAGCCCGCGCGCCTGCCCGAGACCGCGCGTGCGCTGGCCGGCCGAGGACTCGAGGGCGACCGCCACGTGGCGGGCACCGGCACGTTTCCCTCGGGCATGCCCGGGAGCGCACTGACGCTGATCGAGGCTGAGGTGTGCGAGTCGTTCGATCCGCCGCTCGAGCCGAGCGACCACCGCCGGAACGTGGTCACGCGCGGGATCGACCTCAACGCGCTCGTCGGCCACGAGTTCACCGTAGGGGAGGTGCGGTGCCGCGGGATGAGGCTGTGCGAGCCGTGCACGGTCGTCCAGCGCTACGCCGGCCGCCCCGTGCTCCGCGCCCTCGTCCACCGCGGCGGCCTCCGGGCGGACATCCTGCTCGATGGCTGGATCAGTGTGGGCGATCCGGTCCGGACGGGCCTGCCCGGTCCCAGGGATGCCGGCGAAGCCGGCCCCTCCTAATCCTCCAGGTACCGGTACGCCGGGATCGTCAAGAACTCGATCAGCTCGCTCGACAGCGCCACGCCTTCGAATATCTCGCGGGTTTCACGCGGCCGGCCGGCGTCCCACACCTCGGCGCCGACCTGCTCGCGGATCTTGGCCGTCTCCTCGTCGAGCACCTGACGGACGAGCTCCGGCGTGACCGTCTGGCCATTGTCGAGCTGGACGCCGTGGTGCACCCACTGCCAGATCTGCGAGCGCGAGATCTCCGCGGTGGCGGCGTCCTCCATCATCGAGTTGATCGCGGCGGCGCCGCGGCCGGTCAGCCAGAACGAGATGTACTGGAAGCCGACGTTGACGTCGGTGCGGAGGCCCTTCTCGGTGACCTGACCGGGCGTCGAGGCGAGGTCGAGGAGCTCGCCGGCGGTGACATGGACGTCGTCGCGCCGGCGCGACACCTGATTGGGAGCGCCGTTCAGTCCCGTCTCGAACACCTCGCGCGCGACCGGCACGAGGTCGGGGTGCGCCACCCACGTGCCGTCGTAACCCTGCTTGACCTCGCGCTCCTTGTCGGCGCGCACGGCCGCGAACGCCTTTTCGTTCGCGCTCGTGTCCTTGCGGGACGGGATGAACGCCGCCATCCCGCCCATCGCGTGGGCGCCGCGCTTGTGGCAGGTGGCGGCCAGCAGCTCGGTGTAGGCGCGCATAAACGGCACCGTCATGGTCACGTCGACCCGGTCAGGCAAGACCATCTCGGGCCGGTCGGGGAAGCATTTGATCGAGGAGAAGATGTAGTCCCAGCGACCGGCGTTGAGCCCCGCCGAATGCTCGCGGAGCTCGTACAGGATCTCGTCCATCTCGAACGCGGCCGGAAGGGTCTCGATCAGCACCGTGGCCTTGAACGTTCCGTGCTGGATTCCGAGCGCGTCCTGCGAGAACAGGAACACGTCGTTCCACAGCCTGGCCTCTAGATGTGACTCCATCTTCGGCAGGTAGAAGTAGGGCGCCGTGCCAACTCGCAGCAGGAGTCGCGCGCAGTGGAACACGTACATCCCGAAGTCGAACAGCGAGCCCGACACCGGTTCGGAGTCGACGAGCACGTGGCGCTCCGGTAGGTGCCAGCCGCGCGGACGCACCAGTAGCGTGGCCGGGTCTTCCGAGAGCTCGTAGTAGTTACCGTCGGAGTCGCGGTACGTGATGGTTCCGTCGATCGCGTCGCGGAGGTTCCGGTGCCCGTCGACCATGTTGTGCCAGGTCGGCGAGTTCGCGTCCTCGAAGTCGGCCATGAACCCGTCCGCGCCGGAGTTCAGGGCGTTGATCGTCATCTTGCGATCCGTCGGGCCGGTTATCTCGACCCACCGCCGCTGGAGGTCGTCGGCGACGGGGTCGACGCTCCAGTCGCTCTCGCGGATCTCGCGCGTGTCGGGCAGGAAGTCGAGCATCTCCCCCGCCCTGAGCCGCGCGCGGCGGTTGGCTCGCGCTTCCAAAAGCTCCTCTCGGCGAGGCCCGAAGCGGTGCTGGAGCTCGGCCACGAACTCGAGCGCGTCCGGGGTGATCACCTCTTCGAACCCGGCCGCCATGGCCCCGCGCAGCTCCAGATTTCGTGTTGTCATCCCCTCATCCTCTCAGCTGAAGCTTCCCGGGGTTGACCGGATAAAACCCGCCGGACCGCCTCCGACTCGGCCATGCACAGCGCGCCCATCAGCGCCGCGACCCCCACCGCCACCGCCCACGCGGGCAGCTCGCCGCCTACCGCATAGAGCGCGAGCAGCGCCACCGCGACCGCGAGCTTTGCGTACTCGACCTCGCCCACCATCCGGAGCACGAACGCAGCGTGCCCGACCAGGTACAGCGCCACGCCGCCGCACAGCGCCAGACGCGCCGGATCCGGGAGCGACGCCGACACCGAACCCCGCGTGAGGACCTTGACCCCGACCGCGAACGTGATGATGCCGGCGACGATCACGAGATGCAGATAGCTGTAGCCGTCGGCGGCGGCCAGCACGGGATCGTCGTGCGCCCGCAGGTGCTCCTCGGCGGTCGCGGCGTACCCGCTCTCGAAATACGTCCACCACATCGTGACCGTGATCAGCACGCCCAGCGCCACCGCGACGACGATCTCCGCGGTCAAGGGACGCTCGGCCGAGGTGCCGAGCGCGCCGACCCCGATCGCCACGATCGACTCCCCCAGGCAGATGATCACGAACAGGCCGTAGCGTTCGGCGAAGTGCGCGACGGCCACCTGCTGGAGCCCGCGCAGCCGCTCCCTCGTCAGCCACGCCGGGCCGGCGTAGTCGATCGCCGCCGCGAGCACCCACAGCGCGGTCCTGGCCACCCCGGTCGCGAATGAGCCCGCGATCAGCAGCGCCATGCCGATGACCACGGTCAGCGCGAAGCCCGCGATCGCCGACCACGACGCGTTCCCTCGCCGTGAGGCGTCGGCGTACAGCGCGAGGTGCAGGATGCGCACCACCGCGTAGCTGACGGCGAACAGCGTGCCCTCGCTGCCGAAGGCGTGCGGGACCGACAGGCCGGTGATGAAGATCGCGATCGACGAGACGAGCAGGCAGGCCCGCAGGGTCGGCGAGTTTTCGACCTGGGCGTTGGCCGCCCACACGTATGCCGACCACGCCCACCACACGAGCGCGAGGACCAGCATCGCCCGCCCGAACCCGCGCCAGGTCAGATCGCGCCACAGCAGCGTGGTCACCTGGGTGATCGCGAAGACGAACACCAGGTCCCACAGCAGCTCGACCGGACTCGTCCGGCGCTCTCGCTCGACCGGACTCGCTCCGGGCTCCCGCTCGGGCGCCTCGGGAACGGCTGCGGGCGCGGCTTCCTCCACGCCGATCAGTATCGCGGTGGCTCGCCTCGGGCCCGGTTCGCTTAGGGTTCACGCCCGACCATGAAGCTCGGCGCATACCTCGGTTACTGGATTCCCGGCCAGACCCCGGACGATCAGCTCGCGGTCGTCGTCGAGGCCGAGCGACTCGGGTACGACTCGGTGTGGGCCGCCGAGGCGTATGGATCGGACGCGGCAACCGTGCTCGCGTGGCTCGCCGCCGGCACGAGCAAGATCAAGCTCGGGTCGGCGATCTTCCAGATGCCGGCGCGAAGCGCGGCGATGACCGCGATGACCGCGGCGACGATCGACATCATCTCGGGCGGCCGCATGGTGCTCGGGATCGGATCCTCGGGACCGCAGGTCGCCGAGGGCTGGCACGGCCAGCGGTTCGCGCGCCAGCTGCAGCGGACCCGCGAGTACGTCGCGGTCCTGCGGCTCGCGCTCGCGCGCGAGCGGGTCGACTACCAGGGCGAGACGCTCGAGCTGCCGCTCCCGGATGGGCCGGGCAAGCCCCTGAAGCTCATGATCTCCCCGGTGCAGGAGCGGATCCCGATCTACCTGGCGGCGATCGGACCCAAGAACACCGAGCTCGCCGGCGAGATCGCCGACGGCTGGATCCCGGTGTTCTTCTCGCCCGAGCACGTCTCGGACGTGCGAGAGCTGCTCGAAGCGGGTGCGCGGCGAGCCGAACGCTCGCTCGACGGGTTCGAGATGGCGCCGTCGGTCAGTACCTACGTCTCTGAGGACCGCGAGGGCGCGCGCAACCTGATGCGTCCCGCGCTCGCGCTGTACATCGGCGGAATGGGATCGCGCAAGCAGAACTTCTACAACCAGCTCGTCCAGCGCTACGGGTTCGAGGACGCCGCTCGCAACGTCCAGGACCTCTACCTCGACGGCAAGAAGGAGGAGGCGGCGGCGGCGCTCCCCGACGAGCTGATCGACCTCGTCACGTTGTGCGGACCGAAGGAGCACGTGCGTGATCGGCTCGCGGCGTTCCGCGAAGCCGGCGTGGGCACGCTGATGATCAACCCGATGGCGTTCACCGCGCCCGAGCGGATCGAGCAGCTGGCAGCCGTCGCCGAGCTGGCGGCTTGAGCGCGCCGGGGGATCGGCGCCGCAGGCTCCGCATCTTCCTGGGGGCGTTCGGCGAGCCAGGTCACGCCTTCCCGATGCTCGCGCTGGGCGCGGAACTGGCGGCGCGCGGCCATGACGTGACCTACGAAACGTGGTCGCGGTGGCGCGAGCACGTCGAGGCCGCCGGGATGCGGTTCGTGTCCGCCCCCGAGAACAAGCTGTTCCCGCTGCGCGGCGAGCCGTTCGAGATGTACGAGGCGGTGGTGAGGGCCACCGGGCCGACGCGGCGGTCGGTCGCTTCGGTGGCGCCCGACGTGGTTGTGCACGACATCCTCACGCTCGCCCCGGCGATGGCGGGCGAGCTCGAGGGCGTGCCGGTGGCCACGCTGATCCCTCATCTGTATCCCCCCTCCGGGCCCGGCTTCCCTCCCTACGCGCTGGGTGCCCGTCTCCCGCGTACGGCGGTCGGCCGGATGCTCTGGGACGCGCTGGATCGCCCCATGGAAGCCGGGTTACGCCGGGGGCGAGACGAGCTGAACGAGGCACGGAGGCGGCTTGGCCTGCCTGCGGTGGACCGCCTCCACGGAGGTTTGAGCGAGCGCTTGTGCGTGGTCGGCACGTTCCCGGGGCTCGAGTACCCACGGACGTGGCCGGACGGCGTGCACGTCGTCGGGCCGCTGATGTGGGAGATGCCGTTCGGCCGGGTCGATCCGCCGGGCGGAGACGAGCCGTTGGTGTTGGTGGCGCCGTCGACGGCACAGGATCCCTCGCACCGGCTGTTGCGGGCGGCTTTGCTCGGGTTGGGCGGCGAGCCGGTTCGCGTGCTCGCGACCTGGAACCGCCGGCCGCTGGCTGACCGAGTCTCGGTTCCGGCGAACACGCGGCTGGTCGAATGGCTGTCGTACACCAAGGAGATGCCGGCGTGCTCGCTCGTGATCTGCCACGCCGGCCACGGGACGATGGCGCGCGCGCTGGCCTGCGGCTGCCCGGTGCTCGCGGTCCCGCACGTCGGCGACATGGCCGAGAATGCCGCTCGCGCGGACTGGGCCGGGGTCGGTGTCCGACTGCCGTGGCGGCTGCTGGGGCCGGCCGCGCTGCGGCTCGCGGTCCGCCGCGCGCTGGCCGCGCGGTCGCTGGCGTCGCGGGCCGGTGAGCTCGCCGCGTGGGCGACGGCGCACGACGGCGCGGCCCGGGCGGCCGACCTCGTCGAGGAACTCGCGCGCCGGCCCGGTCAGCCGGTCGGATCGGACGCGCGGGCGCGGATGAACTCGATCAGCTCGGGAGCGTCCCCCTCGACTCGATCCATCGGCTCACCCGAGCAGCTGCACAACTCGACGACCGCACGATCCTCGGTGAGCTCGAGCGGGCGCCAGACCGCGCCGTGAAGCTCCCAGTCCTCGAGCTCTGAGATGGTCAGGCCCGAGCGCACGTCACCTCACGCTGTCTCGTACTGGGAACGCGGTCTCGTGCTGGGCAATTAGCTCCGGGGGTGGGACTCGAACCCACAACATTTCGGTTAACAGCCGAACGCTCTGCCGATTGAGCTACCCCGGATCGACATTGACTCGTCCAGGGACGAGGAGCGCGAACTCTAGCGGGAACCGCAGTCAGCGCAGAACGCCGCGTTAACCGGACCACAACCGGATGCTCGGACTGGCCAACGATCGGCCAACGGCCGTCAACGATGACCGCTCGGGTTTCACCGGGGCTTGACGCAAAGCGTCTGCCGGACGCCTAGCATCGCGCCGATTGTCTGATCGATTGCTTCAAGCGACGGCATGAGGCTCTGGTCTTGACCGGTCGACGCCGGGGCGGGCGACTCGGGGGCTGGTTGCTGGCGGCTGCGCTGCTCGCCGCGGGGTGCGGCGGGGGGTCGAAGCATGCCGCCAACCCGGGCACCACGAGTTCGTCGACCTCCCCCACGACCACCACATCGGTGCTGACCCCGAACCCGCCGGGCGTCGGGATCCACAAGATCCGCCACGTGGTGATCATCATGCAAGAGAACCGCTCGTTCGACTCCTATTTCGGGACGTACCCCGGGGCCGACGGGATCCCCGGACTAGCGGGGAACCCCGGCACCGTGCCGTGCGCCCCG
Source organism: uncultured Solirubrobacterales bacterium (assembly GCA_963737055.1). Classification (GTDB taxonomy): domain Bacteria; phylum Actinomycetota; class Thermoleophilia; order Solirubrobacterales; family Solirubrobacteraceae; genus Palsa-465. The sequence continues at coordinate 624,558 of CAVTRE010000002.1, read as the reverse complement.
AATCCCGCAAGTGGCGGCTGCGTGCGGCCGTTCCACGACGCGCAGGACCGCAGCCTGGGCGGCCCACACTCCGCGGCGGCGTCGGTGGCCGACATAAACGGGGGCAAGATGGACGGGTTCGTGACCGAGCAGGAGCGCGGGATGTCGGGCTGCGCCCAGACGTTCAACCCGGCCTGCGGGAACGGCGGGGGCACGCCGGACGTGATGGGCTACCACACCGGCGCCGACATCCCGAACTACTGGACTTACGCGCACGGCTTCGTGCTCCAGGACCACATGTTCGAATCGGTCGCGTCCTGGAGCCTCCCGGCCCACCTCTACATGGTGTCGGAATGGTCGGCGTACTGCACGCTCCAGGCCGACCCCGAGAGCTGCCGCAGCGCGATCGAGAGCCCGCAGAACCCGCCCGACTTCGGGCGCCGCCTCGGCAATCCGGTGCCAACCAATCCGAACTACGCCTGGACCGATCTCACCTATCTGCTTCACAAGAACGACGTGAGCTGGGGCTACTACGTCTATAAGGGCACCGAGCCGGACTGCGACAACGACGCCGCGATGTCGTGCGCCCCGGTCGGACAGCAGGCCAAGACCCCAGGCATCTGGAATCCGCTGCCGTACTTCACCGACGTCCAGCAGGACGATCAGCTCGGCAACATCCAGTCGCTGTCGAACTTCCTCAGCGCCGCCAAGAACGGCACCTTGCCGTCCGTGTCGTGGGTGACCCCGAACGGGACGGTGTCCGAGCACCCGCCGGGTCTGATCAGCGCCGGCCAGACGTACGTCACCGGCCTCGTCAACGCGATCATGCGGAGCCCGGACTGGAGCAGCACCGCGATCTTCCTGTCATGGGACGACTGGGGCGGGTTCTACGACCACGTTCAGCCGCCGAGCGTGGACAGCCTGGGCTACGGGCTGCGCGTCCCCGGGCTGGTGATCAGCCCGTACGCACGGGCGGGGTTCATCGACCATCAGACGCTCAGCTTCGACGCCTACACGAAGTTCATCGAGGACGACTTCCTCGCCGGCCAGCGGCTCGATCCCACGACCGACGGGCGCCCAGACCCACGGCCCGACGTGCGCGAGGCGCTTCCGCAGCTGGGCGACCTCCAGAACGACTTCGACTTCAACCAGGCGCCGCGCCCGCCCGTGCTCCTGAACGTGACCCCGAGGACCGACCTGATCGCGCCGGCGCGGACGGCGGCCGTCACGTCCCGGGCGCGTCGACCGCTCGGACTGCCGGGAGCCGAGGCGCTGCAATCGTTCGAGATCGCCGCCGCCGCGCGCTACCTGGGTCTCACGCCGGCCGAGCTACGCCGGGAGATCGCGTCGGGACTCACGCTTCGCCAGATCGCGCGGGAGCACGGTCGGACGCTGGCGGAGGTCAGGCGAGCCGCGCTCGCCGCCGTGCGCGCCACGCTCTCGCAGACGCTGCGCTGACTTTCTGCGGGGCTCCGCGGGTCTGCGGTCACACGGCCCGTTCGAGGCGGGCGACGACGTTGCGGATCTGGTCTAGCACAGCCTCGCGCTGGCGCGCCAGGTCGCCGATCCCGCTGCTGCCCTCGGCCCTGGCGCGGCGAACCGCGCGGTCGAGCCGGGCTCGCTCGAGCACCAGACGGGCATGCTCGAGCTGGTCCTCGCTGACGTGGCTGGCCCGCCCGGCCCGCGCCACGAGGTCGGCGATGGTCCTCGCCAGCTCGTCGTCGTCCGGGGGCAGGTCCGTGAGCGGCGACTGCGTGCGGCCGGCGAGATGCCGAGCCGCCCGGCGCATGAGCTCGCTCGTGATCAGCTGTTCGGGATCGATCTCGAACAGAGTCCGCGCGCCCGCCTGGGGCAGGGCAACGCACAGGGCCAGGAATGTCCGCTCGGCGCGGAAGCCCTGATCGAGCTCGGCGCCGTTCGTCGGCGTTTTGTTGGCGGCACCCGGGCCTTGGCCGAGACCGACGCCGGGCGGGGAGGCGCCCTCGATCAGAGAGCCGAGCCGCGCCTCCGAGAGCTCCAGCTTACCCGCGACGCGGCGTAGTAGTTCCTCGCCGAACGCGCCGCGCGGCAGATCTCTCAGCGCAGGCTGGAGCTGGTTGAACGCGCGATCGCGGCCTTCGGCGCTCGTCAGGTCGTTGCGCTCGAGGATCCGCTCGACGTGGAACTTCACGAACGGCACCGAAGCCGCGACTCGCTCGCGCAGGGCCTCGGCTCCGTGGCGCTCGATCAGGTCAGCGGGATCGGTGCCCTCGGGTAGCGGCACGACGCGAAGCTCGACACTTCGCTTGTCCGTCACCTGGGCGGCACGGAGCATCGCGTCCTGGCCGGCGCGGTCGGCGTCGAGGCACAGCACGAGGGTGTTGGCGATGCGTTGGAGCGCGGCGACCTGCTCGTCGGTCAGCGCGGTGCCCATGATCCCGACGGCATTGTCGAGCTCGGCTTGATGGACCGCGAGCACGTCGGTGTAGCCCTCGACCAGGATCACGCTGCCCACGCGGGAGGCCGCCGCCCGGGCACGGTCGAGGCCGAACAGCACCTCGCGCTTGTGGTACAGCTCGCTCTCCGCGGTGTTCAGATATTTGGGACGCTGGTTGTCGCGCATCGCCCGCGCCCCGAACCCGATGACGTGCCCCCGGACGTCGGCCGACGGGAAGATGATTCGCTCGCGGAACCGGTCGTAGATCTGGCCCGGGCGGTTCTGGGAGCGTTGGGCGAGCCCGACGCTCAGCAGCTCCTCGTCGCTGTAGCCCGCCCGTCGCGACGCGGTCAGGATCCGGTCCCACGCACTCGGGGCGTAGCCGACGCGAAACTCGCGGAGCGTCTCCTCGCGGAGGCCGCGGACGCGCAGGTAGTCCCGCGCGGGCCCTGCCTCCCGGGCCTCCCACAGATAGCGCTCGTAGTATGTGGCGGCGCGGCCGAGTAAGGACTGCAACCGCTCGCGGCGCTGGCGTCTCTCGGCGGCCTTCGGGTCCTCCTGTTCGGTTTGGAGCTCGACGCCGAACCGGTCGGCGAGCGACTGCAGCGCCCCGGGGAAGTCGAGTCCCTCGGTCTCCATCACGAACGTGAACACGTCGCCCGAGGCCTGGCACCCGAAGCAGTAATAGACCTTCTCGATCGGATTGACTCCGAACGACGGCGTCCGCTCGTCGTGGAACGGGCAGCGGCCGACGTATTCGCTCGCGCCGGCGCGGCGCAGTTCGGTGTGGTCCGAGACAAGCGCGACCATGTCGACCGCGTCGCGCACTCGATCGCGCGAGTCGGCCGTGAAGCGCACCCCGCCCGCCCTCACGGCGCGAACGCCACCGGCACGCTCAGCACCTCGAACGTGCGTATGCAGAACCGGTCGGTCATGCCGGCGAGGTAGTCGGTGACGCGGCGGGCGACGTCACCCGGCGGGATCGAATCGGGGATCTCGTCCGGGTGGGCGCAGTAGTAATCGAACAGCGACTGCACGACAACTCGGATCTTGGCGTGCTCGCGCGTCGCCGCGGGTCCCAGGTACACGTGCTCGAACATGAAGTCGCGGAGCTCGGTCATCGCCGCGCCGACCGCCACTCCCTGAACGATGTCGTTTTGCGCCTCAGAGTTCTCGACCAGGTCGTGGACGAGCGTGTCGATCCGGTGGGGGCCGGTCTCGCCGAGAACGTCGATGGCACCTCGCGGCAGGTCTTCGGGCGAGAGGACGCCGGCGCGCACGGCGTCGTCGATGTCGTGGTTGATGTACGCCACCCGGTCCATCAGCCGGACGATCTTGCCCTCGAGCGTTGCGGGCTCCTGCGCTCGGCCGGAGTGGCTCACGATTCCGTCGCGCACAGGCGCGGTCAGGTTCAGGCCGAGTCCGTCGCGCTCGAGCATGTCGACTACCCGCAGCGAGTGCTCGTGGTGCATGAACCGCACGCCGAAGCGCTCGGTCAGGCACCTGTCGAGCGCGTCCTCGCCGACGTGTCCGAACGGCGGATGGCCGAGGTCGTGGCCGAGCCCGATCGCCTCGACCAGATCCTCGTTCAGGCTCAGTGCACGCGCCACCGTTCGCGAGATCTGCGTGACCTCGAGCGTGTGCGTGAGCCGCGTGCGGTAGTGGTCGCCGGCCGGCGCGACGAACACCTGGGTCTTGTGCTTGAGCCGCCGAAACGCCTTGCAATGGACGATCCGGTCGCGGTCGCGCTGGAACGGCGTGCGGAGGCCGCAGCCGGGCTCGGGGCGCTGGCGCCGCGCGGGGTACGAGGGCGTCGCCAGTGGCGACAGCTCGCGGGCTTCCCGGTCGCGGATCCGTTCGGCGAACGCCGCCGCGACGGGGCCCGTCGGGTGGTCGGTCCCGGAGCTCAGGAGTTGGTCGCTCATATACCGTCGATTCTGACAGCGGGGTGGCGCGGGCGAGACGCGTTGTGACAAAGGCGTTGCCGGTCTGCGCGGGCGATTGTGGTGGCGCGGACGGGGCGGGTCAGCGACTTGCGACCGCCGGACGGCCGCGGGTGGCGCTGAGGAGCGGCCGGAGCCGGACGTGCGCGTGGTATTCGGCGGTCTCGGTGATCGCGCGCTCGGCCTGCGCCAAGACCAGTTCGGAGGCATCGGGCGCCTGGGCCAGCGGACGGCCGAGTGCGGCGACGAGGAAGCTGTGGGACTCCTCGGCGAGGGGGAACGCCCCAGCCTCGCACGAGTTGCACACGACGCCGCCCGCGGCGGCTGAAAATCCCTGCAAATGCTCGGAATCGCCACAGCCGGCACACGATCCGAGCAGTGGAAGGATGCCGGCGGCGAGCAGCAGCTTCAGACGGAACGCGAGTCCGTTAGCCGGGCGTGCCTGGCCGGCGTCCGTGGCCAGCAGCGCGAGTTCGTTGGCGAGCAGGCGGAACACCTCGGGGTGCGGATCCGGCGTCTCGAACAGACGGCTGACCGCGTCGCAGGCGCGCGCGGCAGCGTCGAGCGTCGCCGCGTGATCGCGCAGCGAGGCGTGCGCGTCGACGGTGTCGACGCTCGTCACCGTGTGCAGGTCGCTGCGGCCCTGGTGCAGGATCACACGGATGTGGAAGAACGGCTCGAGCCGCGCGCCGAACCGACTGCGCGCCCGGCGCACTCCCTTGGCGATCGCGGCCAATCGTCCGTACCCCGGCGTGTACAGATGGAGAACCCGGTCCGCCTCGCCGTATCGGATCGAGCGGAGCACGATCGCCTCGGTCCTCAGCGACCCGGCCATCGCCCCACCGCAGCTATATTTAATGAAGTGATGAAGCCGGTCACCATGTACACGACTGATGCGTGTCCGTTCTGCCTGAGGGCCAAGGCGCTGTTGTCCAAGCGCGGGATCGAGTACGAGGAGATCAATCTGGCACGCGATCCGGACGGTCGCGGGGAGCTGGTGGCGCGGACGGGGATGTTCACCTTCCCGCAGATCCTGATCGGCGAGGAGCCGATCGGCGGCTTCAACGAGCTGCTCGCGGCGGACCGCGAGGGACGGCTCACCGAGCTGCTCGCGGCCTAGCGTCTCCCCTGGCCCGCGGCCTATCGCCGACCCACGCCGGCGCGTCGTGCCCGAGGCTTGCGCTGGCAGTGCTCGCACACGTACGTGCCTCGTCCCCCGACGACGATCTTGCGGATTGTGGTCCCGCAGTTCGGGCACGGCTCACCGGCGCGCCGGTGCACCAGGAAGAGATCCTGGAACGATCCCCGCGCCCCGTCGAGGTGGCGGAAGTCGTCGATCGAGGCGCCCTTGGCCTCGATCCCGGCGCTCAGGGCCTCCTCGATTCCGTCCCGCACCCGCTCCCAGTCCGCTACGGTCAGCCGCCCGGCCGGGCGGAGCGGATGGACGCCGGCTCGGAACAGCGCTTCGTCGGCGTAGATGTTGCCGACGCCGGCGATCCGCCGCTGGTCGAGCACGAACGCCTTGACCGGGGCGACACGCGCCCGCGCGAGCTCGCGCAGGTGGGCGGCCGTGAACTCGGGCGTGAGCGGCTCAATCCCGAGCCGTTCGGCCAGGTACTGGTCGCGGGCGGCGGCACCGTGCACGAGGTGACCCGTTCCGAACCGGCGCGGGTCGACGTACACGAGGCGATGGCCGTCGTCGAGGTCGACGATCACGTGCGTGTGCGGCGGCGCGACGCCCGGGTCGTACAGCAGCGTCCCGGTCATCCGCAGGTGCTGGAGCAGGAACCGCTGGCCCGATAGCGACCAGACGAGGTACTTGCCGGTGCGGCCGATCCGCTCGACGACGGCGCCGGTGACCTCGGCCTCGACGGCCGCCGGCGGGTCCGGCCGAGTCCACCGGGGATCGAGGATCTGGGCGGAGACGATCGTCCGCCCCTCCAGGTGAGGCGCCAGCTGGCGGCGGATCGTCTCGACTTCGGGCAGCTCTGGCACGGTTAATCCGCGACACCGACCGCGACGAACGATTCCCCGGGGAGGTGACTCGCGCGCCCGGCGGCGAGCCAGGCCAGCACGCTCGCACCCACATCCGCCAGTGACCCGTCGTGGCGGCGCGAGCCGTGGCCCTCGAACGCGGCCAACACCGGCGCATACTCGCGCGTGTGGTCGGTGCGGGGTGAGATCGGGTCGCATCCATGGTCGGCGGTCAGGACCAGCATGTCGGTGGGTCGGAGGAGCGCCATCCACTCAGCCACGGCGGCGTCGATCTCCCGCAGCGCACCGTGGAAGCCAACGACGTCGTGCCGGTGGCCGTAGACCTGATCGGTCTCGACGAGATTCGTGAACACGAACCCGGCGTCCAGGGAGCGGATGAGATCGGTCGTCTCGGCGAGGGCGCGCGCGTTGGTCGCTCCGGGATGTTGGGCATCGATGCCGACGCCGGCGAACAGCTGGCCGACCTTGCCGACGGCGTGGACCTCGACGGCGGACTCCTGGAGCTCCTCCAGGTAGCTGCGGCCCGGCGGCACGATCGAGAAGTCTCGCCTTCCGTCGGTGCGCCTCCACTCTCCCGGCGATCCCGCGAATGGCCGCGCGATCACGCGGCCCACCGCTTGATCGGCCGGCAGCGCCTCACGGACGTTGCCGCAGATCGCGTACAGCTCGTCGGGGTCGAGGACGTCGACATGCGCGGCGATCTGCAGCACCGAGTCCTGGCTCGTGTAGACGATCAGCGCGCCGGTCTCGAGGTGCGCGCCGCCGCACTGCTCGATCGCCTCGATCCCGTTGCAGGGCCGGTTGCAGATGACGCCGCGGCCGCTGGCGTCGGACACGATCTCGACGATCTCCTCGGGGAAGCCCTCCGGATACGTCGGCAGCGCCTGGCGGGTCGAGACACCCATCAAACCCCAATGGCCCGCGGTCGAGTCCTTACCCGGTCCGAGCGCGCGCAGACGGCCGTGGAGCACCGGGGCCTCCGCCGGCGGCACACCGTCGAGCTCGACGATCGATCCGAGGCCGAGCCGGCCGAGCGCCGGCAACTCGAGCCCGCCGACCTCGCGCGCCAGGTGCCCGAGCGTGTTCGTGCCGGCATCGCCGTACTCCGCGGCATCCGGAAGCGCGCCGACGCCGCAGGCGTCGAGTACCACGACGAAGGCTCGTGTCACCGGCGTCCGATCCCCACGGTCGAGACTGTAGAACGGTCCCGCAGGTGGCGCCCGCGGAGCTGGTCGTCTTCAGCCGCTGCTGGTCGGCGTCAGGGCGCCGTTAGTCGTCTTCGGGCGTGATCTGGGCCCGGGGGTGCGCGTCGAAGTACACGTCGCGCAGCCGCTCGGTCGAGAGATGGGTGTAGATCTGGGTCGTGCCGATGTCGGCGTGCCCGAGCATCTCCTGCAGCGCGCGCAGGTCGCATCCGCCCGTCAGGAGATGGGTCGCGAACGTGTGGCGCAGCGTGTGCGGGCTCATCCGGTGCTCGAGGCCGGCGGTGCGAGCGTGGCGGCGGACGATCTTGTACAGGCCCTGCCGCGTCAGCCCCTCGCCGCGGAGGTTCAGGAACACGCGGCGCTCGGGGCGCAGGTCGACGAGCCGCGGGCGTCCCTTCTCGAGGTAGGCCTTGAGCGCGTCGATCGCCTGGCTGCCGACCGGGACGATCCGCTCCTTTGCGCCCTTGCCGTGGGCCGTGAGGATGCCCGCTTCGAGATCCAGTTCGGACAGCTCGAGCCCGATCGCTTCCGACGCGCGAAGGCCGCAGGCGTACATCGTCTCGAGCAGGGCGCGGTCGCGGAGTGCGGCCGGGCTCGTGCCGCGCGGCTGCTCGAGCAGGCGCGCGACCTCGTCGCGGCTCAAAACCTTGGGCAGCCGCGCCCGCGACCGCGGGGCGCGCAGTTCGGAGGCGGGATCGCGATCGATGATCTGCTCGCGCCGAAGGTGGCGGTAGAACGAGCGCAGCGATGCGATCTTGCGCTGGAGCGTGGCCGGCGCGGCGGCAGGCCGCTCGGAGCTTCCGTTGGCTACTTCGGAGACGAACTCCATGAGGTCGACGGTCCTCGCCTCGAGCGGGTCGAGGTCGTGACGATCGAGGAACTCGCCGAACTGCTGCAGGTCAGAGCGGTAGGCCTCGAGCGTGTTGCGCGACAGGCCGCGCTCGAGCTCGAGATAACCGAGGAAGTCGAACGTCAGGTCGTTGATCCGGCGGGCACCCTCGACCGTGTGCGCGGTTGACATGCATCGGGTATTCGGGGCGGCGGCCGGGGGTCCTGCTGGGGCGGCTAGCCCACGCGGCGGTACACGTACACCTCCGCCGTGTATCCAAGCCGGATCGGCTGCTCCTCGCCGGCCGCCACCGCCCGAAGGCGCTCGATCACCTGCTCCCGCGTGCCGTCGGGCAGTGCGGCGACGAAGCTGATCGAGCTGAACCGGTCGACGAACCGGTCCGCGTCGAGCGCCTGCTCGAACGGAACCTCCCGCTCGGCCGCCGGCTCGAACAGTCCTCCTGACTCGAGCGGCTCGCGCCATTCGCCGCGGTGGTGGCTCGGCGTCCGGCGACGGTACCGGCCGATGATCTCGTCGACGGCCTGGTGGATCGGCTGGTCGAGGCGACGGCGATTCCACAGCAGCGCGACGTTGCCGCCTGGCCGAAGCACGCGGTGGAACTCCGCCGCCGCCACCGGCCCGTCGAACCAGTGAAACGCCGATGCGGCCGTCACCGCGTCGACCGCGCCATCCTCGATCGGGAGCGCCTCCGCGGTTCCATCGAGCGCCCGGGCGTCGGGGACGACCCGCTCGAGCACGGCCCGCATCGCCGGAACCGGCTCGACCGCAACCACGGTGGCGCCGAGCGCGACGAGCTCTCGGGTGAGCTTGCCGGTGCCGGCGGCGACGTCAAGCACGGTCCGGCCGGGTCCGAGCTCGAGCTCCTGACGGAGCCACTCCACGACCGCGGGCGGATAGGTGGGGCGTCCGCGCTCGTACGCGCCTGCCCCTTGCTGAAACCCGAGCGCCGCCTCCTCGCGGACGCTCACGACCGCTCTCCGCGCCCCCGCCGCGCCGCCAGCCACAGCAACGCGATCAGCGTCTTCGAGTCCTCGCACTGATCGATCGCCTCGTCGAGCTTCCCGACCGGCCACCGGACGATCTGAATCCGCTCGTCCTCGTCGACCTCGACCTCGGGGCTGTCGGACAGCCCGGTGGCCAGGTAGAGCCACACGCGCTCGTCGCTGAACCCCGGGCTGGTGTAGAAGACGAGCAGCTCCTCCCAGTTCTCGGCGCGCTTCCCGATCTCCTCGGCGAGCTCCCGCTTGGCGGTCGCGGGCGGGGGCTCACCGGCGACGTCGAGCTTGCCGGCGGGGATTTCGAGCGAAGCCGCCGCGCCGATCACCTCGCGGGGCTGCCGGGTCAACCAGACGTGGTCGTCGTCGAGCGCGAGGATCCCGACGGCTCCGGGATGCCAGACCTTGTCGCGGGTCACCTCGGCGCCGTCGGCGAAGCGGAAGCGTTCGATCCCGGCGCGGACGACCGCGCCCTCCCACTTGGTTTCGGACCCGATCGGCTCGAACCCGGAGCTCACCGAGCGCCGTCCCGGTCGAACCCGGAGCTCACCGAGCGCCGTCCCCGTTCGCGAGCGCCGTGCCCGCTTCCTCGACCAGCGCGATCGCCACGTCGAGCATGCCCTCGAGCGCGTCCGTGCTGATCCGCTCCGTCGGCTCGTGATTTCGCTCGGTCCCATCGGCCAGGTTGACGCAGGCGAATCCGGCGGCGCGGAAGGCGTTCGCGTCTGAGGCTCCCCCGGTCAGGATGTGCGTTGGCTCATAGCCGCAGGACCGCAGTGCCTCCTCGGCGACGGTCACCTCGGTGGCGCGAGGTCGGATCCGGTAGCCCTCGATCATCCGCTCGAGAGTGACGTCGAGATCGCATTCGCCGGCGTCGGCGGCATTCTGGAAGTGGTCGACCATCTCGGTCGTGAGCGCCTCGGCCCGATCGCGGTCGACGCTCCGCACCTCGCCCTCTATCCGGCAGCGCTCGGGGACGACGTTGATCGCGGTCCCGCCGTGGATCGTCCCGACGTTGGTGGTCGTCTCGGGGTCGATCCGGCCGAGCTGCATCCCCGCGATCGCCCGCGCCGCGGCGGCGATCGCGCTCCGCCCGGCCTCCGGCCGCACCCCGGCGTGGGCTGCCCGGCCATGGAGCTCGGCCACGATCCGGTGCAGAGTCGGCGCCGCGGTCACGATCTCGCCGATCGGCGTCGCGTGGTCGAACACGTAGCCAAAGCGGCTGTGGAGCCCGCCGACGTCGAACGCGAACGCGCCGAGCAACGAGATCTCCTCGCAAACGGTGAACAGGACCTCGACCCCGACCGGGGGCGCACCGGCGCCGCTCGTCAGCCGTCGCGCCACTTCCAGGATGACCGCGACCGCCGACTTGTTGTCGGCGCCGAGGATGCCATCGTTGGCGTTCGTCCAGCCGCCGTCGACGCGCACCGGTTCGACGGGCGCGGTCAGCGGAACGGTGTCCATGTGCGCGCACATCAGGATGCTGTCGCTGCCGGCGAGGGTGGGTGGGCCGGCAATCCGCGCGAACAGGTTGCCGGCGTCAGAGCCCACCCGCGGCCCGGCATCGTCCTCCTCCACCTCGAGGCCCATGCCGCGCAGCTCGCCGGTGATCCAGTCCGCGCAGGCGCGCTCATGTCCCGACGGGCTCTCGATCCGGCAGAGCGCGGCGAACGTCTCGTTGAGCCGCTCGCGCTCGGCTTCGGTGGCGCGCCTCACCGCGTGGCGGCGGGCGCGGCGGCCTCGGTGTCGTCCTCGGCGGGACGAGCACGGGGCGCGCTGTACTCCAGGGCCGCGCCGACGAACTCGCGGAACAACGGTGCGGGACGCTCTGGACGCGACTTGAACTCGGGGTGGTACTGCGAGGCGACGTAGAACGGGTGCTGATCGACCGGTAGCTCGATTGCCTCGACCAGCCGCTCGTCGGGAGAGGTGCCGGAGCACACGAGGCCGACGGCCTCGAGGCGCCGGCGCAGATGATTGTTCACCTCGTAACGATGGCGGTGGCGCTCGTACACGACCGGCTCGCCGTACAGCTCGCGGATCCGGGTCGAGTCGTGCAGCTTCACCGGGTCGGCGCCGAGGCGCATGGTGCCGCCCATGTCGGCGATCTCCTTCTGCTCGGGCAGGAGGTCGATCACCGGGAACGGCGTTTCGAGGTCGAACTCGGTCGAGTTGGCGCCTTCCATCCCGGCCACGTGGCGGGCGAACTCGGCGACGGCTAGCTGCATGCCGAGGCAGATCCCCAGGTACGGGATCTTCTTCTCGCGGGCGATCTGCGCCGCGCGAATCTTCCCCTCGATCCCGCGGCCGCCGAAGCCGCCCGGGATCAGGATGCCGCTGGCCGACTCGAGCCGGGCCGCGATGGCGGGATCCCCGACCTCCTCGGAGTCGATCCAGTCGACATCGACCTTGGCGTCGTAGTGCGTTCCGGCGTGGCGGAGCGCCTCGACCACCGACAGGTAAGCGTCCTCGAGCCGCACGTACTTGCCGACGAGCGCGATCCGCACGCTCCGATCAGCTTCGGCCGAGCGACGGGTGATCTCCTCCCAGTCGCTCAGATCGGGCTCGGGCGCGTCGACGCCGAAGTGCTCCTTCAGGACGAAGTCGTCGACGCCCTCGTCGCGGAATACGAGCGGGACGCCGTAGATGTCGGGCACGTCGAACGCGGACACGACGGCCTCGACCGGGAGGCTCGCGAACAGCGCGATCTTCCGCCGGATGTCGTCGCCGAGCATTGACTCCGAGCGGCAGATCACCATGTCGGGCGCGATACCGATGCGCCGCAGTTCGTTGACCGAGTGCTGGGTCGGCTTGGTCTTCAGCTCGCCGGCGTGGCTGATGTACGGGACGAGCGTCAGGTGGATGAACATGCAGCGCCGGCGCCCGACGTCGACGGGGAACTGGCGGATCGCCTCGAGGAACGGAAGCGACTCGATGTCGCCGACCGTCCCGCCGATTTCGGTGATCACGAAGTCGACGTCGGTGGCCTCGGCCATCAGCTTGATCCGCTGCTTGATCTCGTCCGTGATGTGCGGGACGACCTGGACGGTGGCGCCGAGGTAATCACCGCGGCGCTCGCGCCGGATGACGGTGTTGTAGACGCCACCGGCGGTCACGTTCGACGCCCGGCTCGTGTTGGCGTCGGTGAAGCGCTCGTAGTGCCCGAGGTCGAGGTCGGTCTCGGCGCCGTCCTCGGTCACGAACACCTCGCCGTGCTGATACGGCGACATCGTGCCCGGGTCGACGTTGATGTACGGGTCGAACTTCTGGAGCTGGACGTCGAGCCCGCGCGCCACCAAGAGACGGCCGATGGAAGCGGCGGCGATTCCCTTGCCGAGCGAGGACACGACCCCGCCGGTTATGAAGATGAATCGCGTCTCGCCTGCCGTCATACGGTCGCTTCCCGAGTGTAGTGAGGTTCGGACGGTCTGAAGGTAGCGCCCGCCCCGGACGGGCCCGGAGTTCCCGGAGGGTGGTCGAGAAACGCAAACGGTCCGCCGCCGGCGCGGGTCAGGCGGCGCGGAGCAGCTGGCGAGCGTGGCGGCTGGCGGCGCGGTCGCCCTCGGCCGCCCCCAGCATCCGGACGAGCTCGCCCACGACCCCGTCGCCGGCTAGCGTCGACACCGTCGTGCGTGCCGGCGCCGCGGCCGTGTCCTTGGCGATCGTGAAGTGGCGCTCGGCCATCGCCGCCACCTGGGGCAGGTGGGTGATACAGAGGATCTGGCGGCCCTCGGCGAGGGCGCGGAGGTGCTCGCCGACCGCTCGGGCGGTGTGGCCCCCAATGCCGGCGTCGATCTCGTCGAACACGAGCAGCGGCGCGGGGCCGGTCGATTCACCGGAGGAACGGGGACCACCGCGACCACGGCCACCACGACCAGCGTGACCGCCGCCATGCGCCACGCTCAGGATCGCCAGCATCACCCGCGACAACTCCCCGCCCGACGCGATTTCCCGCAGCGGACCGGCCGGCATCCCCGGGTTCGGCGCGATCACCAGCGACACCTCGTCCGCCCCGCGCGCCCCGCATCCCTCCGGACGCCGCCGCACCTCGACGTCGAACTCGGCATCGGGCATCGCCAGCTCGGCCAGCCGCTCGCGCACCGCCGCGGCGAGGGCCGGCGCCGCCTCGCGCCGGCGCCCCGTGAGATCCTCGGCCAGTCCGTCCAGCGAGGCCCGGGCCTCGCCGAGCGACGCCTCGACCTCGGAAAGCGCGATCTCGGCGCGTTCGAGCTCCTCGCGCCGCGCCCGGCACCGCTCCGCGTGGGCGAGCACCTCGGCGATCCCCCCACCGTGCTTTCGCTCCAGCCGCGCAAACTGCGCCAGCCGCTCTTCGACCTCCTCGAGCCGGCCGGGCGACGCTTCCAGCCCAAACACGTACGAGCGCAGCGCACCGCTCAGCTCCGAGGCCTCGTCGCCGAGCGCCTGAGCGCGCTCGGACAGGCCGGCGAGCTCCGGGTCGATCCCGGCCGCCACGGCGAGTTGAGCGGCGGCCTGAGCGAGCAGCTCGGCCGCGCCGCCGCCCCCGTCTTCGGGCGAGATCGCCTCGGCGCCACCGAACGCCGCGACCCGCAGCGTTTCCAGGTGCCGCAGCCGGTCGCGCTCGACGGCCAGCTCGGCGGCCTCGTCCGCGGTCGGCGCGACGCTCTCGATCTCGTCGAGCTCGAACGCGAGCAGGTCGAGCTCACGCTCGCGTCCGGCCGCCAGCTCGCGCAGCTCCGTCTCGCGCGCTTCGACAGCCCGCACCCGGGAATAAGCGTCGCCGACGCGGGCCCTGAGCTCCGACACGGCTTCGCCGCAGAAACCGTCGAGCACGTCCATCTGGACCGCCGCGAGCATCAGCTTGCGGTGCTCGTGCTGCCCATAGAACGCGAGCAGGGCACTCCCGAGCTCGCGGAGGTCGGCCACGGTCGCCGACCGCCCGCACACGTAGGCGCGCGTCCGGCCGTCGGGCCACACCCGCCGCGCCAGCACGATCTCCTCGGCGCCGGTGGGGAGCAGCTCCAGGTCGGCCAACTCCGGAGGCAGCGAGAAGACGCCCTCGACGTACGCCTCCGCGGCACCGGCGCGCACGACCCCGCTGCCGGCGCGGGGTGGGCGGGCTCCCAGCAAAAGATCGAGCGCCTGCGCGAGCAGCGTCTTGCCGGCGCCGGTCTCCCCGGTCACGACGTTGAGCCCGGGCGCGAGCGCGAGCTCGGCCCGGTCGATCAGGAGTAGGTTCTCGACCCGCAGCTCTTGCAGCATGGGCAACGGTGTAGCACCAGCGCCCGACAGATCGAGAGTTGTTGACCGCCGGTCAGGTAGGATCAGCATCGACATGCCCGCTGGATCACCGCCCGCCTACACCCGCCTTAACGTCGACGAGCGCCGGCGCCAGTTGCTCGACGCCGGTGCGGCGCTGTTCGCCGAGCACGCGTACGAGGAGATATCGATGCGCGATATCGCACAAGCCGCCGGCGTGTCGAAACCGCTCCTGTACCACTACTTCCCGTCGAAGATCGACCTCTTCAAGGAAGCGGTGGCGGAGAAGGCGGCCGAGCTCGCGCACCTGATCGAGCCCACGAGCGAGGGCACGCCGCTCGAGCAGCTCACGAACAGCCTCGACGCTTATCTGGCGTGGATCGAGGCGAACGCCCGCACGTGGTCGAAGCTGGTGCAAAGCGCCGCTTCCCTCCCCGAGGCGCGCGACCTGATCGAGGGCTTCAGGCAACGGACGATGGACATGGCACTGGCCCGGCTGACGAACGGCGGCGCACCCCGCCCCGCGCTTCGCACCACAATCAGCGGCTGGCTCGGCTACATGGATGCCGCGATCCTCGACTGGACCGAGCACCGCGATCTCCCCCGAGAGGACCTGCGCGACCTGCTGGTCGCCGCCTTCGTCGCCGGGCTGCTGTCCGCCCAGGAGGCGGACCCGGCGATCACGCTCGCGCTCGACGGGTGAGCGGCCGGCGGACCCGGCGATCACGCTCACGCTCGGCGACCGAACGGCTGAGGTACGGTAACGGCCCGCACCACCTAGGAGGAGGAGAGCGATGGCCACCAGCGCGTCCCAGCTAGACCGGGGCCACCTCACGACCGGCCCGGCCGACGTCGACGTGGCCGGCCTGAAGCGCGCGCTGGCGCGAGCGGTCTACGGCGAGGTCCGCTTCGACGCGGGCACACGCGCGATGTACGCCAACGACTTCTCGATCTACCGCGCCGTCCCGATCGGCGTCGTGATCCCCAAGGGCCCGGAGGACGTGATCGCGGCCGTCGCGATCTGCCGCCAGTACGACGCGCCGGTGCTCCCGCGCGGCTGCGGCACCGCTCCGAGCGGGCAGACCACGAACGTGGCGGTCGTGTTCGACTATTCGAAGTACTACAACGAGATCGTCGAGCTCGATCCGGACAACCGGCGGGCGGTCGTCCAGCCGGGGGTCATCTGCGACCAGCTCCGCAACGCCGCCGAGGAACACCACCTCACCTATGGCCCGGACCCGGCGACGCACGAGTACTGCACGTTCGGCGGCATGCTCGGCAACAACTCGTGCGGCACGCACTCGCTGATGGCCGGCAAGACAAGCGACAACGTGCTCGAGCTCGACGTGGTCCTGTACGACGGCACCCGCATGACCGTCGGCCCGACCTCCGACGAGGAGCTCGAAGGGATCATCGCCGCCGGGGGCCGCAAGGGCGAGATCTACGATCAGCTCAAACAGCTCAGAGACCGCGTCGCCGACCGGGTCCGCGCCGAATATCCCGACATCCCCCGCCGCGTCTCCGGCTACAACCTCGATGAGCTCCTCCCCGAGAACGGGTTCAACGTCGCGCGGGCGCTCGTCGGCTCGGAGGGCACGTGCGCGAACGTGCTGCACGCGACGGTCCGCCTGGTCCCCAGTCCGCAGCATCGCCGCACGCTGCTGCTCGGCTACCCCGACGTGTTCCAGGCCGCCGACCACGTCCCGGAGATCCTGGAAAAAACCACGCCGATCGGGCTCGAGGGGTTCGACGACCAGCTGATCAAGAACATGATCGCCAAGCACCGGCTCGCCGCCGAGCGCCGGGTCTTACCGGACGGCCGGGCGTGGCTCTACGTCGAGTTCGGCCGCGACGATCCCGACGAGGCAACGGCCGAGGCGCGCGACGCCCTCGAGGCGCTCGCCGGCGGCCCGCAGATCGACGCCCGGGTAATCATCGACAAGGCCGAGAACGTCAGCGCCTGGAAGGTCCGCGAGAGCGCCGTCGGCGACAGCCGCGCCCCGGGCTACATGGACGCCGAGGGCAACTGGGAGGACGCCGCCGTCCACCCGAACGTGCTCGGCAAGTACCTCCGCGACTTCCAGCAGATCCTCGACGACCACGGCTACCGGTGCGTCTACTACGGCCACTTCGGCCAGGGGTGTGTCCACACCCGCATGGACTTCGATCTCAAGAGCGCCGGGCGGCGTCAAGACGTTCCGGTCGTTCATGGAGAAGTGCGCCGACCTCGTCGTCGCGTATGGCGGTTCGCTGGCCGGCGAATATGGCGAGGGGCACGGTCGAGCCGAGCTCTTGCCGAAGATGTTCGGCCCCGAGCTCATGCAGGCGTTCAACGATTTCAAGCGGATCTGGGACCCCGACTGGAAGATGAACCCGAACCGCCTGATCGGCGACGTGAAGCTCGACGAGGGCCTCCGACTCGGCCCCGATTACCGGCCCCCGCAGTTGCAAACCCACTTCGCCTTCCCCGACGACGGCGGGTCGTTCGCGACCGCGATCGAGCGCTGCTTCGGGATGGCCAAATGCCGCAACCTCGGCAGCCTGACGATGTGCCCGAGCTTCCACGCCACGCGCGAGGAGAAACATTCGACCCGAGGCCGGTCGCGGCTCCTGTTCGAGATGCTGAAGGGCGACCCGATCACCGAGGGTTGGCGCGACGACGCAGTCAAGGAGTCGCTCGACCTGTGCCTGGCCTGCAAAGGGTGCACGGGCGACTGCCCGGTCCAGGTCGACATCCCCACCTACAAGGCGGAGTTCCTCGCCCACTACTACTCAAAGCGCCGGCGTCCGTTGAACCAGTACGTGCTCGGACTGCTCCCGTGGTGGGGACCGGTCGCCGCCCGAACGCCGCGGCTGGCCAACGCGTTCAGCCATGCCCCCGGGCTGGCGCCGGCCGGCAAGCGGATGCTCGGGATCGCCGAGGAGCGCGACGCGCCAAGGTTCGCGCGCCAGACGTTCCGGTCGTGGCACCGCCACCGCCAGCCCTGGGGCTGGGATCCCGACCGGCCGCCCGTGGTGCTGTGGGCCGACACCTTCACCAACCTGTTCGAGCCGCAGATCGGCATCGCGGCTCTGGAGGTCCTGGCCGCGGCGGGATTCGCCCCCCTGATCTCCCCTCGAGGGCTCTGCTGCGGGCGGCCGCTCTATGACTTCGGCATGCTGTCCCTCGCCAAGCGCGCGCTCCGCCGGGTGCTCGACGCGATGTCCCATACGATCGAGCTGGGCTGGCCGGTCGTGGTGCTCGAGCCCAGCTGCGCGTCCGTGTTCCGAGACGAGCTGCGCAAAATGCTCCCTCACGACGAGCATGCGCGCCGGCTGGTGGCGCAGGTCCACACGCTCGACGAGTTCCTGGACAGCCATGCGCCGGACTGGGAGCCTCCGCAGATCGCGAGCCGGGCGCTCGTCCACGGCCACTGCCACCAGAAGGCGGTGATCGGGGCGCGGCCGGACCTGCTCAGGCGCGCCGGCGTCGACGCCGAGATGACGAACGCGGGCTGCTGCGGCCTGGCCGGCTCGTTCGGCTATCACGCCGGCGAGCAGTACGAGGTCTCGATGCGGATCGGAGAGCAGTTCCTGCTGCCCCAGGTCAGGTCCGCCGCCGCTGGCACGGTGCTGGTCGCGGACGGATTCTCGTGCCGGACGCAGATCGCCGCCGGCACCGGCCGCCGGGCGCTCCACACCGCCGAGGTGCTCGCCCAGGGCCTGCAAGCGATTGCATAACGCTTAGCTCCCTTGGGTAGGTAGCCCCCGAACGCGACCTTCTCGGCGCGTCCGGGAGGGAGAGGGAGGTTCCCGTGTATAAGCAGGTTCTCGATCCGGTGTCCCATTCGTTGGGGCTGACCGCGATCTTCGCCGTCTTGCCGTTGGTGGTGCTGTTCGTGCTGCTGGGCGGCTTCAGGATGAAGGCGCAGTGGGCGTCGCTGATCACACTCGCGGTCTCGATCGTGATCGCGCATCACGGTCTACTCGATGCCGATCGGACAGGCGGGCGACGCCGCGCTCGAGGGCGCCGTGTTCGGGTTCTGGCCGATCATGTGGATCGTCATCAACGCCCTGTGGATCTTCAACATGACCGATGCCACGGGGTACTTCGCGGTTCTGCGACGAGCGTTCTCGAGCGTCTCTGACGACCCGCGGGTGCAGGTCGTGGTGATCGCGTTCTGCTTCGGGGCGCTGCTCGAGGCGC
This sequence comes from uncultured Solirubrobacterales bacterium, assembly GCA_963737055.1. Lineage (GTDB taxonomy): Bacteria > Actinomycetota > Thermoleophilia > Solirubrobacterales > Solirubrobacteraceae > Palsa-465. Next base: position 605,751 of record CAVTRE010000002.1, on the reverse strand, counting down.
TGGCCGGGTTCGGGACCCCGGTGGCGATCTGCGGCGTGATGCTGGTCGGGCTCGGGTTCTCGCCGCTCCGGGCCGCAGCGCTCGCGCTCGTCGCGGACACCGCCCCGGTCGCGTTCGGCGCGATCGCGATTCCGATCACCACGCTCGGGCAGGTGTCGGGCCTACCGGTTCACGATCTGGGCGCGATGGTTGGCCGGCAGACGCCGTTCTTCGCCCTGATCGTCCCGTTCGCACTGGTGTTCATGGCCGACGGCCGGCGTGGGTGGCGGGAGGCCTGGCCGGCGGCGCTGACCGCCGGCGTCGTGTTCGCGCTCCTCCAGTTCGCGACCTCGAACTACATCTCGGTCCCGCTGACCGACATCGTCGCCTCGCTCGGCTCCGCCGCGGCGGTGGTGGCGCTGATGCAGATCTGGACGCCGCACGCCCCGGGCGCGCCCGCCACCGGGATCGGGCCGCGGCCGGCGATCGCGGGCGGGGCGGTCGCCGACGCCGCGCTCGAGCGGCGCGCACACACTGAACAGGGACCGCCCCCGAGCCGGGGCGAGACCTTCAAGGCGTTCGCTCCCTACATCATCATCATCATCGTGCTTGGGGTGACCAGCATCAGCCCGATCGCCAAGGAACTCGACAAGGCCACGAACGCGTTCAGCTGGCCCGGATTGCACGTGCTGAACTCAAAGGGCAAGGCGCCGACCAGCGAGACGTTCAAGCTCAACTACCTGACCGCCGCCGGGACCTGGCTGTTCGTATCCGGCATCCTCACCGCGATCGTGCTGCGTGTCCGTCCGGGGCGTGCGCTCAAGATCTACGGGCAGACGCTCGTCCAGCTCAAGTGGGCGATCGTGACCGTGATGGCGGTGCTAGCGGTCGCCTACGTGATGAACCTGTCGGGCCAGACGATCACGCTCGGGACGTGGGCCGCCGGCGCCGGCGGATTCTTCGCGTTCCTGTCGCCGATGATCGGGTGGTTCGGGACCGCCGTGACCGGGTCGGACACGTCGACGAACTCGCTATTCGGAGCGCTCCAGGTCGCCGCCGCCCACAAGGCGAATCTGAACCCGGTGCTGCTCGCCGGCTCGAACAGCTCGGGCGGGGTGCTGGCCAAGATGATCTCGCCGCAGAACCTCGCGATCGGCGCCGCCGCCGTCGGGCTCGCCGGCAAGGAGGGCGACATCTTCCGGAAGGTGATCGGCTACAGCGTCGTGTTCGTGCTGCTGATGGGCGTGCTCGCGCTGCTCCAGTCGGGCGCGCTGTCGTTCATGGTGCCCTGACCGGAAACGAGCGCTTGGGAAGAAACGTCAGCATGGAGGCAGTTTCTTCCCAAGCGCCGGCCGGCAGCCGCTAGCGCATAGACGACAATCGCCCGAACTTCTCCCGCAAGCGATGGTAGAAGTTCGCGCCCGGCACTTGGGCGAGGTGTCCCTGGCCGTCGACGAAGCGCGCCTCGATCTCGTCCGCGGGCGGGAGCGTGCACACGGGACGCCCGTCGACGGTGACGTCGACGGATTCCTCGCGCGAGCGGTTCATGACCGTCAGGACGTCGCTCGGAGCCACGACCAGCGCACGCGCGGTCAGCGAGTGCGGCGCGATAAACGACACCACGAAGCCCGCGACCCCCCAGGCCATCACCGGTCCGCCGTTGGCGAGGTTGTAGCCGGTCGAGCCCGCCGGCGTCGCGACAACCAGGCCGTCGCAGCGAACGCGCCCGATCTCGTCCTGCCCGACGGCGTACGAGAGATCGGCGACGCGATTCCCCGGCTGACGGTGCATGGAGACGTCGTTGATCGCGAGCCATTCGCCGTCGCTCCCCGACAACGCGATCCCGGGGAGCGACAGGACCTCGTACTCGCCCGCGAACGCCCGCTCGAACCCCATCGGCGCCTCGTCGCGATCGACCGTGGCCAGGAACCCGATCTCGCCGAAGTTCACCGCGAACACCGCCACACCCGTCCCGGCGTACTTGCGCAGAGCGGTGAGGATCGTCCCGTCGCCGCCGAGCGCGAAGCAGATTTCGACGTCGAGCGGACCCTCGACCCCGACCTCGAGCCCCGAGCCGTGCTCGAGCCGGTGCTTGCGCGTCTCGTCGGGATCGATGAACAGGGTCGCACCGCAGCCCCGCGCGATCTCGATCAGCGAGTCGATCGCCGGACGCGTCTCCGACGGCCGGCGGTGGGTCAGCACCGTGGCCGTCCGGACGGGGTTCAAGGCTCGACCTCCCGGACGGCTGCCTCCAGATCGACGACGTCCCCGCTCCGGGCGCCCTCGGCCAGCCACACGAACGTCTCCAAATTCCCCTTCGGCCCCGCCAACCCAGAGCTCGCATACCCGCGAACGGACGCGCCCAGCTCCCGGGCGGCCGAGGCCACATCGACGAGCGCACGCCGCCGGTCGCCGGCAGAACGGACGACGCCCCCCTTCCCCACCTGCCCCCGACCCACCTCGAACTGCGGCTTGATCATCGCCAGGCAGTCGAACCGCTCGGCCGCGCACGCCAGCACCGCCGGCAGCACCTTCGTCAGCGAGATGAACGACACGTCGATCACGATCAGATCCGGCGGATAGGGCAGGTCCTCCGGCCGCAAAGACCGCGCGTTGCACCGCTCGATCACGGTCACGCGCGGATCGGACCGCAGCTGCCAGGCCAGCTCCCCATAGGCGACGTCGACCGCCACCACGTGATCAACCTCCGCCTGCAGCAGGCAGTCGGTGAACCCACCGGTCGACGCGCCGACATCCAAAGCGCGCCGCCCGGCCACCTCCAACGACAAAGCATCCAACGCGTTACGCAGCTTCACTCCCCCGCGCGAGACGAACGGCGGCCCCTGGGCGACCTCGAGCTCGACATCGTCGGGTACGAGCTGCCCCGGCTTAGACACCCGCCGTCGCTCGGGAAGCACGAGCACGTCGCCGGCGATCACCGACGCCGCCGCGGCGGAGCGCGACGGGAACATCCCTCGCTGGGATAGCAACGTGTCGATCCGGACGCGCGTCAAGGCACGCGGAACGGTACGTGATTTTCGCGGGCGCTCAGGCGGCCAGCGTGGACATGGTCTCGACCGCCCACCCGAGGGCGTCGCGATACGAGGTCGCGATCCCAGGCACCTGCGACCTGAGCGTGGTGACGTCGAAATCGCCCTGCTCGTAGCTGACCACGGCCCCGAGGATGGTGCCGGCCGGGCCCACGCGCTGGAGCAGGGCGGCGGACACCTCGTCGGCGAGCGGCAGCTCCTCGACGATCGTCTCGAGCGGCACCTGAAGCAGCGCGTCGGCCACCGACAGCAGCCCGACCGTGAACAGCTCCTCAGAGGCGACCTCGACCCGCTCGGCGCCGAGCAGCTCGCACATCCGGGCGCGGGTGAGCCCGACCACCGACAGTTCGCGGGGCGCGGCTGGGCCGCCGGTGAGCGCGACGAGGAGAGCCCACCGCGACACGCCGCGGGAGCCCAGCATCATCACCGCCTGGCGGATCGAGGTGATGCTGCCGCGCATGCCGACGTAGGCCGAGTTGATGTAGCGCAGGAGCTTCACGCTCAGGCCAACGTCGCGGTCGATGACCTCCTCGAGCTCCTCGATCGTCGCCGAGGAGCCCTGGAGCGCGGCCAGCGCGACCAGCGTGCCCATCTCGCCGACGGGGATATTTCGGACCGCGGCGCGGTGGCGGCTGGCGTAGAACGGCCCCGAGAACAGCTCGAACCCGAGCCCCTTGGCCCGTTCGAACTCGGTGTAGTCGACGAGGCCGGACGCCAGCGGCATCGCCCGCGCGTCTCGGATCCGGGTCACCGCGCGCGCCGCGTCCTCGGGCGACCAGGCGCGGAGATTGATCTCGACGGTGCCGAACAGGTCGAGCAGCGCTGCGTCGAAGTCGGGGCGCAGCTCGTGGAGCGAAAGCGCGTACCCGCGTCCGGTGAGGGCGTCGAGAACGGCGGCGATCTCGCTGTCCGTGGCGGTGTCGTGAGCGATCCGCAGCAGCACGCGGTCAGGGCGCACCGGTGGGACCCCGAGCGCCAGCAGCAGCTCACGGGAAAGCGGCAGGTGCGCGAGCGATTCGCCGACGAGCTCGTCGAGGCCGACACCGCTCAAGACGTCGCCCAGCAGCCGCGCCGCCGTCGCCTCGCCGGGCTCGGACCCGCCGGCGCTGGCATACGCCACGCGGTAGCCGCTCACGCGCATCTGGCCGTCGACTACGGGTTGGCGCGAGATGTACAGCTCGGGCGGCCCGTCCGGCCGTGCAAGCTCGCTTGCAAGCTCCTGCGTTGCCACGCTTGAGTTGTCGGCAACCTAGGGCCTGGACCCTAGGGGAAAAAGGCCCAGATCGACGCTTGGTGGAGTTCTTTCAGGCGATCGGGACGTCGGTGTATTCGGCGACGGCGGATTCGATCCGCTCGGCGATCCGTGCGCCGGTGAACCCGACCTCTTCGTGCAGCAGCTTGGGCGCGCCGTGAGTGACATATCGGTCGGGCAGCCCGACCCGGAGGATCCGGATCCCGCCCGCGCCCACACCGGCATCGGACAGGCTCTCCCACACCGCCGACCCGAACCCGCCGGCGAGGACGCCCTCCTCGACGGTCACGAGCAGCTCGTGCTCGGCGGCCAGCTGCGCCGCCAGCCCGACGTCGATCGGCTTGGCGAACCGGGCGTCGGCCACGGTGACCGGCAGCCCGTGCTCGGCGAGGATATCGGCCGCCTCGAGCGCCTTGCCGACGCCCGAGCCGTAGCCGAGCAGGGCAACGCGCTCGCCCTCACGCAAGATCTCGCCCGTGCCGATCTCGATCGCCTCGGGTCGCGCCGGCAGCGGCACCCCGGCGGCCTCCCCGCGCGGGTAGCGCAGCGCGAACGGCCCGTCGTCGTACAGCAACGCCGTGCGCAGCATGTGCACGAGCATGGCCTCGTCGCGGGGCGCCGCCAGTACGATGTTCGGCAGGCAGCGCAGATAGGCGATGTCGAACGCTCCGTGATGGGTGGGGCCGTCGTCGCCGACCAACCCGGCGCGGTCCATCGCAAACGTCACGTTCAGCTTCTGCAGGCAGACGTCGTGGACGACCTGGTCGTAGGCGCGCTGGAGGAAGGTCGAGTAGATCGCCGCGACCGGCTTGCACCCCTGGAGCGCGAGCCCGGCGGCGAACAGGACGGCCTGCTGCTCGGCGATGCCGACATCGAAGTAGCGGTCGGGCAGCTCGCGCTGGAGGATGTTCAGCCCGGTACCCGAGTTCATCGCCGCGGTGATCCCGATCACCCGCTTGTCGCGACGACACTCCTCGACCAGGGCATTGCCGAACACCGACGTGTACTGCGGCGGGGCGGGCTTGCCGCGCGCTGGCTTGCGGGCGGCTACCGCCGGGACGCCGTTGGCGATCGACTTCGGCTTGGCGGCGTGCCACTTCTCCATGCCCTCGAGCCCACCCTCTTCCGAGGGGGCGAACCCCTTGCCCTTGACCGTCGCGCAGTGGACCACCACGGGCCGCTGGGCGATCAGGGCCTCGCGCAGCGCGCGCCGCACCGCGCGTACGTCGTGGCCGTCGATCACGCCGATATAGACGAAATCGAGCTCCTCCCACCACAGGCCGGGGGCCCAAAACGCCTTGAGCGACTCCTTGAAGTGGGGCCCGAGCCGCTCGAACGCGGCGCCGATCCCGGCCGGGAGCTTGGTCAGCCCCTCTTCGAAGCCCTCTCGCGCCCGCCACAGCTTGGGGTTCAGGCGGACCCGGTTGAACTGACGCGAGAGCGCGCCGACGTTGGGCGCGATCGACATCCCGTTGTCGTTGAGAACCACGACGATCGGGGTGCCCAGACCACCGGCCTGGTGCACCGCCTCGAACGCCACGCCGCCGGTCAGCGCGCCGTCGCCGACGACCGCGACGACGTGGCCGTCCTGGCCCTCTCCGTGGCGCATGGCCTCCTTGATCCCGACCGCATAGCCGATCGCGGTCGAGGCGTGGCCCGCGCCCATGATGTCGTGCTCGGACTCGGCGATCGAGCAGAACGGCGCCAGGCCCTGGTACTTGCGGATCGTCTGCAGCTGGTCGCGCCGGCCGGTCAGGATCTTGTGCGGGTAGGCCTGGTGACCGACGTCCCAGAGCACCTTGTCGCGCGGCGAGTCGAGCATCGAGTGCAGCGCGACCGCGATCTCGCACGCCCCGAGGTTGGCGCCGAAATGACCGCCGATCTCGCCGACGGTGTCGATGATGTGCTCGCGCACCTCCTGGGCGATCTGCTGGAGCTCCTCGTCGGAGAGACCGTGGAGGTCCTGGGGCTTGTCGATGCGATCTAGAAGTCGGGTCATCAGAAGGATCGTGTCGCGATGAAGTCGGTGATCTGCTCGAGCTCGCTGTTACCCGATCCTGGCCGTCCCGCCTCCGCGAGCGGCGTGGCGTCCGTGAGCGGCGTGGCGTCCGCGAGCGGCGACGCCTCCGCGAGTGCCGCAAGCGCCCGGGCGCGGGACTGTGCCGCGAGGTCGCGCGCGCCCTCGAGGCCGAACTCGGTGACGTAGGTGCGTTTGCCCAATCGCTCGTCGCTGCCTTGATGCTTCCCCAGCGTCTCCTCGGTCCCGGTGACGTCGAGAATGTCGTCCACGATCTGAAAAAGTACCCCGAGCTCTCGGGCGAACCGGTGGAAGCTGTGAATTCTCTCAGGTTCCTCGAGCCCGGCGAGTACCAGCACGCATTCGATGCTCGCGGCGATCAGCCGGCCCGTCTTGAGCTCGTGGAGTCTGCGGAGGCCGGCGGGCCCGGCCGGCGCCGTACCGGCGACGTCGAGGTACTGGCCGGCGACCATGCCCTGGGCGCCAGTGGCGCGGGCGAGTTCGGCCGCCGCCGCGAGCAGCCGCTCCGCCGGCGCCTCCTGGCGCGAGAGCAGCAGCACGAAGGCCTCGGCATACAGGCCGTCGCCCGCGAGGATCGCGACGTCCTCGCCGAAGGCGACGTGGCAGGTGGGCCGCCCCCGGCGGAGGTCGTCGTCGTCCATCGCCGGGAGATCGTCGTGGATCAGCGAGTAGGTGTGGATCAGCTCGATCGCGGCGCCCAGCGGCAGCACCCACTCGGGCTCGCGCCCGATCGCCGACGCGGTCGCGAGCGCCAGCACCGGGCGGATCCGCTTCCCGCCGGCGAGCAACGAGTAGCGCATCGCCTGGTCGAGGCCGACTGCCGGGGGGTCGGCCGTAAACCGCAGCGATTCGAGGTAGCGCTCGACCAGCGCTCGGAGGTGCTCTGGGTACGCCTGTCCCGGAACCGGGGGTGGCACCAGTTCCTGCCCGCTCGTTACGGGGACCACTACGACGCCGGGAGCGGCAGCTGTCCGGGAAGGTCCGGCAGCGGCTCGAGCGCCGCGCGGGTCCGCTCGTCGACTTGAGAGCTGGCCTCGGCGGCCAGCCGCGCGCACTCCTCGATCAGCGCTAGGACGGCGTCCACCTCGACATCGGGGGAGCGAAGCTGCTCGGCGGCCTCCTCCAGCCGCGCGCTCAGCTCGGTCAGGGGATCGTTCACCGTGTGGAAGGGTAGCGGGACCGAGTTCTCAGAACCGCAACACGGCGCCGATCCCCTGCAGCGGGCCGAGGTCCGGATAGTGGTGCACCACCATGACCTCACCTCCCTGCGCCAGCGCGGCTTCCACGACGGCCTCGGTCAGATGGTCGAACTCCTCCATCTCAGAGCCGTCCGCCGGGCAATGCCCGTCCGACTCGAGCGCGAGCAGCCCGCAGGCCGGACAGCGGAACCCACGCAGGTCCTTACCGGGCTCGAGCATGAGGATCTCGACCCGACGCTCGTTCAGCGCCATGACGGTGTCGTGCGGTCCGCCGGCGCCGCGTCCGCCGCTGCCGATCCCGGCCTCGAGCCGGTCCAGCGCCTCGCGCTCGGTCCGCTTCTCGTCCTCGGCAACCAACTTCGCCACCGCGCGGCGGATCTGCTCCTCGCCGGCGCTCGACAGATCGACCGCGACCCGTTCCGCGATCAGGTTCGGGCGCACGTCACCGGCGAGATGGACCTCGAACCGGGGGACGATCTCGGACGGACCGCCGACGGCGAGGCGGTGGAAGCGCTCGGTCCGCCACAGCCGGTTGACCGCCTCAGCGACGCGGCGCAGGTGATCCTCGGTGTCCTTCTCGATGCTGCGCTCGTAGTTGGCCTGCGACCATCCGCCCTGCTCGTGCTTCCCTCGGACGAAGTCCTCGAGTCGGGCGCCCTCCCGGAGCCCATCGGCCGGACCTTCGAGCACCCGTCCCTCGCGACGACTGACGAGCGCCACCAGCCATCGCCGCGCCTCGAGCGCCGGCACCAGCGGCTCGACGAACGGCGCCGGGCCAATGACGACGCGGGCCTCGGTGGGCCGGCTGAGCTGCAACACCTCGAACAGGCCTGCCTGCCCCGAGCAGAACACCGCGAGCGCGCGTGCGCCCTTGAACGGCGCCTGGGTCGAGCTCAGGAACTCGTCGATGCGCTGAATGTCGGCCCTCAGCGTGACGAGGTCATCGTGGGTGAGGCCGTCCTGGGCCTCGAGATCACGACGTGCCTGATCCACCAGCGATCGGATCTGAGAAGCCCGCGCCGGGGGCGTGGCGAACCGCTCCGGGTCCAGGTTCATGTACAGGCTGATCACCGGATGGCCAAGCCTGTAGTCGATCAATCGTCTCGCCTGGCCGACGGCGTCCATCGCGCTCACCGCCTAGCGCTTACCCTGGCGGCTCTCGTCGAAAACCGCCGGAATGCCTCAGCCGTCGGCGTCGAGCGCCTCGTTGACCAGCTCGTCCGCGCGGGCGTTCTCAGCCCGCGGCACGCTCCGGATGCGCCAGCGATCGAATGCGCGGAGCGCCGCCATCGCCTCGGCGTGGAGCGGCTTCATCGCCGGGTGCTTGACCTTGTAGTCGCCGTTGACCTGCTTGGCGACCAACTCGGAATCGTTGACGATCTCAAGCTCGGTCGCGCCGAGCCCGCGAGCCCGCTCGACTCCCCGGAGCAGCGCGCGGTACTCGGCCACGTTGTTGGTGGCCACGCCGATCCGCTCGCCCAGCTCGTCGAGCACCTCGCCGCCGGGGCTCGAGATGACGATCCCGATCGCGGCCGGTCCGGGGTTGCCGCGCGCGCCGCCGTCCACGTGGACGACGACCTTCAACGGTTTCGCCCGGCGGCCCGGCTCACTCGGTGGCGAGCTCGGGAAGCTCGCCGGTGACGCGCGGGCGCCGTCGATCTCGGACCGCGCGGTTGCCCCCGCCGCTCGAGCTCCGGCCCCGCCGCGACGTCTTGCGGCGGTCGACGATCACCTCGACGTTGGGATCGTCGGCGTAATAGCTCACGAGCTTTGGCAAAAGCTCGTCGGCGAGCACCTCTGGGACGACGCAATAGATCACGTCACTGATGCTAGAGGACGTATCCGGAGATCGGCCATCGTACCTTTGTCCAGGCAGTACTCCGAGCGTCAAACCTGTTTGACGGCTCGGCGGACGGGTTTCAGGCGGGTCCGAGAGCCCCGTGCTCGTCGTAGGAGGCGTTCGGCTGACGCTCTTCGAGCGCGAGCTCGTCGAGCTCGTAGCCCTGGGCGGCGACCCGCACCACCGGCACTTCGTCGGACAGGTCGACCTCGTAGCGGTACCAGCACAGCTCCCACGAGGCCACGATGTGGACCAGGCTCGAGTGCCCCATGTTCGGGTGGATCGAGACGGTCGGCGCCCCCAGCGACCGGGCCACTCCGGCGACCGTCCGGCGGTGCTCGGAATTGTTGAACACCTCGACCGCCGAGGCGATCTTCTGCTCCGCGCCCATCGGTACCGCGCGAACGTGACGCGGCTCGCGCGTCGGCTCGCGCTCGCGCCGGCGCGCGGCCCGACGAGGCTCGGCCGGTACGGGCGCCGGTGCCTGACGGGGCGCCGGGGCTTGTCTGGGCTCCGGAGGCGGCTCGTACTCGTCCTCGATGGGCTCGGGAGGCTCGGCCGCGGGCTCGCGCCGGCGGCGCAAGCGGCCAAGGAACGAACCACGCCGGTTCGAGCTCGCGTCGTTCTCGTCGTAGGTGGGCGCGGTCCCTTCGCGCTGCCACCCCTCGTTGAGCGCCCGGGGCTTGCACAGCTCGCAGACCGAGCGCCGAGCGCCGCCGTCGATGTAGATCTCCGAGCGCTCGCCACGCAGAAGCGTCCGCCCGCACACATCGCAGATCGTGTACGCCGTGGACGGCCGGATGTCCTTGGTAATGGCCACGAGATAGACGAATATAACCGAGCGCGGCGGCGGGACTGATTACGCCTTCACCGCCTCCTTTTCCGCCCTCGCTTCTTCCACCACCTTGCCGGCGAGGTGCGCGGGGACCTCCTCGTAGCGCAGGAACTCCATCGTGAACTCGCCCTGACCGCCCGTGATCGAGCGCAGGTCGGGGGCGTAGGAGAGCATCTCGGCCATCGGCACCTCGGCCTTGACCTCGGTCATCCCGGCGCCGACCGGCTCCATGCCCAGCGGCCGCCCGCGGCGGGAGTTGAGATCCCCGATGACGTCACCCACTGCGTCCTCGGGCACGGCGACGGTCGCGAGCATGATCGGCTCGAGCAGCGCCGGTCCGGCCTGTTCCATGGCCTGCTTCATCGCGAGCGAGCCGGCCAACCGGAACGCCATCTCGGACGAGTCGACCGTGTGGTAGGAGCCGTCGTACAGGCGCACGCGCACGTCCTTGACAGGAAAACCGGCGACCACGCCCGCCTGCATCGCGTCCCGGACTCCCTTCTCGACCGCCGGGATGAACCCCGTTGGAATCACGCCGCCCTTGATCGCATTGACGAATTCGAACCCGGGGTGGTCGGGGTCGTCACTGATGATCGGCTCGATCTCGATGTGGCAGTCCCCGAACTGACCCCGGCCGCCGGTCTGCTTCTTGTGGCGCCCGTGGGCCTTGGCGGACTTGCGAATCGTCTCCTGGTAGGGCACGTGCGGCGGGTTCAGGTTGACCTCGGCGCCGAATCGCGCCTTCAGCCGCTCGACGATGACCTCGACGTGCACCTGGGAGAGCCCGGCGACGATCTGCTCGCCGGTCTGCTCGTCGCGGTGCAGGTCGATCGTCGGGTCCTCCTCCTGGAGACGCCGCAGCGCGGTGAAGACCTTCTCCTCGTCGCCCTTGCTCTTCGGCTCGACGGCAAACGCCATCACCGGAGCCGGCAGCTTGACGCTGGGCATCTCGATCGGCTCGTCGCGCGAGGCCAGCCAGTCGCCCGCCTTCGTCTCCTTGAGCTTGGCCACCGCGCCGATGTCGCCGGGGCCGAAGTCGTTGGCGTGGCCGGTCTGATTGCCCTCGAACGTGAGCAACTGGCCGATGCGCTCCTTGGTGTGGGTGCGGGTGTTCAGCACCTGGGAGTCCTGCTTGACCACGCCCTGGTAGACGCGGAACACGTTGATCCGGCCGGCGAACGGGTCCGCGCGGGTCTTGAAGACGTACGCGAACATCTCCTTGTCCTCGGCCGGCTCGAGCGTGACCTCGCCGACCTCGAGCCCGCCGTGCTTGACCGGCGAGGGAAGGTCCTCGACGATCGCATCGAGCAGGCGGTTGGTACCGAGGTTGCGGGTGGCGACGCCGCAGGTCACAGGGAAGATGTGGCCGTGGTTGGTCCCGTCCTTCAGCGCGGTGACGATCTCCTCGTGCGAGATCTCCTCGCCCTCGAGGTAGCGCTCCATCAACGCGTCGGAATTCTCAGCGACCTCGTCCATCAGCTTCTCGCGGTACTCCTCCGCCTGGGCCTGGAGGGCGTCGGGGATCGGGATCTCCTTGGAGTTCTCTCGCGTGATGCCGTCGTACTCGTAGGCCTTCATGTCGACGAGGTCGATCACGCCGCGGACCTCGTGCTCTGAGCCGATCGGGATCTCGGTCGCGACGACGTGCGGGCCGAACGCGGACTTGAGCGACTCGAGCGTGCGGAAGAAGTCGGCGCGCTCGCGGTCGAGCATGTTGACGAAGATCAGCCGCGCCAGATCGAGCTCAGCGGCGCGCTGCCACAGCCGTGTGGAGTGGACCTCGACGCCCATCACGGCGTTGATCACGAAGACCGCTGACTCGCACACGCGCAGCGCCCCGAGGGCGTCGGCGATGAAGCTCGAGTCACCGGGAGTGTCGATCAGATTGACCTTGCGATCCTGCCACTCGAACGTGGCCACCGCGGCCGTGATCGACATCTGCCGCGCCTTCTCGTCGGGATCGGCGTCCGAGATCGTGGTGCCCTCGACGACCGAGCCCATCCGGTTGATCGCGCCGGCCTGGAACAGCAGCGCCTCGTGCAGCGAGGTCTTGCCACTACCGCGGTGGCCGACGAGCGCCACGTTGCGGATGCGGTCCGCGGGCTTGTGCATGCCGTGCTCCTCTCCTCGAATGACCTGTGAAACCGAATTTACCGGGCCTCGCTTCGCTCGGCATCCATGGGGCCGGTGCGGCCGGGCATCCATGCCCGGCCGGGGTGGTCGCGGTCCCCCCGGGCGGTGTCGCGGCGTCCGGCGGATAACGACGGGCACCTGAAGAGGGGTGCGGTCGTCCCCCCCGGCCGGATCGCGAGGCACCAGGATGCACAACATGACAACGGAGCGTCTCCGGCGCGACCGTGGCAGATCCCCCCTGACCCGAAGATGCGCTCTGCCACGGTCCCCGACTCGCGGCGCCATTGTCAGGTCATGCATGATCGGCGAGCCGCCTCGCGCCGGCAGCCCAGCCCCGGCCCCGTTCCAGGTGCCCGCCGTTAAAGAACCGATCTGCCCTCGACCACCGCGGAGTCAGCGACCCCGCCCGCCCGGCAGGGATGCCGGGCGCAACCGGCCCCATGGACGCCGCCGCAGGCGGCCCCAATCAGTCGAGCTCGCCGGCCAGCTTCGACCGCAGCCGCAGCACCGCCTTGGTGTGCAGCTGCGACACGCGCGACTCGGTCACGCCGAGGACCTCGCCGATCTCGCGCAGGGTCAGGTTCTCGTAGTAGTAGAGCGCCACGACCAGCTTCTCGCGCTCGGGCAGCGCGGCGATCGCGTCGGCGATCCGATCGCGGAGCTCGGACTGGTCCATCAGCTGCTCGGGATCGGGCGCGCCGCGGTCGGGGAGCGTGTCGAGCAGCGAGATCGCGTCGCCGCTCGAGTCCGACACGCTCCACAGCTCGTCGAGGGCGACGATCGTCGAGTTCGAGATCTGGAGCAGCGCCTCCTGGAAGTCCTCGACGCTGAGTGAGAGCTCGCCCGCCATCTCCTCGTCGGTAGGCGCGCGCTGGAACCGGGCCTCGAGCTTCATGTTGGCCCGCTCGATCTCGCGGGCGCGGGCTCTGACCGAGCGCGGCACCCAGTCGAGCGTGCGCAGCTCGTCGATGATCGCGCCGCGGATGCGGGTGATCGCGTACGTCTCGAACTTGATCTCTCGCGTGAGGTCGAACCGCTGGATCGCCGAGATCAGACCGCCGAGCCCGTACGAGATCAGGTCCGATTCCTCGACGTGGGCGGGCAGGCCCGAGCTCATCCGCCCGGCGACGTACTTCACCAGGGGCGAGTATGCGACGACCAGTCGCTCACGTGCGCGCTCGTCGCCGGTGGCTTTGAAGCGCCTCCACAGATCTTGTAGCTCGATCGCCTTGACGTTGGTTTCCAAAGTGCCCCAGACGTTATAAAGCCCGCCTCACGCGCGGGGATGAGCGCGCGAATACGTGGACCTTAGGCGGGCCGACTCAACGCGAGTGTAGACCTGAGTGGTCGAAATGGTTGCATGCCCAAGTAATTCCTGAATCGCCCGCAGATCGGCGCCGCCGTCGAGCAGATGCGTCGCGAAGGAGTGTCGGAGGGCGTGAGGATGCGCCCGCGCCAGCGCCGGCGAGCGGGCCATCGCGCGCGTCGCCCAGCCGGTCAGACGCCGCCTGACGTCGGAGGTCGAGAGGCGGCGGCCGGACTTCGACACGAACAACGCGGGGTCGGTCGGGCGATCGCCCGCGAGCGCCGGGCGGCTGCGGGCCAGGTAGCGCTCGAGCGCCTGGCGGGCGTGCTCGCCGACCGGCACGAGGCGGGTCTTGCCGCCCTTGCCCTCGACCCGAACCGTCTCCGAGTCGAAGTCGACCGAGTCGAAGTCGAGGTTCACGAGCTCCTCGGCGCGCAGGCCGCAGGCGTAGGCGAGCTCGAACAGTGCCCGGTCGCGGAGATCGAGCGGGGTGGTGGCGGGGATCGAGTCGAGCAAGGCGGCGACCTCCGAGGCCTTGAGCACTCGCGGCAGGCGCTGTGCGTTCTTGGGCGAGCTCAGCAGCTCAGCGGGGTTGTGCTCGCGCGCGCCGAGCTCCATCTGCACCCGGAACAGGCCTCTGAGGGCGGCCAGCCGGCGGGCGATCGTCGCCGGCGCGGCGCCGCGCTCGGACAGCCCCGCGGCGTAGCGGCGGAGCGTGCGCACGTCGACGTCGGCGGGATCCACGGCGCGGTCGTTCGCCCAGGCGGCGAAGTCGCGCACGTCACTCGCGTATGCGGTCCGTGTCTTCTCGGCCACGGCCCGGCGGGCCAGGTCCTGGTCGAACGCGGCCATCGCGGCGTCCCACGCAGAGTTGTCGGCGGGCTGTGGCATCGCCGCCTGATATTCGCCGCGCGCCGGTCCGAGCCCTGCCTGCCGTGTCTCTGCCTGGGGGGTCAGGTGACGTCGACCAGGGTGCCGATCGGCGTGTACTGGTAGACGTCGTGGGCCTCGGCATACGGCATCTCGACGCAGCCAAGGCTCTGGGCGCTGCCGTAGGAGCCGCGGAGGAACCCGTGGAGCGCGTCTCCGCCGTTGAAGTAGCTGACCCACGGCACGCCGGGGTCGCTGTAGTGGCTGCCGTCCGGGTTGGTGCCGCTCATCGTCACCGAGGGCGCGTGCTCGAACACGGCGAACACGCCCTGGGCGGTGGGTGCCGCCGGAATGCCCGTGTTGACGGGTCCGGAGGCGACGGTTTTGCCGTTGTGCCACGTGGACTGGCTCTCGGGGCTGCCCTCGCTGACCTGCACGAACGTGTAGCCGAACGCGTTGGTCTTGCCCTGCACCGCCGCGGTGATCAGCGCGTTCCAGACCTGCGGGCCGGGGACGCCGTCGGCGGTCATGCCGTTGTTGTCCTCGAACGCCATGATCGCGCCCTTGGTCATCTCGCCGAACGTGCCGGGCGCCCACATGTTCGCCAGCGCGCTCGGTGTGTTCGCGTAGCGCTGGGTGAAGTGTCCTGCGGGAGCCTTGATCGCCGCCGCGAGCTGGTTGGCCGTGCTGGGCCCGGGCCCGCTCCCGTCGTAGTGGAAGCGGAACGGCAGGTACCCGAGGACCGCTAGCAGCTGCTGGAGGCGGAGCGTGGTCCCGCCCGGCACCGTCCACCCACTCCACGCGTCGCCGCTCTGCTTGGCGCCGACGAGGCGAACTCCGCTCGGCAGTCCGATGCTGACGTGCGCGCCCAGGCCATAGCCGAACCCCGAGGGCTGGAACTGGATCGAGTGATCGTTGATCTTGTGCCAGGTGCCCGACGACTGCGGTGAAATGGGCGGCATCGACCCGCCAAGCGCATTCGACACGGACTTGTTGAAGGTGAGGGTGATCGGCGTGTTCGCGCTGATTGTGCCGCCGGGCTGTGGGCTGGCGATCGCGGCGGTTGCGGAGCCGGCGGGGAACCAGCTGACGAGCGCGGCGCTCGAGCTCTCCCATGTGCGCGGCGCGGCAGCGACGTAGATCGTTCCTGCCTCCGCGGTGCGGGCCAGCGTCACGTACGACGCCGGCGTCGCGAGCTCCTGGCGATGGAGGCTCGCGGCCGATGAGCCCGAGGAGACCGTCGACACGTTCTCGGCGAACTGCAGGCGCAGCGGCTGGCCCGCGCCGACCGTCAGGAAATGAGCCTTGAGGTGCGCGCTCGGCGTGGTCAGGGTCAGGTTCAGGTGCTCGGTCTTCCCGGTGAGCCAGGCGACCGTGCTCGGCCGCTTGACCACGACCTGGACCGACAGCGTCTCGTGCGCCGGGATCTTGCCGTCCGGCCAGATCTGCTTGCCGGACAGGTGCACCGGAATGGCCGAAGCGGTCTTGCCGCCGTAGGCCGTGACGCTCTCGATCGTTCCACCGCCGAGCGGGAGGTCCACCTTGGCCAGCGCGACCGGGTCGGTGGTGAGGCTCGCCTTCGAGCTCTTGAGTGCGATCGCCACAGCGACCGCCGCGCCAACGAGAATCACCGCGATCCCAAGCGCAACGTATGGCCCCCGCCGACGTCCGGTTCGAGCCCCTGAGTACGCCCGGCGGGACGTGCTGGACGGTCTCGCCGGGCCGCGTTCAGGGCGTAGGTATGTTGCTCGCGCTCGTGCCAGCTAAGACCACCCCATGGCGAGATCGTACAGATCGTCCGGTCGGATCTCCGTCGGAAGGACGTTTTGTTCAGACTTCTGCAAGCGGGATTTCATCCCCGCTTCCCCTTGGGGGTGCGGGCACGAAGGCCTTAGCGGGTGACCGCGCCCAGCGACGCGCTCGAGACGAGCTTCGCGTATTTGGCGAGGGCGGCGGCCGGCGCGGGCCGCTCGGGTGCCTGGTATTCGCCGGCTCGCGCGGCGATTTCCTCCCCGGAGAGGTTGACGTCGAGGCGCCGGGCGTCGACGTCGAGCGTGATCTCGTCGCCGTCGCGGACGATGCCGATCGGGCCTCCCCGGACCGACTCTGGGGCGACGTGACCGGCCATCAGGCCGCGGGTGGCGCCCGAGAACCGGCCGTCGGTGAGCAGCGCAACGTCCTCCCCGAGGCCCTCGCCGACGAGCGCGGCGGTGACCGCGAGCATCTCGCGCATGCCTGGGCCACCGGCGGGGCCCTCGTTCCGGATCACGACCACGTCGCCCGGATTGATGCTCTGGTCACGCACGGCCGCCATCGCGTGTTCCTCGGACTCGAACACGCGCGCCGGACCGGTCTGCTTGCGCCGCTCGTAGCCGGCCACCTTGACGACGCACCCCTCGGGGGCGAGGTTGCCCTTGAGGATGACGAGCCCACCTGTGGCTTTCAGCGGTTTGTCGAGCGGGCGGACGACCTCCTGTCCCTCCCGTTCGACGGCCTCGTCCGCGCACTGGCCAACGGTCTTGCCGGTCACGGTCTGGGCTGATTCGTGCAGGAGTCCCGCCTGTTTCAGCCGCTTCAGGACCAGCGGAATCCCGCCGGCTTCGTACAGGTCGGGGGCGACGTAACGGCCGCTCGGCTTCAGGTCGCACAGCAGCGGGGTGCGCTCGCTGATCCGGTCGAAGTCGTCGATGTTCAGATCGATGCCCATCTCGTGGGCGACGGCGAGGAGATGCAGGACGCCGTTGGTCGAGCCGCCGCTGCATGCGATCGCGGCGATCGCGTTCTCGATCGCGTCGCGGGTGATGATGTCCTTCGGCGTCTGGCCGCGCCTGAGGACGTCCATGACGAGTTGGCCTGCTTGTTTTGCGACCTCGACCTTGTGCGGGTCTTCGGCCGGGACCCCCGAGGAGGTCGGGGAGATCCCGAGCACCTGGAACGCCATCGCCATCGTGTTCGCGGTGAACTGTCCGCCGCACGCGCCCGAGCCGGGCGAGGCGGCATCCTCGATCGCGGTCAGCTCGTCGTCCGTGATCCGGCCGGCGGCGTGGGCGCCGATCGCCTCGAACACCTCCTGGATCGTGATCCGCTGACCGTTGTAGTGACCCGGGTAGATCGACCCGCCGTAGAGCATCAGGCTCGGCACGTTCAGCCGGCACAGCGCCATCACCGTGCCGGGGATCGTCTTGTCGCACGCGCTGATCGCGATCACCGCGTCGAAGGCGTGGGCGGAGGCGACGAGCTCGATCGAGTCGGCGATGACCTCGCGGCTGACCAGCGAGGCCTTCATCCCCTCGGTGCCCATCGTGATCCCGTCGGAGATCGCGATCGTGTTGAACTCCATCGGCGTTCCGCCGGCTTCGCGGATCCCTTCCTTGATCTTGGCCGCCAGCGCGCGCAGATGGAAGTTGCACGGCATCGTCTCGATCCAGGTGTTGGCGACGCCGATAAGCGGTTTGCTCAGGGCCTCGTCGTCGTAGCCGATGCCCTTCAGCTGGGCGCGGGCGGCGGCGCGCTCGGGACCCTCGGTCAGCGCGCGGCTCTTGTGCTTCAGATCCATGGGGCGCGGAACGTTAGCCGCTTGCGCGTCAGGGGCCCTACGCCGCGCTCTGGCGGTCAGGCGACGCGCTGCCGTCGTCGCCGGCGAGATGCCGCATGCGCGCGCGCTCCCACTGCGAGAGGCGCCACAGGTCGCGCCGCACCTGGGCCGGGTCCAGCTGGCGGCCCGGGAGGTGCATGTTGGCGGCCGAGATCATCCGACGCTCGTCGCCGGTCAGCGCCATCCACTTCGCGAGCACGTCGTCCGAGTCGGGCAGGCGCGCGCTGCCATACGGGCGGGTCTCGTCGGGGAACGTGACGCAGTATTCATTGAGGAGGCGATGCGTCTGGGCCAGGTAGGCGAGGATCGGCCGGTGGGGGTAGATCAGGTAGGCGTACGGCGCGCCACCGGTGCCGCCGACGTCGTCCGGGCCATCGGCCAGCGTTCCCCATACACGGAGGAATCCGAGGTCGCGGTACATCGCCCACTCCTCCTCGTTGACGCACGATCGCAGGAGGGCGCGGGCGCGTGATTCGGCGCGGCGTTCCCGTCCGGGGTCGTACGACCAGGTGGGGGTGCGCTGGCGGTGCGCCTTGAACCGGCTCCAGAGATCGTCGATCCGCGGGACGATCAGGTCGGACACCAGCGCAAGAGCGACAAGCGCGGTCGCTGCGAGCGCCAGCAGCATGACGCCCGGACCTACCTACCGCCCGCGGCCCGCGGGAAGAAGATCACGCGGTCGGCGTCCCAGGGGATGTCCTCGAACGTGCGAACCATGATCGACTCTCGCCGCCCGTGCCGGCCCGAGACCGGCACCGCCGCCCACAGTCCCGCATCGAGCTGCCGGCGGAACTCCTCGATCAGGCGCTGCTCGTCCTCAGCGCGCTCGACGTCACCTTCGGCGATCAGAACCTCTCCATGGCCTGGCTTCATCCTCAGGAAACGCACGGAGGGATTATGCCAAATGCGCGTCGGCTCCCGGACCGTCCGAACCGCTCAAAACTGCCCAAACATCCGGTTTGCAGGCAATCCCCAGGATGTCGACGGGTCCCGGTCCGGTCCCGATCTCGCGCAGGCCCTGCGCCACCGCTCGGGAGGCGAGCTCGCGGGCGACCCGGGCGGCCTCGAGCGGCTCGTCGCCGTGAGCGAGGCGCGCGGCGAGGACCGAGGAGTGGGTGCAGCCCGAACCGTGAGCGGCGCCGTCCTCGTGGCGGTCGCCGTCGAGCTCGACAAGCCGGTCTCCGTCGAAGAACACGTCGGTTCCCTCGGTGCGGTGGCCGCCTGTGATGACGACTGCTTGCGGTCCGAGGGCGTGGATCCGCTTCGCCAGCTCGGCGGCGTCGCCGTCGGGGTCACCGGTAAGCGTCCTCGCCTCCGGCAGGTTGGGGGTGACGACGGTCGCTTTCGGCAGCAGCGTGTCGATCAGCGCCTCGCGGGCATCCGGGTCGAGCAGGACGGCGCCGGACTCGGACACCATCACCGGGTCGAGCACGACAGGCGTGGCTTGCGGGAGCGCTTCATGGAGCGCTCGCGCCACCGCCTCGATCGTCGCGCGGTCTCCGAGCATCCCGATCTTGACCGCGTCGACGCCGATGTCCTCCTGGACCGCGCGTACCTGGGCGATGATGATCTCCGGCGGGATCGCGTGGACGGCGGTCACCCCGACGGTGTTCTGCGCGGTGATCGCGGTGATCGCGGTCATCCCGTGCACGCCGCAGGCGGCGAACGCCTTGAGGTCGGCCTGGATGCCGGCGCCGCCGCCGGAGTCACTGCCGGCAATCGAAAGCACTCTCGGAAGCACGCCCCCGAGCGTACCCCGCCCCGAAGCGACTGCGATTTACCGCCAATATCGCGGAAAATCGCAGTCGCGTTCAGGAGGCGACCCGGAAACGACCGCCGGCTGCGCGCGTCACGAATCCCGCGAGCTCCAGGGCCGCGAGGGCGGCGAGCCCGCGATCGGCGTCGAAGCCCGCGCGGGCGAGGGCCGCCGCGGCCGTCTCGTGCCCCTCGGCGATTGCGGCGAGCAGCGGTGCGAGCTCGGCGGGCGGGGGCGGCCGGCGCGGCTCGGGAGCGATCCGCTCGCCGACGCCGAACAGGCGATCGAGCACGTCCTGCGCCCCGCGAACGACGGACGCCCGCCCGCTCGCGAGCAGCGCGTTTGATCCGGCCGCCTGCGGGGTTGTCACCCGCCCCGGCACCGCTCCAACCGGGCGCCAGATGTCGTAGGCCAGCCGCGCGGTCACCAACGAGCCTGATCGCTCGCCGGCCTCGACCACGACGGTCATCGCGGCCAGCGCCGCGATGATCCGGTTCCGGGCCGGGAACATCCACCGCCACACGCTCGTCCCGGGCGCTATCTCGGACACCGCCGCACCTCCGCCCGCGACGATCCGCCGGTGGAGCGCGCGCCTGCTGGCGGGATACGGTCGGTCGGCCGGGCCGGGCAGCACCGCCACCGTCGGCATCCCGGCATCCAGCGCTCCGGCGTGGGCGGCCGAGTCGATCCCGACGGCCATGCCGCTCACGACCGTCATCCCGGCGACGGCGAGTCCCCGCCCCAGCGACCGGGCTACGTCCAGCCCGTACCCCGTGGCCCTCCGCGCCCCGACGACCGCCACCGCATCGTCGAGCAGGGCATCGCCGGAGATCAGGTCGACCACGCGCTCGAGGTCGCCCGCGACGTACAGCACCGCCGGCGGGCCGGCCAGCGCCAGCAGCCCCGCCGGGTACGCCGGGTCACAACGGCACAACGCGTCGAGGCCCGCGTCGCACGCTCGCCCCCGCAGCGCGTCGACGTCCACGCCCTCGAACTCCCGCTCCACGTGCGCCTTTTCCCGGCCACCGACCGCCTCGATCAGCGCCTCGTCATCGAGCGCGAGCACCTGCTCGATCCGGGAACGCGCCTTATCGATGTGCCCGGCCAGCCGCGCGACCAGCCAAGATCGGGCCAGACAGCGGCCGCAGGCGCGCACGTTCACGCCGCCAGCGTCCGCTCGGCCTCGCCCCGTTGACGCAGGCTGAGCGCCGTCAGCAGGTCGCCGTGCGTGACGCGGGCATGACCCGAGAGGTCGGCGATCGTCTGCGCCACCCGGAGCACCCGGTGGCGGCCGCGGGCACTGAGCGCGCCGACCGCGTAGGCCTGGGCGAGCGCGTGCTCCGCCGCTTCCTCGAGCCGGATGTGGCGCCGGACGAGCCGCGAGTCCATCTCGCCGTTGCACCGCGCCGCGGACCCCGCAAGCCGGAAGCGCTGGCGCTCGCGAGCGTGGGCCACGCGCTCCCGCGCCCGCGCCGATGAGGTCTGCGCCGGCGCGCGGAGGTCCTGCTCGGTCGGCCGCTCGACGTTGATCAGCAGGTCCATGCGGTCGAGCAGCGGCCCGCTCAGCCGGCGGCTGTGGCGCCGCAGGTCGGCCTCGCCGCACCGGCACCGGTCGTCGACGCCGGCGAACCCGCACGGGCACGGGTTGGTGGCGGCGACGAGCATGAACCGGGTCGGGAACACGAGCGCGCGCTGGCCGCGGACGATCGTCACGTACCCGTCCTCGAGCGGCTGCCTGAGCGCGTCTAGGGTCGTGCGCTGGAACTCCGCGAGCTCGTCGAGAAACAGCACGCCGTGATGCGCCAAAGTGGCTTCTCCGGGCCGAGGGACCGTTCCACCGCCGACGAGCCCGGACGACGAAATCGTGTGATGGGGCGCCCGGAACGGCCGCGCCCCGATCAGGCCGGCGGCATGCAGCCCCGCGATGCTGTGGATCCTCGTCACCTCGATGGCCTCGGCGCGGGTCATCGCGGGCAGGATCGACGGGATCCGACGCGCGAGCATCGTCTTGCCGGTTCCCGGCGCGCCCTCGAACAGCAGGTTGTGACCGCCGGCGGCGGCGATCTCGAGCGCCAGCAGCGGTGCCGCGTGGCCCCTGATGTCGGCGAGGTCGGGTTCGGCCGCGGCACCGCCGGCGCCGGTCGCGCCGCCCACACCGGTGTCACGGGCGGACGGAGCCGGCAGCGGAGGGAGCGCGGACCCGGCCAACACTTCCGCTGCCTCGCGCAGGCTCGAAACGCCGGCGACCTCGAGATCCTGGACCAGCGCCGCCTCGCGGGCCCGCTCGCGCGGGACGATCAGCCGCCCGAGCCCGGCCCGCCGGGCCCCCTCGGCTACGGCGAGCGCCCCCGGCGAGTCGCGCAGCTCGCCGCTGAGCGAGAGCTCCCCGAAGACGGCGTAGGCGGACAGCGCCTCTGCCGGGATCTGCTCGCTCGCCGCCAGCACGCCGACCGCGAGCGCCGCGTCGAAGCCGGGGCCGACCTTCCGCAGGAACGCCGGCGCCAGATTCGCCGTGATCCGGGTCTGCGGGAACTCGAACCCCGAGTTCGCGATCGCCGAGCGGATCCGGTCGCGCGACTCGCGCACCGCCACGTCCCCGAGCCCGACGATCGTGAACGCCGGCAGGCCACTGCGGATGTCGACCTCGACCCACACCTGACGGGGATCGATCCCATCGATCGCGAACGTGACGATACGCGCGAGCATCACCGCCAACGTACGCGCCGGCGCGTCAGCGGTGGGTCACGCCACGTTCCAATTCTGCTCAGCACACAGCGCGCCGTCTGCGGAGAATTGGAACACCGCGTATGCCACCTGTCACGCGCCCGCGCGTAGCGTGCGGCGCGCGATGACTGACCCTCGTCCACAGCTCGGCCGCCTCGGCGAGCAGCTCGCGGCCGAGCACCTCGTGAGACGCGGCTTTCAGATCGTCGAGCGCAACTACCGCACGCGGTGGGGCGAGCTCGACATCATCGCGTTCGACGGCCGGACCCTCGCGTTCTGCGAGGTCAAGACACGACGCGCGCGCCCCGCCGGTGCGAGCCCGCTTGATGCGGTCAGAGCGACCAAGCGCTCCCAGGTGCGCAAGATGGCCGGACGGTGGCTGATCGACCGGACCGAGCGGCCGCGCGCCGACACGCTCCGGTTCGACGCGATCGGCGTGACCGTCGACGGCGCCGGGCGGCTGCTGAGCCTCGAGCACCTGGAGGGAGCGTTCTGACGTCCGGGACCGGCGTGCCGGCGCCCGGCCTACATCGTCAACTGCTGATACGCCATCGACTGAAACGACAGCCGATGCAGCGGCGACACACCGAGCCGCTCGATCGCCTCGCGGTGCTCCGGGGTCGAGTACCCCACGTGCTGGGCGAACTCCCATCCCGGATGGATGGCATCGGCGCGGCGCATGTACCGGTCGCGCGTCTCCTTGGCGATCACCGAGGCCGCGGCGATCGCGGCGCTCTTGGCGTCGCCGTCGACCACCGCCCGCTGATCGTGACCGGTCGCCCGGACCGGGAAGCCGTCGCTCAGGCAGATGCAGCCGTCGCGCGCGACCTTCGAGAGCGCGTCATGGAGCGCGGCGAGGTTCGTCTTGTGCAGGCCGCGGGCGTCGATCCCGGGCGCGCACCGCGACACGATCGCGACCTTCGTGGCGAGCCGAAGGATCACCGGGAACAGCTCGGCCCGCACCTCGGGCGTCTGCTGCTTGGAGTCGTTGAGCTCGCCGAGGGCCCGCACCTCGCCGGGTCCGATCGCGTCGAGGTCGAACAGCACGGCGGCGGCCACGAGCGGTCCGGCCAGGCAGCCCCGGCCGGCCTCGTCGGCGCCGGCGACGAACCGGACGCCGAGCGACCGGTCGAATCGGAACAGCCGGCGGGCGGCGCGGAGCGAGCGCTTGCGACGCGGCGGCGACGCCGCTCCGTTCCCGGCGGCCGCTCCGTTGGAACGGCTAGAGGAATCCGATGCGGTCAGGCGGCCAGTACGTGAAGAACGCAGTGCCGATGATCCATTTGCTCGGGATTGGGCCCCAATAACGACTGTCCTCCGAATCCGGGCGGTTGTCCCCCATCATGAAGTAGTCGCCGGGCGGAATCTTGATCGCTTTCCCGAAATTGCACGTAGAAATTCCGCCGCAGGGCACGGTGTAGGAGTCCTTCTCCTGTACGCCGTTGCGGATCGCATGCCCATTGACAATTCGGATGGTGTCGCCGGGGAGGCCGACCACGCGCTTGATGAAAGTCTGGCTCGACTCCTGCGGAGTCGGCGTATCGCACGCCTGAGCGGTCAGCCCGCCTTGCTGTCCGCCCTGGTCCGGGTTGCCACACACCGGATTCGTGAAGTCGGCGCCGTGAGGCGGGTGGAACACGATGATGTCGCCAATGCCCGGATTCCCGGCCAGGCGGTTGGTAAGGACCCGCTGGCCGACATCGAGCGTCGGGACCATCGACGGGCTGGGGATGCGGTACGGCTTGACGATGAACGCCTGGATCAAGAGCGCCAGCGCGACCGCGATCGCGACCGTGAGTACCAACTCGATCAGGCCCTTCATCGTTGCGCTCCGGTCGCCGGAGGCCGCCAGGCGGCCACTAGTGGCCGCTCACCGTATTCGTGTGGGGAGCCACTAGAAAAAGCCGATCCGGTCGGGCGGCCAGTAGGTCAAGAACGCCTTGCCGATGATCCATGCTCGCGGGACCGGGCCCCAGAACCGGCTGTCCTCGGAATCGGGGCGGTTGTCGCCCATCATGTAGTAGTCGCCCGACGGAACGGTGATCGTCTGCGGGAAGTTGCAGGACGCGTCGCCGTTGCAGGGCACGATGTAGCTGTCGGACTCCCGCTTCCCATTCCGGTAGACGTGACCGTTGACGATCGACAGGAGGTCGCCGGGAAGCCCGACCACGCGCTTGATGAACGTCTGCGCGGACGCTTGCTTCCACTGGACCGAACACGCCGCCGGAGCGTCCTGGCCGCCGGCGTTCTGGCCCTGGTTCGGATCGGCGCAGCCGGAGTCGTAGTTCTTGGGCGGATGGAAGACGACGATGTCGCCGACGTGGGGCGAGGAGAAGTCCATGCCGATCCGGTCGACGAGGACGCGCTGGTTGACCCGGACGGTGGGGAGCATCGACCCGCTTGGGATGCGGTAGGGCTTGACCAGGAACGCCTGGATCCCGAGCGCGAGCACGAGCGCGGTGACGACGATCACCGCCAGCTCGAACAGCGTGCGCACCGGCGACTTTTTCGCCTTCGTCACTCCGGCTGTTCGCCGGCGGATGCCTCCGCAGCCGCCGGGCTGGCGTCCTGCGGCGCCGTCGTCGGGGGATCGGAATCCTCGGACTCCTCAGCGCTCGCAACCTCCGCGCCCGACTCAGCCTCTGCATCGGTCCCCGACTCGGCCTGTGCGTCAGCCGCCGGCTCGGCCTGGGCCTCGGGGGCCTCAGCCACGGCCGCCTCAGCCACAGCCGCCTCAACGTCGGCGGCCTCGATGTCTGCCTGCCCGTCCTGAGGCTCCTCCTCGGGGGCAGGCATGTGCAGCAGCTCGCGCTCGACCGCGACTTCAGGTGCGGCGCTGCGACGCTCGCGCACGCGAGCACGCTTGCCGACACGACCGCGCAGGTAGTACAGCTTGGCGCGCCGGACATCGCCGCGGGCCGCCACCTCGATGCGCTCGATCTTCGGCGAGTGCAACGGGAAGGTTCGCTCGACCCCGACGCCGAACGACTGCTTGCGGACCGTGAAGGTCTCGCGTGCCCCATGCCCCTGGCGCTTTATGACAACCCCTTCGAACACCTGGGTCCGGCGTCGGGTGCCCTCGATCACCTGGAAATGGACACGCAGTCTGTCCCCGGCGTCGAAGTTGGGTACACGGCGGAGCTGTGCGCGCTCCAGGCTGTCGATCACGGTGCTCATGACGTTGCAGATCCCTGCCACACACGGTGGTGTGTCCGGTGCGGCCTAATTCACAGCGCACGATGCGCCGGCGCAGGGCGGCCTATGGTAGCGGACCTCCTTCGCCGGTTCCCCGCGCCGCGCTCTGCTCGAGGCGCCATTCCTTTATGCGGGCGTGATGGCCGGACAGAAGGACGTCGGGAACCCGCCAACCGCGGTAGTCCGCCGGGCGCGTGTAGTGCGGATACTCGCGCGCGCCGGCGAGCGCGTCGCTAAAGGACTCTTCGAGCGCAGAGTCGGGATGCCCAAGCGCTCCCGGCAGCTTGCGCAGCACCGTGTCGCAGAGGACCATCGCCGCAAGCTCGCCGCCGGCGAGCACGTAGCGGCCGATCGACACCTCGTCGGTGGCGAAGTGATCGACGATGCGCTGGTCGAAACCCTCGTAGCGGCCCGACAGCAGCGTCAAGGACTCCTCGCGCGCGAGCTCGGAGGCCAGCGCGTCGTCGAGCAGCCTCCCGCCCGGCGCCAGCACGATCACGCGCCGGTCATGGCGCAGCTCGACCGGGTCGCGGCCGTAACGCGCCCGCAGCGCCGCCTCGACGACGTCGACCCGCAAGACCATGCCCGCGCCGCCGCCGAACGGCGTGTCGTCGACCTGGCCGGCGCTCAGCGGCGTGTGATCCCGGTAGTTGACGTACTCGAGTCGGCTGCCCGCGGCGAGCGCGTTGGCGACATGACGTTGGCGCGCGAACCAGCCGAACGCCTCCGGGAACAGCGTGAACACGTCGATCTCCACGAGGCCTCCGAGGCTCACGCCTCGCCGAGGAACTCGAGGTCGATGTCGATCGCCCGGCGCTCGAGATCGACCTCGCGCACGGCATCGGTGACCAGCGGTACGAGCAGATCGCCGCCGCCTGTCCGCTCGACCTCGAGCACCTCGCACGAGGGCAGCTCCATCAGCCGCCTGACCGTCCCGACGACCCGGTCGCCGTCGTGCACCGCGCAGCCGGCGAGGTCCTCGGCCCACCACTCGTCGGGGCCGAGCTCGGGCGCCTCGGCGCGCGGGATCAGCAGCTCTTTGCCGCGCAACGACTCGGCGGCCGCCCGATCGTCGTGGTCCTGGAGGCGGAGGATCAGGCGCTTAGCGGTGCCCGCACGGCGGGTGATGTCGAGCTCGCGATCGTCGACGACGAGGCACTCCGCCGCCGCGATCAGCTCGGTGTTCGGGCGCGTGACGTGAAAGCTCCCGTCGAGTCCGTGCGGGCGCCCGACCCGGCCGGCGAGGAGCCACTCACGCGAAACGCTCACCGGCGTGCGGCGTCACACGTCGACGATGTCGACGAACACCCGGCGCTTGCTCCTGAGGGCGGCCGTCTTGACCACCGTGCGCAGAGCCGCTGCGGTCCGGCCGCCCCGGCCGATCACGTTGCCGTAGTCGTCGTCGGCGACGGACAGCTCGAGCACGATCGCCCCGTCGTCGTCGTGGACCTCGTTCACGCGCACGGCGTCGGGATTCTCGACCAGACCGCGCGCCAGGTACTCGAGAAGCTCTTTCATCGGAGCTCGCTGACTACTGGATGCCCTGGGTGCGCAGCAGCTTGCGGACCGTGTTCGAGGGCTGCGCGCCACGGTCCAGCCAATCGCGGACACGCTCCTCGTTGAGCGTGATCGTCGAAGGATTGGTCTGGGCGTTGTAGTGCCCGACGATCTCGATCACGCGCCCGTCACGCTTCGCGCGCTGATCCGCGACGACGACGCGCCAGACAGGATTCTTGCGTCCACCGATGCGGGTAAGCCTTAGTCGTACAGACATTCGAGCGATGAGGGTAGCGGGTGAGGGCGGATGTTCGACGGCTCCTGTCGCCGTCGTGGGGTCAGCGCGCCTGGCGCATGAGGGCGCCGAGGTCGGGCATCCGGCCCTGGGCGACCTGTCGCATGACCTTGCGCATCTGCTCGAACTGCTTGATCAGTGCCTTCACGGCCTGCACGTTGGTGCCGGATCCCTGGGCGATCCGGAGCCGTCGCGAGCCCTTGATCAGCTCGGGGTGCCGGCGCTCCTGCGGGGTCATCGACAGGATGATCGCCTGGATCCGGTCGAACTCGCGCTCGTCGACCTTGACGCCGCGGAGCTCCTTCCCCATCCCGGGGATCATCCCGATCAGCGACTGGAGCGGACCCAGCCTGCGGACCTGACGCATCTGCTCGAGGAAGTCGTCCAGACCGAACTCCTGCTTGCGAAGCTTGCGCTCGAGCTCGGCCGCCTGGTCCTGGTCGTACGCGGTCTCGGCCTTCTCGATCAGCGTCATCACGTCGCCCATCCCGAGGATCCGCTGAGCCATCCGGTCCGGGTGGAAGCGCTCGAACTGGTCGAGCTTCTCGCCGGTCGAGGCGAACAGGATCGGCTTGCCCGTGATCGCCTTGATCGACAGCGCCGCGCCGCCGCGAGCGTCGCCGTCGAGCTTGGTCATGACCACGCCGTCGAACTGGACGACCTCGGCGAACTGCTCGGCGACGTTGACCGCGTCCTGGCCGGTCATGGCGTCGACCACGAGCAGCACGTCGTGGGGCTTCACGGCCTTCTTGATGTTGGCGAGCTCGGCCATCAGCTCCTGGTCGACGTGCAGGCGACCGCTGGTGTCGACGATCAGCACGTCCTTGCCCTCGGACTGGGCACGGTCGCGGGCCCAGGCGGCGATCTTCACCGGGTCCTGATCGGTGCCCTGCTCGTACACGGTCGCCCCGGCCTGCGCTCCGACCTTGATCAGCTGGTCGACGGCCGCGGGGCGGTAGACGTCGCAGGCCGCCACCGCGACCGAGGAGCCGTGTTGCTCCTTCAGGTAGCGGGCGAGCTTGGCGGTGGCGGTCGTCTTCCCGGAGCCCTGGAGCCCGGCCATGACGACCACCGTGGGCGGCCGTGGAGAGAACGTCAGATCGCGGGCCGCGCCTCCCATCAGCTCGGTCAGCTGGTCGGAGACGATCTTGACCACCTGCTGGCCGGGGTTGAGCTTGCCGATCACGTCGGCCCCGAGCGCGCGCTCCTTGACCGCGTTCGTGAAGCTCTTGACGACCTTGAAGTTGACGTCGGCCTCGAGCAGCGCGAGCCGGATCTCGCGCATGGCCGCGTTCACGTCGGCCTCGGTCAGCGTGCCGCGGCCGCGGACGTCCGCGAGCGTCGCCTGGAGTTTCTCTGCGAGTGAGTCGAACATGTGGCGCTTTCAGCGTACTGCGAGACGAGTAACCGCATCCAGCTCTGGGCCGGGCTACTCCGTGACCAGCGCGCGGGCGAAGTCGGTCGAGTCGAACGGCCGCAGGTCTTCGAGCTGCTCGCCGATCCCGATCAGCTTGACCGGGATCCCGAGCTCCTTGGCGATCGCGAGCGCGATCCCGCCCTTGGCCGTGCCGTCGAGCTTCGTCAGCACGAGGCCGCTGACCGGGACGGCCTCGGAGAACAGGCGCGCCTGGCGCAGGCCGTTCTGGCCGGTCGTGGCGTCGACCGTCAGCAGTGTCTCGTGCGGCGCCTCGGGGATCTGCTTGGAGATCACGCGCTTGACCTTGGCGAGCTCGGCCATCAGATCGTCCTGGGTGTGGAGTCGGCCGGCCGTGTCGATGATCACGACGTCGGCACCGTCGCGCCGAGCCGCGGCGATCGTGTCGTAGGCGACCGACCCCGGGTCGGCGTCCGGCGGGCCCTTCACGAACCCCGCGCCCGCCCGCTGGGCCCACACCTCGAGCTGCTCGACGCCAGCCGCGCGGAACGTATCCGCCGCCCCCACCACCACGGTCTGCCCGAGCTCCTTGCTGAGGTGCCACGCGAGCTTGCCGACCGTGGTCGTCTTGCCGGTGCCGTTGACGCCGGCGACCAGGATGATCGTGGGCTGGGGCGTCAGGTCGATCCGGTCATCGCCCGTCCGCGCGATCTCGGCGAGCAGCTCGGTCAGCCGCTCGGTCAGGGCCTGACCCCCGGAGATGCTGCCGCTGGTCGCCTCCTGCTCGAGCTGCCCCACGACCTGGGCCGTGGTCGCGGCGCCGACGTCGGCATAGATCAGGGCCTCTTCCAGTCGCTCCCAGGTCTCGTCGCTCAGGTCCTCGAACAGCGTCGCCTGGATCTCGCTCGTGAGCGCCTGGCGTGTCTTGCGGAGGTTCTCGCGCAGCCGGCGGAACATGCCCCGTCGGCGCTCCTGGGTCTCGGGCGCCGCTTCGTTGTCCGGCCCCGCCCGCCCCGGGCCGCCGTCGACGATAAAAAGGTCTCGCCAGTCTCGTGCCATGGGGCGGCGAGGTTAGCGGGGCCGAGCGCCGGGACGGGCCCTTGTCACGCCGGGACGGGCCCTTGTCACGCCGGGACGGGCCCTTGCTACGCCGCCTCGTCCTGCGCCGGCAGCCGGCGCGAGATCACTTTCGAGATGCCGTCGGACCCCATCGACACCCCGTACAGCGAGTCGGCGGCCTCCATCGTGCGCTTCTGGTGGGTGACGACGATGAACTGGGCGTGGCCCGAGTAGGTGCGGAGCAGGTCCAGGAAGCGGTCGATGTTGAGATCGTCGAGCGCGGCCTCGACCTCGTCGAGGATGTAGAACGGGCACGGCCGGGCCAGGAACACGGCGAACAGGAAGGCGAGCGCGGTCATCGACTTCTCGCCGCCCGATAGGAGGCTCAGGCGCTTCATCTCCTTGCCGGCGGGCGTGATCTCGATTTCGACGCCGAGGAGATCCTCCTCCTGCTCCTCGCGCGAGTCCCCGGCCTCGTTCGCCTCGCGGTCGCCCTCGTCGCCGTCATCGGCGTCGTCGGCCTTCGCGCCCGCCGGCGCCGGGCCGCCCCCGAGCACCCGCGACGGACCCTCGTGCTCGGCCACCAGCCGCAGGCGACCGTGGCCGCCCGGGAACAGGCGGGCGGCGACCTGTTCGAAGTTGCGCGCGGCCGCTTCGAACATCTGCTCGAAGCTCTCGCGGATCTGGCGGTCGGTGTCGGCGATCAGCTTGTTCAGCTCGCGCAGAGCGGTCTCGAGGTCGTCGCGCGTACGCTCGAGCTCCTCGACGTGGGCAACGGCCTCTTCGTACTCGGCCTGGGCGAGCGGGTTGACCGGACCTAGCTGCTCGCGGCGGCGGGCCAGCCGCTCGAGCCGGGCGGTGAGCGCCTCGCGCTCCTCGGCGGCGAGCTCGGTATCGGCCGGCGCCGCCTCGAGCTCGAGCCGGCTCGCGAGCCCGGCGACCTCCTGCGCGGATTCTTCGACCCGGTCGCGGGCGCGCTGGAGGCGGACCTGGCTCTCGGTCAGGCGTTCGTTGCCCTGCCGCAACTGGGCGTGCAGCGCGGCCTCTCGCTGGGCGCACTCCTTGAGCTCGGCGGCGACGTGCTCGCCGGCCTCGCGGTCGCAGCTCAGCTCGAGCTCGAACTGCCGGCGGCGCTCGGCGATCGCGCTCGACACGTGCTCGAGCGCGGCGATCACCGCGCCGACTTCGGGCAATAGCGCCTCGTCCCGGGCGGTTGCGGCCTCGAGACGGCCGATCCGGGCGAGGCGCTCCGAGCGCTCGCGCTCCTGGCGCTCGCGCGCTCCCCGAGACGCCGACAGCTCGGCGGACAGCTGGGCACGACGGCCGGCGCCAGGACCGTCGTCGGGCGCGGCCCGCCGGCGCTCGATCGACGCCGCGAGCCGCCGCTCCTGCTCGCTCGCCTCGTCGCGCTCGGTGACCGCGGCGCGATGCGCGGCGACGGTGTCCTCGGACTCGGACTCGGCGCGGGCGACGGTCTCGCCGCCGCGCTCGAGCGTGGCGCGCGCGGCGAGCTCGGCCTGCACCGCGGCCTCGCTCTCCCGAACGAGGCCGTCGCGCCGGTTGCGTTCGGCCAAGACGCGCTCCTCGCCGACCGCCGGCGCCTGGCGGAGCTCGCGCGTGCGCGACGACCAAACCCGCCCGGTGCGCGTGACCGCGACGCCATCGAACCGATCGGCCAGGTGCTCGACGCTCTCCACCACCCACACGTCGCGCAGGAGTCCTCGGGCGAGCGCCGCCGCCTGAGCCGGCCCGTGGACATGGCCGGCGAGCGGCTCGGCTCCGTCCTGCGGCGCGATGCGGGCGGGGGTAGGCGTTTGCGGAGCGCCGCCCGGGTCGGCGATCAGCGCCCGGCCGCCATCGGCGCCCGCGCGATCGAGCAGCGCACCCGCGGCGCCCCGGTCCTCGAGCACCGCGGCGCGCAGCCGGCCGTCGAGGGCGGCGGCGACCGCGAGCTCGTAACCCGGGTCGACCTCGAGCTGGTCCGCCAGAACGGTGGCGCCGCCGGGAGAGGCGGTCTGGCTGCGCAGGAACTGATTGACGGCCGCAAGCTCCCCGCCAACTCGCGCCGCCTCGCGGCGGGCGACCTCGACGGCCCGCTCTGATTCGCGCAGGGCGCCGCGGGCGTGCTCGAGCCGTTCGCGTGCCTGCTCCCGCGCGACCCGCCGCTGCTCGACGACCGTCGCGCGCTCGGCGACCGCAGCACCGGCGGCGCGAAGCTGTTCCTCGAGCTGTGACAGCTGGCGCGCGAGCTCTGCCTCGCGGTCGCGCTCGAGCCGCGCAAGCTCCTGTTCGAGCTCGGAGATCCGGGCGTCGAGGAGCGCATCGGGGGCGTCGCCCTGCGCGGCCTCGCGCAACCGCTCGAGGTGCTCGCGGCCGTTCCGCAGGCGGCCCTCGAGGTTCCGCTCCGACGCGCGCACGGCCTCGGCGCGGTAGGACACCCGATCGCCGGCGGATTGCGCCAGGAAGCACCGTCTGGAGAGCTCCTCGCGGTGGGCACTGCGCTGCGCCAACGCCTCCTCCGCCGCCTCGCGGCGGCCGGCGACGGCGGTGAGCTCGCGCTCGACCTGCTCGCGTTCGGCGCGCGCCCGGGCCGCTGCTTCCTGGGCGGTCTTGAGCTCAGCCTGGTGGCGGCGGAGGTCGTCGCGGGAGAGCTCCCAGCGGGCTTCGAGGGTCTGGCGCTCGATCCGGGCGTGGAGCTCGGCGGCCTCCGCCTGGCGCTTCAGCGGTCGCAGACGCGAGCGCGCCTCGCGTTCGACGTCGAGCGCCCGGTCGAGGTTGTCCTGGGTGTGGCCGAGTTTCAGCTGGGCCCGTCGGCGGCGCTTGCGGTGCTTGCCAAGCCCCGCGGCTTCTTCGATCAGCATGCGACGGTCGCGGGGCTTCGAGGTCACGATCGACTCGACGCGCCCCTGGGAGATCACCGAGTGCATCTCCTTGCCTAGGCCGGTGTCCGACAGCACCTCGATCACGTCGACCAGCCGGCAGCGCACGCCCGCGAGCCGGTACTCGCCGTCGCCGGCGCGGTCGAGCCGGCGTGCGATCGACACTTCGGGCGCGCCGAGCCCGAGCATTCCCTCGCTGTCGTCGAGGACGAGTTCGACCTCGGCGCCACGCGCGCCCTGGCGTCCCGGAGCGCCGCCGAAGATCACGTCCTGCATCGACTGTCCGCGAACGGCCAGCGGCGACTGCTCGCCGAGCGCCCACAGGACGGCGTCGGTGATGTTCGACTTCCCCGAGCCGTTCGGCCCGACGATCACGCTCACGCCCGGGCCGAACTCGAGCCGGGTGCGGTCGGGGAACGACTTGAACCCCTTGAGCACGATCGACTTCAGGTACAAGGTCGCCGTCCGTTCCTCACTCGAGCGCCTCCAGTGCGACCTGGGCGGCCTCCTGCTCGGCGTCCTTCTTGCTCCGGCCCCGGCCTCGCCCGACCTCGACGCCGGCGATCATCGCGCTCACCGAGAAGGTGCGGTCGTGAGGCGGTCCCTGCTCGTCGACGACGTCGTACGTCACGAGCGCGCCCTTGCGCGCGAGCCGTTCCTGCAGCGCCGACTTGAAGTCGACCGGATGCTCGAGCGCCTCCTCGATCTCGGGCGCGAAGGCGGCGACGACCGCCTCGGCGGTGCGGTCGTACCCGTATGCGAGAAAGCACGCCCCGATCACGGCCTCGATAACCGAGGCCAGCACCCGCTCGGTCCCGACGAGCGCGGGAACGGTGGACGAAACTCCAAGTGGCGCCGCCGCAATCAGCCGCTCGGGCACGCCGAGCCGGTCGGCGACCTCGCGGCACGACCGGCCCGAGACCGCCTGGGCGCGGATCTTGGTCAGCCGACCAGGGCCGAACCGGTCAGCCTCGAGCCGCGGATAGAGGTACGAGGTCACCGCCAACGCGAGCACGCTGTCACCGAGGAACGCCAGCCGCTCGTAGGAGTCCGACCGCCGCACCGTCCACGACGCGTGGGTGAACACCGGTGCGGAAAGATCCTCGGGAAGCCCGTCGAGTAGCTCCTGGAGGAGCGCGGTCGAGTCACTCACGCTTAGAAGGTGCTCGGCGCTCACTCAGCATCGGGGCCCGCGCTCGCCGACGCCGATGCGTGCGTCTCACCTCCGGTTACCTCCAGGACGAATTCCACGGCCTGGCCGACGGTCCGGATGCTGGCCGCCTGTTCATCGGAGATCCGCACGCCGTAGGAATCCTCGAGCTCCTGGACGAGCGTGTAGAGATCCAGGGAGTCCGCATCGAGGTCCTCCTTGAACCGCGTCGACTCGGAGATCCGCTCGGGATCGACCTCGAGCTCGTCGACGAGGTGGCCGCGGATCACCTGGAAGATCTCTTCGCGGGTCATCTTCGGGAAACCGTAGCCGTCGCGTCGGACGGGCCACCGGCGGGTTCGCGCTGCGTGTCGACGTACGCGGGAGCGGGCCGCAGCGCCCCCGCCTGCACGAGGGCGGCGCGCGTGCGGCCGATCACGTCGTGCTGCACACCCCGGGCGGCCACGTCGATCGCGTGGGCAAACCCGCGCGCGCTGAAGCGCCCGTGCGCGCACACGCCGAGTTGGCGCAGACCCAGCATGTAGGCGCCGCCGGCGCCCTCGGGGTCGATCTGGTCGCGGAGCTGCTGCATCGCCGGCGCGATCAGTCTGTTGCCGAGCCGGCCTCGGGTGGTCGTGCCTGCGGTCTCGCCGACGAGCCGCAGCGCCCGGCTCGAGATTCCCTCGATCAGCTTCAACGTGACGTTGCCCGTGAATCCGTCCATCACGACCACGTCGGCGACGTCCTCCACGATCTGGGTGCCCTCCACGTTGCCGACGAAGTTCAGGCCGGCGCCGCGGGCGCCCGCGAGCTGCTCGTGCACGATGACCAGCTCCGGCGTGCCCTTCCCGGGCTCCTCCCCGTTGGACAGCAGCGCCACGCGGGGGGACTCCATCCCGAGCACGGCCTGGGCGAACGCCGATCCCATGTGTGCGAACTGCACGAGGTGCTCGGGACGGCAGGTGACGTTGGCGCCGACGTCGAGCAGCAGGATCGGCGAGCGGCCTGGGTTGGGTAGCGGCAGCGCGAGCGCGGGGCGGTAGACGCCGCGGTCGCGCCGGAGGTTGAACAGGGCGGCGGCAAGCGCCGATCCGGTGGATCCGCCGGAGACGAACGCCTGAGCGCGGCCCTCGGCTACGGCCTTCGTGGCCTGGACGATCGAGGCGTCGGGGGTGGTGCGGACCGCGTTCGCGGGGTCGGCCTTCTTGGCGATCGAGACGGGAGCGTCGACGACCTCGACGCCGTCCGGCACCTCCCCGATCTCACTCGCCGGGCCGAACAGGAGAACTCGGATGCCGCCCGCGGCCGCGCGGGCAGCCCCGGCCGCGACCTCGCGAGGCCCGAGGTCGGCCCCGCCCGCATCCACCGCGACGGTGACCACGCCCGCCGCTCTCAGGCGATCCGCTCGTCCCGGTCCGGAACGATGACCTCGCGGCCCTTGTAGTAGCCACACACCGGGCACACCCGGTGAGGAAGGCGAGGGCTGTGGCACTGCGGGCACGCGTTATAGCCGGGCGTCTCGATCTTGTGTTGCGAGCGCCGCTGCGTGGTCCGCGCATGGGACTGCTTCTGCTTGGGGACGGCCATGCGGGCAGTGTAGCCATCCCGCCCCCGGCGAAACGCCACGCCTACACACTGGAACCGCACCGATCCCGCCCCGGCGAGATCAGACGAGGCCATCCCGCCCCCGGCGAGACCGGCGCTATTCGAAGCGCAGCTTCGACAACTCGGCCCAGCGGGGATCGGGCTCCCGCTCGTGCTGGTGGCCGGGTCCGGCTTCGTTCAGGTTGGCACCGCACACCGGGCAGAGGCCGGCGCAGTCCTCGCGGCACAGAATGTTGGCCGGCAGGGCCAGCGCGAGCGCGTCGCGCGCCCACGCGCGCAGGTCGAGCACGCCATCCTCGACATACGGTGAGACGAGCTCATCGTCGCTTACGTCCCGCTGGCGGGCGCGGCCGCGGCCGGCGGGCTCGCCGCGGTGGGCCTTGACCTCGTTCGGCTGCGAGACCTCGCGCGCGTCGACGGTGAACACCGGGGACGCGGGTTCGAGGCAGCGCATGCACGGTCCTACGAGGGACGCCTCGAATCGGAGCCGGAGCGCGTACCCGCCTCCCGTCGTGCGCGAGATGTCCAGGCGAACCGGCACCGGCGAGGGCTCAACCGCGTAGGGCTCGCCGCCGAGCGAGAACGGCTCAATCCTCACGGCCAGGTCAAGACGGCGCCCCTCGCCGGTGCTGAGGCGCAACCCACCGAGGTCGAACGTGTCGGTGCGCGGCGGCATCCCAGATCCGAGCTTATCGCCGGCTCCGACACCGACTCGACATCATCCGTGGCGTGTCCGGCTGGTTTCGCTCCTATGGCTTCGCCGAGGTGCTCGACGACCTGTTCGTCGGCGCCTATCCACTGGATGAGGACGACGTGCGGGCGCTCAGCCGGCTCGGGATCGGGCAGGTCCTCAACCTCACCCAGGACAGCGAGTACGAGGGCGGCGAGCGCGGTGCCGTGGAGCGCGCGCTGGCGGCCGCCGGCATCTCCGAGCATCGCCTGCGCCTGACCGACTACGGCGGCCTCCCCGCCGAGACGCTCGACGCCGCAGTCAGCGTGGTCGGGAGCTGGCTGGACGAGCGCGAGCGCGTCTATCTCCACTGCCGGGCGGGCTGGCAGCGCTCCGCCGCGGTCGCCGCCGGCGTCGTCGCGATCCGTGCCGGCGTCGGAATCGACGACGCGCTCGCGCTGGTGCAAGCGCGCAAGCCGAGCGCCGATCCGCTGTCCCACCAGCGGCTGGATCTGCGGCGGTGGTGGGCGGCGCGCGAGCGGGCGCGCTGATGCCGATGGCGCTGAGGCTACGTATTTGGTAGCTGGATCCCCAAACCCGAGACGACCCCGCGGGCCTGGGCGCTAATCGACCCCGCGGGCCTGCTGGCCAATCGACCCCGCGGGCCTGCGCGCTAATCGACCCCGCGGAGCCGGCGCATCGTCAGCTGCTCGGGCGGCTCGCGCCGCCGGCCGCCCTCTCCCCCGCCCGCGCCCGCGGTGAGCTCGGCGGTCTGGACGCTACGCGCGCTCACCGTCACTTGCTCGATCTCGGGGAGGTCGCGGCCGGCGGCGACTGACCCGTGATCCTCGAACCGGCGCGCCGCGGGAAGCACGCGCGCCTCGTAGGAACCCACCGCGTCGTTGTAGGCTCGCACGGTGCTGTTCAAGCGGTTGCCGAGTGTGGCGAGGAGGGTCGAGAGCTTCACGAGGCGGCCGTGAAGCTCGCGTCCGAGCTCTGAGATCGCCTGGGCGGACTCGGCCACACGCTCCTGCTGCCAGCCGTACGCGACGGCCCGGAGCATCGCGAGCAGCGTCGTCGGCGTCGCGATCAGCACGCGCCGCGCCATCGCATCCTCGATCAGCGCCGGATCGGCCTCGAGCGCCGCGCCATACAGGTGCTCGCCGGGCAGGAACATGACCACCAGGTCCGGCGCGGAGTCGAGCCCGGCCCAGTAGGCCTTGTCGGCAAGCGCCTTCACGTGCCGCCGGAGCAGGCGGGCGTGATCGCGCAGGTGCCGCTGGCGCTCGTCCTCGTCACGGGCCTGGTAGGCGTCGAGCACGCCCTGGAGCGGCGCCTTGGCGTCGACGACGACATGCTTGCCGCCCGGCAGGCTGACCACGAGATCCGGGCGCAACGTCGTCTCGTCGCCGGCGACGGCCGACTGCTCGACGAAGTCGCAGTAGCGGACCATGCCCGCGAGCTCGACCACGTTGCGGAGCTGCATCTGGCCCCACTGCCCGCGGGCGTTCGGCTT
Organism: uncultured Solirubrobacterales bacterium; assembly: GCA_963737055.1. Classification (GTDB taxonomy): domain Bacteria; phylum Actinomycetota; class Thermoleophilia; order Solirubrobacterales; family Solirubrobacteraceae; genus Palsa-465. The sequence continues at coordinate 567,933 of CAVTRE010000002.1, read as the reverse complement.
GCGCAACGCCGTCACGAGCGCGCCGGTCTCGGTCCGGAGCTTCTCGCCGGTGTCGGCGAGGCTCTTCAGCTGCGCCTCGAGGCGCCCGCGCGACTCGCGGCGCTCCTGGTCGAGGTGCAGCAGCTGGGCGTCGACGCGGCCGAGCTGCTCCTTGAGCGGGGCGACGAGCTGCTCGACCGCCTGCCGGCGGTTATCGAGATCTCCCCTCGCCTCCGCCCGCGCGGCGTTCAGCTGGGCGCGGTTGAGCTCAGTCAGCTGGTCGATGCTCGACTTCAGCGCGTCGGCACTCAGCGCCTTGAACGAATCGGACAACCGCTCTTGGGCGTCGGCGAGCGTCGCCAGCCGCTCCTGCGACCGGGCCTGCTCATGCTCGAGGTCCGAGCGAGCACGGACGAGCTCGCGCTCGAGCTCTCCCGCTCGCCCCGCCTCGTGCGACAGCGAGCGCAGACGGGACCGGAGGGCGAGCAGGACGGCGCCGGAGCCGGCGAGCAGTCCGATCAACAACCACAGGGCGTTCATGAGGTCGCCCAGCATTGCGCGGCCCGCGGACGGAAAGTTGTCCCTGCAAAGCGACGGTTCGTCGCGGCCTTGCCAGAATCGCCGTTCGTGCCCGGAGACCGCATCCGACGCCACGTGGTCGTGCAAGGACGCGTGCAGGGAGTGTTCTTTCGGGACTCGGTGCGGGAGCGCGCCCGTGCTCACGGTGTCTCGGGGTGGATCTGCAACCGCGCAGACGGCGCCGTCGAGGCCGTGCTCGAAGGGCGTCCCGACAACGTCGAGCGGGTCGTCAGGTTCTGCAGGACCGGTCCGCGCCAGGCTTCGGTCGATAGCGTCGAGGTCAGCGAGGAGGAGCCCGAGGGCCTCAGCGGATTCGAGATCCGCTAACGCCCGACTTCGGTATCCGCCAAGCGCGCGGCTAGACCCGGCTGCGCTCGCGCGCGGCCTCGATCAGCGCCCCGAACAGCCGGCTGCGGTCGTTGGCCTCGGGATGCCACTGCACTCCGAGCGCCCACCGACCGTCGGCCACCTCGACCGCCTCGACGACACCGTCCTCGGCGCGACCACTGACGACGAGGCCGTCGCCGAGGTCGCGCACCGCCTGGTGGTGGTGACAGTGGGCCAGGTGGAGCTCTTCGTCGATCGCGCGTGCGGCCACTGACCCGGGGACGAGGCGAACCGTGTGGTCGTTGCCGTCGAACGTGCCGACGACCTTCCGGTGCGGGTTGGACCCGTCGGCCGCGACCAGGTTCTGCTCGAGCGTGCCCCCGAACGCGACGTTGAGGATCTGCAATCCGCGGCAGATCGCGAGCAGCGGGAGGTCGCGGTCGATCGCCGCCCGCACGATCGCGAGCTCGAACTGATCGCGGTCGGGATACGTCGATTCGGTCGCCGGGTCCTGCGGCGCGCCGTACGACCCTGGGTCGAGATCAGCCCCGCCGATCAGCATCAGGCCGTCGATCCGGTCGAGCAGCTCGAGGGGAGCCTCCGGGGCGACCGGCAGCAGCACGGCCACGCCGCTGGCGCGCTGTACGGGCGCTACGTACGAGTCCGCGACGAGGTGCGCGTCCTGGTCCCAGAACGCCCAGCGCGCACGCTCGCGGACCGCGCAGATGCCGATCACGGGTCGCTCCGCGTCGCTCATCCGGAAAGGTCGACCCCCGCCACGCGGTCGACGAACGCGTCCATCAGCCGCCACGCCCGCGACCGGTTCTCGGCGGCTCGCTTGCGGGTCTCGACGAGCAGACGCTCTCCGTCGACAGCGTCGCGAGCGAGCTGATCACGGCCAAGCGACACCCATTCCTCGACGATCTCGTTCGTCACCTCCGGGTGAAACTGGACACCGAGGCTTCGCCCGACGGTGTACGCCTGCGGTCCCGCGGGGCTGTCGGCGAGCACCACGGCTTCGGCCGGCGGGGTGAACGTGTCGTAGTGCCACTGAAACCAAGGCCCCTCGACGATGAGCGCGGGCTCGCGGGTGCGGACGGCCACCCACCCAATCTCTGACTGCTGCGCGCGCAGCGCCTCGCCTCCCAGCGCCCGGGCCAAGATCTGGCTGCCGAAGCAAATGCCGAGGACGGGAACGTCACCGTCCACCGCATCGCGGAGCAGCCGCTGCTCACGACCCACCCAGGGCAACGTGTCGTCGTACGCGGAGCACTCCGAGCCCAGCGAGACGACCAACTCGTACTCGAGCGGATCGGGCTGCCGGCCGTCGGCGCCGATCGGGTAGACGTCCTGGTCCGCCCCGTGCTCGGTCAACCAGGCGCCGACCAGCCCGCTCGGCGCGTCCTCTTCGTGCTGAATGACTAACGCACGCATCGACGCGGGGCCGAGGCGGCGATCGCGCGGGTCGGTTCTGGCGAGGTGCTCATTTGCATCAAATCGGTCAGGCGAGTCGGTCAAGCGAGTCGGTCAGGGCGAGCCGGTCAGAGCAGCCGGTCAGAGCTAGCCGGTCAGGGCGAGTCGGTCAGACGAGTCCCCCGGGAGCTCTACCCAGTGATCCCGACGCGGTCCGCGCCCCGATCATACGGTCCACTCGATGCCGGCTGAGAGGCGGGCGATGTCTCATCCGAGAGCGGCATGCATAGTCTGCCAATTCGGTCATGATCGACCGACCGCGGCATGCGATCCATGCCCCACATGCGCGCTCTGCCAGGGTCCTGCCGAAACCGGTCTGTTGGCATGTCATGCATGCTCGGAACCACCACGTCACACGATGGCCGCGGCGCGAGCGCCACCGGCCGAGTGCCGACGAACCGCTCAGCTCGCCAGCGCCGCCTCGAACGCCTCGCGCGCCTCCGAACCCTGGACCGCGAACACCACCGTCTCGATGGCGGAATCGCCGGCTTCCAGATGCCGAACCACCTCATCAACCTCAATCCGGGCCGCCTCGTCGAGAGGGAAGCCGCCCACTCCCGTGCCGAACGCGACAAGGGCGACCGACCGAGCGCCGAGCTCTGACGCCCTGCGCAATGTTGCGGCGGTGGCCGCACGGATGATCTCCGCGGACGTCGGGCCGCCGAGCTCCATCGTGGCGGCGTGGATGACCCACTTGCACGGCATCTCGCCGCCGCTCGTCTCGACCGCCTCCCCCAACCCGATGGGGGCGACCGACGAGCTCTCGCGCTGAATCGACGGTCCGCCGGCGCGCGAGATCGCCCCCGCCACGCCCCCGCCGTGCTTCAGCTCCGTATTCGCCGCGTTGGCGATCGCGTCGACTTCCAGCTTTGTGATGTCGGTGTCGAGGACCTCGATGGTCACGACACTTCGACGGGCTCTTCCTTGCCCGCCAGCCGCTCCCGGCCCCGGCGCACCGCCGCGATGAACTTCGAAAGGTTCACTTCAAGCGTGTTCAGGATCTCATCGGCGTAGTCCTCGGCCCCGAGCCGGATCTCGCGTTCGCGAGCGCGAGCGTCCTCGATGATGTCCTCGGCGGCACGCTCGGCCTGCTTGGTGATCTCCTCCTCGGAGACCATCCGCTCCTGACGCTCGCGCGCCTCCTTGACGATCCGCTCGGCCTCGCGCTTGGCCTCTGCCAGCATCTCCTGGCGCTCCTTGACGATCCACCGCGCCTGCTTGATCTCCTCGGGGATCGTGGCGCGCATCTGGTCGAGGATGTCGTAGATCTCCTCCTTGTCGACCCGCACCTGATCGGTCAGCGGGACCGCCCGGGCGTTGTGCACCAGATCGTCAAGCTTGTCGATTAGTACAAGGACATCCATCCCAAAACCTCTGTTTCGTTAGCGGCTTAGCCGTTCCTGCAAGGCGCTGGCGACCTCTGCGGGAACAAGATCATCGATGTCCCCGCCGAACGTGGCAAGTTCCTTGATGCCGCTCGAGCTCAGGAAACTGTACTTGGCGGACGCCATGAGGTAAACGGACTCGATCTCCGGGTCCTGCCGGCGGTTCAGCTGGTTCATCTCCAGTTCATACTCGAAATCCGAGATCGCGCGCAGCCCCTTGACGATCGCCATCGCCCCGCGCTCGCGCGCGAAATCGACGAGCAGGGTGCTGAATGGCTCGACGACGACGTTCGAGATATCTCGCGTCGCGCCGGTCAGGAACCCCACGCGCTCTTCGGTGCTGAACACGGTCGAGCCTTTGCGCCACGGCAGATTCACCACTGCCACGATCACCTGGTCGTACATCTTCGAGGACCGCGCGATCACGTCGAGATGGCCGTTCGTGACCGGGTCGAACGTGCCGGGGCAGATCGCGATGCGGTTGTCAGGAGCCATAGATTCGGATCAGGGTGTCGCCGTACCGGCGCTCGTCGAGCAGCTCGAGGTCGAGTTCGAGGGGAGCTCGCCGGTCGCTCTCGGTCACTACCCGGGCGCGGGTCGCCAGAACCGGTCCCAACGCCGCCGAAAGCTGCTTCCCGAGAGCGCTCGCGTGCCGATATGGAGGATCGAGGAACACCAGATCGTAGAGGCGAGCCTCCCGACGTGCCGCGTCGAGGAAGCTCAGCGCATCCTGCCGACGCACCTCGGCGTCTACGCCGATCGCCTCCAGGTTGCGGTGAATCGCCGCCACCGCGGCCGTCGATGAGTCGACCAGGACGGCTTCGGAAGCCCCTCTAGACAGCGCCTCGATCGCCAGCGCGCCCGACCCCGCGAACAGGTCGAGCACCCGCGCGCCATCGACCGAACTCGCTGGCGAACCCGAGCTCGACAGGATCGAGAACAGCGCCTCCCGAACGCGGTCCGAGGTCGGCCTGGTAGCACGACCGCGCGGCGCCACCAGGGTGTGACCGCCGAACCGTCCCGCGACTACGCGCACGCCTCAGCCCCCGGTGCCTCAGGCCCGGATCGGCGCAAGCGCCTCCGAACCGAACGCCCCGACGAGCGCGTCCGCCAGCAGCGCGTGCTCTGGGGCCACGAGCTCCGGATCGACCGCCGCGACGTCCTCGGCGTACCGGCGCGCCCGCTCGAGCAACTCGGCGTCGCGCGGGAGTTCGGCGACCCGATACTGCGCTTCCCCGTGCTGGCGCGTCCCGACCAGCTCGCCCTCTCCCCGGAGCTCGAGGTCGATCGCGGCAAGCTCGAACCCGTCGGTGTGCCCCGCCAGCGCGCGCAGCCGCAACGAGTCCTTGGGCCCGAACAGCAGGCAGATCGAGTCGTGCGCACCCCGCCCGATCCGGCCCCGCAGCTGATGCAGCTGCGAGATCCCGTACCGGTCAGCGTCCTCGACGAGCATCACGGTCGCGTTCGGAACGTCGATCCCGACCTCGATCACCGAGGTCGCCACCAACACATCCGCGGCGCCCGACGCGAATGCGGCCATCGCATCCTGCTTCGCCGCCGAACGCAGCTGGCCGTGCACCAGCACCACCTCGAAGTCCTGAAACTCGCCGGCGCGCAGCCGCTCGAACTCGGCCGTCGCCGCACGCGCCTGCAGCATCTCGGACTCCTCCACGAGCGGACACACCACGAACGCCTGCCGCCCCGCGCGGAGCTCCTCCCGGATCCGATCGTACGCGCGCTCCCGCTCGCCGGAGCTCGAGCACACGAACGTCTTGATCGGCCGGCGCCCGGCGGGGAGCTCTTGTAGGAGCGTGTGGTCGAGATCCCCATAGCCGGCCAGCGCCAGCGTACGGGGGATCGGTGTCGCCGTCATGTGCAGGACGTGCGGCCGCTGAGGGTGGGCGGGGTCCGAACCCCCCTTGGCGTCGAGGGCGGCCCGCTGGCGGACGCCGAACCGGTGCTGCTCGTCGACCACGGCGACGCCGAGCCGCGCGAACTGCACCGTGTCCTCGATCAGGGCGTGGGTCCCGACGATCAGCGGCAGCTCCCCCGACGCGAGCTTGCTCAGCAGGTCCGTCCGCCGGCGCCCCGGGGTCGATCCGGTCAACAGGCCGAGTGGCACGACCGAGCCCGGCATGAGGCGCTGGATCGTCGCGAAGTGCTGCTCGGCAAGCGTCTCGGTCGGCGCCATCAGCGCCCCCTGATAGCCGTGCTCGACCGCCCGCAGCAGCATGTAGAGCGCGACCACGGTCTTTCCGGACCCCACCTCGCCCATCAGCAGCCGCTGCATGGGGACGGGATGCCGGAGGTCCTCGTCGACCGCGTCGAGCGCCCGCGACTGGTCGCCGGTGAGCGAGAACGGGAGCATGTCCGAGAGCCAACGCGCGGTCAGGTCGCGCTCGCCGTCGAGCACGGGCGCTCTGCTCGAGGACCGGCGCCGCAGACGCCGCCGCAGCAGTGCGAGCTGCGCGAGCAGCAGCTCGTCGAAGGCCAGTCGCCGCCGTGCGACCTCGAGTCCGGCATCCGAGCCCGCGAAGTGGGCCTCGGTCAGCGCCGCCACCCGATCCGGCAATCGCTCGCGGACGAGAACGCCCGCGGGAAGCGGCTCGACGACGTCCTCGAACGTCAGCCTGTGCTCGCGCACGAGCGCCAGGATCTGGGTCGAGGTCAGTCCCTCTGTCGCGGGATAGTGCGCCACCGTCCCGTCCCCGCCGACCGCCTCACCGGTGCGGGCATGGGCCTGGACGCGAAACCGCCGCCGCCCCTCGAACTTCCCGTGCAGCGCGAGCCGCGTGCCCACCGGGTAGCGCTGCTCGAGCCACGGCTGGTTGAAGAACGTCGCCTTCATCGCGCCGGTGTCGTCGGCGACCGTCGCCTCGACGAGTGGCCGCATGCCGCGGCGGCGCACCGACCGCGACGAGATGCTCCTGACCTGGACGACCACGGTGGCGCTGTCTCCGGGAACCAGTTCCGCGACCACGCGGGCTTCGCGCCGGTCACGCGGTAGGTGCAGCAACAGGTCCCCGACCGTCTCGAGACCGAGGGTCTCGGCGGCCTTGCGGGTCTTGGCCCCGTCGAGCGCGAGGGACTCGCGCAGCTTCGACGGCCGCGGATAGCGCACGGGCGCCGCCTCGAGCTCGGACGGCTCCAGGGGATCAGACGTGGCGAATGCGGTTGTGGACACCTGCCCGGCAGATGATGACCGTCGCTCCGGACCTGCTTCCGCGCCCGGACCGACCTGGCTCACGCTGCGGACGCGACCGCTACTCGGCCGCGAGCAGCCACCACTGTGCCTGCTGACCCCCGTCAGAGAGCTCGAACTCGACATCACCATGAGCGAGCGCCTGAACCGTCCCGTCGTCCAACGGTGCTTCGGCTCCCCGCAAGCAGGTGATCAGCTCGGCGTCGTGCGCGAGCTGCTCGAGTACCTCTCTGAGAGCCTCCCGCGGCCGTCCCCAGGCGACGATCTCCTCCTCGACGAACCCGACCGCGTCGCCGGCGTGGAACCGGCCCTGGGCGTCGTCGAACACGGCCGGTGCGACGGCGCCGGTGCGAACGTGCTCGAGCGCTCGGGTCATCGAGGCCGCGTTCTGGCCCGAGTTGCGTGTCGGGTCGAGCGCCACCGCCGCCGCCAGCCCGGCCTGGGGTGAGAACGACGGGACGACGCACACCGGCTTGTCCGACAGCTGGGCGGCGCGCCGAGCGGCTTCGAACGCGTTCTGGCTGTTCGGCAGGACCACCACGTGCTCGGCCTCGATCGCCTGGATCGCGGCGACCAGCTCGTAGCTCGAGGGCGTGAGCGACGGCCCACCGTCGAGCGCGCGCACCCCAAGGCTCTCGAACAGCGATTCCATCCCGGCCCCGCTCGCGACCGCCACGGCACCGCAGACGACCGGCTCAGCGATAGCCAGCCGCTCCTCGGCCACCTGCGTCGGAAAGCGCTGGGAATGGGTCAGGTGCGCCGCGGCTCGGTGCTCAACCGCCGGCTGCTCGCCTCCACGGAGCGCACCGATGATGCCAGCGACGAACACCGTCAGGGCATAGCCGCCGGCGTCGACCACGCCCGCTCGGCGGAGCGCCGCCAACCGATCGGGTCCACGCGTCACCGAGCTCTCCCCCGCCTTGAGCGCGCGCTCGATGACGGTGGCGATGACCTCGTTCTGCTCCTCCGCGCTCGCGTCCGACGCCAGACGAGCATCGGGCATCCTCGCCGCCTCCGACGCGACCTGGACCCCCATCTCCCGCACGACGGTGAGGATCGTGCCCTCGACCGGGTCGCGCACCGAGCCGTAGGCCTGGTCGGCGGCGCGGGCCAGGGCGGCGCTGATCAGGACCGGGTCGACGAGCTCTCCGGGGCGACTGGCGAGCTCCTCGGCGGCGCCTCGGATCAGTTGCGAGAGGATCACCCCAGCGTTCCCGCGAGCCCCGAGCAGCGCAGCTCGCGCGACCGAGGCGACGATCTCGTCGCGGCCGAGGCGCTCGATCGTGCCGTCGGGTGGCGCGGTCGCGAGGCGATCGAGCTCGTCGAGGACCGCACGCATCGTCAGCACCATGTTGTCGCCGGTGTCGCCGTCGGCGACCGGGAACACGTTGAGTTGGTTGATCTCCTCGCGGCGCGCCTCGAGCGCGGACAGCCCCGCCTCGAGCACCGCGCGGAAGCGCAGCAGGCTTGCGTCCGATCCTGGAGCGTTAGCGCCCGGTCCCGGGGTCGGATCCAGTCCCGGGGCGGTCCCGCTCGATCCTTGAACGGTCGCAGGCTCGAGAGTCTGTTCTAAGTGTGATTCGGGCTTCAACAAGGCGACGGCTGACTGCGGATCGCCCGAGCCGCAGCCGTGGCAATCACTTGGCCTTGGCGACCTTGCCGGCCTTCAGGCAACGCGTGCAGACATAGACCCGCCGAGGTGTCCCGTTGTCGTCAATCCGCACCCGCTGGAGGTTGGGATCGAAGCGCCGCCGGGTGGCGACCATCGAGTGGCTCCGCGTATTTCCGAACGAGGGGCCCTTCTTGCACACGTGACAGACCTTGGCCATGGCGGGCGAGTATAGCTTCCGGGGCAGCGGAAAACCGGCCGCCCAATGGGCGGACGGCGACGGTGCTCGTGGGGCCCGCCGGCGAGGGCGCTGCCGGGGCTCAGTGCGCCGCGGGTCCAAGCTTGCAGCGAATTTCCGGCAGGGTTCGTATTCTTTGGGACGGGTAATGAGGCGTTTCGATGGGTAATCAATCCCAGCCGGACGCGCGAGTTCGGAAGGATCTGGGGCTTCCGGACCGCTACGCGGCGCTCCGACACATCGCCAGCGGCGGGATGGCCTCTGTCTGGTGTGCCCGCGATCACGCGCTCGGCCGCAATGTCGCGATCAAGCTCCTCGCTGAGCGATTCGCCGACGAAGACGACGCCAACGAGCGCTTCATGCGCGAGGCGCGGGCCGCAGCTCGGCTGTCGGGCCATCCCAACGTGGTGATGATCTACGACGTCGGCGAGACCGAGGTCGATGGGCGAGCGTTCATCGTGATGGAGTACCTGGCGGGCGGGACGGTGGCGGATGCCCTCCGGGTCGACTCCGTGCGCCGAGTGCACGCCGTCAAATGGTTGACGGAGGCCGCGTCCGCACTCGATTACGCCCACAGCCGGGGCGTTCTCCACCGGGATATCAAGCCCGCCAACCTCCTGCTCGACCGCGACCGGACGCTGCACGTCGCCGACTTCGGCATCGCCAGGCTCGGTGCTGAGGACACGATTACGGGCAGCGGTCAGGTGCTCGGAACCGCCTCGTATCTCGCTCCCGAGCGCGCGCTCGGCCAGCCCGCGACCGCCGCCAGCGACCGGTACTCGCTCGCGGTGGCGACGTTCGAGCTTCTCGTCGGCGAGCGGCCGTTCACCGCCCAGCACTTCGCCGCGCAGGCCCGCCAGCACATCGAACAGGCGCCGCCGGCCGCCAGCGCGATCAACCGCACGCTTCCTCCGTCGGTCGACCGGATCCTCGCGCGCGGCATGGCCAAGCGCCCCGAGGAGCGCTGGCCCTCCGCACAAGACTTCGCCCAGGCGATCGAGTCCGCGCTGACCGAGGCGGCGACCCGGCCGCACCGCGCCGCCGCGTTGGCGGCGGCCGCTCGGCCCGCCAGGCAGGCTGCTGCCGGACGGACGGCGATTCCGGCCGGAGGCACGCCCCATCCCTCGGGACGGACGTCCGACACGGCCGGCAAACGACGCACGTCGCCACGCACGGGATCGCATCCGCCGGTCGCGTATCGCCCGTCGGCACGCCGCCGCGCCCGGATTCCCGCCCTGGTGGCCCTCGTCGCGGGGGTGATCGCGTCGATCGCGATCGCCGGCACGATGGGCGGGGGCGGTGGACATCCGGCGCAGTCCGCGGCGAGCGTGCAGCACCAGACCTCGGCGGCCACCCACAAGACCGAGGCGGCGCCCCGGAAACCAGCGGCGACGCCCAAGCCAAAGACGACGCCGACGGTAACCGTTACCCCCGCCGCGGCCACGACGCCGCCGCCGACGGCCGACACACTCGAGGCCCGCGGGCACCAGCTGATGGCGGACGGCAACTACACCGCCGCGATCGCAACCTTGCGACAGGCCGTCCAGGCGGCCGACCCGGGGAGCCTGACTTACGCCTATGCGCTGTTCGACCTCGGGCGCTCGCTGCGCCTGGCCGGCGATCCGAAGGCCGCGGTCACGGTGCTGTACCAGCGCCTGCAGATCCCCAATCAGACGGGCGTCGTCAGGCAACAGCTACAACTCGCGCTCCAAGCGCTCGGCCAGAAGGTGACGAGCGGCGGCACCGGCGCGGGACCCAGCCAGAGTCACGACCACAGAGGCCCCGGGGTCGGGCCGCCCGGCGTGGGACCGCCGGGCGTCGGTGGACCTCCGAGCGCGTCCGGCCCAGGTCCACAGCCGAGCACCCAGGGCGACTGAGGGCTACTAGGAGGTTGGGCCTCGCTGCGAGGCCCCGCCTGTCAGTCGCCCAATCGAGCCGGCGGCGAGCGCGTCCTTGACCGCCAGCGAGGCCAGCGCCGCCTCGGCCGCCTGCCGCCCCGTGTCGCGCTTGGAGCCGCCGGTCACGCGATCGAGCGCCTGGGCCATCGTGTCGACGGTGAGGACGCCGAACCCGCACGGTACCCCGGTCTCGAGCTGAACCGTCTGGATGCCGCGGGCGGTCTCGCGGCAGACGTGGTCGTAGTGGTCTGTCTCGCCCCGGATCACGGCGCCCAGGCACACGATTGCGCGGTAGCGCCCCAACCGGGCCGCGTACTGGGCGATCAGCGGCAGCTCGAACGCGCCGGGAACATCGAACCGATCGATCTGGGCCACCCCGGCCTCGTCGAGCGCGTCACGCGCGCCGGACTCGAGCTTGTCGGCCAGCTCCGAGTAGAAGCGGGCCACGCACAGCGCGACGCGCGTCCCGTTGTGGTCGCCCATTACTCCGACCGGTGACGCACGCGATCCTGCTCGACTTCGTCGCGCAGCATCTCCTCGTCGAGCGCGAGGCCCTGATGATGCAGCGTGTGCCCGAGCCGGTCGCGCTTGGCACGCAGGTACGCCTCGTTGTGCGGGTTCGGCATGTGCTGGATCGGGATCTGATCGCTGACCGACAGCCCATAGCCGGCGAGCCCGGAGATCTTCTTTGGGTTGTTGGTGAGGATTCTGATGCTGGTCAGCCCGAGGTCGACCAGGATCTGGGCCCCGATGCCGTAATCGCGCAGGTCGGCGGGCAGGCCGAGCTTGAGGTTGGCGTCGACGGTGTCGAAGCCCTCCTCCTGGAGCTTGTAAGCCCGCAGCTTGTTGAGCAGGCCGATGCCGCGGCCCTCCTGACTCAGATACAACAGCACACCGCGCCCCTCGGACTCGATCATCGACAGCGCTGACTCGAGCTGCTCGCCGCAGTCGCAGCGAAGCGAGTGGAACACGTCTCCGGTGAGGCATTCGGAGTGGACGCGGACGAGCACGTCGTCCTGGCCATCGACATCGCCCTTGACGAGCGCGACGTGATGCTTGTTGTCGATGAGCGACCGGTACCCCACCGCCATGAACTCGCCGAATCCCGTCGGGAGCTTGGTCGACACCACCCGCTCGACGAGTTTCTCGTGCTTGCGGCGATAGGCCACGAGATCGGCCACCGTGACCATCTTGAGGTCGTGGCGCTCGCAGTACGGCTCTAGGTCACGGACCCGCGCCATCGTCCCGTCGTCGTTCATGACCTCGCAGATCACGCCGGCCGGGATCAGCCCGGCCAAGCGGGCGAGGTCGACCGCCGCCTCCGTCTGGCCGACGCGCTCCAGCACGCCGCCCGGCTTGGCCTTCAACGGGAAGACGTGCCCCGGTTGGACGAGCTCGCGCGGGCTGGTCTTGGGATCGATCGCGACCTGGATCGTCCGCGCGCGGTCCGCGGCCGAGATCCCCGTGCTCACGCCCGACCGCGCCTCGATCGAGATCGTGAACGCGGTCTCGAACGCCGATTCGTTCTTGGCCGCCATCAAGTCGAGTCCGAGCTCGTCGCAGCGCTCGGGCGTGAGCGACAGGCAGATCAGGCCCCGCGCCTCCTTGGCCATGAAGTTGATCGCCTCGGGGGTGACGAACTGCGCCGCCATCGTGAGGTCGCCCTCGTTCTCGCGGTTCTCGTCGTCTACGACCACGACCATCTTGCCCTGGCGGATGTCCTCGATCGCGTCCTCGATCGTCGCGAACGGCGTCTGGACCGAGCTCATCCGGCCCTCACCATCAACTTCTCAACATATTTCGCCAGCACGTCGACCTCCAGGTTGACTCGCCTGCCCGCACCGATTCCGCCTAGCGTTGTGCGCTCCAGCGTCTCAGGAATCAGAGAAACGGTAAACGATCGCTCGTCCACCTCGGTGACGGTTAGCGAAACTCCGTCGACCGCGATCGACCCCTTCTCGACCACGTAGCGCAGGACCTCCGTGGGAGCTCCGATCCGGATGCGCCGGGCAAAGCCGTCGTCGTGCTGGTCGAGCACCTCGCCGACCCCGTCGACGTGCCCCTGGACGACGTGGCCCCCGAGGCGATCGGTGGCCCGCAACGGAAGCTCCAGGTTCACCGAAGAGCCGGGCGCCAGATCACCCAGCGACGACCGCGCGAGCGTCTCGTTCATCGCGTCGGCGACGAACGAGTCGCCGGCAAGGTCGACCGCGGTCAGGCACACGCCGTTGATCGCGATCGAGTCGCCGGCGTTCAGCTCGGGCACGAGCGGCGTGGCGATCGTGATCCGCATGCCGTCGTCGGAGCGCTCGATCCCAGCCACCGACCCGACCCCCTGCACCAGTCCGGTGAACACCGCCCGCCTACCAATCCTTGACGCGCGCGGACACGAGCAAGTCCTCTCCGACGCGGTCGCACTCGAGCGTCAGCGCGCGTGCCGCATCCGCGATCGCGTCCACGCCCTCGCCCTCGAGCGGATCGCGCGCCGTCCGGCCGCCCAGCACCATCGGCGCGAGGAACAGACGCATCTCGTCGACCTCGCCGGCGTCCATGAACGCACCGGCGAGATGAGGGCCGCCCTCGAGCAGGATCGAGCCGATTCCGTCGCCCCCGAGCTGGTCGAGCGCCGAGCGTACCCGCGCCGGTTCGTTTTGCCCAGTGGCCACGATCACATCAGCGCCGTGAGTCGCGAGCGCGTCGGTGGCGGTGCGCGGGGCGGCGCGCGAGACGACCACGGTGAGCGGCACTTCGCGCGCGCCGAGCACGAGCTTCGAGTCGAGCGGCAGGCGCGCGAGCGAATCGAACACGACCCGGCGCGGCTGGCGGATCACGCCGTCGATCCGCGCGGTCAGCCGGGGATCGTCGGCCAACGCCGTCCCGATCCCGACCGCGACGGCATCGCACTGCGCCCGCCAGTGGTGCGCCAACCGGCGGCTCTCTTCGCCCGAGATCCACTTCGAGTCGCCGCCGCGTGTGGCGACCTTGCCGTCGAGCGTCATCGCAGACTTGAACAGCACCCACGGACGCCCGGTGCGAGCGTGCTTGCGGAAAGACTGGTTGAGCAGGCGAGCGCGCTCGGCCAATTCGCCGTCGGCGATCACGACCTCGATCCCCTCGTCGCGCAGGATCCCGAGTCCGCGGCCGGAGGCGTGCTCGCTCGGATCGTCGGAGGCCACCACCAGCCGCGCGATTCCGGCATCCCGGATCGCGTCGGTGCATGGCGGCGTGCGTCCGTGGTGGCAGCACGGCTCGAGCGACACGTACATGGTGGCGCCGCCGAGGTCGCGTCCCTCGGCCGCGCGGATCGCCTCGATCTCAGCGTGCGGGGCTCCGAGCGCCTGGTGGAACCCCTCTCCCAGGACCTCGTCCTGGCGTCCGATGACAGCCCCCACGAGCGGGTTCGGGCTGACCCGCCCGCGGCCGCCCTCGGCCAATTCGATCGCGCGGGCGAGGTGAAGACGGTCGATGTCGGTGGGGCGCGGACACAGGGCCTTGGAGCATAGGACGCGAACTTAAGCGGAAAGCCACGTTCGCACGCTCGCGTGCGGTGGGGGTCTTCCGGCGTCCCGCTCGCTACCGTGTTAGCGGTAGCTCTAGGGGCGTACCGCGCTCCATCCCGCCGGGGACCTCGTTTAACCCGCAGGCCGGCCCGTTCCCAATGAAGCTCATCATCCAAGTTCCCTGTTACAACGAGGAGAGCCAGCTTCCCCTGACGCTGAGCCGACTGCCTCGCGAGATCCCAGGGATCGACGTCGTCGAGTGGCTGATCATCGACGACGGTTCGACCGATCGCACGATCGATGTGGCCAAGGAGAATGGCGTCGATCACATCGTCCGGCTGACGAACAACAAGGGCCTGGCGGCAGCGTTCCAAGCCGGGCTCGACGCCGGCCTGAAGCTCGGCGCCGACGTGATCGTCAACACCGACGCCGACAACCAGTACGAGGGGTCGGACATCCCCAAGCTGGTTGCGCCGATTCTCCGCGGTGAAGCCGACATGGTCATCGGCGACCGCCAGGTCGAGACGATCGAGCACTTCTCCGGGTTCAAGAAGCTGCTCCAGAGGCTCGGATCGTGGGTTGTCCGGCACGCGTCGTCGACCGAGATCCCGGACACGACATCGGGCTTCCGCGCGTACAACCGCGAGGCCGCACTGCAGGTGCAGGCCGTCTCGAAATTCACTTACACGCTCGAGACGATCATCCAGGCGGGCCGGCTCCAGGTCGCCGTCGACCACGTCGCGATCCGGACGAACCCGAAGACCCGCGAGTCCCGCCTGTTCCCCTCGACGGCGGCGTACGTCCGGCGCAACGCGCTGTCGATCTTCCGTGTCTACTCCCAGTATCAGCCGCTCAAGGTGTTCTGGACCGGCGCGCTGATCTGCGGCACGGCCGCGCTCGCGATCTTCATCCGGTTCCTCGTGTACTTCATCGAGAACCCCTCGACCGCCGGACGAGGCCACATCCAATCGCTGATTGCCGGCGGCGTGCTGTTCAACGCCGCGATGCTGCTCGGCGCGCTCGGCGTGATCGGGGACCTGCTCGATGCCCAGCGCACGCTGTCGCAGCGGACGTTCGAGCGGGTCCGGCGGATCGAGCTGCAGCTCGGGGTCGAGCCCTCGCACTACGAGCGCGGAGCGCCGGCTGCCGAGAAGAAGGACCCCGCCGCCGAGCGGGACCTCGCCGCCGAGAAGGACTCCGCCGCCGAGAAGGAGTCCGCCGCCGACAAGGACCGCATCGCCGAAAGCGCCACCGGAACGCCGCCGGCCAGCAACGGCCAGACCGGCACGGAGGCCCCGGACCGCAGGGCACTCGAGGTATGAGTCGCGCCCCCGAGGTCGCCCCCGCCGGCGGCGGCCCGATTGAGGTCCCGACCGGCAACACCTTCGACAAGTACGGCTCGACCAACCCGGTCGTCCGCCGCCTCATGTCGGGGTTCGAGGGCGCGCTGGCGAGTCTGTTCACCCGCGCCGCACCCGAGTCGGTGCTCGACGTGGGCTGCGGCGAGGGAGTCCTGACCTACAAGTGGGCCCAGGCGCTCGGGGATCGGCCAGTGCTCGGGATCGATCTGGCCGACCCCAATCTCGAGGCCGAGTGGAGCACGCGCCGGCGCCCGAACCTCGAGTTCCGCGCGATGAGCGCCGAGGAGCTGCGGGAGCTGCCGTTCCCGGACCGCTCGTTCGACCTCGCGGCCGCGATCGAGGTGCTCGAGCATGTGCCCGATCCCGAGCGCACGGTCGCCGAGATGGCGCGCACGGCCGCGCGTCACCTGCTCGTCTCCGTCCCGCGCGAGCCGCTCTGGCGAGCCCTGAATGTTGCCCGCGGTGCCTACGTGCGAGAGCTCGGCAACACCCCCGGCCACGTCAACCACTGGTCGAAGGCTGGCTTCATTCGGATGCTCGAGCGCCACGGCGAGGTGGTCGAGGCCTGCTCGCCGTTCCCCTGGACGATGGTGCTGATGCAGGTCCGATGACGCCGCCGGAGAACACGACCATCGCTCCCGCGCCCCCGGGCGCGAACGGAACCGCGGCCGCGACGGCGAACGGCGCGCCGGAGGGTGAGAGCCAGCGGTCGTACGCCTCGGGCGCGCGCGTCCTCTCGGTCGGGATCGCGTCCACCGGCATCTTCACGTTCCTCTACCTGGCGCTCGCGAGCCGCTCGCTCGACCCCGCCTCCTACAGCCGGATCTCGCTGTGCTGGGCGATCATGTTCGTGATCCTGTCGGTGATCTACCGGCCGATCGAGCAGCTCCTCTCCAGGACGATCGCCGACCGCCGGGCGCGGGGCCTGCACGGCCATCCGCTCCGGATCCCGGCCCTGATCCAGGGCGGCTTCGCGATGCTGTTTCTGATCGTGGCGCTGGCGCTGCGATCAGAGATCGAACAGGGGATCTTCGACGGCTCGAGCGCCCTCTACTGGATCCTCGTGATAGGGGTGCTCGCGTACGCCGCGAGCTACTTCGCCCGGGGCTGGCTCGCCGGCCACCAGAAGTTCGCGCTGTACGGCGGTCTCGTGTTCCTCGAGTCGACTTCGCGGTTCATGTTCGCGCTCGCGGTCGCGGTCGGAATCGCCTCGGGTCAAGCGGCCGTCGGGCTCGGGATGGCGGTCGCGCCGTTCGCGTCACTGTGCGTGATCCCGTTCGCATTCTCGCGGCTACGCGTCGACGCTCCGTCCGGCGTGCCGGTGGCCGACGCCGCGCGCGAGGGGCCGGCTCACGCCGAGATCGAGGAGGCCGCGGCCGACCTCAGCTTCAAGGGGGGCACCGGGTTCGCGGTCTCGGTCGTCGGGATCATGCTCGCCGAGCAGACCCTGATGAACGCGGGCGTCCTCATCGTCGCCGCCAACGCCGGCAGCAAGGCCGGCCTCACCGTCGGCATCACCGGGTTCGTGTTCAACGTGCTGCTGATCGTCCGCGCGCCCCTCCAGCTGTTCCAGGCGATCCAGACCTCGATCCTCCCCCACCTCGCGAGCCTCGAGGCGCGCGAGTCGGCCGCGGAGTTCCACCAGGCGATCCGCACCACGATCAAGGTCATCGCTGCCTTCGCCGGCGCGGTCGCGATCGGACTGCTCGCGATCGGGCCGCTCGTGATGACCGCGCTGCTCGGGGACAAGGGCTTCCACTACGGGCGCCTCGGCCTTGCCCTGGTCGGCCTCGGCATGGGCCTCCATCTCACCGCCGGCACGCTCAACCAGGCGGCGCTCGCGCGGGGCCGCGCCAGCCGGGCCGCTGTGGCCTGGCTGTTCTCGGCCGGGCTGTTCGTGGTGTTCATGCTGTCTGAGGCGATCAGCAACGAGGTAACCCGCGTTGAGGTCTCGTACTTCACGGCCGCGCTGGTGTTGTGCGGCCTGCTGTGGGCGGTGTACCGGCTGGGGGCGGCGCCCGCGAGCGGCTCGGGCTCCCGGCCTTAGCTCAGGGCGAGCCGCTCCGCTCAGCTGCTCGAGAGGCTCTTGCACGCGGCTTGCCCGGCCGCGGCCTTCTGCAGGTCCGGGTTGGTGAGGCCGCTCGAGTCGATCCCGTTGAGCGAGCTCTTCACGTTCGCGCCGAGCGCCTGCGCGGCGGTCCTGAACGACGTCGGGGAGTCGGTCGGCAGGGAGTTCGACTTGGTGATCGCGGCGCGGAGCGTGTCCCTGAGCTCGGCGAACGTCTTGGTGATCGTGCCGGCGACGGTCTTGCCGTTTGAGATGTCCGGCGTGCCGGCCGACTGGATCTTCGACAGCGCGCGCGACGCGTCGCCCTCCACGGCGACCAGGAACCCCCGTAGCGCCTTCTTGGCCTGCGCGGCGTTCGGGGCCGTCGTCGAGTTAAGCGCGCTGCTCCGGGACACCACGTCCCTCTCGAGCGGCGAGATGGCCGAGCAGACGGTACCCACGTAGGTTCCGGCGCTGATCTTTGAGGATCCACTCGACCCGCATCCCGCGCACACCGCGACGGCGAGCACCATCGCCAGAGCGGACCCAAGACTCCCGAAGCGCACCATGGTCAGCCTAGCGTCGGACCCGAGTTGACGCTGCGCGGACGGGACGGATCACACCGCGCCGGCCGCGGCCGCAATCGCGGCGTACGCGGCGGCCGGATCGGCGCTACCGAACACCGCCGAGCCGGTCACGAGCAGGTTCGCGCCGGCCTCGACGCACGGCCCCGCGGTGGCCTCGTGCACGCCGCCGTCGACCTCGAGCGCGACCTCATCGGGCAGCGCACCGCGCATCCGCGCGAGCTTGTCGAGCGACCACGGGATGAACTGCTGGTTGCCCCATCCCGGGTTGACGCTCATGCACAGAGCCATATCGAGCAACTCGTGGGCGACCTCGAACAGGCTGTCGGCGGGGGTCCCCGGGTTGAGCGCGACGCTCGCCGTGCAACCCCCCTCGCGGATCGCGTTCAGCGTGTAGTGCAGGTGCGGTGTCGCCTCGTAGTGGATCGTGATGCTGTCGGCGCCCGCCCGGGCGATATCGCCGACGTAGCGTTCGGGACGCTCGATCATCAGGTGCACGTCGAGGACTCCGCCGGCGCCGTGCACGCGCTCGGCCAGCGCGTCGACGACGATCGCGCCGAACGTGATCGGGGGCACGAAGTGACCGTCCATGACGTCGACGTGGATGACCTTCGCGCCGACCGCGAGCACCTCGTCGACCTGCTCGCCGAGGCGGGCAAAATCGGCTGAGAGGATCGACGGGGCGATCCGACGCTCACGCAGGAGCCGGAGGGTCGTCTCCGCCGGTCCGCCGGCCGCGACCGTCACGTCACACCGCCCGGAGCATGGCCGCGACCGTCACTCACACCGCCCGGAGCATGCTGCCGTGACAGTGGTTGCAGGCCACGATCGCGGTGCTCGACATGCGCACGATCGTCGAGTGCTCGCCGCAATTCGGGCAAACCGACACAAGCTCGTACCGCTGCAGGCAGTACACGCATCGGTAGCGGCCGGGTGCCGCGGTCGGGCGAAGCCAGGGTTCTCCGCACCCCGGGCACTCCGGACCGAGCTTTGGCATCGGTTCGGTCACGGTAGGCACACAGGTTAACGGGCCGCTCGGGCGGCTCAACCCCACACGGGTGTCAACGTGCCGAGGCACGGCGTAGGCGAGCGATGAAAAATCCGTCGGTGCCGTCCCGGTCCGGGCGCAGCTGAACGCGCTCTTCCAGCGAGAAATCGCCGTACTCGCGCAGGAACGCCTCGATTACGTCGTCACCCTCGGCGCGCGAGATCGTGCACACCGAGTACACGAGCGCTCCGTCGGGAGCGAGCGCCGGTGCGGCGGCAGCGAGGATCCGCGCCTGGAGCGCCGCGAGCTCCGCGATCGCCTCGGGCCGCCGGCGCCAGCGTAGATCCGGCCGAGACTGCAACGTGCCGAGCCCGCTGCACGGCGCGTCGACCAGAATCCGATCGAAGTGCCCATCGGTCCGCGGAATCGCAGCGTCTCCGACCTCCACGCGCACACAGGACGTGCGCATCCGGGCGCACGTGCGCTGGAGCGCTGCGGCTCGGCCGGGGTGCTGCTCAACGGCCACGATTTCGCCGCTGTCCCTCATCAGGGCGGCCAGATGGGTGGTCTTGCCACCGGGCGCCGCGCACAGGTCGAGCACGCGCTGCCCCGGATGTGGGTCGACGATCCGCGAGACCAGCATCGAGGCGCGCGACTGCGGCTGGATCTGACCGCTCCCCCAGAGGTCTGATCCCTCGGCGTCGAACGGGCCTTCGACCACGAGCCCCTCCGGCAGGTGGCCCGCGGCGGGGTTGCTCGGTGTCGGCGGGCGCTCGGCGGGGCGGCTCGGCACTGGCAGGCTCGCCGCGACTTCCGCCGCGGTCGCCGCCAGCGTGTTCACCCGGATCCCCGACTCGGCGGGCTCGTTGATCGCACCCAGCAGGGCGCGGGCTTCCTCGGCGCCCAACTCTTCCCACCACTGGCTGGCGAGCCAGCCCGGCACTGAGTGGAGGATCGCGGCTTGCTCAGGCGAGCGGTCGTCGAGTCCAGCGAGCAGGCCTGGTCCCTCCCTCGCCGCACGACGCAGGACCGCGTTGACCAGGCCGACGGCGTGGGGGCGGGTCCGTTTGACGAGCTCGACGTTCTCGTTCACGGCCGCGTGAGGCGCGGTCCGGCCGAGGTACAGGAGCTCGTACAGCCCGAGGCGGGTGGTCGCGAGCACGGGTGGGTCGAGCCGTGCGAGCGGTCGGTCCGTCAAGTGTGCGAGGACGTGGTCGAGCGTCGCGCGGCGCTGGATCGTGCCGTAGCTGAGGACCATCGCCAGGGCGCGATCGCGTGGCTCGAGGCCGGACGCCTCGGCCGCGAAGGCCCGGTCGGCGTAGGCGTCCTCCTCGAACGTACGCCGGATCACGCGCAGCGCGCACGCACGCGCCGGCGAGACCCGGGTGTAACTCTTCGTCGCCGGCATGCGGCTACTTCCTGTGCCCGCGCAGGTAAGTCGGCGCCGCTCATTGGCCGCCCGCCCGGGGGCTGCACCTCGACGAGCTCGAGCGCGCCCTCGGCGCATCCGAGCACTGGGAGCGGCCCGTCGAACGCCACGACGCCCTCCGGCGGTCCCGCTTCGTCGCTTGCGAGCGCCCGCGCCGCTCGCACCCCGAGCCGCGACCCGTCGCCGAGCACCACGTAGGCGCCGATGTGCGGGGTGAGCGCGCGCACGATGCGTTCGAGCTCGACCGCGGGATGCGAGGGGTCGAGCTCGCGGTCCTCGGCGGAGATCTTGGCCGCGTACGTGACGAGGGCCGCCTCCTGGTCCACGCACGGCGGCTGCTCGTCGAGCGTCTTGACCAGCAGGTCGCCGCCGAGCGGTTCGAGGCGATGCGCGAGCGTTCCGTAGGTGTCATCGGGCCTGATCGGCTCGAGTGCCTGGGCGCACACCGGCCCGTCGTCGAACCCCGCGCCCACGCGCATGATCGACATGCCGGTGACCGAGTCCCCGGCGATGATTGCCCGCTCGATCGGAGCGGCGCCGCGCCACCGTGGAAGCAGCGACGGGTGGACGTTGAGCATCGGCCAGCGCGACAGCAGCGGCTCCTTGATGAGCGCGCCGAAGGCACACACGCATACCGCCTCTGGGTGGACGTGCGCGATCGTCTCGACCGCCTCCGGATCGTTCACCGAGGCGGGCTGGTCGAGCGCGATCCCGAGCTCGCGGGCGGCGTCGGCGACCGGCGGCGGCGACAACTTTCGGCCGCGTCCGCGGGCGCTGTCAGGCCGGGTGACGACGAGCTCGGGGCGGTGCGGTGAGTCCGCGAGGCGCCGCAGAACCGCCGCCGCGAACTCCGAAGTGCCTAGGTAGACGGTGCGCACGCGCGGGCTCGGGCTCGGGGGGCGAGCAGGCGGCCTACGCGGCCTGCTGCGCCTCGCGCATGCTGCGCATCGCCTCCTTGCGCTGCTCTCGGCTGGTCCGATCGAGGATCAGCACGCCG
Organism: uncultured Solirubrobacterales bacterium; assembly: GCA_963737055.1. Lineage (GTDB taxonomy): Bacteria > Actinomycetota > Thermoleophilia > Solirubrobacterales > Solirubrobacteraceae > Palsa-465. The sequence goes on along the minus strand of CAVTRE010000002.1, from coordinate 546,337 downwards.
TCGAGGTGGTCGATCTCGTGCTGGATCACGCGCGCCTCGAGTCCTGACGCCTCGATCATGATCGGCTCGCCATTCTCGTTGAGCGCCCGCACCCGGACATGGACCGGCCGATCGACGTCGACGAGCACGCCGGGAAGGCTGAGGCAACCCTCCTCCATCGACTCGGTGTCGCGTCCCGACCACTCAACCTCCGGGTTGATCAGCGCGGCGAGCTCCGCCCCGTGCTGAACGCGATACACGAGCAGACGGTGAACGATGCCGACCTGCGTCGCCGCCAGCCCGACTCCGACGGCGTCGTCCATCAGGTCGCCCATGCGCTCGATCTCCTCGCGCAGGGCATCGTCGAACCGTTCGATCGGACGCGCCTTGGTGCGCAGCACCGGATCGCCGAACTGACGGATCTGGGCGAGGGCGGCCTTCCGGCGAGCGGCAGCCTCGGGATCGAGCTCGGCCTCCCTCGGATCGGCGTCAGACGCCGGCCTCGACGTCTTCCTCGAGGGCCTCCTCAGCGGCGGATTCAGTGGTCGAATCGGACACGGAATGAGCTTAGTGCGTCGCGACAATCACAGCACGCCGGAGTCACTGCGGGTCGACGTCGACGCTCACGCTTACCCCGCGGCGGACGGCGTCTGCGGCGCACTCGTCCACGGCGCTCCCGACCGCGCGCACGGTGGTGCGTCGGTCTCCGCACTTGATCACGAGCTGGCTGCGCGACCGGCCACGGAGCCTGAACAGCGGCGCAGGCCCGAGCAGGGTCTCGCCCATGGGCGTGATCAGCCCGTGCAGCCGCGTCGTCACCGCGAGCGCCTCCTCCGCCTCCGGCGCCGAGCAGACGATGCGGATCAGCGACCCGAACGGCGGATACCGGAGCGCGCGCCGGCGCGCGAGCTCCTGCTCGAGGAACCCGTCGGAGTCGTGGCGCGCGGCGAACGCGAGCGACTCGGCGGCCGGGGCGAGTGTCTGGACGAGCACCCGGGCGGGTGGACCTGGCGCGGTGGCTGGGGTGCCCGGGGTTGGCGGGACTCCATTCTCACCGCGTCCGACGCGCCCGGCGAGCTGTGTCACGAGTGCGAACGTCCGCTCCTCGGCGCGGAAGTCCGGGAACCTCAGCGTCTGGTCGGCGTCGAGCACGACCCCGAGCGAGACATCGGCGAAGTCGTGGCCCTTGGCCACCATCTGGGTTCCGAGGAGCACCCCGGCCGGGGACGCCTCGAACGCCTGCAGCGTCTGGGCGAGGCGGTCCTTGCCGGCCACGGCGTCCGCGTCGAGCCGGAACACCGGGAGGTCTGCCCCGAACGCCTCGCGGAGCTCCTGCTCCACGCTCTCCGTGCCGGCCCCATGGCGGGCCACGGCGACCGAGCCGCACTCCTCGCAGCGACTCGGCGCCCGCCGGCGGTGACCGCAGTGGTGGCACGCGAGCTGGCCGGCGGCGCGGTGCAGCACGAGTGCGACCTCGCAGTTCGGGCACATCCACACGTGACCGCACCCGCGACAGGTCACGAAGTTCGACCAACCGCGGCGGTTCAGCAGGACAATCGCCTTCCCGCCGGCGCTGCGCACGTCGGCCAGCGCCATCCGCGTGGCCGGATGGAGCGGATGGTGGGTACCGCGCATGTCGAGCACCTCGACCGGAGGCAGCGATCGGCCGTCGATCCGGTCGCGGAGGCGCAGGCGCGTGAGGGTGACGGCGCTCTCGGGGCGCGGGGTCGCGCTCCCGGCGAGGACCACCGCGCCGTGCATGTGGGCCCGGCGGATCGCCACCGTGCGGGCGTCGTAGCGGGGATCCCCCTCGTGCTTGTAGGACGCATCGTGCTCCTCGTCGACGACGATCAGGCCGATGTCGGCGAGCGGGGCGAACACCGCCGAGCCTAGGCCCGACGCACACCCGCGCCTCGCCCGAGCGCAGCCGGAGCCACTCGTCGTGCCGTTCCCCCTGCCCGAGCCCCGAGTGCAGGACCGCGACCACGTCCCCGAACCGGGCCTGGAAGCGGCCGACGGTCTGGGGCGTGAGCGCGATCTCGGGGACGAGCACGATCGCCCCGCGGCCGGCGGCGAGCGTCTCCTGCACCGCGCGCAGATAAACCTCGGTCTTGCCCGAGCCGGTCACGCCATGCAGCAGGAACCGTCCGTCCGCGCCGCCGCCGGTTCGCAGTGCTCCGAGAACCGGTGTGGAGCGCCGTCGTCTGCTCACCGGTCAGGGCCGGCGCGGCGTCGAGCCGCCGCCCGATCGACACCGATCGCGGGCGGCGCGCGTGGTCGCGCCGGTCGAGGGTCACGAGACCGCGGCCCTCGAGGCGGCGAAGCGTCTCGGTTCCGAGCGACGCTGCCACCGTGGGGCCGTCCCGGCGGAGAGTTTCGAGCGCGGTCCGCTGGCGGTCGGTCAACCGGTCGCCACCGTCGAGCGCGTCCGCGCCCGCCGCGGTGAGCTCCGCCACCAGCACCTGCCTTCGCTTGAGGCCGCCCGCGGTGCCCGGCGGGAGCACCAGCCCGAGCGCCCTCGCCGGCGTCGAGCAGTACTCGCTCGCGATCCAGCCGGCGAGCGCGACCAGGTCGGGCGGAACTCCGGGAGGCAGGACCGCGTCTGGCTCGGCCAGGCGCTCGGGCGCCAGCTCGGACTCGTTCGCGAGCTCGAGCACGACCCCGAGCGTCCGCCGGCCGCCGAACGGCACCCGCAGCAGCGAACCGACGCCGACATCGGCCTGTTCGGGCCGCAGCTTGTAGTCGAACGGTCCGCGGACGGCGCGCGTCAGCGTGAGCGGCTCTACGCGCGCGATCAGGTCCGGTGGGCGTTGCAAGCGGGGGTTCATCGAGTTACCGGAGGGTAAAGTTCGGTGAGGATGACGGCCCATCGTCCCGCCGACACCCTGCGGGAGCCTGTTCCCGGCCGTAGCGACCGAGCCGAGCGCGGCCTCCCTGATCCGACCATCCTTTCGATGTGCGACGACCTGCTCGGCGAGGTCGGACGCCGCGACCACATCTTCCATTGGCTTCGTGCCCCGGGCGAAGACATCGACGAGTGGCTCCCGGTCAGCGCCTACTACCCGCGCGCCCGACTGGTCGTCATGTGCCGCTCGGACCCGGGGCCCCACGACTCGATCTACCGCGAGCAGGTTCCGGCGCACGGGCTGGGCCTGCTCAGGCTCGACCCCACCGCGCTCGGGCCCGACCAGAAAGCGGTGCGGGAGGCGCTCGCGGCGAGGATCTTCGACCTCGAGCACATGCCGCGCGAGCGCGCCCGGCCCAAGACCCGCCCGGAAAGGCGGCCCGGGCGCCGCGAGCGCGCCCGGCCCGAGACCGGTCCGGAGAGCCGGACGGATCGGGCCAGACCTCGCCCCACCCCGACGCCGGAGCGCCGCGACCCCGAAGGGCGCCGCGCGAGAAGCAACCACCGCCACCGGAGTGGACCCCGGTCAAGGTCGAACACACCCCGGTTCCCCGGGGTTACGTGCACGGCGCCGGCGTCCTCGCCGGCCTGGTCCTCGCGGCGGTTCTGATCGCCGAGCTCTACCTGGGCGTGATCGTCGTGGCGTTCCACCACGGCCGGCTGTTGTTGGGGCTCGCGATCGTGCTCGAGGCGTGCTCGCGGATACTCGGGACGGGCGCCGCCGAGCGGGCTGGGCAGCGCGAGTGGGCGTTGGCGTGTGCGATCGTCGGCGCCCCGGTCGTGGCCTGGTTCGCGCTGCTTCGGCCGTCCGGCCGCCTCCAGACCGAGCCGGCGCCGCTGGCGGGGCTGCTCGCGGTGCTGGCAGGCGCCGTGGCCGTGGTCGGAATCCTGATTGGAAGCTGATCTTCGCGCGGTACTCTGGCCCGGGTGAACCCGGAACCAGGGGAGCAGGTGTTCTTCCACGGCCATCCGTCGTGGCGGTCGATGCTCGCGTTCTACATGCGGGGGCTGCTCATTGCGGTCATCGCCGGCGTGATCGCCGGCGTCGTCACCCGGATCTCAGGCGGCGGCGTGCAGGCCGGCTGGGTCGGCGCGGCGGTGTTTGTCGTGTTCATCGTCGTGTTGGTGTGGGGGCTGATCAGACGGATCAGCACGACCTACACGATCAGCAACCGGCGCCTCACGATCCACTCGGGGCTCATTTCGCGCGAGATGCACGAGACCCGGCTCGAGCGCGTCCAGAACGTCAACTCCCGCCAGCACCTGCTCGAGCGCATCCTGGGTGTGGGGACGGTCGACTTCGACACCGCCGGCGGGGCGGCGTACGACTTCAAATTCCGCGGCGTCGACGATCCTGGGCAGATCTGCCGCACGGTCGACCGAGCTCTGCACGAGCTTCGGCTCACCCACCCGCAGGTCTGACCGGCCGCTGGGACGCGAAACCGCTAGACGTTGACGGGAGCGGTGCCCAGGCCGGCGGCTTCGCGTAGAGCCTCAGCCTTGTCGGTCCGCTCCCACGTGAAGTCGTGGTCCTCGCGCCCGAAGTGACCGTACGCGGCCGTCTTCTGGTAAATCGGCCGATGCAACCGCAGGTAACCCCGGAACGCGCCCGGGCGCAGATCGAAATGCTCATCGATCAACTCGAGGATCCGCGAGCGACTCACCTTCTCGGTCCCGAACGTCTCGACCATCACCGACACCGGATGCGCCACACCGATCGCATACGCCACCTGCACCTCGGCCCGCTCCGCCAACCCGGCCGCCACCACGTTCTTGGCCACATAACGCGCGGCGTACGCGGCGCTCCGGTCGACCTTCGACGGATCCTTACCCGAGAACGCGCCACCGCCATGCCTGGCCATCCCGCCATACGTGTCGACGATGATCTTCCGACCGGTCAAACCGCAGTCGCCCATCGGACCACCGATCACAAACCGGCCCGTCGGATTCACGAGCAGGGCCTTGTGCAGCTTGCGGGCGTCGTACAGCTCCTCGGGCACGACCGGCTCGATCACGTGCTCCCACAGATCGTCCTTCAGCAGCGACTCGGCGCCGTCGCGGTGCTGCGTCGAGATCAACAGCTTCTCGACCTCGACCGGCCGCCCGTCGACGTAGCGGACGGTGACCTGCGTCTTCCCGTCGGGGCGCAGATACGGCAGGATCTCGGCGCGGCGCACGTCCGCGAGGCGCTTGGCCAGCTTATGCGCGAGCGCGATCGGCAGCGGCATCAGCTCCTCGGTCTCGTTCGACGCGTACCCGAACATCATCCCCTGATCGCCCGCGCCGGCGACGTCGAGTTCGTCGTCGTCGCCCGGATTCACGCGCGACTCCCAGGCGCGATCCACGCCCTGGGCGATGTCGGGCGATTGCTTGTCGATCGCATTGATGACCGCGCACGTGTGGTAGTCGAACCCGAACTCGGCGTTCGTGTACCCGATCCGCTTGATCGTCTCCCGCGCCACCTCCGGAATGTCCACGTAGGTCGTCGTCGTGATCTCGCCCGAGACCACCACGAGACCGGTGTTCACCAGCGTCTCGCACGCCACCCGGCCGTTCGGATCGTCCCGCAGCACCGCGTCCAGCACTCCGTCAGAGATCTGATCGGCGACCTTGTCCGGGTGACCCTCGGTCACAGACTCGGACGTGAACAAGTACTCGTTGTCGGAAAGCATCTTCATGGGATCTCGAGACGTAGCTCCGTGGTGGTGTCGCGCCCTCCGCTCGTCGAGCTCAAACCGATGGTGCGTACCTTCGTCAGGTCGGGGAGCAGCTCGCGCACCCGCGTGCCGCTCGTGAGTCCGATCCGCTCGCCGAGGCCGAGGAGCTGGCTGAAGTCGGTAAAGAGTACCGAGGACAGCTGCGCCGGCCGATCGGCAAGCGCCGTTTGATAAGCCTGCTCGTCGGCGAGTGAGTGGCCGCGGCTCACGACCTGATCGATCGCTCGAACGCTGGTCGACACGACCACGAGCCCGTTCCACACCGCGTAGTCGATCTGGAGCCCGGAGCCGAGGCCGAGCTCGTGGACGGTGACGCCGCCGACCTGCTGGTCATCCAACCCCGCGATCTGGCCCGGCCCCGACGTCGGCGCCGGGAACAGCGCGGTCAGCGGACCCTCGAGCCCCGCGAGCTCGGTCTGCGTCGCCGCCTGATTCGCGGTCCGGGCGACGATCAGCAGTGACGGTGACGGCCCGGGCGACAGCGCCACGGCCGTCTCGCCCGCGAAGATCGAGTCGATCTTGTGCACGTTGACGCCCTCGGCCGTGAGCGCGGCGCCGAGACGAGCCAGGAGTGGCGCAACGCCGCCGGCGAACCCGGCGGTCGCCGCGGCGCGCAGCAGTTGCGGCGCTGCGCGGTTGAGGCCGTCGACGTCGAGCATCAGGGTCGACCCGGCCGGGAGGATCGACCCCAGCGTCGGCGTGAAGGTGAGCGGGTGGGAACCCCGCTTCGCGACGAGCGCGCTGTGGATCCACACGTCGGCCTCGCCCGGGGCCGCCGACACCGACATCGCCGTCCCCTCGAGCTCCGGCCGGTCGAGCAGCAACCCGATGGCGCCGGCGACGCCGCCGCGACTCTCGAGCAGCCCGCGTATACCGGCGACCGGCACATACGCGTCGAGCAAGCGGCCCGCGGGCTCGCCGGCGGACGCTCGCGCGTACACGGCATCGTCCGCAAGCGATCGGGCGCGACCCGCCGCGGCGTCGATTGCAGCGCGAACTCCGGCATCGGAGCCGACCACCAGGTAATGCCTGACGAACGCCAGCTCGGTCCCGGACGCGTAGCGGAGGATCCGAACGCCGGCCTCCGCGCTGAGCGCCACAGCGCCGGCACGGGCCACGAACGCCCGCGCCCGAGCAGCCTTCTTGACGCCGAGGACGATCAGCGACGAAGCGCTCCCGTCTGGCGTCGGCAGGAGCGCGAACGCGGCCTCGTTTCCCAGCCACGGCCGGACCTCGTTCGCAAAGTTGCCCGAGCCACCGACGATCGCTCCCAGCCGATCGACGACAGCCGCGTACGCGAGCGGATAGTCAGGGAATCGTCGCGCCACCGCCTCGGCCTGACGAACAGACGGCCGGCCCTGGTCGGTCGACAGGTGGACATACGCGAGCGCGTCCGCGGGAACGACCTGGGCGGCGCCGGTGGCGGGCGGCGCGACGCCCGACCCGCTCAGCAGGACCACCACGAGGATCGTGATCAGCGCCGCGACCCCGGCGACGACGACCGCCGCGCGCCGGCGGATCAGCTGGCGTCGCCGGCGAGAACCGTCCGGCCCGTCCGGCGGCCGCGGACTGGTGCCGCGATGCAGCCTGTTGACAACCGGAGTGGTTCTACGTGGCCGCGTGACGGTAGACATCGGCACGTTCAATGAAGCATTTCGTGGCGCCCTTTGCGCCGGTTCGCCCTGGTCAACAGAACGGTTCCCGGTGCGATGGGGTTACAAACGCGGCCCGGGCGACGCGGCCGCGTCGCCGCCGGTCAGACGCGCGCGCCGCGACGCCCGCCGCGACGGTCAGGCGGCCGCGCGACGACTCCGCCCGCGACGCTCGTTGCGCTCGACGAAGTCGATGATCACCGGAACGCCCTCGAGCCGGTAGCGCTCACGCAGGCGGTTCTCGATGAAGTAGGCGTAGTCGCGCGTGACGCGGGCACGCGAGTTGACCTGGATCGAGAACCGCGGCGGACGCTCGCTCGTCTGGGCCATGAACAGCAGCTTCAACCGGTGCCCGCCGGCACGCGGGCCGCCGGCGGGCGGCTGCCGCGCGGCGACGACGTCGGACAGGAAGCGGTTGAGCTGGGGCGTGGGGATCCGGCCCGCCCGGCGGTCGGCGAGCGCGACCGCCTCGACCAGGAGCCGCTCGACGTGACGGCCGGTCTTCGCGCTCGCGGTCAGCACGCGAGGACGGAGGCGGAGCTTCTGATTGGCGCGGGCTCGCTCGTAATCGAGGTCCAACCCGTCGGCGAGGTCCCACTTGTTAAGCACGAGCGCGGTGGCGCATCCCGATCGCATCGCGAGCTCGGCGACGCGCAGATCCTGGGCGGTGATGCCGTCGGTCGCGTCGCACACGACGAGCGCGACGTCGGCGCGTTCGGCCGCGCGTCGGGAGCGCAGCGACGTGTAGTACTCGATCGACTCCCCCACCTTCGCCTGCCGGCGCAGCCCCGCCGTGTCGACCAGGATCAGCGCCCGCCCCTCGAACTCGACCGGGAGGTCTATCGCGTCGCGCGTCGTCCCCGCGACCGGGGAGACGATCACCCGTTCATCGCCAGCGAACCGGTTGACGAGCGACGACTTGCCGACGTTCGGGCGGCCGATCACGGCCAGGCGCACCACCTCGTCCTCGCCCTCCGGAGCGTCCGGTTCCGCCGCCGGCGACGACCCCCCGAGCTCCACGATTCGGTCGAGCAGATCCCCGGTGCCGAGCCCCTGCGCCGCCGACACCGCGATCGGCTCGCCGACGCCCAGCGAATGAAATTCGGCGGCCAGCGGGATGTCCCGCGCGGTGTCGACCTTGTTCGCGGCCACGACCACCGGCAGAGATCCTCGACGAAGCAGATCCGCGATCTCATGATCGCCCGGCCGGACTCCCGCCCGGGCATCCACGACCAATACAGCCACGTCGGCGTCCGCGAGCGCCGCCCGCACCTGGTCATGGACGGCGGCAGCGAGCTCGGCGCGGTCGTCGAGATCGACCCCGCCGGTGTCCACGAGCGTCAGCGACCGGCCGTTCCAGTCGGTGTGGAGCTCCTTGCGGTCGCGGGTGACGCCGGGGCGCTCGTGCACGACCGCCTCCCGCGACTCGGTGAGGCGATTGACGAGCGAGGACTTGCCGACGTTCGGATACCCGACGATTGCGACCTTCATGGCGGATCCGAGGCTAGCGTCCCCCGGATCCGCCGATCAGGTCAATCTGAATTACCCGGTCGGAAGGTCCGTCCCGGCGCCGGCGCAGTAGCCGGCGCCCTCGGCCGAGTCGTTGCTCCACAACGACTGGACCGCGAACGTCCCGCCCGCGTTGCCGGTGACGTCGCCGATGGCGCCCGGAATCGGCTCCGGCGGGCCCTGTGCCGTCAGCAGGTTCTCTCCGACCCACGCGCACTTGTCGCCGTTCTCGTTGGCGTCGAGCGGGTCGTACCACCCGCCGATCTGCTGCGCGCTCGTCCCGGTGCCGATCACGTCCTCGGCGCCCGGGTCGGTCACGGTCTCCTCGATCTCGTGCCCGAGCACGATCGAGAACCCGTCGAGCTTGCCGGCGGCGCCGCTGTTGACCGCGTTCTCGCCGCACTCGTTGGTGCCGCTCGAGTTGATCGCGAGCGAGTAGGGCATGTTCGTCCACGCGATCCCAGGCGTCAGCCCGTTGTAGATGCCGCCTTCCAGGCCGGGCTGCGTGTAGTCGTGGAACGCGCAGTAGCCCGACGACAGCGCGTTCGGGTCGCTGAAGTTCGGCGGCTGCGCGATGATGATGTTCGAGTTGGCCAGGTCGGTGATGCCGAAGTGCGCCACCGCGCGCTGCGCCTCGGTCGCCAGGTCCGTGTAGGTGTTCGTCGACCCCGGCGGGTTGCTCGACGACGTCCCGACGAGGCTCGAGGCGTCGTTCGTGTCGTCGACCCAGATGCCCGCGAGCTGGTCGGTCGGGTTCGTGATGTGGTTCTGGGCTCCGGACGAATCCGTCTGGTAGTACTGGGTCTGGACGCCCGCCCAGTTCGTGCCGCCGAGCTGCTGGACCCAGTCGGCCATGTACTTGCCGGCGCCGTCGGGGTCGCAGGCCAGCGTGGCCGACAGCGAGCCCTCGGTGATCGACTCTGAGGAACACGTGTCGCTCGCGGGGAACGCTCCCGACTCGCCCCAGCCCCAGAACACCAGGTACTCCTTCGGCGTCGTCTGGACGTGCCCGCCGTAGTAGGACATGTTTCCGAGCACCGGCAGCGTCGTCGCCGGGAACTCGGGCAGCCCGCAGTTAGAGAACGGCGAGGGCAGCATGCCGTTCTCCGGGCACGGCGGAGCCGGCGGCTGCAGCGAGCCGACGGGCGCGAACACGTGCTGCTGCCAATAGGCGCGCTGCGTTTGTACCTCTTTCTGCAGCGTCGGCATGAGAATCGGCTTGGCCGATGCCGCAACCGCACCGAACGCCATCACGCCCGCGACCACCAGGGTCACGCCAACCCCGCGAAGCAAACCTCTCTTCATGTCTTTTAATCCCTCTGTTCCGCCCCTGCCAGGGCGTCCGCTGGATATGAGAGCGGAGCTCCCAAGGCTCCGCGTCCGCGGTTATACCCCGTTAGCGCCCCGAGCAAGCGCGGCGATCCGCTGCACAACCGATCGCAGCGTCATGCCGGTCGAGTCGATCACCACGGCGCCGTCCGCGGGCGCCAGCGGTGAATGCTCGCGCGTGCGGTCGCGCTCGTCGCGGATCGTCTGCTCGGCCAGGACGGTGTCGACGTCGACGCCGAGCTCGGCGGCACGCCGGCGGGCACGCTCGCGGGGATCGGCGTCCAGGAACACCTTGAGCTCAGCATCCGGCGCGACCACCGTACCGATGTCCCGCCCCTCCGCCACCCAGTCGCCGCTCGACAGCAGACGCCGCTGCTGACCGGCCACCGCGCTCCGCACGGCGGGATCCGCGGCCGCCCGCGACGCGGCCTCGGAGACCTCGGGGGTGCGGATCTCATCGGTCACGTCACGGCCGTCGACCACCATTCGTTCGCCCGGCTCGATCGTGAGCGACGCGGCGATCGCGGCGGCCGGCGCGCCGCGCTCACGGGCCGCCAGCGCCACCGCCCGATACATCGCGCCCGTATCCAGGTACGTGAACCCGAGCTCCCTGGCGACCGCGCGCGCCACGGTTGACTTGCCGGCGCCGGCCGGTCCGTCGATGGCCACGACCGTCACGCGATCAGCCCCCCGAGATCCTCCGCGAACCCCGGATACGAGACCTCTGCGGCCTCCATTCCGACCACCTCCACCCCCTCGTCGGACGCGAGTCCGGCAACCGCGCCGAGCAGCGCCAGTCGATGATCGCCGTGGCTATGCAACCGCCCTCCCCGGAGCCCGCCGGTCCCGCTCACCACGAACCCGTCCGGCAGCGCCTCGATCCGCGCCCCGAGACCGCGGAGCCCCTCGACGACCGTCGCGATCCGGTCTGACTCCTTGACGCGAAGCTCGGCGGCACCGCGCACCACCGTGTCGCCCTCGGCGAAACAGCCGAGCAGCGCAACCAATGGAAGCTCGTCGATCGCGAGCGGCACCTCGTCGGCCTCCACGGTCGTCGCCTCGATCGGAGCGCCAGAGACGTCGATGTCGGCGACCGGCTCGGCCGCCCGGAACGTCCCCGGCTCCTCGAGGTCGGCGAGCACGATCGCCCCCATCCGCTCGAGTATGCGCAGGAACCCCGACCGCGTCCAGTTGACGCCGACGCGCTCGAGCACCAGCCGCGACCCCTTGACCAGCACCCCCGCCGCGATCAGGAACGCCGCCGACGACGGATCGCCGGGCACCTCGACTTCGCCGAGCTCCAGCTCGTCCGTGTTCCCCACGGTCGTCCGAAACCCCGCACCGTCGGACACGCGCGAGACCGGAGCGCCCGCCGCCGCCAGCATCCGCTCGGTGTGATCGCGGCTCGGGGTGGGCTCAATCAGGGTTGTCGCGTCGGTGCACAGCCCAGCCAGCAGCACGCAGGACTTGACCTGGGCGCTCGCGACCGGAAGCTCGTACTCCACCCCGGTGAGCGTCGCGCCGTGGACCGTGAACGGCGGGAACCGGCCCTCACGCGCCTCGATCCGGGCCCCCATCAATGACAGCGGCTCCGCGATCCGGTCGACCGGTCGCCGGCGGATCGAGTCGTCGCCGTCGAGCTCGAAGCTCTGTCCGGGGTGGAACGCCAGCCAGCCCGGAAGCAGCCGCATCAGCGTACCGGCGTTGCCGACGTCGATCGGTCCATGCTGCGGGAGCGCGTTGCGCAGGCCGCACCCGCGGATCAGCAGCCCGTCGGCGCGGGACTCGACGATCGCGCCGAGCTCCTGCACGGCGGCGAGCGTCGACCGGGTGTCGGCGGCGTCGAGATAGTTGCGGACGCTCACGGGCTCGGAGGCCATCGCCGCGATGATCGCGGCGCGGTGGGAGATCGACTTGTCGGGCGGCACTCTCAGACTGCCCCGGAGCGGCCCGGACGGGTCGAAGCGCACGTTCACGCCCGCGCCACCGGGAAGCCGAGCTTGCCGACAAGCTCCTCGGCGCGGCGCGCCTCCGCCTCGCCGGCGATCCACATCGCCACGACGCCCTCGCTCATGTCGGGCGCGGGATATAGCGCCATGTCGGTGATATTGACGCCGGCACGCCCGAGCTCGAGCGCGAGCTCGGCCACGACGCCCGGTCGGTTCGGCACCGAGGCACGCAGCTCGAACAGCGGACCGCCCGCGAGCTGGGCCTCGAGCAGCCGGCGCCGGTCCTCGGCGGCGCCGTCGTTCCATTCAGTCAGCCGGCCGGCATCCCCAGAGGCGAGCGCCTCCCGGACATACGTCAGCCGCGCGATCGTGTCGTCGATCCGCGCCCCGATCGCATCGCGGTTCGAGACGTAGATGTCGGTCCAGATCGCGCTCGGCGCGCCGGCCACGCGGGTGGCATCCCGAAACGAAGGCCCGGTCGCCGGGAGTCGCTTGGGTGGGTGGGGACCGGATTCAAGCGTGCGGGCGGCCTGTGAGACGAGCACGTTCGCGAGCACGTGCGGCAGGTGCGAGACCGTGGCGAGAACGGTGTCGTGAACCTCCGGCTCGATCGCGACCGGTCGCGCGCCGATGCCATGCAGGAACCTGTGCAGGCGCTCGTAAAGGATCCCCGACGTCCTCGAGGTCGGCGTCAGGTACCAGGTGGCGCCGTCGAACAGATCGGCCCGCGCGTGCTCGACACCCGAGGTCTCGGCGCCGGCCAGCGGATGGCCGCCCACAAATTGAGATGCCCGCCCACCCTCGTCGACCGCCGCCACGATCGCTCGCTTGGTCGAGCCGACGTCGGTGACCACGCAGTCGGGCGGGGCGGCCGCGAGCACGGCCCGCGCCACCTCGGGGAGCACCCCCACCGGGACCGCGACGAACACCGCCTCGGCATCGCTCACCGCGCCGGCGAGGGTGTCGGCGCCGCGGTCGACGGCGCCGCGTTCACGCGCCACCTCGAGGGCTCCCGCGCCGGTGTCGTAACCGGTGACCGAAGCGTCGAGCCGCTCGCGCGCGGCGAGTCCAATCGAGCCTCCGATCAGCCCGACGCCGACGAGCGCGACCCTCACTTAGACGACGGCGAGCGCCTTCCCAGCGACCGCCGCGGCGGCCTGGACGCGCTCGACGTACTCCGCGAAGTCGTCGGCCACGAGCTGCTGGGGACCGTCGCAGATCGCCTGCTCGGGGTGGGGGTGGACCTCGACGATGATCCCGTCGGCGCCGACGGCCGCGGCCGCCAGCGACAGCGGCATCACCAGGTCACGCCGGCCGGCGGCGTGGCTCGGATCGACGATCACTGGCAGGTGGCTGAGCTCTTTCAGCACCGGCACGGCCATCAGGTCGAGCGTGAACCGGTACGAGGTCTCGAACGTGCGGATGCCGCGTTCGCACAGCATCACGGCCTCGTTGCCCTCTTTCAGCACGTACTCGGCGGCCATCAGCAGCTCCTCGAGCGTCGAGGAGAAGCCGCGCTTGAGCAGCACCGGGCACCCCGAGCGCCCGACCTCGGCCAGCAAGGAGTAGTTCTGCATATTCCGCGCGCCGATCTGGACCACGTCCGCCACCTCGAGCACCTGGTCGAGGTCGCGCTGGTCCATCAGCTCGGTGACGATCGGCAGGCCGGTCTCGGCCTTGGCCTCGGCGAGCAGCCGCAGCCCCTCCTGGCCGAGTCCCTGGAAGGCGTAAGGGGAAGTGCGCGGCTTGTACGCGCCGCCGCGGAACAGCGTGGCGCCGGCATCGCGGACCGCACGCGCGGTCTCGAGCACCTGCTCGCGCGACTCGACCGTGCACGGCCCCGCGATCATCGCGAAGCTGTTCCCCCCGACCTTCCGCCCGGCGATGTCGAGCACGGTCCGTTCGCCGTGCTTGAACTGCGTCGAGGACAGCTTGTAGGGCTTCGAGATCGGGACCACGCGGTCCACTCCCGGAGCTCCATCGAGCTCGAGCCGCGCCACGTGCTCGCGGTCGCCGATCGCTCCGATCACGGTCAGTTCCTCCCCGCGGCTGAGGTGGGCGCGCGCGCCGACACCCTGCACTCGGTCGATGACGGCCTGCACCTCCTGCTCACTGGCCGTCGGTTTCATCACGATCATCATCTCTTCGGTCCTCTCTGGTGCCTGGAAACTCTACGAAAGCGGGCGGTTCGGGTTTCACCCGACCGGGGGGTTTTTCGGCGCTCGGCTTTTCGAGGGGCTCGCCGGCTGTGCGGGCGAGCAACGACGGGAGCGGGCCGGGCGCCTAGCTAAATCGCCAGGCGTAGGCGTAGCCGCGGTACACGTAGATCGTGCGGCTACGGACGCTCATCGTGGGCGGGTTGTACCAGACGGCCGCCGAGAATCCAAGCGCTTCAACGACCGGCACCTGAGGGTGGGCTGCTGCGTCGGCCAGCGGGCTGCTGCGTCGGCCAGCGCCGGGCCGGCGACCTGCAGAATCTGCCAATCGATCCGCTTCGCCGGGACCGTGCCAGACGGCGCATGCCCCACATGCGCGCCCTGCCACGGTCGATCCCGATCGCGTCGAGTGTCAGGCTATGCAGGATTTCCGGGCCCACCGACCCGGGTCCGCCACCGAGCCCCAAACGCTTTCCCCCAGGTGCCCGCCGTTCAAAGCCGTTCGCCGGCGACCGCCGCCTCAGCCTGCGAGAACCGCGGCCAACGCGTCGCCGAATCGCTCGTTCTCGGCGTCGGTGCCGACCGTCACCCGGAGCGAGCGCTCGCGGCCGAGCGATGCGCCGGCCCGGACGAGTGCGCCGCGCTCACGCAGGCCCTCGACGACGTTGGCCTCCTCAACCGACTCCGGCAGATGGAGCCAGATGAAGTTCGCGTCCGACCGCGCCACCCACAGACCGAGCGAACGCACGCGATCCTCGAGGTCGAGCCGGCTGGCGATCGTCTCGGTCACGCGCCGCTCGACCTCGTCCTGGTGCTTCAGCGCCTCGACCGCGGCCGCCTGCGCGGCGGCGTTCAGGTAGAACGGCTGGCGGACCTGGTCGACGGCGACGCGGAAGTCCTCGGCGCCGCACAGCGCGTACCCGACCCGGAGCGCCGCCAGCCCGTAGACCTTCGAGAACGTGCGCAGCAGCACCACGTTCGGGTACTTGCGCAGCAGCTCGAGCGAGGCGTACGTGTCGCCGAGCGTGAGCGAGAACTCGCAGTAGGCCTCGTCGAGAATCACCGCGACGTGACTCGGGATCCGGCGCAGGAACGCCTCGATCTCGTCGAGCCCGACCGCGGTCGACGTCGGGTTGTTGGGGTTGCAGACGAGCACGAGCCGCGTCGCCACCGTGACCTCGGTGGCCATCGCGTCGAGGTCGTGGCGATCCTCGTCGTCGAGCGGCACCTGGATCGCCCGCGCCCCCGAAGCGGCGGCGAGGTGCGGGTAGACGCTGAACGCCGGCCAGGCGTACACCACCTCGGCGCCGGGCTCGAGCAGCGCCTCGCCGGCGGCGAGCAGGATGTCGCACGAACCGTTGCCGAGCGCGATCCGCTGCGGCGGGATCCCGTAGCGGTCGGCGAGCGCGCGGCGGAGCGGCATGTACGAGGGGTCGGGGTAGCGGTTGACGCCGCCGAGCACGCGGCTCGCCGCCTCCACGACCTCGGGCAGCGGCGCGAAGCAGCACTCGTTCGACGCGAGCATCGCCACGTCACCGAGGTCGTAGCCGCCGGCGAGCGGGTAAGCGGGGATCCGGCGGGTGCGTTCCGCGAATTCGATCGGCATCGCGCCGCCTAGGGTATCTGTTGGGCCTCGCTGCGCTCGGCGTCCGTGGGGCCACCTACCCCATCCGGACGGGCCCGCATGGCCCCAGGGACGCCGCCGCAGGCGGCCCCTGATTATTGAGCGGACTCGAGATCCGCCCTCAGCACGCGCGCCTCCCCCAGGTACACGTGCCGCGGCTCGTGGTTCTCGTCGGCGTAGTAGTGGACCATCACCCGGATCACGCGCGGCAGCGAGCCGGGGACCGGCACCTCACGCGCGCACAGCAGCGGAACGCGGCTCAGCCCCAGGGCCCGGGCCGCCACCGCCGGGAACTCGGCGTCGAGATCGTCGGTGAGCGTGAAGATGCAGCTCACCATCGCCTCGGGGCGGAGATCGTTCCGCTCCATCAGCTCCCGCATCAGCACGTCGGTGGCGCCGAGGATCGCGTCGGCCTCGTTGGCGTGGACGGTGTTGGCGCCGCGCAGCGCGAAGAGCCGCATGGGAGCGGCAGTGTGTCAGCTAACCGGGGGGCACGATGCTCGACGTGGCGAGCACGCGGCCGGCGCTGTCGAGCGCCTGGACCTCGACGTCCGGCTGCGCCGCGATCGTGACCTGCGTCTCGAATCCCTGCTTGGTGGCGGTCGCCACCGCCTGGAGCGCGTCGCTGCTCGCGCCGGCGAGCACCCGCCACGAGGCCACCTTGGTGGCGCCGTTCCAGCTCACGTACACGTTGGTGGTGGCGCCGCTGGTCGTCGTGGTCACCGACGGCAACGTGGTTGGCGCTCCGATCCACGGGAACCGGTACGCGCGATAGCTCGAGTTGTTGCCCACGAACCGGCCGTCGAACACGACCTGACCGTGATCGTTGTACTCGCTGAAGTACGGCTGCTGCCCCCAGCCAAGGAAGTCGTCGCCGCCCGGCAGCTCCTGGACGTTGCCTTCGAAGCTCGCCGCCAGCGCCGGCGAGTGCACCTGCTGATCGACGAGCGTCGCGGTCATGTTCTTGTCGTCGAGCCGGACGACCATACCCCGCGACTCCGAGTGGACCTTCGGGGGGCCGGCGCCGTCGTCGAACAGGGTCACGGTGGGATCGGTGTCGGTGTGGAGCCGCACGTCGTGCTGGAACGCGAACTCGGCTCCAGACCCGAGCTTGTAGCTCGAGTTCTTGCCACCCAGTGTCCACACGACCTGACCGGTCCGGTGATCGACCTCGTATGCGGCCCATGTGTTGCGCGCCGAGATGAGCAGGTTGCCGTCTGGCTGGAGCTGAACCGAGTTGATGTGGAAGTAGTCGAACGGCGCGCCCGCCGACGGCACCGCCGGTTCGTAGGCGTCACTCAACGGGACGTGGTCGAGGCTGTCCCACTGGAACAGCAGCAGCCCGGTCTTCACGTCGATCTCCTGGACCACGGAGTCGAGCACGACCTGGCGCGGGGACATGTGGACGTCGGTCGCGTTCCAGAACACCGGGTAGTACGCGGTGATCAGCGCCGTGCCCTGCGGCGTCAGCCGGAACTCGTGCAGATCGGCGAACAAGCCGTTGGCGGCGTGTACGACTGCGATCTGGCGGTACGCCGAATTCTCGATCACGTCCTCGCCGGCGCCGACGCCTGCCCCCGAATAGCCCTGCCACCAGGTCAGGACGTGCTGGCCCTCGTAGGTCTGAACCTGGAGGTCTGCCGCCATGTCCCCCTGGGGCACCGGCTGGAACCACACCAGCGTCCCCTGCTTGTCGAGGATCATCGCGCCGTTCTGGGTCGGCCCCTGCTGCGGAGTGATGAAGATGTCGTCGCCGTCGGGTCCACGAGCGGGATCCTCCTGCGTGATCTCCACCGATGCGGGCGTCAGGTCGGGCCGAGACTGGAACGTGAGCTCGTCCCCGGGCACCCTGCCCGCCGGCGGCAGCGGGGTCGCCGGAATCGATCCCGACGGCGCGGCCACCGTGAAGTGAAACGTTCCAGCGCTCGCGCCGAGGATGTGCAGCCCGGTGCTAACCGTCACCACCTCCCCGGGGTCGAACGGCTTGGCCGGCAGGAAGCTTCCGCCGTCGTGGTCCGAGTCCGATTCGAGCCGGCCCGCGTGGACACCCGTCCGGGAGCCGGTGACGACCAGCTTGCGCACCTGGCGGATCGGCAGGCCCCGGAATGCGATCTGCGTCTGCGGTGAGGCCACGCGGTCACCTGGGATCGGGAACACGCTGACCATCGGCGGGGCGGCTCGGGTGATCTGGGCCGATCCGCAGCCCGCCACGCCGAGGCCGACCAGGGCCGCGACAAACGCGATCGCGCTACTCGACCTCATACACCGCCGCGCACCCGAACGAATGCGTCGAGCGGATGACTGGGCCGAGCAGCTTCGGGATGTCGGTGGTGGTCTCGCAATCGGCCAGCAGGAATCGAGCGCCGCTGCTGAGTATGAAGCTGCGGGCGGCATCAGGGGTCGGGTTCCCGCTCGGCGCGCCTCCGAACAGCCACTGCGCGTTGTACGTCAGTCCCATGCACTGGGGCTCTGACCACAGGCAGTCGCCGATGTAGGTGTGCCGGCCGGTTTTGCCGGGAACGACGGCGCCGAGGTAGCTGCGCGTGATCACGCTCCCCGGCTCCTTGTCGCGTGCCAGGAAGTTCAGGGCGTCGCGCTCGTCGCTGCGGATGAAGTTCGGGTTCTCGGCGGTGGGCGCGGCGAGCGACTTGGCGATCATCAACTCATCGATGGTCGTTGGGATCGTGAACGCCGCCACCGCGAGAGTTCCGATGAGCACCGGCCGCGGGAGCCTCTTGAAGCCGATCATCTGCAGACCCTCGACGGCGAGCACCGCGAGCGGGATCGTGATCCCCTGGAACGCGTGCAGCGGCGTCGCGCCGAGGCTCGTCCCGGACAGGAGGAAGATGCCGAAGGCGGCCAGCGGCCAGGTGCGGGTGGCGGCGGCAAGGAACGTAGTCGGCCGCCTCCGGTAGGCGACGATCGCCGGGAGGAGCAGCGGCACGACCGCGAGCGCGATCGACGAGAACGGGAAGCTGTGCTTGCTCGCGATCTGCGCGAGCTTCCAGTTGAGGTCGGCCTTGCCGAGGATCGCGTAGTAGAGCAGCGGCATCCCGGTTCCGATCACCGTGGCTGCGGTCAACCTCAGGTCGTCGCGCCCGAACCGCCGCGAGACGAGCATCACGCCCTCGGCCGCCAGCACCAAGGCGATCAGGAGCTCTCCATTCCAGGGATGGAGCAGACTGGCCAGAGCGCCGAGCAGACCCGGCAGCCATAGCCTGCGCCCGTTCGAGCGGGCGTCCTCGTGAGCGACGAGCGCCCAAACCATCGCGGCCAGCGCCATCAGCCCGAACACGTACCCCCACGTGAGGAAGCCCGGGAACAGGTCGCCGAGCACGCTGACGTCCCCGTACACGAGCGTGTACGAGCCGAAGAACAACGCGAGCACCAGAACCGCCCGGCGCGGCCACAGGCCGGTGACGCTGCGTCGGGCGTAGGCACGTACGCCGAAGAAGAACGCCACCACCGCGACCGGCTTCCACAACAGCAGCGACACCGTCGGGGACAGGCCGAGCGCGGTCAGGCCGCCGGAAATCGCGACCGCGGGCTGGAAGTAATCCGCCGGCGTGTCGCGCAGCACGAACAGGTTTGAAACCAGCACGTGGTGCGACGCGTCCTTGATCCAAGCGAGGTACTGCATCTGGTCGACGATGTAGACGCCGTCGGTCCCCGTCCAGACGCGGCCGTTGACGACGACCTGCCACAGGTCGAGCAGCAGCACGAACAGCGAAACGGCGGCGAACACGACCAGCACCGACAGTTCGAAACGATCTGGCCGGTGGACACGTCGAGGGATCCGAACGGGAGGCAGGTCTGGCGCCGGACCGGCTCCGCCGCCTTCGACCAGCTCTATTTCAAGACGCATTGGAGCGTGACGCTAACACGATGCTAATAATCACGGCATAAACCCGCCGAGGGGCTTGGCTATTGGGGCTTGGGCTAAGAGCCGGATGAAGCTGGGGCGTTCCGGCTCGCAAATGCGGGGCACTGCCGCGGACTCGGCCATGACCGCGGGTGTGAAGATGTTAATTTATCTGTTGCTTCCGCGGAGCTACGGCTTGGTCCCGGGCATCTGCTGCGAACTCGCCGCCGAGTACGACGATAGCTTCGCCTGAAGTGCCGACGACGCCTGGCCGGCGGATCCGTCCAGCGGGTTGAAGTTGACGAGGCTCCAGACCTTCCCGGATGACGGGAGGAACACGAGCACGAGGAACACCGTCAGCCCGAGGGCCACGCGCCGCAACCGCTCGCTCGAGCCGAGCGCGGCCAGCGGCAACAACCAGATGACGTACCACGGCATCACCCACGCGAGGCTCGCGATCAACGCGAACGTCGCCCAGCCGGCGCGCGTGATCCAGTCGCCGTCGCGGCGGAGCAGGATGATCACGACGACGACGAGCGCGACGTCAGCGAGCCGCAGGATGCCCGACGTGCCGCCGCCGACGCCGATGAAGTAGCCGAACAGGTTCGGGAAGCTGAACGGCGTGAGCAGGCTCCCCTGCTGGGACAGGTTCGGAATCGAGAACCCGAACAGCAGGAGGCTCATCACGAGCAACGGGATCCCGGCCAGCGCGCATCCGATCAGCACCTGGATCCGGCGGCGCGTCGGGCGCGCCGCCACTAGCAGGAACGGCAGCAGCAGCACCGCGCTGAACTTGACCGCGACCGCGACCACGAGCATCGCGCCCGCCGACTTGTCGCGGCCGGCGAGCAGGAACGCGATCGACGCGGTCAGCGGCACGAGCATGAAGAAGTCGTTGTGGAAGCCGCCCACCGCGTACACGAGGTAGATCGGGTTTAGCCCGACGAGCACGGCCGCATACCGCGGGTCGCGGCCGAGCCGCTTGGCGCACCAGCACACGATCCCGATGAACGTGAGGCTCAGCGCGACCGTGACCACCTTGACGACCCAGTACGCCACCGGGATCGGGAGGAACGCCAGCGGATAGCTGAGCGCGGTAAACAGCTCGCCGTAGGGGCTGTGCAGGTTGTCCCACGTCGCGAAGTGGTAGATCGGGTCGTGCATCTCCTGCCCGATCACGTGGGTGTATGGGTTCATCCCGTGCAGACCCCCGAGCCGCGCGTACCCGAGGTAGTTGCCCATGTCGGTGAGCTGGAACGGTGGGCCCAGCATCAGGATCACGTTGGCCGCGACGATCGTGATCACGATCGCGCGCGTCGACAGCGTCCGCAGCGCCGTCAGCGCGACGCCGTACGCCGCCAGGAGCACGAGGATGAGCGCGCTCAACGAGTAGCTGGTGACGGTCGTTCCAACGTGGACGCCTTGCAGCACGAACTGGAGCGGGCCCGCCTCCCAGGACGCGAAGATCTGACTCGAGCGCGGTACGAGGATCGTCGGTGCGTGGGTGGCGTACAGCACCATCAGCAAGACGCCGCCGACGATCGTGCCCAGCGCGATCTTCCCCGCTCTGGCGGTGTACAGCACCTGCGGCGTTCTGAACGATCGCGGCCTCAGCAGCCGGCCGATGCCCGGTAGCGCGAGCGTCGTGTCAGCCGACGCCGTCGCCGTCCCGGCGGTTGCGGCGCTCGGAGTGAGCGCGGGTGACGCGCCGGCGCTCGAGGCGAGCACCGGTTGACCGTCGCTGGGGCCGGATTCGTGACGCATCGGTTTAAGGAATGTTGCCCGGTGGGCGGGTTGAAATCGCGTTAAGCGCTCAAGGCATGGGACCGCGGGCGGAACTGACCTTAACATCCCGGCCGTGAGCGTCGGCGCGGCCGCACCCGACCTTCGGCGTCCCGCGGCGCCCACGCAAGCGTCACGGGGACGTGCCGCGCTGGCTGATCCGGTAGTGATCGCGGTCGGCGCGTTGACGCTCGTCGCCGCCGTCCTGCGCTTCTACCGGCTCGGTCATCAGGGCTTCTGGTTCGACGAGGGCAACACGGCGCTGCTCGTGCATTTCTCGCCGGGCAAGATGCTCGGGCTGATCCCGCAGACCGAGTCGACCCCGCCGCTCTACTACTGCGTGGCGTGGATCTGGGCGCGGGTCTTCGGCTACGACGAGACGGGGTTGCGCTCGCTGTCGGCGGTCTGTGGCGTATTGATGGTGCCGGTGGTGTACGCCGCCGGCGCGCGGTTGATCTCGCGGCGGGCGGGGGTGATCGCGGCGGCGTTGGCGACCTGCAGCCCGCTGCTGATCTGGTACTCGCAGGAGGCGCGGTCCTACCAGATGCTCGCGTTGCTCGCGAGCTTGTCGCTGCTGGCGTTCGCGTACGCACGGGTTGCGCCGACGCCGCGGGTGCTGGTGGCGTGGGTGCTGGCGTCCGCGTTGGCGCTCGCGACGCACTACTACGCGGTGTTGGCCGTCGTGCCCGAGGCCTGTTGGTTGCTTTGGGTGCATCGGTCGCGGCGGCCGGTTCAGGTTGCGGTTGCGGTCGTCGGCGTGTGCGGCCTCGGGCTGATCCCGCTCGCGATCAGCCAGCATGGGACGGGGCGCGGGAACTGGATCTCGAGCGCGCCGTTCGGCCGGCGGCTCGGCCAGATCGTCCCCCAGTTCGTCAGCGGGTTCGAGGGGCCGGCGCACCGCGTGTTCGAACCGGTGGCGATCGCCGTGGCTGTGCTGGCTCTGGTGTTGTTGGTGTCGCGGTCCTCTGGGTCTGAGCGCCGGGGTGCGCTCGTTGCCGGCGGCCTCGCGCTCGCGGGGTTCGTGCTCAGCCTGCTGCTGGTCGCCGTCGGGTTCGACGACCTGCTGACGCGCAACATGCTCGCGATCTGGGGGGCGTGCGCGCTGCTCGTCGCCGGCGGGTTGGCCGTGCCGCGGCCGCGGTTCGTGGGTGTCGTGGCGGCGGGGGTGCTGTGCGTGATGGGGGTGACTACGGCCTTGGGTGTCGCCTTCGATCGCACGTATGAACGCCCGGACTGGCGGGTGGTGGCGTCGGCGCTTGGGACGCGCGCGCCTTCTGGAGGGCGGGCGATCCTCGTCCAGCACTACCGCGACCTGTTACCGCTGTCGCTGTACGTGCCCGGGTTGAAGTTCTGGCGCGGCGGTGGCGCCGAGCGGGTCGGCGAGTTCGACGTCGTGTCGTTCACCTCGCCGGCGAGCTCCGGGTTCTGCTGGTGGGGCTCGGCGTGCAATCTGTGGCCGTCGCACGCGCAATCGTCGTATCCGATCCCCGGCTTCCGTCCGGTGTCGGAGCGCCACGTGTTGCAGTTCACGGTCGTCCGTCTCGTCGCGTCGCATCCGGTGCGCGTGACGCCGGCGGAGGTGTCGCGGGCGCTGACAACGACGCACCTGGTGAATGACGAGCTGCTGACTCAGCGCTGACCGCGGTCGGGGCGTCGTGCTCCGGTCCTTCTCCGGGCCCCTCTCTGGGCCCCGTGGGGCATGCGCGCCCTGCCACGGTCCTGCGCGGGCGTGCCGAATGGCAGATCACGCATGTCCCGGAGTCCGACCCGCGGCCCAGTCGACGAGAGTGTCCACCTCGTCCGCGGTCAGCTTCCGCCACCGGCCGCGCGGCAGATCGCCGAGGGACAGCGGACCGAACGCCACCCGCTCGAGGCGCTTGACCGGGTGCCCGACGGCCTCGCACATCCGCTTCACCTGACGCTTACGTCCCTCGTGGATCGTGATCTCGATCGTGTCGGCGGCGACGCGCCTGACCTTTGCCGGCGCGGTCCGTCCGTCGTCGAGCTCGACCCCGTCGCGGAGCTTTTGCAGCTCGGGCTCTCGCACGGGCGGCCCGCCGACCACGGCGCGATACGTCTTTTCGACTTCGAAGCTCGGGTGGGTCAGCCTGTGCGCCAGATCGCCCTCGTTGGTGAGCAGGATCAGCCCGGTGGTGTCGATGTCGAGCCGTCCGACCGGGTACAGGCGCTCGGTCTGCGGGACCATCGTGACCACGGTCGGGCGTCCCTGCGGATCGCGGGCGGTCGAGACGACGCCCGCGGGCTTGTTGAGCGCGTACACGACTCGCTCGGCGTGACCGTGAGCGACCGGGTCGCCGTCGACCGCCACGGCGTCATTCGGGCCCACATCGCGAGCAGGGTCGCTCACGGTCTCGCCGTTCAACGTCACCCGGCCTGCGCGGACGATCTCCTCTGACGCGCGCCGCGAGGCGACGCCCGCGGACGCGAGGTACTTGGCCAGTCGCATAGAAACGCCTGCCACCATAGACAGCGTGGACCTGAAGCTTCTCGACACCAAGCTGGCCGAGCTCGGCGAGCCGCGGTACCGCGCCGGCCAGGTGTGGCGCTGGGCGGCGCGCGGCGCCGGCGGGTTCGACACGATGTCCGACCTGCCGCTCACGCTGCGCGAGACGCTCGGCGAGATGGTGCCGTTCAGCAGCCTGACCGTCGAACGCGAGGCGCACGCGAGCGACGGGACTGTCAAGGCGCTGTTCTCGACCGCAGACGGCCGTCCCGTCGAGGCCGTGCTGATGCGCTACCGCGACGGCCGGCGCTCGCTCTGCCTCTCCTCGCAGTCGGGATGCCCGCTCACGTGCACGTTCTGCGCCACCGGCCAGATGAAGT
Organism: uncultured Solirubrobacterales bacterium; assembly: GCA_963737055.1. GTDB lineage: Bacteria > Actinomycetota > Thermoleophilia > Solirubrobacterales > Solirubrobacteraceae > Palsa-465. The sequence goes on along the minus strand of CAVTRE010000002.1, from coordinate 522,029 downwards.
TCGGGCGCAACCTGACCGCGTCGGAGATCCTCGACCAGGCGCTCCACTTTCGCCGCGTGACCGACGTCGACCACGCCGTGTTCATGGGCATGGGCGAGCCGATGATGAACCTCGAGCATGTGCTGTCCGCCTGCGAGCGGCTACCCGACATCGGGATCACCCACCGCCGCACCTCGATCTCGACGATCGGCTGGATCCCCGGGATCGAGCGCCTCGCCTCCAGCACGATGCCGATCCGGCTGGCGCTTTCCCTGCACGCCGCCGACCCGACGCTCCGTACCCAGTTGATGCCGGTCAACGAACGCTACGCGCTCCCCGACGTGATCGCGGCGTGCCAGGCCTACTACGAGCGCAAGCGGCGCAAGGTGTTCGTCGAGTACGTGATGCTCGCCGGCGTCAACGACTCGTTCGCGCAGGCCGCGCAGCTCGCCGACGTCCTCGACCCGCGCATGTTCAAGGTCAACCTGATCCCGTACAACCCGACCGATTCGGCGTACACCGGCTCGAGTCCTAAGGCCGTCGCCGCGTTCCGCGATGAGCTCGAGCGCCGCGGCCTTGACGCGACCGTCCGCGTCACCCGCGGCCGCGACATCGACGCCGCGTGCGGCCAGCTGGCGGCGCGGTCGACCGTGCCGGCTTAGCCCATGCGCGAGCTTGGCCTTTCCCACGCGAAGTTTGCCGCGCGGATCGGGGCACTGCTGTGCGCTCTGGTGGCCGCCGGCGGTGCCACCGCGGGCGCTTCGACGGTTGCGCCGGGCCTCACCGGCCGGAGCGATCAAATCCTCTCGAACGAGAACACGTTCACGCGCTGGGCATACGTCGACCAGATGTCATCGATCCACCGCGCCCCGAGCACCTCGTCGCCGACCGTGGGGCGGCTGACCTGGGACACGCCGGATGGGTTCTCGTCGATCTACCTGCTCCTGCGAGCACGCTGGGACGCCCGCGGCCAGGAGTGGGTCAAGCTGCGCATCCCCGGACGTCCCAACGGCCAGACAGGGTGGGTCGAGCGTGGCGCGCTGGGTCCGTTCCACCTGACCCACCTCCTGGTGGTGGTGAACCGGGAGCGCGAACGCATGTACTTCTACCGCGACGGCCGCCAGATCTGGAACGCGCCGGTCGGCGTGGGCAAGCCGAGCACTCCAACCCCGGCCGGCCACTTCTGGATCGACGAGCGCTTTCAGATCAACGACCCGGGCTCGGGCTACTACCCCTACGCGTTCGGCACCACTGACTACTCGACGCTGACCGAATGGCCCGGCGGCGGGGTGGTGGGGATCCACGGTCCCTACTACGACGCCCCGGGCATCCCGGGACAGATCTCACACGGCTGTATCCGCTTGCAGGTAGCCGACGACTTCTGGCTCGCCGCGCACCTGAAGCTCGGCACGCCGCTCCGCGTGATGTAGGACGCCGCCGCGATCAGCCCGCGGCGCGGGCCTCGCCGGCCTGGAGCAGCCGCTCGCGTAGATCGGCCTCGAGCTCCGGCGACGGGTCGAACGTCTCGAGCGACGGCAACTCGTCGAGCGACTGCAGTCCAAACAGCCGCAGGAACAACTCGCTCGTCCGGTAGAGGACAGCCCCGAATTGCGAGCGACCCGACTCCTCCACCAGACCGCGTTCGAGCAGGGTGGCCGCGGCCGACTCGGCGTTGACCCCGCGGATCCGCGCGATCTCGGGGCGGGAGACCGGCTGCAGGTAGGCGACGATCGCGAGCGTCTCGGCCTGGGCCGGCGTCAGCGCCGGCGTTCGCGGGCGCGCCAGCAGCCGACGAGCCGCGGGCTCGGCGTCGGCGTGGGTCGACAGCGCCCAGCCGCCGGCGATCTCGCGGAGCACGAGCCCACGGCGTTCGAACTCGTAGTGCTCGCGCAAGCGCTCGAGCGCCGTGACGACCTCGTGGAGCTCCGCGCCGGTGGCGTCGGCGAGCGCCTGGGGGTCGACCGGGTCGGCGCTCAGGAACAGGAGCGCCTCGACCGTGCTCTCGAGCGGCAGGCTCATGCCGTCATGCGCTCCTCGGGCCGAGCGGCGCCGGCCCCGTTCGCCGCGATCGTGATCTCGCCGAACGGCTCGTCCTGGGTCCAGCTGAGCTCGCCCTGCTTGTGGAGCTCGAGCAGCGCGTACAGCGTGACCGCGATCGTGACCCGGTCGGCTTGGACGACCGCCTCGTCGAACGAGAAGCTGCCGCGCCGCAGCAGCGTGCGGAGGTGGGCAAGGCGCTCGGCCACCGTCACCCGCGATCCGACCATGTGGCGGACGTCGACCGGCGGCGGGATCTCGAGCAGGCCGCCGATCGCGCGCGCCAGGACAGCCGGGTCGTAGACCGCGCTCGCCTCGGGCAGCGAGGCGCGCCGCAGCGACGGCGGGAGCGGTGCCGAGCGGAAGCGATGGCCCTCCTGGCCGGCGAGCAGCTCGCGCAACGCCGCCGACGCCGCCCGGTAGCGGTGGGCGTCGAGCAGCCGGGCCAGGAGCTCCTCGGCGGCCTCGCCTGGGTCGAGCTCGATCAGCTCCTGCACGTCCTCGCCGGGCAGCAGCAGCCGAGACTTGAGCTCGAGCAGCGCGGCGATCAGCACCAGGAACTCGGTGGCGGCTTCGAGCTCGAGCTCGCCACGGCGCTCGAGGTGGTCGATATAGGCGATCACGACCTCGGCGAGATCGACCTCGAGCAGGTCGATCTCCTCGCGCAGAATCAGCGTCAGCAGGAGGTCGAACGGCCCGGCGAAGACGTCGAGGTCCAGCTCCAGGTCGGCGATCCGCATGGCCCCGGCAGGCTAGCGGCGCGGCCGGACCGGACCGACGCCCATCGCCTGGCGGACGTCGACCATCACCTCAGACGCGATCGCCCGAGCCTTGTCAGCCCCGACGGCCAGGATCTGCTCGAGGCCGCCCTCGTCCGGCCGCAGCTCCTGATAGCGCTCCCTCACCGGCGCCAGGTACTCGACGACCGCGTCGCCGACGGCCTGCTTGAACGCTCCGTATCCCGATCCGTCGAACGTCTGTTCGACCTCCTCGGGCGCGGTCCCGCGGACCGCGGCGTAGATATCGATCAGGTTGGAGATCCCGGGCTTGTCCGGGGCGCGAGCGACCTCGCTCCCGGAGTCGGTCACCGCCGATCGGAACTTCTTGACGATCACGTCCGGTTCGTCGAGGACCAGCACCGTGCCCTGGGGGCTTCCGCCGGTCGTCGACATCTTCTTGTCCGGGACCTGGAGGTCCATGATCCGGGCACCGACCGCCGGGACGCGGAGCTCGGGCACGACGAGGGTCTCCCCGAAGCGCGCGTTGAACCGTTCGGCGACGTCCCGCATGAGCTCGACGTGCTGGCGCTGGTCCTCCCCGACCGGCACCTCGTTCGCCCGGTACGCGAGCACGTCGGCGGCCTGGAGTACGGGGTAGAAGAACAGCCCGGCGGACACCAGGTCGCGCTGGGATCCGGCCTTGTCCTTGAACTGGGTCATGCGGTTGAGCTCGCCGAACGACGTCACGCTCGAGAGGAGCCAGGTCAGCTCCGGGTGCTCCTGGACGTCGCTCTGGCGGAAGAAGATGCACCGATCGGGGTCGAGGCCGGCCGCGAGCAGCGTCGCTGCGGTGTCGTAGACCGCCTCGCGCAGCGCGGCGGGCTCGTACGGGACCGTGAGCGCGTGCAGATCGACGAGGCAGTAGATCGCCTCGCCGCGGTCCTGCCCGGCCACCCACTGGGTGATCGCGCCGAGGTAGTTGCCGAGGTGCTTGCGCCCGGTCGGCTGGATGCCCGAGAAGATCCGCATGCCGAAGCAATCTAGCTTGAACGGAAGCGCGCGATGCCGCTCGTGAGGCACTCGCGCGGAGCTCGGCGACCGAGCACGACCCGGGCGCTAGCGCCAGACGTCAGCTGTCGAGACGAAGCGCGAGTGCCTCAGGAGTGGCAGGCGCGGTTCCGCGACGCTCGTTTCTCAGCACGTAGGCGGCGATGACCCCGCCGATCGCCCCGCACACGTGCCCTTGCCAGGAGACGCCGTAGTGGGGCACGACGCTCGAGAGCAGCGCGCCGCCCCAGACCACGCCGACGATCAGGCCGATCAGCAGCTCGAGCACGTTGCGATTGAAGAAGCCGCGTGTGAACAGATAGGTGGCATAGCCGAACACCACGCCGCTGGCGCCGTCGGTGACGACGCCCGATGGGGAGATCAGCCACGTCCCGATCCCGCCGACCACGATCACGATCAGCGTCACGAGCGCGAACCGCTTGGCCCCCTGGAGCGCGATGATCAGCCCCATGAACACGAACGGGACCGTGTTCGCGATCAGGTGCTGCCAGCTCACGTGGATGAACGGCGCGGTGAAGATGCCCCACAGGTGCCCGATGTTCCGGGCGTAGATGCCGTCGTTGTCGAGGTGGTTCGAGTCGAGCGTGTTGACCGCCTCGAGGAACCACATGAGCACGACCACCCCCGCCAGCACCGCGACCCCTTCGAGTTGCGTCTGTCCCTTCCGAACCGGAGTTCGGGGCCGGGGGCGTTGGCTTGGAACCGTCGTGCTCATACAGGCTCGTCCTTAAGGATCGCATGTGGCTGACACGGGCAATGAAGCTCCCGCTAAGAATCGAGCACCGCGGCCGCGACCGCCAGCGCCACCGCGGCCCGATCGCGCAGCGACGGCGCGAGCACGAACTCGTCGGGGGTGTGGGCGCCGCCGCCGCGGGGACCGAGGCCGTCGACGGTGAGCGGAATATGGGGCGCGAAGTGGCTGGCGTCGCTGGCGCCGCCGCGCGGGCAGCCGATGATCGGGCGCCCGAGGCGCGCGCCGGCGCGCTCGAGCAGCGCTCGGGTGGCATCGCGGGAGTCCATGCCCGGCCAGATTCGCAGCATCTTGGTCTGCAGGCCGACGCCGTCGAGATCCTCGGGCACCGCCGCGCATACCGCGTCGAACGCCTGGCTGCGGTCGGCGCGCATGTCGCACAGCAGCTCGCCCTCGGCGGGCACGACGTTGAACGCGTCGCCCGAGCGGACCACGGTCGGGACCACGCTGAGCCGCTCGGCGCCGTCCGGATCGTGATGCTTGGCGATCTCGATCGCGGTGCTGGCCAGCGCCAGCAGCGCGTTCCGGCCCCGGTCGGGTGCGCTTCCGGAATGCGATGCGCGGCCGGTGGCGCGCACCCGCATCGTCCCCGCCGCCTTGCGCCGCACGACGACGGCCTCGTCGCCGTCGGGCGAGAGCTGGCCGCCCTCGAAGCACAGGCAGGCGTCGTAGGAGGCGAACCGCTCGATGTGGCGGAACTCGTGCCGGCGCCACTCTTCGTCGGTGACCAGCAGCACCGTCACCTCGGCGAACAGCTCGGGGTGTGGCGCGAGCGCTCGGGCCACGCCGAGCGCCAGCACGTCTCCACCCTTCATGTCGACGGTTCCCGGTCCGTACAGCCGGTCGCCGTCCCTCCGGAGCGGTGCGTGGGATGCGTGCTCGATGACCGTGTCCAGATGCCCGAGCAGCAGCACCCGGCCGGAGCCCTGGCCGTCGAGGCGCGCGATCATGTCATCGGCACTGCCGGGCGTCGAGCAGGGAACGCGTTCGATCTCGGCGTCCGGCGGCAGGAACGCCGCGCACAGCGCGATCGCCTCCTCGGCTCCGTCGATGTCGCCCGAGGGCGAGGACACCGCCACCAGCGCCTCGAGCTCGCGCACCGCCCGGGCCGCGATCTCGGCGGCGCCGTCAGCGACGAACGGATCCATCGGCGTAACTTCCCGATTTCGCGAGCGCCAGCACTTCCTCGGCCGGAAGCGACACCGGCGGTCGGCGCTCGCGAACGTGCCGCGCCGACAGCTCGCACAGCGCGTCGTTGACGGGCGTTGCCACCCGGTGGAGCCGGCCGAGCAGCGAGACCTCGCCGTTCAGGTAGTCGGTCTCGACCGTCGGCGTGCCGCGGGCGAGGCTCTGCCGGGTCGAGGAGCCGGCGCGTTCGCGGCCGGCGATCGGCTGGAGGTCCAGCTCCCTCCAGCGCCCGACGACGTCGTTGACCTCGTCGGCCACGAACTCGATCCCGGCCGCGGTCAGGGCGGCCCGCCCCTCTTCCTGGGCGAGCTCGATCACCTCGTCGGCCGCCGGCCCCGGCTCGCACATGGCGTCCACGGCGTTGGCCAGGTTCGAGAGGAGTTTGGCGTGCTTGTAGCGCATGATGTCCGGCCGCGGCACCGAGCTGAAGTCGGAGTCGCCGAGCGCCCGCGAGATCGCCTCGCACGTGGCGTCGAGGCCTTCCGGGTAGCGCCCGACGTCGATCACTCCGGTTCCGCGGGTTCCGTAGGCCTGGACGATGCCGGGCTCGAGGTGCGCGGTCGGGGACATCACCACCGCGCCGTATACGTTTGGGAACAGTCGCAGCGCCACCCGCTCGTTCTCGACGCCGTTCTGGAGGCAGACCACGGGGGTCGTCGTCGGGACTGCGGTCCTGAGCGCACCGAGCGCGCCGGCGGTGTCCTGGCTCTTGGTCGCCAGCATCACGACGTCGTCGCCTGTCCAGTCAATGCCGCCCGGCGTCTCGGCGACCGGGATCGGCAGCCGCAGCGTGATCGCGTTCGGCTGCTCGAGCGTGAGGCCCCGGTCGCGGATCGCCTCGTAGTGGGCCCCCCGGGCGATCAGCGCCACGTCGTACCCGGACTGATGCAGCTTCGCGCCGACGACGCCGCCGATCGCGCCCGCACCCAAGATCACGAACCGCATGCGGTGCGGGCTAGTCCTGGGTCATCGCCTGGCGGACGACCGGATGGCGCGCTGCCCCGGCCTCGTCCAGGCGTCTCACGGGCGTCGTGTACGGCGCGGCGCGAGCCACCTCGGGATCCTCACGGGCCTCGCGGAGGATGTCGGCGACGATCTCGGCGAAGCGGTCGAGCGTCTCCTTGGTCTCGGTCTCGGTCGGCTCGACCATCAGCGCCTCCTCGACGATCAGCGGGAAGTAGACCGTCGGCGGGTGGACGCCGTGATCGAGCAGGCGCTTGGCCATGTCGAGCGTCTTGATCTTCAGCTCTCGGCGCATCGGCTCGCCCGAGAGCACGAACTCGTGCATACACAGCCGGTCGTACGCGGCCGGCAGGTACTGAGCGACGCCGGCTTCCCTGAGCTTCGCCAGCAGGTAGTTCGCGTTGAGCACCGCGGTCTCCGAGGCCTCTTTGAGTCCGGGTCCCCCGAGGGACCGGATGTACGCGTATGAGCGGACGAACACCCCATAGTTCCCCTGGAACCCGCGCAGCCGCCCGATCGACTTGGGGCGATCGTAGTCGAGGTCGTAGAACGGCTCGGAGCCGTTGGTCGTCGACTGGCGGCGGACGACCTGGGGCCGCGGCAGGTACGGCTCGATCCGGTCGGACACCGCGACCGGCCCGGCGCCGGGGCCGCCACCGCCGTGGGGCTGGGTGAACGACTTGTGGAGGTTGAAGTGGACGATGTCGAAGCCCATGTCGCCCGGGCGGGAGATGCCCATGATCGCGTTCAGGTTCGCCCCGTCGTAATAGAGCGTCGCCCCCACCCCGTGGACGATCCGCTCGATCTCCTCGATCCCTGTCTCGAACAGCCCGAGCGTGGACGGGTTCGTCAGCATCAGGCAGGCCACGTCCTCGTCGGCCTTGGCCCGGAGGTCGTCGAGGTCGACGTTGCCGTTGGCGTCGCTCACGACCTTGACGACCTCATAGCCGGCCATCGTCACCGTCGCCGGGTTGGTCCCGTGGGCGGTGTCGGGCGTCAGCACCTTAGTGCGGTGCTCGCCGCGGTCCTCGTGGAGCGCGCGCGTGAGCAGCACGCCGGCGAGCTCGCCCTGCGAGCCGGCCGACGGCTGGAGCGACACGTGCGGCAGCCCCGCGATCTCGCCGAGCGCGTCCTGCAGCCGCCACATCAGCTCGAGCGCGCCCTGGGCGTAGTGGGGGTCCTGGAGCGGATGCACACGCGCGTGGCCGGGCAGCCCGGCGACCCGCTCGTGGAGCTTGGGATTGTGCTTCATCGTGCACGACCCGAGGGGATAGAAGCCGGTGTCGAGATCGAAGTTCCGCTTCGACAGGCGGTTGTAGTGGCGGACGATCTCGGGCTCGGCGACCTCGGGCAGCCGCGGCGGCGCGGCTCGCCTGGCCTCGGGCGGGAGGAGGTCGTCGAGCGGGCGCTCGGGGACGTCGGTGTCGGGGGCGACAAACGCGCGCCGGCCGGCCTTCGAGCGCTGGTAGATGGTCAGCGTGTCGTCGGCTTGCGCGATCATGCTGTCGCCTTTGCTCCGGCCGCCTCTCGCTCGGCGGCGACCGCGGCGCCGAGCACGTCGGCCAGCCGGTCGATGTCCGCCCGCGTGCGCCGCTCGGTGATCGCCACCAGCAGCCCGTTCGCGTACTCCGGATAGTCGCGTCCGAGCGCGTATCCCGGGTTGATCCCCTGCTCCTGACAGCGCGCGATCACACGCTGCACCGGCGCGTCGAGCTCGACCGCAAACTCGCGGACCACCGGGTGGTCGTGAATCTGGGTGACCCCGTCGATGTCTTGGAGGCGCTCGCGCGCGTACGCGGTCCGCCGGAGCATCAGCTCGACGAGCTCGACGATCCCACGCCGCCCGAGCCAGCTCAGATAGATCACGCCGGCGAGGGCGTTCAGCGCCTGCGCGGTGCAGATGTTCGACGTCGCCTTCTCGCGGCGGATGTGCTGCTCGCGCGTCTGGAGTGTGAGCACGAACCCGCGCTTGCCGTCGACGTCCTTGGTCTCGCCGGCGATCCGTCCGGGCATACGGCGCATCAGCGCCTCGGTCGCCGCGAAGAATCCGAACGACGGTCCGCCGAAGTCGAGGCGGTTGCCGAGCGATTGGCCCTCGCCCACGGCGATATCGACGCCGGACTCGCCGGGGGTCTTCAGCAGCGCCAGCGGCAGCGGGTCGCACGCTGCGATGCTCAGCGCGCCGGCCTCGCGGGCCGCACCAGCAATCGCGGTCAGGTCCTCGACGGCCCCGAGGAAGTTCGGTTGCTGCACGATCACCGCGCTCACGTCGTCGCCGAGATGTGGGATCTCGGTGGCGCCGTCGTTCAGCGGAGCCTCGACCACTTCCACGTCCCAGGCGTGCGCGAGCGTGCGCACACACTCGCGCGAGTGGGGATGCACGCCCCGCGAGATCACGAACCGCTTGCGGCCATTCGTGAGCTTGGCGACATATGCGGCGGCCCCCACCGCGCTCGGGCCCTCGTATACCGACGCGTTCGACACCGGCAGACCGGTCAGCTCGGAGATCGCGGTCTGGTACTCGAACATGGCCTGCAGCCCACCCTGGGAGATCTCGGGCTGGTAGGGCGTGTACGGGGTGAGGAACTCCGAGCGCAGGATGATCGAGTCGATCAGCGCCGGCACGTAGTGGTCGTACATGCCCGCCCCGAGGAACGAGATCTCATCCTCGGCCGATGTGCTCTTGGCCGCGAGCGCCTTGAGCTCCTCGAACACCTCCTGCTCCGACCGGCCGGAATCGAGCGCCAGCGGGCGGTTCAGGCGAAGCCCCGCGGGGATCTCGGCGAACAGCTCGTCGATCGAGCCGACGCCGATCGCTTGGAGCATCTCGCTCCGGTCGGCGTCGGTGGCGGAGGTGTAGCGAGTCACGAGCTCTCTAATCGAGCGTAGCTTGGTACTCCGCCGAGTCCATCAGCGCGTCGACCTCGGACGGGTCGGAGAGCCTGACCTTGACGAGCCAGCCCTCCCCGTAGGGGTCCTCGTTGATGGTCTCGGGCTTGTCGGCGAGCGCGTCGTTGACCGCGGTGACCTCGCCCGAGAGCGGGGCGAACACGTCGGAGACCGCCTTCACTGACTCGACCTCGGTGTACGGCTGATCCTTGCTGATCTCCGCGCCGACGTCCGGCGCGTCGAAGAACACGACCTCGCCGAGGGCGTCCTGGGCGTACCAGGTGATCCCGAAAGTGGCTGTGTCTCCGTCGATCCGAGCCCAATCGTGCTCGGGGTGGTACTTCAGGTCATCCGGATAGCTCGGATCGGCCATGTCTATCTACGCTCCCTTTTGTACAGAGGCTTGCGCTCGACGATTGCGGGCCGCGTCCGGCCGCGCACGTCGATCTCGATCGGCGTGCCCTCGGCGGCACGCGCGGTGGAAACGTACGCCATCCCGATGCCGCGCTCCAGGCAGGGCGAAAACGTGCCGCTCGTGACCTCGCCGCCGCCGATCACCGGGTTGCCCTGGCGAGCGATGCCCTGCCCCTCGATCGCGAACGGGACGAGCTTCTCCGCGGTGCCGTCCTGGCGCGCCGCCGCCACCGCGTCTGAGCCGATGAACCCGGTTCGTTCCTTGCAACACCATCCAAGCCCGGCCTCGATCGGGTTGCGGTTCTCGTCCATGTCGTTGCCGTACAGGTGGAAGCAGACCTCGAGCCGGAGCGTGTCGCGCGCGCCCAGACCGACCGGGGTCGCGCCGGCCCGCGTGATCGCGTCCCAGAGGCCGGAGGCGTCATCCGGGCGCATGAGAAGCTCGACTCCGTCCTCGCCGGTGTAGCCCGTGCCGCACACCAACACCGCGGCGCCTCCCACCGAGCGCTCGCACACGCGGAAGCGTCCCGGCAGTGCCCCGTCGGACAGTTTGCGGACGAGGTCGCGGGCCTTGGGGCCCTGGACGGCCAGCATCGCGAAGTCGGCGGCGCGGTCGACCACGTCGACGTCGAACCCATCGGCGTGCGACTGCAGCCAGGCCAGGTCCTTCTCGTGGTTGGCCGCGTTCGTGACCGTCAGGAACGTGCACTCGGCCAGCCGGTAGCTGAACAGGTCGTCGAGCACGCCCCCGTCCTCGCGGCACATCACGCTGTACTGCGCCCCGCCCTCGGGCATCCGCCGGAGGTCGTTGGACAGGAGGTGCTGGAGAAAGTCCAGTGCCTGCGGGCCGGTGGTCTCGACCTGGCCCATGTGCGAGACGTCGAACACCCCGACGCCGGTGCGCACCGCGATGTGCTCCTCCCGGATGCCGGCGTACTGGACGGGCATCTCCCAGCCGGCGAACGGGACGAGCCTCGCGCCGGCGGCAGCGTGACGGTCGTACAGGGGAGTGCGGCGTAATTCGGTGGTCGACGACACCGAAAGTGGAGGCTAGTACACGTGCTCGGATTGGGGGCCTCGCTGCGCTCGGCGTCCGTGGGGCCGTTCCGCCGGACGTCCGTGCCCGGCGGCGTGATCGCGACCACGGACCGGCCGGGCTCCCGGCGGTCGCCGCGACCGCCCCGCTCGGCATCGATGCATCGCAGACGGGGCCTGCCGCGCCACATCCGACGGATGCCGCCGCAGGCGGCCCCAAAAAACCGCTACGGGGCGATCTGCTCAGTCGAGTGGTAGATCTGCGACACCGCCGCCCACGCCGGCTTCTCGTTGCCGGAGAAGTCGACCAGCCCCTTCTGGTTGTACGGGGGATCGGGACGCGGGTCGCCGCCCGAGTACTGCGGGAACGCCACGTAGTCCTGGAGCGCGAAGTACATCGCGCCGGACAGCCACGGCTTGGTCGCGAACACGTTCAAGTGGAACGCCACGGAGTTGGCCTGAAAGGCGTATGTCCCGCGCTCCTCGACAGGCCCGTCGCGGTTGCCGTCGAAGCCGAACTCGGTGATCATGATCGCCTTGGTCGGGTAGCAGGCGCGGACCGAGTCGAGGAACGGGCTGAGCGCGTCGCGGTCGTCGTCACCACCGCCGCCGGCGTCGAACCAGCCGAAGTACTCGTTGTCGCCGATCACGTCGAGCGGGTCCCAGGCGCTCTGGCAGCCCAGCCCCGGCCAGTTGCTGACCGCCATCCCGACCGGACGGGTCGGATCGAGCTTCTTCGCGAGCGCGGTCGCGCCCGCGATGTACCGGGCCTCGGCCGCCGGCGCCGGCGAAGGCAGCTCGTTCCCGATCGACCACAGCAGGATCGACGGGTGGTTCTCGTTCGAGAGGATGTTGTCCTCGAGCATCGCGTGCGCCTGCGCCAGCCAGCCCGGTTGGCCGAGATAGGTTGACTGGACCTGGTACACGGGAACCTCGGACCAGATCAGGATCCCGTCGCGGTCGGCCATCTCCTCGATCTCGGGGCCGACCGGGTAGTGCGCCCGGATCACGCCGGCCCCGATTTGCCGCACCCAGCTCATCAGCTGGGCGTCCTGGGCGGGCGTCATCGCGGCCCCGGTCTGGAGCGTCTGCTCGTGGAAGTTCACGCCGCGGAGGTCCAGGAATCGGCCGTTCAGCTCCAGGCGGCCGCCCACGACCTTGATCGTGCGAATCCCGCTGTAGGTGAAATAGCCGCCGAGGCGCTGGCCCCGCGAATCGGACAGGGTCAGCGTCGCGGTGTAGAGCTTCGGATGCCCGGGCGCCCACAGGGACGGGTGCGGGATCTTCACCGACCCGCGCGCCGTCCAGGTGCCATGTGGAGCGAGCGTCGTTGACCCGAACTTGACCGGCTCGCCCCCGTAGACCCCGCTCAGCGCCACCTTCTGCCGCGAGCCGGTCATGTTCCGCACGGCCACCTGCTCGGCGATGTCGGCGTCGCACTTCGAGCAGGCATGCAGCGTCTGGATCCCCACCTGCGATAGGTCCGCGGTCTGCACGGCCCGCAGATAGACCTCGCGCAGGATTCCGCCGTAGTTCCACCACTGGCCGCCCGGACCCGGCGGCAGGTCGGCGGCCGTGCGGCGGTTGTCGACGCGCACGATCAGGCGGTTGACGCCGGCCCGCAGGCCGGTCAGGTCAAGCTCCCAGGGCACGTACGCGCCCACGTGGGTACCGATCTCGCGGCCGTTCAGCCACACGGCGGCGCGGTAGTTGACCGACTCGAATCGAATGATCCACTGGCGGCCCGACTTCGGGACATAGCTCGCGAACGCCCCGGCGGGCACCGTGAAGTCGCGCCGGTACCAGCCGACGTAGCCGTTCATGCTGGCCTGTGAGAGGTCGCCCGCGTTGTAGGCGTTGGGGATGGTGGTCGTGGTCCAGCCGTCGGTCGGCGCGATGTTTCGGTACCAGCCCTGGGCGACGCCCACGTCGGCGGTGTCGGGGCGGTACAGCCAGGTGCCGCCGAGCAGGTAGCGGCCGGTCTGCCCGTCGCTGTACCACGCGCCCTTGGTCGGCGGCGACGCTCGGTACGCGGGTCCCTGCGCGCGCGCGACCGCGCTCATCCCGAGCGCTAGAAGCGCCCCCAGAACGACCGCGCGCCGGATCATCCGCGCTTACCGGGGGTGCTCGACTTCGAGATCTTGATGCCCCGGATCACCGTCTTTGGGTTGCCCGCACGGTCCGCGACCGTGACCGTGATCTTGTACTCACCCGCCCGGCGATAGGTGTGGACGATCCGGTGGATGCCGGGTCTGACATGCGTCAGCGTCCCGTCCCCCCATCGGATGGTCAGGGTCGCGATGCCGGACGCCGGCGCGGGGTCGTGGTAGGAGAGCCGGACGACCTCTTGTGAGCCGACACGTCTCGGACCCGACTCGGCCACCTTCAGCACCGGCGGCACCGTGTCCACGAATACCTTCGCGATTCTCGAGCCCGCGGTGAGACCGGCCGGATTCCTCGTGGTCACATACCAGGTGTGGGAACCGTTGCGGAGCGCGACCGGAACCCGGAGCGAGCCCGCGCCCGTCTGCCCGAGCTGCGTGCGGTCGAGGGTGACCGTGTAGGTGAACGGTCCCCACCGGCTGCTGGACGGCGTCCAGCTCAGCACCGGCTCAGTGCTTCGCGAATAGGCAACCGTCTTCGACACGGTCGCCGCGGCCGGCGGCTGATAGAGCTGGTCGGCGACGATCTCGCTCGAGGCGCCGGTGCCCTGCACCCAAGCAACCGCGGCGTCACCGCCGCCGTCGCCCGTGGCCGCCAGCCCGCGGGCGGCGTCGGTCGGACCCGAGGCCGGATTCGACAGGACGAGCTCGGGGCCGAGCGTCGAGGCCCTCGGCTCGTAGCGGATGCGGATCTCGGCCGGTCCCGCCGAGCCCGGAGTCTGCTGCCAGGCGATCAGGTCCGAGAAGATGCCCGCGACCCCGGGAACCGGGTACGACGCCGCGCTCGCCGGCAGGCTGTTGATCTGGAGCACGGTCCCGGGCGCGCCGTTGTTGCCGAGCTCCATCGCGACGACGGCGTTTGACGACTGGCCGGCCGAGGTCACGAACCCCTGCCCGTACTCCGTCATCGCGACGTCAGGGTCCGCGGCGCTCGACGTCCCCGGAGTCGAGAGCCCGTCCGTCGTCACGACGCCGTCGTACTGCGAACCCTGGAGCCGGTTCATCAGCACCCGCGTCTGCTGCAGGCCGCTACACGACACGCGCTCCTGGAAGGCCACGTCGGCGTACGAAGAGTCGCCCCCGGCCGCGACCTGCGGCTCGCCCGCCGAGACCTCGGCGCAGCCCGACACCGACGGGACGTCGGCCTGTTCGTCGACCACGCTTGGCGCCGTCCCCCACACGCGGCGCGAGTACACGTGGCCGCCCTCGCCCCAGGTCACGATCGCGACGCCGTCGCCGGCGGTGGCGACCTGCGGCACTCCGGCGCCGGTGCCGGCATCGTCGGCGGGAGTGACGTTCAGCGGCGCCCCTTCGACCGCCCAGGCCCCGCTGTAGTAGTACGCGGCCCTGACGTCGTGCCCCGCCCCGTCGACGGCCGTGAACGCCAGGTAGGCCTTGCCGAAGTTGCTCATCTGAAGCGACGGGCTGCTCGCGCCCGAGGCCAGACCATCGGGCGTGCCGAACGGCGACGATGGGCCCGCCGCGTCGACCACGTAAAGCACCCCGCTGTTTACGAAGGCCACGAGCAGCACTCCCCCGTTTCCCGCAGCGATGACGGGCTCCGACGAGCCGGCCGGAAGCAAGCCATCGACCTCTTGCGGGGCCTGGAACTGTCCGCTCTCCAGGCGGGAGACGAACACGCGCGGCAGCCCGGCCACCGTCTTCAGGTAGACGAGACCGCCCGTCCCGTCACGCGCCACCGACATCCCGCCGAGACTCGAGATCGCAGCGCTGAGACCGTCGATTACGGTCGGCGGAGCCGGCGACGGCTGTGCCGGCGCCGGGCTCGCGAGCGCCAGAAGGGCGCCCACTGCGAGCACCGCGGCGCGCGGGGCCCCACCTTGCATCAGTTGTCGGCCGTAACGTCTGACGGACCTACAACAACGAAAGACGGGCAGGGTTGCGCCGCGGCGCCGGCGCCGCCCGCCAAGTGTCAGCGATCTTTCAAGAACGACGGGATGTCGATCTCGTCGTCGCGGATCTCGAGCGAGGACCGCTGATCCTCGTCCATCGTTACGTCGCGATCCCTGCCTCGCCGGCGCGTCGACTCGCGGGCCTGGCTCGGCCGGGCGTAGCGGTGGTCGAAGCCGGTGGCGATCACCGTGACCCGGACCTCGTCGCCCATCGAGTCGTCGATCACGGCCCCGAAGATGATGTTCGAGTTCTGATCGGCGGCGCTCTGGACGATCTCCGCGGCCTCGTTGACCTCGAACAGCCCGAGGTCGTGACCGCCGGTGATGTTCAGCAGGATTCCGGTGGCGCCCTCGACCGACTCCTCCAGCAACGGCGAGGAGATCGCGGCCTTCGCGGCCTCGGCGGCGCGGTTCTCGCCGCCGGCGTTGCCGATGCCCATCAGCGCGGTGCCGGCGTCGTGCATGATCGTGCGGACGTCGGCGAAGTCCAGGTTGATCAGGCCGGGAATCGTGATCAGGTCGGTGATGCCCTGCACGCCCTGGCGCAGGACGTTGTCGGCCTCACGAAACGCGTCGAGGATCGTCGTGCGGCGCTCGACGATCGCGAGCAGCTTCTCGTTCGGGATCACGATCAGCGTGTCGACGTTCTCGCGCAGCTTGTTGATCCCGTCCTGGGCCTGACGGGCGCGCGTGGTGCCTTCGAACGCGAACGGCCGGGTAACGCACCCCACGGTCAGCGCGCCGATCTCGTTCTTGGCGATCTCCGCGATCACCGGCGCCGCGCCCGTACCGGTGCCGCCGCCCTCGCCCGCGGTGACGAACACCATGTCGGCGCCCTTCAGCGCCTCCTTGATCTCGTCGCGGGACTCCGCCGCCGCGCCCTGTCCGATGTCCGGGTTGGCGCCGGCGCCGAGGCCCTTGGTCAGCTCGTGGCCGATGTTCAGCTTGATGTCGGCGTCGCACATGGCGAGCGCCTGGGCATCGGTGTTGCAGGCGATGAACTCGACGCCTCGGAGGCCGGCGTCCACCATGCGGTTGACCGCATTGGTGCCGCCGCCGCCGACGCCGACGACTTTGATAACTGCGAGGTAGCTACCGCTTTCCATTCGTGACCGTCCGACCCTTGAGTTAGCGTTGAGCGTTTTGTGGGCAGTCGCTCTTAGCGGGAGTTTCGCACGTTATTCCCTGGAGTTGCGGGAAGTCAACGTTTCCGGCCCGGACGCAAGCATCGTTGCAGAACGCCCAACCCTCGATGGGCGTGTAAGAGTTGCCGATTTTGGACAGTAAAGCTCGACTTGAGGGTTAGGCTCCTGGCGTCGCGCTCGAAGCCGGCGTGGGCGACCCTGCCTGGCCCGTTGCGCCGGCCGATGCGCCGGTCCCGGTCGACGCGGCCGGGCTCGAACCGTAGGCCGCCTGCGAACCGTTCCCGCTCGTGGCCAGCCCCGCCGCCGACAGCGCCTGGGAGCTGACGCCGGCGGCCGGCCGCTCCGGGTCGCTCACGTCGATATAGGAGGCGTCCGCCGAGCCCGGCGCCGCGAGGACCGCGGCCGCCGCCCCCCACTTCGCCTCGAAGTCTCCGGCCGGTCCGAAGTAGATGCTCGGGCCCGAGCGGAGCTGGACGACGAGGCCGTGCGGCGGGGTGGTGGCCACCTGGCTGATCTTCGGCTGGAGGCGAGGCGGGGCGTCGGCGAGCAGCTCGAGCGCACCCAAGGCGTTCTGGTCGGTTACCCGCGAGCCTCCCGGAAACGACTGCACCGGCACTGCGGGCAGCGAGCCAGTGGGCACGTCGTGAACGAGCGTGCCGTCGGCGCTGGCGGCGACCGTCTCCCCGCCGGCGGTGAGCGCGCCGACCGGCAGAAGCTCGATGACCTGGATCCGCATCCCGTGCGGGAACTGCGTCGAGACCCGCAGGTTCTTGACGACCGGGTAGGGCGCGACGGCCGTCCGGAGCTGTGACAGTTGAACGTCGAGCGTCGTCATGTTGCGCGCCGCGAGGCCCAGCGCCGAGCGGATCTGGCCGGCGTCGGGACCCGCCGCACCGGTCACGGTCACGCGCTCGACGGCCACGAGCGAGGAGTCCCGGAGCCACACCCACGCTCCAGCGAGCACAGCGAGCAAGGCCACCGTACCCGCGATCACCTTCACCCGAAGCCGTACCCGTCCCTTGGCGACGATCATGCTCGCCTCCAGTCGGCGGGAAACTCGACCGGCCCCAGCGCCTGCACCTCGGGCTCGAGCTCGACGCCGAACCGCTCCCTGACGCGCCGGCGACCCTCGGCCATCACCGCGATGACGTCGGCGGTGGTGGCGTCGCCGTGGTTCTCGATGAAGTTGGCGTGCTTGGCGGAGAACCCGGCGCCGCCGATCCGCATACCGCGGCAGTCCGCGGCGTCGAGGAGCTGACCGGCGGTCCGGTTCTCGGCGCGCGGGTCCTCAGGGTTCTTGAACGTCGAGCCGAACGTCTTGATCCCGGACGGCTGAGCGGCCTTGCGGCGGGCCCGCATGTCGGCCAGCGTCGCCTTGACGTCGTCGCTGGCCGCCGGCGCCAACGCGAACGATGCCCGGGCGACGACCTCGCCGGCCCCCAGGCTCGAGCGGCGGTAGGCGAAGCCGAGCTGCTCTGGAACCCGTCGCTCGGTCCCCGTGGGGCCCGACACGTCAACCCATTCGAGCACCCGGGCGAGCTCGCCGCCGTACGCGTTGGCGTTCATGCGAACGGCCCCGCCGACCGTCCCCGGGATGTTGACCCCGAACTCGATCCCGGTCAGCCCGGCTTGCGCGGCCCGCGCCGAGACCGCCGGAAGGCGCGCTCCGCCCCCGCAGTGAATCTGCGTTCCGTCGAGTTCGATCGTGCTCAGCTCCTTGTCCAGCTTCAGGACTAGTCCGCGGACGCCCGCGTCCGCCACCAGCAGGTTCGACCCCGAGCCCACGACCCCTACCTCGAGCCCCTCGTCCGCGGCCCACGCCAGCAGCCGCTCGAGCTGCCCGAGCGACTCCGGGCGCGCGAACAGCTCGGCCGGTCCCCCCGTGCGGATCGTTGTCAGGCGGGCCAGCGGGTAGTCGCGTGTGACCCCGGAGGGCAGCGCAGGCATCGGGATCAGCGTAGATAGCAGTCCGGCGGCCGCGTTATGACACCAGCGACCGCGACAGCGAATCGATGTCGCCCGCCCCCATCCCGAGGTAGAGGTCTCCCGCCCGCAAGGTCGCCGCCAGGAACCGTCGGGCATCCTCGAACGACGGCATCCAGGCGACTACGCGGCCACCGGCGGCGTCGGCCGTGGCCGCGGCGATCAGGTGTCCGTCGACCCCGGGGAAGTCCTCGGCGCGCTCACGCGCCGGGTAGACCGCGAGTACCACCGCGATGTCGGCGCCGCCCAGTGCGCGGCCGAACTCACGCGAAAGCGCGCGCGTGCGCGAGTACAGGTGCGGCTGGAATACGGCCACGAGTCGCGCCGGCGCGAGCGTCCGGGCCGCGGCGATCGTGGCCGCGACCTCGGTCGGATGATGGGCGTAGTCGTCGTAGACCGGCACGCCCGCCGGGGTCGTCCCGAGCAGCTCGAACCGCCGTCGAGCGCCGGTGAACGAGGTCAGGCTCGCCGCCGCGCGATCCGGGTCGGCGCCGGCCAGCGCCGAGGCGGTCAACGCCCCCGCCGCGTTGACGGCGTTGTGGGCGCCGGGGACGCTCAGCGACACCTCGATCCCGCGCCAGTGAAAACGCGATCCCCGCGGGGACATCGCGGTGTCGGCCGCGTCGTAGGCGAGCGCCCCGGGCGGGCACAGCGCGACCAGCTCGGGCCGGTCCCAGACGACGGCTCCAGTCGCCGCGCGCACCATGAACTCACGCAGCGTCTCCTCGAGGTCGAGACGCGAGCTGTAGGTCGAGTGATGGTCTAGCTCGGCGTTGGTCAGGACGGCGATATCGGGCGAGAGCTGTAGCAAGGAGCGGTCGGACTCGTCGGCTTCGACGACGATCCACTCGCCGCCGCCCCACCCGGCGTTGACCCCGGTGTCGCCGAGCTCGCCGCCGACGACGTACGCCGGATCGAGCCCGCATTCCCGGAGGATGTGGACGATCATCGCCGCGGTCGTGGTCTTGCCGTGGGTGCCGGTGACGGCCAGGCACCGGCGGAGCGACGCAATCTGCGCCAGCAGTTCCGAGCGGTGAAGCTCGCGGCCTGCCCCCGCCACCCGTTCCGGGTTGTCAGGGGGCACGGCCGTCGAGAACACGACCTCCGCTCCGGCGGGGACGTTCTCGGCCCGGTGACCGAGCGCGGGCTCGATCCCGTGCTCGCGCAGGCGACCGGTGTAGCTCGACTCAGCGCGGTCCGAGCCGGTCACCTCAGCTCCGAGCTCGCGCGCGATGATCGCGAGCCCGCTCATTCCCGCCCCGCCGATGCCGACGAAGTGGAGCCTCCGCGCGGACCAGTCCTCGGCGGGTGGGGTCACCCCTCGCGCTCGAGCACGACGACTGGGATGTCACGGGTCGTCTTGTGCTGATACTCGTCGTACGCCGGCCAGCGCTGGGTCATCAATTTCCACAGCTCAGGCTTCTCGTCGGACGACGCCGTGCGGGCGTGCGCCTTGAACCGGTCTCCGCGCACCTGCACCGTTACCGCCGGCGCCGCCGACAGGTTCAGGTACCACGACGGGTCCTCCTTGGCGCCCCCCTTCGATGCCACCACCACGTAATCGTCACCGTGCTTTCCATAGATCAACGGCGTACTCCGCTCCGCGCCAGAGCGTCTGCCGGTGGTCGTCAGGATCAACACCGTCGTCCCCTGCCAGTCGTGTCCCTCGGCGCCATCGGTCCGCAGATACCGCCTGACATGCTCCTGGCCGAACAGCATGCTTCCACCTCGATTCGGGGGTATTTCCGGGCCGAGGCTATACAAAGCGCGCGGCGGCCAGCAACTCGTGGGCGATGTCGTGGGCCGCGTTCGGCCGCGCCAATGCCGCCGACGCGCGCGCCATCGCCACCAGCCGCCCGGGGTCGGAGAGCAGGCGCCCAACCTCGTTCGCGAGACGGGCGGGCGTGAGCTCGGAGTCCGGGATCACGACGGCGGCGCCAGCGCGTTCCATGAAGCTCGCATTTGCGGTCTGATGGTCGGCGGTCGCGTGCGGATAGGGCACGAGCACGGCGGGCTTGCCGTGGGCGGCGATCTCGAAGATCGAGCCGCCGGCGCGGGCGACCACGAGGTCGCTGGCGAGCAGCGCCTCGCCGAAGGACGAGATATAGCCGCGCAGGTCGTAGTGCGGTCCCGGCGCGTGCAGGTCCTCCAGGTCGCGGAGGTCTCGTTCGCCGGCGGCGTGGAGCACGCGAAAACGCGCGCCTGCGAACGCCTCGACCGCGGCCCGATTGATCGAGCGCGCCCCCTGTGATCCACCGAACACCAACACGCACGACTCGCGTTCCCCGATCCCGAAGCGCGCCCTAGCCGCGGGCCGGTCGGTGGCGGGCGCCGGGATCGGCCGTCCGGTGACTAGGTAGCGCGAGCTGTCACGGCCCTCGATCGGGAACGCCAGACATACCCGCTTAGCGAACGGCGCGAGCAGCCGGTTGGTCAGCCCGAGATGGCTGTCGGCCTCGGTCAGCACGAGCGGGACCCGCGAGAGCACCGCTGAGAGCCCCACCGGTCCGGCGACGTAGCCGCCACCTCCGAGGACCGCGGCCGGCCGAAGCTCGCGCACGATCGCCCGGGCGTCGCGTACCGCGGCAGCGGCGACCGTGGCCGCCCGCGCCGCTTGGACCGGCCGTCCGCGCGGCAGCGGCGTTACGCGCAGCGTGCGCAGGTCGTATCCCGCCGCCGGAACGAGCTCGAGCTCGGCGCGATCCCCACCGACGAACGTGACCTCGGCGCCGTCAGCCCGCAGCGCGTCGGCGACCGCCAGCGCCGGCACGACGTGCCCCGCGGTCCCGCCGGCGCCGATCACGATCCGCGGCGCTTTCAACTTTCTTCGGCTTCGGGTTCCGGACGACGCGCAGTCCCGGGCGAGAGATATTGAGCAGCAGCCCGACGCCGGCGAGGAGCACGCACAGGTTCGTGGGCGCGTAGGAGATGAACGGCAGCGGGACGCCCGTCAGTGGGGCAATGCCGAGGACGACGAAGATGTTGAGGATCCCCTGACAAAGAATCAGCGAGGTCAGACCGGTCGCCAGCAGCTTCGCATACCGATCCGCGGCACGGCGGGCGGTGCGCAGGCCGGCGTAGGCGAGCATCCCGTACAGGCAGACGACCCCGAAGATGCCGAGGACGCCCAGCTCCTCGCCGATCACCGCGAGGATGAAGTCGGTCTGAGCCTCGGGGAGGTAGAAGATCTTCTGCACCGAGCGCCCGAGTCCGACACCGAACAGCCCTCCCGACCCGAGTGCGATCTGCCCCTGAACCGCCTGGTACCCGGCGCCGGACTTGGTCGCGGCCGCCCACGGGTGAAGGAACGAGGTCAGTCGTGCTCGCTCGTACGGTTGGGCCGTGGCCAGCAGGATCACGCCGATTGCGACGATCCCCGCGAGCAGCGCGACGTACCGCATCGGCATCCCCGCCGCGACCAGCAGCGCCGCGATCGACAGCGCCACCACGATCGTCGTGCCCAGGTCGGGCTCGACGACGATCAGCAGGCACGCCGGCCCGGCCAGCACAGCGATCGGGGCCACCGCCTGCTTGAAGCTCCGCATCCGCTTGGGATGGTCGGCCAGATAGCGCGCGACGTAGACGACCAGCGCGAACTTCATCAGCTCGGAGGGCTGGAACTGGATCGGCCCGGCGGCGAACCAGCGACGCGCGCCGTTGATGTCGACGCCGAAGCCCGGAACCAGCACGAGCAGCAGCAGCAGGAACGACACCCCCAGCAGCCAATTGACCAGCTTGGGGGTCAAGATCTCGAGGCCGTGGCGCGCGAACACGTGCATCGCGACCAGGCCGAGCGCTCCGAACATGAGGTAGCGAACGAACTCGCCGGCGCCGTTACCGCCGGTCGAGAGCACGCCGAGGGGCGAGGATGCGCTGTAGACCATCACCGCGCCAAACGCCAGCAGGCACAGGGTCGCTGTCATCAGGATGCGGTGCTCGAGTGGCGGCGGCACACGCCGCGACGCCGGCCGCGAGCGCTTGCGGGCCCGTGCCGTGCGTCCCCGAGCCGACTCACGGGCGGCGGCGGCGGTGGCGGCCGGGGTCGCGGCGCGGGCCATCAGGCAACCTCCACGAGCGCGCGGAAGTGGTCACCACGAGCCTCGAAGTCCGAGTACTGATCGAAGCTCGCGCACGCGGGCGACAGCAGTACGACCTCGCCGGCAACGGCGGCCGCGCTCGCCAGCGCGACGGCGTGCTCGAGATCGCCCGCCTGGTGGAGCGGGACCCCGGTGTGCGCGAGAGCGTCCGCAAGTTCCCGCGCCGCCTCTCCGATCACGAACACCGCCCGGCAGTGCTCGGCGACGAGCGGGGCGAGCGGCGAGAAGTCCTGCTGCTTGCCGCGACCCCCGGCGATCAGGTGGATCGGGCTGTCGAACGCCTCCAGCGCGACGATCGTGCTTGCGACGTTGGTCGCCTTCGAGTCGTTGATCCACGCCACGCCGTGCTGGACCGCGACGCGCTCGAGCCGGTGGCGGACCCCCGCGAATGTCCGGAGTCCGGTGGCAACAGCCTCGGGGTTGATGCCACGGGCGAGGCACGTGGCCGCGGTGGCCATGGCGTTTTGGACGTTGTGGGCGCCCGGAAGCGCGATCTCGTCGACTCGGACGATCGGCTGCTCGGACCACCACAGGTAACCGGAGCGATGCGAGACCTCGGGTCCCGGGCCTTCGCCGAAGGTCACCCGCCGGGCGCACCCGCCGAGGTCCTCCACCCCGAGGTTCGCCGGCGCCACGGCCACGTCGTGGTTGCCCTGGTTCGCAAAGATCCGGAGCTTGGCGGCGACGTAAGCCTGGTACGTGCCGTGGCGGTCGAGGTGGTCGGGGGACAGATTCAGCAGCACGGCGGCCTCCGGCGAGAACGCCACCGAGTCCTCGAGCTGGAACGAGGACGCCTCGCAAACGACGGTGACATCGTCATCGAGCCGGCCGATCAGCGACGACGCCGCGGTGCCAACGTTGCCGGCCACCGCCACCGGGAGCCCGGCCTCACGGTGGACGTGGCCGATCCATTCGGTTGTGGTCGTCTTCCCGTTGGTTCCCGTCACAGCCACGAACTCGTTGGGGATGAGCCGCCATGCGAACTCGAGCTCGCCGAGTACGGTGAGCCCGCGGGACCGCGCCGCCGTGATCGCAGGCGCGTCTTGGGGTACACCAGGGCTCTTGATGAGCGTCCTGGCGCGGGCGGCAAGATCGACGCCTGACGCATCCAGCCGTACTTCGACGCCCGCCTCGCGAAGCCTCCCTGCGGCTTTTACGAGCGCCGGATCCTCGGCGTTGCCGGCGTCCACACCGGTCACGGTGAGTCCCCGAGTCCGGAGCGCGAGGGCCGCGGCGACGCCTGAACGAGCCAGCCCGACGACCAGATACGGCCCCGGCGGCAGCGGGGGCCGCGGCTTGGGCGTCATCCGCGAATGCTGAGGCGGTACACCGTGAAGGCGATCGCGGCGCACGCCGCCGCGACGATCCAGAAGCGCAGGATGATCTTGGTCTCGGACCAGGCTTGCAACTCGAAGTGGTGGTGAATCGGCGCCATCAGGAACACGCGCTTGCGAAACAGCTGGAACGAGAACACCTGGATCAGCACCGACAGCGCCTCGATCACGAAGATCCCGCCGAGCAGGATCAGCAGGACCTCGGTGTTAGTCATGACCGCGAGGCCCGCGATAGCGCCCCCAATCCCGAGCGAGCCGGTGTCGCCCATGAAAATGCTGGCCGGGAAGCTGTTGAACCACAAGAAGCCGATGCAGGCGCCGACCATGCAGGCCGCGAGCACGGTCAGGTCAGTTTGGCCGTCGGTGATGAAGGTGATCCCGATGTAGGCCAACAGCACGATCGCCGAACAGCCGGCGGCGAGCCCGTCGAGCCCGTCGGTCAGATTCACCGCGCTGGTGGTTCCCGCCACCACGAGGTAGATGAGCACGGGGTACAGCGGTCCGAGATCGACGCTTGCGTCGACGAACCGGAGGCTGATCGACTCGCTCACGTGCGCCTTCTGGGTCGCGACCCACCACAGCCCGAGTGAGATCGCGATCGTGACCACGAGCTTGGTCCGCGCGCGCAGTCCGAGCGAGCGGCGCTTGACGATCTTCGTCCAGTCGTCGGCGAACCCGAGCGCGGCACACGCCAGCGTGGCGCCGAGCACTCCCCTGGACGGCCAGTCGCGCGTGGACAGGATCAGAAACGGGACCGCGAACGCGATCATGATGATGATCCCGCCCATCGTCGGCGTCCCGGCCTTGGTCTTGTGCCCCTCGGGCCCTTCCTCGCGGATGTTCTGACCGAACTCCCGACGGCGCAGGAACTCGATGAACTTGGGGCTGAGGAACAAGCACATCAACAGCGACGCGGTCCCCGCGATCAGGACCCGACCGGAGATCGAGCCCATCAGGCGTGCGCCCCAGCGCCTCGGCTCGGCCGGCTCTCGCTCGTCAGCGCCCGGCAGACTGCCTTGAGTCCCACCGCGAGCGAGCCCTTGACCAGGACGACGTCGCCCGGACGCACGAGCTCCGGCACCATCTCGGCCGCGGCCGCGGCGTCCGCAACCGAATGAAGCTCGCCTCCGAAAGGCTCGCCGATCGCCTCGGCGAGCGATCCGACGGTGACCAGGAGCTCGACGCCGGCTTTCGCGACCTGCTCTCCGATTTCGACGTGATAGTCGCGTGCGGTCGGTCCGAGCTCCCGCATGTCACCGAGCACCGCGACCGGCCGGGCGTCTGGAGTGCGCGCCGCGGTCTGCACCAGGTCCTCGAGGGCCGCGCGCATCGACATGGGGTTGGCGTTGTAGCAGCCATCGATCAACGTCGCACCGCCGGGGAGCGTCAGATGCTGACCGCGGCCGGCGGTGAGCTCGAGCACGACGCCGCCCTCCGGGGTCACGCCGACCGCGCTCGCGGCGGCCACCGCCGCGAGCAGGTTGCGCCGCAGGTACGCCTGGGTGAACGGCACCTCAAGAACGACGATCTGGCCGGCCAGGTCGATCTCGACCTCGTTGTCCTCGGAGCGCGTAAGTCTCACGTCCCCCGCCTCGCCGAACGTGACGGTCTCGAGATCGGCGCGCAGGTGGGGGGCGAGCAGCGGCTCGTTTGCCGGGACGATCGCGGTGCCCCCGGGGCGGAGGCCGGCGAGCAGCTCGGCCTTGGCCGCGGCGATCGCCTCGATTGTCCCGAGGAACTCGAGGTGGACCGGGCCGATGCTGACGATCACGCCCACGTCGGGCTCGGCGATCTCCGCGAGCTCGGCGATCTGCCCGGCGCCGCGCATCGCCATCTCGAGCACGAGCACCTCGGTTCCGGCGGGCGCGGCCAGGATCTCGAGCGGCAGGCCGATCTCGGTGTTGAAATTGGCGCGAGAGGCCACCGTGCGGCGGTGCGGCGTGAGCAGCGCCAGCAGCAGATCCTTCGTCGAGGTCTTGCCCGTCGACCCGGTGATCCCGATCACGTTCGCGCCCAGCTCGCGGCGCCAGCCTCGGGCGAGACGTTGCAGGGCTTGGAGCGGGTCGTCGGCGGCGATCAGCGCTCCGGGGACGGCGCATCTGGCGGCTTCGGCATGCTCGGGCGTCGTCAGCACGCCCCACGCGCCGGCGGCGAGCGCCTGCGGCGCGAACCGGCCGCCGTCGTCGTTCGCGCCCCGGAGACCGATGAACAGCGACCCGGGGCCCGCCTCGCGCGAGTCGATGACCGCGCGCTCAGGACCCGTCGCGACGGGCGGCGGCGCGACGAGCCGGGCCCCTGCCGCCCGTGCCACTTGCTCGGGTGTCCAGGTCCTCATGCTCTGATTCGGGAGGGTACTGGCCGGATCGGGCGTCTAAGCGGTGTCGGGCGGTTACGACGCGGTCAGCACAGCTGCCAGGGTCTCCCGGGCGACCGTGATGTCGTCGAACGGGATCTTGCGTCCGGCTTCGAACTCCTGCCCTTGCTCGTGTCCCTTGCCCGCGATCACAACCACGTCACCCGGTCGCGCGCCGGCGATCGCCGTGTGGATCGCGGCGCGGCGATCGGCGTCGTGCTCGACATCCGGTCCGGTGCCGGCGAGGATCTCTTCGATGATCGCCTCCGGGTCCTCGGACCGGGGGTTGTCCGAGGTCACGATCACACGGTCTGCCAGTCTGGTCGCGATCTCCCCCATCATCGGGCGCTTCCCCCGGTCGCGGTCGCCGCCGCATCCGAACACGACGTGGACACGGCCGTTTCCTGATGCGGGCGCGTCGACCAGCCCGCGGGCGGCGCGCAACACGTTCTCGAGCGAGTCCGGCGTGTGGGCGTAGTCGACCAGCACGGCGAAGTCCTGGCCGGCATCGACCGGCTCGAACCGTCCGGGAACGCTCCCGGCGGTCTCGATGGCGGCTCTTGCCACCTCGGCGGAAACGCCCAGCGCGCGGACCGCCGCGAGCGCACCGAGCACGTTGTAGACGTTGAACAGCCCGGGCAGCGGGGACCGGAGCTCGGTAATCCCGTCAGGCCCGCGGACTGTGAAACGCGACCCGGTCAGGTCGGTGCTGACGTCGCTCGCCCGGTAGGTGGCCTCGCGGTCGACCGCGAACGTGATCGCGTCGGGGGTCTGTTTGGCCAGCCGCGCGCCGTACGGGTCATCGACGTTGACGACGGCGTGCCGCGCGCGCCCGTTTGTGAACAGGCGGCGTTTGGCCTCGAAGTACGCCTCCATCGTGCCGTGGAAATCGAGGTGGTCCTGGGTCAGGTTGGTGAAGATCGCCACCGCGAAGTGGACCGCGTCGGCTCTGTGCAGGTCGAGCGCGTGCGAGGAGACCTCCATCGCACACGCCACGTCTCCCCCATCGAGCATCTCGCGGAAGGTCCGCTGCAGGTCGATCGCCTCGGGCGTCGTGCGCTCGACCGGGCGCTCGGCCCCGGCGATCACGCTCTTGACCGTGCCCAGTAGGCCCGTCTGGCGCCTATCCGCTTCCAGCAGGGCGTGAACCAGGAACGCGGTGGTCGTCTTGCCGTTCGTGCCCGTCACGCCCACGGTTTGCAGGGTCGCGGTCGGGTCGCCGTAGAACGCCGCCGCCGCCGGCGCCATCGCGGCCCGGACGCTCGGCACCCGGACCTCGGGAACGCCGAGGTTGAGCGGGCGCTCCACGACCAGCGCAGCCGCGCCCCGCGCGATCGCTTCGGGCGCGAACTCGTGGCCGTCGCGAGTGAACCCCGGTACGCAGAAGAACAGCGTTCCACCGGCGACCGAGCGGGTGTCGTACGCCAGACCGGTGATCTCGAGCTCGCGGGCGGCCGGCGGAACTCCTCCGATCAGCCGGTCAAGACGCATTGCATTCGTTCCGCACCTGGCGCATTCGGGGGCAGAGCGTATCCGGGTCAGGGCCGACGAACACCGGAGACGAGCGCTACCGGCGGCAGCGGGCAGCGCGTTCGCCATCCCCGGGTCGCGAACAATCCGAGCGCCAACCGGGCCACAACCCGGGGAACGTGTATGGCGTCCGCGAGCAGCCGTCGCAACCGGCTGGAGCCAGGCTCGACCAGCCGACCCGCGACCACGTCAAGCGGCAGCAGCACCTGCCGGCGAACGGACGACCACGCCTGCGCCGGCGGGGTCAGAAGCAGGTCGACCATCGCGATGTCGGCGTAGATCTGCTCGTCCTCCCCAACGATGCGCCAATTGGCCAGCCGCGCGGCGCGGCGCATGCGCGGCGTCCAGGGCTGTCCAGAAACCGTTACCTCCGACTCCGGCACGCCCGCAAGCGCGCCGGCCAGGGTCCCGGCTATGGCGAGTGCCGGACTAAGCTCGGGAAACTCCCGCGCAAAGCCGTCAATGCCGCCGGGTGGTAGCCGATCGCCGACCCGGTCCGACCACGCCGCGAGATCCGCGAGTCCTCTAACCCCGGTGAACCCGTCTCGTGCGTACACCAGCAGCAGGCAGGCGAGCTCGTCGGTGGGTCGGAGCCGGCGCAGACCCTGTTCCGGAACCGACCGCTCCAGCATCGACGCGCCCGACCGCTCCTCGTACCAATGCACCCTCCAGTGCAGCTCGACCATCGGCAAGCCTCCGGGATGCGAAAGACGGTAGTGAAGAAGCGGACGCCCGCGACCGTCGCGGGCGTCGCGTGGCGCGTCGTAGCCGAACTGCCGGCGGATCAGGTCTACCGACTCTTCGAGCTGGTCGGCGGCGACCAGCAGGTCGATGTCGTCGGACTCGCGCAACGCCGGATCGTCAAAAAGCCTTCGGGCCAGGACGGCTCCCTTGATCGGAATCGCGGGCACATGATGCTCACCAAGCGCACCGACGATGGCATGCGTCAGCATCTCCTGCTCCACCGCCTGCCAGCGTACGGCGGTTTCGCGCTCTGTGGTCCTCGCGGTCAGCTCCGCCGTCAACTTCTCGGCTCCGAGCTCGCGCAGCCGGGCGATGCCCAGATGGATCAGTCGCTGCCGACCGAGCACGGCGAGTAGTCGTCGAGGGTCGCTGCGCCCGCTGAGCTCGAGGAGTCGCCGAGCTTGGATCTGGCGTTTCTGCGCAGTACCCGCGAGGCCGAGCGTAAGCGCATCCTCGATCGCCAGGCCGGACACCCGCACGACCTAGAACGTCGCGAGCCGACCGGTCATCCGGGCCCGCCGGAGTGCGAGCGTGAGACACAGGACGGAGAGCGGCAGCAACGCCACCGCGCTGCCGGCGACGATCGCAAGGTCATGCACGATTGCACCAGTCGGAGCCGCCGGCAGGATCGAGGCTCTCAGCGCCCGGAGTGCGTACGTCAGCGGCGACAGCTTGGCGATGGTCTGCAGCCAGCTCGGGAACACGACGATTGGGAAGAACGCGCCGCTGAGCAGGATCAGCACGCCCACGATGAGCGACGGGAGCTGGCCACCCTGCTGAGTGGCGACGACGAGCGCAGCGGCCGCGAAGCCGATCGCCAGGAACACGGCGATCGACAGCAGCAACGAGACGATCAGCGGCAACCAGTCCGGTGAGACGTTCGTAAATCCCAGCGGGATTGCGATGACCAGCGTCAACAGTCCGTCCACGAGCGCCTCGCAGATCGGCCAGGCTGACCAGCCGAGCGCGAGCACGCCGACGGGCATCGGTTGGGCCGCCAGCATCTCGAGCGTGCCCTCAACCTGATCGCGGCGGGCGTTGGCAGCGGCCGAGCTGGTGGCGGCCCGGAGTACGCCTGTGAGGATGATCCCGACCACGACGAACCGAAAATACGCGTCCGCGGTTCCGATGAAGCGGCCTCCGCCGATCAGCTTCGATACGAACCTGAAGATCACCAGCTGATAGAAGGCGCCGAGCGCGCCGACGACGAATGTGCCTCGGTAGGACCATGCAATCCGAAAGTCCTTGCGGGCGAAGGACCGCACCACCTCGAGGAATGCCGTCATCGGGCCACCGCCGCCAGCGCCGTGGGGCCAACGTTCCTGAGCCGCCCATCCTCCAGCTCCCAAAGCTGATCCGCCACATCGACGAGTTCTTGCAGCACCGGCGCCACGACGAGCACGGTCGCTCCACGCTGCGACTGACGAGCGATGAACTCGAGCACCCGATCGATGCCGCGCTGATCTAGGCCCCGAAGCGGCTCGTCGAGCAGCAGGGCGGATGGATGGCCGACCGCGGCGCGAGCGAGGATCAGGCGCTGGCGCTGCCCCGCCGACAGGTTGGCAACGCGCTGATCGGCGATTCCCCCTAGATCGAGCTCGTCCATGATGACCTGAATTTGCTTGTCGCGGAGCCGGCGCGGCACACGAGCGGTGGCTGCGAACAGGCGCAGGTTATCCCTGCCGCTGAGCCGCCAGAACAGGCTCCGCTCGTTCACGAGTGCGACGCCGATACGCGCCCGGACTTCGGAGCCGTCCCGGATCACGTCGTAGCCGTCCACCGTCGCTGTGCCGGAATCCGGATAGAGAACCGTGGCAAAGATCCGCAGGAGTGTCGTTTTCCCTGCGCCGTTCTCGCCTGAGACCACGGCGACCTCGCCCGCCGGACAGGCGAGCTCGACATTTTCGAGAACGCGTCGACCGCGAAACGATCGTGTCACGGAAGCTGCGAGGAGACCTCGGGGTCCCGCGCTCCCCGGCGTCCTCGGGCCGCTGCGCGCACGCCAGAGCATCAACTCTCTATTCCAGCAGACATTCCAGCGGAAATCGTCGCTAGGCTTTGCTCGCTCGATCGTGGGAGTCACACTATGAGTCAGTTCAGTGAGGTTTTGCGCCTCAAAGACAGCGACATCGTCTGGCGTTCAGTCGAGGACGAAATCGTGATCCTCCACCGGGGCGACTGGGAATATTTGGCCGTGAACGAGACAGGGGCACTGCTGTGGACCAGGCTTGTCGACGGCGCCACGCGCTCGGATCTCGTATCACTGCTTCTGCGCGAGTACGACATCGACGAGGAACGCGCCGTTATCGATGTGGAAGCGTTCTTGACGCTGCTTTCAGCGCGCGATCTCCTCTCGCCTGGCGCGCGTGATTCCGGCGACGGTGCGGACGGGTGATGCGTGCGGTCGCTTTCCCTACGCGTAGGTTTCTCTACCGAGCCCGTGGCCTGAACGTCCCGACTCTGCGTGCGGCTTGGTGGGCGGCGCGCTCGGTTCGTAGTGTGCGCGTCCAGCTGCGCGAACGCGGCCTTCACACGCGACTTACGCCTCCTCCTGCCCTGCCTGCCAGCGCGGTCCGCGGCGTCAACGCAACTACGCGGTACCTGGGAGCAACCTGCCTCGAGCGCTCGTTGCTACTGCAGGAGTGGCTGCTCGCCCACGGGCATCGACATACGCTGGTAATCGGTGTCCCAAGGCCGGGCGACGAGACGTTCATCGCCCATGCCTGGCTTGAAGGGCACGATCGCGCCGATGATGCGCACGAGTTTGCCGAGCTCGTGCGCCTCGACCCCCGATGACGACAGGTATCGAGGACCGCTACCGACTGACCCCTCTCGAGCTCCTCTGGGGTATGCCGGTCGGTCCGGACGCGGACCGACCGGCGCTGGCCGGCGCGCCGACATACCGCTCGCCGCGCGATGCGCTTGAGGCGGTTGTGCTCCGCGCACTCGCGCGACCGCCGTGTCTGGTGTCGTTCTCGGGCGGGCGCGATTCGTCGCTGGTGCTAGCGGTAGCCGCCGACGCCGCGCGCCGCCACGGTCTGCCCCTCCCGATCCCGGCCACAAATCGGTTTCCTGGGCGGCCAGAGACCGACGAATCAGGCTGGCAGGAGCTGGTTGTGTCCCACCTCGGCATCCAGGACTGGCTCCGCATGGAGTGGGCCGACGAGCTCGACGTGGTGGGTCCATACGCACAGCGTCTCCTCCGGCGCCACGGGGTCCTGGCGCCGTTCAATTCACACTTTCACCTGCCGCTCGTCGAGGCGGCGCGCGGCGGATCGGTGCTGACCGGAATCGGCGGCGATGAGCTGTTTTCGCCGGTCTCGCGCGATGCCGCCGCCGCGATCCTGATGAGGCGTCGCCGACCAGGCCGGCGCGAGCTTCCGGCCGTTGCCCTGGCATTGGCGCCCCATCCGGTGCGGGTCGCGGTGATCGCTCGCCGTCGCCGGGTGTTCCGAACCTTTGGCTGGGCGACCCCGACCGCGCGACGCAGAATCGCTTTCGCGTACGCCGCCTGGGAATCTCGGGATCCGTGGCGGTGGGACGTTGCGCTTCGTTCGTGGTGGTGGCGAAGCCGTGCGCTGCAGTGCAATCGCGCTGGCAAGCTGCTGCTCGGACAAGCCGAGGACGTCGAGATGATTCATCCACTGTGCGAGCCGGAAGTGCTGTCGGCGGTGGCGGCCGAGTGGGGCCGCACCGGCCCGCCGAACCGCCGAGTTGCTCTGGAGTCGGTCGGAGGCGATCTCATTCCACCAAGGGTGCGAGCCCGCTCTGATAAGTCGTGGTTCGACCGCGTGTTCTGGACTAATCGGGCGCGCTCAGTGGCACGGGCCTGGAACGGCGAGGGCGTAGATCCGCTGATGGTGAACGTGGCCGGCCTGCGCCGTGAGTGGACGCGATACCCGGCGACGCCGTTCGTTTACACATTGCTCCAGTCTGTGTGGCTGGAATCAGATTTGCGAAAGGTGCGTAACCAGAGATTCGGCGCTCGCGATGAGCGCGTCGAGGCGTCTGGGCCTGCGTAGGCTCACCATCGGCAGCGCAGCGAGCGCGAGCACCACCGGAGGGTCGGGTGGCTCGAGTACCACGGTGAGGTTGTCAAGCAACCGTGGGAAGCGCTCCGCCGGCCTCACCCGTTCAAAGCTGATGTGGTCTCCCCACTCCAGAGTGACCCAGCCGGCGATAGGCAACTCAGCCGCCACCGCAGGCAGCGGGATCCGCCACCGCTCGCGGGTCCCCACCATCCCGATCGTCTCTCCCATTCCCAGTTGGTTGGCCGAACGCTCACGCAAGTCAATGCAGCGGGGACCTGCAAGCGCACGTCCGTTGCGCAGGACGAGCACGTCGTCGCTGACCACGGACACTCCTAGGCCTGCCAGCGCGGCCAGGAGCGAACTCTTGCCCACCTCCCGCTCGCCGAGCACGCCCCAGACCTGATCGCCTACCACGAAGCCTCCGGCGTGAAAGCTCTGCCAGCCATCCCAGCGCGCGGCGATGGCTGCCGTCGCGGCCAGATACGGATGCGCCAACTCCGGGTCCGACGGCGGGTTAGGCATCGTGAACACGGATGTGCGCGTTCTACGGTCGATCACCAGACTGCCTTCCGGCGCGAGCCTCAGACGCGCTCGATCCGCGTCAATCGATCCGTCGACTGCTTCGCCGGCGCCGCGGCGGCGCACGACCGTCCAACGGCGCCAGTCAGCCGGCGCCGGGACGAGCAGGTCAGAACCGCCCGCCAGGTCCGGAAACCGCAATCCGTAGAGACCGCGGTTCAACTCCATAAGTTCAGCATCCAGCGTGATACCTTCGCAAAACAGCTGGCAAAAATGGGCATCGGATGCAATTCTGTTGCGGCGGCCGCATCCGCCGCTATAGTGCCGGCGATGAAGCACCCGTCCACAACCAAGAAGCCGTACGAGCCACCCGTGCTCAGGCAAGTCGGCTCACTGCACGAACTGACACTCAGGAACAAGGTGATTAGCCCGCCTTCAGATGGTGATTTCCTGAGCGGCCAGCCGCTGCGTACCAGCTGACTCGTCCGCGTCGATTGACGCAGCCTGCGAAGGCGGTTATGGAGACCGAGGCTATCGGTCTTGGCGTCTTGCGGGCGCAATGCGGTTGAGCATCGTCGCGAGCGTCTCGGATACAGGGTAGGCGCTCGTGGCGGTGCTTTCGCCGTTTGTGTCAATTGTCGCGTTCGCTCTCGCGGGGACAAAATGCTCCGTCCGCCGAGCGCTGTAGGCTTGTTGACCAGGTCTACGGATAAGCGCTGCCCCGTTTCGACGGGTACGCGTAAGGGAAGTTATCGTCGAAGCATCGTGGTCGCGGCGCTCGGCTACCCTACGCCGTAGCTGTGCGGGCCGAGCGCTTAACCTGTTGGCCGCGGGTCGCTGGTTATCGACGCATGTCTGGCCAAGTGTCCATGTCGGAGTCGCTCACCATCTAGGCAAGCTGTTTGTGTTTTCGACTCTTTCACCTGGGGCACCGAGCCCTCCTCTAGCCTTCGGAACTTATGTCTGAATACGATTACGGCACGAACTCTGGAAATCAGGCCCTCGAAGATCGCGAGCCGACGCTCGTTTCTCCGCGCCCTCCAACCGCAGCAGGTCTAGGCGGCGGACCCCGCCGCACCTCGCCTATCGGCCTCGGGAGCGCCATCGCGCGTCATCCCTTCCTTGCGATTCTGCCGGCGATCTTCCTTCTGGCGGCAGGGATCGTCGCGGGATCGAAGAAGCATTCGATCTACTCAGCGAGCGCGATGATCAATGTCGGCAAATCCGACATCATCACCCAGGCAACACCGGGCTATGTCCAAGCTGCGCAGGTACTGGCAACGAGCTACAGCCGCGTCGTGATGAGCCAGCACGTCTCCATCCCGGTCGCGCATAGACTCGGGGAGCCGGTGGGAACCGTCAGCAGCGACCTGACCGCGACTCCCATTCCGGGGGAGCCGACTTTCACCATCACCGCAACTAGCAGCTCTGCCCAGGGGGCAGTCCAGCTCGCCAACGCCGCCGTGCGCGCGGTCGTCCACTTTGCCAACGTGTCTCAAACCCAGCAGGGCAGTCCTTCTCAGCTGCTTTCACAGTACGTCAAGGCGCAGGCCACGGCCGACCGCCTGCACGCGAAAGCGGGCAGGCTGCAAGGCGAGCTTTCGGCGGCCCTCGGCGGCGCTACCCAAGCTGACGTGACAAACGCTCAGGTCGCGGCACAGACCGCCGATCTGCAGGCACAGGCGTATGGCAACGCGTACACCACGCTGCTGCAGAACGGGACGGCGCCGGTGCTCGATGTGCTCGATCGGGCCACCTCTGCTACTAGCAACCGCAAGTCGAACATCGAGAAGTACGCGGTTGTGGGCGTGGTGGCAGGCATCGTGCTCGGCCTCGCACTCGCCGGGTTGGTAGGCGGCATCGAAGCTCGCCGAGAAGCCCGGCGGTTCACTCTACCGGCCTAGCCTCATCGTGTCTGCGCGCATCCAGCGCCTTCCCCCGCTAGTGATCGCTGGGGTGATCTTGGCCGCCGGCGCTGCGATTGGACTGGCCGCGGCCCCGCACATCCACCGGCTGGATCCGTTCGCGGTCGTCGTGCTGTCGATGGCAGGAGCGGTCGCAGCCGCGGCGTGCCTCGTGATCGTCGAGCCGGCGCTGATCCTGACCGCCGGACTGCTGCTGTCGGTCTTCTCCGGTAACTGGGGCAACGTCGGGATTCACATTCCGCTGGATCGGATCGCGATCGTTGGCGGCATCGCCGCGACGATTCTGAGACCGCTGTTCAGCGACGACGTGCCCCGGCTCGAACTTCGCCGCGTGCACTGGCTGATGGGGCTGCTCATCTTGTATGCCGTCGGGTCGGCCGCCTGGTCGCAGACTCTCACCAGCCACGGCCCGCTGTTCGCGCTGCTCGACCGGCTCGGGCTAGTTCCGTTCCTGTTGTACGTGATTTCACCGGCAGCGTTCTCGACGGAGCGCGACCGCCGGATCCTCATCGGAGGGCTAACCGTCCTGGGTGCCTATCTGGGATTGATCACCCTCTTCGAGGCGGTGGGCGCCAAGGGCCTCGTGATTCCACACTACATCGAGGATCCTGCCCTGGGCATCCACGCCGAGCGGGCTCGCGGACCGTTCCTGGAGGCCGGAGCGAACGGACTGGCGATGTTCTCCTGCCTAGTGGCGGCGGCAATCGGGATGACGTTGTGGCGCGATCGCCGTGCCCGAGCCACTGCGTTCGCGGTGGTCATCCTGTGCACGGCCGGGATGCTCTACACCGTTACGCGGCAGGTGTGGGCCGGCGGCGCGGCCGGAATCATCGTGGCGATGCTCGGCGACCGCCGTCTGCGCGCCTGGTTGCCGGCCGTGGCCGCCGGTACGGCGATCGTGGTTGCCCTCTCGCTGGCCTTCGTTCCCGGGCTCTCGAACAGCGTGCAGCAACGGACCGCAGCGCAGGGACCCGTGTGGGACCGCCTGAACTCCGATGCGGCGGCGCTGCGCATGATCGAGGCCAGACCCGGACTCGGCTTCGGCTGGGGCACGTTCGGCCAGGCCAGCGTCCCCTATTACCGCCTGGCCAAGACCTATCCCCTCACGAGCGTCAGCAACGCCCACAACGTCCCGTTGTCCAACGCCGCCGAGCTCGGGTTACTTGGACTCGCGCTGTGGATCGTGATCCTGATCGCTGGGATCGCCCTGCCCGCCGTCCGCCGGGGCCCACCGTACATCGAGCCTTATCGGCTCGGAGTGATCGCGATCGCCACCGCCTGGTTCGTGCAATCGAACTTCACGCCGTTCGACTACGCGTTCGACAACTACATCGTTTGGGTGTTTGCCGGGATCGTGGCGGGCGCACTCGCTCTACGACCACCCCGCCATCACGAGCTCTCCGAGGCGTCGCTGGCCCGGGCGCCCGCACCAGCAGTCCCGGCGATCAGGTGATCGCCGTCCGGTCAGCGCGTCCGTTCATCCTGACGTCGAGTCGCTCCCCGGCGGCGACATCGGCTGCCCGCCCGGCGCCGCGAGCCGACTTCGAGGTGATGTCGGAGCGCCTACACGGCCGGATCCTCTATCCGGGTCCGGGCAGCCGTCCATTGGCCATGGCGGAACGCGCCACGAGATTGGACATGAGCCAGGCGGTGCGTGCTCGGCGTGCTCGTGCGTCCGTTTACGTCTCGCTGTCCGAGCGCGCCGGCATCCCGCTGTCGATGCTCCGGCCCGCAAGTCCCCACGTGCTCGTCGCGCATCTGCTGACCTCCGGACAGAAGCGGGTTCTCGAGCGAGTCACCCGCTTTCTCCGTCGCGTCGATCTGACGCTTGTCTTCTCCAAGCCCCAAGAGCGCTACCTGCGTGAAGAGGTGGGGCTCGAGCCGGCGCGGGCGCGCTTCATCTGGGACAAGGTCGATCACCGCTTCTACACGCCACCATCGTCGTCCGAGCGGGGACGCTACGTCGTCAGCGTGGGGCGGGAGCAGCGCGACTATACGACGCTCATAGCGGCTCTCCGGAACGTGCCGGTACCGTGCATCATCGTGCCAGGGAGCAGCTGGTCGCATCGTTCACTCACGCCTATGGTGGCACCCGACCACGTCCAGATTCGTCAAGGTCTGAGCTACGCCGAGCTGCGCGACCTCTACCGGGGAGCGCGCATGGTCGTGGTGCCGGTCAATCCCGGCGTCGACTACGCCGCCGGCGTCAACGGCGTCCTCGAGGGAATGGCCTGCGGACGGCCGGTAGTGGCATCTGGCACGCCCGGACTCGATGGATACCTTCACGACGGGCACGACGGGCGACTTGTGACGCCGGGTGACCCGGATGCTCTACGCGACGTCATCCAGGAGCTCTGGGACGACACCGTTCAAGCCGAGCGACTGGGCGTCGCTGGTCGCGGCACGGTAGAGCGGGAGCGGACGGTCGAGCATTTCGCCGAGCGCCTGGCGGAGTCGATCGAAACTCTTGCCTGATCGCCGCCTACGCCTGGCGTACATCGCCACCGGATACCCGTACGTCTCCCACACGTTCATCCAGAACGAGGTGGCCGCCCTTCGCGAGCTCGGACTCGAGATCGAGACGTTCGCCATCCGGCGGGCGCCGGACTCCGAGTGCCGAACCGAGGCCGACAAGGACGCCCGCGCCACCACCTACGCGCTGCGCCCAGCGCGCCCCTGGCACTACCTGCGCGCCCACTTCGCCGCCCTGCTCGGCCGCCCGGGTCCGTATCGTCGGGCGCTGCTCCGCGCGTTGCGGTTCGGCGCCGGGTCCACCAGCGACCTCGCGCACCATCTCGCGTATTTCGTTCAGGGCGTCGTGCTGTGGGACAGATGCCGAGCGGCGCGCGTAACTCACGTGCACGCGCACTTCGCCAACGTCGGCAGCGACGTCGCTGCGGTGGCGGCGATGCTGGGCGCAGAAGCGCTGAGCTGGAGCTTCACCATGCACGGACCAACGGAGTTCGCCGACACACGCCATTACCACCTCACCGAGAAGGCCCGTGATGCACGGTTCGTGATCTGCATCAGCCAATTCGCCCGCAGTCAGTTGATGGCACTCGTTGGCCCCGAGCACTGGGAGAAGCTGCGTGTCGTGCACTGTGGTGTGGATATGGAGCGCTTCACGCCGGTCACCATGGCGTCCGACCCTGTCCGCCACCGAGACGAGGGCCAGGCGGTGCGAGTCGCCTGCGTGGGCAGGCTCGTTCCGGAGAAGGGCCAGCGTTTGCTGATCGAGGCGGTGGCCGCGATCCGACGTGCCGGCGCGGACGTGCGGGTGGCCTTCGCAGGCGACGGACCGGAGCGGGGATCGCTCGAGCAGCTCGCGGCGCGGCTGGGCGTCGCTGAACAGGTCGACTTCCCCGGCGCTGTCGCCCACACCGCGGTGGATGAGCTTCTGAGACACAGCGACATCTTCTGCCTGCCCAGCTTCGCCGAAGGAGTGCCGATCGTGCTGATGGAAGCGATGGCGATGGAGCTGCCGGTCCTCGCCAGTCGCGTGCACGGAATTCCGGAACTGATCGAGGATGGTGTCAGCGGACGCCTCGTTGCCCCGGGCTCGCTGCCGGAGCTGACGGATGTCCTGTCTCAGCTGGTCGGGGATCCGGGGCAGCGCACGATGCTGGGCCAGGCGGGCCGGCGGCGCGTGGCATCGGAGTTCGATCTGCGAGCAAATACGCGGCACCTTCGCGACGTCTACGAGGAGCTGCCGGGAGGCGCGGCCGAACAGACGCGTCCTCAGCCGCGGGTGACCTGAGCTACGCCTACCAGGCGAGCGGCCACCGCCTGGCGCCGGGAGCCAGCGACAGCGCGCTGAGTCGGCTGCAGCGCGAGCCGCGCCAGCGCGGCGGACGTCGACATGTCACGAAGATCCCGCGCTCCGTTGAGCGACTCCGCGGTCCCCGGGAGCAGCGCCACAGAAGGTTGCCCTTGACGGTCGACCAGCGCGCTTCGCCGGCGCAGGCGGGCTCGCCTGAGCAGGATTCCCACGGCGCCCGCGGTTCGCGTCGGCGAGCGCAGCACGCCTGAGGCGTGTCGGATCGCGTTCCAGCGCCTCCCGGCGGCCCACTCCCGCCGACTCGCATCGTATCCGGCGCCCCCCTCCCACCGTGCGAGTGCCGCATCCCTCCACCAGGGACGCCCGGCGTACATCCGGGCGACGGCCCCGTGGGCGTCGGACATCATGGCGGCGTTGCTCGTGACCTGCCCGGCATGCATGTGGTAGACGACGACCGGCTGGGGAACGATCAGTCCGGTGCCGCGCTCGAGCGCACGGATCCACAGGTCCAGGTCGGCGCCGCCCTTCAGCGGCCGGTAGCCGCCAACGGCCGTCATTATCTCACGGCGCACCAACGTGCCGCTGGCCGCCACGAAGTTCTCCGGGTAGATCAGCGCGGACGGCGAGCTGAGCACCACCGGACGGCGCGCCAGGACGCCGGCGTAACGAGGGGGCTCCGGTTCCGGTGGGCAGTTCAACGACGCGCCGGAAACCAGCACGTGACCATCGCGCAGCGGCCACAGCGTGGCGAGCAAACTCGGCAACCACTCATCATCGGAGTCGAGCAGCGCCACCCATGGCTCCCGCGCATGGGCGATCCCCGTGTTGCGGGCGGGGCCCTCGCCCTTGTTGACCTCGTGGCGCACCACCTGCGCGCCGGCGCGGGCGGCGGCCGCCCCCGTGTTGTCGGTCGAGCAGTCGTCCACGACGATTACCTCCCGCGGAGGGCGCGGCACCTGCCGCAGCGCGCTCCTGACCGCGCGCGCGACCATCTCGGGCCGGTTGTACGCCGGTATTACAACTGAGACCGGCACGGGCTCCAGACCGACAGCTGGGGCGGTTGGATCGGGCTTGTCACTCACGACGGCGCGCAACGATACGGATCACGATGTATGCACCGTGTATGCGCCGCCGCGGCAGAAGCAGATTTGTATGCTCGAAACATGGACCGCCCGCCGGTTGACGTCGTAGTGCCCTTCGTCGGCTCGGAGGTTGAACTTCGTGCGCTATGTGACCATCTTCTAAGCCTGAGGCGGAATCCCGACGATTCACTGATAGTCGTCGACAATCGTCCCAACCGACACCCGGATCGAGTGATCGAGGGTGTGCGGGTGGTAAGCGCGCCGGAAGTTCAAAGCTCCTACTACGCGCGGAATCGCGGTGCCGCGGCAGGATCAGCTCCCTGGTTGGTGTTCGTGGACGCCGACGTGCGCGTCTCCGACGATCTGATCGATCGATACTTCGGCTCGCCCCCCTCGGACCGGACGGGTGTGCTCGCGGGCGAGATCGCCAACGAGGCACCCGCCCCGAACGGGCGGGAGCCGATCGCGGTCAGATACGCCCACCTGGCTCAGCTGTTCGCGCAGCAGAAGACGCTCGACAATGCCTTCCCATACGCGATGACCGCGAACTGCGCGATCCGCCGTGAGGGGTTCGAGGCGGTGGGCGGGTTCATCGAGAACATCAGGTCCGGCGGCGATGCAGACATCTGCATACGCCTGCGCAACGTCGGCTGGGGGCTCGAAACGCGTCCCGGCGCGCTCGTGACTCACGTCAGTCGGGAGACCCTCCGGAAGCTCCTGCGCCAGTCGGCCCGGCATGGCTCCGGCGCAGCATGGCTTGAGCGCCTGTATCCCGGATTCTCGCCATCCGGCCGGGTGCCTGGCGCTTGGGCCGGCCGCCGGCTCGCCGCGGCGGCTCTGGCGGGTCTGAAGGGCGATCGGGACCGGGCGCTTGTCTACTTCGTCGATAGCGCCCGCTCGCTGGCCTTTGACTTCGGCCGGTTCGTATCCAACAACGTGCCGAACCGCCAGTAGCTCGCGACCGGGCGGCCCCGTCGTCCACCGCTGGTCCACCTGCTGACAGGCGCTCTCCGGGGTTCATAAAGCCTCCTAAGACGGACGGCCATCAATCGCATCGCAATTCATCGGGCAACGCGAGCGGCCGATGAAGGAGAAGAGGTCGGCACCCCTCTACCCGACACGCCCCTCCGCTCCCGTCCGTGAGAAGTCCGTCGAAACAGAGCCTCACTCTCACCGCCGCGCTCGCGCTAGTGCTCTTGCCTGCTTGGACGACCAGCGGCCTGGCGAACGCTGCTGCCTCGCGAGGTCCGTCGTGTTCGGTCAGCCCGCAACTCAAGTCTTCCCCCTCGATTACCGTGAGGCGAGGAAGCGGCACCAGGATCACCGGCTCGATCCGGGTGCTGGGCGGCCACGACGGCTGGACCGTTCAAGCTGCCGTGGGTCGGCTGCCCGGCTACGTGAGCCAGGCCTTCTCCGCCTCCCGTTTCGTTTCGATCGAGTTCTGCCTCCGGGCGCCGCGCGGAGATGCCGCGACGATCCTGCGACTGCAGCCCGGTGGCGTGTCGCTGGTGCTCGATAGCCGTGCGTCGGTCGAGCTGGTCCGAAGCTCGCGACGTGTTCGGATGACCGCGACCAGGTCTCGTCACGGCCGCCTCGCGACGAGCACGCAACTGGTCCGCCTGGTGGTCGATGGGGCTCACCGCCGGGCCACGCTATACGTGAACGGCAGCCGGAAGCAATCCCTCCCCGTCCCTCCGGCGGAACAGTCGGGCGTGCAGATCGGAAGCTTGGGCCCGGCGGGATCACCCAGCGCACCGTCGTCACCGAGCACAATCTCGCTGAGCAACGTGACCGTCTCGAGCGGTACCGGCACGGTGATTCCGGTGTCCTCCGGCGGCACCGGCTCAACGAGCGGCTCCGACTCGCCCACCGGATCCGCACCGTGGCCTGGAAACCCGTTCTCGCCGACCAGCTTCTGGAATACGCGCCTCGCTCCGGGCGCTCCGCTGGATCCGAGCTCACAGGCATACGTGAACGAGGTGGTCCGCCAGGTGAAGGCGTACGGGCCGTGGATCAACACGACGTCGTACAGCGTGCCGGTCTACGTCGTGCCCGCGGACGAGGCGACGCAGCACGTCACCCTGGATACGTGGGGGCCAGACCTTCAAGCCGAGTTCGATGCCGTCCCGATTCCCCGGGACGCGAAGGCCGCAGCGGGGACGGACGAGCACATGGCAGTTTGGCAGCCATCCACGGACAAGATGTGGGAGTTCTGGCAGATGCACCAGGCGTCGGACGGCTGGCACGCTCGTTGGGGCGGCGAGATGGACGACGTTTCGACCGATCCTGGCTATTTCACCCACTCTGGGCAGACCAAGAACTGGGGCGCCACCGCGACCGGCCTGCCGCTCCTGGGCGGGCTTGTCACCGAAGCGGACCTGCAGCGCGGCTACATCGACCACGCACTCGCCATCAGCCTCGTGGAGACCGCCCGGGCCAACTGGTCGTGGCCCGCCCAACGGACCGACGGCGGCTACTTCAGCAGCGGGATAACGCCGGTGCCCGAGGGGACCCGCTTCCGCCTCGATCCGAACCTCAACATCGCGAGCCTGAATCTGCCCCCGATCGACCGCATGCTGGCCCAGGCGGCACAGACGTACGGCATCGTGGTCCGCGACAAGGCCGGAGCGGTCGTGTTCTACGGACAGGACCCAATCAACCTGCCCAGCAATCCCTGGCCGGCCGCATTCGGCAATCAGTATCCGAACAACGTCCTCGCCGCGTTCCCGTGGAGCCATCTCGAAGCCCTGCAGACGACGCTCTCCTGCTGCTGGAGCCCGTGAGAGCCCGGCGCTGACGGCCGGCGGCGAACCGCTCGACTCAACCGCGCCGCGGACCAAAGCGCCGGAACGTCTCGGCCGTCCTGGGCTGTTCGCGCTGCTGGCCGTGCATGGCCGCCGCCGCCTGTGACATCGAGTAGCTGCCTCCAGCGGGAGTCAGGTGAGCGATCGGGGTCAGGTCGACGATGCCGATGGGCCAGCCGCGCTCGCTCGCCGTCCTCGCCCAGGCGAAGTCGAGCCCCCACCCCATGCCCTCGCTCGGGAAGGGCGTCAGCACCGGGAAACAACGACGATCCAGAGCGGTGACCGGCCCGATCTCGACGAAGTTCGTGGCCCGCGCGATGGACAGCGGACGCCGCCTGGTCACGGGCCAGGACGCATGGCTCACCATGCGGTGGGCCGGTTGGACGACCCGGAATTGAAAGTGCTCGGCCACGACCAGGAAGACGTCCAGGAACGATTCGGGCAGAACGACGTCGTCGTCGATGACCAGCAGCCAATCGCACTCATCGAGAGCGTGCCCGCTCAGCAGCCGGTTCAGATTCGCGAACTTCCCGGCGTCTCCGACCGAGGCGAGTTCGACCAGCACATCGTGCCCGGAGCCACGTAACTCCGCCTCGGCGCGGCGCCAGACGACCTCGTTGTCCTCGCGCAGGACGGTCAGAACGAGCACCCGCCGCCTGCCGCCGGGCCGCCCGTCGACGGCGCGACGCGCACGCAGCACGGCAGGCAACGCCGCGGCATCGAGCACAGCATCGACTGCACGGGCTCGATGCCAGCTTCGGAACACAGGTTGGAGCTCCAGCGCACGCCTGACAGGTTCCCGCGCGTGGATTGGGTTCCCGAGCAGTCCGTTCAGGCCACGCAAGATGCACACGTTACGAGCTCGCGCACGCCGATCGGGGTTCGAGTCCTTCGTGTCGCGCCATGCAGGCTCGGAAATCCTGGATTTTGGAGAGAGAGACGTGGTTGTATCTGCACTTAGTCCCGCGCAATTAGCGACGGAACGGGCGCTGCGCTGGTTCCGGCGTGCACGATGGACTGAGTTGGCAAGGACCGCGATCACGTCACATCCGAGAAGGGCCCTGCTCGCGTGCCTCGGGGCAGCGATGGCCCTGCTTGGCGCGGGCGCGAGTGGCGCCGCGGGGCCCGTGCGCACGAAGGCGAAAGCGCCGGCGAGCGCCCTCGGTCACCCCTGTGCCGGCGCGTCAGCGACTCCAAAGGCCGGACCGGCTCAGGTGAGAGGCGGTCCCATCACCACTCTCAAGGGGGCGGTACAAGTGTGGGCCAGGAGTTCCGGATGGATCGTCCGAGCTCCGGTCGGCCGGGCGGCCAGCTACGTCAGCCGGACGTTCGGGGCATCCAAAGAGATCAGCGTGGAGTTCTGCCTCCGCGCGCCCCGGGGCACGGAGACGAGGCTCGTGCGCCTGCAGCCCGGCGGTATCTCCCTCGAAGTGCTCGGTAGCCACCTGGAGCTCGAGGGCCCGCGGCCCGGCAAGATCCAGAGCGCCCCCCGTCCCGCCGTCGTAACCGGAGGTTCCGTCGGGGTTGATCTGGTCGTGGACGGAGGCGGCAAGCGAGTCGATCTCTACGTCGCCGGTGTCGAGCAGAGCTCATACGTCGGCAGGCCGCTGGCGCCGACGGTCGTGCAGCTGGGGAGCCTGAAATCCGGGCGTGGACGACCGATCACCTTGACCGGCGTGACTGTGACGACATGTGCCGGAAGGGTGATCCCCGCACCCGAACGCGTCGGCTCGCAGCCTGGCTGCTCGACGGAGCCGGCCTCACCGGGCGGGGGCGGGTCCCCACCTCAGGGTTCATCGCCCCAGCCCGGCTCATCCCCGCAGCCTGGCACGTCCCCCCAGCCCGGCTCGTCCCCCCAGCCGGGCTCGCCGCCTGAGCAGGCGGCGGCTTGCCCGAGCCCGTCGCCGCCGGTGCCATCGCCAGATGCGACGCCTTGGCCCGGCAGTCCGTTCTCACCGACCAGCTTCTGGAACGCACCGCTCGCGCCGGATGCCCCGCTCGATCCCCAATCGCAGGCCTACGTCAACGAGCTCGTTCGCCAGGTCCAAGCCTATGGACCGTGGATGAACACCACCACGAACAGCGTGCCCGTCTACGTCGTCTCGGCGGACCAGCCTGTTCAGCACGTCACGCTCGACGCCTGGGGGCCGGACCTTCAAGGGGAATTCGATGCCGTCCCGC
Source organism: uncultured Solirubrobacterales bacterium (assembly GCA_963737055.1). Lineage (GTDB taxonomy): Bacteria > Actinomycetota > Thermoleophilia > Solirubrobacterales > Solirubrobacteraceae > Palsa-465. Next base: position 477,405 of record CAVTRE010000002.1, on the reverse strand, counting down.
TCCCGTGCGATGCCAAGCCCGCGGCGGGCTCCGACCAGCACCTGGTCGTCTGGCAGCCCTCCACCGACAAGATGTGGGAGTTCTGGCAGATGCGCCAGGAGTCGGACGGCTGGCACGCCGCGTGGGGCGGTGAGATCGACAACGTGTCCTCCGACCCGGGTTACTTCACGCACGCCGGCCGGACCACCAACTGGGGAGCCACCGCCACGGGGCTGCCCCTGCTCGGTGGGCTGGTCACGGAAGCGGACCTGCAGCGCGGCTACATCAACCACGCGCTCGCCATCAGCCTCGTGGAGACCGCCCGCGCCACCTGGTCATGGCCCGCCCAGCGCACCGACGGCGGCTACTTCAGCACCGGCATCACTCCGATCCCGGAGGGAACCCGTTTTCGTCTTGGCGCCGAACATCGACATCGCGAGCCTGAATCTGCCGCCGATCGACCGCATGCTGGCCCAGGCCGCCCAGACCTACGGGATCGTGGTCCGGGACCAAGGCGGCGCGGTCACCTTCTACGGGCAGGATCCGGTGAACCTGCCGACCAATCCCGTGGCCCGCGGCATTCGGTAACCAGTACCCGAACAACGTGCTCAAGTGGTTTCCGTGGAGCGACCTCGAGGCTCTGCAGACCCAGCTCTCCTGCTGCTGGCATCGGTGAGGGAGAAGCCGCAGGGCGAGGCGTTGCGATTGCTCAGAGGACCCTCAGGCTCCGCGTCGTTTCCCCGACCTCCAGGCCGTACGCCGCCAGTGAGCGTTCTGCGACGTGGCTCCACGTAAAGCGGCGTCGGACGTGGGCTGCGGCGGCCGCCGACATCTGCCGCCAGAGGAGATCGTCCGATAGCAGCGCCTCCAGACGGTGGCGCAGGCTATCGGTCTCCCTGGGCGGAACCACATAGCCCGTCTCACCATCGATCACCACCTCGCTCATGGCCCCGGCCGTGGTACAGATCACGGGTGTCCCACAAGCCATCGCCTCAACCAGGGTGAGACCGAACAGCTCGGTTTTCGCGACGGAGCCTCCGTACATCGTGCGGTCGACGGACGGAAGTACGGATACCCGGGCGCGCTGGTAGGCGCGAACGATCTCCGCATCGGACGCAGCTGTGACGAAGTGCACATTCTTGCCTCGAGCCAGTTCCTGTAAGTCGGCGGCGTAACGTGCGTCGTACGGCCGCCCGTAGACCTCGAGGCGGCTGCCGGGCGGGAGCGCCTCGATGAGGACGTCGACACCCTTATGCGGCATCAGACGCCCCACGAACACGACCAGCCGCTCGCGCGGACCCGAATGCGGCGCGAACGCCGCGGGATCCACCCCGGCGTAGATCACCGAGGTTCGATCCAGCAGTTCCGGGTATCCCGATGCGGCGAATCGACTCACGGCGAGATGGCCGCGTATCAGCCGGCTCCGCAGCGATCTCGGAAGTACGGTCGACCCGGCTGCTCCGTGATCGGTCACGAACACGTTCCGCCGAAGCCCGAGGCCGAGTAACGCGGTCAGCTCGGTCAATTTGCTCTCCATCTGGTGAACGTGCACGGCCTTGGCCCGTGCCAGTTCACCGACCAGCAGCTCAGGCCGCGGGTTGGCCAGGCGGCCATCCCGCCTCGTCCGCGCGCCGAGGACGTGTATTGACAGCGCGCCCAGTCGCAGCCGGCGAGTGCGCCTGCCAAACACCACCAGGCGTGTCGCCCGCTGCTCGGCGTGGGCTCGAGCGAGCTCCAGGGCAAACCTTTCGCCCCCTCCCCACACCCCTCCCGTGCCGAACATGGCGGGCGAAACGTGGATGATCTCAGGCGAGGCAGCGGCGTGATCCAGCTTCGACATCCGCGCAAACTCGGTGATCGATGTGCGGGAGCGCCCGGTTCGATCCGGGACGCTAGCGGCCGCGAATGAGCATCACAGGCTTCGTCACCGCGTTGAACTTCCCGCGCAGCCTCCACGGTTCACTACTCCGCACGACCGGCTCGTACCGTGAGTTCGTCGAGGAGTTCCCGTTTCCCGATCCGAATCCCGACCTGCCATCTCGGTACACGCTCTCGAAAGCTTCTCGGCTCACGCCGTCGATGGTAGAAGGAATGACGCGCGCACCTTGGCCCCCTCCGAAGGTTTGGTGACCTTTAGCGGCGGAATGGCGCCCTATTCCTTGCCTACACCCAATCCGGCGAGCCCTCGCGAGGGCGCCTCGGTGGAACACAGACGCTATGGCTAGACTCGCCTCGATGTTCGCCGTGCTGATACCGGTGGGACCGGCGCCGCGAGAACCAGAGCGTCTGGCTGACGCAATGGAAAGCGTGCGGTCGTTCGAGAACTCGAAGGATGTGCACCTCGTGGTCGTCGACGACGGCGAGCGGCCTCGGCGGTTTCCCATCTCCTCCGAGGACTGGGGATCGGTTGACGTTGTCCGCACCGCGCTCTGGAGCGGCCGTAGACCGGATCCATACAGCGCGATGGTCGCGGGCACCATCGACGGCATGCGCCTGGCAGGCCCGCGTCGTCCGGAGTTCCTGCTCAAGCTCGACACCGACGCGCTCCTGGTTGCGCCCGTCGCAGAGAAGCTGCGTTCGGTGTTCGCCGACGACACCGTCGGTGTCGCCGGCTCCTACACCCACACGTGCACCGGCGCGCCGCGCGATTGGAGCGGATGGAGGTCGAAACTGCGCCGCGCCACACTCCCGGTGGGCTTCGGTCCGAACGGTGTCGTCGGTCTGAGGTCGCTGCAGGCGGCGAAATCGGTACGGACGCTGCTCGAGCGCGCGAAGCACAACGGCTACGAGCTCGGCGCCCATTGTCTCGGCGGCGCGTACGCGGTAGGTCCCGGACTGCTGGCCCGCGACGACCTGCTCGACTGGCGCCCGTGGGTGCGCACCGGTCTCGGCGAGGACATCGTGGTCGGCGTCATCACCGCGGTCGCGAGCCTCACCGTTCGCGGAGCCGTGGCTCCCGGCGATGCATTCGGACTGGCCTGGCAGGACCTTCCTCTCCCCCCTGAGCAGCTGATCGAGAAGGGATACAGCGTCGTGCATTCAGTGCGCGACCAGCCCTTCGGGACAGAGTCCGAGCTGCGAGAGTTCTTCGGCGCGCGACGTGCCGGTTCGGGCGGAGTCCCGGAGCGGCCGCGTCCCGTGCGGACCGTCCCTCGCTAGCGTCGGGCGATATCGGACCAGCGCGTCAGGTAGCGGGGTGGACGGCCGTTGATACGACCGCTTACGGCGGCTGCCAGGCCCAGCACCCGTCCGACGCTCATGGCGGCGGCCGGAATCGCCACCGAAGGACGCCATCGCCCTCGACGATATGGCAGCGAGTAGCGGATGTGTTGGAGCTGTGACCGCGCGAACCTCCTGGCGGTCTCGGAGCCCCGCATTCGCGAAGCCCAGTCGTAACCGTTCCGTGCGTAAAGAAATCCATAGGCAGCTGGTCGCCCTGCTCCCCCTGGCGCGCTGCGGAGCTCCACTTCGGTGATCACGACCGTTCGCCATCCAGCGGCGCGTGCTCGATCGCAGAAATCCGGCTCCTCGAAATACATGAAGTAACCGGGACAGAGTCCTCCGACGCGCTCCCATGTGTCCTTTCGCACGAGCAGGGCCGATCCATCTACGAATGGAACGTCGATCACTGCTCCGGGTCCGGGTGGTTTGCTGAGATGTCCAACCCAGCCGTTTTCATCGATCGTTGAGCCGAATGATCTGCTCCCATCCGGAAACAGCAGTGATGGACCCAAGATGCCAACGTCCTGCGGCAAGTCCTCGCACTGGCCGAGGAGCAGACGAAGCTGACGTTGATCGAGGCTCGACGTCATGCGTGAGTAGCAGCGCCCATTCGGCCGAGAGCGCGGCAACTCCCGCATTCATCGCCTGGGCGTACCCGACGTTGTCCGCCATGCGCAGCACGCGCACGCCCTCCGGCACCGGGGGCACCCACAAGTCCTCGGGCGAATACGGGTTATGCGCTATGACGACCTGGCGGCGATCCAGCACGGCTGTGATCTCGTCGAGTAGCCCGAGAAATTTCGGTTCGTGACCGAAGCTCAGGATGACGACTCCAAACGTCACGGGGCTTTACAAGCGGTGACGATGATCGAAAACTGGTCTATGGAGTCAGACCAGCCCTCGGTGTGGCGGTCGCGCACCGAGTCGCTCACGTCCTGGACGTTCAACGAAACCGGCCTGTGCGAACAGCCAGATCAGAAGCGGCGGATCGAACAGGATCTGATGATCAGCAGGCCGGTCAATCTGCTCCGGGCGCGTGATCGAACTGTCGCCGTACGTTCCCAGTACGGCAGCTATGAACTTCCACTTCTCGGCCGGCTCCACCTCCACGAACCGTTCCATGAGCCGGCGACTGTTGGGGACGTGAATCTTGGATCCGGCCTCCCGGTGCGAGAGCCCTGCGCCATTCCGCGAGCGTTTCGTTGACCTTGGCCGGCGGTATGTGCTCCAGCATGTGGACCGCGACGATCTCGCCAGCCCAGCCATCCGGAACCGGTAGCGACCACGCGTTTGTCGTGGCCTCTAGATGGTTTGCGGACCAGTCGGCGTCGAAATGGACGAAGCCGGGCTGTGGGTAGACGCCCCCACCGAGCTCAATCCGGTGGTTGGTGCGCGCTTCTTGGTCGACCAGACCGACGGTGCGTCGGAGGGCGATCGGGAACCGGTCCAGCGCGGCGGTCCAGCTCGGCTGGTCGATGTAGTAGGCCTTTCGAAGGCGCATCGTGAACCCTCGAATGAGCTTCAGCAGCACACCCTGAACGCGATCGTCACGCCGGAGCATTGAGACTGAGGGTATCGCCGGCGGCGGGTATCCGAGGAGAATCGTTACCCAGTCCGCGAGGTGATCGAACGAATCCTCGAGGTCTAGTCGCTCGCCGCTCGCGGTGCCGTGGGAACCTCCTTAAGCCATGGCCATCGCGGACCGCGTCGCTCTGGACGCGGTTCTACGCAGCGCCGTGAGCGTCTCTCGGTCGCTCAGCCAGTGCCCCGCGAGCACCACGACGAAGGCGACCGCACTGCCGCACATTGCGGCCAGCAGGTCATGGCCAAGGAGGCGGGTCACGACCCACCCCGCGGCTACACCGAGCGTGCTCACTAGGGTCGGGGCGAGCAGCGAACGCAGCGGGCGGAGCCCAGGAACGTGACGACGAAGCGCCGAGCCGAAGCGCACGACATCGGTAGCGGCCATAGCAACGTAGCTGTAGCCAAGCGCATTGATCCCGATGACCGGCAGCAGCGCCGCCGCCACGACAAGGCCGACGACCGTATGCGCCAGCACGGTTCTCATAACGTCCCGGGCGTGGCCCTCGGCAAGTAAGAATCCAGAGGCGGCCACGGACAACGCGCCGGAGACGATGAGCGCCCAGGCGGCCATCGAGAGCGTGTCGGCACACGGAGCCCAGCGCGGGCCAAACACCGCCGGTACGAGAGCGCGCGCCGAAGCGGCCAGCGGAGCGAGCACGAGGCTTCCTGCGACACAGCTCAGCGCTAGCGCGCGCTCGACCAGATCGCGCGAATCCTGCCCTAGATCCCTTAGCCTCGCCATGCCTGGATACGAGACGCGGCGTAGCGTCTCGAACACGAGCCCAGCCGGCGCGAGAAGCCGAGAGGCCATCGACCACAAGCCGAGCGTGCCGAGCCCCCCGAGCGCGCCGGTGAGCGTGTTCAGACCTTGGTCGCGGACCAGGCCGAGGGCATCGATGGCCTGGAACTGCAGACCGAACCTAAGTATTGGCCTGAGCCTCGCGAAGTTGAGCCGGAGCCGAACGAAGCCTAAGGGCGCCATCATCGTGACCGTGATGGTCGCTGCGAGCGCCCCGACGACTGACGCTGTGGCCAACCCCCAGACTCCTGCGCCGAACGCGGCAACCGTGGTGATTGCCCATGCGTTGTACGCGACGGCCTGCGCGAGCTCGGCCGCCACCATCGGCCGATAGTCGAGGTTCCGCTCGAGCACGATCGCCGCTGCTGTCTGCAACTCGAGGATGGGTAGAGAGCAAACGATCACGAGCGACATCACGGCATCCCCGCCGATGATCGCCGCGACGGCTCCAGTGATCCCGACGACGATTAGCGAGCCCGCGAACTGAAAACCCATCACGGTCCCGAGGTCGTCGCGCGACGGATTCGTTGGGCCACGGATGAGAGCCGCGCCCAGACCGCCGTCGGTAAGTGTGGAGCCGGCGGTGATAATCACGTTTCCGACTGCTACGACACCGAAATCCGCCGGTACGAGCAAGCGTGCAAGCACGATGTTGCCGGCCAAGCCGATAAGACGCAGCGCCACCGAGCGAATCCCAAGCAGCATTGCGCCCGCGGCGGCCTTGCGCCGAACCTCCTGCGCCCGCTCCGTCGAAGGGACCGGCTCAGCCGACTTGGTGTCAGGGGCCGTGGTCATCCCTCAGGTCCCTGGCAGGCCTGCGGACGCTTGCTTGTGATCAAATCGATGGGCATGAGCCACGCAGTCGAGCGATGGACTGGCTGAACGGAGGAGATCCAGGTGCGGATGGGAACATCCAAGCCGCAGGCATGTCCGCCACCGGTCCGCAAGCGGGGAATGCCTCTACGCGTCCGGATCCAGCGGGATCCGAACGCCAGACATTGAGGCGAGTCTAGCCAAGCGAAATCTGGGACGGAGAGAAAGTGACACCAGCAACGACCATGGATACGCTCCATTCCTCACAACGTATGGTCTTCCTCTGCGCCGGATGCGTGAAACGCGCTGCGAGAAACCCGCCTCGCGGACCGGAGCGAAACGGATGACGAAGTCAAAGCTCTCGAGACTCATCCGGGTCGCCACGCGGTATTGGCGGGGCGACAGCCATGAACGTGCGTCACTAAGACGCAGGTGGTTTTTCGATTTAAGCCGGACGATGACGCCGCTGCTCGGGGTGGAAGCGCCGGAAGGGGTGCTTCTCGTTCAGACCGACGACGTGGATCTTGGGCGCGGCACCTTTGCTGATGGTCCCTGGGATCAGGAGATGGTCGAGTTCGCGGTACGTCAAGCGGAGGCTCATTCCGGCCGGAGCATCGAAGGCGGAAGCGTCCTCGAGATCGGCGCGAACGTCGGCACGACCACGCTGCTCCTCTTGAACCGGTACAGAGCCGCGCGCGTGATCGCGTTCGAGCCGATTCCGCGCACCGCACGGATCCTGCGTGCGATGCTTGCCTTGAACGGGCTCTTGGACCGCGTCGACGTAAGAGAGGTGGCGCTGACGGATCAGGAGACCGTCCTTCAAATGGAGCTCTCCCAACGCAGTCCGGGTGACAATCGCGTGCGCACTCGCCCGCCCGAAGACAGTCGCCAGGGCGAAGGCGACCGACGACTGATCAGTGTCCGGGGCACCCTCCTCGATGCGGAAGTTGCCGACCTCAGCGAGGTTCGACTCGTATGGATGGACGCGCAGGGACACGAGGGGCACGTCTTGGCCGGTGCTCGGAACCTGCTTGCTGGCGACATACCCGTGATCTCCGAATTTTGGCCGTACGCACTGCGACGGGCAGGCGGCCTCGAGATGTTTCTCAAAGCGGTGGAGCAACACTACGCACGGGTCTTCGACACTGCCCATGGGGACCGGTCCCGCGCGCAGATGCATCCGTCGTCGGCGATCCGATCCCTCGCTGGCCGCTATCCCGGGCCTGGCGAGTTCACTGATCTCATCCTCCTCAAGCACTAGCAGCCCGCTCCGCCGGCGACCCGTGGAAGCCTGCCCCGGCTTGCCAAGTGTCGAAGCCCGATACGCAGCCCGGCTTGGTTCACGCTATCTGACGCTGCGACACCTGGGCGCAGGCGTGCCCGTACAGCGCCGCGGTGGCGCGGCCGACCTGATCCCAGAAGCATCGTTCCGCCGCCTCGATGGCCGCACGCTTACGCGCGGCACGATCGCCTCGACGCATTCGATCGAGCGCCGAGGTCAGTCCCCCGGGGGCGAACGGCTCGATGCCCGGCGACGCGACCACCTCCGCAGCCGTGCCGTGCCCAGGAGCGACCACGGGCAGGCCGTACGAGAGGGCGAGCAGAAGGGCGCCGCTCGAGAACACCTCCTCGTATGCGAGCACGGCGGCATCGGCGGCGCGGTGCAGAGCGGTGATCTCATCGTCGGGAATTCGGCGGAAATCGAGGCTCACGCGCGCGTCATCGCCGGCTGCGGCCTCGAGGCGGTCCGCCTCGATCCTGCTGGTCGGCTGACCGGCCACCACGAGGCGAAGGTCATCACCGGGGAGCGCGGTGAACGCGGATACGAGGTCGCCCAGTCGTTTGTAGGGCCGGACCTGACCGAAGGCGAGGAAGACGAACGCGCGCTCGGGGAGCGCGAGCGCGCGGCGGATCTCCTTACGGGCGCGCGAGTCGTCCGGGAACGCGCCGATGTAGTTGCCGTGCGGCACCACGACCACCTTGTCTTCCGCCCGGTAGCGCTCCGTGACCCGCCGCCGAGCGTAGTCGGAGTGCACGATGGCGATATCGCACAGCCGCATGACGGCTGCGCCCAGCGTCGACTCCAGCCGCGGTCTGACGGGTTCGTGAGGGCCGAGGTTGTGCACGGTCCACACGATCGCGACCCCTCGACGGCGTAACTGTGTGAGCGCGGCGACCAACCGGCCGGCGCGCGCGAGCGTCCGCAGCAACCCAGCCACCGGTCGCGGATCGCTCTGCACGATGAACTCGAGCCAGTGCAGGTGCACGACATCGACGCGGGCCTGCCGGGCGACCCATCGCGGGGTCAGGCGGGCGGCCGGAACCACGGTCACGCCTTCGCGGTCCAGGGCGGCCCAGAGGAGGCCGAGGTAGCTGGCCGGATCCTTGCCGTAATCGTAAGGAAAATGGGCGGTGCGGAGGCGAACCGGCGGCGCCAATTCGCCCGCGGCCCGTTCGATCCGTTCCGAGGCAATGGTCACGTGACGTCCTCGTCGGTGGGCGCAGCTGTCATCGTTAGACGCACCGGCGCAACGCTAGCAAGCGTGATCGGCCCCGCCCGCCGAGCATCAGACTCAGCGGGTAGCCTCGCGACGATGATCGTCCTGCTCCACCAGGATTGGCCAGGCGAGCTAGACGGCTTGCGACTGGCGGTGGCGAGCCTCCGTCGCCACTGTCCCGATCTGCCGGTGCTGGCCAGCTGCCCAAACGCGTCCAAGGAGCTCTCTCGGTGGCTGAGAGAGAGGTGCGCCGCCGGCGTCCACACCGGCGATGAGTTCGCCGACCTGGGCTGGAACGTCAAGCCCAAGCTCCTGCGCTGGGCGCTCGAGCTTGGCCACCAGCAGGTGCTGTGGCTCGACGCCGACGTTGTCGCAGCCGCGGATTTTCGTCTCCGCCTGCCACCGGATGGGGATGTGTTCGTGGCGGCCGAAGAATTCGCCTGGGGGCAGCTTCCGGGATCCGCGGCCAGGACTTCGGCCTGGGGACTGCCCGCCGGCCGGGTCCTGGAGAGGACCGCGAACACCGGCGTGGTCCGGGTGAGTCGATCGCACCGCGCTCTGCTCGAGGACTGGGATCAGCTGCTGGTTCGCGAGGATTACCGCACTGCACAGCAGGAGCACGCCACCGCCCGGCCTCTGCACCTGGTGGGTGACCAGGATGCGCTGACGGCGCTGCTCGGTTCTGCCGCATATGCCGATCTCCCACTGCACCTTCTGCGGCGGGGCCGCGACATCGCTCAGTGCGCAGGACCCTCGGGCTTCACCCCGGGCGAGCGCATCGTGAGCCTGTGGCGAGGACTGCCCCCGTTGATACACGCGGTCGGCGTCAAACCATGGCATCACGGCGCGTACTGGAGATATGACGGGGGTCGACTAGTTCGGCTAAGGGCCTCCTACGAGGATCTTCACTCGCGCCTCTCTCCTTATACCGTCGTCGCCTGCGGTCTGGCCGAGGAAGCGGGGGTGTCAGTCGAGTCATACCGTCCACGCACGGCGGCCGAACGGGTAATTCTGCGCTGGGGGCGCCGCTGGCCACAGCTGCCCGAGCTGCCGCTCGCACTCGGCGATACCGCGGTGCGTTGGATCAGGAAGGTCGTCGCCATCGGTCGCTACCGACACAGCCCGACGCGCTGACGCGAGCGTGCAGCTCGGCAGCTGCGGTGAACTCGGCCGTCGACACCGAGCGGGGACATCCCATCCCATCGCTTGATTGTTGCTCAGCAAGGGCGGGTATCAGTAGCTTTGAGGAGAGATTTGTGATGTAGGGAGTCAACGGCAGCGCGGCCATTCCAGTCGGGGGCCAGTCCGCGGCGTCACGTATCGAGCGGTTCATGAAAAGGCACTTACTTACCGCGGGCTGGCGCAGGGCTGTTGTGCGCGCTGTTGTCACTTCCGCGTCGTATTCCGATCGCTGTGTGACATGACGTTGTGACGCCGTGGTAGTCCCAGTCTCAGTTGTGATCCCATCGTACAACCGAGCCGAGCTTCTGCCGCGGGCGATCACGAGCGTCCTGACGCAACGCCCCGAGCCACCGGCTGAGGTCATTGTCGTGGATGACGGCTCCAGCGACGCCACAGCCGACACCGCGACGCGGCTTGGAGCGCGGGTGATCAGACATGAGCGGAATCTGGGCGAGAGCGCGGCTCGCAACACAGGTATCGGCGCGGCATCGCAGGAATGGATCGCCCTGCTCGACTCCGACGACGAGTGGCTGCCGCATCACCTAGCGACGCTGTGGCCGCTGCGAGATAATCACGCACTGGTAGGCGGCGCGACGCTTTGGCTCGGTGCTGGATCGCGCTCGTACGGCTTCGGCGGCACCCTGCGCCCGACGGCGGTCTCGCCGCAGCTGCTGGTCTTCCCTGAGAATTTCCTCAGCTGTGACGCAGTGCTCGTACGCAAGGACGTCGTTCAGGCCGTGGGCGGCTTCAACCCCGAGATCCGCTACGGCGCCGACATGGATCTGTGGATCCGGGTGCTCGAACGCGGCACGGGCATCGCCGTGCCCGCCGTGGTGGCGATATGGCACCTCCATCCCGGGCAGGTCACCGCGGATCGACGCGAGATGTGGGCCGGACGCGAGCGCGTCATCCGTGCCTATGCAGCGAGAAGGTGGTGGTCGACGCGCCTGCTCGATCAGGCTCGGGCGGTCAACGCGTGGGATTCGTGCCGCCTGGCGCTGCGCCGCGGCGAGCTTCGTCGCGCGATGCTCGAGGTTGCATTCATCGCCGAGGATCCTGTCCGCCTCTCGGCGGTGGCTCAGACGTGGATCAGACGACAGCGTCTCAAGCGTCGGGCCGCGGCGATCAATCGCAACCCTCGCTGGGACACGCTGATCGAGGCGGCAGCGCCTCGCAGTCATTGCCATCACTCAGAAACGGCCTAGCGCCGAAGCCCGTTGACGAGGTGGCGCACGACTCGCATGCCGAATCGACCCGCTTCGGCACGAGGTGGTTCGATCCTGGCGAGTAGGAGGTTGTCGTCGCCGAGGGTTATCGCCGCTGGATTCCCGGTGAACCCGTAGGCGAAGCCGGCGCGGCGGGCCGCCGCGGCCACCCGGGCATCCGCGCCTCCGTGGGGGTAGGCGATTGTGGCGACCACGCGGTTCGCAGCGGACTCCAGCCGATCTCGACCCTCGCACACCGCGGCGTCGAGCGCCTCGTCAGGCACGTTAGGGAGGTAATCGTGGTGGAGCGTGTGAAAGCCGATCTCAGCGCCACCCGCGACTAGCGATTGCACCTCGTCCGCGTGCAGCCCCGGCTCCGCCTCGGCGCCGCCGATCAGCTCCAGGAGGTGTGCTCGGACGATATCCCGTTGGGCCCGCGTCGTGAGCTGGACGGCCAGCGCCACGTCGTGGAGTCCTCCGGGGTCCAGACCGGCGGTCGCTGCGGCGGGCGTGCCGAGGCCGCGGTCGTAGCAGGCTTGGAGCAGTTGCCACCAAAAGCTGGACGGTCCACCGAGCGTGGCTCCAGTCAGGAAGAAGGTGCCGGTCATGCCCAGCTGGCGCAGGATTGTCGCCGCCGTCTTGTGGGAGCTCAGATCGTCGTCGAACGTGACCGCCAGTGGGAAGCGCCCGCCCCGGGGCCGCCGGGTCATAGCCGGAACGAGCTCGGATGCCGGAACGATCTCGAAGCATCGCCTGGCAAGGCGCATCTGGGCTCGGAACGAACCCACCCCGTGCGGGGGCACAAGCTCGGCAGCTGAGTCGCCGTCGCGCCCGGCAACGGAGTGATACACGAGCGCCAGCGCGACCTTCCTACTCGAGATTCGACAGGCGTGGCAGATTACGAACGCTGTCGGAGCCCCCAAGGCGCGAGACAGCAGACCGCGCCAATGCCGCCCCTCTTTGGGCACCCGGATCACGCCGCAGCCGAACCGACGCCGGCCCGAGCGGACATCTCGGTCGCCGAAGCAGCGTCCTGCGCCGGCTCGCCGTCTCGCTGCGTCCGCTCCCAACCGGAAGGCCCGCGGCCGGTCAGCGACCGGATGAGACCGCCAAACCGGCGTAGGACGAACCGGGGCACCGTCAGGAGCGCCCGCCACACCGCCGGCGGAGCATTCAGGACGGCGAGGCCGCCGAGGACGTAGGCGATCTGCGCCAGGATCGAGGCGACGGCCACGCGCGCGGCGGCACGGGTGCCGGCGATCCGGCTCGTCACCAGCGCTGTAAGGTTGATGCCGAGCAACAGCGACTGTGGCGGCAGCATCGGCTCGAGGGCGGCGTCGAGCGCGGCGAACCCGCCGGCTCGGAGCGAGCGCGACACGAGCATCGGGCTCAGGCGGAGCGCCAGTCGAAGCCGTCCGCTGTCCCAGCGTGCCATCTGCGTCCGGCTGCCGGCGCCGGTGCTCGGCGCCGGCGAGCGCACCTCCGCCTCCGGGGCGAACGCGACCCGGGCCCCGTCGAGCACCCAGCGCATGTGCTGCTCTCGATCCTCGGCGTATGAGAACGCGCGCCACGGCGAGCGGAACAGGAGACGGCGGGAAATGGCCATGCCTGTTCCCAGCAGGCCGCTCGAGAGACCGAGCCGGTGTCGTCCGAGCGGCCGGACGGCGTTGAACAGGGCGAACCCGGCCCAGCGCAACGCGCTCGCGTCCGAAGCGTCAGGATTCGAGATCAGATACGGAGCCTGGACGGCGTCGGCACCGTCCCGCAGTCGTGCAGCCAGCGCCGAGAGCAGGTTCGGAGAGATCTCACAATCTGCATCGACCACGCAGACGCCGTCGATGGCGTCGGCACCGAGGAGTCGAGAGAAGGCCCAATCAAGGGCGTGGCCCTTCCCGCGAAGCGACGGCTCGCGCCGCTCCCACACCTCGGCCCCCGCGGCTCGGGCCACGGCCGCCGTCCGGTCGCTGCAGTTGTCGGCCACGACCACGATACGAAGGTTGGTGGCGGGATACGCGCTCGCCACGATCGATCGCAGTGTGGCCGCGATCTGAGCCTCCTCGTTGTGAGCGGGCACCACGACCGCGAGCTTCAGGCCGGTGCAGCCGGATGGAGCCGTACCGCGACGGCCCCTGATCGCGCCCGCCAGCAGCACGAGCAGATGACCGCTCGCGCCGGCCCCAGCCACCACGCAGGGCAGTGCGACCGCCCTCGCGATACGTCCACACAGGATCGAGTACCGGCTCTTCACGCCGACGCTGACGCCGACGCCGAGGACCGTGTCGCGCGGAGCATGTCCGCGAGCCGGGGCCCGACGACCGTCTGGTCGTAGTTGGCGAGAATCGATGCCCGGGCCGCCGGCCCGAGCTCGTCCCTGCGCCGTACCGCGCGCGAGAGCGCATCGGCCAAACGAACCGGATCGCCGACAGGGACGAGCACGCCCGTGCGTCCGTCCTCGACAACCTCGGCAATGGCCGGTATATCGCTGCCGACCACCGGCGTAGCGCAGCTCATGGCCTCGAGCAGCACCATCGGCAGACCTTCGTAGGCGGAGGGCAAGGCGACCACGCTGGCGCCTCGGTAGAGCTCGCGCAGTGTGCTGCTGTTTGACACGAACCCCAGGTAGTTCACCCGACCACGGATCCCGAGTTGGTCGCTCAAACGCTCGAACATCGCTCGGTCCGGGCCCTTGCCCGCGATCTGCAGACGCCAGCGATCGGGTAACCGCGCCAATGCGCGGAGCACGTCGGAGATCCGCTTCTGCGCATTGTGCAGCCTTCCTACGCACAAGATGACCGGCTCGGATGCATGCGGCTGCTGCCCACCCGGCGTGAAGAAGTCGCCATCGACCGCATTGGGGATCCGTCGCGCGACGCCGCCGTAGCGTTCGACCTTCGCGACCTCGCGCTCGGTCTGCACCACGACGCCGCCGGTCCGGCGCAGCGAGCCGCGCTTGAGCAGCTTGACCTCGTGCCGATCGGGGAGCCCCTGATCGACCGCGACCACCGGGATCTCTAGTGCGCGCACGAGCACGTCGAGGCGGGCCGTCCAGTACTCCTGCACGCACAGAACTTCGATCCGGTCTTCATCCAGGGCTGCACGCAGGGCAGGCAGCATCGCGACGGCGTTGGCGGCCTGTCCGGCGTAGCGTCCCACCGGCGTGCGCTGGAGGGTGGGGAACCGGATCCACGGGACGGCGAGTGAATTCAGGGGGAGGAAGCGGACACGGTAATCATCGGGTGTGATGGCGTACCCGGGGGCGTTGGTGGTGGCGAGATAGATGGTCGCCTCGACCCCGGCCTCGCCAAGCATTCGACACCAGTCCCAAGACCAGTCGTTGCGGTAGGTCTCCAGGTAGTCGCGACGGCTGAGCCCGAGGCCGTCGCCGTAGAACGCCTCGAAGTGGCTCGTGCTGAGCAGCAGCGCGACACGCAGTCGGTCGGCCATCGACGTCATCGTAGATCGGGCCGACCGAACGACCTCGGTGTCCTCACTGAACGCGATCACGAGGCAGCTCAGTGCCGCTACCACGACCAGCCGCGACGTCGCGCGCACCCACGAGGTTCAGGATGCCAGTCGATCGCGCCGGTGAATGACGCGTAGCCGCAGCGCGCTCGCCAGCAGGCGGACAAACGTAGCACCGGCGACGAGATACCGCCGGGCCAGTCGCTGTGGCTCGATGGCCAGACGAAACGCCCACTCGAGGCCGAGGCGCTGAAGCGTGCGAGGTGCACGCGGGCGCATCCCGGCCAGGACCTCAATCGCCGCGCCGCAGCAGATGATCGGACCCGTGACCGAGTCTTTCAGCTCGTAGGCCAGGATCTCCTGCTGTGGAGCGCCGATGCCAACCAGGGTCAGGTCCGGGGAGGCGTCGGCCATGCGCTGCGCGAGCCGTGAGCGTCGCTCCTCACGATCCCACCCGGGTCGCAGCTCGTCCACCAGAACGACCTCGTTGCGCTTGCGCGCGCGCTCGGCCAAGCGCGCCGCCGCATCGGCCGGTCCACCCAGGATCGCCACCTTGAACCCCGGCTCGCCGTCGACGAGCCGCTCTACCAGGTCGATTCCGGCCACGCGACCCGGGAGCGGCTGTCCGAGGATGCGCGATGCAGCAACAATCGGCCAGCCGTCGGCCAGCTGGAGATCCGCCCGCTCGATCGCCCGTCGGGCCTCATCGGAGATCTGAACCAGGTGCAGGTGATTTATGTTCGGCGTTACGACGATCGCGCGATTGCCTGCTCGAGCCTGAGCCGTGATCCATTCGACCGCTGCCTCCAGCTCCAGGCTGGCGAGGCGGAGTCCCTGGAAGTCGAAGTCGATCGGCGGACTCGATTCCGCTGACGCCGCCGGGTCATTCACAGGTTCCACAACTTGTGTCATACGACTCGCATTACCTCTGTCTCGAGTGGTGTCTACTCATGTCCGCGATTGGGTAACGCACCAACCGATGCCTACGCTTAAGCCAATGGGAGCACGACGCGAACGAGTGCTCGGCCTCGCGGGGTTGCTGTTGGGCGTGGTGCTGGTGGCCGCCGCGATCGTCTTCGCAGTCGGCGGCAGCTCGCCGGGTACCCATGCCCCGGGGAAAGCGAACGCGCGATCCGGCAGGTCCGTCGTCGGCGATACGCCGTTCGCCGCTAGTTCGATCTGGAACACACCGCTCTCGGCCAACGCGCCGGTGGCGCCGAATTCCTCGGCCCTCGTCGGCGAGCTCGAGCGGCAGGTCGGCCGTTACGGCTCCTGGATCAACACGAGCTCCTACAGCACGCCGATCTACACGGTGCCGGCATCCGAGTCCCGGGTCCCGGTGACGCTCGACATGGCGCCGACCAATACCTCCGCGGCGCGACTGGCTAAGGCTTTCCGCGCCGGCGTCCCAATTCCGTCCGGTGCCAGACCCGCGCCCGGTACGGATGCCGATCTGGTGGTGTGGCAGCCGGCTACGGACACCATGTGGGAGCTGTGGAATGCGCGTCTCGTGGGCGGCGGGTGGCACGCACGCTGGGGCGGCAAGATGGGCAACGTCTCGAAGAACCCGGGGTACTTCACGGATCCCTCCGACTGGGGGACCGCTGCAACCAGCCTCGCACTGTTGGGAGGAATCATGCGTATCTCCGAGCTGCGGGCCGGGCACATCGACCACGCTCTCGGGATCTCGATTCCACAGGCGCGCCGCGGCGTCGTCGCCTGGCCGGCGCAACGGAGCGACGGCAGCCTCGACAGCACGCAGGCAATTCCCGAGGGGACGCGGTTCAGGCTCGATCCTCGCCTCGACTTGAACAAGCTCAAGCTCCCCTCGGTGACGCGGATGATCGCGGAAGCGGCACAACGCTATGGGCTGTTCGTCCGAGATCAGAGCGGCGCGGTGGCCTTCTACGGCGAGCAGGTCACGCAAACCGGCCCCAACCCGTACACCGGACCGGGCGGGATATTCCGCAGTCTCAACCCGCAGCAGGTCACGGCAGCGTTCCCTTGGCGCTACCTCGAGGTTGTGAGCGCTCCCGTTCACCCGTATCAGTAGCCCCTCCGGCGCGACCACCGCTACATCCCTCGCCGGGCCAGCACATACGGAATGGTCTGTAGGAGGATTTTGACGTCACCCCACAGTGACCAATTGGCCACGTACAGGTAGTCGATCCGCATCATGTCGTCGAGGGGGACGCGCGCCGAACCCAGTACCTGCCACGGACCCGTCACCCCCGGCTGCAGGTGCAACCGGTGCCTGAACCATCCGACCACTTTCGCGTCCTCGTCCTCGACCAGCGGCCTTGGGCCCACCAGGCTCATGTCACCCCGAATCACGTTCCAGAGCTGCGGAAGCTCGTCGAGCGATGTTTTGCGCAGGAAGCGCCCCACCCTCGTCACGCGCGGGTCATCGGCGATCTTGAACAGACCGACTGCCTCGTTCCGGGACACGAGCTCCACCTTCCGCGAGTCGGCCCCGTCAACCATGGTCCGGAATTTCAGGATCTCGAACCTCGACCCGTCTCGGCCCGTTCGCACCTGACGGAACAGCACCGGTCCCCGCGAATCCAGCTTGATGAGCGCCGCCGTGGCCGCGATGAATGGCGCCGCCAAGGCAAGCCCCAGGCAGGCGCCTATCAGGTCCATGCCGCGCTTTATGCTCCGCGCTGAGCGGGAGAGGTCGAGCCGCGGAAGCCCGAGCATGCTCACTCCGCCTACGCTCTCGAGTTCGGCAGACGCCCCGACGATCTCGCCCAGAAAGGGCACCAGCGTGACACGTACTCCAATGGCCTTGGCCGTATGCACGAGCGTCAGCACGTGCCCGATGTCCGGGTAGCGCGGAGCGATCACAAGCCTGTCGACCGCCTCGGCATCGACCACGCTTTTCAGGTTCGCGGGTCGCGCGAGGTCCGACATCGTCGTCTGCTCCGATTTCGCGGAATCGCACTCGATCGAGGCAACCACGCGTGCATTCTGCGCTGCCACGCTGAGGGCGCGACCGAGGCGCTGCGCGGTCCCTACCTCTCCCACGACAAGACACCGCTCCGGAGCGATTATGCGACGAGCTAGTGCGCGTCCCCCGGATCTGAGGCATAGCGCCGCAGCAAAGAAGCCAACCAGAACGGTCATCACGTGTGCTCCGCTAAGGCCTGGGGTCACCGTGGCATGACGTGTTATCCATACTGCGAGCGCATACAGAGTCGCGAGCTGAAATAGCGCCGGCGCATCGTCGAGGCTCGACTGGCGAAGCCGCACCTCGTCCTTGTGGTAGAGCCCCAGGATTCGTGCGAGCACCAGCATCGGAAGAACGAGCGCGACTGTCTCCGGCGTGAGCACGGCACTGTCCGGATACAGCGCGTTGATCGCGACGAGTGTCACGAGCGCTGCCAGCAGATCGGCACATGCGAGCATGCCGCGGACCTGCGATGCTCGGTGCTCCGTCGGCCGCCGTAGCGGACCTTCGACAATTGGTAGATGCAGGTCATTCCGGGCCTCCGCGGCAGGAAGAGCGTGCCCGGGCACTCGGCCGTGGCGGAAGGAACCTCGTCGCTGAGCGGTCCCTGTACCACCACGGCTCGCCTCGGCGCGGTCTCGCGCACGCGCAAATGGCCTCATGAACGACATGTATGCAAGAGATTCATTCCGTCAGTTTGGCCACGCATTCGAACTTGCTGTGAACATCTGGTCATGCGTTAGTTGCTCTTCTCGTGCGGGCTCACGATTACAGACCGATCGCTGGACGTCGTCTTCGGACACATGTCTAAAAATCTCCGAGATGTGATCACCCTCATGTAGTCACACTCTTATGTTGGGTCATCTTGAGACGAAGCTCGAACGCGGCAAGCGCCTTCCAAAGCCCGGATGGTCATGACCGCGCGCGCCATCAGTCCCTCAAATGACAGGCGGCTTCCCCAGTGCCTATCCCCAGCGAAGCGTACCGCCAGAGACCCGCGGTCGAAAATCATAGCGCCGTTCCACTCATAATGAGATGCCCGCGCGTGGTGCAAGGGAATGTGCAGGCTTGAGCCACGATACTGCGGGCAAACCACTGTAAGTGCGTTAGATCACAAGACGACTGCTCGGGTCAACCGGCGCCGCACGCCTACCGCTGATCTGCGGTCCCTCCGGGAAGGTCCGATCATCGCCGATTTGTCTTGTTTACATAAGTGACTTTTGTGGTGCGGGAAGCGCATGGGAAGCCGTGGTTGCCTGCGTCGGGGGCATGGTTATCTCGGCCTGCGAGGCCCTGCGAAGGCGCATGTAGGCTCGGGATGGCTTCATGTATTCGGATGCGGTTCTCTCCGCGTGCGAGTGCGCTGGCCGGGTGTACTTGTGCGTCAGTCGTCGTTGACACACGCGTACACACCACCGGTCACATGAACTCGCAACAGCTACTGCCGCGTGCACTTCAGAACGAGCCCAGGGACGCTGGGCCAACGAACGCCGACGACCTCCACTCGTCGGTCGTGCGGGAGATCGAACCGCCGTCGGGACCACCTACTCCCAGCGGGGCCGCCCGGCGCGACGCCCTGTATCGCCGTCTGCAACTCGTTACGGATGTGTGGGCAGGTGCGGTAGCCGCAGTGGCAGATCCTGCACTCGGTAAGAAGACGCACATCCTTCCGGAGAGCGCACTGCTCGTGGCTGGTCGCTCCGCTTGTCGCCAAGATCATCGGGTTGTACGACCACGATCCCGCGAGGCTGCGCAAGTCAACGCTCGACGAGTTGCCAATGCTGGCTCAATTCGCCGCCCTCATGGCCTTCCTCGCGTCGATCTCGAGTCCGATCATCTTCGCCGGGCGCCGGGATCCTGGGTCCCCGCGAGGCCATCGCGCTTTTCGTTGTCGTCTTAGCCGCCCTGACGGCGGGGCGTGTCCTGGCTCGCCGCATCGGCGGACGCCTCGTCCCCCCCGAGCATTGTCTGTTCATAGGCCCGCCGTTGAAGCCATCCGCTTCGGCGAGAAGCTGGCGCACGATCACGCCACGCATGCCAGGCTGGTTGCCCAGATCGAGCTCGACAACGCCTCGCCCTGGGCCTCTCCGACCATCGATCGCGCGGTTGAGCACGCCCGCAGGCTGTGCGCAGGCTCGAGATCCAGCGCGTGATCATCGCACCCCACGCGTCGGGGGATCGCAGGCGATCCTCGGATGACAGGCTGGGACAGGGCTCCGTCGGACCCCCCTCGATGAGCTCCCCCAGCTTCTGAATGTCCTGCACGGCGAAATGCGCCTGGTCGGACCAGACTTGAAGCTGTTGCTGCGTACCGTCCCACACGTGCTAAGCGCGCGGCTCGTAACTACCGGCTCTAGGGGCGGTGGTCCAGTCAGCGCTCGACGGTGAGTCGCGACCGCTCACCGGTGCCTCTCACCGGTGCCGCGGCGTCCGGGCGGTCAGCCAAAGCTCAAGTTTTTCGCGCATCTGCTCGACATCGGGAGGGTGAGCCCAACCCGACCGGCCGTGGCGAAGTGCAGAGCGCGCTCTTAGTGATCCTCGCGGTATGGCTGGTAGGCGTCCCGCTGGCCACAGTTGGCCTCACCGCGCTCCTCATGTTGCACGACCGGAGGTCGGGTCTTCGGCCTCGTAGCCGCTATCGCATCCGCCGGCCAGCGTCTAGCCGGCTGTGCCGCGGTCGCCGGTGCCGTAGGCGGCCGGCGCACGGCTCTCCCGTGGCCGGCCGCGCCCGTGCCCGGTCCCGGCGCTACCCGTGCCGCGTGCTCATGTCGAGGCGCCACCCGCGCACACGACCCGCCTTACCCGTGGCCGAACCCGCGCGCACGCGACGCCAGGTCGCGATGCTCGATCACCTTGTCGCAGAGGCCGTAGGCGACCGCTTCGGGGCCGGTGAAGTAGCGGTCGCGCTCCATGTCGACGTGGACGCGCTCGAGCTCCTGACCGGTGTGCTTGGCGTAGATCTCGTCGACGCGCGCACGGAGCGCCAGCACCTCGCGGGCGTGAATCTCGATATCGCTCGAGGGTCCTTCGAACCCGCCGGACGGCTGGTGGATCAGGATCCGGCTGTTCGGCAGCGTCAGGCGCTTGCCGGGGGCTCCCCCCGCCAGCAGCAGCGAGCCCATCGACATCGCGATCCCGTAGCAGATCGTCTGCACGTCGGGGCGGATGAACTGCATCGTGTCGTAGATCGCCATGCCGGCGTAGATCGAACCGCCGGGGGAGTTGATGTACAGATGGATGTCCTTGTCGGGGTCGTCCGATTCGAGATGGACGAGTTGCGCGACGATCAGGTTGGCCGAGTCCTCGTCGACTTGGCCGCCGAGGAACACGACCCGATCGTTGAGCAGGCGGGAGTAGATGTCGAACGAGCGCTCGCCGCGAGCGGTCTGTTCGACGACCATTGGAACTAGTGGCATGAGGAGCCTCCTGACGATCTGGTAAGGTGCAACCAGTTGGTTGCAGGCAAACTAGCAGATCCGCAACCTCACGGTTGCGCGTCATACCCGAATAGACCAGGAGGCAGGCGATGACCGACCGGATCGAGCGTGAGCTTTGGCTCCCGGCCCCGCCCGAAGCGGTGTGGGAGGCGGTTACGAGCGACGGCTGGCTGGCCGACAATGTTCGCCTCGACCTGCGACCCGGTGGAGACGCTCAGTTCGAGTCGGACGACCGCGTCCGCAGGGGCTGGGTCGAGGATGTCGTCGCGCCAGAGCGGCTCGCCTTCTGGTGGGCTACGGGCGACGAGCCGGCTAGCCGCGTCGAGCTCAAGATCGAGGAGCGGGACGCAGGGTCCCGGCTGCACGTCGTCGAGACGCGTCCGCTGGAGGTACTCGACCTCGTCGGCGTGCCCCTCCCGGGCGTGGGTGGCGCGACGTTCGG
Source organism: uncultured Solirubrobacterales bacterium (assembly GCA_963737055.1). Classification (GTDB taxonomy): domain Bacteria; phylum Actinomycetota; class Thermoleophilia; order Solirubrobacterales; family Solirubrobacteraceae; genus Palsa-465. The sequence goes on along the minus strand of CAVTRE010000002.1, from coordinate 455,832 downwards.
CCCCGCGCTCGTGGCGGCGTGACATGCCGGCAGCCGATGATCGCGCCGGCGCAGTGTTCGGCGCCCTGTCTGACCCCACTCGGCGCGCCCTCCTCGCGGCGATCGCCGACCACCCTGCCGCTACCGCGACGCAACTCGCCTCCGAGCTGCCGATCTCCCGCCAGGCCGTCCTCAAGCACCTCAACGCGCTGACCGACGCCGGCCTGCTCGACCGCACGCGGGCCGGACGTGAGGTTCGCTACCAGTTCACGCCCGAGCCGCTGTCGGACGCGGTCGGGTGGATGGCCGAGGTAGGCGCCGAGTGGGACGATCGACTCGCGGTGCTCCGGCGCGAGCTCGGCGAAGCGCCCACCAGGCCGCTCGGCCCCTAGGGGCTGTAACGCAGGTGGGGCGGGAGCGCCGTCCGTCAGCGCGGCGGAATCCCGAGGTACGGCACCGCCCAGCCCGCGATCTGCTGGAACGCGGGCGCCGCGACCGATCCGCCGAAGATCGATCCGTGCGGCTGGTTGACCACCACGGCGACAACGAGCCGCGGGTGATCCGTGGGAACCATCCCGATGAACGACGCCACGTAGGCGCTGTCGGAGTAGTGGCCGTCGACCGCGATATTCGCGGTGCCGGTCTTACCGGCCATGTCGTAGCCGTCGATCTGGGCGCCTGACGCCGTCCCACCGTCGGCGAACACGCCGCGGAGCATGTCGCGGAGCTCCGAGGCCGTCGTGGCCGAGATGATCTGCCGACCCGCAGGGAGCGGCGTCGGCTTCCCTCCGACCGACCGCACCACGTGAGGCGAGCGCAGGATGCCACCGTTCGCGATCGCCGAGTAGGCCGCCACCATCTGCATCGGAGTGACCGATTCGCCCTGGCCAAAGGGGAGGTTGGCCATCGACGAGCCGGAGTACTGCCACCAGTGCAGGACGATGCCGCTCTGCTCGCCCGGAAGGTCAACGCCGGTGGGCTGCCCGAAACCGAACCGGTGGACCCAGTAGTCGAAGCGCTTCGCCCCGAGCCTCATCCCGATCAGGTCGGCTCCGATGTTGCTCGACACCTTCAGGATGTTGGCCACGTTCAGCGTCTCGTAGCCGTGGTACTCGGCGTCGTGGATCTGGCGATCGGCAAACTGAAGGACGGGCGGGATGTCGAACTGGGTGTTCGGCGTGACCAGACCGTCCTGGAGCGCGCCGGCGACGGTGATCGCCTTGAACGTCGAGCCCGGCTCGTAGTTCAAACCGATCGCCTGGTCTTCGGCGGCCGCCGGACTGCCGTTCGCGGATGCCGGCCAGTTGGCGAGCGCCAGGATCGCGCCGGTGCTCGGGTCGATCGCGATCGCGGTTGCGCCGTGCGGCGAGTATTCGGCGCCTACCTCGGCGAGGACGCGCTCGACCTCCTGCTGGAGCCCCGAGTCGATCGTGAGCGCGACCGTCTTGCCGGGCACGGTGGGGCGCAGGTCGTCGATCGAGATCGGTTGGCCCCTCGCGTCGCTGACGATGCGGCGCACCCCGTTGGTGCCCTGCAACGCGTGGTCGTACTGGAACTCGATGCCGCTGGCGCCACCGCCGTCGAGATGAACGTTCCCGACCACCTGCGCGGCCTCGTCGCCACGGGGGTACACGCGGCGAGTCTGTGGCACCAATGTGATTCCGGCGATGCGGAGATTCGAGATCGCGTTGGCCTGCGCGGCCGGGAGCAGATGCGTGAGGTACACGAACCCGGTGTGGGCCTTCGTCAGCAGCTTGAGCACGTTGAGCTGCGGCATTCCTAGGAGCGACGAGAGCTCAGCCGAGGCCGAAACCGGGTTCTTGATCAGGTAGGGATCGGCGACGACGTCGTCGGCGGACTCGCTGATCGCGAGCTCGGCTCCGTCGCGGTCGGTGATCTGGCCGCGCGGCGCCGGAACGACGATGTTGCTCACCTGCTGCGTGGCCGCGGCGCGCTCCAGCGATCCTGCCTTGACCGAGCCCAGATACGTAGCGCGGGCGAGCGCGAGCCCGAGGAGCGCTACGAAGACGATGAACAGAATCCCGATCCGCCGGTCCATGACGGCCATCAGGCGCTAGCCCCCGCTGCTCTGCGGTGTGCCGCCTGCGGGCTGGATCGCCGCGGCACCGGTCGCCGGCGCCTGGGAGGCGCTCTCGGTGCCGCTCGTCGCTGCCTGCGAGGTCGTTGTCGGATTCTGGGTGGCGGTGGTCGAATTCTGCGAGTACGTCGGAGTCTGCTGTGCGGTCGTCGCCGCTGAAGTGGATGTCGTGTCCGTCGGGGTTCCGGCCGTGGCGCCTGTCGTGGCGCCGGTCGTCGTGGCGGTCGTGCTGCCGGTGGTCGTGGCGGTGCCGCCGCTCGTCGCCCCGCCGCCGCTCGTCGCCCCGCCCGCCGACGGAACGGTCGACGTGGGACTTGGCGTGCTCGTCGGAGTGGCGCTCCCCGGAGTGCCAGCCTGCGCCAGGACGCCGGGGGGCGTCGGCAGCATCGAGGTCCCGGGACCGGTCACGAGCGCACCGTTGGTGGGAGCGAGCGCCATGAATGCCGTCGCATCCGGCGCGTGGAGGTTCCCGAGCGCACGGCTGACGTCGGCGCGCTGGTTGGCGCCGAGGTAGCCCACCGCACCCGGCGGCGGCAGCACCATGCCCATGCTCGTGGCGAGTCGCTCGATCCGCTGGTCATCCGAGAGCGACGCGACGCTGTAGCGCAGCTGCTCGTTTTGCGTCGTCAGCGTCGTCGTCTGCTCGAGCGAGCGACCCATTGTCGCCCCCAGCTTGAGGATCTCGACCTGCGCCGCGACGATCCCCGCCAGCAACACGCCCAGGACCGGAATCCACACCCGGCCGCGGACTACCTTGTCGAGCCAGGGGTGGTCGGGGAGCGCGACGACGAACGCGCCGATCCGGGGGAGGAACCGAGTCCCGGTCTGCGGCGCGCGCTCCTTACGGGGAACCGGCCGAAGCCTGCGGGGAACCGGAAGCGGGAGGGCAACCGCCGCGGCGAGCGCTCCGCCGGCGCCGGCGACCACGGCGCGCGGCATCCGGCTTGCACGGGCCGCGGTCGGGGCGCGCCTGGCGCGGGCGGTGGTGGTTACGCGCGTCGGGGCGGCAGCGGTCGCGGCGCCGTTGCCACGCGATGCCGTCGGGACGCCCTTGGCACGCGATCCGGTTGCGGCGCGGCTCGCGCGGATGGTGGCCTTCCCCCCTGCGGGCCCCGACACCCGCCGCGGCGGACGCGGTGGCCGCGTCGCTCGGCGGTCACCGGGGGTGTCTGACGAACTCCGCGCCACCCGCCGGCGATCGGCGGTCCGCGCGCCGGCGCCCTGCTGCTTGGCCGCGGCGCTCCGGGCCGCCTGTGTTAGGGCCCCAGGCTTCACGACTCCTCACCTCCCAGCTTGCGGGCGGCGCGAAGGTGCGCCGACTTCGACCTCGGATTCGACTCGATCTCGCCATGTGAGGGAGCGACCGCCCGCCGGGTCAAAAGCTCGGCCTCGGGGTCGTGTCCGCACACGCACACCGGAAACTCCGGGGGACAGACGCAGCCTCGGGCGCGCTCGGCCAGGAAGCGCTTGACGCGGCGATCCTCGAGCGAGTGGAACGAGATCGCGGCGAACCGAGCACCGGGTCGGAGTACCTTCCACACCTCAGGCAACGCCGTGTCGAGCTGGAGCAACTCGTCGTTGACGGCTATCCGCAGCGCCTGGAAGGTCCGCCGGGCGGGGTGACCGCCGGCGAATTGCGCCGGCACGGGCACCGCCGCCTTGATCACATCGACGAGCTGCTGCGTGGTGACAAGCTCCTCGCGCGCGCGAGCGCGAACGATCCCGCGGGCAATGCGGTTGGCATATCGCTCCTCGCCGTACTCGCGGATCAGCCTCGCCAGCCGGCGCTCGTCCCACGTGTTGACGATGTCGCGTGCGGTCAGATCCTGTTCGGGTCCCATGCGCATGTCGAGCGGGGCGTCGTAGGCGTAGGAGAAGCCGCGCTCCCACGTGTCGACCTGCATCGAGGACATGCCGAGGTCGAGGTACGCGAGGTCCGCCTGCAAGCCCTCTTCGTTGAGCTGCGCGAGCGCGCTCACGAAGTCGGCTCGGATGAACCGGGTGCGGCATGGAAGCTCGGCCGCCATCTCGCTGAAGCGCTCCTCGGCGACCGGATCGCGGTCGATGCCGATCAGCGTGCCCGTCGGCCCGAGGCGATCGGCGATCAGCCTCGCGTGGCCGCCGCCACCGAAGGTGCAGTCCACGGCCGTCTCCCCGGGGTGTGGATCGAGCAGATCGATCAACTCCCCGGCGAGGACCGGGATGTGCGTCTGGGTCATGTCAAGGAGTGTGGCCAAGCCTTGCTGCAATGTCGGGAACGCGGATCAGAACGTCCTCGCTGTAGCCGCCGTACTTCGCGCGGTCGAACACCTCGAGGCACTCACCCGAGCCGGTGACGACGACGTCCTTGCCCAGCCCGGCGTACTCCATGAGCATCGGAGGGATCATCACGCGGTTGGCTGAGTCGAGTTCGGTGTCATGGGAGTAGTTGAAGAAGAAGCGCTTGAGGTCGCGCGCCTCGGGTGAGATCGGGCTCCACCCCGCGAGCGCGGCCGCGGTGTACGTCTCGTACGTGTCCGGTGTCCAGATCGCGATCGACCTCGGCGCCGACGACGTCGTCTCCGGCGAAGCCGCCAACACCACACCAGCGGCCAGCGCCGCGCGGAACTTCGCCGGCACCGTCAGCCGATGCTTCGCGTCTAGCGCGTGTTCGAAGGTCCCGCGGAAGATCAAGGGTTCTCATGCGTCCGAGCGAAATCTGAACCCGGGTGGCTGGGTGGGAGGAGCCCTGCCACCCGGGTTCCGCGATGCATGACCATGCGAGCGCCACTCTATCCCACTATCTCCCACAATGCAACTCAGATCCCACTCCTCAACCCACTTGACCTCCCCGGAGGTCCATTTCGGCGCAAACGCCCGTCAGATATGGGGAAACCGCGGTGTGGATCTGGCGCCGCGGACGCGCAACCGACGTTGCATCCGGCGGTTCTGGGCGAGGCATTGCAATTTCGGCCCGATTCCGTCCGGCGCGTGTGCGACGGTCGCGCGGGGCGTCCACGATTTGAGTGCCGTAGTGGCTGCGGCCAGGGGTCGGCGCGGAGGCAGGGCCGGCAAGCCGTGGAACTAGGGGCGCGCGGCGGCGCCGGCAAGCCGTGGAACTACGGCGCGAGGCGGCGCCGGCAAGCCGTGGAACTACAGGCGCGAGGCGGCGGCGACCACCATGAAATAGTCGCCAAACCCCCGCCTCGGCCCCGACCGGGCGCGCATAAGCATGCTGGGGACGCTTATGTGCGCCCGGCGCGGTTCCGCCGAGGAGGTTTGCTGCGAAATACAGGTGGCGTCGTTGAGGGGGCGGCCGGAGAGCGCCGGCGGTAATCGCCAGGCCGGCGCGTCCGCGCGGGTGCCACTACCACCGGCCAGCGCCACCGCCACCGCCACCCCCACCAGACGGCCACGGCGCCGGCGGTGCGCTGGCGGGCAACTCGAGCACTAGGCGCACACCCTGTACCGACGGCGCCGCCGCCAGCCGCCCACCGTGCTCGGCGGCGATCGCGGCTGCAATCGCGAGACCGCGACCCCGCCTCACCCGCCCGCGCTGGGCACGGCGCGTGAGCTCGGGGACCGGCGCCGGCAGACCGGGGCGCGGCCCCCCACAACACGCGGGCTGCCGCGAATCCCGCGGCGCTCGCCGCCAGCCACCCGCCGAGCTCGACCGCGATCATCCGTCGACGCTCCCGTCGATTAGCCGGAAGCCGACTCCTGTCACCTGAACAAACTGATAAACCGTCGCCCATCTGACCTCCGCCCCCGGGCGGCATTCGCGTGGTCCCGCTCGGCGTGACCTAGAGCCGGCACCGATGGCGGCCGGTTGCGGAACGGTGGCGCGAAAAATTCGCTGAAAGCAGTCGTGACTTTCGCGGCATTCCGAGCGTTGTCTCATTGGCCCCGGAAGCGATCCTGGAAAGTGGGCGTGGCAGACCAGACAACAAACGACGAACTGACCCCCATCGCGGCAGCCCTGGCCGAATGCGAGCGCGTGATCGAACGCGGACTGAAGACATTCATCGAGGTCGGCCACGCCCTTGCACGGATTCGCCAAGAGCGCTTGTATCGCGAAACGCACACAACCTTCGAGGATTACTGCCGGGATCGATGGGAGTTTGACCCGAGCCGCGCCCGCCAGCTCATCAGCGCCGCCAAGACCGTTACCGTGGTAACGGTGGGAGGTCAGCCCGCGCCAATCAGTGAGCGCGTCGCCCGCGAGTTGCGTCGCGCCGGTGACAAGGCGTCCGAGGTCTGGACCGAGACCGTTAAGGAACACGGTCCGGCCCCGACGGCCAAGCAGACCTGCCGGGTTCGGGATCGCATCATAGGCGACATCGCCTCTCACCGAGCTGAGACCAGGCCGGCGCTCGACGCCCAGGGGCGCGAGCCACGGAACCCGGCCACTCGGCGGATCGTCTCGGACATTGAGCGCGCCACGCGACTGCTGCGCACCGCCGGTGACATCAGCGCCGAGGAGTTGCAGCAGATCCATGACGCCTTCGCCCAGCTGGGCCGCGTCCTCGGCGCGTACCCGCTCGGTCTCTAGAGAGCCGAATAGCCGCTCGGCCAGGGCACGATGCCGCCACCAGGGGCGGCGGTCACACGATCAGTGATCGATCGGCGGTTGGGTCGACACTCCCGCCGGCAGCTTCAGGACTAGGCACGCCCCTCGTTCGGCAGGAGTTGCCGCCAGTCGACCTCCGTGGCTCAACGCAATCGCCGACGCGATGGCCAGCCCGCGCCCGCGGCGGCCCTGCCCACCACGAGGCCGCCGCGCAAGCTCCCCGATCGGCGCCGGCAACCCCGGCCCGTGATCCGTCACCTCGACGCGCACCTCTCCCTCATCGCACCGACCCCGGACTTCGACGACTCCCCCGCCGTGCTCGATCGCATTGGAGATCAGGTTGCTCAGGGCCTGGGCCAGGCGAAGGCGATCGCCCCAAACGTTACGCGAACGACCGATCCAGAATGCTCGCAGCTCGACGCCTCGGGCGTCTGCGGCCGGTCGCCACGCCTCGACCGAGTCGGACACGAGCTGCTCGAGGTCGACGGGCTCCGGCGGGCGCCACCACGCGCGCTGCGTCCGGACGGCCTCGAGATCATCGAGCGCGAGCGCGGCGCGGCCGAGCTCGAGGTCGATCGCCCGTCAGCCTTGCCGGCGACAGCTCGCCCACACGCGCGCCGAGCTGGAGTCCCAGCCGCACCGAGGTCAGCGGTCCGCGGAGCTCATGACAGGCCCGGGCGATGGTTTCCATTCGCCACGCGGCCACTCTCCACACCCGGGCCGCCGCGAATCCGGCGGCGCTCGCCGCCAGCCACCCGCCGAGCTCGACCGCGATCATTCGTCAACGCTCCCGTCGACCAGCCGGTAGCCGACGCCCCACACGTTCACGACGAACCGGCCGCCCGCCCGGTTGAGCTTCTGTCGCAACCGGAACGCGTGCGAGTCGAGCGTGCGCGTGGTGCCCATCGCTCGGAAGCCCCACACGCCCCGGAGTAGTTCCTCGCGCGTGAATACACGGGTCGGGTCGCCGGCGAGGGCGCGCAGCAGGGCGTACTCCTTCTTGGACAGGGTGACGGGCTCTCCGCTCAGCCACACCTGGCGGCTCAACGGGTCGAGCTCCAGGGATCCGATCCGCATCCGACCGGAGGACGGCCGGCGCCTCGTCCGCCGCAGCAGCGCCCGTATGCGCGCGCTCAGCTCGAAGTAGGAGAAGGGTTTCACAACGTAGTCGTCGCAACCTCGGCTGAACCCGCGCAGCCGGTCAAGCTCGCTCGCGCGCCCGGAAAGCACGAGCAACGGGAGGTCGGGATCGAGGCGACCGGCGACGCGGTCGGCCTCGCGGACGTGGGCCAGGAGCTCGAGACCGTCGTCGTCGGGCAGGCCGAGATCGACGATCGCGAGGTCGGGGAACGAGCGCTCGAGCAGTCGGCGGGCGTCGGACGCGCATTCGGCCTCGAGCACGTCGAACCCGTCTGCGGTCAGATTGTCGGCGAGGAACATGCGCGTGGCGCGATGGTCTTCGACGACGAGGATGGTGGCGGCGTGATGGTCCATGCCACTAAGAGCCTCGAGGGCCCCCGAATTCACCCCTGTCGAGGCGAAGAATTTTGTCCGCGCGGCGAACGACTCCGGCCGCCAGCCCGACGCGGAATGGGTCATATCCGCACACTCGACCTCCCGTGGAAGGCGAGTGTGCGTGACGGTACGTATACGGGTCAGGGCGCCACTCTCGGCTACTCGACGGTGTCGAGCGTGCGGTTATGACCCAAGGGGCACCCGGGACCGCCCCTGCCCTGCAACCCGCCCTCGCCTCGCAACCGCCCCGCGCCGCAACCGCCCCCGCCCACAACCGCCCCCGCCCCACAACCGCCCCCGCCCACAACCGCCCCCGCCCCACGACCGCCCCCGCAACGCAACCGCACCCGCAACGGCAGCCGCTCCCGCAGCCGGGAAGCCGCGCGATCGGCGATCGACCGCCGGCTACGCCCGCGACGCCTGTGGCGCGGAAGCCGCCGCCGTGTCCGCCACCGTGAACCACACGGTCTTGCCGGTGGCGGGATGGTGGTCCACGCCCCAGTCCGAGGAGAGCATGTCGATGATCTTCAGCCCGCGCCCGCTGGGATCGGTCGGCTTGGGCGAGCGCATCTCGGGCCTGCCCCCCGCCCCGTCGGTCGCCTCGACGCGGATGTCCCCGCCGTCGCGGCTGACCGACAGCTCGAATCCGCTGTCGGTGTGGCGGATGCAGTTGGTGGCGAGCTCGGAGACCATCAACTCGACCGCCTCGAGGGTGTCCGCCGAGACGCCGCGCAGCACGCTCGTGGCGAAGCGCCGCGCGGCCGGGACGGATTCAGGCTCGTGGGGAAATGTTCTCTCTTGCTTCACGGCTTCACGTTCAGGGTGTCGGCCAATCCCATTGAATCGATGACCCGCCGGAGGATTGGCGAGACGTCTCGGAGCTCGATCTCGTGCACAGCCGTCGACCAGCGCACCCACAGGGCGATGGCGGAACTGTCTGCAAAGCGTAACCCGCTCAAATCGAGTATCAGTTTCCCCGGGTGACGCTCGAGCGCGGACCCTACCGCGGACTCGAGCGCATCGACGTTCGTAATATCGAGTTCACCCGAGATGCGGACCTTCAAACCATCGCCGTCGTCCTGGGCCAGGTCGAAGGTCAAATCGGCGGTGTTGTTGGCGTCTAATCCAGCCATCTGAGCCCTGCGATCGCGGTGTCGTCGTCGCTGTCGTGCCGAAGCTCGAGGAGTTGGCTGAGCAGGCCGTCGAGGTTGGAATGATTGGCGGTGGCGGCGTGCTGGAGACGCTCGAGTCCCGCGTCGATGCTCTCGCCGCGTCGCTCCACCAAGCCGTCTGTAAATGCAAGCAGAGTGGCCGCCGGCGGGGTCGAAACAGCGGTCGACGTGTAGGTGGCGCTGGTCTGCACACCGATCGGCACGCCCACCGCGCCCCTGATGAAGGTTCCGGTGCCGTCGCTGATCAGCAGCGGCGGGAGATGACCTGCGCTCGTGACCGTCAGCGTGTGGGCTTCGACGTCGACGAGGGCACACAGGATCGTGGCCAGCTGGCCGGTCGTGCCGACGCTGACCAGCTTCGACAGCTTGGTCAGAATCGTCTCTGGCGGGTCGTTCTGAGCGGCGTAGGCGTGTATCGCGTAGCGGAGCGACGCCATCGTCGCCGCGGCCCGCACGCCGCGGCCCGAGACGTCCCCGACCACCAGTAGCAGCCGATGGTCGTCGAGCGCGATCAGGTCGTACCAGTCGCCACCGATATCGACGCCCTCCACCCCGGCTTCGTACCGCGCGCCGGTCTCGACCCCGTGGATCTTCGGCAGCGCCTCCGGCAGAAGCGCGTGCTGCAGCGTCTGGGCGATCGTGCGCTGTTCGGAATACAGCCTGCGGTTCTCGTCCGCGATCTGTTCGAGCGATGTGGCCAGCTGCTCAGCATGGTTGCGGCGCTGGATCAGCCGCAGCGTCAGTAGCGCGGCGCCGATGCTGAGCAGGACACCGACGATCCCGATCAGCCACGGCAGGCGTTCCGGGAACGAGCCGACGAGCGGCTGGCGCGCGGAAACGATGAACGTGAAGCTGTTGCTCCCGAACGGAATCGAGATCGACGCGGTATGGCCCGTCATCGGCAGGCTCTTCAAATCGGTTACGAGCAGGTCCTCGGGCCGCTGCAGCTTGCCCAGGTACAACGCGTAGTGGAGATCGGCGAACGTGGAAGAGCTCTGGAACTTCGACCTGCGGTTGGCGGGGAGCGGGACACTCTCGGCATACACGACGTACCGGCCGGTCAGCCCCGGCGAGGTGAACGCATACCCGAGGCGACGCGGGGGCTGCGTGAGCAGCCCGATCACACCCAAGCGCGAACCGCTGGCGGCCGTTCGGGCGAAGAACGCCTCTGCCCGCGACGGGGTCCCGCCGAGCGCGGATGGCTTCCCCACCACCGCCAGGGGCCCGGGCTGGTTGGCGCCCAGCCGCCACAGCGACACCGACCCGAACGTCGGGGTCTTGCCCGTCGTGTACGGAGCAGTGAACTCCATGAACTTCCCAACGTCGCCACTCGTCGCGTCCGCCAGGGCGGCAGCCGACGCCAGCGGCGTCTGGATACTCGCGAACGCCCCGGCGAAGAGCGCGCCGGCATCGCGGACCCGGAGGTTGAGCAGCCGCCGTTCGTTGCTCGAGTACGTCGAGGCCGAGATCCACACGAGTACGCCCGTCAGGATCAGCCCGACGAACAGCACCCCAACGGGCAGCGAGTACGGCCACCGCCGATCACTCTCGGTGGCGGCTTCCAACCTGGTCTCGTATTCGCCCTCTGTCCCCTGCGCCGACCCAGCGCCGGCGCCGGACACCGGGCCACCCTCGGTCATCGCGACCCCGGCATCATCGCGTAGAAGGGTAGCGTCATGGCCTCGGCGGTGAGACGGCCGGATCCCCCGTGACACAAGGCTTGCGGCGCTTTCGGAAGCGTCTTGGCGGACAGCCGACGCACATTCTGCAACGTCCCATTCACACGCTGCAGGCACGGAGGAATCCAACATATGATGCCGACGGCCCATGTACCAGCGCGGGAACTACAGCTCTGGGGAGGACTTCGTTCTCGAGTACGGCGAGCTCCGATTCACGTTCAACGAACGCGACTTTCGCGAGCGCTGTGAGCAGGCCGCCCGCAAGCTCGGATTCATCGGCGGCTCGGTCGACGACGACGAGGGCGAGGATCTCATCAACCTCGTCGTGAACGGCGAGGTCGCCGAACCGGCCTCGGCGCTCGGCGAGCACGTGAACGACTGCTGGCCCGACCTCGTCGGGCCGTCCGATCGCTCGCTTGTTCACTGGCTGCGCCGTCTGATCTTCCGGGGCGCGTGGCTCGATCAGCGCGTCAAGGAGGGCGAGCTCGACATCAGGTTCGACTCCGACGCCCATGCGTTCATCTACATCCAGCCCGACCGTGGCGGCGAGCCAATCCAGCTCGCGCCTGAGCCGAGCTGGAACCGCGTCGCGTACGTGCGGCGCTGACGGCGTCGCGCACCCCCCGGCATCGGCGCAGCGTCCCCCGGGGTATCGGCGCAGCGTACCCCCAGGCATCGGCGCAGCCCACGCCCGGACAGGCCCCTTGCACATCACCGGCGCTACCCCCCGGAGCCGATTACGGCCGCAATGTTCTGCACCCGCGGCGCCGGGTTGTCGAGCAGAAGCCGAGGGACGGTCACCAGGCTGTAATGACGCTTACGGAGCGCCGCGATGATCCGAGGGAGCGCCGCCACGGTCTCCGAGCGATCCCCGCCGGCGTCGTGCAGGAGGATGATCGCTCCGGGCCGGGCCCCGTCGACGGCAGAGTCGACGATCGCCGAGACGCCCGGCCGGCGGTAGTCACTGGTATCCACGGTCCACAGCACCATCAGCATCCGGTACTTGTGGAGTAAGGCAAGCGTGTTCGAGTTCCACAGCCCGTACGGGGGCCGGAACAGGCGCGGGAACTTCGCGCCGTAGCGCTCGATCGCGCTGGCCTGCTCGAGCAGCTGCTGCTGTTGCGCCTTCTTCGACAGCCTCGACATCGGTGCATGCACCTCGGTGTGATCTCCGATCACGTCGCCGTGGGCGGCGATGGCGGTGGTCGACGCGTTGAAGTAGCGCTCGAGGATCCCAACCTCGAAGAACGTGGCGGGCACGTGCTCGCGCTGAAGGATGGCCAGGACCTGGGGCGTGTACGGCCCGGGGCCGTCGTCGAACGTTAGGGCGATCTCGCGGTGCTGCGCACCCGCGATCCGAACCCATGGCGTGTACGCGAGTGTCCGGTTGATCGCGGCGTTCTCGGCAATCGCCTCGCGGGCAGCCACCGACCCGCCGCCGTTGCCGGCGAGCTTTCGGATGGCGGCGAAAAACCCGCCCTGGGGCTGCGCCGTGGCGTGCTGCGTGGTGGTACCTCCGCTGAGGAGCAGAATCGTCACCAGCGCGACGACCGCAACCGCGACCCCGATCAGCGACAGTAACGCGACGGCGCGCCTGCGGCGGTGGTGTGGCGCCATGCTCATCCGGCGCACAGGTTGAGCGCGTTCGAGGATTCCGGGATCGCCCGGCTGGTTGCCTAGGTCGGCACTGCGTTCCATGAAGGGATGCCCCGCCCCTCATGATGCCGCGTCGGCCGTCCGCGTGCACGCGTGCACGATCTCGTCCGCGGGCGCTCGCACCGCCGCGCCGCGTGCCGCGCGCCGCGTGGAGGTGCGCCGCGCGCGCAGGATCGCAAAGTCGACGCCACCCGTTACCTCGGCGTGCCGCAAGTCCCATTACGCTCCCGAACGATGCACCCACCGGTCTGGGTCGTTATCCCCACTTACAACGAGGCAGCGAACATCGAGGGCATCGTGCGCGCCACCGCGGCCGAACTCGAGCGTTTGGCCCCGGACGCGCACCGGATCCTGATCGTCGACGACAACTCGCCCGACGGAACCGGCGAGATCGCCGACCGCCTGGCGGCCGCTGAGCTGCAGGTCGAGGTCCTCCATCGCGCCAAGAAGTCCGGGCTGGGACACGCCTACCTGGCCGGCTTCGCGCGCGCGCTCGACTCGGGCGCTGAGCTCGTGATCGAGATGGACGCGGACTTCTCACACGACCCCCGCTACCTGAGGCCGATGCTCGACGCCGCCAAGACCGCCGACCTGGTGCTCGGGTCCCGCTACGTCGAGGGGGGCGGGGTCGAGGATTGGGGGCTCGCGCGACGACTGATCAGCCGCGGCGGCGGGCTATACGCCCGGATGATTCTCCGGGTGCCGATCCACGACCTCACCGGCGGATTCAAGTGCATCCACCGCCGGGTGCTCGAGGCGATCGATCTCGAGACGATCCGGGCCGAGGGGTACGTTTTCCAGATCGAGGTCACCTACCGGGCACTGCTGGCGGGGTTCCGGGTCGCCGAAATCCCTATCGTTTTCAAGGACCGCAGCGTCGGCTCGAGCAAGATGTCGGCACGGATCGCGTTCGAGGCCATGTGGGCCGTGCCTTTCTTGCGCCGCCGCGACGGCCGGCGAGAACGAAGAATCGGTAGTCCGCGGACGTGATCAGGCGCCCCGCGGCGGGTAACGGGAACGCTCGGTACCTGAACATTGTGAGCGCAAGTTCCCTAACGTAATGTCAACAATGACCACACGCCGCGCGACTGTTCGTCGGCCAAGCTACAAGCGATGAGTGTGAACAGTCCGTCGCTTGGCGCTACGCGGAGCGGCGCATTCGGCCTGCGTACGGCGCCACTGGAGGCCGGCCGGACACGGACGCGCGCTCAGGTTTCGTGGGTCGGGCTGCTCGGGCTTGCGGGGATGCTGGCGAGCGGGGTGCTGGTGTCGATCTCAGCGGCGAGCACCGACAAGCTGCTGCCGCAGACGACGCAGACCGGGCTCGGGCCGATCGGGCTCGCCGGGTCGTTCGGCACCACCGGCATCAACCTCGGGAGCATCGGCCTGACGGTCACGGTGGCGGTGATGTTCGCGTCCTACGTGGTCACAGTCGGGGCGGCGCGCCGGCTGTCCCCGCTGCTGGTCCTCGGCTCGATCGCCGCGCTCCACGCGCTGATCCTGCTCGCCCCCCCGCTGTTCTCAACCGACGTCTTCAGCTACCAGTTCTACGGCCGGATCGGCGAGGTGTACGGCGGCAACCCGTATCTGGCCGGCCCGCACGCGCTCGCACTCGACCCGCTCTACCCCTACATCGGGGCTAAGTGGACCGCTATCCCCACGGTCTACGGCCCGGTATTCACCGCGCTGAGCTACCTGCTGGCGCCGCTGTCGATCCCCGCCAGCGTGTTCGCCTACAAGGCGATCGCGGCCCTCTCGAGCCTGGCGATCGTTGCGCTCGTGTGGGACGGGGCACGGCTCCGCGGGGTCGACCCAACCCGGGCCGCGGCGCTCGTCGGGCTCAACCCCCTGATCGTCGTCTACGGCGTCGGCGGGGGGCACAACGACCTACTGATGCTCGTGCCGATGGTCGCCGGGATCGTGCTGCTGCTCCAGCACCGAGGGCGGCTCGGCGCCGGCTCGATCGTGCTCGGCGCAGCCGTTAAGGTGACCGGCGGCCTGATGCTGCCGTTCGCGCTCGCCGACGCCCGTGGGCGCATGTCCAGTCCACGCCGGCGCGACATCCTGATCGGGGCGGGCGTGACCGCCGCGCTCCTGACCGCGTTCGCGTTCGTGCTGTTCGGGACCGGGCCGCTCCACCTCCCGGCGACGATCGAGAACGTCCAGGGCAGGGGCAACTGGCAGAGCATCCCCGGCTTCCTCGGGGCGCGCCTCGGGTTCAGCGGTGTCGGGCAACCGACGGCGTTGATTCTGGGCGGCCTGTTCGCCGCCGCCACGATCTGGCTGGTGTGGCGCGTGTGGCGTGGCGAGCTGGACTGGATCGCCGCGGCCGGTTGGGCCGCCCTCGCGTTGCTGGTCACAGCCGCGTCGCTATTGCCCTGGTACATCGCGTGGCTCATGCCACTGGCCGCGCTCGGACGAGACCGCCGCCTGTGGCAGGCCTCGATCGTGCTGACGATCATCATGGCGATCTTCCAGCTGCTTGCCTACATCCCGCACGGAAGCTCGCTCCCCGGATTGTGAGCCCCCCATGACCTCGCTCCATCATCCCCACGAAACCGAACCCGCCACGCCCATCGACGAGGGCAGGTCGCTCAAGCTGCTGAGCGTCGTGGCGCCCGTGTACAACGAGGAAGCCACGATCGAGGAGTTCTACGCGCGCGTGTGCAGCGCGCTCGACGGGCTCCAGTTCGAGCTCGTGCTCGTCGACGACGGCTCGACGGATCGCTCCGAGGCCGAGCTCCACAAGCTCGCGTCGAGTGATCCGCGCGTGCGTTTGGTGCAGCTGTCGCGCAACTTCGGCCACCAGACGGCGCTGACGGCCGGTCTCGACCACGCGCGAGGCGACGCCGTCGTGATGCTCGACGCCGACCTCCAGGACCCGCCAGAGCTGATCCCCCGCATGCTCGACCACTGGCGCGCCGGCTGCGACGTGGTGTACGCCGTCCGGGAGCAGCGTGAGGGCGAATCGCGCTTCAAGCTCGCGACCGCGCGGTGGTTCTACTCGCTTTTCGACCGGCTGGCGCAGGTCGAGCTTCAGCACAACTCGGGTGACTTCCGTCTGCTGGACCGGCGAGCGCTCGATGCGCTCCTGTCGATGCGCGAGCGCAACCGCTTCCTCCGCGGCATGACCGTCTGGGTCGGCTACCGGCAGGCCGCTGTCCCGTACAGCCGCGACCGTCGCTACGCCGGCAAGACGAAGTACACGCTCCCGAAGATGCTGCGGTTCTCGCTCGATGCGATCTCGTCCTTCTCGCATCGTCCCTTGCAGCTCGCCACGCTGTTCGGCTTCGTGATCTCGACGCTGGCGTTCATCGCGATCCCGGTCGTCGTCGTGCTGCGGATCCTCGGCTCCTACCTGCCGGGGTTCAGCTCGCTGACGATCGCGGTGCTGCTCCTCGGCGGGATCCAGCTGATCGCGATCGGGATCATCGGCGAGTACGTGGGCCGTATCTACGACGAGGTCAAGGGGCGGCCGCTGTACCTGGTCAGCTCGCGCGTGAACATTCCCGACGAGGAGGCGACCGCGCCGACGCAGCACGCCCCGACCGAGCCTCGCCGCACCTCGTTGTAGCCAACGGGGCCTGGCGTCACACCAGGTTCGACCAGCGTCAAGACGACCTCGACGCGCTAGCCCCCGGCGGGGTTCGGGCCGACCCGCGGGTTGACCCGCTCGCCGGGCTCCCCCCCGTTCTCGCCCACACCCCGGCCGCCGTCGCCGTTGCCGTCGGCCTGCTCGAGCGCGGAGATCCGACTGGCGAGGGTCTTGATCGCATCGGCGATCGGGTCGGGGAGGTGGACCCAGTCCGCGTCCGGGCCCTCGGGGCGGCGCCCTTCGACGCGGACCGGGTGACCGGGATTGCCAACCACCGTGGAGTTCGGCGGCACGTCGTGGATCACGACGCTGTTCGCGCCGATCTTCGAGCCGTGGCCGACCGTGATCGGCCCGAGCAGCTTCGCGCCGGAGCCGATCGTGACGTTGTCTTGGACGGTCGGATGTCGCTTCCCGGTCGCGAAGCCGGTGCCGCCGAGGGTCACGCCCTGGTACAGCGTGATGTCGTCGCCGAGCTCGGCGGTCTCGCCGATTACTACGCCCATCCCGTGGTCGATGAAGAACCCGGCGCCGATCTTGGCCGCGGGATGGATCTCGATTCCCGTGATCGACCGCGACATGTACGCGATCACCCGCGGCAGGAGGGGCACGCCGGCGTTGTGGAGGGCGTGAGCGGCCCGGTGGGCGAGAAGCGCATGCACCCCGGGCCAGGCCGCGAGAATCTCGAGCGGGCCCACATCGCGGGCGGCCGGATCGCGGCTGCGGGCGGCAGCGATGTCGCGCCGCACCTCGGTGACGATGCGGAGCACCCGCATACCGAAAGCCTAGCTACCCGCACCCGGCCGCTCCAGGACCCGGTCCCGCCGCCCCCCACAACCCGACCCGCGGCCCCCTACGGGGCGAAGAACGGCGTCGAGACGTACCGCTCGCCAGAGTCCGGGAGGATCGTGACGATCCGCGCCCCGTGCGACTCGGGCCGGCGCGCCACCTCGATCGCGGCCCACACCGCCGCGCCGCCAGAGATTCCGGCCAGCACCCCCTCGCGCCGGGCAAGCTCGCGCGCGGTCTCGATCGCGTCCTCGTCGTCGACCCCGATGACCTCGTCAAGCACGTCGCGATTCAAGACGTCGGGGACGAACCCGGCGCCGATACCCTGAATCTTGTGCGGTCCGGGACGTCCGCCCGACAGCACCGGCGATGCGCTCGGCTCGACCGCGATCACGCGACACCGGGAGTTGCGTGCCTTGAGCACCTCGCCGGCCCCGGTAATCGTGCCCCCCGTGCCCACGCCGACGACGAACGCGTCCACCTCGCCCGCCATCGCCTCCCAGATCTCCGGCCCGGTCGTGCGCCGGTGGATCTCGGGGTTCGCCGGGTTGGAGAACTGGTCGGGCAGGAACACGTTGCCGCGCGAGGCCATCGCTCGGGCCGCGTCGACCGCCTCGTTCATCCCTCCCAGCGACTCGGTGATCTCCACCTGCGCGCCGTACAGGCGCAGCAGCCCCTCGCGCTCGCGGCTCATCCCCTGAGGCATCGTCAGCACGAGCTCGTAGCCCTTGGCGGCGCACACGAACGCGAGCGCGATCCCCGTGTTGCCGCTCGTCGCCTCGACGATCGTCGTCCGCCCCGGCTCGATCAGTCCGTCCCGCTCGGCGGCCTCGATCATCGACACCCCGATCCGGTCCTTCACGCTCCCGCCCGGGTTGAAGGCCTCGAGCTTGGCGAAAAGGCGCGCGTGGGCGTCCGGAAGCATCCGCGTCAGCTCCACCATCGGCGTGCGCCCGACGGTGGTCGCAATGTTGGTCGGGATTCGGGGCATTGGCCGGCCTAACCCTACGAGAGTCAGGCTGCGCGCGCTGCCGGGGCTTGACATCGCGTCAAACACGTTCGCGTCGCTGAACCGGGCCTTGCCTCGAGCGACCGCCGGACGCGGTGAACGGCCGAAGTGAGCTCCCTTGAGCTGGTCCTCTCGCGCACAACGGCCGGAGAAGGCGACGAAGCTCGGTCACGCAATACGGGTTTCGAGTTCGTGCGTGGCCTCGAATTGTTCTGTCTTGGCGCACTCCTCGCGGAAGTAGCGGGCCCGCGCGCGGCGCCACGCGGCGAGCGCGCCAGCGATTTGTCGCTCCTTCGGCTCGAGGTCGGGGTCATCGGCGATCGCCTGGTATCTCTCCGCGAGGTCTAGGTCCAGCGCAACCACCGCCTCCAGCTCAGGGACGGTCAGAATCCCGACGGCGGTCTCGATCACCGTCGTACCGCCTCGTCCCATCGGCAAACGGATGGACGTCGACAGGTCGAGCCACCGTATCCTGCCGGGGCCGCAGGGCGCGGCGGGCACAACGGCCTTCGAGCAACCACTGCTCGGGGCTTGACTCCAAGGAGTCGAGTGTCTGTGTGCTTGACGAACGCCCGCACCTCGCCCATGCCGACTTAACGCCGATCGGCACGCGTTGCGTGCGCGGTACCTGTATTGCCTTGCTTACGGCGTCGGCGGCCCATTGCACAAAGAGTTGAACCTAACCTTGGCGGGGTTTCGCCGTCGTTAGTGCGTGCGCGTCTCTCCAGAGATGCGTAGTCTGGGGCGCCCCGCCAACCGCAAATGGGTCGGCGGGGCGCTGGTGCGCCAGCGGCAAATGGGGGCGTGCCGCGGCGCAGAGGGGCGTCCTTTCCCCACGCTTCAGGACGTCTCCGGCGGCCAGCGCACCGAGAATCTACCCGTCAGCCCGGACACCGGCGTCATCAGCCGAGAATGAGAGAAACCTTGCAGGACGGCGAAGATGCGCCGGCGGGGACCACCCAAGCCTTTCATCAACCTGTCTGTCGTTTGGCGCGAGCCAGCCTCCGAACCCTCCGACGTCGCGACCACCAACGCACACGGTGAATCGTGAGGTTTCTCGACTGATCCCTAGGATTCTCTGTTCGCCAGCGCACAGCGCCATCGTCGAACTCGCCCAGTAGTACGTACCAACGTCCAGGTCTTCAGCACGCGCGAAGTGCACGTCGTCGGGGAGAACGACCGAGACAGCGCCCGCTTCTGGAAAACGCGCCTGAGGGCGGGAGACATCCAGCCGTCCCGCGTGCCGGTCTGTCTTTGATCGCCGCCACGGGACATCGGCGCCGCACATTCCAACCCCGAACGTGACATTCCGTAGGTATTGGACGCTCTCGTTCGTGAGAACCAGACGCGAAGGCGCTCTCGACGTTCATGGGCCACGCGAACGGTCGCTCGGGATCGTGCTCGGTGATCGTGAAGGCGTACTCGCGCACAAACATACGTTCGTATACCCATCAAGGGGTCGGCATCCGCACGACTAGGCGTCCGTTTGGCTCGGTTAGATTCAACCCGTGCCAGATGAACTCCCGACGGTCAAAGAGGTCGCGGAGCTGCTCAAGCTCAACCACAGACGATCCGCAACGTGATCGACCGTGGTGAACTGGAGCATGTGTGCGGGTCGGCCAGAGGCGCGTCCGGGAGTCGCAGTTAGACGCCTTCCTGGCGGCCAGGTAGCGCAGATCGCGCCGGGGAGACCGGCGTCATGCGGCTGTGACCCTACGGCTGAATTGGACGATGGCGCACAACGCCGCGCTCAAGGCCAGCGCCCCGAGGACCCTGGCTCGCCACTGTCGATGCGCGGACGAGCCCGAAACTCTGTTGAACTCGTTCGACCGGCGCGGGAACGGGACGTCCGGCGGCAAGAGGGACCTGTGATCGACCAGCCAACGGCTGACGTTCGTCGACTCGCATCCCGGCGGGTCCTCTCTCGGGTATGCCCGGCCTCCGTCCATGTACTCCTCGTAGGCGACGCGCACCAGCTCATCGAGCAGTTCGCGCGTTCGCCAATACTGGGCCTCCAACTCCGTGTGCCGCGTTTCTGCCTCGTCGAGCAGCTCACGGATCGCCATCACCGCCTCGGGGTGCGTTGGCGGTTGCAGCCGGACGTTGCCCCGACCTGAGGCCTCCGGCGTCGTCACGCGTTTTGCCTCTCCCTCGTCCGGCTTTCCACGGATCTCCGCCACCAGAGCGAGGTGCGATTGAGACTGATTCGCCACGACTTCTCCTTCTCCTATGCCACCTCTAAGCTCCGGACGTCCGCTCCGGCCAGCGGCGGACCTGATTCGGTCGAGCGGCCTGCTCGTGTAATCAACGTGCAACAGGCGGAGCAACTCGCTGTGCCAGGAGGTACGAACGTGCGCAATAAGCGCACAAAGTCGCACTCATTCGGATCGACAGCAGCCCCTCGCTCCCGGTTTGCGACTTTGGGCGGCTGACACCGCCGAGCTACCTGGGGAACGAACCCATCACCGCCGTGCTGGCGAGTGTTCAGGGGCCTGTTGCGCAGCTTCGAGCTGTACGGGTACTGCCGCGCATCCTCGGCCGTGGAAGATCATCAGACCTGAACCCGTTTTTCGTTTGGGACCAGTTTCGGCCGAAAGGAAGAGGTAATGCGGAAGCTCTCTGTCGCCATCCCGGCTACGGCGCTCGCGCTGGCGCTGGCCGCTGCCGGCTGTGGCTCGCAGGCCGACCAGTCGTCCACGACCACCACGACAACGGTCAGAGCCGCGCCCGCTCGCGCGGTAGCCGTGGTCGTGGCGGATCAGTCGTCCACGACGACAGCGACAACGGTCAGAGCCGCGACCGCTGGCGCGGTCGCCGGGGCGGGCCGCGTCAATGCGCCTCCCGCAACGTCGATCGTCGGCACCTGGAGCGGTCACCTCACGCTGCCGCCAGGGACTCACGCGTCACATCAGCGCTTCATGATCGTGATCGATCCAAGCGAGCGGCGCGGCATGTGGCGGACCAGTTCGACGTGCGCTGGGCCGCTGCGGCTGAAGGACATCTCCTCCGGCTATCACCACTACTACCGAGTGGCGGGCGCGCATCCGGGGTGTGCCGCACCTGGCATCGACTGCCTCAAGCGCTCCGGGGCACGGATGGTCGACGTGTTCGTCCCGAACGCCGGGGGTTCAGACATCGACGGCACGTTCCGCCGGGTCCACTGACACTACCCGCCGGCTCCCTCCTGACTGTCCCTCAGCGGTCGAATCTCCTTTTGCTTTCGGGCTTTCGCCCGTATCCGCGTACGGCGCGCTAGATGTGGTACATGGCCGCGCCGGCGGCCCGCGACTCGGCGTCGGCTACGTCCGCGACGGTCGACTGCGCCAGCACGGCGCGCGCCGCCTCGGCGGCTTCGGCGAACACGCCCGTGGCGCCGCTCCCGACCGGTCCGTCGAGCAACTCGACCAGCTCGAGCACGGTGATCTCTCCCGCCGGGCGCGCGAACGAGTACCCGCCCTTGACGCCGCGCTGTGAGCGCAGGACCCCGGATCGCCTGAGCGTGGCGAACAGCTGCTCGAGGAATTGGACCGGGATCTGCCGGCGCCGCGCGAGCTCAGCGATCGGGACCGGGCCCCGGTCGCCCTGATGGCGGAGCTCCACGAGCGCGCTCAGCGCATACGGCGACTTCGTCGTGATCGAGATCATCGGCCACGGCGATCATCGCAGGAATGAGGAGGTCCGGGGAATCCGCCTCAGGTCGGAATTACGACTAGATCCAGCCGCGCTCGGTGGCGATCAGAACCGCCTGGGCGCGATCCATCGCGCCGAGCTTGCCGTACACGTTGTGCAGGTGCGTACGGACGGTGCTGGTCGACAGGCCGAGCTCGGAGGCGATCTGCTTGTAGACCATCCCGCGAGCCAGCCGGCGTAGGACCTCGACCTCGCGCGTGGACATCGGGCACGGATCGATCTGACGGCGGCGCCCGCCGGCGCTCGGCAGCGGCAGGTCGTACATGACCGTGCGGAGCTCTGTCGGGGCGATCCCGACCTGGCGGGAGACGTTCAGGAGCTCCGACGGCGACACCGAAGCGCCGAGCGTGTAGTGGGCGAGCATGTCGGCCAGGCGCACGACGGCGGCCTCGCCGTCGACATCCTCGGCGTGGTGGCGCTCGATCACGCTGGCGACGGACTTCGGCAGCCCCCACCGGCGGGCGAGGACGCCGCCGACGAGCGCGTGGTCGACGCCGAGTTCGCGGCGCTCGGTCTGGATCCGCTCCTCGGGGGTGCGGGCCTCGGCGTGAATCTGGCGCGGGTAGCCGGGATAGGCGTGGACCAGCACGAGCTTGCCGATGTCGTGCAGCAGCGATGTGACCATCAACCGGTCGCGAGCCTCGTAGCCGAGCTCGCGGGCGATCCGGTCGGCGGCGCGCTGGGTGGCGACGGCGTGGAGCCGGAAGCGCTCGGGCACGCCCTGCCAGACCGCGGTCCGCTCGAAGAAGTCGAACGTCCGCGCCTTCGAGGCGATCGAGTGGACGTTGCGGGGAGACAGGACCTCGACGCCCTTGACAGCGCTCTCGACCCGGCCGCGCATCTTGCCGTCGACGCGGTTGGCGAGGCGCAGCACGGTGACCGCAAGCGCGACGTCGGCCTCGACGGCGGCGACCACGTCGGCGGTCGACGGCTCGCCCGTCTCGAACAGGCGCAGCACCCGGTTGCGCGACTCGGCCAGCATCGGGAACGCCTCCAGCGCCTCGAACGCGGCCGTGAGCCGGCGTCCGTGACCCTCGTTGTGATGCCGCTCGCGCGAGGCGTACGGGTCGGCTGTGTTCTTGACTGCGGCTAGCGTGGCCACGATGCTCGGATCCGTCCTTTTAGGGGGCTCAGGGGGAGCGGCGGTTCCACGGTTGTCATGGCCGCCTCAGCCAGCGTTATCGGCAGGGGTACAACGTTCGTTTAGTCGACTCTTCATTCCGCATGCTCCAGAGCCCGATCGATCCGGGCCAATGTCTCATCTTTGCCGAGCACCGCGACGCTCTCGAAGATCCCCGGCGACACGGTCGTCCCGGCGATCGCGACGCGCACCGGCTGGAACACCTTGGCCGGCTTGACGCCGTAGTCCTCGACAACCTCGCGGAGCGCGCGCTCGATGTTCTGGACGGTGAACGGCTCGGCGCGCGCCAGCGCCTTGCGTGCCGCTCGCAGCGACTCGAGACCGCCGTTCGAGGCGATCACCTTCTGGAACGCCTTGGGGTCGTCGGCGGGGCCATCGAACAGGAAGCCGACCAGCGGCCAGAAGTCCGCCAGCGTCTGAATCTTCTCCTCAGATATCTCCACAGCATCGCGCAGCCCCGTCCGCCCGGTGAACTCCTCGAGCCGCGTCGTCAGCTCGTCCACCCCGAGCTCCCTGACCCAGCGGCCGTTTAGGTGACGCAGCTTGCGCTCGTCGAACACCGCCGGGTTCTTCGAGACGCGCTCGAGACGGAAGCGCTCGGCGAGCTCGTCCAAAGAGAAGAACTCCTCGTCGGCGGCGAAGCCCGCGCCAAGGAGCGCGATGTAGTTGTCGACCGCCTCGGGCAAGTAGCCGGCCGCGCGCAGCTCCTGCACCGAAGCCGCGCCGTGGCGCTTTGACAGCTTGCGCCCGTCGGGCCCGTGCAGGAGCGGGAGATGCGCGTAGCGAGGCGGGTCGACGCCGAGCGCGTCGAGCACAAGAAGCTGCTTCGGCGTGTTCGAGATGTGGTCCTCGCCACGCACGACGTCGGTGATGTCGGCGTCGAGATCGTCGACCAGGTTCGCGAACACGTACAGCACTGAGCCGTCGGCGCGGGCGATCACGAAGTCGTCCATGCTCGAGTTCGCGAACCGGATCTGCCCCCGGATCACGTCGTCGAAGATCGTCTCCCCGTCATCGGGAACGCGCAGCCTGACCGCGCCCGCCTCCTCGGGAACGCCCCGGTACCCGCGCTCGAAGCCGTGGCGCGCCTTGTAAGTCTGGACGTCGTCGGCGGTCGCCGTCGAGTGGTACGCGTGCCCCGACTCGAGCAGCCGCGCGAGCACCTCCCGGTGGCGCTCGGCGCGCTCGGACTGGAACACCGGCCCCTCGTCCCAGTCGAGGTTGAGCCACCGCAGAGCGTCGAGGATCTGCTCCACGTTCTCCGGTGTCGATCGCTCGCGATCGGTATCTTCGATGCGCAGCACGAGCGTCCCGGGCTCGCCGGCAGGGCCGTACGCCTGGCCGCGGGCGAGCAACCAGTTGTACAGGGCCGTCCGGGCACCACCGATGTGTAGTGCCCCGGTCGGGGATGGAGCGAAGCGAACGCGCATGACCTACAGAATCGCATGCTAATCGGCGCGCACGTATCGAATGCCGGTGGCCTCCCGAACGCGGTCGAGCGCGGCGTCGAACGCGGGTGCGAGACGATCCAGATCTTCAACCAGTCACCGAGGATGTGGCGCCCCACCGCGTACAGCGATGACGACTTCGCGGAGTTCCGCGAGGCGATGGCCGCCAGCCCGATCAAGTCCGTGATGATCCATGCGGTCTACCTCATCAACTGCGCTACCGAGGATCGCGAGATGCGCGAAAAGTCGCTTACCTCGCTCCTCCAGTCGTTGCGCGTCGGCGCGGGGATCGGCGCGGTCGGCGTGGTCCTGCATCCCGGCTCGGCGAAGACGGGCGACGTACCCAAGGCGATCAAGCGCGCCGGCAAGGTCATCAAGGAGGCCCTGGCCGAAACCGACAAATGCCCGCTTCTGCTCGAGGACACGGCCGGCGCCGGCGGCACGCTCGGGCGTTCGTTCGAGGAGCTCGCGGAGCTGATCGACGCCGGTGGCGGCGGCAAGCGGCTCGGCATCTGCCTCGACTCCTGCCACCTGTTTGCCTCGGGGTACGACGTGCGGACGCGCGACTCGCTGGCCGAGGTCATCGACGACTTCGACCGGACCGTCGACTGCGATCGGCTCGGCGCCCTCCACGTCAACGACTCGGCCGTCCCGCTCGGTTCCAACCGCGACCGCCACGCGATCATGGGGGAAGGCGACCTCGGCGAGAAGGGTTGCGCGGTGTTCATATCCGAACCCCGGTTCGACAAGCTGCCGGGCGTGCTCGAGACCGGCCGCGACCACGGCAGCCCCGCGGCCGAGGACGTGGCGCTCGCCAAGAAGCTGCGAGCCCGCGGCAAATCGAATCGGAGGAGAGCTAGGCGATGAGCGAACGCGAAGCCGACGCGCTGGTCATCTTCGGCATAACCGGCGACCTGGCCAGGAAGCAGACGTTCCGGTCGCTCTACCGGCTCGAGCGGCGCGGGCTGCTCGACCTCCCCGTGCTCGGAGTGGCGCGCCAGGACCTCAGCGACGAGGACCTCCGCAGCCGTGCGCGCGACGCGATCGAGCAGACCGGCGAGGACCTCGACGACGAGGTGTTCGGGCGGTTCGCGGCGAGACTCAGCTACATCGGCGGCGACTTCGACAGCGACGCGCTGTACTCGAAGGTGGCCAAGACGCTCGGCGACCACCACAACCCCGTGTTCTACCTCGAGATTCCGCCGTCGCTGTTCGCCACCGTGGTCGAAGGCCTGGCCAA
Source organism: uncultured Solirubrobacterales bacterium (assembly GCA_963737055.1). Lineage (GTDB taxonomy): Bacteria > Actinomycetota > Thermoleophilia > Solirubrobacterales > Solirubrobacteraceae > Palsa-465. Next base: position 430,275 of record CAVTRE010000002.1, on the reverse strand, counting down.
AGCCAACCTGGTGTCGAACGGGCAGCGGGTGGCAGTCGAGAAGCCGTTCGGGAACGATCTGCAGTCGGCCCGCGAGCTCGCGGCTGACCTGCATCGCTACCTCGCCGAGTCACAGATCTACCGGATCGACCATTTCCTCGGGAAGATGGGTCTCGAGGAGATCCTCTACCTGCGGTTCGCGAACACGATGCTCGAGCCGATCTGGAACCGCAACTACCTGGCCTGCGTGCAGATCACGATGGCCGAGAACTTCGGCGTCGAGGATCGAGGCTCCTTCTACGATCCCGTCGGCGCCCTTCGCGACGTCGTCGTCAACCATCTGCTCCAGCTGATGGCGACCGCGGCGATGGAACCGCCCTGGGGCCGCGATCCCGAAACCCTCAAGGAGGCCAAGGTCGCGGTGCTCAAGGCGACGCAGGACGCCGAGCCGTCCCACTACGTGCGCGGCCAGTACGACGGCTACCTGGACACCGACGGTGTCGCGCCGGACTCGACCACCGAGACGTACGCCGCGCTCCGGCTCGAGATCGAGAACTGGCGCTGGGCGGGAGTGCCGTTCTTCATCCGGACGGGCAAGCACCTGGCGGTCCGCCAGACCGAGCTCCGCCTGTTGTTCCGCCACCCCCCGCGGCTGCACATCGTCACCACCGGCCGCCGCCTGCCCGAGCCCAACCAGATCGTCTTCAAGATCGATCCGTCGACCGGGATCCGGATGATCCTCGACGCGCAGCGCGCAGACAAGTCGGGGGCGAACGAGATCGCATTCGACGTGGAGTTCGCGGACGAGGGCGGCGAGGGCCCGACGCCGTACGAGGTTCTGCTGCGCGCCGCGATCGTCGGCGACAGCACGCACTTCACCCGCCAGGACAGTGTCGAGGCCAGCTGGCGGATCGTCCAGCCGCTGCTCGACGCGCCTCCGGCGGTTCTGCCCTACGCCCAGGGCTCATGGGGCCCCGCGCAGGCGGACAAGCTGGTCGCCACCTTCGGCGGCTGGCACGGTCCCTGGCTGCCCGACGCGTAGGGCCTCAGAGCAGCAGGTTGAGCGGCTGCTCGAGCAGCTGGCGAACCCGAGCGAGGAACTCCGCCGCGGGGGCGCCGTACAGGATCCGGTGGTCACACGTGAGCACGATGCTCATGCGTGACCCCGGGACGAGCTGCCCGTCGCGGACCACCGGGACCTCGCGCAGCTCGCCGACCGCCAGGATCGCCGCCTGTGGCGGGTTGATGATCGCGGCGAAGTCGGTCACGCCGTACATCCCGAGGTTGGACACCGTGAACGTGCCGCCCGACAGCTCGGCCGGTGTGATCTGCCGCGAGCGGACGCGCTCGGCGAGCGTGCGCGCCTCGCGGGCGATGTCGAGCAGCGGCTTGCGATCGGCGTCGAACACCGTGGGCACGATCAGGCTGTCGTCGGCGGCCACGGCGATCCCCACGTTGACGCGCTCGTACAGCTCGAACGCGCCGTCGCGATACGCCGCGTTGGCGCGCGGATGTTCGCGCAGCGCGAGCGCGCACGCCTTGATCACCATGTCGTTGTAGGACGGGACCGCCTCGCCCGAGCGCCCGGCCTTGCGGAGCTGGGCCCGGAAGCCGACGGCCTGCTCCATGTCGACCTCGGCGTGCAGGGTGAAGTCCGGGATCGTCGCCTTCGACTCCGCCATCCGCTGGGCGATCTGCACCTGGGTGCGGGAGGGCTGCACGGTCGTGACGATGCCCTTGGCGCCCCGAGCGGCCGGCGCAGACGCGGGCGCCGTCTCGAGATCGGCCTTGACGATCCTTCCGCCCGGGCCCGACCCGGTGATGCCCCGCAGGTCGATCTGCGACTGGCGCGCGAGCCGCCGGGCCAGCGGCGACGCCTTCACCCTGTCCGATCCGTTGCCGGTTTCGGGTGTCTTGCCCGCGGCGACGGGCAGCGGCGGGGCGGGACCGGGGCGAGCGGGCACCGGAGACACGGACCGCGCTTCGGACGTGGTCCCGGTGCTCGAAAGCGTTCCTTGCCGCGGTTCGGACGCCTCGCCGATGGTCGCGATCACGGCTCCGAGCGCCACCGTTTCCCCCTCGCGCACGAGGATCCGCAGCATCCCGTCTGCGCCGGCGTCGAACTCGACCGTCGCCTTGTCGGTCTCGACCTCCGCGAGCGGCTCGCCCTTCGACACCACCTCACCGTCGCCTTTCAGCCAGCGGACGATCGTCGCTTCCTCCATCGAGTCCGACAGCCGTGGCATCACGACGTTTGGCATGTCAGCTCACCGCGATTCCCGCCCGCTCGCGGACGGCGGCGGCGATCGCATCGGCGCCCGGGATGAACGCGTCCTCGAGCGTCGGGCTGTAGGGAATCGGCAGCTCGTCGGTGGCGAGCACCCAGGCGTCGTCGATGTCGTGGAGCCCGCGCTCGGCGACCTGCCCGAGCAGGCCCGACGCCCAGCCGCCCGTGCGCGGCCCCTCCTCGACGGCGAGCAGGCGATTCGTCCGGGCCACGGACTCGAGCACGGTGTCGACGTCGATCGGACGGAGCGTGCGCAGGTCGATCACCTCGGCCTGGACGCCGTCGCTCGCCAGGCGTTCGGCCGCCTCGAGGGCGTCGGGCACGCCCTTGCCGGCGGACACGATCGTCACATCCTTCCCGGACCGCGCGACGCGGGCGCGGCCGAGCGGGATCACCTCGCCGGCGCCGGGCGCCGGGTCGGCGGGACCCTTCATCGAGTAGAGCCGCTTGTGCTCGAGGAAGATGACCGGGTTGTCGTCGCGGATCGCGGCCTTCAACAGCCCCTTGGCCTCGGCCGGCGACGACGGAAACGCGATCTTCAGCCCCGGGACCCCCTGGAACCAGGTGCCGTGGGTCTGCGAATGCATCGCGCCGAACCGACCACCGCCGCCGACCGCCGAGCGGACGACGAGCGGCACCGGGCGCTGCTCGTGCGAGATGTACCAGTACTTCGCGGACTGGTTGACCAGCGAGTCCATCGCCAGGCCCATGAAGTCGCCGAACATGATCTCGATGATCGGGCGCAATCCGGTGACCGCGGCACCGAACGCCGCGCCCGCCAGCGCGAGCTCGGAGATCGGCGTGTCGAACATGCGCGCCTCGCCGAAGCGCTCCTGGATCCTCGGGGTGACCGCGAACACGCCGCCCTGCTCGGCCGCGACGTCCTCGCCGAAGAACACGACGGACTCGTCGCGCTCCATCTCCTCGATGATCGCCTCGCGGATCGCGGCCCGGAACTCGATCAACTCGGTCATGGCGCGAACTCGGTCGCGCGCTCGGCGCCGGGATCGGGGTACGGCGCCGCCAGCGCCTCCTGCACGGCGCGGTCCATGCGGGCGCGGGTCGCATCCTCGACATCGGAGATCTCGGCCTCGGACACTCCCAGCTCGGCCAGCCGCGCCCGGGCGATCGTGAGCGGATCGCGCGCCAGCCAGCGCTCGACCTCCTCCGGCGGGCGGTACTTAGCCGGGTCGGACTTCGAATGCCCGTGGTGGCGGTAGGTCTGACACTCGAGCATCGTCGGCCCGGCACCCGAGCGCGCGCGCTGGACGGCCTCGAGCGCCGCCTCGCGCACCGCCCACAGATCGTTGCCGTCGACGACCACCGATGGGATCCCGAACACGCCGGCGCGGGCGGCGATGTCCTGGCCGGCGGTCACCTTGAGCATCGGCGTGAACTCTCCGTAGAAGTTGTTCTCGCATACGAACACCGCGGGCAGCGAGAACACCTTCGCGAAGTTCAGGCATTCGTGGAAGTAGCCCTGGTTCGTCGCGCCGTCGCCGAACATCGCGGCCGCGACACGACCCTGGCCCTTCGCGGAGAGCGCCGCCCCGGTGGCGGCCGCGATGCTCCCGCCGACGATGCCGAAGCATCCGACGAGGCCGTGCTCGACGTCGATCACGTTCATCGAGCCGGCCCGTCCGCCGCACACGCCGGTGGCGCGGCCGAGCATCTCCGCGAGCAGCGCGCCGGGGTCGGTGCCCTTGGCCAGCGCATGGCCGTGGCCGCGGTACGTGCCGGCGAGATAGTCACCTGGTTCGAGCGCCGAACACACACCCACCGGCACGGCTTCCTGACCGGCCGACAGATGGGTGGTGCCGTGGACCTCGCCCGCCAGGAAGAGTCGCTGCATCTCGGTCTCGAACAACCTGATCAGCAGCATCGAGGCGTAACGGTCGAGGTACGCCGCCGGCGACTCGGTGCTGAGCGCGGCGTCGACCGTCATCGCGGCGTCTGCGCGCTAACCGTCACGCGGCGCGCTCCAGCCCGTCGGACACGGGCGCGGCCTCGGACCGGAGCTCGAGCCCCGACGCCTTCGCCTCGAGTTCGATCAGCGCAGCGAAGTCGACGTCGGTGTAGCCGTTGCCGACCAGCGCCTGCACGACCTGCTGCGCGGCCGACGCGACCGGCATCGCCACGCCGAGTTCGCGCGCCGCCTCGTGGCCGAGATCGAAGTCCTTCAGGAGCAGCTCCGGGGTGAACGTCGGCGTGAAGTCCAGGTTGACGTAGGCGGGCGTCTTGTAGCGGGTGAAGGTCGAGCCCAGCACGCTGTTGTTCAGGAAGTCCATCAGGTCCGCTCGCGACACGCCACCCTTCTCGGCCAGCACGAGAACCTCGGCGAGCGACTGGGCGATGATCCCGAGCAGGAGGTTGTGGCACACCTTCACCAGGCGGGCGTTGTCCCCTTCGCCGACGTAGGTGACCCCACCGCCGGCCATCATCTCGAGATAGGGCAGCGCCGCGCGATGCGCCTCCTCGGGACCCGAGGTGACCATCGTCAGCCGCCCGGCCTTGACCACCTTCGGGTTCCCGCTGACCGGGGCCGCGAGGAGCGCGGTGCCTCGCTTGTCGGCCTCGGCTCGGACGGCCTCCGAAGCCTCGGCAGAGATCGTGGTCGAGTCGACGATGACCGCCGGCGCCGGTCCCGACCCAGCCAGCAGACCCTCGTCTCCGATCAGGACCTGCTTGAAGTCGGACGGACCGGCGAGGGTGGTGAACACGATGTCCCGATCGCCGAGGTCGGCGGGCCGGTCGACGATCGTCGCGCCGAGTGCGGCCAGCGGCTCGCACTTCGCGCGTGTGCGGTTGTAGACCGCGACGTCACAGCCCGCCTCGAGCAGGCGGGTCGCCAGGGCCACGCCCATCCGCCCGGCTCCCACCCACCCGAGCCGCTTGTCCTTCACGTTTCCGTCCGGCATACAGTCAGCTCCTACCCGTTCCCGGTCTCGCCATGCAAACGATTGCAAGCGTACCGGACTGTCGCTTGTGGCGTCAAGCACCGTCCGCCCGCGGAGGTGACCGAGGCTGCGGACGGACCGCCCCGCGCCCACCGGCGGACGTGACCGAGCTTTTCGCTGCCAGTCATCGAAAATCGCAGTCGCATTCGCAACGCGCCCGCTGCAAACGATTGTAAAATCTCGGAACGGATGGGACTTCCGACCTACGGGCACATGGCGGTCGACTGGGAGGAGCGCGTCCGTTTCGATCGTCTCCGTGAGGAGCGGCTCGCGCGGATCAGCCGGCTGCTCGCGGAGTCCTCGCTCGGGGCACTTTTGTGCTTCGACATGACGAACATCCGCTACATCACGGCGACGCACATCGGCACGTGGGCGCAGGACAAGCTGAACCGCTTCTGCCTGCTGCCCCAGAACGACGAGCCGATCATGTGGGACTTCGGTTCGGCCGCTCGCCACCACCAGCTCTACAACCCGTGGCTCGCCGATGGCCGCTCGCGCGCCGGTATCTCGACCCTGCGCGGCGCGATGTCGCCCGAGTCCGGCCGCGCCGAGGACGTCGCCGACAAGATCGCGGTCGAGCTCGAGCAGCGGGGGCTGCTGGGCGAGCCCATCGGGGTCGACGCGGTCGAGCTACCCGTTCTGTTCGCGCTCCAGGCGCGCGGCATCGAGATCGTCGACGGCCAGCAGCTGATGCAACGGGCGCGCGTGATCAAGACCGTCGACGAGGTCTCCCTGCTCACCCACGCCTGCGCGATGGTCGACGCCGCCTACGAGGAGCTGTACCGCGCGATGAAGCCCGGGATGCGCGAGAACGAGTGCGTCGGTCTCGTCAACAAGGTCCTCTACGACGCCGGATCGGAGTTCGTCGAGGGCGTCAACGCGATCTCGGGCGAGCGCTGCAATCCCCATCCGCACGTGTACACCGACCGCGCGCTCCGCCCGGGCGACCCGGCCTACTTCGACATCCTCCACAGCTTCATGGGCTACCGCACGTGCTACTACCGCACGTTCGCGGTGGCGAGCGGCTCGCGCGCGCTGGTCGACGCCTACAGACGCTGCCGCTACTACCTCGACGCCGCGATCGAGCTCATCCGCCCCGGGGCCAGCACGGGCGAGGTGGTGAGCGTGTTCCCGCGCGCCCAGGAGTTCGGCTTCCCCGACGAGGAGGCCGCGTTCGCGCTCCAGTTCGGCCACGGCGTCGGGCTGTCGATCTGGGAGAAGCCGATCTTCAGCCGGCTCGTGTCGCTAGACCATCCCGAGGAGATTCGCGAGGGCATGGTGTTCGCGCTCGAGACGTTCTGGCCGGCGAGCGACGGCTGGTCGGCGGCGCGGATCGAAGAGCAGCTCGTGGTGACCGCGGACGGCTGTGAGGTGATCACGCGCTTCCCGGCCGAGGATCTCGTGATCGCCGGCAAGCCGTACTACACCGTCGGCGGATCGCTGCCGCTCGAGCGCGAGGTCACCTCCGAGCGCAACACGGTCCTCAATCACGACACGCAGGAAGCGATCCCGGCCGCCGACCGCGGTGCGTCGCTCGCGCTCGATTAGGGCCGCGCCTCCAAGCGCTCGGTTAGCGCCGCGCCTCTGAGCGCTCGGTTAGCGCCGGGCCTCCAAGACCAGGTTGAACGGCGTCTCGGTTGCGCGCCGGAAGCGGGTGAAGCCGCCGGCGGTCACAACCTCGCGCAACCGCGCCTCGCCGGCCTGGGCGCCGAGCGCGAGACCGACCTCCTGGTCGCGAGAGGCCGGCGTGCACACGAGCGTCGAGGCGCCGTAGAACACCCGACCGACCGGGTTGAGGTTGTCCTCGAGCCGGTCCCCGGCGTAGGGCTCGACGATCAGCCACGTGCCGTCCGGCGCGAGGCTCCCCAGAACGTGGGCGGCGGCGCCGACGGGGTCGCCCATGTCGTGCAGACAGTCGAACATGCACACGAGGTCGTACCCGTCGCCGGGGTACTCCTTGGCGGCCGCCACCTCGAACGTGACCCGGTCATCGTCTAGACCCGCTTCCGCGGCGGCGGCGCGGGCGTGCCCGATCGACGCGTCGTGGTAGTCGAAGCCGACGAACTCCGAGCGCGGGAACGCCTGCGCCATCAGGATCGTCGACGCGCCGTGTCCGCACCCGACATCGGCCACGCGCGCCCCCGACTGCAGTTTGTCCCCGACCCCGTCGAGCGCGGGGATCCACGACGACACGAGGTTGGCCGCGTACCCCGGGCGGAAGAACCGCTCGGTCCCGCTGAACAGGTCGTCGTGGTGCTCGTGCCAGCCCACTCCCTGACCGCCGACGAACGCCTGCTCGATCTTCTCCCCGTCCTTGACGAGCGCGGTGGCGAGCTGGAATGCGCCGGGCACGAACGCCGGACTTCCCTCCTGGGCGAGCGCCAGCGACTGCTCGGGCGAGAGGAAGAACTGCTCGTGGTTCGGGTCGTAGCTGACGTATCCGCCGGCGGCCTGGTTCGAGAGCCACTCGCGCACGTAGCGCTCGTCGGTCCCCGTCCGCGCGGCCAGCTCCGAAGCGGTGACCGCACCGCCGTCGGCCATCGCCCGGTACAACCCGAGCCGATCGCCGATGACCACCAGCGCCGCGCTCAGCGCGGCGCCCAGGTCTCCTACGAACCGGCCGAGGAACTCATCGAGCCGGCCCTGATCGATCTCCTGCGTGGTGGCCGACATGGGTTATGCCTCGTCCCACACCTCGAGCACGCTCTGCGCGGAGATCACTCCGCCGTCGAGCTCGATCACGGTGGAGCACAGAACGTTGGTCCCGTCCGGATACCGGCAGGCCTGGGTGTAGGCCGCGCCGCTGTCGTCGTGCACGCGATGCTGGACCTTGTGGGTCATGTCGCGGCTGTACATGTCCTCGAGCCAGCCCTTGATCTCCTCCCGCGTGCGCAGCACTCGCGGCTCACCCGGCTGAGAGATCTTGTTGGTGATCGTTACGACCGCATCCGGCCCGTACATCGAAAACTGGGTCGCGGCGTCGCGTTCCTCGGCCGCCCGCGTGAAGCGATCGAGATCGAACGTGGTGATGGTGCCCATGGCCCCCTCCTGTTATGTTGTTACCTACCTACTAGTAGGTAAAGGTTCCCGATGAGCGCAACTTACCTATTGGTAGGTAAACTGTCAAGCCCAAGAGATAACGTCCGGAGAAACATGGCCGTCGCCCGCCCCAAGAAAGAACAGCCCCGCACTGCAGAGCGCATCCTCGACATCGCCGAGCGGCTGGTCCAGGTGCGCGGGTTCAACAACTTCAGCTACGCCGACATCGCCACTGAGCTCGGCGTCACCAAGGCCAGCCTCCACTACCACTATCCGGGCAAGGCCGAGCTCGGTCAGGCGCTGATCACCCGCTACTCCGAGCGGTTCTCGGAGGCGCTCGACCAGATCGATCGCGACCTCCCGGACGCTCGTGCCAGGCTCGAGGCCTACGCGAACCTCTATGCCGAGGTGCTGCGGGGCAAGCGCATGTGCATGTGCGGGATCCTCGCGGCCGAGTACCAGACACTGCCCAAGCCGATGCGCACCGCGGTGATCCGCTTCTTCGACGAGAACCAGCGGTGGCTGGCGGAGCTTCTCACCGAGGGCGAGGCGGACCACACGCTGAAGTTCACGGGCGCCCCGGAGGACGTCGCCCAGGGGATCCTGAGCACGCTCGAGGGCGCGATGCTGGTAGCTCGCCCCTACGGCGACCTCGGGCGATTCAACGCCGCGGCGGGTCAGTTGCTGGCGGGCCTTAGCGCGTGAGCTAGCGGGCTCTACGCGAGCCCCCGTACGGCGCGCCACAGCTTCTCGGCCGTGAACGGCGGGTCCGGTGCCGGGCGTCCGAGAGCGTCCGCGACCGCGTTCGCGATCGCCGCCGGCGTACCGATCGCGCCGCCCTCGCCGATCCCCTTGGCCCCGAGCGGATTCAACGGAGTGGGCGTCTGCACGAAGTCAGAGGCGATCGGGGGCACCTCGACGGCGCTGGGCAGGCTGTACTCGATGAACGACGCGTTTCGCGGCTGACCATCGACGTCGTGCACGGCTTCCTCCATCAGAACCGCGCCGAGGCCCTGGACGATGCCGCCGTGGACCTGGCCCTCGGCCAGAAGGGGGTTGACGATCGTGCCGGCGTCGTCGACCGCGGCGAGCCGCCGGACCGTCAGCGCGCCGGTGTCGCGCTCGATCTCGACCACCGCCGCGTAGGCGCCGGAGCCGAACACGAGGTCGGATTCGAACCGCGCCTCGGCCTTGAGGCCCGCGGCGGCCTTGGTCCACGAGACCGCGCGACCATCCGGCCCGACCCACTCCCGCCCTACGCGGCTGACCTCCTCGACCCGGCAGTCCAGCAGTCGCGCGGCCACGCGTGTGGCGGACTCCAGAATCCGCGCGCTCGCCTGCACCAACGCCGAGCCCCCCATGGCCACCGAGCGGCTGGCGAATGTCCCGACGCCCGGGATCTCGCCGAACCGAAGCTCGACATCGCCGACATCGATTCCGAGATGATCCGCCACGATCTGCGCAAACGTGGTCTCGTGTCCCTGACCGTGTGGGCACGATCCGCTTTGAGCGACGACGCGGCCATCGCTGCCTACGGACACGCGCGCGCTTTCCCAGTTGCCGCCCGCACGTTCCACATACATAGCCACCCCGGTTCCCAACAGCGGTCCGCGCTCGGGCTGAACCAGCTCGAGCGCCCGATCAAGGCAGCGGCGGTAATCGCCCGAGTCGTATGTCCAGCCCAGGGCGCTCCGGTGTGGGAGGAAGCGGATCAGGTTGCGGCGGCGGACCTCGGCCGGCTCTAGCCCCAGCTCGCGCGCCGCCCGGTCGACGGTCAGCTCGAGCAGGTACGCGGCCTCGGGCCGGCCGGCGCCGCGGTACGGGCCGGTCGGCACCTTGTCGGTGCGCGCTCCGCGCACCGAGATGGCCGCGACAGGAATGTCGTAGCAGCCGGTCATCAGCATCGCGGTGGTGTGCGGCGGGATCGCCGTGGTCGGCAGCAGGTACGCCCCCAGGTCGGCCAGAATCGAGGCGCGCACCGCCAGGATCCGCCCCCCGGTATCAAGCGCTAGCTCGACCGACGCCTCGACTCCACGTCCCTGGTAGGCGCCCAGGAAGTTCTCCACCCGGTCCTCGACCCATTTGAGCGGTCGGCCCAGCTCCATCGCGGCGAGCGCGACCGTCACCGCTTCGACCGCGATCGCGCCCTTGCTGCCGAAGGCGCCGCCCACATCGGGAACGACCACTCGGATTCGCTCCGGCGGGCGATCCAGGGCGTGGGCGAGCTGGGACAGCGGGCGGTGGGGATCCTGGGCCGAGAGCCAGACGGTGAGCAGGTCACGGGCGTCGTCGTAGGCGGCCACTACGCCGCGCGGCTCGATTGGCGCGGCTACCAGCCGCGGGATCCGGTAGCGGGCTTGGGTCCGATGCGCCGCGGCGGCCAGCGCTGCCTCGACGTCGCCGGCGCTGCGCTCCCAGCGCATCAGCGTCTCCGGCGCATCGCGCGGATCGACCACCGCGTCGGCCGGCTCATACACGACCTCGACCCGCTCGGCGGCATCCACGGCCTGCGCCCGGGACTCCGCCACCACCGCCGCGACGGGCTGACCGGCGTAGCGAACCTCGTCCGCGGCCAGGATCGGATGCGGTGCATCGGCGACCTCGGCGCCCTCGGGCGCGATCACCGGCGGTGGCCGCGTCCGGCCTGCGAGGTCCGCTGCGGTGAGCACGCGCAAGAGGCCGGGGGCGCTCGACGGTGCACGCATATCGACGATCCGCGCGCGCGCATGGTCGCTGCGCACAAACGCCACGTGAGCCAGCCCCGGCGGCGCGAGATCGTCGACGTAGCGGCCGGCGCCACGCACGAGCGGGAGATCCTCGCGCCGGCGGAGCGGCTCGCCGATCATCGAACGGACGTGAGCTGCTCAGCCATCCAGTCGGCCACGAGCGGCCGGTACCGGTACGGGATGTTGCTGCATACGTGCGTGCCTTCCTCGTACAGCACGAACGTCCCATTCGGCGTCTCGCGCGCCGCCCGCTCCGTCTGTTGCCAGGGAATGATGCGGTCGAGTCCGCCAGTGACGTAGAGCGCCGGCTGCGTCAGCCCGCCGAGCACGCCGGCCAGGTTGAGAGCTTCCGCGTTGGCACGGGCTTCGTCCTCGTCGTGCGCGCCCGACTTCACCGTGAACGCCTCGCGGGTGAGCGGCGGCAGCTGGTCCCACACCTCGCCGAAGTTGTAGGAGCCGCTGATCCCGGCGACGGCGCGGATGCGGGGCTCGAACGCGGCGACGCGCGGCGCGTAGTACCCGCCGAGGCTGACCCCCGCGGCGCCGATGCGCTCGAGGTCGAGGCCGGCGTCCGCCCCGTCGAGGCCTCCGGCCGCCCCGTCGAGGCCGCCGTCCGCGCGGCGACCCAGGACATCGAGCATCGCGGCGACAGCGACCTCGTAGTCGTGGCGGATCGGCAGGGTGAAGCCGGCCTCGCCCTGGCCGGGGCCGTCCATCGACAGCGTCGCCATTCCGCGCTCGAGGAACGCGTTCTCCCAGTGGAAGAACTCCTCCTTGGTGGAGTCGAGGCCCGGGATCAAGACGACGAGCGGCGGGCGCTCGGCGCTCGGACGGCGCAGGTTGGCCGCGAGCGTGCCCTCGCCCAGAGTCGCCTCGATTCGCTCGGCGGTCGGGTCCAGAAACGAGTGGGCCTTGGCCATCGCGGCGATCGCGCGCTCGGTCACCGCGCGGTGGGCGGCGGCGTCGAGGACCCACACGAACTTGGCGAAGTGCAGGCAAATCGCTGCATGTAGGTAGGCCTCCCCGGCGCTCCTGCCTCGGCCCGCCCTCTCGGCGTCCTCGGCGAGCTCGAGGTGCTCGTCGGCGACCGCGACCCAGGCGTCGAGCCAGTCCTCCCAGCGCTCGATCCGCCCGGTGGTCCGGACGAAGTCGTTGTAGTCGACCCCCATCGCGATGAAGCGGGGCGCCCAGTGATCGACGGCGGCCCGTACCCGCGGATCGGCCGCGGTCATGACGCGGGCGCGGGGCGGGCGGGGTCCGATACCGCGCCGCCGAGGTACAGCGCCCCGATCTCCGGGTGCTCGAGGATCTCGCGGCCGGTGCCGGTGAGCCGGACCTTGCCGTTCTCGAGCACCAGCCCGTGGGTGCTCAGCCTGAGCCCGGCGCGCGCGTTCTGCTCGACGAGCAGGATCGTCCGCCCCTGCTCGTTCATCAGCCGGATCATCCGGAAGACGATCTTGCGAGTCGGCGGATCGAGGCCGATCGACGGCTCGTCGAGGACGATGAGCGCGGGATCGAGCATCAGGCTGCGGGCAAGCTCCACGAGCCGCTGCTGGCCTCCCGAGAGGCTGCCGGCCTTGTCGTGCGCGCGCTCGCGGACGAGCGGGAACAGCTCCTCGACCTCGCCATAGCGGCGCCTGACCACCGCCGAGTCGCGCACCGTGTAGGCCCCCATCTCGACGTTCTCGTGCACGGTCATGTCTGGAAACAGGCTGTGCGCCTGCGGGACCAGCACGATCCCCTTGGCCAGCACCTGGCGCGGCGCGAGCCCGACCAAGGAGTCGCCCTGGAACGCGATCGCGCCGCGACGGGGCCTGAGAACGCCGCTGATCGTCGCCAGCAGCGTCGATTTGCCGGCGCCGTTTGGGCCGACGATGCACATGATCTCCCGCTCGGAGACGGTGAACGAGACCTCCTTGAGGATGTCGCCACCGCCGTAGCCGGCGGTGACGCCGTCGAGCGCGAGGATCACGTTCCCGCGCGGACCCGATCCGTTTGACCCCCTAGAAGTCATCGTCGTCGCCTCCGCCGAGATAGGCGTCGAGCACCGCGGGATTGGCCCGGACCTCCTCCGGCGTTCCGTTGACGAGCGTCCGCCCCTGGTGGAGCACCGTGACCTCGTGGCACAGCCCCATCACGAACTCCATGTTGTGCTCGACGACGAGAAACGTCTTGCCGGCGCGGTTCAGTTCGCGGATGCGCTCGGACAGCTGCTCGATCAGGACCGGGTTGACGCCCGCGGTCGGCTCGTCGAGCAGCAGCACCGCGGGATCGGCGACCAGCAGCGACGCGAGTTCCAGAAGCTTCCGCTGCCCGTAGGAGAGGTTGCCGGCCGGGCTGTTCGCGAGCCGCCCGAGCCCGACGAACTCGAGCATCTCGAGCGCGCGGTCGTGTTCGGCCGCCGAGCCCGCCCGCCGGGCCACGCTGCGCAGCCAGCCCTCGTGCCGTTGCGTCGCCACCAGGATGTTCTCGAGCACGGTCAGGCGGAAGAACAGCCGGGTGATCTGGAATGTCCGGCCGACTCCCAGCCCGAACACCTTCTCGGGCGTCGCGCCGGTGATCGCCGTGCCGTCGAACCGGATCTCGCCCGCGGTCGGGCGCTCATACCCGGTCATCACGTTGAACAGCGTGGTCTTGCCCGAACCGTTTGGCCCGATCAGCCCGGAGATCGACCCCTTCGGCACCGACAGCGAGCACTCGCTCAGCGCCTGCAGACCGCCGAACGACTTGCAGACGCCGTCGGCCTCGATCAGCGTGCTCATCGCGCTCCCGCCGCCTTGACCACGTCGGCCGCCCGGTCTCCCCCGCCCTCCTCGGTAGCCCGGTCCTGCGCCCCACCCCGAGTCCGCCACCGCCGGATCAGATCCTCGACGCTCGGGATCAGACCACGCGGGAGCAGCAGGATGACCGCGAGGAACAGCCCGCCGTAGATGATCAGATACACCTGGCTCGCGCCCGACTGCACGGTGAAGTACTGCTGCAGCGACTCGAGCACGAGCGCTCCGAGAAGTGGCCCCCACACCGTCCCGAGGCCACCGATGAACGCCATCAGCGCGATCGACAGGTCAAACAGCGGGTCGAACGCGAACTGGGGGAAGATCTGGCCCAGGAAGTAGGCGTACACCCCGCCGACCATCCCGATCGGAATCGCCGACAGCACGAACGCCGAGAGCTTGACGCGACCGACGCGGACGCCGAGCCCGCGGGCACGCTCCTCGTCGTCGCGAATCGCGAACAGCTGAAGCCCGAAGCGCGACCGGCGCACGAGCCATGACAGCAAGACCGTAGCGACCAGGATCACCGCGGCCACGTAATAGAAGTGGTCGTTGTAGCTCGTGGCCGACCACAGCGGGGTAGGCGGCTGCAGGCCCGACGAGCCGCCGGTGAAGGCGAAGTTGGATGCGGCCAGCTGGAAGATGAACATGAACGCGATCGTGATCACCACGAACGTGTGGCGGCGCGCCCGCAGCGCGATCACCCCCGTCGGGATCGCGACCAGGCCGGCGATGATGCCGGCAACGGGGACGAGTGCGAAGACGCCCCACCCCGCGGCGAACCCGAGGTGGTTGGCCAGCAGCGTCAGCGCGTACGCACCGACCCCGAAGTAGACCGCGTGGCCCAGGGCGATGTATCCGGAGTAGCCGCTGAACATGTTCCAGGACGACGCGGCGACCATGAAGATCAGCGTGAACACCGCGATCGAGGTCGTCGTCGGGTTCGAGAACACGAGCGGAAACACGCCGAGGATCACGATCGCGACCCCGACCAGCAGCGCTCGGAGCGGAAGGCGTGCCGTCACGCGACCCTCGCCGCAGGCTTCATGGCTTCATTGAGCCCGAACGGCCGCTCTCCCGAACAGGCCGTTCGGCATGAACGAGAGCACGACGATCAGCGATGCGTAGTACACGAGCGTCGCCCACACCGGCGACCACACGACCGCGACAACGTCCTCGAGCGTGACCATGAACACCGCGGCGACGAGCGCACCGCCGATGCTGCCGAGGCCGCCCAGGATCACGATCGAGAGCAAGCGCGAGATCAGGTCGTAGCCGCTGCTCGGGTTGAACGAATTGGTCGCGCCGAACACCATCCCGCCGGCCGCCGTCACCGACACGCCGATCCCGACCGAGAGGGCGCGCACGCGGTTCACGTTCACCCCGATCAGCTCGGCAGCGCTGCGGTTCTGGAGTGAACCGCGCACGCCCCGCCCGAAATGAGTTCGGTACAGGATGTAATAGAGGACGCCGAGGAGAACCAGCGCGAGCAGGAAGCCGAACACGTAAATGTAAGGCAGGTAGAACCCGAGCAGATGGAAGCTCGAGTTGATGTACGAGGCTTGGAGCTGGACGAAATCCACCCCGAAGATGACACTCAGGATGCCCTCGATGATGATCGCCACCGCGTAGGTCACGAGGATTGACATCGCGGTCCGTTCCTGGTCCCGCAGCCGGCGCATGAACGCCCACTCGATGAACACGCCGAGCACGAAGAACGCCGGGATCGTGATGATCAGGCCGAGGAACAGGTCGATCCCGAGGTGCACCGACAGCACATAGCTCATGTACGCGCCGAGCACGATCAGCGCGCCCTGGGCGATGTTGATGATGTCCATCACGCCGAAGATCAGCGTGAGCCCGGCGGCCATCAGGGCATAGACGCCTCCGGTGAGGATCCCGTCGATGACCGCCTTGGCAAGCGAGGAGGCGTTCACGATCCCCAGTTGGGCTTCGGATACGTGGGCGCCTTGGACCCCGAGGCCCCGACCGGCAGCACCTGAACCTGATTGCCCTTCTGCCACTGGAACACGAACGCAGCCGCCGCGCCGTTCTCACCTAATGAGTTGAATTTCACCGGTCCCTGGACGGTGTTAAGGGTCACGCCGCTGTGCAGGTAGGCGATGATCTTCGAGTTGTCGAGGCTGTGGGTGGCGGCCACCGCCTGCGCCACCGCCTGGCCGACCGAGTACGCCTCGGCCACGTCGGCGCCGACATCCGCGGCAGTCCCGCCGTACTTGGCAACGTACTCATTGACCATATTCTGGCTCTGCGCATTGGCGTAGCCGGGATACCAGCCGTTGGGGTACATGATCGCCTCGGCGTTGGCGTTGCCACCGACTGCCTTCACGAACGGGGCCCCCTGGTCCGGCCCCGCGGTCGCGATGAACGACTTGGGGTTGTAGTGCTGCTGGATGAACGCGTGGACGAACGCGGACACCGTCGGCACGTCGACCGACCCGAGCACGACCGCCTCGGCTTTGCTGCTCGCCACCGCGGTCGCGATCGGCGTGTAGTCGGTGACCTCGGCGGGGAACACCTTGTTGTAGACGGTCTTGATCCCGGCCGCCTGCATGATCTTCTGGGCGAGCGGGATCTGCGGTTGCGTGAACGGATCGTCGCTCGTCGCGTACGCGGCCGTCTTCGGCCGCTCCGAGGCGGGCAGCGACGCGATCCACTTTGCGTACGGGACCAGGTTGTCGACGACCGGCAGGCTGACGTCGAAGATGTTCTTGAGGCCGTTGCCGAACGCCGCCGGCGCCCCGCCGGCGCCCTCGACGAACGCATAGCCGAAGCGGTTGACGACCTTCGAGGCCGGCACGGTCAGGAGCGTCGAGAACGGACCGAACACGAGCTGATCGTGGTCGGATGAGATCAGCTTCTGGTAGTTGGTCACGACCTGCGCCGGGCTCGAGGCGTCGGAGACTATGTCGAGCTTCACGGGGTGTCCCATCAGGCCCCCCGCCTTGTTCTGGTCGGCGGCCCACAACGTGTAGCCCTTCTGGAAGTTCTGGCCGTCAGACGCGAAGTCGCCCGACAGCGACAGCGACGTGCCGATCGTGATCGGCGACTTGTTGCTCGAGCTGCTGCTGCTCGAGCCGGCGCTCCCGCTCGAGCTGCTCGCGCTCGAGGAACTGCTGCTCGATCCTCCACACGCCGCGACAAACGCGGCGATGGCGGCCACGGCCATAACGACCAAAGCATGTCGCCTCGACCTTGTCATCTTGCCCTTCTCCTCCCAGCGGTGATTACGTCGACTTGCGGACACCGAACTCACGCGAAGACGGATTGATCTCCACGTGTTCCATCACCCGACTGCAAACGTTTGCTGCAATCGTGTGCGACGTTATCGACGCGACTGTGAGGTGTCAAGGGAGGGCGTGTTGTGATCTGCTTTACGGCGGTTGGACAGGGCCTCGGCGCCCGCCGCTCCGGCGGCCTGCTCGCCGGCTGTTCCGGCAGCCGCCGCGCTCACAGTTCCCGCAGCCTCCGCAGTCGAGCCTCGAACCACTAGCTCGGGCGCCAGCAGCAGCTGCCGTGGAGGCGCGTCGACCCCGTGGAGCTGCTCGAGCATCAGCTGGGCGGCGGTGGCGCCGAGCTCGTAGTGCGGCACCCGCACCGTCGTCAGCGGCGGCCGGAAGCGGTCGACGAACGGCATGTCGTTGTAGCCGACGACCGACACGTCGGCCGGGCACCGGAGGCCGCGTTCCTCGAGCGCGTCGTAGCAGCCGAGCGCGAGCAGGTCGTTGCCGGCGACGATCGCCGTGAACTCGCTGTGGCGATCGAGGAGCTCGCCGCAGCAGCGCGCGCCCTCGCGCTCGGTGAAGACCTCGCTGAACACGATCAGACTCCGGTCGGGCTCGAGGCGGGCCGCGAGCATGGCGTCGACGAATCCCTGGTGTCGCGACCAGCCCGTGTAGAGCGCCTGGGATCCGGCGAGGTGGGCGATTCTCCGGTGACCGAGCGCCGTCAGGTGCTCGACCGCCAGGCGGACGCCCTCGTGGTCGTCGCCCGTGACGGCCGGAAGGGCGTCGCTGTCGACGCGGCGGTTGACGAGCACGACCTTGGCGCCGAGCGCCACGGCGTCGGCAAGTAGCCAGTGGTCGCGGGTGGCGGTGGCCGCGATGAATCCGTCGACCTGCCGCGCGCTCATCGCCTCGAACGCGACCCGTTCGCGGTCGGTGTCGTTATCGGTGTTGGCGATCAGTGGGGTGTAGCCACCGTCGCGAAGGCCGTCCTCGATACCGCGCACGACCGCGGCGAACAGCGGATTCATCAGGTCCGGGACCAGCACCCCGATCGTGTGCGACCGATTTGTCCGCAGCCCCCGCGCGATCGGGTTGGGCCGGTAGCCGAGCTCCTTGGCGGCGTCGAGCACGCGCTCAGCGGTGTGCTCGTTGACGAGCCCGCGGGTCTCCGGGTTGAGCGCGCGGGAAACCGTCCCCGGATGCACCCCGGCCGCGCGCGCCACGTCCCGCAGCGTGATCGGCCCGGCGAGGCTCACCTTGTTCGTCGCCATCGCAAACGGATTATGCACACGTTTGCAGCAGGGTCCAGCGGGTCCGCTCAACCGCCGTGTGTCGCCTGCGGAAGCGGGTGGAAGTCGCCGAGCTCGACCGCCGGTTCCCGCCCGGGCGGCTGCCGCGGCTCGGGCCAGTGGGGCACCGGCGCCAGCGGCTTGGTGATCGGCGACTTCTGCGTCACCGTGATGGCGTCGCCGTCGTGGATCAGCTCGAGCGGCTCCCCGTCGAGCAGGCTGTACGTCGCCTCATCGCCGGAGACCTCGACGCGGAGCTTGCGCCCCCGGTAGAGCAGCCCGAAGCTGAGACGGGTCAGCCGTGGCGGGAGCCGCGGCGCGAACGACAGCGTCTCGCCGTAGTCGCGCATTCCTCCCAGCCCGGCCACGACCGCTTGCCAGGCTCCGGCCAGAGCGGCCAGATGCACCCCGTCGTGCGTGTTAGAGGCGATGTCGCGCAGATCCATGAACGCGGTCTCGGCGAGGTACCCGAGCGCGAGCTGGAGATGTCCGCACTCGGCCGCGACGATCGATTGCATGGACGCGGACAGCGACGAGTCGCGGACGGTGATCGCTTCGTAATAGTCGAAGTCGCGAGCCTTCTGCTCGGCGTCGAAGTGGTCGCCGCACAGGTACAGCGCGAGCACGAGGTCGGCCTGCTTGACGACCTGAGTCGAGTAGAGCATGTAGTTGTGATAGTGCAGGAGCAGCGGATAGTGGTCAGGCGGGATCGTGCTGAGATCCCAGTGGCGCAGGCTGGTGAAGCGTTCGCACTGGGGCGTCACCCCGCCGTCCGGCGGCGGAATCACCATCCTCGAGGCGGCGTCCCGCCAGCTCGCGATCTCCTCCTCATCGATCGAAAGCTCACCGGCCCGTTGGGGGTAGCGGACCGCCAGGTCGGCGGCGTGCTCCAGGTTCCGAGCGGCCATCAGGTTGGTGTAGACGTTGTTGTCGGCCAGCGCCGTGTACTCGTCCGGTCCGGTTACGCGGTCGATCCGGAAGCCGCTTGAGGAGTCGTGGTGGCCGAGCGAACGCCACATCCGGGCGGTCTCGACAACCAGCTCGATGCCCGCCGCCTGTTCGAAATCGGCATCGCCGGTCGCGGCGACGTAGCGCCGGACCGCATCGGCGATGTCGGCGTTGATGTGGAACGCCGCGGTGCCGGCGGGCCAGTACCCCGAGCACTCTTGGCCCCGGATCGTCCGCCACGGGAAGGTGACGCCGTCGAGTCCGAGCAACTTGGCCCGGGCCGAGGCCAGATCCATCGTGGAGTGGCGCCAGCACAGGGCATCACGGGCCGCGTCCGGTGCCACGTAGGTGAGCACCGGCAGCGTGTACGTCTCCATGTCCCAGAACGTATGGCCGTTGTAGCCGCTTCCCGTCAAGCCCTTCGCCGGAATCGCGCGGAGCTCCGCCCGCGCGGCCGCCTGCACCACATGGAACAGCGCGAAGCGGACCGCCTGCTGGAGCGCGGGCGCGCCCTCGAGCTCGATGTCGGCGCGCTCCCACATGTCGTCGAGGAACTCACGCTGGGAGTCGACCAATCCTTTCCACCCGGTTCGCTTCGCGGACGCGAGCGCGAGATCGACCTGGTCACGCAGCGCCGGCAGCGATCGCTGGCTCGACCATCCGTAGGAGAGGAACTTGACGATCCGTAGCGTCTCACCCTCCTTGAGCTCGGTGCTCACGGTCAAACGCCCGAGGTCGGGACCGCTCTCGGCCAGCGTCACCGTGCCCTCCGGGCCTTCGACGGTGTGGTCCATCCCGGCGGCCATCCTCAGTCCGCTCAAGGTCGTCTTGTGGATGAGACTGACCCTCATGCCGTTGGATGAGTGCTGTTCGGCCACGAGCGGTGCCTGCAGCGCTGCCGCCGCCCGGGGATCCCCGGTCTCGGCGGGCACCGGCTCGTTGGCGACGAGCTCGGACTGAACGCCGATCCGCGCCGAGCCCCCGACCGGCTCGACCTCGTAGAGGATCGCCGCGATCGACCGCTGGGCGAACGAGACGAGCCGCGTCGAGCGCACCCGGACACGCTGGCCCGCGGGCGACGTCCATTCGACCTCTCTGCGGAGCACGCCCTCGCGAAGGTCGAGCGTTCGCTCGTGGCGCTCCAACCTCCCGTAGCGGACGTCGAACGGCTCGTCGTCGAGCAGCAGCCGGAAGACCTTTCCGTTGGTGACATTGATCATCACCTGGCCGTCCTCCGGATTGCCGTAGGACAGCTCCGCGTACGGCAGCGGCCGGACCTCGTAGAAGCTGTTCAGGTACGTGCCCGGGGCCCCCGTTGGCTCGCCCTCGTCGAGGTTGCCGCGGAGCCCGATGTGCCCGTTGGACAGCGCGAACACCGACTCGGTCTCCGCCAGCGCCTCGAGATGCAGCCCGCGCTCGGTGATCGTCCACGGCTCGACCTCGAACACGTCCTGGGAGATCACGGCTTCTCCTCGAGAAGCTCGGAGAGATCCTGGACCACGACGTCCGCCCCGTGCTCGCGCAGCGCCCTGGCGTGGCCGACGCGATCGACCCCCACTACGAACCCGAAGTGCCCCGCCCGTCCCGCCTCGACGCCGGCGAGCGCGTCCTCGAACACGACCGCCTGCGCCGGCTCTGCCCCGAATGCCTTGGCTCCGGCGAGGAACGTGTCCGGCGCCGGCTTGCCCTTCAGGTGCTCGCGCTCGGCGACGATGCCGTCGATCCGCACCTCGAACAGATCCTCGATTCCGGCGGCGACGAGGACGTCCTTGCAGTTCGTGCTCGAGGAAACGACCGCCCGGTGCAACCCGATGTCGCGCGCCGCTTCGACATACCGGACCGACCCCTCGTACGGCTCGACGCCTTCGTCGTCGATCAGCTTGAGCACGATGTCGTTCTTGCGCAGGCCGAGTCCGTAGATCGTCTCCTCGTCCGGCGAATCCTGGGGCGAGCCCGTCGGGAGCTCGATTCCTCGCGACTCGAGGAACGACTCCACTCCATCTTGGCGAGGCTTGCCGTCGACGTAGGTGTCGTAATCGTCCGGCAGCGCGAACTCACGGAAGGGCTCGCCCTGGCGCGCGTACCAGCCGCGCAGGAACTCGTCGAACATCTGCTTCCACGCCTGCGCGTGGACCTTGGCGGTCTGAGTGAGGACGCCGTCAAGGTCGAACAGGCAGGTTGTGATTCCGTCCGGCAGGCCGAGCACGACGGGAAGCTTGCCTCACGCCACGCGGCAAAGGCAAGTCGCGGTCGGGTATTTGCGCCTAAGACACAGCGGCCGCAGCGGCCCGCCGGCGCTCGCTCTCCTCGCTCACGTTCTCGGCCTCAACGTCGCCGTCCGAGAGGATCGCGTGTCCGAGCAGCGCGTCGAGCTCTGCGTGCAGACTGGCGCTGTGGGCGACCCGGTACTCGGGGCCGAGCCTCAGTCGCCGGTCGCCGATCGACGTGCTGAGCTCGATCATCACCTCGCATTCGCCCGGGAAGTCAGCCAGAACGCCCTTGAGCTCTCCGAGCACGGATGCCGCCAACGCGGTCGCGTCGAGCCGAAGGCGCAGCGCGCTCGGAGTGGCAGCGGCCAGCTTGGCCTCCTGCTCCTCGGCCTCGCTCACCTCCTCGGCGGACGGACGAAAGGGTTCGATCTGCTGGGCGACGATGCACGTCTTCTCGCGATCCTTGTGATCGACGCGCCCTCGGACCAGCACGATCGAGTCCGGCGCCAACACTTCCCCGGAGGACGCGAGCGCGTTCCCGAATACCAGCAGCTCGACCGACGCGTCGAGGTCGTCGAGCGTCGCGAACATCATCGGGTCGCCCTTCTTGGTCCTGATCTTCTTGGTCTCGGTGATCATGCCGCCGACAAGCACCCAGTCGCCGTCGCGCTTGTCCGCCAGATCAGCCAGCCGGCAGTCGACGCGAGCGTGCAGCGCGGCCCTGACCTCCTTTAGCGGGTGGGCGGAGATGAACAGCCCAATCGATTCCTTCTCGGCCGCGAGCAGCTCCGCCCGGTCGAACTCGATCGCCGGGATCGGGGCGTGGCTGGGGGCGACGAACCCGCCGGGGGCGGCGTCGGGTTGGCCGGCTGGGTCGAGATCAAAGATCGAGCCCTGGCCGATCTGTGCGTCCTGCTGGGCCTTCTGGCCCGCGCCTTGAGCCTGTTCGAGCATCATCAGCATGCCCTTGCGGCTGGCGCCGGTCGACCCGAGCGCGCCGCACTTGATCAGCGCCTCGATCGCCTTCTTGTTGACCGCCCGGCTGTCGACCCGAGAGCAGAAATCGAACAGGTTGAGAAACGGCTTGGCGGGGTGGGCGGGGTCTCGGTCGCTCCCGTCGTAATCACCGCGGGCGCGCTTGATCGCCTCGACCGCGGCATAGCCGACGCCCTTGACCGCGTCGAGGCCGAAGCGGATGTTGCCATCGACGACGACAAACTCATGGTCTGACAGGTTGACGTCCGGCGGCAGGATCGAGATCCCCATCTGCTCGGCCTGGGAGACGAAGAACGGGACCTTGTCCTTGGTGTCCATCACCGATGAGATCAGCGCCGCCATGTACTCGGCCGGGTAGTTGGCCTTGAGCCACGCGGTCCGGTAGGCGATCAGCGCGTAGCACGCGGCGTGCGAGCGGTTGAAGCTGTAGTCGGCCGACCGCTCGTTGGTCGTCCACAGCCACTCGGTCACTTGCCCGCTCGTCCCGGAGGCCTGGCAGCCGGCGACGAACTCGGGCTTGAGCTTGGCCATCGCCTCGCGGTTCTTCTTGCCGATCGCCTTGCGGAGGTCGTCGGCCTTGGCGCCGCTGAACCCCGCGATGTCCTTGGCGATCTGCATCGCCTGCTCCTGGTAGAGGATCACACCCTTGGTCGCCTCGAGGATCGAGCGCAGGCGGTCGTCGGGATAGGTGATCGACTCCGGGCGGTGCTTGCCGCGGGCGTACGTCGGGATCTGGTCCATCGCCCCAGGCCGGTACAGCGCATTGAGCGCCACGAGGTCGTCGAACTCGTCCGGCTTGACCTTCTTGAGCGCCTCGCGCATGCCTTCGGACTCGAACTGGAACACGCCGACTGAGTCGCCGCGGGCCATCATCTCGTACGTCGGCGGGTGATCCAGCGGCAGCGTGGCCATGTCGGGCCGCTCGCCCGTCGAGCGTTTGATGATGTCGAGCGCGTCCTCGATCACGTCGAGGTTGCGCAGCCCGAGGAAGTCCATCTTGAGCAGCCCGAGCTGCTCGACCGGCTTCATCGAGAACTGGGTCACGGTGCGGAACACGCGCTCGCCGTTCTCGTCGGCGCCGGCGTCCGCGATCTGAAGCGGGACGATGTCGGTCAGCGGACGGTCGGCGATCACGACCGCAGCGGCGTGGATCGAGGAGTTGCGGACGATCCCCTCGAGGCCGCGCGCCACGTCGACGATCTGCTTGGCCGTCGGGTCGCGGTCGACCTCGGCGCGGAGCGGCTGCCCCGGTGCCAAGCAGTCCTCGAAGCTCGGCGGGCGGCCCATGATCGGATCGGGGATCAGCTTGGCCAGCCGGTCGCCCGCGCCGTAGTCGTGCCCGAGCACGCGCGCCGCATCGCGCGTGGCCGCCCGCGGGAACATCTTGCCGAACGTCACGATCTGCGCCACCGACTCCTTGCCGTACTTGTCGGTCACGTACCGGATCACGCGATCGCGGCCCCGGACCGAGAAGTCGATGTCGATGTCCGGCATCGACACGCGCTCGGGGTTGAGGAACCGCTCGAACAGCAGGCCGTAGCGGAGTGGATCGACGTCGGTGATCTGCAGCGAGTAGGCCACGAGCGACCCGGCGGCCGACCCGCGGCCTGGCCCGACCGCGATCCCGGAGTCCTTGGCGTACTTGACGAAGTCCCACACGATCAGGAAGTAGCCGCTGAAGCCCATCCGCTCGATCACCTCGAGCTCGTAGTCGGCGCGCTCGAGCGCCTCCGCCGGCGTGGGGTCGCCGTAGCGCTCCCGCAGCCCATGCTGGACGAGCTCGCGCAGGTAGGCGGCCTCGCTCTCGCCGTCCGGCGTCGGGTAGCGCGGGATCAGCTGCCGCCCGAGCTCGAGCTCGACGTCGCAGCGCTCGGCGATCTCGAGCGTGGTGGCGATCGCCTCGGGCCACTCCGCGAATGCCTGCGCCATCTCGTCGCTCGAGCGCAGGTAGAACTCGTTGGCGTCGAAGCTGATCTTCGGCTGATCGAGCGTCGACTTGGTCTGCACGCACAGGAGCGCTGCGTGGTGGCTGTAGTCCTCACGGCGCAGGTAGTGAACGTCGCCCGTGCCCACCAGCGGCCGCCTGAGGTCGCGCGCGATCTTGACGATGCCCTCGTTGGCCTGGTCCTGAGCGGCGACGCCGTTCTTCTGCACCTCGAAGTACACGTTGTCGGCGCCGAACGTCTGGACCAGCTCGTCGGCGTGCGCCCGCGCCTGCTCGGGCCGGCCTTCGAGCAGGAGCTGGCAGAAGCGGGACTGCAGGCAACCCGTGAGGACGATCACGCCGTCGGCGTGGCCGGCGATCTGCGTCATGTCGACCGACGGCTTGCCGCGCTGGTAGCCCTCGAGGAATCCGGCCGAGCACAGCTTGACCAGATTGCGGTACCCGGTCGGCGTCGCCGCCAGCAGCGTCAGGTGGAAGCGGTCAAGCCGGCCGGGGGCGCGTCGCTCGTGGTCGTCGACGACGTACGCCTCACAGCCCAGAATTGGCTTGATGTTGTGCTTGCGGGCGGCGGTGAACAGCTCGACCGCGCCGTTCATCACGCCGTGGTCGGTGAGCCCCACTGCCGGCTGATCGAACGAGGCCGCCCGCTCGACCAGGGCTTCGATCTTGCACGCCCCGTCGAGTAGCGAGTACTCAGAGTGGACATGCAGATGGGCGCAGGAAGCTGTCATACGGGGCTCGGGAACGCGGGATCAGCCCGCTCTCTGAGCATAGGCATCGGGCCGGACGATTTTCGCCCTCGGCGAAGATCGCGTCGCGCTGTCAGCCGCACTGTGCGCGATCCAGCCACTGCCGGATCAGAGCGACCGGGCGCTCGTCGCCGGAGATCGCAACCGATGCCACGTGTTCCCCGGCGAGGGCGACGATCAGATCGTCCGGCCGGCACTCGATCGTCGTCGCCACCGGCCCGCGAGGCGGCTCTTCGGCGGCCAGCGGAGCCCGACCGTCCCGGATGTGGAGATAGGCGTCCGGCACCGGCGCACCCGGTTCCCGGTGCGCGATCGTGAACCGCTCGCCGGCGGTCCAGGCTGGCTCGATCATCAGAGCCGCGACCGTCATCGCCAGCAACGGATCGAGCCTGACGCCGGCGGCGTGGATCCGGCCCAAGGTCAGCGGGGCGTCGATCAGACTCTCGAGGGCCCCGAGGCGGTCGCGGTCTCCCCGGACGCGCGCCAGCCGATGGCGGAACAGGAGGCGCCCGATCCGGCGCGCCACCGGACCAGCGGCCAGCAGGCGGGCGATGCTCGCCAGGTCGCCCACGAGCTGGAAGTCGACCTCCGCCGGCGGCCGCGGCGCGTCGCCCAGATCGATCTGGGCCCCGGTCCTCGACACGGTCACGCGCGCGCAGGCAAGGTCGCCGAGCACGAGGTCGTACGCCACCGGCTGCGGGTCGGCGACCCGCTGCGCCGGCAACAGCGCCAGCAGCAGCCGGCCGGCCTGAGAGGGATCGCGCGCGGCGAGCGTCCGGAACGCCTTGCCGAGCCAGGGCTTGGCGGGCCGCTCGGGTGGTTCGGGCGCCTCGGGCTCGAGGCTGACGGGGCCCTCGGTGACGGGCTCCTCCGGCGCCGGCGGGGTGGTCTGGCGGAGCCGACTGAGGGCAGCGCTCAGCTGGTCGGCCTGGATCGGACCGGGGGTCGGCGCAGTTGTCGGCGCAGTTGTCGGCGCAGTTGTCGGCGCAGGAGACGTGGGCGGCGGCGCCGGCGGCTCGGGCGTGCCGGCGCGGATCCGCGCCAGCTCCCGTCGCACATACTCGATCGCCTCGTAGGCACCGACGTTCCGGCGCCGCTGCTCCTCGAGCTCCCGGCGCATCTCCTCGAGGTCCCGCCGGGCATCCGCGAGCTCGCGCCGGGCGCCAGCGAGCTCGCGCTCGAGGCCGCCGGACCGGCGCTCGGCCATCGCCTCTTCCATCCGCAGCGCCGCCTGGTCGCCGGGCCGCGCCGGGCCTCGGAGCGGCGCCACGGCCAGCGGGGTCGCCGGCGTCGCTCGGGCGCGGTCGAACTCGGCCGCGATCAGGCGCGTGGGGACCCGGTCGATTTCCGGAGCGGGCGCGGACTCGACCGGCTCCGGCGCCGGCGGCGCGGGCGCCGGCGACGTGAGCGCCGGCGGCACGGGCGCCGGCGGCACGGGCGCCGGCGGCACGGGCGCCGGCGCCACCACCTCGGGCGGCGCCGGCGGGGGGCGCTCGGCCAGCCGCCGTTCGGCCTCCGTGCGCGCGGCTTCGGCGGCGGCGGCCAGATGCTCGGCCTCGTCCACCGCCCGTCGCATGCGGGTCAGATCGCGCTCGAGGTCGGCGACGTGCTCGTGGAGGACCCGGAGGTCGTGCGCCGTCGCCCGGGTCTTCTCGCCGAGCGTCTGCTCGACCTCGACCCGGAGTGCGCGTTCGGCGTGGATGTGCTGCTCCGCGCCCCGTAGATCGCGCTCCCGCTCCGAGATCACGTCGTGTAGCCGCTCAGACTCTGCGCGGGCGCCGGCGAGATCGTCCTCGATCTCGCCGATGCGGACCCGGAGCCGTGCCACCGTGGCCTCGGCCGCGGCCGCGCGTCGGCGGGCGCTCTCGGCGGCGAGCTCGGAGGTGCGCAGCTGACGGGCCTCGAGCAGGTCCGGCGGCGGACCCTCCGCCACCTCCTCGGCCGTCGACGGCACCTCGCCGAGGGGGAGCCGCACCATCACCCCCCCGAGCTGCAGAAACGTCCCGCCTGCGAGCTGTGGCCCGAGCTCGGCGGGGACGGTGAAGCTCATCCGCCAGGTGCCAGGCGCGGCTCCGATCAGCGACGGCGGCTCGGGCATCGCCGGGAAACGCTGGCGCCCGGTCTCGGTCTCGACCACCAGCGTCGCTTGGCCGCGCATCTCAGGGCGCCGGCGCCGCCACCGTCCGGTCACGCGCACGGTGACGCTGCGTCCGCCTTCGGACACGAGCTCGACCGCCTCGATCCCCAGGGCGGACGGCAGGTCGGTCATCGGCTCCGACGTTACGGCCGCAAGCGGACGGCACGGAGGTACCTGCAAAACATGACAACGGAGCGCTCCGGCCGGGACCGTGTCAGTCCGCGCATGTGGGGCACGCGCGCCCTGCCACCGTCCGCCCGAACGGCGTCGATTGTCAGGCTATGCAGGTTCCGCGGGACTCAGTGAGAGGCGGACCGGCGCTGGACGGCGACGAGCGCGCCACCGGCGAGCACCACGCCGGCGACCCCGGCCACCAGCGGGGCCTTCGAGGGCGCCGAGGGCACACGCCGGCGCATATACCACTTGGCGCCCTGCCAGACCATGTATCCAAGAAGCTTGTAACCCATCGAGGAGAGGCTTCCCCACACCTCGGCGGTTCAATCCTCGGCTAAGGGGCTCAACCCTCCGGCGAGCCCTCCGCCCCATCCTCCCCGCCGTGGCGCAACCGCCACGCCATCCGCGACTGGAGTGACCACAGCTCGATGAACCCCGGCGACGCCGCCTGGGCGAACAGCCCGCCGGACTGGGCGAACGACGCCAGCTGCTCGTCGTAGACGGCGTGCGGCGAGGAGCGCGTGACCGCCCGGGCCGATCCCTTGTACAGCTTGATCCCGATCGTCCCGGTCACGAACGCGTTGGCGGCGTCCATGTAGGCGTCGAGATCGGCGCGCAACGGGTCCCACCACAATCCGGCGTAGACGAGATACGCCCACCGCTGGTCGAGCATCGGCTTGAGCTGGTTCTGGTGGATCGTGCCCACGAGCTTCTCGAGCTCCTGGTGGGCGAGGAGCAGGATCGCCGCCGCCGGCACCTCGTAGATGTCGCGGACCTTCAGGCCCACGATCCGGTCCTCGATGTGGTCGACGATCCCGACCCCGTGCCGGGCCCCGATCTCCCCCGCGCGCTCGAGCAGCTCCACCAGCGGCAACCGCGAGCCGTTCAGCGCCACCGGGACCCCCCTCTCGAACTCGACGGTGACGATCTCGGCCTCATCCGGAGCCTCCTCCGGCCGGGTCACGAGCTGGAACACGTCGTCCTCGGGCGCGTGATCGAGCTCCTCGATCCAGCGGCCCTCGCTCGAGCGTCCCCACAGGTTGTCGTCGATCGAGTACGGCGCGACCTCGGTACCGCCTTTGACCGGGATCCCATGCTCGCGCGCGTACGCCACCTCCTGCTCGCGGCCCATGCGCCAGCCTCTCACGGGCGCGATCACGCGAAGCTCGGGGCCGAGCGTGGCCACGGTGGCGTCGATCCGGACCTGATCGTTGCCCTTGCCGGTGCACCCGTGCGCGATCGTGTCGCATCCGCTCAACCGCGCGTACTGCACCGCGAGCTTGGCGATCAGCGGCCGCCCGAGCGCGGTGAACAGCGGATAGCCGAGCCCGTAGATGCCGTTGGCCTTGATCGCGGGGACCACGTACTCGCGCGCGAACTCCTCACGCGCGTCGACGACGTGACAGTCGAGCGCGCCGAGCCGCAGGGCCTTGCCGCGGATCACCTCGTAGTCCTCGCCCGGCTGGCCGAGGTTCACGGTCAGCGCCACTACCTCGGCGTCGTACTGCTCCTGGATCCACTTGAGCATCACGCTCGTGTCGAGGCCGCCGCTGTAGAGCAGCAGCACGCGGTGGACGTGGGACGGGTCGGCCTCGTAGGTGGTGGTGGGCAGGTGACCGAAGTCGGGCGCGCTCAAGCGAAAGTCTCCTTGACTAGGTGTCGCTGTTCTTTGGAAGCAAACTCGGCGAAGCTGCCGGCGAATTCGTTTCGGGCCGCCCGCTCATCCTCGGCGAGCCGTGCGATCAGCGCCCCCAGGGACATGAGCGCCTCCGCGCCGCGGTCCGCCTTCGCGACCTCCGGCGCCAGCGACCGCAGCAGCGCCACCTGGACCTCGCGATCCTGATGGCGACCGAGCACGTCCTGCAGCCCCTTGAGTGTCCGGATCATCGGCTTGACCACCTCGGCGTCGAACAGCGACGCACCGAACAGCTCGAGCAGGTATCGGAGCTCCTTGCCCTTCTTGCGCAGCTCGTGGTAATCCTCGGCCGGACTGGCGTCGTCGATCGCATCGCCCATCCGGACCATCTGCCGGTACACCTTGCGGATCCGCTCTCCTGCGACCTCGGCGAGCGGCCGCGCGGCGTCCGGTCGTTCGCGCTCGTCGGCATCCTGCAGCCCGTCCAGGAACGCGCCCCACCCAGAAAACAGCCGGGTCGCGCGCTCCGAGCGGAGATCGCCGACCAGCCGGAGGTGAGCGTGCGTCCTCCGCGCGCGCAGCACGCCGAGCAGCGGCTCGAGGTCGTTCCGCATGAATTCAGATCCCGGCCCACCCACGAGCGCGCGCATGTCTTCGAAGTCGAGCACGTGGACGTCGAGGTCCCGGGCGTCGCCCGTGGCCTGTTGCAGCCAGCGGAACTCGGCGCGGAACTTCTCGAGCTCGGCCGGCGGGAACACCAGCCGGAGCTCGCGCTGCACCGCGCGCGAACGCCGAACCGAGACTCTGAGGTCGTGCAGGAACTCGCTGTCGAGATCTTCGATCGTCCCGTCGAGGTTGGCCTCGATCACCCCGAGGAGCGCCCGCAGGACCGCCGCCGCGCCGCTGTCCGCGCGCTGGTCGGGGCGAAGCGGAACCGCGATCTTGGCTGGGAAGCCGCCGGGCAGTCCGCCCGACACCCTGACCGCCTCGTCCACCAGCGGCTCGTCTGCGGGCTTGAACCCGAGGTCTTGCTCGAGCGTGGACTGGACGGTGCGCCGCTCCTCGTCGTAGCCGCGGACCAGCGTGACCCTGAGCCGGGGTCGGAGCGGCGAGGCGGCTCCGGCCGCAGCGGCCAGCGTCGTCGCCTCGAGCGCGAGACGGACCACGGTCTTCCGCTCGCCGTCGAGCACCGACATGCGCCGTTCGCGCGCTTGGACCTGGACGAGCGGGAGCAGCGCTCGGAGATCCGTCAGTTCCCGGAGCGCGTCCCGGAGCGGGCCCGCCTCGAGGTCCACCGCGAACACCGGCATCGACGGCGGCGGCGTCGCCAGCGACGTTCGCACGAGCCCGGTCTCCCGCTCGACCAGGGACAGCATGCCGTCCTCGTGGACAAGCGACAGCCCGGCGGAGTACAGCAGCCCATCGAACGTGTCGTAGTAGTTGCGCAGGTGCTCGCCCTGCGCGCCGTTCTCGATCGCCAGCGCGCCGGCGAGTGCCTCCTCGGCGCCCCGCAACGTCATCTGGTCGGGTAACAGGAGGTCGGACACGTTCACGGCGCGAGAGCTACCAACCGCGCCACCGCCTCGTCAAGCTCGTCGTCGGAGACGATCAGCGGCGGCTCCAGACGGATCGTCGCCGGCCCGGTGGCGTTGACCACGAGCCGCTGCTCGAGCAGCGCGCGTCGCGCCAGTTCGGCGGCATCGAGTGGGTGGCCGGGATCCCGGTCGATATCGATGGCCAGCATCAGCCCGCGCCCGCGGACCGCCGCGACGTACGGCAGCGAAGCGAGTCCGGCCGCGAGCCGCGCGCCGGCGACGCGCACCCGGGCCAGCAGCTCCTCCGCAGAGCACAGCTCGAGCGCCACCAGCGCCGCGGATGCGACCACAGGCCCGCCGGCGAACGTCGAGCCGTGGTCGCCGGGGTGCAGCGCGTCCGCCAGCCGCTGGCCGGTGATCAGCGCGCCAATCGGCAAGCCGCCGCCGAGCGCCTTGGCGCTGGTGATCGCATCCGGAACGACCTCGGTCTGCTCGTACGCCCACAGCGTCCCGGTGCGGCCCATCCCGGTCTGGATCTCGTCGAAGATCATCGCCGCTCCCGTCCGATCGCACGCCTCGCGCGCCGCCACCAACAACTCGTCGGACAGGACGTGGATCCCGGTCTCGCCCTGGATCGGCTCGAGCAGCACCGCCGCGGTCCCCGGTTCGACCGCATCAAAAAGCGCGCCCGGATCCTTCGGGACGACGACAAACCCTGGCACGAGCGGCGCGAACGGTGCCTGCTTGGTTTCCTGCGGAGTGGCCGACAGCGCACCGTAGGTACGTCCGTGGAAGGCGCCTTCGAGAACGATGATGTTGCCTCCCGGGCGCGCCCGACGCGCGAGCTTGATCGCGGCCTCGTTCGCCTCCGCGCCCGAGTTGCACAGGAATACCTTGCCGCCGAGCGAGCTCTCAGACAGCGCCGCCGACAGCTTCATCGCCGGCTCGGTGTAGTAGAGGTTGCTCACGTGCGAAAGCCGGCCGACCTGTTCGCGCACGGCCTCGACCACCCGAGGGTGACAGTGCCCGACGTTCAGCACCGAGATTCCGGCGAGGAAGTCGAGGTACTCGTTCCCGTCGGCGTCCCACAGACGTGCACCCGAGCCGCGGACGAACTGCACCGGGTTGCGGACGTACGTCGGCATCGCGTAGTCGCGCTCGAGGGCCTTGAGCTCGGCAACGCTCACAACGCGGCCCTCACGTTCACACCGCCGGCCTGATCTTCGTGCCCTGACCGGCGTCGGTGAACAGCTCGAGCAGCAGCGAGTGGGGTACGCGTCCGTCGACGATGTGCGCGAACGAGACGCCGCCCTGAATCGCGTCGACGCACGCCTGGAGCTTCGGGCGCATACCGCCGCCGACGCCGGCGAGCGCCCCCTCCACCGCATCCACCCCCGCCTCGGATACGACGCTCTCCGGATCCGACGGCTCGCGGAGCCAGCCGGGGACATCGGTGAGAAACATCAGCTTGTACGCGCGGAGCGCGCGGGCGACGGCGCCGGCGGCCTCGTCGGCGTTGATGTTGTACGAATTGCCGTCGCGATCGGCGCCGACGCTCGCCACCACCGGGATGTAGTCCTGGGCGACGTGGGTGAGCACGTCGACGTCGACGCGCTCGATCGCGCCCACGAACCCGATGTCCTGGCCGCTCGGCGCGGTCCGACGCTTGGCGCGGAACAGCAGCCCGTCGTCTCCGCACAGGCCGATCGCCGGCTGGCCGTGGCGGTTGATCAGCAGCACGATGTCCTTGTTGACCTTGCCGACGAGCACCATCTTCGCGACCTCGACGGTCGCGGCGTCCGACACCCGCAGGCCATCCACGAATTGCACGGGCAGGTCGAGACGCTCCATGTAGGTGGTGATCTCGGGGCCACCGCCGTGCACGATCACCGGGTTCATGCCGACGTACTTGAGCAACACCACGTCGCGCGCGAACTCCTCCTTGAGCGACGCGTCGGTCATCGCCGCGCCGCCGTACTTGATCACGACCGTCCTGCCGTGGAACTCCCGGATGTACGGCAGCGCCTCGAGCAGCGTGGTGACGTCGCGCAGCGGGCGCTCGGGCTGTGTCGCGACGGCGTGGCTAGGTGGTGTACTCGGCATTCAGCGTCACGTATTCATGGCCCAAGTCGGAGAAATACAACTCGGTCTCGGCGCCTTCACCGGGGAGGTCGATCTCGTATTCGATCTCGTCGCGCTGCACCGCGGCCTTCAGGGCGTCCTCGTCGTGCGGCGTGTACTGGCCGCGGGTGCATACCGGCACCCCCTCGATCGTCACCCCGACCGCGAGCGGCGCGGTCCCGGGCATCGCCATCCCGACGGCCTGGACGATCCGCCCCCAGTTCGGGTCACCTCCGTACAGCGCGGTCTTGACCAGTGGCGAATCCGCCACCGCGCGCGCGACGCGGTGCACGATCTCGTCTCCTCCGCCGCGCACGATCACGCGGCCGACCCGTCGCGCGCCCTCGCCGTCGCACACGATATTCAGCGCCAGCTGCCGCAGCACCGCATCCATCGCCTCTCCGAACCGGACCTCGTCCTCGGTCTCGGGTTCGATCACGACGCCGGACCCACCGCTCGCTTGAAGGATCACGGTGTCGCTGGTCGACAGCTGGCCGTCGACGCTGATGCGCTCGAATGAGCGCCGCACCGTCACGCCGAGCAGCAGGTCGCATGTCTCGACCGACATCGCGGCGTCGGTCTGCACGAAGCACAGGAGCGTTGCGAAGTTCGGCGAGATCATCCCGGCCCCCTTGGCCTGGGCGGTCAGGCGGACGGTGCCGGCATCGAGCGCGACGTCGATGCAGGCGTGCTTGTCGAGCGCGTCAGTGGTGCGGATCGCGTGCGCGAAGTCGACCTCGCCTTCGGGGCGGAGCGCGTGGGTCGCACGGACGATCCCGGTCATCACCGAGCTGACCGGGAGCGGCACACCGATGACCCCCGTCGACGCTACGGCGACCGCGCCGGGCGTGCCGACGCCGGTCGCGATCGCCGCTGCGCCCTGCAGCTTGGCGGCGTTCTCGTACCCCGGGCGCCCGGTGGCGGCGTTCGCGTTGCCGGAATTGACGAGCACAACACGGATGCCGCCGAGCGTGACCCGCTCGCGGCACAGGAGCACGGGTGCGGACTGCGTTCCGGAGCGTGTGAATCGCGCCGCGCTCGTCGTGGCCGGCGCGCTCGAGACGAGCAGGCCGAGGTCGAGGCCGCCGCTCGGCTTGATCCCGCAGGCCACGCCCGCCGCCTGAAATCCGCGCGGAAGACCGCCGGGCAACTCGGTCACATTTCCCGGACCCTCGATCCAGCGCGAGCGGAAGAACGAGTGCATGGTCGTCACGGCACGGCCTCGCGGGCGGGAGTGGCGATCACGCCGATCCCCTCGTCCTCGGGCAGTCCGAGCATCAAGTTAAGGTTCTGCACCGCCTGGGAGGCGGCCCCCTTCCACAGGTTGTCGATCGCGGCGAACACGATCACGCGTCCGGCGCGCTCGTCGGTGTGCACCGAGATGCGGCAGATGTTCGTCTCGCGGACGTCGCGCACGCCAGGAGGCCTCGACGACAGCTCGACGAACGGCTCGCCGTCGTAGGCGTCGGCATACAGGCCCTCGAGGTCCAACCCACCGACCCCGCCGGCCACGGTCACGTAACAGCTGACGAGCTCACCCTGGTCGAGCGGCACGAGGTGCGGGATGAACGTGATCCGCACGTCGGCGTGAGCGGGATCCAATATCGCGAGCTCCTGCTCGATCTCGGGAATGTGGCGGTGGCGCGGCACGCCGTATGCGCTCAGGTTCTCGTCGACGGCGACGAAATGGGTCTTGTCCGTCGCCGCCCGTCCCGCCCCCGACACGCCAGACTTGGCGTCGATGATCACGTCCTCGATCAGACCGGCGCGCGCGAGCGGCGCGAGCGCCAGCAGCGACGCAGTCGGATAACAGCCCGGGTTCGCGACCAGCCCGGCGCCGCGGATCTGCTCGCGGTACAGCTCTGGCAGGCCATACACCGCCTCGTCGAGGAGCTCGGTGGCCTCGTGCTCGCGATACCACTCTCCGTACACGTCCGGATCGTGCAGACGGAAGTCGGCGCTCAGGTCGACCACGCGCACGCCGCGCTCGCGAAGCTGCGCCACCAGCGGCGCGGCGGCGCCGTGGGGGTAGGCGACCACGGCCGCGTCGACATCGGCGTGGCGGTCGAGATCGAGCTCCTCGAGCTCGAGCGGGACGCGGTGATGCGGGTAGAGATCGTCGAGCCTCCGTCCGATGTCGCTGCGCGCGGTGACCGCCCGGAGCTCGAGCGACGGATGGCGCAGCACCAGGCGAGCGGCGAGCGCGCCGGTGAATCCGGCGCTTCCGAATACCGAAACGCTATGCGGCACGGATCCTCCCGCCCAGCTCTCGCTCGATTGCGGCGGCGATCGCCCGCCGGCGTTCGGCGACCTCCTCGTCGGTCAGTGTCCGATCGGTGGCGCGGAAGGTCAGGCGGAGTGCCATCGAAACGTTGCCCTCGCCGAGCCTCTCCGGGTCGCGGTAGACGTCGAACACCTCGACGTCGGCCAGCAGTGGGCGGCCGGGCCCGCGCACGGCATCGACGAGCTCGGCGGCGCTCACCTTCTCGGACACGACCACGGCCAGATCCTCGCGCACATCCGGGAAGCCGCTCACCGGCCGGTACAGCGTCGTCGGCCGAACCGACACCGCGTCGAGGTTCAGCTCGAACGCCGCCACGGTCTCGTCGAAATCCCATTCGGCGGCCACGAGCGGATGGATCTCACCGATCCATCCGGCGCTTTCGCCGTCGGCGAGGATGTTCGCCGCCCGGCCCGGGTGCAGGAATGGCGCGCCGGCGGGCACGAGTGTCCATGGCACTCGCAGCGCGTCGAGCAGCCCCGCGAGGACACCCTTGACCGCGAAGAAGTCGACAGCCGGCGGGTGGCCGTCGCGCCAGGTGGCCCGGCGCGACGGTCCGATCAGCACCGCGCCGACGTGATAGGGCTCCCGCGGGAGCTGCCCGTCGCCGTCGGGGAGGTAGACCGCCCCGGCCTCGAACAGCCGGATCGTCCCGGCGCCGCGGGCGCGGTTGTGGCGCGCGGTGTCGAGCAGCGAGCCGAGCAGCGTGGTGCGGAGCACCGACAGGTCGCCGGAGAGTGGGTTGGCGAGCTCGAGCGCGCGGCGAAGCGGGTGATCCGGATCCAGCCGCAGCCGGTCGGCGAGCCCGGGGCCGCCGAGGCTCCACCCCACGATCTCGTCGAGCCCCTGGGCGGTGAGCGCGTCGGCGGCGTGCCGGCGCATCTTCTGGCGCGGCGTCAATTGGGCGTGCGCCCCATGGCGCGAGGGCAGCGTCGACGGCAGCTTGTCGAGGCCGTTGATCCGCGCGACCTCCTCGATCAGGTCGGCCTCGCGCGTGACGTCATCGCGGCGGAAGGGAGGGACGGTCACCTCGAGGCCGTCGTGCGCCCACGCGGTCTTGAATTCGAGCGCGCCCAGGATCTCGGCGCTGCGCTCGCGCGGGATCTCGACCCCGAGCAGACCGGTGACGCGTGCGTCGCGGAGCGCGATCGTCCTTGGCGGCGGACCATCCCCGCCGATGTCGATCGTGCCGGGCACGAGGCGGGCGCCGGTCAAATCGAGCATCAGCCGCGTCGCGACCGCCTGCGCCTCCATTGCCTGCTCGGGCTGAAGCTGTTTTTCGAACCGGGTCGAGGCTTCGCTGCGGAGCCCGAGCTTCAGCGACGTGCGGTGGATGTTCGCGCCGATCCAGTTCGCCGCCTCCATCAGTACGCTCGTCGTCCCGTCGCCGACCTCGGAGCGTGCGCCGCCCATCACGCCCGCGATCGATGTTGGGCCGGAGGCGTCCTCGATCAGGACCATGTCGGAGTCGAGCGTGCGCGTCTGGCCGTCGAGCGTCTCGATCTGTTCGCCATCGCGCGCTCGGCGGATGGTGAGCGTCGCGCCCTCGACCCGGTCGAGGTCGAATGCGTGGAGTGGTTGGCCGGTGAGCAGCATCACATAGTTGGTGATGTCGACCACGTTCGAGATCGGGCGCTGGCCCGAGGCCGTCAGTCGCGCCTTCAGCCACAGCGGGCTCGGGCCGATCTTCACGTCCTCGAACGCGCGCGCGGTGAAGCGCGGGCACAGGTCGGGAGACTGGACATCCACGGTCGCCGCGGTGAGCTCGCCGGGGGCGCCTGGGTCCTCGCGCCAGGGCGGCGGCGCGAGCGGCGCGCCGGTGGCGGCGTGAGCCTCGCGGGCGACGCCGTAGACGGCGAGGCAGTCCGGGCGGTTGGGGGTGATCTCGAGCTCGAGCACGTCGGTGGCGATCGGCAGGACCCGTTCGAGCGGCGTTCCGGGGACGAGGCCGTCGTGATCGAGGACCATGATTCCGGCGTGCTCGGTGCCGATCGCGACCTCGTCCTCGGCGAGGATCATCCCGTGTGACTCGATGCCGCGGAGCTTCGCCTTGCCGAGCCTCGTCCCGTCGGGCATCACCGCGCCGGGCTTCGCTACCGCCACCGTCTGGCCGGCGACGACGTTGGGAGCGCCGCACACGATCTGCTGGGGCGCGCCGCCGCCGATGTCGACCAGGCACACGCGGAGGCGGTCGGCGTTCGGATGCTGGTCGGCCTCGAGCACGCGGCCGACGACGAAGTGATCGAGCGCGGACACGCCATGGTGGTGGATCGCCTCGACCTTGGTCCCGGTCATCGTGAGGCGGTCGGCGACTGCGTGCGTGTCGAGCGGCGGGTCGACGTACTCGCGGAGCCACTGGAGCGGAACGCGCATCAGCCGAACTGCTCCAGGAAGCGGACGTCGTTGTCGTACAGCAGCCGCAGGTCGGGGACGTCGTGCTTGAGCATGGCAATCCGCTCGATCCCCATCCCGAAGGCGAACCCCTGGATGCGTTCAGGGTCGTAGCCGTGGTCCCGGACGGACTCGAATACGTTCGGGTCGACCATCCCCGCGCCGAGGATCTCGATCCAGCTCTCGCCCCGGCACACCGGGCAGCGGCTCCCGTCGGGCATGTATCCCTGCCGGCAGTTGAAGCACGACACGTCGACCTCGACGCTCGGCTCGGTGAACGGGAAGAAGTGCGGGCGCAGCCGGACCTGGCGCCCTTCGCCGAAGATCGCTCGTGCGAACGCGAGCAGCGTGCCCTGGAGGTCGCCGAGCGTGATGTCGGTGTCGACCGCGAGCCCCTCGACCTGGTGGAACTGGGGCGTGTGAGTGGCGTCGTTGTCGGGCCGATACGTTCGCCCCGGGATCACGATGTACAGCGGTGGTGGGTGCTGCTCCATCGCCCTGATCTGGACCGGCGAGGTGTGCACTCGCAGGAGTCGCGCCTGCGGATCGAAGATATCCGGGGTCGGCTCGATGTAAAACGTGTCCGACATCAGCCGCGACGGGTGCGTCGAATCGAAGTTGAGCGCGTCGAAGTTGTAGTAGACCGTCTCGACCTCGGGGCCATCCGCGACGTTGAAGCCAAGCCCGATGAACACGTCCTCGATCTCGCGCCGGGTTTGGGTGATGAGATGCAGGCGTCCGGTTTGCGGAGCGGGGTCGCCATCGAGGGTGATGTCGACGCGGTCTCGCTCCAGGCGCTGGTCGAGCTCCTGCGCGGCGAGCTCTTGCGCGCGCGCGTCGATCGCGGCCTCGAGTGCCTTGCGCGCCGCGTTGGCGGCCTTACCGGTCGCGGCGCGCTCCTCGGGCGGCAGCTCGGCGACGTTCCGCAGCAGGTTCGGCAGCTCGGCCTTGCGCCCGAGGTAGCGAATCCGGACGTCGTCGAGCGCCTGCGTGTCGGTCGCCCCCGTAATCGCTTGCTCGGCTTCCGCCCGGATGTCCGCGATGCGGTCGTTCATTTCGGCGCCATGCTACGGCTCAATTCGTACAGAGCGACCGTGGCGGCCATCGCCGCGTTGAGGGAGTCGGTGGCGATCGGGATGTGCGCCACGTGATCGGCCGCGCGCACGACCTCGTCCGGCAGGCCGTCACGCTCTCCGCCGACCAGGATCGTCGCGCCGATGGCGCTGGAGGTGGCATATGTGCACCCTGAGCGCCATCCGCCGTCAAGGGGCGACCCGGCGCGGGCCACGAGAGCGATCTTGGTGCCTGGGAGCCGCTCGACACTCGCCCGCGCAAGCGGGACCGCGAACACCGCGCCCATCGATGCCCGCACCGCCTTCGGGCTGTACGGGTCTGCGGTTCCCGGTCCGAGCGCGACGCAGGACCCCCCGAACGCCTGGGCGCTTCGCAGCACGGCACCGACATTCCCCGGGTCGTGTACGCCGTGCAGGTACACGCACAGCGGCCCGACCGGCGCCGGCGCCCACCGCTCCTCGTATACCGCGAGCGTCCGCGTGCCCGAGCCGAGTCCCGACGCGGACGCCAACAGATCCGGCGCGACCTCGACCCCGGGTAGACCGCTGCCCGTCGCGGCATACCGCTCGATGGCGATCCACCCTTGCCCATCGGCCACTGACAACAAATCCTCACCCTCGGCCACGAACAACCCGGACCGTTCGCGCCAACGGCGCCGCTGGCGGAGCTTGCGGATCTCTTTGAGCTTGGCGTTGTGGGGGCTCGTGATCATCAAAAAAGGCGCCCTCCTGGTGGAGCGGCGCCCGGGTGGCGGTGCTGGTGTGGTCGGCGTTTCGTCAGCCGGCCGCCAGCGCCTCGCGGGCGCGGTCGGCAAAGCGTCGGAAGGTCTCGGCGTCGCGGACGGCAATGTCCGCAAGAATCTTTCGGTCAAGCTCCACGCCGGCGAGCTGGAGCCCGTGCATGAACTGCGAATATGACATGTCGTGCTGGCGGGCGGCGGCATTGATGCGCGTGATCCACAGCCGTCGGAAGTCGCGCTTGCGGTTGCGCCGGTCGCGGTAGCGGTACTGGTCGGCCTTGAGCAGCGCCTCCTTGGCGACCCGGTAGTGGCGGCTGGCGTCGCCCCGGAACCCCTTGGTCAGCGCGAGCGTCGACCGGCGCTTCTTGCGCGCGTGAACTGAGCGCTTCACCCTCGTCATCCGCGCTCCCTCCGCTCAACTCCGAGCAGCTTCTTCACCCGCGGCTCATCGTGCGAGCTGATCCACGACGGCTTCGCCTGGCGGCGCTTGCGCTTGGGCGACTTCTTCTCGAGGATGTGGGTCGAGAACGCACGGCGGCCGCGCACCTTGCCGGTGGCGGTCACCTTGAAGCGCTTCTTGGCGCCCGAATGAGTCTTCATCTTCGGCATCAGAAGTGCCGCTTAGTAAAGCAGAGCGGCGGTGGAGGGCCTCAGGCGGCGGTGGAGCTCTCGGCCTGGACCGGCTCGGGCGCGCGCTCGGTGCCGGCGGCGCCGTTAGGCGGGGGCTCGGCGGCGTTCGACTCGTTCGGCTGGGACTCGGCGGCCTCGGGCTCGTTCGGCTGGGACTCGGCGGCCTCGGGCTCGTTCGGCTGCGACTCGGCGGCCTCGGGCTCGTCGCCTTCGGACCCGTTCTCGCGCTTGCCGTCTGCGGCCTTGTCCTTCTCCCCCGCGAGCACCGCCTTGGACGGCGCGAGCAGCATCGTCATGTTGCGGCCGTCCTGGACCGGCGACTGCTCGACGACCCCGATGTCCGACAGCTCCTCGGCGAGCCGGTCGAGGAGCGCGGTGCCGCGCTCGGGATGGGTGACCTCGCGCCCGCGGAACATGATCGTGATCTTGACCTTGTCCTTGTGCTTGAGGAAGCGCGACACGTGGCCCTTCTTCGTGTCGTAGTCGTTCTGGGCGATCTTCGGCCGGAACTTGATCTCGCGAACCGTGATCTGCTGCTGGTGCCGTCGCGCCGCCTTCTGCTTCTGGGCCTGCTCGTACTTATATTTGGAGTAGTCGAGCACGCGGCACACGGGCGGGCGCGCCTCGGGGGCGACCTCGACCAGGTCGAGGTCGCGATCCTGGGCATAGGAGAGCGCCTCGGGCGTCTTGACGATCCCGATCTGCTTGCCGTCCTCGCCGATCAGGCGCACCTCGGGCACGCGAATACGATCGTTGATCCGGGTCTGGTCCCGCTCGGGCGGGCGCCGGTCGAACTTTCGAGGGACCGGCACTAGCTGCGATGGGCGGGGACCGTCAAGCGGTGACGGGCCCTATGTGACGAGACGCTTGGGTCAACGAGGCCGAGTATAGCGGGGGGTTCCTAAAGGTTCGAGCGACTTTCGACCAGTTGCGCTACCCGGGCGACGAACTCGTCCACGGGGACGGAGCCCTCGTCCCCGCGTCGGTGCTCTCGAACCGCGACCTGCTGGGTCTCTTGCTCGCGGTCGCCGACGACGAGCATGAATGGAATCTTGCGAAGCTCGGCGTCGCGGATCTTCCGCCCCACCGACTCGGTGCGATCGTCGAGCTCGGCCCTCACGCCGGCCTCGCCGAGCTGTTCGCGGACGTCGAAGGCGTAGTCGAGATGCCGGTCCGAGATCGGGAGGACGATCGCCTGCACCGGCGTGAGCCAGACCGGAAGCTCGCCGCCGTAGTGCTCGATCAGAATCGCGATGAACCGCTCGTAGGACCCCATCAGCGCCCTGTGGATCATCACCGGCTGATGCTCGGCGTTGTCGGTGCCGGTGTAGCTCAGCCCGAACCGAGCCGGCATGTTGTAGTCGAGCTGGACCGTGCCGATC
Source organism: uncultured Solirubrobacterales bacterium (assembly GCA_963737055.1). Lineage (GTDB taxonomy): Bacteria > Actinomycetota > Thermoleophilia > Solirubrobacterales > Solirubrobacteraceae > Palsa-465. The sequence continues at coordinate 389,028 of CAVTRE010000002.1, read as the reverse complement.
TGCCAGGACCGTCCGATCGAGTCGGTCATGTGGAGGTCGATCTTCGGGCCGTAGAACGACCCGTCGCCGGGGTTGATGTCGTAGGCGAGGCCCTTGCGATCGAGCACCTGGATCAGGTGTCCCTCGGCGCGGTCCCACGTCTCGTCCGAGCCCAGCCGCTCGTCCGGGCGGGTGGACAGCTCGAGCCGGACATCGAAGCCGAAGACCTTGTAGGTGGCGAAGGCGAAGTCGAGGCAGGCCTCGATCTCGTCCTGGACCTGCTCCTCGGCGCAGAAGACGTGCCCATCGTCCTGCGCGAAGTTCCGCGTGCGCAGCAGCCCGTGGAGCGCCCCGCTGAGCTCGTTGCGGTGGAGCAGCCCGGGCTCGGAGTAGCGGATCGGCAGGTCGCGGTAGGAGTGCGGCTGCAGCGAGTAGAGCTGGCAGTGACCGGGACAGTTCATCGGCTTGAGCCCCATCGGCGTGTCGGCCGAGTCGGTCAGGAACATGTGCTCCCGGTACTTGTCCCAGTGCCCCGAGGTCTTCCACAGCGAGCTGTCGTACAGCTGCGGCGTCTTGACCTCGGTGTAGCCGCGCGGTCCGCCCATCTCACGGCTGAGCGCGACCAGCGAGTTGAACACCTGGGTCCCGGCCGGGAACCAGAACGCCATCCCGGGGGCCACGTCGGAGAAGTTGAACAGGCCGAGCTGCGGGCCGAGCTTGCGATGGTCACGCGCGCGGGCCTGCTCGAGCCGCTCGAGGTATTCGTCGAGATCCTTCTGGGAGAAGAACGCCGTCCCGTAGACGCGGGTGAGCATCGGCCGGTTCGAGTCCCCGCGCCAGTACGCGCCGGCGACCGACTGGAGCTTGAATGCCTTGATCCGCTTAGTCGAGGGGGCGTGCGGGCCGCGGCACAGGTCGGTGAATGGCCCGTTGGTGTAGAGCGAGACCGTCGGGACGCCGTCGTTTTCGATCAGGTCCTCGATCAGCTCGACCTTGTAGTCCTGGGCTTCGCGCAGAAAGCGGTCGAGCGCCTGGCTGGCCGGCACGTCCTCGCGCACGAACGGCTCGTCGGCCTCGATGTGCTCGCGCATCTTGGCCTCGATCTGCTCGAAGTCCGCCTCTGACAGCGACACGCCCTCGGGGAAGTCGAAGTCGTAGTAAAAGCCGTTCTCGATCGCCGGGCCGATCGAGATCTTCACCCCCGGGTACAGGTCGATCATCGCCGCCGCCAGCACGTGCGCGGCGTCGTGGCGGATCAGCGCCAGCGCCTCCTCACCGCTCCGGTCGGTGATGATCTCGAGCTTCGCCGGCCCGTTTCGGTGGTTCTCAGGGAGCGGACGGGACAGGTCCCGGAGCTCGCCGTCGACCTTGACCGCGAGCGCCGCCCGGGCCAGCCCCGGTCCGATCGCGCCGGCCGCGTCCGCCCCGGTGGCGCCGTCTTCAAGGCTCAGTGTGTTGCCGTCGGGAAGTTCCAGCTCCATGTACTACGGATGCTAGTCGGGAGCGGGGGTTCAGCTGCGCGTGACGCGGAAGCTGAACTTCCCGACCATCAGGGGCGGGAACACCAGCGCCGGGCACGCCTTGCCGGCGGGGCACCGCGGGAACACCTGGTTCCACACCTGACCATGGAATGTCCCCGTGCACCAGCGGCTGTGGGCCTTCGGGGCGAGCTTCACGTGAACAGTGGCGCCGGCGTGCGTCGGCGGAACCACCGTGGCGACGCTGGCCTGGCACCCGGGGTGCGCAGTGGCGCTCGCGGTGACCCGGTACGTGTCGCCGGTGTCGCCGATGATCCCGGTGTTCCCTGCCGCCCTGAAGGTGACGACGAAATGCGACGACGGCGACCCGGAGGCCGGTTTGACCGACACGTGCAGGCTCGCCGCGCCGGCGGGCTCGAGCGCGCTGGACGCCCCGGGAATCGCCGCGATCCCGATCACCGCAAGCACGGCGCCGACCCTCCACCTCATCTCGGCGGCGAGTCTACATCCACCCCAGCCACCCAGTGGGCTCGTCCGTGAGTCGTGCGGTACCGAGAGTGGTCACCGGCGGATGCTGCGCGAGGACGCAGGGTCCGTGGCGTAGCGGCGCTACGCGAGGATCCGAGGACAAAGCGCAGCGCCGCCAGAGGCCGCTCGAATGCCGTAGGACTTGCGGACGGGTCCACTAGGTACATTTAGGGATTCCCGGGCGATTAGCTCAGCTGGGAGAGCGCCGTCTCGACAAGGCGGAGGTCGCTGGTTCGAGCCCAGCATCGCCCACTAGTCCGGTTGCAGGGATTAGGCGACAGACCCGCCACTTAAGAATCGCTCCTGTCCCACGTGGCCCCTCAGCAGGACGTCCCACGCCCGTTCCGCACTCCGGGAAGAGGCAGGGCCCCGACCCGCCACCGCAACTCCACGCCAGGTGCCGTAACGATGACCGGGCCACGATCCAAAGCTTGCCAGCTGGACCGCCACTGCGCCGCCGGCGGGTGACTTGTCCTGAACTCAGCCCGTTGACATCCAGTTCTCGCCGGTCTCCTCGCGGAATGCCTCGACGGCGGCGTCGAGCGTCGGGAAGAAGTGATCGGGATCGAGCGGGCCGATTAGCTCGTAACGCTCGAGCTTGGCCCGGACCGGGTCCTTGAGCTCGGCGAACACCAGCGAGGTGCCCTTGGCGTTGAGCTCCTCGTCAAGCTCGCCGATCATGTCGGCGGCGGTGGTGTCGATGTCGGTGATCGGCTCGGCCGCGATCACGATCCACTTTGGTGGCGGCTTGGCCGCTGCGAGGGCACGGATGCGGTCGCGGAACGTCCGGGCATTGGCGAAGAACAGCGGCGCGTCGAACCGGAAGATCACGAGATCGGGCAGCTGCTCGGCCTCCGGGTGCAGCTCGCGGTCGTGCTGCCCGGGGAGGCCGGGCACCCGTCCGAGCGTGGTCTCGTAGGGCCGCCAGGCGCGGCGGAACACATTGAGGATCGACAGCCCGACCGCCACCGCGATGCCCTCGAGCACGCCGAGCAGCGCGACGCCGAGGAATGCCGCGATCGACAACAGACATTCGACCCGGCGCTGCTTGTAGAGGCGTACGACGCCTGGTATGTCGGCGAGGGACAGAGAGGCGGCGATCACGACGGCGGCCAGCGTCGGATTCGGAAGGTTCTTGAGCAAGCCGGGCACGAGCACGAGCATCAGCACGATCACCGCCGCCCCGACCACGCCGGTGAGCTGGGACTTGGCCCCGGACTGCTCGGCCACCGCAGTGCGTGAGCCGCTCGTGCTGACCGGGAACCCCTGGAAGAAGCCGGCGGCGACGTTGGCGGCGCCGATCCCGATCATCTCGCCGTTGCCGTCGACCTCCTGGCCTGTGCGGGCGGCGAACGCCGACGCGGTCGAGATCGTGTCGGCGAGCGCCACCAGCACGATCCCGAGCGCTCCGGCCACGAGCAGCGGGAGATCGGACACGGGGCTCGGGAAAGTGAGCGGCGGAAACCCCTTGGGGAGCTCGCCCACCAGCGACACGCCGTGGCTGGCCAGGTCGAAGGCCGACGCCGCGACGATGGCGACGACGACCGCCACGAGCACGCCCGGGACCCGCGGCAGCAAGCGCCCGAGCACGAGCATGAGCGCAAGGCTGACGAGCCCGATCGCCACCGCCGCGCCGATGGCCTCGCCGTGGGCGAGCCCGTGCAGGAACGCGTGCGCCTCGTTGATCAGACCGTTGGCGTCGGTCGAGAAGCCGAACAGCTTGGGCAGCTGCCCGACCAGGATCGTGAGTGCCAGCCCGTTCATGTAACCGATCTGGGTCGGCTTGGAGAGCAGGTCGGCGATGAAGCCGAGCTTCGCGATCCCGGCGAGGATCATGAGCGCCCCGACGATCAGGGCCATCATCGACGCCAGCGCGATCGCGTGCTCCGGGTTGCCGCCCGAGCCGATGATCGGCAGGATGGTCGCCGCGATCATCGGCCCGAGCGACGAGTCGGGACCGAGCACCAGAATCCGCGAAGGCCCGAACAGGGCGTAGCCGATCAGGCACAGGATCGACGTGTAGAGACCCGTGATCGCTGGCAAGCCGGCGAGCTCGGCGTACGCCATGCCCTGCGGCACGAGAAGGGTGGTGAGCACAATGCCCCCGACGACGTCGCTGCGCAACCACGACAGCCTGTAGTTGGCGAGCGCGCGAATCCCGGGGAGCGTGCGCGCGATCACGCGTTGTCAGCGACGCCGGGCGATCAGCTTGCCAATCTCCCACAGCACGAGCAGCAAGACCGCCGCGCCGACGGCGAGCCCGAACTGTGGAGCGGTGAGCGTCGTCGTCTTGAGCAGACGGTTGAACAGGTCCATCTGCGTGATCATCACCGCGAGCGCGAGCTCTGCGGCCGCCGTCCAGTTCATTTTCGCGTTGTCGAACGTCGCGCTGGCGAGGACGGACCCGGACACGCTCCGGCACTCGTACGCCGACACGATCAGCATCAGCGCGAACGCGCTCAGCCCAATCGACGAGCCTAGGGCCGTGCTGTGGTAGTGCTGCTTGCCGAAGTAGATCAGAAGGTCCATGACGAGCGCCATGTACAGGCCGACAAGACCCGACGTGAGCTGGACGCCGCTGTTCACGATCGATTCGGTGCTCGCACGCGGCCGGCGCTCCATGAGCCCCGCCGTTGGCTGGTCGAGACCGAGGGCTACGCCGAACGGCGCGCTGACGAAGAAGTGGATGTACAGAACCTGAGCGGGTGAGAATGGCTGGCCCTCAGCGATGTTCAAGACCGTCGCGCCGAGGAACGTCAACACGAACGCGACGAGCGAGATCAGCACGAACCGGACGTACTTGCTGAGGTTGTCGTAGAGCTTCCGGCCCTCCGAGACCGCGCGCACGATCGTGGCGAAGTTGTCATCGGTGAGGATCATCCGTGCCGCGTTCTTCGCCACCTCGGTGCCGCTTCCCATCGCGACGCCGATGTGCGCGGCCTTGATCGACGGCGCGTCGTTGACCCCGTCGCCGGTCATCGCGACCACGTGCCCCTGCTTCTTGAGCGTCTCGACCAACAGCACCTTGTGCTCCGGCGCCACCCGGCCGACCACGCCGATGCTGTCGATCCGCTCGAGCCGCTCGTCCTCGCTGAGCGCGGCGAACTCGGCGCCGAGGATCGACTCCCCCTCGATCCCGAGCTGCTCGGCGATCGCCGCGCCCGTGATCACGTCGTCACCCGTGACCATCCGCACCCGAATGTGCGCCGACTGTGCATTCTCCACCGCCGGCTTCGACTCGGCTCGGGCCGGGTCGACCATGCCGACGAGGCTCGTCATCTCGAGGCCCTCGACGTAGCCGAGCAGGTCGCCGTCGGCGTCGAACGAGTCCGGGTCGAGGTCGCGGTACGCCGCCGCCATCACCCGGAGGCCGGCTTCGCCCATCCTCTGCACGTTCGCGTCGGCCCGCGTGCGCAGATCGTCGTCCCAGGGGATGCTCTGCCCCGCCGACAGAGCGCTCGAAGCGTGGCTCGTGACCGCCGGGGCGGCGCCCTTGACGTAGCAGCGTACGACCTCCTTGCCCCAGGCGTCCGTCGCCGTCGTGAAGGCGGCCATCAGCTTGTAGGTCGGGTCGAACGGCAGGGTCGCGAGGCGTGGGTGCTCGCCGCGGGTCGCGTCGATGTCCATACCGGCCTTGTACGCAAGCACGAGCAGCGCCCCCTCGGTCGGGTCCCCCACGACCTTGCCGTCGACCAGCGTGGCGTCGCTCGCGACGACGTACGGCAGGATCGCGTCATCGATCGTGTCCGTAGAGCCCGCCGCGTGCTGGACCTTGCCCTCGAGCTCGTAGCCCGAGCCGGAGATCGTGTACCTGTCAGTGGGATCGATCACTTCGACGGCCGTCATCTGGTTCATCGTCAGCGTCCCGGTCTTGTCCGAGTTGATCGCGGACGTCGACCCGAGGGTCTCTACCGAGGCGAGATCGGTCAGCACCGCGCCGTGCCGGGCGAGGTCGCCGGCGCCGACGGACATGACCACCTGGAGCACCGTCGGCATGGCCTCCGGAATCGCCGCGATCGCGAGCGCGACCGCGCTCGTGAACACAACCGTCGATGACAGACCGCGCTGCGCGCCGAGCGCGAACATGATCACCATCGTCACGCCGGCCGCTGCGGCGATCCACAGCGTCAGGGTGTTCAGCTGCTTGGTCAGCGGCGTCTGCTCCCGGGCCGTCGTCGCCAGCATTCCGGCGATCCTCCCGACCTGGGTGTCAGCGCCTGTCGCGGTTACGACCATGACTCCGCTGCCGTGCGTGACCGGCGTGTGCATGAACGCCATGTCGGTCTGATCGCCCGGCGCGAGATCCTCGCCCTCGGGCACGGCCACGCCCTTCGAGGCCGGCACGCTCTCGCCGGTCAAGGCGGCCTCGTCGATCTGCAAGGACGTTGCCTGCACGATCCGCCCGTCCGCTGGGACGTCGTCGCCGGCCTCGAGCACGACGACGTCGCCGACGACCACGTCTTCCGCGGGGATCTCGGCCTCGGTTCCGTCGCGGCGGATCCGCGCGGTCTCCTTGACCATCGCCTTGAGCGCGTTCATCGCGCTCTCCGCCTTGCCTTCCTGGCGGAGGCCGACCACCGCGTTGAGCACGGTGATCAGGATCAGCAGAACCCCGGTGCTCCACTCCTTGATCGCGAGGGACACGATCGCCGCGGCCACCAGGATCATCTGCATGTAGCTGCGGTACTGCTCGAGGAACCGCCGCCAGCCCGGGACCGTCTGCTCGACGGGCAGCGCGTTCGGACCGTGCCGCTCGAGCAGTTCGGCGGCCTGCTGACTCGATAGCCCGGTCGACACGTTTACGCCGAGCCGGGCCGTCACTTCCTCCGGGGTGATGCTGTACCAGCTATTGGCGGTGCCGGGGTGGTCGGTCGCAGTGTGCGTTGCCGTCGCCATCGGTGACTTCCCCCTAACCCGATGGTGATCGATCAGATGGAGCGGCGAGCGGCGTCTCCGTCTCCCGTCCGTTCCGCCCGTCGTCCGTCGCGGCCCCGTCCTTCTGCTCCGCTTGTTCGAACGGATCCGGCGCGATTCCCTTCGGCGCCTGGGCCTCGAGGGCGTGCTTGGTCGCCTGCAGCGCGTCGCGCTGTTCCTTGCTGACCTTCGGGAACCGCGGATCGATTTCCATCAGCGTGTGCACCAGCACCGCTCCCGCGCCGATCCTCGCGAACCACTTCCGATCCGCCGGGATCACATACCACGGTGCCCACTCGGTGCTGGTGTGCGTCAGCATCTCCGAGAAGGCCTTCTGGTAGTCGTCCCACCGTTCACGCTCCTGGACGTCCGCGGCCGAGAACTTCCAATTGTGATCGGGCAGGTCGACCCGCCGCAGGAACCGAACCCGCTGCTCCTCCTGCGAGAGGTTGAGGAACAGCTTGACGATTCGGATTCCGTTCTCGGTCAGATACCGCTCCCAGTCGTTGATCTGGCGATAGCGGCGGTGCCACACGTCTCGCTTGCGCTTGGCCGCCGGCGGGAGCTTCTCCCGAGCGAGAACCTCAGGGTGCACTCTCACCACGAGCACCTCCTCGTAGTGGGAGCGGTTGAAGATCGCGATGTCGCCACGCCGGGGCAGCCGCTTGGCGTAGCGCCACAGAAAGTCGTGATCGAGCTCCTCGGCCGATGGCTGCTTGAAACTGTGCACCGCCACGCCCTGGGGATTCACGCCGCTCATGACGTGGCGGATCGTCCCGTCCTTGCCCGCCGCATCCAACGCCTGGAGCACGACCAGCACGCCCCAGGTGTCTTGAGCGGCAAGCCGCGTCTGGTACTCCGAGAGTAACTGCACTCCGTCGTGGAGCAACGCGACCCCTTCGGTCTTCTTCTTGACCCCGGCCTTGAATGACGGGTCGAAGTCGCGGCTGAGCGTGACCTTCGAGCCGGGCTTGACCCGGAAGGGCTCGATGAACTCCGCGGCCCTCTGTTGGCGTATGTTGGCCATTAGCTAGATCCCGAGGATGCTGTCCAGAGAAAAGGTGCCCGCGTCCACGTCAGCTGCACTTCGAACTCGTGGCGCTCGTGAAGCTCGTGACCGAGCTCACAACTTTGGCCGCCGACGGCACAATCGACGCGATCTGGCCGGCCGACGGATTCGAGGGGAGCGCCTTCACGGCGGTCGAGAGCGCATCGACCGATGATTTGATGGCGCTCGTCTCGTTCGGGAAATCGCCCTTGGCCGAGTTCACTACCGACGTCGCGGCAGTCTGGATCTTCTGGACCTGCGACTGCAACCCGCTCACCCCTGAGCTCACGGAGAGACTTGTCAGCCCCTTGATCGACTTCGAGAGGTTGCTGCGAGCCGTGCAGTACGCCGGCTTGCTCGAGCCACAACCGGTTAGAACGACCAGCCCGATCGCGGCGCCTGCCGCGATCGACCGCCTCATCGACCACAGGAATCGTCGCTTCTGTAGACGCGGCCCGGCACGGCGTCGCACAGCTCCGCGCCACGTGGCATGCTTGGGTCGGAGGCTACCTAACACCGCGCACCACTCTGACGGGCGCCCGCCGACCCGTCATCATCCGGAACGGGTTAAGAAGACGCCAGCCGAGCGGCCCCGCGCCGCCCACTCCAGAAAGAAAAGGGGCGCGAGTGTGACAATGGAGCGCGCGTAGATTTAAGTCACTCGAGTGAGGACACAAGCCGCGCGGCAGACCAGGCTCCTGGCGTCTGCTCTTCGCTTTCGTCGGGCACTCGCGCCCACATGCAACCTACGGTCTCGCCGCCCCGGCGACAAGACCCACTCCGACCAACGTCGCGCAAATACCGGGAAGAAGCCGCTGGCGTCAGCGATGTGGCGCGCTCACCGTCGGCTCCCACGGACCCATGACCGGCGTGGCCTCGCCCTCGCCGGGCCACCGCGGGATCGTCACGCCGATCGCGGCGAGCGGCTCTTCGTCGAATGCCCGGAACTGAAACCGGGTGCTCAGCGGGATCGTGACGCAGACGTCGGGCGACACGCCGACCACCTCCTCCCGCTCACCCGAACTTCGCCACATCTCACCCCGCCCGCGCAGGAAATACCACACCTCTTCGACCGTCCGATGCTCGACCGCGATCGAGGTCTCCCCCGCTCCGAGCTCGAAGTGGGCGAGGCTGCCGCCGGCGACGCTCAATAGGATGCGCACGGCCGAGCCGTCGGGCGCCACGGCGTCCGCGTGCACGGGCAGCCTCATCGTGCGGAACCCGCGTGCGGTCTCGGTCACCCGAGAGTTACTACCAGCTCATCGCCGTGGTCGCCCCGTCGGGCACCTCGCACGGCTGCGCCGACGGGTCGTAACGGGCGCACACCGCGACCGGGTTCTGGAACAGACCGACCGAGGGCAGCGCCTGGCCGGTGAACGAGAACAGCGTCAGGTTGTCGTTCGGGCTGCCGGCGCCGGGCTCCCAGCCGACTCCCGGGATCCATTCGGGCTCCCAGTAGAACAGGCCGATGCCGAGGCCATGCGGCACCTGGGCGAGGATCGAGAGCATGTCGTTGTAGAACGACAGCTGACCACCCGGAGTGGCCGGGTAGCCATCCGAGACCTGACTCGATTGCCACACGAAGTTGCCGGTGCTGTCGCCGTTGGCCAGCGTCCACGGGTATTGCGATTCCGCGATCACGATCGGTTTGCCGTAGCGGGTGGCGAGCGCGTCGACGTTCGTCCGCATGTCGGCCAGCGGCCCGTGGAAGAACGGGTAGTACGACAGCCCGATCACGTCGAACGGGACGCCCTCGTGGACCATGTTGTCGTAGAACCGCTCGCTGTCGGCGTTGTTGCCGCCCTCGTCGAAGTGGAGCATCACGAGCAGCTTGTGACCGCGCGGGTTGGCCGCGCGCGCCCCCGTCACCCCGGCCTTCAACAACGTGGCCAGGCTGTCCCAGCCGGTGTTGCTGCTCCAGTCAACCTCCCCAACGGGCCACAGGATGCCGTTGCGGATCTCGTTACCGATCGAGACCATGTCGACCGGGGTCCCCTGCGCGGCGAACGCTCCGATCACCTGCGAGGTGTAGTTCTGAACGGTGTTGGCCAGCTGGCTCAGGTTCTGTCCCTGCCAGGCCGCGGGGATGTTCTGGTGCGTGGGATCGGCCCAGAAGTCCGAGTAGTGGATGTCGAGGTACAGCTTGTCGCCTGCGGCCCTGATCCGACGCGCCATGCGCAGGTCGCTGGCCAGATCGCTGTAGCCGGGCGGCGGGTTTACCCACAGGCGGAGCCGGACGTAGTTGAGCCCATGGTCGCTCAGGATCGAGAGCGCCGAGCCGGGCACGCCGCTGTCGGTGAAGTGGGCGCCGGCGGCCTCCTCCTGCGGTTCGAACGAGAGATCGGCGCCGCGGTCGGGGATCGCGTTCAGTGGCGCCGGCGCGAACAGGCGTAACTCGCCGATGCACGGCGGCGTCCCGTCGTTGTCGGTGACGTCGATCTTCACGTAGCGAGCCTTGATCAGGCCGTGGCCGGCGGGCCAGTACACCGGCTCTCCGGCCGGCACCGACTGTTGCTGGGCGTTCGGGACCGCTGTCAACGAGCCGGCGGTCGTGCCGTAGCTGAGGTTCACGAGCGCCGTCGTCGCGGTGCTTCCGAGCGTCAGGCCGAAGCCGTCGAGCGTGCGGACGCGACCGAGGTCGACGGTGAGGTTCCCCGTCCACTGGGTCGAGCACCAGTCCGTCGAGGCGCTGCCGTCGATCGCGTTCGCCGCCGGCGATCCGGAGGCCTCGGTCGAGGCGGTCGCCGTCCCCGTGAGGGCAATGTTCAGGGCCGTGCTGTCGCGCGGGGACGTCTGGGCGACGGCATTGCCGAGGCGAACTGAGCGGTTGGGCACGACCGCACCCACGACAAACGCCGCTGTGCCACACAGCACCACAACGCCGAGCACGCGGATCGTGCTCCGCAAACGCCTATTCATGATGGTCTCCTCGCCTCGTCCACGCGCACGCCTGGTGATCGCCCGCCCCCTTCTCGCCACCGGATGTGAGCGCTAACAGAGAGGCGGGCGATCCGACTGATACCCACATGGCACGAGCGCGAATCGGGCAGCCGAATCCGGCTAACGCTCTGGCCGAATCGGCGGCTACGGCGTCGGCCGAATCCGGCGTCGACACGAGCAGAAGTAGACTCGGCCAGACCCGAGCGAGGAGTGTCATGGAGTGATCCGCAGCCCGTATCCGGACGTCGAGATTCCGGATGTTCCGTTCACCGACTTCATCCTCGCCCGCGCCGGCGAGCGCCCTGACAAGGCGGCGCTGATCGACGGGCCGAGCGGCCGGACGATCACCTACGGCCAGCTGGTCGATGAGGTCCGCCGGTTGGCTGCGGGATTGGCCGCGCGCGGCTTCGGGAAGGGCGACGTGTTCGCCCACTGCGCGCCGAACCTGCCCGAATACGCGATCGCCTTCCACGGCGTGGGGTCGGCCGGTGGCGTGAACACGACCGCGAACCCGCTGCTGACCGAGGACGAGCTCGCCAAGCAACTGGTGGACTCGGGCGCGCGACTGCTCGTGACCGTGCCCGAGCTACTCGAGAAGGCGACGGTCGCGGCGGAACGCTCGGGCGTCGAGGAGATCTTCGTGTACGGCGAGGGCGAAGGCGCCACGCCATTCGCTTCGCTGCTGCGCGCGGACGGCGACCCGCCGCACGTCGAGATCAACCCCGCGGAGGATCTGATCGCGCTGCCGTACTCGAGCGGCACCACCGGGATCCAGAAGGGCGTGATGCTCACGCACCGGAACCTCGTCGCGAACATCGCGCAGTGCACGCACCCCGAGGCCACGGGCAAGACCGACGACGAGTTGGCGGCCGAGCGAGCGATCGCTGTGCTCCCGTTCTTCCACATCTACGGGCTCGTCGTCCTCATGAACATCCCGCTGTTCAGGGGTGCGACCGTGGTGACGATGCCGAGGTTCGAGCTCGACGGGTTCCTCCGGGCGATCCAGGACTATCGCATCACGCGCGCCTGGGTCGTCCCGCCGATCGTGCTCGCGCTGGCCAAGCATCCGCTCGTCGACGAGTACGACGTGTCGAGCCTTGAGTACATGAACTCGGGTGCCGCGCCGCTGTCGGCGGAGCTCGAGGTGGCGTGCGGAGAGCGACTCGGCTGTCACATGCAGCAGGGCTACGGCCTCACCGAGACGAGCCCGGTCACGCACTTCGTCACCGACAAGCTCGCTGGGACGATGCCGGGCTCGATCGGACCCGCAGTGCCCAACACCGAGTGTCGGATCGTCGGTGTCGCGACCGAACAGGACGTCCCCACCGGCGAGACCGGCGAGCTCTGGATCCGCGGCCCCCAGGTGATGAAGGGCTACCTCAACAACCCGGAGGCGACCGAGCACGCGATCGATGCCGACCGCTGGTTCCACTCCGGAGATGTCGCCCGCCTCGACGAGGACGGCTCGCTGTGGATCGTCGACCGGATCAAGGAGCTGATCAAGTACAAGGGCTATCAGATCGCTCCGGCCGAACTCGAGGCGCTGCTCCTCACCCACACCTCGATCACAGACGCGGCGGTGATCCCGATCCGGGACGAGGAGGCCGGCGAGATTCCGAAGGCGTTCATCGTCGCCGACGGCCCGATCACGGTCGACGAGGTGCTCGCGTTCGTCGCCGAGCGCGTGGCGCCGTACAAGAAGCTTCGCGCGGTCGAACTGGTCGACGAGATCCCGAAGGCACCGTCCGGCAAGATCCTCCGACGCGTGCTGGTCGAGCGCGAGCGGGCCGCCGCGACGGCCGATTAGCGAGGATCGGTTGAAGGCGATCCAGTACACCCGCTTCGGCGATCCCGAGGTGATGGAGCTTGCTGAGCTTCCCGACCCCCATCCCGGGCCCGGTCAGATACGGATCGCCGTCCGGGCCGCGGGCGTGAACCCGATCGACTGGAAGATGCGCAGCGGGACCCGAGGTGGCGATCTTCCGCAGACGACCGGCCGCGAGGTCGCCGGCGTCGTCGACGAGCTCGGCGACGGGGTCACGGACGTCGCGGTCGGGGATGAGGTGTTCGGGTTCGCGGCCGGTGGCGGCGGCGCCGCCGAGCTCGCGCTCTCGGGCGACTACGCGCCGATCCCGCCGTCGCTCGACTTCGCGAGGGCCGCGGGCCTCCCGGTCGCGGTCGAGACCGCAGTGCGCACGCTCGACCTGCTCGGGGTCGGCGAAGGCACCACGCTGCTCGTCAACGGCGCGGCCGGCGCGGTGGGCAGCGCCGCTGTGCAGATCGCGGTCGACCGCGGCGCCCGCGTGATCGGCACGGCGAGCCCCGGCAACCACGACTACCTCCGCTCGCTGGCCGCCGAGCCGACCACGTACGAGAATGGCCTGGTTGAGCGAGTGCGCAGGCTTGCTCCGGAGGGCGTCGACGCCGCGTTGGACGCCGCGGGCGGCGGCGTCCTCCCCGCGCTCGTCGAGGTCGCCGGCGACTCACAGCACGTGGTCACGGTCGCCGATTACGCCGGCGCCGAGGCGACCGGTGCCCGCTTCAGCGGCGGGCTCGGCACCGTCCGGGCGGTCCACGCGCTGAAGGACATCGGCGAGCTGATCGAGACCGGCCGGTTCACGATGCCGGTGGCGCAGACGTTCCCGCTCGAGCAGATCGCCGAGGCCCACCGGCTGAGCGAGGCCGGCCACGTCCGCGGCAAGCTCGTGCTGCTGGTCGGCTAAGGCTTGTCCCGCGCTCAGCGGCGTGGGAGCTGCTGCGCGGCCCAGGCGTTGCCGTCAGGATCGCTGAAGAACACGAACCGCCCCCACGGGAACTCCTGAACCTCGCTCACGTCCACCCCACGCTCGGCCAATTCGGCGTGCGCCCGGTCGGCATCCGCCACGACCAGCTGCATGCCCCTGACGGAACCCGGCTCCGCGTCGGTGAGACCCTTGCCGAGCGCGATCGAGCACGCCGAACCAGGCGGCGTGAGCTGGACGAAGCGGATCTCGTCGCTCACCGTCTGGTCGTAATCGGCGTTGAATCCGACCTGGTCGACATAGAAGGCTTTGGCGCGATCGACGTCGGTCACCGGGATTGCCACGAGCTCGAGCTTCCAGTCCACGGGATCTCCTTTTCACAATCGGCGAGGGTTCCTGTCGACGGAGGACGCTACAACCGGTCAAGGACCATTTCGGTCCGCGGTCTTGTCGCCTCGGCGCGGCAGCGCCAGCGTCAGCCCGCGTCGTCGACGAACGCCCGGAGCGCGTCGTGCGCGTCCCCCACGACCGGGTCGCCGTGCGCGAGCAGGAGCAGATCGAAGTCGAGCTCGAGCAGACCCCGATACGCGTCGCGCAGCCGTTCCTTGGTCTGCTTCGGTTCGTCCAGCAGGAAATCGGGGACGAACTCGAGCTCGCCGCGGCCCTCCCGGCGCACGACCCCGTCGGCACAAGCGAGCGCGCGGTGGCGCGGGATGTGAAGCGCGGTCTCGTCGGGACAGATCGCGCCGATCTCGTGCACGGAGATCTCGCCCGGGAGCTCGTCTCCAAAGTCGAACGCCTCCACGGGGCCGCGGCCCTCGAGCTCGTACACACCGTTCCGGATGCAGTGGATCGTGGTACCGAACGCCTCACGCAGGCGCCAGGAGTCCCGGTCGTGGTGGCGGTTGGTCAGGATCGCGTGCTCCGGCGCGCCGTGCCGCTCGAACCATTCGAGCCCCTCGGCCGGGATCATCGGGTCGATCTGGACGCGCTCGCCCTCGAGGTAGTACGAGCTGACCTCCGCTCCGATCGACTCGCGCCGCGCGGTCCAGTGCCACAGTCCGGGAGCGATCTCGACCATCGGCCGCTAGCGTAGCCGGGCCACACGAACCCGGAGGACGTTGCCGCGTCGTACCGCGGGGGCCACAGCGGGCCCACTCGCCGGTTGCCGTTGACCGGTCAACTACAATCAAGGTGTGGAATTGAGTACAGCCAGCCCTGAAGGCATCCGACCCGTCGCCGAAGACGACCAAGCCGAGAGCATCGCGGCGGCAGTGCCCGACGTGCCCGTGGGGGCGTGCGCTCCGGCGCGCGACGACGGCGCCTCGAGCCTCGACGGCGACGCCCTCGACGCCTGGCGCAGCTACCTCCAGAGCCATGCGACGATCGTCCGCCTGCTCGACGCCGAGCTCATCTCCGAGCACGGGATCACCACGCGTGATTACGAGGTGCTGCTCTATCTCGCTCAGGCGCCCGGGCGCAGGCTCCCGATGTCCGCCCTCGCCGAGAGCACGATGCTCACGCGCTCGGGAATCACCCGACTCGTCGACGGCCTCGTGTCCGGTGGGTTCATCGAGCGCGTTTCGTGCTCCAACGACGCCCGCGTGTCCTATGCACACCTGACCGACCACGGCTTCGCGAAGCTCCGCGATGCGGGATGCACCCACGTCGGCAGCATTCGCCGCCTGTTCCTAGAGCACTTCGACGCCGACGAGATCGGCCGGCTCGCCACGCTCCTTGGGCGGCTCCCGGGCGCACAGCGCGGCGGCTCCTGCACCGTCGAGTAGGCACCCCGCGGGGTAGCCACCCTCTTTCTTCACCGCGACGCTCAACTCGATGGTTGACGTCGCAATCAAGCATGCTAGAGTAGTTGTTGGCTCAACCAACCTACCGAAACGGAGACCACGTGTCCGTAACCAACCTTCAGAGCATTCCCGCCGGCACCTACAACGTCGATCCCGCCCACTCGAGCGTCGGGTTCGAGGTTCGCCACATGGGAATCGCCACCGTCCGCGGCGCGTTCCGCAAGACCGAGGGCAGCGTCGACGCCACCGGCGAGGCGCCCGTACTGCGGGGCTCCGTCGACGTGTCGAGCATCGACACGGGCGAGGCGAACCGCGATGGGCATCTCGTCTCGGCGGAGTTCTTTGACGCCGAGAATCATGCCGAGATCACTTTCCACTCCACCGCCGCCGAGGCGACCGATGGCGACAAGCTCCGGCTGAACGGCGAGATCACGATCAAGGGCATCACCAAGCCCCTTGAGCTGACCGGCGTCGTCGCCGAGGGCGGGGCCGACCCGTGGGGCAACGAGCGCATCGGCCTCGAGCTCGAGGGCGTGATCGACCGCCGCGAGTTCGACCTCAAGTGGAATCAGACGCTTCCGAACGGCAACCTGCTCGTGTCGAACGAGGTCAAGCTGCTGCTGAGCGTCTCGGCGGTCAAGGCCGCGTAACCGATGCGCCTGCTTACGATCTCCGGAAGCCTGCGCGCGGCGTCGCACAACACCGCGTTGCTGCGTGCGGCCGCGGAGCTCGCGCCGGACGGGGTCGAGGTCCAGATGTTCGAGGGCCTCGATCGCCTTCCCCACTACAACGAGGACCACGACACCGACGATCCTCACGACGAGGTGCACCGCCTGCGCGAGCAGATCGCGGCGGCCGACGTCGTCCTGATCTCGACCCCGGAGTACAACGGGAGCATGCCGGGGCATCTGAAGAACGCGATCGACTGGGCCTCTCGCCCGTTCGGGAAGGGTTCGTCGCTCTGGGGCAAGCCGGTCGCGGTGATCGGTGCGAGCGTGACCGATTACGGCGCGGTCTGGGCGCAGGACCACCTGCGCAAGTCGCTTGGCCTCGCGGGTGCGCGCGTGCTCGATCTCGAGCTCGCCGTCCCGAAGGCTCCAGACCGGTTCGGCCCCAACGGTGAGCTGACCGACCCGGAGACCCGCGAGCGCCTGACGGAGGTGCTGAACGGCCTGGTCGCTCACTTCGATCAGTCCGCCACGGAGCCGGTGAAGGCGGCGTAGCATGGCGACCACGTCGGCTCATTCCGAAAGCGCGGTCGCTTCGAGGATCGACCCGGATACGTCGGTCGGGACGGTCCAGTTGACCGTGACCGATCTCGATCGCTCGCGAGCGTTCTACGAGCAGGTAATCGGCCTCCGATCGATCGAGCTCGACGACGGCACGCTCGCGCTCGGCGCGGCCGGCGAGCCACCGCTGATCGAGCTGCGCGGCGACAGCGCGGCGCCTCATCTGAGCCGCAGAGCGCCGGGCTTGTATCACCTCGCGATTCTCGTGCCGACCCGGCTGGACCTGGCGTTCGCACTCGCGCGGCTCGCCGAGGCGAGATACCCGCTCGACGGCGCATCCGACCATCTGGTCAGCGAGGCGCTTTACCTCTCAGATCCGGACGGTAACGGGATCGAGATCTACCGGGATCGTCCGCGCGCCGAGTGGCCGCGCGCCGGCGACCAGCTTCAGATGTCGACGTTGCCGCTCGACCTCGACGACGTGATCGGCGAGCTCCGCGCGGCGACCGAGCTCCAGGCCAGCGTCCCCTCCGGCACCAAGATCGGGCACGTACACCTCCAGGTTTCCGACCTGAGCGAGGCCGAACGCTTCTACAACGGCGTGCTTGGGTTCGACGTGATCGTCCGGGGCTACCCCGGCGCGTTGTTCGTGTCCGCCGGCGGCTACCACCACCACATCGGACTCAACACCTGGCACAGCGCGGGCGCCGCTCCGGCGCCGGAAGGCTCCGTTGGTCTGCGCTCGTTCGAAATCGAGCTGCCCGACGAACCAGCGCTCGAGGCCGTTCTCGCACGGCTCGACGCCGCTTCCATTCCGAGCACCCGGCAGTGCGACGGCGTGCTCGCGCGCGACCCCTTCGGTAACGGCGTGGTTCTGAGAACACGGACCGCCGCCGGCTAGCGCCGGAAGAACGGATCGAACGGGCGGTTGAACACGTCGCGCCCGAACGGCCGGAGCCCCTTCGCGCCGGCGAAGCCAAGATGGCCGAGGCCGTCGGTGCCGCCGCGCGTGATTCCCAGCAGGTCCTCGTAGCTGCGCAGTGCCGAGTAGTGGTTGTACTGGCCGGTGCTGTCGACGGTGCCGGGGTTGATGTAGCGCTGGTCGAGCAGAACCGCTCCGACGCGGCCTCCGCCGGTGGCGGGGTTCGGAATCGGCAGCCCGAGCTGCTGGTAGATCGGCGCCAGAAGCTGCGAGAAGCCAGGCGTCGGATTGTCCGGCCCCGGGGTCTCACCGCAGCAGGAGGTCCCGTCAGCGCCGCTGCCCTCGTCGAACGTGACCACGATCAGCATCTGGCCCGAGCGGTAGGCGGCCGAGGCCTCGAGCAGCGGCACCCAATGGGCCAGGAACTCGTCGGCGCCGTGCAGACCGCCGGCGCCTGCACCGATCTGCGAAATCGTATTCGGGCCCGCGCACGTGCTGTCGTGGCCGTCGTCGCACAGGTTCGGCGTGATCCAGCCGAACGTCGGGGTCGTGCGGATCCGCCGGAGATCGTCGGCGAGGTGACCGGAGAACGTGTCCGGCAGCGAGGCGCCATCGAACCGGCTGGGGGTGCCGACAGCGACCCTTCCGAGCGGGACGACGTTGGCGTCACACTCGGCGGCGTTGTCGATGATCGAGTGGAAGTAAACGAACCCGTTGTGCCTGGTGGCGTACTGGTCGGCTGGCTCGGTCGCGGTCGCCGGAGAAGCCGCGTTGGTGTTGTCCGCGCCGTTCAGCGGCGGGTGCCCGCAATCGAGCCCCCCGAGCGGATCCGGAGCACCGAGCTCACGCCCGGTCGGCTGATTGCCCATGTCCTCGTCGTAGTCTCGCCAGGCCGCCAGGTGCGTGACCGGATTCGGCCTATACAACTGGTCGAGCTGGTTCGCGATCGTCTGCACGAACGACGGATAGATGCAGCCGTGCCCGTCCACCTGGCCGGGGTAGAGCTGCTGGTTCGGGTCGGGGTTGCCCGGGAGCAGATCGTCGTAGCTGCCAATCAGCGTGTTCAGATTCGTGCCCGGGCCCAGGCAGTCGCCGCTCGTCTCCTCGGTCGGCGCCTGGCCCGAGATCTGCGAGATGTAGTTGTCGAGGCTGGCGTGGCCGGTGGCGTAGTAGTTCTGGATGAGCTCGCCCTGCTTGAGCAGCGTGCCGTTGAGGTAGGTCGCCGACGATCCGGGGCCGAATGTCGTGGACGCGCTCTCGTTCTCGAGCTCGACGACGAAGATGTGCCCGACCGTCCTGGGCGGGAGCGCGGCCCTGACGACGCGGTCGTCGTCACCGCGGTGGTTCCGGTCCCGCCCCGGGCCGCGGTGCGCCGACGCCGGCGCGGTCGCGATCAGCAGCAACGTCGCGGCGGCGGCGACGCTGCACGAGGTCGAACGGCACCAGCTCATCCAGCGCGGCATCTCTCGCTCCCTGTTCGTGGTGGCGCTGGCACCGTATGGCGGCCCGGCGGGGCGCCCTGTGGCCAAGTTGTGAGTCGGACGTGAACTTCCGGTGACCAGGCTCTGGCGTGCACTGATCGAGGCCCCGGCTATCCACCGATCGGGCCTCCTGTCCGCGTCGGTACCCTAGGCACTCGCGGCGACGTGGCGGAGTGGCTACGCAGCGGCCTGCAAAGCCGTCTACACCGGTTCGATTCCGGTCGTCGCCTTACGATGCGCGCGATGCTGTCTCTTCTCGAGTTTCCCGCTGACGACCCGGAGCGAGCCCGGCGCTTCTGGTCCGGGCTCCTCGGCTCGTCGCTCGAGGTTCGGGTCGAAGGTCAGGGCGACGGCTGGCAAACGCCGGACGAGACGCCCGCAATCGGGGTCCACGCGCGTGGGCGCGGCCCGGGCGACTCGTTCTCGCTGCCGTACTTCGAGGTCGACGACCTCGCCGGCGCGATCGACCGCGTCAAGTCGCTCGGCGGGACGGTCGTTCACCCGGGGTCGCGGTGGGCGATCTGCAAGGACTCGGAGGGAAGCCCGTTCGGATTGGCGCTCGGCTCCGATGGCGGGTCGCCTACCGCCGCCGGCTGACCCGGCCGACACCGCCAGCGTCCCGAACTCCCGGGGCGAACTGCCGCCTTTATACTCGGCGGGCGCGCGGCTGTAGCTCAGTTGGCTAGAGCGTCTGCTTGCCATGCAGAAGGTCGAGGGTTCGAGTCCCTTCAGCCGCTCTCAGAAAGCCCCGCTCAGGCGGGGTTTTCTTATGCTCGCGAACCGAACGAGGCCTGGCCTGGGAGCTCCGGGTCAAGCCCAGGGTCAAGATGGTGCAGAGGCGCCGGAGTATGACTTGACCTGAACCGCGGTATGGGGGTGTACGGACCAAACCGCCACGTGGCGCGAGGCTGATGCGCTCCGGCGATACTGCGATGCGGCTGAGGTTGCCACGGGCATGAACCCCGCCGCGGGCTCGGAGCACGTCGAGAGGCGCTGAAAACGCCGCGAAGGCCAACGACCGCTCGGAAGCCGCCGGCGACTCCGTCACCCGTGGTCTCGCCATCGCTCGCCGAACGGCCTGCAAATCGGCTCACCTCGCATGTCGGGACTCGAACCGGGGACACCAGGATTTTCGGTCGTGCCGCCCTACGTCTCTATGAAGGACGCGCGGATGTCAAGTAAGTTTCGGATTCACGTGTCGTTTCCCCCCGTGCTTGTGGTGGAGCGGGGTGTTCTGCGTTGAGGGTGTCGCCCGCCGGGGTCATGGAAGGCCGGCGGAATGGTTGTAGCTGGATGACCTCCGGCGGTTAGCTTGGTGGAGGGGGTTGGGGAAGCGGCGCTCATCTCTCTATCGCCTCCTCGTGGAGGACCAGGCGACATCGGAGGCCGGCTGCGGGGGCGCAATTCCAAAAGGACCGTCAGGCGGTCAGACGAAGAGTGGCGCCTCCCGCCAGCGGCAGGATCGAAACGCTGGTTGGTGGTGAGCATGTGCCAGATCGCCTCGGTCAGCTTTCTCGCGAGGTCGACCTGGGCGACGCGGGCGCCTCGCTGCTTGCCCAGGCGCTGCTTGTTGCGCTGGTAGCGCTCGCGGTAGGTTGGGTGGCGGAGCGCGTGCATCGTCGCCTCGAGCATCGCCCACCGTAGGTATCTCGGGCCCTGTTTGGACAGGGGCCCGCGACGGTCTGAGTCGCCGGACTGGCGGACCCTGGGGCATAGGCCGGTGTAGCCGACGAGCTTCTTGGCCGACGGAAAGCGGGTGATGTCGCCGATCTCGGCGGCGATCGTGAAGGCCAGTACCCAGCCGATGCCAGGCACCGTCAACAGCAGCGGAACGTAGGGATGCTCGGCGCCGCTGGAGCGCAGCTCGCGTTCGATCGCGGCGATCTCCGACTCCAGATAGTCGATCAGGTACAGGCTGGCGTCGACGGTCTCGCGCCACGGATCCGGGATCTGGAGACGATCCAGCAGCTTGCGACCCTCCAGACCGAACAGATCGCTCACCGGGCAGGGGTGCCCGAACGTCATCAAGGTCGAATGGATGCGATGCTTGAGCATCGACTTGTGCTTGACCAGGTGCAGCCGAAACCGCGCCTGCTCGCGCTCCCGCCTGACCCGCGGATCGGGCAGCCAGATCGCCGCCACCAGGTCGCGGTGCGAGAGCACCGCCAGCACCCTCGCGTCGACCCGATCGGTCTTGCACGCCACCGGCGCCAGCCCCTTGACCCGCTGCGCGTCGGCGATCAACACATCCCACCCCAACTGCTCGAGCGTGTCGTGCACGAACCGCGCGCCGGTCATCGACTCGATCACCGCCCGCACCGACTCGCGATGACGCGCGAGCTTTGAGACGAGGTAGCGCAGCCCCTCGGCATCGGGCGGCGCCGCGAGCTCCTCCACGAGCTCCCCGTCGTCAGAGAGGACACACACATCCAGCCGCCGGCGGCTCAGATCAAGCCCAACATGCAGCATCAGGCATCTCCTTCCTGCGGAAGGGCATCAGCCGACCGATCGCGTAGCGTGACCCGCCGGTCGACGCCCTGTTATTCGAATGGCCCGGCCGCGCGGCCGATACCGCGCGCGCCTGACTCAGCCGTTCGACGCCGGGCGTCGACCACCTTTCACCAGGACCGCGCCGACCGGAGACCCGCGTCCTTCATCGCATTCCAAACCGTCTCCAGCGCATGGCGGCGCATTCCAGCCGGCACGCGCCGCCACACCGCATCTTCACCAGCAACTACGGCGAGGCCGGCGCAATCCGTCTCCTTGGATCGGTATTCCAGCTTCCGCGCGCCTACAGCGCTCACAACGGGTTCAGCGAGTGGGGAATCCGACCAGCCGCCGACACCGAGGCCCTCCTTCTCGGATTCAACAATGCCGCCGACGCCGCGCCATATTTCGCCCGATGTCGCACGCTCACCACGATCAACGACGGCGTCGGCCTCAACAACAACGAACAGGGCCTCCCCGTCATGCTCTGCCAAACCACCGCCTCGTGGCCATCACTCTGGCCCCGCCTGACGCACTACGACTGACTCGAACGACCACCACGACAAACGATCCCGAGCTCCACTCGCGCCTCCTTTCCGCGCGGACGAGCAACTCGCCCATACGCCGGGGGGACCTGCTCTCTGCGCGGAAAGCTCGACCGTGGATGCGAGCCTCCGCTGCATACATGTGCCTAGGCAAACTCGATCTGGCTCGCACCAATGGCCTTCCTCGATCCCGTCGCTTCGATTACTAGGAGCTTGCGGTGGTGGCGTTGTGTGGCTTCTGCTTCGTCGTCACAAGAGGGGCGCCGCCGGGACTGCTGCTTGAGCCCAGAGCAGAATGTGCCGCTCGCCTCGGGGGACGACGTGTCCGCTGGTTCGTGGAACCAGCAGTCTCAGCCAGTACGGATCGACGCGGGGCAGATCGTCGTCGCAACTCGATCAAGCATCGATCTGCCGAGGGTCATGGGTCGGTGCCTCGGTCGGCGACGTCCTTACGACTTCGGAAGGCGAGAGTCTTACTGAATGCCTAGATTCGCGCACTAAACCTCGGTCGGCACGGACGCGTTGTGCGTGCTCATGCGCCCCCATCAGCACGCGCATGCCGGGGCCCGCGCCGCCTGGGAGTCGCGGGCCCCGGCCCCGGGGATTGCCCGGCGGAAAACGGCGCCTACCCCGAGCGCTGCTTCATTTCATCGACAGTGGCGTCGCGCGTGCCTCATGCGAAATTCCAGAACGTTTGCTCAGGCTAGGCTGCTGCTCCTCGATCTATCCAGCACTGTGGGCATGGCGGCTACGACTATCCCGCGCCGAGTCCGCCGCTGCTTGTGACCCAGGGACTGGCGGACACGATCAATCTCCCGTCGACGACGTACGCGTTCTTCGGCCCGGCGCCGCCCCCGAAGTATCTGTTGACGATGCCGGGGCCCCGCACCTTCCGCCGTGTACGGACGAGCAGCCGCAGTTGTCGATCGTCGAGCGAGTGACCGTCGCGTTCCTCGATCGCTACCTGAAGGGGAAGCGTGGTGCACTGGCGCGAATGGCGTCCGCCGCGGAGCGGCCTGGGATCGCCGCGCTCCAGTCGGTGCCTTAGAGGTGTGAGCGCGTTCTCACCGCTGCTTAACCTTCGCTCCTCCGCGGCGGAGGATGATGTGCGAGGTGAGCGGCGGCAGGCGGTGGCTGACAGTAGCGCTGTTTGCCCTCGGCGCAGTCACGGCCGGCGGGCTCGGCGCCTGTGGCACGTCGAGCAGGACCCGTTCCTCCAGCAGCACGGCGAAGGCTGCCGGCCCCTCCAGCATCACGTCCGCTGCTCGGAGCGCTGCCCATCCTGGTCACGGTCGCTCACGCGCCGTCGCGGGCAGCCGTGGTGCGGCGAGCCATTTAGCCGTCGTCGTGATGGAGAACAAGGAGTACGGCGATGTGATCGGCTCGGGCGAGGCGCCGTTCATCAACGGCCTGGCGAAGCGTTACGCGTCGGCCCGGGCCATGTATGGGGTAACGCATCCTTCGCTGCCCAACTATCTGGCGCTGACCGGCGGATCCACGTTCGGGATCAGCTCTGACTGCACGGCTTGCAGCGTTGGCGCGACGAGCATCGTCGATCAGCTCGAGGGCGCGCACATCTCCTGGCGCGCGTACATGGAGGACCTGCCGCACCCATGTTTCACCGGCGCGAGCGCGGGCGAGTACGCCAAGAGGCACGATCCGTTCGTCTACTACATGCGCGTTACAGGCAACCGGAGCTGGTGCGGGCGCGTCGTCCCGCTGACCGCGCTCAGCGGCGACGAGCGCACGCATACGCTGCCGAGGTTCATCTGGATAAGCCCGAACCTGTGCCACGACATGCACGACTGCTCTGTGGCCACCGGCGATCGCTTCCTGTCCTCGCTGGTCCCCCCGCTGCTCGGCTCCCTCGGCCCTCGCGGCGTTCTGTTCATCACCTGGGATGAGGGCAGCAGCGACGCCGGATGCTGCCGCCTTGCCTCCGGCGGCCACGTCGCGACGATCGTCGCCGGGCCGGGCGCCAAGCGCGCTGGGCGGCTGACCATCCCGGCGGATCATTACTCGGTGCTTCAGACGATCGACGACCTGCTCGGGCTCGGCCGGCTCCGAGGCGCGGCCTGCGCGTGCACGGCGTCGCTCAAGCCGCTGCTGACGGGAGGCTGATCGCGATCCGGGGCGGCCAGCCTGCCAAAGCCTCTTCCCGATCCCGATACGATCGCTCCTCGGTGCGGAGTCGACGCTCCCGGACCATGAAGCTATGTCACACGGTGGTGATCGTGGTGGCGCTCGGCGTGGTCTGTGCAGTTGCGGGGTGCGCGGCCGGCATGCACCGCCTCAACACAGGGGCGCACGCCGCGGTCGCGGCGGGCGGGCTGACGGGACAGGATCCTCGGGCCGCGTCGCTCGCCTCGTGGATGACCCGCCACTACGAGTACGTGTTCCCGGATGGAGCGATGTTTGTGTACGACATCGACCATGGCCATCGGCTTGTGCAGCGGGTTCCCCTTCCGGGAGTCATCGGCGTTCGAGGCGTCGTGGCGAGCCCTGGCACGCACATGCTGTACATCAGCTATGGCGCGTTTGGGGGGCCGGGCACCACCGGGCGGTTGCTTGCGTACAACCTCCTCGCTGGCGCGGTGGTGTACAACCGGTCCTACTCGCGGGGCATCGACAATATGGCGATAGATCCGGCCGGGAAGCGGATATACATGCCGGACGGTGAGGCCTCACACGACGGGGTGTGGAGCGTGATCGCCGCACGATCAGGGAACGTGATCGGAACGATCAACGGCGGTTTGTCGCCTCACGAAACGATCGTCGGTCTGAGTGGAAAGAACGTGTACCTCGGCGGTCGGAACTGGCCGTACCTCGAGGTCGCGAGCACCGCGACTGATCGCGTGGGCAAGCGGATTGGGCCGCTCAGGTCGGGTGTCAGGCCATTCACGATCAACGGGCGGGAGACGATCGCGTACACGACGGCAACTGGCTTGCTCGGCTTTCAGGTGAGCAGCATCAGAACCGGCCGTGTCCTCTTCACGGTCGGATTCGGTTCCCGATTCCGGCTCGACCCGGCGACCTCCCGCTTTTCGGCACCGAGTCACGGGATCTCACTCACTCCGAACGAGCGACAGCTGTGGGTGATGGACTCCCCGAACCATTATGTGCATGTGTTCGACGTAAGCGAGGTGCCGCTGCGCCGCCCGAGACGGATCGCGGACATCAGGCTTGCCCACTCATTGACTGGGGACGGTTGGATTCAGGTCAGCCGCAGCGGATGCTTTGTCTACGTCGGCGATTCGGGAGAGGTGCTCAGCACGAAGAGCTTCAGGACGGTCGCGCTCCTGCCCGCGCTCCGCAGCACCAAGGAGTCGCTCGAGATCGATTGGCGCCGTGGACTGCCGGTGGCGACGAGCACGCGCACCGGGCTTGGATACGTGACGCGAGGATCTGATCCCCCGCCTCCGACATGTAAGTGACCGCGGAGCCCGCGCAGTTTCCGGGCCGGTTGTCCGCGCGCTTATCCGCGCTCTCGACCGTCAGCACTGCACCGTTCACCGCCTGCGCAACTTACTGGCCAAGCTGCCCAAGCCAGAACACAACCGGATCCGCTTCAACTACTGGTCAGCGCTCAGCGAGGCGACCGGGGTCAAGGACGGCAAGCTTCGCCTCCAGGTCCTCATCTCAGAGCTCGAGCACGCCGGCTACGCGTCTGCTGCCCGCTGCCTCGCCGACGACCTCGACGCCTTGGTCGTGCACCTGCGCTACCCCGTCAGACACCGCGAACGATGGCGGTCAACGAATCTCCTCGAGAGATCGCTTGGGGAGGTCCGTCGGCGCACCAAAGTGATCGGCCTTCCCCGGCGAGACCAGCTGCCTCACCCTCGTCTGGGCGGTCCTCGACCTGTTCTTCACCCACGCCAGCAACGGCGCAACGTTCACCGACGTCGGCCGCCAACACCTCTACCGAATCAAATACCAACAAGCCGAACCCGACACCATCGACGAGGAGGTGACCGCCGCTTAGACTCCCCCCGGGAACCTTAACCGCGAGCGAATTTACAGCGGCAAAGGGACACGACCCGCAACCCGAGCGCAGCCCTGCTTCGCGTGGCATGCGCGGCACGCGCGAGCCCGGATGGTGCTTGCTGGAGGCGCTCGTTAGTAGTTCAGCTGCTCGTACCAGTCACGCGGACGTCCTTCGGGGGTGAGATCGAAGAGATTCCAGAGCGGCTCGAGGGTGCCGACGTGACGCGGGTCCTCGTCGTCGTCGGTCGGGGCGTAGAGGAGCTCTGACCCCCAGAAGTGGCGGATAGCGTCCGGGTCACGGTGGAACACATTGAGCATCGGCCGCTGGAGTCCCTCGGCAGTTTCTCCGTGGTAGTCGCGGTTGTACGCGTTGGCGGCCGAGGACAGGAGACGGAGGCGACGCCACCCGCGCTCCTCAGCGAACGTCAGCAGACGAGGAAGCGACGTCCTCGCGACGACGGCGAAGTTGATGTGCTGCACGGCGTGGTCGGCGGCGCCGTCGAGCTGGTCAAGCAGCGCCGTGCACGAGGGGCACGGGCCTTCCTCCACGGGCAGCAGCGCCGTCTCGCCGTTCGCCGGCCCAGCGGAGGCATCGTCTGGATCGCGCGGGAACATGAAGTTGTAGATCACGAGGCTGTGCTTTCCCGGCTCGAACAACTCGGACAGCTTCACCTCTGTCAGGGCGCCGTCCGCGTCGGCGCCGTGGAACGCGTAGTCCTCCGGAACCGATCCGCCCGGCGGTAGCTCCCGCCGCGAGACCGCTACCGCCTCGGTCGCCCGGCGCAGCTCGATCTCTTGCTCAAGCAGCCGGTCGCGCGCCGCTCGATAGTCCGCTGATTCGCCTGGGAAAGCGATAGTCACGATTCTCCTTCGTCTGTTGAGGACCCCGACCATTAGACCAACGCGGGCAGCCGAACTCATCGGCCGCCCACCGCATCCGCCAGCATTTCTCCCAGGACGCGCACCCCGTCGACGATCCCGCCCGAACCTCCCTTGCGCGGTTCCGCAACTGGCGACGAGCAGGTGCGTCGCGACGCGGGGGGTCGACACTCGCATTCGTGCTAGTGCTGGCATCGCCGGCCGTCTGCTGCTAGCCCGTGGCGACAGTCAAAAGGGAGCTTCGGCGGCTCCCCCTCGTGGCGAGTGGTCGCAGGGGCGAGCGCGTTCAGCTGGAAAGCGTGCTCGACTCTGTCAGCGGCGAGACGGTCACCGACGGTCGGGTAGACCTAGCCTGGTATCCGCTTGTGAGGCGTCAATGTGCAGGCGCCCGGATGTATCATTGGTGTGGATGCGGGCACATCAGCACTCGTACATCTAATCGGCTAGGCGATCGATCCTGCTGACGGCCAGTGACGGCCGTGGCCGCTGTCCTACCTGTCGAGAGGAGTGCTTATGTCGTCTGCTGTCCCGGCGTCGCTGGCGTGCATCGCCGAGCTGCTGCGTTGTCCCGCTTGCCTTAGCCCGCTTGCGTCGGCGCAGGCTCACTGATATGCGCGCGTCGCCATGCCTACGATGTTGCGCGGCATGGCTATGTGACGCTGCTGCCAAGTGCTCGTCGCTGCTGCCCGATCGGTGACGATGCGGGCATGATCAATGCGCGTGCAGCGATTATGGACGCTGGCCACTTCGAGCCGCTGACAACCGCTCTAGCCGAGAGGGCCTGTTCGCTTGCACTACCCGATTCGTCTGTCGTCTTGGACGCCGGTGCCGGGACCGGACACCATCTCGTCGGTGTGCTCGCTGAGTTGCAGGGAGCAGTCGGCGTAGCGGTGGACATTTCGCGTGCCGCCTCGCGTAGAGCCGCACGAGCGCACCACAGAATCGCTCGAGTGCGCAGCGATATCTGGGAGGAGATCCCGCTGTGCGATGCGACCGTTGATCTAGCCATCAGCGTGTTCGCGCCACGCAACCCGGACGAGCTTGCCCGTGTCCTGCGACCAGGCGGAGCGGTCGTCGTGGCGACGCCCGCCCCGGACCATCTGCAAGAACTCGCGACTCTCCACGCGATCAGTGTGCACCGGACCAAGGCGATGCGGCTGCAGCACCTGTTCACCGGATGGCCGAGTGCTGATCGCGTCCAGCGCGTCAGTTGGATCCTGCGACTGACGCACCAGGACGTGGCGCGAATCCTAACGATGGGACCTGCGGCGCATCATCTCCGGCCGGACTTTCTAGGTCGTCTGGCAGCACTGAAAAAACCCGTGCGCTTCACCGCGGCGGTCGAGCTACGGACATTCCAAAGGCCGGAACACCGCCTGCCTTGAACGACAGCTCGAACTACTCCAGTCACACACCGGCGCTGCGCTCAACATCCAGGTGAGCGACCAGCAAAGTGTCCGTTTGATCAAACCCCAGGACTCTCAGGCGTTGGACCTGCTTTAGCCGTCGCAGGCGGGCAGCCCACGGCCGTTGCCGTCGCATCCGATTTGCGCGGCAGGCGAGCACGTGCCGGCCGCGCAAATGCTCGCAGCTCCGCGGCAAACAACTGGGTCAAAGGGGAAGCCGCCGGCCTCGAGGCGTCGCTTCTCCTAAGTCGCCCGACACGCGCGATGACCTGACCCCCCCAGGAAGCGCACAGCTGTCGCCTCGCGACCGAGGGGGCCACGAACCAAGAGATCGCCGCCCAGCTGTTCATCAGGCCCAACACCGTCGACTACCACCTACGCAAAGCGTTCCGCAAGCTCGGAGTCAAGTCCCGCCACCAACTCAAACAGCACCTGCTCCAACCAGACGCACGCCTAACCCCCGCTCCGAGGAACTGACCGTACGAACGCGGCTTCGTCGCTGGCGAGATGCACGGCGACGGCTTTGCGATCGCGTCGGGGCTCCGCTCGGCCGGGCATGCATGCCGCCCATCATTACGCCGCCGAGATGCTCCTCATCCCCTCCGGCATGGGGGGGTGAACAGTCCCTGCCACCGAGGTCCGCTGCGATTAAGTCGGCGCGCGCCCGCGGCCTCGCGGATCTGATCGACAACCTCGGTGCCGCGCTTCCAGCTGCGGCCGTCTTTCTATCAACCGCGCGGGTTGCGGCCAAATACCCGTCGGCAGGCGACCTCATAGGTCATCCTTGGTGTTGCCTCGACCGCCGCCGGGGAGGGCCAAGAGACCTTGCCCGTGTAGAGGGCCAAATGCAGACTGGCGTCTCCCGGCGGTGGTGAGGTGCCGACAAGCGGCAACAGGACATAGCCCCGTTGAGGGCCTTGTCTATGAGGTTCCGCAACGGTACCTCCTGGTCGGGGCGCTGTGAAGTGACCTGACCTTGAGGAGTACCGATATGGGTAATTACGCCGGCGTCGATTGGGCGGCGGACAAGCACGACGTGCGCGTCTGCGACGAGACGGGCGAGGAGCTGCTGGCAGCCACGTTCGCGCACGACGAGAAGGGGCTGCGGGCGCTGTGCCGCGCGCTGCTGCGGCTGAACGTTGAGCTGGTGGCGATCGAGCGGCCGGACGGGCTGCTGGTGGAGCGGATGCTGGACGCGGGGCTGCGGGTGGTGCCGATGCATCCCAACCAGGTCGCGGCCGCGCGGGCGCGGTTCCGGGCCGCGGGCGGCAAGTCCGACCGGTTCGACGCGTTCGTGGTGTGCGAGCTGGCGCGGACCGACAGCCACCGCTTCCGGGTGCTCGAGCCCGACTCGGACGAGACGAAGGCGCTGCGGGCGCTGACTCGCGCGCGGGAGGATCTCGTCCACGCCAGGGTGGCGCTGTGCAGCCAGCTGCGCGCGGAGCTGGAGCGGTTCTGGCCCGGTCCGATCGGCCTGTTCACCAAGCTCGACAGCCCGATCTCACTGGCGTTCCTCGAGCGCTACCCGAGCCCGCCGACGTGCGCGGTCTCGGCGAACAACGTTTGGCGGCGTTCCTGGCGCGTCAACGCTACTCCGGCGGGCAGAAGCCCACCGAGCTGCTCGCGAAGCTCAGGCGCGCGCCCGAGGGGCGCGTCGGCGAGGCCGAGCTCGCCGCCCGCCGCGCGCTCGTGCTCGCCCTGGTCACGGCGATCAAGCCGCTGGTCGAGCAGATCAGGCAGCTCACCGAGCAGATCGCCGCCGTGCTGTCAGAGCACCCCGATGGCGAGATCTTCCTGTCGCTGTTCAGCGACCCGCGCAGCGTCGTGACCGCCGCCGAGCTGCTGGCCGAGATCGGCGATTGCCGGGCGCGCTACCCGACCCGCGACACGCTCGCCGCCGACGCCGGCCAAGCCGCCGTCGCGATCGAGTCCGGCAAGCGCAAGACCGCCAGCTTCCGCTGGGGCTGCAACAAGCGGCTAGTCCTCATTGAAGAAGACCAGCCCTCTCGCGCCTAACCAACTCCCCGAGTAATCCACAGGCCCCATGCGACAGGGCCCGCCTTGCCCATCCCGAGTCCCACGAGCGACTCTAGCTCCCTGCGCTTCTGAGGCGGCGCGTGAGGCTCGGCCCCCCCGGGTAGGAACGTCTCCGACGAGATCGACAGGCGAGGAGGAGTTCGTGGCGGGCAACGACAAGGACCGCGACGCGGTGAGGCCGACCGAGCAGCGCGGCGGATCGGTCCCGGGAAAGGACGAGGCGCGCGAGAAAGGTCCCTGGGCCGCGAAGGCCAAAGACGGAGTCGTTCCCGCCGAGTTGGGGGGCTCCGATGCGCCCGCCGACCTCCTGCCCGAGGACCCCGAGCTCGGAAGTTCCGTGCTCGGCAGGCCAGCGCGCTCTGAGGACCCGGCAACCGAGACCGGCGTCCACCCCCACGGCGGCGACCACGCCGACGCCACCACGGATGGCGGCCCGGATGTGCCCGACGGCGTGGAGCCTGATCTCAAGGACGCCGCCAGTGGCCCCCGCCAGGTCGACGTCGAGTCGGCGAGTAGAACAAGGCCCGACGACTAGCCCGGCTCGCTGCCGCCCTACACGTCCTTATCTGTGTAGCCGCGACCCGTCGACGGCCCAAGGTCATGTTCGGACCACCCCGTTCGTTGTCTCTCCGGATAAGCCACGGCAGCCCGCGGTGTGATTACGTTCCACCGAGAGCAGTTAGGTTGCCCGGAGCCAAGGCGTGGCTACTCGCGGCTGGGAACGGGTTCGGCCCACGTGGACGTTGCGGTGTTCGAAGCATCTCTCCTAGCCTCCGGTTGGCGCCGCTCAAAGTCCGGCGCGGGCTCCGGGCGAACCGCGTCTGGCGGGATCCGGGGTCTTGCACCCTTCTTCCCCCGCCTCGTTCGTGGCGCGCGGCGCGTGAGCCTGAATAGCGACGGTCGCGACTGGGTGTAGTCGCGCGAACGCGCCGGCGCCGGCGCTATTGGAGCGGATCGTGTCTAAGCCGGGATGGGTTGAGATCACGGAGCGTCTGCGGTCAGCGGCCGGGACGCCGGGTGACCCGGCGGGGTCCGTGCCGCCAAACAAGGGGTTGCGCTACCCGGCCGACCACCGACTGTCGAGGAGATCATCTTCGTGATGCGTGAGGCTGGGCCAGCGGCTTGCGCGGACCGGACGCGCGGGCTGATCGATCCTGGCGCGCGCGGGGTTGCGGATCAGCGGGGCGCTCGCGCTCACACAGTCGGATCGGAGGCGGGTCAGGCCTCGGTTCAGCGATCGAGATTACGCGAGTCGTCGCTCGCATCAGCAGCCAAGATTCAACACGCGGGATCTGAGCGGGTAGAAATCCCGCCGCCGGGTTCAACGCAACGATTCGGGAGGTCAGGATGATCGCGGACTGTGCTCATTACCGCAACGGCCGCCGGCAGCACGCGGGTCAGCTGGAGCTCGATCGGGCGGCCGAGCTGTGCGGTGCGGAGAACGAGCAGGGCTTCATCTGGATTGGCTTGGTCGAGCCCAGCCCGGGCGAGCTGGCCGAGGTGCAGCAGCGGTTCGGGCTGAGCGAGCTGGCGGTGGAGGATGCCCAGTCGTTTCACCTGCGCCCGAAGGTCGAGTACTACGACGAGGCGGACCTGCTGTTCACCGTGCTGCGGACCGCGCGCTACGTCGACGAGCGCGAGGAGATCGATTTCGGTGAGGTCTCGGTCTTTCTCTCGCGCCGGTTCGTCATTACCGTTCGGCGGGGTCCTGCGCGCGACTTGGCCGAGGCCCGCCGCCGGCTAGAGCGTCGGCCAGACCTGACCGCCTACGGGACTAGTGCGGTGCTGTGGGCGATCCTCGACAAAGTCGTCGATGACTACGCGCCAGTGGTCGAGGGGCTCGAGCAAGATGTGGAGGAGGTGGAGGCGACCGTGTTTGCCGGCTCGCCGGCCGCCACCGAGCGGGTCTACCGGCTGCGCCGCGAAGCGACCGACTTCTACCGCGCAGTCCATCCGCTGTTGGGGCCGTTGGACGCCTTTCAGCGCGGCAGCTTCGAGCACGTCGACGATCGCCTGATCCCGTTCTTTAGAGACGTCAACGATCACCTCAAGTTGGTCAACGAGGAGGTACTGGGGCAGCGCGATGCGCTGGCCGTGGTGTTGCAGGCCAACATGGCTGTAATCTCGCTCGAGCAGAACGAGATCGGCGTTCGTCAGAACGACGCGATGAAGCAGCTCACGATCATCGCCACGATCTTCCTCCCGCTCTCGTTCATCACCGGCTTCTTCGGGCAGAACTTCGGGTGGCTGGTGCGGCACATCGACTCGCAGTGGGTGTTCGTGGTCTTCGGCCTCGGCAGCCTGGCCCTGTCGTGCCTGGTCCTCTACGGGTGGTTTCGCCACGCCGGAATGACCGCGGCCCAGACGCCGGAGCACGACAGCGGACCCGGCGGGTGAGTGCACCAGGACTAATGCTCTTGCCCCTCACGCCGGAGCGGACCCGACTACCGCACGGGCGACCCAGCGATGGCCCCTACCACGGCTGGCGACGGCGAATGCGTGGACCGGACTGTTCCCGCGGGGCATACGCGCTGAGGCCGACGATAATGCCGGGTCCCAACCCGACACGAGCGCGCGGCCTGCCGCCACCGTTCGTAAGCGATTGAAGCACCTGCTTCACGACAACATCTTTGTCGACAAGCAGGCCCCTAGCGAACGAGCCGTGAACCCCCCCGGTTTCCTGGCCGCAACAGGACCGTGCTGCGAGTTGATAGACCTCGAGTCGCGCCGGACGCTCGTTCGGCGAGTTCGTGCTCTCCGACGCCACGACCCTCTGCATTGTTGGTCCCGAGACGCAGGCTCGCGCTCGTTCCGGATTGGTTCCGGAAACCCGGACGAAATGTGCCTAATTTGCGGGCATCTAATTTTCGTCGTACGGCACGTCGGCAGCCCAAAATAAGGCGGATTTGCAGGCAGAACGTTGATCCCGTACTGCCAGCCTGGCCCTTGCCATGCAGAAGGTCGAGGGTTCGAGTCCCTTCAGCCGCTCCTCAAGAAGCCCCGCAAATCGCGGGGCTTTTGTTGCTCGAACACTGTCTGACCGCTATCAATCTTAGGGCCGGCTCGCCGCGCCCCGGGCTGGGGGCGTCCGTCGGAGACCGGCTGTCTAGCTGCTCTCGCGGAGCGCCCGCGAGACGGCGTCGGCCGCGGTCTGGACGCCGAGTTTGGCTTCCAGGTGCGCCAGCCGGTCTCGGACCGCGTGCACGCTGAGGCACAGCTCCCACGCGATGTCCACCTCTTCCTCCATCGCGAGCGCGGCACAGAGCACCTCCGTCTCGCGAGGGGTCAGACCGAGGCGATCGAGTGCGTCGGGACGGAAGCTCGCGACCTCCTCCTCGAGCAGCAGTGCATGCGGATCGCCGGGCAGCAACTGGACGGTGAGACGTCGCCCGTCCCGGACGCTGACGAGCGGCGGACGCGGCGGCAGAGCGAGCCAATCGGCGACCGCTGCGGGCAGCCAGCCCGGGTGCTCGGCCGGCTCGAAATGCTCGGCCAGCCAGCGTTCGGCGTCGAGGCTCGACTGCTCGATCTCGCCGTAGGCATCGAGCAGCACCAGGGCGGTGCCCGGCGGCGGGTCGGCGGCGCGCGCGCGGACGAGCCGCTCGCGGGACCCGGCCTCCTGAAGCGCGGCCTCGAGGGCAGGCTGCACGAGATCGAGCACGTCGCGATCGCGCTCTGAGAACTGGCGCTCGCTCCGGCCGAGCCCGGCGACCACCATCTCTCGACGCTCCGCGCGGACGCCGATTGCGATGGCGTACTCGACGCCCGACGGGTGGAGCAGATCGCCGTAAAGCTGACTGTGGGACAGCCGCCCGGGCGGGACGGCCTCGGACAGGCGCACCGCAGGACGCCTTCGCACGGCATGCGCCGACAGCAGCGGATGACCCGCCGCATCGGCCACGCTTGCCGCGAACGCACCGGGCGGCTCGGCATCGGCAGGGATCGCCTCGTGTCGCACAACGCCGGTAGCGAGCTCAACGCGATCCCACATCAGCACATCTGCGGGCACGAGCTCCGCCAGCCCCGACAGCGCCCGGCGTCGCAGCTCGGCAACCGTACGGGCCTCGAAGAGCGCCCGCGCGAACCCGTGCGCGGCGCCCATGTCGGAGTCCGCGAGCCAGGGCATGACCTCACCACCCACGATACACCCGCGATCTCCTGTCCGCCCGTCGCAGGTCGGGCCATGGGAACCCCCGGGGTCCCCGCGACACCGCGAAAACGCTGACCAACCGGAGCCGGCGATCGGCCGCACCCGGCAGGAGACCAGCCGTCGGTCCGTCGGTGGCCGCTACTTCTGGGCGTTCCGGAGCAGGCTGTCGGCAGGTCGAGATTGGCCTCTCGTGGCTTCTGCGTGGCCGCGGAGAGGCAGCCCGCCGAGCGGACAGCCGGAGACCTGGTTGTTGCATGCGCGGCGAGAGCTTGTACCCGCGTTGTACCCGCGTCGGTGGGCTTGTCGCTCCGATCGAGCGGACAGCTCAATGGGCGTGCGGTTTGTCAATCCGTGTGTGCGACGCCTATCTCGCCAGGACGATCGCGTCGTAACGAGCGTCAGCCAGAATCCGCCAATCGGCCGCGCCAACCGCTGCCGCGGATCGGGACGATGACCACGTGCCGCCGCGTCGACCCCGATGCGTTAGACGCCTCGGGTGGTGCCCGCGTCCGCAATCTTGATGGCGCGTTCGGCGCGGCGGTCCGCTGCTTCTCGCTTGAGCTCGGCCTGCTTTGTGGAGAGCCGCGCGGTCTGCGCGGCGTGTCGCTCCGCGCTAGTAGGGCGACGGCTCGTAGATTGTGTGGACACGGTCACTTTGTGCTTGGTTGCCATCACTGTCTCCCTCGAGTCACTTAATTTGCGCGCCAGGTTGTTCCTGCTCTACGAGCTACTGGCGCGTCCGACACACGGGCCTCGCCGCGATCCGAACGTCCGTCGGCGTGTCCGCAGATGGCGGAGCCTTTGGGACGCCTGGACTACATCGTCAACCAGTTCTCGAGCCCTTATGCGGATCGCGGCGGCTGTGGGCGCTGGGTGAATGCTGGGCGCCACCCGTGTCGATTGGAAACCAATCAACACGCTCCGGCTACATCATCCCGCTCATGTCGGGCATACCACCGCCACCGCCGTTCGTGTCCGCGATCTCCGCGACGATCGCCTCGGTGGTGAGAATGTTCTTGGCGATCGACGCGGCGTTCTGGAGCGCCGAGCGAGTGACCATCGCCGGGTCGATGATGCCCTCCTTGACCAGGTCGACGATCTCGCCAGTGGCTGCGTTGAGTCCGTGGCCCTTCTTCCCGCGGCGGACGTCGCTGACGACGACCGAGCCCTCGAGGCCACCGTTACGCGCGATCTGGCGAAGTGGCTCTTCGAGCGCGCGCAACACGATCTTGGCGCCGGTCTTCTCATCGTCGTCCTCGAACCGGTCGAGGTTGATGGCCTTTTGCGCGGTCAGCAGCGCGACGCCACCGCCGGGGACGATGCCCTCTTCGAGCGCGGCGCGGGTGGCCTGGAGCGCGTCTTCGACGCGATGCTTCTTCTCCTTCATCTCGGTCTCGGTGGCAGCGCCAACCTTGACCACCGCGACGCCGCCCGACAGCTTCGCGAGACGCTCCTGGAGCTTCTCCTTGTCGAAGTCCGAATCGGTGTTCTCGATCTCGGTCTTGATCTGGTTGATCCGCCCCTTGATCGCGTCGCTCTCGCCGGCACCGTCGACGATCGTCGTCGTGTCCTTGGCGATCACCACGCGACGAGCGCGGCCGAGCTGCGAGAGCTGCGTGTTCTCGAGCTTGAGACCCATCTCCTCGGTGATCACCTCACCGCCCGTGAGGATCGCGATGTCCTCGAGCATGCGCTTACGGCGATCGCCGAAGCCCGGCGCCTTGACCGCGACACCGGTGAAGGTGCCACGGAGCTTGTTCACCACGAGCGTCGCGAGCGACTCGCCCTCGACATCCTCAGCGACGATCAGAAACGGGCGGCCGGACTGGATCGTCTGCTCGAGCACGGGAAGCAGATCGCGCACGGACCCGATCTTCTGGTTGGCGATCAGGATGTAAGGATCCTCGAGCGTGGCCTCCATCCGCTCCTGGTCGGTGACCATGTACGGCGAGATGTAGCCCTTGTCGAACTGCATGCCCTCGGTGAACTCGAGGTCCATCCCGAACGTCTGACCCTCCTCGACGTTGACCACGCCGTCCTTACCAACCTTCTCGATCGCGTCCGCGATCACGTCGCCGATCTCCTCATCGCCGGCGGAGATCGTCGCCACACGCGCGATCTGATCCTTGCCGGAGATCTCGGTCGACTGCGACTCGATGTTCTTGACCACTTCGTCGACCGCCTTCTCGATACCGCGCTTCAGTCCAAGCGGGTTCGCGCCGGCCGCTACGTTCTTCATGCCGGCATGAACCATCGCCTGCGCCAGAACGGTCGCCGTCGTCGTGCCGTCGCCGGCCACGTCGTTGGTGGCCGTGGCCACCTCGCGCACTAGCTGTGCGCCCTGATTCTGGAAGACGTCCTCGACCTCGATCTCACGCGCGATCGTCACACCGTCGTTGGTGATCGTCGGCGCGCCGAACTTCTTATCGAGCACGACATAGCGGCCCTTGGGGCCGAGCGTGACCTTGACCGCGTTAGCTACCGCGTCGACTCCGCCCTCGAGCGCCTTGCGGGCGTCTTCGGCGTACTTGAGTTCCTTGTGGGGCATGTGTCCCTGATTTCCTTAGGACTGGACCTTGGCGAGTACATCGGACTCGCGCAGGACCAGCAGTTCCTCACCGTCGACCTTGATCTCGGTGCCGCCGTACTTGCTATAGAGAACCTCGTCGCCCTCGGCGACGTCCAGCGGGATGCGCTTGCCGGTGTCCTCGCTGATCTTGCCGTCGCCGACCGCCAGGACCTCGCCCTTCTGGGGCTTCTCCTTAGCGGTGTCGGGCAGAACAATCCCGCCCACGGTCGTTTCTTCCTCCTCGATCGCGCGCACAATCACGCGATCGCCGAGCGGCTTAAGTTTCATGAGACGCGGCCTCCAATGGGGGCTCGATTGAGGAGGTTTTGGCACTCTCGGCCCGAGAGTGCCAACCACGCTCGACTATAGCGCAACGGCCGGGGACCTCCCGCAAAACACCCCAGGCGTGCACGGCCTTATCCGGCCCGCCGTGGACATTCCGGCTCCGCCAGGTCACGACCGCGGAGGTTGACGCCCCCCACACCGACACCCGTCCGTCGACCGGATGCTTCCAGATTGCGGTCAGACCGCGTGACCGCACGCCCTTGCCTTGCGGACGGCGTCAGTGTCCTGGCCGTCACGGCAGCGGAAAGTTGTACGTCCTCCCTCACGTCACGCGAGCGCGTGCGGCCGAGGTCGATGCCTGTCAGCGGGCGACGGCCGGACATCTCGCCCAACGCGCGGTGTCGGGCTTACCGAAGCGCGAGACGATAGGCGTCCATCCCCTCCTGTGCGGAGGGCAACGTGTCCCGCATAAGCGGCCTCGGTCGGCCGTCGGCCCGTATGGGTCCCGGGAGGCGGTTAGTCGTCGCTGGTGCCGGGGTTGGTCGGTGGGGGGTCGACGAGCTCAAGCGCGCCGAATCCGGCTAGCGGCCCGTCCATCAGGAAGATCTCGATTGTGAGGTCGGGTTCGACGTGGGCTTGGCTGAGGAACGCGAGCACTTTGCGGCCGGTGAGCGCCTCGATCATTTCGCTGTAGCGCTGCTTCATCATCCGTTGGAAGTCGCGGCGCATCTCGAGCACGCGGTCGGGTTCGCCGCCTTCCATCATCGTGCGCTCGATCGCGGTGAACCCGTCTGACAGCACGCACACGATCAGGTTGTCGAGCACGTAGGTCTTGGCTTTGATCGGTCCGCGGCCGTAGTGCTCGCGCATAAACGCGACGATCCGGTTGGTGATCTCGGCCAGCAGCCTGCCACCGACGAGCGGCGGCACGGCGCGATCCTCAGGCCCTGGGTCGCTCATCGCCGACCTCGTGGTGCTCTGCTGTCTGTGCTGCTCACCGGTGCGAGTCTCCACCGTTGAGCTTATGCGCCTGAACCGGACGCACGGCTCAACGCTAACGCGTTGGGAGCGTACCCGAACGCGGTCTCTTGGACCCCTTGTATTCGGTTGGGATCGGAGTAGGGTCAGGCCGGTTGAGGTTTGGCTGCGCGGCCCGCGGGCTGGGCAGCCAGACATCAGCGCGGAGCGAAAGCGCGCTCGCAGCGGCCGACGGCGGCACGCGGGGGTGGTTACAGAAACAACATCCACCCCCTGCAGGAGCTCTATGCCACGCGCCGCAAAGCCGGATTTCAATGAGGCCCTTCGCGGTTCCCGTCGGCAGTGGTGTCTCGCTTCGGGCGGCGATCGGTGGGCACCGGTTGCGACGGCGACCATGGCAGGTCGGCCGTGACCTGGCGGTCCGCCGGTGCGCGCCCGGATGGACGCGTTCACGTAGGCGGGACGCACCGCCCTAATGGCGCTGCAGCCGCGATCAATCAAGGTTGGTCGCGCTCCCCGTCGAACGCTGTCGGCGGCTGGAAGCTCGGCCTGCTGATCACAGACTTGCTCGCTTCATCAACTCCGAGATCGCGCTGCTGTGCGCGTGGCAAGGGGCAGCCACCCACGGGGATCTCCTGGTCGGGTCTGGGGGCACCCACCAGGAGATCGCGCGACCACTCGAAGGAGGGCTCGTTCGGCCGCGCGCTGCACCTCCCGCAGCGCGCGGCCGTCGATCTCAGCGCTAGCCGAAACGCCGGCAGCTGCAAGCACTGAAGGGGCCCTCGGCAAACGGCTGCCTTCTCCCCGTCTGCGCACCGAAGCGCGGCCCCGCCGCGGTGGCCGGTGGAGGCGTAAGGCGGCACCGCGGGCGGTTGCTCTAGGAATCCGTGGTCCGATCGGGCGCGGGCCCTGCTCGCAGTCCGCGACGGACATCCCGGGCGTACTGGCCAAACCGCACGTTTATCCGTTCGATGAGGGTGCCGAAGACCTCGGCGACCAGCGGCGCGATCGCCTCGGTGACCTCGACGAGGACGCTGCGACGGTCGTCGAGGTGCTGGTAGCGGCCGATATAGCCGATGAGCTCGCTCGATCGATCGATAGCCCGCCGCTGGTGAGCTGGACCGACCGCACGAGGGCGGACGGAGTTAGCGGTCCTTAACGCCTAGGCGTTCCGACGTCTGGGTTGGGGATTCGGTCGCCGGGGAGCGCGAGAGGCGCCCCGCTCAGGGGCATGAGCTGGGACAAGGTCGGCCCGCAGGGCTCGAGAGGCGGGCCGGGCGCTACAGGCCCGCAGGATCTGCAGGGTCTGCAGGGTCCTGGCACAGTCCTTTTCGCGAGATTTCAAGCGGCGGCGCTCCGACCGTTCTGTATGGACGCGGCGTGACGGCAGTGAGTTGGCAGAGCCCCGACTACGAGGTCACCTTTAACCAGGCCATCACGGCGGGCGCACCTGTTGGCACGACGACAGGCACCAACGGAAATAACAAGGCGACCTTAATCAAGGCAGCGCACAACGACGACCCTGGCGCTGCCCAGCTGGACGTTGTGACGTTCGTTAGCGCTGGCCCGATATCACACGGTTCCGTTCATTATCGCGGTGTGGTGTTGAGCTGAACCTTCGAGTCTCTCCATCACGAGGCATCAACGAGGGTTCAAGCACTTGACCGGTCCGGTCTTCCCTTCGCCGGTCGCCCCGGATGGAACAGAAGCCATTCGGCTTTCCCCGAGCTCTGCACTCCGGGATTACTAGCAGTTCACATCGCGGCGGGACAGGCCACCTAGCACGTACCCGAAACGACGCTCTATGTCATCGATCTAGCCTCCAAACCAGCGTCATTTACTCGAAACGCGCGGTCTCGCGTCGCACTCGTGATTGCAGAAGTGACACCGAGCCCGGAACGAACGTAACAACCCGCTTGGTGATCTCGGAGGGCAGCGTGCCAGGCGAGCGAACGGAGCGGACATTGCCCGGCCTATCGTCGCTCGTCTTTCGCCGCGCCCTTTTTGCTGGCGGCTGGGCTCTGTGGTGCTGAGTGCGTCATCTGCGCGTGTTGGGGGGTGGAAACCAGAATCGCGACATAATGAGCACCCGATCGATGAAAGCCCGGACCGGCATGCGGCGATCCGTGCAATCGAGTACAGTCATTCGTGGACGGTCGCTGACCAAGCCGACCAGCCGTCGCTGCAGCTGACCTATTGCCGTCGCTGCGACTAGCCGAGACGATTGACCTCCGCCCACTTGGACCCCATCGGGGTTCGAGACCTCCGCGTTTCTGCCTGGAGGGATTGAAGTTGTGATCGCATCGCGGTCACCAACGAATGCAACCGTCAGGAGCCAAGAATGTCGATTTCCACAGCGAGCCGAACCACCAACGGGGCCCCACCGACGTCCGCGGGCCTTTCCGAGTTGCCTCAGTACGTTCAGGACTTCGTTAGTAAGCCGCGTCGTCTGCTGATCGATGGCGAGTGGGTGGAGGCGGCGAGCGGGAAGACCTTCGAGACGTTCAATCCGGCGACCGAGGAGAGTCTCGGGTCGGTGGCGCACGGCACCGCCAAGGATGTTGAGCTGGCTGTGCGCGCGGCTCGTCGGTGCTTTGACGACGAGCGGTCGGACTGGCGGCGGATGACGCCGTCCGAACGCGGGAAGGTGATCCATCGGATCGGCGATCTGATCGAGCAGCACGCGGACGAGCTCGCGCTGCTCGAGACGCTCGATAACGGCAAGCCGCTGACGATCGCCAAGGCCGCGGACGTCGCCCTGTCCGCCGACCTGTTTCACTACATGTCGGGTTGGGCCACGAAGATCGAGGGGAACACGATCCCAATCTCGGCGCTCACCTCGCCCG
This sequence comes from uncultured Solirubrobacterales bacterium, assembly GCA_963737055.1. Classification (GTDB taxonomy): domain Bacteria; phylum Actinomycetota; class Thermoleophilia; order Solirubrobacterales; family Solirubrobacteraceae; genus Palsa-465. Next base: position 347,797 of record CAVTRE010000002.1, on the reverse strand, counting down.
GATCGGAGTTCCTGGCCTACACGCGTCGGGAGCCGGTCGGTGTCGTCGGGCAGATCATTCCGTGGAACTTCCCGTTGCTGATGGCGGCGTGGAAGCTCGGACCGGCGCTCGCGGCCGGCGTGACGGTGGTGCTCAAGCCCGCCGAGCAGACGCCGCTGTCGGCGCTGCGACTCGGTGAGCTTATGCTGGAGGCGGGGCTGCCCGCCGGTGTGGTCAACATCGTGACCGGGTTCGGGGACGCTGGGGCTGCGCTCGCGGCCCATGACGGCGTCGACAAGGTTGCGTTCACGGGCTCGACTGAGGTTGGCCGGCTGATCGTGCAGGCGGCGGCGGGCAATCTCAAGAAGGTCACGCTCGAGCTGGGTGGCAAGAGCCCGCAGGTGCTCTACAAGGATGCCGACATGGAGCTGGCGATCCCCGGCGCCGCCAACGGCATCTTCTTCAACCAGGGCCAGTGCTGCAACGCCGGCTCGCGGCTGTACATCGAGCGCGACGTCTACGACGAGGTCGTCCAGGGCATCTCCGACGAGGCCAAGAAGATCAAGATCGGCCCGGGTCTCGACGCCGACACGCAGATGGGTCCACTGATCTCCGCCGAACAGCACGACAAGGTGCTTGGCTACTTGTCGTCGGGCCTTGACGCCGGCGCTAGCGCTCCGGCCGGAGGCGGACGGGCGGGCGAGCGCGGGTACTTCGTGCAGCCGACCGTGCTCACTGATACCACGCCGGACATGAAGGTGGTGCGCGAGGAGATCTTCGGCCCGGTCGTGTGCGCGATCCCGTTCCGTTCCGAGGACGACGACGTCATCCGCAGCGGCAACGACACGAATTACGGCCTGGCGTCGGGAATCTGGACACGCGACATCAACAAGGCGCATCGCACCGCTAACCGCCTCCGGGCTGGCACGGTGTGGATCAACTGCTACAGCGTGTTCGACGCCGCGATGCCGTTCGGCGGCTACAAGGAGTCGGGTTGGGGCCGGGAGATGGGCCACAACGCGCTCGATAACTACCTCGAAACCAAGTCGGTCGTCACGCAGCTCGCATAGAGCCGACCATCCCTGCCGAGCCCGCGTCTCCGACGCGGGCTCGGCCGGCGCCGCACGTCATCGGGCCACCGCGAGAAACCGGCCGACCACGGCGGTGCAGCAGTCCAAGACGGCCGGCTCCCGCACGATCGCTCATGCCACGAGTCCCGCCACTCGCGTCCCGCTGCGGTCGTTTCCCCATTGTCGCCATTGGGGCAGCCGCGACGAGACGGCTGCGCTAGGCGACAATCGGCGGCGCCCGCTCTGTCGCGTTGGCAGGGGAGACTGCTCACGAGACACCTGCTCTGCCGCTGCGACGAGTATCTCCGACGTTAGGCTGACTTCCCTGCCATGCGCCGAACGCGGCACACGCTCAAGTGGAGGCGTTCCGGTAACGGCTCCGCTGCGGCGATGACCGCACCGTCCGATCATGTGAGCGCTGATGCGGTCGAGCTTGGAGCTCTGCTTGTGCTCCTTCATGGTGCCGACGCACCGGCGGACACGGTCGAGGCGATCTACCGGCTTTGGCGGCACCGCGACCGTGCCCACGCGGCGTTCTTGGCCGATGCTGAGCAGCAGAAGCGTCGGGGTGCATCGATCACGTTGTACGGGCCGGGCAAGGCGGAGCCTGAGCCGGCCGAGCACGAGGAGACGGTGCGGATCTGGCGTGCCGGTGAGCGATCTCGTGTTGAGCATCACGGCGGCGAGCGGGACGGCTACTACGCCGTCGCTGACGGACCGCTGTGGTGGATGTGGGACGAGCGAAACGGCGCCCACAGCAACCAGGACGATCCCAGCGTGGGGAGTGGCATCGGAGAGGAGCTTCAGATCATGCTGAACCCGGTACCGCTGCTGAGCTCGCTGCGGTTTCAGCCGACCGGGAGCTCCGAGATCGCCGGCCGACCGACGATCAGCACGCACGGCATCCCGCGGCCGCAAGACACCCATCACGGGCGAGCGTTCGAGCTCCACGAGCTCGGCACCGGTGCCGACTTCTACGAGTTAGAGGTCGATCGGCAGCTTGGTGTTCTGCTCGCCGTGACCGCTATCCGGGCCATGCAGCCGTTCCACAGGATCACGAGCTCGCGGCCGCGTTCGATTAGCCGATCCCAGAGGAAACATTTCGGTTTGAGCCGCCGGCCGGTGAACAGATCCAATCGATGTGGGGTGAGGAGCGGGTTGAGCACGTCACGCTCGTTGAGGCGCAACAACGGTCCCCGTTCACGGTGCTGATGCCCGACAGCGTTCCTGCCAACTGGCAGGTGCAGTGCAGGCTCATCCGGCCCTCCGAGCGCCCGCCCTCACCAATGCAGATCGGACTGATCTACCACTCGACCGATGGACACGAAAGCATCTCGCTCAGCCAGTTCCCCGCCGGCGGGTCCAATCCATACAGAGAGCTAGGCGACGGCGAGGGATGGGAGACCGTCACACGCGGCGGTATCGAAATGAAGACCCGACCGGCGCGATGGGGTCAGGCACAGGTAGAACTCGAACGTGACGGCACGTTCGTGCACCTCATGTCCGACAACCTCACGCGAGACCAGGTCCTCACCATCGCGGCTGGCCTGCGACCCGCGCCCAGCACCAGCAGCATCTAACGATCCGAGCGAGCCTTTCTGCTCGCCGCAGTCAACCGATGCCGACACCGAGCGGTCGCCCCGATCAGGCAACCGGCGTGACCCGCTTTCACGTCAGCACGTACATACCGAGGACACATCTCAGAGTTGCGGTTTGCGCGGACACGAGGGGAATGGCGCCAGGCCACAAGCGTTGAATCTGTCCGGCTCGATTCCGGCGGCGGCGTAGTTCCCTCGCGGCGTCGTCGTCCGGGCCGGGCCACCGTGTCCTGGCCACGCGGTCTACGGTGTGTGGACGCTGTGGAGGTCGATTACTTCTTGGGCAATCTCGAACGGAACGTTTGGCTTAACGTTTGCGTCGAACCAGGTGTCGTGCTGCTCCTGCGTCTCCCACACCTCGGCAACGACAAAGCCTTCAGCGTCTTCATAGGAAACATGAACCAGGAAGCCCGGCTGCTTCTTGAGCGCGTCGATCAAGGCCGGCGCGGATTCGTCGTACTGCGCTGCGGTCATCGCGGCGCGATGTCGAATCAGGACAGACATTTGTGCTCCTCCTTGTAGAGACCTGGACGGTTGCTTGAACAATCGACCCGCCGGTCGCGATACCACGAGGCCATCGTTCGCACGAGCGTGGATCTGAAGCACCGCTGCGACGGCCACCACCCTACACCGCGCCAGGTCGAGCAATCGTTTCTCCTTGTTGGTGCCGCCCGACGATGGCCGACGCTGTCGCCAAGCACGGCGGCCCACGCGAACGGCGAGGTCGGTTAGCCGGCCATCGCGTCCGCCTTACCTTGGCGGTCGACACTCGTGGGGCCGGCGCGACCGTGCTTCGCATCGCCCTCGTCTCGCCGCCACCTTCCCTGGGAACTCGGTCACCAGCGTCTTCGGGCTCGTACCGTTCCGCGTGTTGCCCGTCCCACCCGGCGGCTCGGCATGCGGCTCATAACCAAGATGGTCGGTCAGCTCGACCTCCATCGCCCGCTCCACCAGCCGCTTGGTCAACTGCGCCAACAGCCCACCGGGCCCGGCGATCTCCTCCTCGGTGCTCGCGCCCGCCAACAGCTGATCGATGACCTCATCCGGGATCCCCTCGCCACCGGGCCGCTCACCATCCCACGCAGTCTGGCGCGGTCCACGGCGTCATCCACCCGCTCCCGGCTCAGGGTCCTGAGTTCTCGCCCCTCCAAGGGAGGCGCCGGCGGCTCGCCTGACGGCTCGCCGCCGGCGCCATACGGTCGAGGATCACTCGCTGACTCGAAGAACTTCTCTTTGGTTGAAGGCATGAGCGTCGCTTTCGTTCATGCTCGCGGTAGGGACCGCCGTTGCCGGCGGCCCCCCGCGCAGATCCCAGCGAGCGGAACTACCGCACTGGGCTCCTCCCTCGGGTACGAGCGTCGAAACTGGCGACGGGCCAGGGATGCGTGACTTGGAGGAACGGGAGCCATCGATCTCGCAGGCGCCGCATCCGCTCCCAGGTCAGTCGTGTGCGCTGGCTGCGACGCCGAAGCGCCTTGAACCAGTGCCGCACCGCCTCGGAACGGAACGCGTAGAGCGCCCGCTGATTGCCCGGCACGCCGTAGTAGTTGGCGTGCCCGCGCAGGACACTGGCGAGCCAGCGGCCCTGCTCCGGCACGGGCCGGTCGCGGCGGCGCAACAGCTCGCCCCTAAGGGCGTGCAGTTTCACCCGCGACCGCTTCGAGTCGGTGATGCGCTTGAGCATGAACCGCCCCTTCCGGGTCTTCCCGCAGATGTGCGTGAACCCCAGGAACCGGAACGTCTCAGGCTTGCCAAGACCCCGCGCGGCCCGTTGCTGAGCGGCGAACCGCCCAAACCGGACCAGGCGCGTCTTCTCGGCATTCAGCTCCAGCTGAACTTCGCGAGCCTGTCGCGAAGGTCCGCCCAGAACCGCTCGGCATCATCGCGATGCTCGAACCCCACCACAAAGTCGTCAGCGAAACGCGTGATGACAACGTCACCGCGCGCCTGCCGAGTTCTCCACTGGTGAGCCCACAGGTCAAAGACGTAGTGCAGGTAGATGTTCGCCAGGAGCGGTGAAACCGAAGCCCCTTGCGGAACGCCCTCCTCGCACGCCGTCCACGACCTGTTCTCGATCACCCCTGCGCGCAACCACTTCCTGATCAAGCGCAGGATCCGTCGATCCCCGATCCGGTGCTCAACGAACCGCTCCAGCCAGCGATGGTCAAGACTGGAGAAGTAGTCGCGGAAATCCGCGTCGAGCACCCAGTTCACCCGCCTGCGCACGATCCCGGTCGCGAACGCATCCAACGCGTCATGCGGGGAACGCCCCGGCCGGAACCCATACGAGAACCCGACGAAGTCCGGCTCGTAGATCGCGTTCAACACCTCGACCACCGCCCGCTGCAGGACCTTGTCCTCCAGCGCGGCGATCCCGAGCGGCCGCAGCCGCCCATCGGGCTTCGGTATGTACGCCCTCAACGACGGCTTCGCCCGGTAGCCCCCGCGATGAACCCGAGCGTGCAGATCCCGAAGGTTCGCTTCGAGATCCTGCCCGTATTCAAGCCACGTCACCCCGTCGACACCCGGAGCGGCCTTCGGGCGGATCGCCCAATACGCCGCCCGCAGACGATCGACGTCAACGTGATGCAGGAGCGCGGTGAACCGCACATCCTTGTCCTTCTGCGCCACTCGGCGCACGCGGTCCAGCCCACTTGGCGCGCTCTGCCCGGCACCGAGTCCGGAACGCGTCGAGCTGGCCACCTTTCCCTCAGGCGATCCCCTTCCCTCCACCACCTCCGCGACCCCGACCGGGGCGTTGTTCGGCGGCTTCGCAGGTACTACGAGATCGTCGGACTTCCCACGATCGTGCATCACGGGATTACGACCTTGGCCTTTCCCGCGCGACCCGCCCCACCATCAAGACGGGCGGGTGATCATGGGACCTCCCGGTTCTCGCGTCCGGAGATTCCGTGCATGCACAGGTTCTTCGACCCCGCGGGGTCCGCCGACGGCTCGCGAAAACGCCGTCGACCGATGTTGCCTTCCGCCTTGTAGGACGGCGTCGGCACCCCAGACAAGGAGATTACGAGGCTCAATAGCCCGGCCTGCACGTACCCCTACCGACGCTTCGCCGCCGCCCTCACGGACGACGAGCACGGCTCGCGGCCACCGTGGCTCGCTACGCCTTCGATGTTGGACTCTCTCATTCCTTTCTCCGGACCGGTTTATCCCGGCGCTCCCACACAAATCCTCGGACACTCCCCACAGATCGTTTATCCGGGGGAAGTAGCCAGGCATTGGATGCCGGGGGTTGTCGGCGGGTATTTACGGGTTGTGGCGCGTGATGAGGTTTCGTCCGTCGGCGGGAGCGTTGGGCTGGGAGTGGCGTCGCTGTGCCTGGTCCAGTTCACCGATGTTCTCGGAGTGACGGTGGTGGTTACGGCGTTGCCGCGGATGCTGAGTGATCTCCACGCTTCGCCGGATGCGGGCAGCTTGATCGCGACTGGCTACGCCATGTTCTTCAGCGGGCTACTGATGTTGGGGGCGCGGCTGGGTGATCGGTTCGGTCACCGGCGGGTGATCCTGGCCGGCCTGTTCGTGTTCGCTGTTGGGGCGGTCATCGGCGCGGCCGCTACCACGGTCGTGATGCTGACCGCGGCGAGATGCTTGCAGGGCGCCGCAGCCGCTGGCTCGGTCCCCTCGGCGCTGCGACTCCTGACCACGATCACGGCCGATGGACGCCAACGCCGGCGAGCTGTGGCGGCCTGGAGCGCCGCCGGCGCTGCGGCCGGCGCAAGTGGCTTTGTGGTCGGCGGGGTGGTCACTGACCTGGCCAGCTGGCGGTTCATTTTCTGGGGGTATCTGCCGGTGGCTGTGATCCTGGCCGCCGGAATCGCGCGTGAGATCCCGCCGGACCGGAAACCGGATCGGCCGCCGCCGTTGCCTGTGGTCAGCTCGCTGCTGTTCACGGCTGCGGTCATGGGATTCGTTATCGCCACCACGCTGCTGCCCCAACGAGGCAGAGTGCCGGCAGGCGCCGCGCTGCTGGGGGCGGTGCTTGTCCTGGCCGGCGCGTTTATCGTCGTCGATCGGGCAGCCGAGGCGCCGCTGCTGCCCCGGTCATTGCTGCGCGCACGATCGTTGCGCCAAGGCGCTACCGCATCACTGTTGAACACGCTGACTACCAGCTCGACGATTACGCTTGCCACCCTGTACCTCCAGAACACGCGTGGGCTGGGGCCGCTGACTGCCGCGGCCGTGCTGTTGCCGTTCAGCCTCGCGGTCATCGTCGGCTCGGCTCTCGCGGCGCCAGGCCTGGCGCGCTGGCCACCGCAGCGGGTGATCGCCGCGGGCCTCGGCGCGATCGCTATCTGCGACGCGGCACTCATCTCCTCGGCCGCCGGCGTGTGGACGGTCCCGATCACCGTCGTGGCCGGCGGAGGCGGTATCGGGCTGTCTTCGGTTGCCGCTACCAGCCTCGGAACGAGCGTCGCAGAGAGCGACCGCGGAACTGCAGCCGGCATCATCAACACCTCGGCGCAGCTCGGTACGGCCCTCGGGATCGCCCTGCTCCTCCTCATCGCCGCGCTCACCACCGGAATCCCCGAGCACCACACCTCGATTCCAGCACCCGCGTGGCTCCTGGCCGCCGCGGTCAGTCTCACCGCAGCCGTGACGTTCGCCCGCACGGGAGAGGCCGGACGTCGAGCCACAAACCGGTCCCACGATCACCCCTGACGCAGCCGACATCTCTTGTTCGCCGAGCGCGTTGAGACGGCCGCTCGTCGATCGGCGGGGGAACAGCGAGCCCGGCTTCTAACCTTTCTTGGGAACCAGCTCAAAGATGTCATGAGCAGTCTGTCTGACCCGACGTGTAGGGAACCTCCTCAGCTCAAGCGCGGAGCGTGTCCGCGCAGGCTTGGTAACCGTGGAGCTTGAGGAGGCCCCTTGTGAGCATCGTAATGGGACTTGATCAGCATCGAGCGCAGATCACCGGCGAGTGGATCGATACCGAGACCGGTGAGGTGCAGCGCGCGCGTGTGGCGCCCGCGGATCGCGCTGCGGTCAGGAAGTTCCTGTCGCGTTTTGATGGCCGAGAGCTGGAGGTGGCGTTGGAGGCGACGACGGGCTGGCGGTTCGTGGTCGAGGAGCTGCGCAGGGTCGGTGCGGTAGTGCATCTGGCTGAGCCGGCGGAGACGGCGGGGCTGCGCGGGCCGAAGAAGCGGGCCAAGAACGATCGCGCGGACGCTAGGCATCTGCGTGAGCTATTGATGATCAAGCGCCTGCCGGAGTCGTGGATCCCGCCGGAGCACATCCTCGATTTGCGTGAGCGGGTGAGGTTGCGGCACACGCTGTCAGAGCAGCGCTCGGAATGGCAGCAGCGGATCCAGGCCACGCTGTATCACCATGGCTGTCCGCAACGGCGGCAGCTGATGACCGCCGAGGGACGCGAGTGCCTCGCCGGGCAGCCCCTGCCCGCGGCGGCGCGGGAGCAGATCACGGTCGCGATCGCGATGGTCGATGCGCTCGAGGTGCAGATCGCGCCGCTCGATCGGGAGCTGCGCGCGTACGCCCGCCGGCAGGCCGGGTGCAAGGCGCTCATGGTCCACTACGGGATCGGGGCGCTGACCGCGGTCACGATCCTCGCCGAGCTCGGTGACTGCACCCGGTTCTCCTCCTCCCGCCAAGCGGTCCGGTACGCCGGGATGGACATCACCGTCAAGCAGTCAGACCAGCGCCGCGCGCCTGGACACATCTCGCGCCAGGGGCCGCCGGCGTTGCGCTGGGCGCTGTACGAGGCTGCGCAGGTCGCCCGACGCGGCGAGAAAAGCCCGGACCGCGAGTACTACCTCGAGGCCAAGGAGCGGATCGGCGGCGGGCGCGCGTGCATCGCGGTCGCGCGCAAGCTGCTCAAGCGCTCCTACCACACGCTGCGCGAGCTTGGCGAGGAGGCGCTTCAGCCGGCATGAGCCTCTCGGTGCGCGCGAAGCCCCTCGTCAACCAGATGCGCCGCGGCCGGCTCCCGGCATTCTCCTGCCGCCACGCCCAGGTGGACGGCCTCCAAAGACAGAGCGGCCGCAACGCTTACTCCAGCGGGATCACCCGATCAAACATCATGTCGCCGGCCCCGGAACCAACCCAAGGGTCGCGGACCGAAGTAAGGCTGGGCGCCCGCGCGCACACAACCCACACCATCGACCGCGCGCACGCGCCACCAGTCACCGATGGCAGTTCAACCCCAACAACCCAGGACCCTGCGCTTGACGACGGGTCCCTGCACAAGTAAGGAGAAATGATGCCGCTACAGGGCGAATATGAGCCGAGCTCTTCGGAGTGGGTCCGCGACCAGGTCGCAGAGTACGAGAGCTCCGGTGGAACCAAGGGGACGAAGCTGCGCGGTGTCCCGGTGGTCGTGATCACTTCGCTGGGCGCCAGCTCCGGCAGGTTGCGCAAGAACCCGGTTATGCGGGTCGAGCACGATGGTGTCTATGCGGCAGTCGCGTCTAAGGGTGGGGCGCCCCAGCACCCGGCGTGGTATCGCAATTTCGTCGAGCATCCGCTAGTAGAACTTCAGGACGAAGGCGCCAAGGGTGATTACACCGCGCGTGAGGTCTCCGGCCAGGAGCGCGCGACGTGGTGGGAGCGCGCTGTAGCCGTCTGGCCGGACTACGCCGCCTATCAGACAAAGACCGACCGGGAGATCCCGGTGTTCGTGCTGGAACCAGCGGACTGATCTGACCGGCGGGTCTCACGCGACCACTTAGTGCGCGTCGTCAAATGGACGCAGACACGAAACGGCTCGGCGAGGCGATGAGGCGATCAGGCCCCGCCGACCAGCGATCGCGCCTCTGCGGAGCCGACGACGAGATCGTGAAGGTCGCCGCCCACCTCGAGTCGACCCGACTCCTCGATTCCGCCGGCCTTCACCGGCTCGAAGCCGGCCGTCCGTATTAGCCGTTCGACTTCCTCGCCGGCACGGTCGTCGTTCGTCACGTAGAAGAGGACCGCTGGCTCCGGTGAGCGATTGCTGGAGGACTCGAAAAGATCGGCCGACATCGTTCCGAACGCCATCGCCAACCGCGCGCTCGTGGGCAGCCACCCGGCCACGACCACGCCTGAGGATTGCCCTTCCGATAGCAGACGTACGACGTTGCCGTCTGCGTCGAGGCCGACCGGGTTGCTCGGGACGACCACGACCTTGCCTGTGAGTGAGTCGGCCATTTCGTCGATGACGCTCTCGAGCACGGTAAACCGCAGCGCGAGGATGGCGGCGTCGGCGCCCTGCAACGCGTCGCGGTTGTCGACGGCGACGAGCGCAGCGTCACCGATCTTCGCTGCCAGCTTTCGCGCCGACTCACGGTCGGCGCTCGAGAGGCGCAGGGTCTCGCGGCCCGAAGCGAGCCGGCTGGCGATGGCCGATCCGATGCGTCCCGTGCCGATGATCGCGGTGGTCATGGCCGAGACATCGTCGGCGTCGGGCACTAGTCCGCCGCCGCTCGCCCGAGCTCCTCGGCGGACGTACTCGAGGGCCATTGAGCGGGCGCCCAGTCGCCCTCTAGGTCCGTGGTTTGTCCGACCTCGATCAGATGACCGTCGGGATCGCGGATATAGCACCGGATCTCGTACTGGTGCTGTTTCGGCTCAGTCAGGAAGTCAGCACCCCTTGCGCTCCACTCGGCGTACACGGCCGCGATGTCCTTGACCCGGATGTTCAGGAAGCTGCTGACGCGGTCGGGATCGCCTGGCGTCTCCAGCGTGACCTCCGGCTTGTCGTCAGTCGGAGCTCCGCCGCCGTTGATGATGATCCAGCAGTTGGATAGCGCGACGTAGGTCAGCCCCCCGGGGCCGGAGAAGACCACCCTCCCGCCGAGTACTTCGGTGTAAAAGCGACGAGAGCGCTCGACGTCGTCCGAGACGATGAAGTGCGCCAGCACAATTCCCTCTGGGCGCGCTGGGAGCTCGGCCATCTGACACCTCCGCTGGTTCGGTCCCGCCTGCGACGGGGTCTGCAGCCGATCTTATGACGACCGTGAAGTCAGGCCGTGCAAATTGAGGCTGGCGCAGGGTGCGATTTGGGCGCGTGCCGGCTGCCTTTCGTCCCGGACCTGTTCTCTGCGCTCGCAGCATGTCGCCCCCAACATTGCGTCTGTCCCCAGCTGCGAGAGCCAGCGCGAGTCCGCCGGTGGACCACCGCTGGCGGAGCTGTTGACTCGCCGACTAGAGCTCGCTCTAGCCGGGTAGGCAGAGGGCATGGTAGGAGGAGAGCGGTCGGCGGCGGCTCGGTTTGCGATCGCGCTGCTGGCGGTGTGCAGCTGCGTTATGGGGATCGCAGCACCTCTCTCGAGCGCCCAGTCGGCGGGGGCTTCCGCGCCCGGCGGGCCTGGTACCACGGCCTATATGGACGTGGCCCGCAAGGACTGCTTCGGCACCGCCCGGAACACGACCTCGAAGGTCTGGTTCACGGTCGCCGATGGCGTCCTGTCCGACGTCTTCAGTCCCACGATTGAGAACTCGAACGTCAATACGGTCCAGTACATCGTTACCGACGGCAAGTCGTTCGCCGCCCTGCAGCAGCGCAATATGACCTACACGGTCAGCTCGCCGGATCGCAGCGGCATGGTCTGCCGCGTCGTCAGTACCGACGCCAGTCACCGCTTCCAGCTCGTCAGCAACTACGTCACCGATCCGGCGCGAGACAGCGTCGTGGTCCGCACCGCGCTCGAGCCGCTACGCGGAGCTGCCGCCTCGATCAAGAAACTCAAGGTCTACGTCCGCTACGACGCGACGATCGACAACACGGGTGGCGGTGGCGCTACCAACGGCGGCCCCAACAACGCGACCGTCGATCCACCCACGACCGCCCTGATCTCCTCCGACACCAACGCGCCGAGCGGTCCGTTCGCGGCGCAGGTCGTTGGCGCACTGGTCGCCGACCACCCTTTCCTGTCCGAGTCGAGCGGGTTCGTCGGCACGACCAGCGACGGACTGGAGCAGCTCGACACCTACCACCGGCTCGTCGACACCTACCAGTCAGCCGACGACGGCAACGTCGTCCAGACCGCGCTGGTAAAGCAGACTGCCGGCCAGCCGTTCACGCTTGCGCTCGGATACGCCCCCGGGGCTCAGGGCGCGATCGCCGCCGCCCGCGCAAGCGCCGCGCGGCCGTTCACCCAGACTCTCGCGAGCTACGAGAGCGGCTGGCGCACCTATGACGACGCCCTGCGTTCGCCTCCGGCCCAGCTGCCCGGCTACTCGGCCTCCGACAACGCGGCGATGCAACGCACCTACTGGCTGTCGGCCAATGTGCTCAAGGCGGCCGAGGACAAGACTGACATCGGTGCCTTCGTCGCCTCGCCCACGGACCCCTGGGGCCAGTCCGTGCCGGCGAGCACCACCCACCCCGGATGGACCTACCGAGAGGTGTTCGCGCGTGACAGCTACGAGACGTTCACCGGTCTGCTCGCGGACGGCGACCGGACGAGCGCCCGGCAGATGGTTCGCTTCCTGTTCGACAAGGTGCAGCAGCAGGACGGCAGCTTCCCCCGCGACTCGGAGATCGACGGCTCGGTGGCACCAGACACGTTCGGGCTGTCCGAGATCGACGAGGACGCCTACCCAATCCTGATGGCCTGGGAGGGCGGGTTCGCGGGCGACGTCAGCTTCTACGACGGTCACATCCGGCCGGCGGCGGACTTCATCGTCGATCACGGCCCCAACTACGGGGTCGAGCGCTGGGAGGAGCACCCGGGCTACTCTCCGTCGACGCTGGCGGCCGAGATCGCCGGGCTCGTCGCCGCGAGCCATCTAGCGCAGGCTGCCGGCGACTCGGGACGCGCACGCTTGTACCTCGCGACGGCCGACGACTACCAGCGCAACGTCAAGAAATGGACCGTGACCACCACCGGCCCGTACGCGCCTCGTTACTTTATCCGCCTGTCCCCGACCGGCGATCCGAATGCCGCCGAGACCTACAACCTCGGGAACGGCAGCATCCCGAACGTCGACCAGCGGTCGGTCGTGGACGCGGGCTTTCTCGAGCTGACGCGACTCGGCGAGCTCCCGGCCGACGACCGGGACGTGCAGGCCTCGTTGCGGGTCGTCGATTCAGTGATCGAGTCCCAGACGGCGTCTGGTCCCGGCTGGCACCGGTACGGAATCAAGGCCAGCGGTGCGACCGACGGCTACGGAGACTGCTACGTCCCCGACCCGACCAACTGCTCGCCGACCGGAGAGCCGTGGTTTACCAACGGCACCGGCTCCGGGCACGCGTGGCCGGTCCTGACCGGCGAGCGGGCCGAGCAGGAGCTGCAGGCCGGCGAGATCGCCGGCGCATCGCGGCTGGGGATCGCTATGCAGCGGATGGGCTGGGGCCTGGGCCTGATGCCCGAGCAGGTCTGGGAGGATCCCGACACGCCGGCCTCGCCGTATGGATCTGATCCGACGACCGCGTCGATCGGATTCACCAACGGCAAGGCCGCGGGCTCCGCGACGCCGCTGATCTGGGCCCAGGCGCAGTACCTGCGGGTCGTGCGCGACCTCCAGACCGGAACCGTGCTCGACCAGCCAGCGATCACGCGTAGCCGGTACGTGACGTCCGCTCCTCCCAGCGTCGTCCCGCTGACGATCAGCTCACCGGCGGCAAACTCGATCACTCCCACGCAGACGACCACCGTCAGCGGTACGACCGCCCCCGGCGCGAAGGTCGACATCGCCGCCAGCCAGCCCGGCTCGCAGGACAACACGACCTCGGTGACCGAGACGGTCGCCAACGGCCAGGGCGACTTCAGCGCCAGCATTCCGACGCCGCCCGGCACGACCGTGATTACCGCGGCGGCGGCGACCGGCAGCCGCTCGACCGGCTGGGCGCAGGAGACGGTGACGGCGGCGTACTCCAACGTGTCCGCTGCCTACAACAACGTCGGGATCACGGACAACGGCAACACGACCCCCGGCGACTTCGATGGCGTCGGCGACAGCTACTCGGCGCAGGCGCTCGCCTCGGCCACCCCCAACGCGCTGACGCCCGGCTCGACGGTCACCCTCGATGGCGTCAGGATGACTTGGCCGAACGTGCCCGCCGGTCAGCCCGACAACGTGGTCGCCGAAGGCCAGTCGTTTGACGTCTCCGGCACAGGATCGACGCTCGGGCTGCTCGGGGCGGCAGCCTTTGGTACCGCTACCGGCACCGGCACGATTACCTACACCGACGGCACCACGCAGCAGTTCACGCTCAGCTTCGCCGACTGGGCGAGCTCCACCCCCGCCCCGGGCACAAGCACGATCGCGACGATGAGCAGCTGGAACACGCCCAGCGGGGCCAACGGTTCCGGCGGCATCCGCAACGTCTACTCGGCCTCGGTCCCGCTGCAGTCCGGCAAAACGGTGTCTTTTGTGACGCTCCCAAACGTAAGCAGCGGCGTCGGCGTGTTCACCGCGATGCACGTGTTCGCGATCGGGCTCGGCGGCTGAGAGCCACGGCGGGTGCGGTCGTAGCGACGGCGTAGGTTCCCTCAAGTCCGGCACGACGATGACGGACGCCTACGCCGAACCTCAGCCATCATGTGCGGCGGTCAAAGCGGGAACGATGCCGATCAGGTTGCCTTCCGAGTCTTTGAACCAAGTCCCCTCGCCTCCACCCGGCATCCGAGCAATGCCGCGCTCGGTCCGCGTCTCCGAGGTGTCGTACTCCTCGAATTTCACACCGCGACCCCTCATCTGTTCGACGGCAGCGCGTACGTCGCTCACCTGGATGACGGCCTGCGTGAACTCGCCCGACGACCTGGCTTGCGCGGGATAGACGAAGAGCCGGTTCGTGCCATCTCCAACAGTCAGTCCCAGCTGTCGTGTCCTCGACCCTCGAAGATCCCAAATGGACGAACGCGACCGTGCTGAAGGGCGAGGTCGTCAGTGAGGTTTCCAAGCTGAAGCAGCAGACACAGGGGGAAATTATCGTGTACGCCAGCCGCCCACTCGTGCACACGCTGATGGAGCACGACCTCGTCGACGAGCTGCGGCTGACCGTGTTCCCGGTTGCGCTCGGCGCGGGCGAGCGCCTGTTCGGCGAAACCAGCGACAAGCGACCCCTGCGCCTCACCGACACCAAGACCATCGGTCACGGTCTCGCCCACCTGACCTACGAGCGCGCCCGGGAGGCCTAAGCGATCGACGACCGTTACCTTCCAGGCGACGCTCCCAGCGAGGTCGTCTGGCAGGCGCGGCGCGTCAGCCGATCCGCTCAGCCAGGGAAACGATGATCCCCTCTGGCCCGCGAACGTAGGCCATGCGCCAGGTGTTCTCGTACTGACCGATGCCGCCGACCAGACCGTAGCCGTCCGCTGCTAGCCGATCGACCGTCGCCTGAAGGTCGTCGACTTCGAATGACACGTTGCGCAGCCCGAGTTCGTTGGCCATGGCGGTGGGTGACCCTGGCTCGTGGTCCGGCCAGACGAAGCTCGATAACTCCAGCCCGGTACCTCCCCCGGGCGGCCGCAGCATGACGATGTGACTGCGGGAGCCGGGGATGCCGATGACCGTGTCCACGAAGTCGCCCTCTACGAACGTCCGGCCGTCGACCTCGAGGCCCAGCCCAACGAAAAACGCCGTCACGGTGTCAATGTCCGCGACGGTGATACCGACATGGTCAAAACGTCGTATATGCGACACGAGGTACATCCTCCAGATCTCTTGCTGTGTCGGGCCTCGCCGGTCGAGGCCCTCACCTGGTGAGCGAAGCCGGCCGGCGGTTCTCGACATGGAACCGCGCATCCAGCTCCTAATCGTCGCGTCGGGGGACCCCACCACGGGCCTTCGCAGTCGTTGCCGACATGCGGCAGTCGGCGATGTTGGCCCCGCCGCCGTCCGCGTCTGTCGCGGTGCTGGAGCGAAGCGCATTACGCGCTCCGGGCCTGCGTCGCTCGTCCGGCGGTCGTACGTGCCGGAAACGACGAGGGATCAGACGGCGCGATCACTCAGTGTCATTCGGTGTGGTTCTTGGGTGATCGGCGGCCGCTTCGAGGCGGATGCCGAGGCGGCGTAGGCCTTTGTTGCCGGCTGGCGTGAGTTCGAGGCGGCGTGGCTGCGCGGTGGGCTTGACCCAGCCTTTTTGGCGCAGGGAGGCCGCGAGCTGGGCGCCGAGTTGACCGCCGAGATGTGGTCGTCCGATGAGACTGTCCATGCAGGAGAAGGCGAGCGTGCGGCGGGCGGGCTTGGTGGGCAGGTCGACTCCAAGCTCGGCAAAGCCGCGGGCGGCTTCTGGGCCGAGCTTGAGTTCCCCTTCGCCGTCTCGGGCTTGAAGTGCTGCTGATTGGACGAGGTGGTCCATCAGAGCGACGCCGATCTGGCCGCCCAGGTGGTCGTAGCAGGTGGAGGCAACGCTCACCGTCCGACCCGTTTGTGGCGGGGCTCCGCGTAGGCCGTTGAGCATCGAGAAGATCTCCCGCAGCCCCGGCTCGGCGAGCTCGTAGAGCGCGAGGCGGCCCTGGTGACTGACTGCTACGAGCCCGGCATCGCGGAGTCGCCGTAGGTGATTGGCCAGTTGCGTCGGCGACACGTCAAGGCGCTCGGCCAGTTCGCTGGCTGAGGCCGGGCCGTGCTCAAGGCGCTCTAGCACGGCGTATCGCGTGTCGTCGGCGAGCTCGGCCAATAGTTGAACCCGGGGATCGCTTGCTCGCATATATCAGAAAGTCTACTCCTCCAGGTTTCATATTCGCCTGAATCGTGGTAGTCTACCTTTCAGCATTGAGTGAAGCGTCGTCGTAGACCAGAGGAGGCTCAAATGCTGCATCCCGCTCTCGCTCGAGCGCTCGCCACCGCTCACATCGAGGATCTACATCGCGCGGCCGCCCGGAGGTACACGATCCGCCTAGCGCGTCGCGTCGCGCACGAGCGACGCGTGGCGGCTACTCCAATCTCCGAACACCGATCCGCCTCCGAGTCAGCCGCGTGGACGCGGCCTGCCTCGTCCCTCACGCGGACGTCGCCCCGGTCGGAGTAGCTCGTGTTCGAAGGCTTCAGGCTTGAATATGTCGACGTCGGCCAGGTGACCCTGCGCGTACGTCACGGCGGCGACGGGCAGCCGGTGGTGCTGCTGCACGGCCATCCGCGGACGCATACAACGTGGCACCGGGTAGCACCGAAGCTGGCCGGCTCGTTCTTCGTCGTCTGTCCTGACCTGCGCGGGTACGGGGGGTCCATGCTGCCCGCCGATGCGCCGGAGCACGCCCAGTCATCCAAGCGGGCGATGGCCGGGGACGTGGTCTCGCTGATGCGGCACCTCGGTCATGAGCAGTTCGCCGTGGTGGGCCATGACCGCGGTTCGCTGGTCGCCTTCCGCATCGCCATGGACCACCCACGGGCGGTGACGCGGTTGGTGGTGATGGACGGTCTCCCGATCGTGGAGCATCTCGAGCGCCTCAACGAGGTGTTCGTGCGGACCTGGTGGCACTGGTGGTTTTACGGCCAGACCGAGAAGCCCGCCGAGCGAGTCATCAACTCCGACCCCGACGCCTGGTACCGGATTCCCTCGCCGCAAGAGATGGGAGAGGGCAATCACGCCGACGTCTGGGCGGCCCTACGCGATCCCGCCGTCGTGCACGGTATGTGCGAGGACTACCGGGCGGGCCTGCGCATCGATCGCGCGCACGAGGAAGCCGACCGAGCCGCCGGTCGCCGAATCGCCTGCCCGATGCTGCTGCTGGCCGCCACGCACGACGATCTCGACATCCATGGCGACCCCGAGGCGATCTGGCGACCCTGGGTGGCCGGAAGACTACGCAGCGCGTCAATCCAATCCGGCCACCACCAAGCCGAACAGGCACCGGACGAGCTCGCACTGGCGCTACGCGAATTCCTCGTCGCTCCGACTCCGTAGTGGAGCGCAGTCGATGCGCGAGCCTACGCAGACGAACGCCCAAGGCGGTCGTGACCAGCCTTCTGTTGTGCTGCACCGCGCTCGTGGTGGTTGCCCTGAATGATCTGCACCGGCGTCTGGGTCTCAGGGAGTAGGTGGGCCAGGGCCGGACGCGCCGACTCGGCGAGGCGCTCACGGTCGTAGGCGCTGAGGAAATCGTCCTGGAGCAAGCCCCCGCTGGTCGCGAGACCTCGCCGCCCGGCTCAGCGGTGAACTGGTCGGCCATGCCGCTGTCGGGCACCTGCGACTCAACGTCAACGACCTCGTGCAAACGGACCAGATTGTGCTCGAAGGCGTCGAGGCCAGCGAGGCGCCGATGCTTGGTGGCGCCCTTGAACGGGCAGTTGATGCCACGAACCGGGCGAGCGCACCAGACGCGCCGAACCCGCCCACCAACGTGAGGCAGGGGGAGGCTGACCGTATCGCTGGCGCGATCGAGCTCCACGAGACGTAGCTCCGGGACATGGGGATCTCCCCAGGCCGCCGGATTCAGCGTTAGGCAGTCTTGGCCGCCGCGTCGAGTTCCTCGCCGCGCTTGACCAAGAACGCGCCAAGCGCGCCCGCCATCGAGCCGATGACCGTAATCGCGTAGATCTCCATCGCGACGTCGAGGACCCTTCCCGGGAATGAGATCGGGTTCTGGATATTGGAGGAGACCGTCAGCATTTGCGTCGAGGTCCAAAACAGCGCGCTGCCGAGACTCTTGATCTGGGTCTGCTTCTGGTCATGTTCGAACAGGAATCCCAGGACCGCGCAGACCACGTCAAACCCGACCGTCGCGACAGCGATGGTGACGAGCCGGTCACGAAGGCGGGCGTGGGTCGGCGTGCCCCCGCGAAAGACATCGCGCACCTCGGCGCCCGCCTGGCTCATCACTCCCACCAGATACATCGTCAGCTATTCGCTGCCCGGTCCCAACGTCCTGTGCGCCGTCGCCCGGGCGGCACGTTCGGCGGACGTTCAGCATCATTCGCTGCTCCCGCGGGTGAGAAGACAGAAGGCGGCACGGCCGCGGTTGCGGTCCCGAAGACCAGGTGCACGCTCAGGTCGTCCCAAAGCGTCTTGAGGTCGTACTTCCAGATCGGCTTGTAGACGCCGAGCGCCGGGAGGACGATGTAACCCCCGGCCCAGACGGCCGCACCGAACGGAGGCCCGAACCACACCTTCGGCTTACGCCGGGAGCCGACGAGCAACCCGGACCCCGCACCGGTGGCGAGCCCGAATCCCCAGTGCGTAGCGTTGTTGAGTAACCGCGCGTACCGTGGCGGGACTTCACCCTTGAGGACGCGATCGAGGAATCGTTTGGCTACGAGCGCCGGCGCCGGCGCGTCGCCCCAGCTCTCGAGACCTGCGGAGGACTCCCAGGCGGGGAACGCGACATCGCCACCGCCGCGCCGGTAGCGCCAATACAGCGTCCCGTCCATTGCCACGGTCCCGAGCGCGCCTGCGGCCACGCCGTGGATCATCGGGCCAATCGAGCTACGCCCGAGTTCGGTCAGTTCGTGTCCTTTCGGTGTCATCGAGCCGGATTGCCGCGGGCCTCGGCCAGGATCAGGGAACGCACGCGCTCATCCAGTGGAGCAGTGATCACCGACGCGAGCAGCTCCCGCGCGGACGCGTCCGGCAGTCGGCCGAGCCGCACCGCGGGGAGTCCGGGTAGCTCCTCATGTCGGCTGGACTCGCGCTCTGCGAAGGCAGACGAGCGGGTGCTCCTCGGCTGCATCGGACAATAGGCTGAGCACCGCGAGCCCGATGAGAAATCGGTCCGGTTGAGGGCCCGAGCTCAAGCCAAAGGCCGTCGCGATCGCGTTGTTCTGTGGCTGCGGCAGTTGTTCGCGGCCGTCCAGCAGTTCCGCGCAAAGCTGACGGAGGCCCGCGAACGGAAGCTCCATCTCCCATTCCACCCCGGCCGCGCGAAGGACGCGACCGCCCTCGGCGCGCTCGGCCGCATACCCGAGCAGAGCCGACGGGGCGCGAGCTCGGCAACGATCTCCCAGCCCCAGCTGCCCTCGCGACAGTGCTCCGGCCAGATGTCCCACTCGGGATCTCCCCTGCGGTGCGTGTCCTGGCTGTAGACAACGCGCATTCCGCTCGCGCGGGCCAGCTCGAGCAGCGCGGTGATCGCGGCGATGGTCGCCTCGGCATCCGGCACGAGCAGGCTCCCGCCCTGCTTGACGAGATCGTTTTGCATGTCGATCACGACCAGGGCCGTCCTCGCCGGGTCGACATGGATCTCATCCTGGACGGCGTAGTCGGGGACGTCAGGCTTCGTGCCCAGAGTGTCGGCGGATCACGACCTCGTTCGCATCTGGGATCCCCTAGTCCCGGCGGCCCAGGGCAATCGCGCCTCACACGCGCGACGGCTGATGCAGCTGCTCGCCCCGCGATGTGCCCGCCCTGGCTCGTAAGCTGGCGACGATGCGACGCTTCGGCAAGCGCGACGATCTCGTGGTTCACGAACTCGAGCCGTTCAACGCAGAGACTGGCATCGAGTCGCTCAGCGATCCGGTCACGGCCACGGACGCGTTCTACGTTCGTGGTCACGGTACGGTGCCGGAGATCGATCCGGCTGCGTGGCGGCTGCGGGTGGACGGGTTGGTCGGCCGGGGGCTGAGCCTCTCGCTGGAGACACTGCAGGAGGCGTTTAGGGAACGGACGGTCACCGCAACGCTTCAATGCGCCGGCAACCGACGATCGCGCCTCATGGCTATTCGCGACATCCCAGGGGAGGCGCCGTGGGGCCCCGGAGCCACGGGCACCGCAATTTGGACCGGCGTCGCGCTGATGGACGTGCTGGCGCTCGCCGGCCCGCTCCCGGGCGCGTCAGACGTTGGCTTCGAGGGCGCGGACCTGAGCCCAGAGGCCAAGCCGGTCCAGCAGTTCGGTGGCTCGATCCCGCTCGATAAGGCCTGCCGATCAGAGGTGCTACTCGCATGGGCGATGAACGGCGAGCCGCTCGCCGCCGTGCACGGCGCCCCGGTGCGAGTCGTGGTGCCCGGCTACATCGGCGCTCGGAGCGTCAAATGGCTCGAACGGATCGAGCTGCGCTCCGAGCCGTGGTCCGGCTACTTCCAGCACATCGCCTACCGTCTTATTCCCGCCGACGGGACGCCGGGACCCGGGGTGGGAATGCCTCTCGGCCTGGTGGCGCTCAACTCCGAGATCCTCTCTCCGCGCGACGGCGACACGGTGCCCGCCGGCTCGATTGAGGTGCGCGGCTATGCGTTTGCCGGCGGCGACCGATATGTGGCTCGGGTCGACGTCTCGGTCGACGCCGGTGCGAGCTGGAGACAAGCCGACTTCCTGGACGACCTCGGCCGGTGGGCCTGGCGCCACTGGCGCATCAGCGTGGACCTGAAGCCCGGCGAGCACGAACTGCTCGTTCGGGCTTGGGACTCGTCCGCGGCGACTCAACCCGAGGACGACGCCGCGCTCTGGAACCCCAAGGGCTACGTCAACAACGCTCGTCCCAGGATCCGCGTCCGCGCCGCTGCCCCGTGACCATGTCGGCTCACTACCATGGGCGCCATGAGCGGCGAGAGAGTGCCGGGTGGGGTGGTGCACAAGCTGCCGACCGACCTGCGTAAGGCGCTGATCGCCAACGCCACGGCGCTCGACGCCTGGAACGACATCACGCCGTTGGCCCGCAACGAGTTCATCTGCTGGGTCGAGGAGGCCAAGCAGGAGAAAACGCGGCAGCGGCGCATTCGGCGGACCCAGGAGGAGCTGGAGGACGGCATGCGGCGACCCTGCTGCTGGCCGGGATGCAAGCACCGCGAGCGCAACGGCTCCTAGCGGTACGCCAGCTTGTGACCGACCAATTCGCCGGTCAGAGACTCAAGCGCTGTCAGTAAGCCCGCGCGACGAGCGCGTCGACGCCGGCGGCGTCGGGATCATCGACAGGTCGGCCGTCCTCACGCACGAGGCATCGCACCGATACGCCAGCCTGGGCGAGTCGGTTCTCTCCTTCAGGACCGACCGCTTTCCACGGCAGCCGGGCGAAGCCATCACTCGCCAGCTCCCTGGCGTCATCGATCGATCGGGCCGCCCGGGTGCGCCCGTCGCGAAGCGCGGTCGCCTGAGCGAGAAGCTCCGCCTGGTCTTGGGCGAGCATGTTCGGGATCTCGAGAGCGACGTACGGCAACGCGGCGGTGTCCTTTTCGGCGCGGGCGCGGCGTGCGATCACGACCTGGTCCGCCGCCAGCTCGCGCGGGCCCAGTTCGAGCCGGATGGGGACGCCGCGCAGCTCGTGATCGACGATCCGCCGGCCGACCGAGACCTCCACGTTCCCATCGAGCTCGGTCCGCACTCCGGCGCGTTGCAGATCATCGACCAGCGTCGTCGCCGCCTCGATGACTCCTTCGCCGGCACGCGCGACGAGCACGACCACCTGGACCGGCGCCAGCCGCGGCGGCACCCGCAGCCCATGATCGTCGCCGTGGACCATGATCATCGCCCCGATCAGACGGGTCGAAGCGCCCCACGATGTCTGCCAGACGTGACGGAGCTGTCCGTCGCGATCGCTGAACTGGATGTCGAACGCGCGGGCGAAGTTCTGCCCAAGCTCATGTGAGGTCCCCATCTGGAGCGCCTTGCCGTCCCGCATTACCCCTTCGCACGACCACGAGACCTCGGCACCGGCGAACTTCTCTCGCTCGGTCTTCCGGCCCTGGAAGACCGGAATCGCCAGCTCCTCGACCATCGCATCGGCGTAGACCTCGGCGAGGATCCTCAGCGCGTACTCGTGCGCCTCTTCACGCGTCGCGTGTGCGGTATGCCCCTCCTGCCAGAGGAACTCAGACGTCCGTAGAAACAGCCTCGGCCGGAGCTCCCACCGGACCACGTTCGCCCACTGATTGATCAGCAACGGCAGGTCCCTGTAGCTCGATATCCATTTCGCGAATGACGAGTTGACGATCGTCTCGCTGGTCGGTCGCACCACGATCGCCTCCTCGAGCTGCTTGCCACCGCCGTGGGTGACCACCGCGAGCTCGGGACTGAAGCCCTCGACGTGCTCGGCCTCGCGACGCAGGTACGCCTCAGGGATTAGGAGCGGGAAGTAGGCGTTGCGCGCCCCGGTGGCCTTGATCCGCTCGTCGATCGCCGCCTCGAGGCGCTCCCAGATCGCATAGCCCCACGGGCGGATCACCATTGTTCCGCGCACCGGCCCGTTCTCGGCCAGCTGCGCCTTGGCGATCACCTCTTGATACCAACGCGGAAAATCCTGCTCTTGGGGGACGAGCACGCTCGACATCTCCAGGGAATCTAAAACGACCGCGACTCGACAGGCTTTGTAGGATCGTGCTCGTGGCTGATGTTTCCGCGTTCGTCGATGAGATAGCCAACGAACTGGTCACCTGGCCGGGCGTTCGCATCGAGCGCCGCGCGGACGGCGCGGCCGTTGCGCTTTACGAGCACAACGAGCTTGGCGTCCTGTACCCCGAACGCGGCCTGGTCGAGCTTCCGGTGCTCGGCCGAGAGCGCGATGAGCTCGTCGAACACGGCGACGCTGAACCGGCCGAGCTCGCGCTGCCCGATGACGTCGGGGTCAGCCACGACCTCCGCGGGCCGTCGGACGTGACCGAGGTTCTTGAATTGTTCGATCGCCGCTACCGCGATGTGCGCGGCGAAAGTGGTCCATACACCTCACAAGACCCAGGGTGGGACGCGGGCCGCCCCGAAGACCAAACTCGGTAACCCGGCCGCCCCGGGGTTGCGGCCTCAGCCGTTTCGGATGACCCGCAGTATCACCGGCCGCGAGGTGTGTCCGGCCGCCTCGAGCACCGGCGCGAGCTCGTCGTCGCGCAGCTCCTCGGCTGCCTCGACCACGACCACGAGCGGCTCATCACCCGTCCCCGCACGCGCGATCACGCGGCGAACCTCGGCGGCCTCGCGGGCGAGTGTCTCGGGGGATGGCACGGACAGCACGACCTCGCCGCCGAGCGGCGGCTCGAGGTTGCCCTCCTCGTCGGTGGCGCCGATCTCGACGAGCACCTCGCCGCCGGCAACGGCCGCCGGTGGTTCCTCGCGCAGCTGACGGTCGACCTCGCTGTCCCTCGGGATCTGGAGGATCACAGCAGGCTCACCCGTCACGCGATCAGCCACCCGAAAGACCTCAGACCTCGACGCCGCGATCGGCCAGCCAGTCGCGTACCGCTTCGGGTGGGTCGCCCTTCCACTCCGCTCGGGCCGCGAGCCGGAGGATCTTGAGCGGCTCGTCATGAAGCTCGTCCCGGCGGTGTGCCAGGTACAGGATCGTGGCCGCCGCCATCGACACCGCCGGGTCGTCGATCTCGACGTCCACCCCCTCGACCGCGATCGCGACACGTTCCTCGAGATTCTGGATCGCGGTCACCGGCTCGTCGGCGTCCTCGAACTGCTCGAGCAGGTCGCCGAGCCGCGAATCCCGGTCGTCCGGATCGCTGACCTCGACGGCTCGCTTTGCGACCTCGAACAGACTTATCGGCTGTGGTTCGGCCGGCATCGCTCTCCAGCCTACATGGGATCAGCAGGCTAGACCTGCATCGCCGACGTCCACGCCCGCAGGCCGCCGACGAGGTCGGCAACGTCCTCGAACCCCGCGCGCTCGAGCAGACCGGCGGCGATCGCGGAACGGTATCCGCTCGCGCAGTGGACGACGATCTGACGGTCGCGGGGAAGCGAGTCGAGGCGCTCCGGCAAGCGCGACAGAGGAACGTTGACGGCCGCCTCGATCCGCTCCTGCTCCCACTCGCCCGGAGCTCGCACGTCGAGAAGGACCGGCGGCGCCGGCGACGTGAGCTGCTCAGCCAGCGAACCGGCAGTGATCCGCTCGATCCGGTCGATCAGGTTCGGGTCGTCGCTCAGCGATTCCATTCCGCCGGCGAGGTACCCGGCGACGGTGTCAAACGCGATTCGGCCGAGGCGCGTCGCCGCCTCGACCTCGCGCCCGGGCTCGGCGATCAGGACGATCGCCTTTTCCGGATCGAGGATCGTGCCGCACCAGGTGGCGTAGCTTCCGCCCAGGCCGACGTTGATGCTGCCCTTGAGGTGCGCCGCATCGAACTTCGCGCCGTCTCGCGTGTCGAGGACCTGCGCGCCGTCCGCCTGCAGTTTCAGCGTCTCCCCGAGCGTCAGCGGGCGTAGCTCGCGGTCGAGCGCCTGGTCGAGCGTCGGCCGCTCGCGCGCATTCAGCGCGGCGTCGTAGGTGAAGTAAGCCGGAGCGTCGGGGAGGTCCGTGGTGACCGTCTCGATAAACCGCTCCCTGCTCATCGGAGCCAGCGCGTAGTTGTAGGCCCGCTGGATCCCGATCGTGGACACCGTGTCGGTGCTGAGCTTCTTGCCGCACAGCGACCCGGCACCGTGCGCTGGGTATAGGAGCGTGTCGTCTGGCAGGCAGGCGAGCTTCCCGTGCAACGAGTCGTAGAGCATCCCGCCGAGCTCCTCCGCGCTCCAACCGAGCGCGCCCCGCAGGTCGGGGCGGCCGACGTCACCGATGAACAGCGTGTCGCCGCTCAGCACCGCGTACGGGTCGACGGGCTCCTCGGGGTCAGAAACGAGGATCGAGATCGACTCGGGCGAGTGCCCGGGCGTCTCCAACACGGTCAGGCGCACCGCCCCGAGCTGCAACGAGTCGCCGTCGGCCATCGCCGTGAACGGGTACTCGGCCCGCGCCCGAGCGCCGAGATGGATCGTCGCGCCCTCGCGCTCGCGAAGCTCGAGGTGTCCGGCCACGAAGTCGGCGTGGAAGTGCGTCAGGAACACGTGACCGACCCGGCACTGAAGCCGGCCGGCGTCCTCGAGGTACTGCTCGACATCACGCTGCGGGTCCACCACAGCTGCGGTTCCGCTCGACTCGTCGGCGATGAGGTAAGAGGCGTGCGCGAGGCAGCCGAGGTAGTACTGCTTGAGGACCATGACGTTTCAGGTGCGGGCGCGGGTCGCGCGATGAGGAAGCGTAACCCGAGGGCGAGCGGAACGGCTGGCTATCTCGCGGGAGCGAGGCGTGAGCGCACGCGGGCGAACCAGCGCCGGCTCCGTCCCGCCGGCGTGCGTCGGCGTGAGCCTCGGCGATCTGCAGTCGGTGACTCGGGTCGAGGAACATGCCGCCACAGTAGGCGAGGAACACGCATCGCGGACCGGAATTGGCGACCCATATTTGCCTTAGCGGATGCCTAGGTTTCGACTACGCCCACCCCGACGGCCTGCGGGCCGGTCCGCGCGGGCTCCTCCGGTGGCCCCGTCGGTGCGCCCGCGAACCTTACGCTGATCTCGAGCCCGCCTTCGGCGCCGGGGCGAACGTCGAGCGGGGCGTCGTGGGCGTTCGCGATCGCCGCGACGATCGACAGCCCGAGGCCCAGCCCCGCTCGGTGCCCGACGCGGTCGCCGGCCAGGCGCTGGAACGGCTGGAGAAGACGATCGACCTCCTCGGCCGGCACGACCGGCCCGGTGTTGGCGACGGCGAGCTCGACCTCCCCCGCTTCGGCTCGGACCGCCACACGTGCGCTTCCCTCCGGCCGGTTGTAGCGGAGCGCGTTGTCGACGAGGTTCGACACGAGCCGCTCGACCAGGCGCCTGTCGCCGGCGATCGGGGCGGACTCGAGCGAGGCGTCGATCTGGACCCGGCGAGCCGCGGCTTCGCCTTCGTGCGCGGCCACCACCTCGCCGGCGATCGCCGCGAGGTCGACTCGATCGCGGGCGTCTATCCCGCGCTGACCCTGGGCGAGGGCCAGGAGCGCATCGATCAGCTGCTCCTGCTGCTCTGATTCCTCGAGCACCTGCTGACAAGTCGTCCTGAACGTGCGCGCTGTCGCGCGTGGATCGCTGAGGACCATCTCGAGAAGGGCTCTGACGGTCGTGAGCGGCGTCCGCAGCTCGTGCGAGGCGTTGGCCACGAACCGCCGCTGGGCATCGAACGCCCCCTCGAGTCGCCCGAGCAGCCCGTCGATCGTGTCCGCAAGCTGTCTGAGCTCGTCGGACGGCCCGGTCATCGCCAGGCGCTCGTGAAGGCTGGCCTCGGACATCTGCTGGGTGGCGGCGGTCATCGTCCGCAGCGGCGCGAGCACGCGTCCGGCCACCACCCAGCCGAGCGCGCCCGAGAGGATCGCCATGATCGCGAGCGCGATGCTCGACTCGATCACCAGCTGGTGCAGATCGGAGATGCGCTGCCCCGACCGCACGTTCAAGATCACGCGCCGGCCAGATGGCGACTTCAGCAGCTTCTCGAGCGGGGGCGGGAGCGTGCCCGAGAGCACGGCGCGGGCCGCGGCCCGGGGCGGGTTGCGGCCGGCCGGCTGGAAGCTCCCGTTGGACGGAGTCCTGATCCCGGCACCGCCAGCGTCGATGCCGATCTGTGGGAACGGCTCGTTGCTGATCGTCGCGTGCTCGACGAGCGTGTAGGTGATCGCGAGCAGGATCGCGCCGCACACCAGGAACAGCCCGCCGTACAGCAGGGTGAGCCGCCACCGGACGGTCGTCCGCGGATGCCGGAGACGAGCGGCGAGGCCGTCCGGCGGACCCGGCGCGGCCGTAGTCACGCCGATCCTCCGATCCGGTAGCCAACCGGGACGACGGTCTCGATCACCGGCGGGTCGCCGAGCTTGGCGCGCAGGCGGCTGACCGTCATGCGCACCGTGTTCGTGAACGGGTCGACCGCGTCGTCCCAGGCCCGCTCGAGCATCTGCTCGCTTGAGACCACCGCGCCGTCGGCCCCGAGCAGGAGCTCGAGCACCGCGAACTCCTTCGGGCTGAGAGCTAGCGGCCGACCGCCCCGGGTGACCTGGCGACGCGCCGAGTCGAGCTCGAGGTCGCCGTACGCGAGCGTCGGTGCAAGCGCAGGGCGCGACCGCCGGGACAGCGCTCGCACCCGCGCGACCAGCTCGGCCAGGTGAAATGGCTTCGGCAGATAGTCGTCGGCGCCGATGCCCAGGCCTTCGATGCGGTCCTCGACCGCGCCCGCCGCGGTCAGCATCAGGACCCGGCTCGGGCGGCCGTCGGCGACCATCGCCCGGCAGACCTCGTCGCCGTGTACACCGGGCAGGTCCCGATCGAGCACGACCACGTCATAGTCGGCAAGCGCCACGCGCCCGAGCGCCTCGCGTCCGTCGAAGGCGATGTCGACGGCCATCCCCTCGCGGCGCAGAACGGTGGCCACGGTCTCAGCGAGACGTGGATGATCCTCGACCACCAGCACTCTCATCGCTCGTTTCTCCACCAGGCCATGTGCACACTTTGGGCAGAGCCGGGCGGGACCGCGGCCCGCCCCGGCATCTGCACGTCCAGGATGCCTGAGCGCGCATAACAGCGGCATAACAGCGTTACGACCCTGTTACTGCTCGCCGCGTACAACCTCCTGCGGCTGACGATCCAGAGAGCAGGAGGAGCTGAGACATGCACATCACGCCGGTCATCGCCGGGCTCTTCGCCGCCCGCTGCATGGTCGCGTTCGCCGGGACCCCGAGGATCGGTTGAGTCATGCGGATACCGAGGCCGAAACGAATCCGGGGCGGGCGGTGGTTGGGACGGCTCCTTGCCGGGCTGGCGCTGGTCATCGCGGTCGCGATCGTGGTCGTGGTCGTTGTAAACGCCGGCTCGTCGACGCCGAACGCGTCCGGTAGCACGAGCAAGCCGTCGGGGTCGACGACCGTCCAGAGGCGGAACCTCGTCGAAACCGACACCGAGTCCGGGACGCTCAGCTACAACAGCCCACAGACCGTGTACAACCGGATGACCGGAACGCTCACGTGGCTTCCCCAGGTCGGGCAGGAGATCAGGGCCGGCCAGACGCTGTACAAGGTCGACGGCCAGGCGGTGCTTCTGATGGACGGCACCACCCCGGCTTACCGCGACCTATCGCCGTCCGACAGCGACGGCGCGGACATCGAGGAGCTCAACCGCAACCTCGTCAAGCTCGGCTTCAACGCCGCCAACATCACGGTCGACGACGTCTGGCAAGCCGCGACCACCGAGGGCGTCGACCTGTTGCAGGAATCGCTCGGCGAGACGGAGACCGGCACACTGACGCTCGGTCGGATCGTGTTCCTTCCCGGAGATCAGCTGGTCACGACCGTCGACGGAACGCTGGGCTCGACGGGCGGCACGAGCGCTAGCGCCACCGTCAGCCCGCCGGCCCCGGAGTTCGTCGATTACTCGGTGCCCGTGGCGCCGTCGGCGCGGCCCGCCCACGACCCGTCCGCACACAAGGCGGCGAAGGCGAAGAAATGTCCGAGCACCACCGGCACGTCGTCCCCGAGCACGACCGGGACCACGACCACGGGCACTACGGGCACCACCCCGGCACAGTCGACAACGGGCTCCCAGTCGAGCAAGTGCAAATCAAAGAACTCGGGCAAGCCGACGGCCGAGCAGCAGCTCCAGGCGCTGCTCGCGCTCCTGAAGGCCGAGACTCAGCAGCTGAGACACAACGGCTCGCCGGGAAGCGGCAGCCCGAGCAGCAGCGGCCATCCGAGCAGCGGCTCCGGCAACAGCGGATCCGGCAACAGCGGCTCCGGCAACAGCGGCTCCGGCAACAGCGGCTCCGGCAACAGCGGCTCCGGCAACAGCGGGTCCGGTAACACCGGCGCAGGGAGCAGCGGCTCTGGAAGCGCCACGGCGATCCTCCAGACCACCTCCACTCAACTCGTGGTCACCGTCGATCTCGCCCCCACGGTCCAGAGCGAGGCGGTCCTCGGCGAGCACGTCACAGTCGAGATGCCCAACGGCGACGTCGTCAACGGCAAGATCACGGGCGTCAGCGCCGTGGCCCAGAACTCGAGCAGCGGCAACAACGGGAACGGGAACGGCAACGGGAACGGGAACGGCAACGGCAACAGCGGGAACAACGGGAACGGCAACAACGGCAGCGGGTCCTCATCGACGATCCCGGTGACGATCACGCTCAGCGGTCACGACACCGGGGCCGGGCTCGACCAGGCCGCGGTCAGCGTGAACTTCGTCCAGCAGAAAGCCACGAACGTGCTGTCGGTACCTGTCACGGCGCTGCTGGCGACCGGCGGCGGAAACTACGCCGTCCAGGAGGCATCGGTGCCGCACACGCTGATCCCCGTGACCACCGGCCTGTTCGCCGCCGGCTACGTCGAGATCTCCGGCTCCGGGATCTATCCCGGGCTCGCCGTCACCGACTCCCAGGGATAATGCTCGCGCTCGACCGCGTCGACAAGGAATACCCCGGCGACGTCGCCGCGCTCCGGGGAGTGACGGTCGACATCCCGAGCGGCGACCAGGTCGCGGTGGTCGGTCCATCGGGGTCGGGCAAGACCACGATGCTCACGATCCTCGGCACGCTCGAGCGGCCGACGAGCGGCCAGGTCAGGATCGCCGGGCGCGATGTCGCCAAGGCGACGGACCGCGAGCTCGCCGGCGTGCGCGCGCACCAGATCGGGTTCGTGTTCCAGACCTTCCACCTCCAGGACCCGCTGACCGCGGTCGAGAACGTGGCCACGGGCCTGCTTTACGCCGGGGTCAAGGGCCGCGAGCGGCGGGCGGCGGCGCGCACCGCGCTCGAGCGCGTCGGTCTCGGCCATCGCCTGACCCACCGGCCGCCTCAGCTCTCAGGAGGCGAGCGCCAGCGCGTCGCGATCGCGCGCGCCCTCGTCAAGCGACCGCAGATCCTGCTGGCGGACGAGCCGACCGGGAACCTCGACTCGAAGTCCGGCGCGGAGGTCGTCGACCTGCTGCACCAACTCGCCTCCGAGGGTTCCACCCTCGTCCTGATCACACACGACGCGAGCATCGCCGCGTCGTTTCCCCGTCAGATCCACATGCGCGACGGGGAGATCGTCGGAGACGAGCGTTCATGAGCACGGCCTCCGCGGCTCTGCCCGAGCGCGACGGCGTCGATGCCGCCCGGCTGTCGCCGCGCGAGCTCTTCAACTTGGCGCTCCTGGGGCTGCGCACGCGGCGGCTGCGAGCCGCGCTCTCGGCGCTCGGGGTCGCGATCGGGATCGGGGCGATGGTGGCGGTGGTCGGCGTGTCCGCCTCGAGCCAGGCGAACCTGCTGGCGACGATCGACAAGCTCGGGACGAACCTGCTCACGGTCACGCCGGGACAGAACTTCGAGGGCAACAACGAGGTCCTGCCGGACTCGTCGGTCCCGATGATCGAGCACATGCAGAACGTCGACAGCGACGCGGCCGTTTATCAGGTGTCGAGCGCTTCCGTGCTCCGCAGTCCGCTCGTCCCCGCGCAGGAGACGGGCGGCATCGGTGTCGACGCGGCCAGCGATAACCTGCCCGAGGTCGTGGGCACGTCGATGGCGTCGGGCCAGTTCCTCGGCTCTGTGGCCGACCATTATCCCGAGGCCGTGCTCGGGGCCCAGGCCGCGAGCATCCTCGAGATCAACCAGGTCGGGGGCCACCTCGAGGTGTACCTGGGGAAGACGTGGTTCACGGTCATCGGAATTCTGAAGCCGGCGCTGTTGGACTCCTCGGTCGACACGACCGTATTCATCTCGCTTCCGATGTCCGAGCGGCTGTTCCAGGTTCAGCCGAACCCGTCGGAGATCTACGTGCGCGCCAATGTCAACGACGTCACCCAGGTCTCGAACCTGCTCGCTCCCACGGCCGATCCGCAGGACGCCAGCGGCGTCGACGTGAGCCGTCCATCGGACGCGCTCGAGGCCCGGGCGGCGGCCAAGGGTCAGTTCACGACGCTGCTGCTCGGGCTCGGGGCGGTGGCGCTGCTGGTTGGCGCCATCGGCATCGCCAACATCATGGTGATCTCCGTGCTCGAGCGACGGGGTGAGATCGGGCTACGTCGCGCGCTCGGCGCCACCCGCCGCCACATCACCACCCAGTTCCTCACCGAATCCGCGCTGCTGGCCGCGCTTGGAGCCGTCGCCGGTCTCGCGCTCGGCGCCGGCGCGACCGAGGCGTACGCGGTCGCGCAGAAGGAACCGTTCGTCGTGCCGCTGTATGCGCTCGTGGCCGCGCCCGCCGCCGGTCTCGTGATCGGGATGCTGGCGGGCGTGTATCCGGCGATGAAGGCCGCGCGGTTGAGCCCCACCGAAGCGCTCCGGGTGTAGCCGGCTCACAGCTCCCGCTCGTAGAAGTAGTTCAGCGGTCCGTCGGGCTTGCCCTCGCGGTTGCTGAAGCCGAGGCTCTCGTACAGCGAACGCGCGGCGACGTCGGTCTCGGCCGTGCCGAGGTCCATGTAGTCGGCGCCCTGGCCGCGCGCGAAATCGATCGCGGCGTTCATCAGCGCCCGCCCCAGACCGCGACCGCGCATCGCCGGCACCACGTACAGCTCGGCGAGATAGCACTCGAGTCCCTCGCTCCAGAGCGCGGGGCGGAACCGGAGCACCGCGAGGCCGTCGGAGCGGGCGCGGCCGCAGTCCCCGAGCAGGACGGCGGTGTCGCCGCCGCCGAGCAGAGCCTCGATCCGGTGGGCGAGCTTCTCCGGACCCGGCGTCGGGTCGTCGTACTCGGTGTTGAAGTCGTGCAGGAGCCGGCCGATGTCGGGCGCGTCGTCGGCCGTGGCCGGGCGGACGACGGGGTCGGTCACCGCGCGCCCCGCATCAGCGCCAGTTGGCGGTGTACGGCCTCGGTCGTGCGCTCCAGATCGCCGGTGGCGAGCAGGTCGAGGAAGGCGCCACGGAGGACGGCGAGTACGAGCGTCGCCTCGCCGGTGCCGGCTCCGGCCTCGGTCAGCACGGCGAGCCAGTCGGCGACGGTGTCCGCCGCGAAGCCGGCCCACGGACCGTCGGGGTCGATCAACGAGCGGGCGTAGCCCTCGACCCACAGGGTCAACAACCCCCGGTGTTCCTCAGCGACCAGCCACCGCCAGAGCTCGGCGGCGACGGTGAAGAGATCGTCGTCGCCGCGGACGCGGGCCAGCAGCGCGAGCTCGTCCTCGCGGGCGCGAGCCAGGATCGCCCGCACCAGCTCGGCCTTGCTGCCGAACAGGAACAGCAACACGCGCGGGCTCGACTTGACGGCCGCGGCCAACGGTCGCAGCGACAGGTCGGCCACGCCGTGCTCGAGCACGTATTCGTAGGCGAGCTCGAGGAGCTCGCGGCGGCGCGGCGATGTGACAGGCGCGGTGGCGGACATTGCCGGTTAGTGTAGGCTACTGAAACGACTGTTTCAGTGAGCATCCGCCCCCTCGACAGACCCGGAGACCTCGGGTGGGTCGTGATGGCCCACGGCGAGGCGTACTGGAACGAGTTCGGCTGGGACACGAGCATGGAGGCGCTCGTCGCGCGGATCGTCGCCGACTACGCCGCCCGTCACGATCCGCGCCGCGAGGCGGCATGGATCGCCGAGCTCGAGCGAGCAAAAGTCGGCTGCATCTTCTGCGTGACCGATCCCGACGACCCCGCCTGCGCCAAGCTCCGGCTCCTGCTGGTCCATCCCAACGGGCGCGGCCACAACCTCGGCCGCCGCCTCATCGACACGTGTCTCGGGTTCGCCCGCCGCGCCGGATACGAGCGCGTCCGCCTGTGGACGAATCACCCGCTGACAGCAGCTCGGTACCTGTACCTCGAGCGCGGCTTTGAGCTGATCGCGGAGGAGCCGCACCACAGCTTCGGCGTCGACCTCGTCGGCCAGACCTACGAACTCGACCTGCGCCCCGCGTCTACGACCTTGCGCGAGGCGTCTACACGCTCCGACGCGCCAAACGGCGACGGCGCGGCCGGTGCGAACGTGCCGACACCTTCTTCACCGCGGAGAACATAGGCACGGCGCGGGCGCTCATCGCCAGCCCGATCAGCGCACGGTCCCGGGCGCGCTCGAATGCCCGCCGCCGAAATCGTCGCTGGCCGTCACCCTCGGCTGACGCTTCGAGTGCCTGCCAGCGCTCGACCGCCACCGCCGCGTCGTCCTCCTGCGATGCGGCGGCTAAGCACAGCGTCAACGCGCACGGCTCGTCGCCGCCGGGGGCGTTACAGCCATGACCTGGCGGACAGCATTCGGCCATACAAAACAGTTACCCCGCCGCAACTCGACAGAATCGGTGACGATGGAACGCACCAGCCCCAAGTCCGCACGCGTACGACCCGGAAGGTTGCAATTTGCGGTGATTGCCACGGTCGCCGCGCGGCCTGCCCGAGGCCGGGGATGACTGCCCGCCGCCTGATCGTCAACGCCGACGACTTCGGGTTCGCGACCGGCGTGAACGAAGGGATCGTCGAGGCGCACGTGAACGGCATCCTCACGAGTACCAGCCTAATGGTCGACTGGCCCGCGGCCGCGCACGCCGTCGAGCTGGCGCGCGCGCACCCCGGGCTCTCGGTCGGTCTCCACTATGTAGAGGACGGCCCCGAGATCGACGAGCCCGGCCACGCCGCTCGCACGTTCGGGGCCCAGCTCGCGCGCTTCCGCGAGCTGACCGGGTCCGATCCGACGCACGTCGACTCGCACCACCACGTCCATATGAGCCGGATGACGACGTTCGCGCCGCTGGTCGCGCCGCTTGGCGTGCCGCTCCGCGGCGACGGCCGCGTTCGCTACGTCGGCGACTTCTACGGCCAGCCGCGCCGGGGGGTGGTCGAGCTCGAACGGGTGCGGGCGCGTTACCTGTTGGAGCTCATCGCGGAGGAGGCCGCGGCCACCGGCTTCACCGAGCTCGGCTGCCATCCGGCACGGGTGACCGACGATCTGGTGTCCAGCTACTCACGCGAACGCGAGGTCGAGCTCGCCACCCTCACCGATCCGGCCGTGCGGGCGCAGATCGAGGAGCTCGGGCTGACGTTCGCGAGCTACCACGACTGGGCCCGGGCGTAGGCGCCGCTAGCCGGCGAGGTGGCCACCGACGACGGGCTCCGCCGGGAGTTCCTCGAGCTCGAGCGTCGGACCGAAGCCCACGCGCAGCACGGCGCCACCATCGGGCGCGTTCGACGCCTCGACGAACCCGCCGTGGGCCTCGGCCGCCTGGCGGACGATCGCCAGCCCGAGGCCGGAGCCCGGCTTGGAGCGCGCCTCCCTGGCCCGGTGGAAGCGGTCGAACACGAACGGGAGGTCCTGGGTCTTGAAACCCGGACCGCGATCGCGGACGGTCACCACGCCGTCGTGCAGCGTGACCTCGACGATGCCGCCCTCGGGGCTCCACTTCGCGGCGTTGTCGAGCAGGTTCGTCACCGCTCTCGAGATGCGGTCGCCGTCGCCGCGCACGAGCGTCGGCTCGAGCCGCTGACCGAAGGTCAAGGTCGGGGCTCTCCGGCGCGCGCGCTCGAGCGCGTCCTGGACGATCGAGTCGAGCCTCACGTCGCCGTGTTCAGCGGTCGGCTTGCTCCCGCGCGCGAGCTCGACCACGTCGGCGACCAGCGCCGTGAGCTCGTCGAGCTCCTCGATCACGTCCTGCCGCAGCGCGGTGCGGTCCTCGGGCGAGAGCAGCTGCTCGTCGCGCATTAGCTGGATGTTCGCCCGGATCGTCGCGATCGGCGTGCGCAGCTCGTGCGACGCGTCCGCGACGAGGTTGCGCTGGGACTGCACCGAGGCCTCGAGGGCGTCAAGCGTCTGGTTGAACGTTCGGGCGAGGCGCGCGAGCTCGTCCGACCCGTGGACGTCGAGCCGCTCGTGCTCGATGCGCTCGGGGTTGAGCGCGATCGACTCGGTCTGTCGGGTGAACTTGGCGATCGGCGAGAGCGCGGTTCTCGCCACCAGGAGCCCGAAGATCACCGCGAGCAGGATTCCCGCGCCCCCGATCACGAGCAGCAGCATCAGCTGGTTGCTGAGCGAGTTGTCCACGGCGGTCAGCGGCAGCGCAACCGCGAGCGCCCCCCTGTCTCCGATCCCCGTGACCAGCGCCCGGATGTGGGTGCCGCGGACGCGCATGTCCGTGTAGAACTGGCCGTGGCCCTCGGCGGCGACCGCGCGGATCGCAGGCGTCGAGGGGATCTCGTAGCTCTGGCCGTGCGGTACGTACGTCCCCCCCTCCCGCTTGAACAACGTGAACGTGCCCGACGCGCCGCCGAACGCCTGCGGCGGGAGGTTGTCGAAGCCGAGCCCCTCGTCGGGGTCGTGGTCGCGGCTCCCGCTCGGCGTGCGCGGTCCGCCGCTGAACACGCCCTGTTGGGGCGGGCCTCCACCGGGGCCGAGCCCGATGTTCTGGAGCGGCCGCTTCGACAGGCTCTGCAGCGACTGGTCGACCTGGCTCAGGAGCTCGTTGCGCGTGCCCTCATACCCGGCGACGACGACCGCGATCACCGCGATCGCCACGGCCACCCCGGCGAACAGCCCCATGCGCGCGCGCAGGCTCATTCCTCGGGCTCCCGGAGCGAGTACCCGACGCCTCTGACGGTGTGGATCTGCGCCATCGCGCCGGCCTCCTCGAGCTTGCGGCGCAGATAGCCGACGTACACGCGCAGCGCGTTCGAGGTGGGCCCGAAGTCGTATCCCCACACGCGGTCGTAGATCAGCGTGTGCGGCAGGACGCGCCGTGGGTTGAGCATCAGCAGCTCGAGCAGCTGGAACTCGGTCCGGGTCAGCTCGACGAACTTGTCCTGAACCATCACCCCGTGGCGCGCCGAGTCGAGCCTCAGGTCGACAAACGACAACGCGCCGTCGGCGGTGGTCTCGCCGCCGGCGCGCCGGAGCAGCGCGCGTAGCCTCGCCTTGAGCTCGTCGATGTCGAACGGCTTGACCAGATAGTCGTCGGCGCCGGCGTCGAGGCCGTCGATCCGATCGCTGACGGCGTCGCGCGCAGTCAGCATCAGCACCGGGACACGGTTTCCCTCGCGCCGGAGCAGACGGCACACCTCGAGGCCGTCGATATCGGGCAAACCGACGTCGAGCACCACCGCGTCGGGCAGCGCGGTGTTCACCTCGGACAGCGCTCCGGCTCCGGTCTCGGTCAGCATCACCTCATAGCCGGCGAGCGACAACGCGCGGCGGAGCACGTCCCGCAAAGCACGGTCGTCATCGACTACGAGCAATCTCATACTTGTGATTGTGTCGCCGGGCGCGCCGACGCGCCAGATTTCCTACTTAGGTCTTACCCGGAGGTGCGGCCAGCTCGCGCAGGACCGCGCCCAGGATTCCGTTGACGAACCCGGGCGCCTCCGCCCCGCAGAACCGCTTGGCCGTCTCCACAGCCTCGTCGATCGCCCCCTCGGGCGGGATTGCGTGCTCGCCGGGAAGCTCCTCGGGGTACAGCAGCTCGGCCAGACCGACCCGGAGGATCGAGCGCTCGAGCGGGGCGATCCGCTCGAGCGACCACCCGCTCGCATGGGTGCGGATCAGCTCATCGAGCTCGGGTTGGTGGTCGCGCACGAGCTGAGCCACCGCACGCGTGAACGCGTGGGTGTCCCGGGGAAACGTCTGCTCCAGGGGCCGACCGAGCAGATCGCTCTGATACAGCGCCCAGATCGCAGCACGGCGCTGCTCGGTCCTACGCACGGCGACGAGTGTAGAGGCGTGCACGGCCGACCCATGACGCCGTGCAGGACCGCCCCCTACTCCGTCACGATCAGCTCGGGACGGCCCCCTACTCCGTCACGATCAGGTCCTTGGTGATCGAGGTGAGGATCTCGCGGCCGTCGTCGGTCACGACCACCAGGTCCTCGATCCGCACCCCGAACTTACCCGGGAGGTAGACGCCGGGCTCGACCGTGACCACGTTCCCGGCGGCCAGCACGGCCTCTGATCGCTGCGCGAGCCGCGGCGCCTCGTGGACCTCGAGCCCGACGCCGTGCCCCAGCCCGTGCCCGAAGTGCTCCCCGTGGCCGGCCGCCTCGATCGCCGAGCGCGCCACCGCGTCGACCGCGCGGGCGCCGGCACCGGCGGTGACGTCCTCGAGGGCGCCGAGCTGGGCGTCGAGCACGAGCTCGTAGACGTCTCGGGCCGCGTCGCTCACGGTTCCGGCGGCGAGCGTCCTCGTACAGTCCGAGCAGTAGCCGTCGTCGAGCTGCGCCCCCCAGTCGATCACCACCAGCTCGCCGCTCTTGACCTCGATGTCCCGAGGACGGGCGTGCGGAAGCGCACCGTGCGGGCCGGCGGCGACGATCGGGTCGAAGCTCGGGCGCTGCGCCCCGCACCGGCGCATCTCGAACTCGAGCGCCGTCGCCAGGTCGCGCTCGCTCCGGCCGACCAGCCCGCCGGCGATCAGGACCGCGAACGCTTCGTCCGCGAGCTCCGCTGCCGCCCGGATCGCGGCCAGCTCGCCGGGATCCTTGACCGCCCGCAGATCCTCGACCAACCCGGTGGTGGCGACGAGCTCGATCCGCTCGGGGAGCAGCTCCCGCAGGCGATCATGCTCGCTCACCGACACGTGGGCGGCCTCGAACCCGAGCCGGAACTCGCCCGCCGGCAGCGCATCCTCGACCCCCTCGACCAGGTGCTGCGGCGAGCGCCGGCGATCGAACGAAGCGTCGACCTCCTCGGCCGCCTGCTCGACGTAGCGGAAGTCGGTCACGAACACTCGCGTTTCGGGCCCGACGAGCGCGATCCCGTTGCTGCCGGTGTAGCCGGTCAGGTAGCGGACGTTGACCCGGTTGGTGACCAGCAACACCTCTACACCGGCGTCCGGGAGCCGCTCGCTCAGACGGTTGTCACGGTCGCTCGTCGCGCGGGCGCTCACAACGCGAGCTCCGCCCGGACCCGCTCGAGCGCCTCTCGGTAGCCGTCGGGGCCTTTGCCGGCGACACGCGCGAAGCACAGCTCCGAGATCACCGACTGGCGCCGCCACGGCTCGCGCGAGTCGACGTCGGACAGGTGCACCTCGACCGCGGGGAGGCCGGCCAGCTCGAGTGCGTCGCGGATCGCGTATGAGTAGTGCGTCCACGCGCCCGGATTGAGCACGATCGCGTCGGCCAGGCCCTCGAGCCGGTGCAGGTGCTCGACGAACTCGCCTTCGTGGTTGGTCTGGAAGAACCGGGTCTTGAGCCCGAGTTCCTGTGCGACGTCGCTGATCTGGAGCTCGAGCTGCTCGAACGTCAGCCCTCCGTAGTGGGTGGGATCGCGGCGGCCGAGCTGGTCGAGGTTGACGCCGTGCATGATCTCGACCCGGTTACGCGTGGCGCTCACCGCGCGATCAGCTCCTGGACGGCCGCGCGGAGGTTGGCGGGCTCGACGATGGACCCCGGGGTCGGACGTCCCGGCTCCGGACACAGCACGAACGGCACCGGGCCTTCGCCCATGCGCTTCTTGTCGTGCCCGGTGGCGAAGATCACGGCGTCCACATCCGTGCCTTCGAGCCGCACCGGAAGTCCGGCGGTCAGCAGCATCTCCTGCACCTGCCCGCGCAGCTCGTCTGCTCCGGAGAGGCGCAGCTCCGCCAGGAGCCCGAGCCCCACCGCCTCGCCGTGGCGGTAGCGCGCATACCCCGTCGCCGTCTCGATCGCGTGTCCGATCGTGTGGCCAAGGTTGAGGATCTGGCGGAGGCCCTGGTCACGCTCGTCCTGTGAGACGACCCCCACCTTGACGTGGGCACACGCGGCGATCACCTCCGGGTCCGTGCCCGCCGCCCCGGCGCACAGGCGATCCCAGAGCGCGCCTCCCGCGATCAGACCCGTCTTGACCACCTCGGCGTACCCGGCCGCGAGCTCTTCGGGCGGGAGCGTTCGCAGGGTCTCGGGGTCCGCGATCACGGCGCTCGGCTGGTGGAACGCTCCGACGTAGTTCTTGGCCTCAGCCAGATCGACGGCGGTCTTGCCGCCGATCGCCGAGTCGACCTGCGCCACCAGCGTGGTCGGCACCTGCACGACGCGCATCCCCCGCTGGTAGGTGGCCGCGCAGAACCCGGCCAGGTCGCCGACGACACCTCCGCCGAGCGCGACCACGACATCGGAGCGGGTGGCGCCGTGGCGGACCATCTCGGTCCAGACGATCTCCGCGTGGGCGATCGTCTTGGACTGCTCGCCGGGCATGATCCTGACGTCGCCGAGGAACGGTTCCAGTTTGTCGCCGTACAGCCGCCCGGCGTGGTAGTCGGTCACGAGCAGCCGCCGGCCGGTCACCGTCGAGGGCCAGAAGGGATGCCCGGTGACGAGCCCGTCGCCGATGTACACCGGGTAGTCCGACGACGCGCTGGTGGCCCACAGCATCCGCGTCTTCTGGTGTGGCAGACCAATCAGGGCGTCTATCACCGCTTGGATCTGGTTCGAGCGCGCGGCTGGGACGATGACATCGGCCAGCGACTCGTACACCGGCAGGCGGGCGTCGTGCAGCTCGTTGAAGCGGCGCACGTCCGACGCCAGCGGGCGACTCCCGTTCCTCTCGACCCGCTGCCACGCGTCCTCCCAGACGGTCTCGAGCCAGATCACCCGGGTGTCGGCGAGAGCCGCCCGGACCCGCTCAGAGCCGATCGCGCCGCCGCCGAGCGCGACAGTTTCAACGGATGGATCGGCGAGCAGCTCCAAGGTCGTTTTCTCCTCGACCTCGCGGAAGGCGGCCTCGCCGTCCTCGGCGAAGACGTCCTGGATCTTCCGTCCGAGCCGGGCCTCGATCACCTCGTCGACGTCGACGGCGCCCTCGCCGAGCGCGTGGGCGGCGGTCGTCTTACCCGCCCCCATGAAGCCGATCAGCGCGGTCTTCGCCACGCGATTCGCTCCTCGTAGGCGCGGAGCGCGCCCTTGACGTCGTCGATGTGGTCGCCGCCGAACTTCTGGCGATAGGCGTCGGCGAGCACGACCGCGACCATCGCCTCGCCCACCACGCCCGCGGCCGGCACGGTGCACGAGTCGGTCCGCTCCCTGAGCGCCTCGGCGGGCTGGTGCGTGGCGATGTCGACCGAGCGGAGCGGCTTGGTCAGCGTCGGGAGCGGCTTCATCGAGCCGCGGACGACCAGCGGCGAGCCGGTCGTCATGCCTCCTTCGAGCCCGCCGGCTCGGTTGGTCTCGCGGTAGTAGCCGCGCTCGTCGTCGTAGAAGATCTCGTCGTGAGCCTGCGACCCTGGGAGGCCGGCGACCTCGATTCCGTCGCCGATCGACACCGCCTTCAGCGCCTGTATCGAGAGGATCGCCTGGCCGAGGCGCCCGTCGAGCCGCTCCTCCCAGGAGACGTGCGACCCGAGTCCCGGGACAAGCCCGAAGGCGATGACCTCGAACACGCCGCCGAGCGATTCGTTCGCCTTTCGCAGCCGGTCGATCTCGGCGACCATCTGCTTGGCGGCGTCCGGGTCGAGGCACCTGACCGGCGACTCGTCGACGCCTCGGAAGTCCTCTGAAGTGAGGTCTTGTCTGCGGGGGGCGTGGACGCTCGTGATCTGGATCACGTGGCTGAAGATTTGGACCCCGAGCTGGTGCAGGAACGCCTTGGCTACCGCGCCGCCGGCAACGCGGGCCGCGGTCTCGCGGGCGCTCGCGCGCTCGAGGATGTTGCGGACGTCGGTCGTGTTGTATTTCTGCGTCCCGACCAGATCGGCATGCCCCGGCCGCGGGAGATGGACCTCGGCGACGCCGCCCCCGTCCACCGGCCACGGGTTCATCCGCTCTTCCCAGTTCGCGTAGTCGCGGTTGATGACGTTCAGCGCGATCGGCCCGCCGAGCGTCTTGCCGTGGCGGACGCCACCCGTCACCTCGACCTGGTCGCGCTCGATCTTCATCCGCCCGCCGCGGCCATGGCCGAGCTGGCGGCGGGCCAGGTCGCGGTTGATTTGGTCTCGGTCCAGGATGAGGCCGGCCGGCAATCCCTCGAGGATGCAGGTCAGTCCCGGGCCGTGGGATTCCCCGGCGGTTGTCAGGCGCAACGACATGGCCGATGTAGGTTACGGACGGTCGGCGCCGGGGCGACGGCCCGCCATCCCCGGGGCCGCCGCGCCGGCCCAATCCGTAGTAACTACGGATATCGGTTCCCAGTGCCGGAGCCGATGCGTTGTTAGTGGACAGCACGCCGCGCGTCCCTTGACGCTATTCCGATGTCAACACCCCTCGAGCATCTTGCTGAGCACGACCTCCTGACCGGCGTCTTCAACCGGTCGCGGCTCGTCAGCGAGCTGGAGCGCCAGCTGTCCTACTCGGCGCGGTACTCGCGCCCCGGCGCCCTGCTGCTGCTCGACATCGACAATTTCAAGCTGCTCAACGACACCTACGGCCGCGCCGCCGGCGACGTGATGCTGAAGGCCGTCTCGGAGATCCTCCGGGCCCGGGCGCGCGCCACCGATGTGGTCGCGCGCCTCGGCAGCGACGAGTTCGCTCTGATCCTCCCCGAGGTCAATGAGGACGAGGCGATGATCGTCGCGCGCGACATCCGCGCCGTCCTCTGCGAGCGCCAGATCGGGCCCCCGATCATGGCCAGCATCGGGATCGCGCTGCTGACCGGGGACGAGGAGGTCGCACCCGACGACGTCATGGCCCGCGCCCAGATCGGGCTGTACGAGGCCAAGGAGCTCGGCGGCGACCAGGCCAGGGTCTTCAGCGACCAGGACAGCGGCGCGCTCACCTGGGTGCAGCGGATCCGCACCGCGCTCGCCGAGGATCGGTTCGTGCTCTACGGCCAGCCGATCGCCGACCTTCGCACCGGCCGGATCACCCACCACGAGCTGCTCGTGCGGATGCTCTCCGAGGACGGCGACATCATCCCGCCGGCCGCGTTCCTGCCGATGGCCGAGCGCTTCGGCGTGATCGGCGAGATCGACCGCTGGGTCACGAACGCCGGCCTCCGGCTGGCGATCGACGGCGAGGGCGTCGCGATCAACCTGTCCGGCTACTCGATTGGCGATCAGGCGATCATCACCGAGATCCGCAGCGCGATCGCCGACGGCGTCGACCCTGGCAAGGTCATCTTCGACGTCACCGAGGCGTCCGCGATGACCAAGCTCGAGGCCACGCGGCAGTTCGCCGGCACCCTCTACGGGCTCGGCTGCAGCCTCGCGCTCGATGACTTCGGGACCGGCT
The DNA here is from genome assembly GCA_963737055.1 of uncultured Solirubrobacterales bacterium. Taxonomy (GTDB): domain Bacteria; phylum Actinomycetota; class Thermoleophilia; order Solirubrobacterales; family Solirubrobacteraceae; genus Palsa-465. The sequence goes on along the minus strand of CAVTRE010000002.1, from coordinate 305,530 downwards.
TCTCCTCCTTCACCTTCCTCAAGCACATCCCGGCGCGCTATTTGAAGATCGACATGGGCTTCGTCCGCGAGCTGGCGAGCAGCAAGCTCGACCACCAGGTCGTGAAGTCCATCGTCGGCATCGCCCGCTGCCTGGACAAGCGCACGATCGCCGAAGGCGTCCAGGACGCCGACACGCTCGGCGTGCTCAAGGCGATCGGCGCCGACTACGCCCAGGGGTTCCACTTCGGGGCGCCCAAGCGCCTCTCGCCCCCCACGGCGTTCGAGCGCCAACTCCGCGCCGCCCGGGCCGTTCAGTCCGCCGTCTGAGCCCGCTTCCCGGCGCGGCTCCGGACGCGACTCCGGACGCGACTCCGGACGCGACTCCGGACGCGACTCCGGACGCGGCTCCGGACGCGGCTCCGGGCGCGGCGTGACTGCCGTCGCGGTCGTGCGCGCGCACGATGCCCACGGGCGCGTGCCACGTGACGGCGGGCGCCGAGCGCTTCGGCGACCCCCATCGCGTCTCTCGCCCTGTAATTCGCAGCAAACCACCTCATCTGGACAGTGCCTTGGCGCACAAAGCATGCCCTCCATGCTTTATCGCCAGTGGCCTGGCCACCGCGGGTGGTTTGCTGCGAAATACAGGTTCGGCGGCCGCCGCGGCCCGACCAAAACGCGACAAAGCCCCCACGGCACAGGCGCCCTGGTGAGATAAGCGCCTCCCAGGCGCTCATGTTGCCAGCGGCTCGCGGCCGCGGGGTGGTATGGCGAGAAATGCACGCCGGCGCCGGGCGCCGACGCCCCGAACCCACAGCCGCGATGGATCGACGCCGTCCGCGGTGGATCGACGCCGTCCGCGGTGGATCGACGCCGTCCGCGGTAGATCGACGCCGTCCGCGCTGGATCGACGCCGGGGCATTCGCCAGGTGGGTCACCAGTGCACACTCGGCACTCGCCCAAATGGTGAACGTGGATTCATGCACGTATACGGGTCATTCGGACACACTCGAGCACGCTGACTCGCCGAGTGTGCGCTTATGACCCATACGCTGCGTTGTGGCCCACGCTCCCCGTTGTTGACCCAGGCGCTCCGCTGTGACCCACGCGCTGCGTGTTGACCCACCCGCGGTCGGCGCCGAGGCGCGCCGGGCCACCGCGTCGGGTAGAACCACAAATCGGTGGCGGACCGCCCGCCGGCGGCGATCCGCCACGACCCTTAAAAACGCCGGGCGCCACGCGCACGAAGCGCGCGACGCCCGATCGCGGGGAGAGGTCGCCGGTTAGTACTTGCCGGCGGCGTCGACGGCGAAGTGATCGTTGGCGGACGAGACGAGCGCCAGCCGGATCGTCATCGCGACGTGATGGAGGTGGCTCAGCTTCTTCGCCATTACCGGCGAGAGGTGCAGGCGCAGGGTGACCGTGCCGTTCGTGATCGAGTTGACCGTGCCGAGCCCGATCCTGACGTAGCCGGCCCGGCCGACCTTGATCCCGGCCTTCCTGGCGGCGCGGCGGGTGATGGTCACGGTGGCGATCCCGTTGGCCGCCTTGTTCGAGCTCACCCGGACCAGAATGCCGTTCCGGAGCACCGCCTTCAGGCTCTGCGGCAGCAGCTGGATGTGCACGTTGAGGCCTGGCCCCGAGCTCGAGCCCGAGCCCGAGCCGCCTCCGCCCGAGGACGAGCTCGGGGGTGGGACGGGCTGACCGGTGGCGCCGAGCACCTGGACGGTCTGAGAGACCGTCGAGGTGTAGCCGCCACGGTCCGTGAGCGTCAGCGTTATGTTGTAGGTGCCGCCCTTGTTGTAGCCGTGCTCGACGCTCGGGCCGACGGCGGTCGTGCCGTCGCCGAAGTTCCACTGGTAGTTGGCTTGGGGGATCATCAGCGTCGAGGCGCTCGCCGCACCGTCGAGCTCGATCACGTCGCCCTGGTCCACCGCGCTCGGCACGACGAATTCCGGCGACAGGATCACGTCGGGCGCGCAACCCCAGTACGTGGCCGGGTCGAACTCGAGCGCGCCGGCGTTGTTGAACTCCCGCTGCAGGTAGTACGGGTTCTGCGAGCTCGTGCCAAGCGTCACCTTGTCCAGCTGGTTCGCGAGCGGCTGGCAGATGTAGCCGTTGTTCCCGACGACGGCGTCGTCCTCGATCTCCGCGCCGTTGAGCGCGGCCCACCCGTTCAGGCCGGGATTCACGATCGCAGCGATATTCGACTGGCTGAGCGGGCTCACCAGCCGCTGCCCGACGCCGATCGCCAGCTCATGAGGAGTCGGGAACCGCGGGATCGGCGGCGCGTCGGGCTCGTCGCACCCGGTACCCGCGGTCCACGGCTGCACGACGTAGGCGACCTCGGTGCCGTTGACGTTGACCTGCGAGTGGTAAGAGCAGAAGCCGGTGATCTGCGGCAGATGCGGACCGCTTCCGGTCATCGGAGCGTTGAGCGTGAGATCGGAACCGATCTGGTTCAGGCCCCCCTGCCGCGTGAAAACCGCGCCGTTCGGCTGGGTGACGTACGCGTACCAGCCGTCCGCCGTAATGCCCTGCGGAGGCGCCGGCGGCGAGGGGATCGTGATCGTCGAAAGCCCGCCGGTGGTCGTGATGGTCTGCGAGCCGCTCGGTGCCGACTCGACCGGCTGACCGTTGACCTGCGTGACGTATGTGACGACGACGCGGTAGTCCGCGGCCGGGATCGTCCCGCCCGCGGGGCTCGTCGAGGTGTTCAACGGCGGAGGCGGGGTCAGGTTCCCGTTGGTCGAGCACAGCGTGTTCGAGCTGTCGAGACAGGCCTCCACGCCCGCCGGCAGCAGCAGGTCCACGAGCGGCGTGTAGCCCGCCTGGGTCCGGCCGATGAGCCCCTCTTGATTGACCATCGCCGCCACCTCGCCCTGAATCTGGGCGTCTGTCAGGCAGACCCCGTTGAGGCTCACCTGGTTGGGGTCGACGAACGAGTCACCCGCCACGCTGCAGCCGCTGCCCGCACCGGGGTAGTCGTGGCCGGTGGCATTCGGGGTGCCGAACTCGCAGTTCGAGCCGCCGGTGACGCCGTAGTCGATGCAGCCTCCGCCGAAGACCGACGCGTTGAGCGCGCGGCCGCCGCTGTCGTTGTACTGCTGGGTATCGGAAAACGGCGAGCCAAGCGATCCGCTCGCGTCCGCGACGTCACGGAGGAACTGCTCTTCGTAGCCTCGCGTCTCTGACCAATAAGCGCGCCCCTGGTCCCAGGCCACCGCGAACGTCTCGTTCTTGTGGATGACCGGGCCGCTGCGGTAGCACAGACCGCCCCTCGGAATGAACGGAGCGCCGAGGTCAGTCGAAAGCCAAGGGTCCGTGCACGGGCCTGCCGAGGTTACGGCCGTGACCCCGTTGGGCAGTGGGTTGACGCGGGCGGCCGGCACCATGGCGACGCCGGCCTCGGTGCCCGCGTCGTTGACGACGATCGCCTGGGCGCTGGCCACGACGGACAGCGAGGCGATGACAGTGCAGGACAGGGCAAGGACAAGCCGACGGACGGCGAGCGAGTAACGGCGCATATCAGCCTCCTACCGTGAGATTGCGCAGGTCGACGACGGCGCCGACGCTCGGGTCGTATTGGAACAAGGAGATGGCGCTCAGCGGTGACTTGATGAGCAGCTCGCGGCCCACGCCGGAGGCATCCTGGCGAGCAGCGTTCGCCGCGGCGACGGACGGGTGGTTGTCGGCCGTGATCGCATTCACCGAGAACAGGGCGACCGGAGTCGCGCCGGTGGCCGTCTGCTTCGAGATGCCCGCGGTCTGACCGGGGTTCAGCGAGAGGATCTCGCAATCGATCGGACCGGGGGTGCAGGTCCCGGCGCCGCTCACGACGGTTCCCGGCTCGACCACAAACAGCACGCTGTGGCCGCCCTGGAGCACGCCCAGCTCGATCAGCATCGGCTGCTGCTTGCTCGGCAGGATGCTAAGCCGCTCGAGCGGGTCGATCGTGTTGACGCCACCGTCGGAGGTCGTGAGCGCGAGTGACACGTGATAGGACTGGGTCGTCGTCAGCCCGGTGGGCGCGGGCTTGACCGGCGCGGGCGCGGGAGTGGTCGGGGTCGTTGGCGTGGGCGGAGTCGCAGGCGTGGTCGCCGGCGTGGTCGACGCGCCAGGGCCGCTGCCCGTGCTCGGGCTCGTACCGCTGCCGATGCCGGTGCCGGTGCTCGGCGTGGTCGTCGCCGGGGTCGTGGTCGTTACGGCCGCCACCGTGGTGGTGGTGGTCGTGGCCTCGTGCTGTGGCGTGAACGGATTGCGGCCGCCGCTGGCGAGCTTGGAGTTCGTCGGCGAAGCCTTGATCTGGATCGCCGGAAGCGTGGCGCCGGACGAGTACGGCAGCGGACCGGTGGGCGGCGTGACGATGTCCGTCGGCGCGTTCTTGGTCAGCAGAATCGGCACCGCCACGAGGGCGATGATCAGCACCAGCGCGAGCGGCCAGAGCTTGCGATCGACCAGCTCCTTGAGCATGTTGCGCGGGACGCTCATCGCAGCACCGAGGTGACGGCCGCGGCCGGCGGCGTGGACGAGGATCCGGAGCTCGGGGTCTGCGACGGCGTGCTGGCGGCGGGGCCGGCGGACGTGGCGCCGCCCGTCGCTCCCTGCGTCGCCGGGACGATGTAGGTCGTCGCCGAAACGGTCGCGGTGATCTGCGGGAACCCGTTCGGACCGGGCACCAGGTTGATCGCGTTGATCGTCATCAGACGACCGCGGATCGTCAGCGTCCCGTTGACATTGACCACGAAGCTCTCGAGGCGGTTGAAGAAGCTCGACAGGTTGAAGTAGTTACCGCTGAGCGTGACCGTGAACTGCTCGGTCGGCAGGCCGGCCGCCCCGACGGCGGCGCCCGGGGGAAGCTGCGCCGCCGCGGCCGCCGCGGCGGCCGCGCTGGCCGCTGACGAGCTGCTCGACGATGAGCTGCTCGACGATGTGCTGCTTGAGGAAGAGCTGCTCGACGAAGAGCTTGAGGTCGAGCTGCCCGATCCTCCTCCGGACAGCTGCAGGCCCCTGAAGGCCACGTGCGAGTCCTGGGCCGCGGCTTGGACCTGGACGATCAACGACGGGATGTCGTCGTCGGGCGGAACCGCCTCGCCGAGCCTGGCGAGCTGGGCGTACTGGCCCGCGAACGTCCGGCGCGCGCTCATGCCAGCGGCCACCAGGTTCTGGGCCGAGCTGAGCTGTGACTGCTCGCTCGAGATCTGGCCGCTGAGGCTCGACGCCTGCGAACGCTTGGGCGATACCACGAAGAACCAGCCGGCCACGATCGCGCCGACAGCCAGAACGATCACGATCACCATGCGGTCGCGCGCGGTCACGGGGTCCCTCCGGTGGTGCTGACGGTGGTCGTCCCGCCGCTGACCGCGGTGACGCCGTTGGCGCCCGCGTTGGCGACGGGAGTGAAGAACACGGTGAGGTCGAAGTTCGGGGCGTTCGGGACGCAGGTCTGCCCGCCGGACCCTCCGCTCGCGCCTGCGGACGCCGTCGGCGAGTTCGACTCCTGGGAGTTGGTGAAGGAGACGCGCGTGACGCCGTCGATCAAGCGCAGGCGCGACATCAGCCGCGCCACGTCGTCCTGATTGGCGGTGCAGCCGGTGAGCTCGAACGCCGGCGCGGCGATATCGGCGCGGAGTGAGCTGCTCGCGCCGCCGCCGGCGGAGGCGCCGGGCACGACAGTGCCCACGATCGACTGAAGCGTCGTGTTCGCCGGGACGACCTTGGAGAGGTCGACCAGCGCGGTGTGCCAGTCGAACCGCGCCGCCGCGATCGAGTTGACGGTGCTGATGCGGGTCTGGGCCAGCTGGGCGAACTTCGAGAACTCACCGAGGCGGTTGGCCGCCGCCTGCTCCTGGGCGACCTGCGTCTTGAGGTTCGAGAGCGTCGCCGTGCGCGAGGTGATCGCGTTGTTCGTCAGCACGTAGACGGTCATGAGCGCGACCGCGGCCGCCAGAAATCCGAGCAGCACGTACACCGGCACCTGCATTCCGGTCGACGGGCCGCGGCTGCGCCCGCGCGAGTCGGCGGGGATCAGGTTGACGGCTCTCATGAGGGGAGCTCCTCGATGGTCAGTCCGGCGGCCACCGCGAGCCGGCCGGCGTCGACGCCGCCGAACCCGCCGGGCTGGCCCTCCTGGACCACGCCGACCTCGAGCGGAAGCCCGACCTCTTCGCCGAGCTGCTCGGGGAAGCCGGGTATCGACACCGCGGGACCGGTGAGGACGACGCGCTCGACGAGGGCCGAGGCGTCCTGCATGGTGAGGAAGTCGAGCGAGTTGCGAACCTCGTCGGCGATCCGGCGGACGCCGTCGTTCAGGACCTCACGGGCCTCGACGACGATGTCGGCATCGCCCTCGACCTCGTCGACCTGCGTGACCAGGCCGACGTGGCGGAGCCAGCCGTGAGCGTGCTCGAGCGTGAGCGCCCGACGCTCGGCGAGCTCGCCGGCGATCGACTCGATGCCCTGGCCGGCAACGCGGGTGAAGGAGCACGTCGGGCCGACCGCGACCGCGAGGTTAGTGAGACCTCCGACGCTGGCGTACAGCGTGGCGCCGGTCAGTTCGGGGCGGTACAGCGCGCGGATCATCGCGAACGCCGACAGATCGACTCCCGTCGGACGGAGCCCCGCCTTGCGCGTGGCCTCGAGCAGGCGCTCGATCATGTCGCGCCGGGCGGCGACGACGACGACGCGAGTGCGCGGACCTTCTGGCGTCTCGATCACGCCGAGCGAGTGGTGCTCGAGCACCGCCTGCTCCAGCGGCATCGGGATGTGGTCGGACGCCTGGAAGCGAATCGCGGAGTTGATCTCCTTCGCGCCCTTGAGCGGCGGCAGGTCGAGCGTGCGCATGACGATCCGCTGGTTGGCGACGCCCAGGCGGACGCGCCGGCCGAGCTTGTGCTCGGCGAACAGGTCACGCAGTGAGCTGGCGAGGGTCTCGACGTCGACGACTTCACCGTCGCGGACGATCCCGGCGGGGAGCGGCGCCGTCGCGGCGCGCTCGACCTTGAGCTGACCCGGGCGCGCCTCCACCGCGGCCACGTAGCCAGGCTCGATGTCGAGGCCCACGACTGATTTTCCCTTGGCGTAACCCATAGCGGCTCAGGCCAAGTGATCGACCGCTACCCCCGCCGAGTTGAGGCCGTCCAGCCCAGGTTGGACGGTCTCGTCGTTTTGGCCTGGACGTCCAGGCATCCGAGACCGGCTCTGAAGCCGTCGCAGCAGCCCCCGAGCGGGGCGCTCCACGAGGTAAAAGCTGGCAGCACCGAGGACCAGCGCGCCGGCCGTGACGCCGGCCCACACGAGCGCGACGGTCACGACCGTCGATGACCGCGTCGGGGTCCACACCTTGTCGATCAGCATGAGCACCGGGAAGTGCCAGAGATAGATGCCGTACGAGACCATCCCCACCCACGCCGCCACCGGGCTGTGGAGAACGCGCAGCGGCCACGTGGCGGCATCGTGCTTGCCCGGGGTGATGACAGCGAGGACGAGCAGACCCGAACCGAGACCGATCGCGATGTGCGTGGCGAGCCCGTACCACGGCAGGAAAATGTCTCCGTGCTGGGCCGGCACCCCGGCCATGAAGGCGGCGAACGCCAGCGCCACGCACAGCCCGGGCCGGCGCGCGAGAACCCCCGCAGCGGACCGGGACGCGCGGCCAATCTCGAGCTCAGCCCTGAGCACGGCGAGCGCCATGCCGATCGCGAACCAGTCGAACAGGCCCGGAAGGCTGACCATCAGGGTCTCGCCCCGGTCGTGGAACGCGCCGGTCAGCGAGCCGGCAAGGGCTCCGCGCAGTGCCAGCGATGCCACCCCCGCGCTCGCAATCCAGGTCAGCGAGACCCGCACCCCCCGTGAGCGGCGCGCCCCCTGCGCCACCAGCCAGGCGAACACCGGAACCAGCGCGTAGAAGGTGACCTCGACGCACAGGCTCCACGCCACCCCGAGCCCGCCGAACAGCGTCTGCGGGTGGTAGATCTGCGATAGGCCGTAGTAGGTGCCGGCGTCCGGGCCGAACACGTCGGCACCGAAAGGGCCAACCGCCAGCACGGTCAGGGCGACCCAGTACGCCGGGAGGATCCGCAGGCTCCGGCGGAGCGCATAGGCGCGCCAGCCCGGCAGGTCGCCACCGTCGCGGACCGCGCGCGCGTACGGCAGGTACAGCAGGGCGCCCGAGATCACGAAGAAGATCGCGACGCCGCCCTTCAGCTCCCACAGCAGTGGCGCCAGCGATCCCGCGGGAGAGTACCCCCGCGAAAGCGCGACGTGGTAGGTGAGGACGGTCAGCGCCGCGAGCGCCCGCAGCCCGTCGAAGCCGTCGAGTTTCGTGCGAGTATCCGAGCTCATGCCGCCAACGCCGGGGCGGTCTCGGGCGGACGGCCGACCGCGGCGTGCGCCGGGTCCTGCTGCGCGGCAACCGCGCCCGGGTCGGCGAGCAGCGACACGCTGGCGAGCGGCACGACCCAGACGAGGTACAGGAACGCCCAGTACTCGGCGGTGAGCTGCAGCCCGATCAGGATCGCCGCACTCAGTGCCGCCATTCGCGCACGATCGCGGGCGAGGTGCGGCTCGTGGCGGAGCTTCACCACGGCAGCGGCGACGAGCCCGAGCACGGCACCCTGGGCGAGCGGCTGGAGCGTCGCTTCGTGAACCGCGCCCCAGACCGACTGGATCGAACCGCGCGAGAACTGGTAGGCGACGGCGTGGACCATCTCCGAGATCCCGTGAACGCCGCCGAGCGCGACCAGCACACCGATCAGCGGCAGCGACACGGCCGCGATCGCCGCCAGCGCCCCCGCGAGCCGGCGACCCCTGAGCGGCGCGAGGCACACCGTGAGCAGCGCAAACGGGGCGAGCTTGAACCAGCCCGCGAGCGCGAGCATCGCCGAGCACGCTGCCGGGCGGCGCCACAGCAGCACGGCCACCAGCAGCATCGCCGCCAGGACGACGTCGGTCGTGCCGGTCGACACGGTGATCAGCAGCGGCGGGAACGCGAGCCAGGCGAGTGCGGCGCGCAGCCCGGCCTCCTCGGCCTCGACCGGCCTCGGCGCGCGCGCCCGCGGACGAGCACCGGCGGTGGTCCTGAACACCGCCCATGCGCCCACCACAGCCGCCAGCACCGTCACCGCGAGCCCACCGTCGACCGAGTCCCACACGTTGCTGACCGGCGCGAACAGCGCGAGCGGCGTGTAGAGCACGTAGCTGAGGATCGGATAGGTGTCGCCGTGGATAATCCCCGGCGGCATGTGGCCGTAGGGCAGCACCCCGTGGACGAGCTTCGTAGCGCCCTCCATCACGGCGTAGAGCACGTCGACGGCGTCGAACGAGCTGACCCCGACCATCAGGAACACGAGCGCGAGCACGACGAACAGCACGCGCAGCCAGCGGACCCGTTGCGCGGGGTCGGCACCCGGAGTGATCACCGCGAGTAGCGGCCTCGAGGGCGCCGGCTCCCGTTCAGCACCCAAAGCCCTGCCAGCGCATCGGACCAGGAGATAGCTCAGGCCGGGTACGGCGGCCAGCACGCTCGTGTCGACGTAGCGGTGCTGGAACAGCAGCACCGAGAGCAGGAGTGAAAGGGCGGCGGCGACGTCGAGGTTGCGCAGCCGCCGCCACGGGCTGACCCCGGCCATCAGCACGAACAGCGCACACAGCCCGGCGAGCACGGCCGGCTGATAGGCGATCCAGTCGCCGTACGGAACCGTCATCTGGCGGTAGTTGATCGCCTGGGTCTCGGTGCGCCCTGCCTGCAGCGCAACGGCGGCCAGGATCCGGTCGCCGGAGTAGAAGTTGACCTGCTCGAGACGAGGGTCGATCGGGCCCGCGACGACCCTGTTCCAGTGGGACCCCGCGAGCATCTGGGCGACACGCGGCGCCCGCAGCGCGGCCCTGACCGCCTGTGGCGCCGAAACCGGCGCGGCCGGCTGATGCTGCATCAGCGTGAGCGCGACCGCCGCGATCGCGGCGACGACCACCCCCGCCACCGGCGGTGAGACACGTCTCGAGCCGGCCCCGGGACGGTCGCTCTCGGACATCAGAGACCGGCGTGCAGGTACCAGTGGATGATCGCGGGGCCGGCGAACAGGCCGATGACCCCGCCTAACGCCAGGAACGGGCCGAACGGCACCGCGGTCTTGCGGCCTTTCTCGACACCGACGCGCGCGATCACGACCGCGCCCACCAACGTGGCCGTGAGCACGCCGGCGAGGATCGCGACGCCGACCGATCGGCCGAGGAACAGCCCGAGGACCGCGGCGAGCTTGACGTCGCCCATGCCCATGCCGCGCGGGTACATCAGCAGGAACGCGAGCAGGAATCCGCCCGCGCCCGCACCGGCGATCAGCTGCTCGGGCACGCCCTTGAGATCGAGCGCGGCGCCGATCGCCACCGCGGCAACGGCCGCCGGCAGCGTGATCTTGTTCGGGATGATGCGGTGCTCGAGGTCGATCAGCGCGACCGGGACGAGCACGACTACGAGCACCAGGCCGAGCACGACCTCGGACGCCGAGTGCTTGGTGAGCACGACCGCGACCGCGAGCGCGCCGGTGAGCGCCTCGATGATCGGGTAGCGGGGGGAGATCGCGATGCGGCAGCTGCGACAGCGACCACGCAACATCAGCCAGCCGAACACCGGCACGTTGTCGTACACCTTGATCGCGGTCCCGCACCCCGGGCAGCGCGAGCCCGGGTGGACGAGCGACTCCGCCCGCGGGAGCCGGTAGGCGACGACGTTCAGGAACGAGCCGATGGTGGCGCCGAACGCGCCCGCGACCGCGGCTGCGAATGCGATCGGCACCGCGCGCGCCTCACGTCGCTCCGGCGAGCACGGGCTCCGGCTCGCCCGGCTCGACCGGGACCGACCGCTCGATCGCCTCCGGCCCCTCGGCGTCCGGGGCGCCGGCGCCGAGCACAGCGACCAGCACGAGCGGCAAGAACCACACGATGTACAGGTAGAACCAGTGGAGCGCGGGCAGCTGGACGGCGATGATCACCGCGGCGGCGAGCGCGGCCACCTGGGCCGGCGTGCGCCTGCCGCGCGGGCGGAACGCGACCGCGACCGCGACGATCACCGCGCCGGCCTCGAGCGCGACCTTGATCGGCGCGAGCCCTGGGTGCAGGGCCCAGATCGAGAAGATGTCAGAGCGGGTCAGCTGATAGCCGATCGTGTGGTCCCAGAACTCCTTCAGACCACCCGGCGGCAGGAACAGCGCGATCGACGCGCCGGCCGCGACCACGAACCCGGCGAGAACCTTGCGGATCGTCGTCTCGTCCGCGTCACCGCGTCCGACCGCCACGAGCGGCAACAGGATCGCCGGGAAGAACTTGGAGGCGGCGCCGAGCCCGACGAGCACGCCGCGCTTGATCGGGCTTTCGATCGCGAGCATCACGAGCACGACGATCAGCGCCACCAGCCCGTCGTTCGTGCTCTTCTCCATGCCGAGCAGGCTCGCCGGACACGCTGCCCACAGCCATGCGAGGAGCAGGCCGAGGCGCCATCCCTCGCGCCCGGAGCGCAGGCGCCAGCCGAGCGCGATCAGCCCGGCGATCGTCAGCAGGTCGAACGTGATCGTCGCGGCGCGGGCGGCCGGCAGGTACCCCCAGTTGCCGGGGAACAGCAGCTCGAACGGCGCGTACGCGAGGTAGGCGATCGGCCCGTAGGTATCGCCGTGCCCGAGCGAGAAGTAATAGAGGCTCTGCCCGTGCAGGAGCTTGTATGCCCCGAGCGCCGACGCCGTACCGACGTCGATGACGCCAACGGGGTGGAGAGTGATCACGATCCGCGCGACCACAAGCGCGAGCAAGCCGACCACCAGTACCGCCGTAGGCAGGCGGAGATCGAGCCGGGACGCGCCGACGCGCGGCCGGTAGCCGCGGATCAGCATCCGGACCAGGAGGTAGACCAGCGGCGGATAGAACATCCACACCGCCGGCTCCAGGTGGCCGTTGTCGAACAGGAAATACGAAACGCCGAACATCAGCACCGCGGCGATGTCGAGGCGGTCGAACCACGAGCGTCCGCGGAGTAGCAGCAGCGGCAGGAGGAACATCAAAGTGAACGCGGCGAGCAGGATCGGCGAGTCGAAGATCCCGCCGTAGTGACCGCGGCCGTAGATGCCGAGAATCAGCGGCCCGGTGTAGGTCGCGCCGATCTGCCCGGCGGGGCCGATGATCTGGTCGGCGATGACCTCGTCGTGGTAGTAGAAGTAGATCTCGTAGTGGCTGCCGACCCACACGTAGGCCGCGATCCGCAGCGGGTGATGGGTCCGGTGGATCGCGACCATCTTCGGCGCGGTCTCGGCGCGCGCGATCGCCTGGTTCGGATCGATCTCGAACCCGCGCGGAACCTGCGTGCCCTGGGGGGCGAGGAACATCGCCGGCTCGGTGTCGGGCGGCGGGCCCGACGACGCGCTCGCCGTCGCCGGGACGATCGCCCAGGCAACGGCAGTGACGGAGACGAGCGCGAGCAACAGTCGGCGCATGTCTTCGTAATCGGCCGACGCGAGGACGCCTTGAACTTAAAGGGCGCGGCGTTAAACGAACCGACGCGGCCGGGCGTTAAACGAACCGAGGCGGCCCGGAGGCCGCCTCGGTCACGTCGTGGATGACTACGGATTGACTACCAGGTGCCGCCGGCGGAGCAACTGCCCTTGTTGACCGGCGAGCAGGAGAACGTCTCGTTACCGTTGTTGTTCGTGAGCGTGAACAGCTCGGTGTCGGTCGGCGACTCGGCGACGATCGTGTAGCTGCTGGCGTCGCCAGTGGCGGACGACAGGTAGGCCTGCCCGTTGCTCGTATTGGTGTTGAGCGCAGGCGTGATCGTGTTCAGAGCACCGACGCCGGAGCTCGCGTAGCTACCGTTGTTGTCGGTCGCGTACGTCTCCATCGCGGTGGCGGCGTTCCGGGCCAGAGACTCGGCCGATGCGTCATTGGCCTTGCTCTTCTGGTTGAGGAACGTCGGGATGGCGATCGCGGCAAGAATGCCGATGATCAGGATCACGACGAGGAGCTCGATCAGGGTGAAACCCTTCTCGTCCTCGGCGCGACGGCGCAGCTTATGAAGCATGGAGCCCTCCTGGGATTTTGATTGGGTCTGTCTCGCCAGATCCAAGGCCCCAATCGGGAGTCATCCATGACTAAGTCACACTTCTCCGTATTGGTGGTAACCCGGCTTCCTCGCGATCCGTTCGTGAGGTCCGTGGCTTTGCGTCCCGCCCTCGCGGACGGTTTGCCCTTGGCACCTGAGTGACTCTGGCAACCCAGGTATCGGAATTTCAAACCCGCAGCCTGACGGGAATGGACGTTTGGACTACGCGCCGGAAGCGTCAGCGGGTCCGGTCTGCTGCGCGTCGCGCCCCGCCTGGAACTCGCCGGTGCCGCCGCACCACGGGCACGTGACCTCATGCGGCTCGCCGCCGAGGCCGGAAATCAGCTTGCCGGTCCCTCGGCACGGCGTGCACGTGCCCCGGGCGTCATCGGAAGTGGCGCTCACCACGCCCACGATAGCCGGGCGGGCGGTGCATCGGCCTCAGGACGGTCCGTCGTCGAGTCCACGATCATCGGCGTAGATGGTCACGACACTCTCGATGAGCATGTGGTTCGGGACGCGGATCGAACGGCCCTCACCGGCATCCAGCATCGTGCCGGTGCTCTGGATCCGGGTGATTCGCCCGCGGACGTCGCCGAAGCCGATCTCCTGGCCGACACGGTAGTCATGACGAAGATATCGTCCGGCGCTCAGGGCCCGGGCCACGTCGCGAGAGCCGAGTCCGAAGGCCAGCGTGAAGGTCCCGGCCACCGCCGCGACCAGGACGCCGATGAGGATCAGTAGAAGCTCGGTCGAGATACCGATCTCGGCGGCGGCGATGATGGCGAAGATCGCCAGGATGCTGACCTGCACGATCTGCCCCAGTGGGACCGGGAAATCCAGCTGGTAGGTGAGCCTGTCGGTCCGCTGGCGCGCTGCCCCCGCGACGACGGCGCCCGCGAGGACCAGGGCGGCGGCGATGAACAGTCTCGGGAGCTCGAGAATCGCCTGGTTGAGGGACACCGACAGGAACTGCAACCCGAGTAGGGAGAGCGCCGCGAAGACGACGACGATCGTGAGGAAGATGCGGATGGCGCGCGCGATCACCCCGGCGAGCGAGCCCCCCAGACCCGAGGCCTGCAGCACGCTCGTGACGCCGCCGCGGTCGGCCAAGCGGTCGAGCCCGGCCGCTTGCATGGCACGCAGGAGCAGCCGCGCGATCAGCCGCGTGAGGAGCAGTCCTATGAGCAGCAGCGCAATTGCGCCCCCGAGACGAGGGATGAAGGCGCCCAGGTCTTGTCCGGCCTGTCCCAGCACGGATGTCGCCGGGGGAATCATTCGCCACCCCGCGGACCCTTGAACAGAAGGGCCAGCCCTTCGGCGAGAGCCGACGCCACGGCCCCCACCAGCACCAGTGGATCGCGGACCGTCCGCTGCCAGCGCACGCCGCGGATCACCCGTGGCACCAGCTGTGGAGTGACCGTGGGCGCGCCGGTGCGAAGCAACTCGAGATGCTGGACGAGCCGACGCTCAGCGGGGGTCAGGTCCTCGGGAAGGGAATCGCCTGCGTTCATGCTGGTAGCTCCCAGTCGTAGGTGTTATTCCGCAGCAGCTCGATGAGCTCGCCGCGCGCTCGGTGCAGCCTGCCTTTGACGCTTCCGAGCGGCATCTCCAGCACATCGGCGATCTCGTTGTAGCTCAGGCCCTCGAGGTCCCGGAGGACGAGCAGGCTGCGGTATTCGGATCTGAGGGCTCGGAGCTTGAGCTCGAGGCGCTGCTGGCGTTCGCGCCGCTCCAATTCCTTCACGGGCTGCCGGATCGGGTCGGCGTCGGCCGTCTCCGGTGATTCGCTTGCCGGCTCGGTGGGCCGCCGCCCCGCCCACGCCAAGGCGTTCAGGGCGGTGTTCTGGGTGATCTGGAGCAACCAGGTCCGGAATGGAGCGGTCCCGCGGTACTGGTTGAGCCGATGAAACGCGCGCAGGAATGTGTCCTGGCTGACGTCCTCGGCGTCGTCGGAACCGACGATCCGAGCCGCCACGCGGTACACGATGCCGCGGTGGCGCTCGACCAACTGCTCAAATGCGGACAGCTCCCCCTGGAGGGTGCGTTCGATCAGGATCTCGTCAGGCTCCATGCGCTGCGGCTCGATCAGCATCCCAGTTCCTGGGACCCGACGCAGTGCCGATTGGTTACGACTCGACCCTGAAGCGCGAACTCCGTGTAACCGCCTCGGGCCGGCCGCGGTCTCATAGATACGACCCGCTGAGCGGCCGGCCAGAGGAGAACGGCAAGCGTCTTGGCCGACTCGAGCGCCGAGCGAGCGCGTGCGGGCGTACGTCCAAATACCACCCAACAGGAGGAGGACTCGCCATGCCCATTGCGGCTGTGCAGATCACCCAAAGCCTTCAGCGAGGGCTCGACTCACTCATCGGATTCATCCCGAATCTGGTGGGATGTCTCATCATCCTGCTCATCGGCTACGTGATCGCGCGTGTAGTCAAGGCGGTCGTAGCCAAGCTGCTCGAGACGATCGGACTCGATCGAGCGCTAAGCGGCAGCCAGGCCGGCGCCTACGTCGAACGGGTAAGTCCGGGCGCTCGACCTTCACGGCTTGTGGGTTTGGTGGCCTTCTGGTTCATCTTCATCTACGCCATCGCGGCGGCGGTCGGCGCGCTCAAGATCCCCGCCCTGACCGGTTTCATGGCCAATGTTCAGAACTACCTCCCGAACGTCATCGCTGCCGTGCTGATCCTCGTGGTCGGGGTCGCCCTGGCTGGGGCGGCCGGCGGGCTCGTCGACAGGCTCATGGGCGACACGCCGGGCGGCCGGATTGCCCGAGCGGTCAGTCCGACGCTGATTCTCGCGATCGTGGTGTTCATGGTCCTGAACCAGCTGAAGATTGCTCCCGCCATCGTGACCACCACGTACATCGCACTAATCGGGATGTTCGCGGTCGCGGGAGCCCTGGCATTCGGCCTGGGCGGACGTCAGCTCGCGGCCGACATGATGCGCGAAGCCTACGACTCCTCGCGCAAGGACCGGGCGACGCACGGCGGACCATACGCACCGACGGCGAGCCGCTAAGCCGTCGGATCAGTTCGGACCACCGACGATGTGAGAACCCTCCCCGCCTCGGGCCACGTCCCGGCGGGGAGGTTCGACTCAAGGAGACACTCGAGGAGACACTCGAGGAGGCCAGATGGCTTGCGATGAAGAAGCGGTGCGCTACCGCGAGGCGGCGCACCCCACCGGAGGGTCTTCTTCTACTTGATCGAGTTGTAGATCGAGAACAGCGGCAGGTACATGCTGATCACGATCACGCCGACGATGCCGCCGACGAAGATGATCATGACCGGTTCCATGATCGAGGTCAGCGCCTTGACGGCCGCCTCGACCTCGGAGTCGTAGAAGTCCGCGATCTTCGCGAGCATGGTGTCGAGCGCGCCGGTTTCCTCGCCGACGCCGACCATCTGCGCCACCATCGCGGGGAACGCGGAGCACTGCCGCAGCGGCGCGGAGATCGTGCCGCCGCCCTTGACCGAGGTGATGACGTCGCCCATCGACTTCTCGATGACGGCGTTGCCGGCGGTCTTACCGGTGATCTCGATCGCCTGCATGATCGGGACGCCGGCGGAGGTGAGCGCCGACAGCGTGCGCGACCACCGCGCGATAGCGACCTTCTGCACAACCTCGCCGATCTTCATCGGGATCCGGAGCTTGAAGGCATCCCAGGCGTCGCGTCCCTTCTCGGAGCGCTTGACCGAGATGAACCCGCCGACCACGACGATGAGGCCAACGATCAGGATGTACCACTGGTGAGTGACCACGTGGGAGAAATTCACCATGAACTGCGTCAGCGCCGGCAGCTTGCCCGGGAACTGCTTGAACACACCGACGAACACCGGGATCAGGAACGCGACCAGTGCCATGAGCACGGTGACCGCGAAGGTGATCACGACCGCGGGGTAGATCATCGCGGCCCGCACCTGACGGCGCAGCGCGGCGTCCTTCTCGAGCTGGTCGGCGACGCGCATCAGGCACTCCTCGAGCACACCGCCGGTCTCCCCCGCGCGCACCATCGCGACGTACAGCGGACCGAAGACCTTGGGATGGCGCGCCATCGCGTCGGACAGGAGCAGACCGGCCTCGACGTCGTGGCGGACGCCGGCGATCGCCTCGCGGAGGACCTTCGACCCGGTCTGGGTCTCGAGCACGTGCAGCGCGCGCATGATCGACATGCCCGAGGTGACCATCGTCGCCAGCTGGCGTGAGGCCACCGCGAGGTCCTTGGCGTTGACCCGCGAGAAGAGCTCGAGGTTCAGCTCCTTGGAGCGGTACTTGTGGGCGATGTCGACAACGACGAGCCCACGCTCCTTGAGCTGCTCGGCGACCGCCTGCTTGGAGTCGGCCTCGACCTCGCCCTTGGCCTGAACGCCGGCGAGGTCCATCGCCTTGAAGACATACGTGGCCATGGCTACGCGGCCGCCTGATATCCGCCGCCGGGGGCGCCCATGCCCGACAGCAGCCGCCGGAGCTCTTCGGGTGCGTGGGCCCGCGACTCCGCAAGCTGACGGTTGACCTTGCCGGCGCGGACGAGCTGCGCGAGCGAGGCGTCCATCGTCTGCATGCCGTGCGAGGCGCCGGTCTGGAGCACGGAGTAGATCTGGTGGGTCTTGGCCTCGCGGATCAGGTTGCGGACCGCCGGGGTCGGGACCAGCACCTCGGCCGCGACGCAGCGGCCGGCGCCGTCGGCGGTCGGGAGCAGCGTCTGGGTCATGATCCCCTGGAGCGCAACCGACAGCTGGGCGCGGACCTGGCCTTGCTGCTCGGGCGGGAACACGTCGATGATGCGGTCGATCGTCTGCGGCGTGTCCTGGGTGTGGAGGGTCGCGAACACGAGATGACCGGTCTCGGCCGCGGTCAGCGCGGTGCCGATCGTCTCGAGGTCCCTCATTTCGCCGACGAGGATCACGTCGGGGTCCTGGCGGAGCGCGGCCTTGAGTGCCTCTCCGAAGCTGAGCGCGTCAGAGCCGAGCTCGCGCTGGTTGACGATGCACTTCTTGTGATGGTGGAGGAACTCGATCGGGTCCTCGATGGTCATGATGTGCTCTTCGCGGCTGCCATTGATCACGTCGAGCAGCGAGGCCAGCGTGGTCGACTTGCCCGAGCCCGTCGGGCCGGTCACGAGCACGAGCCCGCGTGGCTTGTTCGCGAAATCGGCGACGACCGCCGGGAGACCGAGGGTCTCGAGCGGGACGACGTCGAAGGGGATCAGGCGAAAGGCCGCGCCGACCGCGGAGCGCTGGAAGTAGGCGTTGACGCGGAACCGGCCGCGCCCCGGGATCTGGTAGGCGAAGTCGATCTGCCAGTTGTTCTCGAACCTCTGGCGCTGTCCCTCGGACAGGATCGAGTAGACAATCTCGCGCGTGTCGTTCGGCGTCAGGACCGGGAAGCCGTCCATCGGCACGAGCCGTCCGCGGACGCGCACGGTCGGCGGCGCACCTGCCGTGATG
Source organism: uncultured Solirubrobacterales bacterium (assembly GCA_963737055.1). Taxonomy (GTDB): domain Bacteria; phylum Actinomycetota; class Thermoleophilia; order Solirubrobacterales; family Solirubrobacteraceae; genus Palsa-465. Next base: position 287,018 of record CAVTRE010000002.1, on the reverse strand, counting down.
TGCAGGTCCGAAGCTCGGCGGTCGATGACCTCGAGCAACACGTCGGCGAAATCGAGCTGCATGCTTATCCGTCCTTGGGGTTCGAGAAGTTCGTTCGTGTAATCGGCAGCCGGGCCGATTCCGTTTACCGCTGGTGCTGCGTCTGGACGCTCAGCCGCTCCCGGTGCCTGTGACGCGGGCAATCTCGGCCACCGAGGTGAGACCGTGCTTGACCTTGTCGAGACCGTCCTCACGCAGCCGGCGCATGCCGCCGCGGACGGCGGCCGCGCCCAGCACATCCGAGGACGAGCGCTGGAGCGCGAGCGAGCGGATCTCCTCGGTCATGACCATCACCTCGTACAGGCCGATCCGGCCGCGGTAGCCCATCCCGCCGCAGCGGACGCAGCCACCGGGCTCGTAGGCTTCGATCGGGAAGTCGGCCGGGAAGCCGTGGTCGCGCAGCACCTCGGCCGGGATCATCGTGCGCTGCTTGCAGTGAGCGCACAGCGTTCGCGCGAGTCGCTGGGCGACGACGCAGTCGATCGCGGAGGCGACCAGGAACGGCTCGATCCCCATCTCGACGAGGCGGGTGATCGCCGACGGCGCGTCGTTGGTGTGAAGCGTCGAGAGCACCATGTGACCGGTGAGCGCGCCTTCGATCGCGATCTGCGCGGTCTCGGGGTCGCGGATCTCGCCCACCATCAGGATGTCCGGGTCGGCGCGCATCATCGACCGCAGCCCCGCTGCGAACGTGAGGCCCGCCTTGTTGTTCACCTGAACCTGGGTGATCCCGCCGATCTGGTACTCCACCGGATCCTCGATCGTGATGATGTTCTTCTCGGGGGTGTTCAGCTCCTGGAGAGCTCCATACAGCGAGGTCGACTTACCCGAACCCGTCGGTCCGGTGGTCAGCACGCAGCCGTAGGCCTGGGTGAATGCCCGCCGGAAACGCGTTAGCTCCTGCTCCTGGAAACCGAGCTTGTCGAGGTCGAGGCGGATGCTCTCCTTGTCGAGGATGCGCATCACGACGCCCTCGCCGTGAACGCTCGGGATCGTGACCACGCGGACATCGACGTGCCTCCCGTCGATCGTCATGCCGACGCGGCCGTCCTGCGGGATGCGGCGCTCGGCGATGTCGAGGTCGGCCATGATCTTGATGCGCGACACCACTCCCGGAACCATCTTCTTCGGGACCGTGGTGGCCTCGGTGAGGACGCCGTCGACGCGCATCCGCACGCGCATCTCGCGGACGCCGCGGCCGCTTGCGTCGGGCTGAGGCTCGTAGTGGATGTCGGAGGCGCCGCGCTCGGTGGCCTGCGCGATGATCGAGTGGACGAGCTTGATGATCGGGGCGTCGTCGGCGGTCTCGCGGAGGTCGACAACCTCCTCGTAGCCCGGCCCCGCCTCGCTCTCCTCGACCGCCTCGGCGACCGCGTCCTCGAAGCGGTTCATGCGCATGATCAGCGCGTTGATGTCCTCCGCGGACGCCACCGCCGGGCGGACATCGAGGTGCGTGAGGAGCGCGATGTCGTCGACCGCGAGCACGTTCGCCGGGTCCGACATGGCCAGCAGCAGCGTGTGCTCGTCGACGTAGGAGACCGGCACCGCGGCGTAGCGCTTGGCGGCGGCCGCGCTCAGGAGGTTGGCGGCGGCCATGTCGACCTTGAACACGCCGAGGTCGATGTGATCGAGGCCGTAGCGCTCGGCGATCGCCCGCGAGAGCTGCTCGGCGGTGATCGCGTGCTGGTCCAGCAGGATGCGCTCGGGCGGGACGCCGGCCGAGCGCGCCTGCTCTACGGCGCGGGTGATGGCCTCCTGGTCGGCGAATCCAAGCTCGACGATGACGTCGGTCAGGAAGCGACTCGAACCGCCGCGGCGGCTCGGCGGCGTGACCCCGATCGTCGTCTGGACCAGACGGTCGTCGGAGGTTGCCTCGGACGGGACGAGGCGAAGTGTGGCGTCGTGTTCGCTCATCGTGCGCCGACGGCGCGTCGCATGACCTCGAGCGGCGCGGCCTCACCAGTGAACTGCTCGAAGCTGAGGGCGCCTTGGCGCACGAGCAATTCGCGCCCGCCGACTACGCGGACGCGGCGTGCTCGCGCGGCCTGCACGAGCGGGGTCTCAGTATCGCTGTACACGAGATCAACCACGCATTCGTAACTCGTCACGTCATCGGCATCCACGGGCAACGGCTTGAACGCATCCTCCGAGGGGTCAAGGCCGACTGCCGTGCAGTTGACGAGCAGATCGGCCGGTGCGGCGCGATCCACCGCCGTGGCCCCGAGGTCCGAGGCGAGTTCGCGGGCGCGCTCGGCGGTGCGATTCCAGACGCGAACGTCCGTGGCCCCGCCGTCGAGCAGGGCCCAGACGACGGCGCGCGCGCTGCCGCCGGCGCCCAAGACGAGTGCGGTCCTTCCGGCCGGGTCGAACGGCAGCGCCTCGATCAACCCGGGGGCGTCGGTGTTGTCAGCGCGGACCGCCCCGCCGGCCTCGAACACCAGCGTGTTGGCGGCGCCGACCGCGACCGCCCGCGGGGTCGGGTCGGTGGCCAGCGCGAGCGCGGCGTGCTTGTGCGGGATCGTGACGTTGATCCCGCGAAACCCGGCCCCCGAGAGCGCGGACACGGTCTCGTCGAATAACTCGGGCGGAATCGGGAGCCGCTGGTAGCGCCACCCGACGATGCCGACGGCCTCGAGCGCGGCGTTGTGCATCGCGGGCGACAGGCTGTGTGCCACCGGCCAGCCGGCCACCCCGAGCCGGGTTCGCGGACGGTCGATGGGACTGCCGCCCATCATCGCCGGCCGCCTAGGAGCAGCGCTCGGGCGACTTCCCGCCGTGCGCGTTCCGCGCCTGCTGGTACTTCTGCGCGTCGGCCAGGAACTGGTTGTAGCTCGACGTGAACACCTGCTCGCCGTTTCCGCAGGGCTTGACGACGAAGTACAGGTAGTTCGTGTTCGCGGGATGCGCCGCGGCCTGGATCGAGGCAATCCCCGGATTGTCGATCGGCGTCGGGGTCAGGCCCTGGTGGATGCGGGTGTTGTACGGGGAGCGCGAGTTGAGCTCCGACGCGGTCAGTGGCTTGGTGTAGTTGCCGGTCGCATACCGGGTCGTGGCGTCGATCTGCAGCGGCATCCCGAGCCTGAGGCGGTTGTAGATCACCGACGCGATCAGCGGGCGGTCATGGGCGGTGGCGGCCTCGGCCTGGACCATCGAGGCGATGATCAGCACGTCATAGGGAGTGAGTTGCTTGCTGCGCGCGTAAGCCAGGTTGATGTGCGACCACTCCGTGCGGAACGTCTTGAGCTGATCGTCGACGAGCTTGGAGATGCTGATCGGCTCGACGAGCTGATACGTGTCGGGGAACAGGAACCCCTCCAGGTCAGGGGTGCGCTTCGGCGCGCCGAAGGCCGCGAAATCGATCAGCGGCGACCGCCGCGTCGCCCCGAAGTAGCTGCCCTTGACTCCCTGCTGCCGCAGGAGATCGTTGATCTGCGCGCGCGTCCGGCCCTCGATGATCGTGATGTTCGTCACCTTCGCGGCAACCGGGGGCGTAGTCAGGATCTTCAGGACCTTGCTGTATGTCATGTTCTCCTGGAGGTCGTATGTCCCGGCGAGCAGGTCGCCGCGCTCGCCGGCGAGCGTCGCGCGGAGCTCGAAGAAGAAGCTCGAGGAGATCACGCCGTCGCGGACGAGCTCGTCGCCGACGTCGCCCGCGGTCGAGTGCGGCGCGATCGTGACCGTGACGCTCCCGTGTGGCGAGCCGTGGAAGGGCTGATACAGCTGGATCAGGAACCAGATCGCGCCGGCGGCGACCGCGAGCGCGATCAGCGCGACCAGCCGTCCGCCGTACTTTCGCGCCCGCGACGGGCGACCGGATCGCCGCCGTGCCGGCGCCGGCCGGCGCCTCGCTTTACCGCGCGTCGTTTTACCGTTCCCGCGCCCGCCGTCGCCTCGGCCGCGTGCGCCTTCTCCCTCGCCTCCTCCGCGAACCTGCTCGCGCCGGATCCGCGCCTGCTCCCGGTCTTCGGCGGTCCGTTCGAACCCGTCAGGCATCCCGCGCCTCTCCACCTTGGATCCCGGCGCGAGGACCGTCAGCGCCACCCTCCACCCCGCCTGGCTGGCTACCCAGCCAGCTCTCCAACAGGTGTGCGGCCGCGCGCGAATCCTCTTCCGCCCGCCCGCCGGTCCGTTCGGCCAGCCGCGTCGTGAACCGCTCGTCGTACAACTCTATCGGGACCGGCAGCTCCTGCTCCAAGCGGGCGGCGAAGGCCCGCGTCTCGACAGTCTGCGCCGAGTCCCTCCCCGACAAAGACACGGGCAACCCCACCACCACTCGCTCCGCCCCCAGCTCCCGGACGAGCGAACGCAGCCGCGCCAGGCCGCGCCGAGTCAGCGGGGCGAGCACCGGTTCCACGGGGGATGCCAGCACGCCGGTGGGGTCGCTGATCGCACACCCGCACCTCGCCCGGCCGTAATCCAGCGCCAGCACGCGCATGACCTTATAGGTTGGACCGGAGGACGGTCACTCGCCCGCGGTGCTCACTCGCCCAGCGCGGACTCGATCGCCGCGCGGGCCACCTCGAACGCGCGCGGAAGCCCGGACGGGTCGCGCCCGCCGGCGCGGGCCAGCGTGTCGCGCCCGCCACCACCGCCGCCGACCTCGGCCGCTGCCAGCTTGACGATCTCGCCTGCCTTGACGCCGCGAGCCACCAGCCCGGGAGCGACGCTCGCCACCAGATCCACGCGGTTCTCACCCGTGCTGGCGAGCACGATCGCCGCATCTCCGAGCTTGTTCTTGAGCCGGTCCGCGACATCGAGCAGCCCCTTGCCGTCGAGCGCCTGCACCTCGGTCACAAGCAACAGAGCCCCATCGAGCTCGACCGCCCGAGCGGCCAGCTGATCGACGTCCACCGCGTCCTGGGTCGCTTCCTGTCGCGCCGCCCGCTCGAGCTCCCGCAGGCGACCACGCACCTCGGCCGCGGCATCGGCGACCGTCTCGGGCGGCACGCGCAATACCCTCCCGGCCTCGGACAGCACACGGTCGTGCCGGCGCATGAGCTCGACGCCGCCGGGACCGGTGAGCGCCTCGATCCGGCGCATGTTGGCGGCGCTCGACCCCTCGCTCAGGATCTTGAACAGTCCGATCTCGGCGGTGTTCTGGACGTGCGTGCCGCCGCACAGCTCGCGCGAGAATGACCCGTCGCCGACCTCGACCATCCGGACCACGTCTCCGTACTTCTCGCCGAACAGCGCCATCGCGCCGAGCCGTCGGGCCTCGTCGAGGGTGGTGGTGATCGCGCGCACCGGTTGGCTCTCGATGATCCAGCGGTTCACCTGGTCCTCGATGTCGGTGAGCTCCTCGGGGGTCAGCGCCTTACCGTGCGTGAAGTCGAAGCGCAGCTTGTCGGGACCGACGTAGGAGCCCGCCTGGCGGACGTGGTTGCCGAGCCGCCGGCGAAGCGCCGCGTGGAGGAGATGAGTGGCGGTGTGATTGCACTCGGTCGCGTGCCGCGCGGCGCGGTCGACGTGGGCGTGGACCCGCTCGCCGGCCTCGATCGTCCCCCGCTCCGGCACAACCGCGATGACCTGATCGTCGCCGAGCCGCAGGACGTCGTCCACCCGCGCCCGGCAGTCTCCGTTCAGGCACTCGACGTAGCCCGAGTCGGCCACCTGGCCACCGCCCGTGGCGTAGAACGGAGACTCGACGAGCTTCACCAGCACGCGTCCGTTGTCGCGTTCCACAGCCCCGATCGTGGTCTCGGAATCCGTGGTCGCGTAGCCGACGAAATCGGTCGAGAAGCCGGCGTCGTCGGCGAGCGCAAGCGCGCGCTCGCGGAGCTCCTCGCCGGCCACCGTCCGTCCCGCGCTCGCTCGCGCCCGGTCGCGCTGCTCGTCCATCAGCGCTTCGAACCCCTCCTCGTCGACGCCGAGGTCCTGCTCGGCGACGAGCTCGATCGTCAGGTCGATCGGGAAGCCATACGTGTCGTGCAGGAGGAACGCGTCGGACGCCGCGATCCCCTCGGCGCGGGTCCGGCGAGCCTGCTCGATCAGGTCGTCGAGGCGCTTCAGTCCCTGCTCGAGCGTCCGGCCGAAGCCCTCCTCCTCGGCCTCGAGCCACTTCTGGATCGAGTCGCGCTGCTGATGGAGCTCGAGGTATTCAGAACCCATGATCTCGGTTACGCGGTCGGCGTACACGCGAAGGAAACCGGGCTCGAGCTCGAGCGCGCGGCCCTGCTGGATCGCGCGGCGCATGATCCTGCGCAGCACGTAGCCGCGATCCTCGTTGGACGGGACGACGCCGTCGGCGATTAGGAAGCTCATCGCCCGCGAGTGGTCGGCAAGCAGCCGGAGCGCCCGGTCGGTGGGGTATTCCTCCCCATAGCGCCGGCCGCTCATCTCCTGCCCGAGCTCGATCAGCGGCCAGAACTGGTCGGTCTCGAAGATCGAGGGCTTGCCCTGGAGGATCGAGGCCAGGCGGTTGAGCCCGAGGCCGGTGTCGATGTTCTTCGCCGGCAGCGGCGTCAGCGTGTTCACCGGGTTCTGATCGAACTGCATGAACACGAGGTTCCAGTACTCGAGGAAGCGCTCGTTGTCGCCGCCCGGGAGATCGTCGGGCTTGCCGAACTCGAGGCCGCGATCGAGATACAGCTCCGAGCACGGCCCGCAGGGACCGGTCGGGCCTGCCTGCCAGAAGTTCTCCGATCTCGGGCACTCGACGATCCGCTCGCGCGGGACGCCGATCTCGAGCCACGCCTCGATGGCGTCGTGATCCGGACCCAGCCCGAGCTCATCATCGCCGCCGAACACGGTGATCCAGATTTCCTCCGCCGGGAATCCGTAGCCCTGGGTCGACAGTTCCCAGGCGAACCGTGCCGCCTCGCGTTTGAAGTAGTCGCCGAACGAGAAGTTGCCCAGCATCTCGAAGAACGTGAGATGGCGCGAAGTCGTCCCGATGATGTCGATATCGACCGTGCGGAACGTCTTCTGGCAGGTGGTGACACGCTGCCGCGGCGGCTTCTGGATCCCCTGGAAATACGGCTTGAGCGGATGCATGCCGGCGACCGTGAACAGCGCCGACGGATCGTGCTCGGCCGGGACCAGCGAGGACGACGGCAGGCGCAGGTGACCGCGCTCCTCGAAGAACTCGAGGTACGTCTGGCGAATCTCGTCGGAGCTCATCTGAGTCAAGGCCATCGGAGTAGAGGAGTGTAGGCGGACGCCCGTCTACGTCGGTCAGCTGACATCAAGCTTTGCGCGCCCGCCGCCGACCAACATGGCGATGCGCCGCCTGCGCCTCCTCATGATCTTTCCGCTTGCCCTGATCGGTGCGCTCCTCGCGCCCGCCGGCGCCCTCGCCGACGCCTCGCCCGACCCCACCGGGTTCCGGCTTGCCTCCCCGGAGCTGACCGTGAACGAGAACGCCGGCCAGGCCGTGATCACGGTCGAGCGCGCGGACACGAGCGAGGCCGCGCAGATCCGCTACATCACGCTCGGCGACGGCGTCCCCTGCGGGCCCGCCGAGTGCACCGCGGTCGACGCGATCGATTTCTCTTCGGCCAAGGGTGAGCTCGATTTCCCGGCCGGTGTCGTCAGTGAGACCTTCACCGTGCCGATCGTGGATCACGGCGTCGATAGCGTCCCAAAGACGATCCAGGTGTCGCTATTCGGACCCTCGCCGATCGGCATGGGCTCCCCCAGCAAGGCCGTGCTCACGATCCTCGACAACGACGCCGTCGCCCCGCGTGACCCGGCGAACCCCCTGGCACTCGCCACCGCCCCGCGCACCGGCGACCCCCTCGCCGGCGCCAACTTCTTCGTCGATCCCCAGAGCGAGGCGGCGCACGCCGCGCAGCAGAATCCGGCGCTCGACGTGATCGCGCGCCAGCCCGGCACGGCGCGGTTCGGCAAGTTCAGCTTCGGCAGCAACGGCGTCCCCGACATCCAGACGGCGGTGTCGCGGTACCTCAGCCGCGCGGCTGTGCAGCAGCCGGGCGGCGGGCCGCTGCTGGCGACCTACCGGATCCTGCACGGCTTGTGCGGCCACGCCTCCGACTCGCCGTCGGACGCGGCCTCCTACCACAACTTCATCGAGGGCTTCGCGCAGGGCATCGGTTCCTCCCGCGCCGTGCTGTTCCTCGAGATGGACTCGATCATCACGATGCCCTGCCTCTCCCGTCACGGCCAGACGGTCCGAGAGCACGAGCTCCAGGACGCGATCAGCATCCTGACCGCCAACTGCCCACATCTCGTCGTCTACCTCGACGCCGGGGCCGCCGACGCGCTTTCTGCTCGCGACGCGGCGAAGTACCTGCGGGCCTCAGGTGTCGCGAAGATCCAAGGCTTTTTCCTCAACGCCACCCACTTCGACTGGACGTCGCGCGAGATCCGCTACGGCGACAAGATCTCCGCCCTCACGGGAGGCAAGCACTTCGTGATCAACACCGGCGAGAACGGCCGCGGGCCGCTGCGGCCCCGCGATATCGTCCACGGCGGCAACGAGGTCCTGTGCAACCCGCCCGGCCGCGGACTCGGCCCGCTGCCGACCGCGAACACGGGGTACCGCGACGTTGACATGTTCGCCTGGACCAGCAACCCCGGCGAGTCGGGCGGGAGCTGCGTGGCGGGGGCGCCGCCGACCGGCCAGTACTGGCCCGGGTACGCGGCGGTGCTCGTGCAGAACGCCGACTTCAACGTTCGCTAGCCGTCCGCTTGCCGCGTCCGCTTGCCGCGTCGGCTTGCTGCGTCCGGCGCGCAACTTCACCGGCGCGCGATCGTCGCCCAGCCGATCACGACGTCGCCGTCCATCAGGCAGGCGACCTGACCCGGTGCCGCGCCGTCAACGGCCTGCGCCAGCTCGATCTCGAGCGCGGCGTGCCGGCCCGGCTTGGGGTCGCCCGGGAGCCGGCATTCGATCGGTCGCGAGCGGTAGCGGAGCTTGACCCGGTCGACGCGCGCGCCGACGCGGCTCAGGCGTGCGTTGCGAACTGCGACGCGGGTCGTGCGCAGCGCCGACCTCGGGCCGACGGTCACCTCGTTGCGGACCGCGTCCTTGTCGAGCACGTACAGGGGCTCGCCGGCGGCGACCCCGATCCCGCGGCGCTGGCCGACGGTGAACAGATGCTGGCCGTCGTGGCGGCCGACGACGTTGCCGTCGGCGTCGAGCAGGTCACCGGCCGCTGTCCCGACCCCGCCGTGGCGGGCCAGGAACCGACCGCGGTTCGTCCCGGCGAGGAAGCACAGATCCTGCGAGTCGGCCTTGCTCGCGACCGGCAGGCCGGCGTCGGCGGCGATTTCCCTGACCTCGGGCTTCGTCAGCCCGCCCAACGGGAATCGCATCCGCGCCAGCGATGCCGGCGACAGCGCGGTGAGCATGTACGTCTGGTCCTTGGCATCGTCGGCCGCGGCGCGGAGAAGAGGCCCGTCGTCATGATCGGCCTCCGCGATCTGTGCGTAGTGGCCGGTTGCGAGCTGGCGGCAGCCGAGGCGGTCGGCGAGCTCGAGCATGGCGTCGAGGCGTACGTGGCCGTTGCAGCCGACGCAGGGGTTCGGGGTCTCACCGGCGGCGTAACCGGCAATGAACGGCTCGACCACACCGGCGCGGAACTCGTCCCGAAGGTCGATCGTGAAGTGTGGCAGGCCCATGTCATGCGCGAGGGCGCGCGCCTGGGCGACAGCGGTGGACGAGCAGCAGCTGCGCTCGGCGTCGTTCTCGTGGTCCGACCACAGCTCGAGCGTGACCGCGACGGTGTTGGTGACCCCGGCGGTCTCACCGTCCCGCGCACAGAGGAGCGCCGCCACAGCGCTATCGACGCCGCCGCTCATCGCCACGAGCGTCCTCGAGGTTTGGGCGCCGTTCGGCGGGGCCGGGGGCACGCACCCGGCCGCCCGGACCGCTGCGCCCAGCGAACACGCGAGCGCGTCGGCAGCGACCTCGGCGGCATGGAGCTTCCCCGGGCTGAGGCCGCCGAGCTCGCCGGCGATCTCCGCCGCACCGATCCGAGCCGCCTCGAACACCGAGCAGCCGCGCACCAGCGTCACCGCGGCGCTCGCGGCGGCCGTCGCGGCGCCGCAGCCGTGCGCCTCGAACCCGGCGTCGGTCACGCGGTCTCCCCCAACGCTGATCGACAGCGCGATCTGGTCACAGCACGCGCCGCCGTCGACGGTCACGGTGACCGCACCGTCGGGGACGCGTCCGTGGCCCTGTGGGGACGTCAGATGGTGTTCGAAGGCGATGGCATCCATCGCCTCGCGAGGATAGATGCCTTACTTGGCGGCGAGGGCGTCGTCGACGCGCTGGGTGATCTCGAGCGTGTCAGCGAAACCGATGATCTCGGTCGCCTGCCGGCTGGAGTCGATCAGCACGAGCGTCGGAGCGGTGACGACCGGGACCTGCTGGGTGATGATCCCGAAGCTCGTCAGCGCGCTGAGCGGCACCGCGGCCTTGACGACCTGGCCGCCGTGAGTCGGGACGGCGGTGAGCTCCTTGTCCACCGCCTGATCATCGGCGGCGGCGTCGTTGTAGAAGAGCACGGCGACGACCTTGTGGGCGGTGATGGCGTTCGTGATCAGGCTCAGCTGCTCCGCAGTCGAGACGGCCTTATGGGCCGGCGTCGAGACGGCCTTATGGGCCGGCCTGGACGCGGCGTGCTTGACGGCGGGCTTGGGCGCGGCCGTCACGGACGACTTGGCCACGGTCGTGGCTTTGGTCGACGGTGTCACCTTCGCCGCTGTGGCCTTCGAAGTGGGCGAGGCCGGTGCCCTACCGGTCGAGGTCGGCGCGCCGAGCCTGGCGTTGGCGGCGTTCGACGTCTTGACCGCCTGGTGCGCCTGGTTGATCGCCGACTGGTAGCTGCCGGCGCCCTGCGAGGCGCCGCCCGACGACGAAGAGCTCGGCCGGAGCTCGACGTACCACAGGCCGAACGCCGCCAGGGTCGCGACGAGCAACGCAATCAAGGGTCGGGGGAGGCTTGCCATCAAGCCTGTTGTTCGGCAGAGGTCGCCCGTCCTTTAAGCCCCGCTGGACGGGAACGGACGAACGGCTCGCGATTACACGAGCCGGAGGCCGAGCTCGCGGAGTTGCCCCGGGTCGACGGGGGCAGGCGCGCCGGTCAGCGGATCGGCGCCGCTCGCGGCCTTGGGGAACGCGATCACGTCCCGGATGGACTCGACGCCGGCGAGCGCCGTGACGATCCGGTCTATCCCCATCGCGATCCCGCCGTGCGGCGGCGCGCCGTAGCGGAGCGCGTCGAGGAAGAACCCGAACCGAGCCTGCGCCTCCTCGGGACCGATCCCGAGCAGCTCGAATACCCGCTCCTGGATGTCGAGCCGGTTGATACGGATCGACCCGCCGCCGATCTCGGAGCCGTCGAGCACGAGGTCATAAGCGCGCGAGCTTAGGTGCGCGGGATCGTCGAGGTCGCCGGACGGCGCGGTGAACGGGTGGTGCGCGGCATCCCAGCGCTGCGCGTCGGCGTCCCAGAAGAAGGCGGGGAACTCGACCACCCACAGGATGTCGTGGCGCCCCGCCGGTATCAGGTCGAAGCGGCGCGCCAACTCCATCCGCAGCGCGCTCAACGTCTGTCCGACTGTCGTCAGCTCGTCGGCGACGATCAGCAGCAGGTCGCCGGTCTTGGCGCCGAGCCGTCTCCCTACCGCTTCGATCTCGCCCTCGGTGAGGAACTTGGCGATCGGCGAGCGCCACCCGCCCTCCTGGACGAACGCCCACACGAGACCCTTGGCGCCGTGCTGCTTGGCCAGCTCGGTGAGGGCGTCGAGGTCAGACCGCGGCAGCTCCCGCGGGCCGGCATTGATCCCGCGGACGACGCCGCCCGAGCTGAGCGCGCCCGCGAACACCTTGAACTCGGTCCCCTCGAGCGCGTCTCCGAGGTCGTGGAGCTCGAGCCCGAACCGCGTGTCGGGCCGGTCGATGCCGTAGCGCGACACCGCCTCGGCGAACGTCATCCGCGGCCATGGCGGCGGCGGGACGTCGAAGCCTTCGCGGTCGAATACCGCCCCCATCACCGCCTCCATGCACTCGATCACGTCGTCCTCGCCGACGAACGCCATCTCGACGTCGAGCTGGGTGAACTCGGGCTGCCGGTCGGCGCGCGTGTCCTCGTCCCGGAAGCAGCGCGCGATCTGGTAATAGCGCTCCATCCCGCCGATCATGAGCAGCTGCTTGAACAGCTGCGGCGACTGGGGAAGCGCGTAGAACGAGCCGGGCTGGATGCGAGCGGGGACGAGGTAGTCGCGGGCCCCTTCGGGCGTCGAGCGGGTCAGGTAGGGCGTCTCGATCTCGAGGAAGTCGCGGTCGTTCAGGATCTCGCGCATCGTGGTGATCACGCGATGGCGGAGCGCGATCGTGCGTTGGAGCTGGGCACGGCGGAGGTCGAGCGAGCGGTGGCGCAGGCGGATGATCTCGTCGACGTCGCCGCCGTTGTCGACCGGGAACGGCGGTGTCTCGGCGTCGGCCAGGATCTCGAGCTCGGACACGGCGAGCTCGATCTCGCCGGTCGGGATGTTCGGGTTGACGTTCTGCGGATCACGCCGGGTGACGGTTCCCGCGGCGCTGATCACGTCTTCGGAGCGGAGCGCGTGAGCGCGTTCGTGTGCCTCGGGCGCGTTTTCGGGGTGGAACACGAGCTGCACGATCCCGGAGCGGTCGCGCAGGTCGATGAAGATCAGCCCGCCGTGGTCGCGCCGGCGGTTGACCCAGCCGGACACTCGCGCCGGCGTGTCAGCGCGGTCGGCGGTCAGCTGGCCACACCACGCGTCGCGGTATCCGTTCGGCCGGGGGGCGTGCTTCACGTCGGCCGTCCGGAGCGGAGGATCTCCGGGATCACGTTGTCGATCTGTGTGTCGCGCTCATCGCCGGACTCCATGTTCTTGAGCTTGGCGGTGCCGTTCTCGCCGATGATCGCCACGTACCGGGCGCCGATGCGGTCGGCGTGCCTGAGCTGCCCCTTGAGCGAGCGGCCGGCCAGTTCGAGCTGGGCCTGCAGTCCGGCGCGCCGCGCCTGGCGTGTGAGCTCGAACGCCGTGCGGGCGCCGTCAGGCCTGGCAAGCGCGACGTACAGGTCGACCAATTCGGCGCGCGGCGTCACGTCGTGCGCGGACAGCAGCATCCGCTCGATTCCGGCTGCCCAGCCGACGGCGGGCGTCCGTGGCCCGTCCAGCAGCTCGATCAGCCCGTCGTATCGTCCGCCCCCGCCCACCCCGGACTGGGCCCCGAGCTCGTCGCTGGTGAACTCGAACACCGTGCGCGTGTAGTAGTCGAGGCCACGCACCAGTGTCGGGTCGAGCTCGTAGCTGAGCCCGGCGTCATCGAGCAGCGCTCGAACCTGGGCGAAGTGCTCGGCGTCGGCGGGCGCGAGACGGTCGAGCAGCTTCGGCGCGCTGCGCATCACCTGGCGTGTACCCCGGTCGTCGGCGTCGAACGCTCGCATCGGGTTGGCGTCGATCCGGTTGCGCACGTCCTCGGAGAGCTGATCCTCGTGGGCCCGCAGGAAGGCCTGCAACTCCTCTCGGTATTCAGCCCGGGTCTCGGGCGTGCCCAGACTGGAGAGACGCAGTCGGTCGTGCTTGACGCCAAGCGCGTCGAGCAAGTCGGCCAGCAGCACGATCAGCTCGGCATCGGTTTCGGGCTCGGCCGATCCGATCGCTTCGGCGCCGATCTGCCAGAACTGGCGGTAGCGACCGCGCTGCGGCGCCTCAGACCGGAAGAAGCTCGACTGGTACCAGAGCTTCACCGGTTGCGCGAGCTTGTGCATGCCGTGCTCGAGGTAGGCGCGGCAGACCGGCGCGGTCCCCTCCGGCCGAAGCGTAAGCGAGCGTCCGCCGCCGTCGTCGAACGTGTACATCTCCTTCTGGACGATGTCGGTCGCCTCCCCCACTCCGCGCGCGAACAGGTCGGTCGCCTCAAACGTGGGCGTCTCGATCCGGCCGTAACCGGCCGCGCCGAGAACCTTCTCCGCCTGCTCCTCGACGAACTTTCGCCGCGCGGCCGACTCGAACGGCGAGCGCGCCGCCGACTCCGGGAGGATGTCGAATGTGCCGCGAGGGGCTTGAATCACCGAGCGCTCACCGCTCCGCGAGCTCGCGCAGGAACGGGTTGGTGGCGCGCTCGCGCCCGAGCGTGGTGATGGCCATGTGGCCGGGGTACACGGTTGTCTCGGGCGGGTACGAGCTCGTGAGCTTCTCGATCGAGGCCAGTAGCGTCGGCCAGTCACCGCCCGGCAGGTCGACCCTCCCGACCGATCCCTGGAACAGGACGTCACCGGAGAACACCGCGTCCTCGTCGGCGATCGCGTAGGTGACGTGCCCGGGGCTGTGGCCCGGGGTAAAGACGACGTCGATAGTGAGCCCTGCCAGCTCGAGCGTCTCGCCGCCGCCTACGGTGTGGTCGGCCTCGTAGCTCTCGAACGGACCAAAGCCGGGCCACAGGTAGTCGTTTATGTTCGCCAGGATCTCGGTCTCGAGCTCGGGGCAGTAGACCGGAGCGCCGGTCGCCCGCGCCACCGGCGCCACCGCGCCGATGTGATCGAAGTGGGTGTGGGTGACGAGGATCGCTTCGACGGTCTCGATCTTCAGGCTGTCGAGGGCGGCAAGGAGCCTGTCCGCTTCGTCACCTGGATCCACGATCAGCGCGTTCGCGGCGTCCTTCTCGCGCACGATGAAGCAGTTCTCCTGCACCGGCCCGACCGTGAACATGAGGACGTCGATCATTTGCCGGCGACCTGCTGCTTCTTCCGCTGGCGGCGGCGGTACATGGTCATCTCGAAGTAATAGCCCGCGGGGACGTAGAGCAGGAACGCGAACACCGCGAAGATCAACGCGCTCACGATCCGGTTGTTCTTCGGCCCGACCAGGGCAAGGAAAATGAACATGAGCGCGGCCGCGAGCCCGGCCCTGGTGACCGAGGCCTTCCACGTCGGCGGCGAGTTCAGCCGGCGCTCGCGCGCCTCCAACCGGGTCGTCTTCTTACGTTCATCGGCGGACGGCGGGCGACCCGTGCGACCCCGTGTCTGGATCGTCCCGGCCGCCGTTCCGCGGTGCTTGGTGCGGCGCTTGCGCTTGGTCTGGGCCATGGTGAATGGAGCTTAGTCGCCGGAGGTGCGATCGCGCTACTCCGAAAGGGAAGTCTGCTCGCGCCACTCCGCGAGGGCGTCTTCGACAACGCGCCGGTTGGCGACGGGGAGATCTTCCGGGAAGCCCTCGAAGGCGGAGCGCGGTGCGAGTCCGACCAATTCGGCCTGGCTCGGGGTGGCGTGGCGGGCGATCGCGGCGATGACCTGTGCGAGCGGGGTCGCGCGGTGATCCTCGACGTTCGTGGAGACCTGGGCGACATCGCGGGCGGCGAGCCACAGTCCGATCGCGCGGACGCCACCTAGTCCTTCCGGTCCGCCTTCGCGGATCTGCGCCGCGATCTCCTTGGCGTCCTCGACCGTTGCCGGGGGCGCCAGCTCGACGTTGAACGCGACGAGCGGTGGACGCGCCGCCACCAGGACGGCGCCGGCGGTCGGGTGGAGTCTCGGCGGTCCGAAGTCCGGGCGGAGCTCTCGCGTTTTGATGCGTTCCGCGAGCGTCGCAGGGCCGCCCCGGCGGAGCTCGGCGCGCGTCCGGCCCTGCGCCAGCTCGCCGTACAGGAACACCGGCAGCTCGAGTCGGTCGCCGAGCAGATCGCCAAGAACGAGCGCCTCCGAGCACGCGGCGCCGCGGTCGGCCGGGTCCAGGTAGACGATCGGGGCGACGTCGATCGCGCCGACGCGGGGATGGATGCCCTCGTGCGCGTTCAGGTCGACCTGGCGAACCGTTTCCGCGGCGCCGTCGAGGACCGCGTTCGCGAGCTCACCCGGTTCGCCCCAGAGCGTGAACACGCTGCGGTGGTGGTCGGTGTCGGTGTGAACGTCGAGCAGCCGCGCATGGGCGGTTTCAAAGGCGCGTGCGATCGTGTCGATGGCGGCCTGATCGCGCCCCTCGGACACGTTGGGGATCGCGAGCAGCGTCACCGCGGCTCAGTCGAGCACGTAGCGCCCGTGGTCTAGCACGCGTTGCCCATCGACCTCGAGGCTCGCGTCGACGACGACCACGTCGAGATGGATCGGCACCGACACCGTCCCGCCGATCCCGGCGCTCGCGCCGAACGCCACGTGCACGCTGCCGAGGATCTTCTCGTCCTCGAGCACGTTGCCGGTCAGCCGCGCACGGTCGTTCGTGCCGACCCCAAGCTCGGCCAGGTTGGTCCCGAGCTCGCCGTGCGTCAGCAGCAACTCGATGAACTGCGGACCGAGGCCGCCTTCGGCAGCGACGATCCGGCCCTCGGCCACAGTCAGCGTCGCCGGCTCGGTGCTGATCCCAAGCGGCGCCAGGCTCAACGCCACCACCGTGCCTTCTCCGAACGCCGGCGCGATGAAGCCCTCCCCACACGGAAGGTTCCCGAACGCGCCCTCTGGCGCTCAGCTCACCGTCGTCGGAGATGCCGGCGCGGCCGTCGAGCGCGAGGCGCAGATCCGTGCCTCGGGGACAGGTGACGTGCGCGCGCGTACCCGCCTCGAGGACGGCCGCCACCGCCTTCGACCGGGCGGCCATCGTGTCGAAGTCGACCGCCATTACGCGCCCGAGCATGTCCTCGGTGACGCCGGGCATGGTCGCCCCCCTCGCGCCGGCGTCGGTGGCGCGCTTGCGGGCGCTGGTGTGGCTCAGTGAGCGGCTGGTGGGGGCGATGAACACGTCGCACCCCTCGAGCGCGGCCGCAACCGGTGGCGGCGGCTCCGTGCCATGCGAGGCGCGCTCGTCCATGACGATCAGGACCGCGTCACCGCCGGCGGCAGCCGATTCGTCCCTCAGCGCCTCGCCAATCGTCCGCGTCTCCCGATCGACCACGACCACCACGTTCTCGCCCTCCTTGACCGCCAGGCACTTGTGGATCACTGTCCTGACGGCAGGGGCGAGGTCGGTCATCGCCGCCGGATCATATGCCGGGCCTCCCGTTCCGGACCGCGCCGGTGCCCCCGGGGGCTACACTCGCGGGCGCGCCGGAGTAGCTCAGTCGGTTAGAGCAGCGGAATCATAATCCGCGTGTCGGGGGTTCGAGTCCCTCCTCCGGCATCGCTGTTTGCAGGGCTTTTCTCGAGATACTTGCCTGTCGATAGGTGTTTGGGCCTCGGCCGCCGCGCAAGGCCTATTCCCGATGACGCCGATGGCCAGCACGACGTCCTGGGCCTGGGCCACGTTGCTTTCCGTGACCGATCTCGATGCCGCCCACGACCGGCTGGTGTCGCGCGGTGCCGTCACGCGCCTTCCACCAATTCTGTTCCCCGGGGCCCCGGAATGGCAACTGTCGTACCTCGCCGACCCGGAGGGCAATCTCATCGAGTTGCTCCCGAGGACGAACGGGGCGTTCTTCTTGACACGCTCGAAACCTGGCTCGACACCGGCGGCTCGACCGACGCAGCAGCGGCCGCGCTCTTCTGCCACCCCAACACGATCCGCCACCGCCTGCGGCGCCTCGAAACGGCGACCGGCCGCCGACTGCGCAACCCGCGAGACATCGCCGACCTCTGCCTCGCGCTCGCCGCGGAGCGCGTCTCCTCCGTGGCGACGAACTAACGCACCTAAGACCTGACGATCTCGTCGACGCTCACGCCAGGCGAGTCGCATCGCGCGTAGTCACACACGTACGGCCGGCCGACCGAGTCGAGGTGGCAATGGACCTCGTGCTGAGCCTCGGTCGCGACGCCGCGACGAAGGGCTCGACCGACGGAAACTGCGAGTCGGATAGTCATGCTTTCTCCTTGTGCTCGTTGGACGTTCGGAGCCGTATGCCCCCGAACGAGCTAGACTTGAATGCATCTTGCATACCAGCTGCCTCTCAAGTGTATCGACCCATGAGTGCAGACCTTCAATCGCGCCCTAAGGTTCCGGCGGGATCGGCGGGAGCGCGGGCGTATCGGTACGTGAAGGAGCGGCTGCTCGACGGCCGCTATCCGGGCGGGATGCTCCTCAGCGAGAATCAGCTGGCTCGCGAGCTCGGCATCTCCCGGACTCCTGTCAGCCAAGCGTTCGTGCAGCTCGAGGCCGAGGAGCTCCTCGACCTATATCCGCGGCGCGGCGCGGTCGTCCGACCGGTCTCGATCTCCGAGGCCGACGACGTGCTGGAGGCGCGCCTTCTGATCGAGACTCACTGCGTCCGGCGCGTCGCCGCGCAGGGGCCGGCGCTGGCGGCGGTGCTGCTTGCGGCGGTCGCACGACAAGAGCGCGCTCTCCAAGACGGTGGCGCGGGCTTCACTGTGGCCGATCGCGAGTTTCATCGCGCGATCGTCGCCGCAAATCGCAACCCGATCCTGGTTCGTCAGTACGACGAGCTACGCGACCGCCACCAACGGATCACCGCGACGCTGGTCGCGCGCGACCCCGCTCGCGGCGCGCAGTTCATCGCCGAGCACCGCGAGATCGCCGAAGCGATCGAGCGGCGAGATGCCGAGCACGCGGTACGCCTCGTTGATGCACACTTGCGCGGCGCGTATGAGCTGATGCAGCGACCGCGTCCGTGAACCACCCGCGCCGGTAGGGCGCCGTCAGTCCTTCGCCGTTTGCCGCAGACAGGCTCCTTCTCGTTCTGCCTGCGGTGGCCAGAGATCGGCCGGTGCGCGCTCGATGAATAGATGGATGTCCGGGTTCGCCGGCGGTCTGAATCCATGCCGGGCATAGAGGTCGTGGGCATCGGCTGTCGCGAGCGCCCAGCGGCGGAGTCCCTGGAGCTCGGGATGGGCGATCACACAGGAGACGAGAAACTTGCCGAGCCCGCGGCCGCGGTGCGCTGTCTCGACGTAGACGTCGCCGAGGTAGGCGTAGGTCGCGCGGTCGGTCACAACTCGCGCAAACCCGGCCTGCTGACCGGAGGGTGCGTACAGCCCAAACGGCAGCGAGTTGGCGATCGAGCGTTGAACTACGTCCCGCGGGATGCCCGTCGACCAGTAGGCGGTCGAGAGGAAACGGTGGATGCGGTCGACGTCAAGCCGCACCGGATCCGTGGACACCACATACCCGGCCGGCGCAGCCCATTCGCGGGGACTCGTGTTCAGAGCAGCTTGTCCAACGTGATTGGGAGGTCACGCACGCGGCGACCGGTTGCGTCGTAGACCGCGTTGGCGACGGCTGCGGCGACGCCGGTGATCCCGATCTCGCCGATTCCACGCGCGCCCGCGGGGGCGTACGGGTCGGGGATGTCGTTCCAGATCAGCTCGATCTCAGGCACGTCCAGATGGACGGGGACGTGGTACTCGGAGAGGCTCGGGTTCATGATCCTGGCGGAGCGCTCGTCGAAGTTTGTGTCCTCCATCAGCGCCAGGCCGAGACCCATGATGATCCCGCCGCGGAACTGGCTGGCGGCGGTCTTCGCGTTGATGATGCGGCCGCAGTCATAGGAGCCGAGCACCCGGTCGACGCGTGTCTCACCGGTGGTTGCGTTGACTCGGACCTGACAGAAGATCGCGCCGCAGGAGTGCATCGAGTACTTCTGCATCTCCTCCGGATCAGAGGCGGAGGCCTCGAGGACCACCTCGTCACGGCCCGCCCGCCCGAGGATCTGCGCGTAGCTCTCCCAACGGCTCGGGTCGGCGAGCTCGCACAGCCCCTCGTCGCGTCCCCCGACCTCGTCCGCGGTCAACCCGGCCAGGGGCGAGTCGCCACCGGCGAGCGCGAGCAGTTGCTCGACGAGCGCCCGCTGAGCCGCGATCACCGCGCCGGCGATCGACGCCGTCTGCGACGAGCCTCCAGCGAGCAGGTTGCCCGGGAACGAAGAGTTGCCGTAGGCGACGGTCACCCGCTCCAGCGGCAGGCCGAGTCGGTCGGCGGTGACGATCGTCTGGGTGGTGGAGGTCCCCATCCCCATGTCGCTGGCCGGCACCGCGATCGTCGCATGGCCCGTCTTGTCGAGCGTGATCCGCGCCACGCCGCCGGGGAAGCGATGGTAGGGATATGTCCCCATCGCGCAGCCGGTGCCGATCAGCCACTCTCCCTCCCGGCGGGCCCCGGGCCGCGCCCGCGGCTCCCAGCCGAAGCGCTCGGCGCCGGCGCGCCAGGCGTCGACGATATGCCGCGAGGAGTACGGCATGCCCGTGCTCGGATCCTTCTCGGGCTCGTTGCGGATCCGCAGCTCGATCGGGTCCAGACCGAGCTCGATCGCGAGCTCGTCGATCGCCGACTCCAGGGCGAAGGTGCCGACCGACTCGCCTGGTGCGCGCATGAACGAGTTGGCGAGCATGTCCATGTCGACGACCTGTTGGTCGGTCTTCAGCGTCTCGGTCGCATACATGTGCCGCGCCGGGAACGTGAACTGCTCGGCAAGCGCGTTGTACGGGGTCATGGCCGAGATCCCGGTGTGGATCAGCGCCTTGAACCGGCCGTCGTCATCGGCGCCGATGGCCACTCGCTGCTCGGTGTTCGTGCGACCGCCGACCAACCGGTAGACGCCCTCTCGCGACAGCGTGATCCGCACGGGACGTCCGGCGAGCTTCGACGCCGCCGCCGCGAGCAGATGGTGCGCCCACAGCGTCTTGCCGCCGAAGCCGCCACCGACATACGGGGAGGTGACATGCACCTGCTCCTCGTCGATGCCGAAGACCTGCGCGAACGTCCAGGCGTGCCCCTTCACGCCCTGGCTGGCGTCGTGGACGATGAGCTCGTCGCCGTCCCAGCCAAGCGTGACCGCATGCGGCTCGATCGCGTTGTGATTGTGGCGCGGCGTCCGGTAGGTGAGATCGACGGAGTGGGGCGCGTCGATCAGCGCGGCCTCGGCATCGCCCACCAGCACCTCGACGGGCTGCCCCACGAGACTGTCCGGCGTCCGTGGATGCACTCTGGCCTCCTCAAAGCGACGCGGCGGCGAGGACTCGTACGCGACGTCGATCAACGACGCGGCGTAGTCGGCCTTCTCCTGTGTCTCGGCCAAGACGATCGCGACTGGCTCACCGTTCCAATGAATGCTGGGGTCCTGCATCACGGGCAAGTCGGCGCCCCCCGCCGCCTTGGGGCCGGTAAGGAACAGCGGCGGAGGCTGCATCCGCGGCGCGTTGCGGTAGGTCATGACAAGGACGACGCCGTCCGCGCCTTCGGCGGCGGCGGTGTCGAGTGTGGTGATGCGTCCGCGCGCGACCGTGCTGTAACGGAGCGCCGCGTAGACCATGCCGTCCATCAAGTACTCGGCCGCGAAGCGCGCCGCGCCCTGGACCTTGAGCGGCCCGTCCAGGCGTGACACCTGCGCGCCCATCAGCCCGTGCTTGGCGCGCGCGAGCGGGTCGGGACTGGTCGCCGGAGTCCATCCGACGGAGACCGGCGGGATTGCCGGTCGGGCTTCTCCGGCGCTCATGAGCGGGCTCCCTCGGTCAGCTCTTGCAGGACGGCGGCGAGCGTGCGTCGGGCAAGCTCGACCTTGAACGCGTTGCCGGCCAGCGGGCGCGCATCGGCGAGCTCCGCGTCGGCGGCGCTAAGAAAGGTAGCCTCGGTCGCCGGCTGACCGCGGAGCGCCTCCTCAGCGTGCCGCGCCCGCCACGGCTTGGTAGCCACGCCGCCCAGCGCGAGGCGCGCACCGACGACGGCGTCGCCGTCGAGCTCGAGTGCAGCGGCGACTGAGACGAGCGCGAACGCGTAGCTGGAACGGTCACGCACCTTGCGATAGGTGGAGCGCTCGGCCGGGTTGGGTGCAGGTAGCTCGACCCCGGTGATCAGCTCGCCGGGCTCGAGCACCGTCTCGATATCGGGACGATCCTCGGGCAGCCTGTGGAGATCGCAGAGGTCGACCGTGCGCCGGCCCGACGCGCTCCGAAGATGGACGACGGCGTCGAGAGCAGCGAGCGCGACGCACATGTCGGACGGGTGAGTGGCCACGCACGCGGGTGACGTACCCAGGACCGCGTGCATACGGTTGAAACCCTCGATCGCGTCGCATCCGTCGCCCGGGGACCGCTTGTTGCAACGCGAGCCGTCGGTGTCGTAGAAGTACGCGCAGCGGGTGCGTTGCAGCAGATTGCCGCCGATCGTCGCCATGTTGCGGATCTGCGCCGAGGCGCCGGCCACGAT
Organism: uncultured Solirubrobacterales bacterium; assembly: GCA_963737055.1. Lineage (GTDB taxonomy): Bacteria > Actinomycetota > Thermoleophilia > Solirubrobacterales > Solirubrobacteraceae > Palsa-465. The sequence continues at coordinate 264,962 of CAVTRE010000002.1, read as the reverse complement.
CGCGCGGGCGAGCATCGGGTAGCGGGACCTGACCGCCTCGTGCTCGGCCACCGCGGTGTTGCGCGCCGCCGCGCCGATCATCAGGCCGCCATCGGCGGTCGGGGCGATCTCGTCCGAGAGACCGGTGACGTCGACCAGGGCGGACGGCGTCTCCACCGTCTCGCGCAGCAGGTCGACGAGGTTCGTGCCGCCGCCGAGGTAGCGGCCTCGTCCACCTGCCGCGCGGCGAACCGCGTCGTCCACGTCTGACGCGCGCGAGTAGCTGAGCTCGATCACGCGCCCTGCTCCGCATACACGTCAGTGATCGCGTCGACGATTCCGTTGTACGCGCCGCAGCGGCACAGGTTGCCGCTCATCCGCTCCCGTAGCTCATCGTGGCTGAACTCGATGTCCGTGACCGCAGGGTCGCCGGTGACGTAGCTGGGTACGCCGCGGCGAAGCTCCCCGACCATCCCGACCGCCGAGCAGATCTGGCCCGGGGTGCAGTACCCGCATTGAAATCCGTCGCGATCGATGAACGCCTGCTGTAGCGGGTGCAGCGCGCCGCCGGAGCTGAGGCCCTCGATCGTGGTCACCTCACGCCCCTCATACTGGACGGCGAGCGCCAGGCAAGAGAGGACCCGCTCACCGTCGACGAGGACGGTGCAGGCACCGCAAGCTCCCTGGTTGCAGCCCTTCTTCGTGCCGTAGAGCTCCAGGTGTTCGCGCACGAAGTCGAGCAGCGACACCCGAGCGTCGGTGGGAACGGGCGCCTCGCGGCCGTTGATGATCATCGGCACAACCGGTCCTCCTTTCAACGAACTCATGGCGGAAGGGACTACCCGCGTTTATACCGACGAAGCCACGCGCACCGGGAACGACGGCGCGCTGGGGTGCTCGTACCCTCAGCTCGCGATCAGCGTCCCGAAGACCGTGCAGACGTTCTGGTTGACCAGCGTCATGCTGTTGTCGAATGCGATGTTGACCGTGACGACCTTGCCGGTCGACGTCTCGAACAGCACGCTACCGGTGGCGTCGAAATCGCCTGACAGGGGCGAGAGCTGGATGCCCTTGGTCTTGTTGGTGAACGAGGTGTTCTTGAAGACGTGGACGCGGCCGAAGCCGTCGAAGACCCGGCCGAAGATGTCTGTGCTGCCGGCCGACGTGAACGCGAAGACGATCGGGCGCCCGCTCGAATCGCACCGGGCATTGATCAGCAGCGAGTCGATGTTGACCACGGTCCTGGTCGTCGAGTTCGACTTCGCGATGAACGAGAACGTCTTGTTCACCGCGTTGGTCGAGGCTGCGGCGCTGGCCGCTCCCGCACCGATTCCGGCCAGCGCACAGATCGAGGCGGTCATCGCCGTCAGGCGGTGCGGGCTGATGATTCGTTTCATTTCTCGGTCCTTTCCCCGGTGGATGCGACAACGTGAGGACCGCAACCTTGCCCTCTGCCCCGCTCGCGGCCGTCAGTCGACTACGGCATTTCGCCGGCCGACCGTCTCAGCGACTCACGTAACCCGCGCCGAGCGCGCGACGCAGTATTACGGAACTGACGACGCGCGGTGTAGAGGACGTACGCGACGTAATCTCCCAAGCACGATGCCTCGGTCTCGTCGCGACCGGATCTTGGGACGTCTGCGATGACTGCGCCGCCCGCGATCGCGACGAGCGGGCTTACGAAGGACTACGGCTCGGGGCATGGACTGTTCGGGTTGGATCTCGAGGTCTCCGGTGGCGAGGTGTTCGGCTTCCTGGGCCCCAATGGGGCCGGCAAGTCGACCACGATGCGGTTACTGGTCGATCTAATCAAGCCGACTTCGGGCTCGGCGCGAGTGCTCGGGCTCGACACGGTCACCGACAGCCTCGAGATCCGCCGTCGGATCGGCTTCCTGCCGGGCGACCTTGCGATGTATCCGAAGCTGACCGGACGGGCCATGCTCGACTACCTGGGAGCGCTTCGAGGCGGCGTCGACGCGCGCACGCGTGACGCCCTTGTCGAGCGCTTCGGCGCCGACATCGATCGCCCCATACGCCAGCTGTCGACCGGCAATCGACAGAAGCTGGGCCTCGTTCAGGCGTTCATGCACGAGCCGGAGCTGATGATCCTCGATGAACCGATCGCGGGTCTGGATCCGCTGGTGCAGCAGAGCTTTCACGCGCTGCTCGGCGAGGTCAGCGCCCAGGGGCGCACGGTGTTCCTGTCCTCACACACGCTGTCCGAAGTGGAGCGCGTCACCCACCGGCTCGCAATCCTTCGCGAAGGCCGGCTCGTGGTCGTCGACTCGCTCGAAAACCTTCATAAAGTCGCTGTCCAGCGCCTGGAGATCGAGTTCGCCGAGCCCGTCGATCCGGGCGAGTTTGGCGTGCTTCAGGGTGTCACCGAAGTGCGCGCCGACGGACCGACTTTGACCGTGGGCTTCGAGGGGTCCGCGGATGCCGTCGTCAAGGCCGCCGCGGCTCACGAGGTGCTCGCAGTCCGCCCCCGCGAGGAGGACCTGGAGGACATCTTCCTGCGCTACTACCGCTCTTAGAGCGTCGCGTGAGCTTCCCGGTTACCAAGATCACGCTCCGTCTGCGCGCCGCCGGCGCGGTCTCTGCGGCCGCCGGACTGATCGCCGTGATGGCCGCTGTGGGCGCGCTGTTTCCGTCGGTCGGACACACGATCGGAACGCTCAACGTTCCCAAGAGCGTCTCCAACCTCTTGGGCGGCGGCGACTACGGCACCATCACCGGCTGGTTTCGCAGCGAGATCGCGTCCATCTACGGGCCGTTGGTCATCGGAGCTATCGCGATCACCGGGGCCGCGGCCGCCACAGCGGGTGAGGAGGAAGATCGGATCCTGGGGCTCGTGCTCGCCTACCCGATACGACGCCCGCGACTGGTCGCCGCCAACGCAGCCGCGATCGCGGCCATCGTGCTGATCGTCGCGCTAGGGACCTGGATCGGCCTGATCGTCGGCGTGGCCCTCGGCGGCGGAGGGATCACGCTCGCGCACATGACTGCGCTCGCGGTACAGCTCGCGTTCTTCGGGTTCGCGACCGGAGCGCTCGCGATCGCGCTCGGCGCCGGCACCGGCCGCCGGTCACTCGCGAGCGGAGGCGCCGCGGCCGTGGCCATCCTCGGCTGGCTGATCAACAGCTTCGCACCGCTGGTCGCCGGGCTCGACTGGCTGAAGTACCTCTCCCCTTTCTACTACTACGCCGGCCACGATCCCCTCGCGCACGGCGTCAACATCGCCGGCATCGTCGTCCTGGGTGTCCTCAGCGTCGTGCTGACAGCAGCCGGGATCGTCGGCATCGAGCGCCGCGACCTCCGAGCATAAAAGGCACGGCCACGTGACAACATGCGTGACCTGAGCGCCGAGGTCCGGACGCGAGCCTAGTTCTGCGGCTCAGATCCGTCGGCGCCCGCTCGGCTCCCGGTCCAGTTCGGCACGTGGCCCGGCCGGCTTCTCCACCAGTCGATCGGGACGATCCGGGTCGCCAGCTGAAGCGTCAACTGGTCGAGGTTTTCCGCGAGCTGCGCCACCCCGACCAGCGTCTCGGCCACGTCCTGGTCATCGACCTGGCCGCCGGTCGTTGCCGTAAGAGCGCTCGCCTGGTCCTGGAGAGGACGCGCGGGGTCCTGCGCGGGTTCGAGGGCGGCGAGAAGATTGGCGATTCGGTCGACGTCGTCGGCTAGCTCGACGTGCCGATCGATTATCTCGGCGTACATGTCGGAGCTGAGCATGACCGCCGCCCAGCGTGCGAGCACGTCGTCGCTGTGCTGCGCGAGGCGGGCCAGCGCGTCGCGAAGCCGAGCGCGTCCGTCGGCACTCGCCAGCGCCTCCTCGGCCGCGGCGACGAAACGCGGCGTGTCACGGACCGCCTTGGCCCCGGCGTCGACCGCCTCCCGTGGGAACACGAGGTTGCCCATCCGGACGGTGTCGTGCGATCCGGGTGGGATCAGACCCACCACTTCGGCGATCGCGGCCCAGACCACTCGGGTGCTCCCGACGAGCTGGAGCATCACGTATTGCGCGAGCACGGTCCAGCGCTTTCGGTTCCGGCGCTCGACCGCCTCGTTGACGACCGCGACGGTCAGCATCACGACGATCAAGCTCGAGGTGAGACCGGCGAGCAGCGCGTGGTGATCCCAGAAGCCGGGCTCGACGACGTCGGAGACTGCCCCTGCGATCAATCCAAGGACGGCGAGGACGCCGACCGCTCGCGTCTCGCGGAGGTACGACTCGAGCGAATCCGAGCGCACCGGCCCTGACGCTTCCCTCTTCACCGCCGCCACGTTACCCCTGAGGCACGCGCGGGGCCAGCCGGATGACCGGCTCCTCGAGCCCGCGCTCAATCGATCGATTGCGAGCGCCGATGAACGATCGGTGGACGGCTTCATGGCCGGTAGCTCGCTGCCTCTGCAGGCCCCGCACCACACCGGCGTAGTCCGCGTGATCCACGAGCGCGGTCAGCCGGTCGCGATGGCGTTCGTGGTGTGCGGCACCGGTTTCTCGCTGAGCCTCCAGGCCTACACGATCGGGACCGCCGCCGCTCAGGACGCGGCCGCGCTCCACGCCTCCCCTCCGCTCTCGCTCCTCGGCCTGCTCCCCCACGCGCTGCCGGAGCTGGTGGCGCTGTTCCTTCCATTGGCGGCGTGAGCGAGACCTTGTGGTCGCCGAAGCCTCGTGGTCGCTCAGGTTGCGGTGGTGACGGCTTACAGCTCGCTCAGGTCGCGGTGGTGACGGCTTTCAGCTCGCCGAATGACTCTTGGATGAGCTGGCGGAAGTCACTGTCGCTGTCATCGTCGGTCCACCGCTCCCACGCGATCCTGAACACGGCGACGCCGGTCTCGGCCGCCAGCGCGGCTGCGGGATCCGGGACGCCACGCCCGCGCAGCACCTCGGCGAGCGACGTCGCCCAAGCGGCGAGCTTGATCAGCTCGCGTTCCCGAAGCTCAGGAGTCGCGTCGATGATGGCCCGGCGCTGGCGCGAGAAATCGCGGCGCTCTTGGAACAGCTCGGCGAGCGCGTAGAGGCCGGCGGCGACCGCATCGAGCGGTCCCGCCGACTCCGGGGCGCCGGCAACCTTCGTGACGAGCAACTCCTGAACCGCGCTCGCCCCCTCGAACAGAACCTCGCGCTTGTCGGCGAAGTGCCGGAAGAAGGTTCGCTCGGTCACGCCGGCCCGCTCGGCGATGTCGGCCACCGTCGTGTTGTCGAACCCGCGCTCGGCGAACAGAGCCATCGCCGCCTGCTCGAGCCTGCCGCGACTGTCCGGTTCCCATCTCACCATGCACTCATGGTAGGTGATGTCAGCGACTGTCATCGTTGTGCTAGAGTGATGACAGCGACTGACATCGGGTCCTTCGCGCGTCGGCCATCTCCGCGGAACATGCGCGTGGCATCCGATCGGCTCGAGTCGCCGAAACCGATCATCTTCGATACGGAGGATTTCTCATGCGCGTTTTCGTTACCGGCGCAACGGGCTTCATCGGGTCCGCCACCGTCCGTGAGCTCATCGACGCAGGGCACCAGGTCGTTGGCCTGGCACGCTCCGATGAGGCCGCCGCTGCTCTGTCCGAGGCCGGCGCCGAGGTTCACCCCGGCTCCCTGGAGGATCTCGACAGCCTGCGAAGCGGCGCCGCCGCGGCGGACGGCGTGATTCACACCGCCTACATCCACGACTTCTCGCAGATGGAGAATGCGGCCCAGGCCGATCTGCGCGCGGTCGAGACGATGGGCGCTGTGCTCGAGGGCTCCGGGCGACCGCTGGTCGTCACCTCGGGGACCGCGCTCATCAAGCCGGGAGCGGTCGTGACCGAGGAGGATTGGCCCGATCCCGGCGCCGCCGTTCATCCACGGTTCGCGACTTCGGTGGCAGCGCGCGCGCTCGCCGATCGCGGGGTGCGCTCCTCGATCGTCCGGCCCGGGGCCTCGGTCCACGGCGAGGGCGATCACGGCTTCGTCCCGTACCTGATCAACCTCGCCCGCGAAAAGGGCGTCTCCGGCTACATCGGCGATGGGTCCAACCGGTGGCCAGCTGTGCACCGTCTCGACACCGCGCACCTCTACCGCCTCGCGCTGGAGAACGCGCCGGCGGGATCCGTCCTTCATGCCGTGGCCGACGAGGGCGTGCCGAGCCGGGAGATCGCCGAGGTGACCGGCCGGCATCTCGGCGTGCCGGTGACCTCGTGCTCTCCGGAGGACGCACAGGAGCACTTCGGCTGGATGGCCATGTTCTGGTCACTGGACGCCCCGGCGTCGAGCGAGCTCACCCAGGAGCGCATGGGATGGACACCGACGCACGTCGGCCTGATCGCCGACCTCGAGCAGGGGCATTACTTCCGGCAGCCCGTCGCTGCCTGAACGAACACCCCGCCCACGCGGTTGGGCTCGTCGCTAACCCGGCGGGCCCGACCTGCGTGCGGTGACGAGGACCGCGACCATGCTCGAGCGGATGCGGCGCCCCAGCCGCTCGTAGAGAGCGACGTGTTCGGACTCGAGCGCGTGCTGCTGTTCAGGCGAGAGCCGGTGGTAGAACGAGGCCGTCCGAAGGAGGTCGTTGAGCTCGTCGCCGGTGTGCTCCGCTACCTCCGGCACGCAGGCGATCTGCGCATCGCCGAACAGCCGCTCGGCGTACGCGCGGGCAACGTCCTGGCTCCCGACCCACTCCCACACCTCGGACACGTTCTTGCGCCGGCGCTCCGCCCCATCGAGGATGGCGTTGAGATCACGGTAGGTGGGCCAGCGTGCGGCCAGCTCGGGCGCGATCCTCCCGATCGCCGCCAGCAGCGTGGCCTGGTCGTCGAGCCCCGCCTCCTCCTGGCGGCCGCAGTGCTGGATCAGCGCGAGGGTTCCACCGGGCGTGAGCACGTTAGCCGCCTTTTCCCAGCTCACGTCAGGATCGGCCCAGTGGAATGCGGCTGCCGAGAACACCGCGTGGAACCGCCCGCGGGAAAGCTGCGCGTCCTCGAACCGGGCGTTCACGAACTCCGGCCCGCCGGTGCCTCCCAGGTTGCGTTCGGCCAGCTCTGCAAGACGCCGGCCGGGCTCGACGGCCAAGACGCGAAGGCCCCGGTCGACGAGGCTGCGCGTCAGCTGCCCGGTGCCGCACCCGATCTCGAGCACGGCGTCGCCGCGTTCGATTCCCGCCACCTCGCATGCGTGGTCGATCAATTCGTCGGGATACGCCGGACGGTGGCGGTCGTATTCGGCCGCGATCTCGTTGAACACGATCGCGCCGCTGCGCCGGTCGGAAGTCAGGCTGGTCACGTCCGGCCAAGCTAGGGCAGGGTCCGGACGTCCCCGGGCGTTCGTAAGCTTGGCCGGGATGCGGCTCGAAGGAATCCAGGCCGGGGACATCGTCGAGGTCGATCGGCTCGGCCGGCGCTTCCACGCACTCGTGACCGACAACGCGCCCGGCGGCCTGGCGTTCCAACCGCTCGACAAGCGGATCAGTTACCGAAGCTGCCGCGCTCACGAGGTCCGAGCGCACTGGGCCAAGCGCGGCCGGCCGCGGTCGACCGACGACCCGCTCGAGCCCTCGCCGCTCCAACTCGAATTGGACACCACGGTGCGCTGAGGGGCGCGCGGCCGTGCCGCCGCGCGCCCTTCCCACGCGGCGGTGGCCCCGCGCGCCCTCCGCGCGCGACTACTTGCGCTTGTGCTTACGGGTGTCGCGAATCGTTCCGATCCCGGGGATCGTCACCGGTTGGTTGGTCACCTGGCTCCAGCCGCCCTGCGAGCTCACGGTCGACTGTCCGCTCTTGGTCTGTCCGTAGAGGACGAACTGGATCGCGCCGAACTCGCCCTGGACCGTCTCGGTAGCGTGGTTCGACGCCCCGTCCCAGTGGATGCTCGTGATGAAGACCGTCTTCAGCACGTACTGGACGATGGGGTTCGCCATCCCGGTCGGGCCTGGTCTGCGAACCACGATCTCAACCGAGGCCAGGTGCGTCCCTGAGGAGAGGTCCTGGAACAGCTGCGCGCTGTACTTGTCGAGCGGCTTGACGAACTGGAAGCTCTGGAAGCTGACCTTGCCGGCGCCGGCACCCGCCGAGGCACTGCCGATGCTGACCGTGTTCATCGCGCCGAGCGAGAAGGACGTCAGCTCGAACGCCTTGGTCGTGTTCGCGTTCGTCGGATTGGTCGCCTCGCCGAGCGGCGCCGAGTTGAGCTTGCCCAAGTCGCTCGGGGGAGCAAGGTACATGAGGATGTCGGTGCTCCCGCCACCCGAGGAGACGGAGCCGGACGTCCCCGCCGGCCCGGTGGCACCTGTCGCGCCCGGGGATCCCGGAATGCCCTGCGGGCCGGTCGCTCCGGTCGGTCCGGTCGCTCCCTGCGGACCTTGCTGGTTCCAGGTGATCTGCTCCTCGCCGCTGGTGCAGCTTGTGTCGTCAGTGACGGCCGGATCGAGCACGCGCAAGCTTCCGTCCGGCTGGTCGAACTCACTCGAGGCGTTATTCGTCAATACGCATCCGGTGTAAGTACTGCCGGTAGCGCCGATCTGGCCAACAGCGACCGCGGCACCGACACCGAGTGCAGCAACGGTTGGCACCAACACCTTCATTGACGCGCTGAGGCGTCGCCCGCGGCGCCAAAACGAGCGCACGGACCTTTTACCGTCTTCACGGTTCATCCCAACCTCCGATTTTCCGGCGCCCCCTACGCCCTGGTGCGATTCAACCAGAGCGGTGCGGCCGGGGTCAATCGTGGCAAGTCAGGATTCAGCGGCTACGTCTGCTCGCTGACCGGCTTGGCCTCGAGCCAGGCGCGCTCCATCGCCGCGCGTGCCCGAACGAGATCCTGGTCGAACAGCTGCTGTTTTCCCCCCCCCCCCCCCCCGGAACCGGTGCAATTACCGCCTCAACGCAGGGTCGAGCCTGTGATTTTCGGGGGCCGCGCTCCGAGGAAGAAGATCCCCGGTAGGCCCGCCGTGTGGAACCGGTCGTTCCGGTTGTCCTCGAGTGTGCTGTCGCGAATCTCCATCGTGCCGGTCCGGTCGTCGCTGACGAAGAAGATCGCGCCGCCGCCCTCGTTGGCGTGGTTGCCGGTGAACAGGCTGCCGGCGACCGACAGCGTCATCCGGTCGCCGTCGTTGTAGATCGCGCCGCCGCTCCCGCCGCCCGGCGTGCCGTGGTTCGCCGGGTTCGCTCCGTTGCCGATCGCGCGGTTGCCGGTGAAGTCGGAGTTCAGCACCGTCCACGACACGCCGATGCTGCTGAGTGCCGCGCCGTTGCTGCATGCGTTGCCGGTGAACCGGCTGCCCACGACGTACACCGGGAGGCCTTGGTACTGCGACAGCGCTCGGACGGCCGCCCCGCCGATGTCCGGTCCGTAGTGCTCGCAGCGATTTGAAGTGAACACGGAGTCGACGATGCGCAGGCGCCCGCCGCGGTCGAAGATCGCTCCGCCTCCGCCGCCGTCGAAGTCCTCGCCGGTCGAGTTCCCGTCGCGGAAGGTGATGTTCTGCACCACGAGCCGCGGCGTGGCCTGATCCTGACAATGCGACGTCGTCCACTTCTGCGCCGGATCGCAAGTGTCCATGTAGAGGATCCGGCGCCGCCCCTCGCCGCTCAAGGTGACGAGTCCCCCTCCGTCGAGGACCACCTGGCGGCTGGTGTTCACGACCTTGGCGGTGGCGTTCATCCTGATCGTGACCGGCTTCGGCCCGCACGAGAAGCGGATGATCCCGCCGGCGCGCACGGCGGCCACGACCGCGGCCGACGTGCAACCGGCCGGGGTGCCCCTCCCGACTACCCGGCTCGGATGAGACGTGTCGACCGGTCGCCCGGCAGCCGGCACGGGCACGGGACGGACGGCAGGAGCGCGGGCTTGGGCGGACGTCGTGGCGACGAGACACGCCACGCAAGCGACCGCGAGGACCCGGATCGTTCTCATCCCGGGACTAGCTCATCGATGACGTCGGCGAGGCCCGAGAGGTCGGGGAGCTCCCGCGTCGGCGCCGGCTGGCGCCGTTCACCCAGACGGTTGATCCATACCGTGCGGATGCCGAGCGCATCCGCGGGCACGATGTCGTGGAAGTGACTCTGCGCCACGTGGACGTGCCGCGCGGGATCGGCGCGTGTCGACTCCCGGAACGCCCGCCAGTGCCCGGGCGCGGGCTTGTACGACCCGATCTCCGAAGCCACGATCGCGCCGTCGAACGGCACGCCGATCTTCTGCATCGAAGCCTCGAGCAGGTCACGGTCGGTGTTGGACAGCGCCACCAGCCTCCAGCCTCGATCGCGCGCCTCGGCCAGCGCGCCCGGCACCTCAGCGAACACCGGCCATCCCGGCAGGGATCGGCCAAGCGCGTCGCACTCACCGGCCGGGAGCTCCGCCCCGGCCTCCGACGCGAGTTCGGCGAGAACCGCCACCATGACTTCGCGATAGCTCCAGGTCGGGTGCTCACTTTGAACGCGCGGCTCGACCGCGTGGTAGCGCGATAGCAGTTCGTCGCCGTTCGAAGGGCCGAGGAGCCGCTCGAGCTCGGCGCGGATGCCGGCGTTCCAGTCGACGAGCGTCCCGTAGCAGTCGAACGTCGCCCAGCGGGGTTCGGCCATTGCGCGAGCATATGCGACCGGCCCCCGGAGACGAACCGGTCCAGGGGTACGATCCGATCCGATGCCGATCGAGTGGGCCGGTTTGGGCCCGGAGCTGCTGCTCTCGCTGGACCGATCGCGCCCCGAGCCCCTTCGGGTGCAGCTCGAGCGCGAGCTGCGCGAAGCAATCCGTTCCGGCCGGCTGGCCGCCGGCGAACGACTCCCGTCCTCCCGAGCGCTGGCCGTCGAGCTAGGGATCTCGCGTGGGCTGGTGCTCGAGTGCTACAGCCAGCTCCAGGCCGAGGGCTTTCTCACGTCGCGCGCGGGTTCGGCGACTCGGGTCGCGGCGGGCGCGCTGTCGCCCGCGGGTGCCCTCGGGGCCACGGGGGCGCTCTCGGTCCAGAGTGCGCTCGGGACGCCAGCGCCCGGGGCACCTACGCCCCGGCCGGGGCCGACCGGTCCGGCGCCGACCGGCCCGGTGCCCGAGCAGCGTCTCGCGGTGGACTTCTGTCCTGGCGTCCCCGATCTGACGAGCTTCCCGCGCGCCGATTGGGCACGCGCGATGCGCGACAGTTGCCGCTCCGCCACCCCCGCCGAGCTCGGCTACGGCGATCCTCGTGGCACCGAGACGCTTCGACACGTGCTGGCCGGCTACCTCCGGCGGGTACGCGGCACGGTCGCCGACGAGGACCAGATCGTGATCTGCGGCGGCTTCGGCCAGGGCATCAACCTCGTGCTTCGCCCGCTCGCCGGCGACGGAGTGCGGCGGGTGGCGATCGAGGACCCCGGGGACGACGACTACCTCGAAATCTGCTCGCGCCTGGGCATCGAGGCGGTTCCGGTCCCGATTGACGCGCGGGGTATCGACGTCGACGCCCTCGCCGCGACGGACGTTCGCGCCGTGATCCTCACGCCCACCCACCAGTTCCCGACGGGCACGGCGCTCGCCCCGGAGCGCCGGCAGGCGCTCGTCGCCTGGGCGCAGCAGCGCGATGGCACGATCATCGAGGACGATTACGACGCCGAGTTCCGCTACGACCGCGACCCGGTGGGTGCGCTCCAGGGGCTGGTGCCCGATCGGGTGGCGCTCATCGGCACGGTCAGCAAGTCGCTCGCGCCGGCGCTCCGGCTCGGATGGGTCGTGTGCCCACATCGGCTGCTCGATGCGGCGATGGAGGACAAGCGCCTCAGCGACCGCGGGTCGCCAACGCTGGAGCAGCTGGCGCTGGCGAGGCTGATCGAATCTGGTCGCTACGACCGCCACCTGCGTCGCATGCGCGAGGTGTACGGCAGGCGCCGCGATCGGCTGGTGGCGACCCTCGCCGAGCACGCCCCCCACGTCGCGCTCCATGGGCTGGCGGCGGGATTCCACGCCGTCGCGAGCCTCCGGCCGGACGCCGACGAGGCAGCGGTCGTGGCGGCCGCCCGAGCGCGGTCGATCGGCCTGTATGGGATGAGCGAGTACCGGCCGGGCCCGAGCTCCGGGCCGCCGCAGATCGTGCTCGGGTTCGGGAACCTCACCGACGCCGCGATCGGGCGTGGGATCGAGGCCGTCGCCGACCTGCTGTGAATCGCCGGGCGAAAGCGGCTCACTAAATACGTACGGAATTGGCTCTTACGGGTGAGCCGCTTGCGGCCTAGATTGGCCGCACGATGAAGACCACCCACTCCACACCTCCAATTCTCTCGGCATCCGGACGCGCGCTGATCGCAAGCTCGATCGCCGCCCGGCTCCCGCTCGCGATGTTCAGCATTGCGCTACTCGTCCACGCTCAGCAGCTGACCGGTTCGTTCGCCGTGGCCGGAGTGGTGAGCGGCGCCTACGCGATCTCCGGCGCGGTCTCGGCACCCGTGCTCGGTCGGCTCGTCGATCGATGCGGGCAGACCAGGGTGCTGCTGTCCGGCGCAACGCTAGCCGCGCTCGCGCTCGTGATCACCGGCATGCTGCCGGTTGGCGCGCCCGCCGCGGTGCAAGTCGCGCTCGCGGTCGCCGCCGGGATGACAACCCCGCCGCTCGGGGCGTGCGTCCGGACGCTGCTCCCCGCGATCGTCAGCGAACCGGACCGGCTGCCGGCGCTGTTCGCGTTCGAGTCGACGGCGCTCGAGATCACGTTCGTGCTCGGTCCACCGCTCGCGCTCGGAGTGGGAGCCGTGTGGTCGACGGGCGCGGCGCTCGCGTCCGCGGGCCTGCTCATGCTCATCGCCACCGTAGCGTTCGCCTGGCAGCCCGCTTCGCGCGCCTGGCGACCGGACAGGAGCGGGCTACGCCGGCGCGGCGGCTCACTCGGCTCGCCGGCGATCCTGGTCCTGGCGCTGATGGAGCTCGGCTGCGGCGCGGTGTTCGGCGCCACCGAGATCGGGATCACCGCCGCCGCGAAGGCACTCGGCAGCACCGCCGCCGCCGGGCCTATCCTCGGCATCTGGGGCCTCGGGTCGTTGTTCGGCGGGATCGTGGCGACCCGGGTCGGCGGAGGCGCACGGCGCTCGAGCGGTCTGATCATGCTCATCGCGGCGCTCGCCGTCGCCCACGGGGCGCTGATCTTCGCTACCGGGAACGTGCTCGCGCTCGGCGCGGTGATCCTGCTCGCCGGCGCCACGATCGCGCCGACCGCCGCCAGCATCTACGCGATGGTCGACAGGTTCGCGCCGGCCGGAACCGTCACCGAGGCTTTCTCGTGGGCGCTGACGGCGGCTTACACCGGCGAGGCCCTCGGAGCGGCGGTCGGCGGCGGCCTCGTACAGGGCTCGGGCGCCACCGCGGCGTTCGCGTTCGTCGGCGCCGCCGGCGCGGTCACCGTCCTCGTCGCCTTCCTCGGACGCCGCCACCTCGACGGCGCGGCAGCCGAACCGGCCGCTCCCGCCGCCGGGCCTGACGCGCAGGGCCCCGCGCCCGTCGCCCAAGGCCGCGGGCCGGTCGCGCGGGCTGTAGCCGATCCCCAGGCGGCCTGATCAGCCTGCCGGGAATGCGACCCCGGTCAGCTCCTCGCACTCCTTCAGCAGGCCGTCCTGCACCTCGGCGTCGGACGCCGCCGGATGGGTGGCACGCGCTCGGCGGTGGTACAAGCACTGACCGCTCACCGTGGCGTCGGGATCATCGCTGGTCGCGAGCCACACCTGCGTGTCCCCGCCGAGGGCAAGATCGTCCGGGGCCCCCGGGCCGCCCATCTTGGTCGCCACCCACCCCGGCTCGACCGCGTTTGACAGGACGCCCGGCCAGCGGCGGGCGACCGCGAACGCGAGCACGACGTCGAACAGCTTCGAATCCGAGTACGCCTGGGCGCCGTTCCACCGCCGGCGCCGCCACTGCAGATCGGATAGGTCGGGGTCACCGCCGCGGTGCATGCCCGAGGTCAGGTACACGAGCCGGTCCGGTGGTGTCATCAGCGCGGTCAGCAGATACGGCGCGAGGACGTTGATCGCGAACACGTGCTCGAGTCCGTCGCCGGTCTCGATCCGCGGTCCGCGATATCCGACGCCGGCGTTGTGGATGACCGCGTCAAACCGTCCGACCGCGTTGGCCGCCTCCGCCAACGCGTGCGTCTGGCCGATGCTCGCCAGGTCGCCCACGAGCGCATCGGCCGCGCCCGGCGTCTCGTTCAAGGCGTACTCCGCCCGCCGGCGATCACGGGCGTGCAGGACGACCTCGTGGCCGCCGGCGACGAGCTGCTGAGCGGCGATCTGGCCGAGGCCATCCGCCGACCCGGTGACAAGGACCTTGCTCACGGTCGGGAAACTACTGCCCCGTGGACAACGCTGAGATCGCCGACCGCCTCGAGACGTTCGCGATGATGCTCGAGCTCGTCGAAGCCAACCCGTACACGGCCCGCGCGTACCGGCGGGCCGCCGAGACGATCCGCGTCGCCGCGGTCCCGGTCGCCGACCTCGTCGAGGGAAACCGAGTCCGGGAGCTCCGCGGCATCGGGCCGGGGATCGAGGCGCGGCTACGTGAGCTCTTGCAGACCGGCCAGATCGCCGAGCTGAGCGAGCTCGAGCGCGAGCTGTCGCCCGATCTCGTCGGGCTCGGCCGCTATCTCGGCCTCAGCGCCAAGCGCTCGGTCCAGCTGGCGAGGTCGCTTGGCGTGCGCACCGCCGACGAGCTCCGCGAGGCCGCGGCCGCGGGGCGGCTTCGCGATGTGCCCGGGATCGGCGCCAAGACAGAGGCCCAGCTGCTCGAGGCGCTGGCGCGCGAGGACGGGCCGCGACCGCGGCAGGGGCTGCTTCTGAACCGCGCCCGCGAGCTCGTCGGGGCGGTCGCCGACGCGGTCGGCGGGGAGCCGGCGGGCGACGTCCGGCGGTGGCGCGACTCGTGCGAGTGGCTCGCGGTCGTGACCCCGGTGGGCAATCCCGAGCCCGTGCTCGATCGCTTCGCCCGTCTCCCCCAGATCGTCGCGCTCGTCGAGCGAGAGGAGCGGCGCACGGTCGGGGTCACGGTCGAGGGCGTGCCGATCGAGCTCGTCGCCGCCGAGCCGGACCGATTCGGGACCGCGCTCGTGCGCGCCACCGGTTCACCCCGGTACGTCGAGGCGCTCGAGCCGCTCCCGGACGCTCCCGATGAGTACGCGGTGTACGCGGCGCTGGGCATTCCGTGGTGTCCGCCGGAGCTGCGCGAGCAGCCCTTTCGCGCGCAGCCGCCGCCGCTGGTCGAGGTCGAAGATATCCGCGGCGACCTGCACTGCCACACCACCTGGTCGGACGGGAGGGCGAGCGTCGAGGAGATGGGGCGGGCGGCTCGCCGTCGCGGCTACGACTACCTCGCGATCTGCGATCACACGCCCGCGGTCGGCGCCGTGCGGGGCCTGACCCCCGACGACCTCCGCCGGCAGGCGGCGGAGATCGCCGCCGCGAACGAGGTGCTCGCGCCCTTCCGGATCCTCCGCGGGATCGAGTGCGACATCCTCCCCGACGGGCGTCTCGACCTCCCCAACGACACGCTCGCCGAGCTCGACTGGGTCCAGGCGAGCGTTCACGGCGGCCAGCGAATGCCGGCGCGGGAGATGACCCGGCGTGTCGAGGCGGCGCTACGCAACCCGTACGTCCGTTGCCTCAGCCATCCGACGGGCCGGTACATCAACCGCCGCCCGGAGAACGCGCTCGACCTCGAGCGGATCTTCGAGGTCGCGCTCGAGGAGGGGGTCGCGGTCGAGGTCAACGGCCTGCCCTTGCGTCTCGACCTGAGCGGAAGCCACGTCCGCGACGCGCTCCGCGCCGGCGTCGAGATCGTGTGCTCGACCGACGCGCACTCGCCCGCCGGCCTCGAGAACATGACGCTCGCGGTGGCGACCGCACGGCGCGGATGGGCGACCGCGGCAAACGTGGTCAACGCCCGGCCACTCGAGGCGATCCTCGGGCCGCGCGGCCGGCGCTGACCCATTCGCCGAGGCTGGGTGGCGCAGGCGCGGTATTCCGGTTAACTCCACACTCGGCGCTCCCCGCGCGCCGAGTGTGGACGTAACCGCGCCAGAGCCGGGTGAATCCGAATTCACCGAGAGACGGGCGGCGAGTGAGGGGTTGACCCGAATCGGGGGGCGTTGACGGAATTGCGGGGGGACTGACCGGAATCGCGGGGCGTTGACCGGAATCGCGGGGCGTTGACGGGAATCGCGGGGGGACTGACCGGAATCGCGGGGCGTTGACCGGAATCGCGGGGCGTTGACCGGAATCGCGGGGCGTTGACCGGAATCGCGGGGCGTTGACCGGAATCGCGGGGCGTTGACCGGAATCGCGGGGGGACTGACCGGAATCGGGGGGGTCGACCGGATCGCCGGGGCTGGCAGCGGCCGCCCGGGCGCCGCGCCCCCACCCTCAGGTGCCCGCCCTTACCGGCCGCCGGCGCCCGCGGCCCGCTCGGCCGCCGCCGGATTACCCGAGCACACCCCGCCGTTCTCCGCCTGCCGGAGCGGCGCTCGCGGACCGGCGACGAACACGAAGTGCTTGGCCGAGTCGAGCACGTTCTCTGGCTGGTTGGCGGCCTGAACCTCGAGCTTTGTCGAGGCCTCGCCGAAGTAGCCCGGCCAGCACGCCCACGGCGTCCGGGTCAGGTCGGCCATGTCGACCAGCGGTGTCGTGGCCGCCCGGAACGCGAACCGACCACTCCCGCACGACAGCCAGTCGCTCGTCAGGTCGTAGGTGACCGGCCGCGGGCGAGCTCCGCACCCCGCGAGATACGTCGGGTGACCGCCGAACGCGGCCTGAAGCAGCGGGTGGCCCTGGTCGAGCTGGATCTGCGGGCTGTTCCAGGGGATGAACTGGCCCTCGTAGCTGTGGCGCGCGAGGTACAGCCAAAGCGGCGCGTGGGTGCGAGGGTCGAGCAGCACGTCGACGTGCTCCCAGTCCCCCTGGTGGAGATCGTTGTTCTCGTCGTCGCCGGCGATCGGCGCGCCGTTCATCAGGCTCGCGTTCGTCACCAGCGGGAAGTAGTTGAACGGGTAGTAGAACCAGTACTCGAGCGCGATCAGCCCGGACGGTACATCCGGATCGCGGGCCTTCGCCGGGAACGCCGTGACGCTCACGGGTCCTCGGTAATAGAAGTAGATCTGCGCCGAGCGCCAGGGGTCGAGCACGCCGGGGTTGGCAAGCCAGTGACGGAGCGAGCCCGACGCGATGTACTGGCCGCGGAGGAACGCCTGGAACTGCCCGCCCGGTTTCTGGTTGCGCGCGAGCCGAACCGGAAGCTGGAGGTAGTCGGAAGAACTCGTCCCGGCGCCCGCAAGGCTCGACGGCGCCGGCGGGCACACCCGCTGCGGGGAGCGCTGCTGGACCAGGCACACCGGCTGGTTTGACGATCCTCGCTCGGCCAGGATCGCGCCCACCGACACCGGCCAGTTCTGATCGGCGACGGTGACGAGCATGGTCGGCTGATAGCGGCGAGCGAGCGCTGCCACCGCCGCCGGCGCGGTGTCCTGCACGGGAGCCTCGCCCTCGTTGGCGCGGCCGCCGGCAGGTGCCGGCCCGGCGATCACCCCGGTCCCGAGCACGGGGTCCTCGTATCCGGTCGACAGGAAGGGGGGACCGCCGCCGCCGCAGGTCGGCTGCGCTGCCCGGAGCGCGGCGCTGAACAGCGTCGGCGTGCTTCCGCCCACTCCGAGCGCGCGCAGCGCGAGGGTCGCGATCGACGGCCGCTGGCCGGAGTCGAAGTACGCGCTGCCGCCGCCGAACTGCACGTTCTCGACGTTCCGCGCCGGCACGAAGTCCAACGTCTCATCCGTCGAGGTCGCGTCCGCCAGCGCGGTGCAGCTGGCGAGGTACACGCCGGCGCTCGTCCGCGCGATGTAGCCCCCAACCCGGCTTCCGCCGGGGATGGTGACGGTGACTCGGGAGAACGCCACTGGCGGAGTGGCGGAATACGCCAGCCCGAGCAGCAGGCAGATCGTGAGCAGGATCCACGGCAGCGGAGAGCGAACGAACTGGCCCGCGGACTGCGGCTGCTTGATCCGCGCGAGGCTCCGGCCGAGCGTCGCCACCCCTACTGAGGTGAGCACGATCACGCCGATCGGCGCCGAGGCAAACACCGCCGCCACTGCCACCAGGCCCCAGACGATCCCGTGGACCCGGGAGTCGAACACGAGCGGGCTCACCCGCGTAAGGAGCCAGCGGACGCCGAAGAACACTCCCACCCCGATCACTCCGCCGACCCAACCGGCGATCGGCAGGATGCCGGTTACGAACCGGGCCACCGCCAGCGCGATCAGCGCCGAGAGCACCATGATGTTGAAGCCGGCGACGATCCGCACGGCGAAATCGCCGAGTGGCGCCGACTCGAGCTCCTTCGGCTTCTCGGTGGGGAGCTGCTGCGCGCGCTGCTGGTTGCGAGTGCGAACGCGCTCGGCCGCACCGTGGACGAGTCCCAGCGGCAACCCTTCCGAGCGTTTCGCCACCGCGCCGGCCTGCGCCACCTTGTTTCTGGCGCGAAGCCCTTCGCGGCGGCGGCGCTGCTCGTCCACATGCTCGGCATTCGCTGCCTTGGCGACGCCGCCCTTCCGGACGATGTCGTGCCAATCCTGGCCTTGCACGTCCCATCGACGCCGAGAGCTGAAGTAGGCGATCGCGCAGGCCACGGCGAACACGGCCGCCATCAACAGCGTCGACCCCAACCCGTCCCCGAGCAGTTGCCGGCTACCGAGCGCGCCCACCCCCGCCGACGCCGGGAGCCGCGCCGCCGACAGCCTCACCAAGTTGACGATCCAGCCGACGACGTAGATGTAGGCGACCAGCCCGACGGCTCCGGCTGCCACCCAGAGAAACGTCCTCAGCTCACCGTTGGGCGACAGCGCGCGGAGGCGATCCCCGATCGACACGGGCTAGGGCCGTACTCGCTTACGACCCCACTCCGCTCGCAGGACCCGGAGCGCATTGCCGCCCGAGATCTTCTCGGCATCGGCGTCGCCGTACCGCGCCCGGAGGTGAGCCTGGAGCTCTTTCATCCGGCTCATGTCCTCGAGGCCGGGCAGCGCAGGCTTGATATAGCCGTCGAGGTCCGAGCCGATCCCGATGTGGTCGAAGCTTCCCGTCAGTTCGCGGATCTTGTCGATGTGGCGGCACAACCCGTCGAGCGAGCCCTCGCGCGAGCTCGCGACCGACAGGCCGCTGGTGATGAAGTGCTCGCACAGAATGCAGCCGAGTACCCCGCCGCGGGCCGCGACCGCCTTGATCGTCTCGTCGTCGAACGAGTACTGCAGTCCGCCGAACCGGTACGCCATGTGCGTCGCCAGCACCGGGATCTCCCGTCCTGGATCGCGGGCGTCGAGCTGGGCGAGCACGTCCTTGATCGACTGGGAGCGCATGTGGGTGAGGTCGATGAGGATCCCCTCGTCGACGATCGCGTCGATGACCGCGTGCCCGAGCGATGTCAGCCCCTCCCCCTTGCCCTGAGGAAACGCGAGGTTGTAGAGCCAGTCCGGCAGGAACGGGAGCGCCGGCGCGTTGGTCGCGACGTCGCGGAAAAACAGGTGCGCGACCGTGACGTAGGCGACCCCGAGGCCGGCCAGCTCCTGCACGTTCCGGCGAACCTCCGCCGGATCGCGGCCGAGCTGAAACCCGCCTTCGACGGCGTGGATCAGGATCGGGATGCCGCGCCCGAGCAACGAGTCGAGCTCGCTGACCGAGTGCGCGATTGCGATCTCGCCGGCGTGGTCGCGGACGTAATCCTCGACCGTCTGCCGCTGGTCCACGAGGTCGCTGAAGTAGCTCGCTCGCGGCGGCGCGCCGTAGCTCTCGGTCAGGTCGATCTCGTTGAACGGCTGGTACAGCATCGACAGCGCAACGCCGACGTCGCCCGCTCGCATCTGCTGCTCGGTCACGCTCGGCGAGTCACCGGGTCCCTGATAGTTCGCCACCCGGGAAATCAGCTCGACCATCCTCCCCTGCCATCGCTGCCGCATCCAGACGCGCGCCCGCTCGTGCGTGCGCTGCTGCTCGTCCACCAGCAGATGCATCGGGAAGTGCGCGTGCAGATCGACCAGCATCCGAAGCCCTCAACCGGGGATCATCTCAGTGCGGCCGGTCACGAAACCAGTCGGCGCATGCGCGAGAACCGCTCCACCGAGACCGTTATTTGGTGTAAAGCGGCTCGGCGTACGAGCCGCATCACCGTCGGTGGGGGCGACTCCGACTCAGGAAGACAAACCCCGCGGATCGCGTGGAGGAACGTTACGGCGTGAACTCTGGCCGCTATCGCCCCGCCGACGGCGATCCCGCCCGGCCGGGTCTAAGGCTCGAGCTCGTACGGGAAGTCGGTGAGCAGCTCGGCGCCGTCGTCGGTCACAAGCACGAGATCCTCGAGGCGGCACCCGCCGAAGCCCGGGCGGTAGCAGCCGGGCTCGAGCGTGATCACATCGCCGGCCAAGAGCACGTCCGGGGCGCGGCCGAGCAGAGGCGCCTCGTGGACGTCCAGCCCGACCCCGTGCCCGAGCGAGTGGAAGTAGCCCTCCTCGAGCACCTTCCCCGGCGCCTTGGTGAGCTGCGTCGGCAGGCCGGCTCGCTCGTAGGGCTCGGACGACAGTCGGAACAGCTCCTTGCCGGCGACGCCCGGACGCACCGCCGCCAGCGACCGCGCCAGTGACTCGCGCGTGAGCTCGTAGTAGCGGCGAAGCTCGTCCGGCGCCTCGCCGATCACGAACGTCCTCGTCATGTCGGCGAAGCACGCCGACTCGAGATCGAGCGGCCACAGGTCGATGATCACCGGCTCGTTCGGTCCGATCGGGCCGGACCCCATGTCATGGCCCGAGGCGCTCTGCGCACCGTGGGCGACGATCAGCGCATCGGCGCTGGCGCCGCCGCGGCCGACCGCGGCTCGGATCACGTCCTTGACGAGCTCGCACGTGACCGGCTCGCCGTCGGCGAGGACGCCGGATCCGTTCGGCTCCGCGCGGCGGAGCAGCTCGGCCGCCGCCCGCATGCCTGCTTCGGCGGCCGCCTGCGCGCGGCGAATTCCCGCGAGCTCGGCCTCACTCTTGACCCGGCGCCGGGCTTCGAACAGGTGGCGATCGACCTCGAGGGTCGCGCCGGCCGCCCGCAACCGGTCGGCGAGCTCGAGCGGGAAGTCGGACGGCACGGTGGCCTCGTCGAGCGCCAGCGCGCCGCACGCGCGCGTGAATACCTCGAGCGCGGCGTCCTCGCGTTCGGTTCCACCCGAGACGAGCTCGTCGTAGCCGAACTCTTCGAACGCATGGACCGACAAGCCGCTATCCAGCGCCACGAGGCGCGATCGCTCGAGCGAGCTCACGACCACATGTCGTTGGCCGCCGGCCTCGACGTACAGGAACGGGTCGGGCACCATCAGCGGGATTTCGTGGCGCATCGTCGGATAGCGGACGGTGTCGCCGTGGATGAGCACGTTCGGCATCTCGGTCCCCATCTTGTCAGGGATCGGTTTCGCTCAGTGGGGTGGCAGCACGAGCAGCGCGGCGCTCGTCGCGGGCAGCGACACGACGTAGCGTCCGTCGGCGGGCGTCACCGAGGAGCTCTCGGATTGGCCGGCGAGCAGCCCCGTCCCGGTCTCTGCACCAAAGCTCTGACCACCGAGCGTCACTCCGCTCGTCGCGCTTGCGCTTGGCGCGGCCAGCCGATACAGCGACGCGCGCCCATCAGCCCCGTCGATACGGACCGCGAGCACCCGCGAGCTCGAGCCCTCGTTGCTGAGCACGACTCGGACGGTCCCGTCCCGGGCGCGCGTCGCCCACGTGTGGAGCGCGCCGTTGGCCGAGGCGCCGACCGCCACCAGGCGCGACCCGGGCGGCGTCGCGCGCGCGAACATGAGCAAGCCGTAGTACTCGGGCGCCACCGCGGCGCGCCAACTCCCGCCGGTGTGGGTGACGTTGAACAGCTCGTAGCCGGCGCCCGGGAAGGTGTGGACGTTGACGCCCGACACGCCCACGCGGGCGAGCTCGAACAGGGTGTCGAGCGCCCACAGGGCGGACGCGAACGACTTGCTGACAGCGGGGACGGCGCCGCACGAGACCGTGTTGAGCTCGTCGATCCGTAGCGACAGCCCGTGCGAGCGGGCGAGCGCGACGTCGGGGGCAAACGAATCGGCGAGGCCGACCGAACTCGCCGGCGACAGCAGCCGGGCCAGCGTCGGATACCGCGGCGAGCTCGGAGGAGTCAGGCAGCGCTGAAGCGGATAGCGGTGGAGCGTGACCAGGCCCAGTTGCGGCTGGGCGGCGAGGAACTGGCCGAGGCCCTCCGTCCAGCTCCGCCCGCTCAGGCTCGGGCCGGCGAGCGCCACCGGGGGCAACGCGGAGCTGAACTGGGCGAAGTCGTGGATGAACGACGCTTCGTCGTAGCCCGGGGGACGGCCGAGGACGCCGCTACCGGCGCTGCGGTACCACGGGAAGGCCGCGTACAGGTCCGGCTCGTTGCCGAGCTCGAGCGCCCGTATCGAGCGCGAGCCGACGCCGTCGATGAGCGCGCTCGCCTCGGCGGACGCGAGCTCGGAGCTGTCGGCCTCGAGGTTGAGCCCGAGGATCAGGTGCGCCCCGAGGGTCTGCGCGAGCGACCGTGTGACCGCAAGCCACTGATGGGTGATCGCGAACGTGACCCCCGCAGGGCGCTGTACCGCCGACGTCGGCCACCAAGTCCGATCGGCGCTGTCTCCGCCGATCCGAAGCACCGGCTCCTGTCCCGGCGCCAGGTTGCGGACGAGCTGCACGAATACCGGGTCGAGCGAGCTGGGGTCGGTTCCGGCGTATGCCGGGACGGCCGGGTACTCGAGCGACAGGCCCACGAACCCGGCCGGCACCGTGGCCCCGGTCGCGCTCGGGTAGACGGTCACGGTGGCGGCGCCGGCGACGGTCGCCGGCGGGTCGTCCGAGCCCCGGCCGGCGCCGGCGAGCGCAAACGCCACGATCAGCACGAAGACGACCGACACGACGGTCACGTCCGCTCCGAAGAAACGGCTGCGTCGCCACGTTTTCACACCTGGAGTGTCGCGCGCCGCGAGGTCGACAACCGGGCGCTAACTTGCTTTACGATCGCCTGCCGTGGATCTCTGTCTCATGATCGAAGGGCAGGAGGGAGTCACGTGGCCCCAGTGGCTGGCGCTGGCGACCGCCTGCGAAGAGCACGGGATCCCGACCCTGTTTCGCTCCGACCACTACCAGAACCTCGACGGGCAGCATCCCGAGCGCGGTTCGCTCGACGCCTGGGCCACGATCAACGCGCTCGCCGCCGCAACCACGACGCTGCGGCTCGGGACGCTGGTCTCGCCCACGAGCTTCCGCCACCCGTCGGTGCTGGCCAAGCTTGTCGTGACCGCCGACCACGTATCCCAAGGTCGGATCGATCTCGGCATCGGGGCCGGCTGGCACGAGCGCGAACACGAGGCGTACGGGTTCCCGTTCTTGCCGACGAAGACTCGCATGGACGTGCTCGAGGAGCAGCTCGAGGTGCTGATGGGTCATTGGGGCGAAGAGCCGTTCTCGTACTCCGGCGCCCACTACACCCTGCGCGACCTCGACGCCCAGCCGAAGCCGGTCCAGCGGCCGCGTCCGCCGGTGATCATGGGCGGTAGCGCCGGCCCGCGGAGCGCGGGGCTCGCCGCCCGGTTCGCCGACGAATACAACACCCCATTCCCGCCGGTCGCCGACGTGGCCGGGCGCCGCGATCGGGTCGCGGAGGCGTGCCGGCGCGCCGGTCGGGATCCGATCCCGTTCTCGGCGATGATCGGGACCGTGATCGGCGCCGACGGCGCGGACCTCGAAGACCGCGCCCGCCGTGTCGCCGAGCGAACCGGAACCGAAGCCGACGTGCTCCTGCGCGACCCGCCCCCGGGCTGGGTGGTGGCGACGATCGATCAGGCCGCCGAGCAGTTCGCGGCCTACCGCGACGCCGGCCTTCACCGGGTCATGTGTCAAACGCTCGTGCACGACGATCTGGACGCGGTGGCGCTGGTCGGCGCGCTCGGTTCGCGGCTCGCCTAGCGCGCGTCCTCGCTCGATGGCGGCCACGATCGCGCTCGCCTAGCGCGCGCCGTCGCTCGATGGCGGCCCGGCTGGCTAAGCGGTCCCCGAAACCCTTAATCAAAAAAAGAGCGCCCCGTGTCCGGCTGTGTGACTTGGGGGCCGGATCAAGCGGGGCGCTCTGAGGGAGGAGAGGGTGTGCGTGAATAGTGGCGCCGCGGCTTTCATATGTCAAAGACGAATGCACGAGGTTATCTATAGGCTTCGCTTATGGAATTTCGCCAGCTGCGCTACCTCGTCGCGCTCGCCGACGAGCAGCACTTCACCCGCGCGGCGGCACGCGAGCACATCGCCCAGCCCGCGCTCTCCCAACAGATCCGGCGGCTCGAGCAGGAGGTCGGCCTCGCGCTGGTCGAGCGAACGACGCGGCGAGTAACGGTCACCGAGGCCGGAAAGACGCTTGTTGCCCGCGCCCGGCGGATCCTGTCCGAGGTCGATGCCGCCAACGCCGAGATGCAGGCCCTCGCCGGCGTGCGCGCCGGCCACGTGACCGTGGGCACGATGCACACGATGGGGCCGGTCGATGTCTCGCTGGCGCTGGCGATGTTCCACGAGCGCCACCCCGCCGTCGAGCTGACCGTGCGCGAGCAGTCGAGCGAGGAGCTCGCCGAGATGCTCCGCGACGACGTCCTTGACCTGGCCTTCCTGTCAGTGACCGAGCGGATCGAGACGCAGGGGCTCGTCCTGCACCAGCTGTTGTCCGAGGAACTCGTCGCCGTCCTGCCGAGCGGTCACCCGCTCGCCAGCCGACGCCGGCTGCGGATGGCCGAGCTCGCCGACGAGCAATTCGTCAGCTACCGCGAGGGCGCCCGGCTGCGAGAGCTGCTCATCTACGCCGCCCACCGCGCCGGGTTCGAGCCGCAGATCAAGCTCGAATCCAATGAGAGCGAGCGGATCAGGCGGCTGGTCGCCCGGGGCATGGGCGTCGCGATCCTGCCCCAGTCAGACGCAGACCGCTCGGCTGGACACCTCGCGGTCGCAGCGCTGATCGAGCCGTCGCTCAGCCGCGACATTACGCTTGCCTCCCGCGAGGGCAAGCGCCTCTCCCCCGCCGCGGCCGAGTTCTTGGCGCTCTCCAAGGAGGTGTTCAGCAACCGGGAGGACGGTGCTGGGCCCACGGCCGCGCCGTCTCGAGCTGACCGGCGAGCGAGTACAGAAGATCCTCTGCGCCCGGTCGGCCGACCAGCTGAACGCTGAGTGGGAGCCCGTCGGCTCCGAACCCCGCCGGCACCGCGATCGACGGCTGTCCGGTGACATTGAACAGCGGATTGAAAGGCATGAACCGCGACGACCGGTTGATCGCGATCGGCGCCGAGCGGCCGTAGCCGCCCTCGGCCGCGATCGCCGTGGTCGCCAGCACCGGCGTGAGCAGCACGTCGATCTCGTTCCACAACTCGATCACCCGCGCCGTCCGGGCATCTCTTTTTCGCAGCAGCGTCTGCCGCCGGCGCCCGGGAGCCACGCGCCGGCCGGCCGCCACGAGCTGCCGCGTCGAGCGCTCCAGCCGTGCGGGGTCCGGCACTGTCCGCGACTCCTCATAGATGCCGCGGAGCCACATCTGCGTGAACTCGATCCCGGCCAGTCCGTAGGGCGGATCGTGCTCGATCACGTCGTGTCCGAGCTCGGCCAGGACCGTGCCGGTCCGCTCCCACGCGCCGCGCTGGTCGCTCGACAGCCACGCCATGAACCCAGGCGGCAGCTTGCGCGAGGTCGCGATCCGCAGTCGTCCGGGCGGCCTCGCCGCCGCCTCGACGTAGCTCCCGGCGGGTGGCGGGACGGTGTCGGCATCGCCGGGCATCGACCCGTGGATCACGTCGAGCATCAAGGCGCTGTCGCCGACCGTCCGTGCGAGCGCCCCGAACACGCTCAGCCCGAGCCAGCCCTCGCGAGCCGGCTGGGTCGAGACCCGGCCGCGGCTCGGCTTCATCCCCACAAGCCCGCAGCATGCGGCCGGGGATCCGGATCGACCCACCGCCGTCCGAGCCCGTCGCGCACGGGACCATGCCGGACGCGACCGCCGCGGCCGAGCCCCCCGACGACCCGCCGGGCGTCCGCGTCGGATCCCACGGATTGCGCGTGACCCCGTTCGCCGCGCTCGCGGTCCAGGGGAAGATCATCAGCTCGGGAACGTTCGTGATCCCGATCGGGATCGCGCCGGCGGCGCGCAGCCTCCGCACGACCTCGCCGTCGGCAGTCTCCGGAGGTCGGTACGAGCGAGATCCGCGCGTCACCGACTGGCCCGCGACCGGCATGTCGTCCTTGATCGCCACCGGCACGCCGGCCAGCGGCCCCTCGGCTTCGACTGACGACATTTGTTCGGCAGTCGCGAGCGCCTCGTCGGCCATCACCACACGGAACGCGTTCAGCCTCGGGCCGATCGCCTCGATCCGCGCGAGGAACAACTCGACAAGCTCGCGCGGGGCAACCTCGCGGCGCCGGACCATGTCCGCGAGCGCGCCCGGACCGGCAAACGCGAGCTCCTGCTCGGCCGTGGCCGTCATCCGTGCAGCGCCGTCACGAGCTCGCGAATCGCACCGGGATAGCGGTAGGTGATGCCGCCGTGCTTGCCGTCGAACAGCTCGATTGTGTGCGCGGCGCCGATCTTCGAGAGCTCCTGCGCGAACGCCTGGGCGCCGACGTCGAGGTAGTACTCGTCGCTCTTGCCGGCGTCGAGGTAGATGCGGTGCATGCTCCGCAGCGCGTCGGCGTAACGCGGCGCCATCCGCACCGGGTCGTGCTCGAGCCACAGGGCCCACACGTCGTCGACCAAGCGGCCCGTCGAGACCTCGAACGGCAGCAGCGCCCGCCCCGGGGACGTCAAGTCCGGCGAGTACGCCGACGCGTACCCGTACATCTCGAACGGCCCGCCGTACTTCCCGAAGTCGAAGTGGTCAGCGGCCGCGAGCTCTTCGAAGAACACCTCGTACGAACCCTCGAAGTGGTCGCGGAGCGAGCGTGCCACGGATCGGAACTCGGGCAGGTAACAGCACTCGAACAGAGAGTCGCCGGCGTGCGACGCGAACGCCCCGAACACCTCCGGCCGGAGCATCGGCACGACCATCGCCCCGTACCCGCCCGACGACTTGCCGGCGAGGCCGCGGTGATCACGTCCGGCCAGCGTCGGATAGCGCTCGTCCACGAACGGCACGACCTCGTCGCACAGGTAGTCGAGATAGCGGCCGGTCGACGCAGAGTTGATGAACTGCGATCCGCCGCGCGACGTCCACGCGTCTACGAACACGATGATCGCGTCGGGACACGCTCGCGCCGCGAACATCGCGTCGATCCGCTCGATCATGTTGGGCTCGAGCGCCGAGTGCGCCGTCCACATGTCGAGCTGGCCGGTGAAACCCTGGATCACGTGCACCGATGGAAGGCCCTTGGGGTGGTCGAGCTCGACTCCGGGCGGCCGGTACACGTACAGCGGCCGTCGCGCCGGGTCCCCGAGCGCGTTGTCGGCGAGCGCGTCCGACTCGACCACGAGCTGGTCGAGCGCGCCGGCCAACGGCCTCGCCCAGGGCGCTCCGACTACGCCGTCGACTTCTCTCAGCGACACCCCCCAACCGTAGGGGAAATCGGCGTTGCGGTGCGATCCGAGGTAGAAACGCCGGGGTATATTGAACATCAGGGTCGAGTGACGAAACGGCCCGCAGGCGCATGACCGACTCTCTGCAAACAGCAAGCTCAAACGGCGCCGGCGCCGACATCGACGCGGCCGAGACCACAGAGTGGCTCGAGGCCGTCGATGCAGTCGTCGAGCACGATGGGCCCGATCGCGCCCGACAGATTCTCGCGCGCGCTGTAGAGCGTGCGCAGCTCGCCGGCAGCGGCCCGATCGCGAGCATCACCACGCCGTACGTGAACACGATCCCGCCCGAGCGCGAGGCTCGCTTGCCCGGCGATCCGCTGCTCGAGCGCCGCTTGCGCTCGATCGTTCGCTGGAACGCGATGGCGATGGTCGTGCGCGCGAACAAGCTGTCGTCCGAGCTCGGAGGCCATATCGCGAGCTTCCAATCGCTGGCGACGCTGTACGAGGTCGGCTACAACCACTTCTGGCACGCTCCGTCCGAGGGGCACGGGGGCGATCTCGTGTTCTTCCAGGGGCACTCCTCACCGGGCAACTACGCCCGCGCGTACCTCGAGGGACGCCTGACGGAGGAGCAGCTCGACGGCTTCCGCCAGGAGGTCTCGGTGGCCGGCGGCCTGAGCTCGTACCCCCATCCCTGGCTGATGCCCGAGTTCTGGCAGTTCCCGACGGTGTCGCTCGGGATCGGCGCGATCACGTCGATCTACCAGGCGAGGTTCATGAAGTACCTCGAGGCCCGCGGGGTCTCGGATACCGCCGGACGGAAGGTGTGGGCGTTCCTCGGCGACGGCGAGATGGACGAGCCCGAGACGATGGGCGCCACCGCGCTCGCGGGACGTGAGGGCCTCGACAACCTGATCTGGGTCGTCAACTGCAACCTGCAGCGGCTCGACGGTCCCGTTCGCGGCAACGGAAAGATCATTCAGGAGCTCGAGGCCGACTTCCGTGGCGCCGGCTGGAATGTGATCAAGGTCGTGTGGGGAGCGCGATGGGATCCGCTGCTGGCCGAGGACCATGACGGCCGTCTGGTCAAGGTCATGGAGGAGTGCGTCGACGGCGAGTACCAGACGTTCAAGTCGCGCGACGGCGCCTACGTGCGCGAGCAATTCTTCGGCCGCGACCCGGTGCTGCTCGAACGTGTGTCGCATATGTCCGACGAGGAGATCTGGCTGCTCAACCGAGGCGGGCTCGATCAGCAGAAGGTGTACGCGGCCTACCACGCGGCCGTCGAGCACACCGACCAGCCCACGGTCATTCTGGCGAAGACGATCAAGGGCTACGGCATGGGCGTCTCGGGCGAAGGCCAGATGGTCACGCACCAGGCCAAGAAGATGACCGAGGACGCGCTGCTGGCCTTCCGGGATCGGTTCGAGCTGCCGCTGACCGACGAGCAGGTACGCGCCGCCGAGTACTACAAGCCGCCGGAGGACTCCGCCGAGATGGAGTTCCTGCGCGATCGACGCGGCGCCCTCGGCGGCAGCCTGCCCGTCCGCCGCACGAAGGCGGAGCCGCTCGAGGTGCCGGATTTGGAGCTGTTCAAGGGTCAGCTCGAGGGGACCGGCGAACGGGAGATCTCGACGACGATGGCGTTCGTGCGGGTCCTCGCCGCGCTGCTGCGAGACAAGAAGATCGGCCACCGGATCGTCCCGATCGTGCCCGACGAGTCACGCACGTTCGGGATGGAGGGGATGTTCCGGCAGGTCGGGATCTACTCGCCGGTCGGCCAGCTCTACCAGCCGCAGGACTCCGAGCAGCTGATGTTCTACAAGGAGGACAAGCACGGCCAGATCCTCGAGGAGGGGATCACCGAGGCCGGGTCGATCTCATCGTTCATCGCCGCCGGGACCTCGTACAGCGCCCACGGCGAGCAGATGGTGCCGTTCTACATCTACTACTCGATGTTCGGCTACCAGCGAGTTGGCGACCTGGTGTGGGCGGCGGCGGACTCGCGGACGCGCGGGTTCATGCTCGGCGGCACCGCGGGCCGGACCACCTTGAACGGCGAGGGCCTCCAGCACGAGGACGGCCACAGCCATTTGCTGTTCTCGGTGGTCCCGAACGTCCGCGCGTACGACCCGACGTTCGGGTACGAGGTGGCGGTGATCATCCAGGACGGCCTGCGGCGCATGGTGGCCGAGCAGGAGGACGTCTTCTACTACCTCACGCTGATGAACGAGAACTACCACCACCCGGCGATGCCCGAGGGCGCTGCCGAGGGCATTCTGCGGGGGATGTACATGCTGCGTTCCGGGTCGTCCGAAGGCGGCCCGCGGGTGCAGCTGCTCGGGTCGGGGACGATCCTGAACGAGGTGCTGGCCGCGGCCGACCTGCTCGAGTCGGACTTCGGCGTGGCGGCGGACGTCTGGAGCGTCACGTCGTTCACCGAGTTGCGCCGCGACGGGATCGAGGTCGAGCGCTGGAACATGCTCCACCCGACCGAGGGGCCCCGCCGGGCGTTTGTGACCGAGCAGCTCTCCTCGCGCGAGGGGCCGGTCGTCGCCTCGACCGACTACCTGCGCGCGTTCCCCGACCAGATCCGCCAGTGGGTACCAGGCGGTTATCGCGTCCTGGGGACCGATGGGTTCGGGCGCAGCGACTCCCGACGAGCGCTCCGGCGGTTCTTCGAGGTCGACCGCCACTATGTGGCGCTGGCCGCCTTGAAGGAGCTCGCCGATTCCGGGGCGATCGATGCCGAGCGGGTCAAGGAGGCGATCGAGCGCTACCAGATCGACGCCGACGCCCCGATGCCGACGACGGTATGAGCGCGACCTCGGGTGCGGTATCGGTCGAAGTCCCGGACATCGGCGACTTCACGGACGTACCGATAATCGAGATCCTGGTGTCGTCCGGAGACACCGTCGCGGTCGACGACCCGCTGATCACGCTCGAGTCAGACAAGGCGACGATGGACGTGCCGGCGCCGGTCGCGGGCACCGTTGGCGATCTCCTGGTCAAGATCGGGGACAAGGTTTCACAGGGGACCAAGCTGCTGACGTTGTCGCCGTCGGATGAAAGCGGAGCGGCGAGCGACGGTGACGGCGGCGCGCCCGCGTCGGACGATGGACCTCGCCCCTCGGCGGGCACGAAAGCGGCAGACTCGGCCGACAGCGCGATCCAGGCCGAGGACCAGGCCGCGCCGGAGGCTTCGCAACCCGCGCCGGAGGCTTCGCAACCCGCGCCGGAGGCCTCGCAGCCCGCGGCGGCTCCCCCTGCGTCTGCGGGGAACGGCGGCGGCCCCGTGTACGCCTCGCCCGCGGTTCGCCGCGTCGCTCGCGAGCTCGGAGTCGACCTGCACCGCGTGACCGGCAGTGGCCGCAAAGGACGCATCACCAAGGACGACGTCCACGCGTTCGTCGAGGGCGGTCCGTCCGCCGCTCCGGGCGCGCCGGCCCCGGCTCCCGGTGCCGGAGGCGGCGGCGCCGGCGCGGGTCTGGACCTGCCGCCATGGCCGCAGATCGACTTCTCCAAGTTCGGCGAGATCGAGCGCGTGCAGCGCTCCCGGATCCAGCGCATCTCCGGCCCGGTGCTCGCCCGCAACTGGGTG
Organism: uncultured Solirubrobacterales bacterium; assembly: GCA_963737055.1. Lineage (GTDB taxonomy): Bacteria > Actinomycetota > Thermoleophilia > Solirubrobacterales > Solirubrobacteraceae > Palsa-465. Next base: position 233,866 of record CAVTRE010000002.1, on the reverse strand, counting down.
ATGATCCCCCACGTCACGCACAACGACGAGGCCGACATCACCGATCTCGAGGCGTGGCGCAAGCAGCTCAACGACGAGCTCTCGCGGGAGGGCGTCAAGGTGACGATGGTGTCGTTCCTGATCGTCGCGTCGGTAGCGACGCTCAAGGCGTTCCCGGCATTCAACGCGTCGTTGGACGGCGAGGACCTGATCCTGAAGCGCTATTACAACCTCGGGTTCGCGGCAGACACTCCCGGCGGTCTCGTCGTCCCGGTGATCAAGAACGCCGACAAGAAGGGGCTGATAGAGATCGCGCGCGAGCTGACCGAGCTGTCGGGCAAGGCGCGCGAGGGCAAGCTGATGCCCGGCGACATGCAGGGGGCATCGTTCACGATCTCCTCGCTGGGTGGAATCGGCGGGACTTCGTTTACCCCGATCATCAACGCCCCGGAAGTCGCGATCCTCGGGGCCACGCGGTCGGCGATGAAGCCGGTGTGGGACGGCCGCGAGTTCGTCCCCCGATTGATGGTCCCCCTGTCTTTGTCGTATGACCACCGGGTGATCGACGGCGCCGCGGCGGCGCGGTTCGTGGTCCACCTCGTCAAGGTCCTGAGCGATCTCAAGCGGGCACTGCTGTGACCGAGATTCGCGTCCCGGACATCGGGGACTTCCAGGACGTCCCGATCATCGAGATCCACGTCTCGCCCGGCGACGAGGTCGCGCTCGAGGATCCGCTGGTCACACTCGAGTCCGACAAGGCGACGATGGACGTGCCGGCGCCGGAGGCCGGGACGGTCGGCCAGCTCCGGGTCGCGATCGGCGACCGCGTCTCGGAGGGCAGCGTGCTGCTGACGCTCGACTCCGACGGCGCCGGGTCCAGTGACGGCGCCTCGGGGGCGCCGGCGACGGAGACCTCGGAGGCGCCCGCGACGGATACCTCGGGGGCGGCGGAGACCTCGGGGGCGACGGAGACCTCGGAGGCGCCGGCGGCGGAGACTTCCGAGGCGAGGGTCGAGCGCGAGCCCGCCCCTCCCCCGCCCTCGTCCGCCAACGGCGCGGGCGGCGATCACGACGCCCAGGTCGTCGTGATCGGGTCCGGGCCGGGGGGCTACACGGCCGCGTTCCGCGCCGCCGACCTCGGGCTGAAGACCGTGCTGATCGAGCGCTACGACACGCTCGGCGGCGTGTGCCTGAACGTCGGCTGCATCCCGTCCAAAGCGCTGCTCCACGCCGCCCGCGTCGTGGCCGACGCCTCGGAGATGGGCGAGCACGGGATCAAGTTCTCAAAGCCCAAGGTCGACGTCGACGAGCTGCGCGCGTGGAAGGCGTCCATCGTCAAGAAGCTAACCGGGGGGCTCGCCGGACTGGCCAAGCAGCGGAAGGTCGAGGTGGTCACGGGCGAGGCTCTGCTCGAGGGGCCGAACACGATCCGCGCCGGCGATCGGACGATCACGTTCGACAACTGCATCATCGCCTCCGGGTCGGAGGCGGCGACGATCCCCGGACTGCCCGAGGACGAGCGGATCTTCGACTCGACCGGCGCGCTCGAGCTACCGGCGATCCCGAAGCGGCTGTTGGTCGTCGGCTGCGGGATCATCGGACTCGAGATGGCGACCGTTTACGACGCCCTCGGGTCGAAGGTGACGATGGTCGAGCTGCTCGACCAGCTGATCCCGGGCTGTGACCCGGACCTCGTGAAGCCTTTGCACAAGCGAATCTCGGGGCGGTACGAGGAGATTCACCTCGGCACCAAGGTCGAGTCGGTCAAGGCTTCCGAGAAGCACCTCGAGGTGACGCTCTCCTCCGGGGACACTCACAAGTTCGATGGGATCCTCGTGGCCATCGGGCGGCGGCCCAACGGGCGTTCCGTCGGGGCGCCGGCGGCGGGCGTCAACGTGGACGACGCGGGCTTCATCCCCGTCGACCGGCAGATGCGCACGAACGTGCCCAACATCTACGCGATCGGGGACGTGGTCGGCGGCCCGATGCTCGCCCACAAGGCCTCGCACGAGGGCAAGGTCGCCGCCGAGGTGATCGCGGGCGTCGCCGGCGCCGAGTTCGATCCCCGGGCGATCCCTTCGGTGGCCTACACCGACCCCGAGGTGGCGTGGATGGGCCTGACCGAGACCGCCGCTCGCGCGGACGGGATCGAGTACGAGAAGGCGGTCTTCCCGTGGGCGGCCTCCGGCCGCGCGCTGTCGCTCGGACGCGATGAGGGCATGACCAAACTGCTGTTCGACGCGGACTCGCGCCGGCTGCTCGGCGCCGGGATCGTCGGCGTCAACGCCGGCGAGTTGATCGCCGAGACCGTGCACGCGCTCGAGATGGGCGCCGACGCCGAGGACATCGCGCTGACGATCCACCCGCACCCGACGCTGACCGAGACGATCGGGTTCGCCGCTGAGATGGCCGAGGGCACGATCACCGATCTGATGCCCCCGCGCAAGCGTCCCGCGCGCGCGTCCTAGCGGTCTGACATCTCCCTGGGGCTTGGCCCTCGGGAAGAAACTTCAGCATGGCCACAGTTTCTTCCCAAGGACCTGGCTAGGGGCGGCGTCGCCGGCGGAGCGCGGCCAGCACCACGAGCGCGGCCGCGACCCCGAGGACAATCCGCACCGGCGACGTAGCGCGGCGCGCGAGCGCCAGCGCGCCCCCGCTCGACTCCGACGACTCCCTCGGCGCCGGCATCGCGAACTCCTCGGCGGCGAGCACGTCGTGGGGCTCGGCGATCCCGCTCGGATCGTCGGGCAATGCGATCGGCTGGTGGCGCAGCGTCGGGTCGCCTGACGGCACCGCGAACGCCTCGGCGGCGAGCACGTCGTGCGCTTCTTCGTTCGGATTACGGTGTTCCGGCATTGCGGCTCATGTTTCCAGATAAGGGCCTGGATCGTCGACTCAGCGGCCTCGCAAAGCCTCCCGAAAGATCTCAGCCACCCCGACTAAGATCGTGCTAGTTGGGGGCGCGGCGGGTGATATCCTCTACTTATCTTGAGTAAGCAACTATCGAAAGCGAACGCCCTTACTGATGTCTAGTCGCCTTCTATTGATCCCGCTCGACGACGTCGTGGCCTTCCCGGGTATGTCGCTGACACTCGCGGTCGACGCCGGCGAGGAGGAGCGAGTTCTCCTCGTTCCCAGACACGAAACTGAATTTGCCAACGTCGGAACGGTCGCCGAGGTCGTTGATCGGGTCCGGCTGCCGGGCGGCGCTCGCGCCGTCACGCTCCAGGGGCTTCACCGTGGAGTCGCCGGCGCGGCCAACACTGCTCCCGACGGCCGGCTGTACGTCGAGGTCGACGAGCAGCCCGACCCCGTCCCGGTCGACGGCAAGACCCGCAACCTGGAGCGCGAGTATCGCGCCGTCGTCGAGGAGATCCTCGAGCTGCGCGGTGCCGACTCACGCGTCTCCTCGTTCCTGCGGGGCATCACCGAGCCCGGCGCGCTCGCCGATACCGGCGGGTATTCGCCTGACCTGTCCTACGAGAACAAGGTCAAGCTGCTCCAGACGCTCGATGTGACCGAGCGGCTCGAGCTCGCCCTCAACATGCAGCGCGAGCGGCTGGCCGAGCTCCAGGTCCGCAAGCGGATCCGCGACGACGTCGAGTCGGGCGCGGAGAAGCAGCAGCGCGATTACTTCCTGCGCAAGCAGATGGAGTCGATCCGCAAGGAGCTCGGCGAGGACGACGCCTCCGTCGTCGAGGAGTACAGAACCAAGATCGAAGAGGCCGGCATGCCCGACCCGGTCCGCGAACAGGCCGAGAAGGAGCTCGGACGGCTCGAGCGGATGGGCGAGCAGAGCGCCGAGTCAACGGTCATCCGGACCTACCTCGACTGGCTGATCGCGGTGCCGTGGAGCAATCGCTCCGACGAGCGCCTGGATCCGGAGCACGCGCGTGAGGTGCTGGACGCCGACCACGCGGGTCTCGAGGACGTCAAGGACCGGATCGTCGAGTACATCGCGGTCAAGAAGCTCCGCCAGGAGCGTGGAATCACCGAGGACAAGCGCTCGGGTGCGATCCTCACCCTGATTGGCCCTCCGGGCACGGGGAAGACCTCGATCGGAGAATCGATCGCGCGGGCGACCGGCCGGAAGTTCGTCCGGATGTCCCTGGGTGGCGTTCGTGACGAGGCCGAGATCCGCGGTCACCGGCGCACGTACATCGGCGCCCTGCCGGGCCGGCTGGTCCGCGCGCTGCGGGACGCCGAGACGATGAACCCGGTGATCATGCTCGATGAGGTCGACAAGGTCGGCGCCGACTGGCGCGGCGACCCGAGCTCAGCTCTGCTCGAGGTCCTCGACCCGGCGCAGAATCACAGCTTCCGCGACCACTACCTGGACGTGGAGCTCGATCTGAGCAACGTGATGTTCATCGCGACGGCCAACGTGGCCGACACGATCCCCGGCCCACTGCTCGACCGGATGGAGGTCATTCGGTTCGACGGGTACACGAGCTCCGAGAAGACCGCGATCGCCCGGGGCTACCTGTGGCCACGGCAGCTGGAGCGAAACGGTCTCCGGCCCGAAGAGGTCGAGATCTCGGACGAGCTCCTGGGCATGGTGGCGAGCGAGTACACGCGCGAGGCCGGCGTTCGCCAGCTCGAGCGCGAGCTCGGGACGCTGCTGCGGAAGACCGCAACCAAGATCGCCTCGGGTCAGGCGCAGGCCCCCGTCGTCATCGACGTCGACGCGGTCCGTGATGCGCTCGGCCGTCAACGGCACTTCCAGGAGTCGGCGATCCGCACTGCCGTCCCCGGCGTCGCGACCGGCCTGGCCGTGACCGGCACCGGCGGCGATGTGTTGTTCATCGAGGCCACCGGAATGCAGGGCTCGCCCGGCCTGACCCTGACGGGCCAGCTCGGCGACGTGATGAAGGAGTCGGCCCAGATCGCCCTCTCCTACGTCCGTGGCCATGCCTCCGAGCTCGACATCGAGCCGAACGCGTTCGAGGATCGCACGTTCCACGTCCACGTGCCGGCCGGGGCCATCCCCAAGGATGGTCCGAGCGCGGGCGTGACCATGGTGACCGCGCTGACCTCGCTGCTCAGCGACAGGCCGGTGCGCCACACCGTAGGCATGACCGGCGAGGTCACCCTCCAGGGCCGGGTGTTGCCGATCGGCGGCGTCAAGCAGAAGGTCCTGGCGGCACACGCCGCGGGCTTGACCGACGTGGTTCTGCCCGAGCGTAACCGGGGCGACCTGGACGACGTGCCGCAGGAGGTGCGCGACGCGATGAACTTCCACTTCGCGATGACCGTCGACGAGGTGCTGGGCGTCGCGCTCGAGCCGGCCCCGACCCGACAGGCCGCGTAACCGACTTCCCCAGCTGGCAACGCAGCGCAGATAGTCCCGGCGGGCCTTGCCCGCCGGGACTTTTTGTTTGTGCGCCGGTGGTAGGTTGGATGGATGACCACGCTCACAGCCCCAGCCGAACAGAAGATCGTTGACGAAGTTCCCAAGCAGCTGTACATCGCTGGTGAATGGCGCGACGGATCGAAGGGCACGCTGTCCGTCGAGGATCCCTCGACCGGCGAGACCCTGACCGACATCGCCGACGCCTCCACCGACGACGCCAAGGCCGCGCTGACCGCCGCGGTTGACGCCGGCCCCGATTGGGCCGCGCACGCGCCGCGCGAGCGCGGGGAGATCCTCCGGCGCGCGTTCGAGGCGCTCACCGCCCGCGCAGACGACCTGGCCCTGCTGATGACACTCGAGATGGGCAAGCCGCTCGCCGAGTCCAAGGCGGAGATCGCCTACGGCGCCGAGTTCTTCCGCTGGTTCTCGGAGCAGGCGGTGCGGATCGACGGGCGCTACTCGACGAACGCCAACGGGCAGGGGCGCGTGCTGACCATGCAGCAACCGGTGGGACCGTGCCTGCTGATTACGCCGTGGAACTTCCCGCTCGCGATGGGTACCCGCAAGATCGGCCCGGCGATCGCGGCCGGGTGCACGATGGTCGTCAAGCCCGCCCAGCAGACGCCCCTGTCGATGCTGATGCTCGTCAAGATCCTCGAGGAGGTCGGGCTTCCAGGCGGCGTCGTGAACCTTGTCACCGCATCCTCGTCGAGCGAGACGATGAAGCCGCTGATCGCCGACTCGCGGCTGCGGAAGCTGTCGTTCACCGGCTCGACCGAGGTCGGGCGCACGCTGATGGAGCAGGCCTCGCAGAATCTGCTGCGGCTGTCGATGGAGCTCGGCGGCAACGCGCCGTTCATCGTGTTCGACGACGCCGACGTCGACGCCGCGGTCCAGGGCGCGATGATCGCGAAGATGCGCAACGGCGGCGAGGCGTGCACGTCCGCCAACCGCTTCCACATCGCCGATGGGGTCGCCGATCAGTTCGCCGAGAAGCTCGCCGAGAAGATGGGCGCGCTGAAGGTCGGTCGCGGGACCGAGGACGGCGTGCAGGTCGGGCCGCTGATCGACGACAAGCAGCGCAGCAAGGTCGCCGAGCTCGTCGAAGACGCGATCGGGCGCGGCGCGAAGGCGGTCGTCGGCGGCCACGCCCGCAACGGCGCCGGCTACTTCTACGACCCGACGGTGCTCACGGACATCCCCGACGACGCCAACCTGCTCCACGAGGAGATCTTCGGCCCGGTGGCCCCCGTGAAGGGATTCGCCGACGAGGACGAGGCGATCGCTGCGGCCAACGACACCGAGTACGGCCTGGTGGCGTACGTGTACACCAACAACCTGAAGCGAGCGCTTCGCGTTGTCGAGCGGCTCGAGACCGGCATGGTCGGACTCAACCAGGGCATGGTGTCCAACGCCGGCGCCCCGTTCGGCGGCATCAAGCAATCGGGCTTCGGACGCGAAGGTGGCTACGAGGGGATCGAGGAGTACCTCGAGACCAAGTACGTGGCCGTGAACCTCTAGTGGCTCGTCGGCAGGACCTGCGGACGGTCCACTGGTTCACGACTCACCGTTTTCCCGCCCAATAGTGGTCCGTGGCCGTTCGGTCGCGGTGCGTGAGTGTGAGAAAACCCGACGTAAGCCCGGATTGACGCTCTGACGGTAAACGACGATTGACGATGTCGTACATCTGTCCACGCTCCGGAGTCACTGCTCAAGTGACCGGGTAGCGAGGGTATGGCGCACTAAGGAGGTAAGAGGAGTCAGGGAGGTCCAGCGCTCGTTGGCGCGGTTTAGTCCGCGCCAACGAGCGTCCCGTCGCACTCGCATTCACCAAACCAAGCGCCGGACCCCCGACCTGACGGCCGGGAAGTGAGTTACCACGAAGTCCTCAGCTTGGAGGAGTCAAATGTCAGTACGCAAACTCGGGATTATCCTCGCAGCGGCGTTTGCCGCCGCGCTGATCGTTCCGGTCGCCGCGGACGCTCAGGCGAGCGCCCCGGCTCCGATCGCCGCAACGTCCCTGTCTCAGATACCGGTGTCCGGGACGACACACAGCGGCAAGACGTTCACCGGTCATTACACCGTTACGCAGTTCGTCACGCGCAACGGCAAGACATACGCGCTTGGCACGCTGGTCGGAAGGGTCGGCGGGCGCCACATCTCGCGCTCGAACGTCGCGATTCCGGCGTCGGTGCAGCAGTCGACCATTCCCGGCGCGGCGAAGTCTGCCGCGGTGACCTGTCCGATCCTCCACCTGGTGCTCGGACCGCTCAACCTGAACTTGCTCGGGTTGAACGTGAGCCTCAACCAGGTGGTGCTCGACATCACGGCGGTACCAGGAGCCGGCAACTTGCTGGGCAACCTCCTGTGCTCGGTCTCGAACCTGTTGAATGGCACCGGCACGTCCGGTCTCACCTCAGGGGAGCTTTCCGGCCTGTTGAACATCGTCAACCAGCTGCTCGGCATCCCCGCCCTGCAGGGTCTGTAGCCCGCCCGCCCCGGGGCGTGGGCGGCGGCCGACGAGGGAGCGGCCCCGTCCACGCCCCACGTGGGGCGTGGACGGGGTGTAGGGGCCGGTTGCAAGCCGAATCCCACACGGCGCGCTCCGAACCGATTACCGTTTGTTCTCGGGGGCGCCGACTCGGAGGGAGGGCACGCGAGCATGCAGGACAACGGGGAGTCAGGCGACTCGGTCACAGCATCAAAGGACCCGGCTTCTCTTAGCGCTGCCGGCGACGGCGACACGACCAGGAACGAGAGCGTCGTCACCCGGCTCATGCGGGCGGGCAACGACGAGGTCGATGCTCTGCTCGAGGCGCTCGGAATGCGAGACCAACTCAGCGGCGAGGCCCAGGACATCGCGCGGCTGATCGAGCGGCGGCTCGCCGAGGTCGCGTGGGGTGACCACGCTCACGCGCTCGACCAGCTAGAAATCCAGCGCGCGTTCCTCGTGCACCGCTTCATCGGCCCGATGAAGATGTACGAGCGAAGTCTCCGGGGCTACTCGGTCCTCGACAACTTCCTCAACCTGACCTCGATCCTCGCCGGCGTCGGAGGCTCGTTGGCCGTGGCGCTCAACGCGCCCAAGGTGTACGCGATCGTCCTAGGCCTGCTCGTCGGGCTGCTGCAGAGCATCAGCCAGTGGCTGAAGCCCTCCCAACGCTCGACCCGCCGAGGAATTGCCGCCGCCTACCTGCGAAGCGAGGCCTGGGCGTTCCTACAGGGGCGCGATCGCTACCGAGGTAAGGACGACCGGATCGCGTGGGGGCTGTTGTGCGATCAGATCAACAAGGTGCAGACGCGGGAGTCGGCGCAGCAGGACCAGGAGGCCGCACAGGTCCACGAGTCCTATGGCGTCCCGCGGTGACGCTTACTCGAACCACATACCGGACGCGACCCGGGCCTCGACCAGGCGCGGACCGTCGTCCGCCGCGATCGCCGAGCGGAGCGCGGCCGTGAGCTCCTCGCGGTTCGACACCGTGTCCGAGGGCACGCCGTAGGCCCGCGCCACCGCGGCCGTGTCGAGCCCCGGCAGCTCGAGACCCGGGGCGCCGGCGACCTGCTCGAACTCCGCGAACCACTTGAGGATCATGTACTCGGCGTTCCGCAGCACGAGGAACGTGACCGGCACCTTGTATGCGGCCGCGGTCCACAGGACGGTGATCCCGTACTGCGCCGAGCCTTCGCCTACGACGCACACCACCGGGCGCCCGGGCTCCGCCAGCTGGACCCCGACACCGGCACAGATCCCGAAGCCGAGCCCGCCGCTGGCACTCTGGTAGTAGCTGCCTGGTTGCGACAGCCGCAGCCGGTTGCGCAGGGCGGCCGAGCTCGAGGGCACCTCGGCGACGGCTATCCCACCGTCGGGCCACACGTCGGCGAGCGCGGCCATCGCGGCTGAGCCGCTCATCGGGTCGGCTTGCGGAGGCTCCGGTGGCGCGGGCCGCGGATCGGGCGCGTGACGGTCGGACTCGCCGACCAGCTCGACAAGCGCCTGGAGCGCGAGGCCGACGTCGCCGACGATCGCGTCTCCCATCGGCGCGCGCGCCGCCTCGTCGGGATCACTCGTGATCGCGACCAGCGAGGCGCCCTCCGGGAGCAGCGGGCCCGGGATGTACGGGTAGTACGGGAAAACGTAGGTGCCGACGACGAGAATCAGGTCGTGCCCGTCGAGCGTCTGCGCGAGCGGGCCGATCGCCGGCGGCAGCACGCCGACGAAGTTGGGGTGGTTCTCCGGGAAGCCGATCCGGCTGCTCGCGGTGCCGGGCGACGCCCATACGGGCAGGCGCTGCTTCTCGGCGAGCGTGACCGCCGCCTGCCAGCCGCCGCTGGCATCGACGTCGGGGCCGGCGACGAGCACCGGGTTGCGCGCCGACTCGAGCACCGCGGCTAGCTGCGCGAGCTCGGCCGGGTCGGGCACCGCGCGGCCGGTGACCACGCGACGCCGAGCGTTGACGGCGCGATCCTCATCGGCCTCGGCGTCCCAGTCATCCATCGGGATCGACACGAACGCCGGGCCCCGGGGTGGCAAGGTGGCGTGATGGATCGCGCGCGCGATCGAGCCCGGCACGTCCTGTGCCCGGGGCGGTTCGTGGCTCCACTTCACGTACGGCTGCGGGCCGACGGTGGCGTCGCGGTTCGTCAGCAGCGCCTCGATCGTGACCTGCGCGCGGACCTGCTGGCCGGCGGTGATGACCAGCGGCGCCTTGTTGGCCTTCGCGTTGCCGATCCCGCCGACGGCGTTACCGACGCCGGGAGCGGTGTGCAGGTTCACATGCGTCGGCCGTCCGCTCGCCTGGGCATAGCCGTCGGCCATCCCGGCGACCACCAGCTCCTGGAGCCCGAGGATGTACCGGAAGTCATCGGGGAGGTCGGCCAGCATCGGCAGCTCGGTCGAGCCGGGGTTGCCGAAGATCGTCGTCATCCCGTGAGCGCGGAAGATCTCGAGCGTGGCTTCCCGGACGGTCGTCATATCGCCGCCGGGACCCTACAGTTCGAAGCGATCCGCCGTCTATCGTCGTTGACGATCACCATGCTCGTCGCCGTCACCGACCACGCCGCCGAGCGCTTCCGCCAGCGCGTCCGCGGAACGCTCGACGCGAAGACCGAGATCGCCTCCCGCGTCGCCCGCGCCCACGCCGCCGGCCGGGTCGAGCCCGGGTCCGGCGGAGCGGTCCTCGTCCGCGACTTCGACCGTCGCGATGTCGTCTACGTATGCCGCCCCGAAGGCGCGGGCGAGCTCGTTGTGATCACGCTGTGGGAGGAGGGCGACGACGCCGCCGTGCCCAAGCGGTTCACCGACGCGTTGCGCCGCGACGACCACCGGGTGAGCTAGCCGGCAGGTCACACTTCCGCCCCGGCGGCCGTCGGGATAGCAAACGGAGCACCGATGGCGCCCTCCTGGCGTGTCGCAGACGCCCAACCGACCCACTATACTTTATGAAGTATGCTTATCTTCCGACGGCTACTCGGCTTCCTGCGCCCCTACCGGCGCCCGGTGGCGTGGGCGTTCGCGCTCGCCTTTGGCGCGATGGGGACGACGGTCCTGATCCCGTACCTGACGGGACGGGCGATCGACTCCGTCAGCAAGCACCACCAGGACCAGCTGATCGTGTGGGCGGTCGTGATCGTGCTCGCCGGCCTCGCGCGGCTCGCGCTGAGCGCGTCGCGGCGACTGGTCGCGGGCAAGGTGTCGCTGGATGTCGAGGTCGACCTGCGCGACCGGCTGTACGGCGCGCTGCAGGCGCTCGAGCTCGCGTTCTTCGACCGCCAGCAGACCGGCCAGCTGATGTCGCGCGCCACCGTCGACCTTCAGTCGGTCCGGTTCTTCCTCGGCTACGGCCTGATCTTCATCGCCCAGTCGATCCTCACCATCGCGCTCGCCGGGGTCGCGATGTTCGCGCTCCAGCCACCGCTGGCGGCGCTGGCGCTGGCGCCGGTTCCGTTCGTGGTCGTGATCGCGTGGATGTACGGCCGCCGCTCCCGGCCCGCGCTCCAGGAGGCGCAGCAGCGCATCGCCGAGTTGACCGCCGAGGCCGAGGAGAACGTCTCGGGCGTCCGCGTCGTCAAGGCGTTCGCCCAGGAGGATCGGCAGCTCAAGCGCTTTGAGCACTCGGTCACGCGCGTGTTCGACCAGCAGATGTACGCGACCAAGATCCAGGCGCGCTACACGCCGCTGATCGGCTTCCTGCCGAACCTGGGGCTGGCCCTGATCCTGCTCGTGGGCGGGCGGGACGTGATCCACGGATCGCTGACGATTGGCCAGTTCACCGCCTTCTACGCCTACCTCCTGCTGCTGATCTCGCCGATGCGCACGCTCGGCTACATGCTGAGCGCGGCCCAGCGCGCGACCGCGTCCGGCGCCCGCATCTTCCAGGTGCTCGACCGCGCGCCGCGGATCACGAGCCCCGAGAACGCACCGGCGCTACCCGAAGGCCCCGGTCGGGTGTCGCTCCGCGACGTCGGCCTGACCTTCGACGGCGCCTCCCAGCCCGCGCTGCGGAACATCGACCTCGAGATCGAGCCGGGCAGGACGGTGGCGCTTGTCGGCGCGATGGGCTCCGGCAAGACCGCGCTGGTGTCGCTCCTTCCGCGGTTGTACGAGGCCACCGAGGGCTCGGTCCGGATCGACGGCGCCGATGTTCGCTCGGTCGATCTCCACAGCCTGCGCAAGGCGATCGCGGTCGTCACCGACGACCCGTTCCTGTTCTCGGCCACGATCCACGACAACATTGCGTATGCCCGGCCGGAAGCGACGCGCGACGAGGTCGTGCGGGCCGCGGAGGTCGCCCAGGCGGCCGGATTCATCGAGAGGCTTCCGAAGGGCTACGACACCCTCGTCGGCGAACGCGGCCTCACCCTGTCGGGTGGCCAGCGTCAGCGGATCGCGATCGCGCGGGCGGTGCTGGCCGATCCCCGGATCCTCGTGCTCGACGACGCCACCTCATCGGTCGACGCCTCGACCGAGCAGGAGATCAAGCAGGCGCTCGCCGGGGTGATGGCCAACCGGACGACGTTCGTGATCGCGCACCGTCTGTCGACGATCGCGCTCGCGGATGAGATCGTCGTCCTCGAGCACGGCACCGTCGCGGCGCACGGCAGCCACGACGATCTGCTCGAGGAGTCCGACCTCTACCGCGAGATCGTCGAGAAGGGCATGCCCGACCAGGTCTTCATGACGCGCAAGTCACTCGGGGCGGTGGGATTGTGAGTCGCCTGAACGACATCCGTGGACGCCTCGAGCGCTCCCGTGGCCGGGGCCGCAAGGTCCGCGGGCTGATCGAGCTGCTCGCGCCCTACAAGTGGCGCGTGCTCGCGATGTTCCTGTCGCTGGTCGCCGCGACCGCCGCGGCCCTGGCGCCGGCGCCGCTTGCCAAGCTGGCGATCGATCAAGGAATCGATCGCCACGACGCGGGCGCGCTGGACGTGATCGTCGGCCTGTTCCTGCTGTCAGCGATCGTGTACGCGGTCGCCTCCTGGGCGCAGACGTATCTCGTCGGCTGGGTCGGCCAGCGGGCGCTCCAGGATCTCCGCGTCCGGCTGTTCACGCACCTGCAGCGGCTGTCGATCGGGTTCTACTCGCGCAACCGCACCGGGGTGATCATCTCGCGGATCACCAACGACGTGGAGGCGCTCGACCAGCTGGTCGAGGACGGCCTGGCGACGCTGATCCAGTCGGGACTGACGTTGATCGGCGTGGTCGTGATCCTGTTCGTGCTCGATCCGCACCTGGCGCTGCTCACGTTCCTGGTGCTGCCCTTCCTCGCGGTGGGCGCGTTCGTGTTCCGGATCGCCTCCGCCGACGCCTACCGCCTCACGCGCGAGAAGATCGCCGCGATCACCGGCTACCTGCAGGAGACCCTGTCCGGGATCCGTGTCGTCCGGGCCTTTGGCCAGGAGCGCGCTCACATCCAGCGATTCCGTGAGGTCAACGACGAGAACCGGGCGGCGAACATGACCACGGTCAAGCTGAACGCCGCGTACTTCCCCGCTGTCGAGTTCCTGTCCGCGCTGGTGACGGTCGAGATCCTCGTGATCGGCGGGATCGAGGCGATCAACGGTCACACCTCGACCGGCGTGGTGTTCGCGTTCATCGCGGCGCTGAACAACTTCTTCGACCCGATCCAGAACCTGTCGCAGCTCTACACGACCTACCAGTCGGGGATGGCCGCGCTCGACAAGATCTTCGATCTGCTCGACGAGCGGCCCGACCTCTCCGACGCGCCCGACGCGACCCCGCTGCCGGCGATCCGCGGCGAGATCCGCTTCGACGATGTGTCATTCCAGTACGGCCGCGCGAGCGGCGCCGAGGACGGCGACTACGCGCTGCGCGACGTCGACCTCGTGATCCCGCCGGGCCAGACCGTGGCGCTGGTCGGCGAGACCGGCGCCGGCAAGTCCACGTTCGCGAAGCTGGTGTCGCGGTTCTACGATCCGACCAGCGGCGACGTACTCGTCGACGGCCGCGACCTGCGTACGATCACCGCCGAATCGCTCCGGTCGCAGATGGGGATCGTGCCCCAGGAGGGATTCCTGTTCAGCGGCACGATCCGCGAGAACATCGCGTTCGGCCGGCCGGACGCCACCGACGAGGAAATCCGCGCCGCGGCGCACGCCGTCGGAGCGGACACGTTCATCGATGAGCTCGAGGACGGCTATGGCTCGCAGATCGGCGAGCGCGGCGTCCAGCTATCGGCCGGACAGCGCCAGCTGGTCGCGTTCGCGCGCGCTCTCGTCGCGGATCCGCGCATACTTGTACTCGATGAGGCGACCTCAAACGTCGACGTGCACACCGAAAGCCTGATCGAGCAGGGGTTGCGGCGACTGGTCGCGGGGCGGACCGCGATCGTGATCGCTCACCGTCTGTCGACGATCCGGCACGCCGGCCGGATCCTCGTACTCGAGCACGGCCGCGTGGTCGAGGACGGGACGCACGACGAGCTGCTCGAGGCGCAGGGACGATACTGGCGGCTCTATCGCGACTGGGCCGAGCAGGCGGCCGCCTGACGTGCCGGCAGTCACCGGGCTCGCCGTCACGGCGGTGAAGGCCACCCGGCTGCGCGAGGTCGATCGCGTCGAGCTCGGGCCATATGGGGTACGGGACAACCGGCGCTTCTACCTGATCGACGACCGCAACCTGTTGGTCAACAGCAAGCGGGTGGGCGAGCTCCAGCAGGTGATCGCCGATTACTCGGAGGCGGAGCGCCGACTGAGCCTCCAGCTCCCAGGCGGAAAGGTCGTCGACGGCGAGGTCCGGCTCGGTGATCAGGTCACCACGAAGTTCTTCTCTCGGGTCGCGACCGGGCAGTTGGTCGAGGGGCCGTGGTCGGCCGCGCTCAGCGATTTCCTGGGGCGGAATGTGCGGCTCGTCGAGGCCGGCGACACCGGAGTCGATCGGGGCTCCGGCGGGGCGGTGTCACTGATCTCGCGAGCGTCCCTGGAGCGACTCGGGGATGCGCGGGACAACGACTGCCGCCCGATCGATGGACGCCGGTTCCGGATGCTGATCGAGATCGACGGCGTCCAGGCTCATGCGGAGGACGAGTGGGTCGGCCGCGAGGTCCGGCTCGGGGAGGCGAAGGTTGAGTTCGGGGGCCACGTCGGCCGTTGCGTGATCACCACCCGAGACCCGGACACCGGTGCGGTCGACCTGCCCACGCTCAAGATGCTGGGCAGCTATCGCCTCGATCTCAACACCACGGAACCGCTGGCGTTCGGCATCCACGGCCGGGTGATCGAGCCGGGAACCGTCCGGGTGGGCGACTTGGTGACGCCGGCAGATAGTGTTCCCGGGTGATGACTGACCAGACCGTCCAGACCGAGAAACGCGTTGCGATCGAGGTGTCGGACCACATCGCGACCGTCACGCTCACCCGCCCGGAGAAGCACAACGCGCTCGACGTGGCGATGTTCGACGCGATCACCGACGCCGCCGCGCGTGTCGCACTCGAGCCGGGGGTGCGGGCCGTCGTCCTCCACGGCGAGGGACCGAGCTTCTGCTCGGGGCTCGACGTCGCCGGCGTGATGGCCAATCAGCCCGGTTCGGACGCGCTGATGGATCCGCTCCACGGGCCTGTGCCCAACTGGTTCCAGCGCGCCGCCCACGGCTGGCTCGAGGTCCCCGTACCCGTGATCGCCGCGATCCACGGCCACTGCCTCGGCGGCGGCCTCCAGATCGCCCTCGCCACCGACATCAGGTTCGCCACGGCCGACGCGAAGATGTCGGTGCTCGAGGTGAAGTGGGGGCTGATACCGGACATGGCGATCACGCGCACGCTTCCGCGGTTGGTCGGCATCGACGTCGCCAAGGAACTCGCGTACACCGGCCGGACGATCAGCGGCGCCGAGGCCCACGCCCTCGGGCTGGTGACCCACGTGAGCGACGATCCGCTTGCCGCCGCGCAGGCGCTCGCCGCCGAGATCGCGACCCGCTCGCCCGACGCCGTCCGCGGGATGAAGCGGCTGTTCGACGAGTCCTGGACGGGGTCGGCCCAGGAGACGCTGCGGCTCGAAGCCGACATTCAGCTCGACCTCCTCGGGACCCCCAACCAGCTCGCCGCGGTTACCGCAGGGATGACCAAGCAGCCCGCGGAGTTCGTCGACCCGACCTGAGATCCGTGGTGATGCGCGCGCGAGCGTCGGTCGTGGCCGTTCTTGCCTCGGCTTTGCTCGCACCGGCCGCCAAGGCATCCATCGTCCCGGCACCTCTCCCGGCGCTTCAGCAAGCGCGCGCGGCACTCGCCGGGCTGACGAGCGGTGCCGCCGGATCGCGGAAGCTGGGCGCCGCGACCGCCGCCTCGCTGTGGATAGATCCCAGCGACATCGCCGCCCCGCCCGGCGGCAAAGCCGTGTTCGCCGACACCCGCCGCGCGCTCATCGACCTGGAGCCACAGCTCGCGACCGGCACCCCACCCCACGCCGTCACAAAAGCAGAGACGCTGATCCTCGCTGCCGACCGCCGCCTGGCCGAGCACGCAATCCAGGAGGCCATCCGCGGCGCCGGAGGCCTGGTCTTTCGCGCGAGGGGCATGGTCCTGTCGGGCGACCGGTGGGCCCAGACGAGCCGGGTCGACCTCGCGGCCGAGCAGTACGGGAGCGCCTGGCTCGACGCGTTCGGCGCTCTGACGCCGCTCGCGGTGACGCCGGCTGAGAACGTTCCACCGACGGCGCTCGCGACGGCCGCGGAGAACGCTCTCGCAAACGGCCGGATCGCGTTCTCATCGGTCCGGTCCATCTCCAATCAGCCGCCGCTCACCGCCCTCGGCAAACCCGAGGTGCTGCTCGCCGCTACCGATAGCTGCCCCGCGTGCGAGATGGAGAGCTGGGCGGTCGTCGAGGCGCTCTCCCAGTTCGGGGTGTTCGCCGATCTCCAGCTGAGCCAGTCGGCGCCGACACGCCGTCCGCTGGTCAGGGGACTCAGCTTCCGCGATGCCGCCTACGGGAGCGCGTACGTCGCGTTCGCGATCGCCAAGCCCACGAGCAACGTCCCGCTCCCATCGGTCGACATCGCCAACAAGTTCGCCGACGTGGGCTCACCGACACCACCGAGCATCGCCGGCGGCCTGTCCTGGACCAAGCTCGCGGGATCGCTCTCGCGCCCCAAGACCCCGTCCGGTCAGGCGATCGACGGCACGGCCGAGCTGCTCACGGCCGAGATCTGCGACGTCACGGGCGGCGCTCCCGCCGAGGTATGCGGGGCGGCGGCCGTTCAGGGCTATCAGAAGCGGCTGCCGCCGGCATCCTGAGCCAGTCGCGAGGAACGCAACTGGGGAACAGGGACTCGAACCCCAACTTCGACGTCCAGAGCGTCGCGTGCTGCCATTACACCATTCCCCAGTGCTCTGTGTGGCTGGTGCGATTGACGAGTATAGGTCAGGAGGCTGCGACCACAGCCAGGTCGCTCGAGAGGTCTCCGAGCTCGTGCACGCGATCTTGCACGGACGCTCGGGAGGCGAGCAGTCGGCCGGCGTGTTCGAGGTCGTCCGACCTGCCGACCGTCAGAGCGCCGGCCACGCGGCCGTCCCGCAGGTAGAAGATCGTGAACTCGCCACCGTCGATCGAACCGCGCACGACCTCCTGGCCCCACTCGGCGGCGGGACCGACGTACTCGAGCGAGGCCCAGTCGGACAGGTCGGAGAAGAAGTACGGCACGACGTCGTGGGGCTGATCGCGGTCGAGCATGTTCAGCGCCGCGGTCTTGCCCTGGTTGAAGGCGACGTCCCAGTGCTCGATCCGGTGGATCTGACCACCGTGGACGACGCTCTCGTACTCCGCGATATCGCCGGCGGCGAAGATCCCCGGCACGGATGTCTCCAGGCGGGAGTCGACCTTGACTCCACCCCGCTCACCGATCTCGAGGCCGGCGGTGCGGGACAGTCTGACGTCGGGGACCGCGCCGACACCGACCACGACGACATCCGCCTCGAGCCGGCGTCCGCCCCTGGTGACTACGTGGGTGACGCGGCCGCCGGACCCGTCGAAGCTGTCGAGCTCGTCCTCTCCGAACACCTCGATGCCGTGCTCCTCGAGGCGGTCCTGGAAGAACCGTCCGGCCTGCTCGCCGAAACCGCGGCTGAGGGCGACCGGCTCGATCATCACAAGCGAGCACGAGCTGCCGAGCTCGGTCAGCGACGCCGCGACCTCGGTCGCGATGTAGGAACCTCCGACTAGCACCACCCGCTTGCCGGCGGCATCCTGGCGGATCGCGTCGCTGTTGCCGAGCGTGCGCAGGTAATGGATGCCCTCGAGCTCCGCGCCCGGGACCGACACGCGACGGACGCCCGCACCGGTCGCGATCAGCGCTTTGCCGAAGCCCACCTCTTGCTTGTTGGAGAGGGCCACGGTCCGATTCGAGAGATCGAGCTTGGTCGCCGACACCCGCGTCAGCGCCTCGATGTTCTGCTCCTCGTACCACTCCGGCGGCCTGAACAGCGTCTCGGCGCGCGACTCCTTGTCCTGGAGGTACCCCTTCGAGCACGGGGGACGGTTGTAGGGGAGATCCGCCTCTCTTCCGATCAGCAGGATCGAGCCGTCCGCGCCCGACTCGCGGAGCCAGCGCGCGCAGTTGCCGGCCGCGAGGCCGCCACCGATCAGCGCGTAGTCGACGTGACGTTCCGGACGGTCCGCCATCACAAGTGGTCTCTCACGTGAGCGACCACTAACCGGGGCTCGCGCCGTTAGGTGCGAACTGCGGCGTGATCTGTGACTCCAGCCCCGGGTCGAGAATCAGCAGCACCTGGTCGCCCGGTTGGACCACGGAGTCGGCCTTGGGCACGAACCCGGCGCCGCCGCGCAGGACCGAGATGATCAACGACCCGTCGGGAAGCTCGATGTCCTGCACGCGCCGGCCGGCGGCGTCCGAACCCTGGCCGACCTCGAGCTCGATGATCTCGAGATGCTCCTCCTCGAGCGCGAGCAGCTGGACGAGGCCGTATTCGGGGACCTCGTGCTCGATCAGCCGCAGGATAAGATCGGTCGCCGACACCGCCGGCTGCACGTCGAGGAGCCGGAAGTGCTGGAGGTTCCGCGGGTTGTTGACGCGGGCGACGATCCGCTGGACGCCGTACTTCTCCTTGGCCATCTGGCAGATCAGGATGTTGTCCTCGTCGTCCCCCGTGACCGCGATCACGAGATCGGCGCGCTGGATGCCGGCACGTTCGAGTACCCAGAGCTCGGTAGCGTCGCCGTACTGGACCGCGTGCTCGAGCTCCTCCTCGACGACGCGGTAGCGCGCGTGGTCGGACTCGACGAGCGTCACCTCGCGATCCTTGGCGATCAGCTCGCGGGCGAGGTTCCAGCCCACCTTCCCGGCGCCGGCGATGATCACATACATACGACGCCGTTCTGGGTCATGCGAGCACCACTCGCGATGCCTGGTCGATCGCGTGCTGGGTCGGACAGATGGTCAGCAGTCCCTGCTCGGCGTACCACGAGGCACGGCCGGGGTCGGCGACCCGGACCACGACTCGCCGAACCTTGAACCGCCGCTGCGCGATCTGCGCGATAACCAGGTTCGTGTTGTCACCGCTGGTCGCAGCCAGGAAAACGTCCGCCTGCTCGATCCCGGCCTCGATCAGCCCGTCGATCTCGAGCGCGGTGCTGACCGTGAACCGGCCGCCCGCGTCCTCCCAGGTCGTCAGCTGATCCTTGTCGAGCCGTTCGTGCGACAGCGGATCGCTGTCGAGCACCGACACCTCATGCCCGGCGTCGAGCGCCCGCTTGGCTACGGCGGACCCGACGCGGCCCGAGCCCACGATCAGGATGAACATGGCTGGGACTGTAGTCGCTTCGCTCCGGCGCTACGTAATTATCGGGATGATCAGGAGCGCGACGATGTTCGCAACCTTGATCATTGGGTTGATCGCGGGGCCAGCCGTGTCTTTGTACGGGTCGCCGACCGTGTCACCGGTGACCGCCGCGGCGTGGGCCTCTGATCCCTTCCCGCCGTAGGCGCCGTCCTCGATCAGCTTCTTGGCGTTGTCCCACGCGCCACCGCCGGAGGTCATCGAGATCGCGACGAACAGGCCGACCACGATCACCCCGATCAGGAGGCCACCGAGCGCCTCGATGCTGATCAGCCCGACGATGAACGGGATCAGGATTGGGATCAGCGCGGGCAGGATCATCTCGCGCTGCGCCGCCCGGGTCACGAGGCTGACAGCCGCGCCGTACTCGGGCTGCTCGGTGCCGTCCATGATCCCGGGGTGCTCGCGGAACTGGCGGCGCACCTCCTCGACGACCGCGCCGCCGGCCCTGCCGACGGCCTCCATCGCCAGCGAGGCGAACAGGTAGACCATCAGCCCGCCGAGCAGCAAGCCGATCAGTACCGCGGGGTTGCCGATCGAGAAGTCCGGGTGCTTTCCCCTCTCGATCAGCTCGTTCTCGAACGCGCTGAACAGCACGAGCGCCGCGAGTGCGGCCGAGCCGATCGCGTACCCCTTGGTGACTGCCTTGGTGGTGTTGCCGACCGCGTCGAGCGGGTCGGTCACGTCGCGGACCTCCTGCGGAAGGTCGGCCATCTCCGCGATTCCACCGGCGTTGTCGGTGATCGGGCCGAACGCGTCGAGCGCGACGATCAGGCCTGTGAGCGACAACTGCGCCATGACGGCGACGCCGATGCCGTAGATCCCGGTGCTGGTGCCGCCGCCGGCAAGTTTCCACGAGCCCAAGATGCCCAGCGCGATCACGATCGCCGGTGGCGCGGTGGACTGAAGGCCCTGGGCGAGCCCCTGGATGATGTTCGTCGCGTGCCCGGTCTGCGAGGCCCGGGCCGTGCTCTTCACCGGCGCAAAGCGCGTCGAGGTGAAGTAGTCGGTGATCACGAACAGGCACGCGGTGACGCCGACCCCGATCAGCGCGCACAGGTAGTACTTCCACCAGTGCGGAGCCGCGACTCCCGACTTGAACGTAAGTCCGTGCATCATCCAGTACGTGATCGGGATGAACGCGAGCGCCGCGAGCCCGCCCGAGACGATCAGCCCCTGGTAGAGCGCACGCTCGACGTTCCCGACCCGGGATTTGACCGCGAACGTGCCGATGATCGAGGCGATGATCGAGACCGCGCCGAGCACGAGCGGGAACAGGGCCACGGCCGACTGCTGGTTGAACAGCAGGACCCCGAGCAGCATGACCGCGACCGCGGTCACCGCGTAGGTCTCGAACAGGTCGGCGGCCATCCCGGCGCAGTCGCCCACGTTGTCGCCGACGTTGTCGGCGATCACAGCGGGGTTGCGGGGATCGTCCTCGGGGATCCCGGCTTCGATCTTGCCAACCAGGTCGGCGCCGACGTCTGCGGCCTTGGTGAAGATGCCGCCGCCCAGACGTGCGAACACCGAGATCAGCGAACCGCCGAAGCCGAGGCCGACCAGCGCGGTGACCGCGTTCTTAGGCGTCTCGCCGACGATCCAGGTCAGGACGCCGTAGTACCCGGAGACACCCAGCAGCGCGAGGCCGACCACGAGCATCCCGGTCACCGCACCGCCCCGGAAGGCGACGTCCAGAGCGCGCGACACGCCGCCCCGGGCCGACTCCGCCACGCGTGCATTCGCCCGCACCGAGACGTTCATCCCGATGTATCCCGCGGCCGCCGAGAGGAAGCCGCCGATCGCGAAACCGATCGCTACGCGAAGGTTCTGGATCGGGATCAGCACGATGAAAAGGAGCACGCCGACGCCGGCGATCACCGTGTACTGGCGGTTCAGATAGGCGCGGGCGCCCTCCTGGACGGCCGCTGAGATCGTGCGCATCGCCTCGTTGCCGGGCGACAGCGCGAGCAGCGCGCGCGACGTGAGGACGCCATACGCGACGGCGGCACCGGCGCATACGAGCGCAATAAGCACGCCGTGGTGCGTCAGAAAGCTGGACAAGAAGATCCTCCGCGGAAGGGCTGAGTTAGAGAGAGGGCGCGAACACGCGCAGCCAACACAAGTGAAAGGGCCGCCACCCGTGTTGGTCGAGCGGAGGCCCGGAAGCCGGTGATTTTAGCGTCTGAGGGAGCGGAATGTCCTCAGACGGTCCCTCGCAGTCCGTCAGTTGACCGCTCTTGCGGCTACTGGCCAGGCACCCAGAGGCGTCCGCTGCGCTGTGCCGGGCCTGGTTCCCCTGGCGCGGGCGGGGGCTCAGACGGCGGCGCATCGGCCGCCGGCGCTTCCGCTTCCGGAGCGTCGGCCGGCGGAACCTGTCCGCCGATCCTCACGTAGGCCATCTGGAGCTGCGACACGGCGTCGCGGACGGCCGGCAGCTGGGCCGGGGCGGCCTGCTCGAGCACCGGCATCAGCGCGCGGAGGGACTCGATCGCCAAGCGGACCTGCGCCGGGTCCCGCTCGCTCTCGGTCCCGGGAGCGAGGCCGGTCCGGCGCATGCCGAGGTTCGCGAGCGCGGCGACGTTGTCGAGCAGCACGTGCTCGACCCGCAGCCGCTTCAGCTCGGCCTCGTACGCCGCCTGAAGTTCTTCCTCAGAGGGTTCTCTGTCTTGGGTGCTCACCGCGTCACCTCCGCCGTGCTCGCAGCATACGTTTCGCGGGTCTCGGCCACGACGGCGGCGAACGCCTCGGGCAGGCTCATGCCGGCGTCGGTCATCCGCCTCTGGCGCTGCGCACCGTTCAGTGAAGGCAGCGCGATGTCGATCCCGAGCTCGCCGCGGACCGGCGCAGACCAGCTCAGCAGCCGATCGACGGCCTCGGTGGCGGGGTACGGCTCGGCCCGCTCGAGGTCGAGCAGTTCGCCGTCGAGCCCGTACCGGATCGCACGCCACACGTTCTCCTCGATCAGGCGCCGCGGCAGATCGGGGAACGGCACGCCGTCGTCGTGATCGCGCGCGGCTTGGGCGACGCAGGCCACGATCAACGCCGCGAGCGCCTCCGACTCGGTCGCGGCCATCTGGGCATCGCAGATCCTCACCTCGACCGTCCCGAACGCGAAGTGCGGACGGATCGACCACCAGACCTGCGTGTACTCGACGATCGAGCGGGTGCGAACGAGGAAACCGATGTAATCGGCGAACGCCGGCCATCCCCCGAACGAGTCTGGCACGCCGCAACGCGGGAAGCTCTTGGTGAAGATTTGGGTGCGCACGCTGTGCAGGCCCGAATCGCGCCCGTCCAGAAACGGCGAATTTGCCGAAATCGCGAGCAGGAGCGGCAGCACCGGACGGAGCCGGTCGCACACGTGCACCGCGCGGTCGGCGCCGCGCACCCCAACATGCACGTGGAGCGAGAACGTGTTATTGCGCCAGGCCACATACTTGAGGCCGTCCTCGACACGGTGGTAATGCTCGGTGTCGATGATCTGCTGCTCGCGGTAATCGGCCCACGGATGCGTGCCCGTGGCCCCGAGCGCGACGCCATGGTCGGCTGCCAACGTGAACAGCCGCCGGCGCCGGTCGCGCTGCGCGACCACGGCGGCCGCGAGATCGGTGCCGCGCCCCGACCGGATCTCGATCTCCGATGAGATCAGCTCGCCCGCGACCGATTCTGCCAGCACAGGGTCGGACTGGGCGCCGTTCCGAAGCTCCTCGAACCGCGGCACCAGGTCCAGCGAGCCCCGGTCGAGCAACCCGAACTCCTCCTCCAGCCCGACGGTGAAATCCGTCGAGTCCTCGAAGGCCGCGTAGGCCGATTCCAGGTCGAGGCTCACGATCTGAGTGAGGATCAGGTGAGGTAGAAGTAGAGCGCGTAGAGCAGGTCGACGGCCGGGCTCGATGTGTGCACCGTGACCTCCGGCGGTGTCTGCAGCAGCGCATCGGAGTAGTTGAAGATGATCTTGACGCCGGCGTCGACCAACTCGTCGGCCAGTTTCTGGGCCGCGGGCGATGGCACCGCGAGCACCGCCACGACGATGTCCTCATCTTCGATCAGGTCGCGCAGATCGGCGTTGTGGCGGACGGCGAGCGTCCCGATCCGGGTCCCGACCTTGCCCTCGTCGACGTCGAAGATCGCGACGACGCGGAAGCCGTGGTCGGCGAAGATGTCCGAGGTAGCGATCGCCGTGCCCAGGTGACCGGCTCCGAAAAGCGCGATGTTGTGCTGGCCCGAAGTCCGCAGGATCTTGCGGATCTGAGTGACCAGCGACTCGACGTTGTAGCCGACGCCGCGCTTGCCGAACTTCCCGAAGCCCGACAGGTCGCGCCGGATCTGGGTCGAGTTGACGTGCGTATAGTCGGCGAGCTCCTGGGAGGAGATCGTCTCCTTGCCCATCTTCCGGGCCTGAATGAGGACCTGGAGGTAACGGGACAGACGCGCAGCGACACCCAGGGCGAGCTTCTCGCCGGGTTTCTCGATGCCGGGCTGAACCGTCTCCGCGCCGGTGAGGTAGCTCATCCGGTTTTCACCATATCGAGCCGGTGCGCAAGCTCTGCCTCGTCCACGAACAGTTCGAACGCCTCCACTCCGTCGATCGTAACGACCGGAATCCGTTCGAGATAGGCCCGGAGCAGAGCATCGTCGGAATCTATGTCGCGCTCCTCGAGCGCAAACGGTCGCTCGTTGCGGACTCGCTCGAGAATCGAGCGTGCGTCATCGCACAGACAGCAGCCCTCGCGCGCATAGAGGACGACGCTGGTCATCGCGCGATCAATACCCGCTCGCCGGTCGCGTAGACGTCGAGGTCGAGATAGACCGGATACGGGAGCACGTCAACGAAGCGGGCCGCGCTCGCGATCATCGCGGCGTTGTCGGTGCAGAGCTCTCGCGGCGGGACGTGCAACTCGACACCGAGCGCGCGCATTCGTTCGCGGACCGGACCGTTGGCCGCGACGCCGCCACCCACGGACAGTCGATCGAGCCCGGTCTGGAGCAGCGCCCGCTCGACCCGGATCGCGAGCGACTCGACGATCGCCCGTTGGTACGAGGCGGCCAGATCGGCGCGCCGGCACTCGGCCTCGTCCTCGCCGAGATCGCGCACCCGATAAAGCAGCGCGGTCTTCAGGCCGGCGAACGAGAAGTCGAGCCCTCCGAGACGCCGCGCGGTCGGGAACTTGAACGCATCCGGATCGCCGTCCCGCGCGAGCCGCTCGAGCGCCGGGCCACCCGGATACCCGAGACCGAGGAGGCGGGCGCCCTTGTCGAACGCCTCGCCGGCGGCGTCGTCGAGCGTCTGGCCGAGTACCTCGTACCCAGGCCCGCGACCTGAGACGCTCGCGAGCAGCGTGTGGCCGCCGCTCGCGATGAGGCCGAGGAACGGGGGCTCGAACGGCGCCGGGCCGAGGAACGCCGCGGCGACGTGGCCGTGAAGGTGGTCGACGGGCGCGAGGGGCAACTCACGCGCCGCCGCCAGGCTCTTCGCGGTCGCCAGTCCGACCAGCAGGGCCGCGACAAGGCCCGGCCCCCGCGTCACCGCGACCATCTCGACCTCAGGGAGCGACGTGCCCGCGCGCGTAAGCGCGTCGTCGACGACATCGCCGATGAGCTCAAGGTGGTGGCGTGAGGCGATCTCGGGAACAACCCCGCCATAGCGGTCGTGGATCCCCTGCGAGGAGATCACGTTCGAGCGGATCTCCCCGTGCTCGGTGACGACCGCCGCACAGGTGTCGTCACAGCTGGTCTCGAGCGCGAGGATCACCCGGAAGCGCTCGGAGTCGACGCGGTCTCCGCCGTGCGCCACATGATCACCGCGTCCTCGCCCGTGTCCGTGTAGTAGCGACGGCGCGTGCCGGCCGACCGGAAGCCGAAACGCTCATACAGTGCGATCGCGGTGCTGTTCGACGGGCGGACCTCGAGCGTGTAGGACGCGTCCTCGCCCGCGCGCGCGATCATCTCCTCGAGCAGCGCGGTGGCGATCCCCCGCCGCCTCATCGGTGGGTCGATCGCGATGTTCATCAGGTGCCAGACGTCCGCGTAGCGCGCGCAGATCAGATAGCCGACGATGCGCCGGTCCTCGATCGCGGCGAGGCACACGCCCGAAGGCTTGGACAGCTCGAGCACGAACATGGCGAGCGACCACGGCGTCGGGAACGCGCGCCGCTCGATCGAGATGACCTGCGGAAGGTCGGAGTAGCCAAGCGACCGGATCGTGACGGACGGGGTGTTCATTGCCTGCGGTTAGGAGCGGTGGGCCATCTCGGCGTCTGGAGCGCGCAGGTAGTCCGGCCGGACATCGTCAGCGGCACTCGCTTGCAGGCTCACCGCGAGCCGGCAGTGATTCGTGGCCGTGACCCTGTGCAGCTGCGAATCGTCGTCTGGGATGAAGGCTCCCGAGCGCTCGAGAACCTCTCGGAATGCTATCGCCCCGTCCCCAATCGCCAGCGCGGTCGGGCCGAGCGGCGCGATCAGCTCGGTGAGCAGCTCCGGGGCGACCGCCCGCGGGAGCAGGAGCGCGTTGTCGAACTCCTGGGCCTCGTCGAGTCGCCAGCTCGCGGCGAACACCTCCCCTCGGCGGGCGTCGATCACCGCGACCACCGCGTCGAGCCCCGCCGGCACCGACCCGGCGTCCGGTCCGGCGAGCGCGAGCGACTGCAGCGTTGACACCCCGACGAGCGGAATGCCCCGGGCGCGGGCGAGCGCCCTGGCGCTCGCGATCCCGATCCGCAGCCCCGTGAACGTGCCGGGTCCGATGCCGACGGCGATCCGGTCGACGCCTTCCCAGCCGATTCCGGCGCGCCTCAGCACCGCGGCGGTGAGAGGCAGCAGCCGAGTTGCGTGCCCCGGGCGCTCGCCGTGTTTTGGGTCGTCGCGGGCGGTGAAGATCACGTCGCCGACCCCAGACAGGGCGACGGTCGTCGCGCGCGTTGCGGTGTCGAATGCCAGGATCCTCACAGCGCCTCGATCGTCACCACCCGCCGGTCGCCGCCGGCGTGCTCAATCACGACCCGAGCCGCCACGCGCGACAGGTCCGCGATCGACGCGATTGCGTTCTCCGGCCATTCCACGAACGCGATCCGGTCAGGGGCGATGTAGTCCGCCAGCAGGTCCGGATCCTCGTTCCCGAGATCCGCCACCCGGTAGAGATCGAGGTGCGAAACGGGCACAGACGCGTCGTAGCGCTGGCCGATCGTGAACGTCGGACTGGTCACGATCCCATCGATCCCGAGCGCTCGGCAGGCGCCGCGCACGAAGGTCGTCTTGCCGGCGCCGAGCTCGCCTTCGACAAGCACGACGTCGCCGGGGCCTAGCCCCGACGCCAGCTCCGCGGCGAGCGCCTCGGTCTGCGCGGGGTCACTGGTGTCATGTCGCCGGGACATCGGCAAATTTCAATGTAGACGAGCCGTCCGGCCCCATTGCCCGGAGACGATGGGGTCCCGTTACCCGTGGCTCTGCGGGCCCATTACTCCGAGCGGTCCGGTACCGTCAACGCGAGGAATGCGCGCCCCCGCCCTCGAATTAGCCGCGTGATGTTCACGCGGCTTAGAGAACGTTACAAGCCGCAGCTGTCGCGTCTGAGCGGCTCCGACACCGCGACCGCCGCCGGCTTGGCCGGCGCGATGGTCGCGAACAACGTGATTGCGCTCGGCTCGGTGATCGTGTTCTCGCGCCTGCTCGACGACTACGGGTCGCTGGCCGCGCTCGTGAGCTACTTCCTGATCCTGGCCGTCGCCGGCTACGCGATGCAGCTGGCGACTGCTCGTGAAGCCGTACTGGGCCATCTCGGAGTCGGCGGCGAGATGACTGCCACGATCCGCCGCTGGGGCAAGGAGCTGCTGGTGTTCACCGCGGTGGCGACCGTCGCCTCCGTTCTGCTGCGGCATCCGATCGCCGAAGCAGTCGGTGTCAAGCAGGAATGGGCGGCAGCACTAGGGATCCCGGCCGGTTGCCTCTACCTCTTCCTGTGCATCATGCGCGGGTTCCTCCAAGGCCTCGGCGACTACCGGGCAGTCGGCATCAGCCTCGTCGGCGAACAGGCGACGCGCCTGGTCATCGGCGGCGTACTCGCCGGCGTCGGCTTCGGCGTTACCGGCGCCTACATAGGAACGCCTCTGTCGTTCGTGGCAATGATGGTGTACTGCGCGGGTCCGCTGCACCGGCGCCTCGGCCATCCCAAGCCCGCCGACCGTCCCGCCATTGGACTGTGGACTCATTTGCGGAGGGCGTGGGCCCCGATCGCCGCGCTGGCGATCATCGCGGTGCTCCAGAACATCGACATCATCGCCGCCAAGCACCGCTTCTCGTCCGATCTGGCTAGCTCCTACAGCGCCACCGCGGTCGCCGCGAAGGTACTGATCTGGGTGGCGATGGGCGCCGGCTTCTACCTGGTGCCGGAGGTCTCGCGCAAGCACTCCGTCGGCGAGGACGGCCGTCCGGTCCTCGCCAAGGCGCTTGGGATCGTGGCGGTCGCCGCGATCCCGTGCCTGCTGATATTCGGCTTCGCGTCCACCCCGCTGATCAGGGCCGCGTTCAAGTCCAACCGCCTGCTCGCGGTCGACTCGCTGTTCATCCTCGGGGTGGCGTTCACGTTCCTCGCGGCCACCTACCTCGCGGTGCAGTACATGCTCGCGCTCAAGCGCACGTGGTTCCTGCTCCCGCTCGGGCTCGTAGCCGTCGCCGAGCCGATTCTCCTGCTTCAGGCATCGAAGGAGCCGAAGGGATTCGCGACGGTCGTGCTCGGGGTCCAGATCGTAGGCGCCTTGATCGCGTTCGGAATGGCGCTGCTCCCTGGCCGCGCCCAGCCGGAGCGGCGCGATCGCCCGCCCACCGAGCTCGAAGAGCCCGAGTTGGTCGGGGCCTCGGGCGTCTCGTAAGCGCGGAGAACCCGGTAAGCGCGCCCCCTCCGGCGTCTCGTAAGCGGCTATTCGCTGACGCGCTCGATCAGGAACGAGACGCGGACGAGCGCCCGCCACTCGTCGAGGCTGTCGCCTCGCAGGCCGACCGAGACCACATCGAGCGCCTTGATGTTCCGGATCGTCGCCTGCGCCTCGGTGAGCGCCGCCCGGATTGCATCATCCGAGCTGGTGGTCGAACTGCCGACGAGCTCGATGATCTTGGTGACCGCCATCGCCAGGTCCGCTAGAACAGCCCGAGCTGTGCCGCCGGCTCGCGCTCGCCCACGTCCATCGCGATCTCGTCGGGCTGATCGGCGTCGTCGTCGATCTCGGGGATCGGGTCAAGCGACCGGGGCTGCTCAGGCGGCCCGAGCGCCAGCAGATCGGGAATCCGGTGGAAGTCGGCGCGGAGCGCCTCGAGCGTAGATGGCGTATACAGCGCCGCCGCCGGGTGGTAGAGCGGGTACAGGCGGACGGCGCGCGGCCCGATGATCCGCACCTCCTCGTGGCCGTGCAGCCGCGAGATCCCGGTGCTGTCCGCGCGGAGCAGCTTGGTCGAGAAGTTCCCGAGCGTGCAGATCACCGTCGGCTCGATCAGGTCGACCTGACGCCACAGGTAGTCCTGGCACGACTCGATCTCGTTCGGATGCGGGTCGCGGTTGTCCGGCGGTCGGCATTTGAGGATGTTGCAGATAAACACCTCTTTCCGGTCCAGCGAGATCTCTCCGAGCAGCTTGTCGAGCAGCTTCCCGGCTTGGCCGACGAACGGCAGTCCCATCCGATCCTCGTTAGCGCCCGGCGCCTCGCCGATGAACATCAGGTCGGCGTCGGCATTTCCGGCGCCGAACACGACCGTGGTCCGCGTCTGGTGCAGCGGGCAGCGGACGCACCCACGGGCCTCCTCGTAGACGGCCCTCAACAGCTCGCGTCGCTCGGGGGCACTCCTCACTGCCGGCGATGGTAATCGCGGTTGCGGACGCAGCGACGAGGGTGAGGCCCCCAATCGCGCAATTTGGGTAACTGCGCCTCGGCGCGGGGTATATTCGATGTGCCGGGGCCGTCACGCAGCCATCGCGGACGGACCCCGACTCGAATGCTCTTAACCGCCGACCGGTATCTCAAATGCGGGAACTGGAACGGGACTCCACCTCTGACATCCCTGCGTGTGCGCGCCTGGCCATTGTCGGCCGCGGTCGGGTAGGCACCGCGCTCGCGGCGGCATTCGAGCGCGTCGGTTACGAGGTATCCGGGCCGCTCGCACGCGGAGCGGACGGCGCCGGGTCCGATGCCGTGCTGCTGTGCGTCCCGGACGCCGAGATCGCCCGCGCGGGAGAGCACATCGCCGCGGGGCGCCTGGTCGGCCACTGCTCGGGAGCGACGGGGCTCGATGTCCTGGCGCCCCACGAAGGGTTCTCGTTGCATCCGCTGATGACGGTTACCGCTCAAGGTGCCGATTTCTCGGGCGCCGGCGCGGCGATCGCCGGAACGACCCCACGCGCCCTGGCGCTCGCCCGCGGGCTCGCCCGGGCGCTTGGCATGCTCCCGGTCGAGATCGCCGAGGCCGACCGGCCGGCCTACCACGCCGCCGCGTCAATCGCATCCAACTTCCTGATCACGCTCGAGGCGGCGGCCGAGCGTATCGGCGCCGCCGTCGGACTCGAGCGCGAACAGCTCGTCCCGCTGGTGCGGGCGACGGTCGAGAACTGGTCGCGGCTCGGCCCCGAGCGCGCTCTGACCGGACCCGTCGCTCGCGGAGACGAGGCGACTGTCGCCCGGCAGCGCGCCGCCGTCGATGAGGTGGCCCCGGAGCTGCTGCCGCTGTTCGATGAGCTCGTGACCGCAACCCGGGCGCTCGCGGCCGCGCGTGATCGGGAGGTCCGGGCCGCATGAAGGTTGTCCGCACCGTTGCGGAGCTCCGCGCCGAGCTGCTCGAGCCGCGGCGCGCGGGCCGCAGGATCGGCCTTGTCCCGACGATGGGCGCCTTCCACGACGGCCACCTGTCGCTGATGCATCGCGCCCGTCAGGACTGTGCGGTGGTGGTCGTGTCGCTGTTCGTCAACCCAACCCAGTTCAACGACCCAGCGGACCTCAACGGGTATCCGCGCGACCCCGAGCGCGACGGCGCGCTCGCCGCCGAGATCGGCGTCGACTACCTGTTCGTCCCGAGCAGCGAGGAGGTCTACCCGCCGGGGTTCGCCACGACCGTATCGGTCCGCGGAGTCACCGACACCCTCGAGGGCGCCCACCGCGGACGCGCCCACTTCGACGGCGTCGCGACGATGGTCACCAAGCTGTTCAACATGGTTTCGCCCGACGTCGCCTACTTCGGCCAGAAGGACGCGCAGCAGGCGGTCGTCATCCAGCAATTCGTCCGCGACCTCAACATCCCGGTCGCGATCGAGATCTGCCCGACGGTTCGCGAGCCCGACGGGCTGGCGATGTCGAGTCGCAACGTGCACCTGTCCCCCGCCGACCGCGTCCGCGCCACCGTGCTGCACCGGGCGCTCGCCGTCGTCCGCGATGCCGTCAGCACCGGCGAGCGCGACCCCGCCGCCGCGCGCGACCTCGCGCTCGCCGAGCTTGCCCGCGCCGAGATCGAGCCCGATTACCTCGAGCTCGTCTCCGCCGACACGATGGCGCCGCTTGAACGTATCGACCGCGAAGCGCTTGCGGTCCTCGCCGCTCCCGTCGGAGGGACGCGGCTGATCGACAACGAACCGATTCATCCGTCTTCGGATGGGAGTCCTTGAATGCTCAGTGGCGACCCGTTTAGGGCGTCAACCGTCGCGTAAGGAGTGAAAGCACATGTCTGCAACACCGCGCATCCCGATCCCTCAGAACCTCGACGCGCCACTGCCGATGACGCTGCCCCGGCTGGCAGAGAAGAAGCGCCTCGGCGAGCCGATCGTGATGGTCACCGCGTACGACTACCCGTCCGCTCAGGTGGCGGAGGCGGCCGGCATCGACGTCGTGCTGGTAGGTGACTCAGGCGCGATGACCGTGCTTGGCTATCCCTCGACGGTCCCGGTGTCGACCGATGAGATGCTGATGCTCGCGGCGGCCGTTCGCCGCGGCCTGCAGACGCCGCTGCTCGTGGGCGACCTGCCCTTCGGGTCCTACGAGGCCTCCGACGAGCTCGCGATTGCCACGGCCCAGAGGTTCATCAAGGAAGCCGGCTGTGATGCGGTCAAGCTCGAGCGGGGCGGCACGAGCGTCCAGCGCGCCCGCGCGATCGTCGAGGCCGGGATCCCGGTCATGGGTCACGTCGGGCTCACCCCGCAAACCGCGACCGCCCTCGGCGGCTACCGCGCGCAGGGACGGACGGCCGAGCGTGCGCTCGGCGTCGCCCATGACGCGCTCGCGCTGGAGGAGGCGGGCTGTTTCTCGCTCGTATTCGAAGCTATCCCGGCGGCGGTCGCCGAGTCGCTGATGCCGCGGCTCCAGATCCCGGTAATAGGCATCGGCGCCGGCCCGGCGACGGACGGCCAGGTGCTCGTGTTCCACGATCTGCTCGGCATCTACGACGGCCACTCCCCGAGGTTCGCCAAGCGCTACGGCGAGCTGCGAGAGCAGATGGTCGCCGGCGTCGCCGCGTACGCAGCCGATGTGCGGAGCGGATCGTTCCCCGGCCCCGAGCACGTCTACTCGATCGACGACGAGGAGCTGCGGACGTTCGAGGCGGGGCTCGACGCCACGCCGTAGCAAATGAGGCGGCGTGGCTAGGCCGCGCACGAATAGCATGTTGAGGGATGCCGCGCCTCGGAGACCTGTTCGCCCCGCGCGACCGGGCTTACTTCGAGTTGTTTGAGGAGGCCGGCCAGAACGCAACCCGGGCAGCAGACCTGCTCGAGCGGATGCTGGTGAACTTCCCCGACACCCGCGAGCTCGCCGGGGAGATCCTCGAGTGCGAGCACGAAGGCGATCGGATCACGCACGACATCATCGACCGCCTCAATCACACGTTCGTGACTCCGATCGACCGCGAGGACATCCTCGCCCTCGCCTCGGCGCTGGACGACATCGTCGATTACATCGAGGAGGTCGCCGACTATCTGGGCCTGTATCAGATCGAGGCGCCGATGGACCAGGCGATCAGCCTCGCCCGGGTACTCAACCGCGCCTGTCACGAGCTCGGCGAGGCAATCCCTCTGCTCCGGGGCTTCCGAGACCTGTCGCAGCACACCGTCGAGGTCAACCGCCTCGAGAACGAAGGCGACCGGATCACCCGCGAAGCGGTCGCCTCGCTGTTCGACGCGCCGATCGACCCGATGGTCGTGATCCGCTGGAAGGATCTGTTCGAGCGCCTCGAGGAGGCCATCGACTCGACCGAGCACGTCGCCTACATCCTCGAAGGCATCGTTATTAAGAACTCATAGGCCGCCGTGTCTCACTATTGGCACGCGCCGTGCGCTGTTGTAGCTTGCGCGCGTGGAGAGGATGGACCCACCCAGCCCGCCCACCGGCCCTGGCTTGGCGGTCCGCGACATCGTCGTCTCATTTGGCGGGATCACAGCGCTCGACGGCGTCTCGGTCGACGTGTCCCCGGGTGAGGTGCTCGGGGTGATCGGGCCTAACGGGGCCGGCAAGACCACGCTCTTCAACGTCATCTGCGGGTTTGTGCGTCCGAACGCGGGCACGCTCAGCTGGGGTGGGCGGCCAATGGCACGGACCTCGCCGGACCGTCTGGCCTCGCTCGGGATCGCAAGAACGCTCCAGGGAGTCGGGCTATTCGGAGGGCTGACCGTGCTCGAGAACGTGATGGTCGGCGCGCAGCGGTTTCGGAGGTCGCCGATCGTGGCGGCGATGCTCGGCCTGCCGTGGTCGGATCGCGACGAGCGCCGGCAGCGCGAGCGGGCGGTGTCGGCGCTCGCCCGGGTCGGTTGCGCCGACGTCGCCGACCGCCTACCCGGA
This sequence comes from uncultured Solirubrobacterales bacterium, assembly GCA_963737055.1. Classification (GTDB taxonomy): domain Bacteria; phylum Actinomycetota; class Thermoleophilia; order Solirubrobacterales; family Solirubrobacteraceae; genus Palsa-465. The sequence continues at coordinate 200,435 of CAVTRE010000002.1, read as the reverse complement.
ACGCTGCCGTATGCCGTGCAGAAGCGGGTCGCGCTGGCGCGCGCGCTCGTATCCGAGCCCGAGCTGCTGCTCCTCGACGAGCCCGCCGGCGGGCTCGACGCCCGTGAGCTGTCGGACCTCGGAGAGCTGGTCAAGTCGCTCGGCAGCTCGGCCGCGGTGATGCTCGTCGATCACCACATGGACTTCGTGGTGCCGGTGTGCGACCGCGTCGCCGTGCTCGACTTCGGCCGGGTGATCGCCGACGGTGAGCCGGCGGCGGTGCAGCGCGACCCGCGCGTGCTCGAGGCTTATCTCGGACGCGAGGCCGAGGACGCGGAGACGCTCTCAGGCGGGGAAGGCGAGGATGCTGACGGTTGAGGGGCTCACCACCGACTACGGACCGGTCCGGGCAGTCGACGGCGTGTCGTTCGAAGTTCCCGAGGGCTCGGTGACCGCGGTCCTCGGCGCCAACGGCGCAGGCAAGACGTCGTTGCTGCGCACGATCACCGGGCTGGTGCGGGCCACCTCGGGCACCGTCAAGCTGGCGGGCGAGGACGTCACCCGCCTTCCGGTCGAGGAGATCGTCCGGCGCGGCATGGCCCACGTGCCCGAAGGCCGCGGCGTGATCGCCGAGTTGACCGTGGCCGAGAACCTGCGTCTCGGGGGCCTGTGGCGCGGCCGCGAAGCCGCGCCGCTGAGCGAGATCTACGAGTTGTTCCCGCGGCTCGAGGAGCGCTCGACTCAGCCGGCATCCCGGTTGTCGGGCGGCGAGCGCCAGATGCTCTCGATCGGGCGGGCGCTGGTCGGTCGTCCGCGGGCGCTGCTCCTCGACGAGCCCTCTCTCGGACTCGCGCCGGTGCTCGTCGCGCAGATCATGGCGATGGTCCGGCGGCTGGCCGACACGCTTGGGCTGGCGGTGTTGCTGGTCGAGCAGAACGCGCGGAGCGCGCTCTCGATCGCCAACCGCGGCGTCGTGCTCAACCTCGGCCGGGTCGTCGCTGAGCAGGAGCCGGACAAGCTCATCGCCGACGACCAGCTCCTCCACGCCTACCTCGGCTTCTGAGCGGCCGGCGATCCCGTGACCAAGTTCATCGACCTCACGCTCAACGGGATCTCCACCGGGGCGATCTACGCCGCGGTCGCGCTGGCGCTTGTGCTGATCTGGCGCTCCACCCGGATCGTCAACTTCGCCCAGGGCTCGATGCTCATGTTCACGACGTTCATCGCCTCCGCGGTGATCTCCTCCGGCGGCTCCTACGTGCTCGGCTTCGTCGTCGCGCTCGCCTCCGGGTTCGTCCTCGGCGGAGTCGTCGAGCGAGTCATCGTTCGCCCGGTCGAGGGCGCGCCGCCGCTCAACCCGGTGATTCTCACGCTCGGCCTTTACACCCTGATCGTCGCGATCGCCGGGATGATCTGGGGCAACACTCCGCGGTCGTTCCCGGCCGCGTTCTCGCTGCGCGGCTACAAGGTCGGCGGCACCACCTTGCTGTTCACCCCGAACGACACGTTCATCGTGCTGGTCGTGATCGCGGTGGCGGTGGCGCTCGCGTTCCTGTTCCGAGCGACGTCGCTGGGCTTGAGGATGCGCGGCGCGGCGTTCGCGCCCGAGGTCGCGCGCCTGCTCGGGGTGCGCGTAGGGAGGTTGCTCACGCTCGGGTGGGCGCTCGCGGCGATGGTCGGGTCGCTGGCGGGCGTGCTCGTCGCGCCGTCGGTTTTCCTCGGACCGAACAGCTTCGACCCGATCCTGATCATCGGTTTCGTCGCCGCCGTGCTCGGCGGGCTCGACAGCCCACCGGGCGCTGTCGTCGGCGGAATCGTGCTCGGCCTCGCGACGTCGTACGTCTCCGGCTACGAAGGCGCGTCACTGGTCCCGCTGGCCGCGCTCGCGATCCTCGTGATCGTTCTGATGATCCGCCCGACGGGCCTGTTCTCGGCGACCAAGGAGCGGCGCGTATGACCGCGAGGGCGGTCGGCGTCGTCCGAGGCAGCACGTTGTTGCGCTCGCTCGCGATCGTCGTCATCGCCGGACTCGTTCTGATCCTCGTCACCGACTCGGTGAGCGCTTACCGCAACCTCCAGATCGCGTACGGCGCCTACTACTTCTGCGTGCTCGCGGGCCTCACGGTGCTCGCGGGCGCGAGTGGCCAGATCTCGCTCGGTCAGGGGGCGTTCATGGCGGTCGGGGCGTACACCTTCTCCAAGCTCAACGCGACCCCGGTCGCCTGGTCGGTGCTCCCCTCGCTGGTCGGAGCCGTGGTCGCGGCGGTGCTGATCGGGATCCCGGTGGGCGTCGCCGCAAGCCGCCTCCGCGGTCCGTACCTGGCGGGTGCGACGCTCGCCTTCGCGGTCGGACTACCGGCCCTGGCCGACAAATTCCAGACGTTCCTCGGCGGCGAGAACGGCCTCGTGGTCAATCCCCCGACGCCTCCCTCGTGGCTCGGCGCGAACTTCTCGCTCGAGCGCTGGGAGGCGTGGATCGGCTGCGCCGGCGCGCTCGTCGTCGTGTTCGTGCTCTACAACCTGATCCACAGCGCGGTCGGGCGATCGTGGCGCGCCGTACGCGACGACGAGATCGCGGCCTCGTTGGCGGGCCTTCGCGTGGGCCGCCGGCAGGCGCTCGCGTTCACGATCAGCGCCGGATGCGCGGGACTCGGCGGCGGTCTGCTCGCGGCGGTGACGCAGCTCGCGTCCCCCGGGGCGTTTCCGCTGCAGCTGTCGCTGACCCTGCTCGCCGGCGTGGTCATCGGCGGACTCGGGTCGCTCGTCGGTGCGGTGTGGGGAGCCGCGCTCCTCGTCCTGCTCCCGAACTGGACAAACGACCTCGCGAACTCGTTCTCGCTCTCGGGGAACGTGTCCCACAACCTGCCGATCGCGATCTACGGCCTCGTCCTGATCGGCGCAATGCTGGTGTGGCCGAGCGGGATCCAGGGCGGCGTGCGAGCGATCGCGCACGGCGTGGGACCGATCATCAGGTCGCGGCGCGGACCGCCGGGCTCGGCCACGCCGTCGACAGACGCGACCGAGCCCGCCCAGGACGAGGAGGTGAAGACGTCTCAGCCTTAGCGTCAGCCGTTGCGTCAGCCGGCGGACGCGCCCCGACTGCCTCCGCCGGCGCGCCGACTGGTGCGGGCGCGCAAACTCGCGCCACGGGGCGCGATCCCCAGCAGCGCGGCCTGAACCTCGCGCAACCGCTCGTAGTCGCCGCGAATCCCGACCGCGGTGTCGTGGTACAGAAACGCATGACGGAGACGCACGAGCGCGTAAGCGAGCGTCGCCGGATCGATCGTCGGCTGGTAGCGACCGGCGTCGATCTCGTCCTCGATCAGGGACTGGATACACGCCACCGCCCGCGGCTCGACCACGCCGGCGCTCGAGGTCAGCATCCGCATGGCGCTGTCCCGCTCCTGCTCGAGGAGCCGCCGCACCGCCCGAGACCGCGTCAGCGTGCGGTTGACCTGGTCGAGAACCTCGAGCACGCCGGCGGCGCCGCGGCGTCTCACCTCCGCCCGTTTGCGCGCGACGAGGAACTCGAGTTGCCGGGCTACCACCTCCCCGAGCAGGCGCTCGCGCGATCCGAACCAGCGGTAGATCGTCGCCCGGCCGAGACCGAGCCGCGCCGCGACGACCGTGATGTCGACGCGCTGGCCGTCGAGGTAGAGCTCGGTCACGACCGCGAGCACGTCGTCGGGCGAGGCGGTGGCGGGTCGCCCTCGTTTGCCCCCCTTGACCGGCCGGTCTACGCCGGGGTCAGTCGTGGATTCGGTCGTGTTCGGCGGTGTTACAGCGCCCATCACCGGCCCTTAATATTTGAAACACCTTCGGGAAAACGTATTAAATTACATTGCCCGTGTCGTAGTACGTGCGCGTTCCGATGGTTCAACCATGTGGAGGAGGAGAGGTATGAGCTTTCGCGGCACCAAATCGCTGGCGTGCGTGGGAGTGATCGCCGCGGTCGCGCTCGTCGCGGCCGGCTGCGGCTCGTCATCGAACAGCAGTAGCAGCGCGAGCACCAGCAGCAGCGGTAGCAGTTCGAGTGGCAATGGCGGCGCCACCGCGCCGGGCGTGACGGCAACGAGCATCACGTTCGGCACGCATCAGCCACTGACGGGCCCGGCGGCGCCCGGGTACAGCGAGATCGCCCCGGCCTCGCAGGCGTTCTTCAACTACGTGAACGCCCACGGCGGCGTGTTCGGGCGACAGATCCACCTGATCATCAAGGACGACGCCTACAACCCGACTAACACCGTCAACGTCGTCCATCAGTTGGTTCTCCAGAGCAACGTGTTCGGCATCTACGAGGGACTCGGCACGCCGACGCACACCAAGGTGGTGTCGTTCCTCAACGCCTCGAAGATCCCCGACATCTTCGTCGCCTCCGGATGCCCGTGCTGGGATGACGGGACGAGCCAGCCGTACACGTACGGATGGCAGCCCAACTACACGATCGAGGGCAAGATCCTCGGCCAGTACATCAAGCAGCACTTCGCCGGTCAGAAGGTCGGCGTGCTCTACCAGGACGACGACTTCGGCAAGGGCGGGCTGGCCGGGATCCAGGACGAGGTTGCCGCCTCGGACATCGTCTCCAAGCAGCCATACGAATCCGGGACCACCACCCTGGCCCCCGAGATCACCGCGCTGAAGTCATCCGGCGCGAAGGTCCTCGTCGACTTCACCGTGCCGATCTACACGGCGATCGGGCAGCTGACGTCGTTCACGCTCGGGTGGAAGCCGCAGCTCGTGATCTCGAGCGTCGGCATCGACCCGACGACCGTCGGCGGCTTGCTCAAGACGATCTCGAAGGGCAAGGCGTCCGGTACCGCCCTGATCGAAGGAGCGATCACCGACGGTTATCTGCCGTCGAACACCGACACCACGAATCCGTGGATCCAGCTGTTCATGAAGGTCCACCAGCAGTACGACGCCACTGCGCCATTTGACGGCAACGTCGAGTACGGGATGGCGAGCGCCTACACGCTCGTGCAGGCACTCGAGGCGGCAGGCAAGAACCTCACCCGTCAGGGTCTGATCAACGCCATCAACCAGCACGGCGCCAGTTGGATGGGTCCGGGGCTCGTCCCGTTCCGGTACTCCACGAGCGACCACGGCGGCTACTCCGGCGCTGAGGTCGGGACGGTCAAGGGCGGCAAGATCGTTCTCTCGGGCGGGCCACTCACCACCACGCCTGCTGCCGGATCGGCGATAACCCCATACACGGGGACTCAGCCGACTCCGCCGTCCTCTGGGATTCCGTCCGCGGGCTGAATCGTGAGCCCACGTCTGCGGCCCGGCGCGCTTCCGCCCCGGGCCGCAGGCGAGGGGGTCTCGGGCGCGACGACCGCGCTGCGGGTACGTGGCGTCCGGCCAAGGGGACGTGGGCGTCCCGCTACGGAACGTGGGCGTCCGGCTACGGGTACGTGATCGTCCGAATGACTCGCGCCGGCACGCCGGCGGCCACCGAGAATGACGGGATGTCGCTCGTCACCACCGAGTTGGCACCGATCACGCAGCGCTGACCGATCGTCACACCGGACGTCACGACCACGTTGACGCCGCACCAGACGTTGTCGCCGATCCGGGTCGGGCCCTTGGTGGTGAAGCCCTGCCAGGGCACGGGCCGATTGGGATCGTCGAAGCGGTGCGAGCTGTCCGTGACGTAGCAACCGTTCGCGAGCATGCAGTGATCACCGATCTCGACGAGCTCGAGTGAGGCGACCATCACGCCGAGGTTCAGAAACGAGCCCGACCCGATGCGGACCCGCGCCGATCCGGGCGCGGTGATCCACACCCCGGGTTCGAACAGCGTGTGTTCGCCGATCTCGAGTCGCCCCTCGCGCAGCGCTTCGAGAACGTTGCCGTGCACGGGCCAGCGGACGAACGCCCGACGCCGCATGAACTCCCAGTGGATCCAGGCGCGGTTCCAGGGCAGCGAGTTGCGCTCGTACCAACGCCACTTCTGCCCCCACAGCTTGAGGGCAGCGGCGTCGACGGCCGGTGGCTCCGGGTCCGGCAACCGGGGCCGATCAGCCCGCGGCGGCCTTCGCGCGCCGGCGCGCCGGCGCCTGCTTCTTCGCGGGTCCCTTGGCCGTCCCGTTGGACGCCGCCGGGGCCTTGTTCGCGCCACCGTTCGACGCCGCCGCCTTGGTCGCCCCGCCGTTGGACCCGGCCGGCGCCTTTTTCGCCCCGCCGTTGGACCCGGCCGGCGCCTTTTTCGCCCCGCCGTTGGACCCAGCCGGCGCCTTTTTCGCCCCGCCGTTTCCGGCGGGTGGCTTCTTGGCGGCGCCGTTTGCGGCGGGCGCCTTCTTGGCGGCGCCGCCACCCGCACGCGACGCGCGCACCGGCAACACGCCGGCAAGGTACGCGCCGGTGTACGACTCGGGCGTCGCCGCCACCTTCTCCGGCGTACCGGTCGCGATCACGCGACCACCCTCCTCTCCCCCTTCGGGTCCGAGGTCGATGATCTGATCGGCGACCTTGATCACGTCGAGGTTGTGTTCGATCACGACAACGGTGTTGCCGGCGGCGACGAGGCGCTGGAGCACCTCGAGCAGCCGCTGGATGTCCGCGAAATGCAACCCCGTTGTGGGCTCGTCGAGGATGTACAGGGTCTGCCCGGTGGCCACCTTGGACAGCTCGGCGGCCAACTTCACCCGCTGGGCCTCGCCGCCCGACAGCGTGGTCGCCGGCTGACCCAGCCGCATGTACCCGAGGCCGACGTCGTTCAGCGCCTCGACCCGCCGGCGGATCTTCGGAATGTGGGCGAAGAACTGGAGCGCCTCCTCGATCGGCATCTCGAGCACGTCGGCGATCGTCTTGCCCTTGAACCGCACATCGAGGGTTTCGCGGTTGTAGCGCTTGCCGTGGCACTGCTCGCACGGCACGTACACGTCGGGCAGGAAGTGCATCTCGATCTTGATCTGCCCGTCGCCTCGGCACACCTCGCACCGGCCGCCCTTGACGTTGAACGAGAACCGGCCGGGCTTGTAGCCGCGCGCCCGCGCCTCCTGGGTCTTCGAGAACAGCTCTCGGATCTGGTCGAACAACCCGATGTAGGTCGCCGGGTTCGATCGCGGCGTGCGCCCGATCGGCGACTGGTCGACCGAGATGATCTTGTCGATCTGCTCGAGGCCGGTGATCCGCTTGTGCGCGCCCGCCCGCTGCCGGGTTCGGTGCAGCCGGTTGGCGACCGCCTTGTAGAGCACCTCGTTGACCAGCGTCGACTTGCCCGACCCCGACACGCCGGTAACGCAGCACAGCACGCCGAGCGGGAAGCTTACGTCGATGTCCTGAAGGTTGTGCTCGGATGCGCCATCGATCGTGATCCGGCCGCTGGGCTTGCGCCGCCTGCGTGGAGTCTCGATGATGCGCGTCCCCGCGAGGAACTGACCGGTGAGCGAGTCGGCCACCTGCGCCACCTCGTCGGCCGTGCCTTCCGCGACCACGTGACCCCCGTGCTCTCCGGCTCCCGGGCCCATGTCGACCAGGTGATCGGCTGCCCGCATCGTGCCCTCGTCGTGCTCGACCACGAGCACCGTGTTGCCGAGGTCCCGCAGCCGTTCGAGCGTCTCGATCAGCTTGTTGTTGTCGCGCTGGTGCAGCCCGATCGACGGCTCGTCGAGGATGTAGAGCACGCCGACCAGCGACGAGCCGATCTGCGTCGCCAGCCGGATCCGCTGCGCCTCGCCACCGGACAGCGTCGCCGCGGCGCGGTTCATCGACAGGTAGCCGACGCCGACGTTGTCCAGGAATCGCAGGCGCTCGGAGATCTCGCGCAACACCAGACGCGAGATCCGCTGATCGTGCTCCGACAGCTCGAGCTGGTCGACCCATTCGAGCGCCCGCCGCGCTGACAGCCCGGTGAACTCGTGGACGGCAGTGCCGCCGATCAGCACCGCCCGCGACTCCGGCCGCAATCGCGCGCCCTTGCAGTCCGGGCACGGCCGCAGCGTCATGTACTCCTCGATCTTCTCCCGCGCGAGGTCCGACTCGGTCTCCCGGTAGCGCCGCTCGAGGTTGGGGATGATCCCGTCGAAGGTCGCCCCGTACGAACGCCGGCGCCCGAACCGGTTTCGGTAGGTGACCTGCACGCGGTCGCCGTTGGTCCCATACAGGAAGAAGTCCCGTGACTCCTGCGGCAGGTCCTCCCACGGCGCGTCGAGGTCGACCTCGTAACGCTCGGCGATCGCCTGGATCAGCTGGTCGTAGTAATCGGACGCGCTCGCTGCCCACGGCGCGATCGCGCCCTCGCCGATCGACAACGTCGGGTCGGGTACGACCAGCTCGGGGTCGATCTCCATCTGGGACCCGAGGCCGGTGCACCGCGGACACGCCCCATGCGGCGAGTTGAAGCTGAAGATACGCGGCTCGAGCTCCACCAGGCTCGGACCGTGGACCGGGCACGCGAACTTTTCCGAGTACGTCATGACGTTGCCCCGCGCAACATCCGTCCCCGCGTTCTGACCCGAAGACTCGGCATGAGGCCTGGCTTCTGGCGTGTCGACCAGCTCGATCTCGACGAGACCGTCCGCCAGCGACACCGCGGTCTCGACCGAGTCGGCCAGCCGCTTGCGGAGCTCGCCCTTCATCACCAGCCGGTCGACGACGATCGCGATGTCGTGCTTGAACTTCTTGTCGAGCGCGATCTCCTCGTCGAGCCGCCGCAGCTCGCCGTCGATCTTGGCCCGCGTGAACCCCTCGCCGCGGAGCTCCTCGAGCTGCTTGCCATACTCGCCCTTGCGGCCCCGGACGATCGGCGCCAGCACCATGAAGCGAGTGCCCTCTGGCAGCTCCATGACCTGGTCGATGATCTGCTCGGCCGACTGGCCACTGATTGGCCGTCCGCAGATGTGGCAGTGGGGATGCCCGATCCGCGCCCACAGTAGGCGCAAGTAGTCGTAGATCTCGGTGACCGTGCCGACCGTCGACCGCGGATTGCGCGAGGTCGTCTTCTGATCGATCGAGATCGCCGGCGACAGGCCCTCGATCGAATCGACGTCGGGCTTGTCCATCTGCCCCAGGAACTGGCGCGCGTACGCCGACAGCGATTCGACGTACCGGCGCTGTCCCTCGGCGTAGATCGTGTCGAACGCGAGCGACGACTTACCCGACCCCGACAGCCCCGTGATCACGGTCAGGGCGTCCCGCGGGATCGTGACCGTTACGTCTTTGAGGTTGTGCTCCCGGGCTCCCGAGACGACGAGTTTGTCCACATGACCGAGTCTAATCGACCGAACAGACGTTCCCGTGGCTGGAGGGTCGCTGTTTGCGGAAATCGGGTCCGGATCGCTGCTTCGCGGTCCGGAACGGTACCTCAGCCCTCGACGGAGCTGTACACCTCGTCGAGCAGCCCCCGCCGGTCGGTGAGCTTGAAGTTCTCGGCCAGGTATCGATCGGTCTCCTCGCGAGGAGTGCCGTTCAGGGCCATGTTGAGCGCGATCAGGCGGGCGCCGTCGTCGTCGCCACCGTTAGTCCGGACCTGAGGCGCGGGCTCGGCGGGAACCTCGGCAATGACCTCGCCCGCAGCCGCGACGGTGACCTCCGCCCTCTCCTCGAACGGTTCCGACACTGACGCCGGGGCGGGCGCGGGCGCCGGCTCCGGACGACGCGCCACCGGCTGCTCGGGCTCGAACTGGGGCCGCGGCACGACCGCGTTCTTGACCGCGGTCAGATTGCCCTCAAGCAGTTGGAGATCGGCGTTCAGCCGGTTCGAGCCAGTCCGGAGCGACTCGGTCAACGCGGCGAGCTCGGCCTCCATCGCGTCGATGCGCTCGAGCATCCCCGACGTCGACTCGGACACCCGACCGACGTAGTCGCGGGCCTCGGAGGTCGCGTGCTCGCGCGTGGCCTCTGCCTCGTTCGTGGCCTCGGCGCGGATCTCGCGGGCCTCATCCTCGGCCTGGCGCTGGATATCCGCGGCGCTCGTCTCGGCCGCCTCGACGATCGACCGTACCTGCTCGCTGGCCGCCGCGGCCAGCGATTCGCTGCGGCGGCGGGCGGAGCGCTTGAGCTCGTCGATCTCGTCGGCGAGCGCGTGCAGATGGTCGTCAACCGCCTCCGGGTCGTAGCCCCGCCGCCCGATGGGGAAGTCCTTTTTCTCGATGCTCTGTCGGTCCAGCGCCACTGGAACTACCTCCGTCTCGGGGTGGGAGAAGCGACCGCAGCCTACCGAACGAGGAGGCGTCTGATTCCGGCAGCGCGAGGACGTCAGCCTGCCGGCGCGTACCCCTCGGCGATCGCCTGGTCGAGCTGGCGCTTGAGGTCGCGAATCTCGTCGCGGAGCTTGGCCGCGTACTCGAAACGCAGCTCCTCGGCGGCGGCGAGCATCTCCTCCTCGAGCTCGACGATCGTCTTCTCGATCTCCGCCGGCGGCATCGCCTGGGCGTCCCGCTGGCGGCGCCGGCGCGACCGCGGGACCTTCGACTCGGACATCAGGAACTCGGCGATGTCCGAGATCCCCTTGACGATCGTCTCCGGGGTGATCCCGTGGTCCTCGTTGTACTTGACCTGGATCGCGCGCCGTCGGTCGGTCTCGTCGATCGCCGCGCGCATCGCCGCGGTCTCCTTGTCGGCGTACATGACCACCTTGCCGTCGACGTTCCGGGCCGCACGACCGATCGTCTGGATCAGGGAGGTCTCACCGCGGAGGAAGCCCTCCTTGTCGGCGTCGAGGATCCCGACCAGCGACACCTCGGGCAGGTCGAGCCCCTCGCGGAGCAGGTTGACCCCGACGAGGACGTCGAACTCGCCCAGCCGCAGCTGACGGATGATCTGGATCCGCTCCAGCGTGTCGATCTCCGAGTGCAGGTAGCGCACGCGGAATCCCATCTCGAGCAGGTAGTCGGTCAGATCCTCGGACATCTTCTTGGTCAGGGTGGTCACGAGCGCGCGCTCGTTCCGGTCGACCCGCTCGCGGATCTCGTTCATCAGGTCGTCGATCTGGTTACGGGTCTCGCGGACCTCGACGTCGGGGTCGACGATCCCGGTCGGACGGACGATCTGCTCGACGATCCGCGCCGAGGTCTTGCGCTCGTACTCGCCGGGTGTAGCCGAGACGAACACCATCTGCGGGGTCACCGACAGGAACTCCTGGAAGGTCTGGGGCCGGTTGTCGATCGCGCTCGGGAGCCGGAAGCCGTAGTCGACGAGCGTCTGCTTGCGCGAGCGGTCGCCCTCTGACATGCCGCCGATCTGCGGCACGGTCTGGTGGGACTCGTCGATGAAGCACACGAAGTCATCGGGGAAGTAGTCGAGCAGGCAGTACGGCCGTTCGCCGGGCTTGCGACCGTCGAGGATCCGCGAGTAGTTCTCGATGCCCGAGCAGAACCCGAGCTCCCTCAGCATCTCCATGTCGTACTGGGTCCGCTGGCGCAGGCGATGGGACTCGAGCAGCTTGCCCTCGGCCTCGAGCTCGGCGCAGCGCTCGTTCAGCTCGCGCCCGATCTCGGCCACGGCATCATCGATCATGCCCTCCCGCACGTTGTAGTGCGAAGCCGGCCAGATCCCGACGTGCTCGAGATCGTCCTCGAGCACCTCGCCGGTCAGCGGGTCGAAGTGCTGGAGGTGCTCGACCTCATCGCCGAACATGACGATTCGGAAGGCGGTCTCGGCGTAGGCGGGGAAGATCTCGAGCGTCTCGCCGCGGACCCGGAAGGTCCCCCGGGCCAAGGCCGTGTCGTTGCGCGTGTACTGGATCGAGACGAGCTTCCGGAGCAGCCCGTCGCGGTCGATCATCTCGCCCTTGGAGAGCGTCTGGAGGTTCTCGTCGTAGACCTCGGGCGATCCCAGGCCGTAGATGCAGGACACGCTGGCGACGATCACGACGTCGCGGCGAGCGAACAGCGCCGCCGTGGCGGAGTGGCGCAGGCGATCGATCTCCTGGTTGATCGCCGAGTCCTTCTCGATGTACAGGTCCTTGCTCGGGACGTAGGCCTCGGGCTGGTAGTAGTCGTAGTAGGAAACGAAGTACTCGACCGAGTTGCGCGGGAAGTACGTGCGGAACTCGTTACAGAGCTGCGCCGCGAGCGTCTTGTTGTGGGCGATTACGAGCGCCGGCTTCTGCACCGCCTCGATCGTCGCCGCCATCGTCATCGTCTTGCCCGTGCCGGTCGCCCCGAGCAGCGTCAAGCTCCGCTCGCCGGCGTTGATCCCAGCCGCCAGCGACTCGATCGCCGCCGGCTGATCGGCGGTCGGGCTGTATGCAGCGTCTAGCTCGAATTTGGGCATCGGACCGGTTACCTAGCGTAGCGACGGCCCTGGTCAGGAACGGTCCGCATTATCGGCGCTCAGGCAGCGTTAGGGGTCCGTGAACGGCGCAACTCGACGACTCGGGCCAGGTTGTAGACCCTGGAACCCGGATTCGGAAAAAAGGAGAACTCCTTGCCAGGCTCAAGCGCTGTTCGCGGGCGCCGCACCCACGTACTGATCGCCGTCTTCAGCGCGGGTCTCGCGCTGGCGGCGTTCCTCTCGATCGCGGCGATCGCCGCCGCCAGGCCACACGGCACCAAGACACAGACCACGCTGTATGTCTCCCCGACGGGCTCGGACTCGGGCGCCTGCACCAGACATGCGCCGTGCAAGACGATCGGAGCAGCCGTCGGGAAAGCAGCCAAGGGTGACACCGTCAAGGTCGAGCGCGGCACCTACGACGAGCAGGTCACGCTCAACACCGACATCAGCCTGATCGGCGTGCACAAGCCGGTCGTCGACGCCACCGGCCAGGCCAACGGCGTACTGATCAAGGGCCCAGGCGCGAACGGCGCCCTCGTGCGCGGGTTCGTGATCAAGAACGCCACGTTCGAGGGCATCCTCGCCGTCAGCGCCGCGCGGCTCACGATCGAGCACAACGTCGTACTCGACAACGACCAGGGGGCCAAGGCGGCCAATCCCACCGGCGAGTGCGCTCCGGCCGGCGGCGTGCCCGGCGACTGCGGCGAGGGGCTGCACCTGATGTCGGTCGTTCGCTCGGTCGTTTCCAACAACCTCGTGACCGCCAATGACGGCGGGATCCTGCTTACCGACGAGCTCGGGCCGACCGCCCACAACGTGATCTCGAAGAACCGGTCGCTCGACAACGTGTTCGACTGCGGGATCACGCTGGCCAGCCACAACACGTCCGCGTTCGTGAACGGCGCCGTCCAGCCGACCAAGGGCGGCGTGTACGGCAACACCGTCACGGACAACGTCGCCGACGGCAACGGCACCAAGGGACAGGGCGGCGGCATCTTGCTCGCCGGTCCCGGCCCGGGCACGGCCGTCTACAACAACGTCGTCAGCGACAACACCGCCGACGACAACGGGCTCGCGGGCGTCACACTCCACAGCCACGCCCCCGGGGAAGACCTGAACGGGAACAAGATCGTCGATAACCGGCTCCGTAACGACGGCTTGACACCGGACTCGAGCTTCAACGAGACCGGAACCGTCGGAATCCTGGTCGGCAGCGCCAGCCCGCTCACGGGCACGGTGATCGCCGGCAACCGGATCTCCGACACCCACTTCGGGATCTGGACGGTCAACGTCCCGAAGATCAAGCGAGCCGCCAACCGGTTCCACCACGTCGCGGTGCCGCTGCAGCAGAGCTAGTGGGCTCGTCGGTGAGTCGCGCGGCTCGAATGTCGTGGGACTCGCGGACGGGTCCACCGGTCGCGTAAGACCCCGGTGCCGCCCGATTTCCCGTTGCCACGGGCGGCACTGGGGCAGCGGCCTCAGCCGTAGAGCTGCTGGGCGTACTTGTGGCGGTACTTGCCTTCGGCCGACAGCACCCGCGCGACGTAGGCCCGGGTCTCGGGGAACGGGATGTCGTCCACGGTCAGGGTGTGGCCCCCTGCGCGGGCGTCCGCGACCCACCGGTCGACGTTCGATTCGCCACCGTTGTAGGCGGCCAGCGCGAGCGTGGTGCTGCCGTGGTACTCGTTCAGCAGGTAGCGCAGGTAATAGCTTCCGTAGGCGATGTTGACCTGCGGCGTGGCGAGGTCGCCGACGGTGAAGTCGGTGGCGCCCGAGCGGTGCGCCAGGAACACGGCGGTCTGGGGCATGACCTGCATCAGACCTCTCGCGCCGGCGGCTGAGCTCCGGGGATCGAACTTCGTCTCGGCGTAGATCACGGCCGCGATCAGCGCCGGGTCGAGGTGCTTCTCCGCCGCCTGCTGCCGGATGACATCGGCATTCGTGAGCGGCAGGCCGAACTCGTCTTTCACGGTCTTCTGCACCAGCGGCATCAGCAGCACCACCCCGAGCCCCACGGCCGCGAGCACTACAACTGCGACCAGGCGGTTCCGGCGGCGGACGGCGGCTCGCCGGCGCGCGGCGGCAGCCCGCCGCGCGCTATCGCGACGACTGGCGACACCAACCGTGGTCGGGCTCACGAGCGCAGCATCTCAAGGACAGCCGACAACTTCCCCTCCAAGTCTTGGACCGTACCGTCATTAACGACCACATATGTCGCACGATGCGCCTTTTCGTGCTGGCTCAGCTGACGTGCAGACCGCTCGGCTAGGGCCTCGTGGCCGCGGGCGCCAGCTCGCTCGGCCCGTAGGTCCTCGTTGGCAACCACCGCGATCGTCGCGTCGAACACGCCGTCCATCCCCGATTCGAACAGCAGCGGCACCTCTACAACGGCCGCGACGGGTGGGTCGGCAGCGGTCGAGACGGCCGACCGCCACTCGGTCATGCGCGATCCCACGCGCGGCCACAGAAGGCCTTCGAGCCACTCGCGGTCCTCGGGCGTTGCGAACGCCCGCCGCGCCAGCTCGGCCCGGTCGACGACGCCACCCGGAGCCACCGCCTCGCCGAACCGGGCGCGGACCGCGGAGACGACGTCCGAAGAGGAATACAGCTCGTGGACGACGCGGTCGGTGGACAGCACCGCGGCGCCCGCCCGGTCGAGGGCCGCCAGCGCGGTCGATTTTCCGGCGCCGATCCCGCCCGTCAGTCCGACGAACGGGACCGGACGATCAGGCGTCCGGCTCAGCTTCCGTTTGCTCGTCGGCGGCGCCCACCTCTGGGGAGGCCTCGAACTCTGGGGAGGCCTCGAACTCTGAGGAGCCCTCGAACTCTGAGGAGCCCTCGAGCGCATCGTCGGTCGCGCCGTCGGTGTCGGCCAGCAGGGGCTGGTCCTCGCCCGCGAACACGTCCTCGGACAGGCCGAGCTCGGGCACGTTGTCGAGATCGCCGGCGTCGCCGTCGGTCGGGGCGGTGATCGGCCTCACCGGCAGCACCTGGCCCTCGACCCGCTTGATCGACAGCGACAGGCGACGGCGCTCGGAGTCGATCTCGAGGATCTTGACGCGGACCGGGTCGCCCGGCTGGATGATCTCGCGAGGGTTCTCGACGTGGTGCTGGGCGAGCTCGGAGATGTGCACGAGGCCCTCGACCCCGTCGAGGATCTCGACGAACGCCCCGAAGGTGACGACCTTCGTGACCGTGCCTTCGAGCTCATCGCCGACGTTGTAGGTGTCGACGACCCGCTGCCACGGGTCCTCCTGGGTCTGCTTGAGGCCCAGCGAGATGCGCTGGCGCTGACGGTCGATGTCGAGCACCTTGACCGTGACCTTGTCGCCGATCGACAGGATTTCGGAGGGGTGGTTGACGTGCGACCAGGAAAGTTCGGAGATGTGGATCAGGCCGTCGATCCCATCGAGGTCGACGAAAGCACCGAAATCGACAATGTTCGAGATGGTGCCCTCCACGACCTGGCCGGGCTGCAGCCGGTCGAGGATGCGCTCCCGATCCTCCTTGCGCTGCTCCTCGAGTACGGCCCGGCGGGACAGCACGACGTTGTTGCGCGAGCGGTTGAGCTCGATCACCTTGCATTCGATCGACTCGCCCATGTACTCGTCGAGGTTCGGCACGCGGCGGATGTCAACCAGCGACGCGGGCAGGAAGCCACGGACGCCCAGGTCGATGATCAGGCCGCCCTTTACGACCTCGATCACGGCGCCCTCGACGGGCTCGCCGGACTCCGCGGCGGCCTCGATACGGCGCCAGGCCTTCTCGAAGCGGGCGCGCTTCTTGGACAGGATCAGCCGGCCGTCCTGGTCCTCCTTAGTCAGAACGAGCGCGTCGACCTCCTCGCCGAGGGACACCTCCTCGCTCGGATCGACCGACTTGCGAATCGAAAGCTCGGTCGACGGAATGACGCCCTCGGACTTGTAGCCGATGTCGACGAGGACCTCGTCGTTGTCGATCCGGACGACGTGTCCGGAGACTACGTCGCCCTCCTGGAACGGGTGGACGGTGGCGTCGTAGTTCGGAACTATCTGGCCGTCGATCTCGAGCAGCAGGCCGTCGGAGCCTTCGACGACCTTGGCGTTCGGCTGATCGGCGGCGGGGTTCAGCGTTGTGGTAGTAGACATGCTTCCAGCGGAGGATAGCCACACTGAGCAGGCAGGGCGCGGCTCGGCGGGTCTCTAACGCCTCCCTATCATCCGCTCGCGATGCCGCGACGAGCGACCAAACGGGGCCTGGAGCGTACGCCTCTGGAGCGCGATTGCGATGTGCTGATCTGCGGCGCGAGCTTTGCGGGGCTCGCGGTGGCGCGCGAGCTGGCGGGCAGCGGCGCCGACGTGCTGATGATCGATCGCTACGAGATCGGGGAGCGGCAGACGTCCGCGTGCGGGATTCCCACCGCGTGGCTCGAGCGGCTCGAGCTGCAGCGCGCATTGCAGCAGACGTTCGGCGAACTCGTGATTCACACGCCGTACACGACCGTCCGTTACCGGCTTCCGTGGACGTTCTCGACGTTCGACTACCGGACTGTGTGCGAGCTCCTCGCCGATCAATGCACGTTCTCGTTCGAGACGGCAAAGGTCGACGGCCGCGACGGGCGCGTCGTCCACACCGACCGCGGCGACGTCCGCGCCGGGGTGGTCGTCGACGCGCTAGGGTGGCGGCGGGTCCTCGGCGCGGGGTCGAACATCCAGCCCCCGGATGCGCTGTTGTCCCGGGGCCTCGAGGTCCATCCCTTCGGATCGGGCGAGGACATGGAGATCTGGATCGATCGCTCGTACGTGCCCGCCGGCTACGGCTGGAGCTTCCCGGCGAGCGGTGAGGTGCGGATCGGCGTGGGATCGTTCGACCCCCGTTTCCACGTGCGCGAGCCGACCGTGAGACTCGCCACGGACCTTTCGGCGGACAGCGTCCGCTACCAGGGCAACTGGATCCCGCACGCGCTCCGCAACGCCACCGAGGACGGGGTGTTCTTCGTCGGCGATTCGGCGGGCCACTGCCTGCCGCTGACCGCCGAGGGGATCCGGACCGCGCTGTATTTCGGGATCGCGTGCGGTCGAGAGCTGGCTGAGGTCGTCGGTGGCGCGCGGTCCGTGCCCGATGCGCTGTCGAGCTACTCGCGCTTCAGCGCCTCGCACGCGCGCGCGTTTGACTGGATGCTCCGCTGCCAGCGACTCGTTCCGCGCGTGAGGCCGCGCCTGCTCGCGGGCGCGCTGCGCGCGATGGAGACCAAGCGCTTCCTCGACTGGTCCTTCGGCCACTACCTCGAGATCGCGCACCCACGGTTCGTCTCGGCCGGTCCGCGGCGGACGCCGCTCCAGGTCCAGGTACCGGCCTGAATCTGCGCCTGGGCTGGGGCTGGGTCGGGTCTAGGGCTGGGTCGGGTCTAGAGCTGGGTCGGGGCGGGGCGGGGCTTCACCCGAACGGTGCGTCCGGAAGTGACCCAGTTGCCCCAGCTGTCGGTGGCGCGGAGCATCACCCGGTACGTGCCTCCGCCCTTGAACAGGTGTGACACGTGACGGCCGGACGCGGCCCGGCCGTCACCGAACGTCCAGGCGAAGGCCAGAAGACGTCCCTCCGGGTCGGCGCCGTGCGCGGTGAAGGCCAGCAGGCGCTCGCGACCGGGAGCGTGGGTCATCGCGAACGAGAGCGAGTCCGGCTTGGCCCGTGGCTCGCAGGCCGAGTTGGCGTTGCTCCACTCCTCCTGGAGAAAGTAGTGGTCGCCGTTGATCGTCTCGTTCCACGGCGTGACTCCCGGGTCCCGAGCCGCGCTCAGGCTGGGCCCGAAGCTCGTCAGGCACAGATCGCCGACCTCGTTGCCGCTGGTGTCGACCCAGGCGTTGCCGTCAGGGTCGGTGACCATCTCGTTGTGCTCGTGGCTGATCGTCGAGATCGCCGGATCGGCCGTGCTGGTGTTGGGGCGCGGGTTGTTCGACTGGCAGTGGTCGCCGACCGCGTTGTAAGGGATGACCGCGTACAGGATGTTGTTCGGGGTCTCCGAGTGGTAGCCGCAATACCCGTTGTCCCTCCCCCCCAGCGCGCAGCTCGTCGAGCCCGCGTCGGTACAGCTGCCGAGGCCGTCGGGAGTGATGATGAAGTACACGTCGCGGTTCGTCGTCGGGAGGTGATCGGCGGCGACCACGTGCTCGATCTCGGTCTCGAGCTGCGCGTCGGTCAGGCACACTGTCCACCCCGGGCCGGTCGGGGCCGGTTCGGCGCAGCCGTTCGGGGGCAGCGGGTCGGCGTCGTCGACGGCGCCGCCGTAGGTCGAGTCGTACGCCGCCGGTCCGGTGGAGTCCGTGTACTGGCCGCTCAGGCCGTAGACGTTGCTGGTCTTGTGGCTGTCGGCTGCGACGTCGGTCAGGAACTTCTCGATCAGCGCCTCATAGCCGGGATCGAACGCCAATCCGGAGCCGGCCGGCTGCCAGAAGATCGGATGGGTGCGGTTGGAATGGAGAACCGGGCCGCCGATGTACGGAAGGTCGAGCTCGCGCATCGGGAGGCTCGAGATGTGGGCATTGGGGGTTACGTCGGTCGGGGTCACCTGCGCGCCCGTGGGGACGTCGCCTACTGCACCGCTGATCACGTGTGCCTGCGACGCCGCAGGGATCAGGAAGGCAACCGCGAACGCCGCGAGCACCGCGATCGTCCGGCGCGCGCTCGAGAGCGCGGGGACGCCCACCCGGCGACTGCTCACTTCGCCGCCAGCCAGTCGGGGCCGATTCCGACGTCGACGGCGAGCGGCGGGTCCATCTCGAACGCCCCGCCCATCTGCTCGACCGCGATCCGCCTGACCTCCTCGGCCTCCTCGGCGGGCCCTTCGAACAACAGCTCGTCGTGAATCTGGAGGATCATGCGCGAGCGTAGCCCGGCGTCCTTCAGCGCCTGGTCGGAGCGCACCATCGCGACCTTCATGATGTCCGCCGCGGTCCCCTGGATCACCATGTTGACCGCGAAGCGCTCGCCCTGTTTACGGAGCTCCCAGCGGCGGGCCCGAAGCTCGGGCACCTGCCGGCGGCGGCCAAACAGCGTCGAGACGTAGCCGTGCTCAGTCCCCTCGGTGATCGTGTCCTCGATCCACCGCGCGACCGCCGGGAAGCCCGCCATGTATCGGTTGATGAACTCCTCGGCCTCTTCCTGGGGAATGTCGAGCCGGTCGGCCATCCCCCACGCCGACAGGCCGTACACGATGCCGTAGTTGATCATTTTCGACTTGGATCTCATTCCGGGGTCGATCTGCTCCGGCGTCACCCCAAACACGCGGCAGGCCGTCGCGGTGTGAACATCTTCGCCCTTTCGGAAGATTTCCTTTAGTGCGTCCTCGCCGGCGATGTGGGCCAGGAGGCGCAGCTCCACCTGGGAGTAGTCGGCGGAGACCAGCAGGTTGCCGGGCTCGGCCACGAAACAAGCGCGGATCTCGCGACCTAGGGGAGTTCGGATTGGAATGTTCTGCAGGTTCGGGTTGTTGGACGACAGGCGCCCGGTGGTGGCGGCCGTCTGGTTAAAGGTGGTGTGAATCCGACCGTCCTCGGCGATCAGCAGCGGCAGCGCGTCGAGGTAGGTCTGGGCGAGCTTGGTGAGCTCCCGCCACCGCTCGATCTTCGGAATGATCGGATGCTCGTGCCGGATGGCCTGGAGTACGCGGGCATCGGTGGAGTAGCCGGTCTTGCCGCGTCGCTTGCGCGACAAGCCAAGCTTGCCGAACAGGACCTCCTCGAGCTGCTTGGGAGATCCCAGGGTGAATTCCTCACCGCATATGTCGAAGATCTCGCGCTCGAGCGAGTCGGCCTCGTCCTTCACCCGGCTCGAGATCTCGCTGAGGCGCTCGGTGTCAAGCTTCGAGCCGGCGAGCTCCATGTCGCGGAGGGTGCGTACGAGCGGGAGCTCGACGTTCTCGAACAGATCGGTCAGCCCGCGGCCGCGGATCTGCTCCCGTTGCCAGGTGGCCAGGGCGTGCACGAGCAGCGCGTCGGCAGCGGCCTCGTCGGCGATGTCGGTGCCGAAGCCCCGCTCCTCGGTGAGCTCGCGGAACGGATAGGCGCGGCGAGCCGGCTCGAGCAGGTAGGCGCCGACCTCTGTGTCGTGGGCGAGGTTGGCCGGCACAAGGCCGAGCGACTTGGCATCGTGGGCGGTCACGGGACGGCTTCCGAGCGCTTCTACGAGTTGTTCGGGTGTCTCGGCGTCGCCCGCGAGAACATCGACCGACCCGTCCACGTACACCCCGAAGCGAGACTGGGGATCCGGTGCGAACAGCGCATCCTCGGGAATCTGGGGAGCTCTGATTGCCACGGAGACCGGTTTGGCGGGGAGACGGGTGAGGGCCGCAAGCGCGACTTCGCCTCGAAGGCGAGCGGTGATCGCCTCCTCAGCTTGAGGGGCGGGCGCCGCGGCGTCCGCCGAGCCCAGCGCCTCCTCGAGCCGGCGGAGGGGCTCGCGCAGCTCGAACTTGCGAAACGTGTCTCTGAGCTGCGAGCGGTCCGGGGCGGTCGACGCGAACTGCTGGAGGTCGAGCGCGACGTCGATGTCGCGCTTGGCGGTGGCGAGCAGCTTGGACATGCGTGCGGCTTCGGCGTGCTCGGTCAGGTTCTGCTTGCGCTTGGCGCCGGAGACGTCGTCGATGTGGTCGAGGACGTTTTCCAGAGTTCCGAATTTTTGGAGGAGCTCGGCGGCGGTCTTGTCGCCGATGCCGGGAACGCCGGGAATGTTGTCGCTCGTGTCGCCCTTCAGGCCGATGAAGTCCGGGATCAACTCGGGCGGGATGCCGTAGCGGTCGATCACGCCCTGGCGGTCGTACACGCGGGTGTCGGTGATCCCGCGGGAGGTGGTCATGATCTGGACGACTCCGTCGTCGACCAGCTGGTAGGCGTCCCGGTCGCCCGTCACGACCATGGTTGGAATTGGCGGGTCGGACGTGCGCGCCTTCTCCACGATCGAGGCGATCACGTCGTCGGCCTCGAAGCCATCGACCCGCAGATTGCGGTACCCGAACGCGTCGACGAGCGGCTCGAGGTGGGGCCACTGCTCCTTGAGGAGGTCGGGGCGAGTGCTCCGCTGGGCCTTGTAATCGGCATAGACGGTCTTACGTCCCGTGTCCCCCGCATCCCAGACGACGACGGTCGCCTTTGGACCGTAGTCGGTGAGGATCTTCACCAGCATCGACGCGAACCCGAAGATCGCGTTCGTCGGCACCCCGGTTGAGGTCGCAATCGACTCGGGCAGCGCGAAGAACGCCCGGTAAGCCAGGCTGTTTCCGTCGATCAGGAAAAGCTCGTCTGGTGTGAGTGTGGAGGCCACTTATGTCAGGCTATCTCGCTGCGTGGCCGCAACACCGAGCGCCCAATACAGCCTCACTTTGAGGGTCGAGATCGAGCACCGTCCGGGGATGCTGGGACGCGTGGCGTCCGCGATCGGCGAGGCCGGCGGGACGATCGGGGCCGTCGATCTGGTCCAGGTCGAGCGCGAGCACACGGTGCGCGACATCACGGTCGAGACCGGCGACGCCTCCGACTGGCCGCGGCTGACGGCCGCCGTCGATGCGGTCGCCGGAGCGCGGGTCCTCGATACCACCGACCGGACGTTCTCGCTGCACGTCGGGGGCAAGATCGAAGTCCGCAACAAGAGCCCGCTGAAGACGCGCGACGACCTGTCGATGGCGTACACGCCGGGGGTGGCACGGGTTTGCCGCGCGATCTTTGAGGACCCCGACAAGGCGTTCCAGTACACGATCAAGCGGAACACCGTCGCGGTCGTGTCGGACGGGACCGCTGTTTTGGGGTTGGGCGACATCGGACCCCGAGCGGCAATGCCGGTGATGGAGGGCAAGGCGATGCTGTTCAAGGAGTTCGCCGCGGTGGACGCCTTCCCGCTTTGTTTGGAGACGCGCGACGTCGACGAGATCGTCGCTGTGGTGCGGGCAGTGGCGCCCGGGTTTGGGGGTATCAATCTCGAGGACATCTCCGCGCCCCGGTGCTTCGAGATCGAGGACCGGCTGAAAGCCTCACTCGACATCCCCGTGTTCCACGACGATCAGCACGGGACGGCCGTCGTGGTGCTGGCGGCGCTGCTGAATTCTTTGCGGCTGACGGGACGGTCGATCGGCGATCTGCGGATCGTGATCGTCGGGTTGGGGGCCGCCGGCGTCGCCGTTACGAAGATCTTGTTGGAGGCCGGGGCGCGGCACATCATCGCGGTCGACTCGCGCGGCGCAGTGTCCGTCGACCGCCCGGATTATCTGGACGGTTCGATGCCCTCGGTCAAGCGGTCACTGGCCGTGTTGACCAACTTGGAGCGACGGTCAGGGAGCGTGCTCGACGTCCTCGAGGGAGCCAACCTCCTGATCGGATTGTCGGGCGCGCGGGTGATGCCGGCGACGGCGCTCGCGCGGATGGACCCTGACCCGATCGTGTTCGCGCTCGCCAACCCGGACCCCGAGGTCGCGCCCGAGGAGGCCCTGAAGTACGCACGCATACTCGCCACCGGGCGCTCGGACTACCCGAACCAGATCAACAACGTGCTGTGCTTCCCCGGGGTGTTCCGCGGAGCACTCGACGTCCGCGCCCCCGCGATATCCGAGTCGATGAAGACCGCCGCTGCCCGCGCGATCGCCGAGATCGTCGGCGACGACGAGCTGCGCGAGGACTACGTGGTCCCTTCCGTGTTCAACCGCGAGGTGGCGCCGGCGGTGGCGGCGGCGGTCGCTGCCGAGGCGCGGGCATCCGGCACCGCGGGGGCCGGCGCCGGGCTCGGGTTCGGGTCGACCGAAGAGTTCGGGGCTATACCCGGGCGGTAGCCGGGTCGGCAGTCGGGTCGGTGGTCGGGCGGTAGCCGGCGGCGTGCTCGGGTGGGCCGGGCCGGTCGTGCATAAGCCGCCAGACCGCCTCGCCGGCTACGGACTTCGTGAACAAAAGCGCCTCCCGAGGCTGTCGCGCAAAGTCGACGCACCGGCACTTGCTTGTGATCGAGTCACAAACGCCGCCCGGCGCTGCCCCGTCGCGGCCCGGCCGTTGGCGCTGAAGCTACGTATGTGCCACCTGAATCGCCATCGGCCGCAAGACTGCTTCGGACCGTTGTGTGTCACCCACAACCGCGATGGCTTATGCGACACCCTCCCCCAGGCTCTTACCTGCCCGGGACGACCCGGCTTTGGCGAGTTGTTCACCCCGGGGGCCGAGTCCGGCGACCACCGGCGCCGGCAACCTGCCGTCCGATCCGCTCGAAACACTTCCGTCCCGGTGCGTCCAGGGCGAGATCACAGTCTCGGCAAGGAGGCCAGGCGCGATCGGGCCGCTCGCCGCGCCCCTCTCCGCGTCTTCGCGATCGCCGTGGTGGCTGCAGCCATCACGGCGACCGCCGGCGCCGAGGAGGCGATCTGGGTGTGCGTGCCCGCGGCGCTGCTGGCGGCCGCGACATCACAGGGGTGGCGCGGTGGCGCGATCGGCGCCGGCGTGGTCGTCGCGGCCGCGGCCGGCGCGGCGCTGGCCCGCGCCGGCGCTCACCCGCTGCCTCCGGCGCTGCTGAGCGTGGGCGTGCCGGCGACGAGCGTCGCGATCCTGCTGAGTGTCCGAGCGCGGCTCGAGGAGGAGCGGGATGCGCTCCGCGCCTCGGCGTTCAGCGATCCGCTGACGGGCGTCGCCAACCGCCGCTCGCTGCTCGAGCGGATCGACTACGAGATCGCGCGCCACGCCCGCAATCGGCGCACCTTCACGGTGCTGATGCTCGACCTCGACGGCTTCAAGCTGCTCAACGACCGCTTCGGCCATCCCGCCGGCGACGACCTGCTCTGCGACGTGGCCGGGGCGCTATCTCGCGTGATCCGCGACCAGGACACGCTGGCGCGCGTGGGCGGCGACGAGTTCTGCGTGCTGGCGCCTGAGACCGACCGCGCCGGCGCCGAGCGCCTCACGACCCGGGTCGAGACCGCGGTGGCGCGCGTCGCCGCCGGGGTCGATGCGCTGGGCGCGAGCGTCGGGGCGGCCGTGTTCCCGCACGACGGCAAGACCGCGCCGGCGCTGCTCGAGGCCGCCGATCAGCGGCTGCTCGGGGCTAAGCGCCACACTCACCGCGACCGCACGCGCCGCCGCGCCGCCTGACACCCACCGCGACGACCCCCGCCACCGCGCCGCCTGACACTCACCGCGACCGCCCCCGCCGCCGCGCCGCCTGAACACCCGCCGCGACGCCCCGGCCGTCGCGCCACCGGACACGTGTCAAAGCACGTGCGACGGCGTAATGGTCTTGTCGAACGTCGGATCGCCGGAGGCGCCGACCTTATATAGACCGATCGACCTGAGTGTGGTGTCGCCGACCTTGTTGAAGCTGTACGTCCCCAGCACAGAGTGGCGCCCGGTGGTGGCGAACAGTTCGCTCAGGACGGCCGACTTGCTGTCGCCGTTGGCGCCCAGAAGGGCAATCGTGCTCAGCCCCAGCCGCATCGCCTCGTAGCCGAGGATCGCGTACGGCCCTGGCGTCGAACCCGGATACTTGGCCTTATACGCCGCGAGGAACGCCTTGCCTCCCGGGTAGGCCATGACGCTCTCACTCGTTTGTGTGCACTCGATCAGCGGATCGATGTCACCCGGCACCCCGCCGTCCTTGGCATTCGTCCAGGCACTCGTGCACATGCCCGTCGGGCCGAAGAATTTGGCCGTCGGCAGCTCGGCGTGGACCTCCTTGGTCAGCTCGACGGCGCCCTTGGACACGACCCCGGCGATGAGCACGCAGTCGGCTCGGCGCGCCCTGAGCGAGAGCGCGTAGGTGCGGAAGCTGCTTCCACTCGGGTCGACGCCGGTGTCGCTGACGATGTCGATCCCGTAGTCGCCCTTCTGGAGATCGATCAGCTTGTCGATGCCGGTCCCGTAAGCCTCCTCGTCGCTGGCGATCGCGACCCTGGTACAGCCCGCCTCGTGCATGGCGACCAGGTCGGCCGCGGCCTGCACCGAATCGGTCGGCACGATGCGCAGGTAACTGCGGGTTCCGGTCGGCCAGTAGTTCCCGGGCGCGTTCGCGGTCAGGCCGGCGTACGTGTTGGTGGGGCTCACCTGGGGGATCCCGGCCTCGTTCAGGACCGGCATCGAGACCTCGCTGGCGTCGTCATCGACCTCCCCGATGTAGTAGACCGTGCGGGGGTCGGCCGCCGCCTTGCGGGCGTTCGCGGCAGTTAGGCTCGCGTCCCAGCCGGCCGGTCCCGCCGAGTCGTCGAGCGAGGTGTACTCGACCTTGAACGGACCCGCCTTGCCGCGCGACTGCGCCAGCGCGAGCTTGATTCCGTTGGCGATCGAGGTCGCCTCGGCCGCCTCCGGCCCCTGCAGCGGAAGGCTCGAGTAGATGTCGACGATCTTCCCGGCAGGGCCCGTCGCGTCCGCGCCCCCGCTGCTTGTGCTGTTGCCACCGCCGCCGCAGGCGCCCAGCGCTGCCGCGGAGAGGATCGCAAGGCACCCCGCCATTGCCTTGCTCAAAGCGAGCCTCATTCAACGTCCTCGGTGTCGGTTCCGGGCCTCCATGGGGCCCGGTGACCCGGAATGTAATCGCGTCCCTGTGACCCGCCAAGCGAATGCGTGCGGCCTAACGCAAGTCCAATCGCCCGGTGCCGATTCTAGGAATCAACCTGCTGCGTCGGATCTATTCGCGTCTGACCAGCACGTCATGAGACCGGGTCAGCGTCACGAGCCATAGCTTCCCGAATCGAAGTCCTCTCCGGGGACAGGACACAGACACGGAGCAGACGGTAAGGCCCTCGCCGAGAGTGATGACCGGCACCGTTCGGCGGCACTCTCCGCGGTATTGCTGCGCCATCCGCGTCGCCGTTTGGAGGATCGTCGACTGCAACGTGTCTCGGTGCCGCGCGAGCTTCTCGCGTTCCGCAGCCAGGCTTTCCTGCATCTTGCGTGCGGTGGCTTTTTGTCGCTGGAGTTCTTTATCCCGCCGTTCGCCGGCTGAGCGCCACCGGTCGGCGTCAGCCCGAAGTGTCTTGGCGAAGGACAACAGAGTCGCCAGCTCAGCGCGCAGCGCCTGCGAGCCTTGGTTCCGACCCTCCGCCACGGCCACACGTTCGCGTAACGCCCCGAGCTGACGGGACAGCTCCTCGTGTTCCGCCAAACGCGAGCGCTGATCGTCGGAGGCGGAAGCCGGCGGCCGGCCTGCCAGCGTGATCTCCGTGGCCGCCGCCGCGCGGTCGATGGCGGCTCTTAGCAGCGCGATTTCGGAGATAGTGCTGGTCTGAGGCACGGCGCCCAAGCACGGATTGTCTCGCCGTACCGAATCGGCGTCAACGGACCGCCGCCGAGGTTATGCCCCACCGCTGCGCCGAGGTGGAAGCCACCCTTCGATCTTCCATTTCGAGCCCGGACGGCCGGGGAGCAACAGCACGATGATCAGTCCGATCGCCGACAGGATCAGCCCGAAGGCCAGGCCGACCCGCTCGCCGTATCCCTTCCGGTCAGAGACCCACGAGCCGATCGCGGCGGACAGCAGCCACACGAACAGCAGGTACAGCGCTTGGGCGCCGATGACCGCGAATGCAATCATCATGTCCCGAGATACGCCCGCTGCACGGCGGGATCGTTTCGCAGCTGTGCCGAATCGTTGGTCAGCGCCACCTCTCCCGTCTCCAGCACGTACCCCCGCTTTGAGACGTCGAGCGCGTAGTTCGCGTTCTGCTCGACCAACAGGATCGCCACACCCTGACGGTTGATCTCAGCAATCGTCTCGTAGATCCGATCCACAAGGATCGGCGCGATCCCCATCGAAGGCTCGTCCAGCATCAACAGCTTGGGGCGGGCCATCAGCGCCCGGCCGATCGCCAGCATCTGCTGCTCGCCGCCCGACATCGTCCCCGCCTTCTGTCGCTCGCGCTCCTTCAACCGCGGAAACAGCTCAAACACACGATCGAGATCCTCGGCGATGCCCTCGTCACGGCGGCGATACGCGCCCAGGTCGAGGTTCTCACGGACCGTCATCCGCGCGAAGCAGTGGCGTCCCTCCGGGGCGAGCGCGATGCCGCAGGCGACGATCTCGTGCGCCGGGAGGCGGCCTATCTCCTCTCCCTCGAACTTGACCGTGCCCGACCGCGCCGGCGTGAGCCCGGAGATCGAGCGCAGCGTCGTCGACTTACCTGCGCCATTGGAGCCGATGATCGTGACTGCCTCGCCGTCCTCGACCCGCAGCGACACACCCCGGAGCGCTTCGATCGCGCCGTAGAACGTATGGATGTTCTCTACCTCGAGGAGTGCCATCAGCCCCGCTTTCCGAGGTACGCCTCGATCACTCGCTCGTTCTCGCGGACCTCGGCCGGCGGCCCCTCGGCGATCTTCTCGCCGTGGTCGAGCACGGTGATCCGCTCCGATACGCCCATTATGACCTTCATGTCGTGCTCGATGAGCAGGATCGTCAGCTCGAGATCGTCGCGCATCTTGCGCATGAACTCGGTGAGCGCAGCGGATTCCTGCGGGTTCATGCCGGCGGTCGGCTCGTCGAGCAGCAGCAATTTCGGATCGGAGGCCAGCGCGCGCGCGATCTCCACTCGGCGCTGATCGCCATACGCGAGGTTGCTCGAGAGTTGACCGAACTGCGCGGGTCGCAACCCCACGTACGAGAGCGTCTCGACCGCCCTCTCCTGCACCGCTCGCTCCTCGTTGCGCACCCACGGCGCGCGTACGATCGACCCGAACAGGCCGGCCCGCATCCGGCAATGCCGTCCCACGATCACATTCTCGAGCGCGGTCATCGCGCCGAACAGCCGGATGTTCTGGAACGTTCGGGCGACCCCGAGCTGCGTGATGACGTCGGGGCGATCGTGCGTGATGTCTCGACCCGAGAACTCGATCCGACCGCTGGTCGACTTGTAAAGACCCGTGAGCATGTTGAAGAACGTCGTCTTCCCGGCGCCGTTGGGGCCGATGATCGAGACGATCGATCCGAGCGGGATGTCGACCGAGACGTTGTTGACAGCGACCAGCCCGCCGAACTCCTTGGTCACGTCCTCGGCTGTCAGAATCGACGGCGCGAGGGCCTCGGCGGGCGCCGGAGACTCGACGGTCATTGCACGACCTCTCCGGGCTCAACGCTGGCCCAGCTCGTTCCTGGCTCCTCCAGCTCGGATTCGCCGATCCCCTCGGTGAGCTCGATCTTTCGCCGACGTTCGGGGATCAGCCCTTGCGGGCGGAGCACCATCACCAGTACGAGCAGGAAGCCGAAGATGCTCACCTGCAGGTCGGTCAGGTTGAAGTTGAGCCCGAGCTTTCCGGGCACACTGTTGAGCACGTCCGGGATCAGGTAGTAGTTGATGTTGGCGAGCAGCAGCGCTCCGACCACGACCCCCGACACCGACCCGAGGCCGCCGAGGATCACCATCGCGAGCACGAAGATGGAGAACCCGAACTGGAACTCGCCGGCATCGATCAGCGTGGTGTATGCGCCGAGGAACGCGCCCGCGATGCCTCCGAACGCCGCGCCCAGCCCGTAGGCGAACAGCTTCGTCCGCACCAGCGGGATGCCCATCGAGACGGCTGCGACCTCGTCCTCGCGCAGGGCGATCCAGGCTCGTCCCAGCCGGGAGTCCCGCACCCGCACGGTCACGAACAGCGTGATCAGGACGAGCGCGAAGATCGTGTAGTACCAGGGTCTGATGTCGAGCTGGCTGAACATCCCGACGCCCGGGAGATACGGGGCGTCGGTGCCGCTGATCCCGAGCTCGCCCCCGGTCAGCGGCATCCCGAAGATCTTCAGCGACGGGCCCTGGAGCGCGAACACGCGAATGATCTCCCCGAACGCGAGCGTCACGATCGCGATGTAGTCGCCACGCAACCGCAGCGTCGGCACACCGATGACCGCCCCCGCGAAGGCGGTGAAGACTCCCGCGCAGATCAGGATCAGCACGAAGTTCAGGTGGATTCCCGGGATCGTGCTCGCGGGGGCGTGAACGAGGATGTGCACGTGCGCCTTGTAGAACCACCCGGAGCCGAGCCATCCGAAGGCGTACGAGCCGAGCGCGAAGAACGCGACATAGCCGAGGTCGAGCAGACCGGCAAAGCCCACAACGACGTTCAAGCCGAGCGCGAACATCACGTACGTGAGGGCGAGGATCTCGGTGTTGACGAAGTTGTTGGTCGGCGAGAAGAGCTGCGGGAGGATCAGGCCGAACACGATCAGCAGCACCATGAGGGCACGGCGCCACCACGGAGGCAGCCGGCGCTCGATCGCCTCTCGCCATTCCTGCATTTGCGCGCGCAGCTCGTTCACCCTGCCTCCCTCGTCTCCTCGCCGAGCAGTCCCTGCGGACGGAGGACCAGGATGAGAATCAGCAGGCCGAACACGAAGAACGGGGTCCACTGGGGGCCGACGCGGGCGTCGATCGTCTGCTGGATGCAGCCGATGATCAACCCCCCGATCACCGCCCCCTTGATATTGCCGATGCCTCCCATCACCGCGGCGGTGAACGCGATCAACCCCGCCTCGAACCCTTGGAGGTACCAGATCGTGGTCTCGTAGAGCGCGTACACGAGTCCGGCAGCGCCGGCAAGCGCCCCGCCGATGAGGAACGTGAGCGAGATCGTCCAGTCGACGTTGATCCCCATCAGCCGCGCGGCCTCGGGGTCCTGCGCGGTAGCGCGCATCGCCCTCCCGTGACGCGTGCGGCTGACAAACCAGCCGAGCAGGATCACGAGCGGGATAGTGACCGCGACCGAGAGCACGTCCGCGCGGTGGACCACCACCCCGGATATCTGGACGACGCTCTTGTTCTCTCGGATGAGATCGGACACGCCGACGGTCGACCCGCCGCGCCACAACAACCCGACGTTTTGGAGGATGAAGGAGAAACCGACGGCCGTGATCAGCGGTGCGAGCCTCGGCGCGCCCCGCAGCGGGCGGTATCCAACGCGTTCGATCAGCACGTTGAGGGCGCCGCAGACGAGCATGCACACGAGCAGCGCAAGCGGCAGTCCGACCACTAACCCAAGCGTCGAGGTGGCCAGTCCCACTCCGATTGCCGACCAGAAGCTGACGCCGGTCATCGAGCCGATCATGAACACGTCGCCGTGGGCGAAGTTGATCAGCTCGATGATTCCGTACACGAGCGTGTACCCGATCGCGATCAGCGACCAGATCGCGCCGTTCGAGATCCCTTGGACGAGATTGGTGCCAAGGTAGGTGAGGTCGTGAACCCTCGTGGCGTGGCCGTGGGCGAACCCGGGATATCCGGTGAGGAGGTCGTGCGCGGCGAAGTAGATGGGGAAGGCAAGGAGCAGGGCGATGAGGCCCCACCGGCCGGCGCCGCGCCGTATCTCGAGCAGCACCTTCCTGGCAACCGACGACGCGGTTCTTGTGGAGAGCGATCTTGCTTCCATGGACCCCGGGTCCAGCCTAATCGGGGAGCGGGGCCGTCGCAACGGCCCCGCTCTCCCTTCTTTGCTTGCTAGGAGACCGTGATGGTCTTGAAGAACAGCGGGTTGCCGTCCGGACCGACCTTGTAGAGGCCGTACGACTTCAGCGTCGTGTCGCCGTTTGCGTCGAACCCGTAGGTTCCGATCGTGCCCACGTAGTTCTTGGTCGCGAACAGCGCGGCCACCACGGCGCTCTTGCTGTCACCCTGGGCGCCGAGCTTCGCGATCGTTCGAAGCGCCAGCTGCATGTCCTCGTAGCCATAGATCGAGTACGGGTCAGGGCTCGAGACCCCGTAGGCCGACTTGTACGCGGCAAGGAATGCCTTCCCGCCCGGATACGTGGTCAGCCCCTGCGTCGCCACCGTGCAGAAGAACAGCGGTGCGATGCTCGCGGGGAACCCGCCCATCTTCGGGTTCGTCTCCCCGCCGGAGCAGACGCCGTCGCCGCCGAAGATCTTGGCGGTCGGGACCGCGGCGTTGATGTCCTTGACCAGTTCCACCTCGCCGGGCGGGTCGAACGCGGTGTAGACGCAGTTCGCTCCCTGTGCCTTGACCGTTGACGCGTACGACCGGAAGTTCGGCGACGTCGGGTCGAGGGGGGTGACGCCCGTGACCGTGATCCCGTTGGCCTTCCCGTGCAACTGGACCTGCGTGGCCAGCCCGACGCCGTACGGCGTCTTGTCGTTGGCCACCGCGACGCGGGTGCAGCCCTCCTGCTTCATCGCCACGAGGCCCGCCTGGCCCTGGATGGTGTCTCGGGGAACGATCCGCAGATACGTCCGCTTCCCCGTCGGGTAGTACTTGGCGGGCTCACCCGGAGCTGTTCCCGGGTCGTTTGTCGTGAGCCCCGGGTATGTGTTCGCTGGACTGACCTGCGCCAGACCGCCCTGGTTGGTGATCGGGATCTCAACCTCGGCGCAGCCGGAGTTGAACGGGCCCACGAGGTAGACGGCCTTCGGGTCGGTCGCCGCTTTTCTGGCGTTGGCCTGACACACGTTCAGGTCGTAGTTGGTGGGCGACGTCGCCGTCGCGTCGTTCAGCGAAACGAAGTTGACCGTCCACTGACCGGCCTTGTATCCGGCTTGCTTTAGAGCGAGCTTCTCCCCATTGAGAGCCGGCACCGTCTGTGCCGTCACCGCACCCGTGAGCGGCAGATCGGAGTAGATGTCGATCGTCTTGCCGCCCGAGCTGGCGCTGCCGCTCGAGCCCCCACTACTGCTGCTGCTGCTGCTGGTACTGCTGCTTTTGCTGCTGCCACACGCCGCGACAGCGACGACGGAGCCGAGGACCAACAAGCCGGTCAGCCCCTTTTCGACTGAGAACCTCATACAACCTCCTCTAACTGTCGGTCCCGGACGTTCCACGTCCCGGTGACGGCGCAGCGTAATCATGTCCTCGGACGACTGCCAAGCGCTTGACGCTAATCCTTAACGGAACCTCAATCCTGCGCATCAAAGCTCGTTGCCGGCAGCGATGGCCTGCCAGAAGGTCAGCCCGCCGTGGACGAGGCTCCACACGCCATAGCGTCGGAGGGTGGTGTCGCCGTTGTGATTGACGCTGTATGTGCCGATCACGCTGCGGCGATCATCGGTGCTGAACAGAGCGGCCCTGACCTCTGACCGGACCGCGGGGCGCCTACCGTGGTCGGTGGCCCGGTCTATCGCGCTCAGGAGCAGGCTCATGGCCTCGTACCCGTAGATCGCTGCGAGTTGGGGAGGCCCGTACCGGCGCTCGTACGCCGCGTTGAACGCCCGCGCGGACGGCGGATAGTCGCCGAAACCGAGGGTCGGCGCCGTGATCACGACGCGGGGGTCGACCGACAGCGGAATCCCCCCCTCCTCGGGGTCGGAGTATGTGCTTTCGGCGAGGTCGGCGGTCCCGAAGATCCTGACCTCCGGCATCGCCGCCGCGATCTCCGTCGTCAGCAGGACCGCGCCGGACTCCGTGTCGGCGGCGATCAGCACGCAACCGGGCGCGAGCTGGGCCACCGCTGAGGCGAGGGACTTGTAACTGGTGGCGTTGCGGACGAAGGTCGCAACACCCGCGAGAGGCAGATGCGCAGCCTGCGCGGCCACCTCGAAGCTCCTCGCCGCGTCCGCGCCGTCGACCTCACCATCGTTGAGCACGTACGTCGATTTGCAGCCCATGCTCTGCTGTACGCGAACCTGGGCGATCGCCTGGACCCTGTCGTCGGGCGCAACCCGTGCGAACGTGCGTATCCCGGTCGGGTAGTACTTCTGGGGCTCGCCGGGGAACGCCCCGAGCACGGCCGAAGTCAGTCCCACAGCGGCACTGGTCGGGCTCACCTGCGGAACGCCGGCACGGTTCAAGGGCGGTATCGAGATCGCGCTGGCGCCCGAGTCGACTTCGCCGACGTAGCCGATCGTGGTCGGATCGAGGACCGCGATCCGCGCGTTGGTCGTGGTCTGCCCTGGATCCCAGCCGCCCCGCGCGGCGGTGGCGTCGTCGAGCGGCTTGAACGCGATGCGGTACTCGCCGATCCGGGCGCCCACTTGGTCGAGCGCGAGCCGCGCGCCCGACACGACCGACTGCCCGGTGACGCTCGAACGTCCCAGCAGCGGAGCGCTGACGTAGATCGTGAGCGTCCTACCGCGGATCCGGCTGGCCGCGAGCGTGGAGCCAGAGCTCGCGCCACAGCCGGCCACGACGAGCGCCGAGAGCACTGCCGAGACCGCGGCCGCCACGGTCACCGTCCGCCCCATCGCCCCCGTCGAAGCCGTAGCGAGCCTCACCCCTGAACGGACGTGACTGGCACCAGCTGACCGCTCTTCAGACGGGCGAACACGAACGGCGCGAGGCTCGTGTCGCCGTCTGAGTCGATCGAGTAGGTGCCGAGCACCGATTGACGGTTCTTGATCGCGAAGAAGTCGTGCACGATGGTCGAGCGATTACCGGCCGACGTGCCTGCCTGCTTGAGCACCGAGAGCACGGCCGACATCGCCTCGTAGCCGAAGATCGCCTGAGGCGCCGGCGCGCGCCCGTAGGCGGAGCTGAATTGCGACACAAACGTGCCCCCCGCCGCGGTCAGGCCCGTCTTCAAGAAGCCCGGGACCGAGATGTAGAGGTTCCGCACCGACGGCGACAGGGCGCTGACGAACGCCGGCGCGTCCAACGCCGACGGCCCGAACAGCTTCGCCGACGGGTTCGGCCCCGCAACGCTGTTGAAGAAGCGAGCGGCGACGGCCGGCGAGGCGGAGCCGTAGAACGCGCCGTCGGCGGTGGCGGGACTGCCGACGACCGTGAGCCCGGCGCTGCCGGCGTCCTGCTTGACCGCGTAGGCGACCGCCGCTCCGTAGTCGCTGCCGTCGGAGGACACGTACAGCTTCGTGACGCCGAGTGCGTGCATCTCCTGGACCTGCGCCTTGGCCTCCTTGCCGCTGTTCGGCACGACCCGCGCGAACGTCCGCCCGTAGGTGCTGAGCGACTCGTAGTACTCATCGGGAGCGTTCGCGACCGCCGGGCTGGTCTGGGTCAACTCGAGCGCGGTATCGGTCGGAGTGACCTGGAGGATGTCGAGCGCGTTGGTGATGCCGAGCGACGCCGCGGACGAGCCCGGCACGATCTCGCCGAGGTACGCGACCGCGCTCTTGTCCTGGATGACCGTGCGCGCCTGGTCGGAGAGCGTGGCGCCGTGCACCGTTTCCATCCGGATCGTGAACGTGCCGACCCGGTGCGAGGTCTGCGCGAACGCCAGCTGCTCGGCCGCGAGCACGTCCCGGGCGACCGGAGGCTGATCGGTCGTCGCTGCACTCGCGTAGATCGTGAGCTGGTTGCCGGAGACGGTGACGCTCGAGTTGGCCGACCCGGATGACGTGCAGCCCGCGACACCAGCGGCGACGAGCGCCCACGCGCACGCTGCCCGTCCAGATGCGAGCACCCGGCTCCTCATAGCCGGGTAGCTAGTCCCGCCGGCCGGGCAGGAACGGCAGCAATTGTTGGACGCCGAGCGCGATCAGCACCATCACGATCCCGATCAGGATGCTGTCGAGGCCGCTGATGTTGAGCGACCACAGGACGATCCAGAGGCACAAGCCCGCCGTGGCAGTCAGTATCAAGCCCATCGTCCGGAGGATGCTAACTCAGAGACGAGTCGCCAGGCCCATTGGGCTTTCGACCGCCGAGCAGGCCTTCAGAAAGCTCGCGCACGAGCGCGCTCACCGCCGCCACCGGATCGTCGCCCTCGCCGGCGGCTCGAACCAGGCGACTCCCGACGATCACTCCCTCGGCGCCGGCGTCCGCGGCGGCCGCGGCCTGCGCGGCCGTCGAGATGCCGAACCCGACCGCAACCGGGACGTTCGTGTTCGCCGCGGCGCGTCCCACCACCCCAGCCAACCCGTCGGTCGCGCCCGCGCGCTCGCCGGTGGTGCCGGTCAGCGACACCGTGTAGAGAAACCCGCGAGCCTGAGCCCCGATCCGGGCGAGGCGCTCCTCGGGCGTGGTCGGAGCGACCAGCGGCACGAGCGCTAGCCCGCGCTCGTCGCAGGCCGCCAGCGCGGCGGCGGCCTCCTCGAGCGGGAGATCGGGGACGATCAGCCCGCTGGCGCCGGCGTCGACGAGCGCATCGGCGAACCGCTCGACCCCGCGGGCATAGATCGGGTTCGCGTAACACATGACCACGACCGGCACGCGCTCAGCGATCGCGCGGCCCACATCGAGCACGCCCTGGACCGTGACCCCGGCTCGAAGCGCCACCGTTCCCGCCGCGTGGATCACGGGCCCGTCGGCCAGGGGGTCCGAGAACGGGACCCCCAGCTCGACGAGGTCCGCGCCGGCCTCCGCGTAGGCGAGCCCGATCCGGCGCGAGGCGTCGAGATCCGGGAAGCCGCCCATCAGGTACGGCATGAGCGCCGCCCGGCGTCCGTTGGCGCGCGCCGACTCGAACGCCTCGGCGATCCGCTCGACCCCGGTCAACTCAGGCCGCTCCGGTGGCCCCGCGCCCGCCGAGGTGCTCGAGCGCCTCGGCGAGGTCCTTGTCTCCCCGACCCGACAGGCAGATCAGATCGAGCTCGCTGGGCCCGTTCGCCAACGACCAGGCGAGCGCGTGCGAGCTCTCGAGCGCCGGGATGATCCCCTCGAGCCGCGACGTGAGCGCGAACGCCTCGAGCGCCTCCTGGTCGGTGACCGCGAGATAGCGCGCGCGTCCGCTGTCCCGCAGCCAGGCGTGCTCGGGGCCGGTGCCGGGGTAGTCGAGACCGGCGGAGATCGAGTGGGCCTCGAGGATCTGGCCGTCCTCGTCCTGCATGATCGCCGAGAACGCGCCGTGCAAGACCCCCGGCAGCCCGCCGACGGTCAGGGGCGCGCCGTGCCGGCCGCTCTCGATTCCCTCGCCCGCCGCCTCCACCCCGACGAGCTCCACCTCGGCGTCGTCGACGAACGGGATGAACAGGCCGATCGAGTTCGAGCCCCCACCGACGCAGCCGATCACTCGCTCGGGCAGCCGGCCGGTCCGCTCGAGGATCTGGGCGCGGGCCTCGTCCCCGATCACGCGCTGGAGGTTGCGAACGAGTGCCGGGTAGGGCGCGGGCCCGACGCACGAGCCGATGATGTAGTGCGTGGTCTCGACGTTCGTGACCCAGTCGCGGATCGCGGCCGAGACCGCCTCCTTCAGGGTTCGCGAGCCGACGTCGACAGGCTCGACGACCGCTCCGAGCAACTCCATCCGCTCGACGTTCGGCCGCTGCCGCCGCATGTCCTCGGTGCCCATGTAGACGACGCACTCCAGATCGAGGAGCGCGCACGCCGTCGCGGTGGCGACGCCATGCTGGCCGGCCCCGGTCTCGGCGATGATCCGCCGCTTGCCCATCCGCTTGGCGAGCAGCGCCTGCCCGAGCGCGTTGTTGATTTTGTGCGCGCCCGTGTGGTTGAGGTCCTCGCGCTTGAGCCAGATCGGATGGCCGGCGGCCTCGCTCAGGCGCTGGGCCAGATACAGCGGCGAGGGCCGCCCGACGAAGTCCCGCAAAAGCGCGTCGAGCTCGCCCCGGAACCCCGGATCGTCCTGTGCCGAGCCCCACGCCTCCTCGAGCTCGCACAGCGCGGGCATCAGCGTTTCGGGGACGTACTGGCCGCCGTAGGGGCCGAACCGGTGCTCGAGCGTACTCACGGCGCGGCCGCCGCGAGCGTCGTCGAGCGGACCGCCGCCGCGAATGCCGCGAGCTTGTCGGGGTCCTTGCGGCCGGGGGTCAGCTCGACTCCGCTGGCGACGTCGACGGCGTAGGGATGGACGGCCGCGATCGCATCGGCGACGTTGTGCGACGTCAGCCCGCCCGACAGGATCACCGGGACCGGGTGGGCGGGCCGGCGATAGCCTCGCGCGAGTTCCCACGAGAACGACTCGCCGGTTCCGCCGGGAACCCCGGGTGCGTAGCTGTCGAGCAGGTGGTAGTCGGTGTGGAAGGACGCCAGCGCCCGGACGTCCGCGCCACTGCGGACGCGGACGGCTTTGATGACCTTGCAGCCGGTGCGGCGCGCCACCTCGGCGCAATACGCGGGTCCTTCGTCCCCGTGCAGCTGGACCATCGTCAGGCCGACCCCGTCGGCGATCTCCGCGACGTAGTCGAGCGCCGGGTTGACGAACACCCCGACGACCTCGGCGCGCCGCTTGACCGCCGCGGCGATCTCGGCCGCAGCGCCCGGCTGGGCGCGGCGGGGCGACTTCGGCCAGAAGATCAGCCCGACCGCCCAGGCGCCGTTGGCGACTGCCAGCTCGGCGTCCTCGAGGCGCGTGATCCCGCAGAACTTGATCTTTGTCACAGGGACAATCGTAGGGTGGGGCCGCCTGCGGCGGCATCCGTGGGACCGGGGTACCCCGTCCGGCCAGTTCGCGTCAGCGCACGGCCAGCTGGCGGCAGGCCGCTTCGACGTCGGCCGAGCGCATCAGCGCCTCGCCAATCAGGACGCCGTCGACCCCGGCGCGCTCCAGCTCGTCGAGCTGGTCCCGAGTGGCGAAGCCCGATTCAGACACGACGAGCGCGCGGCCGGCGACGCGCGGCAGCAGCTCGAACGTGCGGCGGGTGTCGACGCGTAGGGTCTTGAGGTCGCGGTTGTTGATCCCGATGATCCCGGCGCCGACCGACAGCGCGGCGTCGAGCTCGCGCTCGTCGTGGACCTCGACCAGCGCGGCGAGGCCGAGCTCCCGGGCCTGCGTGTGGAGCGCGTGCAGCTGTTCGGGCGCGAGCGCGGCCACGATCAGCAGGATCGCGTCGGCGCCGGCCGCGAACGACTCATACACCTGGTAGGGGTCGACGATGAAGTCCTTGCGCAGTGCCGGCAGCCCGGTGGCGGCGCGGGCGGCGCGCAGATCGTCGAGCGACCCGCCGAAGCTCGGACCGTCGGTGAGGATCGACAGGGCGGCCGCGCCCCCCCGTTCGTACGCGCTCACCACGTCTTCGAGCACGAGGTCGCCCCGGATCGCGCCGGCCGAGGGCGAGCGGCGCTTGTGCTCGGCGATCACCGACAGCCCGGGGCGACCCACAGCGTCGGCGAACGACCGGACGCCGTCCCCGGCTGGGCGCTCGAGGACCGCCACCGGGACGGACTCCCGGCGCCGTCCCACCTCGGCGCGCGTCGCCTCCAGAATCGGATCGAGCCGGTTCACGGGGCGAGCTCCCGAGTCCGGGCCACGAACCGCTCGAGCGCGGCCTGCGCCGAGCCGTCGTCAACCGCCGCCTCGGCCGCACGGACACCCTCCTCGAGCGTGGCCGCGGCGCCGCCGGCGTAGATCGCGGCGCCGGCGTTGAGCAGCGCGAGGCCGCGGGCCGCGCCGGGCTCGCCGGCGAAGATCGACCTGGCCGTCTGCGCGTTCTGTTCCGGCGTCCCGCCGGGCACCTGTTCGGCCGGCGACGGCTCGAGCCCCACATCCTCCGGGGAGATCGCGTACCGCTCCAGGTCAGAGCCGAGCACCTCGACCACCTGCGTCGGCGCCGAGATACTGAGCTCGTCGAGGCCGTCGTCGCTGGCGACCAGCAGCGCGTGCTTGGTCCCGAGCAGCGCGAGCGCGCCCGCCATCGTCTCGAGGTAGGCCGGGTCCGACACGCCGATCAGCTGGCGTGTCGCGCCGGCCGGGTTGGTGAGCGGGCCGAGGAAGTTGAAGATCGTCCGGACCGCGAGCTGGCGTCGGACCGGCACCACATACCGGGTCGCCTGGTGATGGGCCGGGGCGAACATGAACCCGAACCCCACCTCCTCGATGCAGCGCCCCACTCCTGCCGGCGAGAGGTCGATTCGCGCGCCGAGCGCCTCGAGCACGTCGGCCGAGCCTGACAGCCCCGTGGCCGACCGGTTGCCGTGCTTGGCGACCGTGCACCCCGCGCCGGCGGCGATCAGGGCAGCGGTGGTGGAGACGTTGAACGTCCGGCGGCCGCCTCCGGTCCCCGCGGTGTCGAGCAGGTCGTCGCTGGCCACGGTCACCTGGGCGGCCATCTCCCGCATCGTCCGAGCCAGGCCCGCCAGCTCCTCGACCGTCTCCCCCTTGGTCCGCAGCGCGATCAGAAAGCCCGCGATCTGCACCTCCGAGGCGTTCCCGGCCATGATCTCGGACAGCACGGCGGCCGCGTCGTCGAGCGTAAGGTCGTGTCCACCGGCGAGAGTGTCGATCGCTCCCGTGATGAGGTCTGGGCCGGTGGTCATGGTGTTTGGGTGAGGAAGTTGGCGAGCAGCTCGCGGCCCTGCTCGGTCAGCACCGACTCGGGGTGGAACTGCACGCCCTCGGCCGGGAGCTCGCGGTGCCTGACCGCCATCACGACCTCGCCGCCCGTCGCGCTCGACTCGAAGCAGTCCGGAAGCGCCGGATCGACGACCAGCGAGTGGTAGCGCCCGACCTCGAGCGGCTCCCGCAGACCGCGGAAGATCGTCCTGCCGTCGTGCTCGATCGTGGTCGTCTTGCCGTGCACGGGCTGATGCTGGACCACCCGTCCCCCCCACGCCTGCACGAGCGCCTGGTGACCCAGGCAAACGCCCAGCGTCGGGACGTTCGCGACCGGAAAGCGGCGGACGGCCTCGAGCGAGATCCCGGCCTCGTTCGGCGTGCACGGCCCCGGCGAGACGATCACGCGGTCATAGCCGCGGACGAGGAGTTCATCCACGGTGGCGTGGTCGTTGCGGACGACCTCGACCTCCGAGCCGAGCTCGCCCAGGTACTGGACGAGGTTGTAGGTGAAGCTGTCGTAGTTGTCGAGGACGAGGACGCGCATCGTCGCGAACGGTACTTGGCTGGGCCGCGCTGGCGCGCGGCGTCCGTGGGACCGCGTGCCCCGTCCGTACAGGGTCAGCTGAACTTCGGGGCGCTCCAGCCAGGCATGACCTCGGGCAGCCCCTCGCTCACCCGGTCAGAGAACTGGGCCTCGCGCTTCTCCAGAAACGCGCTGATCCCCTCGGCCGCGTCGGCGGACCTGCCGCGGTAGAGCATCCCGCGTGAGTCGGCGCGGTGGGCGACCATCGGATGCTCGGCGCCGAGCATCCGCCACATCATCTGCCGCGCCAACGCCACCGACACCGGAGCGGCGTTCTCGGCGATCTCTCGCGCGAGCGCGCCCGCCGCGTCGAGGAGCTCATCGGCGGGGTGGACGCTCCGGACGAGACCGCCCTCGAGCGCCTCTTGGGCGTCGAATACGCGGCCGGTGGCGACCCACTCCATCGCCCGGCTGATCCCCACGAGCCGTGGCAGGAACCAGCTCGAGCACGCCTCGGGCACGATCCCGCGGCGGACGAACACGAACCCGATCCGCGCGCTCTCGGACGCGAGGCGAACGTCCATCGGGAGCGTCATCGTCGCCCCGACCCCGACCGCGGGCCCGTTGATCGCGGCGATTACCGGCTTCGTGCACTCGAAGATCCGCAGCGTGAGCCGGCCGCCGCCGTCGCGCGGGATCGAGTCGGGGTCCTCGTGCTCGCGCCTGGCAAACGTATCGCCGCCGCTCCCGAGGTCGGCGCCCGCGCAGAACCCGCGGCCGGCGCCGGTGACGATCACCGCGCGCACCTCATCGTCGGCGTCCACCCGGTCGAAGGCGGCCCGGAGCTCCTCCCCCATCGTCCCGGTGAACGCGTTGAGCCGATCGGGCCGGTTCAGGGTGATCGTCATGACCCCGTCGGCGAGCTCGGTGGTTATCTGCTCGAACTCCATGACTCACGCTCCTCGTTGATCGCTAAGGCCACTCGGGCTGGCTCGCCGCCAGCGCGATCGCCTGCAGCACGCCTCGAGCCTTGGCCTCCGACTCGCGGTACTCGAACTCGGGCTTGGCGTCGGCGACGGTCCCGCCGCCGGCCTGCACGTGCGCGACCCCGTCCTTGACCACGACCGTGCGGATGTGGATGCACGTGTCGAGGTCGCCGGTGTAGCTCGCGTAGCCGATCGCGCCGCCGTAGCCGCCGCGCTTCACCGGCTCGAGCTCGTCGATGATCTGCATGGCCCGCACCTTGGGCGCCCCGGACAGCGTGCCGGCGGGTAGCACCGACCGCAGCGCCTCGAGGGCACCGACTCCCTCGCGTAGTTGGCCGACCACGCTCGAGACGATGTGCATCACGTGGCTGTAGTTCTCGACCGCCATGAAGTTCTCGACCTCGACCGACCCGTACTCGCACACTCGCCCGAGATCGTTGCGGCCGAGATCGACCAACATCACGTGCTCGGCGCGCTCCTTGGGATCGGCGAGGAGCTCCTGGGCGATCCGGCGATCGTCGTCGGCGTTCGTCCCGCGCGGCCGGGTACCGGCGATCGGACGCGTGGACACGCGCCGGCCGGCGACCGTGATCAGCGGCTCGGGGCTGGCGCCGGCGATCTCGAAGTCGCCGAAGTCCAGGAAATACATGTACGGGCTCGGGTTGACCGCCCGCAGCCCCCGGTAGATCGAGAATGCCTCCACCGGCACCGGCCCCGACCAGCGCTGGGACGGAACCACCTGGAACGCATCGCCGGCGTAGATGTACTCGATGATGCGCGCCACATTCGCTTCGAACTGCTCGCGCGTCATGTTGGCGGCGAGCGGCGCCACCGTCCGGTCTCGAGCAGGAGGCCGCGGCGAACGCGGCACCGGACCCGCGAGCCGCCACCGCACCTCGGCGATCGTCTCGACCGCGCGCGCATACGACGCCTCGAGGTCGTCGTCGCCGTAGACGTTGGCGATGACCGTGACCGTGTGCTTGAGGTGGTCGAACGCGACCAGCGCGTCGGTCAGCATCAGCGCCAGGTCGGGTAGCCCGATCGGGTCAGGCTTGGGCGGCCCGAGCGGCTCCACGGTGCGGACCAGGTCGTAGGCGAACAGGCCGACGGCGCCGCCCGCGAACGGCGGCAGGCCCGGCAGCGGCGCGACTCGCAGCCGGCCGAGCTCGGCCGCCGCGAGCGCGTACGGGTCGCCGTCGTCGCCGAGCGCCCAGCGGACCACCTTGCGCGGGCGGAAGCCGATGAACGAATAGCGCCCGACGCGGCCCTGGTCGGCCGACTCGAGCAGGAACGAATGTCCCCGCCCACCCCGGGTGGGATTCGCATCCCGGAGCTTGAGGAACGCCGAAACCGGGGTCTGGCAGTCGTCGATGAACGTCTCGCGGAGCGGGATCAGGTTGTATTCGGCGGCCAGCGCCCGCGCCTCCGCGAGCGTCGGCGTGATTCCGGCAGGGCTGATCTCAACGCCGCTGGCGACGACCATCGAGCACTCGCTCCGCGTCCGCCAGCGTCAGACCCCGCCCCCGAAGCAGGACCGCGAGGTGATAGATGACGTCGGCGGCTTCCTCGGCCACGCGCTCGTCGGACTCCCCCCGGGCCGCCCGGACCACCTCCTCGGCCTCCTCCTCGACCTTTGCCCCCGCCAGATCCGGGTCGGCCAGCAACGCGGACGTGTACGAGCCCTCTGGGCGCGTGGCCGCCCGCTCGCCAATCGTGCGCTCCAGGACCGGCAGCGTCTCGAACGGCGCCCCCGGGGTCAGCTCGCCGCGGTGAAAGCAAGAGCGCTCGCCGGTGTGGCACGCCGGGCCCGCCGGCTCGACCACGGCGAGCAGCGCGTCTCCGTCGCAGTCGTAGCGGATCGACCTGACGCTGAGCGTGTTCCCCGAGGTCGCGCCCTTCCGCCAGAGCTCCTGCCGCGACCGGCTGAAAAAGTGGACCTCGCCGGTCTCCCGGGTGAGCCGGAGCGACTCGGCGTTCATGTACGCGAGCGTCAGGACCTCCCCCGTCCCCCAGTCCTGGACGACGCAAGGCACGAGGCCGCGCTCGTCGAATGCGATCTCTGAGTCGTCCACGGGCTGGCGATTCTAGGCTGCTCACCCGCCCTCGTCGGGGAGGGGCTGCCCGCCACGGCGGCGGGCAGCCCATCGGTCGCTCAGGCGGCCTGCTCCAGGTACTCGGGCTCGATCTCGGTCCGCTCCACGTCTGCGGACTCCGACACCGCCTCGACTGCCCGGGTCGGCTGCAGGAAGACCACGCCGATCGCGATCGCCACCAGCACCAGCCCGGCGGCGATCGTGAACGCCAGGTGGTAGCCGTCGGTCAGAGCGACGGCGTTGGATGCGCCACGGGAGATCAGCGAGCCCGTGCGGGTGGTGGCCAGCGTCGCCAGCACGGCCAGTCCGAGCGCGCCACCGACCTGCTGGGTCGTGTTCACGAGCCCGGAGGCCAGGCCCGAGTCCTCGGGCGTGGCTCCCGACATCGCGAGCGTCATCAGCGCCGGGAACACCAGGCCGGCGCCCACGCCAAGGAGCAGCATGGCCGGC
This sequence comes from uncultured Solirubrobacterales bacterium, assembly GCA_963737055.1. GTDB lineage: Bacteria > Actinomycetota > Thermoleophilia > Solirubrobacterales > Solirubrobacteraceae > Palsa-465. The sequence continues at coordinate 157,140 of CAVTRE010000002.1, read as the reverse complement.
AGCAGGTCCGTGACGTAGCCCGCGTTCACGGGTGCGCTCCGGAACACGATCAGCCCCGCGGCCACCAGGGTGAGGCCCCCGATCAGCGTCGGCTTGGCCCCGAACCGCGTCATCAGCTGGGCCGCGAAGCGCAGCGACATCCCGGCGATCCCGAGCGCCACCGGCAGGAACGCCAGGCCGACCTCGATCGCGTCGTAACGGAGCACCCGCTGGAGGTACAGCGCGCCCAGGAAGAACATCCCGAAGATGCCGGCGACCATCAGCGCCTGCATGAGGTTCGCGACCGTAACCGTCCGCGAGCGGAACACGCGCAGCGGGATCAGCGGGTTGGCGGCGGTGGCCTGCCGGGCGATGAACCCCGCCAGCAGCGCCGCAGCGACGCCGCCAAAGCCGAGCGTGTGCGCGCTGCCCCAGCCGTAGGTGCCGGCCTCGACAATTGTGTACACGGCGAGCATCAGGGACGCCACCAGAAGGACCGCACCCGGCGCGTCCGCGCCCCGGCCGAGGCCGATGCCAACGTCGTTCGGCAGCATCCGGGTGGCCAGGACGCCGGTGGCGACCCCGATTGGCAGATTCACGAAGAAGATCCAGTGCCAGTTGATGGCCTGCGTCAGGACGCCGCCGGCGAGTAGGCCGATCGCGCCGCCGGCCGCGGCCACGAAGCTGTACACCCCGATCGCCTTCGCCTGCTCGGAGGGCTTCTGGAACATCGTCACGATCATCCCCAGGATCACGGCGGACGTCATCGCGCCTCCGACTCCCTGGATGAAGCGGGCGCCGATCAGCAACCCCTGGCTGTCGGCCAGGCCGCAGACAAGCGATGCCGACGTGAACACCGTCAGCCCCGCGAGGAAGATGCGGCGGCGCCCGATCAGGTCGCCGAGCCGGCCGACGAGCAGCAACAGGCCGCCGAAGGCGATCAGGTACGCGTTGATGACCCACGCCAGCGACGACTGCGAGAAGCGCAGGTCGCTCTGGATCGACGGGAGCGCGACGTTCACGATCGTCTGGTCGAGGATGATCATCAGGAAGCCCGCGCACAGCACCACGAGCGCGATCCAGCGGTTCGGCACGGCGGGCGGGGTGGCCAACGGCGGGTGGGACGTCTCGTCTATCGCGTTCATTGCTCGTAACTCCTCAGGGTCGGACTGTTCAAGATAGAACCGTAACAGATCATCTTGTTATAGACGATCTATATCGGACCATTCGAGTATGAGCTGCGATTGACGTCCGCACATCGGCAGTTCGCGCCGGATGTGGCGGCTTCCGGCCTTACCGGCGGGCGGGCGGGGCCTTAGCTACAAATGAGGCGGTCTCAGGCGCGCCGGCGAGGCGGATGCGCACATACCGCGGGCTCGGCGAGACGCCCGCACGCGAGCGTTTGCAGCGCCCGAAGGAAGGATTCCCGATCCTCCGGCGCCACCGCGCTCAGGATGTCGTCCCGGACACGGTCGAGGACCTTGTCCGCGTCGCGCACGAACCGCCGTCCCTCACCGGTTACGTGGATCACACGGACGCGCCGGTCGCTGCTCGACGGACGACGCTCGGCGAGGCCGGCCTTCTCAGCTCGTCGACGGTTACGACCATCGTCGTCTTGTCGAGGCCCACCACCCGGGCGATCTCGGTCTGGGTGAGCTCACTCGTCATCGCCGTCGTCAGCACCGCGTGCTGTCGCGGCGAGATGCCGACGTCCTCGAGCGAGGCCGTGAACTCGGTCATGAGCCCATGGCTGGCGCGCGAAAGGAGCCAGCACAGATCGGACGCGAGCGGCGCCGGAGCCTGCGGTCGCGTCGGATTGTGCTGTAGCCATGTTCACAAGGATAGTTCGCTAGCGGAACATCTGCCAACAGACGATCTTCGGCTATTCGATCCCGAGCCGATCGAGCACGCGTTCGTCCGTCCGCCAGTGGCGGCGGACCCGGACCTTCAGATCGAGGTGCACGCGCGTCGAGAGCTCGCGCTCGATCGCGCGACGCGACGCGATCCCGATCGACTTCACCATCTGGCCGCCGGCGCCGATCAGGATCCGTTTCTGGGACTCGGTCTCGGCCAGGATCACCGCCTCGATCCGGATCAGATCGGGATCGCGCAAGGATTCTCCGTGCTCGATCGCCTCGATCGCGACCTCGACCGAGTGCGGCACCTCCTCACGGGTGCGAGCGAGCACCTGCTCGCGGACCAGCTCGGCGAGGATGACCGCCTCGGTCTGGTCGGAGCGCTGTTCGGGCTCGAAGTAGAACGGACCCTCCGGCAGCAGTGACACCAGCGAGTCGACCAGCGACCGGATGCCCGACCCGGTGGCCGCCGATACCGCGAAGACCTCCTCCGCAACGTCGAGATCGGCCGCGGCCTGGAGCGCCGCCGCGGTGCCGGCGCGCGCCGTCCGATCGATCTTGTTGACCGCGATCACCACCGGGACCTTGGCGGCGCCGAGCAGCCGGGCGATGAACCGGTCGCCCGGCCCGATGCCCTCCTCGGCGTTGACCACGAACAGGCATACGTCCGCGTCATCGAGCTCGTGCTCGACCCGCCGCTGCATCCGCTCGGTGAGGGCGTCCCGCGGGCGCTGGACGCCCGGCAGATCGACGAGCACGAGCTGCCAGTCGGGCCCGTTGGCGACGCCCCGAATCGCTCTGCGGGTGGTCTGCGGCTTGTCGGAGACAATCGCCACCTTCGCGCCGACGACGGCGTTGGCGAGCGTCGACTTGCCGACGTTGGGACGACCGGCCAGGGCGATGAAGCCGGAGCGCGTCGGCCGGGGGCTCACCGGGCCCAGCGCAGCAGTTCGGCTTGGAGGGCCAGCATCTCGCCGTCGTCGCTCTCGTGGTCCATTCCGGTCAGGTGGAGCGCGCCGTGCACGACGGCCTCGCGGAGGTCCACGGTGTGCTCGGGGCAGATCACGATGTCGCCGAGCTCGCGCGGCCCGGCAGAGGCGCCGTCGCCGTCCACCGCGAACGACAGCACGTCGGTGGGCTGGTCGACCTGGCGATGCTCGCGATTGAGCTCGCGGATCCGCTCGGCGTCGACGAACTCGATCGCGACGTGGCCGTCCTCAATGCCGGCCGACGAGATCGCGAGCGCGCAAAGCCCCTTGAGCTCGGCGGCGGTGGGGAACCGAAGCTCGTCGGGAACCGGCACGTCGACCGCGATCCCTTCGATCCCGATGACTTCGATCTCGAGCACCGGCGCCGGCCCGTCAGCCCCTCGGGGTGGCTGCCCGCGGACGCAGTTCCGGTGCCTGCCGTTGCGCGTGCTCGTTGTACGCGGCGACAATCCGGCGCACGAGCTTGTGGCGCACGACGTCCTCGTCGCCGAAGCGCACGAATTCGATCCCCTCGACGCCCTGGAGCACGTCGGCCACCATCACCAGACCGGAATCCTGGTCGCGCGGGAGGTCGATCTGGGTGATGTCACCGGTGACGACCATCTTCGAGTTGAACCCGAGCCGCGTCAGGAACATCTTCATCTGTTCGGGGGTCGTGTTCTGGGCCTCGTCGAGGATGATGAAACTGTCGTTGAGCGAGCGCCCGCGCATGAACGCCAGCGGCGCCACCTCGATCACACCGCGCTCGAGGTGTGAGGACACTCGCTCGGGCTCGAGCATGTCGTGGAGCGCGTCGAACAGCGGGCGCAGGTAGGGGTCGACCTTGGCCATCAGGTCGCCGGGGAGGAAGCCGAGCCGCTCACCGGCCTCGACCGCCGGGCGGGTGAGGATGATCCGGTTGACCTCTCGGCGGCTGAGCGCGGCCGCCGCCAGCGCCACGGCGAGGAAGGTCTTGCCGGTTCCCGCCGGGCCGATCCCGAACGTGATCGTGTTGTTCCGAATCGAATCGACGTAGCGCTTCTGGTTGACCGTCTTCGGCGAGACCTTGGTGGCGCGATGGCGCCACACGACGTCGTCGAGGATCGCGCCGGGCGACTCGTGCGCGTCGAGCGCGCGGGTGACGGCCTCGATCGTCCCGGGCGCAATCTCGTGGCCCTGGACGATCAGCTCCGCGAGCTCGTGCACCACCGCGACGGCGGCGTCGACCGCCGCCTCCTCGCCCTCCAGCGTCAGCACGTTCCCACGCAGAAACACATCGCAGTCGAGATGACCCTCGAGCGCCCGGAGCACGGCGTCCTTGCTGCCGGCCAGCTCCGCGGCAACCGCGTTCTCGAGCTCTACCTGCCTACGCACCCACCCTGCCTCGGTTGCTAGGCACTCAACACCTCGCGGACGCGGGCAGACGCGCGCTTGCCGTCGGCGCGCCCTCCGGCCTTGGCCATCACGGCCTTCATCACCTGCCCCATGTCCTTCGGATCCTTGGCGCCGGTCTCCGCGATCGCCGACTGCACGATCGCCTCGAGCTCGGCGTCGTCGAGCTCGGTGGGCAGATACCCCTCGATGATCCTGGCCTCCGCCTCCTCGCCCTCGGCGAGCTCGGTCCGGCCGGCGTCGCGAAACTGCTCGGCGGCTTCGAGACGGCGCTTGCGCTCACGGCGCAACACCGCCAGCTCGTCCGTCCCACCGTCCTTGGCGTCCTTCTGCAGCTCGGATAGCACCAGACGCAGCGCGCCGACGCGATCCCTGTCGCCGGCCTTCATGGCGCTGGTCATGTCGGTGCGAACCTGATCGATGAAGCTCACACCTTCAGGATAGCCCCGCGGTATCCCGCGACCGGCACCGTATCCCGTCCGCTTGCAACTCCAAGCATGCGACGTCGATGATCTCACCTCGCGCGGCGGCGCCGCCGGGGAGATAGCAGCGGGTGTAGTCGGCGGTGTAGCCCGAGCACTGGGTATCGGCCACCTTGTCGACGAGCACCCGCTCGGAGCCGCCGAGCTTGGTGGCGCGATGGTGGCGCGAGCGGACCTCCGAGCGCCCGCGCAGCTCGCGTGAGCGCCGCTTCTTCTCGTCCGGCGGCACCAGGTCGCCGAGGCTCTCGGCCCGGGTCCCCGGACGCGGCGAGTACGAGAACGTGTGAACGCGGCTGATACCGGCGGCGTCGACGGCGTCGAGGGTCCGTTGGAAGGCGTCCTCGGTCTCTGTGGGGAAGCCGACGATCACGTCCGTCGTCAGGTTGACGTGCGGCACGGCGGCTCGGAGCCCGCTCACGATCTCGAGGTACTCATCAGCGGTGTAATGCCGCCCCATCGCCCGCAGCACATCGTCGTCGCCCGACTGCATCGGGACGTGGAGGTGCGGGCACACCTTGGGCTCGCCCGCGAGCGCCTCGAGCAGCGAGTCCTTTACGTGGATCACCTCGACGCTCGACAGCCTGACCCGCTCGACGCCGGGGACGCGGGCGACCTCGACCATCAGCTCGCCGAGCTCGAGCCCGCGCTCGGGATCGCGATAGTCCCCGACGCTGATGCCAGTCAGCACCATCTCCGGCTGACCGGAGGCGACCCGCCGGCGGGCCTCGTCGAGGACCGCCGAAGCCGGCCGAGACCGGGCGTCGCCGCGAACCGCGGGGATGATGCAGTACGCGCAGTGGGAGTCGCAGCCGTCCTGCACCTTGACGAACCCGCGGGTGCGTGACGCTTGCTCGGACGACTGCCGGGCGAGGACATCGTGGTCAAGATCGACGCACGCGGGGGCGGGCGGACCGAGCTCCCGAGCCATGGCACCTGCCACGTCCTCCGCGGTTCCCACGAACGCCCTCACCCGGCCGGCTCCGGCCCCGAGCGCACGGAACTGCTCCGGATGCAGGTTGACCGCACAGCCCGACACGAGCACCTCGCCGGCGGTCTTCAGCGAGCGCCGCACCGACTGGCGCGACTTGGCCTCCGCCTCGCTGGTGATGCAGCACGTGTTGATGACGTGCAGCTCAGCGTCGCGCTCGGGAACCTCGGTGTGCCCGGCGCCGAGCAGCGCCTGCCGGGCGGTCATCGCGTCAGCCTGCGAGACCTTGCAGCCGAGGAACTTGACGGCGAACGACGCCACGGTGGCCGCACGTTAGCGCGGCCACCGTGGACACCTCACATTCAGTTGAGTCGCATGCCCGCGGCCGGCGGATTCTCGTGCTCCTCGTGTGCTGCTTCGTGCCGCGGTGTCCTCGAGCCGGCGCGCGGAGCGAGGAGAGAGGGCTCATGCGCAAATCCAGCGCGAGGCTTTGGCCGGGGCACAACCACGTCGAGGAGCAGGCCACCGAGCGTTACGCCGATCGCGAGCGGATTGGGCAACTGACTTCACCTCCTTTTCCACAAAGTTCTTCGGTGTTCGGAGATCGCAACGTCGCGGTGAAGCATGCGCGACGGGGGCAGGCGCGGCATCGGCCCGGTGGACAAGATCTGGCGCCGCCAGGTTGTCCACGGTGGCGGCGGACGTTGTCCGCGGTGGCGGCGGACCTGCATGGTCTGACAATCGATCTCGACATGGCTGACCGTGGCAGACCGCGCATGTGGTGCATGCGCGCTCTGTCACGGTCCGACTCGCGGGCGTCGAATGTCAGGTTATGCAGGTCATGTCCGCGGGCGCCGGAGCAAGAGAGCCGCCCATTCGCCGGACTCCCGGCGCGCCGCCTCGGCCAAGCCGACCCCCGCAAACGCCCCGGCCACCTCGTCCGCCTCGGCGACCAGTAGCCCGCTGGCGATCACGACCTCCGGAACCATCGACGCAGAGGCCGCCGCAAGCCGCTGCGCCCACGTCAGCAGAAGCGGCCGGAGCAGGTTCGCCGCTACCGTGGGCGCGGTGAGAACCGGATCGGCGCGCAGGTCGTGCCGGGAAACCTCGATCTGCACGCCGTTCACGCGGGCGTTGTCGGTGGCGGCCTCCACGCTCGCCGGGTCGTAGTCGACGGCCACCACCGGATTCCATCCGAGCCGCGCTGCCGCGATCGCGAGGACCCCGGACCCGCAGCCCAGATCGAGAAGCGCACCGCCCGGCCACAACGACAGCATCAGCTCGAGGCACAGGCGCGTGGTGGCATGCGAGCCCGTCCCGAACGCCTGCCCGGGGTCGATCACCAGCTCCACGTCGGCCCCCACCGGCGCCTCCCACGGCGGCCGGACCGCCAGCCGATCGCCCAGCACGAGCGGGCGGTGGAACGACCGCCACCGACGGTCCCAATCATCCGCCACCTCCGAGGTGCGGACCTCGACGAGCGCGTCGCCGGCGGCTGCGGTCAGATCGGGCAGCGCCGGCAACTCGCCCGGCGCCCCGTAGACGGCGTACTCGACCACGCCCGCAGTCACATCTACCTCCTCCACACCCGCGGGCGCAAAAGACAGCAGCTCGGCAAGCACGATCTCGGCGTGCTCGCGCCGGACGCGAACCGCGAGCCGGAGCACGAACGCGCCCTACCCGCCGAACGCCCGCTTCAGCTTCCCGAACAGGCCCTCGTCGCTCCGCAGGTTGTGCTCGGTCATCGAATCGGCGAGCTGCTCGACGAGCTCGCGCTGGTCCTTGCTCAGGTGGCGGGGGACGACGACGTTGACGAGCACCCGCAGATTTCCGGAGTGGCGGCCGCGCAGCGACGGCATCCCGGCGCCACGGACGATCACCGTCTCGTGCGGCTGCGTGCCCGCCGGGATCTCGACCTCGACCGGCCCCCGATCGACGGTCTCGACCTCAACCGTCGTGCCGAGCGCCGCCAGCGGGGCGGACACGTCGACCGCGGTCACGAGATCGTCGCCGTCGCGGACGAAGCGCGGATCCTCGCGCACGCGGATCAGGACGTACAGGTCGCCGGGAGGGCCGCCGCGATCGCCGGCGTGGCCGCGCCCGGCGATCCGGATGCGCTGGCCATCGGAGATTCCCGCCGGCACGTCGACCTTCACCTTGGGGCGCTCGACCTTGCGCCCGCGCCCGCGGCACACCTTGCACGGATCGCGGGCGACCTTGCCCTCGCCGTGGCAGACGTCGCACACGGCCGTGCGCACCATCTGCCCGAACGGCGTGCGCGAGACAGCCTGCAACTGGCCGGTGCCCTGGCACCGCGGGCAGGTCTCGATCGGCGTCCCGGGCTCGGCGCCGTTGCCGTGGCAGTGCTCGCACACCTCCACCGCCTCGTAGCTGACCTCGACCTTCGCGCCGCCGGCGGCCTCGACGAGCTCGATCTCGGCGGTGACCGCGACGTCCCCGCCCTGGACCGGACCACCGCGCGCGCCGGACATGCCGAACAGGTCGCCGAACGCGCCACCGCCGCCGAAGAACGCCTCGAAGATGTCCGACACCGAACCGAACGCGTCGAAGTTCGGCGCATAGCCGCCGCTGCGCAGGCCCTCGCGGCCGTACCGGTCGTAGGTGGCGCGGCGGTCGGAGTCCGACAAGACCTCGTAGGCCTCGGCGGCCTCCTTGAACTTCTCCTCGGCGTCCGGGTCGTGCCGGTTCACGTCGGGGTGAAGCTCGCGGGCCAGGCGACGGAAGGCCTTCTTGATCGTGGCCTCGTCGGCGTCGCGGGTGACGCCGAGGACCTCGTAGTAGTCGCGCGTGCTGCTCATCTTCCGGAGCTCATCGAGAGTTCAGACCCACCGCTCATCGTTCGTCGTACACCTCCGCGATGAAGCTCGACAGCTGCGCCGCGGCCTCCCGCACCGACGTGATCGCGTGGCCGTAGTCCATCCGCAGCGGGCCGATCACCGACACCGTCCCGAGCCGGCGCTGCGGCAGGCCGTAGCCGGCAGCGACGAGCGCCATCGAGCGCAGCCCGGGGACGCCGCTCTCAGCGCCGATCCGCACGAGGACGTCGCGCTGGTTGAGCGCGGCCTGGAGAACGCCGAGCAGGGTCACGCGGCGCTCGAGCATGTCCATCAGCGCGTTCAGCTCCGTCACCTCGCCAACCCGGTCGCCGCGCAGTAGCCGTCCCGTGCCCTCGACGTAGAACATCTCGTGCGAGCCGTCCTCGAGGTCGGTGAAGGCCGGTGACAGCGCGTCGAGGAACTCCGACTCGGAGCGCGGGAGAGACGGGTCGTGCAGTCGCTTCTGGAGGATCCGGGCGCCGAGCCCGAGGCCGACGAGGCGCTCGTTCAGGTAACTCGCCGCCCAGTCGGCCAGGCCGGGATCCACGGCCCGGGCGAACGTGAACAGGCGCTTGGTGACTCCGCCGGTCGAGGTGATCACCACGACCATCAGCACCTGCGGCTGCAGCACGAGCACCTCGATGTGCCGGATCGTCGAGGTCTCGATCGGGGGAGCGGTGACGATCGCGAGCAGGTTCGTGATCTGCGACAGGGCCTCGGTCGTGACCCGCATCGCCTCGTCGAGCTCGCGACGAACCAGCGACAGCGCCAGTCGCGGGTGGGCGGGGGCGAGCTCCTTCGCCGGCAGCAGGCGGTCCACGAAGTACCGATATCCGGCCTCGGTGGGGACGCGGCCCGCGGAGGTGTGCGGGTGCGCGAGCAGCCCCAGCTCCTCGAGGCTCGCGAGCTCGTTGCGGATCGTCGACGGGCCCCACTGAACGTTGACCGCCAGCGCCTTGGAGCCCACGGGGAGCCCGTCCTCGAGGTATTCCTCGACGACCCTGCGCAGCACGAGCTCCTGACGTGAAGTGAGCATCAACCGCTGATTGTAGGTCGGGCGCTGGCCATTCCCGGCCGGTCACACGGCCGGGATCTTCGCTCAGTCGACTGAGATTTCCGCGACCGCGTTGCGGATGATCCGGTGGCCCGACTGCTCCGCCTGCGAGTCGACGACCGCGACCCCATCCTCAACCGCACGCACCGAGCCCGACACGACGATCGGCTCCTCCATCCGTCCCATGCCCCGGAACTGCACCGATAGCCGCTTCAGGCGCTCAGGTCCGCCGGCGGCGTCGGTGTGGGCGCGGGCCACCTGCGCCATGGTCCACAGCCCGTGCAGGATCCGTCCGGGGAGTCCCACCGACTGCGCGAACTCCTCGTCGATGTGGATCGGGTTGAAGTCGCCCGACGCGCCGGCATACCGGACGGTCACGAACCGGTCGGGCGTGACCTCGAGGTGGACTGGGTCGCCCCGCTCGAGGCTCACGAGCCCTCCCTGACGAGGTTCGTCCACAGGCCGGTGCACACGGTGTCACCGCGCTGGTTCCGCGAATCGACCTCGAACAGATAGAAGATCATCCCGCCTCGCAGATTGATGTCTTTGACCGTGGTGGTCGTGGCGATCTCGTCGCCGGCCACGACGACCGGACCCCACCGGAACTCCTGGCCGCCGTGCAGCATCCTCGGGAAGTCGATTCCCACCTCCGGGTCGAATAGCGCGGGCGTGATCGCGCGACCCTGGTAGACGACCGCGAACATCGGCGGGGCGACGACATCGGCGTACCCGGCGTCTCGGGCAGCTTCCACGTTCAGGTACAGCGGGTTCGTCTCACCGACCGCGTGCGCGTACTCGCGGACCTTCTCGCGGCCGACCGCATACGTGGTCACCGGGTAGGTCTTGCCGATCGCCTCGGTGTTCACCGGCACGGCGGGGGAGTCTAAGTGGTCCGCGACCCCCGAAGGTCGGGTCAGATGATCACCGGCACGGCGCCGCCGTCCACCGACCACGACGCGCCGGCGACATTCGAGGCCGGCTCGGAGCATAGGAACACGATCACGGCCGCGATCTCCTCCTCGGTCCCGAGCCGCCCGATCGGCTGGCGCGCCGCCGTCGACTCGAGCACCTGCTCGCGCGTCATCCCGCGGACGCGCGCGTTCTGATCGGCCAGTCCGCCCTCCGACAGCCACAGATCGCCCCCGATCGGACCCGGCGACACCGAGTTCACGAGCACGCCGCGCGCCGCCCAGATGTCGGCGAACGCGCGCGAGAGCGACAGCTCGGCGGCCTTGGTCACCGAGTACGCCATGTTCGTCGACGACGGCCGCTTGCCCGAGGAGGAGGCCACATTCACGATCCGCCCCCAGCCGCGCTCCGCCATCGCCGGCGCGGCGGCCCGCATCAGCCGCATCGGCGCCATCACGTGCAGCGCCCACTGCGCCTGCCACTCGTCGTCGGTGAGCTCTTCGACCGAGCGCACCGCGCTGGTGCCGGCGCCGTTGACCAGCGCGTCGATCCGTCCGAACCGGTCGAGGCACGCCTCCACCGCCCGCTCACCGGCGTCGACGGCGGTCACGTCGAGCTCCAGCGGCTCCCCGCGCCCGCCGGCGTCCGAGCACGCCCGCGCCACGTCGGCGAGCACGCCTGAGCGCCGCCCAAGGAGCACAACAGCCGCGCCCTCGCCCGCCAGGGACACCGCGACAGCCCGGCCGATGCCCCCCGTTGCGCCCGTCACGATGCAGGCACGATCGCGGAGGCCGAGGTCCATACTTGGTGATTCTTCCATGGCGATCTCCACCGATGCCGGCGCCGCGGTCATCCACACCGACGGCCTCACCAAGCAGTACCCGGGCACCGACTTCATGGCCGTCGATGGGCTCGACCTGAGCATCGAATCCGGCGAGATCTTCGGTCTGCTCGGGCCAAACGGCGCCGGCAAGACCACGACGGCGGGGATGCTGACCACGCGCGTCGTTCCGACCGCCGGGCGCGCTCACGTCGGGACGGTCGACGTCATCGCCCACCCCGCGCTGGCCAAGCAGCTGATCGGGATCGTGTCCCAGCAGAACACGCTCGACCGGCAGTTGACCGTGTGGGAGAACCTGTATTTCCACGGCCGCCTGTTCGGGATCCCGGCTCCGGAATCGCGGCGGATCTCGGATCGGCTGCTCGAGCAGTTCCACCTCAGCCGGTGGGCGAAGGCGTCGGTGTACGCGCTCTCGGGGGGGATGGCGCAGCGGCTGATGGTCGCCCGCGCGATCTTCCACCGCCCCGCCGTGCTGTTCCTCGACGAGCCCACGGCCGGCCTCGATCCCCAGAGCCGGCTGGCGCTGTGGGAGATCCTCGGGGAGCTCAACTCCGACGGCCAGACGATCATGCTGCTCACGCACTACATGGAAGAAGCCGACCGGCTGTGCAATCGGGTGGCGATCATGGATCACGGCAAGCTCCTCGCGCTCGACACGCCGGCCGAGCTCAAGCAATCGGTCGGCGCGGACACGATCGTGACCGTGAAGGCGTCGGGTGACGGTGACGACCTGGCGAAAGCCCTCGAGCGCGAAGTCGACGGGGTGACGCGCACGCGCGTGATCGATGACCCGCCAACCCCCAGCGTCGAGCTGCACGTGACGGGCACTGAGCGGATCGTCCCACGCGTGGTGTCCGCCGCCGAGCGGGCCGGGTTCGAGCTGCTCGACCTGTCGGTTGCCGAGCCGACGCTCGAGACCGTGTTCATCAACCTGACCGGCAAGGACCTCCGCGAATGACCACCACGAGCCCACGGGCCGCGCAGGCGCCCGGCGCCGGGCCGTCGGCGGCGATCTCGCTCACGCCCACCCGCTCGACGTTCGCGGCCAGCCGGGCGGCCCTCTGGGCGTTGATCCTGCGCGACCTGATCGTGCTCCGCAAGCACCTGGGCGAGTTCGTCGTGCGCACCCTGATCCAGCCGTTCCTGCTGGTGTTCGTGTTCCTGTACGTGTTCCCGACGATCGGCCAGGGGATCGGCGGCGGCCGCGGGCCGGCGTCCGAGTCGGCCTTCGCGACCGTGCTTGTCGCCGGGGTCGTCGGGATCTCGATCATGTTCCAGGGGATCCAGGCGGTGGCCCTGCCGATGTCCACCGAGTTCGGCTACACCCGCGAGATCGAGGACCGCGTCCAGGCGCCGTGCCCGATCTCGCTCGTGGCGATCGCGAAGGTCCTCTCAGGCTGCGTCCAGGGGATTCTGGCCGCGCTGATCGTGTTCCCGATCGCGGCTGTCGTCCACGCGGGCGGCGTCAACGCCCACCTCCACGTCCACTGGCCGGTGATCCTGACGCTGATCCCGCTCGCCTGCCTGGCCATGACCTCGCTCGGGCTCGTGCTCGGCACGTCGTTCGAGCCGCGCAACATCGGCCTGATGTGGGGCTTCGTCGTGCTCCCGCTCACGTTCCTGGGCGGCACCTACTACCAGTGGACGAAGCTCGCCCCGGTCGAGGTCGCCGGGATCCACTGGCTCCAGATTCTCGTGCTGATCAACCCGCTGATCTACGTAACCGAAGGCATGCGCGCCGGGCTGACTTCGTTCTCGCACCTCCACCTGTACATCATCTATCCGGTGCTGGTCGCGTTCTCCGCCGGGTTCCTGTGGCTGGGGCTGCGGAACTTCCGCCGGCGCGTGCTCGTCTGACCCGGGAGCCGCGCCTCACTCGCCTGGGATCGGTGCCTCACTCGCCGGGGATCGGTGCCTCACTCGCCGGGGATCGGTGCCTCACTCGCCGGGGATCGGGGCACCGGCCGGGACGCCGCGGCGCTGGTACTCGTCGTAGTAGTGGCGCCACTCCTCTCCCGTGCTCTCTTCCCCCAGGCGGGTCACGAGGCGATCGAGGCACACGTGCCAGCCCGCGGCGTCACGCGCTGCCTTGTCGCGCGCATCGAGCTGAACCGTGAGGCTGAGGGTGCAACCCGTCCCGTCGTCGACCGGCCTGAGCTCGAAGCGAAGGTGGTCCTCGCCCCAGAAAAACGCGAATAGTCGCGGGGGATCGACGTCGGTCACGCGCCCGCCCATGCTCGACGGGGCGTCAAGCGGCATGTCCTCGAACTCGAACCTCATCTCGGCGTCCGGCAGCAGCTCGTCGATTACCACCTTGGACGGGAACCAGTGCTGAAGCTCGTCCGTCTCGGTGATCGCGCGCCAGACGCGGTCGACCGGGTGAGACAGCCGCCGCTCAAACGTGAGCGTCGGGTGGTTCTGGATCGTGGCGTAGGTGCCGTACATGATCAGTCCTCCTCGTTCTTGCTTGCGGTTCGGTCGAGGTGTCGTTCGAGCGCGTCGAGGCTCCGCTCCCACACCTGCCGGTAGGGCTCGAGCCACGCGTCGAGCTCCGCCAGCGGGCGGACGTCGAGCGCGTAGATCCGCTGCTGGCCCTCGGTGCGGGAGATCACGAGGCCCGCGTCACGGAGGACGCGCAGATGCTTCGAGGTCCCGGGTTGGGTCAGGCCGGTCCGCGCGACTAAGTCCCCGACGGGCCGCGGCGACTCGCGCAGAAGCTCGAGCATCGCGCGGCGGTGGGGATCGGCAAGTGCGGACCAGGCGGACGACACGAGCAGATATATAACTACATAGCTATATGACTGTCAAGGCATATGAGAGTTACCCACGATCGCCAGGCGGTACGCTTGTCGGTAGCCGCGGGGCCCGGTAGCCTCGTCGCACACTTACCAGCCGGCAACGAGGAGCAACATCGAGATGGCCAGGCGAGCGACCCTGAGGGCATCGGACGCGGATCGCGAACAGATCTCCGAGCGGTTGCGCCACGCGACCGGAGAGGGTCGACTGTCGGCCGAGGAGCTCGAGGAGCGCCTCGAGGCGGTGTTCACCGCGCGCACGTACGGAGAGCTCGACGCGGTCGTCGCCGACCTGCCCGGCTCGACGCCTGTTCGCCGCCGCCAGCCGTCGCGGTCACTCTCCATGCCCCACCCCGCCCTGATCGTCGCGATCGTGTTCCTTGCGCCGGTGCTCGTCTCGATGCTGATCGCGGCCGTGGTCGTGATCACCACACTGTTCACGGCGTGGGCGATCGTTCTGGCGGGCGCCTGGTGGGTGTTCGGCCGCGGCCATCGCCACTACGGCACTCGTTACCGCCGCCCGCCGTACCCGTACGGCCGCTGGCCCACCGGCCGCCCGAGCGGGACGCGGCCGCGTCCCTGGGTCTGAGTTCCCTGCGCCGCGACCCCTACACCGTCCTCGGGGTAAAGCCGGGCGTCTCCGACGAGGAACTTCGGGCCGCCTACCGGCGCCTCGTCCAGCAGTACCACCCCGACCACAACGGCGGCTCGATCGAGTCCGCGCGGCGGTTCGAGGAGGTCCAGGAGGCCTACGGGCAGATCGCGAGCCTGCGGCGCCGCACCCCGGTCACGCCCGCCTCCCCACCCCCCCCGACCAGTCCGGACGTCGAGGAGCGGCTGGCCGGTCTCGAGCGTGAGCTCCGCGACAAGGCCCGGGTAGCTCGAGAGCGCGCCCAGCGCGCTGCCCGCGAGGCCGCGAGGGCGACCGCCAAGACCAAGCGCGCCGACCGCCCGTCCGACGAGGAGCTCGGCTATATCAAGACCGGCGACAGCCTTGGCAAGGTCCTCGCCGACGGTCTCGACGAGTTCGCCCACTGGATGCAGCAGAGGGGCGAGCGCGGCCACGACAGCGGTCGTCGCCGGTAGCCGTCAGCTCTTCTCGCCGAGCTCGAGCACCGTCAGGAACGCTTCCTGGGGCACCTCGATCCGGCCGACCTGCTTCATCCGCTGCTTGCCCTTCTTCTGCTGCTCGAGCAGCTTGCGCTTCCGGCTGATGTCGCCGCCGTAGCACTTCGCGATCACATCCTTGCGGTACGCCTTGATCGTCTCCCGCGCAACGATCCGCGACCCGATCGCCGCCTGGATCGGAACGTCGTACTGCTGACGCGGGATCGTCTTGCGGAGCCGCTCCGCCAGCGTCCGGCCCGCGTCGTACGCCTTGCTCCTGTGGACGAGCATCGACAGCGCGTCGACGGGGTCGCCCGCGAGCAGGATGTCGAGCTTGACCAGGTCGGACTCGCGCAGGCCGATCAGCTCGTAGTCGAGCGAGGCATAGCCGCGCGTCCGCGACTTGAGCTGGTCGAAGAAGTCGAGCACGATCTCGGCCAGCGGCAGGTCGTACGTGAGCTGGACGCGCTCCGACGAGAGGTAGTGCAGGCCGGCGTGGTCGCCGCGCCGTTCCTGGCACAACTCCATGATCTGGCCGATGAACTCCTTCGGGGTCAGGATCGACGCACGGATGTAAGGCTCGCGGACGACCGCGATGCGGGTCGGCTCGGGCATGTCGTTCGGACTGTGGACCGGGATCGTCTCGCCGTCCGTGAGCGTCACCTCGTATTCGACGCTCGGCATCGTCGCCAGCAGCTCGAGGTCGTACTCGCGCTCGAGTCGTTCGCGCACGATGTCCATGTGCAGCAGTCCGAGGAAGCCGCACCGGAAGCCGAACCCGAGCGCGTCTGAGGTCTCGGGCTCCCAACTGAGCGCGGCATCGTTGAGGGACAGCTTCTCGAGCGCGTCGCGCAGGTCGGCGTAGTCGTCGGAGTCGATCGGGAACAGGCCGCAGAACACCATCGGCTTGACCTCGCGGTAGCCCGGCAGCGGCTCGGTGGCGTTCTCGCGCTTGGTCGTGAGCGTGTCGCCGACGCGCAGCTTGGTCACGTCCTTGATCCCGGTGATGAGGAACCCCACCTCGCCGGCGTGCAGCGCGTCGGCCGAGGTCATCTGCGGTGTGAAGAAGCCGATGTCATCGATCTCGGCCTCGGTGCCGGCCTGCATCGCGCGGATCGCCTCGCCCTTGGTGAACGTCCCATCGACCACGCGGATGTACGCGATCACGCCGCGGTACTGGTCGAACTCGGAGTCGAAGATCAGCGCCCGCGCGGGCGCGTCGGGGTCTCCGCTCGGCGGCGGCACGCGCGCGATCAGTTCGTCGAGCACGTCGGTGACGCCCTCGCCGGTCTTCGCGCTGATCCTCCTGACGTTGTCCGCCGGCTCTCCCAGGAGATCCGCGACCTCCTCGGCGACGCGCTCGGGCTCGGCACCCGGCAGGTCGACCTTGTTCAGGCAGGGGATCAGCTCGAGCCCCGAGTCGATCGCGAGATACGTGTTGGCGACCGTCTGCGCCTCGACCCCCTGGCTCGCGTCGACGACGAGCAGAGCGCCCTCGCACGCCGCCAGCGACCGCGACACCTCGTAGGTGAAGTCGACGTGCCCGGGCGTGTCGATCAGGTGGAGCTGGTACGTCTGACCATCGCTCTGCGACGTGTAGAACACCCGGACGGCCTGCGCCTTGATCGTGATCCCACGCTCGCGCTCGAGCTCCATCGAGTCGAGCACCTGGGCGCGCATCGAGCGCGGGTCGACGGTATGGGTCAGCTCGAGGATGCGGTCGGCCAGCGTCGACTTGCCGTGGTCGATGTGGGCGATGATCGAGAAGTTCCGGATGTGTGCCTGATCGGCCATGTCTACATAGAGGGTATTAGCGGGCCGCGCCTGCGGCGCGGCGTCCCTGGGGCCTGTTCCGCCGGGCGTCCTTGCCCGGCGGTCGTGGTCGCGATCACCTCGGCCGGGCACGGATGCCCGGCCGCCCGGCCCCATGGACGCCGAGCAAAGCGAGGCCCAAAATCAGCTGGAGCGAAGGCGGGCCATGATCAGCCCCTGGATCTGCCGGGCCTCGGGCACTCGCATCGTGAGCACGAGCTTGGCGTATACAGCGCCGGCGACCGCACACGCGATCCCGACCGAGAAGATCTGCGCCGCCAGAGAGCGGCCGAGGAGATCGTCGAGCAGAACCCAGATGCCGCGGGCGATCGCGGCCATGATGACCGTACCGACCAGGATCCGCACGGTGATCATCGTCGTCTGCCCGAGCTCGAGGTAACCGTTGAATCCGATCCGCAGCCGCCACAGCTGGAGGACGGTCATCACGAGGTTGGCGGCCGCGGTCCCGATCACGAGGCCGGCGATCCCGAGCGGTTTGTACAGCGCGATGCTGACGATCGCGTCGACCACGATGTTCAACGCGGCCAGCTTGGTCGGGATCCACGGGCGCTTGAGCGCGAAGAACGTTCGCGTCAGCAGCAGGTTGACGCCCGCGAAAGGGAGGCTGAACGCGAACCAGAACAGCGCCGTCGAGACGAAATGGGTCGACGTCGCGTGGAACGTGCCGTGCTGGTAGACGAGCCGCGTGATCGGCGTCGCCAGCACGACCAGGAGCGCGGATGAGGGAATCAGCAGCAGGTTGATCTGGCGCATCCCGTTCCCGATCGTTTTTCGCATCCCGTTCGCGTCGCGGCGCGCCGCCATGCGGCTGAGCGTCGGGAACAGGACGGTCGCGACCGCGACACTGAAGATCCCCTGCGGGAGCATGTAGATCCGGAACGCGTCGTTGATCGCGGCCGGCGCGGCGCTCGAGACGAGCGATCCGAAGCCCGCGTTCAGGAAGATGTCGAGGTTGACGATCCCGATGCTGATCGTCACCGGGATGAACAGGATCAGCACCTGCTTCACGCGCGGGTCGCGCCAGTCGCAGACGAACGACACCTTGAACTCGATCCGGCGAAGCGCGGCGAACACCATCAGGAACTGCACGACGGTCGCCACGAGCCACGCGATGGCGTACGCGTAGATCCGGTCGTTCCCGTTGAACCGGTGATACAGCGTGACCAGCCCGAGCAGGATCACGAGGTTCCAGACCGCGGGTGCGATCGCCGGGATCGTGAACTCGTCGTATGACTGGAGGATCCCGACGAGCAGGCCGGTGAGGCTCAGCAGCAGCACCACCGGGAACAGCACGCGCGACAACCCTGCGGTCAGCCCGTTCGGAATGTGGCTGCCTGTGAACGCCGGGACGACGAGTCCGGCCACCAGGGTCCACAGCACCGTGAGCGCGCCGAGCGCGATCAGGATCACCCAGAACAGCGTCGAGGCGACGCGGAACGCCTCGCGCTTGCGGCCCTTGCTGAGGAGCTCGGTGAACACCGGCACGAACGCTGCCGACAGCGCCGCCTGCGAGAACAGGTTGCTGAACAGGTTCGGAACCTGGGATGCGAGGGTGAACGCGGATGCCGCGGCCGATGTCGCGAAATACGCGGCCTGCACGACCTCGCGCCCGAGGCCCGCGATCCGCGACAGCGCAGTCGCGAACGCGAAGATCGCCGTGTTGACGGCGATGCGCCGGCGCGGAGGATTGGTGGCGCCGGGTCCCTGGGGGGGTGCACCGGGTCCTTCGGGAGGCCGGGGTGGGACGCCGTTGCCCGGAGTCCCCGTTCGTGTGTCGATCTGGGCCAGGGCTGGCTATAGTAGGGCGCGCTGCGGCGAGGGCCGCTGCTTCCTCCTGCTCATGGCGAACATCAAGTCACAAAAGAAGCGGATCCTTCGCGCCGAGCGTGAGCGCCTCGAGAACCGCCGCTACACGTCGAAGATCAAGACGTTCTTCCGCCGCCTCGAGACGGCGGTCGCGGCCGGTGACGGCACGCAGGCCGACACGGAGCATCGCGAGCTAGTCCAGGCGATCGACAAGGCCGTCAAGCGCGGCGCTCTGCATCGCAACGCCGGCGCGCGCAAGAAGTCGCGCGCGGCGCGCGTCCGGCGCGGCTGAGCTGCCCGGCGCTGCAACGCCGATTGCGAGGGCGCGCTCTGATCCCGATGCGGGTAACTTGTTGATCCCCATGGCAGAGGTCCTCGAACCTGCAACCACGGGAGCGAACGGCGTCGCGTTCGAGCTCGATCGATTCGAGTTGGCCGATGGAGAACGCTTCGAAGTGAACGGCCGCTGGTTCGGCGTGCGCGGACGACGGTTCATCCGCCCCAGCCTGACCCTGGTCGCAGACGACGAGCAGCGGCGCCTCCTGGCCGACCTCGAGCACAAGCCGTGGGCCGCCGAGGATGGCCAGCCGTGGGAGGCCGCGTTCCCGTGCGCCGAGGACGAGAGCGGCTGGGTCGAGGCCGAGCTGAACGTCGCGCCGGACATCACGATCACGCTGCCGCTCCCCGGCTCTGCGCGGCCGCGGGCGCGCCGGCGCGGATCCTCGCCGGCCTCGAGCGGTGCGCGTTCTCCGACCGTTGGGACCGCCCGCCGGCGGGAGCCTTCTGAGTCCGAGTCAGAGGCGACGGCGCCGCCGAGACGGCCGCGGGCGCCGTCCGCCGAGCTCGTCAAGGCACGCCGCGAGGCGCACCATTTGCAGCGCGAGCTCGAGCGTCGCGATGCCGAGATCGCCGAGCTCGCGGCCGAGCTCGAGCGGCGCGGGGCCAAGCTCGAGGAGGTCTCAGGCGCGCGCGATGCCGCCCGCGAGGCGCGCGAGGCCGCCGCTGGCGAGCACGATCGGCTCGTGCAGGCTCGCGGCGAGGCTCTCAAGTTGCGCGACGAGGCGGCCGCCGAACGGAACGCCGCCGGCACGGCGCGCACGGAAGCCTTGCGGATGCGCGACGCCGCGATGGCCGCCCGCGACGAGGCGCTCGCCGAACGGCGCACCGCGATCGACTCCCACGACGAACTCGCGGCGCAGCTCGACGCCGCGCGCGCCGCCCGCGAAGAGGCCTTCGCCGAACGCGACGCCGCGCTTGACGCGCGCGATCGGGTCGCGGCCGAACGCGACGCCCTGCTCGGCGACCGCGACGATGCGGTCCGCCTGCGCGACGGCGCGGTGGCCCAGAACGAGCGGACGGTGGCCGAGCGCGAGGCGCTCGCGGCGACGCTCGAGCAGCTGCGGTCGGAGCGCGACGATGCGGTCGCTTCCCGGGGCGCTGCGATGGTGATGCGCAATGCGGCCAACGCCCCGCCAGCGTTCCGGCGGGAGTCAAGCCGCATCCTTCACTTCCTGCCGGCGCTCGTGGTCATCTTCATCGCGCTCGTCGCCGCGTTCCTGCTTCACATCATCTAGGCCGCTGGGTCGGCGGAAGCCGACGGCGCCAGGTGGGGCGGGCTGGCCGGGAGTATGCGTCGCTGTCGACCGGCGTGGCGCTAGGCGGCGACGCGCGTGATCGCGAGCAGGGCGGCCGTGTCCTCCGCGGCGGCGCCGGCTCCACCCCCGCGTGAGGCAAGCTCGAGATCGGCGAGCTCCTCGATCGTGCGCTCGAGGTTCGCGACGCCGGCGCGCTGGGCATCGGCAATCAGACGGTCGGCTGCCCTGGACGGCATCCGGAGTTTCCGCTTGATCTGCGCTTGTGGTTCGCCGGCCTCAAGGGCGACGGCGATTTCATGGGCGGTGCGGACGCGGCTGCTCATCCAGTAGAGGAGGCCCGGCAATCGCTCGCCCTGGCTGCGCAACGTCAGGTACAGGCTCGTGGCCGCCTGCGTGTCACCTGACACGATGGCGTCGGCCAGCGACCACGCCCTGTGCTCGGCCGACGGGGCGGTCAGCTCGTCGACCATTGCCTGGTCGACGCGCGCGCCCTGGCCGGCATACAGCGCGAGCTTTTCGAGCTCGCGGAGCAGCCGCTGCTGCCGGTCGCCGACGTGGGCGATGAGCGCCCGCGCGGTGTCGGGTTCGATCTGGAGCCCGAGCTCCTTCGCGCGCGCGATCACCCACTTGGGCAGCTCCCAGGGCTTGACGCTCTCCTCGGCGCTGATATCGCCGCCGGCCTTCTTGACCGCGTCGTGCAGGCGCTTCGGGGCCTTGGTCCGGCTGTCCTCGCGCGCGAAAAATGCGACGGTCGTCTCCGGCGGGATGTCGTTCAGTCCGTTTTGGAGTGGATCGAACTGCTTGTCCGTCCACCGTTCCGTGCCATCGACGATGATGAACCGACGCCCGAGCGCGAACGTGAGCGCGTTCAGGGCGTTGGCGACGGCTTCGGGGGTGGCCGCTTCGCCCTCGAGGACCTCGATCCCCTGGGCGCCGCTCTCGTTTTCGGCGAGGGCGCGCAGTCGCCGCCGGCGTTCGGCGATCCGGCCGTGGTCGTCTCCATGGATGAGGTAGGCGGGCTTGAACGTGGGCATCGCGGTTTTGAGTCTATGAGCGAGGTAGGCGGGCGTTTTGGGTCTATGAGCGGCGGGTGTTTTGAGTCTATGAGCGAGATCGGCGGGCGGCTCGCTCCAGCGCGCTTTTCACGGCCTCCGCGGGTGTGTCGACCCGCTCGATCCCCTCGACGTCCCAGGTTTCGAGGCCGATAACGGGAACGTCGGTCCTGAGCGCGAGGGCTATCTCCGACAAGGTCCCATACGCACCGCCGACGGCGATCACCGCGTCGGCCGCCCTGATGATCAGACCGTTCCGGAGCTCGCCGAGGCCGGTGGGCAGCGCGATCTGGAGGTAGTCATTGGCGGCGGCGCGGTCTGTGCCCGGGAGCAATCCCACCGTCATGCCACCGGCCGCGTCCGCCCCGTGGCACGCGGCTTCCATCACCCCGCCCAGACCGCCGCACAGGACGATCCCGCCCGCCTCAGCGAGGGCGCGGCCGATCGCCTCGGCGGCGCGCCTCTCCTGTGAGGTCGCGTCGCTCGGACCTACGACCGCGACATACGGCCGGTGCGCCACCGCGGCTCAGCGGACGACGACGTTGACCAGCTTGTCGGGCACGACGATCACCTTGGCGATCTCGTGGCCGTCCACGTGCGCTTTGACGCCCCGCGACTCGAGGCAGAGCTTCTCGAGCTCGTTTCGTTCCGCCCCCGAGGGTGCGTGCACACGGTCCCGGACCCTGCCGTTGACCTGACAGACGAGCTCGAACGTCTCGGTCTGGAGCATGCTGGGATCGGCATCGGGCCACGGCTCCTCCCACACCCGCCGGCCGGTCAGCATCTCGTACGCCTCCGAGCCGAGGTGCGGCGCAAACGGGAACACCAGCGATGCCGCAGTCGCGGCCGCGAACCGCCGAGCCTGCCGATCCGCGTCGGGATAGCGGTAGATCTCGTTGATCAGCTCGATGATCGCCGACAGCGCGGTATTGAACGCGAAGCGGTCAGCGACGTCTCTCGTGACCTTTTCGATCGCCCAGTTCGCCTTCCGGACGATCGTCAGCGCGTCGCCTTCGGGATAAATGGGCTGGTCGGCGGCTTCCGTGGTCACGCTGTTTTCGGCGAGTTCATCGGCGAGGCGCCACAGCCGCGCCAGCAGCCGGCGGTAGACGCCATCGATGCCGGTCTCGGACCATGCGGCGTCCTGGTCGGCCGGGCCGATGAACAACACATAACAGCGCGCCGCGTCCGCACCGTAGCGCTCGATGATCTCGCTCGGAGCGATCACGTTGCCCTTCGAGCTCGACATCTTGTTGCCGTCCGGGCCGAGGATCATCCCCTGCGTGAACAGCGCCTGGAATGGCTCCTGGGTGTCCATCAGGTCCATGTCCGCCAGCGCCTTGACGAAGAAGCGCGAGTAGAGCAGGTGGAGGATCGCGTGCTCGACGCCACCGATGTACTGGTCGACGGGCATCCAGCTGCGCAGCACCTGGCGGTCCCACGCGGCGTGGTCGTTCCGGGCGTCGCAGTAGCGCAGGTAGTACCAGCTCGAATCGACGAACGTGTCCATCGTGTCGGTCTCGCGGCGGGCATGGCCGCCGCAGTCCGGGCATTTCACGTTGACCCAGTCCTCGGCGGCGGCCAGCGGGGAGCGCCCCTTCGGCTGGTAGTCCTCGATCTCGGGGAGCTCGACGGGCAGGTCGTCTTCGGGGACCGGGACCATGCCGCAGCGTTCGCAGTACACGATCGGGATCGGGCAGCCCCAGTAGCGCTGGCGCGAGACGAGCCAGTCGCGGAGCTTGTAGCTGACCGACTCGTGTCCGTTGCCCTCGCGGTCGAGCCACTCGACGATCGCGCGCTGGCCCTCGACCGCGTTCATGCCGGTGAACTGGCCCGAGTTGATGAGGACCTCGTCCTGGGTGTGGGCGGTGAACGCGCTGTCCTCGGGCGCTCGCGCGTCGGCGCTCACCGACTGAGTTGCGCCGCCACCATCCTGGTCCCCCTCTCCCCGCGGCGCCACCACGTGGCGGATCGGCAGGTCGAAAGTCTTCGCGAAGTCGTAGTCGCGCTGGTCGTGCGCCGGCACCGCCATGATCGCGCCGGTGCCGTACTCCATCAGCACGTAGTCGGACACGTACATCGGGATCTGCTGCCCCGTGACAGGGTTCGTGACCGTCCGGCCGAGCGGCACGCCGGTCTTCGGCTTGTCGGCGTCGCCGCGCAGCTCGACCGACTCGGTGATCGCGTGATTGACGTACTCGTGGACCGACTGCTCGTATTCGGTGCCCTCCGCGAGCTTGAACACGTCGGGGTGCTCGGGGGCCATGACGAAGAACGTGGCGCCGAACAGCGTGTCCGGCCTGGTCGTGAACACCGGGTAGTCGATGGGGTCGGCGGGATCCAAATCCTCGCAGCGGAATACGACCTCCGCGCCCTCGCTGCGGCCGATCCAGTTGCGCTGCATGGCCTTCACGTGCTCGGGCCAGTCGATCGTGTCGAGGTCGTCGAGCAGGCGGTCGGCGTAGTCGGTGATCCGGAAGAACCACTGCTCGAGCTGACGGATCTCGACCAGCGAGCCGCACCGCTCGCAACATCCATCGATCACCTGCTCGTTGGCCAGCACGGTCTGGTCGACAGGGCACCACTTGACCGCCGCCCTCTTGCGATACGCCAGATCGCGCTCGAACAGCTTCAAGAAGATCCACTGGGTCCAGCGGTAGTACGAGGGCTCATGCGTGGCGAGCTCGCGGCTCCAGTCGATCGAGATACCCCAGCGGTGGAACCAGTGCCGGTAGGACGCGATCGAGCGCTCGGTGGCGATCCGCGGGTGGATGCCCGTCTTGATCGCGTTGTTCTCGGCGGGCAATCCGAACGCGTCGTACCCCATCGGGTGGAGAACCCGGCGGCCGATCCGGCGGTGGAAATGCGCAATCGCATCGCCGAGCGCGTAGTTCTTCAAGTGGCCGATGTGCGGCTCACCGCTCGGGTAGGGCAGCATCTCGAGCACGTACGACTTCTCGCGGGTGTCGGCGCTGGGGCCATCGTGGGCGGCGTCGTTCGACACCTCCCAGGTGTGCTCGTCCGCCCATATCTCCTGCCACTTGGGCTCTATCTGCTTGGGGTCGTAGCGTCGTTCGGACACGGTAGGCATGAGGTTACTTGCGGGGGCGGGATCGGACCTCGCCGGCGTCGCGCCCCGCGCCGGGACGCCGGTCCGTCGTGTGCAGGGACTTCGGCTGAGCCGCTCTACCATCCGGGCGTGGCCGAGAGCCCCGAATCCGGTGGCGAGTCCAGCGCCGAGTCCGGCGCCGGGTCCGGGAGTGTGTCCGGCGCCGGGTCCGGTGCGGTCGCGCGCGCGAGCGGGCGCGGGCACGCGAGCTCGGCCCTGGCCGCCGAGCGAGTCGCGGCCATCATCTCGGCCGCCGAGGAGACGGCCGAGAGGCTCCGGACCGAGACCGAAGAGCGGGTCACGGCACGGATCGCGGAGGCGCAGCGCGCCGCGGACAACCGGGTACGCGCCGGCGAGGAGGAGGCCGCCGACGCGATGCGCCTGGCGCAGACCGAGGCCGAACGCCTGCGCTCCGAGGGTCGCGCCGAGGCCGAGGCCGCGACAACCGCCGCGACCAACGAAGCCCTCGCGATCGTCGCCCGTGCCGAGGAGAGCGCATCGCAGATCCTGGAAGAAGCTCGCGAGTCCGCCGCTGCGACCCGGGCCGATGCCGATCAGCGCGCCCGCAGTCTGCTCGAGGACGCCCGTGCCACCGCCGACGGCGTGCGCTCCGAGGGGCTCGAGGTGGTGGGGAACCTGCGCGAGATGAGCAACTCGTTGCGCGCGAACGCCGAGCGGCTGCTCGGTGACGTGCAGCGCATCCATTCGCAGCTCACGGCCCAGATCGCGCGCGCTGAGCGCGCCACCGGGGTTGCGTCCGGGACGCCGGGTCGGCGCGCCCGCGGCAGCGCCCCCGATCTCCCGAGCAACGCTGGGCGCACCTCGCCGGCGGCCGACGACGGGCTCGACGTGCCCGAGTTCATCCCTCCGGGCTGAGCGCGTTTCTCCTGCAATCGGTCGGTTTCCGTCCGAGGCGTCTGCGAACATACGTTCGTGATGAATTCGAACGTGAAAGGGGCCATCGCCGAGCAGGCAATCGTGTTGGCTGCGATGAAAGCCGGGGTCCCGGTTCTCCGTCCAGTCGGCGAGCACGGCCGTGTTGACCTCGCATTGGACATCAACGGCGAACTGCTGCGAGTGCAGGTCAAGTGGGGTCGCCTCAGCAGATCGGGCGATGTCGTGATCGTCCTGCTCCGAACATCGCGCTACACCACCCACGGGCATGTGCGCGGAACGTACGCAGACGGCGAATTCGATCTGTTCGCGGTGTACTGCGGCGAGCTCGATCGAGCGTTTCTGTTGCCGGCCCAACAATTCACCGGAAGACAACACGTCCACCTGAGGCTGACGCCCTCACGCAACGGACAGCAGTCATGCATTAACCTTGCAGACGACTTCGCATTCGACGGGGCTGTAGCTCAGTTGGCCAGAGCGATGCGCTGGCAGCGCATAGGTCAGGGGTTCGAGTCCCCTCAGCTCCATTCCCCGTCGGCACTGCCTGACGTGCCGACGGCGGTGACGGCGGACGTGTTCCGCACGGGTTTGGGGTGTTGGATCGACCGCGTGTCTGCCGGCGAGGATGTCCTCGTCACCCGCCGCGGCAGACCCGTGATGCGGCTGACCGCTGCGGATCCGGCAACGGTGCCACGGTCCGGCGACCAGGCGCTCCCGGCCCGAGAGATCGCGGACGGCGCCGGATGACGAGCGGAACGACAAATCCGGCGGCTGTCAGAGCTAACAGCCGCGATCTTCCTTCGCGGCCTCGAGCGCCGCCGGTGGATCGAGGCCACCGCTCTGGCGCGCCAGCTCGAGCGCGCGGTCGGCGAGCTCGGCCGCTTCGGCGCCACCGAGCGACTCGTCGCGGAGGGCGAGCGCGAGCAAGACCTGACGCAGCAGCTCGGGGCTCTGGAGATCCGGCGGCGGCCCGGCGGGAGGTAGGCCGCGGACGCCGGCGAGCAGGCTGGACGCGTTCGTCCCACCGCCGAACAGGCGCCCGGGCTGCTTGTCGGGGATCGTGGCGACGACTGCGCCGGTCGCCGGATTGACCAGGCTGACCTTGCTGCGCAGGCCGGCACGCTCGAGCGCGAGGCGGTAACCCGACAATCGCAAATAGCCAAGCTGGGCGGCGAGCTGAGTGAACGCGGAGGCCTCGGCCTCGTCCTTGAGCCGAGGCTGATGAAGCGCGATCTGGGTGCCGGCGTCGGGAAGCGACGGGTCCGGTTCGGGCGCAACCAGCAGGAACGCGTGCGGCCCGAGCCGGCCGGCGCCGACGCCGGCGACGTCGACGAGCAGCTGGTATCCGGCAAGGCCTAGCGCGCCGACGATCCCCGCCGGGAGCGGATGCTCCGACAGGTGCCCCGATCCGAAGCTCACGATCGTGCTCGCCTAGTTGTTGAGAAGGCCGCCGATGATGTTGCCGAGACCGCCTCCGCCCTGCTGCTGCTGGCCGCCGCCAGCGCCGGTCTCCTCTCCCGGCGGGTGGAAGTAGGCGCTCTGTAGGCCGACCCTGCCCGGACCCGTGAAGCGGTTGAACACGAGGTTGCCGGCGCCGCCGGCGAGGAAGCCGGTCTTGAACCCGTAGATCTCTTGCTCCATCTGCACCGAGTGGTCGCGGAACAGCCAGCCCCCGGGCTCTATGTCGAGCGTCTCCCCCGGCTCGAGCGACTTCTCGAACACGTTCCCGTAGCCATGGATCCAGACGACGCCCTCGTGGTCGCCGGCGAAGAACTGGTCGACCCAGAAGCCACCGCCATAGAGCATGTTGGCGAAGCCCTGGATCCGGGTGTAGTCGTACTGGACGCCGCCGGTCGCGGCCAGGAACTGGTGCTCGCGCACGATGATTCCCTGGCCCGGCTGAAGGTGGAGCGCGACGACGTGGCCGGGAGCGTCCCGGCTGAACGCGATCTCGCCCGGCGACTGCGCCTCGAGCATCAGCAGCGGCAGGCCGCCGAACACGCGCCGCTTCAGACCCTTGCCCAGAGGGTGCAGCCCGATCTGCATCTGGGGGTACTTCCACAGGAGCGCGTGGTGCTCGAAGTAGACCGGGACCTTGCCGTCGAGGGCCATGTGGAGGACCGGGACGAGCTCGCCTTCGAGGCGATATTTCACGCCCGGCGCGACCCCGTCCTGGATTTGCGTGGGAAGGATCTGGGGGGCAGACGGCATGGTGATTTCTCCGTTTCGGGGACGTGGTCCGGCAGCCGCGAGCCGCTGCCCTCGACTCCGTTGTGGACCGTATCGCGCGCGGCCACCGGCGGGCAAGCGACAGCGCGTTGTGATCGCCCACGACCAGCGGCGATAATCGCACCGCGATGCCACCGATCTACGTCACCGGCCACCGCAATCCGGATGCGGACTCGATCGCGTCGGCGATCGGCTATTCCGAGCTCAAGCAGCGGCTGGACACGCGCAACGACTACACCGCGGTGCGCCTCGGCGAGTGCAACGCGCAGACACGCTGGCTGCTCGAACAGAGCGGCGCCCGGCAGCCGCAGTTCCTCCCGCACGCCATGGTCCGCGCCAACGACGTGATGCGCGCGGACTTCCCGATCGCGAACGAGAGCGCGCCGATCCGGGAGGCCGGGCTCGCGATGGCCCGGGCCGGGCTCGAGCTCGTGCCCGTGGTCGACGGCGACGGCGCGCTCGCCGGCGTGATCACAGAGCGGTCGTTGGCGCGCCGCTACATTCGCGAGACGCGCGACACCTCGACGCTCCAGGACGCGCCCACGCACCTCAGCGCGATCGTAGACGTGCTCGACGGCCAGCTTCTCACCGGCGAGGACATGGCGTTGTCCGGCCGGGTATGGGTCCAGGCGATGGACCTGACTCGCACCGGGATCTCGGACGGCGACGTGGTCGTCGTCGGCAACCGGACGGACGCCCAGCGGATGGCGATCGAGAAGGGCGCGAAGCTGATCGTGCTCTCGAACGACTCAACTCCCGAAGACGAGATCCTCGAGTTGGCGCGCGAGCACGGCACCGCCGTGATCGTGTCCGCGCTCGACAGCTACGTATCCGGTCGCATGATCACCCTGGCGGCACCGTGCGGCGCGCTCATGGAGCGCGATCCGCTGACCGCCACGACCGAGTTCCTCGTCGACGACATATCCGAACAGATCAAGGAGAGCCACTACGGCGCCGCTGTCGTGATCGATCCGCAGCGCCGCCCCGTGGGCCTGGTGACGCGGTCCGATCTGGTCTCACCGCCGCGGCGGCGCGTGCTGTTGGTCGACCATGCCGAGCGCGCTCAGAGCGTGCCCGGGATCGATCAGGCCGAGATCGTCGAGATCCTCGACCATCATCACATCGGCTCGATCGAGACCCGGATTCCGGTCACCGCGACTTTCGACCCGGTCGGGTCAACGGCCACGCTCGTGATCGAGCGCTTCCGTCAGAGCGGCATGGAGCCGAGCCCGCCGACGGCCATGATGCTGCTCGGCGCGGTCATGTCCGACACGATCATCTTGAACTCCGCGACGACCACCGAACGAGACCAGCACGTCGTCGACTACCTCGAGCAGGTGCTTGCGATCGATGCCGCCGAATTCGGGCGCCGGATGTTCGAGGCCACGTCCGATGTCTCCGAGGTGAGCGCCGAGGACATCATCTCGCGAGACGCCAAGCAGTACCACGCGAGCAGCGGGCACCAGATCTGCATCGCCCAGATCGAGGTCGTAGGCAAGTCGCTGCTGGACCGCAGCCAGGAGCTGATCGGGGCGATGCGCAAGGCGCGCGAGAGCCGCGACCTCCAGCTCTACGCGCTGATGGTCACCGACGTGCTCAGCAAGGGCACCGACCTGCTCGTCGCGGGGGATGTGGCGACGGTGGGGCGAGCGTTCGGAAAGGCGCCGCACGACAGCACGATCGAGCTGCCCGGTGTCATGAGCCGCAAGAAAGAGGTCGCCCCACAGCTCCTCGCCACCGTGTAACCGGCACCGTCACGCCCCGCAGCTCCTCGCCACCGTGTAGCCGGCACCGTCACGCCCCGCAGCTGGTCGCCACCGTGTAGCCCGCACGGTCACGCCCGCAGCTGGTCGCCACCGTGTAGCACGCGTCACAACACCACGCTCAAAACCAGCCGGGCCCCCAGCGCCAGCAACCCGACCGCGAGCAGCCGTTGGATCATGGTCCCGCTGAGCTTCTGCGACAGCACGGCGCCCAGCTGCGCGCCGAACACCACCCCGACCGACAGCGCCGCCGCCCGGCGCAGACCGATGCCGCCATGGAATGTGCCCGCGAACACGTGCGTGAGCGTCGCCACGAGCGCCATCCAGGCGAGGACGAAGTGCGATGTCGCGGTCGCGACATGCGTCGGAAACCCGAGCACGGTCACGAGTAGCGGCACGTGCACGACGCCACCCCCGATTCCCAAGAAGCTCGAGACGAACCCGACGACGACGCTGAACGCGGCCCCCAGGCGAACGTTGGCGTGGTAGCGGTACTCCTTGCCGTCGCGGTCGACGATCACGCGCTCCGGTCCGCGAACGCGGTGCGGATGGGGTTTCCTTCGGCGCCCCAGCACGAGCCACCACGCCAGCGCGATCAGCGCCAGCCCCATGATTACGTCGAAGCCGGGACGCGACACCTTGTCGGCGACCAGCACCCCGACAATCGACCCGGGAAGTGTGCACACCGCGAACACGCTGCCCGACCGGAAGTCGATGCGCTTCTGGCGCGCGTAGGCGATCGATCCGGAGCCGGCGTTGAAGAACACCACCACCAGGCTGATCGCGGTGATCAGGGCGGGAGTCGACTGCGGATAGACCAGGAGCAGGACGGGGGTCAGGATGAACCCGCCGCCGGCGCCGACGAGCGTGCCGAACACGCCCACGGCGAAGCCGAGGAGACCCAAGAGCACGGCTGCTTCGAGCGTGAACGCCGGACGCACAGCCGTGCGCGGCGACTAAGCCGTTCCGGCCCCGACTGCCCTCGCCGGCGCCTCACCCCACAGCTGCTCTAGCCGGTAGTACTCGCGCGTCTCTGGGGTGAACACGTGGACCACGACGTCGAGGTAGTCCATCAGGATCCAGCGGGCTCCAGGCAGGCCCTCGACCCGCTGCGGCAGCCGGCCGTGCGCCGCTTTCAATCCCTCGTGGATCCCGTCGTGGATCGCTTTCGTCTGACGCTCGCTCCGCCCCGTGCAGATCACGAAATAGTCCGTGTAGCCGATCATCGCCCGCAGGTCGAGCTGAACGATGTCGAGCGCTTTCCGATCGGACGCAAACTCGGCGATCTCGACTGCAAGCTGTTCGGGGTTCATAAGGTTCAGGCTACCCCCCGTAGAGGCGGTGATCATCGATGTAGCTCACGACCGCGTCAGGGACGTAGTACCGGATCGGCTGATCATCCCGAACTCGCCCACGCAGAACCGTCGAGGAGATGCTGATCGTTGGCATCTGGAAGAACTCCGCGCGCTCGCCGCCCGGGAGGCCACTGAGCGCCTCGTCGACCTCGGCGCGCGAGGTCCCCCGCCGGCCGGCCACAGCCAGCGTCGCCAGCGACAGCACCCGCTCGGGCTCGCGCCACGACGGCAGACCGGCGGCGATGTCACCGCCGACGATCAGGAACAGCTCGCTTTCTGGCTCTCGCGAATGCAGCAACTCGAGGGTATCGACCGTGTATGACGACCCCTCTCGCGTGATCTCCACATCTGAGACGTCGAACCTCACGTCGTGACGCACCGCGACCCGGCAGAGCTCGAGCCGGTGCTCTGGGCCAGGCTCGTCATCCACGGGTTTGTGCGGTGGTATCCGGGCAGGGATCAGCGTCACTCGGTCGAGTTTCAGCTGAAGGTACGCCTCCTGGGCGCAGATTAGGTGACCAAGATGTGGCGGATTGAACGTTCCGCCCAGGATCCCGACCCGCACCGCTCGATCAGCGTCCCGTCTTCAGCGTCCCGGCGCGCTCACGCCCGGACGTGGCCGGCGCCCTCGACCAGGTACTTGAACGAGCACAGCTCGCGCAGGCCGATCGGCCCGCGTGCGTGGAGCTTCTGGGTCGAGTTGCCGATCTCGGCGCCCATCCCAAACTCGCCACCGTCGGTGAACCGGGTCGACGCGTTCACGTACACGCACGCGGCGTCCACCTCGAGCTGGAACGCTCGCGCGGCCTCGGTGTCCCGCGTGACGATCGCCTCGGAGTGACCCGAGCCGTAACGGTTGATGTGCTCGATCGCCTCCTCCGCCGAGTCCACCACCCGGACCGCAAGCGTCAGCGCGTGGTATTCGGTCGCCCAGTCCTCCTCGGTGGCGGCGGCAACTGGAACGCCCTCGCCAAAAACACGGGCTCGGTCATCGACCCGCAGCTCGACCCCCGCGGCCGACAGCGCGCCCAGGGCGGCCGGCAGGAACTCACCCGCGACCGCCTCGTGAACGAGCAGCGTCTCCGCCGCGTTGCAGACGCTCGGGCGCTGGACCTTCGCGTTCAAGGTGATCGCGAGCGCATCCTCGATCGAGGCGGTTGCGTCCACGTACACATGGCAGTTCCCCGACGCCGCGTACATGACCGGCACCGTCGCCACGGCCTTCAATGCGGCCTTCAGTCCTTCGCCCCCGCGCGGAATGATCAGGTCGACGACTCCTTCCTGAGTGGCGAGCTGTTCAAGATCTTCGCGGCCGCCGGCGACGAGCGACATCGCCCCTTCGGGCATCCCGGCCGACAGGCCGGCTTCGATCGCCACGGCAGCGAGCACCGCGTTGGAATGTGCGGCCATCGACGATCCGCGCAGCACGATCGCATTCCCCGACTTCAGACACAGCGCCGCGGCATCGATCGTGACGTTCGGCCGCGCCTCGTACACGACCGCGACCACGCCGAGCGGGACGCGCACCTTGCGGACGTCGAGCCCGTTCGGCAGGCGGAAGCCCTCGACGACCTCACCCACCGGATCCGGTAGGACCACGATGTCTCTGACCTGACGGGCGATGGCGGCGACCCGGGCCGGGTCGAGTGCGAGCCGGTCCATCAGCGCGTCGGTCAGCCCCGCTTCGCGACCGGCCTCGAGGTCACGGGCGTTGGCGTCGAGGATCTCCGGGGTCCGCTCGACCAGCTCCGTCGCAATCGCCTCGAGCACGGCGTCCTTGACGCCGGACGGCAGACCCGCAAGCTCGCGCGCCGCCCGTTTGGCGGCAGCGCACGTCTCGGCCACTGATGTCGCGGTGACAGCCATGCTCGCCCTAACAGGTTACGCGAGGCTGGGCGGAGGGCCTCACGCGAGCACGAAGTAGTCGCGGTGGACGGCCTCCTCGGTGGCCCGTGGCAGCCGCTCGCGCACGTCCGAGGACTTCAGGCCGCGCACCCGGCGCAACTCGCCCGCCGAGTAGTTGCAGATTCCCTTGCCGACGAGCTCGCCGTCGAACGCGACCTCGACCGCGTCGCCGGCGTCGAACTCGCCTGCCACCTCGACGATCCCGACCGGGAGCAGGCTTGTCCCGCCCTCGCGCAGCGCGCGCGCCGCGCCCGCGTCAACCACGACCCGGCCGCGAGCCGGCTTGGCGTACCTGAGCCACAGCTTGAAGCTCGAGTATCGACCGGAGCGCGCCGCGAACCGCGTGCCGACCGGATCGCCGCCGGCTGCGGCCAGGACCACGCCCGGCCGGTGACCGCTCGCGATCACGGTGGGGATCCCAGCCGCCGTGGCCATCTCGGCGGCGACCACCTTCGAGCGCATCCCGCCCGAGCCGAGCGGCGACGTGGCGTGGCCGATCGCTAGCTCGTCGAGCTGGTCGAAGTCGGTCACCTCGGAGACCAGACGGGCCGCAGGATCCACCCGAGGGTCCGCGGTGAACAGCCCTTCGGCGTCGGTCAGCAACACGAGCCGCTCGGCGGCGATCAAAATCGCCACCTGGGCCGCGAGGAAGTCGTTGTCGCCGAACGAGATCTCGTCAGTGGTGGTCGTGTCGTTCTCGTTGATCACCGGGATCACGCGCCAGTCGAGCAGCTTGCGCAGCGTCTGGCGGGCGTTCAGGTAGTGCGTGCGGGCGCTCATGTCGAAGAAGGTCAGCAGCACCTGAGCGGTCTGCATCCCACGGGCGCGCAGAAGCTCGTCGTACACCTGGTAGAGCTTGCCCTGCCCGACCGCGCTGGCGGCCTGGAGCTCATCCATCGCGCGGGGCCGCAACGGCAGCTGCATCACGCCCATCCCCCGCGCGATCGCGCCGCTGGTCACGACCACAGGCTGGTGCCCGGCCCGCACGAGTTCGGCGAGCTCGTCGCATAGCCGGGTGAGCACGTCGGTGCGCACGTCGCCACGGTCGTCGGCGACGATGCTCGAGCCGAGCTTTACGACTACGGAGCCCACGCCCCACAGGTTATGACGCGGTCAGCGACAGAGCGGGCCGGCCGCGGTCAGCGGCCCGGGCCGGCCGCGGTCAGCCGGCGGCCGCACGCGGTCAGCGACAGAGCGGGTCGCGCGGGACGCCGCGGCACGGCCGCGGCATCGTCGGCTGCGCCCGGGGCGCCGGCTGCGGCTTCTGATGCCGACCCCCCGACTGCGCGATCAGCTTCAGGATCTCGGCGAACAGCGCATCGCCGCCGTTGGGCGTGGTCGCGTTCTGGCAGCCCCACGTCCCCTCGATGTTCGCCGGGCTCGAGCTGCCGAACGTGTTGCCCGAGAAGCAATTGTTCACCGAGTCCATCGTGCCGAACACGCCGCCCTCGAGCGCGAGATCGGTCGTCCCCGCAAGCTTTGCGTTGCCCGTGACGGTGTTGTTCGAGACCTCATTGCCGGACGACTGGAAGTAGACCGTCTTCGGGGTCGGCGGGAACGGGTCAGGCCGCTCGAGCACGAGCACGCCGAACGTCGGGTTGCCCCGAATCGTGTTGTGCTCGATGAGGTCGGCGTAGTCGCCGCCGAGCACCACGCCCTCGCCCCAGGGCGCGTTCAGGATGTCCGAGTTGGCCGGCGTAGAGATGTTGCCGTTGTTCTCGATCACGTTGTCTCGGAAGATCGTGCAGCGAGCGATCTGCGTGGTGGTGAACGTCGGCAGCTCAGCGCGGTTCGATCCGGAGTCGCACGCCCCGTCCTGCGGCGGCGGCAGATCGTTGTCGGGCTCGGAGTCCGGGGCGACGCCGACGCTGTTGTCGCGGAAGGTCGAGTCCTCGACGATCAGGTGGCCACCGGCGTTGGTGCTCGACCAGCCGAGCGCGTTCCGCTCGACGAGCGCGTCCTGCACGAGCGCCTGGCAATCCCGGCAGCCGCCGACATACACGCCCGAGTCGTTGAAGCCCGACGCGTACACGTGCTTGAAGAACCCGTCGACCGAGTGCCCGGCGTACAGACCGTAGCCGCCGAGCAGGCCGGTGTCGTACGCGGTGAGGTACTGGCCCCACCAGCCGTGGATCCCGATCCGGGTGCCTTTCGGACCCGCTCCCTCCCACCACACCTCGTTGCCGTCGGCGGCGTCCTCGCGCGTGCGGCGATCGAAGTTGCGGACGGTCAGGTTCTCGATCCACACGCCGCTCGAGGTGACCACGATGCCGTTGCCGACACGGTGGCGCCCATCGAGGATCACCTGGTTGCGGTTCATCCCGCGCAGGTGCAGACCCGGCGTGGTGATCCGCACCGTCCCGGTGTACACGCCCGGTGCGATCAGGATCCAGTCGCCGCGGTGCGCCGCACCGACGGCCGCCTGAATCGTCGCGTAGTGCGGGTACGACGCGCGCTGCTGGTTGACGATCAGGACGCGCGCGGATGCCGCCGCCGCGCCCGCCGCCGCGAGCACGGCTGTCGCGAACGCGGTGATCAGCGCCGTCGCCAAGCGCCGCAGCAGCGTCATGCCTTCTTCGCGCGGCACCACGGATTCGCGGGAACGCCCGTGCACGGGTTGGGCATCGTGGTCAGGTGCTTGGGCAACGGGTGCATCACGACCTTCTTCCTACGCGGATAGTGGTCGGTGGCGCCGCACGGAGGCTTGGCGCCCGGCGCGAGCGAGACCTCAGCATCGCACAGCACCTCGTTCGTGAACCTCCCGGCGGCGTCAGCGCTGGGCGCGACCGACTGCCCGCTGCAGGTCGGGTACGTCTGCTCGAGGTCCGACGGGGTCGTGGTGACGGCGCCGCCCTCTTGCTCCACGTTGCCGCTGAAGCAGTTGGTCGGACCCTGGTCGAAGTTGGTCAGGGCAAAGTCGCCGTTCGTCGGATTGCCGAAGAAACCATTGTGGGAGAACGTGTTACCGAGCAGGGCGTCACCGCTCTCGTCAAACAGGCAGGTCCCCGATCCGAGCGCGCCGAGAATCCCGCCCGTACAGGGCTTGCCGCTGTCGAGATACGGAATCGTGATCTGGCCCCAGGCACCGTTGTCGGCGAACGTGTTGTCCATCACGGTGTCGTTCCGTCCACCGGACAGTGACATGCCGGTGCCCACGGGTCCCGCGGCCGCCGACCCGGCGGCGGGCACGTTCGGGTTGTTGTCGTGGTCGAACAGGTTGTGGATGAGCACCCAGCATGAGGGCGCGCCCGCGACGGGGGGCTTGACCCCGGCCGGGCACGCTCCGTTCTGCGGCGGCGGGTTGTCGCCGTTCTGGCTGTTGGTGTCGAACCCGTCCTCGTTGTTGTCGAAGCGCGAGTTCTCGATCAGCATCCAGCCGCCCGAGTTCGAACCGGAGTACCCCAGCGCGTTGTACTCGCCCCACACGTTGTCCATCGTCTGGTGGCAGACCTGCTGGCACGCGCCGATGTAGAAGCCCGAGTCGTTGAAGTTGCTGGCGTAAGCCTGGTCAAAGGTGCCGCCGATCCAGTTGCTCGAGAAGATGCCGTACTCGGCGGCGGTCGTCTCGTTCTTGAAGAACGTGCTGGTCGCGGTCAGGTACGAACCGTCGTAACCCCACCCGCCGATCATGCCGCTGTTGTCGCCGCCGTTCCACCAGACCTCGTTGCCCGCCTCGCCCGAGCCGCCGAGGAAGTTGCAAACGGTCAGATTCTGAACCCAAACGTTGTCGGCTTTCCAGACCATGATCCCGTTGAGCCCGAGCGTGCCCTTCTTCGCGTCAGGTCCGAAGTTCTGCGCTGCCTCGGACCTACTGCAACGGGGTGACCCCGGCTTCGTGCCGTCGACGATCACGGTGTTCCGGTTCATGCCTCGCAGGTGAATGCGCGGCGTGGTGATGAGGACGCCGGCGGGCGACTGGGGCGCTCCCTTGGGAGCGCTGCTCGAGCTTGTCTTGTAGTCGCCGGGGGCGATCAGAACCCAGTCGCCCGGCCTGGCCGCGTCGACCGCCGCCTGGATTGACTTGTATTGGCCGCGAACGCCGTGATACGTGCCGACGCGCAGCACGCGTGCACCGGCGGCGGGCGCGGCAACCATCAACAGCAAAGCGATCAGCGCGCCGGCGATCGCTGCCAGCGGCAGTTTGTGACGCGTAAGCATCCGTGCAGACCTCCTCGGTAAGTCTCAGCGGCGATTCAGCAGCGGTGATAAACCGTCGCGAACCGGATAGTTTCGGCGCGCGATCGTACCTTGATGCGCTCGATGAAGCGGACCCACACGTTGTGGTGGCCCTGGGCCCCGAGATCGAGACGGATACTGGTGCGGCGCCCGTGCGCCTTGTACCGGCGCCACCTCCCGCGCGCGACCTTCACCGAAACCGACGAGAATCTCTCCCGCTTGGCGACCTTGAGATGCACGGTGACGTACCGAGCCACGCACTTGTGCGCGGGCAGGATCTGGACCGCGCCGTTGCACCACGGGTTCGCCGGCACGCCCGAGCACGGATCGGGCATCGTCTGCAGCCCACTCGGCAGCGGGTGCATGACCACGCCGGATAGCCGCGGGTAGGTCGATCCCGGCGGGCACGGCGAGCCCGCGCCGAAGAACTGCGAGTCGCAGTTCACCTGGCTGATGAACAGCGGGTTGGTATCGGGCGCCGCCGCGGTCTGCCCGCAGGAGGAGTTGGTCTGCTGCAGGGTCGACGGCGAGCTCGTCACCGTCCCGCTCGTGTCGACGTTGCCGCTGAAGCAGTTGATCGCGTTCCCGGGCGTGCTGGTCGACTCGGCGAAGTCGCCGTTGGTCTGGTTGCCGAAGAACCCGTCGTTCGTGTACGTGTTGTTCAGCAGCGAGTTGCCCCAGTCGTCGTAGTTGCAGACGTTGCCCGCGCCGCCGACGCCGCCGTTGCATGGGTCGGTCACGTCGGACGGCGGCGTCTCAGTGTCCGGATACGGGACGAAGATCGTCCCCCACGCGCCGTTGTTCACGAACCGGTTGTCCATGATCGTGTCGTCGCGGCCGCCCGATACCGACATCCCGGTTCCGACCGGGCCGGCGGCGGCTGCCCCGGCCGCGGGCACGTTCGGGTTGTTGTTGTCGTGGACGTAGTTGTCCATGAACACCCAGCACGAGTGCGTGTGCGTGATCGAGCTGGTGCCGCCATTCGGACAGGCGCCGTCCTGCGGCGAAGGCCAATCGTCGTTGTTCTGGCTGTTGGTGTCGAACCCGTCCTCGTTGTTGTCGAACTGCGAGTTCTCGACCACGAGCTGTCCGCCGGAGTTCGTCCCCGAGTAGCCGAGCGCGTTGTACTCCGACCACACGTCGTTCATCGTCTGATTGCACACCTGCTGACACGCGCCGATGTAGAAACCCGAGTCGTTGAAGTTGCTGGTGTAGTCCTGGTACCAGGTGCCGCCGCTCCAGTCGCTTGAGAAGATCCCGTACTGGGCGGCGGTCGACTCGTCCTGGTAGAAGGTGCTGGTCGCGGTCAGGTACGAGCCGTCGAACCCCCACCCGCCGATCTGCCCGCCGCCGTCGCCGCCGTTCCACCAGACCTCGTTGCCGGCGCTGCCTGTCCCGGCGAGGAAGTTGCACGCGGTCAGGTTCTGCACCGCGACGTTATCGGCCTTGTACACCATGATCCCGTTGAGCCCGAGCTGGCCCCCGCTCCCATCCGACGGTCCGAGGTTCTGGTCGGAAGCGTTCGAGCT
The DNA here is from genome assembly GCA_963737055.1 of uncultured Solirubrobacterales bacterium. GTDB lineage: Bacteria > Actinomycetota > Thermoleophilia > Solirubrobacterales > Solirubrobacteraceae > Palsa-465. The sequence goes on along the minus strand of CAVTRE010000002.1, from coordinate 118,746 downwards.
GCACTCGGGCGAGCCGGGCTTCGTCCCGTCGACGACGACGGTGTTCCGGTTCATCCCCCGCAGGGTCACGTTCGGGGTGCTCATCAGCAGCACCGCGGGGGTGTCCGAGGAATCGCTCGGTGCGCTCGAGTCGGTCGTCTTGTAGTCGCCCGGCGCCACCAGGATGAAGTCGCCTGGCTGCGCGGCGGTGACCGCGGCCTGGATCGAGCTGTACTGCCCGGGCACCCCGTTGTAGGTGCCGACGCGCAGCACATCGGCGTTCGCCGCCGGCGCGATCACAGCCGCGGCACACACTCCAAGCAGACCACAGACGACACGACGCATCGAAGCCTCCCGAATTCGACCGGCGAAAAGTGCGGCGATGCTACATGCGCGTAAGCGACAGCGCGCCGGTTATTCCGGATCGAGGTCGAAGGCGATCCCGGCGATCTCGACGTCGTCGCCCGGCTCGAAGCCCTCGGCCTCGAGCGCCCGGATCACGCCGATGCCGCGCAGCCGCCGCTCGAGGTACGCGAGCGCGTCCTCGTTGTCGAGGTCGTAACGCGCCACCAGGCGCTCGATCCCCTTGCCGGTGACGCGGTACGCACCGTCCCCGACCTTCACCACCTCGTACGAGCGCTTCGCCGCGGGGCGGAACACGCGGTGCTCGGCGAGCTCGTCGAGCGGCTCGACCTCGTGCGCCGCGCCGTCTCCGCCGGGGCCGTCCTCGGGCGCTTCCTCGGGAACGAGACCGAGGAGCGTTCCCGCAAGCTCGCTGAGCCCGAGCCCGGTCGCCGATGAGGTCACGATCACCGGCGTGTGCGGACCGAGCCGCGCCGTCCAGGCGACGCGCGCGGCGTCCCGTGTCGCCTCGTCGACGAGGTCCGCCTTCGACAGCGCAAGCACGCGCGGCAGCACCGACAGCCGCGGGTTGTGCAGCTCGAGCTCGCGCTCGACGGTGGCGTGGTTGGACTCGGGACTCTCGGCGGAATCGAGCGGCGCGAGGTCCAGCACGTGGACGAGTAGCCGCGTGCGCTCGATGTGCGCGAGGAAGTCGTGGCCGAGTCCGGCACCGGCACTCGCGCCCTCGATCAGGCCGGGGATATCGGCGATCACCAGCTGGCGGTCACCCGCGTCCAGCGTCCCGAGCACCGGCGCGAGCGTGGTGAACGGATAGTCCGCGACCTTGGGGTGGGCGCGGGTGAGGCGACCGAGGAGCGATGACTTGCCGGCGTTTGGCAGCCCGACGAGGCCTACGTCGGCGAGCAGCTTCAGCTGCAACGTGATCCACGTGTCCTCGCCGGGCAGACCACGTTCGGCGAACCGGGGCGTCTGGTGGGTGGGGCCGGCGAAGTGCTTGTTGCCGCGGCCACCGGAACCACCCCGCGCCACCACGGCTCGCTGTCCCGGCCGAACGAAGTCGTGCACGGTGCCGTCGGCCTCGACCCTCGCCTCGGTGCCCGGCGGCACGGCGATCTCGAGCGTGTCGCCGTCCTTGCCGTGACGGAGCGCCCCCTGGCCGTGGCCTCCGCGGCGCGCCTTGAAGTGCGCCTTGCGCCGGAACGTCTCGAGATCGCGCAGCGAGGCGTCGCACACCAGCACCACGCTCCCGCCCCGGCCGCCGTCGCCACCGTTCGGGCCGCCCTTGGGCACATGCGCCTCGCGCCGGAAGCTCAGGCAGCCGTCACCGCCGCCACCGGCCTCGACGTGGATTCGCGCGCGATCCTGCATGCGTTCATCCTGGCAGGCCGAGCGCCCGCCGCAGGTCGGCTTCCACCAGCGCGGCCTCCTCCGCGAGCTGGAGCGTGCCGTAGCGAACGACCTCGAACCGGGCCGCGCGGAGACGCAGCTCCTTGCTCCGGTCCTCCTGGATCTGCGCCCACGAGCTGTGGTTGTTCTTGCCGTCGAGCTCGACCACCACCCGCTGCTTCCACCACACGGCGTCGACCAGGACGCCGGCGACGGGGACGTTGACCTCATCGGGGAGCGGGATGCCGGCGCGCTCGCACAACGGCAGGAACGACCGCTCGAGCGGGCTGCGGGTTCGCGCCAGCTTGGGTTCGTGGCGTTTCAGGGCGCTGCGCAGCCTGGTGCTGCCGGGACGGCCCTTACCGGCGATCACCTGGAGCGCAGGGACGTCGAGCACCTTGCCGTGGTCGGCGTTGGCGAGTACATAGCGGACGCGTTCGAGCGGCGCCCGCGCGGCGAAGTCGAGCAGCGCCTGCTCGATCGTCGTCATCGGCAGGCGCTTGTGCCAGACGCGACGGCGGTCGCGCCGGCCGTGCACCTTCACGCCGTCGAGCGACCGGCAGCGTCGGGGCGTGCTCACCTCGATCGGCCACGGTTGGTGATCGATCAGCCCGCGCCACCAGAGCGCGGTGGCGTGGCTGAGCATCGCGCCCGGGCCGGCGTACAGAAGCGCGGCCGTGAGATCCGCCTCCACACTCGGCGCGCGGTGGCCGACCGCGTACACCCGCGGAAACACCTGGTGGAAGTAACCGCTCGCCACCCACCGGGAGATCAACCAACTGTCGATTCCGAGCGCGCTCAGCTGTGCGCTGCCCACCCTTCCCCACTGCCGGTCCGCCAGCTCCCGAACTTTGGCGCTGAAGGTGCGCATGTGCCACCTTCATCGCCATTCGCCGGACATGACCCAAAGGATCCGCCCACCCATGTGACGAAACAAGACGCCTACCAGTGCCAAAACTGCTCACAGACTTCAAGCAGTTCCTGATGCGCGGGAACGTCGTGGATCTCGCGGTGGCGGTCGTGATCGGCACAGCGTTCACCGCCGTGGTCAAGGCGCTCGTCGCCGACATCATCACCCCGATCATCGCCGCGGTCTTCGGCGCGCACAACTTCGCCGCGTTGAAGTTCACGATCAACGGCAGCACGTTCGCCTACGGCGACTTCATCAACAACGTGATCACGTTCCTGTCGATCGCCGCGGTCGTGTTCTTCCTGATCGTGGCGCCGGTCAACGCGCTCATGTCACGCCGGGCCAAGGAGGATCCGGACACGAAGGAGTGCCCGGAGTGCACGAGCGCGATCCCGGTCCGGGCGAAGCGCTGCCCCCTGTGCACCTCGGAACTCGTTACCGCTACTGATTAGGGGCCGGCTTCGCCGGCGTCCATGGGGCCGACTAGTCCGAGTTTTCGGCGCCCGGCAGGACCGAGATGACCCGACCGCGCCGGCCGCGGGTGAACTGCACGGTCCCCGCCGACTGGGCGAAGATCGTGTCGTCCTTCCCGATCCCGACGCCGTCGCCGGGCTTGAACTTCGTGCCTCGCTGGCGCACGATGATCTCGCCGCCCGTGACCGCCTCGCCGGCGAACACCTTCACGCCGAGTCGCTTGGCGTGCGAGTCGCGGCCGTTGCGCGAGGAGCCGAGGCCTTTCTTATGAGCCATCGCTCGCCTCCGTGGTGGTGGGGGTGTCGGCCGCGACCGGCTTCGGCGCGCGCGACCCGCGACCGCCCGACGAGCGACCGCCCGACGACCCGAGTCCGAGCGAGGTCACCTCGATCCGGGTCAGATTCTGGCGGTGGCCGGTGCGCCGCTTGTAGCCGCGCTTGGGCTTGAACTTGACCACGCGGAGCTTGGGGCCACGCTCGTGGGCAACCACGCGGGCCTCAATCGAAACCCGGGCAAGATCCTCGCCGTCGACGACCTCCGAGCCGTCCACGAACAGCAGCGGCTGCAGGGTCACGGACTCGCCGTCGCCCTCGGGCAGCCGCTCGACGAGCAGCGACTGACCCTGCTCGACGCGGTACTGCTTTCCGCCCGTCTTGACTATCGCGTAGGTGCTCATTCGGATGAAGAGGTGGTCGAAGCTGATTCGGCCTTGGCGCCGGAACGGCGCCGTCCGCCTCTGCGGCCACGACGCCGAGGCTTCGATTCTAGTTCATCGCCCGCATCGCTCCCGTCGCCGGTCCCGTTCGACGACGCCGCTGCCGGCGCCGTGACGTCCAGGAGCGACGCGGTCGCCTCGGTGCGTCCCGCCTCCTCGATCCGCACCAGGTGCTTCTCGCCGACGTAGTCGCCACCGCCGGTGACCGAGATTATGTAGCCGTCGATCTTCGCCACCGCGTCGCCGGGGCTGTACATGTGCGGCTCGACGATCTCGACGTGGACCTCCTCGCCGGCGCGGAACGGGACCGCGCGCTCGAGCACCTTCTCGCGCGTCGACTCGAGCACGACCGCGAAGTGATCGAGCGGCAGGCCCTCGGACCCCTCGAAGTGGAACCACTTGCCGGTGTCCTCCTCGATCTGGCGCAGCACGCGCGCCTCGTCCCGGGTGAACTCGGCGCTGACGCGCGGGTTCATCTGGAGCAGCAGCGCGTCGGCCTTGGTCTCCTTGGCCAGATCTCGCATCTTGCGCTCGAACTCGATCGCGAGCGTCTCCTCGGACTTGATCACGCCGTCGCCGTGGCAGGTCGGGCACGGCCGGGTCATGATCTCGCGGACGCCGTCGGTCACGTTCTGACGGGTCATCTCGACCAGCCCGAGCGGCGAGATCTCGACCACGAACGTCTTCGTGCGGTCCTCGTCGAGCGCGCCCCGCAAGGACTTCAGCACCGCGTCGCGGTTGCGAGCCCGCGCCATGTCGATGAAGTCGATGACGATGATTCCGCCGATGTCCCGCAGTCGCAGCTGGCGGACGACCTCCTCGGCGGCCTCCAGGTTCGTCTTGGTGATCGTGTCCTCGAGGCGGGCGGCCTTGCCGCGGCCCACGAACGAGCCGGAGTTGACGTCGATCACGGTCAGCGCCTCGGCGTAGTCGATCATCAGATAGCCGCCGCTCGGGAGATCCACCCGCCGGGAAAGCGTCGAGTCGAGCACCTGCTCGACCCCGAACGCCTCGAACAGCGGCGTGTCCTCCTCCCACAGCTCGACCTGGTCGACGAGCTCGGGCGCGGTGCGGGAGAAGAACGACACCAGGCGGTGGTGCTGCTTGGGGTCATCGACGATCGCGCGCTCGAACGCCGAGGAGTAGATGTCGCGCACGACCCGCACCGACAGGTCGGCCTCCTGGAAGACCAGCGCCGGCGCCGTCGTCTCGGCGACCCGCTTCTGCAAGACCTCGTTCAGCTTGAACAGGTACAGGAGCTCGCGCTCGAGATCGGCGCGGGTGGCGCCCTGGGCGGCGGTACGGACGATCGCGCCGGCGCCCTTCAAGTCCAGCTTCGCCGCCTCCTTGCGCAGCCGCTCGCGCTCGCCGTCGTCGAGCCGGCGCGACACCCCAACGCCTTCGCCGAACGGCGCGTACACCATGTAGCGGCCGGCGATCGTGAGGTCCATCGACAGGCGGGCGCCCTTGGTCTTCAGCGGGTCCTTGACGACCTGGACGACGATCTCCTGGCCGGGCTTCAGCATGTCGGTGATCTGGCGGTTGTCGCGCCCGGAGCCGCGTCCGCGCCTCGGCGCCTCGACGCCCGGCAGCACGATCTCGTCGACGTGCAGGAAGCCGTTCTTCTCCAGGCCGATGTCCACGAACGCGGCTTCCAGCCCGCCCAGGACGTTGTCGACCCGGCCCTTGTAGATGTTTCCGACGATCGAGCGCGCTCCGCGGCGCTCCAGGTACAGCTCGGCTACGTGATAGCCGGCCGCCGGCTTGGAAGTCTTGCGGCGGCGACGGGTGGCCCCGGATTTCGACGCGGCTTTACGGGCGGGTACCGATCCGGATGCCTCGAGCAGCGCGACCCGGGTCTCGCCCCGGTCGACGCTGACCAATACTTGCTTCTTCAATGCTCATTCAGTCCTTTATGTAAGTTTGAGTACGTTCGCGGAGGGAGCGCGAGCTTTGAGAGCTCGATCCTCCGGGCGAACAGGTGCCGCGCCCACGTGGTTTGGGGTGGACGGGCGGGAAACCACTGCCGATGCAGCGGTCATGACGAAACCAATCCTCGGGTTTTCGTCGCGGCAGTCATGCGTGCTTGCACACATATTGACTGTAGAAGGCCGATGGCGATGAACGTCACCAGGACAGAGGAGCCGCCGTAGCTCATCAGCGGTAAGGGGACCCCGGTGATCGGCATGATGCCGATCGTCATGCCCGCGTTGACGAACACCTGAAACATCAGCATCGCCAGGACGCCGCCCGCGATCAGCGTCCCGAACAGGTTCTTCGACATCGTCAGGATGCGCAGCGCGCGCCAGACGATCAGCGCGTACAGCGACAGTACGACGGCCGCCCCGACGAAGCCGTACGTCTCCCCGACCACCGCGAAGATGAAATCGGTGCTCGGGGCGGGCAGGAAATGCAGGTTCACCTGCGACGCGCCCGCGGTGCCCAGTCCCGTTTTCCCCCCGGAGCCGATCGCGGTCAGGGACTCCGTGATGTTGTACGTCTGGTTTTGGGGGTCGTGCGACGGATGCAGGAAGCCCGTCAGGCGCTGCATCTGGTAAGGCTTCAAAAGGTGGTGGCCGGTCGCCGGCGCGACCACGAGCACGACCACGATGGCCACCACGAACAGCAGCGCCAGCCCGGTCAGCTGCTTCCAGGACGTGCCGGCGAAGAACAGGATCGCGAACCCGATGGCAACGTAAACGAGGGCCGTCCCGAGGTCCGGCTGCGGTATCACGATCATCGCCGGGATCAGCGCGAGCAGCATGATCCGCGCTGTGGTCCGGCGCTCGTGCAGCCGCCGCGAGCGGTCGACCGCGAACGCGGAGACGGCCACGATCAGCAACACCTTGCCGAACTCCGACGGCTGCAGCTGGAAGAACGGGAGCGGGATCCACCGGGCGGCGCCCTGCACCCGCGGCATCCCAAGCACGACCAGGTTCAGCGCGATCATCACGCCGTACAGGCCGTACTTGAACTCGCGCAGCCGCGAATAGTCGATCTGCGCGAGCAACAGCGCCACCACCAGGCCGATCGCGAAGTAGATGCCCTGCCGCTCGACGTAGTAGAGCGGATGCCCGGGGTTCATCGTTCGGGTCGCGCCCTTCAGCGTGATCAGCGAGCAGGCGGCGAGGCCGAGCGCCGCCAGGAGCAGCAGCGGGTCCATGCGCAGCAGCGCGTAGGCGCGCGCCGGCGCCACATCTTCCGCCGTCCGGACCGGCCGGATAGGAGCGGCGCCCGCGCTCACAGTGTCTTCGAGTTCCCGGCCGTATACGGCCCCTTGTTGCCGAAGAACCACTGCGACAGGATCTGGCGGGCGACCGGGGCCGCGCCGACCGCGCCGAAACCGCCCTGCTCGACCGTCACGACGACGACGATCGGCTTGGTGGTCGCGGTGGCCGGAACGAAGCACGCGTACCAGGCGTAGTCCTGCTGGCCGGTGTACTGGGCGGTGCCCGTCTTGCCGTACACCTGCTCGGGGAAGTTCGAGAACACGTCGGCCGACGTTCCGCCGGGCTGCGACGCTGCAGCCCTGAGCCCCGCACGGATCGTGTCGAGATATGCCGGGTTGAGGTTGACGTGCCGCTGCGGCGGCGGGTTGAACGAGCGGAGCACGGTGCCGTCGGACGACTGCACGTCCTCGCCGAGGTGGGGCGTCACGACGGTCCCGCCGTTGGCGATCGTGGCGTAGGCGACGGCGAGCTGGAGCGGCGTGACCTGGACGTCGCCCTGGCCCACCGCGAGGCTCTCGTTGTCGCCGATCGACCACGGGCGGTTGGTGCCGTCGGCGATCCCGCACCCGCCCGGCGCGTGCTTCGCCTTGCCCTTGAACGGCCCCGTCGCACTGTCACATGCGGCCTCGAGCTCGTTGCGCTGAGACCGCCAGCTCGCGTCGGGGAGCGTCCCGGCATTCTCGTCGGGGAGGTCGATCCCGGTCTTCCGGCCGATTCCGTAGAGGTGGGCCCACCGCTGGAGCGCACCCCCGTTGGGCGCCGGCGAGTTCGTGAGCGCGCCCAGGTTGTAGAAGAAATCGTCCGAGGAAACCTGGATCGCGTTCTCCAGGTTGAGGACGCCGTCGACCGCGTTGCCGCTGTTGTGGCGACACTGGCCGGAGACGCAGTACTGGCCGGTGTCGTCGAACGTCTCGCCGGTGCTCCAGGCGCCGCTCTCGAGCGCGGCAGTGGCGGTGATCGGCTTGAACGTGGAGCCGGTCGGGCCGACGCTCTGATAGACCCGGTTCACCTGGGGATCGCCCGAATTCGGTCCGAACAACGCGTTGTACTCGGCGGTCGGGACGGGCTTGGTGAACACGTTCGCGTCGTAAGTCGGGAGCGAGCCCATCGCGTAGATCTGGCCGTTGGTCGGGCTCATCGCGATGAACGCGCCGCCGTTCGCCGGATAGTTCGCGGCGATCGACTCCGCCAGCGAGGTCTGGCCGACCGCCTGGAGCTTCTCGTCGAGCGAGACCTTGAGGTTGTCGCCGGCCGTCGGCGACGTCTGCGTGAGGTAGCCGTCGAAGTTGCCGAGCGCGTCCACCTTGACCTTCTCCGCGCCGTCCACGCCTCGCAGATAGCGGTCGTAGGAGGCCTCGAGCCCGGATTGGCCGACCGAGTCGTTCTGGGAGACGCCCGCGAAGTAGCGCTCCTTGACCTCGCTCGGCGTGATCCGGCTGACCAGCCCGAGCAGCTGAGCGGCGACGCCGTCGTACGGGTATTTGCGCTGGTAGATCTGCTGGACGCTGACGCCCGGGAACGCGTTCATCCGCTCGGACAGATACCAGAGCTGCTGCTGGGTGATGTCGGAGGCCACGGTGGCCTCGGCGTACGGGAGCTGGACGTAGCCCTGAGCGACCGCGCAGGCGATCTGGGAGACGTGGATCACGCCGTGGCCGTTGACCGGACACTTCTCCCGCTTGGTCGGAAGCCCGACGATGCCGGCGACACGGTCGTACACCTGAGCGTCCTTCTGCGGCGGGTGGGCCAGGTTCTTCTCGGTCATCGGGACGGGCAGGTCCGGCGGCGAGATCTGCACGGCGTAGGCCCGCACGCTCGAGGCGAGGATCTGGCCGTTGTTATCGAGGATTTCGCCGCGCGGCGCCGCCAGCTCGAGGTTGCGCACGTAGTTGTTGCTCGCCGCGTTGGCGTACTGATCGCTCGAGAGGACCTGCAGGAACCACAGGCGGAAGAACAGGATCGCGAAGATCGCGAGCGCGAACGTCCCGATGATCGCCACGCGCAACGCGAGTTGCGGGCTCATCGACGGCCGCTCTTCCTGCTTGACGAACCGCAGTTGCTTGTCTTCGGGGAGCGGGCTCACAGCGGTTTCGGTCGGGTAAACGTGGTTCGGCGCGCGGCGCCCTGCTGCAGCGGGCTGAGACCGCCGGTCGTGTATGCGCGCCGCCGCCGGCGTCGGGGATCCTCGGGTAGCACCGGCCGGACGATCCGCCGCACGAGCGCGTACACCGGCAACGCCAGCAGCGTGTCGACCAGCACCACGACGAAGATCTGCTGGAGCAGCAGCAGGCTGACGGGCGCGTCGACACCGAGCAGGAACTGGATCACGGCCATCCCGAGGCCGGCGAACGCCGCGGCCATGGCACCGACGACCAGCGGCACGAGCTCGTGCGAGGGGTCGCGGAGCTCGTGCAGCCGACCGGCCCAGTAGCCGATCACGATGTACAGGAGCGAGGTCACGCCGAGGGTCTGGACGAGGATCAGATCGATCATCAGGCCGGTGGCGAACCCGAACACCGCTCCGGTGAGCGATCCGCACAGGAGTCCGATCGACATTACGACCAGCGGCGTCAGATCCGCGCTAACGCCGAAGATCGACACCTGCGAGACCGCCGACTCCTGGATCACGACGGCGAAGAAGCCCAGCAGGATCAACCGGATGGGAAGCTTGACGGCGTTGCTCACCAGTGGTCTCTTTCGAAAGCGACCACTACGGCACCTGGGCCCGCTCGGTGCCGGGCTGAGGCTTGGTCAGGATCTGGACGACGTCGACGCTGCGCAGGTTGGCTTGCGGCGCGACCTGGATCGTCCCGTTGTTGAGCAGTTGGTTCTCGTCGACCGGCAGGACGTTCCCGATCGGGATGTTTGCCGGGAAGTAGGACTCGAGCGGGCCCGACTTGAATCCGGCGGTGACCACCAGCTGGCCCTGCTGCGGCCCGTTCTGGACCTGCCCCGGGTTCGGGGGTTGGAGATACTGGAGCACGAGCTCATCCGGGTTGCCGACCGCGGGCACGAGCTCGCCGGTGTCGCCATTGGCGTCGAGCACGCGCGCGGTCACCGACAGCGTGTGGTCGGTGATCAGCGTCACGAACGAGGCGGTCGCCGACACCTCGGTGACCTCGCCGACGAGCGCGCCGTCGCCGATGACGGGATCGTGCAGGCCGACGCCGTCGTCCGTGCCCTTGTCGACGCTGATCGTCTGGTACCAGAGGGTCGGATCGCGCAGGATCACCTGGGCCGTCACCGGGCGGTAGGAATTGAGGTTCAGGCTGTCATCGAGGTGAAGCTCCGCGGTCAGCTGGCGGTTTTGGAGCAGCGCGCCCTTGGCCTGGGCGTACTCGTTCGTGAGCCGCGCGACCTGCTGCTGGAGCTGCTTGACCTGGGTCTTGGCGTGGAAGGTGCTCGAGAACCAGCCGGCCACCGAACGAACCGGCGCCAGCACCTTGCTGGCGCCCTGCTCGACCGGCGAGAGAACCTCGACGACGCCGCGCTGCACGTTGTGCAACGGGCTGCTCGGCGTCTCGCCGAAGTACGCCGTGAGCAGGATCAGGGAGACCGCAACGAGCAGTGCCAACACTGCCCGTCGCCGCCGAACTTGCTTGTCATGCACGGATGTCGCGTCTCAAGGCAGAGGGGCTGGGTGGGTGGGTGGGCGGGGATCCCAATCCTGGCGCCACGTCAGCACTACTCCCAAACTAATACCGACGACGCCGGTTGCGTGAATTCTTGCTCGAACGGTGGATCGCTTCGAACTCCTCCAATGACCTCCCCGAGCCGACCGCCACGCACGTGAGCGGCGACTCGGCCAGATGCGCTGGCATCTGCGTCTCGTGACGCAGGCGCTCATCGAGCCCCTGCAGCAGCGAGCCACCTCCCGCCAGCATGATGCCACGATCCATGATGTCGGAGGCGAGCTCCGGCGGGGTGCGGTCGAGCGTCTCCTTGACCGCGTCGATGATCTGGGTCACCGGCTCCTCGAGCGCGCCCCGGATCTCCTCGCTGGTGAGGACCACGGTCTTCGGCAGGCCCGAAACCATGTCGCGTCCCCGGATCTCGGCCTGGACCTCTTCGCCGAGCGGGTACGCGGAGCCGATCTCGAGCTTGACCTCCTCGGCCGTCTGCTGCCCGATCAGCAGCTTGTACTCGCGCTTGACGTAGTTCATGATCGACTCGTCGAGCTCGTCGCCGCCGACGCGGATCGACTGCGACACGACGATCCCGCCGAGCGAGATCACCGCGACCTCGCTCGTGCCGCCGCCGATATCGACGACCATCGAGCCCGTAGGCTCGCCAACCGGGAGCCCGGCCCCGATGGCGGCCGCCATCGGCTCCTCGATCAGATACGCCTGACGCGCGCCGGCTGAAAGACAGGCCTCCTCGACCGCGCGCTTCTCGACGCCGGTAACCCCGGAGGGCACGCACACGACGACGCGCGGATGCGCCCAGCGGTTCTGGTGGACCTTTTGGATGAAGTGGCGGAGCATCTCCTCGGTGACCTCGAAGTCGGCGATCACCCCGTCCTTCAGCGGGCGGATGGCCTGGATCGTGCCCGGGGTCCGCCCCAGCATCCGCTTGGCCTCGATCCCGACCGCGTGGACCTCCCCGGTCCGGGAATCGACCGCGACCACGCTCGGCTCGGACAGCACGATCCCGCGACCGCGCACGTAAACGAGCGTATTCGCGGTCCCCAGGTCGACCGCCATGTCGCGACCGCCGAAACCGGTCAGGTACGTGAAAAAGCCCATAGCCAATCGAGGTAGGAGTAAACGGCAGACGGAGAACTGAGTGCCGGAGGCCACGCCACGCTGCCAGCGCCGTCCGAGCGGGATTGTACGGGCTCGCCCCGCGGCAGGCCGGTTCGCAGAAACCGCTTCATGCGCCGAGGAGGCCGGGCGACAGCTCGAGCAGCGTCGACACCGGCAACCCGACCACGTTGAGGTAGTCGCCTTCGATCGCCGCCACGAGCGCCGCACCGCGGCCCTGGATGGCGTATCCCCCGGCCCGCTCGCGCCATTCGCCGGTGGCCACGTACCAATCGACGAGCCGTTCGTCGAGCTTGCGGAACTGGACCCAGGTTTGCGCCGCGGCGGTGCGCGAGCGGCCGTCCTCGATCAGGCAGATCCCGCTGATCACGGCGTGCCGCCGTCCGCCGAGCGCGATCAGCGTCGCTCGCGCGTCGTCCGGATCGAGCGGCTTGCCGTACATGCGCGTCCCCAGCGACACGACCGTGTCGACCCCCAGAACCGGCCCGCCGCCCGATTCGGCGGCGATCGCCGAGGCCTTGCGGTAGGCGTTCTCGAGCGCGACCTCGTGCGGAGGGCCGGCTTCGAGCTCCTCCACCTCGGGCACCTGCACGCAGAACTCGACGCCCAGCTGGTCGAGGATCGCCCGCCGCTGGGGCGATCGCGACGCGAGCACGAGGCGGCACACGGGCAGCGGTTCAGAGGTCCGGGAAGAACAGCCCGACCTCGCGCGCGGCCGACTCTGGCGAGTCCGAACCGTGGACCATGTTCTGGCCGACCTCGATCGCGAAGTCGCCGCGGATCGAGCCGGTCGTCGCCTTCAGCGGGTCGGTGGCGCCGATCACCTGGCGCGCCGCGACCACGGCCTGCTCGCCCTCGAGCACCATCGCGACCAGAGGCCCGGATGTGATGAACGACACAAGCTCGTCGTAGAAGCCCTTGCCCTCGTGCTCGGCGTAGTGCTGCCCGGCCAGGTCGCGGCTCATCGTCAACAGGTTCAGCGCCACAAGACGCAGCCCCTTGCGCTCAAAGCGGGCGATGATCTCGCCCGAGAGGTTCCGGGCAAAGGCGTCGGGCTTGATCAGGATGAGCGTTCGCTCCATGGATGACCGGTCTCCCTTGGCGGGGTCGAAGTTAGGGCCGGCAGACTATGGGTCCGTCAGGTGCCCGAGGGGCGGCCGCGCTCGGCGGGGGCCGGCGCCGGTGTCGGCGTCGGACCGCTGTTGCGCTCGGCGCGAACCGTCGCCCCGGCGACCGGCTGCTCGGACGTGGCGCCGTCGCGGCGCCGGCGCGCGCGGCGAGGCTGCGGGGCCGCTCCGGCGACCTCGGCCTCGCAGAACGGGCAGATCTTCCACATCGGGTCGAGCGGCTTGCCGCAGGTCGTGCACGGATCCTTGAGCTTGCGCATGCAGTTCGGGCAGCGCAGGAAGTCCTTCTCGACCTCGTAGTCGCAGTACGGACACACCTGATAGCCGAGCTCGGCCAGCCGGGCCTCGGCGGCCTGGATCTCGAGCTCGCGCTCGCGCACGTCGTCGAGGTACTCGGGCGGCCTCACGATCATGTAGACGATCGTTCCTACGAACGGGAACAGCGAGGCGGCCGTCGCGCACCCGACCAGCAGCGAGTCCGCGATCCGGCGCCGGGCGTCGGCGTAGGTCCAATAGACGAGCGCCAACCACACGACGACGAGGAAGAGGATGATCAGCTCGACGACGGCGCTGATCGTCCCGTTCTTGATGCCGAACACCGTCAGAAGGGGCATTAAGGCAGCGAGTGTAGTGGTAGGGGTAGTCGGAACGTTGCGGCAGCGGCGCGCCTAGGTGTGGATCTTCACACGAACGCCGGTAGTACGGAACGTCAACCGGACCTAGAGGTAGGCCCGGCCGAAAAGGTACCCGATCCCGAAAAAGACCAGGATCACGGCCGCGACGACGAACGCCACGAGCGCCACCATGGCCAGAAATCGCGGTGGCTTCTCCTCTCTTCGTCCATGACTTCCAGCGCTTCCACTTAGCTCACAGCATCGACGCGCGGCCGGCGCCGACCGGACGAAGCAGATCGGCGACCAGGTAGATCGAGCCGGTGGCCACGACCAGGCCGTTCGGACCGGCGAGTTCTCGGGCGCGCTCGAGGGCGGCGCGCGGGTCGCGGATGACCTCGGACGGGGGCCCGCCGAGCTGGCTCGCGAGCGACTGGAGCGTCGGTGGCGGCAGCGCCCGCGGGTTCTGGCTCGCGGTCAGCACGAGCGCGTCGCACAGCGGGAGCAGCTGCGACAGCATCCCGGCGGCGTCCTTGTCGTCGAGGATCGAGATCACCGCGACCACACGGTCGTGGCCGGCGGCCCACGGCTCGGCCAGCGCCTCCGCCAGCGCGGCGATCCCATCGGGGTTGTGGGCGCCGTCGAGCAGCGTGAGCGGGTGCTCGCCGATCGCCTGCAGACGGCCCGGGACGAGGATCTCGGCGGCGGCCGCCGCGACCGCCCTGGGGTCGAGCTCACCGAGGTACGCCTCGGCCGTGGCCCGCGCGAGGGCGAAGTTGCGGCGCTGATAGCTGCCGAGCGCGATCAGCGGCACCCCGGGATCCGCGCCCGCGTGCACGATCGTGGCCCCGCGTTCGGCAGCCACCTGCTCGGCCACGGCGAGCGCGTCCGGGTGCAGCCCGTACCCGAGCACGAGCGTCCCGCCGGGCTGGACGACGTCGAGCTTCTCGGTGGCGATCGCGGTGATCGTCGGGCCGAGCCACCGGGTGTGCTCCAACCCCACGCTGGTGAGCACCTGGACCCGCGACGGGATCACGTTGGTGGCGTCGTAGCGGCCCCCGAGTCCGGCCTCGATCACCGCCACCTCGACGCCCTGGCGCGCCAGCTCGGAGTAGGCGGCAGCGGTCAGGAGCTCGAACTGGGTCACGCGGTCGTCGCCGACCAGGGAGCGGTCGACGAGCTCGGCGGCGTGCGCCGCGCGCTGGATCGCGGCGGCGAACTCGCCCGGCTCCAGATCGGCGTCGTCGACCCGGATCCGCTCGGCGAACGACACCAGGTGAGGCGACAGGTAGGCCCCCGTGCGCAGGCCGTGCTTGGCCAGGATCGCGGCGGTCATCCGGACGGTCGACGACTTGCCGTTCGTCCCGACCACGTGGATCGACTTGAACCGAAGCTGGGGGTTGCCGAGCGCGGTCATCAGCCTGCGCATGCGGTCCAGGCCGAACCGCATCCCGAACAGCTCGCGGGAGAGGATGTAGCGCTCGGCGTCCTCGGGGGTCATAGGGCGTCAAGCTCCGCGCGGAGCCGCTCGAGCTTGTCGCGTTCGGCCTGGACGACCTCGGGCGGCGCCTTGGCCACGAAACCCTGGTTGCCGAGCTTCTGCTCGGCCCGCGCGATCTCGGCCTCGAGCCTGGCGCGCCGGGCCGCCAGACGGCGCTCGGCGCCCTCGAGGTCGACGTCGTCCGAGGGCAGGATCTCGACCGCCCCGCCCGGAACCGGCACGCTCGCGACCGGTTGCGCCCCATCGGAGGTGAAGGCCACGCGGGCCAGGCGCTCCAGGTGCTCCCCGGTCTCCTCGTAGCCCTCGGCGGCCAGGCGCGCCGGCAAGGTGGCCGCAGGCCGGACCCCCGCGAAGTCGCGCCAGCCGCGCAGCGCCTGGATCGCCTCGATCACCCGCCCGACGCTGGCTTCCGCCCCCTCGTCGACCGGCGTTGACGGCGCCTCGGGCAGGCCGGCGGCGAGGAGGCCCTCGGAGCCCGGAACGTACCGGTAGATCTCCTCGGTGACGAACGGGATCATCGGGTGGGCGACCTGAAGCGTCTGGGTCAGGACGTACAACAGCGTCGCCTGAAGCGCGAGCTCGCCGGCCCGCAGCCGGGGCTTGATCAGCTCGAGATACCAGTCGCACAGCTCGCCGTAGACGAAGTCGTACAAACCGAGCGCGGCGTGGGCGAAGTCGAACCGCTCGATCCGCTCGGCCGTCTCGGTCCTGGTGCGATCGAGCCGCGACAGGATCCAGCGATCCTCGACCGCGGCCGGGGTCGCCGCCGCCCGAATATTTGAGGCCCGCCCACCCACGCCCAGCAGGATCAGCCGCGCGGCGTTCCACAGTTTGTTGGTCAGCTGGAGGCCCTGGGACAGCTTGTCCTCGCTGAAGCGGACGTCCTGGGCCGACGACATCGCGTACAGCCCCCAGCGCACGGCGTCGGCGCCGTAGGCGGGGAAGTCGCCCCCCTCGGCAAACTCGGGCGGGCGCGGACCGCCGTCGATCAGGCTCAGCGGGTCGACGCCGGTGCCGAGTGACTTCGACATCCGCCGACCGTCCGGGGCCTGGATGATCGAGTGGACGTATACGTCGTCGAACGGGATCTGCCCCGTGAACTCGATCCCCAGCATGATCATGCGCGCGACCCAGAGAAAGATGATGTCGCGACCGGTGCACAGCGCGTCGGTCGGGTAAAAGGCCCGGAGCGACGGCGTGTCCTCGGGCCAGCCGAGCGCCGCGAACGGGAACAGCCCCGAGCTGAACCACGTGTCGAGCACGTCGGGGTCCTGCTCCCAACCCTCGCCGGCGGGCGGCTCGGTGCCGGCGTAGATCTCGTCGGCGCGGTACCACACCGGGATCCGGTGGCCCCACCACAGCTGGCGCGAGATCACCCACGGCCGGATGTTCTCCATCCAGTTCATGTAGACCCGCGTGTAGCTCTCGGGCCAGAAGCGGACCTGACCGCTCTGAACGACTTCGATCGCCGGCTTGACCAGTTCGTCCATCCGCATGAACCACTGGAGCGAGATCAGCGGCTCGATCCGCTCGCCCGAGCGTTGCGAGTACGGGACCTCGTGGACCAGGTCCTCGGTTCGAGCGATCAGGTCCTGGCGACGAAGCTCGGCGACCACCTCGCGCCGCGCCTCCTCTACGGTCATGCCGACGAACCGCTCAGGGGCCTCGTCGGTCATGCGCCCGTCCTCACCGATCACGCTGATCTGTGCCAGACCGTGGCGCCGGCCGATGTCGAAGTCGTTGGGATCGTGGCCGGGGGTGATCTTGAGCGCGCCGGTGCCGAAATCGGGCTTGACGTATTCGTCGGCGATGATCCTCAGCTTGCGCCCGACGAGCGGCAGGATCGCCTTCTCCCCCACGAGCCGCCGGTAGCGATCGTCGTCGGGATGGACGGCGATCGCGACGTCCGCGAGCATCGTCTCCGGGCGCACGGTCGCGATCGTGATCGCGCCCGACCCCTCGGCCAGCGGATAGTCGATGTAGTAGAGGGTGTCGGTGACCTCGCGGTCCTCGACCTCGAGGTCCGAGATCGCAGAGCGGCTGCCGGGGTCCCAGTTGACCATGTACCGGTCGCGGTAGATGTAGCCCTTCTCGAACAGGGCCACGAACACATCCTGGACGGCGCGGACGTAGCCTTCGTCGAGCGTGAACCGCTCGTCGTCGTAGTCGAGCGAGGAGCCGAGGCGCTTCAGCTGCTCGATGATCTGGCCACCGTAATCGTCGCGCCAGCGCCACACGCGCTCGACGAACGCCTCGCGCCCGATCTGCTCGCGGCTCGACCCCTCGGCGAGGAGCGCGCGCTCCACCTGGGTCTGGGTGGCGATGCCGGCGTGGTCGGTGCCGAGGATCCACTTCGCGCGCCGGCCGCGGATGCGGTTGAAGCGGATCAGGCAGTCCTGGATCGAGTTGTTGAGCGCGTGGCCCATGTGCAGGACGCCGGTGACGTTAGGCAGCGGGATCGCGATGGAGTAGTTGTCCGCGGGCGAGCCCTCGGGCGCGGGATGGAAGATGCCGCTGTCCAGCCAGGCCTGCACGATCCGGGGCTCGACCTCGGATGGGTCGTAGCGGGTCTTCGCTTCGAGGTCGGAACGGTCGGTCATCGGCCGCTCAGTCTAGGAAACGAGACCTGTCCGGACGGGGAAGGCGGTCCCACGGACGCCGGGCGCAGCCCGGCCCCAAAAACAGCTAGGCCGCTTCTTCCTCGGGGGTGGCGACAGTCACGAGCGTCGGGGATGTCCCCTTCTCGATCGTGTCGCGGGTTACTACACACTTGCGGACGTCCCTGCGGGAGGGAAGCTCGAACTGGACCTCGAGCAGGACCTCCTCGATGATCGACCGCAGGCCGCGCGCGCCGGTCTCGCGCTCGAGCGCCCTGTCGGCGATCGAGTGGAGAGCCTCTTCGGCGAACACCAGCTCGATCCCGTCGAACTGGAAGAACCGCTGGAACTGCTTGACGAGCGCGTTCCGCGGCTCGGTCAGGATCTCCATCAGCTCGTCGCGACTGAGCTGGTGGATCGCGCTCATCACCGGGAGGCGGCCGATGAACTCGGGGATCAGGCCGTACTGGATCAGGTCCTCGGGGAGGCAGTGCTCGAAGATCTCGCCGGTGTCGCGCTGCTCCTTGGACTGGATCGCCGCGCCAAATCCGACGCCCTGGTGCCCGATCCGCCGCTCGATCACCTTGTCGAGGTTGGCGAACGCGCCGCCGCAGATGAACAGCACGTTGGTCGTGTCGATCGACAGGAACTCCTGGTGGGGGTGCTTGCGCCCGCCCTGGGGCGGCACACTCGCGGTCGTGCCCTCGAGGATCTTCAGCAGCGCCTGCTGGACGCCCTCGCCCGATACGTCGCGGGTGATCGAGGGGTTGTCAGCCTTGCGCGCGATCTTGTCGACCTCGTCGATGTAGATGATCCCGGTCTCGGCCTTCTTGACGTCGTAGTCGGCGGCCTGGATCAGCTTCAAGAGGATGTTCTCGACGTCCTCGCCGACGTAGCCGGCCTCGGTCAACGCGGTCGCGTCGGCGATCGCGAACGGGACGTTGAGGATCTTGGCCAGGGTCTGGGCGAGCAGCGTCTTGCCGCACCCGGTGGGCCCCAGCAGCAGGATGTTCGACTTCTGCAGCTCGATGTCGTTCTCATCGGACTGCATCATCTGAACGCGCTTGTAGTGGTTGTAGACGGCCACAGACAGGCTCCGCTTGGCCTGCTCCTGGCCCACCACGTACTCGTTCAGGACGTCGTAGATCTCCCGCGGCTTCGGGAGGTTTTCGATGTCGAAGCTCGGCGGGGTGGTGAGCTCCTCATCGATGATCTCGTTGCAGAGGTCGATGCACTCGTCGCAGATGTACACGCCTGGTCCGGCGATCAGCTTCTTGACCTGCCTCTGGGACTTGCCGCAGAAGCTGCAGAGCAGCTGTTCGTTGGAATCGGTCGGACGTGCCATGTAATGCCCTCTCCCGGAGTTCGCCTCGCGCCGCCTTATCCGAGCACTAAGGGTAGCCCCTTAGTGCTGGGAGATGACGCGGTCGATGATTCCGTAGTCCTTGGCCTCCTCAGAGCTCATGAAGTAATCACGTTCGGTATCCGACCGAACTTTCTCAAGGCTCTGCCCCGTGTGCTGGGCGATGATCTCATCGAGCCGCCGCCTGACGTCGATGATCTCCTTGGCGTGGATCTCGATATCCGTCGCCTGGCCCTGGAATGCCGATGACACCTGGTGGATCAGGATCTTGGCGTTCGGAAGCGCCATCCGCTTGCCCTTGGCCCCTCCGGCGAGGAGCAACGCGCCCATCGACATCGCGATTCCCACGCAGATCGTCTGCACGTCGGGCTTGATGAACTGCATGGTGTCGTAGATCGCCAGCCCGGCGTAGACGGATCCCCCCGGCGAGTTGATGTAGACCGAGATGTCCTTGTCGGGGTCCTCGGACTCCAGATGGAGGAGCTGAGCGACGATCAGGTTCGCGATCTGATCGTCAACCGGTGTCCCCAGGAAGATGATCCGCTCGTTGAGTAGACGGCTGTATATGTCGAATGCGCGCTCTCCTCGAGAGGTCTGCTCGACAACCATCGGTACGAGTGGGCTCATCGTCCTCGCTTCTTTCGCTTCCTCGGCCGGAATCCTGCCCGACTGTAGCAACCGGCCAGGTCTGGCTGGGCGGGCTGCGCCGGCAGCGTCTCGGGGTTGACGGGCCGTTCTACAGGGTCAGCTGCCGGGAGTCCAGAGCTGCCCGGTGGGTGGGTGGGCGGGTGGGTGGGCCCCCATTTCCTCAGCCTCCTTGCCCGGGGTCCAGAGCTTCTTGCGTGCCTTGGCCTGTTCGACCGTGATCGGCTTCGCCTCGGCCACCAGCAAGTCGACGGCCTGCCGCGTGGCCACTTCGGTCCGCACTCGATCGAGGCGACCGGCCGATTGGAGCTGCTCGAACAGCTTCTCGGCGGTCGTGCCCTGCCGCTCGGCGGTCGGCTCGAGCGCCTCGCGGACCTGCTCGTCGGTCGGCTCGATCTTCTCCGCCTCGACGATCGCCGCCAGCACCGCCTCACGCCTGAGCGCGGCGGCGGCCTCGGGCTCGGCCTCGTGGGCGAGCGCCTCCTCGTCGCGCCCGGTGATGCGCAGATAGCCCTCCTTGGAGATGCCCTGGCGCGCCAACACCGAGAACGTGTCCTCGAGCAGCTCATGCGCGCGCGCGTGGACCAGCTTGTCCGGCACGTCGACCTCGGCTTCCGCCACGGCCGCCTCGACGACGGCGTCCTCGAACTCGCGTTCGAGCGAGGCTTCGTCCTGCTTGGCCAGGCGCTCGCTGATGTCGTCGCGAAGCTCGGCGAGCGTGTCGAACCCGGCGGCCTCCGAGGCGAAGTCGTCGTCGGGCTCGGGCAGGTTCTTGGCCTTGACCTCGTTGACCGTGACCGCGAACTGCACCTCTTTGCCGGCGAGCTCCTCCGCCGGATAGTCCTCCGGGAAGGTGACCGTGACCGTGCGCTCGTCGCCGGCGCTCACGCCCACCAGCTGCTCCTCGAAGCCGGGTACGAGCCGGCCCGACCCGAGCTCGAGCAGCTGATCGCGGCCGGCACCGCCCTCGAACTCCTCTCCGCCGACGGTTCCGACGTAGTCCATGACGACGTGGTCGCCGTTATCGGCCGGGCGCTCCACGGTGTCGAGCGTCGCCATCCGGTCGCGCAGCCGTTCGATCTCGGCGTCGATCTGGGCGTCCTCGACCTGCGGTTCACGCCGGCCGACCTCGAGGCCCTTGTATTCGCCGAGCTTGGCCGTGGGCCGCACGCCGATCTCGATCGAGAACTGAAGTGGCTCGCCCTCGGCCGGCAGCTCGTTCGGGACGTCCAGCTCGGGCTCACCCACGGGCGCGATGCCGGCCTCGTCGATCGCGTCCGCGTACCACCTTCCGAGAGCGCTCCGGAGCGCCTCGTCGAGGACGGCCTCACGGCCGAGCCGACGGATCACAACCGGCGGCGGGACCTTGCCCTTGCGGAAGCCCGGCACCCGCATCTGGCGACCGAGCTCGCGCGCGGCCTGCTGGACGCGGCGCTCGACCTCCTCGGGAGAGACCTCCGCCTGGACGCGTACGCGCGATTCGGGAAGTTCGGTGACGTTTGTCTTGACGCTGGTGGCCATAGTGATCGTTGCGAGACGATAGCTTGGACGGGTGGTCTCCAGGATTTCCGGCCGGCTGGTGACGGGACCGGGCGCGTTCTTCGTCGCCGGCGTGATCGACGCGGGCCTGCTGCTCGTGGCCTATGTGCGCTGGCGAACCGGGGTGCCCGGTGTTACCCGGCGATCATGAGCTTCGCGACTCGGCCCGTCGTGAACGTCGCTACTCGGCCATCGTGACCGCGCCCATGCCGGTGGGGACGCCGGCGCGGCTGGTCCCCCGGAGCAGGCTCCGGACCTCGCGGAGCGCCACCGGCAGCGTGGTGTTGTCGTAGATCCGCGAGGCCCTGACCTCGCTGACCACTCCGAGCGCGCGCTCGAGCTCGGCCGCGTTCCGCTCTGACCAGGCGTCGATCGCCTCTTCGCTGTCGTCCTGGGCCGCGCCGGCCTCGAGCACCTTGCGGGTGAGCTCGCGGTACAGGTTGAACAGGTCGTCGCGGAGCGCCGCGCGGGCCAATGCCTGCCATCGGTTGGCACGCGGGAGTTCGATGATCCGGTCCCGGAGCCAGTTGAGCTCGAGCCGCGACCCCAGCCGGAAGTACACCCGGAGCACCTTCTCCTGGTTCTGATCGGTCGACGCCGCGACCTCGACGATGTCGAACAGAGCGAGCATCGACTGCATCCCGGCGGTGCGGTGGGCGAGGTCGGCCGGGACGCCGGCGGCCTCGAGCTCGGCCGCCATCGCGTCGAAGGCCTCCCGATCCGCGCCCTCGAGCGCGTCGGGCAACGCGGCCGCGAGGATCTTCGCGCCGGGCTCGAACCGCCTGATCGTCTGGGCGATGCTGACCTGGTAGGGGTTGGCGCGCACGAGCCAGCGGGTGGCCCGCTCGACCAGGCGCCGGCCCTCGATCAGCATCTCGAGCTGGGTCTGGGCGGGGACCTGGTTGTCGAGCGCCTCGACGGCTGCCCAGAAGGAGCGCATGTCGAGAACCTCGCGCGCGGTGGCGTAGGCCCGTGCCAGAACCGCCGGTCCGGCGCCGGTCTCCTCGCCCAGCCGGAACGAGAACGTCGTGCCCGCGCGGTCGACTAGCTGATTGGCGACGACCGTGGCGATGATCTCCCGCTTCAGGCGGTGCGATTGCATCCGATCGGCGTACCGCTCTGGGAGGGGCTCCGGGAAGTAGCGCTCGAGGTCATGGACGAGGTACCCGTCCTCCGGCAGGTCGCCCTCGAGCAGCAGCCGGTAGAGGTGGATCTTGCAGTAGGCCATGACGACCGCGAGCTCGGGCGCGACCAGGCCTTGGTGCGCTGCCTTGCGCTCGTCGATGACGTCGTCGGAAGGCAGGAACTCGAGCTTGCGGTTCAGGCCCGCGTTCTGCTCGAGATGGCGGATCAACCGGGCGTGGACGTCGACCATCGGCGGCGCCTGGGCGAGCGCGAGGCTGATCGCCTGCGTCTGGGTGTAGCTGCCGTAGAGGACCTGGGCGCCGACGGAGTCGGTCATCTCGGCCAGCAGCTCGTTGCGCTGCTTCTCGGTCAGGTCCCCGTCCGCGACCAGGCCGTCGAGCAGGATCTTGATGTTGACCTCGTGGTCGGAGGTGTTGACGCCGGCGACGTTGTCGATGGCGTCGGTGTTGATCCGCCCGCCTTTCTTCTCCGGGCCGCCGGCCAGGGCGTATTCGATCCGGGCTCTCTGGGTGAGGCCGAGGTTGCCGCCCTCTCCGACGACCTTGCAGCGAAGCTGGCGGGCGTCGACGCGGACGGCGTCGTTCGCCTTGTCGCCGACGTCGGCGTGGGACTCGGTCGATGCCTTGACGTACGTTCCGATGCCGCCGTTGAACAGGAGGTCGACGGGGGCTTTGAGGATCGCCTGGATGAGCTCGTTGGGGGCGAGCTTCTCCTCCTCGATGCCCAGCGCCTCCTGTACCTGCGAGGTCAGCTTGATCGACTTGGCCGCGCGCGGGTAGACGCCGCCGCCTTCCGAGATCAACGACTCGTCGTAGTCGGTCCACTGTGACCGGGGTAGGTCGAACAGCCGCCGGCGCTCGGTGTAGCTGGCCTCCGGGTCCGGGACGGGGTCGAGGAACACGTGCATGTGGTTGAACGCGGCGATGAGCTTGGTGTGGCGTGAGCACAGCATGCCGTTGCCGAATACGTCCCCGGACATGTCCCCGATCGCGACCGCGGTGAAGTCCGTGGTCTGGACGTCGGTGCCGAGCTCGCGGAAGTGGCGCTTGACCGACTCCCACGCCCCGCGCGCGGTGATCCCCATCTGCTTGTGGTCGTAGCCGTTCGAGCCGCCGGACGCGAACGCGTCGCCGAGCCAGAAGCCGTAGCTGCGAGAGACCTCGTTGGCGATGTCGGAGAACGTGGCGGTGCCCTTGTCGGCCGCCACGACCAGGTACGGATCGTCGTCGTCGTAGCGGACCACGCGCTTGGGCGGAACGACCTCGCCCTCGACGATGTTGTCGGTGATGTCGAGCATCCCCGACAGGAAGGTCTTGTAGCAGTCGATGCCTTCTCGCTGGATGGCCTCGCGGCCGCCTTGCGCGGGCGGACGCTTGAGGACGAAGCCGCCCTTCGCCCCCACCGGGACGATCAGAGCGTTCTTGACCATCTGGGCCTTCATCAGCCCGAGCACCTCGGTGCGGAAGTCCTCGCGGCGATCCGACCAGCGGAGCCCGCCGCGGGCGACCTTGCCGCCGCGCAGGTGGACCGCCTCGACGCGCGGCGAGTAGACGAAGATCTCGAACTGCGGTCTCGGCAGGGGGAGAACCGGAATCTGGGCCGAGTCGAGCTTGAACGACAGGTACGGGTGGGGCTTGCCGTCGGCGCCGGGCTGGAAGGCGTTGGTGCGGACGATCGCGCGGACGACGGTCAGGAAGCTGCGAAGGATGCGGTCCTCGTCGAGGCTGGGGACGGCGTCGAGCGCCTCTCCGATCTCGTTTCCGATCCGTTCGGCAACGTCCTCGTCATGGGTGTCGGGGTCGAGCCGCGCCTCGTACAGCCTGACCAGGAGCCGGGCGATGTCGGGGTGACCCGTGAGGGTCCGCTCGATGTAGGCGTCCGAGAATCCGATGCCGCCTTGCCGCAGGTACTTGGCTACCGCGCGGATGATCGAGACCTGACGGCCGGTGAGGGTGGCGCCGAGCACGAGGCCGTTCAGCCCGTCGTCCTCGAGCTCGCCACGCCATACGCCCAGGAAGGCGTCATGGAGAAGGTCGCGGACCCGCTCGAGGTTCTCGGCGTCGGCCTGGAGACCGAAGTCGTAGATCCAGGCCGGCGGCCGGTCGTCGGGCACGACTTCGTACGGGCGCTCGTCAGCGACCTTGGCGCCGAGGTGCTCGAGCGTCGGCAGGACATCGGACAGCAGCACACCGTCCGAGCTGAACAGCTTCAGGCGCACCATCCCCTCGGGCGTCTCGAGGGGGCGATATGTGCTCGTGATCGGATCCTTTGTGGAGGACAGCTCCTCGATCCTGGCGATGTCGGCGACCGCGGAGCGGGCCACCCAATCGGCCTGGTAGCCCGGCGGGAAGGCGCGCTCGTAGCGCCTGTACAGCTTGATGCCGTCCTCCTCGCCGTGCTCGTCGATCAGGGCGTCGCGGAGCTCGTCGGTCCAGGCGCGGATCACCTGGACGAGGCGGGTCTCGATCGTCGCGACGTCGTAGCCGGTGACGGGGGCCTCGCCGAGCCGGATGATGTAGTGCACCCGGGCCAGGCGCGACTCGCTCAGCTGGAGCGTCCAGTCGAGGGCCACGCCGCCGAGCGCCTCCATCAGGATCCTGCCGATGTGTTCGCGATTCTCGGTGTTGAACCGATCGCGCGGGATGCACACCAGGCACTCGACGAAGCGGTCGAGGGGGTCGCGCCACAGGAACAGCCGCAGCCGCTGGCGCTCGCCGAGCCCGAGGACGCCGATCGCCAGGTTGAACAGATCCTCAGTCTCCATCTGGAACAGCGAGTCGCGCGTGTAGGACTCGAGGATCTCGAGCAGCGCCTTGCGGTCGTGGCTCGCCGGCGGGAACCCGGCCCGCTCGAGCACGCCCTCGACCTTGCCGCGGATGATCGGGATCGACCGCGGGCTCGCCTTGTACGCGCGCGTCGTGTAGAGGCCGATGAAGCGACGCTCGCCGATGACCTGGCCGTCGTCGGAGTACTTCTTGACGCCGATGTAGTCGAGGTACGCGGGGCGATGGATCGGGGACGGGGAATTGGCCTTGGTCAGGAGCAGGATCTGCGGCTCGCGAGCGAGGGCGAGTGCCTTGCCGGCGAGCTTCTTCGGCGCCTTGGTCGGTGGTGTCCTGAGGATCCCGAGACCGGACCCGTCGATCGGTTGCATGCGGGCCTCGTCGCCCTCGTCGACCAGGTCGTACTCGCGGTACCCGATGAACGTGAAGTTGTCCTCGGCCAGCCACTCCAGGAACGCCTTGCTCTCCTCTATGAGCGACGGGTCGACGCTCGGCGGCGGCGTGGAATCGAGCTCGTCGATCAGCTCGCGGGTGCGCGCGCGCATGGGTTGCCAGTCCACGACGGCGGCGCGGACGTCGGCCAGGACGCGCTCGACCGATTGACGGAGCTGGTCGAGCAGCACGCGGTCGTGCTCGCGTCCGACCTCGGCGTGGAGGATCGATTCGCGGGTGGAGTTCTCGACGTCGACGGCTTCTGGGTCGAGGACCTCGATCAGGTGACCGTCGGCGTCGCGCCGGACCCGCATGACCGGATGGATGACCAGGTCGATCCCGTAGCCGAGGCGGCCGAGTTGCATCGTCACCGAGTCGACGATGAACGGCATGTCGTCCGAGACGATCTCGATCAGCGTGTGCGGCGACTGCCACCCGTGCTGCTCGAAGTCAGGGTTGTAGACGCGGACCTTGGCCTCGCCGGGCGCGCGCTGCTGGGCGAGGTTGTAGTGCGCCACCGCGGCGCCGTACAGGTCGAGCGGATTACGGTCGGCGAGGTCCTCGGCGGGGACCCACTGGTAGTACTGGCGGACGAACGCCTCACACGGCGCGACCTGCCCGGCGGGCAGCCGCTCCCGCACGCGTTCGCAAACCGTGTCTATCAGTTCGGACTCGAGATCCGCCCCCTTTACCGCCATTCCGAGAACCTCCTCCTGTGTTGCGCTCCTAGTGGTCTGTTTCGTAAGTACGGCGACACCGAGAGTGGTCACCGGCGGATGCCTGGCCAGGACGCAGTGAGCGTGGTGTGGCTCTGCCACATGAGCGAGCGAGGACGCCGCCAGGCGCCGTCGGGGGCCGCTCGAATGTCGTCGTATTTGCGAAACAGATCACTTAGCTATCGCCGCGCCCGGCGCAGCCTACTCCGCGCGAGATGGCTATGCATGACGTGAGATTTGGCTTGCGGAAGGCGCATATTCCAGGGTAGTCCGGCCGCTCCTCGTTGCGTTCGTCCGTGGCGTATGCGAACGTACGTTCGATGACGAGCGACGGCAATCCCTACGCCCGCTTCCGGCGGGCGCTCGACACCGGGAACGAGACGCTCGTCATCACCGCGGCCCGGGAGCTGCCGATGGTGCGGCTCGACGACGCGCTCCGAATCTGCCTCGTGCTGCGGGGCGGCGACCCTGAGCGCTACGAGCGGGCGGCGGTGCGGTGGATGGGACGGTTCGCGCTCGAGGCCCGCGAGGTCACGATCAACGATCTGCGGGTCGCCGCCGGCGCGCTCGACGCGCTGCCCGAGCATCCGGGTGAGGCGATGGAGCTGCTCCAGCGGTTGTGCGTGGCGCGGGGGGTGGCGTA
Organism: uncultured Solirubrobacterales bacterium; assembly: GCA_963737055.1. Classification (GTDB taxonomy): domain Bacteria; phylum Actinomycetota; class Thermoleophilia; order Solirubrobacterales; family Solirubrobacteraceae; genus Palsa-465. Next base: position 91,823 of record CAVTRE010000002.1, on the reverse strand, counting down.
GGGGCGGTGGCACGGTTGCGCGACGCCGCACGGATCGCCGCGCGGCGGGGTAGCGTGACCGCATGCTCCCGGAGTGGCCCGCCGGCACCGTCACGATCCTTGCCACCGCCGGCGAGCCGCCGCACGCGATCCCGGTATCGGCGGCGGTTCGCGCCGGCCCGCGGCGCGCGCTGGTTGCGCTCGCCTCCACCCGCGACTCGCTGGCGCGCCTGCGCTCCGACCCGCGTGTGTCGCTGGCGATCGTGTGCGAGAACGTTGCGGTGACCGCGTATGGACACGCCCAGGTGCTGGACGGCGAGGCCGTGGCGGACGGCGTCGTGGCGGTCGAGATCGCGGTCGAGCACGTCCAGGACCACGACCGCCCGACGTTCGCGATCGAGTCAGGTGTGCGGTGGCACTGGACCGATCCGGACGCCGAACGTCGCGATGCCGAGGTGCGCGCGGCGCTCCTCGCCCTCGCCGGAAACGGCTAGCCGGCGCGCACGCCGGTCCACCCCACCCTGCACAACCGGCCAACGGACGCGCGTGACGCGGACCGTGGCAGACGCCGCATGCACCACATGCGCGCCATGACAGCCTCCGCGCCGAGCGCGTCGATTGTCGGTTCCTGCAGGTGCTCTCGACGTGTTGCGCGCGGCATCGTCAGTCGGGCAGGAGCGGTACCCAGATGCCGGAGTCGCGCCCCACCAGCACACCGCGCGTGATCGCGTTCGACCCGAACCGATCCCGCACACGATCGACGACGGCATCGAGGTCGCGCGTCCGGTCGAACGGCAGGACCAGCTGGACCGCGCCGGCGTCGGAGAGGTTCGTGAGCGCGATCCCGATGAGCGTGAGCCCGCGGCGCTCGATCAGCGGCATCGAGGCCCGGAGCAGTCCGTTCGCCGTGTGGAGGATCGTTGGCGTCTGGTCGGTCGCCTCGGGCATCGTGTACGAGCGGGTCGCCCGCGAGAAGTCGTCGAACCGCATCCGAAGGACCACGGTCCGGCACACCCGCCGCGCCGCGCGCAGTCGCCGCGTCACCCGATCTACGAGCCCGATCAGAGCGCTGGCGAGCTCCTCCGGCGACCGGCGCCGGCGCCCGAGCGCCCGCTGCCCGCCGATCGAGCGGCGTCGGCGTCGCACCTCGACCGGCCGCGGGTCGTAGTTGTTGGCGAGCGCGTGCAGGTGGCGCCCGGACGCCCGCCCGAGCATCAGCACCAGCTCGCGCTCGGCCAGAAGCGCGACCTGCGCGACGGTCGTGATCCCCCGCTCGCGGAGCTTGCCGGACGTGACCCGCCCGACGCCCCAGAGTGCCTCGACCGGAAGCGGGTGCAGGAACTCGAGCTCCCGCTCGGGCGCCACGACGAGCAGGCCGTCGGGCTTGGCCACGGCGCTCGCGACCTTCGCCAGGAACTTCGTGCGGGCGACGCCGACCGTGATCGGCAGGCCGACCTCCTGGCGTACCCGCCGCCGCAGCCGGGTCGCGATCTCGACCGGCGCCCCCGAGATGTGGTCGAGACCCCGGACGTCGAGAAACGCCTCGTCGATCGACAGCCCCTCGACCATCGGCGCAGTGTCCTCGAACACCTTGAAGACGGCCTTGCTGGCCTCCGTGTAGGCCGACATCCGAGGCGACACGACGATCGCCTCGGGGCACAGCCGCCGGGCGGCGCCGCCTCCCATCGCGGTGCGGACACCGCGGGCCTTCGCCTCGTAGCTCGCGGCCAGCACGACGCCGGCCCCCACGATCACCGGGCGACCGCGAAGGCGCGGGTTGTCGCGCTGCTCGACCGACGCGTAGAACGAGTCGAGGTCAGCGTGGAGGATCGTCGCCGCTCCTGACACGAACACATGTTCGTGTCAGGAGCGGACAGACGTTACCTAGCGGTCGTCAGAGCCCCAGCCCCGGCCGTTCGATGTGCCCGGCGCAAACGACACGCCGCGCAAGACCTCGCCGGCGTGGGCAGTGCGGACCGTGCGGAAGTACTCGGTGCCTGGGTTCGTGGCGCCGAGTCGATCGGACACTGCCACCAGCTTGTTCGGGTCGGCCCCCTGGTCCCCGCCACCGCTGACGGTCGAGGTCGTCGCCCAGATCGTCGCCGTGCCGTCCGGGTTCACACGGCCCGTCAGCTGACGCAGTCCGTCGGTGGCGGGTGCCCACGGCAGGTTCGGAGGACTGCTCAACGGGTTGTCGCCGGTTGGGTAGCCCGGCACGGTGTAGGGCTGACCGAGGTCGAGTCCGTTCTGGATCGTGTAGGCGAGAGTCCACTGACCGCCCTTGAGCACCCACTTCTCGAGACCGGCATCCGGCTCGTTGCTCGCCGTCGCGTCCGTGTACTGGCCGGTCGCCGTCGAGTATGGGTTGTCGCCGCTGCCCTCGTCGGCGACGTACAGCGTGTGGTCGTTGGCAAACCAGATCCCGAACGGGAACTTCTGCGTCGACGGGTAGGTGTTGGTCCCGGGGACGACATTGGTCGGGAACCCGGCGAGGACGCACATGTTCTCGGGCACCAGACCGTTGTTGGGCTTGGCCGTGGTACCGAAGTTCGTCACCGTGAACGACGGCGCGGACGTCGGCAGCTGAGCACCTGGCTGGGGAAGCCCCGTACCGCTCGGGCACGCCTTGCCGGTCGTGTCGACGAAGTACACCGTGTCGACGCCGTTGCCGCCACTGCCCTTCGTGTAGTAGACGATGTTGTTGTTGATCGTGATGCCGCGGTAGTTGTTGTCCTTGGTGGCCTTGTCCAGCGAGTAGCCGAGCTCGGTGATGTTGAAGCTCCCGAGCGGGGTCGGCGCGCCGGGGTTCTGATCAGCCTCGGGGAGGTTCGACGGCGTGATGAACTGCGCGCCCGTCGACTGGACGACGCCCGGCGGAGGCGACTTGCTCTGGCCGGCGTTGCCCGCCGCGTAGATCAGGTCCTGGCCATGTTCATCGTTGGTGATCGCGGCCCGGCCGTTGTCGCCGCTGAACGCATTCGTCTCGGTGAAGGCCCAGTGACCCGACCGGTCGAGCTGCGCGACGACCCGGTAGTACGGGCCGACGTCGCCGTTGCCCGGGTCGAAAACGCCGGGCGTGTTCGCGTTGGAGACGTCCACCTCGGCCGGCTGCGCGGCGTATCCGACGAACGACAGGTACTTGCCCTCGGGGCTGAGGTTCAGCGCCAGCTCGGACTTCGACGAGAAGCTGGTTACGAACTGGTTGTCCGGCACGGGAATCGTCCCGATGTGCTGACCCCACGAGGTGAGCTCGTCGAGGTACACCGGCGACGTGATGCCGAAGAACGCGTCGACGCTGGAGTTGTTGAACGAGAACGGATAGGTCCCGTCCGCCACCGCGGTACTGCAGGAACCGGTGGGCGCTGTCGCGCATCCCGGCGGCAGCTGGGTGACGCCGGCCTGAATGTCCGGCGCGGCGTACTCGCTCGTCGCGAGCAGCAGACTGCCGGGGATGAGCCGGGTCCCGTGGTGGCCTCGGTGCGACCATCCGTCGGCCTGAGCCGTACCAGCCGCGACGCACATTGCGAGAGCGCAGCCGATGCCCGCGAGCGCTCGGCGTGAGCGCCTGCGCGCTCGCCACGCTCCTTGCGGTGTACTCGACATGAAGAGTCCTCCTTGCAGTGATCGGCAAGACGCCCCGCCCCGAGGCGACGCGGCGGCACGCTAGTTACGCACCCAGAGCCAGCTGTGACTATTCCGTGACGAGTTCGATGACAACTCTCTTACTTTTCGGGAGTCGACACGGCCGCTGAGCTGATCGATCGGCGTGCGCTCAACCGGGCGACGCTGGCGCGGCAGCTCTTGCTCGAGCGCGCCGAGATGCCCGCGATCGAAGCGATCGAGCACCTCGCCGGGATGCAGTCGCAAGCGCCACATGCGCCGTACGTCGGGCTGTGGACCCGGCTCCAGGATTTCGGCACCGGCGAGCTGTCCGACCTGATCACCTCGCGGCGCGCCGTGCGCGCTCCGCTGATGCGCGCCACGCTCCACCTGGTGAGCGCAAGGGATTGCCTCGCGTTCCGCCCCGCCGTTCAGCCGGTCCTCGAGCGCGGCTTCGCCGGCGCGCCGTTCGACATCGCGGGCGTCGACGTGACCAGACTGCTGGAGGCAGGCCGGGAACTGCTCGAGCACCGTCCTCGAACCCGTGCCGAGCTCGGCCCGCTCCTCGCCGGGCGGTGGCCCGAAACCGATCCGGCATCGCTTGCCCAGGCGATCACCTACCTCATACCCACACTCCAGGTCCCTCCGCGGGGCGTCTGGGGAAAGGGCGGCCAGGCCCGCTGGACGACGGTCGAGTCGTGGCTCGGCCGCGACCTCGACGTCGATCCGTCCGCGGAGCGGCTCGTGATCCGGTACTTGGCAGCGTTCGGCCCGGCGACGGTGAGGGACATCCAGGTCTGGTCCGGCCTGACGCGGCTCGCTGGGGTGATCGACGGCCTCCGGGATCGGCTCGTCACGTTCCGCGACGAGGACGGCGGCGAGCTGTTCGATCTCCCGGACGCGCCCCGGCCCGATCCCGCCACTCCCGCGCCTCCCCGCTTTCTGCCGGAGTACGACAACCTGCTGCTCTCGCACGCCGATCGCACACGCTTCATCACCGGCGGCGAGCCTGTCCCGCTCCAGCCGGGCCTTGGAGGGCGCTACGGCATGCTGCTGATCGACGGTGTGTTCCGCGGAACCTGGCGGATCACGACGCAGCACGAAGCCGCCGTGCTTCACGTCGAGCCGTTCGGGCCGGTGCCACGCAGCGAACGCGACGCGATCGCCTTCGAGGGCGAGCGGCTGTTGCGTTTCGCTGTCGAGGACGCCGAGACTGTCGACGTCCACTTCGCCGCCTAGAGGTTCCGCACGCGACGATCGATCGCCCGGTCTACCGGGTACCCGGCCGAATCCCAGAACGCCGCCGCGACGTCGTCGTCGCGCGCCACCAGAGCCGTGACCCGGCGCGCCCCGAGACGGCGCAGATGCTCTTCGCCGACGTGGAGCAGCTGCTGCCCGATCCCTCTCCGACGGTGACCCGGGTGTACCGCGAGCCGGTACATGTTCCCGCGCCAGCCGTCCCATCCGGCGAGCAGCGCCCCGACGATCTCACCACCGTCGGCCTCGGCCACGAACAGCGCGCTCGGCGTCTCAGAGATCAGGCGCTCGATGTCGCCCACGCGGTCCGTGGTTGTGGCGTGCTCGCTCCGGGCCAGCGACCACAGCTCGAGGACCGCCGAAGCATCGTCGAGCTGACCGGTTCTCACCACGGGCATCGCGGGGCGATGCTAGCCAGGCGTTAGCCAGGCGTGAGACGATGAGCCGATGGCAGACAGCTCGGCGGTTGGCTCGTACCGACTCGACGAGCTGGGCTGGCTGCAGTTCGAGCGTCTCTGTGAGCTGGTGCTCGAGTGCGAGGCCGGCCTGACGGATCTGACATGGCTCGGCCACGGCGACTGTGGGCGAGTGACGCTCATCGATCAGGACGTAGTGCTCGCGCGACCGTCGGTGCGGCTGAGGGGACCCGCTGCGGTGGCCGTCGTGTGGGTCCGCGATCGCATGTCGTCGGCGCACCGGATGAGCATCCTGTCGTCAGGCGTCCTCGCAGTCCCAGCGGAGCTCGGTGGCTGGTTCGAGCGCGTCCTCGTGCTCACCAACCTCGACCGGAAGGAGGTGGGGCAGGCCCACGCGCTCCGCTTCGGCAACGTGAAGAAGCTCGTGGTGCTGGGCGCGGCCGAGCTGGGGCGAAGTCTCGATCGCCACCCCGAGCTGCGGGCGGCGATGCCCTCCGTCCTCGGCCTGCGTGATCTCAATCCACTGATCGCCGTGGGCGCCGGCGAACGATCGACGCTCGACATCACCGGCGCGCAGGAGCTCGCGCGCGTGTTCTGGCCGACTCGCGCGTACGAGCGTGCGCGCACGGCGCTCGGCCACCATCGCTTCGTCGTGCTGACCGGACCGCCGGAAATGGGCAAGACCGCAATCGCGAGGATGCTTGCGCTCGCGCAGCTCACCGACGGCTGGGACGCGCATGAGTGCACGAGACCTGACCAGGTCTGGAGCGCGTTCGATCCCGGACGCCGTCAGGTGTTCGTCGCCGACGACGCGTTCGGCTCCACGGAGTACCGCGCCGATGCCGCCGAGCTCTGGGCACGCGAGCTCGGGCGCATTCTCGCGGCGCTCGACGATCGGCATTGGCTGATCTGGACTTCGCGACCGGCGCCGCTCAAGGCGGGCCTCCGACGCGTCCAGCGTGAACAAGGCTCAGAGCATTTCCCCGCGCCCGGCGAGGTCCTGGTCGACGCCGGCGAGCTCGACTTGGCCGAGAAGACGCTCATCCTGTTCCGGCACGCGAAGCGGCACGACGCGAGCTCGGAGGCGTGCGGCCTCTTGCGGACCGCAGGCGTGTCGATCGTCGAGCATCCCCATTTCACGCCGGAACGCATTCGGCGATTCGTGGCGGAGCGGCTCGACGAGCTGCCGTCGTCGGGGACTGGCAACGGCGAGCGGCGGGTCCTCCGGCTCGTCGAGCACGAACTGGCGCAACCCACCGAGGCGATGCGCAACTCATTCTGCGCACTCGAGGACGAGCACCGCGAGCTGCTGATTGCCCTGCTCGACGCGCCTGCTGGTCTGATCGACGAGCGCCACCTGGCCGCGACCGTGCGCCGTCACCACAGCGGCGGTCTCAGCCGGCCGCCTCGCGAGCTGATCGATCGCCTCACAGATCATTTCCTTAGGGTCACGCCGCTTGGCATCGGATGGGTTCATCCGAGCTGGCGCGACCTGGTCATCGGCGAGCTCAGCGACGACGGCGCGGCCAGGCGACGGTTCCTGTCCGCGTGCGGGATCTATGGCGTGATGCTCGCTCTCTCCCAGGAGGGCGGGGTCGAGGGCGACCGCTCGCTCCCGCTGCTACTCGCCGACAGCGACTGGGACGTGCTCGGCGACCGAATCGCGGAGCTCGTGCGCGAGCTCGAGGACCAGGACGTGGCCCGATTGCTCCTCGCGCTCGGCAACGCCGTGCGCGCAGGGCTCGATCGGGCGCCGGAGTCCGAGACGGAGTGCATAACGCGGTACGTGCTCGAAGCCACCCGCCGCGCGTGGCACAAGCAGGCGCGACCGCTTCCGGTGTTCCTGATCGAGGCCTGGTATGTGACCGCTGCCGCGCTCCCGCAACGCGTAGATCCACCGTCGATGACTCGGACCTGGACCGAGCTCCACCCCTCGCGATCGGCGCTCGTCGAAGGCTTCACCGCCCGGGACCTACAGACGCTCGACGAGTGGCTCGCCCTGGCCCAGATTCTTCTGGCCCACGACCCGCAGGCACTCACCCGCACGGCCTTTCACGGCGACGACCAGCGGCTGCTGGCGCATGTGTCAGTCGAGCTCGGCGAGGTCGCCGACCCCGAGGTGCGACCGCTCGCCGAGAGCATGCTCCGGCGGATCCGGGAGCTGCTCGCTCCGGAGTACGGCGACCTGGCGCGAACCACGCTGAAGCGGTTCACCACGAAGCCGCCCGATGAGCGCTGGTGGACGCCGCGGGACATCGACGCGCCGCCGACCACCGAGCCGGTGGCTCACGAGAAGCTCGGGTTCACGCGCGAGGACGTCGAGCGAGTGCTCGCCGATCTCTAGGGCGACGAGCCGCCGCCCCGACAGCGGCACTTCTGAGGGTGAGCGATGGGACTCGAACCGACGACCGCACTCACGGTGCCGTGCCTTTGGTGGGATAAGGAGGAAGGTCCTTGTGCGCTTTGGTCCCCGCCTTCCTCGCGCGAGCCTTTCGTGTTTGTGCCGCCTATCAATTCTCGTGAGCGGACAGCGTGATCAAAGCGATCTTGGGCCGAACAGGGCGCGAGCGCAGCTGGGACCCACGGCCTCGGTACGTACACCCGATGCGGGAGCCTGATCGAACGGCTGGCGCCTGTGTCAGGTGGTGTTCTGTCGCTTGGGGGCGCTGCGCGCGTCGAGTTGAAGCTCGCGGTCGGCGCCGGGAATGCCGGCTTTGAGTTCGCGGCTGCGCTCGCGCTCGGCGTTGAGCTCCATGCCGAGCAAGAGGGCCGTGTTGGTCAGCCACATCCATACGAGGAAGATGGCCACGCCGGCGAGCGCGCCGTAGGTCTTGTCATAAGAGCTGAAGTTCGCGACGTAGAACGCGAACAGCGCGGAGGCGATCAGCCACACCACGATCGCGAATAAAGCGCCGGGCGTGACCCATTTAAAACCGGCGAGTTTCACATTGGGAGAGGCGTAGAACAGCACCGCGAACATGGTGATGACGACGATAAGCAGCACGGGCCACTTGGCGATGTCCCATATGGTGACGACGGTCGATCCAACACCCAAGGGCTGAGCGACGGCAGTGACGATCGGCCCGGTCAGCACGATTGCCAGGGCCACAAGTGCGAGTAGGACGGTCATGATGAGCGTGACCAGCACCTGGAGGGGTCGGAGCCTCCAGATCGGCCGGCCTTCGGGCGTCTCATAGATCACGTTGGCGGCGCGCATGAACGCTCCGACGTAGCTGGACGCCGACCAGAGAGCGGTGGCGAAACCGAGGATGCCCATGATCCCGGCGGTGCTCTTGTGCGCGGTGATCGACTTGATCGGACCAGCGAACGTTTGGGCGACCGAGCTGGGTCCGATCTTGGTGACGATCTGGGTGATCGTGTTGGTCGTGGAGTGAGGATTGCCAACGAGGCCGAGAAGCCCCACGAGCGCGAGGAGCGCCGGGAAGAGCGCCAGGATCCCGTAGTAGGTCAGCGCGGCGGCCCAGTCACTGAGGTTGTCCTCGCTGAACTCGGTGACCGTGCGCTTGAGCGTGGCGAACAGCGACGTGCTTTTAGAGGTCCCTGTGGGACGGTAGTCGCGGCGGCGTCCCGCGGTGTGGTGGTTCTCAGACGCGGTGCTGCTCATAGTCCGAGCTTCTTGCCGATGTCGCCGGCCAGCTCGTCGGGCTTGATTCCGATCCCCGCCAGTAGGTCGCTGTGCTGTTCGGGGTCGACCTTGTCAGGGAGTTGTTGGTCGGCCTGCTGGGCGCTGTCGTGGTCGCCGCGATCACGTAGCAGTTGCAGGATCTGGTCCTTGGGGATCTCCATGATCTCCTCCTGTGGTCGCCGAGGGGTCGGCGATCGTCTCGAGGTTGTGACGGGTGTCTCCGGCGCTGGGGTTCGTCGCCTGGGCTGAAGACGTCGAGGGCAGCTTGTGCAGGGCGATGGTGTGTCGACGTTTGGCCGCTGTGACGGCGCCGTCCCCGCCGACGGGGGTTCCGAGCCTGCCCTTGGTCAGCGGCGGGCGCGCGGTCGCTTCGCCCGTCGCCCTTTGCAGAGCAGCGGCAAGCGACTCCGCGGGGCTCGGCTTGGCGGTGCGCTTCGCACCGGGCAGAATTGCCTGCACCCGCGCGACCAGCCTCCGTGAACCGGACGGCGCGGGTCGGCGGCTCGGAGTTGTGGTGCCTCGCCGAACGGCGAGCGGGAGCACGCTGTTGCTGCTGGTCGCCGGCTTACTCGTTCTGGTCTTGGGGCTCGTCGCCATGCGGCTCCTTTCAGGGGTACGTTGGGCCGTCGGCGCTATTGCTGGGCCGTCTGCTTGACGTTTGCGCGCTGTCCTGTGCGCTTGACTTCAGCTGCTCGGCATGGAGCTGGGCCGAGTCCTGCGCGGTGTCCTTAACCTCTGCGGCAACCTCCTGCGCTTTCTGGGCGGCGGTCTCCACGGTGTCCTGGGCGATCTGCTTGCCGTGCTCGATCGCTTCCTGGCCGGTCTGCCTGGCCTGCTCTTTGACCTGATCGGCCATCGGCCCGAGACGCTCGTTTTCCGCCTTCGTCGAGGGAATCAGCAGGCCCGCCACAAAGCCGACCGCGGCCGCGCCGATCGCCAATCCCAGCGGATTCTCCTGAGCGACACCGACCGCTCGCTGACCAGCCTGCTTGACGTCCTCGGTGTCCGGCGCGGCGTCAGACACCTGCGATCCCGCAGCCGTGAATTTTGCCTTGACGGCTTGCACCTTGCCGCCGATCGATTCCTTGGTACGCGCCGGGACGTCGGCCTTGTAGCCCAGCGCATCGACGGTGTCGCCCACGCGCTCGCGGGTCTGCTCTATTTCTTGCCTGATGGCAGCCGGGTCTTGGCCCATTGCACGTCCTCCTTGAGGGTTTCTGTGGTTTGCTCGGGTACAGGCGGGGTTGCTTCAGACACCTGCTTCTTGCCGCTCAGGCCCAACCCGGCGGCGACGGCGGCGTAGAGGACCGTGATGATCAGCGCCGAGATCCACACGTCCATCGCGGTCGCCAGCAGCGCGACCAGACAGGCGGTCAGCGTCTGGAGGGCGAGAAACGAGACGAGTCCAGCCCCACCGACCATCCCGATCCCGATCCCGGCCTTCTTGCTCTTCTCGGCCATCTCGGCCTGCGCAAGGCGCAACTCCTGGCGCACCAGGGTCGAAAGGTCCTCAGAGAGCTGCTTGAACAGCGCCCCCATCGGCTCCTCCCGCAGCCCCCGGTCGGGCTCTCGCGCCGCCATGACCGGTGGGGTCTCACCAGTAGCCATGCCTAGATCCCTGATGGGGCGGGCGTGCCGGTCATTCGCGCTGCCTGCTCAGGCTCGGTCGCGGTTAGGGGACCGGCATGTCGTGGCAACGGCGCCTGCGGAGATGACGTCGGAAGCCGCTGGGCGGCGTCCCGCGCCGAGTAGCGCTTACTGCTCGACGCCTTGAGGAACCGCGAGGCGGCAAACCCCAACGCGAGCGCGCCCGCGGCCACCGCCGCCGGCTTCTGGCGCCCGAAGTCCTCCGCGTCCCCGAGCATCGCATCGGCGTCCTTATCGTGCAGATAGCGACCAGCCTGCTCGGCGTATTCCGCCAGCCGGTTGATGAGCTGAGCCGGCCGGGCCTTGCCCTGATCACGCAGTGCTTCGCTCACCGCCCTCAGATCGGAGCCCTGCTGACGGGCCTGCTCGGCCAGCTGCGTCGAACGCTGATCAAGCTGCTCACGCAGCTTGGCTTGCGCCTGTCCGGCGGCCTGCTGGGCCTTCTCCTGCGCTTGGTCTGTGACTTGCTGGGCCTTGTCCTGCGCCCTAGCACCGGCGTCAGCAGCGCTGCTCCTATCGCCGTCCATCCCGCGTGGCGGGTTTGTCTCCATCGACATCATGGCTCCTTTAGGCTTGTGCCCCGCTTCGTGAACAGGGCTCGATTCCTGGGGCATCGCGACGTGCTGTCCGAGGCGGAAGGCCCAACGCGCTACCGGTTCGGCCTGGTGCCTTCGGTCTCGAGCTGCTCCTTGCGGACCTGCTCTGAGACCTCTCGCTCTTCGGTCACCGTCTCGGTGCCCAGGCGGACGCGTTCCTTCGGAACCGTGCGCTTCTCCACCACCGGCTCCTCCTCGTGCAGGATCACCTCGTGCTCCTCTTCGGAGATCTCCGGGCCGTCCAGTGCGGCGTCACGATTGGCTTCGGTGATCGGCTCCCGCTCGATCCGTACCTCCTCGTGGGAGACCGGCACAGTCTGGGTCACGTTCTCGGTGACCACGTACTTGCGCAACCGCGCGCGACCGGTCTCAGCCTGGCGCTTACCGACGCGCAGCTCCTCCTCAGAACGCGTCATCGCCTCGTCGGTGTTGGGGCCGCTGGTGTCATTGCCCTCACCGCGCTGATCGGTCTGACCGCCGTTAGGCTCGCCCGGGGCGGTCGTCGAGCCCGCGGATGTATACGGCACGCCGTAGTGCTCGAACAGGCGCTGCTCGTCTTGCTCGGAGAGCTCACCGTCGGTCTCGACACCGGGGGCGTCTTTGACCTGATCCTTGGTCACCTGCACCCGGACGTCTTCCCCGGCTGGCGATGCGCCGGCCAGCGGCACGAAGTTGCTCTTGGTGCCGAACAGGCCGCCGGACACCGTCGCCCACGCGGGCTCCCCGGTCTCCCGATCGTCGTAGACCTCTGAGAGCTTGCCGATCTTCTCGCCGTCTGAGCCGACGATGTTCCGGCCCTTCCATTCATACGCCTCTGTCATCTCAGGCATGGGTTCTCCTCTTCGGATTGCATTGGGTTACAGCTCGCCACTTGACACCACCCGCCAAGTAGAACATGATGTCTCACATCGTGGCCACTTACTTAACTTATGATCCACTTGTACCCGGAGAGGGCCGCGAAACACCTACCTATGGCAATTTCGGGAGCACTAAGTGAGTCAGAGTGTTCCATTTGAGCACGGGGGCGAGGACGCCGAGCGGCTGGGAGAGGACGCTCCCGAGCGTCGTCGACGCAGCGATGCCGCGCTGAACCGCGCGAAGATCATCGACGCGGCTCGGACACTCTTGGCGGACAACCGCGACGCCAGCATCCGGGAGATCGCCGATGCAGCAGGCCTCGGGCGGGGCACCGTGCACCGACACTTCTCCACACGTGAGGAGCTGATCAACGCCGTACGCCGCCAAACGCGCGACGACGCCGACTCTGACGAGGAGGACTACCTGCGCCCGCCGGGCGAGCTGGCCCACATCAGCACCACACCGCTCTCGGTCGCCGACATCCTCAACAAGGTCCCGCCGTTCCAGCTGGGCGAGCAGATCGTCGCCGAAGCGCAGCGCCTTCCCGGCGTCTCCTCGGCGGCGCTGTACGTCGTCGATCTCGACGGAGCCAGCATGCAGCGGCTCGCCGGCGCCGCCACGTTCCCCGCTCAGATCAGCGCCCCGCTCGCCGTCGGACCAGAGGTCCCGCGCGAAGGCGTTGCCGCCATCCGCGCGATCTTTGAAGAGCTACTGCCCGGCGCCACCGTCGCGCCGCTTCAGCTCCGCAGCCGTGCGATCGGGGTCCTGCTCGCCGTCGGAACCGCTAGCGACCAGCTGCGCGACCTCGCCTCTGAAGCCGCGATCGCCCTGGCGATCGCGCCCGCCTACACCGATCACATCGACACCGTGCGCCGCACCCGGCCGACCAGCCCCGCGGCCGAAATCCAGCAGAACCTTCTCCCACCACGCATCGCCCGCGTCGGCGGAGCCACGCTGGCCGGCAACGTCCTGCCCGGGTATGAGATCGGCGGGGACTGGTTCGACTACACAGAGAACCCCCGAGGCACCTGGCTCGGGATCGCCGACGCCGCCGGCGCCGGAGCACCCGCCGCCGGCATCGGCGCCGTAACCCTCGGAGCGTTCCGATCCGTTCGCCGCGAATCAGACGATCCCGCGGAAAGCCTCCTCGCCATGCACAGGGTCCTGCTCGAGATCGCCGGCGGGGAAGCCACCTCTGCAGCCACGATCGGCCACTGGAACGCGCCCGCATCGACCTTCCGCTGGGTGACCGCCGGCGCTCAGTCCCCGATCCGCATCACGTCACACGGTCAGCTCGAGCCCCTCGACGGCGAGTTGAACCCCGACCTCGGAGCCGAGGACTTCCCGGACCGGCTCACTTCCAACACAATCCGTCTCGACAAGACCGAACGCCTCCTGCTCCTCTCAGACAGCTTCACCCACCCCGACTACGGCCTCGGCCTGCCAGCCATCCGACGCGCGATCGCGAAAGCCGACGACAAGGCCGCTCCCGCCACCCTGCGAGCGATCGAAGACGCCCTGCGAGAAGCACACCCCGACCATCTCGACGACGACGCCACCATCGTCGTCCTCGCGCCAAGCGGCATGATCGGCGCGGCCGGGTGAACCGGATGCTCACGGTCGGCAGGAGCGAAGCGTAAGCCCTCTCTTCATTCAGCGACATGGATCTGCTACGGCATGATCGACATTCTGCCTAGCTGGACGCCACAGCTCCACGATCAGGCCTCGCATTCGCCGGCCGTCACGATCGTGTCCCGCTTGGCGCATCACGGCGACGATCTCGTCAACAGTGGGCGGATCTGTCGGGTTACCGCCCACCCTGGTTCGGGGGGGACCCGGCCACCATGATGACCGGCATCGTTGCCGGCGAGCGCGGTCGGCCGGCGGCGTCCAACAACTGCTGAGCAGATATGGCTCCCTCCTTCCGAGAGCGGACTGGTTTGGCGCCTGCTCTAGTCGACACCGCCCTCCCAAACCATGGGCGCCCGCGCGCTCGACGCTCGCGCATCACCGGCCTGTTGCGGAGCGAGGCGATCAGCGCTCCTTGTCGTCCGTTCAGGAGGGGCTCAAGACGAGCGGATACCTCTGCTCCGGCCAGATCGTTAGCAGTGGGCTTGCAAGCACGCCGAGCTGGCGTGTGCTGGCTTCGCCGGTCTCCGGATCCACGAAGCGCTCATGCTCGCTGAGACCGATCTGAACGAGCGGCGAGGCAGTTTGCTGATCCGGCACGGGAACGGTGACCGGTGTCGCGAGGCCGGGATCCCTGGGCTGGTCGGTGTTGGACGATTGGACTCGACCCGCACCGCGTTCCGGCCGGGACCGCTGTTCTGCGTAGTCGACGGGTCGCCTACCTCGTTGTTCTCGCCGGCATTCTGATCGCGGGAGCGGTCACGAAGGCAGGCAGTTACGGCGCGCACCACGATCCGTTCCGCGCCGACCGCGTATGGCTGTACGCGACGGTTCTGAGCTGTCGGTTACATGATCAGCCGCGGGATCGCCAAGGCCGGCAGCCGCCAGCCCTACGACGAAAAGGCCTGACACCGCCCGGCGGGGGCTGCTTGCTGCAGTCCCCGCCGCCGCGTGCCCAGTAGCGGCGGCCGTCATGCGCGAACCGGTGATCGTCACCGACGCGCGCAAAGACGCACGCTTCATTCACAACCTCGCGATCCGCGACCTCGGAGTGATCGCCTACCTTGGCGCGCCCCTGATCACGGTCGTCACCGAAATCAACCTCCGCACCGCCCAGGCAAGTACCTCGCGGAAACTCACACCCTCCACCTGACGCAACCCTCCTCGAACTGGGCATGGAGACGCCCGCTGACATCTGGCGCGGCTGCCATAACCGCCATACCCAACGGCCGGGTCCTGTTTTGCGAAACGCCGCTACCCGCTCCGCTCCGGGAAAGTGGACGCACATTCGCAGCCGCCGCCGATTAGCTGGCGCCGACGGCAGCCAGCGCGTCTTGGCGGGTCTCGTGCATGGGCAACTGGCGATCGAGGGCCGTGAGTTCGAAAGCGCGGCGCGGCGATCCCATTGGGCAGGCAATTGCGAGCTGGCGTCCCCTGTGCTGTAGGTGGCGGAAGGCATTGAGCAGCAGAGCGATTCCCGAGGAGTCCACCACGGAGACGGCCTCGAGGTCGATGACGATCGCGCGCACTGAGGAGCGCAGCGCGGCATTGAGCTCGGGGGTGAGCTTCATGCACAATGCCAGATCGAGCTCGCCGCTCACGGTGATGATCGCGACGTCGTGGAACATCGTGGTTGTCGGCTCATTTGTCTCCTCGCGCACCGTCGGAGGCTACCCTCGACGCCACACGGCTAGCCGTGTGCCGTCGCGCCGTGGGGTTGACTCGGTGGGGTTGTCAGTCGTGGGGAGCGATAACCAGCACCGTGGCGTCGTCGCGCAGCGCTTCGGGGGAGGCGTTTACCACCGCGTCTTGTAGGCCGCGCACCGTCGTCGCTGCCGAGCAGGCACCCAGCTCGGCGAGGATCGCGCGCAGCCCACTCTCGCCGATACGGCCGCCGTCGGTCGTGCGGCGCTCGCTGACCCCATCGGAGTACAGCAAGAGGCGGTCCCCGGGGCCCACCTGAGCGCTGAGGACCGGAAACACGCGCTCGGAGAACCGGACGCCGAGCGGATATGTGCGCTCGCCGCCGAGTTCGTCGACACGCCCATCGGCGCGCAGAATCAGCGGCGTGGGATGACCGCAGTTGATCCAGCGTAGCCGATGCCGGTCGGCATCCCAGGACCCCAGCACCGCGGTCAAGTACAGCTGCATATCGAGCGACATGATCGCCTCGTCGGCCAGCCGCGCGGCTTCCTGCAGCCCAGCACCCGCGCGACGCGCGGCGCGCAACGCGCCGATCGCCAACGAGGACAGCGCCGCGGCCGAGTTGCCCTTGCCGGTCGCGTCGGCGACAACGAACCACAGGCCGTCGGCGTTGCCGGCGTAGTCAAAAAAGTCGCCGCCGACGTCATAGCCGGGCAGCACGCCTCCGGCTACGTCGGCTCGGTCAAGACGGGCCAGCCGCGGCGGCAGCAGGTTCTGCTGAATCTCGGCGGCGGGCTGGGTGTCCTTGCGCCGACGAACTGTATGCAGCGCGTCGGTGTAGCCCGACGCCAGCTCCAGCGCCAAGGCGGCCTGGCCCGCGAATGCCCCGAGATCAACCGCCGGCCGGTCCCGAGCGAGCAGAAACCCCATCACGCGGTCGCGGACCACCATCGGCCAAAGCGTGCTCGGTCCAACGCGATCGATCACCAACCCCCGCAACCTCGGCAGCGCCCCCGGAATGATCTCGGGCCCGACGCCGACCGGCGCCCGGATCCGCCCGGGAAACCGTTCCACATCGCCGGCCAAGCGCAAGGCGCACGACCCATCCACGTCCAGCACATACGCAGCGACCGGACAGCCCGCCCGCGTCGACGCGATCTCGACAACTCGTTCGGGCACCAGATGCGGCGACGACGCACCCAGCAGCTCCCCAGCGTCGGGCTGTGCACTCATCATCACCGCAGCCAACATACGCCCTCGCGCGCGCAAGCTCGGCCCTCACCACGCAACGGCCCACGCCCCAGTCGCATGCGGCGAGCAATTGCCCACGGACAACCCTGCCGGGAGATCGTGTCGCATCCACGTCTACACAACGCCGCTCCAGCGCCGACTCTTTACCGCAACCACACCAGGTAGGTCTCTCGAACAGAGAGCGGAGCGACAGGCTCCTCGGGTCAGCAGAAGGGAAGGCGGAGACCGACGGCGCCCAACCGGTCGCGGTCGAAAGGAGCGCTCTGGCCGTTGACCGAGCTCGGGGCGCTGCTCAGTGCCGTGGTCCTTGGACTTATGAGGACGTCACAAGTCCAGCGGTCGATGGGTCGGGCCGGTCAGGTCGCCTCGCTCGGCCAGGGATTGCGGAAGCCGGGGCGACTAGGCACTCGCTCCTGCTGCGGACGAGTTGGGGAACTACACCAAGAGGTCGGCTCCTTTCTCCTCGCCACGTTTGCGAAGTCCCGCGCAATGCGGCCGACCTCGGGAGCATCGACTTCCCCGATGTGTGCGATCCGTACACCCGGACACGCGTGAATCAACAGCGCCGGCCGCTTCCCCTCCGGACGAGACGCGAGTGCGCGCCGACGCCGAACGCAGGCTTCTGCAGCCTCGGGACGATCGGAAGCTGGTCGCGCCAAGGACCTCCCTTCGTCCGGCCGCGGTGATGGCGACCCTCCGAACCGCCGACCTGAGTTGCGCGGGAAGCGACCGGCGGCGTCGCTGTGCCGAACGAGGTCCCGGCGGCCGCTGAGGCGCCCTATCCGCGCAATCCGAGACCAGCCCGGGCGTCGCGCAAATGCTTGTTAAGGGTTCGAAAGCAGGGCCGGGTGTAGTCCGTCCGCCAACTTCGCGCGGTTTCTTGGCTACGGGCTCTCAGTAGTGAGAAGAGAGCGCGGCCATTGCACCGCCGCGTCGAGGAGCGCCTCCTGCACGGCGTCCTCGCACGCGTCGAACCTTCCGTGGCGGCGGACGAGCGTCCCGAGGACCCGCGGCGCCAGCCCGCGCAGCTGCTCCTCGATGCTCACATCTCCTCTCCGCCGGGGGTCATCACCGGCCGCACCTCCACTCCCATCCAGCGCGCGTCGGGCCACGCCGCCGCGACCTCGAGCGCCCGGTCAAGCGAGTCGCAGTCGATCATGCAGTAGCCGACCAGATGCTCCTTGGCCTCGAGGTAGGGCCCGTCGGTCACGGCCGGGACGCCGTCGCGCACCCGCACGACCTTCGCCCGCGAGACGTCGGCGAGGCCTTCGCCTCCGACCCATTCGCCCGAGGCCGTCAGCGCGTCGATCAGGCGCCCGACCTCGGCCCCGATCTGGTCCATCGGCTCCGGTGGGTCCTCCATGAAGCTGGGGTTGTGGTGGATCAGCAGCATGTACTTCACGACGTCGCTCCTTTCGGGGGTTCGCGGTGAGATCGGAGCCGATTTCTGTTTCTCGACATGTCGAGCGATGAGGTCTCGTTCCGACTCCGGTCTGAAAGTTCAAATGCCGAAGGAAAGGACCGACATGACCGCCGACCGTTCCCGCTGGATCGCTCTCTACATCCTGTGCCTGGGGATGCTGATGATCGTCCTCGACGTCACCGTCGTGAACGTCGCTCTTCCGTCCATCCAGAACGACCTCGGGTTCTCAACCTCCAGCCTCGCGTGGGTCGTGAACGGATACCTGATCTCGTTCGGCGGGCTGCTGCTCCTCGCCGGGCGCCTGGGTGACCTGCTCGGTCGCCGGACCATCTTCCTGGCCGGGCTCGCGCTGTTCACCGGCGCCTCGGCGCTGTGCGGCCTGGCCCAGACCGAGGTGTGGCTGGTCGCGGCACGGTTCGTGCAGGGCATCGGCGGCGCGATGACCTCGGCCGTCATCCTCGGCATGATCGTGACGATATTCCCGGAGCCCCAAGAGCAGGCGAAGGCGATCGGCGTCTACGCGTTCGTCGCCTCGGCGGGCGGCTCGGTCGGCCTGCTTGCCGGCGGCCTGCTTACCCAGGCCATCGACTGGCACTGGATCTTCTTCATCAACCTCCCGATCGGCATCGCGACCGGGATACTCGGCCGCCGGCTGCTGACCGCCGACGAGGGCATCGGCCTGAGCGAGGGCGCCGACCTGCCGGGCGCCGCGCTCATCACGGGCGCGCTGATGGTCGGCGTCTACACGATCGTCAAGCCCGCGGCCCAGGACGGCTGGGGCGCGTCGACGACGCTGATCCTCGGCGCCGTCTCGATCGCCCTGCTGGCCGCGTTCGCCGCCCGCGAGGCGAAGGCCGCCACGCCGCTGATGCCGCTACGGATCTTCCGCTCGCGCAACGTGACCGGCGCGAACCTCATCCAGGTGCTGACCGTAGCCGGGATGTTCGGGATGTTCTTCCTCGGCTCGCTCTACCTGCAGCGGGTGCTCGGCTACGACGCGCTGCAGATCGGCCTGGCGTTCCTGCCGGTCACGATCGTGATGGGCACCCTGTCGCTGCGCTACTCCGAGAAGCTGATCCAGCGATTCGGCGCCCGCACGATGCAGTTCCCGGGGCTGGGCCTGATGGTCGCCGGCATGGTGCTGTTCGCCCACACGCCGGTCGACGGCTCCTACGTCCGCGACGTCCTCCCGGCGCTGCTGCTGACCGGCACCGGCGTCGGCGTCTGCTTCCCCGCCCTGATGGGGCTGGCGATGTCGGGCGCGACGGCGAGCGACGCCGGCCTGGCCTCAGGCCTGGTCAACACCGCCGCGCAGGTCGGCGGGGCGCTCGGCCTAGCCGTACTGGCGACCGTGTCCACCTCGCGCAGCAACCACCTCGCGCACGCCGGCACGGCGCACGCGCAGGCGCTGACCAGCGGATACCACCTAGCGTTCCTGATCGCCGCCGGCCTCGTCGCCGCCGCGATCGTGGTCGCCGCGGTGGTCGTGCAGTCCGAGAAGCGCACGGCCACCGCGACGGCCCGCGCCGGCGAGCCGGCCTACAAGGGCTGCTAAATCAGCCGCTCGAGAACGACGAGATCGAGCGGGCAGTATGCCGCCCGCCCGCCGCGAAGAGCGACGACGTCGCCCCCATCCCCTGCCCCCACCCCACCCCGGAATCGACTCGGACGCGGGTCACGCACCACGTCCGAGCGCCCGTCGGCCTCGAAGCACACGACGCTCCACGCCCAGGCGCCCGGCCCGTGACCACACGAGCAGGCCCTCAAGCCGACCCTGGACGGCGAACCGCGCCTCGTGCATCTCCCAGAACATGTCCTGACGGCCGCTAGCACCGCGGCAGTCGTCGGCCGCCTGCCGCTCCCCTCACGAAGGAGGAGTGACGCGGCCACCACCCGGGCTCACTGCCGAATGTCGTCCGCAGCGGGCGAGATTCTCGACGCGGTCGTTGCTGATGTTCGGCCTGTGATTGCGGCGGTCAAGGCGAGCTACAACCTTCACATTGCTTCATCCCACAGGAGCGGCGGAGTCGGTTGGGACGCGTGCTTGTAGCCCCGGGGGCGTTCCGGGGTAATGACTGTAGTGGTGCCCGCGGCGCGGGTTCCCCCGGCTTAGTAAGCGGGCTTGCCGATCCAGACCCAGGCGATGTATACGTGGCCGGTACCGCCGTCGTTCTGGAGGTGTGCCAACGGCGATGGCTCCATCTGTAGCTGCCAGCGCTCTGATTGTGACCACACCTGGTTGGTGCTGGTGTAGACGTCCTTCCCGTCGATGTAGTAGGAGCGGTACCCCGGTCCCCATTCCTGAGTGAATGCATGCCACTGGCTCAGGTCAATCGGCGTGTTCCAACTGTCAGGGGGCGGCGGATAGGGCCGACAGCCGGACTGTGCGTTCCACGTGCCGTAGTGGGCGAATGCGTAGATCTCTTGGTTATCTAGGCTTCCACCGTTCAGGAATTGGTTTGTGGCCGGGTAGTAGGTCTCCGGAAAGTCTGACTCCGCGCACGGGCCGTCGCTGTCGTTCTGCGGCCATAGCAGTGAAGCCTCGTAGAAGTCGGCCAGATCACTGCCGACGGTCGGGACCACCTTCTCGCAGAAGGAGTACGCCCCATAGGTCTGGTACTCGTTTCCGTCCGGCCACGGCGAGACGCTGGCTCCCACCGGATTGCCGTTAGCGTCGTTGTGCAGGTAGAAGTCCAGCGCGCCGTCGTGGACGGAGAGGACCGTGGATGGCTGATAGCCCTCTACACCATAAGCCTTGGTGTAGGTCGACCACCAATCATCGGGATAGACACTCCACCCCATTCCGTGATCACCCGTGTAGATCGGTGTGAGGTAGCTCGCATCGGTCACGGAGGCTTGGGCGAAGGATCCGACCGGCGCGTCCTCGGTAAAGGTGTCCTCCCCCGCAAGGGTGTAGGTCCTGCCGAGCTGAAGGGTGTCCCGCGGCATCGGCGTCAGGCACGGGTTGTCCTTCGGCACTGGCGGAGGGGTTGATTGGGTGGTCGTGGTTGTCGACGTGCTCGTCGTGGTCGTTGTGCCAGGCGGCGACGTCGCCACCGGATTGCCGGACCCACCCGGGTTCGGCTCCGGCGTGGTTGTGGTCGGCGGGTTCGTCTTGTGTACCTTCACGCACCGCTGTATGCGCGTGTAGACGACCTGGCCGTGGCGCCGAACGATCCGACCGTCCTTGCGCTCGGGCACTCGAACGCTGCCAAGGACGTATCCGTGGCCGCACTTGAGTCGATGAGGGCTGGTCTTCGCTTCGGAGCTGCCAGCGAGTGCCAGCCCAACCGCCGCCGCGAGGACTACCACCAACGATGATCGCCGCATATGATCTCCCTTACTCCTCATCGACGAGCGGCGACCCGAGACAGGCCAATCCGACGGTATGTCGGCCGAGAGATCGCATCACGGGTCTTCGGAGCGCCATCATCTACTACGCCTGATCGCCGGCTCGCCCGTGCGCACGACAGTCTCGCTCCAACTGAGCGCGCGAGGGCCTTGCCAGCAGTCGCCGAGCCAGGCGCCCTTCACTCGGACCTGTCGGCACCGCCACGACGACACGTTCACATCGATGCCGGACTTGGCATGCGTCCGAGAAAAGACAGCGTTAGCCCGCTCGATCAGGATCCGATTGCCGTGGCAGTGTCCGTCTAACGCCACAATGTCGCGGACCCGGACCGTACGCTGCGAACGACCGGCCGCTCTCTGCCCATGGGCGAAGGTGTAAGGCACGCACACGCGCCGCGGCGGACGCGACACGACTGGCGGCGGGGTTCCGGGTTGAGGCTGGGGCTGCGATCCGCTTGGACCCGTGACCACGACACCGCCTGAGCCGAGGTTGCCCGTGCCCGGAGAGCCGCTGCCCGCTGTCTCCTGGTCGAGCTTTACCGTCGCCACCGCGCAATTGTTGGACGGTGGATCGACGGTCTGCTCCCACGGCGCGTACGCGCAGGCCACCTCGTTGGCGTAGCCATCGCTGCTGGCCTGCGCCTGCAGGATCATCGTCTCGGTGAGGGTCTGGCCAGGCTGCACAAAGTTGTACTCGCACGCCGAGCCATCGTTGGTCACGCCCTGGCAGGTCAACGTGTCGATCGGGGCCACGGGGTGGGCGAGCCCGACGAGGGTCGATTCGGTGTTGACGAGCATCCCCACGGTGTCCGGGCCGTTGTTCATGGCCACGATGGTGAAGGTGACGTCTTGCCCGATCGCCGCGTGTGTGACGCTCGGGGTATTGGACACCACCTGGATATCCGCCTGACAAGGCGAGGTGGCCAGGTTGGCGGTGTCCGCGGCTGAGACGTCTCCGGCGGAGTCGACGGCCACTACGGAGAAGTGGTCGTCCGTCCCGCATTGGAGTCCCCCCAACGTCGCCGACGTGGTGCTGGCATCAACGCTGGCGCTCTGGGTGTAGGACCATGGGTAGCCCGCGAACGCCTCGTACCCGGTTACGTTGGGACTGGTCGATGGGGTCCAGGTGATCGTGACTGACGTCTCGGTCGCGCCGCTCTCGCCGAGATCCGTCGGCGGATTCAGCGGCGCTGGACCCGCCGCCGCAGCAATCGACGGCGTGCCCACAAGCATCGCCGTCGCTAAGACGATCAGCAGCCCCACCCGCTTCATCATTGCCCCGTGGCTACATCCACGCCGACCCGCGCTGGCGGTACGCCATCATCCTTACGCCCCTCTTGACCAGCTCCTCATCGATGAGCGACTTGCCCCACGCCGCTCGACACCGATCATAAGTCGACCGCCGGATCGCCTCAACCATGACGCAGCCGACCGTATGCGGCGAGACGCTGAAGCTGCGCGATACCATCGCTGTGACTGCGCTGCATCTCGCACGTGGAGGCGGCAGTCGTGTGGGCGGTCGGCGAGCCGCCTGATACAGAAGGCGAAGGGGGTGAGGGTCAATGAGCTGGACGCTAGTGCGGATGAGACGACCGATCGCGCGCATGGCCGACGGAGTGCTCTATCGGAGGGATAGACGCCGACACATCAGGCAGTTCCATCGCGTCACCCGGGTGATGCTGCGGAACTGAGCGAAGGCGCACGACGCCGCATCACCGCGCCGAGCCCAAGATCAGGACAACGGCGAGGCGCCGCTCCGCCACTGCAAAGGGCAGTCGGTCTCGTAACCGGCCGCCTCCGCTCACCAACGGTGACGCCTCAGCCGCAATGCCGCTCCGCCAATCCCAAGGCCCGTCGACACCAAATCCGTTGCTCATGCTTCGCCAGAGATCGCGAGCACCTAGCCGTTCGTACTCGACGCTGTCGCAACGGACGGAGGGTGTCGCATAAACCATCGCGGTTGTGGGTGACACACAACGGTCCGAAGCAGTCTTGCGGCCGATGGCGATTCAGGTGGCACATACGTAGCTTCAGCGCCAACGGCCGGGCCGCGACGGCGCAGCGCCGGGCGGCGTTTGTGACTCGATCACAAGCAAGTTCCGGTGCGTCGACTTTGCGCGACAGCCTCGACGACATGCAGTAGCCTCGTCCGGGCTCGGTGGAGCGCTGCTTACGTGGGAGAATCCGGAAGTTGCGCCCCTGGCGCCGGTCACAACCGCGCAGGTATTTCCCGATTCCTCGCCGGGCGGCGCCTCGGTCGTGGAAGGGGTCATGCGAGTCCTGGGGCGAACTCGCGGTCCCGTGCGTGGGCGAAGGAATCGTGCTGGGCTCGGCGGGGGTGGTACCGCCAGCGCTCGCGACCTCCGGGGCGATCGGACCTCTAGAGGGATTTTCAGAGTCGACAGCGTCCGCACGCGGTCGCGACCACGCGAGTCGCGCCAGTCGCGATGCTACGTCACGTCGGGGCAGTCACGCCGCGAGTGCTGCTGCGTCCCGCGGATGGGGGCAGTCCGATCGAGACCGTTTTATGGGTGACGGAGCACGTCCCAACGTCCAAGGGGAACGCCCGAGTTCTGGTCGTGCTCACGGTGTAAGGTCACGCCGGGCTCTGGCCCGGCGTAACCCGTCGTTCTGTCGGTGAGCCGGGGCCTGCGGTCAGCTCTTGGCGATCAGGCCTAGCTGCTCCAGGACGGACACGCCGTCGTCCAGGCCGACTTCCTCAGTGATCAGCCCGTCCTGGACCTTGAGAACAGTGGTGCCGGTGAACCGCATCGTCTTGCCGGTGTTGGCCTCCGGGAGCCCGCCGAGCGGCAGGTCGGTCATCGGGGCGCCGGTGTGCGTCCCGCCGCCGATCCACTGCCCGACGACATAGTCGCCGTCGGCGATCAGGTCCGCGGTGCCGCCGAACGCGAGGTCCGGGAACGCGGCGCGGAACTTGGTCGCGAAGTCACGGACGGCGTCGCGACCACGCAGCGGGGCGTGCAGGGAATACTCGAACCGGATGTCGGGCGCCGCGAGCTCGTCGATCACACCCGAGTTGTAGTCCCGCCCCCAGAACTCGGTAAACCAGCGGCCCACGATGGCCTTGTTGTCCTCTGCCGACATGGCGGTGTCCTTTCGACGGTGTGTACCAGCCGCACCCGTTCGTGCGACTCGAAGATGAGACGCCCGGGCTCGACCCGATGTGAGATTCGCAATCGAGAATTTCCAGGTACGCGGACCTCACGGTCGGCGAACGCCGAGCGCGAACCGATTTCCTGGCGTGGACCTCGCCGGCCGATCTGACATGCCGGGGGCCGCGCGAAGGAGACCGGGGCTCTGGCGAGCGCCTCCGCCGGCGTCTGCTCTAATTGTGCGGGCCCGCGGTGATCGGGCACGAGCGTCAGAGTCATCGCCACGGTCGCTTCGGCCGCGCGCTCGCGTTCGTCGGGAGTCGCCGCGATCGCGATCGCGGGCTTTGTGACCCCCGCGATCGGAAATACGCGCGCAGCTGGCCACCGATGTTCAAGGACGGCCGTACGCGGGCCGATCCGCATTCTGAATGCGAGACGAGCCCGCCGGCAACGAAAGGCATCGTGGGCACGCGGTCAATTCGATCGTGCTCGCGCGGCAGCCGATATTGGGCCGTCGTGAGTCGGTCGTGGGCTATGCGCTGCGCTACCGGCCGCTCACCCCGTCGGGGCAGCTGGAGGGTCCGGAGACCTCGATCGCGAGCGTGATGGTCGGCGCCCTGGCCGAGATCGGGCTCGAGAAACTGGTTGGTGACCGCCCGGCATACATCGAGGTCACGCCACCGCTCCTCCACTACGTCGACCAGCTCCCCCTTCCCCCGGAGCGAGTCATGCTCGAGGTGGCCGCGCCGCCCCACGCGGACGCGGACCTGCTGCAGGCCCTGCACGATGTCATCAGGGTGGGCTTTCGGATCGCGATCGTCGGCGTCATTCCGGCCGGCGCCGGCGAGGCCCTGTGGCAACTCGCCGGCGCCGTGAAACTCGACTCTCGAGCGATCGCCTGTGGCGGCGACGAGGTGAACGATCTCCTCACGGGACTTCGGAGGCGCGGTCTGCGCCTAATCGCCGACCGGGTCGAGACCCACGAGCAATACGAGGCGACCCGCGCGCTCAATTTCGACGCCTATCAGGGGCAATACTTCGCCGCGCCGCGGTCGATCCGCGAGGCCGTCGCGCCGACGCATCGGCTCGGCGCTCTCGTCTCGCTCACTCACGGCGCAGCCGGGGCGAGCCTCGAGGACCTCGAGCGCCACATCCGCGAGGACCCCGGGCTGAGCTATCGATTCGTGCGGCTCGCGAACTCCGCGTTCTACGGCGGCCGAACCCCGGTGGGTTCCATCCGCCAAGCGCTCATGCGGCTCGGTGCGACCTCGGTGAGCCAGTGGATCATGCTCTTCGCGCTCTCGAAAATGACCGATCGCCCCCAGCACCTACTGAACACCGCAGTGCACCGCGCCCGCCTCTGCGAGCTGCTCGCGCGCGAGTACCCCGACACTGTCCCCGAGCGGGCGTTCACCGCGGGGCTGTTCTCGGTACTCGACGCACTGCTCAACCGCCCCATACGCGAGCTGATCGCAGACCTCTGCCTCGACGATCGCCTTGCGACCGCGATCACCGATCACCGCGGGCCTGAGGGACGGCTGCTCGCGGCGGTCCTGGCCTACGAGCGCGGCGACTTCGCCGCGTGCGCGCAACGCGACGTCCGGCTGGTCACCGTCGCGAACGCATACCGGCACGCAGCCGAGTGGGCGGATTACGCCACCGCGATGGTCGCCTGAGCCCAGACGCAACACCGACAAGGGCTGCGCCACCGCCCGCACGCGTAGCGCGTCGTGGCTCGCGAGCGAGACGGCAGACTGCTACCCGGGCAGTCACGTCCGCGCTACCTGCATCGAAGACAGGTCGAGATCGCTCAACCAGCCAATGCAGCTGGACCGGCGCGACCAGCTGAGTCCTCCCGGATAGAAACCCGGCCGAGGCCCGGACCCCATCACCCCGAGCAAGCGGCGCTCATTCCCGCCTGCCAAGACCCGAGAGTCCGCACCCCGACGACGCTCCTTTCCAGGCATCGAGCGGCATCGCGACGCAGTCGTCCGCTAAGTGACCGAGCTGACGACTGCCTGCGTGGCAAAGGCATAGCGAGGCCAGAACGGCCGCGAAAGCAGAAGCAGTCGTGGCGCGCCCAGACCGCGCACGCCTCGATGTGAGCGATCCCGCAGGACATCAAGTTCGCTGGATCGCCAATCCCGAGCAAGCACGGTCACGTTCGTGCGTAGGCACGGACCGCACCGACGATCGCCGCGACTCTGATCATCGGGCTGTCGCTTCGCCAGGCGGAGCAGTCATCTCATCGTCCCCGGCACACCCGCTGCTCCGTCTCGTCCACTCCGGAAGCCAGCATTGGGCTGTGCCCCGTGCCTGCGTCCTTGGCGGAGCAGTAGCGCGGGCGTTAGCAGTCCGGCGAGTTGGTCGATAGCACGATGGGCGGCCGAGGATGCGTTTGGTCGCCGAACGACTCGTCGGGTTGCGGAACGCCCGGATTGTGAAAGCGATTGCTACGAAGATGGCCGCTTGAGCGGATTCCGAGCGCGGGTATCGCCGAGGCAACATGTCCGGTCGTCGATGTCGTGTTGCACCGCCGGGGCGGTGAGCTGACGTCCGCGCAACTGGCGGGTGTCGACGCTGGTCAAGCGACGAACGAACACCGCCAGTCATGTGGGGACCCTGGACGCTGTCGTGATGGCCCCCGCGATCAGACCGGCGGAGCCAAAGCCCTACCACAGACTCCGATCGAGAGCCTCGGTGATCCCGGGCAGCGCACGCAACGCGGTCTCCGCGGCCTGGACAGTCCCCTGTCCCGGTGCGACCTCGTAGATCAACGTCTGCTTATGGCGAGTCCCGTCGGCATTGTCGATCTGGACGAGCACGCTGACCGTCTCAGCGCGGGAGCGCTGCCGAGCCGCGAGATGCCTCGCGACCGCGCGCACCGTTCGGGTGGTGACGGTGACCGCCACCGTCCTCGTTCCGAGGTCGCCGTAGCCGCCGATCGGCGGCGCCTCGTCAGGCAGGATGACTGCCTCTGGACCAACCTCATCGGCCAACTCATGCGCATCGGATCTCTGAAGCCCGGGGAGTCGGAGGACAGGCATGTCACCGCTCATCGCCGGCTCCATAATGCAACATCGGCCCCTACGGCCGGGCGCCGCACAACCGAACGCGAGCCAAAGGCCAGGATCGTCAAGCGCGAAGGACGAGCTCAGCTTTCTATGCCTCCGGCGACGCCCACCCAGCCAATCGTTACCAAGGCCGAGCGTCGCCGCTCGACCGCGCCGGTGCGAACGCTTCGTCGCCGAAGCGCAGGCACGCTCTGACGACGCTCAAGGGCGAAAGCGACCGCGACCGGTGGGCCTGAACCTAGTCGTTCCGGACTTTTTGGCTCCCGTTGACGGGACCACGTGGGCTGCGTCGCCCGCGAGGAGGGGTGATCAGTAGGGCATCGGAGCGGCTACGAAGCTGCGCAGTGGGATGATCGATTTGTCGAGCACGGCGTACCGTGACCGCCGCCGGGATGCTCGAGGCTGAGAGTCGCTTCCGCAAGGTCGTGAGGTACCGCGGACTGCCCGGCCTCCGAGTCAGGATCGAACACGGCCCTCCTCCGTAACCGTCAAGTTGACACTTACACGTCCACCCTGGAGGCCACACACATCAGCACTATGTAACCGTCACGCCAGGAAGCCCCCGTCACTCAACTTCCACGAGCGGGACAACCTCGCGGGTCGCGACTGCGCTCGCCGTGTCGGTTCGATCGCCGTCATGTCCGCGGCGGCGGCGATGGCGCGATCGCGGGACCGCTCGAGCCCCGGAGGAAACGAGCGTCGCCTGAGCATCGGGTGCTCACGAGCGGGCCGATACCCCTTCGCAGCCGTTTTAGCGGCCGAAAGATCCCTTCGGGGCGGGCAGTCAGTGCTCGTAGCCTCCGTCTGCAACCGCGCTTGACAGCCGCTTGATGTCGAGAGACGATTGTTCTTCGCAAATCGCGAGGAGAGGGGCACGGCGGGCATATGACGAAGGTTCTCTATGCGCTCGGGCGGTTCTCGGTGCGGCGCAGGCTTGTCGTGCTTGGCGTGTGGTTGGTGGTCGCGGTGGCGCTGGTTGTGGTTTCGCACCAGACGGGTGACAACACCAACAATAACCTGTCGTTGCCGGGGACGGGCAGCCAGCAGGCGATGAACACGATGGCGAAGCCCTTCCCGGATCAGTCGAATGGATCAAGCCCGATCGTCATCCATGCCAAAAGCGGCAAACTGACCGACTCCAATTACGCGAGCGCGGTCAACAATGCGGTCGCCCAGGTCGCGAAGGAGCCGTTCGTGGCTTCGGTGGTCAACCCGCTGACCCCGCAGGGCGCTTCGGCGTTAAGCCAGAATCAGACTACGGGGTATCTGTCGGTGACCACGTCGGTGAGCCCCGGCTCGCTGTCGACCGACCAGGCGCAGAAGATCATCGACGGTGCCAATCCGGCGAAGGCGGCCGGATTAGAGGTCCAGACCGGTGGTCAGCTGGGTCAGAAGGTCTCGCAGCCCTCCACCGAGTCGAGCGAGCTGATTGGGATCATCGCCGCGATGGTGATCTTGACGTTCACGTTCGGAACGATCGTGGCGATGCTTCTGCCGATCGTGACGGCGATCTTCGCGCTGGCGTCGACGCTCGCGATTATTCGCCTGCTGGGCCACGTGGTGTCCGTTCCCACGGTGGCGCCGACGCTGGCGACGATGATCGGCCTGGGCGTGGGCATCGACTACGCGCTGTTCATCGTCACCCGGCATTTCCGCGGACTCAACAAGCAGGGCCTCGACGTGGACGAGTCGATCGCCCGCGCGGTTGCGACCTCGGGCGGGGCGGTGTTCTTCGCCGGAGCGACGGTGACGATCGCGCTCGCGTCGCTCGCCGTGGCCGGCATCCCGCTGGTTACGACGATGGGGCTAATGGCTGCGATCGCGGTGGTCGTGGCAGTGCTCAGTGCGCTCACGCTGTTACCGGCGGTGCTTGGAATCGTTGGGCCCCGTATCAACTCGCTGCGCGTTCGCGACCGCCATCCCGAGTCGCATCCTTCCGAGGGAGGGCTGTGGGCTAAGTGGGCGCACGCGATCGCCTCGCACCCCTGGGTCGCCGGGCTGGCAGCGCTCGCCATCCTGATCCCCTTGACGATTCCGCTCCTGTCGCTGACCTTGGGGCAGCAGGACACCGCCGCGCTGTCGACCTCCACCACGGCCCGGCAGGCGTATGACCTGATCTCCGACAATTTCGGACAGGGCGTCAATGGTCCGCTCCTGATCGCGGCTACGCTGGCCTCGCCGGCGCAGGGGGGCGCAAACGATCCACGCCTCCAGACGCTGCAGAAGGACGTCAAGTCGACCCCGGGCGTAGCGACGGTGACGCCAACGCAGGTCGACAGCGCGGGGACTACCGCGTATTTCAACGCGATAGCCACCACCGGTCCTGCTGAGACGCAGACCGCGAATCTCGTCAACAAGCTGCGGTCCAGCTCGATCCCGAGCGCCGAGAAAGGGACCAACATGCGGGCCTACGTCGGTGGCCAGACCGCCGCGTACGTTGATCTAGCGTCGAAGATCTCGAGCAAGCTGCCGCTGCAGATCCTGGTGGTGATCACGCTCGCCTTCTTGCTCCTGATTCTGGCGTTCCGAACGGTGGTCGTTCCCGCCCAGGCCGCGGTGATGAACCTGCTCTCGATCGGCGCCTCCTATGGCGTGCTGACCGCGATCTTCCAATACGGCTGGGGGATCGGAATACTGGGCCACAGCGATCCGGTCCCGATCGTTTCCTACGTCCCCTTGTTCATGTTCGCGATTCTGTTTGGACTCTCGATGGACTACGAGGTGTTCCTGGTCAGCCAGATTGAGGAGCACGTCCACGCCGGCGAAGACAACAAGAGTTCAGTCGTCTCCGGGTTGGTAACCAGCGCACGTGTGATCACCGCCGCCGCCTCGATCATGGTGTTCGTGTTCGGAAGCTTCCTCCTCAACGGAAACCCGACCGTCCAGCAGTTCGGCGTCGGCCTCGCCGTTGCGGTGCTCCTCGACGCCACCGTCGTCCGTTGCCTCTTGGTGCCCGCGCTGATGATCCTAATGGGCAAGATCAACTGGTTCATGCCGCGCTGGCTCGACCGGATCGTTCCGCGCGTCAGCATCGAAGGAGCCGAGTTCTTCCGAGAGCGCGACCGAGCCGCAGCCGCCGAACGAGTACCACAACCAGTCCCATAGGCTCGCGCCAGAGTGCGCGCCAAGTGCAGAGACCGACCCAGGTCACACGTTCCCGCGGTTTACCCGGATTTCGACGATCGAGCTTACGCAGACCCGGAGGATCACTGAATTCCCGTGCGACGACGAAGAGGTCGAAAGCGGGTCACGCTTACGTCGGCAGAGGAGACGGAAAGAAGCGGATTCCCTCGTCGAATAATCAGGTCGAACGAACCGGTGACTCGAGCGAACGAAATCGCTGCCTTGTCCCCGTATATATCTCCCCATCTCACGGCAGGCCCGAGGAGCCCGATCTAGGTTGGGGTAGAGTTTTCCGTGGGGATGTTGCCCGTTGGACCGTAGACCCGCAGCGCCAGCGAGAATGGCTCAGCGGGCACCGGCAGCCAGTCGGCCAACCGCGACAGACGACTTGGCCTGGATGTCGATCGTGATCGACCGGTCGCGATTCCTGTGAAGGCCGCATTTGCATTGAACGCCCACTATCCCGACACGACTAGCGACCGTGCTGGTCTGTTCGGACGAGCATCAGAACGCGACGTTAGTCATCCCAAGTTTCGGGTAGTTAATCGCACGGTTTTCCCGGAGAAAGTGATTAGCCTCGTCTTCTTCGGCTGCAGGCACGCTCTGTTCGTTCTTAAGAGGGGATTGGTGGACGAGGTTCGAGAAGGACTTCCGCGCGTTCTCAGCCATGCATCGCGGTCCGTCACCGAAGCCCCAAGCGCGAAGGGACGACCCGAGACCACCCCGACGATAACCCGCGGCATGGCGACGGCTCTCGGCGTCGCTCCCCCCAACGAAGTCATGCTTGCCGCGCGCGCGTCACGACGGCTCAACGGTCGATCTGCATTCAGGGGCGACAGAAGCACTGGATCAATGTCACGGCGACGGCGCCACGACGACGGACGAGACGGTCGCCGCCTGATGATCCTCAGCGACTCGGTGCCAAGCTTCACGGTTGCGAACGTGCTCTTCATCGGGTTGGTGACCGGCATGAAAGGCGCTAAGGGGCATCTCAGGTTTAGTCTCTGGTTGCATCACGGGTTACTCGGATCGAGCCCAAGGCGACACCCGTTCCTACTGCCATCGAACGGCAACAGCCGCATGTCCGCGATTGTCGCGCACGCGATCGGTCGCGGGATTGCGCGAGCGGCCGCCGTCAGGGGCGACGCGGACGACGCGCTTCCGCATCCAAGTCAGGCGCGTCACTGCCGGCGACCGCGACGGTCGCTGATGCTCAGGACGACCAGCAGCACTCCGCCCAGGTGGCTCTTGCTCGGTCGTAGCCCTACAAGTTGTGTCACGCGCGCCGATATGCATACCCTGGCGAGCGCTGCCCAACGTTGACACCATCCACCGGTGGCCCCAGCTCCACCCCCAGCCCTGTCCTGCTCATCGATGTTGACAGTGTCCTCAACCCGTCCCCGTCGACTCCGGACGGCTACATGGAATACGGCTTCTTTGAGGGGGACTACGAGCCGGTCCGGCTGAACCCGGAACACGCGACGTGGCTACACCGCCTCGCAACGAGGTTCGAGATCGCGTGAGCTAGCGCATGGGGCCAAACCGCCAATGAGGTGATCTTGCCCACACTAACGATTCTCCCAATCACCGCGACGTCGGGAGTAGGGTAGCTCCGGATCGCGCGCTCTGGTCGTCGACATGAATGAGGGGTAACCGTGAAGAATCTGCTAACACGCCATCGCGTCGCTGCGACGCTCGTCCTGGCGATCGGTCTGATCTCGACGGGCGCCCTCGCTCCCTCAGTATCCATCGGCCATCGGTCTTTCGCCGCTCACGAATCCGGCCAGGATCCAGAAGCTGGCCAAGGCTGCCTATATCTGGGGGGTCGCGCCTGAGTTCGTCTACCGCTTCGCGAACTACAACGAGCTAGTGACGGCACCGGTCAACACGTTCGGTGGCGCGACAGTGGCGGCGGCGTGGAACAACCAGGCCACCAATGCCGGCAACGCGTCGGTGCTCTATCTCAACGCGATGCTGGATCTCAGCGGGAAGGGCCGCGGCGGCACCAAAGAGCTCGTGCTGACGGTCCCGCCATCGCAGAGCAACTACTACGTGGTCGTCCTGATTGATGCCTTTATCAACGACGTGGGCAGCATCGGCACCCGCACGACCCCGTCGAGGCGCGCGCAAACCTACCTCCTCGTAGGCCCGACCTCGCGCTACGCCCACGACCGAATCGCGCGGATCCACGGCTTCACCTACCGGGTGATGGCCTTCGACACCAACCGCGACTGGTTCCTGGCCCGGATCCGTGCCGACTCGCTGGCGCCGGCGGGCGACCCGACCTCCGTCGCGTCGATCGTCAAGAACGTCGTGGGGCGATTTGCTTTGAACACGCTCCCCGAGTTCGAGGCGCGTGGCCATCGGCCGAAGTACTACAAGCCTGGCCAGTACACCCCGTCGCCCGAGCAGATAAAGCGCGCAGCGAAGTGGCACACCGCGCCCACGAACGCGGTCGCTTTCTTCAAGCAGGTGGGCCAGGCACTGAGGCTCAATCCGCTCCCCACCGCCCGCACCGGGCTCAATGGCGTCCCGCTGAGGACCCTGCCAAGCTGGGTCATTCCGCAGGCCAATGCCCGCAAGCTCTACCGCAATCCGTCCAATGGTCAAAGGGGCACGCTGGCCCTGTTCAGGCCTCTCGGTCTCACGGCGAACGGCTTCACGGTCCCGCGCAACTGGGGCCAAGCGCAGATCAACGCCCTCCAGGCTGGGATGAACGACGCAAAAGCGACCATCACCAACATAGCGTCCTCGACGCAGGTGACTGAGGCCACCAATTACTGGGCCTACGTCAACAGCGGGATCGGGACCTACCCCAACACGCCTCAGGGGTACCTCCGTCGAGGCGTGTACGTGGTCTTCGGCGGGGCCACCATCCCGCAAGACAACGTCTACGCCGGGCTCAACAGCCTCAACGGCACGCCGTCCACCACGCTCGACGGCAACAACACCTACAAGCTGACATTCACGCCACCGGTCACCAACCCGAAGACCTTGCCAGTTGTCGGTACCCTGCCGCCGACCGCGAACGACAGGCAGGGCAATCCGCGAGGACTCTGGTCGCTCACCGTGTATCAGCCCGATCCGAGCGAGTCCGCCGCCCCGTTCATCCCCCAGACGAGCGTTCTGAACACCACATACTCGACCGCGAACATTCCCGTGACCGCCGTCGACCCGTCGACGGACACAATCACCGTCAAACCCTCCGCATGGGGCCCCCTGAAGGAGCAAAGCCCGATCCTGTTCGGCTCCACGGCCGCAACCTACGGCCTCACGCCCGGCGTCCCGTACTACGTCGCGACCCCACCGACGCGCAAGATCGACCCGAAGACCAAGGCCACGACGTACTCGTTCAAGGTTTCGACCCAGTGGCTGCAGCAGCTATCGCCGGGCAAGGTGCCGATCCAGTACAGCGGCACGGCGGGTACAGTCGTCACACTGACTAACCCGGGCGGCCCGGTCAACCTGCAGTGGGGCCCGATCCAGCCGGTTTCGCAGCTGGGATCCCAGCAGCTGACCTCCGGCAAGCTCGCCAAAAACCCCGATGGGTCGGTAACGATCTGGCTCGCCCCGACGCTGCCCCCAGGCGCCCCCGCCACCAACTGGATCCCGACCCCATCGACGCCGTACTTGGAGAGCCTCTATCCCGCCTGTGAGCCCCCTCAACTTGGCAAGCCGTCTCCATGCCCCACGGTGATCCAGCCAGTAATGCGCATCTACTACCCCGCACCCGCCAGCAACACGCAAGCCTCGATCCTGCCACCACCGAACGGGTCGATGGGCGCCACCTACGTGTTCCCCGCCATGCAGAAGATGGGCTAGCGTCGACGCCGGCGGATTCCGGACCGGCTGGCGCTGGACGCGTGCTGCGAGGGGTCGCGCCCAGCACCTCCAGAGGAGGGAGGAAAGTGGTTGGCGGCGAGCGCTGTGCCAAGATCCGCGATCGTCACGCGCCCCTCAACCGGAAGATCGCTGGCGCAAAACCAGAGCGGCGGCGTCGTCCGATCGAGAATTGAGATCAACGCCCTCGAGACAACGTTTAAGGAAGCGGCGCGCCCCTCGATCAACGTCTTCTACCCGACCCCCATCCGCCAGCCCCGGAAACGAGGTCCGAATAGAGGGGCCGGGGTGCGGCCGCGGCCTGAAGCGTCCGCGCCTCCACGCTAGTGAATATGTCCCGCCACCGCCCGAGAGCCATCCGGTCGCGTGTGTGTTCGATCCGCTCGACGCGCTGACCCATACGATCCCCCCAACCGCCGCAAACGCCACCGCCAACAGCGCGAGGCCCGTCGCCCGCCGCCGGCGGCGCCGGCGCCTCGCCTCGAGCCGCCGCACCTGCAGCGAGGCAATGTCGTGCGCCATCGCGGGGATGGTGACACGCCGTCACGGGTCGATGCAGCGCCGCCCGACGCGGCCGAGCCGGCGCGAGGCGGAGCGAGCGGCCCCGGCCCTCCGCTCAGGCTTCAAACCGCTCGAATGAGCAGCCGATCATCGGCAGCGCCGTTCAGCGGCCGCTTCGCGCGCGGTTGTCCGCAATCTGCGCGAACCGACGGGTGACCAGCGCCGCCAGCATTCGCGCTTGGACGGGAACTGCCGGCGGACCGGCGCCGCGGCGGGCGCCGGGCCGCCAGCCTGGACCCGTACCGGCCTCCCATGCCCGCCCAAGCACGTATGCGAGTCACGACCGGCGCGGGGCCGACGCACCTGCTTCTCGCGAATCTCGCGACGGGCGTCTTGTCCGCCCAGCCAACGCAACCGATGTGCTCGGGGTTCCGCTTTGGCATGAACTCAGCTGCGACGCTGGCGCCGGCTCCACGGTCGCGACCGTGCTTGTCGATCGCCTGACTCGCGCCGGCCAGCAAGCGCCCCGGCACTGTCGCTCTCGTGGCCGAGCAGCCGCCAGCTCGAGCGCTCGGATCTCTTCCCGGTTGGACGATGAGGAGCGCTGATCGCCTCGATTCCGCAACGGGCCGGGTACGCGGCAGCAGGCGAGCCCGCCGGCGGCCACGACCTGGGAACCGGCGGTCCTGGGCCGCTTCGGCTAGAGCAGGCAGCTAACCATAACCAGTCGCCTCCAGAGGAGGGAGCCATGTCTGCTCATCAGTTGTTGGACGCCGCCGGCCGGCCTCGGTCGCCGGCGACGATGCCCGGCCATCACGTCGGGCGGATCCCACCGAACAAGGGCCGTCGGTATCCGGCGGATCCGCCCACGGTCGACGAGATCGTCGCGGTCATGCGCCAAGCCGGCGACGGTCGTCACGGCCGTCGGATGCGCGGGCTGATTGTCGTGCTCAGGCGGGCGGGTCTTCGCATCCAAGACCGATCGTCCCTTCCTGGATCAGGTCCAGAAACGGCAGCCCCTGGTTGCGGTAGTGCTTGGCGATCGAGACCACCAGCCGCCGATTCGACTCGACCATCCTCTGCTTGGCCTCGAACGAGCCGCGATCGATCCGCTTGGCGAGATCAACCTCCTGCTGCGCTGTCAGCAACCGCACCTCGCCGATGCCCTTCAAGAACAGCTGCAGCCCGTCCGTCGTCCCCTCCGGTTCCAGATCGAGCGGAGCCTTGCGGCGGGTCCGTTTCTCGGGCGCGCGCTCGATCATCAGGCTCGCCGCAATGGCCGGATCGATCTCCTCGATCAGCTCGATCTCGCGGCGTTCAAGGACGCCGTGTAACTCCTCGACGTCGGTGTCCTCGAGACCGAGTTCGGCGGTGGCGGTCGCGATCTCGGCGTATGTGAGCACGCCGATCTCAAGCCCGCGCGCGATCAGCCCCTTGACCTCGTCAAGCTCCCGAACATCGGCTCCTGACATCTGTGGCGTTTCGCGTTCAGTCCGCCGGTGCAGCACGAGCGCTCACCGCCGCGCGTCCATCGAGTGGGCGCACTCTCAGAGGTGTCATCGTCTTCATGTCTCGGGATCGTCGGATTTCATCGCGCGCCCGCCGAACCTACGCTGCTGCTAGTCGTAGGTTCGCGTCAGGTACGCGTAGCGTGGATCGCTGGGACCAACCGGGTCCGCCTTGGTCGGCGTGCCGCGCTCACGGCGCGCGTGCAAGCGTCGCTGGGCATCGATTGCCGAGGAAACCCGCCGCGACCCGCGATCACGAGCCAACTCGCCGCGCCGACGCGCCGCTCGATCCTGTTCTGTTCGCGTCACCGTCTTCCAGCCTTCCCATCCCTCTGTCGAAACCACGCGCAAAGGAAGAGGGCGAGAACCCCCCGCGCGTTCAACCGGATTGGGACGAGGCCACCGGGCCGGTGGGGTAACGCCCGCAGAGCAAGGCACCGGCCCCGCAGTCAAAACCAGTAACCCACGCCTCACGCCTCGTGACGCAAATACGCCGTTGGTGGCATTCGGGCTTGGGGGGAGAATCCGGCCGCAGGGCCAGCTCACCTACGACTGTACTCCCATTCACGGCGATCGCGCACCCGGACCACAAAAGTTCTGCTCGGACTTCTCACCACGAATCGGCGGACCCCCGCCCGTCACCAGGCCTGGACTCCCAGCGACCATGACCGCGCCCGAATCACTGAGCCAATCCGCAACCCGAGCAAACGCAGCCGACTCTGACCCGGGCGTCACGCGCGGCGTT
Source organism: uncultured Solirubrobacterales bacterium (assembly GCA_963737055.1). Classification (GTDB taxonomy): domain Bacteria; phylum Actinomycetota; class Thermoleophilia; order Solirubrobacterales; family Solirubrobacteraceae; genus Palsa-465. Next base: position 54,622 of record CAVTRE010000002.1, on the reverse strand, counting down.
TCCGCATCGCGATCGAAGCGACAAGCCCAACCCCGCGGACACGGGCTCAGGCTCTCGCCCCGGACAACGGCCAGGTGTCCGGCCCTCCGCTCGAGGGAGTGCCTCTCCGCCGGCACGCAGAAGCCACGAGAGGCCAATCTCGACCTTCCGACAAGCCCGCTCCGCAACGCCCGAGAGTCACGGCCACCGACGGAGCGGCGACTGCCCCCTCGGCCACGGCGATGCAACATATGGCGCCGCTGACGCCCCGGCACAGCTCCACCGTTAGGTCGGCGCGCGCGGCAGCTGGTCTCTCGCCGGGCCGGGTGGACCCATGCTCGGGTTGCTCAGCGTTTTCGTGCTGCCGCTCGCTGCGGCTTCTTGGGCCGTTGTTCGGCTCGAAGGGCGCCGCTCGCGGGCGTGTACATGCTCTCGTGCCCGTCGTCCCAGCGGATCCGATAGCGAGGCGCTAGATCGCCGCGCAACACCTCCCCGACGACACCTGCGCGGGGCCGGCGGCCGATTGACTCGGACTCGGCCACGACACGCTTGCCAACTGTGAACGCCATGCTCACCCCCGACTCGTTTGTGCCTCCGAGGATAGTCGGCGGCAGCTATCCGCCCCAAGACCAACGCCTGATTCGAACCAACCGTGTCTCTCTCTCGGGACCAGCCGGCGTTCGTACAAGACGATCGCGTTTCGTCCAATCCTGACAACGCCGAGACGGACAACCGGCGGACTCGCAATCGTCGCGTGCCAGATGCCAGCCCCAACGTAAACATCGAATCGATCGGCCCGTCGCCCACCACCCTGACAGGCGATGTCCAGCTCACCGCTGTTCGCGCAGTTGGTCTTGGGCCGCGTCCTCCCCGGCCCCCGCCGTACTCTGCCGTCACCTGCCCCGACCGCGAGCCGTGGTCGAGTGCGGTCCTCGGCCGAGCCGTGACAGGGACATGATGGGCGCAGACAACGGGCACAATGGGTCCGTGCATATCGAACGCTCGCGCGAGAACGTGTTCACGGTCACGGCGACCAGTCAGGAGCTCTCGGCGTTGGTGGCCGGCGCTCGGATGGCCTTGGAGGCGATGCGCGCCGCGCCCGAGCCGCCACCGGCCGCGGCCGTCGAGGTACTCGAGCGCGTTCTGCGCGAATTCGACCTCGCCCGCGCGCGCCTCGCAGCCAGTCCGCCGTACGGCGGCTGACCGCAGCTCGATGCCGCGAGCAGCCGCCGCAGGACCGGGGTCAGGCGGGCGCCCCAGCCACCATCCCTTCGCGGATGTGGTGGGTGACCTGGTCGAACTCCGCGGTGAACGCGTCGTAGTCGAACTGGAGCGTGTTCAGGTAGGTGCTCCAGCCCATCGTGTTCTTGGCGATCAGCGCGGTCTCGGTGATCTCGTCCTCAGTCGCGCCGAACAGCCGAGCCGCCTCGGTGTGGAAATAGCAGCAGTACCGGCAGCGCGTCGCGCCGGAAACGGCCAGGCCGATCAACTCCTTGTACTTGTTGGGAATCGCGGTCTGGTCGGAAAGCTCCAACGACTTGAAACTCGCCCACTCGGACGGAAGCAGATAGTCCGGAACGCGTCTGAAGAACTCCGGGACCAGGCCAAAGGTCTGCTCGATGTCCCGCTCGGTCTCGTGACGGTCTTCGATGGTCATAACGACCTCCTGGTAGGTGCTAGCAGGCGCTAGCGCACGCGGCGGCGGCGCAGGAATCAGGCCATGGAGCGCCGGATCATGAGGACCATCCGTCCAACGAGCACCGCAAGACGCAACACCCGACTCTACGCCTCCCTTGTAACAAACGCAACATATGCCGCGTCCTCAACGGGAGACATCGCTTGGAGCGGAGCGCGAGTCTCTCCCGAGGGCTGCGGCGAGCGCCGGAGGAATCGGGGGACCGTCGTGAGAATCGTGGAACCAGTGTCAGCAGCTGGCGCAGTATCAAACGTGACAGTCGGCGCCGGTCACGCGCCCAATCGGTCTCGACTGCTGCCGTCCAGGACGGCGTACCGCCGCCAGGTTCCGGGCACCCCGTTGAGCTCGTGTTGACCGCGATCCTCAAATTGGATGGCCGTACGACAGCAAGATCGGTGACAGTCCGAGACACGAGTATCTCGGACGGCCCAGCGACGGCCGCGTTGCGAGCAATCGGTCGAAGCAGAAACAACGCGAGCATGCGCGCCCGACCACGAGCCGCCGAGACGCCTGCAATCGCCCGCGCAAGCGGCAGCCCCCAACGCCGCTCGAGGAGACCGCCGGAGTGGACGAAAGGGAACAGCCTTGGCGGCTGCCTTCCCCGGCCGGAGCGAGACGCCTCGTTTTCGTCCTTAGGGGAAGAGAACCGCCCCGTCATTTCGGCGCTATCGGGATGTATGGATTGCACACATCCGGCCAGTGGCCCTTGGCGGAGGACGGCGTTACCGGGCGGACTTCTGCAAAGGTGACGAGAAGTCCGCCGACACCTCGGCGTAGTTCCGCAGCTCGTCCAAACCAGCGACGTCGTGAGGGTCGATCGAGGCGCTCGCGTCTATGCGATGCAGCAGTCAGCGTGATTGACAGGGGTCGCGCTGGGCTCCCTCAACCTCTGCAAGAGCGGCACTCACCTGGGCCGCGATCTCGGCGGTGCTGCATCCGCGGGGTGAGATACCGTCGCTCGAGACGCTTGCTCCTCGTCGCTTCCGCCAGCGGCCCTTCATTTGCGGAATCGCCTGGACCGAGCGAGCACTGACGGCTTGGAGTCTTAGCTGAGCATCGTCGAGGACAAACGGCTCGATCGGCTCGCTGCCGCAATGCTTGCAGCGCACCGGGAGGTGCGCGCCCTCAGCCGCAAGCTGTAATCCAAACCCGCTTAACTACGGTAGAGCCATACGCCGCCAAGCGGCGTGCGCTTGAGTCCGAGCGCCGCTAGGGCCTGGGGCCACTGCTGGGGGATTTCGGGATCGACGATCACGGCGCCGACGTGCCGACGGTCGAGAAAAGAGCGCAGCGTCTGCGGATCCGGACGGGCGTTGCGAAACAGGGCGGGGAAAAGAGGGTCTCTCTCGTAGTCCGCCGGGTACACCGGATTGATATATCCGCCCGCCAAACGGAACCACATGTCCGTGTCGGCCTGCCAGAGCATGCTATCCCCCAGCTGACCGAACGGCAGAATGAGGACGGTTTCCCCGCGCGTGAGGACGCTTCGGTATTCGTGGGTGGTAAAGAAGCCTGGGTTGTACTCCTGCCCGCGCCACAGGCCAGCGCTGACGTTGGGTACCAGGAATGCGATGCTCGCGACCGCCGCCGCCCATTTGGCCAGACCCCGGCTTCCGGCACGTGGCCCCGCCAACCACATGGCGAGGATCACCGCGACAATCAGGAACAAATAGACCGCGAGGCGCAGTGGGATCACGTCGCGTAAGACCCACCGGTCCAGCAGCTTCCAAGGAAGCGGGATCGTTGGGTACCCCGCGATGTGCAAGCGCGACCCCAGGAGCAGCACGATGACGATCGCGAGCATCGCGAACAGGATCCTCGTCGCGGTCAGGCGCCAGCGTGTGATCGTGTAGCGCGCGACGATCAGCGCGAGCGGCAAGCCCACATATGTGACCGCCTCGGCGTCGCTTCCGCTGATGTTGGACGCTTGGGAAAGCGCGGCGAAATGCGTCCGGCCAAGTCGGACGAGGTTCGGGGGCACGAGGAATCCGAGCGCGTCGCTCCCGTCGATGTCGCCGATGTTCGATCCGAACCTCACGATCCCGTGGAGTTCGTAGTAGATCACCGGGCTCGTCACGATCATTGCCGCGACTCCAGCGGCGAGAATCGGCTTGGCGGTGCCGATGATGTGCTCTCGCTCGGTGGGCGCAAGTACGAACGTCACACCCAGGGCAACGGCTCCAAGCACTACGAACGTGAGTGTAATTTCGCTTGCGGTCAAGAAGAGCGCCGCTAGGAGGAGTGCCATCAGAGCGATGAATCGCCGTTCGCTGATGCGCCCGTCGATCAGGCGGAGTACGAGGTGGACGGCGGCCGGGATCGGAAAGATGAACACGAGTTGGAGGTGACCTTCCATGTGCCCCAAGATGTAAGTCGAGAAGCCGAACACATAACCCCCGAAGAGGCTCGCGACGAAGTTGCCGGTGATGTACCGGCACAGGAGGAAGGTGAAGAACGCCGCGAGCACGGGGCTCGCCAGCATCAGCACGTTGTAGGAAACGATCGGACCGAATGCGATGGTGATGGGCGCGCCGACGATCCCCGCCAGCGGGCACAGGGTCGGGCTGGTGGCGGCGAGATCGATCCGGTCCGGAGGGAACAGCGCGTGGGTAACCAGTGGGTTCAGGCCGTGAAGCACCGCGTACGGCCACCAGGCCAGGCTCCATATGTTTACTGTCGGATCGGTCCAGTCGCGCAGTCCGACGGTCTCACGTCCGAGATGGGGCAGCACGTGGAGGCCGAAGTACCCGATCGAGATGACCACGTACAGTGCGAGCGCGACTGCGGCCTGTCGGCGTCCCGACGCGAGCCAGGCACGAGCTGCGTCAAGCGTCCGCGGGACGCGGTACTCGGTTGCCGCCTGGGTCGTCATCGCGCGCTGGTCGTAATCGCGGCACACCGCGACCGTCTGTGCTCACCGGCGGGGCCGCACCGCTCGCACGAGAGTCGGCGGTTGGTGGCCGCTGCGGAGAGAGTCACTTCGTCGCGACGATAACGTTGTGCGCAGCGAACCTCCTCAGCCCGGGTGTGCCCTCGAATGCGCGCTCGAGCGCCGCGGCGAGGCGGATCGCCCTAGGCGGGGTGAAGTCCGGGACGGCGCCGAGCTGGGTGCGGAGCACGATCTGTCCGCCGGCGGCCCGCAGGCCGGTGACGATCTCCGCTTCGCTGATCAGTCGCTCCTCACCGGTGTCCTGGGGGACGCGGGCCATTAGCGGCCCCCAGTATGGGTTGCGGGGATTGTGGTCCCAAACGACCACCCGACCCGAGGGCTTCACGACCCTGACCATCTCGGCGAGCGTCTGTCGTACCTGGCCGGGGTCGGCGATGTGGTGCATGACGGCGACAGTGATCACGAGCTCGAAGCTGTCGTCATCGAACGGCAGCGAGGTTCCCGACGCATGCACCGGGCGGACCACTGGCGTCCTCGCCTCGAGGATCTTGAGCATTCCCTCTGAGGGATCGACTCCGACCATCTGGTATCCGGCGCTGGCGAGCCGCTCGGCGAGCACCCCGGTCCCGCAGCCGACGTCGAGTCCGTCGCCCCGGGGGCAGTGCGCGAGCACGAACGCCGTCCGTTTTCGTAGGTAGTGCTCGACGACGTGCGCAGGCAGCGACTCGTCATAGACGGACGCGATCGAATCAAAGTGTGAGCTGCTCACGGACCACCTCACCGTTCGATGTGTGCTCTGAGACGAACGCCGGGGGTCGCTTGCGTGGCCGGGGAGAGGACCCCGCGGCGCGAAGCACCAGCCCAATCATCCGTACTCCCACGGAGATCGCCATCCGCCGGTTGCCGGTGACCGATGACCGTCCGACGCGCGGAAGATAGTTGACCGGCACCTCGACGAACCGCGCGCCGGAGCCGATCGTGAGCAGCATGATCTCCACGCCAGCGTGGCTGCCGCCGACCTTCATGCCGCTCGCGACGCGCCTCGCGGTATCTCTGCGCAGCAGCCTGTACGTGCAACCGACGTCGCTGAGATGACTCGTGTTCAGCAGGACCTCGATCAGCTTCGCGACCGCCCAGTTACCCCAGCGCAAGAACCAATCCATGTTCGCACCCTCCCACACCAGCTCCCAGGTCGTCCGCGTACCGAAAACCGCGTCGCACTCCGTGCTGTAAACGAGCAGCTTCCGGATATCCTCCGGCACGAACGTGCCGTCCGGCTCGGCCAGGACGATGAGATCGCCGGTGGCCTCGAGCAGTCCGCGGCGGCTCGCGTGCCCATACCCCTGGCGGGGCTCCTTGACCACGCGCGCCGAGGTCTTGCGGACCTGCTCCTCCGTCCCCGGCTGCGCGTTGTTGTCGACCACGAGCACCTCGTCGACCAGGCCCGTGGCAACGAAGCCCTCGATCGCAGCTCTGATCGAGTCGCGCTCGGCAAACGTCATGAGCACGACAGACACTCGCTGTCCGTTCCACATGGGTTGGTCCTGGGATGACTCCTGATGTGCGCCGGCGCATTCTAGTCGGGCTGCCGCCTAAAGACCTCACCCAAAGTTCGACCCCGAGGCGGACGTCAGGCCAACGCCCAGCAGTGCCGCGTGACCCCCCTCATACCGAGCAAGCTACGAGCCGCACGCCAGACTGTCGAGACAACGCACGCACGATTGACGCGGCCTCAGCCCGTTCAAGTCTGTCGAGACGCTCCCTCGTCCGGCGCACGCCTCTCGAGCCACTATGGCGGGTCCTCGCTGACGCGGCAACGCCGCGATCGCGCCCCGGGAGACCGCCGCCGTCGCAGGCGTTGGGACAGCCGGCGACCCGTCGCCATCAATCACGCTGACTGCTGCATCCCCACACGGACGCGAGCGCCCCGACCGGCCCTAACAACGTCGCTGGTTTGGACGATCTGCGACGCTCCGGCTCGGTCTTCTCCTTGGCAATTCTCCATGGAGTAGCGCCGGCCGGGCGGGAGCGCCGTGGCGCTCCCGCAGAATTGGTGCTGGTCGAGCTCGAGGCCGGTGCTGGCGTGCATCATCGGTGCTTTGCGGCCGTGTACCGCGCCGATGATCTCCTCAGAGGAGATCCCTTCCAGGTAGGTGCCGGTCGTCGAGAGATACGCGTGCCCGAGCTGGCGCTGGATAAGCGGGAGCGGGATGCCCTCGTGCAGGAGCTCGATTGCGTGCGCGTGGCGGAGTTGGTGTGGCCCGAACCGGCGGCGTACCCCAGCCGCGAGGGCGAGGTGGCGTAGCTCCGCGCGAACTGCCGTGGCTGACCAGGCGCGGCCGCTAGTCGGCCCGTCGATGACGCAGAACAGCGATCCGGGCGGCAGCAAGGTGCGGTCCGCCGTCCAGCCGGCCAAGACCGACCATGCCCAGGGGTCCATCCCGATCTCGCGACGCCGGTCTCCCTTCCCATGCCGGATCAGCAGACTTCCGCGACGCTCGTTCAGGTCGGTCTCGACAAGCGTGAGCGCCTCATGGATCCGCAGACCGGCTCGCCACAGGACAACGGTCAGACCGCGCATCCGACGGCCGTGACGACCGTCGCCGGCTTGGCGCATGACCGCAACGATCTCGTCGACTGTGGGCGGATCCGCCGGATACCGACGGCCTTTGTTCGGCGGGACCCGCCCCATGTGATGGCCGGGCATCGTCGCCGGAGAACGCGGGCGACCGGGGGCGTCCAACAACTGATGAGCAGACATGGCTCCCTCCTCTGGAGAGCGGACAGGTTTGCTGCCTGCTCTAGCCCAGACGGCCGGTTACGCGGGTCCGGGAACCATGGAATGGGGGTAAGCCTCGATCCTGCCGCGTCCTCGGCCGGCTGCGGAAGCGAGGCGATCAGCGCTCCCCATCGTCTCTATGAAGGACGCGCGGATGTCAAGTAAGTTTCGGATTCACGTGTCGTTCCCCCGTGCTTGTGGTGGAGCGGGGTGTTCTGCGTTGAGGGTGTCGCCCGCCGGGGCCATGGAAGGCCGGCGGAATGGTTGTAGCTGGATTGACCTCCGGCGGTTAGCTTGGTGGAGGGGGTTGGGGAAGCGGCGCTCATCTCTCTATCGCCTCCTCGTGGAGGACCAGGCGACATCGGAGGCCGGCTGCGGGGGCGCAATTCCAAAAGGACCGTCAGGCGGTCAGACGAAGAGTGGCGCCTCCCGCAGCGGCAGGATCGAAACGCTGGTTGGTGCTGAGCATGTGCCAGATCGCCTCGGTCAGCTTTCTCGCGAGGTCGACCTGCGCGACGCGGGCGCCTCGCTGCTTGCCCAGGCGCTGCTTGTTGCGCTGATAGCGCTCGCGGTAGGTTGGGTGGCGGAGCGCGTGCATCGTCGCCTCGAGCATCGCCCACCGTAGGTATCTCGGGCCCTGTTTGGACAGGGCCCGCGACGGTCTGAGTCGCCGGACTGGCGGACCCTGGGGCATAGGCCGGTGTAGCCGACGAGCTTCTTGGCCGACGAAAAGCGGGTGATGTCGCCGATCTCGGCGGCGATCGTGAAGGCCAGCACCCAGCCGATGCCAGGCACCGTCAACAGCAGCGGCACGTAGGGATGCTCGGCGCCGCTGGAGCGCAGCTCGCGTTCGATCGCGGCGATCTCCGACTCCAGATAGTCGATCAGGTACAGGCTGGCGTCGACGGTCTCGCGCCACGGATCCGGGATCTGGAGACGATCCAGCAGCTTGCGACCCTCCAGACCGAACAGATCGCTCACCGGGCACGGGTGCCCGAACGTCATCAAGGTCGCGTGGATGCGATGCTTGAGCATCGACTTGTGCTTGACCAGGTGCAGCCGAAACCGCGCCTGCTCGCGCTCCCGCCTGACCCGCGGGTCGGGCAGCCAGATCGCCGCCACCAGGTCGCGGTGCGAGAGCACCGAGCACCGCCAGCACCCTTGATCGCATTCCAAAGCGCTATGGCGTGCTAGCCGAAATCGAGTTAGCACCGTCGCGTGCCGACTGCTCCTCGCGTCGGAATGCGGGCACGGTGCCGTCGTGCCCGCAACGGCGACGCAGCAGTGTGGCGATGCCAGCCAAAGCGCTGGTTCTCGTCCTTGACGGCGGCAAGGCGAGCGAACGCGACGCCTCGTCTTTCGCCGTTGACACGTCAGCCCGCGACGCGTTCGACCAGCTCGGCGGGTGAGATCGGCGATCGCGTCCACGGTGGCAGCCGGCAGCTTGAGCGCGTCATCGGTGGGCGGATAGTGGGGATTGGGCACCGCGATCACTGTCATGCCCGCCGCGGTGGCGGCTCGCAGCCCGTTGCTGGAGTCCTCTACTGCGGCTGACTTCGCAGGATCAACGCCCATCTTCTCGGCTGCGGCGAGATACACGTCGGGCGCCGGCTTGCCCCGGGCCACCTCCTCTGAGGAGACGGTGGCAGCGAACGTGCCGGCGAGCTCGCTCAGCTTCAGGAAGCTCGATGATCTCGCGGTTTGAGGAGGCAAGCTCCAGCGGCCAGCGCTGTCCCAACGCGCGGACAACGTCGAGCGCTCCGGGGAGCAGCGGCAGCTGCTCTCGGTAGAGCTCCTGCATGTGCCGCACGACCTGGCGGTTGATGTCCTGCGGATCGAGTGGAACGGCGAGCTCGCCGTGCAGATAGCGTGCCCATTCCGGCGAGCTCATGCCGAGCACCACGGTCGGCGCACCCTCGTGCCAGCCGCCGCCGGAGCAACGCGTCAGCTGCTCCTTGGCGTGGTTCCAGAGCTGCTCGGAATCCAGCAGGACGCCGTCGAGATCGAAGATCACCGCCTCCGGCACGGGATAGGCTTCGCATGGCGCACCCGCCCTGCGCGCCCTCATCGACGCGACAGCGCCGAGCAGATAAGACTCCGTCCGCGAGTTCTGATCTTGGTGTAAGCGGCGGCGGCCGATGGCTTCTCGCGCCGCGCGCGCAGCAACCGTGCCGGTCTCAGGCAAAACGCTTCTAATGCTGCTCAGGCGCGGGATTCCGTTCTGGGTTTCGCGACTAATACGCGCATGGCCCGCTCGAAACGCCGCGATCCGGCCGCGTCTAACCGGATCCGGTTCGAGCCGAGGCAGCGCGCTGCGATCATGCGAGTGGAGGAGCACCCTCGCGCCCAGCCAGACAGCCGGATCCTTGTTTGATTGCTCCGGTCTCGCCGCCGCGGCGCGGCTCTTGGTGGTCGTCTCAAGCGACGGCGACCTTGGCTGAGAGGCCTGCCGCTTACCGAGGGAACCGGTCGCGGCGGAATTTACCGAGGCGTGGACGGCGCCCGCACGACCGCAGGTCCTGCTTCTGCGTTGACGACGGGTTGTCGTTCCTTAAGCGCGACGCGCTCACTTGCGCGTCGCGGCCTGAGGGTCTGCCGGGGGTCAGGGTTGCGGGACCGTGCTCTGCGCGATCCATTTGTACAGATCGGCCGCGAACGCGTTCGGGTCGCGTGTCCGTATGTAGGTCGCGACGGCGTCGTAGAAGGCCTCCTGGAAGACGGGGCTCAGCCCTTCGCCGTGGGCGACGGACAGCAGAACCGGCAACGTCCAGAACGCCTTCGAGGATTCCCGCTGATATGCGGGCAAGGACGAGACGTCGACGTCGTGCACGACAGGGATTGACCCCTTATGCCTGCTGAACGCGAGTTGCGTGGAGGGATCGCTGATCCCACTCAGGAACGCCAGGGCGTTCTTGGCGTTCTTTGCCTTGGTTGCAGCGACGAAGACATCGACCACGGCGAGGAAGCTGCCCTGGGTGCCGGGGAAGGGGACACCGTCGAAGCCGGTGCCCTCGTGGGCGCCGTCGGCGACGAGCTCGCCGAACGCCGAGTCGTTCATCGACTCGAAAGCGCACCCGCCGGCCGCGAGCTTCTTGGTCGCCTGGTCCCAGGTCAGCTGGTTCGCCTCGGGGTCGGCGAAGCGCAGGATGGCGCCGAAGTTATTTAGGGCGGTCTGGACCTGCTTGCTGCGCCAGTCGAGGCCGTTGTGGATCATGTGCTGCCAACCGCGGGTTCCGATCGAGCTGAGCAGCGTGTTCTCGAACAGCTCGACCGTGGTGAACGGGTCCTTGGCGCCGAGGCACAGCGGCGTTGCGCCGGAGGCTTTGATCTTTTTGAGGTCGCTGATGAACGAGTCGATCGTGTAGCTGCTCGAGGGGCGTGCGACGCCAGCCCGCTTGAGGAGCTGGGTGTTGAACCACAGGACGTTGCTGCGGTGAGCGCCGGTGGGGATGCCATAGGGCTGGTGGTCGTGCATGAGCGCGGTGAGGATCGTGGGGTTCATCGTCGCGTTGAGATGCTCGCTCGCGAAGATTGAAGCGACGTTGCGGATGACGCCGCGGCTGGCGTAGCCCTGGACCGACTTCCCGGCGAACGTCTGCCAGACATCGGGCGGGTCGTTGCGCTGGAGCCGTTTCGCGAGCTCGACGATCGCGTTAGAGCCGGCGCCGCCCGCGACGGCCGCGTTGATCGCCGTGACCCCCGGGTTTGACTGGCGGAAGGCGGCGAACAAGTCGTTCAGGGCAGCTGATTCGGATCTTGACGTCCACCACGACACGACCTCGAGTTTCTTGGTGCTCGTCGCGGGGCTCGTCGGCGAGGCGCTGCCGCACGCGCTGACCACCGCGGCTACGGCGGCCGCGACGATCGTGACCCGCCAGCGTCCGCTCACCCCGTTCCCTCGGCGGGTTGCGGCGGGCTCGCAGCGGTCGGAGGACCGACATCGTGGGCTGGCCGGCCGGCCGTCACGCTCGGCTCGGCCTTAAGGTCGTAGAGCGCGTAGAGACCGACCACTGCGAAGCAGAACGCCGGGACGATGAACGAGAACGCGGGGCTGGTCGCATCCACGACCTTGCCCTGGAGCACCGGCATGATCGCGCCGCCCACGATCGCCATGACGAGGCCGGCCGCTCCGAACTTCGTCGCCGGTCCGAGGCCCTTCAGCGCGACGCCGTAGATCGTCGGGAACATCAGCGACAGGCAGAACGACAGCGAGACGACGGCGATCACGCCTGCCATGTTCGGATTCCCCATCGCAAACAGGCACAGCGCAACCGCGAGGAACGCGAGCACCGCGAGCACCTTGGTCGCCCGGACGAATCCGATCACCCAGGTCATGAGAAAGCGCGAGGCGAGGAAGATCAAGAGACTCACCTGCAGGTATGCGGCTCCCTTGGTGAGGCTGCCGCCGAGCGCCTGGCCCACATACTGGATCAGGTACGTCCACGTGCACACCTGCGCGCCGACGTTCATAAACTGAGCAACCACCCCGAGGCGGTAGCGCTTGTTGCGCCACAGGACGCCAAACAGCGCGCGAGTGCCGCCCTCGTACGAGCTCGCGTCTGGGAACTCCTCCACGATCGGCGGCGCCTTCCGGGTTGCGATGGCGATCCCGATCAGGATCAGCAGGATCGCGAGGCCAACGTACGGCGCCATGACCGCCCCCAGCTCGCCTGCGCGGATGGTGTGTAGCTGATCCGGCGTGAGCGACGAGATATCGACCGGATCGGCGAGTTTGGGCAGGATCAGCGTCGCAGCGAGGAATACGCCGAGGTTCGTGCCGACGGGATTGAACGCCTGGGCGAGGTTCAAGCGACGCGTTGCCGTGCTCTCCGGACCAAGCGCGATGACATACGGGTTCGCCGACGTCTCGAGCATTGAGCAGCCTGCCGCCATCGCGAACAGGGCGACGAGGAACGCGTCGTAGGTCATGATCTTGCTCGCCGGAAAGAACAGAAACGCCCCGAGCGCGGCAAGCGAAAGACCGCTCAGGATGCCCGTCTTATAGCCAAACCGCTGATTGATGAAGGCCGCTGGGAGTGCCAGCAGGAAGTACGCGCCGAAATACGCGAGCTGCACCAGCGACGCTTGAAACGTACTCATGTCGAAGATGCGCTTGAACCCAGCGACCATCGGCGTCGTCAAATCCTGCGCGATACCCCAAGCCGTAAAGCAGCAGATGAGCGCGATAAACACCACCACCATGCCTTTGCCGATCAGCGGCTGGCTTCGCGTCGCCTCCGGCTGTGCGACCACTACGGGCTTGGCGATGCTGCTCACGGCGTCACGCTCCTCTCGCGCCGCGCTCACCTTCTCAACGCACTTCTACCCACAAAGGTGCGACACGTCAACCCGCGTCCGGCGATATCGGACGATGCCTTGAGGTCGGCCACCTTTGGCCGGCTCCATCTGATCGGATCGATCCCGGCGCGCCATCGCGGCCAGGGGACGTCGTTGGGCAACTCGAACACAGGCGTAGCCTCCGACGGCGCCATAAGCTCCACCCGGAGAGTTTGCGCGGATTGATCCGGATGGAGAGGAGTTGGGCAGCTGTCGGCAAAATTGTGACCTTGGGTGAGGTGGTGGCAGACGTCTACCAGGAGCAGACGCTGTCCGAAGTAGAACTCCAGTTCACGGCCCGCCCGGGCGGCCACGACGCAGGTCGGAGTCAGCGTGCTGTCGTAGGCGAGGAATATGATCGGGCGGCGCCCGGCGAAGCGCCGGTTGAGCTCCCCCTCGTCGCGCAGGGCATCGGGCAGGGGGCCGATGCTCGCCGTCGCCATCATCGCAGTCGCGTATCGAGGTCGTCGATCGCGCCGCAAGGTCGCCGTCAGTCTATGCGGCGATCAGGCGCTTGCCGATGCCGTGCGCCTGCTGCCGGCAGGGCGCGTGGTACGTGACGGTGAGCCGCAGGGGCCGGGAGTCCGTCCGGGCCCGCCGCGGTCGTGCAGCATCATGACCGAGCCAATCCGTCGCCGCATTATGCAAGTCATTGCGCTGCGAGAGCGGCGTCGACCTCGGCTCGCGTCGGCGGGTCGGCGCCCGGCCGGGAGCATGTGATCGCGGCTATCAGGGCCGCTGCATCGACGACGCTGCCGAGCGTCGCCTCGTCGATCGCCGCGAGCGCGTCGCGGCGCGCGCCGCCGACTAGGTCGGCCCGGTGCAGCCCGTCAAGCAGACCGGAGGTGAAGGAATCACCCGCGCCGACCGTGTCCACGAGATCGATCGGCACCGCCCGCCGGTGTAACTCCAGGCCCGCGGAGACGGCGTAGACACCTGCACCACCGCGGGTCACGACGACGAGGGCAGGCCCCGAGGCGAGCCAGGCCTGCGCGACGTCCTCATCGGGCCGGTCAGGGTAAAGCCAGCGAAGATCCTCGTCGCTGACCTTGACGACGTCGGACAGGGCGACGAGACGCTCGATGTCCGGTCGCGCCCGCGCCGCGTCTCCGAGCAGCGCGGGCCGCACGTTCGGGTCGTACGAGACCGTCACTCGACCCCGCTTGTGTTCCCGCTCCACAAGGTCCACGACGCTCGTCTTCCCAGGTGGGAGGACCGTCGCCAATGAACCGGTGTGCAGACAGCGTGTCTCGATCGGGACCGGCGCCAGAGCCTCCACATCCCAGTCGATCCGGAAGTCGTAGGAGGCGATCCCCGCCGCGAGGGTCGCGATCGCCAGGCTAGTCGACACACCCCCCTTCGGGCCTCCGTCGACCCGGACGCCGCTGGCTTCCAGGTGCGCCGAGATCATCTCTCCGAACGCATCCCGCCCCAGACGCGTCTTGAGCGTCACAGGGACGCCCAGCCGGGCGAGACCGAGCGCGACGTTCGCCGGGCTGCCACCCGGATGTGCGGCCAATGTCCGGCCTCCGCGCTGCCCGACCAAGTCGATGAGCGCCTCCCCGACGACAACGAACATCCGCTTTTCCCCACTCGACGAGATCGATGGACTCCCGCGCCCCCGCACACGGCGGGCCCGGCGAAGGCGGCGCTCGCGGCATCATAGTCGTCCCCGAACCTCCCTCGTCGCAAACCCGGAACGAGATTCAGCGGTTGACCCTCGGGGTAAGCACGACCAATCAGCGATCAGGAGCGCCCTCTCTTCCTCGTGGTCACCATCAAGCCTCGACTCGACCAGCTTGAGGAAGCTGAGGCGCAGCTGCAGTCCATGCGTCAGAATGCCCTCACCGAGCCGGGCTGCGTCTTCATGCACCTCGTGCAGCCGCAGGACGACGCGGACACGTGGGTGATGCTCGAGATGTTCCGCTCTCGCGCCGCCTGGGACGAGCACATGCGCCAGCCCTACAACACCGAGGGAAACATCATCCTCGAGGACCTGCTGCGCGAGCCCTCAGACCTTCGCTTGTTCGACGAGAAGTAGGTTACGCCTCCGACGCGGCGACGCCGGCGCATTAACCCGAGCCACGGCTGCCGACCCGAAGCTGCAGGCGTGTGACGACGCCGCCAAAGGCGCCGCGGGACAACCCCTGTCCCGCGCGAGGAGCGGTCCGCGCGGGGTGGCGCTATCTCGATTTCGGCTAGCACGCCATAGCGCTTTGGACGATTTCCACAACTGATCGGGCGTCGCCGCCGAGATCGCCACCGCCCTTCCCCAAATCGTCCGTTGGGGAAGCGCGGCGGCACGAGCAGGTGATCGTCTGCCGGCAGCCGCCGGTTGTGCGGAGCGCACAATCCGGCGATCGCCGCGGTCAACGATCAAGCAGTCCGCGCGGGCTACCGCAACCGTGACAAAGCAGCGGCGCGAGGCTGGGGGGGCCTGGTATCACGAAAGCGCTCGTCACCGCGGCCACGGTCGGACAACGAAAGCGATCGCCAGCGTCGGCGAGCGCTGGACCGCCGGGATCGGTGTCTGGGCGCCCGCCGACGGTCCACGCCGAGCACTGCTCAGTTGCAGGGAAAGCGGAAGCGCCACGCATCGGCGCTGACCACCGCGAGGCGGCCGACCGCCGGTTGTTTGCTGCCTGTTGCGTGGAAATCGCCAGCCGACGAGTCCGCTTGGCTGACGCGGTGCTGGCTGTTCGCGTGCTGGAGGCAGGCGAAGGTTCGCCACTCGTTCTGGCGCACGGCTGCGGCACGAGCGCTAGCAAACAGCGCCACGCGCCGCGTCACGAATCCGAGACGTCCGCCGGTGTGGACTCAGCCCGGGGATCGACGTGCGGGTCGTTCAGGTCAATAATCAGCAGGTCGCCGTCGATTCGAGCGGTCCGTCTGACCGATCTGGAGTTGTCGATTTCGTAGTAGTTCACGAATGCGCCGGCCGAGATCAGCCAGGTTGCACGATTCTCGACAGGTGCGCGAACCTGATAGGCATGCTCGACCGAGCTCTCGACTCGACGCAAGGCGACCAAGTGGGCGTCTGGATCAAAGAGCAGCTCTACGGACTCGGGGCTGCCGAGAGCGTCGAATGCCGCCCGGTTCAGCGAGATCACACCCTTCTTCTGAATAGTCACGAACGGCTGGGGCTCCGCTCGGCGCTGGCGCATAAATGTTTCGAACGGCATGTTTGGATCCTAGTCAATCGCCAGCACACTTTGGAGCAGAGTCGGCCGTGACTGAAAGCGTCGGACATATCCTGACTTTCGGGCTGGCCCGAGAAGAAAGCCATGGCGTCACGAGCCCTGGCAGCAGTGGATGTTCTGCTCCCTAGCAACGGACCAAGCTAGGTGCGGACGCGTCCTCGGTTACGGCCGACCTCGGCCGGGGGTCGCCGCGCCGGGCTCGCGCCAGACGCCGTTTACCCGGAGAATACGCACGGCGCTTCCTCGAGTGCGCGCGCTCGCGGGGCTGATGGCCAGGTCGAGATCGTGGCCGCGGGCGCGGACTGCCCCAGACTCGACGGGCCGGAGAGACCGACGGTGACCTCGCGCAGCTCAGCCTCGAGGCGATCGAGTTCCTCGCGCAGCCGGAGCCAAGGCGTGAAGGTCTAACTCACTGGACGACATGCGGCATTGCGTCATCACTAGCGCGCTGCTGCTCTCCAGCAAGGCAGTCGTGGTGACCCTCGCTTATCGGGATCGGACGAGCGTGGACAACGCGCTCTCGACCGCAGGTGTCTGCTCCGCCCGTCGGGGGAGCGACGGCGTCGAGCAATACGACGCTACCCCTTCCATGCAAGGGAGCATGATCGCATCGGACAGCCTGCCAGGCGGCTGCTATGGCTCGGCATCGCCGAGCCCGCTCGTGGTGTTCCGCGGACCTCGAGGGCGGTGGTGTCGCGCCTAGCGGTGCCCGCGACGCTCGGCGGGCGGGTTACAGCGCCGGGAGAAGCAGTGTTGCGAGCTCCCGCGCGACCTGCTCGATCGTGGCCGGCGAGACAGGGCCGTTGGCGTTGAGTCGGTTGGCTAGCGCCTTGCGGTACAGAAGAAGGTGTCCGCGGAATTTCTGCGTCCGCAGGAATGGGAGGTCGGCCTTCGTGAAGCAGAGGGCGCCCTGGGTCGGGATCTGCTGATCGCCGTGACGATCAAGTGCGGCGCGGACGACGGCGAGCTGGCGCTCGAGTCCGTCGATGAGCTTGGTGCACTCGCGCCCGCGGATGAGGAGGGGCGCGGGGCTCCGAACAACGGGCTGTTGATCTCGACCTTGCCCTTCCAGTCTTTGGTGTCGATGACCCACACGCCACTCGGCGCGATCGCGATGTGGTCGATGTCGCCGAGGCCGCCGGGCATGCGGCGATTGTGCAGCGTGATGACTTTGTCGGAGTTGGTGCGTGTCGCGAGCGAGTCCGCGACCGCCCGTTCCGCGAGCGCGCCCTGCTCAAAGGCCGATTCGTGCTGCGGGGCGCCGCCGAGGGCGAGGAGCAGCCCGCCGATGTGCGGGTGGGCCTCCCGCGTGCGGTTCTCGCGGTTGCGCCTGCGGCGCTCGTGCTCGCGCAACAGGCTCGCCCCGGGCTGTCCGAGCTCGAGCGGCGCCGGAGTCGGCGGGGGTCATGAGTTCGCGCCGCCCCAACATCCGGTGCAGGTCACGGTCCGGGTGTCCTTCTCCCACCAGGCGTGGGTACCGGCTGCTAGGTCAGCGCCGCAGCATGTGCAGGCGTCCTCTCGACGGAGCTTGAGCTTCCGGCCAGCCACAGAACGGACGATCGGAACCCCGCGCACGATCCTCAATCCGTTGGCGGCGCGCTCAACGCATATCCAGCGGCCCCGATGAGTGGCCCGGCGGCCCGCCGGGTGAAGGCACCCGCGGGGCGCTCTCCCGACACACGGCTGGCGGCAAACGGCTTACGCCGGGTCCGTCAGGCGATATCTGGACGAACACAGAGTCCAGGGCAGCTGGATCCCGGAGGAGTGCGAAGTCGCCAGTCCGAGGCATGCCACGAGCAGGCCACGCATAAGCGCCATCGCCACGGTGCCTCGGTCGCCGCGATCGAGACCGTGGCATTGCAAAAGCGCGCTCGGGGCGCGTCCGAAGGCCGGCCGGCGCGAATGCAATCGCGTGGCGAGCGCCAGGCCACGACGATCGGCGTGATTCAGATGTCGCCGAAGCGCTAGCGCCCGCGCCTGCCGCAGAATAAAACGATCGTGCCGCCTTGCGGCAGGATCCCCAGCCCGACCGCGCAGCACCCGCTCCCTGGCGTGGCCCCACGGCCCAGAACCCCTCGACCCGACGGACACGCAAACAGCCCCTCGACAAGCTCAGCCTCCACCAGCGCCCGCTCGCCGCATACGATCAACATCGGGTGCCACCTCCGGCATCAAGAGAGCCCTCCCGACACAGCGACCAAGCAAGCGGGAAGGCTCTCGCGCGTTCACGAACGCGCGAAGCCTGCCATCACCACGATCACCACGACGAACGGCATGAGCCGCCGCGCCCATGCTCAAACTCAGGGGCGCTCAACAGGGGCGTGCGGTGATCGTCATGAGCGTTTCGAACTGCTTATGGTTATGTCGTCGATCGTGATATCGACGCGGTCGACGTGGGCGCCGGTCAGCCGCGGGGTGTGGCGCCGAACTGTCTCCCGTACAGCGTCCGCGAGGCGATGAAGGCTGGGTCCCAGCGTCACCACCAGCCGGATCGACAAGTCCACGCGGTCGGGCCGCCGGGGGTTGCGGGGCCCGACCCGGGCTGAGGCGAAGGTCACGTCGGGGACTGCGCGTGCCAGCTGCTGCACGATGCGCCCGAGGACGGCGTGGCTGATGCGTGTCTCTCCGCGGGGGTGTCCGAGCAGGACGAAGTCGGCGGCCTGGGCGGCGAGGGCCCGTACGCGCCTCATGATTTCTGCTGTCAGTCCGCTGGGCACGCTCACCGGCTCATTCGCGAGGTCGGTCACGTCGGTCCAGCCACGGCGCAGGCGGCGAAGCGCGGTCTGGCAGTACGCGCAGCTTGATTGGTGTGCGGGATTTGTGGGTGCGGCGGCATCGGCGACCTGCTCGAGGAGGTCCGCCAGTCGAGTGCCGCAGGGCAGCGGATCGGGTGGGTCGGTCATTGCCATGAGCTGGTTTGCTGAATGATCGTGAGCCGCGCGCGATGGATGCGCGTTTTGATCGCGGGAAGGCTGGCCCCCAGGACCTGGGCGACCTCGTGATAGGAGAGACCCTCGAACTCGCGTAGGACGAGCGCGGCTCGCTGCTCGGGGGGCAGGTTGGCGACCGCTTGTCTGATGGCGCGGAGTCGCTCCTGATGCTCGGCCGCCTGCGCAGGATCCGGGCCGGCCTCGAGTTCGACCTCGTCAAGCGTTCCGGTTGTCCGGCGCCTGGCGATCTTGTCCAGAGCTCGGCGCGTCACGATCCGGTAGAGCCAGGTGCTTACGGCGCTTTCGTGGCGAAAGCGCGGCAGCGCTCGCCACGCGCGGACGAAGGTCTCCTGGACGGCATCCTGCGCGTCGGCGCGCGAACCGAGCATCCGCAGGGCGACCCGGTAGATGCTGGTTTGGTACCGGCGTACGAGTTCCTCGAACGCATCCACGTCACCGTTCTGGGCCGCCCGAACGAGGATCGAGTCCTCGACCTGACCATTCACGATCCGCGCTTGGAAAGGCTGTCGGGCACGTCCGCGCGCGTGTCGCCGTGCCGGTGGCGCCTAGCGCGACGAACTGGGCGGGCGCCTGATGCGCGCCTGCATCTCGCCGAGGTCCAGCTCGCCTTGCACGACCTCGCCGATGAGGTAGAAGACCACCGCGCCGACGAGGCAAAGGACCGCCCGGCCGAAGTCGAACGCGATCCACGCGGCGACGAACAGGAAGCCCAACAGGCCGAGGTAGTGCTTGAGGGTGATCATCGAAGTCTCCTTCTTTCGCGGCGGTCATAGCTGCTGAGAGTGACATTGACGGGCATCGACGGAAGCTCGTGCTCGGCCAGTGCGCTGATGACGCGATCCTGCGCTCCTTTGAGCATCGCAGCGACGTTGCGCGCGCGGCGGACCGTCACCTCGACCGCGAGGTCGTCGACTGAATAGCGGCCTCGAGCGTTGGTGATTCCCGCCTCCCTAGTGGCGGCGACCTCTGCCAGGCGTTCCATAACTCGCGGATCAAGCCTCACCTCGCCCTGCTGGTCATTGCGAAGCGGCAGCTCGCGGCGCGCCAGGTAAGGACGCGGCAGCTGCTTGATCGCCAAGTAGCCGAAGAGCAGGAACGACACAACTCCAGCCGCGGCAATGATCACGCGGGTGGCGCTACCGTCGACGCCGGCCGGGGTGAGCCCGGTGATCCAGTTATACGCGGTGCGATAGCCGCTCAAGGAGTTCGTGGTGGCCGCCGACACCTTCACGGCGAGCAGCAGCGCCATCAGCCCGTACCACGCCAGCGCCAGGCCGACCAGTAGCGCGAGCAAGCGTCCTACAAGGAGCAGGAACGAAGGTCGCTCACGTAGACGCTGGCGGGGCACCTACTCCACCCGTGCTCCACGCCGAGGCACGTCGACGCGTGCCTTGAGCTTAAACGGGGCAGTCAACGACTCGAGCCGCTCGGCGACGGCGCGGCGCACCTCATCTGCGTCCGCGTGCGCGGTGCGAGAAGCTCGCACCGACAGCCTCCCGCCGGTCCGCCTCAAAGGCCGTACCCTCACCCGCGCCTCGGTCACGCCCCGCACCGGTTCGACGAGCGCGGTAGCGACCTGTGCGAGCGGACGGCGACGGGCCGCAAGCTTCCCCCGCTCGTCTTCGGCGAGCTGGACCAGCCGCTCACGGCGCGGTACGAGCACGCCGGCAATGAGCAGAAGCCCCAAAGCGATCGCTCCCAACCCGCACACCCCCGCGATCACCGCCACCGACCCTGGCGCCTCCAGCCTCGCCAGCCACGGACCGACCGTGTTTCGCACCGACGGCAGGGAAAGCAGCCTCGCCAGGCCGCCGAGACTGGGACCGTGGGTGCCAGTCCCGATGCAGAACACCGCAAGCAGAAGCCCGCCCAACGCCAACACCACACACACCAAGAAGCCGACGACCCGGGCCAGGCTGCGAGCCAGCACAATCACCTCTTCCGCTCCCCATCATCTTCAGCCGGTGAACCGGCGGCATGTTCGCTCTCCAGCGAGAGGAGCGGCGCGCCTGGCTGCGCCGCCAGCGCGGCCCGTTCACCGGCCAGCGCGGCCTGTTCAGCGGCCAGGGCCGCCTGCTTGGCGGCCAGAGCTGCTTGCTCGGTGGCAAGCGCCGCCTGCCGAGCGGCGAGCGCAGCGCCAGCATCCGGGCCGCGAGGCGTCGCTTCGGCGGCGGGCGCGCCGAGGCGACGCTCGCCCTCCGGGACATCCCCTGCGCGCGCCGGCGCAGCGACCGCTTCTGGTGCTTCCCCCTTGACCGAGCCAGACCGCCGCGCCCCCGCCTCGGCGGCCTCCTCGGCTATGGCGGCGCCCGCCGCGAGCTCCTCCGCGAGGAGCGCCTCTTCGACCCGCTGCTCGGCGGCGGCGGCCGCGAACTCTCCCGCGGTCACGACGTAGGCGAACTCCACGTTGACCGCGCCAAGCACATCCCCAAGCTGCTCGCCGTCCACCCGCCCGCGCACGCGAGCCCTGACCTCCTCGGCCAGCGCCGGCAGGGGCACCATGTCGGCCACCAGCGACAGATCGACCGCATAGCGACCATCGGACTGCGCTGTCGCCAACACCCCGATCAGCGGGCGCGAGGCCGGATCGGCGGTCACTCGCCCGCCGCTGGGACCGGAATCGGACCCGAGCACACCGGGCACCCCCAACGCGGCCTGGAGAGCGGCACGAGCGACACGCACGCGAACCGATCGGCCCACCTGCGCCCGATCAAACGACACCGCTGGGTCGTCAGCGCTCACTGAACGCGAGCGTGCTCCGGCACCTCGTCACCGGGGAAATACAGGTCATTCACGGTGACATTGACTTCCGTCACCGCAAGGCCAGTGATCCCCTCGAGACGCTTGATCACATTGTCGCGCACGCCCTGCGAGACCCTCGGAATCGACTCGCCGTAATCGATCACCAGCGTCACGTCGACCGCCGCCTCACGTTCACCAACCTCGACCGACACGCCTTGGGTGCGCTCGTCTCCGACCCCCACCCGCTGCGTAACGCTTCCAATCGCCCGGCTGACGCCGCCGCCAAGCTCATGGACCCCGCGCACCTCCCGCGCCGCCTCGCTCGCCACCTTCGTCACCACCGCGTCGGCGATCGTCGTCTGACCGCGTTCGGTCTGAAGCGGCCCTTGCCGCGTAATCTCCGAGCTGCCCGCATCCGCCTGGGTCCCCGGTTTGCGCTCAGTGCTCGTCCTGGCCTCCGCCATCGATACCTCCGTCAAAATCGCTTGCCTGAAACTTTGACCGCGGCACCAACCAAAAAGTTTCATGACCTGAAGCGTGGTCTGGTGGATTCCCCCGAGAGCCCAGCTGGGGCATGGCCGCCGGCGAGTCCGCTCGGGGTCTACTGATCGCTCCGTCCCGCTCGCGATGGCCGATCAGAGGACGTGTTCTCGCTCTTCGCATCCCGTCTGAGATCGCGCGCTCGCGAAAGTCGTTCTCTGCGAGTGGCGGCAAGTTGCTGGAACGTCTTTCCCGCGCGCGGTCGCGGGACCCAGGCGGCGGACGGACACCGTTGTGCGGTCGCCTTGCTCGGGGCGGCCTCCTGATAGCTGGCCACGGCTGTGGACGAGCTCCTCAGGGATGGGTCGGCGTACTCGTCCCAGGACTCCCGTACCCGCCTCAGGCTAGAAGCGGTCATCTCTGCTCTCGGACCGGGACGGCGCGCGAGCGAGGATCTCAGGCAAGGCAGAGACGTGTTCGCCGAATTCATGTGCGACCCACGGGGTAGAACCGTGGCATTACAAAGCCCGGATCGGAGGCTCAATGATTCGCGACCTGCTGATTGCCGCACTCATCGTCGTCATCGCCGTAGTCCTCGGGATTGTGGTTCATCCGCTGCTGCTGCTGCTGCTGATCCTCGCCGCTTTCTGGCTGTTCGGGCGGCGCAGAGCCTGGTAGCCCAGCCAGCTCCTAGAGGTCGGGGCTCGGGCCGTTTGGCTGCGGTCCTGACCGCGCGAACCAGCGACGGGGCGGTGAGCGTCTCCGAGGGGTCGATCCCGACTTCCGCGTGTTGAGCAGGTTGTGGTGGCCGAGCCTGTTGCCATCGGGGGCGACTCCAACTCCTTGCACCCGCCAGCCAAAAGCGGCCCACTGGCCTGCCGGGGCCTTGACCGTTGCATACAAGGCCAAGCTGGAGCGTCTACCGGCCGCGGCGGACTATTCCTTTCACGCTTGGGCCGCTTAGCCGCGCGCGATCGCGTTGGCGACATCTCGATGCCGCGACGCCTATAGCCTTCGGGCAGCCGACGCCCGGGATAGCGATCGTCAGGCTCGATCGCCGAGACGATCGCTTCGGCCGTCCGGGCGCCCGCTAGCGCCGCGATTCCTTCGCCACGATCTCGATGGCGCCGGCCGAGGGACCGCGGCGATTACCTTGATGCCCGTGCCCATTCACGGCGTGCCACCAGAATCGCGAGCAGACGATCACGCGCTTGGGCGATCCCGAACGAGCGCGATCCCACGCCCGATCGCGGCTCCCCCACCGCGCGGACGAGTCCCTTGGCAAGTCCGACATCGCGTCCCGCGCAGCCATACGAGTAGCGGCTAGTCACGTCGCGGTCTGGACGCAAGCCTGATCACCCCGCGTACTGGATCTCGAGCATGACGCAGCCTTCAGCGGTAGTCCACGGGCCATGAACCATCCCAGGCGGTCGGCAGGCGTAGAAGCCTGCGCTGAACGTCTGCTGAAGTGCGAGATCGTGCATCGAGCCGGACAAAATCAGCACTTCTTCGAAGTAGTCGTGGGCGACCGGGCCGGCGCTCGAGGTATCAAGGCCCGGCTCCCACCGGACGATCCGCGTGAGCAGCCCCCGGTCCGGATCCCGCGCCAGGACCCGCTCCGAGACTCCGGGACGCCGCGTCACGGGAGTCCACGGAACGATCTCGGTGTCAAAGAACTCCATCTCGGCTTTTCCCACGTCCGCCAGTTCAGCAGATCTCGATTCAGACCTCGTCGGCGGGCCGGCCCCGCCAAGTCCCTCGGGGTCGGTGACAGCTCGCCCGAACGATCGCACCGATTCGCGGGGCCGTGGGCGGCGTATCGCGTTGGCAACCGAGGAGTCGCCCGGCCGCACAGACCATCGGCCGGGTCCCGGTCGGCGGCCGCCGGCGAGCCGTCGGCTTCCGGATTCTCGGGCAGACGGAATCTGGGTGCGGCTGTCCAATTCGACTGCCGAGCGGCGACGTTTGGGTAGTGGCCGCGTATCGTGCGGCCGTACCGATTGGAGGCGGCTTTGGCGGAATACATGTGTTTGCTCTATGCGACCGACGGCGACGAGGCTGAGCGCGCGGAGCGATGGGCGGAGATGCCGCTCTGGGATGAGGTGAACGCGACCCTGCGGGAGGCCGGGGTGCTCGTCAAACACGGGGCGCTCTACCGAGTTGCGAGCGCGACGACGGTCCGGGTTCGTGGCGATGAGACGGAGCTGACCGACGGGCCGTTCGCGGTCACCAAGGAGGTGCTCGCCGGCTACTACGTGCTCGATTGCGCGGACCTCGACCTGGCAGTCGCCTATGCCTCGCGCCTTCCGCTGGCCCGGTACGGCTCGGTCGAGGTGCGGCCGATCGTGCCCGAGGACGAGATCCCGCGGCCGGATCGGAGCGCCGGCGCGTCTTGAGCTCTCCGGAGCCGCCGGGCCGCGCGAGCCCCGATCCGGTCGGCGCCGCCATCACGGCGGCGTTCCGCGCGGAGCGCACGGCGGTGCTGGCGACGCTGATCCGACATGTGGGCGACTTTCAGCTGGCGGAGGACGCCGTGCAGGACGCGTTTGCCGACGCGGTCAGCACGTGGCGGCGCGACGGCGTCCCGGCCCAGCCGGGCGCCTGGCTCACGGTGGCCGCGCGGCGGCGGGCGATCGATCGGATGCGCCGCAACCGGTCGGTGGCGGATCGAGCGGATCGGCTGGCGGAGCTGATGCGGCTCGACCGCCAGGAGCACCCCGACGAGGACGAGGACAGCGCGATCGTCGATGACCGCCTGCGGCTGATCTTCACCTGCTGCCATCCGGCGCTCGATCTACCGGCGCGGGTGGCGTTGACGCTGCGCGCCCTGGGCGGGCTGACGACCGGCGAGATCGCGCGCGCGTTCCTGGTGGCGGAACCGACGATGGGCAAGCGGATCGTTCGCGCCAAGCGCAAGATCGCCGACGCACGGATCCCGTATCGCGTGCCCGATGACGAGGAGCTGCCCGACCGGCTGCGAGGCGTCCTCCGGGTGCTGTATCTGATCTTCAACGAGGGTTATTCGGCGACCGAGGGCGAGCGGTTGGTGCGGGCCGAGCTGTGCGGCGAGGCGATCCGCCTCGCGCGGCTGCTGCGCGAGCTGATGCCCGACGAGGCGGAGGTCTGGGGGCTACTGGCGTTGATGCTCCTGCATGACGCTCGTCGCGACGCGCGTGTGGCACCTGACGGGCGCTACCTGGCGCTCGACCAGCAGGATCGCTCGCGGTGGGATCGCGACCGGCTCGCCGAGGGGCTCGAGTCTCTGGACCGTGGGATGCGGTTCCGGCGCCCGGGCCAGTACCAGCTGCAGGCCGCGATCACGGCCCTGCACGTTCGAGGAGCGGACTCGGGCACAACTGACTGGGGGCAAATCGCGGAGCTGTATCGCGCGCTGGGCGAGATCGCGCCCTCGCCGATCGTCGAGCTGAACCGCGCGGCCGCGGTTGGCTTCGGGGTCGGACCGCAGGCCGGGCTTGAGCTGCTCGCGCCGTTGCTCGCCGACCCTGCGCTCGAGCGCTACCAGCCGCTGCACGCCGCGCACGCCGACCTGCTTCGTCGCGCCGGCGACTCGGGGGCCGCCGCACGCGCGTACGAGCGCGCGATCTCGCTTAGCGCGAACGCGGTCGAGCGGGCCGAGCTTCAACGGCGCCTGTCGGCGCTCGACGTCGACTGACGGCGGCCGGCTCGCGGCCGGACCGTTTCCGGGTTTTCGGCATGGCGGTCCAAATCGGGCCTGGTGATGCGTCGTCCTGGGTGAGCCGCCAAAACGGCCGGCTCGTTCCCGACCAGACCACCGGAGGTCCAATGGCGTCCCAATCACCACATATCAATCGCTGGCGAGCGTTCGCGCTGCTGGCGGTGGCGTTCTTCATGACCGTCATCGATCTGACCATCGTCAACGTCTCGCTGCCGACGATCGGCCGCGACCTGCATTTCTCCGAGACCAACCTGCAGTGGGTCGTGACCGCGTACGCGCTCACGTTCGGCGGCTTCTTGCTGCTCGGCGGCCGGGCCGCCGATCTGCTGGGCCGCCGCCGCGTGCTGATGGTTGGGCTCGGGGTGTTCAGCGCCGCGTCGCTGGCCGCTGCGCTGTCGACTGGTGCCGGCTTCATGGTCGGAGCCCGGGCGGTTCAGGGCATCGGAGCCGCGATCATGCTGCCCGCCGCTCTCTCGATCGTGATGAACATGTTCCAAGAGGGCGCCGAGCGCAACAAAGCCCTAGGGATCTGGGGTGGTCTCGGAGCGGGCGGCGCAACGGTCGGAGTGATCGCCGGGGGCGTTTTGACCAGGTACGCCGGCTGGCCGTACATCTTCTACCTCAACGTCCCGATCGGCGTGGCCGCGCTGGTGTTGGCTCCGCGGATCGTGCCGGAAAGCCGGCTGGCCACGGTGCGGCGCAAGTTCGACGCTGCCGGCGCGCTCGCCGGCACCGGCGGCCTGGTCCTCCTCGTGGACGCCATCGCCCAGGCACCGCAGTACGGCTGGGGCGCCACCCGGACGATCGGCGTGCTCGCCGCAGCGGTCGCGCTGCTCGCCGCGTTCCTGCTGATCGAACGTCGAGTCACCGATCCGATCCTGCCGCCGTCGATCTTCCGGCTCCGCACGGTCGCTGGCGCGAACGCCGCGGGCCTGCTGCTCGGCGGCAGCTTCTTCGGGTTCATCTTCGTCGGCACCCTGTACATGCAGCAGGTGCTCCACTACAGCGCGCTGCAGACTGGGCTCGCCTGGCTGGCCGGGTCCTTGACCTCGGTCGCGCTCGCCGGCATCTCCCAGGCGCTGGTGACCCGTGTCGGAACCAAGATCGTGATGGCGATAGGGATGACCATGATCGGCGTTGGGGCGATCTGGGCTACACAAGTGACCGTCCACGGACACTTTCTGTCCAACCTCGCCGGCCCGATGGTCGTAGCCGGCGCGGGAACCGCGTTCGCGTTCATCCCGATCTCGATCGCTGCGCTCGCCGGCGTCAAGGAGCATCAGGCGGGGCTCGCGTCCGGACTGCTGAACACCAGCCAGCAGCTCGGCGGCGCGATCGGGATTGCAATCGCCTCGAGCGTCGCCGCCAGTCATACCCAGGCGCTGGTGCACGCCGGCGATGCTGCCCCCGCGGCGCTCACCGGCGGATTCCAGCAAGCGCTCTGGGTGCTCGGCGGCATCGGCCTGCTGGCAGTTCCGGCCATCTTCGCGCTCGTCCGCCGCGATGCGGTCCCAACCGACGTCGCCAAGACGAGCCCGCGCGATGCCCATCCGGCGCTCGCCGCCAGCTGACCCCTTACGCGCCGCAAACGTGACACCCCAACACAACCAGCGATTGGAGAAACCATGCGCAAGATAATCAACGCCGCGTTCGTCTCGCTCGACGGCGTCACCCAAGACCCGCAATCCTGGGCGATCTTCGACTCGGACGCAGGAGACGAAGCCGCTCAGACGCTGCAAGCCCTCGACGGCATGCTCATGGGACGAAGCACCTATGAGTACTTCGCCGACGTCATGCCCGAGGAAACCGGGCCATACGCAGACGCGATCAACGCGATCCGCAAGTACGTTTTCTCTTCAACCCTGGAGAACGCTCAGTGGAACAACTCCACGATCATCCGCTCTGACGTCGTCACCGCCGTGACCGAGCTGAAGCGACAGGATGGCCGTGATCTCATCATGTACGGGTACGGACGACTCAACCAGACTCTCCTCGAGAATCACCTCGTCGACGAAATCCGGTTCTCCGTCCACCCGGTTCTGGTCGGCCAGACGCTCCCGCTAAAGCTCACCGGCACGACCCCGTCGTCGAGCGGCGTGGTCGCGCTCACCTACGAGCCAACCTCCAGCTGAACGGTGAGACCCGGCGTGGCCACATGCCCGCCGGGTCTCAACCACATCCCCACACGAGAGAGCAGAGGCCGCCGAAGGCCCGAGCGCGTCCCGCGAGCGTGCTCGGCCAGACGCGGAGGTTGGGCTAACGGGAGTAGCCAGGTGAACGTCTCGTGGAGCTCAAGATCGGGCCACCGGTGCCCCGGCCACGAACTCGACGATCACCGGCGCGATCGCGTTCGGCTTTACCGCATGCTTCTGGCCCGGGAGCTCGCGCAGAGTCGCGTTCGGTAGTACATCCGCCAGCGAGCGGGACGCGTGCTTGAGGCTCGGGTAGGTCTTCGAGCCGTACACGACCAGCGTCGGGCAGGTGACCGTCGCCCACTCTTCCGCGCGCAGCGGCAAGCCGTGCATGTTGTCGTCACCGAGCGCCAGGTAGTCGAACATCAGCGTGTGGCCGTTGGCGCCGAACCGTTTGAACGTCGGCACTAGCGACATCACTGTCACTATCGGTCCGGGCATTCCGACGTTGCGCAGGAAAAGCTTGGCCGCGCCCATGCGGTCGTCAGCCGCGATCAGCGGCGCCAGCTGGGCGGCGTAGTCGTCACGCGGGAATTTGGCCGTCGGATCGGTCTTGAACGGGATCTCGTACAGCACCAACTTCTCGATGGGGAGCCCCGCCGCGGCCGCGCGCAGTGCGACCGCGCTGCCGGAGGAGTAGCCCCACAACGACGCCCGCCCGCCTACCGCGTCGATCAAGGCGGCGAGATCCTCGACCTCTCGTTGGACCGCCGCGGGCCCCGCTGGGCCGCTGTCGCCCCGCCCGCGACGATCGTAATTGACCACCGTGCAGTGCTCGGACAAGGCGGTGGCGATCTGCTCCATGGTCTTGAACTTGCGGTAGCCCAGCGCGCCGTTGACGAGGATCACCGCCGGCCCCTCGCCGCAGCGGTCATACGCGATCCGCGTGCCGTCTGCCGATGTCACCGTATACATGCGTCCTCCCTCGAAAGTGGGTACGCCAATCAAGACTGCTTATCGGCGGAGAACTCATCGCGGGCACCGTCGGGCGGATTGCCGCGCGTTCGTGGATTTTGCGGCGGGAGATCGATCCAGGCCACCCAGCCAGCTGCAGCTGGGCCCGGCTGCCTGCGAAACTCGGTCTGTGGCGCAACCGACGCTGCATACCGACCGGCTAAGTCTCGTGCCGCTGGCTGATGAGCACCTCGACTTCGAGATCGAGTTGGACTCCGATCCCGAAGTCATGAGATACCTCACCGGACGGGCGTGCTCTCCTGAAGAGGTGAAGCAGGCACACGGACGCCGGCTCGCGGCCGCCGCCGAGGTTTCCGGTCTCGGATTCTGGGCCGGCTTCACGGACGACGATTTCGTCGGCTGGTGGATACTGCAACCGCCGAACGGACCGGATCAACCAAGACTCGCCGGCGAAGCCGATCTCGGCTACCGGATACTGCGTCGGCATTGGCGCCGTGGATACGCCAGCGAAGGCGCGCGCGAGTTGATCCGCTACGGCTTCGAAGAAATGTCCCTTGATCGGATCTTCGCTCAGACAATGGCAGTCAACGCCGCTTCCCGCGCCACCATGGCGGCTGTCGGGCTGACCTTTACCAGGGCATTCGTCTCCGGTGAGCCGTACGACGAACTGGTCCCAGGCGCCGAACAAGGCGAGGTCGAGTACGAGATCACAAGAAAGACCTGGGAGCATCGCTCGGGGTAGTAAGTCCAACGACCGGACGTAATCGAGCTCGACTATGTGAGGCTCCGACGCTACTCGCGACCGAGAGTGCCGGATTGTCGCCCTCGCGGGCACGACGGCACCGTGGCGGCATTCCCAAGGACGACCAGTCGGCACGGGACGGTGCCAACTAGGTTTCGGGTAGCACGCCATAGCGCTTTGGACGCTTGCGACCGTCTGCGAGCTCGTCGTCGTGGCACAGCTGCTTCGCCTGCGCGAGCGACACAGTCGTGATCACCGGCCAGCCGGTCGCCGACCCTGGCGATGCATATGCACCCAGCCGGGTCGGGTGACAGCGAGCTGAGTGGTGAAAGGACGAAACGCAGCAGCCTCGGCGGCGTGCACCTCGGCCGGCGCGGGACGCCTCGTTTCGTCCAGGTCATGAGCCAGCTCGAGGATCCCGTGGCGCTTCGCCGATGTCGGGTTCAAGCAGGAGGCACGGGCAGGTTTGCGGCGCCGCTGACCGGTTGACCAGGCAGCGCCAGCGCGGCCTAAGAGGGGTGGATTGTGGACGTCGTCCCGAGGGGAAGCGGCGGGCCCCGCTGTTCCGGGCGGCATCGGGATGTACGGCTCGGTCGGTGAGAGACAGCACTGGATCGCTTGCCGGCCGGCGGGAGTCAACCGAGTGGGCCAGCTATCGGCGGTCAGTCAGCTGCAGATCGCGAGCCGGCGAGCGGTCCGATTCGGTCTATCCCAATTGCGGCAGCACGGCTTGGCACGAGCGGGTCGGTGAGAAGTCACTCATAGTTGCGACCTTGATGTTCAGGCCTGAGGTGGGTCGGCCGATAACCCTGCTACTCGGGGCGGGTAGAGAAACGGTGGTTGCTCTCCGATGCGCCAACTTAAGACGACCGAAGCCGCAGCGTTGCTGGACGTAGCTTCGAACACGCTGAGAGCGTGGGAGCGGCGGTTTGGGTTTCCTGAGCCGCAGCGCTCGCCGGGCGGACACCGGTTCTACTCCCATGGCGAGGTCGCCGCGCTGCGGGCGGCGCTCCGGGAAGGCCGGTCGATCTCCTCGGCGATCGCTCACGCTCGGGCAGCGCTCGTGGCGGACACCGAATCGCTGGTCGCCGCGCTCCTCGGTTACGACCACGAGCGCGCCGATCGAGCACTCGAGACGACGCTCGCGCTCCGCTCCGTCGAGCGCTCGGTCGAGGAAGTCCTCTTGCCCGGCCTAGAGACGATCGCTGGTCGGATGGGAACCGAGTCCGCCGCTTGGGCGTTCGCCGCGCGCTGGGCGGGGGATTGGCTGCGCCGAGCCAAGCGCCTCGCCCCACCGGCGGTCACCACGACGTCGATCCTGGTCGGGGACGGATCGCGTGACGAGCTCGACCTCGATGCTCCCCACATCCGCGCCCTGGAGCTGTTCTGCCTGCGTGCCGGCGTCAGGGTGCTCAGCCTCTCCACGCGGGCGATCACCGGCCTCGGGGATGTCGCCTCGGTGCACGGCCCCAGCGTCGTCGTGCTCGCGGGGCGGCACGTCGCCGATGACACCGCCGCGAGGTGGGCGTACCTCGTGAGGCGCTCCGTTGGGCCGATCCCGGTCGCGTTCTATCGTGCCGGGACCCCGCGGACGCTCAATGCGGTGGTTCCTCCTGAGGCTGGCGAGGCGCGGCGGCACGTGCTCGATCTGGCCGACGCGAGCAGTCCGTCTCCGGTCCGCCAGTTCGCGGCCGCGGCTTCCACCAGGCCGCGGGGCGCGTAATCGCGCGGACGTAGGTTCTCTGCACGGCCACGGGGGGAATAGATGAGGTGTGCCGCTCTACGCCTGCGAGCGCTGCGGGTTCACGAGCGCTGCCTTCCGCAACGCAGCCGCCCGTGGCCACCGCTTCGAGTATCCCGACTGCGACGGCGTGATCAGAATCATCTTCCGGTCCGAGGACCGCTACCGTGGCGCGGCCTACGCCCACGCTGCCGGCGTCTCCCAGACAGCGGCTCCAAGCAGCCGAGAAGGCCACGCGCCGCCGCCACAAACTCGCCGGCACCTCGCGATGCGCGAGCGTCCGGATCCCGACAAAACCGTCACTCTCACCCTGCTCGGCGACCTCGACCTCACCACCGCCGAGACCCTCAGCACCCGCCTTGCGGATCTCAAGACCGCTGGCCACCCGGTCCGTCTGGACCTCTCACAATTGAGCTTCATCGACAGCTCCGGAATCCAAGCCGTGCTCGCCGCACTGACAGACGCGAGGTGGACCGGCTGGCAGCTCGAGGTGGCGCCGAAGGTCAGCCCCACCGCCGAGCGAGCAGCGAACGTCGTGGGGATCGCTCAGGTCCTGTGGCCAGAGGCGCCCACCCCGAACCGGCCGGCCCCGAGAATTCCTAGGCCGACCAGCAGACCGTAACCGCGCCTGATCACCCTCCGGCCCTCGCCCGTCACTCCGCCGGGGCTCGACCGCATGTGACCACTGACGCGACGTGACCCAGCACGTGACCGACGGAATCGAGCGGAGTTCCGCCGGCCTCCACCCCACCCCATTGAGAAGCGGCCGCCACCGCAGTGACCCTCACACGGCATCCCACGCCGGACCGGCGCGCGCGTCGGCGTGGGCGCGCTCCTGAATGCTTCAGGCGAGCGACGGGTGCCGACGCATTGGAGCGGGCGCCCGGCGGTGCGCGCCCCACCCGGTCGCTCGCGCCGAGCTTGGCGCACGCCCCTACCGTGGGACTCGCGGCCCTCCTGGCGCTGGGAACCACGCCTTCCCGAGAGTCGGGACCGCCCGTGAGTCCCGTCGACGCCGGCTCGGCCAATCCTGCGGCGCTCCGGCTACGCGGACAGTTGCTATCAGCTGCGCTCGGTGAAGCATCCCGGATCCGAAGAGTCGGCCCTGCCGTCGGTTGTCCAGGGTTAGCACACGCACGTCGAAACATCGTCGGGAATGAGAACATCGCGCATGCGCTGCCTTCAAAACCCGCGCCAGCGGTCTGAAAACTGCGTGCCGCGAAGAGTCAAGAGGGACGGCGACGCCGCCAAGCTGTGGGCGGGCGAGTCAAACTCCGCGAGCCTCACAACATTCCAGTGCTTGTTCTTCGCGAAGGATCCGCGGTGTCGTCTCGCATCGGTAACGCCGATGGCGAAAAACGTGACCTTCCCATAGCTTGCGAGTGGCGAATACCCTGCGAATGGGATCCCCGCCGAAACCTCAACGGTCGAGTGATCACAGCCGTGTGCGAGGCAATCGAATGAATCGACGTTGGTGACCGATTTCGGGTGAGTCAAATCTGTGATCGAAAAGCGATACCGGCTGACGTGATAGGTGTAAGGGCCGGCAACGTAAGGAAAGACGCCGAGGTATGAAACCGTCGCGTTGATCCGATCCCCCGGATACGGCGTCAATACCCCTCCCGCGCTGCGGGCTGCCTGAACTCCACCCACTTCGAAATACGCCACGTAGCTCGCGACCGTGCCCGTGCAGAAGGCCCGCGCGACCACCTGTTCCGAAGATCAATAAGACGGACCCATCCCCACCCCGAACCACGCTGAGCCATCGTATCCAGGGGACGACTGCCCGGGACACGAGATCGACGGCATGATCCAACTCGCGTGCACGGACCGGAATGCGTCGTGCATAGCGCGGTAGCCAGCTTGAGAGGCCGAGCCGCTCGCCCATGCCGAGCTCGACGCGATCAGCGCCCCGACCGCTGTGACAACCACCACCCGCCTCGCCCTATGACCCATAACATCTCCTCGCCTAAAGCTGGCCAAACCAACTGCCCCGTGCCGCGTCACAACGGCGCTGCCACGGTACCGCATACCACGCAGCCCCACAACCGCGGCGCCCGCCGAGAAGAAACAAGACGACGGATGTGACACCCCAACGATCGACGGCGAACCCGTCGTACTTCTCAGTTCGGTGCCCCCACTCCGGCGAGGCGGCGCCTGTTGTGCGGACCTGACAGCTGCGACGGTTCCACAGCTCCCCGATAACCGCAGCGCCACTCTCGCAGCCGCTACAGAAGCGCGGGGCGGCCGAGATCTCAGTCGTGGTGCCGACGACCAGGATCGGCGGCAGCAACGGCGCCTTTACGACTGGAGGCTCACCAGTGGCCCTCGTTCCGCGGACGGCGGCCAGCGTGATGCCCAGGCATGGTCGCCGACGACCTCGGTCGACCCAGCTGCGTCCAACAACTGATGAGCAGACATGGCTCCCTCCTTTGAAGAGCGGGCTGGTTTGTCGCCTGCTCTGGTCGACGCGGTCGTCCGAAGCCAGGGGCGGTCCCATGCTCGCACGCTCGCGCATCCCCGGCGCGGTGCGGAAGCGAGGCGATCAGCGCTCCTCATCGTCCCCTCCGGAAGCCAGGATTGGTCCGAGCCCGGTGCCTGCGTTCTTGGTAGATCAGTAGAGCGGTCGTTAGCAGGCCGACGACGTCGCGGCTAACAATCAGGCCGGTGCGGGCGGTCATGGAGATCACCAGGTCGCCGTTCCGACCGCGGCGGTAGATACGAGGCCGACGACAGGATTCGTGCTGGCATATCGCTCGTCCGCCGGGCCCGATCGCGCCTGGCTCGTTGCAGAGGCGGTCGCCGGGGCGGGCCGGTATCACCGTGAAGCGATCGCCTCTCCGGCCGCGCGCCCGGGTACCCCAATTGGGGGGGATCGCGAGACCTGGCCTTTGCGATTTTCAGCGGTGCCGTATGGGATTCATCTGAATGCCGAGGATCTGCTCAGGCTGTCTGTGATCCACGCGAGCAGTCGACGGGACGGTCGAGAGGATCGCGCTCTTCGGAGACGGAGTTCGTTCCGGTCGGGCCAGCGCGGATGCGCGCCCGCGCGATGAGTGACGCTCTGGATCGAGACACGGCGGCGCTCGAGGCGCTGCTCGGTGACGTGCTCGAGGAGCAGGAGGGTCGCGCTTTCCGCGACCGGGTGTTCTGGCTGCGCGATTCCGCGGCGCGGGTGCGTGGCGGCGACATCCCGGCAGCCGCAACGTTGGCCCGGTTTGTCCGCGCTCAGGCCGACGGGGCCCTCGAGCCGTTCGTGCGCGCGTGCTCGATCCAGCTGCAGCTGGCCAACATCGCCGAGGAGTTAGAGCGGCTGCGGCGCAGGCGGCACTACGACTCCGATGCGAGCGCTCCGCAGCGCGAGTCGCTGGCGGCCGCAGCGGGCGTGGCGGTGCAGCATCCGCCTGCGGAGGTGGCCGAGGCGCTCCGGCGGCTCGACGTGCGGCTGACGATGACGGCGCATCCGACGGAGGCGACTCGAAGGTCCGTGTTCGAGCATCAGCAGTCGGTATGGCGGGCAATGGAGCGACTCGATGACCCGCGTCTCGGCCGTACCCAGCGGCGCGGGCTCGAAGGGGAATTGCGCGAGGTACTGACGGTGTGGTGGCAGACCGACGCGGTGCGGCGCACGCGCCCGGTGGTCGAGGACGAGGTGCGTCGGATTTTGTTCTTCTTCGAGGCGGTGCTGTTCGATGCAGTGCCGCGGCTCGAGGCCGAGATCTCGCGCTCGTTCGAGCGGTCTTGGCCGCCGAGCGTTCCAGCGGTTCGGTTTGGCAGCTGGGCGGGCGGGGACATGGACGGGAATCCCGAGGTCACCCCGGACTCGGTGAGTCGCACGCTACGCCTGCACCGCACGACCGCGCTGCGCCTGCTGCGAGCGCGGGTAGACAGGCTGGCGGAGCTGTATTCGCAGTCGGAGGACCGGCTGTTCGTCTCGCCGACGCTCGAGGCCTCTCTCGAGGCGGATGACGCGGAGATGCCCGACGTCGCGTCCCGGCGGCCGAACAACCAGCAGGAGCCGTTCCGGCGCAAGCTGTCGTTCGTGTCGGCCCGGCTCGACGGCGCGCTGCGCGAGTTGCCGCATGGTTACCGCGAGCCCCGGGAGCTCGAGCAGGATCTCGAGCTGCTCCGGGAGTCGTCGAGTTCGCGGTGGGTTGCGGATGGGGCGCTCGCGAGGCTGCTGTGCCAGGTGCGGACGTTCGGGTTCCATCTCGCGGCGCTCGACGTCCGGCTGTCGGCGCACGATTTGCGCTCAGCGATCGAGCCGCTGGCGCCGGGCTTTGCCGAGGCGCACGAGCACGAGCGGACAACCCGACTCGCCGCGGTTCTCGAGGACGGCCCGGGAGAGCCTCCGGACGTTTTCGCGGCGATCGCGAGCGGGCTGCGCGAGCATGGCCCACAGGCGCTCGGCAGCGTGATCATCTCGATGGTCGAGCGTCCCTCCGACGTTCTGGCCGCGCTCGTGCTGATGCGCGGCGCGGGCATCGGCGTGGCCGAGTTGCCGACGTTGCCGCTGGTGCCGCTGTTCGAGACGGTCGAGGATCTCGACCGGGCACAAGCGACGATGGCGACGCTTTACGAGCAATCGATGTACGCCGCGCAGCTGGCGAGGTGCTCACACCGCCAGGAGATCATGCTCGGATACTCGGACTCAGCGAAGGACGGTGGCTTTCTCGCCAGCCAGTGGGAGCTGTACTCGGCCCAGGAGAGACTGCTGGCCGACGCCGATTCGCGTGGAATCGAGCTGCGGTTCTTCCACGGCCGGGGCGGCTCGACCTCAAGGGGCGGAGCGCGGACTCACCGCGCCATCCTGGCGCAGCCGGGCGGATCGATCCGCGGCCGCATGCGGATAACCGAACAGGGAGAAGTGATCTCGCAGCGGTATTCGCACCCTGAGCTGGCGCTGCGCTCACTCGAGCAGACGCTCTCGGCAGTGCTGCTCGCGACCCTCGCGCGCGACCGCGACGTCCCCCAGCGCTATCGCGCCGAGGCCCAGCGGTTCGCCGACCGCTCGCGAATGATGTACCGAGCGCTGATCTACGAGGACGAGCGGTTCGCCACGCTTCTGGCCCTGGCCTCGCCGCTCGATGCGCTCACTAGGCTGAACATCGGCTCACGACCGGC
Source organism: uncultured Solirubrobacterales bacterium (assembly GCA_963737055.1). GTDB lineage: Bacteria > Actinomycetota > Thermoleophilia > Solirubrobacterales > Solirubrobacteraceae > Palsa-465. The sequence continues at coordinate 18,157 of CAVTRE010000002.1, read as the reverse complement.
GTCGCGCTCGGTCACATGGACAGTCGGGGGGCTGCGAGCGATCCCATGGGTGTTCGCGTGGATGCAAAACCGGCTGTTGCTCCCAGCCTGGTACGGGGCCGGCACCGCTCTCGAGGAAGGCGACCGCGAGCTGCAGCGCGAAATGATCAACCGCTGGCCCTTCTTCGCGATGCTCTGCTCGACGCTCGAGATGTCACTGTTCAAGAGCGACCTCGGGATCGCCGAGCGATACCTCGAGCTACTCGGGGACGACCCCGCACGCGAGCTGTGGGAACCGATCCGCGCCGAACACGACCGAGTCGTGCGGACCGTGCTCGAGATCTCCGGCACGGACTCGCTGCTCGAAAGCGCCCCCGCGCTGATGGCCCGCCTCTCGCATCGCAACCCCTGGACCGACCCGTTGTCGTACATGCAAATCGACCTTCTCCGGCGGGCTCGCGCCGGCGACACAGACGCGGAGCGACCGCTCCTGTTGACGATCAACGGCATCGCCGCCGGCATGCGCAACACCGGCTGACCGTCGACTTACCGGTGCGAGATCGATAACCCCGACATCCTCAAGCTTGACCACGAACATCCAATCGCTGAAACCGCCGGGCCGCCCACCATCGCCGCGCAGAATGCCCATGGCGCTGACAGATCGTCTTCTATCGCGGGCGCTGGCGATCGTTTAGGGTCGCCACCAACCACTATTGAGAGGAAAGACAATGCGGATGCTGCTGAAGATGCAGATGGACGTCGAGGCCGGGAACCGTGCCATCAGAGACGGATCGTTCGGAGAGGTGCTTGAGCGTGTGATGGGACAGATCAAGCCCGAGGCTGCTTACTTCACGGCCATCGACGGGAAGCGGACCGGCTTGATCTTCTTCGACCTGCAGGAGCCGTCGCAGATTCCGGCGATCGCAGAGCCTTTCTTCATGGCCGTGGGTGCCTCGATCGAGTTTCTGCCCGTGATGACACCCGAAGACGTCCAGACAGGTCTCGAAGAGGCCGCTAAGCACTTCTAAGCAAGGCAGGCGGATGGGTGCGCCTCGGCTGTGACGGCACGGAGTCCGCCGCGTCTTGCGTATCTTGGCGATCCCAGCGAGACCGAGCGTATGACGCGCTGTCGCCTTGAAGGTCGCGCTCACGCCGCGAGGGTGGCGCACTTGTTTTGGCTGTGGTCGTGCTGGTGGTCAGCCAGCCGTGCTGATCACGTCCCTCATCTCGTCGGCGGTGAAGGCGCGCAGAGTGGTTGTGCGGATGTTGCCCTGACCAGCGACCGCGAGCAGAGCGGCAGCCCCGTCTCCGGCCACTCAGCTCAGATTGCTCGAAGCTAATCGCCGGGGGCTCGAGTCGCTTCAACCTCTGTCGTTTCGCCTCGCGGCTCGGTCACCTAGCCCTGGTTCTTCTTGCGCATCCAACGAGCCATCAGCCGCTGCAGACCCATTCCGATCTTCTCGCCGACGCTGCCTTCCGGCGGCGCGGCGCCGAGCTGCCGGGCGAGACCAAGGTTGTCCCACTCGGCCCAGGCCTCGACGATCTTGCCGTCCTTCCACCGGTCGATGCTCATACCAGTCACCGACCCATGGACGCCAGTCGGCGCCAGGCCAGCGAGCTCGCCACGATGCGTTCCCTCGCTGTGCCACCGCAGCACCACCTTGTCATCGGCCGCGATCACGTCGTCGACGGTCATCCGCAGGTCGGGAAACGCCGCGCGGTACATGGTCGCCATGCGCTTGAGTACCTCAGGCCCGCGCAGGTCCCGCATCTGAGCCGGAGTGGCGGGGTCGTGGTTGACGGCTTCCGACGCAACAAGCTGGTCGATCAGCCCAAAGTTGCCCTCGTTGAAGCTCTGCTCAAGGAGCTGGCGTGAGGCTTCAGAGAGGTCTTCCGGTACCGCCGCCGTTGTAGCAGCCCCGTTAGCGCCGGTCGTGACATCGCTGGACATGTCCGTCCACCTCCATGTTGTTGTTGGACCGAGCCTACGCTTGTTCTCTTGGCCCGGTCAAGGCCAGCCGTCGCGCAAGCGAGAGAGCCAGCGTCTGCTATCGGCATGGCATCGATCCACACCCCGTCACAGGATGGAGATGCGGCTAGGCAGCACGCGAAACGGGGTTGACGGTGGGTGATCCACGGAGGAGGATCGGGGCTCAACCAAAGGAGGTTCGCATGGCGCGAGTGATGGCCGATTGCCGTCGTTGGCCGAGCGATTTGAACTGCTCGCTGACGATCATCGGAGAGGAGCAGGAGGTCGTGCGCGCGGCCGCCGAGCACGCCGTCTCAGTGCACGGACACGAGGACACACCGGAGCTACGCCAGCAGGTCCGCGAGTTTCTCGAACCGGCCGACACGTATTCGAACGCGCCGCGCCCACACGAGCCGATGCCAAGCTAACCAGTCCGGATCAAAGTCCCGCTCGATGAGGCTCCTTTCTGCCGGCATCGACCACCGGATGTGTGCGATCGCCTGTGCGATTGCGAGCCATTATCGACGGAAGCCAAAGAAGCACTCGTCGACGCCTCCTCCTCTGGCTGGAACAGAATGGGACCGTGCCCGAGCCCATCCCGGACGACGTTACACGCGCGCGCTGAGCCAGCCAACGAGCGGCTCGAGCTCGTCGGTCGGCGGCTCGTGGGGGCCGGTGAACGGGATCCGTCGGCGGACGTTGTTGTACGCGTCGGCGGTTCCCGATCCGAGCTCGCGGCGTCGGCCGGAGAGGTCCACCGCCTGAGCGGCGCATACGAGCTCGACCGCCGCCAGCCGTAGCGCGTGATTGGCGATCTCGTACAGCCGGCGCGCGCCGACGGGCGCCAGAGTCACCCGGTCCTCGATGCCCTCCGCCATGGCGGAGGAAGTTTGCTCAAGCGTCACGGGCGCGGCCAGCAGGCGGCACTCTGCGGCGAGTGCGGTCGAGCCGTGACCCAGCACCGCGAGGCCGTCCACGGCGAGGTCATCGTGGGCGCGTAGCCCGCTTGGGAGTCCACTGAAGCGTGGATCGAGGAGCTTCTGGATTCGCTCGTTGGCGATGGTGATCGCCTGCGCGAGCGCCAGCCGAGCGTAGTCGAGTCCCACCGCCACCTGGGTGATGTCGTGGTTTCCATTCGAGAGCACGCGCCGCTCCTCAGCGATGACGGCGGGGTTGTCGGCAGCCGAGCGCAGTTCGGTCTCCACCAGGCCGGTGGCGTGCGAGAGGGCGTTGCGGGCACTTGCGTGGATCTGGGGTAGGTTGCGGAAGCAGAGCGGGTCCTGAAGATTCCGGGAAGGGCGGGTCCGAAGCAGCAACGTCCCGCCGTCGAGTAGCCCACGGAGCCGATCGATGGTGGGCGCTACGCCGTCGTGTGCGCGAAGGCGCGCCACCGCGCGATCCAGGGCCGACACGTTGGCGAGAAATCCCTCGAACGAGAGCGCGGCGGCGAGTTCGAGCGCGTGCAGCGCCAAGTCGGCGGCGGCGAGTCCGATCGACGCAATTCCGACGCTGAAGGAGTTGGAGCTGATCAGAGCCAGGGCCTCCCGAGCCTCGAGCTCGAGCGGACGGAGGCCCGCGGCGGCGATCAGCTGGCCGTCCGGTCCGGCCCCGATCAGCGCCCGGGCGATCTCTGCCATGGGCGAGAGGTCGGATTGGCCGATCGAACCGATCAGGTGGACGGTGGGATGCACGCCAGCGTTCAAAGCGTCGACGAGCGCCTGAACGACCGCGGGCCGCACACCGGCCGCGCCCGCGGCCAGCCCCTGCGCCCGGACGACCATCGCCGCCCGGACGAACGTATCCGGAGCGTGGTCACCGTGGCCGACGCAGTGGGCCAGGATCATCAGGCGGTTGAACTCGCCCTGGTCCTCTGCGGACACTCTTTGGCGCTTCTGCGGGCCGACCCCAGTGGTCACTCCATACACCGTCTCGCCGCGCGTGACTGCGTCGTCAATCGTGCCCCGCGCAGCCACCATCCGTCCCATCGCGGCTCGGTCGACGACGACCTCGGCACCCTCCACAGCGGCTCGGACAACGTCGTCGATACCCAGAGCCGGCTCGCCGATGACCACCGGTCCAGTCCGACTGGAGGAGGACTCAACCTGCCAGTAGGGTTCCCGGTCGCGAGCGGGTAGCTCGTTCAGCCACGCGGTCAGCTCGTCGGCCGACAATGCTCGGCTCATGAGGAAGCCCTGCGCCACGTCGCAGCCGAGCGATCTGAGCCGGTCGAGCACCTCGGCGCTCTCCACTCCTTCAGCCACCACCTCCAGACCGAGGTTCCGTCCCAGGTCGATGGTCGATCGGACGATCACCTCATCCTGCTCGGATTGGGTCATGTTCGACACGAACGAGCGGTCGATCTTGAGCTCATTGATCGGTAAGCGTGTGAGATAGCCCAGCGAGGTGTAGCCCGTGCCGAAGTCATCTACCGACAACCGCAAGCCCATGGCTCCCAGGCGCTCGAGTACCGCCTTCATCCGGAACGGATCAGCGATCACCGCGGTCTCGGTGACCTCGAGCTCCAGCAGCGACGGCGGTACCTGCCACTTGTCGAGCAGGCGGGCGAGGTCATCTGGGAACTGGGTGTCAATCAGATTGCGTGTGGACACGTTTACCGAGACCATCAGCTTGTGTCCCCCCTGAGCCCACTCCTGGCACTGGCGAAGCGCCTCGTCGACGATATAGCGGGTCAACGGTCCAATCAGACTGGTCTCCTGGGCCGCGTCGATGAACTCGTCGGGACCGAGGAGTCCGCGCTCGGGATGGCACCAGCGAACCAGCGCCTCCACGCCCCGGACGCGACCATCGCTCACCTCGATCTTGGGCTGGTAGTGGAGCACCAGCTCACGCTCGTGGATGGCCCGCCGCAGCTCGGTGACAAGCGACAGTCGCTCGGGCTGATGGGCGTCCTGGTCGGGGTCATACAACGTGGAACCGACGTTGTTGTGCTTGGCGACGTACATCGCCACGTCTGCCCGTTGGATCAGTCCGTCGACCTCCACCGCGTGCGTGGGGTAGAGCGCGATGCCGATGCTCGCGTCGATCCGCAGCGGGAGGCCTTGCAATACCAGCGGCTGATCCAGCGTCTCGCGGATCCGCGAGGCGACCTCGATCGCGGCCTGCGCCTCCGCGCCGACCACCAGGATCGCGAACTCGTCCCCGCCGAGGCGGGCGATCGAGTCCTCTGCCCTCAACGCCGCCTGCAGTCGGCCGCCCACCTCGAGCAGCAGCTGGTCGCCGGCCGCGTGACCCAGCGTGTCGTTGACCTCCTTGAAGCGATCGAGATCCAGGACGAGCACCGCGAACTTCTGATCGTCACGCTCGGACGACCGGATGGTCTGGCCGACCCGGTCGCGAAACAGCACACGGTTTGGTAGGCCGGTCAGCGCGTCATGCAGCGCCTGATGGCGGTTCATCTCCGCCTGGCGGCGCAGCTCCTCCACCGCCCGATCCCGGTCCTGCTCGATCAGCACCTGGTCGGTCACATCGAGGATCACCCCGTCCAGCCACAGGTGCTCGCCGCGCTGGCCGAGGATTGCACGACCTCGCTCACACACCCACCGCGCGCCGCCATCGGCGTGGATCACTCGGTACTGGAGCGTGTAGGGCGACCCGGCCTCCAGAGCCCGATCGATCTCCTCGATTACGTACGGTCTGTCATCCGGATGGATGATCGAGCCGTATCTGCGGACGGCGTTGCCGATGAAGTCGGCCGCGGGATAGCCGCAGATCGTCGCGATGTGCTCGCTCATGAACTGAATCGTCCAGTCCGCGTCGCATGCGCACCGGTACACCGCGCCGGGGATGTTCGCCACAACAGCTGAGAACTGCTCCCGCAGCGCAGGCAGGGACGATCCATCCCGCCCCGCAGCGGGCGGGACCTCTCGCACCGCGCCTAGCCGCGTGGGCGACGCCTCTGCAGCGTCGAGCGTGGCCTCCCGCGGAACAGCTGAGAGTGCCGCCCGTCTCCGTTGTGATCCCATCAAGACAGTAGTCGGACCCGGGGTCCTCGGGCTTGAGCACGGAGAGGCTTTCGAAGTTGAGCGCGGGGGACCAGCGGGTGGGCTGGTGTTCCTCGTTGGCGAGGATGCGGGTTTATGGTGTGGTCGTCGCGGCGCGTCGCTCGACGGTTCGGAGCCATTTGGCGGGTGAGGTGCCGGACCAGCCGCGGACGATGAAGCCGGAGAGAGCGGCGGTGTTCACGAGTCCCCAGTAACCCGTGGTGAGCAGGATCAGCAGCGGCGGGAGCGTGCCGGTGGCGAGCCCGGTGAGGAACCCGGCCGGGACGATCGCCGCGAGCAGAGCGTGCGGGAGCGTTTCCCGCCAGTACCAGCGAACTTCGGTCGATTTGCGCGTGATCCTGTAGACCGGTTTGCGGCGAGGACCCCAGAGCATGGCCTTGCAGCAGGCCAGCATGTAGACCGGCGCGAGGCCGAGCCACATCAGCTTCAACCGCCACAGGGCGCGCAGCGGCGAGCGTTGACGCCGACGCCGGTCCCCGAACGGCTGATTGAGGATGAACAGTCGAAGCTCCGCGGCGAGCGCGTACGGCATCAGATGTAGCAGGCAGGAGACCGCGGATGCGCTCACCGGAACCGTGCCCAGGCAGGCCAGAGCGGTGCACGGGAGGTACACGAGCGCGGTGAAGGAGTGGGCGTAGAAAAGGAACGTTTCGCTGAACTGGAGCCGCTGCCTGAGGTTGAGCCCCCGGAGGTTTCCCCAGATCACGAGGCGAACGGTGTCGATCGCCCACGTGCCTCGCTGCTTGAACACGTTTGCCACGTCTTCGGGGCTGTGCTGACCGACCGCGCCGACGATCGTGAGATAACAACCGCGCCATCCGCGCCTGAGGGCTTCAACGCCCGATTGGAGATCCTCGACCAGGTTCCACGTCGGGAAGCCGCCGATGTCCTCGAGCGCTTTGCGGCGCCACACCAGGCCCGATCCGCACGGAAAGACCGCGTTCGCGAAGTTGCGCGACAGCATCTGGCAGCGGTAGAACTGGCCGTCGAGGTTGACGAACGGGTCGCCGGCGGAGACCTGAGCCTCTTTGACCGTCTGTACGAACGCCAGGCGCTGGTCGAACTCGAGCTGGCCGATCGTGTGGCGTAGAAAGTTGTGCGTGCCGACCTCGTCGTCGGCGTCGCGCGTCTCGATGTGCGCGACCGACGGGAAGCGACGGAGCACCAGCTCGAGCGCGGAGTTGAGATTGCCGGCCTTCGCCGCCCCGTTCCTTCCCGGAGCGTCCCGCGGCGGAGGCTCATGGTAAATCACGCCCAAGCCGTCGAGCGCGGCCGCGAGCACGGGGTTGTGTGCGTCGTCGGACACGATCACACGCAGGCAGTCCCGCGGGTAGTCCTGCTCGAGAACACTGAGGACCGTCCTCAGCACCATCGGAACAGGCTCGCCCCACGTGGGGATGATCACGGCCACCTCCGGGGCGTCCGGTCCAACCACAGGGCGGCGAGGCGTCACCCGCGCCGACCAGCCGTTGAGCACCGACAGCGTCACGCACACGGCGGAGAGGATGTTGGCGAACAAAAACGGCCAGGCCAGCCACGGGACCGCCGGATTGAGATGGGCGAACAGCCACGGCACATACACCAGCATCAGCCCGACCACCAGGATGCCGCTGAGGCGGATCGGCCCCTGGCGCCTCAGCGCGGGGAAATGGTCGCCGAACCGGCGCGCCGCCGCGGCGAGATTGCTCGACGGCGCCGCTCGCTCCCGGGCAGCCGCGAGCGCCGCGGACTCGTCCGCGGATTCGGGCAGGCTGGAGCGGTCGAGCACGGTCGCCACGACAACGGCGTCGGCCGCACATCAAGCCACCGCGAGCCACGTCCCGGATCTCTCGGTCAGCCGTCCACCGAAGAACCACCGCCACCCGCAGGCACCCCCACGCTGAGACCCCAAGCGGCGCTTGGGCTGGGCGGGCGTACGGTACCCCGCCGGCTCGTACGGGCCTCACGCCACGCGAACCGGACTCAAAGAGCCCCACCGAAGACGTGCCTGCCCGCAGGGCGCCCAGACGAGACCCCACTCCGCGGCCCGCCAAAACTCCACGGGCGCGCATGGGCCTCGAAAATTGATGGACAATCGATGGACACTCGCGCGCCCTGGCCTATGCCCATCAATCCAGAGAACTGGCGGCTAGCAAGTAATTCGCGAAGGTGAGCGATGGGACTCGAACCCACGACCGCCTGGACCACAACCCCGGCTCCAGGGATTTTCTAGATTCTGCTCAATCGAGATTTCCAGGTTCTTCTTGGTTTGAGTTGCTCCCACTTTCGCTCAAATTGGTCGACAAATTGGTGGACACCCCGGCCGCGAAGGCACCGTTGACGATCTCGGCCTCGTTCGCCGACGGCGCGTAGTCGGCGTAGATCAGGGTCGTCTTGAAGTCGCGGTGGCCCATCCACTCCTGGAGCGTGCGCATCGGCACCCCCGCCGCGGCCATGCGGGTGCCGAACGTATGGCGGAGATCGTGGTTGTGCCGACGTCGGCACAACCATGAATATGCCGACGTTGGTGTTATGCCGACCTCGGTTAGGAAGTCCTCGCAGATTGGGCTGATCGCGGTGTAGAGGTCGGCATAACGCCGGCGGTGGTGGCGATCGTCGTCCTTCTTGTTGTCGGAGAAGGAGGACACGGTGGCCAGGCCAGTGACCAGGGTTTGTAGGGTGTTGATGACGGGGCCGTTGGTTCCGTTCGCTGAGGCGTATTCGGCCGGACTGCGGGAGCGCGGCTATTACGCCGTTGACGACGGTCAACCTTTTGCGGCAGGTCGCGCGGTTGAGCCGTTGGCTGCAGGTGGACGGGTTGTCGGCGGTCGATTTGAGCCGTGGGCGGGTTGAGGAGTTCCTGGTCTGGCAGCGGGCTGCTGGCTGTTCGAGTTCGGGGGTGTCGCGGCCGGGGTTGGTTTGTCTGTTGGAGGTGCTCCGCGAGCTTGGGGTGCTGGCGAGCGAGCCGCCCGTGCCGACGGGTTCGCGGTTGGATCTGTTGTTGTCGTCGTTTGGGCGGTACCTGGCGTGCGAGCGGGGTTTGGCGGCGGGGACGGTCGTCGGGTATGTGATGCATGCGCGCTGGGTTTTTGGAGGGGTTGGGGCGGGAGGGTGTGACCGGGGTCACTCGGCCATCGCGGCGGTGTAGCGGGCGCTGAAGGCGGTGCTGCCCATGGCGGTCCTAGCGGTTAGGTACGGCACATGGACCGCTCCCTCCTAGCGCAGCCGCCATCGGGCTGCTGATCGAACCCGCCCTGAGCATGGAATCGCACTGGGAAATGTGTGCCTGTGAACAGGCTGGCTCCGGCTGGCCGTCCAGCGCTACTGGAGATTCGGCGCAGTCGCTGGGCGCAACGATCTTTGGCACGGCCGACGATTCCGCCCACACGCTTGCGCTGCTCGCTCGCCGCCCGCGTGCGCGGCTAACACCGGTCGCTGGCGGCGTTGCGTTTGGTCGCCTTTGCGATCGCGGGCCGCATGCCGCCGGAAGGACGAGAAGGATCGTGCGCCGCGACTGTGCCAGCACCGTCAGCCGCGGGCTGGTGACGCGGCCGTTCGTCGCCGCTCCGGCCGGGGGTCGGCTGCCGTCGGAAGTCTGGCGGAGCTTCGCCCGCGTCTGGAGGCAGGATGAGCGGGATTCAGGGCGAGGTCGACGCTGAGGCCTGCGCGGACCGGCTTGAGGAGCTGCGCGAGAGCTACGAGCCGTACGCGATCGCGATCTCGCGGCGGCTGGCGCTGGGCCTACCCGATTGGCTGCCCGAGGGCGATGTGCTCGGGACCTGGAGGGCCGCGGCCAAGTGTTCCGCTGGCGATCGGCTGCTGCCGTAGGGGGTCGCGCCGGATCGGCTTTGTTTGGATCGCGTGTATTTCGGTGAAAGATTAGTAAATGCTGCTCATCGCGTGGTAGCGTCGCGACGCCGCGCTGGGCCGGAGCGTCGGGGCAAATTCAAAACCTACTGAGAGGTGGTCAGCAGATGATGCTTAGACGTGGCGTGCCGGCGCTTGTCGCCGCGGCGCTCGTGCTCGCTATCGCGGGCGCAGGGGCCGCAGTAGCCCCGGCCGCGGGACCGTTTGTCTGCTCGGGGAAGTTTCATACCCCGGGCTTGCTGAAGGGCACTTACCCTGACGGGGTCGTCGTTAAGGGGGTGTGCGCGGTGAAGACGGGCCGGGCCAACGTGATCGGGACCTTGACGGTGATCAAGGGAGGCGCGCTCGGCGCGGCGTTCGGCGCCCACCATTCGCGCCTCACGGTCACCGGCAATCTCGTAATCGACGCGGGTGGCGTCGCGATTCTTGGTTGCAAGGCCAATCCCAACGGCACGGGAATGCCGTGCTTCGACGATAAGGCGAAAGTCCCGAAGCTGACGAGCCATCCGGCTATCTCGGGCAACATCGTCGCGAAGTCGGCGGTCGGCGTGCTGATCCACAACACCACGATCGGCGGCAATTACACGGAGACGGGTGGCGGTGGTGGCGTCAGCTGCAATCCGCCCAAGACCGGCGTGTTCGCCGCGATCAAGTCGCCGGTGTTCAGCGATGTCGAGGACGCCGCGGTCAAGAAGAACGTCGTGATCAGCGGTCTGAAGACATGCTGGCTCGGGCTGGCGCGAGACAAGATCGGCGGGGGCCTGGCCATCAATAACAACACGCTGGCCGACCCTGACGGGATCGAGGTCCTTGCCAACCAGATCAAGAAGAACCTCGGTTGCGTCGGCAACAGCCATCCGCCTGCTGCCTCGCCGCCCGGCGCTCAGCCGGTGTATGACAGCTCTGAGGCTAACCCGACCGTGATGGCGATCTATCCCCGTGTCGCCGAGCCCAACACCGTGGGCGGAACGCGCAGTGGGCAGTGCACACTGGCGAGTCCCTCAACTCCGACAGGCTCTGCGGGTCCCGGCGCGTTCTAGGCCCGCCTGACGGCAAGCCGCTGCTCCCGGGTCGGCCGGCTCCGGGGGCAGCGACCCAGCTGGCCAACCTCGGTGGTGATCGGTCGTTCGGAAAGCGGAGTCGTAGATTGCTTTGCGGCGTCCATGAACCGCGGCGTGTCGGTCGTGGCGCTGTCTCGAGCGGTGCTAACCCATACAGCGGAAGAGATGAGCCGTCGTGTAAGGGGAGTTCCTGCTTCCTTCGAGCCGCCGGCGCGTCGCGCGGTCGCGGCGGGTGCCCATGCAACGTGTGGTAACAGCGCATCTCCCGGACGTCTGCTTTTGCTCCGGCGCGGCCGCGGGCCCCGGCGATCGCAAAGGCGACATCTCGATCACGCCGGTTGTCGCGTCGTGGCACGAGCCGCGTGATTGCTTTCGCGTCGGCCGGGGCACCGGCCGCGCTATAGCAATGCCACGGTTCCGGTAGTCGCGTCGACTGCGTGGTCGTGACTGTCGATGACCACCGAGCTGTGTGCTCTCCACAACCGGCGGCTGCGGACAGACGACCGCCGGCTCGCGGCGCCGCGCTTGCCTGAACGGACGCAGCGGCCTGGCGGGCTTCGGAGAATCCACAGAAGCGTGGACCGGAAGCGGCCGCATCACTTCAGAGAACGGGGAGATGTGCGTCGCGGCGGGATCCGGTCGCCGGCTGCGCCGCGAGGCATTGGGGGCAGGAGACGGGCGACTCGGGCGAGGCGTTTCGGCGTACTGAGGTGCATGGACGTCCCGCCTGTGACATCCACAGAGCCTGCGCCAGGGGAGGACGCGGGGCTCGCGCTCGCCAACCTGCGCCGCTCACGGCGCGGATGATGGGCCACGCTTGGGCCTCGCGGCGCAACACTACGCAGAGCGAGATGGACTCGAAGGGCAGCGCTCTGCCCTGCGGGCGGCGGTATATCGTGGTGACGGAGCGGCTGTTGTCGACGTGCTCCGCGGCGTTTGGCGCCGACGGTGATTCGCTGCAGCTGGCTGGCGACGGCCTCATCGCGGCCGTCATGCAGCGTGTGGACGGGGCCGCCGAGCTGGCTCGCGGACTCGTGGTTGGCCTCCGGCAGCGAGGCTGGGACGGAGATGATGAGCTGGCCGACCAGCTTGAGGCTCAGCTCGGTAGCGGACCGGCAGCGATGCTGCGCGCCTTGCCCGTCGATCTCGAGGAGCTGGCCGGCATCCTCGAGGGCGACCCCCTCAGCATCGGGGGCCGCATCGATATCAGGACCGGTGAGGTGTGGCCTCAGGCAGCGATCGATTACGCCCTGGAGACCGGAGAGGAAGACGAGGAGACCACTGATGATCCCGAGCGATGGCTGGCGGTCCACGCCGAGGGCTCACGCGAGGGCTACCGGGACATGGAGCTGTTCATTGCGTCCGTTGAGGATCCCGGCCGCGCCGAGCGGCTGGCCATCGCGATCAAAGGCCGCGGCGCATTTCGCCGCTTCAAGGACGAGCTTGCCCGCTGGCCCGGCGAGCTTGAGCGATGGCACGCACTCTCCGAGGAGCGCCAGCGCGGCCGGGCGCGATCATGGCTCGCGGCGGCCGGCTACCGCGTGCTGCCGGTCGACCACCGCGATTCCTGAGAACGGGCCACCGGCGCGCTACCAGCCTGAATGAGGCACATCTCCAAGCCGCGCAGAGGGACGCCAGACACACGCTCGAGCGTGAGGCCGAGGTATCCTTCAATCGCTTTTGTTCCATCGGGCATCGCGGGGCCTGCGAGCGCAAAGGCGACATTCCGCGTCCAGGCCGAGGGCGACGCCGACGTCGACGCGGCGCTCGCTTCCGCGGTGGGCTGCCCGCCGCCGCCGAGGTCGCTGACGCCGCCCCGGCCACCGCTCCCAGGCGAGAGGGGCCGTGCTGCGCGGCTGCGGCGCTGCCCAGATTGTCCGACTGGGGTAGTCAGCCGGACGGCTCGCTGGTGGCTGCTTTGCGGCCGAGCGGGCACGCGGTAGGCAGCTGTCAGGGCTGCTCAGATTCGTCCTTAAAGCATTAATCGCCAGGCGCCCGGAGCGCTGCTCCGTTCCCGAGCCGACGTATATTGCTGACGCCCAAACGCTTAGCGGGTCAGTGGTCAGTCGGCGCGAGCTGGAAGTCGTAGCGCAGGGTTAGGTGGGTACCTCGATTGCTTCGGGCTGGCTCGAGGGGAAGGATGAGGTCGTCCTTGACGGCGCTTGCCACGTCTGAGTCGAGGAACTCGTCGCCTTGGAAGTACAGCTGTGTTGTCAGGGGCTGGTAGCCATTGGCGCTCAGCTTGACGTGGATGTGGGCTGGCCGCCAGGAGTGGCGGCCCAGCGCTTGAAGCAGTCGTCCGGTCGGGCCTTGGTCGGGGATCCGATATGGCGCGGGGCGGATTGTCCTGAGTTCGAACCGTCCTTGCTCGTTGGTCTGCAGCTTGCCGCGCAGGTTGAAATCGGGTTGGCCGGGATGGATGTTGGAGTAGCTTCCGGGCACCGTGGCGTCCGCGTGCCACACGTCGAGCACGGCGTCGGCGATTGGCTGGCCGTCCGGGGTTCTGACGGTGCCGGCGAAGACCAGTGGCTCACCCGGCTCATCGGGCCGCTGCGGCATGACATACGGCGGTTCGAGCATCGGGGCGCCGGGCACGTAGTAGGGGCCTTCGATCGCGGTCGGCGACGACACGCTGGCCACGTTGGCGACCTCATCGACGGTCGCTTCGAAGTAAGCCATGAGCAGCGGCACCTCGCCCGAGTCGGCGAGGTCCATCATGAAGTGGATCGCTTGATGCCACTCGTCGTAGCTGACGTTCTTGTCTCGGATCACCTCTTGGATCCGATCAATCAGAGGTTGAACGACGTCGACCACTCTGGGGTTTGGGGCTATGTCGGCAAGCTCGACCCCGGGTTGGCTATGCATGGTTTGTGTCCCAGCGCTCATATCGGCCCCTAACTACAATGTGATACAGTTCTTCTCTTGAGAGATCTCCTCTCGTGAGACTTGTATCACCGCATATGTCTGCTGTCAAGACCCAGGACCCTCGCGGCAACCAGAAGGCGAGAACCAGGGCGGCGATCGTCGTCGCCGCGCAAGAGCTGCAACGGGAAGGGACGGCGCCGACGATCGAACAGGCGGCCGAGCGCGCGCGCGTGTCACGCGCGACGGCGTATCGCTACTTCCCGACGAGGGAGGCGCTGCTGATCGAACTGTCGGAGATCACCGACCTCGCCCCCGTCAAGGCTCTCTTTGAGGACCTGGCAACCGACGACGTCGAGGAGCGGCTGCTCCTGCTGATCGACAGCTTCGATGGATTCGTGCTCAGCCGAGGAAGAGCATTTCCGCACCTTCACGCGCGTGTCCCTGGACATCTGGCTTCGAGGCCGTCGCAACGGCGAAGACGCGCCGGTGGTCCGCGAGGGCCGCCGGATGCGATGGCTCGAGGCGGTGCTCGCGCCGTTGAACGAGTCCCTCCGAACGCAAGCGCCGGCTCCAGGCAGCCCTGGCGCTCACGCTCGGTGGCGAGGCGATCATCACCATGAAGGACGTGTGCCGCCTGGACAACGACGAGACCCTCGCCGTCCTGCGCTGGGCAGCCACAGCACTACTGCGCGCCGCGCTCCAGGAAGCCACCGGATCCCGCCTCGACGAGCCGGATATACCTAAGAAGCGATCGCCGAGCGGGCCGAGCTGACCAAGGCCGAGGCCAAACGGGCGCTCGACGCGCTCGACGAGGTGGTCCTCGCCGAGATCGGGAACGCCCAGAAGGTGCGGATCGGGGGGCTGGTGCAGCTCACCCCGCGCGTCAAGCCGGCCACCAAGAAGCGCCAGGGCCGCAACCCGGCCACCGGGGAGGCGATCACATCGCGGCCAAGCCGGCCAGCGTCGACCTTCGCGCCCGGCCGCTGGCCAAGGCCAAGGCAGCGCTCCCATCGGTCCAGAAGGCGCGCCGCCGACTGGCCGCGTGACCCCGTCCGCTGCTTCTGTGTCTGCCTTCGGCGCTCGTCCGTCGCGCCGTTGGCTGCCCGCTCACCGACAGGTGCGCGCCGGCAGTCGGCGTATTGGCAAGCGGGTGAACCGCCGGACTCAAACGCCGCGGGACAGCGCGACGGACGCCTGGATTCAGCAATCTCGCTCGCGTGAGGTTAGGGTGCGTCGTGAGGAGCCTGCCCCACGACCCTGGTTCACTGACCCTGCATCGAGTTGAGCGTTGCTGGCCTCGCCTGCTGCTGATGTCCTGATCGTGGCGCCGCCCCTCGCCTTTGCCGGTGTTGGCGGACCCCTCCCGGGGCTTGCTGAGTTCCTCGTCATCTTTGCCGTGGTCGCGAAGCTCGTCATGGTTCGCGAGCTCCGTGTTGGAGTGAGCCTCTTGTCGAGCGCACAGCCTGATCGACGTATGCCTCGCCGCCGATCTGTTGACTTCGATGCCGGCCGTCGTTGATCGCCCGCCCGGGCGTTCTCTGTGGCTGAGTCCTACGCAGGTGGTGGCTGGCAGCCGGCGTCGATCACGAAGCGGGCGAACACGAGGCGATCGCGTTCGGGGTGAACGGCTCGTCGCCATCGCGCAGGAGCGCCGCGACCCGCTCGAGGTCGTAGAGCAGCGCCAGCTTCCCCGGCGGGTCGTCCCATTCGCTCGAGTCGTAGCGCTCGACCCAGGCGGCCAGTGCGGCGAGCGCCTCGACCTGCACCCGGTCCTCCCACCAGTCCGAGCGAACGGGCAGGTGGTAGCGGTCGCGGAGGGCGCACCCGTCGGCCCACAGCTGCTCCCACCACAGCCACCGTTCGCGCGGCAGCAGATGGTTTGGCGCCATCGGCCACCGGTCGGGCACCGGACAACGATCATCCTCAAGCCACTCGGTCATGGTCTCCTCCTTGTCGATCTGCGGCTACGCCGCGTCCGGTCCGGGCGCGGCGAAGTCGACGACGACGAGTCCGTTCCCGCGCGCGGGCCGCGTGCCGTCTGCACCATTCGCGAGTCCCTGCCCGCGTTCGGCCGTCGGCTCGATCGCGGTGACGGGCTGCTCCCCGGGTGGCTCGTCGGCGGCTTCGCCCTGGTCGATACCGTGCTCGGGTTCGCCGTGGGCGAGGATCTCGCCGAGGTCGCGGCGGGCCGCGTCGGTGCTCACCTGTTTGGCGTAGTCGTCGCGAAGCCACGCCTCGGTCGCCGGCGAGAGGACGAGCAGGTCGTCCGCGCCGGGCCGACGGATGACGTGAACCTGCCGGTCCCCCTCTCCGAGCGGCAGCATCATCGGCCGGAGCGACGTGTAGAGGTAGGCGCCGATTCCGGCGGCGACGGCGGCGCGCTTGCGGGCGTCGGAGTAGAGCGCCTTCAGCCCGGCGCGCGAGCCGATCTCGAGCTCGCCGACGTCTTCGTAGATGGCCTCGACGTCGCGGCCGCGATCGCGGACGGGCAGGGTGATCCCGAGCCGGCAGGTCATGTAGCGCCGGCTCGCGCCGGCGGACGCGGGGAGCAGTTTGAACGCCATCCGCCAGCGCCCGGGCACTACGGTGTTGAGCCGCTGCAGCACGGACTGGGCGCCGAGGTAGGCGGCGACGTGGGCGCCGCCTACCGGGTTGTCGTTGTACGGGACCTTCATCATCGCCCGGAAGCCGATCGCGCCGGGCGCGAACGGGCGGCGGAACAGCGCGGCCGCTTCGGCGTGGGTGCGGGCGGGCGGTTCGAGTGTGTGTGTTGTGGTCTGCATGTTGGGTCTCCTGTGACTGGTGGATCAGGATGCGCGCTCGAGTGAGCGCGACTGGGTGTCGGCGCTCGCCGCGTTCAGGCGGCGAGCGCACGGACGGCGCCGGCGAGGCCGGCCTCGGCGATGAACCGGGACGGTCCGCCGGTCGGACGCTGGCCGCGCTCGGCGACGTGGGTGATGAGTAGCCGATCCTTGGCGCGGGTGGCGGCGACGTAGAACAGGCGGCGTTCCTCGGCGAGCGCCTCGGGCTCGGGCGAGCACAGCGATTGCCAGGAGGGCAGGAGCTGCTCCTCGCACCCGAGCAGGATCACGAATCGGGCCTCCGTCCCCTTGGCGCGGTGGATGGTCGATACCGTGACCCGCCGGTCCTCGCCGGGTGCGAGCTCCCGGGCGTTCAGCCCGATGGCGTGCTCGAGGAAGTCGCAGAGCGGCGCCGGCGCGCCCTGGGTGGCCTCGAACGTTTGCGCCGCCCTGCATAGTGAGCGGAGGTCCTCGAGCACGCGCTCGGCGTCGCGGCGCACCGAGGGCTTGGACGATGTGTCGCGTACGAGCTCGAAGTTCTCGACGAGTCCGCCCTCGACCATCACGGCCGCGAGCACGACGTGGCCGAGTGAGCGTCCCGACCTCATCTCCGCGCGGATGCGCGCCAGTGCGCTGCCGAACCTGATGAGCCGCTCGCGCACCGCGCGATTTCGCAGCTCGTCGATCGCACCGGCGTTGAGGCACGCGCTGATCACGTCTCCCTCGTGCTCGTCGCGCGCGCGCGTAACCATCAGCGCGATCGTCGCCGGCCCGACGCCCCGGCGCGGCGACTGCACGGCGCGGCGGAAGGCCTGCCCGTCGGCCGGGTTGACGAGCAGGGTGAGGTAGCCGAGCGCGTCCTTGACCTCGGCGCGCTCGTACAGTCCGAGGCTGCCGAGCACGCGGTGCGGGATACCGGCGCGCGCGAGCGCGGTTTGCACCGGCCGGGTGGCGTAGCCGGTGCGCGCGAGCACCAGGATCTCCGGTCCCGGCGTCCCGACGGCGATCGCCTGCCCGATCTGCCCGGCCGTCCAGTGCGCCTCCTGCCAGTCCGATCCGAACCCGCGCACCTCCACCCGGCCGCCATCGCCGCGAACGGCCACGAGCGCCTTCGGAACCCTTCGTGGGTTGTTCGCCACGCACCGCGCCGCCGCCTCGAGTATCTCGGTGTGGCTGCGGAAGTTGCGAGACAGCACGATCGCCACATGCTCGGGGTACCGCTTGGCGAAGCCGACAATGTGCGTCGGATCCGCTCCTCGAAAGCGGTGGATAACCTGATCGTCGTCGCCGACGATCGCGACGTTGCCGTCGGGCCCGCCGAGCAGTGACACCAGCTCGGCCTGGGCGCGGTTGACGTCCTGGAACTCGTCGACCAGGAGCCAGCGCCATCTGGCGCGGGCCCATTGCAGCCGCTCCGGGTGGGCGCCCAGCAGTCGCACCGCGAGCATGAGCAGATCATCGAAGCTCATGGCGTTGGACCGCTCGAGCTCGAGGTCACACTCGCGCCAAACCGCCGCGACCAGCTCCCCCGCGGGATGCCGGGTCAGCTCGAGATACCGGTTCGGTGTGAGCAGACGACTCTTGGCCAGCGACATCTGGGCGAGGAGCTCGCCG
>CAVTRE010000001.1:0-126455 GCA_963737055.1 uncultured Solirubrobacterales bacterium | reverse complement strand
GCGCGCTCGGGGCCCAAACATCGCCGGCCCGTCCGCGCGTCAGCTCGACCAGCGAGCCTGACCCTGCCGCCTCACCCAGTCCGGCGCCTCGGCGAATAGCGGACCAAATCATCACCGTCGCCACGGACGCTGGTGGGGCATCATGAGCGCCGATCCGCGCCTTGCGGTCGAACAGGTCCAGCTCGCCGACCAGCACTGGGGCGAGGCGCTCGAGGCCAGCGCCGAGTCGCCGCCCGACCTCGGGTTCGCCGAGCGGGTGCGCGCGATCGCCAACGCCGCCGAACAGGAGGCGGCGGCGCTGCGCTACGCGGACCTCGTCGGCCTCGCCAAGCGCCCCTATCCGGGAGCGCGCGACATGCAGCTGTCCTACGAGCTGCGTCCGGGCGCGCGATCTCGTCGTGGGCCGCCAGAGCTGTGGGAGCGTTTTGACGGGGCTGTTGCGGCCCTCGGAGAGGCGTTCGAAGGGGTGGCCCTGAGCGCGGTGGCAAGGGCGTTCGGCGAGCTGTCCGAGATCGCCCGCGAGCTGGCCGCGGAGATCGAGCGCATCGACGCGCCGGCCCCCGTGCGGCGCCGCGCGAGTTGAACAGACGCACCCCCCGTACCTCGTCACGTCACTCCCGTGGGTCGCGCTCGGGCACCGGTGGCCAGCTCGGCGCCGCCGCAATCGCCGGTCTCAGCCAGTCAGCTTGTGCGAGCGCGTCGAAGCGTTCAAGGTCGCCGGTGGCTAGGCCGTGCTCGCAGCCAAAGTGCTCGAGCCAGGGGAGCAGCGAGTCACCTCCGACGAGCCACGCGCCGACCCAACTGCCGTGCTCATCGGCCCGATACCAGTCGCGCGGCTGCAGGGAGGCGAACGGGTGGCAGATCGCCGGCCGGACCCGGCCGACATACCCGGGCAGCAGCCTCTGGATCTTGCCTGCCAGCCGGTTGACGGCGACCACGTCGTCCCAGCTGCCCGGCGGGTACGTCGCGCTGATCACAAACACACCCGTGGGCCCCAGAACCATGAGCGTGTTACGGCGCTCGCCGGTGAGCGGGTAAGGCTCGACCCGCCATCGATCGTGCGGGAGAGCCGAGAGCCGGTGCTCGAGCTCGGCCGCGGCAAGTTCGAGGCGTCGGCGGAAGTCGACGTGACGGCACAGCGGTTCGAGCGTTTCCGGCGCCAGGCGACCGGCGGAGGGTGTCGATCGCCGCCGGTCGACGAGGCTTCCGCCCGGCGCCCGAGCGACCGGCTGCGAAAGCCCGGAACCGCGTCCCGGGACCATGCTTCCGTCAGGGATGTGCACGCCCGGGATCTTGGACTGCCCTTGCCTGCGCCGCCGGCGACGCCAGCACCGCACGGGCATCACAGGCAGGACAAGCATCGCTGCCCACCAGGCGAGCACCCCGATCAGCTCCGGCGTCGCGACGGCGGTGACAGGCGCGAGGCCCATGCTCACACGCTACGCCGCTCTGCGCTCGCTGCCGCGGGCTTGCCGGCGGTTTCAACGAGCTTGTTGCTGAATTGGAACACGGCTGTGTCAGATCCCGCTCCGAACGAGGCAGCAATCCCGATCAGCTACTCCCCCGACACGCAAAAACCCCGCATCCGATGCCGACCAGCTCGCGTCCGTGGAGTCGATGAGGACCTCCGAAAAAAACCCTAGTCGCGTTCAGACCATGCCTCGGCATGAGTGGCACACAGCGTCGACTGCTCGAGGCGGCCCAGCGAGGCGACCGCACCGCCACCGAGCAGCTGCTGCGCTGCTACGAGCGGCTGATCTGGCGCGTGGTCTGGAGCCTGCACCTCCCCCCGGGCTGCGAACGCGAGGATCTCGCACAGGAGGCGCGAATAGGACTGCTGGCCGCCATCCGCGCCTGGAGGCCCCAGCGCGGTCCCTTCCCCGCGTTCGCGAGCCACTGCGTGCGAAACCAGGCGTTACTCGCGGTCAAGGCGGCCGCGCGGCACAAACACCAGTTCCTCACCCGCGCGATATCGCTGAACTACGAATACGGAGGCGATGCCAGAGGCTTGGGAGAACCGGGCGCTTTGTCGCTGCTGGACGCGCTTCCGGCAACCGACACAAGGACAGACCCCGAGGCGCGCCTACTCCTGAACGAGCAGCTGCGAAGCATGGTGCGCACGATGCCGTCGCTGACCCAGCGCGAGGGCCGCGCCCTCGCGGGGACGCTCGACGGCCGCAGCTACGCGGAGCTCGGACCGCTCATCGGCGGCTCGACGAAGGCCGCCTCGCACGCAGCGGACCGCGCCCGCCGGAAGCTCGCGGCCGCCTTGCGGCAGGCGGCGTGATGAACCGCCGTCAGTCACCCGGAAGCGACACGACCAGCCATCGCCCACCACGCTGTCCGACGAGAAAGTTGCCCACGCGGCTCGTCACCACGTAGCCGTGCGCGCCAGCAGGCGCGATCCGAAGGGGGACGGCACCGGCTCCGGGGTCCACTCCAATCGCTCTAACCCGCCGCCCGAGCAGCCGGATGACACGCGGCGTCGCGTCCACCACCGGCACCGCCGCCAAATGCCCCTGGCTCCACCGGGCGTAGTCACGAACGAGCTTGACCGCCGCCGTCCATGGCCCCGGCGCGCGGCGCGACGCGCTCGGGAGATGTGGCTCGCCGCCGTACGCCATGACGACCGGGTCCTCCCGCCGGGTTCGATGACGGGGCCCGTTGGGCCGGTGCCCAGCGGATGCGCTGAGCACAGCGGCGGACTCGGCCGCGACGATGAGTGCTGCCGCCAGAAGCGTCACCGCCACACGCCGCGCGACGACGCGGTTCCGATGCCCCGCTCTGGTTCTCGAGGCGGCCCGGCCCCGGCGATGACTCAGCACGACCCGCCCGCATACATGGGTCCCGACCCAGGGTCCTGCTCGGTCGTCGCTCCCAGGCTGCGCAGGAAGCGTGCGAACGCCCGCCCGCCCGGGTTGACGTTGTCCTGCTCGGTGCAACCGCACTCTGCCCAGGTCACCGCAGGCGTGTCGAGCGATTTGGCCCAGCCCCACTCCGTCCAGTCCGGACCCGGATATGCCGTGGCGAGAGTGTCGCCGGCGTTGAAGCTGGTTCCCGGCGGCAGGATGCTGCCGATGTGCTCGGCCACGTAGATGCACTTGCCGGCGAACTCGCCCCCGGCGAGCTTGTAGTCGAACCACGGCCCGTAGCTGCCCCACGACCCGATGCCGACGATCGTGCCGGCGCCGATCGCCCGGATCGGCTCGACCTTCAGCGGGTCGTAGTCAACCCCCTGGTCGTTTCGCGACAGGGCCCAGTCCTCGCCGGCGAACGGATTGACGTAGGTGCCCGCCGCCGCAGCGCAACCCGCGAGCACGAACGTTCCGGCCCCCTGGTAGACGTGCGCGTCGGCAATAACCCGGGCGGCGTACGCCGCCGCCATCGGCCCCGAGCCGTTGTAGGCCCGCACGTACTGCGAGTACGCGTCGATCGGTTGACCGGTGGGCGCGCCCTTGTCCTTGATCAGCACCAGCGCGGCGAGTTCGACGGCCGTCGCCGGGTCGTGCGGCCCGAGCGATGGATCGGGCAGAAGACGGCGGAGCTGGTCGTACTCGTCGCCGGCGCTGCCGCACGGTCCGCCGCCGACGCCGATTTGCATCGGCCCGGAGGCGCCGGCGCAGTTCGCGACCCCAGGGCCCGTCGCGCCCGGCCGAGGCGTGCACGACGGATCGGGATTCCGGCCGTGATCGCACTCCTCCTCACCGATCCCGGCCAGCACTTCCCACGGGATGCGATAGCGGGTGCCGACGGATTCGTAGATCGCGAGGAAGTTCGCCGGGATAGTGCGTTCAGCAACCTGTGACGGCGAATCGGCAAGACCGGTTCCACCGGAGCAGCTCTGGCCGATCAGCACGCTGATCACCGCAGCGCCCCCGGCCAGCAGCAGCGGCACGCAGGCCGCCGCGACGATCAGGATCCGGGTGGCGCGCCTGCGAGTGAGAACCGGCATCGGTGCCGCTCATCCGCCGGCGACGCTGCTGACCCGCCATCCGTCCCGGCCGGCACTCAGCATGATCCGCATCGCGTAGGTCGTCACGCCACCGTCCGCGACGAGCGCCATCGCCAGCACAGCGGCGGGTACCTGTCCGATGGTGGTGAGCGAGAGCGCGCGGGGATGTCGCTGGCGCTCGACTGGCGTCACAAAGCCGCGCACACGAATCAGCTGCCGACGCAAGTCGGGAGTGACGCCGTTGATCGCGCGCGCGGATCCGCGGCCGTAGAGAAACGGCAGGTAACTGGCCAGGAATCGGGTCGCAATGCGGCTCGCGGGGACCAACCCGCCCGGCGAGATCGGAGCGCCACCGCCGGTTGGCGTACGACGGATGCGCGTGGGCCCAGCCGGCGCCGTCACCGAGCGGTGCTCTGGGTGAGGCGACGGCGCCAAGGCTGACGCCACCCCGAGCAGCCCGACCAGGGCGAATGCCGCGAGCGTCAGCCGGCGCGTTGTCCGCGATCTGCGGCCGAGCGCAGCTAGCAGCCGGCCGATCATTGGTTGGTGTCCGCCGCGATTAGAGGGACATAAGCCGGCTCACGCAATACCGCCTAGGTATGGCTCGCGGTCTTCACCGCCCCGATGCCTGCGGGCGACCCGCCTACGGGCTCGCGACCACGCGGGATCCAGCCACTCTCGTCATGCTCCCCACCGAGTGGTGAACGACCTCGACGACATCTACCGGCGGCTGGCCACCTCACGGACCCAGCAGGAACTCCCTGATGTCTACTGCACCGCCCTGCGCCAGGGTGAGCGGCTCCCTGGTCTCGGTGCCGAACTCGCCCGGCCCATCCCCCTGCTCGCCTCGGCAATACCAGCAGCCGCCACGGCCAACACGGCGATCCACACGCTCCACGCGTTGCCGACAGGCATCGAAGGCGGACTACCCGGTCAGCTCCTCGAGATCGCCCAACGGAACGTTCACGATGTACTTGGCTACTGCCAGCGCGCGCTCGAGCTCGACGGCGACGACCACGGCTACCACGCCGAGGAGTGGCTCCCGACCGTGTACGAGATCGCGGGCTCGCTCCTACAGTCAGCCCGCTTGGACACCGAGCCACCGACCCTAGTGCAGGTCACGCAGGAGGCGATCAGCTGGCTGTCGCGAGCCATCGCCGAGCTCGACCAACGCTCCGAGGAAGCCCCCACCAGCCTCGCCGAGACGCTCGCTCGCCTGCTCGCCGTCTGGACCTTCACCGACGTCGCGCTACGCCACGGACCGTCGGGCTAGCTGCATCGACTCCCGTCCGGTTCGCGATGTCCCACAGCACGGGGACGAGCCGGTCGATCGAGACCACGAGCATGCCCTGCTCGCAGCGCTCCACTCCCGCCGCGTGCACGACGCACAGGACAGGAAGCGCCCCGCCTCCGCACCACCTCCGCCGGCGACGGCCGAGCCACCGAGCCTGCTCGCGCACCCGACCGAGGTGGCGTTGGTCGTATGTTCGGGTTTTCGTCTCGGTCGTTTTCTGCCCCGCAGAGGCGCACTCGTCGGCTTTCCGACAGCCTATGGTCCTGGAGTGCATGTGCACTTGACGTGCAGTGGGATGGAAGGCACGCACGTAGGAACGACGTACAAAAGAAACGAATAGGTCGCCACCCGGGGGGGCAGATGCGAGGGCGAGGCTTGGGGACGGCTATCGGTTGGATGGATCGAGTCGGTGGGTCAGCGCGGTTCGGCGGCGGCCGGCTCCGGGGGTGCGGACGGCTTGGGCGAGCGCGCGGCGGGATCCGACGAGGACGATGAGTTGCTTGGCCCGGGTGATGCCGGTGTAGAGCAGGTTGCGCTGGAGCATCATCCAGGAGGAGGTGGTGAGCGGGATGACGACGGCGGGGTATTCGCTTCCTTGGGAGCGGTGGATGGTGATCGCGTAGGCGTGGGCGAGCTCGTCGAGTTCGGCGAAGTCGTAGTCGATGTGCTCGTCTTCGTCGGTGAGCACGGTGAGGGTCTGCTCTTGCAGGGAGAGGCCGGTGACGGTCCCAACGGTGCCGTTGAAGATGCCCGCTTTGCCTTTGTTGTAGTTGTTGCGCAGCTGGATGACCTTGTCTCCGGCGCGGAACACCCGGTCGCCGTAGCGCTTCTCCTGCATTCCGTTGCCGTCCGGGGTGAGGGCGTCTTGCAGCATGCCGTTGAGGTTGCCGGCTCCCGCGGGTCCGCGGTGCATCGGCGTCAGTACTTGAACATCGCGGACCGGGTCGAGCCCGAACTTGGCGGGGATCCGGCGGGCGACGATGTCCACAACGAGTTTCGCGGTCTCCTCCGCGGGGTGTAGGCCGGAGTCCTCGGCGGGGTCGCAGGTGAACCAGTAGAAGTCGCGGAAGTCGGTGAGCTGTGGGGGTTGGCCGTGGTTGATGCGGTGGGCGTTGACGACGATGCCCGACTGGCGGGCATGGCGGAAGATCTGGGTCAGGCGCACCCGGGGGATGCGCCCGGCGGCGAGTAGGTCGCGAAGGACTTCGCCGGCGCCGACCGAGGGGAGCTGATCGACGTCGCCGACGAGCAGCAGGTGCGCGCCGTCGGGGATTGCTTTGACGAGCTTGTTGGCCAGGATCACGTCCATCATCGAGGACTCATCGACCACGACCAGATCGGCGTCAAGCGGGTGGTCGCGGTCGTGTTTGGGGTCGCCGCCGGGCTGGAGCTCCAGCAGCCGGTGAACGGTGGAGGCCTCGTGGCAGGTCAGTTCGGCGAGCCGCTTGGCGGCTCGGCCGGTGGGCGCGACCAGTACCACGTTTGCCTTCTTGGCAGTGGCGAGCTCGACGACGGAGCGGACGGTGAAGCTCTTGCCGCACCCCGGCCCGCCGGTCAGCACCGCGACCTTGCTGGTGAGCGCGAGCGTGACCGCGTCTTGCTGGCCGCTCGCGAGCTCCTGGCCGGTTCGGCTCCCTAGCCAGCCCAGCGCCTTCTGCCAGTCCACCGCGGTGAACGCGGGGAGCCGCTCCTGGGTTGAGTTCAGCAGGTCCGTGAGCCCGCCGGCGAGTGAGCGCTCGGCGCGGTGAAACGGCACCAGATAGACCGCCGGAACGGTGCCGCCGGTGGGATCGTCGCTGGCCGGCAGCTGCTCACGGACGACACCCTCCTCGGCCACGAGCGTATCCAGGCAGGGACCGATCAGCTGCTGATCGACCTGCAGGATCTTCGTCGCCTCGCGGATCAGATCAGGCTCGGGGAGGTAGCAGTGCCCGTTCTCAGCGGCCTGGGAGAGGGTGTACTGCAGGCCGGCTTGGATCCGCTCCGGGCTGTCGTGGGGGATCCCCACCGCTTGCGCGATCGTGTCGGCGGTCTTGAAGCCGATCCCCCACACCTCCGAGGCGAGCCGGTAGGGCTCGCTGCGCACCACCGAGATCGAGTCATCGGCGTATGCCTTGTAGATCCTGACCGCCAGCGACGTCGACACCCCGAGGCCGGACAGGAACACCATCACTTCCTTGATCGCCTTCTGCTCCTCCCACGCGTCGGCGATCCGCTTGGTCCGCTTCGGGCCCAGCCCGTGGACCTCGATCAGCCGGCCTGGCTGCTGTTCGATGATCATCAGGATGTCGGTGCCGAAATGCGCGACCATCCGCTCGGCCATCATCGGCCCGATCCCCTTGATCAGCCCCGAACCGAGGTAGCGGCGGATCCCCTGGATCGTGGCCGGCAGCACCGTGGTAAAGGAATGCACCTGAAACTGCTTGCCGTACTTCGGATGGCTGCTCCACCGCCCGGTCAGCCGCAGGCTCTCGCCGATCTGGGCACCCAACAGCGGTCCGACCACGGTCAGCAGATCCGGGCCGGTGCGCTCGGTCGCGACCCGGGCGATCGTGTAGCCGGTGTCCTCGTTGGCGTAAGTGATCCGCTCAAGCACCGCTTCGAGCAGCGATTGGCTCTGGGGCAGATGCGCCGAGGAAGGCGCCTGCGCGCTCACGTCCGGCGGACGCGGCGGTCGAGCTCCAGCTCCCGCACGCGCCCGTGCGCAAGCGCCAGCTCCTCGCGCATCCGGGCGATCTCCTCGCGCTGGCGCCGGCCCTCATCAAGCGCCGCGCGCAGTCGGACGCGCAGCGACGCGTCGCTGGCGCGCTGGCGCGTCGGCAGTCGCGCCAGCGCCGAGGCCCGCGCGCTGCGCAGCGCCGCGATCTCTGAGTGAGGCTCTCTCGCGAGCACGAACTCGCCGGCCGGTCCGCACAACGCGGCGTCGTCGACGACGGTCGGGAACGCGCTCACTAGGTTCTGTTCCTCGAAGAATCGTTGGTTCTGGCGCCGTTCAGTTCCCGCGTAACTGGGTGTTGGTGCGACGGGCCGCCTCGAGATCTTCCTGCGCATCGCGCAGCTGTATCTCCAGATCCGTGACGCGCGCCGAGAGACGCTCGTTCGCGTCATGCAGAGCGACCAGTTCCGGCGTCTGGTCGAGACCGAGGTGCTCGGCTGCGACCTCCCGGCCGAGCTCGATTCCGAGCCGCTTCCGCAGGCGCGCTAGCTCCTTGGCCTGGGCTTGAGCTTGCTCCTTGAACATCGTGCGCTCGGCGCGCAGCGATGCCACTGACATGCTGTGCCGGTAGGCGGTGCCCGTGGCGTAGCGCCGGTTCACCTCCATCTGCGCGAGCTCGATCTCGGCCGCGAACCTCCCAGCGACGTAGTTGCGATGGACGCCCGCTCTGCGCGCGATCTCGGAATAGTTGCTGAGCGCCGGATCCATCTCCTCGACCATCTGGCGGATCACCTCGAGCACGCTCTCGCGCTTGTGCTCGTTGCGCTTGGCTTTCACGGCGATCATCGCCTCCGCTGCCCTGCTCATGCCGCCCCCGCCGCACTTGCCACCTTCAAGCTCACGACCGGGGGCGAGAACGTTGGCTCGGACTGCGCGATCGCCCCGACCTCATGGATTGCGAGCCGGTTCTCGGCCTGCGCGCGCGCCGCGCGAAGGGCCGCGAACAACTCCTCAAGCTTGCGTCGCTCGACGGGTTCGAGCTCGGCGAGCAGTCCCTCGTTGCTCCTGATCAAGTTGCGCACCGCCTTGATCTCCGCATCGTTAGGCACCGCCTTCTCCCGCGCCCAGTCCCGCAATTGCGGCACCGCGGCGTTCAGTCGCTCCCGAGCGTCCAACAGCTGCTCCAGGTACGCGTAAAGGTCGGGCAGGTAAGACGGGTCGGTGCGAAAGTGAACACAGCCCAAGCACTGGTGACTGAACGGACACGCCGAACCGAGCGCTTTCACGTTGTGCGGCTCGACGCAATGTCCGAGCGGCACCGGGATCCGTCCCACGCTGCGCGTGATGCTCTCCGCGTCCGGGTAATCGCTGCCCCCAACGCGCGCGCCGTCGCGGTTGATCGTCAGCGGCGACGACGCCCGGACCGCCTCGTGCAGCCGCTCCGCACGCACCCGGTAGTACCCCTGGGTCGTCTGAATGCTGCGATGATCCATCAGCTTCTGCAACACATCGACGGGAACCACTGGGTCGACAGAGTCCGCGTGACGCTGTGCGTATGAGTGGCGCAGCGCATAGGCGTGAACAGCGGCCGAGGGGAACGCCTCGCCATCGGCGCTAACCAGCGAAAGCCCATCGACCCAACGGCGCAGCATCACCCCGAACGAGTAAGTCATGACCGGCCGGCGGCCGTCAGTGTTCTTCTTCGCACTCGGGAAAAGCTTCACATCCCTCAACGGGCGACCCGGGTAACGGTCACGAACTGCGGCCTGCTGGCGCTCGATCAGCTCCGCGGCCTCAGGAGTAATCGGTAGCGTAATCCGCTTCTTCGGTGGCTTCTCACGCTTGTATCGCAGCAGAGGTCGGCGTGGTCCCGTGGCACCTTGCTCGGCCCACTCCAGGCAGTCCGCGTTAAGCGCGCAGATCTCGACCGGACGCCGCCCGGTGTGCGCCAGCAGTTGGAAGATCACCCGGGCATCCTCGTTCGTCAACAGCTCAAGCGTTGCCGGCTCAAGCAGTTGGTGCAACACATACTCAGGGATCGCCTTCCCCGGCTCGTAATCACCGTTCTCGCCCGCTCTACGGTTTAAGAGTCGGACGTCCTCGTCGAGAAGGCTGAACTCCTCCGGCAACCCAGCAGCGATGCCACCTGCGGCCGTGTGCCCGTACCGTCGGGCAAAACGGAGGAGCTCGCGGAGGTGCCGGACGTTCGTAAGGGAATACTCCGGCGTCGAACTAGCGCACTGCCACTGCAGGAAGCGCTCGAGCTCATCCCGCGTGAGCAACTCCGGCCGCTCACCCCGGTGCGGCAACGTCCCCAGAAACCGCGACAGGCCGCGAGTGCAACAGGCACTCTGGTATAGCGTTTCCTCGGCGATCGACGCCGACCGCCTCTGGCACCACAGCTTCGTCAACTCCCGAAGCCACCGCTGCGAAATATCGAGAAACGAGATCACCCGGGTCTGGTATCGCGTCGTCGGGTACAGGACGCGCAGGTGCCACACGTCGCGCTGAAACTCAGACTCGACATCGGTCATAGCGTCCCTAGCCGCTTCCAAGATCACCCGCACCGTGGTGAACATCTCAGAGTCGCGGGGTGCCAGCACCGACGCGTCGGATAAGACGGCGATGTCCTCAACCCGCTCATCACGCACTCGCCGCGCGACCCGCTCAAAAGAGTCGGCGCCCACGCGAAGCCCCAACTTGATAACCCGCTGGATCCCCAGAAGCAACTGCGCTTCCACCAACGGCGGCAGATCAGCAAGACATGCGTGGCGCCCGTCGAACATCGGGCCGCGATGCGGCACCCCAGCGCGCTTGAACCCGTCGAGCGACGACGTCTCGCCGGACCATCGCTGGTAGCACCGTCCGCACAGGCCGAGCCGCCCATACTCAACCCACTGGTTGCAGCCGACAACGTCGCAGCGCGGCAGAGATGGACGCGGTGCCGCCGGTGGGTGCCGATCATCCCCGGCCACAAACGCAGCGACCGACACGCCACGAGATCTCCGAAGTCTGGAGCACGCGTTGCACAAACCCTGCCGCTGCGCGGGCCGTTGGTGACCGGGCGTGCGACATACGAGACAAGCTCGCGGTCGACTTCGCGCGTCACCGGCTTGCGCTTGTACTCGGTGACCGAGAGCTGGCCTTGATAACGCGAGCGATAGTTGACAAGGCAAAGCTCACACAAGCCGAGTCGCCGAGCAGCCGGCCCACGAGCGCCGCGCCCGCAACCAGACCGCTCGCACGGAGCCCAGCCGAACAGCGGATCGTCAGGGCTTGGAGCGAAGACGTGAGGCTCTGGATCCCAACCGCGCGCAACCAGCGCGGTGACATCGAGTGCACGCCGCGCTCTCTCAAGGCGATCGTCAGCGTCGACCGTGGCTCGAAGCTGTACGACCGTCACAGCACTGCTCCGGGAAGCGGCACGCTCTCGATCGCCGCCCGCAGTCTCGCAGGCGTCGTTGTCACGTACCGTCGCGTCGTCTCGTACTGCGCGTGGCCCAGTATCCGTTGCACCTCGTCAAGCGGTCGGCCACGCTCAACGAGCTGTGTCGCCAAGCCGTGACGGAACTGGTGGGGCGTCACGTGTCGAGCGATGTGCGCCCGACGCGCGAGCCGTGCGACGATCCGGCGAGCGCGACCAGTCGTCATCGCCGCGCCGATCTCGCCACCCCACAAGTTGACAAGGACGAGGTCGGAGCGGTCAGCCGCCGCGATCGCGGAGCGCTCCACCATGTGAGCGCCGTAGACAGCCACCAGATACGGGTTCGCCGGCACCCAGCGCATCCGATCGCCCTTCCCACGAACATGCAGATGCGGTCCAGGCACCGGACACCCAAGCTCCCGTGAACTCTCCATCAGGTGCATCTGGCCTCGCCGCAGCGTCACCGCCTCCTCCACGCGGATGCCCCCAAGCCCCAGCAAACAGATCAACAGCTTGTCCCGCAGCGCCCCGGGCGCGGCGAGCATCGCCTCGAACTCACTCAACGAGACATACGAGACCTCGCTCTGCGCCGCCCCGCGTCCCCTATGCAGCGGACGCGCGATCCGCGCGGGCGGATCCTCCATCCACGCCACCCGCGGCCCACCAGCCTCGACAACCTCGTACAGAAGATCGTTGACGAACCCCGCCACCAAGCGCCGGGCGACCGCGTAACGATAAAAGCTGCGGATCGCCGCCAAGACGGCATCGACCCGCTCCGGCGAGCGGACCCGACCGCAGCCACTGCCCGGCCTCGACACCGGACTGCTCATCAGATGAAAGCGGAATGCCCCGAGCCGCTCAGCCCATCGGACCAAGTCGTCGCGCTCGCCGACCGATGCAAGCCAGTTAGCCCACTCCGCGAGCGCCGACGCGTACTGCCGCGTCGTGCTCTCCGCACGCCCGTTCACCAGGCGCAGCCACCGCAAGAACCCATCGAACAGCTCGGCGACCTCGAAGGCCTCGTCGAGCACCGTCCAGTACGCCTGACCGCCCGGCAACACCACCTGCTGACGACGGAACGCCACTCCATGAGTGCAGCAAGCCAGACGGACGGAGCCCGGGCCGAGAACGCGTCTTCGGCCGGAGCAGGTCGCACACCGAAGGGCACTCGCGATGACGAAAACGGGGGCAGAAAACGATCGCGAAACCCACGCCATTCGGCGCGATCGCCACGGAGTCGATGTCGCCACGGCCTGCCCAATGCAGGGCGTGAAGCACCCGCCACCCGTGTTGCCGGAGTGGCTCCAGCGCACGGCGCACCTCGTCCTCCGAGCGAGCGCCGACCCGGCTCCGCCCGGCGAGCGACAGCCAGTGCCGCGCCCGGATACCGAGCGTGACCGCGATGGCCAGGAGCAGCACCGCGGGCAACGCAGCGCGTATGGACACGAGGTACAGCGCGAGAACGGCCACCGCCGCGCTCGTCAGCGCGAGTCGGCCGGCATGGAATACCCGACGGTACTGCTGACGGCGCGGGTAGTTCGTGCCGCGCCTCCGCCGTCCGAGTGGCTGGATTCCTGGCACCCGCCGATCGTCCCACCGCCGAAGGACGAGATGCGAAGACAGCGGGTACTGGATCGCGCGTCTCCGGGAAACCGGAGCGCGACGTCTCGCACCACGCCGCTCACACTTGACGGTCAAACCCGATTTCTGGCAACCCCGATCGGGGCGACCGCAGAGCCATGCCATATCTAGAACCTGATGAGCACGTCCGGGAACTGCGCACCATGGACCGGCTGCTGACCGCCGAGGAAGTCGCCGACCGCTTGGGCATGCGGACCGACTGGGTCTGGGCCCAGGCGCGTGCCGGTCGCATTCCGCACGTGCGCCTCGGTCGCTACCGGCGGTTTCGAGAGTCGGCGCTGGAGGCCTGGATCTCCGGGCTCGAGGCCGCCAGCACAAAGCCACAAACTGCGCGCCCCGTTCCGCTCCGGCGCAGCGCGTAGCGCCTCGGCGTCGTCACTCCGAAGCGCGGTTAAGGGGCGTCCGCGCCCAGGTGGACAACCGCGATTTCTGCACGGCGGACTTAAGTTAGTCGTCCAGTAGTCGTCCGTCTGGCGCTCGGCGCAAATCACCGAAAAGTCATTGATTGGCGATTTGCGGGGCTTTTTATAGTCGGGGAGACAGGATTTGAACCTGCGACCGCCCGGCCCCCAGCCGGGTGCGCTACCAGACTGCGCTACTCCCCGTAGTCGCCCGATTCTACGCCGAACCAGAGCGGGCGACGGGGATCGAACCCGTTCCTAGAGCTTGGAAGGCTCCCGTGCAGCCGTTAACACCTCGCCCGCGACTGAGGGCAGATGGTAGCCGGGAGCTCGGGTCACGCGGCCGGACGGCGCGCTTCCGTCGGAACCTCGCCGTCCTTGGTGAGGTCGGCGGGGGGCCACGGTCCGGTCCAGTTGTCGAGCGCCCCGTCCAGCGTGACGACCGAGCCGGACAGCGACGCGCCAAGGGGCGTGGCAAGGAGCGCGATCAGCCAGCCGTACTCCTCGAGGCTCCCGAGCCGCTGCGTGGGGACGGTGGCGGCCGCGCTGCGCCACAGCTCCGCTGGGTACTTGCGGAGGGACTCGGTGTCGAAGCGTCCGAGCGCGACTGCGATGACGGCGACACCGTGCAAACCGTACGTGGACGCGAGCTCCCGGGTGATCGCTTCGACAGCCGCCCTGGCCGCGCCGGTATGGGCCATGGTCGGCATCCCGTGGTGCGGCGAGACGGTCACGTTGATGATCGTGCCGGCACCGGCGTCGCGCATCACCAGCTCGTACGCCGCCTTGCACATCGCGAGCGTGCCGTCCACGTTGAGGCGGTGGACGGCGCGCCAGCCCTTGGTCGCGAGGCTCTCGGCCGGAACCATGTATTGGCCGCCGGCGTTGTTGAGCACGAGATCGAGTCGCCCGAAACGGTCGACGGCTGTGGTGACGATCGCCTCGGCGCCGGCCTGGTCGCGGATGTCCCCCGCCACCCACGAGCAACGCTCGCCGACCTCGGCCGCGGCCTCCTCGAGCACGTCCGCGCGTCTGCTGGCGATCACGACCGAGGCGCCGCAGCGCGCCAGCTCGGCCGCAGCCGCCTTGCCGAGATTGGTCCCGCCACCCGTGACGATCGCGACCTGCTTTTCAAGCGCGCCGTCGACGAACACGCGCGAGGGCGCCACCGTCACTCCCCGAGCACCTTGATCACGAGCCGCTTCGGCCGCCGGCCGTCGAACTCGCAATAGAAGATCTGCTGCCACGGCCCGAGGTCCAGCTCCCCGTCGGTGACCGGGACGATCACCTGGTGGTGGACGAGCAGGTTCTTCAGGTGGGCGTCGCCGTTGTCCTCGCCACCGCGATGGTGCCGGTAGTCGCCCGGATCCGGCAGCAGCTCCCTCGCGACCTCGTTGGCGGGCTCGTGCCAGCTCGGCGGCGCCACCTTGTCGAGCCACTCGAGCACGTCCGCCTGAAGGCCCGGTTCATCGTCATTGATCCACACCGCCGCGGTGATGTGCATCGCGCACACCAGCGCCATGCCCTCGGCGATCCCGGCATCACGGACCGCCTCTGCCACGTCCTCGGTGATCCGCACAAATTCGCGGCGTTCTCGAGTGTTGAAGGTCCGGTAGACCGTATGGGACTTCAAGCAGGGGAGCCGGGATTCGAACCCGGGTTCTCGGTTTTGGAGACCGAGCGAATAACCGCTAACTCACTCCCCTGGGCCAGCAGCGATGGTACCGATTGGACGGCTATTCCGTCCGATTCTGATGCGAACATACGTTCGCACATGGCATACGACACCGCAAGCTACGAGGCAGTGATTGCGCTGCTCGGAACGGGCCTGAGCGACTACAAGATCGCGGCACGAACCGGCGTGAGTCGAGGGACCGTTCGCAATTGGAGACTCGCGGGCGAGCCGCCATTGACCGTCCGGCGCAGTGAACTCGGGGCGGCGTGGTCAGTTCGGGACACGGCGGCTTACTGCTACCTCCTCGGGGCCTATCTCGGGGACGGAACCGTCAACGTGCAGAAAGGCGTGTGGCTGCAGATCGTCAACGACCGCCGCTATCCCGGCATCTCGAGCGAGATCCTCAATTCGATGGCCGCGACGTTTCCCGGACGCTCCCCACGCACACATCCCTCCTCAGTCGGAGAATCAGACGTCCTATGCATCAGCCACCCTGCCGTGCTGCGTGCGTTTCCTCAGCACGGGGTGGGGAGAAAGCACGGCCGCCCGATTGTTCTTGCCGACTGGCAGCTCGAGCTCACACATGCCTTTCCCGGGCCGCTACTACGTGGGCTCATCCATTCAGATGGCTGCCGGGTCGTCAACGGCTTTAAGACGAAGCTTCCGAGCG
This sequence comes from uncultured Solirubrobacterales bacterium, assembly GCA_963737055.1. Taxonomy (GTDB): domain Bacteria; phylum Actinomycetota; class Thermoleophilia; order Solirubrobacterales; family Solirubrobacteraceae; genus Palsa-465. Next base: position 110,742 of record CAVTRE010000001.1, on the reverse strand, counting down.
GCCGTGTCGCCGACTACTCCTACGTACGCTACTTCTTCACCAACCACTCGGCGGACATTCGGCGGATCTTCTGCGAGCACTGCGATCTCCTCGGAGTTCGCGTGACGCAATCAAACCACCGCAATCTCTCCGTCTCGCACCGGAGAAGCGTCGCGATCCTGGAAGAAGTTGTGGGGCCGAAGACCTGACCGATCGAACGAAAAAAAATGCGGGCGGAGGGACTCGAACCCCCACGGGCTAAGCCCACCGGCACCTAAAGCCGGGGCGTCTACCAATTCCGCCACGCCCGCGCGAAACCAGGAGGCGATTCTAGGTCCTGTGAGCCGTAAAACAGCGGGGTGATAGGCAACGCGCCGGCCGAGGCCAACCGCCGCATGCGCCCACAACAGTTTGTAAGGTCCCGGCATGCCCCCGCACCGGACGCTGACCCCTGGTTATGCGGTCGTGTACCCGAATCGGGAGAAGGCCTCGAGCAAGCTGATGAAGGCGTTCGTGGCCTTGGTCCTGCTCGCGTCGGTCGGGCTCCTCCTGATCGTCACGATCGGCGGCTGGTCGCAGCTCGAGGGAATGAAGCCGCTGAACTTCTTCTGGTGCATCGCGTACCTGATCATCGCGTTCTACATATGGGCGAAGTGGGCGCGGGGCATGTTGCCGATCGCGGCGGGGCTGGCAATTCTGATGCTGATGATCGCGATCGTCGCCGGCCTTGGGCTGTCCGGGACGAGCTGGTTCGACCGCAATCACGCCGGGTTCGCGCAGGCGCAGTCGCTGTTCGGCGGGAACGGGCTGAGCGCCGACACGCTCGGGACGATCACGCTGCTGCTCATCCCGGTCCAGGTGCTCCTGATCGTGGTGGCGATGCGCGCTTTCGCGCAAGGCTGGAACGTCGAGCAGGAAGTCCCGATCGACGAGGCCCGCCGGCGGGGCTACAACCCGCCGGACTCGCCGGCGCCGCCCCGCGACCGCGAGCCGGCGACCGCCTGAGCAGGCTGCCCTGCCAAAAGAGGTGCGGCGGGTGGGACTCGAACCCACACGTCCCGAAGGACAGTGCCTTTTGAGGGCACCGCGTCAGCCGATTGCGCCACCGCCGCGCTCGCGGCAGTTTAGTCGCGCCGACTACTCCCCGATCAGCTCGAGCAGCTCGTCGACGAACGACGCCGGCGCCGCCAGCGTCCCAGCGGGCTTCCCCTCCGCCGGCGCGAGATCCCTGACCTCGAGGCCGGCGCGGCGTGCGATCAGGCTTCCGGCGGCCACGTCCCAGGGGTTGAGCCCGCGTTCGAAGTAGGCGTCGTAGCGGCCACAGGCGCACCAGCAGAGATCGAGCGCCGCTGCGCCGACGCGACGGATGTCGCGGATCCGGGGCAACAGCCGGGGCATAACGTCGGCCTGGCGGGCTCGCACGGCCGCGTCGTAGTTGAAGCCCGTTGCCACCATCGCGAAGCTGAGCGATTCGGCGCGACCGTCGGCACGGATCGGTTGCCCGTTCCAAGTCGGTTCCCCCGACCGGGTGGCCTCGAAGCGCTCCTCGGCGATCGGATCGAGGACGACGCCGGCGAGGGTGCCGGAAGCGTCCTCGACCGCGATGCTGACCGCGAACGCGGGGATCCGGTAGAGGTAGTTGATCGTCCCGTCGAGCGGGTCGACCACCCAGCGGAGCTCCCCCTCCCCCGTCTCGCCACCTTCCTCGCCGAGGATCGCGTCGCCCGGTCGCCGCGCGCCGAGGACCGACCGGATCGCGGACTCGGCCGCCAGGTCCGCGTCCGAGACCAGGTCGGTCGGACCGCTCTTCGACCGCACCCCGCGGGCCCGCTCGCCGAACCGCGCACGCAGCTCGTCCGCTGCCGCCTCGGCTGCCTCTCGCGCCACCGCGAGCAGCTCCAACTCATCGTTCGCGGTCATCGAACCGGGTTCTATCGGATTTCCAGCTGGGATCATCGGCCCCGATGCAACCGATCGAGACGACCGCCGCCCTCACGCGGTTCGAGAATCGAGGCCCGGGCACGGACGCGGAACGGCGAGCCGCGCGATGGCTGGCCGGCGAGCTCGTCGCGAGCCGCCACCGGGTCCGGATCGAGACGTTCTGGTGTCGCCCGAACTGGGCGCTCGCACACGCCTGGCACGTGGCCCTGGCCCTGGCCGGGAGCCTCCTCGCCGTCAGCCACCCGGCAATCGGGGCCGTCCTGCTGGCGATAGCGCTGATCTCGGCGCTCGCCGACGCCACCGTCGGCCTTTCCCCCGGTCGCCGCCTCAGTCCCGAGCGCGCGAGCCAGAACGTCATCGCGTCCGCCACCCGAGCCACGGGAACCGACCACAACGAGCCGAGAGCCAGGCTGATCATCACGGCGAACTACGACGCCGGGCGCACCGGGCTGATCTACCGCGACGCCCTCCGCAGGACCGCCGCGCGCATTCGCCGGGCCACGAACGACCTCGCTCCCGGGTGGCACGCGTGGCTGGCGATCGCGATCACGTACGAGCTCGCAGTCGCGATCGTGCGCATGACGACCCACCACCCATCGAGCGCCCTCGGTGCCATCCAGCTCCCGCCCACGGTGACGCTGGTCCTCGCGCTGGCGCTGCTGCTCGAGGCGGCCGCCGCAAACTACGGGCCGGCGGCCGGCGACAACGCCGCCGGCACGGCAGTCGCGGTCGAGCTGACCCGCGCCCTCGCCGCCGACCCTCTCAAGAACCTGACCGTCGAGCTTGTGCTCCAGGGCGCCGGCGAAGACGAACAGCTCGGCCTGCGCAAATATCTCCGAAGGCGCACGAACGAGCTCAGGCAAAGCAACGCGATCGTCCTCGGGATCGCGGCCTGCGGCACGGGACGCCCGAGGTATTGGATGAGCGACGGCCGGCTGATTCCGCTGCGCTACGCGTCAAGCCTCGGAAACCTGGCCACCGATGCCGGAGCCACTCCCCACCGCGGCCGGGGCGCCACGCCGGGGCTCCCGGCGCGCGCCACCGGTCTCCCGGCGATCGCCATCGGTTGCCTGGACGACCTGGGGCTCGCGCCTCGCTCGCATCAGCAATCCGACACGCCCGACACGATCGACGAGGCCGCTACCGACGACGCGCTGACGCTCGGCCTGACGCTCGCCCGCGCCATCGACGCCTCACTCACAACCGGGGCGACAGATGCGGAGACGACGCCTACACCGGCGTGACCGGATTACGCTTCTCCGGCCACTCCCGATGCTTGCCGGCGATCAGCGCGTAGCGCCGGATGAGCTCCGAGCGGAGATCCTCGGGCTGGATCACCGCGTCGATCACGAGCTCAGACGCGAGGTGCAGGATGTCGATGTCCTCGGCGTACTCCCGCCGGAGCTCCTCGGTGCGCGCGGCGCGCTCGGCCTCGTCGGAGATCGCCTGGAGCTGGTTGTAGTACACGGCGTTGATCGCGGCCGAGGGGCCCATCACCGCGATCGACGCCGTCGGCAGCGCGATGCAGCAGTCCGGATCGAACGCCGGGCCGGCCATCGCGTACAGGCCGGCGCCGTAGGCCTTGCGGACGATCACCGAGATCTTCGGGACGTTGGCCTCGGACACCGCGCTGATCATCTTGGCGCCGTGGCGGATGATGCCCTCGCGTTCGACCTGGGTACCGATCATGAACCCGGGAACGTCCGCCAAAAACAGAAGCGGGATGTTGAACGCGTTGCACGTCCAGACAAACCGGGCCGCCTTGTCGGAGGAGTCGACGAACAGGACGCCGCCCTTCACCTTCGGCTGGTTGGCGACGATCCCGACGACACGTCCGGCGAGGCGCGCGTACCCGACGATCACCTCACGAGCCCATCGGGCGTGGATCTCCAGGAACGAATCTGCGTCGATCACGCGGTCGATCAACCCCCGCATATCGAACGGCTTGTTCTCGTCAGCGGGGATGAGCTCGCGGATCGACCCCTCCGACGATGACGGGGCGGGCTCCGCCGGGGACGCGGCCGGCGGCTCGCCACGGAACGAGGACGGGAAATAACCGAGGTAGCGCCGGGCGAAGTCGACCCCCTCCTCGTCGCTCTCCACCAGGGCGTGGCCGACGCCGGACCGCGACGTGTGCATGCGCGCGCCGCCCATCTCCTCGAGTGACACCTTCTCGCCGATCACCATCTCGGCCATCCGTGGCGACCCGAGGTACATCGAGGCGTTGCCGTCGCGCATGATCACGATGTCGCAGAAAGCCGGGATGTACGCGCCGCCCGCGGCGGAAGGCCCGAAAAGCACACACACCTGAGGGACCACGCCGGACAGCCGCACCTGGTTGAAGAAGATCCGCCCGGCATGGCGGCGGCCCGGGAACATCTGGACCTGCTCATTGATCCGCGCTCCCGCGGAGTCGACCAGGTACACGAGCGGGATGCGCAGCGACAAGGCGCGTTCCTGGATCCGCACAATCTTCTCGACCGTCTTCGGCGCCCAGGAGCCGGCCTTGACCGTCGGGTCGTTGGCCATCACGGCCACCGGGGAGCCCCCCACGGTTCCGACGCCCGTCACCACCCCCTCGGCGCCGAGGCCATCCTCCTGCCAGTCGGCGAGCAGTCCCTCCTCGGCGAACGAGCCTGGGTCGAGCAGCCGGGCTACACGCTCGCGGACCGGCAGCTTGCTCTGCGACAGAGCCTTCTCGCGGTGGCGCTCCGGACCGCCGGCGCGCGCCCGGGAAACCGCGACCTCGAGCGGATCGGTCCGATCGACATCGGTCATTGGTCACGCACCCCGGTGGTCATCGGTCATGGACCCCCGTGGTCATCGGTCACCCACCGCACTGTCATCGGTCATGCACCCCCGTCGTCATCGGTCATCCGCCTGCCACTCCACCGGGCCGGCGAGCAGCACGTGGCTGCCCAACGGGCGTCCGAGGACGTCCTGCGCCGCTCGCGAGGCGGCGATCAGCGCACCCAGGTCCACTCCCGTCGAGATTCCCATCTCGTGCAGCATCGAGACCAGATCCTCCGTGGCGATATTGCCGGTCGCGCCCGCCGGAACCGGACAGCCCCCCAACTCGCCGAAACTCGACTCGAAGCTCTCGACTCCCGACTCGAGCGCCGCGAGCACATTCGCCAGGCCCTGGCCGCGAGTGTTGTGGAAGTGCGCGGTCAGTTCGACGCCGGCCAGGCGCTCGAACGCCGCCTCGAAGAATGAACGCACCTGTACCGGATTGGCCATCCCGGTGGTGTCGCCGAACCCCACCTCAACGGCGCCGGCGTCGACGAGCGCGGAGGCGATGTCGAGCACGCGCTCCACCGGGACGTGGCCTTCGTACGGGCATCCGAACGAGGTCGAGATCACGCCCTCGCACCGCAACCCCTCGTCCAACGCCCGCCCGAACGTCCGGCACAGCCCGTCAAGCGACTCCCCCACCGACCGGCCAACATTCTTCTGATTGTGCGTCTCGGACGCCGACAGGAAGCCGTTGATCTCCTGAAACCGATTGCGCAGCGACAGGGCCCGCTCGAGCCCACGGAGATTCGGAATCAACACGCCGACCGACACCCGATCCGGCAGCGAAACCGAAGACAGCACCTCCGAAGCGTCGGCCAGCTGGGGGATCACATCCGGCCGGACGAAGCTCGTGACCTCGATCCGCTCCAGACCCGTCGCCCCGAGCATCTCGATCAGGCGCACCTTGTCCGCGGTCGGGATCACCTCGGGCTCGTTCTGGAAGCCGTCCCGGGGCCCCACCTCACGGATGCGGACGCGATCAGGGAAGCTGGTCACGCCGCCGATTCTAGGAACGCGGCGCCCGCTCAGCGATACACGAGCGTGTATCTCAGCGATACACGAGCGTGTAACCGAGCATCTGCGTGAGGGTCACGAACTGATACCCCCGCTTGCGCAACCCGGCGACCTCCGCGGGCAGGGCGTCGAGTGTCTCGTAGCGCGGACCCCCGCCGTAGTGCTCCTCGATGATTCCGCCATTCTGGGCATTCTCGAGCACGTTGTCGATGATCTCGCTCTCGCCGGGCAGCGCCCAGTCGCGGGGGTCGATGTCCCACTGGATCGTCGTGAAACCCATCGATCGCGCCAGCGCGAGGAGCGAAGGATCGACGGCGCCGTCGGGCGCACGGAAGAGGCACGGCTCGAACCCGGTGGTCTTCCGGATCTCCTCTGCGGCCAGCGAGATCTGCTGACGCTGCGCGGCCGCGGACAGCCCGAGCATGTCCGGATGGCTCCAGGTGTGGTCGCCGATCATGTCCCCGTCCGCGAGCATCTGCCGTTCGACCGTTCCGCGCGGGTCGTAGGTCGGGATGTGCTCGCCGATCTCAAAGAACGTCGCCGGCACATGGAGACGCTCGAGTTCGCGGAGGAACTCCACCGTCGGCGGATCCCACCATGGCCCGTCGTCGAACGTGAGCGCAATCTCCCGGACGTTGGATGGGCCGCGGAAGACCCAGTCGTTCCCGCTCGCTACGCATCCGACGAGAACCGGGGTATGCAGACGGAGGGGCGACGACGCCGCCGGAAACCGCACCGTGCAGCCTGGCGTTCCAGGCACGACAGGCGTGCAGCCGGACGCGGCCACCGAGCTGAGAACCTGCCAGTGCAGCGACCGGTAAACCAGGCCGATGCTCGAAGGTAGGAAGCTCGCGGTCAGCTCCCGGTCGCTCGAGCGGGTAATGGTCGCGGCGATCTCCTGGCCGCCGCCACCTCCCGTCGGGATCTCGCGGAGCGACGGCGTGTGCCGTCCGTGGGCCGGACCAGCGACACACAACTCGAAGCTCGACTTCTGATCGATCACCAGACAGAGCGACTGGTGGCCGCGGGCTAGGGCGCCCGGCGAGAACGAGTGCGCGAGCTCCACCTGCCAGACCAGATCCTGCCCGTTCTGAGTCAGCGACGCTCCGAACACCGGTAGCGGTTGCGAAGGCGCGCCGGCGGCGCCGGCGGTGCCGACCACCACCGCGACAGCGAACATCCCCCCCAGAACCAGAACCAAAATCAGAACCAGCCCCGGAACCAGGACCCGGACGACCTTCACGGCGCACCCTGCCCCATAAGCCACACAACCGTACACTCCCGCGCCGTGCCTGAGAACCCCGTCTGCATCGTCGGCGGCACCGGCGCGCTCGGCTTCGGCCTGGCGCTGAGGCTCGGGCTCGCCGGGATCCCGGTCGTGATCGGCTCTCGGGACGCCGACCGTGCCCACGAGGCCGCCGATCGCGCCTCAGAGCAAGTCCCCGACGCGACCTTCACCGGGTTCGAGAACCACGAGGCGGTCAAGCATGCTGAGATCGTCATTCTGAGCGTGCCGTTCCGCAACCAGTCAGAGACGATGACGAACCTCAAGGGAGCGCTCACCGGGGACCACCTGCTGATCGACGCCACCGTTCCGCTCGCGGCCGCTGTGGGCGGCAAGGCGACGCGCACGCTCGGGGTCTGGCAGGGCTCAGCGGCGCAGCAGGCGCAGGAGATGGCGCCCGACGGCGTGCACGTGGTGTCCGCGTTCCACACCGTCAGCGCAGCGCTCCTGGCGGACCTCGACCACGACCTCGACGAGGACGTCCTCATGTGCGGCGACCGCCGCGAGGACAAGATGACGCTCGCCGAGCTCATAAAGACGATCCCAGGGCTGCGGCCGGTCGACTGCGGCCCGCTCGAAATGGCCCGGATCGTCGAGCAGTTCACCGCGCTGATCATCTCGATCAACGTGCGCAACAAGGTCCGGGCCGGAATCAAGATCACGGGCCTGGGCCCGCATTGACCGCCCGGGCGGCGGCGCGCACCGGGAGCCTGAGGACGCAGTGACGACCCAAGTCGTGATTCTCGCCGGCGGCACCGGCGGCGCGAAGCTCGCCCGAGGGATGCTCGACGTCGTCGGCGCCGACTCGCTGACGGTGATCGCGAACACCGGCGACGACATCGAGATCTACGGCGCGTACGTGTCGCCGGACCCGGACCTGGTGACGTTCTGGCTGGCGGACCGGATCGACGACCGCGGCTGGGGCCTCGCCGGCGACACCTTCAACGTGATGGAGGCGCTGAAACGCCTGTCGGTCGAGGTGTGGTTCAACCTCGGCGACGAGGACCTCGCCATCGGACTCGAACGTGCTCGCCGCCTAGACCAGGGCGAGCGGCTAACCGAGGCCCACGCCGCGATCGCCCACGCGCTCAAAGCCCCAGGCCGGGTCCTCCCGATGAGCGACACTCCGGTACGAACGCACATCATGGCCCAAGACCGGTGGTGGCCCTTCCAGGAGTACATGATCAGGTCCGGAGGAAAGGATGCCGTCCAGGACGTCGACTTCCGCGGGGCGAGAAACGCCCGCCCCACGCCCGAGGCGGTCGACGCCCTCGCGACAGCGGACGCGATCGTGATCGGCCCGTCGAACCCGATCATCTCGATCGCCCCAATCCTCGCGTTGCCCGGGTTTCGCGAAGCGATCATGGACAGCAAGGCGCCCGTGGTGGCGGTGAGCCCATTCGTCGGGGGGCAGGTGATCAAGGGACCGACCGCGGCGTTCATGGAATGGAACGGTCGCCCGCTCACGACCGACGGCGTTGCGCAGAGCTACGACCAACTCATCGACGGTGTCATCGCTGACCAGCGAGCGACCGCGCTGCCCACCCTCGAGACCAACGTCATGATGGACACGGACCAATCGCGGCGGCGGGTCGCCGAGGACACGCTCCGATTCGCGCTCGCCCTCGGGTAGCGTTCCCGCGCCATGCGGACCGTCGCGATCCTGCCCATGAAGAGCTTCTCGCAAGCCAAGCAACGGCTTCGCTTTGAGCTGAGCGACGCCGACCGCCGCGCGCTGGTCGACGCGATGTTCTCCGACGTGCTCGTCGCGCTCCGCCGCGTGCCGGCGCTCGAGCGGGTGATCGTCGTCAGCGGCGACCGCGTCGCCCAGCGGATCGGCGGCGGCTACGGCGCGACGGTCGTCGAGGACGACGAGCGCGGCCACAACACGGCGGCCAAAAAGGGCATACAGGCCGCGCTCGAGGACGGGATCGAGCGGGCGCTGCTCGTCCCCGGAGATTGTCCACTGCTCGACCCCAAAGAGCTCGAGGGACTGCTCGTCCACCCCGCGGGTGAGCGATCCGCACTGATCGTCCCCGACCGGCACGGAACCGGCACGAACGCCCTGCTGCTCGCGCCGCCCGACGTGCTCGCGCCGAGCTTCGGCCCGGACAGCCGGCGTCGGCACATGGCTGACGCCGAGGCGGCCGGAGTGCCGACGGAAGTTGTCGAGGTGCCTTCGCTCGCGCTCGACGTCGACACTCCCGACGATCTCGAGGCACTCCAGCGACGGCTGGCGGGCATCCACGGAGGAGCGGCCCACACTCGCGGCATGCTCAACCAGCTGATGCGAGCCGGCTCCTAGGGGCCACAGGTGCCCCTGAGTGTCACCGCTCTGGATGGGATCCCGGAGATCTTCCCGGGCGACGACCTCGGAGCCCTGATCGCGGACGCGGCACACACACAGGGCGTATCCATCGTCAGCGACGACGTGGTCGTGATCGCGCACAAGGTCGTGTCCAAGGCCGAGGGCCGGATCCGGCGCCTCGCGGAGGTCGAACCCCAAACCGACGCCCATAAGCTCGGCCACGAACTCGGAAAGGACCCGAGACTCGTCCAGATCGTGCTCGACGAGTCCCGCGAGGTGCTGCGCGCCTCGCGCGGTGTGCTCATAACCGTCACCCACCACGGCTTCGTCTGCGCCAACGCCGGCGTGGACGCGTCCAACGTCCCCGGCGACGACGCCGTCGTCCTGTTGCCAGACGACCCGGACGGATCCGCACGCAGCCTCCGCGCCCGCATGAAACACCTCCTAAACGCGGCGCCGGCCATCCTGATCACCGACTCGTTCGGGCGCGCCTGGCGCCAGGGTCAGCTCGACGTTGCGATTGGCTGTGCCGGCCTGTCCCCGCTCGAGGACTGGCGGGGACGAACGGACAGAGACGGCCGCGAGCTCAAGGCCACCTGGATCGCCGTCGCGGACGAGCTAGCGGCGGCTGCCGACCTCGCTCGTACCAAGGACGGATCCCGGCCGGTGATCCTCATCGGCGGCGCCGGGCGCCACGTCATCCCCGATGACGGGCCCGGTGCGGCGGCGATCATTCGCCCGGAATCTCAGGACCTGTTCCGGTAAAGCGCGCACGCCGGGCGCCGTGGCGGTTATCACGGCGGCGAGGACGACAGCGACCCCCACGAGCTGAAGCGCCGTCGGCGCCTCGCTGAGGATCACGACCGCGAGCACCACCGAGCCGACCGGCTGGACCGTCAGCGTCAGCGAGGTGATCGCCGCGGGCAGCCGCGGGAGCGATGTCGTGATCAGCAGCCATCCGATCACCTGGGAGGTCAGCGCGAGGACGATCAGCCATCCGATGCCCGGCCACCCCGGCGCCAGATCGGCGTCGCCGATGATCAGGCCCGCCACGACCGAGCACACGGTCGCAACCGCGGTCGCCTCGAACAGCGGTCCCGCAACGCGTCGCAGGTCCGCGTTGCTCCGCCGGAGCAGCAGCAGGAAGCCGACATAGGCGAGTCCAGCTCCGAGCCCGAACGCCGCGCCGCGACCCGGGGCCCGGCCGTACGCGCCGTGCTCGAGCACACCCGAGATCAGCAGCACGCCGGCAAGCGCAATCGGGAGCGCCGCGAGGACGCGCCGGCTGGGCCGCTCGGCCAGGATCGCCCACGCCACCAGCGGCACGATCACCACCTGAATGTTTGCCAGCACAGTGGCGAGCCCGGCGCCGACGTCCTCGATCGAGTGGTGCCAGAGGATCAGATCGGCGGCGAAGAACACCCCGGCCCCGATGGCGATCCGCCGATCCGACCAGGAGCGACGACCGAACCGCTGGTTCTCGAGCCACGCCAGAACGCCGAGGATCGGCAGGGCGAACGCGCAGCGGAAGATCGCGGCCGTCGACGGCGAGGCATGGCTCAGCCTGACGAGGATGCTCGAGAACGCGATCGCGAGTGCCCCGAGCAGCGCGGAGATGCGCACGAGGCGCTCGTTCGCAAGCCAGCGATCCACCCAACGCAGGCTAGAGCCCACGCCCCGTCCGGAATGTCCAGCGTTACCCCTGGGCGGGTGCCCCGACGGCGTGGAAGCCACCGTCGACGTGAACGATCTCGCCGCTGATCGCGCGGGCGTAGTCCGACAGCAGGAAGCAGATGGTGTCGGCGACCGGGGCGGGATCCTCGACATCCCACCCGAGCGGCGCCTGAACGCGCCACAGTTCCGCGAGCTGCTCGAACCCGGGAATCCCGCGAGCGGCCACTGTCCCCAACGGACCGGCGGACACCAAGTTGACGCGGATCCCGCGCGGCCCCAGGTCCCGCGCCACATACCGCGATACCGACTCCAGGGCAGCCTTCGCCACGCCCATCCAGTCGTAGATCGGCCATGCGACGGTCGCGTCGAAGTCGAGCCCGACGATGCTCGACCCGGACTCCATCAGCGGCTCCAACGCACCCGCGAGCGCCTTGAACGAGAACGCGCTCGTCTGGAACGCTGCGCTGGCGCTCTCGGCCGGAGTCGTCATGAACCGCCCACCCAAGGCGTCCTCGGGCGCGAACGCGATCGCGTGCAGCGCCCCGTCGACACCGCCCCAGCGGTCCCGCAGCGACGAAGTCAACGCCTCCAGATCGGCAACATTGTTGACGTCGAGTTCGAGCACGTCGACCTCGGAGGACAGCCGCGTCGCCGCCCGCTCGGTCATCCGCCGCGCCCGCCCGAAGCTCGTCAGAACCACGGACGCCCCCTCCTCCAAGGCCCGGGCAGCAGCGTGGAATGCGATCGAGTCCTTGGTGATCACGCCGGTGATCACGAGCCTCTTGCCCTCGAGGATCACGACACCGTCACTGGCGATGACCGGCGAGCGTCCACAGCGCGTAGGCGAGCCGCTCGCGCGTCTGCGCGGGCTCAACCAGCTCGTCGACGAATCCGGAAGCGGCTGCCGCCTCGGCGCGCAGATGCTCCTCGGCGTACTCCTCCGCCAGACGGGCGCGCGTGGCCTCGACGTCATCGGCCGCGCGTAGCTCGCGGCGATGAACGACTCCGACCGCCGCGCGGGCGGCCATGATCCCGAGCTCGGCCTCCGGCCACGCCAGCACCAGGTCGGCGCCGAGGTCGCGCGAGTTCATCGTGATGTAGGCGCCGCCGTAGGACTTGCGCAGGACCACCGTGAGCTTCGGCACGCGGGCCGCCGCAAACGCCCGCACCAACGACGCCCCGTGTCGGATCACGCCCGCCCGCTCCTGCTTAGAGCCGGGCATGAACCCCGGGGTGTCGACCACCGCGATCAGCGGCAGACCGAACGAGTCGCAGAAAGACACGAACCGAGCCGCCTTCTCCGAGCTCTCGGCGTCGAGCACGCCGGCCAGGTAGTGGGGCTGGTTGGCCACGATGCCTACCGGCCGGCCCTCCACACGGGCAAATGTCGTGACGATGTTCCGGGCCCAACGCGGGCACAGCTCGAGTAGCGAACCGGCGTCTACGATGCCGCGGAGCGCGTCGCGTACGTCGTAGGCCCGGCGGGGCTCGAACGGCACGACGGAGCCGGGATCGTCGATCTCCGGACCGACCGCATCCAACACCGGCAACGAACCACCGGCCGACGACGGCAGGTACGAGAGCAGCTCGCGGACACGCAAAGCGGCATGCAGCTCGTCATGCTCGACCAGGTGACACACGCCGTTGTGGTCGTGCACACGGTGACCGCCGAGGTCCGCGGCCGAAATATCCTCGCCGAGCGCCTCGCGCACGACGCCGGGCCCGGTCAGGAACATCGCGGCGTCCTCGGTCATGAGCACGAGGTCCGTCAGCGCCGGCGAGTACGCGCCACCGCCGGCGGACGCGCCCGACACGACCGAGATCTGCGGGACCACGCCTGTCAGGCCAACCGTGTGGCGGAAGATGCGGCCGTACCCGGCCAAAGCGGCCGTGCCCTCCTGCATGCGCGCGCCACCCGACTCGACGAACGCGACCACAGGAATCCTGGCCCGCTCCGCGGTCTTCAGCACCCGGACGATCGTGTCGGCGTGGCGCTCCCCGAGCGATCCGCCCAGATACGAGCCGTCCTGCGCGTAGCAGGCGATCGGGCGTCCGTCGACGCTACCCGTGGCTCCCAGCACGCCGTCGCCGGCGATCGCGCGGGCGCCGAGTCGAGGCTGGACGACGCGCGAGCGGAGCGGCTGGACGCTGCCCGGGTCGCACAAGGCCTCGAGGCGCTCGAGCGGATCGAGCCGGCCCACCCGTTCGCGTTCAATCGTCGCGCTCACGACTCCGCCCCCCTGAACACGAGCGTCACGTTATGGCCACCGAAGGCGAACGAGTTCGAGATCGCAACCGGCGGATGCCCGTTGGACACCACCAGCGGACGTGCCTCGCCGGGGACGTAGTCGAGATCGCAGTCGGGATCCGGCACCTCGTAGCCGACCGTCGGCGGGATCATCCGCGTGCTGAGCGTCTTCACGGTGGCCACGGCCTCGACGGCGCCCGCCGCGCCGAGCAGATGCCCGACCGCCGACTTGGTCGAGGACACTGGGATCTTCCGGGCGCGCGCTTCCCCGAGGGCGCGCTTGAGCGCGGCCGTCTCGGCGGCGTCGTTCAGCTGCGTCGAGGTGCCGTGCGCGTTGACATAGTCGACCTCGTCGGGGCCGATTCGCGCGTCGTTCAACGCCAGCTCGATCGCGCGCGTTGCGGCCTCGCCGCTCGGCTCGGGCGCGGTCAGGTGGTAAGCGTCCGACGTCGAGCCGTAGCCGGTGACCTCGCCGAGGACCTTCGCACCGCGAGCTGCCGCGGCGCCTGCCTCCTCGAGCACCAGCACACCGGCGCCTTCTCCCATCACGAACCCATCGCGGCGCGCGTCGAACGGCCGCGAGATACCCGTCGGCGACAGCGCCTGCATCGAGTTGAAGCTGCCGAACCCGAACGGCGTCAGCGTCGCCTCCGCGCCACCGACCACGACCGCGTCGGCGTCGTCGTACTGGATCATCCGCAGTGCGCAGCCGATCGCGTGGGCGCCGCTCGAGCAGGCGGACACGACGCTGTACATCTGGCCCTTGAGGCCGAACTTCATCGACACGGCCGCGGCGGCCGCATTCGACATCTGCGCCGGAATTCCCAACGGGGACATGCGCGCCGGGCCGCGATCGCGCAGCACATCGTGCTGGAGCTCGATCGTCTGGATCCCGCCGATTCCGGTGGCGATGATGCAGCCGACGCGCATCGGGTCGTACGGCAGCGCGCCGTCCCAACCGGCGTCGGCGACCGCCTCCCCCGCCGCGACCAGCGCGAACTGCGAGAACCGATCCAGCCGCCGCATCTCCTTGACGGACAGCACCTCACTAGGCTCGAAGTCGGTGCACGCCCCGGCGCCGTCGAGGATCCCGCAGTCGCCCGCAGCCCATCGCGAGTAGAGAGCCTCGGCGCCCACGCCAAGCGGCGTCACCGCGCCCAGACCAGTGATCACGACCCTACGTCGCATGGGGCGGCCGTTTGAATTCGAGTCGCTCACGCGGTCCCGGCTTCAGTCCGCGCGGCTGACGATCAGGTCGATGGCGTCGCCGACGGTCTTGAGCTCCTTCATGTCGTCGCCCTTGAGCACGACGCCGTAGTCGTCCTCGACGACCTGCGCCAGCTCGACCAGGTCGAGCGAGTCGATATCGAGCTCCTCGAACGTCGACCCGCGCGTGATCTGGTCGGCGTCGGGGCCGAAGCTCGCGAGCGTCTCGACTACCCGAGCCTCGACCTGTTCTGCGGTGACGGTTGCCATTGCCTTGTCTCCTTTCAGTTGGTTGTGGTTCTTAGGCCGCCAGGCCACCGTCGACGGTGAGCACCGCGCCGGTGACGTAGCTGGCCTCATCGGAAATCAGGAAGCGCACACACGCCGCGACCTCTTCGGGTGTGCCGACCCGGCGGGCCGGAATCGCCTGGAGGATCTCCTTTGACGCCGCGCCGATGAAGTCGGTTTCGATCAATCCCGGGGCGACGGCATTCACGGTCACGCCGCGCCGCGCCACCTCGACCGCCGAGGTCTTGGTGAGCGCGATCAGGCCGGCCTTGGAGGCGGCGTAGTTCGCCTGTCCGGGGTTCGCGCGCAGGGCGACAGCGGAGGAAACGTTGACGATCCGGCCTGACCGCGCGCGGAGCATCGCCTTCAGCGCGCGCCGAGTGAGCCGGAAGGCCGCGGTCAGATTCGTCTCGAGCACCGCGTTCCATTCCTCATCGTCGAGCGACGGGGTGAGATCGTCGCGGCTGATGCCGGCATTGTTCACGAGTACGAGGACGGGACCATCGAACCGGGACTCGAGCGCTCCGAACAGCTCCTCGGGCGCGTCCGGGTCGGCGACGTCCGCGGCCAGCGCGACCGCCTCACCCCCCTCGCTCTCGATTTCGCTGACGACGGCCTCGGCGCCTGAGCGATCGCTCCGGTAGTTGACACCCACCTGCCATCCGTCACGCGCCAGCGCCCGCGCGACCGCCGCGCCGATCCCGCGCGAGGCTCCGGTGACGAGCGCCGAGCCCTCTCGCTTCGCCGAAGGCTCAGGCATTGTCCGAGCCTCCCCACTCGATCACGCCGGCGCCCCAGGTGAACCCGGCGCCGAACGCGCTCAGCAGCACACGCGCACCCGGCCTGAGCAGGCCATCGTGTTCGGCCGCGACGAGGCCAAGCGGCAACGTGGCCGCCGAAGAGTTGCCAAGGTTCTCGATGCAGTCCACGACGCGCTCGGACGGAAGGTGAAGCTTTTCCGCGAGCGCCCGGAGAATCCTGCCGTTGGCCTGGTGGTAGACAAACAGGTCGATGTCGTCGAGTGTGAGCCCAGCTCCCTCGACCGCTGCCAGCGTCGCCTCGCCCATCCGCGCCACCGCGTGGCGATAGACCTCCGGGCCGTCCATCCGCAGCTTCCGGTCCGAATGAGCAATCTGGATCGCGGGCGCGCCGGATCCGTCGGCGCCGAGCACGATCGGGCCGATCGCGCCGAGCTCACTGGTGGCGGGACCGAGCACGACCGCGCCGGCGCCGTCGCCGAACAGCGGCGCAGTCCGCTTGTCGTCCCAGTCGATGATCCGGGTCGTGAAGTCAGCGCCGATCAGCAGCACGCATTCGGCCCGTCCGGTCTCGATCTGAGCGGCGCCGAGCGACAGCCCCGACAGGAACCCCGTGCAGGCGGCGCCGAGATCGATCGCGCCGGCGCGGTGGGCGCCGACCTCGTGAGCCACGACCGGCGCGGCGTTCGGCATGAGCTCGTCCTGGGTGAGCGTCGCCACCAGCACCAGGTCCACGTCCGAGGGCGAGGCGCCGGCGCGGCTAAGCGCCTCGAGTCCGGCCCGCGCCGCGAAGTCCGAGAGCCGCTCGTCGGGAGCGGCGACGGGCCGGGCACGAATACCCGTCCGCGACACGATCCAGTCCTCGCTGACCCCGAGGCGCTCCGCGAGCTCGGCGGTCGTCACCCGCGCGGACGGAACCTCGGCGGCCACCGACAGGACGGCCGGGCGTGGAGGCTCCTCGGCCTCGATGGCGCCGTGCGCCTGAGGGCTGATCAGGTGCGACTCAAGCATGGGCGAGCTCGACATCCTTCAGCGTGCGCTTGACGAGTCCTGTCAGGACACGCCCCGGCCCGACCTCGACGAACCGCTCGGCGCCGCGTTCGCGCATCGCGAGCAGCACCTCGCGCCAGCGCACCGGCATCGTCAGAGACTGGGCGAGCTGCGCGCGCACGTCCTCGAACGGCGCGGCGGTGACCGCGGAGAGGACCGTCACGCCTTGCGGCGGCGACACCTCGACTCGTTCGAGCGCGGTCGCGAACGACGGAACGGCCTCGGCCATCATCGGCGAGTGGAACGCTCCGGTGACCGGGAGGTCCATCGGCCGCAGCCCGAGCTCCTTGGCGGCGGCGATCGTCTCCGGGAAAGCGCGGCGGTCGCCCGAGAGCACCACCTGCTGCGGCGAGTTGTCGTTTGCCACCGACAGGCCGTGCGCGTCCGCGAGCTCGGGGGCGTGATCGGCGGCGCCGGCGCCCATCAGCGCGAGCATCCCGCCGTCGCCGGCGCGCTCGCCGGACTCCTGCATCAGCTTGCCCCGCAGCGCCACGAGCTCGAGTCCGTCGCGCTCGGTGAGGGATCCGGCCGCGACCAGCGCGGCGAGCTCTCCGAGCGAGTGGCCCGCCATGAACTCTCCGGAAGGTCGTCCGAGCGCCTCCCACCCCGCCAGGCTCGCGCAGAAGATCGCGGGCTGCGCGAACCGCGTGCCCTCCTCGGCGCGCGCGAACGGGTCCTCGCCGACGATTTCATCGGCGAGCGACAGCAGGTCGGGCCTGACCTCGGCAACGGTCTCGCGCATGTCCGGGGTCTGGCTTCCCTGGCCGGGAAACAGGATCGCAGTTGCTCCCATTCTGCTATCACCCTACGCGGCAATCCGGGTCCGGATACAGGCCGTTGCGGACTTCCCCCCGTTCGGGGGGAGCCGAACTTGCCGAATTCCGGACCGTCTCGACAGCCTTGAGCCTCCCCAAGCCAACACCCTCTTCCGCTGCCCTCGTCACGGGCGCATCGGCCGGCATCGGCGGCGAGATCGCCAAGCTGCTCGCGGCGCGCGGGCACAACCTGGTGATCGTGGCGCGGCGCAAGGAGCGGCTCGTCGCGCTCGCCGACAAGCTCAGCGAAGACCACGGCGTGAGGGTCGAGACGATCGCGTGCGATCTCGGTAAGCCGGCGTCGCGGGCGCGGATCCCGGGCCGCATCGAGGAGCTCGGCCTCGACGTCGAGGTCCTCGTCAACAACGCCGGCTTCGCCACCGGCGGCGCGTTCTACGAGGCCGACCTCGAGCGCGAGCTCGAGCAGGTTCGCGTACTCGTCGAAGCGGTGGTGTATCTCACGCGGGTGTTCTTGCCGGGGATGGTCGAGCGCGGCCGGGGCGGGATCCTGAACGTGGCCTCGACCGCGGGCATGCAGCCGATGCCGTACTCCGCCGGTTACTCGGCGGCCAAGGCCTACGTCCTGACCTTCTCCGAGGCGCTTCACCAGGAGATGCGAGGCCACGGCGTAACCGTCACCGCGCTCGCCCCCGGGCCGGTCGAGACGGACTTCTGGGACATCGCCGGCTGGGAGACCTCGAGCGGCAGGTCGTTCGAGCGCGCGGTCCCCGGGACGCTGATCTCCTCCGAGCACGCCGCCCGTGCCGGGGTCGAGGGACTCGAGTCCGGCGAGCGCGTGGTGGTGCCGGGGCTACCGATCCGCGCCGCGATGCTCGCCAGCCGCTATATCCCGCACGCGTTCAAGCTGCCGGCGCTCGAGCGCTTCATGCGCCCCACCAGCTGAAGCGATTACGGACAACGGCGCACTCGTCGCCCAACGGCGCGCGAGTGCGCCGTTAACCGCGCTATAGCCGGGTGAATATGGATTCACCGTTCCGAGGGGGGCCGAGTGTGCGGTTGACCGGAATGGGCGATGATGGGCCGCTTCGCGGCGTCCGTGGGGCCGTTCCGGCGGACATCCATGCCCGCCGGCGTGGTCGCGGCTCCCCGGACGGGCACGGACGCCCGGCCGCAAGGTCCCAGGGACGCCGCCGCAGGCGGCCTCTACCCCAACAACCCGATCCGTTGCGCCCGTTGCACCGCCTCTGCCCGGTTGCGGGCGCGCAGCTTCCGATACAGCGCGCTCGTGTGTTCCTTGACCGTGTGGGGACTCAGGTAGAGCTGCTCGGCGATCTCGCGATTGGTCGACCCCATGGCGATCAGGTCGAGCACCTCGCGCTCGCGCTCGGTCAGCAGCGGAGCCGGCTGCTCGGCCTTCGTCGGGAATGTGGTCATGCCGAGCCCCACCCGGCGCACCGCCGCCGCCACCCGGCTCGCCTCCCAGTCCTTCGATACGAATCCGGACGCGCCGGCGGCGCGGGCGGCCGCAGGCGACATCCGGCCGGCGCCCGAGATCAGCAGCACGCGCGTGGCCGGCGAGGCCTCGCGGATCGCGGCGCACAGCTCGGCGCCTGACTCTCCCGCCAGGAACAGGTCGACGAGCGCGACGTGCGGCTTGTGCGCACGGGTCAGCGCGAGAGCCTCGGCACCGGTGCGGGCCTGGAAGAAGCGCTCGACCCACGGTTGCTCGCCGAGGAGAACACGAAAGCCCCAGTGGACGACGTCGTGGTCGTCGACCACGAGCACGCGCAGCCGCCGGTCGTCGATCACTGCTCTTCCTGCAGGAGCGGTACGACCAGCCGCACCCGCCACCGATCTCCGTCGAACGGTCCGGATTCGACGATGCCGCCCTGCTGGATTGCCTCAAAAGTCGCCAGCCGCAGGCCCATCCCCGGGTCCCCGGCGGGTGGCCGGACGCCGTCGTTGCGCACCTCGAGCGTGAACGTGTCCTGGTCTCGCGACACCGCGACCTCGACCCGCGACGGGTCGGCGTGCTTGGCGATGTTGCGGAGCGCCTCGGCGAGCACCGACTGCGCGAGCGGTTCGACGTCGGCGGGGACAGTCGACTCGCCTCGCCAGTCGACCTCGACGACCACGCCGGGCGACCTCCTGACCCGGTCGAGCTCGGCCGCGAGCGTCGTGCCCGTCTCCGGCGGAAGCGGCGCCAGTGGTCGCTCGAGCGCCCGCCGGAGGTCGGCGAGCGCCTCCTGCATCTCGATCCGGCAGCGCTCGCGCTCCTCGCGGTCCAGCGGCTGCTCGGCCCCGAGCGCCAACGACACCCCGAACAGCCGCTGGAGGACGCGCTCGTGGATCTCGCGGGCCAGGTCGAGCCGCTCGCCGAGCCGGCGGGTCCGCTCCTGCTGGCGGGTGACGTTCCGGGCGGCGGCCACGAGCGCCGCGGTCTTTCCGAGCGTCCACAGCAGGTGGCGCTCGCCGTCCGAGAGCTCGAACCGCCCGCCGCCGCGGTCGGCGCAGATCACTCCGTAGGCGTAGCCGCCGGCGCTGAGCGGCGTGCAGACGAGCGTGGTCACTCCCAGGAGCTGGGCGTACTCGGGCGGGACCTCCTCCTCGATCCGCTCGGACACCACGACCACCTTGTCCTCGAGCAGCGCCCGCTGGGCGATCGGCGTGTTGACGAGCGTCGGGCGGATCCCCGAGAGCTGGTCGAACGGAATCCCGTAGGAGCCGATCGCTCGGACGCGCCGGCGCGCGCCGTCGGCCATGAAGATCGCCGCGCGGCGCATCGTGGTCAGGCGGCAGATCGCCTCGCAGATCCGGTCGTAGAACTCGGTCGGCGAGGTGTGCATGTCGATCTCGGCAAGGAGCTCGACGAATACCTCGAGCGGCTCGACGCCCGCGAACAGAGAGGGCGAGCGGTCGGTGATGGGCTGGTCGACGCTCACGCCGCGACCCAGAGCGGGTACCGCTCCCGGATCTCGTACAGAGTCGTCCGCTCGGCGGCCGGCCGGCCCGCGCGGTGGGCCGCCGCGATCAGGTCGGCGGGATCGAGCTTGACCCCGTGGTAGCTGCCGGCCATCCGCGAGATCGACTCTTCCATCAGCGTGCCGCCGAGGTCGTTGACCCCCCAGCGGAGCGACTCGGTGGCCGCATCGAGCCCCATCTTGACCCAGCTCGCCTGGAGGCTCGGCACGGTCTTCCCGAGCGCCAGGCGGAACGCCGCGGTGTGCTTCAGGTTCTCCTCGCGCGAGATCTCCTCCACCCCGTGGGTCCGACCGAGCAGGGTGTGGAATGGGATGAACGACAGCGGCACGAACTCGGTGAAGCCGCCGGTCCGCTCCTGAAGCTCGCGCACGACCCGCATGTGCTCGGCGAGCTCCCACGGCTCCTCGACGTGGCCGAACATCACCGTCACGGTCGAGCGAATTCCCTCGGCGTGCGAGGCCTCGATGATCTCGACCCAGCGCGCCACCGGCAGCTTGTTGGGCGAGATCCGCTCGCGGACGCCGTCGTGCAACACCTCCGCCGCGGTTCCCGGCGTCGACCCCAGCCCCGCTTCGCGGAGGCGCTCGAACACGTGTCGTGGCGACAGCCCGGACACGTCGCACATGTGGGCGACCTCCATCGGCGAATACGCGTGCAGATGGACGTGCGGGGCCGTCCGCTTGACGACCCGCAGCCACTTCTCGTAATCCTCAAGGCCCCAGTCGGGATGGATGCCCGACTGCATGCAGATCTCGGTGGCCCCGAACTCGATCGCCTCGTTCACTCGGCGGACGAGCTCCTCTTCGGAGTGCTCGTAGGCGTCCGGGGACCGCCGCGACTGCCCGAACCCGCAGAACGCGCAACCGACCGTGCAGATGTTCGAGACGTTGATGTTGCGATTGACGACGAACGTCACCGTGTCGCCCGCGAGCTCGTACCGGAGCTCGTCGGCCGCGCATCGCATGTCCTCGATGACCGACGGCCGGGTCTCTGCGAACAGCGCGGTCAGCTCGTCCGGCGTCAGGGTAAGCCCGTCGCGGGCCCGCGCCACGGCCCGTGGTGCCACGTCGTCGGCCACCTGGAGCGCGACCCGCCGGCCCGACCCCCGCCGTGGAATGAACGACCAGTACGCCGTCTTGATCACGTCCATCACCGGCCGTGAGATCCACTCCCGATCGATGTACTCGGGGTACACGCACAGCCGCTCGGACAGCGCCACGCCGTCGGCCTGCAGCTCCTTGCGGACCTTGGTTGGCGAGGGGAATGGGTGCTCGGGCGAGATGTGATCGCCGTTGGCGCTCAGCCCGCCGAGGTCGGTGGCGCCCGCCCGCACAAGCTCCGGCCACCAGTCGGACAGATTCGGCGGGACCTGGATGCCGACCCCCGGCATCAGCCGCCGCGTCTCGGCGATCAATCGCTTGAGGTCATCCAGTGTGACCTCGCACGCCCACGCCGGGGCATCCCGGTCCGGCCCGTTCCACACCCCGGTCCGCCAGTACTCATCGGCCGCAGCGTCGGCGATGTCCGCCGGCTCGCGGCCGTAGTAGCTCTGATGGGGCACGAAGTTCTGGAGGATCACCTCTTGGATATGCCCGTGACGCTCGTGTAGCTCGGCCAGCTTTTCGAGCGCCGCAATTCGCTCGTCCTCGGTCTCGCCGATCCCGACCAGGATCCCGCTCGTGAATGGGATCCTGAGCTCGCCCGCGGCCGCGATCGTCTCGAGCCGGACCGCCGGGTGCTTGGTCGGCGACCCCTGGTGGACGACGAGGTCCGGGTTGATCGACTCGAGCATCAGCCCCTGGGACGCCGTGACCTCCCGCAGGCGGGCGAGATCACCGGCACCGACAACGCCCAGGTTCGTGTGGGGCAGCAGCCCGCGCTCGAGAGCGCGTTCGCACACCCACATCACATAGGAGACGAAGTCCTCGTGGCCGTAGTCGTGGAGCCGCGCCGCCACGCCCGCATTCACCTCGGGCTTCTCGCCCGTGAGCACCAGCAGCTCCTTCACGTGATGCCGCGACACCGCCCGATCCAGCAACGCCACGACCTCGTCCGGCGAATGCAGATGGGGCTTGTGCGTCGCGAACGCGCAGTACTTGCAGTAGCAGCGGCATGTCCGCGACAGCGACAGCGTGAGGTTCCGGCTGAACGTGACACGGCGACGCATGCGCCCGGTCCATTCTACGTAGCGGCCCCCGGCTCCACGGAGCGCCTATCCTGGCCCGGCTGATGCGAGGACCGATCCGTGCACGGGCGGCCTGCGCCTGCCTGCTGGCCGCCGCTGCCGCCGTCGTCGCCGGCTGCGGCTCGGGCACGTCCTCGACCAGAGCTTCCGAGGAGACAACGCGGCCACCCGCCGAGAACACGACGCTGATCCTCGACTTCACCCCCAACGCCGTCCACACCGGCATCTATGCCGCGCTCGCGCGCCACGACGACCGCGACCACGGCGTGCGGCTCCACGTCATCGCACCGACCGCTACGACCGACTCGATCAAGTTGCTCGAGACCGGCCGGGTCAATTTCGCGATCCTCGACATCCACGATCTCGCGATCGCCGATGACTCGTCCCCCACCCACCCCGACCTCGTCGGGATCATGGCGATCGTGCAGCGGCCCCTGGCGGCGGTGATCGCGGCGCCGGGGGTCGCCTCGCCCCGTGCTCTCCAGGGCAAGACCGTCGGAATCACGGGCGACCCCAGCGACACCGCGGTGCTCAAATCGACTGTGGCCGGGTCCGGCGGCGACCCGGCCAAGGTCAAGACGATCACGATCGGGTTCAACGCCGTGGCGGACCTGCTCGCGGGCCGCGTGGCCGGCGCCACGGCGTTCTGGAACGACGAGGGCGTGACGATCCAGAGCAAACGGCCCGGGTTCCACATCTTCCGGGTCGACGACTACGGCGCCCCCTCCTACCCCGAGCTCGTCGTATGCGCGACCCGCGAGACGCTTCGCGACGACCCGGCGCTCGCGCGCGGCGTCGTCGACGCGCTCGTCGCGGGTTACGACTTCACCCTCGCCCACCCCCGGCAGGCGGCGCTCGACCTCGAGCACCAGGCCACCGGGCTCGACCCGGCGCTCGTGAGCACCCAGCTGAGCGGTCTCCTCCCCGCCTTCCGCGGTCCCGGCGGCCGCGTCGGCGTGCTCGACCAGGCAACGCTCGCGACCTGGGCGAAATGGGAGGCGCGGTTCGGGATCGTCAGCCGCCCGCCCGACGCCGCGCAAATGTTCGACTCCAGGTACACGATGCGATGAGGAAGCGGAGTCGGCTAATCGCCGGGGTCCTCGTGGCCGTCGCCGCCGGCGGCATTCCAGGTCGGGAACGACCAGTGGGCGGTCCTGCTCGGCGACGTCTGCGGCAAGGGCCCGGGCGCGGCCGCGATCACCGCGATGGCTCGCTGGACCCTGCGGAGCTTTGCCAGCTCGGCGCGCTCGCCGGCCGAGACACGGAGCGCGCGGCCGGCGCGCGAGCTTGACGGTCGGACGGCCGTAGGCATAGGCTGCGGTTAGGTCCACTCGAGGGAGGTAGGCAGTGAAGGCTCGGCTTCTCAGCGCGCTGGCAATTGTGTCCGCGCTCACGGTCATCATCGCGGTCGCCATCGGCGGCGTCGCTTCGGCAACGAGCAGCCAGCCCGCCGGCGCGCAGGGGACGCCGGCCCCGGGTGCACCTGGCAGCGAGAGCTACTTCGACCTCGCGCGCAAGGACTGCGTAGGCACGGCCCGCAACACGTCGTCGCGGGTGTGGTTCACGGTCGCCGGCGGCGTCCTGTCCGACACCTATTGGCCGAACGTCGACGCCACGAACCTGCACACCCTCCAGTACCTGGTCACCGACGGGAGCACGTTCACCGACCTTCAGACGCGGGACATGAACTACAAGGTGGTCCCCGATCCGACCGGCATGAGCTGCACCGTGGTGGCCACACCCGATAAGGCGAACGCCGCCCACGGCTACCGGATCACCACCACCTACATCGCCGATCCTGACCGCAACGCCGTGCTCATGCGGACCAGGTTCCACGGGCCAACCGGGGATCGACTGTACGTCCGCCTCGATCCGCTCGCCGGCGGCACCGGCGGCGGCGGATCCCAGAACTCCGGCGGCAACAACGCGATGATTGAGCCCGGCAACGTCCCGCTCGACGACAACCCCAACTTCACGACCAACGCCGTCAACCGCGACTACGCGGTCCCGACGTACATGGCACTCGAATCCTCGAACGGTTTCAGCGCGGCGAGCGCCGGCTACGCGGACTCGGCCAGCGACGGCCTGACCACGCTCGACTCGACCCATAACCTCGGCCCGTACACGAGCGCCCTGAACGGACACGTCACCCTCACCGCCGCCGTCCGTCTGCCCCGGGATCGCACCGTCAACCTGGCGCTCGGGTTCGGCACCGATGAGAGCACCGCGCTCACGGTCGCCCAGCAAGCCGCGTCGCAAAGCTTCAACAGCACATCGGCCGATTACGAGCGCCAGTGGCTCCGCTATGACTCCGGCCTCCGCCGCCCGTCGTTCCGTCTCGGCGCCGCCGCCGACCGCGAGTACTACGAGTCGGTCAACGTGGTCAAGGCAAGCGAGGACAAGCAGTTCCCGGGCGCGATCGCCGCCGGCCTCGCCTCGCCGTGGGGCCAGGCCGTCCCCGCCGGTAACGCCACCAACGGCAAGCCGACTTACTTCGGCTCCTACCGCGAGGTGTTCGCGCGTGACCTGTACGAGGCGTTCGCCGGGCTGCTCGTCGCCGGGGACATCAACACCGCCCGCGACGCGACCCTGTTCCTGTTCGCCCGCCAGCAGCAACCCGATGGGTCTATGCCCCGCAACTCGCTCGAGAACGGCAAGCCCGCGCCGGACACCGGCGGCCTCCAGCTCGACGAGACCTCCTACCCGATCCTGATGGCCTGGCAGTCGGGACTCGCCGGCGACCACGCGCTGTACGAGAACCACGTGGTCCCGGCCGCCGACTTCCTCGTCGCGCACGGTCCGTCGGACGGCGTCGAGCGGTGGGAGGAGCAGTCGGGCTACTCACCCTCGACGATCGCGGCCGAGATCGCCGGGCTGACGGCAGCCGCGAACATCGCCCGCGTCAATCACGACCGGCCCCGCGCCCGGATTTACCAGGCGACCGCCGACTACTTCGCGCACAACATCAAGAACTGGACGGTGACGACCACTGGTCCCTACGGTCCAAGCTACTTCATCCGCGTTTCGAAGACAGGCGACCCCAACGCGGCCATCACCTACAACCTGGGCAACGGCAGCGTCACGCTCGATCAGCGCTCGGTGATCGACGCCGGCTTCCTCGAGCTCGTACGGTTGGGCGTCCTGCCGGCCAACGACCCGGACGTGCAGGCCTCGTTGGCCGTCGTCGACGCCACGATCGAACGCTCGACCCCGAGCGGGCCCGGCTTCTACCGGTACGGGACGCAGCACAACCCGCCGGAGTCCGTCGACGGCTACGGCGACTGTTTCCAGCCCAGCGGATCGAGCTGCTCGCCCCCCGGCGCCCCCTGGCCGACGACCGACACCGGAACCGGCCATCTCTGGCCGGTGCTGAGCGGTGAGCGGGGCGAGTACGAGGTCGCCGCCGGCGACTCCCATTTCGCGGGCGGGTTGCTCACCTCGATGCGCAACATGACCTCGGGCCAGGGTCTCGAGCCTGAGCAGGCCTGGGAGGATCCGCCGCTCGAGGCATCCCCGTTCGGGACCGATCCGACGACCGCGTCGATCGGGTTCGAGCCTGGGCAGCCCGCGGGATCGGCGAGCCCGCTGACCTGGGCCCAGTCGCAGTACGCGCGGCTGGCGCTCGCCTTAAGCACCGGGCGCGACCTCGAGACGCCGGACATCGTCACCGACCGCTACGTACGCAATGGCCAACCCGGCACGCTCCCCCTAACCATCACCTCGCCGGCGAACAACGCGAGGATTACCGGCTCGACCGTCACGGTCACCGGAACCACCACGCCACGAGCCCACGTCGACGCCGAAGCCGTCGGCGGAGCCGGCGGCACCGCGGCCATCGCCTCGACCCGCGCCGACTCCTCGGGGAACTGGTCCCTGACGGTGCCCGCCGGGTTCGGCGGCACGACGATCACGGTCACGGCGACGCTACACCGGAGCACGGCCTACAGCCAGCTAGCGGTGACGAACGTCTCGCTCCCCGGGACCACCGTGCTCGACATGCCTGACCCCACCGGCGACGACAACGGGCCGGGGACCTATGCGTATCCCACCGATTCCGTATTCGTGCCCGGGGCCTTTGATCTCACCCGCTTCCAGGTGAGCGAGGACGGCACGAACGTCTACATCCAGACCACGATCGCGAACCTCGTCAACACGTTCGGCAGCAACTTCGGCGCCCAGCTGCTCGACGTCTACGTGAAGAACCCGGCGGTGACCTCGACCTCAACGAGCGCCGCGTACTCGATCATGAACTACGGCATTGCGCCTGCGGACGCCTGGACCGAGCGACTGGAAGCACAGGGGTTCGCGCCGGTTGTCTGGGATGACGCCTCGGGCAATTCGCTCGGGTCGGCCCAGTTCGTGGTCGACGATCCGAGCGGGACGGCAACGCTGATCCTGCCGGAGTCGACGTTCGGCACCGTCGGCCCGGGATGGGTGTTCACGGTCGCGCTAACCGGTCAGGGCTCGGGCAGCCCGCCGGTTCGCAACTTCACCCAGCCGGCCGGCCAGTTCAGCTTCGGCGTATGCCAATCCGGCATCTCGAGCCCGATCTGCTCGCTCAACCCGAACAGCGTGCCGACGGTCATGGACACGATCCCGCCGAGCGGGGTCTCGCAGGACACCGAGCTGAATCCGATCCCCGGCCCGGTCGAGCTCCAGGGAGTGACAGCCACGAAGACGGGACCCTAAGCGCCGGGCTCGAGCAGCCGGTCGACCAGGCCTGCACCCTCCCGGGCCATCCGGGAGCGGGGAACGACGAGGTCGAATCCCGCCCGCTCGGCCAACGCGCGGACCTCCGTCTCGACGTGCGAGTAGAACGCCAGTGTCCTGACCCCGTCGTGCGGTATCTCGCTGAGTTCCCCGACGCGTGCCGCCGCGTCCGCGGTCAGATCGACGATCACCAGGTCGGCCCCGGGGAGCTCGTGGGCCACCGAGTCGGCGTCCGACACGAGCACCGCATCGTGGCCGGCCGCGCCCAGCGCACCGAGGACGTTCGAGCCGAACAGGAGATCAGGGATGAAAGCGACGACGCGCGCCATGGTCGCTCGTCGAGACGCGCTACTGGGCGCGGATCCGGCGGAACTCCTCGCGAACGGCCTCGGTCCGGCCCCACATCGGGTTGACCTCGACGCGCCCGGACCGGGCCTCGCGGACCGCGAGCTCGCCGTCGATCTCGGCCTCGTCGAGCAGGCGGAGCGCCGCGTGGACCGCCGGCGCCGCGGCGGCGTGGCCGAACCGGTGGGCCACCAGCAGCCGCCAGTGCCAATCGTTCTTGGAGTAGGGCTGGGCGTTGCAGGTGACGAGCAGAACCGCGGCGTCGACGTAGCGGCGCTCGTCGAAGATGCGCAGGTCGAACTCGAGGTCGGTCCAGTCGTCGGGGAGCGAGTCGACGATCTGCTGGAAGGTGTCCGCTAGGCCCATCGGTGGCGAAGCCTAGCGGTGCCCTGCCTTACATGAACAACTGCTGATACAGCAGGAACAGGTTGAGCCCGGTGATCAGGATCGCGCAGCCCCACGCGAGGACCGTCGTGAGCGGACGGTTCACATGAACCCCCATCACGCTTCGCCGGCAGGTGAGGATCACGAGCGGGACCAGCGCGAGCGGAATTCCGAAAGACAGCACCACCTGGCTGAGGACGAGCGCGTCGGTCGGGTTCATGCCCGCGGCGAGCACGATCAGAGCCGGAATCATCGTGAGCGCGCGCCTCACCATCACCGGGATCCGCACGTTGATGAAGCCGGCCATCACGATCTGGCCGGCGTAGGTGCCGACGCTCGAAGACGAGGCTCCCGAGGCCAGCAGCGCCACGGCGAACGCTAATGCGGCTCCGCCTCCGACGAGCCGGCCGAACTCCGCGTGCGCCGCCGGAATGGTGCTCAACCCGGACAGGCCCGGGGTGTGGAACAGCTTCGCGGCGACCGCGAGCATCGCCATGTTCACGATGCCCGCCAGGGCGAGCGCGATGATCACGTCGACGCGCTCGAATCTCAGCACCCGGGCTCGCTCTTGATCGTTGCGGACCGGCATCCGACCCTGCGTCAGCGCCGAGTGGAGGTAGATAACGTGCGGCATCACGGTGGCGCCGATGATCCCGACCGCGAGGTACACCGATCCGGCGCCGTCGAGGCCGGGGAGCAAACCATGCAGCGCCTGGTGCGAAGACGGGCCGATGCGCAGGGTCTCGTAGAGGAAGCCGAGGAAGATGATGGCCAGGAGCGCCGTGATCGCGAGCTCGAACCGCCGGAAACCCCGGCTCTGGAGCTCGAGAATCGCGAACGCGATCACGCCGGTGATCAGCCCCGCCACGAGCATCGGCACCCCGAACAGCAGGTTCAGGCCGAGTGCCGCCCCGAGGAACTCGGCGATGTCGGTCGACATCGCCATGATCTCGGCCTGGATCCACATCCCCCAGCTCACCGGTCGCGACCAGTGCCCCCGGATGTTCTCGGGGAGGCTGTGGCCGGTGACGACGCCTAGCTTGGCCGACAGGTACTGAATCAGCATCGCGATCAGGTTCGCGAGCAGGACGACCCACAGCAGGAGGTAGCCGTACTTCGCGCCGCCCTGGAGGTTGGTCGCGAAGTTGCCGGGATCAACGTAGGCGATCGAAGCCACGAACGCGGGCCCGAGCATCGCCAGCGTGGCTCGCAGACGGCCCTTGGCTAGTAACTGCTCGAGCGGGCTCTGCACTGCGACGCCGTCGCGGAGCACGATCGCGCCGGCGTCGGTGGCGGCCTCAAATGCGGGTTCGGGCAGACGGCGGCGGAGCGTCATGCGCTCACCTCGACTCGCATCGCGCGGGCCAGCGACCCGCCGAGCACGTGGACGTGGTCGCCGAATTGCACGAACAGTGGGCCGTCGAACGGCTGCTTTTCGACGACCTCGAGCCGGTCGCCGGGCGCGATACCACGCTCCGCGAGGAAGCGCAGCATTTCGGGGTCGGAGTCCGACACCCGCGCGAACGTTCCTCGGGCGCCGACCTCGAGCGTCTGGAGGCTGACCGTTGAGCCTTCCTCGATCCTAAGGTCGCGGGTCGGGATCGGATCGCCGTGAGGGTCATGCGTGGGGTCGCCGAGCTTGGCCGCGATCAGCTCTTCGAGCTCCTCGGACAGGACGTGCTCGAGCACCTCGGCCTCCTGGTGGACGCGGTCCCAGGGCACACCGAGCGACTTGACCAAGTACAGCTCGAGCAGCCGGTGGTGGCGCATGACCTCGAGTGCGACCCGCCGCCCATGCTCGGTCAGCGACACGCCGCGGTAGGGCTGATGCTCGACCAGCCCGAGCTCGTCGAGACGCTTGACCATGCCCGACGCCGATGCCGGGGTCACCCCGAGGCGGTCGGCCAGCGCGTTGGTGCTGACGGCGTCGCCCTCGCGCAACTCCAGGGCGTAGATCGCCTTGGTGTAGTCCTGTACCGCCTGAGAGCGGATCGCCGTCGAGTCCTGGCTTGCCATTACAGAGATTATGGTATGCCTAAATTTGAATTTCGCAAGGAAGATCGGGATGTCGGTATGCCTATCCTGTCCTTGGATGGCCTCACTGGACACATTGGCGACCGACTACCGCACGATCACCGAGGGGTGCGGCATGCTCGACCGCTCAGAGCGCGGCAAGCTCGCGCTCACCGGCGCCGACGCGCGCAGCTTCCTCCAGGGCCAGGTGACGAACGACGTCGAGGGGCTGTCTGCCGGCCAGGGCTGTTACGCGGCGTTCCTCACGCCGAAGGGCAAGATGCTAGGCGATCTGCGGATCCTCGACGCGGGCGAAGAAGTGTTGCTCGACACCGAGCGAGTTGCTCTCCAGGGGCTGTTCAACATGATCCGTCAGTTCAGCATCGGCTACGACGTCGAGCTCCACAAGCGGACGCTCGAGCGCGCTCTGCTGTCGCTGATCGGACCGGAGGCGGACGGGATCGCGGGCACGGCTAACTTGGGGACCGACGAGCACGCGCACGTGGTGGTCGAGGTCCCGGGGTCAGGGGTCACCGCGCGGGCGATTCGCACCGACGTCGGTGTCGATCTGCTGTGTTCGTCCGAGGAGGTCGAGCGGTTGCGAGCGGCCTTGGCGGACGCGGGCGCGGTGGCGGTGGACGAGGCGGCCGCGGAGGCCCTGCGGATCGAACGCGGGCGGCCCCGGTACGGGATCGACCTCGACGATTCGGTGATCCCGCAGGAGGCCGGCCTCAACGAGCGAGCGGTGTCGTTCACCAAGGGTTGCTACGTGGGGCAGGAGACGGTGGCCCGGCTGTATTACCGGGGCAAGCCGAACCGCGAGCTTCGAGGACTCCGGCTCCCCGGCCCGGCGTCGCCAGGCGCTGAGCTGACGTTGGAGGGGCGAGCAGTCGGGCGGCTGGCGAGCGTCGCGGACTCGCCGCGGGTCGGACCGATCGCGCTGGCGCTGGTGCGGCGGGAGGCTCCGCCGGGGACGCACGTTGCCGTGGGCTCTGGTGACCGCGAGGGCCGGACGGCCGAGGTCGTCGAGCTCCCCTTTTAGATCACCAGCTGCGTCGTCTCGGGGTGCGACGCGAGGTAGTTGGACACGATTCGCAGCTCGTCGATCTCGGTCGGCGGGACGTGCGCGCCGAGCTCGGTGCGGCCGCCCCGCTTGAGCGCGGCTTCGGTCCGGCGCTCGAGCTGCGTGGAGTCCGGCGGAGCCTCGCCCCAGTCGACGAGCCGGCCGCCGACCAGCCAGAACGCGTCCTTGCGCTCGCCGTCGACGGGATGGGCCGCCAGCAGTAGCCGAGCGCGCGCATGGGTCGCCTCTAGTCCGCCGCCCAGGCGCTCGAGGATCACTCCGAGGCGGCGCAGGCGCCGGCGAAGCCAGGCGGCACGCTCGTACAGCTGCTGCTCGGAGGCGGACTGCATCTGGGTTCTGACGTGCGCCAGCAATCGCTCCCGGCCGTCGGTGGCGCCCACGAACAGGCCAAGCGCCTCGTCGAGCCGGCGCCGGTACAAGTTCGGATCGAGATCGCCGAGGCACGGCGACAGGCACCGGCCCATCTGCCCGTATGCGGACGGATGCTCGCGGAGCACGAGCTTGCGGCCGCAGTGGCGCAGCCCGAACAGCGAGTCGAGCTGCTCGACGAGCTCGTGCGCGAGCTTGCGGCCGCGCAGCGGGCCGATCGTGACGGCATGGCCAGAAGCCGGCTCGGAGGCGACCTCGAGGATCGGGAACGCGATATCGAGCCGACAGCGGATGTAGCAGAGCCGTTCATCCTTCCGGGCCAGGCGAATGTTGCCCGGCGGCCGGTGCTGCTTGATCAGGCGGTTCTCGAGCACCAGTGCTCCGAGCTCCGAGTTCGTGCTCTGGTAATCGACCACGCTCGCCTGCACGGTCCAATCGGCCGGCCCGGTCGACGGCGCGAAGTGCGCGCGGGCGCGGCTGCGGATCGAGACCGACTTCCCCACGTACAGCACCCGCCCGGCGTCGTCGCGGAATAGGTACACCCCTGGGTCCTTCGGAAGCTCCCCGAAGTCGAGCTGTGGCGGGGGCGTCATCGCCGGGGTGCGGCGCTTGCGCCCGGCGGTGACTCGTTTGCGGCGAGGGTTTGCCAGCGAAACCGCATCGGCGATGGTGATCGCGTTCGCGCAGAGACGGGGGAACAGGGCGCACAGCACGCGGGCGCACGTCTCCGCATCGGCGAGCGCCCGGTGGGCGAGCGCGACGTCGATGCCGAGCGCGTCGGCGAGGACGGATAAGCCACGACGGCGCTGAAGCGGGAGCAGCTTTCGCGCCAGCGCGGCGGTGCACAGCACCGGCGGATTCGGCCAGTCGAGGCCAATGAGCTGGAACGCCTGGCGCAGCACGCGCCGGTCGAACGGCGCGTTGTGGGCCACCAGGACCCGGTCTCTCAGCAGCTCCTCGAGCGGCGGCAGGACTGCCTCGAGACCGGGGGCGTCGGCGAGCATCTCTTGGGTGATCCCGGTGAACCGCTGGATCCCGCGCCCGAGCGGCCGGTTGCAGCGCACCAGCGAGGACCACCGGTCGTGGAGCTCGCCCCCGCCGACAAGCACCGCCCCGACCTCGGCCATCTCACAGGCATCGCCGCCCAGACCGTTCGTCTCGGTGTCGACCACGAGGAACTCGGCGGTGGCGATCGGCTGCTCGAGCAACGTCACAGACGCGTGATACGCGTCGCCCCGGACGGCAAGCAAGCAGGATTGCAGCGCTTTCCGTCGCATCAGTCTCGATGACCGGAAGCCCGGGTAGGATCGACAGCACCAATCCTCGGGAAGGAGGTGACGTGACCACTACCGCCCCTGATCTCGAAAAGCTCCGCGAGCTTGACGACGGGACGCGTCGCGCATGGATGGCATACACCGAACGACTTCGTGATCTCGCCGGCGAGGAATACGAGCTGGCCGAGAGCGATTCGTGGAGCGAGTTGCAGCGCGAGCTCGAGCGCCTCGAGCACCGCCGCGCCTCGCTGACGCAAAGCTCAACACTCTGAGACTGCCTTCGCCGTAAGCCCTCGCGGGCTCGGACCTGCCGGCGAATTCGACATCGATTGGTGTTACGTTCCTTCGCGCGGGTATTACCGTCGTTAGGGTTCGCCCCCGACCGGGATTCGCGACGATTCCCCGGTTCCCCCGGACGGCCCCGCAGAGGAGAACTACGTCGAGATGCTCAGATGGACGATCGTGATCCTCGCCGGCGCTGCCTTGGCCGTGTCGGCGTGCGGTTCGACCGCGCGCGGTGTCACCACCCCGCGCCCGCCGGCGCCGGTCGACGTGACCGTCTACATCGACAACAGCCGCGTGTCCGTGTCGCCGGCCTCGGTCGGCGCCGGCCCGGTGGCGTTCGTGATCACCAACCAGGCCAGCCAGGCCGAGTCGCTCGCGATCCTCCGCGCCGGCTCGTCCGCCGGCCAGTCGCTCGCCGACACCGGTCCGATCAACCCCCAGGGAACCTCCCAGGTGACCGTCGACTTCTCATCGCCGGGGACTTACTCGGTCGCCACCGGCGCCGGCGACCCAGGCTCGGGCGCGATCCGGGCAGCCCAGATCCACATCGGCACGAAGCGCTCGAGCAGCGACAACCAGCTCCTGCAGCCTTAAACGGACACGACAAAGCCCCGGCCGCGCCGGCCCCACCCGCGCCAGTTGCCTTTTTGCAATACTTGCATGCGTGCAAGCAACTCAGGTGGGCGAGGGTGTGACTGATGCCGGCACGGCTAACCAGGGAACGCGCGACACGGACCTGGCCAGCGACCTTTACGCGCTCATCGTCTTCCTGCACAAGAACTGCAACGCGGACCTGTTCGAGGCGGTCGGCGCGATTGATCTGTCGCTGAGCCAGATCAAGCTGCTGCACGCCCTCGAGGACCAGCCGCGTGAGCTCAGCCTCAAGGAGGCCGCGGAGGTCGTCCACGTCTCCATGCCCGCCGCCAGTCGCATGGTTGACGACCTCGTGCGACGCGGCTTTGCCCAGCGCCGTGAGGACGAGGACGACCGCCGGATGAAGCGCGTCTGCCTGACCGACGGCGGGCGGACCGCCATACGCCGCCTGAACGCCGCCCGCCTGAGCGGACTCGATGAGTTCACACTCACCTTGAGCGCCTCCGAGCGCCGGAGTCTCGCGGCCGCGCTGACGCGGCTCCTCGACCGCGACGACATCGCCGCCTGCCGCCCGGAGGACCTCAATCGATGACCGACCGCCTTCTCGCCCATCGCCACCGCCTCGTGAACGACGAGAACAGCAAGTGGTGGACGCTCGGCGCGATGTGCTTCGCGCTGTTCATGCTGATGCTGGACAACACGGTCGTGAACGTCGCGCTGCCGTCGATCCAGCGCGACCTTCACGCCTCGCTGGCCTCGCTCGAGTGGACGATCAACGCCTACACGCTGACGCTGGCCGTCCTGCTCGTCACCGGCGGCCGGCTTGGCGACATCTTCGGCCGGCGCCGGATGTTCCTATTCGGCGTGGTCGTGTTCGCGCTGTCGAGCCTGGCGATCGGGTTCGCGCCGAGCGACACCTTCCTCGTGGCCTTCCGCGCGGTCCAGGGCATCGGCGCGGCGTTCATGATGCCGGCGACGCTCTCGATCATCACCCAGGCGTTCCCGCCCGAGCAGCGCGGAACCGCGATCGGGACGTGGGCCGGAGTCAGCGCGCTCGCGCTCGCAATCGGCCCGGTGGTCGGCGGATTCCTCACCGAGTACGTGAGCTGGCGCGCGATCTTCTTCATCAACCCGCCGATCGCCGTGATCGCGGTCGCGGTGACGTTGTTCGCGGCGCGCGAGTCCCGCGACGAGACCGTTGACCGGACCGTCGACTACGCCGGGATCGCGGCGGTCACGCTCGGGCTGACCGCGCTGGTGCTCGCGCTCGTCGAGGGCAACAGCTGGGGCTGGGGATCGGCCCGGGTCATCTCACTGCTGGTCGTGGCGGCGATCGCCCTGCCGGGGTTCGTGCTGATCGAGCGCCGGGTGAAGGCTCCGATCGTCAACTTCGCGTTTTTCAAGTCGCGGACGTTCCTTGGAGCGAACACGGTCGCGTTCCTGATCTCGTTCGCGATGTTCGCGCAGTTCTTCTTCCTGACGCTCTATCTCCAGAACATCCTGCATTACTCGCCGCTCGAGACCGGCGTGCGGTTCCTGCCCTCGACGATCGTGATCATCATCATGGCGCCGCTCGCGGGACGCTTGACCGACCGGGTCGGCTCCCGTCCGCTGATGACGCTCGGCCTGGTTATCGTCGCGGTCGCGCTGGGGATCCAGTCGCGGTTGACGGTGCACAGCGGGTACGGCCTCCTGTTGCCCGGGTTCGTCCTGATGGGGCTTGGCATGGGTCTCGTCATGTCGCCGATGAGCACGGCGGCGATGAACGC
The DNA here is from genome assembly GCA_963737055.1 of uncultured Solirubrobacterales bacterium. Classification (GTDB taxonomy): domain Bacteria; phylum Actinomycetota; class Thermoleophilia; order Solirubrobacterales; family Solirubrobacteraceae; genus Palsa-465. The sequence continues at coordinate 75,425 of CAVTRE010000001.1, read as the reverse complement.
GGTCGACCGCACAAAGGCCGGCGCCGCGTCCGGTCTCCTATCGATGGTCCGGATGGTCGGGAGCACCTTCGGCGTCGCCATCATGGGCGCGCTGGTGGCGACGATCGGCCGGTCCAAGATCGACTCCGGACTCCCCCATGTCGCGGCCAAGATCCGCGCGGCGCTCGCTGACGCACTCGGAAGCGGGGGCACGCTGACCGGCCATCACGTGCCGGCGCAGGTCGCCTCGGTGGCCCGCGGAGCGTTCGTCTCCTCGCTGTCCACCGGGCTTCTGGTGAGCGCCGCCGCATCGCTGGTAGGTGCGGCCCTCGCCTGGCGGCTGATCGCGCCGAAGGTCGAGCAGCCGGCGCCGGCGCCCGTCGAGGCGCCCGACGGCGAGGACGTCCCCACCGAAGTCAGCCTCGTCTGAACCGCATGGCGCGCTCGCGAGCTACGCCCCAGTAGCATCCGGCGCCGACCCCGCTGGACTTCGCCGAACTTGGCGAATCCCGCGGATCCTGCCGACCCCGCGAACCCGCCGACCCTAGGAAGGTGCATAACGAGTGGCAGTTGACTTGAGTCAAGTCGCACACGTTGAGACTGAGCCCGGCGTGCTCCCACCCACGATGGCCGCGTGGGTAATCCGCGAGGAGCGCCAGGGCGAGCCGACCGACGCCTTCCAGATTGAGGAGATCGAGGTTCCCGAACCGGAGGCGTTCGAGGTGATCGTCCGGGTGATGGCCGCAGGAGTCAACTTCAACAACGTGTGGGCGGCGCTCGGCGAGCCCGTGGGCGTTTGGCGCTATGGCGATCACCCCCGCTGGGGTCATCACATCGGCGGTTCGGACGCATCGGGTGTGGTGTGGAAGGTCGGTCCGGGCGTGACCCGGTGGAAGCCCGGCGACGAGGTGGTCATCCACTGCAACCAGGCCTCCTACGAGGACCCCGAGGTCCACGGCCTCGACCCCCTGGCGGCGCCGTCCCAGCAGATCTGGGGCTACGAGACGACATGGGGCTCGTTCGCCCAGTTCTGCAAGGTGCAGGCCCAGCAGCTGCTCCCCAAGCCGCCGCATCTGGCGTGGGAGGAGGCGGCCGCGTATGGACTGACCTACTTCACCGCCTACCGGATGCTGCTCGACCGCTGCCACCTGCAGGCCGGCCATCGCGTGCTGATCTGGGGTGCCGCCGGCGGCCTCGGCGTGTTCGCCACGCAGCTGTGTGCGCTCACCGGGGCGGACGCCGTGGGCGTCGTCTCGAGCGAAGAGAAGGGCCAGCTGATCCAGCAGCTCGGCGCGGTCGGCTACATCAACCGCACCGAGTTCGCCGGGATGATGCGCCGCGGCGACGAGGGCAAGGACGAAGAGCTGGCTCGTTTCAAGGAGTCCCGGCGGTTCTGCAAGGCGGTCGAGGCCGTCCTCGGCGAAGCCCCCGACATCGTGTTCGAGCACGTCGGCAAGGCCACGTTCCCGACCTCGGTGCTGGCGGTTCGGCCTTTCGGCAAGGTCGTGATCTGCGGCGCGACCTCGGGCTACCAGCTCGACTTCGACGTACGCTATCTGTGGATGCGCCAGAAGGAGATCGTCGGCTCGCACTTCGCCAACGCCTGGGAGGCCACCAAGGCGAACCAGCTGATCGAAGAGTCCAAGGTCCGGCCCGTGCTGTGGCAGACCATGGGCTTCGAGAAGGTCGGCGAGGCGCACCAGCTGCTGCGCGACAACAAACACCTCGGCAAGATCGCAATCCTCGTCGGCGCCACCGAAGAGGGCCAGGGCAAGACCGCCGAGGGTCCCGGTGCAATTCGAGCGGAGGTGGGTGCCTGATGGCCGGCGTCATGCATGTCGATTGGTACGCGACCGTGCTCCGGCAGAACCAGTTCGTGATCGACGTTGCCCGGGTGGCCCCGCTCGCGCTCCGATACGGCGCCACCCAGTACGCCGTCCACCAGTCGCGCGATGACCGTTACAAGATCACGCAGATGTCGTGGTTCGAATCCCAAGCGGCCTGGTACCGCTACTGGGAAGGCCCGGAGATGATCGAGTTCCGCCGCCGGCACTCGACCAAGTACCAGATCCCGATCGCCTACACGTGGTACGACGAGCTGGTCGCGGGCGCGCTCGGCCCCGAGGTGGAGCTCGAGCCCGAGTCAACTCCACCGCCCGCCGCGGTGCCCCCGGCAGTCGCGTAGGAAGCGACACTCTCCCGGGCAGTTGCGTAGGACGAATCGCCGGCGAAACAGCCCGGGCAACGGCCGCGCACAAAAACCGACAGGCATCGCGCGCAAAGCCGGGATCTCGCCCTATCCTTGGTACGAGTGAGCAGGACCCACAAAATCGTCAACCTGATCGGCGTTCCACTTCCGCTGGCAGGGCTCATCGCCGCGATCGTGCTGCTCTGGAACCAGGCGGTCGGTCCGCTCGAGCTCGGGCTTCTGATGGGCCTGTACGTGCTGACCGCTCTCGGCGTGACGCTCGGCTACCACCGGATGTTCACGCACCGCGCGTTCGAGTCGAGCCGCGTGTTCCGCGCGATCGTGGCCGTCCTGGGCTCGATGGCGGTAGAGGGCTCGGTGATCACCTGGGTCGCCGATCATCGCAAGCACCACACGTTTACCGACCAGGAAGGTGACCCGCACTCGCCCCACCTCAGCGGCCCGGGCTTCTGGGGAGGCGTGAAAGGAATGTGGCACGCGCACGTCGGCTGGCTGTTCGAGACCGTCGGCACGGCCGAGCGCGAGCGGTTCGCGCCCGACCTCCTCAAGGACCGGGTGCTCCGCGTGGTCGACAAGCTCTTCTTCGTATGGGTCGTGCTCGGGTTTGCGATCCCGTTCGCGCTCGGATGGATCGTCGGCGGCGGTATCGGCGCCGCGCTGACCGCGCTCCTGTGGGGCGGGTTCGTCCGCGTCTTCCTGCTCCACCACGTGACCTGGTCGATCAACTCGGTGTGCCACTTCATCGGTCGCCGGCGGTTCGACGTCGAGGACGAGTCGCGGAACGTGTTCTGGCTGGCGCCCCTCTCGATGGGAGAGGCTTGGCACCACAACCACCACGCCTTCCCGACGTCTGCGTTCCACGGGCTAAGCCTGTGGGAGCGGATCGCCGACCCCACCGGACTGCTGATCTCACTGCTGGAGAAGCTGGGGGTCGTGTGGAACGTCGTGCGCGTCAGCCCCGAGCGCCAGCGCGCGAAGGCGTTGGCGGCTCCGGCCAAGCCCGCCGGGCCACGAGCCGCTCCGGGCTAAGCCGACTCGAGCGGAGCCATCGTCAGTCCCGCTCCGTTCAGCTGCTCCCAATAGCCCTCGGCCTCATCCCGCGGACCGCTCCACACGATGGCGCAGCCGCTCTTGTGGATCCGATCGGCGAGGCGGTACCCCTGTGCGAGCGTCACGCCGGGAATCACGCGTGAGAGCGTCTCGGCGACGTGGTCGAACGTGTTGAAGTCGTCGTTCAACACAACCACTCGCCACAGCCCGCCGACGTCGCTGCCCGGACCATCCACGCGGGGCAGCTCAACCGTCTGCGACATCCCGCCCAGGATAGCTCGCGGGACCCCTCATTCAGCACCCACCGCGTCGGCGCGCTTGCGCCAGTACCGCTCCAGTCCGGCGTACAGCTGATCGGGAGGAGCGGCCTGTTCGTAGGCCTCGAGCAGCTCCTCCTCGGCGTTCCCGGATATCTCCTCGCGGACCCCGGCGACGAATTGATCGAGATCCTGCTCGCGGGCCCGGGCCGCCCAATCGTCGAGGCGCGCTGAGAGCTCCGCGAGCTGCGCCTCGGGGTCCTCGCTCGCCCCGAAGTGCGTCTGAACGAGCCGCTCGGGCTTCCACGCTGCAATCCGCTCGATCGACGCGTGCCACTTCTCGACGTCGATGTCCGGCGGAGGACTCGGCGGCAGCGTCAAACGCCCACCGATCCGAACGCCGCCGGTGTCGCCGACGAAGGCGGTCCCGTCGTGCAGATAGGAGACGTGGTGAGAGGCGTGCCCGGGCGTGTAGGCGACCTCGAATTCCCCGTCGAACAGGCTTTCCGAGCCGTGCAGCACGCGCAGATTGTCGTCAGGGACCGGGACCATATCGCCCCACCGGCGATCCATGTCATCGCCATACAGCATCCGCGCGCTCTTCAGCAGCCGCTCCGGTTCCGCGAGGTGGCGCGCCCCGCGCTCGTGCACGTAAACCTCGAGGTCGGGCCAGCGCTGGACCAACGAGCCACTCGCACCGGCATGGTCTAGATGAATGTGCGTCAGGAGGAGCGCCCGGGGGCGCTCGCCATCGAGCCCCTCGAGCAGCGTATCCAGGGTCGACGTTGGACCGGGATCGATCACTACGCCGTCGACGAGCCATGCGCCGATGACGCGCGGCACGCCGAGGTGCATGACGTCGATCAGCCGCATCCGTGTGATGCCGCGCTAGTGGGTCTCGGTGTCGGGCTCAGGCTCGTCGTCGGCCGGCTCGACCACCGGCATGACCGCGGTGGACTCGACATCCGGGTCGTGGTCCTCGGGGAGGATGTCGTCCGGCTCAACGTCCTCGTCGGTCTCTGCGGCCGCGACCGGTTCGGGCGCCTGCCCGTCCCCCTCTGCCTCGAGGGCAACCGCTTCCGCCGGAAAGCGACCGGCAGCCGAGTCGGTGATCGCCAGCAGCTCACGCGCCAGCTCGCGCGTGTCCTCGACGATTCGGTGGCGCTCCGCCCAGATCCGGTCGGTCTCGGCATCGAGCTCGCGGACGCGCTGCTCCGCTCCACTGACGATTTCGGCCGCCTCACGGCGAGCCGTCTCGAGCCGGTCCTCCGCCTCGCTCCGGGATTGGGCAGTGATCTTTGTCGCGGTCTCGTGCGCGCGCTGCAAGATCCCTGACACCTCCTCCCCCACGCGCTCGAGCGCTCGGCGAATCGCCGCGTCGGGCGAGCGGGTTGCCTGCAGCTCGGCGACGAGCTGGCTGGTCTTCTGCACGTAGGCATCGACGGCGAAGCGGTCGTAACCACGCAGCGCGGTCGGGAAGTCGGCGTCGACAACCACCGGCATGGCGTCGTCGGGCATCGTCGCCAGCGGCGCCGTGATCTCCTGCATCAGCGCGTGTTCGGATGAGGCGGAACTCTGATCGGGCATGGTCCTGACCATACCGAGTGAATCCGCCCGCGACGTGAACCGTGACGTTCGCGTTCCAAGGATTCATACAATCCGAGCCCCATGCCGGAGCCGCCTTCGCACCGCCTGCCCGAGCCCGACCGGCCGTGGATGATGCGCACCTACGCCGGGCACTCGGACGCTCGTCGCTCCAATGAGCTGTACCGCAAGAACCTCGAGAAGGGGCAGACGGGACTGTCGATCGCGTTCGATCTCCCCACCCAGACCGGCTACGACCCAGATCACGAGCTGGCCAAGGGCGAAGTCGGCAAGGTCGGCGTCTCGATCGCCCACAAGGGCGACATGGACACGCTGCTGGACGGCATCCCCCTCGACCAGATGAACACGTCGATGACGATCAACGCCACCGCGGCCTGGCTGTTGGCGCTGTACATCGTCGCCGCCCAGAATCAGGGGATCCCCGATCAAGAGCTCCAGGGGACGACCCAGAACGACATCCTCAAGGAGTACCTGAGCCGCGGGACGTACGCGTTCCCCCCGGGCCCGAGCATGCGGTTGATCGCCGACACGATCGCCTACACGGTCGAGCACGTCCCCAAGTGGAATCCGATCAATATCTGCTCCTACCACCTCCAGGAGGCCGGCGCGACGCCGGTCCAGGAGATCGCGTTCACGATGAGCAATGCGATCGCCGTCCTCGACGCCGTGAAGCAGCGGGTGCCACAGGAGCTGATGGGGAGTGTGTTCGGGCGCATCTCGTTCTTCGTCAACGCCGGCGTGCGGTTCATCGAGGAGCACGCCAAGCTGCGCGCGATGGCCGTCCTGTGGGACGAGCTCGGGCGCGAGCGGTACGGCGTCGAGGACGAGAAGCACCGCCGGCTTCGCTACGGCGTGCAGGTCAACTCGCTCGGGCTGACCGAGGCACAGCCCGAGAACAACGTCTACCGGATCGCGGTCGAGGCGCTCGCCGTCACCCTTGGCCGCAACGCTCGCGCGCGCGCGATCCAGCTGCCGGCCTGGAATGAGGCGCTCGGCCTGCCCCGACCGTGGGACCAGCAGTGGTCCCTCCGCCTCCAGCAGATCCTGGCCTACGAGACCGACCTGCTCGAGTATCCGGACATCTTCGAGGGCTCCAAGGTGATGGACGGCCTGGTGGCCGAGCTGCTCGAGGGTGCCCGCACGGAGATGCACCGAGTGGCCGAGCTCGGCGGCGCCGTCGAGGCAGTCGACTACATGAAGGCGGCGCTTGTCGAATCACACCGAAAGCGCTGGCAGCGGATCGAGTCCGGCGACCAGATCGCGGTCGGCATGAACAAGTTCACTTCAACCGAGCCCTCGCCGCTCACCGCCGGCGCCGACGGCGGGATCCTCGTCGTCGACCCCGAGGTCGAGGCCGAGCGCACCCGCGCCGTGCAGGCGTGGCGCGCCGAGCGCGATCAGGCTGCCGTCGACGCCGCCCTGGCGAAGCTCGCCACCACCGCCCGGAACGACCACGAGAACATCATGCCCGCGACAATCGCCGCCGCCCGCGCCGGCGCCACCACCGGTGAGTGGGCGCAGACGCTACGCGAGGCGTTCGGTGAGTACCGGGCACCAACCGGCGTCGGTGAGGCCGTGGCCGCGGGCAGCGAGGACCTCGCCGAGGTCCGCGAGGAGGTCGAGCGCATCAGCGAGGCCCTCGGCCGCAGGCTCAAGTTCCTCGTCGGCAAGCCGGGCCTCGACGGGCACTCGAACGGCGCCGAGCAGATCGCGGTCCGGGCTCGCGACGCCGGCATGGACGTCGTCTACGAAGGCATCCGGCTGACGCCATCGCAGATCGCCACCTCGGCCGCCCAGGAGGGGGTGCACATCGTCGGTCTGTCGATCCTGTCGGGGTCGCACCGTGAGCTCATCCCGGCGGTGATGGAGGCGCTCCGCGAGGCGGGTGCCGAGGACGTGCCGGTCGTCGTCGGCGGGATCATTCCCGAGGCCGACGCGGCATCGCTCCGCGAGGCGGGCATCGCGGCGGTGTACACGCCCAAGGACTGGAACCTGAACGGGATGATGCGCGACATCATTTCGCTGGTCGCCGAACGCCACGGCGTTCAAAGCCCCGTCGGCGCTTGATCCGGGCGCGTGCCGTGGCAGACGGTCGCGAGCTCGGCAGGCGCCTGCGCGACCGCGACTTGACCGCGGCCTCCGGCGCGCTGAACCTGATCGAGAGCCGCGCCCCCGACGCCCGCGAACAGGCGGAGGCGCTGCTCGAAGAGCTCTCGCCGTCCAAGCTCGGCGGGGAGGCGCCGGCCCACATCGTCGGCGTCACCGGACCACCGGGCGTCGGCAAATCCTCGCTCCTGTCACGGCTCGTAAGGCACTGGCGCTCGCAGGACCGAACTGTGGCGGTGCTCGCGGTCGATCCGAGCTCGCGCCGGTCCGGGGGGTCGCTGCTCGGCGACCGGGCGCGGATCGAGACCGATCCCAAGGACCGCGGGGTGTTCATTCGCTCGACCGCAGCCGGGTCCCGCCTCGGTGGCCTCGCCCCCGCCACCCGAGCGGCCGCCGACGCGCTCGCCGCCGCGTTCGACCTGGTCGTGATCGAAACCGTCGGCGTCGGCCAATCCGAGACCGAGATCGCCGACGCCGCCGACACCGTCGCCGTCGTCATCCAGCCCGCCTCCGGCGACGTCCTCCAGTTCCTCAAGGCTGGGATCATGGAGATCCCTGACGTGCTGGTGCTGACCAAGACCGATCTCGGCGCCGTCGCCACCCGGGCGATGGCCGATGTGCGGGCCGCGCTGCTCGCGCTGGGTGCTTCGAGCACCGAGGTGTGCGCAGTCTCGTCCGTCCCGCCGGCCATCGGCATCGAGGAGCTGGCGCGAGCACTCGATGCCCACCGCGGCCGCCTCGATCTCCCGGAGCGCCGCCGGCAAGCCCGCCGGCGCCACGCGCTCGAGAACTACGTGGTCGAGCACGGCGAACAGGGACTCCGCGCACTCGGCGGACGCCTCCAGGCCGAGCGCTGGCTGAACGATCAGGACCCGGATCTTTCCGTCCCCGACCTCGAGCGGGCGCTAACCGACCGCGCGGAGAGTCGCGGGTGAGGGGCGTCCGCCGCCGTCAGGCCGTGCCCCGGCGGATCGTCCTCCCGAGCGAGCCGCTGGTTGAAGGTCCGACAGCACTCCGCGCCTGGCGCGACAGCGATCTGAACCCGCTCGTGGCGGCGTGTCAGGACCGTGAGATTTCCCGCTGGACGCGGGTGCCCTACCCCTACGGGCCGTCCGACGCCCGCAACTACCTGCTCCAGCGTCACGACGCCCTCCACACCGGCGCTTCGGCGCCGTTCGCGGTCGTGGCCGCCGAGGACCGCGACCGCCTGCTCGGATCTATCTCGCTGATGCGCTTCTCGTGGAAGAACGCCCGTGCCGAGGTCGGTTACTGGCTCGCGGCCGACGCGCGCGGCCAGGGACATGCGACACGAGCCGTCCGGCTGATCACCAACTGGGGGTTCGTCCATCTCGGCCTGCACCGGATCGAGTTGATGGCGGCGATCGGGAACCCCGCCTCACAGGCGGTGGCCGAGCGCTGCGGGTTCACCCGGGAGGCGGTCCTGCGCTCGTACATGGTCGGCAACCATGGCCGCGACGACATGGTCGCCTTCGGGCTGCTCGAGACCGACCCTCGGGAAGAACCCTCACCATAGGACCAGTTTCTTCCCAAGCCCTGCCTGTGGGCGAGCCAACCTCCTCCTGTCGGCTAGGCTTCACTAAATGAAGCTCGAGCCGCTGAGAGACGGGCACGGCAGGCTAATCGGCGACCTGCGGGTCTCGGTAACGGACCGCTGCAACTTCCGCTGCCAGTACTGCATGCCGGCCGCAGGCCTCCCCTGGCTCGAACGGAGCGAGATTCTGCGCTTCGAGGAGATCGAGCGCGTGGTGCGGGTGTTCGGCAACATGGGCGTGCACGATGTGCGCCTCACCGGCGGCGAGCCACTCGTCCGCAAGGAGTTTCCCCGGCTCGCCCGGATGCTCGCCGACGTCGACACCGTCCACGACCTGTCGGTGACCACCAACGGGTTCCTGCTCGAGCGCGACGCCGAGGCCCTCGTCGGCGCGGGTATCAACCGCTTCAACGTGTCGGTCGACTCGCTCCAGCGCGACCGCTTTTTCGAGTTGACCCGCCGCGACGCCCTCCCCCAGGTGCTTCGCGGACTCGAGCGGCTCGCGGCCTTTCCAGAGGCCCACCCGATCAAGATCAACGCGGTCGCGATCCGCGGGTTCACCGAGGACGAGGTGATTCCGTTCGCCGAGTTCGCGCGGTGTACCCCCTACGAGGTCCGCTTCATCGAGTTCATGCCGCTCGACGCCGACCACGCCTGGAGCGAGGATCAGGTGCTCACCGGGGCCGAGATCCGCGAGGCGATCGACGCCGTCTATGCGCTCGAGGCCGCGCCCCGCGAGGCCCACGCCACCGCCCGCGTCTACCGGTTCGCCGACGGGCACGGACAGGTCGGCTTCATCAATCCGGTTTCGGAGCCCTTCTGCGGCGACTGCAATCGCGTCCGCCTCACCGCCGACGGCCGGCTGCGAACCTGCCTGTTCTCGCTGAACGAGACCGACCTCCGGGGCCCGATGCGCGACGGCGTCGACGATGGCGAACTCGAGCAGATCATCCGCGACGCGGTGTGGCTCAAGGAGCTCAAGCACCACGTCGGCGAGGCGGGCTTCATCCAGCCGGCGCGCAGCATGTCGGCGATCGGCGGCTGAAGAGCTTCGTAAGAACCAGCCGGCGATTAACTCTTTCGCAAGAACTTAGGCAGCATCATCTAGGGCGCAGATGCTGCTGCTGATGCTGTTTGCCCTGATCGCCGGCGCGGGGACCGCGATCACGCCCTGTGTGCTGCCGGTCGTGCCGGCGCTGCTGGCCTCTAGCGCCACCGGCGGCCGGCGCCGCCCGATCGGGATCGTGATCGGACTCGGAATCACGTTCACGATCGCGATCGTGCTGCTCGCACAGTTGGTCAAGGGCGTCGGCCTCGCCAGTGGCGCCGCGCGGACGCTCGCGATCGTGGTGCTGATCGTGTTTGGCGTCGCGCTGCTGATCCCGGACGCCACCGCGCGCGTCGAAGCGCCGCTGTCCCGGCTCGGCCGGTTCGGCCCCAAGAGCCGCGGAACCGGGTTCTGGTCCGGGCTCGGCGTCGGCGCCGCGCTCGGGTTCGTGTGCGCACCCTGCGCGGGTCCGATCCTGGCGGCCGTGACGTCGGTCAGCGCCTCGAGTGGCGCGAGCGCCCGCGTCGTGCTCGTCGCGATCTCGTACGCGGTCGGCCTGTCCGCCGTGCTGCTCGTTTACGCGTTCGCCGGTCGCGCGGTGATCGACCGCATCCGCCGCGTCGGGCGCGGCGGCGCGGTCAACCGCGCCCTCGGCGTCGTGCTGCTCGCCACCGGGGTCCTGATGATCTTCAACGTCGACGTCCGGTTCGAGGAGGATCTCGCCAAGGACGCGAGCCTCCCGGCGATCCTGGTCGATCCGACGAGGTCGCTCGAGAACTCGAGCGCGGTCCAGAACCGCCTCGCGTCGCTACGCCCGACGTCCCGGTTCGTGACCGCGCAGAAGGAGGCCTCAACCGCCGCGCGGGCGAGTGTCCGAGTCTCTGTCGCCGAGCGCGAGGTGGCGATCCCGGGCGTCAAGACGCCGGCGCTCACCGACCTCGGAACCGCCCCCGACTTCACCGGCACCGAGGACTGGTTCAACACGGTGGGCGATCGCCCGCTGTCGCTCGCGAAGCTCCGCGGACACGTCGTGCTCGTCGACTTCTGGACGTACACGTGCATCAACTGCCTGCGCACGTTGCCGTTCCTGAAGGGCCTCTACGCCCAGTACCACAAGTACGGCCTCGACATCGTCGGCGTCGAGACCCCCGAGTTCACGTTCGAGCAGGAGGCCGGCAACGTCCGGCAGGCGATCAGCTCGGACGGCATCACCTACCCCGTCGTCCAGGACAACAAGTACGGAACGTGGAACGCCTGGCAGAACCAGTACTGGCCGGCCGAGTACCTGATCGACGCCAAGGGGCAGGTCAGGCACGTCCAGTTCGGCGAGGGCGATTACAAGCAGAGCGAGGCCGCCGTCCGGGCACTCCTCGCCGATGCCGGCGCCACGAGCCTGCCGCCGCCGATGACCGCCGGCGCGATCATGGCCTCGGCCGGGCTGGGGACGCCCGAGACCTACCTCGACACCCAGCCGCGCCAGCAGGATTTCGCGACCAAGCTGTTCGCCGGCAACCGTGACTACCCGGGCGCGTCAAACCTAGGCCTGAACCAGTTCGCGCTGAAGGGCCCGTGGAACGCCTCGTCCGAATCGATCACTGCGGAGGGAACCGGTGCCTCGATCAGCGGCGCCGTCCAGGCCGCAAAGGTCTACCTGGTGCTGACCTCCGCCGGGAACGTCCCACGCCAGGGCCGGGTGCTGCTCAACGGGCAGCCGATCCCGAACGCTCACGCCGGCGCCGACGTTCACAACGGCGTCGTGACCGTCACCGGCCAGCGGCTGTACTCGCTCGTGTCGTTCCCGAACGCGCTGCAGTTCAGGTTCACCGTGCAGTTGCCGCCCGGCGTGAGCGCCTACGACTTCACGTTCGGCTAGTAGGGCGCGACGCGGCGGTCGAGCATCGCCGCCGCCTGCAGCAGGTCGGCGGGCGAGTCGACGTCGAACAACTCGTCGGGGTCGTCGACCTCGAGCAGCACCGGGTCGAGCGCCGCGACCGAATCGCGCACCGGGCGGCTGACGTCTTGTGCGCCTCGTCTGAGCATCTCGAGCGCCCGGCGCTGGTAGCACCCGAGGAGCGGCTGAATCACGCCGTCCGCGGACGCCACCACCGCCGGCGCCCGGCCGGGATTGGCCTTCGCCAGCCGCTGCACGAGCTTCGCGGTGACGAACGGCAGGTCGGCGCCGCACACGAGCACCGGGCGTCCGTCCGCGAGCGCCAGCGCCTGGGTGATGCCGACCAGCGGGTGGCGGCGAGCGTCGGGCTCGATCCATACCGTCACGCCCGACACGTACGGAAGCTTCGTGTCCGTCTTGGCGAGGATCGCGACGTGTCCAAGCGCCTGGCGAACGGCGTCCAGCGGGTAGGAGATCAGCGGCCGCCCGTTCAGCTCCACGATCGCCTTGTCTCCGCCGATCCGGCGACCGCCTCCGCCCGCAAGGATGGCCCCGACTGGCCTCGTGCGAAACCGCATCAGACTCCCCTCGGAAACCGCATCAGCGCCCCTTGCGGTGGTCGTTCACGATGCCATCGTAGAATCAAGGAGATGGAGGGCTCAACGTCCGTACGCAGTTGGCTCCGGTGTTACCGCTGTTGGTCCCAGAACCTCGAGGTCCAGGTTCACTACGAGGGGATCCACCGGATCGACCCCGAGACCGGCGAGCGCGGCGAAGTCGTAGACGAGATGCAGGAAGCGGTCGTCCAGTGCCTCGAGTGCATGCACGACCAGCCGCACCTCGGTTTCCACAACGGGCGCGTTGAGCCGATCGAGGACCGCTGGGAGCGGATGATCGCGGGGACCCCCTGGGTCGCGTCGTGCACGGTCACCGTCGACGCGGACGACGTCGAGACATGCTCGGGCCCCGAGGCCGGCGACGCGCTGTCGTACGCCGCCTTCGGCGACCACGGCACGCGCGAGTTCTTCACGCACGTGCGCTTCCACAAACACGACGACGACCGGATCGTCGTCCACCTGCTCGTCGAGCTCTACGCCCGCTCGGCCGAGGAGGCCACCGAGGTGCTCGAGGACGCGGCCCGCGGCACCCTCGCGATCACCTCGCTTGCCGAGGAATCGCGTCCGCCCGCATCGACGGGCGGCGGTGACGGAGCACACTGAGCCTCGGCCAGGCCTCGGTGACCAGCAGCGCCAGCGCCACAGGCACGGTCGCCGGCAGCTCCGAGATCACCAGGAACAGCAGGTCGAACACCGCCGCGATCGCGAGCGTCAGCACCGCCGCCTGCCATTGGCGGCGCCACTGAGCCGCCAGCACGGCGCCGAGCAGCGCGGCGACGAACAGATCGCCGTAGCCCATCGACACGGTCCCGAAGACCTCGGCCTGGAGCTGCGGGAGTCCGGCCGGCGGCTGCGCCGCGACGAGCACGCTGTTCGGCGACTGGAGCAGGTCGGAGGCGACGAGCCACACGTCCGCCGCCGCCATCAGCACGATCCCGGCCTTCAGCCATCGTGGCGGTGTCACCGCCGACAGCAGCACGCCGAGGGTCACACAGCTGAGCGCGGATAACAGCGCGCCGGCCGCCTCGCCCGCCAGCGTGTTCTGGCTCCTCCAGGCGAGGACGAACAGCGGTACTGCGGCGACCGCCGCGAGCGGCCGGGAACCGCGCATCGCCCACCCGAGCGCGACCGCGGCCAGGATCGGGACGGCGACGAGCGCGAGGTCGGTCAGGCCGGTGGCGGTCCCCGACACGTAGCGGATCGCAAAGATCACGACCACGATCGACCCGATCGGCACGAGCGCCCATCCGCGGCCGCGGAAGCGTTCGAGCCAGGCGACTCTGGGCACCGGCCGGGGCGCCGCGACCACGGCGGCTTGCAGCGCGAGCAGCCCGGCGTCAGACGGTATGAACGGCAGCGCCACGTCCCTGAGAGTACGTGGCGCTCTGAAGAACGGCTCTTACGAGCCGGCGTTCAAGCCCCGCTCGAGCTTCTCGAGCTGACCGCGGAGCTCGTCCGGGAGCCGGTCGCCGAACTTCCCGTAGTGCTCGTGCATCTGCGGGAGCTGCTCGATCCAGGCGTCGTGGTCGACCTCGAGGAGCTTCTCGACCGCCTCGCGCTCGATGTCGAGTCCGGACGTGTCGATGCCGCCCTCGCCGACCGGTGGGACCAACCCGATCGCGGTCTCGTTCGCCTCCGCCTTGCCTTCGAGCCGCCGGAAGATCCACGCCAGCGGGCGGCAGTTCTCGCCGAAGCCGGGCCACAGGAACTTGCCATCGTCGTCCTTGCGGAACCAGTTGACGTAGAAGATCCGGGGCAGCTCGGCACCCTTGCGGCGCCCGATCTCGAGCCAGTGAGCGAAGTAGTCGGCCATGTTGTAGCCGCAGAAGGGCAGCATCGCCATCGGGTCGAAGCGGAGCTCGCCAACGTTTCCGGTGGCGGCCGCGGTCTTCTCCGAGGACATCGTCGAGCCGAGGAACACGCCGTGCTCCCAGTCGCGCGCCTCGTAGACGAGCGGCACGACGGTCGCGCGGCGGCCGCCGAACAGCATCGCGTCGATCGGCACGCCCGCGGGCGAGTCCCACTGCGGGTCGATCGACGGACACTGGGCGATGCGGACCGTGAAGCGCGCATTCGGGTGAGCCGCGGTCTTGTCCGACGCCGGCGTCCAGTCGTCGCCGCGCCAGTCGGTGAGGTGCGCGGGCGCGTCGCCCATTCCCTCCCACCAGATGTCGCCGTCATCCGTCTTGGCGCAGTTGGTGAACACGACCTCCCGCTCGAGCATCGTAAGCGCGTTCGGGTTGGTCTTCTTGCTCGTCCCCGGCGCGACTCCGAAGAACCCGGCCTCGGGATTGACCGCGTAGAGCTTGCCGTCCTTCCCGAACTTCATCCAGGCGATGTCGTCGCCGATCGTCTCGACCTTCCAGCCCGGCAGTGTCGGGATCATCATGGAAAGGTTGGTCTTGCCGCAGGCGCTCGGGAACGCGCCGGCGATGTACTTCGACTCGCCCTCCGGCGAGGTCAGCTTGAGAATCAGCATGTGCTCGGCGAGCCAGCCCTCGTCGCGCGCCATGACCGAGGCGATGCGCAGCGCGAAGCATTTCTTGCCGAGCAACGCGTTGCCGCCGTAACCCGAGCCGAACGACCAGATCTCGCGCGTCTCGGGGAAGTGGACGATGTATTTGTTGTCAGCGTTGCACGGCCACGGCACGTCCTGAGCGCCGTCGGCGAGCGGCGCGCCGACCGAGTGCAGGCAGGGCACGAACTCGCCGTCCTCACCGAGCGCGTCGAGGGCCTCCTGCCCCATGCGGGTCATGATCCGCATCGACGCGGCCACGTACGCCGAATCGGTCAGCTGAACGCCGATGTAGGAGATCGGCGAGCCGATCGGGCCCATCGAGAAGGGGACGACGTACATCGTCCGGCCGCGCATCGAGCCCCGGAACAGCTCGGTGAGGGCCTGGCGCATCTCGCCGGGGTCGGTCCAGTTGTTGGTCGGCCCGGCGTCCTCCTCCTTTTTGGAGCAGATGAACGTGCGGTCCTCGACCCGCGCCACATCGGCGGGATCCGATAGCGCCAGGTACGAGCCCGCTCGCTTGTCGTCGGAGAGCCGCTCGAACGTCCCGGCGTCGATCAGCGTCTGCGCGAACTGCTCGTACTCGTCATCCGAGCCGTCGCACCAGTAGATGTCGTCGGGCTGGGTCAGCGCCGCGACCTCTTCTACCCACCCCTGCAAGCGGGAATGGTTGGAACTGGCTTGGTGCGTCGGTGCGCTATGGGCCATGAGGTTTCAGTAACTCCTCGCGTCTTGAGTGGACTCCCGATCCTACCCGGGAGATGGCGAATATGACCGGCTCGTGGTCTATTCCACGTTTGACTCGGCCGAGCGGCTGCCGCCGTCCTGAGGATGCCTGGGGATGCCATTTCCCTTGCGGGGAACGAGAACGAGGCGTTTGAACTCGGCCACGAGCACCCCGTCCTGGTTGAGCACGCGTGTATGCACTCGGACAGTCCCGCGGTCGGGCTTCGATTGCGAGGGGCGCACGTCGAGGACCTCTGACTCGCAGAACAGCGTGTCGCCGTGGAACACCGGAGCTGGGTGCTTGAGCTCCTCGGTGGCGAGGTTGGCGATCGCCTTGCCGCTCACGTCCGAGACGCTCATCCCGAGCGCCAGCGAGTACACGAGCGGCCCCACCACGACGTTCCGCCCCTGCTGGGACTGCGCGGCGTACACGTCGTTGATGTGGAGCGGGTGATGGTTCATGGTGATCAGGCAGAACAGGTGGTCGTCGGCCTCGGTGACGGTCTTGGCCGGCCAGTGCTTGTAGACCGCCCCGACCTCGAACTCCTCGAGATAGCGCCCGTAGGGGTGCGCGCCCGAGGCCTCGCGAACTGTCTGATCGGTATCAACTTGGTTCATGCCGCGGAGAATGTCAGGTAGCTCAATCGGGATGCGCCGCCCCGCGCGCTCAACCTAACTAACGTTCTGACGATGCGAAATCCCCGTGACTTTGGAAAACCCCTGGCCATCGGCGCCCCCACGCCGGTGCTCGAGATCCCGTTTCGACCCTCCCGGATGATCCACTTCCTCGACTTCTCCAACGAGAAGATGGTCGCCAAGGTTCCCGACATCGCCCCGACCGTCGACATCCTGCTCGGCAACCTCGAGGACGCCGTGCCGGTCGACCGCAAGGAGGCGGCCCGCGCCGGTCTCGTCCGCGTCGGCCGGGAGATGGAGCTTGGCGAAACCCAGCTGTGGACGCGGGTCAACAGTCTCGAGTCGCCGTGGGTGCTTGACGACATCATCGCGATCGTGAGTGAGATCGGTCACAAGCTCGACGTGATGATGATCCCCAAGGTCGAAGGCCCGTGGGATATCCACTACGTCGACCGGCTCCTCGCCCAGCTCGAGGCGCGAGCCGGCCTCGAGCGCCCGATCCTGATCCACGCGATCCTCGAGACCGGCCTCGGCGTGGTCAACCTCGAGGAGATCGCGACCGCCAGCCCGAGAATGCAGGGAATGAGCTTCGGCCCCGCCGATCTCGCCGCCTCGCGCCGGATGAAGACCACGCGGGTCGGCGGCGGTCATCCGGGCTACCGGGTGATCGAGGACCCCGACCCGGCCGACCCCGAGGGGGTGGGCGGGAATCGAATCACCGCTCAGCAGGACCCATGGCACTACTCGATCGCGCGCATGGTCGATGCCTGCACGTCCGCCGGCATCCTCCCGTTCTACGGCCCGTACGGCGACATCCGCGATGTCCAGGGGTGCGAGACGCAGTTCCGCGCGGCGTTCCTGCTCGGGTGCGTCGGCGCATGGTCGCTCCACCCGGTGCAGATCGAGATCGCCAAGAAGGTCTTCAGCCCGGACCCCGACGAGGTGCTGTTCGCCAAGAAGGTGCTCGAGGCGATCCCGGACGGGCGCGGCGTCCACATGATCGACGGCAAGATGCAGGACGACGCGACCTGGAAGCAGTGCAAGGTGATGGTCTCGCTGGCCGAGATGCTCGCCCACAAGGATCCCGACCTGGCCGAGGCCTACGGCTTCGAGCCCGCCACGGTATAAGGCACTATGCGCATCTCGGCCAAGGCTGACTACGCGGTGAGGGCGGCGGTCGAGCTGGCCGCGGCGCCGGATGAGAAGCCGGTCAAGGCCGAGCGCATCGCCAGCGCCCAGGACATCCCGCTCAACTTCCTCGAGAACATCCTCGGCGAGCTTCGCCACGCCGGGATCGTCCGCAGCCACCGCGGTGCCGAGGGCGGCTTCCGGCTGGCGAAGCCGGCCGACGAGCTGACGATCGCCGACGTGATCCGCGCCGTCGAGGGGCCGCTCGCCAGCGTCCGCGGCGGGCCGCCCGAGGACAGCGCCTATCCCGGCGCCGCGACCTCGTTGCCCCGCGTGTGGATAGCGGTGCGCGCGAGCCTCCGCAACGTGGTCGAACACGTGTCTCTGGCCGACGTCGCCGCCGGCAAGCTGCCGTCGAAGATCGACGCCCTCGCCGAGGATCCCGAGGCCTGGGTCACGCGCTGAGGGCGGTCTCCTCGCCGGAGACGTCCGCTTCCGCGGGGTCGCCGGACACCGTGGCGCGCATCGGGGGGCGGACGTAGACGATGTCTCCGTCGCTGATCTCGAGCTGCTCCGCCTCGGCTCGGGTCAGCTGCACCCAGGCCCGCTCGCCGCCCTTCAGCTCGAGCTCCACCCTGACCTCGAAGCCAAGGTGCACCACCCGCTTGACCATCGCCTCGATCAGGCCGGGCTCGGCTGTCAGCGAGATGCTCACGTCGTGCGGGCGCACCAGCTTGCCGTCGATGTTGCTGACAGGCCCGAGGAACCCCATGACGAACGGACTGGCCGGCTTGTCGTAGACCTCGCGAGGCGGACCGACCTGCTCGATCGCGCCCTTGTTCATGACCGCAATCGTGTCGGCGACCTCCATCGCCTCCTCCTGATCGTGGGTCACGAGCACGGTGGTCACGCCCTGCTCGTCGTGGAGCCGGCGAAGCCAGCGGCGGAGCTCGGCGCGAACCTTCGCGTCGAGCGCGCCGAATGGCTCGTCGAGCAGAAGCACCTGCGGCTCCACGGCGAGCGCCCGGGCGAGCGCCATGCGCTGGCGCTGCCCGCCCGAGAGCTGATGCGGTCGCTGCCCAGCCCACTGCGTCAGCCCAACGAGCGCCAGCAGTTCCTCGACGCGGGCGCGAATGTCGGCCGACTTGCGCTTCCGGATCTTCAGGCCGAAGGCGACGTTCTCGAACACGCTCATGTGGGCGAACGCGGCGTAGTGCTGGAACACGAAGCCGATGCCTCGGTCCTGGGGGCGGGCGTTGGTGACGTCCTGCCCGGCGATCCGGACGACGCCCTGATCGGGTTCCTCGAGGCCCGCGATGATCCGCAGCAGCGTCGACTTCCCCGACCCGCTCGGGCCGAGTAGGGCCGTGAGTCCTCCTTCGGGCACTTCGAGCGACACGTCGTCGAGTGCGGTGAAGTCGCCGAACCGCTTGGAGATCTGAGCCGCCTCGATTCTCATTGCGAGGTCTCCCGTCTGGAACCGAACATCGTCATCAGCAGCAAGACCGCAACCGAGAGTACGGCCAGCTCAGTCGCGAGCGCGTAGACGCTCGTCGTGACCTGGCTTCCGATCTGCTCGTCGCGCTGGAACAGGAGCAGCGGCAAGGTCAGCGTCGATCCGGCGACGTTGGAGGACACGACCAGGACCGCGCCGATCTCGCCGAGTGCCCGCGCCGTCGTCAGCACGACGCCGTAGGCGACGCCCCACCGGATCGTCGGCAGGGTCACCCGCCAGAAGGTCTGCCATGACGACGCGCCCAGCGTGGCGGCCGCCTGCTCCTGCTCGTTACCGACCTCGCGGAGCACCGGCGTGACCTCGCGCACCACGAACGGGAGCGACACGAACACGGTCGCGATCACCATCCCGGGCACCGCGTAGATGATCCGGATCCCGTTGTTCAGGAACACATCGCCGAACCAGCCGCCCTGGCCGTACACCAGGATCAGCGCGAGCCCGACGATCACCGGCGAGACCACGAACGGCAGATCGATCAGCGCGTCGAGCACCGACCTGGCGCGGGCCTTGGTCCGGGCGAGGACCATCGCCGCCCCCACGCCGAAGATCGTGTTGAGCGGGACCGCGATGACGGCGATCAGCACCGTCAGCCAGAACGCGCTGACCGCCGCCGGCGTCGTCATGTAGGACCACGCGATCGCGATACCGTGCTCGAATGTCCGCCAGAACACGACTGCGACCGGCAGCAACAGAAGCAACGCTAGGTAGGCCAGCGCGACGAGCCGCAGCGACCACGTGGTGCGGCGGCTAACGGTCAATTCGCGCTCCGACCCGCCGGAGGATGAACAGCACGATCAGGGCCAGCAGCATCAGCACGACCGACAGCGCCGCCGCCGACTGCTCGGAGCCGCTCTCGATGTCGGCGTAGATCACAATCGAGGCGATCTGCACCTTGCCGGCGATCAGTGCGAGCGAACCGAACTCGCCGATCGAGCGCGCGAATGCGAGCGCCGCGCCCGAGAAGATCGCGGGCCAGAGCGCCGGCAGCACGATCCGACGGAAGGTGGTGGCATTCGAGGCGCCGAGGGACGCGGCCGCCTCCTCGACCTCCTTGTCGAGCTCGATCAGCACGGGCTGCACCGAGCGGACCACGAACGGCAGCGTCACGAACAGCAGCGCGACGACGACGGCCCCCCGGGTGTAGGCGAGGTGGACGCCGACCGGGCTGTCGGGTCCGTAGAGGGCGATCAACGTCAGACCGGCGACGATGGTCGGGAGCGCGAACGGCAGGTCGATCAGCGCGTTGACGAAGCGCTTACCCGGGAACGAGTCGCGGACCAGAACCCACGCCACGAGCGTGCCCATGACGGCGCCGATCGCGGCGACGATCACCGATGCCACGAGGGTGATTAGGAGCGCCCGCACCGCGAGCGTGTTGTCGATCGAGCTCCACAGCGTGCCCAGGCCGGAGGAGAACGCCTTGACGACCACCGCGGCGAGCGGGATCAGAACGAACACGGCCATATAGACCATGCAAAGGCCGAGTCCGAGCTCGCCCGCCCGCGCAGCTCCGTGCCGCGCCCCCGAGCGAGGGCGGGGGCGCGGCGCGACGGGCGCCGCTAGCGGCGCCGTCTGGGTATCAGCTGGCAGTTGGCACCCCCGCTGCCTGCTCGATCTTGGTGATCGATCCCGTCGACGGGGCGAAGAAGTCCTTGGAGACCTTCGTCCACCCGCCGAGGTAGGCGATCGTGAACAGATCGGGCGGGGTCGGGAACTTGCTCGCGAACTGGCTCGCGACCGACGACAGCACCGGGCGATAGCCCTTCTGGGCCCAGATCGTCTGGCCCGCGGTCGACCACTGCCAGTTCACGAACGCCTGCGCCTGCTGGGCGTGCGAGCTCTTCGTCGTCACCGCGATCGGCGTCTGGATCAGGATGGTCTGCTTCGGGTACACGATCTGGACCGCGTCCCCGGCCTTCTCGGCCGCCAGCGCGTCCGACTCGTAGTCGAGCAGCACGTCGCCCTTGCCGCCGGTGAACGTCTGGAGTGCGGCGCTTGCGCTCGAGTCCTGCACGCTGACGTTCTTGGTCAGCAGCGTGTTGATGTAGGCGAGCGCCTCCGCGGGAGTCTTGCCCTCCTTGAGCTGGGCGCCATAGCCGGCGAGGATGTTCCAGCGCGCGCTTCCGGAGGTGGACGGGTTCGGGGTGATCACGTCGACGCCCGACTTGATCAGGTCATCCCAGCCGGTGATGTGCTTGGGGTTGCCCTTGCGGACGACGAGCACCACGACCGAGTCGCTCGAGAAGCCCTTCTGGGGATTGGCGTTCCAGTCCTTGGACACGATCCCGTCCTTGACCAGACGGGTCATGTCGGGCGTGGTCGAGAAAGCGACCACGTCGGCGGGCTGGCCCGTGTCGACCGCGCGGCTCTGGGAGCCCGAGGCGCCGAACGACTGGCCGAACGACACGCCGTTGCCGGCGCTCGTCGCGGTGAACGCACCGATCAGGGCGTCATAGGCCTTCTTGGGCGTGGAATACGCGACGAGCTGGAGCTGGGTGCTACCCGAGCCGCTCGTCGCCGCGGCGTTGCTGGACGAGCCGCCGCTCGCGGTGCTCGTCGAATCCGAAGATCCACCGCAGCCCGCCAGGGCTATAACTAGGCCGGCGGTGGCGACGAGCGCGAGCGCTCCGGTACGAGTTCGAGTTCGAGTTCTCATTTCAGGACCCCCTCGAGGGCGAGTGGTTCTCATGGCCTCAGTCCGTCGCTGACGGGGCCCGACGCCGGCCGGAGGAACCCCCACCCCGCGTGACGCACCCGCCGACGTTCGACGGCGGTTACTTCATCTAGTCGATTGACATTACCAAATCCATCGGACTCATCAGATTAGTTAGCGCCAGCCGCCCGGTATGCGAAACTACGCCGCCGTAGCCACTGCGCCACCTCGTGGCGTACTCCGCTACGCTCCGGCGCCCGAATGCGCTTCTTCGAGTACGAGTCGCGAGCGATCGTCGCCAGGGCCGGCATCCCCGTCACCAAGCACGGCTTCGCCCAGAGCGCCGACGAAGCACGCCGGATCGCCGAGGAGATCGGTGGCTCGGTGGTGATCAAGTCTCAGGTCCTCAGCGGCGGCCGGATGAAGGCCGGCGGGGTCAAGTTCGCCGATTCGCCGGATGAGGCGGCCGTGCTTGCCGAGGAGATCCTGGTGTTGGAGATCGGCGGGCACATGCCGCGTGGCGTGCTCGTGGATTCGCGCGCCGCGGTCAAGCACGAGTACTACGCCGGCGTGGTCTGGGACGGAATTCGCAAGCGCCCGGTGATGCTGTTCTCGGATATGGGCGGCATCGACATCGAGCAGGTCGCCGAGGAGCACCCCGATCACGTCGCTCGCAGGCACTTCTCGACCCGCGCCCCGTTCTCCGAGTGGGAGGCCAAGCAGCTGATCGCGTCGCTCCGGATCAGCGGAAGCGCCTTGAATCGTGTGACGCCGATCGTGGCCCGGCTCGCACGGCTGTTCCTTCAGTACGACATGACGTTGGCCGAGATCAACCCGCTCGGTGAGCTCGAGGACGGATCGTTCGTCGCGCTCGACGCCCACATGGACATGGAGAACGAGGCGCGGCCCCGCCAGAAGGCGCTTCTCAAAGAGCTCGGGGTCGGCGACGAGGAGACGCGGCTGGCGCGCGAGCCGACCCCGTTCGAGCTCGCCGGCGAGCAGGTCGACTCCCAGGATCACCGCGGCGTTGCCGGGAACGTGACGGAGTTCGACGGCAACCTCGGCCTGGTGATCGGCGCCGGCGGCGGTTCGCTGACGCTGTTTGACGCGGTCCGCGCACACGGCGGCGACCCGGCCAACTACTGCGAGATCGGCGGCAACCCCTCGGTGCGGAAGGCCTGCGGGCTGGCCAAGCTCGTCCTCCAGAAGCCCGGCGTCGACAAGATCGCCGTGATGATGTCGATCGTCTCCAACACCCGGGTGGACATCGTCGCCCGCGGGGTGATCAAGGCGTGCGTAGAGCTCGGCTACGACCCCGCCGAGAAGATCGCGATCTTCCGGATCCCAGGCGCCTGGGAAGAGGAGGGCTTCAAGATCCTCGACAAGTACGGCATCGAGTACGCCGACCGGTCGGTGTCGCTGCACGAGGCCGCCCGCCGGGCCGTAGTGAAGATCCAAGGAGTCGCCGCCTAGCCATGTCCATCCTGATCGACGCCGACACCACTTTCATCGTCCAGGGAATCACGGGCCGCGAGGCCGTCAACCTGACGCGCGAGTGCCTGGATTACGGCGACGGCGCGAAGATCGTGGGCGGCGTAACCCCTGGCCGCCTCGGCCGCGATGTGCACGGGGTGCCCGTGTTCGACACGGTCGCGCAGGCAGTCGAGCACCACGGCGGTCCGATCGATGGGTCGGTGGTGACCGTCCCCCCCGCGTTCACCAAGGACGCGGTGCTCGAGGCGATCGAGAACGGCATCAAGCTGGTCGTGATCGTGACCGAGCGGATTCCCCGCGGCGACGTCGCCGAGATGGTCGAGCTCGCATCCGAGCGGGGCGCGCGCATCATCGGACCGAACTGCCTCGGGATCATCGTCCCCGACGTGATCAAGATGGGCGGCATCGGCGGTCCGGCCAAGGACGCCGCCAAGTCCTATAGCCCTGGTCCCGTGGGCGTGATCTCGCGGAGCGGGGGCATGACCACCGAGATGTCCTCGACCCTGACCGCCGCGGGGCTCGGTCAATCCACCGCGGTCTCGATCGGCGGCGACGCGATCATCGGCTCGACCTACGCGGAGCTGATGCCGCTGTTCGAGGCTGATCCGCAAACCGAGGCGATCGTGATCTATACCGAGCCCGGCGGGCGGATGGAGGCCGAGCTGGCGCGCTGGGTCACGGACACCCAGTCGCGCCTGCCCATCGTCGCGTTCATGGCGGGGCGGTTCATGGACGAGATGCCGGGAATGAGCTTCGGCCATGCCGGGACGATCGTCGAGGGCAAGGAGGACACCGCGACTGAGAAGATCGAGCGCCTGGCCGAGGCGGGAATCGTCGTCGCCGAGGAGATCTCCGAGATCCCACGGATCGTCAAGGACCGGATCGGAGCGAAGGTATGACCGAGGCGCTGTTCATCGCTGTCGAGGTGGACGAGCCGGTCGCGAGCGACCCCGGCATGGCCGCGAAGCTCGAGGAGGTCTGCCCGGTCGACATCTTCCGCGCCGGACCGAACGGCGTCGAGATCGTCGAGGAGAACCTCGACGAATGCGTGCTGTGCGAGCTCTGCATCAACGCGTCGCCAGCGGGCACCGTGCGCGTCGTCAAGCTCTACTCGGGCGAGACGCTCCCCGCTTCCGCGTAGCCGGACCCCGGGTCAGACGCTGTCGGGCGGCGGCTGTCAGGGGCCTGTACGCCGCGCCGGACGCGTCGAGATACCACGCCTGCTCGCCCTCCCCGTACTCCGCAATTCCGGCGGCACGGAGCTCCTGGGCCAGCGGCCGGAACCAGGTCGTCACCGGGATCCGGTCCACGACGTGTACGAGCGCCGGTCGCTGCTCGCGTTCGAGCCCACCCAGCGCCCGGCTGAGCTCGCGGGCGGTCAGCTCGCGACCCGCGCGCAGCGTCACCGCGGCCACCGCGACGTCGTGGTCATCCGCTTCGCGAGGCACCCCGTAGGCGAGCGCCAGATCGACCGCGGGGATGGCGCCGAGCGCATCCCGGATCGCCGTGGTGAACACCGGCCCATCGTCGGTGCGAATCACGTCGCCGGCGCCGTCTACCCGCCAGTAGTCGCCGTCTGCGTCGCGCCGGAACAGGTCGCCGGTCACAACCCACGCGTCGCCGCGCTCGAACAGCGAACGCAGCGGCGTGGTGCTGAGCTGGTCGTTGGGGCTCACCCGCGCGAGCAGCATCCCGACCTCATCGACGCCACATTGCTTCGCGAATCCGTTGCGACCGAGCGCCAGACCTTCCGTCTCGAGGTCATATTCGGCGATCCGCACCTCGGCGCTGCCCGGCAGGGGCCGACCCATCGAGCCGAGCTTCGCGCCGCGGACGTTGACGAGGATCGCACCCGCCTCGGTCGACGCATAGAACTCGACGACGCGGGCCGGGTTGAACCGCTCCTCGACGCGGCGCCACAGCGAGCGGGGCATGCCCGAGCCGATAAACAGGCGCAGCGGATGGTGCCGCTCGGCCGGCTGCGGCGGGGCATCGACGAGTTCGTCGAGACTCGTCCATGTGTAAGACGCCACCGTCACGCCGTAGCGTCTGACCTCTTCCCAGAAGGTGGACACGTCGTACTTGCGGGCAACGGCCAGACGAGCGCCCCCGGCAATCGCTCCGCCGATGCCCATCATCAGACCGGAGGGGTGATACACGGGCGTGACGCTGTACACGGTGTCCGCGGGGCCGAGCGCGGCCGCCGAGGCCGTCCCGAACGCTGATTGGGCCCACCGGCGGTTCGTGATCCGGCTCGCGCGCGTGTACTCGCCCTCGCCGCTGAACACAATGAACGCCAGGTCGCGGGCGCGCCCGGGGTCCGGCGTGTACCAGCGCGGCAGAGTCACCGCAGCCACGTCGATCTGCTCCATGTCGGTGGCCCGGGCGATCCCGAGGTCGCGGGGCGAGCCACCGCCCCCGAGCACGTACGTCTCGACGCCGTCGAGCCCCGAGGCCTGCTCGGCGCACTCGGGGTCCGCGACGATCCGCTCGATCTGCCCGAGCCTCGCCTCTCGCCGAGCGTCGCTGTCGGGTCGCATCAGGACGGCGACCGCGCCGATCCGGCTGATCGCCGCCGCGATCGCCAGCGCGCTTGGGCGCGCGGTCATGAGCACACCGACCTGCTCGCCCTGCCGGACGCCGATCGACAGTAGGCCGAGTACGACGTTGTCGATCCGCTCCCCCACCTCCCCGGCGGTATACGCCCGGTCCTCGAACAGGAAAAACACGTCGCCGGCCGCCCGGCGCCGGCGCTCCTCGACAACCAGCCCCAGCGAGACCCGGGTGTTCGGCTCGAGCTGCTCGAGTCGCGCCAGTCGCGGGAGCTGGGCGGCGGCCTCACGCGAGAGCCCGCGGGCGCCACGCATCGCGCGCTCGGCCAGCCCGAGCGCCGACCGCGCCGCCCCGACCCCGACCGCCGCGGCGAGCTCGACCCCGTAGCCGACGCGGTTGCGCACCTCGGGCGCGAGTTCGAGGGCGCCGTCCTCCGGGATGCGCTGGAGGTTGTCCGGCAACTCGCCCTCGCCCGCTCGCCAATGCGCCCATGCCGCCACCGTCGGCCAGGTCACGGCCGTCGAGATCGACCCGACGACGAGGCCGAAGTGGCCCGCAGGTACGGGCAGCTCGTAGACCTCGGCTCGCGGCGCGGCTTGGCGGATCGCGCGCACGCCGCCGGCGGGCGCAATCTCGTCGACCGTACCCACCACCGACAGGATGGGCACGGCGATGTCGGCGAGACTGAGCAACTGGTCTTCGATCACGAAGCCGCCTTCGAGCATCCGGTTGTGCGCGACGAATTGCGTGACGAACTCCGCGAGCGCCGGCCCGGGCCACGCCACCCACCCCTCGGCCTCGAGAAACCGGCGTTGTCGCTCGCGCGGCAGCAGGGCCTCGCGGTCGTGAAGCTGGAGCAGGAACTCGATCCGGTTGCGCGCGGACTTGACGGGGTCGAGCAGGAGGAAGCCGCTCCGACTGAACCATGCGGGGACGCCGCCGCCACGGAACGCCAGCGCGAGCACCTCGGCGACCTCGACGGCGAGTTGACCCGGGATCCCGAACGGAGCCCCCTGCCGCGTGTCGACGGGGCTCCCGAACGTGACCAGCGAGGCGAGACCATCGTTCCGCCGGTAGGCAGCGGTTTGGTAAACGAACATGCCGCCCTGCGAGTAACCGCCGAGGTGAACGTCGCGGCCGGTCTCGCTCCGAACCCGATCGACCGCCTCTGAGACCGCAAGCACGTGGTCGGCGAGGGTGCGCTCGAGCCCGCCCTTCTCGCGTTCAGGTGCCCCGAAGTCGATCACCCAGGGATCGACGCCGTGCTCGTGGAGGATCGTGACGGCGCTGCTGCGCAGGGACACGTCGTAGACCTCAGCCGCCAGCATCAGCGGCGGTACGAGCAGGACCGCGGGCGCGCCGTTGCTCGTCCCCGGGTAGTAGCGGCGGAGCCTGAACACGCGCTCCTCCGCGACGACCTCGTACGGCGACGGCTCGTCATCGGTCGCCAGCCCGCCGAACCGCGCGACCTCGAGCGCGTTCTGCGCAGCGGCTCCGACCCGGCTCACCGGTGCGGTGATCGCTTTGGGCACGAGTGACATCGGCGCGCACATCTTCTCGGAACTCGCCGAGGGGCGCCAGCAGCGACCCGTGCAACGGTTATTGTCAGCCCGCCTTGCCCGTCGATCTCACCATTCGCGATGCCCGCCGGGACGACGTCGGGCTGATCTTCGGCTGGATCCTCGAACTGGCCGAGTACGAGCACGGCCGAGACCAGGTCGCCGGCACCGCTGAGCTGCTCGAGGATGCGCTGTTCGGACCGGCGCCGTCCGCCGAGGCGGTGATCGCCGAGGCACGCTCGGATCCGGGGCTCGTCTGGCAGCCCGCAGGGCTCGCACTGTTTCACCAGACGTTCTCGACCTGGGAATGCCGGCCGGGCATCTGGCTCGAGGACCTTTACGTCCCGCCGGCCCATCGCCGCTCCGGCGTCGGGGG
Source organism: uncultured Solirubrobacterales bacterium (assembly GCA_963737055.1). Classification (GTDB taxonomy): domain Bacteria; phylum Actinomycetota; class Thermoleophilia; order Solirubrobacterales; family Solirubrobacteraceae; genus Palsa-465. The sequence goes on along the minus strand of CAVTRE010000001.1, from coordinate 47,955 downwards.
CGCGCTCCTCGCCCATGTCGCGAAGATCACGCTGGCGCGAGGGCACACTCGACTGGAGTGGGCGGCGCTCGACTGGAACGAGCCCGCGCTCCGCTTTTACGCCAAGGTCGGCGCCGCGCGCCTGGACGAGTGGGTCCTTCACCGGCTCGACGGCACCGCGCTTGACCGAGTCGCCGCCGGACCCGGACCGGTGGGCTGATGCCGGACCCCGCCGCGGAAACCGTTCCGCTGCGGACGATCGCCTTCAACTGGACGCGGATCGGTCTGATCGGCTTCGGCGGACCGCCAACTCACATCGCCCTCCTTCGGCGTCTGGTGGTCGACGAAGAGCACTGGATCGACCACCGCGAGTTCGAGGACGCACTCGCCGCCTGCAACCTCCTGCCCGGGCCCGCGTCGACGCAGCTCGCGATCTTTCTCGCGCGCCGGGTAGGAGGCCCGCGCGGCGCGGTGGTCGGCGGGCTCGGCTTCATCGTCCCCGCGGTGGTGCTGATCATCCTGCTGTCGATCCTGTTCTTCGGCTCCTCCCCGCCGGTGTGGGTCCGAGGCGCCGGCGCGGGGGCGGGCGCCGCGGTGGCCGCGGTCGCCGTCCGCGCCGGATCTGACCTGGCCCGGCCAAGCCTCGCGCGCGCGGCGCACCCGGCCCGCTGGTTCGGCTACGCCATCCTCGGCGCGGGCTCGGCGGCGACGATCGGCCCCTACCTGGTGCTCGTGCTGCTCGCGTGCGGTCTCGTCGAGCTCGGAATCGTCCGCGGCTTCGGGTCCCGGGCGCGCGCGCACGGCTGGGTGCCGATCGCCGCGCCGGCGGTGGCGGCGACCGCGAGCGCCGGCGGACTCGGAGCGGTGGCATGGGTGGCGTTCAAGGTCGGGGCGCTGTCCTACGGCGGCGGGTTCGTGATCATCCCCTTGATGCAGGGGGACGCCGTCCACACCTATCACTGGATGACCTCGTCCCAGTTCCTCGATGCAGTCGCGCTCGGCCAGATCACCCCGGGTCCGGTCGTCGCCACCGTGGCCGCGGTCGGGTATGCGGCACACGGCGTCGGCGGTGCCGCGCTGGCCGCGCTGGTGGCTTTCCTTCCTTCGTTTGCGTTCGTGCTGATCGGTGGTCGCCACTTCGAGCAGGTCCGTACGAGTCCGCGCGCACAGTCCTTTCTCGGCGGCGCCGGCCCGGCCGCGATCGGAGCCATCCTCGGCGCCTCGATTCCGCTGGCGGCCGCGCTGCGCGAGACCTGGCAGTTCGTACTCCTCGGCGTCGCCGCAGTCGCTCTGCTGATTGCGCGGCGCGGCATCGTCGTCACGCTCGTCGGCGCGGGTATCGTCGGCGCGATCGTCGGACTCGCGGGCGCGCCCGTGCCCCCCTGATGAAGGCCGTCGTCGTTGGCGCCGGCCCAAACGGCCTCGCGGCGGCTATCCGGCTGGCCGAGGCCGGACACCCGGTGACCGTCCTCGAGGCCGCGGATCGCCCGGGTGGCGCCGTCCGGACCGAGGAGCTGACACTGCCGGGATTTCACCACGACACGTTCTCGTCGGTCTACCCGGCCGCCGCGGCTTCCCCGGTGTTCGCGCGAATGCCACTCGCGCGTCACGGGCTGCGGTGGACGCATCCGGACGCGTGTTACGCCCACCCGCTTCCCGGCGGCAAAGCGGTGGCGCTGTACCGGGACGTCGAGCGCACGGAAGCGAGCCTCGACGCGCAGCACCCAGGCGACGGCCGACGATGGCGGGAGTTCGTCGTGCCGCTGCTCGACGGGTTCGAGGCGATCCGGGCCACGATGCTCGGCGCGTTTCCTCCGGTCGCGGGCACGGTCCGTCTCCTCACCGACCTCGGGCCGCTCGGCGCCGCCCGGTTCGCCCGGTTGATCCCCGGCTCCGCTGAGGGGCTCGCACGCCGGCTGTTCGACGGCAGCGGTTCGCGGGCGTGGCTGTACGGTTCGGCCGGCCACGCCGACGTGCCCCCAGCCGGGGCGGGGAGCGCCGCCGCGATCGTCTACCTGAACCTGATGGGACACGCCGTCGGCTGGCCGAGTCCCTCAGGCGGCGCGGAGCGCCTGACCGACGCGCTCGTCGCCTACCTCCGCGAGCTCGGCGGCGAGGTGCGCACAGGGGCGCTCGTCGAGTCGATTGAGGCGGCGAACGGTCGCGTCGCCGCCGTCCGGGTCGCCGCGGGCTCGCCGGTCGTCGCGGGCTCGCGGGTCGACGCCAGCGAGCAAGTCGCCGACGGCAAGCGGGTCGGCGAGGGCGAGCGGATCGCGACCGATGTCGTCATCGCCGACGTGATGCCGCACGCGCTGGCGCGGCTTGCCGGCGACGCGCTACCCCGGACCTACCGCTCGCTCCTGCGCCGGTACAGGTACGGACCGGCGACCGTCAAGGTCGACTGGGCGCTCGACGGGCCGATCCCCTGGGAGGCCGGCGAGCCGCGGTCTGCCGGGACGGTCCACGTCGGAGGCGGGGACCAGGAACTGGCCAAGACGCTCGCGGAAAGAGGTGTGCGCCTTCCCGACCGGCCGTTTCTCCTTCTCGGGCAGCAGTCGCTGGCCGATCCCTCACGTGCGCCCGCCGGCCGACACACCGCCTGGGCCTACACTCGCACACCGCCGAGCGGGGTCGACTGGGGTGCCGAACTCGACCCGCTGGCCGAGCGCATCGAGGCCCAGGTCGAGCGGTTCGCACCCGGCTTTCGCGACCTGATCCTCGCGCGCCACGTGATGGGTCCGGCCGAGCTCGAGCGACGCGATCGCAACCTAATCGGCGGGGATGTCGGCGGCGGCAGCTACCGGCTGCGCCAAGTGGTGTTCCGCCCTGTTCCGCGCCTGTCTCCCTACCGTACGCCGCTGCGCGGCCTGTACCTGGGGAGCGCCGCGGCGTTCCCGGGTGGCGCCGTCCACGGCGTCCCGGGTGACGCGGCGGCCCTGGCGGCGCTGGCCGACGTAGAAAGACCCCGCCGGGGCGGGGTCTTTCCGTAGGAGGCCTGTAAGCCGGATTCTGTCGAGAGCAGTCATCCATCTGCGCGGCCTACCCGGACCTTGGCGGGTCACCTGCAAACGGTCCTGCTTGGCCTAGCATCGAGTGGGGTTTACCTGGCCGCCGCGTCACCGCGACGCCGGTGCGCTCTTACCGCACCATTTCACCCTTACCGGCCTGGGGCTCTGCAGCGGCTCCAGGCTTAGGCGGTGTCTTTTCTGTGGCACTTTCCCGCGGGTTTCCCCGGGTCGGCGTTACCGACCACCCTTGCCCTGCGATGTCCGGACTTTCCTCGAAGGCTCATCACCTCCGCGACTGCTCAGCCTCCAAGATCAAGCATAACCATGTACCCGGGGCGACGCCGAAAGGTTTCGCGCGCGACTAGCGCAGCGTCGACTCGCACGCCGAGCACCGACCGCCGATCGCGCGCGCGTGTACGCCGTACTGCGGTTTCATCTCCTCGCCGCAGATCGGGCAGGCGACCGTTCGGCCGGCGCGGAGACCCTTCCACACCGAGGCGATGAGCTCATCGAGCGTCCCGCCCTCGTCGAGAGCATCGAACAGTGACGCGTTACCGGGAAGCGTGCACGTGGTCATGTGATGCTCCGCATCAGTCCGACCACCTTGCCGAGCACGCGCACGTCTCTGCTCCGGATCGGCTCCATCGACTCGTTCTCGGGCTGAAGGCGTACGTGGTCTTCCTCCTGGAAGAAGCGCTTGACCGTCGCCTCCTCCCCCACCAGCGCCACCACGATCTCGCCGTCCTGCGCGGTCTCCTGCGGGCGCACTACGACCAGGTCACCCTCGATGATGCCGGCGTCCTTCATCGACTCGCCGCGCACACGCAGCACATACTCGCCGTCTGTCCCGCCGGCATATTCCGGCGTCTGCACGTAGTCCTCGATGTTCTCCTCGGCGAGGATCGGCTGGCCGGCGGCGACGTGGCCCACGAGCGGCAACCCCGGCTTGACCAGGTTCCGCACGCCCGCGGCCGCCCGATCGAGCAGCTCGATCGCCCGCGGCTTGGTCGGGTCGCGCCGCAGCAGCCCGATCTTCTCCAAGTTCGCGAGATGCGCATGGACGGTCGACGACGACGCCAATCCCACCGCCTTGCCGATGTCGCGCACGGTCGGCGGGTAGCCGTATTTCGCGGAATACCGCTTGATGAAGTCGAAGATTTCTTGCTGGCGTTTGGTCAGGTCCATCGCTCTGCTCCTTGCTCGATTTGCTCGCTGATCGGCAGTGAGTCGAACATGTGTTCGGCACATTAGCGCGTCGCTAGGACGGACTCAACTCGGCGGCATCAATCCAGCCGACAAAACCCCTGCAGACGGGGCCCTCGCACGCCCGCGCTCGCCGTGAAGATGACCTCGCACCCACCCCCGCGGGGCTATACTGGCCGCCCCCAGCGCCTGTGGCGGAATTGGTAGACGCGCAAGGTTGAGGGCCTTGTGGACTGAATGGTCCGTGGAGGTTCGAGTCCTCTCGGGCGCACTCGGAAAGCCCCGGAAATCATGCGTTTCCGGGGCGACTCCGAGGGGGACCTCGAGAGAAACGCCTAGCCCGTGTGGCAAGACTTTGGCAAGAGTCGGCAAGCTGGCTCGCCGCCAGAGCAAGGACACCCACATGGCTCGACGCGAATACCCCGGCGTGTACCCCTATCCGGCGGCCGGCGGCCGCACGCTGTACCGCGCCTTCTACACCGACTCAAGCGGCGTCCCGCGTCAGAAGCGCGGCTTCACGAGCCCGAGCGCCGCGGCCAAGTTCCGCGCGCGCATGCAGGTCCGCGCCGAACGCGGCGAGCTGCGAATCACCCGCGAGACCTTCACCGAGCATTTCGACGGCTGGCTGAAGGGACACCACCGAGCCAGCAAGGCCACCCGCGACGGGTACCAAGCGGCCGGCGAGCGACGGCTGAAGCCGCACTTCGGCCCGATGCGCCTGTCGGCGATCGACGTCCAGGCCGTCCGCAACTTCGCTGCGGAGATGGTGGAGCTGGTCGAGGCCGGCGAGCTCGCTCCCAAGACCGTCAAACAACACGCTCAGCTGCCTGAGCACGTGCCTGAAGGACGCCGTCGCGCTGCACAAGATCCCTTCCAACCCGTGCGAGCACATCGCGCATCTGCCCGGAAGCCACATCGAACGCGACTGGCTGCGCCGAAGCGAGATCCCGCTGTACCTGGCGGCGTGCTCGGAGCTCTACCGGCCCGTCGCCGAGCTGCTGATCGCCACGGGCATGCGGATCAGCGAGGCGCTCGCGCTGCGCTGGGACGACATCGACTTCGACCGACGGGTGATCCGCGTCTTCCGCCAGCGCATCGCGGGCGCCGACGACCACACCAAGAGCCGCCGCTTCCGCTCCGTGTCCGTCGGCGCTCGGTTGCTGCGGATCCTCCGCGATCACTACGCCCGCCAGTCCGAGCTGTACGCCTGCGACCTGACCCACCTCCATGTGTTCGTGATGCCGGTGCGCGTAGCTCGCCGCGATCGCGGTCGCTGGCCAGTCGAGCACTCCCGGTGAGCCGATGGACCGGAGCACGATCTCCCGCGACTGGCACAAGCAGGCGCTGGAGGACGCGGGCCTGCGCGATATGCCGCTGCACTCGCTCAGGCACACGGCCGCCGCCTCCTGGCTTCTGGCCGGTCAGCCGCTGATCTACGTCCAGCGCCAGCTCGGCCACAGCTCGATCACCATCACCGAGCGCTACTACGGCCACCTCGAGCAGAGCTTTGCCGACGCGGCCGCCAACGAGACCGAGCGCGCGATCTGGGGCGCAGCAGCATGAGAGCTCCGCGCGACGAAGACATCGGGCAGCAAGCCCGCGAGCCCGGTGTCACCGGTCCTGCAGAAACGGATGCTCGCCGAGCGCGACGGCGTCGGTCAAGTCGACCAGACGGCGCGCCAACTGCGCGAACGAAATGTCGCCTGGGATCGTGACCTCAGCGCGGTACCCCCCGTCGTGTCCCTCGACGAACACGACCCAATCGCCGTCACGCGCGGCGGGGCGGCCGGGAACGCCTCGTCGTCGATCGAGAGATCGACGAGGAGCCCGTCGTCCAGCTCGCAGTACAGGCGTAGCGCATCGTTTGCGTCTCCCTGCTCGAGCTCGAGATACGGTCGCAGCCCGACCGCAGACAGCTCACCGAGGAGCTCAGACCATGCGATCGTCGCGGCGCGCAGCCGGTCAGCGGCGACATTATCCAGTGGCGGAAAGTGGGCGAATCCCACGTCCGGATCGTATCCCTGACCACGGCGTCGTCGGCGGCAGCGGGAGGCTCCGAAATCAGCGTTCGGGCCGAAGCACGCGTTACGCGGCGCGACGGGCCCTCCGCAGCGTCTGGGCGCCGCTCTCCCCGGGGCGCCACGCGCCGGGCCCTGCGCAGCGTCTGGGCTCCGCTCTCCCCGGGACGCCACGCCTGGCGGGCGCGCTCGAGCCACTGTTCGATGTCCTCCTCCACGAACCGGACCGGCCCGTCGGCGCCGCCGAGGCGAACCGACGGGATCCGCCCAGCCTTGGCGGCGGCATAGAGCCACGTGCGCGAGACCTGCAGCCTGCGGGCGACCTCGCCTGGCTTGAGCAGCTCAGTCACGACCTCACCTATCTCGCTTCTCCTCGCACGATTCCGTCTGCGTTCATATACAGCGACTAAGGCTCGATACCCCGCTCGACCGCAGGATCGGCCGTGATCCGACTGCTCAACAGACGCTTCGCCCGCCGGGTCTGTTCGCCGCGCCGGCAGCTTCGCGTGCGGCGGTCCACGTTCCGAATAGCGCGCTGACGATGCTGGCCGACGGCCATTGGCCGGCTGCCAGACGTTGCGACGCGTCCTGGCCCCGCCGCCGAGCATGGGTGCGCGACCAGTCGTAGGAGGAAGGCATCCTGCCGTAGCGCTCGCGCCAGTCCAGCATCGCCGAGATGACCAGCTCCCGCGTCCAGAATCGCTCGATCGCGCCGGGGTGGCATGCCTTGCAGTAGGGGTAAGCGTCGCCCTTGCCATTGCGCGGCTGCGTGTACGCGCCGCAGCCCCGGCACACCCCCACGTAGCGGGCCTTGACCGCCCTCGCCTTCTCGCCCGTGGGGTCGTAGAGGTACGCCTTGATCGTTGAGGGCGAGCGGCCGAGACGCTCAGCGATCTGCCTGATCGAGAGGCCTTCGAGCTCCCGGTAATGGCGTGCCAGGGCGACCGCCCGGCGGCGCTCGACGACCCGATCCGTTCTCGCCGTTGAAGCCCTTCCTGTCACACCGGATCACGCTACCCAGCTCAATCGGCGTTTCCGGCGCGGTCGGCACGCGGGGATGCTGACGCGCCGGCTCGCCCGTCCTCTCCGCGCAGACCGAGACCGACCAGCGGCGTCGGGATGCCTGTCGGAACTCAAGAGCAGGTTTGCGCTCCTTTCGTTCCGTGGCGGGGTCGGCAGACGGGCAGCGGCGCTTGGCGCGTGGAAGGATGCGGGTGTGGGTTCCCCGCAGACGCTGAGCCAGGCCGGCGGATCGTCGCGGCGTGGGCGGCGGACTGCGCGGGGCGGGTGCTGGGAGTGTTCGAGGCGCAAGCTCCGCAGGACGGCCGCGCGCGCGATGCGATCGTCCGGACGCGGACTTCGCTCGCGGTGAGCTCGACATCGCCGAGGAAATCCGCCACCGATCCAAGAACGGTGGTGCGGCTCGCGAGGTGAGCGGTCCCGCTGCTGCTGCGGTCGCTCGAGCGGCCGGGCAGGCCGACGCCGTCCCCCACATGGGCGCGCACGCCCTGGGGGCCGCCGCATACGCTGCGGAGGCGGCTGGCCTGGCCGCGCCCGGACCGGGCAGATGCTGTGACCGACGAGGTCCGCTGGCAGCTTGATGACATGTCCGCGGCGGCCAGAGCCGTCCTGCGACTGCTCACGCCGGTCGGCGAGAATCGGTCCGGCCCGCTTGGGCGGGGGCTCCTCGCGTCGGGGGTCCTGGGCAGGATCATTCGTGATCTCCAGGCTGGCATCGCGGAGGCCGACCGTCCTCAAGCGACAAGCTAGCATTCAGTCGGCCGGTGGACGGTGGTCATGCGGGGTTGTCGGGCGGCGCTCGGTCCGTGGCTCCGGGCGCTCCGAGGCGCGGCGCGAAGGGCCAGCGCGCTGCGAGTGAGCGTGATGCGGTCTCAAGCTTGGCGGTCCTGTACGCGCGGGTGAGCAGGCGATGAGTTCCGGAGCCGCCGTCGGTCTCAGCTCGCGTACGCCAGAAAGGAGCTTGAATGTTGCTGGAAGAAAAGAACGCGGTGATCTACGGCGGTGGCGGTGCGATCGGCGGCGCCGTGGCTCGTGGCCTCGCGCGCGAGGGCGCGCGGGTGTTCGTCGCGGGCCGCACGCAGGAGCCGCTGGAGGCGGTAGCCGCCGACATCCGGGCCGACGGCGGCCGTTGCGACACGGCGATGGTTGACGCGCTCGACATCGCGGCGACCGCCGCTCACGCGGACTCGGTCGCCGCCGAGGCTGGCTCGATCGACATCGGGATGACCGCGATCGACCACAACGACGTACAGGGCACGCCGATGCTCGAGATGGCGATCGAGGACTACCTCGCTCCGGTGGTCACGGGCGTGCGGGCGTCGCTCGTGGCCTGGCAGGCGCTCGCTCGCCACATGGTCCGCAATGGCGGCGGGGTGCTGCTCAACTTCGGCGGGGACGGCCCACCGGTGCGCACGCATCCGGTAGGCGGGCTCCAAGCGGGCCTGGCCGCGGTCGAGTCGATGCGCCGGCAACTCGCGACCGAACTCGGCGAGCACGGCGTCCGCGTGGTCACGCTGCGCACCGGCGGGATTCCCGAGGCCGTCCCGGCGGACTTCGCCCATCGCGAGCTGATCGAGGCGGCGATCGCCGGTCAGACGCTGCTCGGCCGCGCGGCGACGCTGCGCGACGTGGGCGACGTCGCGGCCTTCGTGGCCTCCGATCGCGCGCGCACCATGACGGCGGCCACGGTCAACGTCTCCTGCGGGACGCTAGTCGACTGACGCGCAACGTCGCCAACGCGTGCGCGTGACGTGCCGGCAGCATCGGCCGCCTTCGCCTGATCCCGTAAAGGGTGCCAACCGCGGCTGGCGGTCCATCGTGGTACCTGTGATCGCGGAGGTATATCTCGCGTAGTGTCGTTGGATGAGAATCGGCGTTTCTTTGGCGCTGACGTTGGCGGTCGTGACCGCCGGCTGTGCATCGCATGCGGTGGCATCGCGGCCGGCAACGAGGAGCGTGGATGGTGGCAAGCCGTATCGGCTGTACACGCATTGCGGCATTCACTGGGCGAGGATCGATCGCGTGTTCTGGCGGGCAACCCAGCCGCTGTTGGACGGCAGCGGGAATCCTCCGCCGGGCTGGGGCAACCCTTTCCAGCAGGGCAGGCTCACATTCCGTAGCCGCACAACGGCTGTGTTCAGCTCGCCCTCGGGTCGGGTGACATACGAGCGGACGCGGAGAACCCGTCCGCCAGCCATCTGTTCTTAGCGCTCGGTCCCGCCACCGGCTTGCGGCGGAAAGCCACCGGCCTCTCCCCGCCCAGCTCGAAATCACGCCGGGCCGTCGCCCATGCGGCTCTCGGAACTCAGCGAGCTCGGGCGAACTCGTGGGAGCCAGGAAGGCACCGCACGCCGGTAGGCCGCGTACTGATCGCCGTAACGGCGGGCGAGCGTCGGCTTCTCGTAGCCCCGGACGAACAATACGACTATCAGCCCGAAGCCCGCGGCGTATCCGAGCAGCGCGAAGCGACCGAGCAGGAGCGCCTGCCCGACGATCACCGCGACGACGGCGATGTACATCGGGTTGCGCACGTACCTGTACAGCCCGCCGACCACGAGCTGCTCGGTCGGAGCCACCGGCGCTGGCGTCCCCGATCCCTCGAGGACAAAGCGCCCAAATGCCCCAAGCAGAACGAGCGCGCCCGCAACGACGAGAACACCCCCGAACACCGCCAGCCACACCGGTGGATGCGACGAGCGCCAGCCCGTCACCAGCCACGGCACGACACCCGCCATTACGCCCGGCGCAACGGCGAGGAACACGGCGCTACCAACCGCCGCCTCGAACTTCTGGCGACACCCTTCGACGGTACCAAGCTGAAGGAGCACCGAGAGTGTCCGGTTCTCCGCCTCTGGGCGGCCTAAACCGTAGCCGACTTGCCTTACCGGGTACGGCAGCTTCGCGCTCCTCGCCGGCGCGTCGGAGTTCTATGGGGCGTTTGGCGACGTGGCGCGGCGTAGAACTGTCCGACAGCTGCGGGCCGCCCGGCGGCGGTGCGAGCTGCGGCGATGCCGCGGCTTGCTAGACGAGCGGTTCTGCCGGGAAGCGGACTCCGAAGCGCTGGATCAGATCGGGCACGCTCCCGCGGTCCATCTCGAGCGCAAATCGCTGGCATAGCTCCCCGAGCTGCTCGGGGCCGGTCTCGGCGACGCCGCCGAGGTCGACGAGCTCGGCGAAGAAGCGCTCGAAGCCTGCCGGGGAGATGATCTCGAGGATCCGGCAGGGCGCGTCACCGGCGTTCCAGAACGTGTGCCATTGTCCGCGCGGTTTGTGGACGAGATCCCCCGGGCCTGCCTCGAGGTGCTCGTCACCCAGCAGGGCGCCCATGCGTCCCTCCAGGACGAAGCTGTACTCGTCCTCGTTGTGGTGGCGGTGCAGCGGCGCCGCGAGCGCGCGGGCCGACATCGGATGCTCGACGAGCGCGAAGTGCTCGCCGGCTTCGGCACCGTCGAGCATAAAGCGCACGCCGATGCTGCCAAGAAAGCCCGCATTCCCGTCCGCGGGTCCGACGACTCTTGCTGTGGTGACGCTCATGCACCCCTCATTTCATCGGACAGGTATGTATCGCGGAATGTAGAGTCATCGGGCCGGTCTGTCAAACTATTCATCGAACGGAGATGTCCGTCGAAAAGCGTCCTTATCGGATGAAGGCCCGTGCGGAGCTGCAGGAGCGCACCCGCCAGCGCATCACCGAGAGCGCCGTGGAGCTTCACGGCACACTCGGCCCGTCGCGCACGACGCTGAGCGCCGTGGCCCAGCACGCCGGCGTACGCCGCTCAACGCTGTACCGACACTTCCAAGACGAGGCCGCACTTTTCGTGGCCTGCTCCGGACACTGGATGTCGCAGCACCCGCTGCCCGATCTCGACGCTTGGGGGGCCGTGAGCGATCCCGCGGAGCGATTGCGCACAGCGCTCACCGAGATCTACGCCTACTACGCCGATACCGAACCGATGCTCGCGAACCTCATACGCGACCTTGACGTTATGGAAGCCGTGCGGCAACAGTTCGCCGCCTTTCACGACTACATGGAGGCAGCGCGCCAGACGCTGATGCTCGGCCGTCGAGACCGGGGCCACGACCGGCGAAGAGTGCGCGCCGCGCTTGGGCATGCGCTCGCCTTCACGACCTGGCGATCGCTCGTGCGCGAACAAGGAAGCACAACGAGGCAGGCAGTCGACATGCTCTGCCAACTGGTCGACCCTGGCACCCAGGCCGCACCTGGGCATCTCCGCCGAGTACATCAAGACTCACGGAGCTAATCCGAGCGCCAGCAAACGCGCGCCGCTCTCCGCCAGCATGCGGCTTCGCCCTAGTCCGGTGACCTCGAGCGCCGGGTGACTGCGCCGGAGCGAACCGGGTGTGGAGGCGCCGGCGCCGGCGACCGTCCGGGTCGAAGGAACGGACCGACGCCGTCAGGATGTTGGGGCTCATGGCGCGCGGTGTCGCCTACGGGTCGTTGACGTTCGGGTTCCTCGGTCGAGCGCCTCCTCCCCACGCCGTCGAGCGTGCGTAGGCGAACAGCCGTACGCCGGCAGCCACCGGCGGCGCCACTCGCGCATCGCGGCGAGCACGCGCTCCCGTGTCCAGCGTAGCTTGATCGCACCGGGATGGCAGCGCTTGCAGTAGGCGTACGCATCGCCCTTGCCGTTGCGCGACGGGGTGGAGGCGCCGCAGCCACGGCACACCCCCACGTAGCGGGCCTTGACGGCCCGGGCCTTCTCGCCGGTGGGGTCTCAGGCGCCTAAGGGCGTTAGTCTCCGTCAAGAGGGGATCGCATGTCGAAGCTCAGAGATGTCGTGGTCGTCCGCGTGAGCGAGAAGGGCGACCGGGAGGACGAGCACTTTCACTCGCCCGAGGTGCAGATCGAGGCCGCCAGGCGGTGGGCGAGGGACCGTGGTGAGCGGCTTGTTGCCTCGCCGTTTCCCGAGATCGACGTCAGCGGCAAGCTGCCGCTGTCCAAGCGCCCGGGTCTGTTGGCGGCGATCGAGATGATCGAGGCCGGCCGGGCCGACCAGCTCGTGGTGGCGTATTTCGATCGGCTGGTGCGCTCGCTCAAGGTGCAGTTGGAGGTGATCGAGCGGGTGGAGCGGGCGGGCGGGGAGATCTTCGCGCTCGACCACGGCAAGCTGACGAACGGCACGGCGGCGCAGCGCTTGTCGACGAACATGCTCGGGTCGGTGTTCCAATACTTTGCTGAGATCACGGGCGAGAAGGTGACGGCGGCTCAGGCGCGGGCGGTGGCGCGGGGTGTGTACCCGCATCCGAGGATCCCGGTCGGGTACGTGCGCGGCGAGAACGGCGTGCTGGTGGTCGAGCCCGCGGCCGCGAGGGTCGTGGTGCAGGCGTTCAAGCGCCGCGACCTGGGCGCGTCGCTGGGGGAGATCCAGGCGTGGCTGGCCGAGAACGGGATCGAGCGCGCGCTCTCCGGGGTGGGCTGGATGCTGCGCTCCCGGATGTACCTGGGCGAGATCCACTTCGGCGAGCTGCACAACACGCACGCTCACGAGCTGATCATCAAGGACCGCGCCCTGTTCGAGCGCGTGCAGCGACGGACGGTCTCGCGCGGGCGCCAAGCCAAGTCCGAGCGGCTGTTGGCGCGTCTCGGTGTGCTGCGCTGCGGGACCTGCGGGTCGCGGATGGTGATCAACAGCTACAGCGGCAACTACCGCTGCGGTGACACGAGCGCGGACCCGTGCCGGCGACGAGCGTCGGTCAAGGCCGACCGCGTCGAGGAGATCGTGCTGGACGCCCTCCGGGCGTACTCGGCCACGGCCGACGCGCACGGACGCGCGTCGCGCAACCGGCAGATCCGCGCGGCGGACGAGGCCATCGAACGCGCCAACGCGGATCTCGATGACACGATCCGCCAGCTCGGCGAGCTTGGATTGTTGGGCCGCCCCGCGAGCCAGCAGACCCTGGAGAAGCTGACCACGGCGCTCGATCACGCGCACACCGCCCGGGCCCGACTCGGCGATCGGGGCGAGAGCAACATCATCGGTCCTGACGACATCGAAAGGCTCCGCGAACCCGCGAAGCGGCTAGCGGCTTGGCGACGGCTGATCACCGACACCGTCGAGTCGGTTACCGTCGCGCCGGCGATGACGGCGGATGGGCGCCCCAGTCGCCTATGGGACCCTCGCCGGATCGACATCCGGTTCCTCGGCCAACATCCATAACAGCCCCAGCAGCGACTTCTCGCGCTTCGGTCGACATCCTTCCGGCCGTCCGACCCGCACGACTCTCTGGACCGTCGCGGGGTCGGACAGAGCCGTCGGTTGTACGGAGCCCACAATTCCGGGATCGCCGGGGGTGGCGGCCACACGGTCGGCGCGACTATGGGAACCGTGGCAAACCAGGAGTCAGAAGTCCGACAGAAGCGATAGCGCGGCGTCCGACGGCGACAGCACGTGGTTCGGCTTGCGCATCATCCGGGCGATGCAGTCGTCCGCCCGCAAGCGGCACGACGGCTGAGTGCGTGGCGAACCAATCGCGCCGTCAGCGGGCGCCCGGACGGGGGAAAGCGATCGTGCCGGCGCTCGAGCCCGACGATCGCTATCACGGGCGTCGCCCGCTGCCGGTGTGGTTCGGCGCCTCGAGCGCGCGAGCGCTCCGGCGCGCGGCTCGGTGGGTGGATGGGAGCGGGTTCGAGCCCGTCGAGTGCCTTCCCGCCGATGCTCGCGCAGCTACGCAAGTACCTGGACGCGGAAGGGCGCGACCCGAGCTCCTTCCCGATCGGCAAGCGCGCCTACGTGGCGATCGACCGGCCGGCCGAGGAGGTCGCCGAGTGGTTCCGCGCGGTCTATGGCCCGGTGATTTCGCCGGAGGTGGCGATCGCCGGGAGCGTTGATGAGGTGGTTCGAGAACTTGCCCAGCTACGGGAGGCTGGCGCGGGGCTCCTGTTGGTCAGCCCGGTCGGAGACGACCGGCCGCAACTCGAGCTTGTGATCGAGCACGTGCTGCCGGCGCTGAATTAATTGAAGGTCGACCGGCGAGGTCAACCGCCGGCGGACAGCGCCACCCGGCGCACCTCATGATTGCCGGCATCGGTGACCAGCAGGTCGCCGTCTCCGGTGAGAGCGACCCACACCGGATTCGAGAGCTCCGCGTCCGTCGCCGGCCCGTCATCGCCCGTGTTGCCAGCTGTTCCAGTCCCTGCGACACGGGTGATCGTGCCCGAGGCTGACACCCGCCGGACGACGTTGTTGGCGAAGTCGGCGAGGAAAAACCCTCCGTCGGTGGTCACGGCCATGCCCGCCGGGGTCGAGAGCTCCGCATCGGCCGCAGGTCCATCGTCGCCCGTATCCCCGGTGGTGCCGGTTCCCGCCACGCGAGTGATGGTTCCCGCCGCCGACACCTTTCGCACGACCTGGGTCGACGCATCGGCCACCAGAAAGCCCCCGTCAGCGGTCGTCGCGATGCCGATTGGGCCATTGAGCTCCGCGTCCGTAGCGGGCCCATCGTCGCCGCTGTCGCCGGCTGTGCCGTTGCCGGCGACGCGGGTGATCGTGCCGTTTGCCGACACCCTTCTCACCACGTGAACGCCAGGGTCGGTGATCAGAAAGCCGCCGTCGGACGTGACCGCCAGGCCCGCCGGCGACGTAAGCTCGGCGTCTGTGGCCGGCCCGTCGTCGCCGGTATCGCCAGCCGTCCCGGTGCCCGCGGCGCGGGTGATCGTCCCTCCCGGCGACACCTTCCGCACCACGTGACTGGTGAAGTCGGCGATCAGAAAGCCTCCGTCGGCGGTCACGGCCACGCCGGCGGGAGTCGCGAGCTCGGCGTCGGTGGCCGGGCCATCGTCGCCGGTGTTTCCTGAGGTGCCGGTGCCAGCCACCCGTGTGATGGTCCCGTCTGCTGACACCTTTCGGACGACCGAATCGGCTGGGTCCGTGATCAGGTAGCCGCCGTCGGCGGTTACTGCGATGCCGAAAGGCTGGGAAAGCTGCGCGTCGGTCGCCGCTCCGTCGTCGCCGCTGTCGCCCGCGGTGCCTGTGCCCGCGACGCGCGTGATGGTGTTCGATGCCATGGTTAATCCTCTCCTGGGTGAGGTGTTCGTGTTCTGGGCGGGCTTAGAAGGCCTCGTCGACGATTGCCTTGAGCCGCGGCTCGACCTCGCGGCGTAGCTCGTTCGAGCGCTGGTCGAGCTCCCGGCTGAGGGCTACCAGCTCGGGTTGCGCGCGGCGTAGCAACTCGTAGTACTCGGGAATCGGCAGGTGGAGATAGCGCTTCTCGAGTTCGGCGCGGAGGATCCAGCACCACCACCACCAGATCACGTACTCGCGGCCGAGTGCAATGTCGCCCCCCGCCTCCGAGCTCTCGCTGAAGTTGGGCGTGTCGAGCGGGTCCTTGACCACGTCGGCGTACCAGAAGGCTTCCTCGGCCTCGATGATCCCGTCGCCGTCGGTGTCTGGGTTGAATGCGAGGGTCCCACCGAACGGATCGTGGCCGGCTTGGGCGGAGACCCAGTCCCGCGCGAACGGGTCCCAGTTGCCGTCGGCCGAAACATAGGAGTTGTTCGGCTCGATCGCGGCAGAGGCGACGCTCGTCGAGTTAGCCGGACTGCTGGCCAGCACCGGGGCGTTGAATCCACCGGCGTGGCACGGTTCGAACATGCAGATCAGCTTGTCGAACCTGGGAAGCTCACCGATCTTGCTTGCGAAATCGGTGGCGTAGTAGCTGACCCAGCTCGGATAGGTGCACCAGCTCGCCGACCCGGGTGTCCCGTCATAGGCGCCGTGGTTGTTCGTGTGGATCAGGAGCAGGTCGTCGGAGTCGATCCGGCCCTTGAGGTCGTCGATCGCGGCCTCGAACCCAGCCCGGTCGCCTCGTCCGGTGATGTTGATCCGGTACGCGGTGTTGTCGCCAGGCCACGTTGTCTGGACTCCGTCCTGTGTATCCAGCGTGCCGTCGTACGACAGGGCGTAGATGTGGTTCGGGTCGAAGCCGTAGCGGTCGATCAGCGTCCGGTACAGGAACTCCATGTCGTTCAGATGCCGCTTGTTCGACATCCCCGACCAGAGGATCGCGTAGCGCTGGCGCTGCCAGAGGATCGGACACCGCAGGATCGGCCGGATCGGGACAGTGATCGGTTCTGGGAGGAACTGAACCGGGTGATGAAACGGCACCATCGAGTCTGGAGGCTTTGTGCCCCACGGCGGAAGCTGCGCGAACGCTGTCTGCGCCAGCTCGCCGCTCTCCGCGCTGTAGAGCAGGTATCGGCAGTCATGGCCGAAGTTGGCCCGCGGGTTGTCGTCAGCGAAGACGAGAACCGAGGGTTGCCTCGCCACGACCTCAAGGTGCTCAGGCCCGATCCGTTCACCCTCAGGGATCACTCGTCGGTCGATGTGGAGGTTCGTGGACTGCAGCGCAGAGAACGACAGCTCGCTCAGCGCGTTCAGCCGCACCCGCTCGAAGATTTCCCCGTAATTGACTTCCATTTTTACCCCTATGTGGTGCGTATGACTGTTGGGTGACGCGCGCTAGCGGAGGTCCGGGAGCACCCCGTCAGGGACAGACTCCGGCTTCCGTGCCAACCGCCACCGCCGGTCAGCGGTGGGTCCAAAAGGCGGTAGCCGGGCCTCGATCGACTCGACCTTGCCGGTCGCGCCTGAGAGCAGCAGGTAGCGAGCGCTGTGGCTCCAGTTCGCCATCGGTTCCCGGTCGACGAACGCAAGTGCTCCATCCCAGGGAAAGTGGATCTTTATGCCGGGAACGTTCACGACCTCGCCCGCTTCGACCGGCTCGATGGCGAGGTAAATCACAGCGCCGTCCCGCTCACTGTCGGTTAGCGCGCCGAGGAGGGCCTCGATCAGGTCATCGTCGCTGAGCGTCACGGGCTCCCCTTGCTGCTGGGCGCTGGCTCATTGCCGGAGCGATTTCCACGGCTCCCAATGTTGATCCCGAGATGGCATCTCGCGCAAGTGGCCCCAGCCGGAGTTGCTCTTGGCGAGAGGGCGACGGACGTGCAGCCGTGTCGAGGGGTTCTCGGGACTTTGCCTTCACAGGAACAGAGCGGTGAGGTGGGGGGCTGATACACGCCCTTGTGTGAGGTTGGCCTTTGCGGGTGATGGGCCGAGGGCGCAGCTGGCTATGACCCGCTGGCGAGGCGTTGGGGGCTAGCCTGGCGCGCTGCGAAGACGCGACGGGATATGGAGCGGGAGCTTCTCGCCGGTATGTCGATGTACTCACGGATGAACTCGTCTTCGTCGTTTGGCTCGTAGCAGCAGACCAGGACCCTCACGAAGATCTCGTCGTCCAGCTCGTCGACGACGACCTCGCTAGAGAAGGGCCCCGCGGCCTGCGCCATATGCTCACGAGCGAAGGTCTCCGAGAAGCTCGCCTGCGCCCTGATATAGGGGTTTGAGGCGTCGCTGAAGCTCGTCGTGCTCGTTGAACGAGACAGTGGGGTCAGCAAGTCCCGTTGCCAGCGAGTGATGGGTGCGTCGGAGTCGTCACTCTTTGCGCCTGCCCGGGAGCTCGCGGGCATACTCCAAGGCGCAGACCACCGGGAATCCTCGCCCGGCCGGCGGATCAAGCGAACCGTCCAGCGCCCGCGCCCACCGCAGAAAGTGCGCGGCCATCAGCTCCGATCGCGACCGAAGCCGCCGGCGCCAATCACGCACCGTCTCGCCAGGAACCCCGAGCCACTCCCCCGCCCGCCGGTACCCCTCCCGGCCCGCCGAGAACAACGCCGCGCCGATCACCTCCACCATATACCGACGGCGCGCCAAACACACGTCCGGAAGCAGCACATGAGTCACCCGGCACGACCCCTCACGACAACGCCCGCGACGCGGCCGCAACCGCCGCACCCCCGCACCAGTCCGGACCTCCCGCAACCGCGAGCAACCCCAACCACCCAGCCCGGCGTAGCGGAACCAACCGCAGCTACGGGTTCCGCTGACCCAACTCATCGCCCCCATCCACCTCTGGTGCCCCAGCATCACCGTCACCCCACCGCACCGATGATCCCCTAAAACGAGAGAAGCACCCTGGCCGGTGTCGCGAGCCCGGCCCGGTGGGTCTGGCGTGAACTGCGGGGCACGGATAGGCTGCACCCGTGAGGACGGTGGGCGCGGTCAATATGGGCCGAGGTGTATTTGTCGGACGGCAGGACGAGCTGGCGCTCGTAACCGATGGCCTGGAGGCGGCGCGCGCGGCACAGCCGCAGGTCATCGTGATCGAGGGGGAGCCCGGGATCGGCAAGACCGCGTTCCTGCGACAGTGCCAGGACCGCGCCGAGGGATTCATTTTGCTGGAAGCCAGCGGCGAGGAGTCCGAAACCGGCTTGGAGCTTGGTGTCGTATCGCAGCTCATTTCACGCGCGTCGGCCCCGCCCGGCAGTGAGGCGCCGTGGATAGCCGCGGGCGAGCGCTCGTCCGCCAGTCCGTTCACGGTCGGCGCGCAGGTCCTGGCCGTGCTGGGATCGCTGCAGGATCGTGGCCCGGTTTTGATCATGCTCGATGACGCGCACTGGATCGACGCGGCCTCGGCGGGAGCGTTGCTGTTCTCCCTGCGCCGCCTGTATGCGGACCGCGTGTGCGTGGTGATCGCGACCCGTCCAGAAGCCGCGCAGGTAAGCGGTGCAAGCTGGGTGCGATTCCTCAGCGACGCCGAGCGTGTGCGTCGTATCAAATTGACCGGCCTGGATAGACGCGAGGTTAGGCTGCTGGCCAATTCGCTGGTCGACAGGCCGCTCAGCATGGTTGCGGCCGAGCGGCTGCGTCAGCACACGAGCGGTCATCCCCTGTATCTCCGGGCGCTGGTGAGCGAGCTGCCCGCAGAGTCGCTCGAGTCTGAGCACGGGACCCTGCCGGCTCCACATTCTTTCGCAGCAACGGTGCTCGCCCGCGTCGCGGGACTCACCCCCGCGGCCCAGGATCTGATTGCCGCCGCGGCCGTCGCCGGCTCACGCTGCTCGCTGGAGTTGGCCGCTGCCGCGGTCGGCCTCGACAGCGTGTTCGGCCCTCTCGACGAGGTGCTCGCGGCGGGGCTGCTCGTCCTGCGCCCCGGACGGGTGCCGACCGAGGTCAGCTTCTCACATCCGCTCGCCCAAGCGGCTATCTATGACGATCTCCCGCTGAGTCGACGGGGTGTGCTCCATCTGGCACTTGCCGAATTGACCTCGGGCGCGACGTCCTTAGCGCACCGGGTGGCGGCCAGCCCTGGCGCCGACGACGCGCTGGCGACCGAGCTCGCCGAGACCGGCCATCGCGAGGTGATGGAGGGCAGTTTGACGGCGGGTATCGACCATCTGTTGCTCGCGTCTCGCATGGCCGCCAGCCGCCAACTGGGCGAGACGGCCCTTTTCCGAGCGGTCGACGCGCTCGGGGTGGTCGGAGACGTGCCCCGGGCGCAGGGGCTGCGCGACGCGGTGGCGTCCTGCAGCGACAGCGCCGCGAGGAGCTTCGCGCTGGCATCCCTGACGGCGTCTGCGTACAACCTCGACCAGGCGACCAGGGAACTGGTGGCGGTGACTAAGCGCCCAGATTTCGGCGACGATCCGGAGCTGTTCGGGCCCGTCACCTCTTCCCTCGCGATCATCTCCGCGTACGCCGGCAGGGGATCCGAAGCGATCGAATGGGCGGAGCGGGCCCTGGAAGACCCGTGCGCGTCGGCGACGGTCGCGCTCACCGCGCGCCAAGGCCTAGCGCTCGGGCTGGCCTCTTGCGGACGGGAGCGCGACGCCGTCGCGGCGCTGGATTCGCTGTCGGCCTCGTACGTCGCGCCCGAGCCGTTCGACTCCGAGCTGATGGCGACACGCGGCAGCCTCAAAGCCCAGGCGGGCGACTTCCGCGGCGCCGTCGACGATCTGACCGCGGTGATCAGATGGTCCAGGGCCGGGGCTCTCCCACGCAGCCTCCCCAGCGCGTACAGTTCGCTGGCCGAGGCGGAGTATCGGCTGGGGCGATGGGACGAAGGTGCGGCGCACGCCGACCTCGCCCGCTCGCTCGCCGACGACTCAGGTCAAAAGTGGCAGCTTCCACTCGCGCACGCGATCGCGAGCCTGATCCACGCCGGACGCGGCGAATGGGAGCTCGCCACACGACACATCGACGCGGGCCAGCGGCAGGCCGAGCACGCCCCGTTCGCGCCCAACCTGTTCTACGTCGGGGTCGCGAGGGCACAACTCGCCTTCGCTCGAGACGATCCGGACGGGGCGCTCGATGCGCTCCGATCGCTTTGGGACACCCTACCTCGGGGCGTGGTCACGACGTCCAGGCGGCGGACCTACGAGCTCGAAACCGACGCCTTGCTACGGGCAGGGCGTCTGACGGAGGCGGCTCAACTCCTCGACGAGTTCGGATACGACCGGGCGGACGGGCCGAAAAACGTTGGGGTGGTTGAGGCGTGGCGCCTACGCGGGTCGCTCGAGCATGCCCGGGGTAACATGGCCAAGGCGCGCGATGCCTTCGGCCGGGGCGAAGACACCGCAAAGCGCGCCGGCTCGTCGCTTGCCGAAGGAACCCTCGAGCTAGCCTTCGGTCACCTCCTGCGCAAGACCGGCCGTCGAGCAGCCGCCGCGTCGCGCCTGCAGATTGCCCGCGAGCGGTTCGAGCGGCTGCGCGCCCAGCCGTTCATCGAGCGGTGCGACGCCGAGCTCTCGGCGTGCGGGGTGCGCGCACGGCGTCGGGACGGCCAGAACGATTACGGCCTCACCTCACGGGAGCAGGCAGTGGCCACTCTCGTAGCGTCAGGGAAAACCAATCGCGAGGTGGCGACGGAGCTTTACCTCTCGACAAAGGCGGTCGAATACCACCTCGCGAACATTTTCCGCAAGGTGGGTGTCCGCTCCCGCCACCAGCTTTCAGGCCGCCTGTCTCGCGCGGTCGGCGCGGACGCGACCTAAACCGATCGTGACAGGTCATAGAACCGTGCCGGCGCCCTGAACGCGTGCGCCAGGGCGCGTCACAAACGTTGTAATCCTAGGTGTTTCTCTAGGGATCCCCCTAGTGCGATGCCGCGGCTTTCGTGGGATGCTCGCCGTCTCACCGAGCAGCAAGGGGCGGCATTTGCCAGTGGAACTCGTCATGCGCGTAAGCCGCGGGGAAGACAATCGTCTGACCGGGACCGTTCGAACCACGGGCGGCGCGGACGTGCGCGAGTTCTCAGGAATGCTCGAGCTCATGCGGGTATTTGAGGATCTCGTTCCAATGGACTGCGCGCGGCCAAACGCTGCCGGCGGCGCAGTGAACTCCCCGGCGGCTTCGGTGATGAAACGGACTAAGAGGAGGGGTCAGCTGTGACCAGGGTGTTGTATGGCTTCGCGCGGTTCTGCGTGCGCCGTCGGTTCGTCGTGTTCGGGGTGTGGCTGTTGGCGGCAGTTGCGCTGGTCGCGGTGTCGCATCGGTTGGGGGACAACACGAACGACAACTTGTCACTGCCGGGTACCAACAGCCAGAAGGCGACGGATGCTCTGCGGAGCTCGTTTCCAGCGCAGGCGAACGGGGTCAGTCCGATTGTGCTGCATGCTAAGAGCGGAAAGCTGACCGACTCGAAGAACTCCAGTGCGGTGAACGAGTCGGCGGCGGATGTGGCCAAGGCGCCCTATGTGGCGTCGGTCGTCAATCCGCTGAGCTCGCAGGGGTCCGCGCAGCTGAGCAAGGATCAGTCGACGGGGTATCTGTCGGTCGGTTTGTCGGTCAGCCCGGGTTCCCTGTCGGTCGATCAGGCGCAGACGATCATCGATGCAGCGGCCAAGCCGGCGCAGGCGGCAGGGCTGCAGGTGGAGACTGGTGGTCAGCTCGGTCAGAAGGTCTCGAAGCCCGCGACTGAGTCCAGCGAGTTGATCGGGATTATCGCGGCGATGGTGATCTTGACCTTCACGTTCGGGACGGTGGTGGCGATGCTGTTGCCGATCGTAGGAGCGATCTTGGGGTTGCTGTGCACGTTGGCGATCATCCGCATGCTTAGCCACGTGGCGACCGTGCCCACGGTCGCGCCGACGCTGGCGACGATGATCGGCCTCGGGGTCGGGATCGACTACTCATTGTTCATCGTCACCCGTCACTTCCGCGGGCTCGACGATGGGCTGGAGTTGCGGGAATCGATCGCGCGCGCGGCCGCGACCTCGGGCGGCGCGGTGTTCTTCGCCGGCTGCACGGTGACGATCGCGCTGGTCTCGCTGGCGGTGGCGCAAATTCCGCTAGTCACGACGATGGGGCTGATGGCGGCCGTCGCGGTGGTCGTCGCGGTGCTGGCGGCGCTGACCCTGTTGCCGGCGATGCTCGCGATCCTGGGGCCACGCATCAACTCGTTGCGCGTGCGGCGTCCTCCCACCGAGGAGCAGGCCCACAGCGGCCTGTGGGCCAAGTGGGCGTCCGACATCGCCAAGCAGCCGTTGATCGCCGGGTTGGCGGCGCTGGCGATCCTGATTCCGCTGGCGGTCCCGCTTCTGTCCTTGAGCCTGGGCCAGCAGGACACGGCGGCGCTGTCGACCTCGACCACCGCCCGCCGGGCCTACGACCAGATCTCTGAGAACTTCGGGCCGGGGGTTAACGGGCCGCTGATCGTCGTCGCCTCGCTCGGTTCGAAAGCCACCAGCACGAGTGACTCACGGCTGGCGACGCTCCAGAAGGACGTCGCCTCGACGACGGGAGTGGCCGCGGTCACCCCGGTGCAGCTCGACAAGGCCGGGACGACGGCGTACTTCAACGCGGTCTCCAAGGCCGGGCCGGCCGAAGACGCGACGACCACGCTAGTCAACACGCTGCGCAACGCCACGATCCCGGGAGCCGAGCAGGGCACGAACATGACCGCCCACGTGGGCGGCACTACCGCCAGCTACGAGGACCTGGCGTCGCAGATCTCGAGCAAGCTGCCGCTTCAAATCCTGGTCGTGATCGCGCTCAGCATCATCCTGCTCGTGCTGGCCTTCCGCAGCGTCGTGATTCCACCCCAGGCGGCCGTGATGAACATTCTCTCGATCGGCGCCTCGTACGGCGTGCTGACCGCGATCTTCCAATTCGGCTGGCTGAGCGGTGTGATCGGACTACCCGGGAAGGTCCCGGTCGTCTCCTACGTGCCGCTGTTCATGTTCGCGATCCTGTTCGGGCTCTCCATGGACTACGAGGTGTTCCTGGTCAGCCAGATCGAGGAACACGTCAACGCTGGCGATGACAACAAAACGTCGGTCGTCCGCGGCCTGGTCACCAGCGCCCGGGTAATCACCGCCGCGGCGCTGATCATGGTGTTCGTATTCGGCAGCTTCGTGCTCAACGGCGACCCCACCGTCAAGCAGTTCGGGATCGGGCTCGCCGTCGCGGTGATCCTCGACGCCACCGTGGTCCGCTGCCTGCTGGTGCCCGCGCTCATGATCCTGATGGGCAAGACCAACTGGTACATGCCCCGCTGGCTTGACCGGGTTGTCCCTCACATCAGCATCGAGGGCGCCGAATTCTTCGAGCAACGCGACCCGCCTGCCACGGCCGCGCCCGAACCAGACTTAGAACCAGTGGCCTGACCGCCCACGACCGTCGAAGCCGACGTCCGCTGGCAGCAGCCCACAGAGTGAGGAGAGGTGACTATGGATCGCAGAGAGTTTTTGAAGAAGAGGCGCGTGGTTGTTCTCAGGGTGCTGGTCGACAATAGGGGGTATGTGAAGACTTTGAAGTCACGCCAGCGCTTTGGCGCAATGCTCGCCTTGGTTGCGGCCACCGCTCTGATCTCGACCGGCGCCCACGCGCGCTCCCTGTTCGTTGGCTCGGCTTCGCCGGTCACCAATCCGGCCCTGATCCAGAGGCTGGCCGCGAAAGCCTACATCTGGGGGGTTGCGCCCGAGTTCGTGTATCGCTTCTCGAAATACAACGAGTTGGTGACGGCCCCGCTCAACACGTTTGGTGGAATCGGAGGGGTGTCGGCATGGAACAACCAGGGCACGAACGCCGGCAACGCATCAGCGATCTACCTGACTGCGTTCCTGGATCTCAGCGGTCAGAAGGGTCGTGGGGGTTCGAAGGAACTCGTGCTGACGGTCCCGCCGTCGAAGTCCGATTACTACGTGGTCAATCTGCTTGATGGGTTCATCAACGACGTGGGCAGCATCGGTACTCGGACGACGCCATCGGCGCGCGCGCAGACCTATTTGTTCGTAGGGCCTACATCGCGGTACGCCCACAAGCGGATTGTGCGGATCCACGGCTTCACGTATCGAGTGTTCGTCTTTGACACCAACCGCGGCTGGATGCTCATCCGGGTCCGCGCCGACTCGCTCGTGCCGGCGGGGGACCCCGCGTCGGTCGCTTCGAAGGAGAAGACCGTCGTGGAGCGCTTCGGTTTGAGCACGCTCGCCCAGTTCGAGGCTCGTGGGCATCAGCCAAACTACTTCAAGCCTGGCTACACGCCAAGACGGGAGCAGATACGGCGCGCCGCAAAGTGGCACACCACCCCGACGAACGCGGTCGTCTTTTTCAAGCAATTGGGCCAGGCGCTGAGGCTCAACCCCCTCCCCACTGCGAGGACCGGGCTCAACGGCATCCCGCTGCGTACCCTGCCTAGCTGGGTTGTTCCGCAGCCCGGTCCGGGCAGGCGCTTCCGCAACCCGTCGTACCCCCAGAAGAGCACGCTGGCCCTGTTCAAGGCCCTCGGCCTCACGGCTAACGGCTTTACGGTCCCAAGCAACTGGGGCTCGAGCCAGCTCAAGGCACTCCAGGACGGCTTCGAGGCCGGGCAGCAAACCATCGTGAGCAAACTCACCTCGCATGTCGCCACCCAGGCCACCAATTTCTGGATCTACCGCAACGACGTGATCGGGACTTACCCAAACACGCCCCAGGGGTATACCGCGCGAGCCGTGCTCACCGTCGGGGGTGGCGGGTCCAACATCGCGCTAGACGCGGTCTATGCCCAGATCAACAACCTCGATGGCACATCGGCCACCCAGCTCGACGGCAACGACACCTACAAGCTCACCTTCATGCCGCCGGTCACCAACCCGACGACTCTGCCGGTGGTCGGCACCGTGCCGCCGACCGTGAACGACGGCCAGGGCAATCCGCGAGGGTTTTGGGCGATTACCGTCTACCTGCCCGATCCCACGCAGTCCGCGGCCCCGTTCATCTCCCAAGCGAGCGTTCTGAACACCGCCTACTCGACCGCGAACATTGACGTGACCGCCGTCGACCCGTCGACGGACACCCTGACGGTCAACCCTTCCGCATGGGGGCCACTCGTCGCAAGTACGCCGATCCTCTTTGGCTCCACCGCCGCTCAATATGGCCTCGCACCGGGCGTCCCGTATTACGTCGCGACCACCCCGATGCGGAAGGTCGACCCGAAGACCAAAAGCACCACCTATTCGTTCAAGGTCTCGACCAAATGGCTGCAGAAGCTGTCCGCGGCCAACGTGCCGATCCAGTACAGCGGCACCCCGGGGAGCGTCGCGCACCTGATCAACCCCGGCGGTCCGGTCAACCTGCAGTGGGGTCCGATCCAGCCGGTCTCGCAGCTGGGGTCCCAGCAGTTGACCTCGGGCAAGCTCGAAAGAACCCCGATGGGTCGGTGACGATCTGGATCGCTCCGAGCCTGCCCAAAGATGCAGCCGCGACCAACTGGATCCCGACACCATCGACGACGTACTACGCGAACCTCTACCCCGGGGTCTCCGTGCCAACGACGATTCGGCCAATTATGCGCATCTACTATCCCGAACCTGGAAGCAACACCCAGGCGTCGATCCTCCCTCCACCGAACGGGTCAATGGGCGCCACCTACGTATTCCCCGCCCTCCAGACGGTGGGCTAGTGCCGCGTCGAGCCTGGAACCTCCCCACCGGCTGAAGTTAACCTGACACCATCAAATCCTGCCCGCGATCCAGCCTCGCCGTCGACGTCCCGAGCTCACCCAATTCTCGGATTTGGCCGCACATGATTCGCCTTCCGAGCTGCCGTTCGCCCAGGAGCCATCTGGCCTCGAGTCGCACGTGCGAGAGGAACATGACTCAGCGGGGGATCCGGTCTCCGAACACCGGCTGAAGTTCCCCTTCGCGAGGCGCATTCGACAGCCGATCCGCCAGACGTAGATTGCGCGGAATCCACGTCAGTCGAAGACGTTTGCTGCGGGCCTGTCGGCTGGCTAGCACCGGCCGACGGCTGACGATCGCTCTGCTGGCCTGAGACGGTCGCGGCCGGCTTGCGCTTCGCCACGCACTCAGCCGTCTCGCCGCGCGCGGGGGACGGCTGCATTGCCCGGACGATGCGCAAACGGAACCGCGACCAAGCTGAGCTCGGACGCCGCGCTATTGCTTCTGTAGCGCATCGGACTACTGGTTCGCCACGGTTGCGGTAGCCACGTCGCGTGCGTGGTCGTGATCGCCGGCCATCGCCGAATTGTCCGCTCCGCACAACCGGCCGCTTCTTACACACGACCGCGGGCTCGCGGCGCCGCGCTTCCCGAACGGACGATTTCCACAACTCTTGGAGGCGCGCCGCGCCGACCGTCGGCAGGCTCTCCCAAATCGTCCAACGGGGCAATCGGCGTTAGCCGGAGCCGAGCAAGCACCCGACTCGAAGGGCTGCTCCTCCGGCAGCAAAGCGAACGTCTTGTCCCCTCTCTGTCGACGTCCGGCGAGACATCGCTGGTCGTCCGATCCGGGAGCGGGTACGAGGTTCCGCCAGCGGCGGCATCCTCAGCGATCGCGCGGCCTGGCGACGAAGCACCGGAGCCGGTCGCTCTTGTGTGAGCGGCCGACTCCGGTCTTGCTGGATCTTCGCCTTGGGTCAGCTGATGTTGGTCGGGATTGCTTTCCCCACCCTTTTGCTTACGGCCAGATGGACCGTAGGTGCCACGCTTCGAGGTGGTGGAGCGTGGCGCTGCCGCCCTCGGCGAACACGCTGGCGCCCGTGCTGTTGGCGTCCGGGAAGATCTGATCGGTGAGGACGACCTCCCCTTGGTCGGCGAATACCTCCACCGATGAGGCATCGACCAGGATGTGTAGCCTCAGTCTTCCGTGGTCCAGGGCCAGTGGTGCGGTTTGCACTCCGGGGAATGTGGGGTCGAAGCTCACGTTTCCGGAGTTTGTGCGATCGATATAGATCTGGTGGGTTGTCGTGTCGTAGCCGATCTGGGTCTGCTGGCCGGCGCCGACGCGGACGTTGATGCCGAAGCGGCTTGCGCTGCCCGCGCTTAGGTCCGCCTTGATCTCTAGTGTCTGACCCTGCAGGTCCAGTGTCTTTGTGTTCGTTAGGGGGATGTTTTCGGTCCGGACTGTTGGGCCTGACCGGAGTTCCTCCAGTTCCTTGACGGGCTGTGCCACCAATTTCACCTGGCCGTCGCTCGTGCGAAGCGAGAGTTGGCGTGGGAAGGTGTCGGCGCTGCGCCACGGCGAGGTGGGAATGTTCCCGCCGTAGTTCCAGTTGTTCATCCATGCGATCTCGATCCGTCGCCCGTCCGGGGCGTCGTTGTAGGTGTTGGACGCGTAGTGGTCGGCGCCGTAGTCCACCCAATGCGCGCGCTGGAGGCCGCTCAGCGCCGGAGCGTCCGCAAGCATCATCTGGTCCGCGTCGACGTGCCCCCAGCCGCCGGTGTTGTCGTCGACGACCTGAATCTGTGCCTGCTTGCCGATCAGGTCGCGCACGTCCCACGACGTCCAATCGAGCGCCTCGCTATTCTGGCCGGTCGCCGTGCGGACAACCTGGCCGTCGACCAGCAGGTTGACGCCGGTCTCGGGGTTGTAGGGAGCCGCGGCGATGGGTGAGAAGACGATGTCGTCGACGATGATGTGGCCCCACCCAGACGAGCCGTCGTTCTCGTCGACGACCTGAATCGTTGCCTGTTGGCCCTTGTATTTCGAGACGTCCCAGGACACCCAGTCCATATCGCCGCTGTTGTTGCCGGTTGCCGTGTCGACGACCTGTCCGTTGATCAGCAGGTTGACTGCGGTGGGGTTTGGCTGGCTCATCGGGTGATCGCCGCCGGCGATCAGGAAATCGATGTAGTTGGAATTGATCGTGAATGTCGGCGAGGTGATGGTGCCCTCGGCCGGGTCGCATGTCGCCACGCAGGTGTCCAGCGCTTGGGAGTCGATCTGCCCGGGCAGGCTCTCCTTTGTCGGGCCTGCGTTCGCAAAGTCACCGGTCGCGGTCCACCCGGATCCCCAGGTGCTTCCTTCGAAGTTGGCGAAGACGGTGCCGGCCGGGGCGGTTCCGTACAGGACGCCGCCCGGCACGTAAGGATGATCGCCCCCGCCGATCAGGAAGTTGACGTACGGCTTGCTGACGGTGAACGTCGGTGAGGTCAGGGTGCCGGTCGCGGCGTCCCCTCCCAGGAAGCTGTTAGCCAGGCCGTGGCCGAGGTAGCCGATCACGGCTTGCTGGCCGGGTAGCGTCCCGTGGGCGGGCCCGCTGCCAAACGCTGTGCCGGTCGTGGTCCAACCCGTCCCGTAGGTGCTTGCCTCGAAGTCGTTCAGGACGACGCCGGGAGGCGGGGTGTAGCTCGCGGGCTCATCGGAGGTGAAATGGGTGCCGTCGAACTGACCCACGAAGTACTGGGTTCCAGAGCCCCCTGAGGGTGCCCCGGGGTTGACGTTGACGACTAGGACCCACTTGGTGCGGTGCGGGTTGCCGTCGACTTTGAGGGGGAACAGGTCGGGGCATTCCCACACGCCGGTGATCGACCCGGCCGGTCCGAAGTCGCTGAGATACGTCCAGTTCTTCAGGTTGGGCGAGGAGTAGAACTCGACCTGGCGGAGGTCGGAGCGGGCCACCACCATCAGCCAGCGGTGGCTTGGCGCGTACCAGAACACCTTGGGATCACGGAAGTTCTGGGAGTTGATGTTGAGCACCGGGTTAGCGCTGTATTTGGTCCAGGTCAGGCCGCCATCGGTGCTGTAGGCCAGGGCCTGCTCCTGGATCCCGGTCGCCTTCTGGGTGCTGGTGTAGATCGCCACCATTGGCGGGTTCTGGCGAGTACCCAGGCCGCTCGTGTTGTCCTTGTCTAACACGGCGCTGCCGGAGAAGACATATTCATTGTTGTCCTGCGGGATCGCGAGGGGCAGCTCCTTCCAGTGCACCAGGTCGCGGCTGACTGCGTGTCCCCAGGAGATGTTGCCCCAGGTGGTTCCCGACGGGTTGTACTGGTAGAAGAGGTTGTACTCGCCCTTGTAGTAGATCAGCCCGTTCGGGTCGTTCATCCAGTTCTGGGCGGGCGTGTAGTGAAACTGTGGTCGGTAAAGCTCGTGATAAAGAGTCGTAGACGAGCTGTGGGCGCTGGCGCTCGAGGCCAGCAGGAGGCCCGCGCACAGGACTGCGATGAGTCCGGTGAGCAGGTGCGGCGCGGCCAAACGCCGATGGCGCCCCGCGGTTGTACGCGTGGGCCGGCTTGACGACGGGCTATTCGGGGTCAAGAGATCCTCTCCTCGATGTGGCTGTTTGACGATTCCGCTCGACACAACCGCTGCATGGCATCGGTTTCGCGTTACCGCGCGATTCCCGGCGGGGCAGCCACGCGCTCGGACCATCGAAAGCCGGGGGGCAGCGTGGCTCCGCGCACCGTACAGTTCGCCGCCGCTACCGCGATCGCGGCAGTGGTAGCACTGAGCAGCGCGTCGGGGCTGGCTGCGTCGTGCTGCATGAGCGCGTGAGCCGTCCACCAGGTCAGAAACCCTGCGACGAACGCGTCGCCGGCTCCGATCGTGTCGACCACCTCCACCACCGGCGCAGGGACCGCGCCCTGGAAGGACGCGGTGTGGATGGCGACCGGCGCCGGTCCGTCGGTGACGAGCACCGCGGCCGGTCCGAGCTCAAGCAGCCTCCGTGCGGCTTGCAGCGATGCGGAGTCTGGACGCAGCAGCCTCAGATCGTCGGTGCTGACCTTGACGATGTCGACTTGCCGGACGACGGTGTCGATCATCTCGCGGTAGGCGTGCAGGTCCGTGACCGTGCCCGGCCGGCAATTCGGGTCGAGCAGAATCGTGGCACCCGGTGGTCTTTGTCGGATCAGCGCGGTCAGGCTTGATGCGGTCGGTTCGAGCAGGAGGCCCAACCCGCCGAGCGCAATCGCCGTCGATCCATCGAGGATCTCCGCGCGAACGTCCGCGGCGGTCAGTTGCGCCGCGGACGTTCCTTCAAGGTAGAACCGGTACTCGGCCGTGCCGAACTCGTCGAGCCTCGCAATCGCGAGCGTGGTCGGTGCGGGAGTGACATTCGCTACCGCGATCTTCACGCCGTCTCGCTGCAGCGACGCCTGCAACTGCTCACCGAACGTGTCATCGGAGAGCTTGCCGAGGAACTGGCATTCTCCGCCAAGTCGCGCGATCGTTCGCGCGACGTTGAACGGCGCGCCACCCGGCAACGCCGTGATCGAGCCCGACGCACCGATGACGATGTCGATTAGCGCCTCGCCGGCGACCGTGATCATGCCGTGCTGGCTTCGAGCTGCTTGGCGCCGGTCATGATCGCGACCGCGTCTTCCATCGTGGTGCTCGCGGGCCTGACTACCCCGGCGCAGTGGCCGAGTCGTTGGATGTGGACGCGATCGGCGACCTCGAAGACGTGCGGCATGTTGTGGCTGATGAGAATCACCGGCATCCCCTGATGCCGCACCCGCTTGATCAACTCCAGCACCTGTCTGGATTCGCGCACGCCGAGCGCGGCGGTTGGCTCGTCGAGAATGATCACCTTGGACCCGAAGGCCGCGGCACGGGCGACGGCCACCGCTTGGCGCTGGCCACCCGAGAGTGTCTCCAGGCGCTGCGCTATGTCCTGCACGGTGGTGATCCCGAGCTTGTCGAGCTGCTCGCGCGCCTGGGTGCGCATCCCACGGGTGTCGAGGTTGCGAAACACCACGCCTAGCGGACCGCGCATCCGCTGCTCGCGGCCGAGGAACATGTTGCTTGCGATATCGAGCGCGGGGACCACGGCGAGCGTCTGGTAGACCGTTTCGATGCCCGCCAGACGGCTGTCGGTCGGGCTCTTGAACGACACCGGCTTGCCCTCCAGCAGGATCTCCCCGCGGTCCGGTTGCAGCGCGCCGGTCAGGCATTTGATCAGCGTCGACTTGCCGGCGCCGTTATCGCCGATGATTCCCAGGACCTCGCCGGCATTGAGCACGAGGTCGACATCGGCCAGACCGATCACGTGCCCGAACGTCTTGACCAGGCCGCGCGCCTCGAGCACGTGCGTCGCGCTCGCGTCTGAGCCGTTGCCCGACGATGCACTCGTCGGTTCGTTCCCAGTGTCGCCCGTGGACTTGCCTGTTGGCGCGTTCATCCCTTCACCCTCCGAATCCATTGGTCCAGCGCGACGGCGGCGATCACGAGAATCCCCAGCGCCAGTGGTTGATAGAGCCCGTTGACGTTCGCGAGCGTGAGCCCTGAGGTGAACGCGACAACGATCAGCGCGCCGAACAGCGTGCCGATCACGTTGCCGCGGCCGCCGAACAGGCTGGTGCCGCCGATCACCACCGCGGTGATGCTCTGCAGATTCGCGTCGACGGCGTTGTTCGGGCTCGCGGCGCCCGTGTAGCCGATCGACACCCACGCAGCGATGCCGACGATCAGCCCCGCGAACACGTAGACCCCGAACAGGACCCGATTCGTGCGGATCCCCGCCAGCCGCGCCGCTTCGACGTCATCGCCGACCGCGTACACGTGGCGACCCCACTGCGTCCGGCCAAGGATGTAGTTGATCACCAGGTAGAGGGCGAGAACGACGAGCACGCCGTTGATCAGGTTCAGCGACCCGATCTTGAGCGGGTCGCCGGCCCAGTTGAGGATGTGCGGCATCTGCGAAGCCTGGGTCGTCTGGCCCTTCGAATAGACCAGCCCGATCGAGGTGAAGATGCTCAGCGTTCCCAGCGTCACGATGAACGGGGGTAGCCGAAAGCGTGTGACCAGCCCGCCGTTGAGCACCCCGGTCGCGATCGCCACCAGCAGCCCGATGAGAAGCGCGATCGCGCCGGCCACGTGGTTGTTCGCGGCCAATTGCGCCATATAGAGCTGCGCGAGGATCATCGCCGCGCCGATCGACAGATCGATCCCGGCGGTCAGGATGATCATCGTCTGCGCGACGCCGAGGGCCGCAACGACCGACACCTGCTGGAGCATCAGCGAGATGTTGGTCGCGGTGAGGAAGCGCGAGCTGAGAAACCCAAACACCACGCACGAGCCCACGAGCACGATGAGAGGACCGAGCTCGGGATGGGCGTGAAGCAGGCGCTGGATGCGGTCCAGCGGCGTAAGCCGGGGAGCCAGCCGCTCGAGCTCTTCCTCCGGCGAGAGTGTTGTACCTATATCAGTCATGGTCTACCTTGATTCGAGGGGTAGGCAGAGTCAGGTGAGCTTTCCCGTACCAGTGACCCAAAGGGATCCACCGTCGCGCAGAGTGCGCGACGGTGGACAGCCGGTTCCTGGAGCGGGGCGCCGTGGCTAGCCCCAGCAGAGCTTCTTCGCGGCAGCGACATTGGCACTGGGGACGCCGGGTTGGGGGTCGTTGGTAAACAGCTTCGTCCCGGTGTTGTAGAACCCCAGACCGGGGGTGGCCGCCGGATGGACGTGCTTGGTCGCCAGGTTGTAAATCGCGTCCACCCCGTCCGATGCCATCTTGCCCGGGAACTGGCCTGCGGTCGCGGCGATCGAGCCGGAGTCGACGTACGGCAGGTTCGAGCAGCCGCCGTCGATCGCGACGACTAGCGCCTTGTTGTGCGCCGCGGCCAGGGCCTGGGTGGCGCCCTCAGCGGCGGGCTCGTTGATCGCGTAGACGAGGTTGATGTTCGGGTCCTTCTGCAGGCAGGTCTGCATCGCGGACTTGCCTCCCGGGATCGCGCCCTGCGTCGGGAGCTGGCAAGCGATCTTGTAGCTGCCGCCCTTGCCGCCGGTGTAGTGCCCGCTCGTCGGCTCCTTGCCGTTGATCGTGGACGCCCCAACGGGAATCCCCATCCCCTCCAGGAAGCCGTGGTCCCGGTCGACGTCGACCGAGACGACCTGATTGTTGAACAGGTCGAGCAGCGCGATGTCCGCCGGCTTGCCGGCGAGCTTCGCCGCCGCCCACTGACCGTCGAGCTTCCCCGCCTCGGTGTTATCGGTGGCGTAGGTGAGATTCACCGTGCTGGGCGGGGTCGGCGCCGTGTCCAGCGCGATCGTGTACAGGCCGAATTTCCGTGCCTTGGTCAGCGCCGAGTTCACCGCATCCCCGTTCGGCGTGATGATGATCCCCGCGTCCCCCGCGGAGACCGCATTGTCGATCGCGCTGATCTGGGTGGCCGTGTCGCCGTCAGTCGTGCCCGCCGAAACATTGAGATCGACGCCACGGGCCGCGGCGTCGGCCTTCGCGCTCTTCTCCATCCACACGAAGTAGGGATTCGAGAACGTCTTCAGGACCAGCGCGACCTTCACGCCCTTTCCACCCGAGCCACCAGAGCCGCTAGAGCTGCTGGAACCGCAGGCCGCAACTGTCAACACCGAGACGGCGGCAAGCGCCGCCACGGTCAGCCGCCGGCTACGCCGTGCACTTCCTCGCCGGGACCGGCCCGACGAACGGTCATTGGATATCACGAGACCCTCTCCTCCTTCTCGATGGGCTTCCCGGCCGAAACGCGCCGGGTCCGGCCGAACACCGGGTAAGACAACGTTGTCTGAAAGATACATAGGACCACCACACCTGTCAAGGGTTGAGAATCGAGGCTTAATATCGGTACGCTACGTCGCCTTCAAAGCCAGGAGGAAAACGTTGTCGCAGATCGACGGAGCATCCCCAGGCCCACCCGGGCCGCGCACGCGAGCCACGATGCGCGACGTCGCCGCGCTGGCGCGGGTGAGCCTGAAGACCGTCTCCAGAGTGATCAACGGCGAGAGCACCGTCGATCCCGAGCTCGCCGCGCGGGTGCACCGCGCAGCCACGACGCTCGACTACCGCCCCAACCTGACCGCGCGCAGCCTTCGCAGCAGCGACGGTCGAACCCGCACCATCGGGGTCGTGCTCGAGAACGTGGCAAACCCATTCTCATCCGCGCTACACCGCGCCGTAGAGGACATCGCGCGCAGCCGCGGGGTGGCGGTGTTTGCCGGCAGCGTCGACGAGGATCCCCAGCGTGAACGCGAGCTCGCGCTCGCTCTCATCTCCCGGCGCGTGGACGGCCTGATCATCGTCCCTGCCGGCGATGACCAGAGCTACCTGGCGAACGAACAGCGGGCAGGACTGAATCTAGTGTTCGCCGACCGCCCGCCACGGCTGCTTCGCGCCGACGCGGTCTGGTCCGACAACCGCGGCGGGGCAGAGACTGCGGTACGGCATCTGGTTGCAGCCGGGCACAGACGGATCGCCTTCCTCGGCGACCTGTTGGAGATACCGACCGCCGGAGCGCGCTATGCGGGGTACATCGAGACGCTGTCCAGTGCCGGGATCGAACTCGACCCCGAGCTCGTTCGGTTGAACCTACACTCGGCGGACGCCGCCGAGGCCGCGACCCGCGATCTGATCACCGCCGGCCGCCCGACCGCGCTGTTCGCCTCTCAGAACCTGATCACGATCGGCGCGATCCGCGCCCTGCGCGACCTAGACTTGCACGAGCGCATCGCGCTCGTCGGGTTCGACGACATCCTGCTCGCCGACATGCTCCAGCCCGCGGTCACGGTCATCGCGCAGGACCCCGCCGCGATCGGCGCCCGAGCGTGCGAGATCCTGTTCCAGCGGATGGACGGCGACACATCGCCCGTCCAGACCTATGCGATCCCGACCCGGCTGATCCGTCGTGGGTCCGGCGAGATTCCCCCCGCCGCGCTGAGACGATGATCGACTTGCCGCTCGACCTCATCGGCGCGTGACACCGTAGGGCCGGGGACTCGCAGCACCGCTGGTGGGGCCGAGCTCATAGCGGCGCTCGCGCGACGCCCACCGCGTCGACCACCTGCGAGCCGACGCGGCCACGGGCCGGTGATCGTCACCGGCAGCAAATTCGTGCTCGCCGCGGGAGCCGTCAACTCCGCTGTTCTCCTGCTCGCCTCAGCGGACCACAAGCATCCTCGCGGACTGGCCAATTCCTCCGACTAGGTCGGGCGGAACGTCATGATGCGCAACAACGCGCACATCGTCGCCATCGACCTCAACCGTCACAACGACGTCACCTTCCAGAAGACCTCGTCGATCAATGACTGGTATCTCAACGGCGGCAACGGGTTCCCGTTGGGCACGATTCAGGAAGTCGCGCGGCGCGACGAACGCTCGCTTTGCTGCCGGAGGAGCAGCCCTTCGAGTCGGATGCTTACTCGGCTCAGCTAACGCCGATCGCCCCTTTGGACGATTTCCAAGACTGCGACGGCGTCGTCGCCCGAGCTGTGCTGCTCCGCCGGCGTTGCGGCAGCGAGCCCATCGGGGCGTTTGCCGGGTCGGCGGTCCGAGCTAACGTGGTCGTGCTAGCTCAGCCGTCAATCCGCGGCGGGTTGCAAACGTTTCGGCCGCTTCCCCTCAGGACGAAGAGCGCTACTGATCAGCGATGCCGGGACGAGTCGCCCCGACACGCCTCGTTTCGATCAAAGGTGCTGTCTCGCCTCTCCGGTCGAGACTGCTGAGTTAGCGGCAAAGGAGCCGTCTCGAGGTTGTCCCGCTCGTCGTGGAAATTCATAGTGGCGGCGGTCCGACTGTCATCGTTACATAGTGAGCGCTGCGATGTCGTCCTCCTCGGTGGTGTGAGTGACGGCTTGGCGACGACGGAGTAGGTCGGCTTCGATCTTGACTGCGAGGGTGGCGAGGCCGCGGTAGCCCTCGACCTTGCGGAATCGGCTCTCGGCTTCGAGCATCCCGGCGGCGGTCCAGCGCAGGCACATGTCGCCGGAGCTCCAGTGCTTGACGTTGCGGTGGATGACCCGGACGGTGGAGATCATTGACTCGCACGGATTGGTCGACTGGAGCGTGAGCTTGAGCTTGCCGGTGATCCCCAGGCGGGTCACGGTCAGCGTCTCCTCCATCCCCTCCCGGAGCGAAGCGGCGGCACCGGGATGGTCGCGGTCCAGCTCGATCGCGAGTGACGTGAGCTGCTCGAGCGCCCGCTCGTGGTTGGTCTCCTGCCACGCCCGCCGCAGCCGGGTCTTGACCGCCGAGCGGTTGCGCTCGGGG
This sequence comes from uncultured Solirubrobacterales bacterium, assembly GCA_963737055.1. Lineage (GTDB taxonomy): Bacteria > Actinomycetota > Thermoleophilia > Solirubrobacterales > Solirubrobacteraceae > Palsa-465. Next base: position 11,685 of record CAVTRE010000001.1, on the reverse strand, counting down.
AGATGGTCAAGCACGTTGCGTTGCTTGTGCTGTGTACAGCGCTGCACCGGGACGTCGTTGCCGAACACCTGGCGTATGGCTTTCCGCAGGCCCTTCGATCCGTCGATCACGAACAGCAGCCCTTGCTCGACGTCAAGGCCCCGGTCGACCAGGTCGGCCAGCAGCGCTGACGCGACCGTCGCGTTCTCGGTCGAGCCGTCCCACAGCCCGAGGGCGAGCTTCTCGCCCTCGGTCGAGATCCCCAACGCGACGATGTTCGTGCGACCGTGCAGATCGATCCCGTCGAGCATGATCACCGCCAGGCGCAGATCGGACAGTGGCCGGTTCATCAGCTTCCACAGCTGATCGCGGGTCCGCTGCACGAACGTCCGGGACACCGCCGACTTCGAGGTCGACCGGGCGTCCGCCTCGACCTCGGCGCCGACCGGCTCCTGCGCGCGGCCGTACTGGCGGGTCGAGACGCCGGCCAGGATCCGCTCCAGCACGACATCGCCGAGCTGATCACGATCGGCGAAATGGTCATAAGTCGCGAGCGGCAGCTCTGACTCGCCGTCCGCGGTCCGAGCCCGCGGCCGCCTGACCGCAACGCGCCGGCCGCCGAGCGTGACCTCGCCGGTCTCGTGGCCGTGACGGACCGCGGTCCGCTCAGGGTTCCACTTCCCCTTCGGGCCGACGACCTCGTCGACCTCCTGCTCGAGCAGCTCCCTGAGCACACCGAGCCCGACCTCGACCGACAGCGCGAGCAGCCCCTCCATCGCGACCCCCACCAGCTCCCCCAACGCCTCCCGCACCCGCTCCGGGAGCACGGCCTCATCCTGGGTCGCCTCTGCGACCGGTACGTTCCACTTCACGGCGGTTCCTCCTTTGGATCTCGGCGGATCGCCCATCACGCTCCCACCAGGAGCGGACGGGCCGGAGGGACCGCCGTCACCTCAAACTTCTACGAGCCGTGGGACAACCTCGCCGTCTCGCGTTTGGAGCCGTCTCGCGGTTTGCCTTGCGACTGCCCAGTTGGATGTCAAACGGCAGCGGTTCGCGAGGCCTCCGGCGGTGGTCCGCGTCGAGCGGCACGGCCGACCGCTTTCGCGGGCGTCCCGGGTGCAGTTCCCAAAAAGTAGACCGGTCTGACGATCTCGCGCCAGACCGGTCCGCAATCTAGAGGCTGATGGTGCCCGTGCCGTACACCTCGCCCATTTGGGCCACCGTGGGAGCGGAGTTGCTGAGGTTGCACTTTCCCTTCTTGGGACCGCTCTTGTAGGTCGAGCCGATGAAACCGAACGACTCCGTGAGCCTTACGGTGCCATGGATGCCCGCATAGAGCCCAGTTCCGCTGACAACGGGAACCGGAGCCGACTCGCTGATCGACGCGGAGCAGGTTGCCTTGTCAAACGTGGGAGTGGCATGATTGACCTTGGCGGTGATGGCAGTCAGATCGAACGTGATCGTGCCCTTCTTGAGAGTCGCCGTCGCGTAGTTCTTGCCGCCACTGCTGCTGGCCTTGTGGGTTGCGCCGTAGTCGCCGATCGCGCCGGTGATCAGGATCTTTCCGTTGCCCTGCCCCTGGGAAGGCTGAACGAAAACGTGGATCGGACCGCCAGCGGGTGCGCTGGATGATCCCGCGCCCAGCGCGACTGACGCACCGACGCCGGTGACCGTCGCCGCTGTGGCGAGGGCGATCGCAACGCGCGAACGCCCGAAACGGAAGTACATGGATTCCCTCTCCTTACGTTGGTTACCGAGCCCCGGGCAACCCATACGAAGGCGGCCCCACCACTTCAACCGCCGGGTGAGTCCAGAGTTGCGCCGCCGTCGTCCGGCCGTCTCTAACTGTCGCCGGATTGGACAAACCGGTACTCCGGTCCGACCCAGACTGATGCAACGGGCTGCTTGCAGCACGCTGAACCGACCCGATTAGAGCACTCGAGGCTGCCGCTTCGGAACGCCACCAGCCACGCCGACCGACACGGCCACAGTTACCCGCCCACCCTGGCGATGCAGCACTGCGCCGGCGCCGACCCAGCGGTCGCCCTCCACCGTTAGCCACGAACTCCTGAATAGCAAGCACGAGAGCAGCAGCCGCGCCGTTGGTGTGTCGGTCTGCCATCGCCTACTGCTCCTTGGCCTGCTCGGCGGCGATCTTCTGCTCGAGCTCGGCCATCACCGCCGGGTCGCGCAGCGTGGTCACGTCGCCGAGCGCACGGCCTTCGGCGATGTCGCGCAGCAGCCGGCGCATGATCTTCCCCGAGCGGGTCTTGGGCAGGTCGTCGCTCCACAGGATCCGCTTCGGCCGCGCGAGCTTGCCGATCTGCGTTGCGACGTGGGCGCGGATCTGCGCTTCGATCTCCGGTGACCCCTCGAGGTCGCCCTGAAGCGTCACGAACGCGACGATCGCCTGCCCGGTGAGCTCGTCTGACTGGGCTACGACAGCCGCCTCGGCGACCTTCTCGTGGGCGACGATCGCCGATTCGACCTCCGCGGTCGAGAGGCGGTGCCCGGAGACGTTGATCACGTCGTCGATCCGCCCGACGATCCACAGGTAACCGTCCTTGTCGCGGATCGCCGCGTCGCCGACCAGATAGGTGTCGTTGCCGAAGCGCGCGAAGTACGTCTCGACGTAGCGCTCGTCGTCTCCGTAGAGCGTGCGCAGCATCCCGGGCCACGGGCGCTTTAGGACCAGCAGCCCCTGCCCCTGTTCCACGCTCTCGCCGGTCGTCTCGTCGACGACGTCGGCGGCGACGCCGGGCAGCGCGTGCGTCGCCGACCCCGGCTTGGTGTCGGTCAGCCCGGGCAGCGGCGAGATCATGATCTGGCCGGTCTCGGTCTGCCACCACGTGTCGACGATCGGGCAGCGCTCGCGGCCGATCACGACGTGGTACCAGAGCCACGCCTTCGGGTTGATCGGCTCGCCGACCGTCCCCAGCAAACGCAGCGACAAGAGGTCGTGGGCGTTCGGGTGCTCGGCGCCCCACTTCATGCACGCCCGGATCGCCGTGGGCGCGGTGTAGAAGATGCTCACGCCGTAGCGCTCGACGAGCTCCCACCAGATCCCCTTGTGCGGATAATCCGGCGCGCCCTCGTACATCACGCTCGTGGCGCCGTTGGCGAGCGGCCCGTAGACGATGTAGGAGTGGCCGGTGATCCAGCCGACGTCGGCGGAGCAGAAGTACACGTCACGGTCCGCGTCGAGGTCGAACACGTACCGGTGGGTGACCGCGACTCCGGTCAGGTAGCCGCCGGTCGTGTGCACGATCCCCTTCGGCTTCGCGGTCGAGCCGGAGCTGTAGAGGATGAACAGCGGGTGCTCGGCCTCCATCGGCTCGGCAGGGCAGACCGGGTCGGCCGCCGCGAGGATCTCGTCGTAGAAGACGTCGCGGCCGGGATTCATCGGCACGTCGATGCCGGTGTGCCGTACGACGACGATGTGCTCGAGTGACTGAAGGCCGCCCATTGCCTCGTCGACGGCCGCCTTGACCGGCGCGGTCTTGCCCTTGCGCCTGCTCCGTCGGCGGTGATCAGCGCCTTCGCGTGCGAGACCTCCATGCGCTCCTTGACGGCCTCGGGTGCGAACCCGCCGAACACCACGTTGTGCGGCGCGCCGATCCGCGCGCACGCGAGCATCGCGACGACCACCTCGGGGATCATCGGCACGTAGATCCCGACCACGTCGCCCTTGCCGATCCCCAGCTCTTTTAGGCCGTTCGCGAGCCGCTGCACGTCGCGGTGAAGCTCGCCGTAGGTGATCGCGCGCTCCTCGCCCTCCTCGCCGGCCCAGTGAACGCGACCCGGTTGCCGAGGCCCGCCTCGATGTGGCGGTCCAGGCAGTTGTAGGAGACGTTCAGCCTGCCGTCGGTGAACCACTTGTAGAAAGGCGGATTCGAGTCGTCGAGCGTCGTCGTGAACGGCTCGTCCCAGCGCAGCGTCCGCGCCTGCTTGGCCCAGAAGCCGTCGGGGTCGAGCTCCGCCTGCGCGTGCAGCGACGCTTCGTTGACGCGCTCACGCGCGAGGAACTGCACGGGCGGCGCGAACGTGTCCTGGTGCAAAAGCTCTTCGAGCCGGCGCTCGAGCTGCTCGCCGGCTAGGTGCTCGGTAGAAGGTGTTGCGGTTTCGGTAGTCATGTTCGTCTCCTGGGGTTCCTCGGGCGGTCGTTCGACCGTAATTCGCGACGGGGGCCGCGCCACCGGTGCGCGGCCCTCGCGGAGGTCAGCAGTTGTGTGCAGCGAGCCCTCGGTCAGAGCCCGATGCACACCGACTTGGTCTCGGTGTACTCGTGGATCACCTCTTCGCCCATCTCGCGTCCCCAACCCGACTGCTTGTAACCGCCGAACGGGAGCGCCGCGTCGAAGATGTTGTACGTGTTGACCCACACGGTCCCGGCTCGCAGCTGCGAGATCAGTCGGTGGGCCTTGGTCAGGTCGTTCGTCCAGATGCCGGCTGCGAGGCCGTAGACGGTCTCGTTCGCGGCCGCGGCGACTTCGCCGGTGTCCTTGAACGGGATCGCGGTCACGACCGGGCCGAAGATCTCCTCGTCGTAGACCTTGTTGCCCGGCCCGGCGCCGTCGAGGACGGTTGGCGCGACGAAGTAGCCACGCTCGCCGACCTGGGTGCCGCCGGTGACGGTGCGCACGCCCTCGCTCTCGCCGGACTCGAGGAACCCGGTGACGCGCTCGAGTTGCTCGGCGGACACGAGTGGGCCCATCTCGGTGTCGGGCTCGAGCCCGCGGCCGACCTTGATGTGCTCGGCCCGATCCGCCACACCCGCGAGGACGTCGTCGTAGACCTTCTGCTCGATGTACAGCCGGGAGCCCGCGCAGCAGCACTGGCCGTGGTTGAAGAAGATCGCGTTCGCCGCACCAGGGATCGCGGTCTCCAAGTCCGCGTCGGCGAAGACCACGTTCGGCGACTTGCCGCCCAGCTCGAGCGTGACCCGCTTGAGGTCGTTTGCAGCGGCCTTGACGATCAGCTTGCCAACCTCCGTCGAGCCCGTGAACGCAACCTTGTCGATCCCGGGATGGCCCGCGACGGCGGCGCCGGCGGTCTCGCCCAAGCCCGTGATCACGTTGACCACGCCGTTCGGCAGGCCGGCCTCGAGCATCAGCTCGGCGAGGCGCAGCGCGCTCAGCGGCGTCTGCTCGGCCGGCTTCAGCACAATCGTGCAGCCGGTCGCGAGCGCCGGCCCGAGCTTCCACGCCGCCATCAGCAGCGGGAAGTTCCACGGAATGATCTGCCCAACGACGCCGATCGGCTCCTTGAGCGTGTAGGCGTGAAACTGCGCGCCCGGCGCGTATGGGACCGAGACCGGGAACGTCTGGCCGTGGATCTTGGTGGCGAAGCCGGCCATGTAGTGGAACAGTTCTGCCGCCAGCGGCACGTCCGCGACGCGCGCGACGCCGACCGGCTTGCCGTTGTCGAGCGACTCGATCTCGGCCAACTCGTCGGCATGTTCCATGACCAGATCGCCGATCCGCCAAATCACCCGTCCGCGCTCGGCCGCGGTCAGGCGGCTCCAATCGGAGTCCTCGAAAGCGCGCCTCGCGGCCGCGACCGCCAGGTCGACGTCCTCGGCGTCGCCGGCGGGGACATGGTCGATGACATCTCCCAGCGCCGGGTCGTAGACCTCCAGCGTCCGGCCGTGGCGAGCCTGCACCCACTCGCCGTCGATCAGCATCCGCTTGGGTCCGGCGAGGAACTCTGCTGCCTGCGATGGAGTCTCGATCGTTGTTGCCATTTTCGTTCTCCCTCGGTTTGTCGATTACGGGAACGGCAGACGACGCTAAGCGCGCCGGGGTTGCACTCGGGTTGCACTCGCGGTGAAGCGCGAAGCCGACGACGAGGACCGAATCGGTCCGCGCCGGAATCCGACGCCTACCTCCGCCGGTAGCCGACGTGGGCGTCGCGATCACACAGCCGCGAGAAGAAACGCCACGACCGTCTACGGCTCGAACACGATCCGGGCCGCGACACGGCCGGCCTCGACGTCGGCGATCGACTCGTTGACCTGATCGAGCGGGCGCACCTCGCGGGTCACGTGGGTCTTGCCCGCGGCGTGCAGCTCGAACACCTCGCGCAGGTCGGCGCGCGTGCCGACGATCGAGCCGACGATCGTGATCCCGTTCAACACGGTCTCGAAGATCGGCAGCCTGACCTCGTTGTCCGCGGGCAGCGCGACAAACACGAGCTTGCCGCCCCGGCGCAGCGAGCCGTACGCCTGCTCGAACGCACGCGGGGAGACCGCGAGCGCGATCGCCTGATCGGCGCCCCCGAGCGCCTGAATCGCCTCGACCGGGTCCTGCTTTGAGGCGTTGACGGTGAATTCGGCGCCGAGCTCACGGGCGAGCTCGAGCTTCTCGTCGATCAGGTCGACCGCGATGACACGACCGCCTGCGATTGCGGCGTACTGGATCGCGAGATGCCCCAATCCGCCCACTCCGAACACGGCGACCAGATCTGAGGATCGGGTGCCCGCGACCTTGACCGCCTTATAGGTCGTCACCCCGGCGCAGGTCAGCGGCGCAGCGTCGAACGGATCGAGCCCCTCGGGGACCTTGACGACGTACCGGGCGTACGCGACCGCGTACTCGCCGAAGCCGCCGTCGATCGAGTAGCCCATGTTCTTCTGCTCCAGGCACAGCGTCTCCCAGCCTGACACGCAGTGGTCGCAGGTTCCGCACGCGTACCCGAGCCATGGCATCGCGACCCGCTCGCCGACCGCGACCTCGCTGACGCCCGCGCCGAGCTCGGCGACGATTCCCACGCCTTCGTGGCCGGGGATGAACGGCGGCGAGGGCTTCACCGGCCAGTCGCCGTTGGCTGCGTGGATGTCGGTGTGACATAGGCCGGAGGCCTCGACCTTGACCAGCACTTGGCCTGGCTCGAGCTGCTGGCGCGGGACGTGCTCGACCGTCAGCGGGGCGTGGAACTCGTGCACTACCGCGGCGCGGTAGGTCGTGACGGGCGTCTCGGTTGTGCTCGGCTCAGAAGTGACGATCGACATTGAAGAGCTCCTATCGGTAGTGACAGCGGGATCGTCCCGAGGTTCGATCGGCTCGCCATCCGAGCTGCAACGCAGGTCGGAGCGGATAACTACGTACGGGCCGTCAGCTCGCTGTGGGTGTCATCCGCCGAGCGAGCAGCGCAGCCAAGGCCGTCGCCGCGGCACGACGGGGATCGCCGCTCGGAAGCACCGCGACCAGGGTCCGTGCCGCCGGCAGGTCGTCGCTGCCCGAGGGATGCGCCAGCCAGCGTGCCAGCAGCTCCGGGTCGGCCGTGGTCAGGATGCTTCGCCGCAGCGACTCCTCGAGCAAGCCGCGGGCTTCGCGCAACGCGGGAGCGTCAGAGGCCGCCAGCAGCGGCCCGCCGTAGGCCTTGAGCGCGGCGCCCGGATGTCCCGCCGACACCAGGCGCTGCACCTTCACCCAGTCCCCGTCGACTGCCACGCGAAGGCGGTAGGGCTGAGTGTCGAGCACGCCGTCGCCCAGGTGCGCGCGGAGGCGGTGTACCTGCGCCCTGACCGTCACCGTCTTGCCCCGCTCGCCGTACAGCGCGAGCGCGAGCTGCTCGGCGCTCAGACCCTCCGGGTGCATCGCTAGCACCGCGAGCAGCTCGAGCGACCGCAGCCCGCGCTCCTCGCGGTCGGCGAAGCGAGCATGCGCTCGATGCCCGAGCAGGCGGAGCGACAGCCGCGCGGAAAGCTCCGGCCGGCGCCGCCGCAGCCACAGGACCAGCCCGCCCCCCCGGAGTTGCTCTTGCTCCCAGATCCGCCCATCCGGCGTGCGGAACGACTCGGCCGTGATGTCGGGCAACATGATGTCCGTCGGCGGCTGGGCAAGCCCGCGTGAGTCGATCACCCGACCGCGGCGGTTCACCAGCAGGCTCGCGGTCCGCCTCCCCGCGATCGCGGCCTCCCAATGCTCGCGCAGCCGCGCCGCCCGCTTGACATGGTGCACTTGCAGCGTGACCTCCGCCGCGCGCGCCGCCAGCGCCGCGAGCGACAGCGTGTGCGGATGGGCCGTGCGCAGCTCGGCCGTGAGGTCGATGACGCTGATCAGCTCTCCGCTCACCGGATCGTGGATCGGCGCGGCCGAGCACGTCCATGGGTGGACTGCGGCGACGAGATGCTCGGCGGAGAAGATCTGGACGGGATGGTCGAGCGCGGCCGCCGTCCCGACGGCGTTCGTGCCGGCGGCCGACTCCGCCCACGCCGCTCCCGCCTGGAAGCGCATCTCGTGGGCGAGCTCGACCGTGTCGAGATCCCCCGTCACCCACAGCAGGTTCGCGTCGGCGTCGCCGATCGCCACCACGTGCCTTGCCTCCCCGTCGAGGCTCGACAGCGTCGACAGTATCGCCGCGATCGCGGGAGCGAGCGGCGAGCGCTCGCGCGCCTCGCCGAGCTGATCGTCGTCGAGCACGATCGGCGCGCCGAGCGCCTCCGGCGCCACCCCGGCGGCGAGACTCCGCCGCCAGCTGTCCGTCACCAGCTCGCGCACGCCTTTCGGAGCGACCTCGCCTGCAACGCTTCGTTCGTGTGCGCGCCGCAGCGCCCGCGCGTGCGCCACGGGCTCCGTCGCGACGTCGATCGCCACCCAGGGATTGCGCTCCGAACGTATCACCGCGTTTGGTACTGACCGCGACATCGGTTGGCGAGCGGCTCAGCGATCGTCCCACCGCTACGCGGCGGCGACCGCCTTCGCCGCGTTCACTCCGTAACAGTCGACGTGGTGGCAGATGCCTGCGGGGGCTCTGGCAAGATGCGGATCTGCCGCGCGGGAGGACGTGCGCGCGATCCCGTCGACCACGTGCACGAGCGGCTCGTACACGCCGATCACGCCGCCGCAGCTCGCGCACCGCGGTGCCCCTACCGCGGACGATTCGCGTTCGATGGCTTCCATCGCACCGCCCAGCTTGGTGCCTGCTGGGCTCGATGCCATCCGGAGCGCGCCGCAGCCACCTGTGGAGAACTACTGAAACCAGTACCTCTTACGGACCCTGGTCACACCGGACAGCCGCGACTCCGGACTATCCTCCGAGGGGGCGGGGCAACTAGCTTCATAGCTCTGGGAACCGATTGACCACACCACCGCACGACAAGCTCCGCCGCCTGCTCGATGTGGGCCGGGCGCTGGTGTCCGAGCTCGACACGGAGGCAGTGCTCGAGCGAATCCTCGAGGAGGCGCGCGCGATCACCGGCGCTCGCTATGTCGCGCTCGGCGTGCTCGACGAGCATCGTTCAGAGCTCGAGCGGTTCCTCACCTCCGGCATCGACGCCGCGACCCACCGTGCGATCGGGGACCTGCCACGCGGGCGAGGTGTGCTGGGCGTGCTGATCGAGGATCCGCGCCCGCTTCGCCTGGCCGACGTCGGGCGGCACCCGCAGAGCTTCGGGTTCCCGCCCGGCCACCCCGCCATGCAGCGCTTCCTCGGGGTTCCGATCGTGATTCGCGGTCAGGCGTGGGGAAACCTGTACCTGACCGAGAAGGAGGGTGGCGGCGAATTCGCCGATGCCGATGAGGAGGCGGCAGTCATTCTCGCGCAGTGGGCGGCTACCGCGATCGAAAACGCGCGCCTGTACGAGTCATCAGAGCGCCGCCGCGACGAGGCGGAGCGAGCGGTCCGCTCGCTCGAAGCGGCGCGTGACATCGCCGATGCGATCGGGGGGGTGGCCGACCTCGAGCGGGTGCTGGAGCTGATCGTCAAGCGTGGCCGCGCGCTGGTCGACGCGCAGAGCCTCCTGATCATGCTACGCGAGGGCGACGAGCTGGTCGTGGCGGCGAGCGCCGGGCACGCGGCCGATGCGCGCGGGCAGCGCATCCCGATCGCAACCTCGACCTCTGGTCAGGTCCTGCGAGGTGGGCGCCCGGAGCGGATCTCCGACGTCGGCTCGCGTCTGCGGATCGCTCCCGAGGAGCTTGGCGTAAGCGACGCGCACACGGCGCTGCTGGTGCCGATGCTCCACCGCGGGACGGGCGTAGGACTGCTGGCAGCCTTCGACCACGGCAAGGATGGCGGGGCGTTCGACGCCGACGACGAGCGCCTGCTTCGGACGTTCGCGCAGTCCGCGGCGAACGCGGTCGCGATCAAACGAAGCGTCGAGGCGGACCGGCTGCGCAGCGCGATCAGTGCCGCGGATGCCGAGCGAAGCCGGTGGGCTCGCGAGCTGCACGACCAAACGCTTCAGGCGCTGGGCGGCCTCCGGGTGCTCCTCGCCTCCGCGCAGCGCCGCAGCGAGGCGCTGGCCAACGAGCCTGCGATCCGCCAGGCGATCGAGGACATCGAGCTTGAGACCGACAACCTCCGCGCGATCATCTCCGACCTGCGCCCGTCGCTGCTTGATGACCTCGGCCTGCTCCCGGCGATCGAATCTCTGCTCGATCGCCGCCGTGCGGCCGGCCTCGAGATCACGGGCGAGCTGGCGCTGGCCGACCCCGAGCGCGGCGACTCCGGGCTCGATCCCGAACTCGAGACGACCGTCTACCGGCTGGTGCAGGAGGCGCTTACGAACACCGTCAAGCACGCCCGGGCATCCAGGGCCTGCGTCACGCTCAGACAAACCGATGGCGAGCTGCTGATCGATGTTCAGGACGACGGGGTCGGCTTTGACACCAACGCGCAGACTGCCGGCTTCGGCCTGGCGGGGATGAGAGAGCGCGTGTACCTCGCCGGCGGCAGCCTGGAGCTCCAGTCCGGCAAGCACGGGACGGTCGTGCGCGCGCGGCTCCCGACGCGTCGCGAAGCAGAGCGCCAGGCTCGCTCAGGCGCCGATCAGGTGGCGTCGTAGCGCGAACTGGACGAGCTCGGCGCGCGTCGCGAGTCCCAGCTTGCGATGAACGCTCGCGCGGTGCGTCTCGACGGTCCGTCGCGAGAGATGCAGGTTCCCCGCGATCTCGGCGCTCATGTGGCCGAGCGCAATCAGTCGCAGGACCTCCGTCTCCCGTGGACTCAGACCATCCCCGCATACCGAGCGTCGCAGTGCTTCAAGTCGCGCTTCGACCTGCGGGCTGATGTACTCCTCGCCGCGGACCGCGCGCCTGACCGCCGCCGGCAACTCGCCGTCGGCCCTGTCCTTGAGCACGAATCCCACCGCGCCCGCGTCGAGCGCCTGCTGCGCGAAAACCGCGCTGGTCTCCATCGTGATCACGACGATCTCGGTGTCTGGCACCAGCTCACGCAGTCGGCGGATCGCTTCGATGCTCGATCCGTTCGGCAGCTGCAGGTCGAGCACCAGCACGTGTGGCAGGTGAGCATGCACGTGGCGCACCACGCTGGACAGATCAGCCGCCTCCGCGATCACGTCGACGTCGTCCTCGACGTCCAGCACCAGCCGCAGGTTGCGACGCATCGCGACGTGATCGTCGGCGAGAACCACCCTAATCGGCGGCTCAGGTCGGGGTGAGGATCGCGCCGACCCCGGCGCTGGGGCGAGATGCAGATGCGCCGGCATACCGCCAAGGTAATCGCCGCGGACGCCGAGGCGTCCCGAGAAACGCGTGCCTCGAATACGGGAAACCACCGATCTGGACGCGTAGGAGGGTCGCGCAGAGGAGGCGTGAGCTCGCGGCTCGCGGCGGACGCAAAGGCCCCTCGTATCCGTGCGCAAAACAGGTGCAATCTTCGTATCGATGAAAAGCCCGCCTGAGCCCACGGATAGTGGTCGGGCGGGTTGGCGATCTCGTCGACCTGGCGAGTCAGTAG